>NZ_CP096511.1:0-595000 GCF_056530295.1 Bacillus sp. PK6-16
ACAGAAATTTCGACAGTGTCTTTAGGTAGTTTTTTTACAATCTCACTAAAATATTTTGCCTGTAAAACAATGCTTCCTGATTGAGCTATTTCTACGATTTCTTTTCCATCTTCTTCGACTGGAATAAACGATTCAATAGAAATATCAGCATCGCTTCCTGTTAATGTAACTCCTTCTTCAGTCGCTACAACTTTAATTCCCGTAAGAATTGGGATTGTTGTACGAGAAGAAACTGCCTTCATTACATCTTGTACACCTCTTACAAGATAGTCTTTTTGTATTGTAAAACGCATAAAGAAAAACCTCCGGTAAGTATAAGATTTTATTTAATTAATAAAGATAAAAAATAGTAGTAATAGTAATAGGGCTTGTGGATATGTGGATAACTCCGCTAAAGGATGTAAAAACAGTCTATCTACATGTGGATAGACTGTGCGTAAAACAAGGTAAGTTATTCACACTATTCAGCTACTACTTTAAAATACCATTAATTTCTTCAACTTGCTTTTGTAATTGCGTATCGGTTTTTAGTAGTTTAGAGATTTTTTCATGGGCATGGATAACTGTTGTATGATCACGTCCACCAAATTCTTCACCTATTTTTGGTAAAGAGGAATCTGTAAGCTCGCGCGATAAATACATTGCAATTTGGCGAGGAAACGCAACTGATTTTGTACGTTTTTTCGCTTTAAAATCTTCTAATTTCACTTGATAAACGTCCCCGACAGCTTTTTGAATATCATAAATAGAGATAATTTTCGGCTTAGAATTTGGAATAATATCTTTAAGTGCTTCAGCTGCTAAATCAGCATTAATATCTTTATTAATTAAAGATGAATAAGCTACAACTCGGATAAGTGCACCTTCTAATTCACGAATATTTGAATCAATTTGATTTGCGATATAAAGCATAACTTCATTTGGTATATCAAGCCCTTCAGCTTTTGCTTTTTTGCGTAAAATCGCAATTCGTGTCTCTAAATCTGGCGGCGTAATGTCTGTAATAAGTCCCCATTCAAAGCGGGAACGAAGACGATCTTCTAAAGTTGGAATTTCTTTTGGTGGTCGGTCACTAGAAATTACAATTTGTTTACTTTCTTCGTGTAATGCATTAAATGTATGGAAAAACTCTTCTTGAGTCTGTTCTTTTCCAGCAAGAAATTGAATATCATCTATCAATAAAACATCTACGTTGCGATATTTATTACGAAAATCAACAGCTTTATTATCACGAATAGAGTTAATAAATTCATTTGTAAATTTTTCTGATGATAAATATACAACTTTTGCATTTGGATTATGTTCAATTACATAATGACCAATTGCGTGCATTAAATGTGTCTTTCCAAGTCCAACTCCTCCGTAAATAAAGAGTGGATTATACGCTTTAGCTGGCGCCTCAGCTACAGCTAATGAAGCTGCATGGGCAAAACGGTTACCAGAGCCAATAACAAATGTATCGAATGTATATTTTGGATTTAACATGCTCTGTGGTAAATGAGCTGAATCATCTTGTGCTGGATTCGGCTTAACTGGAGGCAGATCAATGTCCTCTTCAGCTTGACTTTGGGGAATAATAAAGCGAATTGCTAATTTTGCCCCTGTTAAATCGTATAGTGTTTCTGAAATTAGTTCGGAGTAATGAGATTCTAGCCAGTCACGAGCAAATTCATTCGGAGCTGTAATCGTTAATACGTCTTTCTTCAAGTTATGAGCCGTTGTGGATTTTAACCATGTCTCATAACTAGGCTTGCTTACCTTTTTTTCTAATTCTTTTAAGGCACTATTCCATAAATCAGAGATATTTTCCAAAGGTGTCCCTCCTTTACTAAGTTGGTAAAAGAATAAGGTTGCGCAACAAATGTACAACCTAATAAATATAAAATGTATATTTATACGAAACGTATTTTAAAACCTAAAAACGTCGTTTGTATATGAGATAGGGTTTTCGACAAAAAAAGCAAATGTGGACAACTATTTACCCACATGTGATTAAAACTGTCCACATGTTATACACAAATTGTGGATAAGATAAAGATGTGGAAAACTTATTCAAAGTGAAAACACAACTATAATATCAAAAAAAAGTGGCTATAGCAATGAATTTAAGAAAGTTATCCACAAAATCAATACCTTGTGGAATAAACTTGTCCACAACACGATATACTGTGTAAAAGTGTGAAAAAAGTTTGTGGATATAAAAAACGCGAAAAAATATTTATCCACAAGGAAATATAGGTGCTGTGAAAAAGTATGTGAATAGGTTCAAAATGAATATTTGATGAAAATTTCTAGAACCATTGACATTTTCCTAGTTAATTAACTATAATTTATAGGACTGTCTTTAACAGATATTCCTCAGGGAGGTGTCATATAATGAAAAGAACTTACCAACCAAATAAACGTAAGCGCAGCAAAGTACATGGTTTCCGCAGCCGTATGAGCACAGCGAACGGACGTAAAGTGCTAGCAGCTCGTCGTCGTAAAGGAAGAAAAGTATTATCTGCGTAGACCACTGATCGTTCAGTGGTCTTTTTTTCTAATAATAGTGAATTTCCGCTGATGAAATACAGGAGTGTCAATTGATATGAAGAAAAAACATCGTATAAAGAAGAATGATGAATTCCAGGCGGTTTTTCAAAAAGGAAAATCAAATGCAAATCGTCAGTTTGTTGTATACCAATTAGATAAAGAAGAACAGCCAAACTTTCGCATCGGCCTTTCTGTTAGCAAGAAAATAGGAAATGCAGTAGTTCGTAATCGAATTAAGCGCATGGTCCGTCAGGCTATTACAGAGTTAAAAGATGAGATAGCTTCTGGAAAAGATTTTGTTATAATAGCAAGGAAGCCTTGTGCAGAGATGACATATGAAGAAGTAAAGAAAAGCTTAATTCATGTCTTTAAACGCTCTGGTATGAAAAGAATAAAAAAGTAGCGTAAGGAAATGAATTACACTATATACATACCGATACAAGGAGGAGTAGGCTTTGAAAAAGAAATTAGGTTTACTAGCCATGCTTATTGCATTAATGGCGATTACTGCTGGCTGTAGTGAAGTAAATCAGCCAATTACACCAAAAAGCACTGGAATTTGGAATGAATACTTCGTATACCCGCTTTCTCAGTTAATCACGTATTTTGCAAACTTATTTAACAGTAATTATGGTTTAGCAATTGTTGTTACGACTCTTATCATTCGTTTTGCTTTATTACCATTAATGATTAAACAAACGAAGAGTACGAAAGCGATGCAAGCGTTACAACCGGAAATGGTGAAGTTAAAAGAGAAATATAGCTCTAAAGATCAAGCGACACAGCAAAAACTGCAGCAAGAAATGATGCAGTTATACCAAAAAAATGGTGTAAATCCATTAGCTGGTTGTTTACCAATCTTTATTCAAATGCCAATTCTGTTCGCTTTTTATCATGCAATTATGAGAACAGCTGAAATTAAACAACATAGTTTCTTATGGTTCGATTTAGGACATGCAGACCCGTTCTATATCTTACCAGTCGTTGCAGCAATTACGACATTTATTCAGCAAAAGCTTGCAATGGCAGGAACAGCTGGTCAAAATCCACAAATGGCAATGATGCTTTGGCTTATGCCGATTATGATTTTAATCTTTGCAATTAACTTCCCAGCTGCATTATCACTTTACTGGGTTGTTGGTAATATCTTTGGTATTGCTCAAATGTACTTTATTAAAGGACCAGAGATTAAGGCTAGTAAGGCTGGTAAAGCTGGAGGCTCAAGCAAGTGAGTGTAATTACTGCTAAAGGACAAACAGTCGAGCTGGCAGTAGAGGATGCTTTAAGGCAATTAAATACATCAAAAGATCGAGTAGATATAAATATTGTCGATGAGGGTAAAAGGGGATTCTTAGGTTTATTTGGGAATCGCCCTGCAGTAGTAGAAGTTGTATTGAAGAAAGATCCAATTCAAGAATGTGAAGAATATTTAAGAAATGTTATTCACGATATGGGTGTGGAAGTCGAGATTAGTAAAATTGTAAAAGGACGCGAAATCGAATTCACAATTTCTGGTGATAATGTAGGTGTTTTAATTGGGAAAAGAGGTAATACATTGAACTCTTTACAGTATTTAACAAAACTTGTCGCGAATCGTAACACGAAGCAGTATATCGGTATTACACTAGATGCTGAAAATTATCGTAGTAAAAGAAAAAGTACGTTAGAATCACTTTCTTATCGATTAGCGAAACAAGTATTTAATACGAAAAAAAGAGTTATTTTAGAACCGATGCCATCTTTTGAACGAAAAATTATTCATCAGGCATTATCAAATCATCAAGGTATCAATACAACTTCTGAAGGAAATGAACCACATCGGCATGTTGTAATATCTCCTAAATGACCGGTTGCTCAAATGAGTGCCGGTTTTTTTGAGCGAAAAATAGATGTGGATAACTAAAAAACACTAAACTTATCCACTGTGAATAAGTTTAGTGTTTTTTACATGGGGATATAATAAAATGAGTTATTCTTCTTTTGTAGATAGGTTCGTTATGGTATCCTAATAATTTAGTGAAAGAAATAATCATGTTGAAATAGAGATAAATAAGCAAGTGAGGTGAAAGGACATGGAATTTGATACAATTGCTGCGATTTCCACAGCGCTTGGAGAGGGTGCAATTGCCATTGTTCGAGTAAGTGGGGATGATGCGGTTGAGAAAGTTGATCGTATTTTTAAGGGGAAGGATTTAACAGAGGTTCCTTCTCACACTATTCATTATGGTCATATTGTTGATTTAGATACAAATCAAGTTATTGAAGAAGTTATGGTGTCTATTATGCGCGCACCAAGGACTTTTACACGTGAAAATATAGTGGAAATTAACTGTCACGGTGGACTTGTTTCAGTAAATAAAGTATTGCAACTTATTCTAGCACAAGGAGTACGATTGGCAGAACCGGGCGAATTTACAAAACGTGCTTTTTTAAATGGACGTATCGACTTATCACAAGCAGAAGCTGTTATGGATTTGATTCGAGCAAAAACAGATCGTGCGATGAATGTAGCAATTAATCAAATGGAAGGGCGATTATCTAAATTAATTGGTCTTTTGCGTCAAGAAATATTAGAAACATTAGCTCATGTTGAGGTAAATATAGATTATCCAGAATACGATGATGTAGAAGAGATGACACATAATATTTTAATTGAGAAAGCGACGCATGTTCGTTCGGAAATCGAAAAAATATTAGAAACATCAAAACAAGGGAAAATTTTACGTGAAGGTATTGCTACAGCAATTATCGGTAGACCTAACGTTGGGAAATCATCGTTATTAAATAGTCTTGTTCAGGAGAAAAAGGCAATTGTAACTGATATTGCAGGAACAACTCGTGATGTTATTGAAGAGTACGTTAACGTGCGTGGTGTACCTCTTAAACTTATAGATACAGCCGGTATTCGGGAGACAGAAGATGTTGTTGAACGAATTGGTGTGGAACGTTCAAAAGAAATGATGAGCCAAGCGGATTTAGTATTAGTTGTTGTCAACTATAGCGAGGCTTTAACAAATGAGGATGAAGATCTATTCCGTGCGGTACAAGGAAAAGACTTTATTGTTATTGTGAATAAGACTGATTTACCGCAAGCGATTGATATGGAACGTGTTACAGAGTTAGCCGCGGGAAATCGTGTTATTACAACATCCTTAATTGAGGAACAAGGAATAGATGAACTCGAAAAGGCAATAGCTGATTTATTCTTTGAAGGAACAATCGATTCTGCAGATATGACATATGTTTCTAATGCGAGACATATTGGATTATTAACACAAGCAGGAAAAACAATCGGTGATGCAGTTGAGGCGATTGAAAATGGTGTACCAATTGATATGGTACAAATTGATTTAACAAGAACGTGGGAAATACTTGGTGAAATTACTGGGGACACAGTGCATGAAAGCTTAATTGACCAGTTGTTCTCTCAATTTTGTTTAGGAAAATAATATAGTGAAGTTGTAGAAAGATAGAGATTATTAGGAGGAATAAACAATGGGATACAATGCCGGTTCATACGATGTCATAGTAATCGGTGCAGGTCATGCAGGATGTGAAGCTGGTCTTGCGGCAGCACGAATGGGCTCAAAAACATTAATGTTAACAATTAACTTGGATATGGTAGCATTCATGCCATGTAACCCTTCTGTTGGTGGACCAGCAAAAGGGATTGTTGTTCGTGAAATTGATGCATTAGGCGGAGAAATGGGACGTAATATTGATAAAACTCATATTCAAATGCGTATGCTAAATACAGGTAAGGGACCAGCCGTACGTGCACTTCGAGCGCAAGCTGATAAATTCGCTTACCAACATGAATTAAAGAAAACAATTGAAGAAACACCAAACTTAACGTTGTTCCAAGGAATGGTAGAGCGTTTAATCGTTGAAGAAGGTGTATGTAAAGGGGTAGTTACACAAGCTGGTGCAGAATATACAGCAAAAACCGTTGTAATTACAACTGGAACATTTTTACGCGGCGAGATTATCATGGGCGACTTAAAATATTCAAGCGGTCCAAATAATCAGCAACCGTCTATTACATTATCTGAGCATTTAGAAGAACTTGGATTTGATCTTGTTAGATTTAAAACAGGGACACCTCCGCGTGTAAACAGTAATACAATTGACTACAGTAAAACAGAAATTCAACCAGGTGATGATAAGCCACGTGCGTTCTCTTTTGAAACAACGAAATTTATTATGGATCAAATTCCATGTTGGTTGACATATACAAGTACAGAAACACACCGTTTAATAGATGAAAATTTACATCGTTCAGCTATGTATTCTGGTATGATTAAAGGAACAGGCCCTAGATACTGTCCTTCTATTGAAGACAAAGTAGTAAGATTTAATGATAAACCACGTCATCAAATTTTCTTAGAGCCAGAAGGGCGTAATACACAAGAAGTATATGTACAAGGTTTATCCACAAGCTTACCAGAAGATGTACAACGTGACATGCTTAGAACAATTCCAGGCCTAGAAAATGTTGAAATGATGCGTACAGGTTATGCAATTGAATATGATGCAATTGTGCCAACACAACTATGGCCAACACTTGAAACGAAAAAGATTAAAAATTTATATACAGCAGGACAAATTAATGGAACTTCTGGTTACGAAGAGGCGGCCGGACAAGGGCTTATGGCTGGAATTAATGCAGCATGCCGTTCTTTAGGTAAAAAAGAAGTTGTTTTAGGTCGCGAGGATGCTTATATTGGCGTCTTAATTGATGATCTTGTAACGAAAGGTACAAATGAACCATATCGTTTATTAACGTCTCGTGCAGAATACCGTCTATTATTACGCCACGATAATGCTGATCTTCGTTTAACTGAAGTTGGTCGTGAAATTGGACTAATTAAAGAAGAGCGCTATGAGCGATTTACAAATAAAAAATTACAAATTGAACAGGAAAAGGAACGTTTAAGTAGCATTATTATTAAACCACGTCCTGAAGTTCAAGAATTAATTCGCAATATTGGCGGAAGTGAATTGAAAGATGGAATACGTGCAAGTGACTTATTACGTCGTCCAGAGATGACATATGAGCATATTCATCTTTTAGTACCAAGTGAAGTAGAATTAAGTGATGAAGTTAAAGAACAAGTTGAAATTCAGATTAAGTATGAAGGGTATATTGAAAAATCTTTACAGCAAGTAGAGCGTATGAAGAAAATGGAGAGTAAAAAAATCCCTGTAGATATTGATTATGATGCGATTTCTAGCCTTGCTTCAGAAGCTAGACAGAAATTGAAAGATGTTCGTCCACTTTCAATGGGGCAGGCTTCACGTATTTCTGGCGTAAATCCAGCGGATATTTCCATTTTACTTGTGTATATAGAACAAGGAAAAATTGCACGCGTATCGAACCAATAAATAGTAAGGAGATATTGCTAGATGAACATAGAACAATTTCAATCTATGCTAGAAGAGAAGGGAATCACCCTCTCTTCTAGACAGTTAGAGCAGTTCAAAATCTACTTTGAAACATTAGTAGAGTGGAATGAAAAAATGAACTTAACGGCTATTACAGAAAAAGAAGAAGTATATTTAAAACACTTTTTTGATTCCATTACAGCTGCTTTTTATTATGATTTTTCAAAACCATTCTCAATTTGTGATGTTGGTGCAGGGGCTGGATTCCCAAGTATTCCTTTAAAAATCTGTTTCCCGCACTTAAAAGTAACAATTGTAGATTCATTGCAAAAACGTATTAATTTCTTAAATCACTTAGCCCAAAAGTTAGAATTAAGTGATGTTGCATTTTGTCACGATCGTGCTGAAACATTTGGGAAAAAAGAAGGTGTACGTGAATCATACGATATTGTAATGGCACGTGCAGTTGCGCGTCTTTCTGTATTAAGTGAGCTATGTTTACCACTTGTAAAAGTTGGAGGAACATTCATTGCAATGAAAGGTGCAGCAGCAAACGAAGAAATTGAAAATGGCAAGTATGCTTTAGAGGTGCTAGGCGGAGAGTTGAAAGAGATGTCTACTTTCCAATTACCATTTGAAGAGAGTGAACGTAATATTTTATTAATCGAGAAAAAGCGCAAGACACCAAAGAAATATCCACGCAAACCGGGAACACCCAATAAATTACCTATTGAAAAATAAATCTTATTAGACGTAAGATTAAATTATATAAATGAAAACGTAAATGTTTCATAGGAAACATTTTATGGAGAATAGTCAATAGGCCTAAAAGGTGGTGGAATATGTATGAAAAATACGTTTTCTCGTTTATTTGGCTTTGGAGATAAAGAGAGCGAATTCGAATTACAAGACGAAAGCCATGAAGAGATAGATAAAAAGGTATATGAAGAAATACAAGAAATTCCGATAGTAAATATTACCCCTAACCGTTATCAACCAAGAACAGTTTTTGATGATGCGCGTATTGATGAGTTAGCATTAACAATTCGTACACATGGACTTATTCAACCGATTGTTGTAAGGCAATATGAGGATGATAAGTACGAGATTATTGCTGGAGAAAGACGTTTTCGCGCGGCAACAAAGTTAGGTTGGGAAAAGGTTCCTGCAATTATAAAGAATTTAAATGATACAGAGACAGCTTCTGTAGCTTTAATTGAAAACTTGCAACGTGAGGAACTAACGGCAATCGAGGAAGCTGTGGCATATCAAAAGCTGATTGAGTTACATAATTTAACACAAGAAGCATTGGCACAACGACTTGGAAAAGGACAATCTACAATCGCAAATAAGTTGCGCTTGTTAAAGTTGCCTGAAGAAATAAAAAGTGCATTATTAGAAAAAAGCATTACAGAACGTCATGCCCGCGCTCTCATTCCTTTAAAAAATGAGGAATTACAACTGAAGGTTTTACAGGAAATTGTGGAGAAACAACTAAATGTAAAGCAAACAGAAGAACGAATTGCGAAGTTACTAGAGGAAGCGAAACCGAAGCGTAAGGCAAAGCAAAAAGCAGTAAGTCGAGATACGAGGATTGCTATGAATACAATTAGACAATCTTTACAAATGGTTACTGAAAGTGGTTTGAATGTTAATTCTGAGGAAGAAGAATTTGATGAGTACTATCAAATTACAATTAAAATTCCAAAGAAAAAATAATAATGACGTGCTAGAGACCTTATCCTATTGGAGAGGTCTCTTTTACTATATTTTCTTGTTAAATGAAGAAGGAGTTTAGAAATAAATTTTGAAGTTTAATAAAGGACGTAAAAGAAAAAGTTTTATTTCATGTTACAATAAACGTAATTGTTACTAGAATAAGATAGAAAGGTTGAAAGTAGGTGACATCATGGGAAAAATCATTGCTATTGCTAATCAAAAAGGCGGTGTTGGAAAAACAACAACATCTGTTAATTTAGGGGCTGGATTGGCGCAAGTAGGTAAAAAAGTCCTTCTTGTAGATATTGATGCTCAAGGAAATGCAACGACTGGTGTGGGAATTGAAAAATCTGAATTAGATCAATGTATTTACAACGTTCTTGTGGAAGATGCAGATGTTCAAGGGGTTATACAGAAAACCGCAACTGAAAACTTAGATGTTCTACCCGCTACAATTCAATTGGCTGGTGCTGAAATTGAATTGGTACCGACTATTTCCCGGGAAGTACGTTTGCAAAGAGCATTACAGCCAGTTCGTGATGAATATGACTATATTATTATCGACTGTCCCCCATCTTTAGGGTTATTAACGATTAATGCATTAACAGCAGCAGATTCTGTTATTATTCCTGTACAGTGTGAATATTACGCACTAGAAGGGTTAAGTCAGCTATTAAATACAGTTCGACTTGTACAAAAACATTTAAATAAAAATTTAGCAATTCAAGGTGTATTGTTAACAATGTTGGATGCCCGTACAAATTTAGGGATTCAAGTTATAGATGAAGTGAAAAAGTATTTTAGGGATAAAGTATATCGCTCGATTATTCCGCGTAATGTACGCTTGAGCGAGGCTCCAAGTCATGGGAAACCTATTATGCAGTATGACGCTAAATCAAGAGGAGCAGAAGTGTATATAGATTTAGCAGAGGAAGTGATTGCAGGTGGCTAAAGGATTAGGAAGAGGAATTAATGTGTTTTTTCCTGATTTAGATGTGAAAGAAGAGGAAACAATTCAGGAGATTCTTGTAACTGAATTAAGGCCGAATCCATATCAACCGCGTAAACACTTTAATAAAGAGGCGATTCAGGAATTAGCAATTTCGATTAAGGAACACGGTATTCTACAACCATTAATTGCTAGGAAGAGTATTAAAGGATATGAAATTGTTGCAGGTGAAAGACGATTTCGTGCTGCAAAAGAGGCTGGTTTAGAAAAAGTACCTGCGGTTGTAAGACAATTAACTGAACAGCAAATGATGGAATTTGCTTTGTTAGAAAACTTACAACGAGAAGATTTAAATCCTATGGAAGAGGCAATGGCATACCAGATGTTAATGAATGAGCTAAATGTAACGCAAGAAAAATTAGCGAAACGTCTTGGTAAAAGCAGACCTTACATTGCAAATTATACTCGGTTATTAAGCCTACCTTCTTTCGTACAAGATATGATTGCAAATGGTCAACTTTCAATGGCTCATGGGAGAACTTTACTTACGATAAAAGATGAAGAACAATTGAAGTCCTTATTGAAACGCATTGAAAAAGAAGGATTAAATGTTCGTCAATTAGAGAAAATCGTCCAAGAGATTAATCAACACGTTTCACGTGAAACAAAAAAAGTGAAAAAAGAGCGAAATATATTTTTCGTAGAACGTGAAACGTTCTTAAGAGAAAAGTTTGGCACAGATGTGAAAATTAAAGAGACGAAAAAAGAAAAAGGTAAAATCGAAATTGAATTTTTTAATAAAGAAGATTTAAATCGTATTTTAGAACTATTAGCACAGAAAAATTAAAAAGCAAACCATCTTATTATTTATAGATGGTTTGCTTTTTTTAATGCGGATAATTTTTGATCCGTCTCTTTTATACTTTTTGCGATTACATCAGCCATTTTCATGACTAAACTTAATCTTGTATTTTGAAGAACGAAAAACTCCATAAACCCATTTAGATTGACGATACCGTGTATGTGCAAATCACCAACTGCAGGTAATTTCTTATTCATAGCAGCTCCAGGTTTACTAGGTCCCTTTCCAGTAGTGATTGATCCGATATTTTGGGACTTTCCTAAACATGCATCAACAGCAATTATAAATGCAGTAGGATATTCTTTCTGTATATTCTGAATTTTTTCTTCTAAATTTAGCGCATGTACTGGCTCATCTAGTGTACCGAATACTTGGAGGTTTTGGATGTCTATTTGTTCAAGTTTTGTACCAACTAATGGGCCGAGTGCGTCACCTGTAGAGCGATCTGTGCCGATACAAACGAGAATGAGTGGTATATTAGTTTTAATAGGAATATGGGTAAGTAAGAAATTACTGATTATCTCAGAGGCTTCTAGATCTTGGTGCATAACGTTTTGAGTTTCTTTCTCAAAAAATGGTAAGCGAAAACTTCCAATATTCATGAAGCACCCATCCTTTTAATAAATTTTCAATATATGTTATATGGTGAGGAAAATGGAAAGTTATAAGTGCGTAATTTTTGCAAAATGTGAATGAAAACGGAAATAATAGTACTAGTATATATATATTCGTTCCATTTTATACCTGGATGTCGGGGATAAAATAGGATTAAAATCATAAAATTTTTTCAGCAATTAGGGGACTTCTGATACAATAATAAGGGTAACTAAAAAGAAATTTTAGCTAGAGAGGTAGAGGTACATGGATTTATTAGCGAAGTGGTTTAATTCTATGAAACAGTATTTATTAGATGCTGATCGTTGGGCTCATATTGGAGTTGCGACATTAAAAATATGTATTATTTTAACAATTGGTGCAGTTGTTGTGCGAATTGCAAGGGCGGTTGTACGAAATGCGTTCCGTATGGGGAGTCGTTCTCCAATTCAAATTTCAGAACGTCGTACAGTTACAGTAGCGAAATTACTTGAAAATATTGTAGCGTACGTTGTTATGTTCATTATGCTAATTGCGATTTTAGGTGTGTTTGATATTAATGCATCAGGTTTATTAGCGGGTGCTGGGGTAATTGGTTTAGCAGTCGGATTTGGTGCTCAAAGTTTAGTGAAAGACGTTATTACAGGTTTATTTATTTTGTTAGAAGATCAGTTTTCAGTTGGCGATTATGTTAAAATCGGTCAATTTGAAGGAGTCGTTTTAGAAATTGGACTTCGTACAACGAAAGTAAAGAGTTGGACAGGTGAAATTCATACTTTACCAAATGGAAGTATTATTCAAGTTACTAACTACTCAGTTAGTAATAGTGTAGCGTTTGTTGATGTATCTATTTCATATGAGGCTGATATTGCGAAAGCAGAGCAAGTTATTGAAGATTTATTAGTAGAATTACCTTCAAAGTACGAAAAAATGGTAACAACGCCTCAATTATTAGGTGTGCAAACATTAGCAGCATCAGAAGTTATATTACGTGTTATTGCTGAAGTAGAACCGATGCAACATGCAGTTATTGCAAGGGCACTTCGTAAAGAGATTAAAAATCGTCTTGATTTACATGGAATTGAAATTCCATATCCACGTATGGTTTTATATAATCGTGAAGAATTAGTTAGTGGAAAAGCAATTTAGTATGGAGAGGAGTTTGGAGAATGGAGCAAAAGGAATATAACTTGTATGATGTTGTGGAAATGAAGAAAGCCCATCCATGTGGCGAGAATCGTTGGAAAATTATTCGTATGGGAATGGATATCCGCATTAAGTGCGAGGGGTGTGACCATTCAGTAATGATTCCTCGAAGAGAGTTTGATCGTAAGGTGAAAAAAATACTTGTGAAGCACGAAGAATAGAGGGAGAGTAACAGTTACAGTAGGTAACTGTTACTTTTTTTCGTTTGGCGGAAACTTGTCATTTTTTTCGTTACTATCTATAATGATGAAAGATTGAGACATAGGAGTGAAAAATATGGGATTAACGGCTGGGATTGTTGGATTACCTAACGTAGGGAAGTCCACTTTATTTAATGCAATTACACAAGCAGGAGCAGAATCTGCGAACTATCCATTCTGTACAATTGATCCAAACGTAGGGATTGTAGAAGTACCAGATGAGCGTTTAAATAAATTAACGGAATTAGTAGAACCGAAAAAGACTGTTCCGACTGTATTCGAGTTTACTGATATTGCAGGTATCGTAAAAGGTGCTAGTAAAGGTGAAGGTTTAGGAAATAAATTCTTATCTCACATTCGTCAAGTAGATGCAATTTGCCAAGTTGTTCGTTGTTTTGAAGACGAAAATATTACGCACGTTTCAGGGAAAGTAGATCCAATTGATGATATTGAAACAATCAATTTAGAGCTAATTTTAGCGGACTTAGAGTCTGTTGATAAGCGTATCGAGCGTGTTGCGAAATTAGCAAGACAAAAAGATAAAGAAGCGGTATATGAGCATGAAATTTTAGTTCGTTTAAAAGAAGCTTTTGAAGAGGGAAAACCAGCTCGTACTGTTGAATTTACAGAAGAGCAGATGAAGATTGTTAAAGGCCTTCATTTACTTACAACAAAAGAAATGTTATACGTAGCGAATGTAAGTGAAGACGATATTATCGACCCTTCGGAAAATAAATACGTACAAATGGTAAAAGAATTTGCAGCAAATGAAAATTCTCAAGTAATCGTTGTATGTGCAAAAATCGAATCAGAAATCGCTGAATTAGACGAAGAAGAGAAAAAAGTATTCCTTGAAGAATTAGGAATTGAAGAGTCTGGTTTAGATCAATTAATTCGTGCAGCATATGACCTATTAGGACTTGCTACTTACTTTACAGCTGGCGTTCAAGAAGTACGTGCTTGGACATTTAAACAAGGAATGAAGGCACCACAATGTGCTGGTGTTATTCATACAGACTTTGAGCGTGGATTTATTCGTGCAGAAACAGTTTCTTACGATGATTTAATGACAAACGGTTCTATGACAGCTGCAAAAGAAGCTGGAAAAGTACGTTTAGAAGGAAAAGAATATATCGTAAAAGACGGAGATGTTATGCACTTCCGTTTTAACGTTTAATTTAATATTTCCTAGGAAAAATAAAGATATGAGCTTGGCAAATATATTATATGTTTGCCAAGTTTTTTATGTATTGGTGAGTTGATTCATATAACTTACTATGATATAATCTAAACTCGTGAGTAATTACTATAAATTAATTGCTCCTTGCCCATTACGGGCCGTTTAGACCAAAAGGAGGTGAAAGTGTAATGAGAAAGTACGAAATTATGTACATCATTCGTCCTGGCGTTGAAGAAGAAGCTCAAAAAGCTTTAGTTGAACGTTTTGCAGGTGTTTTAACAAACAATGGTGCAGAAATCATTAACACGAAAGAGTGGGGTAAGCGTCGTTTAGCTTACGAAATCAACGACTTACGTGAAGGTTTCTACATGATCTTAAACGTGAAATCTAACGCAGAAGCGATTAACGAATTCGACCGTTTAGCTAAGATCAACGAAGACATCCTTCGTCATATCGTTGTTAAAGAAGAAGAAAAATAATTGATATATAAGGGAGAGTGGTTCGATTGATGAATCGTGTTATCCTCGTTGGTCGTTTAACTAAGGACCCTGACTTACGTTACACGCCCAATGGTGTTGCAGTAGCTACTTTTACGTTAGCTGTGAATCGCGCATTTGCCAATCAACAAGGTGAGCGTGAAGCTGACTTTATTAATTGTGTAATATGGCGTAAACAAGCAGAAAACGTAGCAAATTATTTGAAAAAAGGTAGCTTAGCAGGCGTAGATGGACGTCTTCAAACTCGTAATTACGAGGGACAAGATGGTAAACGTGTATACGTAACAGAAGTTCTTGCGGAAAGCGTGCAATTTTTAGAGCCGCGTAATGGCGGTGGGGAGCAACGTGGTTCATTTAATCAGCAACCATCAGGAGCTGGTTTCGGTAACCAAGGCTCTAACCCATTTGGTCAATCTAGTAATTCAGGTAACCAAGGTAACTCTGGATTTACGAAGAATGACGATCCATTTTCAAATGTAGGTCAACCGATCGACATTTCCGACGACGATTTACCGTTCTAATACAGTAAATTTGTTAGTTTTAACAAAGAATGGAGGGAAATAGACATGGCAGGACGCAAAGGTGGACGTGCGAAACGTCGTAAGGTGTGTTTCTTCACAGCTAACGGCATCACTCGCATTGACTATAAAGATGTTGATTTATTAAAACGTTTCGTTTCTGAACGTGGTAAAATTTTACCTCGTCGTGTAACAGGAACAAGCGCGAAATACCAACGCAAACTTACAGTTGCAATTAAACGTGCTCGTCAAATGGCACTTTTACCATATGTTGGTGAATAATAGCGTATGAAATGCACAGTAGAGTGGGACTCTACTGTGCATTTTGCTATGCTTTTCTTTTTGAAAGAGAGGTTAAAATGTGAAACAAACAAAGTTTATTACAGAAGGTGCAGCATTATTAGCTATATATGCAATTTTATTGCTTATATCTATGTATGTTCCGATTTTGGGTACAGTTGTAACTTTTGCGTTGCCGTTACCATTTATACTATTAATGATAAGACATAAACTATCTAATGTGCTCGTGATTTTTGTAGCAGCACTTTTTGTTACTATTATTGTGAGTCAACCGCTGAATTTAGTGAAGACAATTATGTTTGGATTGATAGGGATTGTTTTAGGATATATGTATAAAACAAGAAAAAAGCCAGTGGAAATCTTAATAGCGGGGACGCTTGCATACTTAATTGGTTTTGTACTTATTTATGTTGCGAGTATAAAGTTTTTCAACATAGATATAATGAAGCAAATGCAAAGTATGTTTAGTGAAAGTATGGCGAAAAGCGAAAAGATAGTAAGTGCTACTGGCATGCCGATTAGTAAGGAACAAAAAGAGTTACTCGCACAAATGAATGATATATTACAATCGTTACTTCCAAGTATACTTGTGCTAGTTTCAGTATGTTTTTCTTGGATTACAGTGATAATATCAGGTAGTGTTTTGAAAAAGTTAAAACATGAAGTTATATCTTGGCCTAAATTTAAAGATATACAATTACCAAAGAGTATCATTTGGTATTACGTTATATTTATTTTGTTAGCAACTTTTATAAAAGTAGAACCAACATCATATTTACATATGGTATTTTCTAACCTAAATGTCATATTTGCACTATTGCTTGTACTGCAAGGTCTGACATTTATCGCCTTTTTAGCGTATAGAAAAGGTTTTACTAAAGGGGTTCCTATTATTAGTTTTATTGCATGCATGTTTATTCCGATGCTGTTTCCTCTTGTGACAATCTTAGGTATAATTGACTTAGGGATTTCATTGCGTTCTAAAATAGGGGGATAAAATAATATTCCTTATACTATTTTAATCTGTTTAACTAACTGGAAGGTAAGTTAGTTTTACTTTATAGGAGTTGTATACATGCCTGAATTTGATAAGAAACAGTGGTTTTTATATCCTGTTTATGTATTGGCATTTTTTGTGTTTGTGCTCATTTTAATTCTCTGTTATTTTCATTTAATTATGGGTATAGCTGCTTTTGTCATTTTTTGTATCGTATTCTTTATCGTTATACGATTTGAACTTAATTTTCAAAGGAATTTCGAAAAGCATACGACAGATATGATTACAAGAGTAAAGAAAGTAAGTAATGAAGCATTTAACCAAATGCCGATTGGTATTTTGTTATACAATAAGGATTATGGGATTGATTGGGCAAATCCTTATTTATCTTCATGTCTGGGACAGCACGCATTAGCTGGATGGCACCTTTACGATGTATCAGAAACATTACTTCTTTTCATTAAAGGAGAAACTTCTGATGATATAGTCTCTTTAAATAATCGAAAGTTTCGCGTTTTTGTAAGGAAAGAAGAAAAGTTAATTTATTTCTTTGATGTAACGGAACAAACAGAAATCGAAAAGATGTACGAGGATCAAAGGACTGTTTTAGCTGTCATCTATTTGGATAATTATGATGAAGTTACACAAGGATTAGATGATCAATTACGTACGAATATAACAAGTCTTGTGACATCGCGACTAAATGAATGGGCACTTAAGTATGGTGCTTATTTAAAACGTGCATCTTCAGAAAGATTCTTCGTTGTGCTAAATGAAAGTATTTTGACGCAGATGGAGAAAGGGAAATTTAGCATTTTAGATCAGGTGCGTGAAGAAACATCTAAAAGGAATATACCACTTACATTAAGTGTGGGTGTCGGATCAGGTGATTTACCTTTATCAGAGCTTGGAGCAATGGCTCAATCTGGTTTAGATCTTGCGCTTGGGCGCGGGGGAGACCAAGTAGCTATTAAACAAGCGACAGGTAAAGTTAAGTTCTATGGAGGTAAGACAAATCCGGTTGAAAAACGTACCCGTGTACGTGCCAGGGTCATTTCGCATGCGTTAAAGGATTTAGTATTAGAAAGTAGTAATGTCATTATTATGGGGCATAGGGCTCCCGATATGGACGCAATTGGTGCTGCGATTGGTATTTTAAAAGTGGCTCAATTAAATGAGCGTAAAGGATATATTGTGTTAGATGAAAATGATTCCGATAAAGGAATTAAGCGTTTGATGGATAAAGTGAAACAAAATGAGGAGTTATGGTCTCATTTTATTACTCCAGAGCAAGCGATGGAATTTGCAAATGATGAGTCGTTACTTGTTGTTGTCGATACGCATAAACCTTCTATGGTGATGGAGCAAAAACTGTTACATAAAATTGAAAATGTGGTAGTTATTGATCATCATCGCCGTGGAGAAGATTTTATTGAAGACCCATTGCTAGTTTATATGGAACCATATGCTTCTTCAACGGCAGAATTGGTTACAGAATTACTTGAGTATCAACCTAAAAATTTAAAGATGACAATGTTAGAAGCGACGGCATTGTTAGCGGGTATTATTGTCGACACGAAAAGTTTCACATTCCGGACAGGGGCTCGTACATTTGATGCTGCTTCTTATTTACGCTCACATGGTGCAGATACTGTACTTGTACAAGAACTTTTAAAGGAAGATATGGATCAGTATTTACGGGTTGCAAAAGCTATAAAAAATGCGTACATTTATAAAAATGGAATTGCGATTGCTAAAGTTGATAGTGATGATTACTACGATCAAGTGCTTATTGCGCAATCGGCAGACACGTTATTAACGATGACAGGGATTATTGCATCATTTGTTGTTGCGAAACGTGGCGAGAATCTCATTGGAATTAGCAGCAGGTCTTTAGGTGAAGTGAATGTGCAGCTAATTATGGAAAACTTAGGCGGTGGCGGGCATTTGACGAATGCAGCCACACAGATGAAAAATGTTACAGTAGATGAAGCTGAGGAGAAGCTTCGATTTGTTATTGATGACTATTTACAGGGAGGCACACAATCATGAAAGTAATTTTTCTAAAAGACGTAAAAGGTAAAGGTAAAAAAGGAGAAGTAAAAAACGTACCAGATGGCTATGCAAATAACTTCTTACTAAAACAAGGATTAGCTGCTGAAGCAACAAATAGCAGTATGAAAACTTTAGAAGCTCAAAAGCGTAAAGAAGAAAAAGATGCAGCAGCAGAGCTTGAAAATGCAAAAGAGTTAAAAGAGACTTTAGAGAAATTAACTGTAGAATTAAAGGCGAAATCTGGAGAAGGTGGCCGTTTATTTGGTTCTATCACAAGCAAACAAATCGTAGATGCAATGCAAAAATCACACAAGATTAAACTTGATAAACGTAAATTTGAAATGGACGATGCAATCCGCGCGTTAGGTTATACAAACGTTACTGTGAAATTGCATCCACAAGTAACAGCAACAGTAAAAGTTCATGTTAGTGAACAATAAAAATAAATTAAGCAAGGAGGATTGCGTATGAGTGATGTACTTGCTGATCGTACCCCTCCGCATAATATAGAGGCTGAGCAGGCGGTTTTAGGGGCCATATTGATTGATCAAGATGCGTTAACTTCAGCATCAGAGTTATTGGTACCTGATTCGTTCTATCGAACGAAACATCAAAAGATTTTTGAAGTCATGCTTGGGCTATCTGATAAGGGAGAGCCGATTGACTTAGTAATGATGACATCAGCAATGGCTGATCAAGGATTACTAGAAGAGGTTGGTGGGGTTTCTTACTTAGCAGAGTTAGCAGAAGTTGTGCCAACTGCAGCTAACGTAGAATATTACGCACGCATCATCGCTGAAAAGGCGCTTTTACGTCGTTTAATTCGCACGGCGACTCATATTGTATCGGATGGATACGAGAGAGAAGATGATGTGGATGGTCTTTTAAACGAGGCTGAGAAAAAAATATTAGAAGTATCCCATCAAACGAATGCAAAAGCATTCCAAAACATTAAAGATGTTCTTGTAGATGCTTATGACAAAATTGAACTTTTGCATAATCAAAAGGGTGAAGTTACTGGGATACCAACTGGGTTTACTGAATTAGATAAGATGACAGCAGGTTTCCAACGAAATGATTTAATTATCGTGGCAGCACGTCCATCAGTAGGGAAAACGGCATTTTCATTAAATATTGCACAAAACGTAGCGACGAAAACGGATGAAAATGTAGCGATTTTTAGTTTGGAGATGGGTGCTGATCAGCTTGTTATGCGTATGCTTTGTGCAGAAGGGAATATTGATGCACAAAGACTTCGTACTGGTTCATTAACTTCCGATGATTGGGCAAAATTAACAATGGCAATGGGGAGTCTCTCAAATGCTGGTATATATATTGATGATACGCCAGGTATTAAAGTAAATGAGATTCGAGCAAAATGTCGTAGATTAAAGCAAGAACAAGGTCTTGGTATGATTTTGATTGACTATTTGCAGCTTATTCAAGGAAGTGGGAAATCAGGAGAAAACCGTCAGCAGGAAGTATCTGAGATTTCTCGTACCTTAAAAGGGATTGCGCGTGAATTGCAAGTGCCTGTTATTGCTTTATCACAGTTATCTCGTGGTGTAGAATCGCGTCAAGATAAACGCCCGATGATGTCTGATATTCGTGAATCTGGAAGTATTGAGCAGGATGCTGATATTGTAGCTTTCCTATATCGTGAAGACTACTATGATCGAGAAACAGAAAACAAAAATACAATTGAAATTATTATTGCAAAACAACGTAACGGTCCAGTTGGTTCAGTGGAACTTGCATTCGTCAAAGAGTTCAATAAGTTCGTTAACTTAGAACGTCGTTTTGAGGATGGACATGCTCCACCGGCATAAAGGCAGTATAAAAAAGAAACACATTTCTTATAATAAGATGTGTTTCTTTTTTTTTATAAGAAAGATAAGGCTTTCATAAGTTAAATATATAATTCTTACGAACGAAAATGTTT
The DNA here is from genome assembly GCF_056530295.1 of Bacillus sp. PK6-16. Lineage (NCBI taxonomy): Bacteria > Bacillati > Bacillota > Bacilli > Caryophanales > Bacillaceae > Bacillus > Bacillus sp. PK6-16. The sequence goes on from NZ_CP096511.1 coordinate 20,937, forward strand.
TTTTGTGAAAAAATGTTCGCTTTTCGGTTGACTTCTCTTTCGGTTTTGGTACAATTATATTGTTTGAATAGATCGTTTGAAAATTGCGGAGGTGCTTTAATAATGTCTTCAGTAGTAGTTGTAGGAACACAATGGGGCGACGAAGGAAAAGGTAAAATCACTGATTTTCTTTCTGAGCATGCGGAAGTAGTTGCAAGATATCAAGGTGGAAATAACGCGGGACATACAATTGTTTTCGGCGGAGTTAAATATAAATTACACTTAATTCCATCTGGTATTTTCTATAAAGAGAAAATTTGTGTAATCGGAAACGGATTAGTAGTAGATCCAAAAGCATTACTTGAAGAGTTAAAATACTTACACGATCGTGGTGTAAGTACTGATAATTTACGTGTAAGTAACCGTGCACATGTTATTTTACCTTACCACTTAAAACAAGATGAGTTAGAAGAAGCAAGTAAAGGTGATAACAAAATCGGTACAACGAAAAAAGGTATCGGTCCTGCATATATGGATAAAGCTGCTCGTATTGGTATTCGTATGGCTGATCTTTTAGACCGTGAAGCATTTAAAGAGAAGCTTGAGCGCAATTTAGTAGAAAAAAATCGTTTATTTGAAAAAATGTACGATACAGAAGGTTTCACTGTAGAAGAAATTTTTGAAGAGTACTTCGAGTACGGGCAACAAATCGCGCAATATGTATGTGATACGTCTGTTGTATTAAATGATGCATTAGATAATAATCACCGTGTATTATTTGAAGGTGCGCAAGGTGTTATGCTTGATATTGACCACGGTACGTACCCGTTCGTTACATCTTCTAACCCAATTGCTGGCGGTGTAACAGTTGGAACTGGAGTTGGTCCTGCGAAAGTTACTCGCGTTGTAGGTGTATGTAAAGCATATACAAGCCGCGTTGGTGATGGTCCATTCCCTACTGAGCTTCATGATGAAATTGGTCATCAAATTCGTGAAGTTGGTCGCGAGTATGGAACGACAACTGGTCGTCCACGCCGCGTAGGTTGGTTCGATAGCGTTGTTGTAAGACATGCACGTCGTGTTAGTGGTTTAACGGATCTATCATTAAATTCTATCGACGTTTTAACAGGTATTCCAACTCTTAAAATTTGTGTAGCTTACAAATACAATGGCGAAGTTATTGATGAAGTTCCAGCTAACTTAAACATTTTAGCGAAATGTGAGCCTGTATATGAAGAGCTTCCAGGTTGGGAAGAAGATATTACTGGTGTAAAATCATTAGATGAACTTCCTGAAAATGCACGAAAATACGTAGAACGTGTTTCTGAGTTAACAGGAATTCAAATATCTATGTTCTCAGTTGGACCAGATCGTAACCAAACAAATATTGTTCGTAACGTATACGAAGCTTAATTAACATTTTTTAGAAAAAACTCATGTCTGCATGAGTTTTTTCTTATTCTTTTATAAAAAAACAAAAAAAGTATTGCAATAAATACACAATACATGTTATGATACATCTTGTCGTCACGAAAATATGACGTTGGTGAGTATGAGCCATTAGCTCAGTTGGTAGAGCATCTGACTTTTAATCAGAGGGTCGAAGGTTCGAGTCCTTCATGGCTCACCATTTTATTTTTCGTGGCCCGTTGGTCAAGTGGTTAAGACACCGCCCTTTCACGGCGGTAACACGGGTTCGAATCCCGTACGGGTCATGTTTTTTTTTGCTTATTTTTGGTCCCGTGGTGTAGTGGTTAACATGCCTGCCTGTCACGCAGGAGATCGCCGGTTCGACCCCGGTCGGGACCGCCACTTTTGTTTATACCACCATTAGTGGTTTTATATATAGTTTTGGCTCGGTAGCTCAGTCGGTAGAGCAGAGGACTGAAAATCCTCGTGTCGGCGGTTCGATTCCGTCCCGAGCCACTCTCAGGATATTAAGTGGGCCCACTTAATATCCTTTTTATTTATGTAATTTTACAAAACTGAGTAGTTATTTTAAAATAGAACGAGGAGCCTCTAGCAGTTGAAGCTAGAGGTTTTTCTATAGATCGTATAGGATGCCGTGTAAAAGTGGATCATACATGAGTCTATGAGAATAGAGGAGAAAATACTTAAACAAAGGATGCGGTCATATAGGACATACTATGTAAACATCAATATGTTTAGGGATTATTGACCATATTTTTATAAGGAGGAAATAGACGATGATGGGAAAGAAAATTTTAGTAGTTGATGATGAAAAGCCGATTGCAGATATTTTGAAGTTTAACCTAGAAAAAGAAGGTTTTGAAATAGTAATGGCGCATGATGGTGATGAAGCAATTGAAAAGGCTAATGAAGAGCAACCAGATATGGTTTTATTAGATATTATGCTACCAGGTAAAGATGGCTTAGAGGTTTGCCGTGAAATACGTAAAAGCTCAGAAATGCCGATTATTATGCTTACAGCAAAGGACTCTGAGATTGATAAAGTATTAGGGCTTGAGCTTGGGGCAGATGATTATGTAACGAAGCCATTTAGTACAAGGGAATTACTTGCTCGTGTGAAGGCGAATTTACGCCGCCATCAACAAGGTGGTACTGCGGAAAAAGAAGAAAATACAGAAATGGTTATTGGACCAATTGTGATTAATCCAAATGCATATAGTGTAACGAAGCGTGAGGAAAATATCGAGCTTACACATCGTGAATTTGAGTTGCTACATTATTTAGCGAAACATTTAGGACAAGTTATGACACGCGAACATTTATTACAAACAGTTTGGGGTTATGACTATTTTGGAGATGTGCGCACAGTAGACGTTACAGTACGTCGTTTGCGTGAAAAAATTGAAGATAATCCAAGCCATCCTACTTTAATTGTAACTAGACGTGGAGTAGGGTATTACTTGCGTGACCCAGAGCAGGAATAGTATATGAAGAAAGTTGGTTTTTTTCAATCTATTCATTTAAAATTTGTGCTTATATATATGCTATTAATATTAATAGCGATGCAAGTTATTGGAGTATATTTCGTAAGGGAATTAGAGAAGAGCTTAGTACAAGGTTTTAGGGATTCTTTAACGCAGCAAACAAACTTATTATCATATAATTTGAAGCAAGAGTTTAAAAAAAGTTATACAAAAGCAGAAACAGAGTCAACAGATGAAACGATTAAAACTTCAATTCGAAAATTTGCCTCTGATCAGAAGAAAGTTATACAAGAGGTAAGTGTATTTGATTCGCACAGAAAGTTACTGGCTATTTCAGATGAATCAAAGCAGAATAAGGTGAATCGAACATCAACTGATATAGCTGTTCAGCGAGTGTTAGTACAAAAAAAGCCGGAAGTGAAAATTGAGAAGGATGGTAGTACAGGTCATCGTGTTCAAGTTATGCTTACTCCGATTCTAGATGATAACGGTAAGGATGCGCTTGGTGTTATTTACATTGTGGCATCTATGGAAGATGTATATAAACAAATGAAGGATATAAATCAAATTTTTGCTACGGGAACAGTAATTGCTTTATTAGTAACGGCCGTACTTGGGATTTTATTGGCTCAAACAATTACAAGGCCAATTTCAGATATGCGGAGACAAGCAATCGAAATGGCAAAAGGAAATTATTCGAGAAAAGTAAAAGTGCATAGCCATGATGAAATTGGACAACTGGCATTATCCTTCAATAATTTATCAAAAAAATTACAACAAGCTCGTTCTTCTACAGAAAGTGAAAGGCGTAAATTATCATCTGTTTTATCACATATGACAGATGGAGTAATTGCTACTGACCGAAAAGGGGATATTATTTTACTAAATGACCCTGCGGAAAAGATGTTAAATGTTTCTCGTGAAACAGCGCTCGATCAATCTGTTTTAGAGGTATTAGGAATACAGGAAGAATTTACGCTCGATCATTTATATGAAGAGCCAGATTCTGTTTTATTAGATTTTAGTACGAGAAACGAACCATATATTTTACGTGCTAGTTTCTCTGTTATTCAAAAAGAAACAGGGAAGGCAAATGGCTTAATTGCTGTACTATATGATGTAACAGAGCAGGAGCGTATAGAAAGGGAACGCCGTGAGTTTGTGGCGAATGTCTCTCATGAATTAAGGACGCCATTAACGACGATGCGCAGTTATTTAGAGGCACTTACAGATGGAGCATGGCAGGATCCAAATATTGCACCACAATTTTTAACGGTTACACAAGAAGAAACAGAAAGAATGATTAGACTTGTAAATGCGTTGTTACAGCTATCTAAACTTGATAGTACAGAGCATCGTTTAATGAAAGAATGGGTCGACTTTACTGATTTCTTTAATAATATTATTGATCGCTTTGAAATGTCTAAAGAGCAAAATGTAAGTTTCAAACGATCTTTCTCTAAGAAATCTAGATTTATTGATATGGATACTGACAAAATTACTCAAGTGCTGTATAACATTATTTCTAACGCATTAAAGTATTCACCAGAAGGTGGAACAGTAACATATCGTTTACGTGATCGCGGTGATTTATTAGAAATTAGTGTAAGTGACCAAGGAATGGGTATTCCAAAAGAAAACGTTGATAAAATCTTTGAACGTTTTTATCGCGTAGATAAAGCTCGTTCAAGACAAATGGGTGGTACTGGGCTTGGATTAGCAATTGCAAAAGAAATGATTGAGGCACATGGTGGCTCTATTTGGGCGAAGAGTGAAGAAGGAAAAGGGACAACTATTTATTTCACGTTACCAATGGCAGCAGATGAAGAGGACGATTGGGAATGAGTATGGAAAACTTTAAAACAATAGTTTTAATTAACCTAGTTGTAATTAGCCTATTTCTTACTTTTAACCTATGGACGTATGTGCCAGATTCTACATCCATGCAAAACGCGAAATTTGTGCAGGGAAATGAAGGAATGAACCAAACTAAAATTTCCGATGTTGTCCGTCCTACTTCTATCATCGTGCATAAAGATAAAAATCATTATGGGAGCAGAAGAGAGGCAGATATAGAATCAATCTATAAGCCTCTGGAAGTAGGGGAACTACATGATTTTAAAGAGATATCAATCACTAAGGGTGATTTCCTTTCATATGTGCATGGTGAAGGGAAAGTTGAACTTGTTTTCCCTACCGATATCCCATTTGATGCAGTAAAATCCATGTTTAACATGAAAGAGAAGAGTACAGATAAGCCTAAACATTTTAATCGTATTCTCCTCGATCCTTCTCGAAGTAAGGATCAAGAAATTAAAATTAACTTTGTTTCTGATGGTGATAACTTTAAAATATACGAGGCAAAATTAAGTGGCGTGTATTTAAAAGATATTGTAAATGCCCAAAATCAATTTATAGTATCAGCAAAGCCTTATTTTGATTATCAACTTAATGATATGAAAAAGTTATTTTTACCAGATGGAACGACAGAGTTAAACAATATAACATATATTTCATCTAATTTAGCAGTTGATACGTTTAAGAATGCTCTGTTTAGTGATCCTCGTTATTTAAGTCCGATTACCGAGATGTCGAAAGAAACATTTACAGATGGTATTAGATCCATGGAAATTGAAAACGATCGTCACATGCTAAAGTATAAAAACTCTTCTGTCTTAACTGAGAAAACGATAGATAATTTAATGCTTTTACAAAAAAGCTTTGAATTCGTAAGTGGTCACAGTGGAAGTTTGGATTCATATCGTTTGGACTATATGAATAAAGGAGAGACAGTATTTCGTTTAAATGAAGATGGATATTCAGTATTCAATGAAGATGGATTAGCTGAATTGAGACAAATATGGGGATCAGAAGAAGTAATGGAATATGAAAGACCGTTGCTGTCTTTAAATACTAAAGGTATAGAACAGAAGGTTGCTCTTCCGTCAGGGCATGTTGTAATAGCATCTCTAGAAAATAATCCAGAGATAAAGAAACAAGTAATTAAGGATATTGGTATTGGATACAAGTTATCACTAGATGGACAAGTAGTTCGATTACAACCAATTTGGTATGTAAAGCTTGTTGAAGATGAAACAGGTAAACAGAAAATCTATGAGTGGAGTGAGGGAGGACTAAATGGATTGGGATCGGATTAAAACCATATTTATTGTGACCTTTTTTGTTTTGGACCTCTTTCTCATTTTCCAATTCATTCAAAAGCAAGATAGTAATCAATTGGAGCTTATTGCAGAAACAAAGATAGATCAAGAATTAAAAGCAAACAAAATTACGATGGGAAATATCCCTAAAGAACCGAAAAAAGAGTCATTTATTAGAGCGGAAAATAAAGCTTTTAAAGAAGAAGATATACAGTCTTTGAAAAATCAAACAGTGCATATACAAAATATGTACAAGATAGAAAGTAAGCTAAAAGAGCCTTTTTTAAATACGAAATCATTATCAAAAGATAAGTATAATGAATTTTTGAAGAACTATGTATTGGATGGACAAAAGTATGAATTTGGAGCGGTGAAAGACTCTAAAATTTATTTCTTCCAAAAATATAAAGATAAGCCTATTTTCTATAATAATCAGGCGATGATTGTTGTGGAATTAAATGAAAAAAATGAACTTGTTTCATATACGCAGACAATGCTAACTGATTTAAAAGAAATGGGCGAAGGTGAAAAAACGAAAGAGCAAGAAATTATTACGGCTCAAACAGCTTTAGAAAATTTGTATTTAAAAAATAAAATTCATGGAAATACGCATGTTAAAGAAGCGCAAATTGGTTATGCCACTCTTACCGCATCTACTTCTAATAACCAAGTACTGGCTCCAACGTGGAATTTGAAAACGGAGCAGAAGCAGGACTTCTTTGTGAATGCAATTGAAGGACAAGTTATGGAATTAGGAGAAAAGGAAAATCAAGTGGTTGATGAACATACTGGAGTGAGAAAGAATGGGGTTGCATTTTAGCGTACTTGCAAGTGGAAGTACAGGAAATATGCTATACGTAGGAACCGATGAAAAAAAATTACTAGTCGACGCAGGTTTAAGTGGTAAAGCAACAGAGGCTTTATTTAAACAAGCAGAACTGAATATAAATGATGTATCAGGTATTCTTGTAACGCATGAGCATAGTGATCATATTAAAGGTTTAGGTGTACTGGCACGTAAATATGATTTACCTGTTTATGCGAATGAGAAAACATGGAATGCAATGGAACATTTAATAGGAAATATCCCAACTGAACAAAAGTTTATTTTCTCAGTTGGTGATGTGAAAACCTTTGGTGATATTGAAGTCGAGTCATTTGGAGTTTCTCATGATGCGGCAGAACCGATGTTTTATGCTTTCCATAACAATAATAGGAAGTTAGCGCTTATTACAGATACGGGATACGTAAGTGACCGTATGAAAGGCGTTATTAAGGGAGCTAATGCTTTCGTATTTGAAAGTAATCATGATGTAGAAATGCTTCGTATGGGACGTTATCCATGGAGCATTAAACGACGTATTTTAAGTGACGTTGGGCATGTTTGTAATGAGGATGCTGCATTAGCGATGGCAGATGTAATTACAGATGAGACAAAGCATATTTATTTAGCCCATTTAAGCTTAGATAATAACATGAAAGAACTAGCGCGTATGTCAGTATCACAAGTACTAGAGGAAAAAGGATTTGGAGTGGGTGAATCCTTTGAAATTCACGATACAGATCCAAAAATGCCTACAAAAATTCAATACGTATAATTCTTCATTTTAGTAAACAATAAAGGTGAATATAGTTGTTTTCAGGAAGATAGGTGAACAAATATGTCCTTTATTGATGAAGAAAATTATCGTATGAAACGTGCAGGAAAAAAGAAGCACAAAGGTATAGTTCTTTCTAGTATAGCGGGAACAATTGTAGGAGCTTCTTTATTCGCGTTTGGAGCGCCTTTATTTTCAAATTCTGCTGATACGCTTCCGCAAGCTGAAGCAAGCGGAAGTAATATGGCCGAAGCTCAAGGGATTAAACAGATTAGCTTTGTAGATGCTGTTGATCGTGCATCTGAAGCTGTTGTGGGTGTTATTAACATTCAACGAGATAACTTTTCAGAGGCAGATTCAGAGGCCGGTACAGGATCAGGAGTAATTTATAAAAAGACAGATGGTCAAGCTTATATTGTAACGAATAATCATGTTGTAGCTGGAGCGAATCGTATTGAAGTAAGTCTAAGTGACGGTAAGAAGGTTCCCGGAAAAGTATTAGGAACCGATGTAGTCACAGACTTAGCTGTATTAGAAATAGATGCAAAGCATGTGAAAAAAATAATTGAAATTGGCGATTCTAATACTGTTCGCAGAGGAGAGCCAGTTATTGCGATTGGAAACCCACTTGGACTGCAATTTTCTGGAACAGTTACACAAGGTATTATTTCAGCTAATGAACGTATTGTCCCTGTAGATTTAGATCAAGATGGACATTATGATTGGCAAGTAGAAGTGTTACAAACAGATGCAGCGATTAATCCGGGGAATAGTGGCGGTGCGCTTGTAAATGCAGCAGGACAATTAATTGGTATTAATTCAATGAAAATTGCTGCAAAAGAAGTAGAAGGAATCGGCCTTGCTATTCCGGTGACTCGAGCTGTTCCGATTATGAATGAACTTGAGAAGTATGGAAAAGTAAGAAGACCATATGTTGGGATTGAACTTAGGTCATTAAATGAAATTCCAAACTATTATTGGTCAAAAACATTACATTTACCAGGTACTGTAACAGAGGGAGTTTGTATTTTGGATGTGAAAAGTCCTTCGCCAGGTGCGGATGCTGGTTTAAGAGAACATGATGTTATTGTGGCGGTAGATGGAAAACCGATTCGCGATATTATTGGATTCCGTACGGCCTTATATGATAAGGAAATTAATGATAAAATGACTCTTACGTTTTATCGTGGCACAAAAAGAGTAACAACAACAGTGAAATTAGGCATTCAAAAGTATTAAAAACAGGAGGGCCTACCTCCTGTTTTCTATTGTAGAAAAGTGAGGTGAAGAAAATGAATTTACCGTGTTGTTTAGAGCATGTTGAATTAGCGTTAGATATTATTGTGGATGAGTGTGAAGTTGCGCCAGTTATCAACAATGTGGATAACTTGGAAAAAGAGAAAAAAACATGTGAATTTTGTCAAAATGAGGCGACATATGTTGTATCGAACACAGATTCTCACACAACATGTGGGTAGTATTTGTGGATATGTGGATAAGTTTTGTGGATAACATGTTTGTAAGGTGGAGGATACGTGTGAATATCTCGATTATTTCAATTGGGAAATTAAAAGAAAAATATTTGAAACAAGGTATAGCAGAATACTTAAAACGATTATCTGCATACGCAAAAGTAGAAGTAATTGAATTGCCTGATGAAAAGGCGCCAGAAAATTTAAGTGAAGCAGAAATGTTAATTGTAAAGGAAAAAGAAGGTATACGTATACTGGATAAAATTTCTGATGACACGCATGTGATTGCATTAGCTATAGAAGGAAAGCAAAAGTCATCAGAAGAATTTGCGGTAAGCCTAGATCGCCTTGCTACATACGGAAAGAGTAAAGTCGCATTTGTAATTGGTGGATCACTCGGACTAAGTTCAGAAGTGATGAAGCGTTCAAACGAATCACTTTCTTTTTCAAAGATGACGTTACCACACCAATTAATGCGATTAGTGTTGCTTGAGCAAGTGTATAGAGCGTTTCGGATTAATCGTGGGGAACCGTATCATAAGTAATGTATTCTATATAAAACACTGATATTATCATATTTATTTTATTATGCCTATAACTGGAGGCTATGTGAATGGTAAGTGATCAGACGAGATATTCTAGGCTCGCGAATATAACAAAAATAATAAATACGAAATTAGAACTACGTGACGTATTGCAGCGTGTGACAATGGCGATATCAGAGGAGATTGTTAGGTGCGACGCTGTTGGAATTTATTTACCCCAGGAAGATGGAACATTTAGAGGGTTTGCAGGAAAACCAGAGACTATAAATGGTGTAACGCTCGATACTCAAGTAATTGATCCTGAAATAGACTTACTGGCAAAAGAAGTTATTGAAACGAAAAGAACCATCTATATTCCTGATACCTCAAAGGATCATCGACCAGATCCGAGACCGGTTAATGCATTCAAAATTAAGTCCTTATTAGCTTTGCCTATCTCATTTGGGCAAGAGTTATTTGGTCTGGTTTTTTTATTTGATTATGGAATTCCGATGAACTTAACAGATTCAGAAATTCAAAGTGTTGAAGCTTATGTAAATATGGCTGCGGTTGCAATTCAAAACGCAAATAATTTAAAACAAAAGGAAAACCTTATTGCTGAGAAACAACTGTTACTAAATGTTACACGTGATTTATCGATGTGTTCCTCGATACAGGAGAGTTTTGATAAATGCTTTTTTTACCTAGAACAGATTTTAGAGAGTAAAAATATGACTGCTCATCTTCTAGATCCGCTAGACAAAACAACAATTAAAACAACGAAATTAAGTAAGGACTGTCATTGGACAGAAGCGGATTGGACAGAGAAAAGCTATGAAGCCAAGATCCAAGAGGTTATTCAAACAAAAAATATAGATAGTAAGGGTCTATTAATGATTCCATTGGTTTCAATGGGAGAAGTATTAGGGGTAATCGTCGTTGGCAAAGAAGGAAAAGCTCACAATTATGATGATTCACAACTTCAACTAGCAAAATCTATCGTTGATGCCACAGCCCCTACGTTTTCGAATTTGTTGTATATGGATCAACTAGAGAGCATAGTGGAAGAGCGAACGAGAGAGCTAGCTGCTGCTAATGAAAAAGTTACAAGTGTGATTGAATGTATTACGGATGGATTTTTTATTTTAAATAATAAATGGGAATTTACGTACGTAAATAAGCACCAATATTTTCCGCAAAGAAAAACAGCAAAAGATGTATTAGGAAAGAATATATGGAATGTTTTCCCGAGTGAAATTGACACAGTTATGTATAAGGAATTTCATCGTGCGATGTCAGAGCGAACTACAGTTCATTTCGAATTTCTTTCTACTGCAGATGAATATTGGCACGAAGTTATTGCATACCCATATGATGATGGTATTTGTTGTATTTTTAAAAACATAACGGAAAAAAAGAAATATGAACAGGAATTGAAAAGATTATCCAATATAGATTTAATAGGGCAAATGGCAGCAGGTATCAGCCATGAAATTAGAAATCCAATGACAACAGTACTGGGATTTTTACAGTTATTAAAAGAAGAGAATACCTATGAGAAACATAATAAGTACTTTCATTTAATGATTGAAGAACTTAACCGTGCCAATTCTATTATTACTGAATTTCTCTCAATGGGTAATACAAGGAAATTGGATTTGCAGATGTTAGATTTAAATTCAATTATCTGCGATATTATTCCTTTAATAAAGATTGATACGTACAATCAAAATAAATATATTCAAGTCGATACAAATGACATTCCAGAATTACTTTTAAATCGTAATGAGATACGGCAATTATTAATGAATCTATATCGTAATGGCTTAGAAGCGATGAATACAGGGAAAGTTCTAACCATTAGCACTTACAAGGAAGGTCAAAATTGTGTGGTGCTTGCAGTGCGGGATCAAGGAAAAGGTATCAGGCCTGAAGTATTAGAGAAACTGGGTACGCCGTTTTACACGACCAAAGATAATGGAACTGGATTGGGGTTAGGTGTATGTTATGCCATTGCTGCCCGCCATAATGCAAAAATAGAAATTCAAACAGGATCGGAAGGCACTACCTTTTTTGTTAAATTTAATTATGAAAATAATAAAAAATAACCTTATTTAGAATAGTTACGATGAACCGTATCATAAATAAATTTATTCTTTGTATATAAAAGGATAAAAAGACCATTGGACAAAAATTACCGATGGTCTTTTAAATATTATTAGATGGTATGTAGATTTCCTAAAATAAGTATGTTTCTATTTCTATAAAAATATGCTGTAATATGAAGAGGAAAAAGTATAAGTAGTTAGAGAAGTGAGGAATTGAAGGTGAAGAAGTTTAAGAAGTTTTACTTGGAGATTACGAGTGTATGTAATCTTGCGTGTAGCTTTTGTCCGCCGACGGAAAGGCAGAAGCAATTCATTTCTGTGGAGGATTTTGCTAAAAGATTAGACCAAATTAAACCTCACACAGACTACATTTATTTGCACGTGAAGGGTGAGCCGTTGCTCCATCCGAAAATAGATCAACTATTAGACTTAAGTCATGAAAAAGGGTTTAAAGTTAATATTACAACGAACGGAACGTTAATTAATAAGAGAAGACATAGGCTGTTAAATAAGCCTGCGTTAAGACAAATGAATTTTTCACTGCATAGTTTTGATGGACATCCAGGTTCGCAAGATAAAGAGGGCTATGTAAGGAGTATACTTTCCTTCATTAGGGAAGCGACAAGTCAATCAGATTTAATTGTATCGTTAAGGTTATGGAATTTAACTCAGGATAATAAAACAAATGCTGAAATCCAGAAAAATAGAGAGTTATTATCTATAATTGAAAATGAATTTGATCTATCTTATCAAATTGAAGAGAAGCTTACACCAGGAAAAGGTATAAAAATTGCAGAACGTGTCTTTATTAATCAAGACTATGAATTCCAGTGGCCAGCATTACATGAGGAAGAGGATGATGGGAAAGGATTCTGTCATGGACTTCGTAATCAAGCGGGTATTTTAGCGAATGGAACAGTTATTCCTTGTTGTTTAGATGGTGAAGGGATTATTAACCTTGGGAATATTAATAATGATTCATTTTCTAACATTATTGAAGGTGAAAGAGCAACAAACATTGTCGATGGATTTTCGAAAAGAGTTGCGGTTGAAGAACTTTGCAGGAAATGTGGATATCGCAAACGGTTTGGGAAGTAAATATGAAATAAGCCCTCATTAAAGCGAGGGCTTATTTTTTTATTCTTGATAAGAATGCTCTAATTCATCAATTAATGAACCAACGTAAGAAACAGCTTTACGGATTGCATCTGGTTTTGACATATCTACTCCGGCATGTTTCATTAGTTCAAGTGGTTTCATTGTACCACCAGCACGAAGCACATCTAACCAGCGATCAATAGCAGGTTGTCTTTCCTCTTTAATCATTTGAGCTACTGCAGTGGATGCAGTGAGGCCTGCGGAATATGTATAAGCATATAGACCCATATAATAATGAGGTTGACGCATCCAAGTTAAGCCTGCACCTTCATCGATTTCTACAGAATCTCCCCAGAATGTCGATAGGACATTCGTTTTGATTTCAGTTAAAGTTGTAGCTGTAAGGGCCTGTCCTTCTTCTGCTAGAGTATATACTCTACGTTGATATTCACCCTCAAGTAAGTGAGTAACAAAGTTGTGATAATATGTGCCAAGTAGTTGCAGAATAACCCATCTGCGCATTCTCTTATCGTCAGTAGTCGCTAGTAAATGCTGAGCTAATAGTAATTCATTCATAGTTGATGGTGCTTCAACAAAGTACATAGATGGGCGTACGTTCATAATACGTTGATTTTTATTTGCTAAATAAAAATGACCAGCATGTCCAAATTCATGTGCTAATGTAAAGCATCCGCGCATCGTATTTTGCCATGTAATTAAAATATAGGGATGAGAGCCGTATGGACTTGAGCAAAATGCTCCTGTTGATTTACCTACGTTATCTGCAAGATCTACCCATCTTTCTTTGAATCCTTTTTCGATTATGGAACTATATTCATCGCCTAATATTTTTAAAGAATCTTGAATGAGCGTGCCTGCGTCTTCATAAGTAATCGACGGATTAAATTCGGGATCTAAAGGTGCATGTAAGTCACAGAAAAGCATTTGATCGAGTCCTAATACTTTCCTTTTTAAATCTGCAAAACGGCGCATATGAGGTGCTAGTTCTTTATAAATAATATCAAGTTGGTTGTTATACATTTCAAGTGGAACCTTTTGTGGTTCTAATAGCATATGGGTAACAGATTCATATTTACGTAAACGAGAAAGTGTTACTTGTTTTTTTACTTCAGTAGCATATGTTGTGGCAATTGTATTTTTATATCGTTTTAGTGTGGAAACAAATGATGAATATGCTTTTCGACGTATATATGTGCTTGGAGAAAATTCATATTTGCTTTCAACTAATGAGAATGAAACAGGAAGTTCGTTTCCTTGTTCGTCTTGTATAGAAGTAAAATCCATATCGGTCAATTTAGTCATGCCGTAAATTTTGTATGGAGAACTATGAACTTCGCCAAGTGCAGCAAGTGCTTCTTCTGTTTCAGGAGAGAGTGTGTGCTGTCTTTTTTGTAGTATTTCTAGTAACGATTTACGGAAAGGTTCGAGTTTTGTTTCTTCAGTTAAATATTCTTCAATTGTTCCTTCGTCGAATGAGAGGATTTCATTATGAATAAAGGATAGTGCAGTATGTACTTTCGTCCATAAAGCAGAAATTTTGGAAGAGTTCGCTTGAATACTTGGATTTGTACGATCAGTAGATTCTTTTAAATTTGCATATGAGTATAGTTTTGTTAACGTCATTAAAAGCTCTTCTTCTAAAAGTAGGCAATTTAATAAAGTGTGGGAGCTAGTATGTAAATGCCCTTTAAATGAATCAAGTTTCTGTATATCATTTTCCAATGCGTTTAATGCAGCATGCCATTCGGCATCAGAATTATACAAATCGGATAAATCCCATGTTAGTTCAGCAGGTACCTCTGCGCGATTAAGGCGATTTTCCATTACATTTTTCAAGTCGTATCTCCTCCTTATTAAGACTATCTAAACACATAATACTAGAAAATTCAGTTAATTAAAATATTTTACATTTTTATATACAAAAAAGAAGGACAAGCATGAAAATGCTTGTCCTTCGAGTTAATTTAAGAATTAATATACTTTGTCACCATTGAAAATCGAGTTTTTCACGACAACATAATCTACAGTACGAATAGCGTCTAATTTTGTTCCGCCAGCGTAAGAGATAGAAGATTGAAGATCTTGTTCCATTTCGATTAACGTATCTTCTAAAGAACCTTTATGCTCAACGAACATTTTCTTACCTTCAACGTTTTTCTTCTCACCCTTTTGGAATTCAGAAGCAGAACCGAAGTATTCTTTATAAAGTTTGCCATCTCTTTCAATTGTTTCCCCTGGAGACTCTTCGTGACCAGCGAATAGAGAACCGATCATGACCATAGTTGCCCCAAATCGAATAGATTTAGCTACGTCGCCGTGTGTACGAATACCACCATCAGCGATAATTGGCTTACTTGCAGCTTTTGCACACCAGCGAAGTGCAGCTAGCTGCCAACCACCAGTTCCGAAGCCTGTTTTAATTTTAGTAATACAAACTTTACCAGGTCCAATACCAACTTTTGTTGCATCGGCACCAGCATTTTCTAATTCTCTTACCGCTTCTGGAGTTCCAACGTTTCCAGCGATAACGAAGCTCTCTGGTAAATGTTTTTTAATATGTTGAATCATGTTGATCACAGCATTAGAATGACCGTGTGCGATATCAATCGTGATATATTCAGGTGTAAGTTGCTCAGCAGCTAATTGTTGTACGAATTCATATTCGTCCTCTTTTACACCAACGCTGATAGAAGCGATTAATCCACGTGATTGCATATCTCTAATGAATGAGATTCGTTTCTCTGGTTGGAAACGATGCATGATATAAAAGTAGTTGTTCTCAGCTAAATAAGTTGCAATTCTTTCATCAATAATCGTTTGCATATTTGCAGGCACGACAGGTAATTTAAATTTATGTTTTCCTAAAGTGACAGTTGTATCACATTCAGAGCGGCTATTTACAATACATTTTGCAGGAATTAATTGAATATCTTCATAGTCAAATACGTTTTCCATCATTTACACCCCTAAAATACGAATATTTTATTTTTATTAATCAAAAATGTTCGTCCATAGGATAATTTACATTATTTTTATTAAGAAGTCAAAGGATTTCTTAACATTTTTTAAAAAAGTAGATTTTACATCTGAAAAAAAACGTTAAAAACGAATTTAAAATGTTTTTTTGTTTTTATTGTTCGTTTATGGGAAGGGTTGAAAAATTAAGATAATTATACAAGGGTGTATGTATTCTTTTTATTTTTTTGAGTGGATGTAGGATACTATAAAAAGGTTAATGCTAACAATACGAGCAAAAGATGTTATCAAGTAGTTGAACAATATATGAAATGAAGAGGTTTATTTCTATATAAAAAGATGAATCTGGCATGATTCACCTTTTATGTGAGGTTTCAAGTATAATAAGTAGGGTGATAGTAACGTATACAAAAGATAAAAAAGAAAATAATACAGAATAAAATGAGGTTAATATATGAGTGAAAAAAGTTTTTCTGATTATAAATTAAGTAAGGAAATTGTAAGGGCACTTACTGGGTTAGGGTATGATCATCCAACGGAAGTACAAGGTGAGGTTATTCCAGTTGCATTACAAAAGAAGGATCTTGTTGTGAAATCCCAGACTGGAAGTGGAAAAACAGCTTCATTTGGTATTCCACTTTGTGAAATGGTGGAGTGGGAAGAGAATAAACCACAAGCATTAGTTTTAACACCAACGAGAGAGCTTGCGGTACAGGTAAAAGAAGATATTACAAATATAGGTCGATTCAAAAGGATTAAGGCTGCGGCAGTTTATGGGAAATCTCCATTTGCACGTCAAAAATTAGAATTAAAGCAAAAGACACATATTGTAGTTGGGACTCCTGGTCGTGTGTTGGATCATATTGAGAAGGGTACCCTTTCTTTAGAGTGTTTGAAGTATTTAGTTATTGATGAAGCAGATGAGATGCTAAATATGGGCTTTATCGATCAAGTAGAGGCAATTATTGATGAATTACCTACAAAAAGAATGACAATGTTATTTTCAGCAACACTTCCAGAAGATGTTGAGAAATTGTCTCGTACATATATGAATTCACCAACTCATATTGAAATTAAAGCGGCTGGGATTACGACGGATAAAATTGAACATACTCTTTTTGAGGTGATAGAAGACGAGAAGCTTTCACTACTTAAAGATGTAACAACGATTGAGAATCCTGATAGCTGTATTATTTTCTGCCGTACACAAGAAAATGTAGATCATGTATATAGACAATTAAAACGAGCTAACTATCCTTGTGACAAAATACATGGTGGTATGGTACAAGAAGATCGTTTTGAAGTCATGGATGATTTTAGAAAAGGAAAATTCCGTTATTTAGTAGCAACAGATGTAGCTGCGAGAGGAATTGATATTGATAATATTACACATGTTATTAATTATGATATTCCACTTGAAAAAGAAAGCTATGTACATCGTACTGGAAGAACGGGACGAGCTGGAAATAGTGGAAAAGCTATTACATTTATAACACCATATGAAAATAGATTTTTAGAAGAGATTGAGGAGTATATTGGATTTGAAATTCCAAAGGCAATTGGACCTTCAAAAGAAGAAGTTATGAAAGAGAAAGCTGCATTTGAAGAAAAGATACATGCTAAACCAATTATAAAGAAAGATAAAAATGCAGACATCAACAAAGGCATTATGAAGCTGTACTTTAATGGCGGGAAGAAAAAGAAAATTAGGGCGGTAGATTTCGTCGGTACAATTGCTAAAATTAAAGGTGTTACAGCAGAAGATATAGGCATTATTACGATACAAGATAATGTTTCTTACGTTGAAATATTAAATGGAAAAGGACCACTTGTCTTGAAAGTCATGAAGACTACAACGATTAAAGGGAAACAACTAAAAGTTCATGAAGCAATTAAGTAAATAAAAAACTATCCACTTTAATAGGTGGATAGTTTTTTATTTATGATTCTTTTAAATCATCCACTAGTTGCTCCGCTAAACGTCTATACATATTACTCATAGTCACGAAGGATGTTAGTAGTAGAAATTTTTCTAGCTTTGTATCTTCTAAGGAAGAAATCTCATTTACTTCTGTAACACGGTTATTTACGTCTTGTTTAAAGCTTTCGACATTGCTTTCAGTAAGAGCAAGATAATTTTTATATAACGTATTTAATTCGAATGAATCATCATTTAATAAGGAGTCATTTATAGTTTCTAATGAACTTTTTATGTCGTTAATGGAGAGAGCTCCCTTTAATTGATAAATTAGGCTAATTAAAATCATATGCTCTTTTGAATACTTTTTATTTTTGATGGGGATGAATAGTTTCCCTTTTGCGTAATTATTAATCATCGTTTTGGTTAATACTTTTTCATCATCAGTTCTCGTTGTATCTGCATAAGTATTCTCAAATAGTTGAACAACTTGATCTACATATAAGTCAACATTTGGAATATCCTCAAGTTTAATGTTTTTTTCTAAATGCAATGTCTCAAGTAATTCATTTATATTTTCCACGTAGAATCCCTCACTTTTATAACTTAGTGGAACTTAATGTTTAATATATCTTTAAATATGGTATTACGAAACAAATGAATTGTAAATGTTGACCTTAAAAAGAAATGTGTATATAATTACATGTAGTTATTAAAACTATATGTAATTATATGAGGGGTGTTATTATGAATACTTATGTAAGGGAACCAGTTAATGCATTTACTCACTTAGGTGGAGCGATATTATCATTTATTGCCTTATTAGCTATGCTTGTGAAAGTTTCTATCAAGATGCCATCATTTGCTGCAATTACAGCTGTTATTTTGTTTGGTATTGGAATGATGGTCCTTTATACGGCGTCAGCTGTGTATCATAGTGTTGTGGCCAATGAACGTGTTATTTACTTCTTTAGGAAGCTAGATCATTCTATGATTTTTATATTAATTGCAGGTACATATGCACCCTTTTGCTTAATTACATTAAATTCAGCAAGTGGTTTACTATTATTTTGTTTAGTCTATGCAACTGCGATTTGTGGCATTGTATTTAAAATGTTTTGGTTTAATTGTCCAAGATGGTTATCGACAGCAATTTATATTACGATGGGTTGGTTAATTGTGTTATTCTTTGCACCGTTAGCTGAGAATTTAAGTACAGGAGGCATTATTTTCTTAGTACTTGGGGGCATTTTTTATACAATTGGTGGATTTATTTATGGCACAAAGCCAAAATGGTTAGAGTTTAAATATATGGGGCATCATGAAATTTTTCATGTTTTTGTATTATTAGGTAGTCTTGCGCATTTTCTAAGTGTATATTGTTACGTAATTTAATAAAAAAAAACGTCACATAATTTTTATTATGTGGCATTTTTTTATTACCGGATTAGAATCGTATATGTTATAAAATTATTATGGGATAAAATGTAAGTTTCTGTGTTCGCATGTTAAACATAGGATAAGAAATATGTGATATACTTTGAGAAGTTTATAATGAATGAAATATGGAGGACTATAATTATGGCAATACTTGTAACAGGTGGAGCAGGATATATTGGTAGTCATACATGTGTAGAATTACTAAATAGCGGTTACGAAGTTATAGTAGTGGATAACCTTTCGAATAGCTCGGTAGAATCTATAAATCGAGTGAAAGAAATAACAGGAAAACAATTTAAGTTTTATAAAGAAGATGTTTTAAATCGCGAAGCGCTTGACGCAATTTTTGAAGAAAATGCAATTGAAGCAGTTATTCACTTTGCAGGATTTAAAGCTGTAGGGGAGTCAGTAGCGATTCCATTAACATATTATCATAACAACATTACAAGCACGTTAGTGCTATGTGAAGTAATGCAGAAACATAATGTAAAGAAGATAATCTTTAGTTCATCTGCAACTGTATATGGTATCCCGGAAACGTCACCGATTACGGAGGAGTTTCCATTAAGTGCAACAAATCCATATGGTCAAACGAAATTAATGATTGAGCAAATTATGCGTGATGTAGCATTTGCAGATGCAGAATGGAGTATCGCATTACTTCGCTATTTCAATCCATTTGGTGCACACGAAAGTGGGCGTATCGGAGAAGATCCAAATGGAATCCCAAATAACTTAATGCCATATGTAACGCAAGTAGCGGTAGGTAAGTTAAAAGAATTAAGCGTATTCGGAAATGACTATCCAACGAAAGATGGAACAGGAGTCCGTGATTACATCCATGTTGTGGACTTAGCAAATGGTCACGTAAAGGCGCTTGAGAAAGTACTGAGTACAACGGGAGTAGATGCTTATAACCTGGGCACAGGTATGGGCTATAGTGTACTAGAGATGGTTGAAGCGTTTGAAAAAGTTTCGGGTAAGAAAGTTCCTTATAAAATTACAGAGCGTCGCCCAGGTGATGTGGCAGTATGTTTTGCTGATGCATCGAAAGCAAAGCGTGAATTAGGCTGGGAGGCAACACGCGGATTAGAAGAAATGTGTGCAGATTCTTGGAAATGGCAATCAAATAATAAAAATGGCTATTTAGAAGTTTAATGATGAATATAAAAAAATGACCTTTGCATAAAAGCAAGAGGTCATTTTTTATTAATTTTATTAGCGAACCTAGAAAAGAACGTTCGCTGTTTTAAATGATGTGATTTTACAATATCTTATGCTAGAAGGTAGTAGAATGAGATAGAGGAATGTATTATTTTATTAATTTTTTATAGAAATTGAAAGCGTATTATTGAAAAGTATTCCAACACTTGTATCATTGCTAGAGTCCGTTTATAATCAAGGAATCCTAGTTCATGTTTTAATAGGATTATTTATTATTGAAAGCGTTTTAAGTTCGCTCCTTTTTGAGGTAGGAGGTCTGACTTATTTGGATGAAAAATTATGTATGTAGTTTTAAATGGGAAGAAAAATAATATAAGTATCACTTTATAGTGTGGGGAGGTTAAAAGTGTGAAAGGTAAAGATTTTCACACGAATATATATGGGTTATGTAGGATTATTACTTTCAGGGGCAGCTTTATTTTTAAATAGTCTTGTTATATTAGGGAAAGCAGAGATGAAAAGTGCGGGTGTTTTTAATTTGTTTGTGGGTGCACTACAAATTATTATTCCGTTTTATTTGATCATGATTTCTGACCAAAGCAATTGGACAGTGTATTCATATGCGGCTACTTTCTTATTTGGATTAACTTATTTATATGTAGGTGTTACTTTTATAAAAGGAATGGATAGTAGTGGTCTAGGATGGTTTTGTATTTGGGTAGCAATTATAGCCTTATTCTATATGGTTGTTTCATTTGTTCAATTCCATGATGTTGTTAATGCGTTAACGTGGTTTATGTGGGCATTACTTTGGTATTTATTCTTTGTATTAAATACACAAAAGAAGAACATTAATCAATATCTTGGAAGGATTGCCTTCGTACAATCATGGGTAACATTGACTTTACCTTCACTCTTTTATTTTATGGGAGTGTGGGGAGAGGGATTTGTATATGAACTATGGGTTTATGTATCAGTAATTTCTATTTTGTACTTCTGTTATTGTATTTATAAATATCGAGTACGTTAATATATTTTCTGTAGAAAAGCATGGAATCGTTAAACGAATTCCATGCTTTTTATATGTTGGCACTTATAATAGAGAGGTAGTATTTTACAATTTGCTAAAATGGGGATGATGAAGTTGAAAAAAGTATTGGTGCTAGGGGGAACAAGATTTTTTGGTAAACATTTAGTAGAAGCACTTTTGCAAGAGGGGCACGATGTAACGATTGCGACGAGGGGAGTTACTGAAGATTCTTTTGGTAGCGCAGTAAAAAGAATAATTATTGATAGAGAAGATGGAAAGCTACTAGAAAAGCGTCTAGAAGGAAAAAGTTATGATATTGTATACGATAATTTATGCTATAGCTCGAATGCAGCGAAGATAATATGTGAAGTGTTACGAGGGAAAACGAAGAAATATGTTATGACATCTTCAATGGCCGTCTATGAACCTGCCCTAAGCTTATCAGAAGAAGACTTTAATCCGCACGATTATGCAATCGCGTATGGAGATAGGAATGACTTCAATTATGGTGAAGGAAAGAGATTAGCTGAAGCCGTTGTATTTCAACAAGCAACATTCCCAGTTGTTGCAGTTCGTTTTCCAGTTGTTATTGGAGAAAACGATTATACGAAAAGGTTACAATTTTACGTTGAATGTATTGTGAACCAAAAACCTATCGTTGTGGATCATGTAGATGGAACTTTGTCATTTATACATGAAAAAGAGGCAGGAGAGTTTCTAGCTTGGTGCGGAATGGAAAATGTGAAAGGGCCAATTAACGCCTGTAGTAACGGGGTAGTTTCTACGGAAGAAATTATTCATTTCATAGAAGAGAAGACAGGAATAAAAGCACTCATTCAGAAAGCTGGGGAAAATATAGCTCCTTATAATGAGGTAACTAACTGTACATTACATAATGGAAAGGCTCGTGAATTCGGATTTTTGTTCCGAGAGCTGAAACTAGAAATGAAAAATATTTTAAAACATTATATAAATACAATGAAGTAATCATAAATCCCCCGGTGGCAATCCGGGGGATTCTGGAGGATTTCGACAATACTGATTTTACATTACCAAATTTACCTTATACGTACGACTAATGTTTTTGTGATTGAATTGCTTGTAAATACTTCTCGTTTACTTGGTCCCAGTTTACTGTATGCCACCAGTTGGTAACAAACTCTGGGCGCCTATTTTGATACTTTAAATAATAAGCATGTTCCCATACATCAATTACGAGTAAGGGGATTTTCCCTTCTTGCAAAGGCGTATCTTGATTTGGTGTACTCATAACAGAGAGTTCCTCACCGTCAAGAACAAGCCATCCATAGCCACTTCCAAAACGACTAATAGCTGCTTTGGAAAGTTGATCTTTTAAGTTGTCAAAGGTATTGAAATAATAATCAATTACTTTTGCAACGTCTCCATTAGGCTCACCGCCACCTCGTGGGCTCATCACTTCCCAAAAAAGACTATGACAATAGTGACCACCACCGTTATTTCGTACAGCTGTAACAATTTCCTTCGGTAAAGTATCTAAATTACATAGCAATTCTTCTAAAGATTTATTATGTAATTCAGTATAATTTTCTAAAGTAGCATTTAAATTGTTTACGTATGTCGCATGGTGCTTTCCATGATGAATGGAAAGTGTATTGCTATCAATATGTGGCTCTAGTTCATCATAGTCATATGAAAGCTTTGGCAATTGAAATGAAGACATAACATTACCTCCTTTCTATTTTAAAAAAAGTTGGTCTAGGTAAAAATACTTTACCTGAGTCAAAAATACACCCATTTTCCATATAAGTCAATAGTAAGTCCATTAATTTTCTGAAAAATATTACAATAAAAGTAACACTCTCACTTTCATTTGTGACTCCTATCCTTTTTGCTTATACTGTAAAGTAGCAGGGTTTTGTTGAAATAGAAGGAGATTGTTTATGAGTAAAACGAAACAATTAATAGAGGAAGCAAGTAATTTTATTACGATTTGTTATAAGGAGCTTCATAAAGAACAATTGATAGAAGAACGTATAAAAGAAATTCAAATTGAGATAGAGAAGACAGGGACATATGAGCATACATTTGAAGAACTTGTTCATGGTTCACGAATGGCATGGCGTAACAGTAATAGATGTATTGGAAGACTATTTTGGAGTAAGATGCACATATTAGATGCGCGCGAAGTAAATGATGAAGAGGGTGTATATAATGCATTAATTCATCATATTAAATATGCAACGAACGACGGGAAAGTTAAACCAACCATTACGATTTTTAAGCAATATCAAGGTGAAGAAAATAATATAAGAATTTATAATCACCAATTGATTCGATATGCAGGATATAAAACAGAAACGGGAGTGATTGGTGATTCTCATTCCGCTACATTTACGGACTTTTGTCAGGGGCTTGGTTGGCAAGGAGAAGGTACGAATTTCGATGTATTGCCACTTGTGTTCTCTATAAATGGGAAGGCGCCTACATATAAAGAAATTCCGAGAGAAGAAGTAAAAGAAGTGCCAATTGAACACCCAGAATACCCTATTTCATCACTTGGAGTAAAATGGTATGGTGTTCCAATGATTTCAGATATGCGTTTAGAAATTGGCGGTATTTCTTATACAGCCGCTCCGTTCAATGGATGGTATATGGGAACAGAAATTGGGGCGCGCAACTTAGCAGATCATGATCGTTATAATTTACTTCCGGCTGTTGCGGAGATGATGGATTTAGATACATCGAGAAACGGTACCTTATGGAAAGATAAGGCGCTAATTGAGTTGAATATTGCCGTACTACACTCCTTTAAAAAACAAGGAGTTAGTATTGTTGATCACCATACTGCTGCACAACAATTTCAGCAATTTGAGAAGCAAGAAGCTGCTTGTGGTCGTGTTGTAACAGGTAATTGGGTATGGCTTATTCCGCCATTATCTCCAGCTACCACTCACATTTATCATAAACCGTATCCGAATGAAATTTTGAAGCCAAATTTCTTTCATAAATAATATTTAGTGTAGGTTTTTTCTTTGAAATATAATTTTTTTTAATTACTGTTATGTAGCAAATGGAAGCCTTTACTCTCGGTTATTTTTGGAAGAGGCTTTTTGAACCAAGGAGTACCTTATGTTATAATCAAATTTCTGTTTCGAAGACCTTATAGAAATATAAGGTCTTTTGTTTTGCTTTTTTATGTAAGAGGAAGAGGATTTTTCTTTTTAATAAGGGATTTGGCATATTTTTAGGGACAACATAAGTATGTGGGAAGTCGATAAAATGTTATGCATATATAATTATTATGTTTTTAGGTTTAAACAATAAAACATAATAAAGTTGTTTTTTAGATTGCTGAGGAAGGAGGAAGTATAAATGAGGATGAAGAGTCGAAAAACTGATTGGCCTGTATTTATTATTAGTGGTGGTTCACTTTTATTATTTGTAATTGCAGTTTTTTTGAACAAGGATTATGTAGAGAGTGCGATTAATAAAAGTTTCGCTTTTTCAATTAAATATTTCGGTGCCTTCTGGCAAGTTTTATTATTAGGTACATTTATTGTTGCGATGTGTATGGCTTTCTCCAAATATGGGAGAGTTAAGCTTGGGGGATTAGAAAAACCTGAGATTAGTACGGCAAAATGGCTTGCTATTATTATGTCTACATTACTTGCTGGAGGTGGCGTTTTTTGGGCAGCAGCAGAGCCAATGTATCATTTGATGACGGTGCCACCAATACATGATGGTATATCTGCTGGAACGAAAGAAGCAGTCATGCCTGCTTTAGCACAAAGTTATATGCATTGGGGATTTTTAGCATGGACGATTTTAGGTACAATTAGTGCGGTAGTTATGATGTATGGACATTATCATAAAGATATGCCGCTAAAACCTCGAACGCTTTTATATCCTATTTTTGGGGAAAAATTAAGAAAGAGCCTGCTTGGAACGATAATTGATGCAGCTGCAATTATTGCAGTAGCTGCAGGTACAATTGGCCCAATTGGATTTTTAGGTTTACAAGCAAGTTATGGATTACAAGAATTATTTGGAGTTTCTGATGTGTTTACTACTCAATTAGCAATTATTGTTTGTGTGGTGGCCGTGTCTACCATATCGGCAGTAACAGGTATTGATAAAGGGATTCAAATTATAAGTAATTTAAATGTTAGATTAGCAATTGTGTTAATGGCATTCATATTACTATTTGGGCCAGGTGGATTTATTATTGATTCGTTTGTTTCTTCGTTTGGATTTTATGTAAATGAGTTTATACCGATGAGCACATACCGTGGTGATACAAGTTGGTTAGGATCTTGGACAATCTTTTTCTGGGGATGGTTTATTGGATACGGACCAATGATGGCAATTTTAGTGAGTCGAATTTCAAGAGGGAGAACGATTCGAGAAATCATCGTTGCAATTGGAATTATCGCACCTATTATTACAACATTTTGGTTTACTATATTAGGTGGATCAGGCGTGTTTTATGAGTTGATGAATCCTGGGTCTATCTCGGACGCATTAAGTGAATCTGGTATGCCGGCAGCTATGATTGCAATTACAGGGCAATTGCCACTTTCTAATATTATTGGACCAGCATTTCTTTTATTAACAATTTTATTTGTAGTGACAACAGGAGATTCAATGGCGTATTCCATTTCAATGGCAGTGACTGGAGACGGAGATCCTAGAATTAGTTTGCGAATTTTTTGGTCGCTTATTATGGGCGCAGTTGCAGCAATTCTTTTATATATGGGTGAAGGAAGTATTAATGCGCTACAATCGTTTATCGTGGTGACGGCAGTTCCGGTATCAATTTTGTTATTCCCAATGCTATGGTTAGCGCCTAAAGTTGCGGGAGAATTAGCATTAAAACAAGGTATTGTAAAAGAAGAAGATAAAACTGCATTCTTATTTCAGAAGGCTAGTAAATCAAAATAAATAAAAACGTAAAAGAGGAAGCATCTTAAATGAGATGCTTCCTCTTTTACGTTTAATCTAATACTTTTCCCTTTGTTTCTGGTACACATAGTAGCATTGTAATTAACCCGATTGGGTAGATGATAAAAATCAAGGACAATGCTCCAAGTAGATTGCCACCTGTAGCAAGTAAGCCAATAATAACAGGCCCAAATCCAGCTAATCCACGTCCTGTACCGAAAATAAAGTTTTCGGCGGTAGAGCGAGCTTCAGCAGGATAGTTTTCAGCTAAAATTGCTCCAAATCCTCCCATCATTCCATTTGCAAAGAATCCAAGCAATGCACTTCCCCATAATAATAATGTTGAATCTGTGAATAAGAAGAAGTAAATGAGACAGTATACTGTACCGCCAATATAATAGATTGCAAAAGTTTTACGGCGACCAATTTTATCAGCTAGAATACCAAAGATTGCAATTCCAATTAGCATACCGATGGTAGAAATGAACATCCAGCCACTTGCTTTTGCTAATGTATAGTTATATTTATTTGCTAAAATAGTGGGCATCCATGTGAAGATTCCGTAATATCCGAAGTTTTGGATGAACGACATAATAATAAGACCAATTGTTGTAATTGTTACTTTTTTATTGGCAAATAACTTTCGAAGTGGAAATTTTTTTATATGTTTTAGTTGTTCTGCTTCAGTAGTTGTTAATTTACCTGCAGCTTCTTTTTGCAATAGTTCCTTTTTGTAGCGTTGTTTTTGCTCCCATATTTTCGGTTCACTTAAACTTTTACGGACATAGACAGCTAGTAAAGCTGGAATTAATCCAAATAAGAAAACGGCTCTCCATCCAAAGTGTGGGACAATAAATGCTGGAAGGAGTGAAGCTATCAGTACACCAAATTGCCATCCAAGTGCAACAACAGATGTCGCTTTAGCGCGCATTTCTTTAGACCATGTTTCTGTTACGATGGCCATTCCGATTCCGAATTCACCACCAACTCCCATTCCAACTAAAAAGCGCAGAATTAATAATTGCCAGTAGTCTGTTGCGAAATAAATGAGTGCGGTTGCTAGTGAAAACAGTAAGATTGTGAAGGCCATTGTACGAATACGGCCAAATAAATCAGCAATAAATCCAAATAAATAAGAACCAATTAACATTCCTATTGTGGTAGCTAAAGTTAAGTTTCCACCTTCAACAGGACTTAAGTGAAACTCTTTTAAAATATAGACAAGTACGAAAGATAATAGCAACATATCTAAACCTTCTGCTGCATATCCTAGCGCAGAACCAAATAATGTTTTATATCTTTTCGCTTTTGTCTCCTCTGTTGTTTGTTGTACATCAGTAGTGACGTTCATTATTACTCCTCCTTATTTTCTACAGTCGCTATGGAAGAATAACAAAAGGCCTTCTCACCTGATATGATGAGAAGGCCAAAAAAGCATACGTATCCCCAAGAAAAGAACATACGTATATTGTATTCCGACTTCCTTCTCAACCTCACGGGGTTGGGTTAAAGGACTGTATTATATTACTTTATTTTTAGCACTCTTCTATATGTATTGTCAAATAAAGAGGAAGTTATTATGTGTAAAATATTTCAAAAAACATTTCGTTCTTCTTGACGCCGACTTCATTATTTTCCCATAATAAAACTAACTAAATAAAAAGGAATGAATCAAAGATGCTAAATTTAGTACTCATGATGATTGAACGAGTCGGACTTATAGTTATTTTAGGATTTTTACTCTCTCATATTAAAACTTTCAGACGCCTCCTTCATAAACAGGATGGCTATGTAGATAAGCTTAAGCTTATTTGTATTTTTTCGGTATTTACAATTGTAAGCAATTACACTGGGATTGAAATAGCAGGAAATACGATTATGAATGAAAATTGGTTACAAGGTGTTTCATCATCGAGTACCATTGCAAATACACGTATTATGGGTGTTGGAATTAGTGGATTGCTTGGTGGTCCTATCGTCGGAATTGGGGTAGGATCAATTGCTGGTATTCACCGTTATATGCTTGGAGGGACGACAGCTCTAAGTTGTGCAATCTCTTCAATTTTAGCAGGCGTTATAACTGGTTATATCGGATACATTTTTAAAAAATATAACCGTACAATTACCCCTAAGTTTTCAGCGATTTTAAGTGTTTTTATTGTTTCTTTAGAAATGATTATGATCCTATTAATTGTAGAGGATGGAATGAGCATTGTGAAAACAATTGCGATACCAATGATCCTTGTAAATAGTTTTGGAAGTTTTATTTTACTTTCTATGATACAAGCTATTTTGCGTCAGGAAGAGAACGCAAAGGCACTTCAGACTCATAAGGTATTACGTATTGCAGATAAAACGTTACCATATTTTCGCCAAGGCTTAACAGAAGAATCGTGTAAGCATGTGGCACAAATTATTCACCGCTTTACAGGAACAGATGCGGTATCCTTAACAGATACAGAGAAAATATTAGCTCATGTTGGATTAGCATCAGATCACCATATTCCGTCACATAGTTTAATAACTGGTTTGTCGAAAGAAGTGTTACACACAGGAAAAATAATGAAAGCAAAATCACGTGAGGTTATTAATTGTCAACATGAAGGATGCCCTTTGCAAGCGGCGATTGTTATTCCACTAACTTCACATGGAAATACAATAGGGACATTAAAACTGTATTTCAAAAATCCTAACCAGTTAAGTCGTGTGGAAGAGGAATTAGCAGAAGGATTAGCAAAAATATTCTCTACACAACTTGAATTAGGTGAAGCTGAGTTGCAAAGTAAATTATTGCAAGATGCGGAGATAAAAGCATTACAAGCGCAAATTAACCCGCACTTTTTATTTAATGCGATTAATACAGTATCAGCTTTATGCCGAACAGATGTAGAAAAAGCAAGGAAGTTATTATTACAGCTTAGCGTATATTTCCGATGTAATTTGCAAGGGGCACGTCAGTTATTGATTCCACTAGAACAAGAATTAAACCATGTACAGGCATATTTATCCTTAGAACAAGCAAGGTTCCCAAATAAGTATGAGGTAAAGATGTATATTGAGGACGAGCTAAAGACAACTTTAGTACCACCATTTGTTCTTCAACTATTGGTTGAAAATGCATTGCGACACGCTTTTCCGAAGAAGCAACCAGTATGTGAAGTAGAAGTGCATGTTTTTGAAAAAGAGGGTATGGTTCATTTTGAAGTAAAAGATAATGGACAGGGAATTGAGGAAGAACGTTTAGAACAATTAGGAAAGATGGTAGTTTCGTCAAAGAAAGGGACTGGAACAGCTTTATATAATATTAATGAACGTCTTATTGGATTATTTGGAAAAGAAACGATGCTTCATATCGAAAGTGAATTAAATGAGGGGACAGAGATTACTTTTGTTATTCCAAAAAAAGTAGGGGAGGAAGAGCAGATTGTTAAAAGTATTAGTAGTTGACGATGAAATGTTAGCACGTGATGAACTAAAGTATTTATTAGAGAGAACGAAAGAAGTTGAGATAATTGGTGAGGCTGATTGTGTGGAAGACGCATTAGAAGAACTAATGCAAAGTAGACCAGATATTGTGTTTTTAGATATTCAATTATCCGATGATAACGGATTTGAAATCGCCAATATATTAAAGAAGATGAAAAATCCACCTGCAATTGTATTTGCTACTGCCTATGATCAATATGCACTGCAAGCATTTGAAGTAGATGCGTTAGACTACATTTTAAAACCATTTGATGAAGAGCGTATTGTGCAGACATTAAAGAAGTATAAAAAACAAAAACAATCGCAAATAGAAACGAAGCACGAAATAAAGGGGACAGATGTAACAGTAGAGATGCATAAATTAGCATTACCAATTGAAGAATCAATCGTACTTGTTAATATTGAAGATATTGTATATGTAGGACTTGTGGACGGAAAAGTGACAGTAAAAACAATGAGGGAAACATATGTAACACACGATACACTTGTGATTTTGGAAAAGAAGTTGCCGCAAGTAAGTTTCATGCGTGTTCATCGTAGCTTTATTGCGAATATTAATCATATTACTGAAATTCAGCCATGGTTTAACTCTACTTATAATTTAATTATGAAAGAAGGATCAAAAGTACCTGTTAGTCGTACATATGCAAAAGAACTCAAGAAGCTGCTTCGTATTTAAGGAGCAGCTTTTGTATTTCATCCTTTTATATTTGTAACTGATTCTGTATATTTGACATTCCGTTATGTAAACGCTTACTTAGGCGGTTATATCCTATACAATAAAGGTACCAAATCGAAAGAGGTGGCCAAAATGAGTACGAAAAAAGTATATAGTTTCTTATCACAAGCATTCATATTCTCAGCTATTATGTTAATTTCTAATATTATTGCAACACATTTACCAATTCCAATGCCTTCATCGGTAATCGGGTTAGTTATTTTATTTAGTCTATTATGTTTAAAAGTTATTAAATTGGAGCAAGTTGAATCACTCGGAACAGCTTTAACAGGTATTATTGGATTCTTATTCGTCCCATCAGGTATTTCAGTTATTAATTCTCTTGGTGTAATGGGACAATACTTTGTACAAATTTTAACTGTAATTGTTGTAGCAACAGTTATTTTACTCGCTGTAACAGGATTATTTGCACAATTTATTTTAGGAAAAGATGAAAAAGAAACAGAAGATACAAAAGAATTGAAAGTAGTAAATAAAGGACGCAAGCACGAAAAGGTTGCGTAACCATTGTATTTATATATTGTTGGGAGGTAATGAACATGGCAAGCACAATGACTCCATATTTCGGAATCGTCGTTTCATTAATCGCATACGGAATCGGAACATTATTATTCAAGCATTCAAAAGGGTTCTTCCTATTTACACCATTATTCGTGGCGATGGTATTAGGGATTGTATTTCTAAAGGTAGGTAACTTTACTTTTGAAGAATATAATACTGGCGGAAAAATGATTAGTTTCTTCTTAGAGCCAGCAACAATTGCATTCGCTATCCCACTATATAAACAAGTTGATAAGTTGAAAAAATATTGGTGGCAAATTTTATCAGCTATCGTGGTTGGATCTATTTGCTCAGTAATTGTCGTGTTCATTGTTGCAAAAGCAATCGGTTTAGATACAGCAGTAATGAATTCAATGCTACCACAAGCAGCAACAACAGCAATTGCGTTACCAATTTCAGAAAGTATTGGTGGTATTCCAGCAATTACATCGTTTGCAGTTATTTTCAACGCAGTTATCGTATACGCATTAGGAGCATTATTCTTAAAAACATTTAGAGTGAAACATCCGATTGCAAAAGGTTTAGCACTTGGAACAGCGGGTCATGCATTAGGAGTTGCAGTAGGAATTGAAATGGGTGAGGTAGAGGCAGCGATGGCAAGTATTGCTGTAACGGTAGTTGGGGTTGTAACAGTAGTTGTCATCCCAATGTTCATGCCATTCATTGGATAGTAAAACTTACTTAAAAAATAAGAAAAGCAAGCTATTTGTAGGACAGATTTCTACTGATAGCTTGCTTTTTATGTTACAGTAGTGGTAAGACCTATTAAAAAATGTAAGTTTCCTTAAATCTTCATTAATACTATGTAGAATACGTTTTGAATTAGGTCATTGTATTGTAAAATAAGAAGTAGGCTACTATATACCTGGTAAGGTAGGCATATAATGAGTTTATAAAAATCTTAATATGAATGAATAATTAAAAGTAGAAAAGAGAGAGAAATCTACTTATTAACGTTTTAGTTTATAGGACAGGAGAGAGTATTCGTCGATTATGCAAATAAAAAACCTGTTTCAAAGCAAAGGATTCCAGAGGTTACTCGTATTAGTAATACTTGCTCTCGTGTTATACGGGCTGCAAAGTATGTTGAATTTAATATTAATTACGTTTATTCTCACGTATTTAATGGATCGATTCCAAAAGTTTATTTCACGCAAATTAGATCATTTCATGCCTATTAATCGAAAAATTATTATAGCGTTTCTATATGTAATGTTAATTGGTGGAATTGCTATTACGCTATTTAAATATTTACCAGTATTGACGATACAAATTTCACAACTGATTTACCAATTCAATGTATTTTTAAGAAACCCACCAGATAGTGAACTAATTAAGTATGCAGTTAATGCTGTCAATCATATGGAGCTTTCTAAATATGTAGGACAAGGCGTAGACATTTTGTATAAATCGATTACGAATGTTGGTAAATTTGGCCTTCAAGTTTTACTTTCTTTAATTTTGAGTTTGTTTTTCTTATTAGAAAAATCTCGTATTGTCGGTTTTACTGCAAAGTTTAAAGAAAGCAGGCTTGCAATTTTCTATACTGAAATTGAGTACTTCGGAAAGAAATTTGCACGTTCATTTGGAAAGGTAATCGAAGCGCAATTTTTAATTGCTGTTGTTAACTGCGTTCTTTCAGTTATCGCATTATGGATATTAGGATTCCCGCAATTATTAGGTTTAGCGTTAATGATTTTCTTGCTTGGCTTAATTCCAGTAGCGGGGGTTATCATTTCGTTATTCCCACTTTGTATGATTGCTTACAATATTGGCGGTATCATGTACGTTGTTTATATTTTGGTTATCGTAACAGTGATTCATGCGCTTGAAAGTTACGTATTAAACCCGAAGTTTATGTCGCAAAAAACAAATTTACCGATTTTCTATACATTTATGGTATTAATCTTCTCAGAACACTTCTTAGGTGTATGGGGATTAATTATCGGTATTCCAATCTTCATCTTCTTATTAGATGTTTTAGACGTGACAAGTGATGAAATGGAGAAGGATGTTGGAAAAAATAAAGTGAAGTAAAGAAAAAGCATCGATGTTCGGTGCTTTTTCTTTTATAATATGATGTTTCTTATGCCATACTGTAAGCAGAACATAGAATAGGGGTGAAGTAATGGCTGTAAATGAAAAGGTAGAATTGGCTACATTTGCTGGAGGGTGCTTCTGGTGTATGGTTTCACCATTTGAAGAGATGGAAGGGATTATAAAGGTTGTTTCTGGCTATACAGGTGGTCATAAAGAGAATCCAACGTATAAAGAAGTATGTTCAGAAACGACGGGACATTATGAGGCAGTACAAATTACATTTGATGCAAATAAAATGCCGTATGAGGAATTGTTAAATATATATTGGAGACAAATTGATCCGACCGATATTGGTGGACAATTCCACGACCGCGGACAGTCTTATGAAACGGTGATTTTTTATCATAATGAAGAACAACATAAAAAAGCAGAGGCCTCAAAAGAAGAGCTTGAGCAGAGTGGACGCTTTTCAAAACCAATTGCGACAAAAATACTACCAGCAGCTACATTTTATCCAGCTGAAGAATATCACCAAGGATACCATAAGAAAAATACATTCCGCTATGAGTTATATCGTAAAGGCTCAGGACGAGATGCTTTTATTAAGCAACATTGGCCAAAGGATAATGCTCATTTAAAAGAAAAACTCAATGAGATGCAGTATTATGTAACACAGGAAAATGGTACAGAACCACCATTTCGAAATGAGTATTGGAACCATAAAGAGGAAGGTCTTTATGTAGACATCGTTTCAGGTGAGCCGTTGTTTACTTCTCTAGATAAATTTGATAGTGGATGTGGATGGCCTAGTTTTACAAAACCAGTGATGTCAGCAAGTGTGAAAGAAAAGATGGATGTGAGTCATAATATGACACGTACAGAAGTGAGAAGTAAAGAAGGAGATTCACATCTTGGGCACGTATTTCCAGATGGTCCAGGACCAAATGGCCTTCGTTACTGTATTAATTCCGCAGCTCTTCGATTTATTCCAAAAGAGGAATTAGAGAAAGAAGGCTATGGCGATTTCCAAATCTTGTTTGGAAATAAAAAATAACCTCGCAGTTAGCGAGGTTATTTTTTTGTTATTTTGTTTTTTTCTTTTTAAATTTGCTTAATACTTCATAAACGATTGGAACAATAAGAAGTGTTAATAACGTTGAACTTGTTAATCCACCAATTACCGTTACGCCAAGTCCTTTAGAAATTAAGCCACTACCTTCAAATCCTAATGCAAGCGGAATAAGAGCACCGATTGTTGCAATTGCAGTCATTAAAATTGGACGAAGGCGTGTTGCACCAGCTTCTAATAAAGCTTCACGTGTTGATAGTCCTTCATTTTCCTTATGAATAACGCGGTCGATAAGCACGATTGCGTTTGTTACAACGATACCGATTAACATAAGCGCACCAATCATTGCAGATACACTTAATGTTTCACCAGAGATTAATAAGGCAACAAGAGCCCCAATAATTGTAAATGGTAGCGAGAATAAAATTGCGAATGGTGCTAGGGCACCACCAAATGTAACGACAAGAACGAAGTATACAATGGCAATCGCAGCTAACATCGCTAGGCCAAGTTGCTTGAATGATTCTTGAATATCTTTAGTAACACCGCCCATAGAAACATCTACACCAGAAGGAAGATCCATTTTATCTACTTCTTTTTGTACTGCAGCAGATGCTTTTGAAACGTCATCAGATGTTAATTTGGCACTAACCTCTGCATAAACACGTCCATCTCGGTGTGTTACTGTATTCGATGTTTCACCTTCTTTTACAGTCATAACATCTTTCACAGCTACTTCATTACCAAGTGGTGTTGTAATTTTGCGATTTGTTAAGTCATCGATTGTTTCATAATTTTGTTTTTCAGCTTCTACATATACATTGATATCTTTACCGTCTTTTTTAATTGTTGTCAGAACAGGGCGATCATGTTGATTAGAAAGTCCCATTCCAATTTGAGCAGCCGTTAAGCCCATTTTACTCAGCTTTTCTTGATCTGCGACTAAAGTGTACTCTGCATATGTTTTTGCAATACTAGAATCTATATCTTTTAAGTCTTTATTTTTCTTCATGATATTTTGAATATCTTTTACGACAGGCTTAATGTCTTCTGAGCTATCTCCATAAACGTATAGTTTAATTTCGTTACTACCGCCACTTGCTCCGAAGTCTTGGTTTTTCCATTCGCCTTTGCCAGACATCTTCTGTAAATCTTTAACGACTTGTTCTTTCTCTTTTTCAAAGTTTTTCGTGTCGTTATCATATTGCACGAAGAACATTGCTTGGTTTGATTGACCAGGACTCATTGGATTCTCTCCACCTAATGAGAACTGAATTGTTTTGACGTCTTTATTATCTTGGAAGTGCTTCTCAGCTTTTGTTGCAATTTTTTCAACGTCTTCTAACGTTTGACCTGGTTCAGGATTATATGTTGCAATAATCATTTTTTCTTCTTCAGAAGGTAAGAAACTTACACCGATAACTGGTACAAGTGCAAGACTACCAACTAATAGAAGGACAGCGATACTTGATGTAATAATTTTGTGATTTAAAGCCCATGCAAGTATGCGTTTATACCCATTTGCTAATTTACTTGGTTTTTCTTCATGATGTACTTCTTTTTCCCTCATGCTCTCTTTCTTAAATAAGGAATGAGCTAGCATCGGTACGATTGTAACTGCTACTAGTAATGATGCTAATAAAGCGAAGACGATAGTTAAGGCGAATGGTAAGAACATTTCACCAATCATACCTTTTACTAGTCCAAGCGGTAAAAATACAGCAATTGTTACAATGGTGGAAGACATAATTGGGATAAACATTTCTTTCGTAGCTTCACGAATTAAATCTTTTCCACGTAATTTCTCTTCTGATAACGACATACGTCGGTAAATATTTTCAATAACAACAATTGAGTCATCGACAACGCGGCCTATAGCAACGGTCATTGCTCCAAGTGTCATAATGTTAAGCGTAATATCCATTTGCTTTATGACTAAAACAGCAATTAATAAAGAAAGTGGTATTGAAACGACAGAAATTAACGTTGTTCGAATATTTCGTAGGAACAGCATAATAATAACAATCGCAAAGATAGCGCCGAAAATTGCTTTGCTCAGCATTGTTTCAACTGATTTTTCAATAGGTGCACCTTGGTCGAATGTTGAAATGATCTCTAAATCTTTATATTTTTTCTCAAGATCTTTTACTTTATCTTTTACTGCATTTACAACATCAACTGTATTTGCATCAGAGGCCTTCACAATTTGAATTCCAATTGCTTCTTTTCCATTTGTTCGAGAAATAGATTCTGCTTTCCCAACTTCTTTAATGTCAGCAATTTCGTCTAATGTAACTGTTGGAATCCCGTTCATAGCAGCTGGATTCATTTGCGGCGTTTGTGCACCAGCGCCAGCATTTTGACTACCTTGACCGTTAGGTGAGGAAGGTATAGCTGGGATTTTAAGTTCTTTTAACGCTTTAATCGTTGTAATATTGCCATCTACAACAACTGATTTTTCCGTGTCTTTAAATGTGTATAAGCCAAGTGGTAAAGATACATCCGATCCCTTAATCACATTTTTTACGGTATCTTCACTTAGTCCTAGTTCTTTCATTTTATCTTTCTTGAAGACAAGCTGTACTTCATCTACTTGTTGGCCAGCAATTTGAACAGATGCAACACCATCAAGTCCTTTTAATCCTGGTACAACATTTTTTTCTACATTTTCAGTTAAGGTAGCTAAAGATTCATTCTTACTTGCCACGCTTAACGAAATAACTGGAAAGGCATTGAAGTTTACTCGTGAAACTTTAGGATCTTTAACACCTTCTGGGAGTTTTACATTTGTGAGAGCTTCTTTAATTTCTGTTTCTGCTTTTTCCATATTTTTATCAAAATCGTATTCTACTTGAATAGAAGATGCGTTTTGAAAAGATGATGAACTCACAACGTTAACACCGCTTAAATTTTGTAGTTGTTCTTCCATCGGCTTTGAAACTTTATCAGCTACTTCTTCTGGTGTAGCACCAGGATAGACCGTAGTTACTGTCACAATCGGTGTTGTAATATCAGGGATTGTTTCCAGCTTCATATTGAGTCCAGAGTAGATCCCCGCAATAGTAACAATAATGGTTAGTAGCCAAACTGCGAACTTATTTTTTAACGAGAAATTGATGATTTTGTTCATGTTTGCGCTCCCTTTTTATTATATTGACCAACTGGTCAGTCTAATACATAATATAACTGACCGTTCGGTCAATCGTCAATAAAAAGAGATGGTATAATACATTTATAATAAGATGCGAGATTAAATTTAGGAGAGAAGATATGAAAGAAAAAGAGCGTTTAATTATAGAATCGGCTATGAAGTTATTTGCTACTAAGGGTGTAAATGCGACATCAGTGCAGGAAATTGTGACAGCTAGTGGTATATCTAAGGGAGCTTTTTACTTATATTTTAAATCGAAAGATGAGCTTTTATTAGCGACACTTCGATATTATTATGACAAAATCCAAAAGAAAATGCTGGATATTGAACAAGAGTCTTTATTACCACGTGAAAAATTTGCAAAACAATTACATTGTCAGTTTAATGATATACAAAAGCATAAAGAATTTATTATTATGCATGCGAGAGAAAATGCGATTCCGTTTAATAAAGAAGTAGAAGAATTTATGATGCGGATGAAGTTAGAGTCTCATACATTTTATCGGAATAGTTTATTGTCCATTTATGGTGAAAAGGTTATGCCATATTTATTGGATTTAGTAATTATGGTAGAAGGTATATGCCATGGTTATTTACAATTGATTATTTTAAATGAACCAAAAATTGATTTCATTCATGTTGCCTCATTTATTTTAAAAAGAGTAGACGATTTAGTAGAAGGGCTTCTAGAATCTTCGGAAGGGCCTGTTTTAAATGAAGCAAAAATGGGAGAATTTTTTTGTAGCTCAGAGCTTATTAAAGAACAAGTGAAAGAGCATTTTTTAAATGAAATTATTATATTAAAACGAACATTAGCAGACCAACTAGAAAATGATGAGGTTTTAGTTACTTTAGATGTTTTAGAATCCGAAATGAGAGTGCCAAATCCAAGG
This sequence comes from Bacillus sp. PK6-16, assembly GCF_056530295.1. Classification (NCBI taxonomy): domain Bacteria; kingdom Bacillati; phylum Bacillota; class Bacilli; order Caryophanales; family Bacillaceae; genus Bacillus; species Bacillus sp. PK6-16. Next base: position 59,203 of record NZ_CP096511.1, read on the forward strand.
ATTCCAGTTATTCGAGGGATGTTAGCGAATTTAGAAGCGTATAATGATTTGAAGGATTTTAGATTGAGGTTAGCTCGATATTACTATATAAATTGAGACTTTAATCAGTGGGATTTCATTCCCACTGATTAAAGTTGAAAATAGTATTTATTTTACATTTTGAAATTTATACATGTCACCATAAACGTTGGTGTCGTTGTATATAAACAATACAATATCTGCATTTTGTTCTTCTAGTTGCTGTTTCACACTTTTTCCTTGCGTGTAACGAGGGTCAATAAAAGTTGTTTTAGCAAAATTACGTGCGAATAAAGGATATGTAGCATCAGCATACGAATCTTTTAAGATAACAAGGTGTAAATCATTGTCTGCCTTTGTATTAATGATGTTTATTTCAGGGAAATCTGTTTGATAAACATTAGCATATCCAGGAGCAGGAACATCTTTTTCTTTTCCGTAAAACTGAGTCATTGATTCTTTAGCAGTATTATCTTTAATAGCACCGTAGTAAACTGTGTAGTCGTCCCAAGATTCACCGAAATTATAGCGGACATATGGGATTTGTACGGATGAAGTATCAATTAAGCGGTACAATTGATTATTCCAGCTACCAACAAACTTTCCTTTCGGTTTTTCCCAGTTAATAGTGTAGTCGTCTTTCTTTATTGGTTGTCCTTTATATTTATTTGAATGAGAATTAATAAAGTTCATCGTATCCTCATATGCATAAAAGGCACCTTCCATATTCCAATGATGATCTGTAGTTAAATACATTCGTTCTAGTTTTTCTTTAGTAAATCTTTCTTTAAACATTGGTAATACATCAATAATAGGGAATTTCGTTGCTGTCAATTTCTCAGCAAGGTGATCCCTAAGAATTTGTTCGTAACCAAGATTTAGGTAAGAGGGAAGCTTATACTGTAACGCTGTCTGCTTACTAGGAACTAAAGAGAAATAGAATTCTGTTTGTGGAAAATCTTTTTTCAAAGTTTTTAATTCCTGAACACCAGCATCAACATCATTTAAATGATTTTCCATATTAGGTCTATTAAAAATAAATTGATCGTTTGTAACATGAATGTTATTTACAAATGTTCGATTCATAGAGAGTTGGAATTTTATATAGCTTTCAAGAAAGAGATCCCTAGGTCCAACATGGTCTGTAAAGTATGTTTCGATACCCTTGAATAACTCTCCAGTCTTTATAGTAGAAGCATTTACAGCAGGTCTAATAGCTAAGTTCCTGTTTTCAAATTCAGAAAATGTTTTTTTATCTATAAGGATAACTTTTGCTGTCCAAATACCCACCCCAAAAATAACTGTAAGGAACCCCATTATTAAAGTGAGGTTTTGAAATTTTTTCATAGTGAACCTCCTTTAAAAACGGAAATAAATAAATGGATTATAAGTTGCATTTGTTAGGAATACTAAAACAATGACTAGAATACTTAAATAATATACTGGCGATAAAACAGCAAATCTTTTTGTCGATAACATTTTTTGTAACCATGGGAATACGGGTGCTGCAGTAATAATAGCTAATAAGAAAATTCCCCAATAATTCATTATATAGAAGTAACTGTTAATATCTGTTAAAGGACTGTTAAATCCGAACATGGATTTTAGGAATTCAAAGCAATAACTGAAGTTATCTGCACGGAAAAACACCCATCCAATAATAACTAAAAACATCACGTAAATATGTTGAAGAGGACTCCATAATTTTTGAAGCAGGTTTTCGAGTCCAGCTTTTTCAAGTGCAATTAGAATTCCGTAATAAATACCCCAAATCATAAAGGTCCAACTAGCACCATGCCAAAAACCGGTTAGTCCCCATACGATGAAGAGGTTACGATAAACTTTCCAAGTTGTAACGCGATTTCCTCCAAGTGGAATATAGACATAATCACGGAACCAAGAACCGAGCGAAATATGCCAACGACGCCAAAATTCAGAAATGGATTTTGAGATATATGGATAATTAAAGTTTTCTAGAAAATCAAATCCAAACATCTTTCCTAATCCAATTGCCATGTCACTATATCCAGAAAAATCAAAGTAAATTTGTAGCGTATAGGCAATGGCTCCCATCCAAGCTAATGATACACTCATATCAGAAGGATTCATTGAGAAGATTTCATCGGCTATAACACCTAATTGGTTAGCAATTAAAACTTTTTTACCCAAACCAATAATAAATCGGCGGACACCTTCAGAGAATTTGTCGGCATCAACAGTTCGCTGGTGTAATTGGTGAGAAATTGTATTATAACGAACAATTGGTCCTGCTACTAACTGTGGAAATACAGTAAAGTATAAGGCCAAATCAAAGATATTTCGTTGAGCATCGACTTTTTTCTTATAAATATCGATAATATAACTCATCGCATGGAACGTGAAAAATGAAATACCAATTGGTAAAGGTATTTTTTCAAGAACAATATTGGTATGTAAGATAGAGTTAATATTATCTACTAAAAAGTTTGCGTATTTAAAATATCCTAAAATAGCGATATTCATTACAATTGCAAACGTTAGTAATAATTTTCTTTGACCATTTGTGAAGCGACTATTCCCTAATAAAATCCCAAACCAATAGTTAACAAGGATAGAGAATAGCATTAGAAAAACATAAATGGGTTCGCCCCAAGCATAAAATACTAAACTAAAAAATAATAAAACTATATTTTGTAGTTCTTTGCGTACAGCATAATAAATTAAGAGTACAGCAGGTAAAAATAAACATAAAAAGACAAGGTTACTAAATACCATTTTAATTAATTCCTTTCCTATTTTATCTAAATAATACCAAAAATATCATTGAAATGTAATCATTAAAAAACTAGGATATTATTAACATATTTAATTTTTTTATATTGTGAGAGATATAAAAAATCCTTGTTTATAAAAAAAGGCCGTCCCAAAATATTTTTAGGAACGGCTTTTTTACTGATAGGAAATAATTTAGTTGTTTTTTTCTGCCCACTCTTCAACATCCCAAACTTTTGTGATCCAATCTTCATAGAAGTCCGGTTCGTGACATACAAGGAGAATTGTTCCTTTATATGCTTTCATAGCCTTCTTAAGTTCCGCTTTTGCTGTAACATCAAGATGGTTTGTCGGCTCATCAAATAATAGCCAGTTACTTTCCTCACCCATTAGCTTACATAAACGAACTTTTGCTTGTTCTCCACCACTTAATTGACTTAATGGGCGAGAAATATGTTCATTTTTTAATCCGCATTTTGCTAACATCGCACGAATTTGATGCTGGTCTAGGCCAGGGAATGTATTCCATACATCATCAATTGGTGTTATATTATCAGCTTTAACTTCTTGTTCAAAGTATGCAGGCTCTAAGAAGTCACCAAGACTTGTTTTACCGCTTAAAGGTTTAATTTTACCTAAGATTGTTTTTAGCAACGTTGATTTACCAACACCGTTACATCCAACAATAGCAATTTTTTCACCACGTTCAATCGTCATTGATAGCTTTGGGAGTAGCGGATGTGTATATCCGATTTCTACATTTTCACCTTCAAAGACGAAGCGACTACTTGCACGACTTTCTTTAAATGAGAATTCCGGTTTAATTGCTGTTTCCGGACGATCAATAAGCTCCATGCGATCAAGTTGTTTTTGACGACTCTTTGCACGACCTGTCGTTGAATAACGAGCTTTGTTCTTTGCAATGAAGTCTTCTTGCTTTTTGATAAACTCGCGCTGTTTTTCATAAGCGTTTATATGTTGATTTTTATTGATTTCTGCTAGTTCTAGGAATTTTTCATATGTCGCTGTATAGCGTGTCATTTTTGTGAATTCTAGATGGAAAATAACATCAACACATTTGTTCATAAATTCCGTATCATGAGAAATTAATAAGAATGCATGTGGATATTCTTTCAAATAATTTGTTAACCAATGAATATGTTCAACGTCTAAATAGTTAGTAGGTTCATCAAGCAATAACACTTCTGGCTGTTCAAGTAATAGCTTTGCAAGCAATACCTTTGTACGTTGTCCACCACTTAATGCTGAAACATCACGATCTAAACCAATTGCATCAATTCCAAGACCACGTGCAGCCTCTTCAATTTTCATATCTAGTAAGTAGAAACCACCTGCTTCAAGTGCATCTTGTATTTCTGCCATTTGCTCAAGAAGTTCTTCTAGTTCTTCTGGTGTAGCAGTTCCCATTTTTTCTGTAACTTCATTTAAAGCTTTTTCCTTTTCGAATAACGGTAAAAATGCATCCGCTAGTACGTCACGGATTGTACGCCCAGGTGTTAAAACAGTATGCTGATCTAAGTAGCCGTAATGTGTGCCCGGTGTCCATTCTACGCGACCTTGGTCATGAATAAGCTGACCAGTAATGATATTCATGAATGTTGATTTACCAACACCGTTTGCACCAACTAATCCAACGTGCTCACCTGCTAATAATCGCATAGATACATCTTTAAATAATGTACGATCGCCAAATGTATGTCCTAATTTTTCAACTGTTAATAAGCTCATAGTATCCTCCGTCCAACTTGAAATAGTACCTTGAATCATGATACTAAATTCTTTCATATAATGCTATCATTTCAAAATGTATATTTTTTCAAAAGAAGTGTTTGTAAATGTTAGTATATAAAAAAGTTACTTCTCCTACAGAAGTAACTTTTTGGTTATGCCTTTTGTTTAACTTCACTAACTTTCTTTTCAGCTACAATAAAATGCGGTCTACGTTTTGTTTCATAATAAATACGACCGATATATTCACCAATAACACCTAGGAATATGAGTTGAATACCGCCAATAAATAGTATAGCGGAAATGAGAGTAAAGTAACCAGGAACTTCCACACCACCGAGGATGATTTGAACGAACGTAGTGATTACGTATAAAAGTCCTAAAATGGTTGTTAGTAATCCAAGATATATAGATAGACGTAACGGTTTATTATTGAATGAAATTACACCATCAATTCCATAATTTAATAATTTCGAGAAGGTCCATTTACTTTCTCCATCAGAACGTAATACATTTTCATATTCAATGATTAATTCGTTATAACCGATCCAAGAAAATAAGCCCTTTGAAAATCGGTTGTATTCACTTAAAGATAATAAAGAATCTACTGCTCTTCGACTTAAAAGTCTAAAGTCACCAATACCGTCTACTAATTCAATATCTACAAATTTATTCATCACTTTATAGTAAAGACGAGAGACGAAAGAGCGAACGGGTGAATCACCAGTTCTTGTTCTTTTTGCAATGACTTGGTCGTAGCCGTCGTTATATCCTTCTAACAGTTCTTTTATTAACGTAGGAGGGTGTTGTAAGTCAGCATCCATAATAACAATTGCATCGCCTGTAGCATATTTTAAACCAGCTAACATTGCAGCTTCTTTTCCGAAGTTTCGACTAAATGATATGTAGTGTACCGATGAATCTGCACTAGCTAAATCACGTAAAATATTTAAAGTATCATCTTTACTACCATCATTAACAAAAACAAATTCATAATCGGTAGTTAATTTATGAATTTCAAGAGAAGTCTCTGAATAAAAGGCACGAAGCACCTTTTCTTCATTGTAGCATGGTACAACTATTGAAAGGGTCATGTTAGGACCTCCTTAGGTGTAATTTTAAAGTGGGCATGAAGTAAAAGTGAAGCAATCATCTTCAACTTTTATTTCACTTCATCTTAATAACTTTTTTTAAAACGATTTTTTAATTTTGAATATCGTTTCGTATCTCCAAGAACTAGAAGCGAGATGCAAATGATAAATGAAATGGTAGAAATAACGAGACCCATTTTGAAATAAGGTGTGACGTATTTCATTTCAACTACATGTTGCCCTTTGGAAATAGGAACGCCAATAAAGGCGGAATTAGCCTTCGTAAATTCCGTTTCTTTACCGTCAACTTTTATTGACCATCCTTTACTATATGGTACCGATAAATATAGTAATCCATCTTTAGTGGAATTAATATCACCTTTTAAGGAGTTACCTTCATAGTAAATGTTTTGTAGGCTATTTTCTTTTAAAGTATTTACTTTTGTCGGGACAGTCTGATAGTTAGTACTGTTGATTTGTAAGTCTTTCAACTCATATTGACCAGGAGTAGGAATAGAAATGATTAGCTCGGTTGGCTTCGCATCTTTTCCTAAGTTGTAAACAAATCTTTCTAACGGATAAGCATAAGCTCCATCCTCATTACCTTTTATCATAGATTTGTCATTCACGGTAACCCCAAATGATTCCTTGTTTATATTTCTAATTTTAATTTCAACAAGAAGATCACCTAACATATCGTTATTATCAATAGGTACTATTATACGCCCATTTTCATGAACAGTGAGTATATCTTTCTCTTTCTCTATATTTTCCCACTTCATTTTATTTGGATTAATCTTAATTTGTTTTGAATCTAGCTGTTTTGTATTAAATTGTTTTAGTGGGAGACTTTCAACATCATTTACAACTACAGCATCTAATAAAAGTTGATCTTTCTCGGCAAAATTAAGTTTTGAAAAGTCTTCATCACTTATTCCAGCTTCGTATACATAGCCTAATGGTAGTGCAAATTCATTTTTATAAATGTTGTAAGGACCTACTTGTTGTAAATGCGTATAGCCATAAGGAATTTCGGTTTTATTAGCACCTTCACTTAGTACATAATATTTTACCCCTAGCATGTTCTCAAGGAATAATCGTTTATCTAACTGGAAGAACATAGATGGGCTATCATATCCTTGGAAAACATTGTACTTATTCTTCATAAAGTCATGAATATGATAATTGACTAAGCTTTGATAAGTACTTGTACCATGATAACCTTGCAACATCGGCGTATTTTTATAATTATTGTTTGGATTGATAATTCGATAAAAATCTTTATCTTGATTTTGTATATAACGAATTGCGTCAATTTCATCCTTATTATCAAGACCTGGCCCGTGTAATGATTCTTTTGTCACGCCTGCTTGATTAAAGTGTTTACTAAGAGCAAAATCTGAATAGAAGTAATTAATAAATATTACATTGACGAGTACATTTAATACAATGAAACATTGTAAGGCTACTTTTGATAAATAGCGCCATAGTAATATGGTAATAATAGATAATACAGTAATGCAAATTAAAATGTTATCAATCGTTTGTAGTGGCTGTGCGTTTATATTTACTTTTCTATAGAATGCGTAAATAAATAATGCTGTTGCTAGTAAAGGACCTATTAAATAATTGACCTTCTTTTTGTGGAGTAGCATCCAATCTAAAATGTAGGCAACAGTTTGCGCAACCACAAATGCAAATAAGTAAAACCATCTGTGTTGCATGGCAGAAAAGCCATTAAATACGGAATACGTATATGGAAGCATATATAGCACTAACATAAACCCAGTAAAGAGTAATTTATTTGTGACAAGTTTATTGCGTATTAGAAGCGCGCTAGTAATAAGGAAGAGGATGAAAACAGGGAATGCAAGCTGATACTCCTCTGTATTATTAATGAAAAAGATACTTTCCATTAAGTTTTTATAAAACGTATCTTCAAAAAATAACGGTATAGTAAATTTTGTAGCGAGTCGATCGGAACTAAATACACCATTTACAGATGGTATAAAGCAAACAGCAGATAAACCTAGTGATAAAGCATATAGAAAAGCAATTCTAATATAATAAATTATAAATGTTTTAATTGTTTTGTTCTGCTGTGTAGCGAAATATTGGAAAAAGGCATAAATATAGATAAAAATACTAGTAATGAAAGCGAAATAGAAATTTGATGCAAGCATAAGTGCTGTTGCAAACAGGAATAATCCTTTTTTTCGCTCTAAAATATATTTATCTAATCCCCATATTACTAAAGGTAAAAACACTATAGCATCTGCCATGAAATCCCATAATAAAGAATGGCGAATGAAAGTTATACATCCTCCATATATAATGGCAGAAATGAAAGAAGAAAAAATAGTTTTATTGTGATAACGTAAAGAACCATACATGAATAACATAGCTAATGTACTTTTTAAAACACTCATATATAGTTTCAGCTCAAAGATTTGATCAAAATTTAGTTTAGGAAGTAGAAGCGTAAGCCAGAAAAATGGTGCTGTACTATAGTAATAACTAAATTCTCCGAATAAATCTCCACCTAAGCCATAATCCCAAGACCAAAATAAATTTCCATCTTTAAATGCGTGTTGTAAAAGGAATGTAAAGAAACTGAATTGTGATAATGCATCTCCCGTACTAGAAAATACACTGTCTGATTTTAGGAAAAAGTAATGAAAAGCAAATGCACATATTATTAATAATGGAATAATAATAAGTGTGCTTTTAGTGAAAAATGTTCTTTTATTTACTTCTGAAGTCATTAAATAAATAAGCCTCCTTAAATGCAATTGCCACATTCTTCATCTCTAGTTATCTTTTTAGGATGAAGAAAAACTATGTATGAATCGGCGATTTTTAATAGTATTAATAAAGTGTTTATTTGTGTAATTTATAGTAAATTTAGGGTGTTTGTAGTTAATATTTACATGAAGAATTAACTATGAATTACCTTAATAATAGGTGTTTTACATCTAGTGCTGTTCGTTTCCAAGTATAATCATTCCAGAAAGGCAAGTCAATTTAAGATATAGATTGAAAAAAGCCCGTTTTCTAAGTGAAGAAGATAAAAATAAAAACTTCAAATTTAATTTGAAGTTTTTATTTTTATTTATTTTCGAGCCAGCTTTTTATTTATAAATCCTAAAATCAATCCTCGTATTTGTGGATCGATTGCAAGACCGATAATCCCGTATAATATACCAGTAATTGTTAAAGCAACTAGTGGCGGTAAGGTAATTAATATTGTACGGTATAGAATATAGCTTAATATAAAGGCTAAGGTATTGAATATAATCCCTTTAAATAGTAACGAGAAGCCTTTACGAACAAATAGAGTGAATCCGATCAATAACGTAATCTCGGTAAGGATAGCGGCAATAGCGGCTCCCATCATTCCGAACTGACTACCTAAGACGATGTAACTTATAATGGCAGTAGCTAGTCCGATTCCCATTGTTGTTGCACGTTTCCATTGTTGACCAATGGTCGTTAAATTATCAGCAAGTGGATAGTTAATAGATTGTAAAATGACCATAAAGGCTAAAATGGCAAGAGCATCACCAGCTGGCGCATACTCTTCGCCTAATAAAGTAACAATCCAAAAACTTGGATCAGCGATAAATGGAATGGAGATTCCCATCCCTAAGAAAGACATTAGTTTTAATTCAAACTGAGATAGTTTTCTATGTTCATCAATATTCTTTTCATTTCCAAAAGTAAATAATTTTGGATAGAAGGCTGCTGCAATTACACCAGGTATTTGATAAAGGACTGCAGGTATTTTCGATGCAGCTCCAAAGAATCCAACTTGCTCATACGTCGAAACTTTTTCTAATATAATAGGGCCTAACTGCGGTAAAAGCATAATAATAATGCCATTGATTGTGAAAATCAGCAGTTGATCTAAAATCCCTTTGTCCCAGCCCTTATGAACTGTCGTATGGCGGAGTACCATTATGAAGGCGATGACTCCTGTTACAAGACTAGATATCCCATACATAGCAGCGACCGTCATAAGTGACCATTTCAACGACATTCCTAGTAGAAGCGCAGCTGCGGCTGTTATACCTTGTAGTACAGAAATAATCGCTGTAAATTGCATACGTTCTGTTACTTGGAAATAAGCCATTCCAACGCCTTGTAAAGTTGCTCCAAACATTGTTGGTAGTACAACCCAATATACCATGGCGCGTAAGTAGGCATCAGTATAGAAGAACTGAGCAAAAATAGCGAAGAGTACAGAAATTACGACAGCTAATACGAAACGAATGCGTAAATAACTACTGATTAGTACGCTAATATTTGCATCCTTTCTCGTTCCTTCACGCATAAACGTATGTGTCAAACCTGCATCTGTGAAATAACAAATAACAGCGGAAACTGCTAATGCAGTTGTAAACATCCCATACTCACCAGGAGAAACGTATCTTGCGAAGAGAATCGTCGCGATAGCAAGTACAAATCGAACAGTAATATTTCCTACAAATAGGTAGGAGGCATTTTTAAGAATCTTATTTGTTTTCATGAGAAAAAACCTTTCTATTCTTTAGGACCTTTTTCGTTTGTCCTATTTGTAAATTTGATTTGTTTACGGAAAGAGAGATGAGTACTATATTTTCAGTTTAAGAAAACAGAAATTTAATTCGCACAAACCAAAGCATTGCATATAGTTTTTTACTACGCTTTCCGTTTTTTGAATAGATTTTACGGCAATATTTCTTTATATCTTTTTTGATTAATTGGACTTGGGTATTATTTAATTGAGAGTTTTCCTTAATGTATATACAAGCATTATTGATAACCGTATAAGGGAATAAATAAGTCTCAAGAATCTCAATAAGTGACTGAGGGTCTTTCGTAATGAAGTCTTGAGATTTATTATGTACCCAGTCTTTCATACGATTGAATACTTCTAGTTCTTTAGTTGTTTTTAATTCGTAATCTTTATATTTAGAAGAAAGATTTCCTTCGGATAAGATTCTATAATATGTTAAATATTCATCGACATAGCATACATTTGTCACACTCATTAGTTTAAATAAAAACTCCAAGTCTTCTCCCCAGCTACATCCTGGTGTAAAACGGATATTATGATTCATTGCGATAGAGCGTTTGAAAATCCAAGTACTTGTTTGAGCAACAACTTGGTGTGTTAAGAATGCTTTTGCCATATCACCTTTAATAAAGTTTGTTGTATGCTCAACCTTTTCGCCTGTTTCTTCGTAGAAATTCATATAACCACAATAGCACGCATCCATGTTGTTTTTATTCATACTCTCGATTTGTTTCTCAATTTTAGTTGGATGCCATAAGTCATCACTATCAAGGAAAGCGACGTATTCCCCGCTAGCATTTTCAATCCCTGTATTACGAGCTACTGAAACGCCTTGGTTTTTTTGGTGAACGTATTTTACTTGCCTCGGATATTTTTCTGCAAGATTTTTTACGATAGAAGGTGATTGATCTTTACTTCCATCATCTACAATTACAATTTCAATGTTTTTATATGTTTGATCCAGTATTGACTGCATTGTTTCTTCAATATATTTTTCTGTGTTATACAGAGGTATGACAACAGAAACAAGTTGTTTTTGTTCCATCATAGAATTTTTATCTCCTCAAATTTTTTATGTCTTGCACCATATATACAAGCCTTTTGAAAGGAAGAAGATTACAAGAACATCTGTATCAGTTTAACGCATATAAACTTTGTAAATCAACTTTCTATTATTGTACTTTGTATAAAAGTATTTATTATAGAATATATTTTTTTGTAAAAATATAGAAATACAATTTGGAAATTATGTATTTTAAGGGAAAGTATGAAATGTTAAGGCGATTTGCGCTTCGTTTTGCAACTTTACAAACACATGGTGCAGATTGGACTCTAGCTAGCGATGATATAGGTCATCAAAAAACGGCAACTATTTTATTGGAAACAGGAATGTTGATATATCATGAGCTGGATAAACCACCTATTCATATTATGCCAGGTTTTCCAGTGTTTTTAGTTACTTTATTTTACTTTTTTTGTAAATGGCAATAAAGGCCTTTTTGTAGCTAAATTAATTATTATCCTATTAGGGGTACTTATTATTTTACTAACTTATAAGATTGGTACTTATTTATTGAATCCCGCTGCAGGATTAATAGGTACTTTCTTATTAGCTGTGTATCCTCCAGAGATTGTTTTGGAAAATTTAAATTTAACAGAAGGACAGCTTCTATTCTTTTCATTGGGATTATTATATTGGAGTTTAAAATTAGCTGATACTCATAAAACGAAACATTTTCTACTTTTTAGCATTGTACTTACGCCTACAAGTTGCTTTATATCCAATACCATTACTTATATATCTTTTAATGAAGCGCTATCCATTCCACATTGATGAAGCAAGCGATAGTATTTTTTATAATAAAAAATACATGCAAGGAAGGACCTGTGCATGTATGATGAGAAGATTATGTTAAATATTCCAAGGTTTACTTAAAGTTAAAACTTCAGCCATCTCTTTACTTTTTAAACGTCCCTTTTTTCGGTTTTCCGCGCGTTCTAAACCGGTTGTGTGTAACCAATGTTCTTCCTGAGTTTCAGGTAGTACTTGTGGTACGGACGAAGGTTTTCCGTCTTTTATAGCCACAAATGTAATGAAGCAAGTAGCAGCAATTCTACGCTCGCCTGCTAATAAATTTTCTGCGATTACTTTTACGAAAACTTCCATTGAAGATTTACCTGTATAACATACAAATGCTTCATAACAAACAGAATCAGCTTGGTGAATTGGAGTTAAAAAATCAACTGAATCAATAGATGCTGTTACGCAATGTTTACGACTATGTCTTGCAGCCGCAATTGAAGCAATACTATCAATTTCTGCTAATAATTTCCCTCCGAAAAGTGTTTGGTGATTATTTAAATCGTTAGGAAAAACACGTGTTGTCTTAATTGCTTTAGATTCTCGCATGAATTTCTTTTCCATATATTCAGCCCCTATAGTCTGTTTTCAATCAGAATAATATGTGTAAGCTTAGTACTCATATTAGATATTTAATGAAGTAAAGTGTATTCCAAAAGAGGATTATTTAAACTTCTGTATTTGTATTCATGTAACTGAAAGAAAATTTATTTTATCTAAAATGTAGTGTAAAAGAGGATTCGCTTACATTGCAAGTAAAAAGTAATGACTATGTATTTGTCATAGAAATTCTCTATCAGCCGTGTACCCATTCATGATAGAATCGTTTTGTTATGAATGGAAATAGAGGTGCAATGGACATATGAATCATATACAAACAAATTTTTCATCTTTCTTCAATAAAATTACGATTGGTGCGATGCTCGCATTTTTCGTTTATAGTTGTTGGGTAGCATTTGAGACAAGTAAGCAATTCTTTGGAGGAAGTACAACAAGTGTAACAATCATATTGGCAATTTTCGTCATACTCATTTTGTTAGTGGCATCAATTCTACAATATCGTTTTACAGATAAACAATTCCTTATTTTTCTTATAAGTATATCTATAGTTGTGAGGCTTAGTATGTTGTTATTTGTAGATGCTCCAATAATTGGTGATCTGAAAGTGATGTATGAGTCTGCAAAGCAGATTGCAATTGGTAATAATATAGGGACTGTCGCTCATTTGCCTTTTATTATATATGAGTCAGTAATTATTCGTATATTTGGTGATACATTATTCGCTTTACAACTATTTAATGTGTTATTTTGCGCAGGAACCGCATTTTTTATTTATCGTATTGCGGCAATGGTTTTTGGAGAAGAATGCGGGCGTATTGCTTCTATATTTTATGCTCTGTATATTCCAAATATATTCATGAGTCCCGTATTAACTCCTGAGTCACTTGCAATATTTTTATTTTATTTTGCTTGTTACATACTTTTATATAAAGGATTAGATCATCCTTATATGTGGGTGTTTTCAGCGATTTTATTTGCATTTAGTAATATGATTTTCCCAATGGGATTATTTCTTCCTATTTTTATCACGGTATATGTATTATTAATTGAAGTATTTCAATCAGCAACGAAACAAAAAGTGTTACTAAAGATGATAGGGATACTTATTCTATTTTATAGCGCTCATTTTGGTGTGAATTATGGAATTAAGACAATGGGACTGTCACAATATACGATTGCGAATGAGACATATGTTCAATCTGTCTTAATTGGAAAAACGAAACATGAGGAAAAAATATCGAAAAATCAAAGTGTAACAGAGCATATTGATCAAAAGTTAAAAGAGATTGAGGGAGAAAGATTTAAACTTTTAGAACCGATGATAAATCAGTTTTCAGATGAGGGGATAAATTCTATTCTTTTCAAATGTGAAAAACTGATTTATATAGCCGTAACATTGTTTATGACTATAGCTCTATTACACTTCCTTATTAAGAAACAACAAAATGAGGGATATATGTTGTTCTTATTTTTAATTAGTGGCTACGTATTGCTAAAGCTCTTCCAAGTAGATATGGCATATTACAATGTAATTATGCCGGCATTGTTTATTTTGCAGAGCTTTGGTGTTTATATGAGTTATGTGTATTGTCAAAAAATATTTTTCAGAAAATAAAAAGAATCCATTCTGGATTCTTTTTTTGATGGAAGGTGAAATTTAGTAGTCAGTGCAGATGAAAAGTATGACTGACCTGAATTTTATCCCGTTATTTTCCAAGCGGTAGGCCCCCCGTAAAAGTCCGATTGGTGAGGGCTGATTAAAGTTTCACTTTATCTTATCGATTTAGTTCTAGTTGCAAATTATCGGCTGTTAGAGCCATTTGTGAGGAATCATCTTGAATTCCTTTCATTACTTGTGAAATAGCTTGTAGTTCGTGTTCAATTTTCTTATTCTGTTCTTTTGAGTTAGACATATCTTTTACGATTTCTTGGAAGTATCGATCTGTTGCCGACATACTATCCGTTCCTTCCGATACGAGAGAGCTAATTTGTTTCACGGAAGACGAGACACGGGTAATTTGTTCATTTGTTTTTTCGACGAGCTTTGTAACGTTAAATATAGATTCTTTCGTTTGCTCTGATAATTTTCGGATTTCACCAGCAACAACAGAAAACCCCTTCCCAAATTCTCCAGCACGTGCAGATTCGATAGCTGCATTTAGTGCGAGTAAATTGGTTTGCTCCGCAATCGATTTAACAATATCTATGATTTCATTAATTTTGTTAGAAATATTGAGAAGTTCATGAGTATCTGTAATAATCGTTTCCATATTCATTTGAATAGATCCCATTCGTTTGTTTTGCTGGTTTAATTGTTCTTTCCCTTTATTCGCTTTTTCTTCAGATGTTGTAGCTAATGATGTACCTGTTTTAGCAATCTCTACAATAGTTTCAGATTTGGTGGTTAGTTTTTGAATAGAAGAGCTTGTTTTTTCAGATACAGCAGCTAGTTCTGTTGCGATATGCGTAATTGTCATAGCAGTTAGTTCTTTTTCTTTCTCATGCTCTTTTTGCATTCTTTCATATTCAGATTCATAAGCTGCAAGAACAAGTTCTTGTTCAAGAGTGAATAATTTGTTTATAACATTTATAGAATAGGAAAAATCATCGATTGTCGTTATTTTTGTTTGCAAAATCTTCATGATAGAGCGAAATAATTCTTGATAAGCAGCAGTATACCATTTTCGATGTAAACCAATTTGTACATGCCTTTTGGCAATCCTAACACGCTGTTCAATAAAATCTTCATGCATATTGCCGCTGAATAATTCTTTAATATGTGTTTTTAAAGTTTGTTTTAGTTTTGGAATAGAGCTGTAACGTTCAATAATAGTAATTAAATTAGGTTGTTTTGTAATGTTGGCATAGAATTTTTCAGTAATCCAATCAATTTCTGCATAAATAAAAGGCTGTAGTACTTTTACAACTTGTAAATCTTCTTTTGAAATATGTAGCATATCCATTTGAATTTTCAATTCAGAATTAGTAGGTACATTAAAAGTTATTTGTTGGTCCTTACTTAATTCGATTATACTGGCATCTTTTTTATTAATATTTTTTTTGAAAACCCCAAGCATCATTCTTCCCCCCTGTATATAAAACGTTTTCAATTTTAAAACTAATATAGAGTAATTATATATGCTTATATATAATTACTCTATATTAGTTTGTTGAATAGTATATAAATTAAGAGAATTCTAGATAGAATTCTCTTAATGGCCTTTATTAATTTTAGCATGTGTTTTAAAGAAAACAGGGAAATGCACATTATATATTACAGTGACGACACGAATAACGAATGTTACTAGTAAACAAACATAGAAAGCTAATACGTGTGCCCCCATAGCGTGTGTAATTAGGAAGCTAATTGCTCCTAAGATAGAAGCGATTGCGTAAATCTCTTTTCGGAATACGTAAGGGATATCTTGAGCACAAATGTCACGCAAAATACCGCCTCCAATACCTGTAATGACTCCCATTGAAACAACTAGAAATGAGGCGTCAACATGATGTGACATTGCCGCATTTGCACCAATAGCTGTAAAAACGCCTAAGCCAACAGCATCAGAAAGCATAATAACGATTTGAAGTTTATTGATGCGCTCAAAAAACATACAAGTAAATAATGCTGATAATACACTTACGAAAAAGTAAATGGGTTTTACAAATGCGACAGGGGGCAGGTTACCAATCATGATATCACGAATAATACCGCCACCGAGCGCAGTAGCTACAGCTAAACAAAGGACACCAAATAAATCTAAATCTTTTTTTAAACCAACTAATGTACCAGAAATGGCAGCGGCGATAATGCCAAGAAACGTAAATATATCGATTAATAACATGGCCTTAATCCCTTCCTCTTAAAGATGTTCCAGAGAAAAAATATACACTAAAGTATTGGAAATAACAATTACTTTTCGTTACATGTAGAAAAACGGATAAAATTCATAAAGAAAGCGTTTGAAAATGTTTAGGAGAAAACGAAGCAAGGTTAATCTTTAGTTGTAGGATAGCCGAGTGGGTGTTTGTGTGTAATTGTTAAATCTATATTTTTATAAACAAATTAATAAATGTTACTATAATGCCGATAATAAGTGGAAGAGTGTTAGATAGTTTTTATAGAGATAGGGAAGGATAGCTAAAGGATAATGTTTTCTAGTACTACTTACGCTGGATTTGGTTAGTTTCGGTATAAAAATAAGTTCTCAATTTAAATATGAGTTATGTTATAATTGCTAGGTGTGTTTTGAAGATAAAAATTATGATTAAAAGATAATGTTAAGATTTTGTATGGAGGTCTTGGAATGTTAGCAAATCAAGCTAGGGTTAGATTTGAGCGTTTTTTGCTCTTTTTTATTATTTTACAGCCTGTTTTAGATTTATTAACGTCTCTTAGCATCACTTTATTAAAGTCAAATGCTACCGTTGGAATTTTAGTAAGATTCCTTATTATGGCTGTTGGTGGTATTTACATTTTAATTCAGGCAAAAGAGAAGGAAAATAGAAAGTTTTTAATTTATCTTATATTATTAGCCGGAGTTTTAGGGATAGGATTTATTAATAACAAACTAGTTAAAAATCCTATTGTACTTGGTGAAGAGGTTAAATTCGTTGCGAAAGCATTATATATATATATTATGCTGGGATCATACATTTTAGCTTTAAAATCATTGAAAAAGACAGTTAATATTAGTGATAAGGTTCGAAATAGTATTGTATATTCTACATTAATCATTAACGCAATTATGGTTATTTCTATTTCAACATCTACTGACTTTGGTAGTTATGAATGGATGAAGGTTGGTTCTCGAGGTTGGTTCTATGCAGGGAATGAACTAGGTTCAATCTTAGCTATTATTTTCCCTATTGTGGTACTATATTCTATTCAAAAAACAAAGAGCTGGAAACACATTTTATATTGGATTCCATCACTTTTAATGATTTATTCGCTAATTCAAGTTGGTACAAAAGTAGGAATGGGCTCAATTGGTGCTACGTTAGCGGCAGCAATCGGAATCATTGTACTACAATTATTATTTAATAGAAAAAATCCGAACAAAAAATCCCTTGCGCTTAATGCAGTAATTGCTATTGTCCTATTAGCTGGTGTAGTTGGAACGTTTAAACAAACGCCATTAGCACAAAATATGGGTATTCACAATAATTATTTATCAGAGCAAAATGTGGCACAGCAAGGTCAAAAAGAAAAAGAAATTAAAGAGAAGCTGAAAAAAGAGCAAGAACTTAAAGAAAAAGAAGAAAATCACCATAAAGTTGAAAAGCCAGAAGAAAAGGCGAAGATAGAAGAGGAAGTTAAGAAAGAGCTTGAGAAAGAGCAAAAGAAAGAAAATCAAGAAAATCTTATTTTCAGTGGACGTCAAGTATATGAAGAAAGACATAAGCAGTTCTTTAAAGAAGCGCCAATGTCACAAAAGTTATTAGGAATGGGTTATGCAGGTAACTTTAAATACAATGAACAAAAGCAGCCAGATCCAAAACTAATTGAAATGGACTTCCATGATTGGTTTTATGATTTCGGGATTATTGGCTTTGTATTACTAATGATTCCATTTATTTATTACGGGCTAAGAATTCTACTAGCATTTGCTACGAGATTTAAGGACATATTTAATATAAAATATGGAATGATTTCAGCAAGCTTATTGTTAGCGTTAGGTATTGCTTATATTGCAGGACATATTTTAACAGCACCAGGAGTTGGGATTTACTTTGTAGTGGTGTTAGCTTATCTAATAGTAGACCTAGAAATTGAATGATAAAAATAAAAGCTAACTTTTGTTAGCTTTTATTTTTTAGTACAGTAAAATAAAAATAGATGGAAACGTAGCGAGGATTTAAAGGAGGAAAAAATATGAGAATATTGCATATGAATGCAGGAGCAGAAGATGGGGGAGGGAAAACACATATTATTTCACTTCTCGATCAGTTTCCAACTGGTGAAGTAGAATTAGCAGTATTTGAAGATGGAATTGTTGCGAAGGAAGCAAGGGAGTTAGGGATAAAAGTCCATGTGTTTTCACAAAAATCGCGCTATGATTTATCCATTTTAAAGAATATAAGTGAATTTATTAATAAAGAAAAATTTGATGTAGTTCATACACATGGCCCTAGGGCTAATTTCTATGTTTCTTTAATGAAAAAGAGAATAAAGGCAAAATGGGTAACGACTATTCATAGTGATCCATTTCAAGACTTTACTAAACAGGGCTTAAAAGGTTGGATTTTTACGAAATTAAATTTGAAAGCCTTAAAAAATATAGACTTATTTTTCGTTGTAACAAATAGATTGAAAAAAAGCCTGGCAGCATTAGGTATTTCAAATGAAAAGATGCATGTTATTTATAATGGAATTGAATACGATCAGGAAAAAGCAGAAGGCTATAATAAAAAAGAAATGTTCAATATTGATGAAGATGTATTTACGGCAATCCAAGTAGCACGATTACATCCTGTCAAAGGACATGAAGTTTTATTCGATGCGTTACAACAAACAAAATTAGAGAAAATTAAAGTATTATTAGTTGGCGATGGCCCATTAGAAGAAAATCTAAAGTCATTAGCTACTGAAAAAGGGATTAACGATAAAGTAGAGTTTTTAGGACATCGTCAAGATGTAAAACAATTATTTGCGTCGTCACATGTAAATTTATTAACTTCCCATAGTGAAGGGTTCCCACTAGTTTTATTAGAAGCGGCAAATCAACGCGTACCATCAATTGTGACTAGGGCTGGAGAAATTGAACCATTAATCGTAGATGAAACTTACGGGTGGATTGTGCCAACAGGTGATGGAAAGGCATTAGCATTAGCTTTAGAAGAAGCGTATGATAAGTGGAAAACTGGAGAGTTAGCAGCAATGGGTAAACATATTTATGAGCATGCTACTATGAACTTCTCACTTCAAAAACTATATGAAGATACAAAGGAAACATATAAGCAATTAATAGCGAAAAACTTGTAATGATAGAGAGGATAGTTAACTATGGCAGTACAAACAGTTGATATTCTAGGCGTTCCTTTTTCTACAATGACAATGGATGAAACGGTCCAATATTTAAAAGAACAACTAGAAGCGGAGCGAACTCATACGTTTCAGGTAGTAACAGCAAACCCTGAAATTGTTATGTGCGCAAAAAAGGATGAAAAGTTCTATCAAACATTATTGAATACAGATTTAATTACACCTGATGGTATTGGGGTTGTAAAGGCAAGCGGGATGCTTGGTACACCTTTAAAAGAACGGGTAGCAGGTTTTGATTTAATGTGTAATTTACTTGCGAAGTTATCAGAAGATAGTAAGCCGGTATCTGTTTTCTTATTAGGTGCAAAGCCGCATGTTGTACAAGCTGCAGCAGATCATTTAACAAAGACATATTCAGCTGTATCCATCGCCGGTATACAAGATGGTTATTTTAAACAAGAAGACGAAGAGAATATTATTTCTCGCATTCAAGAAGCAAAACCAGATTTATTACTTGTTGCACTTGGTTTCCCGAGACAAGAGAACTTTATCCAAAACAATAAGCATCGTTTAGAAACGAAAATGGCTGTTGGAGTGGGTGGAAGTTTAGACGTATGGGCTGGAGAGGTAAAACGTGCACCAAAATGGATTCAAACGATTCATTTAGAGTGGTTTTATAGATTATGCAGTAATCCAACACGCTGGCGTCGTCAGTTAGTATTAGCGGAATTTTTAAAAGAAGTAATGCGTTCGAAAAAGTAGCGAAATATCGCTGCTTTTTTTATTTGTTCATTTTTAATAAATTGAAACTTTAATCAGTGAGGCATCCCCACTGATTATTAGCTCTCACCAATCGGGATAGACGTTTTACTTTTTGGGAATGATGAAGGAGAATTTTTTACACAAAAGTATTTTACTTATACAATTCACACATGTAAAATGATGTGTAAAGACACCTGTGTGAGGAGGACTTCTAGTGGGCAAGGTAAAAGAAATTTCGAAGCGCAAACTACTTGGTATAGCTGGGCTTGGATGGCTATTTGATGCAATGGATGTTGGAATGCTTTCATTTGTAATGGTAGCCTTGCAAAAGGATTGGGGATTAAGTACGCAAGAAATGGGCTGGATAGGCAGTATTAACTCAATCGGTATGGCAGTAGGAGCGCTTATTTTTGGGATACTATCAGATAAAATAGGGCGGAAATCAGTCTTTATTATTACATTATTGTTATTTTCTATCGGTAGTGGTTTAACTGCATTAACAACAACACTTGCAATGTTTCTCGTTTTACGCTTTTTAATTGGTATGGGGCTTGGCGGAGAGCTTCCAGTTGCCTCTACACTAGTATCAGAGAGTGTTGAAGCGCATGAGCGTGGGAAAATTGTTGTGTTATTAGAAAGTTTTTGGGCAGGTGGATGGCTAATTGCAGCTCTTATCTCGTATTTTGTTATTCCTAAATATGGTTGGGAAGTTGCGATGGTATTGAGTGCAATTCCAGCACTATATGCTTTATATTTAAGATGGAATTTACCGGATTCCCCAAGGTTCCAAAAAGTTGAAAAAAGGCCATCTGTTATTGAAAATATAAAATCAGTTTGGTCTGGGGAATATCGTAAAGCAACAATTATGCTATGGATTCTATGGTTTTGTGTTGTCTTTTCCTATTATGGAATGTTCCTTTGGTTACCGAGTGTAATGGTGCTAAAAGGATTTAGTTTAATAAAAAGTTTCCAATACGTACTTATTATGACATTAGCTCAACTTCCAGGATATTTCACCGCTGCTTGGTTTATTGAACGTCTCGGTCGTAAATTTGTTTTGGTTACGTATTTAATTGGGACAGCTTGCAGTGCTTATTTGTTTGGAGTTGCGGATTCATTAACAGTATTAATTGTGGCAGGTATGCTACTATCCTTCTTTAACTTAGGTGCTTGGGGAGCATTATACGCCTATACACCTGAGCAGTATCCAACGGTTATTCGTGGTACAGGTGCAGGAATGGCAGCAGCATTTGGTCGTATCGGTGGTATCCTTGGGCCACTATTAGTGGGATATTTAGTTGCCTCAGAAGCTTCACTATCATTAATATTTACGATTTTCTGTGGATCAATTTTAATTGGTGTATTCGCTGTAATAATACTTGGACAGGAAACGAAGCAACGAGAATTAGTATAAAGTGAAAATTTAAACGTATCCTGGATCGTTTATCATCCTACACTACTTGGCTCTTTATAGGCAGTTAGTACGGGATAAAGGGGGAGAGGAAACCGAAGTGGTTTCCTTTTTTCTGTTTTTTTAGATAAATAATGGTATAGTAAGAAAAAGGGATTATTTCTTATAAAAGCGAATGTATACAACAGGACATATGGACAAAGAATTAGGTGGTTGAAGAAATGAAAATTTTACTGATTATGGAAGAGGCAGAAGAGAGAAGAGAGTTAGCTGAAAATTTCACTGAAAATATGAGAAATGTAGAATGTTTTGAAGCAAAGACAGGAACAGAATCTTTATTTATGATGAAAAAACATATGCCAGATTTTGTTTTTTTAAGTTCCAAATTACTAGATGGTACTGGTTTTGAATATGCAAGTTTATTACGAGAAATAAATTGCTATACAAAATTTATTTTTGTAGGTGAAAACATAGAAGAATCTATTACAGCTTTTCGTTTCCAAGCATTTTATTATTTATTGCGACCATTTCGTGAAGAAGATTTACAATTTCTTTTATATAAAATAGGTAAAGAACAAGGTGAGAAAGCAAAGAGTTATTTGCGAAAACTACCGATAGAAAGTCAAGAGGGCATACGATATATTCTTCCAGAAGATATCGTATATGTAAGTAAAAATAAAGAAAATAAAACTGTTTCAATTTACACAACGAATAATCAGTATATTTCAACATATACACTTCAGGAATTAGAAAATAAGCTAAATGCATATGATTTTTTACGTGTACATAAAAGCTATTTAATTAATATGTCATATGTAAAAGAACTGAAACCTTATTATAATGGCACGTATAATTTGTATTTAGATAGGTATGATGAGCAACCGATTCCAGTCAGTCGTAATTATGTAAAACGCCTTCGAAATAACATTGAATTATAGTAGATAATGAGAGTATTTTAACATGATAAACTGAAAATCCTTCATGATAGGGAGGATTCAAGTTAAATATTCAGAAAATTTAGTACAATCTCCACTAAGAAATAGTATTGGGGGAATTGTATGTGAAGACATTGAAATCGATCTTACTTTGGGGCGTTATTACAGCAGTAGGAGCAGGTGCTTTTGGGGTAATAGCTTTATCACAAGGTGAAACCATTAATGCTGTATGGCTCTTAGTAGCTGCCGTATGTGTATATGCAGTTGCTTATCGCTTTTATAGTAGATTTATAGCGAGAAAGGTTTTTAATTTAGATGATAATCGGCAAACACCAGCCCATACATTAAATGATGGGAAAGACTATGTTCCAACAAATAAGTGGGTATTGTTTGGACATCACTTTGCAGCGATTGCTGGAGCGGGACCTTTAGTAGGACCGATTTTAGCGGCACAAATGGGGTATTTACCAGGGACCATTTGGATTATTGTTGGGGTAGTTGTTGCGGGGGCTGTCCAAGATTTTGTTATTTTATTTGCTTCAATGAGACGTAATGGTAAATCGTTAGGAGAAATGATTAAAGATGAGATTGGACCTGTTACAGGACTAATTGCAATGATAGGTATTTTAGGAATTATGATTATTTTATTAGCAGTATTAGCGTTGGTCGTAGTAAAGGCACTAATCGGAAGTCCTTGGGGAATGTTTACGATAGCAGCAACGATTCCTATCGCTATTTTAATGGGAGTTTATATGCGCTATATTAGGCCTGGTCGTGTTGGAGAAGGATCAGTAATCGGTATTATCCTACTTATTTTATCTCTTGTTGGAGGACAGTATGTAGCAGAAAATCCAACACTTGCAAGTATGTTCACATTTAGTGGTGAAACAATTGCTATTATGCTTATTGTATATGGATTTATTGCATCTGCATTACCAGTTTGGATGCTTTTAGCACCACGTGATTATTTAAGTACATTTTTAAAAGTCGGAACAATTGTAGGGTTAGCAATCGGTATCTTAATTGTAGCACCAGATTTACAAATGCCAGCAGTTTCGAAATTTATTGATGGAACTGGTCCTGTGTTCTCTGGAAACTTATTCCCATTCTTATTTATTACTATTGCTTGCGGTGCAGTGTCTGGATTCCATGCTCTTGTTTCATCAGGTACGACGCCGAAGATGATTGAGCAAGAGGGACACGCACAGCCAATCGGTTATGGAGCAATGTTAATGGAGTCGTTTGTAGCAGCGATGGCGATGATTGCAGCTTGTGTATTAACACCGGGAACGTATTTTGCAATTAATAGTCCCGCAGCACTTATCGGTACAGATGTCTCGCAGGCAGCTCAAGTTATTTCCTCATGGGGATTTGCTATTACACCAAATGAACTAAAAGATCTTGCTGTAAATGTTGGAGAGCAAACGATTTTATCACGTACAGGTGGTGCGCCAACATTAGCGATAGGTATGGCATATATTTTCTCACAAGTAATAGGTGGAACGGCCATGATGGCATTTTGGTATCATTTTGCGATTCTCTTTGAAGCCCTATTTATTTTAACAACGATTGATGCTGGAACGCGTGTCGGCCGATTTATGATTCAAGATATTTTAGGGCATGTATATAAGCCATTTGGGAAAACGGATTCTACATTAGCGAATGTAATCGCTACAACGTTATGTGTATTAGGGTGGGGATATTTCTTATACCAAGGGGTAATAGATCCGCTCGGTGGAATTAATACATTATGGCCACTTTTCGGTATTGCAAATCAAATGCTAGCAGGTATTGCATTATTACTTGGAACGACAATTTTGTTCAAAATGGGAAAAAAGGCGTACGTTTGGGTAACACTTATTCCAACTGTCGGGTTGCTGATTGTAACAATGACGGCGGGGTATCAAAAGCTATTTCATGAAAATCCTAAAATTGGATTTCTATCGCATGCAAAGGTATTTCAGAGAGCATTAGATGAGGGAAAAGTGTTAGCGCCAGCTAAAAATGTCGCTCAAATGAAGCAAATTATTTTCAATGATTATATTGATGCAGCGCTTTGTGGGATTTTTATGATAGTTGTAATCGCTGTGTTAATTTCAGCACTTCGAATTTGGATACAAGTATTAAGAAATAAGCCAATGCCGTTAAAGGAGGCACCATATATTCCGAGAGATGAAAGTGAGTCGAGGAACTATGCTTAAAAAGCTGTGGCAAGTATGGAGGGAAAGAAAGCGCTTTATTAGTTTGCTCGTTGGGGTACCAAGTTATGAAGTATATGTGGAGCATATGAAAAAGCATCATCCTGAAGAAGAGGTTTTATGTCAAAAGCAATTTTTTGCTGAGGCACAAGAAGCAAGATTTAACGCAAAGGGTGGAAAAATATCACGCTGTTGTTAATGAAAAAGGGCGAGTTTTCGCCCTTTTTATTTTTTTGCTGTTTCACGTGGAACAGCAAAAAATAAATAAAAACTTTGGGAATTATAGGGATTTCGTATACAATAAAGTAAGGAAAGGGATAGATAGAAAAGTAAGGAGATCATTTTATGTTAAAGGACTTATTTGTAAATACAACAATTATTCTTTCCTTTATTTTTGTTGGAGGTCAGCTTTTAAGAGATAAGCCGTTAAAAGAAGGATTCTCTTTTGGGCAGAAATGTGTAGTAGGCATTTTTACTGGGATACTAGGTATATTACTAATGTATTTCGGTGTTCGTGTTGGTACCATCCTATTGGATTTACGCTACTTAGCTGTTATTCTAGCTGTTATTATTGGAGGGCCGATAGCGAGTACCATAACAATTATT
The DNA here is from genome assembly GCF_056530295.1 of Bacillus sp. PK6-16. Classification (NCBI taxonomy): domain Bacteria; kingdom Bacillati; phylum Bacillota; class Bacilli; order Caryophanales; family Bacillaceae; genus Bacillus; species Bacillus sp. PK6-16. The sequence goes on from NZ_CP096511.1 coordinate 84,689, forward strand.
ATGATTTTAGTAACTAGACTGTTGTTTATGGATTATTCATTAGCTTCTCAAGTGGCCTTTTATACAATCATCGCGATAGGAATAGGGAGTATCTTTATTTCGCGTATGAAGCTTTCTTTAGGGGAAAAGTGGGTATGGTTACACGCATATATTTTATCTATTCTAATCCCAGCGTTATATATATGGTTAATTAAAGAGATCCACATAGTGGGATTATATTTAATTTCTAGTATTATTACAGGTTACATAACATTCATAAGTGCAAATTATGTTTTACAATCCAATGAGCTATTTCAAACGATGAAGCAATACGCAACGATAGATGCATTGACAGGTCTAGGAAACGTAAGACAGTTTGATTTAGAGATGAATCGTCATATTAGTAATAAACACTTGAAAAATGATTCACTTTGTTTACTACTTATAGATATTGACCATTTTAAGCATGTAAATGATACGTATGGGCACCCAGCGGGAGACGAAGTGTTAAAACAAGTAGGGCATATTTTGCGAGAAATGTCAGCATTTCCGGATTTGGTTTTTCGAAAGGGTGGAGAGGAGTTTGCGCTTTTGATACCAAGGAAAGGAATAGCTTATGGAATTCATGTTGGGGAACAAACTCGTATAGCTGTTGAAAAACATTCATTTGAATTGTTAGATGGAACAAAAATAAAAATTACAGTTTCGGTAGGGGTTTCAGAGTATGAAGGGGCATCAGAGCAATTTATTCAAGCGGCGGATGATGCGTTATACTACTCGAAACGAAATGGTAGAAATAAGGTCAGCTCTGCATCTTAAAGATAAGATGACCGGAAGACATAAAGCTTATAAAAAACACTCACAGAGGCAATGTATGAACCTTGTGAGTGTTTTTATTTATATATTAGACAAGTTCTTTTGATACAACGAATTTACGATATGCACCATGGTGAGTTGGACCTACGTATTCGTTAATTTTGAATGAGTAACGAATAGCAGCTGTGATGAATTCTTTAGCAGTTTTTACTGCTTCTTTCACAGGTTTTCCTTTTGCAAGTTCTGCTGTAATTGCAGCAGAATATGTGCAACCTGCGCCGTGTGTATTTGTAGTATCAATTTTTTCTGATTCTAAAAGATCGAATGTTTCTCCATCATATAGGACGTCGATTGCAGTTTCCGTACCAAGTTTGCTTCCGCCTTTAATTAGTACGTATTTGGCACCTAAAGCGTGGATTTTCTTCGCTGCTTCTTTCATGTCCTCAAGAGAATTAATTTTCACACCGCTTAATTGGTAAGCTTCAAATAAGTTTGGCGTTACAACTAATGCCTTTGGCACAAGAACGTCACGTAAGCAATCGTTCGTTTCAGGGTGTAATGCTTCATCTGCACCTTTACATACCATAACAGGGTCAACTACTACATTTTTGAAATTGTGCTTTTCGATTGTTTCTGCAACCATTTCAATAATTTCTACTGATCCAAGCATACCTGTTTTTAAAGCGTCTACGCCAACACCTTCAATTGTTGTTTCTAATTGTGGTTTTAATGTAGAAGCTGGGATTGGAAATACGTTATGTGCCCAACCGTTATGTGGATCCATCGTTACGATTGTTGTAAGAGATGTCATTCCGTATACGCCCAGTTCTTGGAATGTTTTTAAATCTGCTTGTATACCAGCACCGCCACTTGTGTCAGAACCAGCGATAGTAAGTGCTTTATTTAATGTCATTATGAAAGCCCCCTCGAGTGATATAATGAAAACTATGTTTTCACCATTATATCAATGTTACGAATAAGTACAAAGTGAAAAGTAGATGATTTATTTTAAGAGCTATTTAAAATCTTGTATGCAGGAGAATGAGTATGTTTCGAGATAATCGTACGAATGAATTAGTTATATTAAAGGAAATTGCAGAAACATTAAATACATCAAATGATACATATCATGTATTGCAAGCTGTCCTCGAGAAATTGCTAAGTGTAACAGGTTTAACGACAGGATGGATTTTTCTTGCGGATGAAAATGGGAAGTATACGAAGTTAATTGATTATCAATTACCAGAGGCACTTACATATAAAAATAAACGACCGATGTGCGAAGGTGAATGTTGGTGTTTACGAGGTTTTGTAGATGGAAAATTAGAGAGAGCCGTTAATATTATTGAATGTAAAAGAATTAATAATGCAATTGAATATAATTGGGGGGATACGGAGGGCATTCTTCATCATGCTACGGTTCCTTTAAAAGCTGGGGGAGAAAAATTTGGGGTGTTAAATGTTGCAAGTCCGGGTAAAACACATTTTTCAGAAGAAGAATTAGTATTACTCCAATCGGTTGCCTTCCAAATTGGTACGGCTTTAAAGCGAACAAAATTATATGAAAATGAAAAGAGAAGAGCACATTATTATGTGAAATTAGAGCGTTTCATTCAAGATTTAAAAATGATTCATAAGTTTAATGTACTACCTGAAAAGGTGGTAAATCACGTAGGTGAAGTATTTCAATGGAATCAAGTAGCGCTTTTTATTAGGGAGGAAAAAGAATTATCTCTGCGAGCGTCTTACGTTCAGGAAGAGTTACAAGAGGATGTAAAAGAGGCGGCCAAGAAGGCGTTAGAACAAGATGAACCAGTTCTAATAAAACATCAAATAGGACATAATGTACATCTAAATCGAGCTGTTATTGCTACACCAATACATATTCAAAACCATATATTTGGTGTTTTATGTGTTAGTTTGAATAATGGAGAGTTTGATGCTAATACAATAGATGTAATTCAAGCATTATCGAACCATGTTTCGTTAATAATAGAGAATTTGAGGTTAAACGAGCAGCGCCGTGAACTTGTACGAATGGAAGAAAGAAATCGGTTAGCAAGAGATTTACATGATTCTGTTTCGCAAAAATTATTTTCATTAACCTTCATGACAAAAGGCGCCGAGGCAGTTTTAAAAGGTAAAAATGAAAAGGTAGATCAATCTTTGCATGAGATGCGTGAACTTGCGCAAGGAGCTTTGAAAGAAATGAGGACATTAATTTGGCAGCTTCGTCCGGCAGGATTAGAAAAAGGATTATTGCCAGCTCTAAAGCAGTACGGTGAAAATTTGGGACTGAAAATTAGGGAGCAAGTTACGGGTGTTCGTGATTTACCTCGTGTAGTAGAAGAAGCTTTGTGGCGCATAGGCCAAGAAGCACTGAACAATGTAAGTAAGCATGCAGGTGTAAAAGAAGCGACGATTTATTTTACAGTGAATGAGAAAAATGTATCATTAGAAATAGTTGATCAAGGAAAGGGCTTTGTGGAAAAGAATATAAAAGAAAAGAAATCACTAGGTATGACTACGATGCGTGAAAGAGTAGAATTAGTTGGTGGAACAATTAAAATTGTAAGTAGTAATAAACGAACGAGCGTAAAAGTAAATGTACCATTATGATGTGAAAATGAGGGAAGTTTGTGAAAATAAAAGTATTGTTAGTTGATGATCATACAGTCGTTTTAAAAGGATTAGCATTTTTCTTAAGTACACAGGAAGATTTAGAGTTAGTTGGAGAAGCGAATAATGGGAAAGAAGCGTTAGTGAAAGTACGAGAAACAAATCCCGATGTTATATTAATGGATTTATATATGCCTGAAATGGATGGTGTTGAGGCGACGGCATATATAAAAAAAGAGTATCCAAATGTGAAAGTAATTGTATTAACTAGCTTTTCTGATCAGGCGCATGTGTTACCTGCATTAAGGGCTGGAGCAAGTGGGTATATTTTAAAAGATGTAGAACCAGATCAGCTTGTTGAGGCTATTCGAAGCGCATATAAAGGTAACATTCAATTACATCCGGATATAGCAAATGCTCTTCTCTCTCAAACATTACCTGTAGAAGAAAAGGAAGAAGAACCTTCTATTCAAGTGGATGTGCTAACAGCGAGAGAAAATGAAGTATTGCAGCTATTAGCGAAAGGGATGAGCAATAAGGAAATTGCATCTGTTTTAGTTATTACAGAAAAGACGGTTAAGGCGCATGTAAGTAGCATTTTGAGTAAGTTGAATTTATCTGATCGTACGCAAGCGGCATTATATGCAGTTAAAAATGGAATTGTATAAGACGAAAGTCGTAAGACCAAGTTCGCCTTTAGAAGGTGGACTTTTTTTATGGAAAAATACGTCTATGTGAGGACGAAATTGTCTTTATATAAAGATAAAATATGTTTGTAAGCAACAAAACAACAATTACAAGGGATACCTTTTTTGAAAGCATATAACAACATAAGAGTGAGTACTAGGAGGAATAAATAATGGCAACAGTTTTATTCGTTAAAGCAAATAACCGTCCAGCGGAACAAGCAGTTAGTGTAAAATTATATGAGGCATTTTTAGTAAACTATAAAGAAGCACACCCAAATGATACAGTAGTAGAACTTGATTTATATAAAGAAGAATTACCATACGTAGGCGTAGACATGATCAATGGTACATTCAAGGTAGGTAAAGGATTTGATTTAACAGAAGAAGAAGCAAAAGCAGTAGCAGTTGCTGATAGGTATTTAAATCAATTCCTAGAAGCTGATAAAGTTGTTTTCGGCTTCCCATTATGGAACTTAACGATTCCAGCAGTATTGCACACATATATTGATTATTTAAACCGTGCTGGTAAAACGTTTAAATATACGCCAGAGGGTCCAGTTGGCCTAATTGGAGATAAGAAGATTGCATTATTAAATGCAAGAGGCGGCGTATATTCAGAAGGTCCAGCAGCTGAGGTAGAAATGGCTGTTAAATATGTAGCAAGTATGATGGGCTTCTTCGGCGCAACAAACATGGAAACAGTAGTTATTGAAGGGCATAACCAATTCCCAGATAAAGCAGAAGAAATCATCGCTGCAGGTCTTGAAGAAGCAGCTAAAGTAGCAAGTAAATTTTAATTAAAATTATAATCGTCACTCGAAAAAAGCAGCATTAACATGTAAACGTTAATGCTGCTTTTTTATATTTTTAGTTCATCAGCAAGCTTTTCTAATGTATTTCGATCTTGTATATAATATGTTCGGCCTTCTTTTCTTAAATAATTTTGTTGGCAAAACTGATTTAATACATATAAAAGATGACGGTAGCTGACATTTAAATATTCCGAGGCCTCGGTATGCTTTTCTATATAACAATTATTTTGCTCTGTTAATAAAATAAAAGCAGCTAATCGATTTTCAAAAGGATAACTATAGTTTTTTGCGTAATTTTCAGTGCGAGTAATTGTCTTTTCTCCAATAAATTTACATAAGTGCTGTAAAAACGTTGCATCTTGTAATAAAAGTTGCTGACAATCTTTAAGTGGAAGTGCCAAACACACACAATCTTCTAGTACTTCAACGGACTTAGTAATATTTTCTACTCCTATTAATCCTAATTCTCCGATAAAAGATGGTGCTTGAATAAAATTAATTAATGAAACCTTCCCGTTTTTATGACTCATATATATTTTGGCTCTCCCAGAAATTAAGTAATAGAGATAAGGAAGAGCATTTCCTTCGCTACATATCATCTCTTTCGTTTGAAAAGAATGCAGCTCTACATATGGCAAGACATGAAATGAAAATAGGGTATGGAATTGATGGATTCGCATGTATTGATAAATTTCTTCCTCATTTTTGCTGATTTTCATATTTTCACCCCTATGTATAGTATGAGATATCTCCTATTATCTTTACAAGAAGGAATGATACGATTTATGTAAATTTGTTTTTGTAGAAAAGAGAGTGTGATGAATTTATGAAAAAATATAAAACATTGTTATTTGATGTAGATGATACATTACTAGACTTCCAAAAGGCTGAAAAAGTGGCTTTACGGGTACTTTTTGAAGAGAAGGGAATCCCTTTAACAGACGAGATAGAGACTCGTTATAAAAAAATAAATAAAGGTCTTTGGGATGCTTTTGAAAAAGGTGAACTATCACGCAATGAAGTTGTAAATACACGATTCTCTCTGTTGTTTAAAGAGTATGGAGAAGAAGTAAATGGAATATTATTCGAAAATAATTATCGTAACTACTTAGAAGAAGGAAATCAACTCATGCAAGGTGCGTTTGAATTTATAAATCAAATTCAAGGGGAGTATGAATTGTATATAGTGACAAATGGTGTTTCTAAGACGCAAGATAAACGTTTGCGTAATGCAGGGTTACATTCATTATTTAAAGATGTCTTTGTTTCGGAAGATACAGGTTTTCAAAAACCGATGAAAGAGTATTTTGATTATGTTTTTGAACGGATTCCTAACTTTGCACCTGAAGAAGGGCTGATTATTGGGGATTCATTAAGCGCTGATATTAAAGGTGGATATGTAGCGGGAATTGATACTTGTTGGTTTAATCCAGAAAGGAAATTAAATGATAGTGGGATTATACCGACATATGAAGTGCATAATTTTGAGGAGTTAGAAGCTTTATTAAAGCAGCATGTGTAATAAAAATAGGCAGTGGAGCTTTCGTCCCCACTGCCTATTTTTATTAATTTTTATTTTCGTTATGTTTTGGGAGTGGAAAGGCATTCCCGATAGCAGCTGCACCAAGCATGGGCAATAGTAAATTAAGCGGGAAAAACATAAGTAATAGTAATGTTATAGCTATTGGCTTTCGTAACGCATAGCTTGAAATTGCTGTCGTTACGATGGCAACAGATGCTACTGGATCTATAGGAAGAATAGATGCTACAGCGTATCCGATACTTGAACCAGAAAATATAATTGGGAAGATATGTCCACCTCGCCACCCTGTGTTCAAACAAACGGCAGTAATGCACAACTTTAAAATCCCTGAAAGAAGTAGTATCCAAAAAGATAAATGGCTCCATTCAACAACTAATTCTTTTAATTGATGTTCCCCTGAAAATAATGTGTACGGAAGAAAAGTTCCTGCAATTCCTAATAAAATGCCACCGATAATTCCGAGTGTCAGCTTGTATTCTCTAAAAGGGTGAATTAACTTTTCTAATGTGAATTCTAACTTGAAATAAAAGAAACCAACTATAGCGCCGATACTAGCAAGTGGAAGAAATGCAATCCATTCATTGAAAGAAAGTGCACCTTCCCCGAAATCAACAATAAAGGATCCACGATTATCAAGTTTACTCAGTAGTAAATAAACAGAAAAACCTGCGAAAGTAGTAGCTAAGTATACAATCGCTTTTTTTCCTTTAGAAAAAGCAGCAATTTGTTCCCCCTCATTTTCATTTGGTGCTAAATAACCGAATAATGGTGCGTTAAAAATGACACTTAAAGTAGCGCCAATTCCGATCTCGGTTAGCTCATTCATACCCTTTAAGGCAAATTTAAAGCGATCCCCTACCCATGTGCACAGTCCGCCTATAATTCCAACTAGTGCGGCTTCTGGACCAAGACTAGCACCGAAAATTAAAACAATAATCGCTGTTAAAGTAGCCTGATGGACAAAGCGATATTCGATTCGACCAGTTTTTTTATATTCAGCCATCACTTCAGGCATAAGGCGTGGGTATGTACCGAAATGTTTTTGTGATAGACCAACGAGGACCCCGCCAATTATTGTTACGCAAAGGGTGTAATAAGAGGGAAAAGAGAGAACTTCAGGCAAGTATCCCCAAATAAAGTGGATTCCAATATTTATTGTGACTAAAAATAACCAGACTGTAGCTCCTACTATAGATCCTAGAAGAATGCCATATAGAGCAAGTATGTAATGCATATCTTTTTTATTTGTCATGTTATACCTCCGTTATGTAAATCTTAGTAGGGAAAAAAGTGAAATATACTAGTGAAAAATGGATTGAATATATATAGTATCTTTTTGAGAAGATGGCCTATTCAACATATAGGCTAACTTTTGGGGAATTTGAATTTATAGGTTAAATTACTTATTTAATTTTATAGACTGATTTGAGGTTTTTAAAGGTCTTTTTTGAAATAGACTAGAATATATTTCTTTTGTTGCTTTATATGAAACTGTTAACATTTATTTTAGAACATTCAGAAAAACTGTTTGACATTAGGAAATTATTGCTATAAAATCAACGGTAATTGCATAGTCTTATCAAGAAAAGGTGGAGGGACAGGCCCGATGAAACCTTGGCAACAGCCGTATAACGGAATTGTGCCAAATCCTGCAGGTGGTAATCCTGAGAGATAAGAAAGAGCCTTTAGAGCGTGTTTTCAAACTGCTCCTTTCTTGTTTTCAGGAAAGGGGCAGTTTTTTATTTTGTATAAAAGAAAGGAGAATGAGAGATGGGAGAATCATGGGGAAAAGGAACAATTTGTGTGCAAGGTGGCTATACGCCAAAGAATGGTGAACCACGTGTTTTACCACTTTATCAAAGCACAACGTATAAATACGATACTTCGGATGATTTAGCAGCTCTATTTAACTTAGAGGCAGAAGGATATATTTATACACGTATTGGAAACCCTACTCTAGCAGCATTTGAGCAGAAGTTATCAGATTTAGAAGGCGGTGTAGGAGCTGTTGCAACGGCTTCTGGGCAAGCAGCTATTATGCTCGCAGTTTTAAATATTTGTAGTAGTGGAGACCATTTACTTTGCTCTTCAACTGTTTACGGGGGAACGTTTAATTTATTTGGGGTGAGTTTACGTAAGTTTGGCATTGATGTTACGTTCTTTAATCCAAATTTAACGGCAGATGAAATTACGGCGCTTGCTAATGACAAGACGAAACTTATCTATGCAGAATCGTTAGGAAATCCAGCGATGAATGTTTTAAATTTTAAAGAATTTTCAGCTGCCGCTAAAGAATTAGAGGTACCTTTTATCGTTGATAATACATTAGCAACTCCTTATTTATGCCAGGCGTTTGAACATGGGGCAAATATTATTGTTCATTCTACGACGAAGTATATCGATGGGCATGCGAGCTCCTTAGGCGGTATTGTAATTGACGGTGGAAACTTTGATTGGACAAATGGAAAGTATCCTGAACTTGTTGAACCAGATCCAAGTTATCACGGTGTAAGTTACGTTCAAAACTTTGGTGCAGCAGCGTATATTGTGAAAGCACGTGTTCAGCTATTAAGAGATTATGGAAATTGTATGAGCCCATTCAATGCATATATTAGCAATATTGGCTTAGAAACATTGCATTTACGAATGGAACGTCATAGTGAAAATGCTCTTGCAGTTGCTAAGTGGCTTGCTAATCATGAACGTATTGAATGGGTGAATTATCCAGGCTTAGATAGTAATGAAAATTACTCATTAGCACAACAGTACTTGAAAAAAGGTGCTAGTGGTGTTTTAACTTTCGGTATTAAAGGCGGATTAGAAGCAGCAAAAGAATTTATCGCAAATGTAAAACTAGCAACTCTTGTAACGCACGTAGCTGATGCACGAACTTGCGTTATACATCCTGCTAGTACGACGCATAGACAATTAAATGCTGAAGATCAGCGTTTAGCGGGTGTTACATCTGATTTAATTCGTTTATCGGTTGGTATAGAAGATGTTTCTGATATTATTGCAGATTTGGAAGCAGCTCTAGTTGGAGGCAAAACACATGCCGATCATAATTGATAAAGATTTACCGGCTCGCAAAGTGTTGCAAAAAGAAAATATTTTTGTAATGACGAAGGAGCGGGCAGAAACACAAGATATACGTGCTTTAAAAATTGCTATATTAAATTTAATGCCAACGAAACAAGATACAGAGGCGCAATTACTTCGCTTAATTGGAAACACACCGTTACAATTAGATGTTCATTTGCTTCATATGGAATCACATCTATCGCGTAATGTAACGCAAGAACATTTAACAAGCTTTTATAAAACGTTTCGTGATATTGAAAATGAAAAGTTTGATGGGCTCATTATTACAGGAGCGCCAGTGGAGACCCTTGCTTTTGAAGAGGTAGATTATTGGGAAGAGCTTAAACATATTATGGAGTATTCAAAAACGAATGTAACATCTACGCTCCATATTTGCTGGGGGGCACAGGCTGGCTTGTACTATCATTATGGTGTTCCAAAGTATCCCCTTAAGGAAAAAGTGTTCGGTGTATTTGAACATGAAGTTTGCGAGCAACATGTGAAATTATTACAAGGATTTGATGAATTGTTTTTTGCTCCGCATTCTCGTCATACAGAAGTACGAGAGAATGATATTAGAGGAGTGAAAGAATTAACATTGTTAGCAAACTCTGAAGAAGCAGGTGTTCACCTTGTTATTGGGCCAGAAGGAAGGCAAGTGTTTGCCCTTGGACATAGCGAATATAGTTGTGAGACGTTAAAACAAGAATACGAACGAGATCGTGACAAGGGATTAAATATTGATGTGCCAAAAAACTATTTTAAACATAATAATCCAGATGAAAAGCCGCTTGTTAGGTGGAGGAGTCATGGTAATTTATTGTTTTCTAATTGGTTGAATTATTACGTGTATCAAGAAACCCCTTATATATTGTAAAGAAAGATTGTGTAACACGTGGCAACGTTTTCCTTGTAAAGATTAACCTTTATTTTTCCGAATGTTCAAAATACATTGTTTTTCAGATTTTTTACTCATATAATTTCATCTAAACACAATTTTTGAGGGGTGGACAGTACTATGAAAGAAATTCAAGTTGGGTTATTAGGTCTTGGGACAGTTGGCAGTGGTGTGGTTCGTATTATTACGGATCATCAAGAACGACTCATACACCAAGTAGGTTGTCCAGTGAAGGTAACGAAAGTATTAGTGCAAAACATTGAGAAAGAGAGAGAGGTAGAGGTACCTTCTACTCTATTAACACAAGATGCAAATGAAATTTTAGATAATCCAAATATTGATGTTGTTATTGAAGTGATGGGTGGCATTGATGATGCAAAATCATATATTTTACAAGCTTTAAAAAGCGGAAAGCATGTTGTAACTGCAAATAAAGACTTAATGGCATTACATGGAGCTGAATTATTAGCGACAGCAAAAGATAATAAGGCTGATTTATTCTATGAGGCGAGTGTGGCAGGGGGAATTCCAATTTTACGCAGTATCGTAGAAGGACTTTCTTCAGATCTTATTACGAAAGTAATGGGAATTGTAAATGGAACAACAAATTTTATTTTGACGAAAATGTCAGACGAAGGGAGAGCATATAACGACGTGTTAAAAGAAGCCCAACAACTTGGATTTGCAGAAGCAGATCCAACATCAGATGTAGAAGGTTTAGATGCAGCAAGAAAAATGACGATTTTAGCTACCCTCGGTTTCTCTACAAATGTAGAGCTTGGAGATGTGAAAGTAAAAGGTATTACCTCTATTACAGAGGAAGATATTGAATACAGTAAGAGCTTAGGTTATACAATTAAATTAATCGGTCTTGCAAAACGAGATGGTGAAAAATTGGAGGTTACAGTTGAACCAACTTTACTTCCAAATACACATCCTCTTGCAGCAGTACAAAATGAATATAACGCTGTGTATGTGTACGGTGAAGCAGTTGGGGAAACGATGTTTTATGGACCAGGCGCAGGAAGTTTACCGACAGCTACAGCTGTTGTTTCGGATTTAGTTGCTGTAATGCAAAATATTAGATTAGGGGTAACAGGAAATAGTGCTGTAGTCCCACAATATCAAAAAGTATTAAAAGAGCCAGACGAAATTGTCGTGAAAAAGTTTTTAAGACTGCATGTAAAAGACGAAATTGGTGTATTTGCAAAAATTACTTCATTGTTCTCTGAGCGCGGAGTTAGCTTTGAGAAAATTATTCAAATGCCGCTTGAAGAGAAAGGAAAGGCTGAAATTGTAATTGTAACGCATCGTGCGTCTCTTGCTGATTATGATTATATTCTACATACGTTGCAAGGGTATGAAGAAATAGATTGTTTGAAAGCGAACTATCGAATTGAAGGGGATGCTAAGTAGTATCTCTTACCATAAAACAGAAAGAGCCTATTAAGCAGCTTGCTTAATAGGCTCTTTTCTATTTAAAATCTGCGTACCAACTTGAATAAATGCTTGGATAATCCAGCCTGTTGTAAAGGATAAGATGATTGTTCCAAAATAGATAGGTCCATCTAATAAAAAGCTTAACGTTAAAAATAAAAAGGCTAATGAAATCTCTGTTCTTCTAAACGTCCATTTTTTCTTCTCGGCAACCGTTAAAACGAAAGCTTCTTGAGGCGCTGCACAAAGGTTTGTAGAGACGTAAAGACCAATTCCAGCTCCAACGAATAGATTTCCGCAAATAAGTGTTATATATTTTGGAAGAGAGCGGATAGCGTCCATAATAGTTGTAATGGAACCAATCCAATCAACAAAAAGAGAAATAAGAACCATCGTTACAATTGTACCGATTGTAATTTGTTTTTTATTCCAAAAGAGTACGATAAGTGTAAAGGCAAAGTTAATCATGAAAATCCAAAAACCAATACTTATCCCAAAATTTTGATATAGTGCAATAAAGAAGGAATCATAAGGGCTAAGTCCAAAGGAAGTAATTGTCGTCATCATATTAATACCGATGGCAAGAATGAGTAAACCGCCAATGAAAAATATATATTCTAATTTGAATCGAAGCATAGTTGTATATCCTTTCTAAATGTATTTGCTAGGAAAGGATATATTGTGGAAAGCTTACCAGGTCAAGGGAGAATTTTTGTGAAAAGGGGAAAATGAGATGACAAATATAAGAAAGATTGCTGAACTTGCTGGAGTATCTGTTTCAACTGTTTCACGTGTACTAAATAATCATCCGTACGTAAATGAACAGAAACGAAAAGAAATTTTAGCGATTATAGAAGAATTAAATTACACGCAAAACGTGAATGCAATTCATTTAGTGAAAGGAAAAACGAATGTAATTGGCGTTTTATTGCCACACGTAAATGATCAATATTATAGCGCTATTATCGAGGGGATATCAAAAGAGACAGCAAAGAATAATTATAATATGATGCTTTGCCAGACGAATTATAGTGAAGAAAGAGAACTAGAAATTTTGAATATGTTAAAAATGAAAAAGCTTGATGGGGTTATTATTTGTTCTCGGACAAATAGTAAGGAGAAGCTTGAAGAATATACGAAATTCGGCCCGATTGTTATGTGTGAAGAAATAGATTCAAAATGCATTTCAAGTGTACATATCGATTACTACAAAGTATTTTCACGTGGGATGAAAAGCTTAATAGATGCCGGTCATACACGTATTGGATATTGTATTGGAAGAAGTAATAGTGTTAATAGCCAAAGACGAAAGAAGGCGTATGAAGATTCGCTTCAACAGAGTATCGTAACACCGTTAGAGACCTGGAAATTTGAAGGTTGTTTTACAGTGGAAGATGGACGCAATGTAATTAGAGAATGGGCTCATATGTCAGTAAAACCGACAGCGTTCCTTGTATCTTGTAACCATATTGCAGCGGGGATGGTTACAGAAGCAAAAAAACAAGGAATTCGTATTCCAGAGGATATTACGATTATCGGGTGTGATGATCAAGAGGTGGCAGATATATTGGGTATAACGACGATTTCGCATTCTAGTAAAAACGTTGGAGTAAAAGCGTTTGAATTATTATATGAAAAGATTAATGAAGAGAAATTAGATGTGAAGCATATAGAGTTATTACCAGAGTTAATAGATAGAGAAACGACATAATTGAGAAGGTGTGAAAATCGCTTTTCAAAATTTCGTTTGGTATAATTATGGACAATCTATGAGGGCTAAAAGGGGTTTTGATATGAGATCAAAAGTAGTAAAAGTAATTCTACTCATTACAATTGCATCTTTCTGTTTATTTGCATATGGCTTTGTTTCAGGTGTAAATGATGTATTAAATCCGAAAGCTTCAAATTTAATTAAAAAGACCGATGTAGTGGCAAAAGAGAAAAAGAAAACGGGAACGTTACAAATCGTTAGTTTAGGTGATTCATTAACGCGTGGCGTTGGTGATAAAGAAGGAATTGGCTATGTTGGGCGAATGAAAGAGGATTTACAAAAAGATTATAAGCAAAAAATAGCATTAACAAATTTAGCAGTTAGTGGTGCAAAAATGCCCGATTTATTAAAACAAATTGAAAGTAATGGCGCTCAATATTCAATTAAGCAAGCAGATGTAATTGTGTTAACGATTGGTGGAAATGATTTGTTCCCAGGCTGGGAATCACTTGGGAAAATAGATTTAGAGACGTATCGTCCTGACACAGAGACGTTTCAAAATGAAGCAAAGAAAATTATAGAAGAAATTCGTAAATTAAATACAGATAGTCCGATTTTTTGGCTTGGTTTATACAATCCTTTTGAAGATGTAGAAGATTTAAAAGGGTCTTCAAACATTGTTGTGGACTGGAATGCATCTTTAGAGAAATTAGCGCTAAACGATAAAAATGTGTATATTACACCGACATTTGATTTATTCCAAAACCGCGGGAAAGATTTATTATACTCTGATCATTTTCATCCGAACGAAGTAGGTTATACGTATATGGCAGAACGTTTAGTTCAAAATGTTGTAAGTAAATTAAAACTAGAACAAGGAGGGGTAAAATGACGATGATACTTTCCGTACGAGACTTGAAGAAGGTAATTGGAAAGAAGACTCTTGTAGAGAATATTTCCTTTGATGTAAAGCAAGGAGAAGTGTTCGGGTTCTTAGGACCAAATGGTGCTGGAAAGACGACTACCATTCGAATGTTAGTCGGATTGATTAAGGCGACAGAAGGTACGATTTCTATCGGTGGTTATTCGATTAAGGAAAATTTCAGAGAAGCGATGCGTCAAATTGGGAGTATCGTTGAAAACCCAGAGTTGTATACATATTTAACGGGATGGGAAAATTTAAAGCAATTTGCTCGTATGTTAGGTGATATATCAGATGAACGTATTATTGAAATTGCTGAAATGGTTCATTTAGATGAAAGAATTCATGACAAGGTAAAAACGTACTCACTTGGTATGAAACAACGCCTTGGAATTGCGCAGGCGCTCCTTGGAAATCCGAAATTGCTCATATTAGATGAACCAACGAATGGTTTAGATCCAGCAGGGATTAGAGAACTTAGGGAATTTATACATAAGCTTGTAAAAGAAGAAAATATGAGCGTGTTTATTTCAAGCCACTTGCTAAGTGAAGTGCAAATGATATGCGATCGCGTTGCTATTATTCATAAAGGAAAGATGATAACAGTTGCCAAGGTTGAAGAATTAATTAAAACAGCAAGTGATCGTGTAGAATGGATTGTTACACCGATTTCTAAGGCGAAAGATATGCTAGAAGCGGCCGAAGAAGTAAGGGAAGTGAGTGTAGAAGGCGATCGATTACTATGCCGCATGGATATTGCATCTATAAGTAGTTGGAATAAACACTTTGTCGCAAATGAAATAGATGTACATAGCGTTAAGGAGCTTGTATTTACGCTAGAAGATTTATTTATTGAACTCACAAGGGGTGAGCAGCATGCGTGAATTTGCGAATCTAGTTTTAAATGAATCAGAAAAGATTTACCGCAAGAAACGTATTTTTGTTGTCATGCTTATTTTAGCAATCTTGATCCCGCTTTTTGTGTATGCGCAGTATCGTGAAATAGAAACGACACAAAAAAGACTCGGTACAACTGATTGGAAGGTTTCATTGCAACAGCAAATTGTTGATTCTCAGAACCGGTTGAACAATTCTAGGTTGCCAGAAGAATGGCGTGATTGGTTAAAGGTAAGAGTTGAGCAACAACAATATTATTTAGATCATGATATTAATCCGATGGCACCGGGTGCACCGACTTTTGTCAGAGCATTTATTGAACAAGGAATTACATTATTTATTCCGCTTCTCGTAATGATTGTCGCCATTGATATCGTTTCAGGAGAACGAAGTGATGGGACGATGAAGATGTTACTTACGCGGCCGATTCGGCGCTGGAAAATACTCCTTAGTAAATACGTGACGATGTTATTTTTCATTTCGCTCATACTGTTTCTTGTAGGTTTGTTTGCTTACATATTATCAGGGCTTGTATTTGGGTACTCGGGATGGAATTTACCTGTTTTAACAGGATTCGTCATTGATAAGGAAACGTTAAATACGAACTTTGTGCATCTTATTCCGCAGTGGCAATACATCTTAATGGCGTATGGACTAGCCTGGTTTGTTGCTATCGTTGTCGGAACTATATCATTTATGGTCTCTGTTTTAATTCGTAATACACCAGCTGGTATGGGCGTTATGCTAGCTGCATTAATTGCAGGCGGTATTTTAAGCTCGTTCGCAACATCTTGGGAAGGCGCCAAATATATTTTTAGTGTGAATTTATCATTAACGGATTATTTATCAGGAAAATTACCTGCATTACAAGGTTTATCGATGGGATTTTCTTTGATGAATTTAACTGTTTGGGCAGTTGTTTCTCTTGTTATTTCGTTCGTAGTATTTACAAGACAGGATATGGTGAATTAATTAGACAGGAAGTGACAGTATGGAAAATGTTTTAAAGAATGATTGGGAGCCACTATTGGCACCAGAATTCGAGAAAGAGTATTATCTTACTCTATCCAGTTTTTTGACAGAAGAATACAGCACGCATGTTGTTTATCCGAAGGTAGAAGATATTTTTAACGCTCTTCAGTATACAAGTTATGAAAATACAAAGGTTGTCATTTTAGGGCAAGATCCATATCATGGACCGAATCAAGCGCATGGTTTAAGCTTTTCTGTGCAACCTGGTGTTAAAACACCACCGTCATTGTTAAATATGTATAAAGAACTTCGAGATGAATATGGTTATGAAATCCCGAATAACGGTTATTTAGTAAAATGGGCGGAACAAGGAGTATTATTACTAAATACCGTATTAACAGTTCGTCAAGGCGAAGCAAATTCTCATAAGGGAAAAGGATGGGAGCACTTCACAGATCGTGTAATTGAACTGTTGAACGAACGTGAAAAGCCAGTTATTTTCATATTGTGGGGGCGCCATGCGCAGGCGAAGAAGAAATTAATTACGAATCCGAATCATCATATTATCGAATCTGTACATCCAAGCCCATTATCGGCAAGACGTGGTTTCTTTGGTAGTAAGCCATATTCTAAAATAAATACGATTTTAGCTAATATGGGCGAAAGAGAAATTGATTGGGAAATTCCAAATTTATAAATAGAAAAGGTAGTTAACAGTTGTTAACTACCTTTTTATTATCATTGTTGCTCGTTCTTTAATTTTGCATCTAGTACAAAAGTACCAAATGGGATAACTGATGAAACGAATGCTCCAAGTGCCCATAAAATTGATTTACGGTGTACGATTGTTACTTGAATTACTGCAAAGATGAATAGAATAAATAGAACACCATGAGCCATGCCTGTAATTTTAACAGCTGTTGCAAATCCTGCGAAATATTTCAATGGCATTGCTACAAATAATAGTAATAGGAAAGAAATACCCTCAACTAGTCCAATTGCTCTTAATCGTCCGATTGGTGTAGATAACATAAAGTAGCCTCCTTTAACGTATGCTTGTATATAGTAAATTTGTATTCTTTTTCAAAATAAAATAGTCTATTTTGTTTCATTATATACAAAAAGAAAGTTTACACTACGAGAATAGTGCAAAGTTCAAAATATAGTCACAAAAGCATGAGAATTTAAATAAAAACCTATTTGAAGTATTTGACTTCAAATAGGTTTTGTGAATGAAAATATTAAACAAGTACATCCATTTTTAAAACGAATTTCTCTACAACTTTTGCAACACCATCGTTCATATTTGTATCTGTTACGTAGTTTGCAATTTCTTTAATATCCTCAGGTGCATTTCCCATTGCAACGCCAAGACCAGCAAATTCAATCATTGCTTGGTCGTTATAGCTATCGCCCATTGCGATAACTTCTTCACGCTTAATGCCAAGCTTTTGAATCAGTTTGTTTAAGCTCGTTCCTTTTGTAACACCGGCTTCTGTAAATTCTAAGAAGAATGGTTTCGAACGCATCACGCTTAATTGGCCTTCTAGTTGTTTTTGTAGTTTCTTTTCAACTTCAACAAGGCGTTCAGCCTCTTTATTCATTAATACTTTTACTACAGGCTCTTTAACTGCGGCTTTAAAGTCATCTACTACAACAATTGGCATACCGGTAATATCGCCCTCAATTTCAGTATAAGGATTATTTTCTTCCGTTACGATATCATCGCCCATATAAGTATGAATCCATACATCTTCAGTTTGACTAATTTCAAATAGGTTGTGAACGATTTCAGGAGATAGCGTACTACTAAAGATTTCTTCGTTTGTTTTACAGTTAATAATTTTTGCACCATTAAAAGATAGAATGAAACTGCCGTATTCTTCTAAACGAAGTTCTTTGGCTACATTGCGCATACCAAACGTTGGACGTCCAGAAGCAAGTACAACCTTTACACCTTGCTCTTGTGCAGTCATTAACGCTTCTTTCGTACGAGGTGAAATAGTATGGTCATCACGTAATAAAGTATCATCTAAATCTAAAACAATCATTTTATAAGTCATATAGAAAATTCCTTTCTTTAATTGAAATCAAAATACATGTTCATGAAGATGTTGAGGAATAATAGTAAGACATCAAACCTCTTTGAAAAGAAGTAGATAAATTATTATGAGTTGTTGCTCATAATATTGGTTAATAATCATTGGGGAAGAATAAAACCCCAATGATTAAAGTTTGATTTTATCGTAACAACTCTAAAGGTAGAGTGCAATAATGGAAGTTTTCCAATTTAAGATATTTGTTTTGCAGCGGAACGAGAAAATAGTATTTCTAGCAAGATTGCCATTACAGATCCAAGAACGAGACCATTACTTAAAAACGATGCTAGAAATGGTGGAAGTGTGGAATATGCTCCTGCTGGAACAAACATAACTCCGACTCCTGTAAAGATTGAAAGACCGGCTACTTTAAATAATCGTTCTTTATCCTGGACAGTTTCGTATTCTCGAAAGGCGAGACCAATCATGCTTGCGAATACAGGATAAATAGCGGCATAACCAACTGCAACAGGGATTGCTGCAAAGAATGAAGTAATCTTTGGAAATATACTAACGACAATAATAAAGCTTGACCCTAATATAAACGGGAGACGTTTATAAATATTAGTCGTTGCAATAAAACCTGCTGATCCAGAAATAGCGACAGGCCCAATAGCTGAAAATAGGCCGCCTAGCAATTGGTTGATTCCTGTTATAATGCCAGCTTGTTTAAAACGATCTGATGCAGCGTTTTCTTCATATTTAGAGACAACCTTTTGTACAACGCGAATGCTTGCTAACATATTTGTTAGAAGTAAGAGTGTAACGAAAATGACCGTAATTACCATGTTCCATTCAACACGAGGCATTCCGAAAACAAATAAGGATGGAAAACGGATTATGTCTGTCACTGGTGTTATTGGATTAGATAATCCGAAACATGCGAATAATATCCAGCCGCATACGATACTGAAAAGAACGGAATATTGTCCAATAATAGGTAGCTTCATGATGAAAAAGGATAGTAAAATAACAATGAGTGAAAGAATAAATACGTTAGGTTGTACTTCTGTATGTTTTCCATCAAGGCCAAACATTCCCTTTAAGAAGGAGCCACTAAGCTGCGCGACAAGAAGAAATAAATACGTTCCAATGACTGTCGGTGTAAAATAGCGAACAAGTTTATCAATAAGTCCAAAAACGCTAAGAATAATACAAATAATACCGCTTAATAAGAAAGCATATTGAAGAACTTTAAGTGTCTCATTGCTTGATCCAAATAGCACGACGCCTAAACTTGCGTAAAGGGAGAAAATTCCCCACCAAAGGCCAGCAGGACCTTCTTGAATAGGAAGTTTATGCCCAAATATAGCTTGCAAGAGACCAGCAAAACCTAGAACAAATAACGTTCTTTGTACGAATGCGATAGCTTCAGCACCATCAAGACCATAACTAGTTGCGACACTAATTGGTACAATAAGGCTTCCAGCTAAAATAAATAGTGCCCATTGTAAGGCGGAAAGAAATGTCTTCATTATATCAACCTCTTTCATAGATTCCGTATCTAGTATATACGTATTTTATTTCCACTGGCAAAGATTGTAGATAGAGAAAAGAGTTGAAACACGGTATGAATGCACGTAAGCAATTATGGATAGCAGTTATATGTATGACTTTTGTTGTAATTCTAGGAACGATAGGATTTATGACGATTGAAGAGATTAGTTTGTTTCAAGCATTTTGGATGACAATGATTACTGTATTGACTGTTGGATACGGAGATGCCGTTCCTGTAACGCAAGCGGGGAAAGTATTTGCGCTTCTTATTATTCCTGTTGGCGTAGGTATTGTTACGTATGCAATTGGGGTAGTGGCAGCTATGATTATTGAAGGGAATTTATTTCATGCAGTACGGAGGAAGAAGATGGATAAACAAATAGCGCAGTTGAAAAATCATATTATAGTATGTGGTTGCGGTAGAGTGGGGCTTCAAGTTGTACATGAATTGCAAGAAAAGAATATTCCATTTGTCGTTGTTGATAAAGATGAAAGTATATTGGAGCAGGAAAAGCTTTTATTTGTACATGGAGATGCAACGGAAGATCAAGTATTACATAATGCCGGAATTTTAAAAGCGGCTGGTTTAGTTGCTATTGTTGCAAATGATGCCGAAAATGTATTTATTACATTAACAGCAAGAGGATTAAACGATACGATTAAAATTGTTGCGAGATCTGAAAAGCCAGAAACTGAAGAAAAATTAAGGCGCGCCGGTGCAAATAAGGTTATTAATCCATCTAGTATGGCAGGTATTCATATCGCAAAAGGTATTGCAAATCCATTAACCGTTCATTATATTGATACAGTGTTGTATGGAGTAGAACAGTCATTTGTCATTGAAGAAATTCTAGTTGGAAAAGATTCAATATTAGTTGGTAAATCGTTACTAGAGAGTAATGTAAGGAATCAGTTTGATGTAACAATATTAGCGATTTCAAGAAATGGGAATATTATACATAATCCGACAGGGCAGGAAAAATTGAAAGAACGTGATATGATAATAGTATTTGGTTCAGTAGAGAAATTGGGACAATTCGAGAAAGAATTACAAAGTACGAGGTGATAAGGAATGCAAATATCTAGCGACAAGATTTTAAATAAAATGGCGAATGAAATTGCGAAGGCGAAAAGTAGTGAAGGACAAAAGTCAAAAGAACATTTATTAGTTGTGCGTGCTTTATGTGACTTATTATTAGATGAACAAGTTGAAACATCTACATATAGAGAACCGCAAATTCCATCGCAAGTAATTGGATCACAACCAGTAACAACTATGCAACCAATTGCACCTGTTTCTGGGGAGCCGGTATATATAAAAGAAAGTGATGCAAACGGTAATTCTTTATTTGATTTTTAGAAGATAAATCGTTTGGCTTATATGCAAAAATTGCTTATGATAAAGGTAAAAAAGGGGAATTAAGATGAAAATTTTCTTTTTACTAGGTTGTATTGCAGCGGGGCTATCTGTTGCATTAGGGGCCTTTGGAGCACACGGTTTAGAAAATAAAATTTCTGCAAAAATGTTAGAAGTGTGGAAAACAGGCGTTACATATCAAATGTTTCATGCAGGTGGACTATTCGTAGTTGCTTTATTGATGGATAAGGTTCAATCATCACTTTTAACTACTGCTGGTTGGCTAATGGTAGCTGGAATTATTATGTTCTCAGGTAGTTTGTATGCATTAAGTACGACAGGTATTAAGTTCTTTGGTCCAATTACACCTCTTGGTGGTGTAGCGTTTATTGTGGCGTGGATTCTAGTAGGGACTGCAGTTGTAAAAGGATTATAAAAAAACAAAAGCTGGCATTTGCCAGCTTTTTTTATGGTCTTGGAGTATAAGTTGCTTGTTGACTAGGTAAATACGTAATTTCTTCTGGAAATTCTACGTAATCTAAGTAGATCATTAGTAGTAAATAGCGTTTTCCTGATTGCGGTTCACTAATAACGATATGGTCACGGCCAGCTGCTTCAATAATACCTGTATAAGATTGTGTGCCAAGGGAACTGCCACGTTCATAGGTCATTACAACCGTAGCTTGCTTACCTTTGTTTAAACGAAGGATATTTTCAATATAGGATTGCTCTAGAGGTAACATGCCTTGAGAAATTGCATATTGAGCTTGCGCAGCTTGAGCTGTTTGTTGTTGCATCGCTTGCTGCTGTTGTTGAGTCATTTGTTGCGGTTGTACATAAGTTCCAGATGGTTGATAAAAACCTGTTCCATAGTACGGATTTTGTTGCTGTGCCATTCAAAAATCCCTCCTCATTTTTATTCCTTAATATACGCTAGGGCAGTCTCCAGCAGATGGCTGGAAGAAGCAGTGCTTTTTAAAGCGACCAGAGTTTTGTTGGTTATACCAAGTTGGTGGACATGCACCTTCAGGTCTAAAGAACCATAAGGCAAAGTTGGCAGGCCAAAAACGTTGCCCTTGAATGGTCCGTCTCGCTAGGGCAATATCTTGTTCGCGTGCCCGTTGATAAAAATATCCTTTTTGCGTTGCTTCAAAACCGCCGGGGTTTTGATAAACCATTTGACGTAAATTACGAATGCTTTTAAAGTCTAAACAATTTCCGCGGACACGATTTACCCCAACGTTTCCGACCATTAACATTCCTTGTTGCCCTTCTCCTTCGGCTTCAGCACGCATCAGTCTAGCCAACAACTTTACATCTTCTTCGTTATAAGCAATAACGCCCATTATGTGTCACCTCTCTTTTTGTAATACCTTTTGGAAAGAGGTTTATCCCGCATTAACGGGCAGTAAGACTCCTGCCCTAAAATTTGGTTGAAGTAAAGAAATTAGATGGGAGATCAAACTGCCCGTAAACGCCCGATTGGTTCAACTAATAATCAGCGGGGGATTCCCCCACTGATTAAAGTTTCACTTTATCTCTAGATGAAGTGTGTAACAATTACTAGTTCATACGTATGAGGAAAAGGACTCAGATATGACAACCAAACGAAGTTTTACATTGAGAGTGGAAAATAAAAAAAGCTAGCGTGAGCCAGCTTTTTTATTAAAAAACTTTAGACCATAAGTTTGAGAAGAAATCACCAATAGAGCGCATTGTTAACAAAAACCAATTTGCTTTTTCAACTTCCTCTGTCGTTTTTGCAGTAACTTTCATACTTTTACTACCGTCTAAGAAACCATATTTATCAGTTGATTCTAAAGTAATTGAGCCTACTTTGGTGTCTTTCTTAATAGGAGCAACTAAATGTCCATCTTCAGAAAGAGATTTATCTAATTCAGTTCCAATTTTATAAGGCTCTTTGCTACCTTTTTTCGCAATTACTGTTATTTCTTTTTCGGGTGCAACAGTTACTTGGTCTTCTTTCCCTTTTACTACAGAGATTGTATTGTTTTTATTAACTTTTAGTTTTTGTTTTTCAAAGTTATTAAATCCATATTCGATTAATTCACGAGATTCCGTGAAACGTTCATCCATTGATTTTGTTTTAATAATAACCGAGATAAGACGTACATCACCACGTTTAGCAGTAATGGTAAATCCGTATCCAGCTGTATCAGAACTTCCGGTTTTTAAACCATCAGTACCTTCATAAGCGAAAGCAGCTCCTGGTAACATCCAATTCCAGTTTTCCATACGAATTGGTTTTGGGTGATTGTCTGGGAAGTTTCTAAATCTTTGTTTTGTATCCTCTAGCATTTCTGGATACTTTGTAATCATTGCTTTTGAAAGCATACCCATATCACGAGCTGACATAGAGTTTTCTGCATTTGGATCAGTACCCTCAGGATGTTTTCCTTTTAAGTCAGCGTTATTTAAGCCAGTAGCGTTTACAAATTTATATTTCTTTAATCCTAGCTTTTTAGCATGTTCATTTGCAAGATTTAAGAAGTTTTTCTCACTTCCTGCAAGAAGTTCTGCTAAAGCAATACTAGATCCATTTGCAGAGAATATAACAATAGAATGATATAATTCTTTTACAGTATATTGACGTCCTTTTTCGAACGGTACATTAGAGAATTCATTATTACGAGAGACTTCATAAGCGTAATCAGAAATATTTACTTTCGTATCCCATGTGATTTTTCCTTCTTTAATTGCTTCTAAAACAGCGTAAACAACAATTAATTTTGACATACTAGCAATAGCTAGCAATTCATCTGGATTTTGCTCGTGAAGTATTTTTCCTGTATCTGCATCAAATAAAAGTGCAGCAGCCGCCTCAATATGTATTTTTTCTTCCGCATGGGATGTTGTTACTTCTAAGGAAGAAATTGACAATACAAGCAATAGTAAAATAGACAAGATTTTTTTCATATAGATTATCACCTTCGCATCGTTATTTAGCATATAGCTCGTATCATTTTAGCATATCTTTACATATAAAAAGGTTACAATTTTACAAGAAATTTGAAAAAATGTTGGTTTTTCTTCAAAAGTGCAGAAAAAAGGAGATTTTTGAGGATAAATATAGAGAAGAATAAAAAAAGGAACGAATTTCGTTCCTTTTCACCATTTATATGTGTAAAAATTTCTCTACTTTTTCGTCTGGTAAAATGTTTCCAACGAAGAATGTTCCAAATTCACCATAACGAGCACTTACTTCATCGAAGCGCATTTCGTATATAAGTTTCTTAAATTGAAGAACATCGTCAGCGAATAATGTTACGCCCCATTCGAAATCGTCGAATCCAACAGATCCTGAAATCACTTGGCGTACTTTACCTGCGTATTGACGACCAATTTTACTATGGCTGTACATCATTTTTTTACGTTCTTCCATAGGAAGCATGTACCAGTTGTCATCACCTTGGCGACGCTTATCCATTGGATAGAAGCAAATATGATTTGCTTTCGGTAATTCAGGATATAAACGAGCTAAAATTTGCGGGTTTTGGTATGGATCCTCATCAGCTGGAAGGTAGTTGCTTAATTCAACAACAGATACGTAAGAATATGCAGGAACCATATATTCAGCTAAAGTTGTTTTATTCAATTCTGTCTCAATTTCATTTAACTCTTCCATTGTTGGACGTAAAATCATAAGCATAATATCAGCTTTTTGGCCAACAACTGTATACATTGCGTGACTACCTTTTTTCGCAGTAGCTACTTCGTTCCATTTTTCAACGACATTTAAAAATTCAGACACTGCTTGTCCGCGTTCGTCGCTAGATAATGTTTTCCATGCAGCCCAATCAATAGAACGTAAATCATGTAAACAATACCAGCCATCTAACGTTGTTGTTGCTTCACTCATTCTATTCACCTCAGTTAATGATAGTTTTACACGTTAACTATAGCATATATAGTTTTAAAATCATCTATATAAAACCTTGGCGCATAAAATTGTCACATTTAAGTGTTTAAGCAAGGTGAATTTAACGGCTGAATTTTATGAAAATATAATCATTTTTATTTTATCTATTTTTTGGGAGCTATAAGTTTAAAATATAGAAGAAAAGCAGTATTCTTAAAGATAGAGTTTTTTAACATATGTAGGAGGGTTTATTCGTGAGCAACTTATTTACAACAGTAAAAGAAAAAGTTCAAGGAAAAGGCATTTCTATCGTACTTCCTGAAGGAACTGATGAAAGAATTTTAGGCGCTGCAGAGCGTTTAGCAAAAGAAGAGTTAGTAAAACCAATCTTAGTTGGTAATAAGGAAGAAATTAGCGCAAAAGCTGCTAGCATGAATTTAACATTAGCAGGCGTTGATATTTACGACCCAGCTACATACGAAGAAATGGATGCAATGGTAGCATCTTTCGTTGAACGCCGTAAAGGTAAAGCAACTGAAGAAGACGCTCGCAAAATCCTTAAAGACGAAAACTACTTCGGTACAATGCTTGTATACATGGGCAAAGCACACGGTTTAGTAAGTGGTGCAGCTCACTCTACAGCTGATACAGTTCGTCCAGCACTTCAAATTATTAAAACAAAACCAGGCGTTACAAAAACTTCTGGCGTATTCATCATGGTACGTGAAGAAGAGAAATATGTATTCGCTGATTGCGCAATTAACATTGCACCAAACAGCCAAGATTTAGCTGAAATCGGTATCGAAAGTGCGAAAACTGCTGAGTTATTCGGCATTGATCCACGTGTTGCTATGTTAAGCTTCTCTACAAAAGGTTCTGCGAAATCTCCAGAAACAGAAAAAGTTGTAGAAGCAACTCGCATTGCAAAAGAAATGGCTCCTGAGTTAACTTTAGATGGAGAATTCCAATTCGATGCTGCATTCGTACCATCTGTAGCTGAGAAAAAAGCTCCAGGTTCTACAATTAAAGGTGATGCTAACGTATTCGTATTCCCAAGCTTAGAAGCTGGTAATATCGGCTACAAAATCGCTCAACGTTTAGGTAACTTCGAAGCAGTAGGACCAATCTTACAAGGCTTAAACATGCCTGTAAATGATCTGTCTCGTGGATGTAACGAAGAAGAAGTGTACAAGTTAGCTTTAATTACAGCAGCTCAAGCACTTTAATTCTATAATGAATTGAAATAAAGACCGTCGCTATTATAGCGACGGTCTTTATTTTTCTAAGCCAAGTGCTTTATTATTACGATCAATAATACGTTGTAAATTCGTCTCATATAAAGGAATCTCGTCTATTGTTAATTGAGATGTTGTTAACTTTGGAGCGAATTGCTGCAATGTTTTTAAAAGACGCATCATTAAATCTTGTACTGTAATGGTTTCGCCAAGTAATTCTGAGAGTGAGGCCATCGTACTTGGTACAATTTCAGGGTACGTAAAGCGTGTTTCTTCCCCTTGAATTGCTAGGTTGTAGAAATCACGAACGAGTGCGGCACGCTCAGAGCCACTTCCGGTAGCACAGAGGTAAATTTGGACAGCGACACCCCCGCGAATACGACGTTGTGAAATACCAGCGAATTTTTGATCGCGAATACTTAAGTCATAACTACCAGGACAGTAAGAGCCAACAATTTCTTTTGCCTCGATAGTAACGTCGTAATCCTTTAACATCTCCTTAATCAAATGCCACATTGTATCGTATCCAAGATCGATATCGATACCTTTTTCTGTTTCTTGAAATAAAAGTGATACATTTAAAACACCTTCATCAAGCACGACCGCAAGCCCGCCAGAATTACGAACAATGACATTGAAGTTGTTTTGTTTTAAAAAAGAAATACCTTCTTCTAAATGCGGAAGGCGTGAATCTTGAATGCCAAGGACAATTGTATTGTGATGAACCCAAGAACGCATTGTTGCGGCTGACTTGCCATTTCCAATGCTTGTGCATAATGTGTCATCCATTGCGAATGACTGAAGTGCATGGAATGTTGGTCCTAAACTAGATTGATCTACAATGCGCCACTCTGGCTGAGATAAAATGGAACGGGAATTGCTCATATAACTAACCCCTTATCTTTAAAATGACAATCTCTATTATAGCAAAAAATGAAGAATGGAGTTTTCTCACATATAAAGGGGGAGCTTAGAGGTGAAATAATAAAAAGGATGCATTACATGCATCCTTCTTATTCTGCAATTTTTTCTAAATTACCGTTTCGGTCCATTCGGAAAGATGTTTGAGAACGTTCTTCGTCATCCATGACTGCCAATTTACGAGCACGGTTCATAATGTTCATAAGTGTTTCGTAATCTTCTTGTACAGTATGAGATTGCTTTTCTAATTTTTCTAGTTTCTTTTCTAGTTCCTCATTCCGAAGGATTTGTGCTTTAATTTCTTGTTTCAATCTCGTATTCTCGTTTTCAAGAGCTGTCACTTTTATATTTGAAGATCCGACTGTTTGTAAAAAATAAATAACATCTTGCATTGTCATAGAGCTTCTTGCAGCAGGAGCAGTAGATTCTTGATATGGAATAGCTTCTTTATATTGTACGATTGATTCTTCTTGTACTAATTCTTCATAATCAGTTATCGAATCTGAAGCTGGTGGTGTATAAAGTAAACGTTTTTTCGCTTGTTCACCGCTTGCAGCACGCATTTTATCTTTACGATGTTTTTTTGCTAGTTGAAGAGCTTGTTCATAGCTATAGCGAACAACAGCATTCCAGCGGAAACCACAAGCAGCAGATGTACGATTTAACTGATCCCCTACTTCCTCAAATGCATTTAATTGCGTACTTCCTTCTCTAACATGACGAAGTACCGTTTCAGCAAGTAATAAATCATCCTCATCTGTCCAAGCATCTTGTCTTACTTTCATAGATTCAACTCCCTTTCTTTTTATGAACTTCCTATTTTTATAATGGGCAAAAAAATAAACTTTTATACAAAGCTTTTAAAAATATGGTAGATTTCGATGAAAGGTAAAAATTTTCCCATGAATGGTGAGCGCTTCTGTAGGAGAGCATATAAATATGTAGCAATATGTAGAGAATAGGCTTTGTAGGGAAACTTGCAACGAGCTTCAAAGAGCGGTAAAATACCATTTAGTGTTTATTTTTAAATGTACTTGAGAAAAGTTTAAAATAGAGGAAGTGTT
Organism: Bacillus sp. PK6-16; assembly: GCF_056530295.1. NCBI lineage: Bacteria > Bacillati > Bacillota > Bacilli > Caryophanales > Bacillaceae > Bacillus > Bacillus sp. PK6-16. Next base: position 113,118 of record NZ_CP096511.1, read on the forward strand.
ATATAATGGGAAACGAGTTTCGCGTGTGCGATGACTGTCAGGCAACGAACGTTAAAACGTTAGTTCCGAAGCTAAAAAAAGTAGATTCATGTGCAACGATTGAAGTTGGATGTCAGTCTTACTGTGGTCCTGGTCGTAAAAAATCATTCGCATTTGTAAATAACCGTCCAGTTGCGGCTCCAACAGAAGATGAGTTAATCGTGAAAATTGAAGCAAAGTTAAATAAGTAAGAAAAAGAAGAGTGAAAAGATTCCTCTTCTTTTTTATGCCCATAAGAGGAATGGTTTATTCTGCGAAAGTAATCTTGTGTGGATGAACGTTTTCTAAAGGATGGACATAACTTTTGTATTAAAATTCCAATTTATATAAATTTATATTTCAAAATAATGGTTGACAGTCTTTTAAAGCGATAGGTAGAATAGAAGTGTCTGATTCTGAGAATCATTATCAGGGAAATAACAATTCACCTAATTTTTTTATTACTATTTGAGAATAAATTTCATTTCAATAAATATATGTTGTTGGTTAGGATGGTTGAGGGATGGAAGCGAGCGCAAGCAGTATAGAACAGCAAGAAGAGAATGTTAAAGAGATTAAGAGCAGACCGCTCATCGCTTCTATTATTTTAGTAGCGGGTACAATTTTGTTAGCTTTAAGCATGGCAGTTTCTATTTCTTTTGGGGCTGCAGATATTAGTTTAAAGACTGTATGGCAAGCTGTATTTCAGTTTGATGGATCTATTACACATCATAACGTAATTCAAGAGCTTCGCATGCCTAGAGCAATAGGGGGCGTAGTTGCAGGTGCCTTTTTAGCGGTATCAGGAGCAATTATGCAAGGTATGACGCGAAATCCACTTGCTTCACCATCGTTAATGGGGATTACAGATGGAGCTGTATTTGGAATTGCAATTATGTATGCATTTTTCCCTAATTCACCTTATTTAATGTTTGTTATCGCATCTTTTATTGGAGCTGCGTTTGGTGCAAGCATTGTATATGGAATTGGATCTTCTTCACCAGGTGGATTAACACCTGTGAAATTAGCTTTAGCAGGTGCAGCTATTAGTGCTTTATTAGGGGCAATTTCATCTGGAATCGCATTGTATTTCAATCTTGCCCAAGAGGTGAGTATGTGGAATGCAGGCGGAGTCGCTGGAGTGAAATGGCAAAGTATTAATATGTTAGTGCCAATTGGCCTTGTTTGTCTTTTTATCGCAATTATGATGTCGAGATATATTACAATTTTGAGCTTCGGTGAAGAAATTGCAATTGGACTTGGTCAAAATACGACATTGATTAAATTTATAGGAACAGTACTTGTTCTTGTTTTAACGGGTTCCGCAGTTTCCATGGCAGGATCAGTTGGATTTGTTGGTCTTGTAATTCCGCATATGACTCGTTTCCTCGTAGGCTCGGACTATAGATGGGTTATTCCATGTTCTGCGGTCTTAGGTGGGCTGTTAATTGAATGTGCAGATATGTTATCTCGCGTTATTAACCCGCCATTTGAAACGCCAATTGGAGCAATTACAGCGCTAATTGGGGTTCCATTCTTCCTCTACTTAGCACGTAATGAAGGGAGAGGAAAGATGTGAGGACGAGTGTCTTAACAAAAAAGAACATTTCAATATTAACGATTTTAGTAGGACTAATCGTTTCTATATTTCTTATTAGTTTAAATACAGGAACTTTTAAAATCCCGCCAATGGACGTATTAAAGTCATTGGTTGGACTAGGGGCTGAAGATCAGTCTGTTATTTTATTTGAATTCCGTATGCCGCGTATGGTAATTGCTATACTAGTCGGATCTGCTTTAGCTATGTCAGGCGCGATTTTGCAAGGTTTATCACGAAATCCGCTTGCTGATCCAGGTATTATAGGTATTAATGCTGGAGCGGGATTAACAGTTGTTATATTCGTCTACTTCTTCTTCGGAAAAGTAGGGACTGGTACATTTTTATCTGTATTCATTCTTCCATTCTTCGCACTAGTTGGAGCGATATTAGCAGCGGTAATTATTTATTTACTAGCATGGAAAGACGGCGTTTCATCGACTCGATTAATACTAGTCGGTATTGCCGTTGCAGCTGGATTTGGAGCTGTTAGTTTAATTTTCTCTATGAAGATGACATCTAACGATTTTCGTTTTGCTACGATTTGGCTGGCAGGAAGTCTATGGGGGACAGATTGGAAATTCGTATTAAGTGTACTTCCATGGATGGTTATTTTCTTACCGCTTGCTATAAGTAAAGCACACATATTAAATGTAATGAACCTAGGCGATTCTACAGCAGTTGGCCTTGGTGTAAACGTAGAAAAAGAAAGACGTAAATTATTATTTATTGCAGTTTGTTTAGCAGGTGCATCTGTTGCTGTTGCCGGCGGAATTGGCTTTATTGGTTTAATGGCCCCGCATTTAGCAAGGCGCCTTGTTGGTGGTAAACATCAAATTATGTTGCCCACAGCTGCGCTAATAGGAACGTTTTTACTTTTATTCGCAGACGTAATTTCAAGAAGTGTACTAACAACTTCAGAAATACCAGTCGGTCTTGTTATTTCTGTAATTGGTGCACCGTATTTCATTTATTTACTTATGAGGACAAAATAAAGGGAGGCTTTTCGTATGGCAACTTTAGCGGTGGATGCGGTATCGGTTGGCTATAATGAAGGTTTAATTATTGATGGATTAACAGTTGAAATTCCGGAAGGGAAAATTACAACAATTATTGGACCAAATGGTTGTGGGAAGTCCACATTATTAAAAACGGCGTCTCGTATTTTGAAGGCAAAGCAAGGTACTGTTTATCTTGACGGAAAAGCAATTGAGAAACAGCCAACGAAAGAAATTGCAAAGAAAATGGCGATTTTACCACAAACTGCAGAAGTACCAACGGGTCTTACTGTATTTGAGCTTGTGTCATATGGAAGATTCCCTCATCAAAAAGGGTTTGGCACGTTGAAAGAAGAGGATTATCGCTACATTAACTGGGCACTTGAAGTGACAGGAATGAAAGAATTTGCGAATCGTCCAGCAGAAGCGCTATCAGGCGGTCAACGTCAACGTGTTTGGATTGCAATGGCTCTTGCACAAGGAACAGAATTACTTGTATTGGATGAACCAACGACGTACTTAGATATGGCTCATCAATTAGAAGTATTAAACTTATTGAAAAAGTTAAATGAAGAAGAAGGTAGAACGATTGTTATGGTTATCCATGACTTAAATCACGCTTCTCGTTTCTCAGATCATATGATTGCATTAAAAGCAGGTAAGTTAATGAAACAAGGAACGCCAGATGAAGTTATGACAAGTGAAACACTTCGTAACGTATTTGAGATTGAAGCTCAAATCGTTCCATGTCCAGTAAACTGTAAGCCAATTTGTTTAACATATGATTTAGCGATGATTAGTAATCAATTGCGTAAAAAAGCATAAGTAGAACCCCCTCGTGAAGAGGGGGACTTCTAATGGACGTTGAGCTTCTTATATAAGAATGGGAAGTTGAACGCCCGTTAGAATGGGTTATTAACAACAATTAATAAATATATATTGATTAATTGTTATCTTTGTTTCTTATAGTTCGTTGTAACTTATAAGATAAATACAGCTAGAAGGAGTGGGAACATGAAGAATTTTAAAATGGCACTATTAGCAATGGTACTAGTTGTGACTTCTGTACTATTTGCAGCTTGTTCTAACAAAGAAGAAGAAAAGAAAGCAGATGCAAAGACTGAAGAGCGCACTGTAAAACATGCAAAAGGGGAAATTAAAATTCCTGCAAACCCAAAGAAAATTGCTGACCTTAGTGGTTCAACAGAAGAATTATTAATTTTCGGTATGAAACCGGTTATTACTGCTAATACATCTCAAGAAAAAATTGATGCACATATTGAAAAGAAACTAAAAGACGTTAAACCAGTTGGTTCTGCTTGGGGCGATAAAATTAACATCGAAGCAGTAGCTGCTGCAAAACCAGATTTAATTCTTGTAAATAATCGTCAAGAAAAGATTTATGATCAATTATCTAAAATTGCACCAACAGTTATGTTAAACACTCCATTAGATCAATGGCGTCCAAAATTTGAAGAAGTAGGTCAAATCTTCGGTAAAGAAAAAGAAACAAAAGAATGGTTCAAAAAGTATGATGAAAAAGCAAGCAAATTACATGACAAAATCGTCGCTAAAACTGGTGAAGCAACATTTATGAAAATGGCTGCATATCCAAATGCTTTCCGCGTATACGGTGACTACGGTTACGGTAGCGTAATCTTTAATGATTTAAAACTACCAGCAGTTAAAGGTACACCAACTGATAAACCGTTAGTACAAGTACAAAAAGAAGCTTTAATCGATTATAACCCAGATTACTTATTCGTGTTTACAACTGGTGACGGTTCTCAGCGCTTGAAAGAATTCCAAGAAGAATCAATTTGGAAAAACATGAACGCTGTTAAAAACAACCACGTATTTACAATTAAAAATGAAGACTTAAACAAAGGTTACTTCCCACTTGGGAAAGATATGATCTTAGACGAAGTTGCTGAATTCGTTTTAGGTAAATAATGTATAAAGGAAATCACTTTTACTTCGGTAAAGGTGATTTTTTCTTTTTATAAAGGGAATTAATACAGTCTTTCATTTCTTTCTGTTTCTCATTTCGTTTATAATATAAAGTAAGAATGTAGTAAAGAAAGGGGGATGTCGGAAAGTGGTATATTTAAACGACAAACTCAGCGAAACAAAAGTGTTTAAAGACCCAGTACATAAATATGTGCACGTGCGTGATCGTGTTATTTGGGATTTAATCGGAACGAAAGAATTTCAACGCTTGCGCCGTATTAAGCAGCTTGGAACGACATTTTTTACATTTCACGGTGCAGAGCATAGTCGCTTTACTCATTCGTTAGGTGTATACGAAATTATTCGTCGTATGATTGATGATGTGTTTGATGGCAGACCAAATTGGAATGCTGAAGATAGATTGTTATGTTTATGTGCGGCATTACTTCATGATGTCGGCCACGGCCCATTTTCTCACTCGTTTGAAAAAGTATTTTCATTAGATCATGAGAAATTTACGCAAAAGATTATCGTTGGCGATACGGAGATTAATGATGTATTAAGTCGTGTTGATAAGGAGTTTCCACAAAAGGTAGCAGATGTAATTGCAAAAACGTCTACTAATAAATTAGCGATTAGTATGATTTCGAGTCAAATTGATGCGGATCGTATGGATTATTTATTAAGAGATGCTTATTTTACAGGCGTAAAGTACGGAAACTTCGATATGGAACGTATACTGCGTGTAATGCGTCCGTATGGGAATCAAGTAGTCATTAAAAATAGTGGTATGCATGCTGTTGAGCATTACATTATGAGTCGTTATCAAATGTATTGGCAAGTATATTTCCACCCGGTAACGCGAAGTGCAGAAGTTATTTTAACGAAGATTTTACACCGTGCGAAATCACTGCACGAGAAGTATTATACATTTAAAAATCATCCTGTTCATTTCTATTCTTTATTTGAAGAAGAAGTAACAGTAGAGGATTATTTAAAGTTAGACGAGAACGTTATGTATTACTACTTCCAAGTATGGCAGGAAGAAGAAGATCCAATTTTAAGCGATTTATGCCGCCGTTTTATGAATCGAAATCTATTTAAATATGTAGAGTTTACAGATAAACACGGTTTAGATAATTGGATGGAATTAAGTAGTTTATTTAAAAAGATTGGACTTGATCCGGAGTATTATTTAGTAGTTGATTCAACATCAGACTTACCGTATGACTTTTATCGTGCAGGAGAAGAAGAAGAGCGTCTACCAATCCTACTTCTTATGCCAAACGGAGAGCTTAGAGAGCTTTCACGTGAGTCGGATATTGTTGAGGCGATTACAGGTAAGAAAAGAACGGATCAAAAGCTATTCTATCCACATGATTTAATCTATGAAGATGGAAGAAAAGGAAAATATAAAGAGAGAATTATTGAGTTGTTAGAAGGAAAGAAATAAGAAGCAGCTAATGGCTGCTTCTTATGAAAAAACTTGAAATTATTTGTCGCTTAAGCGTTTTCCGCCAACTGCATAATGGTTTTTAGACATTTCTTCGATGAAAACAACGATGTTTTCTTCAGGAGCACCAGTTGTTTCGCTTACTGCTGCTGTTACTTTCTCAGCAAGAGCTTTCTTTTGTTCTTCTGTGCGTCCTTCTAGCATTTTCACTGTTACGTATGGCATGTACAATCGCTCCTTTTATGTAAGTTACACTCTTATTATAGCGGATTATGGGGAAGAACAATCGAAAAAACAAATAATTTCTTTTTTTGACATATGGAAGAGGAGATGAAGTATGGATCAGTTATTTAGATATCCATTGCACGAAATTCCGTTAGTAGCAATGGCAATTATTATTGCACTATCCGTTCATGAATTTGCACATGCATATGTTGCATATAAATTTGGGGACGATACAGCAAAGAGACAAGGGCGTTTAACGTTATCACCGATGGCCCATTTAGACCCTATCGGTTTGATTGCAGTATTAATTCTTGGATTCGGTTGGGCAAGACCAGTTCCTGTTAACCCATATAACTTTAAAAGACCGCGTCTGGCAGGTATATTAGTTTCAATTGCAGGGCCGATTAGTAACTTAATTTTAAGTGCAATTGGTTTAATTATTTGGTATAGCTTATTAAAATTTGGTGTATTATACTCAATTCCATCTGCAGTGGCAGATACGTTAGCTCAATTTTTCCAGATTTTTATTATGCTGAATATCGTTTTACTTGTATTTAACTTATTACCAATCCCGCCACTTGATGGATATCGAGTTGTGGAAGATTTAGCGCCAGCAAATATTCGCGCGAAAATGACACAGTATGAAAAATACGGGGCAATTGCGTTATTAATTCTCGTTATTACACCGCTTAGTAATTATACAATTCAACCTATTTTTCAGGTAGTTATTCCGCATGTATTTGTATTTTTAGATAGCATCATTGCGCCTATTTTTGGCCTTTTATAATTTTTAAGTGAGGAGGATTTTACATATGACAGAGAAAAAGAAAAAAATCGGTTTTAATATCGTGAAAAATGATTCAACAGATGGACATGGTGGATTTGGTGTTGGGGCATTAAGCTTAGAAAATATTTCACCTGTATTTGTTGATGTACTAGAGAAGACTGCATTCGTTGATATCGGTGCGATGCATGCACGTAGTACAGTAGAAAAAGGTATTAAGTTTTTAACAAATAAAGATGAAGTTCCAAATGGAAAACCATTTTGGCTTGTTTGGGTAACAATTGAAAGAACTGCGACAGGTGCGTATTACGCAGGTGTAACAGCTTGTGAAATGACAGTTGACCGTGAGATTCGCCGCGGATATAAATCACTTCCAGAACACGTAAATAAAATGGATAAATCATTGAAGCGTCACATTATGGTTGACCATATGGATGAATCATCTAAAAAGGTACTTGGTACGTTCTTGAAAGAACATAATGAAGCGATTTGGAATGAATCTAGTGAAGAATTGCGCCGTGCATTATTAAGTGAATAAAAAATAGCTGACGGGTGCCCGTCAGCTATTTTTTTTACCAAGGAAGATATTTTTTCCACCAACTTGTTTTTTTCTTTTCTTCAGTCGTTTTTTCAAATTCTTCTTTATCATCGACGTGATCCATACAATATTCAGTCGGTTCGGTACCTTTAGCGAAATACATTTTCACAGAAATAGGACAATTTTTTGTAGCAATTTTACCGTTCTCTGGATTGATATTAACCGCTACGACGTCACTTGGTTGTTTAAATTCTTTTTTAGGCTGTCCATCTAAGCCTTTCTCCATCGTATCAGTCCATATTTTCTTCGCATATCCTTGTTCTGCTACGTTTGAAATAGATTTAGGTTGATCATATCCGACCCATACACCTGTTACGATTTGCGGAGTAAATCCGATCATCCAACTATCCGTTTCAGTAGAACCAGATTTGCCGGCATATGTTCTTGATAATTTTGATAACATCGATTGGCCAGTTACAGCAGCATAACTGCTTAGTTTCTTATTAAACATACCAGTCATCATTTCTTCCATTACAAACGCTTTGCTCTTGTCGAGAACTTGTTTACTCTCTAAATGAGCATCGTATAATATATTTCCTTCATGATCCATAATGCGGCGAATGAAAGTAGGTTTTACTTCTTTTCCACCGTTTGCGAACATGCTATAAGCGTTAACCATTTCAATTGGTTTTACTGGTGATGTACCGAGAGCTAGAGAAGGTACATCTTTTAATGCACTTGTAATTCCAAATTGTTTCGCTGTTTTTGCAAGCGCGTCATCTCCTAAAAACAAATTCGTTTTCACAGCATATATGTTATCAGAGACTGCGAGAGCTTGTGCCATCGTTACGAAATCATCGGCATAATAATCTTTATAGTTCTTCGGTTTATACTTTGAAACGCCGTCACCTAAGGTGAATACAGTATATTCGCTTTTTAAGCGCGTAGCAGGCGTGAATCCTCGTTCTAATGCCGCATAATATAGAAATGGCTTAAATGTAGAACCAGGCTGACGAATGGCCTGTGTAGCCCTGTTAAATTGACTCGTAGTATAATCGGTTCCGCCAACAAGAGCAGCCACTTCACCTGTCGTTGGATTCATAGAGACGAGAGCAGTTTGTATGTTTGTTGTGTCAGGTATATGATCCTTTACAGCTTGTTCTGCTACAGCTTGTAGTTTAGGGTCTAGCGTTGTATAAATTCGTAAGCCACCTCGTTGTAAAGCTTGTTCGTCTAATCCGACATCACGAAGAAGCGAAGCTTGTACAGCATCTTGGAAATATGGTGCGACCTCTGCTACTTTTTTCGTATCTAATGAGGCAAAAGTTAGTGTTTCTTTCTTCGCTAAGGCTGCTTGTTGCTTCGTAATATATCCTTGCTTTACCATTTCATCTAATATGAGAGCTTGTCGTCCTTTAGCACGATCCTCTTTCAAAAAGGGAGAATAGACACTTGGCCCTTTCGGGATACCTGCCAGCATACTAGCTTCTGCTAATGTTAACTCTTTTGCCGTTTTATCGAAATATAGACGGGACGCAGCTTCGATGCCATAAGCGCCATGTCCGTAATAAATTGTATTTAAATATCCTTCTAAAATATGATTTTTATTATAGTTTACTTCAAGGCGGATAGTGTACATTGCTTCTAACAATTTTCGTTTCCACGTTTTATCATGATCTAAATACAGATTACGCGCGTATTGTTGTGTAATTGTACTAGCTCCTTGTACCTTTGCCATCGCTTTTAAATCAGCAACAATTGCACCTGCAATCCGTTTCAAATCGAAGCCGTGATGTTTATAAAATCTTTGATCTTCAATAGAAAGGGTCGCTTCTTTTACATAAGGTGAAATTTCATTAAGAGAGACATTGTAACGTTTTTGAATTTCGTTACTTTGTCCAATAACAGTATCATCGTTTGCGTAAAAGACGCTTGTTTGCGGGACCGCAACAGGAGGAGGTCCCATAATTTTTGCAACTATAATAATAACAAAAAAAGAAAAAACGAAGAAAAGGACGCACGAAAACATTGCGGTGAAGAAAAGACGTTTATATTTTTTAAGTTTTGGATTCATAGTTTGATCCATCTTTTTTCAGCCCCTCATTAATACAAGCGTTATTGTATTAGTATTGAGGGTTTTCGTTTATTTTAAACAATGAAATTTCGAAAATAAAAAAGCCCTTTCCATTAAGAAAGGAGCTCAAAGGCACGTGCTGGCCAATCGGTAATGATGACATCTACACCATAATCAATCATAGTTTGTAAATCTTTGTATTCATTAATTGTATATGGACGGAAAACATATCCTTGCTCTTGTGCTAACTGCACAAATTCTTTCGTTAATAACTGGAAGTTTGGATGTAATCCACTTGCTTCTCTATGTTTTGCTTCGGAAATTGGATCGGCAAGTGGTGTATCATATAAAATTGCTCTTGGGATTTCAGGAGCAATTTCTGCTAATAATGAAACAGAGTCATGGTTAAATGATGAAAATACAATTTGATTAGAAAGATGATATTCACGCACAAGTGCAACAGCTTTTTCCTCAATATTTGGGTAATGAATAACATCTGTCTTTAATTCAATATTTAGTTGTAAGTTCGTTGTGGAAAGCCAAATGAAAACCTCACGCAACGTTGGGATTTTTGCTTCATGGAAAGAAGGGTCTTTATAGCTACCAGCGTCCAATAATTGTAGTTCCTCTACCGTTTTTTCAGAAACAAGTCCAACGCCATTTGTTGTACGATCGACGGTTTCATCGTGAATTACGACAAGTTCACCATCTTTTGATAAGTGGACATCGAGTTCAATTCCGTGAGCACCAATGCGTTCTGCTTCTTGGAAGGCAATCATCGTATTTTCGGGATGTGTTCCTTTTACTCCGCGGTGAGCGAAAATAAGTGGTTTACTCATGTGAAATTCTCCTTATTATCTCTTTTCTTTTATTATGAAACTGCTTTAGTGAAAATACAATTGAATATGATAAACATTTACAAAAGTCTAACAGTTGCATAAAAGTTAACGTTAACGTAAAATGTAATAATCAAGTGAAGGGAGAAATAAACATGTATAAAATTGATGAAGTAACAAAGCAAGTCGGTTTAACAAAACGTACACTTCGTTATTATGAGGAAATTGGTTTAATTCATCCCCCAGAACGTAGTGAGGGAAATATCCGTCTGTATACGGATGAGGATATTGCCAGAATTAAAAGAATTGTAGAAGCGAAAGAAGTGCTAGGAATCACACTTCAAGAAATGCAGCATTTCTTATCACTAAAAGAAAGAATGGAGCAAAGAAGAAATAGCGAAAACCCTCGTGATCGTGAAGTGATTCAAGAAATTAAAGATATGCTTGAAAAACAAGTGCAAACGTTAGACGGAAAAATGGAGCAAATGCAACGTGTAAAGGCAGAACTAGAAGATAGTTTACATCGTGCAGTAACATTTTTAGAGAGCACAAAAGGAGAGTAATCAAAATGGAGAGCAAACAAAAACTAGGGAGATTGATTACAGTGGTGGCTACCTTCCTTGCCTTTTCGGGTATAGGAGTAGTCGACCCAATTTTGCCGATTATTGCAGAGAAAATTGGTGCATCGCATTGGCAAGTTGAAATGTTATTTACCGCTTATATTTTAACGATGGCAATTATGATGTTACCAGCTGGTATATTTGCATCGAGATTTGGTGATAAACGGATGATGACAATCGGTCTTGCGATTGTGACTGTATTTGCGTTTATATGTGGTATGTCGCAAACGATTGCTCAATTATCTCTTTTCCGCGCTGGATGGGGATTAGGGAATGCGATGTTCTTCGCGACGGCGATGACTTTATTGATTGCATTAAGTAAAGAAGTTCATGAAGCAGTAGGATTATACGAAGCAGCTATCGGCTTAGGTATGGCTGGCGGACCGTTATTAGGCGGGATATTAGGTGGTCATTCTTGGCGTTATCCGTTTTTCGCGACGAGTATTTTAATTTTCTTAGCATTTATTTTAGTATTCTTTTTTGTAAAAGAACCAGAACGAAAAGTGAAGCGTAAGGCTGCTGGCGTAGGGGAATTACTTAACCTGGTGAAGTATAAACCATTTATGCAAGGTGCCATTTCAGGGATGCTATACTACTACGGATTTTTTGTCGTGTTAGCATATTCACCACTTATTATGCATTTATCAGCTATTCAATTAGGCTTTGTATTTTGCGGATGGGGACTCGCGTTAGCTTACGGTTCTGCAATTTTAGCACATAAGCTAGAAGGGAAATATGAACCAAAAACATTATTGAAGGGTAGTTTACTCGTATTTGCGATTTTCTTAATTGCACTATTCTTTGTGAAAATTATGTGGTTACAAATTACTCTTATCGTTTTATCAGGGTTGGCATCTGGCTTAAACAATGCATTATATACAAGTTATGTAATGGATATTTCACCTTATGAAAGATCTGTTACGTCAGGTGTTTATAACTTTGTTCGTTGGTTAGGTGGTGCGATTGCTCCGATTTTATCAGGAATTATCGGTCATACTGTTTCACCACAAAGTCCGTTTTTAGTAGGTGGAATTGTTGTGTTAGTTGGTTGTATTATGATCCTAATTCCAATTCGTAAACCATTAGAAATAGAGACAAAAACCCTTTCTTAAGAAAGGGTTTTCTTTCCTTTTACGGTGCAAACCCTTTCCACACATATGTTAGAACCCTCTGACTAAAATATATTTTCGGTATTTTTGTACTTTTAACTATACATTTTGGATGTTTTGTTTTATTTTTGTTAGGGGACATTAATGATGTCCCTATTATAAATTTGCATTGAAAGGCGTGATTGTACGATGGAACTATGGTTCACTGAGAAACAAACAAAACATTTTGGGATTACGGCGCGTATTAACCGCACATTACATACGGAGCAAACAGAATTCCAAAAACTTGATATGGTCGAAACGGAAGAGTTCGGAAACATGCTTATTTTAGATGGCATGGTTATGACAACAGAAAAAGATGAGTTCGTTTATCACGAAATGGTAGCACACGTACCTTTATTTACACATCCAAACCCTGAGAACGTATTAGTTGTTGGTGGCGGTGATGGTGGTGTTATTCGTGAAGTGTTAAAACACCCAAGTGTAAAGAAAGCAACTCTTGTTGAAATCGATGGAAAAGTAATTAAGTACTCTAAACAATACTTACCATCAATTGCAGGCGCATTAGATAATGAGCGTGTAGAAGTAAAAGTAGGAGACGGTTTCCTACATATCGCAGAAAGCGAAAATGAATACGATGTAATTATGGTAGATTCTACTGAGCCAGTAGGACCAGCGGTAAACCTATTTACAAAAGGCTTCTACGCTGGAATTTCAAAAGCGTTAAAAGAAGATGGTATTTTCGTTGCACAAACGGACAACCCTTGGTTTACACCAGAACTAATTACAACTGTGTTTAAAGACGTAAAAGAGATCTTCCCAATCACTCGTTTATACACAGCAAACATTCCAACTTACCCAAGTGGTCTTTGGACATTCACAATTGGATCTAAAAAACATGATCCATTAGAAGTAAGTGAAGAGCGTTTCCACGAAATCGAAACGAAATACTACACAAAAGAATTACACAATGCAGCATTCGCATTACCGAAATTTGTTGGCGATTTAATTAAGTAAGAGAATTGTATCAAACAAATAAAGTGTAAGTAGCTCATTTAAGGTGTTTGTCCAGAAGACTTGAACATGCTAGCTACTTACACTTCTGTAGAGAAAATCGTCTTCTTGTTGTTAAAAAGAAGACCCGGTAAATCGAGAAAGAGGAGCAATTCGCTCCAAATTTGAGAAATAGTGAAAGGTTGGGATACCTTAAGTTCCACATAAGGAGGAAAAGAATATGCGTTTTGATGAAGCTTATTCAGGTAAAGTATTTATTAAAAGTCATCCAAGTTTTGAAGAGTCAAAGGTAGTTATTTATGGGATGCCTATGGATTGGACAGTAAGTTACCGTCCGGGATCTCGTTTTGGCCCTGCACGTATTCGTGAAGTATCAATCGGTCTTGAAGAATATAGCCCGTATTTAGATCGTGAACTAGAAGAGGTAAAATATTTTGATGCGGGTGATATCCCATTACCATTCGGAAACGCACAACGCAGTTTAGACATGATTGAAGAGTATGTATCAAAACTTTTAGATGCCGATAAGTTTCCACTAGGTCTCGGCGGTGAGCACCTAGTGTCTTGGCCAATTTTTAAGGCAATGGCAAAAAAATATCCGGATTTAGCAATCATCCACATGGATGCTCATACTGATTTACGTGAATCGTATGAAGGGGAGCCTTTATCCCACTCTACACCAATTCGTAAAGTGTGTGATTTAATTGGTCCGGAAAACGTATATTCTTTCGGAATTCGTTCTGGAATGAAGGAAGAATTTGAATGGGCGAAAGAAGTAGGTATGAACTTATACAAATTTGACGTATTAGAACCGTTAAAAGAAGTATTACCGAAACTTGCTGGCCGCCCAGTCTATGTCACAATTGACATTGATGTATTAGACCCAGCTCACGCTCCAGGAACAGGAACGTTAGAAGCTGGTGGTATCACATCTAAAGAATTATTAGATTCCATCGTAGCAATTGCAAATTCAAATATAAATGTAGTTGGAGCAGACTTGGTAGAAGTAGCTCCAGTCTACGACCATAGTGATCAAACACCAGTCGCAGCAAGCAAATTCGTGCGGGAAATGCTGCTCGGTTGGGTGAAATAAAAGTGAAGCCACCGATTATTCTAGCCGCTGCAGCTAGATAAAGTAAGAGCCCTCTATATGATTAGAGGGCTCTTATTTTGTCGTTATGTGCCGGTAAGTCGATATATTAAAAAAATCGCTGATATAATTCGAGTTGCGCCGATATATTTAAAAAACCGCCGATATAATTTCATTTACCGTTACGCGATACAAAAAAGAGCTATTCCTAAACGATGGGAATAGCTCTTTTTCTTATGCAACCTTCTCTTCCGAAGTAACTCCGCGAATTTCATCAGCAGAGCGGATCGGATATTTACGGAACACAATAGATCCGATGTATCCGACAATAGTGGTAACGATTCCACATAATATAGCAGCAATTGTTACTTTTACAACGTCATTAAATCCGAATAAGACAAGAAGTCCTGGGATTGGTGATGCTGTTCCTGGTGCATTATTAACGAGTTGGAACAGAGAGGTAATAATACCAGCAAGTGCACCGCCAACGAAGTTTGTCGCATAAATTGGAATCGGATTTGCTGAAACAACATCGGCTTGTGTTAAAGGCTCGATTGCTACAGCAATTGTATCTTTCTTTGAACAAATTTTTAAGCGTTTAAAGAAAATAAAGTTCATTGGGGCTGAAGCTGCTACAGCCAGACTACCAATTGCCATTGGTAAACCTGTTAATCCAAGCATTGCAGTTAGTGCCATAGAACTCAGTGGAGAGGTAGAAATAACTGTTATTAATCCACCAAGCATAATACCCATAATGATAGGACTTTCTGTAGTTGCAACTGAAATCATAGAACCGATTTTACCAAGTGTGGCGTTAACGAGCGGATCCATAAGCATTGCCATTCCGCGTGAGATTGGTGCAGCGATAAATAGGATTGCTAAAAATTCCACACCAGCTGGTAATTTCTTTTCGAGAAATTTCACGACGAAGGCACAAACGTATCCAGCGAAAAATCCTGGTAAAATACCGAATCCACTAGTAGCGATACCAATTAAAACAGCATATACGGGGGAAACACCGATTGCTAATGCGACTAAAATCGCTGCTGCGACACCGCTCATACTACCGGAAGCTTCTCCTACTGATTGTAAAAAGTCATTATGAAACATTTCTCCACCTATATAACGGTGAAATGCTTCAATAAGAAAACTTGCAATTGCTGCATTAGCTAAAGCACCCATCGCCTTCATTCCGTAAGGCGCACGGTAACTGAAAAGTGTAAATAGACAAAGTACAACAAGTAATAGTGCTAAACCTTGCAAGATAGCCATTTGAAAACTGTCTCCTTTGATTTTTGTAATAAAAATTCGTATCATTCAATAATAATATAAAAGTGTATGAAACGGAAAAATTTTTTCTTGGGAACTGGCTGTAAGAAAAAATCCCTTACAATAATGTAAGGAAAGTGTAAGACTTTTAGATAGAGTATAGTATGCTCTTTTCCGTATAATACAAGTATAGATATAATACTAGCGAGAAAGAAGTGCAAACAGGAGGTTCATGTATGAAATTGGTAATTAAAGTTTTAGCTGTATTCGCCATTATTCTAGGTGGAACAGCGTATTATTTGAACACAAAAACAGAAGGTGTACATGCTTTTGTAGACAACTTCTTTTCAAATAAAGAAATACAAGATTATTATGCGGTTATAGATAAAGGTGAGAAAAAAGACGGAGAATACTTGTATACTTTTAAAGGGTATACAGAAGATGGAAAGTTACAGGTTATTAAAAGAATGATGAACCGTGAATTGCATACGGGGGCGTTTATAAAAATTTATGCAAAAGGTATGCAAGGAAAAGGATGGGCTGAAATCCCGAAAGAATCCATTCCGCAAAAAGCGTTGGAAAAAATAGAAAAACCATAAAAGGAGCGACTCATTCGCTCCTTTTTTAGTACGTTAAAATAGTGATAGATGTCTTCTCTTTGTGAGAAATAATTTTTGCACGTCCACCAATTGGAAAAGTGAAAATCGGGGTTGTATGCCCGAAACTTGCGTTTGCAATGATAGGGATATGTGCAAGTTCAGGTTTTGAAGCAATCATTTCTTGAATGTCTTCTATCGTACATTCTGCACCTTTTTGCATCTTTCCTATAACGATTCCCTTTATGTATTCAAAACCTTGCTGCTGCATAAGGGAATGTAAATAACGATCAAAAGTTTTAAGAGTAGATGTTCCAGTTAAACTATCTTCTTCAATAAATAAAATTTTCTCCTTTAAATTTGGCATATATGGTGTACCTTGCAGTAAGTTAAATGTGCTCATATTGCCACCGATAATATCTCCCGTAGCTTCTCCTTCTTGAATTGAAACATATCCTTCATTTTTAATAAATTCTCGATTTTCCTGATCTATATACCAAGAATCATCGCTCCATGTTTCAGATGGAAGGACTTCAATAGGCTCATTAGAAGTTAAGCACTTTAAAAAGTAATCGGTTGTATACCCGAGCCCTTTCTCCATTCCAAACGAAGAGAAATGGGGTCCTGAATATGTAACAAGCCCTGTTTTTGCGTAAATTGCATTATTTAAGGCAGTAATATCAGAATAACCACAGAAAAATTTCGGGTTTTCACGAATTAAATCATAATCGAGATGTTTCAATAAACCATTTGAGTTGTATCCGCCAAGTGTAGTCAAAATAGCTTTTACATTAGGGTCTCGAAATGCTTCATGGAGGTCTTGAATGCGGGAAGAAATAGAGGAGGAAGCAAATCGATCTATCTCATCAGCATATTTTGAGAATGTAACTTGAAAGCCCATGTCAGTTAATCTTTTTATAGCAAGTTTTCTATTTTCATTTGAAACAATACTTAAACTACACGATGGTGAAATCACTCGTATTTCAGCACCCTTTTTTAACTTTGTTGGTATCACTACATTCACCTCTTTAATCGAAAGAATATTTAGATTTAAAAAATATTTTATCATATGAAATAAAGTAGAAGTGAATTATTTTTTGAAATGGAGTTTTCCTGATTTTTCAGCAGACAGACAGAGTCTTTTTTTGATATGATAGGAAAAGTGATTTATTATAAGTAGTATTTAATATCTATAACATTTGAAAGGTGTGCAAGACGTGGAGAAACAACTTGCAGGCTTGCCGGTACACGTTCATTTCGTAACAGAAATCCGTGAAGGGGCGAGGAAGGAAACCGTTGCTTTTGAAGCAAATGGTCAATACTATGTAAAAGGTCAAGGTACATATGTAACATTCCAGGAGCCGAACGAACAAGGCGAAGTGAAAACAATTATTAAAATTCAAGATGAACAAGTTCTCATTATGCGTTCAGGTGCTGTTTCTATGCGTCAGACGCATGTGAAAGGTGAATGGACAACTGGTACGTATACGAGTGAACTTGGTACGTTTGCATTGCAAACAAAGACTGATAACGTTCTTTTTAAATGGTCGGATGAAAAGAAAAAAGGACAACTCTTCTTAACGTACGCATTGCTTCTAAGTGAACAAGAAGCTGGCAGATATACTATTACAATTAATTTGAAGGAGGCAAAATAATGAATTCCTTAGAACAGGTAAAAGGATTGATTAAAGAAGAAATTCAGGCTGCTGTATTAAAGGCAGAATTAGCGACAGAAGAACAAATTCCAAACGTTGTATTAGAATCTCCAAAAGATAAAACAAATGGTGACTTCTCTACAAATATGGCAATGCAACTTGCACGCGTTGCGAAAAAAGCACCTCGTATGATTGCAGAAGAACTAGTTGCAAACTTCGATAAAGCAAAAGCTTCTATTGAAAAAATCGAAATCGCTGGTCCTGGTTTTATTAACTTCTATATGGATAATAGCTACTTAACAGATTTAATTCCAACAATCGTAAACGCTGGTGAAGCTTACGGTGAAACGAATACTGGTAAAGGTGAAAAAGTACAAGTTGAGTTCGTATCTGCGAATCCAACAGGTGACCTTCACTTAGGACATGCACGCGGTGCGGCAGTAGGTGACACTTTATGTAACCTATTAGCAAAAGCAGGATACGATGTATCTCGTGAGTACTACATTAATGACGCTGGTAACCAAATTCATAACTTAGCTCTTTCTGTTGAAGCTCGTTACATGCAAGCTTTAGGCTTAGAAAAAGAAATGCCAGAAGACGGATACCATGGTGCGGATATCATTGGAATTGGTAAACGTTTAGCAGAAGAATTCGGTGATCGTTATGCGAAAGCTGATGAAAAAGAAAGCTATGAATTCTACCGTGAGTACGGTTTAAAATATGAATTAGCAAAACTTCAAAAAGACTTAGAAAGCTTCCGCGTTAAATTTGATGTATGGTTCTCAGAAACATCATTATACAAAAACGGGAAAATTGATCAAGCACTTGCTGTATTAAAAGAGCGCGATGAGATCTTTGAAGAAGACGGTGCAACTTGGTTCCGTTCAATGACTTACGGTGACGATAAAAACCGTGTATTAATTAAAAATGACGGTTCTTACACATACTTAACGCCAGATATCGCGTATCATCGTGATAAATTAGAGCGTGGTTTCGATAAGTTAATTAACATTTGGGGTGCTGACCATCACGGTTATATTCCACGTATGAAAGCTGCTATTCAAGCACTTGGTTACGATAAAGACACGCTTGAAGTAGAAATCATCCAAATGGTACAACTATACCAAAATGGTGAAAAAATGAAGATGAGTAAGCGTACGGGTAAAGCAGTTACACTTCGTGAGCTTATGGAAGAAGTAGGCGTGGACGCAATGCGTTACTTCTTCGCAATGCGTAGCGGTGACTCTCATTTAGACTTCGATATGGACTTAGCTGTATCAAAATCTAATGAAAACCCAGTATACTATGCACAATACGCTCACGCTCGCGTATGCAGCATCCTTCGCCAAGGTGAAGAATTAGGATTAGCTACAGGCGGAGATGTGAACTACAAACTTGTTACTTCTGAAAAAGAAGTAGAGTTACTGAAAAAACTTGGTGAATTCCCAGCGGTAGTTGCGGATGCAGCACAAAAACGTCTACCACACCGTATTACAAACTATGCATTTGAATTAGCAGCAACATTACACAGCTTCTACAATGCAGAAAAAGTATTAAACCAAGATAATTTAGAATTAAGTAAAGCTCGTTACGAGTTAATGAAAGCAGTACGCACTACACTTCAAAATGCATTAGCAATCGTAGGAGTATCTGCACCAGAAAAAATGTAATTAAGAAAAGCGGAAGCGGCTCGTTTAGAATAGGAGGGGGATGGAGCTCCTGAGAGAGAGGCGTACTTTGCCTCGGAGGAAGGCGCGAAGCCACCGAGTATTCTAGCCGCTGGAGCTGGAGCTAGACAATAAAGAAAAGCGGAGCCGACTGTTTAGTCCCGAAGGCTAAGGTTCTTTCCCACAGAAGATGCATTTTATCTTCTAGTGGGGAAGGTTCTTAGACAGAAGGGGCTAGGAGGCAGAGCTGGACATAAAGAAAAGCGGAAGCGGACTTTCGTTTTTAAATAAAAGGCAATCACACGATGTTGTGATTGCCTTTTTATGTGGAGATAATAAAAAAATAAAATTTTATCAAACAAAAAGGGAATTTGCGTCGTCTTATATAAATGACAGGAGGCTTATGATGGAAGAAAAGGTAGAAGAATTAATTGATATATATAAGAAGCAAATATATTCCTTATGCTATAAGTTAGCAAAGACGAAAGAAGACGCGGAAGATATTTTTCAAGAGACATGGATAAAAGTTTTTTCATCGCGGCACCAACTTTCTTACGTGGAGAATTATAAAAAATGGATTACTACAATTTGTGTTCATACGTTTTATGATTTTTATCGTAAGAAAAAAAGGTGGAAAGATCGAATATTGGATTTGTTTCATAAAGAGGATGGTGGAGAAATAGATTTCGCAGATGATGTGAATATATCAGAAGAATTTATTCAAAAAGTGGAAGCGGAAATGATACGGGAAGTTATACAGCTATTGAATGAAAAATATAAAACCGTGCTCGTACTCTACTATTATGAACAATACTCTTATAAAGAAATGAGCGAAATATTAAATATACCGATTGGTACGGTAAAGTATCGGCTTAATTATGGGAAAAAGAAAATGCGAGAACATTTGGAGGGGTTCGTTCATGAAGGAAGATAAATTTGAACAGAAAATAAAGAGCAGTTTAGCAGAAGAGATAGCTCCAAGCGAAGAGCTAATAAATAACACGAAGCAGGGCGTGCGAAAGGCTCAGAGGTTAGAGAGGAAATGGATGATTTGTATTCACACCATTTGGATTGTTTTGTTAACAATTGTTATAGAACAATTTGTCACTCATTTGGATTATAAAATTCCTATGTTGATAGCCATTGTGATTATGATGCATGTATACATTCCGATATATGTTGTAATACAGTCATTTTTAAAGAAGGAGTATAAATTACATGAAAGAGTTCGCTAATCCGTTTGTACTATTTGAAGTAGCTGGAGTGACGATGTTTTTAGCTTTTATAGCACTTTTAATATGTGTTGCATCATGGGTATATACAGATGCTAAAGCACATCAAATGAGCAAAGGATGGAGTATTTTAGCAGTTATATTGCCATTCTTTATTGGGTTTTTATTATATATGGTAAGAAGAAGTAAAAAGAAAGTTGAAGGAGAATATAAGATGAACTTTGTTAAAAAACAGAAAGTAACATTAGTTGCGATATTGGCAAGTACAATCTTTGTATTACTTAGTGGTTTTGCTTTTGCACAAACGTTAGATGACGCGTGGAAAGCAGGAGATATATATTTAGAAAATGAGAAGCAAGGGGAGACAAGTTACGAGGCGAAATTCTCATCATGGGATATTGCCGGTAAAGATATTGAACTTCAGTATGAGAAGGACACAGAAGTGACATTTTCTTATGAGACAGATGCAAAACGAGGGAACTTATGCTTTAGCGTGTATGAAAGACGAGGAGAAGGTATAAAAGAGTTAAAGGAAATCTGTGAATCGAAAAAAGGTAGTTTTACAGTTACTTTAAAAGCAAATGAAGAGTATGTATTGAATATAAGCGGATTAAAAGTGAAAGATGGATTCGTAAAAGTGAATTGGCAAGAGAAATAAAAGGGGCCCTATAAAGGACCTCTTTTTTATTGAATAGTATAAGTAACAGAAAAACTAACAGGACTATAGTAAACGTAAGGTGCATGAAATTGAACATACATATTTCCATCTGTTTTTGCAGTGAAAATTCGGCCGTAACCATCAGAATAACGTCCAATTAGGTTATGATTTGAGTCATAAACACTGTAACTAGGAGTTTTGCTGTTAGGATGAATTGTTAGTTCTTGTCCTTTTTGAAGGAAAATAGGTTCTTGTTCAGAACTACCTCCAGTTTGCAAAGAATAAAATTTTGTAAAGCTTTGTTCTTGAGCGGCAGCAGCGACTTTTGTTTCAGGAATAAACGCAGTAGCTCCAGTAATTCCTGCTAAAGTTAATGCACCTGCTAAAATCATTTTTTTCATAATAGAAAAAGCCTCCTTATTAGTTGTAATCGGTGTTGTTACAGTTAATATTGTATACGATAATGGGTAGGATAAAATATGCTTTTATGCATATATATTTTTTCTCAATAAAAGACCACTGATAAAATCAGTGGTCTTTTAAATGATTAAGCAGCTTTCTGTTCAGTTTGAGGAACAGGTTTTTGAAGCGAGTTATAAACTCCTGTTCCGATAACGTCTAATGCCATTCTCATTCGTTCAGGTGAAATGTTTTCTAATACGTTATCTTGAGGTGTATGGTATACCTTCTCAATATGATAGATTAATGGATTCCAACTATCGACACCCATCCAAATGAATAGAGCAGCAGGAATACCAGCTTCAGCAAATGGAACATGATCACTAGAACCGAATTTACCTTGTAGGACGAGGTCATTATTTAGTTGTTTACCTGCTTGCAAGGCAGCGTCTGTTACAAAGTTTGTAGAGCCATCAGGTGTCATAGCGTATAAATTCTTTGCTTTATCATAATTTGTTGCAACCATGTCGGCGTTAAAGACACCTAAAATACGGTCGCGTTCTTTTTGGGATAGACTATTCACGTAATAATCCGAACCAAGTAATCCAGTCTCTTCAGAACCAAAGGTAATAAAGCGAATTTCTTTATCAGTTTCTACATTTTGAAAAGCACGAGCTAGTTCTAATACTAATCCAGTTCCAGAAGCATTATCATTTGCGCCAGGTGCTCCGACAACACTATCATAGTGCGAGCTTACAACGACTGCTTTTTCATTACCTGTACTCTTTTTTGGTTTCTTTTTGGCGATAACATTTAGAGATGTTAATTTAGATTCATGTCTCGCTTTTAGGGAAAGAATTGTTGTCCCTTTTTTAGCGATTTCTTCTTTAAATGCATTTCCTTGCGCATAAGCAAGACCAAAGACAGGGATAGATTGCTTTTTCGTTAGGCGGGGATTGAAGGTTTGTCCATAATTTCCGCGTCCGCCAATTAAACTGTATAAAAGAACACCTTTTGCACCTTTGCTAACAGCATTTTCAACTTGTTTATTATAGTCTGTAACTGTCGTTCCTCTTTCAAATAAAACAATTTTACCGTTTACTTCATTTGGAATATCTTCTAATTTTGTCCCACCTTGAACAAAGATAAGGGGAGCTGTAACAGCTTCTGTAGAAATGAGTGCATTAGGAGCAGCACCAGCTTGCCAATTACGTTTTGTTGATAGTGGTGATTCAATGAATCCAACGTATTGATCGGGCACCTGAAATGGTTGATATTCTACGTCATAGCCCATTGATTTAAGCTGCATACCAATGTAACGAGAAGCCCATTCTTCGGATTTTGTTCCACCGGGGCGAGGACCAATTGTTTCAGATAAGAAACGAACATGTTCAATTGCGCGGTTTGGATCAATCTGTTTTGTAATAGATGGAGTTTGTGTAACCTCTGACGTGGAATCCGCTTTTGCTTGCCCAATTGGAGCTAAGCTAACAGCGAGTGATACAGCAAGCAAAGAGCTTACTATTTTTTGTTTCAATGATTTTCTCATTTTTTCCTCTCCTATTCTTCTATTCTCTCTGACTGACAAAAGAAGACGGATAATGACTTTATTTTACCTTTGCACCTTTTATTTTTCAATATTCCGACATTGAGAAATAAAAACGATATATGCATATTTGCATATTTTTGAGGGAGATATGTATGCTATCATTTTAAACGAAGGTTCGCTTTCTACTCTGAAAGCTCCTACATTGCATGAATCTAGTGTACCCAAACTTTAGATTATGTAGAGGAATGGAATCACTGTAGGGTTTCATTTCTCATGTTTGAATCAGTTGATGGTAATTATGTTTCCGCATTTCATAATTATTATCAGTGATATATGTAAGGCATCCATATGAAAATAAGAGGCTGTTCAAAGGTTTTCCGTACTTTTGGGCAGCCTCACCCCGTTAAAAGGACGATACTTTATGTATCGTCCTTTTTGTATAAAAAAACATCCAATCAATTGAGAGATTGATTGGATGTGAAAAAATTATTAATAATTTTTTTTGCGTTTTGTAGCCAAAATACTTAATAATCCAGCTAGTAGAAGAAGGATACCTACTGTTTGTGTAGGGTCTTCTTTATGACCTGTATTTGGAAGGTGTTTATCCGTATTTCGATCATCTTGCTGTTTGTTATCTGTTTTATTCGATGTTTCTTCGGAAGTTCCGTTTTCGTGTTTCTCAGATATTTCATTGCCTTTGTTTTCTTCTTTATTTGGAGGAGTAACTGGCTTGTCATCTCCACCTGAAGAAGATTCAATTTTTTTATTTGTAACTGTAATTTGTAGTGGCGTAGCTTGGGCTTTATCAATTGTAAAGTTTATTGGTGATGCATCTAATTGATAGCCTTTAGGAGCCTTTGTTTCTACTAATTGATAAGTACCAGGTTTCAAATCATTTACGATTACTTTTCCGTGTTGATCTGTTTTTAAACCTTCTCGGATAACTTTTCCATCTTGGTCTAAAATATTGAAAATGGCACCTTCAAGTGTTCCATGGTGATCAATATCAACTTTAGTTAACTCAATTGAACCTGCTGTTAAACTATTTAAGGCTGTAACAGAGGTAACCTGAGATTGTCCTTTCGTAATTGTGAAAGGAATTGGTTTAGCGTTTAAATCATAGCCAGTTGGAGCTTTCGTTTCAATGAACTGATAGTCACCTGGACGTAAATTAGAAACAGAAATCTTACCATCTTTATCAGTAGTTAAGTCGGTGCGAACGTCTTTGCCGTTCATATCCACAATTTTAAAGATAGCCCCTTTAAGAGTAGTGCCATCGATGTCATCAACTTTAATTAATTCAACTGCACCTTTCGTTAAGCTATTCGTAGCAGTAACAGAAGCTTTAGCAGTTTGACTCTTTTCAATAGTAAACTTGATAGGATTTTGATTTAAGTCATAATGCTTAGGAGCTTTCGTTTCAATGAACTGATAATCTCCCGGACGTAAATCAGAAACAGAAATCTTACCATCTTTATCAGTAGTTAGATCAGAACGAACATCCTTGCCGTCCATATCTACAATTTTAAAGATAGCCCCTTCAAGAGTAGTACCATCGATGTCATCAACTTTAGTTAATTCAACTGCGCCTTTAGTTAAGCTGTTAGTAGCAGTAACAGAGGCGATTTTTTCTTGGCCTTTTTTAACTGTGAACTTAATAGGTGTGTCGTTTAAGTCATAGTGTTCAGGAGCTTTTGTTTCAATAAACTCATAGTCTCCTGGTGGTAATTCATCCACAACTAAACGGCCGTTTTTATCAGTAGTTAAATCGGTACGAACATCGTGTCCATCCTTATTAACAATTTTAAATACTGCACCTTCAAGTGTTGTGTTTTGCTTGGCATCATCAACTTTAATTAACTCCACACTACCTTTCGTTAAGCTATTAATAGCTGTAACGAAGACATGCTTTGTTTGACTTCTTTCGATTGTGAACTTAATTGGTTCTTCATTTAAGTCGTAATGTTTAGGAGCTTTCGTTTCAATAAATTGATAGTCTCCTGGTTGTAGGTCTTTAGCGATGATTTTACCATCTTTATTTGTAACTAAATTCGTACGAATGTCGTTACCATTCATATCAGTAATTTTAAATACCGCACCTTCTAGCATTTCTTTTTTATCTACAGAGTCAATTTTCGTTAACTCCACGCCACCTTTTGTTAGGCCGTTCTTAGCAGTAACAGAAACGTGAGTTAGTTGACTTCTCTCGATAGTGAAATCGATAGGTGTTTTATTTAAATCGTAATCTTTCGGAGCTTTCGTTTCAATGAACTGATAATCTCCCGGACGTAAATCAGAAACAGAAATCTTTCCATCTTTATCAGTAGTTAAATCAGAACGAACAATTTTACCCTTCGCATCGACGATGTTAAACACTGCATCAGAAAGTTTTGTATCTGGATTTATATCATCTACTTTTATTAATTCTACAGAACCCTCAGTTAAGCTATTTGTAGCAGTAACTTGGAACTTTTCTTTTTGGCTTTTCTTAATTGTAAACTTAATAGGTGTACTATCTAATTTATAGTGTTCAGGAGCCTTCGTTTCAATAAACTGATAGTCCCCAGGACGTAAGTCAGAAACATAAATTTTTCCATGTACATTTGTTGTAAGCTCAGTGCGAATGTCGTTACCATTCATATCAGTAATTTTAAATATCGCATCTTTAAGAGCAGTACCCTCTACATCATCTACTTTAGAAAGTTCCACAGCGCCTTTCGTTAAGCTATTTGTAGCTGTAACGGAGATAGGATCAGCTTGGCTCTTTGTGATTGTGAATGGAATTGGCTCTTTGTTTAAATCATAGTGTTTCGGAGCCGTTGTCTCGATGAATTGATAATCACCAGGACGTAGGTCAGAAACGCTAATTTTACCTTGTTGATTCGTAATAAGATCTTTGCGAATTACAGTGCCATTCATATCCACAATTTTAAATACTGCGCCTTCAAGAGTAGTGCCATCGACGTCATCCACTTTAGAAAGTTCCACGCCGCCTTTTGTTAAACTATTTTTCATAGTAACGGTAGCAATATCTTTTTGGCTTTTTTCAATTGTAAATATAATTGGTTTTTGGTCTAAATCATAGTGTTCAGGAGCCGTTATTTCAACGAATTGATACGTACCAGGACGTAAGTTTTCGATAACGATTTTACCTTCACTGTTTGTTTTTAAATCTGTTTTAAGTACTTTGCCATCTTGATCTAATAAATTAAATACCGCATCGGCAAGTTTTGTTTGAGTGTTTAAATCATCAACTTTAAGTAATTCGATACTACCTTGTTTTAAGCTATTTTTAGCAGTTAAAGAAATAGCTTTCTTCTGTCCTTTTTCAATAGTGAATTTGATTGGTGTTTCATCTAAAACGTAATGCTTAGGAGCTTTGGTTTCAATAAATTGGTAATCACCAGGACGTAGGTCGTTAATTTCGATTATTCCTTGTTCATTTGTAACAAGGTCTTTATGAACTACATCACCGTTCATATTAACAATTTTAAATACTGCATCTTTAAGAACAGTGCCATCAACATCGTCTACTTTAGAAAGTTTAACTGCACCCTTTGTTAAAGCATTTGTAGCAGTGATATGAAGAGTTTCAGTTTGGCTCTTTTTAATTGTAAATACGATAGGTTTTTTATCTAAATCGTAATGTTCAGGAGCAATTGTTTCAACGAATTGATACGTACCAGGACGTAGATTTTCAACAACAATTTTACCTTCATCATTTGTTTTTAAGCCTTCTTCAACTAGCTCCCCGTCTGCATCTAATAAATTAAATACGGCGTTAGCAAGTTTTGTATTTATATCAATATCGTCAATCTTTGTTAGTTCAACACTACCTTTTTTCAAAGCATTTTTGCCTGTAACATTGATCTCTTTCGTTTGACTTCTTTCAATTGTAAATGGAATCGTTGTTTCATCTAATACATAGTGCTCAGGAGCTTTTGTTTCAATGAACTGATAGTCTCCAGGGCGTAAATCAGAAACAGAAATTTTACCGTTTTTATCTGTAACAAGATTCGTATGAACTTCCTTACCATTCATATCAACAATCTTAAAGATTGCACCTTCGAGCATCGTACGATCGATGTCATCAATTTTTGTTAATGTTACTGCACCTTTCTTTAAACTGTTAGTAGCAGTAACAGTAATATTCTCTTTTTGACTTTTTTCGATAGTAAACGGAATAGAGTCTTTGCTTAAGCTATAGTCTTTTGGAGCTTTTACTTCAACAAATTGATAGTCTCCAGGACGTAAATCAGAAGCAGTAATTTTACCGTTTTTATCAGTCGTTAAACCTTTGCGAATTACCTTTTTAGTATCATGAGCGTCAACGATTATAAATTCTGCACCTTCAAGAGTAGTGCCATCAACATCATCAACTTTTGTTAAAGTGACGCCACCTGTAAGTAAACTATTTTTTACAGTAACAGGGATAGGAAGATCTTCCTTACTACCTTTTTTAATTGTGAACTTAATAGGTGTTTTGTCTAATTTATAATGTTCAGGGGCTTTTGTTTCGATAAATTGATAATCCCCTGGTGCTAAATCAGGAATAACTAATACTCCGTGATCATCTGTTGTTAAATCTTTCATAATTTCTTTGC
Source organism: Bacillus sp. PK6-16 (assembly GCF_056530295.1). NCBI lineage: Bacteria > Bacillati > Bacillota > Bacilli > Caryophanales > Bacillaceae > Bacillus > Bacillus sp. PK6-16. The sequence goes on from NZ_CP096511.1 coordinate 141,053, forward strand.
CAGTTGCGTCTTGCAATGTGAATACAGCGCCGGCAAGAGCTTTACTACTTTCCACATCATCTTCTTTAATAAGTTTAACTTTTCCTTTCGTTAAACTATTTTTAAATGTAAGTGGAAGGAGTTTTTGTTGTCCTTTTTCGATTGTAAATTCAATTGGTTCTACATTTACATCGTAATAAGTTGGAGCCTTTGTTTCGATAAGCTTATAGTTACCAGGACGTAAGTCATCTACAACTAGCATTCCTTTACTATTCGTAACAAGGTCCGTACGAACATCTTCATTAGTATCTCTATTAACGATTTTAAATACTGCACCTTCAAGTGTTTCCTTTTCATCTGCAGCATTCACTTTTGTTAACTCAATACCGCCTTTTGTTAAGCTGTTTTTAGCGGTAACAGTAGCCTGAGTTGTTTGACTTTCTGTAATCGTAAATTTAATTGGTTTTGTATTTTTGTCGTAATACTTCGGTGCTGTTACTTCGATAAATTTATAATCGCCAGGGCGTAAGCCAGTAGCGATAGCTTTACCATCCGCACCAGTTTTTACATTTTCGCGAATAACTTTCTTTTCATCATTTGCATCAACAATTTTAAATACAGCACCTTCAAGAGCTGTACCATCGATATCATCAACTTTTGTTAATTCAACATCTCCTGGTTTTAAAGCATTTTCAGCTTTCACAAGTAGAGTTTCTTTCTGACTTCTATCGATTGTAAATTCAATAGGTTCTGCTCGTAAAACGTAATGTTCAGGAGCAGCTATTTCAATAAATTTATACGTACCAGGACGTAGGTTACTAACTTTAACTTTACCGTGTTTATCAGTAGTTAAGTTAGTGTGAGGGGAAACGTCATTATTATTTGTATCGACAAGTTTGAATACAGCACCTTCTAGTGGTTTTTTCTCACCAAACTCATCAACTTTTAATAATTCAACCTCGCCCGTTTTTAAGCTGTTATTTGCCGTAACAGTAGCAAGAGCTTGTTGGCTTTTATCAATTGTAAACTCGATAGGGTTTGTACTTAACGTATAATCCTTAGGAGCTTCTGTTTCGATAAATTTATAAGCACCAGGCTCTAAATCTTTAACGGTAACTTTTCCATCTGAACCTGTTTTTATATTTTCACGAATTACTTGTTTCTCGTCATTCGCATCGACAATTTTAAATACAGCACCTTCAAGGGCAGTGCCATCGATATCATCAACTTTCGTTAAATTGACACCACCTTTAATGAGGTGATTTGTCGCTGTAACAGTAAGTGCTTTTTTTTGACTTTTTATAATTGTAAACTCAATTGGTTTTTTATCTATGTCGTAATCTTTAGGTGCTTTTTCTTCGACAAATTGATAGTCTCCAGGGCGTAAATCTTTTGCTTCGATTTGTCCTTGATCATTTGTCGTTAATTTTTCATATCCACGAATTACTTTGTTATATCGATCGCGTACACTGAACTCCGCACCTGCTAAAGTTTTTCCATCTTTATCGAATTTTGTTAAAATGGCCGATCCTGGAATCAAACTGTTTGTTGCAGTTCGGTTTATTACTGTTGTTTGATCTTCTTTGATTGTGAATTGTATAGGTGTACTGTCTAATTTATAATGCTCAGGAGCAGTTGTTTCTTGTAAGTAGTAAGTTCCTGGTTTTAAATTATCTACAGTAATTTGTCCTTGATTATTTGTTGTTAATTTTTCGTGTTCTGAAATTATTTTTTTGTCTTTATCAAGTAGTGTGAAAACGGCACCTTGCAGTGTGACGTTTTTATTCAGGTCATCAGACTTTGTTAAAACTACTTTACCGACAAACTTCTTATTTGCAAGTTTATATGTTGTAGTCTCTTGTGTACCAAGTTCAACAATTTTCCCTTGTTTTAAATCCCAGCTAATTACATAGCCTTCAGGAGCCTTTGTTTCTTTTAATAAATATTTATCGCGTTTTAAATTATTAAATTTAGCGATACCGTCTTTGTCTGTTGTAATTTTACGGATAACAGTTTTACCTGTACGATCGTATAAAGTAAATTCTGCCCCAGCTAATAGTGCGTTCTTATTGTCGTTATCTACCTTTATAATTTCAAGGTTTCCACGGCCTTTAGTAGCAGATCCTCCGCCTGAACCAGAAGACATTCTCACTTCAATCGTTTCAGTAGTTTCTGTGTTTTTAACTGTCAACTTATTGCCTGTGATTTTCGCTTTATTACTTACTTTTTCTTTATCGTCTGCATTAATAAGTGAGCGATATTCTAAAATATAAGCTCGATCAATTTTTTTCAAGAAGGCAATTTCGAAATGTTGCTTTCCGGTATTATTGTCTGTTGTTATTTTGAGTTTATAGTCTGTTCCTTCTTTTAATTCGTTTACTGTATCTTTTGTTAAATTTCCATATGGATCTACAGTTGTAGGATATAAGTGGAATGAATCTTCCACAATTACCTGATTTTCGGTTGGATCATCTGTTACAACGGCATCTGCAATGGTTGATTGGCTTTCGTTAATTGCGATACTCCAATTAATATAGTTGTCGTCTTGCACAGCTTTTTTAGTAACGAAGCTGCCACCTTTATTTACTTGAGTGTCACCTGTAAGGGTGTTTACGATTTTAGAGCCATCTTTTAAATCTGCCTCGTTTTTGTAGGTGCCTTGGATAAGTTCACCATCAAGGCTTGTTTTAAAGATAATATAGTAAGGTGAATTAATTGATTGTTTGAAATGAACCTTTAGGGTGTTTTTATTTTTCTCTGTAGGTTCTTCAAGTTCATATTTCTCAGTTGGTACAGCATTACCAGGTTGTGCATTATCAGGATTTCCATTTAGAATCATATCGCGCACTTCAATGGATCCAGGCACTAATTTTTGTTTATCTTGTATTACGTCTATAACATAAGGATCTTTAATCTCAACATTATTATAGTTAAAGCCTATTATCCAAGTAATTTCCTTCGTTTGGGCGTTATAAGAACCGTATTTATAACCATTTGCCTTTGTGAAAGTATCAGGATCGAAATTAGCTTCAACTTTATTTGATTGTGGATTAGAATCCGTATCTATCCAAGAAAGGTTACCTGTATTTTTAAATGAAGTTTTACCACTTTCTAGCTTTGTATAATCAAAGTCTGTCGTATATTTTACGACTAATGTCTTTGTCATATTAGACTGATACGTACCTATAAGAGTAATTTTGAAGCCTTTATCTGTTACATCTAAAATATAGTCAGTCCCAGCTTGAAGGGTATAATTTCCGTCTTTAATTTCTAGTTTCTTATCTTTTAATTGTAATCCACCATGATCAAAGGTGTCCGTAATAATCGCGTTGCTTAATGGATAGTTGTTATTATTTACTATAATTGTCCAAGTTGTTGTTTTGTCTTTATAATTTGTTTCAGCTTTATTATTAGATTTAATAATATTTTGCTGCTTGAAACTAGCTTCATTTTCTTTACTTGAATCATTATCAGCTGTAACTTTATTTTTTACTTTTCCATCTTCTATAACTTTATTAGTTGGCTTGGTTTTATAGGTAATCACATAAGCACTATTAATATCATCATTAAACTGTAAATCGAATCCATTCTTCTTGTTATTTACAGTGTAATTATTAACAGCGTCTCCTGTTACAAGCGTTCCTTTTTCATTATATGAAGCGTTTTTTACAACAATAGAATTTGCATCTAGTTCGTGTGTATCGTCAAAAATATCTTTTAAAATCGCATCAGCTTTTTTGATCTCTCTTTGATCACCATTGTAAGTAATTGTCCACTCAATTGTTTGCGTCTTTGGATCATATTTACTTGTTTTATTTAAGTGTGTACCACGAGAAACCGTTACAGTAGAACTTGCGTTTTGTTGCTTTTGATTATCACTCGTTATCGTAACGTTATTTCGGAAACTTTTAATATTTTCATCAGTAATTTTTGTGGCATATTCGATTTGATATGCTTTATTGATAGAATCTTTGAAAGCAATCTCCAATTTTGAGCCATCTGATGAAATAATATTGTAATCAGTTGGCTCAGCTTCTGCACCACGCATTACATTCCCATTAACATCAACTTCTAAATAATAAACTTTAATAGAATCTTTATTTAAGCTTGTACCTTGTGGAATGTTATCTTTAAAAACAGCGTTTTTAAGGGGGTCTTTCGTTTTGTTCATCTCTACTTTCCAATTAATTTCATTTGTATTAATTGGTCTATCAGGTAAACCCTTTTTATTCGTAGCTGTTTGTACATTAGGCTTAAAGTCAACTGTAATAGAAACATCCTTATCTTTAATCGGGAAAGGAATTTCTTGTGTTGTTGTACCTTTAATTTCAGCTTTATTAAATTCTGTCTTTAATTGTAGGTTACCAGCAACATCTGGATGCTCTTCAACATAATCGTTGAATGTCATCGTGACTTTTCCATCTTTTGTAACAGTAAAATTACCAATTTGATGGTTTTCACTATCATATAAAGGACTGTTAATTGTATTGTAAATCTTAAAATGTTTAGGAAGATCAAAAATATAGTAATCTCCATTTTTCACATTCATTGATTTTAAAAGTTCCCATGTAAACTCAATATTGGCAGGGGAATCTGTACTTGGACGGTTATCCTCTGTAAATGGTTTTCCGTCTTTATCCGTCAACTTTACACTGGTTAAAATGTTTGTTGTTATTTGCTTTGGACCTGAATTTGTATTCTCAGCAGGGTCGCTTGATAGCTTTTGTTCTGGATTGTCAGTAGCAATTTTAGCTGCTGGGTTTTGTTCCGGATTATCAGTGGCAGTTTTAGCTGCTGGGTTTTGTTCCGGATTATCGGTAACAGTTTTAGTTGCTGGGTTTTGTTCCGGATTATCAGTGGCAGTTTTAGCTGCTGGGTTTTGTTCCGGATTATCAGTAACAGTTTTAGTTGCTGGATCTTGCTCCGGATTGTCAGTAACAGGTTTAGCTACTGGATCTTGCGCTTGTTTATTAGTATCCTGTTTGGTGCCATCTTCTTTAGAGTTTTCTACTTGAACAGGAACTGATATAGGCTGAACCATTGTTCCTAAAGGAAAAGCGATTTGAACTGATTTTTCCCCAGGTTTTAAAGTTGAGTTAAACACGGTATCAACTTTAATTTTTCCTTTAGCGTCTTTCAAATTTTCTACTTGATCATTAAATATTAATTTTAATTTATTATCTTTAGCTGTTATAAAATATTGACCAATATTTTTTTGATCTGTTACTAAATCCCCTTGCAAATCTTTAGATACTTTTAATGCAAGTGGTATTTGAACTACTGCTGTATCATTTGCGTGTGCAACTTGTTGATCTTTTATTGACCAAGCGTATTCTACTTGAATGGTTGATCCTATCTTTATTAAATTGTTAGGATTTTTTGATTCGTCAATAATATGATTCGTTGCATCTTTCATTTCAACAGTGTCAAATAAGGAATCTCCTGTTAAGGTTTCCGCTCTTACTTGATTGTATGGAAAACTAGCAAGTTGCGAAAATAGTACGAATACAATTAAACATACATTAAAAAGTTTTTTCATTTTTCCTCCTCTGAACATTCATTTGTCCATTGGGGACTTATTCCACATGAACAAATGGAATATTAAAAGTATTTGTTATAAGCTATTTATTTTTGTTATCCCTCCGTTTCTATACGCGTTCTCAGACAAACAGAATTATGTTCAAAGCAATATTATTTAACGTAAAACAAAATGTATATTTACACAGTTCTATGGAAATATACACAATTCGACAAAAAATGTCGAAAAAAATACTGATATAAATAATGATATCAGACCTTTATATGTGAGATAGTTTTCATGTATATCTAGTAAAAAAGAATGGTTATAAAGGTAAGTTTTACGATACATACTAACCAAGGTAGTGTATCCCTTTGTGAAGGCTTATTTTTGCCTTAAAGTTATGTGGAAATAAAAATCTAGATAGGGTTGGTTTTGGTCAGAATGAAGACAATATGTACTTTGAAAATAGTCATTTATTTTGTCTAAAGAGAGTTGTGCGACTAGTGGACCGAAGTTGAAAGGTGATAGTTTCTTACATTGTTAGAGAAATATAAGGATTACAGAATATTCGACTAACACGTTACTACGGTCATTTTTGAGCCTGTTTAAACAATAAGAAAGAAGGTGTTTTACTCCTTAGTTACAATATCTTTTTAGTAAAGATAAGCTTAAGTAACCTCCGCTAAAGATTATATACTTAAATGATAAAGAGTTCAACAATGGTTCACATATTTTCCCAAAAATAAAAACGGCTGTTTTATGTGGAATAAATCTACAAAACAGCCGTTTTTGGTATTAGATTTCTGTTAAGATTATTGGCTCGCCGCGTGTTACGACAACAGTATGTTCACATTGTGCAACAAGACTTTTATCAGGTGTAACGAATGTCCAACCGTCGTCACCACGTTCAATAATATGATCAGCTTTCATAGAGATGAACGGTTCTACAGCGATAACAAGACCGTCTTTTAGAAGCGCATTATCCATTGGATCATAGTAACTTAAAATGTGATTTGGTGCTTCATGTAAGCTAAGACCAATGCCGTGACCAGTTAAGTTTTGAATAACATTGTATCCACTTTTATGTGCGAAGTTTGAAACAGCACGACCAATTTGATTTTGTTTTGAGCCAGCTCTAACCTTTTTCATTGCTGCCCAAAATGCATCAACTGCTGCTTGGCAAAGTTTTTCTTTTGCCTCGTCTTCTCCAAGAACAAATGAAATGCCTGTATCTGCATAATAGCCATCAAGTGCAGCAGATACATCGACGTTTACTAAGTCGCCTTCTTTTAATACACGATCTCCTGGAATACCATGAGCAACTTCCTCATTTACACTAATGCAAGTTACACCTGGGAAATCATATTCTTTTTCAGGTGCAGAAATAGCACCATGCTCATCTAATACTTTTTTACCGATCAAATCAAGCTCTTTCGTTGTCATACCTGGCTTCGCTTGTTTTTTCATTTCTTCACGTGCAAGCGCAACGATGCGGCCGATTTTTCGTAAGCCTTCTAAATCTTGTTCATTACGAATAATCATGAAAACCACTGTCCTTCCTCGAATATATATCTTATCCGATTGTATCATGTTTATTTTCGTCCTGCTACTCGCTTGCGGTATGCGGGTTGATTCCTCTCATAAAGAATACATGACAATTGTCATATCGATGTCATGACGCATCATACTGTTTCCTAAGTTTTCCAAGTAATACAATGTAAATATAAGAAACAGCGGGGGTGGAGAGATGGAAAAGATTATTGAAGTAAATGGTGTTTCTAAAACATTTAAACATAAAAACGCAGTAAATAATGTTTCATTTCATGTAAATAAAGGGGAAATAGTAGCGTTACTTGGTCCGAATGGTGCGGGGAAAACAACGACGATGTCGATGATGCTTGGATTAAAGGACCCAACAGAAGGTAAGGTCTTTATATTTGGAAAGAGTCCAAAGCATAGAGATGTTCGTAATAGCCTCGGTGCGATGCTGCAAGAAGTAAGTGTCATTGATAGTATTACGGTGGAAGAGGCAATTGAGTTATTCCGTAGTTATTATACGAATCCTATAGCGAAAGAAACGTTACTGCAGTTATCAAATTTAGAATCAGAGCGAAAGCAAAGATGTGAGAAGTTATCAGGTGGGCAAAAAAGAAGGTTAAACTTTGCGCTTGCACTTGCGGGAAATCCAGATTTGTTATTTTTAGATGAGCCGACAGTCGGAATGGATATTACGTCTCGAAGAACGTTTTGGGAAACGATTCGAAAGTTAGCAAGTGAAGGGAAAACGATTATTTTAACGACGCATTATTTAGAAGAAGCAGATGCTTTAGCAAATCGTATCTTATTATTTGCGAACGGAAAGATTATCGCAGATGGTACACCAGACGAAATGAAAGCAACAATTTCGAGAAAAACAATCACATTTTACTCAAAGGAAAGCATTCCTACAAAATTACTAAAGGAATTACCAAATGTAACAGAAGTAAAGTCAAACGAAGGACGCTTCATTTTAACAACGGAGGATACGGATGCAACTTTAAAAGCCATTTATCAAAGGAGTTTACCTGTAACAGATGTTTCAGTTGAACGTGGAAGTCTTGATGAGGCATTTGAACAATTCGTTGCAAATCAGAAGGAGGAAATCGCATGAGAGCGTTATGGATGCAATGCAAAATAGAAATTTTACGTACATTCCGCAATAAATTATTTATCTTTTTCTCATTATTAATGCCTGTTATGTTTTACTACATTTTCACAAATGTTGTTCAAGTACCACAAAACGGAGATGCGTGGAAAGCACAATATTTAATTTCGATGGCAACTTTCAGTATTGTAGGGACTGCACTCTTTAGTTTCGGTGTGAGACTTTCTCAGGAAAGAGGGCAAGGATGGACACATCTTCTAAAAATTACACCGCTTCCAGAGGGAGCATATTTAACAGCAAAAATTATCGCTCAAACAGTAGTAAATGCTTTTTCAATATTAGTTATCTTTATTGCAGGGATACTAATTAATCATGTTGAGTTAACGGTAGGGCAATGGATAGGTGCGGGGTTATGGTTATTGTTAGGGGTAACACCATTTTTAGCGTTAGGAACAGTAATAGGTTCCATTAAGAAGGCGGACGCAGCTGCTGGCTTAGCAAATATTTTAAATATGAGTTTAGCTATAGTTGGCGGGTTGTGGATGCCGATTGAAGTATTCCCAAAAATATTAAGAACGATTGGTGAATGGACACCGACATACCATTTCGGAAGTGGTGCGTGGGATATTGTAGCTGGAAAATCAATTGGATGGGAAAATATCGCGGTATTAGGAGGTTATTTCCTTATATTTGTTGTAGTATCAATATATATAAGAAAAAGACAGGAAGCGGTATAAATGATAGAGAAGAAGAGGATTGAGATTTTTCCGAAACATATGGGATTTTTTCCGTACATGTGGTTTGTTTATCTATTATTTCCAATTTATCACTTAGCACAAGCATCAGGATGGAAGCTTGTGCTAGGAAGCAGTATGTTGATACTTTTTATTATCACATACCGTCAGCTATATTTTGTTCAGAAGACGTTTATTTTATGGGCATGCATTCAAATGATACTCATCTTTTTATTTGCTTTATTTTATAATCCTTTTATGATATTTTTTGGCTTTTTCACAGTAAGTGCGATGGGATTTGCGCCAAATAAGAAAGTATTTCGAGTGCTGTTATGCTCGTTAGTTATAATGCTTGGAGCATTTTTATTTGTAAATATGAATCAACTAACAACTACAAGTTTAGTAAATATCGTTCCGATGTTTATCTTAATGCTTCTTACGCCATTTGGTATGCGTAATTTTAATCAGAAAAAGATGTTAAGAAATCAATTAGATGAGGCGAACGAGCAAATTAAAGATTTAGTAAAACGTGAAGAACGGCAGCGAATTGCAAGAGATCTTCATGACACATTAGGGCATACGTTATCTCTTATTACTTTAAAAAGCCAGCTCGTTGAGAAGTTAATTGTGAAAAATCCAGAGCGTGCAAGTGCGGAAGCGAAGGAAATTACACAAACTTCTCGTACCGCCTTAAAACAGCTTAGAGAATTAATTTCTGATATGCGTATGATTACGGTAGAAGAAGAGCTAGAGCAAATAAAAGCGATCTTACAAGCAGCTAATATTGAATTAGAAGTGAGGCAAGAAGCAAGATCGAGCTCGTTATCACCAATTGAACAAAATATTGTCGGGATGTGTTTACGTGAGGCCGTTACAAATGTTGTAAAACATAGTAAGGCAACGCGGTGCGCAGTTTCTGTATTAGAATCACAAGGTGAACTGATTTTGAAAGTAGAAGATAACGGAATCGGTTTAACAGATCAAAATCATGATGGAAATGGTATTCGCGGCATGAAAGAACGAATTGCTCTTATTGATGGATTTGTTGAACTAGGTACAATCAATCCAGGGACGTTATTAACGGTAAAAGTTCCAGTTGTTATTAGAACAGGAAAAGATGAGGTGAGGGCATGATTCGAATTATTATTGCAGAAGACCAGCGGATGCTTCGTGGTGCATTAGGGGCCCTGCTTGATCTAGAAGATGATATCGAAGTAATTGGGCAAGCTGCGAACGGGGAAGAGGCGTTAAAATTAATTGAATCGTTAAAGCCAGATGTAAGTATTATGGATATTGAAATGCCGATTCAAAGTGGATTGGATGTCGCTGAGACTTTAAAGAAAGAAAAATCATCATGCAAAGTAATGATTTTAACAACATTTGCACGGCCAGGATATTTTGAAAGAGCAATGAAAGCTGGTGTGCACGGCTATTTATTAAAGGATAGCCCAAGTGAAGATTTAGCGGCAGCAATTCGTAATGTAATGAAGGGGAAACGAGAGGTCTCCCAAGATTTAATGTTTGGCTTATGGCAGGAGCAAAATCCGTTGTCAGATCGCGAAAAGGAAGTACTGTTGCTTGCGAAAGAAGGAAAGACGGCAAACGAAATTGCGAAGGCACTTTATCTTTCGCCGGGTACAGTACGTAATTATATTTCTGAAGTATTAGCGAAGCTTGATGCGAAAAATAGAATTGAGGCAATTACAATTGCGGAAGAAAAGGGTTGGATATAAAAAGAAGGTTACCTATGAGAGGTAACCTTCTTTTTATAATTATTGTACTTCTATTACTTGATTTACTTTTTGTAACGGTTTGTAACCGTGTGCTTCAAATGCCTTTGCAAATTCATTTGATACGGCAGTGCCATATAAATCTTTTGCAGCTTGTACGATATGAGATTGAAGTGATTCAAAGTCTTCAGCGGAAGTTGCATAATTTTGCAATGCACGCATAACAACTTTACTTACTTTTTCATTTCCTTGTTTTTGAACAGCAATACCGTTATATGTTTTACCTTCAGCTAATTGATATAATACGTGACTGATAATACCAGAATTCACGTGTGATTCTTGATTATTACCATCGTTATAGAAATCTTGTAAATTTGTATATAGTTTATGACCGCCGTCACCAATTTCCCTTGGGATATCACGAATTGTTAGGCCACCTAATGTATCGCCCATAATCCAGTTTCCTTTATCTTTCTTTACGTAATATTCGATTTGTGTACCCCAGAAATCCGCTAATCCCTCGTTTAGTGCAGATGTTTCAGCGCTTGGATATCTCACGACTTTATTTTTCGTCGTGCCACTGAATACAGCATGTCCAAATTCATGAGCTGTTACATCAAGAGCGGATGTTAGTTTTCCGTCTAAACCATCACCAAATACCATTTGGTTCCAAGCGGGATGCCAAAATGCATTTACATAGTCTTCTTTTACACCATCACTAACTTCAGTAGAATCAAAACCGTGTACACTAGCAACAACTTTTGAATCTTTATTGTCGTAACTTTTTAGATTATGTTCTTTCTTAAAGTAATCGTAAATATCACTCATGTTCTTCATAGCGCCCGCGGCTTCTTTATCTGCAAAATTAGGAGTACTACTTGAAATTAGTGTCCCTGGATAACCAGCTTGACTATATCCTCCAAGGGAATCGGCGTAGTTTGCATTATAAATATAAATACCATTTCCGCGTGATAAATCCGCTAAATAAAATTTTCCATCATTTCCTTTGGCAATATTGAAAGAGATGTTTTCTTGAAGTGCATTTTTCCCAGTTCCTTGCTCACTTGCAGGGGATAATCTAGGTGATGTTACTTGATTTATAGTCTTATTCTCTTTGTTTTTAATGAATTTTTCTTGAAAAAGTACTTCGCCAGTTTTTAAATCAACGATAGCATTGCCGTTTATAATTTGTTCATTGTTTTCATAAGTAAATGTAATAACAGTTGCAAATGTATAATAGCCATCTTTTTTCTTATAAACAACGGTTTCGCTAGAGAATTCAGTCTCAACTGCATCGCTTGGAATTTGAACTATATCGCGTAATTTAGATTTTACTTCATTTTTCGACAAAAAATTTGTTATAGTAAGATTAGGTTGTTGATTTAAATTTTGAACAACTTTACCACTAACAGTTGTGATCACTCCATTTTTATCTACTTTTACAATGAGATCTTGGCCATATACTTTATAGTTTTTATATGTTTGTGCAAGGCGAACTTCGGTTTGATTTTCTTTGGTTTCTTTATTGGTAGGTTGGAAATCTACATTTTTTTCAGTAGTGACTTGTTCTTGTTGAGCTTTCGCCCCATTTACCTCACCTTTTAAATACTTTTTAGCAATATTTTCTTTCGTATCATTTTGAGGTTGTGTTAATTTCCCGATTGTTAAACCAGGCTGAGCAATTTCAACTTTGACTGCACTTTTGTCTAATTCTTGAGCATGAATAGCTTCTGTTGATAAAGGGCAAAGAAGACCGAATGTAACGAAAGCACTAGCAAGTTTTCTATAATTCATCTATAACACTCCTAATCTATTATTGTATGTGAGATGAATTGTATGAAAAATTTGCCGAATTTTATATATATTATGCATTATTTCATATCAAAAATTGTCGAATTCACATTATTGTAGTGGTATGACAACTTAACAAATTAGATTGTTATAATGGGATGGTGAGTAAGTATGCACGCAGAGAAATTAGGAAGTGAAATTAAGAAAATTAGAGTGTTGAGAGGATTAACACAAAAACAGTTATCCGAGAACATATGTCATCAATCGGAAGTGAGCAGAATTGAATCGGGTGCGGTATACCCAAGTATGGATATATTGCAAGGTATTGCAGCAAAGTTACAAGTTCCCATTATTCATTTTTATGAGGTACTCATTTATTCCGATATTGAGAGGAAAAAGCAGTTAAAAGATCAAATTATTATGCTTTGTAAGCAAAAGAAATATAAAGAAATTTATAATAAAGTATGGAATGAGTTGAAAAAGGAAGAATATCATCCTGAGTTTCAGCAATTTCTTCAATGGCAATATCATGTAGCAGCGTATGTATTGAAGAAAAGTGATTATGAATATTGTATTTTAGAATTGAAAAAATTGTTAAATCAACAATTAACTGGGATTGATGTGTACCAAAATCTTTATATAGAGAATGCAATTGCAAATATTTATGCTGAAAATGGTTACTTTAAGAAGGGCATGGAGTTATTTGAAGGTATATTAAAGCAATTAGAGGCATTACCTGAAAATAAAGAGTTTGATGTGAAGGTAAGACATAATTATGCGAAAACATTATACTTAGATAATCAATATGAAGAGGCTCTTTATCAAATAAATAAAGCTATTGAAATATCGTGTCGAATTAATAGTATGGCATTGATTGGGCAGCTATACTATCAAAAAGGTGAATGTTTAGAAAAGCTAGGCTACGATGAGGTAGAGAGTGAAGAAGCTTATGAAAAAGCTTATTTCTTTTTTGATATACTAGAAATGCATACGTATAAAGAAAAGTTTATGAAAAAAATGACGAAATAAAATAACGCAAAAACTAAATATGCATAATTGCATAATGTATGGATAAATTTTCATGATATATTAAAAGAAAAAATGTGGGTGATGGAATATGAAGAAACTACTTATCGGTAGTCTATTAACGTTAGCAATGGCATGGGGTATTTCATTAGCGGATACAGCTTTAGAGAAAAGCCAAGTAATTTCTCATGATGATCAAGAGGTACAATTAGCTTCAGATATGCCTTTTGAGTTTTAAAAAAAAACAACCGTCTTACTTAGACGGTTGTTTTTTTATGGAGTAACATCCAAACGTCTTTACTAGAAACAGGTTTGCTAATAAAGAATCCTTGAATGTGATCACAATTTTGTTTATGTAAAAATTCCCATTCTTCTTCCGTTTCTACACCTTCTGCAATCACTTTTAAATTTAGTTGTTTTGATAGTGTAATAATGGAAGAGACAATTGCTTCTTCTAAAGGGCTAGTTGTAATTCCACAAATAAACTCTCGAGCGATTTTTAATGTGTTGATTGGATATTTTGTTAAATAAGCTAAAGAACTATAACCAGTTCCAAAGTCGTCGATTGAAATTTGAATACCGAGATTTTGAAGTTGTTCGAGTTTTGCAACTACAGATTGATTTTGATTAATTGCGATGCTTTCCGTAATTTCAATATCTAGTGCTTCTGGTTTCAGTTCTGTTTCTTCCAATACCTTTGAAATAGTTGGGATTAAATCTGCATGGTTAAATTGAACAACAGATAGATTTACACCAACTTTTAAGTGAGAGAAACCTTGATTATGCCATCTTTTTGCCTCTAAACAAGCAGTACGTAAAATCCAATTGCCAAGTTCAATAATAAAACCAGTTTCCTCTGCTAGAGGGATAAATTGGGCAGGAGATACGATACCGAGTTTTGGATGCTTCCAACGTATTAATGCTTCAAAACCGATAATTTGTTTTGTTTTTGTGCTTACTTGTGGCTGGTATTCAAGGAAAAATTCATTTTGTTGTAATGCTTTTGAAAGTTCACCTTCTAAGAATTGAATTTCATTTTGAGCGATACTCATTTCTTTTGAGAAGAAAACAAATCTGTTTTTTCCATTTGCTTTCGCACGATACATAGCCATATCAGCATTTTTCATTAACTCATTTACATCAGTTCCATAATCAGGGTACATCGCAATTCCGATACTTGGTGTAATAGAGAGTTCTTCGCCTTGAATGAAGAATGGTTTGTTTAAAATAGTTAAAATCTGTTCAGCTATAAAAATTGCACTTTTTTCTGAGTACATTTCTGGTAATAGAATTGTAAACTCATCTCCACCTTGGCGAGCGACGATATCTTTTGAACGCAAGCAACCGCGTAATCTTTTTGCTACTTCAATTAATAATAAATCTCCAACGTCATGGCCAAGTCTATCGTTAATTTTTTTAAATCGATCTAAATCAAGGAATATGACGGCGACATCATTTGCGTTAGTTTGGGCTGTATTTAAAATGGCTTTTAAATCTTTTTCGAACTTTCGACGATTTGGTAATCCAGTAAGTGCATCGTGAAAGGCTAAATGTTCTACTTGTTTTTGTTTTTCATATAAGGTGGTAATATCACGTGCTATCCCAAACATTCCGACCACTTCTTTGTTTATAAAAGTAGGGATAAGTGTAATATGGAGATAATAATAATAGCCTTCTTGTTCTTTTGTACGAACTTCTAACGTTTGTGGCCTACCTTCCTTTGTAATTTGTAAAGCCTTCTTTAGTAGTTCGTGGTCTTTTGAATCAATGAAGTGTACCAGAGAATAGCTTGCCACTTCGCAATAATAGGCAGTAAATAAGCTTTCGCACGCCTTATTAGATTGTTGAAAAATGCCATTCATATTTAAAGAGAAAACAGCATCGGGATGGTCCTCGAATAAAGATTTATAACGTTGTTCACTTTTTGATAATGCAAATGCACCTTCTTCAACTTCGTCCTCTAGTTGTGTAGTCAACTGTTCATATGTATGAATTAGTGCTTGATTATCTTTCCACATGTAAAGTTGCCGCAAGAATAACAAAATAAGTGATAATACGAGACCGATTAACATGAATTTATCATCCCAAGGTTGAATGATAATAAAAGAAAAAGTAATAATTATACTAAAATAAGGTAGTATAAAACGTACATAATCGAATCGATAATATTTTGTTTTCGTTTCATGCTGCATTGGTTTATCTAAAATATATAGTATGGAAGAAAGTCCAATTAATAAAATAGAAGCAGTGTGTATTAAATAATTAATTTCAGCAGAAGTTTTCATCCCAAAATTCAATTGAAACAGATGAATATAACCGTATACGAGTATAATAGTGAAACCGATAATTAATGCAATTCTACTAGAAGAATATTGTTCTCTTCTATATAGGCTAATAACGGCGTAAATTACTAATGATTGTGCAATGAAATACCCAATTAAAATCCAAGTATCCTTTGTTAACATGCGGAAGCTTGAAAGGTCTAAGATAAAAGTTAAGGTGAAATAAATGTTCATAATAATAATAAAGATGCTATCGAATGAAAATTGAGAAAGCCTCTTAATAGAATAATTTTTTATAAACTTTATAGCAAATCCAACAAAGAGCAAAATATATTGTATGATAAAAAAAGGTAATGCTTTATATGAAAATATAGATTGATCATGTATAGAAAGTGAACTAAGAAATAGGGTTATCTCCATAACTAATCCACATAGGCAAGTACATAGTAATAAAATCCAAAATAGTTTATCACTGCGTTTCATTCTCTTAATAGCTTTATATAAACAGTGACAAGAAAAAAGTGCAGCGAAACAGAATAAGAAAAGAATTCCAATTTCCTTTATATGCGACTCATTTGGAATAAAGAGTATCCAAAGAGCAAATATAGATATGTATATTATGACAAATTGTACATATTTTTTTTGATTAATCATATTATGACTCCGTTTCAATAAAGTTGAATCTCGAGGGAATGCTAATTTAAATAATAGCATATAAAATAGGATGTTTTTTACTATAAAAATTACTTTTTTGAAAAAATGGTGCAAAGTTACAATTCACCACTGTAACATTGCACCACTTATTCTTTTAATTCCTCTTATAGCAGAAAGTTCATCTATTAATTGGAATAATGCTAAGTCTTTTTGTTTACTTTCAATCATAATATCGAAATTATGATTGTGTTTTTTTGCAATGTGTAAGAAAGGCTTAATAAACTCTAAATCGATATATTCAGCATGAGCCCTAAATTCTTTTTCCGATCTCGGGGAGGAAATGTGAACTTTAGGAGAGATATTTGTATGTGACCAAGTTTCAAAAATTGCAGGAAGCAACTCTTCTAGTGGTTCCTCGCAAAGATTGGCCATATGATGATGATAATCAAATACAAATGGAATATTTTCTTTTTGGCAAATTGATAAAGTTTCAGCGGTTGTATAGGTTTTGTCATCATTTTCAAGAGTCATTTGTTTTTTTATATGTGTAGGAAGTTTTTTTATGTTTTCATGGAAGCGCTCAATTGCCTTTTCTTTATTTCCATAGGCTCCACCTACATGAATATTAATGTAAGAAGAATCTGCAATGCCTATAGCATCCAATATTTTATAATGATAAGTCATATCCGTAATAGCGTTAGTAGTAATATGTGGCTTGTCGCTTGTAAATAGCGTAAATTGATTTGGATGAAAACTTATTCGTAAATTGTGTTCTTTAATTAAAGCCCCTATTTTACCCCAAAGTGGTGTGAACACCCCAATATAGTCAAACTCGACTTCGGGATGTGTTGCAAGTGGGACGATGGAAGACGATAGGCGATATAGTGGGATTTCATGCGCTATATTGTAATGAAGGATACGTATTGTGTGCTCTAAATTTTGCCTTATAACATGGTACAGTTTGTCTTCTCGCTCTTGCTTGCTGAGTTTCTTAAAGCTTGTAAACGTCATTGTTTTGGCAGGAGAACAGTCCCAGAGTGCCATTGCATGTGAGACATATCCAAACCGTATAAGCATATGAGATACACCTCTTTTATTCATTGTCTTTCCTATAAAAAGAAAGCAAACATTGTTCCAATCCATTCCTTTCCTCTATCGATAAGAGAAGGCGGGTTTACATCGCTATAGGAAAGTACAGATGCATTCTCTAGATCTTCATGGAATTTCTTTTTGACTGTTTGAATGAAATGCTTATTATATAACAGGCAGTTTATTTCATGGTTAATATATAAACTTCTCATATCAAAGTTTGCTGTTCCGATATCGCAAATATCATCGTCTACTATAATAATTTTGGCGTGAAAAAAACCTTGTTGAAATGCATAAATATTGCAACCAGCCTGTATTAATTTTCGGCAGTACGGAAATTTGGCTTCTCGAACAAGAGGGTGATCAGCTTTTTCTGGAACAAGAATTGTGATTTGAACCCCTCTTTCTCTTGCTTTTAATAAGGCATTCATAATTTTTTTTCCAGGAATGAAATATGGTGTACCGATACAGATTTCTTTTTTTGCCGCGTTAATTAAATGTAAAAAAGTATGCTGTAAATAAGCCCCATCAGTCGGAATAAATTGATGCAGGATGGTACCTGGGTTTTGTTTTGGAAAATAAAGAGAAGCATCTAATAAATTTTGTTTCGTATCATCAAACCAGTCATGCAAAAATTGCTTTTGTAAATCTTGAACCCCTTCTCCTGTAAGACGTAAATGGTAGTCTCGCCATAATCCTAAATATTCATTATGCCCTAGATACTCTTCACCGATATTAAATCCCCCGATATAGCCGGTTTTCCCATCAATCACTGTAATTTTCCTATGATTTCGTTGATTGGCAGAAAAGAAAGGCAGAGGAAATTTTACCTTATGACAAAATGAAAAAGATACACCATGTTTTTGCAGGGAGCGAATAGCTTCGTTTGATAAAGAATGGCTGCCAAATCGATCAAGTAAAAGTCGTACTTCAATTCCTTCCTGAGCCTTATCAATCAGCAATTTTAAAAATTCACGACTGATTTTATCGTTTTTTACAATGAAGAATAAAATATGAATGTGATGCTGTGCTTGTTTTATATCAGTAAATAAAGCGTCATACAAATCTTTCCCGTATGTATAAAGGTGAAAATCACTTTGACGTAAAGGGAAAGTGCGAGAGCTTACTCGTTTTAAATGAAGAAGTCTCCCGTATGAAAGGTCAATTGTAATCCAAAGAGCAACGGATATTAACAAAAGAGATAAGTAGAGCATTAGTGAATTCCCTCCTTCGCATTCTTTTCACCTTCAGTGTGTTACAAATGATACGGGTAGCACGGCTGTTATTATAAATTTCTTTAGAGGATGGATCTTGTACTGGTTAAAGTGTCACTTTATCCCGCTTTAACGGGCAGTAAGCTTCCTATTTCAAAAATTGATGAATAAGCAGAAGCTAGTTTGGAAATCAACTGCCCGTAAAAGCCCGATTGGTTCAACTAATAATCAGCGGGGGATGAACCCCCCCTGCTGATTAAAGTTTCACTTTATAGTTTCACCGAAATAAACAGCTTTATGAAAAAATGTGTTGTTCTATAACAAAAAACTGTTGACTGAATGCTCACTCATTATATAATGGGGATAGGGGATATAATTCAGAAAATTATATATTTTTGAAGATTCAAAAAAAGAAAGAAGGCTTACAAAGAGAGGGGTAGCATAAAAATGAATAGCTTACTGATCATTAATTGGCTGGCTGCCATTGCTGTTATTGCTTATGCAGGATATTTGTTTGTATATCTTATACGGACGAGAATGGCCTACATACAATTAGGAAAAAAAATTGAATTTGACCGTCGTTTTAAAGAGCGTTGGGATCTCCTTAAGGTCAATGTTTTCGGTCAGAAAAAGCTGCTGAAAGATAAGAAAAGCGGCATCATTCACGTTATGTTCTTTTACGGATTTATTCTTGTCCAATTTGGAGCAATTGACTTCGTTTGGAAAGGACTCGCACCAGGATCACATCTTCCACTTGGACCACTATACCCTGCATTTACATTCTTCCAGGAAATTGTCACACTTGTTATTTTAATTGCAGTATTTTGGGCTTTTCATAGACGTTATGTAGAAAAGCTTGTTCGTTTAAAACGTAACTTCAAATCAGGTCTTGTTCTTATCTTTATCGGTGGCTTAATGATTTCTGTGCTACTTGGTAACGGTATGGGACTTATATGGCATGGCGAGGAGCTTTCATGGAGTGAACCAATTGCTTCTGCAATCGCTTACGTTTTTAGCGGGATAAATGAAACCGTAGCCATTTCAGTGTTCTATTTTTCTTGGTGGGTGCATTTACTAATTTTGTTAACGTTTTTAGTGTATGTTCCACAATCAAAACATGCGCATTTAATTGCAGGACCAGCTAATGTATTCTTCGGTCGTCTTTCAAACCCAGGGAAGCTTGAAAAGATTGATTTTGAAGATGAAACGCAAGAAACATTTGGTGTTGGTAAAATTGAAGACTTTAGACAAAATCAACTTATTGACTTATACGCTTGTGTAGAGTGTGGCCGTTGTACAAATATGTGTCCGGCAACAGGAACAGGAAAAATGTTATCGCCGATGGACTTAATTTTAAAACTTCGCGATCATTTAACTGATAAAGGAGCTGCGGTAACATCAAAAGCACCGTGGGTTCCAGTAGTTGCCTTCAATAATACACAAGGAAATCAGTTAGCGATGATGGCAGCTGGAAAAGGACAACAAGAATCAGCGTCTACAACGCTCGCTTACGATCCGAGTTTAATCGGAGATGTTATTACAGAAGAAGAGATTTGGGCATGTACAACGTGTCGTAACTGTGAAGATCAATGCCCAGTTATGAATGAGCATGTTGACAAAATTATTGATTTACGTCGATATCTCGTTTTGACTGAAGGGAAAATGGACGCGGAAGCACAACGCGCGATGACAAATATCGAGCGTCAAGGAAATCCGTGGGGGCTGAACCGTAAAGAGCGTGAAACATGGCGCCAAGGTGATGATGAAGTAACAGTTCCAACTGTAAAAGAAAAATCAAAAGCTGGGGAGGAATTCGAGTATTTATTCTGGGTTGGTTCAATGGGATCATACGACAATCGTAGTCAGAAGATTGCGATATCGTTTGCGAAGTTAATGAACGAAGCAGGCATTTCATTCGCAATTCTCGGTAATAAAGAAAAGAATTCTGGAGATACACCACGCCGCCTCGGAAATGAATTTGTATTCCAAGAGATGGCGACAAAGAATATCGAAGAATTTGAAAAGGCAGGAGTGAAGAAAATCGTTACGATTGATCCTCATGCTTATAACACATTTAAAAATGAGTATCCGGACTTTGGCTTGCAAGCAGAAGTCTATCATCATACAGAATTGTTAGCTCAGTGGGTGAAAGAAGGGCGCTTAAAGCCTGTTCACGCTATTGAAGAAACAGTTACGTACCATGATTCCTGTTATTTAGGAAGATACAACGAAGTGTACGAAGCGCCACGTGACATTTTGAAAGCGATTCCTGGAGTGAATCTTGTAGAAATGGCACGTAACCGTGAAACTGGAATGTGCTGTGGCGCAGGTGGTGGCTTAATGTGGATGGAAGAAACAACAGGTTCTCGTATTAACGTTGCTCGTACAGAACAAGCATTAGCTGTACAACCATCTATTATCGGTACAGGTTGTCCATATTGCTTAACGATGATCAGTGATGGAACGAAAGCAAAAGAGGTAGAAGAGAAAGTTCAAACTCTTGATGTGACAGAGATTTTAGAACGATCTGTTATCGGACAGAAAAAAGAAGCGATGTAGTTTGTAAGAATGTATACAACTTTAGAAAGAGGTGCAATGATTGCACCTCTTCTCAACGTAGGGATACCGAGCGAGCGCTCAGTGTTAAAAAATGAAATGGGGGAAAGAAAAATGAGTAAAACAGTTATTTTAAGTGCTGCAAGAACACCAGTTGGAAAATTTGGAGGATCTTTAAAGGATGTAAAAGCGACGGAACTTGGAGGAATTGCAATTAAAGCAGCGCTTGAAAGAGCAAATGTTGCGGCTAGTGATGTTGAAGAAGTTATATTTGGAACGGTTATTCAAGGTGGGCAGGGACAAATTCCATCGCGCCAAGCTGCGAGGGCTGCTGGAATCCCTTGGGAAGTGCAGACGGAAACAGTGAATAAAGTTTGTGCATCAGGGCTTCGTGCGGTTACGTTAGCGGATCAGATTATTCGTACTGGCGATCAATCACTGATTGTAGCTGGCGGTATGGAGTCGATGAGTAACAGTCCTTACATTTTACGTGGAGCAAGATGGGGATACAGAATGGGCAACAACGAAGTTATTGATTTAAACGTTGCTGACGGTTTAACATGCGCATTTTCAGGTACACACATGGGCGTTTATGGCGGAGAAGTTGCAAAGGAAGATGGAATTTCTCGCGAAGCGCAAGATGAATGGGCATATCGTAGCCATCAGCGTGCGGTTTCAGCGCATAAAGAAGGGCGTTTTGAAGAGGAAATCGTGCCAGTAACGATTCCGCAAAGAAAAGGCGATCCTATTGTCGTTGCAAAGGATGAGGCGCCACGTGAAGATACAACGATTGAAAAGTTAGCAAAGTTAAAACCTGTATTTGATAAGACAGCGACGGTGACAGCTGGTAATGCACCAGGACTAAACGATGGTGGTGCCGCACTTGTATTAATGAGCGAAGACAGAGCGAAGCAAGAAGGAAGAAAGCCATTAGCGACAATTTTGGCGCATACAGCAATTGCAGTGGAATCTAAAGATTTCCCAAGAACTCCAGGTTATGCAATTAACGCATTGCTTGAAAAAACAGGAAAGACAATTGAAGACATTGATTTATTCGAGATTAATGAAGCCTTTGCAGCGGTAGCAATTGCAAGTACAGAAATCGCAGGAATTGATCCGGAAAAATTGAATGTAAATGGCGGCGCGGTAGCGATGGGACATCCAATTGGAGCAAGCGGAGCGCGCATTATCGTTACACTAATCCATGCACTTAAGCAGCACGGCGGCGGAATTGGAATTGCTTCGATTTGTAGCGGTGGCGGTCAAGGGGATGCAGTGATGATTGAAGTTCACTAATTAAAGTTCGAGGGTATAAAATTTATTAACAATTAAGGGGGAAGAAAAAATGGGTGTACAAAACATTGTTGTAATTGGTGCAGGGCAAATGGGATCAGGAATTGCACAAGTATGTGCAATGGCAGGATATGACGTGAAGGTACAAGATTTAAAGCAAGAGCAATTAGATAGAGGATTGGCTATCATTACGAAAAACTTAGCACGCCAAGTAGAAAAAGGACGTATGAAGGAAGAAGAGAAGGAAGCCACATTAAATCGTCTTACAGTAACGCTTGATTTAGATTGTGTGAAAGAAGCGGATCTTATTATTGAAGCAGCTGTTGAGAAAATGGATATTAAAAAGAAAATCTTTGCGAATCTAGATGAAATTGCTCCAGAACACGCAATTTTAGCGACGAATACGTCATCTCTGCCAATTACAGAAATTGCAGCGGTAACGAAGCGTCCGGAAAAAGTAATCGGTATGCACTTTATGAATCCAGTTCCAGTTATGAAGCTTGTTGAAATTATTCGTGGTTTGGCTACCGATGATGCGGTATATGAAGCAATTGAAGATATTACGAAAAAAATTGGGAAAGTACCAGTTGAAGTGAATGATTTCCCAGGTTTTGTATCAAATCGCATTTTGCTACCGATGATTAACGAAGCAATTTATACGTTATATGAAGGTGTAGCGACGAAAGAAGCAATTGATGAAGTCATGAAGCTTGGTATGAACCATCCGATGGGGCCTTTGACACTTGCCGATTTTATCGGTTTAGATACGTGTTTATACATTATGGAAGTGTTGCATGAAGGATTAGGAGATAGTAAATATCGCCCATGTCCGTTATTACGTAAGTATGTGAATGCAGGATGGTTAGGGCGTAAAACAGGTCGTGGATTCTACGTTTACGAATAAATGCCCCCTTTGTTACAACATAGTGGTCTTACCAAATTATTTAAAGGATATATAGCAAATGGAGGCGGAATATATGAACTTTCGTTTTAATGAAGAGCAGCAAATGATGAGGAAAATGGTTCGGGATTTTGCACAGAAGGAAATAGCTCCCTTTGTTCCTAGTATGGAACAAGGGGTGTTCCCGAAAGAGATTTTGCAAAAGATGGGTGAGCTTGGATTAATGGGTATTCCAGCGCCTACAAAATACGGTGGGGCAGAAATGGACTTTATATCTTACATTCTAGCAATTGAGGAAATCTCAAAGGTAAGTGCAACAGTTGGTGTAATTTTAGCTGTACATACGTCAGTTGGAATGAATCCGATTTTATATTTCGGAACAGAAGAACAGAAGAAAAAATATGTTTCTAAACTTGCAACCGGGGAATATTTAGGTGCATTTGCTTTAACAGAGCCAAATGCAGGATCAGATGCAGGGAGTTTGAAATCAAGAGCTGTGAAAAAAGGTGATCATTATATTATTAATGGATCGAAAGTGTTTATTACAAATGGTGGTGAAGCAAGTACATACATTGTATTCGCTTCTACAAATCCAGAGGCAGGAAAAAGTGGTATTTCTGCATTTATAGTAGAGAAAGATACACCTGGTTTAATCATCGGAAAAGATGAACATAAGATGGGACTTCTCGGTTCTCGTACAGTACAACTTACTTTTGAAGATATGAAAGTGCCAGCTGAGAATTTACTTGGGGAAGAAGGACAAGGATTTAAGGTGGCGATGGCGAATTTAGATGTTGGGCGAATTGGAATCGGTGCGCAGGCGTTAGGAATTGCTGAAGCGGCGCTTGGCTGTGCAATTGATTATGCAAAAGAAAGAGAGCAATTCGGGAAGCCAATTGCGGCGCAGCAAGGGATTGGCTTCAAGCTTGCAGATATGGCAACAAGTGTCGAAGCAGCAAGGTTACTCGTATATAGAGCGGCATCTCTTAGGGCACAGGGATTACCATGCGGTAAAGAAGCATCTATTGCGAAATTATTTGCTTCTAAGACAGCGGTTGAAGTCGCGATTGAGGCGGTGCAAGTGTTTGGTGGTTACGGTTATACGAAAGACTATCCAGTAGAACGATTTTTCCGTGATGCGAAAATCACGCAAATATATGAAGGAACAAGTGAAATACAGAAACTTGTTATTAGCCGTGCTTTATAAAAGGGCGAGGGGGAGACGGAGATGCATTTTAAACTATCAGAAGAACATGAAATGATAAGAAAAATGGTTCGAGATTTTGCTAAAAATGAAGTGGCACCAACAGCAGCTGAGCGTGATGAGGAAGAGCGATTTGATCGAGAATTATTTGATCAAATGGCAGAGCTTGGTTTAACCGGTATTCCGTGGCCTGAAGAGTACGGTGGAATTGGAAGCGATTACTTAGCGTACGTAATCGCTATTGAAGAATTATCCCGCGTTTGTGCTTCAACAGGCGTAACGCTGTCCGCGCATACTTCACTTGCGGGATGGCCAATTTTTAAATTTGGGACGGAAGAGCAAAAGCAAAAGTTTTTACGACCGATGGCTGAAGGAAAGAAAATTGGTGCATACGGCTTAACTGAGCCAGGATCTGGATCGGATGCTGGTGGAATGAAGACAATCGCAAAGAGAGATGGAGACCATTATATTTTAAATGGATCAAAAATTTTCATTACAAATGGCGGTATTGCTGATATTTATGTTGTTTTTGCGCTAACTGATCCTGAATCAAAGCAGCGCGGTACGAGTGCATTTATTGTAGAAAGTGATACACCGGGATTTTCAGTTGGGAAGAAGGAGAGCAAGCTAGGGATTCGCTCTTCACCAACGACTGAAATTATGTTTGAAGATTGCCGTATTCCTGTAGAGAATCTACTTGGAGAAGAGGGGCAAGGGTTTAAAGTTGCGATGCAAACATTAGATGGAGGTCGTAACGGTATTGCGGCGCAAGCTGTTGGTATTGCACAAGGGGCTTTAGATGCTTCTGTAGAATATGCAAGGGAGCGCCATCAATTTGGAAAACCAATTGCGGCGCAGCAAGGGATTGGCTTTAAACTTGCGGATATGGCAACAGATGTAGAAGCGGCACGCCTTTTAACATATCAAGCGGCTTGGCTTGAATCAGAAGGGCTTCCGTATGGAAAAGAGTCAGCGATGTCAAAAGTATTTGCAGGAGATACAGCGATGAGGGTGACGACTGAAGCGGTGCAAGTATTTGGTGGTTACGGTTATACGAAAGATTATCCAGTAGAGCGTTATATGCGAGATGCAAAAATTACACAAATATATGAAGGAACACAAGAGATTCAGAGGCTTGTAATTTCTCGTATGTTAACGAAGTAGGAACGAAAGCGTAGGTATTTTCCTACGCTTTTTCCTTCCAAAAAATAATAGAGAGAGGTGAAGGGAATGGTTAAACATAATGTACATGCATCGGTGAAAGATGAAAAATTAGTTGCGTTAAGACGTGAGCAAATGATTAAAGGTGCGGTGCAACTGTTTAAACAAAAAGGATTTCCGCGTACAACAACGAGAGAAATTGCAAAAGCGGCTGGATTTAGTATAGGGACACTTTATGAGTACATTCGTACAAAAGATGATGTTTTGTATTTAGTTTGTGATAGTATTTATGAACATGTAAAAGAAAGATTAGAGGAAGTAGTTTGTACAGAAAAAGGGAGTGTAGAAAGTTTAAAGGTAGCAATAACGAATTACTTTAAAGTGATGGACGAATTACAGGAAGAAGTATTGATAATGTATCAAGAGGTACGCTTTTTACCGAAAGAATCACTTCCGTATGTATTAGAAAAGGAGTTTCAAATGGTAGGAATGTTCGAGAATATTTTAGAACAGTGTACGGAAAATGGAACATTTACATTAAATAAAAAAGAAATACAGCTTCTTGCCCATAATATTTTTATACAAGGACAGATGTGGGGATTTAGACGCTGGGCGCTGCAAAAACTGTATACGCTCGAAGAATATACAGAAATGCAAATTAGGTATGTATTGCAAGGGGCCCATATGCTTCCGAAATAAGGAACAGACAAATTATAATTTTACTACCCTATAAAAGTTTCCCGTTTTTTTTGTAGCATATTTGTGCGACTTTTGTTTATAATGAATAGTATGGATTTTTTTAAGCAGGCCGTTATATATAAGGTTATATTTGATGAAAGGAAGTGCCGCATAAGTGGATTTTAAGCAATATTCACCAGAAGAGCTAAAAGAATGTTCAATGATTGAAGTTGTACATAGCGTTTTAGGGGATAAAAAACAAGCAACGACATTCAACGAGTTGGTTCAAGAAATCGCTCAAGTGCTGGGACTATCTCAAGAGCAAGTTAATGCGAAAATCGCACAATTTTATACAGACTTAAACATCGATGGACGTTTCATTAATTTAGGAGAAAATCGTTGGGGGCTACGCAGCTGGTACCCGTACGAGCAAATTGATGAAGAAATCTTGCCTCAACCAAAACCGAAGAAGAAACGTAAAGTTGAAGAAGACGGTTTTGACGACTACATTGAAGAAGATGAAGATGACTTCGACGATGCAGACGTAAATGAAGACGAAGATGATGATGTAGAAGATTTGGACAAGGTTCTTGAAGAAGAAGACGGAGATGACGACGATCTTGATGATTTAGACGAAGATGACGACGACTTCGCTGAAGAAGAACTTGAGTATGACGAAACTGAAGAAGAAGAAGAGGAAGAACTGTAGTTCTTGACTTTTCATTATCGTCCATGTAGAATCATTTTTGGGCTCTTTAAAAAAGGACGATAATACTTTTAAAGTGTAAATATAAAAGAAAATTGCTCCCTACTTATTACTTTTTGTGATGAGGGGAGCAATTTTCTTTTTTGTTTTTTGTTTAGAAAATAAAAAGAGTCTAACAATAAGATGGATACAGTGTTATCTACATACGTTGCGCTTTGCAACGGTGATTATATAACAGCAAAATAGAAGGGAGCTTTTTCATGACTAAGTATATTTTTGTAACAGGCGGTGTAGTATCGTCTTTAGGAAAAGGTATTACAGCAGCATCTCTTGGAAGACTTTTAAAAAATCGTGGTTTAAACGTAACGATTCAAAAGTTTGATCCATACATTAACGTAGACCCAGGGACTATGAGCCCATATCAACACGGTGAGGTATTCGTAACAGATGATGGCGCAGAAACTGACTTAGACCTTGGTCACTATGAGCGTTTTATCGACATTAACTTAAACAAATACAGCAACGTAACAACAGGTAAAATTTACTCTTCAGTTCTTCAAAAAGAGCGTCGCGGTGAATATTTAGGAGGAACAGTTCAAGTTATTCCTCACATTACTAACGAAATTAAAGAACGCGTATATCGTTCTGGTCGTGAAACAAATGCGGATGTTGTTATTACAGAAATCGGTGGAACTGTTGGTGACATCGAGTCTCTACCATTCTTAGAAGCAATCCGTCAAATTAAGAGCGACATCGGTCGTGACAATGTAATGTACATTCACTGTACGTTAATCCCGTACTTAAAAGCAGCGGGTGAAATGAAGACAAAACCAACACAACATAGTGTTAAAGAACTTCGTAGCTTAGGTATTCAACCAAACATTATCGTTGTTCGTACAGAAATGCCTGTTTCTCAAGATATGAAAGACAAGCTTGCATTATTCTGTGACATTGATACAAAAGCAGTTATCGAAGCTCGCGATGCAGATACTTTATATGCGGTTCCATTATCTCTTCAAGAACAAAACATGGACCAAATCGTTTGTGACCACTTAAAATTAGACAATCCAGCTGCAGATATGACAGAGTGGACTGCTCTAGTTAACAAAGTGCGTAATCTTTCTAAGAAAACAAAAATCGCTCTTGTTGGTAAATATGTAGAACTTCAAGATGCTTATATTTCTGTTGTAGAAGCACTTCGTCATGCTGGTTACTCATTCGACACAGATGTAGAAGTAAAATGGGTAAATGCTGAGCACGTAACAGCAGAAAACGTAAAAGAATTAGTTGGCGATACAGACGGTATTCTTGTACCAGGTGGCTTCGGCGATCGTGGTGTAGAAGGTAAAATCGTTGCGATTCAATATGCTCGTGAAAACAAAGTTCCATTCTTAGGAATTTGCTTAGGTATGCAACTTGCATCAATCGAATTCGCACGTAATGTATTAGGTTTAGAAGGTGCTAACTCTTCTGAAATCAACCCTGACACACCATATGCAATCATCGACTTATTACCAGAACAAAAAGATGTAGAGGACCTAGGTGGTACACTTCGTCTTGGTCTATACCCATGTAAGCTTGCTGAAGAAACAAATGCTTACAATGCTTATAATGAGCCGGTTGTATATGAGCGTCATCGTCATCGTTATGAGTTCAACAATCAGTTCCGTCCGGATATGGAAAAAGAAGGATTTGTATTCTCTGGTACAAGCCCAGACGGCCGTCTAGTTGAAATCATTGAAATAAAAGACCACCCTTGGTTCGTGGCAGCACAGTTCCACCCAGAACTTGTTTCTCGTCCAAACCGTCCACAACCATTGTTCCATGACTTCGTAAGAGCTTCTATTACGAATAAAGAGAGCAAGTAATAAAAAAAGCGCCTGAAATAAGGCGCTTTTTTTAATATTCATTTAACATTTCGTCGATTGTAAATTTAATCCCGTGATAAGCAAATAAAGCTACTATTAAACTTGGGAATCCGTAGCGATTACCTTCATCGTCTGGAATAAGACCTTTTAACAGTTTTGTATCAATATGTACGTCTGTATATCGTTCCAGTGATTCTGTACCTTCTTGAAGAGCAGAAATGCCCACAATAGAGTGTCCCTCTTCTTGTAGTTTTTTTGCAATTTTTACAACCGCTTCATCTGTTGAAAAACGGCTAATAAGAAGTACACGATCCGCAGAGGTTACTTCTGCTTCTTTACCATTTTCAAATAAGCGTTTTACTTGCTTCATTGGTTCAGCACCGAATAGTGCCTCGGCAACAACGCCCTCCATTTCATTTATACCATGTAAATAAATGAAACCATCGCCAACTAGTGCTTGAGCAAGTAAACGAGCGCTATCTTCTATATTCATTTCTTCTTTTTGAGAAACTCTGGAGAAATAACCACTTAATTGAGTTGAAAAAATTTTTAACATAATGTTACTCCCTTCGTACGTGTTTGCCGGCTTTCATTATAATTTATTTTTTTAGAAAGGTGAAATCGTAGGGTAGCATAACAAAATAGGAAACGGTAAAATAAGAAAGAATAGGAAGGAATTTGCCAAAGAATAGCGAAAATAAATCGTTAAGATATAAGAAGCTTTAAATCTTGTACTTACACAGAAAGGTTGGGAATTATGGAAGGTAAAATTTTAATCGTTGATGATCAATATGGGATTCGTGTGTTATTACATGAAGTGTTCCAAAAAGAAGGTTATCAGACATTCCAAGCAGCGAATGGATTTCAAGCTTTAGATATCGTGAAAAAAGATAATCCAGATTTAGTAGTGTTAGATATGAAAATTCCAGGCATGGATGGTATAGAGATTTTAAAGCATGTAAAAGAAATTGATGAGAGTATTAAAGTAATTTTAATGACTGCTTATGGAGAGCTTGATATGATCCAAGAAGCAAAAGATTTAGGAGCTTTAATGCATTTTGCTAAACCATTTGATATTGATGAAATTCGTCAAGCTGTGAGAAATGAGCTCGCTGTAGAGGCGTAAAAATGAATTTTTTATAAAAAATATGGAAAAAAGCGTTTACATGGACTATTGTGCAGGTGAATACGGTTGAGTTTTTGAGTACAAGTTGTTATCCTATTGAGTGTAGAAAAAAGTCCGGTATGTAGATATACATATTTTACCTTATTCTGGTCATACTACCAGCGATAAGAACTTATCGGATACAAAAAACGTTTTTTAGGAGGATTCACCATGCCTTTAGTTTCTATGAAAGAAATGCTAAACAAAGCACTAGAAGGAAAATACGCAGTTGGTCAATTCAACATGAACAACTTAGAGTGGACTCAAGCTATCTTAGCTGCTGCGGAAGAAGAAAAATCTCCTGTAATCCTAGGTGTATCTGAGGGTGCAGCTCGTCATATGACTGGTTTCAAAACAGTTGTAGCTATGGTTAAAGCTTTAATCGAAGAAATGAACATCACTGTTCCTGTAGCGATTCACCTTGACCATGGTTCAAGCTTCGAAAAATGTAAAGAAGCAATTGATGCAGGTTTCACATCTGTAATGATCGACGCTTCTCACCACCCATTCGAAGAAAACGTTGAAACTACTAAACAAGTAGTAGAATACGCACACGCTCGTAACGTATCTGTTGAAGCTGAGCTTGGAACAGTTGGCGGACAAGAAGACGACGTAATCGCTGAAGGCGTAATTTACGCTGACCCAGCAGAGTGTAAGCACCTTGTTGAAGCAACAGGTATCGATTGCCTAGCTCCAGCTTTAGGTTCTGTACACGGTCCTTACAAAGGTGAGCCTAACTTAGGATTCGCTGAAATGGAACAAGTTCGTGACTTCACTGGCGTACCTTTAGTATTACATGGTGGTACTGGTATCCCAACTGCTGATATCGAAAAAGCTATCTCTTTAGGTACTTCAAAAATCAACGTAAACACTGAGAACCAAATCGAGTTTACAAAAGCTGTTCGTGAAGTATTAAACAAAGACCAAGAAGTTTACGATCCTCGTAAATTTATCGGACCTGGCCGCGACGCTATCAAAGCAACTGTTATTGGTAAAATTCGCGAATTCGGTTCTAACGGTAAAGCGTAAGAATAAAATTCCGTTTTGGAAACCGTCTAGTCTTTTAGACGGTTTCCTTTCGTTGTATAATGAAAGCGTGAACAAGTCTAAAGATTTTATCATTTTTGGTTTTTAAATAGAAAATAATGTGCATAGTCCTATTAATAAATGTGATAACGTATCTAAATTGATAAAGTGAATTCGATGAATAGTTGATCTTTATCTATTCGTGCTACAGGAGAAATGAAGATAATGGTTTCCTATTTATTGAGTTTTGGGATGGAAAGAGTAATTGAGATTCTTAAGGGGAGCTTTCTATAAAAAGATAGAAAGTAAATACATTCACAAGAAGGGAGCTCAATATGGAAAAATTGCTAATTGAAGGCGGAAGAGCTTTAAATGGAACAATTCGAGTAAGTGGTGCAAAGAACAGTGCCGTTGCATTAATTCCAGCGACAATTTTAGCAGATACTCCAGTAACTATTGGTGGTGTCCCTAATATTTCGGACGTGAAAATGTTAGGAGACTTACTAGAGGAAATTGGAGGGAAAGTAACTTATGGACAGGAGGAAGAGATGGTAGTCGATCCTTCTAACATGGTTGCAATGCCTTTGCCAAATGGAAAAGTGAAAAAATTGCGCGCTTCTTATTATTTAATGGGTGCAATGCTTGGCCGTTTTAAAAAAGCTGTTATTGGGCTTCCGGGTGGATGTCATTTAGGACCGAGGCCGATTGATCAGCATATTAAAGGGTTTGAAGCGCTAGGTGCACATGTTACGAATGAACAAGGTGCCATCTATTTAAGAGCAGATGAGCTACGCGGGGCACGTATTTATTTAGATGTTGTTAGTGTAGGAGCTACGATTAATATTATGCTAGCAGCTGTACGAGCGAAAGGTAGAACTGTTATTGAAAATGCAGCGAAAGAGCCTGAGATCATTGATGTAGCTACATTGTTAACAAGCATGGGAGCACGTATTAAAGGTGCTGGTACTGATGTAATCCGAATAGATGGTGTTGACTCTTTACATGGTTGTCACCATACTATCATTCCAGATCGTATTGAAGCTGGTACGTATATGATTCTAGGAGCTGCATCAGGAGGAGAAGTAACGGTTGATAACGTTATTCCTCAGCATTTAGAATCAGTTACTGCAAAGCTAAGAGAAGCTGGTGTTCAAGTTGAAACGAACGATGATCAAATTACGGTGAACGGTAATAGAAAGTTAAAAGTAGTTGATATCAAAACGCTTGTATATCCAGGTTTTCCAACGGATTTACAACAGCCGTTTACGACGCTTTTAACAAAGGCACACGGGACGGGAGTTGTAACAGATACAATTTACGGTGCCCGTTTCAAACACATTGATGAATTACGTCGTATGAATGCTCAAATTAAAGTAGAGGGTCGTTCGGCAATTGTAACTGGTCCTGTGTTACTGCAAGGTGCAAAAGTGAAGGCGAGTGATTTACGAGCAGGAGCGGCACTTGTTATTGCAGGGTTAATGGCAGATGGAATTACAGAAGTAACAGGACTTGAGCATATTGATCGAGGTTATGAGAATATAGTGGACAAGCTTAAAGGGCTTGGTGCAAACATTTGGCGAGAACAAATGACAAAGCAAGAAATTGAAGAAATGAAGAACGCATAAGTGATACTTCCGCAAGGGGGAAGCGAAGCATCACTACTTGCGGAAGTACACTTTATAGAAAAACACGGTTCACAAAATACGGCAGAAATATAAAGGCTTAAAGGAGAGGGATTATCGTGGAAAGAAGTTTATCTATGGAGTTAGTACGTGTAACAGAGGCTGCAGCTTTATCATCAGCGCGTTGGATGGGGCGCGGGAAAAAGGATGAGGCAGACGGTGCAGCAACATCAGCTATGCGTGATGTATTTGATACAATTCCGATGAAAGGTACAGTTGTAATTGGTGAAGGTGAGATGGATGAAGCACCAATGCTATATATCGGAGAGAAATTAGGTACAGGATATGGACCACGTGTAGACGTTGCGGTTGATCCTTTAGAAGGGACAAACATCGTAGCAGCTGGTGGCTGGAATGCTCTTGCTGTCATTGCAATTGCAGACCACGGTAATTTGTTACATGCCCCTGACATGTACATGGATAAAATCGCGGTTGGCCCAGAAGCAGTTGGGGCGGTCGACATTGATGCGCCTATTATTGATAACTTACGTGCAGTTGCGAAAGCGAAAAATAAAGATATTGAAGATGTTGTAGCGACAGTTTTAAATCGTCCACGTCATCAAGAAATTATCGAAGAAATTCGTAAAGCTGGTGCGCGCATTAAATTGATTAATGATGGAGATGTAGCTGGAGCGATTAATACAGCGTTTGATCGTACAGGTGTAGATATTTTATTTGGATCTGGTGGAGCACCTGAAGGTGTATTAGCAGCAGTTGCTTTAAAATGTTTAGGTGGAGAAATTCACGGAAAACTATTGCCACAAAACGAAGCTGAATTAGCACGTTGTAAAAAAATGGGTATAGAAGACATTAATCGTATCCTTCGCATGGAGGACTTAGTAAAAGGTGACGATGCAATCTTTGCAGCAACAGGCGTAACAGATGGAGAACTATTACGCGGTGTTCAATTTAAAGGTAGCGTAGGAACAACGCAATCCCTTGTTATGCGCGCAAAATCAGGCACAGTTCGCTTCGTAGATGGTCGTCATAGCTTAAATAAAAAACCGAACTTGGTTATTAAATAAAAAGCGTAAGCAGCTCGTTCAGAATGGGAGGGGGATGGAGCTTCTGACGTAGAGGCGCTTTTTGCCTCGTAGGAAGAAGTGAAGCCATCGACCATTCTAGCTGCTGAAGCTGGATTAAGTAAAAAGCGGAGGTGGCTTGCTCAGAAGGGGTGAAATGACTGACCCTTCTAGCCACCGACCATTCTAGCTGCTGAAGCTAGATTAAATAAAAAGCGTAAGCAGCTCCTTCAGAAAGGTTAAAATGGTCGATCTTTCTAACTATCGGAGCTGGAACTAAATTAAATACGAAGCGAAGACAAATTTTCTTGTCTTCGCTTCTTGTATTTGTGTTCCAACGTATTGATTAAAACTAGATAAAAGGGTTACAATAGTGAATATTACCCTACTTGAACTTATTGCCTTTCATTATTAATTATTTGCCTTCCGTATTTTTTCCCTTTACCCATGAAAAAAGAGAATAACGTTAAAGTGTGGTGTCTGAATGAATTTGTCAATTGCAGCATTAGAAAACATGAAATTAAAAGAGTTATACGAGCTTGCGAAAGAATTTAAGATTTCGTATTATAGCAAGTTAACGAAAAAAGAGCTGATTTTTTCTATTTTGAAAGCTCGAGCAGAAAAAGAAGGTTTCTTTTTCATGGAAGGCGTATTAGAAATTATTCAATCAGAAGGATTTGGATTCCTACGTCCTATCAACTATTCTCCAAGCTCAGAAGATATTTATATCTCAGCTTCGCAAATTCGTCGTTTCGATTTACGTAATGGAGATAAGGTTTCTGGTAAAGTACGACCTCCGAAAGAAAATGAACGCTATTTTGGGTTATTACAAGTTGAAGCTGTAAACGGAGATGATCCAGATTCAGCAAAAGAGCGTGTGCATTTCCCTGCATTAACACCATTATACCCAGATCGCCAAATGAAATTGGAAACGGAACCGAAAAAGTTACCGACACGCATCATGGATTTAATCGCACCAGTTGGATTTGGACAACGTGGTTTAATTGTTGCGCCTCCAAAGGCTGGTAAAACAAGTCTATTAAAAGAAATCGCGCACAGTGTTACAACAAATCATCCGGAAGCAGAACTAATTGTACTTTTAATTGATGAGCGTCCAGAGGAAGTAACAGACATTGAACGTTCTGTTAAAGGAGATGTTGTAAGTTCTACTTTTGATGAAGTACCAGAAAATCATATTAAAGTAGCTGAGCTTGTGTTAGAACGTGCGATGCGTCTTGTAGAGCACAAGAAAGATGTTATCATTTTAATGGATAGTATTACCCGTTTAGCTCGAGCTTACAACCTCGTTATTCCACCAAGTGGTAGAACATTATCAGGTGGTATCGATCCAGCTGCCTTCCATAGACCGAAGCGTTTCTTTGGAGCTGCACGTAATATTGAAGAAGGCGGTAGCTTAACAATTTTAGCAACAGCCCTTGTTGATACAGGATCACGTATGGACGATGTTATTTACGAGGAATTTAAAGGAACTGGAAATATGGAACTTCACTTAGATCGTTCATTAGCTGAACGTCGTATCTTCCCAGCGATTGATATTCGTCGTTCTGGTACACGTAAAGAAGATCTATTAATTCCAAAAGAACATTTAGACAAGTTATGGGGCATTCGTAAGACAATGCGTGATACACCAGACTTTGTTGAAAGTTTCTTACGTAAGCTTCGTCAAACGAAGACAAATGAAGAGTTTTTACAAAACATTGTTGCAGACTCGAAAAGGTATGTAACAACTAAGTAAAGGGAAAAAAATCAGGACTCGCTTATTTTATAGTAAGCGAGTTTTTTATGCTGTTTAGGTGATATTAAAGAGAGAGATAAGTGAGAGAACCTTAGCCAGTCAGAGCTAAACGAGCCGTCTACACTTTTAATTTCAAAAGACAAAAACAGGTAGTTGCAAAATGAAGTTAGCCTTGTTATAATTTCATCATATGTGTTTCATCAATATAGTTGTGTATGCAGCTGAAGATGAAAAACTCTGTTTCGAAAATGATTCAGGGCGGAAGGAGATGAAAAGAATGAAAGCAGGAATTCACCCAGATTACAAGAAAGTTGTATTCATGGACACAAACACAGGCTTCAAATTCTTAAGCGGATCTACTAAAGGATCTAACGAAACTGTTGAGTGGGAAGATGGTAA
Source organism: Bacillus sp. PK6-16 (assembly GCF_056530295.1). Lineage (NCBI taxonomy): Bacteria > Bacillati > Bacillota > Bacilli > Caryophanales > Bacillaceae > Bacillus > Bacillus sp. PK6-16. The sequence goes on from NZ_CP096511.1 coordinate 177,134, forward strand.
CACTTATCCATTACTAAAAGTTGAGATCAGTTCTGATTCTCACCCATTCTACACTGGACGTCAGAAGTTTGCTACTGCAGACGGACGCGTTGACCGCTTCAATAAGAAATACGGTCTTAAGTAATAAAAACATAAAACAGGCAAGTGTATGTATTCGCTTGTCTGTTTTTTTTGCGAAAATATTATACCTTTACCCTACTTTTAACTGAAAAGTAGATGAAAGGAGAGCTTCATGTACTTAATAAATCAAAATGGCTGGATTGAAGTGATTTGCGGTAGTATGTTTTCTGGCAAGTCAGAAGAGCTAATCCGCCGTGTGCGCCGTACGCAATTTGCAAAACAACATGCAATTGTATTTAAACCATGTATTGATAATCGATATAGTGAAGAAGATGTTGTATCACATAACGGATTAAAGGTAAAAGCAGTTCCTGTTTCAGCTTCAAAGGATATATTTGAACATATTACAGAAGAGCTGGATGTTATTGCAATCGATGAGGTGCAATTTTTTGATGGGGACATTGTGGAAGTGGTGCAAGTATTGGCAAATCGTGGCTATCGTGTCATTGTAGCTGGTTTAGACCAAGATTTCCGTGGTCTACCATTTGGACAAGTTCCTCAGCTGATGGCGATTGCTGAACATGTGACAAAACTACAAGCAGTATGTTCTGTATGTGGATCTCCAGCAAGTCGTACACAACGATTAATTGATGGAGAACCAGCGGCATTTGATGATCCAATTATTTTAGTTGGAGCTTCAGAATCGTATGAACCACGTTGTCGTCATTGTCATGCAGTACCTGCAAACAAAGATAAGTAAAACTCGCTGCGCAAGGCGGGTTTTTTTCAAAATAGAGAGAATGAGCGGTTTGAGCCGCTTGCGCTTTTAAATATATCTAGTTCTGGTGGCTAGCTCTTCGCATCTAAGAACCTTCCGCCCGAAAGGTAAAAAGCACCTTTAGGTCGAAAGAACCTTAGTTGGTCAGAGCTGAAAGAGCCACCGCCACTTTTAAATATATTATCTAGCTCCAGCGGCTAGAATCTCCGGCCATTTCGCTCTCTCGCTCGAAGCAAAAAGCGCTTCAAGGTCGAGAGCTCTAATGGCCTGCGATTCTGAGCGAGCCGCTTGCGCTTTTAAATATATCTAGTTCTGGTGGCTAGCTCTTCGCATCTAAGAACCTTCCGCCCGAAAGGTAAAAAGCACCTTTAGGTCGAAAGAACCTTAGTTGGTCAGAGCTGAAAGAGCCACCGCCACTTTTAAATATATTATCTAGCTCCAGCGGCTAGAATCTCCGGCCATTTCGCTCTCTCGCTCGAAGCAAAAAGCGCTTCAAGGTCGAGGGCTCCAATGGCCTGCGATTCTGAGCGAGCCGCTTGCGCTTTTAAATATAATTTGCGTTTTTTTGAGTAAGTACCATATACTATTTGTATTAGATACTAGGATGTAGAGGTGAATGATGTGTTAGATCGTTTGCAAGCTGTAGAAAATCGTTATGAGAAGTTAAATGAATTGTTAAGTGATCCAGCGATTATTAGTGATTCAAATAAGCTTCGTGAATATTCAAAGGAACAATCTGATATACAGGAAACGGTAGAGGTGTATCGTGAGTATAAGGATGTTCGTGAGCAATTAAAAGATGCGAAAGCAATGTTAGAAGATAAGTTAGACGCAGAAATGCGTGAAATGGTAAAAGAAGAAGTTTCTGAGTTAGAATCACAAGATAAAACATTATCAGAGCGTCTGAAAATTTTACTTGTTCCAAAAGACCCTAATGATGATAAGAACGTTATCGTTGAGGTTCGTGGAGCTGCTGGTGGAGACGAGGCAGCTTTATTTGCTGGTGACTTATACCGTATGTATAGCCGTTACGCTGAGGTACAGGGCTGGAAAACGGAGATTATTGAGGCTAGCTATACAGAGTTAGGTGGATATAAAGAGATTATCTTTATGATTAATGGTAAAGGTGCTTTCGCGAAGCTGAAATTCGAGAATGGTGCTCACCGTGTACAACGTGTTCCTGAAACGGAATCTGGTGGACGTATTCATACATCTACAGCAACTGTAGCTGTATTACCAGAGGCAGAAGAAGTAGAAATTGATATTCATGAGAAAGATGTTCGTGTTGATACATTCGCTTCTAGTGGACCTGGTGGACAGAGCGTTAATACAACGATGTCAGCGGTGCGTTTAACGCATTTACCGACTGGTGTAGTTGTATCTTGTCAGGATGAGAAATCACAGATCAAGAATAAAGAAAAAGCGATGAAAGTATTACGCGCACGTGTTTATGATAAGTTTAGACAAGAAGCGCAAGCTGAGTATGATCAAAACCGTAAACAAGCTGTTGGTACGGGAGATCGTTCAGAGCGTATTCGTACGTATAACTTCCCGCAAAACCGTGTTACAGACCATCGAATCGGTTTAACGATTCAAAAGCTAGATCAAATCTTACAAGGTAAGTTAGATGATTTCATCAATGCCTTAGTGATGGAAGATCAGGCTCAAAAGATGGAGGCAGCTGAGTAATGCGTGTCTATGAAGCCCTGAAATGGGCTTCTTCTTTTTTACAGGAAAATGGACGAGATGAAAATGCGGGAGAAATTGTCCTTTGTCATGTATTAAAGGTGAACAGAACAGGATTACTTATGAATATGCGTGAAGAAATAACTGAGGAACAAGAGAAAAGCTTTACGGAGTTTATCCATAAGCATGTAGAAGGTATTCCTATTCAATATATGATTGGTTATGAAATGTTTTATGGACGGTCTTTCTTTGTGAATGAAGAAGTATTAATACCAAGGCCGGAAACAGAAGAGCTTATAGTGGGAGTATTAGAAAGAATCGAGCGCCATTTTGGTGATGAGAAACTACATGTAGCAGATATAGGTACAGGTAGTGGAGCGATTTCTATTACGCTTGCTTTAGAAAATAAAAATCTTCATGTGTATACAGTAGATATTGCACAAGAGTCGATTGAAGTTGCAAAAGAAAATGCAAAAGCTTTAGGTGCAGTAGTAACGTTCTATCACGGTGATTTATTGTCACCATTTCATAAAACGGGTCAAAAGCTAGATGTTGTTGTTTCAAATCCTCCATATATACCGGAAGAGGATTGGCGTGGTCTTTCTCCTGTTGTGAAAGAGCATGAGCCGAAGAGAGCACTTGTTGGTGGTGAAGACGGATTAGATTTCTATCGCCGTTTTATGGAAGAATTGCCGAATGTGTTGCAGAAGAAAGCGATTGTGGCGTTTGAAATTGGAGTAGGACAAGGTGAGGATGTAAAAAAATTGTTACAACAAGCTTTTCCACATGCTCATGTTGAGGTTGTTTTCGATATTAACGGAAAAGATCGTATGGTATTTGCAGAGATGGAGTAAGGTTCACACCTTACTCTATTTTTTTTTGTGGGAAAATTCATATAGATTTTGAATTTAATAGTTTAGAAAGATGAAAGTCTGTCCACACTGTTTGTAGAAGGGACGGTGGAGGAAATGAAAAAACAAGTTATTGCTTATCTTCTTATACTATTAATTGGTGCACAGTTACTTGTGCAGTTTGGATATATGAAAGCTGATGCGAAAGGGCCTTCAGTTATTCCGAAAGAGGCCGTTCGATTAAGAATTTTAGCAAATAGTGATTCAGATAAAGACCAGGCATTGAAGCGTAAAGTGCGTGATGAAGTAAAAGCACAAATTGATGGATGGGTAGCAGATTTAACTTCATTTGAAGAGGCACGCAAAGTAATTCAAAGTCATATTCCAGAAATCGAGAAAACGGTGGAAAATACGTTAAAAAGAGAAGGAAGTAAAGATTCATTTCAAGTGAAATTTAGTAAGAATGTAAAGTTTCCTACAAAGGTATATGGGAATTTTATTTATCCGGCAGGGGAATATGAAGCAGTCTTAATTACAATTGGGGAAGGTGAAGGGGCAAACTGGTGGTGTGTATTATTTCCACCGATGTGTTTCTTAGATTTTTCAAGTGGTACAGCTGTAAGGAAAGAAGAACATGTTGTGAAGGCTGAATCTCCTGAAGAGGAGCAAGTAAAACAAATAGATAATGAAGAAGTAGTAAATGTAGAAGAGAAAAAAGAGGATGAGGTAAAAGAAACGAAAGTTGTAAAGCGGGAAGCAGTAAAAAAAGTAACAGCTTCTGAAAAGAAAGTAGTGAAAAATGAAACAAAGGTCGAAGAGCAGCCTGTAAGTAAAGAAGAAACAAAAAATGTGGAAAAAGTGGAGAAACCTGTGGAGAAAAAACAAGAAAAGCAAAATGAGTATGTAAAAGTAGAAGAGGAAGAAAAAAAGCCAGAAGTTAAATTGTTTATTGTAGAAGCTTTTACATCTTTATTCTCTAAATAGTACTATTAATAAATCCCTCCTCATATATAAAAATGAGGAGGGATTTATTATGAAGAAAGTGTATTTTGCTACGAAAGCAGATGTGGAAAGATTACATTCTTTTTTCGGACAAGCTAATAAAAAAGATGATAAAATAAATGAGTTGTACGCACAATTTATGATTTTGGAAGAGGCGGAAGAAATACGAGCTGTAATTGGTTATGAACAAAGTGGGGAAGATGTACTTATTCGTTCTTGTTTATTCACACCTCATGTGGATAAACAGACTTTCTTATATTTTTTTGAAATGTTTTTGCAGTATATGAAAGAAAAAAGTGTTCAACAATTGTACTTACTAACAAATCATCCACAATCTGTACCGATCTTTCAGTTCTTTGACTTTTTTACTATAGAAAAGGATGAGGTTCCAGAGGGAATTCAACAGCTAGAACATTTTTGTAAAAATATAAAAGAGCAGAATGCAATAATACTAAATTGTCAGCTATTCACAAAGTTATCCACGGATTAATTGGGTTTATCCACATTTTGTGGATAAACCTTGTTTGTCTTTTGGATAAATCTCATAGTAAACTAAAAATAGACAAGTATTTAAGGCTAGAAAAGGACGTGGAAAAAAATGCATACAAATATGTGGGTTGTGGATAATGTTGTGGAAAGAAAAAAATATTATCCACAGTTACAAGAAGCAGCAAAATTATTAAGAGAAAATGAGGCGGTTGCTTTCCCTACGGAAACAGTATATGGGTTAGGGGCAAACGCGATGGATGATGAAGCAATCGCGAAAATTTTCGAAGCGAAAGGAAGACCGAGTGATAATCCACTCATTGTCCACATAGGTACAAAATCTCAGTTAGATGGGATTGTGACAGAAATTCCACCAGTTGCAGAGAAGTTAATGGCGCATTTTTGGCCAGGACCATTAACAATTATTTTGCCGAGAAAAGAAGGAATTTCAGAGAAGGTGACGGCAGGACTTAATACGGTTGGAGTAAGAATGCCTGATCATCCAATTGCACTTGCTCTTATTGAAGAGGCGAATGTACCTGTTGCGGCACCAAGTGCGAATCGTTCAGGGCGTCCAAGTCCAACATTAGCTTCTCACGTATATGAAGATTTGAATGGGAAGATTGCAGGTATTGTTGATGGTGGTGCAACTGGAGTAGGCGTTGAATCAACTGTAATTGATTGTACAAGCACGGTTCCAACAATATTACGTCCAGGTGGGATTACGAAAGAACAATTAGAAGCGGTGATAGGTACTGTTTCTTTAGATCCAGCTTTAAAGGATGAGAAGGAAAAACCGAAATCGCCTGGAATGAAATACACACATTATGCGCCGAAAGCACCACTTAGTATTGTTGAGGGCTCACGTGAGTTTATTCAGCATCTTGTGGATGAGAAGAAGAAAGAAGGATTTAAAGTAGGCGTATTAACGACAGAAGAGTACCAGTATGTATATAGTGCAGATGTTATATTATCTTGTGGTGTTAGAAGTGACTTAGCTAGCGTTGCGACTAAATTATATGATGTACTTAGAACATTTGATGCAAGTGAAGTGGATGTTATTTTTAGTGAGTCATTCCCTAATGAAGGAATAGGGAATGCAATTATGAATCGTTTAACAAAAGCGGCAGGACATCATATTATTATTGAATGATAAGGTAAGATTAGCAAACAGAATATTTCTCCTTGGATAAGCATATTGTGAAGTAGCACGTCCAAGGAGGGGCATGAATGACGTTTGAACAGCTAATACCTTTAATAATTATGGCATTCGCCTTAGGGATGGATGCGTTCTCGGTGAGTCTTGGTATGGGGATGATGCCCCTAAAGTTAAGACAAATCCTGTATATTGGTATGACGATAGGGATATTTCATATTATTATGCCGTTTATAGGAATGGTACTAGGTCGTTTTTTATCAGAGAAATATGGAGATATCGCACATTTTGCGGGTGCTATTTTATTAATCGGACTAGGGTTTTATATTGTATATTCGACCATTTTACAAAATGAAGAGACTAGAACTGCCCCTATTGGAATTAGTTTATTCGTATTTGCATTTGGCGTCAGTATAGATAGTTTCTCAGTAGGGCTTAGTCTTGGTATTTATGGGGCACAGACAATTATTACGATTTTACTGTTTGGATTTGTTAGCATGTTATTAGCGTGGATTGGTTTATTAATTGGGAGACATGCGAAAGATATGCTCGGTACATACGGTGAGATAGTAGGTGGTATCATTTTGGTTGGGTTTGGATTATATATCCTTTTTCCTATATAATTTTATGTAGGAGGGAATTATGAACAAGCTATTGGAATGGTATGTTAAATTTTTAACCTTCTTTCCTCGATGGCTAAGAAGACTTATAATTTGGGGTATTATTTTGCAAATTTCGATGTTAGGTTGGATTAAGTTAATTCGTGAATGGTGAGATAGTTCCTTTCTGTGAATATTTTGTTTGTACTATATTTATTACGCTAAAAATTACAGATATAGAAAGGATGAGATGAATGACGAGATTGAAGCAAGTTTTTGGTATTATTATTAGTTTTTTTGTTTTTTGGTTTAGTATGCTCGGTGTACAAATGTTTGCTGAGTTTTTAGATATTGAGTCATTGAAATTTGTTGCGGGAAAGACTGAGGCGGCGCGTGCCTTTTACTCTCCGTACCCGTTTTTAATTGTTTTTCTTATTACATTGCTTTCCCTATACTTCTTCGTAATTAAGCTAGGGAAGCCGAAAAAAGAGAAAATGCCTACTTTAGAGGAAAAGAAGGAAGAATTACAATGATAAAATCCCCTGCTAAAAAGCAGGGGATTTTATATTTGAGTGATGGAAGGAATCTAGCTGCCTCCGCTTTTAGATGTTATCCAGCTCCAGCGGCTAGAATCTCCGGTCATTTCGCTCTCTCGCATGAAGCAAAAAGCGCTTCAAGGTCGAGAGCTTGAAGTGCCCTGCGATTCTGAGCGAGCCGCTTCTGCTTTTAGATATATCTAGCTCCAGCGGCTAGAATGGTCGGTGGCTTCGCGTCTTCCTGCGAGGCAAAAAGCGCCTCTACGTCAGAAGCTCCATCCCCCTCCCATTCTGAGCGAGCCGCTTTCGCTTTTAAACTGGCCTAACTAATTCAAATTGTTCTCCTAATTTTGCATAGTTGTGTCCTGCTAGGCGGCTTATTGGTTTGAGTCCTTCGGCGTGAATGCGCCCTTTTTCATATAGATGTTCGGCAACGTGGAAACGAACGACACGTCCAATTAGTAGATCACAAGCTGGTGAGTCTTCTGTTCCACCAAGTGGAATTGCACGTTCTAATACGCATTCCATTCGAATATTTGCTTCTTTTACACCTGGAACGGAGATGACTTCACTTTCAATTGGTGTTAGTTTTGCTAGTTCAATTTCACTTTCATTTGGCGGGAGATTAGCTGCTGTTTCATTAATTGCTGCTACATATGATTCGTCAGAAATATGTACGACAAATTCACCTTTTTCAATTGCGTTTCGGGAAGTGTCCTTTCTTTCTCCGGCTTTTCGTTGTACAGATACTGAGATAAGTGGTGGATTAGCAGCGACAATATTAAAATAACTATATGGTGCGCCGTTTAATACACCGTCTTTTGTTAAAGAAGTAACGAATGCGACAGGGCGAGGGATGATACTTCCGGTAAGTAATTTGTAATTATCTTTTTCAGTTTGTTCATTTGGATTAATGGATAACATGCTTGTAATCCCCTTTCTAAATATGAATACTTATTGTTTGTTTACAAGATAACGATGAGAAAATCCTGCTGGAAATAATATTTTGTTTCATAAAAAGAACTTACTTCAATTGTAATGAAGTAAGTTCTTTTTCAAGAATCTCAAATTTGAGATAAAAATTAAAGTAAAACGTATGCGCCAGGTCCGATTAAAGCTACACCAACAGCAACAGCGATTAACATTAAGTTATATTCATATCCGTTTTGTGTTACCCAGTAACCATTTTTTCCGTGAACAGTGAAGATAGCCATTAACATTGTTCCAACGATAAATAATGAACCAACTACAATGAAAATACCTGATGCGAATAAGAAACCACCTAGTAATTCAGTTGCGCCAGCCATAAATGCCATAAATACACCAGGACGTAAACCGATTGACTCCATCCAGCCACCTGTTCCTTTTAAACCGTAACCGCCGAACCAACCAAATAATTTTTGAGCGCCATGACCCATGAATGTAATTCCTATAATAAGACGAATAATAAGTAGACCGAAATCCATCATTTTTAAAAACCTCCTAAAAGTTATTAACTTACCTTACGTAAGTAATAATAAAATAGTTACTTACTATAGTCAAGTGGATTTTGAAAAAAGTTTGAATTAAATTTTACAAATTAACAATAAAAAATAAAATGTAGTAAAGACCTCTAGACAAGTTGGGTAAAAAAAGAGAAAATATAAATAGAAGTTAACTTCTAATTGTTATTCAGACAATCAGAATTGACTGGAATTTTGTGAAGCGCTACAATAAGAGTCTATTAGTAATGACATAATTTATTTCGAAAGCGTTTTTACAGTATAATATTCGAAGTATGAAGTCTTACATGTATCCCGAGTTTTACTAGGGATTGCCCTATAAACTTTTAGGTAAATTATAAGGAGGACTATCCTATGTTTAAAAAATTATTCGGTCTTGGTTCAAAAACAAATGAAGAAACAATCGTAGCTCCATTAACTGGAGCAGTGAAAAATATTGAAGAAGTACCAGATCCAGTATTTGCTGGTCGTATGATGGGTGACGGTGTTGCAATTGATCCTACTGAAGGTGTAGTTGTATCTCCAGTTGATGGTGAAATCGTACAATTATTCCACACAAAACATGCTATCGGAATTAAAGCGAAAAACGGTACAGAAATTTTAATCCACGTTGGATTAGAAACTGTAAAAATGGAAGGCGAAGGTTTCGAAGCTCACGTTTCTGAAGGCCAAGCTGTAAAAGCTGGAGATAAATTAATCTCATTCGACTTAGAATTAATCCGTGAAAAAGCGAAAAGCACAATTACTCCAATTGTTATTACAAACACAGATGCAGCTGAGTCTATTAAGACAACTGTAGGCGTAGCAGCTACAAAAGGTTCAACAGAAGTAATGAAAGTTACAATGAAATAATTGCAATATAAGAGGAATCTGTTTCGTATGAAATGGATTCCTTATTTTTGTTGCGTGTTCAGTATGTATGTTAAAATACTCTAGGCACTTGGAAATAGGGTTTCACATATATGTGGATAAGGCGCATTTTTCTTAGAAAAAATATAAGAGAAATGCGCCTTTTGTATATTCACATTTCTTTTGTTCTATTCTAATGTAAGTTATGATGAATGATAAGAAATCGAATATAGGGGTGGGTTTGAATGAAACGAGTGTTATTTGTTTGTACTGGCAATACATGTCGTAGTCCAATGGCTGAGGCGTTGCTTCGTCATCACGGAGGAGATAAGTTTGAAGTGCAATCTGCTGGTGTTTTCGCCTATCCTGGGAGCGATGCATCGGTACATGCGAAGGAAGCTTTAGCTGAAAAAGGAATTTCAATTGATCATGCGGCGCAGCAAGTAAATGAAACTTTGCTTGATTGGGCTGATATTGTCGTAACGATGACAGAAAACCATAAGCAAATTGTGCTTGGGCATTATCCGAGCGTTGAAAAGAAATTAAATACGTTATATGGATTAACTGAAGGTATAGGCAAGGACATTTCAGATCCATTTGGAGGCTCGCTTTCTATTTATAAAGAAACGTTAGATGAGATGGAAAAACTTGTACAAACTTTACTGAAAAAACATTCAGTAGGTTGATGTTTCGTGTATAATACGATATTGGAGATCACTTCTTCCTATATGAGGTAGCGAGTGTGAAATGAAGATAATTGATTGAAACTTTGGAGGGGTAAAAATGAAAGTAGTAATAGCATCTGATCATGGCGGTATGAATATCCGCAAAGAACTTGTAAGTTTATTAGAAGAGTTAAATATTGAATATATTGATTTAGGTTGTGAATGTGAAGCTGGTTCTGTTGATTACCCTGACTTTGCGTTTCCAGCAGCTGAAATGGTAGCGAATGGTGAAGTAGATCGTGGTATTTTAGTTTGTGGGACAGGCATTGGTATGTCAATCGCAGCAAACAAAGTAAATGGTATCCGTTGTGCGTTAGTTCATGATACTTTCAGCGCGAAAGCGACGAGAGAGCATAATGACACTAACATGCTAGCAATGGGCGAGCGTGTAATTGGTGCTGGTCTAGCGCGTGATATCGCGAAAATCTGGTTAACAACTGATTATGAAGGTGGTCGTCACGAAAACCGCGTAGGAAAAATTAAAACATACGAAACAAAGTAATAGATTCTAACTATCAGTAGTGTGAAATATAATTTGGTGAACCAACCTGTGAAAGGAAGAGGCGTAATGACAGAAATCGTAAAGGTAAGAGAACAGCTACAAATGTCGCTTTCTGATTTCCAAGAACAAGCTTCATTACAAAGCGGTCAAGTTTTTGTAGTGGGTTGTAGCACGAGCGAAGTGCTAGGCGAAAGAATTGGAACATCAGGAACGATGGAAGTAGCAGAGGCGATTTTCTCTGAGTTAAAACAATTTCAAGAGCAAACAGGTATTGAATTAGCGTTTCAATGTTGTGAGCATTTAAACCGTGCTTTAGTAGTTGAGAGAGAAGTAGCGATAAAATATCAATTTGAAATTGTAACAGTTACGCCTGTTAGATCAGCAGGTGGTGCATTGGGGACATACGCGTATCACAATTTGAAAGATCCGGTAGTAGTTGAGTTTATTAAAGCTGATGCAGGAATGGATATTGGTGATACATTTATCGGTATGCATTTAAAGCATGTAGCTGTTCCGGTTCGTACAAGTGTGAAGGAAATTGGAAGTGCGCATGTAACGATGGCCAAAACACGTGGAAAACTAATTGGTGGAGCACGTGCTGTCTATGCGGCAGTGGAAGAGACTACCACTTGCCGTTAAATATGAGAAATTAGGAAGTCATATAGTACCTGTTTATCATAAGGTAAAAGGTATGTTGTCTGACTTTATAATAGAAGAAAGAAAAGACCGATTTTCGGTCTTTTTTTTCTTTTATGATATAGAAAGTCATGTTAGAATGTAGTTGAAAACATGAAGGTTCGAAAGAATTACAACCTGAATTTTCGTTTTTTCTGAATAAATAAGAAAAAACTGTTGGGAATCGATGTAATTCGTTCAGAAAAGGGGGATTTTGGTGGATCATTTAAAACGTCAAGATGAAAAGGTATTTGCTGCAATTGAGGCAGAACTAGGAAGACAGCGTTCAAAGATTGAGTTAATTGCTTCGGAAAACTTCGTAAGTGAAGCAGTAATGGAGGCACAAGGTTCTGTTTTAACGAATAAGTATGCTGAAGGATATCCTGGAAAACGTTACTATGGTGGCTGTGAACACGTAGACGTAGTAGAAGATATCGCACGTGATCGCGTGAAAGAAATTTTCGGCGCAGAGCACGTAAATGTTCAACCACACTCTGGTGCACAAGCGAACATGGCAGTATACTTCACGATTTTAGAGCAAGGCGATACAGTACTTGGTATGAACTTATCTCATGGTGGTCACTTAACACACGGAAGCCCTGTTAACTTCAGTGGAGTACAATATAATTTCGTAGAATATGGCGTGGATGCTGACTCTCACCGTATTAATTACGATGATGTATTAGCAAAAGCGAAAGAACATAAACCAAAATTAATCGTTGCAGGTGCAAGTGCATACCCTCGTGTTATCGATTTCAAGCGATTCCGTGAGATTGCAGATGAAGTGGGCGCTTATTTAATGGTTGATATGGCACATATCGCAGGTTTAGTAGCTGCTGGTTTACATCCAAATCCAGTACCACATGCACATTTCGTTACAACGACAACACATAAAACGTTACGTGGTCCGCGTGGTGGTATGATTTTATGTGAAGAGCAATTTGCAAAACAAATTGATAAATCAATCTTCCCTGGTATTCAAGGTGGTCCACTTATGCACGTAATCGCTGCAAAAGCTGTTGCATTTGGTGAAGCACTTCAAGATGATTTCAAAACATATGCACAAAATATCATTAACAATGCGAACCGCTTAGCTGAAGGTCTTCAAAAAGAAGGACTTACACTTGTTTCTGGTGGAACAGACAATCACTTAATCTTGATTGATGTTCGTAACTTAGAAATCACAGGTAAAGTAGCAGAGCACGTATTAGATGAAGTTGGTATTACAGTGAACAAAAATACAATTCCATTTGAAACAGCAAGCCCATTTGTAACAAGTGGTGTACGTATCGGTACAGCAGCTGTAACATCTCGTGGTTTCGGTTTAGAAGAAATGGATGAAATTGCGTCACTTATTGCTTATACATTAAAAAATCATGAAAATGAAGCTGCGTTAGAAGAAGTACGTAAGCGTGTAGAAGCGTTAACTAGCAAATTCCCAATGTATCCAAATCTATAATAGATTGAAGAAGACTGCCGAGACTTAATTGTTTTGGCGGTCTTTTTTTTGGACATATATTATTTTTAAAGTATGTATACAAATGATGAATAAATTTTGGCGATATAATGAAGGATACAGCTCCCATAATTGGTAAAGATACTAGATAGATTCATTGTAAAATCATGATTTTGCCAAATTTGCCCTTGAATATTAGTAGCGTTTTCTTTACAATCGTAAATAGTGTAAAAAAGCGTGCAAACGCATGAATATCATCTAAAGGAGAGATTCACATGGGAAAACTGTATGTATTTGATCACCCGTTAATTCAACATAAGATTACATATATTCGCGATAAGAATACAGGTACGAAAGATTTTCGTGAATTAGTGGACGAAGTAGCAAGCTTAATGGCTTTCGAAATTACTCGCGACCTTCCACTTAAGGACATTGAAATTGAAACACCTGTAAGCAAAGCGACAACAAAAGTGATCGCTGGTAAAAAACTTGGTTTAATTCCGATTTTACGTGCAGGTTTAGGAATGGTTGATGGAATTCTGAAATTAATTCCAGCAGCAAAAGTAGGACACGTTGGTTTATACCGTGACCCTAAAACATTGCAACCGGTAGAATACTATGTGAAACTTCCAACGGATGTAGAAGAGCGTGACTTTATCGTACTAGATCCGATGCTAGCAACAGGTGGTTCTGCGGCTGAAGCAATTAACTCTCTGAAAAAGCGCGGTGCGAAACAAATTAAATTAATGTGTATCGTTGCAGCTCCAGAAGGGGTAAAAGTAGTACAAGAAGAACATCCTGATGTTGATATTTATGTAGCAGCATTAGATGAGAAATTAAATGACCACGGATATGTAGTACCAGGTCTTGGTGATGCTGGTGACCGTTTATTCGGAACGAAGTAAGACAACTGACGAGCAGGGGAGATTCCCCAGCTCGTCTTTTTTGCTGTAAGCAAGTAGGGGAGGGGGAGAGGATAAATATACATCGTATATACAACATAAGTTGCATACACCTCACATATAATATAGAAGTCTTACGTCTGAGGAACACTATATTATGGAAGAAAAGCGTTATATCTCGAAAATATAATAGTGACAAACTTGTGAACATTTCCTTCTATTATAAAGAGAAAACTGTTAGAAATTGCATATATGTAACCAGTATTTAGAAGGGGAACGTTTTCATTTTTGGGAGGAAATGCCTAATACTCAAATTTTTAGATTTTTTACGATTTCTCGTTGACACTGTTAATACCCTATTGTATGCTAACAACGGGGATAGATGGTAGGGCTTTCAGTGACAAAATTACATCTATTCCGTGACGAAAATGTAAACTTTTTGTTTTGTATAGGATTTATGCAAAAAAATGAGTTATTATTAACACATCGTGAATGAGGGTTACATATTGGAGGGATGAATCCTTGCAAAAAAACGATCGCAGCCATATAAAAGCTTATGCTTTAATGTCAGGTATTCTTGCTCAATTAGTCGGTTCTATTCTTGTTGGAATCTTTGGTGGGCAGTGGATTGATAATAAGGTTGGAACGTTTCCGTTGTTTCTTATTATAGGGTTATTACTCGGACTAGGAACAGGGGTATACGCAATGATTCGACTCATTCGACATTACTATTCGGGAGAGCAATGATGATAGACGTACATGGACTTGTCCAAAGACAAAAGAAATATATGTACTACTTGCTTGCGCTTCTAGTGCTAGGATGGGGATTTACCTCTTACAAGGATGTATTTCTTGGACTGATTATCGGTACGATTTTCAGTTTTCTTAGTTTGCGCATCATTGCACGTAGAACAGACAAGCTGCTAGATCGCGTAACAAATGGAGAAAACGTGAAGTTCAAGGCAACAGCGGTAAGTACATATTCAAGATTCGCCACGATTGGGTTATTAATTTTATTTGCAGCCAAATATCAAGAGTTAATCGCGATGTGGGGCCTAGGTGTAGGATTGCTGACAGGATACCTTGTCATGATCATAGATTTTCTTTATTTAGAGTATAAGAGCAGGGAAGAGAGGTGAATTACTAGTGGAACACGGTAAATTAGTTGAATTTCTAGGTTTAACGTTCGATTTGTCATCAGTTATGATGGTTACTGTAGCAGCAGTTATTGTTTTCTTAATCGCTGTTATCGGAACTCGCAGCTTAGCTCTTCGCCCAACCGGGATGCAAAACTTCATGGAATGGGTGTTTGACTTCGTGAAAGGGATTATCAATAGTACGATGGACTGGAAAACAGGTGGACGTTTCTTAACGCTTGGCGTTACGCTTATCATGTTTATCATCGTATCGAACTTCCTTGGTTTACCATTCATGTATTCAGCAACTGAAGCTGGCGAACATATTGCATGGTGGAGATCACCAACGTCTGATCCAGCAGTTACATTAACATTAGCCGTGATGGTAGTTACCCTCACCCATTATTATGGAATTAAGATGAAGGGTACGAAAGAGTACGTAAAAGGTTATTTCCAACCTATGAAATTCTTATTCCCATTAAAGGTTATTGAGGAGTTTGCTAACACATTAACGTTAGGTCTTCGTTTATTTGGTAACATTTATGCAGGTGAGATCTTATTAGGATTACTTGCTAAGTTGGGCGGAGCATCAGTCCTTGGGGCATTAGGTGCGCTTGTACCAATGTTAGCATGGATGGGATTCAGTGTATTCGTTGGATCAATCCAAGCATTTATTTTCGTTATGTTAACGATGGTTTATATGGCTCATAAAGTAAGCCATGACCATTAATATAATTTAAGTAAGAAAAAATTTATTTTTTTATAATACAAAGGAGGACAAATTAAATGAGTTTAGGTGTAATCGCAGCTGCAATTGCAATTGGTTTATCAGCATTAGGTGCAGGTATTGGTAACGGTCTTATCGTATCACGTACAATCGAAGGTGTTGCTCGTCAACCAGAATTAAAAGGCGCACTTCAAACAATTATGTTCATCGGGGTTGCTTTAGTTGAGGCACTTCCAATCATCGGTGTAGTTATTGCATTCATCGTAATGAACAAATAAGGGAGACTCCCCTTACATAGATGGCGAAGAGTGTTTTTCCGAACTTTCTTCGCCATTGCTTTATGAACGAAACGTATGTCTTTTTTTTTCATATGATCAATTTAGATATTTTGAAGGGAGTGAATCCTTGTGCCAACTTTATTATTAGGAGCTTCCATTCCATTTGGAACGATTGCTTATACATTGTTCATTTTCTTACTTCTATTAGTAATGCTACGCAAATTTGCGTGGGGTCCTTTAATGGGCATTATGAAAGAACGTGAAGAGCATGTTGCTAATGAAATCGACGCTGCAGAAAGAAATAATGCTGAAGCGAAGAAATTAGTAGAAGAACAACGTGAGATGTTAAAACAATCGCGTGTTGAAGCACAAGAGTTAATCGAAAGAGCGAAAAAGCAAGCTGTAGATCAAAAGGATGTTATTGTTGCTGCTGCGAAAGAAGAAGCAGAATCAATTAAAGCATCTGCTGTACAAGAAATTCAACGCGAAAAAGAGCAAGCAATTGCTGCTTTACAAGAACAAGTCGCTTCTTTATCTGTTCAAATTGCTTCTAAAGTAATTGAAAAAGAATTAAAAGAAGAAGATCAAGTGAAGTTAATTCGCGATTATATTAAAGAAGTAGGAGAAGCGCGATGAGCAATGGGATTGTAGCAAAACGTTATGCTGTCGCTCTTTTTAAAATTGCAAAAGAAAAACACGTATTAGAAATGTTTGAAGAGGAATTACGCCTTGTACAAAACGTTTATGTAAAGAACGGAGAACTACATAGCTTTTTAACGCAACCGAACATTTCAAAGGAACAAAAGAAAACGTTTCTTGCAAACGTATTCGGATCTGTTTCTGAATCTATTTTAAATACGTTATATATTTTAATTGATAACAAACGCATTGATATCTTACCTGAAATTGCAGATGAATATGTTGTTCTTGCTAATGAAGAACGTAACGTAGCGGATGCAACTGTATATTCTACTCGTCTTCTATCAGAAGAAGAGAAGCTTAACATTGCTGAAGCATTTGCAAAGAGAACGGGAAAAGATGCAATTCGCGTGAAAAATGTTGTAGATGAAGATTTACTAGGCGGAATTAAAGTACGTATTGGAAATCGCATTTATGACGGAAGTTTACAAGGAAAATTAGCACGTATTCAGCGTGAATTAATGAAGAATAGATAGGGGTGAAGCACATGAGCATCAGAGCTGAAGAAATTAGCGCACTGATAAAGCAACAAATCGAGAACTATCAGTCTGAAATCGAAGTTAGTGATGTTGGTACAGTTATCCAAGTTGGTGACGGTATCGCGCGTGCTCATGGTCTTGATAACGTTATGGCTGGTGAACTTGTAGAGTTCTCTAACGGCGTTATGGGACTAGCACAAAACTTAGAGGAAAACAACGTAGGTATTATCATTTTAGGACCTTACACAGAAATCCGTGAAGGTGACGAAGTTCGTCGTACTGGTCGCATCATGCAAGTACCAGTAGGAAAAGAACTAATTGGTCGTGTTGTAAACCCATTAGGTCAACCAGTTGATGGTTTAGGCCCAATCAATACAACAAACACTCGTCCAATCGAAAGTCCAGCACCAGGTGTAATGGATCGTAAATCTGTTCATGAGCCACTTCAAACAGGTATTAAAGCGATCGATGCTCTTGTACCAATTGGCCGTGGTCAACGTGAGTTAATCATTGGTGACCGTCAAACTGGTAAAACAGCAGTTGCACTTGATACAATCATTAACCAAAAAGATGAAGATATGATTTGTATCTACGTAGCAATTGGACAAAAAGAATCAACTGTACGTAACGTAGTAGAAACACTACGTAAGCACGGTGCATTAGATTACACAATCGTTGTAACTGCATCTGCTTCTCAACCAGCTCCATTATTATACCTAGCTCCTTACGCTGGTGTAACAATGGGTGAAGAGTTCATGTACAATGGTAAACACGTATTAGTAGTATATGATGACTTATCAAAACAAGCAGCGGCTTACCGTGAGCTGTCATTACTATTACGTCGTCCTCCAGGTCGTGAAGCTTACCCAGGGGATGTATTCTACTTACATTCTCGCTTATTAGAGCGTGCAGCAAAATTAAGTGATGCAAAAGGCGGCGGTTCTTTAACTGCACTACCTTTCATCGAAACACAAGCAGGGGACGTATCAGCATACATCCCAACAAACGTAATTTCTATTACGGATGGACAAATCTTCTTACAATCTGACCTATTCTTCTCTGGCGTACGTCCAGCGATCGATGCGGGTACTTCTGTATCTCGTGTAGGTGGATCTGCTCAGATTAAAGCAATGAGTAAAGTATCAGGTACACTTCGTCTTGACCTTGCATCTTACCGTGAGTTAGAAGCGTTCGCTCAGTTCGGTTCTGACCTTGATAAAGCAACTCAAGCGAAATTAAACCGTGGTGCTCGTACTGTTGAGGTATTAAAACAAGGATTACACAAACCGTTACGTGTAGAGAAACAAGTTATCATTCTTTACGCTTTAACACGTGGATTCCTAGATGATATCCCAGTAGTAGATATCACTCGTTTTGAAGAAGAATTCCATGCTTGGTTAGATTCTAATGCGACTGACTTATTAGAAGAAATCCGCACAACTAAGAAACTTGCGGATGACGACAAATTTGCAGCGGCAATCAATGGATTTAAAAAAGTATTCGTAGCTTCTGAATAATAATAAAAAGTGAAGCCGACTGTTCAGCCCCATCGGCTAAGAGGCGGAACTAGATTAATAAAAGCGGAAGCGGCTCGTTCTGAATGTGAGGGGGATGGAGCTTCTGACGAAGAGGCGGTGTTTGCCTCGTAGGAAGAAGTGAAGCCACCGAACATTCAAGCCGCTGGAGCTAGATAGTATATATAAAAGGCATCTCGGGCTCTGAGATTGCTAAAGGTCATGTAAAGGAAAAGAGTAGGTGCACCTATTCTTTTCCTTCAATCATGAGCAAGAATATCTTGCAACGTAGATTAGGAAGAGGATTCTTACTAATCGTGCCAACTTCCGGAAAAAAGGTGGTGAAAACCTGTGGCATCTTTACGCGATATAAAAGCGAAGATTAACTCGACAAAGAAAACGAGTCAAATTACGAAAGCGATGGAGATGGTATCTGCATCTAAGTTAAACCGTGCAGAGCAAAATGCTAAATCTTTCGTTCCGTATATGGAAAAGATTCAAGAAGTAGTAGCGAGCATTGCGCAAGGAAGCAAAGGGATTAATCATCCAATGCTAAATGCGCGTCCTGTAAAGCGTACAGGATACATCGTTATTACGTCTGATCGCGGACTAGCAGGTGGTTATAACAGTAACGTATTACGTACAGTAAGTAACGTAATTCGTGAACGTCATAATATGGATTCAAACCAATATTCTATTATTGTGCTTGGACGACTAGGACGTGATTATTTAAAACGTCGCGGCTTTAACATTATTGATGAAGTAGTTGGATTATCTGACCACCCATCATTTACTGATATTAAAGACCTTGCTTCTCGAGCAATTGCGATGTTCGCAGATGGTGCTTATGATGAGCTGTACATTTACTACAACCATTACGTAAGTAAAATTTCACAAGAGGTAACGGAAAATAAAATTTTACCGCTTACTGATGTGGCGTCTGACAAACCGACGACAGCTTATGAATTCGAACCTTCTGAAGAAGAAATTTTAAAAGTACTATTGCCACAATACGCAGAAAGCTTAGTGTACGGTGCATTACTAGACGGTAAAGCAAGTGAGCACGCAGCGCGTATGACAGCAATGAAGAGTGCTACAGACAACGCAATGGAAGTTATCGATTCACTTACACTTTCATTCAACCGTGCGCGTCAGGCAGCGATTACGCAAGAAATTACGGAAATCGTTGGTGGAGCAGCAGCGTTAGAATAGGATTAAAAAGCGGAAGCGGCTCTTTCAGGAGAGTCGCGTAAGCTAAACTAATAAAAAATTAAAAGCTAATCTCTCTGATAGAGGTAGCTAATTAAAAGAAAGCTAGGAGGGAACCCGATGAATAAAGGGCGCGTTACGCAAATCATGGGTCCGGTTGTAGACGTTAAGTTTGATGGCGGAAAGCTACCAGAAATCTACAATGCCCTTACGGTAAAACAAAGCAACGAAAACGGAAGCATGAACTTAACATTTGAAGTTGCACTTCATTTAGGTGATGATACAGTTCGTACAGTTGCGATGTCTTCCACAGATGGACTTGTTCGTGGCACAGAAGTAGAAGATACTGGTAAAGCAATCTCTGTACCAGTTGGTGATGCAACACTTGGACGTGTATTCAACGTATTAGGTGATGCAATTGACTTAGATGGTGAACTTCCTGCGGATGTACACCGTGATCCAATTCACCGTCAAGCACCTGCATTCGAAGAATTATCTACTAAAGTAGAAATTCTTGAAACTGGTATTAAAGTAGTAGACTTACTTGCTCCTTACATTAAGGGTGGTAAGATCGGCCTATTCGGTGGTGCCGGCGTAGGTAAAACAGTATTAATTCAGGAGTTAATCAATAACATCGCACAAGAGCACGGTGGTATCTCTGTATTCGCTGGTGTAGGTGAGCGTACTCGTGAGGGTAATGACTTATACCACGAAATGAGCGATTCTGGCGTAATCAAGAAAACTGCGATGGTATTCGGACAAATGAACGAGCCACCTGGAGCACGTCAACGTGTTGCATTAACAGGTTTAACAATGGCTGAGCATTTCCGTGATGAGCAAGGACAAGACGTACTTCTGTTCATCGATAACATCTTCCGTTTCACGCAAGCGGGTTCTGAAGTATCTGCCCTTCTTGGTCGTATGCCATCTGCGGTAGGTTACCAACCAACACTTGCAACAGAAATGGGTCAATTACAAGAGCGTATTACATCTACAAATAAAGGGTCTATCACGTCTATCCAAGCGGTATATGTACCAGCCGATGACTATACTGACCCAGCACCAGCTACAACGTTCGCTCACTTAGATGCAACAACAAACTTAGAGCGTCGTTTAACGCAAATGGGTATTTACCCAGCCGTAGATCCATTAGCATCTACATCTCGTGCACTTTCTCCAGAAATCGTAGGAGAAGAGCATTATGAAGTAGCTCGTCAAGTACAGCAAACTTTACAACGTTATAAAGAACTTCAAGATATCATCGCTATCTTAGGTATGGATGAGTTATCTGAAGAAGATAAGTTAGTTGTACATCGTGCTCGTCGTATTCAATTCTTCTTATCTCAAAACTTCCACGTAGCTGAGCAGTTTACAGGTCAAAAAGGTTCTTACGTACCTGTAAAAAATACAGTTAGTGGTTTCAAAGAAATTCTAGAAGGAAAATATGATGACCTTCCAGAAGATGCATTCCGCTTAGTAGGTGGCATTGAAGAAGTTATTGAAAACGCGAAGAAAATGATGGCGTAAGGCCTTAGGAGGGACGAAGTATGAAGACATTTCCAGTCAGTATTGTAACTCCTGATGGACCGGTTTACGAAAAAGAAGTAGAAATGGTAAGTGTAAAAGCAGAGAGTGGGGAAATGGGGATCTTACCAGGTCACATTCCAACTGTTGCACCATTAAAAATTAGTGCAGTTCGTCTGAAAAATGGTGGACACACTGATTATGTAGCAGTAAGCGGTGGCTTTATCGAAGTTCGTCCAGATAAAGTGACTGTATTATCATCATCTGCTGAAGAAGCAAACCATATCGATATCCATCGTGCAAATGAAGCGAAGCGTCGCGCTGAGCAACGTCTGCAAGATAAACAAGCACATGTTGACTTTAAACGTGCAGAAATGGCATTACAACGTGCTGTGAACCGTTTGAACGTTTCCGATATGAAGTAAAAAAATCCGTAAGGGCTTTGCCTTTACGGATTTTTTTTTGTGTATTTTATGGATAATTTTACAAAACTGGTATAATTATATTGATGCTTGTATAAGTAGAAGTGTACAACAATTTATATTTCATAAAGGGGATGGATCAATGATTGGTGAAATGAAGCGAGAAGCATTGTACTCTTTAAAGGGAAAATGGGGACTAGGTGTTGGATCAACAATTTTATATTTTATTTTAAGTTATGTTGTTTCGCTGGCTGCAATGCTTATACTATTAATTCCAGGAATTATTATATTTCTCTCAGTTGTAAGCTTAACTGGATCATTTGAAGAGGAAACGATGTCAATTGGAGCAGGTATTACCTTTGGAATTTTTTATTGCATTATGATAATTTTGAGTAACGCATCGTATGGGATTACGTCATATGGTTATACAAATGTATTTTTACAGATTAGTAAACGAGAAGATGCTAAAGTAGATTACTTATTCGAAGGATTTCGTGGCTTTAAAAGAATGATGAAAACAATGTGGGCAATGCTTGCGATTTTGTTATATACAGGTACATGGATTCCGATGCTGTTAATAGGCTTATTTGCATTGTTAGGTGAAGAAGGGAATACGTCATTTGCAATAGCTTTCTTCGTACTATTAGCAATTTCAATTGTTGGTATGATTGTGATGTATTTTTCTTATGCACTGACGTACTATGTGATGATTGAAAATCCAGAATATAGTGTTTCGCAGGCGATGAAGGAAAGTAAGAATCTTATGAAGGGTCATAAGTTAGATTTGTTTCTTTTATGGCTGAGCTTCATAGGATGGGCTATTTTAGCGCTGCCTACTTTTGGAATAGGATTTCTTTGGCTTAGTCCGTATATGAGTACGACGACAGCACACTTTTATCGCTACATTTCAAAAGGTGAATTTCAATAGGAACATGCTATACTAATAGAATTATTGTGTATAGGAGGCGAGGCTACGCATGATTAGTGATTTAAAAGGAGAAGCACTAGATTCATTAGAAGGGAAATGGGGATTAGCTGTTGGAGCTACACTACTCATTTCAATTCTTATCACGGCTTTTAGTTTTAGTGTTGATTGGGGATTTTCTTTAATTTTCGGTTGGCAAAAAACAAATGGTTCACTTTCAACGAATATTCTTTCATTTTTTGTTACTGGACCGTTAACTTTAGGTGGATATTACCTTGGTTTAAATATCCTTCGTGAAAAGCAAGCTAGTATTGGTAATGTATTCATTTGGTTTTCAGAGGGAAAGAGATTTCTAAAATCATTTTTATTATATTTATTAGTAAATCTTTATCTTTTCTTATGGACGTTATTGTTCATTATTCCAGGTATTATTAAATCATTTTCTTATGCGATGACATACTTTATTATAAACGATCATCCTGAGTATTCACTGAACCAAGCTATTACAGAAAGTCGTCGTATGATGGATGGACATAAGATGGAGTATTTCATTTTATGTTTAAGTTTTATTGGCTGGTTTATATTAAGTTGTATTACGTTAGGGATTGGATTCTTATGGTTAATTCCATATTTCTATACGACATCTGCAGCTTTTTACGAAGAGATTGCAGAAGAATATTATGAGAAAAAAATTTAGCACTATAAAACCCCCAGTATGAATTATTTGTTCATACTGGGGGTTTTTTGTAGAAATTTTATAAATTGATTACTAGTAAGTGGTTTACTGAAATAGTAACCTTGCATATATTTACAGTTATGTTTTTGCAGAAACTTAAGCTGTTTTTCGGTTTCAATTCCTTCGGCAACAACTGAAAGATTTAAAGTATTTGCGAGGGAAAGTATTGTAGAAACGATGGCTCGTTCTTCAGGACGATGATCAGCTAATTGTGTAAATTCTCTCGGTACTTTTAATGTGTCGATTGGAAAAATTGATAAATAAGCAAGAGAAGAATACCCAGTACCGAAGTCATCAATGGAAGTTTGGATACCGTACTCTTTTAATTGCTTCAGTCTCAATAACGTTTCTTTCTCGTCAATCATTGCAATTCTTTCTGTTAACTCAAGTGTTACATATTTTGGGTCGACTTGCACGTCGTTTAATATTTGTGAAATGTTTTCGATTAATTGATCTTGCCGGAATTCTTTTGCGGATAAATTAACACTTATTTTTAAATTTTGGTAGCCAAAGGTATGCCATATTTTTAATTGGAGACAAGCTTCTTGTAATACCCAATGTCCAAGTGGGACTACTTGTGGCGTCTCTTCTACAATTGGAATAAACTCACATGGTGAAATGTCACCTAATAGCGGGTGTTTCCATCGTATTAAAGCTTCAGCACCGATAATTTTATTTGTTGTCGTATCAATTTGTGGTTGATAAACGAGATAAAATTCTTTGTTTACTAAAGCGATTGGCAAATCTTTTTCAATTCGAGCTTTTCGTTCCATTTTTTTATATAGTTCTTTCGTGTAAAGAGAGCTACCGTTTTTTCCTTTATTCTTTGCCTCGTACATGGCCATATCAGCATGCTGCAAAATGGATAGCGCATCTTCACCTGCTTCAGGATATATTGCAATTCCGATGCTCGGTGAGATTTGTAAATGTTGATTTTCGATTTCAAATGGCTCATTCATGGACGCTACAATCCTATCAGCTATTTTTTGGACATCTGGCTTTTTTTTGTAATTCTCGATAAGGATTGTGAACTCATCCCCAGCTAGCCGCGCGAGTTTCATATTTGATGTTGCTATTCTTTCGAGCCTTTTTGCTACTGCGATGAGCAATAGGTCTCCTACTCGATGACCGAGGGTATCATTAATAACTTTAAAACGGTCTAGGTCGAGAAACATAACAGCAAAAGGCTTTTTCGATATTTTTGCTCGTGCAATTGCCTGTTCTAAATGTTGATGAAATGCACGTCGATTTGCAAGCTCTGTTAAAGTATCATGGTATGCTAGGAAGTTGATTTGTTCTTGTTGTTGTTTGCTTTCCGTAATATCTTTAATCATTAAATAAACCCCAGAAATTTTCTCCTTTAAAAAGATCGGTACGGCGGTAACGTGCAAGTAGTAAATATCTCTGTTTTTATGGTAAGCCCGTATTTCTAAAGAAATAGAATATCCCTTTTTCACGCGATGAAAGGCGTTAATCATTTCTTCTAAATCTTCTTCGTATATGAGTGAGTAGTAAGGCTGGTTTAATAATTCATTCGTTTGATAACCGAGTAAAGTAGTACCAGCGTTATTTACTTTGAGAAAATTACCGTACAAATCTAATGTGAAAATTGGATCGGGATGATGCTCGTATAAAGATTTAAACATTTGTTGATTATGATAGAGTTCATTTTTCTGTTCTACTAAATCTTCTGTACGTAGTTTAATTTGTTTCTCGAGTTCTGAGTTGAATTGCATTTGAGCGATCAATAATATTTTATTTTGTTTTCGAACTAAACTATGACGTATGAGAACGAAAGAAAAAGTTATTATAAGTCCGATTACTATAATAGGCGCAAAAACGTATTCAACTAATATAAAAACAATAAGCATTACTACCGAAATATACGGTAATGATAATCGGATTGATTCGCCAATTTTAGGTGTTAGTAGTACTTGTTCTTGTTTTTCAGGCTTTTTTGTATGGAGAATACAGGCGATTGCTACTAGTACTAAGGTTACTTGATAGAAAGGAGTAACTGTAAACATAGAATACTCTGGTATGAAGTATTTTATATAAGCATAAATCGCATCTGTAGTAGCATATAAAATTAAAGCACTGCCAAGAAGTGCACCGACCTTTTTAGGTAATAAGGATAGTGGTTTGAATAAAAGGTTGATTCCTATTAAGAGAAAGAGTAAATCAGCCATTGGATAGGTAAGTTGAACAAATATGTCGATATAGGATGTTGTAAAGATATGAATAGTTCGTTCAATAAGTAAGTAGTAACTTAAAGTAAATTGGGCTGTAACGATAATACAAATATCACATAGCATAAAAAGTTTTTCTAATAAATCTCGGTTATAAATGATTTCGTATAGAAAGGCAAACGTAAAGCTAACTAAAAAAAGTAAGTAAAAAAAGTCAGATGGATCAACGAACGTATAGAAGTCCTTTACAATTAAACGCTGATAGGCAACGACTATATCACCGATAAAATAAGAGAGAGCTCCAACAGATAATATGATCCAAAATAAACGAGATAGCCCTTCTTTCATGTTTGAAAAATAAAGTATATAACTACAAGCGATAATATCAATTAATAGGGTGCTCGTTCCGATTAATAGCTGAAAAGGAAATGAGTATTCATATACAAAAGGCATTGCTACATAGTGAAGCGTTATAGACAGCAATACAATGCTTATAAGAATACTTACATGTGTTTGTTTTTTCATTTATATCACCTACGGTTTCTTGAAAAGCATATATAAGTTTTATATTTATTTTGCACAATTATAGCAAGTTGTAAAGATAGATTTTAATAATTCTTGTTTCTGTCTCCCAACATATCGACATAGGAATTTGAAGTTTGTTATAATGATTAGAATAGTTGCATTATTTAGAAAAATTTAAAAATAATAATTACTGCAACTAGGACATATTGTTTACTATGTGAACTTGTTCTTAATTTAGGGGGGAGGGTTTCACAATGGCAAGTGTATATGAAAATAGTTATATGATCGTTTTGATTTTCTTGCTATTAGGTATATTGCTGCCGGTAGTGGCTCTTACATTAGGAAGGATGCTGCGCCCAAATAAACCAAGTGCAGCAAAGGCGACGACGTATGAGAGTGGAATTGAGCCTTTTCATGATGCAAATATTCGGTTTCATGCTCGTTATTATATTTTCGCTTTATTGTTTGTGATCTTTGATGTAGAAACTTTATTTTTATATCCTTGGGCTGTTGCGTATGACAAGCTAGGTTTATTTGCATTAATTGAAATGCTCATCTTTGTTGTAATGTTGCTAGTTGGATTAGCGTATGCTTGGAAAAAGAAGGTGTTACAATGGTTATAAATTTTGAGGAATTACATCCAAATGAGCGAGCAGAATTAGAACGAAATATCTTTTTTTCTACATTGGAACAGTTGAAAGGATGGGCGAGGAGCAACTCTTTATGGCCGATGACATTCGGACTGGCATGCTGTGCAATTGAAATGATGGGGGTAGGCTCATCACATTACGATTTAGATCGATTTGGGTCATTTTTTCGAACTTCACCAAGGCAATCGGACGTCATGATTGTATCGGGAACAGTAACGAAGAAGATGGCTCCTATTGTTCGGCGTTTATATGATCAAATGCCCGAACCGAAATGGGTTATTGCGATGGGATCTTGTGCGACAGCAGGTGGTCCGTATGTAAATTCATATGCTGTTGTGAAAGGTGTAGACCAAATCGTACCAGTTGATGTGTATATTCCTGGTTGTCCCCCAAATCCAGCTGCTTTAATCTATGGAATTAATAAATTAAAAGAGAAAATTCGTTACGAGGCAAAGACCGGAAAGCAGGTGACGAATAAATGAGTAATCCAAATAAAGATTTAGAGGATCTGAAAAAAGAAGCAGCTAGGCGTGCGAAAGAAGAAGCGAGAAAACGCCTTGTAGCGAAACACGAGGCGGAAATAAGTAAACTTGAGGAGGAAGATCAAGAAAAAGAGAAAGCGCTACCAAAAAATGATGATATTACTATAGAAGAAGCAAAACGACGTGCAGCGGCAGCTACAAAGGCAAAAGCGGCGGCGTTAGCGAAACAGAAAAGAGAAGGAACCGAAGAAGTAACGGAAGAAGAAAAAGTGAAAGCCAAGGCGAAGGCAGTAGCAGCCGCAAAAGCAAAAGCGGCGGCGTTAGCGAAACAGAAAAGAGAAGGAACCGAAGAAGTAACGGAAGAAGAAAAAGCGAAAGCCAAGGCGAAGGCAGCAGCAGCTGCAAAGGCAAAAGCGGCAGCGTTAGCGAAGCAGAAAAGAGAAGGGACAGAAGAAGTAACGGAAGAAGAAAAAGCGAAAGCCAAGGCGAAGGCAGCAGCAGCTGCAAAGGCAAAGGCAAAAGCGGCAGCGTTAGCGAAGCAGAAAAGAGAAGGAACCGAAGAAGTAACGGAAGAAGAAAAAGTGAAAGCCAAGGCGAAGGCAGCAGCAGCCGCAAAAGCAAAAGCGGCAGCATTAGCGAAGCAGAAAAGAGAAGGAACCGAAGAAGTAACGGAAGAAGAAAAAGCGAAAGCCAAGGCGAAGGCCGTGGCGGCCGCCAAGGCAAAAGCGGCAGCATTGGCGAAGCAGAAAGCCTCGCAAGGTGATGGGGATTCGGGAGATGAAAAGGCAAAGGCAATTGCAGCGGCAAAAGCGAAAGCAGCAGCGGCTGCAAGAGCGAAGACAAAGGGAGCTGAAGGTAAGAAAGAGGATGAGCCGAAGCAGGAAGAACCGTCCGTAAATCAGCCGTATTTAAATCAGTATGTTGAGGCTATTAGGGAGAAGTTAGGAGAGGGTGCATTAGTAGATTCCTACATTAATAAACTGTCAAAGGATGTGCCAACTCTTGTGGTGGATCCCGAAAAGTATTATGAAGTGATGGAGTCACTGCGATGCCATGAGGGACTTGCTTTTGATTATATGTCAGAGCTACATGCGACGGATTTTGTGACACATATGGAAGTGTATGTTCATTTGTTTTCATATGGCAAGAAACAATCGGTAGCGGTGAAGGTAAAGCTAGACCGGGAAGCGCCGCAAGTCGAATCTGTGACAGCGCTTTGGAAAGGAGCTGACTGGCCGGAGCGAGAAGCATACGATTTGCTCGGCATTGTATTTAAAGGGCATCCGAATTTAACGCGTATTTTAATGCCAGATGATTGGGTAGGATATCCGCTTAGAAAAGACTATGAACCGTATGATGTGGAGGTGTAGCTATGATCCGCACGGAAGAGATGCTTTTGAATGTAGGACCTCAGCATCCGAGTACACATGGTGTGTTCAGGCTCGTAATTAAGATTGACGGGGAAATTATTAAAGAAGCTACACCTGTTATTGGATATTTGCATCGCGGGACGGAAAAGATCGCTGAGAGCTTACAGTATACGCAAATTATCCCTTATACAGATCGAATGGACTATTTATCAGCCATGACGAATAATTACGTCATTTGCCATGCTGTAGAGACGATGATGGGGCTTGAAATTCCAGAGCGTGCCGAATACTTGCGAGTACTTGCGATGGAGCTAGGAAGAATTGCGAGCCATCTCGTTTGGTGGGGGACGAATCTTCTTGATATAGGAGCGGTCAGCCCGTTTTTGTACGCGTTTCGTGAACGAGAGATGATTATAAATTTATTAAATGAATTATGCGGGGCACGGCTTACTTTTAACTATATGAGAGTTGGCGGTGTGAAGTGGGATGCGCCAGATGGTTGGATTGAAAAGGTGGAAGAGTTTGTTCCGTATATGAGAGAGCAATTAGCAGGTTATCATGATCTTGTTAGCGGTAATGAGATTTTCTTAAATCGTGTGAAAGGCGTTGGTATATATAGCGCGGAAGAAGCGATCTCGTATTCTTTAAGCGGAGCAAATTTGCGGTGCACTGGAGTAAACTGGGATCTTCGCAAAGATGAGCCGTATTCGATTTATGATCGTTTTGATTTTGATATTCCTGTTGGAAGCGTGGGAGATGCTTGGGATCGCTACGTTTGCCGAATGCAAGAAATCGAGGAGTCTTTAAAGATTGTTGAGCAAGCGGTTCAGCAGTTCCCGAAAGATGGAGCTGTGCTGGCAAAAGTACCGAAAATTATTAAGGCACCTAAGGGAGAAGCATTTGTACGTATCGAATCGCCGCGCGGAGAGATTGGTTGTTATATCGCAAGTGACGGAAAGAAAGAGCCGTACCGTTTGAAGTTTCGTAGGCCATCTTTTTATAACTTGCAAATTTTACCGAAGTTATTGAAAGGTGAAAACATCGCTAATTTAATTACGATTTTAGGTGGAGTTGATATTGTACTTGGGGAGGTTGATGGCTAATGATTGAGACGCTCTTACAATCACCTTCAAGCTGGACGAATTTCTTCATTTTTTTCGGATTAGCGGTACTTCTACTATTTGCAGTCCTTGGCTTCGTTACATATGGAATCTTGGCAGAACGGAAAGTGATGGGATTTATGCAAGGGCGGATTGGACCAAACCAGGTTGGAGGCCGATTCGGTTTACTGCAAACGGTAGCTGATGTTTTAAAACTATTATTGAAAGAAGATAGTATTCCGAAAGCAGCAGATAAACCGCTGTTTATATTAGCGCCTGTCATTGCATTTGCACCAGCATTTATGGTGCTTGCGGTTATCCCGTTCACTGATAAATTTCAATTTGCAGATATTGGAGTCGGGCTACTTTATTATATTGCTGTTTCCGGTATTACGACGATAGGTGTTGTAACTGGGGGATGGGCATCGAATAATAAATATTCCCTTTTAGGAGGGATGCGTGCAGCGGCGCAAATGATTTCTTATGAGATTCCGCTCGTAATGAGTGTAATTGGTATCGTTTTGCTGGCTGGTAGTCTGAATTTAAATGAGATTGTAGCGGCGCAGGAGAAGGTCTGGTACATTTTCGTACAGCCAATTGGCTTCGTCGTTTTCTTAATCGCAGCAGTTGCAGAGTTAAATAGGACGCCATTCGATTTGCCGGAAGCGGAGTCAGAACTTGTTTCTGGATATCATACGGAATACTCAGGTTTTCGCTGGGCGTTTTTCATGCTTTCAGAGTACGTATATTTCTTCGGGATGGCATCGTTAATTACAGTGCTCTTTTTAGGCGGATGGAATCCAGTCATGTTTCTTGGATTTATCCCAGGTGCCGTATGGTTTGCTTTGAAATTTAGCAGTGTAGTCTTTCTATTAATTTGGTTCCGCGTTACGTTCCCGCGTATAAGAGGTGACCAGTTAATGGAGTTTGGATGGAAAGTATTATTGCCGATTGCACTTGCAAATATTTTCTTAACGGCATTGATTAAGGAGTTATTCTTCTAATCTATGAGGGGGGTGCCAGTAAGAGATGAAAGGACTATTTAAAGGGTTAAAATATACATTAAGTAATTTGAGCAAGAAGAAGGTAACGTATGATTATCCAAATCAACCGTTGCCGTTGCCAGACCGTTTTCGGGGGATTCAAAAATTTTATCCGGAGAAATGTATTGTTTGTAATCAGTGCTCTAACATTTGTCCGACAGACTGTATTCAGTTAACAGGAAAGAAACATCCGGATCCTACGAAAAAAGGAAAAATTATCGACACGTATGATATTAATTTTGAAATTTGTATTCTTTGTGATTTATGTACAGAAGTTTGTCCGACAGAGGCAATTGTCATGACAAATAACTTTGAACTCGCGGAATATTCACGTGATGACTTATTTAAAAATTTGCAGTGGCTTGACGAAAACGACGAAAACGTCAGGAAGGAGAATAAGGCATGAATGGCGAGTTTGTAGCATTCTTTATACTATCCTTGTCTGCAATTATCGGCGGTGTTCTTATGTTGAACTTAACGAAAGTTATGCACATGATGCTAGCTCTCGTTCTGACATTTCTCAGCATTGCAGGTTTGTATTTTCTTTTGTCAGCCGAATTTATAGGCGTTGCACAAATTTTACTTTACTCTGGGGCAATCACAATTATTATGATTTTCGGCATTATGTTAACGAAACATAACGCGGAAAATGAATCGCGTCTTACTCTTCGAAAATGGATTATCTTCTTTGCAGTTGTAGCATTTGGAGCGGTTATGTATTTCGCTGTTAATAATGTTGATTTTGCAAATGAAAGCACACAAGGAAGTTTACCTCTCCATGAAAAAAACACACTTCAAATCGGTACACTTCTCTATTCAAAATATATTATTCCATTTGAACTAACTTCAGTTATTTTACTTGTAGCACTCGTTGGCGCAATTATACTTGCGAAAAAGGACGAGAAAGAGGAGGATTCCAATGAGTAGCGTTCCAGCTTCTGCATATTTAACACTTGCGATTATTTTGTTTTGCATCGGTCTATTTGGAGCTTTAACAAAGCGGAATACAGTAATCGTATTAGTTTGTATCGAATTAATGCTGAATGCTGCCAATTTAAACTTAGTGGCGTTTAGTAAATTAGGCTTATTTCCGAATTTAACAGGTCAAATTTTCTCACTGTTTACGATGGCTGTAGCGGCAGCGGAAGCGGCGGTAGGACTCGCTATTTTAATTGCTTTATATCGTAATCGTACGACAGTTCAGGTGGATGAAATGGATACGCTCAAAGGATAGCATTGTGACCGAAAAAGGGGGAAGGAAACAATGATCGATTATGCATGGCTCATACCGCTTTTCCCACTCGTTTCGTTTTTGTTACTTATTATATTCGGGAAGAAAATTAGAGAAGGAAGCAGCGTACTTAGTATTTTTTTCGTCTTTCTCTCCTTTATACTTGCGGTACTTGTGTTAATAGAAAGGTTTTCAGAAGCAAGCGTGAAGCATAAGTGGGTGTGGCTTAGAGCTGGAGATGTGGATATATCATTCGGCTTTGAAGTGACTGCATTAGGAGCTTTAATGTTATTTATCGTGACGCTTGTGAGTCTACTTGTACATGTGTATTCGAAAGGTTATATGAAAGGTGATGAACGATTACCGACCTTTTACGCATATTTAGGACTCTTTACATTTGCGATGTTAGGGCTTGTTATATCAACGAATTTATTACAACTTTATATATT
Organism: Bacillus sp. PK6-16; assembly: GCF_056530295.1. NCBI lineage: Bacteria > Bacillati > Bacillota > Bacilli > Caryophanales > Bacillaceae > Bacillus > Bacillus sp. PK6-16. The sequence goes on from NZ_CP096511.1 coordinate 209,587, forward strand.
TTGGGAATTAGTTGGCCTTGGCTCATTTTTACTTATCGGTTTTTATTTCTTTAAAGAAGAAGCGAAGGCTGCTGCAAAAAAGGCTTTTATTATGACCCGTATTGGGGATGTTGGTTTATTTATCGGGATGATTTTAATTTTTTGGTACGCAGGTAGTTTTGAATATGACGCAATATTTAGGGCGATTTATACAGGGGATCTACCTCCTTACATGATTACAATAACAGCGATATTAATTTTTATCGGGGCGATGGGGAAATCAGGGCAGTTCCCGCTTCATACGTGGTTGCCAGATGCAATGGAGGGGCCAACGCCCGTTTCGGCACTTATTCACGCGGCGACGATGGTCGCAGCTGGCGTATATTTAGTAGCGACGATGTTCCCTCTATTTTCAGCAAGTACAGTGGCGATGCAGACAGTGGCAATCGTTGGAGCTTTCACTGCAATCTTTGCGGCCTCTATCGCTCTTGTGCAAACAGATATAAAGAGGGTGCTTGCTTATTCTACAGTTAGCCAGCTCGGGTACATGATGCTCGCGTTAGGTTCTGCCGGTTATGTAGCTGGTATATTTCATTTAACGACACATGCTTTTTTTAAAGCACTACTATTTTTGGCGGCAGGAAGTGTAATTCATGCTGTGCATACGCAAAACATTAATAACATGGGCGGTTTACAGAAGAAGATGAAAGTAACTGGTACGCTATTTTTAATAGGTACCCTTGCCATTAGCGGTGTTCCGCTGCTTTCCGGTTTTTTCAGCAAAGATGAAATTTTAGCTGCGACGTGGATGAATGGCAATTACGTTTTATTTACTTTAGCGGTAATTGCGGCGTTTTTAACAGCGTTTTATATGTTCCGCCTTTATTTTCTTGTCTTTACTGGAGAAACGAAGACGAAGGAAGAAGTGCATGAATCGCCTCGCGTTATGACGTATCCAATGATTGTTCTCGGCGTTCTCGCAGTAGTGGCAGGATATATAAATACACCATGGTTTGGGACGTTTCTCGGAGATTGGTTGACGAAAGATGTAGGGTTTAAGGTTGAAGAAACGCATGGACCAGTTTGGATTATGATTGTTGCGACACTCGTTTCATTTGCGGGAATCGCTCTTGCATATTTCATATATAGCAAGAAATCAATTTCTAGGAATTGGGCTGGGGGTACGGAAACATCGCTTTATAATCTTTTGAAAGAAAAATATTATGTGGATGAACTATACAACATGACGGTGATCCCTATTACGAAAGGAATCGCTCATGTGCTTCGCTTATTTGAATTGTATGTAGTCGAAGGAATTGCAGTTTTAATTGCAAGTGTAGTGAAAGGCACAAGTAACCTTGGATCGAAACTTCAAAACGGGAATGTACAAGTGTACGGTACTGTAACGGCGGTTTCGCTCGCTGTACTCGTCATTATTTTGCTCTATACGGGAGGGGATTTACGATGAATGATTTGTTGTTAACGTTCTTCATTTTTTCCCCGCTTTTAGGAATTTTATTGCTTGTATTAACACCGAAAAAGGAATTGCGTACAGTGCGAGCGCTTGGCTTATTTGGGACGGCACTTCCATTTGGAATCGCTATCGTCCTCGCTTGTACATATGCTTCTGGAAAGAATTTGTCACTATTCGATGAAAAGATGAAATGGATTAAGTTCGGCGATTTTACAGCGGTAGATAAAAGGTGGTTTTCTATTTATTACGAGCTCGGTATTGATGGTTTGTCGCTTGTCATGATGGTACTGACGGCTCTTCTAGCGATGCTTGCAGCAATTGTAGCCTTTTCTATTAAAAGAAATTTAAAAGCATTTTATATGCTGTTACTCATGCTAGAAATAGGAATGCTCGGCGTCTTTGCTGCTCAAAACTTAATGTTGTTTTTTATCTTTTTTGAAATTACGTTGCCACCAATGTTCTTATTAATTGGAAAGTGGGGAAAATTGTCGAGTGAAAAGGCTGCGTATAGTTATTTAATATATAACGGTATTGGCTCAGCTATTTTGCTCATTGTTTTCTCAATTTTGTTCGCGAAAACAGGTACAACAAATATTGTGGAGCTGAAAGAGATATTAAGAAGCGTAAACGCAGAGGGAGCACTCGTCATCCCAAGTAGTTTGCAGCTTAGTGTATTTATTGCCATAATGATTGCTTTTGCAATTAAACTACCTGTTTTTCCGTTGCACCGCTGGATGGTCAATGTACACATAGAAGCGCATCCAGCTGTAGTTATGCTTCATGCGGGTGTTTTGCTGAAGATTGGAGCGTACGGTATTATTCGCTTCGGGAAAGGGCTATTCCCGGAATATTTTCACGATGTTGCAACACTAATTGCGATATTAGGCGTAATTAATTTATTATACGGTGCCTTTTTAGCGCTCATCCAAACAGACTTTAGGAAAGTACTGGCTTACTCTAGTATTTCGCATATGGGAATTGTGTTAATGGGACTTGCGTCACTTAATGCACCTGGTACACAAGGAGCGTTATTCCAGGTTGTATCGCACGGTTTAATTGCAGCCTTGCTGTTTTTCTTACTCGGTGTTATAGAACAACGTTTCGGAACATCAGACATTACAGCGCTTGGTGGACTCGCAAAAAGTGTCCCAGTACTTAGCGGCTTCTTCTTAGCAGGAGGAATGGCATCGCTCGGATTACCAGGGATGTCTGGGTTTGTTAGTGAATTTCTTGCCTTTCTCGGTTTATTTCAAGGAGAGCCCGTCATTGCTGCAGTCGGTGTGATTGGTATTATTTTAACCGCTGTATATGTATTAAGGGCGACACTTCAAGTGACATTTGGAAAGAAAGAGTGGGAAGCAAAATCTGATATACACGGATGGGAGTATGTCCCTGTTTTACTACTTATCTTTTGTATTATTGCAATTGGAGTTATGCCAGAAATACTAGGGGATCCGCTTCAAAATACATTGAAAACATTGGGGGTGAAGTAGGATGGATATGAATACGTTACTTAGCTTATCGTGGCATCTAATGGTGCCAGAATTTATTATTCTCGGCGCCGCCATCCTCCTTTCCATATGTGATTTATTTTTTAAGCTGAACCATAGATATGTAGCTCTTGGTGCGATTGCTGCCATCGTATTAGCAATCGTGTCATTAATTACTCTATATAGCGAACCAGCAGGAGATATTTTAAATGGATCGTTTGTGTTAGATGGATTTTCAAAAGGGTTTAAAACGTTGCTATTAGGTGCCTCAGCCCTCATTTTATGCACCGCAATGAGCGATGATAAGAAGAATCCAATCGAAGATAAAGGTGAATATTATTATTTATTTTTAATGGCACTTCTTGGTGCGATGTTCATGGCTTCTAGTGTTGATTTTATTACCCTTTTCGTTGGTTTGGAGTTACTTTCACTTTCTTCTTATATTTTAGTAGGAATACGAAAAAAGAGCCGTGCATCAAATGAAGCGGCAATGAAATACGTCATTAGCGGAGGAATTGGAACGGCGATTACGCTCTTCGGAATGAGTTATTTATACGGTATTACAGGTTCAACTAACATTGTAGATATGCAAAAGGTACTCACTGGGGAACTCGCTAGTGGTATTCAGTTATTGTTAGCTCTCGCATTTCTTTTATTGCTAGTTGGTCTCTCATTTAAAATTGCCACAGTGCCGTTTCATATGTGGGCACCTGATGTGTATGAAGGAGCGGCTACACCAGTTACTGCTTTTCTTGGAACGATTTCTAAAATTGCCGGGTTCCTACTCATTATTCGTTTGTTCCTTATGATCTTTGCAAGTGTATTAATACAAGGAGATATGCAATCTTTATATGGGCATATGAGTATATATATTGCGGTGCTAGCAAGTATTACGATGATTGTTGGGAATGTAGTCGCATTAAAACAATACAATATAAAGCGTTTATTTGCTTATTCGGGCATTGCTCATGCAGGATATTTACTCGTTCCACTTGTGGCATTATCACCATTTACGATGGATAGCATGTGGTTTTATATGCTGGCATACATGCTTATGAATATAGGGGCATTTGCTATCATCCACGGCTTAATCTTACAAAATAATGAGGAAAATATAACAATTTTCACAGGTTTATATAAAAGGTCGCCATTTACAGCGATAATGATGACAATTTTTATTTTATCGTTGGCTGGGATACCAGGAACGGCTGGCTTCATTGGAAAGATTAATATCTTTTTAGGCGCACTTCATGTAGAGCCAGCACATTACGTACTAGCTTCGATTATGATGGGTACGACAGTTGTTTCATTCGTATATTATTTCCGTATTTTACAACAAATGTTTTTCCGCACCGGAGAGACAGAAGAGAGAATACGGTTACCGTTAAATATAAAGGTTGTTATGAGTCTTTGTGCAATTTCGATTGTAATACTAGGGATTATGCCGATGATTGGGTACAATTTCTTTTATGAATATTTTCCATTAATGAAAGATTTCTTCTTCTTAGGGAACGTGGTACAATAGTGAAAATAAAAGGTGTGGAGTCAGTACTCTGCGCTTTTTATTTTGTGTTAACTTGTAATGTAGATATACGTTTTTAGAAAGAAAATCACGATGTAAAATGTAAGATGTCTATGTGCATTTGAAAAAGTGTAGCTCCTACTTATTATGGTATCGTTTTTATATTCTTTCATAAGTAGTAGCTGAGTAAAAAGGGGTCGATTTTTTGGCACAACTTTTAGGGCAACAAGCACTGATTGCCATTGTTTCGCATTTATTGTTTATTACCATTACGTGGTGGGCCTTACAAGGCATTCACATTGAGCGTTTAATGAAGTCCGGAAAAGTGCTGCAGACGCGAGTATTACTCATCTTAATTACAATTGCAATTGGGACATCTGTAAGTAACTTTTTCCTTGATTATTTAGGCTATTCGAAGAGTTTAACGTATTTAGTAAAGTAAGTGTATAGAACCTCAAATCTCCGTTAACAATGGGGATAGGAGGGGATGAAATTGAAGCTTAAAGCCATTCTTATTGTTGCACTTAGTGTTGTTTTATTTTTGGTCGGATATAGAGAGATGAAACCGATAAGCGATGAACAGAAAATGGAGAGCATGATCAAGGCTTTAGAGAAAAATGATGCTAAAGTAGAAAAATGGTCATGGTTAGCGAGAGAAACAAAAACAATTTCTAACATACATACGTTTCAAAAGTTGTTAAACGATGTGAAGGAAAAGGCAAATATTCAAAAGTGGGAAGTAGAGCAATCTCCAGATGGATATAAAGCTACATCCTATAAAAAGCTTTCTTCTTATGAAGAACGAGTAGTAGTAACTTGGAGTAAAGAAAATACTAAAGAAAACACTTTCATTATCTTTGAAGTAAGTGGGGCGAAATGGGACCCGAAGTATGTTCAAAACATGAATAAAATTTTTAGTGAAAAACCTATAATTTACACTTGTGTTCAAGGTGTACTGAATGATAAGATTGAAGGTGTTTTGCAAAATAAAACCAATCAGGTTTTGAAAGATCTTTCAGCAAGAGCGATCGAACAAGTAGAAGAAAGAGCATTTGTGTCAGTCTCCGCATACAATAAAAAGTGGGATGACGCTCTTTCAACAAATAGAGAGAAAATAAATGTGCAAATAGCAATACGTTCTACAGACAACAAAGATACAATTGTGGTTGGCACACCGATCATAACTTCTGAGTATTGAGTGAATAGATACTGAAAAAAGGACACGGAGGGGAATAATTTGGAAAAGATCATCGTCCGTGGCGGAAAGCGGTTAAACGGCACAGTGCGTGTTGAGGGCGCAAAAAATGCTGTATTACCTATAATCGCTGCAGCCCTATTAGCGAGTGATGGAAAGAATGTACTATCTGAAGTACCAGTTTTGTCTGATGTATACACAATTAATGAGGTATTACGTCATTTAAATGCTGAAGTAGTATTTGAAAATAATCAAGTAACAATCGATTCTTCTAAAGAACTAAACATTGAAGCACCATTTGAATATGTACGTAAAATGCGTGCATCTGTTCAAGTAATGGGACCATTATTAGCACGTAACGGTCGTGCTCGTATTGCACTTCCTGGTGGATGTGCAATTGGTTCACGTCCAATTGACCAACATTTAAAAGGCTTCGAAGCAATGGGAGCAAAAGTACAGGTTGGTAACGGTTTTGTTGAGGCATATGTTGAGGGAGAACTAAAAGGAGCTAAAATCTACTTAGACTTCCCAAGCGTAGGCGCGACAGAAAACATTATGTCTGCAGCTACATTAGCAAAAGGGACAACAATTCTTGAAAACGCAGCGAAAGAACCAGAAATCGTTGACTTAGCTAACTTCTTAAATGCGATGGGAGCGAAAGTACGCGGAGCTGGAACTGGAACGATTCGTATCGAAGGCGTTGATAAATTATATGGTGCAAACCACTCTATTATTCCTGACCGTATTGAAGCGGGAACATTCATGGTTGCAGCAGCAATTACTGGTGGAGACATCTTAATTGAAAATGCTGTACCTGAACATTTACGCTCAATTACAGCGAAAATGGAAGAAATGGGTGTTAAAATTATTGAGGAAAACGAAGGTGTACGTGTTATCGGCCCAGATAAGTTAAAAGCGGTTGATATTAAAACTATGCCTCACCCAGGTTTCCCAACAGACATGCAATCACAAATGATGGCATTATTACTACAAGCTGATGGAACAAGCATGATTACAGAAACGGTATTCGAAAACCGCTTTATGCACGTTGAAGAATTCCGTCGTATGAATGCTGATATTAAAATTGAAGGTCGTTCTGTTATTATGAACGGTCCAAACAGCTTACAAGGTGCTGAAGTAGCAGCAACTGACTTACGTGCTGCAGCTGCATTAATCTTAGCTGGTTTAGTATCAGAAGGTTATACTCGTGTAACTGAGTTAAAACATCTTGACCGTGGCTATGTAAACTTCCATAAGAAATTAGCTGCATTAGGTGCAACTATTGAACGTGTAAACGAAAAAGTAGAAGAAGTGAAAGAACAAGAAGTTTCTGATCTTCACGCTTAATTGAAATAGTCTCTATGTCTTTTGACATAGGGGCTATTTTTTTTGGTTATTACTGTTATAGTCAATAAATTCTATACTTATGCACGTACCAGTAAAAATATTTAGAAAATTTCCGTTTTATACTCTTCCCCTTAAGTATGTTCTAAAAGAAAGAGTTGTTCCATAAGAATGAATGGAGTAAAGCTTTTATATTGGGGGAAAATAGGATGAAATTTTCAAAGCCACTTTTTATTACAGTAGCGCTCTTAATAGCGCTCGTTATCATTGTACCTGCAGCCCTTGTTATTCCATTTGCGAAAGCAAAAGTAGGGGAAGAAACGGCCTCTAAAACTCCTCCAGCGATAGAAAGCATACCAGCTCCAGGAAAAGTAGATACAGCTGTTCAAGTTGCTGTATATCGCGAAAAACAGAAGAAGGTAGAAACATTACCAGTGGAGGAGTATGTGACAGGTGTAGTAGCTTCTGAGATGAATGCCAGTTTTGAAATAGAGGCACTAAAGGCGCAGGCATTAGCAGCGAGAACATTTGTAGTACAACGTATGCTAAGCGGAGGAAAGAAAAATAATGCGGACGTGACAGATACGGTGAAAGATCAAGTGTACAAAAGCAAAGATGAATTGAAGAAGCAATGGGGTAATAACTACGAAAATAATTTGAAGAAAATCGAAGAAGCCGTTTCAAAAACAGCAGGACAAGTTTTAACGTATGATGGAAAACCAATTTCAGCATCCTTCTTTTCAACGAGTAATGGCCGAACAGAAAATGCAGCTGACTATTGGGGAAATGATTATCCGTACTTGAAAAGTGTAGATAGTCCGTGGGATCAAGCCTCTCCAAAGTTTACGAGCGAGCAAACATTTACAGTAGCTGATTTTCAAAAACGTCTCGGTGTGAAAGTGCTAGCAGACGGGAAGGTTGGAAATATTAAAGACCTTACGGAAGGAAAGCGCGTAAAGGATGTAGCTTTTCAAGGAAAAACATTAACTGGAAAAGAAGTTCGTGAAAAGTTAGATTTACGTTCTTCTGATTTTACGTGGAAACAACAAGGAGATAAAATCATCGTTACGACGAAAGGTTTCGGTCACGGCGTTGGTATGAGTCAATACGGGGCGAACGGCATGGCAGCGGAAGGAAAGAAATATACAGATATCGTCGCTCATTACTATAAAGGCGTTGAAATAAAGACGATGAATGATTATGAAGGAAAATTGATGGTGAAGAAATAGGTGTCAGAACTCTGGCACCTATTTTTTTTCTGTTTAAAATATCATAATTTTCCATTAACTGTTTGATATAATAGGATAAAAAGGCATTTGGGGGAAATGAAATGGCGTTACTAGAGTTGAAACAATTAGGGAAGGCGAACCAGTTACCGGCAATTGAGCTAGAGGTGGAGAAGGGACAATGTATTGTTTTGCAATGCAATAATCATACAGCTAAAGTGTTACACCGCATCATTATTGGTGAAGAAGAGGCGTCGACTGGCAATGTACTGTTTGAAGGAGAAGCAATTGGAAAGAAAAATTATTCCCGCATCGGTTTTTGTTTTTTGAAAGATGAGGCATATGATCGTTTGAAGGTGAGAGAATACTTCAAATTTCTATTAGGGCTTTATGAATCAAAGATAAGTATAGAAGAAGTTGTGCAGTCTGTTGGTCTCCTAGATAAACTAAACGTTAAAATAGAAAAATTATCATTTTCAGAGAAACGCCGTCTTCATATCGGACGAGTGATGATTCATAATCCGGATTTAATCATTTTGGAAGAACCGGAGCAAAATGTAGATATAGAGAGTACGGTTATTATTCGAAAAGCAATTATGAAAATGAAAGAGCAAGGAAAGGCGATTTTTATTACGTCATCTTTCCTATCCGATGCCCTTTCGTTAACGGAAGATGTATACATACTAAACAATGATGGTGTGAAAAAAGTAGAAATTGAACAAGAGGAAGCAGAAAAAGTCGATGAAGAGAAGGTCGTTCAAATAATTCCGCAAATGAAGTTAGAAAGAATACCTGCGAAAGTGAACGATAAAATCATTTTACTTGATCCGATGGAAATCCATTTCATTGAAACGCAAAACGGAGTGACACATATTCACGTTCGTGAAGGAGATTTCGTATGTACATTAACATTAAGCGAACTAGAAGCAAGGTTAACAGGTTTTGGTTTCTTTAGATGTCATCGCTCGTATCTTGTGAATTTACAAAGAGTGCGAGAAGTGATTACTTGGACTCGTAACAGTTTTAGCTTAATTTTAGACGACGAAAGAAAAAGTTCAATCCCGCTTTCAAAAGGACGAATGGATGAATTAAAAGGTGTGATTGGGCTATAAAAAGTGCTCCAATAAGCTCAACATGCGATTCATTCACCGGTAAAAATACTCCTTTTACCGGTATTCTACTGCGTAATCCCTTTGTTTTTCATATGATTGAGTCAAGAAAAGCGAAACAAACGAACGAAAAGCGCTAAAGCGACTTTCATCTATAAAGAAGAAAAACAAAGGGGATGAAGAAATGACATTGGCAATTGAAATGAAAGATGTAATGAAAAGTTTCAGTGGAAAAACGGCACTTCGAAATGTAAATATTGAGGTGAAGCAAGGAGAGATATTCGGATTCCTCGGACCGAGTGGATCTGGTAAGACGACAACAGTAAAAATTTTAACTTCTCAATTGCTTCATAGTGTTGGAACGGTAAGAGTATTAGGGAAAGATATTACAGGACCAAGTAGCATCGATTACAAACGAATTGGTATTTTAACAGATAACAGCGGCTTATATGAAAGACTTAGCATTTATGATAACTTACTATTATTTTGTGACTTATACGATTGCAAAAAAGAACGAATCGATGAAGTACTAACACAAGTAAATTTATTAGATGATAAAAAAACACCAGTAAAGAAACTATCAAAGGGAATGAAGCAACGCGTCACACTAGCGAGAGCAATCCTTCATAAACCAGATATCCTCTTCTTAGATGAACCAACATCTGCACTTGATCCAGTAAACGTACAAAACATTCATAAAATCTTAAAAGACTTAAATGAAGAAGGAACGACGATTTTCTTAACGACTCACAACATGGATGAAGCAGAAACGCTTTGTAACCGTATTGCCTTCCTTTGTGGCGGAGAAATTGTAGCACTCGATACGCCAGAGAACCTGCGCTTACAATACGCTAAGGATCAAATAGAGGTCGTATTAAAAGGTAAACGAAAAGAAGTAGTGCAAAAAGATGAATTAGGCGCAAATCGTATTTCAGAATGGATGAAAAAGGGCGAACTGTTATCTATTCATTCACACGAACCAACGCTAGGCGATATCTTTATTGAAGTTACTGGGAGGGGATTATAATGACATTTTCAATGAGACGTGTATCAGCTATTTTTAGAAAAGAAGTACAAGATTTTAAGACAAATTCACAAGTGTTGTTAATGGCATTTTTACCAATTATACTTTCATTTTTGTTTAGCAGATTTGGAGTGGGAAAGGAAATGTTAGGTATTACTACTATAACGGCCTTCCTATTTGTCGCAGGCTTTGTTCAATCTATGGTAATTGCAGAAGAAAAAGAAAAACATACATTGCGTGTATTAATGCTATCACCGGCATCTTCGGTTGAAGTTCTACTTGGAAAGAGTTTATTAACATCGGGTCTGACGATGGTCATTTGTATTGCAAATTTATTCATTTTAGATCAGTTAAATATTAACCTTCCATTGGTAGGATTGATATTCTTATGCGGAACTATTTTGTTTATCGTACTTGGAACAATGATCGGATTACTTGCATCTTCTGTACCACAAACATCAATAATTGGAATGCCGATATTAATGACGATGTATTTGGCTGTACAGTTTGAGCCAATGGTTGAAAATAAAGTAATTAAGACGATGATTGGATATCTTCCAACATCTCATATTGTGAAAGCACTTAAAAGCTTAGTAGGTGGGGCGGGATTTAGTAGTATTAGTGGGCATGTATTAAATGTTGCAGTTTGGCTTATTATATCGCTCGTTGTATGTTTAATCGTATACAAAAAGAAACAATTAGACTAAAAACTGAGCTAAAAGTGCTCAGTTTTTTCTTTTTTCTATCATTTCCTCGGAAATTTTACAGTTCTTATACATATTTTTACAGATTTTGTCGAAAAGTAATTAGTTATACGTTGTATAGGATACGTGAATATTGTTCAAAATGATTGCTGAGGTGATGATGGAATGCGAGGAAGAAATAATAAAAAGTCGCAAAAGGTAGTACATTTATTTCAAAAAAGATGGGTGTTTCCGGCACTATACATTGCTTGTGCAGCGGTAATCTTAATGGTTGCGCTATGGTTCCAAGGAGCTAATCCGAAGAAGACTCCAAACCACGATCAAGCAACACCGTATACACAATCGGAAGATCCAGCAGTACCAGTAACGAAATCTTCAGAAGTAGTGAAAATGCCAGCTGCCGCGAATGCGGAAGTAGTCGTACAAAAGAAATTCTATGAAGATGCAGCAACTGAGGCGGAACAAGAAAAAGCACTTGTCTTTTATAACAACACATATTCCCCGAACAAAGGAATTGACATTGCTGCGAAGAATGGAAAAGAATTCAATGTTGCTGCTGCTTTAAGTGGTACAGTAACGAAAGCTGAAAAAGATTCACTTCTTGGTTATGTTGTAACAGTTGATAGTGGAAATGGTGTAGCGGTATCTTATCAAAGCTTAGGCAGTGTGAAAGTAGAAAAAGGTGCAAGAGTTGCACAAGGTGAAGTATTAGGAACATCCGGTCTAAGTGCAATGAATAAAGAGGCAGGCTCTCACGTTCACTTTGAAGTACGTAAAGACAATGTGGCTGTGAACCCTGAACGTTACTTAAATAAATCAGTAACAGAAATTAAAGCTGATGCAGGTGCTGCAAAGGCTACGAATGCTTCTGGTAAAAAAGCTGATGACAAATCTCAAAAAGAAGAGAAGTCAACGAGCACGAAACCTGAAAGTAAAACAGAAGACAAGTCTCAAAAAGAAGAGAAATCAACAAGCGGTTCAACTAGTGACAAAAAAGAAGAACCGAAGAAAGAAGAAAAATCAACAAATGGTTCTACAGAATCATCTAACGATTCTTCTTTACAAGAATAAGAAAGTGAAAAAGTCAGTTCTCACTAGGAGAGCTGATTTTTTTATTTCTATATAAAAATACTCAATTTCGAGAAAAAAGTTGCAAAAACAAGGAAAAATGACGAGATTCTCGAATATATATTACAAAAGGGAGGGGATACTGTGTCATTTTTATTTGTTCTGTCGACTGCTATTATTTTATTGTTTGTTTTATTCACCTTATATTATTATATTGCCGGTAAGAAAGAGGTTCCCCACCATCAATTATTAGAAGAAGAGTTTGAAAGAGAAGAATGACGCCTTACATATAAGGTGTCATTTTTTTTCGTCAAAATAGTCACTGTTAACGTATTTCTCACAAAAAAACGTAATTTTTCTTAACTTAGTCCGCAAAAATAGTGAACATGTAGCATATATCAGTAGTGCGGGCAATACAATGGTATAAACCAAAGCAAAGAGAGTGTTTGAGGTGAGAAATCGTGAATCATTTCATTATAAATCCAAGAATGTTTAACGCTTACAAACAGCACTCACACTTACTTCTTAGTCGTATGCAGCGAGGCTCATTTCACCCTTCTCACATCCAAATTAGGGAGGCGAGTGGTGTGCACGATTACATCAAAGAGAGAACTATCAAGATTGGTAAGTATATCGTGGAGACAAGAAAGACAGTGCGTGTCATTGCAAAGGAATTTGGAGTATCAAAGAGTACAGTCCATAAAGATTTAACAGAACGTCTACCAGAAATTAATCCAGAGCTCGCAAATGAAGTGAAAGAAATTCTTGATTATCATAAGTCTATTCGTCATTTAAGAGGTGGAGAAGCAACAAAGCAAAAGTATAGAAAAGAAGATGTAGAGAAGCCTGTACGTCAATAATGTTACAGTAGCAAACATTCCGTTCACATTCGGTAATATTTTTCAGAAGAATTCTTTTTGCGAATATTACGTTTCTGTTAAATTTATGATAAAATCAGAAATTAGGTGAAAAGAATTCGGGTGTAACCTGATTTTGAATATCGAGGAGGAAAAAACGGGAATGTTTGCGCGAGATATCGGAATTGACCTAGGTACGGCTAACGTATTAATTCATGTTAAAGGTAAGGGTATTGTATTAAATGAGCCATCTGTTGTGGCAATTGATCGTAATAGTGGTAAAGTATTAGCAGTAGGTGAAGAAGCAAGAAGTATGGTGGGACGTACGCCGGGTAATATTGTAGCAATCCGTCCACTTAAAGATGGTGTAATCGCAGATTTCGAAATTACAGAAGCAATGTTAAAGTATTTCATTAACAAATTGGACGTAAAGAGCTTCTTTTCAAAACCTCGTATTTTAATTTGTTGTCCAACAAATATTACATCAGTAGAACAAAAAGCAATTCGTGAAGCTGCTGAACGTTCAGGTGGTAAAACAGTATTTTTAGAAGAAGAACCAAAAGTAGCCGCAGTTGGTGCTGGTATGGAAATCTTCCAACCAAGCGGTAACATGGTTGTTGATATTGGTGGAGGTACAACAGATATCGCTGTACTATCTATGGGTGATATTGTTACCTCTTCCTCTATCAAAATGGCTGGCGATAAGTTTGATATGGAGATCTTAAACTATATTAAACGTAAGTATAAGCTATTAATCGGAGAACGTACTTCAGAAGATATTAAAATTAAAGTTGGTACAGTATTCCCAGGTGCACGTAGCGAAGAACTTGAAATTCGCGGACGTGACATGGTAACAGGCTTACCGCGTACAATTACAGTATGCTCTGAAGAAATTACAGAAGCATTAAAAGAAAATGCAGCTGTTATTGTACAAGCTGCAAAAGGCGTATTAGAGCGCACACCACCAGAATTATCTGCAGATATCATCGATCGCGGTGTTATTCTAACAGGCGGTGGAGCTTTACTACACGGTATCGACATGCTTCTAGCAGAAGAACTAAAAGTACCAGTATTAATTGCTGAAAACCCAATGCACTGCGTTGCGGTTGGTACAGGTATTATGTTAGAGAATATCGACAGATTACCAAAGCGTGCTTTGAGATAATTTGAAAGAACTAAGGCTAATGCCTTAGTTCTTTTTTTTCGTTTTTATATTTTTTTATTTTGATTTTTTGCGAAAATGGAAGGAAAATAGAGAAATATGAAGGAAACAGGTAAAATATTCATATATATGGTTAAATTTAATATTTCCTTAATTGAAAACGTTTATAATATAATGAGTCGAATACGACATTAAGGCAAATAATGTTTCAATACATATTGCCTTTCCCTAATTTGGGCATACACTCCTTTCCACCTCCGTGTCAGTTGCAAAAATGTGCAACTATTTTAATGGAATAGAGTGTGTGCATTTTTTTTTTTTTTAGGAAGTTGTGCTAAATATAAAATGTTACTTTGTAATGACAAACAATAAACAAAATGGGATAATAGCAATATGTCCAAGTGGTAAGACCAATATTAAAAAAGGGGCGATTGTTACATGCTAAATATAGAACAAATTAAAGAAATCATTCCTCACCGCTATCCATTTTTACTTGTTGATAAAATATTAGAAGTAGATGAAGGCAAAAGAGCGGTTGGGATTAAAAATGTATCCGCAAATGAAGAATTCTTTAACGGACACTTCCCTGACTATGCAGTTATGCCTGGTGTACTTATTGTAGAAGCATTAGCGCAAGTAGGAGCAGTTGCAGTATTAAAGAAAGAAGAAAACCGTGGAAGACTTGCTTTCTTTGCAGGTATCGACAATTGCCGTTTCAAAAAACAAGTACGCCCAGGTGATCAGCTTCGTCTAGAAGTAGAAATGACACGCGTACGCGGCCCAATTGGAAAAGGAAAAGCAATCGCAACAGTAGATGGTGAAGTTGCATGTGAGGCAGAAATTACATTTGCAATTGGTGATAAAAAAGAATAGATAGTACTAAAAAATCTCCTTGTGAAAAGACAAGGGGATTTTTTGTTTACTGCTATATAACGATGAAAAGATAATATGCAAACTAATCAGAAAATATCTTGTAAATAGATGGTAATTACCATATACTTACTTTATTATTTATTTAGAAAACAGGATAAGTGATAAAGGTAATAAAGAAATAAAGGCATTGTCATATTGTTAAGGTACTTAAGTAAGACAAAGTAGAATGTTATTGATTATGATGAGATATGGGGAAATCAGCAAAAATATTAATTAGACGTATGAAATCGAGCATAAAAGAGAGAAAAGGGAAATGTCGCATTTCACAAAAGGAGATTATGAATATGTTCGGGAGAAAGAAAAGAAAACCATTACGACAATTAATTACACATAAAGAGTCTAAATCGCGTATTACAGAACAATACCGTAACATTCGTACAAACATTGAGTTTACATCTGTAGATAATCATGTTCGTTCTATTATTGTTACTTCAGCCGATCCAGGTGATGGGAAAACGACAACAATCTCAAACTTAGCAGTTGTTTTTGGACAACAAGGAAAGAAAGTTTTATTAATTGGAGCTGACTTGCGTAAGCCGACGATACAAAACTTATTTGCCATTCATAGTTCAAATGGGTTAACGAACTTATTATCAGGACAAGCAAAACTTATGCAATGCATTCAAAAAACAGATATAGAGAACGTATACTTAATGGCAGCAGGTCCAATCCCGCCAAATCCAGCAGAACTATTAGGGAGCCGGGCAATGGACGAGGCGTTGCTAGAAGCATATAACGTGTTTGATATTATATTAATCGACACACCACCTGTCCTTGCGGTTACGGATGCACAAATACTTGCAAATAAATGTGATGGAATCGTACTCGTTGTACGAAGTGAAAAGACAGAAAAAGATAAAATCGTAAAAGCGAAACAAATATTAGATAAAGCATCAGGCAAAATACTTGGTGTCGTTTTAAACGATAAAAGAGAAGAAAAAGAGCAGTATGGTTATTACTAAAATATGAAAAAGCCAACAAAATTTTTGTTGGCTTTTTTGTTTTCTGAAAATTATTTATCAAGTTATACAGTGTAAAAAGCATGATATGATAAAATTTTTGGGAAATCATTGGAATGTGTTGTCATATTTAAGATTATTTTGTAAGATTAAACTTGTTTCTTGTGAACAAATACAGAACTGAATTATTAAAAATAAAAAATGTAAGATTTATATGTTATAATTTTTCCTATGTGTAAATTTTAGAAAGTTGGAGGAACCTATGGAAGAAACAATTAGTTTAAAAGAGTTATTTCATATCTTAAAAAAACGTTTAGCAATGATCCTCGTAATCGCCTTTGGTGCAGCTATTGTAAGTGCTATCATTAGCTTTTTCTTCATGACACCAATCTATCAATCTTCGACGCAAATTCTTGTTAACCAGAAGAAACAAGAAGGAACAGCCATTCAGTTGGGGGAAATTCAATCAAATATTCAATTGACGAATACATATAAAGTTATTATTAAAAGTCCGGTTATTTTGGATCAAGTGAAAGAAAAGTTGGGATTAGATCTTACGACTCAAGATTTAAATGGGAAAATTGAAGTAGTAAATGAAAAGGATTCACAAGTCGTAACTGTAACAGCAATAGATAAGGATCCAAAACTTGCTCGGGATATTGCTAACAAAACTGCAGAAGTATTTAAAGGTGAAATTGCAAAAATCATGAGTGTTGATAACGTAACAGTATTATCTAAAGCAGAAGTTGCAGAAAATCAATCTCCAATTAAACCGCGTCCAATGTTAAATGTGGCAATTGCTTTCATTGTTGGTTTAATGGCTTCGATTGGTCTTGCGTTCTTACTAGAATACTTAGATAACACAGTGAAAAAAGAAGAAGATGTGGAAAACTTACTCGGCTTACCAGTATTAGGTATTGTAGCTCGTATGGATGAAGAAACAATGAACGTGAAATCACATGCTCCATCATCAAGAAAAGTGAGGGGACAAACAATTGGCTCTTAATTTATTTAAAAAGAAAAAGAATCATCGTCAACGTCGTCAATTAATTGCTCATCAACAACCGAAATCACCAATTTCAGAACAATATCGTAATATTCGAACGAATATTGAATTTGCAGCTGTTGATACGAATTTACATTCATTAATGGTCACGTCTGCAAATCCAAGTGAAGGGAAAACGACAACGACAGCGAATATGGCTGTTGTGTTTGCTCAACAAGGAAAAAAAGTATTATTAATTGATGCAGATATGCGTAAACCAGCAATGCATCAAATGTTCCAAGTAGATAACATTTTCGGATTAACGAACGTATTAACACATAGTGAACGTTTAGAGAAATGTGTGCAAACAACACTAGTTGATAATCTACACTTTTTAGCTTGTGGTCCAATCCCCCCAAACCCAGCTGAATTGTTAGGTTCAAAATCAATGAAAGAACTTCTTGGACAAGCATATAGTATGTACGATCTAGTTATTTTTGATATGCCGCCAATTTTAGCTGTAACTGATGCGCAAATTATGGCAAATGTATGTGATGCTTCCATTCTTGTTGTTCGTAGTGAATCAACAGAGAAAGAAACAGCGGTAAAAGCAAAAGGATTGTTAGAATCGGCTAAAGGTAAATTGTTGGGCGTTGTTCTAAACGATCGTGAACGTGAAAACGGCTTATATTATTACTACGGTGCAAACTAATTTTAAAGTGAGATATGGTAGAAACATATCTCCTTTTTTCCCTTGAATATGAGTGATATCTCATATTCAAGGGAAAAAAGATCTTTATATGAGAGAAGGAGGATGAAACAAATGATAGATTTACATTGTCACATTTTACCTGGCATCGATGATGGTGCACAGACAGTGACTGATAGTTTAACGATGGCACAACAAGCCGTGTCAGAAGGAATACATACAATTGTCGCAACGCCGCACCATCAAAATGGAAAATATGTAAATGAACATACCTCAATTATTCATCACGTAAAACAACTAAACGATGAACTACAACAACATAATATCCCACTTACTATTTTACCTGGGCAAGAGGTCAGGTTATATGGCGATTTATTAGAAGACTATGAAGCTGGTAAAATCGTTACTTTAAATGAAACAAATAAATATATATTCATTGAATTTCCATCGAATCACGTACCTCGTTATGCTGAACAATTATTATACGAATTACGTGTAAAGGGAATGATTCCAATTATTGTTCACCCAGAACGTAATGCCGAGTTAATCGAGCGACCAGATAAGTTATATAACCTTGTTAATAAAGGTGCATTAACACAAGTAACGGCAGGTAGTTTATTAGGGAAATTCGGTAAAAAAATTAAAAAGTTTTCACTTCAACTTGTAGAACATAATTTAACACATATGGTCGCTTCAGATGCACATAACACAACTTCAAGAGGATTTCATTTAGCGGAAAGCTATGAATTAATTGAGAAAGAATTTGGAACGATTGTTATGAGTGATTTAAAAGAGAATCCGTATTTATTAATTAGTGGTAAAGCAATTTATAAAGAAGATCCAGAACAAATTCGTCGTAAAAAATTGTTCGGTATTTTTTAAATAAAGAATTGGTGATGTCTCCTAACCGTTATCAATGGGGGCACTCGGTCGTGCTGTGGGTAGAAATTTTTATTTCGAACCTACCTTAGACGCTTGTCGTCGGGAGTATGACGTGAGGATGGGTTAGATGCCCATAATTTATTTATGTTAGAAACTCTACTTATGGAGTTGTAAAGACGACCCTATAAGTAGGGTTTTTGTTATTGTTACATATGGATATAATAATATTTTTGGGGGGTACTAGATTTGAAAGAAGTAAGAAAAGCGATTATCCCAGCAGCTGGTCTGGGAACAAGATTTTTACCAGCAACGAAAGCGATGCCGAAAGAAATGTTACCTATTGTTGATAAACCAACAATTCAATACATAGTAGAAGAAGCGATAGAATCAGGAATTGAAGATATTATTATTGTTACTGGAAAAGGAAAACGCGCCATTGAAGATCACTTTGATCATTCTTTTGAATTGGAGCAAAGCTTACTAGAAAAAGGAAAGCATGAAATGCTTGAGAAAGTGCAAGCTTCTTCAAAAATTAACATTCATTACATAAGACAAAAAGAACCAAAAGGTTTAGGACATGCAGTATGGTGTGCACGTAAATTTATTGGAAATGAACCATTTGCGGTATTACTTGGTGATGATATTGTGCAAGCAAAAACACCGTGTTTACGTCAATTAATGGATCAATATGAGGACACACAATCATCTGTTATTGGTGTACAAACAGTACCAGAAAGTGAAACACATCGTTACGGTATTATCGATCCAGTTGAACAAAATGATCGCCGTTATCAAGTGCGTCAATTTGTGGAAAAGCCAGCTCAAGGGACAGCGCCATCTAATTTGGCAATTATGGGACGTTACGTATTAACGCCAGAAATCTTTATGTTCCTTGAGAATCAACAAACAGGTGCTGGTGGGGAAATTCAATTAACAGATGCAATTCAACGATTAAATGAAATTCAGAGAGTGTTTGCTTATGATTTTGAGGGAACACGTTATGATGTGGGAGAAAAACTTGGATTTATTAAAACAACCATTGAAATAGCATTACAGCAAACTGAATTGAAAGAAGAGTTAATAGATTATATACGTGTACTTGCAATGAAGGAAAATGTACATGTATAAAAGTGAGGTGAAAGGGATTGGATCTGGCAAAAATCTCAAGTAGAGATGTGGCAAAAGAAAAAAGTGAAGAAATTGATTTTGAAAAGGTAAATAGTCGTAAAGTATATTTAGTATCTAAACGTTGTATGGATTTTATTGGGGCATTATGTGGATTAATTGTATTATCGCCAATTTTTATTGTTATAGCATTTTTAATTAAATATGAAGATTCAAAAGGCCCTGTGTTTTTCAAGCAAGTTCGTGTTGGTAAAAACGGAAAAGAATTTTATATGTACAAGTTTCGTTCAATGGTAACAGATGCGGAAGAAAAATTACAAGATTTATTAAAATATAATGAAGTATCTGGCGCAATGTTTAAAATGAAGGAAGATCCTCGTGTCACAAGAATCGGTAAATTTATACGAAAAACAAGTCTTGATGAGTTACCACAACTATTAAATGTATTAAAAGGTGAAATGAGCTTAGTTGGTCCACGTCCACCACTTCCAAGGGAAGTGAAGGAATATACACAATATGATAAACAAAGATTATTTGTTACTCCTGGATGTGCAGGACTGTGGCAGGTAACTGAGAGAAATAGTGTAGGTTTTAAAGAAATGGTAGAGTTAGATTTAGAATATATTAATAAGAGAAGCCTATCCTATGATTTGAAGATTATTTTGAAAACAATTCAAATTATGATTAAGTCTAATGGTGCATCTTAGTAGTTAATGACAGAAAAGAGGTCGAAGAAAATGGATAAAAAGATATGTGTAATGGGATTAGGATATATTGGTTTACCTACTGCAAGTTTACTAGCAACAAAAGGATTTCAAGTGCATGGTGTTGATGTAAATAAAAATGCAGTTGAAATGATTAATAGTGGAAAAGTACATATTTATGAACCAGATTTAGATATTTTAGTTAAAGCAGCGGTACAAAGTGGGAAATTAAAAGCTTCATTACAGCCTGAAGAAGCAGATATTTTCATTTTGGCAGTGCCAACACCATTTAAAGATGGTCATAAACCAGATTTAGCATATGTAGAGGCCGCTGCAAGAACAATTGCGCCTGTTATAAAAAACGGAGATATTATTATTTTGGAATCAACAAGTCCAATCGGTACAACAGAAAAGGTTGCAGAATGGATTTTAGAGGAGCGTTCGGACTTAACAACTTCTGAAGAGATGCATAGTGATAAAGGAAGAGTTTATGTGGCTCATTGCCCAGAACGTGTATTACCAGGGCATATTTTAAAGGAACTAGTAGAAAACGATCGTATTATTGGTGGGTTGAATAAAGAATCTACCAAACGTACGGTTGAATTTTATAAACAATTTGTAAAAGGGAAAATTCTTGATACAAATGCAAGAACAGCAGAAATGGCGAAATTGACTGAGAATTCATTCCGTGATGTAAATATTGCTTTTGCAAACGAGCTATCATTAATATGTGACAAGTTAAATATTAATGTTTGGGAATTAATTCGTTTAGCAAATCGTCACCCTCGTGTGAATATTTTACAGCCTGGCCCGGGTGTAGGGGGACATTGTATCGCTGTAGATCCTTGGTTTATTGTAGATGCTGCACCGGAAGAAGCTAAACTTATACATACTGCAAGAAATGTGAATGATTATAAACCAACGTATGTAGTTGAAAAAGTAAAAGAAAAAGCGGATAGATTTAAAAATCCAGTCATTGCTTGTTTGGGATTAGCGTTTAAAGCAAATATCGATGACTTACGTGAAAGTCCTGCAGTGGATATTGTTAAACAACTGGCCGCATCTGGTGTAGGAGAAATTATTGCAGTAGAGCCACATGTTAATAAGCTACCAACAATTTTGGAGAATCAAGGGATTTCACTTTTGCCAGTTGAAGAAGCGGTAATAAAATCTGACATTATTTTAGTAATGGTCGACCATGAAGTTTTTCTTTCAATCGATTTTGATCAATTGAAAGAAAAAGTGGTTATAGATACGAAAGGTTTCATTAAGTAACGTGTAGTTATTTTGGAGGACAAAAATGTCTCATTTAGTAAATAAAATCAGTAAATTAAAGGGTAAACCAATTCATGTTATTCTGCATAAGGTTTTTCAAAAGTTATATGATAAATTTTATTATAGAATAAGAAAGATAATGGTTTATAGAAAAATGGTGGATGTAGAAGCAGAGCTTTTTAGAAATTTTGAGCCATCAGGTACATCTTTATTTGATTCACAAGATAGTAATTATTATGTGGAGAAAATAAAAGTATTGTCTGCTGAAACTACTATCATACAGGATGCAGAATTAATTTGTTGTCACGTTTTTAATCTTTTGGGATCGGGAGAAAAGGAATTAGGGAGAAAAATTCCTTGGAATAAAGATTTTAAGAGTGGATATATATGGGAAAATGAGTTTTATAGGGATATTAAAATTATAGAATTAAACAATAATGCGGATGTAAAAGTACCTTGGGAGCTATCAAGGTTTCAACACATCAATACATTAGGAAAAGCATACTGGATTACAAAAGATGCAAGGTATGCAAGGGAATTCCAAAATCAAATTATAGATTGGATTGAAAAGAATCCAGTTGAACTATCTGTAAATTGGGCTTGTACAATGGATGTGGCAATTAGGGCAGTGAATTGGATTGAGGGATATCAATTTTTTAAAGATTGTAAAGAGATTGACCAAGATTTTTGGATGATATTTCATAAGAGTATTTATCAGCATGGGAAATTTATTTTTAATAATTTGGAGAATAAAGGGGACTATACTGGGAACCATTATTTATCTAATATTGTTGGATTGATTTGGATTGGAATATATTTTGGAAGTTTTAAAATATCTAATTTATTGGACAGAAATATTCCACGAAGATGGTTAGATTTTGGTCTTCAAGAAATAAAAAAAGAAATGCAAATTCAAGTAAACCCCGATGGAACAAATTATGAAGCTTCGACATCTTATCATAGATTAGTAACGGAATTGTTTTTACTGACAACAATTTTATGTGATAAAAATAATATTAGTTTTTCTAATGAGTATATGGAACGTTTAGAGAAAATGTGTGAATTTATTATGCACCTCACTCAACCAAATGGAAGAAGTCCATTAATTGGTGATGCGGATGATGGTAGATTAATTATTTTTTCAAAGTATTATTCATGGGATAAAAGTGATTTTCGACACCTGTTAGCGGTTGCTGGTGAATTTTTTAATCGAAATGATTTTCGACATCATGGGAAAGTTTACAAGGAAGATGCTTTGTGGACGAATGGTAATTGGACTGAAATACAGCACAATAATAAACCAGTTGTTCAATCAAAAGCCTTTGAAGATGGAGGGTATTACCTCTTGAAAAATCAACAATTTCATTGCTTTATTCGAAGCGGAGAGCTTTCCTTTAGAGGAGAAGGTGTACATAGTCATAATGACCAATTGAGCTTTACTTTAAATGTAGCTGGAGAAGATATCTTTATTGATCCAGGTTCGTTTATTTATACAGCAGATTATAAAATGAGGAATTTATTTAGAAGTACTTGTATGCATAACACTATGGAGATATCTGGATATGAACAAAATGACTTTGAAGTACATAATTTATTTCGGATGAAGGAGCAAACATTTTCAAAATGTATATCCTTTAGTGAAAATAATTTTGTAGGTAATCACCGTGGTTATTTGGATAAAAATGGTGGGATACATGAGAGAAGTTTTTTACTTAGTAAAGATAAACTGAAAATTATCGACACTTTACTTGTTGATAAGCAATCTGTGTCTTATAAATTAAATTTTGTACTAGATCCTGATTCAATAGTTAGTTGTAATAATAATAAAGTAAATATTGTTAAGAATGATGTAAATCTTGTTTTGGAAATAATTGGAGATGCGGTAATAGCGCTAGAGGATGTTTACGTTTCTGGTGGCTATGGTAAGAAAAGAAAAAGTAAAAAAATTGTAGTGGAAAGTTCAGGTCAATCTATAGAAACATATATTTATTAATTAAAAGGGTGGTTAACTTGAGAGGCGTCATAAAAAGATTACCGTATAAAATTAAGCTTCCTCTATTGTACACAGCTTCTTTAATTCCACAGAATTTAAGACAAGGTAAGGAATATAAAGAATATGCTAGTTTTTTAGCAGGTTCTGATTCGTGGGATAGCAAAAAAATAGTAGAGTTTCAAAATTTACAGCTGAGATTATTAATTAAGCATGCATATGAAAATGTTCCATTTTACACAGAGGTATTTCATGATTATGGAATAAAGTCAGAAGATATAAAGGATATAAGGGATCTAAAACGATTACCTCTAATTAATAAAGAAATTGTTAAATTAAATAGAGATAAATTTATAGCAAAAAATTTTAGTAAGAATGATTTGAAGCCAACACATACAGGTGGTACCACATCGAGTCCTATGCATTTCTTTAATACAGATACAACTAATAATAGGGAAATTGCCTTTTTTAATCGTATATGGAATAAATATGGATACACTAACCAGGTATGTTTAGTATTAAGAGGGGCTGCTGGTAAGGAGGATGAGCTTTATAGATACAATCCTTACCAAAGGAGAATTGCAATTAATACTAGAAATTTAGATGATTCAAAGATGGAAGGTATTTTAAAGGTTATTGAAAAATTCAACCCACAGTATCTGCAAGCGTACCCATCTTTGGTATATCTATTTGCTAGGTATATTAATGATAAGGGTATTTCTGGAAAAATCGGAAACTTTAAGACAATTTTTTGCTCGTCTGAAAGAATGTATGATTTCCAAAGGAAAGAAATAAAGAGAGCGTTTAACGCAGATGTAATCGATTATTATGGGCATAATGAAGGTCTGATTTTAATGGAATATTGCCCTCAATGTAATTTATATCATGTTATACCTGAATACGGGATAACGGAGTTTGTTGATTCAAATGATGTATTGGTTTCTGGTAAAGGAGAAATAGCAGAAATTGTTGGAACTGGTTTTAATAATTATGCTTTTCCTCTTATCCGTTATAAAACTTCAGATATGGCTACTATTTCAGGGACAGACTTTAAGGGTATATGCGGTAAACCATATTTAAGTGTTCAAGAAATAGATGGAAGATCAGGGGATTTCTTAATAACTAAAAGTGGTAAATGTTATTCACCAACAGTTTTGGAATTTGCAATGGATTATGTTGAGAATTTCAAAGACTTACAGTTGATACAATCGTCTTATGATAAGGTAGAAGTTTTAATCGTACCCACTGAAGGGTACACAATTAAAGAGGGGAACCAATTTATCAATGAGTTGGCAAAAATCATTGATGATAAAATAAATATTGATATAAAGATAGTTGGAAAAATTGATCGTCCTTCAAATCAAAAGCATAGGTTTATTATTTCTAACATAAAGTAGTTTAATGCACTAACCGTGTTATTTATTGCAAATAAACATGAAGGAGCGCTCTATTCATGAAAGTCTCAATAGTTGGTTCAATCCCACCTCCAGTAGGTGGGATTTCTATTCATATAAAAAGGATAAAAAGGGTACTTGAAGTAAACGGAATTGAAAGCTGTGTCTATAATGAAGGTGGATGGGGAAATAGACAGGAACGTATTTATCCTATATCTAGATATAGATCTTTTATATTTAAGATACCTTTTATTCAAGCAGATCTTTTGCATATCCACTCTATAGATATGAAGCTTCGTATCTTATTAGGGGCTTATAAGCTTTTTGGAAAGAAAATTATTTTAACTATACATGGTGAAAGTCTTTCAGATCAACTAAAAACGTCAAATGCTCTTATGCGATTTTTACTAAGAATGAGCCTAAAGAAAATTGATAAGGTTATTTGTGTAAATCAATCATTATTGGATGAATTAATTTTATTAGGTATGGATAATTCAAATATGACCGTTATACCAGGATACATTCATCCTAAAGAGTATGAAGAAGATGTGATGGCAATACCCCAAAACGTCCATAACTTTATTGAAAAATCTCCGTTTCTTATTACGGCCAACGGATGTATTAGGTTCTATAAGGAAGAGGATTTATATGGGGTAGACATGCTTATTAATATGATGTATAAATTGAAAAATCAAGGGGTAAAGGCTCACTTACTATTTGCATTATTAGATAAGAAGAGTCAAACCGCAGAAGAGCGTGAATATTATAAAGAGCTTCAAGATAGACTACGTAAATTAGATTTAGAAGAGAATTTTATGTTTTATGAAGTGGAAAATACAGAGTTATATCCTATTTTACAAAAGAGTCAATTGTTTATTAGACCTACAAATACAGATGGATTAGGAGTATCTATAGCGGAAGCACTTTATTATAATGTTCCTTCAGTAGCAAGTAATGTATGTAATCGGCCTCAAGGAACGATATTATTTCAATCAAGGAACGATTTAGATTTATATCGGGTTGTAAATGATATCATTTGTAATCACTCTCGTTATGTAAAAAGAATAAGTAAGATAGAGATTAAGGATTATTCAAACGAATTAGTCGCAGCTTATAAAGAAATTATTAATGAATAGTTACTAAATATATGTATAAAAGGAGGAGAAAATGGAGTACAAAATTATTAGTAATAAAGAAGAATTCTATGATTTAAAAGGAGTATGGGAAGAAATGGAACGTGCAGATAGTACCATTTCTTACTATAGTACTTTCCATTTTAATTATACGTGGTGGGAAGCTAATAGAAAAAATATAAATCTTAAATTGTTTATAATTTGTGTATACCATAATAATTCAATAGTTGGAATAGCACCACTAATGCTCGAGAAAAATGGTAATATATTAAATTACTGGAAATTAATCTTTTTGGGAAGAGGGGACTCATTAAACTTTATTATTAATAGGCAACAAGGAAATGAAAGTAAAATTATAAAGGAAATCTTCCTAGGAATAGAACAAAATTCTAATATGTGGGATAAACTAGAGCTTACACATATTTCAGAAGAAAGTTTATTATTTTGGCATCTAATGAAAAATAATAAATATAATAAATATACTAATTATTTGGTGCAAAATCCTAAGATTAAACTACAAGATTATCGGAACTTTGATGAATTTAAAAAGAATAATGTACCCGCTAAAACAAATAAATTTGTTAATAAATTAAAAAAAGAAGTAGGATATAAATTTGAAGTAATTAATAATAAGTATGATAAAAACATATTTAAGGAAATAATTGAAATTCATAAATTAGAACAAGAATTCTTAAATCAACAAAAAGGAAGAACAGAAAGAGAAAGTCTATTTGAAGATCCTAGCAAAGCAGATTTCTTATATCAATTATTTAAGGATAACGAGAATATTCTTACTTTTGTTTTGTATTCAGGTGCAGGTGAAATTATAACTTATAATACCTGTTATAAATTCCACGATAAACTACATTTTTGGAATACGGGTTATCATCCTAGTTATGTAAATTATAATTTAAGTAAAGTTCGGATGTATGAAATTATAAATTATCTTTTTGACAATCAATTATATTACACAATTGATTGGGGAGCTGGAGGGTATCCTTGGAAGTTTGAATGGACGAATACATATTTAACTACGTATGCATTATCTATGTGGAATCCTAATAGTAAAAAAGCGTATTACATTAATAGATTGGCAAAAATCAAAAAGAAATTAATTTAAGGAAAAGTGGATAATATGAAAAGTGATAGTAAGAAGCTAGTTTCAAGTGGTGTGGTATATTTTGTATTTTCTATTTTGACTCAGGTTATCAATATGTTGTTAATCCCGTTGTATACCAATAATTTATCACAAATGGAGTATGGGAAATATGAATTATTGAATACCATTCAACAACTATTAGGGCTAGCAATTACAGTTGGAGTATATTCTGGATTAAAGAGATTTTATTATGAGACAGAGAATAAGCACCTATTAAAGAATACGGCTTTGAATTTTTCATTTTTATGGGGGGCTAGTGTATATGTATTTATCTATTTTCTCAGTCCAACCATAAGCGACTATGTCTTTAATGGTGAACAAGCAGCAATTGGTTATATAAGACTTATTGTAGTGAGTTCGATATTAACTTGCTTAATATCTATTTATACCAGCTTTTATGAAATGGAATTTAAGGCATTTCGTGCTGCTGTTATTCAACTATCTATCTTGACGATAACTTTTGGATTAGCATTTTATTTTGTAGCAATCAGAGAAGAAGGAATAATAGGTGCGCTCAAGTCTATTTCTATAGCAAATCTTATCGTTTTTGTAATATTATTCGTAGGTGATTTTAGAAATTATAAATTTAAAATAAATACGGGATATTTGAAAAATATGTTGAATTACGGTGGAGGGCTGTTATTAGGGCAAATATCGGCGTGGGTATTGAATTTAATTGATCGCTTTTTTATTAAAGACCTAATTAGTTATTCAGCGGTAGGGATATATTCATTATCATATAAAATAGGTATGCTGATTAATCCAGTTTTTATTGCTCCATTTGCACAAGTATTTACATCTTTCAAATTTAAGGCGTATAAAGAAGTTAACGGTAAGGAAAAAATACAAAAAATGTTTCATATTTATAATATGATAGGGTGTTTTTGTGTATTTGGTTTGTCGATTTTTGGGAAAATAGGAGTTAATATTTTAGCAAATGAGGAGTATTTAGAGGCATATAAAATCATTCCTTTAATTGCAATCTCATATTTTATTTGGGGTGTTGGACAGTTTTATTCTTTAGGTCTGCATATCGCTAATAAAATGGTTTCAAATTCTTTAATAGTGGTAATTAGTGCAGTTGTAAATATACTTCTTAATATTATATTAATTCCTAAAATTGGTGTTAATGGGGCAGCTATAGCTACTATTATCGCCTATATGATTGCCAATGTCTTTTATTATTATTTTAGTGAAAAGTACTATAGTTTAGGGCTAGGAATTTTTTATCCATATAAATATTTTATAGTATTTATTCTTTTATACGTGGTTTATTATTATTTTATTTCCTCCTTAGAAAATTTATATATAGAATTTTTCTGGAACCTTATACTATGTGTTATGTATATTGTATTACTAATTGTATTTAGGTTTACCAATATAAATGAAATCAAGATGCTTGTTAATAAGATTTTATCTAAAAAAAAATAAGGATAGTTGGGTGTTAATAGGTGACTACGAGTGAAAAAATTATATAGTAAGATTTATGGTAAGTTTTTTTTGATAATTAACGAATATTCTTTGCACATTGAAAATTATAAAATAACAATAGATTCAGGATATACCTTAAAAGAGATGAATAAAGACATTTTAATGGAATTAAAAAAGCAATACTATAATGAAATTGATCAAAAGAAATACGAAATTTTATTAGAGAGATTGCTAAATACCCATAATGAAATAGGGTATGTGGTAGTAAATAAACAGGAAGAAATATGTGGATACTATCATTTAGTAAAAAATGAAATGAAAAGTGGAGGATTAGGTAGACGGATAAATTTATCAAATGATACTGTTGTATTATTTGATGATTATACTTTTTTAAAGCATCGTGGGAAAGGTGTACATAAATATTCTATTGAGGCTAGAATAACTAAGGCACAAAAAATGGGGTTTAAAAAAGCAAATGTACTAGTTTATGAAGGGAACATTCCTTCTGAAAAAGCATACACATCATTTAATTTTAAAAAGAGCATTAGATACAAAGTGCTAAAGATTCTAAAACGTAAATTTATTTTTGTTAAGAGGTTAAAAAATGAATATTAAAATGGCAAAATGGCTAAATAATGCAGATGCACCAGTATTATTTATGATAGATGATTTGGCGAATGTTTGGGTGGATACAAATAAAGATGGAAAATTAGCCTTAGGTGGCGATTGGGGTTTCTGGAAAAACGAAGAAAAATCCTCTTTTCGTTATCTAAATGAAGTAATACTGAACGATTTTCCAAAAGTTAAAGTTACTTTTTTTGTTCCTGTGGGGACTAGGGTCGGAATGATAAAAAATCCAATACTTCCTTTCATATCTAAAAAGATAGATGCTGATGAAGAAACAAAAAAATTTTTTATGGAAATCCATGAAAACCCTAAGTTTGAAATTGCATATCATGGCACTACTCATGGTGAGGTTGGAGAATCAAATTTAGATTTTAAACAAGAGTGGGAATTATTTAGGGATGTAGAAGAAGCAATTAGAGTAGTAGAACACGGGAAGGGAATTTATAAAGATGCAATCGGAGTAAACCCCTCTGGTGGGAAATATTGTGGATATACTAGTAATGAATTTTCAGATGTGAGTATAGATAAAACAGGATTTACTTGGTGGTGCAGATATTGGAATCGTGGAGTTGAGGATGAATTAATTCCAAATATAACAGGGAACGATACAAATAAGATAACAAACTTTGACGTTAAAAAATTTGGTGACAATAAAGTAATAGATATACCCTCAACTATAAACGGGGCATTGTTAAATGATTTATTGAACAAGAATGATAAATCATTTAAAGGATTTATTAAAAGTATGTTGAAAAATCTTTTAATTAAAAAAAGGATGAAAGAATTAGATTTTTTATTAGAAAATAATTTAGTTATTAGTATTCAAGAACATATAGCACCTTCACGAGACGATGGCAGGAGACAAGGACCAAATATTTTTGATGATAGGTGCAGTTTATTATATATATTTAATTACTTGAAGGATAAAAATGTTTGGTATTGTACAGGTAGCGAATTAGCTGAATACGTAAGGACAAGGGACAATTGTAAGTTTAAACAAATAGATGAAAAAAGCTTTATAATAGAAAGCTCGGGGTATAAAAGTAAACAATTAATATCCTTATGTATAGATGAAGAAACAGTAAGTGGCATTCACCTTCCAAATGGCATTTATATTAAAAAAGATAAAAAGTATATTAATGTTCCAATTTTAGAGGGAATTTATACTTTAGAACAAAAAAAGTCTAACTTTAAAGGGAGATAAGATGTATAGCACAATTTTGAAATTACTCTATTTCTTTACTTTTGGATTAATTGTTCATAAGCAATTAGGTAATGCTAATGAAATATTAATATCAGCTTCGAGTGTTATAAGTGTAATATATATATTTGTTTTTCTATTAAATTTGTTGAATAAACATCAAAAAATTCCTCTCTCTCGCTTGGAAAATTTTTTGATTCTATTTGTTGGTTTATATATTGTATATACTTCTTTAAATGCACTATATGTTGATAAATCAGCTATAACGCAGCTTTTAATTGATAATATTTCTTATATCACATTTACTTTACTTCTTCTTGACTTTAAAAGGTACGAAGATATCAGAGAAAGTGTATTTCATTTTGTTACTTTGCTTTTTAGTGCATGTTTAATAACAGCGTTGTTTATTTTTTTAATGGGATATAGTAAGTTGGAAATTTCCTCTTCATCCCTGCATTTTATTTCATCTCAAGATTATTATTTTATGTTTGGTGAAAAAAGGTTATCTTGGTTAATGACCCATAAAGTAAGATTTGCTGTTTTTTGCTTGCTAGGAATTTTATTTATATATTATCATCAAAATTTCAATAGATTTTTAAAAATAATTTTTATTTCTTTGGGATTAATAGATATATATTTATCTAATTCTATGACAGTCTTGTTTTCGTCATTAATTTTATTCTTGTTTTTAGTGAATTTTAAAACTATTAATTATTACGTAAAATGGCTTGTTTTTCTAAGCTTTTTAGGTGGAGGTACTTTCTTAGTCTATAAATATTTATCAATATTGATTGAAAAAAGGGATATTTTCACTTTTGGTGGTAGACGATTTATTTGGCAGTCTGCAATAGAATTTATTCAAAGTAATCCATGGGGTGTAGTCAATATTTCTGAAAAATATGGTTTAACGACTTCATATTACGGAGGAGTAATATTTAATAATGCACATAATATATTTCTAAATGAATTTATGAAGCACGGTATTATAGGAGGAACACTATTTGTAATTATATACATGCTTATACAATTACAAATTTTTAAAAGTAATAGTAGGATGATAGGAGTTATCCTAGCTTTATTTATTAGCTGTATGATGGATGTTGTTTTTAGCATGGAGATGTTACCTATATTTTTATATGCTGTGCCATTAATTTTTTATGCGAATGACTTTAAATCAAAATTATAGATAGTTTTTAAAATAGTTATTTTATTGAAATGTATTATATAAAGGTGTGAAAAAATGAGAATTTTATTTATATCAACACAATTGCCGCCATTTATTGGTTCGGCTAATATAAGGGCGTTGAATTATATAAATTACTTAAATCGTTTAGGGCATGAAATAGATGTAATAGCAGTAGATTATCCAAGGGATTCTATAGCATATGATGAAAATTCTGAAGATGTATTTGATCGGGAAGTGAAAATACATAAGATAAGTCCAGGCTTAATTTATAATATGTCCTATACAAAAAAAATGAGTAACAAGATAAGTGATACTGGTACAGTTGAAAATAATAAGCCTAGTTTTAAAAAGAAAGTGGGCCTATTTGTTAAGAGGAATATTTTAATCCCAGATCCGTTTGTACAATGGATAAACCCAGCATTTAAAAAAGCATCATCGTTAGTTAAAGCTAATGGAGTATATGATTGTATGTTTTCGATGCATGAAACACCTTCCAGTCATGTCGTTGCTTCTAGGTTGAAGCGAAGGTTCCCTAGTATGAAGTGGATTGGGTATTGGAGTGACCCTTGGAATGGTGATAGCTTAAGAAAAGGTAGGTCGTTATTTAAAACAATTTTAGAGGAAAAGATTGAAAATAATATTGTAAAAAAAGTAGATAGGTTTTTATTTACAACAAATAGTACGCGTCAAATGTATATTGATAAATATAAGATAAATCCTGATGATACGGATATTGTATATCGAGGTTATGATGAAATTATATATTCAAATATAGAGAAGGAAAAGGAATTACCAGTAGAATTAAATAAGAACAAAATTAATATTGTACATACGGGAACAATTTATAAGGAATTACGTGATATTACGCCATTGTGTAAGGCTCTTGAAAAATTAAAGTATGATGATTATAATTTGTTCAAAAAAATACATGTGTTATTTATAGGTCAATTTACAGACACTCAAGATGAAAATAGGGTTAAAAATTTAGAGAATGTCACAGTAAAGCCCCTTATGCCATATAAAGATGCATTAAGGTATGTTGTACACGCTGATGCTTTGTTACTATATGGAAACAAAAATAGCACGCAAGTTCCTGGAAAAGTGTATGAATACTTAGGAAGTAAGGCTGCAATTGTCACTCTTCTAGGAGATGAGCAAGATGAGCTACAGCCATTAATGAATCAAGTGAAAAAAGGACCGGTAGTTTTAAATGAAGAAGAGAGCATTTTAGAGGCTCTTCAAGATATAGAGAGGAATTTGAATTCAGACCAAAATAATTGGAGTAAAGCAGCGGTAAATTACAGGTGGGATAATGTTGTTAAGGATTTAGAGGATAAAATTTTTAATTAATACAGGTGGATGTTGCATTTTGGTTGATTGATGTCTTTGAAAAGGAGGAGTATATATGATTTCAATTTTAAACTTCCTTATTAGTAAACTAAAGAAAACAGAATATAAATTAGACAGTAGTATAAAAACAATTGATATATTAGGGATTGTTTGGATAAGAGTCCTATATTTATGGCGGGGGATATACAGAAGAATTGGTACGGATAAATGTGGTAAGTTTTTATTTGTTGGAAAAAAAGTAGAACTAAAAGGGAAACGTTTTATAAAATTAGGAAATGGGATTACGATAGATAATCATGTTAGTTTAGATGCATTATCAATAGAAGGAATTTATATTGGAAATAATGTGCACATCGGCACATATACTAAAATGGCTTGTTCAGGTAGCTTGAAAAACTTGGGGAAAGGTTTGAAAATTGGGAATAATAGCGGAATAGGAGATTTTTGCTTTTTTGGAGCCGCTGGTGGAATTCAAATTGGTAATAATGTAATTATGGGACAAAATGTACGATTTCATTCAGAAAACCATAATTTTGATAGATTAGATATTCCTATTAAAGAACAAGGAGTTACGAATAAAGGAATCACCGTTGGAAATGATTGCTGGATAGGATCCGGAGCGGTCTTTTTAGATGGAGTAGAGGTGGGTGATGGCTGTGTTATAGGCGCAAATACCTTGGTAAATAAAAATATTCCAGCCTATAGTGTTGCCGTTGGAAATCCAGTGAAGATTGTTAAAAGTCGTCTTGAAATGAAGGAGAGAATAAATTGAAAATATTACATATCTCACTGGGGTTGCCGCCATATCGTACAGGTGGTTTAACGAAGTACGCAACGGATTTAATGTTTCAACAATCCAGTGAGCATAAAGTATTTCTTTTATATCCCGGAAAAATTACTATTTCAAAAAAAATAGCAATCCAAAAGAATAAACCATTTGGAAACATAGGGGTTTATGAATTAGTAAACCCGTTACCTATTCCTTTGTTAAATGGTATTAATCAACCACAATCATTTATGAAAAAAGTTGATAGGGGAATTTATGAAGCGTATTTAAAGCAAATAAATCCAGATATAATTCATGTCCATACTTTGATGGGAATACATAAGGAGTTCTTTGAAGCAGCAAAAGATCTATCTATAAAACTAGTATTCACTACACATGATTATTTTGGCCTTTGTCCTAAGGTCAATCTCATGGATGCAGAAGGAAATATTTGTGAAGATTTCAATTTTGGTCATAATTGTCTATCGTGTAATGTTAATGCCCTTAGTTTTCCGATGATTTATGTTATGCAATCCTATCCATATCGATATTTAAAGGATAGTAGAATTGTGAAATCATTACGTGAATTTAAAAAAAAACAAGTTAAAAAGAGTATAGGAGTACCTATTATATCGGAAGATGCAATAAAATCAGATGATAATTTAGCTACTCAATATGTGGAATTACGTAAGTATTATTTAGAGATATTTAAAATATTAGACTGTTTTCATTTTAATAGTTCCGTCGCAAAAGAGCAGTTCGAAAGCTTTTTAGATGTAAAAGGAAAAGTGATTTCCATTAGTCATAAAGATATTTATGATTATCGTCAAGAGCGTTTATATGAAAAGAAGAATAGCTCAATTTTAAGGTTTGGATACCTGGGTCCTGTAGATGTATATAAAGGTTTTTATACTTTAAAGGATACATTGGATTTCTTAAAGAAAAATGGATATGAAAATTGGCATTTAAGTGTATATGGTGGTTTTATAAATGATCCAGAAACGTATAATCCAAAGAATTATACGTTTTATGGGCGATATGAGTACAGTCAATTAGAAGAAATGTTTAATGGAATTGATTTGTTAATTATTCCAAGCATTTGGAAAGAAACATTTGGCTTTATTGGCCTAGAGGCTCAATCTTATGGTGTTCCTATTATGGTTTCTGAAAACGTCGGATTTAAGGACTTAATAGAAGACGGTGAAACTGGATTTATTTATAAGACGGATGGAAATGATTTTGCGAATAAATTGTCTCTAATATTGGACAATCCTTCGGTATTGGCAAAAATAAATGAAAATATATTAAAAATGAAATTCCCTTTCATTATGAAAAAACATACTGACGAAATAATAAACCTATATCAAGAGGTAAGAGCAGGAGTAGAAGAATAAATGAAACATGTATTTATCATCGGATCTAAAGGAATTCCCGCAAAATATGGTGGATTCGAAACATTTGTAGAATACTTAACAGCTCGAAAACAAAGTGAAGATATTCAATATCACGTATCTTGTCTAGCTCATGATAATGATGAGTTTAAGCATAATAATGCAAGATGTTTTAATGTCAAAACACCTGAAATTGGTAGTGCTAAAGCAGTAGCATACGATATTTTAAGTTTAAAAGAGTGTATCCGTTATATTAAAAGAAATAGCCTTACAAATTGCATTGTTTACGTGCTTGCTTGTCGTATTGGTCCATTCTTTTCCTTCTATAAAAATAAGCTAGAAAAAATGGGTGTAAAAGTATTTGTAAATCCAGATGGGCATGAGTGGAAAAGAAGTAAATGGAGCCCTGCTATCAGAACATATTGGAAAATATCTGAGAAGTTAATGGTTAAAAATGCAGATTTGTTAGTATGTGATTCTAAAGGAATTGAGTCATATATTAAAACAGATTATAAAAAGTATAACCCTAAGACGACATTTATTGCTTATGGCGCGGATGTTACATCGTCATCTCTAAAAGACGAGGATGTAAAACTAAATGAATGGTATAAGAAACATGATATAAGCGCCAATGAATATTACTTAGTAGTTGGTCGTTTCGTTCCAGAGAACAATTATGAGTTAATGGTCCGTGAATTCATGAAATCAAATTCTAAAAAAGACTTTGTTATTATCTCTAATGTCGAACAAAATCAATTTTATCAGGATTTATTAGCAACGACGAATTTTGATAAGGATCCTCGTGTTAAGTTTGTTGGAACTGTATATGATCAAGAACTATTAAAGAAAGTTCGTGAAAATGCATTTGCATATTTCCATGGGCATGAAGTAGGTGGAACGAATCCATCATTATTGGAAGCATTGGCGTCTACAAAATTAAATATGCTTTTAGATGTGGTGTTTAATAAAGAGGTTGGGGAAGCAGGAGCTGTTTACTTCTCTAAAGAAAGTGGATCCTTAGCTAACTTAATTCATGAAGTTGAGCAATATTCACAAGAGCAAATTAATAAATTAAGTAATAAGGCGAAAGATAGAATCATCCATGAATACTCATGGGAAAAAATTGTAACTGATTATGAATCTTTATTTTTAAAGTCATAAATTAGAAAGGGGATGAATCCGGACAGATTTATTCCCTATTTCTATGATATAAAAGGAGAGCGAGCAATTTATGAAAGGTATTATTCTAGCTGGAGGTAGTGGAACACGTTTATATCCACTAACACAAGCAGTATCAAAACAATTATTACCTGTATATGATAAGCCAATGATTTACTATCCATTATCAGTATTAATGCTTGCTGGTATTCAAGAAATTTTAATTATCTCTACACCACAGGATACACCTCGTTTTAAAGAGTTATTGGGAGATGGTTCACAGTTTGGGATAAAACTAGAATATGCTGTGCAACCTTCACCCGACGGTTTAGCTCAGGCATTTATTATCGGAGAAGAGTTTATTGGCGATGATTCTGTAGCTCTTGTTCTTGGTGATAATTTATTCTATGGACACGGTTTAACGAAACTATTACAAAGCGCCGCAGAACGCCAAGAAGGGGCAACCGTCTTTGGATATTATGTAAATGATCCAGAACGTTTTGGGGTTGTAGAGTTTGATGAAGGTGGGAAGGCCATTTCTATTGAAGAGAAGCCTCAAGAGCCAAAGTCACATTATGCTGTAACAGGTTTATATTTCTATGATAATCGTGTTATAGAGATTGCGAAGAATATTAAACCATCACCCCGTGGAGAGTTAGAAATTACTGATATAAATAAGGTTTATTTACAATTACAAGAGTTGCACGTTGAAATTCTTGGCCGAGGTTTTTCTTGGTTAGACTCTGGCACGCACGAGTCATTATTAGAAGCATCTCAATTTATTGAAACAATTGAAAAACGTCAAAGTTTAAAAGTAGCTTGTTTAGAGGAAATAGCATTTAGAAAAGGATATATTACCCGTGAGCAATTATTTGAATTAGCAGAGCCGATGAAAAAAAATCAATACGGTCAATACTTGATTCGATTGGCAGAACAAAGTAAACAAAAACAACCAATTTATCAATAAAGGAGTACTTATAATGAAGATTGTTGAAACTAAAATTCCTGATGTAGTTATTTTAGAGCCTAGGGTATTTGGCGATCATCGCGGATATTTTATGGAAAGTTATAATAAAGAGGTTTTTGATAAGCTTGGTTTAGATTACGAATTTATTCAGGATAATCAATCTTTATCTGTACCAGCCGGAACATTACGTGGATTACATTTTCAGTTAAATCCTAAAGCACAGACAAAGGTAGTACGCTGTATCACAGGTGCTATTTATGATGTAGCTGTTGATATTCGGAAAGGTTCACCTACATATGGACAATGGGTTGGTGTTATTTTAAGTGAACATAATAAACGCCAATTAGTCGTGCCGAAAGGATTTGCACATGGATTTTGTACATTAGTGCCAAATTCGACAGTGGCTTACAAAGTAGATGAATACTATTCTCCTAATCATGATGCTGGTATTCTATGGAATGATCCAGCCTTAGGAATCGATTGGCCGGTGAGTGAACCAATCCTTTCGGAAAAGGATACTAAACATCCATTATTAGAAGAAGCAAATATTAATTTTGTGTACGAGAAATAAGGAGGAATAACATGAAAGTATTAGTAACAGGTGGCGCAGGGTTTATTGGAAGTAACTTTGTTCGATATATGGTGAAGAAGTACCCAGAATATAATATTGTAAATTTAGATTCGTTAACATATGCAGGTAATTTAGAAAATCTAAAAGATATTGAGGAATTATCTAATTATAAATTTGTCAAAGGCGATATAGCAGATCGTCAGTTTATTAACCAATTATTTAAAGAAGAAAAGTTTGATTATGTGTTAAATTTTGCAGCAGAGTCACATGTTGATAGAAGTATTACAAATCCTGATATTTTTATTCAAACGAATATTCAAGGTACACAAGTATTACTAGATGCTGCTAAAAATGCGGAAGTAAAAAAATACTTGCAAGTTTCAACAGATGAGGTATATGGAACTTTAGGCGAAACAGGTTACTTTACGGAAGAAACACCTTTGGCATCAAATAGCCCGTATAGTTCAAGTAAAGCTGGTGCAGATCTATTAGTTCGTGCTTATCATGAAACGTTTGGTTTACCAGTAAATATTACACGTTGTTCAAATAATTACGGACCATTCCATTTCCCAGAGAAGTTAATTCCTTTAATGATTATTAATGCACTAAATGATAAACAATTACCTGTATATGGTGATGGTTTAAATGTACGTGATTGGTTACATGTTGAGGATCATTGTCAGGCAATTGATTTAGTACTTCATAAAGGTAAAAATGGTGAAGTGTACAATGTTGGTGGAAATAACGAACGTACAAATATTGAAATCGTAAAAACAATCTTAAAAGCATTGGACAAGCCTGAATCTCTGATTAAGTATGTTACAGATCGTCCAGGTCATGATCGCCGTTACGCAATTGATGCGACAAAACTCCGTGAAGAATTAGGTTGGTCACCAAAGTACAATTTTGACACAGGTATTGAGCAAACTATTAAATGGTATTTAGAAAATCAAGATTGGTGGAAAAATATTATTTCTGGAGAGTACCAAGAATACTTCAAGAATCAATATGCGAATAGATTAGAGGTATAAAACATGAAGGTGTTAGTAACAGGAGCTAAAGGTCAGTTAGGACAAGATGTAGTAAGTTTATTAAAAGAACAGACATGGGAAGTCTTTGGGTTCGGCAGAGAAGAGTTAAATATTACAGATGAAAAACAAGTAAGCGAGAAAGTATTATTAATTCAACCCGATATTATTATTCATACGGCAGCATATACACAAGTAGATCAAGCGGAAAGCGATGAAGAATCTGCTTTTAAAGTCAATGCTGAAGGAACAAAATACTTAGCTCAAGCTGCTGAAGCAGTAGGGGCAAAGTTTTGTTATGTAAGTACTGATTACGTTTTTGATGGAACAAAAGATACTCCATATAAACCGGATGATCAAACGAATCCTCAGACTGTATACGGTAAATCAAAATTAGTTGGAGAACAGTATACACAAGAGTATTGTTCAAAAAGTTATATTGTTAGAACGTCTTGGGTATTTGGTTTATATGGTAATAATTTTGTGAAGACGATGCTACGTTTGGCAGAGGAGAATAAAGAATTAGGGATTGTTCATGATCAAGTGGGTTCACCAACTTATACCACTGATTTAGCAAGATTTATTATTAGTCTTGTACAAACTGATAAATATGGAGTATATCATGGTTCTAATTCAGGGGTGTGCTCTTGGTATGAGTTTGCAAAAGAGATATTCAAGCAATCTAATATTGAAATAGTGGTCAATCCACTAAAGACCGAAGACTTTCCAAGGCCTGCCGCACGCCCTAAATACTCAGTGCTGGATAAAGGGATGATTGAAGAAAATGGATTTGAA
The DNA here is from genome assembly GCF_056530295.1 of Bacillus sp. PK6-16. Classification (NCBI taxonomy): domain Bacteria; kingdom Bacillati; phylum Bacillota; class Bacilli; order Caryophanales; family Bacillaceae; genus Bacillus; species Bacillus sp. PK6-16. Next base: position 249,460 of record NZ_CP096511.1, read on the forward strand.
TCGCTTCAAAATTGGAAGGAAGCTTTAAAAGATTTTCTCAAGAAGCTATAAGATAGTGGAAGAATCAGTAGTTTACAAATGATTTGTAAATCTGTATAGTTTTATGTGGAATAATAGTAAGAATAAGGTTGTTGAATTTGTTATTTGAAAGAAGGAAAAACGATGAAGAAAAAGATTCTATTTTGGATTCTAGGTATCATTGGTGTTCTTGTTATTGCTGGTGGTGTATATGCGTATACTGTTTACTCTAATGTATCTAATACGTTAAATACAGTGCATAAGCCTTTGGATCGTGATAAGTCTGATAAACGAGATAAGAAAGTAGAAATTGCGGATAATAAACCTATATCTATTTTATTGATGGGTGTAGATCAAGAAGGTAATGGAACAGGTAGATCCGATTCACTTATGCTATTTACCTTAAACCAAAAAACAAAATCTATGAAAATTACAAGTATCCCACGAGATTCTTATACGGAGATTGTAGGGAAAGGGAAAAAGGATAAAATCAACCATGCATATGCTTTTGGTGGTATTGATATGGCTGTAAAAACAGTAGAGAATTTTCTTAACGTACCAGTCGATCATTACATCGAGGTAAACATGGCTGGATTCAAAGATATTGTAGACGCTGTTGGTGGTGTTGATGTAAATAATGATTTGGAGTTTACATCAAGGGAGCAACATTTTGCTAAAGGTAACATCCATTTAAATGGTGAAACAGCATTAAAGTATACTCGTATGCGTTATGAAGATCCACGTGGTGACTTCGGTCGTCAAATGCGCCAACGTCAAGTTATTCAAGCTGTAATTAAGAAGGGTGCAAGTGTATCTTCTCTAGCAAGCTACGGTGATGTATTAAAAGCAATTGAGAAAAACGTAAAAACAAGTTTAACGCAAGATCAAATGTTTGATATTCAAAAGAATTATAAAGATTGTATGGAGAACAGTGAAGAAATTCAAATTCCAGGCGACGGCCACAAAGCCGCTGATGGTATTTGGTACTACTATGTTCCAGAGGCAGCAAAACAAGATATAACGAATAAGTTAAGAGCACATCTTGAATTAACTAAGTAATATGTAATAACCCAGCTCCTTTGGAAGGAGTTGGGTTTATTTTTGCATGGATTTATATTAGTATTATATATTGTGAGATTAATAGATGAGGTGAATCGATGAATAAGAAAGCAGTACTTGTCCTTGTTGTTTTTGTATTGTTTGTTGCTTCGATTGTGAGCGGTAAATTGTACTGGAATAAGAAAGTTGCAAATGCAACAGGACAAACGAGTGAAGTAACGAAAACAAAGACTGAAGTGAAAGATAGCGGAGCAAAGAAAGAAGAGAAAAAAGAAGAGAAAAAACAAGATGCGAAGTCATCTTTTAATGAAGCATACGCGAAGAATTTGCCAGATGCAGTGAAAGAGAAGTTAAAGAAAGCTGCTGAGGATAAAAAGGCAGTAAACCTTATTATTGTTGGTGATGAAGCTTCTTCATCTGAAAAAGGTGCTTGGGCAGCTAAGTTAACGTCTAATTTAGAAACTGCTTACGGTAAAGGTTTATGGAATGTGACTGTAAAGGAATATAAGGGTGAAAGCACAGAAGAGTTAATCGCGAATAAGCGTGATAAAGAGATTGCGAAAGAGAATCCAGATGTAATTTTATTTGAGCCACCATTTATTACTGATAACGGTAAAACTGGTAATGGGAACTCTGTCGCAAATACACAGAAGTTCGTTCAAGCACTTTCTACTAGTGCAAAGGGTGCTACAATTATGATTCAACCATCAAATCCAGTGTATGGTGCGAAAAATTATCCGAAAGCGATTGAAGCATTAAAACAATTTGCAACGCAAAATAATTATACATATATTGATCATTGGGGAGCATGGCCAGATGCATCGACAAAGGCTATCCTACCATATTTAAAAGAAGAGTTTGGTTTCCCAACTGCTAAAGGTCATGAAGTTTGGGCACAATATGTAACGGATTATTTTGTAGCTAAATAATAAAAGGGGAGAGGGTATCGTCGACAAAATATGTTCGACAATACCTTCTCTTTTTTTATAGGATTTTTGCTATACTAAACTGTACTATAATACATGATGGAAGGAGGAGAATGATGAAAATACTTGTGGTTGATGATGAATCGAGTATTCGTAATTTGATTCGGATGCAGTTGGAGATGGAAGGTTATGAAGTGTTGGCAGCGGCTGATGGGAAAGAAGCTTTGGAGCGATGGAATGAAGGACCGGATGTATTGATTTTGGATGTTATGCTTCCGGACACGGATGGGTATGAGTTGCTTCGTTTGTTCCGTGAGAGGGATAGGGATATTCCGGTGCTTATGTTAACGGCAAAGAGTCAGATGAATGATAAGTTGCTTGGCTTGCAGCTTGGTGCTGATGATTATGTGACGAAGCCGTTTAATTATGCGGAGCTTATTCTTCGGGTTAAGAATATGGCGCGGCGTGTAAAGAAGACGGAGGCGGCTGTAAGTCATGAAGTAATTGAGGCTGGAGAGATAGTGATTTGTCCTAAGGAAAGAAAGGTACATGTGAGTGGACAAGAGATTCAGTTAACGTACCGAGAGTTTAATTTATGTCAGTTATTTGTTTCAAATCCGCAGCGTGTGTTTATGAGGGATGAGTTACTTGAGAAAGTATGGGGATTTGAGTATATCGGAAATACGAGAGCAGTTGATATTATGGTGCAGAGACTTCGAAAGAAGCTTGGGACGAGCGGAGAATATATTAAGACAATTTATGGCGTGGGCTATAAACTGGATTGTTAAGTGGTGATGGTATGTCTTTAAAGCGAAATATGGTGTTTGGAATAGTTGGGCTGTTAATTCCGATTTTTGTTCTTTTATATGCAGTTGTTTATATTACGTTAGAAAAGAATATGTATCATAACGCAGCAGATTCTTTAGAAAAGTTAAGTGTAGAAGCACAAATTTATACGATGAATTATTTAGAGAAGGAAGCAGAAGTGGATACGCTTGGTCCGAATTCACTTTTAATTGCGTCGTATTTAGCGAAGCGTATGGATGTCCGTGTGCAGATGATCGGGAAGAATGGCGATGTTGTTGCAGATACACAAAAAGGAGCATTGCTTCACCGTAACATCGACATTGAGAGTTCCTTGAAGGGGAAGAAGTCTTATGTTTTTGAGGAGGCGGATCCCGCGCCCATTCTTTTGTTTTCAAGCCCAGTATATTATGGAAACGATGTCATTGGAAGTATTCGTTTTATAAATGAGTTAACGGGTGAGAAGGAAGTTTTAACAAATGTGAGCTGGACGTTCTTAATGACATCTCTTTGTTTAGTAGCTACCGGTATTTTCTTTGCGATTCGTTTGGCGAAGTCTCTTCATAAACCGATTGATCAGTTGAGACAAATGGCACAGAGGCTCGCGAATGGTGATTATAAGAGTAAGATTGAGTTAAATGAGTACGTGGAAATCGCTCAGCTTTCAGCATCTTTTAACGCGATGGCCGATGGAATTGAACTGCATATTAAGCAATTGCAGGAGGAGAAGGAGAAGCAGAAAGATTTCCTAGACCGCATTACGCATGAGTTAAAAACCCCGCTAACGGCAATTATCGGTTATGTTGATTTAATTCCGAAGTTACAATCGAAAGAAGATGTACAGGAAAGTCTTCGTTATGTGGCTGTGGAAAGTGAGCGTTTATTATCACTTGTAGAGGAATTGCTTAAGTCCTCGAAATATGGAACGAGTACGTTTGAAGTGTCTCCTACAGTTGTGAACTTAAAGGAATTGGCAGAGGAAGCAGTTTCAATTGTGAAACCTCGTCTAAATCAGTTTGAAATTGAAGTGGTAAATGAGTTAACGGATGTACATGTTGTTGCGGATTTTGATAAGACGAAGCAAATTTTCTTAAATGTGCTTGATAATGCAATTAAGTATAGTGATGCTTCGCACATTCGTATGAATGTAATTGTAAATGAGCATGAAGCGAAGGTTTTTGTTCATGATGATGGGATCGGTATAGATGAAGTGGTGCTTGCAGAGTGGAATGAGTCTCCGAAAGGAAAGGCACTTCCTTCTAGTTATGGGAATGGTTATGGTTTGTATATTTGTCAGGAAATTATGAATAAGCAGGGCGGAAGCATGCGGATTGAGAGTAGTGAAGAAGTAGGTACTACAATATTCATTACATTTTTGCTTCCGAGAAGGATGGAAGACATAAAAAACTTGAAAGCGGTTAAATGATACATTTATGAAACAATTATGCGGTATTTTCGAAACAACGTTTTTTTATCTTGGAGGTAGGCAGAAATGAAAAGGCTATCATTTCAAATTCTTATGTTTGTCATTTGTATGATTGTTTCTCTTGTTTTGTTTTATGTTATGGAGAAGCAAATCTATAATCGAATTAACATTGTAAATGATAAACAAGCCGTTTTACAAAGGGTGAATGAATCTCTTCCAATTGAAGTGAAAGTAAGACATGAAAAGTGGGGGGAGATCGTTGTAACGGATGAAGTTCGTTTGCATACGATTGTTTCATTCTTTGACCGAATTCGAATAGAGCCTGAGAGCGTTAAGAGCCAAGAACAAGTATTTACTGGAGAAGTAACGTACTTGAATGGACATAAGCGTACTTTTGCAGTAGGTGACTTGTTCCAGTATGGGGAAAATGTATACGGAAAGAATGGCATGGATCCGATGATTTCAGCACTTCAAACGTATTTATTAAGCCTGTATTACACGCCAGAGCGTATTAGTGATTTCTTTGCTTCAGCAAAGGATGTCGTAGTACGTCAAGGTGATGTGGTACGTACTATCAATCTTACGCACATACTTGATTCTATTCGATACGCAAAGCAAATTACAGATTACGGAGAAATTCAGAAGTTATTACAATCGCAGAATGAACCGATTGCTTATATTACAGCTTATAAAACAGGTAAGCGTGTAAAGAATAATCGTGAAGATATTCTTACGATTTCTGTGTATCCATCTTACTTTGTTGTGCAATATCTCGGTGATAATAACGGAAATGTCATGTATATGAAAAGCTCTCTAGCAGAGTTATTCGTAAAGGAGAATGCGTCATGAGAAAGATAGCCTTTTTCTTCTTTTTGCTAGTAATTGGAGGAGCGATGTCTAGTTGCTCTCGAGATACAACCTCTATTAAATATAGTAAAAATGGTCTCCCTATTTTGGATGATCGTCATATTGTTGCGTATGTAGCGGCTCGTGAGGAAGTTGGTGAAGCGTTACTTTCATCATTTTGTAAGCCGCGCGGATGTACGTATGAATTTATTCGTCTTTCAACAGAAGAACTTCTTCGTAGAGTGGAAGAAGAAGCCGGAAATCCGAAGGCGGATATTATTATTGGCGGTACAGTAGATGCGCATCAAATGATGAAGCAAAAAAATCTTTCTATTCCTGTGATAAGCCAACATGCAAATCGTATTTCAAAAACTGTTAAAGATAAAGATGGTTATTGGTACGGTTATGAAGTGGAGAAGCTGGCAATTGCGATTAATAAAGAGCGGTGGAACGAGGAAATAGCGCCGCTCGGTCTCTCGTATCCGTTAAGATGGAAAGATTTATTGAATCCAGTATATAAAGGAAAGATTGTCATGCCCGATCCAAATGTTTCAGGTACAGCATATACGTTTTTTCAATCACTTATTGATACGTTAGGTGAAGAGGAAGCGAAGGAATATGTGAAGAATCTGGCGGAACAAGTTGGAGAAGTAACAGTGAATGGTTACATCCCAGCAGAACTTGTTGCGAGCGGTGAATATATGATAGGCATCAACTTTATGGGAGATCAGAGAATGCTTCAAAAACAAGGTTTTCCGATTTTAAGTAACGAACCTGAGCAAACAGGGTTATCTGTTAATGCGATTTCGAAACTAAAACGTGCACCGAGTGGTATTATTGCGGATTTATTTATTGATTATTGTTTATCAGAAGAAGCGGGGCATATTTTAGAAAAAGTGTCGTTTGGCGTACCAACGATGTTTGCGAAGAATGAGAAAGAAATAGAAGGACAGCCGGTTAGAAGAACGAACCAAAATATATCAAATAGCGGAATAATCGAGATATGGAATAGACAGCGTCTCTCTCTGAAGTGAGAAAAGGAGACGAAATTATATGTTTAAATGGCTCAAGCCAGCACCTGCAATTGAAAGATTGCCAGCGGATATGATCGATCGTGTATATCGATTACTACGTATTCGTGTGTTAATCGGGATTTCAGTTGGATATGCTGCTTATTATTTAGTTCGTAGTAACTTTACGTTATCAAGTACGTATTTAGTACAAGAATATGGTTTTAGTACAGCTGAAATTGGTCTACTAGGTTCAGTAATGGCAATTGTTTATGGATTTAGTAAGTTCTTTATGGGGAATTTATCAGATAAAGCTTTCGCCCAGCGCTTTATCGCAGTCGGTTTATTCTTATCAGGGCTTGTAAATATTTGTTTCGGCTTTGCATCATCATTTGGGATGATTGTTACATTACTTGTTGTTAACGGTATTGTACAAGGTATGGGAGCACCACCTTGTAGTATTGTTATGACGAAATGGTTCTCGAAGAAAGAACGCGGTACGAAAACAGGTCTTTGGAATATTTCACACAACGTTGGTGGAATGCTTGTGCCACCACTTGTCGGAATTGGTGTAGGTATTTTCGGTGAAAATCATTGGCAAGGCGGCGTGTTTATTTTCCCTGCGATTATCGCAATGGTAATTGCAGTGCTTGTTTGGATCAATGCGAAGGATACACCAGAATCTGAAGGTCTTCCTCCAATTGATGAGTATCGTAATGACTATGAAAATCTTGAAAAAGCAGATAATGCTAACAAGATGTCACCAAAAGAAATTTTAATGAAGTATGTAGTGAAAAATAAATTTGTATGGTTCTTATGTATTGCGAATGCTTTTGTTTATTTAATTCGTTTCGGTGTTATTAACTGGGTTCCACTTTATTTAACGACAGTTAAAGGATTTTCAAAAGCAGAAGCGCATGCGGCATATGCAATCTTTGAAGGTATGGCAATTCCAAGTTCATTAATCGTTGGTTTTTTAAGTGATAAATTATTTAAAGGAAAACGTATGCCATTATGTATTATTAGTATGGTTGGAGTTGTTATTGGTACGTTTATATATTGGCAAGCAACTAGCGTACTTGTTGTAAGTATTGCAGTTTCTATTATCGGTTGTTTAATTTATGTACCACAGTTCTTAATCGGTTTAAGTGCGATGGAATTAGTACCGAAATTTGCAGTAGGTACGACAGTTGGTATGTGTGGTCTATTCGGTTATGTAGGCGGAAGTCTTGTAGCTAACGCAGCAATTGGTGTTATTGTTGATAGTTCTGGCTGGGATGGTTGTTTCATCTTACTATTAACAGGAGCGGTTTTATCAACAATCTTCTTATTTATTGTTCAACGTGGACATGAGAGAAAAGATCCTAAAGCGGCGTAATATTTTGTTTGAAAAGCTATCCAATTGTTATATTGGATAGCTTTTTCTATATAATATAATCTTTTCTTAAATCTATCTTAAAAGATATAATGTCATATTTCTAATCATTGGAATTTTTGTTACAATATAAATGGATGTGTAAAACTTTGTAAAAAGATTGTAATAATATGTATTTTGTTTTCAGAAAGTTTTATACAATTTTTATATTAAACTATTAAGTTATAAAAAAGGAGCGGTAATATGTTACCAAATACGGTTCGTACTCCAAACAAGAAGAAGAAATGGATTATTATTGGGGTTATTGCACTAATTGTTATTGTAGCGGCAATTAATATTTTTGTTATGCAAGGTAAGAAGAAGGGTGCATCAACAAATGCTGATGCTGTAAGTTTTGAGAAAGTGACAGAGCGTAAGCTGAATAATACGAAGTTAATTTCTGGTCAGGTGAAGCCTGGTAATATTGAAAGCTTCTATGCAGATCCGGCCAAAGGGAAAGTGAAAGATATTGAGGTAAAAGAAGGGCAAGAGGTAGAGAAAGGCACGAAGTTATTCTCTTATGATAATGAAGAGATTAACCTTCAAATGAAGCAAGCTGAGCTTGATCAGAAGATGGCGGATATGCGTTATGATCAAGGGAAAAAGAAGATTGATTCGTTGAAGAAAGAAATTAAGAAGGCGAAAGATAGCGGAGCTGGGAAAGAAGTAACAGATCCGATGGACGAGCAAGTAAACGAGTTAGAGATAGGACAAAAAACAATTGACCTTGAGAAAGAAAAAGGAAAGTTGCAGAAAGAAGAGTTAAGTAAGAAGCAGAAAGAACTTACGATTTATAGTAATTTCGCTGGTGTTGTTCAAAAGTTAGATAAAGATGCGGCACAAAGTTCATCTCAAGCGTTAGGTGGTCAAGGAAAAGCGTTTTTACAAGTAGCTTCTAAAGATCCATTCCAAGTTCAAGGTACGTTAACTGAGCTTCAGAAGTCACAAATTCAAAAGGATCAAACATTCACTGTAACGGCGAAAGCAAATAATAAGAAGAAGTGGACAGGTAAGATTACAGAGGTAAGTGAGTTCCCAACAAGTGCAGAGATGGCGCAAGCTGGCGGCATGGGTGAAGCAACTCAAAATATGTCTCAGTATACATATAAAGCAAGTCTTGATAGTCAAGATGGTTTATCTCCAGGTTATCATGTTTCATTGCAAGTAAACTTAGAGAATAAGAAGATGATTGCTGTCCCAAGTAAGAGCATTGTAGCAAAAGGCGATGATGCATTTGTTTATGTTGAGGATAAAGGGAAGCTTCGTAAACAAAATGTGAAAAAAGGTTCTACTGATGGAGATTGGACAGAGGTTGTAGAAGGCGTAACAGTGGGGCAAAAGGTGGTTAAAAATCCTTCCGACGATGTGTATGACGGAATGGAAGTGAAAGAGAAATGATTACGTTAAATCATATTGCTAAAACGTATTATCAAGGAAAATTGGCAGTGCCGATTTTACACGGTATTAGTTTAACGATTCAGAGCGGTGAGTTCGTTTCGATTATGGGACCTTCTGGTTCTGGTAAGTCGACGCTTATGAATATTATCGGTTGTTTAGATCGTCCAACAGAAGGTGAATATATGCTGAATGACGTGAATATCTTAACAGCAGACGAGTCAAAGCTTGCTTTAATTCGTAATGAATATATCGGTTTTGTGTTTCAGCATTTTAATTTGCTGCCGCGTCTTTCCGCAGTGGAAAATGTTGAGCTTCCGCTCGTATATGGTGGCGTGAAGAAAGCGGAGCGTCGCAAGCGGGCTTTGGAGGCGTTAGGTAAAGTTGGATTGGCAGATCGCGTGCATCATTTACCAAATGAGTTATCAGGTGGACAGAAGCAGCGTGTAGCAATTGCAAGAGCGATTGCAAATAATCCAACGTTCATTATGGCCGATGAACCGACTGGTGCACTTGATACGAAGTCTGGTGAGCAAGTTATGGATATTTTCACGAAGCTTAATGCAGAAGGTACGACGATTGTTATGGTTACGCATGAAGAGGAAGTAGCAGCGTATTCTTCCCGCCGCATTGTACTGCGAGACGGGAAAGTTACAGAAGATAGAAGGTGTGCGATATGAGTTTACTAGATAGTATAAAAATTGCCTTATCTTCTATTTTAGCTCATAAACTACGTTCTGCTCTTACGATGCTCGGTATTATTATCGGGGTAGGTTCGATTATTACTGTCGTTGCAATTGGGCAAGGCGGGGAAGCGATGTTGAAGTCGAAATTCGCAGGTTCTGGTGGTAATAACCTTATGCCAATTCAATTTAAAACAGATATTAATGATGAATTTGCTATAGGTGGATTTGAAATACCGAAGTTAACGGAAGAGGATATTTTGGAAGTAAAACAAGTGAAAGATGTTTCACACGTTATTACAACAAATTCGACGACAGAGACACTTGATGTAAATGATAAAAAAGCAAGGCTGAATGTTATTGGACTTGATAATGAATATTTTGCGGTTAATAAAGTAAAGGTTGTAAAGGGCCGCTCCTTAAATGAATCAGATATTTCTCACGCGAATAACGTTGTGATGATTAGCACAAAAACAGAGGAGACGTTATTTAAGGACGTAAACCCAGTTGGACAAATTATTGAGATGAAGGGACAGCCAATGCAAATTATTGGTGTGTATACATCTGATAATGAGTTTATGGGATTTGAAATGGAAGAAGCGTTAATCCCTCTTACATTATGGCCTGTTTTATACGGAACTGATGATATTCAAAATATCGCCATTCAAGCTAAAAATGTAGACAATTTAGAAGCAGCAGGGAAACGAGCTGTTGATGTATTAAATAGTCGTAAGCCAAGTGAAATCCCAGGTAAATATGAACTGGTGAATTTAAAAGAACTCCAAGAAAATGTTTCTAAAGTAACTAGCATCATGACGATGATTATCGGTGGTATCGCTGGTATTTCATTAGTCGTTGGTGGTATTGGTGTTATGAATATCATGCTTGTATCTGTAACGGAGCGTACGCGCGAAATTGGGATACGTAAAGCGCTTGGAGCAACGCGTAGTAAAATTTTATTACAGTTTTTAATTGAAGCAGTTATGTTGACGCTTCTAGGTGGTTTAATCGGAATTGGCCTTGGGTATGGCGGAGCATATATCGTTTCTACATTCGCAAAATGGCCACCACTCGTTTCATGGGAAGTTGTCGTTGGAGGCGTACTGTTCTCGATGACACTTGGTATTATTTTCGGATTAATTCCAGCAAATAAAGCTGCGAAATTAGATCCAATTGAAGCATTGCGTTATGAGTAATTAATAGTGTAGTAGAACTACACATTACCGTTCTAGTGGGCGGTTCGTAGCCTCTTGCGTGAGGAAGTGAACCGCCCGTTAGAACGGGTTATATAAATAGAAGGAGGCGTTATAATGGAAGCTAATTTGAATACGCAAAAAGTTGGTGGAGAAAAGCCATCATTGTTCGGAATGATCACTTCTCCTGGAGTGCAGTTCGAAAGAATGAAAACGAGTAATGCAGTTTGGGGAGCGTTTTGGCTACTTGTTTTATTAGGTGGACTTATTGGGGGATTTGCTGCTTATGTATATTCTCTAACACCTGAAGCAATTGAGCTCAATAAGGAGTTAGGTGTTACTGTTTCAGCTGGAATGACATATGGTATGGGATTCGGTGTAGGTGCTCTTGGTATGGGATTTAGTTTCTTACTAAGTGCTGTAGTGTATAAAGTATTAATGGTGTTTATGAGCAATGATACTTCTTATAAAAAATTATTGGCGATTACTGTATATTCAAGTGTTATTTCATTAATTGGTGTATTAATAAATATAATTTTAGCTTATATTTTAGGTGGATCGGGTCAAGAAATGTACACTGGCCTAGGACCAATTTTCGCCTCGAGTAGTGGTGTTGTAAAAGGTATTGTAAGTAAATTTGAAGTGTTTACAATTTGGGGATATGTAGTTACATGGCTAGGTCTTCAAATTACAGCAGGTTTGACTAAAAAGCAGGCAACAATTATTACTATTGTTTTCTTTGTTTTAACTCTTGGAATCGGAGCTTTACAAGGTATGTTCCAATAAGGAAATAAGATAGAAAAGGTGGCTCTTCCAAGAGTCACCTTTTTTATTTTTACCCCTATTTCAAATACCACCAACAAAATTTCAAATACTATCTAGTGTAATTTTAAATTCTGTCGGTAGTATTTGAAATTACTCACAGTGAAATCTTTTCTTTATTTTTATATTGTGAAGGTACCGCGGAATACTAGAAAGGTATACCTTTTAGAAACGGGTACTGTGTGAAGCCAGCGACTTTTACAGAGGCAGTTGTTTTATATGAAGGGATGATTGTAAATCAAATAAAGAAATTAGGTATTCGTAAAGATTATGAAGAGTATTATCAATGTGGTTTAATTGGTCTTTGGCATGCGTATGAAAGATTTGATGCAAAGAAGGGGTATTTCCCTGCATATGCAGTTGTAACGGTGCGTGGTTATATATTAGAGAGATTGAAGAAAGAGTTCGCAGTGCAGGAGAGATGTGTATGTGTAGGTGAGTATGAGGATATCTTTCATTTTGAGGATGTTGAAATAAGAGTGAAGGATTTTATGAGCGTGTTAGATGAGAAGGAGAAGTATATTATTTTTGAACGTTTTTTTGTAGGGAAGACGATGGGAGAAATCGCTTTAGAGACGGAAATGACATATTATCAAGTAAGATGGATGTATCGGCAAGCACTTGAGAAAATGCGAGATAGTGTAAGAGGATAAATATTAATATAAGAATGGAAGGCAAGAGATGTTGCTTTCCATTCTATTTGTTAGTTTAATGTAGTAAATGTAACAAGGGGTTTTTAAATTGTAGTGAATCTTGCATGTTCATACGAGATAGTATGTATCCAGCTTTTAATAATTGTTGCTGCAATTTATGGGGACTGATAGATATTGTTGTTGTAGTGCCATTTGAAAAATGTATTTTAGCCTTTTTAATCTTTTGGCAAAAGTCTATATCGTGTATGTGGTTATAAAATAGCCATATACAGTTTGGAGATGAAGGAGATTCTGTTGGAAAAGTACAAATGTATTCCCGATGATTAATTGGAATTGGAACGTTTTGTTTGAATCTAAAATTTGTTTGGACTGCATTACGCCTGCCTTGATAAGTAGAGTGAATATGGGTTAAGCAAGATTTTTTGATGAGTTGTAATGCGGTTTGGCAGGAACGAAGATCATTTCCGCTACTGTCGATAAGTTTTGTACGATAATAAGGGTGATTGTATGGAACAAGCATCATAGTAGAACTAGAAATAATAATGTTATTTTCATCATTCATGATTTTAAGTCCTCCCTTATGAAATTAATATTTCGAATATAATTATATACGGAATAAGTAAACTTGGTGTTAATATTTTGTTTTGTATTGTAAATTTTGGCTATTCGTTTACAATCAATAGGTGATAGTCTTTCTAATTTGCATCGCTTGTACATATATATGAAAATAGAAAAGAGTAGGCGGTGATATAGTATGAAGAAAAAGTATATTATTATGGCTTTAGTTGTCGTTCTCCTAGTATATTTAGCAAACAGTAATCCGAGTAAAGGAGAATATACAGAATGGGCAGCGAAGCAGTTTATGAAGCGTAATGATGTGAGTAAGAAGCTAGATGAAGTTCAAAAAGAGAATGAAGAGGGTCTCCTTGGCGACTTGGCATCGGCCGGTAAAAAGTTAGCGAAAAAGTATGTTGAGCCACAAGTTGGGTTATTAATCGATCATTATACGAAGCGAAATGATTATATATTCTTCTCAACATATACGACTGAGTTTGATATAGGGGAAGAACATTATAAGTATGTATGCGTCGGTTTTTCAAAGATTTTTATCCCGATTGAAATGCCGAAGAAAAAAGACGAATCTGCAAAATGATGCAGATTCGTCTTTTTTATTTTATAAAGTAATTTGAACTTCAGATACATTTTTTTCTATAAGGCGAGCTCCCTTTTTTCTTGTATTTTCATCAATGGATGAAAATACAGATGAGGCAAGGATTGTATCCATTACTTGATTTACGACTTGTGCATCGATTGGTGTGATGGGCGTATCGATAGAAAAAACGACTGTTTTTCCATCTTCTTTTGCGAAAATCAACTCTAGTACTTGCATGTGTTATTCCCTCCTTTGTATTTATCCCGCTATTTACGGATTTGGGTCTGCCGGTTAAATTGCGGGCTAATAATCAGCGGGGATGAATAAAATCCCCACTGATCCAAGTTTTACTTTATAGTTTAGAAAGATCTGATGTGCTTACAAGTTGTACAGCGTGAAGTGGTGATGCTTGTAAGGAAGCTAGAGCATGAGCTACATTGTGTACTTGATCTAAGCTCGCATTTGTTTTAACACGTTTAAATTGTTTGCTCTTGAAAACTGTTTTGCCGTTCTTATCTAATCCGTTGTTTAAGACAAGACGTAAAGTTAAATCCATTACGATTGTTTCAATTGCCATGTGTATCACCTCCTTTCACTTTATAAATAGGGCATGAATGTCATGTTTTGGCGTGAAATTTTTTCTTTTTTTTGGTACCCTTAAAAGATTAAGAGAGGAGAATTCTGGATAATGAATCGTAAATGGTTATTTTGGATTCCTGTATTACTATGGATGGGGCTGATTTTCTATTCTTCGGCACAACCATATAAAAAGCAGGATATGCGTTCAGATATTGAACAATATGTAAATGTTGAATTTGTGAAAGAGCATTTTTCATGGGTATCTATCGATTATGGTGGAGGAACCCCTGTTAGTATTGCGAATAAAGGTGTAGGCGGATTTATTGAGTTTTTCCTTCGTAAAGGTGCTCATTTTATGGTGTTCTTTATGCTAGGTTCATTGATTTATTACGCTTTTCATCGATCAGGTCATTCGAGGAAAAGATGCTTTATATATGCCCTTCTTTTCGTTGCGGGTTATGCAACATTTGATGAAATTCACCAATGGTATACGGGGGACCGTACACCAATGTGGCAAGATTCATTGCTTGATACGTGCGGCGGGTTAACGGGGATTATAATAAGTAATTGGTTTTGGAATAGAAAAAAGCGCTAATCTCATTTCGAGATTAGCGCTTTTTTTGCGGGGAGTAAAACCTCCACTGATTAAAGTTTCACTTTATCCCGCATTAACGGGCAGTAAGACCCCCACCTCAAAATTCAGCGAAAGCAAAGGAGTTAGGGAGGTGATCAACTGCCCGTAAAAGCCCGATTGGTTCAACTAATAATCAGTGGGGATGAACAAAACCCCCACTGATTAAAGTTTCACTTTATACACCAAGTAATTCTTTTAGTTCGTCTGTTGATAGTTCAGTCATCCAGCTATCGCTTGTGATGACCGCATTGTTTAGAGATTGTTTTCTTTCTAGCATTTCATCAATTTTTTCTTCTAATGTTCCTGTTGTAATGAGTTTGTGAACATGAACAAATCGTTTTTGACCAATGCGATATGCGCGGTCTGTTGCTTGATTTTCCACAGCTGGGTTCCACCAACGATCGTAGTGAATGACATGGTTGGCAGCGGTTAAGTTTAATCCTGTTCCGCCAGCTTTTAAGGATAAGATAAAAATGTCATACGTTCCGTTTTGGAACTCCTCAATCATCTTGTCGCGATCTTTTTTCGGTACACTACCGTTTAAGAAGAGGACACGCTGGCCGAATTTTTCTTCTAGCACACGTTTTAGCATGTTCCCCATGCCGATATATTGAGTGAAGATGAGGCAACTTTCATTTTGATCTTTTATATTTTCGATGAGCTCCATTAACGTTTTTGTTTTCATAGAGCGTTCAACGACATTTTGTGGCTCTTCTTCTTTTAAATAAAGAGCTGGATGATTACAAATTTGTTTTAGCTTGTTCAGCATAAGTAATATAAAGCCGCGTCTTTCAATTCCACTTAATCCTTCGACATTTTGCAGTGTATCTTGAACAAGTTGTTCATATAAGGAAGCTTGTTCACCAGTAAGAGGACAGTAAGCTTTTTGTTCTTGTTTATCTGGTAAATTTAATGCGACTGTTTGATCTTTCTTCGTTCGGCGCAGTAAAAATGGTGAGATAAACCGTTGAACTTGCTGAATTTTTCCTTCATCACGATCTTTTTCAATCGGTGTGACGAAGCGACGTTGGAATTGCCCTAAGCTTCCGAGATATCCATGATTAATAAAGTCGAAAATGGACCAAAGTTCAGCGAGGCGATTTTCCATCGGCGTACCAGTTAAAGCGATTTTGTGATTTGCTTGTAAGTTTCGTACTGCTTTTGACTGTTTCGTATGTGGGTTCTTAATATTTTGTGCTTCATCCAAAATAACAGCATCCCAGCATAATGAAGTTAGTTCTTCCTCATCGAGCTGAGCCAATGCATAAGATGTTAATACAACATCTGCCGATTGAAGGAAATCTTCAAATGAATTGCCTTTATCTCTATTACTTCCGTAATGTAATTGAACACGTAAATTCGGTGCGAAACGCTCAAATTCTTTTTGCCAATTTCCAAGAACAGATGTCGGCGCTACGATTAATGCAGGGCCTGTTTTGAGATTGTTTTCTTTTATATATAGTAAGTAAGAGATTGTTTGAATACTTTTCCCGAGTCCCATATCGTCAGCTAGCAATGCTCCAAATCCAAGCTTTCGTAAATATAATAGCCATTCAATGCCGTGTTGTTGATACGGACGAAGTGTTGCGTTTAGTGAAGTAGGGACATCTACTTTTGGAATATCTCCAATATGAAGTAGCTTTTGGAATAGTTCCTCATAATATCCATCTAGTTCGATTTCAATATCAGTAAAAGGACTATCATCTTCTACAATTTCTGTTTCAGCCGTATTTGATAAATGTTGTTGCAAAACATCTTTCATCTCTAGTCCGTATTTATCGGCACGGTTCATGAGTTTCCTTACTTCTTCGATAAAGGCTGGATCTAGTCGCATCCATTGACCGTTTATATTAAATAGACGTTTGTTTTGTTCAACGAGTTCAAAAAACTCGCTTTCTGATAAATCAATGCCGTTCGTCGAAATTCGCCAGTCAAAATTAACGAGCGTATTCATACCGAAGAACGATTGTGTTTGTACTGTATTTTGCTTCAGCTGGACACGTAATTTCGGTTTTGTTGCTTTTAAATTTTGCCACCATGATGGTAGTAAAATTGTAATGCCGGCTGCAAGTAATTCATTGCTTGCTTCTGTTAAGAAGTTCCACGCTTCTGTTTCAAAGAGCTCATTTCGGAACGTATCTCCTTCTTTTAACCACGGTATGAGCTTACTAAAACCTTCTTGTGTTTCTGTAATACGTTCTTCGTAATCGTGCCATCTTTTCGGTAAGGAATCGATGTTTTCGTATACATATATGCGATGCGCCCCGCGCTTTGGTGTCACGATTGTTTCAAGCTTCCACATTTCAAATTCTTCTTGTGGTTCTTGCAGTCTTAGTCCGATTGTAAACGGAAGATCATCTTCAATATAACCAATTTTTCGAAGCCAATCTTCTTCATGTAGTGCTGTTTCCAATTGTCTTTTCGTAAAGTCGTAATGTTCATATAGTCTTTTAGCATCTTCCCAGCCGTCATTTGAGCGATTATCTTGTAATATGCTTTCATTAACTGCTGCTGAGAAAAGAGATGCTAATGTGTCATCTTCAATTGGCGTATTTTGAACTTTCCAAGATGGTTGCTTGGGCCAGTGCTCCATATCTGGTACGAAGCTACCACTCGTAAAGGCATCCCATAATTCATTTGCATCTTTTGTAAGTGCTGTAATAGGGCCGTTCAGTTGAATATGTGCAAAGGAATTCATCGGTTTGTTTGCAATGTATTCAAAGGCTTGTGCATTTGTTAGTAGCACACCTTGTTTTCCTTCGAAGGTTGCTTCTTTTAGAAACGTACCGTAGAAAGAAGTGGAGTGCCATGTGAATGCATTTCGTTTCCAACTTGTTACGGATAATGGAGTACCGCTGTCATCTTCTCCCCAAAGGAACCAACCTTGACTAACATGCTGGAGCCTAATTGTTACTTCAGTTTGATTGATCATCGATTAATTTTCCTTTCCGTAATTCCTCTTGTAGTGCACGCAGACGTGAATGGAGATTGGCGATGTGAATAATGAAAGCATCCCATTCATCGGTGCGTTTTAATCGTTTATATAATGTACGTAATTTCTTTAAGTAACGAACTGCGCGTCTATATGATTTACGATTTCGTTCTTCAATTGCCTCTACAGCAGCAAGATGATAAAGAGGAAGTGCTGCTTCTGGCGCTTCTTTCTCAATATCTTTCAGTGGTTCTTTTAACAGTTCAATTGCTTCAAACCCATATAAGAGATGAAGCTCTGCCCATGTGTGATACTGTTTTTTCGCGAGTACGTACTGTTCATAGTTTGTGAAACTATACGGTAATAGTTCTTGTAAAATCATTTCAAAACCAGCTTGTTCATTTGTATGTGTTGCGTATGTTTCATACATGATTACAAATAGCCGAACGATATCTTTTATAAAAATCGTATTTTCGTGATCTTGGAGCGTTTTCTTTACTTGTTTATACGTAAAGGAAAGCCAGTTTTTTGCACGATCCCACTGCATGGCACTTAATAGTTCTTCTAACCAATAGAAGTATAGACTCACAACAGAAGCAGGCTGTTTTTTTAGTAAGTCCATCGCTAGTAGATCTTCTTCATTTAAAAAGAGAAGGTGAGAAGACGCTAATGCTTTAGATAGTGGATTGATTTTCGTATCGATTCGTTTTTCTTCCTCTTGTATTTTCTCTTTATTGTTTAAAAGTTCACTCCATATGTGGCGATAAATGAAAAATCGCTCTTGTGTATAAGCGTCGGTAGAGAAGAATACTTCATGAACAAGACGAGCTGTTTCTTGCAAAATTATTTCAGACTCTGAAGGAATCGCTTCTGATTGTAAGTCCCGAACGATGGATTCCACTTTGTCTACAAATAGGCGAACGACATTAACAGGTTGGTGATAAGAATACGTTTTGTTTGCTTCGAATGCCTGGATTTCTTCTAATAATTTTTGAAAGCAGTAAAGTGCTGCATGTAACCTGAATAATTCATGTATGGCGATGACGCGCGGAGCTTTCCGCTCAAGCTTCGTATAGAAATCTGTAAAGATACTCATAAGAAAATACATTTGTTTATAAGTAAGGCGAGCTTGTTCTTTTTTAAATGATTCATATTCTTTTTCAAAATATGATTCCCAACTTTTATAATCCGTTTCTTCAAAAGCTGATGATTGCAATACTTGTCTTGCAGTTCGAATAGGAGGAAGGGAAGGTTTCGTATTATTTTTAAATAAAGTTAATACATCTCCTACTTGCCCGAAACTAGACGCTGCAGATAGTAATACAGCGAGCATATGCTCACATTGTGTTGGTGCGAAGCAATCACAATAACTTTCAGCGACATTACGAATCGGAATATGAACGCTATATACGTTGCCTTCCGCATCTACAGTTCCTGATAGTGTATAACCATCAAAGTCAACGTTGTAGACAACACCACTACGATATAGGTGCCGAGCTGTAGCGACATGTTCCTGATCAGCTGTTTGCTGTGGATCTAGTCCTTGAACGAACTCATTCGCAATCATCATAATTTCATCTTTCGTAATTGAGTGTTGCAGCATAATATTCCTCCGTACACATATTTCTTTCCTTTACCATTATAAACAAAAAATGCTCAAAACAGAAAAAATGAAATTTGGATTACATAACTTGAAAATCATGGTAATATATAAAATGTTAATTTCATATATGAATATATATGTATAGGAGGAGAAATGATTTGTCAGATTTACAGACGAAATTAGGTAGTGGAATGAATAAGTTACAAGAAGGAATAGAACAAGGGAAAATGAAGTTGCAAGTTGCACAAGAAATTGCTCAATTGAAAAAGGGAATGCAAGTGCAAATGCAGAAAAAAGCAGAGGTTCTATTAGAGGTTGGACAGCAAGTGTATGTTCAATTAAGAGGAAGTGGAGTAAATGAAGCGAGCTTAAAAGAAATGATTGCTCCAGTTCAAGAATTTGATGTAGCTATTTATCAAGCAAGAAAGCGCATTGTTGAATTGCAAAAACAACAAGGTGAAAAAGCTACATGCGAATGTGGTGGACCTTTATCAATAAATGATAAGTTTTGTGGTTCGTGTGGAAAGCCTAACCCGATGTTAGCAGTAGAAAATGAAGGTGAAACGGTAAATTGTATTTCATGTAATGAGCATATCGATAAAAACTCTACTTACTGTCCAGTTTGTGGAATTAAGCAAAGTGGGGAGTGAATTAAATGTATTGTCGCACATGTGGAAAACAACATGGTGAAGAAGTAAATTATTGCCCAAATGAAGGTAGTATGGAGATTGCAGGAGCTATAGATGCAGTAACATTAGAAAAAGATACTGCAAAATACTGCAGAGGTTGTGGCAGTGAAAATGCTCAAAAAAATTTATATTGTCAAAAGTGTGGGTATTCTTTATCTGTTGTGAAGAAAAAAGAACAAACTGTAAAATTGCCTACAATGGATGGTGCTCCTAAAGTTGAATTTAAAGCAGATAAAGCCGTTTTACAAAAAGGTTTTATTGGTGGGGCTGTTGCAAGTATTCTCATGTTAATTGCTGGTTGGATTGGTAGTTTATTATTTGCCTCTATGTTAAGTGAGATGTTTAGCAAATTTGCGAAAGAATTAGAAATGTTGCCAAGTTTTTATTCGAGTGCAACTTCTACGATGTTAAGTTACCATTTACTTGGTTTTACAGCTAACGATGATAGTGGATTGATATTTTCTTTATCTTGGCATACTCCATTTACATTATTATTAATCATTCCATTTATTATTTTCGCTGGTACAGGAATTTGGTTAGGGAAACAGCATGTTGCGAAAACGATTAAAGATCAAATCTTTATGGCAGCAACAGTTGGTATTATTTATGGAGTCTTTTTATTCATTATAAGTTTTATAGCATCACAATCTTTTGCAATCCCATTCTCAGAAGCAGGTAAG
This sequence comes from Bacillus sp. PK6-16, assembly GCF_056530295.1. NCBI lineage: Bacteria > Bacillati > Bacillota > Bacilli > Caryophanales > Bacillaceae > Bacillus > Bacillus sp. PK6-16. Next base: position 269,979 of record NZ_CP096511.1, read on the forward strand.
ATTACGGTTGGCTATTCAGCGATGAAGAGTTTATTGAGTGGTTTTGTATGTGGGACATTATTTACCTTATTAGGATTTATTGCTCATACAAGCAAAAACAATATGGCAGCAGCATTTCAAGAGTTAATGCCATATGGAGCGTCTGTTTATTACGGTGTTTCGGCTATGATAAAAGGACTTTTAGTAACAGCAGTAGCGGTTTGTATTATGGCGTTAGTAAGTAAGGAAGACGGTATTGAACCATTAAAAGAAATAACAACTTTAAAATCTGAAAGTACATTATTAGCATTAGAGTTAACACCTCAATTATGGAGTATGGCTCATTTTGCGCCGTTAGAAGTATCAAGTCCAGCACTTAGTAAGGAATTTACTAGAATTGGTAAGAAATCAAATGCATATGAGAGCACACTATCGTTTTCATTTATATCAGGCGTCTCTGTAAATGGCGTAGAGCTTAGAGAGATATTGATTTCAAAAGGAGCAAATGAGGAAAGCCTTGCAGAATTTGATAGAGTGAATAACGTATTCCATTATGGTTTATTACTGCTTATTATTCCATTGTTCTTTATGTTTAGAGCGGGAAGAAAGTTAGCTAAATTACCGACTGCCAATATATATATTACATTAGCGGTATGTAGTGGTTCTTACACAATTATGATGATTGTAATGAATATGATTTCTAAGTTCCAAATTAATGTTTCAGGAACGGTAACAAGTTTATTTGGAACAAGCGGAACAGTACTATCTATGCAAAATTCATTTACATATTTAATTTTGTTTAGTTTTATTGTGACATATGTAGCAGCATTTGCTGGAATGAAATTAGCTAAAAAATAGGAGGAGAGCACGTTGAAGTTTTGTGGAACATGTAAAAAGAACGTTGCAGACCATTTGAACTTTTGTCCTGAGTGTGGGAGTAAAGTAGAAGTAATCGTTGATAACACTGCTGCTTCATATACAGAATTACAAAGTGAGACAAAATCAGTGAAAAGTAAGAAAAATTTATTTTTAATCATTGGTTTTGCCATTATTGCTGCATTATTATTTGGGGCATATAAATTTGGAGCATATAAGTTTTCAAAAGAAAAGCAAGTAAATGTAATGATTGAAGCATTCCAAAAGAAAGATATTAATGCAATTGATGAGTTTGTAAAAGCAAATGATTCAAGCTTAAAGATTAAGACAGAGGATCTTAAAGCGTACATGCGTTATTTAAAAGAGAATCCTTCTTACAACAAACAATTACTGTCTTATTTACAGAAAGAGACAGTAGATCAAAAGTTAACAAAAGATAAATCTTCATTTAAGGACGGGGAAATAGTAGAAGAGGGAAAAGAGTGGTTCTTATATCCAAAGTATAAGTTCAGCATGAAATCTTATTATATGAGCGTTAGTACAACTGCAAAAAATGCAGAAATATATGTGAATGACAAAAAAGAAGCAGAGCTTTCTAGTGATAAAACTTCGAAAGAGTTGGGGCCATACTTCCCAGGTACATATGTTGTAAAGGCAACGGCGAAGGCAGAACTTACTGAATTAGAAACAGAGAAAGAAGTAGATGTAGCGGATGAACAGAGCGAGAAGGTGAAAGTGGATTTATCGCTTGAAGGCAAGTATGTAAGCATTTCTTCTGATGAAAGTGATGCAACTGTATTTGTGAATGGGAAAAAACGTGGAAAATTAAATTATGGAAGTTATAAACTTGGTCCTGTACCAACAGATGAAACAGTAGAAGTACATTTAGAGAAAACTACTGATCTTGGTGTGATGAAATCTGAAAGTGTTAAAATTGGAGACCAAAGCACATATTACTTAAAATTCCCGAAAGAAACATCAAGTTCAGCAGTGGGCGAATTTGTAAGAAATCATATTTATGATAACGTACGTGCAATTTCATTAAATGATTTTAGTTTAATTGAAAATAATTATGATAAGAGCGGAAAATCGTATAAGGAAGACCGTGATTATATACAGTATTTACACAAAAAAGGAATTACAGAAGACTTATTAACAATGGAAGTTCGTAATGTAGAGCGTCAAAGTGCTACGAAATATAAAGTAACGACATATGAAGAGTACCATATTCGTTACGGTGATGGATCTGTGAAGTTCAAAAGTTTTAATAACGAACATATTGTAACTGTGAATGGAAATGGAAAGATGTTGTATCATTCTCTTGGTGCAAATAATACGTTGAAATCAGAAGATGTATCTGGTCCAACTCGTTAATATGTGAGAAGCTGTTCAATATTTGAACAGCTTCTTTTTTGTAGCTAAATCGATATTTCGTGTCGAACCGTTGATATATCGTAAGTTATGATAGATATAATCGGAAAATCGTTGATATATTGCGATTTATGATAGATATAATTGAAAAATCGTTGATATATTTTTTTACAATTATGAGTGTGTTTCCTTTAGTATCGCTTGTACATACGAATCATGTAATATTTGTTCTATAATTGGTAACATGTTTTGTTCAAATGGAATGTCGATAGGAAATGGCTTTTGAGAGCCTGGTTTTATTCCATATTGCACAATTTTGTAATGTGTATTGTTTTCAGACTTGAGCACAATTAACTTATAGCGATTATCATCGCCAGCGAGTGAGAAATCAATAGAAGTAGCGTTATATGTTACTTCATCTTTATATATGTACGGTTTTGGCGTACCAATCCAGTCTACTTTTGCTTGTACATTCATGGGCGTAGCCTCCTTATATGTATTATAAATAAATAAAAGCCAGCTCTCAATAAAGAGAACCGGCTTGTAATTTAGCAGTCATTGGTTATTTTAAAATTTTCACTTTAACAGTTTTGCGTCCCCATTTTTGAGCAGCGCTATCTGATCCAAGTAAGATATCAATACGGTTACCTTTAATTGCACCACCAGTATCTCCAGCGATAGCTTCTCCGTAACCTTCTACCCATACTTTAGATCCTAATGGGATTACTTTCGGGTCAACAGCGATCATTTTCATGTTTGGATTCGCAGTTAAATCATGACCCATTGCAGTTAATACACGGCCGCCATATGTGCCACCGTTTTCGCTCGGGTGAGCTGTATATGCTGTAGCTACAACTGTTAACTCACGACCACCAGATGGTGTGCTAGTTTCAGCAGCTTTCACAGCAGGCTTAGCAGCTGGTTTTGCTTGTGCTACAGGTGCTTGAGCCTTAGCTGGTGCTGCAGCTTTAGCAGGAGCAGTTGTTTCTTGTTTCTCAATTACAGGTGCTGTACCTGTTAAGAAAGGAACATGAACATAAGCTGTTTTCCCGTTATATTCAAATTGTAACCACTCATTTTGTACTTGGTTCGTTGTTTCGATTACATCGTCTTTCTTCAACTTTCCAAGAACCTCTGAGTTTGTGTTCGCTTCAGCACGTACGTTTAATACGTTAGCTGTTACGTAGTAGATGCTTTTTGTGAACTCTGCACTTACGAATGCGTCTTTACCGTCTAAAGTAATTTTTGACCATCCGTTCTCTGTATTTTGAACATCTATTTTATTACCGTTTAGTAATTTACCGACAACTTTTGATTCAGTAGTAGGGTTTTCGCGTACGTTTAGTACGTCTGTTGTTACAACAGTTTCTGCATTAGCAGATGATGTGAAAATCCCAAGACCAAAAACTGCTGCTGTTGCTATACCAATTAATTTTTTCATGATAGCCTCCATTGCGTTTGTTTTCGTGTCCTCATTATAGCAACAGATTTTTTCGGATTTGGGGAAAACACACAATTACAAACCATTCGTAATAAGTCGTTAACATCCTGTAATATAACAAAAAATATAGGAAAGCGTTTTTCATTCTATATGACTCATAGGTTTCTAGTTATATTCAAAATATTTAATACAACATGTTTTTTTCGACGTAAATAAAAATATTACAGGAATGTTACATGATGTTTACTAAACGATTACATTCCTTGAGTATTTTACCGTTTTATGGGTAATATAGTTATATAAACATAAACATTTTGTTTGTGAAGCTATAAACACGTGCTATATACTAGCAAAAAAACCGCATAATTGTTACAAAACGAAAGGGTTGCAAGGAAGAACTTTGCCCTTTTTTACATATGTAACACATCCTTTTTTAGGAAAATACATTCCTATCCGCGTTTTTCTCACACAATTTGACAGCAGTATTTCTAACTTGTAGCTCTTGCAGAGTGAAAAGGTTATACGAAAGGTAAGGCTGTCCATAAGAATTCGAATTGGTGAAGGTGAAAGTAAGAAAATCACCGCAAAATTATAGTTTTCTATCCGATTTTACATATCGGAATTTATGTTATTTACAAAAGCGAAACCTACGAAGGGGGATTTGATGAGGAAACTGACAAAAACATTCATCGTTTCATTAACATTATGTATTGCATTTACAATTTGGGGGATTATTCCCGAATCTATTATTGGAAAAGGTAGCTTAGGAAATGTAACAACCGCAATTCAAACTGCATTAGTTAGTAAGTTCGGGTGGTTTTATATTATTTCCGTGTCTATTATTTTAGGTGTGTCTATCTTTTTAATTGTTTCGAAATACGGTTCTATTCGTTTAGGTAAAGATGATGATGAACCTGATTATAGTTATATGACATGGTTTGCTATGTTATTTAGTGCTGGTATGGGTATCGGCTTAGTTTTCTGGGGCGTTGCCGAACCATTAAACCATTTATACGCACCTCCGTTTGGAGATAGTGCAACTGAGGAAAGTGCGCGCCTTGCACTGCGTTTTTCGTTTTTCCATTGGGGATTACATCCTTGGGGACTATATGCGTTTGTAGCGTTATGTATTGCTTACTTTACTTTTAGAAAAGGAAAAGCAAGTACGATTAGTGCGACAGTAGGTCCGTTATTTAAGGGCGGGGAACACGGGCGTATTGCTCATTCATTTGATGTGTTAGCTGTTTTCGCAACTGTATTTGGTGTTGCAACGTCATTAGGTCTTGGTGCGAAACAAATTGCAGGTGGTGTTAGTTATTTAACATCTATCCCGAACTCATTAACGACTCAGTTAGTTATTATTGCAATCGTAACAGTATTATTTATGTTATCTGCGCAAACAGGTCTTGATAAAGGAATTAAATATTTAAGTAATACGAATATTATTTTTGCATTTGCACTTATGATCATTGTATTATTTGCAGGTCCAACAAACTTTATTATGAATTACTTCACTTCAACAATCGGTTCTTATATTCAGGAATTGCCAAGTATGAGTTTCCGTTTAAGTCCATTAGACGAAGGTGGGAATCAATGGATTCAGTCATGGACAATTTTCTATTGGGCATGGTGGATTGCGTGGTCACCGTTCGTAGGTACGTTTATTGCTCGTGTTTCACGAGGTCGTACAATTCGTGAGTTTGTTATCGGTGTGTTACTTGTGCCGACCGTAATTGGTGCACTTTGGTTCTCAGTTTTCGGCGGAACAGGTATTCATATGGAGCTGTTTGGTGATGCACATATCTTCGACAAAGTGAAAGAAATGGGAACAGAAGTAGGATTATTCGCTATGTTCGATCAGATGGGCAGCTTTGGATCAGCTTTATCAGTTTTAGGTATTTTACTTATTGCAACATTCTTTATTACATCTGCAGACTCTGCAACATTCGTTTTAGGGATGTTAACGACACATGGTAGTTTAAACCCACCAAATCGTATTAAAATGATTTGGGGTATCGTTCTAGCCGCGATAGCTTCTACGCTATTATATATTGGTGGATTAGAAGCCTTACAAACGGCAGCTATCATTGCAGCATTCCCGTTCGTCTTTGTTATTTTCTTTATGATGGCAGCATTATTTAAAGAGTTACAAAAAGAAGGACGTATGAAGCGTCATTAATAATAGAAGGAAAAGAGCTGATTTCATATCAGCTCTTTTTTATTTCTCTATTTGCCTGTAAAAGTACGATTGGTGATGGCTAATGAAAGTTTCACTTTATATAGAAGGAATTTGAAATGCGGGTAGGGGAAATAAAATACTTTACCATATAAGTAGTATGCCTTTTATACGAAGAAAAAACGATAGGTTTCGACAATATTCGATACCTTACGAATTCTATTCGTATTTTTGTCAAAAATATGTCGGAAATGTGTTGTCACGTTTATATATATGTGCTATATTATTTCCTGTAAGCGATTTCAAATAGTTTTAAAGCGCATTCAAGGGGGACATCTAGAATAATGAAACGTTACGAAAGAAAGTGGAAGCATATTTGTTTGAAACGTGTGGCACATCGTAGTGTCCAAGAAAGCACGGAACCTAAGACTGAAACGCGCAAAGAACAGCAAGAGAAGCAATTGGTTCTACAAAAATAGCAATCACTTTTTCGTATATAAATGAAGGTCGATCGTTCGTTGGGGGATGGACGTGAAATTACTTTCAGCTAAGGGGTATTGTCTGATATATAATTTATACGGCAATAAATAAGCACAGAGCATACGGCGCTCTGTGCTTATTGTTATTATTTATCTTTTTTGAATCGAACTGTCTTATCCCAGCCAATGACTTGTTTCTTGCTCTTTGCACGTAAGTATAAGATTAAGCTACGAATAAATAAGTACGTAAAGAGCTGTGCGTACGTAAAGTACATAATAACGCTAATAAAAATATTAGTCGGTGTAAAGGTTCGTTCGACACTCTGGGCACTAAATAATTGAGAAACATATGTAATATATGCGACATACCACATAAATAGTAGCGGAATGCTATATTGAATTTGGAATATCCCGAGTAGCCCAATTACAAACCAAACGTTTGAAATGATTAGGAATAGCCAAAATACAACATACACTAGAACTTGTTGTAAGGAATGGACGAGAAGTTTTCCTTTAAAGAAACTTAATGACGAGAACATTTTTTCTAAAATGTATAAATTCCCTTGGAGCCAACGTGTACGTTGTTTAATAAGAATTTTTAAATGCTCTGGTTCTTGTTCCCAAGTAACTGATTCTGGGACGATTGGTAAGAGATAACCTTTTTGTGTAATTCTTAATGTTAATTCAGCATCTTCTGCAATTGCATAAGGGTCATAGCCACCAAGCTCTTCTAGTGCGGAGCGACGAAGAAGCATATTTGTTCCTGTCAGTGAGCCTGTTTGGAATAGTAACCAGCGTCCAGATTGCATAAGGAGCTGGAAGATTTGAAATTCCAGTGAAATCATTCGCGTCAGCCAGTTTCGCTTTTCGTTTACTGTACGAACATGTCCAACAGCTCCAACAGCATCTTCAGTTGTTTCAGCGTGCTCTACAAGCATTCGCAGTGCGTGTGGTTCAGGTTGGTTATCTGCATCGTACACACAGAAGTATTCACCATCTGAAATACTAAGGCCGTAGTTTAATACGCGTGATTTACCCTTCGGTTCACCGGACGGAACACGAATGTGACGAATGTGGGCATAAGCTTTGTCGAAATCATCGCCGATTTCAGGTGTTTCATCTTGAGAGTTATCATTTAATAAATAAATGGTTAGCTTTCCTGGATATTCAATCTTCGCCATCGCCTCTAAAGTATCTTTAATAACGACCCCTTCATTATGAGCAGGTATGAAAATATCAACGCTCGGATAATGTTCTAGCGTACGATCTTTTCGTTTACTATTTCGGTGAATTAAGCCCGCGATTGTTAAGAAAGAGTAGTAAACGAGTAAGCCAGAGAATAGAAAGGCCGTAAAAATAAGAACATATTTAATTGAAAATGTGATACTGATCCAAAAAACGAGTACGCAAAACAGAAGAAATAAAAGAAGTATAACGAGAGTCATCATAACAATGTCTGTCCTTTGTTTCCAATTTGCTCACGTGAAATTTTTATATCTCGGATTGCTTCAGCTGCAAGCCATTGCTCCATTTTTGGCTTTAGGCGGTTCATTACAATATCAGCACCAGCTTCATTTGTGTTTTGTAATAAAATAACTAGCGTATTATTATCATATTCAGCAGCAAGGTCAAAATCATTCCTTACCGTTTCAACTAATAAGGAAGCTACACGGTCCATAACACTTTCCTTCGTATATTTACTAAAGGAAGTGAAATCAAAGTAAATAATAATGCCTGTTTCGTTACGACGATTCATTGCAGTCGTTAATAACGCTTGGCGTCTCTCGAATTCTTGTCTCGTTAGTAATTTTGATTCTCCAATATATTGTTCCAACGTTCTCACACGCTCAGTTAAAGTTTTATTTTCATGAATCACTTTTTTCAATAGGTGAGTTGTTATGTATACAATGAAGAAGTTAGCTGCCATCAGGAAGTGGGTAATCATATATTGCCATTGAACTGATGTACTCCATAAATGAAGCCATGCTTGATAAAATAAATAAAATACGGAAATGATGGTTCCTAGTATGAAGAAAATAAATGCTGTTTTGTCAGCTAAAAATAAGAATAGTACATTTACGATTACGTATATTATTGTAAAAATGAGCGCATGCTCATAATTCGTCACATGTACAGTAGTAAAATAAAATACAATTTGTAGAATCCACATAGAGAGGATTTTATAGAACTTATCTTTCACAAAACTTTCCTCCTTAAAGCTATTTCATCCATAGATACTTGTAGTATGCGCAATTATTAAGAAATTGACTATGTCGTTAAATTCTTTTGAAGGGCAACAACAAGTAGTATTTCTATTTTCATCAGAAAAATAAAAAGATCTAAACATTATTGTATCATAATGTTCTTATATTTGGGATAAGGTGGTTGATAGATATATATAATACGTTTGGATTGCATGAAAAAAGTCTTCTCTTGGAGAAAGAGAAGACTCTATATAAGTTTATAGGAACATCATACCTGCAACTGCTGCGTTTAAGAAGTTCGCTAATGTACCAGCGATAACTGCTTTAATCCCTAATTGTGCAATTTGTTTACGGCGAGTAGGAGCTAAAGTTCCTGTTACACCTAATTGAATTGCGATAGAAGAGAAGTTTGCGAATCCACAGATTGCAAATGTTAAAATTAGATTTGTTTTGTCAGAGAACTCTGCCATGTGTGGCCCTAAGTTTGCGTATGCAACGAATTCGTTGATTGCAAGTTTTTGACCGATAAAGCTTGCTGCTTGTACAGCTTCACCAGGAGAAACCCCGATTAAGATTGCAAATGGTGATAATAAGTAACCGAAGATTAAATCAAGGCTAAGTTTAATATCGAACAGAGAACCAACCCATCCTAATAATCCATTTAATAAAGCGATTAATGCGATGAAAGCCATTAACATTGCTGCTACGTTAATAACAAGTTGCATACCTTCAGATGCACCGCGTGCAGCTGCATCGATAACGTTTGCGTCTTCACGTTCTGTAGAAAGTTCAACGTTATTATCTACTTTTTCTGTCTCTGGCATAATGAGTTTCGCAATTAATAAGCTTGATGGAGCTGCCATTATTGCAGCTGCTAATAAGTGCTCTAACGGAATACCCATTGCTGCATAGCCGACAAGAACAGATCCAGCAACAGCTGTCATACCGCTTACCATAATAGTGAAGAATTCACTATTTGTTAAGCGTGCTAAGTAAGGTTTAATTAAGATTGGAGCTTCAGTTTGTCCTAAAAATACAGTCGTTACTGAGTTTAAGCTTTCTGCTTTAGAAGTTCCAAGAAGTTTACTTAATGCACCACCAACGACGCTAACAAATTTCTGCATAATACCAAAATGATATAAGATTGCTACTAATGAACTAATAAATACGATTGGAAGTAGTGCTTGAATAAAGAATACAAATCCCCAAGGTCCTTTTGCGTTGACTAAATCCCCAGCAACGAACTTAATTCCCTCGTAAGAAAAATTAATTAATCCTTGAACACCGTCAGCAGCGTGTTTTAAACCTGCTTTACCAGCATCCCATCGTAATACGATAAATGAAAATGACATTTGTAATGCTAGCGCGATTAAAATTGTGCGCCAATTAATAGCTTTGCGGTTGGAAGATAGTAAGAATGCAATTGCTAATACTCCAATCACGCCGCCAATTCCCCATAAAAGATTCATGCAGTGTATGCTCCTTCCTCATAGTAAAAACAGTGTATAAACCAGTTGTCTATACGTTTACGAATATAACATCTTAAGTAACTTATCATAATGGACATCGGAGGTCAAACGTCTAATGAAAAGTTTAAATAAAAAGAAAATTCTTCAAAAAAACACATATGAAATAAATAGACATGAAATAGGTTATGTTTTTTATGGGAATATATACATTATGATAACGTTATGCATTGTTTTTGCAGAATAAAGTGTATGAAATGGAAGAATGGATACATTATTTTTGTAGAGAGAAGGTAGGAGAAAGGGAGTAATATGTTGAACTCATAGTAAAAAAGCCTTCTAGTAAACTAGAAGGCTTTGAAACTATTAATTAAGGTGCTTTCGTGTATCCTAAGAAGTGGCTCTTCCAATAAGATTTACTTAATGAATCGATTGCTACACCGTTATCTCCAGCTTGGATAAATGATCCGCCCCCAAGGTAGATACCCATGTGAGAAGGACCAGATTTATAAGTGTTTTGGAAATAAATTAAGTCACCAGGTTGTGGACTTGAAGTTTTTGGTAGGCTACTCCAATATCCTGCAACACTTTGGCGGTTAATGTTATGACCAAATTTCTTAAATACGTGGTAGATGTAACCACTGCAGTCAACACCGTTAGCAGAACTTCCGCCCCAAACGTATGGTACACCTTGCATTGATTTTGCATATGCAAGTACGGAAGAACTGTCGCCGCTATTGTTGCCTGTATTATTATTGTTGTTATTGTTTTGATTGTTATTTTGGTTATTGTTAGGCTTATTATCTACTGCGCCTCCAACTGGTGTTTTAGATAGGTAACGTGTTCCGATATAACCAGTTTGACCGTTGTAGTTAATTTTGCTCCATCCAGAGTTTTCAGAGATTACTTGAACCTTCTGACCTTGTGGAAGTGCGCCTATGATTCTATAATTTGTACCTTCGCCGCTACGTACATTTAGTGCAGAAGCATTAATGTAGTAGTCACCAATTGCCCCTTGGTTAGGCTGTTCAGGTTGTTTTGGTTGCTCAGGAGTAGTAGTGCCACCTTTAACGAATTTTACAAATTCGCTGCTAACAAAGCCTGTTTTTCCTTGGTAATTTACTTTAAACCAACCGTTTTCAGATCCAACTACGTTTAATGTTGTACCGTTTAAAACGCCACCAATTACACTATGATAAGCAGCAGGGCCTGTACGAACACGTAAAGATGTAGCGTTAACTACATAAGAACCGCCAGTTTGAATAGTTCCATTATTGTTTTGCTCTTGTTTGTTGCCTTCTGTAACGTTTTCGTTAGAACCGCCTTTTGTTACGTAGTCTTTGCTTATATAAGCAGTTTGTCCTGCGTAATTGATTTTGAACCAATCTTGAACTTCGCCAACAACTTGTACTACTTGTCCTTTTTTGACAGAACCTACAGTTGTGTGAGAAGTGCTAGGACCAGTACGAACACGAAGGGAAGATACATTTACTGTATAGTTTCCGCTTGCTGGTTTTACTTCTTGGTTGTTATTATTCGTATTGTTGTTTGAAGAACCTGCATTAGAAGAAACGCCAGATACGAATTCGCCACTTACATAACCTACTTGTCCATTATGGTTAATTTTCACCCAACCATTTTCTTGTCCAATTACGTTTAATGTTTGTCCTTCATATACACGTCCAGAAACAGAACTAGAAGTGTTAGGAGCTGTACGTACACGTAATACATCAGCGGTAACTTTATTGTTTCCACCTGTGCTTACATTGTTGTTTGCTGCTCCACTTTTTGATACAAATTCGCCACTAACAAAGCCTGTTTTTCCGTTAATGTTAATTTTGAACCAACCATTTTCTTCGCCAATCACGTTTAGTGATTGACCGTTATAAACGCGTGAGATGATGTCGTGAGAAGTGCTTGATCCCGTACGAACATGTAATACGCTCGCGTTTACCGTATAAGATGAGTTGTTTGACGCAGAAGCTTGGACAGTTGTAGCAGCCTTTTGTGTATTTTGTTCAGGTGCAGCTTGAACACTATCAAGTGTAGGTGCTGCTCCTCCTGCTACAGACACTGCCGCAAGACCGGCAAGATACTTTTTCATAATTTGTCGATTCCTTTCTGTCTGTAATGTAGTGAAGAAATATTTACCAACTGTTAAAAATTCTAAAGAGCATGTCGATTACTGTCAAGGCTTATGTGGGAATCTGAATATGACAAAAAGATTACAAGAAAAAATCAAGGCATAAATTTACACCTTGATTTCCATTTAAATGCATATATTGAATGTGAAAGGACAGAAATTATTCGGTTTTAAGAAGATGCCATATTGGATTGTAACAAGATTTGATTAAATGATTTTTGCAGTTTTTTGGTGATAGGCCCAACTTGCCCATCTTGAATCGCGGTTCCATCAAGGTGGGTCATTGGTAAAATTTCAATCGTTGTGCCTGTAAAAAAGCATTCATCTGCTTGATAAACGTCACGAACGCTGAAAAGTTCTTCCTGTACAGGTATGTGAAGAGTATTCGCTAAAGAAAGGACATATTGACGAATAATGCCATTTAAAATAAGGTGATTGGCTGGATGTGTGTAAAGAGTTCCGTTTTTAATTAAAAAGAAGTTGGAATGGCTTCCTTCCGTTACAATACCATTCCTTACGAGAAGTGCCTCTTTACAGCCTTTTCGTTCAGCTTTCGTAGCAGCTAGTACGTTTGGTAATAAATTTAATGATTTAATGTCACAGCGTAGCCATCGAGTATCGGGTTCTGATATAGCGCGTATACCATATTCAATCCATAACGCTGGTCTTTCTTTTTTTGTAATATAGGCATAAATTGTTGGAGGGTTGTCATATGAAAATATATGTGTGCGAGCTTGTACACCACGAGATACTTGCAAATAAATTGTGCCATCTTCATGGAAATGATTTTGTTCAATTAATTTGTAAAGTAAAGTGATGAGCTCAGCTTTTGAGAAAGGGAGCGATAATTCTATTTCTTCCATGGATCGATATAATCTCGTTATGTGCGGATCTAATAAATGAAAGTTCCCTTTATATAGGCGAATAACCTCGTAGACACCATCTCCGAACTGCGAACCTCTCTCTTCAAGTTCTATGTACGTTTGTTGTTTTGTTGTATCAATAACTTCATCATTCCAAAGTACAAATTTTTCGTATGCCAATTTCCGTCCCATCCTTTCGTAAGTACGTAAGTAACGTGAAACTTTCATTCATGCGAGATAAAAATTACTATAGTAATTTTTATGTAAGTAATTCTCTACATATGACCGTATATGTATTTGTAAATCATAGAGAAGTAAGGATGATTTACCCCGCATTAACGGGCAGTAAAACTCCTACTTAAAAATTCGATTGAAGCAAAGAAGTGAAGTGGGAGAATAACTGCCCGATTAGTGAGGACTGATTAAATTTTCACTTTACAGCATTTTGTATATACAAATTCGAAAATAAGAATGAGAATCCTGCTTTTAAATAAAAAAAAGCAACATTCTTATGGAATGTTGCACAAGGAGGGTAGCTATCTTTCATAGGGACATTGTCTCGTTGAATGTTTTGTGTATGGAAACAAAACATGTTGAAAGACAATTATAAGAAAGTAGAAACAAAAGATTTACACACTTCTTTAAGGGATCTTACGAAAGATGAGAGATAAGAAATATGTAGAACCTCGTTTACATATTTTATTATAGAGATTCTTCATTAACACTATGTGAATATTTGGTAAAGGTTATGTAATTTTAAAGTTAATGAATATAAGTAGTTGTATGGAAGAAAATAAAAAAAGAGGCTGAGATTACTCAGCGCTCTTCTTTTCTTCTTTAATAGCTGTTTTTACTTCACCAGTTTTGATCTTATTACTTTCAGAGAAGCGAAGTAAGTCACCTTCAATGATTTTATCAGACATGTTCAATTCATTTTGGGCACGATCAATTAGTGGTTGAGATTCTTCTTTCGGTAATTGTACAACTTCGCCAGTAGCACGGTCATAGAATGTACTGTTTGTGTACATGTATTTATCTGTAACGAAGCTACCGTCACGAAGAACAACAAATCCTTTATTATCAGGTGAGAATACATCATGACCGAATCGAACGTCATTTGTAGAATCTACACCAAGTAAGTTTAGAATAGTTGGTTTAATGTCAATTTCACCAGTTGGTTTCGAAATTGTTTTACCTTCTTTTTGACCTGGAACGTGAATAAACATCGGTGTTTTTTGTAAGTTCATATGGTCAAATGCAGTGATTTCTTCTTTTCCTAAGAACTGTGCCATTGCACGGTTATGGTTTTCAGAAATACCGTAGTGGTCACCGTAGAATACGATTACTGAGTTGTCGTAAATACCTTCTGCTTTTAGACGTTCAATAAAGTGTTTCATTGCTTCGTCTAAGTAACGAGCAGTTACCATGTAACGGTCAAATACGCCATCACCAGAATTGTATTCGTCAATTAATTTCGTATTATCATCGTAAGTGAATGGGTAATGATTCGTTAAAGTAAGGAAGCGAGTATAGAATGGTTGCTTCACTTGTTTTAACATATCAACAGATTGATCGAAGTACTCAATATCTTTTAATCCCCAGTTTAATTTTGTTTCCGGTGTAATCTTGTAGTCAAGCTCGTTGTAGTAACGATCATAACCAAGTGCCGGATACATAATGTTACGGTTCCAGAATGTTGCGTTGTTTGCATGGAATACTGCAGTGTAGTATCCTTGCTGACGTAAAATTTCTGGAGTTGCTGTATATTCATTGTTACCGTGTGTGAAGAATACAGCACCGCGGTCTAGTGGATATAAAGAAGTATCTACTAGGAATTCAGCATCAGATGTTTTACCTTGACCTGTTTGATGGAAGAAGTTATCAAAGTAATAACTTTCTTTCGTAAATTGGTTTAAGAATGGTGTAACTTCTTGTCCGTTAACTGTTGCACCAATTAAGAATGTTTGTAATGACTCAAGAGAGACAACAATTACGTTTTTCCCTTTTGCAGTACCGAACATATTTGGATCTGGTTTACTTTGTGTTGTTTTTACGTAGTTCTCTGTTTCTTGTAATTTACTACCGTCAGCGAATGCTTTTTGTGAACTTGATTTTGCTTGTAAGCCAAGATCGTATACTTGGTGTACATATAATCCTAAGTTTTTAACAAGCATAACGCGGTCGAATGAACGTGTTAATAGTTCTGGGCGTTCAGCTTCTGCAAGTCCTAAGTTTGCGAAGAAAATAGCAACTGTTGATACGAAGTATAGAGAACGCATCGGGCGTGCTACACGCTCTGTAGGTGCAAAGTTCTTCATTTTCTTCAATAGAACGAAGAATATGATAATGTCTGCAAATGCAAGGATAATTTTGTAGTTAAATAATTCTTTCACACTAGAACCTAAACTTCCGAAGTTAGATGTTTGTCCTAGCACCGGTAATGTAACGAAGTCATTGTAGAATCCGTAGAACATTACGTTACCAACAAGAACGATTGTTAAGACAAAATTAATTCCAAGTGCTATATAGTTACGTTTTTTCCCTTTTGCAAATAATGCAAGACCAACAAGCAGTAATGATGCTGCTAATGGGCTAAGGAATAAAATGAATTCTTGCATGAAAGATTCAAGTTTTAAGTCAAAGCTTGTGCGTGTAATAAGGTAAGTTTTCAGCCATAAGGCTAAAGCTACGAATAAAGTGAAACGCACATTTTGAAATTGTGATTTCAAGGTTTCTTTCATTCATTTCCACCCTTTCTCTATCAGGCTTGGTCGATTTTGGAGCGAAAAATGTTAAAATAAAAAATACATAGTTTTCTTGGCCATAATTAAAGGTTCTATATTCACCCATATACGACTATAACTATGCATACCCTTTTGGTTTCTTTTGTTGCTCATAAGCATAACGTCATTTCTGTATTATACAACAAAATTCATTTCTGAGAAACACTATAACATTTTACATTTTTTGTATAAGATTTGTCACTACCAGAGAAAACTTTAACATTCGTTTATATGTCCGTCAACTAGAAAATATAACAAAGGTAGAGCAGAATGTTAAGTGGAAGTGAAAATTTTCTTTGTTGAGAAATAAGAAACGAAGATGGGTAAGGGTTATCTAGAAATCTATTATATGAAGGAAATCGTGTGAAAATTAACGAACACTTGTTCTTTTTAAGTTTGTTTGTTACAATGAAAGTTCATTGATAGGTTTTGTGTAATTTCCATGAACTTTTACTGATAACATATTGTAGCTTATTTCTTTTTAAAAATAGGGAGGCTTTTTACATGAAACAAAAATTTTCAGTTGAAGCGTTTTGGAAGAAAGTAAAACATGTTGCAAAGCAAGCAGGGCAGTCGGTCATTTATGCAAGTTTATTACTGTTTTACGTTTTGCAAAGACCCGATGTTCCAAAACGAGTGAAAATTATTGTAATTGGAGCACTTGCTTATTTTATTGCACCGATTGATGCGATTCCAGATTTCATTGCTGGAATTGGCTATACGGATGATTTAGGGGCGTTAACGGCCGCACTAATACAGGTGTCGTTATACGTCAATGAAGATGTGAAAGATAAGGCACGAGTGAAGTTGGCAGAATGGTTTGGTTCGGATATAGACACAACATTTATCGATCAGAAATTAGGTCAATAGGTGAAATCTGTCATGAGGTGACAGGACGAACGTAAGCGAGGAAGTGCATTATGCCATCAGGAAGAACGCATACGAAAATAAACTTAATATCCCTTCCGGTTGTTTTGTTTTTGCTCTTTTCGTATGGATTAACAAATTTTGATTTTTTATTAACTTTTGCAATTGGTTTTTTAGTAGGTACTTCATTTTTAACACCAGATTTAGATACGTACAGTAATGCTTATAACAAATGGGGTTTCTTACGTATATTTTGGTATCCTTATAAGAAAGTAATGCCACATCGATCTTTCTTTACGCATACGATTATACTTGGTGATGTGATTCGTATTGCGTACATGTTAATTGTCTTTTCTCCATTTTTATTACTATTAAATGTAATCGCATTGGATGGTAATTTAATAGAAATTGCGCAGAAACATGAGGTTGAAATTGTAACATTCTTAATGGGAATTGTTGTGGCAAGTACGCTCCACATTATAGCGGATAAAGTGAATACACGCCGAAAGAAAATGATGAGAAAAAAGAAGAAACGCAGAAGATAAAGTGAACGAATTAGGAAAAGGGCCCCTTGCAATTTGCAAGGGGCCCTTTTTAAACAAACATTTGTTTAAAATTAAGCTTTCAGCACTTTAATTCCTTTTACAATGTTCCAGATGAAGTAGTATAAGCTGATGATTCCGCAAATAGCTAAGACAATCATTGATCCAATTCCAAGTGTTACATCTGGTTGATCAGATCCAAGACCCATAATTCCTAAAATAGTTACGCCAATGAATGTAGCGATACTTGGAATGATGTGTGTCCATAGAGCACGTTTTGCATGTGGTTTTGTTTCAGCGTCTCCTACAATCCAAACGATAATAGGGAATAAGATAGGGGCAAATAGTACACTAAAGTATGATAACGCAGCTAATATTTTATTTCCGTTCATATATATCACCTCATAAATAATTTCTGTTGTTATACTATTATTATGCAATAATTTTGGCAAACTTCCTATCGATGAACATTACAAGAACGTGACGATTTTGTAAGATTTTCTGTTAAATAATAAAATTTTCAAAAAAATCTTTTTTAATAGAAATTGTTATGGTACAGTATAAATGAAAGTTGTTGAAAACGTTTTCTTAAACGTTTTTTTATTTTAGACTTAAAGGTATGATGACCTGATAGTCTATTGATGGGGTTATTCTATTCAAAAGGGGATTCTTTAGGGGGAGAGAACAATGAACACATGGACACAAGTTTATGATCCATTCGGAAACATTTGGATTTCGGCAGCGGTAGCACTTATTCCGATTATCTTTTTTTTCTTAGCTTTAGCAGTTTTCCGCATGAAAGGGTATGTGGCAGGATTTATTACAGTTGTACTTACAGTTTTAGTAGCGTTATTCGCTTATAAAATGCCGTTCACGATGGCAATGGCAGCGACCGGATATGGTTTCTTATACGGATTATGGCCAATTGCTTGGATTATCATTATGTCGGTATTTTTATATAAAATTTCTGTGAAAACAGGTCAATTCGATGTGATTCGTGCATCGGTATTATCGATTACGAACGATCATCGTCTACTCGTTATTTTAATTGGATTTTCATTTGGAGCATTTTTAGAAGGAGCGGCAGGATTTGGGGCACCAGTAGCGATTACAGCAGCACTTCTTGCGGGGCTTGGGTTAAATCCTTTATACGCAGCAGGTCTTTGTTTGATTGCAAATACTGCACCAGTGGCGTTCGGAGCGATGGGAATTCCGATTACAGTTGCTGGACAAGTAACAGGTATTGATCCACATAAAATTGGACAAATGGCTGGGCATCAATTACCGTTCCTATCATTATTTGTGCCATTCTTTATCGTATTTTTAATGGATGGATTTAAGGGGATACGACAAACGTGGCCTGCGTTATTTGTAGCGGGTAGTTCATTTGCGATTACGCAGTTCATTACAGCGACATTTTTAGGACCAGAACTTCCGGATATTACATCGGCACTTGTAAGTTTAATTAGTTTAGCGCTGTTCTTAAAAGTTTGGCAGCCGAAAGAAATTTATCAATCTGGGCAAGCAAATAGTGAAGTAGCAGCAACAACGACAGTAGCATCGATGCCGAAACTAACGTTTGGAAAAGTAGTGAAGGCATGGTCCCCATTTATCGTATTAACGGTTATGGTAGTCATTTGGAGCCAAAGTTTCTTTAAGGCATTATTCACTCCAGGAGGGGCTTTAGAAAGTCTTGTATTTAAGTTTGAAATTCCAGGTCTGCATAATCTAGTAATGAAAGCAGAGCCAATTGTAAATAAACCAACGCCTTACGAGGCAATTCTGAAGTTTGATGTATTATCGGCAACCGGAACAGCGATTTTAATTGCGTGTATCATTTCCATGTTTATTTTGAAAATGAATGTAAAAGATGCAGTAGTGACATTTAAAGAAACGTTAAGCGAATTAAAAATGCCAATTCTATCTATCGGATTCGTACTAGGGTTTGCATTTATAGCAAACTATTCTGGTCTATCTTCTACGTTAGCGTTAGCATTAGCCGGAACTGGCGGACTATTCCCGTTCTTCTCACCATTCTTAGGCTGGATTGGCGTATTCCTAACAGGGTCTGATACGTCTGCGAATGCACTGTTCTCAAATTTACAAGCCATTACAGCGCAGCAAGTCGGCGTATCTGAAGTGCTTCTCGTTGCAGCAAATACAACAGGCGGTGTAACAGGTAAAATGATTTCCCCGCAGTCGATTGCGATCGCTTGTGCAGCGGTTGGTCTTGCTGGAAAAGAATCGGATTTGTTCCGTTTTACAGTGAAGCATAGTTTGTTTTTCGTAATTATTGTTGGTATTATGACTTATGTTCAGGCTTATTATTTAACGTGGATGATTCCATAAACAACAAAAGAAATAAACTTTTAATTTTCCAAATTATGGTGTATGATAGAAAGGTATTGAAAATTAAATCAGTGATAAACTAGGGGTGCCTAACGTATGCGTAGGCTGAGAGAGAAGCGCGTGAACTTCTTAACCCTTTGGACCTAATCTGGCTCGTACCAGCGTAGGGAAGTTAACGGCTTTACATAATGATGTCTTTATGAGCCAGGTCCTTATTTTTTTATGGACCTGGCTCTTTTTATGGAAGATGCGCAAATTGGGAATACCGACAGTAGTGGATAGGGTTGTTCAACAAGCAATCAGTCAAGTGTTTGGTTCAATATTTGAAAAACAATTTAGCGAATCTAGTTACGGCTTTAGACAAGGGCTCTTTTATGTTTGTATTTCGGAACTTCATCATATTTCTTTAAATAATAAGCACGGTAAGTAGCTTCACGAAATGGTACAGAGTTGGCAGCTTCAACCATGTAATAACGAAGATACTGGTTTCCCGTTCGTGTCATGGGTGTTCGTTCCGATTCAAAGTTTCCAGATTGCGATTTTTTCTAGTAAAGACCGGTGTATTTGGCCAATTGTGCTTCGTTCTCAAAGCGTTCAATTTGTCCAACTTCCGCAATGATTCCCGCGGCGTATACGACTCCAATGCCTGGAACACTTGTTAAATATCTCGCTTCTGGAATGGCTTAGAATAAAGCAGTAATGCTTTTTTCTATCTCTTTGATTTGTTTTTTCAATGTTTGAATCAATCGTGCATAAGTGGCTAATACAACGTCCACAGAGTCTTGAACGACCTTACCTAGTCGGTAGGAGTCACGTATGGCTTTCTTGATGGTTTTCGCTAAATCTTCCGGGTCGCTAAAGCGTCCTTTCCCCTTTTTCTGAAGAAGAGTAGCGAGTGCTTCTAGATCCATTTCTGCGATTTCATCCAACGAAAGGGAATCTGAGAGTATTTCCATCATCGTCGCACCAAAAACAGAGGTATTTAACTCTTTCGATAACGTATTACATTTGTAGTAAAGGTTCTTCAGAAAGTGTTGCTTACATTCTGTTTGCTGGTGAACGAGTTGATATCTAGATCGTGTTAAACGTTGAAGGGCAACGTATTTTTCCTCCTTGATAAGAAACTTATTATACCGTCCGATTCGTAAAAAATCGGCAATACGGAAAGCATCTATTTTATCGGTCTTATCTTCTTCAAAGAGTTTTTTATACCGATGGATGGCTTTTGGATTTTGTACGACCACTTCCACGTCTAAAGCCCTCAAATCCTTATCTTCCGTTAGGAACATGGAAGGACGGAAACTATAGACGGAAGTAGATTCCATACCAATGACAATTTTTTTATAGTTGTACAACTGATGAAAATGGAGAACATCCTCCTTAATGGCGTTGGCACCATTCACATCGTTTGAAAGACAAATTTCTTTCAAAACAGTGTCATGACTGTCAAGAAAACATACATCAAATTTTTCAGAGCTTACATCAATAGCTACGAATAATCTCAAAGAAAGGACCTCCTTTCTTTGAATAGTATTTGGAATGAGCTTGGATACTGTGGGATCTCCCTAGAGTCAAAAACATAGCCACAACCTCGCGTATGAGTATTCAATGATTGCCTTCATCTAAGCTGCCCCTCCCACCATTATGAGAGGTAAGTGAAGGAAACCGATACAGCTTGTGCGTATGCAGTGCATTTTGGTCTGGGTCACAGTCTTTTAACGTGGTCGAACTACAGGAAGAGTAAGCATATTCCCGATGGATCCATTTCCATACTTCCATTATCTAGGGAAATCCCCCAGTATCCAAGACTGAATTTTACCCATACATCATTTTTTTGATGTAGCTCTTGAAGATAAAAACTATTTAATTTTCAAGGAACAGTTATTAACTTAAAACTTATTATACGAGGAGGGTGTATCATGAAAAAAATATGCTTTGTATTAATTGTCGACGCTGGTATAAATTATGGTTCAATATTTTCTCTACCATTTTTAAGGAATCAGGATGATTTGAAGGGATATTTTTCTAAGTATTATGATGTTTCAATTAATTATATTAGGGATAAAAACTCAGTTGACTATTTGGTAGTTCCAAAACCGTGTCCAGCTTTTGATAATGAAAATAATCTTCCAATAATTGAAGTACCAGCAATCTTATTTATGGAAAAGAATTTTGAAAAAATAAAGACTTATATAGACAATTATTTTTCTAATAACTCATAAAGAAAATAAAAGTACAGTAAAAAGAAGTCCGATAAAAAATGAGTGGTGTAGAATATTTCTATTAATCATTCGTTTTTTATTATATTTACATATATTTTTTAAAAGAGGATTATAGACGTTCTGAAAAAAAATAATTATAACAAGAACAGTGTTCGTGCTACTATCTACGGTTATTTTTTGTACTAAGTAACCCTTTAACTAACAAGACAACAAAAATAATTAATATATTAAGGAAATTAAGTTACAATAAATGTAAGAGATTTTTCTTTGAGTTTTAGCTCTGAATAATAAAGATAGTTAAATCACTAAATGGAGGAGCGGGTCAATTTTGTTCCTTGTATAGTAAATTGTTACCTATCTCTATTGCAGGTTGTATGGCAGGTAACAGTAGCAGTTGTAGCGAAATACAGCAGAGACAAAGGCTCTTTGGCAAACGGGACTGATGAATGTATTTGGCAAGTAAAAAATGGTTCTTCCCGGAGTTAGTTGAAAAGTCTCATTCTCTCCAAAAGTAGAATCTTTGTCCGCAATGTGGAGAATTTGCATCGACCATACATGATTCTTTTAATAAGCTTTAACTTGTTTATGCTCCCTTCGGTAAGACCATTATTATTCTCATAAGTTACCGTATTTCTGACAGCTTCAATATCCCGGGCTAATCCATTCGTAAAGCTCTTAAACTCTTGCATATTAGTATTCTTAATTTTCTTAATACAATGATTGAGATTCTCAACACTTTTTGTGGTGAAGATGTTTTTAAACTCCCATGTTAAATCATAAACTATTTTTACAATAGGGTGTTCTTCGTAATTATTGTTGGTATTATAACGTATGTTCAAGCATATTATTTAACGTGGATGATTCCATAAAGAGAAAAAGAAATAACCTTTGCATTTTTCAGATTATCGTGTATGATGGGAAAGTATTGAAAATTAAATCAGTGATAAACTAGGGGTGCCTAACGTATGCGTAGGCTGAGAGAGAAGCGCGTGATCTTCTTAACCCTTTGGACCTGATCTGGCTCGTACCAGCGTAGGGAAGTTAACGGCTTTACATAATGATGTCTTTTATGAGCCAGGTCCTTATTTTTTTATGGACCTGGCTCTTTTTATTTTGGCATGCGCTGGCCATATCTCGTCCTTGTCACGAACAGGGGAGGCAACAAAGGTTATGAAACAGTCTGTTTCAGCTGAGCAAATTGAATTGAAATCGAGTTTACCAGGGAGTAAGAAAGTATATGTGGATGGACCACGAGAAGGCATGAAAGTACCGATGCGTGAGATTGAACAAAGCGAAACAAATGGCGTTCCAAATCCGCCAATTCGTGTGTATGATACGAGCGGCCCTTATACGGATCCTGAGTATAAAGTGGAGTTAGAAAAGGGAATTCCAACGCCGCGTCATTCTTGGATCATGGAGCGCGGGGATGTAGAGACATATGAAGGGCGCGAGGTGAAACCAGAGGATGATGGTGTGAAAGTGGCTTCGAAACATACACCTGTTTTCCCGCAAATGGATCGCCAGCCGCTTAGAGCGAAGCAAGGTGCAAATGTTACGCAAATGCATTATGCGCGTAATGGCATTATTACGTCTGAGATGGAATACGTTGCAATTCGTGAAGGAGTAGAGCCGGAGTTTGTTCGTAAGGAAATCGCAGAAGGCCGCGCTATTTTACCAGCGAATATTAATCATCCAGAAGCAGAACCGATGATTATCGGGCGTAATTTCCACGTGAAGGTAAATGCAAATATCGGAAACTCTGCTGTATCTTCTTCTATTGCAGAAGAAGTAGAGAAGATGACGTGGGCAACGCGCTGGGGTGCAGATACAATTATGGATTTATCTACAGGTAAAAACATTCATACGACGCGTGAGTGGATTATTCGTAATGCGCCTGTACCAGTTGGAACTGTGCCGATTTATCAAGCGCTTGAAAAGGTAAATGGAATTGCAGAAGATTTAACATGGGAAGTGTACCGTGATACGTTAATTGAGCAAGCGGAGCAAGGCGTTGATTACTTTACGATTCACGCTGGTGTATTGCTTCGTTACATTCCAATTACTGCAAAGCGTACGACAGGTATCGTTTCGCGTGGTGGTTCGATTATGGCGCAGTGGTGTTTATTCCATCATAAAGAAAACTTCCTATATACTCATTTTGAAGAGATTTGTGAAATTATGAAGCAGTACGATGTTTCGTTCTCTCTTGGAGATGGATTACGTCCAGGATCGATTGCAGATGCAAATGACGAAGCACAGTTTTCTGAGCTTGAAACACTTGGTGAATTAACGAAGATTGCTTGGAAACATGATGTGCAAGTTATGATTGAAGGGCCTGGGCATGTACCGATGCATTTAATTAAAGAGAATATGGAGAAAGAGCTTGATATTTGTCAGGGCGCGCCTTTTTATACACTTGGGCCACTAACGACAGATATTGCACCAGGTTATGACCATATTACATCGGCAATTGGAGCTGCGATGATCGGTTGGTTTGGAACGGCGATGCTTTGTTATGTAACGCCGAAAGAACATTTAGGTTTGCCAAACAAAGATGATGTACGCACGGGTGTTATTACGTATAAAATTGCAGCGCATGCGGCTGATCTTGCGAAAGGACATAAAACGGCTCATCAGCGTGATGATGCACTTTCAAAAGCACGTTTCGAATTCCGTTGGCGCGATCAATTTAATTTA
Organism: Bacillus sp. PK6-16; assembly: GCF_056530295.1. Classification (NCBI taxonomy): domain Bacteria; kingdom Bacillati; phylum Bacillota; class Bacilli; order Caryophanales; family Bacillaceae; genus Bacillus; species Bacillus sp. PK6-16. The sequence goes on from NZ_CP096511.1 coordinate 294,437, forward strand.
TCTTTAGATCCTGAACGTGCGATGGAATATCACGATGAAACGTTGCCTGCAGAAGGGGCAAAGACAGCTCACTTCTGTTCAATGTGTGGACCGAAGTTTTGTAGTATGAGAATTTCACATGATATTCGTGAATATGCAAAAGAAAATGATTTAGAAACGACAGAAGCAATTGAAAAAGGAATGAAAGAGAAAGCAGAAGAATTTAAAGAAGCTGGTAGTCATTTATATCAATAACACGTTACACCTCTTTACTTGATTGATCACACTGTAGTACCTAACTTTATTATAGAAGAAGCCCCATTTGCTAAGACGGTAGCAAATGGGGCTTCTGTTGTTTATAAGGCAAAGAAGAGATGTACCCAGTAGAATAAGAGGAATAGTGTGACGACTGTTGTGAGCGGGATAACGATAAGGGATACACTTAAATAGTCTTTCCATTTTACTTTAATTTTGTTTTGTTTCAGAATATACATCCAAATGAGTGAAGCTAGTGTACCAATTGGTAGTAATAGTGAACCGATGTCACTACCAATGATGTTTGCAAGATAGATTGTTTTTAATGTGACTGGATCTAGTCCCATTTCTGTTAATGTGATTGTACCAATCATAAGGGCAGGATGGTTATTGAAGACGTTAGAGAGGATGGATACAAGTCCGCCCATTGCAAAGCTAGCATAGAGTAGATGCTGATTCACAATTGGCTCGAGCCATTGTACAAGTGCAGCTGTTAATCCTGCGTTGTGGAGTCCGTAAATAATGACGTACATAGAGAAGGCGAAAATTAAAATGTGCCACGGTGTCTTTTTCAAAATGTCGACAGGGTTTGTTCGTAAGTAGTACCATCTCCAAATGAGAAGAACGAGTGAACCAAGTACTGCAACGATTTCAATTGGGATGGATAAGAAGGATGCAACGAATAGAAGACAGCGCATCAGGAAGACGAAACCTAATACTTTTAACATGAATCTTGTCCGTTTTTGTTTCGTATCAACAGAATTATTTCCTTTTAGTGGATGGAAGTTTTTCGTGAAGAAAATTTCTTCAATATCATATGAAGAAACAGGTAATTTTTTCGGAAGTTTTTTCTTCAAAACTGTATACATGAGCCATGACATAAATAATAAGCCTAATGTTGCAGGTACAAACATCATAGCAGTATGCATATAAAGAGTCATATTAACGATATTTAATGCAATTAAGTTTACGATATTACTTACACCAATTGGTGCACTAGATGCGGTAGCGATTAAAGCTCCGCTTAATAAATAAGGAATTTGTTGATGTGGTTTTAATTGAAGGTTTTTTAGAAGAAGAATTAAAATGGGAGTTGTAATTAAAATACTACCGTCGTTATTAAATAAAAGAGTCATAAGAAAACATAATAATTGAATATACCAGTATAGACGGCGTCCAGAACCTTTCGCTAGATTTGCCAGTTTCGCTGCGGACCAATGGAAGAAGCCGAAGCTTTCTAATATAACTGCCATGACGATGGTCGCTAATATTGTTATGGAAGCACCGCCAATTTTACTTATAATATCCATGACGTCTGGTTTTGATACAAGTCCAGTAATTATGATGATACCAGCTCCGATTGCTGCTGGCCACGCCTCATTCAAACCTCGAGGCCGCCAAAAGATAACGATCATCGTTAAGAAGAATACAATAATAGTAATCCATATTTCAATGCTCATATTTTGCCTACCTTTCTATTTTCCCTTGAACAGATGTAGCTTGTCTCAAGTTTATATTGGTAGTATATTCAGCAAAAAATAAGAAGAACTAGACGTATAACGAGATGAAGCGAATATGTGTTTTTCAAGCTAAAGGACAAGTGTCACGAATAGTGAAATAACTATTATGAGAGGAGTCTATAAATTATTGGGGCAGTAAAATAGTAAATGAAATTTATATGGGCAATTATGGAGATATATTGACGCAACTTAAAATATATCAGCGATTATTGAAATATATCGGCGCAACTTAAAATATATCAGCGATTATTGAAATATATCGGCGCAACTTAAAATATATCAGTGATTATGGAGATATATCGGCGCAACTTAAAATATATCAGCGATTATGGAGATATATCGACGCAACTCAAAATATATCAGCGATTTTTAAAATATATCGACTTATCGACAAAACATGACAAAAGGAGTCTATTCCAAAATGCCTTTTGGGACAGACTCCAAGACTATATTATTTTTCCTTCAAAAAAGTACGATCCTTCAAGAATAAATTCCAGAAGAAAATAAATCCTGGTAATAAAATTGCAATCCCAATTGCGTATAGAATGAGCAGTGCATAGAACGTTTCTGTCGTTGTGAAGCTTGTAAATACAGTTACGTCAGGATAAATAATATACGGTAAATGCGCGACGCCGTAAGCGTAGCTTGCAAATGCATATTGAGCGACGACAGCTAAAACGGCAATGCGAGGGTATCCTAGTGTATTGTATTTTTTGTTTGTCCACCAAAGGGACGAGTATCCGATAACGAATAAAACAATAGAAACTGTAAACCACGGGAATTGCTTTATTAATCCTTGCATAAGCCAATGTGTTTCTGGGTCCATTACAACGAGGGCGATGATTGCTGTAACGAGCGTTGCAGGACCAAGAATGATAGCATTTCTTCTATAAATTCTATACGTATCTTCTGAACTTTGTTCTCTCGCAAAATCAGCAAGAAAGAGAGAGGAGAGAAATAGTTCAGACGTTAGTCCGAAAAGCATATAACAGTAGATAACCGGGCTAGAAAGAAGTTTTCCATACAGGAGTACTTCTTTTCCTTCAGACATTGTAATATAGGCTCCCTCTGTAACGGGTAAAACGGTAATTAATAGTGCTGGAATTAAGAGACCAGTAATACCTGAAATAACCCGAAGAAGGTACTGATATTTTGGCAAGGAGTAAGCAAATACCATAAACGTACTACGTACTGCAACGAGCACTAAAATTAACATAACTGGTACGAACATTACTGTCGCAAGAGTAAAGGCCGCTTTCGGAAAGAAGCCGAGAAATGCGACAACGACGAAGACGAGAAACGTATTTGTTACCTCCCAAGTTGGTGATAAGTACCGATTCGCAAGTTTAGCAGCGAGCGTCGGATGTTTTGCGTATACCATGCCCCAAAAACCAGCTCCAAAATCAATGGACCCTAGTATACTGTATACGAAAATAAGGGCCCATAAGATGATGATTGCAATACTTTCCTCATGCATGAGAATCGCCTCCTTGATGTTGTAAATCATTCTTTAATGGATGTCTTCTAAAGAATGTCCGTAGAACAATGACTGTTAAAATAGCGAGTCCAATATATAAAATGATGAACAAAACAAATAAAGGACCGACGAAATCGGCGCGTGTAGATGCATCGACGGTACGTTGCATACCATAAATTGTCCATGGTTGACGACCGCTACAACTGAAAATCCATCCGAATTCAATACCGAGCATCATAATTGGTCCGCATGCGGTAGCCCCCCAAAGTAGCCACTTCGGTAGTTCTGTTCCCTTTTTTCGGTAAACGAAGTACCAATATAAGAGCGCAATTGCTGCAACTGCAAAGGTAAACGCAGCGGTGCCGACCATTAAGTTGAATAGTGTATGTGTATAAAATGGTGGCCATGTTTCTTGGGGAAATTCCTTTAGACCTTTTACGACAGTGCTAGGGTCTAGTCCCACTAATAAGCTAAGCATGTTGGGAATTTCAAGTGCATAGTTTAGTTCAAGTGTATTGGGATCCACAACTCCGCCAATGGATAGCGGTGCGTGTGATGTCGTTTCAAATAAAGCTTCAGCAGATGCAAGTTTTTCAGGTGAGTGTTTATGTAAGGCGATCGCTGATTCATGTCCTGAAAGCCACATCGTAGCGCCTGTAATAAATGTAACGACAAGCCCTAATAGCAGCCCTTTTTTATGATAAGCAATTTCACGTGTACTTAAATTTTTCTTCAATAATTTAAATCCAGCGATAGAAGCAATGACAGCCGCACCAGTTGCATAAGCCGTAATAACGACATGGAATGCACTTGTACCAAAACTCGGATTAAAGAAAGCTTTCCAAGGATCAACGTTAAAAACAGATCCATCTGGATTCATTGAAAAGCCTGCTGGTGTATTCATCCATGTATTTGCTGATGTAATAAGCACGGCGGATGCCGTGGCACCAAGCATGACGAAAAATAGCGAGATTAATCTCATAAATGGAGGAAGTTTATCGGCTGCATATACGTAAATCGACATGAATAAAGCCTCCAAAAAGAAGGCGAAAATCTCAATTTGGAAGGGAACAGAAATAACTTGCCCAACAATTTTGGCGAAACCAGGCCAAAGAAGTGAGATTTGCACACCAACGATTGTTCCAGTTGGAATTGCTACACCGAGAAGAATAGCAAACGCCTTTGTCCATCTTTTCGCCATAATGGCATAGTCGGAGTCTTTCTTCCAGTGATAGAGTATTTCGCTTATAAAAATCATCAATGAAAGTCCGACCCCAAGTGTTGCAAAGATAATGTGGAATGCTAATGAAGAACCGAAAAATGCTCTTGCTAATGTTACCGTATCCATATGTAAACTCCTCTTCTTTTTTGCCATTATTTTCTGATTGAATTGGAAGATTTATTCAAAAAAACTACCAAAAATATATATGTATTTAAAAAATGAATATGATAATATAATGTTGTAATATTTTGAATAGAAAGAAATAAATAGTTGGTCATGTTTTGTTTGTTTTTTGCTCAGGAATCTTTTATAATCTTTTATGCGAACATAAGTTCTGTTTTTAGAATGAAGAAGTTTATGTGAAATGGAGAGGGTGTTTTATGTATCCTGAAGTCATTAAAAAGATGGCATTTTCAAAAGAGCATAGAGATTTATTATTGAAGCTATATAATAAAGAAATTACACGTCGTGAATATGATCGACTTGTACAATCGCTATATAAACCTTCTAAAGAGGTTTGCGAGGGATAGAAATGGGGGGAGACAATCTAATAGATTGTCTTTTTTAAATTTATGTATGTTCTGATAAAATTAAGGTTAGCCTTACTAGGGAGGTGAAAAGATTGCGGAAACGTTTATATATAGGGATTGGAGTTATCTTCTTAATCGCTTTAGGTGGAATTGTATTTTGGTCAGCTTTACAAGGAAACCGTACAGAAAATTTTATTTTAAGACATATGGTGAATGACAATGGAACACTTGCCACGTATCGTTTAGTAGATACTAAGGCAGGTACGGGTGAAGCTAAGGGACGTGAAGCTTTATCAGAATCGGCGGGATTATGGTTACAGTATACACTTGATAAAGATGATCAGGCGTTATTTGATGAGCAAGTAAAGGTTATTCAAGATAATTTCATATATAAGAATCATATTGTTTTATGGAAACTCTCTGAAAAGGGAGAGAGGCAGTCAGCTACAAATGCACTTATAGATGATCTTCGTATTATAGAACAATTATATCGTGCTTATGAAATGTATAAGGAAGAGCGTTATAAAAACCTTGCCGATCAATTAAGTGATGCTGTACTTCGTTATAATAAAAAAGATAATTATTATGTTGATTATTATGATGCAGATGCAGGGAAACAAAATAATTTTGTAACAACATCATACATAAATCCGCGTGCATTCTCCTATATGAAGAAGTACGGCAAAGTTTCTGCTCAGCAATATCAGGAAGTCGTTCAATTTTTAGCAGATTATCCAAGGCATGGCTGGGCATTCCCAAAAGAGTATAAAGAAGATGGTACATTTACGTACGATAAAGAAGTGAATCTTATTGACCAATCATACGTTGCATATCATCGAAGTTTAGGTGGTCTTTCATCAGCTGCTTATTTGGAATTTATAAAGAAGAAGTTCCAGGAGGATGGAAAGCTATACGGTCGTTACAATTTAGAAACGGGAAAACAAACTGTGAATTATGAATCGCCGGCCGCGTATGGACTAACGATTTTGTACGTACTACAAACAGGTGATACAAAGTTTGCGAAGGAATTGTATGATCATATGGTCACATTCCGAAATGACAACGTATTTAGTAGATATTACGGTGGATATGTAACAGGTGAAAATAATAATACGCATATTTTTGATAACGTACTACCACTTTTAGCTGAAATGGAATTAAAAAAGAGTGAACAATAAAAGGTGCCACCATATGAGGGTGGCACCTTTTATTTGTTCATATAATTTTACGTCCTAATATTAGAGAAGTAGTCAATCACGAATTCACGGAATTGCTGAGCTGTTTTTGATAAGTAGCGTTTTTTTGACCAACTTAATCCGATGGTTCGCTGACAAGTGGGTTCAATAATACGCAACTTGCTCGATGCTAAAGTAGAGTTTTTTAATAAAGTTAAACTTGGAACAAAAGCGATGCCGAGACCTTGCTTAATGAGGTCACTAATCACGGTCGGTTCATCGACTTCAAAAGCAATATGTGGAGTGAAACCAGCTTCTTTACAAAATTCATCCGTTAAGTGCCGAAATCCATAACCAGTGTTCATACTAATGAACGGTTCGTCCTTTACTTCATGGAGGTGGATATTTTCTCGGCCTGATAAACGATGGCCTGAAGGGACGACTAAGAAAATTTCTTCTGTAATAAGTGGTTCCCAAACAATTTCTTCTCCTTCAATTGGCACAGAGGAGATACAAAAGTCAATTTCTATATTATCTAGTTGTCGTTTCATAGAAGGAGTGGATGCCAGAAATTGTTGGAACCGAACGTTAGGATGTTCTAGTAAAAAAGAGCCAAGTAGTTCTGGTAATATTCTCGGAATAGAAACGGCTAGTGTAATAGAGCTTTGTTGTAATTCGGCTAAATCTTTAATTTCTCGTTCCCCTTCGCTTAATTCATGAAAAATACGCTCTACTCGTTTTAAAAATACTTTTCCGAAAGAATTTAAAGTAATCTGTCGACCTTGGCGATCAAATAAAGGAACGCCTAAATCCTTTTCGAGTCTAGCTATTGTTTTGCTGAGTGAAGGTTGTGCGATATGCAATTCTTCAGCTGCCTTTGTCATATGTTCTAGTCGTGCGACTGTCTGAAAGTATTTTAACTGGAGCAGTTCCATTTCGAGTCTCCTTTCTATAGACCAAAAGGAATGAATTAATAATTAAAGATGTATTATACAGTATGGAAAGTGACGTGTATAGTAAATCTGTTAAACCATTCTAATGGTGTTAAATTCGGAGAAGGAGTATGTTTCATGAAGGGAATTCAACTTGTATTTAAAGATTGGAAAGCGATGTGGCACCATAAACATGGACGTATCGCTTTAATTTTTTTATTAATCGTTCCGTTAATTTATTCAGGATTCTTTTTAGCTGGATATTGGGATCCGTACGGAAAATTAGATAAATTACCTGTTGCGGTTGTGAATTTAGATAAAGGTGCTGCGATGGATGAGAAAACAATTCATGCAGGAGACGATTTTGTAAAAAATTTAAAGGAGAATAAAGAACTGGCTTTTCATTTCGTATCAGAAAAAAATGCTGATGAAGGGCTAAAAGAAGATAAGTACTATATGGTTGTTACGATTCCAGCTGATTTCTCTAAAAAGGTAAGTACACTTATGGATGAGAAACCAGAACCAGCACAATTGCAGTACAAAGTAAATCCGGGTAAAAACTTTGTAGCAGCGCAAATTGGAACGACAGCTGTTGAAAATATGAAAACAAAAATTTCAAATAGTATTACGAAATCTTATACAGAAGGTGTGTTTTCAAAGTTTCAAGACTTAGCACAAGGGTTGAGTGATGCAAGTAATGGTGCTGGGAAGTTACATGAAGGAACGACAGATGCAAGAAATGGGGCAGATCAGCTTGCAGATGGTATTCATCGTTTAAGTGACGGGACATCAAAAGTGAAAGAGGGAAGTGAAAAACTTGCTTCTAGCAAATCAGCCTTAACTGACGGAGCGAATGAGCTAAGTCAAGGAGCAACTTCACTTCATAGCGGTATGGAGTTATTAGCACAAGGTGAAAAAACGTTACAATCAGGGGTTAGTGAATTAAGTGCTGGTACAAATGAATGGGTGAGCGGAAGTGAGAAGCTTGCTGAAGGCCAAGTAAAAGCGGATGGTGCAGCTAATAGTATAAAACAACAATTAGAAGAGTACGTGAAAAATCATCCAGAAGTACAGCAAGATCCCGCTTTTCAAAAAATTGTTGCTACGTCTGATGGACTAGCTAAAGCAACAAGTATTTTAAATAATAGCCAACAACAATTAACACAAGGTGCGCAGAAGCTTGCAAATGGTCAGCATAAGGTTGAAGAAGGTATGAATACATTCGGAGTTAAGTTAAATGAAGCTACTGCTGGAACGAAAAAAATAGCAGATGGTGCTACAAATTTAGCTAGTGGATTTACGAAATGGGGAGCTGGATTTACATCATTACAAGAAGGTGTAAATCAACTTGCGAGTGGCGGAACAGAGCTGAATCATGGTGCTGATCAGTTAACGAACGGACTTGTTAAACTTGATGATGGTGCGAAAGAACTTTCTAGGAAATTAGGAGAGGGCGCAGAGAAGATAGCGGATATTCGTAATGATGATGCACGCAATACGATGTTCTCAGAGCCAGTTCAGTTAGTGAAGTCAACAGTTTCTGACGTGCCTAATTACGGTTCAGGTATTGCACCATATTTCTTATCGCTTGCATTTTATGTTGGCGGAATTATGGCATCGAATATTTTACCGCTTGGCCGCAGACAAAATATGAAGGTAAGCGGAACGGTACATTTTATTAATAAACTAGGATTGGTATATTTAATTGGACTTATTCAAGCGCTACTCGTAGATGTAGTTGTGCTAGGTGTTATGAAATTAGAAGTCGCAAGTGTGCCACTTTTTGTTTTATCAAGTATTGTTATTTCCTTTACGTTCATGACATTTATTCTTATGCTAGTAACAGTATTTGGTCTTGTTGGAAAGTTCTTAGCGGTAACCCTTCTTGTCCTGCAATTAGCGACGAGCGGAGGTACTTTCCCAGGAGAATTAAATATAGCTGTTCTTAGTAAAATTGGACAATTTCTCCCAATGTCTCATTCTCTTAGAGGATTACAAGATGTTATTTCTTTAGGAGATTGGTCGCAATTACAAATGCAAATTTTAATATTGTTATGTTATCTCGTTGTTGCCGGTGGAATTGCTTGGATCACGAGTCATATACAGCATAGAGAAACGAATGTAGAACAAGTTTCTTAAGATGAAATAAGCTATCCGATTTTTTCGGATAGCTTATTTTTTATTTACGTTCCATTACTGCAAAGTAATTATTTTCATTATCAGCAAAGTTGAATGCTCTACCAGTAGGTAAATCTACAACCTGTCCAACTGTGACATTTTTCTCAGAAAGATCTTTATATAGACGGTCTAAGTCATTTGAGAAGAACATAAGTGAAGGTGTATTTAGGTTTAGTTCAGGTTGCATCTTCGCGATTAACGCTTTATCGTGAAGGACGATGCTTGTTCCTGCTTCTTTCGCCGGTGCAATTTCAATCCAGCGGAAGCCATTTCCGTTATTTTCTTCCGCAATGATTTGGAACCCTACTTTTTCTGTCCAAAATTGTACTGTTTCGTCTTGGTTATTTACATATAGCATAATTTGTCCAACTTGATTAATCATAGGTGTCTCTCGCTTTCTTTTTATATGCGTATTATTATATCAAATATATGGCTTGAATAGTTTTTTATGATTTTTTCGGAATACAACCTTCGTCCATTTCATCTTTGTTGTAGGAGAAGGTCCTGTAATCCAAGTATGAAATGGTATTGTGCTACAAATGACCATTGTTGAAATAGAGATAATGGCCGTTAACACAAATAGTAATAGGGTATATAATATAGTATTTTCTTGCAGCGTGAATAAGGAAAGAAGTTTTGTGCATAGTTGCAAGAAGAATAAATGAGCTAAATAAGCACCATACGTGTAATTTCCAATGAAACGTAACGTTTTATATAAGAAACCACGACGCTGTACTATCATAATAGATAACACATACAGTATGATAATTTCGCATACTATATATAAAAACATAGATGGTTTTAAATAGGTAGAAACAGTTAAATGGATAGAGTTTGCTCCGTAAAAACTAAACAACTCATAATTGATGAATAAAAATAAGATGAAAAATAATATTGTTATAAGCGGGATATGTTTCATGACGAATAGCCGCCAAGTTTTTAGTGCTACAGCGGCAATGCCGCCCATAACGAAATAGAATGAGTAGAATAGAAATGATCGATCTGTATAATGTAAAATTGTTGAACTTGTTAATTTTTCTCCATTAAAAATATAGTGAGAAGAGAACCACATTAATAGAAAATATAGGCAAGCGAAAAAGGTCATATATTTATATATGTCTTTTTTATTTTCTGTTCGTTTTTGAAACCAATAAAAAAGTGTGCATAGTAAAGGGAACAATAAGTGAATTTGGAACATCATAATAACGTACCAAAGATGGGGCGCGGCTGTTCCGAGTAATAAACTTTTTATTCCACTTTGTAACGTAATAAGATCGTTTGTTGTTAATAAGTAAAGAATAGACCAAAAGAAATAAGGAATGAGTAAGTGTGTCGCTTTTTCAGAAATATATTCTTTATATACTAATTGCTTCGTATAGTGACGAATTAAGTGAAATCCAACGATAAATATGAATGCTGGTGCTGAGAATTTTGCAAGATTAAATAGCATGCCCATAATGAGGGATTGCTCAAGTAGGACATTTCCTTGATTCATTGTATATAATAAGGAACTTTGCAAAACGACAGCGAGAAATGCAATGCTTTGCAAAACTTTAAATTCAGGTGCGCTTTGTGTCATCGTGTTCATCTCCTTTTCCATACATGATTATAGTACGGAGAATGGATAATGGATGTGGAATATTTGTGAAGATTGTAACAAATTTGTGGCGAGAGGAGCTATCAACTTATCAACAAATAACGAAAGAAAGAGGATGCTCTAAACGAGCATCCTCTTTCTATTAAGCAAATTTGTTTTTGATCCAATTCTTACCTTCTACAAGGCGAGCTGTCATTACCGCACAAGCGTTATCTGCTGTTACGTTTAACATCGTTGCAGGTGGATCAATGATTGTACTAATTGCTGCGATAATTGGCAGTGCTTCTGGCGGGAAACCGTATAGAGATACAATTAACATTTCACCGATCATACCGCCGCCGGGAATAGCACCCATTACTGTTCCTACTAATAGAGAAACAACAAGTGCGATTGCTAATGTTTTCGGTCCTTCGAATTCCATGTTGAAAATACCGAATAAGAAAGCAATTTTTAATACGCCACCTAAAACAGAGCCGTCTTTATGAAGTGTAGAACCAAGAAGGACAACTGTTTCGCGAACGTCTGAAGAAATACCCATTTTCTTCGTTGCTTCTAAGTTCGCTGGAATACTTGCGGCACTACTACAAGTTGCAAGTGATGTAACTGTAGGAGAGACCATGTTCTTCCAAAATACTTGTACACCTTGTTTGCGACCTGCAAGGTATGCATAGAACGTGAAGAATACAAAGAAGTAGATAAGAGAAGCTGGATAGTATACCATTGCTGCTCGGAAGTAAGTTCCAAGAAGTTGTGGTCCGAATTCACCAACTAATGCTGCGAAGTAAGCAGCAAGTCCGATTGGAGCGTAGTACATAATGAAAGATACAACCTTCATTGAAATCTCTGCACCAGCCTGTAGGAATGTAGCGAATGGCTTTCCTTTTTCGCCAACTGCTGAAGTTGCAATCCCCATTAAGATAGAGAAGAAAATAAGAGCTAACATATTTTCACGAGATAGTAACTTAGAGAAGTCAGATACTGTTAAAATACCGACGATTTGATCTGCAACACTAACAGCTTTGCCGGCTTTGTCAGGTTGTGTTAGTTCTAGTACAACACCTTGTGCTGGCGGGAATATTTTCACAACAATAATCATAAAAATAGCAGCTAAAATACTTGTAAATAAGAAAGTCCCAGCCATACTAGACATAATTTTACCGAAACGTTTTAATCCATCCATATTAGCAATAGACGATGCGATGCTAAAGAACACTAGAGGTACAACAATCGTAAACATTAAGTTTAAGAAAATGTCACCAAGCGGCTTTAAAGCAACTGCATCGGCACCCATGAAATAACCAATGAAACCACCAATTAGGATAGAAGATAATAAAATAAGTGGAAAGCGATATGCCTTCATAAATATATCCTCCTATCAATTAAAAAAAGTCATACTGAATCATTATAGCGAGTTAGAGTTCTCTTTACTAGGAGAATACGGATAGATGGAATAGCGCGAAAACCAAGAAATTTTTGTTTTTAAGCTCGGCATACAGCAGGAAATCTAGACATATATATTTGTAACCTAGTGGTGGCAAGGAGTGCACCATAATTTAGGTAGAGAAAAAAGGGGAGGGAAGCGGGATGAATATTTTACTTTGCTGTGCAGCGGGAATGTCTTCCAGTTTGATTGTTACAAAGATGGAGAAAGCAGCAGAGACAAGAGGGATAGAAGTAACAATCTGGGCAGTATCAGGTTCTGAAGTGAATAGTCATATTGATAAAGCTGATGTCCTTTTACTTGGACCGCAAGTACGTTATTTATTACCGAAAATGAAAGAATTATGTAAGGATAAAGGGATACCTGTTGATGTCATTCAATCTGTTCATTACGGACTTTGTAATGGAGAAGCTATCTTGCAAGCAGCTTTGTCAATGAAACCATGAGGAGAGTGGGATAGATGATACGGTTTTTAGAGAAGTATGTGATGCCGGTAGCAGGGAAGGTTGCAGAGCAGAGGCATTTACAAGCAATTCGAGATGGAATTATTTTAACGATGCCTTTCTTAATTATTGGATCGTTTTTCCTCATTATTAGTGCACTGCCGATACCGGGATATAACGAGTTTATGGCAGGTTTGTTTGGTGAGAATTGGCAGAGAGCTTTAGGGTATCCAGTTAGTGCAACTTTTAATATAATGGCTTTAATAGCTGTTTTTGGAATCGCTTACAGGCTTGGAGAGTATTATAAAGTGGATGCTTTAGCATCCGGGGCATTGTCGCTTGTGACGTTTTTACTTGCGACGCCATTTCAAGTTGCATATATTATACCAAGTACAAAAGAAAGTGTACTTGTAGAAGGCGCTATCCCAGCTGCATTAATGGGAAGCCAAGGGTTATTTGTAGCAATGATTATTGCACTTATATCTACTGAACTGTATCGATTTATTGTACAAAAAAAGATAATTATAAAGATGCCAGAGACAGTTCCACCAGCTGTCACGCGTTCATTTGCGGCACTTGTTCCAGGATTTATTGTTGTAACAGTTATTTGGATTTTACGCTTAATTATAGAAAATACTTCTTTTGGCAGTATCCATAATATTGTAGGGCAAATTTTACAGGAACCACTTAGTGTACTTGGTGCTAGTCTTTGGGGCGCAATAATAGCAGTTATTCTCGTTCATGTTCTTTGGTCGTGTGGAATTCATGGTGCTACTATTGTTGGTGGTGTAATGAGCCCCGTTTGGTTGTCGTTAATGGATCAAAACCGAGTCGCTTTTCAAGCTGGGCAAGATGTACCAAATACGATTACGGCACAGTTTTTTGACTTATGGATTTATATGGGCGGTTCTGGTGCAACGCTTGCTCTAGTTGTCGGAATGTTACTATTTGCACGAAGTCAACAATTAAAAAGTTTAGGGAGATTGTCAATTGCACCTGGTATATTTAATATTAATGAGATGGTAACTTTTGGTATGCCGATTGTAATGAACCCACTTTTACTAATTCCATTCATATTAGTTCCAGTTGTGTTAACAATTGTTTCTTACTTTGCAATGGAATGGGGATGGGTCGCACGTCCGAGTGGGGCCGCTGTACCTTGGACGACACCTATTCTTTTTAGTGGATATTTAGGATCGGGCGGGAAAATTTCAGGTGTTATTTTGCAACTTGTTAACTTTGCGCTAGCATTCTTCATTTATTTACCGTTCTTAAAAATATGGGATAAACAAAAACTGGCGGAAGAAAAGGGGGAGTAAAGAACTAAAATGGATACGATAGAGACGAAAGCTTTTCATTTAATCTTGCATGGGGGAAACGCGAGAAGTTGTTCAATGGAAGCAATTGATTGTGCGAAGCGTGGGGAGTTTACAGAAGCTGAAGCTAAATTACAAGAAGCACTAGAGGAATTAAAAGAGGCGCACCGTGTACAAACGGAGCTTATCCAGAAAGAAGCTGGTGGCGAAAAGACCGAAGTTACTCTTTTAATGGTACACGCGCAAGATCATTTAATGAATGCAATTACGGTGAAAGAATTAGCGAGTGAGTTTGTAGAGTTATATAGGAAGATGTCGGTGGATGAATGAACCTTGCTTATGCAAGGTTTTTTTATCTCGAATTAACGGGCAGTAAAACACCCACTAATTAAAATTTCATTTTATGTATGTGCCCGTACCATCAGCGAAATGTTCATCCCACTGATGGTATTTTACAATCCTCCTTTTTTCGGATGAGTAAGAGTTATAATTAATCGGCAGTAACAATTTCTCCTATACCACGAATTAATCTTTTTATATGCATCCGCTCCGGTTTTAATATATTTACGATATAATCAATCGATATTTGTGGTTCAACGGTTGTACCGCAAGTATAACAGTCAATAGCTGCAAAATTTTGTTCCGGGTAAGTGTGAATGGAAAGATGGCTTTCTGATAATAACACTAATACAGTAACACCATATGGCTGGAACTCTTTTTTACTTACGTTTAAAACATGGGCACCAGAGTAATCTGCAGCTGTAACTAGATGATATTCTAAAAATTGCATATCATCTAATAGGGAAAAGTCCACTCCCCACAAATCTACTATTATATGCTTGCCAAAAGTAGAATATTCCATAGGGTAGCACTCCTTATTATAATATTGTCAAAACTTCATTTCCTGTTTGTAGCATTGATGTAAGATAAGATTTGATTCTGAATTTAAAAGAGCGAGGTTACGTTGTTCTAAATGTTCTTCTTTAAATTGAAATAAAGGAAAAAGAAGAGCAGGCAATGTTCGAGGAGTTGGTACTACATATAATTGTTCAATTTGATCGAGTACATGTGCAGAATTAGTAGCAAGATGAAATCCCCAGTCAGTTCCGAAAGAAGGAACGATTGTATGATAACTCTTCACAGTTAATCCAGCGTGTTCAATTGTATTACCGATACTCCAATATACTAGAGGTGCATCAGCAGGTGAATTAGATTGACAGACGAAAGCACCGTCTTCTGTTAAGAATGTAGCTATACGAGCAAATAGTTCGCTTGTATATAAAGTACTTAATAATTCTGTCGCTGGGTCTGGAAAATCAATAATGATTACATCGTATAAAGATGAAGATGAATTTAGAAATTCTTTTGCATCGCATACGTGCACGTTCACACGATTATCAAAAAAAGCATTTTTGTTTAAAGATACTATTTCTGGAACATTACGTGCCATATTAATCATTGCCTCGTCTAAATCAACAAGGTCTACATGTAGCACAGTTTCATATTTCAAAACTTCTCGTAAGGCAAGGCCATCGCCACCACCTAATATGAGAACACGTTTTGGATCAATTACTTTTGCCATAATCGGATGTACAAGTGCTTCATGATAAATTTGCTCATCAACGGAACTGAATTGTAGTTGCTTGTCCAAGTATAAGCGAACATCGTTTACTTGGACTAAATTAATATTTTGATAATTACTCTTTTCTTCAAATAGGCTCGTATGTTCACCAGCTTGTATTTCCTTTAGAGAAATTTCATCCCACACATCTAAGCTGTGTGAATCTGTAGGTACTATAGTTACATTTTCCGATTGTACTTGCTTATCTTGCTTATTCTGCTCATCCTGTTTGTCTTGTATATCATGCTTGTCCTGCTGTTCTAGTTCAAATTTGTCAGAGTCTAATTCAGAACGCTTGTCTTTTTTATAGCTTGTTATTCTATAAATCTTTATTTTGCTTTGTTTTCTATGTTTTGGCATAGGAATCCCCTTTCGAATTGTGTTATTTTATTCTATTTTATTTTATGTAATCTAGTAGAGTTTGCTTGGACAATAGAATAGATAGAAGACTGAGCCCAAGAAAATGTTGTTTTTTACTAGATTCCTACGATAAAAAAGTTTTTTTAGTGTTTTTTCATATTAAACACAACTAGACAACTAAACACTAATCTATTTTCATACAGTTATGTGTTAAAAGCGTGTTGTTTTATAACACACTGTGTGTTTTTTGGACGACACACTAATTGAAAGCGTTAACACACAAAGAAAATAGTCGAAAAAGTGCTGATTTTAGTGGTTTTAAAAAGTTGGCACGCTAATTGCATTAATAAATAGCGTAAAGAAAAATAAATAAAACATAAATTTTTTATACTACACAAGGGGGATTTTCAAATGAATATTTTATTATGTTGCTCAGCAGGGATGTCTACAAGTTTACTAGTTACAAAAATGGAAGCGGCTGCAAAAGCTCGCGGTTTAGAAGGCAAGATTTGGGCTGTATCTGGGGATGCAGTAAAAACGAATATCGATCAAGCAGATGTATTATTACTAGGACCACAAGTTCGTTACATGCTTTCTTCAATGAAAACGCTTGCTGATGAGAGAAACGTTGGAATCGACGTTATCAATCCAATGCACTACGGCATGATGAATGGAGAAGCAGTTTTAGATCACGCATTAACACTTAAAAAATAATTAGGGGGGAAGCGAAATGCAAAAGTTTATTGCATTCATGGAGAAATATATTGTTCCTGTCGCTGGTAAAATCGGGTCGCAACGTCATTTAGCTGCGATCCGTGACGGATTTATCGCAGTTATGCCACTTATTTTAGTTGGTGCACTGGCATCACTAATTAATGGTTTTCCATCTGAGGCTTTCCAAGATTTCATGAAAGGTTTGTTTGGTGAAACGTGGAAACAAGTTGGCGGTGGAATGTGGACTGGTTCTTTCGCGATTCTAGCACTAATCATAGCATTTACAACAAGTTATAACTTAGCAAAATCTTACGGCGTTGATGGTTTGTCAGCAGGTATTATTTCATTTGGTGCGTTAATTATTCTTACGCCAACAACACCGAAAGAAGGCGGATTGAACTTAGCTTGGACAGGTGCACAAGGGTTATTCGTAGCAATTATTGTAGCACTCCTTGTTACTGAAGTATTCCGTTTCTTCGTACAAAGAAACATTACTTTTAAAATGCCTGATGGAGTACCACCAGCAGTTTTAAGATCTTTCGCAGCTATAGTTCCAGCATTTGTTATCTTAACAGTAGTTGCAGGTATTCAATTAGCAGTGAAATTAGCTGGTACAAGTGTTCATGAATTTATCTTTAATACGATTCAATCACCACTGCAAAGTTTAGCAGGGACATTACCAAGTGCAATTGTCATTGTACTCCTTGTTCATCTTCTTTGGTTCTTCGGTTTACATGGTCCAAATATCGTTGGTGGTATTATTGAGCCGTTATACTTACCAGCATTAGAGAAAAATATGAAGTTATTCCAAGGTGGCACATCTGCATTTGATGTTCCAAATATTGTTACAAAACCATTCTTTGATACTTTCGTATATCTTGGTGGTTCTGGTGCAACATTAGCGTTCTTAGTAGTTGTATTACTTGTAGCAAAAAGTGCACAATTACGCGGTGTATCTCGCTTATCAATTGGTCCAGGTGCATTCAACATTAACGAACCAGTAATCTTTGGTACACCAATTATTTTAAATCCAGTTTTATTCTTGCCGTTTATCATAACACCAATTGTATTGGTAATTACTTCTTATACAGCTATATCTATTGGTTGGGTACCAAAAACAGTTGCAATGATTCCATGGGCAACACCACCAATTATTAGTGGTTATCTTGTAACAGGTGGACATCTTTCAGGTGCAATTCTACAGTTATTCAACTTTGTAATTGCGATGGTAATCTACTATCCATTCGTTGTATTATGCGACCGTTCTGTTGTTCGTACTGAAAAAGCAGCAGCACAAGGAAATAATAATTCTGTACCTATGTAACACAGTAATTGTTCTCACAGATAACACTATCTGTGAGGACAATCACCTTTATATCATGTTCAAAAAGATGAAAAACATCTATATGAACACTAAACTATCATTAATAAATTCATACTTTAATAGACATGTTCAAACTGAAGGGGTATTTAAATCGGTTGAACCTTATAGAGAGGGCGGTAATTATGATGACTACAGCAGAACAAATTCCATTCCAATTGATTTTAAATAGTGGTAACGCACGAAGCTTTGCGATGGAGGCACTTCAATTTGCCAAACAGGGGAAAATGGCAGAAGCAGATGAAGCGATGGTAAAGGCAAAAGAAGCGATTAATGAAGCGCATCATTTCCAAACAGAGCTCATACAATCAGAAGCAAGAGGAGAAAAAACAGAGGTTAGTGTTCTTTTAATTCACGCACAAGATCATTTAATGAATGCGATTACAGTAAAAGAATTAGCAGCAGAGTTTATCGATCTTTATAAAAAGCTTGAAGCGAAAGGGGAATAAAGCATGACTGGAATTAAAATTGCTACAATCGGCGGTGGATCTAGTTATACACCAGAGTTAATTGAAGGATTTATTAAGCGTTATGATGAGCTTCCTGTTCGTGAAATTTGGTTAGTAGATATTGAGGCAGGAAAAGAAAAGTTAGAAATCGTTGGTAACTTAGCGAAACGTATGGTGAAAAAATCAGGCTTACCAATCGAGGTACATTTAACACTTGATCGCCGTGAGGCATTAAAAGATGCTGACTTTGTAACAACACAACTTCGCGTTGGTTTATTAGAAGCACGTGCAAAAGATGAAGCAATTCCGTTAAAGTATGATGTAATCGGTCAGGAAACGAATGGTCCTGGTGGTTTATTCAAAGCGTTGAGAACGATTCCTGTTATTTTAGATATTTGTAAGGATATGGAGGAGCTCTGTCCAAATGCATGGTTAATTAACTTTGCAAATCCAGCTGGTATGGTAACAGAGGCTGTCCTTCGTTATACAAATATTCAAAGAGTAGTTGGTCTATGTAACGTTCCAATCGGAATTCGTATGGGTCTTGCAAGATTACTTGAAGTAGATGCGAGTCGTGTTCACGTTGATTTCGCAGGTTTAAATCATATGGTATACGGACTAGATGTATACTTAGATGGTGTAAGTGTAATGGACCGTGTGTTAGAGCTTGTGACAGATCCAGAAAAACAAATTACGATGGAAAATATCGCAGCGCTTAACTGGGAGCCAGACTTTATTCGAGGACTTCGTGCGATTCCATGTCCATACCATCGTTATTACTACAAAACACGTGAAATGTTAGAAGAAGAGAAAGAAGCTTCTGTTGAAAAAGGTACACGTGCAGAAGTAGTAAAACAATTAGAAAATGATTTATTTGAGTTATATAAAGACCCGAACTTAGATATTAAACCACCACAATTAGAAAAACGTGGCGGAGCTTATTATAGTGATGCAGCATGTAGCTTAATTACGTCTATTTACAATAATAAAGGTGATATCCAGCCTGTTAATACACGAAACAACGGAACAATTGCAAGCTTACCACATGATTCAGCTGTTGAAGTGAACTGTATTATTACGAAAGAAGGTCCAAAACCAATTGCAGTTGGAGACCTTCCAGTACCAGTTCGCGGTTTAGTACAACAAATTAAATCATTCGAGCGCACAACAATTGAAGCTGCTGTTACAGGGGATTATCATAAGGCGCTGCTTGCTATGACAATCAATCCACTTGTACCATCAGATAAAGTTGCAAAACAAATTTTAGATGAAATGTTGGAAGCACATAAAGAGTATCTTCCGCAGTTCTTTAAAAAGGTAGAGAAGTAAAAGCGGCGCTATTTAGCCCGCTTTTTTTATTCTATTAGGAGGTATTATGATGATTAAGTTAATTGTAAATGCAGATGATTTCGGTCTTACAGAAGGTACAAATTACGGCATTATTGATGGGCATATAAATGGACTTGTCAATTCAACGACGATGATGATGAATATGCCAGGAACAGAGCATGCGGTACGCTTAGCGAAAGAGTATAACCTACTCGGAGTAGGCGTACATCTCGTATTAACGGCAGGAGAACCACTGTTAAAGGATGTACCGTCACTCGTAGGGGAAAACGGATCGTTTCATAAACAAAGTGTTGTAAGGGAAGGGAATATAAATCCAGAAGAAGTTGAGAGAGAATGGACTGCTCAAATTGAGAAGTTTTTATCTTACGGATTAACACCAACTCATTTAGATAGTCATCATCATGTGCATGGTTTACCGATTTTACATGATGTTCTTGAGAGATTAGCGGCTAAATATAATGTTCCGATTCGTCGTTGTGAGGAAGATAGAGCGGTGCATCCATTTTCTGATGTGTTTTACAGTGACTTTTATGCGGATGGTGTGACGGAAGATTACTTTGTGAAGTTAAAAGAAAGAGTACAAGGTGAACAAACGGTAGAAATTATGGTTCATCCAGCTTATATTGATCCAGAGCTTGTGAAGCGTTCTTCTTACGTAATGGATCGTGTGAAGGAATTGCGTATTTTAACAGAGAGTGAGTTGCCAGAAGGCATAGAGCTTGTGAAGTTTTAATAGAAAAAACGACGGCTACATCATGCCGTCGTTTTTTCTATTTATAAAATGGACAGAATATATCCGCCAAAGGCTCCCAGTATAACGATAACCCAAGGTGGTGTTTTCCAAAAAGCTAGTAAGCAAAAAAGAAGCGAAGCGAAAACGAAATCTGAAGCATTTATAACTGTACTCGTCCAAATAGGATCGTAAAAAGCGGCAATTAAAATACCAACAACTGCGGCGTTAACACCAAGTAGTGCGCCTTGTATGAATGATATTTTTCTCACACTGTTCCAAAATGGTAAAACACCAATAACGAGTAAGAAAGCAGGGAGGAAAATCGCAATTGTTGCGAGTGTTGCCCCAAGCGTCCCGTTTAATACTGCTCCTATATAAGAGGCGAATGTAAATAGTGGTCCTGGTACTGCTTGTGTTAATCCGTATCCAGCTAGGAACTGTTCTTTCGTCATCATTCCGTTTTGTACGAACTCACCTTCAAGAAGGGGCAGCACGACGTGTCCTCCTCCAAATACAAGTGCGCCAGAGCGATAGAAACTATCAAATAAAGCGATGTAATAAGAAAACGGTCTTAATATCGGTAGCAGTAGTAATAGTCCAAAGAATAAGACGAGACAAGAAACTGCTATCTTTTTTGAAATAGGTACTTTTATACTTTGAGATTGGCTAATTGGTTGGTTGCGATATAAAAACCAACCGATAAAGCCACATAGTATAATAAGGATGACTTGTGTCCAACTACTTGGCCATAATAAGGCAATTGCGGCAGTTACAATCGCAATCGTCGCACGGTTGCGATCTGGAGTTAACTTTCGCGCCATTCCCCATATGGCATGAGCGACAATAGCTACTGCTACAAGTTTTAGTCCATGAATCCAGCCGGCACTTCCAAGATCGAACTGATTAAGGAATGAGGCGAAGAAAACCAAAACAAGTACAGACGGTAAAGTGAATCCAATCCATGAAATAATAGCTCCTAATAGTCCGCCTCTTAATAATCCAACCCCCATACCGACTTGACTGCTGGCAGGACCAGGAAGGAATTGACATAGCGCTACTAAATCTCCATAGCTTCGTTCATCCATCCATTTTCTTTTTTGCACGTATTCGTGGTGAAAATAGCCGAGATGAGCGACAGGACCGCCGAATGAAGTAAGTCCTAATTTAAATGAGACGAGAAAAATCTCTAATAATGTGTGAAAGATGTGTTTGTTTTTTTTCAAAATAACCTCCTATAATGTTTTTCTATGTGCATTATACAAGAGACTTTCAATCTACAGGAACGATTTTAATGTAAAGATTTTGTGAATCTTTTCTTTGTAATTAAAATTGAAAAAGTCATAAATGATTATGTCTAAACCATAAAGTAGTAGAAGTAGTGCTGGGAAATTTATATAAGGAGAATGCCTTATGACAACACATTTCTTTGCCAGGTTAACAGGTAAGAGGGAAGTGCCTCCTGTAAATACAGAAGCTTTTGGGGTAGCAGAGTTTATTTTTAGTGATGATTTAACGAAATTGCATTACAGAGTAATACTAAAAAATATAGAAAAGGTTACATCGTGTCAAATTCATTTAGGGAAGTCTACTCAAATTGGTCCTGTTGTTTTATATTTGTATGGTCCACTGGAGCAAGGGATTAGTTTGAACGAGGGAAGTATTACTGGTGTAGTGAATGTAGAGGATTTTGAGGGACCTTTACAAGGGAAATCATTTGTACATTTACTTCAAGAAATTATTCAAGCAAATGTATATGTTAATGTCCATACGAAATCACAAAAAAGAGGAGAAATAAGAGGGCGAGTTAGAAAAGTAAAGAAGTAGAGGAAAAGGCTGTCCATATGTTGGAACAGCCTTTTCTCATTATATAAGGTGCTAGTTTTAGCGATTATTGTCGGTAAATCGATATGTTTTGAAAATCGCTGATATAATCTGAGTTGCGCCGATATAACTCACGTTACGGTCGATATTTTTAAAAACGGCCTCAATTAATTTTTAACAGGCTGATTTTTAATAAAGAAGTCCATAACGTAAAATACTTCGTCATCAGGTATTTGTATTTCAAATGTATTTTCAATCGGTTGCAATGCTTTTTTTACTTTCATATACATCCAGTATTCATCTTGTCTTCTTTTCTCTTTATCAGGGTGAGGAAGAAGGCTTTCTCCTTTTTGAAGGCGGTCAACCATACAGCTCATATGCAGAATAACCCCCATTAAGCTATCAGGAGTTAGCTGTAAGGAAATTAATTCTTGAATTGTATTTAATGCGTAACGAATTGTTTTAATAAGTAATGTCCCATCGTTACGCTGCATTTGTTGTTCAAGAATATCCGCCATTTTTGCATATGTTTCTTCATACGTAATTAATTCTTGAATGGGCTGAATCGCTGTGTAGTTTACGATGTCTTGGAAATGATATGTTAAGCACGGCACTTGCACATCGAAATTCGTGACGATACAAATGATATTACGCTCTTTTTTTATGTTCTCGATCATTTTCGTTAAATCTTTTTCATGGACGATACTAATCGGAATAATTTCAATTAAGTCTTTATCAAATCGTAAATAGTTCTCTAACATTTTTTGAATAGCTAAAGCACTTCCTTCACCAGTTAAACAAGCTGTTAAAATAACAGATTTCATTGGAGAGAGAGGTTTTTTCTTGTCTTCTTGTACGTTTAAGTAAAACGGTGTTAAATTTTTTACTGTTTCATACAGCGCATCTAATGAATAACCGAGCTGAGCTTTTCGAGCTGCTTCTAGTGCATGTGGTGTGCTTGTCATCGAGAGAACACGTACAGGGATTTTGAACTCCGTTTCTAATATGTCACCGATATAAGCAAGTGATCCCATATCGACAAGTAAGAGAAGCCCATTTACATTTTGTAGTGTTTTCATATACACTTTCACACGTTCCAAGAAATCTTTCGGTGATTCGTGTAACGGCATATCAATACCGGTTACTTCCTCAATGCCGAGAAGTTCGTTTGCAACGTTTGCCATTTCAGTTGCGATACCATTACCGTGTGCTAATATTAATACTTTTACTTCTGTTTGTGAGGCAGGAATTGGATCAACAACGAAGAACATTGTTAAAAAGCCAGCTTCATCAATAGGCATTGTTATTTGTAATTCTTCCTCCAGTAGTTGAATGCATTGCATAGCTACGGAAAAAGCTTCTTTATATTTCGTACGAATTTGATTTAATTGTGGGTGATGTATTTGTTTTCCGCTTTGTAAACGTTGTAGAGTTGTCTGTACATGTAAACTTAAAGCAAGAAATACTTTTTCATCAAACGTCTTAGATAAATGCTTTTCAGCAAGTTCCGCTATTTTTTCACATACGGAAACGATATTACGATCCACAATTTTAAAAACATTTTCATGGCTTGTTTTTTTGGATATTTGGTTAAAATATTGTACGAAAAAGCTTTGAACATCATTTTCTATTAGTAATTCTAATTCTTCCTCTTCAATACCACGTGCTTGAAGTTCTTCGTATTTATAGTCAATATAATCGTAAATAGAAGAGCGTTTTTCATCTTCTGTTTTATGATTACTCCAACCTTCCTCACCTGTAAATACAAATGTTTCATTTGGTATTTGGTATAAGTGACGGCTCTTCCTTTCAATGAACAACCCTTCTTTCATATACCAAGGTAAATCTGTACTTGAAACATAGACAGAATCACGTTTCTTTGTGACCAAATCAGAATAGGCTTTCGCACAGGCAATTTGAACATCTGTTTTTAATTGACCGATGTTATTGGGACAATTGTAAAAGACGAAAGCACGCATTGCATTTGGGCTAACGTGAATGTCTTTTCGCAGACGAATTGCTTCATTTGTGAAAAATAGCTGTAGTAAAGCAAAGCGCTCTTTATGTGTACGCTCACGAAGTGGTGGCAGCGTAACAGTCATCGGTATACGTCTTGTAAATGTTTTTAATAAAAATGAATTTGGTTCTTCTGTTGTTGCAGTAATGATTAATACTTGTGCTTTACGTTCGTTCTCTGTTTCTCCAAGGCGGCGGTATACTCCGCGGTCAATAAAGGTGAAAAGCATTTCTTGTCCCTCTGGAGGCAGGCGATGTACTTCATCTAAGAAAAGAATTCCTTCATGTGCTTTTTCAATTAACCCTTTTTGATCACTTGCTCCTGTATAAGCTCCTTTTTTAATCCCAAATAATTGCCCGAGTAGTAACTGTGGGTTATTTGCATAATCAGCACAGTTAAAGACGATAAATGGTGCATCTTTGGGAAGCTGTTTAACTTCAATTGCATATTCGTGCATTAAAGAAGCAAACATAGACTTTCCGACCCCTGTTTCTCCCAGTAGTAAAGTATGCATACCGTTTGGAGGATAGAGAATAGAAGCTTTCGCTTTTTCAATTGCAATTTTAAGGCTCGTATTTTCAATTGCAAATGTATCCAATGAAGTTATGTCTTTTGAATGCGTTTCCAACGAAGTGTTCGTTTCTATGTAAAAACGAACAGGTCGCGTATTTGTTTTTAATAAACGTTTATCTTTTACAAGTTTGTTTAAATCGCTACTTACATTGGCGCGATCTAGTTGCAGAAATGTAGCGAGTTCTGATGCGGTTACACCTTCTGTATAATTGCCTTTTTGTATTGCGTTAAAAATGAGATCTATTCGTTTCATTTCTATTCACCTCGAAACTTCATCACTATTTAAAATTTTACACAAAAATGGGAAGGGTGGGAAGAGAAAAATAAAACAGCTTTAGCACATAGGCACTAAAGCTGTTACAATCTTGTGTCTTTCCAAAAATTTACCTTGAGATGAGAAGAAGGATTATAGGGAAGAAGTTTGTATCCTTGTGACTGTAAATAATCAATTACTTTTGGCAGTATTTGTACGGTTACACTCGAATCATGCATTAAAATGACTTCGACTTGTTCATCACTTTGATTACGTACTCTTTCGAGTATGGCAGAAGGATTGTCATAGCTTTTCCAGTCGTATGTATCGATCGTCCAATCCCACATTTTATACTGGGCCGATACAAGTGCGTCACGGTAATTCTTTTTTAAGTAAGGCATACTACCATATGGAACGCGAACGAGATGTGTATTTAATTTCGTAACTTGCTGGACAATGCTTTGTGTTTGCTCCATTTCTGCAATTAAAGTGGAAGGGTCACCAGTGTAAAGGCGTTTTACATCGTGTGACATACTGTGAAGTCCGATATAATGTCCGTCTTTAATTAATCGTTGCATTGTCTTTTTATAATGTGGTACTTTTCCACCAATAACAAAGAAAGTTGCTTTTCCGTTCTTTTCTTTTAAGATGTTTAAAATTTGTGTAGTATATTTGTTTGGCCCGTCATCAAATGTTAAGTACGCAATTTTTTGTGTAGGAGAAGTTGTTTCAGTATTTGGATGATATTCAGCAGGAATAACAGTTGTTGCTTCAGTATTAGATGATACGTACATAGTAATCGTTAAAAATAAAATAATACATTGAAATACTCGCTTGATCATAACATTCACCCTCAGTTTGACAATCAAGATGTAAAAAAGAAAACTTGATACTTTTCTTATTATGTATATCTTTCTCCAATAGAGGAACTCTCAAACAATCTATATTTTGGAAATATAAAATGAGAATAAAAAATAGCATCCTCTTATAAGAAAGAGGATGCTATTTGAATATTTCATAATTGAAAAGGCTATACTACAATTAGTCTTCGCGTTTTTTCACTTTTTTATAAAAGGAAATGATTGGTTTGTAGCGTTCATGTACAAGCCCGATTATTTCAGCGATGATTTCTGTGAAGAAAATCAAAGCGAAAAGAAGAATAATGGATAGCCATAACGTTGCACTAGTGAAAATAATGGCATTTACACTAAAGAAAATACCGAATGCGTATATAATTAGTACCGTTTTGCGATGAGAGAATCCCATTGCAAGTAAGCGGTGATGTAAATGCGATTTATCTGGTGCTGAAATAGGTTTTTTATTTACGATACGACGGATGATTGCAAAGATCGTATCAAATATAGGTACACCTAAAATGATAATTGGAACGATAAAACTGAATAACGTTACACTTTTGTATAATCCAAGTAACGATATAACAGAAATACAGTATCCTAAAAATAGTGCTCCTGTATCTCCCATGAAAATTTTTGCTGGATGGAAGTTGTAGAATAAAAATCCAATTGTACTTGCTAATATAATTAATGCGAGTGGCAAGATAATAGCTGTTCCAGTACCCCATGGGCTAGTGAAGGCCATATATGCTAGCGTTGCAAGTACGATAGATGAAATCCCAGCAGATAATCCATCTAAGCCGTCAATTAAGTTGATTGCATTTGTAATACCTACAAGCCAAAATACTGTAATTGGATAAGCAAGCCATCCAAGTTCAGTATCCCCAAGGAATGGGATATATAATACTTGCACTAATAATCCACTTTTTACAATCATAATGGCAACTAACAGTTGTCCACCGAATTTTACTCTCGCAGATAACTCGTACATATCATCTAAAATTCCGATGATTACAATGATAATCGCACCTAGCGTTATCGATAACATTCTTTGCTCATATAAGCCGCCGACAACAAATCCTACAGCTACACCAATAAATATTGCTAACCCGCCAAGACGTGGCATAATCTTTTGGTGCACTTTACGTGCGTTTGGCTTATCTGTCGCTCCTATTTTAAAAGCTAATTTAATAACTAAAGGAGTAACGACGAGTACAGTGATGAAAGATGCCAAAATGGCATAAATCACTTGTGAGTCCATTAATACCCCACCCTTTATAGTCTAACGTAATTTTTTTTTGAAAATATATTTATCTGAAAATTATGATGTTTATTTACAGGCTCATAACATATGGTATCACAAAAAGATTAGAATTCAATCTTTTTTTCTTTTTACGGTTAATGGAAGCGAATAGAATATATGACAATTGTATATAGAATGTTGAATCATATGAGAAGGTTAATCGTACTGGACTTCGGAATGTGACATTTCCTCTTTTTCTTCGATAGTGAATACTTTTATTTCAGTATTATAAGTGTTGCACGTAGAAATGAGTAAGTTTCGTGTTAAAATGTGGGAATTTATTACGCGTGACCTGGCAGCCTGATTCTCACTGATTAAGTTTTACTTTATAGTGCATTTAATTTTACAAAAACTTTAAAAAAAGTAAGGGAAGTAATTCATATAATGAAGAAGGAAAAGGGTTTTCTCATTTTTAACGTGAGAGGGGGAAGCACAGGGAGAGTTCTATATTTCATATCTTTTCTATTGTAAATTCCTGTGCGAAAAGGAAATGAAAATTACGATAGTAGGTACTGGATACGTTGGATTGATTACAGGAGTAGGATTGGCAAAATTAGGGCATTCAGTTACATGTTTTGATATAGATGATGAAAAAATTGAACGGATAAAACAAGGGGATTTACCTATTTATGAGGTTAGATTACATGAATTAATAAATTATGCATATGAGAATAATGCTTTAACTTTTACATCAAATAAAGAAGAGGCATTTGATGATGTAGAGTTTATATTTATTGCAGTTGGAACACCACCCTTATTAGATGGGACGGCAGATTTAACGTATATTCAGAGTGCTTGTAACGATATTGGATTATATGCGACGAACGATATTATTGTTGTTACGAAAAGTACAGTTCCAGTAGGTACAAATGATGTAATGAAGGGATGGATTGGGGAGAAGTTAAAAGGGAGGCATACAGTACATATCGTATCGAATCCAGAGTTTTTGCGTGAAGGTTCAGGTATTTATGATTTCTTTCATGGAGATCGTATTGTAATTGGAGCGGATAGTGAGGAAGTAGCAAGAAGAGTAGAGAGTTTGTATAGTGAATTATGTTTAGAGACGTATGTTACAGATATTAAAAGTGCAGAGATGATTAAATACGCGTCGAATGCCTTTTTAGCTACAAAGATTAGTTTCATTAATGAAATTTCAAATATATGTGAGAAGGTAGGCGCGAATGTATTGGATGTTGCCAAAGGGATGGGAATGGATAAGAGAATTGGTGCATCTTTTTTAAATGCGGGCATTGGCTACGGAGGGTCGTGTTTTCCGAAAGATACGAAAGCGTTGGTGCAAATTGCGGGAAATGTTGCTCATGATTTTCGTTTGTTAAAAGCGGTTATTGAAGTAAATAATAAGCAACAGCTGCTATTGATTGAAAAAGCGAAAAAAGTTATGAACATGAGTAAAAAGCGGATTGCAGTTCTTGGCGCATCCTTTAAACCGAATACGGATGATATTAGAGAGGCATCATCTCTTATTATAATAGAAGCATTACTTAATATAGGTGCAGAAATTGTTCTTTACGACCCAAAAGCAATTCAATATGTAAAAAATATATTTGGAGATGCTATACAATATAGTAGATGTATAGATGAATCGATTAGAGATGCGAGTGCGGTTTTCATCGTAACAGAATGGGAAGATATTCAAACTTATCCGTTAGAAAAGTACGTACAACTTATGAGGGAGCCTATTTTATTTGATGGGAGAAATTGTTATACTGATGAAGATGTTAAGAAACAAAAGATAGATTATTACTCGGTGGGAAGAAAAAGTATTTGTAATAGAAAAGTTTCTGTTATGCGTTAAAAAGGGATGTACTCATGCATATTTTTATATGTCATAATAGAAGCTGTAATTAGTGAAAGAAAAGAGGCAATCACATGACTGAACGTTTAAAAGTAATGACAATTTTCGGGACACGTCCAGAAGCAATTAAAATGGCACCTCTTGTATTAGAGTTGCAAAAACACCCAGAAAAAATTGAATCGATTGTGACTGTAACAGCACAGCATCGCCAAATGTTAGATCAAGTATTAAGTATCTTTGGAATTACGCCAGATTTCGATTTAAATATCATGAAAGACCGCCAAACTTTAATTGATGTTACAACGCGTGGTTTAGAAGGTTTGGATAAAGTAATGAAAGAAGCGAAGCCGGATATTGTACTTGTACATGGTGATACAACAACAACATTTATTGCAAGCTTAGCTGCTTTTTATAATCAAATTCCAGTAGGTCATGTTGAGGCGGGCCTTCGTACGTGGGATAAGTATTCTCCATACCCAGAAGAGATGAATCGTCAATTAACAGGTGTAATGGCGGATCTGCATTTCTCACCAACAGCAAAATCAGCAACGAACTTACAGAAGGAAAATAAAGATGAGTCACGTATTTTCATTACAGGAAATACAGCGATTGACGCGTTACAAACGACTGTAAAAGAAACATATAGTCATCCTGTACTAGAGAAACTTGGAAATGATCGTCTTGTACTTATGACAGCTCACCGCCGTGAAAACTTAGGTGAACCGATGCGTAATATGTTCCGTGCAATTAAGCGTCTTGTTGATAAGCATGAAGATGTACAAGTTGTGTACCCTGTTCATATGAACCCTGTTGTTCGTGAAATAGCAAATGAAATTTTAGGTGAACATAACCGTATTCATTTAATTGAGCCGCTAGATGTAATTGATTTCCACAATGTTGCAGCTCGTTCATACTTAATGTTAACGGATTCTGGTGGTGTACAAGAAGAAGCTCCATCACTTGGGGTACCAGTTCTTGTTCTTCGTGATACAACAGAGCGCCCTGAAGGTATTGAAGCAGGTACGCTGAAATTAGCAGGAACAGACGAAGAGACAATCTTTGGTCTTGCTGATGAGTTGTTATCAGATAAAGAAGCTCATGATAAGATGGCGAAAGCATCTAACCCTTACGGTGATGGTCGTGCATCAGAGCGTATTGTAGAAGCGATTTTACAACACTTTAATAAGTAAATAAAAAAAGGCCCAATCGGATAGATTGGGCCTTTTTTTTACGGCTGATTGCGCATAATCCACTCTGCATGAGCATTTGTAGAAGGTGGCGGATCAGTTGGTGTTTTATTTTGGTTTGTCTCTTTTTTTGTTTGTTCGTTAGAGTTAGAACTTGAATTTGAATCAGGATTTGAGTTGTTTTTTGTAGTTGGATTTTTTGCTTTTTCTCCTAATTCTTTTTCAATTTCGTTACGCACCGTTTCTACACTGATTGGATCTGGAAGGAAGTAATAAATACCGCCTATCTTTTTGTCTTCGCCTTCAAGCTTTAACGTTTGCATTGTAGAAGGATCAAATCCAGAAAGTTTATTGTAAAGAGCAAGTCCGTCTGAAATAGGAATGTCGGTTTTTATATATTTTCCAACGACAGCTGTTAAATCTTTAATTTTAAATACAGTAGAGGTGGAGTTTAGTTTATGAGCAACAGCGGCCAGTAATTGTCTTTGTCTAGCAGCTCGACCATAATCGCCATTTGGATCTTGCTTTCGCATACGGACGTAAGCAAGTGCTTCTTCACCGTTTAAGTTTTGCTGTCCTTGCTTAAATTGAATTTTTTTGTAGTAATCCACGTCAGAGCGCTCCCAGAAATCGAAGGGTACGTCAACGGTAACGCCGCCAACAGCATCAACGATACCTTTAAAGCCTTGGAAATCAATTTTCAGATAATGGTCTACAGGAACTTTTAGAAAGCCTTCGACAGTTTTGATTGCCATTTCTTCTCCGCCGTAAGCATGGGCAGCGTTAATTTTGTCTTCCTTATTTTTGCCAACAATTTTAACTCGAGAATCACGAGGAATACTCATAAGTGAAATCTTTTGCGTTTTTGGATTGACTGTTGCAAACATTAATGAGTCTGTACGACCATTTTGACCATCTGTCGCATAATCTTCTATACCCATAATGAGAATTGTAAAAGGTTCTTTTGTAATTTCTACATCTTTGTTTCTTAAATCTGATTTTTCACGAGTAAAACCACTATACATCCCCATAAGAGAAGAGTAAGAATTTAACACATAAACTCCTATGCTGCCAAATAAAAATGCGAAAATAAGGAAGAAGAAAAGTTTCCTTCTTCGCTTCTTTTTTATTCTGCTATTTTGGAGATGATAATAACGTTCTTCCATATATAATCTCCTTAGTTCGTTAGTTCATTTGTAGGGAAGTAATTCACTACATTAATCTTTGAAGGTGATAAATGGGTTATGCTTAGATAACATCTTGTTCTAAGTACAACATATCTCCTTCTGTGATTGTACATTTCCCGTTTGTTAATTCAATCATCCAATCTGCAAATGCTTGTTTGCCGTCTTCTTCTACATACGTATCAAATGTGACATTTTCTAGATAATGAATATCTTTAATGGCATATTTTGAATTGCGTAATTCATTTTCCACTTTGCCAAGTAATGTGTAATCAATCTCGGTTTGCATCACACGCATTAGTTTTCGCTGGACAACACCGACATGATTAATGCCTTCGCTTGTACACTTTCCATATGCACGAATTAATCCACCTGCACCAAGTTTAATGCCACCAAAATAGCGTGTTACGACAACAACGGTATCTTTTAGTCCACGTTTTTTAAGTACTTCCAGCATTGGTACGCCAGCTGTACCGCTAGGCTCGCCGTCATCATTTGCTTTTTGAATATGATCTTGTTCGCCAATTAAATAAGCGGAACAATTATGTGTTGCATTCCAATGTTGTTTTTTTATTTTTTGTATAAATTCTTGAGCCTCTTCCTCAGTCGTTGCTCGGCTAATATAACAAATAAATCTTGATTTTTGAATGACGATTTCGTGTTCGCCGTAGTCTTTGATTGTTAAATATTGTAATAACACTTGTGTACGCCCCTATCTATCAAAATGACTAGTACTTTCCATTTTAAAAGCGAGCCTTTTTATATTCAAACATTTTTTCTAAATATGCTGAAGTTTTTGGTGAGTATTTTATCTTTTTGTTGTAATTTGTCGAGATGGTAGGTATAATTTCAACCGGCATTTTCATGTATGGATGCACCATTTGTAGTTTTCGTGTAAAATTAGGAAATAAAACTTTTTATAAGGCAGGTACGAAAATGAAAATAGCTATTGTTACTGATAGTACGGCATATATACCGAAGCAAATTCGTGATGAACTCAATATATATATGATTCCATTAAACGTTGTGTTTGGAACAGAATCTTATCAAGAAGAAGCTGAAATTTCAGCAGATGATTTTTATGTGAAAGTACGTGAACAAGAGGAACTTCCAAAAACTTCTCAACCAGCAATCGGAAAGTTTGTTGAGCTATATGAAGAACTAGCTAAAGATTATGATGCAGTTATTAGTATTCACCTATCAAGTGGAATTAGTGGTACATATCAAACATCAACGACAGCTGGACAGATGGTAGAGGGTATTGATGTATACACGTATGACTCTGAAATTAGTTGTGAAGTACAAGGATTTTATGTGCGTGAAGGTGCAAAGTTAGCAAGTGAAGGAAAGAACCCAAAAGAGATTATCGCTCGTTTTGATGAAATGAAGAAAACGATGGACGCCTATTTTGTAGTTGATGATTTACATCATTTACAACGTGGTGGTCGATTGAATAGCGCGCAAGCTTTCATCGGCAGTCTGTTACAAGTGAAGCCAGTTTTATATTTTAGAGATAAAATCATTATTCCGTTTGAAAAGATTCGTACACGTAAAAAAGCATTAAAACGTATCATTGAAATTTTTGATGAACAAGCAAGTAAAGGTGTACCTATGGAAGCAGTTATCATTCATGCACAACGTGAAGAAGAAGCGAATGAATGGAAGAAAGAATTAGAAGCAAAATATCCTCACGTCACAATTCGTACAGGTTATTTTGGAGCTGTAATTGGTACGCACTTAGGTGAAGGTGCATTAGGTCTTGGATGGTATACGAAGTAATAAAGATATAAAAAGCTCTCTTTTTAAGAGGGTTTTTTTACGGGTATGTTACGTTTAGTTGACAAGTTAATATTTGGAAATGGTAAAATGTACGTAAAATAAAATAATGAGGAAAGTTTTATAACTTACTTTTTACAAGAAACTATATTATAATAGAAGAGAGGTGAAACATATGGAGCATAATTCTTGTTTATGTCCAAAGTTTGAGTCAGCTTTTACTCTGCTTAGTAAGAAGTGGACTGGCTTAATTATTAAATCTTTGCTTGAAGAGTCGAAACGTTTTAGAGAAATCGCAGATATTATCCCAAATATGAGCGATCGTATGTTGTCAGAGCGTTTGAAGGAATTGGAAAGCGAGGGCATTGTAGTTCGTAATGTCTATCCAGAAGTACCAGTTCGAATCGAGTATGGCTTAACTGACAAGGGAAAAGCGTTAGAAAGTGTTATGGATGAGGTCCAAAACTGGGCTGAGAAATGGATGAAGTAGCATTTCATTTGTATTCGTATATTTAATAAAACGTAAGGGATTCCTTACGTTTTTTCTTTTTTTACAGAAGTGAGAAAAGTATATAAATTTCTACACACATATACAAATTTTGCGCTAGAGATACATATAATATTACATTTGTTTTACAAAAACGTAACATTAGCAAAAAAAATCCCGAATTATGGTATAAATTTTATAGGTTATATACGGAAAAAGAAAAAGAAAGCGGTGTAAAAAATAAAATGAAAAAGCTAAAAATGACATCTTGCGCATTAGTTGCAGGGTTAATGTTTTCTGGGCTAACACCAAATGTATTTGCAGAAGATAAAATTTCTGACGTGAAATCACAAATTAATACACAAAATGACACTTTACATAAACAACAACAAGAACGTGATGAATTACAAAAACAAATGAATGACTTAAACAAAACAATTCAAGGTTTAGATAAATCTGTTCAAGAGAATGCTGCAAAGCTTGATGAAACAACGAAAAAAGTTTCTGATACTGAGCAATTAATTGAAAAGAAAAATAAAGATATTGCAGAATTACAAACAAAGATTGCAAAACGTGAAGAGCTATTAAGAAAGCGTTTAGTTGCACTTCAAGAACAACCAAATACGAACGTTGTAACAGAAGTTCTTGTAAACTCTAAAAACGTTGCAGATTTAGTTGATCGTTTAACTTCTGTTTCTAAAATTCTTGAGTCTGATGAAGATATCATGAAAACACAACAAGAAGATCAAGCTAGTGTGAAAAAAGATGTTGCAACGGTAAAAGAGAAACAAAAAGAATTAAAAGAAGCACAAGCTCAAATTGAAACTGCTAAGAAAGAACTTGACGCTGAAAAAGAGAAAAAAGCAGCAGCGGTAAACGATTTAAGCGGTAAAATGGATACAGTTGTAACTTCAATGACAAGTACGGAAGGTCAATTGAAAGAGCTTGAGAAACAAGCATTACAATTACAACGCATTGCAGAAGAAGAAGCACAAGCAAAAGCTGCACAAGAAGCTGCTGCTCAAAAACAAGCAGAGCAAGCTGCTAAAGCTGCACAAGCTCAGCCAGCACAAGCACCTGCAGAGCAAGCTGCACCAGCAAACAATGGTGGACAAGCTCAAAAAGAAGAGCCTAAAAAAGAAGAACCTAAAAAGGAAGAGCCTAAAAAAGAGGCACCTAAAGCAGAAAAGAAAACACCAGAGCAAAACTCAGCACCAACTCCACCGGATACTGGCGTAATTGGTAAAGCTAAGCAATATTTAGGTAAGCCATATGTTTGGGGAAGTGCATCTCCATCAAACGGTGGTTTTGATTGTAGTGGATTCATTTCTTACATTTTTGGTGTAGGTCGTCAAGACGTTGCAGGTTACTGGAACTCAGTTTCTAAAGTAGGTAGCCCACAACCAGGAGACTTAGTATTCTTCCAAGGTACTTATAAAGCAGGTCCATCTCACATCGGTATTTACGTTGGTAATGGTCAAATGATTCACGCTAGTGATAAAGGAATTGCGTACGGTGATATTAACAGCTCGTATAACCAAAAACATTTCTTAGGATACGGTCGATTCTAGGATTTATAAAAGAATAAAAAACGTGTATAAAGTCGATAGCTTACTATTTTATAAGTAGGTTATCGGCTTTTTTGAGTTTTTACGAGATGATGAGAAAGGTTTATAGTAGTGCTGGAGGTGATTGTTGATGCTAGCGGGGAAACAGTTGCTATTAGACGAACTTTCTTCAGATTTACAGAGGGAATTAAATGATTTGAAAAAGAAGGGAGAGGTCGTGTGTGTACAAGGTGTAAAAAAGAAGGCTTCTAAATATATGTGCCAACGCTGTGGAAATGTAGACCGGCGGCTATTTGCGTCGTTTTTATGTAAAAGGTGCAGTAAAGTGTGCACATATTGCCGGAAGTGTATAACGATGGGGAGAGTAAGTGAATGTACTGTACTTGTTCGCGGGATTGCTGAAAGAAAGAGAGAAAAGAATTCAAATTTGTTACAGTGGAACGGGACGTTGTCTACTGGCCAGAATTTGGCGGCGCAAGGAGTTATAGAGGCTATTAAGCAAAAAGAATCATTTTTTATTTGGGCTGTATGCGGGGCTGGGAAAACAGAGATGTTGTTTTACGGTATTAACGAAGCGCTTCAAAAAGGAGAAAGAGTTTGTATCGCAACGCCAAGAACGGATGTTGTTTTGGAATTAGCACCGAGATTACAAGAAGTATTTCCATATATAAAGGTAGCGGCTTTATATGGAGGGAGTGTAGATAAAGAAAAAGATGCAGTATTAGTCGTTGCGACCACGCATCAATTATTACGTTATTATAGGGCGTTTCATGTCATAGTTGTAGATGAGATAGATGCTTTTCCATATTGTGCAGATCAAATGTTACAGTACGCGGTAAAACAAGCGATGAAAGAAAAAGCGGCGCGTATTTATTTAACTGCGACTCCAGATGAAACGTGGAAGCGAAAATTTAGAAAAGGTGAACAAAAAGGTGTTATTGTTTCTGGACGATATCACCGTCATCCGTTGCCAGTTCCTCTATTTTGCTGGTGCGGAAATTGGAAGAAAAGCCTCAACCGTGAAAGAATTCCTCGAGTTTTACTACAATGGTTAAAGATGCACTTAAACAAAAAGTATCCTGTTTTTTTATTCGTTCCCCATGTACGATATATAGAAGAAATAAGCTCGTTATTGAAATCATTGCATAATAAAGTTGAAGGGGTACATGCAGAAGATCCGATGAGAAAAGAGAAAGTCGCAGCGTTCAGAAAGGGAGAAATCCCATTATTAGTTACAACGACAATTTTAGAGCGAGGCGTAACGGTGAAAAATTTGCAAGATGCAGTTTTAGGGGCGGAAGAAGAAATATTTTCAGAAAGTGCGCTCGTACAAATTGCGGGCCGAGCAGGGCGGAGCTTTGAAGCACCGTATGGAGAGGTCATTTATTTTCACTATGGCAAGACAAAGGCGATGGTGCGCGCGAAAAAACATATTCAAGGTATGAATAAAAATGCGAAAGAACAAGGATTGATCGATTAATGCATTGTTTACTTTGTGATGAGTGTTTTGTAGAAAAGGTTAGTTGGTACACTTTTTTTGTAAAGTGTCATAGAAAATATATATGTGATAGATGTGAGCAGAAACTTTCCTATATTATAGGAGAAATTTGCATGGAGTGCGGGCGACCTTTAGAATTTGTTCCTGCCTCATTTCAAGAAGACGGTATTTGTATAGATTGTATAAGGTGGATGAAAGAGGAGAAGTATCGTTCTTTTAAAAACCGTTCGTTATATATGTATGATGATGAGATGAAAGAAATAGTAGCGCAGTTTAAGTTTCGGGGGGATGCAGAGTTAGTGCACATTTTTTATCGTCCTTTTCGAAGTTTATTTCAAAAGTGTTTTGCCAATGTTTCAACTGTTATCGCTGTTCCGCTTAGTAAGGAAAGGGAAGTTGAACGTGGTTTTAATCAAGCTGAGTTATTAGCAACTTGTTTGCCTGTCAAAATTTCTTATCCATCATTAAGAAGAAGGGAAACAGAAAAGCAAAGTAAGAAGACACGTAAAGAAAGGGTGTCAGGAAGCAATCCTTTTTATTTTCAGGGAGAAGAGATGTTTTCTGGGCAACATATTTTACTCGTTGATGACGTGTATACGACAGGGATTACGGTCAGGCAAATCGGAAGTTTGTTATATGAAAGAGGGGCAAGGGAAGTATCTAGTTTGACACTTTGTAGAAGTTAATATGGCAGTGTCGAAAGGGATAAGAAAAAGGCGATAAGTCTTCTTTGACTTCATATGTTGTCATTCGTTATAGTCAAAATATGGGGCGAATACCCTGATTTTTAGAGTGAAGGGAATGGAATGAACATGCAAGGAAGAGTGAAATGGTTCAATGCAGAAAAGGGATTTGGGTTTATTGAGCGTGAAGATGGTGACGATGTATTTGTCCATTTTTCTGCTATTCAACAAGATGGGTATAAGTCATTGGAAGAAGGGCAACAAGTAGAGTTTGACATTGTAGATGGAGCACGTGGACCACAAGCAGCTAATGTTGTGAAACTGTAGGGTATATTGTTTTGGGAAGAGAAAGCTGCGTTTGTGGCAACGTTATATATATGTAGTAGAACCTCTTGTTTTTCGCAAGGGGTTTTTGTTATAGGGTAAGTTGTCAAAAAGTTGTTTCTTTTCTGTAACGAATTGTCCACAGAAATATTCGTTATTCACGATGTTAATAGGATAAAATAAAGATAGAAACGATGCATCTTTTCATTTCAACAAAAAACGATAAAAAAATCGCAATTCCACTAATTTTTTTAAAAAAGTTAGAAGGAGTTTTTAAGCCAATGTCGAAATTATAGTACATAGGCTTGAAAGGAGGAATTCATCTATGAAATTCAACATTCGTGGTGAAAATATTGAAGTAACTCCAGCATTAAAGGAATATGTAGAGAAAAAACTAAGTAAGTTAGAGCGTTATTTTGATACATTCCCAGAGATTAAAGTTAATTTAAAAGTATACTCTGACAAGCAACGTGTCGAGGTAACAATTCCATTTACTGATTTATTACTTCGTGCAGAAGAAACTAATAGCGATATGTACGCTGCTATCGATTTAGTAGTTGATAAAATTGAGCGACAAATTCGTAAACATAAAACAAAAGTAAATCGTAAGTTACGTGAGAAAGGTTCTATAAAAACGAACTTTATCCTTCCAGAAGCAGTAGCTGTTTTGGATGAGGTAGAAGAAGATGAATTAGAACTTGTACGTACAAAACGATTCGATTTAAAACCGATGGACGTTGAAGAGGCAATCCTGCAAATGGATATGCTAGGACATAATTTCTTCGTCTTCACAAATGCTGATACAAACGAAACTAATGTTGTATATGGCCGTAAAGATGGGAAATACGGTTTAATCGAAACTAAATAATAATTCGAAAGCGCAGCCAAATGAGGCTGCGCTTTTTTTGCTGAAAATAGATTTTTAAAAAACTTTTCTTAATTTAGAACGAGACAATCGGCCGATTGTTGTCATAGTTATAAGACAAGTGTTACAATTATCATTAGGTATATACATTTTAGTTTTTTTAATTAGGAGAAAAATTGGCATAACATACATTTGATTTTTATAACGACTGATTGTAATAGAGAAAAAGAAAAACAATCGGAAGTTTTATTTTAATAAAAAGAGGAGCGTATTTCCTATGATCGGTATTTTAAAAAAGGTGTTTGATGTAAATCAACGCCAAATTAAACGTATGCAAAAGACAGTTGAGCAAATTGATGCATTAGAGTCATCTATTAAGCCACTAACTGATGAACAATTAAAAGGAAAGACGCTTGAATTTAAAGAACGTCTAACAAAAGGTGAAACAGTAGATGATCTACTACCTGAAGCTTTTGCAGTTGTTCGCGAAGCGGCAACTCGTGTTCTTGGAATGCGTCCATATGGCGTACAGTTAATGGGTGGTATTGCCTTACATGAAGGGAATATTTCTGAGATG
Source organism: Bacillus sp. PK6-16 (assembly GCF_056530295.1). NCBI lineage: Bacteria > Bacillati > Bacillota > Bacilli > Caryophanales > Bacillaceae > Bacillus > Bacillus sp. PK6-16. Next base: position 333,896 of record NZ_CP096511.1, read on the forward strand.
AAAACGGGTGAAGGTAAAACGTTAACATCTACATTACCTGTATATTTAAATGCTTTAACAGGAAAAGGTGTTCACGTTGTTACAGTCAATGAATATTTAGCACAACGTGATGCGAGCGAAATGGGACAACTTCATGAGTTCCTTGGCTTAACGGTAGGAATTAACTTAAATAGTATGTCACGCGAAGAGAAACAAGAGGCTTATGCTGCTGATATTACGTATAGCACAAATAATGAGCTTGGATTCGATTACTTACGTGATAACATGGTTTTATATAAAGAGCAGTGCGTTCAACGTCCACTTCACTTTGCTATTATCGATGAAGTCGATTCTATTTTAGTCGATGAAGCACGTACGCCGCTTATTATTTCAGGACAAGCTCAAAAATCAACAGAGCTATACATGTTTGCAAATGCATTTGTTCGTACGTTAGAAAATGAAAAAGATTATTCATTTGATGTGAAAACGAAAAATGTAATGCTAACAGAAGATGGTATTACGAAAGCAGAGAAAGCTTTCCATATTGAAAACTTATTCGATTTAAAACATGTAGCACTTCTTCACCATATTAATCAGGGGCTTCGTGCACACGTTGTTATGCATCGTGATACAGATTATGTTGTACAAGAAGGCGAAATCGTAATTGTAGACCAATTCACTGGTCGTCTTATGAAAGGTCGTCGTTATAGCGAAGGATTACACCAAGCGATTGAAGCAAAAGAAGGTGTAGAAATTCAAAATGAAAGCATGACGCTTGCAACAATTACATTCCAGAACTACTTCCGTATGTATGAAAAATTATCTGGTATGACTGGTACAGCGAAAACAGAGGAAGAGGAATTCCGTAACATTTACAATATGAACGTTATTGTAATTCCGACAAACAAACCGATTATTCGTGATGATCGTGCCGATTTAATCTTTAAATCAATGGAAGGTAAGTTCAATGCTGTTGTGGAGGATATTGTAAATCGTCATAAAAAAGGACAACCTGTTCTTGTAGGTACAGTTGCAATTGAAACTTCAGAGCTTATTTCAAAAATGTTAACGCGTAAAGGTGTACGTCATAACATCTTAAATGCGAAAAACCATGCTCGTGAAGCAGATATCATTGCAGAGGCTGGTATTAAAGGTGCTGTAACAATCGCGACGAACATGGCAGGTCGTGGTACAGATATTAAGCTTGGAGACGATGTGAAAAACGTTGGTTTAGCAGTTATCGGTACAGAGCGTCACGAAAGTCGTCGTATTGATAATCAGTTACGTGGTCGTGCTGGTCGTCAAGGGGACCCTGGTGTTACGCAGTTCTACTTATCGATGGAAGATGAATTAATGCGCCGATTTGGTTCAGATAATATGAAAGCAATGATGGACCGCCTTGGTATGGATGATTCTCAGCCGATTGAAAGTAAAATGGTTTCTCGTGCGGTAGAATCTGCACAAAAACGTGTTGAAGGAAATAACTATGATGCACGTAAGCAGTTACTGCAATATGATGATGTACTTCGTCAGCAACGTGAAGTTATTTACAAACAGCGTCAAGAGGTAATGGAGTCTGACAACTTACGCGGCATTATTGAAGGTATGATGAAATCTACAGTAGAACGTGCTGTTGCTCTTCATACACAAGAGGAAATTGAAGAAGATTGGAACATTAAAGGTCTTGTTGACTACTTAAATACAAACCTTCTTCAAGACGGAGATGTAAAAGAAGAAGAATTACGTCGCCTTGCTCCTGAGGAAATGAGCGAGCCAATTATTGCGAAATTAATTGAGCGATACAATGAAAAAGAAAAGCTTATGCCAGAAGAGCAAATGCGTGAGTTTGAGAAGGTTGTTGTATTCCGCGTTGTAGATACGAAATGGACAGAGCATATTGATGCGATGGATCACCTTCGTGAAGGTATTCATTTACGTGCTTATGGTCAAATCGATCCACTTCGTGAGTACCAAATGGAAGGGTTCGCGATGTTCGAGTCAATGGTTGCTTCTATTGAAGAGGAAATTTCTCGTTACATTATGAAAGCTGAAATTGAACAAAACTTAGAACGTCAAGAAGTTGTTCAAGGTGAAGCTGTTCATCCTTCTAGCGATGGCGAAGAAGCAAAGAAAAAGCCAGTTGTAAAAGGTGACCAAGTGGGCCGCAACGATTTATGTAAATGTGGTAGCGGTAAAAAATATAAAAACTGCTGTGGTATCGTTCAGTAATATAGGACGGTAGCTTAGGCTGTTTTGCAAACTTTTATATCAAAAATGTATAATTAAGAAGGATTAAACTCTCTCCGTAATAAGTGGAGAGAGTTTCCCTTGTTTTCATACGAAAGTAACAGCAATTACATAGAGGTGAAGGAAATGGAATTAGTAGAAATTAGACAGGAATTAGAGAAAATGGCTAAGCGATTAGCGGCTTTTAGGGGGTCTCTTTGACCTCCCTACTAAGGAGAAACAAATTGCAGAATTAGAAGAGAAAATGATGGGCGCAGGATTTTGGGATGACCAACAAGGCGCACAAGCTGTAATTAATGAAGCGAATGCGTTAAAAGATATGGTTGGAAAGTTCCGTCAGTTAGATGAGACGTTCGAAAATTTAGAAATCACGCATGAGCTTTTAAAAGAAGAGTATGATGAAGATTTACATGAGGAATTAGAATCAGAAGTAAAAGGATTAATTCAAGAAATGAATGAGTATGAGCTTCAGTTACTATTAAGTGATCCTTATGATAAAAATAATGCGATTTTAGAATTACATCCAGGTGCAGGTGGAACTGAGTCACAAGACTGGGGTTCTATGCTATTACGTATGTACACACGCTGGGCTGAAAAACGCGGATTCAAAGTAGAAACGGTTGACTATTTACCAGGTGATGAAGCTGGTATTAAGAGTGTAACTTTATTAATTAAAGGTCATAACGCTTACGGTTACTTAAAAGCAGAGAAAGGTGTACATCGTCTTGTACGTATTTCACCATTCGATTCTTCAGGGCGTCGTCATACATCATTCGTATCTTGTGAAGTTGTACCAGAGTTCAATGATGAAGTTGAAATCGAAGTACGTACAGAAGATTTAAAAATTGATACGTACCGAGCAAGTGGAGCTGGTGGACAGCACGTAAATACGACAGATTCAGCAGTTCGTATTACACATACACCGACAAATACGGTTGTAACATGTCAGTCGGAGCGTTCTCAAATTAAAAACCGTGAGCATGCGATGAAAATGTTAAAAGCGAAATTATATCAAAAGAAACTAGAAGAGCAACAAGCAGAATTAGATGAAATTCGCGGAGAGCAAAAAGAAATCGGATGGGGTAGCCAAATCCGTTCTTACGTATTCCACCCGTATTCTCTTGTAAAAGACCATCGTACAAATACGGAGGTTGGTAACGTACAAGCTGTTATGGATGGAGAGATTGATCCATTTATTGATGCTTACTTACGTTCTCGCATCTAATAAGCGAAAAAAAGCCAACGAAATTGTTGGCGCATGCTGAGGACAATAGAGGATATAAAGAATTTGATTTTATTTTTATAGATGAAGTAAAGAGGAAGAGAAGTTGGAAACGACAACTTCTCTTTTTGATGGGATTATATGTAGATTACAATGCTGTATATTGTTTTGTAAAAAGTAGAGAATAGTAAAATAGAGCGGTAATATGGTAAAGATTTATATAGAACTTTTCTAATTTTCCTTTTAAAAAGGATGCTTTATAGAAGTTTTTTTAGTTGTTCACAGAATTGAAACAACTTATGAAAGCTTTATTTTATCAAGGTTCTCACTGTATTTTTGAGGAATATGAAATACACCTTAGTTTTTCTATATAAAGATAATGCTTATAATGAAAATGAGTGTGTTAGGAATAAAAAGAATATCAACAATGGGGAGCGATAGAAGTGAAAAAGAAATTGTTGGCTATTGCGCTAGGGACATCGGTTGTTTTTGCTTTAGGAGCATGCGGAAATAAAGAAGAGAGTAAGTCTTCGAAACAGTCTGCAAGCACAGACAGCGCAGAACAAATTTTCCAAAGAAGTTGTGCGGGATGTCACGCAACAGATTTATCAGGGGCAACTGGACCTGATTTAAGAAAAGTAGGCGGTAAGTACGACGCTGCAGATATCGAAGAGATTATTAAAAAAGGCCGCGGTTCAATGTCACCAGGACTTATTCAAGGTGAAGATGCGAAAAAAGTGTCTGAATGGTTAGCTGAACATAAATAAAAAAGGTGAAATGGACGAGTTGATAATATAGTCAACTCGTTTTCCTTTTTTCTGGTATGTAACATAACTGTAACAAAAATGTATCCAAATTGGAAACCGTTTGATGTTACAATGGGGTTTGTAGAATTTTGCTGAAATATATTACATAGAGTGGTATTGCTTATGAGAAAGCATAAGTAAACTATCTTCAACAAGGATGACTAAATGAAAATGAAGGATGTCTTTTGTTTTCAGATGTACAGAAAAGTATTTCGAAAAAAATCATTAAGTATTGGGTGATAAATAATGATAAAAATGACGAATGTTTATAAGGAGTACCCGAATGGTATGAAAGCCATTGCTGGTCTTACAGTTAACATTAAACAAGGTGAATTCGTATACGTAGTTGGACCGAGTGGAGCCGGAAAATCTACATTTATTAAAATGATGTATCGTGAAGAGAAACCATCTACAGGATCTATTAATGTAAATGGACTTACTATCGAAACATTGGCAGAAAGAGACGTTCCGTATTTTCGTCGTCAATTAGGCGTGATTTTCCAAGATTTCAAATTGCTACCTAAATTAACGGTATATGAGAATGTTTCGTTTGCTTTAGAAGTAATTGAAGAAGAACCGGATGCAATTCGTGAGCGTGTAACAGAAGTTCTAGGTCTTGTAGGCCTTGAAGATCGTGCAGACGCACTTCCAAGTGAGCTTTCGGGCGGGGAGCAACAACGTGTGGCTATTGCAAGAGCAATTGTAAATAGACCAAAGGTTGTAATTGCCGATGAGCCAACAGGTAACTTAGATATTGAAACAGCTCTTGATATTATGAATATTTTTACTCGCATTAATGAGCGCGGCACAACGATTGTTATGGCGACGCATAATGCAGATATCGTAAATACAATCCGTCATCGTGTAATCGCGATTGAAGGCGGAAAAATTGTTCGAGATGAGATTGAGGGAGGATACGGATATGAAGGCTAAGACCCTTAGTCGACATTTGCGAGAAGGTGTAAAGAATCTATCACGTAACGGATGGATGACATTTGCTTCTGTTAGTGCAGTAACAGTTACATTATTACTTGTAGGTGTCTTTTTAACAGCGATTATGAATATGAACCATTTTGCGACGAAAGTAGAGCAAGATGTAGAGATTCGTGTACACATTGATCCAGCTGCAAAAGAAGCGGATCAAAAGAAATTAGAAGAAGATATGAGTAAGATTGCAAAAGTAGATTCTATTAAATATTCTTCTAAAGAAGAAGAGTTAAAACGTTTAATTAAAAGCTTAGGTGATAGTGGAAAAACGTTTGAGTTATTTGAACAAGATAACCCACTTAAAAACGTATTCGTTGTAAAAGCAAAAGAACCAACCGATACAGCGACAATCGCGAAGAAGGTTGAAAAAATGCAGTTTGTTAGTAATGTTCAGTACGGAAAAGGGCAAGTTGAACGATTATTTGATACTGTAAAAACTGGTCGTAACATTGGGATTGCGTTAATTGCTGGTCTTTTATTCACAGCGATGTTCTTAATCTCTAATACAATTAAAATTACAATTTATGCTCGTAGTACAGAAATTGAAATTATGAAACTTGTTGGTGCAACAAACTGGTTTATTCGTTGGCCATTCTTGCTAGAGGGATTATTCTTAGGAGTATTAGGATCAATTATTCCAATTGGCCTAATTCTAATTACGTATAATTCGTTGCAAGGTGTGTTTAATGAAAAACTTGGCGGAACAATTTTCGAGCTTCTACCATACAGTCCGTTCGTATTCCAATTAGCTGGTTTACTAGTGTTAATCGGTGCTTTAATCGGTATGTGGGGAAGTGTAATGTCAATTCGTCGCTTCTTAAAAGTATAAAAAGTTGCAAACATAATTCGTACAAGCTTATCATATAGTAGAAATAGGTAAAGGCATCACACACTGTGTGATGCCTTTTGCTACACCACCTGTGTGTTTTGGAAAGGGGAATTCCGCATTGAAACGTAGAGTTGCAATTATTGGAATGGTTGTTGCATTTTTAATTGGTGCTGGCGGAATGTTTGCAGGCATGTCTGTATTTGGGGTTAACCCATCAGAAGTAACGCAAACAATTTCGAGTGGGAATGCTAGCACTGCGCAAGGGAATTTGGCAAAAATTAATGAGGCGTATGCACTAATTGATTCACGTTATGTGGAAGACGTGAAAGATGAAAAGTTAGTTGAAGGTGCAATACAAGGTATGTTGTCTACGCTGAAGGACCCTTATTCCACGTATATGGATAAAGAAACAGCCAAACAGTTTAGTGAATCGCTTGATCCCGAATTAGAGGGGATTGGGGCTGAGGTGAACAAGACGGACGGTAAGCTTATTATCGTATCGCCAATTAAAGGTTCACCAGCAGAAAAGATAGGAATTAAACCGAATGACCAAATTTTATCTGTAGATGGAAACAGTGTGAAAGACTTATCACGTGAAGAAGCAGTATTAAAAATTCGTGGTAAAAAGGGAACGACTGTCGCAATTGAAATTAAACGTGCGGGAGTAACTGATCCGATTGTATTTAAAATTAAGCGTGAAAAGATTCCGATCTTTACAGTGTTTAGTTCTGTGAAGCAAGAGAGCGGAAAAGATATCGGTTATATGCAAATCACTTCTTTTGCTGAAAATACAGCGAAAGAATTTAAGGATCAGTTAAAAGAGTTAGAGAAGAAAAATATAAAAGGCTTAGTTATTGACGTGCGTGGTAATCCTGGTGGCTACTTAAATAGTGTAGAAGATATACTAGGGGAAATTATGACGAATAAAAAGCCGATGCTACAAGTAGAACAGCGAAATGGTGAGAAGAAGAAATTCTCTACGGAACTGAAAGAGAGAAAACCATATCCAATTTCAGTATTAATTGATAATGGAAGTGCTTCTGCTTCAGAGATTTTAGCGGGTGCGCTAAAAGAAGGAGAAGGATACGATTTAATTGGTGAAAAGACATTTGGTAAAGGTACTGTCCAGCAAGCTGTTCCATTTAAAGACGGCAGCAACATTAAATTAACGATGTTTAAATGGTTAACGCCGGATGGGAACTGGATTCATAAAAAAGGAATCGCGCCAACAGTAGAAGTGAAGCAACCAAATTATTATCATGCGACACCAATTCAAATTGAAAAAACACTTTCATACAATTCAAATGATGTACAAGTAAAACATGCTCAGGAAATGCTTAAGAGCTTAGGTTATGTACCAGGTCGTGAAGATGGATACTTTAGTAAAGAGACAGAATCGGCTTTGAAAGCATTCCAAAATGCAAATGAAATGGAAGCGACAGGACAGCTTGATAAAAAGACAGCTGAAGCGATTCAAACTAAAATTATCGAAAAAATCCGTTCTGGAGAAAATGATCTACAATTACAGTCAGCATTAAAATTAATGGCAAAATAAGAAGAAATACAGGCAGTTTGCTGCCTGTATTTTTTTGTGTTAAACAAACGTTTGTTTAGTTATGATAATATAAAAAGAAAGAATGATATAAATGGTGGTGAATGAGTTCGTGGAGGCGTGGATTTTTGAAATAATGCGGGCAGTTGGACGTTTTTTCTTACACCCTGCTGTCTATATATTTGTAATAAGTAGTATCTTCGTTGGATACTTACGTATGTTAAGAGAACGAAAAGATTTTTCTTTTAAAGTTTATGATATTTGGTTTGAACTGCGAACCTCTCTATTTGCAGGGATTGGATACGGATTAGTAGTATCTATTATTACGATTGGGCTTGGACTTGTTGTTTCTAAAGCAAGCTTATGGGCCATTTTAATTTGGACGTTACTATTTGGATTAACGGCTATGTATCGATGTTTATCGGCGGCTTATACATTTAGCATTGCGATTGTATGTGTTCTATTATCTTCTAAGCTACCAGTTTCCTTTTTACAGCTTCGAGAAGGTGAAGAGAGTACCATTGTATCCCTTGTTATTTTACTAGGCGTTATGCTTATTGTAGAAGGCTTATTGATTTCTAAAAACGCAGTAGGATATTCGACGCCGAGGATTAGGCAGGGGAAGCGTGGATTAAAGATTGGTTTACACGAATCAAAGCGTTTATGGATCGTTCCTATTTTTATTCTTGTACCGGGTGATGCGGTAACGCAGTTTATTTCATGGTGGCCTGTCGTTTCAATAGGTTCAAATGCATATTCTCTATTCCTCGTTCCATTTTTAATTGGATTTATGAGAAGGATTAGAAGTTATGAGCCGACGGAAGCTTTATTATTTACAGGAAGACGTGTGTACGGATTAGCAGGACTTGTGCTCGTTTTAGGAATCGCAAGTTACTGGTGGCACGTACTTGCAATTATCGCGATGGGAGTCGCTATGCTTGGGCGTTTCACAATTTCGATGCAAGAAAAAATTGCCGATGAAACAAGACCAGCGTATTTTGCTGCACGCAATGATGGGCTGGTTGTACTAGATACAATTCCAAATACAATTGGAGCAGAGCTGAAATTACTGCCTGGAGAAATTATTACGAAAGTAAATGGAGTCATTCCAAAAAGCGCCGAGGAATTTTATGATGCGCTTCAAACGAAGACGACAGGAGCATTTTGTAAATTAGAAGTATTAGATACAAATGGTGAGCTTCGTCTTGCACAAACTGCATTATATGCTGGTGGACATCACGAATTAGGTATTGTATTCGTTGAACAGGAGCATGAGTGGGATTCGGAAGCGATGTAATAGAAGGAATGGTATCACCTTGTGGTGGTACCTTTTTTGTTTTTGGGGGATGGGAGAGTAGTTAGTAAATGAAATTTATATCGGCGATTATCCGAATATATCAGCGCAACTTGAAATATATCGGCGATTTTGCAAATATATCAGCGCAACTCGAAATATATCGGCGATTATTCGAATATATCGACTTTCCAGCAAAAAAACGACAACTATCGCAAAGCTTATTTTCAGTTTCATAGACGGATAACTTGAATAATTATTTGATAATGGTTATCATTTAGGGAGTCTTTTTAATTTTGGAAAATGGAGGTAAGATATGCTGCGTAAATTTTTCTCGTACTATAAACCGTATAAAGGTTTATTTATACTCGACTTTTCTTGTGCGGTTGTCGCAGGATTATTAGAACTCGGCTTCCCGCTTATCGTAAATCAATTTATTGATAAGTTATTGCCAGGGCAAAACTGGACGCTTATTTTATGGGCTTGTTTCGGTTTACTCGCAGTTTATATGTTAAATGCAGGCTTACAATATGTCGTTACATATTGGGGACATATGCTTGGTGTTAACATTGAAACAGATATGAGGCAGAAATTATTTGATCATATTCAAAAGCTATCATTCAGATTTTTTGATAATAATAAAACAGGTCATTTAATTTCACGCCTTACAAACGATTTAATGGAAATTGGGGAAATTGCTCACCATGGACCAGAAGATTTATTTATCGCCGTAATGACTTTAGTTGGGGCATTCTCATTTATGATGATGATCAACTGGAAGTTAGCGTTATTAACGTTCTTCGTCATTCCATTCCTATTATGGTTAGCGCTGTACTTCAATAAAAAAATGACAGGTACATTTAGACGTTTATTCTCAGATGTTGCTGATTTTAATGCATGCATTGAGAACAATGTTGGTGGAATTCGTGTTGTACAAGCATTCGGAAATGAAAAGTTTGAGAAAGAGCAATTTGCTGTTAACAACGCTCGTTTCCGTACAACAAAATTAATGGCGTATAAAATTATGGCGTTAAATTCGTCGATTAGTTATATGCTCATGCGTCTCGTAACGCTCTTCGTCTTAATATGCGGTACATGGTTTGTTCTGCAAGGAGAATTAACGTACGGTGGATTTATCGGATTCGTTCTATTAACGAATATTTTCTTCCGCCCAATTGAAAAAATTAACGCGGTAATCGAAAGCTATCCGAAAGGAATAGCCGGTTTTAAAAGATATGTAGAGCTTCTTGAAACAGAGCCTGACATTGTAGACTCTAAAGATGCAATGGAAGTGAAGCATGTACACGGTGATATTCAATATAACAACATTACGTTTGGATATGAAAACAAAGAACCGATTTTAAATGACATTAGTTTGAAAATACATGCAGGTGAAAAAGTTGCGTTCGTTGGACCATCAGGAGCTGGGAAAACGACGTTATGTAGCCTATTACCACGTTTTTATGAACAATCATCTGGATCGATTCAAATTGATGGAATTGATACGAAAGATATGACATTATCTTCACTTCGTAAGCAAATTGGAATTGTGCAGCAAGACGTGTTCTTATTCTCAGGAACAATTCGTGAAAATATCGCTTACGGAAATTTAAAAGCATCAGAAGCTGAAATTTGGCAGGCAGTAAAACGTGCGCAATTAGAAGATTTAATTTACTCACAGCCGGACGGTTTAGATACTGTTATCGGTGAGCGCGGCGTGAAACTTTCAGGTGGACAAAAGCAGCGTCTAGCTATTGCTCGTATGTTCTTGAAAAACCCCCCAATTTTAATATTGGATGAAGCAACTTCTGCATTAGATACAGAGACAGAACTTGCGATTCAAAAATCGCTTGCGGAGCTATCTGTTGGCCGTACAACATTAGTTATCGCTCACAGACTTGCAACGATTAAAAATGCAGATCGCATCGTTGTTGTAAATAAAGATGGTATTGCAGAACAAGGTTCACATAATGAATTAATTGAGCAAGGTGGAGGATACAGTAGGTTATACGAAGCTCAGTTTAGTTCGTAAATATAATTTGTACAAAATTAGTGCACCATAAGTAGGTGAAAATCTCATATGGGAGGCTATAAAGTATGATTGTAACAACAACGTCTACAATTCAAGGAAAAGAAATTATTGAGTACATCGATATTGTCAATGGAGAAGCGATTATGGGCGCGAATATCGTTCGTGACCTTTTCGCCTCCGTCCGTGACGTTGTCGGCGGTCGTGCGGGTGCTTATGAAAGTAAATTAAAAGAAGCACGCGACATCGCAATGGAAGAGATGAAAACTTTTGCAAGACAAAAAAATGCAAATGCAATTGTTGGTATCGACGTGGATTACGAGGTAGTTCGCGAAGGAATGCTAATGGTTGCTGTGAGCGGGACTGCTGTCCGTATCTAAAATGAAAAGCCGTGCTGATGCACGGCTTTTTGTATTCTATGTCGAAGATTCAATATTTCTTGGGAAATGTGGAATGCCCCGTCGATATATAGGGAAGACATTAGAGTGCTTCTTTACATTTTTGAATTTGAGTTAATAATTTTGCGTATTCTTGTTCGAGAGATGTGATGTCATCGTGATGATTTGGAATGGAAATCCGGCCGATGACTTCTGTTAATTTTGTTTGTAATCGTAACATTTCTTGCTCAGTAACGTTTACAGAATCTCCGGTGGTTCTTTTTGTGTATTGCTCGTAATTACCGTGGAAGATTCTTGGTTCATTCTCATCTACTTGTAGAATATGGTCTGCAACAGAGCGAATAAAGGCACGGTCATGGCTAATGAAAAGTATTGTGCCAGGATATTCTTGTAACATGGTTTCTAATTCTTCTTGCGTCGCTAAGTCTAAATAGTTTGTCGGTTCATCTAGCAGAAGCATATTATAGTTTCCTAAAAATACTTTTGCGAGTGCAACCTTCATTCGTTCACCCCCGCTTAGAACGTGCACAGGTTTATGAACATCCTCACGGCGGAATAGAAGTCGTGCAAGTATTGTGCGAACGAATGCTTCTGTATAGTTTGTTTCTTCTAGAACATTTTCTAAAATGGTTTTATCTGTTTTTAAAATAGATAATGTTTGTTCGAAGTATCCAATTTTACAACTTTTCGATAGCTGCATGCCACGCTCGTTTGTGAGAAGCATGTTGAACAAAGTGGTTTTGCCGCTTCCATTTGCCCCTAAAACGGCAAGCTTTGCACCAGGGGCAATAGTTCCATTCATATTTTTAAATAGTATACGGTCGCCTATTTTCTTTGTTGCTTTATTGAATTGTACTGCCACCTTACTATGAATGGGTGTATGGTATTGCACGTCAAATTGAGCTTGAGAAAGATCCTTTGGCTTTTCCTTCTTTTCTAGTTTTTCGAGACGTGTCTCTAATGCTTTCGCTGCTTTACTAACCTGTTCTTGGCCATGAGCCCCACTTAACCTATAAAGTCTAGATTCAGATGAACTGAACCGTGTTGGGATTTTTGTCATGTTAGAAGCACGTTGCTTTCTTTGTAGAATGGACTGTTCTAAACGATTTTTTTCTTGTATATATTGCTCATATTCTGCTTGTTTTTGTATTCGTTCACGTTCTTTTTGTTTTCGATAGTTTGAATAATTACCTTTGTACTCTTGAATAATACCGTCTTCAATTTCAATAATTTTGGTACATATATTATCTAGAAATTCACGGTCATGCGATATTAAAACAAGTGCCCCTTTATAAGATGAAAGTGCCTTTTCTAATTGCTCTGTACCGACCATATCTAAGTGGCTTGTTGGTTCATCAGCGAATAAAATGCCTGCATTTTGTTCGAGAGCATGCGCAATCTTTAGTCGCATTCGTTCACCGCCGCTCATTGCGTCGGTAACGTTTGAAATACTCCATTTTCCTTTTGCGAGAGAAGAAGCGGTTTCCGGTAGTTCTTCGCTGAGCTGAGGAATGATGGCGATAGAACTATGATGAGTTACTATGCCTCTGTCAGCTTCTATTTCTTTACTTAATATTTGTAATAACGTAGATTTACCAGCTCCGTTGACTCCGACAATTCCTATGCGATCCTGTGCTTGAATTTCCAGTGATGGTAATGTAAATAGTGTGCGATCACCAAAGCTCTTTTCAATATTACGTGCGAATAAAATAGTCATAAAAAAACCTCCCTAGTTTCACTAGAGAGGATAAACGTCGCCCTTGTATGTAAAAAATCGTACATAAATAAACGATTTTTTACATGATCGTTTCGAAAGAAAGTATCGACAAATGGACAGACTAATCCCCTGCTAGTTTTCATCATTTTTGTTCACTATTTGTGATGGATGAAATAAATAAGAGAATTAGAACTTCATTGGTCAAAGTACCTTCCTTTCATAATATTACTTTTATTGTATGCGCATACAAAAGGGTTTGTCAAACTTATTTCTGTTCGCTATTTTTGAATTTATTATTATACAATTGTGCTTTTGCCAGCGCCTCAGCATCGTTTTTAATTTCATCCAGTCCATTCGCATCTCCAATAACATAACCTTCAAATGAAGAACCAACAAAATCAAAGATATATTGGAATTGAGCAATAAGCGGTAATGCTTTTAGCTTTGGATTATCCCCGCCAACGATGACAACATACATTTTTTTGCCTTTCATTTTTTCTTTGAAATGAAGAGATGTATCGCGCAAGCTTTGCGACCAGCGATCAACAAAGTTTTTCATATGTCCACTCATTCCGTACCAATATAATGGTGTAGCAAAGATAATCGTGTCGTGCTCTAGCATGCGTTTGGTTAACTGCTCATAGTCATCATTTACGGATTGGAATCCTTCTGCATCATGACGTTGGTCTGTAATAGGATAGACGGTATGATCACGCAAATAAATTTGTTCTGTTTCAATGTCCTCTATCATCATATGTGTTAAAGCTTCTGTATTTCCGTTTTGTCTTGAACTGCCATGTATAACAAACATGTAATCATTCCTTTTCTTTTGCTTGTTTTAGGAGTGAAACGTGTTTTTGCAAATTCGTTTGGATGTTGGAAAGTAATGTGATTTGCTTTGTTACTTCATTGAGTTTATCTTCGTAAAGCGTAAGGATACTGCTGCAAGGATTGTCGTACAGGTGCGGTTCAATTTCAAGGCAGCGCAGCATCCTTGCCGTCTCTTCTAAATTTAAGCCGATTTGTAAGTACATTTGAATAAGCTCCACTTTTTCGATGGCACTTTCATCAAAATCACGGTAGCCATTTGCAAGGCGCTTAGAAGGGAGTAAGCCCTTTTCTTCGTAATGTCTTAGTGATCTTTCACTAACGCCAGTTTCTTTTGATAATTCTCCAATTCGCAATGTATTTCACTCCTTTTACATGTATTGTAAACCTTCACACTAATGTGAAGGTCAACTCTGTTTTTTCGCAAAAGAATCTACATGATTTAAGAACACTTGAATGGCTTTAGATGGAATGAAATATTTACCGCGCACGATGGAAAACGGACGGATTAGTTGTTCATTTGGAACTTCGACGTGGAATAGTTCTTTTGCTAATAGCTCTTTCCGTACAGTCCAATCAGAAAGGATAGCGATGCCAAGCCCGGCACTAACAGCTTCCTTTACGCTTTGGATACTACTGAATGTAAAGAATCGTTTCATTTTTAAATGGTGTTGATGAATAAAGCGGTCACTATAAGCGCGTGTACCAGAACCACTTTCTCTTAATACCCATACTTGATCTTGGAGTGTACTTTCATTTATTTCATTTGTGCGGAGTAATGGATGATTTGGCGGGACGACGAGCTTCATTTCATCTTGCATAAATGTTTCAACATCTACGTCGGCGTATACGACTTGTCCTTCCACTAGGCCGATATCAATTTGATTAGAGCGAAGGCTTTGCAAAACGTCTTCTGTATTTGAGATGAAAGTATGAACTTCGACGTGTGGATTTTCATTCGCATAGTTAGCCAGTATTTTTGGAAGTAAGTATTCGCCAATTGTAAAACTAGCACCAATGCGAAGTGTTCCTGTTACAACGTTATGTAGTTCATTAATTTCTTGTTTAGCATCTTCGTAAAGAGAGAGCATTTGCTTTGCATGTATATATAATATGTTTCCAGCTTCAGTAACTTGGACGTGCTTCGGGGAGCGTTGAATAAGCGTAGTGCCAAATTCGTTTTCTAAGTTGCGTATATGCATACTTACTCCAGGCTGTGAAAGGTTTAATAATTCTGCTGCACGGGAGAAGTGTTTCTGTTCAACGACAGTAACAAAAATTTTTAAAATGTCTACGTTCATATAATGGGCTCCTTTCTTTTTCTATCATCTTATCATAAGTATTTCTGATGATAGAGATTTGGTATTGGTATTAAACTTATTATAGAAACTCTCTTATAATGTAAGTAGAAAGAACATGCATGTTCCAATACGATTATTGGAGTGGTTCAAAATGGAACAAACACTTGTTATACAAAAGAAGAAGCGTTTTGGATTTTCGCAAGGAATTGGGATTACATTATTAATCGCAATTGCTGCGAAATATTTAGCAGAGCTTCCATTTTTAAATATTATGGGACAATTAGTAATTGCTATTCTAATTGGGATGGTTTGGCGCGCTGCAATTGGAGTTCCTCACGATGCGATAGCAGGAACGAACTTTGCGAGTAAGAAGTTGCTGCGCTTTGGGATCATCTTACTTGGAATGCGATTAAATCTTGTTGATATTGCGAAGGCGGGACCGAAAGTATTGGTCATCGCGGCGGTTGTTATTACATTTACTATTTTTGTTGTATACGGACTAACGAAAGTATTTAAAGTAGAAAAGAAACTTGGGATTTTAACAGCATGCGGTACGGCAATTTGCGGCGCAGCCGCGGTCGTGGCAATTGCACCGCAAGTGAAAGCGAAGGACGATGAAACAGCAGTTGGGGCAGCAATCATCGCGATTTTAGGTACCATATTTACGCTTATTTATACGTTATTATATCCAGTGCTTGGTTTATCTCCGTACGGTTATGGTGTATTCTCAGGTGCGACGCTTCATGAAATCGCTCATGTCATCGCAGCTGCGGCGCCAGGAGGAAGTACTGCTGTAGACATCGCAGTTATTGTGAAGTTAACGCGCGTAGCAATGCTTGTGCCAGTAGCGATTTTAATTGGTCTATGGTTTGGTAAGAGTGAAGGTAGCAAAGAAAAGAAATCGTGGCGCGAACTTCCAATACCATGGTTCATTTTCGGGTTCTTAGCGATGAGTGCAGTGCATTCGCTCGGGATTATTCCAGAAGTTGTTGCGGGATACATTGTTGTTCTTGCTTACATGCTTATCGCAATGGCGATGGCAGGGCTCGGTTTAAATGTAGAGTTTAAAACGTTCCGTAAATTAGGAAGTAAAGCATTCGTGGCAGGGCTGATTGGCTCGGTTTGCTTATCGGTTCTTGGATACGTTCTTGTATATGCGTTAGGATTTATGTAGTAGAGGAGAAAGCTGTTCCCGATGGTATTTGGGAACAGCTTTTTCTTATGATTATAGTAGCGCTACGGATGTCGGTATATTTGAAAAATCGCCGATATAAATGGAGTTGCGCTAATATATTTGGGAAATCGCCGATATAATTTAAGTTGCGCTGATATATTTAAAAAATCGCTGATATAAATTGAATTACTCTTGTACTTTGTTAGAGTAGATGTTCAATGAAATATTTTTCTAAAATTTGTAAAGATATCTTTACTTGTAACTGGAAAATATTTATAATTCAAGTAAAGATATCTTTACTTTTGAAGGTGGATCCTATGGGTGTAAAAAATAAAATTAAAGAATTAAGAAAGCAACATCATATAACGCAAGTTGAAATGGCAAAGGCGATGCAAGTGACGCGGCAGACAATCGTAGCGATTGAAAACCACCATTACAACCCGAGTCTAGAGTTATCTTTAAAAATCGCCAAATATTTTGGAGTGAAGGTGGAGGAAATCTTTACGCTGGAGTAAGGGGAAAGAAAATAAATGATAAGCTTGAGAGATTTCAATTAGATTAAACGTTTAAATATATAAGGATTGGTTTTGGTTTATTAATAAGTACGGCATCAACGAGTGTGTTAGCAACAAAGAATAATAGATAGAAAAAGGGGAACTGGGATGGGATTACCGGTGTTATGTGTCGCTACAGCTATATTTTCGCTTCTTTGGGGAATGCAAAACTTTTCTCGTAATCCAGTGCCGAGCATTTGTATTATGATTGGTACTGTAGGTTTATCGTATTATTTATTATTATTAGCCCATTATCATAAAACGGCAACGAGTGTTGTTGTTGGAGCACTTATTTTATTTTGTGGGCGCGCCATACAAAAGGGGTTATTTCCATAAAAGCTGTTTATACACTTTGTATAAACAGCTTTTTGTATTTTTTTTACAAAACGCTTGAAAGTTACGTAACGTCATCTTTTATAATGAAAGGGAAGAGGTGATGGTAGTGATTTCAATACAACAATTGACGAGAGAAACAGGGGTTACAGTACGTACACTACGTTATTATGATCAAATAGATTTATTAAAGCCGAGCGGAAAAACAGAGGGTGGACATCGGTTATATAGTGAAAATGACGTTATTCGTTTGCAACAAATTTTATTTTTGAAAGAAATGGGATTTTCATTAAAAGAAGCTGCGAATATGTTAGTAAAAGGTGAGCTGGATTTAAAAAATTCGCTTGAAAAACAACTTCGCTTTGTACAGGAAGAACAAAAGAAATTTAATCGAATGGAGCGTGTTTTACAAGCGGTTGTTTATTCGGTAGATGTAGAGGGAGAACTTGATTGGAAAGTTATGTTTGAACTTATTCAGCTTTCGAAACAGTCTCCTCGTATACGTGAAATATTTCAAAATGAAGTATTTTCAAAGGAAGAACAAAAGTTGCTTCATAATTTGCCGAATATGAGTGAAGAAGATCCGAATGTTTTAGAATGGGTAGATTTATTAAAGCAATTACGTAATTTTATGAAGGAAGGTAAAGAAACTGCAAGTGATGAGGTACAACGGGCAACGAAGAAATTAATGCAGAAGTGTTTAGAAATGGCTAATGGTGACGAGGTGTTTTTAGATAAGTTATGGGAAGTTAGAAAATCGAAGGAAGATTCACAGAAAATGAGCATGTATCCAATTGAAGAAGAACTTTTAGTATATATGGATGAGGCTTTTCGTATTTATGATGAAAGGGAGAAGGATAAATGAGTATACTCGCAGAATATCGTTGGTATTTTTTAATTGGGGCAGAGATTGTATTTTGGTTATCAGCTATCGGTTTCTTTTTACTTCGCTACGGATTCCGTTTGAAAAAGGCGAGCTTTATTATGGGGATTGTACTCCTCGTAAATGAAGTGTTTATTTTAACTTTAGGAGTAGTGGACTATTATCAAACAGGAAAGTTCTCTAACTTTCAAATCATTACTGTAATCATTTTATTATATGCAGTTTTCTACGGGAAAAAGGATTTAAAGAAGCTTGATATATTTGTACAAAAATCAGTTGCGAAATGGCGTAATGAACCGGCGCCTATTATTGAAGAACAGGTAGAATTAACAGGCATGGCCTATACAAAGCAGGAAATAAAAAATTGGATATTACATCTTGTTTTATTCGTTGGTGTGCACATATTCTTTTTCTTCGCGTATGGATTTATTCCATTTGAACAATGGGGTAATTGGTTAGAATCGGGAATCGTTTTAAATAAAGCTGCAAGTCGCGTGAGCCAAGTGTGGGCGATTGTATTTTTAGTTGATACAGCAATTTCATTTTCATATGTGATTTTTCCGAAGAAGGAGAAAGGAAAAGAAAAGCTACTTTCATAGTTAAAAGTAGCTTTTCTGGTATACAAATAAATTTTATAGGAGAGGATGACAATAGAAAAAAGAACCAGTTGTATATGTCTATTTCTCTTTAGTTTAGTAGCATGTTCACCATCTAGCACTATAATTGATAAGAAGAATGATATCATTGTAAAGGAAGCAGGAACTTCCAATCTAGATAAATTCGAACAGTTCGTTATGAACGTTGATCAAGGGAAAGTTGATAAAATAAGAATTGTACAGTATACCGATGAAGGTGACCCGGTTTTTCAAACGTTAGAGCATAGTGGGAAAGATATCCTTTATGTGTTAGATAGTAGACAAGACAAGTTTGCTGGTGACCATAAAGGATTACATAAAGATAGTTGTAAAAGTATTGTTAAAGAGCTGCGCGAATCAGAAAGTACTTATCGGTTAACAGATTGTATGAATGAAGCTGGGCGCAATGGATATGACTTAGTATATGTATCTAAAAAATAGAATTAGTAGAGGAAGGAAGTATTTACTCCTTCCTTTTTCTATGTGTATATTGTCGAAAATTTTACCGAATATCTGTTCGTTTTTTTAGGTTTTTTATAGGTATTCGTGGTAAAATAATAATACAGATTTTTTATGAGGAGGTCGGATTATACTTGGAACATCAATTTGAAATTGTCTCAGCGTATTCCCCCCAAGGTGATCAGCCGGTAGCTATTGAGAAGCTTGTAGAGGGAATTAATAGTGGAAAGAAAAAGCAAGTGTTGCTTGGAGCAACAGGAACGGGTAAGACATTTACGATTTCAAATGTCATTAAAGAAGTGCAAAAGCCAACACTTGTCATGGCTCACAATAAAACGTTAGCAGGACAGTTATATAGTGAGTTGAAAGACTTTTTCCCGAATAATGCAGTTGAATATTTTGTTAGTTATTACGATTATTATCAGCCAGAAGCGTATGTGCCACAAACAGATACGTTTATTGAAAAAGACGCACAGATTAATGATGAAATTGATAAATTACGTCACTCAGCAACGTCTGCATTATTTGAACGGGATGATGTAATTATCGTTGCGAGTGTTTCATGTATATATGGTTTAGGTTCTCCAGAAGAATACCGCGAGCTAGTTGTTTCACTTCGAGTTGGTATGGAAAAGGACCGCAATCAATTGCTTCGTGAACTTGTTGATGTACAGTATGGGCGTAATGATATTGATTTCAAGCGCGGTACATTCCGTGTGCGCGGAGATGTAGTTGAAATCTTCCCGGCATCACTTGACGAGCATTGTATTCGAATTGAGTTTTTTGGCGATGAGATTGATCGTATTCGCGAAGTAAATGCGTTAACAGGAGAAGTATTAGCAGAACGTGATCATGTAGCAATTTTCCCGGCATCTCACTTCGTTACACGTGAAGAAAAGATGAAGGTCGCTATTGAAAATATAGAAAAAGAATTAGAAGAGCGTTTAAAGGAATTAAATGATAACGGCAAGTTGTTAGAAGCGCAGCGTATAGAGCAGCGTACACGTTATGATTTAGAAATGATGCGCGAGATGGGATTTTGTTCAGGTATTGAAAATTACTCCCGTCATTTAACACTTCGTCCAGCGGGGGCAACGCCGTATACGCTATTAGACTATTTCCCGAAAGATTTCTTAATCGTTATGGATGAATCGCACGTATCAGTACCGCAAGTAAGAGCGATGTATAACGGGGACCAAGCGCGTAAGCAAGTGCTTGTGGATCATGGATTCCGTCTGCCGTCAGCTTTAGATAATAGACCGCTCACATTCGATGAGTTTGAAGAGAAAACGAATCAAGTTATTTATGTTTCAGCAACGCCAGGACCGTATGAATTAGAGCAGTCGCCAGAAGTAATAGAACAAATTATTCGTCCAACAGGGCTTTTAGATCCACCAATTGATATACGACCAATTGAAGGGCAAATTGACGATTTATTAGGAGAGATTCAAGATCGTATTGCAAAGAATGAACGTGTATTAATTACGACTTTAACGAAGAAAATGTCAGAGGATTTAACGGATTACTTAAAAGATGTAGGAATTAAAGTTAACTATCTTCACTCTGAAATTAAAACGTTAGAACGTATTGAAATTATCCGCGATCTTCGCCTCGGTAAATTTGATGTACTTGTCGGTATTAACTTATTGCGAGAAGGATTAGATATTCCGGAAGTATCACTTGTAGCTATTTTAGATGCTGATAAGGAAGGGTTCTTGCGTTCAGAACGTTCATTAATCCAAACAATCGGTCGTGCCGCGCGTAATGAAAACGGCCGCGTTATTATGTATGCAGATCGTATAACGAAATCTATGGGAATTGCGATTGAAGAAACGAAGCGTCGTCGTAGTATACAAGAAGCTTACAATGAAGAGCATGGTATTACGCCGAAAACGATTCAAAAAGGCGTTCGTGATGTTATCCGTGCAACGACAGCTGCTGAAGAGACAGAAACATACGAAGCAACTCCTGCTAAGAAAATGACGAAAAAAGAGCGCGAAAAGACAATTGCGAAGATGGAAGCAGAGATGAAAGAAGCAGCAAAAGCGTTAGACTTCGAGCGTGCAGCTGAACTAAGAGATTTACTATTAGAATTAAAAGCGGAAGGGTGAAAAAAGTGAGTAAGAGCAAGGATTTTATCGTTGTAAAAGGTGCTAGAGCACATAACTTAAAAAATATTGATGTAACCATTCCGAGAAATCAGCTTGTTGTTGTAACGGGATTGTCTGGTTCGGGGAAATCATCATTAGCATTTGATACGATTTATGCAGAAGGGCAGCGCAGATACGTAGAATCGTTATCTGCGTATGCGCGCCAGTTTTTAGGACAAATGGATAAGCCGGATGTGGACACGATTGAAGGATTATCACCAGCAATTTCAATCGATCAAAAAACGACGAGTCGTAACCCACGTTCAACTGTTGGAACGGTAACGGAGATTTATGATTACTTACGTTTATTATTTGCACGAATTGGTACGCCAATTTGTCCGAATCATGGCATTGAAATTACGTCACAAACAGTAGAACAGATGGTAGACCGCGTTCTTGAATATCCTGAACGTACGAAATTACAAGTGTTAGCGCCTATCGTTTCTGGGCGTAAAGGTGCGCATGTAAAAGTACTTGAAGATATTAAGAAGCAAGGTTATGTTCGTGTTCGCGTTGACGGTGAAATGCTTGATGTATCTGAAGATATTGCGTTAGATAAAAACAAGAAGCATTCCATTGAAGTTGTAATTGACCGTATTGTTGTAAAAGAAGGAATCGCAAGCCGTCTTGCTGATTCACTTGAAAGTGCATTAAAGCTTGGCGGGGGACGAGTGTTAATCGATGTTATGGGAGAAGAGGAACTTCTGTTTAGTGAACATCACGCTTGTCCGCATTGTGGTTTTTCAATTGGAGAATTAGAGCCGCGTATGTTCTCATTCAATAGTCCGTTCGGAGCATGTCCTTCTTGTGATGGACTTGGTTCAAAGCTAGAGGTAGATTTAGAGCTTGTTATCCCGAACTGGGATTTATCATTAAATGAACATGCGATTGCACCTTGGGAACCGACAAGTTCACAATACTATCCACAACTTTTACAATCTGTATGTAATCACTACGGCGTTGATATGGATATGCCTGTGAAAGATATACCGAAAGATTTATTTGATAAAGTGTTGTACGGAAGCGGAGAAGAGAAAGTTTATTTCCGCTATGTAAATGAATTTGGTCAAGTAAAGGAAAATGAGATTTTATTTGAAGGTGTTATTCCAAACATTGAACGTCGTTATCGTGAAACGAGTTCCGATTACATTCGTGAGCAAATGGAAAAGTATATGGCAGAACAAGCTTGTCCAAAGTGTAAAGGTGGACGCTTAAAGCCTGAGAGTTTAGCTGTATTTGTTGGCAATAAAACGATTGCTGACGTAACGAAGTATTCAGTTCAAGAAGTACAAGAATTCTTCTCGAATGTAGAGCTAACGGAGAAGCAACAAAAAATAGCTCATTTAATTTTAAGAGAAATTCAGGAGCGCGTTGGGTTCTTAGTGAACGTTGGTTTAGATTATTTAACGTTAAGCCGTGCCGCAGGAACTTTATCAGGTGGTGAGGCGCAGCGTATTCGTTTAGCGACGCAAATTGGTTCTCGTCTAACTGGCGTACTTTATATTCTTGATGAGCCTTCAATTGGTTTACACCAGCGTGATAACGATCGTCTTATTCGTACATTGCAAGAAATGCGTGATTTAGGCAATACGTTAATTGTTGTTGAACATGATGAAGATACGATGATGGCTGCTGACTATTTACTTGATATAGGGCCTGGTGCAGGTATTCATGGTGGACAGGTCGTTTCAGCGGGGACGCCGGCTGAAGTTATGCAAGATGAGAATTCATTAACAGGGAAGTATTTAAGTGGTAAAGAGTTTATTCCAGTTCCACTTGAAAGACGTAAAGGTGATGGACGTAAAGTAGAGATTGTCGGCGCAAAAGAGAATAACTTAAAGAATGCGAAAATGTCATTCCCACTCGGTACGTTTGTAGCGGTAACAGGGGTATCTGGTTCTGGTAAAAGTACGATGATTAATGAAGTACTATATAAATCGTTAGCTCAAAAGTTATATAAAGCGAAAGCGAAGCCAGGTACTCATAAAGAGATTAAAGGTCTTGAACATTTAGATAAGGTAATTGATATTGATCAATCACCAATTGGTCGTACACCACGTTCTAATCCAGCGACGTACACAGGTGTATTCGATGATATTCGTGATGTGTTTGCACAAACGAATGAAGCAAAAGTGCGCGGATATCAAAAAGGACGTTTCAGCTTTAACGTAAAAGGTGGCCGTTGTGAAGCGTGCCGTGGTGATGGAATTATTAAAATCGAAATGCATTTCCTACCAGATGTGTATGTTCCGTGTGAAGTTTGTCACGGTAAACGATATAATCGTGAAACGTTAGAAGTGAAATATAAAGATAAGAATATTTCTGAAGTGTTAGGGATGACAATTGAAGATGGAGTAGAATTCTTCGCCAATATTCCTAAAATTAAGCGTAAACTTCAAACGCTTGTAGATGTTGGGCTTGGTTATATGAAATTAGGTCAACCAGCAACAACATTATCTGGTGGGGAAGCACAGCGTGTGAAATTAGCTTCTGAATTACACCGTCGTTCTACAGGTCGTACGTTATACATTTTAGATGAGCCAACGACTGGTTTGCATGCGCATGATATTGCACGTCTTCTAGAAGTGCTGCAACGTCTTGTTGAGAGCGGTGAGACGGTACTTGTAATTGAACATAATTTAGATGTAATTAAAACAGCTGATTATATCGTTGACCTTGGACCAGAGGGCGGAGATAAAGGTGGACAAATCGTTGCTTCCGGAACGCCAGAGCAAGTAGTGAAAGAAGAGCGCTCATACACAGGTAAGTATTTAAAAGAGATTTTAAATCGTGATAAAGCAAGAATGAAAGAGAAAATAAAAGAAGTAGAGTTATCGCAATAAGTTTATTGATGAAAACCGAGTGGAAATGACGCTCGGTTTTTATTGTATAGGGGGAGAAGATGGAGTTTTTAGAGGTGTTAAGGAAGAAATATATGAAGGTAAGAGAGTTTCAAAGTTGGGGTGTATATTTTCGCAAGCGCTGGGAGGATCACTTTGCAAATCATTTAAGTGATAAAGAAAAAGAAGATATTTTTCTTTATGGAGATAAGTATGCATGTGGTTATCTATGGCACATATTTAGTTATGAGAAAAAGAAGTGTTTAGAGGGTAAAGAAGCGGAAAACGCGTTTCATAATGAAGTGAAAAAGGATTGCTATATATTCTATCAACATTGTGAAGATGTACTGCTAATAAAAGATGCGAGTTTATTACATATGGATGATATATTACGGGAGACGTACGATATGTATAAAGGCGATATCTATATTGTAGATAAAGATTTCACTTGGACTTTTGTAAAAACACATGAGCATAGATGGTGTGGTCCTTATTTTGCGAGGAAGTGTTAGTAGGTATACAAGCATGAAAGATAGAATAAGTTGATATAAGTGTTCGTATCATACTTGCGTTTATTATCTATTAGCGTATGATGAAATATATATGTTTAAAAGGATGTGTGACGAAATGAGATGGATTGTATCACTTCTTGTAAATAGCGTTGTGTTAATCGCTGTATCGGGACTTTTAAAAGGGATTGCACCAGATGCATTTTACGTAGCAAATATACAAACTGCAATTATTGCTAGTATTATATTGGCGGTTTTAAATGTGTTCGTAAAGCCGTTTTTAATTTTAATTACGCTACCAATTACTGTTGTAACTTTCGGCTTCTTCTTAATTGTTATTAATGCGATTACGTTAAAAATAGCAGATTCATTATTAGGAGATGCTTTTAATATATCAGGATTTGGTGTAGCGATTGTTGCGGCAATTTGTATTTCAATTTTTAATATGATAATTGAAAAGGCAATTGTTGAACCTCTATATGAAAAAAAGAGAAAGTGACAAAAAGAAAAACATTTCATTATTCGTATGAAATGTTTTTTTCTATTTATTAGAAACCGTATTTCTTGTTTCCAGAAAAAAATGGTACAATATCCGATAGAATGGAATTTTACATCAAACGAGACTGAACCCGCAGCGGAGTGGAGGTTTATACATATGCCGAAAGTAAGGACAAAAGATTTAATTGAACAATTTCAATTGGAGTTAATCAGTGGTGAAGAAGGCATTCATCGTCCGATTGATACAAGTGATTTATCACGACCTGGAATTGAAATGGCAGGATTTTTTACATATTATCCAGCAGATCGTGTGCAGCTTCTTGGAAAGACGGAGCTTACGTTCTTTGACACGTTAACGTCAGAGCAAAAACAAGAGAGAATGAAAGCGCTTTGTACTGAGGAGACGCCATGTATTATTGTAACTCGTAATCAAGATGTACCAGATGAGTTATTACAAGCATCACGTGAATCAGGTATGCCTTTATTACGTTCTTCTCAAACGACAACTAGATTATCAAGTCGTTTAACAAACTATTTAGAAGGTAAGTTAGCACCAACAACTGCTGTTCATGGTGTGTTAGTAGATATTTACGGCGTTGGTGTTTTAATTACAGGTCAAAGTGGTGTTGGTAAAAGTGAGACAGCTCTTGAGCTTGTAAAGCGTGGTCACCGCCTTGTTGCGGATGATAGTGTAGAAATTCGTCAAGAAGATGAAGACATGTTAGTCGGAAGTTCACCAGATTTAATTGAGCATTTATTAGAAATTCGTGGTCTAGGTATTATTAACGTTATGACGTTATTCGGTGCAGGGGCAGTGCGAAATTATAAGCGTATTACACTTGTTATTAATCTTGAAATTTGGGATCAAAAGAAAAATTACGATCGCTTAGGTCTTGATGAAGAGAAGATGAAGATTATTGATACAGAACTTACGAAGATTACACTTCCAGTTCGTCCTGGTCGAAACTTGGCTGTTATTATTGAAGTAGCAGCGATGAACTTCCGTTTAAAACGTATGGGAGTCAATGCAGCACAGCAGTTCTCTGAACGATTAATGAGTGCAATTGAGTTAGGAAATCAGGAGTAAACTTTGGAGAGGGAGGTCATATACATATGCTGTTAGCTTCTGTACCACAGCTTGACCGTGTAGCTATCCAACTTGGGCCGTTTCCTGTGTATTGGTATGGGATTATTATCGGTACAGGTGTGCTATTAGGTCTTTGGCTGGCAACTCGCGAGGGAGAAAGGCTAGGTATTCCAAAAGATACATTTGTTGACCTTGTATTAATTGCAGTGCCGATCGCTATTCTTTTTGCGAGAATGTACTATGTTATTTTTGAATGGGAATATTACGCACAAAATCCGAGTCAAATTATTAATATTCGTCAAGGTGGTTTGGCGATTCATGGTGGTTTGATCGGGGCTGTTATTACCGGTGTTCTTTTTGCGAAGCGACGCGGGGTTTCTTTCTGGAAGTTGGCAGATATTGCTGCACCAAGTATTTTACTAGGACAAGCAATTGGCCGATGGGGAAACTTTATGAACCAAGAGGCGCATGGTGATGAAGTAACGAGACAGTTTTTAGAAGGTCTTCATTTACCAGATTTCATTATTAATCAAATGTATATTGAGGGTGTGTACTATCATCCGACGTTTTTATATGAATCATTATGGAATTTTGCAGGCGTAATTTTACTACTTGCATTAAGAAAAGTGAATTTACGTCGCGGGGAGTTATTCTTCACATATTTAATTTGGTATTCAGTAGGACGCTTCTTCGTAGAAGGCTTACGTACAGATAGTTTAATGCTAGGACCACTTCGTATCGCACAAGTAATGTCAATTGGACTTGTTGTTATTTCTATTATTTTCATTATTGTGAGACGAAAAATGGGGCAAGCTGATAAAAGATATTTAGAAAATTAGAGACAAGTAGCATCTTATTATAAGATGCTGCTTCTTTCATATTCAGGAAGGCGAAAGGACTAAGGCGATGAGAATAAATACAGTGTTATTTGATTTAGATGGAACTTTAATTAATACAAACGAACTTATTATTTCTTCTTTTTTACATACTTTAAATACATATTATCCAAATCAATATAAGCGTGAAGATGTGTTGCCATTTATCGGTCCATCTTTGCATGATACTTTCAGTAAGATTGATGAAAATAAGGTTGAAGAGATGATTACAAGCTATCGCAAATTTAACCATGATCATCATGATGAATTAGTAGAAGAATATGAAACTGTATATGAAACAGTTCGAGAGTTGAAGAGGCAAGGTTATAAAGTGGGTATTGTTACAACGAAAGCGAGACAAACCGTTGAGATGGGATTACAGTTGTCAAAGCTTGATGAATTTTTTGATGTTGTCGTGACAATTGATGATGTAGAGAATGTGAAACCACATCCAGAGCCACTTCAAAAAGCGCTTGAATTATTAGATGCAAAACCAGAAGAAGCATTGATGGTTGGTGATAATCATCATGATATTGTCGGTGGTCAAAATGCGGGGACGAAAACAGCTGCGGTTTCATGGACGTTGAAAGGTAGAGCTTATTTAGAAGCTTACAAGCCAGACTTTATGCTAGATAAAATGAGTGATTTGCTACCGATTTTGTCTAATATGAACCGTTCATAAAGGTCCAAGTAAGTTAGTAGAGGAGCGAGCTAAGTGCGACGGACAACGCGCTATCCTGTTTCAGGAGAAAATTCATTATGGAATGTGTATAAAACAGTGTCTTTTTGGAAGGTAATGACAAACTTTATTATTATCCAAATTGCACGTTACACGCCATTTTTATCTGTGAAGAATTGGTTGTACCGCACTTTTTTACGGATGAAAGTAGGAAAGAAAGCATCATTTGCGCTTATGGTAATGCCGGATATTATGTTCCCCGAAAAGATAACTGTGGGAGAGAATTCGATTATTGGCTATAACACAACGCTTTTAGCACATGAATATTTAATTCGTGAATATCGACTTGGGGAAATCGTTATTGGAAATGAAGTGATGATTGGAGCGAATGTAACAATATTACCAGGTGTGAAAATTGGAGACGGTGCGACTGTCTCAGCTGGCACACTTGTTCATAGAGATGTACCGAGTGGTGCTTTCGTAGGTGGAAATCCAATGCGTATTATTTATACGAAAGAGCAAATGACCGCCAGAGAAGGTTCATGGTGAAAATGTAACATTTCTCCTCTTTTTTTATGAATAAAAAGGAAATAATTGAGTATAATATACTGTTTTGTTTTTTACGGAATCGTTTATACTTATAGATAGAAGAATGTGTGAACGAAGAAAACAAAAAACTGGAGGATATATGGGGAAAAATCAAAGGATATATAAGGAGAACGGACAAGTTATCTCTTTTAATCAATTAGCGGACTTCTTTTATAAAAAAGGGATGAGAGCTTACAAAGGACAAAAATTGCAAGATGCAATTAAATATTTTCGAAGAGCGGCACAAAGTGAGAAGGAGCCGTTTATTTTATGTCAATTAGCATCAGTATTATCTGAGGCTGGTGAATATCAAGAATCGAATCAAATCTTCTTAAAGTTAGTTAGATCTAATCCAGAACTTGAACAGTGCTATTATTTTATTGCAAATAATTATGCATATATGGGGTTATTTCAACAGGCGAAGAAATATGCAGATCGTTATTTAGAAGTTGCAAAAGAGAAGGAATTCGTAGAAGATACATTAGAACTTCTAGAGATTATGGAAGAAGAAGCAATGGGTGCGGAAGAGATTGAAGATGAAGATGATTTAATTGTTATGCAGGAAGAAGCGAATCGCTATATTCGTAATGGACAATTGGAAGAAGCAATTGCTACATTAGAAATTGTTACGAAAGATTATCCGGAATTTTGGTCAGGTCATAATAATTTAGCCATTGCACATTTTCAATCTGGTAATGTAGACAAAGCACTGAAGTTAACAGAAATGATTTTAGAGAAAAATCCTGGTAATATACATGCGCTTTGTAATACGCTTATTTTTCTATATTCAATTGGAGAGCATAAACAAGTAGAAGCGTTAGCGGGACAGCTAGTTTCGGTATATCCGATTTCATTTGAACATCGTTTGAAACTGGGAACTACACTTGCAACAATTGGTTATTTCGAGCATGCATATAAATGGTTCAAATTATTAAAGCGTCAAGGATATGAGGGAGACGTTAGTTTTTATTATTGGTTTGCATATTCTGCTTATATGGTGAAAGATCAGCAACTAGCTGAAAAAATGTGGCAATATGTCGTGGAATTGCATCCTGATAAAAAGGGAAAAGAACCGTGGAATGCGCTGAATTTAGCAGATGAAGGACAAAACGTGTTATTTGAAGAATTACGAAAATCATTTCAGCAAAGTGCGACGCTAGAAGAACAAATGCTAGCTTTATATTTAATGAATGAATTGTCAACGCCGGAGAAGGTGGGATTCTTCTTTGATATAACACAAGCGAAGAACGGTGTTCCCATCGTATCACAACTTGCAAAGTACTTCTTTTTACTTAATAGTCATAAGAGTATTCCAGCTGATTTACAGCAATTTGAGCAGTGCGCGAGAATCGCGGATGCATTATACAATTATACGAAAAAAGATGATGAATTAATTGAAGAGTGTTTACACTTTTGGTTTTGTACGTTCATACGTTTATATACATCTGGAGACATATTTACAAATGTGTACGGCTGGTCAGCTGCGATTGAATACATTGTACGCGGCGAACAAGGAAATAAAATGACACAGTCGGAGCTTGGAGATGTATATAATGTATCTGTAGCGACTGTCCGAAAGTATGTGCAAGCTGTTAAGCGTACGCACACATAAGATAAGCAAATCATTGGGAAAAAAATGATGCTAACAGTATAATGAGGGTAACTTAATTGTGTAGGAATGGATAGGAGTGAATAGTGTGTCAGAAGAAAAAATTTATGATGTCGTTATTATTGGTGCAGGACCAGCTGGTATGACAGCTGCAGTATATACATCTCGTGCAAATTTAAGCACATTAATGCTTGAGCGTGGTATTCCAGGTGGCCAAATGGCAAACACGGAAGATGTAGAAAACTACCCAGGTTATGAGTCTATTTTAGGACCAGATTTATCAAATAAAATGTTCGAGCATGCGAAGAAATTTGGTGCTGAATATGCATACGGTGATGTGAAAGAAGTCATCGATGGTAAGGAATACAAAACAATTATTGCTGGTAAAAAAGAATATAAAGCACGTGCAATTATCGTTGCAAGCGGTGCAGAGTATAAAAAAATTGGTGTACCGGGTGAAACAGAACTTGGCGGCCGCGGTGTATCATATTGTGCAGTATGTGACGGAGCATTCTTTAAAGGAAAAGAACTTATCGTAATTGGCGGTGGAGATTCTGCTGTTGAAGAGGGTGTGTTCTTAACGCGCTTCGCATCAAAAGTAACGATCGTTCACCGTCGTGACACGCTTCGTGCACAGAAAATTTTACAAGACCGTGCTTTCCAAAACGAAAAAGTAGATTTCATTTGGAACCACACGATAAAAGAAATCAACGAAGCAAGTGGTAAAGTAGGAAGTGTAACACTTGTGGACGTAAATAGTGGAGAAGAGAAAGAAGTCAAAACTGACGGCGTATTCGTATACATCGGTATGTTACCTTTATCAAAACCATTTGTTGAACTAGGTATTACAAATGAAAATGGTTACCTTGAAACGAACGAGCGTATGGAAACGAAAATTCCTGGTATTTTCGCAGCTGGTGATGTTCGTGAAAAAATGCTTCGTCAAATTGTAACTGCAACAGGTGACGGTAGTATTGCAGCGCAAAGTGCACAACATTACGTAGAAGAATTATTAGAGGAATTAAAAACTGTATCAGAAAAATAAGGGATAATATACCTTGTGAGAAGAAAGCTACCGACAGGAGCTTTCTTCTTTTTTTGTGTGAAAATGTCAAAGTTTTGTCAAAAAATATAAGGATTATAAGCTTTCTTATTGATATACTGGACTTTACGGAAAAAATCACTATAAGAAATGAGGAATTTATTCAGTATGGAATGGCGTAATATATATCGTGGATTTTGTATGGGCGTTAGTGATTTAATTCCTGGTGTGAGCGGCGGTACAATCGCTGTTGTGTTAGGGATTTATGAACAATTGCTTGCGGCAATTAGTGGATTCTTTAGTCGTGAATGGAAAAAACATTTAGGATTTTTAATTCCACTTGCAGCTGGTGTGGCAGCGGCATTTTTAACGTTAAGTCACGTTATTAAATATTTACTTGCAAATCATTATGAACCGACTCAATTTTTCTTTCTCGGTTTAATTATTAGTATATTACCGATGTTAATGAGAGAAGCTGATGCAAAGTCGTCGTTTAAAGGTAAACACATTGTTTTATTAATAGTTGCAGCAATTCTTGTTGCGATTACAGCTTTCTTTAAACCAGATAAGGCAGCAGATCCAATTACGACGTTAACAATTTTAAATGCAATTGGTTTATTTTTCGCAGGATGGATGGCTAGTATGGCCATGCTGCTTCCTGGAATTAGTGGATCGTTTATTTTATTAATTATTGGTGTGTATCCAACAGCAATTAACGCTTTAACTACACTTAACTTACCTTTAATCGTGGTTATCGGTGCTGGTGTTATGGTTGGATTTGTTGTAAGTAGTAAAGGCATTAGTTTTTTATTAGATCGTTATAAAAGTATGACATTTGCGGCAATTATTGGACTTGTAATCGGTTCGATTGTAATTGTATTCCCTGGGATTCCGACTGGCGGATTTTCAATTATAAGTTCAATTATTACCTTTGTTTTAGGATTTGCGATTGTTACTTATTTCGGTAAGAAATAAGTACTTTAATCCCCTTGGCGATAAAAAGCGTTAAGGGGATTTTTCATGCTATTCATTAAAAGTCTAAGCATTTACATTGCTTGTTATAGAAAGCTTTTTTAAAATTGCTGAGTAGCATATGCTTAGCGAAAGAGGACTGGCTCCTTCGTTGTAGCAAACTGTTTTTGATAGTATAATGAAAGAAGTATGCAGTGAGGAATTTTACTGCAAGTAGCTGAGGTGAAGAAACATGCAAAGAGTGACAAACTGTGTGTTAATTAGAGATAATGAAGTACTCTTACTCCAAAAACCTCGTCGAAATTGGTGGGTTGCACCAGGCGGGAAAATGGAGCGTGGTGAGACTGTAAGAGATTCCGTTGTTCGCGAGTATCGTGAAGAAACAGGTATTTATTTGAAAAACCCAGCGTTAAAGGGGGTCTTCACCTTTGTCATCCAAGAAGGTGATAAAGTTGTTTCTGAATGGATGATGTTCTCCTTTTTAGCGACAGATTTTGCAGGAGAAAACAAACTAGAGAGCGAAGAAGGCATCATTGGTTGGCATACATTTGATAAAATTGATGATTTAGCAATGGCGCCAGGAGATTATCACATTATTGATTATTTAATTAAAGGAAATGGCATAATCTACGGTACATTTGTATATACCCCAGATTTTGAGTTGCTTTCATATCGATTAGATCCGAGTTAAACCGTCAAGGAGAGGATACAATGACAGAGAATAATGATATAAAAATGGTAATTATTACAGGGATGTCTGGAGCTGGAAAAACAGTAGCTTTACAAAGTTTTGAAGATTTAGGATATTTTTGTGTGGATAATTTACCACCGATGTTATTGCCAAAGTTTATTGAGCTTATGGCGGATTCAAAAGGGAAAATGAATAAAGTGGCACTTGGTATTGATTTACGTGGCCGCGAGTTTTTTGAACATTTATGGGGAGCACTTGATGATTTATCAGAACGTACATGGATTATTCCTCATATTTTATTTTTAGATGCGAAAGATAGTACGCTTGTAACTCGTTATAAAGAAACGAGACGTTCGCATCCACTTGCACCAACTGGTTTGCCGTTAAAGGGAATCGAAGCAGAGCGTAATTTATTAACAGATATGAAGGCACGAGCGAATATTGTGCTTGATACATCGGATTTAAAACCGAAAGAATTACGTGAAAAAATTGTTCACTTGTTCTCAACAGAAACTGAGCAAGCATTTCGTGTAAATGTTATGTCATTTGGATTTAAGTACGGTATTCCAATTGATGCAGATTTAGTATTTGATGTTCGTTTTTTACCAAATCCATATTACATTCCACATATGAAGCCATTAACAGGACTAGATGAAGAAGTTTCTTCGTATGTACTGAAATTTAATGAGACACATAAGTTTTTAGAGAAGTTGACGGATCTGATTACTTTCATGCTGCCTCATTATAAAAGAGAAGGCAAAAGTCAACTTGTAATTGCAATTGGATGTACAGGTGGACAGCATCGTTCTGTTACGCTTACAGAATACCTTGGGAAACATTTGAAACCAGAGTATAGTGTTCATGTATCTCATCGTGATGTGGAGAAGAGAAAGGGCCATTAAGGGATGAAAAAAGAGAGAAAGCCTAAAATTGTCATCATGGGAGGCGGAACTGGACTCTCTGTTTTATTAAGAGGATTAAAGCAATATCCTGTTGATATTACAGCAGTTGTTACAATTGCTGATGATGGTGGCAGTTCGGGTAGATTACGTGATGAGCTAGAAATTCCACCTCCAGGTGACATCCGTAACGTACTTGTTGCGTTATCGGATGTAGAGCCACTGGTGGAAGCTTTATTTCAGCACCGTTTCACAACAGGAGACGGACTGAAAGGTCATGCGTTAGGAAATCTATTGTTGGCAGGTATGACCTCGATTACAGGAGACTTTTTCCATGCAATTACAGAAACAAGTAAAGTATTAAATGTTAGAGGACGTGTATTACCAGCAGCGAATCAAAGTGCGGTACTTCATGCGGAACTTGAAGATGGGGAAATTGTAACAGGTGAATCAAAGATTCCTTATTACGGAAAGAAGATTAATCGTGTCTTTTTAACTCCAGAAGATGTAGAGCCATTGCATGAAACGTTGGCTGAGATTAAACGAGCTGATTTACTTGTTTTCGGTCCTGGAAGTTTGTATACGAGTATATTGCCCAATTTAGTTGTTAACAAAATTGGAGACGCTGTTCTTGCTGCAAAGGCGAAGAAGGTATATGTATGTAACGTTATGACACAAGCGGGTGAAACGATGGGATATACTGCTTTTGATCATGTGCAGGCGTTACACGATCATTTAGGGCAACCATTTATCAATACTGCAATTGTAAATAACCGTGAGATTCCTTGTGAATTACGCAAGTCATATGAGGAAGAAATGTCTACACCAGTTGTAGTGGATGAAGAACGTTTTGTTGAAAATAATATTGATGTTATTCAAGAGGGATTAGCGAAGTATGATGATCATGTTGTAAGGCATGATACGTTAAAGTTAGCGTCCATTTTATATTCATTGTTATAAATATGCGTTGCCTCGTTTGAGGTAGCGCTCCTCATTCATATAGGACAAGAATTTTGTTCCATAATAATCGTATAAGGAGGTGTTGACTGTGTCATTTGCATCAGAAACAAAGAAAGAGTTGACGAATCTTGAGATGAAGGAATGCTGTGAGAAAGCAGAATTATCAGCGTTACTTCGAATGAACGGGTCGCTTTCTTTTTCAAACCGTCGTCTATCTATCGATATTCAAACGGAAAATGCGGCAATTGCAAGAAGGATTTATACGCTTTTGAAAAAAGGATATGACGTGACGGTAGAATTGCTTGTCCGTAAAAAAATGCGCTTGAAGAAAAATAATGTATATATTGTGCGGCTTGTTGAGAAGTCTCGCGAAATATTAGCTGATCTTCATATCGTTCGAGATGACTTTTCATTTATTCGAAATATATCACAAGAATTGATTGAGAAGAAATGTTGTAAACGATCGTACTTACGTGGCGCATTTTTAGCAGGTGGTTCGGTAAATAACCCAGAGACATCATCTTATCATTTAGAAATCTTTTCGTTATATAAGGAACATAATGATGCTATATGTGAACTGATGAACGGATTTGATTTAAATAGTAAGACGTTGGAAAGAAGAAAAGGGTACATTACGTATTTGAAAGAAGCAGAAAAAATTACAGAGTTTTTAAATATTATAGGTGCTCATAATGCACTTTTAAGATTTGAAGATATTCGAATCGTACGTGATATGCGTAATTCTGTAAATCGTTTAGTGAACTGCGAAACAGCTAATTTAAATAAAACAATTGGTGCAGCACTAAGACAGATTGAAAATATTCGTTATATTGATGAGACAGTTGGTCTTGATATTTTGCCGGATAAATTACAAGAGATTGCACAATTACGAAGAGATTATCAAGATGTAACATTGAAAGAGTTAGGTGAGATGGTATCCGGGGGGAAGATTAGTAAGTCGGGTATTAATCATCGTTTGCGTAAAATCGATGAAATCGCAGAGAAATTACGCGCGGGGGAAACGTTAGTAAAAAAATAAGAGGTTAAAGGGGAAATGGAGCTGTGGTTCAAAAACGAGTTCAGGTTTCATTAAAAAACGGTTTACAAGCACGTCCGGCTGCGTTGTTTGTACAAGAGGCAAATCGCTTTCATGCAGATATCTTCATCGAGAAAGATGGAAAGACAGTAAATGCAAAGAGCATAATGGGGATTATGAGCTTAGCAATTGGAACTGGAAGCATGATAACAATTACAACAGAAGGTTCAGATGCAGAAGAGGCTTTAGAAGCATTAGCTGCATATGTACAATAAGAAGCTATCGCGTATATGCGATAGCTTTTTGTTTTTGCGGTTTACTTAAAGGGAGTTTTCGGGATAGGGGGTATGTAGGTGGTTTGTCCTTGTCGTAGATTGTCGGTAAATCGATATGTTGTGTCGAACCGTTGATATATTTAGGTGAATACCAGGGTGGGTATCCAGACGGAGGTGCATGATAATAAAAAAGCGCCCTGTAATAGGGCGCTTTTTTTATGTATCTAGCTCCAGCGGCTAGAATCTCCGGTCGCTTCGCCCCTTCATTCGAGGCAAAAAGCGCCTCGGAATCAGGTGCTCCATCGCCCTGCGATTCTAAACGAGCCGCTTTCGCTTTTTTTATGTATCTAGCTCCAGCGGCTAGAATCTCCGGTCGCTTCGCCCCTTCATTCGAGGCAAAAAGCGCCTCGGAATCAGGTGCTCCATCGCCCTGCGATTCTAAACGAGCCGCTTTCGCTTTTTTTATGTATCTAGCTCCAGCGGCTAGAATCTCCGGTCGCTTCGCCCCTTCATTCGAGGCAAAAAGCGCCTCGGAATCAGGTGCTCCATCGCCCTGCGATTCTAAACGAGCCGCTTTCGCTTTTTTTATGTATCTAGCTCCAGCGGCTAGAATCTCCGGTCGCTTCGCCCCTTCATTCGAGGCAAAAAGCGCCTCGGAATCAGGTGCTCCATCGCCCTGCGATTCTAAACGAGCCGCTTTCGCTTTTAGTTGTATCCAGCTCCAGCGGCTAGAATCTCCGGTCGCTTCGCCCCTTCATTCGAGGCAAAAAGCGCCTCGGAATCAGGTGCTCCATCGCCCTGCGATTCTAAACGAGCCGCTTTCGCTTTTAGTTGTATCCAGCTCCAGCGGCTAGAATCTCCGGTCGCTTCGCCCCTTCATTCGAGGCAAAAAGCGCCTCGGAATCAGGGACTCCATCGCCCTGCGATTCTGAACGAGCCGCTTTCGCTTTTAGTTATTAACGATTTGTAAAGATCTTATCGATTAAACCGTATTCTAAAGCTTTTTCTGCTGTCATGAAGTTGTCGCGGTCTGTGTCGCGTTGTAGTACTTCAAGTGGTTGACCAGTGCGGTCAGCAAGAATTTGGTTTAGTTTTTCACGTAAGAATAGGATACGTTTTGCAGCGATTTCGATTTCAGTCGCTTGACCTTGTGCTCCACCAAGTGGTTGGTGAATCATTACTTCACTGTTTGGAAGTGCGTAACGTTTTCCTTTTTCACCTGCTGCAAGTAAGAATGCACCCATAGATGCAGCCATACCGATACAGATTGTTGATACTTGTGGTTTAATAAACTGCATTGTATCATAGATTGCCATACCCGCTGTGATAGAACCACCAGGGCTGTTGATGTAGATGTGAATATCTTTTTCTGGATCTTGAGATTCCAAGAATAAAAGCTGGGAAACGATTGAGTTAGCTACGTTGTCATCAATTGCACTACCAAGCATAATGATGCGGTCTTTTAATAGTCGAGAGTAAATATCGTAAGCGCGTTCTCCACGATTTGTTTGTTCAATTACTGTAGGAATTAAATTCATCTGTTATTTCCTCCTTATAAAGCTTTCTTAGTCTTATAATACAATTATGGTCAATAAAGGTCAAACGAAACCACTTTAAATCAAAAAAATATGTAGTTGTACCATGAAATATTCGCTATGTTTTCGAAATTCCCTGCTTATGTATCTTCAACATCATAACCGAATTACATAAATTTAAACGTTATGAAAACTGGAGAAAAAAGAAAAGAACGCCTTTTAACTGAAGCGTTCTTTCGATAATTAGTCTTTTAAAAGATAGGTTACTTTATTTAAAATCTTTTCGATTTGTTTCGCGTTTTTACTATACATTTCGCTTGCTGATTTCGACTTTGTTTCTAAGGAAAATAGTTCGAGATCAGCATGACATTTTTTTAAAGATGCTAATAATAAAGGTTTGTTTTGAGGAGAAGGCATCTGGAGTTTGTCATTGTAAATGTCGATAGTAAGTTGTCCGTATGAATCCACTTGACCGAGGAAGACATTTTCAATAACAACACCGAGTTTTTCTAATTCTGAATGTAGCCAAGCGCGGTTATGTCCGCTTGCTGAAAGAGGTTCATCTAGTACATTTCCATCCATAATAACAGTTTGTGGTTCTTTCTCGTTTGGTACTTTTAAACCGATGTCTTTTGCTGTAAGTGGCTGGGAATCTTTCTTTAATAATACATTTAATTCTCCGCTTGGTTCTAAGACAGCAAATTCGACTTCAGCTACGCTGAACGCACTTTTTCCACGGAGAAGTTCCAGTAATTCGTCACTCGTATATTTTTCTTTCTTCAAGTTATCTTCGAGTATCTTTCCGTCTTTTATTAATACGGTAGATTTCCCTTCAAAGAAGTCCCGAGCTGTTTTGTTCTTTAAAGAGAGGATTCCTGTTAAAAAAGGTACCACAGCGAAAATGAGTATCGCAAAGACGCCGTGAAAAAATTTTGAATCGAGCCCTGTAGATACTTGGGCAGCGATGTCACCAATCGTCATTCCGGCTATGTATTCAAAAAAGGAAAGCTGAGAGATTTGTCTTTTCCCTAACCATTTCGTAATAGCGAATAAAATAATTAATATGAATACAGAGCGAAGAATGACAAGTGTCCATTCCGGCAGGTGAGACATAGTCGTTTCCTCCAGTCTACTTAAAACCCTTTATATTGAGGTTCTTCACGTTCTAATACTGAAATTCTATCCTTTAAATCAGCGATGACGCTGTCCATTTCTAACATACATTCATGAAATACGCGTTTTGATTCTTCGTCTTGTGAATTTAATGAAAGGGAGCTTAAACTTGCTTGGGCGCCCCTTACACTAGCAAGGCAAGTTTTTACGCTAGCGATAACAGTCATATAAATACCTCTTATCCTTTCGGTTTGAATAGTAATGCTCCAATGAAGCCGAAAATAATAGCTGCTGATACACCGGCGCTCGTTACTTTAAACATGCCGGTAATAACGCCAACGATGCCATGTTTTGCAGCTTCTTCCATTGCGCCATGAACGAGGGCATTACCAAAGCTTGTAATAGGTACAGTTGCCCCGGCTCCAGCGAAATCAATTAATGGCTCATACAAATTAAATCCATCTAATATAGCTCCAGCAACAACGAGTGTTGCCATTGTATGAGCGGGTGTTAGTTTGCCGACATCAAACATAAGTTGGCCGATTACACATATGAGTCCGCCAATGACGAAAGCCCAGAAAAAAATCATTGCGTTGCACCTCCAAATTCAATCGAAACGGCATGAGCGATACACGGAATCGTTTCTTCTTGTTGGAATGTAAGTGGAGATAGTAAAGCGCCTGTCGCAACGACAAGTATTTTTTTGAACTCTCCTCTTTTCATTCGGTTTAATAAATGACCGTACACGACTGTTGCGGAACATCCAGGCCCACTAGCACCAGCTATGACAGGTTGTCCTTCTCTATAAATGATAATTCCGCAATCTTGAAATTGTTCGCTCGTTACTTTCGTTCCGTGTTTATGTAGTAAGTCATAAGCAATTTCGCGTCCTACATGTCCGAGATCACCTGTTACGATTAAATCGTAGTAAGAGGCATCAATTTGGCGTTCACGTAAATGGGCTTCAATTGTATCAACTGCAGCTGGAGCCATTGCGCCTCCCATATTAAACGGATCCGTTAATCCCATATCAACAACTCGCCCAATCGTTGCAGATGTTACTCTTGGACCATGGCCAGTATCGCTTAAAATAGCGGCTCCTGCTCCGGTTACTGTCCACTGTGCAGTAGGCGGCTTTTGTCCACCGTATTCGGTAGGGTAGCGGAATTGTTTTTCTACAGCAGTATTATGGCTTGAAGCTCCAGTTAATAAATATTTTGCACCTTTTGCATTTACGATACTTGCTCCAAGTGCTAAACCTTCCATAGAAGTAGAGCAAGCCCCGAATAATCCGAGATAAGGAGTGCCCAGTGTGCGGCAAGCAAAGCTTGTTGGAGTAATTTGATTAATTAAATCTCCTGCGAGTACGAATTGAATATCATCTTTACGAAGCTCTGCTTTTTCAGTAGCGCGACTACAAGCTTCTTCGAATAAAATTTTATGTGCTTTTTCATAGGAATCTTGTCCGAGCCATAAATCTTCATGAAGGATATCGAAGTCTTCTGGGATGTTCCCCTTTGCTTCAAATGGTCCACCGACAACCCCTGTTGAGATAATGACTGGTTTGTTTTCAAATACCCACGTTCGGTGTCCTTGTAACATTTATAGCCCTCCCCATTGAACGAGAATAGTTTTAATAAGTGCGATGACGAAAGCGGAAAATACACCAAATAAAATAACAGAACCAGCTAGTTTAAACATATTGCCGCCAACGCCAAGGACAAATCCCTCCGTTCGATGCTCAATACATGCGGCAATAACAGAGTTACCAAATCCAGTAACAGGTACAGCTGTACCTGCTCCGGCAAACTGTCCAAAACGATCATATATACCAAATCCAGTTAGTAACATGGAGATGAAAATGAGAGTTGCGACTGTTGGATTGCCTGCTGAGCGTTCAGTGAAATCAAAATATGTGATGTAAAAAGTAGAAATGAGTTGTCCGATGAAGCAAATAAAACCACCGACGAAAAAGGCTTTTATACAATTTTTTAAGACAGGTCGTTTCGGTTCGCGTTCTTGTTCGAATTTTTTATACTCCTGTTGTACAGGGGTTAAGTTTTTATCTTTACTAGCCATTGCAATCCTTCCTTTTCTTTTAAAAAGCGTTAAGTGTTAGACTCCATTTTTTTACCAATGAATTTTAATTGTTTATTAATTTCATCTTTAGATACTTCTTTTTCCTTAATTTTTCTTTCGAGTTTTTCGAGTAACATAAAGATTTTTTTATCTGTACTGACACGAACATCGAAAGTAGGGTGCTCATCACTTAGTTGCTTTTGAAGCTTTTTACGCAGCGGCTTTAATCCAAACCTTTCGTGATGCTCAGGTGTAACTGCTATGTAGAGATCTAAATTTGAATTTACTGCTGTGCTTTTTATAATTTCATCCATAGCGAGAGCTCTTTTTTTCGCTCCTTGTGATATAGATTGATTAAAGGATTCCGTACTCGTCTTTGTTAACTTTGGACCTTTTTCTTTCTCCGTTCGTTTTGCTTCTTCTTTCACTTTTTTATCTAAAGGACTATTATCACATCCGGTAAAAGAGCTAAATAGAAGTGCAAATAATGCGGTTATGAGGCCGAGTTTTCGCATAATTATCATTCCATTTCTATTGCAATATGTAATGTGATAGAAAAAGGATGACTGCATATCATCCTTTTTCTATTTCACAGCAAATCTGATTCGTTATTGCTGTGAGTATTGTGGTTCTTCTTGTTGGACTTCTTCAACGCGTGGGTTTAAAGAATCGATAATCGTTTGTGTTTGCTGCGCAGCTGTTTGGAAAAGTTGCTTAGCTTGTTGGTTATCCGTATCAAGAGCGAATCCCTCTAAGCTAGCTTGTGCACTTTTTAATCCAGAAACAGTTTGCTTTAATTTTGTAATTACAGTCATTGAATGAAGCCCCCTTTGGAATATCAATTCAAAGATTATAATTTGTGAGTTGGGGTGAATTTATGATTGGAAAATTTAGGGGTGGAATAGATTTTATATGCTTTTAGCTAAGGTGTATAAGGTATTATGGGGATATTTTTATTGATTTAGATGGATTTTATTGCTATTATTATGAGAAGAAAATGAAGTGTTTTCTATAATCATGCGCCCATAGCTCAGTCGGATAGAGCGGTGGTTTCCGGTACCACGTCTGCCGGGGGTTCGAATCCCTCTGGGCGCGTCAAAAAGTCCTAACTTACGTTTTGTAGGTTAGGACTTTTTTATTTATCTCATTATTTGAGGGTTAAACAAAATAAACTGATGGAAGTCTCATTTTATATGTGTACTTTCAAAATGCCTTGTCTCATTGCTTCTGTTAAAGCTTCGGAGCGTGATCCTACTTTTAATTTTTTGAAGATTTTTGTTAGGTTGTATTCTACAGCTCTTGAACTCATGTACAGTTCATCAGCAATTTGTTTATTGCTACTTCCTTTAGAGACGGATTCTAAGATTTCTAATTCTTTTTGTGTAAGAAGAGCGGTTTTATTTTCAAGTTGTTGAGTCGTTATATCGTCTGTACGTAGTTGACGTAATAACGAAATAGGAAGTAAAGTATATCCGTTTACAGCTGCACGAATTGCCATTAATAGCTCTTGCTGAGAAGCTGATTTACTAATAATTCCGCTGATACCAGAGTTTATTAATAAATTGAATTGGGATACGTATTCAAAACCTGTATATAAAATGATTTTTGCATCTGTTTGAATATGTAATATTTTCTGGGCGAGTTCAATACCACTACAATTGGGCATATTCATGTCCAAGAGGTATACGTCAAAAGGTGTAGCATCACTTTTTATAAGTGCTTCCTGTTCATTTAAAATATATTCTGCTTGCATATCTTCTTCTAATTCAATCATGCTCTTTGTTCCTTCGCCTACAATTTGATGATCATCTACAATTAATACTCGAATCATTATTTACCACCTCGGAACTGTAATGTTTATTTGAAGTCCTTTTTTAGCTTCGGATACTATATGTATTTCTCCACCAATTGATTGAAGCCTTCCTTTTATACCGGAAAGCCCCATATGCTGCTTAGGAGAGTGGGGAGTGTCTATATTAAAACCTTTGCCGTTGTCTCGGTAGTCTAGGAAAATACAGTTATTCTCTTCCCATAAAAAAATCGATACGATGGTTGCCTCGGAATGTTTATCTGCGTTAGTTAGTAGTTCTTGAATGATACGATATAAAGATAAAATTTTGTCAAAATCGTAATGATGTTCTTGAATTGATTCATGATCAAATTGAATTTGAAACTGCACGCGTAATTGTGTTTGGGCTAGCAATTCTCTTAATGCACCAATTAAACCAGCATCTGATAAAAGTGATGGACGCAATTCATTACATGTGTCGCGAATTTGTTGTATTACATCGTGCATACCGAAGGGATTTTTTTTAGTTCATTTTTTAATTCTAGTGGAACGGATTTGTTTTTTAGTAAAGAGTCTAGTTTGCGGTACCATACGATTTGATCTTGTAATGCAGAGTCGTGTAAATCTGAAGCGAGTCGGCGCCTTTCTTGTTCAGAAATTTGAAAGAGTAGGCGTGATAAGCTTGCAGAATTTGTTTTGGATTCTAAACTCTCCTGCTCTAGAGAATGAATAATTTCATTAATGGTATACAAGTTTTCGTAAATAAGACGGACGTATGTCGTGACAGTGATGAACCATGATTTTTCATGCGTATTATATTTAATATTATTCACTTTTCTTCCAATCCAGATGTAGTGTTTTATATGTTTAGTAGAGTATAAGTAAATGCCGATGCATCCATCATCCTCTAATAAATCATTAATTAGTAATGCTGCCATACTCCATTTTTTCTTTTTAGAAAGTGTGAAATCTTTCGTTTGTCCATACCCGTTGCATTGTGTATATGTGTTGTCTTTCATATCATATTGAACAAATTGAACAAAAGAAGGTTTCAACATCGAAACGATTTCATTAGTGAATTTTTTCTCTAACTCTTCTGTTTTCATAATAGATGATAGCTGTGCGGTAAACTGTTCAATGTTTACGTATAAGTTTGTTTTAGTCCGAAAGAGGTGATTACGGAATGTAAAATCTAATCTTTCTTTTAATATGAGAAATAGAATGTTTAACGGGAAAATAATAATAAAACTTTGCAGCAGTCGAGAGAGAAAATTGTCTTTGTCATAAATGCTCCAGCTCGTAATGATTGCAATTAATAGAGTTGGGATTAGTGACAGAAATGCGTAATATCGTAAACGATCAAATACAAAATCTATATCAAAAATCTGCTTAGTCGCTACTAAATAAAAATAACCGATTGGAAGAGCGATTAGGAACATAGCTCCAATATCTGCTGAGAGAATCGGTGTACTGAATATTGCATCTGGAAGAGCATAGAGTGTAACGAACGGAAAGAAGGCAATGGAATGGATCGTGAGCATTAATTTTAAAAATGGTTTATGTACTGTATTGTGATATTTGATATAGGCACGGATTAAAAAGTATATGCAAAAGATAATATTTATTGAAAGGTAAATTAGTTCTAATCCATCGGTATTAACTACGGGAAATGGAATGAACATCATTAAAATAGAGAGTGATAGTAAAATGATGCCAATTGCAATGTCGATTTTTAGAAATCTCATAGAAATGACGTATAGTTGTTTTTTCTTGAATAATTCATTCAATAATAAAATGAGAGACATAGGTGTACCTTGAAATACAATACTTAAAATAATGAGGGCGATAAAATCACCTTTACCAGATTCAACTGCAATTAGAAGACTTGAGGAAGTCATGAATAGAAACGTGATCAAAAAGAATGTTTCT
The DNA here is from genome assembly GCF_056530295.1 of Bacillus sp. PK6-16. Taxonomy (NCBI): domain Bacteria; kingdom Bacillati; phylum Bacillota; class Bacilli; order Caryophanales; family Bacillaceae; genus Bacillus; species Bacillus sp. PK6-16. The sequence goes on from NZ_CP096511.1 coordinate 378,278, forward strand.
CGGTTCAAAGGCTTCTTGGTATAAAGAAAAATAGATAACCCTAAACAAATAAAAGCGAGTAGGAAGGGGAAGTATACAGAAATGATTTTGTCACGATAATCAATGAAATGTTCTGTTCCTTTATAAGTTTGAGTAATATCGTCTTTTTTAACTTGTATTTCAGATGCAGTTAGTGATTGGTTTTGATATCCAGGAAGTATTCCTAAATGAGGTTTCTCTTTATTAATTGAATAGATTATATCTCCTTCTTTTAAGTCTGTATGAAAAGCCCAACCGGAGGAATTAATTTTTGCTATTGTGTATGTAGCTGAGTCTGTTTTAGAAATAAGAACGCCGCTATATGGTTGGTTTATTTTATATAAGATATAGCCTTGTAAACAAAAATACAGGATAGTTACACATGAAATGAAAACGAAGTTACGTTGTATCTGCAACGGTTTGGACACCTCTCTTTGTAGGTACATCATTTAATTTCTGAATATTTTTATAATAACATTTAAGAAGTTTTCATACAATCAACTTCATCTGTTGAAATTGCGGTGAACCACATAAGAGTGGTTCGCTTTTTTTACGGTAAATACAGTACGGATTGCGGGCAATAGCATCAGAAAGAAGTCTATGATAAAGATACAACTTAACAAGTCAATGAAGGAGGAAATAGTTATGAAAAAGTTTTTGTTGATGGTAGGCGGGATTGTATTAGGAATGGCGGTTATTTATTTCGTAAAAAGCTAAAAGGAGCTGTTATGGATGGCATTTGAAATTCAAGGATTAAATAAAACATTTGGTGAATATAAAGCCGTTAATGATTTAAATATACGTGTAGAAGAAGGTGGAATTTTAGGGATGCTGGGCCGAAATGGTGCTGGTAAGACGACAACGATTCGTATGATCTTAGATTTAATCAAACCGGATAGCGGCCAAATTCTATGGAATAATCGCCCTTTTTCAAAGAAAGACCTATCTATTGGCTATTTACCAGAAGAGCGTGGATTATACCCGAAAATGAATGTAGTGGAGCAATTGGTGTATTTCGGCAAGTTAGAAGGAATGCCAGCTAATCTTGCAAAAAGGCATGTGTTACAATGGCTAGAAAAATTAGAAATGACACCACATTTAAAGAAGAAAACAGAGGAATTGTCAAAGGGAAATCAACAAAAAATCCAATTGATTTCAGCGATATTGCATAATCCGGAATTCATCATACTAGATGAACCATTTAGTGGATTGGATCCTGTAAATGCAGAGATGTTAAAAAATGTTGTGCTCGAGTTAATTGCGCAAAGAAAAACGATTATTTTTTGTAGTCATCAAATGGACAGTGTAGAAACGTTCTGTGAGGAAATTTGTATTATGAAAAACGGTCAACTTGTATTATCGGGTGCCTTGTCAGATATTAAGAAAAGTTATCAATATAAATATATGACGTTGCAAACGGAAGGGGATATTGAACCTATTCTTAAGGAGAAGAATTTCAATTTTGAAAAAGTTAATCGTACGTTCATGATTAAAGTTAATGATGGAGAGGATGCATTTTCGCTGCTTGAAGATATTAAAACTAAACAATATATCCGAGATGTTTCTATTAAAGAACCTTCTTTACATCAAATCTTTGTTGAAAAGGCGGGTGCATAAGTAATGAGGAATTTCTGGATTGTTTTAGGGCAAACGTACTGGGACCGTGTGAGAACGAAAATATTTATTGGGATGACATTGCTATTAATAGGAGGAGGGATATTCTTATTCTCTTTTCCAACTTTAGTACAAAAGTTTTCTGGAGAGAAAGAAAAAGCAAAGGTTGTATTTATTTCTGAAGTACCTAATGTTACGGTGGATCAATCTAATCTTAGTAAAGCTCTTCCAGAATGGGATTGGTCTTTGGGAGATAAAACAAAATTAAATCAATATAAGCAAGAATTGTTAGATAAGAAAGTCGAAGCGCTCTTTATATTAAAAGAGGGTGCGGGTGCTGAACCAGTATTAGATTACTTTATGAAGCTAGATAATCCTAAGTTGATTCAAAGTGCACAGGTATTTGTACAAAATCAGTATTTTCAAAGTGCGGTAGTTAAGCAGCAGTTATCAGAAGAGGCTGTGAAATCACTGACGATGAACGTGCAAGCGACAAAACAAAACTTAAATAATGAAGAAACAAGTTCATTTTTACTAGTATATTTATTAGTAGCGATTATGTACTTAGCAATCACTTCATATGGAAATGCTATCGCGACAGCAGTTGCATCAGAGAAAGCCTCACGTGTTATGGAAGTGATGGTCACAAAAGTATCTCCTGTCCATATGGTTTTCGGGAAAATTTTAGGAGTCGGTCTTGCTAGTTTGACACAGTTATTTATCTTCTTCTTTAGTATGGCGCTATATATTAAATCTGGAATTTTTAAAGTATCGGATTCGTTTTTTGGAGTGAATATTGATGTAAATATGATTACAGGTGAGCACGCTGCATATTTCTTGTTATATTTTGTTCTCGGTTACTTCGTTTATGCGGCACTTTTCGCAGTGTTTGGTTCTATGGTAAGCAGGCCAGAAGAATTATCTGGAACAACGATGCCAATTACTCTTATATTGATGGGGAGCTTAGTGGTGGAGTTATTAGTAGTACTTGATAACCCTGAAGGGCTAGTATCAAGGGTGACATCATATGTACCGTTTACAGCTCCAATTAGTATGATAGTTAGGATTATTAATGGGTCTGTGAGTGGTATGGAAATTGCAGCGTCTATATTGGTTCTGTTAAGTAGTATTAGCCTGATTTCTTTATTTGCTGCGAAAGTATATCCAAAGGGTATTTTGCGAAGCGGTAAGAGCTTGAAGTTATTTCAACTTTTGAAAAATAGTTGATTAGTGGAAGAGAAGATGGGATCTTCTCTTTTTTTTATTGCTCATTTTAATATCTTGTATTAATATTTACTATTAGTACTTAGTGTTAAAAAATAAATATTATTATTTTCTTTCAATATTATTCAAATTTCGGTTGTAAGTTGTAAATCTCATTAATACATATAAATTAATAATATTTTGGAATGGGTGTCTGCGTGAGGATTCTCCTTTTACCAAACTTATTGTACAATAGAAACAAGGGGGAGATTAGTTTGAAGGCAAGTCTTTTACAAGAACAAAGCTTACGTTTGGCAATGACACAAGAGTTAAGGCAAGCGATTACAATGCTCCAGTATAATGTACAAGAATTATCGGAGTTTTTGTATGAGCAATCGTTAGAGAATCCCCTTATTGAGTTAGGTGGTTTTGAGAGGGAGAAGAAAAAGAGCTCTAACAACAGTAAAAGTACCAGCAAACAAGTCGAGAATCAGATGGAGATCTACAGTGTGGATTCTACAACGATTCAGCAACATTTATTAAATCAAATACAGTATTATAAAATAGATGAAGAAGAGCGAAAAGTAGCTTCTTTCATTATTATGAACATGGATGGAAATGGATATTTACAAGAAACGAATGAAGAGTTAGCAGAGCTCCTTTCTGCACAGATTCATGTAGTCGACCGCTCTGTAGAGCTTGTCCAATCACTGGAACCAGCAGGGGTAGGGGCGCGTAATATTCAGGAATGTTTAACTTTACAATTGAAGCGCTTACAAAGACGTAATGGATTAGCAGAAGAGGTTGTAGAAGATCATTTCGCTTATTTCGTGAAGAAAGATTGGCGAAAGCTTGTTCAAGTGTTGAAGTGTAGTAATGAGGAATTGCAGAGTGCGGTAAATTGTATAACGTCATTACAACCAAAACCAGGTCTTGCGTTTTCTTCAGATAAACCACTTTACATTGTACCTGATATGGCGGTGAAAAAAGATGGCGATCGCCTCGTCTTACAAATGAACGAGAGAAATATGCCGAGAATTGAAATTCATTCTGAATATAGTGCGCTTCTTAATAATAGTGAAAGTGAAGTAGCATCTTACGTATCAGAAAAGTATCAGCATGTGCAGTGGATTATGCGCAGTTTGAAGCAGAGAAAACAGACGCTGCTGCAAGTAATGACTATTATTATGGAAAAACAACGTGATTTCTTCTGGAAAGGTCCAGAGTATTTAAGACCTCTCGCTTTAAAAGAGGTAGCGGAAGAGTTAAGTGTGCATGAATCGACAATTAGTCGTGCGACGCGAAATAAATATGTTCAAACACCACACGGTTTATTTGAGATGAAATCGTTCTTTAGCAATGCCGTTTCGACGACTGAAGATGAAGCAGTTTCTACAAAACGTGTAAAACAATTTATTCAAACGCTAATTGGGGCAGAGGATAAGAAAAAGCCACTTTCAGATCAAAAGATTTCAAAATTATTAGAAGAAGAGCATGAAATTGTTATTTCTCGAAGAACGGTGGCGAAGTATAGAGAACAAATGCATATCCCAGCTTCGTCATTACGAAAAACGATCGGATAGGTGAAGAAGATGAAAGTTGTACTGTATACTAAAAAAGATTGTGGCCTTTGCGTGAAGGCAAAACAAGTTTTACAGGAAGTACAATGTGAATATTCTTTTCAAATCGAGGAAATAGATATATATGAAGATAATGACCTTTTAGAAAAATATCACTTAATGATTCCGGTTGTAGAAATGGACGGAAAACAAGTAGAATATGGTAACATTCACAAAGGTGTCATAATAAACTATATAAAGAATGCAGTTAAGAGTTGAATAAGTTTCTATCTCCTGTTACAATAATACACGTAGCAGGGATTATTTTTTTAACCTATGTGGGACACAAAATGTCACTACGGGACGTAAAGTGACCACGAGGGAAAATGAACCGATGTAGTGAGGAGAAAAGATATGCGCTCATGGATTCAGAACACAAAAAAATTATTACCTGATCTGCTACCTGTTATGCAAACGAGAATGCAAATTCTTCAATACATTAGGCTCATGCAGCCGATTGGAAGAAGAAACTTATCAGCAAGTCTCGGTATGACAGAACGAGTATTGCGAAGTGAAGTTCAAGTTTTGAAAGAACAAAACTTAGTTCACGTCGCTTCTTCTGGAATGACTTTGACAGAAGAAGGAACAGCTTTAGTTCTTGCTTTGGAAGACTTTATGAAAGAAATTTCCGGGTTAAAGGTTTTAGAAAAGCAACTTAAGGAAACATTAGACTTGGATGAAGTTTTCGTTGTCCCTGGTGATAGTGATGAATCACCTTGGGTCAAACTGGAGATGGGCCGTGCTTGTGTGACTTGTATAAAAGACCGTCTGACAGCGAATAATATCGTTGCTGTGGCTGGAGGAACTACGCTAGCTGCTGCTGCGGACATGATGCAACTTGATTGCAAAGATTTACATATGCTATTTGTCCCAGCACGTGGTGGAATTGGAGAAGGCGTCGAGTTAGAAGCCAATACCATTTGTGCCAAGATGGCGCAAAATACGATGAGTAATTATCGCTTATTGTATGTTCCAGATCATGTTAGCAGCGAAGCATATGCGTCTATTGTGACAGAGCCTTCCGTGAAAGAAGTTCTTGAGTTGATTCGATCTTCCAATATCGTCATTCATGGAATAGGTGATGCGTTAACAATGGCACGTCGCAGAAGTACTTCAGAAGCAGATTGGTTAAAGATTCAGGCAAGCGAAGCAGTTGGCGAAGCTTTCGGTTACTACTTTAATGAAGAAGGAAATGTTGTTCATAAAGTAAGAACAGTTGGTATGCAACTAGAGGATTTACAAAATGTATCTCACGTTGTTGCAGTCGCTGGAGGTTCTTCAAAGGCAAAAGCAATACAGGCTGTAATTAAACAAGGGCACACTTCAATTCTAATTACAGATGAAGGTGCAGCAAAACAGTTAACAAAGGGTTTTACCCTTTAATATAATCCCCCAAGGAGGAAATTCAAATGACTAAAATTGGTATTAATGGATTTGGACGTATCGGACGTAACGTATTCCGCGCAGCTCTTAACAACTCTGAGGTAGAAGTAGTAGCAATCAATGACTTAACAGATGCTAAAACATTAGCTCACCTTTTAAAATATGACACAGTTCACGGAACTTTAAATGCAGAAGTATCTGCTAACGAAAACAGCATCGTTGTTAACGGTAAAGAAATTAAAGTTATCGCTGAGCGTGACCCAGCTCAATTACCATGGAGCGACTACGGAGTAGAAGTAGTAGTAGAATCTACTGGCCGTTTCACTAAAAAATCAGACGCTGAGAAACACTTAGGTGGATCAGTTAAGAAAGTTATCATCTCAGCTCCAGCTTCTGACGAAGATATCACTGTAGTTATGGGTGTTAACCACGAACAATACGATGCAGCTAACCACAACGTAGTATCTAACGCTTCTTGTACTACAAACTGTCTAGCTCCATTCGCTAAAGTATTAAACGAAAAATTCGGCGTAAAACGCGGAATGATGACAACAATTCACTCTTACACTAACGACCAACAAATCTTAGACTTACCACACAAAGATTTACGTCGTGCTCGTGCAGCAGCTGAAAACATGATCCCAACATCTACTGGTGCAGCTAAAGCTGTAGCATTAGTATTACCAGAACTTAAAGGTAAATTAAACGGTGGCGCTGTACGTGTTCCAACTGCTAACGTTTCTCTAGTTGACCTAGTTGTTGAACTTGACAAAGAAGTAACAGTTGAAGAAGTAAATGCAGCATTCAAAGCAGCAGCTGAAGGCGAATTAAAAGGTATCCTTGGATACAGCGAAGAGCCATTAGTATCTATCGACTATAACGGATGTACAGCTTCTTCTACAATCGATGCATTATCTACAATGGTAATGGAAGGTAACATGGTTAAAGTACTTTCTTGGTACGATAACGAAACTGGTTACTCTAACCGCGTAGTAGACTTAGCAGCTTACATGACTTCAAAAGGTCTTTAATTCTTAATTATATAAGTTATCAATGACAAAACGAGGGAGAGGGTTTGTTCCCTCTCTCTCTTCTTTCGTTTTAAAAGCAAATGTGTTAAGCTTTTGAGTGGGTTTTGTCAATCCTAACTAGTAGTCGGAGGGAAATCCAATGAACAAAAAATCAATTCGTGACGTAGATTTAAAAGGTAAGCGTGTATTTTGCCGCGTTGATTTCAACGTACCTATGAAAGAAGGCAAAATTACAGATGAAACTCGTATCCGTGCAGCTCTTCCTACAATTCAATATTTAGTAGAGCAAGGTGCGAAAGTTATTTTAGCAAGTCACTTAGGCCGTCCAAAAGGTCAAGTAGTAGAAGAAATGCGTTTAACTCCAGTAGCAGCACGTTTAGGCGAGCTTCTTGGTAAAGACGTTAAAAAAGCGGACGAAGCATTCGGACCAGTTGCACAAGAAATGGTTGCAGCAATGAACGAAGGCGACGTATTAGTTCTTGAAAACGTACGTTTCTATGCGGGCGAAGAAAAGAACGATGCAGAACTTGCGAAAGAATTTGCAGCACTTGCTGACATCTTCGTAAACGATGCATTTGGTGCAGCTCACCGTGCTCACGCTTCTACAGCAGGTATCGCAGACTACCTACCAGCAGTATCTGGTCTATTAATGGAAAAAGAGTTAGATGTACTTGGTAAAGCACTTTCTAACCCAGAACGTCCATTTACAGCTATTATCGGTGGTGCGAAAGTAAAAGATAAAATCGGTGTAATTCGTCATCTATTAGACAAAGTAGATAACTTAATCATCGGTGGTGGACTTGCTTACACATTCGTTAAAGCTTTAGGTCATGAAATTGGTCTATCTCTATGTGAAGACGACAAGATCGAACTAGCTAAAGAATTTATGCAACTTGCAAAAGAAAAAGGCGTAAACTTCTACATGCCAGTTGATGTTGTAATCACTGAGGAATTCTCTGAAACTGCAACAACTAAAATCGTTGGTATCGACTCTATCCCTTCTAACTGGGAAGGCGTGGACATCGGTCCTAAAACACGTGAAATTTATGCAGATGTAATTAAAAATTCTAAGCTTGTTGTATGGAATGGACCAATGGGTGTATTCGAAATGACTCCATTCGCAGAAGGTACAAAAGCAGTAGGACAAGCATTAGCAGATGCAGAAGATACATACTCTGTTATCGGCGGTGGTGACTCTGCAGCAGCTGTTGAAAAATTCGGTATGGCTGATAAAATGAGCCACATTTCTACTGGCGGCGGTGCGTCATTAGAATTCATGGAAGGTAAAGAGCTTCCAGGTGTAGTTTGTCTTAACGACAAATAAGTAGCAGCCAAAGAAAAAGGACGGTGCAAAGCATGCGTAAACCAATTATCGCAGGTAACTGGAAAATGAATAAAACTCTATCAGAAGCAGTTAGCTTCGTAGAGGAAGTTAAAGGTCAAATCCCAGCAGCTTCAGCTGTTGATGCAGTAGTTTGCTCTCCAGCTCTATTCTTAGAGCGCCTTGTAGCAGCAACTGAAGGAACTGACTTACAAGTAGGTGCACAAAACATGCACTTCGAAAAAAATGGTGCATTCACTGGCGAAATTAGCCCAGTAGCACTTAGCGACTTAAAAGTTGGCTATGTAGTACTTGGCCACTCTGAGCGTCGTGAAATGTTTGCTGAAACAGATGAGTCAGTAAACAAAAAGACTATCGCAGCATTTGAACATGGTTTAACACCAATCGTATGTTGTGGTGAGACTTTAGAAGAGCGCGAAAGCGGAAAAACATTTGATCTAGTAGCAGGTCAAGTGACAAAAGCACTTGCAGGTTTAACAGAAGAGCAAGTTAAAGCAACTGTTATCGCTTATGAGCCAATCTGGGCTATCGGTACAGGTAAATCTTCTTCTTCTGCAGATGCAAACGAAGTATGTGCGCACATCCGTAAAGTTGTTGCAGAAGCTGTTTCTCCAGAAGCTGCAGAAGCTGTTCGTATCCAATACGGCGGTAGCGTAAAACCAGAAAACATTAAAGAGTATATGGCACAATCTGACATCGACGGCGCTTTAGTTGGCGGTGCTAGCTTAGAGCCAGCTTCGTTCTTAGGTCTTCTGGGGGCGGTAAAATGAGAAAGCCAACAGCTTTAATCATTCTTGACGGTTTCGGACTTCGTGAAGAAACTTACGGGAATGCTGTAGCACAAGCTAAGAAACCTAATTTTGATGGTTACTGGAACAAATTCCCTCACACAACGCTTACAGCTTGTGGCGAGGCAGTAGGTCTTCCAGAAGGTCAAATGGGTAACTCTGAGGTTGGTCACTTAAATATCGGTGCTGGCCGCATTGTATATCAAAGCTTAACACGCGTTAACGTTGCAATTCGTGAAGGTGAGTTCGATAAGAACGAAACGTTCCAAAGTGCAATTAAAAGCGTAAAAGAAAAAGGTACTGCACTTCATTTATTCGGTTTACTTTCTGACGGTGGTGTGCACAGTCACATGAATCACATGTTTGCTCTTCTTCGCTTAGCAGCTAAAGAAGGCGTTGAGAAAGTATACATTCATGCATTCTTAGATGGCCGCGATGTTGGACCAAAAACAGCACAAAGCTATATCGATGCAACAAATGAAGTAATTAAAGAAACAGGAGTAGGACAATTCGCGACTATCTCTGGTCGTTATTACTCCATGGACCGTGACAAGCGTTGGGATCGCGTAGAAAAATGTTACCGTGCTATGGTGAATGGTGAAGGCCCTACTTATAAATCAGCAGAAGAGTGTGTAGAAGACTCTTATGCGAACGGTATCTATGATGAATTCGTATTGCCGTCTGTAATTGTTAACGAAGATAACACGCCAGTTGCAACAATCAATGATGATGATGCAGTTATCTTCTATAACTTCCGTCCAGACCGTGCAATTCAAATTGCTCGTGTATTTACAAACGAAGACTTCCGTGAGTTCGATCGTGGTGAAAAAGTACCTCACATTCCAGAATTCGTATGTATGACACACTTCAGTGAAACTGTAGATGGTTACGTGGCATTCAAGCCAATGAACCTTGATAACACTTTAGGTGAAGTTGTTGCGCAAGCGGGATTAAAGCAACTTCGCATCGCGGAAACTGAAAAGTATCCGCACGTTACATTCTTCTTTAGCGGTGGTCGTGAGGCTGAATTCCCAGGAGAAGAGCGTATCTTAATTAACTCACCAAAGGTTGCAACGTATGACTTGAAACCTGAAATGAGCATTTACGAAGTAACGGACGCTTTAGTAAATGAAATCGAAAATGATAAACATGATGTTATCATTCTTAACTTTGCGAACTGTGATATGGTTGGCCATTCTGGGATGATGGAACCAACAATTAAAGCAGTAGAAGCAACTGACGAATGTTTAGGAAAAGTTGTAGAAGCGATTCTTGCAAAAGATGGTGTAGCACTTATTACTGCTGACCATGGTAATGCGGATGAAGAATTAACTTCTGAAGGAGAGCCAATGACAGCTCATACAACTAACCCGGTTCCTTTCATCGTTACTAAGAACGACGTAGAATTACGTGAAGATGGTATCTTAGGAGATATCGCTCCAACAATGCTTACACTTCTTGGTGTTGAGCAACCGAAAGAAATGACAGGTAAAACAATTATTAAATAATTTGCTTATATAAAAAGGAGAGAATTTATTATGCCAACAATTATTGATGTTTATGCTCGCGAAGTCCTTGACTCTCGTGGTAACCCAACTGTAGAAGTAGAAGTTTATACAGAAAGCGGCGCTTTCGGACGCGCTATCGTACCAAGTGGTGCATCTACTGGTGAACACGAAGCAGTAGAATTACGTGACGGTGACAAATCTCGTTACCTTGGTAAAGGTGTTATTAACGCAGTAAACAACGTTAACGAAATTATCGCTCCAGAAATCGAAGGTTTCGATGTAACTGACCAAGCTGGTATCGACCGTGCTATGATCGAATTAGATGGCACTCCAAACAAAGGTAAACTAGGCGCTAACGCGATCCTTGGTGTATCTATGGCAGTAGCTCACGCAGCAGCTGACTTCGTAGGTCTTCCATTATACCGTTACCTTGGTGGATTCAATGCAAAACAATTACCAACTCCAATGATGAACATCATCAACGGTGGTTCTCACGCTGATAACAACGTTGACTTCCAAGAGTTCATGATCTTACCAGTTGGTGCTCCAACATTCAAAGAATCAATCCGTATGGGTGCTGAAGTATTCCATGCACTTAAAGCTGTATTACATGACAAAGGTCTTAATACTGCAGTAGGTGACGAAGGTGGATTCGCTCCAAACCTTGGTTCTAACCGTGAAGCTTTAGAAGTAATCATCGAAGCTATCGAAAAAGCTGGTTACAAAGCTGGCGAGAACGTATTCTTAGGAATGGACGTTGCTTCTTCTGAGTTCTACAACAAAGAAACTGGTAAATATGACCTTGCAGGCGAAGGCCGTACTGGCTTAACTTCTGCAGAAATGGTTGATTTCTATGAAGAGCTTTGCAAAGACTTCCCAATCATCTCTATCGAAGATGGTTTAGACGAAAACGACTGGGATGGTCACAAATTATTAACTGAGCGTATCGGTGATAAAGTACAATTAGTTGGTGACGATTTATTCGTAACTAACACTCAAAAACTTGCTGAAGGTATCGAAAAAGGTATCTCTAACTCAATCTTAATTAAAGTTAACCAAATCGGTACTTTAACTGAGACTTTCGAAGCTATCGAAATGGCTAAACGTGCTGGTTACACAGCAGTTGTATCTCACCGTTCTGGTGAAACTGAAGATGCTACAATCGCTGACATCGCAGTTGCAACTAACGCTGGCCAAATCAAAACTGGTTCTATGAGCCGTACTGACCGTATTGCTAAGTACAACCAATTATTACGTATCGAAGACGAGCTAGGCGAAGTAGCTGTTTACGATGGTGTAAAATCTTTCTATAACATCAAACGATAATTGTAGAAAATAAACGACAGACCGTGAGAAATCACGGTCTGTTTTTTTTATGCTAAAATTGTTCACCCGTCATAAGTGACATGAAATGTTTGAAGAAGCGGTTATAATCAAAATCAATTGCTATTTGATGACTCGGCCAATCAATAAATGGTTTAGATTCTCCTAAAGAGCGAAATTCTCCAATGCTTGCCCCCTGTGCATAAGATTCTGTCATGACAACGATAGGTGATTTGTGATAGGTAAACATAGAGTTATCAAGTAAAGCGAGTATTGGTATTGTGTCATGGAAGGGGCTCCCCTTTAAATGTGGTAGGGCGTCTTTATAATATCCGTAGTAATAATGATCAAATAACGGTTTGACAAGTGGAGCTTTTCCTTTTGCCTCAATGTATTCTGCCATTTCTGGTGTAATGATGGAGTATTGAGTGACGTTTAATGGGTATATGTACATGTTAGCTGTGGATTGAAGGACTATATTAGCGGCAGTAGGATCGCCATAAAAGTTTGCTTCGGAAATAGGGGTAACATTACCAGGATGTAAAAAGGCACCGCCCATTACGTAGTAAGATTTAATTTGTTTCATTAACTGTTTGCACATGATAAACAAAATTGCTAGGGAGGTAAGTCTTCCTAAACTCACAATAATTAATTCATCCTTATACTGTTCAATAAGAGGAATAACTTCAAAAAAATTCTCCATTTCTCCGTTAGTCACATTCACCTTTGGAATAATTGGACCGAGCCCCTGTTTTCCATGTACATCCGTAAAAAACGCAGGTGGGGCACCAGTAAGGGGACGTTCTGAACCACCGAATATCTTGATATTTCTATTCTTTGTTTCGTTATTAAAAAAATGAGCATTTTCTACGGCCATTTTTTTTGGAACATTGCCGTAATCAGCAACGATACCGACGATTTCTACTTCATCGATAAAGAATGCTAAGAGGAGAGCCATCGTATCATCAATCCCAGGATCACAAAAAATGAGAACTTTTTTGGGCATATGTTCACCACCTATCTTGTTTATCCCGTACAAACCAGCTTGGTGAGGGCTAATAATCAATAAGGATGAGGGGAATCTCATGGATTAAAGTTTCACTTTATATATATGTAAGTTTAAGAATAAAAAGATTATTTTATTGAAATAATAGTCTTTTAAATTCAGAAAATAAAAACTTTTTATATTAGGTCAAGGTTTTTGACGTAATTTTCGTTTAGAAATGCAGTCGTATCAAGGTTGTAAGCGTATAACATAGGCTGTTTTTGCTGTCAAGTTGATAAATTGCAGCTTTTTACAATTTATACTATGATAAAGATATTAACAGAAGATCGTATAAACATGAGGGATGATGAACATGAAATTTACAAAGATTCTTGTCCAAATTGCTGCTCTTTACGTGTTTTATATGGTTGGAACTTGGGTGCAAGAAATGTTAAATATTCCGATTCCAGGAAGTTTGATTGGAATGTTCCTCTTACTTGTTTTACTTAGCCTAAAAGTTCTTCCAGTGAAATGGTTCGATTTAGGAGCAGAAACACTCGTTGCTATTATGCCGTTTTTATTAATTCCGCCAACGCTTGGCCTAATGAATTACGGTGCTTTTTTTATGAGTAAAGGAATTTCTCTTTTCATTACAGTTGTAGCGAGTACATTTTTAATTATTATTGTCGCAGGACATACAGGACAATATCTTGCGAATAGGAAGGAAAGAGAGTCGCGATGAGCCAAATATTAATCGGAGTCGGTTGGGTTCTTTTTACGGTGCTATTATATCAATTATCTAAAAAAATCTATAAATTATTTCCAACACCATTCACCATTCCAATGCTTGTAGCAACTGGATTAATGGCTTTCCTATTTATCGTGCTTGATATACCATATCAACATTATATGGAAAGTGGTGGTGGCTGGATTGCAAAGCTACTTGGACCCGGTGTTGTAGCATTTGCAATTCCTCTTTATAAACAACGTCATGTTCTGCAAAAATATGTTGTACCGATTGCTGGTGGCGTATTAGTAGGTACAACAGTTGCAATCGCTAGTGATTTTGCGATTGCTTCACTTATGGGAACGGATAAAAGCTTAATCTTATCGTCTTTACCAAAATCGGTGACAATGCCAGTTGCGATGAGTGTTTCAGAGCAAGTTGGTGGTGTACCTTCCTTAACAGCAGCTTTTGTTGTTATCGCAGGTATTACTGGAACGATTACAGGACCCCTTTTATTAAAATGGAGCCGTGTTACAAACTCAGTTGGTAAAGGTATTGGATTTGGATGTGCTTCTCATATTATGGGTGTTATGAGAGCAATGAAAAATAACGAACATGAAGGTGTTATTGGATCGGTAACAATGACATTAACAGCCATTTTGACATGTTTACTTGGACCGTTATTTGCGATGATGTTTATGTAATAGAAGAAAAGCGAGAGCGCCTCTATAGCTCTCGCTTTTCTATAGAATTTATGCTACAGTTACAATAACTGAATCTTTGTAGGAGGTACGCCAAGTGCATACGTTATTATCAGTTTTACTTATTATTGTATCGATTTTAATGATTGTTATGGTACTTATGCAGTCTAGTAATAGCTCAGGCCTTTCAGGTGCAATTTCAGGCGGTGCAGAGCAATTATTTGGTAAGCAAAAAGCACGTGGGATTGAAGCGGTATTAAACCGCATTACAATTGTTTTAGCTGTATTGTTCTTCGCATTAACAATTGGTGTTACGTACTTGAACTTATAGAATTGAAAGAAGAAGCGTTAGTAAAATGTACTAATGGTTCTTCTTTTTTTGTTTTGCCATTTGAAAGATGTTTCTAATTAGATTATAGAAATATAAATATGGTACACTAAGATATAGAAAGAATACGACTAGATTACAGAAGAGAAAGAGGAGAAGTACATGATGAAATTAGCATCTCCGAAACCATTTACATTTGAGGGTGGAGACCGCGCTGTTTTATTACTACATGGATTCACAGGGAACTCAGCTGATGTACGTATGTTAGGGCGTTTCTTAGAAAAGAAAGGCTACACTTGTCATGCGCCAATTTATAAAGGGCACGGTGTACCACCAGAAGAGCTTGTTCATACAGGTCCTACAGATTGGTGGCAAGATGTAACGGAGGCATATCAGCTTTTAAAAGATAAAGGTTTTGAGAAAATTGCTGTCGTTGGATTGTCACTTGGCGGCGTATTTTCTTTAAAATTGGGTTATACAGTACCGGTTTTAGGTGTAGTACCAATGTGTGCACCTATGTATATTAAGAGCGAAGAAACGATGTACCAAGGTATATTGGCATATGCCCGCGAATATAAAAAACGTGAGCAAAAATCACCAGAACAAATTGAACAAGAAATGTTGGAATTCCAAAAGACACCGATGAATACATTAAAAGCATTACAACAATTAATTGCTGACGTACGTAACAATGTGGATATGATTTATGCGCCAACATTTGTTGTACAAGCACGTCATGACGAAATGATTAATACAGATAGTGCTAACATTATTTATAACGGTGTAGAATCTACGTTAAAAGACATTAAATGGTACGAAGACTCTACGCATGTCATTACACTTGATAAACAACGTGACGAGCTACATGAGGATGTATATAACTTCTTGGAGCAACTAGATTGGTAAGATCTAGTTGCCTCTTTTTTTCATAAGGAATTTTTTGTGAAAACTGTAAAAATCATAAGGGGAGTATTGAAGTTTCACTTTATACATCCCCTATCTTTCGGATACACTAAATAATATAAGGTTTTAAAGGAGGTATTTTTGCTTGGAAGAAATCATACAAGAACATATTGATAAGTTGTTATTATTTATGAGAGAAGAAGCGTATAAACCGCTAACGATACAAGAGTTAGAAGAGGCATTTGGGATTGAAGGTTCTGAGGGCTTTAAAGATTTCGTAAAGGCACTTGTAACGATGGAAGAAAAGGGACTTGTTATTCGTACTCGTAGCAACCGTTACGGTCTTCCTGAAAAGATGAATTTAGTAAGAGGTAAGTTAATTGGACATGCACGTGGTTTTGCATTCGTTGTACCAGATGAGAAGAAAACGGGAGACGATGACCTTTTCATACCGCCTACAGAATTAAACGGTGCGCTTCATGGCGATACAGTATTAGCACGCCTTAGTTCCCAATCGAGTGGTTCGCGTCAAGAAGGTTCAATTGTACGCATTTTAGAACGCGGAACGAAAGAGTTAGTTGGTACATATACAGAATCGAAAAACTTTGGGTTCGTTATACCTGACAATAAGCGCTGGACAAGTGACATTTTCGTATTGAAAAGTGCATCTATGGGCGCTGTAGAAGGTCATAAAGTAGTTGTGAAAATTACGAGCTATCCAGAGAATCGTTTAAGTGCAGAAGGTGAAGTTATTCAAATTCTAGGTCATAAAAATGATCCAGGAGTAGATATTTTATCTGTCATTCATAAACATCACTTGCCTTTAGCGTTCCCTGAAGAAGTGATGGAACATGCCAACAGTGTACCAGAAACGATTTCAGAAGAAGATTTAAAAGATCGCCGTGACTTGCGTGACCAAATGATCGTAACGATTGACGGTGCAGACGCAAAAGATTTAGATGATGCTGTTACAGTAACGAAACTTGAGAACGGTAACTACAAGCTAGGCGTTCACATTGCGGATGTAAGTCATTACGTTCAAGAAGGTTCTCCAATTGATGTAGAAGCAGCGGAAAGAGCGACGAGTGTGTATCTTGTTGACCGTGTAATTCCGATGATTCCACACCGTCTATCTAACGGTATTTGTTCATTAAATCCGAAAGTAGACCGTCTGACATTATCTTGTGAAATGGAAATCAACAACTTAGGTGATGTTGTTAAACACGAGATTTTCCAAAGTGTGATTAAAACGACAGAGCGTATGACTTATGCTGACGTAAGAAGCATTTTAGAAGATGAGGACGAAGAGTTAATTAAGCGTTATGAGCCGCTCGTACCGATGTTTAAAGAGATGGGTCAATTGGCACAAATTTTACGTGAAAAACGTATGCGCCGTGGTGCAATTGACTTTGACTTTAAAGAAGCGAAAGTATTAGTGGATGAAGAAGGAAAACCGACAGACGTTGTCATGCGCGATCGATCTGTATCAGAGAAGTTAATTGAAGAATTTATGCTTGTTGCGAATGAAACAGTAGCAGAGCACTTCCACTGGATGAACGTACCATTCATGTACCGTGTCCATGAAGATCCGAAAGAAGATAAGTTAGAGCGTTTCTTCGAGTTTGTAACGAACTTCGGATATGCGGTAAAAGGACGTGCGAATGAAGTACATCCTCGTGCGCTGCAACAAATTCTTGAAATGGTTCAAGGGCAGCCAGAAGAAGTAGTTATTTCAACAGTAATGCTTCGTTCTATGAAGCAAGCGCGTTACGATGCGGATAGCTTAGGACATTTCGGTTTATCAACTGAGTTCTACACGCATTTCACATCACCAATTCGTCGTTACCCGGATACAATCGTTCATAGATTAATTCGTGAATACATTATTAAGGGTAAAGTCGACAACGAAACGCAAGCAAAATGGCGTGAAAAATTACCTGAGATTGCAGAGCATTCTTCTAATATGGAACGTCGTGCTGTTGAAGCAGAGCGTGAAACAGATGAGATGAAAAAAGCAGAGTATATGGTTGATAAGATCGGTGAAGAGTATGACGGTATGATTAGCTCTGTAACAAACTTCGGTTTATTCGTAGAGCTTCCAAATACAATTGAAGGTCTTGTACACGTTAGTTATTTAACGGATGATTACTACCGTTATGATGAGCAACATTTCGCTATGATCGGAGAACGTACAGGAAACGTATTCCGCATCGGTGACGAAATTACAATTCGCGTTATTAACGTAAACAAAGACGAGCGTGCAATCGACTTTGAAATCGTTGGCATGAAAGGCACACCTCGCCGTAAGTTCAAAGATCGTCCAGTCGTTATCGAGCAGCCAAGAACAGGCAGAAAGAAACGCGGTGGACGTAGCGAGCGCAGTAATGACCGCGGCGGTGAACGTGGCACAGGTAGAAAATTTGACCGTGGTGGTAAAGGAAAAGGAAGAGGATCTGCATCTGCATCCGCTTCTGCTAGCCAGCCGGGAAAAAAAGATGGTAACGGTAAGAAGAAAAAAGCATTCTTCGAAAACGTACCAGGATTCAAGAAGAAAAAGAAAAAGCGTAAGTAAGAAAAGGATGGCTTCGCTTTGATGAAAAGCGAGGCTTTTTCTTTTTTATTGGTGGCTCGAGAGCGAGCCACTTTCGCTTTTTGATGGAATCCAGCTACAGTGGCTAGAATGTTCGGCGGCTTCGCTTCTTCCCGAGAGGCAAAGAGCGCCTCAAGGTCAGAAGCTCCATCCACCTCACATTCTGAGCGAGCCACTTTCGCTTTTTGTATAATCCAGCTACAGTGGCTAGAATCTGTTGGCCATTTCACTCCCTCGGACGAAGCAAAAAGCGCTTCTCTGTCGGGAGTTCCAATGTCCAAAGATTCTAAGCGAGCCACTTTCGCTTTTTGTTTACATTTGTTACAATAGTAAAAATAGAGGAGGGACGTTATATGCCAAAGGGTACAGGTAAGGTTATTGCACAAAATAAAAAAGCATTTCATGATTATTTCATCGAAGAAACATACGAAGCAGGGCTTGTCCTTCAAGGAACGGAAATTAAGTCGATTCGCGCTGGACGCGTAAACTTGAAAGATGCGTTTGCACGTGTACATAATGGTGAAGTATGGGTTCATAATATGCACATTAATACGTACGAACAAGGGAATCGTTTCAACCATGATCCACTTCGTACGAGAAAATTACTTCTGCATAAAAAAGAAATTGATAAACTAGCGGGCGCTGCGAAAGAAACAGGTTACGCATTAGTTCCACTTAGAATTTATTTAAAAAATGGATTTGCAAAGATGGCACTTGGTTTAGCAAAAGGTAAGAAGCAATACGATAAACGTCACGATTTAAAAGAGAAAGAAGCTAAACGTGAAATTGCACGCGCGTTCCGTGATCGCCAAAAGATGTAATACAGATATTTACATTTGTAAAATGGAGCGCGTATGTTATAATAACTTATGTAAGGTTGTTGCACATTGAAAAACAGCTCTTAGTAGCTATCACGATATTTTCTTCGTATGCTCCATTTTTATCATGGGGACGTTACGGATTCGACAGGGATAGTTCGAGCTTAGGTTGCGAGTCGAGGGGATCGGCCTCGTTAAAACGTCAAAGCCTATAATTGGCAAACAAAACAATCTTTCTTTAGCTGCTTAATTGCACTAAAGGTTCCTCCCTCCATCGTCCATGTGGTAGGGTAAGGGACTCAAACTAAGTGGACTACGCCGGAGTTCGCCGTCTGAGGACAAAGGAAGAGAACAACCAGACTAGCAACTTGGAAGCCTGTCGATAGGCCGAAGAGTTCGCGAAATGCTAATATATCGACTACACTCGTAGAAGCTTAAGTGCCGATATTTTTGGACGTGGGTTCGACTCCCACCGTCTCCACCAATACATATTTGGTGGTTTTTTATTTTGTATGATATGAACCATAACTTTGCCAGGTTGGCGAGGTTATGGTTCTTTTTGTTTGTGGTTTTATAGAATGCTGAAGTTGATGGGACGATATCTCTGAAATAGAAAATAAAGAAATGGTTATTGACGATAAGCAGGTAGATAATATAGCTGCTAGTAAACGCCCAATTGTTGAGTTCTTATTATTTTTTCACTTTATTCGAATCTTCATATGTTTTGTGTTTTTATCCATACCTATTGTAAGATTATATAGAGTTCTCCTAATAAACTGTTTTAATGGATTATTTAGGGGTTTTAAATTTATAAATCTTAAATTATTTTTTTGGGATAATTTTTTTATCTAAATAATTTATATTGAAGTAGAGGTGAACCATCGGTGAAGCAGGTGTTGGTGATTAAAAATGAACGGTCTTCAGCAAAGAAAATCGTAAGCGGTTTAACGCAAGAAGGCTACTTCATTTTAAAACTTCACAATGAAAACGAAGGTTTAAATATAATATATGAACAAGATTGGGATATTATCATATTGGATTGGGATTCATTAAGTATATCTGGACCAGAAATTTGCAGACAAATACGACTTGTTAAAACGACACCGATCATTATTGTGACTGACAATATTTCTAGTAAGGATTGCGTAGCAGGGTTACAAGCAGGAGCAGATGATTATATAAGAAAACCATTTGCGAAAGAAGAATTAGTAGCAAGAGTTCAAGCAATTTTAAGGAGAAGTGATTGTAACCAGCAAAAGGAGACAAACTTTTTTCAGTTTAAAGATCTCTTTGTTGATGCATCTAGCAATATTGTGAAAAAAGGTGGCAAAAACCTCTCGCTTACTAAGCGGGAGTACGATTTACTTGTATTTTTAATCAAAAATAAAAACACAATATTGAGCCGTGAAATGCTTTTGAATCAAGTATGGGGATATAATATAGTAGTAAATCCAAATGTAGTAGACTTATATATTGGGTATGTAAGAAAAAAGTTAAAGTGCGAGAAGAAAGAGAGATATATTCAAACGATACACGGCAGAGGCTATTCAATGATTGAATGATAAAATAAGGTAATAGAAAACGAGTAAAACTATTTCATTCAGTTTTACTCGTTTTTTTGTTAAATGTGATAATCAAATAGTTTCTGAGAAATATTAATAGATGAAAACTGTAAAAAGAATATTTCTATCAGGCAATGGATTATGAAAACATTAGCTATTAATGAGCATCTTTTGGGTAGTGTGGAGGGGACGATTCTAGCTCGCATTAGTTGAGAACGGATATACTGAAAGTGTCTACTCGAAAAAAATGGACACGCTCTGAAGAATAAAGGTTAATCAATACGCCCGACTTCACATATTACTTTCTATGCCTGATTTTATGAATTCGCACCATTCACAAGATTTTCACAGAATTAATGACTATACTAATTAACAGGATGTTCAAATGAAAATGATTATCAATAGCGATTCAATTGAATAAAAGTTACCTTCTAATTCAATCTATGGATGTCATCATTTTCGAAATAAATCACACTATAAGGAGTATACATATGAAAAAATCTATGCTTTTAAAATTAGTGAGTATTCTAGCAGTTTTCACTTTAATGTTAGTAGCTTGCTCAGATTCAAGTAAAGAAACTTCGAAGGCTAATAATAAAGATAATGGTAGTGATAAGCCAAAAACGGTTGAAATCACTGATGCTCATGGAACTGTTAAAGTACCTGTAAACCCAAAGAATGTAGTTGCTTTGGATAACAGAACTTTTGAAACTTTATCTGATTGGGGAATTAAATTAGCGGCTGCTCCAAAGGATATCATGCCTGCTGATTCAGCATATAAAAAGGATGAAAAAGTTCAAAATATTGGGAATCACCGTGAACCAAATCTAGAAATTATTGCAGCGGCAAACCCTGACCTTGTAATCGTTGGTCAAAGATTTGCTGACCATTACGAAGAAATCAAAAAATTAGTACCAAATGCAGCAGTTATTGATCTTAATTTTGATGTTTCTGAGAAAGCTACTAAGCCTGGCGAAAACTTAGTAAAAGGACTTAAAGATTCTACAGTTACTTTAGGAAAAATCTTTAATAAAGATAAAGAAGCTAAACAATTAGTAGCTGATTTTGATAAATCTATTGAAAAAGCAAAATCTGCTTATAACGGAAAAGATAAAGTTATGAGTGTTATCGTTACTGGTGGTAATATTGGTTTTGCTGCGCCACATTCTGGTCGTGTTTGGGGACCAATGTATGAAATTTTCGGTTGGACTCCAGCGTTAGAAGTTTCAAATTCTACTGCAGGTCATAAAGGTGATGACGTTTCTGTTGAAGCTATTGCACAAACAAATCCTGATTGGATTTTCGTATTAGATCGTGATGCTGCAACATCTGATGCAGCTAAGTCAACACCTGCTAAGGATGTTATTTCTAAATCACCTGCTCTTCAAAACACAACTGCTGTTTCTAAAAAACAAGTTATTTATGCACCAGAAGATACTTACACAAATGAATCAATTCAAACTTATATAGAGTTATTTGGAAATATGGCAAAAACTTTAGCTAAGTAGTGTAAAGGGGTACGAAACAGTGTCAAAAAATATGATTTCTAGGGTTGAGAATATTTCTCAACCCCAGTTTTATAATCAAAATAAAATATGGACAAAACCTTTTATAATAGCAGTTATAGTTGTTATAATTTTAGGGATTATATCACTGTTTACTGGAGTTTATGATATACGTGGACAAGAGGACGGGACAGAGATGTTTTTCATAACTCGTGTTCCGAGAACAGCTGCATTAATGCTTACTGGAGCTGCGATGGCGATGGCAGGGCTCGTAATGCAACTCATTACACAGAATCGCTTTGTTGAACCTACTACAACGGGGACTATTGAATGGTCAGGCTTAGGCCTGCTTTTTGTGTATTTATTATTTCCTGCCCCGACTTTAGTTCAAAGAATGACTGGTGCAATCATTTTTTCTTTTATAGGAACTATGATTTTCTTTCTATTTTTAAGAAGAGTTAAGCTTCGTTCGTCTTTAATTGTTCCGATTATTGGATTGATGCTTGGAGCAGTAATTTCTGCAGTGTCTACTTTTTTAGGACTCCTTTTTCAAAAGACGCAAAGTATTGAAACTTGGTTTGTAGGTTCATTTGCTAACATTCAGGTGGGAAGATATGAATATTTATGGCTGATTGTTATCATTACTTTTCTTATTTTTATGTATGCTAATAGATTGACTTTAGCTGGACTAGGAGAAGATGTCGCAACAAGTCTTGGAGTTAATTACAATAGAATTGTTCTTTTTGGGACTGCTCTTATCTCTGTTGCAGTTGGAATTGTTGCAGCTGTTATTGGACACTTACCTTTCTTAGGATTAATTGTGCCAAATATCGTTTCAATGTTTAGAGGTGATGATCTTAGGAGTAATTTACCCTGGGTTTGTGTGATCGGAATGGGATCAATAACTGCCTGTGACATCATTTCTCGAACAATTATACAGCCTTTTGAATTACCTGTTTCTTTAATACTTGCAACAGTGGGAGCAGTCGTGTTTATTACTATTTTATTGAGACAAAGAAAACCAAGGAGGCTACGATGATCACATTAGAATATAGAAAAAAAGAAAATGTCGAAATCGATTCTAGCCTTCATAATGAAAGTAGATCAGCTAGCGCTTTTCGGTCTAAGAAGGAAGCAAGACGTTATTGGATTTTACTGATAACATTGATTGCTTTAGGTCTTCTTTCTTCATATGGACTTTTAGTTTATAACAATCCAGTTCCGATAGATTCACCTTCTTTTATCCCAGTCGTTAAGAGAAGGATAGTAGCTATTGTTGCAATGATTATTGCTGCGGTTTGCCATAGCTTGTCGACAGTTGCTTTCCAATCTATTACGAATAATAAAATTATTACTCCTTCACTTTTAGGTTTCGAATCACTTTATTCAGCAATTCAAACGAGTACAGTATTCTTCTTTGGTGCTAGTGCGTTAATAAATTTTAATGGAATTGGCTCATTTTTATTCCAAGTTGTTGTTATGGTCTTCATGAGTTTAATACTTTATGGATGGTTACTTTCCGGTAAATACGGGAATTTACAACTTATGCTTTTAGTTGGAATTATTATTGGTACCGGGCTAAATTCTGTGTCAACTTTCATGAGAAAACTACTTGCGCCTTCAGAATTTGATATTTTACAAGCAAGATTATTTGGTTCTGTTAATCATGCAGATCCTGCATATTTTCCTATTGTAATTCCTATGATCATAATTGTAGCGGTATTAATTTTTGCTCATTCTAAGAATTTGAATGTTTTGTCACTAGGAAAAGATGTTGCTACTTCTTTTGGAGTTAAATACCAACCTAGTGTAATTTATACGCTTGTATTAGTAGCTATTTTAATGTCCATTTCAACAGCTCTAATTGGGCCACTTACTTTCTACGGCTTTTTAGTGGCAACTTTGAGTTATCAGGCAGCGTCAACTTATGATCATAGATATATTTTTCCGATGGCTTTTGCTATAGGATTTTTAATAATGACGAGCGCATACTTTTTAATGTATCATGTATTCCATGCTCAAGGTGTAGTTTCAGTTATTATTGAATTATTTGGTGGAATCATATTCTTAACTATAGTTTTAAGGAAGAGGGCTTTATGATAAAAATTGATAATGTTAAAAAGTTCTATACTGATAAGGTAAAAATAGGACCTTTGGATATTGAAATACCAAAAGCAGGCTTTACTTCTTTAATTGGACCAAATGGTGCTGGAAAGTCAACGACACTTTTGATGATTGGCAGACTTTTAGATATGGATGAAGGCCAAATTCAGGTAGCAAATATGGATGTTTCTGAATCTAAATCGAAAGACTTAGCAAAAGTTTTGACTATATTGCGACAAGAAAATCATTTTGTAACTAGGCTTACAGTTAGACAATTAGTTGGATTTGGGCGCTTTCCTTATTCAAAGGGAAGATTGACTAAAGAAGATGAGGTTATCATTTCTAAATATATCGATTTCTTAGATTTAACTAGTTTAGAGAATAGATATTTAGATGAGCTTTCTGGTGGTCAAAGACAAAGGGCATATGTAGCGATGGTATTGTGCCAAGAGACGGAATATGTACTTTTGGACGAACCTCTGAACAACCTTGATGTTGCTCGTTCTGTTCAAATGATGGAGCATTTAAGACGTGCAGCTAATGAATTTGGAAGAACAATTTTGACTGTTATGCATGACATAAATTTTGCAGCTAAATACTCGGATAAAATTTGTGCGATGAAAGATGGACAAATTGCTGCTTTTGGAACAGTAGAAGAGGTTATGGACTCAACACTTTTGACAGATATTTTTGAAACAAAAATAGAGATTATTAATGGTCCTTATGGGCCGATCGCAGTTTATTAGTTATAAAATGTGAAAAAATACTGTAGCTTGCGTAGATTATGCAAGTCACTCTAGTTGAAGTTGCTGTCTGTATTTTATAGGCAGCAGCTTTTTTTATGTGATTACTTATAAAATGCAAAAGAATGCTTCACCTTTTCAAGTATGTACCAAACGAAAAAAATATCTCTGTATAACTTTTTAAAAGAATTCAGCTTGTTTTTTTATATGTAATATTGCATATCAGAGTGTATTGATAAAAGTGTAAGGGGTCACTATAATGAGGGCATAAAGATAAATCAAAATTTCGTAGCAATAAAAAGGAGGAAATAATATGGAAATCGCAATGGCAGTTTTAAAATTTGTAGGTGGCGTAATCCCGTTAATTCAAGAACTTTTAAAAGCATTTATGTAAATTTATTAGTTAGCAATCATTATCATATTTTACTAAAAAAAGAACGGGGTGATTTTTCTGAATATTAAGAAAAACACTAAAAGAAGAAAGTTCCTTGCATGTTTATTAGTTAGTCTATGCACTATTAATTACTCATCTATTTCCTTCGCAGAAACACAAGCAAGTAATGCAACTGATGTAACCAAAAATGCTAGTGGTATTGATACTGGTATAGCAAATCTTAAATATAATAATCAAGAGGTTTTAGCTGTAAATGGTGATAAAGTAGAGAGTTTTGTTCCGAAAGAAAGTATCAATTCAAATGGTAAATTTGTAGTAGTAGAACGCGAAAAAAAAACACTTACAACGTCACCAGTCGATATTTCAATTATTGATTCTGTAGTGAATCGCACGTATCCAGGAGCTGTACAACTTGCAAATAAAGCTTTTGCAGACAATCAGCCAAGTTTATTGGTGGCTAAAAGAAAGCCTTTGAATATTAGTATAGACTTACCGGGCATGAGAAAAGAAAATACAATCACTGTCCAAAATCCGACATATGGTAATGTAGCTGGAGCAGTAGACGATTTAGTATCTACTTGGAATGAAAAGTATTCTACAACACATACGTTGCCTGCAAGAATGCAGTATACGGAATCCATGGTTTATAGTAAATCGCAAATCGCAAGTGCTCTTAATGTTAACGCTAAATATCTTGATAACAGTCTAAACATTGATTTTAATGCAGTTGCAAATGGAGAGAAAAAAGTGATGGTTGCCGCATATAAGCAAATATTTTATACGGTAAGTGCTGAACTACCTAACAATCCATCCGACCTTTTTGATAATAGTGTTACTTTTGATGAATTAACTCGAAAAGGCGTAAGTAATTCGGCTCCACCTGTTATGGTTTCAAATGTAGCTTATGGTAGAACAATTTATGTAAAATTAGAAACAACATCTAAGAGCAAAGATGTACAAGCTGCTTTTAAAGCCTTACTTAAGGATAACAGCGTTGAAACAAGTGGACAGTATAAAGATATTTTTGAAGAAAGTACCTTTACTGCTGTAGTATTAGGCGGAGATGCGAAAGAGCATAACAAGGTTGTTACTAAAGATTTCAATGAAATCCGAAATATCATTAAAGATAATGCTGAATTAAGTCTTAAAAATCCAGCATACCCAATTTCATATACAAGTACTTTCTTAAAAGATAATGCAACTGCTGCTGTTCATAACAATACAGATTATATTGAGACGACAACTACAGAATATTCAAGTGCTAAAATGACACTTGATCATTACGGTGCTTACGTTGCTCAATTTGATGTATCTTGGGATGAATTCACATTTGACCAAAAGGGTAACGAAGTACTAACACATAAAACGTGGGATGGTAGCGGAAAAGACAAAACGGCTCATTACTCTACAGTTATCCCTCTTCCACCGAACTCAAAAAATATAAAAATTGTAGCAAGAGAATGTACAGGTCTTGCATGGGAATGGTGGAGAACAATTATTAATGAACAAAATGTTCCATTAACAAATGAAATAAAAGTTTCAATTGGAGGAACAACATTATATCCAACAGCTAGTATTAGTCATTAAGTATAAAAAACACTTTTTCCACGGAAGAGGTGTTTTTTTTTAGGAATACAAATAAAATTATTTTCAAAATATGTGGTTGGAATTCAATTAAACGCAATTTTAGTGAATACATTTTAAAGTCTTGCAATCAAATCAATCTTGATATATAGTTTAGTTAAGTAAACTAAATTAAAATGTATTCGGAGGTTTTGAAATGGAAAAAGAAATAATTTCAAACGAAAATAAACAAAAAAAGCCATTGCTTTTTAAAATTGGAATAGGACTTTTAATCATATATGTTCTACTTTGGGGAAGTGCTTTAATCATACCATTTACTTCACTTTCGACGCAGGTAAAGACCATTGTCATTCCAGGGTGTATAGTAATAGGAGAAATTCTATTTTTGATAGGTGCTGTCTTTGTTGGAAAAGAAGTGGTGGCAAAATATAAAAAGTATTTAAACCCGAAAAATTGGAGCAGAAAAGGTGAGAGAGAGAATTATGATAAATAAAAATATAGCTGAGGAAATCAATCAAACGCTTGAAGAACTATGGATATTACTTGAAACGAAAGAAAGATCTTATACGAATTTCAATTTAAATAATCAGCAATATACGTTGTTAACATTAATTATTCGGTACCCATCATCCACTCCTAAAGAGTTAGCTGAAAAAATGAATGTGACGAAAAGTGCCATTAGTCAACAGTTAGTGAAACTTGAAACGGAAGGATATATTTTCAGAAGGCAACATGCAGAAGATAAACGTGCATTTTCAGTTGAATTAGGTGAGAAAGGCTTGTTATATAAAAAAGAAATGGACGCATATATGCAACAGGTTTCTGAAAAATATTATGCAAGTTTATCACCTGAAGAATTAACAAATCTTTTATCAGCGCTTCAAAAGCTAACGAAAGTAATTGATGAGCTGTAGTGGTTGTTAAGGTTCAATTTTTATCCTATTTGTAAGAAGAAGCATAAAATGCCGTTTTGGTTACCTTATGCTTCTTTTCGTTTATAGATGATTTATGTTTCGAATAATAAGAAAGATCCTGCAACTCAGTACAGGATCTTTATCAAACGTTTTTAAAAGCTAAATTGTGGTTTCATATCACCTTTATAAGGCTCATGTTCAACGAATATAGTTATATCCTTACCAGCTTGGTCTTTACCAGTTCTTTTATACGTAAATTTATTCTTATTTAGTTCAGTAAGCTCAAGAGCAGCACCGTATTTATTATTTCCAATGGAAACATGGGCTCTTATTTTATTTTCGTGTACAACATCGAAGTAGCCATAATCACCGCGGCTTTGACCTGTTTCGCTATTGAAGAACTCATATTTATTAGATTTGTCATCAAATTTTGCTAGGCTTATAAAATTCGAATTAAACTGTGTTACATCGTTACCAGCTTCATCTAATACCTTTGTTCCATGCCAAAGGGTACTGCCTAAAATTTTATCTCCATCAACGTTTTTAACAATATCTCCTGTAGTCGTGTTCAGCTGCTTGTCCGGATCAGTGAAAGAAAGTTCTTTTTCTTTATATGGAACATGTTCAACGAAAACTTCTACATCTTTACCGTTAGCGTCTTTCCCCATTCGTTTATAAGTAAATACATTTTTATTTAGTTTTGTCATGTCAACGACAGCTTGATACTTCATTGATTCTGAAATTAATATTCTCTTCTTCCCATCATTTGTGACAAAGAAGGTTCCTTTATCGCCACGACTTGCACCTGTTTTAGCATCAAAAAATTCATATCTGCCTGACTTTGCATCATACTTTGCAAGACCAATGAAGTTTGCATTCTCTTTTGTTAAGTCATTCTTATCTTTGTCATACACTCGTGTACCTTGCCAATTTGTCTCGCTAAGAATATTAGCCATTTTTTGCCCTTTAGTTAATTTGTTTTCCTGTTTTGTTTCTTTAGCAACTTGTTCTTGTTTTTGTTTCCCGTGATTTTCTTCAGCTTTAGTACCAGCACACCCTGTTAATACTAATGTGAATCCGAGCAGTACGGATGATAGTGCTTTTGTTTTTTTGTTCATGTTTTATCGTCTCCTTATTTTATGATTTCAAGTAGTACGGTTAGCGATTATAGTAGCAGTGCATCATATATGAACTTAGTTGCTACGTTTCTTATGTTAATACCCGACTATAAACTGCCTCTAAATAAAACATTAAAAAAAGATAAACTAATTCCTAAAAAATGTTCATATTTATAAAAATCGCTAGCTTGCTGTAGTGCCTACGAGTAATCCAAAAAATACATTGTAAAGAAGAAGGAAAGCCGCTAATAATAATGTAATTGCTAATTGTAGCTATGCGGAAGTAATAACGTTGTGAAACGATTTTGAGGTATATAGTTTCAGTGTGAAAAAAGTGAAAGTTGCTATAAGTACAAATGGATTTTGTGGACTTCACGGCAAAGTTATAGATAGAGTGGCATTGCAGGGTTAAAAACCATAACTTTGCTGGAGGAGCGGGTTATGGTTTTTTTATGAGGAAATACGATTTTAAGTTTTTGCTGAAGGTGTTTTTCTAGGATATGCTGTGAGTGATTGGAGTGAGGTAGTGTCAGATATTGTCGACCGATCGATATATTGGAAAAATCGTTGATATATTGTGAGTTGTGATAGATATATTGGAAAAATCGTTGATATATTGTGAGTTGTGATAGATATATTGGAAAAATCGTTGATATATTTGTAAAGGGGTGTTTGAGGTGATTGTGAAAGAAAGAAAAATGCCGATTTATATAAGACAGTTAGAAGCACTGCTTAGAAGGTTACCTGTACATCATCCAAAACGAAATTTAATTGGAGAAAACTTGGCAAAACACATGGCGGGGTATAAAGGGGAGCAAGCAATTGATTATCCACTTAGTTTTATTTCTGAGAAAGAGTATAGTGTTTTACATGATGTTCGCTTATCTAATCATGATCAATACTTTCAAATTGATACTATTATCATTTCCACAAAGTTTCTTCTTTTTCTTGAGATAAAAAATATAGCAGGTACATTAATGTTTGATGCAAAGTTTAATCAACTTATCCGAATAACAGAAGGAAATTCAGAGGGATTTCCAGATCCGGTTTTACAAATAAAAAGGCAAGAAATACAATTAAAGAAATGGTTAAGCTTACATGGATTTTCCTCTAGTCTTCCAATCGAGTCCCTCGTTGTTATTAGCTCGCCTCGTACCATTATAAAATCTTCAGATGACAATCTTCTTCATACAATTATTCATAGTGCAAATTTACCTCATAAAATAAAGTGGTTTGAAAGTAAATATAAGAGAAAAGTTATAGATAATGTAGATAGGCTCATTCATCAAATAATAACGGAGCATTCTCCACTTCAACAAAATATACTTGAGCAATATAAAATAGAAAAAGAGGAGTTGTTAAATGGAGTACAATGTGAGAAATGCTTAGTTATTCCAATGGTTAAAGTGAAGAAGGGCTGGCGTTGTACAAGTTGTAAAGATTTTTCAAAAGTGGCACATGAGGATGCTATACGAGATTATGCATTGCTCATTAGTACGACATGTACGAACGGTAATTTGAAAGAGTTTCTCCATGTTTCGTCGGGTATGGTTGTAAACAGAATTCTCCACACACTAAATCTCCCCTACACTGGAAACAACAAAGGACGAATATATGATTTAACTTCTTTCCAATCGTAATTTTGCTATAATAAATAAGTACTTATACGAAGGGGAGTCTAAAGAGAATATGAGGTCATTTAATATCGATCATGTTATAGCTAGTGTTTTGCAATGGATATTAAATATAGCTTTAATTATATTATCCATTGTGTTATCGATTTTCTTAGTGAATGAGACGATCACGTTTGTGCAGTATATTTTTTCGTCAAAAGAGTATACGTCTTATAAATTGGTTGAAAGTATCATCGTCTATTTCTTATACTTCGAGTTCATTGCATTAATTATTAAGTATTTTAAATCGAATTATCATTTCCCGTTACGTTATTTTATTTATATCGGAATTACGGCTTTAATTCGATTAATTATTGTGTCTCATGAGGAACCGATGGAGACGTTATTATACGCAGGAGCAATTCTTGTTTTAGTTATTGCTTTATACATATCGAATATGAGAGATTTGAGAAAAGAGTAGTAGTGCAGACGTAAGTTTGCACTACTTTTTTACATCTTGACCTTCAAGTTGCTTGAAAGTTTACAATGAAATTAGGGCGTTTGAAATCGAAAAAAATTGAGAAATTAAGTGAAGAGGTTTCTTTTACTTGGAGGTTATAGGAATGAATCAGGAATTGAAGTTACGTCCATTAGAACGAGAAGATTTAAAGTTTGTACACGAACTGAATAATAATGCGCATATTATGTCGTATTGGTTTGAAGAGCCGTATGAGGCATTTGTGGAGCTGCAAGACTTATACGATAAACATATACATGATCAAAGCGAACGCCGATTTATCGTTGAGAAAGACAATGAAATGGTTGGATTAGTTGAGTTAGTAGAAATCGATTATATTCATCGTAGAACAGAATTCCAAATTATTATTGATCCGAATTATCAAGGATATGGTTATGCAGTGGATGCGACGCGTTTAGCAATGGATTACGCTTTTTCCGTACTAAATATGCATAAGATTTATTTAGTTGTAGATAAGGAAAATGAAAAAGCAGTACATGTTTATAAAAAAGTTGGGTTTATGATAGAAGGTGAGCTTATCGATGAGTTTTTCGTTGATGGTAATTATCATAATGCGATAAGAATGTGTATGTTCCAAAAGGCATACTTTGGCACAAAATAACTGACTGGAAGAGCTATAGATAAAATATTATCTGTAGCTTTTTTGTGATGCGAAAAACATTTTTATTGCAAAACAATAAATAATTGTTGATTCTTAATAATTTCAGGCGTATTATGATGGTAATAAAATCAGTGAGAATTAAAGGAGAGTATATGATGAAAAATAAATACGTAGTAGCTATTTCTTTCATGATTTTAGCGATTATTTCTTTAACGATACATGCTTCAAACAGTAAAGTAGGAGCGGATGGATTTCTTGGAGAACCTTTCTTTTTCCTAGTACCGATAAGTTATATATTGTTCCTTAGTGGTATTGGTGTATTATTATTTGGATTTATTACTTCAAAGCTGAAAAAGGGCAATAAATAGGGGTTACCAATAGGGACGAAACACTCACTATGAAATAGAAACATACCATATGGAAGAAAAAGAATAAGTGAGATGAATCATGATGAACCATCATTTTTATAATGGAAGACAAGTAGGAGCAGCTATTACGCTGGCTGGGGCACAGGGAACAATTCATGCTATGAATCAAGCTATTCAAATGCAACAACAAGCATATTTTGCACAAATGATGCAAAATCAGTATATGCCGTATTCACAGCTTCCGATGCAAATTGTACATTACAATGTACATCCAGCTGGTGTATTTTCCATTCCATATGGCGGAACATACTTCTTATGAAAGAAAGCGACTCAATAGAGTCGCTTTCTTTTTTTATATTCCGCCTAGCTTCATTCCAAGGAATGCGAAGAGGATACCAATTATGTAAGTAGCGCTTAAGTATAAAAGGAAAGTGCTAATATTTTTTCGATTGAGAAGTTGAACAGCTTCTAGTTTAAACGTAGAAAATGTAGTGAATGCACCCATAAATCCAGTACCTAATAATAGTTGCCAACCTGTAGTGACCCCATTGCCAATTATATATCCAAGTAAAAAAGCCCCTGTTATATTAATAAGGAATGTAGCAAGTGGAAATTGTGTTTTATTTCTTTTCTTAAACCAATTGCTAATTGCAAATCGTGTAATCGCACCGAAAAATCCTCCTGTTGCGACTAATAAGGCTTCTATCATGAGTAATCACCTTCCGTAAGAGATTTCTTAATTAAGAAATCTCCAAGTGTATAGCCAAGGCCAGACATAATGAGGCCACCAAGTATGCTACATGATACATATAAGAAGGCTATGCTCCACTCAGAATGATTGATCAATTGCACAGTTTCTACACTAAATGTTGAAAAAGTCGTAAAGGAACCGATGAATCCAGTCCCGATGCCTGTGATAACCTCTGAAGGTAAGACGTTTAGCCGGGCGATATAAGTAGTTAGCCACGCTAAGAAGAAGCAACCGATTAAGTTAATGAGTAATGTTGCTAATGGAAATGAATGATGCCAAAATGTGGTGATATTAAGACCTAAATAATAACGAGAAAGAGCTCCTAATATACCGGCAATGCCGACGATAATATAAATCAATTTTCTCACCTCTTTAAATAGCTTGCTCAAAAAAATAGACTCCTACCAGTATTCATACTGGTAGGAGTCATTAGCTAAGCAGCGTTTATGGCGAACTCCATCGCCTATGATTATTACATATAGTGTACTAAATATACCGTTTAATTTCCAGTGAGGAGGAGGGTGTAACTTTTCTTTTTTTGATGTCTGAAGGTTTTTCAAGTAATTAAAATGGGATCGATTACTTATCAACTAAATATAGTGATATAAGGTTTTAATTATGATAAAATGTTTCTTATGTGTGTCGTTTCGTTTTATTTGACTGAAAATAAAGAAAAATAAATTTGCGTGAAAAGGAGTCATTTATTTGAAGAAATTTTTAAAAATCGTATTTATATGTGTTTTAGTAGTAGCGGGCATTGTAGGAGGATTTCTAGCGTATATGACACTTACTAAAGAACAGCCTGCTGATATTATAAGCTTGAAGGTGGAGAATAATAAGGAGCGCGTATTAGCGACTGGAAATGAATTTAAAGTTACAACATTTAATATTGGATATGCTGGGTTAGATAAGGACCAAGATTTCTTTATGGATGGTGGAAAGGGATCTGGTTCAAGTAGTAAAGAGCAAACGGAAACTAATTTAAAGAATATGCTTTCGTTTTTACAAAATGAGAATAGTGATTTTGCACTATTACAAGAAGTTGATATAAAGTCACTTCGTTCATTTGATGTAAATGGACATGAATTTTTGAAAAAAGGATTACCTGATTATGTTTCGTCATTTGGCAAGAACTACGATACAAAATGGGTTCCAGTGCCAATAACAAATCCAATGGGATATGCGGAGGCTGGATTAAGTACGTTTTCTAAATACACTGTTCAAGAAGCGAAGAGGTTCCAGCTTCCTGGAATGGAGCCTTGGCCAAAGCGTTTGTTTGATTTAGATCGAGCAATTGTGGAATATAAAATTCCTGTTAATAATGGGAAACATGTTAGACTCGTAAATTTACATTTGTCTGCTTATGATGAAGGCGGGAAAATTAGAAAACAGCAAGTAGAGTACTTAAAAGAATATATGAACAAGCATTATGAAAATGGTGATTACGTAATAATGGGCGGAGATTGGAATCAATTAGTTTCAAACGCTCAATTAAGTGATCCGAAGTTCGTGAAAGAGCGTCCTGAGTGGTTAGTAGAGTTACCGAAGGACTTTACAGACGGTGGCTTTAAGTGGGCTGTAGATCCGTCTGTTATGACTGTGAGAGATGATGTAAAGAAATATGTAGAAGGTGAAAATTTCGTCACTATTATTGATGGCTTTATCGTTTCACCGAATGTAGAGATTGTAAATGTACAAGGGAAAGATTTAAAGTTTGAAAATAGCGATCATAACCCAGTAAGTGCGGTATTTAAACTGAAGTAATTGATATGTATAAGTAGAAGGTGGGGCTTCATATGGATTGGTTAAAGAGGACTTGTTTTTCTAACCTTGAGAAAGAATCACAGAAAAATCATTTATTACTGTTGATAACGATTTGTAGTTTCTTTCTTGGGATAATCGCAATTGGGTATTATGGATATATTTTTACAGAGAGAGCCATAGCGTTTTGGATTTGTGGTATTTCTGTCGTTGCATTTGGAACGCTGTTTACTTTTATAAAAAGTATGGAATCAGCGTATAAATATATCATGACATTTATGTTGCTTACAATGTCTTACATTATGGTACAAGCTTTTAATGAAAGCCCGGCTGTATTTCAAATGGTCTATTTTACATTAGCTGTTTCACTTATTTACTTAAGTGAGCGCCTCATTTTAATTCTTGGCGGGGTAGCTGTTGTGATCACATTTATCCTTTGTAGCTATTGGCCGGAGCAATTTTTTGCTTATACAGCCTCGTCTGAAGCTGCTAATTTCGCAAGTTTGTTAGCGATTGTAACAATCGCTATGTGGGGCGTCACGAAAATCGGTTCTAATCTGCTCCTTCGTTTAAGTGATGAGAAGCAAGAAGTAATGAGAAAAGCTCAGGAGTTAGAAGAGACGCAAAGACTTATTGAAGAAACAGTTGTGAAACTAGATAGTAATTTCAATCATTTAAGACAAAATATGAACACGTCGATGGAATCGATGAGTGAAATTAATTTTGCCTTTGAAGAGGTGGCAGTTGGTACGCAATCACAATCAGAGATGATGTATCGTTCGGTAGAAGTATTGAATGATATGGAGGGAAATATTGAACAAATCATCTCTCAAGTAAGAACTGCATCGGCTCGTGTGGATGAAAGCTTAGAAATTTCAAAAGGTAGTGTACATACTCTAAGAAATTTTGAAACTAACATGAGAAGTTTAAATGATGTTGTTTCACAGTCTGGAATTATATTTAGAGATTTAATGATGCAATCGAAACAAATTAATGAAATTGTAGATGTAATAACGAATATTTCAAGTCAGACGAGTCTGCTAGCTTTAAATGCAAATATTGAAGCTGCGAGGGCAGGCGAGCATGGAAAAGGTTTTGCTATTGTAGCGAGTGAAGTGTTAAAGCTTGCTGAAGAATCAAATCGTTCTGCGGGAAGAATTCAAGGGATTTTGAAGGAGTTTAGTAATCAAGCAAGTAAGGTAGAAGTGCAAGTAGAGAAGTCAGAAAGAGTACAAGAAGAATGTAACGAGATGTTAGCAAGCGTTTTAACAAATGTAACTGATTTAGGGAAGTTTATTGATGCGATTAATGAAGTAATGCGAGAGGTTGTTGTTCATCAAGAAAGTTTCCAAGTTAAAACAACGAATATCGTAAAGGATGTTACGCATGCTTCTAACGTAATTCAGCAAACTTCTACAGCTACAGAAGAAGTGCTAGCGAGTGTGGAAGAAGAAAAACATCGAAATGATACGTCAGTGAAGACGTTACAAACTGTTAGCGAGCAAGTGAAGTTGTTAGAAGATATTTTAGAAAAGTAATATTGCTTGGAAAGAGCACGAATGATGTGCTCTTTTTTCATTGAAACGAATACTTGATAGGAATTTAATTGCTTTTCTGCGCGTTTTCTGCCAAGCTTAAGGAGATAAAATTCAGCTAATAGCGGAATTAAAATACTTCAAAGAAAGAATTAAATAGGTGACGCATATGATCGAAGTTAAGACTTCTGAACTTAGTGATGGAGAATTTAATAGAGGTGTATTTGCAACTCGTGATATTAAAAAAGGTGAGTTGATACACGCAGCACCAGTTATCTCTTATCCGAATGAACAGCATGAACACATTGAGAAAACATTACTTGCTGACTACGCATTTGAGTATGGAATCAATCATACGGCAATCCTTTTAGGATACGGTATGTTATTCAATCATTCATATACACCGAATGCAACGTATGATATTGTCTTCGAGAACCATACGTTTAACTTCTATGCTTATAAGGATATAAAAGCAGGAGAAGAAATTTTAATCAATTATAATGGTGAAGTTGATAACGATGAGCTGTTATGGTTTGATAAAGAAAAAGAAGAGAACGAAAAGTAATATAAAGAGTATAGAAAGAGCACATTCTGTCGGATGTGCTCTTTTTTCATTGATGTAAATAAAGTAAAAAGTACAAAAAAATACCAC
Organism: Bacillus sp. PK6-16; assembly: GCF_056530295.1. Classification (NCBI taxonomy): domain Bacteria; kingdom Bacillati; phylum Bacillota; class Bacilli; order Caryophanales; family Bacillaceae; genus Bacillus; species Bacillus sp. PK6-16. Next base: position 414,901 of record NZ_CP096511.1, read on the forward strand.
TTTCTTTTTGTGTGGTATAGTAAGATACTGAGGGATAGTGTTTTGAAAAAGTCACATATTTTACAAATTGTTGTCTTTCTGATGACATGTCAAGTTTAGTAGTCCATTTGGGTTGCTTTATTATGCAATATATATTTTAATATGAGTGGCACCTCTTATAAATTAAGAGGTTTATAGGTGTCTCGAATTGATTTTGGGTACACTGTATCCACCACTTTAGGTTCTTTCATGTACGTGGGGATATTATGGGCCCGTATAACGGGATAAAATGAATATAGAAATAGAGGAATCGTAAAATGAATATGCAAGAGGTTTATAAATATTTAAGTACGGTATTGCCTGAAGGACATGTTAAACAAGATGAAATGTTAAAGAATCATACGCATATTAAAGTTGGCGGAAAAGCAGATGTTTTTGTTGCGCCTACAAATTATGATGAAATTCAAGAAGTTATCAAATATGCGAACGAATATAATATTCCAGTTACGTTTTTAGGAAATGGATCGAATGTCATTATTAAAGATGGTGGAATTCGCGGGATTACAGTAAGTTTAATTCATATTACAGGTGTTACTGTAACAGGAACGACGATTGTAGCACAGTGTGGTGCAGCAATTATTGATGTATCACGTATTGCCTTAGACCATAACTTAACGGGTCTTGAGTTTGCTTGTGGTATTCCAGGTTCAGTTGGCGGAGCATTATATATGAATGCTGGTGCATACGGCGGTGAAATTTCGTTTGTATTAACAGAAGCTGTCGTAATGACAGGTGATGGAGAGCTACGTACTTTGACGAAAGAAGCATTTGAATTTGGATATCGTAAGAGTGTATTTGCGAACAACCATTACATTATTCTTGAAGCGAGATTTGAACTTGAAGAAGGTGTACATGAAGAAATTAAAGCAAAAATGGATGATTTAACGTTTAAACGTGAGTCAAAACAGCCTCTAGAATATCCTTCATGTGGTAGCGTATTTAAGCGCCCACCAAATAACTTTGCTGGTAAGTTAATTCAAGACTCAGGACTACAAGGTAAGCGAATTGGTGGAGTAGAAGTTTCTTTAAAACACGCTGGGTTTATGGTGAATGTTGATAACGGAACAGCACAAGATTACATCGATTTAATTCACTTCGTACAAAAGACAGTTGAAGAGAAATTTGGCGTGAAGTTGGAGCGAGAAGTAAGGATTATTGGAGAAGATAAGGAATAACAAAATACGTATGAAGATATGAATTATTTCAAAATAATATTTGGGTATTGTTGACAATTTGTTTTCAATTCAATATAATGGCTAATAATTTAACAAATAACATACGTTGAAAGAGCCCAGTAGCAGTTTGTCACTGTTAACGAGAGAGCTAGGGGTTGCTGGAACCTAGCACAAACAAACTTGCGAATTACACTCTGGAGTATCTTAGGTAATGCTAAGCGGACTAGCAATCGATATTATTGCTAAGAGTGGTATGAGTAGCTATGCTATTTATGCAAACTGGGTGGTAACACGGTGAATAATCGTCCCTATGTCTATCGTAGACATAGGGACTTTTTGTTTTTAAAAAATAAAGGGGATGACAAAAGATGAATATTATTGATGAATTAGAATGGCGCGGCGCCGTTAATCAGCAGACTGACGAAGAAGGTTTACGTAAGCTAGTAGAAGAGAAAAAGATTTCGCTATACTGCGGAGTTGATCCGACTGGTGATAGTATGCATATTGGACATTTGATTCCGTTTATGATGATGAAGAGATTCCAATTAGCTGGTCATCATCCTGTTATTTTAATTGGCGGGGCAACAGGAACAATTGGTGATCCGAGTGGACGACAATCAGAGCGTCAACTTCAAACGTTAGAAGTGGTTCAGCATAATGTAGATGCGTTAACAGTACAAATGAAAAAGCTATTTGATTTTGGTGGAAATAGCGAAGTGAAGATGGTAAATAACTATGATTGGACACATGAAATAAATATTATTGAGTTTTTACGTGATTACGGGAAAAACTTTAGCATCAATAGCATGTTAGCGAAGGATATTGTAGCAAGCCGTTTAGATACAGGTATTTCTTTCACGGAATTCACGTACCAAATTTTGCAAGCGATGGACTTCCATCATTTATACACGAAAGAGGATGTTCAACTTCAAATTGGTGGTAGTGACCAATGGGGAAATATTACGAGTGGTTTAGATTTAATTCGTAAGTTAGAAGGTCATGAGGCGAAAGTATTCGGATTAACGATTCCGTTATTATTAAAATCGGACGGTACGAAGTTTGGTAAATCAGCAGGTGGTGCGGTTTGGCTTGATCCTGAAAAAACGACACCGTTTGAATTTTACCAGTTCTGGGTAAATACAGATGACCGTGACGTAATTAAATACTTGAAATACTTTACGTTCTTAACGAAAGAGCGTATTGATGAATTAGCAACGAAGGTAGAAGCGGAACCTCATAAACGTGAAGCGCAAAAAGTGTTAGCAGAAGAAATGACGAAATTTGTTCATGGAGAAGAGGCGTTCCTGCAAGCTGAGAAAATTACAGCAGCGTTATTTAGCGGAGATATTAAATCGTTAACAGCTGATGAAATTGAACAAGGCTTTAAAGAAATGCCAACATTCCAGTCTTCAAAAGAGACGAAAAACATCGTAGAGTGGCTAGTCGATTTAGGAATTGAACCATCTAGACGACAAGCACGCGAAGACATTAATAATGGTGCGATTTCTATGAATGGTGAGAAAGTAACAGATGTGGGTACGGATGTTACTGTAGAAAATTCATTTGATGGAAGATTTATTATTATTCGTAAAGGGAAGAAGAACTACAGCCTTGTGAAGTTAGGTGAATAGTTTGTGTGAAAGGATGGGAGTAGGAAGAATACTTCCATCCTTTCGTATACACAATTTGGACATAAAATAATCAGTAAATTTAGATAATTAAAAGGGTTATATTATTCTTTTGACGAATAAATAAGTTAGAGAAAATTACGGATAAAAATAGCCCGAACCATGCAGGGCATGATTCGGGCTTATATTCAGATTAGTAAGCTAAGCTGAATAGACCTTTAATGTGTGATAAGTAACGAACGTTACTTGCTTCTTTCATTAATGATGCTGGTAAGCCTTTAAGTGGAGTATTGCTTGCTCCAATTGTAGCAACCGCATCTTTACGTCCTAGACTAGCAAGTGTTCCAGAGTTTACAGGTGCGAACTCTTCTAATGCTTTGCCTTCTAGTGCTGCGTATAAGTTGTATCCAATTAACTCACCCATTTGCCAAGCGATTTGTGCAGTTGGTGGGTATGGACGTCCGTCTGGAGCGAAGACAACAGCGCTGTCTCCAGCAACGAATACGTCTTTGTGAGAAGTAGATTGTAGGTATGCATCAACTGTTGCACGTCCACGGTTAACTTCAAGACCTGATTCACCGATTAATGGGTTACCTTGTACGCCGCCCGTCCAAACGAATGTGTTAGCAACAAGTTTTTGACCGTCTTTTAAGTCGATTTCGTTGCCAGCAACGTTTGTTACAGGAAGACCAGTTAAGAATGTAACGCCGCGCGCTTCTAGGCTAGTAGTTGCACGTTCGATTAAGTGATCTGGTAATACTGGAAGGATTTTTGGACCTGCTTCAACAAGAAGAAGTTTCACTTCTTTTGGATTTACGCCGTGGCTTTTTGCAAGTTTAGGCATAATGTCAGCAAGCTCACCAACTAGCTCAACGCCAGTTAATCCGCCACCACCGATTACGATTGTAGCATCAGCTTCGTTTTTCGTTTTCGCGTATTCACGAATACGGTCTTCAACGTGTTTGTAGATTTTATTTGCATCAGCAGCAGATTTTAATACCATGCTGTTTTCTTCTAGTCCTGGAATACCGAAGTAAGCAGTTTTACTTCCTAAAGCAACTACAAGTGCATCGTAAGATAAAGTAGTGCCGCCAGCTAATTTGATTTCTTTGCTATCAACTGAGAATGACTCAACTGTTGCAATTTTAAGGTCGATGTCTTGCCCTTTGAAAAGCTTTGTAAGTGGCATTGCAACTGCTTGCTCAGACACGTTACCAGCTGCAAGGCGGTGTAGTTCAGTGATGATTTGGTGTGTTGGGTATTGGTTAATCACTGTAACTTGTGCTTCTGATTTGCTGTAATATTTACGTACGTTTAAAGCGGCAAGAAGACCGCCATAACCAGCGCCTAAGATGACAATTTGTTTTGACATAGTATGATATCCCCCGTCTTTACTAATTGTTGTTATAAGTTAAATTATTTATTGTTACGTTCTGCACTAATTTGAAGATATGCGTTCACAAAGCGGAACATTTTTTGTGCTTGTGGATCTTTTAATAATTTTAAAAGACCGAACAGGCCGATAACTTCGTTACTTTCGTCAGCACGATCTTTCGCTTCGATTGCAGTAGCAGCCATGCTTTTCACTGTATCTTTTACAGGTTCTACAAGCTCTGTGATTGCACCAACAGTGTCGCTTTTTAATACTTCATCAGTAGCAACAGTTTGAGCGAAGTCATAAGACTTAGTTAAAATGTTAACAAGCTCAGTTAATTTTGGAAGCTGTTCTACTAGTGTTGTTAATGATTCTTGTACCTCAGGTTTTAACAACTGATCAAGTACATCAAGTTGTCCTTGGCTAGCAGAAATTTGTACAGTTTCTTGTTCTGGCTTTGTTTGAGTCATAGTTTCTGGCATCTCCAATTCTCCTTTACGATAGCAATACTCTTATTTTTGATAAGTAAGATAGTAAACGGTTACGAAACTTTATACAAAGTTTCACAAAACACAATAAAATGCCTTTAAATTTATGACAGCAAGTAAGCTGCAAACATAAATCTAAAACCATAACGTCTTACTTATTATTTATGAACTGTCCGATACATGGCTTGTCCGCATAATGGAAAAGCTCCGTTACCGGAAAGTGTATATAATATATATCCTATATTATATACTATATACACCTATGTTAACATAAAAATGATTCCTAATTATTTGATATTGAGTGTATAACGTAGTGCTGACAAGGTATGAAAGCGTATAAAATATTTTGTTTCAGTTAGAAATGTACATATATATATAGAAAAAAAGGAAGAAACGAACAAATTCATGTTCGTTTTTTCCTTTTTCCTATTATTCACCTTCCGCAATTAGCATCGATGTGTTACCTTCTTTTTCAAGATGGCATTCGCCCCAAGAACAAAGAGAATCAAGAATGGATTCTAAAGACCAACCGTAATCAGTAAGAGAATATTCTACTTTTGGCGGGACTTGATTGTATACTTTTCTTTGAATAACGCCGTCTTCTTCTAATTCACGTAATTGCTGTGTTAACATTTTTTGTGTAATACCAGGCATGGAACGTTTTAGTTCACTCGTTCTCTTTGTACCTTTCGTTAAGTGACAAAGGATAACAACTTTCCATTTGCCGCCGATAACTTCTAAAGTCGCCTCTACAGGAATATTGTATTTCTTCATATGAAATCCTCCCTTTGTGAGTAAAATAAGTTAAATCATACAAATGTTACTTTTTAGTACCTATAGCACTTTAAAGTACGTACTTTTTATCATGTTAAATATGTTTCATAATAGCACATGTAAGAGGCAAATGAGTAGTACGGTACCAAAAAGTGACTATGTTACTTTTTAGTGCCTATAGTACTTTAAAGTGCGTTCTTCAAAAAAAGAATGAAACCATTCATAATAGCATTTGTAGAGATTAAATATATTTTTTAGAAGATAAAAGGGCCTTTTTATCACACTATTATGATTGGATTTCTTGTAATAAGGAGGAATTCAATTGAGTTCATATACAGTACCATCTTCGGAAGTTCAGACAAATCGAAGAAGTATGTTTGCTTTATTAGCACTAGCAATTAGTGCGTTTGGGATTGGTACGACCGAGTTTATTAGTGTCGGTTTATTACCATCGATTTCAAAAGATTTAAATGTTTCTGTTACAACAGCTGGTTTAACTGTTTCCCTATATGCGTTAGGGGCGGCAGTAGGAGCTCCTGTTTTAACAGCGTTAACGGCTAGTATGTCGAGAAAGACATTATTAATGTGGATTATGGTTATTTTCATTATTGGTAATGGTATTGCGGCATTAGCAACAAGCTTCACTGTATTAATTATCGCAAGGATTGTATCTGCGTTTGCACATGGTGTGTTTATGTCGATAGGATCTACAATTGCGGCTGCGATCGTACCAGAGAATAAACGTGCTAGCGCAATTGCGATTATGTTTACTGGATTAACAGTTGCAACTATTACAGGTGTGCCAATTGGAACGTTTATCGGTCAAGAGTTTGGCTGGAGAGCGTCATTTATGGCGATTGTCGTAATTGGAATTATTGCTTTTATCGCAAACAGCATACTAGTCCCATCTAATTTAAAAAATGGTGTACCTGTATCGTTTCGTGATCAATTCAAACTAATTAAAAATGGAAGACTATTACTTGTTTTCATTATTACTGCACTTGGATACGGCGGTACATTCGTAACATTTACGTATTTATCACCGCTATTACAAGAAGTAACAGGGTTTGAAGCGAGTACTGTCACTATCATTTTATTAGTGTATGGAATCGCCATTGCGATAGGGAATATGGTCGGCGGAAAATTATCGAATCATAATCCGATTCGAGCGCTATTTTACATGTTCCTTATTCAAGCAATTATATTATTTGTTTTAACATTTACAGCGCCATTTAAAGTAGCTGGATTAATCACAATTATTTTCATGGGACTATTCGCATTTATGAATGTTCCGGGGCTACAAGTATATGTAGTTATATTGGCAGAGCGCTTTGTTCCGAGTGCGGTTGATGTTGCTTCAGCAATTAATATTGCCGCATTTAACGGGGGAATCGCTTTAGGTTCTTATATAGGTGGCCTTGTAACGAATTCTTTAGGATTAATCCATACTGCTTGGGTAGGTGGCCTTATGGTAGTAGCCGCTGTTATTTTAACAGCGTGGAGTATGTCATTAGAAAAACGAGATCAAGTAAAATAAAAGGAGAGAAAATAAAATGAAAAACTTACAAAGTAAAACAGTATTAAGTAATGGTGTAGAAATGCCTTGGTTCGGTTTAGGTGTATTTAAAGTAGAAGAAGGACCAGAACTTGTAGAAGCAATTAAATCAGCAATTAAAGCAGGATACCGCAGCATCGATACAGCTGCAATTTACGGAAATGAAAAAGCTGTAGGTGAAGGAATTCGTGCAGGTATTGAAGCGACTGGTATTGCAAGAGAAGAATTATTTATTACTTCAAAAGTATGGAACGCAGATCAAGGGTATGAAACAACAATCGCTGCATACGAAGAGAGTCTAAAAAAATTAGGACTAGATTATTTAGATTTATATCTTGTTCACTGGCCTTCAGAAGGAAAATATAAAGATACATGGAGAGCGCTAGAAACACTTTATAAAGAAAAGCGCGTACGTGCAATTGGTGTAAGTAACTTCCAAATCCATCACTTACAAGATGTAATGAAAGATGCAGAAATTAAACCAATGATTAACCAAGTAGAATACCACCCTCGTTTAACACAAAAAGAACTACAAGCTTTCTGTAAAGAACAAGGTATTCAAATGGAAGCATGGTCACCATTAATGCAAGGTCAATTATTAGATAACGAAACATTACAAGCAATTGCTGAGAAACATGGTAAAACAACAGCTCAAGTTATTTTACGTTGGGATCTTCAAAATGGAGTAATCACAATTCCGAAATCAACGAAAGAACACCGTATTATTGCAAACGCTGATGTATTTAACTTTGAATTAACGAAAGAAGATATGGAAAAAATCGATGCGTTAAATCAAAATCACCGCGTTGGTCCAGATCCTGATAATTTCGATTTCTAAGATTAAGGTAAGAAAAAAGAGTGCGTAAAAGCACTCTTTTTTTGTGCATAAAAATAGTTTCTAATTAAATACTACTTAGTATTAAGTTTGTTATAAGGGGCTGTAAACATGAATATAAAGCAATCGTTCAAGATTTTAGCTATGTTTTTAAGTGTTTTATTTGTGTTATTCCCGCTTCAAAAAGCATTTGCAGAAGTTATGGACCATACAAAGTATCAAATGGATTGGAGTTATAGTAAGTCAAAGAAGAAACCAATCCGAACAGAGCTTATTAAAACGGCAGATGGAAAAATTGCTTTTTGCTTAAATGTCGATTTGAAATCTCCAAGCGGTCAAGACTTACCGGAAATGGGGAAAGTGGATATTAATGTGTATCGTGTACTATTGAATGGATATCCACAAAAGAGTCCACAAGAATTAGGGGTATCTGATTGGAGAGAGGCGCATTACGCAACGCAGCTTGCAGTGTGGAATGCGTTAAAACAAATCGATATTAATGATTTAGATTTCCGTAATAAAAATGTAGAAAAGGTAACGAAAGATATCGTTGCAAAAGCAAGTGCTAGTGAAGAACTACAAGAAATTACGATGAGTGTAACTCCTACAGAAGAACAAGAAGCAGTCTTAAAAAATGATTTCTTTGAAACAGGCTTATATACAGTAGAAACAAATGCAAAAAGCGGAACGTATAAAGTGCAAGCAACAGGTGCACCAGCGGGCGTGAAATTTGCAAATGAAAAAGGCGAAACAAAAACAGAATTTAATGTAGGAGAAAAGTTCCGCATTTTAATTCCGAAACAAACACCAGCTGGTGGATTTAGCTTTAAAGTATCAGGAAATTTAACGAAATTACAAGGGATTGCGCATAAAGGTACACCGACTATTCAAAATGCAGTAGTATTACTTGAGCGTAGTGAAGAAAAAACAAGTCCAGAGTTAGCGGTAAGTTGGAAAAAGGCTGAGGCTCCAAATAAACCAAATAAGCCATATACTCCAAATGAACCGCATAAACCGAATCAAAAGAGATAATGAAAAAGCATTGGTATATGCCAATGCTTTTTCATATGAATTCTTTAAAGATATATCAAAATAATAATTAATCGAGTGAAACACTATTTTAACGTTTGAAAAAGTATTTAAAAATAATAAAATATAGATAAATCCAAACGTTACAATAAATGGATTTTATTCACGAAATTGTAACATTATTCTAATTAGAGAGGCTATCAAACAAAGTGTAAAGCGTGTACAATTCAGTTGGAAAAACTACCTATAGATGGTCATATATGAAGAAAATGTAAGATTCTATTACTATTTTTATTTTTAGATGTATAGATGACAATACTAAAGTGTATCTTTTACTATTCTCTTTTTATGTACGAAGAGAACTCATCATAAATAGAGAGAAGTGAGGAGGGCATATTACATAAAAATTTTACAATGTAAGAAAGCGAATACATAGGGAGGAATGCGGTAGTAATTGATACAGGTGCGCGAGGTGTTAGTCTATTCATTAAATGTTTTTATAAAAATAATAGGATTTTTTATTAAATGGATATATAGGATAGTTTCTCTAAATAAAGGAACAGGGGACACAGATTATGTCGAAGAAAAAGACGAGTAGGGTATTAGTAGCTGGTATATGTATATCTACATTATTATCACCAGTAGCTTTCGAAGCATCGAAAGGATATGCCGCACCTTTGGAAGAGAATAAGGGCGGAAGTTTAGAAGATGTTCAAGAGAATAAATTTGAGCAGAGATTATTTCAGTTGCCGGGTAAAGGTAGCGTCGAAGATGAGAAAGAACGCTTAAAATATGCATACGAATTTTCACCTAATGAGCCAACTGGAATTTATGTGGAACCAAATGAAGAAATCACTATTGAAATAAAAGGGAACCAATCTATTAAGGCGTTTATAGGGACACATAGTTATGATAAGGAAGCTCCGAAAGAGTTTGATTTGAAGCCGGGGAAAAATGCAATTGCATCTCCTAATGGAGGTATTTTATATTTTTATAATTTAAATGATACAGGAGAAGTTACTGCAACTGTTACAAATGGTGGAAGTCATTTTCCTTTATTTATATTAGGGAAACATACAAAAAAAGATTGGGATGAAATGCTCGAAAAGTATAAAAATCCTTATGCGGTAGAATTAAAAGGGGAAAGAAGCTTAATTACTGCAGGGTATGATAAGGTACAAAATTACATGGAGAAGAAAGAACCGAACGAATCAATCAATCCGATAGAATTAATGAAGGCGCATGATGAAGCAATTCGTATTGAAGGTGCATTATCTGGATTGTCAGAAAATGGAGCTGGGGTGGCCAAGTCGGCGGAACATTACACTCACTTTATTGAAGCTAAATACCCTCGTCGTTCTTACATGTATGCGACTAATTTTTATACTGGATATGCAAAAGAATCGATTGAATATGTATTAGATTTAGAAAAGTTTAAAAATGATGGGTGGGGCCCTTGGCATGAAGTAGGACATTTACACCAGCAACAACCGTGGGAATGGAAAGGGATGGGAGAAGTAACAGCGAATATTTACAGTTTGGCTGTTCAAATAGCTTTTGGAAATCCCTCTCGTATGGAGGTAGATGGTCGTTATGAACAAGCTTTTGAATATCTTAATAAACCAAACGACCAAAAGGATTTTGATAATTCGGATCCAGTTATAATGTTTTGGCAATTACATTTAATCTATGGAGATCAGTTCTATCCGAAGCTTCATCAAATGTATAGAGTACTATCAGATACAGAGTTCCCTATGCTAGATATTGATGAGGTTGTTTCAAATAGAGAGAAAAAACAAATGTTTATCTATATGGCTTCTAAAGTAGCGGGACAAAATTTAATTCCATACTTTGAAAAATGGGGATTACATGCAGACTCGGATACTGTAGAAAAAGTAAATAAACTACAATTACCTGAACCGAAAAATGAAATATGGTTATCGAGAGATAGCGCTCCTATTCGTGAAACGCAAGTTAAGCCATATAAAGTTCCTTATGGTGAGCCAGTTAATACAGTACCGGATATTTTAATAGGTACTGAATTTGATGAGAAAAAGGCTAATGAACTTGTACAAAATTTAGCTGAAAATGTAAAAGTGACAGGGAAAATAGTATGGCCTAAACAAGAAAATGGAAAACAAACAGTGAATGTAGAAATTATAGATGCAGAAGGAAATGTAAACGCAATTCCTGTATCGGTTAACGTTGTGTATGGAGATAGTATGGCATTTAAAACATATTGGAATACCAACGCTGTGCTAACGCTACGTCATGAGGATAAGAAATTTAATATGACATTAGTAAGGAACATATTGGAGCATGATTATCGAGATAAAAAGTATGTGAGTGTTACGATATACGATGTGAACGGAAAAGAAAAGAAAAGAAAAGTGTTTCAGCGGAAGGGCATGAAGGATTAAAGAATTTTGCGAAAGAGTTAGATGGAATGTCCTTTGAATATGGAGACATTATTAAGGTATACCATGTTCAGCCTCGATATTTAGAATGGTATGATGACAATAAACTTGTAGATCAAGGGGAAGCTAAAAAGGAAACGGAAAAACTATTTAAAATTACCACGCAAGGATATGAATTAATTGATGGTTTACAGGAAGTAACAGCAGTACCACAAAAAGTAGTAATTGGAACAGATGCTGAAAAATTAAATGCAAAAGACTTTGTTCAAGTGAAAGATGGAGAAGTGATTGGATTTGTAGAAAAACCAATTACAACAAAAATCGGTGAACAAAAGGTGAAAGTGGAAACGAAAGATCGTTTAGGAAATAAAACGGTGACAGAAGTGCCTGTAGAAGTGATTTATGGAGATAGTATTATGTTCTTCGGTACATGGTATGGAGGAACGAATATTAAATCGATTGTTACATTAAATCATGAAGGAAAGAAATTCAGTACGACAGATTCAGAAGGTGCAATGCATACTTCATTTGCAGATGAGAAGTATATGGCGATGACTGTATATGATAAAGGTGGAAAAGAGAAGAAAGCTTTATCGGTAAAAGCATCTGAAAATACAAAAGAATTTGCGGAACGATTTAATGGAATGGCTTTTGAATACGGCGATATAGTAAAGGTTTATCAGAGAGAATTTGATCGTTTTAAAGTATATAAAAAGAATGAGTTCGTAGATACAAAGTATGGTGTAAATGAAGTATTCTTTAAAATTACAGAGCAAGGCTTCGAAAGAATAGAAGCTTTACAAAAAGTCACAGCAGTGCCACAAAAAGTAGTAATCGGAACAGATGTTGAAAAATTAAATGCAAAAGACTTTGTTGAAATAAAAGACGGAGAAGTAGTAGGTTTTGTAGAAAAACCGAATACAACGAAAATTGGTGAACAAAAAGTAAAAGTAGAAACGAAAGATCGTTTTGGTAATAAAAAAGTGACAGAAGTTCCTGTGGAAGTGACATATGGAGATAGCTTAGTATTTAAAGGTCTCAATTATAGTACTGATATTAAATCGATTGTAACAATGCAACACGATCAGCAAAAGTTTAGTGCCACAGCTGATTCAAAGCAAGTGCATCATTACTTTAAAGAAGAGACGTATTTTGAATTTACATTGCTAGATCAAAATGGAAATGAGAAAAAGAAAGTAACTGTAAAAGGTGTTGAAAATGCGGAAGAATTCGCAAAATCAATTAATGGCTTAGGATTCGATTACGGTGATGTTGTGAAAGTATATCATGCAGAATCAGACCGCTTTAATTGGTATCAAAATAATAACTTTGTCGGTCAAGGTAAAGCGAAGATAGAAAAAGAATTACTGTTCAAGGTAACTAAACAAGGTTTCGAGAGAATGGAAGCTCAACAAGAAGTAACAGCAAAACCGCAACAAGTAGTAGTCGGAACGGAAGTAGAAAAGCTAGATGCAAAAAACTTTGTTGAAGTAAAAGGTGGAGAAGTAATCGGTTTTGTAGAAAAACCAAATACAACTACACTTGGAAAGCGAACAGTAAAAGTAGAAACGAAAGATCGTTTCGGAAATAAGAAAGTAACAGAAGTGCCAGTAGAAGTGATTTATGGAGATAGTATTATGTTCTTTGGTACATGGCATGGTGGAACGAATATTAAATCAATTATCACATTAAATCATGAAGATAAAAAATTAAGTACAGTAGGTTCAGATGGGCCGGTTCATACTCAATTTAAGGGTGAACAATATATGGGTCTCTCTGTGTTTGGTAAAGATGGAAAAGAGAAGAAGCAAATGATCTTAGAAGGAATGGAAAATACAAAAGCATTTGCGGAACAATTTAATGGTATGACGTTTGAATATGGTGATGTAGTAAAAGTATATCAAGCGGAATTCGATCGATTTAAAGTGTACAAAAAGAATGTAGAAGTGAATGCACAGTATGGTGTGAATGATGTATTCTTTAAAATTACAGAAAAAGGTTTTGAAAGAACAGAAGGTATGAAAGAAATAAAAGCTTAAAAGTAAGAAAAGCTCGTAAAACATAATGTTTTACGAGCTTTTTTTATTATTCAGCTTCAGAAACTACTGTGAAGCGTTCGTTTACATGTTTTGGATTTTCAATTTCATCAAGTGATGCAACTGCGAAGTCTTCGTAACTTACGTAGCTATCACCTTTTGCGTTCACAAGAAGGTTGTCTTTACCAGCTTTATAAGAACCAGTACGTTTTCCTAATGCGAATAGTGCAGAAGGGCTGATGAATGTCCAAGTGATGTCATTTGTTTGTTGCAGAATTTCTAAGTTTTTACCTTGGTTTTGAGCAGTTGCAAGATATTCTTTCGGGAAACCTGGTGTCTCAAATACACGTGTTGTTTTCTCTTCGTCTACAAATAAGCTTCCAGCGCCTCCAACTACAAGTAATTTTGTATTTGGTGCACCTTTCATAGCTTCAATAAGTACGTTTCCTGCATCTACGTGAAGGTGTTCTTCGCCTGCTGGAGCACCGAATGCATTTACAACTACGTCAAATGCCTGCAGGTCGTTAGATGTAAGAGAGAATACATCTTTCTCTAAAACTTTTACATTGTCTTCTGTAATTTTTGCAGCGTTTCTTACGATTGCAGTTACTTCATGTCCGCGATCCAATGCTTCTTTTAAAATACGACTTCCTGCTTTACCAGTTGCTCCGATAATTCCGATTTTCATAATAAATCCCTCCAAAGTGTTTTGTTAAAGTGTATATCTGAAAGTAAATGAATTTGTTGTAATTAGGTTTGTTACAACCTGTTGTAATCATTATAGTTACAGGTTGGTATTTTTGTCAATAGGGTTGTTTGTGAATTTATTTTTTGTTTTAGTATGCACAGTTAGAGGGAGGGTAGTCAGTCATAAAGATATTGTTACTGTGAACCTGGCTAATATTTGGAAATTGCAAATTGTCGAAAAATGTTGATTTTTGAATGTTTTTTAAATATAATTCGTTTTATGGAGAAAAGGAGGGGTTAATTGTATGAATATTTTAGAGCCATTTATTTCATCAACAAATACAATTCTTTGGTCATATATTCTTATTGCAATGTTAATTGGTTTAGGTCTTTATTTTTCTATTAAATTGAAATTCGTACAAATTACTCATTTAGGGGAAATGGTTCGACTAATGAGTGATGGATTAACTGGAAAGACGCGTAAAAAAGGTAGTGTATCTTCTTTCCAAGCGTTTTGTATGAGTTCAGCAGCTCGTATTGGTATCGGTAACTTAGCTGGTGTAGCATTAGCTATATCTATGGGAGGACCTGGAGCTGTATTTTGGATGTGGGTTATTGCGATTATCGGGGCTTCTTCAAGTTTCGTAGAAAGTACGCTTGCCCAAATTTATAAAGTAAAAGATGGCAGTGGCTTCCGTGGTGGTCCTGCTTATTATATGGAAAAAGGTTTAAATAAACGTTGGATGGGAATTTGGTTTTCTATCCTTATTACAGTTAGTTACGGTTTAATTTTTAACTCAGTACAAGCGAATACAGTAACATTAGCGTTTGAAAATGCATTTGGTTTAGAGCGTTATATTGTTGGTATTGTATTAGCTGCATTAGTTGCGGTTATTATTTTTGGTGGTGTAAAAAGTATTGCACGTATGTCGGAAATGATTGTTCCGCCAATGGCGCTTGTTTATATTGCGGTAGCTATTTTTGTTGTCATTAAAAACTTCTATTTAATACCAGATGTGTTTACGGAAATTTTTAAAGGTGCATTCGGTTTAGATTCAGCTGTAGGTGGCGGTATCGGTGCTGCGATGAAATATGGTATTCAGCGCGGATTATTTGCGAACGAAGCAGGTATGGGGAGTGCGCCGAACGCGGCAGCAACAGCTGATGTAACGCATCCAGCAAAACAAGGTTTTATTCAAACGATCGGCGTTTTAGTAGATACATTCTTAGTATGTACATCAACAGCATTTATCGTACTATGTTCTGGTGCATATAAAGCAACAAATTTAGAAGGTATTGAATTAACGCAAAATGCATTAAGCTCACAAATCGGCCCATGGGCAAGTAGCTTCTTAGCGATTATTATTTTCTTATTTGCATTTAGTTCTCTTTTAGGAAACTACTATTATGGTGAAACAAATATTGAATTTATTAAGCAAAGCAAAACGTGGTTAACAATTTACCGTATTGCGGTAGTTGGAATGGTATTATTCGGTTCTGTTGCGACGCTTCAAGTTGTATGGAATATGGCAGACTTATTTATGGGTCTAATGGTAATCACGAACTTAATTGCGATTACACTTCTTGGCCGATTTGCGTACGCGGCATTAACAGACTATGTAAGGCAAAAGAAACAAGGGAAAGATCCAGTCTTCAGTGCAGATTCTATTCCTGGTTTAACGAATACAGAGTGCTGGGATAAGCCAGTGGTAACAGATAAAGAAAAAGCAGTGTAATTGAAAAGGCGAGCATCGAGGTAAATTCGATGCTCGCCTTTTTTGTTGTAGTAAATGATGAAAAGGGTGAGAGGTAATTATTAATATAACTTTTTTTGTTTGTTTCTCTCGTTATTTGTGGGGAACGTACTGTTTTAAAAGTATGGCTGGTCGAAGAGGATAAGTGATTGAGTATTGGATAAATGCATGTAATAGCTATATTTTTATGTAAAAAAACACGTATGTTAAAAGAATTAACGCACTCATGTCATGAAACCTCACATAAAGTTCTTGATTACTTAAAGTTTTTAGAATATAATTTTCTTATTGTTAGGAAGAGGGGGCAATGCAAATATGGATTTTTTAGCTAGGGTAATTGGGGATGTAAATAATATCCTTTGGTCATATGTCATTATTGCGATGTTAATTGGGTTAGGGCTCTATTTTTCATTTCGTGTGAAATTTGTCCAAGTTCGTTACTTCGGTGAAATGATTCGTTTGCTTGGGGATGGAGCAAGCTCGAAAACGAGGAAAGCGCAAAAAGAGAAGAGCGGTGTATCATCATTTCAAGCATTTTGTATGAGTACAGCTTCTCGTGTAGGTACTGGTAACTTAGCTGGTGTAGCTATTGCGATCTCAGCAGGTGGTCCAGGAGCAGTATTTTGGATGTGGTTAATCGCGGTAATTGGGGGTGCTTCTGCATTTGTAGAGAGCACATTAGCGCAAATTTATAAAGTAAAAGATGGGAATGCATTCCGTGGGGGCCCAGCGTATTATATGGAAAAGGGTTTAAAGAAACGCTGGTTAGGTGTTGTGTTCTCTGTTCTAATAACAGTAAGTTTCGGATTGATTTTTAACGCTGTACAGTCTAATACTGTAGCGGCTGCCTTTGATGGGGCGTTTAAAACAGATAGTAGATTAGTAGGTCTTGTTATGGCTGGTTTACTTGCAGTTATTATTTTCGGCGGAGTAAAACGAATTGCTCGCGCGGTTGAAATGATTGTTCCAGTAATGGCAATTATTTATGTAGCAGTGGCGTTATTCGTTGTTGTAACAAACATTACGGCAATTCCATATGTATTTAAAGAAATTTTCTTACATGCTTTCGGAATTAAAGAAGTAGTAGGCGGAGGATTAGGAGCTGCGATTTTATTAGGGGTAAAACGTGGGTTATTCTCAAATGAAGCAGGTATGGGTAGTGCGCCGAACGCAGCAGCGACTGCAAACGTAACGCACCCAGTTAAACAAGGTTTCATTCAAACTTTAGGGGTATTTACTGATACATTATTAATTTGTAGTTGTACAGCATTTATTATTCTTTTATCAGATGTGCATAATGCAGCTGATTTAAATGGAATTCAATTAACGCAGCAGGCGTTAAGTCAACATATCGGTCCATGGGCTTCTATATTTGTAGCAGTTGCGATCTTCTTGTTTGCATTTAGTTCATTAGTAGGTAACTACTACTATGGTGAAACAAATATTGAGTTCTTAAATGGAAGTAAAGTGTTATTAAATGCATACCGCATTGCTGTACTTGGTATGGTTATGCTAGGATCTGTAGCGACAATTCAAATCGTTTGGGATTTAGCAGATTTATTTATGGGGATTATGGCTGTTATTAACTTAGTAGCAATTGTATTCCTTTCTAAGTATGCTTTCGCAGCGTTATCAGATTATATTAAGCAAAAGAAACAAGGGAAAGATCCAGTCTTTTATGCGGAGTCTATTCCAGGTTTGAACAATACAGAGTGTTGGGATGAGCCAGCAGTAGCTGATAAAGAAAAAGCGGTATAATGAAAAGGGCATCAAGTGAAACTTGATGCTCTTTTTTTGTTTTATTCAACCATTTGCAGATAGTAAAAGACGAACATTCATAGACGTTTTATAATAAAATGTAATTTTTTTGAGAAAAGTGCGGATATGATTTGTGATTTGTGTTAGAATGGAAAATGCCTTTGAAACAAGAGTTTTTATGATTTTTCCTATCCGATTGAAGATTTTGGAGGGGGAATGGAAAGTTCGGATTATTTCTTGTTTTGAGTAGTCAGACGTTCAACGTTAATGAAGAGTTAAATGGAGGATTTTATTAATGAAGTTTGTTATGTTTCTTGTAGGATTACTCGTTGTATTTGTACTCGGTTTTCTTATAAGTGCCGATCGAAAGAAGATTAAGTATAAACCAATCGCAATTATGCTTATTATTCAGCTAGCATTATCTTATTTCTTATTAAATACACAAGTTGGTTATATTTTAGTAAAAGGAATTTCAGATGGATTTGGTGCACTTCTTGGATATGCGGAAGCTGGAATCGTTTTCGTATTTGGTGGTCTTGTTAATAAAGGAGAGGTTTCATTCTTCTTAACAGCGTTATTACCAATCGTATTCTTTGCCGTTTTAATCGGAATTCTGCAACACTTTAAAATTTTACCGATATTTATTCGTGCTATTGGTACTTTGTTAAGTAAAGTAAATGGTTTAGGGAAATTAGAATCATATAACGCAGTAGCAGCTGCTATTGTTGGACAAGCAGAAGTATTTATTACAGTAAAAGATCAATTAAGTAAAATCCCAAAACATCGTTTATATACATTATGTGCATCTTCCATGTCGACAGTATCGATGTCAATTGTCGGTTCTTACATGAAAATGATCGAACCAAAATATGTAGTAACAGCACTTGTATTAAATTTATTTAGTGGTTTCATTATTATTCATATTATTAACCCGTACGATATTACAGAAGAAGAAGATACACTGAAATTAGAAAATAAGAAAAAACAATCATTCTTTGAAATGTTAAGTGAATATATTATGCTTGGTTTCACAATCGCGATAACAGTAGCAGCGATGTTACTTGGTTTCGTAGCATTAATTACAGCAATTAATAGCTTGTTTGATTCCATGTTCGGTATTACATTCCAAGCTATTTTAGGATATATTTTCTCACCATTAGCATTCGTAATGGGTATCCCGCAAGCTGAGATGGTAACAGCGGGACAAATTATGGCAACAAAATTAGTATCAAACGAGTTTGTTGCGATGCTTGATCTTGGAAAAGTAGCTGGTGATTTATCGGCTCGTACAGTTGGTATTCTTTCTGTATTCCTTGTATCATTTGCGAACTTCTCATCTATCGGAATTATCGCAGGTGCAACGAAAGGTATCGATGAAAATCAATCAAATGTTGTATCATCATTCGGTCTACGCCTTGTGTACGGTGCGACATTAGTAAGTATTCTATCAGCGATTATCGTTGGTGTTATGTTATAAAGTGAAACTTTAATCAGTGGGGGCTTTATTCCCACTCATTATTAGCCCTCACCAATCGGGGTAAAAAGGATGGTCCTAGCTCATAGCTAGGGCTATTTTTATGGTAAATTTACATGAAAAAACCAATTAATTAGGAATATATTAACATATAAAAATCTTTTAAAATTTATATTGCATTTCATCTAGATAACGCTTACAATTTGATTTGTAGGTGGTATCAATTTCAGACTTTCAAGTATGGTAGGAGAGAAGAAGCTACCTTTTATAAATTGCAATTTATGTAAACGCTTACTGATTTTAGATGACAGTTGAATAGTTTTAGGGGTTTTAAATTTTTTTAACAACAATGGTCAGACGTCATTCGTTATACGTTATACGACCAATAACTCGTGGGAGAAGTGGAGGATTCACATATGAAGTTCGTAATGTTTCTAGTCGGTTTACTTGTAGTGTTTGTACTAGGTTTCCTTATCAGTTCAGATCGTAAGAAAATTAAATATAAACCAATTGCACTTATGCTTGTCATTCAATTGGTACTTGCGTATTTCTTACTAAATACAAAGATCGGATTCGTATTAGTAAAAGGGATCGCAGATGGATTTGGCGCTATTTTAAAATTTGCGGAAGCTGGGGTTAATTTCGTATTTGGTGGTCTAGCAAACGATGGACAAGCACCATTCTTCTTAACAGTATTATTACCGATTATTTTCTTAGCAGTATTAATCGGAATCCTGCAACATATTAAAGTTTTACCGATTATCATTCGTGCAGTCGGTTTCCTATTAAGTAAAGTTAACGGTTTAGGAAAACTAGAATCATATAATGCGGTAGCAGCTGCAATCGTTGGTCAAGGGGAAGTATTCATTACAGTAAAAGATCAACTAAGCAAATTACCGAAAAATCGTTTATACACACTTTGTGCATCTTCAATGTCTACAGTATCGATGTCAATCGTCGGTTCTTATATGAAAATGATTGATCCAAAATATGTAGTAACAGCACTTGTATTAAACTTATTCAGTGGATTCATTATCGTTCATATCATTAATCCATATGAAGTAAAAGAAGAAGACGATATTTTAGAATTACAAGAAGACAAGAAACAAACATTCTTTGAAATGTTAGGCGAATATATTATGCTTGGTTTCTCAATCGCTGTAACAGTAGCGGCGATGTTAATCGGTTTCGTAGCATTAATTACAGCAATTAACGGTGTATTTGATTCAATTTTCGGAATCACATTCCAAAGCATTTTAGGATACATCTTCTCACCATTAGCATTTGTAATGGGTATTCCAACATCAGAGATGCTACAAGCAGGACAAATTATGGCAACAAAATTAGTAACGAACGAATTCGTTGCAATGCTTGATCTTGGAAAAGTAGCTGGTGATTTATCAGCTCGTACAGTAGGTATTTTATCTATCTTCCTTGTATCATTTGCGAACTTCTCATCTATCGGAATTATCGCAGGTGCAACGAAGAGTATCGATGGCAAACAAGCAAACGTTGTATCATCATTCGGTTTAAAACTTGTATACGGTGCAACGTTAGTAAGTATATTATCAGCGATTATCGTTGGGGTTATGCTTTAATAAATAATAAAGAAGTCGTTTATCTCTCGCTTAGAGGGATGAACGACTTTTTTGTTTTTGTATGATAAATAATATAGAGAGGAGGAATTAGGTTGAAAGAACAGGGTATTTTAAAGGAACTTGATGAGGTTATAGATAACATTAATCATTTAACTGGAGAAGATGCTAGAGCATTTTTGAAATTTACACATGGGTACTTAAACATAGTAGAAGAGGGAGAGGGTACTTTTACTCATAGTGATTTTGTTGAAAAGGTTGCAGGGCTTTATAAGAAGGATATGGCTAAGGTTATTGAGCTTAGAAAAGAACAAATTAAAAAATCACCTTAATCCATTCATTAAGGTGATTAAAAGTATTATTCAGCTGGAGGCGTAAATGTACGTTTCTCTAATTCAGCATCTAGCATAAACAGTGCGTTTGAATCGCTTGTAATACGTTTTAATTTTTGAATGATGCTATCGAATGAAGCTTCTTCTTCAACTTGTTCGTCAACGAACCATTTTAAGAATGTAATTGTTGCATGTTCACGCTCGTCCCAAGCGATATCAGATAAGTTATAAATACGTTTCGTTACTTCACGCTCGTGCTCAAGTGCGACTTCAAAAGCGTTTAATACAGATTCGTATTCGTTATTCGGATTATCAAATCCAGTAATAATAGCGCGCTCTCCGCGGTCATTAATATAGTTGTAAAGCTTCATTGCGTGGAAACGTTCTTCTTCAGCTTGTACAAGGAAAAAGTTAGCGAATCCATCATAGCTCTCAGCTGTACAGTAAGCAGCCATTGCCATATAAGCATGGGCAGAATAAAATTCAAAGTTCATTTGTTCATTTAATGCGTCGTGCAATTTTTTTGATAACATAAAATCCCCCTTAGTATTGTGACAAGAATATTATACCATAATTGATAATATTCTCATTTAGATGCTTCGAACCTTTTCGAAAGCTTTGTGACGTGTGCGTCCATAATGTCTTGTAAGTCTAAATCATATTTTTGCGAAAGAATAATAAGGTTAGATAGTACATCGCCAAGTTCTTCTTTTAGTTCTTGTTTTAGCTCTTCTTCTGTTTTCGCCTCTTCATCAGGGCGATCGCGGCCAATTTCAATAGCACGAACGACTCGTGAAACTTCCCCAACTTCCTCGGTTAAGAAATTTAAGCGAATAAAGGCATTATACTGTGACCAGCTTCGTTTTTCGTAAAATTCCTCAACCCATCTTTGAAATGCAACGATATCCATTTCTTCCTCATCTCCTCAATATGTTGTACAATGTTCATTGTATCATAACAATATATAGTTTCGGGGTGTAGGGATGAGAAAGATTTGTGTGTTTGCAGGTTCTAATTTAGGGGAGAGACCAGAATTCAAAGAGCAGGCAATTCAGTTAGGTAAAATGTTTGTTGAGAACGACTATGAGCTCGTATACGGTGGTTCATGTGTCGGATTAATGGGAGAAGTAGCAAACGAGGTTCTTCGTTTAGGTGGACGTGTAACAGGTGTTATGCCGCGCGGTCTATTTCGAGGAGAGATTGTGCATACAGGATTAACGGAATTAATTGAAGTAGAAACAATGCACGAACGTAAAGCGAAAATGGCAGAGCTTGCGGATGCTTTTATTGCGCTTCCAGGCGGATACGGAACGTTTGAAGAACTATTTGAAGTTGTATGTTGGTCACAAATTGGTATACATAATAAGCCGGTTGGTTTATTAAACATAAAAGGTTTTTACGGACCAATTTTGCAAATGGTTGAACGTGCAGCGGAAGAAGGATTTATGAATCCATCAAATAAAGAATTGATCGTTTCAGCTGAGACAGCAGATAAACTAATTCATGCAATCCAAAATTATGAGCGTCCTGTTTTGGGAACGAAGTGGAAGCAACTATCATAGCAAATACGGAAACACATGTCGTTTTAATGTAAGACGGCATGTGTTTTTAATTTGGTTAAATATGTTAATGTTTAGATGTAATGTTTTTGGGAAAGGAGAAATAGATGGAGGAATTCGTATATTTACGTCCGGTTTTTAAAAGTATTTTAGCAGCATCTATTCTTGTTATGCTAATTGTTTTGAGACAGAAGAAAGAGTTGATTAATGAATTTTCGCTTTGGTTTATCTCGGTATTGTGTATCGGTGTTTCCGCGATAACGTTGTTTATGTCCGGATTTATCGTTGATGATTATAATCTAGGTGGAGATCCACAATCGTTTTGTATGTTTATTGCGATTGGTTGTATTAGCGGTCTGAATTTCATTATTTATTACAGAAGGCAATAAAAGAGGCATTCCATATTACTTTGGAATGCCTTTATCATTTTGATTGCTTTGTTTTTTATACAGGTACCAGCCACCCCAGCCGCCACCAATTGCTACGACAACGAGGAAAGCATAGTCCTTAACCTCGACACGTATATTGAAAATATTAGCTATAAGTAAGAGAATCCCAACTGTTATTAACGCAAAAAATGCTCTAATTAAGTAGTCTTTCAACTGAACCACTCCCGTCATTTAAGTAGTAAATGATGAATTTGGAAAAGCTAAAGGGTGTTTCCTATATTTTAACATAGATGAGATTGTAATATATTGATAAAAGTAGGGGAGAGGGGCGCTGATATTGTCGTGATTTGTCGGCAAATCGATATCCTTTGTCAAATCGTTGATATATTGCGGGTAATGATCGATATAATGAAAAAATCGTTGATATATTGCGGGTAATGATCGATATATTTGAAAAATCGTTGATATAATTTCGTGTACCGCTAAGTGCGACCATTACATAAAAAAGCGACTCTAAACGAGCCGCTTCCGCTTTTAATTATTATTGATTCAAGAACGCACGTAGCATCCAAGCGTGTTTTTCTAGTTCTGTGTAGATGCCTAGTAGTAGGTCAGATGTCATTTCATCGTCAGAGTCTTGAGCGATTTCCATGCCTTTTTTCAGTTCGACTAGCATCATTTCGTAGTCTTTCATGATTGCTTCGACCATCCCTTCTGCAGTTTCTCCGTATGCTGCTTCTTGAATAGAAGATAGTTCTAAGTATTCTTTCATTGTTGCTACTGGTTTGCCGCCAATTGCTAAAATACGTTCTGCAATTTCATCGATGTGAGTAGCTGATTCTGTGTAAAGTTCTTCAAATTTCTCGTGTAATGTGAAGAATTGAGGTCCTTTTACGTACCAATGGAAGTTGTGAAGTTTTGTGAATAAAACGCTCCAGTCTGCTACTTGTTTGTTTAATACTTCGATTACTTGTTTGTTCATTATGATCAATCTCCTTTTGAGTTGTTATGTGATATCAATTACTAATTTATAATCATTATAATCTAGTAATCTCTATAAATCAACCCTTTTGCTGGAATTAATTTGAACAAATTATGAACTCTTGTAAATAAAAGGCCCTATTACGGTGAAGTAATAGGGCCTTTGTTTGAGATATGGCTCTTGTTCTAAACGAGCCGCTTGTGCTTTTAGTGATATCCAGCTCCGGTGACTAGACCAGTCGGTCATTTCGCTCCTTCCTGTGAGGCAAAGAACGCCTCTTCGTCAGGAGCTCCAATGCCCTCCTGTTCTGAGCAAGTCACCTCCGCTTTTAATTAATATCCAGCTCCAGCGGCTAGAATCTCCGGTCATTTCGCTCTCTCGCTCGAAGCAAAAAGCGCTTCAAGGTCGAGAGCTTGAAGTGTCCTGCGATTCTGAACGAGCCGCTTCCGCTTTTATTTGTTAAACAGCCTTTTGTTTTTCTTCTACATCCTGTCCATCCCAGCACTCTGTATTCTTTAAGCCAGGGATAGAGTTTGCAACGAAGACAGGATCTTTGCCTTGTTTCTTTTGCTTCAAATAGTCTACTAATGCAGCGTAAGCAAATTTGCTAAGGAATGAGATGGCAATTAAGTTTGTGAATACCATTAGTCCCATGAATAAATCAGCTAAACTCCAAACTGTTTTAAGAGCAGCGATTGATCCGAAGAATACCATTCCGACAACTGCAACACGATAAATCATTAACCATGTTTTACTTTCTTTAATGAATGCGATATTTGTTTCACCATAATAGTAGTTTCCTAGAAGTGAACTGAAAGCGAATAGGAAAATAATAATCGCTAAGAAAGTGCTTGCCCACGGTCCAATTTGTGAACTTAATGCGTTTTGTGTTAATTCGATACCTTCTAAATTTGATCCTTTGTAAAGTCCAGAACATAATACGATAAATGCTGTTGATGTACATACTAAGAATGTATCTACGAAAACGCCTAACGCTTGAACAAGCCCTTGTTTTACAGGGTGAGATACATCAGATGTTGCGGCTGCATTAGGAGAACTACCCATTCCCGCTTCTGTAGCGAATAAACCGCGCTGAATTCCGAACTTGATTGCTGCTCCAATACCACCAGCGATAGCTTGGTCTAAACCGAATGCACCGTTAAAGATTTCCATGAAAATGCTTGGTAACATACTGAAGTTGTTAATAACGACAAAAATAGCCACGCCGATATAAACGATTGCCATTGGCGGAACAATCATTTCTGTAATACGTGAAATGCTCTTAATGCCACCAAAAATAATAACTGCAACTAATAAAGCTAATAGAGCTCCTACGATTGTTCGCTCTAGTCCAAAAGCATTTTCAAACGCTATTGTTACTGTATTTGCTTGCACTGAATTGAAAATTAATCCGTACGCAACTGTAATAAGAAGTGAAAACCAGACGCCCATCCAGCGTTTGTTTAACCCTTTTTCCATGTAATATGCTGGTCCACCACGGAACCTACTTCCATCTTTTACTTTATAAATTTGCGCAAGTGTACATTCTACAAAACTAGTAGCTGCTCCGATAATTGCGATAAACCACATCCAAAATATTGCGCCAGGTCCACCCATTGAAATTGCTAATGCTACACCGGCTAAGTTCCCGATACCGATACGTGCTGCTGCACTTAAGCAAAATGCTTGGAATGGGGAGATGCTATCTTTCTTTTTTTCTTTTCGATTAAACCCTTTACTAATTAAGCTGACCATCTCACTGAAATGAGTAATTTGGACAAATTTTAATTTAAAAGAGAAGTAAAGACCGAAGCCGATTAGCATTGCAATAAGAATATATGACCATAAAATATTATTCGTTACCTCAAGGAATCTGCTAAAGATATCAACCATATAATACACTTCCTTTTTTTCGTAATAAGAAAATTATATGCAAAAAATATACGAGAATCAATTTTTCTAAAAAATTATGTTACTTAAGTCATTTTTGTGTTATGATTATGTTACATCGTAATATTTTTAGAATTATTTACATTTTAAAAAACTAAATGTAAAGCGAGAAGGTGGGGATAATTTGAAAGAAGATTCTTTATGGAAAGTAAGCCTTGAGAGTTTGAAAATGAGAAGTAATATATTTTTTATCATTACATCTTTAAGTATCTTTTTAGGGTCCGCTTATTATTACAATAAAAGATTTCCAAATCACAAATATCCTGAGTGGTTAGAATTTCTAAAGCTGATTGGATGAATAAAAGACAGAAAAACAGAAAATTAAAATAAATAAGTTATGGAGGAGCTAAAAATGAATATTAGAGAAAGTGAACTTCCGGGTATTGGTTATAAGTTTCAAACCGTTACAAAAGGTAATGAAAAGATGGTAATTGTCATTCATGATGATGGTCGTAGAGAAATGTATCATTTTGATTCAGACCATGAAGAAAGCATCTCAAGTATTTCACTACGTGACTCAGAGGCAAGACAAATCGCGGCAATATTAGGTGGAATGGTATATAAGCCTAGGGCGTTAGAAAATGTTGAGATGGTTTTTGAAGGTTTAGCGATTGAGTGGTTCAAAGTGGAGAATACAGCTCCAGCAATCGGAAAAACAATTGGCGATCTTGAAATAAGAAAAACATATAGCGTAACCATAATCGCAGTTATGAAGAAGAACATGAAGAAGCTATTTAATCCAGGACCAGAAACAGTAATTGAAGAAGGAGATATGCTTGTAGTTTCAGGTGAGAGAGAAGAAATAAAAAAAATCATTAATGAATTACTTTCAAATAGGGGGGACTGATTAGATGGATACGTTAATTTTTGAAGTTGGTACAGCTTTAGTTTTAGTGGCAATTGCAGCAGTAATTGCTGGAAAATTTAAATTCTCAGTAATTCCTTTTCTAATCGTTCTTGGAATGTTAGTAGGACCGCATGCACCGACAATAGGTGTTATCGATCTCAAATTTATTGAAAGTGCAAGTGTAATTTCCTTCCTTGGACGGATTGGGGTTCTATTCCTTCTATTCTATCTAGGATTAGAATTTTCAATGAAAAAACTAATTAAATCTGGACGCTCTATTGCGATTGGCGGAACGATTTATATTTTAATTAACTTTTCACTTGGTTTGTTATACGGATTTATAATGGGATTCCCATTACTAGAAATCTTAATTATTGCGGGTATTATTACGATTTCTTCTAGCGCTATCGTTGCTAAAGTGTTAGTGGACTTAAGAAGAACTGGTAATAATGAAACCGAATTAATTTTAGGAATTATTATGTTTGAAGATATATTCCTTGCTGTATATTTATCAGTTGTTTCTGGTTTAGTACTTGGAGATCACGCTTCCTTCTTAGGTGCCCTTACTTCAATTGGAATTGCTTTAGGATATATGCTTCTATTCTTTATAGTAGCTAGAAAGGCTACGCCTTTATTAAATAAATTGCTCAATATTAGCTCAGATGAAATCTTTATTATTGTAGTATTTGCTTCTTTATTCTTCATTGCTGGTTTTTCAGAAACAATTCACGTTGCAGAAGCAATTGGAGCACTTCTTCTAGGATTAGTTTTCTCTGAGACAGAGCATAGTGACCGAATTGAACATCTTGTTGTTCCATTTAGAGACTTTTTCGGAGCTATTTTCTTCTTCAGCTTCGGGTTAAGTATTGATCCGTTCTCATTAGGCGGAGCGATATGGTTAACGTTAGGTGCTGTCCTTCTTACGATAATCGGTAACTTTGTAGCAGGAATGATCGCAGGAAGACAAGCTGGATTATCTCATAAAGCATCAACAAATATCGGATTAACAATCGTTTCAAGAGGAGAGTTCTCCATCATTATGGCTAATATCGGTATCGCCGGTGGCTTAATGTCAGTACTGAAACCATTCTCAGCACTATACGTGCTTATACTATCCATTTTAGGCCCACTTCTGACAAAAGAGTCGAAGAATGTATATAAATTCTTAAATAAAATCTTTAAGTGGGATACGAAGACTAACTAAATTGAAAAAAATAAAAGTACAAGATATTTCCTGCTTGTACTTTTATTTTTGTAATGAAAACAGTAAAGAGAGGTAAATGATGTTAGGAGAGTTGATTCATTCGGTTTTAGTTTTTTTAGAAGGACTTGGTTATTGGGGAATTATGCTTGGATTAATGCTAGAGGTTATTCCAAGTGAAATCGTATTGTCTTATGCAGGTTATTTAGTATCAACAGGAAGCATTACATTTTGGGGCGCTGTCGCGTTCGGTACAATTGGTGGTGTAATTGCACAACTATTCATTTATTGGATTGGTCGATATGGAGGAAGACCTGTTCTTGAGCGATATGGAAAATATATTTTAATCCAGAAGAAACATATTGATTATGCTGAAGATTGGTTTAATCGTTATGGAACTGGCGTTATCTTTACCGCACGTTTTATTCCGGTTGTGCGTCATGCTATTTCGATACCAGCGGGTATTGCGAAAATGTCACATGCTAAGTTTATTACGCTAACTACATTAGCTGTTATTCCGTGGTCAATTGTGTTTGTATATTTAGGTTTTAAATTAGGAACAGAGTGGGAAAGTATTAATAAAGTTGCGGGGCCATATGTGAAATACTTTGCACTTGCTGCTATTGTTTGTGCAATTGGTTATTTTGTATTAAAAAAAATGATGAAAAAAAAGTGATTACAGAAAAGGAATCTATGTCGACGTAGATTCCTTTTTTATTGGTATTTTTTCAAGGATGAAAGAATACGTTTAATATTTACCATATTGTGGCATATATATAGAAAAAGGGTGCTTGGAAAGGGGAATAAAGAGAAATGGAACTCCAGTTTCAAAATGTATATCAACAGGTAGAGAATTGGTATGTGTTGGATTCGGAGCTTCCTTGGGATGTCAAAAAGCTGAGAGAGGATTTGTTTTCTCTTATTGAATTATGTAAAACGCCCGTTATTTTTTGTGATACGTGTGATGCAAATGATGTGCTTCTATCATTAGGGGAAGAGGAAGAAGAGTTCCTATTCCCAGTAGGTGGTTTTTATCATAAAGAAAAGCAATTAATTTTCGTTTGTATGTGGGAAGAGTATGATCAAGTTCTCAAAACGCTACTGCATGAATTTCGCCATGCGATGCAGCATAAGAGAGATATATTGTATGTGGGAAGTGAACGGTACGAAGAGCGGTGGGTTGAAAAAGATGCGAGGAAGTTCGCGGAGAGGAAATTGGATGAATATAAGAATAGAAAGTTAATGTAAAGCATAGTGGAGAAATAGCGCTGTGCTTTCTTTATACTTATTAAAAATAAGTATTTGACTTTTATAAAGTTTAGTTCTAAACTAATGATATAAAACGAGCGAGGTGATGAAATGAAAACAGAAGATAGACTAGGGCTACTATTATGGTTTCGTTTATCACGTTTTTATAACAAGAGCATCCGTGAGACGAATCAGCATTTGAAAAAATGGAATGTATCTGCCGCTCAGTTTGATGTGCTAGCTCAAGTCGGAGGACATGATAGTTTAACACAACAAGAACTTGGAAATAAGCTATTTGTTACGAAAGGAAATGTGACGCAGCTTTTAAATAAAATGGAGCAGCTTGAGTGGATTCATCGTGAGCAAGAGGGTACTACGAAATATATTTCGTTAACAGAAAAGGGCAGAGCTTTATATGAGGAAATTGTTCCACCTCAAGAAACGTTCCAAGCAGAGAAGTTTCATAATTTAAATATAGAAGAACAAAATCAATTATTAACACTACTAAAAAAGTTACAGTAAGAAAAAAATTTTAAAATAAATCTCGAATTCGAGATAGTATGAGGTGAAGGATATGTTTAGAAAAGTTGATCATAAAAATATGGGCAGAGCAAATCATGGTTGGTTAAATACACATTTTCATTTTTCTTTTGCCAATTACTACAATCCAAATAACATGAACTTCGGAGCGTTACGTGTTATTAATGATGATCTAGTAGCGGCGCAAACTGGTTTTGATATGCATCCGCACCGTGATATGGAGATTATTTCTTACGTTGTAGATGGTGCTTTAACACATGAAGACAGCATGGGAAATCGCGGAACGATTGAGCGTGGACATGTTCAATATATGAGTGCTGGCACGGGTGTATTTCATAGCGAGCATAATTTAGGCGATGAAACGCTGCGTTTATTACAAATTTGGATTTTACCAGACCGCGCAGATCATAAACCAAACTATGGTGAGTTTAAATTTGATTGGAGCAAGCGTAAAAATGAATGGTTCCATATGGTATCTTCAGTAGAAGGAAATGCACCAATTCAAATTCACCAAGATGCAAATTTATATTCTTTATCATTAGAGGCTGGAAAAGAAATTCATTTTCCAGTGAAAGAAGGCCGTCAATTGTACCTTGTACAAATTGAAGGAAGCAGTGTAATAAATGGTGAAACGTTTGTTATGCGGGATGCAGCAGAAGCGGTAGAAGAAGATATTCACATTCAAGCGAAAGAGCAATCACACTATTTAGCAATTGAATTGAAAAAACAATAAAAGGTTTATAGAAAAGAGGACATCCGATAGATGTCTTCTTTTTTTTGATTGGAATTGTCTGAAAAATGTTTCTCAAATTTTTGGTAGAGGTATCGGCTGGGAAAATAAGAATTGTATAAAAGTGTCAAAAATCTTTATGGGAATGGGGAATGTTATAGTGAAAAAGCAAGTCATTTCATCAGCATTAGCGTTAACTGTTATCGCCGGGGGATTTGGAGCGTTTGGGGCAACGACAACGAAAGCGGAAGAACAAAAAATTCAATATCATCAAGAATTTAAAACACCTGCATACATAGGTGAAGAATGGAAAGCACCGGAAGGACTAGATAAAAAAGAGACAGTCTTTCAATACTTAGAGAGTAAGAAAGATATGTTTAAATTAGCAGGAAATATTGAAAAGCATTTTAATATCGTTGGGGAAGAAAAAGACGCTGAATCTGATACGACACATGTGAAGCTAGTTGAGAAACATAATAACATTCCTGTGTACGGTTCTGATCAAACTGTTACACTTGATAAAGAGAATAATGTAAAAGCATTCTTCGGACAAGTTATTCCGAATTTAGATGATAAAAATATTCCTGCAGCTGCAAGCATTACTGCGGAACAAGCAGAAACAATTGCAAAGGCAGATATTGAGAAAGAAATTGGTAAAGTAAAGAGTTATGACGGTGTGAAAAAAGATTTATTTGTATATGAAAAGGACGGTAATTACTACCTTGCATACTTAGTTAAGGCATCGATTTCAAAACCAGCTCCAGGATATTGGCATTATTTTGTTGATGCAACGAATGGAAATGTTATTGAGAAATATAACGCTGTAGATAACATTACTGGATTTGGTTACGGAGTATTAGGTGCTAGACAATCATTTGAAATTGCTCAAGATACGAAAACAGGACAATTCAACTTGTTTGATGGTAAACGAGGACAAGGTGTTCACACATTTGATGCAGAAAATATGGACGAGAACTGGTTTAATTTATTCTCACAATGGCTTGGATATACAGGAGAAGAAGTTGAAAGTAAATCTAAGTTCTTCGAAGATAAAGCTGCAGTTGATGCGCATGTAAATGCAGGAAAAGTATATGATTACTACAAAAAGACATTTAATCGTAACTCTTTCGATGATAAAGGTGCGAAGCTTATTTCTACTGTTCACGTAGGTACAGCTTGGAATAACGCAGCTTGGAATGGTGTACAAATGATGTATGGTGATGGCGATGGAAAAACATTCATTCCATTATCTGCTGGACTTGATGTTATCGGTCACGAATTAACGCATGCTGTAACTGAACATACAGCAAACCTTGTTTACAAAAATGAGTCAGGGGCGTTAAATGAATCGTTATCTGACATTATGGGTGTTATGGTTGAGAAGAAGAGCTGGGATTTAGGTGCTGATATTTATACACCTGATAAACCTGGTGATGCACTTCGCTCTCTTAAAGACCCAGCGTCTATTCCAAATCCATTAAAACCAAGTGAAGGTTACCCAGATCACTATAGTAAACGTTATACTGGAACAGCTGATAATGGCGGTGTTCATATTAACAGCAGTATTAACAATAAAGCTGCATATTTAGTATCTGAAGGCGGAGATCATTACGGCGTGAAAGTAACTGGAGTGGGCCGTGAAGCGACAGAAAAAATTTACTACCGTGCTCTTACGAAATATTTAACTGCAAACTCTGACTTCAAAATGATGCGTCAAGCTGCTCTTCAGTCAGCTGAAGATTTATATGGTAAAAACTCTAAAGCTGTACAAGCTGTAACGAAAGCTTATGATGCAGTAGGTGTAAAATAATAAGAGAAAAGACCTGACATCCTAGTCAGGTCTTTTCTTTATCCCGCTATCCGCAAATGATGAAATTTCCACTTTATTTAGTCGCGAATACCTAATGCGATTTTCGCCATACGTGACATACGTTCTTTCGACCACGGTGGATTCCAAACGACATTTACTTCTATTTCATTAACTTCAGGTACGTTTGTTGATAATACTTTTTTAACGTCTGATACGATTTGCCCAGCCATTGGACAACCGATAGAAGTCATAGTCATCGTAATGACAGCATTATTATTTTCATCTGC
Source organism: Bacillus sp. PK6-16 (assembly GCF_056530295.1). Taxonomy (NCBI): domain Bacteria; kingdom Bacillati; phylum Bacillota; class Bacilli; order Caryophanales; family Bacillaceae; genus Bacillus; species Bacillus sp. PK6-16. Next base: position 447,395 of record NZ_CP096511.1, read on the forward strand.
TGTAACATCATAAACTAATCCAAGATTAACGATATCAACACCTAGTTCAGGGTCAATAACAGCCTCTAAATTGGCAAGTAATTTATTTTCAAATGCTTCTTGTGACATAAGCAGCCCCTCCTACACTTTAATGATATCGATTCTCATTATAACGGAAATGAGCATAATGTGCAGGAAATGAGCTCAAAAAAATATCCCTCTTTCAAAGAAGGGATATTTTTTGAACATCTATTCTGTTTTAAAATGAGATACGAGCTGATCTAACTCTTCAACTGTTTGTTTCATTTTTCTAGCAGTTACTGTCATTTCATTCATAACAATAACTTTCTGTTCAGCAGATTGTGCCGTTGCGGCAGTTTCGCTGGATACTTCAGTAGAGATAGAAGCGATGTTATTAAGTGAAGCATTCATTTCTTCAGCACTTGCAGCCATTTCTTCAGCAGTTGCTGATATATCTTGCATTTGAGTAGATACTTTATTTACTTGTTCCACAATTGTTGTGAAAGAAGTACCAGCTTCACGAATAACATTGATACCTTCAAATGCTTCAGAACGGCCTTGAGACATCATAGAGCTAGCAGTTTCTGTATCATTTTGAATTTGATGTAGTAATTGATTAATGTCTGTTGCAGCTGTTTTAGATTGTTCAGCAAGCTTTCGAACTTCGTCAGCTACGACAGCAAATCCTTTTCCTTGCTCACCAGCACGAGCTGCCTCAATAGAAGCATTTAAAGCAAGTAAGTTTGTTTGCTCAGCAATATTAGAAATAGATTGTACAGCAGTATCAATATATTTCGTATGAGTGATTAGACGTTCAACCACTTCTGACGTAGCATTTACAGCTTCGTGTATTGTTGTCATTTGTGAAACAGATTTTTGGATAACGGTACTTCCATCGCTAGCATGTTCAGATGTGGCAACAGCAAGTTCCGCTACAGATGAAGCAGATTCAGCAATGCGCTGAACACTTACTGCCATATCATCCATTGCAGTTGAACTTTCTTCCATACTAGAAGTTTGTGATTGAATACTTGCATTTAAGTTGGACATCGAGCTTTGGACTCTTAATGTCGCCTCACGTGATGTATTCGTTTTTTCTAGCATATTTTCAGAAGCGGTTTGTACTTCCACTGATGTTTTTTGAACACGATTAATAATATGTTGTAGGTTTTCTAACATTTTATTAAATGATGTTGCGATAGCACCTATTTCATCGTTGCTATTTACTTGTAGACGTGCCGTTAAGTCACCTTCTTGAGAGGCCAATTCTTTTAGTTTCGTGTCAATTTGTTGAATTGGTTTCACCAGTTTACCAGAGAACCACCATGCAAGAATAATTGCAACGATAATACATACAACAAGTGATAAGAAAATAACATATTCGATTAAGAGTGCAGATTGATCAATTTTTTCAATAGCTTGTTCACGTAATTTAGCTTGTTCATTACTGTAATTTGTGAAGTCACCAATTACTTTATAGACCGTTCCGTTTTCTGAAGAAGCTACTTGTAAAGCTTCTTCCCATTTTTGTTCTTTTGCAAGAGTGAATACTTTTTCTTCAATGAACTTTCTCCAAGTAGACCCTAATTCCATTGTGCTTTTTACGGACGAAGAAAGATTTGGATTAGAAAGAAGTTTATCTTTTGAATCCTCAAGACGTTTACTCATCTCATTAAACTTGTCTAATTCGACTTGATCATGTTGTAGTAAATAACCTCTTAAAGCAGAAAGCTGTACTTGATAAGCGTCCCCACGTTCTTTCAATTCTGTTGCCAGTGGAGAAATTTCTTTTTGTAATGTTTCAGCTTTACGAGATTGATCGATAGCAAAAAATAAAATAAATGCTAAGGCGACACCAAATAAAGCGCAAATCGTTCCCATCATGAACATAAGTTTTTTTCTGATACTTACAAAATTCATATAATTAAAAGCCTCCTTTGTGAAATCTTAGTATTAGAATTAATAAATGTAAAAAATTGAAAGAAAGCTTTACTCCAGTTGGAATAAAGCTTTCTTATTTCCTTTAGGAATTATAGCAGACGGAATGAGAGATAGAAAGAGATATTTTAAAGTGAAAAAAGAGAGACTGTAAAACTTTCATTCCTATACCTTTGAGCTCGTGTCATTTTCACTTTAAGCGTTTGTTTTGAAATGAGAGACGAGAACTTCAAGTTCTTGTACGATTGTTTTCATTTCAGATGATTTTTTAGCCACGATACTCATTTTGTTTACTTGATCACCAGCCGAATGTGCTGTTTGTGATGTTTCTGCAGCAACTTCGTTTGAAATAGAAGCGATATTATTTAAAGCTGCGTTCATTTCTTCAGAGCTTGCAGCCATCTCTTCAGCAGTTGCAGACATTTCTTGCATTTGTGTAGAGACTTTGTTAATGTGGTTAACAATTTCTGAGAATGAAGATCCGGCGGTACGAATAACCGTAATTCCTTCAGAAGCTTCTGCTTGACCTTGTGTCATCATGTTATTTGCTATTTTTGTATCAGCTTGAATTTGATGAAGTAAATGGTTAATGTCAGTTGCGGCTAGTTGAGATTGTTCAGCAAGTTTTCGAACTTCATCGGCAACAACAGCGAATCCCTTTCCATGTTCACCAGCACGAGCTGCTTCAATAGAAGCATTTAAAGCGAGTAAATTTGTTTGGTCGGCGATATTCGAAATAGATTGAAGTGCAGTATCTATATGATTTGTATGTGTAATGAGTCGCTCAACTACTTGTGATGTAGCGTTAACAGCTTCGTTAATTGTATGCATTTGTGTAATAGATTTCTCAATGACTTTATTCCCATCATCTGCTTTTTCTGAAGTTGTGACAGCTAAACTAGTAACAGAAGAGGCGGACTCAGCGATACGCTGAACACTCGTTGCCATGTCATCCATTGCGGTTGAACTTTCTTCAATGCTAGAAACTTGTGAACGAATATTGTGTTCAAGAGTATTCATAGTTTCTTGGGTTCTTGCGGTATTTTCCATAGAAGCGGTTGTTTCGATAAATACATTTTCGGAAGCTTCTTTTACACTTGTTGATGTTTGTTGAACTTGTTTTATTATATGCTGTAAGTTAGTGAGCATTTGATTAAAGGAATTTGCAATGTCACCAATTTCATCTTTACTTGTTACGTGTAATCTAGCCGTTAAATCTCCATCTTGAGAAGCTAATTCTTTTAACTTCTCATCAATTTGTCGAATTGGTTTAACAAGTTTACCAGAGAACCACCATGCTAATAAGATAGACGTTAATGTACATGTAATGAGTGAGAAGAAAATAATATATTGAATAAGTGATGAAGAAGACTCGACATCAGCAATTAATGCGTCACGTTTCTCATTCTCTTCATTTGTATATTTATTAAAACGACCTAAAAGATCATTTACATAATCTGTTTGTGATAAAGCAATTTTGGATGCTTCTTCCCATTTTCCTTCACGCGCAAGAGGTAGTACCTCATTATCCATGACGCTACGCCATTTTCCCCCCATTAAAATAGCTTCTTTCATTCCTTCTGGGAGCTTCTTGTCACTTGTTACTTTCTCTCTAGTATCAGCTAATTTTTTCCCTTCTCGATTGAACTTATCTAATCCTTTTTGATCATGTGATAGCAAATATTCTTGTAAACCAGCAACTTGTGCTTGGAACCAATCGCCACGTTCTTTTAAAATCGTCGCTCTTTTTGATACATCATTTTTTAACGTTTCGATTTCACTTGCTTGATTCATGGCGAATGAAAGAATAACAATAAGAGCAATGCTAAATAAAGAAGAAATGCTTAAGAGTGTGAACAGTAGTTTTTTTCGAATACTAACATATTTCATCGTTACCCCTACCTTTATTTAAACTATTTATTATGATTTATAGATATTTAAAACAAAATTAATAAAAACATTATTATGAAGTTATTAATCTGTTCAATGAAAATTATAGCAGATAATGGAAGGAGTCAGATTGGTATTAGAAAAAGTTCTTAAAATGTATACATTTGCATATCATAAAATTCATAAATAAATATTAGAAATGCTATTGAAATTTGAAATGACATCATGTATACTTCTAATTAGTTGATAACGATTATCAGTATCAACTAAAAACATTACTCTTCGTTATGTTGGTCATACCCCTTTTTGACGACGTAAGTCAGAGACGAAATGTTGAAATATCTTGTGTCCTATTCTACAGAATTATGGTAATCTCCAACCTCAACTTATATGCGTGAGCATGCAAAAAGGATCCTATCCGTGAAGGGATCCTTTTTTGCATGCTGTCGCAATTATTGTATATAGACCAGGGATACGTTCTTCGATTCCTTCTGGTGCAGTAGAAGGAAAGACCCATCTTTGATGAGATCCATGTTCTTCAACTAGTTTTTCGATTTTAAAACGTTCTTCCGCAATTGTTGTAATGATTTCTCCTAGCGTCCAGCGACGGATGGTTGTTTTAGGTAGCGATTCTTTCTGTGCTTCTGTAAGAAGGATGCTATAAGCAACATCATCTTCAATTAATTCTTCATCGAAATAATTTCCATTGGCCTGAAATGATGGGTGGTCGACTCCTAATAATTTCGTGTAAACAGGATGATAGTCACGAAGGATAAGCATTCCATCTCGCTTAAGTAAAGTAGCAATTTTTTGAAAGAGTGGTTTTAAATCTAGAAAGTAATGGAGTACACCAAGTTCCAGCAATACGATATCAAATGATTCGGAGAGCTGCACATTTAATACATCAGAAACGACATACTGGATAGAGACACCTGCTGCGTCCGCAAGTTCATTTGCATATTTTGCATTACTTGCTGAAATATCAACAACTGTTACGTCAGAGCCTAAAAGAGCGAGAGCAACACCTTTATTTCCTTTTGAGCCGAGTAAGTTAATAATACGTTTTCCTTTTGGAGATTGTATGTAAGGTAAATAATGTGCTACTTCGCGTGTGGGATCTTCCATAATTTTTTTTGCATAATCCTCTGGCGCCCCATGGCGATTCGTCCAAGCTTCATAAGCAGCTGTATTCCAGCTTTTTTCATTTATAGTGCTTAGTTGTTTTTGGTTCAATGTTATCACTCCTTTTGTGAACGTATAGGTATTCGGCAGGGGGATGTAATTTCCTTTTCTTTCCGGATAAAAGTTTGATTTTTCTGTGATTAAGTCGTACAATACTTGTTATACGTAAAAGCGTTGAAAAGGAAAAGTAGGATGAACACATTCTTTCCAGAGAGCTTCGGTAGCTGAGAAGAAGCAAGAATATTCATTTGAACAATGGCCTTTGAGCTTCGTCCTGAACTTATCAAATGATAATAGTAGGCGGCGACGAGAGTTGGTACTCGTTATCAAAACCACAGTATAAGAGCATATAGCTCCGTACTTGTTAAGGCTAATTATGTGAGTAATTGGCGAAATAAGGTGGTACCGCGACTGTTTATACAGCCCCGCCCTTATCTTTTTTAAGATAGGGGTGGGGCTTTTTATATTTTAAAGGAGGAATGTAAGATGAGTATTTTTATTGGGGGCGCTTGGCCGTATGCGAATGGTTCATTACATCTTGGCCATATTGCGAGTTTATTACCTGGAGATATTTTAGCACGTTATTACCGGTCCAAAGGTGAGAATGTGTTGTATGTTTCGGGAAGTGATTGTAATGGAACACCGATTGCAATTAGAGCAAAACAAGAAGGTGTGACAGCGAAGGAAATTGCTGATCAGTATCATGAAGAGTTCCAGCGATGTTTTCGTAGCCTTGGTTTTACTTATGATTGCTATACACGTACAGATAGTGAGCACCATCATGAAACGGTTCAAAATGTTTTTTTACGTTTATTAGAAGAAGGACATATTTATAAAAAAATAGTGGAACAAGCGTATTGTGAAACGTGTACGCAGTTTTTACCGGATCGTTATGTAGAAGGAATATGTCCACATTGTCATGAAGCAGCAAGAGGAGATCAATGCGATGCGTGTTCTGCTATTTTAGATCCACTCGATTTGTTAGAAAAGAAATGTAAGTTATGTGGTAGTACACCATCTGTACAGGAAACAGAGCATTTCTATTTCGCATTGCATACATTTCAGGAGCAAATTAAAAGGGCTGTAGAAATTGCCAAGCAAATAGGGACATGGCGCGACAATGCGATTCAACTAACAGAGAGATATGTAAAGGAAGGATTACTAGATAGGGCCGTATCACGTGATTTACCAATTGGGGTACCAATTCCAGTAGAAGGGTATGAAGATAAGAAAATTTACGTATGGATTGAAGCAGTGACAGGCTATTATTCAGCGAGTAAACATTGGGCTGAAGAAACAGGGAAAGATGATCAAGAGTTTTGGGATAGCGAAGCGAAAACATATTATGTGCACGGAAAGGATAATATTCCGTTTCATTCCGTCATTTGGCCAGCGGTATTACTTGGAATAGGGGAGGAAGCAATCCCGCGTCATATCGTTTCGAATGAATATTTAACAGTTGAAAAAAGAAAATTATCTACAAGTAAAAACTGGGCAGTATGGGTGCCTGACATATTAGAACGCTATGATCCAGATTCTATTCGTTACTTTTTAACCGTCAACGCACCAGAAAATCGCGATACTGATTTTTCATGGCGGGAATTTATTTACAGTCATAATAGTGAATTATTAGGTGCATACGGGAACTTTGTGAACCGGACATTAAAGTTTATTGAAAAATATTATGGTGGTATCGTGCCGAAGGGAAGTATTGAGGTAGAGCTGAAAGATAAAGTAGAAGGATTATATAAACATGTAGGAGAGGCGATTGAGCAAACTAAATTTAAGGTGGCGCTAGAAACAATATTTGATGCAGTACGTTTTGCAAATAAATACTTTGATGAAAAGCAGCCTTGGAAACAAAGAGAAGATGATCCAGTTTCATGTGAAGAAACGATTTATAACTGTGTGTATCTTATCGCTAATTTTGCAAATCTCCTTGAACCGTTTTTACCATTTTCAAGTGAAAGGGTTAGAAACACATTGTCGATTGTGAAACGAAATTGGGAACCGCAAAATACGTTGCCAAGTAGAATTGATAGCGTACAGCCATTATTTGAGCGAATCGATGTAAAACAAATTGAGCATGAGATAGAGAAGCTGTATGGAGCAGTAAAATGAGATAGAGAAAAAGACCTTTCAAGTAAATGAAAGGTCTTTTGTTATACAGTATGATTCTCTTTCTTATCTTTCAAAAAGAAAAGTACAGCAAGGATTACAAGAATAATAGCTGCAATATCATACGTTATTTTAAATGTAGTATTAAAGTTTAAGTACTCTACGAAAGGAGTTTTCACTGCTCCTGCATATATACAAACGGGAATGAGAAGTAAATCGTAAAATTTCTTTTCTTTCATATATCTTATTAGGAAGAAGATACACATAATAGCAAAAAATACGATGCTTAAAATAGTCATTTATACCTCCAGATAAATTTACTTATTTTAATTGCAGTTATATCTTTTATATAAATTCTGTATTTTTTCAAGCGCTATGCACGCGATTTTGTTTCCTTTCTTTCCTAGCCGTAAGCAGCTGAGGAGTGAAGATCCCAACCAATATGAAAATAATTCCAATCCACTGCATGAACGTTACGACTTCATGTACAAGTGTAATAGAAGCAATAATAGCAGTTGGTAATTCAGCTGCACCTAATATCGTACCAAGCCCTGTTCCAACCTTTGGTACACCGATTGAAAAACAAATGACAGGTACAACAACGCCGAATAATCCGAGGAAGAAAGCATATTTCCATAGACCGGCTTGCAAAGCACCGTCTGTTAAAAAGGTTGGCGGAAAGAATAGGCATACGATAAGAGTAGCGCTTGTTGTCATAAGGAAGCTTTTCGTATAAGGCGGAACATCCGTAGCGACGCGCCCGCTTGCAAAAACATAGAATGAAAAAGAGACAGCAGCTAATAGTCCAAAGATAATCCCTTTCGTAGAAAAACTTTGTCCGAGGCCTTCAAATACACCACCTGCAAACAATGTACCAGCAAATAAAATAAGGATAGATATAATCTTATCGCGGCTTGGAAATGTTCGATTTGCAATGGCTTCGATAATGACACCAATCCAAGTGAACTGAAAGAGTAGGACGACAGCGATAGATGCGGGTAGTTCTTCTACAGAAATAGCGTAAAAAATCCCGGTCATACTCATTGTTGTTCCGACGGTTAGTAAGGAAAAGAATTGTTTTTTTGTTACTTTATGACGTGAAAAGAAAAGAACGAGTAGAAATAGTCCAATCCATCCGAAGACATATTGTCCCCCTAAGAGTTGATGTGCTGAAAATCCATTTATGAATCCGAGTTTGAAAATAGTTGAAAGTATGCCATAGCTGCAAGCACCGAATAAAACGAGCAATGAATATTTAAACTTTTCCATAAAAAATCCTCCTTTTAAGTAATAAAAAACGCCCGCTATCCAAATAAGGATAACGGGCGAACGAAACAGAGTAAGACACTCTACAAAATTCCGCCACTCACACATGAAGTATAAGTTTGGGGTATGTAATTATAGTTAATGTTACATTGCTTTTGGGAATACAATGGAGCATTTTACACCTTGAGCTGTGTTTTGTATCCCGTAAGGAAACTGATGTTTATCTAATATTTGTTTCACGATATATAATCCAAGACCACTACCTTGTACTAAACCGTGTTTATCAGGGTTTGCGCGATAGAACGGTTCAAATAAATGAGCAAGTTTATCTTCATCAATTTGTGAACCTGTATTTAATACTTCTAATGCGTAACCATTTGGTTTTTCATAAAGCTTTATATATACGTGCTGATGGTCAATTGTATAATGAATTGCATTTGAAATAATGTTAAAAATAGCAGTTTGAATAAATTTAGGATCAGCTAAAATTTGTACGTCGTGTTTAATATTAGATTGTACATTTAATTGTTTTACAGATACAAAGTAATCTACTTTCTTCATAACATCCTCAATAATATTAGATAAAGAAATGACTTCTAAATTAGGTTTAAATTGAGGGTTTTGTATTTTGGATAATTCCGACATTTTTTCCGTTAATATGTTAATGTCTTGCATCATCTCGTAGGAACGTTTCAAATACTTATCTCTATCTTTATAAGCTCCAATTCCGTGAATCATGCCATCTAGTTGTCCCATAACGGCTGCGATTGGTGTTTTTAATTCATGGGATACCATAGACATAAATTCTTTACGAGATTGTTCTAATTGTTGTTCCTTCTTGAGCTCATTTCTTAAATCTTGATTGCTTGCATGTAAATTCTTCACAATATTTGGTACTTGTGAAGCAGCTACTTGCAAATTAAAATCTGTTTGATCTGTATTTTTGTTAAGTAGCTTTTTATCTGAGAAATCAAGATTCATAATATCTTTTAAAGCATCGCTCATATATTGAAAAGGTTTGGCAATTAGTTTTGTATAAATTAAAGATCCGAGTAGTGATAATGCAAGCATTGTCGCGCCAATATGTGGAGCTAATTGCTGCAACGCATCTGCTAACTTTGGATTATCATTTGTATCATTTGTTTTACTTGCTGCATTTTGTGTATGTAAGGCATCATTATTAGCGGCTTTCTTTTCTGCTTCTGTAGGCGGATTAGAAGTGCTATTTTTCCCCGAAAGATTTTGTGTATGTTCTTTTGCCTTTACAGTTTGGCTAGGCTGCAAAAGGTGATTGATAGCTGTAGAAAGAGATTTATAATCTATAATAGAAGATTGGAAATTAGAAATGCTCCCCTCTGACACAGCTTTATTTTGCTTCGTTTTACTTCCGTCGTTTTGCTTATCTGAATCGGCCTGTTCTGTAGTCGGCGTTCCATTTTCTTTCGCAAAACGTTCTTTATCGTAGTTTGAAGCTAGAAAGTAAATAATTTGATAAAGGCAAAGTGATAAAAGAATACAAAATAATAAGGTTTTGATGAAAATATTTTTGGTGATGTTGTCTTTGCTACGATTCGATTTTGTAGCCAATGCCTTTCACCGTTTTGATATAAGGAATTCCTAGTTTTTTTCTTAAGTTTTTAATATGTGTATCTATAACTCTTACATCACCATAATGTTCATAGCCCCATACCTTATTCAACAAATCACTTCTTGATAATACTTTTCCTCGATTTTGCAGTAAAGTATAAATAATTTCAAATTCTTTTGTTGTCAATTCAATTTGATTACCATGAACATAAGCTGCATATGCTGTAGAGTTTAACATCAACTCATGGAATTGTAGTATAGTTGCAGCTTCTGCTTCCTTTGTTGCTGCCCTTCTTAATACAGCCTCTACACGCTTAATAAATACAGTGTAATGGAACGGTTTCGTAATATAGTCATCAATACCTAACTCAAATCCTTTAATTTCACTTTCTTCATTATGTAAGCCTGTTAACATAATGATTGGTACATCAGATTGTCCTCGCATAATTTTACAAATACTATAGCCATCTATATCTGGTAACATTACATCGAGGAGGACAAGGTCGTATGAATTTTTTTGGAAAAGAAGAATACCTTCTGTTCCAGCACCAACTACATCAACGGTAAAGTTTTGTGCCATTAGAAATTCACGAATAAGTTCTTGTATATCTGGGTTGTCTTCAATCACCAGTATATGCGTCATAGTAACACCTCCTAAATAACGCTTTTTACTGCAATATTCGAATTCATCATTTTTCGAGTGACTCAGATTGTTTATACATATAATAAGCCCCCGCTATAAAATAATCATGAAGGTAGCAAGGGGAATAGTTTAGTGTTACTGAATAGTTCAGAATTACAGTAGTTCTATTATAGTATGTATTATAAAATTTATAAAACATTATAACTGTATAATTTTAATATCTACGTTTATCAATGTTTAAATATTAGCTAATCAAATCTATTCCTATTATATATGTAAATACAGTTGTTTTGCTACTGTAAATGAATAAATAAAATAAGCCAAGACATAAAATTCTTGGCTACACATAAATCTTGTTTTTAGGCTATTTTACAGTGACAGTAGCTTGCTGCTGAACGCGCTCAAATAACCAGTGTATATCATTGTTATACATACGAATACAACCAAGTGTTGTCCATTTGCCGATTGCTTGATTATTGTTAGTTCCGTGAATCGCATAAGTTGTTCCGTAAGTTCCTGCCATATTTAATCCGAGCCAACGGTCACCAAGTGGATTACGTGGATCGCCGCCTTTAATTTTGCCTGTATAATAAGGGCGATTTTTAATTTTATTTACGATTTGAAAAGTGCCTTTAGGTGTAGGTGTTGCAGCTTTTCCAGTAGCGACAGTAAAACTTTTTATAAATTTTCCATCCTGATAATAATCCATTTTATTTAACTGAGTGTCTACGATTAATTGATCTTTCGTTGTAGCTGCCTCTGCGCTAGCGAATGGAAGAGTTAAAAATCCTAATGATAATAGTGCGCTTAATAATAATTTTTTCATTGTTATTCTCCTTTTACTATCGTAAGAGTCTTACATACAATGAAGTTGTAATCCTCGTAATGCTTTATTTACATTTTCATCTAATGTTTCAAAGAATGTAGTGATTTTGCTGTTGTGTTTGTTGTTGTTATCAATAAGTAATCTTTCATTTAATAAAAGCTCACCACGTAGTCCAAAACTTTGAACTTGAATATTTAGCTCATCTTCATTTTCAGAGATGATTGGTAAGAAATAATGAAAAGCTTTTGTTGGAATGATGTAGCTTTTGCCAATCATGCTTTCTTGATTTGAATTAATCCATTTTTTCGTGACAATTTTAATATTCTTTTTTGAAACGATAAAAGATAGTGTTGTAGATTTTGTTAAACTTACGTCAAATTCACTTGTTTCACATATTTGTAAATTAAAAACGGTTTCATTTTGATGAGATTCAACATTTGTATTAATAAAATCGTGCATTTTATATGCTTCCATTTCGTATTCACCCTTTTTTCAATTTCGAAAAACGACTTATATTTATTCAAATTAATGCTTAGTCATATATTGGTTAAATTTTTCAACAAATTCCGATATAATCTTACAATACGTATATGAAGCTAATATGAAGTTAGCATGAGTTTGTGATGGTTTTTTATTGAGAACAAAATAAGAGAGGTTTTTTAGTGCTAAAAAATGGATAAAATTTGCATGTTATTAATGCGCCTTTTCGCTATTTCGACTTGAAAAATGATTTTTACTATTTAATAAAGAACGAAAATCATTAGTGTGACCCTTACAAAAATGTAATAAAAATGTAAGCTATTGTGATAGTTATTTCGACAATTTTTTTATACAATAATAGTAAGAAGTTGTACGTGATTGAAAGGAGAGATGACATGGAATGGATTCATGAATTATTTCAGCAATACGGGTACTATGTTGTACTTGTCGGCTTGCTGTTAGAATATATTGCACTTCCGTTTCCGGGAGAGCCAACATTAGCATATGCGGGATTTTTAGCACATAAGGGTGATTTAAGTTTACCGATTTTAATTATTCTATCTTTTATTGGGACAAGTGTAGGAATGACGATTCAATACTTTTTAGGAAATAAATTAGGTATGCCTTTCATTCAAAAGTATGGGAAATACGTATTTTTAACGCAAAGAAAAATCGACTTAACGAGAATGTGGTTTGATAAGTATGGGTACTTCCTGATTTTTATTGGTTTCTTTATTCCTGGTGTACGTCATTTCACAGGATACTTTGCAGGAATTATTAATTTACCATTCCGTCGTTTTGCCATTACAATTTATTCAGGCGCTCTATTTTGGGTATCATTCTTCTTAATCGGTGGTTACTGGTTAGGTGGAAACTTACATGATATCTTTGGAGTGCTAGAAGGTCATATCGGTAAAATCATTTTTGGAGTTATTGTGATTGTAGCGGTTACGTTAGGTATTCGTTTCCGTAAGCAGTTAAAACGAGTATTACTACAAAACGCAAGTTAATATGAAATCCATTCTATGTCAGAATTTAGGAAGTCAGTGCAAAAGCACTGACTTTTTTATTTTTAAGACTATGTTTAATGCACATTTTACATTCTTTATAGGAATTTGATACAGGATAAGAAATAAGTATCTTGTCAATTATTATAGTCGTAATGACAATTATAATTGACAAAGATAAGGATATTATTTACAATTTTAATTAAATAAATGAAAAAGAGGGAAGACATGAAGCTTCAAAATCGAGTGAGGGAATTGCGAGCAAAGCATCGTTTATCACAAGGGGATTTAGGGAAAGCGATTGGATCATCACGGCAAACGATTAGTTTAATTGAGCGCGGGGATTATGCACCATCTATCGTATTGTCGTTAAAAATCGCACAAATTTTCAATGTACCGGTGGAGGAAATATTTACGTTAGTAGAGGGGGAAGAGGACGATGAAGAGTAAGAGTAAGCGAAAAAAACAATTTGATTCTGTGGGGAAAATAGCATTAAGTATGATAGGAGGATTTTTAACGTCTTATATAGCTTTAAATTTACTCTCGGATGAACCGAGAAAATTATCATCCAATACATTTATAGGTATATGTACTATTTTTGGAATCTTAATGATGTACTATACTTGGAAGAATACACGTATGTTAGCAGAGGCACGCGATGAAGAAGAGAGCGTACAAGGCAGAAAATTAGGCATTATAAGTATATATTTACGTGTAGGCGATATAGTTACGCAGGCATGGTTTGTATATGCAGTTATTACATGTAGACGTGCACTGTTGCAGGATACAAATGTTTCATTTGCGGTGTGGAATTTAGTAGCTTCTATTATTTGTTTAACTACTGTAGTAATTATCGGACTTATAACAAAAAATCGTTATAATAAGCTATATCCTGAACAAGGTGTAACGTATATGGAATCTATGAAAATGTGGACGAAAAACGCAGATGAAGGATTAAAGCACATTGTGCATGAGGCTGGATATAAAGCGTATGAATTTACGAATACAATATTGGCATATGTATGGTGGGCTGCCGTTATATATACAGCTGCTAGTGATATCGATTTTGTATTAATTGGCTTAATCTCATTTATTTGGATATTGCATCTCGGGAAGTTCATGTACGAAATGCAAAGAAAAATGATTTATTAAGGGGAGAAAAAGGTGGATATTTTAAGAAGGCCAGCTGGCTCAATGACAGTGGCGCTAATTCTGTCCATTTTATACGGAGTAATCCGAACTGGGAAATTAGAAGTAATTTTGAACCTATGGGCAATAGTTGGAATTTTATTGTTAGTGTTAGCCATTCATGAGCTAGGACATGTAGTGTTTGGTTTAATAGGTGGTTTACATTTTAAATTTATGACAGTAGGGCCGATTACTTTTCAAAAAGAGAAGGGGAAAGTACGCATTCGAGAAAATAAATTATGGGCGTACTTTGGGGGCGTGGCGATGTTAGTGCCTCCTTCTATAGAGACACCGAACCTTTCAAAAAAATGGGCGTGGCTCACTTTAGGTGGACCGATTACGAGTTTACTATTTGGTATTACTTTCGGTTACATATATATGGTCAGTTATTATCAATATCTTTTATATTTTTCTGTATTACACTTTGTGATTTTTGCAGCTACAATCGTACCGATAAAAGGAACGTTTTTGAGTGATGGTATGCAATTTCTCATTTTAATTAAAGATGATGAAAAGGCGAAGCAGCATTTATATAACATTCAAGTATCGAGTGAGTTATTTAGTTATAAGAGGCCGAAAGTTTGGGATAAGAGATTAATAGAACTTAGTGAGGAAAAATTAAAGGAAGATAAAAGTATAAGAGATATAATGAGCGGACTTATGCTCGTTTTTTATACCAGAGCCGATCAAGAGGGAATGGAAAGAGCGATACCGTATATAGAACGAATTGTTCAACTACCTGTAACGAAAGAAAATAAGTTTTTCGTTAGTAGTTTTCATAGTTGGTATCTTTTATATAAAGCCCTTTATCAGATGGATAGTCTTTCTTTGCAAGAAGCAAAGGAACATGCAAAGGCTATTACAAAAATGGACTTAAACGGATATTATCGTACACAAGGAATTATCAAATATTTAGAGAATGATCTAGAAGCTTCCCATACTTATATGAAGAAAGCTGATAAAGAATTGGAGAGCGCCGAGAAGAGTGAGATGGGATATTTACAATTAGAAAGAGAATGGTTTGAGCAGTTGAAGGTGAGGGTATCTTACGATGGGTGAGGTATCCTCTTTTTTATATGTCATCTTATGCCGTTCCATAAATAGCCCGGGGCGAGTAAAATGAGATAAGAAGAGCAAAGCTTGGAGGAAGTAAATATGGAAATTTTATCAATTATTTTGATAGTCTTGCTCATTTATGTTGTTTTTAAAGTGGCATATGTAGCATTAAAGATACTCGCGATCCTATTAATTATCTTTTTAATCGTAGAGTTCGGCAGTAAGTTGCTTGGTGGATAGGGTATGTTGTGCGTTTTGAGTGTCGAAGGTTGTCGGTAAATCGATATCTTGTGTCGAACCGTCGATATAATGAAAAAATCGTTGATATAAGTGGAGAAACGATTGATATATTTGAAAAATCGTTGATATATTTTAGTGAATACGAAGTGGGGTATATGGAAAAGAAGTTGCCGTGAGGGCAACTTCTTTTTATCGTGATGCGGGGTATGCAAACCAACATAAAAAAGCTGGAAGAGTATCTTCCAGCTTAAGAGTTACTTTCAATTTGGCGACCGCTATCTTCTTCATTGTCTTGTAATAGGTTGAATACGTCTGCTAAGCAGAATGCAATGAACCAAGTCCATAGACCGTGGAAGAAAGCTGAGCTTAATTGAAGTGGTAATGTATAGTTTGTCATTGAGTAGGAAATACATCCACCAACGATTCCGATCATTGTTAATAACATTGTTTTTTGAGCGTTTTCTTCTGGATTGAAGAGGAAGTAAATGTATCCGCCTAAAATTGAAGCGCTTACAAGTGTTTCGATTCCATTAAAGATGATATTCTCTCCAAGCTGAGTGTTTGTCCAGAAGCAGATTGTTCCGCCGATAATAGCAAACAGGACAGCTATTGTATATCGTATATATTGATTCATATGTTCATCTCCTTATGTAATAAGATGATTTGGAAGTCAAAAAGGTAGGTATAGTATATTGAAGTGAGTTTTAATTGTACGTATCTTTTTATAAAAAGATCATTGAAGAATAACTAAGATGATCGGTTGTTTAAACCGTTACGTGTATGGTGTCTGAAATATACCCGACTGCTCGTTTCTTTTTGCTTGTAAAATAAGAGAAACTTCCAAGTCTATATACTCTTTTTTTGTGAGTCTGCTTTCATTATAACACATTTAAGGACATAATAATAGAATTATCTGATTTTGTAATAAGTGTAAAAAATAAAAAGCGCAAGGAAATACCATTAACGGTGCAGTTTAGTGAAAGAAGGATTTTAATTTATTATGATGAAATATGTAATCAAGGTGAGATCTAAGAATGAGGCTTAAATACTATAAAAAATGTTTTATAGCATGAATGTAAGGGAGGAGAGCTAACTTGGAGTTCACAACAGAAAGATTAATAATTAGACCTTTTAAGAGTACAGATTTACAGGATGTATTTGCTATTTATAATAGTGATGATACATGCAAGTTCCTATTACATAACAAGTGGACTCATGAAGACATGCAGAAAAGATTTAATAAGAAGCTAGCAAATCATGTACTTACTAAAGAAACAATATTAAGTTTGGCAGTTATATACAAAAATAAAGTAGTTGGTGATTTATCCGTATGGTACACAAATATGAAAGACACTGTTGAGATTGGTTATAGTTTTTCAAATGAAGTAGCTGGGAGAGGTTTGGCGACAGAAGCAGTAAGTAGTTTGGTATTGAAATTATTTAATGAATTCAATGTACATCGTATACAGGCTAATCTTGATGCACGTAATACAGCTTCACAAAAATTGTGTGAACGAATAGGCATGAGAAAGGAAGCCCATTTCATACAAGATTTTTGGAATAAAGATGAATGGACAGACAGTATTGTATATGGAATGCTATCCTCCGATTTGTAGTAATAAACTTAGTGATTTTATTATGCTAAAAGGTACGTTAGTTGAATAACAAAGGGCATAACATATTATATATGACTAATATGTTATGCCCTTTAATTTATTAACCTTTTTATATGCGTTTGAAACGGCCGACAATTTCAACTGTTTCAGTAATGTTCATAAATGCTTTGTTATCCACTTGACGGATAATACGTTTCATTTCGCCTAACTCATAGCGAGTCACGACAGTGTAAATCATTTTTTTCTTATGGTTTGTATAGCCGCCGACAGCGTCTACCATTGTCACCCCGCGTATGCCGTGATGTAGTAGTGCGCTTTTTATTTCCTCGCCTTTTTCTGTAATAGTCATTATCGTTAATTTAATATGTTTCGTATGCACAGCGTCGATAACTTTGCTGACTACAAATCGACTAATTAACGTATAAAGTGTAATATCCCATCCGAAAATAAAACCTGCTGCTACAAGTAAGATTAAGTTGAATACAAATATGATTGCTCCAATTGAAACATCTCGATATTTCGCTACAATCAATCCAACAACATCAAAACCACCTGTTGAAGAAGCAAATCGGAATATAATTCCTGAAGCTGCTCCGCAGATAACACCACCGAATACAGAAGAAAGTAAAATATCGTCTGAAACTTGGTGTACCGGGATAATGTTCATCGCTAACGATGACACAGCTACAAAGTAAGCTGTTAAAAAGGTTGTCTTCTTGCCTAAGTAAAAGTGACTTAAAATAAGAAGAGGAATGTTTAGTAAAAAGATAAGTGCACCGATATTGTAGTGCATTAAATAACCGATAATCATCCCTACACCAGCGAATCCACCGCTAATCATATTATGCGGGATAAAAAACATATTCATAGAAATTGCATACAAAATAGAAGCTATAAAAATAACAACCAACTGTATCATAAATTCTAAGTGAAATGTTTTAGCTGCTGGGAAGGATAAAAAGGCGGTGTCGGGAACGTAATCGGCGTCTCCTAGTTGACCCATAGTATGTTTCATCTCCATATTCATTTTTGATTACAAGAAGAGAATAAAGGTTTTTTCAAAAACTGGCAATAGTTTTATTATAATGCAAAAATTTTATAAATTTCTAATAAATTAAGCCTATTCATTGATGTGTGTGAATATGCTAAAGAAAGCGAATACAACGTTTCTTAATTATTGTTTTCTTGAGAAAATATGCAAAATACTTTTTTTGAAAATAAAAGGAAATAGAGAATATTTGCCCGATGTGCTAAAATGACCTTATTAAGGATGTGAAGCGATGGAATTTTTATTGCAGGATGCAATTCTATATATATCGTTTGTAACGACGGCACTTTGTTTATTAGAAGTTTTCTTCCTTGCTAATGTTTCTCGCTTTGTGCGTCAACAAGCATCAAGCGGTAGACAAAGAGCTTTTGCGTTAGTTGATACATGTGAAGATAGTGCGGGAAATGTACCGCTATTTTCTATTTTTTATAAATATGGAATGATTCGTTCTGTACGCAGACAAGAATCAAGTGAAGAGAATGACGAGGTCGGTCCGTATACGCCAATGTTTCGCTAAATAATTACGAAACATTGGAGGAATGAACATGTTAAAATCATACCGAGCTGTGCTCGTTAGTTTATCATTATTATTTGTTTTTGTTTTATCTGGTTGCAGTAATGCGGCCCCAATTGATGCACATAGTACTGGGATTTGGGATCATTATTTTGTATATCCAATCTCGTTTATGATTCAATTTGTTGCTCATCATATACCTGGAGCTAGCTTTGGGATTGCTATCATTATTATGACGCTCGTTATTCGTTCAGCAATGATTCCATTAGCTGTTTCGCAATATCGCAGCCAAGCGAAAATGAAGAAAATGCAACCTGAATTGCAGAAGCTAAAGAAAAAGTACGGTGATGTAAGCAAAGACCTTGAAAAACAAAAGCAGTATCAAAAAGAAATGTCAGAACTAATGAAATCAGGCGGTTGGAATCCACTTGCTGGTTGCTGGCCAATTTTTATACAAATGCCGATTTTCTCTGCTTTGTATTATGCGATTAGCAGAACTGAAGAGATTCGCACATCTTCGTTTTTATGGGTGAACCTAGGACATGCAGATCCATATCATATATTACCGATTATTGCAGCGTTAACGACATTTATTCAGATGAAAGTTTTCCAATCGAATATTACACCTGGAGAACAAGTACAGATGCTGAAAATGCAGCAAATTATGATGCCAGCAATGATTCTATTTATGGGGTTTGCGGCGCCATCAGGACTTGTGTTGTATTGGATAACAGGTAACTTATTTACAATGACACAAACAATTGTATTAAGAAAAATAATGGAACGTGAAGAATTACAATTACAAAAGGCTTAGAGAAACACCGCTCATTACGAGCGGTGTTTTTTTGTTAAGTCGTTAAGGAAATGTTAAGAAACCGACATTATTATAGGCATTGTATACGAAAGTGTACATGCATTAGAAATATGAAGGAGGAAATTTCCTATGAAGAAGAAAACAGTTGGGTATTTAGCGATTGCAGGTGCGTTATCATTCGGAATTATTGGAGGAGTCGGCATTCCGGCATTCGCGGCAACGAATACTCCAGCAGTGGATCAGCCTGCAAAAACGGCGAAAAAGGATTTGGATGACGCTACAAAACAAAAAGTAAAAACAATTATGGATGATACAAAGAAACAGTTAGAGGAACTAGGTGTAAAGCTTCCAGAGAAAGAGAAGCGTAAAGACATGTTTGCAGGATTAGATGAACAGGCGAAAGAAAAAGCGAAGTCAATTTTAGAGCAAGAGAAGTCTGGTAAATTAACACGAGAACAAGCAAAAGAAGAATTAACAAAATTAGGCGTGAAGTTCCCGGAAAAGGATAAGCACAAAGAAATGTTTGCGGGATTAGATGAACAGGCGAAAGAAAAAGCAAAATCAATTTTAGAGCAAGAGAAATCCGGCAAATTAACACGTGAACAAGCAAAAGAGGAATTAGCGAAGTTAGGCGTGAAAATGCCAGAGAAGGGTAAGCATAAAGACATACTTACTAACTTAGATGAACAGGCGAAGGAAAAAGCAAAGTCTATTTTTGAACAGGAAAAGTCCGGGAAATTAACGCATGAGCAAGCAAAAGAAGAATTAACAAAACTAGGTGTGAAACTCCCAGAGAAAGAGAAGCATGAAGACATCTTTGCGGGATTAGATGAGGCAACAAAAACAAAAGCAAAAGCGATTTTAGACAATGAAAAGAAACAATTAGAGGCATTAAATGTGGATCTTCCGCATCATAAGTTTTTTATGAACAAAGAAGATAAATAAGCGAATTACATATCTTTCGTGTGGGCAACCGGAAGGTACGTGCGAGGACCGATTTCTATAAGTAGAAATCGGTCCCTTTTAATGATTCAATAAAAATTTTTTCATTGTTAGTATGTATCCAAAGACGCAGTAGAAGATTGCAAAACCGATAAACACTTCCGTATATTGATATTTACCCAATACGTAGAAGGAAACAGCTGGTATAATAGCTACCGCTAAAATGCTATAACCAGGATACTTGTGCCGATGCATGATAGCGAATAGAATAGAGAGAAACGTAGCAATGATACAAAAGACAGCAATCATTATTGGTGCACCTCCTAAACGGATTATACCATTTTTAGGGAAATAGGGAAGTTTTGTATCTTCTGTTATAATATAAGAAGAGAAATATTTCCTATGTTATATAAAAAATATATTGATTTTTTCTAACAATTCAATATAATGAACAATAACTACAAAATTCGACATCAAGAAGTGATGATGAGGACACGATCAATTTTTTACGATTTTCAGAGAGGGAAGCCTTTGGCTGTGAGCTTCCTAATACGGAAAAATGGATTACCACCTCTGAACTGCAGCAGTGAACGAGCATCTAGTAATTGCTTGCCGGTAAAAACCGTTATTTAGACTTGAGAAATTGGTGAAGTGTGTTACTTTACGAATTGAAACAAGGGTGGAACCACGAATACAACACTCGTCCCTTTTTTAGGGAGGAGTGTTTTTTTATTTCATTTTTGCATCACACTAGAATTGGAAGGAGGTAATAACAGTAAATAAGAATCTATAAAAAACTATAAAAATTTACAATTACAGGTTTTATATTTTACAGAATTCAACCTATAATATTTTCAGGTGATGAAAAGGGGGGAAAAGGATGAAAACAACACGTACTTGTAAAATCAATTCTATTACAAAAGAACAAACGGAAGATTTAATTACTTTGATCCGTACGTTCGAAAGTGCAAAACGATATAGTTTTAATCGTTTGATTGAGGGCGAAAACGAGAAAGAATTGATAAAAAAACTACAACCTAAATATTTGTTAAATAAACGTTTTTGTGAAGATGCAATTTTACAAGCGCAAACGATCCTTTTCTCTCAAAAAGAACTTCTTCCTGTTTACCTAGAAAACAATCAAAAAAAGTTAGAAAAGACGTTACAAAAAATAGATGATTATGAACGCGGCAAAAAAAGACCTAAACAAGTTGCATTAGAAACTTGTCTAATTGGATTAAGAAAACGAAAACAAAAATTAGAACAAAAAATTGAAACGTATGCAAAACATATTAAAAATAAAACATTACCTCCTATTATTTTTGGTGGGCGGAAAAATTTCTATGAAAGAATGAAAGATAAGATATCCAATCAAGAATGGAAAGATTTGCGGACACGACAATTATATTCTCGCGGAGATAAAAGCAAAAAAGGGAATTTGAACATGCGCATTACAGTTGATGATTGTGGGCAAGGATGGTTAGAAATTGCAAATCCATTAGGACGAACAAATGGAAAAACAAAAAGCCCACGAATCAAAGTTCCGATTATCATTCCATATCATTTTTATCATCAAATCACAAATGTCGTTATGGGAAAGCAAATCGGTGTAAATCCAAAAGGAAAACCGATTATAGAGCGTCAAAAATATAGTGTAGAAATCATTCGTAAACAAAATGAATTTTATGTAAATATTACGTTTGATGAAACAGAAATAGGTCGTGTACTAGATTTCAAGGAAACACCACAATCAGATGTAATTGCAGGAATTGATGTAAATCCGGACCGTATTGCAGTTAGTTTATGTACAAAACAAGGTAATTTTAAAGGTTCAAAAATTTTTTATCTACACAATTTGAATGCGTTTTCAACAAACAAACGCGCAACGATAATTGGACAAATCGTACAACAAATTAAAACATGGTTATTGGAAAACAATGTAGGTGGAATTGTTTTAGAAGATTTAAAGTTTCAACAATCTCATGATACTGATAAATACAGTAATCGTAATTTCCATCAATTTACGTATAAAAAGATGTTGAACAGTTTAATTCGTATGTCTCTTCGTAACGGATTTTCTGTTAAAACAGTAAACCCCGCTTATACAAGTGTGATTGGAAAATTAAAATACAGTAAAAATTTCGGTATTAGCGTTCATGAAGCAGCCGCATTCGCGATCGCAAGACGTGGATTAGAATTGCAAGAACAAGTAC
This sequence comes from Bacillus sp. PK6-16, assembly GCF_056530295.1. NCBI lineage: Bacteria > Bacillati > Bacillota > Bacilli > Caryophanales > Bacillaceae > Bacillus > Bacillus sp. PK6-16. Next base: position 469,964 of record NZ_CP096511.1, read on the forward strand.
CACAAGAGATTATATTATTATTAAAAAACCAAATTACAACAAAACTGCGTATTCTTGTTGCTTCCATGGAAGAAAGTAAAAAGAATACGTAAAAAGTATATAAAAAATGGTTACAAACAATTCAAACGTGGAAAGAATATCACAATTGGAAATTGTGGAGCATTCTTCATAAAACTGTTTATATGAGCAATCAACAATTCGTATTTAAAATTTAAATGAGAAGGGGGGTACTGGTTTATTTCTTATAACCTCTTGCATACTACTGACTTGGATGAATGGTAGTATGCAAGGACAGATCGTTCCTAACAGGAACCTGCCGTCATTCTTTCACAATAGGTGGATGAAAAGGTCACAACCCTTACGGACAGGAAAAAGGTGAGATTCCTTTTCGGTAGTTGGCATTTGACTTGGTTCGCCAACAATTTATAGATTTTTATAAGAATTTTAAACCAGGATACGCAGCATGCATCATGATGAGAAGAACAAAATTGGTTTAACGGTAGCACTTTCTATCGTAGTAGGAACGATTATTGGGTCTGGTGTGTTTATGAAACCAGGCAGCGTATTAGATTACTCGGGGAGTTCTAATATGGCGATTCTTGCTTGGATAATTGGTGGTCTGTTAACGTTAGCAAGTGGTTTAACAGTAGCCGAAATTGGAGCGCAAATCCCGAAAAATGGTGGGTTGTATACGTATTTAGAGGAGATTTATGGAAGTTTTTGGGGGTATTTATCAGGCTGGATGCAAACAATTGTGTATGGGCCAGCTATTATTGGAACGTTAGGGTTATACTTTAGTTCTTTAATGATTAATTTTTTCTATTTAGATAAAGTATGGAATTTACCAATCGCAATTGGAACAGTTGTGTTCCTTGGCGTTGTAAATAGTATGGGAACAAAATACGGAGGTATCGTCCAAACGATCACGACAATCGGGAAGATGATTCCAATCGTATTAATTGTTGTGTTAGGTTTTTGGAAAGGGAATAGCGATATCTTTAACGTAGTTGTGCCGATATCAGAAAATCAAAGTATCGGGATGGCGATCTTAGCAACATTATTTGCTTATGACGGCTGGATTCTACTTGCGTCAATTGGTGGAGAAATGAAGAATCCAACAAAGCTATTACCGAAAGCAATGACAGTTGGGATTTTAATTGTAACAGCTGCTTACGTATTAATTAATTTGGCGTTATTGAATGTATTACCAGCAACGCAAATTGTAGAACTTGGAGAAAATGCAACAGCGACAGCTGCAGGAATGCTACTTGGAGAATATGGCGGGAAAATTATTAGTATCGGTATTATCGTTTCTATTTTCGGTTGTTTAAATGGAAAGATTTTAACATTCCCACGTATCCCGATGTCGATGGCAGAACGTGGACAACTTCCATTTGCTAAGTTTATTGCAAAGGAAAGTCCAAGATTTAAAACACCAGCAAATGCGATTACTGTTGAAATCATTTTAGGAATTATTTTAATGATTATTAGTGATCCAAATAAGCTATCTGAGATTTCCGTATTCATTATTTATATTTTCTACGTAATGACGTTTATCGGTGTCTTCATTTTAAGAAAACGTAATAAAAATAAAGAGCGTGCATACAGTGTACCGTTATTCCCAATCGTCCCAATCGTTGCGATTTTGGGCTCACTCTTTGTAATCGGTAGTGCGATTATTAACGATCCACTAAGTTGTTTCTTATCAATTGGAATTGTCTTTACGGGACTGCCGGTATATTGGTATTTAAATAAGAAGAATAAAACTGCTGTTTAATAATTAGAAAACAGGCGTATCATACGCCTGTTTTTTATATGAAAAAATTTGAAAGTATAAAATTAGAATTATGGGGAATTACATTACCCTATTCTATAACCTAGAAACAGGTAATTAAGTATAGTTAATTATCTGTTTTGGGTAGTAACATTTTAAAGTCATAAGCATAAACTTTCTTTCCGCCTTTCACAGTGGCGAGTATAGATTCTATACCTTGTATTTCTTGTTCGGATACTTTTCTTCCGTTTGTTAAGTTGTATCTTTCTATATAGTATTTATTATTGCGCTTTGCATCATAACGTAGAACATATAATGAGTCGTTTTCGAAATAAGTTTGTTCATTATATCTAACACCATCTTTAACATGGTAATCTATGGTGAATTTATGGCTCATCGTATTATTTTTAGGGTTATATGTATATATATCACCAAGACCGTTTAAAAAATATAATTCGTTGTTATATATATATGCGGAATTATCTAATGAAAATGGGCTGGTTGCAGTTGAGTTTTCTTCTTTATACATAAATATTGTATTTTGTTCTAAAGTGGCTTTATTAGTACGTAACAAGAATGTTTCCCCTTTTAGCGGATCATCCTTATCAATTGTACTCATAACCATGTAGTAATTCTCTGAATCTACTAAAATAGGTGAAAGATTAGCATGGTCCTCTTTTCCATTTATATTAAGCGCTGTAATATTCTCTATATTCATTGTTGCATCATTAAACGTTAATTTTTTCAATTCGTATTTATTAGTAACTAATTCTTGAGTGGCTACTAAAATATTTTCCCCATCTAATCCAGAGCTAATAATGAAATGAGGGATATTACTTTTATGAATAACTTTTTCATTTCCGAATAAAACATTTGAATTATAGTTCCCGTTCTCTTTGTCCATTCCTGAATTGTAAATAGTAACAAATATCTTTTGGTTTGCTAAATATCCATTAAAATCACCGGTATGTTGGTATTTTATTTTATGAGTAGTAGGATTTTCTCCTAGAAATGTTATAGTATTTTTACTCTCTAATAGAACTTGTTTTTTATCGTCAGATACACCAATACCGCCGAGCTCTAGACCACCCATTTTATATCCGCTAGCAACGCCTTGTTTATTTATAAATATGGCATAACTAATGCCTTTACCATCTAAATCTTGATCGGCAGTGGATGAGAAGTAAAGCACAGCCTTTTTATCATCTAAAAAATTTTTATTTTGTATTTCTTTATCTGATATTAAGTTTGCATTCTTATCTTTTATACATAAATAGTAAGCTAATACTGCAATCGTTATAATAATTGTAAAAAATAGAATTATTTTCCGGTGATTTTTCATTTTCACTTCTGCTCCTCAAATAAACAAAAAGTGAAACAAATAAATTGTTTCACTTTTTGTTTTAAAATTATATATTACGAATTAACGATGTTTTTTGCGCATCTCTAACATCTCGAGGATATACACCTGCTCCACCATCTTTATCTAAATCTAAACCACCATGTAATTTATAAGCAGACCATATCAATTTAGAACAATTCTTCGCGCCATAATGGCTAGTATTTCTATTGTTTGCGAAATTATAAGAATAGTCATCCTTTCCTACACGATCTTTCGCCCACCAAGCTGCGTCATTTTTATTTTGCCAAGAAGTATTTACAGATTTGACAACTGCATCACCTTTATCAACTAAGCGTTTATTAGTAGCAATTGTGCGCACACCTTTGTCTGGTACAGATTCAACAATCAAGTCTTTACTATAGTACATACCGACATGTCCGTGATTCATATAAGCAGTTGTAGATCCAGTATAATAAAAGTCGCCCATATTAGAATTTCCTACTTTTACATTTCCGCCGCTAGCACCATATTGAACATTAGTAGTATCTTTATTATTTCGTTGAGTAGCTTCTCGTTCTCCTTGTTCATGATTTGCTTTTAATTCTTTATAAATTTGTTCTGCTAAAGCTTCTTTTGTATTGCCCGTATTTTTTGCAACTTCAATAATATCTGAAATTAACTCTTCTGTACTTACGTCTGGCTGCAATTTCTTAATCTCATTTAAATACGGAAGTTCGTTACTTGCTGCGAAAGATGATGTAGGCACAAGCCCAGCTGAAGCTAAAATACTTGCTGTCAAAGTTAGTGCAGTTAATTTTTTCATTTCTTTTCCCCCTAAGTTTTTTGATATTCCAAACTATTGTGTGTTTGTAAAGTATAGTATTTACTCTACAAGAAAATAATAATTTTTCTGTAATTTTAATACAAGTCTAGTAAAGAAAAATCTTATTTGGTACAATTTGTTTGTAAATAATAGGAAATTTAATCAAGTTTATTATAAATTAAATTTATATATATAAATTTAATAATGAATGTTGTTTTTTATTAATATTTCTTAGTTTGATTACAAATTGGATAGAAGTAGTGATAATTTTTCAGATAAGGATCTTTATTTAAATGTTGGAGATATATCATAAGAGGGAAGTTTTTTATTATAAAAAATTGTACTTGCGTCCACTTTCTATTTTGGTTACTATAGTCGTAGTAACCAAAATAGAAAGCGTGGGGAAAGACTTGAATTTTCGTGTTTATATTTTAGCTATCGCGGCTTTCGTAGTCGGAACGGTTGAGTTAATTATAGGAGGAACGCTCGATTTAGTTGCCAATGATTTAGGAGTATCTATTAGCGCAGCTGGTCAGCTTATAACAATATTTTCGGTAGTATTTGCTTTGTCAGGTCCAGTTTTATTAGCTGTGACAGGGAAGTTTGAAAGAAAAACATTGTATGTTGGAGCATTATCGATTTTCTTAATCGGAAATATTATTTCGGCATTTAGTGTGAATTACGGAATGCTAATGTTCTCAAGGGTTATTTGTGCGGCGAGTGGTTCATTAATTATTGCACTATCGGTAACACTTGCTTCTAGTGTTGTAGAACCGCATTTTCGTGCGCGTGCAATTGGAATCATTTTCATGGGAATTAGCGGATCACTCGTACTTGGAGTACCGCTCGGTCTTGTGCTCGGAAATGCATACGGATGGCGTGCACCATTTGTATTAATTTCTGTATTAACAGTTATGGCAATAGCTTGTATTTCATTGTTCTTAACGAAAGTACCACCGACATCGGTATTATCAATAAAAGAACAACTTGCTACTTTAAAAGATAAAAAAATTGTAAGTGCACAGTTAACATCATTTTTGTTTTTAACGGGGCATTTAACATTGTATGCATATTTAACACCGTTTTTAAAAGATGTCATGCATGTGGAAGCAAACTGGATTAGTGTGTTTTACTTTATTTTCGGAATCGCAGCAGTAATTGGTGGCGGATTCGGTGGCTGGCTTGCTGATAAATGGGGATCGAAGAAAAGTATTATTTCTATCATTATCGTATTTGCGTGTGCAATCTTCATACTGCCATTAATGACATTCTCATTCCCGCTCTTCATCATTATGATGGGACTTTGGAGTATGCTGAGCTGGGCGATTTCACCAGCACAGCAAAATTATTTAATTGAAATTGCACCGGAATCAGCTGGTATTCAGCAAGGTTTAAATAACTCTGCGCTTCATTTAGGAATTGCACTCGGTTCAACAGTAGGCGGAGTTGTTATTGAGAAATCATCTGTTATATATAATGCTTGGGTAGGCGGTGGCTTTATTATATTAGCACTGCTTTGCGCGATTTTCTCAATTACGAGAGGACGCTCTACTCAGTTCGTGAAAGAAGAATCTATCGTTTGATAGGTTCTTTTTTAATTTGTAAAAAATTGCAGGTTTTAGTAGAAAGATGGAGAAGGTGTATATAGCGAGGTGAGGTATATGTATACGAATTTTTCAATTATTGGTCTTCTAATTTCAATGCTTCCGTTGTTTCTTATTATTCTTGCACTTAGATGGGTTCGTTTCATCTATCAAAATTCAGAGAAGCAAGTAGAGCAAAATGAAAAAATCATTGAGCTGTTGATAGAGATAAAGGAACAAAACGAAAAGGAGTCTAAGTGAAAAATTAGACTCCTTTTTATTATTTAATTAGTACCTCAATTTCATCAACAAACTCTTAATTTCCTCATCTTCCATAAAGAGATTGTGGTGCTTCTGGGTGATCTTTGCAAGTGCAACGTCGTGATAGAAAAATTCTGTAAAGAACTTTACGAAAGGTTGTGACATTGTTTTCATCGCTTGCCATGACTCTTGTTCTACGCCAGCAAATAAAATTTCACGATCGTCAACGATAAGTAGCAAGTAGCGCTCTAATGCATTAGGTTCTTCAGCTGGGATTAGAAAATGCATGTTTTCTAAGTCTGTTTCTACTTCTCCAACAATAAGGGATTCAATTTGAACACCTTGTTTTGCTTTTTGTTCTAGTAAAGGCAGATATTCTAAAAGAGTATCATTCCAAGCTGAAATACGGATTGATTCTTGTGCACTTTCAATGAGTTCTTTACTTTGAACTCGAATAGAAGATTGCATCTTTAAGCTCCACACACGGTCATCTGTAAATGATTTTTTTGATATATTTGTTTCCAGTTCTTTAATATTTGATTGGAATTCTGTCGTTAATTTTTCAATTGCTAGCTTTAGTGGTAATGCTGTATACAATTTTTTCTTTTCTGAAACAGAATCCATTACCATTCCTTTATCGATTAGGCGTGCTAGCACTTCATATATTTTTGCTTTTGGAACACCTGAATGCTTCACAATTGTTGTAGCATCTAATGGTTCATTGCTTGATACGACAACTTCATAAGCCTGGCTTTCATATTGTGAGAAACCGAATTTTTGTAACATAGTTCCCTCCGAACGAATGAGATTATATTTTAAGGATAATGAACTATTTGTTTTTGCACAAGTGGTAGTCCTTTTTCTAATTGTATTAAGGTGAGAATTAATTTCAATTTTTTAATTTTATCTATTATACTTAATATAGTGATTAATATAATTACATTACAACGAGAAGGGTAATTAACTGTTACGATTTATTTAACCAATTATAACCAAAGTTAATTAAATATATCAGTAAGCCCTGCTAGTCAAGTGATTGGCTAGTAGTGAGGGTTAACTGCGGGCAATCCCTAAAGCTGATTGAACTACAACGTGGCCAGAAATGGTGAGCGTGAATGTTGCGAAAGCAGAAAAAATCAATCAGATGGTGCAAGGTTAAATCCTAAACACTAGAACAATGGGTCTTCCGCCTCGAATCATCTAAGTCAAAATGGATAAGATGAACGTTCAACGACTATCTCGTATAACTGACGAGAGTACATCACAAGCCTATGGTGGTGGAAAAATCCTCTATCTTTAAGTAGATAAACATATAGTCTGCGCTCATGTGAAAACATGAGAAGTTCATAAGAGAACTGGCTAAGGAATTGCGCCCTTAGTTGAACAAGATACATTTAATTGAATCTATCAAACTTTATTGAAAATTCCGAACGTACGTGCTATGTTAGGTTCAATGAGGTGAGAATAATAATGAAATTTTCACGAGTTAGTCAAGTATCAGAATTAACAGGTTTGCATCCGAGTAGTCTTACGAGAATACTGGTGGAACACGCTACGATTCAGAAGAACAAATCTTTCATTAAAGGAGTTACATTCTGATGATATTGGCGAAGAAAGTTAGACTGATTCCAACGCCTGAACAAGAAAAAGTGCTTAGAAACCATGCTGGTGCTGCAAGATTCGCTTATAACTATTGTAAAAGAATGAGTGATAGATATTATAAGCTATTTGGAAAATCTGTTTCACAGTTAGCTTTACAGAAACGATTTACAAAGATCAAGAAGCGAAAAAGATATGAGTGGTTACAAGACATTAATGCACAAGTTCCTAAACAGGCTTCAAAAGATTTTGATACGGCGAGAAAAAATTCGTTCAAAAAGTACAAAAATGGTTCTCACACTTCTTATAAATCCAAAAAAGATTTAATCCAAGGATTTTATGCCAATTATGAAAGACTGGTTATAGGAAAGAAATTGGTTCATATTCAGTCCATTGGAGAAGTGAAAACAAGCCAACAACTACCAAGAAACAAAAAACCATCCAATCCAAGAGTTACCTTTGATGGTCGTCACTGGTGGATTAGTGTAGGATTCCAAGAAGACTTTGAATTACAAGAACTAACGAACGAGTCGATTGGTGTGGATGTTGGATTAAAAGAGCTTTTTGTAGCTTCTAATGGTATGAAAGAACGAAATATAAACAAAGATGCTAAGGTTAAAAAACTTTTGAAAAGGAAAAGGTCAGCACAAAGAGATATGTCTAGGAGATTTAAAAAAGGTGTAAAAATTCAATCTGTCGGATATGAAAAAGCGAAAGCGGAGCACCTGCGGTTATCTAGGAAAATTACGAATATTCGAAATAACCATATCCATCAAGCAACAGCTAAATTGGTGAAAACCAAACCAATGAGGATTGTTGTGGAGGACTTATCTATCTCAAACCTGTTAAAAAACAAAAAACTATCGAAAGCATTTTCCTTTCAAAAATTAAACTTCTTCTTTCAATGTTTATCATACAAGTGCGAGAAACATGGCATTGTGTATGTAAAAGCTGATAAATGGTTCGCTTCAAGCAAGATTTGTTCATGTTGCGGAGTTAAATACGACCATTCAGTTCAACCAGAAGGACAGTGGAGTTTAAAAATACGTGAGTGGTGTTGTGTTTCATGCAATAGCTATCACGATAGGGATGTAAATGCTGCGACAAATTTATCAAGGTGGGTAAAATAAATGCTTGATAATAGGAGGTAACGATACTGCCTCGTGTGGAGTGTTATACCCCTCGTCCCTTCGGGGTTGCGAGAACACGATGAAGCACTAACTCGTGTAAATTTGATTGAATTGTATAGATTTAGTTAAGTTTATCGTATCGGGATGCTGGGGGGAAGATGTTAAGAAGTTTACGTTTAAAAATTGCGGTAGTGTTTTCAGTACTTATTTCTATGATGTTCGTAATATTGGGTACAGCTGTGTATCAATTACAGAAAGAAAAGGAAGTGCGTTCCTTAGACGAGTATTCTCAAAATGCGATGGATCTTGTGACAGAGCAACTTACGACATTTGTTCAAAGAACGGATGAAGATATGGGGTATTACGCGAACAGTGAGATGATTCGTAATATACTTCAAGGTGGGGTTACTCCAGAAGAGGAAGTGTTTTTAACGAAAGAGTTTGCGGAGTATAAAAAGAATCATCCTGGTATTTTAGATTTATATATTGGTACGAAAGATAAAAAAACATTAAGTGCCAATCTTGCTGAAGGTGGGCAAGTGCCAGAAGGATATGACCCAACGACAAGACCATGGTATAAAGATTCAGAGGCTGATGTAAAAAAGGTCCATTGGGGACAACCTTCTTATGAAATTGCAACAGGAAAGTTAAGTGTAGGTGTTTCTAAAGCAATTACAGCTCAAGATGGGTCTGTATTAGGCGTTGTTGCGATGGATGTATCGCTTGGTACGATTCAGAAGTTGCTTCACAATATTCAATACAATAATGACGGAGAAATGTTTATTATAAATGATAAAAATATGGCTCTTGTTTATCCAGAAAAGATAGGGAAAGATGTTTCTAAAGAGCCACTTATACAGAGCTTAAATAAAGAGGTAACAAAATATGCGGTCACTACAATAAAAGGTGAAGATGTAGTTGTTTATAGTCAATCATTTGACACGATGAAATGGACGATAGGAATCTTTTATCCGAAAGAAACGATCGATGGGCTATTAAATAGTACGAGAAATACAGTTATTATAATGGCATGTATTAGTTTATTAGTTGGAATCGTAGCTTCCTACTTGTTCTCAAGAAGATTAGCAAGACCACTGCAACTATTAAAGAATCACGTGCAAAAAGTAGCAGAAGGCGATTTAACGCTACGAATGAAAGTGACAAGTAAAGATGAAGTTGGAGAGTTGACTAAGCACTTTAATGATATGGTTGAACAAATGAATGAAATGGTAAGTAAAATTAAAAACAGCGTATCAACGGTGCAACAATCAACGAATAGTTTACATTATTTAACGAACGAAACAGTAGCGGCTAGTAGAGAAGTTTCAGGAGCGATGGATGATGTGAGCGGAGGAGCTTCTACTCTTGCGAATAGTGTGGATGAAGTTTCAGCTCAGCTCGAGAATATGGCGGAGTCAGTAGAACAAATGAATAGCTCCGTTGGTGAAATAAAAGGAGTGGCTGGCAAAGCGGAAGAGGCATCTAAGCAAGGATTAAATACAATGAGGAATTTAATCCGTACGAGGGGACAATCATCTTCGATTGTTGTTCATACAGAAGAAGCATCGGATAAGTTAGAACAAAGAGTTGGATCGATTCAAAATGTTGTTGAGCTTATAAAAGGTATTTCGGATCAAACAAATTTACTTGCTTTAAATGCATCGATTGAAGCTGCCCGTGCAGGTGAGCAAGGTAAGGGATTTGCGGTTGTTGCTGAAGAGGTTCGGAAATTAGCGGAACAATCAAAAGAGGCAACCGGAGAAATCACAATGATGATTGGTGATGTACAATTAGAAGTAAAAAGGGTTGTAGAAGTTGTAAGTAAATTGAAAGACATTGCAGATGTGCAAAATAAAGTGACGACAGAGGCGGAAATGGAGTTCCGTACAATTATGTCAGTTGTAAATACGATTAGTACTTCAGTTGAAAAAATTGTAGAAGAGGTACATAACATAGGTTATGAGCAAGGGGAAATTACAGCGGTAATGCATACAATTGCTGGTACGAGTCAAGAAAGTGCAGCTGTTTCTGAAGAGGTACATGCTGCAACGGAATCACAGGTGAATCATTTAGAAAAGGTAGCTCACACGATGGAAAGTTTGACAGAACATATGAGAGATTTAGAAAGATTAGTCGAGCAGTTTAAAGTGGAAGAGTAACATATTAGTAAAATGATGAGGATTTCGGTAAAATAGACAATGGATATATAAGAAACGATTATAGGAGGAAGACTACTATGGCAATTGTTGATGTATCGATTATTCCAGTAGGAACAGGTAATCCAAGTGTTAGTGAATATGTAGCAGAAGTACAAAAGGTGCTAGAGAAAAATGCAAATCGCGTGAAGTATCAATTAACACCGATGAATACAATTATTGAAGGAGATCTTCCTGTCATTCTAGAAGTAATTCAACAAATGCATGAAGTTCCATATACGAAAGGTGCACAGCGTGTTGCAACAACTATTCGTATTGATGATCGTCGTGATAAAGTAAGCACAATGGAGAAAAAATTAAACTCTGTTCGATCAAAATTATAAGAAAAAGCAGCGATCTTCGCTGCTTTTTTCATATAGGAGGTAAATAAGATGAGTGAAAAGTTTAATGAACAATTTGACGGGTTGTTAGAGAAATACACGGAATTATTACTTGGAGAGAGCAATGAAGAGAGAAAAGAACAGGTACAGAAGTGGGCACTGTATTCTTACATAGCTAAGACGATGCCAGCTTTAGTAAAGCATTGGAATGAAACTTATCCAGATGCGAAAGAAGAGATGGTACAGTTAATTACAGATATTAAAAGGCTGAATGAAGAGAAGCGAAATGAGCAATAAAAAAACTTGAGGTAAATATAATCGCAAGTTTTCTGTATTAATATCCTTATATAATTTACATGGAATATAAAGGATTTTATAGGCATGTCGAATATTTTCGACATGCCTATTTTATGCCTATTAAACTCCATTTTTCTAAATGTCGAAAAATATTTCAGGTATATTTATAAGCAGAAATATAGGTTTTTAAATGTTTTTATAGTATTTTATAAATTATCTAAATAATTATTTGTATCCAATAATTTTAAACAATGATATAATTTTGAAGAGGGGTAAAAAACAGATAAATTACAGTCATAGGGGTGAATTACATGGAACAATTAATGCGAAATTCGTTTCTTTTCTTATCTAAAAATAAAGCGCTAACAAAACTGGCTAAAAAGTACGGTTTACGCTTTGGTGCAGGTCGCTTCGTCGCAGGGGAGACGATTGAATTAGCGACAGCTGCCATTCAACAATTAAATAAGCAAGGTCTTTGTGTAACAATCGATTATTTAGGTGAATTCGTTGATAATGAAGCGGAAGCAAATGAAATGGCTAACCAATCGATTGAAGCGATCCGTGCAATTGGAAGAGAAGGTCTTGATTCACAGCTTTCTTTAAAGATGACTTCTATGGGATTAGATATCTCTGATGAAATCGTAATGAACAATATGCGCCGTATTTTAGAAGCTGCAAAAGAAAATGGTGTGTTCGTTACAATTGATATGGAAGATTATACACGCTGCGGAAAGACAATTGATATCTTTAAACAGTTAAAATCTGAGTACGATAATATTGGTACTGTTATTCAAGCTTACCTATATCGTACAGAAAAAGATATTGAGGATTTAAATGTTTATAAACCTAATTTACGTCTTGTAAAAGGAGCTTATAAAGAACCTGAAGAAGTGGCGTTCCCGGACAAGAAAGATGTAGATGACAATTATAAAAAGATTATTAAAATGCACTTATTAAATGGAAATTATACTGCAATTGCTTCACATGACGAAGCGATTATTGAATATACAAAAAAACTTGCTGAAGAACACAACATTCCAAGGGATCAATTTGAATTCCAGATGTTATATGGTATTCGTAATGAGCGTCAACTTGAGCTAGTAAAAGAAGGCTACAAAATGCGTGTTTACGTACCTTATGGAAACGACTGGTATGGATATTTCATGCGTCGTCTAGCAGAGCGTCCGGCAAACGTTGCGTTCGTATTAAAAGGTATGGTTAAAAAATAACCAAGGAGAAAATACTCCTTGGTTATTTTAATTGCTGAAATGCATAATGTGCCATTTTCTTCGTATCAGGATATAGTTGCGCGCGAGTAGAAGATAATACGACGTTAATGACGCGTTTACCGTCTTTTTCATCCACTGTTACGACTGTATATTTGCCAAGTGCTGATAGACCGCTTTTACTTCCAATCGCATATGGATCGTCATATAGTTCTTCTCGTCCGTAGTTTGCGATGTTTGGAGAGCGTTCTGAAGTATGTAGAGTTGTACGTGTTGAATTCATATATTCTAAAACAACTGGATACTTTAATGCTTCTTTCGTAATAATAGCAATGTCATATGGCGATACTTTATTTCCAAGTGCATCAGCACCACTTGCGTTCTTGAAAGTCGCATGCTTTGTACCGAGTTCCTTCGCTCTAGCATTCATCATTTTTACAAATTCATTTTTTGATCCTGCAATATGTTCTGCGATGGATTCAGCTATTGGATCTGCACTAATGATAAGCATCAGTTTTAATGCCTCATCACGTTTTAACTTTTCCCCAGCACGAAGTTTAATTTTCTTACTTTGACTTTCTGTTTTAATTGCGTTTTCTGTAACTGTAATTTCTTCATCCTCTTTTACATTCTCTAGTAAAAGAAGGGTTGTCATCATTTTGGCTATACTAGCCGGATAAGAGCGTTCGTCTTCGCGTTTTCCATACAAAACTTCACCTGTGTCTGCATCGATTGTAACTCCATATTGCCCAGTAATATTAGGTTGATCAGCTCTTACAGCTTGTTGCCTTTGTGCATAAGAGAAGAAAATCATCCCTGTAAATAGTGTGGCAATCATTACAATCATAACTATTGTTCGTTTCATTATAATTCCCTCATTTGTTACAAATAAATTGGGCAGAAAAAGCAGCCATTAATCATTATGCCACGTTCTCTGCCCAAAAATATAGCGTTATTTTTCCCCCATATTATGCTTTTTATATTGTTGGTTATTACCTTGTCGTCCTTTTTCCACGCCGTGGTTATGCGGACCTGCGTTTCCAGTTACACTAGCTGCACTAATTCCAGCCTTCGAAGGGTTCTTCTTAAGTTTTGCCATATATATTCCTCCAGTTTCGTCAGATTATAAAAAGGGAAAGTGTATTTTAGTGAAGAAAATACATATATAGCATGGGCAAATAAAAGAAAAATATTTATTTCAGAAAATTTTATCAATAAATATATTGCGAAAATTTAAACAGTATCATATATTTATTAGTAGAGGCTCACTCATTGATTGCGACTTATGTCGAAAAATTGAATGAGCATTCATTCAAGAATAGGGGGAGAATTGGATGTTCCAAATTAAAAAGGCTGCTGTTCTAGGTTCAGGCGTAATGGGTTCGGGAATTGCGGCACACTTAGCTAATATTGGTATTCCGACATTATTGCTTGATATTGTACCACCTGCGCTTACGAAAGAAGAAGAAGCGAAGGGACTTACATTAGAACATAAAAGTGTGAGAAATCGTTTTAGTAATACGGCTGTGCAAAAACTATTAAAGCAAAAACCAGCTCCTCTGACAGTGAAAGGAAATTTAGCACTGATTGAAGCAGGTAACTTAGAAGATGACCTTGAGCGTCTAGCTGATGTAGATTGGATTATTGAAGTAGTAGTTGAAAACTTAGATATTAAAAAGAAACTATTTGAAAAAGTAGATGCGGTTCGTAAACCGGGTTCTATCGTAAGCTCGAATACGTCAGGTATTTCAGTTGAAAAAATGGCAGAAGGTCGTTCAGACGACTTCCAGAAACACTTCTTAGGCACACACTTTTTTAACCCACCACGATATTTAAAACTTCTAGAGGTAATACCGACGAAAGAAACAGATCCACAAGTATTAAGCTTCATGAAACTATTTGGCGAAGACGTTCTTGGAAAAGGCGTTGTTATCGCAAAAGATACACCAAACTTTATTGGAAACCGCATCGGTACGTACGGTTTACTTGTTACTCTTCAAGAGATGATAAAACGCGGCTATAGCATTGGGGAAGTTGATTCTGTAACAGGCCCACTTATTGGTCGTCCGAAGAGCGCAACGTTCCGCACATTAGATGTTGTCGGTTTAGATACATTCGTACACGTTGCAAATAACGTATATGAAAATGTGCAAGAAGAAGAGCGTGATGTATTTAAAGTACCAGCTTTCATGCATGAAATGCTTGAGAAAAAATGGCTTGGAAGTAAAACGGGTCAAGGCTTCTTCTTAAAACAAGGAAAAGAAATTTTAGAATTAAATCCTGAAACGATGGAATACGAAGCGCGTAAAAAATTAAAAGCTGCATCCGTAGAGTTAAGTAAACAAGAAAAAGGATTAGCGAATAAATTGAAAGCGCTTGTATACGCGAAAGACCGTGCAGGAGAGTTATTATGGAACATCATTACACCAACTCTTTTATACTCTGCAAAACTTCATAAAGAAATTGCTGACGATATCGTTGCAATTGATCAAGCGATGAAGTGGGGCTTTGGATGGGAGCAAGGACCATTTGAAGTGTGGGATGCAATCGGCGTTGAAAAATCTGTTCAAAAGATGGAAGAAAACGGCGTAGTTGTTCCTACTTGGGTGAAAGAAATGTTAGAGAAAGGTTTCACTACTTTCTATAAACATGATAACGGTGATAGCTACTATTACGATAATGGCGAATATAAGCTAATTGAGCGTAATAAAAAAGCAATTTCTCTTAAGCAATTAAAAGCGAAAAATGGTGTATTAAAGAAAAATAGCGGAGCGAGCTTAATTGATTTAGGCGACGGCATCCTTTGCTTAGAGTTCCATTCGAAGAGCAATGCAATCGGTATGGATATTACGCAAATGATTAACTACGCTGTTGATGAAGTAGAAAAGAATTATAAAGGTCTTGTTATTGGTAACCAATCGAAGAACTTCTGTGTTGGTGCGAACCTAGCAATGATCTTAATGGAAGCACAAGACGACAATTACTTTGAAATTGAGTTGGTTGTGAAAAACTTCCAAGATGCAATGACGAAAATTAAGTACTCTTCTAAGCCAGTTGTAGCAGCACCATACGGTATGACGCTTGGCGGAGGTACAGAAGTTTGCTTACCAGCAGCTAGCATTCAAGCTTCTAGTGAAACGTATATGGGCTTAGTAGAAGTTGGTGTTGGCTTAATCCCTGGCGGAGGCGGTAATAAAGAGCTATACATTAAACACTTAAATAAAATGCCAAACGGTGTAGAGTTTGATCTGCAAAAAGTTGCGAATAAAGTGTTCGAATCTGTAGCGATGGCGAAAGTTTCTACATCAGCACAAGAAGCTGTATCGAACAACTTCTTAGGCGATAAAGACGGTATTAGTGTGAATGGTGATCACTTACTATATGATGCGAAACAGAAAGCACTTGCTTTATATGAAGCTGGCTATAAAGCACCGATTCGCAAAAAGATACCAGTTGTTGGTGAAACAGGATATGCAACTCTTGTACTTGGTGCAGAAGCAATGCATTTATCAGGTTACATTTCTGAACATGATCTTCACATTGCGAAGAAACTTGCATATGTCATTGCGGGCGGAAAAGTGCCGTACGGAACAGAAGTTGATGAGCAGTATTTATTAGATGTAGAACGTGAAGCATTTATTAGCTTAGTAAGTGAGATGAAATCACAAGCAAGAATGCAGCACATGCTTGTAAAAGGAAAGCCATTACGTAACTAATAACGAGGGGAGATATCGTTCATGAGAGAAGCTGTCATTGTTGCGGGAGCAAGAACACCAATTGGAAAAGCAAAGAGGGGTTCATTAAAAACAGTTCGTCCTGACGATCTAGGGGCGTTAGTAGTAAAGGAAACGTTAAAGCGTGCAAATTATGAAGGACCAATCGATGATTTAATTTTCGGTTGTGCGATGCCAGAAGCAGAACAAGGTTTAAATATGGCTCGTAATATCGGCGGACTAGCAGGACTTTCTTACGATGTTCCAGCTATTACAATTAACCGTTACTGTTCTTCTGGTTTACAAAGTATCGCTTACGGAGCAGAGCGCATTATGCTTGGTCACTCTGAAGCTGTATTATCAGGCGGAGCGGAATCAATGAGTTTAGTTCCAATGATGGGACACGTTGTTCGTCCGAATAGTCGCCTTGTAGAAGCGGCTCCGGAATATTATATGGGTATGGGACATACAGCAGAGCAAGTTGCTGTGAAATATGGAATTTCTCGTGAAGAGCAAGATGCATTTGCAGTAAGAAGTCATCAACGTGCTGCTAAAGCATTAGCGGCAGGAAACTTTGCTGATGAAACAGTATCTGTAGATGTGACGTTACGCTCGGTTGGCTCAAACAATAAACTGCAAGAAGAAACAATCATTTTCGCACAAGATGAAGGTGTAAGAGCAGAGACGACGCTAGACATTTTAGGTAAATTACGTCCAGCATTTAACGTTCGCGGTTCTGTAACAGCTGGTAACTCTTCACAAATGAGTGACGGTGCAGCATCTGTACTATTAATGGATCGCGAAAAAGCAGTGAGCGATGGCATGAAGCCACTTGCGAAATTCCGTTCATTTGCAGTAGCTGGCGTACCACCAGAAGTAATGGGAATCGGCCCAATCGCTGCAATTCCAAAAGCGTTAAAACTAGCTGGCTTAGAGCTATCTGATATTGGCTTATTTGAACTAAATGAAGCATTCGCTTCTCAATCAATTCAAGTTATTCGTGAACTTGGTTTAGATGAAGAAAAAGTAAACGTAAACGGTGGTGCAATCGCACTTGGACATCCACTTGGCTGTACAGGAGCAAAACTAACACTATCTCTTATTCACGAAATGAAACGCCGCAACGAACAATTCGGTATCGTAACAATGTGTATCGGCGGCGGAATGGGAGCAGCGGGAGTATTTGAATTACTTTAAAAAAAGTGGAAGCGGCTCGCTCAGAATGAGAGGGGGATGGAGCTTCAGACGTAGAGGCGTTCTTTGCCTCGCAGGAAGAAGCGAAGCCACCGAACATTCTAGCCGCTGGAACTGGATTAGATAAAAAGTGCAGGTGGCTCGTTTAGAACAGGAGGGCGTTGGAAGCCCTGACGAAGAGGCGCTTTTTGCCTCACAGGAAGGGGTGAAACGACCGACTGTTTTAGCCACTGGAACTGGATTATAAAAAAAGTGGAAGCGGTTCGCTCAGAACGAGACGACGCTAAAGCAAAGAATGGAAGCAACAAAGGTTTATAAAAAAAGGGAGAGCCAGCTTCTTTCAAAAAGAGAGAAGCGGCTCATGAAAATATGAAGGAGGAAATTTTCATGGAAAAAACAGTAGGAAATGCGGTTAAAGGCGGTAGCTTTTTAGTAGATGAGATTACGATTGATCAAGTGTTTACGCCAGAAGATTTTTCATCTGAGCATAAAATGATTGCAAAAACGACAGAGGACTTTATTGTAAATGAAGTTCTTCCAGAGCTTGAATATTTAGAGCAACATGAGTTTGATCGTTCAGTTCGTCTTTTAAAAGAAGCTGGGGAACTTGGTTTATTAGGCGCTGACGTACCAGAAGAGTACGGCGGAATTGGTCTTGATAAAGTAAGCTCAGCGTTAATCGCAGAGAAATTCTCTCGCGCTGGTGGCTTTGCAATTACTCACGGTGCTCACGTAGGTATCGGATCTTTACCAATCGTATTATTCGGTAACGAAGAGCAAAAGAAAAAGTATTTACCATTACTTGCAACTGGTGAAAAATTAGCTGCATACGCATTAACAGAGCCAGGTTCAGGATCTGACGCATTAGGTGCAAAAACAACTGCACGTTTAAATGCAGAAGGTACACATTACGTATTAAACGGTGAAAAACAGTGGATTACAAACTCTGCATTCGCTGACGTATTTATTGTATATGCAAAAATCGATGGAGAGCACTTCTCAGCATTTATCGTAGAGAAAGACTACGCTGGCGTATCTACAAGCCCAGAAGAAAAGAAAATGGGTATTAAATGTTCTTCAACTCGTACGTTAATTTTAGAAGATGCGTTAGTACCGAAAGAAAACTTACTTGGTGAAATCGGTAAAGGTCATATTATCGCATTCAACATTTTAAATATCGGTCGTTATAAATTAGGTGTTGGTACAGTTGGATCTGCGAAACGTGCAGTAGAAATTTCAGCACAATATGCAAACCAACGTCAACAGTTCAAACAACCAATCGCTCGCTTCCCATTAATTCAAGAGAAACTTGCGAATATGGCAGCAAAAACATATGCAGCTGAAAGCTCTGTATATCGTACAGTAGGTTTATTCGAAAGCCGCATGAGCACATTATCTGAAGAAGAAGTAAAAGATGGTAAAGCAGTAGCAGCTTCTATCGCTGAATATGCAATCGAGTGCTCTTTAAACAAAGTATTCGGTTCTGAAGTATTAGACTATACAGTAGATGAAGGTGTTCAAATTCACGGTGGTTACGGATTTATGGCAGAGTACGAGATTGAAAGAATGTACCGTGATTCTCGTATTAACCGTATTTTCGAAGGAACGAACGAAATTAACCGCCTAATCGTACCAGGTACGTTCTTACGTAAAGCGATGAAAGGTGAATTACCACTTCTTCAAAAAGCACAAAAATTACAAGAAGAGTTAATGATGATGATGCCAGAAGAAGTAGGCGATGAGCCATTAGCACTTCAAAAGTATTTAGTAACTAATGCGAAGAAAATCGGCTTAATGGTAGCTGGATTAGCGGCTCAAAAATACGGTAAAGCATTAGATAAAGAGCAAGAAATTCTTGTGAATATCGCTGACATCGTAAGCAATCTATACGCAATGGAATCAGCTGTTCTTCGTACAGAAAAAGCAATCAAAACAACTGGTCTTGAAAAGAATAAACAAAAAGTGTTATACACTGAAGTATTCTGCCAAGAAGCATTTAACGAAATCGAAGCAGATGCGAAAGAAACACTTATCGCAGTTGAAAACGGCGACATGCTGCGCATGATGTTATCATCATTACGTAAATTAACTCGCCACACACCACTTAACGTAATTCCGAAGAAACGTGAAATCGCTGCGAAAATTTTAGAAGATGAGCGTTACACAGTTTAATATCTTTAAAGAACAGTAGTCGTTTATACGGCTACTGTTCTTTTTTTTGAAAAAAAGAAATTTTTAGTGACATAAAACTAATACCATTAGTATAATAAAACTAATGGTATTAGTTTTCGTGAAAAGGGAGATGGGACTATGAGGATGATACATGAAAAAACGTTATATCAATTGTCATTTTTGCCAAGAGCGTTTCCTGTAAATTGTTACTTTGTAGAGGAAGAAGATGGTTTAACTTTAATTGATGCGGCTTTGCCATATAGCGCAAAAGGTATTTTACAGGCGGCTGAGAAAATAGGAAAACCAATTACTAAAATTGTATTAACACATGCGCATGATGATCACATTGGTGCATTAGACGCATTAAAGGAAGTACTTCCTCATGTTCCAGTCTATATTTCTAAGCGGGACGCAAAGCTGTTAGAAGGAGATACGACGTTACAAAAGGATGAACCGAATATACCGATAAAAGGCGGTGTACCTAAAAAATTAAAAACGGTACCTGATGTTTTATTGGAAGATGGCGACCGAGTTGGATCGCTTCTTGCGATTATGACACCGGGACATACGCCGGGCTCCATGTCGTTTCTTGATGTAAGAAATAAAGCTCTTATTGTTGGGGATGCATTCCAAACAAGAGGAGGTATGGCCGTTTCGGGACAAATAAAATTTTGGTTTCCGTTTCCGGCGATGGCAACGTGGAGCAAAGAAATATCATTACAAAGTGCACAGAAGCTAAGCGAATATGAGCCTTCCTTGCTTGCAGCAGGGCACGGAAAAATGATAAAGGATCCAGGGGCTGTCATAGAGCTTGCTATTAAGGAAGCGAAGCGGAATATAGAAAGTAAGAAAGAGGGTTAATTTATGTCACCGAGAATCGGACTTACATTACAGAAAATTGTAGAAACAGCTGCAGAAATTGCAGATACAAATGGAATACAAGAAGTAACGTTAGCTTCATTAGCGCAAAGATTAGGGATACGTTCGCCCTCACTATATAATCATGTAAAAGGGTTACAAGATGTACGGAAACATCTTGGTATTTACGGAATAAAACATCTGCATAACAAACTGGAAGAAGCAGCCGAGGATAAACGTATGGATGAAGCAATTCATGCATTAGGAGAAGCATATGTAGCATTTGTCCGAAAACATCCTGGACTATATGAAGCAACTTTTTTACGAGATGAAGAAGTAAGAAAAGCAGGTGACGGAATTGTAAAGCTTTGTCTTCAGGTTTTACAACAGTATGGCTTAGAAGGAGAGAATGCATTTCATGCGACACGCGGATTCAGAAGTATTTGTCATGGATTTGCTTCGATTGAACAACAGGGCGGATTTGGTTTGCCGTTAGATTTAGATATAAGTTTACATGTATTGTTGGAAACGTTTATTAAAGGGTTACGTGAATAAGAAGCGAGGCAAACAAAAACCTTAGAAGTGATTCTAAGGTTTTTTAGTGCATATAATTCGAAAAGAGCAGTAGGCTTTTTCTCATTACATGATATTATTTTACAGGTTTGAAAAATGTGTATATGGCTAAGAAAAAGCAAACGAAACTGAATACGGTAGGATCTTGATATGGACTAGGCTCAGAGCCCTTCTGGATTTCTGTAAGGAAGTCATGTGTTTTCATGTTCATTGCTCCTTTAACTAATAAAATTTATATGATGCGAGGGTTATGGTGGATAGATAAGAAATTTTTGGAATTTCATCTAATAATTATTATATAGTAATCTAATTCCAAAAACTATATAATACAAAGCTTTCATGATATGTAAAATTGCATATTATTCTTTTTGAAAAATTTGTTATATTATCTATATATTTGTATTAAAGGGTTTTTGTTAAGGTAATGAAAACAAATGGAGGAATGGTATGAGAAAAACAGTATTAGACGCGTATAATGCAGAAAGAGAAGTAGATAACATAACATATAAAAATCTAGTTGTAACGATTGCAAGCATTCTAGGGTTCTCACTCTTAGGGGGATTATTCCTTGCTTTAGCCCTTGGAATTTTTGGAGAAGAGGTATTACGTGCTAATTTAGAGGGATATTATTTACTTCTATTTGATGCAGCTGTTGTTACTATTGTTTTATTTGCGTATAAACCAGTGCTTCATTTTATTAAGAACATATGGGATTTATCTATTTTAAAAAATGGGAAAACCTACTTGTATTTATTAATAGGTTTTATCATCATTGCATTAACTCAGTATGTAATGTTAGAGTTGTTTAGCTTTGAAAGTGCAGAGCAGCAACGAGATCAATTAGGGAGCTTAGGACTTCAAAATAGTCTACAAAGTATTATATATGTGTTAAGTGTTGCTATAATTACACCAATTAAAGAAGAAATTTTATATAGAGGTATTTTGTATCGATTTTTTGAAAAGAAATATAGTTTTCTAGTTGGTATCATTATTTCTTCCTTTATCTTTGGGATTCTTCATGGTGGTTTTCCAGTTACGGCAATGATTATGGGGATTGTATTTGCTATGTTATATAAGAAAACACAATCTATTTTACCTAGCATCATTTTACATATTGTATGGAACCTACTTGTGAGTATAAGTATGATTGTTTCTTTATAAAATTGAATGAATATTTAGCATAAAAGATGAATGGCCTAGCTATTCATCTTTTATTTTGTTTATATGTGGGAAAAGTTGATGAATACAATCCAAAAAGAACCAAATACTAATGATGAATGAACAAAGAAAGGCGGGTATGTTATATGCAAAACTTAACAGAGCTTGAAGTAGAAAATTTACGTCATTTAATTGGTGGACACGCAACAATTATTAACAAGTTGGAGCAGTATGCACAGACGTGTACAGATCCACAACTGAAACAAATGCTACAAAAAGATGCGCAAGATGCACGAAATACGAAACAGCAATTAATGACTTTCCTAGGATAGGAGGAAGCGGAAAATGAATGAAAAAGATATGGTAAATGATTATTTAGCAGGATTAAATGCAAGTTTAACAAGCTATGCAAATTATATTGCTCAGTCTGATAATGAACAGTTACATCAAACGTTAATTCAAATTCGTAATCAAGACGAGGCGCGCCAACGTAATATGTATGAGTATGCAAAGCAAAAGAGTTATTACAAACCGGCAGCACCTGCTAATCCAATGATTGTACAGCAATTAAAAAGTCAATTAAGTGCGGAATAACAGGAAAAAGAAGACGAGCGAATTTATTCGCTCGTTTTCTTTTTGTATATGTCAATAAATACATAATAAATATTTTTCCAGTTGTAACAAATATGACGAAAATGGAATATAACAATTCACAAAAAGGACAAATACTTTGTTCAATATTTCACAAAGTATCCATGGTTTCTATCGTGAGAACCTCTATAATTAGGATTGTAAAGAACAAAAGAAATAGATTATATGATCAATTAGGAGAGATTGCTATGAAAAGACATACAAGAAAAATTGCAATTATCGGTACTGGATTAGTTGGATCAAGTTGTGCGTATTCTATTGTGAATCAAGGTATTTGCGAAGAGCTATTATTAATTGATATAAATCATGAACGTGCAGTTGGGGAAGCAATGGATTTATCACATTGCATTAACTTTACAAATACAAGAACAAAAGTATATGCAGGAAGCTATGAAGACTGCAAAGATATGGACATTGTTATTATTACAGCAGGACCAGCACCAAAACCTGGACAAAGTCGCTTAGATACTTTAGGAGCGAGTGCGAAGATTATGGAAAGTGTTGTTGGTGGTGTAATGGCAAGTGGATTTGATGGTATTTTCTTACTTGCATCGAACCCAGTTGATATTATTACATATGAAGTGTGGAAATTATCTGGATTACCTAGAAATCGCGTAATCGGTACTGGTACATCACTAGATTCTTCTCGCTTAAGAACAATTTTATCTGAAATGCTACATGTAGATCCTCGTAGTATTCATGGGTATTCATTAGGAGAACATGGTGATTCTCAAATGGTTGCTTGGTCTCATGTAACTGTTGGTGGAAAGCCAATTCTGCAAATTTTAGAAGAACAAAAAGAACGATTTGGTGAAATAGATTTAGATGAAATTGTTGAGAAGACTGCAAAAGCTGGCTGGGAAATTTATAAACGTAAAGGAACTACTTATTACGGGATTGGAAATTCTCTAGCATATATTGCGAGTTCAATCTTTAATGATGATCACCGTGTCATTGCTGTTTCAGCCATTTTAGATGGTGAGTACGGTGAATATGATATTTGTACAGGAGTACCAGCTATTATTACTAGAGACGGTATAAGAGAAGTTGTAGAACTCAATTTAACAGAGGATGAAGAATCTCGATTCGCAAAATCAAACGATATTTTACGTGATTATATGAAAACAATTGGTTACTAACTTATAGGAGAAGGTGAAACAAATGAAGGAATATATAATGTCTCGTGTATTTAAAGCATCTGCTGGAATCGCACAAGGTATTTTCGTATCCCTCGGAATTGGTTTACTGATCGAAAATATAGGAAGAATTGTTGATATACCATTACTTATTACAATCGGAGTTGTTGCAAAATCACTAATGGCACCGGCAATTGGTGCCGGCATTGCTTTTATGCTCAGTGCAAACGGTCTTGTAATCTTCTCGGCGATGGTAGCCGGAGCGATTGGTGCCGGATCCATTTCAATTACTGAAGCTGGTCTAATTATTAAAACAGGTGAGCCAATCGGTGCATTATTAACAGCAACTTTAGCTGTATATATTGGTAAACGTTTAAGTGGAAAAACTGCGTTAGATATGATGCTCGTTCCATTTGCGGCCATATTAGGTTCTGGTTTAGTAGGCATTTGGTTATCTCATAATATTACTCCTGTTTTAAATGCAGTTGGAGCGTTTATTAAAGATAGCTCAGCTGGTAGCCCATTCATCGCTTCTATCGTCATTGCAGTAGTTTGGGGACTATTACTTATCTCTCCAGCTTCATCAGCTGCGTTAGCAATTGCACTTAGCTTAGACGGTGTTGCAGGTGGTGCTGCTCTTGCCGGATGCGTTGCTCAGTTTATCGGATTCTCTGTCATCTCAGCGAAAGAAAACAATTTAGGTGGCATATTAGCTCAAGCACTTTGTACTCCGAAAGTACAATTGCCAAATATCACTAAAAATCCAATGATTCTCGTCCCAACTGTCGTCGCCAGTGCTATAGTCGGTCCAGTATCAGCATTAATTTTCCAACTGGAAGCAGGAAAGGAAATTGCAGGTCTTGGATTAAGTTCTCTTATCGCACCAATTAATTTAATTTCCAGCCAAGGATGGGAAGTTATCCCGGCGATGGTAATTACTTATATCGTCATTCCAGTAGCTGTTTCTTATATACTTTACATTGCTCTTAAAAAAGCAGGTCGTATTCATTCTGGTGATATGACTGTACCGCAATCTTAAATTGAAAATCTCCTTAATAATAGATAAAAGCAGACTGAAGCCACAGTCTGCTTTTTTGTCATGCTACATTCTATGATTTTGTTTTACTGGAACTCTTATTGGTTCTTTGGCCAATAAGAGCTGAACGCCGAAGTAAAGTATGCTTGCAAGCGTCATTCCAGAAACGGCATCTACAAAGGCATGCTGCTTCGTAAATAGCGTTGATAAAATAATAAGTGTACCGAAGAAAGTAAGGATGTAATATTCAAAAACATGCTGTTCTCTACGCTTAAAGGCAGCTAACATAATTACAAATGTAGTAAGAACGTGAATGCTAGGGAAACAGTTTACTGGCTGGTCGATACTATAAATATAGCGAACTAGTTCAGAAAATACATCTGTTCCAACGACAGTCGGACGTGGTACCGTTGTTTGCCAAAAATAATAAATAGAAAAACAAGCAAGCTTTCCAAAAATAACACTACTTAAAGTAACATAATATTGCTTTCGGTCAGCAAAACAGTAATAAATAAGTGCGCCGTATAAGTATGGAAACCAAAGTAAATAAGGAATAATAAATGCTTTTACAAATGGAATCCAATCATCCACTACAGTTGTAACGTCTACTGCGTGAACAGTCGATTTATTTAATACGTCGTAAAGGGGACTTACGAGCACGAGTAGAAGTATATAACTTAACGGAAGAAAAGATGAAAGTTTAAATTTCTTCATGTTGATCTCCTATGTTTAGTAATGTAAGTAAATTCAATTGATTATAATATAGAAACGTGAATTGGGCTATCGATTTTACTTACATTTTCTTGAATTAACCTTACGTTTTTGTCACTTGACTAAAAAGAAGGGGAGGGTGCTAAATGAAGCGTTTATCGTATTTCTTATTTTTTATATTGATATGCCTAGTCGGTGCTGGGTGTGCAAAGGATAAAGAAGGAGAGAAATTAGAATATAACGGAAGAGCACTCGTAATTGGAGTTGTTGGAGAAAAACCGAAAGATACGTTTAGGAATATAAAGTTTGAGGAAATGAAGTTAGAGGAACTGGAAAAGAAATCTAAGGAAGTAGATGGTTTTCTAATAATGAAAGATCACTTTCAAGAAGCCTCAACAGAGCAATATAAAAATGTATTTTCATCACTAAAGAAACCAGTGTTTTTTATCGGTTTACAAGATAAATCATATTCGATTTTTATTACAAAAGGGATAGAGTATAACAGTGCCCGAAAAGATGTAAATGCTATGTATACGCAAGGGTTTGCGAATATCGGAAGTGGTGAAGGACAACAATGGGCAGTTGGTTTATCGAATGGTGGAAATACAGAAGAAAGTATTCATAATATGTATATCGTCGTATTTCAAACAATTGCAGATTATTTAAATAGATAATGAAGGAGCCTGCAAAAGAGGCTTCTTGTTTTTTTAAACAAACGTTTGTTTAAGCTGTATGTTCGGTAGGAAGAAACCGATGTAACTCAAGGGTTAACAAAGAAAAATAGAGAATTAATCAAACGTTTGTTTAAGCTGTATGTTCGGTAGAAAGAAACTCCTGTAGTTCAAAGGTTAAGAAAGAAAATGGAGAATTAATCAAACGCTTGTTTAAGATATATGTTTGGTGCAGAATCTAAAAAATTTATATATTTATTTTTTTCTTAACAAATGGCGGAAAAATAAGAAAAATTCGCAGGATTATTAAAAATTATCACGAAATAAGTAAAAGTTTAGCGAATAATGGTTTGAAATAATAAAACGTTTTCTATATGATAAAGGTAAAGGTTAGTAAAAAAGTAGGTGAATTTATGACAGTAACATTTTATTCATATCCAAAGTGTGGCACATGTCAAAAGGCAAAGAAATGGTTTGAGGCAAACGATGTAGCATATGAGATGATTCATATTGTTGAAAATCCACCATCAAAAGAAGATTTACGTAATTTACATGAAAAAAGTGAATTACCATTAAAAAAATTCTTTAATACAAGTGGAATGCGTTACCGTGAACTTGGTCTAAAAGATAAGTTGAAAGATGCAAGCGAAGACGAAATGTATGAGCTTTTAGCATCTGATGGCATGTTGATTAAACGTCCAATTGTAACAGATGGAACGAATGTAACACTTGGTTTTAACGAAGAGCAGTTTGAAAGTGTGTGGAAAAAGTACCAATAAGGTATTTTTACATAATTAATACATTCACTGGAGGTACAGTCATGAGCATTCCAAATAATTTACGTTACTCTGAAGAACACGAATGGGTAAAAACTGAAGGTAATGAAGTTGTTATCGGTATCACTCACTTTGCACAAGGTGAGCTAGGCGATATCGTATTCGTTGAACTTCCTGAAGTAGGTGCAACAATCGAAGCTAACGAGCCATTCGGAAGCGTAGAATCTGTTAAAACAGTTTCTGAGTTATACGCACCTGTAAGCGGTAAAGTTGTAGCAGTAAACGAAGAATTAAGTGACCAACCAGAACTTGTTAACGAATCTCCATACGAGGGTGCATGGATGGTTAAAGTTGAACTTTCTGATGCAAGCCAAGTTGAGAAGTTATTAACTGCAGAAAAATATGCAGAAATGACAAACCAAGACTAATTATAGTCGACTAAAGGACAGCCTTTGTGCTGTCCTTTTTTATTTTTTGTGAAATAATGAAATTCAAGTTATATGTAAATAAATAAGCTATTATGAGAAAAACTGTTTTGTGGTAAGGTTTCATAAGTCTTCACAATCTGAATGAGCCGCTTGCGCTTTTCATTGTCTAGCTCCAGCGGCTAGATTGTTCGGTGGCTTCGCTTCTTCCTGCAAGGCCAAAAGCGCCTTTACGTCAGAAGCTCCATCCCCCTCACAATCTGAATGAGCCGCTTGCGCTTTTCTTTTGCAAAAATAAACAGGAAACAACATGAAAATAACGAATATACTATATACTAAGTTCAAGGTTATATAGTATATGGTGATCGGGTGATGACATATGATTTATGTAGAAAAAGTCATTATTGTAGAAGGTACATCAGATAGAAGAAAGATTGAATCTATTATTCGTGAACCGGTGGAAATTGTTTGTACAAATGGTACAATTGGTTTGTCGAAAATGGATGAGCTCGTTGATCAGTTTTTTGATAAGGAAGTGTATGTGCTAGTGGATGCTGATGATGCTGGAGAAAAGTTAAGGAAACAATTTCGAAAAGAATTCCCGCAAGCCGAGCATATCTATATTGATCGCTCGTACCGAGAAGTGGCAACTGCGCCATCTACACACTTAGCAAATGTATTATGGGGAGCCGACATTGACGTTTATACAGAATATTTACGGTAAGGAATGATAGAAGTGATTGATTGGACAGGAGCCGAAGCTACAGCCCTAATAGAGAACGAAGAAAAAACAGTATTATATGTATATACTCCAATGTGTGGAACATGCCAATTAGCAAAAAAGATGTTAACAGTCGTTGAGATGACAATTGAAGGCCTCAAAATTGGGATGTTAGATTTAAATTATGCTCCGCATTTAGCGAAAGAGTATGGGATTGAAAGTGTACCTTGTTTACTTGTTTTTGAAAATGGGACACTGATGAAGAAGATATACGCATTTCATTCGGTTGAATATTTATATACGGAATTAAAGTAGGCGGCAAAATTTTTGCCGCCTCGACATATTTCTTGGGAAATATGTCGAGATGCAGGGTGGATACAGTATTTGTCGAGCGAAAATAACAGGATTGCTCTTTAGTGAGAGGGAATGGTATGTAATAGAAAGTGATATGAAGGATGTGATTTAGGGTGAGATTATATTCTTTGCTTCAATCATTTGTAAATTACGCTAATGCTCAATATCATTTAGAACCGCTTTTAAGACAAGAAGAAAAAACTGTTAATTTTCGTTTTGGAGATGAAAGTTGTTCGTTACAAATTTCAAGAGATTATATAGAGCTGGTACATGAAGAAAGAGGAACGGAACAAATCATTTGCTTAGATGAAAAGGATATAGAACAATTGGTGAATGGAAATGTACGATTGCAAATGCTAATGAATGATGGACGTGTACAATATTCGGGAACGTACCGAACGATGTTATTAGTGGAATCGATGTTTCATATATGTAAACCGATGTCAGTAGGTGCTTAAAATTCTGAAGTTTCATTTTTTGCGAAAATTTCTGTTGACATGGTGAGTGTATATTGATACAATTCAAGTCATAAAATATAGACAATTTCATAAATTTCAAATCAGACGAAAATTGAATCTGATTTCTCTTATCAAGAGAGGTGGAGGGACTGTGCCCTGTGAAGCCCGGCAACCGTCAACTTATGTTGAAATGGTGCCAATTCCTGCAAAGCAAATGCTTTGAGAGATGAGAGAGAGGGATAATGTTGTTATATACGCATAAAAACCTTTCTGCTTCTCTAAAGCAGAAAGGTTTTTTTATTGTTTGAATGTGGAGGACATTCAAATAATAAAAGTAATGATAACAGTGGACTACACGCATTAAAAATAAAAAATTGCGGAGTCGACCTAAAATCTTTATGAAATCTAGCTCCAGCGGCTAGAACAGTCGGTCGTGTCATCCCTTCCTATGAGGCAAAAAGCGCCTCTACGTCAGGGATTTAAACGCCCTCTTGTTCTAAACGATCCGCTTGCGCTTTTTATTTAAAAAAGGGGTGAACATCATGATTCTATTAGAGAACGTAAAGAAAATATATAAGGCGAAAAGCGGTGATGTCACTGCTGTAGATAACGCCAATTTAAAAATAGAAAAAGGTGAAATATTTGGTGTTATTGGATATAGCGGCGCTGGGAAAAGTTCTTTAATCAGATTGTTTAATCAGTTAGAGAAACCGACTTCTGGCCAAATTACAATTGCAAATCGTGTTATATCAGCAATTACAGGAAGTGAACTTCGTAAGGCAAGGCAAGAAATCGGAATGATTTTTCAGCACTTCAACTTACTTTGGTCACGAACTGTACGTGAAAATATAGAGTTTCCACTTGAAATTGCAGGTGTTGATAAAGAGAAGAGAAGAAAACGTGTTGATGAATTAATTCATCTTGTTGGATTAGAAGGAAGAGGAGACGCGTACCCATCTCAGCTGAGCGGGGGACAAAAGCAACGCGTCGGGATTGCAAGAGCATTAGCTAACAATCCACAAGTGCTTTTATGTGACGAAGCAACGTCAGCTCTTGATCCGGAAACGACAGATCAAATTTTGGATTTACTATTAGACATTAATAAGCGCCTTGGTTTAACAATTGTACTCATTACACATGAGATGCACGTAATTCGAAAGATTTGTAATCGTGTTGCGGTAATGGAGAAAGGAAAGATTGTAGAAACAGGTCCAGTACTTGATGTATTCCGTAATCCGAAGCAAGATATTACGAAACGATTTGTACAGCAGTTAACGGATTCTGAAGATACAAATGAAACGATTGAAAGTTTAATTGAAAAATATCCAGATGGAAAAGTAATTCGTTTGCAGTTTATCGGTGAGGCTGTAGAAAGACCAGTGCTTCAACGATTGATGCAACGCAGTGACATAGAAGTTAGCATTTTGCAAGGAAATATCGCACAAACGAATAACGGTTCTTACGGTAGTTTAGTTGTTCATTTAAATGGTGAGGAAACAGCGATCCAGCAAGCAATAGAAGGAATTCATCAAGATCAAGTAGAGCTGGAGGTGATTGCACATGGATAAGTTACTCACAAATGTTGATTGGAATCAAATGTTAGAAGCAACTGGTGAAACGTTATATATGACGGCAATCGCAGCTCTTGCGACATTTGTTTTAGGACTCATTTTAGGATTGTTACTCTTCATGACAGCAAAAGATAATTTATGGGAAAACAAATCAATTAATACGGTGATTGGAGCATTCGTAAATATATTCCGTTCTATACCATTCATCATTTTAATTATTTTATTAATCCCATTCACAAAGATTCTTCTTGGAACAATTCTTGGAGCAAGTGCAGCTTTGCCGGCTTTAATTATTGGAGCGGCACCATTCTACGCGAGAATGGTTGAAATCGCACTTCGCGAAATTGATAAAGGTGTAATTGAAGCTTCAAAAGCAATGGGAGCAAAAACAAGCACAATTATTTTGAAAGTGTTAATTCCAGAATCGTTACCAGCATTAGTATCTGGTATTACGGTTACGACAATTGCTTTAGTAGGCTATACAGCAATGGCAGGAGTTGTTGGTGCTGGTGGCCTTGGAACACTTGCTTACTTAGAAGGATTCCAAAGAGGGAATAACGATGTAACAATCGTTGCGACAATTTGTGTATTACTAGTTGTATTTTTAATTCAGTGGATTGGTGATAGTTTAACGACTCGAATAGATAAACGATAATGAAAAACGGGAGGATGTTTCAAATGAAAAAATTATTACTTACGGCACTTATTTCAACTTCAATTTTTGGATTAGCTGCTTGTGGCGGGAAAGATAAAGATGAAAAGAAACTTGTTGTTGGTGCTTCTAACGTACCGCACGCTGTTATTTTAGAAAAGGCAAAACCGTTACTTGAGAAAAAAGGAATTGAATTAGAAATTAAAAAATTCCAAGACTACGTATTACCAAATAAATCGTTAGCGGATAAGGAATTAGATGCAAACTACTTCCAGCATATTCCGTATTTAGAAAAAGAAATTAAAGATAAAAAGTATGACTTTGAAGTAGCAGGAAAGATTCATTTAGAACCAATTGGTGTGTACTCTCAAAAGTATAAGAGTTTAAAAGAGCTTCCAGATGGTGCGACAATTATTATGAGTAATTCAGTTGCTGACCACGGACGTGGTTTAGCAATTTTACAAAAAGAAGGTATTTTAAAAATTAAAGACGGAATAGATCCAGTTAAAGCAACTCCAAAAGATATTGCAGATAATCCGAAAAATCTAAAATTCAAAACGGATATCGAGCCTGGTTTATTGCCACAAGTGTATAACAATAAAGAAGGCGACGCTGTTTTAATTAACTCTAACTATGCAATTGATGCAAAGTTAAATCCGGAAAAAGATGCAATTGCAATTGAAGGAAATGATTCACCATACGCAAACATAATAGCTGTTCGTAAAGGCGATAAAGATAAGAAAGAGATTAAAGCTCTTGTAGAAGTATTGCATTCTAAAGAAATTGAAGACTTCATTAATAAAGAATATAAAGGGGCGGTTGTTCCTGTAAAAGAATAATTGCTGAAAAGGGCTGGTGTATGCCGGCTCTTTTTATAACTACATAACTATTGGGGAGAAGGGGAAAGCATATGAAAAAGGTTCTACTGTCAATTGTTACAGCGTTGTCTGTATTTACATTAGCTGCTTGCGGAGGAAAAGAGGAGAATAAGCTTGTTGTGGGAGCTTCTAACGTGCCACACGCTGTTATTTTAGAAAAGGCACAGCCGATTTTAGAGAAAAAGGGTATTAAATTAGAAATTAAAAAATTCCAAGATTATGTGTTGCCGAATAAGGCTTTAGCGGATAAAGAAATTGATGCGAACTACTTCCAGCACATTCCTTACTTAGATAAAGAAATTCAAGAAAAGGGATATAAAATTGTAAACGCAGGAAAAATCCATTTAGAACCTATGGGCATTTATTCTAAGAAATATAAAAGCTTAAAAGACCTACCAGATGGCGGAACAGTGATTATGAGTAATAACGTAGCGGAGCGTGGCCGCATGCTAGCGCTGTTACAAAAAGGTGGCGTTATTAAATTAAAAGACGGAGTAGATGTTGTTAAAGCAACAGTAAAAGATGTTGTAGAAAACCCGAAAAACTTAAAATTTAAAACAGATGTTGAACCGGGACTTTCACCGAAATTGTATGAAAATAATGAGGGAGATGCTTTATTTATTAATTCAAACTATGCAATTGATGCAAAATTAAATCCAACAAAGGATGCAATTGCGATTGAAGGATCAGACTCTCCGTATGCAAACATCATTGCAGTTCGTAAAGGTGATGAGAAGAAAAAAGAAATTAAAGAGCTAGTAGAAGTGCTACATTCAAAAGAAATTCAAGATTTTATTAATAAAGAATATAAAGGTGCTGTACTTCCGGTAAGTGAATAAATATAAGGAAAGGGCTGGAAAATTACCAGTCCTTTTTTCTTTATATAAATAAGAAGAAAGGTGTATCATAGAAAGATGTGAAGGAAATACTTATATACATTTGTGAAAAAACGGTTACTTTTTTTCGTCGTTTGCGATATCATTTTATTTGATATAAAATTAGAATGAGAATAAAATGAGAATATGAACGTTTTAGGAATTTTTAAAATGTATATATAGGATTAATGGAGGTATTGAGATGGCTGGTTCTACATTAACGGTTAAAGACTTACACGTATCAATTGATGGCAAAGAAATTTTAAAGGGTGTAAACCTTGAAGTAAAAGGTGGAGAAATCCACGCAATTATGGGACCTAACGGAACAGGTAAATCAACTTTATCTTCTGCAATTATGGGTCACCCAAAGTATGAAGTAACAGAAGGTAGCATCATCATCGACGGTGAAGATGTATTAGAAATGGAAGTAGACGAGCGCGCACAAGCGGGTCTATTCCTAGCAATGCAATATCCAAGTGAAATTAGCGGAGTAACAAACGCTGACTTCTTACGTTCTGCAATTAATGCACGTCGTGAAGAAGGCGATGAAATTTCTCTTATGAAATTTATCCGTACATTAGATAAAAACATGGAATTCCTAGAAATGGATCCAGAAATGGCACAACGTTACTTAAACGAAGGTTTCTCTGGTGGAGAGAAAAAACGTAACGAAATTCTTCAATTAATGATGATTGAGCCAAAAATCGCAATCTTAGATGAAATTGACTCAGGTCTTGATATCGATGCATTAAAAGTTGTATCTAAAGGTATTAACGAAATGCGCGGCGAAGAGTTCGGTTGCCTAATGATTACGCATTACCAACGTTTATTAAACTACATCACTCCAGACTTCGTTCACGTTATGATGAACGGTCGTATCGTTAAATCTGGTGGCCCTGAGCTTGCACAACGTCTAGAAGCTGAAGGTTACGACTGGATTAAAAAAGAATTAGGTATTGAAGACGAAACAACAGAGCAAGAAGCGTAAGAGAGGAGCATAAACATGACAATCGGTACATTACCTTTCGATCAAGAAACAATCCGTCAACGCGCAAGCGAAGTAAACGAAGCAGCTTGGTTGACTGAGTTCCGCTTACAAGCTCTTGCACAAGCAACTGAACTTCCAATGCCAACGCCTGATAAAACGAAAATTGACAAATGGGACTTTATCGGAAAAGGCGACGCTGCTAAGCAAGAGCCTGTAAGTTCTTTAACTGAACTTCCAGAAGCAGTGAAAAACTTAATCGATGAAAATAACAGCGTATTAGTGCAACGTACTGGTACAACTGCATTCGTTTCTTTAGCAGACGAAGCAAAAGAAAAAGGTGTTATTTTCACAGACATCGTAACAGCTGCAACTGAGCATGCTGAACTAGTACAAAAGTACTTAATGAAAGACGGCGTGAAAGTAGACGAGCATCGTCTAACTGCACTTCATGCTGCATTAATCAACGGCGGTGCATTCGTATATGTTCCGAAAAACGTTGTTCTTGAAACTCCACTTCAAGCTGTATTCTTAGTAGATGGCGAAGAAGCTAACGTATATAATCACGTACTATTCGTAGCTGATGCGAACAGTACTGCAACTTATGTAGAAAACTACGTTGCAAATGAAAATGCTAAAGGTATTGCAAATATCGTGGCAGAAGTAATCGTGGAACAAGGCGCACAAGTGAAATTCGGTGCGGTTGATCTATTAGCAAAAGACGTAACAACTTACGTTAACCGCCGCGGCGTTGTAGGACGCGACGGCCGTATTGATTGGGCTCTAGGCCTTATGAATGATGGAAACACAATTTCAGAGAACGTTACGAACTTAATGGGCGACGGTTCATATGCTGATACGAAAACAGTAACAATTGGCCGTGGTAACCAAACACAAAACTTTACAACTAAAGTTGTTCACTTCGGTAAACACTCTGAAGGTTGGATTTTAAAACACGGTGTACAAAAAGATAGTGCAACATCTATCTTTAACGGAATTGGTAAGATTGAACACGGTGCATCTAAATCAAATGCACAACAATCTTCTCGCGTTCTTATGTTAGATGAAAAAGCACGTGGTGATGCAAACCCAATTCTTTTAATCGACGAAGATGATGTAATGGCAGGTCACGCAGCTTCAGTAGGTCGCGTAGATCCAGTCCAACTATACTACTTGATGAGCCGTGGTATTCCAAAACGCGAAGCAGAACGTTTAGTCATCCATGGATTCTTAGCACCTGTAGTTAATGAGCTTCCAATTGAAGGAGTAAAGGCACAGCTTGTTGAGGTAATTGAAAGGAAAGTTCGCTAATGAATATTCATGAAATACGCAAACAGTTTCCAATTCTTGATCAAAAAGTGAACGGCAAACAACTTGTTTATTTCGATAGTGCAGCAACTTCTCAAAAACCAATTCAAGTCATTGAAACGTTAGAACGTTACTATAAAGAATATAATTCTAACGTGCATCGCGGTGTTCATACGCTCGGTACGAAAGCTACCGACGCGTATGAAGGTGCACGTGAGAAAGTTCGCAAGTTTATTAACGCGAAATCAATGGAAGAGATTATTTTCACGCGCGGAACGACAACTGCATTAAATACAGTAGCAGCTAGCTATGGTCTTGAAAATGTAAAAGAGGGCGATGAAATCGTTATTTCTTACATGGAGCACCATAGTAATATCATTCCGTGGCAACAAGTTGCGAAGAAAACTGGTGCAACTTTAAAATACCTTCCGCTTCAACCAGACGGTACAATTTCTTTAGAAGATGTTCGTCAAACAGTTACACCGAATACAAAAATCGTTTCTATTATGCAAGTATCAAACGTACTTGGAACGATTAACCCTGTAAAAGAAATCGGAGCAATCGCACACGAAAATGGCGCAATTATGGTCGTTGATGGTGCACAAAGTACACCTCACATGAAAGTGGATGTACAAGATTTAAACTGTGATTTCTACGCATTATCTGCTCATAAGATGTGCGGACCTACAGGTATCGGCGTATTATATGGTAAAAAAGAATTGCTGAACAATATGGAGCCAATTGAATTTGGTGGTGAAATGATTGATTTCGTAGATTTACAAGAATCTACGTGGAAAGAGCTTCCGTGGAAGTTTGAAGCAGGTACACCGATTATCGGTAATGCAATCGGACTTGGTGCGGCAATTGATTTCCTAGAAGAAATCGGTCTTGATAATATTGAAAAGCATGAGCATGAATTAGCGCAATACGCTTTAGAAAGACTATCAGAAGTAGATGGCGTTACAATTTATGGTCCAAAGCATCGCGCTGGTCTTGTTACATTTAATATTGAAGACGTACATCCTCACGATGTAGCGACTGTATTAGATGTAGAAGGCATTGCAGTTCGCGCAGGACATCACTGTGCACAACCGCTTATGAAGTGGCTAAAAGCTTCTTCAACAGCACGTGCGAGCTTCTATTTATATAATACAAAAGAAGAAATTGATACATTTGTTGAATCGCTAATCAAGACAAAGGAGTATTTCACAAATGTCATTTAATAATTTAGATACGTTATATCGTCAAGTTATTATGGATCATTACAAAAATCCTCGTAACCATGGCGTGTTAGAAGATAGTGTTACCGTTAACTTGAACAATCCAACTTGCGGCGATCGTATTCAACTTACGATGAAAGTAGAAGAAGGTATTGTGCAAGAGGCGAAGTTTGAAGGTGAAGGATGTTCAATCTCAATGTCTTCAGCTTCAATGATGACACAAGCAGTAAAAGGTAAGAAAATTGAAGAAGCACTTCAGCTTTCGAAAATTTTCTCTGACATGATGCTAGGAAAAGAGTACGATGACAGCATCGATTTAGGAGATATTGAAGCATTACAAGGCGTATGCAAGTTCCCTGCACGTATTAAATGTGCAACATTAGCGTGGAAAGCGTTAGAAAAGGGCTTAAACGAAGATAAGTAATGTTAAAGGTTCCTAAAAACGAGGTTATCTAAGGAGGGACACACCAACATGGCGAAGCAACTGCCAGATATCGGCGATTATAAATATGGTTTCAAAGACAAAGACGTTTCGATTTTCCGTGCTGGACGCGGTTTAACAAAAGAGATCGTTGAAGAAATTTCACGTATGAAAGAAGAACCACAGTGGATGTTAGACTTCCGTTTAAAATCACTGGATAAGTTCTACGAAATGCCAATGCCACAATGGGGCGGCGACTTAAACGACTTAGATTTCGATGAAATTACGTACTACGTAAAACCATCTGAGAAATCTGAGAAGTCTTGGGATGAAGTACCTGATGAAATTAAAGCAACATTTGATAAATTAGGTATTCCAGAAGCTGAGCAAAAATATTTAGCTGGTGTATCTGCACAGTACGAATCTGAAGTTGTATACCACAACATGAAAGAAGACCTAGAAGCTCTAGGAATCGTCTTCAAAGATACAGATAGCGCATTAAAAGAGAACGAAGATATTTTCCGTGAGCATTTCGGAAAAGTAATCCCACCAACAGACAACAAATTCTCTGCATTAAACTCTGCAGTTTGGTCTGGTGGATCATTCATCTACGTTCCAAAAGGTGTTAAAGTTGATACACCACTTCAAGCGTATTTCCGTATTAACTCTGAAAATATGGGACAATTCGAGCGTACGCTTATCATCGTAGACGAAGGCGCACACGTACACTACGTAGAAGGTTGTACAGCACCTGTTTACACGACTAACTCACTTCACAGTGCGGTAGTAGAAATCATCATTAAGAAAGATGCATATTGCCGTTATACAACAATCCAAAACTGGGCGAACAACGTATACAACCTAGTTACAAAACGTGCGGTTTGTGAAGAAAACGCAACGATGGAATGGATTGACGGTAACATCGGATCTAAATTAACGATGAAATACCCAGCAGTTATCTTAAAAGGCGAAGGCGCTCGTGGTTTAACATTATCTATCGCGATTGCTGGTAAAGGCCAACACCAAGATGCTGGTGCGAAAATGATTCACTTAGCACCAAACACGTCTTCAACAATCGTTTCTAAATCGATTGCGAAGCATGGTGGTAAAGTAACTTACCGTGGTATCGTACACTTCGGACCAAAAGCGAAAAACTCTCGCTCTAACATCGAGTGTGACACGTTAATCATGGATAACCAATCTACATCTGATACAATTCCTTACAACGAAATCAAAAACGATTACGTTTCACTTGAGCACGAAGCGAAAGTATCGAAAGTATCAGAAGAACAATTATTCTATCTAATGAGCCGCGGTATTTCTGAGCAAGAAGCTACAGAAATGATCGTAATGGGCTTCATCGAGCCATTCACTCGCGAACTTCCAATGGAATACGCAGTTGAAATGAACCGCCTAATCAAGTTTGAGATGGAAGGTTCTATTGGTTAAATAGAAATGCGGAGCCGACTGTTCAGACCCGTTGGCTAAGGTTCTTTCGCACAGAAGATGCTTTTTATCTTCTCGTGCGGAAGGTTCTTAGACATGAGGGTCTAGGAGGCGAAGCTGGACAATATTTAAAAGTGGCAGCGGCTTATTCTAGCCGCTGGAACTGGATAATATATGTATGAAGAAAGCGTCCTGCTGTGCAGGGCGCTTTTTTGTTTTGCGGATTTGTCTTGGCTTGGCTCGGGAGAGGATACCCGGGTGGGTGTTCAGCTAAATATATCAACGATTTTTCAAATATATCGATCATAAACGGGAATATATCAACGATTATTTCAATATATCAACGTTTCGACAAGGAATATCGATTTGTCGACAAGATAAGACAAAAGAAAATCCTCACATACCCCAAACATTTTATAAGAACAGAGAACGACTAGGTTTAAGACAAAGATACTGACAAATCCACTTGAACAACCACCCACTGAATTCTCTATTAAACTTTTTGACAAATCCACCCCCCCTCCCTCCACTATCTGGAATTCTTTCCTGCATTAGCAAAAGTTTCTCATATAAAAAGGACAATCTTTTGCTTTTTCTCACAATGCGAGTACAATGTAAAATAGCAAGAAAAGACGAAAAGTATTTACAGGATTATTGTGTGCGCATAGCGTAAATGGCAGTAAGGAACTGAGAGGAGGTTTTTTCTCTGAATACAAATAAAGAAACAATCATCCACCTTTATCATACAAACGATATACATAGTCATTTTGAAAATTGGCCGCAAATTTCTCGGTTTGTTCTAGGGGAGAAAAAGCGAAGACAGGAAGCGGGAGAGACTGTTTTGACGATTGATATCGGCGATCATGTGGATCGTTTTCATAGTATTTCGGAAGCGACAAATGGGCTTGGGAATACGAAGCTTTTAAATGAGGCGTTATATGATTATGTAACGATCGGAAATAATGAAGGAATTACGTTAGCGAAAGAGCATTTAAATCGGCTCTATGATGATGCTGGATTTGAAGTACTTGTTGCAAATTTATTTGAAAAAGAAGGTGTACGTCCATCATGGGCAAAGCCTTATAAATTACATACAACGACAGATGGGATTACGATTGCTTTTATCGGGTTAACTGTTGCGTATCCAGAGTTTTATCAAATGCTCGATTGGCATATTGAAGATCCGCTTATCCATTTAGAGTCTATTTTAGAAGAAGTGAGAGATGAGGCTCATATAACAGTTGTCCTTTCTCACCTTGGAAAAAGTATGGATGAGTATATGGCAGAGCATTATGATATAGATGTTATTTTAGGGGCACATACGCATCATTTATTTGAGCGTGGTGTTCTAATGAATAATACTTTACTTTGTTGCTGTGAAAAGTGGGGACGTTACGTTGGGCACGTGCAGCTTACTGTGGATAAAGAGACGAAGAAGCTGTTGAAAAAGGACGGTAGAGCGATTAAGACGGAACGGTTAGGTGCTTATAGCGAGCCGTTATCCACAATTGAAATACTGCAGGAAGAAAGTAAGCATATAATGGCAGAGCCTGTCGTTCATTTAAAAGAGTCATTACAGGTTGATTGGTTTCACGAGACGCCGTTTTCTCATATGTTAGCAAGTGCGCTGAAAACATGGTGCGGTGCAGAAATTGGCATGGTGAATGCTGGTGTACTTCTTGAAGGGTTAGAAGAGGGTGTCGTAACGCGCGGAGATATTCACAGAATTTGTCCACATCCAATTAATCCGTGTGCTTTGAAAGTTCCAGGAAAGATATTAAGAGAAGTTATTTTGAAAGCACGTAAGCCGAATATGGAGAATCTTGAGGTGAAAGGATTCGGATTTCGTGGGAAAGTGATGGGGAAAATGATTTACGCGGGTGTAGAAGTAATTCCAGATACGATTCCTGGGAATAAAATTTTACTCGAAGATGTATTAATTAACGGGGAATCGCTGGAATTAGATCGTATATATACAGTAGGAACAATTGATATGTTTACATTTGGCTACTTATACCCAGAGCTATCCACACTTTCTGACAAACAATATTATATGCCAGAACTACTTAGAGATGTGTTAACAGATATGTTAATAACTTATACATCTTCCGTTAAACTATAGGCTAGTTAACTTGTAACACTCATTTTTCTCTTGTCATACAGATAAGAAAGAGAGGAGTGTGAACTATGGTTAATGTGGAGCCAATTATAATTGATAATTATACGTTTATTGCGGTTAGCGTGAAACTTCCAAAGACAAATTTGCTAGCTGTAATGAGCGATAAAGGATATATTATGTGTGGTGCATTAGATGTAGGTCTTTTAAATGAGAAGTTAGGTGATCGAGGAATTATTGCTGGCCGTGCGGTTGGTGTAAGAACGATTGAACAACTTCTTGAAGCGCCGCTAGAATCGGTAACGACTGGAGCTGAAGCATTAGGCATTCCAGCAGGAACAATTGGAAAAGAAGCATTATTAAAAATGAGATAAGCATATATCGTCCCTCCTTCTTGCATAGAAATGATATAAGAAGGAGGTTTTTTTATGAGTATATTTCGCTCGAAAAACTCGCGGTTTCGAAGGGGGCCTATTGCCTTTCGGTATATACTGCTTATGTCGTTTATTCTTTTTATTATATTACTTACGCAAGGGTTGTGGATTGTGAATAATAATATTCAGCCGACCTTAATTAAATATGGGGAAGTAGAGACGCATAAAATGGCGACGGCAATTATGACGAAGGCAGTAAAGGATCGAATTAATGAAGGATTCGATGTAGATTCATTAATGAAAGTACAGAATGATAAAAACGGAAAAGTATCTACAATTAATTTAAATACAAAGCAAGTAAATGAAATCGTAACGTCAACGACCACGTACATAGAAAAATATTTGCAGCAAGTAGAACAAGGGAAGTTGAAGGAGCTAGGTATTTCTGAAAAAAACGGGGCGACTATGGCAGTTCCTTTTGGGCGTGTAACTGATAATGCACTTCTTGGTAATATAGGACCGGATATTCCGATTCATTTCACGCCAATTGGGCATGTGAATACAGATATTAAACAAAAAATTGAGCCGCATGGGATTAATACTACAGCAATTCAAATTGTTATGGAAATGGAAGTAACATTGCAAGTAATTATTCCATTTCATACGAAAGAGATAACGGTGAAACAAAATGTTCCGATTGCGACGCGTATCGTTCAAGGGGAAGTGCCTACGTATTATGGAAGTGGAAGTGTTGCTGTACCTGATAAAAAGAAAACAGATAGTTAGTTGTAAATAAAGTGAAACCCGGCTCAGCCAGGCTTTTAATGGATAAAAAATAACCGTAGCAATGCAGCTACGGTTATCGTTTTGTATTTGCTCGTTCTTTGCGTTCCCAAAGGCTTAAATGCATGTATGGATCGAAGGCCCATTCTGTATAGCCATTGTCTTTATATATGCCAAAATGTAAGTGGGGCGGAAATTTTCCGGCTGTACCAGGAGGTCCATAACCAGTGCTACCAACAAATCCGATTACTTTCCCTGGCTCAACAATTTGTCCAAGCTGTATTTCTTTTGAGAACCCGCCTAAATGAGCGTAATAATGGTAATTGTTATGAAGGTCGCGAATACCAATGCGCCATCCACCAAGGCGGTTCCAACCTTTCGTTTCAATAATGCCATAGCAAGTCGATCTTACTGGCACGCCATATCCGGCAAAAATATCGGTTCCTTCATGAATCCTTCTACCCCCAAAACTTCTTCCAGCGCCGAAAGTACTACGGTAGCTATGGTCACTACGGATCGGAAGAGGAAAAGCATTTCCTTCTAAATTAATACGGCCATAATGTTTATAAATTTGGGCATATTCGCTAATTAAATCAACTGTTTTTGCACGTCTATAATATTCCCAGAGCATAATTTTAATACGGTCTTCTGACGTTCCTTGTTTCCTTAAAATAGTCGCTGCGGTATGCAGAAGATCACGGTCGCTATTTGCATTTGCAAATCCATCTTTGTCACCATCTAAACCTATTCCGCCAAATAGAGAAATTGTATGGGGGAGAGTATCGTTACTATTAATAGGTCCAGCCCATATTTCTGGTTTGAAATAAAGGGAAATGATGGCATCTGGTTTTTTCGGAATATCTTTTCTTACGCTCCGTATATTTCTTTCATATTGATCCATTGCAGCTAAGTAATACCATGGAATGCCTGAAGACTGCTCGGTTTCTTTATATAGTGCCATGCGCTTTTCGTATATGCTTTGCTGATTATCTTCACCGTAAGCGATGTTTTGGTGGAGAAGAAAACAAATAGAAAGCAAAAGAGAAATTTTTCGAAGCATGAAATAGACTCCTTTCACAACATCACTCTTTTTAGTGTGGGATATACGGAGTATTTCATTATAGGGAACGATTGGAAAAAATCTTAGAATCTTCATTTGAGCAAATCGCTTTCATACGTTAGAATAGATATGTTACATTGAAAGAAGCGAACACGGTAAACTATTTCATATTGTGCGGAGTTGATAACCATGACAAAACAAACAGAATATAAGCGCAAGCCCGAATGGTTGAAAATTAAGTTAAACACGAATGAAAACTATACAGGCTTAAAGAAAATGATGCGTTCTAAGAATCTTCATACCGTTTGTGAAGAGGCAAAATGTCCGAATATTCATGAATGCTGGGCTGTAAGAAAAACAGCAACATTTATGATTTTAGGTGCGGTTTGTACACGTGCTTGTCGTTTTTGTGCGGTTAAAACAGGCTTACCAACTGAGCTTGATTTACAAGAACCAGAACGCGTAGCAGATTCAGTAGTACAAATGGGCTTAAAGCACGTTGTTATAACAGCGGTTGCACGTGATGATTTAAAGGACGGGGGAGCAGCTGTTTTTGCTGAAACAGTACGCGCAGTACGTCGTAAAAACCCATTCACGTCTATCGAAGTATTACCATCTGATATGGGTGGAGTAGAAGAAAACTTAAAAATGTTAATGGATGCAAAACCAGATATTTTAAACCATAACATTGAAACAGTACGTCGATTATCTGACCGAGTTCGCGCTAGAGCAAAATATGAACGTTCATTAGAGTTTTTACGTCGAGCGAAAGAAATGCAGCCTGATATTCCAACTAAATCGAGCATTATGGTGGGCTTAGGTGAAACGAGAGAAGATTTAATTGAAGCAATGGATGACTTACGTGCAAACAATGTGGATATTTTAACTCTTGGGCAATACCTGCAACCATCTAAGAAGCATTTACCAGTTCTTAAATATTACCCACCAGCAGAATTTGCAGAGCTTAAAGAAATTGCACTTAGCAAAGGATTTAGCCACTGTGAAGCTGGCCCACTTGTGCGTTCTTCTTACCATGCGGACGAGCAAGTACGTTCTGCAAAAGAAAAAACAGCAGAAGCTAAATAATGAAAAAAGAGAGCTAATGATTAGCTCTCTTTTTGTTTGTACTCTAAAATGGTATTTGGACATGTTAATAAAATCTTTTTTAATTCTTCTGTGGATAATTCAATTGTAAATTCAGGAACACCAGGTGTAATTAAAATTTTATCGTACTTATAAA
The DNA here is from genome assembly GCF_056530295.1 of Bacillus sp. PK6-16. NCBI lineage: Bacteria > Bacillati > Bacillota > Bacilli > Caryophanales > Bacillaceae > Bacillus > Bacillus sp. PK6-16. Next base: position 514,071 of record NZ_CP096511.1, read on the forward strand.
TAGCGTTATCCACAATAATTGTTACATCGTGTGAATATCCGAAAGGAGCCACACATCCCGGCGTACAACCAGTTTTGTCTCGCAGTTCATCAGGAGAACAGAGAGATAAGCGTTCTCCTGTTAATTCTTTCATCTCTCCCCGGTTGAGCCTTGTGCCCTCTAACGTAAAAAATACGTAATAATCTTCAGACTTTGATTTTAAAAATAAGCTTTTACTTGGAGTGCCTTGTAAGCCAAGTCTCTCGCGTACGATCCGATCCGTCTCATAATCGAGTACTGGTTCGTGTTCGAATTTTTCATAAGAAACATTTGTTTTATGTAGTAAAGCAAGTACGTCTTCGTACATATGAAATGATACCCCTTTCTATTGTTAGAACAGTCTCTTCTCGTGGCGTCAACTGAATGTTTTGGAAAGGGATATTACTTGGACGATGTTTCCCATAAGCGTTTTATGATACATTGTTCGTCGATTGTAATTTCGTAAATATCAGGATTCGTTAAAGTTCTCCATTCATTAAAGCCAATCGTATGATCAAAATGCTTTAAAATGAGTGTAAGTAAATTGCCATGTGTAACAAGTAGTGTTGTCGTATGGTTTAATTGTAAAACGTCTTGAATAAGCGATAGGGCCCGGTCTGTTGCTTGTTTTGTTGACTCTCCGCCTGAAAAGGCAATATCTATATTTGTAAAAGTAGATTCTAGTTTTTGCATCCAATCATCCATTGGAATGTTGCTCAATATGCGTTCAGTTAATCGTTCATCTTCTTGGATAGATAAGTTAGCTTGGAGCGCATAGGGCCGAATGGAATCGATAGCTCGGACAAATGGGCTTGAAATAATATGATCGATTTGTAGATGATTTTCTAAGAGGAATGTAGCAAGGGTGTTTGCTTGGTCTTTTCCATCGGTCGTTAATTCATCATCACGTTTTTGCCCAATTGCTGAACAATGTCGTATTACAATAATTTTCTTCATAATTCATCCCCATCTTTCAAGTTGACGCTATATACTTCGACAAATGTAGAAATAATTCCTTTTTATTGGAAACAGCATATTGATTTAAATATGTGGAAAAGTAATGTGGATAATGAACATTTGAGGTGCAATCATGAATAAAATGATATGTATTGTATTTAGTCTTTGTTTTTTTATACACTTGTCCACAACTTATGCAGAGTCGAATCAAAAACTAAATTATCCAAGCAATCGAAATAAGTCATTTGTGAGTGAGGATGTTTTTTATAAACAGTTAGATAAGAAAATCTATAAAGAATACAATAATGCAGCATATAGTGTTCGGAAAAAAATCTTATTTAAAGAAGTGGCTGATGAGGAATTTTCTTTCCTACAAAAAACAACCATGGGTTGTCGGAGTAGTGTGATGCTTCAAGATTTTTTTGTTCATCCTGATCGCCAAGTTTATTTTTTCGCTTCCTTTTCTCAAAATGAAGTAGAAGAGTTCCATAAGTACATCGTTATAGATGCAGAAACAAAGAGGGAGCTGCAAGAAGGAAAAAGCTATCACCATTGCGACAATCCATAAAAAATAACCCACCAATCGGTGGGTTATTTTTTACTCCGGCACACTCATTAATTTCGCTTTCATCTTGCGAATAAGAACGACAGCCCCAATTGTGAAGAGAAGGGTAATTCCTTCGGCAACAAAGATATTGATTGTTTTTGTTTGGTAAAGTGCCGCGAAAAAGTCTACAAATGCGTGGAATAGTATAGCGTATACTAGGAAGATATATTTCTTCTGTTTGACTGCGTATAAAACAAGCATTGTAAAGGCGATTTGAAGCACGAGTGCCATAATTCTTTCTAAGCTACCAAGGAAGTATAAGTAGGCAGGTTGCTGAATTAACATGTCCTGTAAAATGCTAAGCTCGGGTTTTTGTTCAATCAGTCGAGCGAAGCTACCATCGTTAATAGAATTAGCAAAGATTAATGCTTGTAATGCAGAAAAACCGCCAATTAAAATAGATTCAATTCCGCCGTGACCAATTCCATAAGCGAAGCCATCTTTATATTCTAGATATTTTTTTAGTAAGAAGAAGAAGGCAACGAAGCGTCCTAATTCTTCAAAAATACCAGCAGTCAATCCGCCATAAATTGCGAAGACAAACGGATTTTCTAAAAATGGAGCGATTGTTGGATTACCGCGCATAAATAGGTGGAATGGTGTTTCAAGAATTTGGGTGAATCCGATAAAGATAAGAACACCAACGCCGACCACTTTCCAATTCATATTATATTTTTTACGGAAATAAACGAGTACGATAATTGGGACCAGAATCGAGACAATGAGTTGAAAAATGATGCTGGCAATTACAGTATTTGAAACCATACTTTCACCGCTTTCTAATATATGTACATATCTATTATGCATGAAATAGGGGAGAGATGAAACTTTTAGAAAGAAAATGAATTTACTTATTGACTCTAACGTTGCGTCATACTTTATCGTATGTACTAAGGGGGAGATACAAATGACAATGAGAGTAAAAGAAGTAGCTGATTTAGTTGGAATTAGTGTGCGCACACTGCATCATTACGATGAAATTGGGTTGTTAACCCCAGACGAGACGACAGAGTCTGGATATCGTCTGTATTCCAATGAAAATTTAGAGACATTGCAGCAAATTTTGTTTTTTAAAGAGCTTGGCTTCCCTTTGAAGAAAATTAAAGAGATTATCATGAGTCCATCATTTAATCGCGAAGAGGCACTACAGCTTCATAAGAAGATGCTTCTTGAAAAGCGTGCCAGATTAGATAAGGTGATTGCGACTATTGATAAAACAATTCAGCATACAAAAGGAGAGATTGAAATGACGAATAAAGAGAAATTTGAAGGATTCGATTTCAGCCATAACCCATATGAAGAAGAAGCACGTGAAAAATGGGGAGACGCAGCTGTAGATAAAGCGAACGAATATGCAAAAGGTATGTCAAAAGAGAACCAAGAGGAGTTTAATGCTATTTATAGAAATTTAGCAACGCTTAGACACGATGCACCAGATTCTAAAGAGGCGCAGGCAGCTATTAAAGTATGGTACGATTACTTGCAAAACTTCGGTGAATATTCGTTAGATGCTTTTAAAGGACTCGGTCAAATGTACGTCGCTGATGAGCGCTTTACGAAAAATATCGATAAGTTTGGTGAGGGATTAGCGCAGTTTATGTGTGATGCGATGGAGGTTTATGCGGATTGTAATAAAAAATAAAAAGTAAAACAGGTGGAGATTTTCTCCACCTGTTTTACTTTTTAATCATATCATTCAAAGTCTGATCTCCCGTATTGTTCAAATGAGGATTTTTACTCATTTCTCGTTTTAACATATCGAGGCTTTGTGTATATTCTGTATCATTTAATGCGCCAGATTGAAGCCCTTGAATTTGAGAAATCAACTTTTGGTCTGTTGATACATATGCTTTATAATAGCGAGGGACGATGGACAAAGCAGCTCTATATACTTGATCCGCTACGAGTTTTGGATCCGTTGTGTTTGCACGGTATACAACGAACACTTCATCATCAGTAACGAGTGTAGCAGCGTTTGTAACGTCAGGAAGTTTGACTGTCATGCTTGTAATCATTTCAGCGACCTTCTCGCGATTAATGGCTCCTACTTGTTTGTTAGATACTTCATGCTTTTGTTTAGAAGAATAACCGACTCTTGTGAGTCTTGTATTTGTATTTTCCGTATGATACATGTCGTTTTTATTGGAAACAAGAACACGGCTTCCTTCTTCACGTTCCATTTCAGCTTTGTTCGCTGATTGGCAGCCTGCAAATAAGGAAAGAGTGAGAAGAGAAAGTAAAATTTGTTTTTTCACGATGTATCACCTCCTTCTCCATAGCATGTACTAATTTGCAATTTTTTGTATTTGAAATTGTTGGTTGTTATGCTTTGTGATACGATAAAAAGAAGAATGCTTAGAGAGGAAGTTAATGATGGAGCAAAAGCAAGAGATTCATGCTACGGTGAGCATTAATAATGTTCAGTACGAAGTAATTAAAAACTTTCGTGACGGTTTTAGTGAAGAAGCATTTAAAGAGCGCTATGCAGAAATTTTAAATAAATATGATTACATCGTTGGGGACTGGGGATATGAGCAACTTAGATTGCGCGGATTCTTTGATGATAGTAACCAACGTGCGACATATGATACGAAAATTAGTACGTTAACGGAGTATTTATACGAGTACTGTAACTTCGGTTGCGCACATTTTGTATTACGAAAAGTGAAGAAATAAAAAAATCCTCTTACAATTGTAAGAGGATTTTTTCATAGCAGTTATACCAATTGTGAGGAGGCTGTTTACTTGAAAAATAAACAGCACCTCGACAAATATAATGATTCTTTTCATACAAACGCAATGAAACGGGATTGCCAGTGAAAGCATCTAATCGTATGCCCGTATAGTCTTTTCGTTTTGCTTCATTTTCCCAAAAGGATAAAAGTACTTTGCTATATCCTTTTCCTTGGGCGAAAGGATGGATGACGAAAGAATGGACGATAAGAAAGCGACCGTGTGTTTCTGACCAATCAATTAGCTCATATTCTGGAGATTGCCACTCATTCAACACAACAGCACCAACGAGCGAATCATGCTCAAATAGGCAGTAGAGTTCACCTTGTTCTAAGTGATAGGCAATATGTTCTCGAGTCGGATATGAATCATCCCATTGATAAATTTTCTTTTGTAAGAGCGCTTTTTTACATTCTGTATACATTGCATCTAATTCGTCTAATAAATTCATCGTACCTTTTCTCACATTTAGCATGAGACTCCCCCCTTATAAACAAATTGAAATAGAATCGCCTTCAGAAAGTATTGTATTTGGCTTCATTTGTTGTCCGTTCAATTGAATATCCCCATTTTTAATTTTATCCACAATGCGTGTACGGCTCCAGTCGGAAATATATGTGGATAAGGCTTTATCGATGCGGTGGGAACCGAAAACGATATCTAATACGATCGTGATTTCGGTTATGCCGCTTTCTTGATGTTGCGTAATGGAAATGGTAGTAGTTGTTTCCGTTTGATCTTGCTGAGTCATATCGATCGTTTCAACGTGATCAGTAAATGCTTTATAAATACGAAGTTTTTGATTCCACGTATGGTCTTTCGGACATTTATAAATGGCAAAGCGGTATATGTTTTTTCCGTTGGCGTTATGCCTACGAATATTTGTATCGGTAAATAGGGTAGTACGTCTGCAATTTTTACAATATTTTTCGATTGTGTTTTGCTCGTTTTCATATAAACTCCAAGAAAGTTGTACTTTCTGCATTTTCCTTCACCTCTTATAGTAGTGGCAAAGAAACGTAATACAGCTATTTGGATGTCTTGTAGTATGAAGACATGAGAAAAAGACAAAAATAAAAGGAGGTCCCCAAAGAGGAACCTCCGTAAACATCATACTACAGATGCAATACGTTCCTTTGTAATGGGAATGGGCAGACTACTCCCTTGAAAAAGCACGGTGCTTTTTTGAGAGTAATGCTATCCAATTGCTGGTCCATTACAAAGTAAATGTTGGCATACGTAGATAACGTCCTTTCTATCCAAATAGATTTATTCTTAATTATAACACAAAAGATTGAAAATTCAAAACTCTATTAATGAAAAAACACCAGCTAAAATAGCTGGTGCATACGATAAATTATATAAGTTCAAATAAAAATGAGCGTAATTCTTCTGCAATTTCTTCAGTCATAGAAAATGCATGCTCTAAGTAGCCTGGTTCGTTTAAATCGTCAGCACCGATGATTGCAAATTTATTGCGCTGCATATCAAGGACAATTGTTTTACCGTAATGACGATCGGAGTATAATAGCGCTAAATCGTGACGCTCATTTTCTCCCATAAAGCTAACGAAACGAGTTTTTGTAGCGACAGTATCGTCGTACAGAAAGAAACGTTCTTCCATACACATGGCTCCTTTATTAAATATCTAAGTTTAAGTGTGGTTTATGATCTAAATGGTGATGTGTTTTAATGAATCGTACTGTTCTTGTTTTGTAACGCATTACGATAGAGTATGTTTCAGCTAAGTCTCCGCCAAGGAATTTAACACCGTCTAATAACTCACCAGCAGATACACCAGTTGCTGAGAAGATTGCATCATCCCCAGATACTAAGTCATCTAACATAAGAAGTTGACGAGGATCTTCTAATCCCATTTCACGACAACGAGCTTCTTCTTCTTCGTTCATTGGAACTAAGCGAGCTTGCATTTCACCTTCAAGGCACTTTAATGCTGCTGCAGAAATAACACCTTCTGGAGCTCCGCCAATACCTACGAATAAGTCGATACCCGTTCCAGGTAGTGCTGTTGCGATTGACGCACCAACATCACCGTCACCAAATAATTTTACGCGTGCACCTTTTGCACGAACACGGTCAATAATATCTTGATGACGTTCACGTTCTTGAACGATAACTGTTAGATCGCGAATCTTTTTATTGTTAGCTTCTGCTACAATTTCAATTGTTTTTTCAATTGGATCATCTAAGCTAATTTTACCAGCTGCTTTTGGACCAACCGCGATTTTTTCCATGTACATATCAGGAGCATGAAGAAGGTTCCCTTTGTCTGCGATTGCAATAACTGCCATTGCATTTGCAAGACCTTTTGCAACGATGTTTGTACCTTCTAATGGATCAACGGCGATGTCTACTTCTGGACCGTTACCTGTTCCTAGTTCTTCACCAATATACAACATCGGTGCTTCATCAAGTTCTCCTTCACCAATTACAACTGTACCTGCCATGTTTACTGAATCGAACATATCACGCATTGCTGTAGTTGCTGCATCATCTGCTTCATTTTTCTTTCCGCGGCCCATCCACTGTGCGGATGCTAAGGCTGCTGCTTCTGTTACACGGACAATTTCTAGTGCGAGTTCACGTTCCAAGATTCCATTCCTCCAATTTCAAAAATCATACAAATATAACTATAACAAATAACGGAGAAAAGGTGAATTCGAAAAATTGTCGATTTTTTCAGAAGAAAGCGTTACAATTAAAATGTAAATGCTTTAATTTCCAGGTAGGTGACATTCATGTATTTTGTAGACAGAAAGAAAATAGAACAAATGCTAGTATGTTTAGAACGAGCAACAAGTACATTTCAAGAGAAAAAGATATATGAAACCGAGTTTGAATTTTACGCATTAGAGCGCATAGCCCATCTTATTATTGATACTGTATTAGATGTAGGAAATGCGATGATTGATGGATTTATTATGCGCGATCCAGGAAGCTATGAAGATATTATTGATATTTTAATGGACGAGCGAGTGATAAGTGAAGAAGATGGACAAGGGATGAAAGAAATTATCCTTCTTCGAAAAATGCTTACGCAAGACTATATTCAAATGAATCATGATGAATTATATAAGACGATTCAAAAACATATTGCAGTGGTAGAGAAATACCCAGCAAATATTCGCAGTTATTTAGAAAAGGAATTAGGACCTGTATCTGCATTTGTACCAGAATAATTATGCTTATAAGATCCCCAGAGAATGCCTTTTGGGGATCTTATATTGTATGTGAGAAAGAAAAGGGAGAAGGGTGAAGTATGGGGGAAGCACGTACTACGAAAGACGAGATTGTACAATTGTTGAAAGTAAAGGGAGAGCACACGGTAGCGGAACTAGCTGACGTTTTAGAGATTACAGAAATGGCGATTCGAAGACATTTAAGTAATCTTGAGAAAGACGGACTCATTTATTCTAAGATGGTAAGGCAACATGTCGGAAGACCAACTTATTTGTATGGATTAAGCGAAAAGGGAGAAGATACATTCCCGAAAGAGTATAAGCAATTTGCGATTGATATGCTAGAAGATTTAGCTCGAATGGGCGATGAAAAAATACTTCGTTACGTTTTAAAAGAGAGAACGAAGCGAATGGAAGAACAGTTACAAAAGAGAGTGAGTAATCAAAAGAATTTAGCATATAAAGTGCAAGAGATAGCAGCTATGCAAGAGAAAAATGGTTATATGGTTCAAATAAAGAGAGATGGAGAGAAATCTTTCGTAATTGAAAAACAAAACTGTCCGTTAAAGGAAATTGCCGAGAGATTCCCGCAAGTGTGTGCAGATGAAAAAGAAATGTATAAGCGTTTATTTACGAACGCAGAAGTGAAAACGCTAGCAAATATGTGCGAGGGCGATTGTAGTTGTTCTTACCAAATAAAAGAGAAAAAATGAACGTTATGGGGCGCTTTAAGGTAAAGCGTTTTTTTCTTTTGGAAAAGCGGGTAATATAAGAGTGGTATGATAAGGTGAGAACGTTAGCATAGAAGGAGAGACATAATCGATGTATAAAGGTTACTTAATTGACTTAGACGGTACGATGTATCGCGGAGAAGAACAAATTGAAGAAGCAAGCGACTTCGTAAAAGCATTAGGAGAGCGCGGCATTCCATATTTATTCGTTACGAATAACTCAACTCGCAAACCGGAACAGGTGGCAGAAAAGCTTGTTCGTTTCGATATTCCAGCGAAAGCAGAGCAAGTATTCACAACGAGTATGGCGACTGCGAACTTCATTTATGAACGTAAACAAGACGCAACTGTATATATGATTGGTGAAGAAGGCTTACACGATGCACTTGTGGAAAAAGGATTTGAACTTGTGGATGAAAATCCTGATTTCGTTGTTGTGGGTTTAGATCGTGACATCACATATGAAAAATTAGCAAAAGCGTGTCTTGCTGTGCGTAATGGCGCGACGTTTATTTCTACAAATGGGGATATTGCCATCCCAACTGAGCGAGGATTATTACCAGGTAATGGTTCATTAACATCAGTTGTAGCAGTATCAACAGGTGTGGATCCAATCTTTATCGGAAAACCAGAATCAATCATTATGGAACAAGCTTTGAAAGTGCTTGGCATAGAAAAAAATGAAGCATTAATGGTTGGGGATAACTACGATACAGACATTTTAGCAGGAATAAATGCTGGTATGCATACCCTTCTTGTCCACACTGGAGTCACAACTGTGGAGAAGTTAACAGAATACGAAGTACAACCAACGCAAGTTGTGCATAGCTTGACGGAGTGGATTGAGAAGATGTAATGAAAAAAGCTGTTCCAAACTTTGGAACAGCTTTTTTTCTGATATTTGCTGGCAGCCCGATTGGTGTGGGCTAACATTCAGTTGTGACTAGTGTTGATTTTTATCGGTAAGTCGATATATTTGAAAAATCGCCGATATAATCTGAGTTGCGCCGATATATTTAGAAAATCGCTGATATAATTTTATTAGAATGCACGATTCACAACGTCTTTCACTTCTTCAAGATATTGCTTACGCACACTGTCATCCACAGAAGGAACACTTGTATAGAATGTATGCTCAATTGTTTCAATGCCTGTAAATTCAAAAATACCAACATCCGCTGTTTTCTTCATTGCATCAAACATGCCCCCTGCTGTGTATGCTTCTTTCGTATTGCCCATTGTAGATAATAACAATCCTTTTTTACCGCTTAATAACTTTTCAATGCCGTTTTCACCGTAAGCATAAGCAAATCCATGGCTAAATACACGGTCAACGTATCCTTTTAAAATAGCAGGAAGTCCCGCCCACCACACTGGATAAATGAATGTAATGCTATCAGCCCAAGAGATATGCTCTTGTTCTTCTTTAATATCTTCTGGTGTATTTCCTTGAGAAAATGAGATGAAATCGGAAGCGCCTAATACTGGATTAAAGTTTAATTCGTATAGATCGCGAACGCGTACTTCGTGACCTTTTCCTTCTAATTCACTTTTTACCGTTTCTAAAATCGCATGGTTGAAGCTTTCTGTATTCGGGTGTGCATAAACGATTACATGTTTCATTTTTCTTCCTCCTATTTGTGGATATGTGAATAGCTATTTGTATTTCTGTAACTATTATGGTTACTACCTTTATAGAAGTCAAGTAATACATATGTATGTATAAAAAGACGCTCGAAAATCGCCTTTTTATACACCACTCATACAAAGTACAAAGAAAACAAATAAAATGATAACAATACCAATACCGAAGTTAAATACGAGGGTACTATCCATATATGTAGCCTCCTTATTTGAAAGTAAAAAGCACTCTAGTTAAGAGTGCTTTTTTATTTTGAATCTACTTTATAACTTTTAGAAAGTGATTCATGCGTGTCATGATTTACATTATTTTATGTATTTATACTTTGAAATGAGTAAGTCCTTGTTGGATATAGAAAAAAAGACACTCGTTGGAGTGTCTTTTAAGATGACAAAATGTGCCAATTGCTTGAGGTTGATAAGACGCTAATTTCCGTTTTAACGCCTTTTCTCTAATCAAGAAGTGTAGCAACAGCGATTCAAATAAATTGTACCATCTGTTTAATAGCTGTGCGTATGCAATTGTGCATATGATGATCATGAGGTAGGTAATGAACTGTGAATAATTTGAAGTGATTTATTTACGATTTCTTCTGCGGCATATATGCCGATTGCGTCTGTTTTTAAAATATGGGGTTGTAAGCTATCATGCATTGCCCCTAACTCACCATGAAGTGGTGCGAAGGCATGGTTCGCCTTTTCAAGCATGCATAAATCAAGTAAAGAATCCCCAGCTGTAATAATCGTATCTATTTGCAAAATTTCTTTTATATATTGCACGGCGTCCCATTTATTAATTGGTTTTGGTACAAAGTATAGCTTTCTACCTTGAAGTGAATGATTCCAGCCTTGTTTGTCTAACCAGGAAGTGAAGGATGATAATTCATCATAAGGAATGTTCTCCCGTTTAATAATGCAATAATGGAATAGATCATCAGCTGTTTTTTGCGATATAACCCAATCTTTATGAGCTATTTGTCCAAATTCCTTTAGTATGTCGTTTCTCTCTATACATTCAACCGATAGTCTTTCTTTTACTGTCCTGTTCCAAGTACCATCTTGTTTCCCATTATGAAGGATATTGCCGCCGTTACTTGTAATGGCGTATTCGGGAATGATTTCGTTTTGGAATAAAGCAATACGCTGAAACTGCTTAATAGTTCTTGTTGTAACTGGGATGAAATGTGAGTGCAGTTGTAATTTTTTTAGTAGTGAAATGGTTTTATGTGATATGAAAGAAATTTCTTTCCCATCTAAAGTTTCAATGAGTTGAATTGATTCATCTTCTATAGGGGCACGAAACGATTTCCGGGAATAAATAAGCGTCTGATCAAGATCACTGGCGAAAATCATATTGTTTCCTTCCTAAGAGGCTTAATGAGCCCGCAACATGAATAAGCCATATTCTCATAGATTTCAATTGGGACATTCTTTTCTTTAGCGAGAAGTAAAATATGCTTTAAATCGGGATTGTTTTGCTTACGTATTAAAATTTTCCACGGTATTCTCCGGAGTAATACACGAGTTGTTTCACCGACTCCTGGTTTAATTAAGTTAATATCGTCAATTTCAAAGTGATTTTGGATAGACTGTATATCTTTTAATCCTTGCCAAGAGGGATCAGTGTAAGTTGAAGTAATATAACGTAATTGATTATCTATATGAGAATGAACAGAAGGGAATAACTCTGTTACCTCATCAACGAAGAAATTTGATAAGTCTTCTTGTTCTAGCTCTTTATAATATTTAACACCATGAAAATCATTTGGACCGATATAGGTGTCATTTAGTACAGTGCGGCTAATTAGTCCAGAGACTGTTGCATTTAAGCAAGCGCTAGGAATAAGAAAATCTTCACGTGTACCGTAAATTGAAGTACAGTAACCGGGATCAGCAAGCACAGCCATACAATGAGAAATGTGTGTATTATTTCGTTCGTTAAATGTGTGTACTGCATATTCTAATTCTTTTTTTATTGCACCTTTTCCAGTCCACCCATCAATGAATTGAATTGTTTCTTTAGGGTGATGTTCCAAAATATAATGGAGTGCATTTTCATCAATACCGCGTCCGCGAACAATAGAAATACAATAGTGAGGTACATCAAGGTTGTATTGATAGCGTATGTAGCGTTTGATAAGAATGCCAATAGGTGTACCAGCACGAGCTAATGAAACGAAGACAAGGTTAGTTCCTTTAGTTTGTATAATCTGTTCGGCGACAACTCCAACAGCGATGGCTAGTTTGTGTTTATATTGTTGCAGGGAAGAAAAGAATAAATCCATATACGCTTTAGATGGTTTATATTCCATTGGTAACATTTCGGAATAATGTGTGCCAGCTTGAATTGATTGTTCTCTAGTTTCCGTGGAACTTTCTTTCATTAAATCACTAATATCTTTTAATAGAAAAATAGCATCATTTGGATTGTAACTACTAATATGAGAATTTACTTTTACCATAATTATCAACCTTCCTTTTCTATGCTATTTGAAAATGAGACGATATGAATAAAAGGAATAACTGTTTGTAACTGCTGTAGAAGAGGAAACAGGGCTTCTTCTCCTAAATCACGCTCAATAAAAACAAATACTTCATCGTAATCATGAGGTGAAATATTATAAAAGTAATTTGTAATAGTAGAATTTTCAGGACTTGGATATGAGAAATGATTATGAATGGCGTAGTTCACATCATTTGAAACAGGATGGATAGGACTTCTTGTTGTAGATTGATATAAAATATTTTCACCCATTTCAGCAGCAATTTTCATTGGGATATACATAAATTCACCCGTTCCGAGACAGAGTGTTCGTTTTCCCATTCTTTCTCTTTTTAAAGTTTTTCCTGCTTCTTGAGCGAAAGAATGAATGTGCTTTTGTTCATATGCTGAAATGCCAAATCGCCCAGTATATTTTATATAATTTGATGTATAGGGTGATTTTGGACAGGTAAGGGTATGCTTTTTGAAATCAGGTTTTGTTTCTTTAATTTGAATATCTGTTTTTGCAATATTTAATGGTTGGCCAGTTGTATGAATACTGCCTTCTAATAAAGAAATAACATGAATCTTAATTTGAAGTTCTTCTTCTAATTGTTTAAATTGTTTTCTATTAGTATGAGAACGCCAGTCTAATAAAGAAGCAATTATATATTCTTCTCGTGGGAATTTATTTTGAATAGATCTAATAATATTTAATGCTGTTTTTCCTGTTGTCATCTCATCATCTACGAGAACAATCGGGTTGTTGTTTTGAAAAAAGCTTTCATCTACATAACAACGGTGCGATGTTGCATGAGAATGTTCTTCCTCAAATGTAATGACAGATTCTAGGTGGGGTATCGATTCCCTAGTTGTATGCACATACTTTGCATTTTGAAAGCATTGAAACATAGAATGACCAAGTGCTGTCGCTGTTTCAGCGAATCCGATGAACAAAACTTCTTCTTGCAGAGGATATTGATAACGAAATACTTCCTCTGGGATTTCATCAATTTCTAATGAAATGAGATTTAAAATTTCTTTTTGAAATGGATGAGAAATATTATGTAGTATTTCCAAATATCTTGCAGCGAGAGCAACTCCACTTGATAGAGAGACTGCAGGTTTAATAGGAAGATGCTTTCCAAGGATTGTACTCACAAATAAAAAACTACGTTTCTTATTTATTCTCGCAGCCATTTGAAAAAGATTGTCTAGCGCTAAATTATATGGATTATCACGTACTTCTACATGGACTTGTATATTATTTAAAACGTTATACGTGTTGCTTTGCGTTTGTAATAAGGAGATCGGTGAATTGTTTGTTTTCATGTAGCACCCCGTAAATATTAGATTTTAAAATGGTTTTGCGAGCCCAGCTATAATGAGGTTTTACTTCATTCATTTTGTTAGAAAAACTGCTTTTTAGCACTCCATTATACGTATCTGCATTTTGTAAAATTGATCTCGCATCTAAATAATCTTCCATTGTGACAATGTGCATTGCTTGTACAACTTTAATATGAGATGGGTGAATAACTGTCTTTCCGATTAAGCCATTTGCATGGTCAAGTGATACCTCTTGAATAAGCCCTTCTTCATGATCATTAGAAAAATATTCCCATACACATCCTGAAATAATATATTCATTTGTTGCCCTTGAGAAAACGTTAATAATGTCTGAAATACAATCACGGACAACGGTAATATGATAGATAGGTGTGTATTTATTGCGCCGAATACTAAATATACTTGAAAAATCAGTAGCACCAATACGTACATTTAAGATGTAATCGTGATAAGAATCTAGTAAATCCTTTATTTGTAATAATGATTCTGCCCGTGTTTCCTTATACATAATTTCGGGGGATTCTAAAATCGGCATGCCATATAGCGATAATGAGTATAGCTCGTTTATATATGCAAGCTGATCGATATAAGTCTTTCCGTTAATCGGTGTGAATTTTGGAAAGACAAAACCACATAAACAATGAACAGCACTACCTAATTCAGTAACAATTGTCTTCAGTTGACTTGGCTGTCGAACTCTAATAAAAAGAAGCGGGATGTCTGCTTGATTTAGTATGTTGGCACTGACTAAGTTAGCGATTTGCTGTATTTGAACGACGATGTTTTGCTCTGCAAGTTTTACTTCCTCATCGCTGATAGCGTCCTCTAGACAAAGAATAATTGAGGTAGCATCCACATGTTTCTTTCTAATTATATCTTCCGCAATCGTTTCTTTCGTGCCGGGAGTATATAGTGTGGCACCTAGTGCGTAAGCTAGTTGTTCTTTCCCTATATTTTTTGAAAAACTAAGAGGTTCTTTATAGAAAAAATTTTGCCGTTCTTCCGAGGAGAGATAAGAAAAGTAATTCAAATTGTCACCACCTTATTTGTAATGATTCTGTTTAATCGTAACATAATAAGAAAAATCTTCCATAAAAATAAAGCGAGAAATTAAAAAATATATTGAGAAAGATGAATTATAAGATGAATATCGAATATTGTTAATAGAAATATAATAGGGGGAAAGAGAAAGTGGATATACATAAGTTAACAGAGGAAGAAGCAAATGAGATAAATACTTGGACGTACGAGGAACCTTATAGTTTATATAGTTTTTCAGGCGAGAAAGAAGTAATAGAAGAGCTATTAGATGGAACGTATTATGGCTGTTGTGACGATCAAGGAGACCTCATCGGTTATTTTTGTTTTGGAGCAAATGCACAAGTGCCAGGTGGAAGAGATGCTAATTTATATGGTGGAGAAGATGTGATTGATATCGGACTTGGCATGAAGCCGGCGTTAACTGGGAAAGGAATGGGGAAAGAATTTTTCCAAGCTGGAATAGCGTTTGCCACGAAAGAGCTTAATGCAAAAATGTTTCGATTAAGCGTAGCGACATTTAATACAAGAGCAATTACGTTATATAAAAATATCGGATTTAAAAAAGGGACTATTTTTTTGAGTCGCGGAAGAGAATTTATACTTATGGAATACGAAAGGCCGTCAGCATGAAACTGACGGCCTAGAAAACATTATTATTCTGAGTGCTCAGCTCGGTGAGCTAAACGGCTTGACGCAGCGGCAGCGATTCCGCCAACGATATCATCAAGGAACGTGTGCACCTTTCCAGTTGATTTATCATTTAAGTATTCTAAAATACCAGGTTTTAATTTATCAATATATCCAAAGTTCGTGAAACCGATAGAACCGTACACGTTCACGATAGAAAGTGCGATAACTTCATCAATTCCGTATAAGCCTTCATCACGTTTTACAATATCTTGTAACGGTTCACTTAGCATTCCCTTTTCAGCAAGGACATCAAGCTCGATACCAGTAATCAGTGCGTTTTGTACTTCACGTTTTGATAGTACACGTTCTACATTGTAACGGCATTCTGACATCTCTAAATTTGGATGATATTTTTTTTGAAGAAAATGAACAAGTTCAGCAATATCATCAATTGTTACACCGCGTTCTTGTAATAGTTGTAATGCTCTTTCTTGTAGTTGATTTGATTCTTTCATGTTTATCACCTTTTTTTCTTTTTAGTATTTGTATACGTTTCGTTGCTTTATCCTGTGCATAGGAATGAAAGGCGAGCACAAGCTCATATATATAAAGAAAAACCATAGGTGGCGACTGCGATGATTCAGCATATTTATGAGCATTATCACATGCATGTTAAAGAATTAATCCCCCTTGGCCCCTATAAAAGCTTTTGGATTCGCAACAAAATTTATGTACTTGTTCCAATTGGAGAAATGGAGGAAGAAGTACTTGTAGAGATGAAAAAGCTCAGTGACTATATGAACCAGCAAGGGGATATAACTGTAGCGACTTTCGTTCCAACTATACACGGCTACTATGTAAGTGAGATAGAAGAACAAAATTACTGCTTATTAAAAGGTATGCGAGCGTTAGAACGACATGCCACGTCATTAGGAAGTGAACTTTCTATATTCCATAAACGAGGTGCATTCTTTCCAGAAGAAATCGAGCAATTAAGCCGCATTGGTGAATGGAAAGCGTTATGGGAAAAGAGACTCGATCAGTTAGAAAAGTTTTGGCAATCACAAGTGATGAACCACCCTACAGACGTATTCGATCAATTGTTTATTGAATCCTTCCCGTATTACTTAGGAGTTGCAGAAAATGCCATTCAATATGTTGTTGATACAGAAATGGATGATACGCCGCAACTAACGGATGCAGCGACAATTTGCCAAGAACGATTCACACCTTTATTATGGCATCAAACGAAGCGTCTCAAACTTCCTTTTGATTGGGTGTATGATCACCCAACTCGAGATATAGCAGAATGGATTCGCTATATGATGATTGAAAAAAAGAAAGACTGGGATCAAACAATCGTTCAATTTGTTACAGATTATGAACGAAATTACTCGCTGTCCTCATTTGGTTGGCGCTTATTATTTGCAAGGCTCCTGTTCCCGCTTCACTATTTTGAAACGGTCGAACGATATTACCAAACTGGAAACGAAGAACAAAAAAGCATATATAGAGATCGCTTAGAAGCCATTTTACATGATGTAAACCGCTCAGAGCAATTTATGAAGCACTTTTATGGCTCACTTCGTTTACCAGTAGATAAGCTCGGGATTAGAAAATTAGATTGGTTATCTTAAAAATATAAAAAAGAGACCGAGTGAGGTCTCTTTTTTATATACCACAATTTTATGTAATACATTATGCCCCTACCTGCTGATCTGTACATATATTTAAAACGAATTGATGCCTTTCGAGCTTTTCATTTACTTTACCCAATAATTCTTGCTGGATTTCTTTAAATAAAAATTGATAGCTTGTATTCCATGTTGGTATAACGGATGAAAGGCCTAATAAATACTCTTTTTTCTTTTCTAGTTCTTGGATTGTTACAAAAGTGTTCCCCATTTTTGGCATCTGTCGTCCCCCCCTATGTTTTTTTACTGTATATGTGTGAACGATTCACTATATAGTATTAATTATCGCATTTTTTGAGAAGGATTTCCAATTTTGTTTTATGATGTTAACGGATAAATGTGATTTGAATAAAAAAGGAGACCAAATTTGGTCTCCTTTTAGAAGGCGATTCTGAACGAGCCGCTTCCGCTTTTAGATTAATATCCAGCTCCAGCGGCCAGAACAGTCGGCCATTTCGCGCCTTCCTGTGAGGCAAAAAGCGCCTCTTCGTCAGGAGCTCCAATGACCTCCTGTTCTGAACGAGCCGCTTCCGCTTTTAGATTAAAATACTTGTTCTACTTCGATAACGCCTGGTACTTCTTCAAGTAACGCGCGCTCGATACCAGCTTTTAGTGTGATTGTAGAACTTGGGCAGCTTCCGCAAGCACCCATAAGGCGTAATTTTACGATACCTTCTTCAATGTCTACTAATTCAACGTCTCCGCCATCGCGAAGTAAGAATGGACGTAATTTATCTAATACTTCTAATACTTGTTCTTGCATATGTGGGTTTTCCATTTTTATCGACTCCTTTCATCAGTTTTATTATAATCAAGATAGAGGGGAAAATCTATTTTTTCTCTTCTTGTTTTATTGTCGAAATATTGTATCGTGTTTTTTCAGTATAGGGGTATGGAATAAGTTTGTAAAATGATGTGCTTATGTAATAAGACATCTGAATATACTGTTGGAACAAGAAGTGGGGGAGAAGAAATGGTTAATGTGCAAGTGTATGGGACGAAAGTAATTTGTGCGAGCTGCGTCGGAATGCCATCTTCAACAGAAACGTTTGAATGGTTACAAGCGGCAATTGGTCGTAAATATGAAGGACAAGAAAATAAATTTAATTTCGAGTATATTGATTTCCAAGAAGAACAAGAAGATGCGGATAAAAAAGCATTCGCTGAGCGCGTAGTGGAAGAAGATTTATTTTATCCGGTCGTTCTTGTAAATGGAGAAATTGTTGGAGAAGGAAATCCTCGTTTGAAGGATGTTTACGAAGAAATCGAGAAATATTTATAAAACAAGAAGTCTTTGCGAATTTGCAAAGGCTTTTTTATTGGAGGGATAGATATGAAAAATGGAGTGAAGCATGCGTTACCAACGGAAGTACAACGGTTAATGGAGCGGTATACAGTAGAATTAAAAGAAATTTTTTTGGATGAAAAAATAGTCGGGGTATATATTTACGGATCCATCGCACTAGGTGCATTTCATAAGGAAACGAGCGATGTTGATTTTGTTACAGTGATAAATGATTCCGTGAATGAAGCTGAAAAACAGCAGCTTGTGGAACTACATAATAAACTTAGTGATAATACACTAGGTAAAAGAATGGACGGTATGTATATTCCGCTTGCTGACTTAGGGAAATACAATGATGAAATGAACGAGTACGTGTATTGTGCAGATGGTAAAGCTAATGTTGGTCATTGGGACATTAATGCGGTCACATGGTGGACGTTGAAAAATCAAGGCATTACAGTTACAGGAAAAGAAGCAGAAGATCTTCCGTTGCAAATAAAATGGAATGATGTAGTAAATACAATGAAATATAACGTAGAACAGTACTGGAGTGAAAAGGCGAAGAAGCCATATTTATTTTTTATAGAAGAGTGGGTAGAATCAGCTGTCGTTACGATGGGACGCATTTTATATACACTAGATTATAAAACAATCGTTTCAAAAGATAGAGGATTGCAATATTTGTCAGAACGTTCAGCGGAAGAATGGGAGCTTTTATTAAAAGAAGTAGCGAGAATACGGCAGAACCCAAAAGAAAAGCGAATGCTCTCAAGGTGGAGAAGAGCAGATATGACGAAGAGGTATTTACTGCATTTAATTGAGACGTGTAGAGAGAAATGGTAGGGAAGAAAATGGACAATACAGTGGGGTGTATTGTCTTTTTTATTTTGTAGTAGATAGAAAAGTATTTACAAGCATTGTGTAGAGGAAAGATAATAGAAAAAAATATGCGCATGGGGGAAGATGATGAGTAAATATAAATTACATATAGATAAAGAACAACTATGGAAAGGCTGCGTTTTAAATTCGATTGCCCATGCAATTAATGTAGCGCATTGTCCAGATTTCTCACATGAAAGTTCATGGGATGGATTTAACTATAGTATGCAAGATAGCCAAGGGGGACAAGGGACAATTACGTTTCATCCGAATTACACGATTGTATGTCTTCAAGATGTGAATAGCGAGAGAATTGATGAGTGGATTGATGCGAAAAATTATTTTGAAGGGGCACCTTCGGAAGTAATAGATATTGCGAAAGAAGAAGCACTTCAATACGTATTAGAAGAAGTAGAAGGCGAAACAGTTCCTTTTATTACAACTGCATTTTGGATTGAGGATAGCGGTGCGTATTCAATTGATTCATTTGAGGAGATGGAAGAGCACGGCGGATTCTTATTAGAAATTCCATTACTTGATACAGAATCAGCAATGGAAAGACTAGAAGAAGAGTATGAACTGACAGAGGAACAAATAGAGCTTTTACAACTCGTGTATGAGAAAAAAATCCAAAGGCCAAATGAGGAAATTAAGTTGTCTAAAGAAGAAGTAGCAATGATTGGAACGGAAGATAGCGAAGGATTGGAAGTTAGTAAGGACTCATTTGAAGAAATGAATATTACTTGGGAGTTGTAGGGGGGATAACATGTTTCCGATTGGTGATCAGCCGAAGATTATGAAAGACTTAGCAAGTATAGCTGGTGATTTAGAAGAAGTAGCGATTGAGGGGAAAACAAAAAATATAGAACGACTAGCATCTTTGAAAGTTAAAAAATTATGGGTGTTCACAGTAAATCAAAAGCAGTTTGATCATATTCTTACGTATGTTTGTCCCGATATATTATACGTTTACAAAATGAGGGTTGAGGATTTAAGTAGCCTTCAGAAATTGTCCAATTTACAACAGTTGTATATGTGCTGGAATACAAAAGCGAAGACGTTATGGGATATTGATTATAATAAAAAACTCAAATCCTTACTAATTGATGATTTTTCTAAGTTAGAAGATTTAAGTGCTTTAAGTAAGTGCACACAACTCAATACCTTCTATATGGGTGGTGGAATAAATACAGCGATGAAAGTACAAACTTTAAAACCGCTCGCTGAATTACAGCAGTTGCAAAAGCTTACTTTGATGAATTTAAAGGTTAAAGATGATTCATTAGAACCGTTAATGCAATTGAAAAATTTAAAGGAGTTAAGCTTATCTAATCAATTTAAAGTGGAAGAGTATGCAAAACTCTCTGTAGCATTGCCATATACGGTATGCAAGTCTTTTAAACCTTACGTATATATGAACGATGCAATAGATGGGAAAAATATAATGGTGACTGGGAGAAGAAGGCCAGTCCTTAATTCAAAAATGGATACTGTGAAGATGCAAAAGTATGAAGAACGATTTAAAAAGTTACAAGAGGAATATAAAGCACTAGTAGAAAGTACAATGTGAAATTACATTGTACTTTCTACTAGTTTTTTCATATACATATCAACTTCGTGAAAGAATATGGGCTCTTTTTCCTCGGTATTCAGATGCACGGTGCAATGTAAATATTGCTGTAAGTAGCGATTAGCTTGTTCGTACTGTTTTAATTTGTAGAAAGAAAAACAGGTAAGAAGTAGAAACGCTTTTTCTTCTAATATTGGAACGACAGCTAGTATCGGAGTAATGGAATGTATATTTATTTCCACTAAATTTTCATAAGATGCCCACGTTTGAAACCAGTCGAAAATAGTAGAAAGGTAATTCGGAATGTTGATAGTTTCATGTGAAACATTGTGCAATAGCTGGTTCTGTTTGATATGTATAGGCTCTATTCTTGTTTGTAGAATGCAAGCGAATATTGAAATGTTTTCTTTTATTTGTAATTGGTTCGTAATAAGCTGCGGGAGACCGATAGGGTGAACTCCTATATTTATATAAAAATCATCTCCAAACTGGCTTTTTTGTATGTTAATGAGCTTATAAAATCCGTTTTCAGCTTTGAAAAATGTATGTCTTTTTTTCTTAAAGCCGAGTGGTTTTAAAGTGGCGTGTAAATTTGTAATAAAATCTTGCTCCTTTTTAGAGCCAGGCTTATTCTTCGTCATATTCATAAGTAGTTAAGTTTTGTAAGAACCTTTCAAAGTTAGGTGCTAATTCAATAATTTCCTCAAATTCATTATCGATAAATATAACTGGAGGATTTTCAGCTACATTTCGATAGTCTAATGCAATCCATGTATGTTCATCACCAGATAAAAGTACGATATTCTCAGGCATTTCCCATTCTCGAATTAAATAGCGGCTCTCTAAAATACTAGATTCATTTTCATTAAAAGAAATACCATATAAACCAGATACATTAACGTGATCGTCTGCCCAAGAATTTGGCTTTGAAGTAGGGTGAACATCGAGACGAAGAGTTCCCCCATTTTGTTCTTTTAGAAGGTTTATATATGATTCTGGAAGTTTTACGTTCAGTACTTCTTCTGCTTTTTTGATTAGTTCATCGTTAATGGGTGCTAGTTTTAAATAGTCATCGTCTGCCCAAATTGTACTCTTCATATTCGGTCACCTCAAATAATAGTTTTAAGAATCTTATGTCATATATTATAGTTAGTTTAGATAACACGCAATAGAGGGAGGGACGGAGTATGGATGTGTATGAATACCTCGATCACGTAAATTCTAAAGAAGATTTATTAAAATTTCTTGTATACCTCCAAAAGGATTTTAAAGTGAATAAAGATGAATGGGAGAATGTAGAGGTAGAGACTTATTTAGAGGCATTAAATAGTTGGTTAGGTTCTTGTGAATCGGTTTATATAAATCAAGGAGAGAAGTTTCCAGAAAATATTTCATGGAAGTTTATTGCTCAAATGTTACTTGCGGCAGCTCATTATGAATAAAATTAGATTTTTAAAAGATAGAATGGAGAAGATATCATGATTAACCATAATAAAATTAAACAACTTTTAGCACATGTAGATCGTGCTGAGGATAATGAAATTGAGCTAGAGTATGAATTTGAACCTATGACGATAGAATTGTTTAATAGTGAAGAAATAGAAGAAGGGCAACTTGGTTATAGTTTTGATGAAGAAGGAGACTGGAAAGAAGGATGGATTGTAATCGGCATAGATTCATATCTTGGAGACCCGATTTTTGTAGATAGTAATGATGAGAACTGTCCAGTTTATACAGCTATGCACGGTGAGGGAGAATGGGAGCCGGAATGTATAGCGGAGCGTATAGAAGATATTATTGAGAAAGTGAAGGGGAATGTGCGAGAAATAAAATAGTATTTCAATGTGATTAAGAGGGAGGAAATAATGAAAAAGTTTCAAATCGAACTAAATAAACTGCCGACAGAAAATGCCGGAGAAATAGTACTTAGTATAGATGAGAGTATTGTGTTTCAAGAAAAAACAGACATAATAGACCCGATTTGTCAGTTGTTTGACGCTTGTATCGAGGTCTTTAGATATGATGACGCTACAATTTTCTTAAATGAATATGAAAAAAAGATGGAATTTAAGAAGAAAGATGGGGAGTTTCTCATTATTAATCAGAGAGGCAAGAAGTTAGCTAGTGTTGATAGCGAGCAATTTTTACGAGTACTCTTTTCGTTTCTTAAAAAGGAGATAGGGCAGATTTACATGAGTGGAGTTGATTCTTTTCGAATCAAAGATGCTTACCATAGAATGTTAGAAATTGATCCATTTGTTCCTAAACTTGTAAATGGAAATGACGAAATTATGTATCGAACTTATCATTCTACAAGTGACAAGTATGAATTAAAATGGAAGTATTTAAAAGGGAGAGAGGTTGAACCGATATTTACTCCGGTACTATCTCATGATAAGAAGAGTATCTTTTATGTAGAGGAAAATAACCACAGAATTCGTAAACTCGATAGTGAAACGAAAGAAGAGATTTGGCAGTGCCGTATTCCAATAGTAGAAGAGTGTAATTGCATTACTGTGAATGATGTCGTAATTATTTGGCATGCAAATAGATTTGGAGAAAGTATTGCGAAATTGTATGCTATTTCATCAAGTTGTGGAGAGCTTCTATGGGATTTAGAAATAGAAGGGCATATTATACAAGATGTAAAAACTACGGGAGAAGAGTTACCACGTTTACTAGTTATTACACAAGAAGGCTACAATGTTTTATTAGAGCTTGAAAGTGGAGTAAAAGTATGGGAAAAGAATGTTCGAGTCGGAGGAGAAAAATTGCAGTGCCATCTTGGCCCAGATTACTATGTATTAGCAGGGAATCCTTTTGATGAAGATGGGGAAGTTGATGCATATAGTAATGTTGCAATTGCCATTCAATTATTAGATGCTTCTACACGATGGAAACAAATGATGGAAGATTGTAATCCAAATGAACCAGTTACTTTAACTAATGAACATTTTATATGTGTAGCAATGGAGGTATTACAAAAGTGGGAATATGGAAAAGAAGGCTGTAACTTAATTTTTGAAAAAGCTTTTGATGAGGTATGGTACTCTTGCATTGAATCAAAGGAAGCAAAAATACTATTAACAAGAACTGAGTATGGATATGAAGGGGTAAGTAGACAAATACAATGTTATGATCATAAGAGCGGTCAAAAGTTATATGAAGTAAATATGTCTTTTGAAATTGAATTGCCTCCATTTCTTATCGGAGAGATGATGGTATTGTCCTTAGGAGAAGGCAGAATTTGTGGTATTAATATTCAAACAGGTAAAGTGCTTTGGAACAATACTACTCTACATGATATTACAGAGGTTCTGTTATATAAAGATGGAGAAATTTACATTGCAACTTCAAATTTAGAATTGATAATACTTGATGCTGAATGTGGTGAAGTAAAAGATATAATTAAACTCCCTAAAAATGTTGTTGTAATAGATTTTATTGTATCAATTGAGGCAGGTAATAATGGACTATTCATTAGTTGTGTAAGTGGAAATATGTTTGAAATAGTAGAAGGCTAATTTGTGAGCGCTCTTAAGTCGAGATGTTTGTTTTAAAATAGTAGTATATATTCACTAAAAAGGATGTATAAAAATGATTTTTATACATCCTTTTTAGTGAATATATAAAATAATTAACTTAGTGTATTAAAGGTATGATACACGATTATTTTAATATATTTAAAAGTAAAATGAAATAAGAAACGAATAATTGTCGGAATATATTCGATTTCCGTTCACTTTTATGAAATATGTGTACTTTTTGTTAGATTCCTTCATTTTGTCCATATACAATAAATGTATATAGAAATAAGAAAAGGATGATGTACGTGAAGGACACGGTTTTACAAGAAACGATTTCTCCACAAGAATTACATAAAGTTGTTCAAAAGAATACAGCTTATTATGACTTTAAGTGGGGTAAAGTAGAAAATCCAGCGCAAGGGAATACATGGAATTGGGTAGCCTTTTTCTTCCCAACTTTTTGGTTAGCTTATCGTAAAATGTATAAGTTATTTATTATATTTGCGTTATTGGCTATACCTAGTATAGTTATACCCCCTTTTATAGATATTCCAGATGGGATTTATGTAACATTTAGTTTAGCTCTTCAATTAGGAATGATGATATTTACTGGATGGCAAGGAAACCGTTTATATTATAAGCAGGCTGTTCGTGTTTTTCGTAAGGGAGAAGATGCGTCTGATCATGAGAAGGCGTATTTCTTACAATCAAAGGGCGGCGTGAGTATTGCTGGTATGATTGGTTTACAGATTATAGTCGGGATTGTGTATGGATTAGCTGCGTTCGGGCTGTCCTTTTTACCAACTGAGCCGAATATTAAAAACGTTGTTCGTTCAAGTGGCGAAGGGGTTACTTTAGAGATTATGACTGATAATCCAACTTGGAAGTTTGTGAAGAAAGAAAAAGATTATGACGTAGTAGAGTTTACTGGTTATGATTATACAGAGAAGAAAAACGTGAAAATTAAATTTGCTGTTTATTTCGATGAAGATTATTTCGAGTGGCAAGAGGTATATGAAAATAATAAGAAGTTAAGTGAAGAAGAAGTAGAAGAATATCAAATTTACATTGAAGAAAATAATTGGGGTTTCTAGAGGGAACTCGTTCATTTTGAAAAGAAGAATCTTGTGAAGGTTCTTCTTTTGTTTATTAGGGGGAGAGAAATAATTTCAGCAGTAATAGAAGCTCTAATAGGATCGATTAGTTTAAGTACGGGTTTACACACGAAAAAGATTGATGCTAACATACGTTACTTGCAGCAGTATGAATGGTTTCGAATGATATATGAAGACGAAAAGTATCGAAAGTTATTTATTACGAACTACAAAGTTCGCTCATATTTACAAAGTAAGCTAAGAGTTCGATTGCTTGTAAAAAATAAAAATGCACAACGAAGATTTTTAAAATTAGTAGAAGAGCAAATAGAAAAACGGCATACAAATTGAAATTTTGTAAAATACAATAAAAAATGAGAATTTGAGGTAGGCTTGTCAATAACGTGAGACTATGGCACTATAAAGAAATGCTATACAAATTTTATTTATCGAGATGTAAACATCAATTTTGATTTTTACGTATAAATAATGAACGGAGGAAATGAATTTATGGCTACTTTACCAAATTGTCCAAAATGTAATTCAGAATATACGTATGAGGATGGAGTTCTTTTCGTATGTCCAGAATGTGCTCATGAGTGGTGCCAAGAAGCAGAAGCTGAAAATAATGATGGTGCAAAAGTTGTAAAAGATGCGAACGGAAACGTTCTTCAAGACGGCGATGCAGTTACTGTTATTAAAGATTTAAAAGTAAAAGGAACTTCTTCAGTTGTGAAGATCGGTACGAAAGTAAAGAGTATCCGTCTAGTTGATGGCGATCACGATATCGATTGCAAAATTGACGGCTTCGGAGCTATGAAGTTAAAATCACAGTTCGTTAAGAAGGCGTAAGTAAATAGAAGAGGAGGCGAATAGCCTCCTCTTTTTATTATGTCACTTTTTGTCGGTAAATCGATATTTCGTACAAAATCGTTGATATATTCTGAGTTATGATAGATATATTTGAAAAATCGTTGATATATTGCAAGTTATGATAGATATATTGAAAAAATCGTTAATATAATTTCATTCATCGTGAACTACGTACGATTCACCGTGCACCATAGTCAATTTCTTTCAATTGACATCGCTTATTAAAGAACGTTTTATATCCAAGCTGTAAAAAGATAATGACAGCAAAGGCAGTACTTCCAGAAATACCGAGTATGATGGCGATTTGATATTGAATGGCTGTGAATGGTGATACACCGGATAATATTTGACCAGTCATCATGCCTGGTAAGCTTATAATTCCCATTCCGACCATAGAATTAATTGTTGGTAAAATAGCAGAGTCAAAAGCGTCTCGAATGAGCGGAGCAGCTGCTTCTTTCGGTGTTGCGCCGAGCATAAGTGCACCTTCAATTTGACCTCTTTGCGATTTCATATTGTTTAAGAACGTATTTGCGCCGAGAGAAACACCAGTCATGGCATTCCCAACTAACATTCCTGTAATAGGGACGATATATTGCGGAGCATACCACGGATCATGTCCGATAATAACAAAGATAAATAGTAGAAGTGGCCCAATTGATCCGGCGACCATGGAAAGGGCGGCTACTCGTTTTAATTCTTTAGACATTGGGATGTTAACTCGTTTATAAATATTAAAAATTGCAAAGGTAGTAATAGAAGTAATGAGAGCAATTGTATAAAATGGATTACTGTTTTCAAATACGTATGTAAGGACATATGCAACAAGTACGAGCTGAATCGTCATACGGAATGTTGCGAGCGCGATTTGTTTTTCGCGAGGTATTCCTTTTAATTTTACAAGTCCAATTAAAATAAGAATGAAAATATAGGCAGCTGCAAGTTGCCAAATTTGGAGTTCAATAACGCCCTTCAACAGAGAGCACTTCCTTTCTAGTTGCACCGTTTGCTTTACTAATCTCAATAATGTCGTCTGCAATTTCTTCTGGAAGTTGTTGTGAGTGTGTGATGAAGATAATTGTTTTTTTCTTTTTTCGTGCTAGTTCAGTAAATTGTTTCATAACGCGGCGTTCTGTATCACTGTCTAATGCTGAAGTAGGTTCATCTAATAAATAGACAGGCGGATCCATAAGTACGATACGTGCAAAGGCAAGTCTTTGTTTTTCACCGCCAGATAGTGAGGAGGCGCTATTTTCTAATTGCTTGTCTAAGCTAACGGTTTGTAATGCACTCCGCAGGGCATCATCATTTGGAAATGGTTTTTCAGAAAGACGAAGTCCCATTAATAGGTTGTCTTTAACGGTTCCATCAAAAATAGGTGGAGTTTGCCCAAGCATAACTACGTCACGACGTAATTGAATAGGGTGATAATCAGAAATTAATTTTCCGTTATATTCAATTGTGCCGGATGTTGGAGATTGTAAATCGTTTAACATGCGAAGCAACGTGCTTTTTCCGCTTCCGCTTTCACCGATAATGCAAGTAATCTTTTCTTTTTGAATCTGTAAATAAGGAATGTGTAGTATATCTTTATATATAACGTTTTTTAATATGAACATAAATCGCTCCTTTCTGATTCTAGTTATATCGTATCAAAAAAGAGAAGATAACGGTTATAAAGAGCAACGTTTTTTCTTCGTCTTGAGTTTTATTAATAAGTTAAGTAAACGATCTAATTCTTGGCTGAAAGAAATCACTTTATCATGAGTCAATCCGTATCGTTCAACGAGATAGATTAACTCTTTCTTTTTCGCTTCTATTCGATTGTTTAGTTTCGATAAGTTCATAAGTGGAATGTAATGCCTCCTACAAAAGTATTTATCACATAAAAAATAAGACCGAATGAATTCGGTCTTCAAGGAAATAATAAAACAACTTACAAATAGCATACAATGTTTATCAATATTTTTTAATATAAAAATGAAAAATAAATCATTATAAATATTGAGAAAGATGTGTCTGATAATTTTTAAAAACTGATGCAAAGAGGCTGCCTACATAGTAGACAGCCTGTAAAGTATTAACCTTTATGATATTTGTACATCCAAAGAAGACCAGATTTTAATAATCTCGGTACACGTCCCATTAATGGTTGGTTTGCGAGTAAACCGAATCCATGCTTCTTACCAAGAGATCCTAGAACACCTTTTAATTTAATAACAGGTAGTTCATCCGGGAGTGGTTCATTATTCCAACGTTTTAATAATATTTGGACAATTTGTTCTCCTTGACCTTCAGCAAGTTGGGCAGATGGTGCATGTGGAAGTGCTGCGCAATCTCCTACAACGTAAACGTGCTCATTGTTCGGAATATTGTGATATTTCGTTAAGACAACCCGTCCGCTACCATCTTGTTCAACTGGAAGGTTTCGAACAACTTCATTTGCTTGAATACCAGCTGTCCAGACGATTGCATCACATTCAAGTGGTTCATCGTGGTTGTACACAATATTTGGTTCTACTTTTGTAATGTTAGAGTTTCGTATAATGTTAACTTTATGCTTTACAAACCATTCTTCTACATATCTACTTAATTTCTCTGGATATGGGAATAAAATTCTATCTTTTCGATCAAATAAATAGATTTTTAAATCAGAACGGCTTTCACGAAGTTCACTTGCTACTTCAACGCCACTTAAGCCAGCACCAACAACAGCTACTGTTGCATTTGGTTCTAGACTATTTAATTGTTCATAGGTTTTACGTGTTTGTTCAATTGATTGTAGACTATGTGTATATTCCCTAGCCCCAGGAACGTTATGATATTTATCTTCACAGCCAAGTCCGATAATTAAGTCATCATATTGGATTGCTTCGCCGCCATCGAGATGAACAGCTTTTTCTTCGAGGTCAATATTTGTTACTGTGCCGTATTGAATATTGAGGCGTGGGTGTTCAGGAAACGGTATACGAATATGCGTTTCTGAAATAGTACCCGCAACTAATGCATAATATTCAGTTTTGAAGCAATGATATGGTACTTTGTCGATTAATGTCACTTGTACATCATCTGGAAGTTGGTTGCTTGGAAGTAGCCTTTGCAGAATTCTCATTCCACCGTAGCCGCCACCTAGTATTACGAGGTGTTTCATGATGGATTACCCCTTTTCTGTTGAAATATCCCCTAATCATAAAATTTTATATTAATAAAATATTTTGACTTTACTCAATCAAATTATATCGAATTTGTGAACAAATAACAATGCATGAATGAATACTCTGTTGTACAATAAGAAGAAAAGTAAAATAAACTGTTTTTCCTTTGTAGTTACTATTTCATTGGAAGTAGCATGTTATATAGAAGAAGTCATCTACTTTGAAGTGAAATAATGAAGTAACTAAATAGTTTAGACTGTGTAACGAAAACAACAAGAAACAGCTTAGTTTTCTTCTTATAGATAAAGTGAAAAGGTAATTTGTTTTGTAGTACAGGGGGGAGAATTTTGATTAAACCATTAATTGAATTTTGTGTAGGTAACCTTGCAAGTGGTTCACAAGCAGCTCTAGAAAAATTAGAAAAAGATCCGAATTTAGATGTAATGGAGTATGGTTGTCTAGGATATTGTGGTATTTGTTTTGAAGGACCGTTTGCACTTGTAAATGGTGAAGTTGTACAAGGTGCAACAGTAGAAGAGCTTGTTAATAATGTATATGAGTATTTGGATGAAAATCCAATGTTTTAAGGTGTTGCGAATTAGCAGCACCTTTTTTATTAGATAAAATGTGATTTCGATTGGGAAGGGCTAATACTAATTATTAGCTCTCCCCAATCGAAAATAGTGGAATAAATAAAAAAAGGCCCTTTTTAGAAGGGCTTTTTTCTTACACAAATTGTGTAAGAGTGGCTCATCGCCAAACGTTGTCAAATATGAGAAACGGGGGACATTCATATTGTGTTCTAAAAGCATGCATTTTATACTTAACATAACAAATTATTTTTGGAGTGAATATAAATGAGCCAATTTTCTTTTACAAAAATGCATGGTCTTGGCAATAGTTATATATATGTAAATATGTTTGAAGAGCAAATTCCTGAAGAAGATTTAGCCCTTGTGGCGGAAAAGGTTTCAAATATTAATACTGGTATTGGAGCAGACGGGATGATTTTAATTTGCCCTTCAGACGTAGCTCCGGTGAAAATGCGCATGTTTAATAATGATGGTTCTGAAGGAAAGAGCTGTGGTAACGGTTTACGCTGCGTAGCGAAATATGCGTATGAACATAAACTAGTAGAAGAAACAGTTTTTACAATTGAAACGTTGGCTGGTATTGTAACGGCTGAAGTAACAGTAGAAGATGGTGTCGTGACATTAGCGAAAATCGATATGGGAGCACCGCGTCTAACACGTGCAGAAATACCGATGCTTGGTGAAGGTGAAACACCATTTATTCGTGAAAACTTCTTATACAATAATCATCGTTATGCATTTACAGCTGTTTCAATGGGAAATCCACATGCGGTTATTTTTGTTGATGATGTAGAAAAAGCACCTCTTACAACACTTGGACCAGTCCTCGAGACACATGAAATGTTTCCAGAGCGAGTAAATGTTGAGTTTATCGAAATTTTGAATGATGACGAGATGAACTTCCGCGTTTGGGAACGTGGGTCTGGTGTAACGCAAGCTTGCGGAACAGGGGCGTGCGCTGCAGTTGTAGCTGCTATTTTAAATGGAAAGATGGAACGTGGTAAGGAAATTACAGTCCATTTAGCTGGTGGCGATTTAATGATTGCGTGGACTGAAGAAGGAAACGTGTTGATGAAAGGACCTGCGGAAGTAATTTGCCGCGGAGTGTATGAGTACAAGATAGAAGCGTAAAGATGTATAATGGACTAAGAACAGAAAGGAAGGTGTATTTCATGATTGAAGTAACAGAACAAGCAGCTTTTCAAATTAAAGATATGTTAAAAGATGCTGAAGATGGAGAGAAGTATGTGCGCCTTGCTGTACACGGCGGCGGATGTAGCGGTCTTTCTTACGGCTTAGGGTTTGAAGTAGAACCAAAAGAAGACGACACAGTTCTTGAGTTTTTCGGTGTTGAATTTGTTATCGATAAAGAAAGTGCTCCAATTGTTAAAGGAGTAAAAATTGACTATAAACAATCTATGCTTGGCGGTGGATTCACAATCGACAATCCAAACGCAATCGCATCATGCGGATGTGGATCATCTTTCCGTACAGCGACGAATGCTGGTAAACCAGAAGAGTGCTAAGTTTTTAGCCGAAATAGAAAAGGCCTTTTTAGCGATGGAATAAAATCGTTAGAAAGGTCTTTTCTTTTGGCGTTAAAACAGAAAATGCATGTAAAGTTACTTTGGAATTTAATTTAAATGTTATCATATATGGGATACGTGATTTGTATTGTGAATTCCAGTTTCATATTGCTAGTTTTAAGATAAGATTTCGGAACGGAAATGTAAATAAATAGCAGAAATATACTATTTATTAGTTGTATTTAATGTTAATATTTGTAACGAAGATGATTGGCGATCGTGTACCATGGTATAAAGATGTAAATAACAATTCGGCAGCAGTAAGTTACAATCACTATTTGAAAATCAAAAAAGGTATGCCCGCGAATCAGGTAAAAGCTGCAATTGGACAGCCACATGTGATTGAGAAATATAAATCTTATTCAGTATATGACTATACTGGTTATGGTGGAGAAGGATCATTACGTGTAATCTTTGAACCGAATGGAACTGTTACGGATGTAGTGGAAGACGGTTTACCACGATAATAAATTAGTTACGGGAAGAGTTGTAGTAAAGTTGTCTTTGAATTTATAAAGTTTTTGGGAGCATCCCCAAATATAGATGAAAAAATAATTCTTTTAGCCATATTATAGTATTAGTATTTACCGAAGTTTCTTCCAAATTCAATAGCGTTATTGTGGATGGTGTTGTCGTATTATTTTTGTTGATATATACCGCAGTAGGGCAGCAATTGTAATTGGACGTAAAAGGACGCGAAGGAGTAGCAGCTTCCTTTTGAAAAAAAGGAGGGGAATATGATCGAGGATATTCTTGAATTCATAAGGAAATACGTAATTAAACCTATTATTAATTTCATAAGATACCTTGTAATAAAGATTATAATTGAGGGTATAATAGAAGGCGTAATAAACGGTATAAGGAAATTACGTGATAAGTGGAAAAATTGGCGTGAAAGACGTTATTGGCGGTAGTGTAGCTGATAAGCGTGCGAAACAAAAACGTTATACAGAAGTTTAATGAAATGATAGAAATCGAACCGCATTTACAATCTGTACTCGTTCCAATTGATGATGGAATGACGATTTCTAAAGTGAAGAAATAATTATTATCTTACAAAAGTGTAATGTTCATGTCATGTTTTTGAATTTCTTCTTTAAGCGTTGGGCTTTAAGATAAGAATATAAGAAAAAACATATGAGGTGAAGGAAATGAAAAGATACATTGCACTATTTAGTATTTTAGTTGTATTTGCAAGTTTGTTAGTTGGTTGTGATATTAACCGTATGGGGAAAGATGAGTATTACGTTCAAATTACAGCTGATGGTATTGAAAAAAATGAAAAGTCTGATAACGGTGAGCCATACAAATATTTTGAGTATAAATTAAAAGGTTTTGATAAAGACGGAAAAGAAAAAGAATTAGAATTCACAGCTCAAAAAAATCTTCGTAAAGATGCATTCCTACGCGTATATCACTCAGATAAAAAAGGTGTAACAGCTTGGGAAGAAGTAAAGAAAGATGAGCTTCCAGCGAAAGTGAAAGAAAAACTAAGTATGAAATAAGAAAGATAAAAAGGAATTGACGAACAGGGTCAATTCCTTTTTTTGTTTTCAAATTCTTCTTCTGAAATGACTTTAAAACCGTTTCTTTTAAATAAAGCAGTTGTCACTCCGTAACCAGTTTGCTTATTACCGTTAAATTCTCCAGTGTAAATCATAGAACTACCACAAGATGGGCTGCGTTCTTTTAAAATAATATATTCTGGGTTTAAATTTTTAATTTGTTCTAATGCTTTATAAGCACCATTTACGAAAGCTGCTGTGACATCTTCGCC
Organism: Bacillus sp. PK6-16; assembly: GCF_056530295.1. Taxonomy (NCBI): domain Bacteria; kingdom Bacillati; phylum Bacillota; class Bacilli; order Caryophanales; family Bacillaceae; genus Bacillus; species Bacillus sp. PK6-16. The sequence continues at coordinate 547,494 of NZ_CP096511.1, forward strand.
ATCTTTTGTCATCACTTTCGCTTTTCCGTCTAAAACGTCATCGCCATTCCCGCCAATAATTTCAGCGGAAGGACGAGGCGTTGGTAATCCCCCTAATACTTCAGGACAAATGAGGACTGTATCTTCTTTTTGTAGTAGCTCCTCTATTTTTGAAACGAGATTGTCATTTCCATCATACCGACAAGCGATACCACCTAAACAAGCGCTAATTACGATCATATTTTCATCTCCATTAAAAAAATATTAACTATTACGCCAATTTCACTTCCTGCCTCTTACTTATAAATGAGGTGATATAAATGGGAAGTTTATATAATTTAATGAAACCATATAGTGAATTTCGAAGTAAAGAAGAATTTAATACATACCAAAAACAAATTTTGAATTGCTACCGATTTCAATTGAATAAAACGGATGCTATCATCATTCATTTTTTAGGGAAATATGCGGTGAATGAGAAACAGAAAACAGTGGGAGTTGCTTGTCCGTTAATGGAGACGATTGCGACGAATGTTGGAAAGAGTATTCGTACAGTACGCCGCTCAATTGCAAAGTTAGAGGAACTAGGAATTATAAAGCGTGTTGCAACAAAAGAGAGACATAAGCGCGGCGGGTATAGTGCGAACTTATATGTATTTCTTACATCTGCGATTGACCGCATGGATGACCGTATGCAAATGTCCGCTTGTAAAATTGAGGATAATGCAACTGGCTGTAGTAAAAATGAGCAAAAAAGCGCTGGGGAAACAATTCTTTCTAAAAACATTCCACAAATAAAAGAGAAAAGAAAAGGAACGTACGAGCTTGATGAGACGTATTGCCGTCATGATATACCGAAGCCTTTTATATACGCACTGGTGCCGATGACGAGTAATCCGAAGAAAATTAATATATTTTGGAGTAAGGTCGAGCTTGCATATAAAAAGAGCGGGTTACTAGAACAAGGTGTTTTACTAGAGCAAATATTAGCTGACGAAGAAGTGTATGGAAATTTAATTTGGCGTGTGAAAAGTGTTGTAAGAGCATATAAATATGGGGAAATTCGTAAAGATATTGGGGCACTTTTATACAGTACAGTGCGAGATTTATTTTTAGAGATTGGATTAGAATGGGGAGCAGCATTAAGGAGAAGTAAGGGAATATCACTATTTGATCCATTCAAAAAAGAGCCATGTGTATAATACATGACTCTAATTAGTTAATCGAACTTCCTTACAACTGGAACACGAATCGCTACAAATAGTACGAAGACGATAACAGCTATTGCACCACTTTTCATAACGGTTACGATTGGAATTCCTATTGCAAGTGCAATGGATGTGAATGCATAAGAGAGCGGGATAAAGCCCATTGATGATAGCATAAGTAAACTCATTACGCGTCCCATCATTTCTTCTTTGACTGTCGATTGAATCATTGCCATAAGCGGTACAATCGCCATTGCGATTGTAATACCGTAAAACATGCCAGCTAATAGTGCTTGCCAAAGTACGGTACTAAAGTTGATGGCTAAGAAGAATATACCAGACAATAGCATCATGATAATACAAAATAGACCGCGTCTACGATTAATATTTTTTAAACCGACAATGATAGCACCGATTGCCATTCCACCGCCTACAGATGCCTCTAAGTAACTAAACTGGAGCGAATCACCATGCAGAACGTTTTTAACAAAAAGCGGGAAACCAACTTGCATCGGACCGATTAAAAATAAGTTTAAAAAAGCGCTACAAATAAGGAAAGTTGAAAGGAATGGCGATTCCTTTACATATAAGATTCCTTCTTTAATGGAAGTGAACATACCTTTATCTGTATCTTTTTGTTCTGGCATCGTAAATTGTATTTTTTGAACGAGTATGGCAGCGACAATCAGTAATAAAATCGTAATGGAAAAGATTGTCTCATAGTTCGTAAATTTAATGAGAATTCCGCCAAGTACAGGGCCTAAGATGACCGATGCTTGGTTCGTCATTTGTGTAAGTGAATTCGCTTGTGTTAACCGGCTTTTTTCTACCAATTCCGGTAAGATAGATCCATCTGCTGACCAGAAGAAAGCATCAGCAAGTCCAAAGAATAAAGCGAATAAAGCAAATGTATATAGCGTTACATCACCAACGATAAACCATGTGAGAATGGTTGCGACAAGAATCGCTCGAATGATATTGGAGTAAAACATAATATTTTTTTTCGGGAATTTATCAGCTACAGCGCCGCCGACAATCATAAAAATAAGCCTTGGAACACTAAGGGCTACGAAAACAACACCGAGTGAAGCTTCAAGGTTTAACGTTTTTGCTATGTACCACGTTTGTGAAAAAGTAAAAAAGGCTAAAGCAAAGCTTGAAAAAAGAGTAGCTGCCCAAAGAAAAAGGAAATTCGTATTTTTTAATAACGGTTTTCCGCTTCCTTCTAAAGCAGCTTTATTTTGTTGTAGTTCCTCCATATTGCTTCCTTTCTATGTGACGAATTTAAACTAAAAAACTTATTAACAATCGTTTTATACAGTTTCTAATATTTCTATACTGCACTTTCTCATTGTAGACAATAATAATGAATTTGCCCAGTAGCTATTTAACGACAAAAAAAGATGCCGAATGGGCATCTTTTTTTAGGCTAACGCAATATAAATATCCAATTGTGCATGATTTGGGTCTAATGCTCTTTCATCGTAAAGCTCAAAGTCTGTTGTGAAGGCACGTTTATTTTCTTTCGACCATTGCCAAATATATTCCCAAGCTTCGCAAACGACTTCAGCAACTGGTCCCTTTCTCGTTGTAAATACCGCATATGTAGCAGCAGGTATTGTTAAAGTTGTCATATTTTCAGGAACGTCTTCTAATGAAGAAACGGGCGTACCGATTGTGAATGTATATGTACCAGTTTCATCTGATTCGTAGTTTGAGTAGAAAGCAAATGTTGCTTTCGTTTTTTGGTTTGGGATGTGATGCATCATTTGTTCTTGGAAGTAGCGGTTCCAAAGCTCGGGGATTTTTCCTTTAGTAGATGCCTCTCTTTCGTTAGTCGTCGTAACTGAAACGCCGATTGCTTGGAAAGCTTCTTTTTTCATTATAATGGGCTCGTTAATCATGAAAATTCCTCCTTTAAAATAAGAACATTCGTTCCTGGTTTTAATATAACATATTTTTATATGTGAAGTTTTTTTTGAAAATTTTAATTATAAATAAAAAATAAGTAAAAAATGGTAAAATTTCTATTTCGTGTACAAATAGATTTGGGAGTATGTTAAGATTTTTATGTATCCTTTAACTGTTATATAAACCTATACAATAGGGCATTTTTTACTATGTTAAAAAATGGTGAAGGTTTGTATAAGTGTCCGATATGTATATATGCTATTTTTGATAAATTAAAATAGTAATATTCTATGAGATTTATATTGTTGACATTGGGATTTCAACGATACATTTTCGTAGGTCGGATTGTTGCGAGTGGATATATATTGCTATGTATACGGCTACGAAATTAAGTAGACGGATAGCAAGCATATAGAAAGGAGAAAGGTAGAAAATATGAAACAAGTATTGAAGTGTTTTAATGTCGTAACAATGATAACACTTCTCCTATCCATCATATTGCCTTCACCCAGTGCTTTTGCAGAGATAAATAAAAAAAGCTGGGATGAGTTACAAGGAAATGATGTGAAAATTAAGGCAGAGCAAGTAAATGCCGAAATATATAGGGGGGAAGTAGCTAAGAGGGAGCACGTATTTCAATATACGATTGAAAATACGGGAGATACACCAATTCAAGAATTGGTGCTTAAACAAAGTAATGAAAATAAAATTACGTTCCTCTCGCAATCTGTCAAAGTAAACGGAGAGAAGTTACCTGAAAATAAAGTAGCGGATTTCTATGTAGAAGAAAAAGATAAGGGAGGAAAACTTCTTTCTTCTAATCTTAAAATTCGAGATTTAAAATCACACGAAAAAATGACGGTGCTAATAAAGGCTAGCCGCACGCAGCATTTTAATAAAGAATACAAACAAAAGATTAGTGTGCAAAAAGATCAAGTACAAATAGGAAACATGTCTGTAGATGTTGAGGGAATCCCTTCTGAAGAAAAGGTAGCAGCTAATGCCGATGAGGAGGCTGACAGTAGTAAGAAAGAAGTTGGCCCATCAGCTAATAATACAATTAAAAAAGTTGATGAAAAGCTAAAAGTATCTGTAGAAGGTAAAAATAACCCTACATCAAAAACAGAACTACCAGAACAACCAGTAACCGAAGCTGAGAAACAGCCAGAAAAAGAGGCAGTAAAGCAGAGTGTTGCAGAAGTACAAGCTGCGTCAGAAAATGCTTCGAAGGTTCAAATTCAAACAGGAGATAAACAAGGATTTGGAGACCCGTTGTATTCTATAATTGCTCCTGGTAATTTAGTACAGACTGGTAATGTGACGCTTGGTTTGACAGATAATCATTATATTAGGCAAAGTGTTGGTGGCAAAACCAATAAAAAAGCTGTAGATGTTGATAATGATGATACTACATTTAATTCATCAACAGGTGCATTTCCTAACATTCCTGCTGGAAGTAAAGTGAAAAAGGCATATTTATTTTGGACAGCAGCTATGGGGACTCCAAGTGATGCAAGGACAGATTATAGAGTTAGCGATGAAGATGTAAGAGAACCCGTTAAAATGAAGATGGGAAATAAGCAATACGCTGAAATAAGTGCTGATAGTATACGAAAAGCGGATTATTTACCGTATATTGCAAATCACTATAGCAGTGGCGCAGGATATGTTGCATATGCTGACGTAACAAATGTAATTGCAAAACAAGGTCTTTCTCAAACGGTGACAGTTGCGAATGTACCACAAATTAAATTTGAAAAGGGCAGTGGTTACTACTGGGGCAACTGGAATCTTATATTAGTGTATGAAAACTATAAAGAAACAGTAAAAAATATGAAAATTTGGGAAGGTTTAGTTTCTCAAAAAAGTACAGCTTGGACAGATATTAGTGTTAATAAAATAAACACACCAAAAGAAGGTGCTTTTAAGGCGAAATTTAGTTATTTTTCATCGCAAGGTGATCCAGCTGATCATGATGGGTATGCCTATGATTATGGAGAGTATGATTTTGGGTTAGGGTATCAAAAGTTTAAAAATATTACAGGTAAAGATAATGATGTTAATGACTCATCTATGACAGAAGTACAAGTAGACGGTACTAACGAGTTTGTTACAAAAAAATATCCAGGATATAACCCGGATTGGACAAATTCATTCAGTACTGACATTCATACGTATCATCTTGAAGGACCGACTCAAGTAAAGAATGATTTGAAAGAAGGAAAAATGCGTTTTAGAGCATATGCTAGTACTGGTGATATTTACGTATTAAATAACGCCACATTCGTTACAGAGCATAATGCTCCAAACTTACAAGTTGATAAAAAGGCATTAGATAGTACCGGTAAAGAAGTTAAGGAAATTAAATCTGGTGAAGAGTTTACGTATCAAATTGAAGTGAAAAATGATACGAAAAATAATCAAGCACCGGTATCGAATGTAAAAGGTTTTGATAAATTAGATAATCGTTTAGAGTATGTTCCGGGATCTATTCAATATGTGTCTGGAAGTAATAAAGGAAATAAAACAGATAATGCAAGCGATGATGAAGCAGAGTTTGTAAATAATCAAATTGATTTCCGTATTGGTGAAGGTGCAAATGCTAAAGACGGCGGTGTTTTAAAGCCTGGTGAAAGTGCCATTATTACATTCAAAGTAAAAGTGAAAGCTTCTGTACAATCAGATACAACAGTAAAAAATATCGTTGTTGTAAAGGGACAAGATAGTACCGAGGTAAATTATGAAACTGCAGATGATGCAGATATTACGGTTACGACTCCAAAAGAGATCCCTGGAGAAATAGAAGCTAAAAAAATAGCATCTAATAAAACACCGAAACTAGGTGACGAAGTAGAGTATCGTATTACATTTAAAAATAAGACAAAAGATGGACGTCTAGATGTATTGACGATTGAAGATGAATTACCAAGCAATCTTGAATACGTGAAAGATAGTTTGAAAGCAGAAGGTGCAAAACCAGAGCCAGTAGAGCTGAAGTTTGAAAATGGAAAAGTAATTGCAAAGTATCCAGAAATTATGGATATGGAAGAAAGAAGTATCGTCTTTAAAACAAAAGTAAAAGAAACTGCAAAAATTGGTGAAGAAATTGTTAATAAAGCAACCGTTAGTGATAAAACAAATCCACCAAAAAATCTAGAAGAGAAGATTACACCACAGCATAAGGCCGGTAAAATTGCTGCAAAGAAAAAAGCAACAAATAAGAAGCCGAAGCTAGGAGAAGAATTTGAATATCAAATTAGCTTCCAAAATACGGTGGAAAACGGAAAGCTAGATGCAGTTACAATAGAAGATGAAATTCCAGCTAACTTAGAATTTGTTCAAGGCAGTGAGAGAGCTGAAGGTGCTGAACCAAATCCAGTAGAGTTAAAAGTAGAAAATGGTAAGGTAATCGCAAAATATCCAGAGATTACGGATACAAAAGAGCGAAGCATTGCCTTTAAAGTGAAAGTAAAAGAAGAGGCAAAAGCCGGAGAAACGATTGTTAATAAAGCGGTTGTGAGTGAGCCGAATGGACAAACTGAGCATCCAGAAGAAAAGATTACGCCGGATTATAAATACGGTAAAGTGGATGTTGAAAAAAGCGTAACGAATCAAACACCAAAACTAGGAGAAGAAGTGGAATACCGAATTACATTTTATAATACGGTAGAAAACGGAAAACTAGAAAAGGTGCTAGTAGAAGATACACTACCTAAAGGTGTTGAATACGTGAAAGATAGTTTGAAAGCTGAAGGTATAAAACCAGAGCCAGTAGAACTAAAAGTGGAAGACGGCAAAGTAATGGCAAAGTATCCAGAAATTACGGATACAGAAAAAAGAAGTATTGTTTTTAAAGTGAAAGTAAAAGATTCGGCAAAAGTAGGGGAGGCAATCGTAAATAAAGCAATTGCAAAAGATCCGAAAAATGAGCCTGTTGAATCAAAGGTTGTTATTACACCGCAAAGTAAAAAAGGTGAAATTGCTGCTACAAAGGTAGTTAATAATAAGAAGCCAAAGTTAGGCGAAGAAATCGAGTACCGCATTAGTTTTCATAATACGGTTGAGAACGGAAAACTTGAAGAGGTGCGAGTGGAAGATACAATTCCAAAAGGTCTTGAATATGTAGAAAATAGCATCAAGGCCGAAGGAGAAGCACCTGGACCAGTAGAATTAGCTGTTGAAAATGGGATAGTCAAAGCTAAGTATATCGATATTATGGATATGAAAGAAAGAAGTATCGTCTTTAAAGTAAAGGTGAAGGAAGAAGCAAAAGTAGATAAAGAGATTGTCAATAAAGCAATTGTTGATGATACGAAAAATCCACCGATTGAGCCGGAGGAAAGAATTACTCCGCAACATAAGGATGGAATAATTGATTCGAAGAAGACAGTAGATAATCCATCACCAAAACTAGGAGAAGAAGTAGAATACCGAATTAGCTTTAAGAACACGGTAGAAAACGGAAAACTAGAAAAGGTAATAATAGAGGATACAATTCCTAACGGTTTAGAGTATGTAAAAGGCAGTGAAAAGGCTGAAGGTGATAAACCAGCTCCATTAAAGTTAAGTGTGAAAGATGGAAAAGTCACTGCTGAATATGAAAATATTACGGATATGAAAGAAAGAAGTATTGTCTTTAAGGTAAAGGTGAAGGAAGAAGCGGAAGTAGGTAAGGAAATCATCAATAAGGCAATTGTGGATGATATGAAAGATCCGAAAGAACCAGAAGCGAAAATTACACCATTACACAAAGATGGAAAAATTAAAGCGAAGAAAAGCGTAAATAATGAAACACCGAAGTTAGGAGAAGAAGTAGAATACCGAATTAGTATGAAAAATACGGTAAAGAACGGAAAGCTAACAGACGTGATAATAGAGGATACTTTACCAGAAGGTTTAGAGTATGTAGAAAATAGTTTGAAAGCAGAAGGTGCCAGAATAGATTCAGTAGAGCTGAAATTTGAAAACGGTAAGGTAATGGCAAAATATCCAGAAATTACGGATACAGAAGAAAGAAGTATCGTTTTTAAAGTGAAAGTAAAAGAAGAAGTAAAAGTCGGTAAAAAAATCATTAATAAAGCAACTATTGATGATTCGCAAAATAAGCCAGTTAATCCGACTGCGGAAATTATTCCTCAGTATAAAGATGGAAAACTTGAAGCGAAAAAGATGGTAAATAATGAAACGCCGAAGTTAGGAGAAGAAGTGGAATACCGAATTAGCTTTAAAAATACGGTAGAACATGGAAAGCTAACAGAGGTAAAGATAGAAGATGATTTACCAAATGGATTAGAGTATGTGAAAGATAGTGTAAAAGTAGAAGGTTCTAAGCCAGATCCAGTGGAATTGAAATTTGAAAACGGTAAGGTAATGGCAAAGTATCCTGAGATTACAGATACAAAAGAGAGAAGTATTACCTTTAAAGTGAAAGTAAAAGGTAAAGTGAGCGATTCAATTGTTAATGAAGCGATTGTGAGCGATACGAAACATCCGCCAGAAACACCGACAGCAGAAATTATTCCGCAACATAAAGACGGAAAAGTGAAAGCGAAGAAGACGGTAAATAATGAAACGCCGAAGTTAGGAGAAGAAGTAGAATACCGAATTAGTTTTAAAAACACGGTAGAAGATGGAAAACTAGCAGAGGTGAAAATAGAAGATACTTTACCCGAAGGTTTAGAGTACGTAGAAAACAGTGTGAAAGCAGAAGGTACTAAGCCGGATCCAGTAGAATTGAAATTTGAAAATGGTAAGGTAATGGCGAAGTATCCAGAGATTACGGATACAGAAGAAAGAAGTATCACTTTTAAAGTGAAAGTAAAAGATGAAGTGAAAGTCGGTAAAAAAATCGTCAATAAAGCAATTATTGATGATACGAAAAATGAGCCAGAAACACCGACGGCAGAAATTACTCCACAGCATAAAGACGGAAAAGTGGAAGCGAAGAAAACGGTAAATAATGAAACGCCGAAGTTAGGAGAAGAAGTGGAATACCGAATTAGCTTTAAAAATACGGTAGAAAACGGAAAGCTAGCAGAGGTAACAATAAAAGATGATTTACCAAATGGATTAGAGTATGTGAAAGATAGTTTACGAGCAGAAGGTACTAAGCCGGATCCAGTAGAACTGAAAGTGAAAGATGGAAAAGTAATCGCCAAATATCCAGAAATTACGGATACAGAAGAAAGAAGTATCGTCTTTAAAGCGAAAGTAAAAGAAGAATTTAAGGTTGGTGAAGGCATTGTCAATAAAGTAGTTGTTGATGATACAAAAGATCCAACAACTTCAGAAGTAACAATTACGCCAGAATATAAAGACGGTAAGCTTAAAGCAGAGAAATTTGTAAACAATAAAAAACCGAAATTAGGAGAAGAAGTAGAATACCGAATTAGTTTTAAAAACACGGTAGAAAACGGAAAACTAGTAGAGGTTACAGTAGAAGATGAAATCCCAGCTGGATTAGAGTACGTGGAGAACAGTTTACAAGCAGAAGGTTCTAAACCAAGTCCGGTAGAATTGAAATTTGAAAACGGCAAGGTAATGGCAAAGTATCTAGAAATTGCGGATACAAAAGAAAGAAGTATTACTTTTAAAGTGAAAGTAAAAGAAGAGGCAGAAATAGGCAAGGAGATTGTTAATAAAGCAATCGTAGTAGATACAAAAAATGAGCCAGAAGAGCCTCGTGTGGAAATTACTCCGCAATATAAAGATGGTAAAATTGCTGCGCAGAAAGTAGCAAATAATCATAAACCGAAACTAGGAGAAGAAGTAGAATACCGAATTAGTTTTAAAAACACGGTAGAAAACGGAAAACTAGTAGAGGTAAATATAAAGGATACATTACCAAATGGTTTAGAGTATGTAGAAGGCAGCATCACAGCAGAAGGTTCTAAACCGAAACCAGTAGAGCTACAGGTGAAAAATAATAAGGTAATGGCAAAGTATCCAGAAATTACAGATACAGAGGAAAGAAGTATTGTCTTTAAAGTGAAGGTAAAAGAAAGCGTAAAAGTGGGAGAAGAAATCGTAAATGAGGCAATTGTAGATGATACAAAGAATCTGCCAGAAGAGCCTTATGTACCGATTACACCACAATATAAAGATGGGAAAATTGAGGCAAGAAAAGAAGTAAGTAATCATGAACCGAAGTTAGGTGAGGAAATCGAATATCGAATTATTTTTAATAATACGGTGAAAGATGGAAAACTAGCAGAGGTAAAAATAGAAGATGAAATTCCAGCTGGATTAGAGTTTGTAGAAGGAAGCGAAAAGGCTGAAGGTGAAGAGCCAAAACCAGTGGAGTTGAAAGTAGAAAATGGTAAGGTAATGGCAAAGTATTCAGAGATTATGGATACGAAAGAAAGAAGTATCGTCTTTAAAGTGAAGGTGAAAGATTCAGTTGCAATAGGTAAAGACATTACAAATAAAGCGATTATCCATGTTGATGATCCGAACCATCCAGTAATTGATCCGACAGCAAAAATTACACCGCAATATAAAGACGGTAAAATTGCTGCTCATAAAAAGGTGAATAATCATAAACCGAAGCTAGGGGAAGAAATCGAATACCGAATTTCATTTAATAATACGGTGAAAGATGGAAAACTGGCAGAGGTGAAAATTGAGGATGAAATTCCGTCTGGTTTAGAGTATGTGAAAGATAGTCTAAAAGCAGAAGGTGATAAGCCAGCACCAGTAGAGTTGAAAGAAGAAGCTGGTAAGGTTAGTGCGAAGTATGAAAATATCACTGATATGAAAGAAAGAAGCATTATCTTTAAAGTGAAGGTGAAAGATTCTGTTGAAGTGGACAAAGCAATTGTAAATAAAGCAATTGTTGATGATACAAAAAATCCACCAGAGCGACCAGAAGTAGAAATTAACCCGCAGCATAAAGCTGGTAAATTTAAAGCTAATAAAAAGGTAAATAAAAAAGATCCAAAGCTAGGAGAAGAAGTAGAGTACCGAATTAGTTTTAAAAATACGGTAGAAAACGGAAAACTAGCAGAAGTGAAAATTGAGGATCAATTACCAACTGGTTTAGAGTATGTGAAGGATAGTTTAAAATCAGAAGGTAATGAGCCAGCGCCAGTAGAGTTAAAAGAAGAAGCTGGGAAAATTACAGCGAAGTATGAAAATATTACTGATACAGCTGAGCGTAGTATTAGCTTTAAAGTGAAAGTAACGGAAGTAGCAAAAGTCGGTAAGAAAATCGTGAATACGGCAATTGTGGATGATGACAATCCGAAGAATCCGCCGCAAAAACCAGAAGCGATTATTACGCCGGAGTATAAGGACGGAAAACTAAAAGCTGAGAAAACAGTAAATAATCCAGCTCCAAAATTAGGAGAAGAAGTAGAGTATCGAATTACTTTCCGTAACGTAGTAGAGCATGGGAAAGTAGCGAAGGTAAAGATTAAGGATGAATTACCAACTGGCTTAGAGTTTGTAGAAGGTAGTGAAAGAGCCGAGGGAGAGAATCCGAAACCGTTGTATGTGAAAGTGAAAAACGGAATCGTCCTTGCGGAATATCCAGAAATTACGGATATGAAAGAAAGAAGTATCGTCTTTAAAGTGAAAGTGAAAGAAAAAGCTAAAGTAGGCGAAGAGATTGTGAACAAGGCGATTGTGGAAGATACAATAAATCCACCAGAGCAACCGAATATCTCTATTCAGCCTCAATATAGAGATGGTGCATTACAAGCAGAAAAAACAGTAAGTAATCATGAACCAAAGTTAGGAGAAGAAGTAGAATATCGAATTAGCTTTGAAAATACGGTAGAGAACGGAAAACTAACTGAGGTAAAGGTAGAAGATGAAATTCCAGCTGGTTTAGAATACGTACAAGATAGTATAAAGTCTGATGGGCCGGAACCACATCCGGTGGAACTTAAAGTAGAGAATGGAAAAGTAACAGCAAAGTATCCAGAAATTACGGATACGAAAAAAAGAAGTATCATCTTTAAAGTGAGAGTACAAGAGACGGTACAAGTAGGAAAAGAGATTGTAAACAAGGCGATTGTTGATGATAATAATCCGACGACTCCGCCAGTTGAGTCACTTATACCAATCACACCGCAATATAAAGATGGGAAACTAGAGGCAAGGAAAGAAGTAAGTAATCATGAACCAAAGCTAGGGGAAGAAATTGAATATCGAATTACTTTTAACGGCACAGTAGATGGCGGGAAGTTAGTTGATGTAAAGATTGAAGATGAAATTCCGTCTGGTTTAGAGTATGTGAAAGATAGTCTGGAGGCCGTAGGTGATAAGCCTGTACCAACAGAACTTAAAGTTGAGAATGGAAAAGTAACAGTGAAGTATCCAGAAATTACGGATACGAAAGAAAGAAGTATCATCTTTAAAGTAAAGGTAAAAGAATCAGTAAAAGTTGGAGGAGAAATAACAAATAAAGCGATTATTGAAGTGGATGATCCGAAACATCCAGTTATAGAACCGACAGCGAAAATAAAGCCAGAATATAAAGATGGTAAGTTAACAGCAGCGAAGACAGTAAGTAATAAAGAGCCAAAGCTAGGAGAAGAAGTAGAATACCGAATTAGTTTCAAAAATACGGTGGAAAACGGAAAACTAGATGTAGTTACAATAGAAGATGAAATTCCAGCCGGTTTAGAATACGTGCAAGGTAGTATTAGATTTGAAGGGGCTGAGCCCAATCCAATAGAGTTAAAAATGGAGTTTGGAAAAGTAATCGCCAAGTATCTAGAAATTACAGATACGAAAGAACGTAGTATTATTTTTAAAGCGAAGGTAAAAGAAGCGCCGAGTAAAGGGATAACAAATAAAGCAGTAGTGGACGATAAAATAAATCCGCCACTTGAGCCTACAGTTACAATTTTACCGAAAACAAAAGAAGATTTTAAGATACCGGAGGATCCGAAAGAACCGAAGGAGCCAGAAGTGAAACCAGAAGATCCGAAAGAACCGAAGGAGCCAGAAGTGAAACCGGAAGATCCGAAAGAGCCGAAGGAGCCAGAAGTGAAACCAGAAGATCCGAAAGAACCGAAGGAACCAGAAGTGAAACCGGAGGATCCGAAAGAACCGAAGGAACCAGAAGTGAAACCGGAGGATCCGAAAGAGCCGAAAGAGCCAGAAGTGAAACCGGAAGATCCGAAAGAACCGAAGGAGCCAGAAGTGAAACCGGAAGATCCGAAAGAGCCGAAGGAACCAGAAGTGAAACCAGAAGATCCGAAAGAGCCGAAGGAGCCAGAAGTGAAACCGGAAGATCCGAAAGAACCGAAAGAGCCAGAAGTGAAACCGGAAGATCCGAAAGAACCGAAGGAGCCAGAAGTGAAACCGGAAGATCCGAAAGAGCCGAAGGAACCAGAAGTGAAACCAGAAGATCCGAAAGATCCGAAGGAGCCAGAAGTGAAACCGGAAGACCCGAAAGAACCGAAGGAACCAGAAGTGAAACCGGAAGATCCGAAAGAGCCAGAAGTGAAACCGGAGGATCCGAAAGAGCCGAAGGAGCCAGAAGTGAAACCGGAAGTAAGATTGGAAAAATTAATTAAAGAGCCGCAAGTAAAAACAGAAAGAGAATTACCGAAAACAGGGGCAGCGTCTCCATGGATGATGTCAGTTGGTGCTGGAATTTCATTCTTAGTTGGCGGAGTATTATTCGTATTAGGTAGAAGAAGGAAACAATAATTTTTTTAGACGAAAAGCACACTGAGTTCGATAGTTTATCGAATTCAGTGTGCTTTCGTGGTATATAAAATAAAAGCTCCTTCCACGTATGGAAGGAGCTTTTATTTTTACATATTAAAACATGCTTGAGCTATGCATTGGTTGAAGTTTTGCATTTGGATCGAAGTAAGCTTTTGCATTGTTTACTGCTGTTGGTGCTTCACCGAAGCCGCAAGCAATGAGTTTTACTTTTCCTTCATATGTACAAATGTCACCAGCAGCATAAATGCCAGGAATATTTGTTTCCATTTTTGAATTTACAAGGATGCTGTTTTTTTGTATATCTAAGCCCCAGTTTTTAATTGGGCCAAGAGAAGAAACGAAGCCATAGTTTACAATTACGTCATCAACATCGATGATAACTTTTTCTTCAGTTTTTACGTGCTGAAGAACGACTTGTTCAATTTTGTCATCACCAATGAGTTCAACTGGAACATACGGTGTACTTACTTCTGCACGAGAATTCATTAAGTTTTCGACGCTATGTTCATGCGCACGGAATTTATCGCGGCGATGAACGATTGTAACTTTTTCAGCGATCGGTTCTAACATCATTGTCCAATCAACAGCTGAATCACCGCCGCCAAATACTACGACGCGCTTACCGGCAAATTTATTCATATCATCAACGAAATAATGTAAGTTTTTCTTTTCATACTTTGCTGTACCTTCTAATTCTAAGCGGCGTGGTTGGAAAGCACCATTGCCAGCAGTAATAATAACTGATTTAGAATAGTGAGTTTGCTTATTCGTAACAAGTTTAAATATACCGTCAGCTTGTTTCTCAAGCGTATCGACAGCTTCTTCTAAACAAACGGTTGGGTCAAATTTCTTCATTTGCTCTTTTAAGTTATCAACTAATTCTTGTGCGCGCACTTTTGGGAATCCAGCTACATCATAAATGTATTTTTCAGGGTAGAGTGCGGATAATTGTCCTCCAAGTTGAGGTAAGCTTTCAATGATTTTTACACTTGCTTGTCTCATACCGCCATAAAATGCTGTGAATAGCCCTGTTGGACCACCACCAATAATTGTTATGTCGTAAACTTTTTGATTTTCTGCCACTTTCATTCCCCCTATAGATGGAATTTTGATATTGATTTCATATATTGTTCATATGTACACGAAAATCCTGCAAATGATGACACTTTCAAATAAATGATAGCATATTTGAGTTCATAATACTTCTGAAAACGACTGAATTGTGTGTAAGTTTTCGCATAGGTTCTTTTTTATTGTATAAAATATACAGAAAGGAAAATACATGAAAAAAAGGCTAAAAAACCCTTGAAAACGCTATGTTATTTTAAAATATTGATAATTCTCCAGACGCTTGAATTCTGGAATAAAACCGACTAATATAGGGAAGTATTATGTTAAATTTCTATGACAAAATTCGTACGATTTTTTGACTGCGTTTTGTTATGATATAGAATGTGATAAATTCCACATTCTTGACAAATAGAGTTTTTAGTACTTGGTATTATTTCTCATTACTATTATATAAAGAAAAGGGTTGTGATTTGGTGAAGACTCCAAAAATCGTAGTTTTAGGTGCAGGTTATGGCGGGATGATTACGACTGTTCGTCTGCAAAAAGCATTATCTGTAAATGAAGCTGAAATTACGCTAGTAAACAACAACAGCTATCACTACCAAGCGACTTGGTTACACGAGAGCGCAGCTGGTACATTACAAGATGAAAAAATCTGTCTAGATATTCAAGACGTTATTGATACAAATAAAGTGAACTTTGTACAAGACACAGTAGTAGAAATTAAAGCTGCTGAAAAACGCATTATCTTAAAAGACGGCGAGTTAGAGTATGACTACTTAGTAATTGGTCTTGGTTTCGAATCAGAAACATTCGGAATTACAGGATTAAAAGAGCATGCATTCTCAATCGCTAACATTAATGCAACTCGTGAAATTCGTGAGCATATGGAAGCTAGTTTCTCTAAATATGCAACTGAACAACGCGATGAGTTAGTAACAATCGTTGTTGGTGGTGCTGGATTTACTGGTATCGAGTACGTAGGTGAGCTTGCAAACCGTGTTCCTGAACTTTGCAAAGAGTACAATGTACCACGTGAAAAAGCACGTATCATCTGTGTAGAAGCTGCTCCAACAGCACTTCCAGGTTTCGATCCAGCGTTAGTAGAATACGCTGTAAAACAACTTGAGAAAAAAGGTGTAGAATTCCGCATCGGTACAGCAATTAAAGAAGCAACTGAAGAAGGTATTATCGTTGCGAATGGCGATGACACTGAATTAATTAAGTCTGAAACAGTAGTTTGGGCTGCAGGTGTTCGTGGTAACGGTATTGTGGAAGAGTCTGGATTTGAAGCAATGCGCGGACGTGTAAAAGTTGATGAGTACATGCATGCTCCAGGATACGAAGATGTATTCATGGTTGGTGACGCAGCGTTAATCATTAATGAAGAAATTAACCGTCCATACCCACCAACAGCACAAATCGCAATTCAACAAGGTTACAATATTGCACACAACTTAACTGTATTAGTTCGTGGTAAAGGCGAAATGAAGAAATTCGCATTTGATAATAAAGGATCTGTATGTTCTTTAGGTCATGACGATGCAATGGGCGTTGTTATGGGTAAAAAGTTAACAGGTTGGAAAGCTTCCTTCATGAAGAAAGTAATCGATAACCGTTACCTATTCTTATTAGGTGGACCTTTATTAGTTCTTAAAAAAGGTAAATTAAAGTTCTTTTAATATATATTAGAAAAAGCAGAAACGGCTAAGAGCTGTTTCTGCTTTTTTCATATTAAAAATATAGTATAATATAAAAAAGAAAGAATATTCTGTCCGTTCTGAAAGAGGAGGTTATTACATCATGGAGAAACGAGGGAAGGTATGGCTAGCTGTTAGTGGTTTAGTAGCTACAAAAGATGGTAGGTGGCTATTTGTTAAGAAGAAATACAGTGGATTAAAAGGGAAATGGTCTTTACCGGCTGGTTTTGTAAATGAAGGTGAGACGGTTGATGAAGCTGTGAAACGCGAAGTGTTAGAAGAGACAGGTATTGTCGCTCATGTGAAGGGGATCATTGGTGTTCGATCGGGTGTTATTCGTAATGAGATTAGTGATAATATGATTATTTTTCTTTTGGAGCCTGAAGGAGAAAATATTATTATACAGGAGAAAGAATTGTCTGAAGTGGCGTTCTTACATCCGGATAAGATTGTAGACGATCCGAATACGTCTGTGCTTATTAAATATTTGTTAGAAGGAAGATCAGAACTACATCTTGAAGTGGACAAAACATTAAATCCAGGCGAACCATTTGGTTATACAGCTTATCACGTATTTACGGCACGTGCGAAGGAGAGGGGAAAAGAGTGAGTATACCGGTACTACTTATTTCAATGATGTTATTCTTTATTTTGTTCTTTGGAATTGGATTTTTACTCAACATGATTTTGCGAGCTACTTGGGTAATGGTTATTGTGTATCCGATTGTTTGTATGCTTATTATTAATAAAGCGAGTATGTGGGATTATTTTTCAAAACCGAAAGAAACATTTTCTTCATTTGGGACAAGTGTATCGCACTTAGGACAAGCAGACGTATTTATTCTATCTACTGGATTAGTAGGGGCTGCTTTAGCAGGAGTCGTAATCAAGAAACTTCGGAAAAGCGGATATCAAATGTTTTAATCTCCAATTAAGTTGGAGATTATTTTTTTGCATATTCCTTCATGGTATAGGGAATGATTAACGATGAAGGAGTGTGGAATATAAAAATGTTAAAACGATATTGTATTCGCATTATGATGACTTGTTTACTTGCAATTGCATTATGCGTAACATGGAATGCTTTCACAGGAGTTTCTTTATTAGAGATTGTAAAGAAGTATGAGGGAACGAGTGCAAAAGAAGTACATGCAGCAGAAGTTAAGAGAAATGTTGCTCCGAGTAAAGAAGTGATAAATGCTTTAGAGCAGGCAAACGACTGGTCTAAATATCGTTCAATTGAAATGACTGCAACAGGTTATACGTCGGGAATCGAGTCAACTGGTAAGAGGCCGGGACATCCGGAGTATGGTATTACATATTCAGGTGTTAAGGCGAAAAGGGATTTATATTCCACAATCGCAGCGGACTTACGCGTATTCCCAATTGGAACAATTTTATTCGTACCAGGTTATGGGTATGGTGTAGTAGCTGATAAGGGCGGTGCAATAAAAGGAAACCGTCTTGATCTATATTATGATACGGTGAAAGATGTTTATAGCCAATGGGGTAAGAAAAAAGTAAATGTGTACGTAGTAAAAGTAGGAAATGGTAAGTTTACAGAAGAAGAGTTAACGATGTTAAATCAAGACGAAACGATGCAAGTGTTTCGTGGTCAATATTTGAAATAGAATATATAGTTGATAGGGCTTCCTTCTGTATTTTTTAGAAACATTAATATAGAGGAGAGCCCTTTATTATTGGTATTTAATAACTGATTTTCAATGTTTAATTTATGTGTTATAATTTTTCCTGTATTAGAAGGAAATTACAATTGAATAGGGAGGGAAAGAAGAGAGTGACAAAATAGAAGCACTCTTATTATTATGAGGGAAGGAACTTTATCTCAACAAAATATAGTTGTATTGTTTTTTAAACAGTTACGCCCGAAACAATGGACTAAAAACTTGCTTGTATTTGCAGCGTTAGTCTTTTCAATAAAACAAGTATCTTTAACTATGGTGGCACAAGCTGCAATTTGTTTTGCGCTATTTTGTGCAATATCTGGCTGTGTCTATATTTTAAATGATTTTATGGATATCGAGGCAGATCGACAGCACCCTGTTAAGCGATATCGACCGATGGCATCGGGGGCATTAAATCCGTACTTTGCTATTACGGCAGGTTGTGTTATTTTAGTAGCGTCTTTAGTAGTTTCATATATATTAAATCCGTTATTGTGCTTAGTATTAGCAGCCTATTTTATTTTAAATGTAGCGTATTCAATTCGTTTAAAGCACGTTGTACTCATTGATATTTTAATTATTGCATCTGGATTTGTTTTACGAGCATTGGCCGGTGGATTAGTTATTCAAGTGCCATTTACACCGTGGTTTTTATTATGTACATTATTACTGTCACTATTCTTGGCTATTAATAAAAGAAGACATGAATTAGTATTGTTACAGAATAATAAAGGTTCTCATAGAAAAGTATTAGAAAGTTATTCTCCTGCTTTGTTAGACCAATTAAGTACAATTGTTACGTCGGCAACTATTGTAACTTATGCTATCTTTACTTTTAATGCAGGGAAAAGTATCTATTTAATGTGGACAATCCCATTTGTAATTTACGGGATTTTTCGTTATTTATATTTAGTTCACATGGAAGATAAAGGTGGAGAACCAGATAAAGTTTTATTAGAGGATCAGCATATTTTAATAACAGTGTTGTTATATGCGATAACAGTTATTATTATACTATTGAACTTTTAATTACTCTATTCGGGTTTGTTAAAACGTTTAAGAGGAGAGTCTTAAACGTTTTTTATTTGGAATAAAACAGTTAAGGAGTATAGAGATGCAACAATTTTTGATGATTATTTTATCAGTTGGTATGGGAGTTGTAGGGCAAATTTTATTAAAGTTTGGCGCAATGAAATCACAAAGTTCAGCGGCTGTAGGTATTATGAATTTCATTAACGTACCGAACTTTTTCGGACTAGCTTTTTACGGTTTAAGTGCATTATTATGGATGATTGTGCTGAGAAAGGTTGATTTAAGTTATGCATACCCAATGGTGAGTTTCGGATATGTATTTGTTATTATTGCGTCAGCATTATTATTTGGTGAAACAATCAATTTCATGAAAATTGCTGGAATGGTATGTATAGTAGCTGGCATTTTATTTATTGCAAAATCATAGGAGGTAAAGCAATGGGAACATATTTATATTGTATACTTCCATTTATAGCTTGGGTAGCTTCGGGAGTATTGAAATTTTTAGTGAATTATCTTCGTTCTGGAAAAGATGCTTTTCGTTTAGTTGGAAACGGTGGATTTCCTAGTACGCATACAACGATTTTATCAAGTATGGTCATGACAATAGGGTTTCATGAAGGTTTTAATACGCCGATGTTTGGAATCGGGATGGCAATTTTAACAATTGTTATCATTGATGCCACAGGACTTCGCCGTACAGTTGGTAAACATGCAAAAATGTTGAATAAACATATTAGTTCGAAAGAAGAGAAATTAAGAGAGCGTCAAGGACATCATTGGCATGAGATTTTTGGTGGACTTGTGTTAGGAACAGTTATTGGGTACGTGGCACATCTAATTATGGTATTTCTACCTTAGAGAGGAGAAGAAGCATTGAGTATTTGGAATAATTATAAAGGAAAGGGGATATTAGCCCTTGTCCTTTTCATTTTTTATTGTTCGTTTTATTTTTTCATTGGTTGGAAAATGGATACTCACTCCAAAATTTTGAGTGGGGAGTGGAGTGATACCTATTTTTCTTTTGATCAAGGATATTACATTTTTGGTTTTTTCCTTGAGAGAGGAGAGATAGTAGGGATGAGCTGGTTCCGACATCCATTCCTTTATTATTTTGTTCAAGGATTCATGTGGATACTTGAAACAGTAAAAGTAGGGAATATAGTACACGGTATTATATTCATTCAAGCATTCTTAAGCGCAATTAGTGTAGTGATGATCTATGCATTATGCTGTAAAATTTGTAAGAACGTAATTGTTTCTTTCCTACTAGCGATCACGTACGGATTCTCAGCTACTATGTTAGTTATTACGTGGACACCGGAATCTTTTATTTATGCCAATTTCACATTGGTACTGATGTGTTTTGTGTGTTATCCATTTATTACTGGGGAAAAAGAAGCAAAAATGGGATTCAATATTACCAATATATTATTGGCATTAGGAATAACTGGGGTCACTTTAACAAATTCGTTTCTGTGGTTTTTAGGTAGTATAATGAGTTATAAAAAATTGCAGAAAAAAATTATTTGGACTAGTATCTCTATTGTTATTGTCGTGATTACGTTTGTTTTAGTAATGAACGCAAATAATGTAGTTCTTATCGAGGCAGTGAAGTCTAGTATGGGCTTTACGCAAGAACAGAGTTTTTCACCAGAATACGTTAAACCAGTAGGTATATTGATGTTTCATCTATTATTAGGATCTTCCTTTATCTTTGGTAAATTTTCAGAAGTACCATTGCGAGTAGGAAGTGAAGTTGCACATTTGAACCTTCTTCCTTCACATACTATAATCGGTTGGATTGTAGTTGTATCCGTGTATGCTTTTATATTGGTAGTTGTATGGAAAAACTTTTTAAAAGAACCTTTTGTAAGGTTTTTAAGTTTATGTTTACTATTTAATATTGTTTTACATGGAATTGTTGGTTTTGGAGCATCTGAAGCATTTATTTATGGGGCACATATGGTATTTACAATACCTTTATTATTGGCATATGGCTTTAAAGTGATGAGACGTATAAAAGTAGTTGGTTTATGTATAATATTACTATTAATATTAATAAATAATTTTGAGAGTATGTTATATTTCTATCATTTTGCAGTCTCGAACTACTCTTTATAATAAGGTTTATTTTTAATAAAAGGGTACTTTAGATAGGATATCTAAAGTACCCTTTTATTATTCCTTAAAAATAGATACAAAATAGAAGTCCGAATTATCGCATTTTAGAAAAAATATAGTTATAATAAAAATAGAGAAATTTAGGGGGTCTGAACATGTTTCAAGTACAGAAGGAATTAGCAGGTCATGAAGCAGTAATTATCGCTTTATTTGAAGAAGAGAAAATGAGTAGTTTTGTACAAGAACTGGACAAAGCGTTTGAAGGACAATTACAAGTTTTACTAGAAGAGAAAGAATTATCTACGAAGAAAAAGGCCATTTCGAAAGTACATAGCTTAGGGAAAACAAATGTGAAACGTTATTATTTTGTTGGTTTAGGCAAGAAAGAATCTTACACGACAGAAACGTTACGTGCGGCTCTTGGTAAGGCGTTTAAAACACTGCAAGCAGCAAAAGTACAAGATGCAGCAATGTTACTGGATTCTTTCGTAACAGAGAAATTAGACGCGATTGATGTCGCTCATATTGCGGCAGAGGTACAAGGCCTTGGTACATATGAGTTACAAACGTATAAATCAGATAAAAAGGATTGTGTAGAGTTAGAGAAGTTCACGGCTATTACAGCGGAAGATGCACAAGAAATTGAAGCAGCATTAACAGTTGGCTACGTACATGGACGTGCAACAAATTCAGCTCGTACACTTGTAAATATGCCGCCAAACGTATTAACAGCGACAAAGCTTGCTGAGTATGCTGTTGAATTAGCGGAGAAGTATGATATGGACTATAAAGTTCTTGAGAAAGAAGAGATGGAAGATCTTGGTATGGGTGCGTTACTTGCAGTAAACCAAGGTAGTGTAGAGCCACCAAAAATGATTGCTCTTATTTATAAAGGAAAAGAAGAGTGGACAGATGTCATTGGATTCGTTGGAAAAGGTATTACATACGATACAGGTGGTTATTCTTTAAAACCACGTGAAGGCATGGTTGGTATGAAAGGTGATATGGGAGGTGCAGCTGCTGTATTAGGTGCGATGGAAATTATCGGTGAACTTCGCCCAGAACAAAATGTGATCGCTGTTATTCCTTCAACTGATAACGTTGTAAGTGGTACGGCATTTAAGCCAGACGATGTAATCACATCTATGAGCGGAAAAACAATTGAAGTATTAAATACGGATGCAGAAGGTCGTCTAGCTTTAGCTGACGGTATTACGTATGCGAAAAAACTTGGTGCAAACTACCTTGTTGATGTTGCAACATTAACAGGCGGTGTAATTGTTGCACTTGGAAACTATACGACAGGCGCAATGACAAATAATGAAGAGTTATTTGAGCAAGTGCTAGAGGCTTCTATGGAAACAGATGAGCCAATTTGGCAACTACCGATTTTTGATCGTGATAAAGAACGTGTGAGAAACAGTAAGTTTGCTGATTTAAATAACTCACCAGGCCGTGAAGGACATGCGGTTATGGCAGGTACATTCTTAGGCGAATTCGCTGAAGATACACCGTGGGTACACTTAGATATCGCTGGAACATCAGAAACAAAAGGCGCGCACGACTTAGGTCCAGCTGGAGCAACTGGTGCAATGGTACGTACACTTGCAACACTTGTGGAGCGTTTCGGAGAAGAATAATTTTTTAAAGAAAAGGCTGTCTCAAATTTTTGAGACAGCCTTTTTTTATTGGTATTTAATAGTTGATTTTCAATGTTATACTTATGTGATATAATCTTTCCTGTATTAGAAGTAAATAACAATTGAATAGGGAGGGAAAGAAGAGAGTGACAAAATAGAAGCACTCTTATTATTATGAGGGAAGGAACTTTATCTCAACAAAATATAGTTGTATTGTTTTTTAAACAGTTACGCCCGAAACAATGGACTAAAAACTTGCTTGTATTTGCAGCGTTAGTCTTTTCAATAAAACAAGTATCTTTGACTATGGTGGCACAAGCTGCAATTTGTTTTGCGCTATTTTGTGCAATATCTGGCTGTGTCTATATTTTAAATGATTTTATGGATATCGAGGCAGATCGACAGCACCCTGTTAAGCGATATCGACCGATGGCATCGGGGGCATTAAATCCGTACTTTGCTATTACGGCAGGTTGTGTTATTTTAGTAGCGTCTTTAGTAGTTTCATATATATTAAATCCGTTATTGTGCTTAGTATTAGCAGCCTATTTTATTTTAAATGTAGCGTATTCAATTCGTTTAAAGCACGTTGTACTCATTGATATTTTAATTATTGCATCTGGATTTGTTTTACGAGCATTGGCCGGTGGATTAGTTATTCAAGTGCCATTTACACCGTGGTTTTTATTATGTACATTATTACTGTCACTATTCTTGGCTATTAATAAAAGAAGACATGAATTAGTATTGTTACAGAATAATAAAGGTTCTCATAGAAAAGTATTAGAAAGTTATTCTCCTGCTTTGTTAGACCAATTAAGTACAATTGTTACGTCGGCAACTATTGTAACTTATGCTATCTTTACTTTTAATGCAGGGAAAAGTATCTATTTAATGTGGACAATCCCATTTGTAATTTACGGGATTTTTCGTTATTTATATTTAGTTCACATGGAAGATAAAGGTGGAGAACCAGATAAAGTTTTATTAGAGGATCAGCATATTTTAATAACAGTGTTGTTATATGCGATAACAGTTATTATTATACTATTGAACTTTTAATTACTCTATTCGGGTTTGTTAAAACGTTTAAGAGGAGTGTCTTAAACGTTTTTTATTTGGAATAAAACATTTTTTGAATATAAACAGTTAAGGAGTATAGAGATGCAACAATTTTTGATGATTATTTTATCAGTTGGTATGGGAGTTGTAGGGCAAATTTTATTAAAGTTTGGCGCAATGAAATCACAAAGTTCAGCGGCTGTAGGTATTATGAATTTCATTAACGTACCGAACTTTTTCGGACTAGCTTTTTACGGTTTAAGTGCATTATTATGGATGATTGTGCTGAGAAAGGTTGATTTAAGTTATGCATACCCAATGGTGAGTTTCGGATATGTATTTGTTATTATTGCGTCAGCATTATTATTTGGTGAAACAATCAATTTCATGAAAATTGCTGGAATGGTATGTATAGTGGCTGGTATTTTATTTATTGCAAAATCATAGGAGGTAAAGCAATGGGAACATATTTATATTGTGTACTTCCATTTATAGCTTGGGTAGCTTCGGGAGTATTGAAATTTTTAGTGAATTATCTTCGTTCTGGAAAAGATGCTTTTCGTTTAGTTGGAAACGGTGGATTTCCTAGTACGCATACAACGATTTTATCAAGTATGGTCATGACAATAGGGTTTCATGAAGGTTTTAATACGCCGATGTTTGGAATCGGGATGGCAATTTTAACAATTGTTATCATTGATGCCACAGGACTTCGCCGTACAGTTGGTAAACATGCAAGAATGTTGAATAAACATATAAGTTCGGAAGAAGAAAAATTAAGGGAGCGCCAAGGACATCATTGGCATGAGATTTTTGGTGGACTTGTGTTAGGAACAGTTATTGGGTACGTAGCACATCTAATTATGGTATTTCTACCTTAGAGAGGAGAAGAAGTATTGAGTATTTGGAATGGTTATAAAGGAAAGGGGATATTAGCCCTTGTCCTTTTCATTTTTTATTGGTCATTTTACTTTTTTATCGGTTGGAAAATGGAAAACGACTCTAAGATTTTAACAGCTTCCTGGTATGACATGTATTTTTCTTTTGATCAGGGTTATTACATTTTAAGTTTTTTCTTGGCTAAAATACCAATTGCAGATGAAGTGTTGTTTCGACATCCATTTTTAAATTTTTTAACTGAGGAAATAGCAACAGTGGTATCATCACTAGGTGTAAAAAATGTAGTGCAAGGTATTATATTTTTCCAAGCGTTCTTAAGTACGATAAGTGTAGTCATGATTTACATGTTATGTTGTAAAATTTGTAAGAATGTAATTGTTTCTTTCCTATTAGCGGTTATGTACGGATTTTCAGCTACTCTGTTAGTTATTACGTGGACACCGGAATCTTTTGTTTATGCCAATTTCACATTGGTACTGATGTGTTTTGTATGTTATCCGTTTATTACAGGAGAAAAAGAAGCGAAAGCAGGATTCAGCGTTGCTAATATGTTATTGGCAATAGGAATAACGGGAGTTACATTAACAAATTCGTTTATGTGGTTTTTAGGTAGTGTAATGAGTTATAAAACATTAAAGAAAAGAATTATTTGGACTGGTATTTCTATCATTGTGGTCGTTCTTCTTTTCGTATTAGTGATTATAGAAAATAACATATCACTTATTGATGTAATCAATACTAATATTAAATTTACAGAGAAACAAGGTTTTTCAGAGGAATATGTAGGGTCTAAGTATATACTAGCATTTCATTTGGTATTGGGATCTTCATTCATCTTTGGACCATTCTCGGAAGTTACTTTAAGACAAGGTGAGCAATTCGCACAATTAAATATACTTCCATCGCATACTATGATCGGGTGGATTGTGATTGTATCTGTGTATGCTTTTATAATAGTAGCTGTATGGAAAAACTTTAGAAAAGAGCCTTTCGTAAGGTTTTTAAGTTTCTGTTTACTATTTAATATTGTTTTACATGGAATTATTGGTTTTGGGGCATCTGAAGCATTTATTTATGGCGCACATATGGTATTTACAATACCGTTATTATTAGCATATGGTTTTAAAGTGATGAGACGTGTAAAAGTAGTTGCTTTATGTTTAATATTAATATTAATAATTATAAATAATTTTGAAAGTATGCTATATTTTTATCATTTTGCAGTCTCCAATTATTCTTTATAATAAAATAGATTTTTAATAAAAGGGTACTTTAGATAGGATTTCTAAAGTACCCTTTTTTACTATTTCTTAAAAATAGATAAAAAATAATAGCTAGAAGTGAAGCATTTTAGAAAACATATAGTTGTTATGAAAGAGGTCTAAACATGTTTTGAGTACAAAAAGAGTAGTAAGTGTACTTAGACATCCCTGTGAGCAAATAATTTATGGTCAGCTCGAGCAATGGTATAGGTAATTCGTATACTTTTCGAGCATTTTGTAGAAGAATAATTTTTTTGAATAAAAAGCTGTCTCAAATTTTGTAGACAGCCTTTTTATTCATATTGTAGGTGTATTTGTTGGTAATTCGATATAACTTCATTTACTACCGCGCTGTTCAAAAAAGTGCTAAAAAGTGTTTATAAAGAAATCGTATACAAAATCCCGTTTAAAGCAAAAGAAGTACGGCCCGTTTCTTCAGAGACAACTAATATAAGTGCATCACTCTTTTCTGATAAGCCAATTGCAGCTCTGTGACGTGTTCCTAGCTCAGGATCAACTTCTGTACTTTTCGTTAAAGGAAGAATATTAGCAGCTGAGACAATATGATTATTTTTTACGAGAACGGCACCGTCATGAAGAGGGTTACCTGGATAAAATATTGATTCGAGTAATGGTGCAGTTAAGTGAGCGTTTAATGTCGTTCCAGTTTGAATGAGAGCTTCAAGCGTCTCGTTTCGTTCCACAACGATAAGAGCACCATGTTTTCTGGCGCTTAAATGTTGGATAGCTGTCGTAATAAAAGATGAACTTTCCGTATAAGGTGATAAATATGCCTGAATATAGTATGTAGCTGCCAATGTTTGTACATTTGCTAACATATGATGAATATCTTCCATTTTGCATAAAATACATTCGTCTTCTTTATCGATTGCGTTCCTCATAATCGATAGTTCTTTTTCAGCAATTTCAATCATTTGCTTTGTTTGTATTTTGAGCTCTTCTGACAAGCCCCATTCGTGCATAATCCTCATTCCCTTTAGTGGAGTATTTAACAATAGTGTATACAAATATTCCTAGTAAAATCCTGCTAGATTTTATAAAATATTGAGATACAGCATGTTTTTTTCATATAATAAAGGTATGACGAGCGAGAGGAGAGAGAAGAATGAATTGGAAACAAGAATTTAGTCGCTGGCTTTCTTACGCACAATTAGATGCAGAATTAAAAGAACAGCTAGAAAATATGAAGCAAGATGAGAAGAAAATCGAGGATAGCTTTTATAAAAATCTAGAGTTTGGCACAGGTGGTATGCGTGGTGAACTTGGTGCTGGTACGAACCGTTTAAACGTATATACAGTTCGTAAAGCAACAAAAGGATTAGCAAGCTTTATTGAAAAATTAGGTGAGGAAGCGAAAAAACGCGGTGTTGTTGTAGCCTATGATTCTCGTCATAAATCACCTGAGTTCGCAATGGAAGTTGCTGCTACACTTGGGGCACGCGGTATCACAACATATGTGTTTGAAAGCTTACGTCCAACGCCAGTACTTTCTTTCGCAGTTCGTCATTTACATACAGTAAGTGGAATCGTTCTTACGGCAAGCCATAATCCACCTGAATATAACGGATACAAAGTATACGGTGAAGATGGTGGACAGTTACCTCCAAAAGAAGCAGATGAGTTAATTAGCTACGTAAATGCAGTAGAAGATGAATTAACAGTTGAAGTCGCTGATGTAGAGCAATTAAAAGCTGACGGTTTATTACATATTATTGGACAAGAAGTAGATGATGCATATGCTGCAGAATTGAACAATGTCATCATTAATAAAGAAATGGTGCAAAAGGTTGGTAAAGACTTAAAAATCGTCTTTACACCATTACACGGAACATCAAATATTTCTGTACGCCGTGGTTTAAAAGAAGTTGGATTTACAGATGTAACAGTTGTAAAAGAGCAAGAGTTACCAGATCCAAACTTCTCTACAGTAAAATCACCGAACCCAGAAGAGCACGCAGCGTTTGAGTATGCCATTCGTGACGGTGAAAAGGTAGGCGCAGATGTATTAATCGCAACTGATCCTGACGCAGATCGTCTAGGTGTAGCGGTGCGCAATCATAATGGTGAGTTCCAAGTATTAACAGGAAACCAAACAGGTGCATTAATGCTTGATTACTTACTATCTCAAAAGAAAGAAAACGGAACGCTTCCGGAGAACGGTGTCGTCTTAAAAACAATCGTAACGTCTGAGATTGGTCGTACAATTGCGAAAGCATACGGTTTAGATACAGTTGATACGTTAACTGGATTTAAATTTATCGGTGAGAAAATTAGGCAGTATGAAGAAAGCGGACAATATGAATTCCAATTCGGTTATGAGGAAAGCTATGGTTATTTAATCCGCCCATTCTGCCGTGATAAAGATGCAGTACAATCTGTCCTATTTGCATGTGAAGTAGCTGCATACTACAAATCACAAGGGAAAACGTTATATGACGGTCTATTAGAAGTATTTGAGAAGTACGGTTTCTTCCGTGAAGACCTTGTATCGTTAACGTTAAAAGGAAAAGATGGAGCTGAAAAAATCCAAGAGATGATGGCAACGTTCCGTGAGAATCCGCCGAAAGAAGTAGCAGGCTTAACAGTCGTAGCAGTGGAAGACTATAAAGCAAGCATCGTTACATCTTTACAAGATGGACATAAAGAAGAGATTCACTTACCGAAATCAAATGTGTTAAAATATCAATTAGAGGATGGTTCATGGTTTTGCCTACGTCCATCTGGAACTGAGCCGAAGATTAAGTTTTACTTTGGTGTAAAAGATAGTTCTTTACAAAATAGTGAACAAAAGTTACTTACTATTAAAGAAGACATTATGAATCGTTTATAATACAAAGTAATTTTAAGTAGTAAGGAACAAAAGGGAGCGAAATCTCCCTTTTGTTTTATGTAGGAAATAATTGCTATTGATTCCGACAGGAGAGAGGGTATTTTGTGATGAAAAAAGTAAGAAAAGCGATAATCCCAGCAGCTGGATTAGGAACACGTTTTTTACCAGCAACGAAAGCAATGCCGAAAGAAATGTTACCGATAGTAGATAAACCAACGATCCAATACATTGTAGAAGAAGCAGTGAAATCGGGTATCGAAGATATTATTATCGTTACTGGTAAAACAAAGCGTTCTATTGAAGATCATTTTGATAATGCATTTGAACTAGAACAAAACTTATTAGAGAAGAAAAAATATGAGTTGCTTGAAAAAGTACAAGCTTCTTCAAAAATGGTAGATATTCATTATATCCGTCAAAAAGAGCCGAAGGGACTAGGACATGCTGTTTGGTGTGCGCGTAAATTCATTGGTGATGAGCCGTTTGCAGTGTTACTAGGTGATGATATTGTCCAAGCTGAGAAACCGTGTTTACGTCAATTAATGGATGAGTATGAAAAAACACTTTCTTCTGTTATTGGTGTACAAACTGTTCCAGAGTCGGAAACACATCGCTATGGAATTATCGATCCATTAGAACAAGAAGGTCGTCGTTACCAAGTTCGCAATTTCGTTGAGAAACCAGCACAAGGTACAGCTCCTTCAAACTTAGCAATTATGGGCCGTTACATTTTAACGCCTGAAATCTTTATGTTCTTAGAACAGCAACATGTCGGTGCTGGTGGTGAAATTCAATTAACAGATGCAATCCAAAGCTTAAATGAAATCCAACGTGTATTTGCTTACGATTTCGAAGGAAAGCGCTACGACGTAGGTGAAAAGCTAGGATTCGTTCAAACGACAATTGAAATGGCCCTGCAACACCCAGAATTACGTGATGACATGGTTGCAATGATGAAGAAAATTTTAGAAGAACAAGCGAATCAAGAGTCATAATAAAAAATGAGTTATTTCAGTATACTGAAATAACTCATTTTTTTATTATGAAATCGTCGAATGAGAATGCTGATAAGCAGAACGACGCACAGCATAGTATATGCGAGGTGCGATAATAGCACCGATAATTGTAAATGCAATATCTTTTACTGCAAACCACATCATAATCATCCAAGCAGCTTTATAGCTCATATTACCGCCCATAAAGAGATTGACTGCTCCGTACATGTAAGTAGTACCGATTATATAAGTTAAAATAATTCCAGTGAAAGAGGCAATTGCAAATGTAATGAAAGTTGGTCTTTCTTTTTGTTCTACTAGTTTTCCTGATACGTAAGCAACGATAATAAAGGCGATAATAAAACCACCAGTAGGATCTAAAATTGCTCCAAATCCAGCTTTGAAGTTAGCGAAGATTGGTGCGCCGGCTAAGCCAACGAGCATATATACAGTCATGGATAAGGCACCAAGTCTACTTCCAAGAAGAAGACCTGCTAAAATTGCGAAAAATGGTTGCATAGATAATGGGATGCCTGCTACTTGTAAGAAAGGTGCCCAAGATACAATATTTGCACCGATGGCCATAAGAGCAACGAACATGGCAGCTAATGCTAAATCTAAAACATGAAATCTTCTCATAATGTTAACCTCCTGTTGTTTTTAGGTTAACATTATCGTAGCGAAAATATTTACTTGTTGTCAATCAAAATATTTTGATAAGAAGGCTTTAAATAGTCTCTTAGCAACGTATATGGAATACGAAATTGCGGAATTCCACTTGAATAGGGAGCAATCTCATATAAAGGGAAATAAATGACGAGATTGTCTGGCTCTAAAAAGAAGTGAAATTTTTTCATACTCATTACTTTTTCAGTTGCATCTGGAAAATAAATGCTTTCATTTTGTTTAATTTGTCGTACAATCTCTGCACGGATTACATCTTTATATTTATCCTTTTGTTGAAATAAATCGTCTAAATGCAGCACCTTTTTTTCGTTTAAATCAAATGTATTTGCCTTCCACGTATAAAGACCGTGTGCTCCGCCAGTATATTGATAGTAATTCACATATAGGCTAAGAAAAGGTGGTTTGTTTAAAGAGACTTTATAATCAACATTTGCTACGTACGGATGAAAGGGTGTACTAGATCCTTCTGTCTCTTTATAATATTTTTTTGCTTCTTTTTCTAATTTGTTTTTAAATTTGTCAGTGGATTTTTTGTAGTATAAATTGAGTTTATTTTGAAATTTAGAATCAGAAAAGTTGTGAAAAGAAGGCCTATTTATTTGATATTCTATATAAGGTTTCTTACCTTTTTGCGTTACAGTCTTAACATCGATTGTCAGGTTAGATGCTTTGGCTGTTATTGCACAATTTGGTACAATAGTCAGCAAGGAGAACATAAGCAGTAATATACAAAATTTCTGTTTCATTTAGGTGAAGCCTCCTTATATAAGTGTTATAAGTAGTTTGAAAATAAATAGGTAAAATTATACATTTAATTAAAGTAAGAGAAGGGGGAAGCGATATGGCAAAAACTTTAATGGATTCACTTGGAATTGAGTTGTTAGAGATGACAGAAGATAAGGTAGTTGCTACGATGCCTGTTGATGAGCGTACGCATCAACCGTTTGGATTTTTACATGGAGGTGCATCGGTTGCATTAGCGGAAACAGTGGCAAGTGTTGGTTCATATAATTTAATTGATCAAGAAAAATGTATTTGTTTCGGATTAGAAATTAATGCAAACCACATTCGCTCAAAGAAAGATGGAATTGTAACAGCGATCGGAACACCGATACATAGAGGACAATCGACAATGGTTTGGGATGTTCGTATTATTGATGAAAATGATGATTTACTATGTATATCAAGATGTACAGTAGCAATTAAAGAAAAACGTGAAAAGTAAAAAAGAGGCGCTCTTATGAGCAGCCTCTTTTTCTTATAATTAGAACTGGATTTTCTTCTCTAAGAAACCTTTTAGTTCGCTAATTGGCATACGAACTTGTTCCATTGTGTCACGGTCACGTACTGTAACAGCTTTGTCTTCAACTGAGTCGAAGTCGTATGTGATACAGAATGGTGTACCGATTTCGTCTTGACGACGGTAACGTTTACCGATAGAACCAGTTTCATCAAAGTCTACCATGAAGTCTTTAGCTAATTCTGCGAATACTTCAGTAGCACCTTCAGATAGCTTCTTAGATAATGGTAAGATAGCTGCTTTGTATGGTGCTAAAGCAGGGTGGAAACGAAGAACTGTACGAGAATCGTTTTCTAATTGCTCTTCTTCATATGCATCACATAAGAATGCTAATGTTACGCGGTCTGCGCCTAAAGATGGCTCGATGCAGTATGGCACGTAACGCTCATTCGTTTGTGGATCAATATAGTTAAAGTCTTCGTTTGAATGTTCCATGTGACGTTTTAAGTCGAAGTCTGTACGAGATGCAACGCCCCAAAGTTCGCCCCAACCGAATGGGAATTTGAATTCAATGTCAGTTGTTGCATTACTGTAGTGAGATAACTCTTCTTCACCGTGGTCACGAAGACGCATGCTCTCTTCAGACATACCAAGTGAAAGTAACCAGTTTTTACAAGTTTCACGCCAGAATGCAAACCACTCTAAATCTTCACCAGGCTTACAGAAGAATTCAAGTTCCATTTGTTCGAATTCACGTGTACGGAATGTGAAGTTACCAGGCGTGATTTCGTTACGGAAACTCTTACCGATTTGGCCGATACCAAATGGAAGCTTTTTACGCATAGAGCGTTGAACGTTTTTGAAGTTTACGAAAATACCTTGTGCTGTTTCAGGACGAAGGAAGATTTCGTTTGTGCTAGACTCTGTAACACCTTGGAATGTTTTGAACATTAAGTTGAACTGACGGATTTCAGTGAATTCTTCACTACCGCAATCAGGACATTTTACTTCATGTTCTTTCATTAAGTCAGCCATTTGGTCGAAAGTAAGACCGTCAACAACCATTTCGATGCCTTTTGCATCTAAAGCATCTTCAATTAATTTGTCAGCACGGTGACGAGCTTTACATTTTTTACAGTCAATCATTGGATCGTTGAAGTTACCAACGTGACCAGAAGCGATCCAAGTTTTAGGGTTCATTAAAATAGCTGCGTCTAAACCAACGTTGTGTGGAGATTCTTGAATGAATTTTTTCCACCAAGCTTTTTTAACGTTATTTTTTAATTCGATTCCAAGTGGACCGTAATCCCAAGTGTTTGCAAGACCACCGTAAATTTCAGAACCAGGGAAAACAAAACCGCGATGTTTCGCTAAGTTTACAACTTGTTCCATTGAATACATAAGAAAATCCTCCTTTTGAAAGTTAACGTATTGGCGATGACATACTCTGATACTTTGGAAACGAGCAGTATATGCTAAAAAGAACATAAAAAAACGCTCATCCCAAGGCTTATTTGCCTAGGGACGAGCGTTTGCCCGCGGTTCCACCCTAGTTGATACACAAAAGGTGCATCCACTTTATCATGTATTGCTCGGGACTGCCGTTTCCTTGCGGCTTCAGGCTTTCACTATCCCTGAATCGCTTTTTATGCAAGTACTTATAAGTCCGTCATCGCTACTTATATTAATAATAATGAACATATTCTAACACGTTCTTTTTTAAATCTCAATAGAGGAACGCGTCTATCTATGATAGAGTCTCGCCTATTTTTTCATTATTTATTCCGTAATTTTCTTTAATATGCTTAATTGCTTCACGCTTACTTAATGGAGCGAGCTCATTGTTTTGAACGTATTCCCAAACTACATTCGGATTTGTTTTTGCATATTCACGAAGGACCCAGCCAATCGCTTTTTGAATGAAAAATTCTTTTGAAGAATGTAGTTGTCCAATAATCCAGAAAAGAAGTTCTTCATCCATCTTTTGTTTATATTTTAGTTGGAATAAAATAGCGGCACGTTGTAACCATATGTTATCTGATGCAATCCATTTTGGAATATAGGCAGAAATTAATTCTGGATGTTTTAAAAAGATATCGCCTAAAAATGTAGGGACGATGCTATCGACAGAGTCCCACCAAGATTTTGTGACAATCAGTTCTTCTAAGAAGGGGATATGAGTTTCGTTTATATGCTTTTTATATTTTTGCATAATATCAAGTGCGGCCGCTTGGAATTCACGTTCTGGCAAGTCCCAAAGCTCACGTATGATAATTTGGAAGTCTTTTTGATCTGGGAGAGTATGTATTTGAATGATGTCTTTTAATAATTGGCGTCTTTCCGGTGTTTGAATACCTAGAAATGGGAAGTGATTTTTCATATAACGAGCCATAGGTTCTGCTTTTTCAGGATTTTGATGAGCTGTGAAATGCTCTTGTAATGCTTTTACAAATGGATGCATAAGTGTTGCTCCTCTCTTATTCTCTTTCTTCTCTTATTATACAAAGAGTTTGGATAAATTTTAAAACATAACTTGCAATGTAATGAAATATGTTGAAAGTAGAGAGGAGAGGATAAGATGGAGGATCAAGGCGTATTAGCAGGTTTCTTTGCTCTTAGTTTTGCGTTTATTCTTGTTATATTGATTTGGGCAATTATTTCATATTTGTTAACGGCTTTTGCACTTTATTCGATGGCGAAAAATGATGGTGCAACGGACGGGGTGCTTGCGTTTATTCCGTTTTTGAATAGTAAGACATGGGGTGACTTAGCGAAAGATAAATTACCAGATTTTTTGAAAGAAGAAGCAGGGTGGAAAGTATTCGGCATATATGTTGCATGTTTTATTTTTAATTTCGTACCAATTATAAGTTTACTAGCAACAGCTGTATCGATTGTATTGTCCATTTATCTTATCTACGCTATTTTAGACAGATACGGAACGAACTCTATATTATTTACGATTATTCATGTAATCACATTTTCGGTGTTCTTACCGATTCATTTATTTATTATTCGGAATGAACCGGTGAGATATAAAGAGTAGATTTTTCGTTTTGTTGATAAGTCGATATATTTTAGATATAAGTAAAAAAGCGCCCGGATTATCAGAGCGCTTTTTTTACTACATAAGGTAGCGTAAATAAATATAAATGTGAGAAATGATTAATGAAACGATCATAATTGGGAAACCGACTTTTAGGAAGTCCATGTAACTAAATTTATGTCCTTCGCGGCTCGCGATACCTGCAACGATTACGTTAGCAGAAGCTCCGATTAATGTTCCGTTTCCGCCCAGACAAGCACCTAGTGCTAATGCCCACCATAATACATCGATTTGTGCGTCAGATGGTGATAAGCCTAGCCCAACTGCCATATCGTTAATAAGTGGAATCATTGTTGCAACGAATGGGATGTTATCAATTGTTGCAGAGGCGATACCAGATACCCATAAAATAAGGATGGATGCGTAAGAAATATCTCCGCCTGTTATACCAATTACTTTTTGAGCTAACATTTTGATAAGACCGATATCGATAAGTCCTCCAACAAGTACGAATAGCCCTGCGAAGAAGAAGATTGTTACCCATTCTACACTTGCGAATACCTCTTCAATTTCATGTTCTTTCACACCAATTAACATAAGTACAGTAGCACCAGTTAAGGCGATAATAGCGGCATCAATATGGAAAATAGAATGAGTCATGAAACCTACAATTGTAAGTCCAAGTACCGTTAAAGATTTTTTCATTAATACTGGATCTTTAATGTATTGTTTTTCATCTAAGCTCATTAATTTTTTTACTTGTACAGGATCGGCAATTAATTGTTTGCGGTACATGAAGTAAAGTATTGTTGCTGTAACTGCAATAATAATAATTACGATTGGTGCTAGATTCAATAGGAAAGCATTGAAGTCTAAATGCTTATTTGCAGAACCAATCATAATGTTAGGTGGATCACCAATTAATGTTGCTGTTCCTCCAATATTTGAAAAAATAATTTCAGAAAGTAAATAAGGAACAGGATTTACTTGCAGTATGCGCGTAATAGATAAAGTAACTGGAACAACAAGAAGTACAGTTGTAACGTTATCTAAAAATGCGGAGCCAAGCGCGGTAAGTAGGGAAAGGGAAATTAAAATTTTAATTGGATTTCCTTGTGCCCCTTTTGCTGCTTTAATGGCAACGTATTGGAAAACACCTGATTTACTCGTAATGTTCACCAAAATCATCATACCGATGAGTAGCGTAATCGTTCCCCATTCAATATGTTTCGTAAAGGCGTTATGTAAATCGACGACCCCCACAATTACCATGAATGCTGCACCGAGAAGTGCGATGACAGCGCGATTAATTTTTTCAGAAATAATAATGGCATATGTAATTAAAAAGACTGCGATAGCAAAATAATACTGCCAGTTAGCGAGTTCTTGCGTTGTTTCGTGCAAAAATCTCATCTCCTTTCATTCATTTTTCTTAGTGTGTCAAATATTAACTAGATGAAACACACATAACGTCATTATAAAGTAGAAAAACTGCGGATGTAAATGAAAGGAGAGATTTTGTCATATTTTCTGCATAGGTCATTTTTTCTTATTTTTTAAAATATTTGTGGGCATTTGACATATATATAAGATACATCCAATCTGAATATTTAAAATGGAATTAGCATTCGAGCTTGTTCGTGTAGGAGTGTCAAATAGAAAGGAATGACAAAAATGATAAGGAAGGGATCGTATGGATGAACAACGATTTTTATTTTTAGACTTTGAGTTTACGATGCCCCAGCATAGAAAGAAACCGAAAGGATTTTTTCCAGAGATTATTGAGGTAGGACTCGTTTCAGTTGCTGGCTGTAAGGTAGAAGATACGTATTCATCACATGTCAGGCCGAAAACATTTCCCTCTTTAACGGATCGATGTAAGAAGTTTTTGGGAATAAAACAAGAAGTCGTAGATAAAGGGATTTCATTTCCTGAACTCGTTAAGAAGCTTGCAGAATACGAAACGAAATGTAAACCGACAATTGTAACGTGGGGAAATATGGATATGAAAGTGCTGAAGCATAATTGTGAGATGGCAGGGATAGCTTTTCCATTCTTCGGACAGTGTCGTGATTTATCGCTTGAGTATAAGAAGTTTTTTGGAGAAAGAAATCAAACAGGATTATGGAAAGCAATTGAGGCGTATGGAAAAGTAGGGACAGGGAAGCATCATTGTGCGCTTGATGATGCGATGACGACGTACAATATTTTTAAACTAGTAGAAAAAGATAAAGAGTATTTAGTAAAGCCAGCACCTCCAACATTAGGAGAACTCGTTGATTTTTCAAAAGTGTTAAAGAAAGTGAGCACACAGTAACGACCAAATTGCACATTATGTAATTTGGTCGTTTTGTTTTTTAGAGTTTGTAGTCTTTCTTTAACTGTTGTAATGTTTCTAGACTACGCTCTGCAAAAGGTGAATCATCTTCAAAAAATGAATTCATTTGAGTTTCTAATGCTAATTTTAGTGACTCGGTATAATCCGGAATTTCTCCTTCATATTTTTTCACCATTTGCTCTGGAATGTTCGTCTGTTCACGGAAAGCTAAAGCGCGTCTTTCATGGAAAAATGGTACGTCAGCTTGTTTTACGTTATGTAAGTCACCTTGCACCGGATGTTTTAAAACAGCTAATACTTTTACGACGTAACTGCCAGGGCGGCTATTTGTAACTTCGCCAATGTATTTTCCTGTTTTATAAATACCAGTAACGATTTCGCCAATTTCAAATGTTTCTCTCATATTTTTCACCTCAAGTTTATAGTAAGGAAAGTAGGAGAAGGAGTCAAAGAAATCATTTGCTTTCAGAACGCCCCTTGAGAATATGGATAGGTTCCACTATAATTTAAAATGATATAACAGAAAATTCTGATGTTTTATAAATCCTATAATAAGGAGTGTTCTATATGATGCCTTTATATTTTCCGGAAGATAAAACAGAATATATTATTCCAGGGATTGTTTGCGTTCTATTTATTATCGGTGCTATTGCCACGTGGCGCATGTTTATTCGTGTATCAAAAAGAGAAGCAGAGCGATTGCAGAAAGTTGAAGAAAAACTATTAGCTGAAAAGAAACAGTAATGCATTTTTGTATGTTTCCCTCTATGCTCGGACAATCTAAGGGCAGAATATATTTTGGAGGGAATAAAATGAAGAAACGGCTTTTTTTCAGTTGTTGTTTATTATTTCTGATGGCAGGTTGTGACCAAGGAAAGCCGAAAGAAATTGAAGTGAAATTACATAATGCTTCAGGAGATGAAGTAGGGACTGCGAAAGTAGTGCAGCAAACAAGTGGAGTGAAAATTACGATTAAAGGGGAAGGTTTCACGCCAGGCCCGCACGGACTACATGTACATGAAATCGGAGAGTGTAAGGCACCTCGTTTTGAATCATCCGGAAATCATTTTAATCCAGATGATAAAAAACATGGTCTTCTTAATCCGAAGGGTGCAGAAAACGGTGATTTACCGAACGTAGTTGCAGATGGTTCTGGAAAGATTAAAGCGGAAATTAATGCCCCACACATCACACTTGAAGAAGGAAAAACGACGATTCATAGAAAAGATGGAGCGTCTATTATTATTACAGAAAACCCTGATGATGGTATGACTCAACCGACAGGTAAATCAGGGGATCGAATTGCTTGTGGCGTAATTGTAAAAAAAGCATCGGATATGAAGAAAAAGTAAAAGCTACCGTGAATGGTAGCTTTCTTTGTGAAATGTAATTGAAAATATATCAGCGATTATTGGAATATATCGACCGTAACTTGAAATATATCGACTTACCGACAAAATATGACAAAGGAGTCTGTCCAAGAATGATTAGGGGGACAGACTCCTTTCTTATTATGAAAACGTATGACGCAGTCTGTTTAAAATTTCTTCTAAAACAGATCGTGGACAGCCGATATTAATTCGAATATGTTCTTCGCCACCTAACCCGTATTTCTCACCAGGTTCAACAATGATTTTTCCTTTTTCCCCAAGTAATGCAGTACGCTCGTTTTGAGAAAGCTTTAGACGAGAACAATCAATCCATAATAAAAAGCTACCTTCTGGCTTCGTTACGGAAAGAGCAGGTATGTGAGTTTTAATATATTCACAAGCAAATTGAGCATTATCTTCTATATATAATCGAATTTCGTTTAGCCAATCATTACATTCTGTATAGGCACTTTGCATCGCTGTATAAGCGAAGATATTTAATCCGTGGAAGCCTTGTCTATATTGGATAGATGTAAAGGCTTGACGCAGTTTTTCGTTTGGAATGATAATAATCGATGCTTGTAATCCAGCGATATTAAATGTTTTACTTGGAGCCATACAAGTGATAGTGCGCTCTGCTAATTCTTCAGATAAGGAAGCGAACGGTGTATGTGTATGATCTGCATAAATAATATCGGAATGAATTTCATCCGCCACAACGATTACGTTATATTTAGTACATAACGATCCGAGCTGCACAAGTTCCTCTTTCGTCCAAACGCGCCCGATTGGGTTATGAGGGCTACAAAGAAGCATGAGTTTGATGCCTTGCTGAAACTGCTTTTCTAAATGCTTGAAGTCTATCACATATGTATCATTTTGTTTCTGTAATGGACTCACGTATAACTGTCTGTTGTTTGTTGTGACCATTTCGAAAAATGGAGGATAAATAGGTGGTTGTACGAGAACAGATTCGTTTTCTTTTGTGAAAGCCTGTATGCTCGTACTAAGAGCTGGAACGATTCCGGCGCTAAAGACAATCCATTCTTTTTGAATATCCCAGTCGTATTGTTGTTTTGTCCAGTTACAAATAATATTCCCAATATTTTCGGGAGGAAGTGTATAGCCAAAAATCGGATGTTCGATTCGTTGTTTTAAGGCAGTTTGAATTGGTTTTGGTACTTCAAAATCCATATCAGCAATCCAAGCATGGATAAGTTCTTCGTTTTTATATGTATCCCATTTTATACTATGCGTTCCACGTCGATTGATTGCTTTATGAAATAGTTGCATAAGTTTGCTCCCTTCTTCTGTAAAACCAATAAGTTATGAAAGTTCTCTCTCTTCTTATAGAATAGCTGATGTGATAGGATAAAGAAAAGTATTAAAAAGTGAAAAGGCGGGAAGCGAATGGGTACATATGAAAAGATGATAGAGGTTGTGAAGAATTGGGATCCGTTTCAAATGGGACCGGAGTTTTATGAAACAGAAGCGAGCGATGTTGTGAACGTCATAAGTGTGTTTGACGATCCAAAATACATCGCAAAGAAGATTCAACATATATACTTTATGTCTTTTGAGGAAGTACCTGCGCTTGAAAAATGTGAGAAATTAGCTATGGAATTACTTGTAATAAAAGAAGGTGGAAGCTGTTCATTATAGGCTGTCGGAATTTCCGACAGCCTTTTTTATATTATCCCGCTATTTGCTGGGTAGTAAGACCCTCACCTCAAAATTCAGCGGAAGCAAAGAAGTTAGGTGGGGGCTGATTAAAGTTTCATTTTATTGCGCGGAAAAAGCGATAATTTCTTCATAAACATGTTCAGGCTTTTCTTCAGGTAGTAAATGTCCTGTATTTTCATAAGAAATAAATTTTGAATTCGGTAAATCTTTGTGTAGACGATGACCTACATGTACAGGGACGACGCGGTCTTTTTCACCCCAAATGAGTAGGATAGGTGTTTCGATTTTTTGTAATTCAGTTGAAGATAAGTCACCTTCACGGTCTCGTATCATGCGAGTTAAAGCGGGAAATATACGGTTGTCATAAAAAGGAGCGGAGTAACCTTTTTTCATTTCATCGTCAATTAATGAGTGATCATGAACGACATTCATTAAGTTATGAACAATGCCGCGCCGTATAATCCAGTTCTTTACGTATAAATGAAAGAACGGTAAATAAGAAGAGTATAGTAAAGGTAAGGTTGCGCGCGCTAAATAGCTCGAGCTACATAGTAAAATCGTCTTTGAAATGAGTTCAGGACGTATACGGTTTACATAGAGAGAAATTTGCCCACCCATAGAATGCCCAACTAATACAATGTTTGAGAGAGATAAATGTTCAATTAAATCAATAATAATCGTTGCTAAATTGTGATAAGAATACTTAAACAGATGAGACTTATCACTTTTTCCGAACGGTGGTAAATCAAGAGCAATGACTGTTCCTTCCTTCGCTAGTAAAGGAATGAGACGGCGGTAACTGAATGAGGAAGATAAAAAGCCGTGAACGAGTACGAAAGTAGGGCGTTGTGTTTTATTATCATGTTCATACAATTCGTAATGAACAGTAGTGCCGCGAGTGGAAAAAGTGAAATAAGGACAAGTATATTTATGATTCATTTTTTGTCACTCCATTGATTTTTGTTCATATCATCTCCAAGGAAGAAGAAAATATGTTAACAAAAAAAGGCAAGATGACGATGTCATCTTGCCTTTCGTTTATTCAGTATTACCCGCGCACAATATTAGGCGGTGTTTTTCCTTGTAATCCTGTAACTAAATTTTCAGCGGCGGTCATGGCCATTTGCTGACGAGTTTTTAATGTTGCAGATCCGATGTGCGGTAAAGTCACAACATTTTGTAATGATAAGAGTGGATTATCTTTTTGAATTGGCTCTTGTGTAAAAGTATCGATGCCTGCTGCAAAGATTTTCTTTTCTGTTAAAGCATGGATTAACGCTTCTTCATCTACTGTTTTCCCCCGAGAAGCATTAATGAAGATTGCTGTTTCTTTCATTAATGAAAATTCCTTTTCTCCGATAAGGTGATATGTTTCATCTGTTAATGGAGTAAGAAGAACAATAAAGTCAGACTGCTTCAGTAGCGTCTGTAAATCACAATATGTAGCATCGAATTTTTGTTCAGCTTCTTCTTTACGACGGCGGTTATAGTAAAGAACATTCATATCAAATCCGAATTTTGCTCGTTTTGCAACGGCTTCTCCAATTCGGCCCATACCGATAATACCAATTGTGCTATGGTGTACATCTAGTCCGAAGTGTTCTTTTCCGATTTCAGCGTTCCATTCACCATTTTTTACGTAAGAATCGAGTTCGCAAACGCGGCGCCCAGCTGATAGCATAAGGGCGAAAACGAGATCAGCTACTGTATCATCTAATACATATGGTGTATTCGTTCCGATAACCTTTCGATTTTTCATCGCTTGTAAATCAAAATTATCGTAACCAACAGAAATGTTGCTCACTACTTTTAAGTTAGGAGCGACTGTCAGTAATTCTTCATTAATAGCAGATCCAAAATTTAATAACCCATCTTTATCTTGTATTTTCTCTAATAGAACATCACGAGGTACTTTCTCATTTTGATCCCATTTTTCATAATCACAGTGTTCTGATAAATAGTTTTCTACAAATGTCGGAACTGGTTCAGCAATATAAATTTTTGGTTTCACGGTTCCATCCCCTTTCGCTTTATCACGCATTTTTCCACTGATTAAAGTTTCACTTTACCCCGCTTTAACGAGCAGTAAGACTCCAACCTAAAAAGACGGTTGAGACAAAGAAGTGAGGTGGGAGATCAACTGCTCGTAAAAGCCCGATTGGTGTGGGCTGATAATCAGTGGGGTGAAGCATTCCACTGATTAAAGTTTCACTTTATTTTGACATAATTCAATAGAAAAATCTTCTTTTCAAACTGGAAAGGGTATTTGTATAATTTAGACACAAACGAAAAGGAAGGATGATTTATATGGTGACAGAAAAAGAATTAGAATTATTAGCTTGTCTTGAAAAGAGTAGTCGATTATCTGTAGATACATTAGCGAAGCTGTTAAATATAGAAGTAGAAGAAGTAAAGAAGATGGTTGCGAGATTAGAAAATGAAAAGATTATTGTGGATTATGTAACACATATCGATTGGACGAAAGTGAAAGAACATACAGGTTTAACGGCAATGATCGATGTGAAAGTTACGCCAAAGCACGGCGTTGGGTTTGATGCGGTTGCTGAGCAAATTTATCGTTATTCAGAAGTGAAATCCGTTTATTTAATGTCAGGGACATATGATCTTTCTATTACATTAGAAGGGAAAAC
The DNA here is from genome assembly GCF_056530295.1 of Bacillus sp. PK6-16. Taxonomy (NCBI): domain Bacteria; kingdom Bacillati; phylum Bacillota; class Bacilli; order Caryophanales; family Bacillaceae; genus Bacillus; species Bacillus sp. PK6-16. The sequence goes on from NZ_CP096511.1 coordinate 590,615, forward strand.
GATGGGGGAAGTAGCGATGTTTGTTTCTGAGAAATTAGCAACAATTGAATCTGTCGTTTCTACAACTACTCATTTCATTTTGAAGAAGTATAAACATGAGGGCGTTATTTATGAAAAAGACGATGATGATAAGCGAATTGTGGTGACACCATGAAGCAATTTGAACTATCTAGATCAGCAGAATCTTTAAAACCATCTGGTATTCGAAAATTTTTTGATTTAGCAGCAAATATGAAAGGTGTTATTTCCCTCGGGGTAGGAGAGCCGGATTTTGTTACCCCTTGGAATGTAAGGCAAGCATGTATTCGTTCTTTGGAACAAGGGTATACGTCATATACAGCAAATGCAGGATTATTGGAGCTCCGTCAAGAAATAGCAAAGTATCTAAAAAAACAATTTGCAGTATCTTATGATCCAAGTGATGAAATCATTGTTACAGTTGGAGCGAGCCAGGCGTTAGATGTAGCGATGCGTGCCATTATAAATCCTGATGATGAAGTGCTCATTGTTGAACCAAGCTTCGTTTCTTATGCACCACTTGTGACATTAGCTGGAGGAGTTCCGGTTCCTGTGGCGACTAAGCTAGAAAACGAGTTTAAAGTACAACCAGAACAAATTGAAGCAGCTATTACAGCGAAAACAAAGGCGATTTTACTTTGTTCACCAAATAACCCGACAGGTGCGATGCTAAATAAATTCGAGCTTGAAGAAATAGCAGTGATTGTTGAGAAGTACAATCTAATTGTATTATCTGATGAAATTTATGCAGAGCTTGTATACGACGAAGCATATACAAGTTTCGCGAGTATTAAAAATATGCGCGAGCATACGATTTTAATTTCAGGATTTTCAAAAGGATTTGCGATGACAGGATGGCGTCTCGGTATGATTGCAGCTCCTGTTCAGTTTTCAGAATTGATGCTCAAAATTCACCAATATTCCATGATGTGTGCACCGACGATGTCTCAGTTCGCAGCACTTGAAGCGTTACGTGCGGGGAATGATGAAGTAATTCGGATGAGAGATAGTTATAAGAAGCGTCGTAATTTTATGACGACATCTTTCAATGAAATGGGCTTAACGTGTCATGTGCCGGGCGGAGCATTTTATGTTTTCCCTTCTATATCTTCAACAGGATTATCTTCAGCGGAATTTGCAGAACAGTTATTGCTGGAAGAAAAAGTAGCTGTTGTCCCTGGTAGCGTATTTGGCGAAAGTGGTGAAGGGTTTATTCGTTGTTCTTATGCGACGTCGCTTGAACAACTTATGGAAGCAATGAAGAGAATGGAACGGTTTGTTGAAAATAAAAAAAGGACAAAACGTAATACGTTTTGTCCATAAAAGGGGGGGAATACTAGAAAGCCATGTGTTAGTAGTCTATCCCAATATTGGAGAATTATACTTCTTTAAGGGAAATTTTTCATGAATTTTGAATGAGTTCTGTCATAGTGGTATAATTTACTAATATAAGGTATGCGCATTCTAGATATCATTATCTAGAATGTGTACTAACCAATCGGATATTTAAAATAAATATATCTGCTTTGCTCTCTATAATTGTAGAGAGAATGGTAAACGTATGGGAGTGTTTCATATGTCAGAACAATATACAACAGGAGTGGTTGTAACAGGGAAAGTGACTGGAATTCAAGATTACGGTGCGTTTGTAGCGTTAGATGCAGAAACACAAGGACTTGTGCATATATCTGAAATTACAAATGGATATGTAAAGGATATTCATGACTTTTTAAAGGTCGGCGATACAGTAGAAGTAAAGGTACTTTCAATTGATGAAGAGCACAGAAAAATGAGTTTATCGTTAAAAGCGGCGAAAAGAAAACAAGGAAGGATTCTTATACCGAACCCATCTGAAAACGGATTTAATACGCTGCGAGAAAAGTTGGCAGAATGGATTGAAGAGTCCGAGTTAACAAAGTAAAAGAGGAACGCATATGAGCGTTCCTCTTTTACTTTATCTTATGATATATATTTGCAAATATGATTGCATGCAATCATATTCGTATGTCGGAGGTGAAAGGACATACTGATTATCGAATTTCGTTTGTTTCTGGGTGCGTACCAAGATTTTCAGATGGTTTAAACAGTAAACCAAGGTTGATAAGCCCAGATATACCAACGATGCCGTAAATAATACGTGCAAGAGCTGAATTTTGTCCACCGAAAATGGCTGCTACTAAGTCAAACTGGAAAAACCCGATTAGTCCCCAGTTCACAGCGCCAATTACAGTAAAGACTAATGCGATACGTTGCAAAGTACTCATGAAAAAGCCCCCCTTAATTGTGAAGCATGAGCAAGCGATGAGTTAATTAACTCTTTTATAGAATGGGGTAGTTATGTTGTTTTTATACATAAAAAATGTTTGGAAAGGGATGTATATACATCTATACCGAAAAATGCGAATTTTTATGCAAAAAATGAACTTTTTCTAAAAAATATATATTGGTTACGTTTACAATTGCCTAATCGCTTGATTTACAACTTCAGTTTCGCTAAAGTGAATACAGAAATACATATCCATAATTGGAGGGAAAAAGATGAGTACACATGTAACGTTCGACTATTCTAAAGCGTTATCCTTCATCGGTGAACATGAAATCACTTATTTACGTGATGCAGTGAAAGTAACACATCACGCAATCCACGAAAAAACTGGAGCTGGGAACGATTTCCTTGGGTGGGTAGACCTTCCGCTTCAATATGACAAAGAAGAATTCGCTCGCATTCAAAAATGCGCAGAAAAAATTAAAAATGACTCTGACATTTTACTTGTTGTAGGTATTGGTGGTTCTTACCTAGGAGCACGCGCAGCAATCGAAATGTTAAACCATTCTTTCTACAACACGCTTTCTAAAGAACAACGTAAAACTCCACAAGTGCTATTTGTTGGACAAAACATTAGCTCCACTTACATGAAAGATTTAATGGACGTATTAGAAGGTAAAGACTTCTCTATTAACGTTATTTCCAAATCAGGTACAACAACAGAGCCAGCATTAGCATTCCGTATCTTCCGTAAGTTATTAGAAGAAAAGTATGGAAAAGAAGAAGCTCGCAAACGTATTTATGCAACTACAGATAAAGCGCGTGGTGCATTAAAAACATTAGCTGATAACGAAGGTTACGAAACATTTGTTATTCCAGATGATGTTGGAGGTCGTTTCTCTGTATTAACGCCAGTTGGTTTATTACCAATCGCAGTAAGTGGCTTAAATATTGAAGAGATGATGAAAGGTGCAGCTGCTGGTCATGATGACTTCGGAACATCAGAACTAGAAGAAAATCCAGCTTACCAATACGCAGTAGTTCGTAACGCTTTATACAATAAAGGAAAAACAATTGAAATGCTTGTTAACTATGAGCCAGCACTTCAATACTTCGCTGAGTGGTGGAAACAGTTATTTGGTGAAAGTGAAGGAAAAGATCAAAAAGGTATTTTCCCATCTTCAGCAAACTTCTCAACTGATTTACACTCATTAGGTCAATACGTTCAAGAAGGGCGTCGTGACTTATTTGAAACAGTTCTTAAAGTAGGTAAATCTACACATGAACTAACAATCGAATCAGAAGAAAACGATTTAGACGGATTAAACTACCTTGCTGGTGAAACTGTAGACTTCGTAAACACAAAAGCATACGAAGGTACATTACTTGCACATAGCGACGGGGGAGTACCAAACTTAATCGTAAATATTCCTGAATTAAATGAGTACACATTCGGTTACCTTGTATACTTCTTCGAAAAAGCATGTGCGATGAGCGGCTACTTATTAGGCGTGAATCCATTTGACCAACCTGGAGTAGAAGCATATAAGAAAAACATGTTTGCTTTACTTGGTAAACCAGGATTTGAAGAATTAAAAGCAGAATTAGAAGAGCGTTTAAAATAATAAAAAGCGACCGGATTCCGGTCGCTTTTTATTATTTTATCGAAAAGTCCATCAGTATATTCAAACTAAAGTGGGTATGCTAAAGGAAAAGTCTAGGAGGGATGGGCTTGATTCCGATTCAATCAAATTTAGAAGGACGTACATATGCGTTATATAAGTTAGAAGAGATTATGAAACCACTTGGATATAGCATTGGTGGTAATTGGGATTATGATAAAGGATGCTTCGATTACAAAATTGATGAAGAAGATGGGTATCAATTTTTACGAGTTCCATTTACAGCCATTGATGGAGAACTAGATGTACCAGGCGTAATAGTTCGTCTTGGAACGCCGTATATTCTTTCGCACGTATATCAAGACGAACTAGATGATAATGTGAATACTTTAACAGCTGGAACGAGTGGAATGGATCAATTTGCTGAGCCGAAAGATCCAGATGGAGATGTGAAAAGAAAATATATCAATATTGGGAAAG
>NZ_CP096511.1:600000-4572500 GCF_056530295.1 Bacillus sp. PK6-16
GGATGTTGGCTTAGAAGCAGCCACCATTTAAAGAGTGCGTAATAGCTCACTAGTCGAGTGACTCTGCGCCGAAAATGTACCGGGGCTAAATACACCACCGAAGCTGCGGATTGATACCAATGGTATCAGTGGTAGGGGAGCGTTCTAAGGACAGTGAAGTCAGACCGGAAGGACTGGTGGAGTGCTTAGAAGTGAGAATGCCGGTATGAGTAGCGAAAGACGGGTGAGAATCCCGTCCACCGAATGCCTAAGGTTTCCTGAGGAAGGCTCGTCCGCTCAGGGTTAGTCAGGACCTAAGCCGAGGCCGACAGGCGTAGGCGATGGACAACAGGTTGATATTCCTGTACCACCTCTTTATCGTTTGAGCAATGGAGGGACGCAGAAGGATAGAAGAAGCGTGCGATTGGTTGTGCACGTCCAAGCAGTTAGGCTGATAAGTAGGCAAATCCGCTTATCGCGTATGCTGAGCTGTGATGGGGAAGCTCCTTATGGAGCGAAGTCTTTGATTCCCCGCTGCCAAGAAAAGCTTCTAGCGAGATAAAAGGTGCCTGTACCGCAAACCGACACAGGTAGGCGAGGAGAGAATCCTAAGGTGTGCGAGAGAACTCTGGTTAAGGAACTCGGCAAAATGACCCCGTAACTTCGGGAGAAGGGGTGCTTTCTTAACGGAAAGCCGCAGTGAATAGGCCCAAGCGACTGTTTAGCAAAAACACAGCTCTCTGCGAAGCCGTAAGGCGAAGTATAGGGGGTGACACCTGCCCGGTGCTGGAAGGTTAAGGAGAGGGGTTAGCGTAAGCGAAGCTCTGAACTGAAGCCCCAGTAAACGGCGGCCGTAACTATAACGGTCCTAAGGTAGCGAAATTCCTTGTCGGGTAAGTTCCGACCCGCACGAAAGGTGTAACGATTTGGGCACTGTCTCAACCAGAGACTCGGTGAAATTATAGTACCTGTGAAGATGCAGGTTACCCGCGACAGGACGGAAAGACCCCGTGGAGCTTTACTGTAGCCTGATATTGAATTTTGGTACAGTTTGTACAGGATAGGCGGGAGCCATTGAAACCGGAGCGCTAGCTTCGGTGGAGGCGCTGGTGGGATACCGCCCTGACTGTATTGAAATTCTAACCTACGGGTCTTATCGACCCGGGAGACAGTGTCAGGTGGGCAGTTTGACTGGGGCGGTCGCCTCCTAAAGTGTAACGGAGGCGCCCAAAGGTTCCCTCAGAATGGTTGGAAATCATTCGTAGAGTGCAAAGGCATAAGGGAGCTTGACTGCGAGACCTACAAGTCGAGCAGGGACGAAAGTCGGGCTTAGTGATCCGGTGGTTCCGCATGGAAGGGCCATCGCTCAACGGATAAAAGCTACCCCGGGGATAACAGGCTTATCTCCCCCAAGAGTCCACATCGACGGGGAGGTTTGGCACCTCGATGTCGGCTCATCGCATCCTGGGGCTGTAGTCGGTCCCAAGGGTTGGGCTGTTCGCCCATTAAAGCGGTACGCGAGCTGGGTTCAGAACGTCGTGAGACAGTTCGGTCCCTATCCGTCGTGGGCGTAGGAAATTTGAGAGGAGCTGTCCTTAGTACGAGAGGACCGGGATGGACGCACCGCTGGTGTACCAGTTGTTCTGCCAAGGGCATAGCTGGGTAGCTATGTGCGGAAGGGATAAGTGCTGAAAGCATCTAAGCATGAAGCCCCCCTCAAGATGAGATTTCCCATAGCGTAAGCTAGTAAGATCCCTGAAAGATGATCAGGTTGATAGGTTCGAGGTGGAAGCATGGTGACATGTGGAGCTGACGAATACTAATAGATCGAGGACTTAACCATATAATATGAAGCAATGTTATCTAGTTTTGAAAGAATATAAAAAACTTGTTGACTTTCAAAAGTAAATGAGTTATAATAATTCTTGTCTTAAATGAATACAGTCTGGTAATGATGGCAGAGAGGTCACACCCGTTCCCATACCGAACACGGAAGTTAAGCTCTCTAGCGCCGATGGTAGTTGGGACCTTGTCCCTGTGAGAGTAGGACGTTGCCAGGCAAATGGAGGATTAGCTCAGCTGGGAGAGCACCTGCCTTACAAGCAGGGGGTCGGCGGTTCGATCCCGTCATCCTCCACCATTTAGCCGACTTAGCTCAATTGGTAGAGCAACTGACTTGTAATCAGTAGGTTGGGGGTTCAAGTCCTCTAGTCGGCACCAGAAATCATGGCGGTTGTGGCGAAGTGGTTAACGCACCGGATTGTGGCTCCGGCATTCGTGGGTTCGATTCCCATCAGTCGCCCCATTTTTCTTAAATAAATTAATATGCGGGTGTGGCGGAATTGGCAGACGCACCAGACTTAGGATCTGGCGCCTTTGGCGTGGGGGTTCGACTCCCTTCACCCGCACTTTTAATTAAATAACTCATACATGTCTTGCGGAAGTAGTTCAGTGGTAGAATACAACCTTGCCAAGGTTGGGGTCGCGGGTTCGAATCCCGTCTTCCGCTCCAATTTTCAATATGACATGCCGGGGTGGCGGAACAGGCAGACGCACAGGACTTAAAATCCTGCGGTGGGTGACCACCGTGCGGGTTCGACCCCCGCCCTCGGCACCATATGCGCCCGTAGCTCAATTGGATAGAGCGTTTGACTACGGATCAAGAGGTTAGGGGTTCGACTCCTCTCGGGCGCGCTTTTATTAACGGGAAGTGGCTCAGCTTGGTAGAGCACCTGGTTTGGGACCAGGGGGTCGCAGGTTCAAATCCTGTCTTCCCGATATCCCTAAAAAATATGGGGCCTTAGCTCAGCTGGGAGAGCGCCTGCCTTGCACGCAGGAGGTCAGCGGTTCGATCCCGCTAGGCTCCACTTATATTAATATCATTTATGGCGGTGTAGCTCAGCTGGCTAGAGCGTACGGTTCATACCCGTGAGGTCGGGGGTTCGATCCCCTCCGCCGCTACCATAAAGGACCTTTAGCTCAGCTGGTTAGAGCAGACGGCTCATAACCGTCCGGTCGTAGGTTCGAGTCCTACAAGGTCCACCATTAGACGTATATATCTCGGAGGTATACCCAAGTTCGGCTGAAGGGATCGGTCTTGAAAACCGACAGGCGGCGAGAGTCGCGCGGGGGTTCGAATCCCTCTACCTCCTCCATTTTTTCTAAAGTAAATATTTTATCATCGCGGGGTGGAGCAGCACGGTAGCTCGTCGGGCTCATAACCCGAAGGTCGCAGGTTCAAATCCTGTCCCCGCAACCAAATGGTCCCGTGGTGTAGTGGTTAACATGCCTGCCTGTCACGCAGGAGATCGCCGGTTCGACCCCGGTCGGGACCGCCATTTTTACATAAAGGCTCGGTAGCTCAGTCGGTAGAGCAGAGGACTGAAAATCCTCGTGTCGGCGGTTCGATTCCGTCCCGAGCCACCATTTTGAAGTCGCAAGCCGACTTAGCTCAATTGGTAGAGCAACTGACTTGTAATCAGTAGGTTGGGGGTTCAAGTCCTCTAGTCGGCACCACTTTCAAAATGAGCCATTAGCTCAGTTGGTAGAGCATCTGACTTTTAATCAGAGGGTCGAAGGTTCGAGTCCTTCATGGCTCACCATTTACAATTTAATGCGGGTGTAGTTTAGTGGTAAAACAAGAGCCTTCCAAGCTCTGGTCGAGAGTTCGATTCTCTTCACCCGCTTTTCAATTATGGGCCTATAGCTCAGCTGGTTAGAGCGCACGCCTGATAAGCGTGAGGTCGATGGTTCGAGTCCATTTAGGCCCACCATAATTGTTCCGCAGTAGCTCAGTGGTAGAGCTATCGGCTGTTAACCGATCGGTCGTAGGTTCGAGTCCTACCTGCGGAGCCATATTTATAGAGAAGTACCCAAGTGGCTCAAGGGGCTCCCCTGCTAAGGGAGTAGATCGCGAACGCGGTGCGAGGGTTCGAATCCCTTCTTCTCTGCCAGAACTGGCCCGTTGGTCAAGTGGTTAAGACACCGCCCTTTCACGGCGGTAACACGGGTTCGAATCCCGTACGGGTCATACTAAAAGAGATAGCATAATCTGCTATCTCTTTTTTGTTGTATAAAAATGGACTTTGGATAGTCTGCTTTTTTATGCAATAGAAGAAATATGAAGTATTCGCTGTTGCAGTTGGGTACATAGAGAGCCGTAAATACAATCATGTTAATTATTTGGACCTGTATGAATATGAAGGAATTAACTTCAACTTGAACTTTTACCCCAGCTGTATGGCTGTAGCCTCCTACACTTGGAGAAACCGATGAAAATGCATCTGGGAGCTACTGTGGAAAATAAATAATATATAGAAGAAGCTGCTTTCTCTCAATAGCTGTGATCTACTGAAGACAGCTTTTTTATGTTGTCAGTATTGTCGAGTTTTGTCGGTAAGTCGATATATTGCAAAAATCGCTGATATAATTTGAGTTACGGTCGATAAATTTCAATAATCGCTGATATATTTGGAGTTACAGTCGATATATTCTAAAAATCGCTGGTATAATTTCACTTACCGACAAAAAACACAAGAAAATCCCTTTCACAATCTAAAGAAAACGCCTCCATTGAAATGGATTCCACACCTATTCCAATAACTTTACACTCTATGTGAAAAAGTTCACAAATAGGTCATAATTTGTGAAGTAATTCACAATAATACGTGCTACAATATGAATGTAAAGAAGTTAAACAACATTAAATTAGTATTTTAATTAATTACTTAAACAATCATAAAAAATATATGTGAACAATAGAGAGGGGAAATTACCATGAAAAAAGGTATCAATCGTGTAGTATTAGTAGGAACAGGAGCTGTAGGTTGTAGTTACGCTTACTCAATGATCAACCAAGGTGTAGCTGAAGAATTCGTATTAGTAGATGTTAATGAAGCAAAAGCAGAAGGGGAAGCAATGGACTTAAGCCATGCGGTACCATTCTCTCCATCACCAACAAAAGTTTGGAGCGGTAGCTATGCAGATTGTAAAGATGCAGATTTAGTTGTTATCACTGCTGGGTTACCACAAAAGCCAGGTGAAACTCGTTTAGACTTAGTTGAGAAAAATACAAAGATCTTTAAACAAATCGTTCGTGGCATTATGGATAGCGGATTCGATGGAATCTTCTTAATCGCAACTAACCCAGTTGATATTTTAACTTACGTAACTTGGAAAGAATCTGGTTTACCGAAAGAGCGCGTAATCGGTTCTGGTACTACTTTAGACTCTGCTCGTTTCCGTTACATGTTAGGTGACTACTTAGATGTAGATCCACGCAACGTTCATGCTTACATCGTTGGTGAACACGGTGATACTGAACTTCCAGTATGGAGCCACGCTACTATCGGTGTACAAAAACTAGAAACAATCTTAGCTAACAACGAACAGTACAAACAAGAAGACTTAGATAAAATCTTCGAAAATGTACGTGATGCAGCTTACCATATCATCGAGCGTAAAGGTGCAACTTACTACGGAATCGGTATGTCACTACTTCGTGTAACTAAAGCAATCTTAAACAACGAGAACAGCGTATTAACTGTATCTGCATACCTTGAAGGCCAATACGGTGAGAAAGATGCTTACGTAGGTGTTCCAGCTGTAATTAACCGCGAAGGTGTACGTGAAATCGTAGAGCTTGAGTTAAATGAAGAAGAAAAAGCGAAGTTCGCTCATTCTGTAAAAGTATTAAAAGAAACAATGGCACCAGTACTATAATAATTGCTAAATCATTTAGGGGCGGGACACTGCTTCCTACCTCTAAATTCATATAATTTAATATAAATTCCTTTTCCGGTTTCCCTTGTATATCCCCAATATACCCCTTTTGCTGGATCAGGGTCGTTTATAGAAAAAAGCACTCTACTTTAAGTAGAGTGCTCTTTATTATCCCGCATTAACGGGCAGTAAGATCCCCACCTCAAAATGCAGCGAAAGCAAAGAAGTTAGTTTGGTGATCAACTGCCCGTAAAAGCCCGATTGGTTCAACTAATAATCAGTGGGGGATTAACACCCCACACTGATTAAAGTTTCACTTTATCATTTTTTAGGCGTTAATCCTAATTTCTTTAAAATATCTGCCAGTGTACCGCTTTTGGATTTTTCTACAGGTGTTTGTGATTTAGATGCATCCGGACCTTTTTTCAAGAAGTTCTTTTCGACGAAGCGAATATCTTTTTCATCGACAATCCCATCTTTATTAAGGTCTCCGTCTTTTACAGTTAGTCCTTTTTTGCCATAGTTGCTAGCGATAATTTCAGCATCTCTAATATCGATTACTTTATCAGCATTTACATCGCCGGCAAGGTTTTCGTCAGGTCTTGCATAATAATATTGGCCAAGCAGCTTACCGTCTTTTTCAGTACCAAGTTTCGTTGTTAGGCGGCTTGTTAAATGTCCTGGCACCTCTACATATAAGTTATAGTCGCGTTTATTAACTGGAAGTCCATTTAGTTTGAAGTATCCGTATTTATCTAGTGAGCCTTCAAACTTATGACGATAAGAATCAGTCGCATATACTTTTACGCCAAGCTTTGTATAATCGAACTTTTCATCTAAATATCCACGTTCATTTAAGAATGCACCAGGCTTAATATTTCCTTCTACTAATGAGTTTAAGGACATTACTGAGAATGATTGATCTTGAAGGACACGCATTCTATTTGGCTCTGTTTCTCCTGGTTTCCAGTATACAAACACTGGTAACTCTAATTGAGCATTTGCTTCATAAAACTCATCGTTTTCTACTTTGAACGTTACATCAATGAACGGGAAATCACCATCTAATCCAGCGAAGTTTTTGTCATCGATAGCACCGCCAACTGTAACAGAGCCTGCTTCTAGCTTCGGTTCATTTACTTTTGCTGTTACCCCTTTTTCAGAAAGGAGTTTTTTAAAAGCAGGATTCAATTTCGCATTTGCAAATTTGAAGTTCTTTTCTAGGAATTTTACGTTAAATTCCCCAGCAACAAATTGTTTCACATGTTTGGCGTTTAGCGTCACAGTGAATTCATCACCTTTATATACTTCTTTTTTATCATAGCTAGTTTTCGCATATTGAGCTCCTTGCGGGATAAACCAATAGTTATTTACACCGCTTGGATAGTCAACTCCTGCAGTTGCATAATCGAAAATATATACCCCTGTGTTCATTGGACCTTCCACTTTAAAGGATTCAGGAGTAATGCCAACTTTAAAGTCACCGTTTGCATTAATAGGTAAAAACTTATGCAAGTATGGAGAATAGTCATAATACATCACTCCGTTTGCTTCTTGCGTAATGTTTAATCCTTTTCCTTTTAAGTAGTCAACATTCGAATCATACACATTTCCTTTAATCCATAATGCCTTTTTACCGTCTTCTACTGTATAGTTTTCTTCATTTAATTCATAAATACCAGGTTTTAATCCAGTTAATTTTACTTCTGGCGGTGTATTATCAATTACGACATAATCACCTTTCACACGTGCTTTACCATCTTTATCATAGCCAACAAATTCAATTGTGTAATCGCCTTCTGGTAAGTCGATTTTCTCATCACCAATTGGTTTTGCAGGATCATTTGTGAAAGGATATACTCTGCCGTTAAAGAATGAATCTAAGTAGTAATACACATCCGTTTTTAGTCCGCTTGTGTTTAATGTTCCAATGAAGCCAAGCGCTTTATTTGTTTTTGAATCCTTCACGATAAGATCTAACGTCTCAAGGTCGCTATTTAATTGGAATGCTCCGTGTAAATACGATTCACGATATGGATTGAATTTAGATGTATCAGTTGAAATGGATTTTCTTGATAAAAAAGCATTTTCAATACCAGGCTCTGATACACGAATAGAGAATGGTATTTGATACGTTTCTTCTTTATTTTTCGTATTTGTAATATGAATATATCCTTCATATCGGCCTTGCTTCACGCCAGCTGGAATATTAATTTTTGCTTCAACTTCATCTGATTTTCCAGCATCAACAGTAATTGTTTCTGCAATAGAAACTTTTACACCATTTGCGGTAGCGTCGTTAATGGAAGGAGAAGCTGGTGTATAAGAAATTTCTGTTTTAAATTCTTTCTTCTCTTGTTTATTATGATTAGCTACTTTTACATTGCGTTTTTGTTCAAGAGCTTCACCGTCTTTTTGATAGAACTTCCCGAATGCAATGGATCCGGTTTCTTCTGGTACTTCAATTACTTCATCATTTACAACTGTTTTTGTTGTATCTAGCACTTTAAAACTTGTTTCCGTATGAACGGAGTTGTATGCATCTACTCGTCCAGCTCCAACTTCATATACGGAATACTTTTCTTTTAAATCATCAGCTGTGTTCATAAGAGACGCCTTTACATCGAATGGAGAGTATTCTGGGTGTTCTTGTAAAATAAGAGCAGCAACGCCCGCGATATGAGGAGAAGCCATAGATGTTCCTTGCATACGCTCATAGGAAACGTCATAGTTTTCGCCCTCTTGTGGGTCATTAATATATTCAGGTACTGTTGAAAGTACAGCAACACCAGGCGCTGTAATATCTGGTTTAATATCATCATTTGATGTAACAGGACCGCGTGAGCTAAAGTCTGCAAGATGATCGCCTTCTGTTTGAATATAACTAAGTTCGTCAAAAGTAAAGGATGTATTACTTTGTTCGATTTGAGCTTTTAGTTTTTCACCGTCTTCTTTCGTTAGGCGGAATGCTGGAATGTATTTTGTACTTTCACCAACGTAGAAAGGAATTTCTCCGTCCACATTGTTATAAATAATAACGGCCTTTGCACCAGCTTGTTTTGCGTTAGCAATTTTTTCATCAAATGACAGTGTACCACGTGCAACGAGAGCGATTTTTCCTTTTACATCTTTTTTACTAAACTCGTCAGACGTACCAATTCCTACAGATTCAATAGATAGAGATTGTCCTTTGAAATCCTCTATTTTATCAGTGAAATTTTTGCCGAATAGAATTAGGTTAGGAAATTGTAATTGTCCCGCATGACCTGATAGTTTCGGTAAGGAAATAGAGCTATCACTTGCTCCAACCGTAATTGCAAATGGAGAAGCACCTGGTGAACCGAGTGTCGCTGGATTTGGACCAGAGTTGCCAGCAGCAACGACTGTAACAACGCCTGAAAGCATTGCATTATTAACAGCGATAGATGTTGGATCGAGTGGATTGTTGCTATCATCACCTAATGATAAGTTAATAACGTTCATACCGTCAGAAATAGATTTATCAATTGCAGCGATAATGCCTGAACTATCTCCACTTCCGTATGGGCCGAGTACACGATAGTTATACAGTTCAATGTCAGGGGCAACGCCTTTTACTGCGGAATCTGATGTATTTTTCTTTTGAGCAGAAACGATACCTGCTACGTGAGTACCATGGGCGGTGTAGAAGGAAGAGCCGCGATCATCAAATTCAGGAGCACCAGATTGTTGCCACTCTGTATAAGTTGTTTCCATCGGATCTGCATCGTTATTAATAAAGTCCCAACCTTTTACGGAGTTTGGATCTACCTTGCTAGAATCTTCGCCAGGTTTTGCGCGATAGCCCTTATATACATCTTTTAAGTCAGGGTGATTGTAATCAATACCCGTATCTAATACACCAACTTTAATTCCTTTTCCGGTAATGCCTTCACTATGTAACTTATCGACCCCAATTTGCGGAATACTATCTGTTAGTTTTTGAGGCGCTTTTTGCTCTGCTTGTTTCGGTAAATTTAATTTCACTTCGTAATCTTTCCAAATACGTTTTACAACGCCAATCCGTAACAATTCTTCCACTGTATTTGCTGGTAATGTCAGCGCAACCCCATTTATCGCATGTTTATAAGAACGTTTAATTTGTACTGACTGGAAATTCCCTGACTTTACTGATGGGCTGAATTGATAAAGACGTTTTAGTCCTTTTTGAAATTCCTCATGTTCTTGATCAATACGTGCTTTTATATTTTCAGGAGCAGCTTGTAATCCTTTTTCTTTTTGTTTTAATTCATTAATTTTTACTGGCGCAGTTTGAAATTCTACAATGATATTTACTGGTTCGGGACTACTCGTATTAATATCTGGCGAAATCGTAAAGCCAGGATTGGCATCTAACGTTTGTAATGCCTGACGCTGTTCTTTAGAAAGTTTTGATAGTAAAGACTGGGCGTTTGAAGAGTCAATTTGGTTAATAGGATTTTCAGCAAGTACATTGAATGGAAGGGCAGTTGAAAATAGAACGCCAGCCGTTACAATTCCGGTAACAAAACGATTTTTCTTTTTCATGTATAAGCCTCCAGTAATTTATATTTTAAAAATTATTTCTCCACGCCTGGTGTTTGCTCTGCATGGAATGTCCAGTTTAGCTGCAGGGAATCACCTTGAAATTTATTTTGATCTTGGTTGTTATCTTCAAATGAGAAGAGGACGTGTAAATAATCTGTTTCACCAGATTTAATACCGTCTATTAAGTTATGACGTTCTAGAGAAGTAGCGACATCTTCAGGTTTCATAGTTTTTAATTGTGATAGTTTTGTTTCCCACAAAATCTCATGATCATCGTTTGGATTAGATGGCTGTCCATCATTTACTAGAAACTTGACGATAATGTGATCACCTAAATCTTCACCGTCATTATTTTGCTTTGCATCTGTAACTTCATATGATGTTTCAAGTGCTACTTTTGCGATATCCAATGTACCTTTATTTTCAAGCTTGAAGTTCCTTTCAATAAAATCACCTGGTTTTAAATCTTTCACATTAACGATTACACTTGGATTAATAGAAAGATCTAGTGTTCCAGCTTGAAATGAGTTACTTGATGTTTCTGAATCACTGAAATAGGCGAATACACCGCCGAATGTAAGGGATAAGCCAAGTGAAGCGGTGATAACTCCCATTCCTACTTTTTGTTTTAATGACATAAGAAAGCCTCCTAGTTAAATTTGTATAGCAACCGTTCGCAACAAGGATAAACGAGTAAACATAGTAGTCCGCTATGAATTGTAGTTACGAAAGATCGTCGTTCTTTATTGAGAACAAGTATATGCTTATAAATTTCGCATTTCAATAACATTGTGACAAAAAATATTGAGAAACATTTTTTTATGACAGATTATTTTGTTTTGAATTTAAGTGGAAAATAGCATGAAAAATAGGATAAACATAATAAAATAAAGGTTGAGAAAAAATAATTGGTAAAAATATAGAAGAATAATAAAGCGTTTTCAATGAATATTCGTCAAAATTCGATATTTTACACGGAAATGTGAAGGAAAACTAACATTTTTAAGAAAAAAACGAATGTTTTTTATAAATTAACAAGGATATTGCAGTTTTTCGCAGAAATAGTTAAAGTATAAAAAATTCTGTCATCTAAGTGAGGTGAGCATATTGAGTGTAATAAATTGTGAAGAAGTGAAACGAGATGAGTTTCATACAGAAAAGTACTATGAAAGTTATAATATCTTTGGCGCACATGTTGTGACGGAAGATGAGATTCAAGGAGTACGATTTACAGTGTGGGCTCCTCATGCGAAAGCAATGAGTGTTGTTGGAGATTTTAATGAGTGGGATTATGAGCAACATAAAATGCTACAAGTGACAGAAGAAGGCATTTGGTCCTTGTTTATACCGCATATTGAAGAAGGAGAAATATATAAATATGCGATTGAAACGTTGGCTGGTGACGTCATTTTAAAGGCAGATCCGTATGCTGTATATGCAGAAGTAAGACCGAATACGGCATCTGTAGTTTTTGATATAAAGGGATATGAATGGAATGATAAAAACTGGATTCGTAAGAAAAAGAAAAAATCGATTTATAAAGAAGCGATGACAGTTTATGAATTGCATTTTGGTTCTTGGAAAAAGAAAGAAGATGGAACACTGTATTCTTACAGGGAAATGGTAGAAGAACTCATTCCATATGTGGTGGAACATCAATTTACACATATTGAAATTATGCCGCTTGTTGAGCATCCATATGATCGTTCTTGGGGATATCAAGGAACGGGATATTATGCAGCGACGAGTAGATTTGGTACGCCGCATGATTTAATGCATTTTGTCGACGAATGTCATAAATATGGAATCGGTGTCATTTTAGATTGGGTGCCGGGGCATTTTTGTAAAGATGCTCACGGTTTATATTTGTTTGATGGTACACCGACCTATGAATATAAAGATAAAGATGTACAAGAAAATCCAGTATGGGGAACTGTCAATTTTGATTTAGGAAAGAGAGAGGTACGTAATTTCTTAATTTCAAATGCGTTATTTTGGATGAGATATTTCCATATTGATGGTTTCAGAGTTGATGCAGTTGCGAACATGTTGTACTGGAATAAAGAAGGACAAGAGCAAAGTAATGAGCATGCTGTTTCATTTTTAAGAGAGTTAAATGAAGCAGTGTTTGCAGAGGATGAAGATTTTCTTATGACGGCAGAAGATTCAACAGCTTGGCCACTTGTAACAACTCCAACGTATGAAGGTGGGCTTGGATTCAATTACAAATGGAATATGGGCTGGATGAATGACATGCTGAAATATATGGAGTGTGCGCCTGAATATAGGAAACACATTCATGAGAAAATGACGTTTTCTTTGCTATATGCGTACTCTGAAAACTTCATATTACCGCTTTCTCATGATGAAGTCGTTCATGGGAAAAAGTCGTTATTAAATAAAATGCCAGGTGATTACTGGGATAAGTTTGCTCAGCTTCGTTTATTATATGGATATTTCTTTACTCACCCAGGAAAGAAATTACTTTTCATGGGAGGAGAATTCGGGCAGTTTGATGAGTGGAAAGACCTTGAAGATTTAGATTGGAATTTACATGATTTTGAAATGCATCGTTATATGCATGATTACTTTAAAGAGCTCATAGCATTGTATAAGCGCTCAAAACCACTTTGGCAGCTTGATCATTCGCCTGAAGGTTTTCAGTGGATTGATGCTAATAATAACGAGCAAAGTATTTTCTCGTTTATCCGTCAAGGGGATAAACAAGAGGATGCGTTAGTTATCGTATGTAATTTTACGAAAGCTACATATGAAAACTATAAAGTAGGTGTACCAGATTTCGAGTATTATAACGAGATTTTAAACAGTGATGCACAGCAATATGGCGGTTCGGGGCAAGTGAATAAGAAACGTCTTAAGACGATTCTAGAACCGTACCATAATCAAGCAGCACATGTAGAGATTACAATTCCACCATTTGGCGTATCCATATTACGACCAGTGAAGACGAGAAAGGGGAGCAAAAAACAAGATGGCTCAAAAACAAAAGTGCGTAGCAATGTTACTAGCAGGGGGAAAAGGTAGTCGTTTAAGTGCATTAACAAAAAATTTAGCCAAGCCAGCTGTTCCATTTGGTGGTAAATATCGCATTATTGATTTTACGCTAAGTAACTGTGCGAATTCTGGTATTGAAACGGTTGGGATTTTAACACAATATCAACCACTCGAACTTCATAATTATATCGGAATCGGAAATGCGTGGGATTTAGACCGAGTAAACGGTGGAGTCACAGTATTACCTCCTTATGCGGAGTCTTCAGGGGTTAAGTGGTATACAGGTACGGCAAGTGCCATTTATCAAAACTTAAACTATTTAAGTCAGTATGAACCGGAGTATGTTCTCATTTTATCAGGCGACCATATTTATAAAATGGATTACAGTAAGATGCTAGATTACCATATTGAGAAAGAATCGGATGTATCCATTTCTGTTATTGAAGTACCTTGGGATGAAGCGAGTCGCTTTGGCATTATGAATACGAATGAAGAGATGGAGATTGTTGAGTTTGAAGAGAAACCACAATTTCCAAGAAGTAATCTTGCATCAATGGGAATCTATATTTTTAATTGGTCAATTTTGAAAGAGTATTTAGAGATGGATGCAAGAAACCCTGAATCTAGTAACGATTTCGGAAAAGACGTACTTCCGCTTTTATTGGATGAAGGGAAGAAGTTAATGGCGTATCCGTTTGAAGGATATTGGAAAGATGTTGGAACGGTGAAGAGCTTATGGGAAGCGAATATGGATTTGCTTCGCGATGAAACATCACTGAATTTAAACGATCGTAATTGGCGTATTTACTCTGTCAATCCAAACGAACCGCCTCAATATATTGCTGAAAAGGCGAAAGTAGAAGAATCGCTTATTAACGAAGGATGCGTCATTGAAGGGGACGTGAAGCATTCTGTGTTATTCCAAGGAGTGACGGTGGAAGAAGGAAGTATGGTGATTGATTCTGTCGTTATGCCAGGGGCTAAGATTGGTAAAAATGTTGTGATTGAAAGAGCGATTGTTGGATCAGAAATGGTTATCGAAGATGGAACAATCATTCGTCCAGAAAAGAATGTTGACGATGTAGTATTAATTGCTGAAGGGAAATAGAAAAGGGGGATGAAATGAATGGGAGAAAAAATGTTAGGAATTATTAATGCAACGGGAAGTTTTCCTTCCTTAAAGAAAGTAACAGGGCATCGTTCACTAGCGGCGTTACCGTTTGGGGGCCGTTATCGACTCATTGATTTCATGCTTTCAAATATGGTGAATTCTAGTATTCATAGTGTGGCAGTTTTTACAAGCCATAAAAATCGTTCGTTAATGGACCATGTTGGTTCAGGAAAACAGTGGGATTTAGATAGAAAACGAGACGGACTATTTTTATTCCCGCCAAACTGCCAATGTGACCAAGATGAATTTGGGTCTTTTGCACACTTTAGAAGACATATTGATTATTTTCTAAGAAGCAGAGAAGAGTACGTTGTTATTACGAATAGCCATCTCGTAACAGCATTAAATTTTCAAGCGGTGTTAGAGCGACATATACATACGGCAGCTGATATTACAGAAGTTTGCCATGAAGGGGTTTCGCTTCAAACATACGTGTTAAAGAAACAATTATTGTTAGACTTATTTGAGTCATATAAAGGTGTGGAACAATACAGTTTATTTGATGTAGTGAGAGAAAAGCGCGGGAAATCATTACACATTGCTACATATGAACATACTGGATATGTAGCAATTATTGACTCGATTGAAAGTTACTATAAACATAGCTTAGAAATTTTGCAACCTGCTATTTGGAAGCAATTATTTAAGAAAGAAGCACCGATCTTTACGAAAGTAAAAGATGAGCCACCAACTCGTTATTTAAAGGGTGCAGTCGTGAAAAATACAATGATTGCAAATGGCAGTATTATTGAAGGGGAAGTCGAAAACAGTGTTGTTTCCCGTTCAGTTAAAATTGGAAAAGGTTCAATTATTCGTAACAGTATTATTATGCAAAAGAGCCAAATTGGAGATAACTGTATAATAGACGGTGTTATTATTGATAAAGACGTGAAAATTGGCGACGGTGTCGTATTAAAAGGAAACGCCGATGAGCCGTATGTTGTAGAAAAAGGAAGCGTACAAAACAGTACGATTAATAGTTATTCCTAAAGAATCAGTGGGGGCTTTTTCCTCCACTGATTAAAGTTTTAATTTAAATGAAAACTCGAAGGGAGGAAGCTGCAAGAGGAGTAATAAAAACTTTTCGCGCAGTGGGACAACAAGTGAATATTTTATTTGCAGTATCAGAATGTGTACCGTTTGTGAAATCGGGAGGATTAGCTGATGTAGCGGGTGCGCTCCCAAAAGAGCTAAAAAAATTAGGAGTGGACGTTCGTATTATACTTCCGAATTATAGTCTCATTCCGCAAAAGTTAAGAGATGGATGTACGTTACATAAAGTAATTAACGTCCCTCTTGGGTGGAGAAATCAATATTGTGGAATTTTAAAAGGTGAGCAAGACGGAATTACGTATTACTTAATAGATAATGAATATTATTTTAAGAGAGATTCTCTGTATGGTCATTACGATGACGGAGAGCGTTTTTCTTATTTCTCAAAAGCAGTGTTAGAGTGTATTCCGCACCTTGATTTTGAAGTGGATGTTCTTCATAGCCATGATTGGCATACGGCTATGGTTAATTTCTTACTTCGTGAAAAGTATCAAGATAACCCGTTATATGAGCGTATTAAAACGGTATATACGATTCATAACTTGCAGTTCCAAGGTGTATTTCCTCCTGAAGTGATGTACGACTTGTTAGAGCTTGGTGATGAATATTTTCATAGTGAGCAGCTAGAGTTTTATGGAAACGTAAACTTTATGAAAGGCGGTATTATCGCTTCGGATCAAATTACAGCGGTGAGCCCGACGTATAAAGAAGAAATTCAATATGAATTTTTCGGTGAGAAGTTAGATGGATTACTGCGAAAATATAATGATAAGCTTAGCGGCATTGTAAATGGTATTGATACGAGCGTATATAATCCAGAAACGGATTCGTATATTAAGGCTCAGTATGATGCAGAGTCATTATATGAAAAGAGTGAAAATAAACGCGCCTTGCAGCGTTATTTTGGTTTGCCAGAAAAAGAGGATACACCAATTATTTCAATGGTAACGAGATTAACGAAACAAAAAGGTCTTGATTTAGTACGTACTGTATTCCGCGAAATAATGGAAGAAGATGTACAATGTATTATTTTAGGTTCAGGTGATTCGGAATATGAGCAATTCTTTGAGTGGATGGCATATGAGTATCCGGAGAAGGTAAAAGTTTATATCGGATTTAATGAAGAATTAGCTCACCAAGTGTATGCGGGAAGCGATTTGTTTTTAATGCCATCGCTGTTTGAACCGTGTGGACTTGGACAACTTATCGCATTAGCATACGGTACAATTCCAATTGTAAGAGAAACAGGTGGGTTAAACGACACGGTACATTCTTATGATGAAGAAACAGGCGAAGGAAATGGTTTCAGTTTCACGAATTTTAATGCACATGACATGCTGCATACGATTCATCGTGCAATTGAATTCTATCATGATAAACCAGTGTGGGAGCAGCTTGTAAAACAAGCGATGACTGAAGATTATAGCTGGGAGCAATCGGCTCTTGCTTATAAGGAATTGTATAAAAGTCTCATGGAATAACATGTAGGTGGTGAAAAAATGTTTACTCATGTTGAAAGTTTTAAATCAACTTTTCTAGAAAAGTTAGAGACGATGTATGGTAAAAGTTTTAAAGATTCTACAACTCGTGATCAATATAATACGCTCGGCCATATGGTACGTGAGTATATGAATAGTCAATGGATTGCAACGAACGAGAGTTATCGATCCGGAGAGCAAAAGCAAATGTATTACTTGTCTATTGAGTTTTTGCTTGGACGTTTGCTTGGAAGTAACATCTTGAATTTAGGTATTCGAGATGTATGCGAGCAGGGGTTATCTGAACTAGGGATTTCGTTACAAGAGTTAGAAGAAGTGGAAGCAGATGCAGGCCTTGGTAATGGTGGGCTTGGACGCTTAGCAGCCTGTTTTCTCGATTCACTCGCATCTTTAAACTTACCAGGACACGGCTGTGGAATTCGTTATAAACATGGTTTGTTTGATCAGAAAATTGTTGATGGTTATCAAGTTGAATTTCCAGAACAGTGGCTTCTTCATGAAAACGTATGGGAAGTAAGAAGGTATGATCAAGCTGTAGAAGTAAGTTATTTCGGCAGTGTTGAACCGCTGGAAATTGACGGGCGTTTAGAGTTTAGGCATACAAATGCAGAAGTCATTATGGCCGTGCCATATGATGTGCCGGTAGTTGGCTATGAGACGAGTACTGTAAATACACTTAGACTTTGGAATGCTGAACCAGTTCCTTTCCCGCAAAACTGCAAAGATATTTTGAAATATAAGCGTGAAACAGAGGCTGTATCGGAGTTTTTATATCCAGATGATACGCATGATGAGGGAAAAATACTTCGTTTAAAACAACAGTATTTCCTCGTATCAGCAAGTTTGCAAAATATCGTTCGAATGCATAGAGAAAGATATGGTGACCTTCGTCAACTACATGAAAAAATTGCGATCCATATTAACGATACACATCCGGTTTTAGCAATTCCGGAACTGATGCGTATTTTACTAGACGAAGAAAAGTTAGCATGGGAAGAAGCTTGGCACATAACGACGCAGACGATTTCTTATACGAATCATACGACGTTATCAGAAGCGCTCGAAAAGTGGCCAATTCACATTTTTAAACCGTTATTACCGAGAATTTATATGATTATTGAAGAGATTAATGAACGTTTCTGTCATGAACTGTGGGAACAGTATCCGTATGAGTGGGATCGTATTGAAGCAATGGCGATTATTGCACATGACCTTGTGAAAATGGCTCATTTAGCGATTGTCGGTAGCCATAGCGTAAACGGTGTAGCAAAAATTCATACGGAAATATTAAAGCAGCGGGAAATGCGATTGTTTTATGAATTTTATCCAGATAAGTTTAATAATAAGACGAATGGAATTGCTCATAGGCGCTGGCTTATGAAAGCAAATCCACAGTTAACAAATCTCATTTCAGAGGCGATTGGAACGGAGTGGAAGAAAGAACCGATTAAGCTTCAAGAGCTACAATTAGTTCAATATGATGCGAGTTTCCAAGAGAAATTTGCAGAGGTAAAACAAGAGCGTAAAGAGATTTTAGCAGAGCGTATTCATAATACAATGGGGATTACCATTGATCCAAATTCTATTTTTGATGTGCAAGTGAAAAGATTACATGCTTATAAACGACAATTATTAAATGTTCTTCATATTTTATATTTATATAACCGTTTGAAAGAGGATGCTAGTTTTACATTTTATCCGCGTACTTTTATTTTTGGAGCAAAAGCATCACCTGGCTATTATTACGCGAAAAAAATTATTAAATTAATAAATGAACTCGCAAGAAAAGTAAATAATGACCCGTATGTCAGTCAATATATGAAAGTTATCTTTCTAGAAAACTATCGAGTTTCTTTAGCGGAAGATATATTCCCAGCGGCGGATGTAAGTGAACAAATTTCAACGGCGAGTAAAGAAGCATCGGGAACAGGTAATATGAAATTTATGATGAATGGTGCGATTACACTCGGAACGCTAGACGGTGCTAACGTTGAAATAAAAGACCGGGTCGGTGATGATAACTGTTTTATTTTCGGTTTAACGGCCGAAGAAGTTCTTCATTACTATCAAAATGGTGGCTATCGTGCAAGTGATTATTATCACCACAATAGACACATTAAAAAAGTAGTTGATCAATTAACAAATGGTTTCTTTGCACAATCGGGAGCTGAATTTGAAGCGATTTACGATTCTCTCGTTATTCAAAACGATGAATATTTCGTTCTGCGAGATTTTGGTCCATATGCTGAAAGACAAGAGGCTGTCGGTAGAGCTTATGAGAACCGAACGAAGTGGCTAGAAATGTCGATTTTAAATATTGCACAGTCTGGTCATTTTGCGAGCGATCGGACAATTTTGCAGTACAGTAATGAAATTTGGGGTATTGGTAATGCAGTTAAACAGTTTTAAAGAGGTTGCTATATTGGGATATATATTATCGATTTACCAACCGAAATGGATATTAATAAATAAAACGGGCTTAATAAAATTAAGCTCGTTTTATTTATTTTGCTTAAGAAAGAAATGGAACAGTGGTATATATGATACCTGCCCCATCATACTCTCCTGTCGCAAAGTATGAAAATGTAAAGAAACCTGTAACCGTAAAAATTACAATAAGAAAAAGTGCGAAGATAAATTTTAACATGTAAGGTCCCCTCATCCAAAAATAACTTCATACATTATTATAGTATACGAATATTTTATTTCCAATTGTTTACTGGTTAAAAATGAGAAGTCAGACATGTTTTGTATGTTGTAATGGAATGATTATTTGTAATGGATTTTGTGTTTTTTGTAAATGTCATGTTGTGATGGACGTGTGCATACTCCCAATCATGATCATTAAAATTTATGTTTCGGGGAGGGAGAAGTGGGACGACATCGAACAAGTTGACGAAACGAAAGCTACTAGCTACTTGTAGTTTATAATAATTTCGAAAAGCGATATCTCCTACTTTTGGAGAAGCGAATGTATAAAGTCCATACTGTGCGAAGGCAGTATTTATACGTGCATCTAATATGTGTAATGTGGCAAGTGCGCCACCTAGACTATGCCCAGTAGCTAGCAGTTTTTTATGTGCTGGCAATGATACGAGCATATCCATAATAGAATCACGACAAGACTCATAAATAGAGAGAAAACCGTTATGGACATTTCCGCCATTTAAAGCATAAGGATAAGGTTTTTGATTGACGAGAGAATCAATAATCCAATCGGGGTCTGTTTGAGTGCCTCTGAAGGCAACGATAATTGTATCCTCAGATTCTAATATAAATCCGAACCATTCTGTTGTTTGAATGGCCTTTCCTTGAAACCCTTGTACATATTGAAAACCATCTGGTATCTCGAAAATGCCATTTTGTTTATATTGTTCATACGTTAACTCACAACAAGAAGCTAACAGTATGGCAGTGTCTTTATCAAAGGAT
Organism: Bacillus sp. PK6-16; assembly: GCF_056530295.1. Classification (NCBI taxonomy): domain Bacteria; kingdom Bacillati; phylum Bacillota; class Bacilli; order Caryophanales; family Bacillaceae; genus Bacillus; species Bacillus sp. PK6-16. Next base: position 620,416 of record NZ_CP096511.1, read on the forward strand.
AAAGGAGTACGCATTAAGGAAGCCCTCCTTAAGAAAAAGTATAGTTTAATATATGCAGTGAGGAACTTGATTCATTCTTTTGGAGGTGGGGAATAGCTTGTATCGCTTATCTAAATCAGTGGAGGAAATTATAAGGTCAAAATAAAACAGTGCCCGATAAGGGCACTGTTTACTCTTTTTCATCTCAAGGAATCGACTTTTTTAGTTATTCTTAATGAACTGACGCATGCGTTAGTTGCATAAGTAAGAGGTTTGAAAAAATAGCCTGTATATATTTGAACAATGAATAACTTACCTATTTTCTTGTGTTTGTTTACACTATATACAGAAAAATTTGAAAAACAAAACGTATTATTTATCTGTTTGTTTTTGCTTCTTTTTCAAATATTCCGTACGCAATTTTTCAAGTTGCTGCTTTTTATCAAATTTGGCAGGTTTCTGTTTTTCATGGAACTTTGCCACAGCTACCTGACTTTTGGAATCCAATTGATATTTTCCCACTTTGTTCACCTACTTTTCTTGTCTCTAAAGAGAATCTATTCAACAAATATAATATACCTTATTTTCCTGAAGTAAACCTTATTACTTTATTTTAACTGCTTTTTCTCGTTTGTAGACGTAAATTAAAACACCCTTTCACTGCATTACTGCAAGCAAGGGTGTTTTAATTTTATTATTTTATTATTTTATTAGTTGATGGCCATGCCTACATAAGGGCACAGTTTACTCTTTCCCATCTAATAAACGACCAAGTCCACCTAATACACTACCTTCGCCAGTACTTTGCGCTGCTGGGCTTGTAAGGCGTGCTGCTAAGCGGCTAAGTGTTAAGGACTGAATCCAAACTGTTCCAGGACCTTCTAATGTTGCGAAGAATAAACCCTCGCCGCCAAATAGAGCTGTTTTTACTTTACCAACGAACTCGACATCATAGTTAATGTCTTTTGTCATAGCAACGAGACAACCTGTATCAATGCGAAGTTTCTCACCAGGTTTTAATTCACGTTTATATACAGTTCCACCTGCGTGCATGAAAGCAAGGCCGTCACCTTCAAGTTTCTGCATGATGAAGCCTTCACCACCGAAGAAACCAGTTCCTATTTTTTTCGTAAATTCAATTCCGATGGAAACACCTTTTGCGGCACAAAGAAAGGCATCTTTTTGACAAACTACTTTTCCTTGATACTCTGTTAAATCTACAGGAATAATTTTACCAGGATAAGGAGCAGCAAATGAGACGTGGCGCTTGCCGTGACCTGTATTTGTAAATACAGTCATAAACATACTTTCGCCTGTAACGAGACGTTTACCAGCGCCCATTAATTTTCCGAATAAACCTCCAGATGGGCCAGAACCATCACCGAAGATTGTTTCCATTTCTATGTAATCTTCCATCATCATCATTGCGCCAGCTTCTGCGATCACGCTCTCTTCTGGATCTAACTCAATTTCAACAAACTGCATATCATCGCCATATAACTTATACTCGATTTCGTGTGCTCTCATTTTTTTCACCTCGTATGTAATAGATACTTATATTGTACAGAATTTAATAGGATTAGAATACTTTAGTTTTGTTAATTTTCAAATAAAGTGGAACCAGCCAAAACTGATTATCAGCTCCCGCCAATCAAGCTGTCCACAAATGGCGGGATAATATATGAATATGGAAATTCAACATTATATTAAAATTATAAAAAAATGGTGGAATGAAAGTGTTCTCATTTGACGTTTTGGATATAGCGTGATATAGTGAAATCACTATTGAGCTACATAATGTGGTACGGAAATAAAGCACGTTGAATTAAAGGCTGTAAGCTTGTTATACATTCATGTCCTTTATATCCACCTTTTCATGTGGATTCATAGTTTCATTTTTATTTAGGAGGTACATGACATGCAAACAGGTAAAGTTAAATGGTTCAACAGCGAAAAAGGTTTCGGTTTCATCGAAGTTGAAGGTGGAGACGATGTATTCGTTCACTTCTCAGCTATCCAAGGTGACGGATTCAAAACTTTAGAAGAAGGTCAAGAAGTTTCTTTCGAAATCGTTGAAGGTAACCGTGGACCACAAGCTGCTAACGTTACAAAAAACTAATTAGCTAGCGATAAAAAGCATTCCGATTTTCGGAATGCTTTTTTTTATTCTTTGGAACTAGATTCATTTGAAGATAATTCACCTTTGAAGGTACGTTCTTCAAAATCATCAAGCATTTGTTCATATTCTTCATGCTCTTCTGTAGCGAAAACTTGTGGGTTTTTCCCGTACATATCCGTACCGATAAAGTTTTCAAAATCCTCCACGTAGCCTACGTTTTCTTCACTATTTACATACATGCCATTATAGTTTTTTGAATCTTGTCTTTCTAAATCAGACGGCGTTTCAGATGTTCCGTAATTTGCGACATCTTGCCACGCATCTTCCGCATCGTACTCAACAGAATGGTCCTCATCATGCTTGTGGAAAGAAGGGGATAACACTTCCTCTTCAACTGGACGCGTATTCATGTTTAATTTATTTGTCGCGTGCTGAACGCATGTTGTAGCGGTTGGCATTGCTTCCAATCTTTCGAATGGAATTTCTTCGCCAGACACTTCGCAAATGCCGTACGTACCCGCTTCTATTTTTTGCAAGGCATGTTTCGTGTCCTCAAGCTGTTTATGCCAAAGTTCAATAAGCCCGAAGTCTTTTTCACGTTCATATAGCTCTGTAGCCATATCAGCTGGATGGTTATCATAGCTAGACAGTTCTCCTACTGAGTCACGTTCAGAAGCACGATCTGTATTTTCATGAGTTTGTATCGTTTGCTCTAGTTCTTGTTTTTGTTTTTCTAAAATGGATTTAAATTGACCTACTTGTTGTGGAGTTAACATAGTCGTCCACCTTCCTACAATTCAGTTTCTTTACATAGTATGAGCGTTGAGAGTAGGAATTATGAGATGAATTTCAGATATGAAAAAGGAGCCGCATAAGCAGCTCCTTTTATAGAAAGTATCCAAGTAATAATCCGATTCCCATTAGGAAACCGAAGATTGTATTTGTTTTTGCTGTTGCAATCATCGCAGGTACCATTTCCATTGGAATGCTTTTGCCAATAAAACCTTTCGTCGCTTTAAATGCTTTCGGCGCACTTAAAAATACGATAAGCATCCATGGTGATACGATGCCCACGATAATTAAAGCAATTGTCCAAATGTAGGAAACGATGAACATCGAAGCAAGTACACCAACCGCTCGCTCACGTCCAACGAGAATTGCTAACGTTTTACGACCGTTTTCTTTATCGCCATCCAAGTCACGAATATTATTGGCTAGTAAAATGGCACCAATTAAAATGGAGCTTGGAATAGATAGTAAAATGACTTCTGATGTTACAGTTCCAGTTTGAATAAAGAATGAAATCCCAATAATAATGACACCCATAAATAATCCGGCTGTCAACTCTCCAAATGGTGTATATGCAATTGGAAGTGGGCCACCTGTATAAAGGTAAGCAACGGCCATACAAACAAGACCGATTGCAGCAAGCCACCAGCTAGAATTTATACAAATATAAACACCTAATAGTATTGCGATGCCGAAAAATCCAAATGCTAAGTTAAGCACTGTTTTTGGCTGAATGCCATCCCGAACGATAGCGCCGCCGATACCAACTGAACCTTCGTGATCGAGTCCTCTTTTATAATCAAAGTATTCATTAAACATGTTTGTTGCTGCTTGAATGAGAAGACAAGCAAGAAGCATCATAAGGAAAAGAGGAAGATGTATTTGATTTATACCTCCGACCTGCATCGAATATGCTGTTCCGATGAAAACAGGCACGAAAGCTGCTGTTAATGTATGGGGACGTAGTAAACTCCACCAGATGCGCCAGCCTGTTTGCTTACTTGGCTTTGGCGCCGTAGGAGAGGAATTCGTTTCGACGTTCATTTCCATGTTGAATCCTCCTTTGGTCACATATTGTACACAACTAAGTGTAGAAAAAGCATCATTTAGTGTCAACGTTTATTTTCTAGGAAGAGAAGGTGAATTTCTCAGAAATGCTAAACGTTGACAGGCCTTTCGTTTGAGGTGTATCTTAAAATCAAGCGTAATTATGACTATTTTTCGCCCATAGGGGGGAGACAATTGTGATTCAAACGAAACAAAAAGGCTTGCAAGAAGTTCTTATTGCAGCTATCAAGCGTGCAACTAACGAAAAAACATTGGTTAGTTTTGTAAAACAAATAGACTGGGTGGATCCGCTTCTGTTCTATGCAGCAGGAAAAAGGATTTCATTCGAAAATAGATGTTATTTTGCAGACCCGGCTCAGCATGTAATATTTGCAGGAATTGGCTCTGTTTTCACTATAGCAAATTCTTCTCATAAGCGCTTTCAAACCGCTCGTGACGAGTGGGAGAAAGTAAAAGAGAATGCATTTGTCCAAAGAGATGAATATGAATTTGGAACGGGTCCGCTTTTATTTGGTGGTTTTTCCTTTGATCCAGAAAAAGAGAAAACGGACCTATGGAAAGAGTTTAAAGATACGACATTTTCACTACCAGCATTTTTATTAACTGTAAAAAATGAAAAAGCATGGTTAACGATGAATACATTTGTTGCAGCAACAGATTGTGCAGAAACTCTTTATAATGAAATAATTTCTTTAGAAGAGAGAATTTTTGAGGAGAGTAAATGTGCGCTAAACGGATCGAAATTAACTGCTATTTCTAAAGTAGAAGTGAATCCGAAAGGCTGGATGAAAGCAATTGAAAAAGTACAAGATGAGATGAAGCAGGGTAACGTGCAGAAGGTTGTATTGGCGAGGGAACTAAAAGTAGAGATGAACCATTCGATTGATTCTGCTCTTGTTTTAGAAGCACTTCGCATTGGTCAACCGGATTGTTACGTATTTTCTTTTGATTATAAAGGAGCATGCTTCTTAGGAGCGACGCCTGAGAGATTAATTCGCAAAGAAGATGAGAAATTTACATCGATGTGTCTTGCTGGTTCAATCGGTCATGGTCATTCTATAGAAGAAAGTGAACGAAATAGTAATGCGCTTCTTCATGATGAAAAGAATTTAGCTGAACATGGTTATGTTGTTAACATGATCCGCTCGGTACTAAATGAACATTGCGAATACGTTAATATTCCGGAAAGCCCAGGCTTATTAACAACGAAAAACTTAATCCACTTATATACGCCTGTAGAAGCAAAAGGTGATGCGAGTCTTTTAACAATGGTAGAAGAATTACATCCAACACCAGCTCTTGGCGGGACACCTCGTTTGGAAGCGATGAAACTGATTCGTGATGTTGAATTGTTAGACAGAGGGTTGTATGGTGCACCGATTGGCTGGATAGATGATGAAGGAAATGGTGAATTTGCGGTTGCGCTGCGCTGCGGATTATTAAACGGCGAGAAAGCATCCTTATTTGCCGGCTGTGGTATTGTAATTGATTCAGTCCCGCAGCTTGAATATGAAGAAACAAGTTTGAAGTTTAGACCGATGCTTGGTGCTTTGGAGGAATTAATGAAATGAACAATCATATAGAAGCATTATCATATTATTTAGGCGCGTTCGTGGATGAACTGACGCGTCTAGATGTATGTGATGTTGTCATTAGTCCAGGCTCACGGTCAACGCCGATTGCTTTGCTAATGGAACAACACGAAGGAATGAACACATATTTACATGTAGATGAAAGATCAGCAGGATTTTTCGCGCTCGGTATTGCGAAAGCAAAAAAACGCCCAGTAGCATTATTATGTACGTCAGGAACAGCAGCAGCGAACTATTATCCAGCTGTATGTGAAGCTTTTCATTCAAGGGTCCCACTTATCGTCTTAACAGCGGATAGACCGCATGAATTAAGAGATGTGGGTGCACCACAAGCAATGAATCAATTTAATTTATACGGTACTTTTGTGAAACAATTTACAGAGATGGCACTGCCAGAAGCAAGTGAAGCGATGTATCATTACGCTCGTATGACGACGCAGCGTATAGTAGCAAATGCTTGTTTAGCACCGCAGGGGCCTGTTCATCTTAATTTTCCAGTTCGCGAGCCACTTATCCCTGATTTCTCACTAGAAAGCTTATGGGATAAAGGACGTAGTGAATATACAGGAGTAGTTCAGCAAGGAAACGCGGTGATGCCGAGTGAATATGTAGATTCTCTTGTAGGGCGCCTTTCACATATGGAAAAGGGGCTTATTATTTGTGGAGATGATAGTCATGCAGAAATCGCAATGTTTGCAACGCAACTAGCTGAAAAAACTGGCTATCCTATATTAGCAGACCCACTTTCTAATATTCGTAGCGGACACCACGATAAAACGATGGTAATTGACTGTTATGATACATTTTTACGAAATGAAAAGTTAAAAGAAACATGGAAACCGGACGTTTTAATTCGCTTTGGTGGTATGCCTGTTTCTAAATCATTAACGCAGTTCATAAAAAAACAAACAAAAGCAGTTCATATCGTTGTCGATGAATCAGGACAATGGAGAGATCCAGCTCTTGTTGCGACAGAAGTTGTGCAAGCAAGTGACATTGAATTCTGCAAGGCATTAATAGAAAAAATGCCAGTTATGAAAAAGAATGATTGGTCCCTAATGTGGCAACATATAAACGAAAAAACGAAGGAAACGCTTCGTGAAATGGAAACATATGAAACTGCATTTGAAGGAAAGGTTATTACAGATATTGTGCGCGTATTACCAGAAGACGCAACGTTATTTGCGAGCAATAGTATGCCAATTCGTGATACAGACTCATTCTTCTTCACATCGGATAAAAACATCCATGTGATGGCAAACCGTGGTGTAAATGGTATTGATGGAATCATTTCGACAGCTCTAGGAGCAAGCGTTATTTGCGATCCACTTGTATTAGTGATTGGTGATTTATCATTTTATCACGATTTAAACGGGCTGTTAGCAGCGAAATTACATGAATTAAACATAACAATTGTCGTTGTAAATAATGATGGTGGGGGTATTTTCTCATTCTTACCACAGTATGAGAAAAAGGAACATTTTGAATCATTATTTGGAACACCAATTGGACTTGATTATGAGCATGTTGTCAAAATGTACGGCGGTTCATTTAGCCGTGTAAATGGTTGGGAGCAATTCCGAGAAGAAGTTCGAAAAGGAACGACGACAGAAGGTTTACACGTTGTGGAAATTTGTACGAATCGTGATGAAAACTTAACATTGCACCGTACATTATGGGCAAAAACGATGGACGTAATTACTACATCTTTACAAGGTGAATCAAAATGAAAGTAACGCTGCAAGGTGTATCGTATGAATATGAAGTAGTCGGAAGCGGGGAACCACTTCTACTTCTTCATGGTTTTACGGGAAGCATGGAAACGTGGCGTTCTTTTATCTCTTCATGGAGTGAGCAGTTTCAAGTTATTGTAGTGGATCTTGTTGGACACGGAAAGACGGAGAGTCCTGAAGATGTTGCGCATTATGATATCCGAAATGTGGCATTGCAAATGAAAGAACTACTAGATTACCTTCATATTGAAAAAGTACATATACTTGGCTACTCAATGGGAGGAAGACTGGCGATTACGATGGCATGTCTATATCCAGATTATGTACACTCTCTTTTATTAGAAAATTGTACAGCTGGGCTCGAAGACGAAGCAGATAGAAAAGAACGTCGTGAAAAAGATGATCGACTTGCCGATAAAATTGAGCGAGAAGGCATAGAAAGTTTTGTATCGATGTGGAAAAATATTCCGCTTTTTGCAACGCAAAAACGTTTAGCAAAAAACGTACAAGAAGCGGTGCGAAAAGAACGACTTGCTAACAACCCAAAAGGGCTCGCAAATAGCTTGCGCGGCATGGGAACTGGGGCTCAGCCTTCATGGTGGGATGAGCTGAAAAACTTAAAAATGCCTGTTCTTTTAATGAACGGAGAATATGATGAAAAGTTCTTCCGCATATTAAAAAACATCGAAAAATCCGTGTCTGATGCGAAATTTGTCAAAATTCATGGGGCTGGCCATGCAATTCATGTGGAACAACCGGAAAAGTTTGATACAATAGTAAAGGGATTTCTAAAAACTATGCAGTGATACTTTTTTCAGCAAGAAGGAAGCCACGCTTATAGGTGAAATCAGAAATATACAAGGAGGTAGTTGTAATGGCTATTGAATGGGTAAAAGAAGGCAATTACGAAGATATTATTTATTCAACATACAATGGTATCGCAAAGATTTCGATTAACCGTCCTGAAGTACATAACGCATTCCGTCCAAAAACGGTAATGGAGTTAATCGACGCTTTTGCACAAGCTCGTGATGATGCAAATGTTGGCGTTATCATTTTAACAGGTGAAGGTGGACGTGCATTCTGTTCTGGCGGCGACCAAAAAGTTCGCGGTCATGGCGGATATGTAGGTGACGACCAAATCCCACGTCTAAACGTATTAGACTTACAACGTCTAATTCGCGCAATTCCTAAACCAGTTATCGCAATGGTAGCAGGTTATGCAATCGGTGGAGGACACGTACTTCATATCGTATGTGACTTAACAATCGCTGCAGACAACGCTGTATTCGGACAAACAGGTCCTAAAGTAGGAAGCTTTGACGGTGGATACGGAGCTGGTTACTTAGCTCGTATGGTAGGCCACAAGAAAGCTCGCGAAATTTGGTACCTATGCCGTCAATACAACGCTCAAGAAGCACTTGATATGGGCTTAGTAAACACTGTAGTACCATTAGAAGAGCTTGAAGCAGAAACAGTACAATGGGCACAAGAAATTTTAGCAAACAGCCCAATGGCACTTCGTTTCCTAAAAGCTGCATTCAACGCAGACACAGACGGTCTAGCTGGTATTCAACAACTAGCTGGAGATGCAACTTTATTGTATTACACAACTGACGAAGCAAAAGAAGGTCGCGACGCATTCAAAGAAAAACGCAGTCCGGACTTCGGTCAATTCCCTCGTTTCCCGTGATCAAACCAAAAGCGAAAGCGGCTTGCTTAGAACAAGAGGGCGTTGGAACTCCTGACGTAGAGGCGCTTTTTGCCTCGTAGGAAGGCGTGAAACGACCGACTGTTCTAGCCGCTATAGCTGGATGAAACCAAAAGCGAAAGCAGCTCGTTCAGAATGTGAGGGGGATGGAGCTTCTGACGTAGAGGCGCTTTTTGCCTCGTAGGAAGAAGTGAAGCCACCGAACATTCTAGCTGCTGTAGCTGGACGCGACCAAAAGCGAAAGCGGCTCGCCAATAAAGTGAGACGCAACGAAAAGGTCAAACCGGAAACAAAACAACTAAGAGACTTGATATCATATCAAGTCTCTTTCTTTCATGAAAGGAGAATGAATGATGGAGACGATGCCAAATTGGTTAATGCAACGTGCATTTTTAACACCAGATCGCACTGCAATTGAAATAGAGGAAGAGAAAGTTACTTTTATGGAGCTGCATGAAAAAGTAGTATCTGTTTGTGAACACCTCACGCATGTTGGAGTGGAGCGAGGGCAAAAGGTGGCTGTTCTGATGAAAAATGGTATGGAGATGATTACAGTTATTCACGCCCTATCTTATATAGGTGCAGTAGCTGTGCTTTTAAATACGCGTCTTTCAAGAGAAGAGCTACTTTGGCAAATGGGTGATGCTGAAGTTATTTGTTTAGTGACGGATCAAGATTTTGATGCTAAAGATATTCCTGTCTATTCATTCGCCGAAGTGATGAATGGACCAAAAGAGGAAGCCTCTATACAAGAAGAGTTTTCTTTAGAAGAAGCGATGACAATCATTTATACGTCAGGGACGACAGGAAAACCGAAAGGCGTTATTTTAACGTACGGTAATCATTGGGCAAGTGCGGTTGGCTCTTCGCTTAACTTAGGGCTTCGTGATGATGATTGCTGGTTAGCTTGTATGCCGATGTTCCATGTTGGCGGGCTCTCTCTTTTAATGAAAAACATTATGTATGGCATGCGTATTTTACTCGTTCCGAAATATGATGCTGATTTTATTCATAAAGCACTTCAAACGAGAGGTGTTACGATCATTTCTATTGTATCCAAAATGTTAACAGATTTATTAGAGAGACTTGGAGAAGGGACATACCCAGCTTCTTTACGATGCATGTTACTTGGCGGAGGACCAGCGCCGAAACCGTTATTAGAAACATGTGTAGAAAAAGGAATCCCTGTGTATCAAACGTACGGTATGACAGAAACGTCTTCGCAAATTTGCACGTTATCAGCAGATTACATGTTAACGAAAGTAGGATCAGCTGGAAAACCACTATTTCAGTGCCAACTCCGTATTGAAAAAGATGGCGTAGTAGTGCCGTCACATGCGGAAGGTGAGATTGTAGTAAAAGGGCCGAACGTAACAGGCGGTTACTTTAACCGTGAAGATGCGACGCGAGAGACTATTCAAAACGGATGGCTTCATACTGGCGACCTCGGTTATTTAGACGAAGAAGGGTTTTTATACGTATTAGATCGCCGCAGTGATTTAATTATTTCTGGCGGAGAGAACATATATCCAGCTCAAATTGAAGAAGTGTTGCTTTCTCATCCGGCAGTAGCAGAAGCTGGTGTTGTCGGCATGGCTGACGATAAATGGGGACAAGTACCAGCAGCTTTTGTTGTGAAAAGCGGGGCGGTAACAGAAGAAGAAATTCTTCATTTTTGCGAGGAGAAATTAGCGAAATATAAAGTGCCGAAGAAAGCATGTTTCTTAGAGGAATTACCACGTAACGCTTCGAAAAAATTGTTAAGACGAGAGTTAAGACAATTAGTGGAGGAGATGTAGGTGGAAATAAAAAAAGCGACACTGTTTATAACGGAAATGCCACTCGTAATCCCGTTTGCTGCAAGCTACGGGACTTACGAAAAGCGTGAGGGTATCGTTATTGAATTAGAGGATACGGACGGGTACATTGGATTTGGGGAAGTCGTTGCATTCTCTGAACCGTGGTATACGGAAGAAACGGTGAAGACAGCGCTGCATATACTGCAAGACTTTTTAATACCTGATTTATTAAAGGCTGAAATTTCTCATCCGAATGAGGTACTGGGTCTATTTCAACATATAAAAAGAAACCGAATGGCAAAAGCCGGAATAGAGGGGGCTGTTTGGGATTTATATGCGAAGCGTCAAAAGAAATCGTTAGCGACATTGCTTGGCGGAACGAAGTCTGAAATTGAAGTCGGCGTTGTAATTGGGATCAATACGATTCCGGTTATGTTAAAACAAATCGAGAAGTACGCAGAAGAAGGATACGAGCGTTTTAAAGTAAAAATAAAACCGGGGCATGATTACGAATTATTGAAAGAGATTCGAAAAGAATTTCCGCATATCCCGCTAATGGCAGATGCAAATTCAGCATATACATTAGCGGATACGGAGAGGCTGAAACGACTAGATGAATTCCAATTAATGATGATTGAACAACCGTTAGCGGATTACGATTTTCTTGATCACGCGGAGTTGCAAAAGAAAATTGAAACGCCGATTTGTTTAGATGAAAGTATTCATAGTTTAGAAGATGCACGCGTTGCGATTACGCTTGGCAGCTGCCAAATTGTGAACATTAAACCAGGGCGAGTGGGCGGATTAACAGAATCGGTTCAGATCCATAATTATTGCATGGAGCGTAACGTACCCGTTTGGTGCGGTGGCATGGTAGAGATGGGGATTTCACGAGCGCAAAATGTTGCTCTTGCTTCATTGCCTAACTTTACGATTCCAGGAGATATATCCGCCTCTAGTAGACATTGGGAGCAGGATATTATTTGGCCGGAAGTGACGCTTGAGGGCGGGAAAGTGATGGTGCCGCAAAGCGTTGATGCTGAGTATGAAGTAGATCGCGGAAGATTGGAAGAAATCACGAAGCAGAGGATTGTGTTTGAGCGGTAAATGGAAGTTTCATTAGGATGCCCGCAAATAGCGAGAGGATTTTGTCGTTCATTGTCGGTAAGTCGATATATTTCAATAATTGTTGATATAATTCAAGTTGTGTTCGATATAATTAGAAAATCGCTGATATAATTTTATTTACCAAGGTTACTCTAACGAGTAGCCTTTTTGTATTGTACAAATTGGATAGACTAGTTTACAATCGAGCGTATAAAAATGGAATGAAAAAGGGGGAGTAAAATGAAGCGCATTTCAATTTTAATAGCGGATGACGAGGCAGAAATTGCTGATTTAATTGAGATACATTTAGAAAAAGAAGGGTACCATGTTGTGAAGGCAGCGGATGGGGAAGAGGCGGTTCATATTATTGAAACGCAGCCAATCGACTTGGTAATTTTAGATATTATGATGCCGAAAATGGATGGGTATGAGGTGACGCGTCAAATTCGCACGAAACATCATATGCCGATTATTTTTTTAAGCGCGAAAACTTCGGACTTTGATAAGGTGACAGGTCTTGTACTAGGCGCGGATGATTATATGACGAAGCCTTTCACACCGATTGAATTAGTTGCACGTGTAAATGCACAACTGCGTAGGTTTTTTACGTTAAATCAACCGAAAGTAGCGGAGAGTAAATCTGCTTTAGAAATAGGCGGAGTCGTAATTAATCCCGAGCGTAGGACGGTTGATGTATATGGTGAGCAAATTGAATTAACGCCGAAAGAGTTTGATATTTTATATTTATTAGCGAGTCATCCGAAGAAAGTGTACAATGTAGAAAATATTTTTCAGCACGTATGGGCAGACGATTATTATGAAGGTGGAAATACAGTAATGGTACATATTCGTACGTTGCGGAAGAAACTTGGAGAAGATAAAAGAAAGGATAAATTAATAAAAACAGTGTGGGGAGTAGGTTATACTTTTAATGGCTAATATGATGAAAAGTTTTCGATTTAAAATGATTGCCTTATTTGCGTTAAGTATGGTGCTTGCAGCAACTGTAACTTATATAATTTATAAAGGATTGCAGCTGTATTATAAAACGATGGTTCGCTACGAAGAGCCTTTAGCACAATTTAGGTCAATGGTAAGGGAATTTGGAGACATTAATTTCTTTTTAATTTTCTTTATTCCGTTATCTATTATCTTTTTCTTCTTTTTGACAAAACCGTATTTAAAATACTTTGATGAAATTTCTAATGGGATTCATCATCTTGCGAACGGTAACTTTACGAATAAAGTTCAAGTTTCATCAAATGATGAGTTTGGAAATATCGCGCGTGAAATAAATGTTGCAAGTGAAAAGTTAAAAGAAGCTGTTGAAAGAGGAGACTTTGCTGAAAGTAGTAAAGATCAGCTTGTTGTGAATTTAGCTCATGATTTAAGAACACCATTAACATCCGTGTTAGGATATTTAGATTTAATTCTTAAAGATGAAAATTTAACAAAAGAACAAATTAAACATTTCTCCACAATTGCATATACAAAATCGCAAAGACTGGAAAGTTTACTTGATGAGCTATTTGAAATTACACGTATGAATTATGGCATGCTAAAGCTGGATAAAAAGCCGATTGATATAAGTGAGTTGCTTATACAGTTAGAGGAGGAATTGTATCCGTTATTAGAAAAACATCATTTAGAAGCTAGATTGAATGTGGCTCCTCATTTACCGATGCACGGTGATGGAAAATTGTTAGCTAGAGTATTTGAAAACTTGTTAACAAATGCCGTTCGTTATGGCTATGATGGACAATTTGTTGATATGAATGGGTATGTTGATAATGGAGAAGTTGTCGTACAAATTATGAATTACGGAGATAGCATCCCGGAAGAAGATTTACCGTATCTTTTTGATATGTTCTATACAGGTGATAAAGCAAGAACTGAGAACCGTGGCGGGACAGGCCTTGGACTATTTATTGCGAAAAATATTGTCGAGCAACATAACGGTACGATTTCTGCTGAGAGCAATGTAGTTAGAACGATATTTGAAGTACGATTGCCAAAAGACGAGAATGTAACAATTTAATAAAAATTTAAACTTTACCCCACTTTTTATTTTAATAGTTTTTTCTATTCTATACGTAAGTTACGTTAAGGAGGAACTAGAAATGAAAAAGTGGGTATTTATTTCTTTTTTTATAGTATGCACAGTATGTGTAGGCGTTTATATATCACCGTTATTTCAAAAGGAAATCGACGTTAAAATTGTCGAGAAAGATGAGCTAGTAAAGGCGGCAAACACCGAGGGGAAAGAGATTAAGAAGGAACAAATTTATAAGGGCGATTTATTATTAGTTAACAGGGATTACCCAGTAAAAAAAGATAGTATTAGGTCTGATATTATAAATGTAAATCATAATAGTGAATTAGTGAGAGGCTATGTAATATTTGATAGAAATCTTCGTTTATCAAAGGATGTTGTGAAAAAGTTTTTGAACGTTGTCGATGCGGCTGGAAAAGAAAGTGTTAACCATTTTTTGATTAGTAGTGGCTATAGAGATTTCCACGAGCAAAAACAGCTATATGAAAAAATGGGATCTGATTATGCACTTCCAGCAGGATACAGTGAACATAACTTAGGATTATCACTGGACATTGGGTCTACTCAAAAGAAAATGGAGAAAGCGCCTGAAGGAAAATGGATTGAAGAGAACGTATGGAAGCATGGCTTTGTATTACGTTATCCGAAAAATAAAAGTAACATTACAGGCATTCAATATGAGCCATGGCATATACGTTATGTAGGCTTACCTCATAGCGCAATTATGCAAAAAAAGAATTTCACACTAGAGGAATATTTAGAGTTTTTAAAAGAGGAAAAAGAGATTTCAACTGAAGTAGAAGGTAAGAAATATACTGTTTCTTATTATAAAGTTTCTGAGAATATGAAAGTGAACGTTCCAGCAAACAAGCAGTATGAAATTTCCGGGAACAATATGGATGGGGTTATTGTGACGGTTCAGGAATAGAGAAAGAGGTTGTTCCGTTTGGAGCAACCTCTTCGTATATATAAGAAAGGGATTGATATTTTTTGTCGGTAAATCGATATTCTTTGTCGAATCGTTGATATATTGTGAGTTACGGTAGATATAATTGAAAAATCGTTGATATATTGTAAGTTATGATAGATATATTCAAAAAATCGTTGATATAATTTCCTATACTATTAGCATTTTGGAGGAGCATCTTTTTATTTGCTTTTAAACATTATAACGTTATATTTACTTCTCCCTTTTTTTGTGTTACGCTAAACGTGTGAAAGAGATATAAAATGAAACTTTAATGTAAGCGTATTCTTATGGCTTCTTATAGAAAAGGGTGGAAGTACAATGACAGAACGATTCGTACTACGTAATGTGAAACGTGTGAACGGGGAAGAGATTGACATTGTAATTGAAAATAATAAAATCGCACAGGTGACGAAAGCTGGTGCTGGCGAGGGTGGAAAGGTTCTTGATTACTCTGGTACTTACGTATCGAGTGGTTGGATTGATTTACACGTTCATGCTTTTCCAGAGTTTGATCCGTATGGCGATGAGGTGGATGAAATTGGCGTTAAGCAAGGGGTAACGACAATTGTTGATGCGGGTAGTTGCGGTGCTGATCGCATTGCAGATTTAGTACAAAGTAGAGAGCAGGCAAAGACAAATTTATTTGCCTTTTTAAATATTTCTCGCATCGGTTTGAAACGAATTGATGAATTATCCAATATGGAATGGATAGATAAAGAGAAAGTGATAGAAGCAGTAGAAAAGTATAAAGATGTAATCGTTGGGTTAAAGGCGAGAATGAGTAAAAGCGTCGTTTGTGATAGTGGAATTGAACCGCTGCATGTAGCGCGCTCTTTATCCCGTGAAACATCATTACCGATTATGGTACATATCGGTTCAGCGCCTCCTCGCATTGAGGAAGTTGTACCTCTTTTAGAAAAAGATGATGTTATTACACATTACTTAAACGGGAAAGAAAATAATTTATTTGATAAAGAAGGCAAACCGCTACCTGTGTTACTAGATGCAGTGAATCGCGGCGTACATTTAGATGTTGGTCACGGTAATGCTAGTTTTTCTTTTAAAGTAGCAGAAGCAGCAAAGCGTCATGATATTACCTTTAATACAATTAGTACAGATATTTACCGGAAGAATCGCGTGCACGGTCCAGTGTATAGTATGGCTCACGTTCTTTCGAAATTCCTTTACTTAGGTTATCCGCTAGAAGAAGTGATTGATGCGGTTACGAAAAATGCGGCAGAGTGGCTTAAGAAACCAGAGCTTGGCCGTATTCAAGAAGGAGATATTGCAAACTTAACTTTATTTACGGTTAAAGATGAGAAGGTTACGTTAATTGATTCAGAAGGGGATCAGCGCATTGCTGAAAGAAGGATTGATACGAAAGGGGTTGTAATTAATGGGTCATTCATTGAATGCTAAGTACGGATTAAAAAGAGTAATTAATGCGAGCGGTAGAATGAGTATTTTAGGTGTATCTGCTCCTACAGATACAGTAATGGATGCGATGAAACATGGTGGACAAAATTATGTGGAAATTGCTGATTTAGTAGATAAAGCAGGAGACCATATTGCGAGAATTCTAGATTCAGAGGCAGCGGTCGTTGTGAATTCAGCATCGAGCGGAATTGCGCTTTCTATCGCTGGTATCGTTACAGAAGGAAATCGCCGTAAAAGTGAAAGACTTCATCAAGAAGTAATCGCGAAAAACGAAGTGATTATGTTAAAAGGTCATAACGTTCAATACGGTGCTCCTGTTGAAACGATGATTTACTTAGGCGGCGGTAAACTTGTAGAAGTTGGCTATGCAAATGAAGGGAAAGCAGAGCATATTGAAGATGCAATTGGTGAAAATACAGCAGCGATTCTGTATGTGAAATCACATCATGCAGTGCAAAAAAATATGATTTCTGTTGAAGAAGCATGGGAAGTTGCGCAGCGAAATAAAGTACCGCTTATCGTGGATGCAGCAGCTGAAGAAGACATTCAAAAATATGTGAAGTATTCAGATCTTGCTATTTATAGCGGTTCAAAGGCAATTGAAGGACCTACTTCTGGTATTGTGGGCGGTAAAAGAAAGTATATTGAATGGCTGAAAGTGCAATTACATTGCATTGGAAGAAGCATGAAAGTTGGGAAAGAAACAACTTTTGGTTTACTTCAAGCACTTGATGAGTACGGAGTAAAAGAAGATAAGAGCGAGCAAGAAAAAGAATTGCTACAAGTACTTATGCCGCTAAAAGAATTAAATGGTGTAAATGTAACGATCGTTCAGGATGAAGCTGGAAGAGCAATCTTTCGAGCTCGTATTCATATTAACGAGAAAGAATTAAATAAATCAGCAAAAGATGTTGTGACTGCATTACGCGAAGGGGAAATTGCCATTTATACACGTGATTACGGAGTAAGACAAGGATTCTTTGATATTGATCCACGTCCACTTCAAGGTGATGACATACATGTGATTGAAGAAAAATTGAGAGAAATTGTAGGGGGAAACTAAAATGACAAACATTCAAAAACGTTTTTATAAAGGCCGCGTAGCATTAAATGTATTGGCAAACAATATAGAAAATGCGAAAGATATTTTTGAAGCAGCAGAAGGTTATGTAGTAGTGGGAGTGTTATCAAAAGACTATCCAACAGTAGAAAAAGCTGTTACAGCTATGAAAGCATATGGAAAAGAAATTGATGACGCTGTATCAATCGGACTAGGCGCAGGAGATAATCGCCAAGCGGCAGTTGTGGCTGAAATTGCGAAGCATTATCCTGGTAGCCATATTAACCAAGTGTTCCCTTCAGTTGGAGCGACACGTGCAAATCTTGGCGAAAAAGATAGCTGGATTAATAGTTTAGTATCGCCAACAGGAAAAGTAGGTTACGTAAATATTTCTACTGGCCCAATTAGTGCGGCTGGAGAAGAAAAAGCAATCGTTCCAATTAAAACAGCGATCGCACTTGTACGTGATATGGGCGGAAATTCATTGAAGTACTTCCCGATGAAAGGGCTAGCTCATGAAGAAGAATATCGTGCAGTTGCGAAAGCTTGTGCGGAAGAAGGATTCGCATTAGAACCAACAGGTGGAATTGATAAAGAAAACTTCGAAACAATTGTACGTATTGCGCTTGAAGCAAACGTAGAGCAAGTTATCCCGCACGTGTACTCTTCTATTATTGATAAAGAAACTGGTAATACGAAAGTAGAAGATGTTCGCGAATTATTAGCAGTCGTGAAGAAGCTAGTTGATCAATATGCGTAAGAAAATTGCAGCGTTTGGCGAAGTAATGATGCGCCTGCAAGTACCTGGATATGAATTGTTGTCGCAAGCTAACACGTTAAATTACTCATTTTCAGGTACAGGTGTGAACGTTGCAGCGGCACTTTCTCACTTAGGGCATGAAGGGCTTCTTATTTCAACTTTACCGGAAAATTCGGTTGGAGATGCAGCTGTATCTTACATTCAAAAGTTAGGGATTCAAACTTCTCTTGTTTCAAGAGGCGGTAAATATGTAGGTATGTATTTTTTAGAAAATGGATTCGGTGCACGTGCAAGCCGCGTTACGTATTCGAATCGAATAGAAAGTAGCTTCAATACGGCGTCTGAAGAGATGTACCAATTTGAAGAAATTGCTAAGGAAATTGATATCGTTCATTTTTGCGGTATTACACTTGCGATGAATGATACGGTACGCCATCATATGAAGTCTTTAGCGAGAGCAGTTAAAGAAAACGGAGGAACCGTCGTTTTTGATTGTAATTATCGTCCATCACTTTGGGGAGAAGACGGATATGAACAGGCAAAACCGCATTATGAAGAAATGCTGGGACTTGCTCATATCGTTATGATGAACGAAAAAGATGCAATGTTTGTTTTAGGAATAAAAACCGAAGAAACGGAGCGAGAGGCGCAACTTGTTGATCTTATTCCAAGGGTAGCTGAAACGTATCATATCGCTACAATCGCTGGTACTCATCGCTCTATTAACAGTGATAATACACATTCGCTTCGCGGGTTTATATGTAAAGATGGAACGTTCACTTTTGCAAAAACACTTACGTTTTCTGTATATGATAGAATAGGTGCTGGAGATGCTTATACGAGCGGAATTATTCATGGCGAGATAAAGGAGTTCGCACCAGAGAAAGCTGTTTCATTTGCGTCAGCAGCTGGAATGCTAGCACATACAATCGTCGGTGATACGCCAATGTCATCAGAGAAGGATATACTTCGGGCAATGACGGCATCAGTAGGTGATGTAGAAAGGTAGTGGGTGTAACGGTGAACGTAACGAGAAAAAAAGGACCATTATATTTGCAAATAAAAAATATTATTCGTGATCGAATATTGCATGGTGTATATGCGATTCATACGAATATTCCTTCCGAACCGCAGTTAGAAGAAGAGTTCAAAGTGAGTAAAATTACAGTGCGAAATGCGATTAAAGAACTCGCTCAAGAAGGATATTTGGAAAAGAAAAGCGGTAAAGGAACGAAAGTCATCCGCAATACTTCTGCGACAAAACTGTCAAAGGGTAAGAAATTTACTGAAGTGTTAGTGGAAGAAGGATATAAAGTACAGAAGAAATTGCTAAAAGCAGAAATTGTGCAGAATGAAGAAGGAACAGTGCCATTTCGATTATTCGGTAAGGAGAGTTTTCGTATTGAACGTTTATATACGTTAAATGATGCACCGTACATTCATTATACGCACTATTTCTCAGCAGGAATGGCAAGTTCAGATTTATCGGATTTTGACTTGCAATCGCTTTATGATTTAGTTGAAGACCGAGGTATTCATTTAGAAAACTTCAGAGATGAATTCGCTGTTGGACTGGCGCCTAGTTTCGTTGCAGAAGCGCTAGGTGAAAAAGAGGGGACAGCGCTATTAAAACGCATGCGTTATTCTTACGATGAAGTTGGCGAAGTAATTGAATATAGCGAAGGCTACTACAATACAGAAATGCAGCATTATGTAGTGAATTATGACGTATAAAAAAGAGGGGATTTTCCCTCTTTTTTTATAAAGTAAGGGGAATGAGAGATGGATATATACTTATTAATCGTCACGTTACTTGCAATTGCGATTGTTATTTTAGGGGTATCATGGTGGAAATGGCATGCATTTATTAGTTTAACAGTTGCGAGTTTGTTTTTAGCTATCACGTCTGGACTGAATGTAACGAAAATAGTGACTGCCTATGAAACTGGTGTTGGTAGTGTACTAGGGCATTTAGTTGGTATTTTAGCTCTCGGAACAATTTTAGGGAAAATGATGTCCGATTCAGGGGCCGGCATGCAAGTGGCAGATTTCTTTATTCGATTTTTCGGTGTAAAGAAACTACCTTGGGCTATGTTATTTGCAGGATTTGTTATAGGGATTCCAGTGTTTTTTGAAGTGGGGATCGTCATTTTATTACCACTTGTTATTTCCATTCGAAAAACGACGAAGCAAAATATATTATTAATTGCGTTACCTGTCATTGCAGGATTATCTATTGTTCACGGGCTCGTGCCTCCGCATCCAGGGGCGATGACAGCAATCGGTATTTATAACGCGAACTTAGGAAAGGTACTTTTATATTCATTAATTATCGCGTTACCGACGGCTATTATAGCAGGCCCAATATTTGCAAAGTGGGTACATAAGAGGGTTATACCTGAAAATGAACCGGAGCTTGTTCGAGTTACGACAGTATCAACTGATTTGCCAAGTCGTAAAGTTTCATTCTTTATTATTTTATTACCAGTTGTATTGATGATTTTATCAGTAGTTGCACCATATATTTCATTACCGAAAAAAATAACTGAATTTTTCGTGTTTATAGGAAGTCCAGTAATCGCCTTACTTATTTCATGTTTCGCAGCATTTTATTTACTTGGTATCAAACAAGGTATTAATAAAAAGATGATTAAAAAATTAACAGATGAAAGTTTATTGCCTGTCGGTTCTATTATTTTAATAATTGGTGCAGGCGGTGGATTTAAACAAATATTAATTGAAAGCGGCGTTGGAACAGCTATTGCACAAATGGCAGAACATATTTCGTTATCACCAATCGTATTAGCTTTCATGGTAGCTGGTTTAATTCGAATTGCAACAGGTTCAGCGACAGTAGCATTAACGACAGCAGCAGGGATTGTTTCACCAGTTATTCAGCACATGTCTGGTGTGAATTTAGAGTTGCTTGTTATTGCAACCGGTGCAGGATCATTAATGTTTTCTCACGTAAATGATGCAGGGTTCTGGCTTGTAAAGGAGTATTTAGGTTTGACGGTGAAGGAAACTTTTAAAACGTGGACGGTACTCGAGACATTGTTATCATTTATTGCATTTGGTTTTGCGCTTGTGTTGAATATGTTTCTTTAGGGAGAAAAGCCCATTTTAATTAATAAAACCCACAGGAGAAATTCAATTTCTCTGTGGGTTTTGCTATTTTTTGATCGTAGTTACTTATAAATATACAGGGCAAGGTGCTTTTTATATCTTTTTTCTATTGTCCTATTAGTTAATAGAACGGACATACTGATTTTCTCCATCGTCTTTGACAAAGACTCCTAGCTCATTCAAATCTTTGCGCAAATGCTTCTTTTTTTTCGAGTTTCCTTCTCGAAGGGCATTTCGTCTTTCATACAAAATAGTATTTATGCTTTTATTAAATCGCTCATCCTCTAATTTCCATAAGCTATACTCATGTTTATAAGGATCTTGTTCCACCCAGGGGAAGCCGTGCATTAAGAAAGTATCTTTAATTTTGCTTGGGGTAATGTCAGATGTTTCACGTAACCATTCTCGGTCTTCTTGATCAATGATAACCACTTGACGCTTATCTACAAAAACGGCTTTTACATTTGATCTGGTGATTTGTTTCTTTTGATCGTCCTTATTCACGTGAATGCTTTCCGAAGTAATGTTCATTTTTAAAGCTTCACTATAAATAATTAAAGAAAATAAAATTCCTGCAATAACACCAATTAGCATGAGGATAATAGGAAGCCAGAAGGGATTAATAAAATTTAAAAGTTCTATAATTTTTGAATCAGAAAAGAGAGGAATCTTTTTTATAATCTCTATTAATTTAGGGGAAAAATATCCAATAACGCCTAAAAGGATGGGACTTGCTATAGCAAGTAATTTTTCTAAAAAACCTAATCCAATGACAGATGCTTTTTTCATGTGTAGTTCATCCTTTCTTATATATTTTTTTTAACCAGGCATGTTTTAAACAGTGAGTTTCTTCACCATTTTTATGAGCTCATCTGAGTAATTTTCTATGGATATAGATGAATTTGCCTTCAGCATTCTTTCTTCGATTGCTCCTAAAATAAATGAAGCTAATGTGTCGGTTTGGAAAGAATCGGAAAACACGCCATTTTGTTGACCAGTCTTCAAAATATCTAATAACATCGTTCTAAGAGCATCCTCCTCTTCGTCGTCTTCGATTCTGTAATAGGGAACGTTCTCTTCATTTCTTGCATTAAAGACAATCTCAATTAAGGCAATATTATTTTTGTAATGAGTTTCTTGATAAGCCAAATGTGCTTCAATAAAAGCCTCTAGTTTATTTATTTC
Organism: Bacillus sp. PK6-16; assembly: GCF_056530295.1. Lineage (NCBI taxonomy): Bacteria > Bacillati > Bacillota > Bacilli > Caryophanales > Bacillaceae > Bacillus > Bacillus sp. PK6-16. The sequence goes on from NZ_CP096511.1 coordinate 642,904, forward strand.
AGATTGAGCTAATAGCACTCGATTACTAATAAATTCATGTTGCTTGGCAACTAAAAATTGTAATGTGCGATTCATAAGGTAAAGCTTATCATTAAAATGATAAGAAATAAGTCCGGTACTAATCTTAGCCTTTTTTGCCACCTTCGTTAAGCTTAAGTTGTTATATCCAACCTCTTCTAATGTATCAATACATGCAAGAATAATTTGTTCACGCCTAGCCTCTGCAATAAAAGAATCAGTCACGCTATTCAACTCCTGATTTATATAATTTGAATGTATAATCAAAAAATTAATTGATCGTTCAATTAAATATTAGTAAGAAATTATTAGTATGTCAAATGTTTTATACCTACATCTTGATAAGGCTCATTTTCTGAAACAAGCCCGTTTTTAGGTAAGCCAAGCTTCCTATTCGCCCTGAAAACATAATATAAATGGAATCCCCTCATTTAGAGCAAGGTGAACTTGTTATGAATGATACTAAAGGAGGAATAGGGTAATGAGCGAAAAGTGTGAACACAGACATGATGATTGTAACCGCAGACATGGTTGCGGAGGCGGTTTTGCGCTTCTAATCGTATTGTTTATTTTATTAATTATCATCGGTGCTAGCTGCTTCGGCGGAGGCGGCGGTTGTGGCTATGGTGGTTATGGCGGTTATGCTGGCGGCTACGGCGGATATTGCTGCTAATTATTAAAAACTATTGAAAATGGCCTTGTGCAATACGCACAAGGCCATTTTATTCATATTTTTATATGCTGTGATAATTTATTAATGTACAGAGAACGGATTAAGAAGAAGAAAATGATCTCGATAATCCCGAAAAAGGTGAGTACGATACATGTCTCTTTTAATAAGGAGAAAGAAAACATGCTTTGTAAAAACTTAACCGCAAATAATGTGTGAACACCAGCAACGATATAAGGAACGAAAAATAAAATTCCTAATTGAATCGTTGCAGAGCGAAACATTTCTGATTCAGTTAAGCCAAGCTTTGTAATCGTAATATACTTTTGTCTTTCAGTTGTTAAGTCATTATACATACGGAAATATAAAACACTAGCTGCTCCGATAAAGAAAATAAAGCCGAGAAATGCCCAAATAAAGAATTGAGCGACTGCATTTCCTTTACTATGAACGAGTTCATCCGTAGCTGTATAAATATAAAATGGTTTAATGAAATCTTCTTCATTTTTATGTGCTTCATACAAGGTTTCTGCATCATGATTTAAGCTTTTTAATATATTTTTTGTTGGGACAATTGCATTTTCCCAATTTTCCACGAAATAGTTATAGACTGTAATTGTTTCAATATGAGGAATCATATTTTCAATTACTTCATCTTGCATCACAATTAAGTGAGGTAATGCAAAGGGAGGCTCAATTCCTCTATTAATAAAACCTTTAATTTGAAATTCCTTTTTATTAGAGCCAAGTGTAATCGTGTTCTGCTTCGCAAATGGGTTAGACACGAGATTTAATAACACCGGTGAATAGCGAGAAATATTATAAACTTGTGAAGAATCGAGAGTGATTTCTGGTCTGTTTAATTGCTGTGCTATTGCGTTATAATCACTCATTTTCATAATGGCAATTGATTCTTTTGAAGCTGTATCTTTTAAAACGGTAAACTTATATTTGTCATATTGAAAATTGGCATTTGTAAGTTCAGTTTCAATCGTAGTAATATGCTTTTGTTCAAATGCATTAACACCTTCTGATGTATAGGTGAATGGTATTGGATATCGTTCTAGTATAGGGGCTTTCGTATTATTGTTTGCAGCAAATAACCCGATAATAATTGTAAATGCAAGTGCAGATAGCATAGAAACAATAAAGAGTACATTAATATTACTGCGTGTACGAGAAACTAAATCTGAAATCCATAACATATTTATTTGTTTTAAATAAAACTTTCTTCGTTTCTTTAAAATATAGATAAAGAGAAGAAATGTTTGTGAAAAAAATAAATACGTCCCAATCACTACAAGCGGTAAAATAGATAGCATAATTAAGAATACAGATCCATTTTGTGCATTTTTTTCCGTTATATAGCCTTGCGGATAACCGGCAATATAATAACATAGTCCTAAACAAGTTAAAGCAAATAGTGAAATGAGTATAGATGGTTTCTTTTCGCTCTTTTCTTTGTTAACGCCCTTAATAAGCTTCGTTGTTTTTCGAGTACGAATAAACATTGGTGTAAACGTAGAAACGATTAAAAATAAAATGATAAACGTGACGGTTGTAACGATAATCGCTTCTGTTGGCCAATATAAATAGAGACCTTTCGCACTTGTTAATTTCGAAGTGACTAATAAGAAAAAGTTAGAAAATACAAGTCCACCTTGAATGCCGATAAAGATAGACAATATCCCGATTATCATATTTTCAGTAAATAACAGTCTCTTTAATTGTCTCTGTGAGATACCGAGAATGGTGAGTATCCCGAATTGCTGCTTCCGTACATTTAAAAATGTTCCAATTGAATATAAGAGAAAGAAGAACGAGAACATAACAATCACAAGCTGCGCTGTACTAGCTAAATTCATTAGAGGATCCCGATCTTGAAAGCTTTGTACATTCTGTAAGCGTGGATGATACGCGTATACAGTAAATGAAAAGAAAACCATGATAGAAAACGCACTACTTACAAAGTAGGCGAAATATGCTTTCGAATTACGTGAGACATTTTTAAATGCGAATTGCCAAAATGTCATCCACGTCTTCCTCCTAATAATGCTAAAACATCTAATATTTCTTGATAAAATTTCTCGCGATATAATCCGCGGTGTAGTTCATTGTAAAGCTCTCCATCTTTAATGAAAATAACACGGTTACAATAACTTGCTGCAAACGGATCGTGCGTAACCATTAAAATCGTTGCATCTTCTTCTTTATTTAATTTCGTAAATAGCTCCATTACGTCAATTGCCGCTTTTGAATCTAAGTTTCCTGTCGGTTCATCGGCAAGTAGAAGTGAAGGATGATGAATAACAGCACGTGCTACTGCGGTACGCTGTGCTTGTCCCCCGGAAACTTCAAAAATACGCTTGTCCAAAATATGATCAATTCCAAGCTTTTTTGAAATGTTATCAAGCTTTTCATCCATTTCTTTTAATGGAACATTATCTAATGTTAAAGGTAGTACGATATTTTCACCGATTGTTAGTGTATCTAGTAGGTTAAAGTTTTGGAAAACAAATCCTAACTCTTGGCGGCGGAAAATAGCTAACTTTTCTCTACGAAATGTGTGCGGTTTTTTTCCGTTAATAACGACGTCACCAGAAGTCGGAGAATCGATTGTAGAGATAACGTTTAAAAATGTAGATTTCCCGCTACCAGATGGTCCCATAATGGCAACGAATTCACCTTTATCCACGTGTAAATTTATATTTTTTAAAGCAGTATGAGGGACTTTTCCCTCATATACTTTTGAGACGTTTTTTATGTGTAATACTTCTTCCATAGTAATCACCTTTCTACTTTTTAAAACTTAATGTGTTGTGATAATTTTTGCATATAAAAGGAACGAATTAAAAGGAAAAATAAAATTTCAACTGTTCCAAAAATCATAAGTACGACTGTAATTTCAGCGAAGAACGAGAGATGTAATATTTCTTGTAGCATCTTTGTCGCAAACATCGTATGGATTGATGCCATAATGTAAGGCACGAAGAAAAGAATCGCAAGCTGAATTGTCGCTGAACGTTTCATTTCAGTCTCAGTTAAGCCAATTTTCGTAATCGTTATATATTTTTCTTGCTCATTTGTTAAATCTGTATACATTCGGAAGTAAAGAACACTACCAGCACCGATAAAGAAAATAACACCTAAGAAAGTACCAATTAAGAAGAATGAGGCAACATTTAGTTTTTTCTTATATAGAGAATCGCTCGCTTCACTTGCATGGAAAGGTGGGTGCTCTGCTTGAATTGCTGCATTATCGTTATCGATTTTTGTTATAAACGCTGAACCGATATTATGTGCTTTTTCCCAATCCGTAACTTTGAAGTTATATACACTCATTTGTTTGGAAACGGTGGATAAGGCTTCTACATTTTCATCAGATAGTATGAGTAATTTGTATATTAAGCTGTTTGGGAATGGGCTATAACTTTTATATTCTTTCACTTGTAGTTGTAAAGTGTTTTGAGTAAGTGTAAGAGTATTTTTCTGTTCTTTATTATGAAGTGTTCCAATAACTTGATCATCTAAGTCTTTCATAAGAATATAAGATTCATTCTTATTTACTGTGAGCGTTTCCCAATTTAAAGCCTTAGCAAGTACATTATAGTCACTTTGTTTAATGGCATAATAGAGCTGCGTGTTATCTTCAGCCGAAGATACTTCATATATATCCGTTTTAAATTTTGTGTAAGTAAAGTGTTCTTCATTAAATTTCTGCTCTAACCAGTTTAAATGTTCATCAGCTAACGTATTTTCAGTATGCGATAAATACGTAAACGGGAAAGGGTTTTGTCTAATCGCATCAAACTTTGTAAACTTCCCGAATCCATATAAGAATGTAATCATTGTAAAAGCGAGCGTCGATAGCATCGCTACAATAAAGAGCATGTTGATGTTTGTCCGAATACGTGATGCTAGATCGGAAATCCAAAGCATATTAATTCGTTTCATATAAAACTTTCTTCGCGTTTTTAAAATACGAATAAGTAAAAAACTAATTTGTGAAAAGAAAAAGTATGTTCCAGCTGCAATAAGCGATGGGATGACAAATATACTAGAGACGGCGTATAAAAGCCCAATGATGTCACCTAGCGACATAAAATACAGCGGATTTGCGGCTAACGCATATCCACATATTAAACACATCGCACCAAATAGAGAGATGAGAACGGATGCTTTTCTTTCTTTTTGTTGCTTTCCTTCTTTTAAAAGACGTACGGCTTTTCTCGTACGAATGAGCATAGGTGTAAAAGATGATACGAGAATGAAGAGCCCAAGAAAGATGATGATAGTTAAAACGATAGCACTTGTAGGCCCATATAAATATAAACCAGGTACGTGTGTAATTTTGGCGGTAACTAACAAAAAGAACTGTGAAAAGACAACTCCAAGTTGAATGCCAAAAAATATAGAAAGAACACCAATTAACATATTTTCTATAAATATGAGTCGTTTTAATTGTTTTTGAGATATGCCAAGTACTGTTAAAATCCCGAACTGTTTTTTTCGTACTTTTAAAAACGTCCCGATTGAATACAGTAAAAAGAAAAATGAAAAGAACACAATGACAACCTCTGAAATTGTCATTAATATGTTCAGATAATAATTAACGTCTGTCATATGCAATTTCGGATGAAATAAATAAACTGCAAATGAGAAAAAGATTGCAATGGAGAACGCACTGCTTACAAAATAGGCGAAATAAGCTCTGGCGTTCCGCGTCACGTTTTTAAATGCAAACTGCCAAAATGTCATTTGCCTAGCCTCCTAGTAGGATGAAGAGGAAAAGGATATAAGAAATACCCTTTCCCCCTACTAAATACATTCATAAAATTTAACCATTTGTATACTCTGATAACTTTTGCATGTAAAAGGAACGAATGAATAAGAAAAAGACGATTTCAACTACGCCAAAAATAATAAGAACAGCTGAAATTTCTTTGAATAGTGATAAGGCAATTACGTCTTGAAGCATTTTTGTTGCGAACATTGTATGAATGGACGCCATAACGTACGGAACGAAAAATAAAATGCTAAGTTGAATGGTTGCAGATCTTTTCATCTCTGCACCTGTTACCCCAATTTTTGAAATTGCTACATACTTTTCTTGTTCGTTCGTTAAATCTGTATACATTCGGAAGTAAAGAACGCTCCCTGCTCCAATAAAGAAAATGACACCTAAGAATGTCCCGATTAGGAAGTACGCGGCACTACCAGATGTGATTCTGTATAATGAACCTGCTGATTCATAGGAGCGAATAAGAGGGCCTTCGTATTGGAATTTCTGTCGATCTCTTTGTATTTTTTTCATAAAATCATCAGCAATTTCATAAGTCTTTTCCCAATTTTGTACGTTATAATTGTACGCTGTTACGTGTTTTGTTGTATTTGGTAAGTTGTTTACAACAGCGTCAGGTAAAATTAAAGTTTGGTATGAAAAGTTAGATGGAATGGCCCCTACTTGTTCATAGCCCTTTACTTGTAATTGCGTATTTGTACTAGAAAGTGTAATAGACTTTCTATTGTAGCTTGGCTCAAATTCGCTGAATAAGGTTACATAAGCGCTACCTGTTAAGACATATGCTTCATTATCTTTCATGAATAGTTGTTTCATTTGCAGGGAAGCTGCGAGTTTATTATAGTCACTTTGTTTTATTGCGTATATGTCATTATAAGCTGTTATGCCTTCATCTTCTTTCAGTGGTGTTTCATATAAATCAGCTTTTATTTTTTTATAAGAGAAATTCTCTTTTCGTAATTGTTGTTCAAGCCAATTTAAATGATCATTCACAAAAGGATTTGCGTCATAAGAAAAATAAGAGAATGGAAAAGGTGAACTTCGCGTAACCTCTAGCTTTGTAAACTTTCCGACTCCATATAGAAACGTAATCATTGTGAAAGCAATTGTAGATAGCATCGCTACAATAAACAGCATATTAATATTCGTTCGGATGCGGCTTGCTAAATCCGAAATCCACAGCATATTAATCCGTTTCATATAAAACTTTCTTCTTTTCTTTAAAATATAAATAAGTAAGAAACTAATTTGAGAAAAGAAAAAATATGTTCCGATTGTAACGAGCGTTGGAATGACGAAAATACTTGAAACCATATATATAACGCCTACTTGCGAGTTTATTGAGAAGAAATATTTAGGGTTTCCAGCTAAAATATAACCAGCTAATAAACAGATAGCACCAAATAGAGAGATAAATATGGATGGTTTTCTTTCCTTTTGTTTCCTACCATTAGTTTTTAAAAGGTTTACTGTCTTTTTCGTACGAATTAGCATGGGTGTAAATGAAGATACAACGATAAAGAGACCAAGAAACACAATCATTGTTAAAATGAAAGCATTCGTAGGGATATATAAATATATCCCTGGTAGATGTGTAATTTTCGCTGTTACTAATAAGAAAAACTGCGAGAAGACAAGTCCAAACTGCATGCCGAAAAAGATAGATAAAATACCAATTAACATATTTTCAGTGAAAATGAGCCGATGTAATTGCTTTTTTGATATACCTAAAACGGTTAACACACCAAATTGCTTTTTCCGAACTTTTAAAAACGATCCGATTGAATAAAGTAGAAAGAAGAACGAGAACAAGACAATGATAACTTCTGAAAATATCATTAATCCTGAAATTTCAGAGGTCATGTCAAAGTTTTGTAATTTCGGATGGAATAAGTAAACAGCAAACGAAAAGAACACAGCAATGGAAAAGGAGCTACTTACAAAGTAAGCAAAATAAGCTCTTGAGTTGCGCGTGACGTTTTTAAATGCAAATTGCCAAAATGTCATAGATTATACCTCCGGCTAGAAGATATAGAAGTAGTTGTATTGCAAAAAATGTATGAGAGTAAGTTCTCATACATTTTGCTTGCATATGTTACGATCATGCTTCGGTCACCTTCTCTGTATGTTCTGCTTGATTATTTGCAGCGTTGTGGAAGATGATTTTAATCGTCGTTCCTTTACCAACTTCAGAATCTAGTTTGACAGAGTGACCTAAATAATCACAAATTTTACTTACAATATAAAGTCCCATACCAGTAGATTCTCCGAATGCGCGACCGTTTTTCCCTGTGTAAAATGGTTCAAATACTCTTCGAATATCTTCTTGCGGAATACCAACACCTTCATCGCGAACTTCTAAAATAATATCTTTTCCGTTTCGGTAAGCAGATAAGAATACTTTCTTTCCGCGTTCCCCAGAGTAACGAACAGCATTTGTCATTAACTGATAGATGATAAATTTTAGCCATTTCGCATCAGAAGCAACTTTTAAATCAGAATGGACTTCTAAAACAGGGAAGACACCATTACGAATGAATAGTTCTTTTAATCCGTTAATATTTTTTGTTACCGTATCTTTTAATGAAATCGTCTCGACATGGAAATCTTCATGGAAGTTATTTAACCTAGCCATGTATAAAGCCATATCAAGCCCTTGGTTTAGACGCTCTAATTCTTTTTTAAACTTTGGAATTAAATGCTCGTCTTCCATTTCTAGCACCATAAGCTGCATAACAGAAACAGGTGTCTTCATTTGATGTACCCAATGGTTAATGAATAGTTGATGTTCTTGTTGTTTTACTTCATACGATTGTAGTTCTTTTTGGAAGAGGCGGTACTGCGTACGCACGAGTTCATTGACACCGTGAGGCATCGGAGCAGTCGCTCTTTCAATAAACGCATCTTCCATTTTTTCTGGTTGCTCACTTAATCTATGGTACATTCTACGATTGCGAACGTAACGGTAAGCGAGGAAACAAATAAATAAATATAAACTTAAAACGACGAAGTAAAATTTATTGTTTTGAAATCCATCTACTGCATCATAAAGAACGAAAATGATACCGAAGTTTAAAACGTACAGTAGGAAAAATGCAAAATGATCACGTAAAAATAGCTTCATGCTTATTCACTCCAAGTTGCGTTAAAGCGATATCCAAGTCCACGTACTGTTTCAATAGAGTTCTCAATGCCAAGCTCATTAAACTTTTTACGAAGACGTGTAATGTTTACGTTTAATGTATTTTCTTCAACGAAACTTTCGTCATCCCAAAGCGCAGCTAATAAATCTTCACGGCTCGCTGTACGAGGGAATTTAGATAATAACATTTCAGCTAAAATAGCTTCTTTCTTCGTTAAAAGAACTTGTTCAGATCCGAAGTGAATTTCAGGACGTTCTGGGAATAGTTTTAAACCTTCTACTTCAACGATACGTTCAGAAATATTCGGTGCATAATCACCGTAAATACGGCGTAATTGTCCTTTGATTTTCGCCATTACAACGTCGTAGTGGAATGGTTTTGTAATGTAATCATCCGCACCGCTTTCAATTGCCATAATTTGTTCCATCTCACCAGCACGCGCTGAAATGAAAATAATTGGACAAGTAGATTCATGACGAATTTGACGGCACCAGTAGAAACCATCGAATTTCGGTAAGTTTACATCAAGTAAAACAAGATGGGGTTTCACTGCGTTAAACGATTCCATAATATCATCGAAATTCTCCGCTACCACAGCCTCATAACCGTACTTCTGAATGTGAGATTGCAGTAATGATGAAATATTTGGATCGTCTTCAACGATTAAAATTTTATACATATGTATATTCCTCCTCAAAAAAACAATTGTAGCTATAGTGTATCATGTGTTTCAAGTCTTTTCATTATGTTGAAAGATAAGCTAGTAAACAGTATAGGTTAAAAGTGAGAAAAGTAAAAAGGGCGCTGGATGAAATTGACAAATAACGGTAATCGGTTTAATATTTAGATAAATATCTAAATGTCTAATTATCGAAAGGAAGAAAGACATTGAATCAAGCATTCAAAGCATTAGCAGATCCAACAAGGCGAAAAATTTTAGACTTATTAAAAGAAGGCGATCTAACCGCTGGTGAGATTGCTGAACATTTCAATATGACAAAACCAAGTATTTCACACCACTTAAATGCACTTAAAAATGCTGAACTTATTCAAGATGAAAAGAAAGGGCAATTCGTTATGTACTCTTTAAACACAACGGTCTTTCAAGATTTATTGACTTGGGTGTTTACATTTACGAATAAGGGGGAAGAGGGGAAATGAAAAAGCATCTTTTTGCAATCTTATTAATTGTTATAACTTGTTTAGCTTGGGCGTTTGCTTGGCCACATTTACCGGATACAATTGCAACGCATTGGAGCGGCGGTAAAGTAGATGGATATTCTTCTAAATCGTATGGAATGCTTTCTATGGTTGGAATTATGATTGTTTTATATATTTTTCTAAACGTGTTACCAAAGATTGATCCAAAGAAAGCGAACTACGAGAAGTTTTCTAAAGCTTTTATGATGATGAATAACGGGATACTACTGCTACTATTTGTAGGGAATATAGATATTATTACAAGTGGATTAGGATACAATTTATTCATTAATCGCGTGCCGGAATTATTAGTGGGTATTTTATTTATAGTCATCGGAAACTATTTACCACAATGTAAACCAAACTACTTTGTAGGTATAAAAACACCGTGGACATTAAGTAACGAAGAAGTGTGGAGAAAAACGCATCGTTTTAGCGGAAAGGTGTTTGTTGCATTGGGGATCATTATGATTTTAAGTGTTTTTGCACCAGTGGCGTGGAAATCTTTCGTAATGGTTGGAATTATTATTGGTGCAGTAGGATTAACGATGGGATATTCATATATTGCTTATAAAAAAGAAATAGAGGCCTAATAAAAAATTATGGGGGAGAGAGGATGAAAAGACACGTATTACCATGGAGTTTAATTATTGGTATTGCAATTGGATGGTATATTGTATGGCCATATTTACCAGAACAAATTCCACGCCATTATAATGCAGCAGGAGTAGTAGATGGATATTTTTCTAAAATAGAAGCAAGTTCTGTTTCAATAGGTAGCATGATGTTGCTGTATTTGATATGGCTAGCTCTTGGGTATATTGATGTAACGAAAGATAAGTATAAACAGCATGCTAAAGTCCTTTCCGCAATCCATTATGCAATTCTTTTAATAGGATTCGGTTGTAACTTATTTGCACTATTAGCCGCGTCTAATTATATTGCATCGGGCTCAATTGCATTTAATTTTGGGCTTGGAACATTGTTTCTTGTACTAGGTAATTACATGCAACAAACGAAGCCGAACGGGTTAGTAGGCATTCGAATGGACTGGACATTAGAAAATCCTGTAGTTTGGAGGAAAACACACCGATTTGCTTCGAGGGTATTTGTAATAGGTTCACTTTGTATATATGCCGGGGCTTTGCTTCCAGATCCATTTAATATTTTTATAGGGGTTGGAATGATATTAATATGCATTATCGTATCAACAATAAAGTCATATAGTATTTATAAAGAAGAGTTGAAAATGTAAATAAAGCTGCTTTTCCTTTTAGGGAAGAGCAGCTTTGTTTTTTTATCACTTCTTCAAAACCGGTATCCAAATTTCACTTTTAAAGTTTGGAGAAGATATATCTTTCTGTTCATTCCACAATATTTCCGGTCCTTCCGCTAGTTCATAGTTCGAAGAAGGGAACCATTCAGAATAAATACGTCCCCACACATTTTGTAATGCATCAGGAAATAGACCGACAGCTTCAAATATGGCCCATGTTGAAGCTGCGACTTCAAGTTGTATGAATTGCTCTGGGCAATCTTTCGTTGTGGCTACTCCAATGTAGTGATCGAGTTCGCCTTTTTCCTCCATTCTTCCTTCAGAAAAGTTAGTAGAAGCACTAATGATTCCATTCGGTTCCATGTTTGAAAGTGACTTTAACATTTCAATGGACTCTGGATTTAAACTTTTCCACATAGAAGCAATTTCTTCATTTACACCGTTAAAAACGATTGGTACTCGTTTTGTAATACCTATAATTCGAAAGGGCTCTTTTTCTTCAATTCGATAGTTCATTTCATTTCCTCCTTGAATGGACAATTGGAAGGTCATTGGTGAATAAGCCTTCAAAGAATGGCTACTATTTCGGGCTTCTGAAGGTGTTATACCGTGCAAGTTTTGAAATGCACGAGCGAATGAATCTGGTGAGTTGTATCCATATTTTATAGCGATATCAATGACTTTTACATTGCTGTTTTTTAGTTCAAAGGCAGCGAGAGTAAGACGTCTACAGCGAATATATTCTGATAGTGATATACCTGCTAAAAACGAAAACATTCTTTTAAAGTGATACTCAGAACAAAGAGCTAGCCTCGCAACTTCTTTAAAATCAATTTCATTCGTAAGGTTATCTTCAATATAGCGCATTGCAGCATTCATATTTTTAAGTGAATCCATATTATGACCTCCTCTGTACATAGAATAGCAGGAACGAAATAGCTCCATCCGACATTTCGTGCACAACTTTGTAGGTGCATTTTTTACCTTACAAAATTGTAATGTTCCTGTAAGGAGAATGAATGGATGGTATGATATCCCAATGTTATAGTAACAAAGTACTTTAATTCATTACGTTAACTTTTTGATTTCTTTACTTATGTGCCTTACATAACTGTCATGTTTGTGTAAGAAATATCGATAGTGGCAAGAGTAGAGAGTGTATATAGTTGAAAATAGAGAATAGATGAAATGAGGGATGTCGAGATGAAAACAGTGCTAGAAGCAAAAAATATTGAAAAAGTATATGACACGGGTGGTAATAAATTTGCAGCGTTAAAAGGTATTAACTTACAAGTAAAAGAAGGTGAGTTCGTTGGAATTATGGGACCTTCAGGTTCTGGTAAGACGACTCTACTAAACGTTCTTTCTACAATTGATAATGCGACGAACGGTGAAATTTTAATTGATGGAAAAGATATCGTAAAAATGAATGACGATAAGTTAGCGTTATTCCGCCGCGATCATTTAGGTTTCATTTTCCAAGATTATAACTTATTAGATACGTTAACGGTGAAAGAGAATATCGCTTTACCACTTGCGTTATCAAAGGTGAAAGCGAGTGAGATTGATCGCCGCGTTCTTGAAATCTCAAAGAAATTCGGTATTGATCATATTTTAAGTCAGTTCCCATATCAAGTATCTGGTGGACAGAAGCAGCGCTGCGCAGCATCACGTGCGATTGTTACAAATCCAAGTATGATTTTCGGAGACGAGCCAACTGGAGCACTTGATTCTAAATCAGCAACAGATTTACTTGAAAGTATGAAGTCGTTAAATGAATATGATAACTCAACAATTTTAATGGTAACGCATGATGCATTTGCAGCGAGTTATTGTAAACGAGTTATTTTCATTAAAGATGGTGAACTATATAAAGAATTGCACCGCGGTGAATCGACGCGTAAACAGTTCTTCCAAAAAATTGTTGATGTAATGTCTTCTATTTCTGGGGGTATGGCTGATGACCTTATCTAGCATTGCCCTCCGCAACATACAGCGGAACTTTAAAGACTACTTTGTATATTTTGCATCTATGATTTTTAGTATCGTTATTTATTTTACATTTAAAGCACTGCAATACAATTCACAAATGGAAAAAGCTGCAGAAGCTTCAAAAAAAATTAGCGGAGCGTTCCAAGTTTCAAGTGTCATGCTTATCATTTTCGTAGCAGTGTTTATTATATATTCGAACGGTTTCTTTACACGTAAACGTAAAAAAGAAGTTGGCTTATATTCGTTATTAGGTATCCGTAAAAGACAAATTGGTAAAATGCTCTTTTATGAAAATATGTTAATGGGATTAATGTCTTTAATTATCGGTATTGCGATTGGTAGTGTCCTTTCAAAATTATTCCTTGAACTGCTAGTAAGCATGATGGGATTAAATTTAAACGTTCATTTTGAAGTGCCGATGGCCGCCATTATTGATACAGCAATTATTTTCTTTGTGATTATTTTATATACATCACTTCAAGGGTATCGTTTAATTTATCGCTTTAAGTTAATTGAACTTTTCCGCGCAGAACGTGAAGGAGAAGCAATGCCAAAAGGATCAGTTATTATGGCATTAATTTCAGTTGTCTTAATCGGCTCAGGTTATTTTTTAGCATTAATGTTCATGAAGGCTGTTAAATATGCAGACTTTATGGTCGTTGCATTATACATTTTATTAGCGACAGTAGCAGGGACTTATTTACTGTTTATGTTCTTCACAGTATTTGTATTGAAACGTGCAAGAAATAATAAGTCAGCGTTTTATAACGGTATGAATATGGTAACGACATCTCAGTTACTATACCGTATTAAAGGAAATGCGAAATCACTTGCGACAATTGCTATTTTAAGTGCAGTTACATTAACTGCAGTGGGTACTTCGGTTACGATGTATTACAACACATTTACACAATCAAAAGTGGCTGCGCCGTATAGTTATTCTTATGAGAAAAAAGATGAAGCACTAGATAAAAAAGTAAATGAAATACTTGCTGGAGAGAAAAATAATCATCCAGTCACATATGAAGCAGAAGTTGAAATGATTCCTGTGAAAGGAACATTCAAAGGTGAAAGAGCTGATCAAGTTCTGAATACACACTATAACGTTACAAATCAGTACCAGCTTATTGCTCAATCAAGCTTTAATACACTTGTGAAACATTTAGATGTAGAACCTGTAAATTTAAGTGCGAATGAAGCTTTTGTATATGATAGCTTATATATTGAGAAACTTGAGTTCGGTCCTCTTTATACAGGAAATACAGCTGTATTTCCTATTGGAAATGAGTCGAAAGAATTAAAAATTAAAGGTGTAAATAATAGAAGCCTTACAAATTTAAATGAACTATTTGTAATCGTTCCGGATAAAACATATGAGCAAGTGAAACAAGGAAACGAAACGCGCACTGTAAAAAATATTGATGTAAAAGGTGAACGAAATAGTAAAGAGTTAACAGTAAAATTAGCAAGCATTATGCCAGCTGGTGAATCAGAAATTTTAAAGCCATTTAACGATTTCTATACAGGATTCCAGATGCAACTTGAAGCGTCAGGCTTAATGATGTTTATTGGGTTATTCTTAGGATTAGTCTTCCTATTAGCGACAGGCTCAATCATTTACTTCAAGCAACTTACAGAAGCAAGTGCTGACCGTGATCGTTACATTGTTCTTCATAAAGTCGGTGTAACGAAGCAAGAAATGAAAAAAGCTATCGCAAAACAAGTAAGCTTTATCTTCGCTATTCCGTTAGTAATCGGTATTTTACACAGCTTATTTGCACTAAAAGGTTTATCAAATATATTACCATTCGAAATTATGATTCCGCTTCTAATTAGTATCGGAGTATACGGCGCTATTTATATTGGATATTACTTCTTAACTGTTCGTTCTTATTATAAGATCGTGAGTGCGAAGTAATAAGGGGCAGCTATCGCTACAGGCGATAGCTGTTTTTTTATTCTTCATAAAATCTTAAGAAACTTCCTCAATTTTTGTTAAGAAACGATAGTTATACTTAGACACAAGTTAAAAACTATCGAACGAATGAGGAGAGGTTTATATGCAACTCATAACATTCTTACATGAATTTATGAAACATCCGAAACATACTGGTGCAATTGCGCCAAGTTCAAAAATATTAGCAAAGAAAATGGTAGGAGTAATTGATTTTAATAAAGCGAAGTGCATTGTAGAATTAGGGCCTGGTACAGGAGTCTTTACGAAAGAAATTATGAAGAGAAAGAAGAAGGAAACAATATTTCTTCTTATTGAAATTAATGAAGTGTTTTGCAAAGAGCTAAAGAGAAAATTTAAAGATGAGCAGAACGTCATTGTTGTGCACGGTTCAGCTGAAAATATAAAGAAGTATATGGAAGAGTTCCATATAGAATGCGTGGATTACGTTTTATCGGGATTACCTTTTACCTCTTTACCAGAAGAAGTTTCAAAGCGTATTTTAAACAATGTAATGGAAGCGATACATGAGAATGGTGAATTTATTACATTTCAATATTCACTTGTGAAAAAAGGATTTATACAGCATTTCTTCCCTGAAATTAAGCTAGAGAAAGTGTGGCTCAATTTCCCACCAGCGTACGTCTTTAGCTGTAAAAAAGAGCTAAGGAGAGCGTATGCATAATGGAATTACATGAATTATTATCCTATATTGAGCAGTACGGTTATTGGGCATTATTTTTCTGTTTATGGTTAGGTATTATCGGTATGCCAATTCCAGATGAAATGATTGTTATGAGTGGAGGATTTGTATCTTCATTAGGTATATTAAATGTTATTCCTGCGTTTTTATTAACGTATTTAGGCGTTGTGTCCGGACTTTCTTTAGGCTATATATTAGGGAAAATATTTGGTACAAAAGTACTTGATAAGCTAATGAAAAAGAAAAAAGCAAAGTATGTTGTGAAATCGCAAGAGATGGTAGAGAAGTATGGTCATTATGCATTAGTTACAAGTTACTTCATACCAGTTGTAAGACATGTTGTACCGTATTTAGTTGGAATGAATAACATGTCATTTAAGACGTATGCTTTGTATTCTTATACGACAGGATTTCTTTGGACACTCGTTTACTTTGTGCTAGGTTCTTTATTTGGACAACATATTGAAAGAATTGTAGCAGTTGCGATAGAGTATGGTGTGTATTTTGGCGGGAGCATTGCATTGATTGTGAGTGTGTTTTATTTTTACAGACAAAAAAGAAATACAGTGATGAGTAAATAAAGGAGGCGGCAGCCTCCTTTTATTATTAATATGGCTTTATTTATCGAAGTGCTGATGCAAAGCCCTGTTACATTAAGAAAAAGTTAAGAAACCGTACGAGTTTTTATTAAGAAATGCTCTCTATACTTAGAAAGGTCTTATAGAAAAACATAATGAAAGGCGGAATATAGATGAAAAGATTTATTTTAGGATCATTACTTGTCATCATAGCAGGAGCGGCATATTTGTTAAATGGGAGTGCTACGATTGATAGAGTGAATCCATTTATTGATTTAGAGAACCATTACGCAATTATTGATAATGATGGAAAAGAATTAGGTGGAAATAAAGGCCGTGAGTATACAGTGAAAGCTTATGATGAGAAAGGTGAGGCAAAAGAAGTTACGATTAGTGAGGTTGATGAGTTACCGAAAGGTTCGTATTGGCATGTAATTACAAGAGGGAAGTTTTTACATGACAAAGTGCAAGTAACGATAGAGAAAATTCCTGAAGGTGCGAAGGCAAAGTTAGGATTGTAAATATAAACCCGATTCTTGATGAGAGAATCGGGTTTGTTATTTTATGGTAAAATTTAGAAGGGAGGAGTGAGAGGCATGCTACTTATTGTTAGCCTTATATTGATTGGGATTATGTGCAGTATGAGAATAGTATCCTTACATATGATAGAACGACAAAAGATAGAAGAGCGATATGTATATTGCCCAAAATGTTATGTGAAAATTAGAAAAGGGAATGCTGCGCCTTTTTGTTCGAAATGTAATGTAATATTTTAACACTATTAAATCCCAAATCACTTTATGTGGTTTTGGATTTTTCTTTTTAAGAAAATATTAAGAAACCCCGTCACTATTTGTTAAGAAAATGTATCTATACTGAATTCTGTTGCTTAAAGAGAACATCACGAATTATAACAGGAGGTACAGATAGATGAAAACAATGTTAGAAGCGAAAGGGATTTCGAAAATATATGATACAGGCGGGAATACGTTTGAAGCGTTGAAAGATATTCAACTGCAAGTGAAAGAAGGAGAGTTTGTCGGTATTATGGGACCGTCTGGTTCTGGTAAGACGACACTTTTGAATGTTCTTTCTACTATTGATACGGCTTCAAAAGGTGAGATTTTAATTGATGGAAAAGATATTGTGAAGATGAATGATGATGAATTGGCACTTTTTCGCCGTAATCATTTAGGATTTATTTTTCAAGATTATAACTTATTAGATACGTTAACAGTGCGAGAAAATATTGCATTGCCACTTGCTTTATCAAAGGTGAAGGCGAGAGAAGTAGAATCTCGCGTTGAGGAGATTGCAAAGAAGTTTGGGATAGATCATATTTTAAATCGGTATCCGTATGAAGCTTCAGGCGGACAAAAACAACGCTGCGCGGCATCAAGAGCGATTGTAACAAATCCAAGTATGATTTTTGGAGATGAGCCAACTGGTGCGCTTGATTCGAAGTCAGCGACGGATTTATTAGAAAGTATGAAGACATTAAATGAAAAAGATCTTGTAACGATTTTAATGGTAACGCATGATGCGTTTGCGGCAAGTTATTGTAAACGAGTTGTATTTATTAAAGATGGAAAGTTATATAAAGAATTACGTCGCAAAGAGATGACAAGAAAACAGTTCTTCCAACAAATTATTGATATGATGTCTTCAATCTCTGGGGGTGCGACAAATGAGCTTATCTAGCATCGCCCTTCGTAATATAAAACGAAATTTTAAAGATTATTTTATATACTTTGCTTCCATGATTTTTAGCATCGTCATTTATTTTACGTTTAAGGCGTTGCAATACAATTCACAAATAAGTGAAGCTGGAGATAACATTGGACGAGGATTCCAGCTTGCGAGCGTAATGCTCATTATTTTCGTTGCAATATTTATTATATATTCGAATGGTTTCTTTACACGAAAGCGTAAGAAAGAAATAGGTCTTTATTCTTTACTCGGTATTCGAAAAAAAGAAATAGGTAAAATGCTGTTTTATGAAAATATGTTAATGGGTTTATTATCATTAGTAATCGGAATTGTAATTGGTAGTTTACTTTCAAAAGGGTTTCTAAAGTTACTTGTAAATATGATGGAGTTAGGTGTAAATGTTCATTTTGAAGTACCGGTTGGAGCGGTTATAGATACAACAGTTATTTTTTGTCTCATCATTTTATACACATCGTTTAAAGGATACCGCGTTATTTATCAATTTAAGTTAATCGAGCTATTCCGTGCAGATAACGAAGGCGAAGTCATGCCAAAAGGTTCGAAAATAATGGCTTTCATTTCTTTATTATTAATTGGATCAGGTTATTTCTTGTCAGTAACGGCTATTAAAAATGTGAGCGGTGATAACTTTATGCCCCTTGCACTTTACATTTTATTAGCGACAGTACTTGGAACGTATTTATTATTTATGTTCTTTACCGTTTTTGTATTAAAAAGAGTGCGAAATAAAAAATCCGCATTTTATAACGGAATGAAAATGGTTACGACGTCTCAGTTACTATACCGCATTAAAGGAAATGCAAAATCGTTAGCAACAATTGCCGTATTAAGCGCAGTAACGTTAACGGCGGTTGGAACTTCTGTAACGATGTATTACAACACATATATGCAGGCGAAGAAATATCATCCAGTTAGTTATTCTTATGAAAAGAAAGATATGGAATTAGATCGTAAAGTAAATGAGATTTTAAAAGAAGGACAGAATGAAGTCATTCATCAATATGAATTAGAGACGGTAAAAGTAGTAGGAGAATACGGTGATGGCACTTCATTACAATCAAGAACAACAGAACTTATCGCACAATCATCATTTAATACAATCGCAAAATATTTAAATGAAGAAACTTTAGATTTAAAGAAGAACGAATTGTATGCATTTGATGGCATGTACAGTGAAGGTAAGAGAGATAGTGGCGTATATAAAAATCGAAAAGCTACATTCCCAATTGAAGAAGTAGCACCAGTACAAGTGAAAGATGTACAAGCAAAAAACATTACAAACTTATATGAACTTCTAGTTGTCGTTCCGGATGAAGTGTATGAGCAAGCAAAGAAGACAATTGGCTCTCATACTGTAAAAAATATTGATGTGAAAGACGAAAGAAATAGTAAAGTGTTAACGGAGAAATTAAAGAAAGTAATATCGGAAGAAGATGCAGAAGGAAGAGAGCAATTCAGTGACTTCTATACAATATTCCGCAGCGGTATTGAAACGTCAGGGTTAATGATGTTTAGTGGTATATTCTTAGGACTTGTATTTTTACTTGCAACAGGCTCTATTATTTATTTCAAACAATTAACAGAAGCACATGCAGATCGTGAACGTTACATCGTTCTTCGAAAACTCGGTGTCACGAAAAAAGAAATGAAAAAAGCCATTGCGAAGCAAATGAGATTTATCTTCTTTATTCCTTTAGTAGTTGGTATATTACACACTTTATTTGCGCTCAAAGGATTAGCGACAGTTATTCCGTATGAAATTGCAGTTCCGTTACTAATTAGCATCGGGGTGTATAGTGTTATTTATATTGGTTATTATTGCTTAACGATTTGTTCTTATTTTAGGATTGTTAGTAAATGAAAATAGGGTGTACAGTTTTTGAAAAAGCGAAAGAGAACATAGTGAAAATTATGTTCTCTTTCGCTTTTTTTAGTTAAAATGAGGTGTGCATGAAAATGGTATTTAAATGGAGTGTTACATTTGGGAATTCTTATCATAGAAAGAAAGAGAAATGGAAAGTAGTAGCTGGAAATTTGATAGAGTTATTTAGTGATCCATTGCATGGAGCGCCGTTCTATTTTTTAACTGGGGGTTTCTTTTTTGTAATCGGACTGTTACTTCTTTCTATGGGAATGGGTTGGCTTGAAATTGATTAAGGCCTATTAACAAAGATATTTCATCATGTTAGTGAAGTGGCTTGGAAGTTAAACCATAAAGTACTGTTGATGAACGATAAAGGAAAAACTGTATGGATGTTAACCTTTTTAGAGAAAGATATCCCAGCTAATTTAGTTTGGAAGATTGAAAGAATAGATTGAAAATAGATGAGAAGTGGAGTGCATATGATGGAGACACAAATCGTTATTGGAGTACCTGGTTTATGGAAAGATAGAACAGAATTAATAAAAAAAGTTGTGAGTAAAAGTAACTATATATTAGCAGGAAATGTGATACACCATAAGGAGAAAGAGATTGGCTTTGAAATTGATATATATGAACAAGATCCTTCTTTGAGAGAGGCTTTCTTCTATGCAGGTGGTGAGCGTTTTAATGAAGAATTGCTTCAGGAGTTGGAGAAGCATACTTATACAGTGTATGTTATTGCAAAAGTTGACGATACAGAGAGATTACAAGAAGTAATTGATGTAGGAATGGAACTTTTAAATGCAGGTGGACTTGCTTTAAAAGTTGAAACAGCAGGTGTGGCTTATTCGAAAGAAGAATGGCAAGAGCTTGCAGAGGATAAGGAAATCTTTCCGATGTATTCGCACCTTGTAACTTTAGTCGGAGATGAAGAGGACGGTTATTATTCATGTGGAATGCAAGCATTTAATCTACCAGACGTTGTTTTAGACGGAGGGATAGATCCGGAAGTAGCTGTAGATTTATTGAATGATTTTAACCTACATAATATATTGGAAAAACCTAATTTGAAAGATGGAGATACAATTAGTTTCACAGAAGATGCTCCAGTGTATCGTTTATCTCATTATATAGATAAACGTTATGAACAAGAGGATCCATTTTATAATCCGTGTGGGGTATGGAAGTTAGAGAGTGCTTCGGCAAAGAAATCTATCTTTCAAAAATTGGGGAGTGTGCTAAAAGGATGGAAAAATACATAAAAGAACAGAGGAGTATATGTGATAAATATAAAGCGGAGTATGTAGAATCTCCGAATGACTTGAAATTAGGAATAGCGCAAAATGTGAAAGATGGTATCGCTCCGATTAATGGGTTACGAATGCCTATAGAAAACGGAACGACAGGTTGGTACATTTGGGCTGGTGAAGAAATGGGGACAGAGGAAGATTTCTTTCTTCCTTTACACGTTCAACATATTGATGAATGGGCACCTGAAATAAAGAAGTATTTAGGGTTACCACCTGGTTGGAGATTTTTAATTGCTGGAGATTACGAGGACGTGTGGTATGATCCAAATTTGTTTGATAAAGATTTAGAAGAGGATACAGATGAATGGGAAGAAAATATGCTACAAGAGTATGGATGGTACATGCATATCATATTAGCAGAAGATATTGATGGCATCCATGCTAATTATCATACGCATGGTCTAAGAGATAACTTTAATCATCAAGATTTACAAATAGCATTAAATATGGATCCTGAAGTCGCGCATAGTGTTTTTTGTACTATAATAGAAGAAATAAAGAGCGGAAAAAAGTTTGAACAAGGGATTGAGTATACGAATATTATTGAAGGATATCCCATTATTATGAAGTCTTTCGTAGAGATGGATCGAGAAGTTTTGAGGGTTTTATTACCTGATGAAAGAGGGATTCTTCCTACTAGGTCAGAGTGTGATGAGTGTTATAAGACTCAATTGGATAGTATTGAGGAAATTTGATAAAAAAAGAGCTTGAAACTATTCAAGCTCTTTTTTTATCACTATTTATGTCCTAAAATATGCTCAATCTCATGCAAACTTAATTTACTTGCCTTAGCAATCGTTTCAAGTGGTATACCAAGATCATACATATTTTTAATCATTTGAATTTTCCCCTGTTGAATGCCTTTTTCAATGCCTTTTTCAATGCCTTTTTCAATGCCTTTTTCAATGCCTTTTTCAATGCCTTTTTCAATCCCTTTTTTAATTCCTTGTTCCATTCCTCTTTTAATTCCTTCTGTCTCTGCATGGGCGAATTTTGCTGCTTCATCCATTAAAACTTTCTCCCTTGCGTCATAGGCTTGTCGGAAAGAAGAATCTTGACTCATACGTTCCCATTTATTTATTGCTTTTTGTAAAATAGGGTCTTGGTTCATAGCAATATCCTCCAATAGTTTAGTTAAGTGCTCATCCTCATTTGCTGAAAGCAATAAAAGCCAACGAACAAATGGATTTTTCCACGGATTTACTTTTTCTTCATGCCATTGTTCAGTTAACTTTGGAATTTCTATAATGTGGATTTCTATGTCTTCACTCAGGATTTTTTGTTGTTGTGTATTCCATAATATGCTCGTTGTATGGAAGGCTGGGTGTTCCGAAAACATTACGAAGTTTAGTAAGTTTATGGTGATGGTTTTGTGAAGTGCACTGTAGGGCATCCCTTTTTGTAGTTGAGATGTGTATAGTCTTCCCCAATAATATAAACTGCGTTTAACCATATCGTGATTATTATTGAGTTGTATTTCTACATTAACTTTTGTTCCTGTGTCTAATGTCGCTGAAATGTCTAAAATAGATAACTTATCCTCTTCATATTCCCTGTGTAAATGTGGATCTTCTAGTTGTAGAGAAGCAATGGGCGACTCTAAAGACTCTTGTAACATAGCATTTAAAAATGCAATTAGAATATCTTCGCTACCATTCGTACCAAACAATTGTTTAAATGCAAAATCAATGCGTAAATTAACTAACTGTTGGTTGAACAAAGTTTGTCCTCTCCCTTATATGAAGGTGCTTCTTTCTTTCATTGTACATAAAAAGAACTAGAGTATGCAAACAAGCCATTCTTCTATTTTATTAGAGGATGTTTAGAGATTCCTATCATTGACTACCACGAAAATTTCATATGGACTGTTTGGGTATCACTTAGTAAAGAAAGTTATGATGAAGTATTAGAAAAGTGGGATGAGAGAGGCCGAGAAAATAGTGATCCTTATTTTGGTTGGTTATCTGTAGAAATACCATTTTATCCAGAAACATTAAATTTAAAAACAAATGTACATATAAGAGAAGTTGGAACGGCACCGTATGTTGAATTAGAGCCAACCGAGCATCCTTTAGCGATCGAACAAAGAAATGGAATTACTTTAGAGAGAGTTAAAGAAATACAAGAAATGATTCAACGACATAACTAGATTAGAAGAGAAAAAAACGAGTGCTAGCACTCGTTTTTTTCTTTACACAACCGCAGGATTATAAATCATTGTAAAGTGTCCTGGTAATAATTCAATGTGACAAGGTGTATGAAGCGAACTTTCTCCATCTGTATCTACTTCTTTTTCTTCTTTCGTTTCAATATGAATGGATTTCGCTTTTACGTGGAAGATGTTATTTTCATTTGAGTCTTCAAATAGTTTCTTTCCGATGTAATCTTTAAATGCTTGAATACCTGTTGATTTGACTACGAAAATATCAAGTGTTCCGTCATCACATTTTACGTTTGGAATAAAGGATGGAATACCACCAAGATATTCCCCATTTCCAACCATGACAAGGACAGCTTCGTCTTCATATACTTGTCCGTCATAAGAGATTTTTACCGGGAATGTTTCAGCATTCTTTACAGTTCGAATTGTGCTTAAATAGTAACCGATTTTACCAAGCTTTGCTTTTTCTTCTGCATCGATATTGTTTGATACTTCAGATACGAGGCCAATTCCCCAGAAGTTTAAGAAATGTTGTCCATTTGCTTTTGCAACGTCAACTGGTTTTATGTGTTCTTTTGTAATAAGTTTTGCCGCTTCTGCAATGTTTTGCGGAACACCAAGTGTGCGAGAGAAGTCGTTGCAAGTTCCGCCTGGAATGATTGCAAGTGTAGGTCTAGTTTCGAGAGGTGCTAAGCCATTTGTGCATTCAAATACTGTTCCATCACCACCAAAGACGATAATTAAATCTACTTTACTAGCAAACTCTTGGCAATATTTTGTTGCATCACCTTGTTTTTTCGTATGAAGGATATGTAAATCAGGAAAAGCTGCGGCAAGAGGTGGTACGATTTTCGTTAAATTTGTATGTAAGTCACCTTGACCAGCTTTCGGATTTACGATGAGGAGTACTTTTTCAAATTTTGTCTTTGTCATATTTCATCTCTCCCTGTAGTTTGTAAATGGAAAGAAAGGAGCTGTTCCCATGTATTTTAGAACAGCTTCTCCCTATTAATTGGGTGCTAACATTGTCAGTTATTGTCGGTAAGTCGATATATTTAAAAAACCGCCGATATAATTTGAGTTACGATCGATATATTTTGAAAATCGCCGATATACATTTTATATACTATCAATTTTTTAAGTTATACGATTATTCCGTTACAACTGAAGCAATGAATGGTAAGTTACGATATTTTTCCGCACAGTCGATACCGTATCCAACGATGAATTCGTCTGGAATTTGGAAGCCAACATACTCAGCTGTTAAGTCTACTTTACGACGTTCTGGCTTATCAAGTAATGTACAGAACTTGAGTGCCTTTGGTTTATGCATAAAGAAGTGGTCTTTTAGGAAATGAAGTGTTAAACCAGAATCGATAATATCTTCTACAACAATTACGTTTTTTCCAGTAATGTTTACGTCGATATCTTTTAGTAGTTTCACTTTTCCTGTTGTTTCTGTTTGATTTCCGTAGCTAGATGCAGAAATAAAGTCAATTGTTACATCATTTTTGATGTGACGAATTAAATCAGCAGCAAATACGAATGAACCTTTTAATACTGCGATAACTACGATTTCTTCTCCTTCAAAGTCACGTTCGATTTGAAGTGCTAATTCTTTAACTTTTGCTTGTAATTGTTCTTCAGAAATTAAAGTGTCTTTTATTTCAATATTCATTGTAATCCTCCTACAGTGTAAAACTTGCGAACATTTCGACTGTAAAGGATAGAATAGAAAAAGTCAAAGGAGATAGTAATTTTTTACAAAGATAACGCCAAAATCATCTGATGATATGATATACTAAGTGTATTAAGAAAACGCTTCCATAAAGGGTGAATATGATGAAGAAGAAACAGTACACAAGTGTAACATTTATAAAAGCATTACTTTTAACAATTGTTCTTGGCCTGTTGGCTTACGTAATTGATGTACCTGCGATTCGTATTTCATTAATTGGAATGACTTTAGTGTTAGGAGCAATTTCGCACGGTATGATGTCGCAGCTAAAAGAAGCTGGACTTGATGATATGAGAGATCATATAGATAAAAAGTAAGAAACCTTCATTATATCGAGTGAAGGTTTTTTTGTTTCTTACAAAAATGTAAGGTAGTTGTAAGGCAAATCGATAGTTGCATAAGAGCATTTTGGATAAACTATGGATGTAAGGTAAAAGGCAAGCATATTTTAGGTAAATTAAGTTTTAGGCACTCTATATGTGAAAAAGGAGTAGGAGGGCATGGAGAAACGTTGGACGACCTTTTCTTTTTTAGCGACTAGTAACACCGTAATGCTAGATGGAAAAATGGATTTTTTGCACTTGTTTGATCGTGAAGATGATCATTCTTCTTCTAAATTTACAATGAAATGGAATAAATGGAGCGAGAGTTGTAGGTTTGAAGAAGAGGCCCCTAACGAAGAGCAAAAGATTATTTTAACAAACCCTATTAAAGCGTGGGTTGTTCAACGTCGTAAGTGTAACGTCAAAAATCACTTCAAGAAAACTGAGCCGAGACAATTAGTTATCGCTCCGGCCCGTTCTACTTCCAAATCACGCGAAAGTAACATGTAAATAATTGAGACACACACCCGAAAAAACATCGTACATATTGCGATGTTTTTTTCTTTTTCTACAATGAAATCTTTAAATGAAATATATTTCATCTGCATCTTATATTTATATCTCTTGCTTATTCTAGTAATACATCCGATGCGAGTTGATGAGAATAAAATATAAGGAGAGAATGAAAATGAAAAAGAGACTATTACCAATTTGTGCAATGGCACTTTTAGCAGTAGGATATTCTTCAGTAGCGAGTGCAGATACTGGAACAGTAACAAAGGAAGAAGCGCAAGTGCAACAAGATAAAGCTAAAAAAGAAGAAGCAATTAAGGAACAGCAAAAAAGTGAAGTAGAAAAAAAGCAAGCGGCACAAGTACAAGAAAAAAATGATATGGCTAAAAAAGAAGAAGCAATAAAAGCTGAGAAAAAAAGTGAAGAAGAGAAAAAGAGAATAGCGCAAGAACAGTTAAAAAACGATATGGCCAAAAAAGAAGCAGCGATAAAAGCCGAGCAAAAGAATGAAGTAGCTAAAAAAGAAGTAGCAAAGCCAGTTGTACAAGGTGAAAAATTACCAAATACAGCATCAAATAATGTAGCAATGATGGGATTAAGTGCATGTCTTGTAGCGGTAGGTACATTATTTGGTTTGAATCGTCGCAATAAGATTAAAGCGTAAATAAAATATTTTCCTATAAAGAATGGGATAATTTCATATATTAAAAATGGTAGGTTACTCCTACCATTTTTGGCATGGAGGAATGAAGAATGAAGTTACTCAATTATATCGGTATCATATTGATGGCTATAGGGCTATTCATGGGATCCTATTATGCTGTGGAATGGTATAAAGGAAGAAGCTCTGCCGGGCAATTAACGGCAGAAGAAATAAAGAGCCTTAAAAATATACAAGATACTCAACTTTCTCATGAAACACCTGTAACTTCTCAAGTGCCTTCTTCTCAAACAGAACATAAAGAAGGAGAAAAGGTAGCGATGTTAAACATACCGAAAATAAAGAAGAAGTTTTCTATATATTGGGGAGCAGATGATACGACTTTGAAAAAAGGAGTGGGTATGTTCGTTAGTGATTTAACGACAACTCCATCTGGAGGGGGACATACTGTACTGAGTGGACATCGAGATACTGTATTTACAGATTTAGAAGAGTTGAAAGAAAAGGATACCCTTGTTTTAGAGTATGATAATAAAACGTACACATATGAAATTCAAAAGACATGGATTACTCATGCGGATGATCGTACTGTTATTATAAAAAAAGAAGAACCGATATTAACGCTGACAACTTGTTACCCATTTAATTATATAGGGAATGCACCAGATAGATATATTATCGAGGCGAAGTTAACTGGCAGTCATTCAAAGTGAAATTATAGTTTCTGAAAGCGGGAGGGGGATATATAAATTATGTCAAAAAATATTTTAATTGTTGAAGATGAAGACATATTACGTGAAATATTAAAAGATTATTTTTTAAGTGAGCAATATGTAGTGTTTGAAGCGAGGGACGGGAAAGAGGCTTTAGTTGTATTTGAAGAAGAAGAGGTTGATTTAGTTATTTTAGATATTATGTTGCCAGAACTCGATGGATGGTCTGTTTGCAGAAGGATTAGGAAGACGTCCGAGGTGCCTATTATTATGCTGACGGCGCGCGTAGATGAAGACGATACGTTACTTGGTTTTGAACTTGGGGCAGATGATTATGTGACGAAGCCGTATAGTCCGCCAATTTTATTAGCAAGAGCGAAAAGGTTGTTAGAAAGTAGAAAAGTGACAAAGCAACTTTTAGAGAATGAAGATGATACATTATCAATCCACGGCATTCACGTTCATTTTCCGTCTCGCACTGTTACGGTAGATAGAACCGATATTAATTTAACACATACAGAATTTGAAATATTAGCGTATTTCATGAAAAATCAAGGAATCGTTTTAACGCGAGAGCAACTCATTTCAAGAATTTGGGGATATGAATTTGCTGGTGATGATCGAACGGTGAATAGTCATATTCGTAATTTAAGAAATAAATTAGGAGAGAAAGCAAAGTATATTACAACTGTAGTACGAACAGGTTATAAATTTGAGGGCAATGTATGAGGAAAGGAATTGTACTAAAATTATTTACTCTTACAACGACATTATGCATGTTGATTTTAGCGACGATATTTATTGGACAAACGATATTTTTTAAACAATATTATGCGAATCGAAAAGTGGAAGATATTAAAGTAAATTTAAATTCCTTTGAGAAGAATTATTTAAATTATGCAGGAAATGCAGAAGAAATTCAAAAACTAGAGCAAGACTTTTTAAGAGAAAATAATACGTGGATTACGACATTAGATAAGAACGGGAATTTAAAACATGCAGATGATTTTTATTTTGAAGTAACGATAGATCGTAGGCAACAAAAGAGCTTTGGACAACAAATATTTAAAATTCCCTTAGGTAATCTCGTCAATATAGAGGAAATTGATAATAAATTATCAGAGCAGTTTTTAGGGCAAGAAATTTATTTTTCTGGAATAAGAAAAGAAGATAGTTTTATTCCATTCTCTTTTTCTTTATCTAAGCAGAATTTAAGCGGATCTAATAAACCGTTAGAAAAAGCATTTAATGAGAAAATGAGTAAATTAAATGAGGAGAAAAAGAGAGCAGCTGAGGAACAACTTGTTAAGGAAAAGAGGCCAGCCGTTCAGGAGCAAGTTGCCCAAGAAGCAGATGTTTACATAGGAGGGCGTGTTACGAAAGTACAGTTTCCAGATGTAAAAGGTCCTGTGAATCCAATTTATAAAAATGGCATCTTCTTAGATAACATAAAAGAATTTCAAACTGATTTATTATTAAAAGAGAACAAACACATACAATATACAATACAAACAATGGACTACGAAAAGAATGATATAAAATATAAATTATTAATGAAACCAATAAAAGAAAAAGACGGATCGGTAACATATATTTATGCGATGGCTTCTTTACAGCCGGTAGATGAAGCTGTACAAATGGTGCAAGATTATTACATCTATATCATTGCATTTGTAGTCGTTCTTATTTTTTTAGCTTCGTTCTATTACTCAAAACAAATTGCAAAGCCATTATTGAAAATAAATGATACAACAAAGAAAATAGCGCATTTAGACTTCACAGAAAAAATACCGATTACTTCAAAAGATGAAATTGGGGATTTATCGAAAAATATTAATGTGCTATCAAATAAACTCCATTCGCATATTGGACAGTTAGAAGAAGATATTGAAAAGGAAAGAAAGTTAGAAAAGACGCGAAAAGAATTCATTTCTGGTGTTTCACATGAATTAAAAACACCGCTAAGTATTATGAAAAGCTGTATTTCTATTTTAAAAGACGGGGTAGCTGAACATAAAAAAGAGTATTATTTTCAGGCAATGGAGAGAGAAGTAGACAAAATGGATACGTTAATTTTGGATATGCTTGAGTTAGCTAAATTTGAATCTGGTACATATAAAATGAAAAAGGATTCGTTTTATATTGATACAGTAATTGAAGATATATGTGAACATCTATCTGTGGAAATAGAGAAAAAAGAACTTCATGTTCATAAAAATATATGTTCATTTGAAGTGATTGCAAATCAAGGCCGGATTGAACAAGTCATCGTGAACTTCATTACGAATGCTATACGATATACACCAAATAAAGAGGATATTATTATTTCTACAATAGATGAGAAGAATCGTATAAAAGTGTGCATTGAAAATAAAGGTACTCATATTGAAGAAGAGCAATTAGATAAAATTTGGGATCGTTTTTATCGCGTGGATACAGCTCGTCAGCGTTCACAAGGTGGGACGGGGCTTGGGCTTGCCATTTCAAAGAATATTTTAGAACTACATGATGCTGAATATGGGGCAGAAAATACAGAAAATGGTGTGTTATTTTACTTCTATTTACCGAAAAAAGCGTAAATAATATGATTTACGCTTTTTTAATTTATTTTCATATTATCTTTACCTAATCTTTATTTTTAATCAGTATAATTTGTTTAGAATATGAGGTTATGTAAGGAGTCGATGAACCGTGCATAGCAATTGGCTAAGTATAATGGTATTTATTTTCTTTTGCGCATTTATTGTATTTTTAATTGATATTACGATATGAAAAAAGAGCGCTCATTAAGCGCCCTTTTTTTGTGTATTCATTTGATAAGCACTGATGCTTTTGAATAAGCGTGGTGAAGTGATAAATAAAAATATAAGTAAAACAGTACATAGAATATAGGAACCAATCATTGTACTACCGTTAAATATTAAAGAATATAGGAAAGCCGATTGGCCTTTTGGTGCATATTGTCCCCAGAAAATGATACCAGCGATAAAGTGACAGAAGTAACGAGCTAGACTACCGATAAAAGTAGCGACGATAATGTATCCAATTACTTTCTTTCCTTGGTTTGGTTTTGATGAAGGTTTGTCTTTACGGCTACCTAAATTTGATTGCTCTTCGCTATTATCATTGGAAGTTAAAAGTGCTTTTTGAATTGGACGATAGAATAAACCAGCAAATCCAATGAATGCAAAAGCAACAAAGTATTCAATTAGTACTTGAATTGGTGTGACGATAATGGCATCGCCTACGACAATTTGTAATAATCCCCAAATTAGGCCCCCTAAGAAAGCCATTTTGAAGCCCCAGCGGTATGCGATAATAAAAATAGGAATCATAGCAAATGAAATGGAACCGCCTGTTGCTGATATTTTTATTGAAAGTGGTAAAATGTCGATGACCAAGGCGAAGGCTGCAAGAATAGCAGATTCGATCATCGCTTGTAAATTGGTGTTACGCATGTTGTCTCCCCCTAAATCCAAGTTATACAAAAAAGAATAGATATCATAGGAGGATACGAAATACGTAAATAAAAATGAGGTATGTATTTCGGACGTTTGCACAATCCCTGCGTTAGCATTAACTAACAGGTTCGAAGGGTCGGAACGAAGTGTTCCCTCTCAGCGGCATGGCTCCCCCAGTGATAACGAGATTCTTTATTTGCTATTGTTTATTGTAAGCGAAATGGATGAGAATGGCAAACGAATACAGTATGACAATAATTGAAATAGAATTGTAGCGAAATGTTAATAAATATGAAGCAAAAGGGTATAGTACAAGAGAAATTGAGTGTGGTATAATTTTTTTGAAAATAATTATCATTCTCTTCTGAGGGGGAAGGTTATGAGCTTAGTAGATATTAAAATTGGAGAGAAAGTGTTAGTAAAAAGTATTCAGTCTTTAGATCAGCTATTAAAGCGTAGACTAGCTGCTTTCGGTCTTGCTGAAGGAAGCGAACTTCGCCTGAAACAGAAAGCGATGTTCAAAGGTCCTTGTACATTGGAGTGTCGTGGACAGTTAATTAGTATTCGTCATTGTGACGCGAAAATGATAAAGGTGGAATTAGCGTGAATAAGGTAGCTTTGCTAGGGAATCCGAATACAGGGAAGACATCATTATTTAATGCACTTACTGGTTCTTATGAGTATGTAGGAAACTGGAGCGGTGTAACAGTAGAAAAGAAGGTTGGTAAATTAAAAGATAGACAAGGAACATTAATTGATTTACCAGGTGTTTATGATTTAAATCCAGTTTCACGTGATGAAGGTGTTGTAACAAACTTTCTATTAACAGAAGAATTTAATCATATGTTAAATATCGTAGATTCCTCGCAGTTTGAAAGAAATATGCATTTAACGTTGCAGTTACTTGAATTTGGTAAGCCAGTCTCAATTGGTTTAAACATGGTTGATGTGGCGAAGCAAAGAGGAATTGTCATTGATGTAAAACGATTATCAGAGCTATTAGGTGTAACAGTCGTTCCTGTTGTTGCAAGAAGTGGAAAAGGCTGTGAAGAACTGCTTACGACTCTTAAAGAAAATAACAAACAAGAGAAAAAGCCATTCCTTATTTCATATGGTGTACAAATGGATGAAGGAATTGGAGAAGTAATTGCTCTTTTAGAGACAGCGAATTACGAGCATCCGAGATGGTTAGCACTTCAATTTTTAAGCAATAACGAAGTAGTAGAAAAAGAAATGAAAGCATTACCAATTTATAAGGAACTCATAGCCATTCGATCTCGCTTAGAAGGAAAACTTGATTGTACGTTAGAAGAGCACATTTACAAAACTCGTGAAGCGTATATTGAAAAGTTAAAAACAAATGTTATGAAGCATGAGAAAGAAGGAAAAATTCCTTTTTCAGAAAAAATTGATAGATTAATTACACATAAAATTTTAGGACTTCCAATCTTTTTAGCAGTTATGTTTTTTATTTTTCAGGTTACGTTTACGTGGATTGGTACACCTTTATCGGATATGTTAGATGAGTTTTTTGGTGGCCAGCTTACGGATTGGGTGACGGCTGGACTTATAAGTATTGGAGCTTCTGATTTTATTCAAGCGCTCGTTACAGAAGGTATTATTGCCGGTGTTGGTGCTGTATTAGTATTCGTACCACAAATCTTTGCACTATTCTTTTTTATTTCATTATTAGAAGACTCAGGGTATATGGCGCGAATTGCAGTTGTTATGGATAGAATTATGGAGTTTTTCGGCTTAAACGGAAAAGCTTTTATTCCGATGATTATCGGTTTTGGATGTAACGTTCCAGGTATCATGGCTGCGAGAACGATTGAACAGGAAAAAGAACGTTTACTTACCATTTTAGTAACACCATTTATGTCTTGTTCAGCACGATTACCTGTATATGCATTATTTGCGGGCGTATTTTTCCCGCATAGTCAGGCGACTGTTGTATTTTCTTTATATGTTGCAGGGATTGTTCTTGCGTTATTAGTTACAAAAATTATGTCTCTTACGATTTTGAAAGCGGAAAAGTCTATTTTCGTAATTGAATTACCGCCTTACCGTGTGCCACAAGCAAAAACATTATGGCTAAGCACATGGGAGAAAGGGAAAGGATTTGTTCGTAAAGCTGGTACATTCATCTTTGGTGGTTCGGTTGTCATTTGGTTATTAAACTATGCAGGTCCATCAGGATTTGGTGTTGATATGGGAGACAGTTACTTAGCGATGATTGGTGGATTTATCGCACCACTATTTGCACCGCTCGGCTTCGGAACATGGCAAGCTGCAGCATCCCTTTTAACAGGGTTTTTAGCGAAGGAAGTTGTCGTTTCTACAATGGCAATTATTTATGCAGTTAAAGAAGATGTGCTTGGAAATGTAATGGGAGCACATTATACAGCATTATCAGCTTATGCATTTATGTTCTTTATTTTATTATATGTTCCGTGTTTAGCGACGGTAGCTGTTATTAAACGTGAAACAGGATCAGCGAAGTGGACGATTTTTTCAGTCGTTTATCCACTCGTAGTTGCTTATGTATTAACGCTCATTATATACCAAGTTGGATCCTTACTCGGATTCTAGAAGGAGATGTATTGTGATGATGGTCAATATTATAATTGGAGCTATCATTTTTGGTTATGCAGCATACACGTTAGTTAATTTTGTAAAGAGAAGTAAAAAAGGAAAATGCGCAGCATGTTCTTTAAATAAGTCATGTCAGTCGCAAACTTGTAGCCCGGATATGGAGCAAATTGCTCATAATAAATAGAAAAAAGCTTTGCGAAATTCGCAAAGCTTTTTTCTTACTTCTTAATTTTTACAAGTTGTGATGATTCTACACCGTTCTTTCCAGGGAACTCTTTACTTGGATCTTTATCGAATTTTAATACGCCAACAGATTTTTCATCGCCTTTTACATTTCCATATGTTGCATCATCAACAACCGCGAACATGTCAGCATATGCACGGCCACTTCCGATAATTGTGTTGCCTTCATATTTTAATTTTGCCCCATCAAGTGTAGCATTTTCTACTTTCTCTTTTGCGAATAATACACCTTGTTCTGTTGTTACAGCCGGTAATTTATCAAGTGGTTTCGTGTCGTCTTTTTCATCAACTTTGCTAAGTAACTCTTTCTTCACGAGTTCTTCACCAGTTTTCTTATCCATGACAAGAACTTTTTTACCTTCTAATGTTGTCATTTTCATTTTATAGAAGTCTTTTTCTTTCACTTCTTTTTTGTTTTTATCTGCAATTTGTGTTACTTGATCTTCTGTTCCGTACAGTACAAAGCCGTTCGCTTTTTCTCCTAATAAAGAACAACCTGATAATGCTCCGAATGAAATTGCTGCTGCTAATCCGATTCCTACTAATTTTTTCATGATGATTTCTCCTTTTATATGTTTTATAGTAAATACAATTTTTGTAGTATTGCTTACAAGTGAAGAAGCTTGTTTATTGCTTCTGGTATTAGTGTATAAGAAATATTGGAATGCAACTATCGAGTTAGCTTACAGTAACATTACACTTATGTAATTTAGTGAAATTGCACAAAAGTAAGTTAATTTCAAAGAGGGATAATGAGAATATATTAGAAATACAATATTGTATATAGAATGTCATATTATAATGGATGTATTTTGGAAATAACATGTAAGGACATATTAGTTTTGTTATAATAAACACATAGGCTGTAAAATGAATATTCTTTACTGTAAAGGGAGATTTTTCAGTTTTCCAAGTAGTGAATTTGAAATATGAGGTATATCATAGGAGGAATTTAGATGTCTGTATTTAAACGATTAAGAGATTTAACAATGTCAAATGTGTATTCGTTAATTGAAAAAGCGGAAGATCCAGTTAAGATGACTGATCAATATTTACGCGATATGCAAGCCGATGTACAAGAGGCTGAGAAAAGTGTAGCAGCTCAAATCGCACTTGAGAAGAAATTCAAAATATTATTTGAAGAGCAAGAAGCACTTGTGAAAAAACGTGAAGAGCAGGCTCATATGGCTGTTCAAGCTAATAACTTAGATCTTGCGCGTCGTGCATTAGAAGAAAAACAAAATGCAGAGCAAAAAATGAATGAGTATAAAGCAAGCTACGAGCAAAATAAAGCTGCTGCTGATAACCTGCGCCTAAAGCTAGAAGAAATGCGTAAGCAATTAAATGAGCTGAAAAATAAACGTGAAACACTTGTAGCGCGTGTAAATGCGGCGAAAGCACAAAAGAATATTAATCAGGCGATGTCTGGATTTGATTCAAACTCAGCAAAAGCTGGTTTAAGCCGTATGGAAGAGAAAGCTCTTCAATTAGAGGCTGAAGCGGAAGCAAGCGGTGAAGTTTATAAGAAAGAAAAGTCATTAGATGATGAATTCGCAAGCTTAAACAAAAATTCTGCTGTTGACGATGAATTAGCTCGTATTATGAAGCAGTATGAGAAATAATATAGAATAGAGACAAATGAACCGACATGTCTAAATATATTCATGTCGGTTTTCTATTATATTTTAGAGGAGGTTTTGCAATGACATGGATGAATGTAGTTGCCATGCTTGTATGGACTGGAGCGAGTGCAGTACTTTTATTTGCAATTATGTGGGTTGATTCAATTTTTACAAAATACAATGATTTAAAAGAAATCAAAAATGGAAATACAGCTGTAACAACTCGTTTTATTATGAAATTATTTGCACAAGGGTACATTTTATCTCAATCGATAACGAAAGCAAATGATTTATGGCAAGCACTTCTTGCATCAGCAGTTTCTTTCGTTATTTTATTAGTGGTAGAAATGTTTATCGAATTCGTATTAAAGAAAATGTCTGGTCTTGATTTAGAAGAAGGTACGAAAGAAGGTAGCGTTGCACATGCGATGTTAGCTGGATCATTACATATTGTTGGTGCACTAATTTTAGGTGCGTGTTTATAAAGAGAAAAGGAGGGGTAGATTATGAGTTTATTTAAACGGATAAAAAATATAATGAAAAGCCCAGAGCCATTGAAGCCGGAAAAGAGTCTTGTAACGTTAGCTCCTGGCGATATGATTGAAGTTTCATTAGTTATGTATGAATTAATTGGGAAAACGAGTATGCATTCGCGCAAGGAAATTGTTTTGACATTGCAAGATGGAAAAGATATTCGTTATTTAAAAATTGAAGACCGAGAAAATACGTATTACAAATTATATACTCCAATTGATGGTCGCTTAGATTCAATTGATGAAATTCCGACGACAATTGAAATGGATGATACCGAGTATCATATGGAAGAACAATATAACGGACGTGTTGTTGTGATGGGAAAAACTCCATTCTCAGCTTCAGAAGAACAGTATATATGGGAATTCCAATCAGATAATCGAAAATTATTGCGTATTGAATGGCAAAATGGTCGCACAATGATGTATGAGGGAGAAGCAATCATTCCTGCTGATGTACAAATTATAAGAGCAACGTAAGGGGGCGTAATCATGTCAAACCGATTGTTTACCATGATTAAATCGTTTGTGATCCCTATACTTGCTATCGTTATATTACTTGTTGTTGCTGGTTATGCCTTATCAGGTTGTCAAGGCGGGCAGACAAAGTCGATTCAAGACCGTTATCCACTTGAATCTGTTGCCAAGGAAGGTAAACAAGAATCTTACGTGTATAGGGCCGCCAATCGGTCAGTTCCTGAAGTAGCGAAGGAACTCATTAACGAAAGAGAACCGAAGCAAGCATCTAAAGAAGACGAAAATCAAATGTTCCTCGTTTATTCTGATAAGATTTATAACCTGCAAAAGGATAAAGAGAAACCATCTGATACGTTAATTGAAATAAGTAATAAAGAATTTGTCCGTCAAAATTACCAACCGTCCTTCTTGCAAGGATATATTATGGGTAGCATATTAAACGATATATTCGGTTCACGAAAATCATCATACGGTGATTATCGAGGATATAATGACAGACAAAATCATAAACCAGTTATTCCAGAGAGACCACCTACGAAAGAAGAAAAGAAAACCCCACCTCCAATTACGAAGGAAGGGAAAGGGTCTATCATTAAGCGAGGCGATAATGTAGATTCGAAACCATCAGTAGGTGATAAGGGAAGTATTACTGAAAAAGGAAGTAATACGACGCCCCCACCTTCTACTGGAAGCAAGGGTAAAATTACAAAAACACCAGGCGGTTCAAGCGAATCAGATGTGAAGCCAAAATCATCTATTAAAACGCCGCCAAGGAATACATCTCCTCCGAAAACGAGGGTCGGTGGTTCAGGAAAAATTACGAAGAGAAGATAGTGTAGAGACCGAAAAGTGGAATTTGCTTTTTGGTCTTTTTTTGTTATGGGAATTAATTCCTCTCAGGTGGTACGATTTAGGCATAAGGGAGGAAGTGAAAATATATCAGCGATTATTGAAATATATCGACTTACCGACAAAAACTGACAACGATAGCAACTTAATAATAAAAAGAGGGTGTGCCAAAATTTTGGCACACCCTCTTTTTCATAACGATTAATGAATATCACGTTTCTTAAAGTTACCGCCTTTTACTTCTGCTACGTCATAAACTGTAATAAAGGCATGTGGATCGATTTCATTAATAAGTTCTTTCATTTTACTTTCTTCTAAACGGTTAATTACACATGAAATTTCTTTAAACTTCTCTCTTGAATAACCACCGTATACTTCGTTATATGTTGCACTTCGGCCTAAACGATCGCGAATTGTTTCTACCATTAATTCAGGCTCTTTTGTAATAATTTTAAATGCTTTTGAACCACTTAAACCAACTTCAACGATATGAATCACTTTCGAAGCGATAAAGTAAGCAATTGCCGAAAGGATAGCTCCTTGCAGGCCGAATACCGTTGATACGAAAATAAATACGAACATGTTTAAGAATAAAATAAGGTCACTCGTTCCAAATGGTAACTTACGAGAAAGCAATACAGCAAGCATATCGATTCCATCTAATGCCCCACCGTTACGTAATGCTAGTCCCATACCAAAACCGATGATAATACCACCAACAACTGTAACTAATAATGTATCGCCTTCAATAATAGCTGGTATTCCGTGCATGACAACGGTACCTATTGCTAATGAAGCAATCCCGATAATGGAATAAATCGCAAAGCTTTTACCGATTTGCTTATACCCTAACCAAACGAAAGGAATGTTAATAACTGCGATTAGAGCTCCTAATGGCAATCCAAATAATCTTGAACTAACGATACTTAAACCAGTTACACCACCGTCTGATACGTTATTTGGAATTAATACTGCTTCTAATCCGTACGCTGTGATAAATGCCCCAATAATAATCATCAAAGCTTTTGAAGCAATTCTTAGCTTATTGGGCTTGTTTTTGATAATTTTCTCCATGTAATTTCCTCGTTTCAAACTAGTTTCTTATTTGTTACGTAATTCACACCTAAATTTTATTTTAACATTTAATTTGAAAAAATTCTCCTTTAATGGATGTATGCAGGGAATATTATCACCATATTATCTTTAAAATATTTTTGAAATCAGTATAAGAAATCCCATCCTTTCAAAGGATGGGATGCTATTAAGAAAATATAAAACTAAGTACTGATATGAATAAAGCGAAACCTAAAATAGTTCCACATATTTTCATATGGCGCTTACGTCCCATTACGACAATCGCAACATATTCACGAATCATTGCGTTAGGCCAGTAATAAAATGCAGTTTTTGACCCGATTCCTTGGCTATTAAGACCAGCTTGTCTAGCGTATATACCAGCGCGGAAAAGGTGGAAATTATTCGTTGTAAAAATACTTTTATATTTACCTTCAGGTTTTAAAGAATCCATAATTTCTTTAGAGAACAACATGTTTTGATATGTGTTTACAGAGCGATTTTCCTGGACTGTATGTTCAAGAGGAATTCCTTTTTCAACAGCATAATTTTGCATTGCTTCTGCCTCTGGAAGACCTTCATCTGGACCTTGACCACCAGAGAAAATAATTGTCGGTGGTGTATTTACAGCTGCTTGTTTCCAATAGAAGTCGATAGCTTTATTAATGCGGCTTGCAAGTAAGGGTGGTACTTTATCATTAATTAAGCCGCTACCAAGAACGATAATGAAATCTTGATTACGTCTTGGTCTGTTAAATTGGTATAAAAAATAAGCGCTTAAGAAGTTAGATAAGTGTATAAAGAAATAGAAGCTTATAAGAGAAATAGCTGCGAAAATAGGCTCTAAATGCGATGAGACCAAACTTGCTGGATTTATGATAGGGAGCATTATAAAGAATAAAATTCCTAAAGCAGCAATTAAAGTTAAAGAGTTTGTGAAGCGTCTTCCTTCACGTTGCATTAAAATTTTTGCATTAAGAAAAAGTCCGAACATTAAAGCGACTATAGCAAAAGGTATCATTACAAGTAGTGCCAACATGGGGATGATAACGATAAAATGTAAATCGTTATTACCAGACTCAAATGAGGCTATAGCGCAAAATAATAGAAATGAACAGATAAAGGCATTAAATAAAAAGCCGTTTATTATTTTCCGCGGATCTTTTAAATATGAGATAAGAAAAATAATAAACAATATAAGAGGAATAATTCCAAAATACAGCATAAATATAGTACACCTCAACTTGTATAAGAATTTGACATACCTTTTATATTACATGATTTTATAAGTGAAAATGAAAGAAAAAGGATTTTGAATTTTCTCAATAAAATATATGGATACATATGTTACAATATATTCAAAGCGATATATTAAAAGTAAAATGGTTGAAAAGGCACTCAGTAGAGTGCTTTTTCTTTTTGTATGCAATTGTGCATATTATATTTTTTTTCAAATGAAGAGGATTACAATATAAGTTGTAGACAGACTTTATAAAGCAGAATTTAATACAAACATTTCCCTCTACTTTTTGTATCTAACAATCGTATAACAATAAATAATTCTGTTTTATAGTGTCTGTTTTTGAAAGGTGTCTTTTTTGAAGGCACCTTTTTTTGTTAGTATAGATAGTTTTCACTGTTAGCATAGTGTAAAATATCTATACTAAACATTAGCAATCTTCCGTATAAATATTATCAATTTACTATATATTCCAGTGGTGTTAACCTACATATGAAAGGCTTTCTTTTTCAAAATATTACCCCTAATAAAATTTTGAAGAAGTCAACTGTCTCCAAACTTGTCTTTATGCTTAAAGAAAAAGCACTCAAATTGAGTGCTTTTTCTTATTGAAACATGCTATTTTTCTAGGCGATTTTCATAAAATAAAAGTAAAGAAATGAAAGTGGGTGACAAAATGCCGGCAGTTGTGGAAGGTGTTATTATTGAAAACTGCAATGGAACAATTAATGTAGGGGATAAATATAACGTACAGCCGATTGAAAAGACGAAGGCTTATAATGGATCGGGGTCATCAAATACAGGAATGAAAGTACAAACGTTTAGCGGGATTAGTACGGCGGATGTAAGGGATAATGATGTGAATGATCAGGGGATACAGTTTACCTTATAGTACAATATGTAAAATTGCATAAAATGATGAAGTTGCCCTATGATACAATCTAGCTGTGAGCTGTTAATGATTCTTCTATAGTGTAGTTGTTAGATTAGAAATATAACATCTTATTAAAAATCATACGTATAAAAAAAGACACTTCAAATGAAGTGTCTTTTTTTAACTTAGTGATACCCTTTAGCAGATTCTTTATGAATTTTATTTTTAAAAATACTGTAGCTCCAAAGTTGATATCCAATAACGATTGGTACCATGACCATTGCAACGAAGAACATAATTTTTAAGTTTAATTGACTACCAGCTGCGTTGTATAACGTTGTACTGTATGCATCGTTAATACGAGATGGTAACATTCTTGGGAACATACCTGCAAAGCCAGTTGTCATAAACATTGCGATTGTTAGGCAAACGAATGTGAATGCAAGGCCAATTTTATGTTTGTACACCATAATTAGTGCGAGTACACTCATTAGCATTGCAAGTACTGGAAGAATGAATAGTACCGGATATTCTGTAAAGTTTTGGAATAAGTTTGTTCTATTAGCAGTTGCTACATAGAAAATAGCTAAAATGATAGCAGCTGCCATTGAAAATGGTCTTGCGATTTTATAAGCACGATCAGATACTTCACCAGTCGTTTTAATCATGACCCAAAGGGCACCGGATACGACAAATGTAGCAGTGAAGAAAAGACCACCTAATATACCGTAATGGTTTAGTAAGCTAAGTAAATTTCCTTCATAGCCATTTTTTCCGATTTGTAGTCCGTAATACAAGTTAGCAAATGTAACACCGAATAAAAAGGCGATTAAGAAACTGCCAATTGCAAATGCCCATTTACAAGTTTTTTGCCAAATTGGTGAATCATCTTTATGCATGAATTCCAGTCCAGCGGCACGAGCAAATAGTGCAAGTAATACTAAGAACAACGGTGTATATAAATAACTAAACATATTAGCATATGTGACTGGGAAGGCAGCAAATGTTGCGCCACCAGCTGTAATTAACCATACTTCATTACCGCCCCAGAACGGGCCAATTGCTTCTTGTAATTGATTTCGTTCTTGTCGATCTTTCGTAACGAAAGGAAAAATCATTCCGTTACCAAGTGCATACCCGTCAAGAATGAAGTAAACTGTCCAAATCACGCCCCATAAACCGAACCAGATGATTGCAAGCATATCATGAGACATGAGCCACACCTCCCTCAGTAGCAGGTTCTTCTAATGCGGCAGGTCCTTTTTTCGCGAACTTCAGCATTAAGTATACGTCTGCGATTAAAAGTAAAGTGTAGAACAAAATTAAACTAATTAATGAGAACCAAATTTGCGGTACTGATATAGGCGATACAGATTCTGCTGTACGCATTAGTTTATATACTGTCCATGGCTGGCGACCTACTTCAGCGACGATCCATCCTGCGTTAATCGCGATATAAGGAAGTAAGACAGACCATATTGTAATTTTTAAATAACGTTTTGAGTTTTCTAGTTTTCCTTTTCGGTTTAAATAGAAGCCATACCAAGTTAATGCCATAAAGAACATACCGAGTGCAACCATTAATCGGAAGCTATAATACACGAGGTTAACATTTGGACGTTCATCTTTCGGAATATCTTTTAAACCAACAATTTCGCCATCAAATGAGTTTGTATAGAAGAAGCTTCCGAGTTTTGGAATCGTAAGGAATTCAAAATTCTTCTCGTTTTTCACATCAGGAATTTGAACAATTGAGAAGCCTTGTCCTTTTCCGGTTTCCCAAACTGCTTCCATCGCAGCTCCTTTTGCGGGTTGATATTTAGCCGCTGATACACCAGATTGATGTCCCATAAACGGTGTAATTGTTGCGGCGAATAAGCCTAACATTAAGCCGAACTTAAATGATTTTTTGAAGAATTCAACTTCATTTTTACGTAATAAGTGATAGGCACTAATTGCCATAACGAAGAAAGCACCAACAATATAACAACCAACTACAGTATGGAAGAACATATTCCAAGCGTATGGATTCGTAACGAGTGCCCAGAAATCATTTAATTCAGCGCGGCCGTTACGTACTACGTAGCCAACAGGGTTTTGCATAAAGCCGTTTGCTGTAATAATCCAAAGGGCAGAAATGTTTGTTCCAAGTGCAACCATCCACATGCAGAAGGCACGGAACTTTGGTGAAATTTTGTCTTTACCGAATAACCATATTCCCATGAAAGTAGATTCTAAGAAGAAGGCAACAAGTGCTTCGATTGCGAGAGGTGATCCGAAAATGTCTCCCATATATTTGGAGTACTCAGACCAGTTTGTTCCAAATTGGAATTCCATCGTAATCCCGGTTATAATCCCCATTACGAAGTTAATTGTAAATAATTTACCCCAGAAATTTGCCATTTTGCGGTATGTTGGATTCAATGTGCGGGCGTATTGAGTTTCCATACATGCTACCAAAATAACAAGTCCGATTGTCAAAGGTACAAATAAAAAGTGATAAAAAATAGTAATTGCAAATTGAAAACGACTCAGTAACAGAACGTCGGACATAATGAATATTCACTCCTTTTTTACATTATCTACAATCAGTTTATAGTGAAAATACGTTTAAAGTATGTGAAACTTGTTACAAAGCTGTGTGTATATTTTGAAAGAATTATGTCGATTATCTGAAAATATCTTATTTTTACTATAAAGCGATATCCTTTTTGAGTTTTTCATATTTTGGTACACTATTTATGTAGTGTAAATGAGAGAAAAGAGGGTTCCTTACTATGAAGTCATTAGAAGAGATTTTGCAGTACAATGAGAAATTTGTTGAAGAGAAAAAATATGAAGAGTTTGTAGCGGGGAAATTTCCAAACAAAAAGATGGTAATTATTTCTTGTATGGATACACGACTTGTTGAACTATTACCGAAAGCGATGAATATGCGTAACGGTGATGTGAAAATTATTAAAGTAGCAGGCGCTGTTATTTCACATCCATTTGGAAGTATTATGCGTAGTATTTTAGTCGCTGTATACGAACTTGGCGCTGATGAAGTTTGTGTAGTTGGTCACCATGATTGTGGTATGGCAAAAATTCAAGCAAGCAGTACGATTGAGAAAATGAAAGAACGCGGTATAACAGAAGAGAAATTAGATATGCTTCGTTATTCTGGAATCGATTTAGAACAATTCTTGCGCGGTTTCTCTAGTGTGGAAGAAAGTGTAGAACATAGCGTATCAGTACTTCGCAACCACCCATTACTTCCGGAAGAAGTACCTGTTCACGGTCTTGTTATAGATCCTGATACAGGAAAATTAGATTTAGTTGTAAATGGTTACGACAATTAAGAATTTACTTTGTCATCCTTTTTATCTGGGACAGGATCAAATCCTCCCGGGTGGAAAGGGTGACATTTTAATATACGCTTACAAGTAAGCCAAAAGCCTTTGAATGCACCATGTTTTTGAAACGCCTCTAATCCGTAATGAGAACAAGTCGGATAAAAACGGCATGTTGGTGGTGTCATCGGAGAAATGAATTTTTGATAAAAGCGTATAATCCCAATAAAAATCTGTTTCATAACGGTCTCCTTTTCAGCATATTCTTAAAGT
The DNA here is from genome assembly GCF_056530295.1 of Bacillus sp. PK6-16. Lineage (NCBI taxonomy): Bacteria > Bacillati > Bacillota > Bacilli > Caryophanales > Bacillaceae > Bacillus > Bacillus sp. PK6-16. The sequence goes on from NZ_CP096511.1 coordinate 686,826, forward strand.
ATTATAGCACGACTGTACATAATACTTTACTAATGTGCATTTCCGTTATATCATATTGGATATAACGGAATTAAATTAAAAGCGGGAGAGATGTTGTATGCCATCAGTAGAAAGCTTTGAATTAGATCATACGATTGTAAAGGCACCTTATGTAAGACATTGCGGAGTTCACAATGTAGGTAGTGACGGTATTGTAAATAAATTCGATATTCGTTTCTGCCAACCGAATAAACAAGCAATGAAACCAGATGTTATTCATACGTTAGAACATTTATTAGCATTTAATTTACGTAAATATATTGATCGTTATCCGCACTTTGATATTATCGATATTTCACCGATGGGCTGCCAAACAGGATATTATCTTGTAGTAAGCGGAACACCGACAGTACGAGAAATTATTGATTTATTAGAACTAACATTAAAAGATGCGGTTCAAATTACAGAAATTCCAGCTGCAAATGAAACACAATGTGGTCAAGCGAAGCTTCACGATTTAGAAGGAGCACAACGCTTAATGAACTTCTGGTTAAGCCAAGATAAAGATGAACTTGAGAAAGTGTTTGGATAAAAAGGAAAACTGCCTGTGAAAGGGCAGTTTTTTTATTTGTAGAATTGTATGTATGGAGAGTATTGACTTTAACGTATACGTCAAAGTTTATAGTAGGGTTAAATAGAGTGCAAAGGAGGAAGTGATGGATAAGTATAGCATTGGGGAGATTTCAAAAGAAACGAATGTAACGACGAGAACACTTAGATATTATGAGGAAATTGGATTGTTAAAACCATCGTACGTTGCCGAGTCAGGGTATCGCTACTATTCAAAAGATGATGTGATTACATTACAGCAAATCACGACTTTTAAAAAGCTTGGTTTTAAGCTGTCGGAAATAAAAGAAGTATTAAAAGAAAAAAAGGGGATTTCAGAAGAAGAAAGATGGAAAAGTGCAATTCAAAATGAAATTCAAACAATACAAGCGGAAGTAAAAAGATTACAGGATTTAGAAAAGCTACTATATACAACATTTCATGCCATTGAATTAACAGGAGAGCTTAGAACAGAAGATTTAATGTTATTTATAAAATCAGTACAGGGAATTGATCAGAGAGAAAAGTTTAGGAAAAGCTATTTTACTGAGGAAGAAAAGCAAATCATTCAGGATTTACCAACGTTTGAAGAAGATGACGAAAGAATGAAAGAGTGGTTACAAGTATTAAGAGAAATTCGACAGTGTATAAATGAACCAGTAGATTCACCAGAAATGCAACAATTGGCGGAAAAAGTAGTGACTTTTTCAATGCATGTATTTCAAGAAGATGAACAATTAATAAATAAGTATTGGGAATTAATTAGACCTGAAGAGGGAGAAATTGCAAAAGTATATGGACTTGATTCGGAAACAATGAAGTATATAGACGAAATGGTGGAGTATTATTTGAAAAAGGAGGAAGATAAATGACAGCCACGCAAAAAGAAAAGCTATATGGAAAGGAGCACGCACGATTAGAGCGGCAATACTTTTATAAACATGTGGGGATTTTTGTTTTTGCGCAGCTTCTATTTATTTTTTTAGTAGGACTTGTACCAGCTCAGGAGTTACCAAGCGGTTCCTATTTTCTTCATATGAAAGAGTGGATTTTAAACAAAAAAATTGGCTTTTATCAAAATGAAACGATTAATACGATGATCAGTATTTGGACATCAGTACTTATTATCCATTTTATTTGGGCGATGTCTTACATTCTTTTTCCGAAAAAGAAACGTATTTCTGCAAAACAAGAAACAAGACAAGAGATAAAAGAAGAAGTGAAAAAGGAAAAGGAAATTAGTATAAATAGCGCATGGATGTATCTAGTATTTGGCGGCTTAATTGAAATATATTGGGCGACAGGATTAAAAACAAATTCGATGAGTATTTTGACGCTTATCGCAATTTTAGTGAGCTTTAACTTACTGATTGAAGCGACTAAAAAAATTCCAATTGGTACGGCATATGCAGTATTTACTGGAATTGGAACAGTTGGAACGATATTAGTAGATATTTTATATTTCAAAGAAGCATTTTCGCTCATCAAAATTCTCCTCGTTTGCTTATTAGCACTATTTATTATCGGATTGAAATTTAGTGGGGATAAGGAAGAGGTGAAATAAAATGGCGTGGGTCTATTTAATTGTAGCTGGGCTTTTTGAAATTGTCGGTGTAATCGGGATAAAGAAAGTCGCAAAAAATAATAATTGGACGAATAATATTATTTTAATAGGTGGATTTATTATTAGTTTTCAATTTTTAACGATGGCGCTTCAAGAGATTCAACTATCCATCGCATATGCTGTTTGGACAGGAATTGGAACGCTCGGGGCAGCGGTTGTCGGTATTTTATTCTTTCAAGAACCGAAAAATACTTTTCGGATTATTTGTATCGTTGGGATTATGGGGACGATTATTGGATTGAAAATGGTGAGTTAAAGAAGAGCGGGAATGCCCTTCTTTTTTATGAAAGTATAAGATGAACTCCAACATATAAAATAGCGGTAGAACAGAGGAAATAATTATAAATGCTAAATTGATCGAAATTTTATTCTACATGTAGCGAAAGTAGTTTGATATTAAAAAGAAGAATATGAGACTAGAAACGAAAAAATACGGGATACTCATTAATTCCTAGAAGAATAAAGGAACAACTGAGAATAAATTGTACGTATGGGAGAAGTGAAAAATTATCGGTAAAATGGACATAAGTGCTTAGAGTGAGTAAGAGAAGCATGAGAAATGCTAAAAAAATCCATAATATAGTTAGAGTTAGCATTGTATAGCCCTCTTTAGACCATTTACTAGAATATTTCTGTGAAACCAATAAATAAAGCAGCGGCTCCTGCTAGTAGAGCGAGCACACTACCTCCTGTTTGCTGTTTTAATATTTCCTCTAAACTTATGGTGAGGGCCATACCTCCTAAAAAGATGAACATATAAGGCATTATTTCTCTATTACCAGTAAAAAATCCATAGATTGCTATAGATAAGGCAATAAGTGATAAAGTAATCCGTCCCCCTTTTAGCATAAAAGACCTCCTCTATTTTATGTAGGTAATAATGAGAACAATCCAAATGAAAGCACCGGCAATAATACAAATAAGTCCAGTTGCTGATTCCTTTTTCTTTATTTGTTCAAATGCGATGAGAAACATTAAAGCCCCTAATAGAAATTGTGAAAGAGGTAAAAAATTATTTTGACCTGTATATGATCCAATTGCCGACATAACGATCACAGTGAGTGCTACTATGATGCGAAGTATATTAGGAATTCTCCTTATTCTTTTTTGTATAAGGATTGTCTTCTAGTTTATCGACGGAATGTTTATAAGCATAGCCTTTATTAATTGTCATGATGGAGAGTACGAGGATGATTAGGACGATGATAATACCGATAATTAATATTTTGAACATAAAATCCCTCCTTTTCTTTATTTTACATAATTTTGTAATTGATGAAAACAATAGAAATTAAAAGGATGAAAGAAGGGTGTTACATGGAGACGAAAAAAACATATTATATATCAATAGGAAACGGTCAAATTTCACAAGTGAAGACGGCGGATACGTATAATTTTGAGATTTCCGCAAATGATGAGGAAATTACGGAATTAAGAGAGCACTTCGATCAAGCATATGTAGAAGATTTAGGTTCATTTGTACGCTCCCACGTTCCATTTGTTGAGTATCATCACGATTCAAATAATGACCGATATGATGAACAACTACAAAAAGCATATAAAATGATTTACGATTTAGGAAATCATGAGACGAAAGAATTAGTCGCGCAAATGGGAATAATCAATGGATTGTAATTGGATAATATTATGCAGAAAAGCGAGAATATGCTACAATTTGTGGTAGGAAAAACTTGTAACCATCAATAGGGGAGTAATGGCATGTACAAATTTAAAGATTATTACCACAACACTGTACAATTATCGTTTGAACGTTATCCATTTTCTCCTGAGCCAAAGCATGTTTGGGTTGTATGCCGGTACGGGGATCAATGGTTATTAACGCATCATTTACGTCGCGGTCTTGAATTTCCAGGTGGTAAAGTAGAACTAGGGGAAACACCGGAAGAAGCGGCAGTTCGAGAGGTTCATGAAGAAACCGGCGGCATAGTTTCTGATTTAACTTACTTAGGACAATACAAAGTATCTGGAAAAGACAAAATAATCATTAAAAACATTTATTTTGCAACAATTAGTGCGGTAGAAGAACATACGCATTACGAAGAAACGAAAGGGTCTGTTTTATTAAAAGACATTCCTGACAACATTAAAACGAATAGAAAATTTAGCTTTATAATGCGCGATGACGTATTAGCGCGTACGATGAAACATATAGAAGAAATCGGCTGTTTTACGAAGTAAAGTAGCCGGTTTCTTTTTTTGTATGTAAGAATAAATGTAAATATATCTTTATATTATTTTGGTTATATTATACAATTTTGTAAAGATATATTTACATTTTAGGAGGGGGAAGATGGATAAAAGAAAAGAAACGACTGTTACTGTGTCGATGGTTAAATTAAACTTTTCTTTATTTTTTATAATAATTGCTTTGTCGTTTGGAATTGGTTATTTGCATATATTTCTTTCAGGTGGGGTTCAAGTTGAAGTTACATTATTAACGATGTTTCTTTTTATTATCGCAATGATTGTTCTCGTTTGTATTCATGAAGCGATACATTTAATTGGCTTTCGCTATATCGGAGGTGTTCCGTGGAGTGAACTAAAATGGGGCGTTAATTGGAAATTAGGTGTTGCATATGCTCATTCTAAACAGGCGGTTACAGTAAAGCAAATGAAGAAAGTGTTAATGCTTCCGTTTTTACCAACTGGAATTTTGCCAATTGTATTGGGATTAGCTATGAATCTGGAGCCACTCTCATTTTTAGGAATTCTACTAACAGCAGGGTGTATCGGCGACATAGCCTTATATCAAAAAGTTTCAAAGTTTCCAGATGATGCGCTAGTAAAAGATCATCCGAGTAAACCACAGTTTACAGTATATGAATAATAAAGAAAGAGGAGGCGTTTTTGAATAACTGCCTCCTCTTCCTTTATTATCACTTTTTGTCGGTAAATCGATATATTGTGAAAATCATTGATATAATTTAATTACTGTTATTGTGTTTTTATCTCCACCTCTAAAAACGAAAGCACCTCCAACAAATCATCTACGATACGTGAATGCTTAAAATTCCCCCAAAACGAATCTTTTTTCCAAACACCAAGAATCCCTACTTGTTCAGAACCTAGCACATCGTTTTCTGGATGATCTCCAACATAAAGACATTCTTCTGCCTTCACATCTAGTCTTTGCAAAGCACGTTCGAAAATTTCAAGGTGAGGTTTTTTAATTCCTTCAGCTTCTGAAACGAAAATGGTGTTTGTATACGTATGTATACGTATGTATATGTAGTGCTCGAAGGTTGCTCATCTGAAATTCAGTAAAACCATTTGTGATAATACCAATTTTAATGTTTTGCTGTTTTAACTGTTGAAGTAGTTCATGCGTGTTTTTGAAAGGAATACAATGATGTTGGAAGTTTGTAATATAGTCGTGTAGCAGTTGCTCTTGCGTTAAAGTAGTAATGTTGTATTCGGAAAGGAGAGTAGCATATACTTTATCCTTCCACGTATAGCCATTATTATCGAGTTCAAGAAATCGAGAACAATACTCTGATTTCTCTATGCTCTTCAAATGTGAGGCGAAGCGATTATATTGCTCACAAATAAATTGTTCTAAAGATTGGCGCCGATCTAATAGTGTTCCATCTAAGTCGAATAAGATTGCACGAATCATGAGAAGCCTCCTTGGAGTTTTTATAATTAATTATCGCATATTCGTAAAAAAATGATTATGATATTTTGTAGAATGGAATAATGGGGGATTGTATGAAGAAACTGTATGGCAAGTTAGTGTGTTGTATTATAGCAAGCGGTTTAGTTGCAGGATGCGATAGTGCTATCGAGGTTACGAAAGAAAAAGAAATTTGTAAAACAGAAGAAGAGTGCACGCAAATAGGAGATAAAACATTACAAAAAGTATATAAAAAGATAGAGGGACTTTCAGAACTTGAAAAAGTAGAGGATTATGACATAGAAGAGTATGAAAGTATGAATATGAAAGAGGCGGAACAGAAAAAAGAAGAGGATAACAATTACTTCTTTTTAGCTTCGTATTATATCGATGATGATGAAATTGTAGATCCTTATTTTGAAAAATTGGATCGTAAGAGATTGAATAAAGTTTTTGCAGATGATGAAGTAGCAAAAGATGATTTGTTAAGCCAGCGGCAAGATAGAGAGTATCATGAAACGTTATGGGACATGTATCGCACTCTCATTCCAGTGAAATATCGTGAGAATATAACAGGATTGGATTTAATAACGGATGGTTATGACGGCGTTGTTGCCCATGTCATGCCAAGTATGGATGACCCGAGAGATTGGGTGCTTAGTTTAGATGTGCTGGATTCTGGGGTGAATATAGATGAAGTGATGAAAACATTAATTCATGAAACGGCTCACGTATTAACGATTGGGCATAAACAAGTACCAGTGGATAGGAAATATTTAGAGGCGTTTGATGAAGAAAAAGACATTTCATCATATCGAAATAAATGTAAAACGGTGTTCTTGAAAAATGGATGTGCGAGAAAAACTTCGTATATTAACCAATTTTATAATGAATTTTGGAAACCAATTGAGCAAGAGTGGACAGAAAAGAAAGTAGAAGAAAGTGAAGAGGCACAAATTGAATTTTATAAAGAAAAGCATGATGATTTTGTATCGCTATATGGAACAACAAATGTAACGGAAGATATCGCAGATACATTTACAGCGTTCATTTTACAAGATTCAAAAAAGGTGAAAGAAGGAACAGAGTTAAAATATAAGAAAATTGCTTTCTTCTATCAGTTCCCTGAGCTTGTAAAAATGAGAGCGGAAGTGCTGTCGGGATTATATGATGTTTCAAAAACGATAGAACAACAAAGTGGAGACTAATGTGAGGTATGCTTTCGATATAGTTTCGTTAAAGAAAAGCGTGAAGAATTTTTAATTCTTTGCGTTTTTTTATGTTGATAAAATTGAAAATTCTGTATTTTTATCAAAAAGAAGAAGGAACTGGAGGCACAAAAGAGAATTAGTATAAAAATGTCACAATTTAGACACAATTATAATGCGCGTGTTGTAGGGACTATAAGTTTACTCTCGAGGAGGTAATGAAACGTATGAAAACGATTCTTGCTGTTGCTGGTCTCATTTGGGTAATGTCTCACGGTTTTCCGATTTTTGAAGGGGAGCAAATTCGTAGTGCTTTGAATGAAAAGTTTAATGATTATCATGTGATAGATCGAAAAGATAATGTCGTTACAGTACGTGTGAAAGACTGTTTCCATACAGTTACGGTTGCGGATGGAAACATTACAAATGAAACGAAAATGTGTGATAAAAGGTAAAAGAAAGAAGCTGACTATAGCGCACTGTTTTGAGTCAGCTTCTTTTTCTTTTTCCAATTAGAATTTTTTCAAATGCCTCAACAAATACATACATAAGAGTTGCAAGAACACATGTGAGTAGTACGCTAAGTAAGACGAGTGTGAAGTTAAAGACTTGGAATCCGTAGCTAATTAAGTAGCCAAGTCCTTGTTTGGAAACGAGAAGTTCTCCGAAAATAACACCGACCCAGGATAAACCAACATTTACTTTTAACGTTGAGATAATTGCTGGAAAGGATGCAGGGAGAACGACTTGCTTATAACATTGCCATTTATTTGCGCCAAATGTATCCATCACTTTTATATAGTTAGAATCGACTTCTTGAAATGCACTGTAAATAACGAGAATGGTAATGATGATGGAAATGATTACGCCCATTGCGATAGAAGATGAAATGTTTGGACCGAAAATAACGATGATGATTGGACCGAGTGCAACTTTTGGCATTGCATTTAGGACGACGAGGTAAGGATCAAGTACGCGGGCTAGAAGTGGCATCCACCAAAGAAACGTGGCAATAATAGCACCGAGTACCGTTCCGAGAATGAAACCTACTCCTGTTTCCAGCAATGTCGTCCATATGTGGACCCAAAGTGAACCGTCGATCCATTTCGTTAAGAAGAGATCCCAAATACTCGAAGGAGAACTAAAGAGTAAAGGATCGATCCATTCTTTTTTGCTAGCTATTTCCCATAGTGCAAAGAAAAGAATAAGTAGTAAAAGCTGTAGTGAGCGAGCAATCCAAGCACGCCTGCGTTCTTTCTTTCGAAATTGTTCATGTAGTTGTTTTATATTATCCAAGTCGTTCCAGCTCCTTCCATATATCTTGAAAGAGGGCTGGGAAATCGTAGTGATGGCGTGCTTCTAACGGTGATAAAGAACGGATACTTTCCGGGACGATAAAGGTTTTCGCGATTTTTCCAGGATTCGCTTGAAGTAAATAAATACGATCACTCATCGCAATCGCCTCTTCAATATCGTGAGTAACAAGTAGTGATGTTTTCTTATATTTATTTAGTAAGTTGAAAACGAGTTCTTCTAGTTTTAATTTCGTTTGATAATCGAGTGCGGAGAATGGTTCATCTAGTAATAAAATTTTCGGATCAGTTGCTAACGTTCGAACGAGAGCGGCACGTTGACGCATACCGCCGGATAGTTCACGAGGATATTGTCCTTCTACCCCATGTAGACCGACTTGCTTTAAAAGGTTTAAAGTATGTTCTTTCATTTGTTCATCATAAATCCTTCGAATATGAAGTCCAAGCATAATATTTTCTTCAATCGTTTTCCACGGGAATAAGTAATCTTGCTGCAACATATATCCCATAGATGATGTTTTCATTGTAATTGGTTCACCATCTAAAAAGACAATACCATCAATTGGATCAAGTAACCCAGCAATGATTGAGAGGAGCGTTGTTTTACCGCAACCACTTGGGCCGAGTATAGAAATAAATTCGCCTTCTTCCACTTGTAAGCTCATATCTTCAAGAATAAGTTTGGCATTCTCTTTTGCAAAAAAGCAGTGAGAAACGTTACGTATTTGTAAAAAACTCATACAATTCGCCTCTATTTCTTAATAACGCTTTCGGCAATTTTTGTATTGACGAGCGCTTCATGTGGGACTTCTTTTTGTAATTCACCAGCGTCTTTCATAATCGTTTGGAGCTGTTTCCATTCTTCCGCATCTAGTAGTGGATTTGTCGCATAAGAATGTTGCTTTTTATACCGTTCAATTACTTTTACTGTAATGTCTTTTGAAGTGTCTTTAAATAGCGGGGAAACAGCATCAGCAATCTCTTCTGGACTATGTGTATCAACCCATTGCTGTGCTTTATAGAGCGCACGTGTGAACTTTTCAGCAGCAGCTTTATCTTTCTTTAAGAAACTTTCTTTTGCCATGAATGTTGTATAAGGAACAGTACCAGATTCATTTCCGAATGAAGCGACGATATAACCTTTACCTTCTTTTTCGAATATGCTTGCAGTCGGTTCAAAGAGCTGGACAAACTCTCCTGTACCAGATGCAAAGGCATTTGCAATATTAGCAAATTCGATATTTTGAATTAAGTTCGTATCTTTGCGAGGATCAATGCCATTTTTCTTTAAAACGTATTCCCCAACCATTTGCGGCATGCCGCCTTTACGCTGTCCTAAAAATGTAACACCTTTTACGTCATTCCAATTAAAAGAGTCTAGTTTTTTACGTGAAACTAAAAATGTCCCATCTGTTTGTGTAAGCTGTGCAAAGTTAATGACAGGGTCTTTCGCTCCTTGTTGATGAACGTAAATAGATGTTTCAGAACCGACGAGAGCAATATCAATTCCGCCAGATAATAGGGCGGTCATCGTTTTATCGCCACCAGCTGTTGTTTGTAGGTCAATATTTAGTCCTTCATCTTTAAAAAATCCTTTTTCAATCCCGACATATAATGGGGCATAGAAGAGAGAATGGGTAACTTCGCCGACGCGAATGTTTTGGGTTTGTTCTTTCGTACTTTCTTTTTTACTACTACAAGCAGCAAAAGTAAAAACAGCTAGTAACATGATGCAAAAAATCGCGATTAATTTTTTCACTATATAACACCTCCCAGAAGTCACTCTACAAGCATGATATGTAGGTAAGTGCCCATATGTGAGTGTAGATAGCAGGAATTTTTTTGGAGGTAAAGAAGTACAAATATAAGGGGTGATAAAATGGAGTACGAATACGATGATAGCGTACATTTACATCTTGATTATTTCGGGACAGAATGTGATATGGAATCGATTGCTTATAAGAGGAAGAATGAAGACGTATGGGATGTGTATTTTAATTTTGGAGTATACGGTATTCAGAAAGACGATGTAGAGTTAGGTAGGTTTATGGATGAATATGCCGGTTATTACGTTTTTTCTGTACATGCTCGCGATCTTAGTTGGGAATTTGGAAGTGCCCAGTTTGAAGAGTGGGTTTTGAAAAATCGGATAGTAGAAAAAACGCTACAAAAATAGGAGGAATTTTGTGATTGGATTTCTCATCTTATTATTTATTTTTGTGGCCGGATTTTTTATTATGCAAATGCTTATTTACCGATTTGTAAAGAAAAACATCCATAAATATACAAAAATAAAATGGTTTCATATGTGGCTACATATGAATATGAAAAAAAGGCCCGAGATTAGATTTTTTTGATTTTGTAGTTACAGTACTCGTATGTATCGTATGGAAAATATGGCTGCTTCCTTTTATATAATACACATGCTAATCATCTTCTCTTTTATCATAAAATAACGAAAAGAACCTGTCTTGTGGCGGGTTCTTTTCGTTATAGTAATTGTTGTTAAAAACGTACAACGCTTGTCTATTAATTCTTTCGTATTTTCATGTCGAATCTTTAATAGCATTAAGGATTTCTAAAAAATAGTTATTATATCATAAAGTGGAGTGCTGAAATTAAGTTTTTCAAGAATGAGTAATTTGTATGCCACAATTTAACTATTGATTAAGGAAGTATTAAGGAAATATATTTATAGTAGAAGCAAGTTTGCAGACGAAATATAGGATATATGTTATTTTAATACAAATAGTTTTTTCGATGCGAGGTGAAATTAATACATAGAAAAGAGGGAATGAATTGAAGTATGGTTCTACACTTTTTCATCTTCCAAAAAGAAATATATTAATTTCTAGCATTATAAGTAGTATGGTGACTTTATTAGTAATAACTATGCTGTTTATGATTTTAAAGGTTTTTAATTTAGACATGATGAAAGATCATTTAAATCAAAAGCTTGTTTTAAGTGTTATGATGATTTTCATATGGGGCATAACGTTTTATATTACGCATTTCAATAAAAAAGAGATGCCTATACTTAGAGCATCCCTACGAGTGCATTTTATATTATTTTTGCTAGCTCATACAGTAGCGTTATTTTATATTGTCATGCAAGTTAATATGAGTTTCATAGAGGCAATGAATTGGATTTACTTTTATAATATGCAGTTTATATTAAGTTTTGTAGTAATTTATGCAATATATATTCTTGTATATAATTTAATAGGTAAGGTTTTTCTAAGTATGGTTTTAACGAGCTGTACGTTAGTCATTTTATGTATTGTGAATTATTTGAAGCTTATTTTCAGAGGTGATCCGTTATATCCTTCTGATTTTACACAAATTACGCATATGCAATCTGTTATACCGATGGTGATGGACTATTTTAGTTGGAGTTATATTTTTGTCATTATCTTAAGTATCGTAGCTTGTATTGTAGCAGGGATATATATGAGAAGGTATATTCAAAATGTAAAGATTCATCTAGGAATAAGAGCCTTATTAGTAGTAGGGTCTATTTTTGTTCTATATGCGTATGGTAATTTTGCGAATACATTTATGAATAAAGTATTTCAAAAATCAGGTGTAGATTTTGTTTTGTGGAATCAAAATGAGAACTATGCTTCAAATGGTTTTGTACTTGGGTTTATTAGCAATTTAGATACAACAGTTATGGAAAAACCAAAAAATTATTCTAAAGAAAATATGCTTCAAATAGCAAACGATATAAACAAACAATATAGTGGAAATATAGGGAGCCAAAAGAAAAAAGAGAAACCGAATATTATTTTTGTAATGAGTGAATCGTTTTGGGATCCGACGAAAGTAACCAACCTTTCTTTTAGTGAAGATCCTGTGCCAAATTTACATCATTATATAGAAAACTTTCCTGGTGGACAAACTATTTCTCCTACATTTGGGGGGAATACGGCGAACGTTGAATTTGAGGCATTAACAAGTTATTCAATGAGTTTGTTAAAGCCAGGTTCTATACCATATCAGCAGGTTATTACAAATAAGAAAGAAATTCCATCAATCCCTACAGCGTTGAAAAAAGAAGGTTATTATACAAGTGCAATTCATTCATTTGGTCGCACATTCTTTAAACGTGATGATGTATATAAGGTGTTAGGGTTTGATAAGTTTAATGCAGAGGACACGATGGAAAATGTGGATATTGATGGAGATTATATTAGTGATTTAGCGATGAGTAAAGAGATAATTGCTGAGTTAGAGAAACAAAAACAACCTACATTTATTCATGCAGTTACGATGCAAAATCATTTTCCATTTACAGAGGGCCGATTTGGTGAAAACCTAATCGAAATTAGCGGTCTAGAAAATGAAGAATCAAAGGGAGAATTAGAGACGTATACAGAAGGATTAAGACGTTCAGATGAGGCTCTTCAATATTTAATAGAGCAACTAGATAATTTTGATAGACCTACATTATTAGTATTCTTTGGAGATCATCTTCCATCATTAGGAACAAATAAATCTTTTTATAAAGAAAATGGGTATATAACGAATGAAAAAACATCGAATGAACGTTTAGCGATGGCGCAAACGCCGCTATTAATGTATGCAAACTTTGATATGCCAAATGATAATTTAGGTTTAGTAAGCCCAATTCATTTTTCTAATCTTATTTTTGATTATGCAGGATTAAATAAATCCTTATTTTATCAATTTTTATCGGAACTTTACAAGGAAATACCAGTGCTTAGAGATGAATTAAAAGTTGATAAAAATGGAGAAGTAATCAATGATTTAACAAAGAAACAAAAAGAAATGTTAGAGCAATATAAAATGCTCCAATATGATTTACTCGTCGGAAATCAATATAGTAAAGATATCCTCTTTAAATAAAAGAAACAAAAAGAACTTGTATAACGATACAAGTTCTTTTTTCATAGTATTTAACGGGGTAACCAGACAAGCTGGGTTTAGGGAGTATTACCTGTACATTTAGTATATATGAAAATGTAATCGTTTTATTTGTGTATTTGTGAGAAATATGTGAATTTTATGTTTTGTGAAAAATCGATTGTATTAACTTTCGTTCTTGTATTGCAGTTGTTATGCATGTAAAAATTTTATCAGTTCTTTATTTAATTCATCCGCTTGATCGATTGGTGAACCATGACCACTATTTGTAAGAGCATGTAACTGAGAATTTTTAATTCGTTGCTGCGTAAGCTCAGCACTTTTGTAAGGAATTAGTTGGTCGTGAACGCCGTGGAAGATTTTTGTTGGGACGTTAATTTTATTTAAATCTTTCGTTACATCTTCATTTGCAGCTGCTTGTAAAATTTTTATAAGGGCATAAGAAGCGGACTGCATACCGAGATAAGAAAACCATTCAAGGGTTGCAGCCCCTAAGTTTCTATTAAAAAAGGATAAAGATACATCATTTAAAAATTTTGGTAAATTAGCATACATTTGATTAATGAGAGCATCTGCTTGTTCTTTCGGTACACCGTAAGGGGACTCTTGATTTTTAACGAAAGAGGGGGAGACAGCGTCAATTAATGCGAGCTTAGAAATGCGGCGCCCATTATAGCGAGACATATAGCGAATAGAAAGAGCACCACCAACTGAGAAACCGACTAATGTAGCGTTCTCTACTTGAAGTGCTTCCAGAACAATTGCGATATCATCCGCTAATCGATCATACGTGTAACCAGTCCATGGCTTATCAGATTGTCCATTCCCTCGTATATCCATGGCGATACAGCGAAAGCCATGCTCTGGTAAAACATTGAGTTGATATTGGTACATTTGATGATTTAAAGGCCATCCGTGAACGAAGAAAACAGTCTTACTACCTGGACCAGGATTAACGTCTTGCACAAAAATATGCACATCTTTCTCGACAGTAACAAACATAAATTTCCCCCTATTTTATGAATATGCTCTATCCCAAAAGCGTTGTTTTGTCATAGCTTTAATAAATTCATTTGCTAGCCTCGTAGGGTCTTGTTCTATTAGAACACCAGGCTTTCCTTCGATATTTAAAGATTGAATAATAGAAGAGCCGTTTTGGAAGGAGCCAATCGGCTTAAAGTGATTATATGATTCTACGACAAATGAACTTGCTTTGTTAAGAAAATGATCATCCATCTCTCCGCCGATAAGAAGTAATCCATCATAAAGGAGTGGTGAGCCTGTTAAGAAAGTATCATTTACTTCCCACTGTCCATTTGGCGTTCCTTGCACTATGCCTAATCGTTCTGAAACGATCACTGGCAGTTAAAGAGTTTTCATCGTTTGAAATTTTAATACCTGTATTTGTTGTCATCTCCTTTCCTTCATTTTCACGCATGAAAGATTGGAGTTGTTCGGTCTTTTTATTTTTTTTGCCATCCATAAAAAATACCTCCCATAATATACGTATTATTGTTTATGTTTTTTATGCTTGTATATAGCATGAAGATATTGCATAGTTGGCATGATTTTCCTCAAATGTTCGATTTATCTTTGTTTGTCTATGAAAATCATTTATTATAATAAATGGTATTCTTCGAGATATTATTTTGAAGGGGTGTTGAAGTGAAAGAAAGTTTTTTATCATATAAAGAAGAAGAAAGAAATGCAAAAATCCTTTTATGGGTGTTATATGTCATTGTTATTGTATATCAAATTTTCTATGCAATCGTATTAGAAGATAAATCAATAATGGATAAGGGATACAAAATAATATGGCAAGTTATTTGCGGAGTAGCAATACTGTGCGCAAATATATATTTAATGAAAAAAGAGAAGGCAAACCTTGTTAAATATGCATGGATATTTGCATACATAGGGATAGAACTCGCTAATATATTTTCGTATGTTTTTTATAATAAGGCGGCGTTTGATGCGACAAATATAATAGAAATTATTCTCATTTTCTTTGTACCTATATTTTTAAATAAAAAACTCTATGTATTTTTACTTTCCTCTATTGTAGGAAAATATTTAATTTATTTATTTGTATTAGAGGAAGTAAAAGCATTTATGTTCCTTATTATGTATACACTTATGTTAATAGCTGCATATATCATTTTAAACCGATTTTTACAATATCTTTCAGCTGTAAAGGAAAGTATTGCGATTGCTAGTGAATCACAAAAATTAGCAGTAATCGGAAAAATGGCAGCGACTGTTGGACATGAAATTAAAAATCCACTCGCTTCATTAAAAGGATTTACGCAATTACAACGAGAGAAGCATGAAGAGGATCCTATTTATAAACGTATGATTTTTGAAATAGAAAATATGAATAATATGATAAGTGAGTTAATGGAAGTTGCTACATGCAAACCTTCTATTTATAAGAAACATGATGTAGGAAAAATTGTATTACAAGTAATAACAAGTCTTCGTGAAAAAATAGATGAATTAAACATTCAGTTTATTTCTAATGTGGAAGAAAAAACAATAGAAGTTGAATGTGATGAACGAAAAATAAGAGGAGTCTTTTTATATACGATAAAAAATGCTTTAGAGGCAATGGGACAAGGTGGCATATTACATTTACAATTAGAAAATAAAGGGAAAGAATATGTAATGATCAGTGTGATCGATAATGGTCATGGTATTAAGCAAGAAAACTTACCCCGTGTTACAGAGGCCTTTTATACAACGAAACAAGATAAAATTGGTCTGGGACTGACGGTAGCGAATCGAATTGTCGCCGAGCACCTTGGTGAGTTGCATATTTCAAGTGAAAAAGATTCTGGAACGAGAATAGACATCATTCTCCCAAGGAAGTGTGGAAATACTGAAATCCAAGTGGAAGAAAAGCTAGGAGTTACCATATGAATAAAGGCTATATATTTAAAAATGAAGAAATAAAGGCGCTGAAAGCATTTTTAAGTTTATTTTTTATTATATTTTTCGTATATGATCTTGCCTATGAATTTATCGTACCGTTAATCGGTGGAGAGCAAGAAGGTGTAGGAGAGTTTGAAGATGGTTTAGGTTTATGGCTTTACTTTTTGATGGTGGTATTGTTTTGCATTGGAATATACTTTATGAAATGGAAGAATGCTTTTGCGGTAAAGTATATTATTCTAATTGGCTATAATGTATTAGATTGTATCCATAACATTATGATTTATTATGGTAGCGATGCAGAATTTGACGGTGGAAATATAGTAGAAGGATTTTTTATTTTGTTTGCACCAATCTTTGTGAATAAAAGATATTTCTGGTTAGTTCCAGCGATACTTATCGGAAAGTATGCTCTTACAGGAATCATTATTCAATCTTCTCTCGTTTTAATCCCAATGGCATTATATAGCGTATTTACTATCATATGTTGGATTATATTTTTAAGGGTTCAGTCTTACGTTCGTACGCTTGAGATGATGGACAAAGAAATAAAACAGACAGAAAAACTAGCAGCTGTTGGAAAGATGGCAACGGTTATTGGTTATAAGATTAGAAGACCTTTAGCAAACTTAAAAAAACTTGTGAATAAACAAGCAGACAAGCATCCAGAGGATAAAATTTATAGTGATATTATGAAACAAGAAGTAGATCGGATTCATATAATTGCTACAGAACTTAGTGGATTTGAGAAATCTAAATCACTAGAATCAGAAACTCATAACATACAAGAAATTATCTCTTATGTTATTCGAGTTATGGAAAAGCCAGCTTTAAAACAAGGAGTCTACATACAAGGTATTTACAGTAAAGACTTACCATCAATTATATGTGATGAAAAACGATTAAAACAGGTCTTTTTTAATTTAATCAAAAATGCAATTGAAGCAATGTCAGTTGGCGGAACAATTACGATTAAAGTTACTGTAAAAGATGGAATCATCGTTCAAGTGAAAGATGAGGGATGCGGCATTCCGAAAGATAAAATTCCAAAGTTAAATGAAGCCTTTTATACAACGAAAGAAACAGGAACTGGTCTAGGTTTAGTAGTTACAGAAAAAATTATTAAAGACCACAACGGTAAAATGAGTTTTGAAAGTGAAGTTGGGGTTGGAACGACAGTTGAGGTTATGTTACCACTGCATTAACTACAAAAACATCACTTATTTGGAAGTGATGTTTTTTATTTTATCTCGCTATTTGTGTATAGTAAAAATCTCATTTTATCGATAAAGAATGTATGATGTGTTTCTAACATCAAAATGTTTTTTGAAAGTTTTCAATATGGATTTCCTAGAGAAAATTTAGATTATAAAAATTAATAGTTTTTTTCTAAAAAAACTATTTTCTTTTTTGGGTTTTAATGGTATATTCAAAACACGATAAATAAATACCTATATTTGGCACACTATTCGAAAGGATAGGTCGCAAAGCTAAGAGTCTAAAGTAATGAAAATTACTATGATAGTCTGGTTGCAGTTTGGATTTTCACACATAGTTGTATGTATGAAAATCGAAGAGGCAACCGGATTTTTTTATTGTCTCAAAAAGAAAAAATAAATGGGCATACTATTCGAAAGGATAGGTCGCAAAGCTAAGAGTCTAAGGTAATGAAAATTACTATGATAGTCTGGTTGCAGTTTGGATTTTCACACATGTTGTGATGTATGAAAATCCAAAAGGCAACCAGGCTTTTTATTTTCTAGGAATATACACTATGATTGTAAATTTAGCTAGAAAATAAATTCAATGTTCGAAATATTCGGTATGCAGGAAGCAAGGGAGGGAAGTACATTGCAAAAACAAATAGGGAAATTTGGGCGTATACTTCTCGCTGGAGGAATATTATTTACACAAGTTGGTGTGCTAGACTACTCTGCAACGAAAGTTTATGCGGTTACAAACGACGAGCAAGGACGTTTTATCGTTCATATGGATAAACAAGAAATAAAAGTTGATGAAGATGTAGTATTAAAGATCACAAATACAAATAAACAAGATGCTAATATCGAGCTGAAATTATCTAATGAGCAGCTGTTTAATGAAGCAGAAACGAAAAAAATGAATGAAAACAATAAAGCGATTCAAAACATTTCAGTAACAGAAGATCACATTGTAAAAATTGAAAAGAATGAACAAAGTAATTCTATCGGTGACGTATATGTAGTCATTCAAATGAAAAAAGCTGGAGAGTACAAATTTGAACCGATAGTGAAGTTTGAAGGGAATGAAAAGAAAATTGAATCTCCTTCTCTGCATGTTGGAGAGAAAAAAGAGGCTTTACATGTAGCTATTTCTGATGAAAATCCAAAGGTTTCAGAGGAAGTTGCGAAAAAAGAAATCAGTGAAAAAGTGAAAGTATTGGAAGAAAATAAAAAACAAGAAATAAATGCTACTAATGCTGAAATTCCAAAAGAAACGAAGACTTTAGCGAAAGAAAAGGTTAATGAAGAACTCGTATCAAAGGAAAATGAATTAAAAGAGAGCAATAAGGTCAACGAAAATAATCAGGAATTACCTGCTATTCAAGCTGAGAAGATATTAAAGAGCCAATCTCTACTAGCTGCTAGTCCTGTTACAAGTATTCTTAAATATCCAAATGTAAAGGTAATAAATAATAGAACAGGTGAAGGGCCTTCTATCTCGGGTAAATATGCTTTTAGATTTGTTTGGAGCCCACAAGTAACATATGAGGTAAAGGGTAGTAGCGATGACAGAACTGGTCAAAGTCAATATACATTTAGAAATTCAAATAGAGAACAGTACGTATTAGTAAAAAAAGCTGGTGAATATCAAGGGAAATGGATTGATGTCCGTATTAATATTCACTCTATGACAGCTTCGTCTGTAGATGTTAAAACACCAATAACTAAAGGTGATGCAAAAAACTTTTTACAATTATATGGGAACGGAAGGTCAGGACAAACTTATAATGCTTCCTTTGAATTTTATGAGCACGGAACAAGTAAAAAAGTACCATTAACGGCAATGTGGAATTTTAAAAGGATAAATAGTTATAAAAATGTTACGTTGCGTAATGATGGTAGTCATTTAACGAATTTATACGTGTATGATACGAGTTCAATTAGGTATCAAGATAAAGGGAATAATAAAATAGAGTTTTCTGGAACAGCAGGCCCAGTAGCTACTCCAGAAGCAGATATGACAATTACATTTGATAATTTAACAGAATTACCGCTAGAAGTTAGATTAAATGCTTCAGGTGTTAATGTAGCATACGACCAATTAGCGATCACACAAATTGAAATTCCAGCTCCAAGTGTAATAGGAGATATTGTGGAAGATAATTCCCGTCAACTTTCTTATAAGGTATATCAAAATATGCCTGCTCAATCGAAAGATATTCACTATGCGAAATCTTTTGTATTAGAAAGTGAAGTGAATAAGGATTTTACTGTGAATGATGTTTCCATTCAAGATGTGGAGAGTGGAGATGATGTAAGTAGCTTCTTTGATATTAATAGGAAAAACAATAAAGTCACTGCAGTTGCGAAAGAAAATGCGCTAAAAACAGAAGAATTCAACGGGAAAATTTACGAGATGACAATTACAGGTTCTCCTGTAAAAGGTGCCGATGTAATGAAATATTACAAAGGTGGTTATCTTGAAATACCGGTGTCAGCTAAAAATTATTTAGATGGCGATAAGGATGGGCAAGATAGTAATCGAGATGGAATCGCAAAAATAAGGTATAAAGGTATTCCAACTGGGAAATCAGTCCCACAAAAAGTAGTGCAAGGAACAGATTTAACAAAAATGGATATTTCTAAATTTGTGACAGATTTATCTGTAGATACGAATTTGGATGTAGATAAACCAATATCAGTAGTGAAGTTAATCAATATTCCGGATACCAAAATAATAGGGAATCATACTGTAACGGTTGTAATTGAAACGAAGCAAGGTGTACAAGCGGAAATTCAAGTTCCAGTTACTGTTGTTGATGGTACTTTAAAGTTAGTAGACGTACCAAAAGAAATTACCTTTGGAGATTTAACAATTCCATCGAAAACAACGACATACGCACCGAAGGCGATTTCAAATTCTTTAAAGGTAACTGATGATCGTGTTAAAAAGCAAAAATGGAGTGTATATGTAAAGGAAATTACACCGTTAACTTCAGCACAAAATGACACATTGACGGGAGCATTGATTTACAAACGAAATGGAAAGGATACACCTTTAAGTACTTCTAGTATAGAAGCATTCTCGTATACTTCTAAAAACGACGAGGAGGTTTCACTAAATTGGAAGGAAAACGAGGGAATTCATTTACAAGTAAAACCAGGGCCGAATGTCAAAGCAAATACAAAATATTCCGGACAGCTAGAATGGACATTAACCGATGCTCCTCTCTAAAAATATATGAAATATATAAATTTTAGAAAGGAGAGAGTAATGAAAAAAATAGTTGGTATTATCGTTTCCACAGTTATATGTGTGCCGTTTCTTATGGCAAATGTAGTAACGGCTACAAGTGCGAATTCAAAAGCAGGTATTACATTTTCGAATAGCTATACACCAAATACATCAACTGATCCGACAAAGATAAATACAAAAAAAGAGACAGTTGATAAAAATGGAGATAAATATTTACCGAAAACAGGAGGCCAGACACGGGACTTCAAACAATATATAGGATTGTTTTCGATTGTTTTATCTCTATATGCATTCAAAAGAATTAGGGGAAAGCAAGTGTATTCAAAATAAAAAATAGATGAAAACAGAGAAAAGGGGAAGGTACATATGAAACTAGCAAAATTAGCATTAATCGGTGCAGTGTCATTAACATCAGTTGCAGCAGTAGGAACTTCAGCATTTGCGGAAGAGAAAGCAAATATGAAATCTAAAACAGATGTAACGTTTATTGAAGATACAAGCACAACAGATCCAAACAATCCAGAAAATCCAAATGAAAAAGTTACACCAGAGAACCCTGGTGACCATGAAAAAGGAACAAAAGGTCCATTAAGTATTAACTACGTTTCTAACTTACACTTCGGCGAGCAAGTTATCTCTGGTAATGATCAAACGTACTTTGCAAAATTGGACAAAGTGAAACAAGGGAGCAAAACAGTTGAAGTACCTAACTTCGTATCTGTAACAGATAACCGTGGTACAAATGCAGGATGGAAATTGAAAGTAAAGCAAAATGCACAATTTAAAAGTGGTAATAGTGAGTTAACAAATGCAGCTTTAAGCTTAAGTAATCCAGCTGTAAATTCTGTAACTGATGCACAATATGCACCTACCACATTTAAAAATAAAGTAACGTTAGCTCCAGGTGGAGATGCGGTGGAAATTACTACTGCCGCAAAGAATAAAGGTATGGGTGATTGGACGACTGCATTCGGTAAAGGAGCAGAACAAGGTAAACAGAGTGTGAGCTTATTCGTACCAGGTACGACAGCAAAAGAAAAAGGTGCGAAATATTCAGCTGAGCTAACTTGGACTTTAGAAGATACACCAAACTAAGGTTGCGTAAGATTGAAAATTAAGAATAAATGAATTTTTAAAAATAAAGGAGTATAAAACTATGAAACTAGCAAAATTAGCATTAATTGGAGCGGTAACATTATCATCAGTATCAGTAGGGACGTCTGCATTTGCAGCTGAGAAAGATGGCGGGAAATTAGATTCAAAAGCATTCATTAAATTCGAGAAAAATACAGATAAAATTGATGTTGTTAATCCAGAGAATCCAGATGAAACTGTAGATCCAGTTGATCCAGATAAAAAAGGTACAGATGGTCCACTAAGTATTGATTATGTATCTAACTTCAACTTTAAAACACAAAAAGCATCAGGGAATAACGAAATCTATTTTGCAGAATTAGATAAAGTAAAGAAAAAAGTAGACGGTTCTGTAATTGACGTGCCAAACTACGTTCAAGTAACAGATAACCGTGGTACAAATGCAGGATGGCATTTAACAGTAAAACAAAATGGTCAATTCAAAACTGCAGATGATAAAGCGTTGGATGGCGCAGCATTAACATTAAAAAATTCAGCTTTGAAATCAAATGCAGGTAGCGATGCACCAACAGCAGAACAATCTATCACATTAAATCCAAGTGGTGCAGCATCTGATTTAATCGATGCAAAAGAAAACCAAGGTATGGGTACGTGGGTAAATACGTTCGGTAAAGATGCAACAAAAGCGAAACAAAGCGTAGAGTTATCTGTACCAGGTAAAACGAAAAAAGAACAAACACAATACACAACTTCACTAACTTGGGAGCTAACAGACGCTCCTATGTAGGTAAGAGGAATTTTAAGATAAAAGAGGAAAATGAGAAGAGATAAGGGAATGGCTTTAACCTTATCTCTTTCTTGTCTATAAAATGGATATGAAGGGGACTACATAAGAGATGGTAAAAAAACTATTTACTAGCTTACTATTAATTACATTCTTCATGATAAACGCTTTTTCAGTATATGCAGCTGAAATGAAATTCGCTGTGACAGCAGTTATACCAGAAAATCAAATTGATAAAAATCAAACGTACTTTGATTTGAAAATGCAACCTGGACAAAAGCAAACAATTCAAGTCCAAATGAAAAATGATACGAATAAAGAAGTTGTGGTAGAATCGTTTGCTAATACAGCAATTACGAATAGCAATGGTATTACAGATTATAGTACAGTAGAACCAAAAACGGATTCTACTTTGAAATATCCGTTTTCTAAAATTGCTAAAATGCCAAAAGAAACGAAAGTCCCAGCTAACAGCATAGTGACAGTTGATATAAACTTGGAAATGCCAAGTGAGTCGTTTGATGGTGTTATTCTAGGTGGTTTATACTTTAAAGAAAAAGAAGATGAGAATGCAAAGAAAAAAGATGAAGGTGTGCAAATTGAAAATAAATATGCATACGCAATTGGTGTTGTTTTAAAAGAAACAGATGCTGAAGTAAAACCAGACATGAAATTAAACGAAGTAAAGCCAACACAAATTAACGGGCGTAACGTCGTTACTGCAAATTTACAAAATGTAAAGCCAGCAATGTTAAAAAATTTAAGTGTCGATGCAAAGATATATAAAGAAAAAGGTACGGACGTTTTATTTGAAGCGAAAAAAGAAAATTTAAGAATGGCGCCAAACTCAAACTTTGATTACGCTATTAGCTGGGAAAACAAAGCATTTGATCCAGGAACGTACCGAGTAGAAGTGAAAGCTACTGATGGCGATCAAAAATGGGAATGGGCGAAAAAATTTACAATTGAAGGCAAGACAGCTGATAAGTTAAATGATACAGCGGTAGAAGCGAAAAAAGACCACACACTATATTACATTATCGGCGGAGTACTACTGTTAATTATATTATTAGTTCTTGTGTTCTTCTTAGGTAGACGTTCTAAAAAAGAGGACGATAACGAAAAATAATATATTGATAGTGTAAAAAGAAAATAATGGATGTTTTACTATGAAAAATATATAATGGCTTTGTCTGTTATTTGTTGTAGTTCATTTATATTCCTATTTGTTGACCCGAATTTCGGGTCTTTTTTTATGAAATGAATTGCTATATATCAGTAATTAGAAAAATAGAATATACAGCACTTGCAGTAATTCCAGGGGTAATATAAAGGGATATAGCATCTCCTCTTGCAACTGGGTTTCCAGTTGTAAGACTAGTCCAAGTTACAGCAGCGGGACCTACTGCCGGAGTAGGATTAAATACTTGAATTTGTCCTGCTCTGCTATCCGTTGGTTTAATGGAAAATACCATAGTTCCGGTAATTTTGTCAGTAGTGGTTAGGGTAATAGTAGATAGGAGGTAGCTAGAAGCAGGGGGTGTGAGGTTTGTTGGGACATTTCTGCAAATATTAATCGTATAAATAGCAGCAGGTAAATTATTTATATTTATAGACGCAGAAAAGCCAACTATACTACCGGCTCCAGCAGTGACATATGGAATAACATTGGAGTCAATTCCAGGAGAACCCGCTATACGTTGAAAACCAGCATTTGTTCCTTGAAAAACAATACTTTTTGCTGAAGCACTATCGGCAGATCCCGTAGGACCAGTAATGCCCGTAGGACCAGTGTTCCCCGTAGGACCAGTGATGCCGGTAGGCCCGGTACTACCGGTAGGTCCACTTTCTATTAATACGATATAATCTGGAGATATATTAGGAAACCCTTGAGGTGCATCTTTTTTTACAACATAGCCACTGCCCGTATAAGTGACAACTTGTCCTTTTTTATAGTTGGGAGCCGCTGCTAGACTAAAGGTGGTAGTACTTTGGAAACCAGCTCCGGAAGGTCCAGCATTACCCGTAGGCCCGGTGTTCCCCGTGGGTCCGGTGTTCCCCGTGGGTCCAGTGTTCCCTGTGGGTCCAGTGTTCCCCGTGGGTCCGGTGTTCCCCGTGGGTCCAGTGTTCCCTGTGGGTCCAGTGTTCCCCGTGGGTCCGGTGTTCCCCGTGGGTCCAGTGTTCCCTGTGGGTCCAGTGTTCCCCGTGGGTCCAGTATTTTCGTTAGAACTGCTGTTGCGTCTGCCATCGCAACTAAAACAATTACGTGGGTACATATATGTTCTCCTTTCTATATTTTCAAAATCTAGTTTTTAAAATAGAACTAATATATATATTATGAATTCTATAATTTTGTGTGGCAGATCGTCTTTTGTGTCTAGATTTCAAAAGATAGCGGGAGGAGAATTAAGTAGTGTCAGAGCCACCATTTTTCCTGAGGAAGCAAAATAACATCCACATCAAAATTCTCTTTAAACCAATCATACATCAATGTCTCTTTCACTAAATATTCAGAGGCAGAGTGTGACACACCAATTAGAGACATATTCGTTTCTTTTACATAATCCATAATGAGCGAGTATTTATGTCTGCCGTAATCATTGTCGATATGGCAATGGATTTCTCCTGTAATATATGCTTCAGCACCTTTTTCTTCTGCTTCCTTCATTAAAGATACAACATCGCCACATCCAGCGATAATTGCGATTTTTTTGATGGAATCATGTCGTTTACCTTCGAAGTCTGTGTAAGGAATCTGGAAGAGTTGTTTTAGATGTTTTTGGAGTGCTTCTGTTGATGTTTCATCTATTTCACAAATAAGGCCAACTGGTTCTTGTTCTGGACCTCCATATGCAAAGTCGTCCACTACAGTAGCGTTTAATGCTTTTGCAATTGAAATACTCGTTCCATGTGTTTGATGAAAATCCATTGGTACGTGACATGTATATATAGAAAGTTGTTTTTCTTTTATTCCTTGCAAATATTTTTCAGGAATTGGTATGAAACCGCGGCCTGATCTTCCAAGCGGATCACCGCACTCCATTACAAGGGGATGGTGCATAAAGAGTAAATCACCGGGTGTGGATTGTGAAATGAATGTTTCAAGAACGTCATCTGTAGGGAATACAGCTAAAAATACTTTGTTTACATTTTCAGATCCGTGCATCATAAGGCCGTTAAATAAATCTACAAAATTTGCTTCGAAAAATTGTTGCCAAGGAAATTTGATAGGATCATATACGGCTGGGATAAATCGACTAAAGGCACTATCTTTTCCGTATTTTTCAATTTGGAATAAGTGATCGAGTGATTGCTCTATTTTTTTTAAGGCTGGCATGTTTGATAATCCTCCTTAAGGTGATTCTTGCTTTATGAGTTGTTTGTATTCTTCGTAGCAAAATAAGAAGCGGATAGGAAACAAATAAAACCTAGAATCGAGCTAATAGAAGGAGAATAGGGAAGTACATGCTGTAATAGCATTCCGCTAGAAATGAAGAAACTACTAAATACACCTAATAACATGGGATATCGTTGTAGTTTGAACACAGATAGTAAACATCCTTTCTCCTGCATGAACTACTCATAAAAGCTCGATTGCTGAAACTTTATCACATACATTGTATATTAGTCTTAATTTTCTGTATATAACTTTTAAGAAAAATGGTGATACAATATATGAATGATAATAGAAGAGAGGATGAAGATTAACATATGTACGTTACTGTAACAGAAGCAGCATATAAAAAGATTATGGATACGATTCCAAGTGAAGCGAAATATATAAAGTTATTTTATGATAATGAAGGTTGCGGTTGTGTTATGAGCGGAATCATCGATTTAGTAGCTGTAGCAGAGAAAGATGAGCGCGATGTGGATATTGAATCAAGCACAATGAATTTTATCGCTGATCGTACAAAGCTTGTATTTATGGACGATAAGTTAACGGTTGATTGGCATGAAGGTGGAGGAACTTTTCAGTTGAAGAGCCCAAGCCAGTTTTATAATCCAAATATGAAATTACACGTTCGAGTATAGTAAAGGTGAGTCCAAAATGTATTTTGGACTCACCTTTTTTTATTTTATAAGTCGCTATTATTGTCGATAAGTCGATATATTGAAAAAATCGCTGATATAAATGGAGTTGCGCCGATATATTCAGAAAATCGCCGATATAATTTCATTTACCAAAACGTTTCATATAATAAAAAGATTTTTTCACATAATGAAATGTACATATGATTGAATTTTCTGTATAATCTTCTTTGCGGAGGGGATACGCATGAGAAGATGGGGAATTGAGTTATTAATTTTAAGTGTTGTTATTATTTGGGGGATTAACTATACAATTGCGAAGTATGGACTTTTAGAATTTACAGCAATTGAGTTTACTGCACTTCGTATGATGGCGGCGGCACCGCTTCTGTTACTCCTTACCTTTTTTATTGAAAAGTCGGTTTATATGGAGCGAACGGATATACCTAGATTAATTATTGTTAGCGTTGTAGGTATTGTACTGTATCAAACGTTATTTATGGAAACTGTCAAATATACATCCGCTACAAATGCCTCTTTACTCATTTCTATTTCACCTATTTTTACAACTGCATTTGCGATTTTCTTGAAACAAGAAAAGTTTTCTTCTCGAAAGTTAATCGGTTCTATGACTGCCTTTGTTGGTGCAGCATTAGTTTTAGTAGCAGGACATTCACTTACTAGTTCTTTTTATGGAAATGGAATTGGACTTATTACATCAATATGCTGGGGGCTTTATCCTGTTTTAGCAGGACCATTAATTAAAAAATATTCAGCTTTACGTGTTACTGCATGGTCTGCATTAGTGGGTGCAATTCCGCTATTATTGTTAAGTGGTCCGCATGTGTTTGTCATGCCATTTCACATTACTCGCGGAATGACACTATTTGCTTTACTATATTCTATTTTCTTTGTAACAGTATTCGGTTTAGTAATGTGGTATGTTGGAGTTCAAAAAATTGGGGCGTCACATACGATGGTATATATGTATATAACGCCGCTTGTAGCGGTTCTATTTGCAGCTGTCTGGGCAAATGAATATGTATCGTTTCAACAAATCATCGGTGGAATTATCATTTTTGTCGGTCTATGGTTTGTGAAATCGGAGAAAGTAAAAGTTCATTCTATTGCAGGGGAACCTATATCAAAATAGGAAAACAGATCACCTATGATCTGCTTTCCTATTTTTTTATTTTTGGTAAGAAGATGAGAAATAAGATAGCAGTAATAAGTGGAATTAAGTTTAAAAATGGAATACGGAAGAGTGTAATAAGAATAATACCTGGAAGAAGAACACCGAGGACAGCGTAAAAAATGCTATGATTTTTCGTGTACCAATACAATGAAAGTCCAATAAGTGCAGGGATAATGAGGTGAATGAGAGCCATTAAAAAATAAATCATTAGACGCCCCCTTTATTTGTGTGCTTATTACATCATATCCGTATGTTCATAGATTGATATCATTTTTTTCATAAATGGACGAAAAAAGTTTGAAAAACCGTCACAAAATATGAGAATATGATGTTTGAAATCTTGTATAATATTATTTTCTAAAAACATTTAAACAACATAAACATACTGTTTATGTTGTTTTTAATTTGAATGAAATGAATGTAAGGGATATGAATTTGAAAGAAATTTTTTGTTGGATAGATAAGAACGAATGAAGAGAGGTACAGCATGATTAGTATGTCACTAAGATCATTTAAAATCCAATCGTATTATATACTAGGTATTTTGTTACTAGGTTGGATGTTAACACCGTTTTCAGCACATTTTTTAGGCGCTGGAATTGGGCTTATTGTAAGTATGTATTGCGTTTGGCTTTTAGGCAGAAGAATTGAGAAGCTTGGAGATAGTATTGTAAAGAAGACGAAAGCACCGACACTCGGTATGTTTAACCGTTTTGCAGCTGCCATTTTGGGTGCTATTATTATGTACGAAATTGAGCACCACATGGTTATGTGGGCGTTTGCAGTAGGGATTATGGGTGGGTATTTCTTAATCGTTGTGAATTTAGGTTACTATAGCATGAAAGATGAGAAAGAACTAACAAAGAGCTAAAAAGATAAAAGACTTCTTTTTAGATGGAATAGATGATCCAGTCACGAATAGAAGCGGTCAGGGCCTTTTTTAGCCCCATACGATGTAAAACCCGAGAGATGTAGTGAGTAGGGATATAATGTATATATTCGAAGCTGTAATTTTATAATCTAGGTCACAGATGAAGAGATTAGCGTTTCACTTTATATAAGATATAGAAAGAAGCTTACGTTTTCACGTAAGCTTCTTTTTTATGTAAGTGTGTGTAACCGTTAAGCCGCATTGGGTTTTGTCGGTGAGTACGCGAAACTTTACGGTTACACGACACTTATTCATATGAGTAAAGGGTTATTCCAACAGAAAGTTTTAATTTAAGCGATTGGACCGCCTAAGTTAATAATGTCTTCAGATACGCTGTCGAATTTTTTGAAGTTAGCTTTGAATTCATTTGCAAGTTCGATTGCTTTTGCTTTGTAAGCAGCTTTATCAGCCCAAGTTTGTTCAGGCATTAACACTTCGTCAGGTACACCTGGTACGTGAAGTGGAACTTCAAGACCGAAGATGTCATGTTTAGCTGTTTCAGTTTTCGCAAGTTCACCGTTTAATGCTGCTTGAATCATTGCACGAGTGTAACCTAAGTTCATACGTTTACCAACGCCGTATTCGCCACCAGTCCAGCCAGTGTTTACTAAGAATACTTTCGCATCGTGTTTCTCGATTTTTTCACCAAGCATTTCAGCATAGCGAGATGCATCAAGTGGTAAGAATGGTGAACCGAAGCAAGTTGAGAATGTTGCTTGCGGAGATGTAACGCCGCGCTCTGTTCCTGCTAGTTTACTAGTGTAACCACTTAAGAAATGATACATAGCTTGCTCTTTTGATAACTTACTGATTGGAGGCAATACGCCAGATGCATCAGCAGTTAAGAAAATAATTGTATTTGGGTGTCCAGCAACACTTGGCAGTACGATATTGTCGATCGCATGCATAGGGTATGCAGCACGAGTATTTTCTGTTAAAGTAGTATCGTTGTAGTCCGCGATACGCGTTTGGTCATTAATGATAACGTTTTCTAAAACGGATCCAAATGTGATTGCATCGAAAATTTGTGGTTCTTTCTCGTGAGAAAGGTTTACACATTTTGCGTAGCAACCGCCTTCAATATTGAATACACCGTTATCAGACCAACCGTGCTCATCATCACCGATTAATTTACGATTTGGATCAGCAGATAATGTTGTTTTACCTGTTCCAGATAAACCGAAGAATAGTGCTACGTCGCCTTCTTCACCTACGTTTGCAGAGCAATGCATAGAAAGAATATCTTGTTCAGGTAGTAAGAAGTTCATAATAGAGAAGATTGATTTTTTCATTTCTCCAGCGTATTCTGTACCACCAATTAGTACAATACGTTTTTCGAATGAAACCATAATGAATGCTTCAGAGTTTGTACCGTCAACAGCTGGATCAGCTTTGAAGTTCGGTGCAGAAACAATTGTGAACCCTGACTCATGAGTTGTTAATTCTTCTTCAGTTGGACGAATGAATAATTGATGTACAAATAAATTGTGCCATGCATATTCATTAATAACTTGAATTGGTAGGCGGTAATTGCGGTCAGCGCCTGCAAATCCTTTGAAGACGAATAACTCTTCTTTTTCTTTTAAGTATTCTAAAACTTTAGTATATAATTTATTAAAATGTTCTTCAGAAATCGGTTGGTTCACAGCTCCCCAAGCAATTTTGTCAGCAACCGATGCTTCTTTCACAATAAATTTATCTTTAGGAGAACGTCCTGTATATTTTCCAGTTGAAGCAGAAACGGCACCAGTCGAAGTTAATTTCCCTTCATTTCGCATTAATACTTTTTCCACTAATTGCGGAACACTTAGTTGAATCTGTGCATTGCTTCCGTTCAATAATTCGTGTAAACCAATTTGGACATTCACAGTACTCATATTTATATACCATCCTTTTCATTTAATGAAATATTTCTCGTAATCCCCAACAAGAGTATAACACAATTATATAAATAATGTATACTATTTATTTCTTTTTGTTTGTGTGAATGCATTATTTCCCTATTAATATTTCATTTCAGGCGTATTGAGAAAAACTTTCAGGAAAATGTGAATATTAATTGACAAATGAATATCATTTCTTTAGTATAGGTTGGGACGGATACTCTCTTATCCCGAGCTGGCGGAGGGACAGGCCCGATGAAGCCCAGCAACCTCACTTGTAGTGGTAAATACAGGTGAATAGGTGCTAAAACCTGTGCGAGGCTACAGGTCTCGAACGATAAGAGCGAAGGGCAAAAAGCAGTATGCAAGTAGCAAATTAAACCTTTCCTCTATGTAAAGTAGGAAAGGTTTTTCTGTATGCTTGTGTGGGAGAATAAATGTATGTCGCAGTTTGTGGCAAATTAAGGATGAGTTCCGTACAATATATACAATTACTGTAGGGAGGTTTACCACATGACAAAAAAACGTCATCTGTTCACATCTGAGTCTGTAACTGAAGGACATCCAGATAAAATTTGTGACCAAATTTCTGATTCAATTTTAGATGCGATCTTATCAAAAGACGCAAATGCACGTGTAGCTTGTGAAACAACTGTAACAACTGGTTTAGTATTGGTAGCGGGGGAAATTACGACTTCTACTTACGTAGATATTCCAAAAATCGTTCGTGAAACAATTCAAGGCATTGGTTACACACGCGCAAAATACGGATTCGATGCAGAAACTTGTGCAGTTTTAACATCTATCGATGAGCAATCTGCTGACATCGCTATGGGTGTTGACCAAGCGCTAGAAGCACGCGAAGGTCAAATGACTGACGCTGAGATTGAGGCAATTGGTGCAGGAGACCAAGGTTTAATGTTTGGTTTCGCATGTAATGAAACACAAGAGTTAATGCCACTTCCAATCTCGCTTGCTCACAAATTAGCTCGCCGTTTAACTGAAGTACGTAAAGATGATACATTATCATACCTACGTCCGGATGGAAAAACGCAAGTTACAGTTGAGTATGATGAAAATGGTAAACCAGTACGTGTTGATACTATCGTAATTTCTACACAACATCACCCAGATGTTACATGGGAAGAAATCGATCGCGACTTAAAAGAGCACGTAATTAAAGCTGTAGTACCAGCAGAATTAATGGATGGAGAAACGAAATTCTTCATTAATCCAACTGGCCGCTTCGTAATTGGTGGACCACAAGGTGATGCTGGTTTAACAGGACGTAAAATCATCGTTGATACTTACGGTGGATACGCTCGCCACGGTGGCGGTGCATTCTCTGGTAAAGATGCAACGAAAGTTGACCGTTCTGCAGCATATGCAGCTCGTTATGTTGCGAAAAACATCGTAGCAGCTGGTCTTGCTGAAAAAGCAGAAGTACAACTTGCATACGCAATCGGTGTAGCACAACCAGTATCAATTTCAGTTGATACATTCGGCACTGGTAAAGTATCTGAAGACGTATTAGTAGAACTAGTTCGTAACAACTTCGATCTTCGCCCAGCTGGTATTATTAAAATGCTAGATTTACGTCGCCCAATTTACAAACAAACAGCAGCTTACGGCCACTTCGGACGTACTGATGTAGATCTATCATGGGAACGTACAGACAAAGCAGCAGCTTTAAAAGAGCAAGCTGGTCTATAATATATGAAAAAAAGCTTTGCGCGGTGAGCGCAAAGCTTTTTTTATTTCGTTTTACTTATAATTTGAATACATGATTTGCAATATACTTCGCCATCTAGCTCAATATACTTTTTCATATTAGTCATGCCACTTGCTGGAAATGGCATATGAATCCATGCCTTTTCATACGTTTGTATTTCCTTTTTACATGATTTACAAAGGGTGGGTTTCTTCTGGAACATATGTAATCAACCTTTCATTTGACGTGCTTTACCTGCGCAAAAGGCACTACTTAGTAAAAATAGTGTCGCGAATATAATGCTTACTAATGTAGCGTATGGAATTGCGCCTTTTAAGGAAAAGCCGACAGTGATTGAAGCGATGAATAAGAGGATAAATGTTGTTGTTAATTTTTTATAAAGTTCCATACTATGTAGACCTCCAATTTATTTTTTAGTACAAGTTTTAAAATTGAATTCTATTATGTAGAAAATATAAAGAGTAGCTAAAGATGTGTAGTCTAGGAGTATAAGAAAGTGCACTTTCTTTTTTGTGGGTTAGTATACTTATATTGTATCATGGCGCATGATTGGCTTCATACATAATTGTGTAAAGGTATGTATGATAAAATGAAGAAAAGTCTTTAAGAAAGGAAAGATAAAAAATGAGTGTAACTGAACATAAAAAACAAGCTCCAAAAGAAGTGCGTTGCAAGATCGTGACGATTTCCGATACACGTACGGAAGAAACAGATAAGAGCGGACAACTATTACATGAATTGTTAAAAGAAGCGGGACATAAAGTAACTTCTTATGAAATTGTAAAAGATGATAAAGAAAGTATCCAGCAAGCAGTGTTAGCTGGTTATCATAAGGAAGATGTAGATGTTATATTAACAAATGGCGGTACTGGTATTACGAAACGCGATGTCACAATTGAAGCAGTATCAGCGTTATTAGATAAAGAAATTGTTGGATTTGGTGAGCTGTTCCGTATGATTAGTTATTTAGAAGATATCGGAAGCAGCGCAATGTTAAGTAGAGCGATTGGTGGTACAATTGGGCGCAAAGTAGTCTTCTCGATGCCAGGGTCTAGCGGAGCGGTTCGCCTTGCGATGAATAAATTAATTTTACCGGAATTAGGTCATATTACATTTGAGCTGCATCGCCAATGAGTAAGTATGCTGGAATTGTATTAGCAGGTGGTATGTCGAGTAGATTCGGTGAGCCGAAAGCGTTAGCAATTTGGAAGGGAACTACTTTTGTTGAGCATATTGTGAAAGTGATGGGAAATACTTTGCAAGACATTGTAGTAATTAGCCATACTGATATAAAAGAGCGAGTAGAGCAATTCGTACAAGTACCTGTTATAGAAGACATTCCGCACTATAAAGGAAATGGACCGCTTGCCGGCATTGTATCAGGTATGGAATACATAGAAGCAGATTGGTATGCTATTATGCCTTGCGATGCGCCAAATGTTTCGCATGAATGGTTTACCATTTTACTGGAGCAAACGAACAATGAATATGATGCGGTTGTACCTATTATTAATGGAAGAAAACAACCGCTACTTGCGGCGTATCATAACCGCGTGAAAGAAAAGATTTATGCTTTACTTCAGGAAGAAAAAAGAAGTATGGGGCAGCTTTTATCACAATGTAATGTGAAGTATGTTTCTGGAGAAGATGTACAAGCGAATGCGGATTGGTTTATAAATGTAAATACGAAAGAAGAATATGGGCAGGCTCAAAAAGACCTTTCAAATGAATGAAAGGTTTTTTTGATATACAGAATTGGGGAACAATTGCTGTATAAAGGTATGTGAGTAAGTTGATTTTAAGGGGAATTCTTAAAATCATTATACAGTTAAAATACTGTATAACCATATATTAATTTTTATGGGTTTTTATTACAAGTTTGTTTAGTTATGTTTATTTTTGATATAATTAATATAGAAATAAAACAATGCTTAACCTTATGTATCATTTATTAAACTAAAATTTATGACCATGTAATAAACTCCCTTCGTTTTTTTGAAGGGAGTTTTTCTATTTAAGCAAGCAACTCTGATGCGTTATGCTGAAGGACTTCTTCATATTGGTTAAGCAAGCCACGAAAGATCTCATCCCAGCTCTTTGATTTCGCAAAAGATGAAGCTGCTATTCCCATCTGCTCAAGTTTTTCTTCATTTTGTAATAAAAAATAAATGGATGATAGAAATGCATCTTCATTTTTAGGCGGACAAAGAACTCCCGTTTTTCCATCTGTAATAATATTTTTAACCCCGCCACTATTTGCACCAATAACAGGTGTACCGCATGCGAGTGATTCAAGTACGACATTTCCGAATGTTTCAGTAGCTGATGGAAATACCATTATGTTAGAACAAGCATATGCTTCAGCTAAATCTGCACTTTGTAAATAGCCAGTAAAAGTGATGTTTGTTTTCGGAACAGCTTCACGTAAACTTGTTGCTAGAGGACCGTCTCCTGCTATAAGCCAATGAATGTCGCTTCGAGTATGTGCTGATTTAACGATAAGATTTTGCAACGTATCAATATCTTTCTCAGGAGCAATCCGTCCAACATAGGAAAGGACGTACTTCGCTGTAATATTATATTTTTTTCGGAATAGGTCTGTATTGTAAGATGGATGAAAGAGATTGCAATCTACACCACGTCCCCAAATAGAGAGGGCCTGAAAGCCTTTATGTTTTAATTGATGTAATGTTTCAGGAGAGGGTACAAAATTTTTTTGCATATGACTATGAAACCATTTTAAATAGTTCCACAGCATATTGGAGAGGAATTCGATTTTGTAATAACGTAAATAGGCATCGAAATCAGTATGATAAGAACCGACAACTGGGATGTTTAACTTTTTTGCATAATACAATCCACAAAGTCCCATGTTGAAAGGTGTGGCAATGTGAATCATGTCAGGTTTAAAGGAAAGTAGTTCCCGTTTAATGCGCGGAGTAGGAAAAGAAAAACGACATTCTGGATATAATATTGTTAACGGGATACTTCTCATCTTATTCACATTCGCTACAAAATTATCTTCAGCTGTATGCTGAGGGGCGAAAACAGAATAGGCGATCTGTTCTTTCTGAAAATATCGTGTTAATCGCTCTAACGTTTTCGCAACCCCGTTAACTTGTGGCGTAAAAGTATCGGTAAAAATGGCGACTCTCATCATATCACTCCTTTATGTGAAAAGTGGGATGAATTGATAAAAAGAGATGATGCCAGAGCAAGTGCCAAGGCACATACCGACGAATACATCTGACGGATAGTGAAGTCCTAAATAAATACGTGAAATACCAACGCATAATGCTAACGGTAATAGGAAAGCAAGTAAGCTTGGATTATAGCAAATAAATGGAATGAAGACAGAGAAAACGGCTGTTGTATGACCAGACGGGAAAGAGTGGTCTTTTAATGGATGGACTGGATATTTTGCATCCTGAATTGTTAAATAAGGACGTTTTCGTGGATACCATCTTTTTAATATTTGTACAGGAATATGGCTAATTGCTAAAGAAATAGCAGTTGCAATTGCAGCTTGATGCAAAGTTCCCTTTGCGAAAATCAAAAAGAAAAGTGTGAGTGCGATGGGGAAAGTCGCGCCACCGATATGAGTAATATTGCTGAAAAAGATATTTAATGTTTTTTGATCAAAGTAGCGATTAATTCCTTTGAAAATGTAACATTCTATTTTATATAATCCACTGACCTTCATGAAAATTCTCCTCCCTCGTTTACATATATATGGAGATATTAGCTTTTATTTTAATAAGATTTTGTTGAGGGAGTAATAATGTTTTGTAAAGAAAAAGTTAGATTTTATATAAAAAAAGCTGCCAATCGTATGGCAGCGGAAATTTACCTCTGTAATGATTTATAATATTGACCTTTTTCAACGTATTGCGTGCGAATACGCTCCATATCTTTACGGTCTTCTGCTGTTAATTCACGAATGACTTTCGCGGGACGACCGAAAGCTAACGTGTTTGGTGGAATTTTCTTTCCTTGTGAAACGAGGCTTCCAGCGCCGATAAAAGCTCCTTCGCCAATTTCAGCACCATCTAATATAATGGATCCCATTCCAATTAAAGCATCTTTTTTAATATGACAACTATGTAAAATAACTTGATGCCCAACTGTAACATCATCTTCTAAGATAAGAGGATACTGAGGGCTTTGGTGGAGTGTACATTGGTCTTGTACATTTACTCGGTCTCCAATGATCGTTGGTGACACATCACCACGGATGACTGTATTAAACCAAATACTTGATTCCTCGCCAACGTAAACATCGCCTGTAATCGTAACATAGTCAGCGATAAAAGCACTACTCGCAATTTTCGGTTTTTTTTCTTTGTAAGGATATATCATGTAAAGTCTTCCTTTCCTAGAGACTAGTTTTAGTGTATCAAATTATGAGAAAGAGTGAAATGGAGGAGAGCCGTATGTGGAATTATGAAGCGGAGGAAGCAAAGGCTGTCATTGTTATTGTGCACGGTGCAATGGAATATCACGGACGTTACGAAGCCGTTGCGGAAATGTGGAATCATATCGGCTACCACGTCGTGATGGGGGATCTTCCGTCACATGGAACGACTTCAAGAAATAGAGGACATATTGATTCATTTGATGAATACATAGAGGAAGTTAAACTATGGGTGAAAGAAGCAAGAAAGTATAGGTTACCTATTTTTCTATTCGGTCATAGTATGGGTGGTCTTATTGTCATTCGTATGATGCAAGAAACGAAGAGAGAAGATGTAGAGGGTATTATTTTGAGTTCGCCTTGTTTAGGGGTAGTGACTGGACCCTCTGCTCCGCTTCAATTTGCTTCAAAAATATTAAATGTTGTGGCTCCAAAATTGCAATTTGCAACGAATCTTACGGTGGAAATGTCAACACGTAACCACGAAGTGAGAGATGCAATGGAGAATGATTCTTTGTTCTTGCGCAAAGTATCAGTACGTTGGTATAGTGAATTGATTAAGTCTATCGAAATTGCTCATAAAAAAATAGATGATTTTCCGGATGTTCCGCTCTTGCTAATGCAAGCTTGTGAGGATAAACTTGTAGATAAAACACGTGTCCGCACTTGGTTTGATAATGTTAAAATAAGTGATAAGGCTTTTAAAGAATGGCCGAATTGTTATCACGAGTTATTAAATGAGTATGAGCGTGATGAAATTTTGAGTTATATTCAGTCATTTACTGAAATGCATGTCAATAATATAGTAAAAACAAACAAATAAATCATTATTTGTACATTTAATAGAGGAGATGAAGGAAGAAGTGAACGTACCGAGTAATCCCATAACGCTCATGGCGAAAGTATACCGTGATGTGTTTCCGGTTGTACACCATGAGCTAGCGATGTGGAAAGAGCGTGCCTACCATATTCCGAATGATGAGCTTCATAGTCAGGCAATCGCAAGTATTGAGCATAAAACGTTTCATTGTGAGGGCGGTGGCATTTTAGCTCTGCTAGCAAATGAACACCGAGAAGAATGTATTCGTTTTATCGTAGCGTATCAAACGATCAGCGACTATTTAGATAATTTATGTGATCGCAGTACATCACTTGATCCAAATGATTTTGCCGCACTGCATGAATCGATGTTAATGGCATTATCACCTGAAGTAGAAGGTGGCGGTAATTATTATCGTTATCGTGATGATCAAGATGATGGTGGTTATTTAGATGAACTTGTTGAAACATGCCAAGATGTTTTAAAGAAAACGAAGCACTATGACAAAATTGCTCCTGTTCTTCATGAACTTGCTTGTTATTATTGTGATTTGCAAATTCATAAACACGTGAAATTAGAAGAAAGAGAGCCGCGCCTGAAAAATTGGTTTGAAGCACATAAAGAAAACTTACCTGAGATGAGTTGGTTTGAATTTTCAGCATGTGCCGGTTCTACACTTGGAATTTTCTGTCTTGTAGCATATGCATTTCATGATGAGTTACATGATGAAGATATTGCGAAAATTAGACAAGGGTACTTCCCTTACGTACAAGGACTTCATATCTTACTTGATTATTTCATTGATCAAGAAGAAGACCGTATAGGCGGAGATTTGAATTTCTGTAGTTATTACGAAAACGAGCAAGCGATATTAGATCGGATGAAACACTTTGTAGAAGAAGCGGAGAAGAGCATTGGTGATTTGCCTCATGCGAAGTTTCATCGTCTCATAAGCCGAGGGTTACTTGGTATTTATTTATCAGATCAAAAAGTATCAGCACAAAAGAATATGCACAAAATGGCACGGCGCATTGTAAAATACGGTGGTCTCACTTCACGATTCTTCTATTGGAACGGGAAGATGTACCGAAAGAAAACGGCGCAGTGATGAAGAAAACCACTCATGTAGAGTGGTTTTATTTGTTATAATATGGTAAAGGTGGTGATTGAAATGAAGCGATTGTTTCAAAAGCTATATGGCAATATTGAAGTAACATTACTTCTGCTACTTTCCATTTCATTTGTAACAGGAACGTATATGATGATGAATAAAGCGGGTGGTCCTACAACGATGGATTATGTAGCCCAAGTTATCATTGCATTGATTATTATAGTAGATATTTTCTTTTTAATAAGTGGTAGAAAAAAAGAAAATAGTAAATAAAAAAGCATTTGTACATGAGAGTACAAATGCTTTTTTATTATGATCGTATTTTTGAAAATACATATATAAGAAGTTCAATCGCAAAAATCACTAAAACAGATAGCCCGAATAAAGGCATGACAGCGCCTAGTATAACCATCATGATAAAGAAAACGATTATGCTTTTCTTATCTCTTTGCTTTGGTGGTGCTGCTAATTTTCCTTTCGGCTTCCTTGCTAACCACATTTTTATTCCGTAATAAATGAGAAGTAGTAGAGATAATGTCGTTAGTAAGCATAATATTTTATTTGGCCATCCGAATAAATGTCCTTCATGAAGTGGGATACCGTAAGTGAACCATTGTGCAAGTAATCCATAATCACGATAGTCCGTTTTGGAAATGAGTTCCCCGCTATATTGGTCAAAGTAAGCTGTTATCTCTTCATTTGGTGCAACATGCATACCTGTAATACCAGAACCGCTCGATTTCGAAATAGTGAATACACCTTTTGGATCAGCTGGTAGTGAAATAACATATGGCTTCTTTATTTCAATTCCTTTTTGTAATTCATGGACAGAAATTGCTTTCGGTTCATTTGAATCCGATTCAGGAGGAGCTTCTTTTCTTGTTGCCCACGGCAATTCTTTTACCTTTGATTCAGGCGGTGCCATGTACAATTTTGGATATCCGAGTGATTCATTTGACGATGCAATTTTATAAATTTGGTTCCCCATAAATCCTGACCATGGCAATCCAGATGCGACTAGCAGAAAGAGAGGAATTGTAAATATAATACCTATAATAGAATGACGTCTTTTTGCTTTTTCTCGCTTATTGGATGATGGTGTGTTTTTGAATTGGCGTATACTCATGTACAATCCGGTTACGATTAAAAAGATTGTCCAGCATGCCGCAAGCTCCACAGTATAGTTAACGATAGTGCCGCCAACTAAAAGAGAACTATGTAATTCCCTCATGATATTGGCAAACGTTTCACTTGCATTTTGATCTCCAACAATTTGATTATTACTATCTAAATACACATATTTTTGTTGTCCAGTATACTCATTTGCAATCGTAAGTCTCGTATTATAATCCCCATTAAACTCACTAATTTTCGCCACGCTATAATGTGGATATTTTTTCTCTGTTAAGGAAATAGAATCAGACATCGAAATAGATTCTGTTTGAGCACTCTTCCCAAAATATAAATCTTTATAGATGAAATCTTCAACTTCCTCCCGAAATAAATACCCAATTCCGCTCAGTGACAACGTAATAAGAAGTGGCGTAATAAAAAGCCCAGCATAAAAATGCCAACGCCAAAAAATGTAATGAAGCGAACGATTTACTTTCATACTTTCAGTTCCCCTAACCTTCCCTATATGAATAACTACTTATTTAATATAGCGAGATTAAGTGTGATTACTTTGAAAGAATTGTGAAGAAAGTTAAAAGTTTGTGGGATTTTTATTAAACATAAAACACATTTTAGAAGGAGTGTTTTCTATGTTTATGAAGATCTCTTTATATTTGATAAGTACATCCTAACAACCGCTTTCGCAAGACATTGAGAAGAATCAACAAAATTCTCACTAGCCACAACATTCAAATCAGTACATGCGATAATTGCGGTATCTACTTCATCCTTCAACTGCACAACGAGCGCGCTCCATAATTTGCGAGCTTTTTCAACTTCTCCGCTTTTAATATACGTAATAATTTGATTAATCATCGTTTGCCATTTTTCATAATGAATGTATTCTATATTCCGTTTTGCAATCCCGTCTTGATAAATACCAGCTTGAACTGTCGCTTCTGTTGCGAGAAGAGCGACTCTTTTTGCATTTTTAGGAATTGCTTGTAACGTCTCATCGACTATATTTAAAATCGGAATGGACAGAGAATGCTGTAATTCCTCGAAATAAAGATGCGCCGTATTGCACGGCATAGCGATAAAGCTTGCGCCAGTACTTTCAAGTTTTTGTGCTCCTTCAATAATTGCTTTTTTCATCGCTTCGTGATCAATAGGGCGATCCATGTAAAACGGTGTTGGGCACGAATAGATCATCATATGAGGAAAGTCCATATCATACTTTGCTCCGTATATTATTTGGCACCTTGCTACAACTGTATCGACGAATGGTCCAGTTGATTTTGGTCCCATTCCTGCTAGTATTCCAATCATTGTTTCGTCTCCTTTAATATGTAATTAAAAACGTTTTTTGCGAACGATAAAAAGAAATAAGGT
The DNA here is from genome assembly GCF_056530295.1 of Bacillus sp. PK6-16. Lineage (NCBI taxonomy): Bacteria > Bacillati > Bacillota > Bacilli > Caryophanales > Bacillaceae > Bacillus > Bacillus sp. PK6-16. The sequence goes on from NZ_CP096511.1 coordinate 727,971, forward strand.
AAATAATAAAAATGAATATACGATAGCCCAAGTTGTGAGCCATAGTGTGTGAGTCAGTATATTATATTTGTATTGGCCAAGCATTAGAAAGCTTTCGACAGGTGGTAAAAACCATAATAACTCTTTTTTAAACCGGATAGATGCGATCGTTATAAGCAATATAAAGGTAAGGCTAAGCCAAGCAGTGCCTGCTTTTTGAATCATATTTCTAGTAAATAATGTTGCGATTGAAATTCCTAGTATAGAGAAAGACATGTGAGAGAGAAATCCGACTAGAAATAAAGAAACTGTCATTTTTTCATTAAACATTTGCAAAATAATTGGATAGATTACGGATATAAAAGATAATACAGTACAAATGAGAAGAGCTGTAATATATTTACCAACGTATAATGCGGAAATATTATTTGTGTGAGAAATAGTAATTTGTTCTTGTACAGGGTCTTCAGTATGAAAGATTGTGACCGTAATCCAGGCAGATAATAAATAAAGCGCGAGAGCTGTTTCTAAATATGTCGGTACAATAGGAGTCGGTTTATATGTATATACAAAAAGCAAGCTCACAAAGTACATCGCAATAGGGGGGATGTACTTATACGATTTTGTATAGTCGAGAAAATGGTAACGAATAAGCGCGAACATAATAAACCTTCTTTCGATTTAAAAGTTAGGTTGTAGCAGTGTGATAGATGCTTTTTTATGTAATAAAAACTGAAGCATTTCGTTTGTATATTCTTTTTCGATTTGTAATTGAATAAGGTTTTGATTTGATTTGTGTGTAACGTGTATAAAACCGGATTGCTTTTGTAGTTCTATCGCTGAAAATGTGTCGTGAACGATTGCTTCAATATAGACTTGTTCTGCCCCTTTTTGTATAAAGGTATCTGCTGTGATTGTATGGTTTGCTAACGTCACAATTCTATCGGCGAAGTTTTCTAATAGTTGTTTTTCATGACATGTGAAGAGTATAGATATACCTTGTTGTTTTAATGAGAGTAAAATATGTTCTAATTCTTGCTGAGAGTGAGGATCGAGCCCAGAAAGCGGTTCATCTAAAATTAATAAATGGACGTCCGTAAGTAATGCTTGCATAATACCTGTTTTTTGTTTCATACCTTTTGAAAAGTTTCGTACAACGGAATGTCTTGCATGATGTAAGTGAAAAGTCTCAAGGAGCATCGGAATTTTATTTCTTAAATATGTTGTTGATAAGCCGTGAATGCAGCCGAGATGAAATAAATAATCCGCTAATGTAAAACGAATTCCTTCAGGAAAATGTTCAGGTACATAACCAATTTGTATATGTTCTTTTCTTTTGAGCGTCCCTGCCGTAGGTGAAATAAATCCTGCAATTATTTTTAGCAGAGTACTTTTTCCAGTCCCGTTCCCGCCAATAATAGCGAGCGCTTCTCCTTCTGGAATGGATAAATCAATGTTGTCTAGTATAAGTGATTTGCTATACTTCTTTTGAATTCCCCTTAGTTCTACTAGCAAAGTTCTATCCTTCTTTCTTTAAATAGTGTATATATCCATTATATAGGAGAATAACAAAAAGACGTGCAATGAGTGCACGTCTTTTTTTGTTATGTTTTGTCGAACAATCGATATATCCGAGAAATCGTTGATATATTGTAAGTTATGATAGATATATCGAAAAAATCGTTGATATATCCCGAGTTACGATAGATATAATTGAAAAATCGTTGATATATTACCCCACATTAACGGGCAGTAAAACTTCCACCTTAAAATTCGGCTGGAGCAAAGAAGTTAGTTGGGAGATAAACTGCCCATAAATGCCCGATTGGTTCAACTAATAATCAGTGGGGATTCCCCCCACTGATTAAAGTTTCACTTTATCGTTTCTCAATCGCCACAATAAATGGCGGATTATTTTGCTGGTTAATAAAGCCATATCGCAGTACGTGAGCTTGTTTTTGGTCTAGTTCTTCGGCAAATTTGAGAACAGCGTCGCGTTCTACTTGTCCTTCTGGATGTCCGTGGTAAATGACAAGGACGATGATACCTTCAGGCGCCATTACTTCTAATAATTGCTCGATCGCCGAGATTGTTGAGTTCGGTTTTGTGACGATATGTTTGTCTCCGCCAGGAAGGTAACCTAAGTTGAAAATTGCACCTGTTACTTTTCCTTTTGCATCTTCTGGTAATATGGATAGAAGTGTATCGTGACTATCGTGAACTAAAACAGTACGTTCGAAAAGTTTTTTTTCTTTTAGACGAGTTGTTGAGCTTTCAATCGCCTCTTTTTGAATATCAAATCCAAATACTTTTCCGTTATCTCCAACAATTTCAGCTAGGAAGCAAGTGTCATGGCCGTTTCCTAAAGTTGCATCTACAGCGTAATCGCCTTCTTTTACTGCCGTTTGCAAGAGAGTACGAGCAAACGGTAATACACGTTCTAATTTCATTTTTGTTTCTCCTCATTTGCATATTTTCCTTGCCAGCTTCCGCGGCGTACAAATTCTGCATCGATGGAATTTAAAACTTCCCATTTATTTAAGCTCCACATTGGGCCAATCATTAAATCAGGCGGACCGTCACCTGTGATGCGGTGCACAATTACGTCTTCTGGAATAATTTCAAGTTGGTCAACAACGAGGCTTACGTAATCCTCAAGAGAAAGGAATTCGAGTTGTCCTTTTTCATATTGCTTCACCATTGGCGTTCCTTTTAATAAATGAAGTAAGTGGATTTTAATTCCTTGCACGTCAAGTTTCGCTACTTCACGAGCTGTTTCCATCATCATGTCGTAATCTTCAAGAGGAAGACCGTTAATAATATGAGAGCAAACTCGAATGCCATGCTTACGTAATTTATTTACACCTTCAACGTAAGAAGGATAATCATGAGCGCGATTAATAAGGTTTGCAGTACGTTCATGAACGGTCTGTAGTCCGAGTTCAACCCAAAGGTACGTGCGTTTATTTAAGTCCGCTAAATATTCAACAACATCGTCCGGTAAACAATCTGGACGAGTTGCGATAGAAAGACCGACAACGTCTTTTTCTGCTAGAAGCGGTTCGAATTTTTCTTTTAACACTTCAAGTGGTGCATGTGTATTTGTGTACGCTTGGAAATAAGCGATACATTTTCCGTCTTTCCACTTTGAGCGCATTTTTTCTTTCATTTCATGATATTGCGTTATAACATCATCGCGGCGATCGCCAGCGAAGTCACCAGATCCAGCAGCACTGCAAAATGTACAACCGCCATAAGCAACTGTACCGTCACGGTTCGGACAATCGAAGCCAGCATCTAATGAAACTTTAAAGATTTTTTCACCAAATTCATTTCGTAAATGGTAATTCCATGTATGATAACGTTTATTGTCGTTTGTATATGGAAAAGGGTTTTGAACCTTCATTACTTTCCCTCCTAAGCCGAGTCAAAATAACACAAAATCCATTATAACATACTCATAAGGTTCATAAGGAAGGGACACACTAAAGGGGAATTGAAGCAAGGAGGGACAATTATGGCAGAGCGTCAATCACTTGAATCGTATATTACACAAGCGGAACAAGCGGTGGAATATGCGAAAGAACAATTAGAACAAGGCATGAGACAAGAGCATTATAATACGATGGAGTATTCGGATGCGCAGTTGCAATTAGAACAAGCATATAACGATTTACAAACGATGCAACAACATGCGAATGATGAGCAACGTGAGCAGTTAAATAGAGCGCGTATGGCAATTCGCCAATTGCAACATCAAATGATTATTACACCGCACTAATAAGGAGTGAATGTAATGGCGAAACGTTCAGATCAAAATAACCCAGAACAAAAAACACAAAATGGACATAACGCTGAATTTTCGAATGAACTTGATCCGATTGTTCAAGTGAAACAGCGTAACAGTAAAAAAGGACAACCTCAAAGATCAAAGCAATCAGAGTAAACCAGGTCGCAATATGACCTGGTTTTGTTTTGTTATATGACAATAATGTAAGATTCCTGTAAGGTTTGCCGATAGTTGTAAGCTTACTTTTCCAGTAGAGTAAGGGAGGATTAAATTTTGGACAAGGAGCTGCTTTATGGGGAACAATATTACAAACAAACGAATTGATGAGTTAGATTACATTCGTGGCTTCGCATTACTGGGGATTATTTTAGTAAATATTTTAGCACTACTTAATATTAAAACTCCAGATCCTAATACAGTAGATGCTAGCTATCAAAGGTTTCTATACTTATTTGTAGAAGGTCGTTTCTTCTCGATTTTCTCATTCTTATTTGGAGTGGGATTCTATATCTTCATTACAAGAGCGATTGCGAAAGGGAAAAATGGATATGTTCTATTTTTCCGCCGCGTAGTTGCATTATTTATTTTTGGTTTGATTCATTACATGTTTCAGCCTGGAGAAGCGTTAACGTTATATGCAATTTGCGGATTAATCGTTTTACCGTTTTATAAAGCGAAAAAACAAGTGAACTTAGTAATTGGTCTTATTATGACAATAGCCTTTAGTGTAATGGGTATTAAAGAACTATTACCACTTGGTTTAATTTTATTAGGTCTTGCTGCAGGACAATATCGTGTATTTGAAAATCTTTCAAAAAACATAAAGCAAGTCGCTATTTTTACAGGCATTATGTTTGTTTTAAGTGTGGCAGCTGTATGGTATCAATATGGACACGTGCCTGCTGGCCCATTTGTAAATATGATATTGATGAATGAAGACGGAACAATGGATGCTGCAAGCCAGTTTCTAAAAATTGGTATTACTGTTGGACCAATTATTTCAGCTTTCTATGTAGGAGCATTAATTTTATTACTTCAGTTAAAACCAGTTCAAACATTATTAGCACCATTGAAATACTACGGTCGTATGGCTTTAACAAATTATATCGGACAAACGGCAATGATTTTAATTGCCGGTAGTGTATTTAACTTTGCAGGTAACTTAACATACATGCAGACGCTATATGTATGTATCGCAATTTATGCAATTCAAATTGTGTTTAGTGTAATTTGGATGAAAATCTTTAAAATGGGCCCATTAGAATGGATTTGGCGTGTTATTACGTACTGGACGGTAACACCTTTAAAGAAATAAAGAGAGAAGTGGGCTGTTCTTTTTGTGGAACAGCCTATTTTTATTTTCAGCTTTTGTAGTTGCGCCGATATATTTTGAAAATCGCCGATATAATTTCATTTACCGATTTACTATGCTGAAATGTGAACTAGTATTAACAGCCAAACTTACAAGTACACCTTTTTTATATTACAAAAGTGTAAGGTAAATGTAATGTTAACAAATAGCAGTTCACTTCCAAAAGGCGCAAAATAGGTAATGGAAAAACAAGCGTAGGAGGATATATATGACGAAACCAGTTGTAGACGTGAAAAACGTTCAAAAAGTGTACGGTAAAAAAGGTGAGAACCAATCACATGCGTTAAAAGGTGTGTCATTCTCAATTCAAGAGGGCGAGTTTGTTGGAATTATGGGACCATCTGGTTCTGGTAAAACGACATTATTAAATGTAATTTCAACGTTAGATAAAGCAACGGGCGGCGTTGTTGAAATTGCAGGAACGGATATTACAAAAATGAAGCAAGGTGAGCTTTCAGATTTCCGTTCACAAAAGTTAGGATTTATCTTCCAAGATTTTAATTTGTTAGAAAACTTATCTATTTATGAAAACATTGCACTTCCACTTTCCTTGCAAGGTGTTCCATCACGTAACATTGGACCAAAAGTCGAGAAAGTAGCGGATATGTTAGGAATTACAGAAATACTTCAAAAGTACCCATCTGAAGTATCTGGTGGGCAAAAGCAACGTTCGGCAGCAGCGCGTGCTTTAGTGCATGAGCCTGCAATTATTTTAGGGGACGAGCCAACAGGAGCGCTTGATTCTAAAAATGCAACGAGTTTACTTGATGCGATGACAAACTTAAATAAAGATCAAGGCGTATCTATTATGATGGTTACACATGATCCATACAGTGCAAGTTACTGTCAGCGTATTTTATTCATTCAAGATGGTGAGCTATATAAAGAAATTCACCGCGGCGGTACACGTGAAGAGTTTTATAAAGAAATTTTAGATGTGCTTGCGGACTTAGGCACACAAAAAGCGTAAGAAAGGAGGTTCTAGAGCATGTTATTCAAACTTTCCATGTCAGGACTAAAGAGTAAGCTAAAAGATTACATCGTCTTACTTGTTGGTCTTGTCATGTCGATTTCAATTTTTTATATGTTTCAAACGTTAGCACTAAATGAATCATTTCTTGAATCTAATTCAGTGATTAAATCAATCGGATTTGTATTCCAAGCAGGTTCATTTTTACTAGCAATCATAACGTTCTTCTATATTTTATATGCGAACTCTTTCTTACTATCTCTTCGTCAAAAAGAGTTTGGTATGTATATGATGTTAGGAGCAAAAAAGCATAAAGTTACATTACTTATGTTTATTGAAACAATCGTATTAGGCGCTGCGTCTCTTGCAATCGGTATTACAGTTGGTGTAGGACTTGCAGAAGGTATCGGTCAATTGTTAATGAAACAATTAGAATTTGCTGGTGAAGGCTATAAAGCATTTTATCTGCCATCTATGACTGTTACTTGTATCTTCTTCTTTGCATTATTTGTACTATCAGCAATTATGAACAGTATTAAGTTATCACGTATTTCTGTATTGCAACTTGTACATGCAGATGCACAAACAGAACGTGTTGCGGTAAAAGGAAAAATGACAGGCTTAGTTGCATTCCTTGCGGTTATTTTATTAGGCATTGGCTATGCATCAATGATTTACATGGAAAAACTAAGAGAAATGGGAATCCTTATTGCATTAATTACAACGACAGCTGGTACTTATATGCTATTTGGCTCACTTCTTCCAGTCATTATTAAAAAGTTAAAAAGTAATAAAAAGCGTAGTGAAAAAGGACTTAACGCTTTTACATTTGCACAATTAAATTTCCGTATTAATAGCTTAACGAAAGTACTTGCGACAGTAGCGATGTTAGTTGCTCTTGGAGCTGGTGCAATTTCAGGTGGTATGGCATTTAAAAATAACGTTATAAAAATGGTAGATGGTTTAGTAATCTATGATTCAGTAGTTCATAATCCAACAGCTGAAGAAAAGAAAATTTTAGACGGTATTACATTTAAAGAGAAAAGCGAATATCGTTACAAAGTTGATGAAAAATACGTTTACTATGTAAAAGAAGATTTAGAGAAAAATCGTCCTTTAGTAAAAGATATGACAAAGATGAAGTCTATGAAGGATTTAGTAAATACGAAAAAAGCTTCAGAGGAACTACCGGTAGGTGCAGTTTCTAGAGAGATGAATCAAAAAGATGTGAACGCTAAAGAACTTTCGGCGGAATGGATAGATGCTTTTAGTACAATCCAACCATATTATTTATACAATGATCATGCAATTAAAATTGTAGATCAAAAAATGTACGATGGGATAAATGGTAAAGAAGGTATAGCATTTATTGGAAAAACAGATGATTTTTTAACATATAAAAAAGAATGGAAAAAACTTGACGAGTTGCAGCTAGATAAATATAAAAATGTAAAAGCTGAACAAATGGATAGTAAATATCAAGCTTATAGTGGGTTCTACGGCATTGCGAGTGGAACAGTATTTATGGGATTCTTCCTTGGAATCGCGTTCTTAGCAATGATGGCAAGCTGTCTTATGTTTAAAATTCTTTCTGGTGCATCAAAAGATATTACGCGTTATCAAATGCTCCGTAAAATCGGTGTGCGCCGTGAGTTATTAACGAAATCAATTTATAAAGAGTTATTCTTAGTATTCTTATTCCCAGCAATTGTGGGTATCGCTCACGTATTAGTTGGTATGAATATTTTCGGATTTATTTTAATTGATCCGTACTTCCGTATTTGGGTACCAATCGTAATTTTCGTAGTTATTTATGCGATTTATTACTTCATTACAGTTCAATTGTATAAAGGAATTGTTCTTCCGAAAGAAGATTAATAATAAAAACCGAGCAAAAACGCTCGGTTTTTATTATTTTCAGAAAAAACACTTTAATGTTACTGAAATATATAATATAATGCAAGTAAGTAACGTAATATAAAAGTAGAAGTAGCTGTATAAGGAAAGGAGGAATCCAATCTGTAGAAAGAAGCTGAACTTTTATCCCCACATTTTTTACCGCAACGTATTTATACAATCGTAAGTTTCCACATTGAAAGTTTTCAGAACCACCTGAGTATATTGTGAAAATAATGGATAACACATGGAAATCTCATAGCATGATAAGGTAAAATGGACAACATAATGAGAAAATTACCGTTCATAAGATGAGGAGAATACATGTATGGAAGTTGTAGAGGCATTAAAAGATATAAGCCAAATTGAGGCTATGAAAAAATATTTAAAAGAGCACTCCCAGCGAGATTATCTTTTATTTGTTATTGGAATTAACACAGGATTAAAAATTACAGAACTACTTAGTATGAAATTTGAAGATGTATTAAATGAAGACGGGACTGTTAAAGAGTTTTATACTCTTCCTGTGAAAGATGAAAAATTTAAACAAGATATTTATTTAAATACAAAAGTAAAAGAAGCGCTTTTAGATTACGTACAATCTATTGGCGTTAAAAGAGAAAATTACGTATTTCAATCTAATAAAACGCCAAATTCAATTACGCGCCAACAAGCGTATCGTGTAATTCATAATGCTGCAGAAGCAGTTGGAGTTGTTGGTAAGATCGGAACAAATTCAATGCGGAAAACGTTTGGATTTCATGCGTACAAAAGAGGGATAGCGATTGCGTTATTGCAAAAACATTTCCATCACGCGACTCCATCAGAGACGCTAAAGTATTTAGGCATCTCAAAGGATGAGACCTTTAAAACGGAGATTGATGTCGATTTATAAAAGCCGTAACTAAAAAATTAGGAGGCGGAAAATATGAATATTAGAGAGAGCGAACTGCCGGGTATTGGATGTAAGTTTGAAGTGATTACAAAAGGTAATGAAAAGATGGTTATCGTTATTCATGATGATGGCCGAAGAGAAATGTACCATTTTGATGCTGATCATGAGGAGAGTGTTTCAAGCGTCTCTCTTCGTGATTCCGAAGCGAGACAAATTGCAGCTATATTGGGCGGAATGGTATATAGACCACAAGCTTTAGATACGATTGAAATGGCCTTTGAAGGATTATCAATTGAGTGGTTTAAGGTGGAAAATAATGCACCAGTCGTACAAAAAACAATTGGTAGTTTACATGTCCGAAACACATATAACGTAACGATTATTGCCATTTTGAAAAAAAATATGAAGAAGTTCTTTAATCCAGGCCCAGATTCTATCATTGAAGCTGGCGATATGCTCGTATTATCAGGCGAAAGACATGAAGTAAAAAGAATTATTAATGAGTTGCTTTCAGTAGGAGGGGATTCATAATCGATGGATACTTTAATCTTTGAAGTTGGAACTGCGTTAGTATTAGTCGCTTTTGCAGCTATTCTCGCTGCAAAGTTAAAGTTCTCGATTATTCCGTTTCTCATTATACTTGGTATGCTAGTGGGGCCCCATGCCCCAGATTTAGGGCTTATCGATTTAAGATTTATTGAAAGTGGAGAAGTTATTTCCTTCCTCGGCCGTGTTGGCGTTATATTCCTCTTATTCTATTTAGGCTTAGAATTCTCAATTAAAAAATTAATTAAATCAGGAAAATCAATTGCCTTTGGGGGAACTGTTCATATATCGCTTAATTTTATATTAGGTTTAATTTACGGATATATAATGGGTTTCCCCTTATTAGAAACATTAATTATTGCTGGGATTATAACAATTTCATCGAGTGCAATTGTTGCGAAAGTAATTGTTGATTTAAGAAGATCTGGTAATAAAGAGACGGAGCTAATTTTAGGAATCATTATGTTTGATGATATCTTTTTAGCCGTATATTTATCAGTCGTTTCAGGATTAGTACTCGGAGGGGCAACGTCACTTGTAGGTGCTCTTACATCTATTTTAATCGCAGTAGGGTATATGCTACTATTCTTTGTAGTTGCTAGAAAAGCTACACGATTTTTAAATAAAATGTTAGATATTTCGTCCAATGAAATTTTTATTATCGTAATATTCGCTATTTTGTTCTTTGTAGCAGGATTTTCAGAAACGATTCATGTCGCGGAGGCGATTGGAGCATTATTATTGGGGCTCGTCTTTTCTGAAACAGAGCATAGTGATCGAATTGAACAGCTCGTTGTTCCGTTTCGTGATTTCTTTGGAGCTATATTCTTTTTCAGCTTCGGTTTAAGTATAGACCCATTTTCACTTGGAGGAGCAGTGTGGTTGGCATTAGGAGCAGTTTTCATTACTCTTATCGGTAATTTTACTGCTGGAATGGTTGCGGGGCGTAAAGCTGGGTTATCGCATAAGGCTTCTACGAATATCGGTTTAACACTTGTATCACGCGGAGAATTTTCCATTATCGTCGCGAATATTGGAATCGCGGGCGGCTTAATGGCAGCGATTAAACCGTTCTCTGCTTTATATGTTTTAATATTGGCATCGTTAGGACCATTATTAACGAAAGAGTCTGGGAGAATATACTCGCTACTAGATAAGGTGTTTAAATGGAGTGCTAAAGAACGTGCGAAGCGAGAAAAGGAAGTTGGATAGTATAAAGAGGCTGCATGAAGTTCATACAGCCTCTTTATACATTGTTACTGTTGTCATTTTTTGTCGGTAAGTCGATATATTTTAATAATCGCTGATATAATCCAAGAAGCAATCAGTATAATTTCATTTACCGTCGAACCATTATCTGAATTTCATCAACTATTAATCAGTTGCCTTCCTATTTAAAAACGACTACAATTTTACTGTTATATATATGAACGAAAAAAATAGAATAGGAGGGGAAACTATGCCAAGGAAAGTATGGCTATTAGTAGCTGGGATGATTATTAATGTCACGGGTGCTTCTTTTTTATGGCCTTTTAATACAATCTATTTGCATGATCACCTAGGAAAATCTTTATCTGTGGCCGGAATGGTATTAATGATCAATTCGCTTACTGGTGTAATCGGAAACTTGCTCGGCGGTGTTTTATTTGATAAATGGGGCGGTTATAAATCAACTTTAGTAGGGATTGTGATTACACTTGTATCAATTTTAGGTCTTGTGTTCTTCCACGGTTGGCCGTTATATGTTGTGTGGCTAGCGTTAATCGGCTTCGGTTCTGGAATGGTCTTCCCATCGATGTATGCGATGGTTGGTACGGTTTGGCCAGAAGGCGGAAGACGGGCATTTAATGCGATGTACGTTGGACAAAATGTTGGTATTGCGATCGGAACAGCATGTGGTGGATTAGTTGCATCGTATCGTTTTGATTATATTTTCTTAGCGAACTTTATTTTATACTTTGTTTTCTTCTTAATTGCTTTTATTGGATTCCGCGGTATGGAAGACAAGAAAGAGCCAGGCGTGCAAAAAGAAGTCGAAACGAAAAAAGGGTGGTCACTTACACCTGGATTTAAAGCACTTCTTATCGTGTGTGTAGCATATGCTTTATGCTGGGTTACATACGTACAGTGGCAAGGAGCGATTGCAACACATATGCAAGAATTGAATATTAGCCTTCGTCACTATAGTTTATTATGGACGATAAACGGAGCGATGATTGTTTGTGCGCAGCCACTTGTTAGTATGCTAATTCGTTGGATGAAGCGTTCTTTAAAACAGCAAATTATGATTGGGATTTTCATTTTTGCGGCGTCATTCATTGTGTTAAGCCAAGCGCAGCAATTTACGATGTTCCTCGTTGCGATGGTAACATTAACAATAGGTGAGTTATTTGTATGGCCTGCGGTTCCAACGATTGCAAATATACTTGCACCAAAAGATAAATTAGGGTTTTATCAAGGGGTTGTAAATAGTGCGGCGACTGTAGGGAAAATGTTCGGGCCGGTCGTTGGCGGAGCAATTGTGGATTTATACAATATGGAAGTATTGTTTATAGCAATCATGGTAATGCTTGTAGTAGCGCTTATAGCAACGAGCATTTATGATAAACGAGTAAAAGTAGAAGAAACAGTTGAAGAAAAAATTGCAGTTTAGTTTGACGGAACATGTAACATGTTTTAGAATATATTTAAATAAAACAACCTTTAGAACAAGGGAGATAGCTCGGCTGTCTTAAGATGAATTCGTTAGTTATTAAGAGTAACGATTAACCGAGAAGTCCTCGCTTTAAGTAAGCTCTTAAGAGATACTAGGTGAAGGATAGTTCACTTAACTTATATGTGTAATAACAGTGAGAAGGAGTAGTAGTAATAGAAGCTGGTTTAGAGAGTTGACGGTCGGTGCAAGTCAATCCACGTTTCGTTATGAACTCGCCTTTGAGTTGCAGTTGTGAAACTAATAGTAGCAATTGCCGTTAATCCACGTTACGGATCTAAGCGAATGTATATTTGTACATTAATTTAGGGTGGTACCGCGGGAATCTATAACCTCTCGTCCCTTTCTAGGGATGAGAGGTTTTTTGTATTTTGGGCGGTGAAAATAAATAGAATTTCAAGGAGGGTATCTCATGAGCTTTAATCATCAAGAAATTGAGAAGAAGTGGCAAGGGTACTGGGAAGAGAATAAAACATTCCGTACGCCAGATGAGACAGAAAAACCAAAATTTTATGCACTAGATATGTTCCCATATCCATCAGGTGCAGGCTTACACGTAGGACATCCAGAAGGTTATACAGCGACAGATATTTTATCTCGTATGAAGCGTATGCAAGGATATAACGTTCTTCATCCAATGGGATGGGATGCATTTGGTCTTCCAGCAGAGCAATATGCACTTGATACTGGAAACAGCCCAGCTGAATTTACAGAGCATAATATTAATACGTTCCGTAACCAAATTAAATCATTAGGTTTCTCTTACGATTGGGACCGTGAAGTAAATACAACAGATCCAAACTACTATAAGTGGACGCAATGGATCTTCCTAAAACTATTTGAAAAAGGCTTAGCTTACGTTGATGAAGTACCTGTAAACTGGTGCCCAGCACTTGGTACAGTACTTGCAAACGAAGAAATCATTGACGGTAAGAGTGAGCGTGGTGGACATCCAGTTGAGCGTCGTCCGATGAGACAGTGGATGTTAAAAATTACAGCTTACGGAGATCGTCTATTAGAAGATCTAGATGAGCTTGATTGGCCTGAAAGCTTAAAAGATATGCAACGTAACTGGATCGGTCGTTCTGAAGGTGCAGAAGTACACTTCAACATCGATGGTACAGACGAGAAATTCACAGTTTTCACAACGCGCCCTGATACATTATTTGGTGCAACATACTGTGTACTAGCTCCAGAACATGCACTTGTTGCAGAAATTACAACAGCAGAACAAAAAGAAGCGGTAGAAGCTTACATTAACGCTGTAAAAATGAAGAGTGACCTAGAGCGTACAGAACTTGCGAAAGAGAAAACTGGTGTATTCACTGGTGCTTACGCAGTTAACCCAGTAAACGGTGAGAAATTACCAATCTGGATCGCTGACTATGTTCTTGCAACTTACGGAACAGGTGCTGTAATGGCAGTTCCAGCTCACGATGAGCGTGACTATGAATTCGCATCAGTATTTAATCTTCCAATGAAGGAAGTTGTAAAAGGCGGAGATATTACGAAAGAAGTGTACACAGGTGATGGTGCACACGTAAACTCAGCATTCCTTGATGGATTAAATAAAGAAGAAGCAATCGCAAAAATGATTGAATGGCTTGAAGCAACGAGCGCAGGAAATCAAAAAGTAACGTACCGTCTACGTGACTGGTTATTCAGCCGTCAACGTTACTGGGGTGAACCAATTCCAGTAATTCACTGGGAAGATGGTACAATGACAACTGTGAAAGAAGAGGAATTACCATTAGTTCTTCCGAAAACAGAAAACATCCGTCCTTCAGGTACAGGTGAATCACCACTTGCTAACATTGACGAGTGGGTAAATGTTGTTGATCCTGAGACTGGTAAAAAAGGTCGTCGTGAAACGAACACAATGCCGCAATGGGCTGGTAGCTGCTGGTACTACCTACGTTACATCGATCCAAACAATAGCGAAGCACTTGTAGATCCTGAAAAAGTAAAACAATGGCTTCCAGTTGATATTTATATCGGTGGTGCAGAACATGCCGTACTTCACTTACTATATGCTCGTTTCTGGCATAAAGTATTATACGATATCGGTGTAGTTCCAACGAAAGAGCCATTCCAACAATTATTCAACCAAGGTATGATTCTAGGTGAAAACAACGAGAAAATGAGTAAATCAAAAGGTAACGTTGTAAATCCTGATGATATCGTAGCAAGCCACGGTGCAGATACACTTCGTCTATACGAAATGTTCATGGGACCATTAGATGCTTCAATTGCTTGGTCTGAAAATGGTCTTGACGGAGCTCGTCGTTTCCTAGACCGCGTATGGCGTCTATTCGTTCAAGATAACGGTGAATTAAGTGAGAAAATTACTGACGAACCAAATAAAGAGCTTGAAAAAGCTTACCATCAAACAGTGAAGAAAGTAACAGAAGACTATGCAGAGCTTCGCTTCAACACAGCGATTTCTCAAATGATGGTATTCATCAACGATGCATACAAAGCTGAAACACTTCCAAGAGAATATGTAGAAGGTTTCGTAAAAATGATTGCACCAGTTGCACCTCATATCGGGGAAGAGCTATGGAGCAAACTTGGATACAATGAAACAATCACATATGCAAGCTGGCCAACATTTGATGAGTCTAAACTTGTAGAAGATGAAGTTGAAATTGTTGTTCAAGTTATGGGTAAAGTTCGCGCAAAACTAACAATGAGTAAAGACGCATCAAAAGAAGAAATGGAACACCTTGCACTTGAAGCAATTCAAGACCAAATTGAAGGGAAAACAGTTCGTAAAGTAATTGTTGTTCCTGGAAAACTTGTTAATGTTGTTGCAAATTAATTTATTCTAAATGAAAGCTCAGAGTATGTATACTCTGAGCTTTTTTGTGTAGAAAATAATCTCTGGATCACCCTAGTCTAAGTTTTCAATTATTCCAATACGTACAAATAAAAGAGCGGAATTCCAATACAGACAAACACCTATTTTTCTATAGGAAATATGATAAAAAAGGTAGGCTAAATTGAGTAGAAGAGGTGAAAGGAATGAAAGGGATGGACAATAATGCACCACATGGCTTTTTCGGAGGTGGATCGGATAGTTATGAACAAATGATGTTAATGGGAGGCGGACAACAAGGATATGGCGGAATTCCGAGCTGGATGGGTGGAACACCTGGAGGATTTTCCACATCAGTAGCTGGAGCACAAACTGGAATTCCAACATTAACAGGAGGATTTCCATCATCAGTAGCTGGAGTGCAAACAGGAATCCCAACATTTGTAGGCGGAGCAGCGGGAGGAGTACCAGTAGGCGTACCAACTACATTCCCATCTTTCGTTGGAGGAGTACAAACAGGATTTCCGGTACCGGGAGTAGGTGTTGTGGCAGGCGGAGTAGGTGGTTATCCACAAGGTTTTTACGGTCACCATGGCCATCATCATCAAGGTCACCATGGCCATCATGGACACCATCACCACCAAGGTCAACATGGCCATCACCACCAAGGTCAACATGGCCATCACCACCAAGGTCACCACGGTCATCATGGACATCAACAACAACAAGTACATCACCACGGCCACCACCATATACATCCACAGGCTGTTCTTTATCAAACTCATCAAGGTCAACATGATCATCATGGCCACCATCACCACCAAGGTCAACATGGCCATCACCACCACCAAGGTCACCACGGTCATCATGGACATCATCAACAACAAGTACATCACCACGGCCACCATCATATACATCCACAGGCTGTTCTTTATCAAACTCATCAGGGTCAACATGGTCATCATGGACACCAAGGTCACCAAGGTCACCAAGGTCAACAGCACCAACAGCACCAACAGCACCAACAGCACCAACAGCACCAACAGCACCAGCAATATCAGCAATATCAACAACAGCAATCTTCTCCTTGGACAGGTGGAATTGGAGCAGGAGCAGCAGGGGCAGCAGCAGGAGCGGCTAGTATTAGTGGAGCTGCAGGACATGCGGGACACGTGGGTCATTAATGATTGCCAGAAAAAAAGACATAATAAAAAACTGCTAGGAAATCCTAGCAGTTTTTTTCAGCTTCTTGGCGTTGACGTTCGATTTCAGCACGAAGTTGTGGTTCTGGTGCTTGCCAGCCTTCAGGTTTTAGAATTTTACCGTCACCTTCGCGGAATCGAGGTTTCCCGTCAGGGAATAGTTTTGCCATGTTTGCGTTATTTACAATTTCGAATCCTTTATCAGGACGTACGCCCATTTCGGCAAATGTTCCGAATGCAAAGTAAATAAGGTCAATTAGTGCATCGTATTGATCTTCAACAGTCGTCGCCTCTAGAAATTCTTCCAGTTCTTCCTGCATAAAACTTGCACGGATTTTTGCACGCTCTTCTGTTAATTTTGTTGGAGTATTTGTCACAGGATGTCCGAATACTTCATGCATTTTCGCAACAAGTTCGTATCCTTTATCTAAACCTTTTTCGTTTGTCATGTTGTTTCATCCTTTCTTACGTTATGCCGAAGTTTATTGTAACATAAGGTGATTGTGAAATGAAAAGAACATCTTATCGAAATAAGATGTTCGCTCGTTATTCTTCTTTTTTTATTAAAAGGGATGAAATAAGATCGATGCCAAAAATACCGACCAGTAACATTGGTATAACGACAAGTAAGTAACGTGTGAAGGAAACATTTTTTAAGTATGTATGAGCAAATAAAAAGACACCGAGAAATAAAATACCATTTAAAATAGGCTTTACTAATTTTTTAGACATAAGCTCCCCCATAAATATCTTCTCTCTCTCTAAAATAAAAACTCCTCTCTCCGTTGTATCATGCTGGAGAGAGGAGTTCAATCATTTCTCATTCAATTACACCAGAATTTGTAATATTTACGGTGTATTTTATATGAACCGGAACATCTTTATACATTTGTCTCCATTCTTCTAATTTGAATGGGCGATAATGTTGCTTATACTTTGCACCTAGCCCGAGAGGATCGACGCCTAAAGATTTAAACTGCTTAATTAATTTGGAAGCCTGTATGTCCAATTGTTTTTGGACGTTTTTTTCAATGTTTTTTGTGTTCTTGTTATTTTCCAAGTTAATTGCTTTCGATAGTTCTTGAATACGTGCATCAAGATGAACATGAATGAAAAAAGAAGGCTTTCCGTTTTTAATTTTTATATCGTAAGTTGGAACAGAACGAATATTATTAATCATGACGTACGCAGAATCTGTTTTAAATTCATGTGAATCTAATTTATGTTTCTCTAATAGTCCTTTAAATATGAACATATCTTTTTCCGCAATTTTACCGATATATTTATCTTTTTTAAAAAGGCCAATTCCGGTAATTTTTATTTTATCACCATGCTTCTTTAGAATGGGAATATAGTAGTCTTTTCCTTCTTGGTAATAGCGAAATGCTCCTATATGTAGATTATCCACTGGTAAAGGTCCGGTCTCCATGTTATGTTCTAGCAATTTTTTTATATAAATGGCAACGTTGTATGAAGTCGAATATTTGCCTTTTAAAAGTTCAGTACCATTCCCATCTAATAAAGCAGCATATAGAGCGTTCCCTATATTCACATCTCGAAGTAATGTATCGAATGAAGTAGACATTCCTTTTTTGGCAAGCCTTATTGTATATAGAGCGACACGCATTTGTCCGCTAGCAAACGGTTGAGAAGACTCTAAAGATGTGTCTGCTTTTACTTGTTTTACCGCATTTGCACTGCCTTCAAAAACTTGAACTTTATTTCCTTTTTTCTGAATGGGACAAACGAATGTCACTTTTACTTTATTATCTTTTGCGACATCAAAAACTGTTCCTTGAATAAGTTGTACATCATCGATAATATTTTTTTGTAAACATCCAATTAGACTGAAGAATGTTATACAAGAAATAAGTATTAATTTGCTTGTGCTTTTGATTTTTTCCATTTTCTTTTCACCCACACAATAATAAATAGGATTGGGATGTATACATAAATGAGCCAAAAACTAACTTTTGATACATTACTAATAAAGTTATTAATATCGTGTCTGTTTGTTAAAAGTTGCGAAACAATGAGAGTGATAAAGATAAAAGCAATTAAAACACCCCTTTGTTTTACACGAAATATTTCATGAGTTCCTCTCATTGACGCCCATAAAGGGAGGATAAAACTTGAAATAATAACGAGTGCATAGCCTGAAATTGCAATATATTCGAGTCTTTCTATAAATGGTAATTGAATGACTTGGGTCATAGAAAGTTGTGCCCATATTGTTTTTAACAATTGCTTCTCACTAAAAAATGCAAAGGCTAAAAGGGTACTAAATAGATATAGAAGATTTGAAAATAGTGCTCCAAGCTGAGCGTATTTATGAGATTGCATAGGCTTTTTCACAAATGGATACACCATGAGGTAAATCTCAAAACCGGTCATACTGTAGATTGACAGTTGAGCGGATTTTAAAATGTCCGAAAAAGAATGTGTGAATATAGGTAGTAAATTATCCCAATGTGAATATTTCAAAACGAATAAGCTTAGAAATAAATATCCTAATGTACCACCAACAGAGATGACGCAAATACCGGTAATGACACGAAATCCAGAAGAGATAATGTAATAGCTAACTAAGCATAAAAAGAGTGTTAACATAAAGGTGGAAGCGGTAGGAAACATCCATACTTGAATAATTTCAACATATGTTCGGATGACTGAAATACTAACGATTAAAAAATAAGCCATAAAGATGATGCTAATGCCATTTCCTAGCCATTTTCCAAATGTTTGCCGATGTAAATCAACTAAATTCCCATTTGTTTCTTTTAATAAGACATACATCATCCATATAATAATATGGATGAAAATTCCTGTGATTATAACGCCCATCCATCCATCGTATCCAGCGGCCTTTGCGATGATTCGAGCGAAGCCGAGAACGCCAGCACCGAACTGTGCACCGTGAATTAAGAAGAAAACGAAGATAGGAGATATTTGATATTTTTCTTGAACTTTACTCATCGAATGCACCTCATTTCTTAATCATCAAAGTCCGATCTATGTTTTGTTGAAATTCCTTTCGCTGCTTTTTTTACATGTTGTGGTCTTGCTTGTACATCTCTTGTATCAATCATTGTTAAAGGGAAACGAATCCAAGAATCTTTAACAGATTGTTGTCTTGTTGGGTAGAACAAAGCGTATGGCTTGCGTAAAGAAGTAAGTCTAAATAGATGCGTAAATAAGAAGATAAATCCAAGAGAAATCCCGAAAAGTCCTCCTATTTCTGCAAATATGAGAAATGGGAAGCGTAGTAATCGAACCGCATTACCCATTTTGTAAATAGGTGTAATAAAGGAAGCGAGTGCTGATAAGGCAACGATAATTAATAAAATATTACTCGTTAAACCAGCTTGTACAGATGCTTGCCCGATTACGATACCGCCTACAATACCGAGCGTTTGACCAACTTTCATCGGTAACCTCGCGCCAGCTTCCCTCAGTAAGTCGATTGCAAGTTCTAAAAAGAGTGCTTCAATTAAAGGCGGGAATGGTACTTGTGCTCTTGATAAAATTAAAGTTTCAAGTAAATCACTTGGAATGAGTTCATAATGATAATTTAAAACTGCAACGTATAACGGTGTAGCGCAAATTGAAAATAGAACGGCAATTAATCTTAAAATCCTTGAAAATGTAGCGTACATCCAGGAGACATTGTAGTCTTCTGGTGAAATGAAAAAATCAAAATAGGATACAGGTGTTAGTAAAACACTTGGAGAACCGTCCACAAAAATAGCGATTTTACCATCGATTAGTGCTTTTGTAACTCTATCAGTGCGTTCTGTATTGATATAGAGAGGGAAAATCGATTTTTCACCCATTAATTCTTGTAAATAAGCACTATCATTAATTTGATCATATTCAAGAGCGCGTAATGATTCCTCGAGAAAATCTACATTATCTTTTTCAGCGAGGTTGTCTAAATACATCATGACAACTTTTGTTTTGGAAAACTCGCCAATAATCATTTCTTTTGTTTGTAAATCTAAAACAGGAAGACGTTTTCGAACTAAATTAATGTTTGTATCAATATCCTCTACGAAACCTTCTTGTGGTCCGATAACAGTTGATTCGTTTAAAGGAGGGGTTGGTGCACGATAATTATCAATTGCAATGTTTGCAAGCATACATTTTTGATCTTGCTGATTCAATTGAATAATCGCATGCCCCTTTAAAACCATATCCTCAATTTTTTGTAAGTCGTTCGTAATTGTAATGCCGCTCATTGGAATATGTTCTTTCAGCTCTTCTAGTGAAGCATTAGGTCGTTCCAAAAGAGTAGGCATTAAATATTTTTGTAATTTCTCTCCATCAAGCGAAGGACGATAGTAAGAAATCCAATAAGGCATCGTTTCATCGTCGGATGTATGATAATTCACAAAATCACTAGATTTTTTCAGCTTCTCTATTAAATTTTGTAAAGAATGGATACGGTCTTTTTCTGGTTTCGTAAAATCATAAATACTATTACCTTTAGAGTTTTGTTGCTTACTTTGAGAAGGTTCATCTTGCTTAGCGTTTTGTTGTTTATCTTGAGACGAATCACCTTGTTTAGCACCTTGTTGTTTATCTTGAGAGGAATCCTCTTGTTTAGTACTTTGTTGCTTATCTTGAGAGGAATCCTCCTGTTTAGAGTTTTGTTGCTTATCCTGAGAAGAGTCCTCTTGTTTAGAACTTTGCTGCTTATCCTGAGAGGAATCCTCCTGTTTAGAACTTTGCTGCTTATCCTGAGAAGAGTCATCTTGTTTAGAACTTTGCTGCTTATCCTGAGAGGAATCCTCTTGTTTAGCACTTTGTTGCTTATCTTGAGAGGAATCCTCCTGTTTAGCGCTTTGTTGCTTATCCTGAGAGGAATCCTCTTGTTTAGCACTTTGTTGCTTATCCTGAGAAGAATCTTTTTGCTCGTTATTTTTACCTTTATTATGTTTCATACTTCTAGTCTGTTCTTTGTTATCATCCTCTGCATTGTTAGAATGCTGCTCCTGATTATCTGTTTCGTTTGCTTCTAGTTTATTTGATTTTTTTTTCTTACGTAGCCAATTCCAAATCATGTGTATGCCCTCTTTAATCTTGTAATATAGTGCTATTTTGTGGCTAATTTTGTATATTATTCATTTATTTATGAAAAGAAGAAGGAGATTAGTTTGCATAGAAAAAAATCTTTAGTAAGCAGTTCATACTATAACGGGGAGAGGAAGAGTCTGTGCAAATTGTAAAAAAGGAGAAGTTTGTTTTAAAAGAGTTTACGTTTGAAAATGGCAGGGAAATTCCTGTTCAAATGGGATACGAGACATATGGCACTTTAAATAGAGAAAGGTCAAATGTGATTTTGGTTTGTCATTATTTTAGTGCAACAAGTCATGCGGCAGGAAAATATACAGTGCATGATGAGGAGTCTGGTTGGTGGGATGGGCTCATTGGAGCTGGAAAAGCAATTGATACAAATAAGTATTTTGTTATATGTACAGATAATCTTTGTAATGTGCAGGTGAGAAATCCATATGTGATTACAACAGGACCGAAATCGATTAATCCAGAAACTGGAGAAGAATATGCTATGGATTTTCCGGTTTTTACATTTCTTGATGTAGCTCGTATGCAATATGAGTTAATAAAAGGTATGGGAATTTCAAGGTTACACGCTGTAATTGGACCGTCGGCAGGGGGAATGATTGCACAACAATGGGCGGTTCACTATCCACATATGGTAGAGCGGATGATTGGCGTTATTACGAACCCACAAAATCCAATTATTACGTCAGTAAATGTAGCGCAAAATGCGATTGAAGCAATTCAACTGGATCCAAGTTGGAAAGATGGAAAATATGGAGAAGAGCAGCCGATAAAGGGGCTTCATTTAGCAAATAGAATGATGTTTATGAACGCGTTTGATGAGTATTTTTATGAAATGGCGTTTCCTCGTAACAGTATAGAGGTAGAACCTTATGAAAAGTTTTCTACACTAACATCATTTGAAAAAGAAATAAATAAAGCGACATATACAAGTATAGAGTTAGTAGATGCAAATTCATGGATGTATACTGCAAAGGCAGTTTTATTGCATGATATTGCACATGGGTTTTCTTCATTAGAAGAATCTCTTTCTAACATAGAAGCGAATGTACTTATGATTCCATGTAAACAAGATTTGCTTCAGCCGTCTCGTTACAACTATAAAATGGTAGATATTTTGCAAAAACAAGGGAAGTATGCGGAAGTGTATGAGATAGAAAGTATAAATGGGCATATGGCGGGAGCATTTGATATTCATTTATTTGAAAAGAAAGTTTATGAATTTTTAAATCGGAAAGTATCTAGTTTTGTTTAGAAGACAAATGATGGGGAAAAGGTGCAATGTTTGTAGTAGGCACCTTTTTTTACATGATTTGTAGACGGAAAATATATGTGGCAATTGCTATACCGAAGAATGCGATACTAAGCAATAGAAATAAGAATGACATTTCTTGGGGTGATTTTATTTTTTTAGTATTTTTCATACTAAGAGTAATAATTGCAGCGATTAAGAAAATGATGCCCATTATGAAAAGGGAAAGTGTCATTTTCATTGGCTCCTTTCATAAGACAAGTATATTGAGGATACAATGCAAGAGTTATGTTTGTAAAGAATAAGTTTTGCGAGAAAATTGAGAAATAGTTTTTCGATTCTTTGCGTTCTTTCTTTTGCGTGCTAAAATTGGTAGAGAATGTTTGTGAAAAAGAAACTAAAGGTTTTATTGTATATAAGGAGGAACTACATATGACAGAAGTTAAAACAATTACTACAGAAGAGGTACAAGAGCGTTTAGAAAATGGAGAAACGTTATTTTTAGTAGACGTAAGAGAAGATGAAGAAGTAGCGGCAGGAAAGATTCCAGAAGCTGTACATATTAAAATGGGCGATATCCCACATAAAGTAGATTTCTTTAATAAAGAGAATGAATATATCTTTATTTGTCGTTCAGGAATGCGCAGCGAAAATGTATGTCATTATTTAAATGAGCAAGGATTTAAAACAGTGAATATGGTTGGCGGTATGCTTCAATATGAAGGTGAAACGAAATAGTTAATAGTTAAAAACTTGAAACGAGTCTGTTTCAAGTTTTTTTCTTTTGCATACAGTATAAAAAGGAGGAGGGGGAAATGGGGATTAATTTGCGTAAAGTAAAAATTATGAATAATACAGGAGCTGTTAATGTCGGCGACTGTTATGATATCTCGCCTTTAGCTGTAGCAAAAGTATATGCAGGTGCTGGAGGGTCGAGTGCGGCTATTTTTTTAAATGGGAAAAGACAGCCAGAAGCAGTCATTAGAACATCAGTGTTTCTTCCGCCGTTAGCAACAAGTACACGTACATTAGGTTCATAGAGGAAAGGTAGAGTGTAATTATGCCTGCTCATATAAAAGAATTTGTTATTGTGAATAACACTGGGAATATATTTACCGGTGATAATTTGAGTGATACTTCATTTACTGCTTCGAAATCATATAGTGGTTCAATGGGGTGCACTTGGATTGATGTTGTTACAGTAATAGGGACGGAGACGAAGCTTTGTTTACAGCCGGGAGATTCGGTGACGACGACGTATACAAGGGGCACTCCTGCTGGTACTGTAACAGGAGCAAATATGGGGCAAAATGTAAATACATCGAGTATAGCGCAAGCTGTCCCTAATACAGATAATATGGATTCAATTGCAGGACTCCCTTAAGGAATTAAGGGAGTTTTTATTATTTAAAATAAAAATAGTCTTGGAAATTATTTTTGTAAATAGATTAAGAAGAGGCTTATTTATTATGAAAAAGACGGTTTGTAGGTGGTGAAAGTGTGAAGAATCGTGATAATAATCGGAAGCAAAATTCGTTAAGCTCTAATTTTAGAATTCCACCAGAACTTATTGGGCCTACTTTCCCCCCTGTTCCAACTGGGTTTACAGGTATAGGGATTACTGGTCCAACCGGTCCACAAGGCCCAACAGGACCTCAAGGACCAAGAGGATTACAAGGTCCGATGGGGGAGATGGGCCCGACAGGACCTCAAGGTGTGCAAGGGATACAAGGATCAGTTGGGCCAATAGGTGCAACTGGACCAGAAGGACAGCAGGGCCCACAAGGATTGAGAGGACCACAAGGAGAAACTGGAGCGACAGGACCTCAAGGGGTGCAAGGGTTACAAGGTCCGATTGGTCCAACGGGAGCGACTGGGGCACAAGGTATACAAGGGATACAGGGATTACAGGGGCCAATTGGAGCGACGGGACCTGAGGGACCTCAAGGAATTCAAGGCGTCCAAGGGTTACCGGGTGTAACTGGTCCACAAGGAATACAAGGAGCACAAGGGATACAAGGAACACAAGGACCGAGTGGAAATACAGGTGCAACCGGAGCAACTGGTCAGGGGATAACAGGCCCGACTGGAATAACAGGTCCAACTGGGATAACTGGACCATCTGGAGGACCTCCTGGTCCGACGGGGCCGACTGGTGCGACAGGTCCGGGCGGTGGACCGAGTGGAAGTACAGGTGCGACTGGAGCAACGGGGAATACTGGAGCTACAGGAAGTACAGGGATAACAGGAGCAACGGGAAGTACAGGTCCGACTGGAAGTACGGGAGCACAGGGCTTGCAAGGAATCCAAGGGATTCAAGGGCCAATTGGTCCAACAGGTCCAGAAGGTCCGCAGGGTATTCAAGGTATTCCTGGTCCGACGGGAGTAACTGGTGAACAAGGAATACAAGGAGTTCAAGGTATTCAAGGGGCAACGGGAGCAACAGGGGATCAAGGTCCACAAGGTATACAGGGGGCTATAGGGCCTCAAGGGGCCACAGGAGCAACAGGAGATCAAGGTCCACAAGGAATACAAGGAGTACCAGGGCCATCAGGAGCAACAGGCCCACAGGGAGTTCAAGGGATACAAGGTCCGATGGGTGATATAGGACCAACAGGTCCAGAAGGTCCAGAGGGACTTCAGGGCCCGCAAGGAATACAAGGTGTGCCAGGGCCAGTTGGAGCAACGGGTCCAGAGGGTCCTCAGGGGATACAAGGTATTCAAGGATCGGTAGGAGCAACAGGCCCACAAGGTCCCCAAGGAATTCAGGGAATACAAGGTGTGCAAGGGATAACGGGAGCAACTGGAGTACAAGGAGCAACTGGAATTCAAGGGATACAAGGGGAAATAGGAGCAACGGGTCCAGAGGGTCCCCAAGGAGTGCAAGGTGCTCAAGGGGAGATTGGTCCAACAGGTCCGATGGGTCCCCAAGGAGTGCAAGGAGTACAAGGAATTCAAGGAGCGACGGGCGCACAAGGAGTGCAAGGTCCACAGGGAATTCAAGGAATCCAAGGTCCGACGGGGGCAACAGGAGATACGGGAGCAACTGGGGCGACAGGGGAAGGCACTACAGGTCCAACAGGAGTAACCGGTCCAACAGGAGTAACAGGCCCATCTGGAGGACCAGCAGGACCGACCGGCCCAACGGGGCCATCAGGTCCGGCGGGAGTAACAGGTCCATCTGGTGGACCACCTGGCCCGACAGGAGCAACCGGGGCGACAGGAGTAACAGGAGATACTGGGGCGACAGGCTCAACTGGAGTGACAGGAGCGACAGGAGAAACGGGAGCAACCGGAGTGACGGGTTTACAGGGTCCGCAAGGAATCCAAGGTGTGCAGGGAGAGATAGGTCCGACGGGTCCCCAAGGTGTTCAAGGTCCCCAAGGAATTCAAGGAGTAACGGGGGCCACTGGAGATCAAGGTCCGCAAGGGATTCAAGGCCCACAAGGCGACATAGGTCCAACCGGCCCACAAGGAATTCAAGGCCCACAAGGTTCTCAAGGAATCCAAGGAGCGACAGGGGGAACAGGAGCACAAGGTCCACAGGGAATCCAAGGTCCGCAAGGTGACATAGGTCCGACTGGGCCACAAGGTCCAACTGGAATCCAAGGGATACAAGGAGAGATAGGTCCAACAGGTCCAGAAGGCCCAGAGGGACTGCAGGGCCCGCAAGGAATACAAGGTGTTCAAGGGCCAGTTGGAGCAACGGGTCCAGAGGGTCCTCAGGGGATACAAGGCATTCAAGGACCGGTAGGAGCAACAGGCCCACAAGGTCCACAAGGAATACAGGGAATACAAGGTGTGCAAGGGATAACGGGAGCAACTGGAGCACAAGGAGCAACTGGAATTCAAGGGATACAAGGGGAAATAGGAGCAACCGGTCCAGAGGGCCCCCAAGGAGTGCAAGGTATACAAGGGGCGATTGGTCCAACCGGTCCGATGGGCGCACAAGGAGTGCAAGGAATACAAGGGATTCAAGGAGCAACAGGTGCACAAGGAGTGCAAGGACCACAAGGAATTCAAGGAGTGCAAGGTCCGACGGGAGCAACAGGAGATACGGGGGCAACCGGAGCGACGGGAGAAGGAACTACCGGTCCAACAGGAGTAACCGGTCCAACAGGGGTGACTGGCCCGTCAGGAGGCCCAGCAGGACCGACCGGCCCAACGGGGCCATCAGGTCCGGCAGGAGTGACAGGTCCATCAGGTGGACCACCTGGACCGACAGGAGCAACAGGTGCGACAGGAGTAACAGGAGATACCGGGGCGACAGGCTCAACTGGAGTGACAGGAGCGACAGGAGCAACGGGAGCAACCGGAGTGACGGGTTTACAGGGCCCGCAAGGAATCCAAGGTGTTCAAGGAGAGATAGGTCCAACCGGTCCACAGGGTATTCAAGGTCCACAAGGAATCCAAGGAGTAACGGGGGCAACCGGAGCACAAGGTCCCCAAGGAATTCAAGGCCCACAAGGCGACATAGGTCCAACCGGCCCCCAAGGAATTCAAGGTCCACAAGGTCCACAAGGAATCCAAGGAGCGACAGGGGCAACCGGGGCACAAGGCCCACAAGGAATCCAAGGTCCGCAAGGTGATATAGGACCGACCGGCCCCCAAGGCCCCCAAGGAATTCAAGGCCCGCAAGGAATTCAAGGCCCAACGGGAGCTACAGGAGCAACCGGAGCGACAGGGCCACAAGGAATTCAAGGTCCAACGGGAGCTACAGGAGCAACCGGAGCGACAGGTCCACAAGGAATTCAAGGTCCACAAGGAATCCAAGGCCCACAAGGAATTCAAGGTCCAACGGGAGCTACAGGAGCAACCGGAGCGACAGGTCCACAAGGAATTCAAGGCCCGCAAGGAATCCAAGGTCCACAAGGAATTCAAGGTCCAACGGGAGCTACAGGAGCAACCGGAGCGACAGGGCCACAAGGAATTCAAGGCCCGCAAGGAATCCAAGGTCCAACGGGGGCTACAGGAGCAACCGGTTCACAAGGTCCAACTGGAGATACAGGTCCAACCGGAGCTGGAGCCACTGGAGCGACCGGGGCGACTGGAGTTAGTACAACTGCAACGTATGCATTTGCGAATAATACATCAGGAACCGCTATTTCCGTTTTATTAGGTGGTACGAATGTACCATTACCGAACAATCAAAATATTGGTCCAGGAATAACCGTTAGTGGGGGAAATACTGTATTTACAGTTGCGAATGCAGGAAATTATTATATAGCTTATACAATTAATTTAACGGCAGGATTAGTTGTAAGTTCTCGTATAACTGTAAATGGCAGTCCGCTTGCGGGAACGATAAATGCTCCGACAGTTGCTACTGGTTCATTTAGTGCAACAATAATTGCTAACTTGCCTGCTGGAGCTGCTGTTAGCTTACAGTTATTTGGAGTAGTTGCAATAGCTACATTATCTACAGCAACGCCAGGGGCTACCCTGACTATTATTAGATTAAGTTAATAAGCAGAGAACCTTGAAGCTTTTATGTTTCAAGGTTTTTTTATCTTTGTATTTGTAAGTAAACCTCGTTAACCAGGGGGGAGTGAATCCCCTCTAATTATTTAAAGTTTCACTTTATTCACTTGAGCAAAAACATCGTAGTTCGAAAATATATTATAATAGAATGAAAAGAAAGAAATTTGGCAGAAAGGGAGGGTGGCGATGCAGGAGATGGTTAAAGATTTTTTTGGACGCCCACTTCAAGATTTACGTATATCTGTCATTGATCGTTGCAATTTTAGATGTACATATTGTATGCCAGCGGAAATATTTGGGCCAGAATATGCTTTTTTGAAAGACGAGTTTTTACTAACTTTTGATGAAATTGAGCGTTTGGCAAAATTATTTGTTAGCATCGGTGTACGGAAAATTAGACTTACTGGCGGTGAGCCACTGCTTCGTAAAGATTTAACAAAACTTATTGCACGTCTTGTGAAAATTGATGGGCTAATAGATATAGGGTTAACGACAAATGCTATTCATTTAACGAAACAAGCGAAGGCATTAAAAGAAGCTGGATTACATAGAGTGAATGTTAGTTTAGATGCGATAGATGATGACATATTTAAGAATATTAATGGTCGAAATATTAATACAAAACCGGTAATTAAGGGAATTATAGCAGCTAAAGAGGCGGGCTTGGAAGTAAAGGTAAATATGGTTGTGAAAAAAGGGATGAACGATCATCAAGTACTACCGATGGCTGCGTATTTTAAAGAGCAAGGAATCACGCTTCGGTTTATTGAGTTTATGGATGTTGGTAGTACAAATGGGTGGAATTTTGATCAAGTCGTTACAAAACGAGAATTGATTGAGATGATTCATAAGGTGTATCCGCTTGAGCCAGCTGAAGCGCATTACTTTGGTGAAGTTGCGAAGCGATATCGGTACGTTGGAACAAATGTTGAAGTTGGTTTTATTACATCTGTTTCTGAGTCATTTTGTGTCTCTTGTACGAGGGCGAGAATTTCGGCAGATGGAAAGTTTTATACGTGCTTATTTGCGACAGAGGGTTTGGATGTAAGAGAACTTCTTAGAGGAAATCTTTCGGATGAGGAGTTATTAAGTGTTATACAAGATGTATGGATGAATAGAAAAGATAGGTATTCGGATGAACGAACAGAAGAAAGTGCAAAAAATCGTCCGAAAATCGAAATGTCTTATATAGGAGGATAAGAAAGGGGGCTATCGCATGCAGGAGCGATATTCAAGACAAATATTATTTTCTGGTGTTGGAGAAGAAGGGCAGAGAAAAATAAGAGAGAAGCATGTGCTTATTATTGGTGCTGGTGCTCTCGGTGCGGCAAATGCAGAAGCGATTGTTAGAGCGGGTGTTGGAAAAGTAACGATTGCTGATCGTGATTATGTAGAATGGAGTAATTTACAAAGACAACAACTATATACAGAAGAAGATGCAAAGCAGTATAAACCGAAGGCGGTAGCGGCAGCAGAGCATTTAAGAGCGATTAATTCTGAGGTGGAAATAACTCCGGTTGTGACAGATGTAACGGTGCAAGAAATGGAAGAATTAGTGAATGATGTAGATTTAATATTAGATGCGACAGATAATTTTGAAACGCGTCTTCTTATTAATGATATTTCACAAAAGTATAATATTCCGTGGATATATGGTGGGTGTGTCGGAAGCTACGGAGTAACGTATACAATTTTACCAGGGAAAACACCGTGTTTTCGCTGTTTAATGGAGCATCCAGCGAGCGGTGCAACATGTGACACAGCTGGTATTATACAACCGGCAGTACAATTAGTAGTTGCGCATCAAATTACGGAAGCGCTGAAAATATTAGTAGAAGACTTTGGTGCGCTTCGTGAAACGATGTTATCGTTTGATCTTTGGAATAATCAACAGATGGCATTTAAAGTGAATAGGCAGAAAAAAGATACTTGTTTATCTTGCGGAAGGTTACGTACATATCCGAGTTTAACATTTGAAGGACAAACGAAAACAGAAGTGTTATGTGGGCGGAATACAGTACAAATTCGCCCGGGTGTGCGGAAGAATTTTAATTTAGAAGAAATTAAAAAACGCTTACAAAGAAGCGTAGAGATAAAGGCGACACCTTATTTATTATCATTTCCGGTAGAAGAATATCGTTTTGTTTTATTTACAGATGGCAGGGCGTTCATTCATGGGACGAATGATATGAATGTAGCGAAAAGTTTATATGCAAGATATATAGGTTGAACCTAAAGGAAACCCTTTAGGCTCAACGGAGAGAGGATTATGAATTTCTCGTATAATCTCCACTTTTTCCACCTGTTTTTTCAAGTAAGTACGTTTCGCCGATAATCATACCTTTATCGACAGCTTTACACATATCATACACAGTAAGAGCGGTAGCGGAAGCAGCTGTTAAAGCTTCCATTTCAACACCGGTGCTACCTTCTGTTTTAACTTTTACTTCAATGAGTAAACGATATTGTTCTTCTGATTGTTTCCAATCGAAAGAAACGTCAACACCTTTTAATAATAAAGGGTGGCACATTGGGATAATATCAGAAGTACGTTTCGCGGCCATAATGCCTGCGATTTGCGCAACTGCTAATACGTCACCTTTCCCAATTTCATTGTGAGAGATTTTATCGTAAATTTCTTTCGTAACGACAATGCTAGAGCACGCGATTGCTGTTCGAACGGTTGCTTTTTTGTCGCTTATATCAACCATTTTTGCGCGTCCTTGGTCATTGAAATGTGTAAATGAAGACATGGAATTCCTCCTTGAAGTAATTTCTATTGAATATATAAAGTTTAATCGAGATAAAAAAATTTGCAAATATGAGGTGAGAAACGATGGTAGAAAAACGAATTCCAATTCAAGTTGCTAAGGCAGTAGAACGGGTAATGAAATATGCGAAGCATGGTGAAGTAGAAGAAATTTCTATTACGGAAAGTTACGGGAGAATTCTCGGGGAAGATGTTGTCTCAGATCATGACGTTCCTCATTTTGATCGTTCCCCTTACGATGGTTTCGCCATTCGAGCAGAAGATACGAAAGAAGCAACTCAAGAGAATCCAGTTGAATTTGAAGTAATAGGAGAAATCGGGGCGGGTTCCGTTTTTTTAGAGGAAGTAGGAGCTTTTGAAGCAATTCGCATTATGACAGGAGCAGCTATTCCAGAAGATTGCAATGCAGTCGTAATGCTAGAGCTGACAGAAGGGTTTGAGAAGAACGGGAAAACATATATGAAGTTAAAACGCCCTTTTAATAACGGTGACAATGTGTCGTTTAAAGGAGAAGATATAAAACAAAATCAAGTTCTCGTTAAGAAAGGTGTTGCAATTAATCCAGGTGTTGCGGCCTTACTAGCAACGTTTGGATATAGCACGGTGAAAGTTGTAAAACAGCCTGTTGTCGGTATTGTAACGACAGGAAGTGAATTATTAGAAGTACATGAGCCGTTAGAACCGGGGAAAATTAGAAATAGTAACTCGTATATGATCGCAGCTCAAATTATGAAAGCTGGCGGGAAAGTTCGTTATTATGGTCAACTCGCGGATGAGTTAGATGCATGTTTTACAGCTGTTCAATCAGCGATCGATGAGGTCGACATTTTAATTACAACAGGCGGTGTATCAGTAGGAGATTATGACTACTTACCAGCTATTTATGAAAGATTACAGGCAAATGTACTCTTTAATAAGATAGCCATGAGGCCCGGAAGTGTAACGACAGTAGCTGAAGTTGATGGAAAGTTACTCTTTGGTTTATCAGGAAATCCGTCTGCTTGTTATGTAGGTTTTGAATTATTTGTGCATCCAATTATAAAAACGTATTTGTATGCGAAGGAACCTCACGTATATAGAGCGGATGCTATTTTACAAAAAGATTTTCCGAAGCCAAATCCATTTACTCGTTTCGTAAGAGCGAACGTAACAATTGTGGATGGGGCGTTACAAGCGATGCCGGTTGGTTTAGATAAATCGAGTGCGGTATCTTCACTTGCAGATGCGAATGCTTTTATCGTGTTACCCGGAGGAACGAGAGGATTTGAGACCGGAATGAAAGTATCCGTATTATTGTTAGAGCACTCTGAGGGATGTGAGTGGCCATGGGCGAAGCCCCTTCAATCTTACAAATAGTAGGGTATCAAAATAGCGGAAAAACGACACTTGTAGAGAAAATTGTGCATGCATTAGCCGAAAGCGAAATGAAAGTTGCTACAATTAAACATCACGGGCACGGAGGTTTTCCAGAAGTAGCGCAAAAAGATAGCGAAAGACACCGTAAAGCTGGTGCTGTCGTAAGTAGTGTAGAAGGTGCTGGATTACTTTCACTTTCTTCACTAAGAAAGAAATGGTCCTTGCAAGAAATTATTCGCTTATATGAGTTTTTTAAAGTGGATACAATTTTAATAGAGGGCTATAAAAAAGAGAACTACCCGAAAGTAGTGTTACTTCGTTCTGCGGAAGATGCTGAGCTTTTACATAAAGTAGAAAATATAGTGGCGGTTATTACGTGGTATGATGTCCCAGTAAATATACGAGAAGAATATAAAGTATTTCATATAACAGAAGAAGAGTTGTACATAGACTGGTTTTTACAAACGGTTAGGAGTGCGAAATGACAAATACATATTATGAAGTAATTGATACAGAAATCTCGATTGAAGAGGTAACGAAGAAAGTAATTCGACGTGAATGCGGTGCTGTTACAACATTTATTGGAACGGTTAGAGAGTTTACGAAAGGGCGTCGTACATTATACTTAGAATATGTCGCTTATAAAACGATGGCAGAAAAGATGCTAGAGAAAATCGGCCTGGAAGCGAAAGAGAAATGGCCGGGTACATATGTTGCGATTACACATCGCATCGGTACGTTGCAAATTTCTGATATAGCGGTTGTTGTTGCTGTTTCAACACCACACCGTAAAGCGGCTTATGAAGCGAACGAATATATTATGGAACGCATAAAACAAATTGTTCCGATTTGGAAAAAGGAGTTTTGGGAAGATGGTGACTCATGGATTGGTGATCAATTAGAAAAAACACCATATCCGGCGGGAGAGCCTGGGAAGGAGCTATAAGTATGATTCGAGTATTGTTATTTGCGCACTTGCAAGAAGAAGCAGGGACAAGTGAATTACAAATAGAGAAAGAAAATATTACGGTTGCACAGTTAAAAGATGTTGTTGCGAACGAATATAATGTACCAGTTTCAGAGCCAATTATGGTTGCGATTAATGAAGAATATGCAAATGAAGATGACAAGGTCCAATCTGGTGATGTTGTTGCACTAATCCCACCAGTGAGCGGTGGTTAATATTGGATTCATTAAAACGACTTTCCTATATAGGGAAAGTCGTTTTTTTATGGCAGTTTTGAGAACACTAATCTATAGAACAAGGAGGGAATTATGAAAAAAATATGTGTAGTTATGACAATGCTATGTGCGTCTTTTTTCTCTTCTCCAAGTGATTCTTTCGCGAAAGAATCAAGAGAACAGCTTTTAGAGAGTGCATTATCAAATAGGTACTATTCAGTTATTAGACAAGTGACAGAAGATCAATATGAATGTGCTTCAGTCATAAATATAAAGCGTCTCGGCAAGAAAGATGAATTTGTTCCTAGGTATGAAGTGAAGCTACAATTTCTTACATTTCAAGGAGCGCATAATCCCCCGAACGATAAAGTTACGCTTACTTTGGAAGACCATTTAGATCACGTAAAGATAAAGAAAGTGGAGCGAGAAAAGAATGTTTCTGACGCTATTGCAGAAAAAGTTTGTGAACGGGAAAAAGAAAAAATAAAAGCTCACTCTAATGACTTAGAGTGATAACCTATGCATTTAGTAAAGAAAGGTAATGAGTGATGGATATATTTTTAGCGATTTTACCAGCTATATTTTGGGGAAGTATTGTGCTATTTAATGTAAAACTGGGCGGGGGACCGTATAGTCAAACGCTCGGAACAACGTTTGGAGCACTTATTTTCTCAATTGTTGTTTATATTTTTATGAAGCCAGTATTAACACCTACCGTTATCGGAGTTGGAGTTGTGTCAGGTTTATTTTGGGCGCTTGGTCAGGCAAATCAATTGAAAAGTATTGATTTAATGGGTGTTTCGAGGACGATGCCAATTTCAACAGGACTTCAATTAGTCGCGACGACTTTATTTGGCGTTATCGTATTTCATGAATGGTCCACGACAATATCGGTCGTCCTTGGGATTTTAGCGCTCGTTTGTATTATTATCGGTGTTATTTTAACATCGCTTCAAAGTGAAGAAGAAAAGAATGCAGAGCAAGCAGCAAACTTTAAAAGAGGTATCGTAATTTTATTAATTTCAACAGTCGGCTATTTAGTTTACGTAGTAGTGATTAGACTATTTAACGTAGATGGTTGGTCAGCTTTGTTGCCACAAGCAGTTGGTATGGTGTTAGGTGGGATTTTGCTTACCTTTAAACATCATCCATTTAATAAATATGCAATTCGAAATATTATTCCAGGATTAATTTGGGCAGCTGGAAATATGTTTTTATTCATTTCGCAGCCGCGTGTTGGAGTAGCAACAAGTTTCTCGCTATCGCAAATGGGAATTATTATTTCCACGCTTGGTGGGATCCTTATATTAGGTGAAAAGAAAACGAAACGTCAATTAACGGGTATCGTTGTCGGTATTGTTTTTATTATCGCAGCCGGAATTATGTTAGGTATAGCCAAAAGTTAAAGGAGGTATGGAAATGTATAGTGATTTAGCAGGGAAAGTTGTCGTTATTACAGGATCAGCAACTGGTCTCGGAAGAGCGATGGGAGTGAGGTTTGCTAAGGAAAAAGCGAAAGTGGTTATTAATTATCGCTCACGAGAGTCAGAAGCGAATGATGTGTTAGAAGAAATTAAAAAGGTAGGCGGCGAAGCGATTGCTGTAAAAGGTGATGTAACCGTCGAATCGGATGTTGTGAATCTCATTCAATCTGCTGTGAAAGAGTTTGGTACGCTTGACGTTATGATTAATAATGCAGGGATAGAAAACGCGGTACCGTCGCATGAAATGCCGCTTGAAGATTGGAATAGGGTAATTAATACAAATTTAACAGGTGCTTTTTTAGGAAGTCGTGAAGCGATTAAATATTTTGTAGAACATGATATTAAAGGGTCAGTCATTAATATGTCTAGTGTTCATGAGAAAATTCCGTGGCCACTATTTGTGCACTATGCAGCAAGTAAGGGTGGTATTAAACTGATGACAGAAACGTTAGCGCTAGAGTATGCGCCAAAAGGTATTCGAGTAAATAATATAGGACCAGGTGCAATTAATACCCCGATCAATGCAGAAAAGTTTGCTGATCCTAAAAAACGTGCTGACGTAGAAAGTATGATACCGATGGGCTACATTGGAAAACCTGAAGAAATCGCAGCAGTAGCAACTTGGCTCGCTTCATCAGAGGCGAGTTACGTAACGGGAATTACGCTATTTGCAGATGGTGGAATGACGTTATATCCATCGTTTCAAGCTGGGCGTGGGTAATATAAAAGGACGAAGAGATAAAACTCTTCGTCCTTTTTTTACAAAAAAAAATAGCGGCCAGCTATTTTAAATTTAGTGATTAATTGTATCTTGAAGAAATTCTGTTGCTTGATGTTCAGAAACATTTTGTACGAGTGCAACTTCACTAATCATCATTTTTCGGGCGTTATCTAGCATTTGTTTTTCACTCGCATTTAAAGTTCTCTCTTTATTGCGGCGAAGTAAATCCCGAACAACTTCTGCGCTATCTTGTAAATTGCCGTTTTTCATTTTTTCCATATTCATTGTATATCTTTGTTTCCATGAGAGTGATGTGTCTGACTCCCCGTTTTGAAATTCAAGAAGTATATCATCTAACGTACCTTGATCAACGATATAACGAATACCTGATTTTTTTAATTGATCCATCGGAAGCATTACTTGCATATCTTTACTAATGATGCGTATCACACAATATTGACGTGAAGTACCTAATATTTCTTTCTCTTCAATTGCTTCGATGATTCCTGCACCGTGCATTGGATAAACGATTTTATCACCAATTTGAAACAAATCATCCACCTCCATATGTGGTAACCACTTTTAATGATAGCATACGTATGTAAAAATGTCAAATTTTATATAATAACATAATATTTATATTCGAGTCAATAAGGTAAAGTGCTTTTTTTGTATTTTTTTCGGGTTTTATTTATAGTGATTTTTTTAGAAAAATAGTACAGGTGAAGAAAGAAGGCATATCCACTTATTTTTAAGCATAAAATGTAAAAGCGCTAATACAATATACCTAAATCCGTTCTTTGCAAAGGAGGGAGAGAAGGTGGGGCGCACAATAAAAATTGATATTACAAATAAAGTTGTAGCTAAATTTAGACCAAATTATTTGGAATTATATACGAGTAAATTTATGATAGGTAAGTTTTATGTCTATACTGAAGATAAAAAATATGTGTTAGAAGACGGATATATATATGAAAATGGAAAGTTTTATCGCATCATAGATACGCACCGTGGCAATAATCAAGCGGCGGAGGGCTGCGATCTAGGATGGTGTTAACATGATTCGTGTGAAAGTTTTTGATGAAAGTCACGAAAAAGACTTAGAAGACGCTGTGAATGTGTTTTTGAAAAAGATTGATGATAGCAACTTTGTAGATATTAAGTATCAAGTTGGTGTTTCTATTAACGACGATGAAAACCAAATTTATTGTTTTTCAGCAATGATCGTTTATAAAGCATAAAAAAGAGCTGGCTCACCCAGCTCTTTTTTATGTTTTATGTTGGGACAACATGTGTCGGTAATACGTTCATAATAGATTGGGTTGTGCCTAATTTCTTTGTCGTTAAAAGAGGCTCCCCTGTTTCATGGTTTTGGGCATCTTTACACATACCAAGGTGATAACGATCACCTAAAAATGGATCAATATAAAAACCGTTTTTGAATACTTTATCATTTGGATGTTTTTCATGATGAATATCAGAACAGTTGATGCAATAGAACATCGCTTTCATCCCCTTTTTATTTTTGTTTGAAAAAAGTGAGTCGGTAGTCATTTCGCTCCTGAGGAAATGTTGAGGAGAAGAGAAATAACTACCTACTCAAATGGTGGGCATATTCCTTCTGACTTTGTCATATCTCGCGTATTGTCCCTTGAGGGAAGGAGGAGAGACGAAGTACGCATGATATAAGTAAGGCGCTTCTTTCAATATGAATGATGGAGTTTCATGTTGAGAGAAGTTTTTATTTTGTATTGCCTTTGTGAGTATATTATGAGGAAATGCTAAGAGGGTGTTTGTCCTGTTGAAAAAATGTTGAGAATTTCTCAACAGTAAAAGAATTAGCGTTGACATGAAACTAAAAGGTGTTATATTATCAAAGTATAACCAAAAGGTGTTATGTTATAACGCCGAGTAAAGGAGAATGAAAATGGAACAACAAAATACATTAAATGATATTAAACAAACAATCGTTTTTAACGCGTCTATTCAAAAGGTATGGAGTGTAGTATCAACTGCAGAAGGGATTGCGTCATGGTTTATGCCAAATGATTTTGTATTAGAGGTAGGACATGAATTTCATGTGCAATCACCATTTGGGCCATCACCATGTAAAGTATTAGAAATTGATGAACCAAACCATTTATCTTTCTCATGGGATACAGATGGCTGGGTTGTTTCATTTGATTTGAAAGACTTAGGAGATAACAAAACAGAATTTACGTTAATTCACGGCGGCTGGAAACATCCTGATGAAATTCTTCCGAAAGCAAATGCGAAGAGCTCTATTATTCGCGATAGAATGAGCGGTGGTTGGGTAGCGATTGTAAATGAAAAACTGAAAAAGGTTGTCGAAGGCTAAGTGTCCTCGTCAGCAGCGAAATATGATGTATTTCAAGCAATTGCTGATCCAACCCGCCGAGAAGTAATACGGTTATTAAGTGACAAAGAGTTACCGATTTCCAAAATAACGGATCATTTTCCGATGAGTCGTACTGCGGTTGTAAAGCACCTTCATATTCTTTCAGAAGCGAATTTAGTAAGTGGAAGAAAAAGCGGAAGAGAGAAGATATATCGTTTGCATCCAGAACCATTAGAAGAATTACAACAATGGCTCTCGTATTATGAACGTTTTTGGGATAATAAATTATCCATGCTGAAACATATTGTGGAGAATGAAGAATAAAAAAGGATGACCAAAATGGTCATCCTTTTTATTGTTGCTCACTTGTTTGTGTAGCTGGCTTTAATAAGAGCCAAGCGATAATTAATGTAAATACTGCTAATACGAAAGTGCTCATATAAATGACGTGTACGCTTGATGCTAATGCAGATTGCGATTCGGTTACTACGTTTGCTGTAGTACCGCCATGTCCACCAGATACAAGATCAAGATTTTTAATACCACGTGCGTGAATCATCGTATTGAAGATTGTACCGAATATTGCAGCACCTAACGTTTGACTAAATGTATTAATAAATGTGTTTAAACCAACAGCTGTTCCGCGTGTATGAGCTGGTACGGCTGCTTGAATTGTTACCATGTAAATCGGTGTCACAAGCCCCATGCCTAAGCCGAATAATCCGACTGCTACATAAATAAGGAACGATGGTGAATTTGTTGATAGTGTAAATAATAAGAACGTAGCGACTGATAAAATGCTAGCTCCAAGTAAAATGATTTGTTTCGTTTTTAATTTGCCTACTAAGTTACCAGAGAAAATAGCGCCAAATGTCCACATAACAGGAATTGGCATTAAAATAAGTCCAGCTTCTGTAGCGTTTTTCCCTAATACACCTTGGCTCCAAATTGGAAGGTACATTGTAATACTAATAATCATTGCGCCAGCAATAAGAGTTAATATATTTATCGTAGATAATGTACGGTTAGAGAAAAGTGCTAGCGGAATTAATGGTTCCGGAGATTTCTTCTCGATGAATAAGAAAATAATAAATGAAATAGCGGCAAAGATTAATAGGCCGATAATTGTCATGTCTCCCCAGTTTTGCTTACTGCTACCTGTTAATAATGCATATAGTAGAGCGATTGTACTTAATGAGAAGACTGTTGCACCAAGATAATCGATATGATGCTTAGCAGGTTTAATAGATTCTTTGTAGTAAATTGCAATCATTAAGCAAGCGATAATTCCGAATGGAACGTTTAGGAAGAAAATATAGCGCCAAGAAAGGGAATCAACTAAAAATCCACCTACTAACGGTCCGATAACACCGGATACACCCCAAACGGCACTCATCCAACCTTGTGCTTTCGCGCGGTCTTTCGCTTCGCTATATAAGTCTCCAATAATCGTCATTGTGATTGGCATAACAGCACCAGCACCGATACCTTGAAGCGCGCGGAAGAAGATTAATTGTTCCATTGATGTAACGACTCCGCAAAGTGCAGAACCGACTAAAAAGATTGTAGCTCCGATCAGTAAAACTTTTTTACGGCCAAATAAATCAGCGAGCTTTCCGTATATTGGAGTCGAAACAGCTGTTGCAAGCATATAAATTGCATATACCCAACTAACAAGTTCGACGCCTGACAAATCACTCGTTATACGAGGGATTGCTGTACTAACAATCGTTCCTTCTACCGCAGAAAGAAACGTCATTAACATTAAAGACATCATGACTTTTTTTCTCATTTGTTTTTCCCCTTACCCTTTTTTAAATATTCAACAATATAAAATATAAAGGTACTAAGGTATATAAAGCAACAAAAAAGCAATGGGAAGTTAAGTGGAGCCTATATTTGTCGTTTCTTGTCGGTAAGTCGATATATTTGGGAAATCGCCGATATAAGTTGCAGAATCGCTCATATAATTTCATGTACCTATAAAAAAAAGAAACAGGAATCCCTGTTTCTTTTTTTAATACTGCATTTTCGCGTTTTCTCCAGCTGTCGTTCCGGCAATTCTACCAGTAACAAGGGCTGATGTAATATTATAGCCACCAGTATAACCATGAATATCAAGAACTTCTCCGCAGAAATATAAGCCGTTCGTAAATTTAGAAGACATTTCTTTCGGATTAATTTCTTTCACGGATACACCGCCGCCAGTAACGAATGCTTTTTCAATTGACTGCGTACCATTTACATTCACAGTAAACTCTTTAAAGTCTTTCACAAGTGCACGAATCTTTTCGTGAGAAACTTGTCCAGCTTGTTCGCTGCCGTCAATTTCATTTTTTTCTAATAAGAATAGGAAGTAACGTTCAGGAACATAACCTTTTAAAACGTTTTTAATTCCTTTTTTTGGATCTTCTTTCATTTGTTTCAGCATGCGCTGAAATAGTTGCTCGCTATTTTCCTCTGGCAATGCATCAATACTCATTTGTATTGTATTCGTTTTAAACTTTTTCAGTGCTTTCACGACGAATTGGCTACAGCGAAGAGCAGCAGGTCCAGATAGGCCGAAATGAGTGAAGAGCATGTCCATTTTGTGAGAAATGATAGCTTTTCCTTTCGGATTTAATACACTTAAGTTTATATCACGTAAAGCAAGACCTTGTAATGAGCGGTCACGTATAAACGGCTCGTTTGAAAGGATAGGTACTTCTGTTGGGAATAATTCTGTGATTGTATGACCCGCTTTTTCAGCCCAAGCATATCCGTCTCCAGTAGATCCAGTTTGAGGAACTGATTTTCCGCCAACAGCGATAACGACGTGATTTGTTTCTAACACTTCGCCTGTTTGCAGTATAACTGCTTTTGTTTGACCATTTTCATATTCAATCGTTTCAACAGGCGTATTTGTACGAATTTTTACACCTAAGTCTTTTAATCGTGTTAAAAGTGCGTCTACAACAGATTGTGCTTTGTTTGACACAGGGAACATGCGACCGTGGTCTTCTTCTTTCAATTTAACACCGAGATTTTCGAAGAATGTAATAATATCTTCATTATTAAAAATAGAAAAAGCGCTGTATAAGAAGCGACCGTTTCCTGGTATATGTTTAACAATTTCATCAAGTGGTAGACGGTTCGTTACGTTACAGCGTCCGCCACCAGAAATTGCAAGTTTACGCCCAAGTTTATTTCCTTTATCAAGAAGTAAGACATTTGCGCCTTCTTCTGCAGCACCAATTGCAGCCATTAGCCCAGAAGGACCGCCGCCGATGACAATAACATCATAATGCATAATATATCGACCTCATTTTCTACATTTCCTGCCTAAAAGAATAGCATGTTTTCCCTTAAAAGAAAAATAGAGTGAAGTACTGCTTAATGAGAGAATTGTGGTACAATACAAAAGTTAGAGTTCAGCACTATCCTGCCATTTGTAGGCGATAAGACTAAAACCTCAAGATTTAGGAGAAGTAAATAGGGAGTCTGTTAGCCTGTAAATGCTCGAATGGTTCAACTAATAAGGAGTGGGAGAGAAGTCTCCAACTAATTATAGTTTCACTTTATGTAGATGTAGGAGGATTTTTGTATGTCCGATTCGAAATTTCTGCGCGGAACGCTTATTGTTACGCTAGGGACATTTTTAGTAAAGTTCTTAGGCATGATTTACGTCTTTCCGTTTCATGCATTAGTAGGAACAGAAGGCGGAACGCTCTATACATATGGATACATTCCATATACGATCTTTTTAAGTATCGCAACGGCAGGTGTGCCACTTGCTGTTTCAAAATTTGTTTCCAAATATAATGCGCTTGGCGATTATAAAACGAGCCGGAGAATGTTCCGCTCGGGAATGGTTATGATGATAGTAACAGGAGTTCTTTCGTTCCTAGTACTGTACATGACGGCGCCATTGTTTGCAGAAGCGATGCTTGGTAAACAAAGTATACACAATAATGTAGGAGAAGTTACGACGATCATTCGTCTTGTAAGTTTCGCACTTATTGTTGTACCAGCAGCGAGTTTAATTCGTGGTTATTTCCAAGGTCACCAGTCTATGGGACCAACTACCGTTTCACAAATTATTGAACAAATTATTCGTATCGTCTTTTTATTAGCAGGTAGTTTTATCGTTATTAAAGTACTTGGCGGTACAGTTGCAACAGCAGTTGGAGTAGCGACATTTGCTGCGTTCGTTTCAGCGGTTGGAGCACTCGGTGTGTTAATTTGGTACTGGCTAAAACGTAAAAAATATTTGGATCAATATTTAATTGAACAAACTGTACCAGAATCAACAGTAAGCACCGTTCAATTGTTTAAAGAGTTATTTGCATATGCGATTCCTTACGTTGTAATTGGGTTAACAATTCCTTTATATCAACAAATTGATACATTGACATTTAACTCAATTATGCAGGCGATTGGTCAAGGTGATATCGCAGAGCGAGCTCTCGGTATTTTCACAATGTGGACGCATAAGTTAATTATGATTCCTGTATCACTTGCAACAGCGTTTAGTTTAACGCTTGTACCAGCAATTACAAAATCATTTACTGAAAAACAATACCGCTATTTGAAATTACAAATTACACAAACATTCCAGGCAAATATGTTTTTAACATTGCCAGCAGTTGTCGGTATTTCTTCACTTGCATATCCAATTTATACTGCGTTTTACGATTCAGATCCACTAGGTGGACAAGTATTAATGTGGTATGCACCAGTTGCGTTGTTATTCGCTTTATTTACAGTAACAGCGGCAATCCTGCAAGGTATTAACCAGCAGAAGCATGCGATTATTGCGCTTATAATGGGCGTTATTTTGAAATTTGTATGTAACGTAATCTTTATTCGTTATTTCGGTACAGTAGGAGCAATTCTAGCGACAGCAGTTGGTTTCTTAGCTTCTGTTTGGTACACAAATCAACAAATTAAAAAATACGCACACTATTCATTCGGTGTTGTATATAAAAGAACATTCCAAATTGCAGTACTGACACTTATAATGGTTGTT
The DNA here is from genome assembly GCF_056530295.1 of Bacillus sp. PK6-16. Classification (NCBI taxonomy): domain Bacteria; kingdom Bacillati; phylum Bacillota; class Bacilli; order Caryophanales; family Bacillaceae; genus Bacillus; species Bacillus sp. PK6-16. The sequence continues at coordinate 770,850 of NZ_CP096511.1, forward strand.
GCTGTAAAACTATCACAATGGATTCTATCCTTCATGATTTCGCCTGATGGCCGTATTGGTGCTCTTATAACAGTTGCGATTTGTGCAGGTATTGGCGGTCTTGTTTACGGATTGTTAGCAATTCGCACAGGAGTACTTGAAAGAGTATTTGGTGGAGAAGCATTAGATAAAATTCAACGTAAACTTGGTAGTAGATTTAAAATAAAGTTGAAATCAAGAGGGGCGTAATTACGTCCCCTTTTCTATGATAAATAAAGAAGGTGAAAAACGTGAGATTAGATAAATTATTAGCAAATATGGGATATGGAAGTAGAAAAGAAGTAAAGAAATTATTGAAAGATGGCGTTGTGAAAATTGATGGAACGCCAGTAAAAGATGCGAAAGTTCATGTAAATGTAGAAGAGCAAGAAGTTATGATTCACGGTGAAGTTGTGGAATACAAAGAATTTGTTTACTTAATGATGCATAAACCACAAGGTGTTATTTCAGCGACGGAAGATGATAATCATGAAACAGTAATAGATTTATTAGAATTAGAAGATGCAATCTTTGATCCGTTCCCAGTTGGACGACTTGATATCGATACGGAAGGCTTCTTATTGATAACAAATGATGGGAAGTTATCACATCAATTATTATCTCCGAAAAAGCATGTGCCGAAAAAATATTATGCACACGTTGCAGGAGTAGTAACAGAAGAGGATGTAAAAGAATTTGCTAAAGGTGTTATTTTAGACGATGGCTATGAAACAAAGCCAGGTGCACTTACAATATTGAAAAGCGATGATATTTCTGAAATTGAGCTTGTGATTACGGAAGGGAAATTCCATCAAGTGAAGCGTATGTTTGAAGCGGTAGGAAAAAAAGTAGTCTACCTAAAGAGAACAGAGATGGGTCCGTTAGTATTAGATGAAGAACTAGAACTTGGACAATACCGAGAGCTAACAGATGAAGAAGTAGAAATGTTAAAAACATATCAAGTAGATACTGAAAAGTAGTACCTTTATAGGCGCAGAAAAGACCCCTTTCTAATTATTAGAAAGGGGTATGTATTTATTTACCATACAATTATTTTTCGTTATGAGGTCATTCTCACTTTCTTTCCTGTTGTTGTCCACTTACCGCGGCAAGGGCTATACACGAGTTCATTAAACTGCAACACATTTAGATCACGTTGTATCGTTCGCGGTGTGATCCCGAACTCATCTACAAGGTCTTTCGTCGTTACCGTTCCGTTTTCATTGATGTACATATAAATTGATTTAATGCGTGTTAGCATACGAGTAGTTGTAGGTTTCAAGAGAAAACCACTCCTCTACTAGTTTTTTTGACCCCATTCAGGAAAGAAGGTCGTTACTACCATTGTACTCTACATGATAAAATTCATGCTTTAATCTACTTAAATTTTACAGAAATTTAACAAATATTCATATAGAAAAATATTGGTAGTTGACATTGTATATATGGTCAGTCAACTAACACATAAAATTCTACGTAAAACGCCAAATTCCTGCAAATTTTTTTGAAAAAACAAAAGAAAAACTAATAAGAAATATCTGAAATATTACAATTGTTCGGTATTTAGTTTTCGTGTATGGCATAAGAGATTTCGGTTTGTTATGATGAAAGAAACAATATAGTGAAGGATGGATGCGTGATGTCAGCAATTAATTGGACAGAAGAAGTTGCGAAACGAAAAGATGATTTAATTCGTGATACACAACAATTTTTACAAATTAAAAGTGTATGGGAAGAAGAATCTGCGAAAGAGGGCGCACCATTCGGTGAAGGTGTAGAAAAAGCTTTATCTTTCATGTTACATAAAGGAGAAACTGAAGGTTTTACTTCTAAAAATTTAGAAGGATATGCAGGTCATCTTGAAATGGGGCAAGGAGAAGAATTAGTAGGTATTCTCTGTCACGTTGACGTTGTACCAGAAGGAGATGGCTGGACGACTCCTGCATATAGTGCAGATATTCGCGACGGAAAGATTTTTGCACGTGGTGCAATTGACGATAAAGGCCCAACGATGGCAGCATATTATGCGATGAAAATTGTGAAAGAATTAGGCTTACCTCTTTCCAAACGTGTTCGTATGATTATAGGAACAGATGAGGAAAGCAATTGGAAATGTGTAGATCACTACTTTAAAAACGAAGAAATGCCAACAATCGGTTTTGCGCCAGACGCGGATTTTCCAATTATTAATGCAGAAAAAGGAATTTCTGATATACAAGTTGTGCAAAATGGTAGTGAAGAGAAAAAAGGTACATATGAACTTGTTTCATTTGATTCAGGGCGCCGTTTAAATATGGTTCCTGATTTTGCAGAAGCGGTTATTACAGGAGAAGATGTAAATGCACTTACAGTAGCATATGAAGAGTATTTACAAACTGCTAAAAAAATAGGGAAATCGACTATAGAAGGAAATACAGTGACGTTGCAAATAGAAGGAATTTCAGCGCACGGATCTACTCCTGAAAAAGGAGAAAATGCAGGTTTATTATTAGCAAACTTCTTAACTACAGTTTCACTTGATGGAAAAGCAACTGCATTTGCGACATTTGCAACAGAAACATTTACTGGTGATATTTTTGGTGAAAAAGCTACTATTGCTTATAAAGATGAAATTAGCGGTCCGTTAACAGTGAATGTCGGTCGCATTTCTTATACGAAAGAAAACGGTGGTAACTTAGGGCTAAACGTACGTTACCCAGTTACAACTAACTTTGAAGAAACAATTGTGAAGTTGAAAGCATATGTTGGTACGCATGGTTTTGAAGTGGCTGACTATTCTAATTCTCGCCCGCATCACGTCGATAAAGATCACGTATTAATCCGTACGTTACAACGTGTGTATGAAGAACAAACAGGTGAAAAAGCAGAACTATTAGCAATCGGCGGCGGTACTTATGCTCGTTCATTAAAAGCTGGTGTGGCATTTGGCCCGCTATTCCCTGGAAAAGAAGAACTTGCGCATCAAAAAGATGAGTATATCGAAATTGAAGACTTATTAAAAGCAACAGCAATTTACGCGCAAGCAATTCATGAATTAGCGAAGTAATGGATATATAAATAATGTCCGCTCTCTATTTTGGAGAGCGGCTTCTTTTTACCTGAATGAGATAAGAAAGAAAAGCAACAATAGAAAGAAGGAGAAGATGTACATGGAACTGCATTATTTTGTCGCAATTACGTTACCGAATCATATAAAAGAAATGCTGTCTAACTATAAAGAGGACATGCAAGAGGAATTACAATTTCGTTCATGGGTACATAAAGAAGACTATCATATTACCCTTTCATTTTTAGGGAGTGCAACGGAGGAACAGCTAGAGGGAATAAAGAATGGATTACAAACAATTGCAGAAACAAAAGAACTATCGTTCACATTACAAGGTTTTTCAACGTTTGGTAGGGAAGATCAGCCTCGTATTTTTTGGGCGAAGGTAAGTGAGAATCACGATTTGTTTCAGTTGCAAAAGCAAATACATGCCATTTGTGAAGAAAATGGATTTTCTCTAGAAACACGCCCATATCACCCGCATATTACCGTTGCTCGTAAATGGATAGGAGAAGAAAAGTTTCGTTTAGAAAGTATAAAAGAAGTGCCTGAAATATCATTTCAAGCAGATACAATTACTTTATACGAATCCCACGTGAAAGAAACCCCGAAGTATAAATCGATTGCTGAAATAAAATTACAAAAATAGAATGTTGAAAACGTTTTTTATGCAGGTGAATATACTATAGAGAAGAATGGAGTTACTGTATAGAGTCTTGTTGATAAGAAAAGCCTTATCATTTGCAGCTCATTTTATCTCGCCTAATTGGTGAAGGCTAATAATAAGTGAGGATGGAGAAATTTTCTCGCTCATTAAAGTTTCACTTTATTTTAACTTTGAGAATGATGGTGATTTTTTTATGTTGAAAGTAAAACGTCCATTTGATGCCTATTTAGATGAAATGAATAAAATTACAATTTTGCTCCCACATGCGTATGGAACAAGTCGGACATTTCGTTTGCAAGAAGGAAGTAATGTGAAAGATTTACCGATTGCTCATACGATTGCGCTTCCAGATGCAACGAAGTATGAGTGCTTTATAGAAGAGCCGCTAGATGTGGGGAAGTATTATACAGTACGAGATGAACGGAATGAAGAAACTGATTTACAAATAGGTGCTGTTATTCGAACAAAAATTTTCGATGAAAAGTATTATTACGAAGGTACAGATTTAGGTGCTGTTTATCAAAAAGAAGAAACGACATTTAAAGTATGGGCCCCAACTGCAAGGCTTGCGAAAGTAAGAATTTATAAGGGCGATAAAGAATATGCCGATCATGAAATGTACAGGGGAGAAAACGGAGTTTGGATTCAAACATTACAAGGTGATTTAGACGGAGCACGCTATACATTTCTTGTTTGTATTAATTTAATATGGAACGAAGCTGTGGATCCTTATGCAAAGTCGGTGACGGTAAATGGAAAACATGGTGTTGTTATCAATTTAGAAAAAACGAATGTAACAAGACGAGAGGGATTACCAACATTACAATCAATGACAGATGCCATATTGTATGAACTGCATATTCGTGATGCGACTATACATCCAAATAGTGGAGTAATTCAAAAGGGAACATATAAAGGATTGATGGAAGAGGGAACAACAGGACGGAATGGGACATTAACAGGGGTGTCTCATATAAAAGATTTAGGTGTTACACATGTTGAACTATTACCTTTATATTGTTTCGGTGGTGTAGATGAGGCGAATCCTTCGTCCGCCTATAATTGGGGATATAATCCATTATATTACAATGCACCAACAGGATATTATGCTACAAACCCCTCTGATCCGTATAACAGGATAGTTGAGTGCAAACAACTAATTGAAACATTTCATAAACAAGGTATTAGGGTGATTATAGATGTTGTATATAATCATGTTTATGAAAGAGAGCTATCATCATTTGAAAAGCTTGTTCCAGGATATTATTTTCGTCATGGTGAAGATGGTATGCCTTCTAATGGGACGGGAGTCGGAAATGATATAGCGTCTGAACGGAAAATGATGAGGAAATTCATTGTAGAGTCTATTTTATATTGGCTTACTGAATACAATGTCGATGGATTCCGATTCGACTTAATGGGAATTTTAGATGTTGATACAATGAATATGATAGAAAAAGAAGTGCGAAACATAAAAAGAGATGCTTTGTTATTAGGAGAAGGATGGGATTTACAAACACCGCTTCCTGCCAAAGAAAAAGCAACGTTAAATAATGCGAAGAAAATGCCACATATCGCGCAGTTTAATGATCAATTTCGTGATGGGATAAAAGGGAGTACATTTCATATAAATAAGCGTGGTTTTGCATTTGGTGGGCATGTAGACTGTAATCATTTGCAGTATATTGCAGCAGGAAGTCTTTTAAGTATGAAAGAAACAGGGCTGTTTCTAGAGCCAGCGCAAAGCATTAACTATGTAGAATGTCATGATAATATGACGATGTGGGATAAACTAGTGCGCAGTAATGAAGAATCAGAAACGATTTTGAAAAAACGTCACCTGTTAGCGAGCGCAATGGTTATTCTTTCACAAGGCATTCCTTTCTTACACGCAGGGCAAGAGTTCTATCGTACGAAGAAAGGAAATGAAAATAGTTATAATGCAAATGATGAGATCAATCAATTAGATTGGGATCAAAAAGAGAAAGAGATAGAGACCGTTAACTATATAAAAGGTTTAATTGCGATTCGTAAAGAGCATGGGGCATTCCGATTACAAAGCGCAGACCTTATAAAAAAACATATGACTTTTTTACAAACATCTACAGAAGTACTTGCATATCACCTCGAGCATGTAGAAACGTTTGGGCCGTGGAAAGAGATTATCGTCTTATTTAATAGCGGTTTAGAAGCTAAAACTGTGCAACTTCCGAAAGAAGCAACGTGGCATGTGTTAGTAAACGAAAACGAAGCGAAAATAGAGCCAATTTCTTCATTTAGAGGAAAGGAACTTAAGCTCGCTCCAATTAGCACGTATATATTGACGATAATGTGACAAATCGCTACTTGACGATGAGAATGTAATAAATGTAGAATTGACAAAGGTGACGATTTTGATAAGTTGTCATTCTATGACAGGTTTTGTAAAATAAAATAGAGGATTTTTGGCTTAGGCTAATTTTTCTTTTCATTTACAGTAAAATATATGAATCCACAACATGTGTAGAAATGTTGCGGTTTTTCTTTTCATAACTATAAAAGATAAGGATTTGTTAACGGGTAATGAATATGGAATGGTTGGAACAATTATTAGGAAAAGAGTGGAGTCTTGTACCGGCTGGTGGAGTAACGGGCGATGCATATATTGCGCAAAACGGACAACAGAAGTTATTTTTAAAGCGGAATACATCGCCCTTTTTAGCGGTATTGTCAGCAGAAGGAATTGTTCCAAAATTACTTTGGACAAGAAGGGTAACGAATGGTGATGTAATTTCTGCTCAAAAATGGCTTCCGGGACAGAAGCTAGAGCCAGAGGATATGAAACTAGAACGTGTTGCGAAACTTTTGAAGAAAATACACTCCTCTAAAGCGCTTGTACAGATGATTCAAAGACTTGGGAAGCAGCCGCTTCACGCACAAGAGTTATTACAACAACTGCAACTCGTTTTAAGAGGAGATATAAGGGATGATGAAACAATTCAGCAAGGCCTTCAATATTTAATGGATTCATTAAAAGCTATTGAATACAATGAATTCGTTGTATGCCATTGTGATGTAAACCATAACAACTGGCTATTGTCGGATGAAGATGAATTGTTTTTAATTGATTGGGATGGAGCTGTAATTGCTGACCCAGCTCTAGACCTCGGTATGTTATTATATTGGTACATTCCGCGCCAGGAATGGAGTGAGTGGCTCGGTTACTATGATATTGAAATGGATGAATCGCTGCTTAGGCGTATGAGATGGTATGTGATAGCACAAACGATTTTGTCTATTCAATGGCATACAACAAAAAAACAGCAAGCAGAAGCTGAATATTGGCATCAATATTTACAGCAACTACTTGCTTCAGAATGATACTTAAGAAAAATTGTCCATTCCAGCAATCCACTGAGTAAGTTGTTCTTGATTATTGGAAATATGGTTGTCCAAATTAGAGGAAGATTTACCCGATTGACTATAAGAATATACATCGTTTAGCATTGTTTTAGCGTCACTACTTATATTATCGTTTGCGAGTAACGATTGAATGAGGCGCTCTAATTGCTCGCATTCTGAAACTGTCCCGCAGCAATCACTTTGGTGGTTGACTAAAATATCTTTCAGCACTTCTAATTGATGTTGTTGATTAATTGGCATGAACGGATCATCCTTTCGATTGTTTTTCTCTTCAAATGTAAGAGAAAAAGCTGTTTCGTCATGGAATGTTTAATGCTGTATGTAGTTTTTATCAAAATGGTACATCTTATACTTGAAAGAAACGGACCGAGTGCTCGTACGTACTTGGTTTTTTGTTTGGTAGATTGATTAAAAAAGAAAGAAGGAATTATTCCTTTAAAATAGCTATGTAAAGAGAGGGAAACATCTATGCGTTTAAGACATAAACCGTATGCAATGGATCGAATTAATGAATATTCACATATCGTAATCGGAAACCCAGAGGAGCGCGCTGGTAGCTGGAAAGAAGTATTTGGAAACGAACAACCAATTCACATTGAAGTAGGTACAGGTCGTGGCCGCTTCATGTATGATATGGCGAAAGCGAATCCACATATTAATTATATTGGAATTGAAAAATTCACAAGTGTTGTTGTAGATGCACTTGATAAATTAATTGAAGAAGAATTACCAAACTTAAAGTTAATTAATAAAGATGCTGAAGATTTAACAGTTTTCTTTGCGAAAGGTGAAATTGATCGCGTTTATTTAAACTTCTCAGATCCATGGCCAAAGAAACGTCATACAAAGCGTCGTTTAACGTATAAAACATTTTTACGTAATTACGAAGAAGTGTTAGTAGAAGGCGGAGAAATTCATTTCAAAACAGATAACCAAGGTTTATTTGAATATTCTCTTATGAGTATGGCTGAGTATGGTATGTTACTAACATACTTAAGCTTAGATCTTCATAACAGCGACTTTGAAGGTAACATCATGACTGAATACGAAGAGAAATTCTCTAGTAAAGGTCATCGTATTTACCGAGTTGAAGCAAAATATCGTACAGAGCCTATGCAGTAATGCGTAGGTTTTTTTACATCTAAAATAATCAGAATTTTATGTTAAGATTAATTAAAAAGGGGGATGTGTAATGGAACAGTTACAAATTGGAGATATAAAAGTAACGTGGTTAAAAGGCGGGAATACACATTTAGATGGAGGAGCAATGTTTGGAGTCGTGCCGAAAGTACTTTGGTCACGTAAATATAAACATAATGATACAAATCATATTTATTTACGAACAGATCCGTTACTTTTGCAAACAAAAGACGGAAATATGCTCATTGATTCCGGGATAGGAAACGGTAAGTTGAATGAGAAGATGAAACGAAATCAAGGTGTAACAGAAGAATCATCAGTTTATGAATCATTAGAAAAATTAGGATTAAAGCCTGAAGATATCGACTACGTCTTGATGACACATCTTCATTTTGATCATGCATCTGGTCTAACAAAATGGGAAGATGATCACCTTGTACCGTCATTTCCAAATGCGAAAGTTTACGTAAGTGAAACAGAATGGAATGAAATGAGGAATCCAAACATTAGATCACGTAATACATATTGGAAGGAAAATTGGGAGCCAATTGTAGATCAAGTTGTTACGTTCCAGCAAGAAATAGAAATTACAGATGAAATCAAGATGGCGCGTACGGGTGGTCATAGTGATGGACATGCAGTTATTGCTTTGGAGAGTCAAGGGGAAACGATGCTACACTTAGCAGACCTATTGCCGACGCACGCGCATCAAAATGTATTATGGGTAATGGCATACGATGATTATCCGATGACCTCGATTGAAAATAAGCAAAAGTGGATGAAGTATGGTGCTGAAAAAGAGGCATGGTTTACGTTTTACCATGATGCATATTATCGCGCTGTGAAGTGGAATGAGGAAGGGCATATCGTAGAAAAAATAGAACGGAAAACGAGTATAGAAGCATAAAAATAGGAGGTTGTTCCATCATATTTATTGGAGCAGCCTCTTTTTTATTGTCGGGTTTTGTTGATAAGTCGATATAATTGGGAAATCGCTGATATAATTTTAATCAATACCCACAATTAAAAAATAAGAGGTTCACCTAATGGGAACCCTCCTTTTTATGCTGCTATAACCTCTAAAACAGTACCTGTTTTAGCATCAACTAAAAATTCAAATCGTTCTTGTATATCATTTAACATTGTTGTAAGACCGCCGCGATAAACTTCATATGCGACATCATATTTTTCAAATGTCTCTGGAACCATATGTACCCAAGAGCCAGTAATTTCACCTTTATGACTTAATGCTTGTTTCACCATTTTCAATGCTTTTTCTGAAGAAATATGGGATTGTTCTTGTACTTTGTTTGCAACGAGATAACCAGCTGCGAACCCAACGCCAAGACCTGCTACTAAACCTTTCCAGCTCATATATTCACCTCAATTCTATAAAATAAAAATAGTGTACCGATAATAATTATAAAGCAAATACAGCTAAAAAAGAAGAAACTAGAAACATTTCGAAAATTTCGTTACAATAAAAGAGGTATTCTACTAAGGTTTGAAAGAAGGGGACTTCGTGAATAAAGAGACATTACAATTATTTCGTACGTTAACAGAATTACAAGGTGCATCAGGTTTTGAACATGATGTACGCCGTTTTATGAAACAAGAATTAAGCAAATATGCAGATGAAATTGTACAAGACGGTTTAGGTAGCGTATTTGGTCTGAAAAAAGGGGACGAAACTGGCCCACGTGTTCTTGTAGCAGGTCATATGGATGAAGTAGGTTTCATGGTTACGCAAATTACGAAAAACGGAATGCTTCGTTTTCAAACGTTAGGCGGCTGGTGGAGTCAAGTTTTATTAGCACAGCGTGTACAAGTTATGACGAAGAATGGTCCTGTTATTGGGGTTGTTGGTTCTATTCCTCCTCATTTATTAAGTGACGCGCAACGTGCAAAACCGATGGATATAAAAAATATGTTAATTGATATAGGTGCAGATAGTTATGAAGATGCGATTGAAATTGGTGTAAAACCAGGACAACAAATCGTGCCGATCTGCCCGTTTACACCGATGGCAAATGAGAAGAAAATTATGGCGAAAGCTTGGGACAACCGTTACGGATGTGGTCTTGCAATCGAATTGTTAAAAGAATTAAAAGATGAAACATTACCAAACACATTATACTCTGGTGCTACTGTACAAGAAGAAGTAGGCCTCCGCGGAGCGCAAACAGCTGCAAATATGATTCAACCAGATATTTTCTATGCGCTTGATGCAAGTCCAGCAAACGATGCATCTGGTGACAAAACACAGTTCGGTCAATTAGGAAAAGGTGCCCTTCTTCGTATTTACGATCGCACGATGGTAACACATAGAGGAATACGCGAATTCATTTTAGATACAGCAGAAACAAACAACATTCCGTACCAATACTTTATTTCACAAGGTGGTACAGATGCGGGCCGTGTACATACAAGTAACTCTGGTATCCCATCAGCAGTAATTGGTGTTTGTGCGCGCTACGTTCATACACATGCTTCAATTTTACATGTTGATGATTATGCAGCGGCGAAAGAATTAATTACGAAGCTTGTAAGAACAACAGATAAAACGACGTTAGAGACAATTAAGAATAACGCGTAGAGAGGAAGAAGGGCTGAAGAGCCTTTCTTTTTTTGGCTTGAATAGATGACCCATCCATGAGTGGAAGCGGTCAGTGCCTAATTGGTGCTCGAATGGTGTATTAAGACCCTAGATAGGAAAAGAGAGGAAGGCTGTTTTTGTTTTTGAAGATGGTAATATTGTTAGAAAACCCTTCTTTTTTAGCTTGAATAGATGACCCATCCATGAGTGGGAGTGGTCAGTGTTTAATTGGTGTTCGAATGATGTATGAAGACCCCAAGTAGGAAGTGAGAGGAAGGCTGTTTTTGTTTTTGAAGACGGTAATGTTGCTAGAAAAACCCTTCTTTTTTAGGCTGAATAGATGACTTGGTGATATGTGGTAGTGGTTGATGCTTAATTCGTATCTGATACGGATATTAGAATAGAATGATGAATTTTTATAGAGGTGAACGAAATGAAAGTAGTAGTAGGGTCAAAGAATAAAACGAAGGTTGGCGCTGTGGAGAAGGTTTGGAAAGATGCTGAAATTACATCTCTTTCTGTTCCGTCAGGAGTATCAGCTCAGCCTTTCTCAGATGAAGAGACGATGCAAGGAGCGATTAATAGAGCGAAGCGAGCGCTAGAGGAAGGAGAAGCTCCAATTGGTATTGGGCTAGAAGGCGGCGTAATGAAAACGGAGCACGGTTTATTTATGTGTAATTGGGGCGCGCTAGCAACAATGGATGGGAAAGTATTTGTGGCCGGAGGAGCGCGTATTACGTTACCAGACGATTTTTTAGCACCTCTTGAAGATGGTAAGGAATTAAGCGAAGTGATGGAAGAGTTTGTGCAGCGAAAAGATATTCGTAGTCACGAAGGTGCTATCGGTATTTTTACAGATGATTATGTCGACCGCACGGAATTATTTGTACACGTTGTTAAGTTGTTAGTTGGGCAATATAAGTATGACAAAAAGCAAGCATAAACCTTGCACCATGCGCGATGTATGGTAGTATAAAAGAAAGATTATAACATGAAAAATGCACCCGTTAGAGGAGGAAATATAGATGAAGTCATTAGAAAGCATGGAGCAATTCCAACAGTTAAAAAATGAAGAGAATGTAGTCTTTATGTTCTCAGCAGAATGGTGCCCAGACTGCCGCTTTGTAGATCCATTTATGCCAGAAGTAGAAGAGAAATATAGTGATTTCTCATTTTACTATGTAGATCGTGATGAGTTTATTGATCTATGTGTAAAATTAGACGTATTTGGCATTCCGAGCTTTGTAGCGTACAATAAAGGTGAAGAAACTGGTCGCTATGTAAACAAAGATCGTAAAACACAAGAACAAATCGAAGAGTTCATTGAAGGTTTAAAATAAGGCAATTTGCCAATTGAATTGTAAAACAACCTCTACCTTCGCGGGGGAGGTTATTTTTTTGGAAGGGAGGAAAAAAGAGATGAAGATGACAAGTAAAAAGATGAAAGATGAGTTAATAAAGAAATTATCTCGCCCAGAATGGGACTTTCAGTATGATAGTGAGAAAGAAGTTTTACGTATTGAACAAAAAGACTCCAAAAAAGGTATTAACGTATCGCTTCCAGGAGTTGTGGCAAAATGGGAAGTGAACAAAGAAAAGGCAATTGAAGAAGTTGCTTATTACGTACAAGAAGCGCTAATTGCGATGCATAAAGAAGAAAATAGCGGAGCGAAAATTTTACCTGTTATTCGCTCTACTTCTTTCCCGAAACAAGCAGAAGAAGGAAATCCGTTTATTATGACGGATCATACGGCGGAAACACGTATTTACTATGCTTTAGATTCGAATAAAACGTATCGACTAATTGATGAGCGTCTATTACAAAAATTAGAACTTACAGAACAGCAAGTGCGTGAAATGGCATTATTCAACGCACGCTCATTAGGTTATGAATTTAAACAAGACACAGTAGCGGGTAATACATTCTACTTTTTAAACACAAATGATGGGTATGACGCGACTCGTATTTTAAACGAATCGTTACTACAATCGATGCGTGAAAAGATTTCTGGTGACATGGTTGTTGCTGTTCCTCACCAAGATGTATTAATTATTGCTGATATCGTCAACGAAATCGGTTATGATATTATTGCACAAATGACAATGAAATTTTTTGCCGAAGGGCATGTTCCGATTACATCACTTTCATTCGTATATGAAGATGGGGAATTTGAACCAATCTTTATTTTAGCGAAAAATCGGAAGAAGACAGATGGAAAAGAGAAAGGATGAACGAAGTGAACGTTTTTTACAACCTTGAAGGAATTGGTGACACTTTAATTGTTGCCTTACAAGATATTACTTTAGAGAACCGTACTTTTGATCGCAAAGGAGATGTTGCACGCGTATACGATCGTGAAAGCAATGAGACAGCAGGATTCAACATCTTTAATGCATCTTCTTACTTAGAAGTAAAAGAAACAGGCAACCTTACATTAACGAAAGAGCTTGTAGAGAAAATCAACGAAATTTTAGCGAAGAATGGTTTTGAAGAAACAGTAGAAGCAGATCTTTCTCCGAAATTTGTTGTAGGCTATGTAGCTGAAAAAGAAAAACATCCAAATGCTGATAAGCTAAACATTTGTAAAGTAGAAATCGGTACAGAAACATTACAAATCGTATGTGGTGCACCAAACGTTGATGCAGGACAAAAAGTTGTCGTTGCAAAAATCGGCGCTGTAATGCCAAGCGGTATGTTAATCAAGCCAGCTGAGCTTCGCGGTGTTCCTTCTTCTGGAATGATCTGCTCTGCACGTGAATTAGAGCTTCCAGATGCTCCACAAGAAAAAGGTATTCTTGTATTAGAAGATAGCTTTGAAGTTGGACAAGAGTTTAAATTTTAATTGATATAAGAAAAGAGAGGTTGTCCTTTTGGACAGCCTCTCTTTTTTTGCATTCATTGTTGGTAATTCGAAATTTCGTGTTGAATTGTTGATATATTGAGAATAGTGATAGATATATTTAAAAAATCGTTGATATATTGAGAGTAGTGATAGATATATTCAAAAAATTGTTAATATGATAAGGATGTCACCTTTTTTCTTAAAATCTATATTGTATTTTATAAACAATCTAGTTAAAATTTAGAAAAGTAGAAGGGGATAGAAGTATGAAACAGCAACCAAAAATCGCAGAACTTCTAAAACGAATTGAAACTTCAAAACAGCAAGATGTTGAGCTAGGTACTTATGAAATATATTTGTTTAGTGAAAGTGAATTAGAAAAAGGACAAATCGGTTACCGACACGATAAACATAAAAATTCATTAATAAGTGAAGAACACGGAAAATGGAAAGAAGAATGGATTACAATTGGATATGAAACGGATATGGGCGATCCAGTTTTCGTAAATATAGATGATGCCGCTTATCCGCTTTATACTGCAGAACGTGGTACAGAAAAATGGCAGCCAGTTTATATTGGAAATATAGATGAGATTATAGGGCAATTATAAGAAAAACTTTGAATCCGGTGCAAAGTGATGGGGGAGAAGTATGAAGTATATAAAAATAATGAGCATGATTGCATTCATTGGAATATATATGGCCGGTTGTTCACAAGAGCAGCCGAAAAAAGAAACTAGATCTTCTATACAAGAGAAAAACAAAGATACCAAAGAAGACGCACCGGTAGAAAAGAAGCAAGAACAAGAAAAGAACGAAGAATCGCAAGCAATTCAAACGAATGACCAAGTAGAACATAAGCAAGAGGAAGTATCATCTGATGAAAAGAAAGAAGAAACTACGCCAGTGCAGCCAACTGAGCAACCAGTGCAAAATAATGAACAAAAAATAGAGAGTAATGAAAAACAAGAGAAGTTTCTCGTCGTTATTGATCCAGGGCATCAACAAAAATCGAATTTAAATTTAGAGCCGATTGGACCAGGGGCAACAACGCAAAAATATAAAGTGACAGACGGTACAACAGGTGTTGTGACGAAAAAGAGAGAGGCTGTACTTGTATTAGAAATGGCTTTTTTATTAAAAGAAAAGCTTGAAGCAAAAGGGATACAAGTATTAATGACGAGAACATCACAAGACGTTGATATAAGTAATAAAGAAAGGGCGACATTCGCAAATAATCATAAGGCTAATTTATTTTTACGTCTTCATGCAGATGGTTCTGAAAATCCAAACCAAAGTGGATTCGCTGTATTGACGCCGGCAGAAGGAAGTCCGTATACGAAAGAGATTTATGCGGAAAGTCTTCAAATCTCTCAAATGATTGTAAATAAAATGAGGGAGAACCAGCAAGTAAAAGTAAATGGAATTAAATTTCGGGATGATCTTTCTGGATTTAATTGGGCAAAGGTTCCTGGTGTGTTATTAGAACTTGGGTTTATGTCAAACTATGAAGAAGATAAAAAATTATCTGACCCGCAATATGTAAATTCTTTATTGCAAAGTGTAACGGATAGCATAGATGCATATCAGAAGAGTAAAGCTTAAGCGCAGTCTTATATGAAAGGCTGCGTTTTTTCATATGAAACACTCGTAAATTAGAATATTGTGGATAAATATGACATGCTTAATTTTACCTGCACTTTTTGCCGAATGCTGATACAATAAAGGATGTTACTATTTAGTAGAAAGAGTGGTAAGCATGTTAGATTGGATGAAAAAGCTGTTTAACAAAGAGGAAGAACAAACAGCGATGAATAAAGAAGTACCAAAGCAAATTGAAAGTCAGCCGAAAATTCCTCGTGTAAACCACTACACTGAAGCAAGAGAAGCACAAATGGCAAGTAGGAATGCAGGTAAATGCCGTTTTCCTTTAGTACCGGATAATGGGTTCGATGAAGAGGATGAAAGCGAAGTAAATCGCTTCGAAGAACAACCTGTTCAAGGAGTAACATATGAAGAACCGACTGCCCAAAGAGGAATAAAGGTGGAAAGAAGCAGACGACCGTATGTGGAAAAGGTAGTTTCTACATATGAAGAGCCGGAAGTGCAATATGAACCGGTGCGGGAGTCTGTCGTTAAAAAGGCATCTGTACCTTCGCAAGAGAGTAACCGTAGACCATTTCGTCCAACAGAAATGATTTCGCCAATTTATGGATATAATCGTCCTTCAGTAGAGAAAAAGGAAGAAAAGCAGGAGGAAGTAAAGGAAAGAGAAGACCTTGAAATATCTGTAGAGGGTAAATCAGTCGTTGATGCATGGTTAGAGAAAAAAGGATATACATTATCTGATTTCTCAGAAGGACAAGCACCAACTTCTTCTAGTCATAGAGCTGCTAACCAGCAAGGGGAGCAACAATATGAAGAGAATAAAAAGGAAGAAAAGTCAGTAGTTGATCAATGGCTAGAGAAAAACGGTTATGAAATTGAACGCCAAGTGCCTTTAGTAGAAGAAAAAGAAGTGATTCAAGAAATGAGTACACCGCAGGAAGTTTCAGCGGATGAATTACTTCATAAAACAGTAGCTGAGCAGATGGAAAGTGCTAAGCTAGAAAAAGATGTAGTGGTGTTAAACGAAAACAATCTACAAGAAGAATTAGTAGCTTCTAAAGTAGAGCACGAGGATACAATATTATCAGAAGAAATTAAACGTAATACAGAAATAAAACAACCTACTATTGAAGTAGAAAAGCAAGCTCCAGAAGAATCAGTGATTGTCAAAGCAGAAGAAAAACTTGAAGAAACAATCATTGTGGAAATACCAGAAGAAGTGTCAAAAGTAGAAGTAATTGCAGAAACGGAAGAGTTTGAAGAAGTAGTTATGGAAACAGAGGCACCTGAAGAAGTGGAAGTAATTGCGGAAGCAAAAGAGCTAGAAGAAGTAGAAGTAATTGCGGAAACAGAAGAGCTAGAAGAAGTGGAAGTAATTACAGAAACAGAAGAGTCAGAAGAAGTGGAAGTAATTACAGAAACAGAAGAGTCAGAAGAAGTAGAAGTAATTGCGGAAGCAGAAGAGTCAGAAGAAGCTGAAGTAATTGCGGAAGTAGAAGAGTCAGAAGAAGTGGAAGTAATTGCGGAAGCAGAAGAGTTAGAAGAAGTGGAAATAATTGCGGAAGCAGAAGAGTCAGAAGAAGTGGAAGTAATTGCGGAAGCAAAAGAGCTAGAAGAAGTGGAAGTAATTGCAGAAACGGAAGAGTCAGAAGAAGTGGAAGTAATTGCGGAAGCAGAAGAAACAGAAGTGATTGCAGAAACAAAAGCGCCTGTAGTAGAGACATTTGTAGCACTTGAGGAAATTCAGCAAGAAGATGAAGCAATTGAACAAAAGAGTGAATTCATACATGTTGCTGAGGCTGATGAACAAACGAAGAAAGATGTTCAAAGCTTTGCGAATGTTTTAATTGCAGAAACAGAGGAAAATAGACGAGTTGTAGAAGAAGCACAGGTCGCAGAAGAGCAACGAGTTGTAGAAGAAGCGCCAGTCGTAGAAGAGCAACGAGTTGTAGAAGAAACACCAGTCGTAGAAGAGCAACGAGTTGTAGAAGAAACACCAATCGCAGAAGAGCAACCAGTTGTACAAAAAGAAGAACCAAAACGTGAGAAAAAGCGCCATGTACCATTTAATGTTGTTATGTTGAAACAAGATAGAACACGATTAATGGAAAGACATGCAGCTAGAGCAAATGCAATGCAGCCTTCTGCTAATGTACGAGTAGAGAATAAGCCAGTACAACAAGAGGTAGCAGAACCACAAGTGGAAGAACGCCCAGTGCAGCAAGTAGTAGCAGAACCACAAGTGGAAGAAAACCCAATGCAGCAGGTGGTAGTAGAACCACAAGTGGAAGAACGCCCAGTGCAGCAGGTGGTAGTAGAACCACAAGTGGAAGAACGCCCAGTGCAGCAGGTGGTAGTAGAACCACAAGTGGAAGAAAACCCAATGCAGCAGGTGGTAGTAGAACCACAAGTGGAAGAGCGCCCAGTGCAGCAAGTAGTAGAACCACAAGTGGAAGAGCGCCCAGTGCAGCAAGTAGTAGAACCACAAGTGGAAGAACGCCCAGTGCAGCAGGTGGTAGTAGAACCACAAGTGGAAGAGCGTCCAGTGCAGCAAGTAGTAGAACCACAAGTGGAAGAGCAACCAATGCAGCAAGTAGTGGTAGAGCAAGTACAAAAGCCAATTTCAAGTACGGAAGTACAAGAGAAAGCATATGTTGTAAATCAAAGAGAGAACGATATGCGAAATGTATTGCATACACCACCGACATATACTGTTCCACCATTAGCGCTGTTGTCGATTCCACAGCAATCAGCGTTAGATAATACAGAATGGTTAGAGGAGCAGAAAGAATTATTAGATACAACGTTTAATAATTTTCACGTTGGCGCACATGTTATTAATGTATCGCAAGGGCCAGCGGTAACTCGTTTTGAAGTACAGCCAGACCCAGGTGTGAAAGTAAATAAAATTACAAACTTAAGTGATGATATTAAGTTAAGTTTAGCTGCGAAAGATATTCGTATTGAAGCGCCGATTCCAGGGAAGAGTGCAATTGGAATTGAAGTTCCAAATAAAGAAAGTAAGCCAGTATTTCTTCGCGAAATTTTAAGAAGTCCTGTATTCACAAAGAGTGAATCACCGCTTACTGTTGCGCTTGGACTTGATATTTCAGGGGATCCAATTGTAACGGATATTCGAAAAATGCCGCACGGACTTATTGCGGGTGCAACGGGTTCAGGTAAAAGTGTGTGTATTAACGCCATTTTAACGAGTATTTTATATAAAGCGAAACCACATGAAGTGAAGTTAATGTTAATTGATCCGAAGATGGTTGAGCTTGCACCATACAATTCTGTTCCGCATCTTGTAGCACCTGTTATTACGGATGTAAAAGCAGCGACAGCTGCATTAAAATGGGCAGTTGAGGAAATGGAACGCCGTTATGAATTGTTTGCACACGCAGGTGCTCGTGATTTAACTCGCTACAATACGATTGTAAGTGAGCGAGAAATTCCAGGAGAGACATTACCTTATATCGTTATTGTCATTGACGAGTTAGCCGATTTAATGATGGTAGCACCTGGTGATGTTGAGGAAGCGATTTGTCGTATTGCGCAAAAAGCACGTGCTTGTGGTATTCATTTATTAGTAGCGACGCAGCGTCCATCTGTAGATGTTATTACAGGTTTAATTAAGTCAAACATTCCAACGCGTATTGCGTTTACTGTATCATCTCAAGTTGATTCGCGTACGATTATTGATATTGGGGGCGCGGAGAAATTACTTGGCCGTGGTGATATGTTATTCTTAGGGAACGGTACATCTAAACCAGTTCGTGTACAAGGTGTATATGTATCGGATGATGAGATTGAAAAAACAGTTGATCATGTGAAAAAGCAAATGAAGCCGAATTACTTATTTAAGCAAGAGGATTTATTAGCGAAAACAGAACAAGCTGAGTCGGAAGACGAATTGTTCCTTGATGCATGTCAATTTGTTGTAGAACAAGGGGGAGCGTCCACATCTTCTGTACAGCGAAAATTCCGCATCGGTTATAATCGCGCGGCACGTCTCATTGAAGAGATGGAATCGCAAGGAATTATTTCTGAAGGTAGAGGAACGAAACCGAGAGATGTCCTTATTTCTGAGGATGAATTTGCCGCTATGCAGGAAACAAATGTATAGTAAACGGTTTTGCTGTATACTAAGAGAAAATGTTGGATAGTAAAGTAGGGAGTAAAGCGACATGAAAGAAATTGAATTAAAATTAAAAGGTGAAATAAATAGACTAACAAATAAAACATTTAAATTTGACGAACGTGTTGGAGAAGGTTGGTTCTCTGCCGTTTACTTTTTAAAGACTAGAGAAATCATCGAAGAATTTCGCCCGAAAAGTGTTGTAACGATGCAATTTTTCCAAAAGGAAAATGCAGTTCTTTGCGGAACGGATGAAGTAATTGCATTGCTACAAACATTCGCTAAAAATCCTGAGGAACTTGAGATTAACTCTTTAAAAGATGGCGATAAAATTAGTCCATTTGAAACAGTGTTAACAATTCATGGTCCTTATGAAAATTTCGGATTTTTAGAAGGTGTCATTGATGGGATTTTAGCTCGTCGTACATCGGTTGCGACAAACGTATATAACGTTGTCCAAGCTGCGCGTAGCGTAGATAAAGAAAAACCAGTTATTTTCATGGGAGACCGTGATGATCATTATACACAACAAGCTGGTGACGGTTATGCAGCATACATCGGAGGTATGAGCGCACAAGCGACGCATGCGATGAATGAATGGTGGGGCAAAAGTGGTATGGGGACGATGCCTCACGCATTAATTCAAATGTTTAATGGTGATGTTGTGGAAGCGGCAAAAGCATATCATAAGAAATTCCCAGAAGATGAATTAGTTGTATTAATTGATTACAACAATGATGTCATTACAGATGCACTTCGCGTAGCGCGTGAATTTGGATCAACATTAAAAGGTGTACGTGTAGATACGTCCCGCACGATGATTGATCAATACTTTATTCGCCACCCAGAAGTACTTGGAACATTCGATCCACGTGGTGTAAACCCATCGCTTGTATTCGCACTTCGTAAAGCACTTGATGAAGAAGGATTCCAGCATGTAGACATCGTTGTAACTGGTGGATTTGATGAGAAGCGTATTCGTGAATTTGAAGCTCAAAACGTACCTGTTGACATATACGGGGTAGGAAGTAGCTTATTAAAAATGAATATTGGCTTTACTGGTGATAATGTAGAACTAAATGGGAAACCAGAAGCAAAAGCTGGTCGTAAATATCGTCCAAACCCACGTTTAGAGCGTGTTCAATTAGAAAAAAGAGAAGAGATGTAAAAGAGAGAAAAACTGATAGGTGATTGACCCTATCAGTTTTTCTGTTATCATAGTATAGCGGCTTCTTTTTTGCTATAATGGACTTATTATGGACATATAAAGAAGTACGTACGAGTTTATCCTGATAAGTGAAGGGAAAGAATAACTTCACTACATCAAAAATGTATGATGATTACCAAAATAAGAAAAGATTCATATACTGTCTTATAGATAGGCCGTTGTATTAGTTCGAAATGTTGGAGGTTCTTTAAGATGACAGTTTACCATTTTGTAGGAATTAAAGGAACAGGAATGAGTTCATTAGCGCAAATTCTTCATGATATGAAGCATACTGTTCAAGGGTCTGATTATGAAAAGCGTTTCTTTACACAAACAGCGTTGGAAAAGCGTAGTATCTCGATCCTTCCTTTTGATAAGAATAATGTAGAAGAAGGACAAGTGATTATTGCAGGAAATGCATTTCCTGATACGCATGAAGAAATCGTAGCAGCAAAAGAATTAAACATCCCAGTCCATCGTTACCATCATTTCTTAGGTGACCTGATGAGCCAATACACAAGTGTTGCTGTAACTGGTGCACACGGAAAAACATCAACAACAGGTTTGTTAGCCCATGTAATGCAAGGTGCACACCCAACATCTTACCTTATTGGAGATGGAACAGGGCATGGGGTAGAAAATAGTAAGTATTTTGTATTTGAAGCTTGTGAGTATCGTCGTCATTTCTTGTCTTATAATCCAGACTATGCAATTATGACGAATATTGATTTTGATCATCCAGATTATTTTGCAGACATCAATGATGTATTCAGTGCATTCCAAGAGATGGCATTGCAAGTGAAAAAAGGCATTATTGCATGTGGAGATGATGAAGAACTTCAAAAAATTCAAGCGAAAGTACCTGTTATTTTCTATGGATTTGGAGAAGATAATGATTTCCAAGCACGCAACATTCAAAAGAGAACAGATGGTACGATATTTGATGTATTCGTTCGTAACACGTACTATGATACGTTCAAAATTACAGGATACGGCAATCACAGCGTATTAAATGCGTTAGCAGTAATCGCGCTTTGCCATTATGAAAATGTTGATGTAGAAGCAGTAAAACATCAATTAACAACTTTTGAAGGCGTAAAACGTCGCTTTAATGAAAAGCCGATGGGAGAGCAAGTAATCATCGATGACTACGCACACCATCCGACAGAGATTAATGCAACGATTGAAGCTGCTCGTCAAAAACATCCAGAGCGTGAAATTGTCGCTGTATTCCAGCCACATACATTCTCACGTACAGAAAAGTTCTTAGATGAGTTCGCAGAAAGCCTAAGCAAGGCTGACCAAGTATACTTATGTGATATTTTCGGATCAGCACGTGAAAACAAAGGTGAATTAACAATCGAAGATCTGCAAAAGCGTATTGACGGTGCAGAATTAATTACAGATACAACAACGGATGTATTAAAGAAACATAAAAACGGCGTTCTAATTTTCATGGGCGCAGGTGACATCCAAAAATTCGAAGCGGCTTACGTAAAAGAAGTTCAAGTTGCAGAGAAATAATAGAAAAGACGCATAGCTTGGCTGTGCGTCTTTTTTATGTTGTCGTGGTTGTGCATTAATGTCAAAACGTCGATATATATGGAGTTGTGTTCGATATATTTCAAAAATCGTTGATATATTGGTACGCGTTTTGAAATATAAGTGTTAGAATAATAAGAAAACTAAAAAGGGGACTAAAAAACATGTTCACACTCCGAGTAGATGACGAAATCGAACTACAATTACTAGAAAAACATCATAAAGAGGAATTATATCAATTATTAGATCAAAACCGTAATCATTTACGAAAATGGCTCCCTTGGGTAGATGGGACAAAATCTGCTGATGCTTATGATGAAATTTTTCCGATGTGGTTAAAGAAGTTTGCAGAGGGAGACGGTTTTGAAAGTGGTATACGTTACAAAGGAAAGCTCGTTGGGATGGTAGGCATTCATCCGGTGAGCTGGGGGAAGAAAGCGACGAGTCTTGGGTATTATCTTGCAGAAGATGCTGGCGGGAAAGGTATTATGACGCGTAGCGTAAAGGCTGTATTTCACTATGCATTTGAAAATTTAAAGCTGAATAAAATTGAAATTCGTTGCGGTGTTGGAAATGCAAAGAGCCGCGCAATTCCAGAACGTTTAGGATTTAAGTTAGATGGTATTTTACGAGATGAAGAATGGCTATATGATCATTTTCATGATATCGCTGTATA
The DNA here is from genome assembly GCF_056530295.1 of Bacillus sp. PK6-16. NCBI lineage: Bacteria > Bacillati > Bacillota > Bacilli > Caryophanales > Bacillaceae > Bacillus > Bacillus sp. PK6-16. Next base: position 793,733 of record NZ_CP096511.1, read on the forward strand.
TAGTTTACTAGCTTCAGAATGGAAAGAGATTCGATGAACGAGAAGATTCGTATTGTTCCATATGAAGGTACGTTTCAAGAGGAAGTAGTAGATCTTATCGTTCATATTCAGCAAAAAGAGTATAATGTTTCAATTACGAAAGAAGAGCAACCTGATTTACTTGAAATAGAAACATTCTATCAAAAGGATCACGGAAACTTTTGGGTAGCAATTTATGATGGTAAAGTAGTTGGAACAGTAGCTTTATTAGATATTGAGAATCATCAAGTAGCGCTAAGAAAAATGTTCGTACAAAAAGAGTTTCGCGGAAAAGAATGGGGCGCATCACATATGTTGCTTCAAACAGCAATTTCATGGGCTGAGGATAAAAAATTGAAAGATATTTACTTAGGAACAACAGTAAAATTTTTAGCGGCACATCGTTTTTATGAAAAGAATGGTTTTCAAAGTGTGAGTATAGACGAGTTGCCGAAAAACTTTCCGGTGCTACAGGTAGATAAGAAATTTTATAGGTACATTGTGTAAAAGGTCATTTAGAAATGGCCTTTTTCTATGAACCAAAATGGAAATAGTGGTATAATTTGGATTAGGGGGTGTAGGTATGAACTTTCCAATTCAAAGAAGTAAGTCAGTAGTCATTTTCGTTTGTCTTACGTTAGTTTTTATGTTTATATATCCAATTGTCATGCTTTTCACTAATAAAGCGCATTGGATGTCAGCGTTGATCGGGATGGGTTTATGCTTCATTGTAAATGTACCACTCGTTTGGGAAGTATTTATTAAAAAACATAAAGTAGAAAATGGCGTATTAAAGTACGGTATTTTAAATGATGATATTGTATTAAAAGATGTAAGAATTATACGTCAGGTCGGAAAGTCTCTTGAAATTACGACGAATGCATATAAAGTACATATGGTTGCGATGCCGCAAAATATGGATGAATTCTTGGCGCTTATAGAGAAAGAAAATCCACATGTGAAAATAGAAATGGCAGGGAAGAAATAAAAAACGCTCGGCGAAAATTCCGAGCGTTTTTCATTATTTTAAGTTCTCTGGGTTTAAAGCTTCTAATTCAGGTACAACGAAGCGCCCGTCTTTACGGATTAGTACGTCGTCGAAGTAAATTTCGCCGCCGCCGTATTCAGGGCGTTGGATGCATACTAAGTCCCAATGGATGTTCGAGTTGTTACCGTTCCATGCATCGTCGTAAGCTTGTCCAGGAGTGAAGTGGAAGCTGCCATCGATTTTTTCATCGAATAGGATGTCTCCCATTGGATGTAAGATGTATGGGTTTACGCCGATTGCGAACTCACCAACGTAGCGTGCGCCTTCGTCTGTATCGAAGATTTTGTTAATGCGTTCTGAATCGTTTGCAGTTGCTTCAACGATTTGGCCGTTCTCGAACTTAAGTTGTACATTTTCAAATGTATAACCGTTGTAAGGAGATGGTGTGTTGTAAGAAACTGTACCGTTAACAGAATCGCGAACTGGTGCAGAGTATACTTCACCGTCTGGAATGTTTAAATGACCTGAGCATTTAATTGCTGGAATGTCTTTAATAGAGAATGTTAAGTCAGTTCCAGGACCAGTTAAACGAACTTTATCTGTTTTATTCATTAATGTAACAAGGCTGTCCATCGCCTTATCCATTTTACCGTAGTCTAAGTTACATACTTCAAAGTAGAAGTCTTCGAAAGCTTCTGTACTCATTTTAGCAAGCTGTGCCATAGAAGCATTTGGGTAGCGAAGAACAACCCAGCGTGTTTTTGGAACGCGAATGTCTCTATGAACTTTTTTACCAACTGTTTGGCCATGAACTTTCATACGCTCACTTGGAACGTCAGCTTGTTCATTAATATTATCGCCAGAGCGAAGGCCGATATAAGCGTCCATGTCTTTCATTACGCTTGCTTCATATGCAGCGATTTGTTCGAAATGTTCTTCAGTAGCCCCCATTAATAAAGAGCGATCTACTTGATGATCTTTTAAAGAGACGAATGGGAAACCACCAGCTGCATATGCTTCTTTTACAAGTGCAGTTACAAGTTCTTTTTGTAAGCCAAAGTTTTCAATTAATACTTTTTCACCTTTTTGTAAGCGGATAGAGTAGTTAATTAAATTGTATGCTAACTTTTCAATACGTGGATCTTTCATATGTAAAGCCTCCCTACTAATTATGTATCCTCTCCTATTGTAACCTACTTAGTGGAATTTGTTGAATGATTTATGTTACAGTTAACGAATAAGTATGAAAATTCTAATGATGAGATAGGGATTAGAATGAAACGGAAAATGATTGTATAATAGGGGAAAGTATGAAAAAGATAAAGGAAGTGATGAAATGCAAGTTCTTTTATATGTAAGTGCGGCTATTATCGCGGTTGCTTTCGCAGTATTAGTAGTGTATGTATGCAGAACGTTGTTATCGGTTCAGAAGACGTTAGAAAACGTTGCAAGCACGTTAGAAGGTTTAGAAAAACAAATGCAAGGAATTAGCGTAGAGACAGAGCAATTATTACATAAAACGAATGCGTTAGCTGATGATATTCAACAGAAGTCACAGTCATTAAATAAAGTGGTAGCGGGTGTAGATGGGATTGGAACGACAATCCAATCTTTAAATACGAAGCTTCGTAATGTATCAGACTCTGTAACGGACGAAATTGAAAATAACGCTGATAAAGTAGCGCAAGTTGTACAGTGGAGCAGTGCGGCGATTGAAGTATACAATCATTACCGTGCGTCGAGACAAGAGAAGAAGGTTGAAAAAGAAGAGCGTAAATTAGAAAGAATTGAGAAAAAAGCTGAAAAGAAAGAGAAACGATCTAGATTTCGTATGAGAGGTGAATCGTGATGAATATGACAAAACTTGAAACAATTGAAGAGCTTGAAGTCTTAGTAGAAAAGAACGAGCCGTATGTTCTTTTTAAGCACAGTACGACATGCCCAATTAGTCACGGTGCATACACAGAATTTCAAGCGTATTGCAGCGAAGAAAGAGAAGTACCAGCGTATTACTTATACGTACAAGATGCGAGAGATGTGTCAAATCGTGTTGCAGAACAATACAGTATTAGACATGAATCACCGCAAGTGTTATACATAAAAGATGGGATGGTAGTATGGAATACATCTCATTGGAATATTAAAAAAGATGCTTTAGAAGAGAATATAAAGTAAAAAGAAGCAAGCTAAAGGTGCTTGCTTCTTTTTTTTGTTTTTGTTGAAATATATTTAGTGGTACACTATTAATAGTTCAAACTAAATAACTAGATTGTTGAAAGTAGGTTTTAAGTAATGAAGAAAATGGCATTATCCTTCGCAGTCGTAAGTTTATTACTGGGAGCTTGTAGTAACAATAGTAATACGATTAGTAAGAAGGATGAAGTTATACAAAAAGATACAAAAGAAAAAAGTATGATTCCGAGAACTGCTGTTTCTAAAGATTATTATAGAACTGTTATTCCTTTAAAAGAACAAAAGGTTATTAATACAGCTAATATAAAAACAAATTCTAAATTAGATTTAGCAGAGTATGAAAATGGTTTAATAAATATTGCAACGCAACAATTTGATACAGAGAGTCACGTACTGCAATTAAACCAGTATATTCCAGAGAAACTAATTGATGAACTAGTTGCGAAAGTAGAAGCGCCAGTTTTGACGAATATTATAGAACAAGACTATTTCGGAAAACAGAATTCAAATGAATTAAGTTTATCTGGTGTTATGATTGGCTTAGCTATGTCTTCAAGTGTATCGAATGAAGAGGCTATGTCTAAAGGGACTGAAGTTGCTAAACAACTTATTGAAGCTATTAACAAAAATGATAAGTATAACAAATCTCCAATTACGTTTGCTATCTTTAAGCAAGAAAGTACTAGTTCTTTAAAAAATGGTACGTATATTGCTAGTGCTACTGTTCAAAAGAATGATACGAACCTTGGAAATTGGAGTACAATTGATGAAAAGTCGTATTCATATCCTTCTGATGAATTTACACAAGCACATGGAGAAGATAATACAAAAATAAATAACTTTGCTAAGGAAATAAAAGGTTTTTCTAATGGAGATTTTATTCCAGTCAACGCTAAAGTTTCTTATAAGAAAGATCAAATGGATACATTAAATATGAATATTGTTATTAAATATAACGGTAAAACAGAATTAATGGCTCTTACCCAATTGGCTGCTCAAGGCATGTTAGACAAATTGCCTAAAGATGCGAAAGTACAATTACAGATCAAGTCCGAGAGTAAAATTGAGGCCGTTATTATAAAAGAGAAAAACAGTGATAAACCGTTTGTTTCCTTCTTGTAAAAAAAGACAGTATGTAAACTGTCTTTTTTTTATTTTAAATGAAAATATATAATGTTTTTTGATAGTAATTCCTTGCTGTATATCGTGTGACAATCGTATATGTATCAGCTATAATAAATTATCTTAAAAAAGTAACATATAGGAATTTGAAAGAGGTGGCTTTCTTATGGCATCACAACAATTAGGTCGTTTACGTTCTGAAATTGATCAACTTAATTTACAAATATTAGAGTTACTAAACGAAAGAGGTCGTCTCGTACAAGAAGTTGGTAATTTAAAAGAAGTACAAGGTGTGAAACGTTTTGATCCTGTACGTGAAAGAAATATGCTGAATTTAATTGCAGAGAATAATAATGGTCCATTTGAAACTTCGACTTTACAACATATTTTCAAACAAATTTTTCAAGCTGGTTTAGAATTACAAGAAGACGATCATCGTAAAGCATTACTTGTTTCTCGTAAGAAAAAAACAGAAGATACGATTGTTGAAATTAATGGTGAAAAAATTGGTGACGGAAATCAGCATTTTATTATGGGACCGTGTGCAGTGGAAAGTTATGAACAAGTACGTCAAGTTGCTGAAGCAATGAAAGGGCAAGGTCTGAAATTAATGCGTGGTGGTGCGTTCAAACCACGTACTTCACCGTATGATTTTCAAGGTCTTGGATTAGAGGGATTACAAATTTTGCGCCAGGTAGCAGATGAATATGGTTTGGCTGTCATTAGTGAAATTTTAAATCCGAATGATATTGAGATGTCATTAGATTACGTTGATGTTATTCAAATTGGTGCTCGCAATATGCAAAACTTTGATTTGCTAAGGGCAGCTGGTGCTGTGAATAAACCAGTATTATTAAAACGTGGTCTATCAGCAACGATTGAAGAATTCATTAATGCGGCAGAATATATTATGGCAAAGGGAAATGGGAACATTATTTTATGTGAACGAGGTATTCGCACGTATGAAAGAGCGACGCGTAATACGCTTGATATTTCCGCTGTGCCGATTTTAAAGAAAGAAACACATTTACCTGTCGTTGTCGATGTAACGCATTCTACAGGGCGACGTGACCTTCTCTTACCAACTGCAAAAGCAGCGATGGCAATTGGTGCAGACGCAATTATGGCTGAAGTACATCCAGATCCAGCTGTAGCTTTATCTGATGCAGCGCAACAAATGAATATACCGCAGTTCAATGATTTTATGAATGAATTAAAATCATTTGGAAGTAAATTATAAAAACTTTTAATGAGCTGTTCCAAAAAGGCATTTTGGAACAGCTTTCTCCTATTGTATAGCGACTGTCATTGTCGATTTTTGTTGGTAAGTTGATATATTTAAAAAATCGCTGATATAATTAGAGTTGCGGTCGATATATTTGGAAAATCGCTGATATATTCGAAAAATCGCCGATATAAATTTCATTTACTATCGTACTGCTTAAAATAAGATTTCTACTAAGGAAACATCTATTTTTTTACAAAAAATGCCCTTTTTTCATAAAAAATACGAAAATACGAGAAAAGAAGCGAATTTTTTCGAAACTTTTGCGGGAAAATATTGTATGAGCCTGCGTTTTTATCGTATCATTAGTAAAAGGAAGAACTCGGGACGATTGGTGGCATCTGCAAATAGAGTTGATGTCTTTTTTTCATTCAAGTAACCGATACATAAAAATAGATAACAAAAATAGAAGGAGTGTGCGATGAGATGAACGTAACAATATATGATGTAGCGCGTGAAGCGAACGTTTCAATGGCTACCGTATCACGCGTTGTGAACGGTAACCCAAATGTAAAGCCTACAACAAGAAAGAAAGTATTAGAAGCAATTGATCGTTTAGGATACCGCCCAAATGCGGTAGCACGTGGACTAGCAAGTAAGAAGACAACTACAGTAGGTGTTATTATTCCTGATATCTCAAATACGTTTTATGCAGAACTAGCTCGTGGAATTGAAGATATCGCAACAATGTACAAATATAACATCATTTTAAGTAACTCTGACCAAAACAAAGAGAAAGAGTTCCATTTATTAAATACGATGCTTGGAAAACAAGTGGACGGAATTGTTTTCATGGGTGAAGATATTACAGACATTCACATTGAAGAATTTAAAAAATCTCCAGTACCAATTGTATTAGCAGCATCATTTGATGAGCAAAATGAAACGCCATCAGTAAATATTGATTATACACAAGCAGCTTATGATGCAATGAAGCACTTTATCGAGCAAGGACATAAACGTATCGGTTTCGTCTCTGGTCCTTTCATTGATAAAGCGGGAAGCGCGAAGAAGTTACAAGGTTACAAAAAAGCTTTAGAAGAAGCAGGTATTTCATATGATGAAAATCTTGTAATCGATGGAGATTACACATATGACTCAGGTATCGAAGCATTCGAAAAGCTTTGGAGCAATGATGAAAAGCCAACAGCAATCTTCGTATCTTCTGATGAAATGGCACTAGGTGTAATCCATGCAGCACAAGACGCTGGATTAAACGTACCAACTGACGTAGAAGTACTTGGTTTCGATAATACACGCCTTGCATTAATGGTTCGTCCGCAGCTTTCAACAGTTGTTCAACCGATGTATGATATCGGTGCAGTAGCAATGCGTCTATTAACAAAGTATATGAACAAAGAAAAAGTGGAAGATCACACTGTTATCTTACCTCACCGTATCCAATTTAGAGATTCAACGAAGTAAGTATAAAAAAGCTCACAGCGATTGCTGTGAGCTTTTATTCGTATTCAGGATAGTATTTTTGTACGACTGCATTTACCATTTCGTCTTTCTTAACGTGTAAAAATCTTGCATACAATTCTTTTCCGGTTTCAAATGGGGTATCGTCTAATTCAAACACATGCAATAGTTTTCGAAATGTCCATGTTATTTGCTCGCCGTACATATTATCGTACGTATGCTCAGACTGTATAGCGATTTGTTCACCTAGTGCATGAGCTTCTTCCAAACTGTTTGCTTTAACAAGAATAATACTTTCTTCAAAAAGTGTATCGTGATTCTCTTCATAATGCTCATCAATTTTCATAGAATCAGGCTCATCAGAATGAACGGACTCAAATAATAATTTTACAGCGTACAGATTATGCAGCATGTTTCACTTTATAAATAATACTTGCGACAAGCGAAGCAGGTATTGTAAATACGTTACTTTGATAATGGTAATGTACTTGGGATTCTTCATAAGACATGTTGTCATACAGTTCGTTTTGTGAGACACTCATTTTTTTCTGTTTTTCTTTGAGCATTTTAATGTAGTTGTACTGTATTGGGACGAGAATGATGAAATAAGCTAATACAATTAGTGAAATCCAAATCATTATGAACACTCCCTTACAAAGAATATTTTTATATAACAATTATATCAATAAAAAGAAAAAATAACCATTTTTTTATTGGAGCTAATTTTCTTCTAGAAATGCGAACAGTTCCTTTTGGTTTTTTAAATTATGATCAATACATGTTCGAGCAACATATTTCAATCCTTGTAATAATGCATCTACGTGAAAAGTATCATAATGAATTGTATTTCCCTCTACCATCGTTTCGTCTTTTTGCAAGTTAATTGATATTTTTAGTACAGTTATATTACTTTGTAAATTTACAACTTCGATGTAAAAAAACAGTTTGTCTAAGTCAATCGTAACATAATCGAATCGTTCGGATAGCTCTAATTTACATGTAGTAGTATATTCCAAATGAAAGCCTCCTATTGTATAAGTGTATGTTATAATGCCTTCGCTATAGGTGGGACTATTCCTTGTTATATGTCACATAAGTGCAAATTTAACTATTATAGGGCAATGTCATGTATAATAGAAAGAAAAGGCTTGTGAGGGGGGAAAAGAGATGATCGTTCTTTGGATAATTACGCTTTGTATGACTGCTATTTTTGCATATATGACGTTAAAACAAAATGGTTTAAAGCGATTTGTTCCAGGAAGTATTCTTGCAGGAATTGCCCTTATCACGTATGTAATTTCTATTTTTATTGAAAGTGTATTAGTAGATATGAGCACAAGTTTAATGTTTATTGGTATTACACTATTTGCAGGTAGCATCATGGTACTTATGGTTGCTGGTATTATTTTATTTATTCATATGAATTCGGAAACGTTATAGCATATAGAAAAGGCATGTCCCCTCGGGACATGCCTTTTTATCCGTTCAATTATGCTCTATCTTTAGAAGAGTTTTGCTGTTTTAGTAAGTCGCGAATTTCGCCAAGAAGTTCTTCTTCTTTTGTTGGTTCTGGAATTTCTTCCTCTTTTTCTTCTTCTTTTTTAGATGTTAGTTTGTTGAAAACTTTAACAAACATAAAGATAGAAGCTGCGATAATTAAGAAGTCAAAAATTGTTTGGATGAAGTTACCATACATAACAGCAGATTTACCGTATCCAAAGTGTAAACTTGTAAAGTCAACGCCACCTAATACCATACCAAGTAATGGTGTGATGATATCTTTTACTAAAGAACTAACGATTTTACCGAATGCAGCACCGATTACAACCCCGACAGCTAAATCAACGACATTCCCTTTGAAAGCGAATTTTTTAAACTCGTTCCACATGTGTTAATCCCATCCTTTCCACGATTCATTATGAAATTTATAATTCCTATCAACATATTCTATAGAAATTTACGAGAGAAATAAAGAGGGAATGGGAATGAAAGTAAATTCTGAAAAATGTATCCGTTTTAATTTTTGTTTACATCATCTAGTAAAGATTGTAGCATTTGCTGCGTTTTTAATCCTTCTAATCCATCTACAACAGGCTTTGTATCGCCTTGTACACACTTAATAAAATGATGAACAGCATCTTCAAAACCACGTTGTTTTAACGTCGTATCCCATGATGGGGAACCACTTTGTGAAACTGAGTTTTCCTGTTCAATTTCAAATGTATTCATATTTTTTACGCGAATGATTTTCCCTGGCGTTACAAGTTCAATTTGTTCTAAATTTGTACCGGCATGGCGATGCATTGCAGTAGAAAGTAACAGTCCACTTGGAGTTGTATATGTATGATGTCCGTAAAGAAGTTCATTCTTTTCATTGATTTGCATCATATTGTGAACGGCGTTAAGGTCATCATTAGCTAACCAGCGAGCGGTATCTACAATGTGTAAATAATCATCTAACATAGTGAAGTCGTACGTATATGGCCCGACTTTATTTGTACGATGCTTTTCAATTCGAATCCATGAAATATCATTAGCCTGTTCTTTGGCAGCGACATACATAGGAACGAATCTGCGATTAAATCCGACCATTAATTTTCGGTTATACTTCTCGCTTAACTCGACTAGTTGCTCAGCTTGTTCCACTGTAGCTGCTAGCGGTTTATCAACATAAACGTCGATCCCTTTTTTTAGAAGTTCAGAAACGATTTCATAATGCGATGCAGTTGAACTATGAACGAAGATTGCATCGCATTCCGAAGCTAACATTTCAATAGAATGAAAGTCTTGAATTCGGTATTGCTGGCAAACTTGTTTTCTTTTCTCTGCGTTAGGTGTAAACGCCCCTACAAAATTCCAATCAGTTTCTTTTGTAAGTGTTGGAAGATAGGCCTTTTGCGCAATACTTCCAAGTCCAATCATCCCAATTTTAGGTTTGTTCATGTTTATTCCCACCCTATTAATAGTAATGTAACGGCTTAAATGTAGCATAGGGTGGGGGAGGAAGGCAAAAATTAGCTTTTTACTTACGGCCTTCTAACAAAATCTTCTCTATCTCCTCAAAGTGATGAGCGCGAGCATGCTCTAGCGGGGTAACACCATCATTGTCTGGAATATTTACATCTGCACCGTGCTCAATAAGAAGGCGAATGACTTGTTGCTGTGTTTCGTTTCCGTTACTTAGTACGATGGCTTCCATTAAAGCTGTCCATCCCAGGTTATTTACATGATTTACATCAATATTTGTTCGAGTGAGGAGTTCTTTTATGACGTCAATATAGCCATGTTCTGAAGCTGGGATAAGAGCTGTTCCGCCGTAACGATTTGTAATCGTAGGATCTGCACCAGCATCAATTGTTAGTTTTAAAATGTCTAAGTAACCTTCCGCACCGGCGTATAGAAAGGGATTGTTTTTCATGTCATCTTGAATATTTACGTCAGCACCGGCTTTGATAAGCGCCTTTGCGGTTTTTACATCATTTTTGTATGTAGCAATCATAAGCGGAGTGCGTCCTTGACTATCCGTCGCATTTATATTTGCGCCTTGTTTTAGTAAAGATATAACAGTATTCGTTTCATTTTTTTCAGTAGCTGCTAGTAGTGCAGTCTCCATGTTTGCCATCTCCTTTTTTACTTCTTGTTCTTGCGAGCATCCTTGTAAAAAAATTACGCAACATATCATACTGAATGTTTTTTTGAACATGGAATTTCAACCTCCTAATTTCAACTGTAAAATAGGAACATTAAATTTTTATAAACTGACGCTAAAATTACTATAAAATCGCTTGAGTAATTGAACATATATTTTTATGCTTATAAATAATAAGGTTTGATAAAGTGAGGATTTAAGATATGTCTATTAAAACAAGGTTTTTATTTTCTTATATTGCTGTTATCCTCGTTTCCATTACGCTTATATTAGTCGCGGGATTTTTAATCGTTTTTTCGATAACAGGTGACTTGGAAGCAGTGAAAAATTTCTATAAAAGTTCTTATATTCAAAAGCCGCTTACACCAGAAGAAGAGAATGCCTATCTTGAGTTGAAGTCAGCAGCTAAACAGCATCAATCTCAATTGTTAGATGAGTCGTTTGTATCAGCAATAGAAAAAGAGGGTGTGAAAATAGTAGTAAGAAAAGGAGAAACACTTTCATATGCTTCAAACGTATTTGAAAGTGTATCTTTAAAAGAAGCCCTTCCGAAATTTGAATCAGCAAATATTAATAGTCGTGGTACAACGGAACTAGGCGATACATTTTATCGATATGTAAAGTTTGATTTTTATTTTCCTCAGGAAGAAGAGGGAAGTATATTTGTATTAAAAAAGCAAAGTTCATTTGTAGATCTTACACAAAAATTATTTCCAATCTTATTTGTATCTCTCTTACTACTAGCCATTTTACTCATTGGATTATTAAGTTACCTCGTTTCAAGAAGTGTAATAAAACCAATTTTTGTATTGAAAGGCGCAACGGAGAAAATTAAAGAAGGAAATTTAGATTTTCAAATACCAGTTACATCACACGATGAAATAGGGCAATTAAATCAAGGATTTGAGGAAATGAGGAAGAGATTAAAAGAATCGATAGAGATGCAAACACAGTATGAAGAAAATAGAAAAGAGCTTATTTCAAACATCTCTCATGACTTAAAAACACCGATTACATCAATTATCGGATATGTAGAAGGAATAAAGGACGGGGTAGCAAATACGCCAGAAAAAATGGATAAGTATTTAACAACTATCCATACGAAAGCAAGACATATGGATACACTTATTGATGAATTATTTTTATTCTCAAAGCTCGATTTGAATCGAGTTCCCTTTCAGTTTGAAACGGTTGAATTGAATACGTTTATGCAAGAGTTAATCGAAGAGATGCAAATGGATTTAAGTAAAGAAGGTATAGAAGTTAACTTACAATTACATGCATCACCACTATATGTAACGGCTGATTGCGAAAAAATCAATAGAGTTATATCAAATTTAATTCATAATAGTGTGAAATACATGGATAAAGAAGAGAAGAAAATTACTGTAATAGTATCGAGTGATAATAATAAAGTTATTGTGAAAGTGATGGACAATGGATCAGGTATAGAATCTGATACGCTACCTTATATCTTTGAACGTTTTTATCGTGCAGAACAATCGCGGAATTCTAGCACAGGTGGAAGTGGACTTGGTTTAGCAATAGCGAAGCAAATTGTTGAAGAACATGGCGGGGAAATTTGGGCGGAAAGCGAGCTTGGTAAAGGCACAAGCATTTTCTTCTCATTGGAAAAAGTAGAGGAATGTGGTGAGTAAATTGAAAAGAATTTTACTAATAGAAGATGAAGTAAGTATTGCAGAATTACAGCGAGATTATTTAGAAATTAATGATTTCCAAGTTGATGTAGAGCATTCAGGAGAAACAGGTTTACAAATAGCCCTGCAAGAAGACTATGATTTAATTATTTTAGATATTATGCTTCCGAAAATGAACGGATTCGAAATTTGTAAACAAATACGTGCTGTAAAAGATATTCCGATTCTACTTGTTTCAGCAAAAAAAGAAGATATAGATAAAATTCGCGGACTCGGATTAGGAGCGGATGATTATATAACGAAGCCGTTTAGCCCGAGTGAATTAGTCGCAAGAGTAAAAGCACATATTTCTCGTTATGAAAGATTATTAGGAAATGTAAGTAAGCAACGCGATACGTTATATATTCACGGAATTTCTATCGATCAACGAGCGAGGAAAGTTTTTATAAACAATGAAGAAGTGGCATTTACAACGAAGGAATTTGATTTATTAACATTCTTTGTAACACATCCAAACCAAGTATTAAATAAAGAACAGTTATTTGAACGTATTTGGGGATTAGATTCCGCTGGTGATTTAGCCACTGTTGTCGTCCACATTAGAAAGCTACGTGAAAAAATTGAAAGAGATCCTGCTCACCCGCAATATATTGAAACAGTATGGGGAGCTGGTTATCGTTTTAACGTGTAATATACCTGCCGAGTAATTGGCAGGTTTTTTGTATGTTATTCGAATGAAAAGGAAGGAATAGGTAATTTATGTTAAAATGTAAAGAGAAACAAAACAGAGGAGAGCATAGGGAGCGAGCTATATGTTGGGGGATATATTAAAAGATAATAAATCAAATAAGACTTTAAAGATTGGAACTAATATCGTACTTATCTTATTGATTATTGGTGCAATACAAATGTTTTATGATGAAGATTCTACGAATGATCATTTCGGTTGGTTCTTTTTTGCGATCTTTTGGGTAATTAAAAGCATTTCTAGCTCTAAGGTAAGTTTAAAAGATAGAGATAAAAAGTCGGTATTACTTGATGTGGGTTTAGTGGTTATTTCTTTTGTTTTTTTAGTTGTTTTTAGTGTGAAATATTTCTTTTGAAAAAAGCTCATAGTCGTATAGAGGCTATGAGCTTTTTGTCAGTGTTTAGGTTTTCTTAATAATAATGGTACTAACGATTTATAAAATGTTTGAGTAGTAGAAGTAAACTGAGCAGCTTCTTCTAAAAAAGGATAATGGTTGCTATTTTCGAATGGAATGAAGATAGAATTACGTATTCCATCATGTATCTCGATAGAATACTGAATCGGGCACTGTACATCATGGCTTCCACATGTAATGAGGGTCTTTGTTTGGATGGAAGGTAAATTCTCTCTTAAATCAAATGAAGGATATTCATTGGCGAAAGCATTCATCCGGCTAACGGACATTGTTTTATTAATTGGTTTACAAAAATAAGAGTTGTAGTTTTCTGGTTTATACAATGATAATTTTGTTCTCTTAGTAGCTAGTTCTTTTCGTTCTTCATTTGTAAGGTGAGGGCTTTTTAAGTTTTCGATGAGCTCTTGCATATAATGAAACTGTGGATGTGCTGGATGATAAATACAAAAGGGTGTTTCGGTATAGTTACTTGCTGCAGCTCCTGCTACGACTAATGATTGTAAGGAATGTGGATACGTAATTGCATATAAAAGTCCAAGCATACCACCTGTTGAATGGCCAGCGAAATGCCATGTTGGAAGTTGTAATGCTTCTCGTATGGCTTCCAAGTCGTGGATTGTTTCAATCATGCTTAATTCTTTTTCTGAATTGGCTTTTAACGAGTTACCAGCGTCTCGTAAATTAATGAGAAATACACGATGCGTAGCAGTAAAAACATCCGCAAAGTAATCACCCGTTTCATTAAATTGTGAATAGTGATGTGTAATGCAAAGGGGTTCGCCACTGCCTTTAGTAAAAAGCTCGAATGTGCCACGTTTCGTGTGAATCATTTTTTGCTTCCACATAATATCACGACCTTTTCTCTTGAACCACTCACCACTTAACGCCCTTACGGACTGTTTGAAGTGGGAGATTCCTAAGTACAGAAGCCTAGCGGCTTCTAATTCATTAGGCTATCCCCGTAGTCCCTACGGTTAGAAGCCTTAAAGCCTCATTTTTAAGATTGATACTTGCGTTAATATCTCTGTCGTGATGACTATTGCACGCAGGACAATCCCATTCACGAAGATTTAGATTCTTAACGTCTTTATTTTGATACCCACAACAAGAACATAATTGGCTTGAAGCAAATGTTTTGGATACCGGAATGACTTGTTTTCCATACCATTTTGCCTTGTATTCTAGCAACGTTCTAAATTGTGACCAAGATACTTCACTAATCGCTTTTGCTAACTTATGATTTTTTAACATATTCGATACTTGCAAATCTTCTATACCGATAACATCGTGGTTTTTGATGATTTCAGTTGAGATTTTGTCCAAGTAATCTTTTCTAGCATTAGCTATGCATTCATGAATTCTAGCTACCCTTACTCGTTGTTTATTCCAGCGAGAAGATCCTTTCATTCTTCTAGAAAGAACACGTTGTGCTTTTGCCAACTTCTCTTCCAATGAGCGAAAAAATTTAGGGTTTTTATAGGTTGTTCCATCTGACAAAATGGCGAAATCTTTTAATCCTACATCCATTCCAATATAAGAATGTGTTTTCGGAAGTTCTTGCACCTCTGTTTCAACTAACAATGATACAAAGTATCTGCCAGAAGGGTTCCGTCTAACCGTAGCATTTAAAATACGTCCCTTTACTTCACGACTTTTGGCAAATCGAACAAGACCTAGTTTCGGCAATTTCATTTTGTTTCCCACAACAGCAATGTTTTCATTTGTTTGTTTTGTGGTATAAGATTGTACGTTGTTCTTTTTAGATTTGAAACGCGGGGCACTGTTTTGTTTTTTAAAAAAGCGTGTATAAGCATCCGCAAGATTGCGAACAGACGATTGAATAGCAATACTATCCACTTCTTTTAGCCAAACAAACTCTTTCTTCATGGCAGGAAGTTTGGCAGAGCATGTACCATATGTCAAACCTTTTCCTGTTTCTTTGTATGCATTATCCCATAGAGATAGGAAGTGATTGAATACAAAACGAGAACACCCAATCGTTTTATTAATCAGGATCGCTTGTGCTTTATTTGGATAGATACGAAATTTATATGCTTTATTGATCATCCTTCGTTTCACCTCCATTTCGATATATGTCTATTATAAACCAAACATACATTCGATTGGTAGTGAAGTAATTATGACAAATTGTCCGGTAACACTTTACATATATCGAACAATTAAGATGACTTCCTGCCATCTCTTGTTCGAAGCCAATTCATCTCCCACCTACTCGCTGTGCTACGTCCTTCACGCTCCTTGAGGAAGGAGTCTTCTTGGCTAAATTGATAAAAGTTGGGCCACTTAATTATGAAATAAAATATATCAGCGATTATTAAAATATATCGACTTACCGACAGAAACCGACAATAAATAAAAGGAGGCTATTCAAAAACGAGCCTCCTTTTCGTTTAGTATAAAGATTTTGTCATATTATTCCGAATAATTTCAAGGGATTTCGCTACAGTTAATGCATTCTTTTCTTCAATTTCTGGTTTACGGGGGATAGGTTTATACATGTTGTCTGGATCTTCCCATGTGAGGGGAAGTTCTGTTTCTGCTTGTCCTTTCCAAGCTTCAATCCATTCTGGAGGGAGATAACCTGAGATGTTTTGGATGTTGTTCATTTCGAGCCAAATGAGTGCCCAAGCTCTTGGAACGACGCGCCAGTGATCATAGCCACCGCCACCGACAGCGATCCAGCGACCGTCGCAATATTCATTAGCAATTTCACGAGCGAGCTTCGGTATTTCGCGGTAAATATTCATTGTCGCACAAAGATGTGTAAGTGGGTCATAATAATGTGCGTCAGCACCATTTTGCGTTAAAATAATATCCGGTTTAAAGTACGCTGCAACTTCTTTTACAACAGTTCGATATGATTTTAAGAACGATTCATCTTCTGTAAAAGCATCGAGTGGAACGTTAAAAGAATAACTATAGCCATTACCTTGTCCGCGTTCATTTACAGCGCCAGTTCCAGGAAATAAATAGCGACCAGTTTCATGTAATGAAATTGTGCATACGTTAGGGTCATCATAAAACGACCACTGTACGCCATCACCGTGATGAGCATCTGTATCAATATATAAGACGCGTAAACCGTATTTCTTTTGAATATATTTCATTGCGATAGAACTGTCGTTATAAATACAAAAGCCAGATGCTTTGCCGCGAAAGCCGTGATGTAAGCCGCCGCCCAAATTAAGTGCGTGTTTTACTTTTCCGGAAAGAACAGCATCGACAGCTGTTAACGTACCACCAACGAGCAATGCGCTTGCTTCGTGCATATTTGGGAACATCGGTGTATCTTCTGTTCCGAGTCCATATGTCATCGCAATTGATTTTTCTAACTTTCCTTCTCCAGCACGTTTTACCGCATTTATGTACTCCTCTGTATGAACGTAGGCGATCTCTTCATCTGTAGCCATCCGTGGTGAGATGATTTGAGAGGGAGAGATGAAACCGCCCTTTTGTAATAAATCATACGTAAGTGTGACGCGCAGTTGGTTAAAAGGATGATCAGGGCTAAATGAATAGCCCCGAAAGTCATCCGAATAAATAAACGCGCTACTCATGCTTGCATCCCCATGATGTTTGGCCATAATACGCGGTAGCCTTCTGCTTCAAGTGCATCAATCACTTTTAGAGGATTCATCGTTTGAATGCGGAAAACGAGTACTTTATCATTCTCGTCTTTTGCTGGGTAGACGAGAACACTCACGATATTTATTTGTAAATCACTAAAAATAGCAACGACTTTTCCAAGAATACCAGGTTCGTTTTTTACTTGAATTTCAATTTGCGAACTTGGTTGATGTGCTCCTGTTAATTTTACTAACGTGTGTAATACTGTAGATTCAGAAATGATTCCAACTAACTTCCCGGCCTTTGTAACAGGAAGACAGCCAATTTTATTTTCAAAAAATAAAGTAGCAATTTCCTCAACGAAATCGAGAGGATGGCAAGTCATAACAGGATGTTTCATAATAAGTTCGAGAGGTTGCTGTAGCATATCGAGTGAAACTTGTTCATCTAGAATAGACGGACTTGCATCTCTTACATCCCGATCAGAAATAATGCCTACGACGTGATTATTTTGATCGACAATTGGAATGTGCCGAATGCCTTTCGTGCGTATCGTTCGGATTGCTGTTTCGATTGTATCGTTTGGATGTAATGTAACTACATTTTGATTCATAATTTCTTCTACAATCATTCCAGTTGCCCCCTTTATTAATACATAAAACGATTGTGAAAACGTAGACGATCAAAAGCTTGAATAGAATCCGTATCAACGCGTTTACCGATGCGGACCATTAAACAGTTGGCAGGATGTGAACAAATTTCAGGATCGTCTGTAGCCATCCATTGTAACCCGCCGGCATTCATCATCTTCTCCATTACTTTTCGGTATTCCCACACATTCAAACCTGTTTGTTTCAAATCCCAGTGCCAATAATATTCAGTCGTCAATATAATGTAATCTTCCATATAATCGTCCATCATAGAAACCTCTAGTAAGTTCTTTCCGACAGAACTCCCGCGGAAGGCTGGGACTACTTCAATTGCCCCAAGCTCAATTAAGTTTTCCATTTTTCCTTCTGACCATCGTTCAAGTGGATCAGGATACAAGTATGTAACATATCCAACAATTGTTTGGTCATGTCTAGCAATAATGAGACGAGCTTCTGGTAATTTAGAAATTTCGACAATTGCTTTATATTGTTGCTCGGCAGGACGAAACGCAATTAAGTCTGGATGAAACTCATACATTTCTAAGTTATGTGTAGAGACAGGACCTTCAATAATTAAAGTGCCTTTCGCTGTTTTTAAGTTTCTAGCATTATATATTTTTTTATGAATCAATGTATTGCTCACCACCTTGAGGGTTTGTGAATCTATTAATATCGTACTTTATAATATATGCGATGTGAATCGAAATTTGTCATTAAAAATTTGTCTAAAAATCAACAAATATACTGAAAATTTTAAATAATGTCATTATAATAGATAATAGAATACATAGGAGGGGGATGTAAAGTATGAAAGTAGAAACGCTTCCTGTCATTAAAGGAGAAAATAATTTGCCGAATTATGATGAGGCATACGCGAATTTTAACTGGGAAGAGGTTAATAAAAACTTTACTTGGAATGAAACAGGCCGAGTAAATATGGCGTATGAGGCAATTGATAAGCATGCGAAATCCGATCGAAAGAATAAAGTAGCTCTTTATTATCAAGATGGATCGCGAAAAGAGAAATATACATTTAAGGAAATGAAGGATTTTTCTAATAAAGCAGGAAACGTCCTTAAGAATTATGGCGATGTAGAAAAAGGCGATCGCGTTTTTATTTTTATGCCACGTTCTCCAGAGTTATATTTCGCACTTTTAGGTGCAGTGAAATTAGGAGCAATTGTTGGACCGCTATTTGAAGCATTTATGGAAGGCGCAGTTCGCGATCGCTTAGAAGATAGCGAAGCAAAGGTGTTAATTACAACGCCTGAATTATTAGAGCGCGTACCATTAAATGATTTACCGGCTTTAAAAACAGTTTTCCTTGTTGGAGATAATGTAGAAGAAGGCGGTAAAACGGTAGCGTTCAATCCGTTATTTGAACAAGCTTCAAAAGAATTACATATTGAATGGTTAGGCCGTGAAGACGGTTTGATTCTACATTACACGTCTGGTTCTACTGGTAAGCCAAAAGGTGTGCTTCATGCGCAAAACGCAATGGTTCAGCACTATCAAACGGCGAAGTGGGTATTAGATTTAAAAGAAGACGATGTATATTGGTGTACTGCTGACCCGGGCTGGGTAACTGGAACAGCTTACGGTATTTTCGCACCGTGGTTAGTTGGAGCGTCAAATGTTATTTTAGGTGGACGCTTTAGTCCAGAAGCTTGGTATGAAGCACTGCAAGATTACGGTGTGACGGTTTGGTACAGCGCACCAACAGCATTCCGTATGTTAATGGGAGCTGGACAAGACGCAATTAAAAAATATGACTTATCACAAGTTCGTCACGTATTAAGCGTTGGTGAGCCGTTAAATCCAGAAGTAATTCGCTGGGGTATGAATGCATTTGGACTTCGTATTCATGATACGTGGTGGATGACAGAAACAGGTGGACAAGTAATTTGTAACTACCCTTGTATGGAAATCCGTCCAGGTTCAATGGGTAAACCAATTCCAGGTGTGAAAGCAGCGATTGTTGATAATGAAGGAAATGAAGTGCCTCCTTACACAATGGGTAACTTAGCAATTGCGAAAGGTTGGCCATCTATGATGCGCGGGATCTGGAATAACCAGCAAAAATATGAATCTTATTTCATGCCGGGAGATTGGTACGTATCAGGTGACTCTGCCTATATGGATGAAGATGGATACTTCTGGTTCCAAGGACGTATCGACGATGTAATTATGACGTCAGGTGAGCGCGTTGGTCCGTTTGAAGTAGAAAGTAAATTAATCGAGCATGCTGCTGTTGCAGAAGCTGGTGTAATTGGTATTCCTGATCCGGTGCGCGGCGAAATTATTAAAGCATTTATCGCACTTCGAGCAGGATACGAACCATCTGATGAATTAAAAGAAGAAATTCGTCAATTTGTAAAGAAAGGCCTAGCAGCTCATGCAGCGCCACGACAAATTGAATTTAGAGATAAATTACCGAAAACGAGAAGTGGTAAAATTATGCGCCGCGTATTAAAAGCGTGGGAGCTGAATTTACCAACAGGTGACTTATCAACGATGGAAGATTAAGAGAGAAAGGTCTGAACGAAAAATGTTCAGGCCTTTCTTTTTTATGATATCATTAACTCATATATATAAGTTAAAGGGGATAGTATGATGAAAACAGAAAAGGAAAAGATGATACTAGGAGAAATGTACATACCGGCTGATCCAGTTTTAGTACAAGAAAGAGAGCAAGCACGTATATTAACGAGAAAATTAAATGATACGCCAGAAGAGCAATTGAAAGAGCGTAGCGAAATCGTAAAAGAATTATTCGGAACGACAGGAGATAATATTCATCTTGAATCTTCTTTTAGATGTGATTACGGCTATAACATTCATGTCGGTGAAAATTTTTACGCGAACTTTGACTGTACCATTTTAGATGTATGTCCAGTAACAATCGGAGTGAACTGTATGTTAGCTCCAGGTGTTCACATTTATACAGCAACGCACCCGCTTGATCCGGTAGAGCGCATAAGCGGATCAGAATACGGAAAACCAGTTACAATTGGCGATAACGTATGGATTGGCGGAAGAGCAATTATTAATCCAGGTGTAACAATTGGAGACAATGCGGTGATCGCATCTGGTGCTGTCGTAACGAAAGATGTGCCTAATAATGTAGTAGTTGGCGGGAACCCTGCAAAGATTATAAAAAAACTAAAATAATATTTGAACGAAGTGCCTTCCTCGTCTGTATACATTTATGAAAGAATAGATGAGGGAGGCTTTTATATGTCTAATAAATTACTTCTTACTTTTGCTGTAATTGGAATTATAGTTGTATTTTCTTGTGGTCTTTTCTTACCGATACCAATTGGATATAGAGTATCAATGCTTACAGCTGGAGTTATAATGGGTGTTATGTTTTCAATCATTATTCCATTTGATAGAAAACATATAGTACGGAAAAATGGATATAAAATTGATTTTACAAAAACAAAAGTGTATTTTCGCTGGAATGTATTTGACACTATTTCTATCTGCCTTGCGTTGTATGCATGCATATGTGTGCAAGCGTTAAATACTTTAGTTACTATGGGATTTACGATTCAAAACCCATATGTGCAATTTTTTACAAATCAATCACAATTGTGGATTTTTATTGCGATTGCATATTTAATTTCCCGTATTTCATTAACGTTAAAAGGAATAAAGGAGATCAAAAATCATGGCGCAGATTGGGATTGAGGAGGAGCTCATGCTTGCGTATCAAAGTGGAGATAAACAAGCGGGAGAAAGACTATATGTTTTAATCAAACCAGCGCTATACACATTTTTATATCGATTTAACCGAGATGAACAATTAAGTATCGATCTTGTGCAAGATACGTTTTTGACGCTAGAGCGTAAGAAACATATGTATGAACTTGAAAAAGGTAAAATAAAAACGTATTTATTTCAAATTGGTTATCGTCTTATGATTAATAAATTAAATAGGAGAAAAAAGTGGCGTACGCTTTTGCCATTTTTAGTGCCGATTCCGGAAAAAGAATTTTCTCACGAAGATCGGCTCACAGTAAGAGAAGCAATTTTGAAAGTTCCAGAAGAGCAAAGAGCGGTCCTAATCCTTTCTTATTATCATGACATGCAGCAAAAAGAAATTGCAGAGATATTAAACATTCCGATTGGAACGGTGAAATCGAGACTTCATAACGGGATAAAGAAATTGAAACAATTGCTGGAGGTGGACGAAATTGAGCGAAAATCCCTTTAAGAGTGAATATAAGTTAAAGCAACATTTAGATAGTGATCATGTAGAAATACCAGACTTTCCAAAAACGGTAAGTCGATTCGATCGATTAATCGGGTTTCTTGGTTCCCCAGCGAAAGATCCTGTGGAGGCGACCATTGGGAATGATTTATCGATTGTGTTTCATGTATCGTTATTAGTTGGGGTTCCAATTCTTTCTCTTATTACGATACTCTTTATGGTGTTGTAAAGGATTGACAAGAAGGGAAACCTGACCTCTATTTGACATGCCTATATAAATGATGGTATAAAGAAAAGTATATGAATAATTGAGCGTGGAAAGGGAGAAGTAGTGATCATTTCCCTGTTTTAGAGAGCTGATGGCCGGTGAAAATCAGCACATAGATGATCGCGAATTACGCCCCTAGAGCATCTTTTTTCGATTGAATTGTATTCAAAAGGGAAAAGACGGTGCTAAGCCGTTATGTAAATAAGGTGGTAGGCTTTTTTGGTCTGCAACTAGGGTGGTAACGCGATAATCAAAATCGTCCCTTATTTGAAGGGGCGATTTTTTTATGTTTTCAACTTTCACGCCAGTAATGAACTTAAAGGAGAGTATGTAGGATATGGGTATTTTACAAGATCTTGAATTTCGCGGTCTAATTAATCAGCAAACAGATGCTGAGGGCCTTGAGCAATTATTAGAAAAAGAAAGCGTTAAATTATACTGTGGTTTCGACCCGACAGCGGACAGCTTACACATTGGTCATATGTTACCAGTATTAATGTTACGTCGTTTCCAATTAGCTGGTCACCAACCAATCGCACTTGTTGGCGGTGGTACTGGTATGATCGGTGACCCAAGTGGTAAAAAAGCAGAGCGTACATTAAATACGAAAGATACAGTTGCTTACTACACAGAAAGCATTAAAAACCAACTTTCAAACTTCTTAGAGTTTGAAAACGTGGACAACCCAGCAACGATGGCTAACAACTACGACTGGCTTGGTAGCTTAGATGTAATTTCATTCTTACGCGATATCGGTAAAAACTTCGGTTTAAACTATATGTTAGCAAAAGATACAGTAGCATCTCGTTTAGAAACTGGTATTTCATTTACTGAGTTCAGTTACATGATTTTACAATCATACGACTTCTTAAACTTATACCAACAACATAATTGCCGCTTGCAAATCGGTGGTAGTGACCAATGGGGTAACATTACAGCTGGTCTTGAATTAATCCGTAAATCAGAAGAAGATGCGAAAGCATTCGGTTTAACAATTCCACTTGTTACAAAATCTGACGGTACGAAGTTTGGTAAAACAGAAGGCGGTGCAATTTGGTTAGACCCAGAGAAAACAACTCCTTACGAGTTCTACCAATTCTGGATTAACACAGATGACCGTGATGTTGTAAAATACTTAAAATACTTCACATTCTTATCTCATGAAGAAATTCTTGAGCTTGAAAAGCAAGTAGCTGAAGCGCCAGAAAAACGTGCAGCACAAAAGGCATTAGGTTCTGAAATGACAAAACTTGTTCACGGCGAAGAAGCATTAGAGCAAGCGATTAAAATTTCAGCTGCATTATTTAGCGGTTCTGTAGCAGAACTAACTGCAAGCGAAATCGAACAAGGATTCAAAGACGTACCATCTGTAGAACGTACTGCAGAAGATACAGTATTAATCGACTTACTTGTAGAAAGCAAAATCTCTCCATCAAAACGTCAAGCACGTGAAGATGTAACGAATGGCGCAATCTACGTAAACGGTGAGCGTACACAAGCATTAGACTACGTTGTAACAGAAAACGACCGCATCGAAGGTAAATTCACAATCATTCGCCGCGGTAAAAAGAAATATTTCTTAATTCGTTACTAATCAGAAACGAATATAAAACAAATAGTACCCCGAATTGTAGGCTGAAAATTCTATGATTCGGGGTTTTTTATGTATAAATTTAGATTGCCTCACGAGATCTTGTAAATAGAATATGAAGAATTAATACGAGCATATAAAGTAAGCTAATAAGCATAACAATAAATGCTGTTGGATAAAATTTTGCCGCATATATAAAGAAATCGATTTGATAAATATCTTCGTAATTTGAAACGGTGCCTTTAAAGTAATTCGTAAACTTGGCACTATATTTCCATTCATCAGGATCATCTATTAAATTACTTCCCTGATACCAATTAATAAGTGCGGAAGTAATAAACAACATACATGCACTACCCAACTGAACCATTTGATTTATTGTCAAAACGAATCAACCTCCTATTTAATGGTTATTATAGCGTGCATTCATATTCCTGTAACCTTTTTGTTGTAATCTCCTTTTCGAGTTCATACGGAAATCACATGTAAGCGGTATGATAAACGTATAACAATTAGAAAGGAGTGGTAAAACGAAATGTCACTAGAAGCGTTGATTATTTTTTCTTTGCTAAACGCGGGTCAACTTGCAGAGAATTCGAAGATGGATGTACATAAAGAGCAGAAAGATGCTTATGTATATATTCAAAAAGAGGAAAATAAATAATTTTAATATATATAAATAAAAGCTACTCGAAGTAACTGTTTTGGTGTCTTCGGTAGCTTTTTTGTATGCATAGGATTCAAATTTAGTAAGTGAGCTATTTAATAGAGGGTTTGTAGAAGAAACAAGTATAATTAATATGAACTGATAAATTGATAAAAATAAAACGTTATAAACAGGAGGATTTGTATGGAACATAGTGAGGCATCTCAAAGGCTGTTTTTTTGATTTAATCTTTTTAATATTAAGTCCCCCCTGTCAAAAAAAGTTTGTCCTCTGGGGAGGGTAGGTAGCGTAGGGGCACATCAATAGTTGCACTATTTTTTTAAAAATGAAGGGGGGTGAAATGTCTATGAAACTCTGTAAGTATTACATAATAAAAGCCACAACTCATGAAAAGACCTTCTAATTTATTGTTAGTTTATTTGATTAATATTCTTTGTCCACTTTTCGTAACTCTGACTGTGTAAGTCCATATGCCTCTGTTGTACAACCTGCTAACAACATAACAGGCATAGCTGAAGTTAATAGTTTACGTTTCATTGACATATACCCCTTTGTGTTATTTCTTTTTACTTAGTTCTTTTGTTGCTTTGTCTACTAACTCAGAAGCTTCGTCTAAATCCTTTTTAGCGAATTCAATTGTATCTTTATCATCCTCTTCTAAACCTGTCTGCATGTTTTCTACCCCTGATTTCGAGAATAACATTGCTTTACTTATGTTTATCGGTGTTTTATTGTCTTCAGCTAACTTATAATCTAGTTTATCAATCTTATCAATTAATTCGAAATAAGGTTTCGATAACTCTTTTAACTTTTCAGCCTTCTTCTTATTAGATTTTCTGCTATCTACAAGGTCTTTTATTTCTTCCGTTTGTTCAGTGTAATCTTTAAGTAAGTATGTTGCATTCTTATTATAGTCTTCTTTCTTGTTTTCTTTAACAGAAGCTTCCATTACTTCGTCTTTCTTTTTATCGTTTGACTCACAACCTACCCCTGTTATTAACAACATTGGAATCGCTAAAGTTAATAGTTTACGTTTCATTTTCTCATACCCCTTTAGTATTTATTATTCTACTTCACTTACACTTTGTTCGTCTAATGCTCGAATATCGTCTATTGCTTTACCAAACATCCCCATTGCTTCATTTAGACTCTTTGTACCAATGTCTGCCTTAGTCTCACTTATTTCGTCTACCGATTCTAATATCTTATCCCTTGACTTCTCATAAAGAATTAAAGACTTTTTCAATTCCATTTGCAAGTTTTCGTATTGTTTAGGCGGTTTAATGTCTTGTAATTTCTTAGACTCCGCATACACCTTTTCAAGTTGCGCTTTTACTTTTTCTTGGTTTGTTAGTAAAGTTTTATCCTTTTCCATAATCAGAGTTACTTTTTACATTTCCTTTGCAAAACCCTCTGCTTTAGTTTGTACTTCACCGAGATACATATTTAAAGACATGAACTTTCCCTCCCCTTACAAGAAAATAATACCAATTTAAGAGGGGGATTGTAAACGTAATATTCTGATGATTTAACGATTAAAGAGGTACTCGTCCATTAAGTTTTTTAATCTCATTCGGATGATCTGGTAATGAAGGGGTTTTTAAGGTTGAATGTAAATAGAAAAGGGAAGATATAGATTATGTGCAAATAAATACGTTGTAAAAATAATGTTAAGAAAAGGAGAGTATAGCAAAGAAAAATGAGTTATGGGATAGAATGTAGTGTTTTTAAGTGTTAGAAGAAGGGAGAGGTTTTTATTAATGTGGATAAAAAACAAATGAAATTCTAGAGAGAGGGTTAAGTTTTATTAACTATAGACTTGCAGTTCTTTTTTATTTTATTACATTAGTCTGTTTCTATACATATAATCGGCTATATTCAATAAAAAAAGCCCAGGCCCCTTGATAAACAAGGTTCCTAAGGCTTTTAATACGACTCTTTTCAGAGTACCGAGATTAACGAGAGTAGAACTCTACGATTAATGCTTCGTTGATTTCAGCTGGTAACTCAGAACGCTCAGCGTGACGAGTGTAAGTAGCTTCTAATTTGTCAGCATCGAAAGTTAAGTATTCTGGTACGAAGTTGTTAACTTCGATCGCTTCTTTAACAACAACAAGGCTGTTAGATTTTTCGCGAACGCTGATAGTTTGACCAGGTTTTACACGGTAAGATGGGATATCTACGCGAGCGCCATCAACCATGATGTGACCGTGGTTTACTAATTGGCGAGCTGCACGACGAGTGCGAGCTAAGCCCATACGGTAAACTAAGTTGTCAAGACGAGCTTCAAGAAGGATCATGAAGTTTTCGCCGTGCTTACCAGGCATTTTACCTGCTTGGTCAAATGTGCGACGGAATTGACGCTCAGTCATGCCGTACATGTGACGAAGTTTTTGTTTCTCTTGTAATTGTAAACCGTATTCTGAAAGTTTCTTACGTTGGTTAGGACCGTGAGGACCTGGTGCGTAAGGGCGTTTTTCTAATTCTTTTCCTGTGCCGCTTAGAGAGATTCCAAGACGACGAGACAGTTTCCAAGCTGGACCTGTATAACGAGCCATAGTTGACTCCTCCTTTAAAAATGTTTTTATTTACGTAAAATAAAAACAGACGTAATCGATATTTACGGGCATTTTGTTTTCATGTACCTTCGCTCCAGCAGCAGGGAGTTACGAGATACACCTCCGTAGAGGAACAAAATACAAACGATAAACTCACATTACAAGGCTGCCTTTTTATTTTACACAAACGCTATTATATCTTTTACCCAGAGTTTCGTCAAGCGAGTACGTTTTTGTTTTATGCATAAAAATTTTGGAAATTAATATAAGAAGGAATTTAAAACAATATAGAAGAAGAGATAGAAACACAAATAAAACGCTTACATAAAATGAAGGAAAACGTTCATCAAATTTTTATGGATGAATATGCGGCAATAAAAACATAAGGGGGATGTTTTTATGAAAAAGAAGCATATGGAGACAGCGTTAATTCATCACGGTTATACACCTGAGGAACATAAAGGAAGTTTAACACCACCTTTATTTCAAACTTCTACATTTACATTCGAGAATGCGCAGCGAGGAGAGGCGAGTTTTGCGGGAGTGGATCCATCTTATATTTACTCACGGCTTGGAAATCCAACTGTGAAATTATTTGAAGAACGTATGGCGGTGTTAGAAGGAGGAGAAGAGGCACTTGCCTTCGGATCTGGTATGGCAGCTATTTCAGCGACTTTAATCGGTTTTTTAAAGGCTGGAGATCATATTATTTGTTCAAATGGATTATACGGATGCACGTACGGTTTTTTAGAAGTGTTAGAAGAAAAATTTATGATTACGCATTCGTTTTGTGATATGGAGACAGAGGTTGATATTGAAAATAAAATTCGCCCAAATACAAAGCTTATTTTCGTTGAAACACCGATTAATCCGACAATGAAATTAATTGATTTAAAACAAGTGATTCGGGTTGCAAAGCGAAATGGCTTACTTGTTATTGTTGATAATACATTTTGTTCACCTTATTTACAAAGACCGCTTGATCTTGGCTGTGACGCTGTTGTGCATAGTGCGACAAAATATATTGGTGGTCACGGTGACGTTGTAGCAGGCGTAACAATTTGTAAAACGAAAGCATTAGCTGAAAAGATTCGCCCGATGCGAAAGGATATCGGCGGTATTATGGCACCGTTTGATGCGTGGTTATTATTACGCGGGTTAAAGACGTTAGCAGTAAGAATGGATCGTCATTGTGATAATGCAGAAAAAATTGTATCGTTCCTAAGAAAACATGATGCGGTAGAAGGTGTTTGGTATCCAGAAGGGGAGTTAGCATCTCGTCAAATGAAACGCGGGGGCGGTGTTATTTCTTTTTCAGTAAAAGGCGGAAAAGAAGAGACGCAAGCGTTTATTAATGATCTTCACTTTATTACAATTGCGGTGAGTTTAGGAGATACAGAAACGTTAATTCAGCATCCAGCAACGATGACGCACGCTGCGATTCCAGCTGAACTAAGAAAAGAAATGGGCATTTTCGATAATTTAATACGCTTATCAGTCGGTTTAGAATCGTGGGAGGATATCGTTTCTGATTTAGAGCAGGCATTAAAGAAAATATCTACTGTAAATCAATGAAAAAAGAGTGAGCTATCGGTTTTGTAAAGGGCGTACTAAATCGATAACTCGCTCTTTTCTTTTTACATATGTTTTAGGAGTGTTTCCACAAACTTTTCTAAATAGCGCTGATCTACTTCATCAAAACGATTCTTTTCAGGACTATCAATGTCAAGTACACCAATGACAGCTCCTTCTTTCACAATCGGTACAACGATTTCTGAATTAGAAGCACTATCGCAAGCGATGTGACCTGGGAATTGGTGAACGTCCGCTACAAGCTGCGTTGTTTTCGTTTCAGCTGCTACGCCGCAAACGCCTCGTCCAAATGGAATGCGTACGCAAGCAGGCATTCCTTGGAACGGTCCAAGGACAAGCTGATTTCCTTCTGTTACGTAAAAGCCAACCCAATTAACGCGATCTAAAAATTGGTTTAATAATGCGGAAGCATTTGATAAGTTTGCGACTACGTTTGATTCGCCAGTTAATAACGCATCCAGTTGTTTAATTACTGTCTCATATTGCTGCACGCGAGACCCTGCATAACTTTCTTTAGTAAACATGGAAACAGCTCCTTTTTTATCGAGATGTGTAAAATATTAGCAAAATACGATGTATTTCACATGACTTTGTCGATAGAAAATTAAAGGAATTTGTCTTAAAAGTCAAGAAATTTAAACTATAGCTGTTCAGTGAGGGGAAGTGAGCGCATGAAGCAGACGAAACAAAAAGTAATTGATGCGGCAATATCGTTGTTTAATACGAAAGGGTATGATGGAACATCGGTGCGAGACATTGCAAAGCGAGCGGATGTGAATGTAGCGAATATTTCATATTATTTTGCTGGGAAGCAAGGTTTATTAGAACAGCTTATTACTGATTTTTTAGAAGGATATATTCATGTGATTGAAATGTCGTTTGAACAGAGAGAGTATTTGTCGGCTAAAGATGTGATGGTGCAAATGGTGCGCGGGATTTTACGATATCAATTTGAAAATAGAGAACTAACACGTTTCTTCTACCGAGAGCTTTCGCTTGATACGACATTAATTCGTGAAGTGATGACCGTTTATTTTTCTAAAGAAAGATATTATATAGAACAAATGATTAGACAAGGACAAATGAAAAAAGAATTTCAGAAAGTATCATTTACAATGTTTATGACGCAATTAAAAGGTATGATAAATATGCCGTTTTTATATCCACAATATATATCAGAAGTACTGCATTCTTTCCCGTCTGAGACATTTTTCATAGAAATGTACACGAAAGAGATTGAGCAATGGATGGAACAAGCATTATGTAAGGCGAATATGTACCATGAATGGCCAAGAGCTGTTCATATGTGAAGAATCCCCACCTAACGAACTGAGGTGGGGATTTTTATGTTTACTTTTCTTTGCCATAAATTGTTACATAATAGCGCGATAATTGTTAATGCAGCTCCAGCGATTTCAATTTTATCGACTGTATAACCTCGAAAGATAGAACCGATCAGTGCAAGGATAGGAACTAAATTCATAAATAATATGCCGTTAATAGATGAAATATAGCGATTTCCCATATTCCAGCAAAATACAGCGATAACGCCTGCGATAATCGACATATAAAAGAGCTCAAAACGAACGCTCACAACTGTACGCAGTGACGGCATAGTAACTATATTTGTGTACGTTAAGAAAGTAACAATAACGATGAGTGAAATGGAGCCAAATAAACAAGTTAATGTCGTGTACCTAAGTGGTGACCAAGATTGAAAACGAGCACCCCCGTTTGTATAAATGACCCAGCAAGTAACGCCGCATAGCATCAATATATTTGTTGATAAGTGGCTTGCAGCTCCAAATAGTAATTCAATATTTCCTTTTGAAATGACAAGCATAACGCCAAGTAATGCAACGAACATACAAAGGAATGTATAGTTTTGTGGGCGGCGATTTTGGGTTATCCATTGCAGTGATAAGGCAATCAGTGGCATAAGGGATTGAATCATAGCTGCATGGATTGCTCCGGAAGGTCCGGCAAGTTGCTGTCCGTAGAAAACGAGAAAACCATACCCCGCGAAACCGACTGTCCCGTAAAAGAATAGAGAAAGTGTTCTTTTTTCTAAGCGGAGTGAAGTCTTTCCTTCAGTAATTAATAGCAAAATAAGAAAAATAATAGCTGCTGATCCATAGCGAAGCGTTGTGAAGAAGAATGGATCGATAAATTGCAGAGCACTTGCCATTACAGGAAACATAAATCCCCAGGCAGTGACGGCGAGTAAGCATAGAAAGGATCCGAGTAGCATTTGTTTTTTGTTCAAGAGTATCTTTCCCCTTTACATTTCGTTATAGTAAGTTGATGAAATAAGTATAAAGAGTAATTGTTTATAGGAGGAAATATCGATTTCTTATAACGGTTATAACTTTTTGTTAGAGGTGTGTACGATGGATTTGGAGGCAGTACGATCGTTTATTGAAGTGAAGCATACGCGAAGTTTATCAAAGGCAAGTAAGATTTTACATATATCACAACCAGCGCTTAGTAAACAAATTCAAAAGTTAGAAGCGGATTTAGAGGTTACTTTACTTAAACGTTCTGCGCAAGGAGTAGAGTTAACGGAGGCAGGAGAGTTATTTATAAAAAGAATGTTACCGATTTTGGAGCAAATAAATGAAGTGAAAACAGAAATGAGGGGGTATCAAGAGAACCGGAAGTTTTCAATTGGTATACTACCGAGTTTAGCGGAGCATTACATATCAGAATGTAAAGATATATTAGGTGATGAGTTCGAAGTGGAATGGCAAATCGGGCATACGGAAGTATTAAGAGATTTATTTAAAGCGCGGGAGATTGACGCGATGTTCATCGATTCAGTAGTAGGAGGTGCTACGTATATAAAAGAAGTGCAACAAGAGAAAATTGTTTGTGCCGTTTCAAATAATCATCCGTACAAAGAGAAGATAGTCATTCAAATAGAAGAGCTGCACAATGAAAAATTAATTGTATATCCAGAAATATGTGATGTAAGGAAAATGATTATGAACATGTTTCATGAAATAGGTGTAAAACCAACTATAGCTGTGGAAACATCTTACGCAGAACCGATGCTTGCGATGGTAAAAGCTGGCCTTGGTATCACGTTACTTCCAGAAAGGGCAGTAGAGCAGTCTGTAAGGCAAGGAAATGTACATGTAATTTCTGTTGAACCACCACTCATGCGGAAAATTTATTTCGTATCCCATACGAAAGATTGTTTGTTATTACAATCATTTGAGGATAGGGAGTGAGGTAGGCGGAATATTGAGAAAGATTACAATCACATTGAAAGAAACATGAAATTTTAAAAAAAACTAGGTCAAAAACAAACCATTACATGGTATGATTAGTACATTGTTAGTTGTTAAATATAGGGGAATTCCCTTTTTATACATAATGCCTTCCATTTCATAAACGGAACGGACAAAAAAAGAGATATAACTAGGAGGCTTTTTTGCATGGATTCTATCCTGACGATCGTTATCATTGTAGTAAGCTCTATTCTAGTGCTGCTCATGATAGAGCTTGTGATAAGAAATCGTTCATATAAAGATATTGAAGCACTGGAGCAGTGGAAACAAGAGATAAAAGATAAACCTGTGGCAGATGAACTAAAACGGGTAAAAGATTTAAACATGACGGGTCAAACAGAAGAACTGTTTGGTAAATGGCGTGAAGAATGGGATGAAATTGTATCAACAACCCTTCCGAAAGCTGACAAAGATTTAGCGCAAGCGCGAAAATTCGCCTCGCAATTCTCCTTCCGAAAAGCAAAGCATGCGATGAACGAATCCATAAGTGGTTTAGATGACGCTGATAATCGTATTACTGACATTTTAAATGAATTACAGCAATTGTTAGAAAGCCATGAGAAAAATAGCTCGGAAATTGAAGGGTTACGTGATACATATCGTAGTATGAAAAAGAGTGTTCTTGCTCATAGACATATGTATGGAGCAGCAGAGCAGAAAATCGAAGAGATGCTAGACGCTGAATCTGAGAAATTTAAAACCTTTGAAGAAGCAACAAACAATGGCGACTATTTAAAAGCGAGAGAAATTGTTATTAGTTTGGAAGAAGGTTTAGCAGATTTAGAAATCATTATTCACCAAATTCCAGATTTATTGGTAGAGTGTCAAGCGACGTTACCAGTTCAGCTGGAAGATTTATTACACGGACATAATGATATGGTAAGACAAGGTTATGTATTAGATTATTTGGAAGTCCCTAAAGAAGTTCGCGATATGACGAAACAACTACAAACATGTTTAATGGATATACAGGAGCTTCATATAACAGAAGCGGCTGAAAAAGTAGAAAATTTAAAAACACGTTTAGATGGCTTCTACGATCAATTGGAACAAGAAGTACATGCGAGACATTATGTGGAGCAAAAAACACTTTCTGTTTACGATGACTTAGAAGAAATGCGTATCGAAACGATTGAAACGAAAACAGAAACACAACTTGTGAAACAAAGCTATCAGTTACAAGATAAAGACATTGAGTCTCAAAAAGTAATTGAAAAGCAAATGCACATTTTAACGAAACGTTTTGAAATGCTACAATTACGCGTTGCAGAACAAGATATTGCCTTCTCTATTATTCGTGAGGAACTAGAAGAGGTTTATGAGCAATGTGAAACGTTAAAAGTACTTCATGCAGAATATAAAGAAATGCTGCAAGCGATGCGCAAAGAAGAATTTGAAGCACGTGAGAAGTTACAAGAAATGCGAAATACTATTTTCGAAACGAAACGCTTTATGCAAAAGTCGAATTTGCCAGGTCTTCCAGAGAGTATTATGGAAGATTTAAAAAGAGGGCAAATGGCAATGCAAGCTGTATATGAACAATTAGAAGTGAAGCCGTTAAATATGAACGCTGTAAATAGCAGTTTAGAAGAAGCATACACAACTGTGAACGGTGTGGCTGAAATGACAGAAGAGTTAATTGGACAAGCATATTTAGTGGAAAAATTAATTCAGTACGGTAACCGTTACCGTAGTCATGATGAAAACCTAGCAGAAAGTTTAAATTATGCTGAGAAATTATTCCGTGAATACCAATACGATGCAGCTTTAGAACAAGCGGCTTCAGTATTAGAGCAACTTGAACCTGGCGTTGTTCAAAAAATAGCTGAATATGTAGACAATGAACAAACCCTTTCATAAAAGGGTTTGTTTTTTTGTGTAATTTTGCAGACGATGTTGCTATAATGAATAGCGGAATACAGCAAGGTTATTCGTTTCAAAATAAAGTGAAACTGTAATCAGTTGGAGGATTCATCCCCATTGATTACTAGCCTTCACCAATCGGGCATTTACGGACAGCCCGACTCCTACCTAACTTCTTTGCTCTAACTGGATTTTGAGGTGAGAGTCTTATTGCCCGTTCATGCGGGATAAAGTGAAACTGTAATAGGAGGGCATCCTCGACAATTATTAGCCTTCACCAATCGAGATAAAATGGAACCTTTGCGTAGTCTTAGCGTAATGACACGTATTTATGATATGATTATACGATGTGATAGCGCTGAAAGGGGAAGAACGATGATCTATTTTGATAATAGTGCGACGACGAAGCCATATCCAGAAGCTCTTCAATCGTACGTGACGGTTGCTGGGAAATATTTTGGTAATCCTTCTTCTATTCATTCGCTTGGAGGAGAGGCAGAGCGTCTATTAACACAATCAAGAACGATTGCAGCGCAGCTTCTTCGTGTTAAACCTTCTGAAATTATTTTTACATCAGGTGGAACGGAAGGGAATAACCTTGCGATTAAAGGGATAGCGATGAGGAATCGTTCGCGTGGCAAACATATCATTACAACAAATATTGAACACGCGTCTGTGTTTGAGGCATATAAGCAATTAGAAGAACTCGGGTTTGATGTAACATATTTACCGGTTAACGAGCATGGTGTTGTGTCGGTAGAAGATGTGAAACGAGCACTTCGTGAAGATACGATTCTTGTGTCAATTATTCATGTGAACAACGAAACTGGAGCAATTCAGCCCGTTGCTGAAATTGGAACGTTATTATCGAATCATCCGAAAATAAGATTCCATGTAGATCATGTACAAGGGATAGGGAAAGTACCGCTTGATTTATATGCGTCTCATATTGATCTTTGCTCAATATCTGGACATAAATTCCACAGTGTAAAAGGAACGGGTCTTCTTTATGTACGCGATGGCGTAAGATTAGATCCGATTTTATCAGGTGGTCAACAAGAGCTTAAGTATCGCTCTGGTACAGAGAATTTACCTGGCATTGTAGCGATGGTGAAAGCACTTCGCATGACAATGGAACAAGTGAAAGAAAAGGTAGCTCATTTGCAAAGTTTACAAGCAGAGCTTGTTCGTTTCTTTAAAGAGATGGAAGATGTAACGATTAACACGTCGCTTGCATATGCAGCACCGCACATTTTAAATGTATCATTTGTTGGTTTAAAACCAGAAGTAGTCGTTCATGCTTTAGAAGAACACGGTGTATATGTGTCAACGAAATCTGCTTGTTCTTCAAAAGCAAATGAAGTGAGCAGAGTGTTAGTGTCAATGGGAGTGCCGCATGCAGCAGCTGCAAGCGCTATTCGTATTAGTTTGGCACCAGAAAACACAATGGAAGAAGTAAAACAATTTGAAGGTATTGTAAAAGAGACGATGCCAAAATTATATGAAGTGATGAGGTAAAGAAATTATGTTGAAATATGAATATATTTTAGTGCGTTACGGAGAAATGACGACAAAAGGTAAGAACCGTTCTAAGTTTGTAAGCACATTAAAAGATAACGTGAAGTTCAAACTGAAAAAATTCCCAAATATTAAAATCGATGCAACACACGATCGTATGTACATCCAGTTAAATGGTGAAGATCATGAAGCAGTCTCTGAAAGATTGAAGGATGTATTTGGTATTCATAAGTTTAACTTAGCGATGAAAGTACCATCAGAATTAGAAGACATTAAAGAAGGTGCATTAGCAGCTTTCTTACAAGTAAAAGGTGATGTGAAAACATTTAAAATTACTGTACACCGTTCTTATAAGCATTTCCCAATGAGAACGATGGAATTATTACCTGAGATTGGCGGACACATTCTAGAAAACACAGAAGATATTACAGTAGATGTTCATAATCCAGATGTAAATGTACGCGTAGAGATCCGCAGTGGCTATAGCTATATCATGTGCGATGAGCGTATGGGAGCTGGTGGTTTACCAGTTGGCGTTGGCGGAAAAGTAATGGTACTTCTTTCTGGTGGTATTGATAGCCCAGTAGCAGCTTACTTAACGATGAAACGCGGCGTATCTGTGGAAGCAGTTCACTTCCATAGTCCACCTTTCACAAGTGAGCGTGCAAAACAAAAAGTAATCGATTTAGCGCAAGAGTTAACGAAGTATTGTAAACGAGTAACGCTTCACCTTGTTCCGTTTACAGAAGTGCAAAAAACGATTAATAAAGAAATCCCATCTAGCTATTCAATGACGGTTATGCGCCGTATGATGATGCGTATTACAGAACGTATTGCTGAGGAGCGTAACGCACTTGCAATTACGACTGGTGAAAGTCTTGGACAAGTAGCAAGCCAAACGTTAGATAGTATGCATACGATTAACGAAGTAACAAACTATCCAGTTATTCGTCCGCTTATTATGATGGATAAATTAGAGATTATTAAAATCGCTGAAGAAATCGGCACGTATGATATTTCAATTCGTCCATATGAAGATTGCTGTACTGTATTCACACCAGCAAGCCCAGCGACGAAGCCGAAACGTGAAAAAGCAAATCGTTTTGAAGCGAAATACGATTTCACACCATTAATCGATGAAGCTGTAGCGAACAAAGAAACAATGGTATTACAAACGGTAGAAGTAGTGGCGGAAGAAGAAAAATTTGAAGAACTTTTCTAAAACCATAAATTACCATATCTAAAACGTGTATGAAGTCATGTTATTTATCACACTCTATACTCACAAGGAGGTGATATAACATGTCACGTAGCACAAATAAATTAGCGGTTCCTGGTGCTGAATCAGCATTAGACCAAATGAAATACGAAATCGCTCAAGAGTTTGGTGTTCAACTTGGAGCTGATGCAACAGCTCGCGCTAACGGTTCTGTTGGTGGTGAAATCACTAAACGTCTAGTTTCACTAGCTGAGCAACAATTAGGCGGTTTCCAAAAATAATCCCATATGATGGCTTAGAAAGAGCGGGTTCTCCCGCTCTTTCTTTTTTTGTGTTGTGTCGCTATTTGTCGGTAAGTCGATGTAATTTCGTTTACTAATTCGACAGAACTGAAAAATTTGTCAAAAGAAGAGGGTTCAAAATTAACAGAAAATTCTTTATTATATAAAGGAGGCATAAAGAAAAGGGAGGATATTTTATGAAGCGAGAAGAATTGTTGGCGCCACCGTCTTATAATTTAGTTTCTGAAATAGAGAAATATACAGGTGATAAAGGGAAGTTAGCTTTAATTTGGCAAGATGATAAAGGGAATCGAAGGGAAGTTACATACGCTGAATTAATGCAAGGTGCGAATAAAATTGGAAACGCTTTTATAAAAAGTGGTTTGCAAAAAGGGGACAAGCTTCTCATTATGATGCCGCGTTTAATTGAAGCGTACATGACGTATATTGCTGCTATTAAAGCAGGATTTGTCGTAATTCCAAGCTCGGAAATGTTACGTAAAAAAGATATAGAATATCGAATTGGACATGGAGAAGTAAAAGCGATAGTAAGCTATGAGCCGTATATTAGGCAGTTTGATGATATAGAAGCGATGGAATCTCTTCGAAAATTTGTCCTGAGCGAGCAGTCAGTAGATGGATGGGTTAATTTAAAAACAGCGTTAGAAACAGAGAGTGACATGTTAGAAATGGCGAAGACAGATAAAGAAGATATGGTCTTTTTATCTTACACGTCAGGAACGACAGGAAATCCAAAAGGTGTCGTTCATACACATGCGTGGGCATACGCTCATTTACGTACGAGCGCTCCAAATTGGCTCGGAATTGAAGAGAATGATATTGTATGGGCAACAGCTAGTCCAGGCTGGCAAAAGTGGATTTGGAGCCCGTTTTTAGCAACTTTAGGATCAGGGGCAACAGGGTTTGTATATCACGGTAAGTTTGAACCGAAAACGTACCTGAATTTATTAGACGATAATAAGGTGAATGTGCTTTGTTGTACACCGACTGAGTATAGATTAATGGCAAAGGTAGAAGATTTAAGTCAGTACAATTTAGAGGCATTACATAGCGCTGTATCCGCAGGAGAACCGTTAAATAGAGAAGTTATTGAAACATTCCAAAAGCACTTTCATATTACAGTAAGAGACGGCTATGGGCAAACGGAAAATACATTACTTGTTGGTGTAATGAAAGGGATGGATATTAGACCAGGATCAATGGGGAAACCAACGCCAGGTAACCACGTCGATATCGTAAATGAGGAAGGTACTCCAGTTAAAGTAGGCGAAGTTGGTGATATTGCAGTTCACATTGAAACGCCAGCCCTCTTTAAACAATATTACAAAGACGATGAACGTACAGCGATGCAATTTCGCGGTGATTATTATATTACAGGGGATAAAGCGAAGAAAGATGGAGACGGCTACTTCTGGTTTGAAGGGCGCGGTGATGATATCATTATTAGTTCTGGTTATACAATCGGGCCGTTTGAAGTAGAGGATGCTCTTGTAAAACATCCGTACGTAAGAGAATGTGCAGTTGTCGCAAGTCCTGATGAAATTCGTGGAAGTGTCGTGAAGGCATTTATCGTATTAAGAGAGAATATAGAAAAGAACGAAGAAACATTAATTCCAACACTCCAACAACACGTCAAAGAACTCACTGCACCATATAAATACCCTCGCAAAATTGAATTTGTAGATGAACTACCAAAAACGATTTCTGGAAAAATTCGCCGTATTGAACTTAGAAAACAAGAGATGGAGATTCCGTCAAAATAATTTTGAAAACAGTGAAGTAAATAGTTGAATGAAATGCAAAACAATGATAATATAAAAACGAACACAAGTTCGATTTTATAAACTTAAAAAAGAGGTGTCCGTATGATTTTAGGTATTAATCCGTACTTAGTTTTAGATGGTAGTGGGCAAGAAGCTGTACAGTTTTATAAAGAGGCTTTAGATGCAAAAGTAGAAGTTATGCAAACTTTTGGTGACATGCCTGAAAATCCAGAATACCCGATTCCAGCTGAAGCGAAAGAGCGCGTTTTACACGCTACTTTAAAAGTTGGTAATACGGATCTTATGATTTCTGATACATTCCCAGGTCAAGGGCATGCAATCGGATCTCAAGTAACAATCGCAATTCAAATTAGTAATGCAGAAAAAGCAAAAGAAGTATTCGATAAGTTACAAGAAGGTGGAGAAGTTATCATGCCACTTCAAGAAACATTCTGGAGCCCAGCATACGGACAAGTAAAAGATAAATTTAATATTGAATGGCAAGTTACAACGTCTACTACTGAACAAAAGTAATTTTTAGAAAAGCACCATGTTTTGAAATGGTGCTTTTTTTTATACAATAAAAAATAAAGGAGATGGGATATATGGGAGAAATTTGGTATGGCGGCACCATTTACACAATGAGAGAAGAAAATGAAAAAGTGGGCGCTGTTTACGTTGAAAACGGTACGATCGTTGATGTTGGAAGTAAAGAAGAGTTAGAAAACCAATATGCCGCGGTTACATTGCACGATTTAAAAGGCAAAACAATGATTCCAGGTCTCGTTGATAGCCACATGCATCTTATTGGGCATGGGGAGAGATTGCTTCGTTTAGATTTATCAAATTGCACATCTTATGGTGAAGTGCTTACTCTTGTTCAGAAGCGAGTGGAAGAAGCTCCAAAGGGCTCTTGGATTATTGGAGAAGGATGGAATGAAAATAACTTTACAGATACGAAAGATGTTCATGCGCGTGATTTAGATGAAATTTCGAAAGAACATCCCATTTTATTAAAGCGAGTTTGTCGTCACGTTACATGGGTGAATGCATACATACTGCAAGAAGCGAATATAACAGAAAAGGCAGAAGATCCAAAAGGCGGAAAAATTGGCCGTGATTCATCAAATATGTTAACAGGGCTTTTATATGAACAAGGACAAGAGTTAATTAAACATGTGCAGCCTGAAATTGATGAAGCTTATTTACAAAGCGCTTTGCAAACAGCGATTAAAGATTGCTGGCAATACGGACTAGTTGGAGGGCATACGGAAGATTTAAATTATTACGGTGGTTTTAGAAAAACGCACAATGCGTTTTCTCATGTCATACAAGAAATGCCATTTAAAGCCCATTTGCTCGTTCACCATGAAGTAGCAAATGAACGAAAAGAATATGAAAATGAACATTATATTGAATTTGGAGCAATGAAAATTTTCTCTGACGGTTCTTTTGGCGGAAGAACAGCATTATTAAGTGAACCGTATGAAGATGCGAAGGAAACAAATGGAGTTGCGATTTTCTCACGTGAAGAACTTGCGGAATTAGTAAAGAAAGCACGAGATTTACATATGCCAGTTGCGATTCATACTATCGGTGACTTATCGCTTGAATATGTCATTGATGCACTCGAATTATATCCACCAGCAGAAGGGTTACGTGACCGCATTATTCATTGTCAGCTTGCTCGTGAAGAGTTGATAGAAAGAATGAAAAACTTGCAAGCCATTATCGATATACAGCCAGTCTTTCTTTCATCAGATTTTCCGTCAGTCATTGAAAAACTAGGCGAGCACCGTCTTCGTTATGCGTACGCTTGGAAGACGTTACTGGAAGCAGGATTACACTGCAACGGTGGCTCAGATGCTCCCATTGAACAAGTGAATCCGTTTTTAGGCATATATAGCGCTGTTACACGTAGAAGTTTTATTGACGGTATATGCTATATGCCTGAGGAAAGATTAACGGTATATGAGGCTGTTTCTTTATTTACAACAGGAAGTGCCTATGCAATTGGAAAAGAAGCGAAGCGAGGGCAAATTACAAAAGGATATGAAGCAGACTTTACAATATTAGACCGCAATATTTTTGAAATTGAGGCAGAAGAAATAAAAGAAGTACAAGCAGAAATGACCGTAATAGATGGCCAAGTTGTCTATAGAAAAGATGCGTAAAAATATATGAGCGGTTTTCGGAATATATCGAATTACCGACAAAAACTGACAAGAATAACGGCCGGATAGTAAGAGAGTATTGTTCGCGTCAATCGGGGTAAATAAATAACCGCAGAATTATGGAATTCCATAATTCTGCGGTTATTTTAATCCTATAAAAACGTTCTCTGTACTTTTTCCCAGAAAGAATTGTTTTTTAATTTAACTGTTTTAATTTGTTTATCGCTTAAGCGTACAACAGCTTTTTCCACTTGTTTAATGCTAAGCGCTTCGTTATCCATGCCGATAACAGGATAATCGTTGCCGTCTGGTCTTA
This sequence comes from Bacillus sp. PK6-16, assembly GCF_056530295.1. Classification (NCBI taxonomy): domain Bacteria; kingdom Bacillati; phylum Bacillota; class Bacilli; order Caryophanales; family Bacillaceae; genus Bacillus; species Bacillus sp. PK6-16. Next base: position 834,810 of record NZ_CP096511.1, read on the forward strand.
GTTTTAAAGTTAATGTACGTTCGTGATTTAAAATGAAAGGTGAACCGAGCGTACGGTAAGTGTTGTTGTTTAAAGATGCTAGTTCGCTTACTTGGAAACATGGGATAAGCGGGTCAACAACTGCACCATGCAATGATTTATTGTAAGCAGTACTTCCTGTTGGGGTAGAAACTACTAAACCGTCACCTCTAAATGTTTCGAAATATAAATCATCAACGTGAACATCTACAACGAATGTTTTAATAATGCTAGAACGTAATGAGAACTCATTTAAACAATGGAAAGATGTACTGCCATCTACATCTACCTGAATTGTTGGATATTTTCGCACTTCAATTTCATTTTTTGTAATTTCTTGAAGGGCTGTATCAACGTGATCAATATGGAAATCGCAGTAGAACGAAATTTCATCTTTCGTAGAAATCCCTGCGTATAAGCAATCTTCTCTAAAACCAGTTTTACGAACGGCTTGTAAGAAGGTTGCATCATCTCCAACACTGACGATAGCGTTTGCATTTTTTGGATGATCTAATATGGTAAATCCATTCTCTTCTAAAATACGATAGATTGGTTTCATTTTTTCAACGAGCGTTGCTTTGTCATCACCATAAAAGAAAAATAAATTGCGACGATCTGCCATTATGTATCCCTCCACTGCAGTTAAATTTTCTGTTTTTCGTGCTACATATCATTAGAGTCCGTTCCCTGATGATATGTTCAAATAATATATTTCGATATAAATTGTCAAAATACCTTTTTATTTTTAGAAAAATTTTTATATTCAATCTTATAAAACTCTGTTTAACGATGAATAAACTTGTCGATAATGGGTACGGAGTGAAAGGATGATACGTATGAAGTGGCTCGTAATTGGAATAATAATTCTTCTTCTATTTATTTTGTTTATACTATTGTCGAAAATAAAGCTTAAGGTGACATTTTTATATTCAGAAATGGAAAAGCAATGTTTGCTTCAAGTGAAAATATGGATGATTCGATATACATTTGATGTGTTGGAAAGAATTGAAAAACAGCAGAAAAAGACAGGACAGAAAATCGAAAAAGCTGAAGAGGACGGCGGACTCGATAATAAAATTATGGCGCAACTTGACAGCATTGGTGAACTGATAAAAAAGCTTCAAGAAGTTCATACTATTGTTAAAGATTTTCTCAAACGAGTGAAAATCAATGGTTGGAAATGGCATACACAAATTGGAGCAGGCGATGCAGCTAGTACTGGAATTGTCACTGGATATGCATGGGGGACAAAAGGTATGGCTGCTGGAGTTGTCGGACAATATATGCATATTGTCGACGTACCAGAATTTGAAATTACCCCAGTTTTTCAAGGGAAAGGATTTGCATCAAGATGCGAGTTAACAGCATCTTTTCGTATATTCCGCGCTATAAAAACTGGCGTCAAATTACTCGTATTTATGAGAAGACAAAGATCTGGTATGACAGAAAAATCTGTTCAAGCATAGGGGGGATATAGAATGGACCATCCAATTCAAGGTTTAATGACAACAGCAATGCAGCATTTAAAACAAATGACTGATGTAAATACAATTGTTGGTGACCCAATTAAAGCGGCAGATGGAAGCGTAATTCTTACAGTTTCGAAAGTAAGTTTCGGATTTGCTGCTGGTGGAAGTGAATTTGGTAAAGTAGAACATTCAGGCCGTCATCCATTTGGCGGGGGAAGTGGTGGAGGAGTTTCTATTAATCCTGTTGCCTTTCTTGTTATAAATGGAGATGGTGTGAAAGTATTGCACTTAGATAAACAAACACACGTCATCGATAAAATAATTGAATTAGCGCCACAAGCTGTTGATAAAGTGAAAGAAATGATGGATAAACGAAAAGAAGATGATCCTGAATTTCAAATTTAACGAATAAAGAAGCTAATCAATAGGTTAGCTTCTTTAATTTTTTTGTAAATAAAGCGATTTTATTTGCATTATCGATAGGGACAAACTATCATTTACATTGTACATATTTTGTTTAAATAAGGGAGGATTTTCAAGTGGCAAACGTAACTTTTAAAGGTAATCCAATGACTTTAGTTGGAACAGAAGTTAAAGTTGGCGATCAAGCGCCAAACTTCCAAGTATTAGCAAACGACTTATCTCCAGTAAGTTTAGAAACATACAAAGGTGAAGTGAAATTAATTAGTGTTGTACCTTCAATCGACACAGGTGTGTGTGATGCACAAACTCGTCGTTTTAACCAAGATGCAGCAGGTATTGAAAACGCGAAAGTATTAACAATTAGCGCTGATTTACCATTCGCTCAAAAACGCTGGTGTGCAGCAAACGGTTTAGAAAATGTTGTAACACTTTCTGACCACCGCGACCTTTCATTCGGTGAAGCTTACGGCTTAGTAATGAAAGAGCTTCGTTTACTTGCTCGTGCAGTATTCGTAGTAGATAGCAATGACAAAGTAGTTTACGCAGAATACGTAAGCGAAGGTACAAGCCATCCAAACTATGAAGCAGCATTAGAAGCAGCTAAATCTGCGAAGTAATGTGAAGAGAATGACCTCTTATAAAGAGGTCGTTTTTTCTCATATATTGCTCTGTAACAGCATCGATATATGAGAAAAAACGTTATATCATATATAACTAAAGGGGAGCTCTTTACAGGAGGTCGCTTTTTCTTTTTGGAAAAAATCACTTTGTGGTATGATATAAGTTATGTGTAAAAGAGAGAAGGAGGAATGTACGTGAGTCAGACAGTAGAAACATTATTTTCTATTTTTGATTCTTCTGCGGTAGTTTTACGTAAAGAATTAGATGTAACATATTTAGAGGCGCTTGTAGAAACAGGTGATAACTTGTTTGAGGGAGCGATTTTACAAGAGGAATTATCCGAATCAGCAATTGAAAGGCTGAATCGTGAATATAGTACGTTTAATGAAGAAACATATAAAGGTGAAGAAATTCGTAAAGCATTTCAGTTAGCCATCTTAAAAGGAATGAAAGAAGGCGTACAAGCGAATCACGAAATGACACCTGATGCAGTTGGGATGTTCATGAGTTACTTATTCCATAAATTTATGCAAGGTCAAAATGAAATTACAGTTTTAGATCCTGCAATTGGAACAGGTAACTTAATGACTACAGTGTTTAATAGCGCCAAAGAAGGACTAACAATGAGTGGATTTGGTGTAGAAGTGGATGAAGTGCTAATTAAACTTGCTTTAGTAAATGCAAATTTACAAAAGCATGCAATCGAATTCTTCCATCAAGATGGACTAGCACCACTTTATATCGATCCAGTTGATGCAGTCGTTTCAGACTTACCGGTTGGTTATTATCCAAACGAAATCGGTGCAAGTGAATATAAATTAAAAGCAGATGAAGGAATGTCGTATGCCCATCACTTATTTATTGAACAAAGTGTGAAACATACGAAAGAGGGCGGTTACTTATTCTTCTTAGTACCAAACTTCATTTTTGAAAGTGACCAGGCACCAAAATTACATGCATTTATTAAAGAAACATGCTTTATTCAAGGGTTATTACAGCTTCCTGTTTCCATGTTTAAAAACGAGAAAAATGCAAAAAGTATATTTGTTCTCCAAAAGAAAGGCGCTAATGTAACAATGCCAAAACAGGCGTTATTAGTGGAGTTGCCTAAATTCTCTAACATGAAGGCGATGGAAGACATTATGGATCAATTAAATACTTGGTTTGCAACACATAAATAAAGCTAGGTATATGTAACAGCATTAGTGATTCGTGTAGTACAGTTTTATATAATATGTCATATTTTTAAATATATACAAGATTTAACTGAATTTTTTTGAAATCTGTAATATATATTTTTTCTTGGTGTTACAATTTTTTCACTTGAAATATATGTCGTACGATGTTTAAATTAAAATCGTGAGTATAAAATTTGCTAATGATGAAACGTTTTCATATTTGGTGAATTTGATCAGATAAAATCGAGCGGTTTGTGGAAACATCCACACAACTACCAAGAGAAAAAGGGGCGAAAGACTAGATGTCAAAAATCATCGCGATTAACGCAGGAAGCTCTTCCTTAAAATTCCAATTATTTGAAATGCCAAGTGAAACAGTATTAACAAAAGGTTTAGTAGAACGTATCGGTTTAGAAGATAGTATCTTCACTATTACTGTAGATGGCGAAAAACAAAAAGAAATTACAAACATTCCAGATCACGCAGTAGCAGTTAATATGCTTCTTAAAAAATTAACTGAAAACGGAATCGTTAAATCTCTAGATGAGATTGGCGGTATCGGTCACCGTGTTGTTCACGGCGGCGAAAAATTTGCTGACTCTGTTTTAATTACTGATGAAGTATTAGCTGATATCGAAGAATTAAGCGATTTAGCACCACTTCATAACCCAGCAAACGTTGTTGGTATTAAAGCATTCCAAGAAGTATTACCAAACGTACCAGCAGTAGCAGTATTCGATACAGCATTCCACCAAACAATGCCGGAATCTGCATTCCTATACAGCTTACCATATGAGTACTATGAAAAATTCGGCATCCGTAAATACGGTTTCCACGGAACTTCTCATAAATATGTAACTGAGCGTGCGGCTGAATTATTAGGTCGTCCAATTGAAAGCTTAAGCTTACTTTCTTGTCACTTAGGTAACGGTGCAAGTATCGCAGCAGTAGAAGGCGGTAAATCTATCGATACTTCTATGGGCTTCACTCCACTTGCTGGTGTAACAATGGGTACACGTTCTGGTAACCTTGACCCTGCGTTAATTCCATACATCATGGAAAAAACAGGCCAAACAGTAGAAGAAGTAGTTAACGTATTAAACAAGAAGAGTGGTATGTTAGGTCTTACTGGTTACTCTAGTGACCTACGTGACATCATTGCGAAAGAAGAAGAAGGCGACCACCGTGCGAAAGTAGCACTTGATGTATTCGTAAGCCGTATCCACAAATACATCGGTTCTTACACTGCTCGTATGAAAGGTGTAGACGCAATCATCTTCACAGCTGGTGTAGGTGAAAACAGTGCGATTATTCGTGAGCGTGTATTAGAAGGCCTTGAGTACATGGGCGTATACTTCGATGCAAAACGTAATAACGTATTCGGTGAAGAAGCATTCATCAGCTTCCCACACTCTCCAGTAAAAATTATCGTAATTCCAACTGACGAAGAAGTTATGATTGCTCGTGACGTACTACGTCTTGGAGATATTGGTTAATATATGAAAAGAAAGACGAGATCCTATAGGATTTCGTCTTTTTTCTTTTGGATGTATTTTAAAACTCCATCTGGATATAATATTTTTTCTTTCTGAATGAATGCCGTAATAGGAATCCATTTCGCATACGCTACTGTTTCTTCATCTTGTATATTTAATATTTTCATTTCATATAGTGACGTGTCTAATAAACGCAAAGAATATAGTTGAATGATTTCATGACCAATGTCTCCATCGAGATGAAAGACATTTTCTAAACACCCTAAATAATTGGTGATTTCTATCTCCGTATGAAGCTCTTCTTTAAACTCCCGAATAACAGTATGTGCTGATTTTTCACCAAGTTCAATTGAACCGCCAAGAGGACGATAATATATTTCGCCTTCTGTATAATATTCTTGTACGAGAAGGCGATCTTGATGTACAGCAAGACCGAAAGCTTTTGCACGTGGATACATATAGAATCACTCCTTATTTGTTTTGTATAAGGACGATTATAATGTATGGTGTGATAAAAGTATCGTGTATTTAAGTGTGCGGTCTAATTGTAATTCCATCAAATAAGTCTTTCCAAAATGCTTCATTGTATTGGTATACATCCATAATAGGACATTTCATAACGCAAATACGTTGTAATCCCCAATCTTCTTGGGTGATAGTTGGTATATCGGCAGGAATTAGTAACAGGACAGAGAATGTATGTGTAACGATTTGAGATAAACTTTGTTCTAGGGAACATGCTTCTTCATATGTTCCTCCAGTTCGAATAAATAATATGGATTCTGCCGTTTCAATTGTAGCTAGAAAACGATTAATACGATGTTCATAGTTTAACTTAATTTCTGTATAAGAAGGCCAAGAAGTTGGTGTATTTACATCTGTTTTAAAGTCATGACAGGAGTCAATTTCATAAAGGTTGTCCCTTAATCTTAATTTTGCATCATCATCCCAAAATGAGATGAAGGATAAATTTTCGAAATTTAAAAAGCGGTCAAATCGATTTTGTAATAATACATTCACTTTTTCTAATGAGGGACTTAGCATAAAATCAATAACGCCAAAAAATGGTGATAATTCTAATTGATATAATGCCCAAGCGGGCCAGCAGTTTTGTCCTAAGCTGAATACCGCATTATATTCTTTTTTTATATCGGATAGATTCATGTGATTTATCTCATCCTTTTTGTTAATATTTTATGCCATTCAAAAATGGTATGTGAATAAAGATAGACAAGCATATTTGCAAAGAATAAGCAGAAATATGTTACAATAGAAAAAAATCGAACGAGGTGGTTGTTACGATGCGATCGAAGCGAGAACAAGCCATTTTAGACAATATAAAAGAATGGGAAGCGCAATTAGTTGAGCAAGAAGCGACCGATTTTCAAAAAGTGTTTGATAAATGGTTACATGCTACAGTTGCGAAATTACCTGAGAAAAAGCGAAAAGAATTCTTCACGAAAGCAGATGGATGGCTCTTTCATTTGCATGCATTTATTCAAAGTTCACAAGCACAGTTAGATGCACGTAATCGGATTTTAGGAACATCAAGGTTATTTGATGAATCGATTGAACAGCTTGAAGATTTGAAAGCATTATCTATTGATCAATTAACATACATAGCAGAGCAGCAAACAGCACGTCATCGTCTATATTCATTTGTACAAGGTGGGGCAACAGGTGCTGGAGGTTTATTATTATTAACGGCGGATTTTCCGGTTATGATCGCGTTAAATGTGAAGGCAGTCCAACTTATTGCAACATCATTTGGACATGATGTGAACAAGCCGTATGAAATGATGCTTGCGTTAAAGGTGTTTCATGCGTCATTACTACCAGGAAGACTTCAGCAATATGCATGGTACAATTTATTGCAAGAGCTGGAGCAAGAAGATTCGTTCTTTTACGAAGGAGACGAAGCAGTGCTACAAACAGCTTCTACTGAGGTTGTGTTAAAACAAATTTTGAAGACATTTTCGATTTATGCTCTTCGTCGTAAATTATTCCAAGGTATACCGGTAATTGGAATGGCAATTGGATCTACAGTGAATTATCGTTTAACAAGAAACGTTACTGAATTTGCAAATAGATTTTATCAAGTGCGCCATATAGTCGAGAAAGAAAAAAGAGCATAAAAAAAGCGAGAGGCCGAAGCCTTTCGCTTTTTTAATTTGTTGCATGTTTTTTGGACATTGGAACAGATACTGGCTGCTTTTCTGCTGTTTTTGGATAATAAATTAAATCCAATGTTTTTGCCTGTACGGCAATCGAAAGAATAGTAAAAGCAATTTCTGTCCAATTTAAATAATATAATGAAAGCGCAAGAACAATCGCGTCAAAGACGAAGAAAATTTGCCCAATTGTAAAACGAGTTCGTTTACTTAATACAATTGTTAAAATATCGTCTCCACCGGTTGCACCGCCAAATCGTAATATAAAACCGAGTCCAATACCAGCTAACGCACCGCCAACTACTGCAGCTATAAATAAGTTATTTGATAAATCTACCGTAAATGGAGAATAATTTTCCATAAAGGAATAAAATACTCCGAATGAAATTGAACCTAGGAATGAATAACCAACCATTTTTCTACCTAAAAATGAAGCGCACAGTAAAATAATTGGGATATCCATTAATACAGTTGAAATAGATGGTGAAATATCATAAAAGTTTTGAATGAATAGTGCAATTCCTACAAATCCACCTTCTGTTAAGTGGTTTTGGAAGTGAATGTGATATAGCGCTGCTGCTAAAATAAATGAACCGATTAAAACCATAAAAATTTCTTTAATAATTTGCCGACTTTGGATGTTCCTCATCGTTATTCCTTCTTTCCGTAGTTAGTAGTCCTTTTTGTGTTGTAAACTAACTACGAGCTCACATGTAGCTTTCAGTTAGTTTACGAAAAAACTAACTACGCTATATGTCGCTGAAGAAATAACGAATAATCCTCTCGTCCATCAATTCTCCCTACCTTCGTTTTAGTTTAAGTCTTAAAACGACTAAACAAAACGTGGAGTAGGATTCGTCATTTAGCAATCCTGCTCTTCTTTGTTTTGTTTAGTTAGTAACAATTAAGTCCTAAACAAAACGCTATGTGTAAGAAGAGTCTTTTTTTTGCCAAATTATCCTTCGGGCAATCATAATTTCCCCACTCTCGTATTTTTTTCGCTAGACTAAAGTATCTGAGCTGAAAAATACGCTACGTGTATGATTCGTCAATACGATGCCACATGCTCCTTCGAGCGATCATGATATCAAAATCCCTTCCTTCAAGATTTATACTATTATATCATACTTTTAAAAAATGTATGCGGATGGAAACCGACAATAAACGGAGGGAATCTACAAAAAATGTTATGTTTAAATATTTTTGTAGAAAAGCCTAAGTTATTTCGGAGGATTGGACAGTTTATAACGGTTTGTCCAATAAGTAAGAAAAAAGGGTTTTATTCCGTTGTGTTCTTTTCATCACTTTTATCTTTAAAAAACGCATCCCAACTAATTACACTTAAAAAAGTTAAAGTGATAATAACGAAAGCACGCATAATTTTTAAACCTCCTTTTGTACATAGTATATGAATCATTCGATTCAGAATGTGTCATTTTTTTACAAGTCTTAACTATTATGAGAGTATATTAATATAGATAGATGAAGGGGAGAGTGAAGGTATGCTAAAAGACATGTTCAAAAGAAAAGAATTAATATGCATTTCATGTCAGAAAAAAATTCAATATGAAGAAGAGCTTGTTGCTTTTGTAAAGTTGCCGAAAGAAAGAAGTATATTAGTTGGTCCATTCGATGTATGTTTGGCGAAAACAGCACAAGAAATATATTGTAAATCATGTTATGACAAAAAAAGCATGACCCAAAGTTATTGAGGGGCATGCTTTTTTCATTGGTGTGCTTTCCCCTCAGATACATTTTGAGTGAGTCGATACCAAAGCCAAAGGTCATTAATGATGGAAGCAAGATCGGCAATTTCTGAATTTAGTTTACAAGAAACTTCGAAGTCTTCTTCGTTATTTAAATAATGTTGTTTTGTATTAATATAGTGCTCAAGTTCTTTTATACGATCAGGAATTTTCCCGCGAACTTGTTCCCATTTTAGTAAAATAGCATGTTGCATTTTTTCGGGGATTTCTTCCCAGTCTTCTTGTAAATGTGGAATTTCAATTCCTAGATGTTCATCGTATAAGAAATACTTTTCCATAAGTTCACCCCCGTTTTCCTGCTTATATTGTACATAAAAACAGAAAGAAGTTCGACGAAATTGTTTGAAAAAATTTGAAAATGACTCTTGATACATTTTGTGAAAGGTGGTAAAGTGTGAATTATTATAAAAGAAAATGAATATTTATTCTTTAGGGGGGATGCAAAATGGAGAAGAAAAAAGTTGTATTAGCATATTCCGGAGGTCTTGATACTTCCGTTGCAATTAAATGGTTACAAGAGAAGAATTATGATGTTATCGCGCTTTGTTTAGACTTAGGGGAAGGTAAAGACTTAGCATTTGTAAAAGAAAAGGCACTTTCAGTAGGTGCAATTAAATCATATATGATTGATGTTCAAGAAGAATTCGCGAATGAATATGCATTGATGGCGATGCAAGCACACACATTATACGAAGGGAAATACCCTCTTGTCTCTGCATTATCTCGTCCGCTTATTGCGAAGAAATTAGTAGAAATCGCAGAACAAGAAGGCGCAACTGCAGTTGCACACGGATGTACAGGGAAAGGAAATGACCAAGTTCGTTTTGAAGTTTCTATCCAAGCATTAAATCCTTACTTAGAAGTGATTGCGCCTGTACGTGAATGGAAATGGTCACGTGAAGAAGAAATTGCATATGCAAAAGAAAACGATGTACCAATTCCGATTAATTTAGATAGCCCGTTTTCAATCGATCAAAACTTATGGGGACGCAGCAACGAATGTGGAATTTTAGAAGATCCATGGGCAGCGCCGCCAGAAGATGCATATGAGATGACATTGGCATTAGAAGATACACCGAATAAACCAGAGTTTGTAGAAATCGGATTTGACGCAGGCGTACCGACTACTTTAAATGGCACTGCATATTCACTTGCAGAATTAATTAAAACGTTAAATGCGCTTGCTGGAAAACACGGCGTTGGACGTATTGATCACGTAGAAAATCGTCTTGTCGGTATTAAATCTCGTGAAGTATACGAATGCCCAGCAGCAATGACGTTAATCACTGCGCATAAAGAGTTGGAAGATTTAACACACGTAAAAGAAGTAGCGCATTTTAAACCAGTGATTGAACAGAAAATAACAGAACTTATTTATAACGGTTTATGGTTCTCACCTTTAAAACAAGCGCTTCATGCATTTTTACAAGAAACGCAAAAGAATGTAACAGGTACAGTGCGTGTGAAATTATTTAAAGGTCATGCGATTGTAGAAGGACGTAAATCTGAATACTCTTTATACGATGAAAAATTAGCAACATATACTGCTCAAGATGAATTTAATCATGATGCAGCAGTTGGATTCATTTCATTATTCGGTTTACCGACGAAAGTATACAGCCAAGTGAATCAAAAGAAGGTGGAAGCGTGAGCAAACTTTGGGGCGGACGTTTTACAGAAGAAGCGGAAGCATGGGTTGAAGAGTTCGGAGCATCCATCTCCTTCGATCAACAATTAGTAAATCAAGATATAAAAGGAAGTATTGCGCACGTCACGATGCTAGCAAAGCAGGGCATCGTGACGCAAGAAGAAGCAGAGAAAATAAAGATAGGTCTTCAATATTTATTGAAAGAAGCAAAAGAGAATAAGCTACAATTTTCAGTAGAAGCAGAAGATATTCATTTAAACATCGAAAAAATGTTAATTGAACAAATTGGCGAAGTAGGAGGAAAACTTCACACTGGCCGAAGTCGTAATGATCAAGTAGCGACAGATATGCATTTGTATTTAAAAGAAAAGGTAGAACATATTATAAAAGCTATAAAACAATTGCAAACTGTTCTTGTTCAACAAGCAGAAAATAATATTGAAACCATTATGCCGGGCTATACGCATTTGCAACGTGCTCAGCCGATTTCATTTGCTCATCATATTCTCGCTTACTTTTGGATGTTAGAGCGTGATGTAAATCGTTATGAAGATTCGTTAAAGCGTATTAATATCTCCCCATTAGGAGCAGGAGCGTTAGCTGGAACGACATTCCCGATCGACCGAGAGTATAGTGCGGAGCTTCTTGGGTTTAATGGAATCTATGAAAATAGTTTAGATGCAGTAAGTGATCGTGATTTTATCCTGGAGTTTTTAAGTAACTCATCTATGCTTATGATGCACTTATCGCGCTTTTGTGAAGAACTTATTTTATGGAGTAGCCAAGAGTTTCAATTTATTGAAATGAGCGATCAATACGCAACGGGAAGCAGCATTATGCCGCAAAAGAAAAATCCGGATATGGCGGAACTAATCCGTGGTAAAACAGGCAGAGTATACGGTAATTTATTTAGTTTACTTACAGTAATGAAAGGATTACCACTCGCTTACAATAAAGATTTGCAAGAAGATAAAGAAGGAATGTTCGATACAGTAAAAACAGTAGAAGGATGCCTTCATATTATGGCAGGCATGCTAGAGACGATGACTGTAAACAAAGAAAAAATGGGGCAAGCTGTGACGCAAGATTTCTCCAACGCAACAGAAATTGCTGACTATTTAGCGAACAAAGGACTACCATTCCGTCAAGCTCATGAAATTGTTGGAAAGTTAGTGCTATATTGCACACAAAAAGGAATTTATTTATTAGATGTCTCTCTTGAAACATATAAAGAAATGAGCTCCTTATTTGAAGAAGATTTGTATGAAGTGCTGTCACCATATGCAGCTGTAAAGCGTCGTAACAGTGCTGGCGGGACTGGGTTTGAACAAATCAAAAACGCTTTGGAGAAGGCGAAGGGGTTAACGAAAGAAGTTATTAAGAGTTGAGTTGGGAAGTACGCCAGTCTATTAAAGTCTGGCGTACTTTATTTTTTACTAGCATTTAAGTTAAAATGTAGTAAAAAATAACAATTTAGGGGAAGTCTATGAAAAAAATAGTGTTGATCATTGTACTGTTAATTAGCTTAATTGCAAATGCTAAAGTGTTTCTTTTGGACAAATATATATATGTTGGTGAAAAAGAAAAGCGAGAAGAAGCGGTTATCGCAACGATGTGGCATTTGCAAGATAAAGGATATAAAGAAAGTGATATTTTATATATAAAACCGGCCTTTTATAGCAAAATGGATTCGTATGGTATGAATGTACAGTTTAAAGATGAACCAAATGAATCATATACATATAGAGTTTTAAAAGATGCGAAAACAAATAAACTAACTGTACACCAAGATAGTAATGAGCCAGGTGGTATGGGCGGGAAGCATCAAGAGCTTAAATAAAGAAAGAAAACGACTGATGGCATTCGCCTGCAGTCGTTTTTCTTTTAATCATACTTATGTCGATCTTCTGTAATTCGAATATACTCTATATCCATCAAATCACGAAGTAATGCACCATTACTTAGTTCAACGCCGTGCTTCTCTTTAAAATGAGTGCGAATCGTATCTAGCATTTCAATTTCTTTGCCGTTCACATCTAAAATAATGCGTTCAGAATCATCCATATAGCATCCTCCTTTTTTACACATATATATTTTGTCCGTCTATTTCTAAAAAATGTATGTTAACGTAATGTTAGGAAATAAGAAAGGGATGGAAAATGAGACGTATTTATTTTATAGGGCTAATTTTGTATACATTCATTGTATTACATGTTGCATTCCCAAATATCTTTTCATTTGAGGATTTAGAAACAGTACACGTTGCGATATTTATTTTTGCTCTATTTGTAGTAGATTGCTTTATTTCTATATGGCTTTCGAAAAGAAAAGATATACAAGGCAAAAAAGAAATGGAACGGAAAAAGAGAAAACGTTCCTTTTGGATGATGACATACTGTTTGTCTTTAGTGCTTACTGCTGCTTTTTTTAGTGAACATATTCCATTAGAAAGAGTAAATATTGGATTTGGAGCATTCGTATTCGCATACTATTTTTTTATGCACTTTCTTCCTTATATGAAAGAAAAGCGAGGAGAAGAGGAAAATTCGCTTGTAGAAGAAGCGAAAGAACAAGAGCATAAGAGAATAGAAGGGGATATAAAGAAACTTGGAGAACAAAAGTGGTATTTAAAATCAAAAATCATATACGTTCTTTGCTTTATTACGCCGCCAATTGGTTATTTGTATGTTTTCTTATTTCGTAAAAAAATGACAGAAGGTGCAAGGCGAACGTACTTAACGGTTGCGACGATTATGATGGCATTATGGTCTTTGAAGTTTCTTCCGCCTTATGTGTTGGCAATTACCGTTGTTGTCGTAGCATGTCTTGTGTTTATAGTGAAGTTTATAAAATGAAAAACACCAAGCCTATGTGGACTTGGTGTTTTATCTATAAATTAAAGCTCACCTTGCTCTTCATCACCACGAACAACAAGGACATCGCATTTCGCATAGCGAATAATATGTTCAGAGACGCTACCAATTAGGAAACGCTCAACAGCATTTAAACCAGTCGCACCACACATAATCAAATCTACTTTATGGTTTGGAGCGATTTCTTTTGAAATTTTTGATTTAGGATTACCGAATTCTAATACAGTTTCAATTTTTTCAAGACCAGCTTCAAGCGCAGTTTTTTTGTAGTCTTCTAATAAGTCTTCTGCAAATAGATTTGCACGTTCCGCAATTGCACGGCTATAAGCTTCTACGGCTGAGTATGCTTTTACATCAACGATATGAGCGATTGTTAATGTTGCATTGTTGCGCTTTGCGACTTGAATTGCTTTTTTAAAGGCTTTTTCTGCTTCTTTAGAACCATCCACCGCGATTAAAATATTTGTATATGTATTATTCATAGTAAATTCCTCCCAATCTGTTTTATAACTGTTTACAACTTAATTATAAAACAAATTTTGGTAACGTGCTTGCCAGAAACGTTACAGAATTTTGAAAACTCTGTTTCAATTCATTTTAGTTGTAATTAGAGCGAGAACTTGTTACATATGAAGTATAGCAATTTAAAAGGGGGCAGTTTTGTGAGACATGCGCTCATTACAGCCGGTACGAAAGGTTTAGGAAAGCAAGTAACAGAAAAGTTATTGGCTAAAGGCTATTCAGTAACAGTAACGTACCATAGCGATATCACGGCTATGGAAACGATGAAAGAAACATATAAAGATGTGGAAGAGCGTCTACAATTCGTGCAAGCGGATGTCACGAAAAAGGAAGATTTACATAAAATAGTAGAAGAAGCGATGAGCCGTTTTGGCAAAATTGACTTTTTAATTAATAATGCTGGTCCATATGTATTTGAACGAAAAAAGTTAGTTGATTATGAAGAAGATGAATGGAATGAAATGATTCAGGGAAATTTAACAGCGGTATTTCATTTATTAAAACTTGTCGTTCCGGTCATGAGAAAACAGAACTTTGGCCGTATTATTAATTACGGATTTCAAGGGGCGGATAGTGCACCGGGATGGATTTATCGTTCAGCTTTTGCCGCAGCGAAAGTAGGACTTGTTTCATTAACGAAAACAGTTGCTTATGAAGAAGCGGAGTATGGTATCACTGCGAACATGGTATGTCCTGGTGATATTATTGGCGATATGAAAGAGGCAACTATTCAAGAAGCACGTCAGCTGAAAGAGCATAACACACCGATTGGTAGATCTGGAACAGGTGAAGATATTGCAAGAACCATTTCGTTTTTATGTGAGGACGATTCCGATATGATTACCGGTACAATTATTGAAGTGACTGGTGCAGTGGATGTTATTCATAGACATCGATAGAATAAAATAAGATGAAGTTTCGAATAATTGGACAGTTTATCCATTGTGCTGAGAGGTGCGGATAATACTGTCCTTTAATATAAAATTAAATCTATCGGAAAACTCGTGTTATTTTTTTGTCAAATATTGAGATATTATGTTAAAATATAAGAGCGTAGAAAGCGCTTTAAAAAATGATTCAGGGGTCATTTCATAACTCAAGGGGGAACTAATCATGCGTATCGGTATTCCAACAGAAATTAAAAACAATGAAAACCGTGTGGCAATGACGCCAGCGGGAGCAGTACATTTAGTACAAAATGGTCACGAAGTTTTTGTTCAAAAAGGAGCAGGTTTAGGATCTGGCTTTACAGATGAAGAATACGTACAAGCTGGTGCGAAACTTGTAGAAACTGCTGAAGAAGCATGGAATCAAGATATGGTTATGAAGGTAAAAGAGCCAGTAGCAAGTGAATACGGCTATTTCCGTGAAGGCTTAATCTTATTCACATACTTACACTTAGCTCCAGAACCAGAATTAACGAAAGCATTAATCGATAACAAAGTTGCATCAATCGCATACGAAACAGTACAATTAGACAATCGTTCTTTACCATTACTTGCACCTATGAGTGAAGTGGCTGGTCGTATGTCTGCACAAATCGGTGCACAATTCCTTGAGAAAAACAAAGGCGGTAAAGGTATTTTACTTGCAGGCGTTCCAGGGGTAAAACGCGGCAAAGTAACAATCATCGGCGGTGGTCAAGCTGGTACAAACGCAGCTAAGATTGCAGTAGGTTTAGGTGCAGATGTAACAATCATTGACTTAAGTGCAGAACGTCTTCGTCAATTAGATGATATTTTCGGTAACCAAGTAAAAACATTAATGTCTAATCCATACAACATTGCAGAAGCTGTTAAAGAATCTGACCTTGTTATTGGAGCAGTATTAATTCCGGGTGCAAAAGCGCCAAAACTTGTAACTGAAGAAATGATTCAATCAATGGAACCAGGTTCTGTCGTTGTAGATATCGCGATTGACCAAGGTGGTATTTTCGAAACAACTGATCGTATTACAACTCATGACAACCCAACTTACGAAAAACATGGCGTTGTTCATTATGCAGTTGCTAATATGCCAGGTGCAGTTCCACGTACGTCAACTCTTGCGTTAACAAACGTAACAGTACCATATGCAGTACAAATTGCTAACAAGGGCTACAAAGAAGCTTGCTTAGGCAACACTGCATTATTAAAAGGTATTAACACATTAGATGGTTATGTAACATTCGAAGCAGTTGCGGAAGCTCACGGCTTACAATACGCTGATGCAAAAGAGCTTCTTGAAAAAGCTCCTGCTTTATCATAATAGAAATACATTTGAGACCTTCCTTTTCGTGAGGAGGGTCTTTTTTATATGGAGAAATAACATGTGAATAATTGTTATTTATTGGTGTAAATCGATTTTTATTATGATAATTTAGAATTATATAATAAAAAGAGGGGATTCGATGGGGAGCAAAAAGAGGAAGAAAAAACAGGCAAAGAGACAAAGGTATATAAAGAACAAAAAGGAACAGAACATACCTTTTTCACAAAAAGTAGTCATTACGATAGAGAAAACATTTCGGTATATTTGTATGGCTCTGTATGTAATTTTGTGTATGTATTCATTTGGAGTGTTTTACAGTTTTGAGATAATTTCTAATATTATTGAAAGTATTTTAGGATTTCTCCTTGTTGCAATAGAATTAGTCTTATTCTTTATATTATTTGATAAAGTATGGCCTAGTCATGAAAGTAAAAAAGATAGAAAAAGAAGCAAAAAATCTTCATACGCTTCAAGCTCATCAAGTGGATTCGGTGACTACAGTAGCAATGACTGTAGTAGCTCAAGTGATGGTGGAGGAGATTGCGGAGGTGGTGGAGATTAAGTTAGTTTTTTAGAAGAACGACTAATGAAAGGATGGGACGAAAGATGGAGACTGTGAACTTAATAGAATTAACAAAGGATATTAAAGATCAACATAAAAACTTCGTCGTTTCAAATATAAACAGTCATTGATTACGAATCGCTGTATTTACTGGTGAATATGATTGGCACTATCATTCTAATTCGGATGAATTATTTATTGTTCTAGAGGGAGAGTTACTTATTGATTTTGAAGATGGAGAAACGGCGGTTTTAAAGCCAAATGATTCTATTTTAATTCCAGCATGTACGATTCATAGAACGAGAGCATTAAAGAGAACGGTAAATCTTTGTTTTGAACATATAGAGGCTGATACGATTATAGTGGAGCAATTATGAAAAAATTATCTGTAGCCGAGTATAGAAAAGTTCTTCCGGTTTTAGAAGGTAATACAAGAACGATGACATTTGCTTATGCGGTATGTGATCAAGTGGTAGATGGTGAGGTTTTTGTAAACGGGCAATTAACAGCAGGATTAATTATTACAGCTAACGGTATCTATTATTTATTTGGTGATACTGATGATCAAAATTATAACGAAGAGTTATTTTCATATTTAAAAACGGCTATTGAAAAAACAGAGAAGAGATTTACACTCTTTACTTCAAGTGAAGAGTGGGAAATGATGTTAGAAGAGCGTTTTAGTAATACACTTCGGAACATCCCGCGAATGAAATTTCAAAGGGTAACCTTTGAGGAGAGAAAACGAGATTTTAACAAAAATACATATGAAGTGAAGCGTATTGATAGAAGAGATATAGAGCGAAGCAGTGAATTTAAAGAGGAGTACTACAAAGAATATTGGGGATCAAAAGAAACGTTTTTGAATAGTGGTTTTGGATTTTGTATAGAACAAGATGGGATAATTGTAGCTGAATGTGTCTCGATATTTAGTGGGAATGGTTATGCTGAAATAGATATTGCAACACATGAAGCGCATCAAGGAAAAGGATTAGCTCAAGCTGTTGCGACACGGTTCATTGAACATTGCATGCAAAATGATATTATACCGAGCTGGGATTGTTATGTAGACAATATTCCTTCGCGAAAATTAGCTAGTAAATTAAGTTTTTATCATCCAATAGAATACAGTTTGTTTGTACGTAAGAAAACGGGGGAATAAAAATGAATGTAGAATTAACGAGATTTAAAGTTAAGCCTGGTAAGAGTCATCGAGTAGATGAATGGATGCAGCTTCTTAATGACAATATGAAAGAAGTCCTTTTGACATTAAACGACGAAAAGATGTATGTTGAGACAATTTTCCGGGAAATAAGAGATGGAGAAGAGTACTTATATTGGTATTCTGTGCAAGGAGAAGGCGGGGCTCTTGTCGAAAATTCTCATTATGAAATCGATAAAAAGCACTTAGCGTTTTGGTATGAATGTATCGATGAAGAAGCACCGTCTATTGATATGAAAACAGAAGTTGTTATGATTCAAGATGTTGTGAAGGAAGCGATGGAATAATAGAGTAATATTTTGTGAAAAAAAACAGTCTTAATTTTTTCGCTGAAATATATATTATTGGAGATGCTATAGGATGAGGATTAGTAATAAATATATCACTCTCGATGAAATAGAGATAATAAGAGAATCCTTAAATAAATTGCATAAATATCATAATAATAAATCAAAATATTTTTCTGGCGATTACCCAAGAATGACATTTGAGGAACGTATTGAAAATTATAAAAAGAACTCAAAGTACGGAGAATATAGAATTGAATTATTGATTGAGTCAGAAACAGATAATATATTAGGATTTTGTATAGCTTATAGTAAAAGCGTAAGCGGAAAGATTGAAGTTTTATTTGTTGATGAAAAATACCGAAGAAACGGATTTGGCTTAAAATTAATGAATAGTGCAGTGGAATGGTTTAAAGCGAAGAAGATAGATGAGATTGAATTAACAGTAGTGTATGGAAATGAAGCTGTATCGTTTTATGAAAAGTTGGGGTTTTATCCTCGTTCAATTATTATGGCAACTAAGTCATAACGATAGTATGGGGAGAGATGAGTGGGAGTTTTTATTTCAAAAAAATGATTCATATTTTACTAAAATATATGTGAAGAGCGCATCAAAATGGATGTGCTTTTTATTATGAAAAAATTGATAAAAGCTATATTTGGATATCTTTAAGTGAAAATAAGGAGGGATATCGAGAATATTTTAGGATAAACTATAAAGTGAAACTTTAATCAGTGGGGGGCATCCCCCACTGATTATCAGCCCTCACCAATCGGGCTTTTACGGGCAGTTCGACCCCAACCTAACTTCTTTGCTTCCGCTGAGTTTTGATGTGGGGTCTTACTGCCCGTTAATGCGGGATAAAGAAATAAAAAACACAAAACCAAAAAACTTACCAATATAAGGTGTATTCGTAACAGGAAAAACAGAGGATTTACAAAGTTTACAAGGGTCACCGTATATTAAGGCTGCTGTAAGAGGTGTAACAGTTGAGAAATATTGATTACAAGTAATTAATGTGAATAATCAGAAAATTTATGTTATAATATGGGAAAAGGAGGTTTATATGAGGCAAATACATGGAGCAATTTATATTTACATAACAATGTTTTTCGTGGCGGTATCCTATGGATTGGGGCACGTGTATTCGCATCCTATACTAACTTTTTTAAGCGGAGCATGTATGGCGTTTGCGCTTCTTGTCCACCTTTTCTCGGTTTGGATCGTGAAATTTCAATTAAATATTAGTGAAATAGAAGAAGGCACTTTTTGAGTGGCCTTCTTTTTTAATAATATTTAAAGGAAGAAATAGACAATAAATATGTGCATTTGAATGGAGGGGACATTATGAAGAGAGCATTATTCTTTTTCATTAGTATTTTCTTTTTAGGAAGCTGTTCCATTTCGTATGTTACTTTTTCTAGCGAGAGCAAAAGTTGGACTGGACAATATAAAGGGCATATTAAGGATGACAGTGAAGATGGGATATTTACGTTTCAATATAAGGGCGGGGATGGAAAGACAGAATTTAAAAACTTAGAGATTGCTATTAATGGAGCCTTTAGTACAATGACACAAACGTCAGAAGTTCATAGAGGAGCAAAGGTTGAAATGAAGTCTTCTTGTGTAAGTTGCGCGCCTATCTCTAAAGATGGACCAATAGAGATTGTGATTAAATGGGATGATAAGTATGAGGAGAAGATGGTGCTAAATTTGAAATAGTAGGGAAATAGAAAAAGGCAGCACTCCCGCTGCCTTTTTTATTATTTTACAAATTGTAACTCTTTCGGGAATTTCGTTAAAATTTCTGATCCGTCTTTTGTGATGTAAATATCATCTTCAATACGAACGCCACCTACGTTTGGTACGTAAATACCAGGTTCGATTGTGAAGACCATACCTTCTTTTAATGGAGACTCGTTACCAGCTTTTACATCTGGATATTCGTGTACGCTAATTCCAAGTCCATGACCAAGTCGGTGCGGGAAGAAGTCTCCGTAACCTGCATCTGTGATAACAGAACGAGCAGCATTATCGATTGCGCCAAGTGTAACACCTGGTTTACATGCTTCAACTGCTTGTAGTTGTCCAGCAAGTACAGTGTTGTAAATGCGAGTTTGCTCTTCAGAAATCTCACCGAATGCTACTGTACGTGTAATATCAGAGCAATAACCATCAATGATTACGCCTAAATCAAATAGTACGAAATCGCCGCGTTTCATTTTGTTTGCGCCAGGAATACCGTGTGGAAGAGCTGAGTTCGCACCTGCTAATACCATCGTATCAAATGACATTTTATGTATGCCTTTTGTTTTTAATTCGTGTTCAATAATTGCTAATACTTCTAGCTCGCTGCGGTTTTCTTTAATTGCATTTACACCAACTTCAACAGCATAGTCCGCCATTTTAGCTGCTTCGCGTAAAATAGAAAGTTCTTTTTCATCTTTAATTAAACGAAGTTCGCGAACTTTCTCCTCAGCTGATTTGAAAGCTGCATTTGGGAATAATTTCGTTAATTCTTCGTAGCGCTCTACGTTTAAATGTTCTTTTTCAATTGCAACTGCATTTGCATTGATGCCGCGGTCTTTAATTGCTTTTGCAATCATATCCCATGGTCTGTCAGTATCAGTAAATCCGATAATTTCATGTGCCCAGCCAGCGTTACGTGCTTGACCTTCTTCCATTTTAGGGCAAATTAAAATAGGTTCTTTTTCTTGGAATACAAACATACCAAGTAATCTTTCGTGTGGTTCACAGTGGAAGTTTGTCATGTAGAAGACGTTCGGTGTAGAAGTTAAGAAAGCAGCTTCTACGTTTTTTTCTTTTAGCCATTGCATTAAATTTTCTAATCTAGCATTCATCGATTGGCACCCCCGAGATATTTAATTACAAATATAACTTTAACTCGGAAGAAAGCGTTATGACAAGTAAATAGATGTTAGAAAAGACAGGGAATTGAAAAATCATGTAGAATAAAAAGTGAGAATGTGAATAGGGGAGGAATGTAATAATGAAAGTATCTTATCATGGACATTCAGTTGTGAAAATTGAGGCGAATGGAAAAGTTATTTTAATTGACCCGTTTTTAACAGGGAATCCGAAAACAGATTTAAAAGCTGAAGATGTAAAAGTGGATGCAATTCTTTTATCGCATGGACACGGTGATCATGTTGGAGATACAGTAGAACTTGCGAAGAAAAATAATGCAGTTGTTGTAGCGCCATTTGAACTAGCAACATTTTTAAGTTGGCAAGGTGTAAATACACACCCGATGCATATTGGTGGTTCACATGAATTTGACTTCGGAAAAGTGAAGCTTACACAAGCATTCCACGGCTCTAGTTATATTGATGAAGAAAATAAGACGATTACATATACAGGTATGCCAGCAGGTATTTTATTTACAGCAGAAGAGAAAACTGTATACCACGCAGGAGATACTGCACTATTCTCTGATATGAAGTTAATTGGAGAATTAAATAAAGTTGATCTAGCATTTTTACCAATTGGTGATAATTTCACAATGGGACCAGAAGATGCTGTACTAGCGGCAAAATGGATTAATGCGAAAACTGTTGTACCGATGCATTACAATACGTTCCCAGTTATTGAACAAGATCCATATCAATTTGTAGAAAAGCTACAAAATTGTACAGGGAAAGTATTAGAAGCTGGAGAAAGTATTACACTATAGAAAAGAAACCCTTCATTTGAAAAGAAAAGTGAAGGGTTTTTTACGTGTGTAGGACAGCTTTTAATGCTTGCATTTGTTTTGTTGATTCTTTTCTTTTGGTACGTGGTTGTTCAGGTGTTTCATTCAATTCCATTGCAACTTTTTTCCCATCTACGAAAGCTAAAAATACAGCACCTACAACCTCTAAAAATTTTTTCATCATGTGTTCGCTCCTTTGTTTTATTTCTTGTCTTAATTGTATAGGCAATTAAGTGGGCGAACTATCGAATGAGATGACAATAGCATTACATTGTTGTAATAGAATGACTGGTGGAATGTAAGTGTCATTTTGTTATAAAAAAAATAGTACAGGTATGCAAAGAGAGAGTGTAACAGTTTTGAAAATATAGTATACTGAAAGTACAACACATGAAGAATTTAGGGAAAAGAAAGTATGGTGAAACCATTTGGCTACCAAGCATAACCAAATTTTAGAACATATTAATAGCCTGCCAGTAGGCCATAAAATTTCTGTAAGACAAATTGCGAAAGATTTGAGTGTAAGTGAAGGGACCGCTTACCGTGCAATTAAAGATGCAGAAAATAAAGGATATGTTAGTACAATTGAACGTGTCGGAACAATTCGAATTGAACAAAAGAAGAAAGAGAATATCGAAAAACTGACATATGCAGAAGTCGTTAACATTGTCGACGGTCAAGTACTTGGAGGCAGAGAAGGACTACATAAAACATTAAATAAATTCGTAATCGGAGCTATGAAATTAGAAGCGATGATGCGCTATACAGAAGCTGGGAATTTACTCATTATTGGTAACCGTACCAATGCACATGAATTAGCGCTAGAAACTGGAGCCGCTGTATTAATTACGGGCGGATTTGATACGGAAGATCATGTGAAGAAATTAGCAGACGAATTAAAGCTGCCGATCATTTCAAGTAGCTACGATACATTTACGGTCGCAACGTTAATTAATCGTGCAATTTATGACCAACTTATTAAGAAAGAAATTGTACTCGTTGAAGATATTTTAACGCCAATTGAAGAAACGTTATATTTAAAGCCGAGTGATACAGTACAGCAATGGCATGCATATAACGAAGAGACAATGCACGGAAGATATCCAATTGTCGATGAAAGTAACAAAGTACTAGGAATCGTAACTTCAAAAGATATGATCGGAGTAGCGAAAGAAACACCAATTGATAAAGTAATGACAAAACACCCAATTACAGTGAACGGTAAAATGTCTGTCGCAGCTGCGGCACGTATGATGGTGTGGGAAGGAATTGAATTACTTCCTGTCGTTGAGGAAGGAAACAAACTGCAAGGTATTATTAGCCGTCAAGATGTACTTCAGGCACTGCAAATGATTCAACGTCAGCCACAAGTTGGAGAAACCATTGATGATATTGTAACGAATCAATTTATGACACCAAAAGAAGCGAAGAATGAGCATCTATATCAATTTTCGGTGACGCCGCAAATGACGAACTCAATCGGGACGTTATCGTACGGTGTATTTGCAACAATTGTGACAGAAGCGACAAATCGCGTCATTCGTGCGCAAAAGAAAAGCGATTTAATTGTTGAAAACTTAACGATTTATTTCGTAAAGCCGGTTCAAATTGATAATGTTGTATCTGTTCATCCGAAA
This sequence comes from Bacillus sp. PK6-16, assembly GCF_056530295.1. NCBI lineage: Bacteria > Bacillati > Bacillota > Bacilli > Caryophanales > Bacillaceae > Bacillus > Bacillus sp. PK6-16. The sequence continues at coordinate 858,666 of NZ_CP096511.1, forward strand.
GTATTAGAAATTGGACGTAAATTTGGTAAGGTCGATGTAGAGGTGCATCATGAAGGTAATGTTGTTGGGAAAGCATTACTTATGGTTCAGTTAATTGATAAATAAAAAGATGGAACAAATCGTTTTGATTTGTTCCATCTTTTTTTGTTGTTTTAAATTTGAAAGGCATGATTTTAGATGGGAGTTTTAGTGAAATATGTATGGGATGGAGTGGAAAAGTAATGTGAGAAAAGACGGAATAATAATTCAATTCAGTTGTATATTGTGTTATGATTATATTGTAAGAAAATGGAATCGTGAGAGGTGGTATGCATTATGTCGTCAGCCGTACTCTTTTTTGGTAGTATCGCACTATTTTACTTTCTTGTAATGATACCGATTCAATATTTATATTTACAAGGTTTACATGAAAAAAAGGAAAAGACAGGATTATCTCAGCGAGAGCTATATGAAAAAATGTCTTTTGGAGAAGAACAATTACATTTTCACGTACAAGGGAACCCATTTAATATACCATCTGCGTTTGTTGCGTATATGATTTTGAAAGTTAAGGGACGTAAAAAAGCATCACAATATTGATGCTTTTTTACGTTGCTTCATAGACTTCAGCTTCTTTAACTGCTAATGGCAAGAAATGTTTGTATTGGCGAAACCCGTTAAATACACTTGCACTACCAAATAGAACGAATAAAACACCAACGATAATACGAGCGGTTGAAAGTTCTAAAAAGAATTGGTTTATCCCGAAAAATAAAACGAATGAACCGAGTGCCATTGCGGATTTTCCTGAGAGCCAACCTTTCTCCATTGGGCGGTTTGTACGAAAGTATTTTGTTTTGTAAAAGAGGTATAACATAAATGAGACGATAATACAGAAGACTAATACTGGCATAATGAACACTCCCATCGCTTTGTGAAAAATAATAGAAAAGAAAAAGAAATATCTAAACTTTCTAACTTTTATTATAAAGCAATTGTTCGCATGTATGAAATACTTTCCGTTATAATGGAGGATAAAGTGAAGAAGTTGATTAAAAAGGAGATTATACATATGCATGAGCAAATTTTAGGAGCAATTAAAGAGTTTGATACAATTATTATTCATCGCCACGTGCGTCCGGATCCAGATGCGTTAGGTTCACAGGGTGGTCTTGGTACAATTCTACAAGAATCGTTTCCAGAGAAAAATATTTATACGGTTGGGTACAATGAACCGTCACTAGCATACTTACGAGTAATGGATGATATTGAAGATAGTGTATACGAAAATGCGCTTGTTATTGTTTGTGATACTGCGAATCAAGAACGTGTTGACGATCAACGCTATACAAAAGGGAAGATGTTAATTAAAATTGATCATCATCCAAATGAAGATCCATATGGAGATATTACGTGGGTAGATACGACAGCGAGTTCTACAAGTGAAATGATTTATGAGTTTTATAACTATGGAAAAGATAAAGGATTAAAAATAACAAAAGAAGCAGCCCGCCTTATTTTAGCAGGAATTGTTGGAGATACAGGTCGTTTCTTATTCCCGAATACGACAGCAAAAACACTTCGTTACGTAAGTGAGCTTGTTGACATGGGTGTGAAATTCACAGATTTATACAATGAGATGTATAAGACAAAAGAAAAAATTGCTCGTTTAAACGGTTATATTTTACAAAACTTTACGATGGTAGAAGAAGGAGCAGCTTACATTAAATTAACGAAAGAAGTATTAGAAGAGTTTGATGTACTTCCTTCTGAAGCATCTGGTGTTGTTGGAGCGCTTGGCAATATTGATGGATTAAAGGCGTGGGTTCTATTTTTAGAGGAAGACGATGTAATTCGTGTTCGTCTTCGTTCAAAAGGACCAGTTATAAACAAATTAGCAATGCAATATAACGGCGGGGGGCATCCGATGGCTTCTGGTGCGAAGGCATCTTCTTGGGAAGAAGCGGATCGTCTTTTTGCTGATTTACGTGAGATTTGTAAATAAGAGACTATATGTTAGAACGAAAAGAAGGAGCGGCGCTAAAGCCCTCCTTCTTTATTTTTCTTTCTCTATAGTAATGCTAATTTCAAGCACTGTATCAAAAGATATTGTATCGACTTTAAAACGGTATAGCCGATCGTAATGTTTGTACGTTTTATTTTCGATTACCTTTTTAAGTAGGTCTTTATTTTTTGCGATACTTTGAATGTTTTTCGTTAAAAGATGTTGGAGGTCATTATGGATAGATGTAGTCATATTTTCGAGTGTGAGATTGTCTAAATCGTATTTTTCTCGATTGATAAGTTTTATTTTAATCTCTTGAATGGTTAAGAGCCGTTTATTTTCAGTGTTCAATTTTTCTTGATCTTCGAGAAGGACGTGGAGCTTTGCTTCTTGTTTTTCTATAATTTCTCTTTGTTCTGCTATTTTACTAGCTTGTTCTTCTTGAAAAACACCGTATATGTACAAAAAAATAAACCAGCTCAACACGCCTCCAACAGCAGCCCCAGCTAATACTAAGTACCATCTTTTTGCTGTATTGGCACTTGGTACTCTCATACATGTTCCTGCGTTAGCCATTTAATAATAATGAGACCTGTTTGCATACCACCAGTTGCGAAAAAAATAAGGAGAATTTGCTTTACGATATCTTTCATATCTCCGCCAAAGAAACTTCTTTCAAAGCTATAAAAGGTATCGAATGTTCCGCCGATTGCTGCAACGAGTGCCCAAATTCTTAAATTTTGGGCGAATTGATTAATGTAAGTTAGAGCTGGTTTTCCGATAAGAAACGCACCAAATCCACCAATTAATGAACCGCCAAGTATAACCCCAAAGGCAATAAAATAACTAATAATAAGCAGAGAGAAAAAAGTATGTTCTCTTACATCCATCGTCATTCCCCTTTCTTCTTCATATATATGGACAAAGTATAAGAAGTATGTTTTGATTTCCGCTTTCCTCATCACCTATAATAAAAGTAGTCAAATAGGTAAAGAGAGGGTACAACAGTGAAGTTTGTGCATTTACAATGTCAAACCGTTTTTAGTTTATTAAAAAGTGCTTGTAAAATTGATGAGCTTGTAGTCAGGGCGAAAGAACTCGGTTTTTCATCGCTGGCTATTACGGATGAAAATGTTATGTATGGCGTTATTCCGTTTTATAAAGCATGTAAGAAACATGGTATACAGCCCGTTATTGGATTAACCGCTTCTATTTTTAGTGAAGAAGAAGAAAGGTCTTATCCGCTTGTATTACTTGCTGAGAATGAAATAGGCTACCAAAATTTATTAAAGATTTCTAGCAGTATTATGACAAAGTCCAAAGAAGGTATTCCTAAGAAGTGGCTTGCGCATTATGCGAAAGGATTAATTGCAATTTCACCAGGTAAAGATGGCGAAATTGAGCAATTATTACTAGAAGACAATGAGAGTCAGGCTGAAGAAGTAGCTCGCACGTATCAAAATATGTTTGGCCATTTTTATATGAGTTTGCAGCATCATGCGATTCAAGATGAGTTGCTTTTACAAGAGAAACTACCTGAATTTATTAGTAGGGTTAATATTCCAGTCGTTGCAACAAACGATGTGCGCTATATCAATCAAAGTGACGCGCTTGTTCACGAATGTTTACTATCTGTTGAAAGTGGAACGAAAATGACGGATCCAGATAGGCCGAGGCTGAAAACAGATCAGTATTATTTAAAGTCATCGGATGAAATGGAAGCACTATTTTCCCATGCGCCGGAAGCAATCCAAAATACAATAAAAATTGCAGAGCGTTGCCAAGTAGAAATACCGTTCCATGTAAATCAACTTCCGAAGTTTCCTGTTCCGTCTAATGAAACGAGTGATATATACTTGCGTCGTGTTTGTGAAGAAGGTTTGCGGAAACGATATGGTGAACCGAAAGAAGTGCATATAAAGCGTTTGGATCATGAATTAAATGTTATTTCTCGTATGGGATTTAGTGATTATTTCCTCATCGTATGGGATTTTATGAAGTATGCACATGAAAATCATATTCTAACAGGACCAGGTCGTGGATCGGCAGCTGGTTCACTCGTTTCATACGTATTAGAAATTACAGATATTGATCCAATTGAATACGATCTATTATTTGAAAGATTTTTAAATCCTGAACGTGTGACGCTTCCCGATATTGATATTGATTTTCCAGACGTAAGACGTGATGAGATGATTCGCTATGTGAAAGATAAATACGGTCAGCTCCGTGTTGCGCAAATTGTAACGTTTGGTACGCTTGCAGCAAAAGCGGCAATTAGAGACATTGCCCGCGTAATGGGGCTTCCGCCGCGAGATATTGATATATTTTCAAAACTTATCCCATCAAAGCTTGGTATAACGTTAAAAGATGCATATGAAGAATCACAATCACTTCGTGAGTTTATACAAGGGAATCTTCTGCATGAGCGTGTATTTGAAATCGCAAAACGTGTAGAAGGTTTACCACGTCATACGTCTATTCATGCGGCTGGTGTTATTATGAGTCAAGAACCGCTAACAGGAAGTGTAGCAATTCAAGAAGGACATAACGATGTTTATGTTACGCAATATCCAGCCGATGCGCTAGAAGAACTTGGTTTGCTTAAGATGGACTTTTTAGGATTACGTAATTTAACGTTACTTGAAAATATTATAAAATTTATCGCGAACAAAACAGGGAAAGAAATCGATATAAGAAACTTACCTCTTCAAGATGAAAAGACGTTCCAATTATTAGGGAGAGGGGATACAACAGGTGTATTCCAGCTTGAGTCGGGTGGTATGCGAAATGTACTTCGCGGGTTAAAACCGAATGAGTTTGAAGATATCGTAGCTGTTAACTCGTTATACAGACCAGGACCGATGGAACAGATACCGACTTTTATTGAATCGAAACATGGAAAAAGAAAAATTGAATATTTACATCCGGATTTAAAGCCAATTTTAGAAAGAACATACGGCGTCATTGTATACCAAGAACAAATTATGCAAATTGCATCGAAGTTAGCTGGTTTTTCGCTCGGAGAAGCAGATTTACTGCGCCGTGCGGTGAGTAAAAAAAATCGTGATATTTTAGATCAGGAACGTAAGCATTTCGTCCAAGGATGTTTGCGAAATGGTTATGATGAGACATCCGCAGAGAAAATTTATGATTTAATTGTAAGATTTGCGAATTACGGTTTTAACCGAAGTCACGCTGTAGCTTACAGTATGATCGGATATCAGCTTGCCTATTTGAAAGCGAATTATACGCTGGAATTTATGACGGCATTATTATCAAGCGCAATTGGAAATGAAGATAAGATTGTACAGTATATACGAGAAACGAAGCGGAAAGGTTTTCACGTTTTGCCACCGTCTCTTCAGAGGAGTGGCTACAACTTCCAAATAGAAGGGAATGCGATACGTTACAGTTTACTTTCGATCCGAAATATTGGAATGGCTACAGTGACGGCATTATTAGAAGAACGAGAGAAAAAAATGTTCGAAGATTTATTTGAATTTTGTCTTCGTATGCCGTCAAAGTTCGTAACGGAGCGTAATTTAGAAGCTTTCGTCTGGTCGGGATGTTTTGACGATTTTGGTGTTTCGAGAACGAATTTATGGAAAAGTATTAAAGGGGCGTTAGAGTACGCGAATCTCGCACGTGATTTAGGAGATGCTGTTCCAAAATCAAAATATGTACAAGGAGAAGAGTTATCTTTTATTGAACAACTAAATAAAGAGAAGGAAGTACTTGGCTTTTATTTATCAAGTTATCCGACAGCGCAATATGTGAAGTTAGCAAAAGAATTAGAAATTCCATCTCTCGCTCAGGCGATGCGGCACAAGAAAAAAGTACAAAGAGCTATTGTGTATATAACAAGTGTGAGAGTGATTCGTACGAAAAAGTTTCAAAAGATGGCATTTATTACATTCTGTGATCAAAATGATGAAATGGAAGCGGTCCTCTTCCCGGAAACGTATATACATTTCTCTGATAAGTTGCAAGAAGGAGCAATTGTTTTAGTTGACGGTACGATTGAGCTGAGAAATCATAAGCTGCAATGGATTGTAAATGGACTATATCCGCTAGAGGAAATGGATGTTTATGAAGAAAAGAAAGACGCATCTGTTTACGTGAAATTGCCGTCTCAGTATGAGAAAAAGCTTTTAAATCAGGTTACGAAAATATTGTTCGACTATTCAGGTTTTGCGAAAGTACTAATTTATTATGAAAAGGAACATAAAATGGTACAATTATCTCGGAGTTTATCGATTCATCCAAGTGAAGAATGTTTAGGAGCACTTCGTGAAATTGTCGGGGAAGAAAATGTAGTTGTGAAAATATAATGGACAATTTCCCTACACTTCGATTATTATAGTAGTAGTGTTCGTGGTCAGACCACTTGGAGAAATTGATATCAGCAAGAATAATTTGAGGAGAGTGGATAGTTTGTCAACACTTCGTGAAGAAGCACTTCACATGCATAAAGTGCATCAAGGAAAATTAGAAACTGTATCAAAAGTAAAAGTAGAAAATGCAAAAGATTTAAGTCTTGCATATTCTCCAGGGGTTGCAGAACCTTGTAAAGAAATTTATGACGATAAAAGTAAGGTATATGAATATACGATGAAGGGAAATATGGTAGCAGTTGTGACAGATGGAACAGCTGTACTTGGTCTTGGTAACATTGGACCTGAAGCATCTCTTCCAGTAATGGAAGGTAAAGCTGTATTATTCAAGAGCTTTGCTGGTGTAGATGCATTCCCAATTGCCTTAAATACAAACGATGTAGATAAAATTGTTGAAACTGTAAAATTAATGGAGCCAACTTTTGGCGGCGTTAACTTAGAAGATATCGCAGCACCAAACTGCTTCATTATTGAAGAGCGTTTGAAAAAAGAAACAAATATTCCTATCTTCCATGATGATCAACACGGAACAGCTATTGTAACAGTAGCAGGTCTTGTAAATGCACTGAAATTAGTTGGAAAGAAAATGTCTGACATTAAAGTTGTCGCAAATGGCGCAGGTGCAGCAGGTATTGCAATTATTAAACTTTTATATCGCTATGGTGTACGCGACATTATTATGTGTGACCGTAAAGGCGCAATCTATGATGGTCGTCCTACAGGTATGAATCCGGTGAAGGATGAAGTTGCAAAATATACAAATAAGAATCGTATAGAAGGTTCTTTAGCTGATGTTGTAAAAGGTGCGGACGTATTTATTGGTGTATCTGCAGAAGGTGCATTAACAGAAGAGATGGTTCGTACAATGAATGACGATGCGATTATTTTTGCAATGGCGAATCCAGTTCCAGAAATTATGCCAGAATTGGCAAAAGCAGCGGGCGCAGCTGTTGTTGGAACAGGTCGTTCTGACTTCCCGAACCAAGTAAATAATGTACTGGCGTTCCCTGGTATTTTCCGCGGTGCACTTGACGTACATGCGACACAAATTAACGAAGAAATGAAGATGGCAGCTGTACAGGCTATTGCTGAGCTTGTAGCAGAAGATGAGTTAAATGCAGACTATATCATTCCGGCACCATTTGACGCGCGTGTAGCGCCTCAAGTAGCGGCTTACGTTGCAAAAGCAGCAATGGAGACAGGAGTAGCTCGCCGTCAAGTAGATCCAAATGAGATCGCTGAAAAAACAAAACAATTAGCGCTGATTGGTAAAGAATAAGCGAGGAATTTCCATTGACATCATCAAATACAAAAGTATATCTCGAAATTGTAAAAAAAATCCGTTCCATTATGGAAGAGGATGGTTTGGTGGCGGGGGATCGTTTGCCGTCTGAGCGTGAGTTAAGTTCACGCTTAAACGTAGGACGTTCCTCTGTAAGAGAAGCATTGCGTGCTTTAGAACTGGTAGGATTGATTGAAACGAGACGTGGTGAAGGGACGTTTATTCGAAACTTTTATGATAACGGTCTTGTACAATTAATTGCCCCGTTCTTATTGCAAGATGAGAAAACAATTCGTGATTTATTACAAACGAAACGATTACTTGAGAAAGATATGATTCGAATTGTATGTAATTTACCGAAAGAAACGTTTTCTAAAGTACTAAGTAGATTACACCAAGTACTTCAAGGAAATGAAAGCTCAGTCCCAACGCTTCATCAAACGTTCTTTAAAACACTTATTGAACAAGTCGATAATTATTTACTATATCGCATTTGGATGATCGTAAATGATTACGTAGCAACTCTTTCTTGTAAAGTTTCAAGAGATTCTATCGATATGTATAGAAAGCTTTATGCTACTTTGGAAGAAAAACAAGAAAATGATGCACTAAAAATTTACGATGAATTAGTAGAGAATATACAGTTTCACTCGTAATGTATAAAATTTGTCGAAATGACCATGACACGTTATGACAAACATTCTACCGCTTAGCGGTTAAAGTTAAACGTAAAGAGTGAGGTTATTAGACAGATTGAGAAGATAAGGCTAACATCAAACTTTGGTGTTAGCCCCATTTTCTTCTTACGCTAACCTTAGCTCTCAACGAAGGGGGTCAAATTGTGCTAAGAGATTTATTCGTGAAAAAGAAAAAGTACGCTGCAATACCTTCAGAACAAGTACGAAAAGATGTACCAGATGGCGTTATGACAAAATGTCCGGAATGTAAAAAAATCATGTATACGAAAGAACTTCTAAAAAATTTAAAAGTATGTGTGAATTGTGGATATCATCATCCTATGAATGCATGGGAACGTCTTGATAGTATATTGGACGAAGGGTCATTCCGTGAGTATGACAAAGAAATGGTTTCGTTAAATCCACTCGAGTTTCCAGGTTATGAAGAGAAACTAGAGAGCGATCGTAAGAAGACTGAATTGAACGAAGCGGTTGTAACTGGTGAAGGAACAATTGATGACATGCTTGTTGTTGTTGCAGTAATGGATTCTCGTTTTCGAATGGGGAGCATGGGCTCTGTAGTAGGAGAAAAAATCGCCCGTGCGGTTGAAAAGGCGTACGACTTACAAGTTCCATTTATTATCTTTACTGCTTCGGGTGGTGCCCGTATGCAAGAAGGTATATTAAGTTTAATGCAAATGGCAAAAACAAGCGTAGCTTTGAAAAAGCATAGTAATGCAGGAGGATTATTTATTTCTGTTATGACTCACCCAACGACGGGCGGGGTTTCAGCGAGTTTCGCTTCACTTGGTGATTATAATCTTGCAGAACCAGGTGCACTTATCGGATTTGCTGGTAGACGTGTAATTGAACAAACGGTGCGTGAGAAACTACCAGAAGATTTCCAAACGGCAGAATTCTTACTAGATCATGGTCAATTAGATGCGGTGGTGCATCGTGATGATATGAGAGAATCACTTCGCAAGATTTTAGAAGTTCATCAAGGAGGGGAAATGGCTGTATGGCAGAGCTAGAATTTGAAAAACCAGTTGTTGAGCTAAGAAATAAGATTCGTGAACTGAAAGACTATACGAAAAACAGCCAGATGGACTTCAGTGAGGAGATTCGTATTTTGGAAGAAAAGCTAGAAAATTTAGAGGAAGATATATACGGCAATCTGAAAGTATGGGACCGTGTTCAAATTGCTCGTCATGCAGAACGACCGACAACGCTCGATTATATTGAGCACTTATTTACTGATTTTTTCGAATGTCATGGAGATCGTCTATTTGGCGATGATGCAGCGATTGTCGGCGGCATTGCGAAATATAAAGGGATGCCTGTAACTGTAATTGGGCATCAGCGCGGAAAAGATACGAAAGAAAATATTCGCCGTAACTTTGGAATGCCTCATCCAGAAGGATATCGAAAAGCATTACGTTTAATGAAGCAGGCGGAAAAGTTCAATCGTCCTATTATTTGTTTTATTGATACGAAAGGAGCTTATCCTGGTAAAGCTGCTGAAGAACGTGGTCAAAGTGAAGCTATCGCCCGCAATTTATTTGAAATGGCAGGTTTAACGGTACCTGTTATTTGTATCGTTATCGGCGAAGGTGGTAGTGGTGGTGCGCTAGGCCTTGGAGTTGGAGATTACATTCATATGCTAGAAAATTCCACTTATTCTGTTATTACACCAGAGGGTGCAGCGGCAATTCTTTGGAAAGATGCAGGAAAAGCAAAGGAAGCTGCAGAGGCAATGAAAATTACAGCAGCAGATTTGAAAGAATTAGGTGTAATTGACGAAATTATTCCAGAAGCAAGAGGCGGAGCTCACCGTAATATTTTGAAACAGTCAGAAAATATAGACTTAATGATTCGAAAAACTTTTGAACAATTAAACGGAATTTCGAAAGATGAATTAATCGAAAAACGTTATGAAAAATATATGAAAATTGGGCAAGTTTCGTTTTCAAACGCTTCCATTTGGATAAAATAAGAAAAGCGTGCGTTCCACTTCGCGAATGCACGTTTTTATTATGAAAAGACACATCTTCTCCATTGTATTTTTATATTTTTTCGTGTTATTTTATTATAAGGCAAATAATCTTTATGAGGTGAGTACAAATGAAACGTATTGGTGTATTAACAAGTGGTGGAGATTCACCTGGTATGAATGCTGCCATTCGTGCAGTTGTTCGTAAAGCGATTTTCCATGATATTGAAGTATATGGTATTTACCATGGATACGCTGGATTAATTTCTGGTCACATTGAAAAATTAGAACTTGGTTCTGTTGGCGATATTATCCACCGCGGTGGTACAAAATTATATACAGCAAGATGTCCTGAGTTTAAAGATCCAGAAGTACGACTAAAAGGTATCGAGCAATTAAAGAAACACGGTATCGAAGGACTTGTTGTTATTGGTGGAGATGGTTCTTACCAAGGCGCTAAAAAATTAACTGAACAAGGATTCCCATGTGTTGGTGTACCAGGTACAATCGACAATGATATCCCTGGAACAGACTTCACAATTGGTTTCGATACAGCTTTAAACACTGTTATTGATGCAATTGATAAAATTCGTGACACAGCTACATCTCATGAACGTACATATGTTATCGAAGTAATGGGACGTCACGCTGGTGATATCGCATTATGGGCTGGTTTAGCTGATGGTGCGGAAACAATCTTAATTCCAGAAGAAGAGTATGACATGGATGATGTTATCGCTCGTCTGAAGCGTGGTAGTGAACGTGGTAAAAAACACAGTATTATCGTTGTAGCTGAAGGTGTTGGAAGTGCAATTGACATCGGTAAGCACATTGAAGAAGCAACAAACTTTGATACTCGTGTAACTGTATTAGGTCACGTACAACGTGGTGGATCACCAAGTGCACAAGACCGTGTATTAGCAAGTCGTCTTGGCGCAAGAGCAGTTGAATTGTTAATTGCTGGTAAAGGCGGACGTTGTGTAGGTATTCAAGATAACAAACTTGTTGATCATGATATTATCGAAGCGTTAGCTCAAAAGCATACAATCGATAAAGACATGTATCAATTATCTAAAGAATTATCCATCTAATCGGCGTAATGTCAGATATTTGGGAACGGTTTCATAATTTTCGGAGGTGCAATATGCGTAAAACTAAAATTGTATGTACTATAGGTCCTGCTAGTGAAAGTATTGAAAAATTAGAGCAATTAATCGAAGCAGGTATGAACGTTGCTCGTTTAAACTTCTCTCATGGTAGCCATGAAGAGCACGGAGCTCGTATTAAAAACATTCGTGAAGCTTCAAAGAAAACTGGTAAAACAGTTGGTATCTTACTTGATACAAAAGGTCCAGAAATCCGTACTCACGACTTCGTAGACGGACAAGCTGAGCTTGTAACAGGTGCAGAAGTAGTTCTTTCTACTGAGCAAGTATTAGGTACTGCAGAGAAGTTCTCTGTATCTTATGCTGGTCTTTATGACGATGTAGACCCAGGTTCTCGTATTCTAATCGATGACGGTCTTATCGAACTAGAAGTAATCGAAAAAGCTGATGGAAACATCCGTACAAAAGTTCTTAACAGCGGAACTGTAAAAAATAAAAAAGGTGTTAACGTACCAAACGTAAGCATTAAGCTTCCTGGTATCACTGAAAAAGACGTAAAAGATATCATCTTCGGTATCGAGCAAAAAGTTGATTTCATTGCAGCTTCATTCGTACGTAAAGCGTCTGACGTATTAGAAATCCGTGAATTATTAGAAGAGCATAACGCTCAATACATCCAAATCGTACCAAAAATCGAAAACCAAGAAGGTATCGACAATATCGATTCAATCTTAGAAGTTTCTGACGGTTTAATGGTAGCTCGTGGTGACATGGGTGTAGAAATTCCACCAGAAGAAGTACCGTTAGTACAAAAACGTCTAATTAAAAAATGTAACGTGTTAGGTAAACCAGTTATTACTGCAACACAAATGTTAGATTCTATGCAACGTAACCCACGTCCAACTCGTGCGGAAGCAAGTGACGTAGCTAACGCAATCTTCGATGGTACAGATGCAATCATGCTTTCAGGTGAAACAGCTGCTGGACAATACCCAGTAGAAGCAGTAACAATGATGGCTAACATTGCGGTACGTGTTGAAAAATCATTACAATATGAAGATATGTTCAAAAAACGTATTAAAGAGTTCACTCCAACAATTACAGATGCAATTAGCCAATCTGTTGCACATACAGCACTTGCTCTTGATGTAGCTGCAATCGTAGCTCCAACAGAAAGTGGATATACTGCGAAAATGATCTCTAAATACCGTCCAAAATCTCCAATCGTAGCTGTAACATCTGACGAGCAAGTAGGACGTCGTCTTGCACTTGTTTGGGGTGTACAAGCATTTATGGCTGAGAAGCGCGCAGCTTCAACTGACGAAATGTTAGATACAGCAATTCAAACAGGTATGGATGCAGGTCTAATCGGACTTGGAGATACTGTAGTGATTACTGCTGGTGTTCCAGTTGCTGAAACTGGTACAACAAACTTAATGAAAATCCACGTTGTTGGTGAAGAAATTGCTAAAGGACAAGGAATCGGTCGTAAAGCTGCAAAAGGTAAAGTAGTTGTAGCGCAAACAGCTGCTGAAGCTGTAGCGAACGTAAACGAAGGTGATATCCTTGTTACAACAAGCACTGATAAAGATATGATTCCTGCAATCGAAAAAGCTGCAGCTTTAGTTGTAGAAGAAGGTGGCTTAACAAGCCATGCAGCTGTTGTAGGTGTATCAATCGGTATTCCTGTTATCGTTGGTGTAAACGGCGTAACAGCAACTTTAAAAAATGGCCAAGAAGTAACAGTTGATGCAGCACGCGGAATTGTTTATAATGGACATGCGGAAGTGCTATAAGTAATACGGAGAGAAGGATCGGAGTCCTTCTCTTTTTTTTACACAAAAACGAGATAGAATTAGCTTAAAGCGCCTAGAATTGCTTTTAAAAGCTGTTTGTTATGGGTTTTAATATGAAAGGGTATCTATATTTCATATGATGTATATAGGCATTGTGAGGGCGTTAAAAGTGAGATGTGAGAGAGGTGTAGAACTATGAAGTGGTTACTATTCTTGTTTATTTTAATACCGGCGATTGAGATTACGGTCTTAATTGGATCAAGTCATGTAATAGGTTTATGGTCTACGTTCGCTATGATTGTATTTACAGGTGTTGTAGGTGTGTATTTGGCGAAAAGACAAGGGTTTAAAGTGCTTGGAGAGATTCAATCTAAGTTGAATAGAGGGGAAATACCAGGTGAGGCGGTACTAGATGGTATTTTTGTATTTGTAGGAGGTATTCTCTTAGTGCTTCCTGGGTATGTGACAGATATGCTAGGGTTTATCTGTGTGATCCCTATTACGAGAGCTTTATTGAAGCCGCTTGTTATGAAGTGGATGGAATGGAAATTTAGAAAGAATTCTACTATTATTATTCAGAAATAGCACTTAGATTGTAGAAATCTAAGTGCTATTTTTTGTCTTGTAAGAGGAGAGGGATTTTCTGATTGAAGCTTTGCTTTACCGCGCTATTTGTGGGGGGGAATTTCTATCTCAAAGCTGGGCCGCTCGTAAGTGTCTGATGTGGAGCGAATGATGAGTGGGGATGAACAAAACGTTCGCTTATTATATTTGCTATATAATTTTCGTTTGAACTCTTGTGTGTACTTCGATTAAACTTGTGGTTTTTTAGTGCTATTAATTTAGATGAATAAGATGGAGGGAAACACGGCTAAATTAAAGTTTTGCTTTCTTATATAGAGGAACGATTGGTGTAAAAAATTCATATAAAAAGGCGGAGATTGTTAGTTGAAGTCTTATTTTGTGCTATTTTGTATATTTATTCATTTACATAAAAAGTAATAAATGTAAATGATAATTATAAAATAAATAGAATAAATATGTAAAAACACCACGGAATATGCGTTTTTCATGCAAAAAAACAAGAGAATTATCTTTTTTGAGTGCAATTCTCTTGTTTTATGTAATAAGTATGAAAAATAAGTACAAGGAATAATCAGTGGGAATTTCCCACTGATTACAGGTAATTTTTTTGTTGTGTATGAATTAGAAACTATTATTTTGAAGGTGAACCTTTAATATATTTCCACAAGTCATGGAAGACATTAGCTTTGTGTAATGTATTAAGTAGTACTAAGGTGACTGGGCCGATGATTAATCCTAAAAAGCCAAAAAGTTTAAAGCCGACAAATAGAGCGACGAGTGTTGCTAATGGATCGAGACCGATGTTAGATGAAAGTACTTTCGGCTCCATAATTTGTCTTTGGACAATCACGACGATGTATAAAATGAGAAGACCAATGGCGAATGCGGTATCGCCAGTGAAAAATACGTATATAACCCATGGAACAAAGACTGCGCCTGTTCCTAAATATGGTAGTAAATCTACACCCCCTGTAATAATCGCGATAGTAATGGCGTATGGTACGCGTAATATTAAAAGCCCGATTAGTACAATGACAGTTGTCATAGATACGAGTGTAAGTTGTGCTTTCACAAAACCAAACAAAGCTTTTCTTAAGTCGACAAAAATAGTTTTTCCATAGCCATGTACACGATTCGGTAGCAATTTTCTTGCTTTCTGAGCAAGACGGTGCCAATCGTAACTAATGAAGAAAGTGGCTAATAAAATGAATACAAGGACAGTTAAAGTTGTTGGCAGTGCACTAATGAAATTCGTTAACCCGCTTATAATGGCGGTTAAAAGTTCTTTCATTTGTGTTGTTGCCTCTGTTCCTAAGTTTTGAATGTTTTGTGTAATTGTATAGCGCTGTGGTTCTCCAAGATGATTAAATTTAGAAATTAAATCATCGTAGAGAGGCATAATATGATTAAGTGCAAATTGCTGAGCGAATGTAACGATATCTGGAAACTTTACTGTAACAAGTTGTAGTAAGTATGTTGTGGCAGATATTGCTTCAGTCACAAGATATGTAACAAGTCCAACGATAGCTCCAAATACGAGAATTAAGCTAACGAGTACTGCTAGTGCGCGAGGAAATTGTAGTTTTTGATTAAGGAAATTGACGACAGGATTAATCAAATAAGCAAATGCAAAAGCGATAATAAAAGGATAGATAAGCCCTGACATGTATAGTAATACATAGAACCCAGCTACCGTTGCTACAATGACAAATATGAGTCGCAATATCATATATAGTAAGTTTCGGTTCAAAGATGTATACCTCCCATTCCAATTTGGATTATCCTAATTCGTTCAACTTATAACGAGTGTGCCCCACTGATTAAAGTTTCACTTTATGTTATAGTGGAATGATGGATTTTTCCTGCTTTTTCAGTATGTGAGTGACTGTGAAAGCTTGGTGTTGATGCTTCTACTATATGGTAAAAACTTCATTTTATCTTCTTTTTATTTTACCTGTTTCTAATTAGAAAAGAAAGAAGAGACGCCCGTTTTTTAAAATGTATACACGCTTAAATTTTGCTGGTGAAAGTCTC
This sequence comes from Bacillus sp. PK6-16, assembly GCF_056530295.1. Taxonomy (NCBI): domain Bacteria; kingdom Bacillati; phylum Bacillota; class Bacilli; order Caryophanales; family Bacillaceae; genus Bacillus; species Bacillus sp. PK6-16. The sequence continues at coordinate 874,520 of NZ_CP096511.1, forward strand.
AGTTTTTCATTTTAAAATACATAAAAAATGAAGTGATTCATGTTGAATAGGCATCGATATAGCATGTATAACGATAGGTTTAAAGGTATTTTTGTTTGGAAATGAGTTCATTATTTTCAGAAAGGAAGTGCAAACATGATTAGTCAGTCAACGTTATTTTTATTCATACTACTTATTATAGGACTTATTGCTAAAAACCAATCGCTTACTGTGGCTATTGGTGTGTTATTTTTATTGAAGTTTACGTTTTTAGGAGATAAGGTCTTTCCTTATTTACAAACGAAAGGAATTAACCTAGGTGTAACGGTCATTACAATAGCGGTTCTCGTACCAATTGCGACGGGGGAAATAGGTTTTAAACAACTTGGAGAAGCGGCAAAATCTTATTATGCGTGGATTGCTTTAGCTTCAGGTGTAGCGGTCGCTTTGTTAGCGAAAGGCGGAGTACAATTGTTGACAACGGATCCTCACATTACAACTGCGCTTGTTTTTGGGACAATTATAGCGGTTGCGCTATTTAATGGGGTTGCTGTTGGTCCGTTAATTGGGGCTGGAATTGCCTATGCGGTTATGAGTATTATACAAATGTTTAAATAAGGAATTTTATAGTAATATAAAATTTTTGAATTCTTTCTGTTCACAAAAGTCAGATAATTGTTTATAATAGGATTAGAAACTTTGAAAAGTTACATAACAGCAGAGACTTTACACCAGATAAAATAAAAATAACATAAAACAATTTTATAATGATATTGTTTTATGTTGTTTTTATCATAAAACTCTTCGGAATGTATTTTCCTCACTAACTTGTTGTTTTGAGCGTGAGGATTCGGGGAGACATTCACGCTCATGCTTTCCATGTAGACAATGGACAATAAGAGGGGAACATCGCAACAAATTTGCATGATCGTGCATTTTGCTTGCCTAAAGAGTGAACGGGCGTTCATAATTCATAAGGGGAGCAAATAGATATAAGGAGCAAGGTTGGGAGAATTTTCAGGAAAAGGAGAGAATGTCATGACTGTTATTCGAGGTTTAGAAGGGGTAGTAGCAACAACATCATCTGTGAGCTCTATTATTGATGATACATTAACTTATGTTGGGTATAATATTGATGATTTAGCTGAGAATGCTACGTTTGAAGAAGTAGTGTACTTATTATGGCACCGCAAGCTTCCTAATGAAAAAGAACTAGCGGAATTTAATGAAATTGTATCAGAATACTATAAAGTTCCAGGTGAGATTTTAACATATTTGAAACAAGTAGATTTAAAAATTGCACATCCGATGTCTGTTTTACGAACTGCAATTTCCATGCTATCATTATACGATGAGAGCGCTGAAATTATGGATGAAAAGTCTAATTATTTGAAAGCGGTTAAATTACAGGCGCAAGTCGGAACTTTAGTTGCTGCTTACGCGAGAATCCGTAAAGGTTTAGATATTGTTGAGCCAAGAAAGGATTTATCATTAGCTGCAAACTTCTTGTACATGTTAAATGATCGCGAGCCAAATGAAGTTGAAATTGAAGCTTTTGATAAGGCACTTGTACTTCATGCAGATCATGAGTTAAACGCTTCTACATTTACTGCACGTGTTTGCGTAGCTACACTTTCAGATGTATATTCTGGTATTACAGCAGCAATCGGTGCATTAAAAGGTCCTCTTCACGGTGGGGCAAATGAGAATGTAATGAAGATGTTAACTGAGATTGGTGAAGAAGAAAATGTAGAGTCATATATTCATAATGCTCTTCAAAATAAAGTGAAAATCATGGGCTTTGGCCACCGTGTGTATGAGCAGGGTGATCCACGTGCAAAACATTTACGTGAAATGTCTAAGAGATTATGCGTGCTTTTAGGAGAAGAGAAATGGTATAATATGTCTATCAAAATTGAAGACATTGTAACAAAAGAAAAAGGTCTTCCACCAAATGTTGATTTCTATTCAGCTTCTGTATACCATTGTTTAGGAATTGACCATGACTTATTTACACCTATTTTTGCAATTAGCCGTATGTCAGGCTGGTTAGCTCATATTCTAGAACAATATGAAAACAACCGTTTAATTCGTCCGCGTGCTGATTATAATGGACCAACGCATCAAGTGTATGTTCCAATTGCACAACGATAAGCGAATAACACTATTTTGATAGTGAAAATACGCTTTCAAAAGTCTGATTTTTTCGGAAAGATGTAATGATTAGAATATTTTAATTTGACTAACGGTTTGAACTGAGGGGTTATTCCCTCAGTTTCATACATATGAAATTTCAAACATGGGGGTTATCACATTGACGACAGGTGAAAAAATTACTGTAACTAATGGTGTTATGAATGTACCAAACAATCCGATTATTCCATTTATCGAGGGAGATGGAATTGGTCCTGATATTTGGGCAGCTGCATCTCGCGTACTAGAAGCAGCAGTTGAAAAAGCTTATGATGGTGAGAAGAAAATCGTTTGGAAAGAAGTGCTTGCAGGGGAAAAAGCATTCAACCAAACAGGCGAGTGGTTACCAGAAGAAACTTTAAACTTAATTCGTGAATATTTAATCGCGATTAAAGGTCCACTTACAACTCCAGTTGGCGGTGGTATCCGTTCTCTAAACGTAGCACTTCGTCAAGAATTAGATTTATATGTATGTCTACGTCCAGTTCGTTATTTTGAAGGTGTTCCTTCACCTGTAAAACGTCCGGAAGATACTGATATGGTTATTTTCCGTGAAAATACAGAAGACATTTATGCTGGAATTGAATATGCGCAAGGATCTCCAGAAGCAGAAAAAGTTCTTGCTTTCTTAAAAGAAGCAATGGGTGTTAATAAAATCCGCTTCCCAGAAACATCTGGTATTGGTATTAAGCCAATTTCAGAAGAAGGGACAAAGCGTCTTGTTCGTGCTGCAATTCAATATGCAATTAACGAAAAACGCTCTTCTGTTACATTAGTTCATAAAGGAAACATTATGAAATTTACAGAAGGTGCTTTCAAAAACTGGGGTTACGAAGTAGCGGAACAAGAATTCGGCGACAAAGTATTTACTTGGGCTGAATACGATCGTATCGTTGAAAAAGATGGTAAAGATGCAGCGAATAAAGCGATGGCAGACGCTGAAGTGGCTGGAAAAATCATCGTAAAAGATTCTATTGCAGACATCTTCTTACAACAAATTTTAACTCGTCCACGTGAGTTCGATGTTGTTGCAACAATGAACTTAAATGGTGACTATATCTCTGATGCACTTGCTGCACAAGTAGGTGGAATTGGTATTGCACCTGGTGCAAACATTAACTATGTGACTGGACATGCTATCTTTGAAGCTACACACGGTACAGCTCCAAAATATGCAGGTTTAGATAAAGTAAACCCATCTTCTGTTCTTCTTTCAGGTGTATTATTATTAGAACACTTAGGATGGAACGAAGCTGCGAAATTAGTAACTGCTTCTGTTGAGAAAACAATTGCTTCAAAAGTAGTAACTTATGATTTCGCACGCTTAATGGAAGGTGCAACAGAAGTGAAATGTTCTGAGTTCGCTAATGAACTTATTAAAAACATGGATGTAGCGATAATCAAAAACGCATAATTAAAGCGGGGGGTAAATTATGACAATCAAACGCAAGAAGGTTTCAGTCATCGGTGCAGGATTTACAGGAGCAACAACGGCATTCTTATTAGCACAAAAAGAACTTGCAGATGTTGTATTAGTGGACATTCCACAACTGGAAAATCCAACAAAAGGGAAAGCGTTAGATATGTTAGAAGCGAGCCCAGTACAAGGTTTTGATGCTAACATTATTGGAACATCTGATTACGCAGATACTGCTGATTCTGACGTTGTCGTTATTACAGCAGGTATTGCACGTAAGCCTGGTATGAGCCGTGATGACTTAGTAGCAACAAACTCTAAAATTATGAAAAGTATTACGCGCGACATTGCAAAACATTCACCAAATGCAATTATTGTTGTGTTAACAAATCCAGTTGATGCAATGACATATTCTGTATTTAAAGAAGCAGGATTCCCGAAAGAGCGTGTAATCGGCCAATCGGGTGTATTAGATACAGCTCGTTTCCGTACATTCATCGCACAAGAATTAAATCTTTCTGTAAAAGACATTACAGGATTTGTACTTGGCGGACACGGTGACGACATGGTACCTCTTGTACGTTATTCTTATGCAGGCGGTATTCCGTTAGAAACGTTAATTCCGAAAGAGCGTTTAGAAGCAATCGTAGAACGTACACGTAAAGGTGGCGGTGAGATTGTAGGCTTATTAGGAAACGGTAGTGCATATTACGCACCAGCAGCTTCTTTAGTTGAAATGACAGAAGCAATCTTAAAAGATCAACGCCGTGTATTACCAGCTATTGCGTACCTTGAAGGTGAGTATGGTTATAGTGACCTTTACTTAGGGGTGCCAGTAATTCTAGGTGGTAACGGAATTGAAAAAATTATTGAATTAGAACTTCTTGCAGATGAAAAAGAAGCGTTAGATCGCTCTGTAGAATCTGTACGTAATGTAATGAAAGTTCTTGTTTAATAATTGAATAGTAGTGAAAAAGATTCGGGATTCCGAATCTTTTTCTACTATTTACCGAATTGTTTTTTTGAAATAATATGAAAACGCTATCATTTGTAATATCCTATAATGAAACTGTAGATTTATACTATACATTGCCCTCATCATAGTAAATTTCGGATAAGGTATCGCTTTTAGTAGGATAATAAGGTGAAAAAATCGGAGGGGGTTGTAACATGTTAAAGAAAAAAGTTCAAATTGGTCGTAAAATGGATGAAATTACAGTAGGAGAGAAATTATCTATCACTGAAAAAATTGAGGATAAAGATTTGTTATTGTACTTAGGGTTAACGAATGATGCCAATCCATTATATATTCAGCATGATTACGCATCCCAAACTCCGTATGAAAAGCCGATTGTACCAAGCATTATGCTAACGGGAATGATTACAACGGCGGTTACGAAATATTTACCGGGTCCAGGAAGTCATATTACGAGAAAGGACCTTACATTCGTGAAACATGTTCACCATTATGAAACGTTACAAATCCACTTTGAAGTTGTGGCTGTTTCTGAGGAGGAACATACAATTGATATGCTTGTATCTGCTCATGATGAAAAAGGAGAAACTGTTGTGAAAGGTTCATTAACAGTAACGCCACCTTTTAAATCTGTTTCTATTATGGAAAAAGCATTAGATAATTTTTAAAAGATGAAAATATGAATAGCGCTAGCATACCTTTCATAAGGATGCTAGCGCTATTTTTAGTTGAAGAACCCTTCTTTGAACCCTTCAGCAAATTCTGAGCACCCCGTTTTAATCGTATCCCAGCTCGGAGCGTTAAAAGCAAGGATACATGTGACTGCTAAAGATAGAATGGATAGTATTAGTCGCATAATAGACCTCCTTATATTATTAATTTGTATATTAAGATTAATGATATAATTATCGGTAATTGAAGTCAATTAAAGGAGTGGTTTTTTAGGTGAGGTGGAAAAGAGAAGACGTAATCTTTGAAACGGTAAGAGAAGCTGAAGTGTGGGCAGACGGGGTTGCGAATGAAATGTACGGGAGAGTATTTGATGGATATGAAACACCAGATTATAAAATAGCGTATGCTCTTTCGTTTTTCCTAGCACAAAATCAAGATTTTATAGTTCATACGGAAGTGAGCTTTAAAGAAGAGAGGGCAATCTATAAAGTTTGGCAAAATCCTGTGTAGTTGCAGGTGAATTGTAATTACTTTTATTTTCTCAATTCTACACAAACGATCTCCATGAATAGACAATTATATTGAGAGGGACCTTGTTTTCTAGTATGATGAGAATAACGGGGAAAATACTAGGATGAAGAAGGTTTCAAGTCTATAACTTGGAGGAAAAGAATGAACAATCGTATTTTAGTAGTTGATGATGAGGAATTTATCTTAACTTTAATCGAATTTAATTTACAACAAGCTGGGTTTGAAGTTATAACAGCGATGGATGGAGAAATGGCGCTTCAAAAAGCGACAACAGAACGCCCAGATTTAATTATATTAGATTTAATGCTTCCGAAAATGGATGGTATGGAAGTGTGTAAAGAATTACGATTGCAGCGCGTTATGACGCCGATTTTAATGTTAACGGCAAAAGATGATGAGTTTGATAAGGTGCTAGGCCTTGAACTTGGGGCAGATGATTATATGACGAAGCCATTTAGTCCAAGAGAAGTTGTTGCTCGTGTGAAGGCGATTTTGCGCCGTACGAAATTACAACAAGAAGAACAAGTTGCAGAAGCGCCAGATGAAGATAGCATCACAATTGCAGAACTTAAAATTTTACCGGAGTTTTATGAGGCTTATTTCCAAGGAAGAAAGCTTGAATTAACACCAAAAGAATTTGAACTACTTGTGTATCTTGCGAAAAATAAAAGTCGCGTGTTGACACGTGATCAATTATTAAGTGCTGTATGGAATTACGATTTTGCTGGTGATACACGAATTGTTGATGTTCATATTAGCCATTTGCGCGATAAAATTGAACAAAATACGAAAAAACCGACGTACATTAAAACGATACGTGGTTTAGGATATAAATTAGAGGAGCCAAAAGGGAATGAATAAATTTCGTTCCAGGCTTCTTTTTACATTTGTTTCTCTTATTGTATTTATTTTAGTTGGACTAGGTTTATTACTAGAAACTGTGTTTGAAAACTACTATATAGATCATGCTAAAGAGAGAATGGTAAAAGAGACAGAGTATGTTGCGACGTTAGCAGAAGAGCAAGGTTTTGATAATGTCTTAAAAAATCCATACGTATTTGAAAAGTTAGAAGAAAAAATACCAGCTTCTATCGTATTTTTGGATGAAAAAAAGAAAGTTCAATATAGAAAAGGACAAGAATTGGCATTTAGTCCAGAGACGATTAAAGAACTTTCTTCGGAAGTGGCAAAACAACGAAGTAAAGTGATTACGAAAGAAACGGATCGAAAGAATGAATTTTATCATGCGGTGTTCGTTCAAGATGTAGAAGGAAAACAAGGATACATTTTGGTGAAAAGTATAATTGATCCTTTAAGAGACGTACATCAAAAAACGTGGGGATTATTAATTATCGGATTTGTCATTGCTTGTCTCGTAGTTGTATTTTTAGGTATGAAAATTACAGGGCAATATATTAGGCCAATTGAATCGGTTACGAAAGTTGCAATTGAATTGGCAAAGGGCAATTATAAAGCACGTGCATACGAAAGTCATTCGGATGAAACTGGAATGCTGAGTAAAGCGATTAATATTTTAGCTCGAAATTTACAAGAGATGACACTTGAACAAGAAATGCAGCAAGATCGTCTGCATACGTTAATTGAAAATATGGGAAGCGGAATGATTTTAATTGATAGCCGAGGATATATAAACCTTGTAAACCGCTCTTATAAGGAAACTTTCCACGTAACAGATGAAGAATATTTAGATCGCTTATATTATGAATCGTTTCATCATACAGAAATTATTGAGCTTGTAGAAGAAATCTTTATGACAGAAGTGAAAGTGCGTAAACAAATGTTATTGCCACTTGGAATTGAACGGAAGCATTTCGAAGTATATGGAGCGCCGATTATCGGGACAAACCATGAATGGAAAGGGATTGTTCTCGTATTCCATGACATAACAGAGTTAAAGAAATTAGAACAAATGAGAAAAGACTTTTTAGCGAATGTTTCTCATGAATTAAAGACACCGATTACTTCTATTAAAGGTTTTTCAGAAACACTCTTAGACGGAGCGATGGATAATAAAAAATTCTGCGAACATTTCTTGCACATTATTTTAAAAGAAAGTGAGCGCATGCAAGGATTAATTGAAGATTTATTAGATTTGTCGAAGATCGAACAACAAGGATTTAAATTAAATATGGGAACCGTTGATATGAAGGGGCTGCTTGAAGATATTCATATGGTACTTGATAATAAAGCAGGAGAAAAAGAAATCTCTTTACAAGTGAATGTATTAAAACGTGCCTCTGTTATTGGAGATCCAAGTCGTTTGAAACAAATCTTTATTAATTTAATTAATAACGCAATCGTATATACACCGGCTGGAGGCGTTGTTTCAGTAGAGTTAGCGGAAGATAAATATAATGCTTATATAAAAGTATCGGATACTGGAATTGGTATTAGTAAAGAGGAAATTCCGCGTATTTTTGAACGTTTCTACCGGGTGGATAAAGCAAGAAGTAGAAATACTGGTGGTACCGGCCTTGGATTGTCGATTGTAAAACATTTAGTTGAGGCGCATCAAGGTACGATTACAGTAGATAGTGAAGTTGGAGAAGGGACAACGTTTACAGTTGTTTTACCGAAATCAGCAACTGAAAAATAGGATGAAGGATGTTTACAATATATTAACAATGGCTTAATTAAATATTAATAAAGCTCTGTTAATATAATACATGAAAACCCCTTCATCCAAGGAGTAATTTTGGACGAGAATAGTTAAGCTGTTCTCGTCACTTCCCTTTATGCCAATATAAGTCTGTTTTATATATGAAAGAAAATAGCCGTTATTTTTCTTCTCTCTATTAGTCATGTTAATATAGAGAGAGGAAAGGAACGGTTTTTTTTCTGTGAAAAAAATCATTTCAAATTTGTATGGGGAGGTTTCAATTTTGGAAAAAAAGGTCGTATTAGTAGATGGTAATAATATCGCGTATCGTGCTTTCTTTGCACTACCGCTTTTAAATAACGACAAAGGTATACATACGAACGCAATTTACGGTTTTACAATGATGTTAATGAGAATATTAGAGGAAGAAAAGCCAACTCATATGTTAGTGGCGTTTGATGCAGGCAAAACAACGTTCCGTCATAAAACGTATAGTGAGTATAAAGGAGGACGTCAAAAGACTCCACCTGAATTATCAGAGCAGTTCCCGTTTATTCGTGAGATGCTGGATGCGTTCAATGTACCGCGTTATGAATTAGAAAATTATGAAGCGGATGACATCATGGGAACGTTAGCGAAAGAAGCGAGTGAGCAAGGGGCAAGTGTAAAAGTTATTTCAGGAGATAAAGATTTACTTCAACTTGTTTCTGATAACACGCTTGTATGTATTCCGCGAAAAGGGATTACAGAAGTGGATGAATATACGAAAGAAGCTTTATTTGAAAAATACAGCTTATCACCAAAGCAAATTATCGATATGAAAGGTTTAATGGGAGACCAGTCAGATAATATACCGGGTGTACCAGGAGTTGGTGAAAAAACGGCAATTAAATTGTTAACACAGTTTGGAACGGTTGAAGCGGTGTATGAAAATATAGATCAAGTAAGTGGGAAGAAATTAAAAGAAAAACTGGAAGAAAATAAAGAACAAGCTCTTATGAGTAAGGATCTTGCAACTATTATTACAGATGCGCCGATTACAGTTCATGTGGATGATATGGTGTATAAAGGATATGAAGCAAGTGATGTCATTCCAATGTTCGAGAGTTTAGGATTTACATCTCTTTTAAATAAATTAGGCGTTACGCCAGAAGAAACAGCTCCAGCTGAATTAGATGATATTACATTTGATATTGTGGAAGAAGTTACAGAAGAAATGCTTCAGCAAGATAGTGCGCTTATCGTTGAAGTACAAGAAGATAACTATCATAAAGCAGACATTCAAGGTTTCGGTATTCAAAATGAAAATGGATGTTACTTTATTCAGACAGACATTGCTCTTAAGTCAGATGCTTTTAAAGAGTGGCTTGCAGATGGAGAAATGAGAAAGCATACATTCGATGCGAAGCGTGCAATCGTTGCACTGAAATGGAATGGGATAGATATGCAAGGGATTGACTTTGATCTATTAATCGCTGCTTATTTACTTGACCCGGCTGATACAGATAAAGATTTCCGTACTGTAGCGAAAATGAAAGAAACGCATGCTGTGAAATCAGATGAAGAAGTTTACGGAAAAGGTGCGAAGCGTGCGGTTCCAGAGTTAGAGGTAATCGCGGAGCATGTGGCTCGTAAAGTGCATGTATTATATGATGTAAAGCAAACATTCGTTGAAGAGTTAAAGAAGAATGAGCAATATGAACTGTTTACAGAGTTAGAATTGCCGCTTGCACGTGTATTAGCTGATATGGAAGTAAAGGGTGTAAAAGTTGATACAGAGCGTCTTCGTAATATGGGAGAAGAACTTGCGGGTAGATTAAAGGAAATGGAACAGGAAATTTATAAGCTTGCGGGAACAGAATTTAATATTAATTCACCGAAGCAGCTTGGTGTTATTCTGTTTGAGAACTTAAACTTACCGGTTATTAAAAAGACGAAAACAGGTTATTCTACGTCAGCTGATGTACTAGATAAGCTTATGAATCACCATGAAATTATTCCAAATATTTTACATTATCGTCAATTAGGGAAGCTAAATTCAACTTACATTGAAGGTTTACTGAAAGTTGTACATGAAGATTCATCTAAAATTCATACTCGCTTTAATCAAGTGTTAACGCAAACAGGTCGATTAAGTTCAACGGATCCGAACTTGCAAAATATCCCGATTCGATTAGAAGAAGGAAGAAAGATTCGTCAGGCATTTGTTCCATCAGAAGAAGGATGGATTATGTATGCGGCTGATTATTCACAAATCGAACTGCGTGTATTAGCTCATATTGCAAATGATAAAGGGCTAGTTGAAGCGTTCCAACATGACATGGATATTCATACGAAAACAGCTATGGATGTATTTGGCGTTGAAAAAGATGAAGTAACTTCAAATATGAGACGACAAGCGAAAGCTGTTAACTTCGGAATTGTGTATGGTATTAGTGATTATGGTCTTTCACAAAACTTAGGAATTACAAGAAAAGCAGCAGCGGAATTTATTGAAAAGTATTTAGAAAGTTTCCCTGGTGTACAAGAATACATGGAGGACATCGTAAAAGATGCGAAACAAAAAGGATATGTAGCTACATTATTAAATCGTCGCCGTTATATTCCAGAAATTACGAGTCGTAATTTTAACTTGCGTAGCTTCGCTGAGCGTACAGCGATGAATACACCAATTCAAGGTACTGCAGCAGATATTATTAAAAAAGCGATGATTATTATGGCAGATCGTTTAGAAGAAGAAGGATTACAAGCGCGTCTTCTTCTGCAAGTACACGATGAATTAATATTTGAAGCACCAAAAGAAGAAATCGAAAAATTAGAGCAGCTTGTACCTGAAGTAATGGAACATGCGATTGAACTTGCAGTTCCGCTGAAAGTTGATTATTCTTACGGTCCAACTTGGTACGACGCAAAATAAGGAAGTGATGAAATGCCTGAATTACCAGAGGTTGAAAACGTCAGACGGACACTTGAAAATCTTGTAACAGGAAAAACGATTGAAGATGTTATTGTTACTTATCCAAAAATAGTGAAACGACCGGATGATGCAGAAATCTTTAAAGAAATGCTAAAAGGCGAGAAGATTGAAAATATAAAGCGAAGAGGAAAGTTTTTGCTTTTATATGTAACGAATTATGTCATTGTTTCACATTTGCGTATGGAAGGTAAGTTTTTATTACATCAAGAGGATGAGCCGATTGATAAACATACGCACGTCCGTTTCTTATTTACAGATGGAACGGAATTACATTATAAAGATGTGAGAAAGTTTGGTACGATGCATCTCTTTAAGAAAGGTGAAGAAATGAACCAAATACCTCTTGCTGACTTAGGTCCGGAGCCATTTGATGCTGAAATGACACCGCAGTATTTACAAGAAAGATTACAAAAGACAAATCGTAAAATAAAAGTTGTGCTACTGGACCAGCGTCTTTTAGTAGGGCTTGGAAATATATATGTAGATGAAGTTTTATTCCGTTCTCAAATTCATCCAGAACGAGAAGCTTCGTCTTTAACAGTAGAAGAAATTGAGCGGATTTATGAGGCTACCGTTACAACGCTAGGCGAAGCAGTAAAGCGTGGTGGAAGTACAATTCGGACGTATATCAACTCACAAGGGCAAATTGGTTCGTTCCAAGAACTCCTAAATGTATATGGGAAAAAGGGAGAGCCGTGCGTAACTTGTGGCACGATATTAGAAAAAACAGTTGTTGGCGGGCGAGGAACGCATTACTGCCCAATTTGTCAGCCTAGAATATAGAAAAGAGATAACATCGGATAGGCATTTGTCATATACATACAGCAGAGCTATGTATAAGGGAGGAGCTTACCGATGTACCTTTATTTATCTCTTATTTTATTAGCTTTTACATTAAGCTTAGATAGCTGTAGTGTAGGGCTAACATATGGTTTAAGAAGCGTAAGAATTCCACTAAGATCAATTATAATTATCGGAATGTGTTCAGCGGCTGTTATGCTTGTTTCAATGGGAATTGGACATATGATCGCGAAAGTATTTTCACCTGTTATCGCAACGCGTATCGGTGGGCTTGTTCTTATTGGAATAGGGATTTGGGTATTATATCAATTTTTTCGAAGTGAGAAAAAAGAAGAACCGAAGCAAGAGGAGAAGGTCTGGAAATTAGAGATTGCCTCGCTAGGTCTAGTGATTCAAATTTTACGGAAACCGACTGTTGCAGATTTTGATAAATCAGGCACCATTTCTGCAGGAGAAGCATTACTTCTTGGTATAGCTCTTTCTGTAGATTCATTTGGTGCTGGAATTGGTGCATCTTTATTAGGGTATGCACCCGCTATGATGGCGATATTAGTTGCAGTTATGAGTTCTTTGTTTTTATTTATTGGAATGAAACTTGGAACGGTTTTATCAAATATGAAGTGGTTACAAAAATTTACATTCCTGCCTGGAGTATTACTCATCATTATTGGAATTTGGAAAATGTAAGTATGGGCGTGGAACATTAGTTTCGCGCCTTTTATTATGAGGAGGATTATTATGACAGTAGTAATTGGATTAACAGGAGGCATTGCAAGTGGAAAAAGTACAGTTTCTCAAATGTTTCGTGAACTGAGCATACCAGTTATTGATGCAGATATTATTGCAAGAGAAGTTGTAGAGCGAGGAAAAACAGCATATAACAAAATAGTAGAAGTATTTGGAACGGAAGTGTTACAAGAAGATGGAGAACTAGATCGTCCAAAACTAGGAAGTGTCGTTTTCTATAATGAAGAAAAACGATTGCAGTTAAATAAAATTGTTCATCCTGCAGTGCGTGAGGAAATGAATAGGCAAAAGGAAATGTACATAAAAGAAGGTATGCAAGCGGTTGTGTTAGATATTCCTCTCTTATTTGAAAGCAAATTAACAAGTCTCGTTGACCGCATCTTAGTTGTAGCGGTTAAGCCGCATACGCAATTAGAACGTTTAATGAAACGAAATAACTTTTCAGAAGAAGAAGCAACAGCTCGTATTCAATCTCAAATGCCGTTAGAAGAAAAAGTGAAAAATGCAGATGAAGTGATAAATAATGATGGCACAATTATGGGAACGAAAACACAATTGCAGGTAATTTTAAAGAAGTGGAACATTATTGACTAAAAAATTGTGAAATTAATGAAAATGCTTAGTGACATATCCCCTTTTTGTGTTATACTATTATTGGGATTGGAGATAAATAGTATAACGCATTCAAGGGGGATAACATATTATGACTCGTGTGGCAATTAATGGATTTGGACGTATTGGGAGAATGGTATTTCGTCAAGCAATAAAAGAAAGCGCATTCGAAATTGTAGCAATCAATGCAAGCTATCCATCTGAAACGTTAGCACACTTAATTAAATATGATACAGTTCATGGCAAGTTTGACGGAACAGTAGAAGCATTTGAAGATCACTTATTAGTTGATGGAAAAATGATTCGCCTTTTAAACAACCGCGATCCAAAGGAATTGCCTTGGACAGATTTAGGTGTTGAAGTTGTAATTGAAGCAACTGGTAAATTTAATTCAAAAGAAAAAGCAATTCTTCACGTTGAAGCTGGAGCGAAAAAAGTTATTTTAACAGCGCCTGGTAAAAATGAAGATGTAACAATTGTAGTTGGTGTGAACGAAGACCAATTAGATATTACAAAACATACTGTTATTTCAAATGCATCTTGTACAACAAATTGTTTAGCGCCTGTTGTGAAGGTGTTAGATGAGCAGTTTGGAATTGAAAACGGTTTAATGACGACAGTTCACGCTTATACAAATGACCAAAAAAATATTGATAACCCACATAAAGATTTAAGAAGAGCACGTGCTTGCGGACAATCAATCATTCCGACAACGACAGGTGCTGCGAAAGCGCTAGCAAAAGTTCTTCCACATTTAAACGGAAAACTTCATGGTATGGCACTTCGTGTACCAACACCAAACGTGTCTCTTGTTGATTTAGTAGTAGATGTAAAACGCGATGTGACAGTTGAAGCTATTAACGATGCATTCAAAACTGTTGCAAACGGTGCGTTAAAAGGTATTGTAGAATTCAGCGAAGAGCCTTTAGTATCTATCGACTTTAATACAAATACACACTCAGCTATTATCGATGGTTTATCTACAATGGTAATGGGTGATCGTAAAGTGAAAGTACTTGCTTGGTATGATAACGAGTGGGGCTACTCTCGTCGTGTTGTAGATCTTGTAACGTTAGTTGTTCAAGAGTTAGCGAAACAAGAAAATGTGCAACACATTTAAGTGAATAAGGGAGGAGAGGGCAAGGCAATATTTGCCCTCTTTTTTTAATTTTTTCTGAAAAGGAAAAAAATTATATAAGTATATTTTAAAAAGTGGACATACCACGAAACGTTGTGATTACTGCATTTGTGAATCGTTTATTTTTTTTAGGGAAAAGTAAAGAGGAAAATATGACAGAAAATCGAAAAAACTGTTGTTGCAAAATGAAAATAAACAAAGTATACTAACACTCGTAAACTTAAGAGCTGAGGTACGTAGTCACTACTTAAAGGGTTAGGACCTCTCTGGACTAACTTTCCCCCGTGGTAGTGGAGCAAGCCAAATTGCAAATTAGTTTTCAATTCGAACAGTTAGAATAAATTTACAAGGGGGAACTGTAGAATGGATACTATGGATACGATGGGTCGTCACGTGATCGCTGAACTTTGGGATTGCGATTTCGACAAGCTTAATGACATGCCGTATATTGAACAATTATTTGTGGATGCAGCACTAAGAGCTGGTGCTGAAGTGCGTGAGGTTGCTTTCCATAAATTTGCACCACAAGGTGTAAGTGGAGTAGTAATTATCTCAGAATCACATTTAACAATTCATAGCTTTCCGGAGCACGGTTACGCAAGTATTGATGTTTATACTTGTGGGGATCGTATTGATCCAAATGTTGCTGCAGAATATATTGCAGAGGGTTTAAACGCGAAAACGCGTGAGAGCATCGAGCTTCCTCGAGGCACTGGTAGCTTCGAAATTAAGCAGAGAGAAACAAAAGCTCTTTAAAAAAGAACATAATTGATTTAAAATGTAAAGAGGTGTATAATGCACCTCTTTTTTAGTTTATAAAAAAGGGAAAATATAACGTACTCGTTAGTTGAATAAATTGGACTCTTGCAAATGAGGTAGTGCCCTATATACCATCTTATTTTTAAGAATGAGATGATAAAGTGATGCGCTGGAACTTAAAGTGGTAAGAGAGTTAGAATGAGTTATATAATATTGTATATATATTTTAGGTGAAGTGAGTAGAGAAAAATAAAGAGTATAGTGTAAAGGAGTGAATGAATTGCGTTGTCCATCCTGTTCTCATAATGGTACAAGAGTGTTAGATTCGCGTCCGGTAGACGAGGGGCGCTCTATTCGAAGAAGGAGAGAGTGTGAAAGCTGCTTAAGTCGCTTTACGACCTTTGAAAGGGTAGAAGAGTCACCTCTTATCGTTGTAAAAAAAGAAGGCACACGAGAAGAGTTTAATAAAGAAAAGATTTTACGCGGTTTAATTAAAGCGTGTGAAAAAAGACCAGTATCTTTAAGACAATTAGAAGAAGTAACACAAAGCGTGGAACGTGAACTGCGTAATTTAGGTATATCAGAAGTGAAAAGTGATATGATTGGTGAAATTGTTATGGAAGAACTTCGCGATATTGATGATGTTGCTTACGTACGTTTTGCTTCTGTATATCGTCAATTTAAAGATTTAAATGTATTTATTGAAGAATTAAAAGATATACTGCAAAAAGAAAGAGAGTAGAAGTTGTATTTTATTCTCTTTACATACCGTAAGTAATAGGATAAGAGAGCTAGAAGCGCAAGCTAATAGCTCTTTTTCACTAAGAATTTATATAATGAAGATAGAACGAATGAAGTAGAGGATAGATTGGATGAGAGAAAGGAAAAGCAAGAATGGAAAAACAGTCATGGATGGAGCTATTGCCGATTGATCGTTATAAAGTAAGTGCGAAAGGACTACTGCACAATTACGACCGAAAAGTGTTAACGATGTTGTATCAGCCGTTAATAGGTAGTAGAGCTTTTAGCTTATACATGACACTATGGGGAGAGCTTGAGCAAGATCGTGTATTTGGAAAAGAGAATACGCATCATTCCCTTATGGTGACTATGCAAATGCAACTTCCTGAAGTATATGAGGAACGAGTAAAGTTAGAGGCAATTGGGCTTTTGAAGGTATATATTAAGAAAGAAAAAGATATTCGAATGTTCATATATGAGTTGCAACCACCTTTATCTCCGAAGCAGTTTTTTGATGATATTGTTTTAAGTATCTTTTTATACAATCGATTGAGCAGGACAAAATATAATCAAGTAAAGCAATATTTCTTAGAAGAAGAATTTGATTTTGCTTCTTATGAAAATGTTACGCGTTCTTTCAATGATGTGTTTGGTTCGTTTAATCCAGGACAGCTTGAGCATGCGCAAGAAGACCTTCGTATTCCAAAAACGACAACTATGCCAAGTAACGAGAAGGGAGACGCTCCGAAAGTTTGGAATGATTTCTTTGATTTCTCTTTATTTGTAGATGGATTGTCCGCTCTTGTTCCTAAAAAGGCGATTACAGATCAAGTGAGAGACTGCGTTATAACACTTGCTTACGTGTATGGTGTAGATGTGTTATCGATGCAAAATATCGTTCTTGGTGCAGTGACAGAGATGCAAACAATTGATATGGAAAGGCTTAGAAAAGGAGCGCGCGATTGGTATCAATTTGAAAATGGTCAAGCATTACCGGTATTAAGTGAAAGAGTACAGCCTCATGCTGCACGTACGATGAAAGAGAAAGAGCCTTCATCGCAAGAGGAGATGCTAATAAAGCAGCTAGAGGAAATCTCACCAAAACAACTATTGAAAGAGATTTCTGGTGGTGCAGAGGCAACGAAAGCGGACTTGCAGATTGTTGAAGATGTCATGATTAATCAAAAATTGACACCAGGAGTTGTGAATGTACTTATTTATTACGTTATGCTACGCTCAGATATGAAACTTGCGAAAACGTATGTCGAGAAGATTGCTGGGCATTGGGCACGTAAAAAGGTCGGTACAGTAGCGGACGCGATGGCGTTAGCGAAAGAAGAGAACCGTCAGTATCAAGAGTGGGCTGAGACGAAGAAAAAAGGCCGTACGGCGAAGAAAACGGTGCGGAAAGAAATGGTGCCAGATTGGCTTAAGGAAGAAGAGCCGAAAGAACAAGAGAAAGAAACAGAGAAGAAAGATGTAAGTGTAGAAAAAGATGCAAGTACGCTAGAAGATGAAAGAAAACGACTAGAAGAAGTGTTAAAAAAATATAAGCGTGATTAATAGAAGAGAATGAACGCTCTTTGAGGTGAGAAAATGGAGCATATTCAAAATTCATTTGCAAAATTAATGGAAAATGAAAACTTTAAAAATAGATATGAAGTATTAAAGGCAGAAGTAATGGCGCATCCGCGTGTGAAAGAATTTATAGACGAACATAAGGGTGAAGTAACGACTTCTATGATTGAGCGCAGTCTTGTGAAGTTATATGAATATATTGGACAAAGTGTAGGTTGCGTGGATTGTCCGGATTTAGGCTCATGTAAAAATATGCTACAAGGGTACGAGCCAAAGCTTGTTATTCAAGGGAAGATGATTGATATTCAATACGATCGCTGCGTTAGAAAAGTAGCGCATGACGAGAGAAAGAAATATGAAAAACTTGTTCAAAGTGTATATATGCCAACGGATATTTTACAGGCAACTATGGAAAACTTAGATCCTTCTGATTTAAATGCACGTATAGATGCGATTGGTGCAGCGAATGAATTTTTAAGTACATATGAACCAGGTAAAAAAGCACAAGGTTTATATTTGTACGGTAAATTTGGTGTAGGAAAAACGTATTTGTTAGGAGCAATAGCGAACGAGCTTGCTCGAAAGAAAATAAGTTCGATGCTCGTATACTTCCCGGAATTTTTACGTGAAATTAAAAGTTCAATTCAAGATAATTCGATTGGTGAGAAGATTGATGCGGTTAAACGCGTACAAGTTTTAATGTTAGATGATATCGGGGCAGAAGCGATGTCAAGCTTTGTCCGTGACGATGTACTCGGTGCAATCTTACAATTCCGTATGTTAGAAAACTTACCGACGTTCTTTACGTCTAATTTTGATTTTAAACAACTGGAACACCATTTAACGTATACGCAGCGTGGCGAGGCTGAAGAAATGAAGGCAGCACGTATTATGGAACGAATTAAATATTTAGCGAAACCAATTCCGATTGGTGGGAAAAACCGTCGTCATAAGTAAAAGAGCAAGCTGAGAAGCTTGCTCTTTTGTATTATAGTGATATTTTCTTTTCAAATATGAGGTCGAAATATTCAGGTTGTCCAGAACTGCCAATCGTAGGGGCAACAATCTGTACGAACCTCCAGCCATTTCTAGCATGTTCTTGAATAATTTCTTGGTAGTCTTCAGCTGGTTTTGAGCGAGTGAACCCCCAATGTAGTTCGACTTTTACGAATTTATATTCAAACATTCGGATACCCCCTTTTATTGATAAGTAAAGTATACAATAAAAATTCATAGTAGCTTGTATCATTTTTTTCTCCCTCCCTTAATATATATAAAATTAGCAAGCCATATTGAGTGGATTTTCTAACGATAGGAAATGTAATTCTACTAAGAGTGAACTTCACGTGGAACGGACTCTTATAGGATTTGTAACGTATAGATACAGTCCTTTAGAGCGGGGATAAAAGGGGGGACAAAAGTGATTGAAATTTGCTTCGAAGAAAAAAATGATGCTATGCACGTATATAGACAATTGCTGAAAAGAGCGGAAGTGTTATATAAGGAAACGAGTGTGTATTTACAGGAACAAAAAGTGGTGATTCACATACCAGTACGTGAATCGAATTATATTGAAAAGATCTTATTGCCAGTAATGGTGTATTTCATTGTGAATGTGAAACAAAATGAGTGGATTTATACGATTTTAAAAGAAAAGTTTTTTTATGAAGAACAAGAAGAGTGTCATCAAATATTGCACATGGCACATGAGATTTTAAAGGGAAAAAGAAAAGGTGTAGCTCAGGATTTAACGCGTAACGCATTTGAGTCATATATTAAGTCTTCTTTAAATAATTGGCTTTGTGATCCGCTCTCATTCTCGTTTTCATCATATATCCGTTTTCGTCTTCGTACATATAGGGAAATGGTGGCTAAACTTGCGGAAGTGGCAATTGATGAATATAAGATGGAGCAAGAATACCAAATGTTCATTGAGACGCTTCGGCAACAAGTAAGTAGCCGTAAATCACGTTTGTCTTGCGTGCATCTTATTTTTGATGAAAGCTTTATCTTTTATGATGATAAAGGTAGACGTTTAAAACAGGAGAAGTTGGTCCAATATATAGATGAGGAATTATTAAAGCAAAATGATGTATATATTGATACGAAAGTAATTGCGCCGCTTCTTTCTATTTCGCCCAAAAAGATTTATTTATATACGAAAGAACAAGACCATAATATGATAATTACTTTGCGAAATGTGTTCCAAGAACGGGTCCAATTACATGGATTACATGATTTTGAGCGCAATGTGAAAAATTTAAAAAATAAAGGTAACGCCCTTGATTTTCTAAGTTTTTGAGCATATAATTACCTACATAAATGAAATATATTGAAATGTCATGATGAGGACATGAGTAGTTTTCTACGATTTTCAGAGAGGGAAGCCTTAGGGTGTGAGCTTCCTAGTACGGGATTATTACTTACCACCTCTAAACTTTAGCAGTGAACGGTTTTCTAGTAATTGCTAACGGACAACACCGTTATGTTGAACTTGAGCAATTAACAATTATGTTAATTGGAACAAGGGTGGAACCACGAATTCAACACTCGTCCCTTTTTACGGGATGAGTGTTTTTTATTTTGAGAAAAAGAGGAGTGACCAGTGATGGCAGATGTAGTTAAAATTACTTTCCCTGATGGAGCTGTGAAGGAGTTTCCAAAAGGCGTAACAACTGAAGAAATCGCAGCTTCTATTAGCCCAGGCTTAAAGAAAAAAGCTGTAGCTGGAAAATTAAACGATGAGATGATCGATCTTGTTACACCAATCGAAGAAGATGGTGCAGTTTCTATCATTACATTAGATTCTGAAGATGGCCTATATATTTTACGCCATTCAACAGCCCACCTTTTAGCACAAGCGTTAAAACGTTTATATAAAGATGTTAAGGTTGAGCTCGGCATTGGTCCAGTAATTGAAAATGGCTTCTACTACGATATTGATATGGAAGAAGCAATTACAGTTGAAGACTTCAAGAAAATCGAAAAAGAAATGCAAAAAATCGTGAACGAGAACTTAGAAATCGTTCGTCATGAAGTACCACGTGCAGAAGCAATTCGTCGCTTTGAAGAAATCGGCGATGAGTTGAAATTAGATTTAATTAACGATCTTCCAGAAGATGCAGTTATTTCAATCTATGAGCAAGGCGAATTCTTCGACCTTTGTCGTGGTGTTCACCTTCCATCTACAGGGAAAATTAAAGTGTTTAAATTATTAAGCGTTGCAGGTGCTTACTGGCGCGGCGATAGCAATAATAAAATGCTACAACGTATTTACGGTACTGCATTCGTTAAGAAAGCGGAATTAGATGAGCACTTACGTATGCTTGAAGAAGCGAAAGAGCGCGATCACCGTAAATTAGGTAAAGAATTAAAACTATTTACTAATAGCCAAAAAGTAGGACAAGGTTTACCACTTTGGTTACCAAAGGGTGCAACAATTCGTCGTATTATCGAGCGTTATATCGTTGATAAAGAAGCAAGCTTAGGCTATGATCACGTATATACTCCAGTACTAGGAAGCAGAGAGCTTTATGAAACTTCTGGTCACTGGAACCACTACCGTGATGGCATGTTCCCATCAATGGAAATGGATAACGAAGAATTAGTTCTTCGTCCAATGAACTGTCCTCATCATATGATGGTTTATAAAAATGATATTCACAGCTACCGTGAATTACCAATCCGTATTGCGGAACTTGGAACAATGCACCGTTATGAAATGTCAGGTGCGTTATCTGGATTACAACGTGTACGCGGAATGACTTTAAACGATGCGCATATTTTCGTTCGTCCAGATCAAATTAAAGAAGAGTTAAAACGTGTTGTAAACTTAACTCTAGAAGTGTATAAAGATTTCGGTTTAGAGAACTACTCATTCCGTCTATCTTACCGCGACCCAGCAGATACTAAAAAGTATTATGCGGATGATGAGATGTGGGAAAAAGCACAAGGTATGTTAAAAGAAGCTATGGATGAAATGGGTCTTGATTACTATGAAGCTGAAGGTGAAGCGGCATTCTACGGTCCAAAACTTGACGTTCAAGTTCGTACTGCTCTTGGAAAAGACGAAACACTTTCAACTGTACAATTAGACTTCTTGCTTCCAGAACGCTTTGAATTATCATACGTTGGTGAAGACGGTAAACAACATCGTCCAGTTGTAATTCACCGTGGTGTTGTATCAACTATGGAACGTTTTGTAGCCTTCTTAATTGAAGAATACAAAGGTGCATTCCCAACATGGTTAGCTCCAGTTCAAGTACAAGTAATTCCAGTTTCTCCGCAAGTACATTTAGACTATGCGAAGAAAGTACAAGACGAATTGCGTCGTGCTGGTATCCGTGTTGAATTAGACACTCGTGAAGAGAAGATCGGTTACAAAATCCGTGAAGCACAAATGCAAAAAATTCCGTACATGCTTGTAGTAGGTGACAATGAAGTAACTGAAAACGGCGTAAACGTACGTAAATATGGTGAACAAAAATCAGAAACAATCGCATTAGATGCTTTTGTTGACATGATTAAAGTAGAAGGAAAACGATAAGAAAAAGCCGCGGTATACCGCGGCTTTTTTATGTAATATACTTGAGAAAAATTAGAAAAAATAACCATGTAACACTTATCATAAAAAAGTATTGCAAGTATGTTAGTTGTTTGTTACAATATTTCTTGTTGTTAGTAAAACACATCGCGTCTTCTTGACAGACGTCATGTCCTATGATAAACTCATCAAGGATAATAGAATATTGTTTTGTGGAACAAGTAGAAGCACCCGCTTCTCACCTGATGGACGCATTCGCAGTTAACAGGTAAATGTATTTCTTACTTAAGATTTTACAAGTGTGGGTGTCGTATGCCCGCACTTTTTTTGTTCGGGTTCTATGACTACAAAATATGTTCTGAGAAAACCTTGGAGGTGGCTTACTATTAGCAAGGATATGATGATTAACGAGCAAATTCGTGCACGTGAAGTACGTTTAGTTGGCGCAAATGGCGATCAACTTGGAATCAAGTCTCGTAATGACGCTTTAGACTTAGCTGCAAATCTTAATCTTGATTTAGTATTAGTTGCTCCAAATGCGAAACCGCCAGTATGCCGCATTATGGACTACGGTAAATTCCGCTTTGAGCAACAGAAGAAAGAAAAAGAGCAGCGCAAAAATCAAAAAGTAATTAGCATGAAAGAAGTTCGTTTAAGTCCAACAATTGATGAACACGACTTTAACACAAAACTTCGTAATGCTATCAAGTTTTTAGAGAAAGGCGACAAGGTTAAAGCGTCAATTCGCTTTAAAGGACGTGCCATTACTCATAAAGAAATCGGTCAACGTGTTTTAGATCGCTTCTCAGAAGCTTGTGCTGAAGTTAGTACAGTTGAATCTAAGCCTAAAATGGAAGGACGCAGTATGTTCTTAGTTTTAGCACCGAAAAACGATAAGTAATAGATAGAGGAGGAAATACCTATGCCTAAACAAAAAACTCATCGCGGCGCTGCAAAGCGTTTCAAAAAGACTGGATCAGGTAAACTGAAACGTTCTCACGCTTACACAAGCCATTTATTCGCTAACAAATCTACAAAAGCTAAACGTAAACTACGTAAAGCTGGTGTAGTAAGCGCTGGTGACTTCAAACGCATTCGTCAAATGCTTGACAACTTAAAATAAGTTCGGCTGATATATAGAACAATTAGGAGGTAATATTATGCCAAGAGTAAAAGGTGGTACAGTTACTCGTCAACGTCGTAAAAAAGTAATTAAATTAGCAAAAGGTTACTACGGTTCAAAAAATACATTATTCAAGGTTGCTAACCAACAGGTTATGAAATCTCTAATGTATGCATTCCGTGACCGCCGTCAAAAGAAACGTGACTTCCGTAAATTATGGATTACACGTATCAACGCAGCAGCTCGTATGAATGGTCTTTCTTACAGCCGCTTAATGCACGGTCTTAAAAATGCTGGCATCGAAGTTAACCGCAAGATGCTTGCTGACTTAGCTGTTCATGACGAAAAAGCTTTCGCTGAATTAGCAACAGTTGCAAAAAACAACATTAACTAATTAATTAGTTGAAACCTTAGAAGAATTTTCTTCTAAGGTTTTTTTATTTGTATTCAAATAGAAGTTAGAAGTGAAAGAAATTCTAAAGATTAACGGCTATGTTGTTATCAATATGACAAAATCAATATAAAAGTTATAGCAGTATAGAAGAATATATATATGAAGTCAGGAGAATACTCCTGGCTTTTTTCAATTCTGCCCGTTTGGAAAGAAGAGTATCTTTCCTAGCTGAAACGACACTGCTATAATGGAAAGATGATATGGAACTTTCATCAGATGAACAATTTAAGAGCGATGACTGAAACGTATTTGTAAATTAAGGACAAGCTATTTTATAAAGAGTTAGATAGCTGACTTATTCATAAGAACTGAAACATAATAATGAACTTTGAGATGAAACAACATTGTTGCGTAAAATGCGATGTTGGAGGAGGACAATAGAATGGACTTACTACAACTATTTAAATTACAAAAAGAATTAGATGACCGTATTGCAAAAGAACATGACTTACAACCGAAAAAATTATTAAAAGAAAAAATGTTAGCTCTTCTTGTAGAAATTGGAGAACTTGCAAATGAAACACGTTGTTTTAAATATTGGAGCAACAAACCAGCATCAGAACGTGAAGTAATATTAGAAGAATACGTAGATGGTTTGCATTTTATTTTATCAATCGGAATTGATTTAGGTATTGATAAAAACTTCCTATTCTATAAATGTGCACAGACGAATAAAACACAAGTGGAAATTTTCTTAGACACATATGCGAAAGTAATTCGTTTTACAGATCAACCATCTATTACAAACTATATTGAATTATTTACGAGCTATCTTCGACTTGGACAAGCACTTGAATTTGAACAAGAAGAGATTGAAAAAGCATATTTAGATAAAAATGAAGTAAATCATCAGCGTCAAACACAAGGATACTAATTTAATTTTTGAATATTTCAATTTAATTATTGTATAATGAATTGACTGAAGAAAAAGGAGGGTGTTGGCAATGACAAAATTAGACGCGACATTGACAATGCTAAAAGAATTAACAGATGCACGTGGTATTGCTGGTAATGAGCGTGAACCACGTGAAGTAATGAAGAAATATATTGAGCCGTTTGCGGACGAACTTTCTACTGATAATTTAGGGAGTTTAGTTGCGAAAAAAGTAGGGGAAGAAAACGGCCCGAAAATTATGGTTGCAGGTCATTTAGATGAAGTTGGATTTATGATTACACAAATCGATGACAAAGGTTTCCTTCGCTTCCAAACGGTTGGTGGCTGGTGGTCACAAGTTATGCTTGCGCAACGCGTGACGATTGTAACGCGTAAAGGAGATGTAACAGGTGTAATTGGTTCAAAACCACCGCACATTTTACCTCCAGATGCTCGTAAAAAGCCAGTTGAAATTAAAGACATGTTCATCGATATCGGTGCTTCTAGCCAAGAAGAAGCGATGGAGTGGGGCGTACGACCAGGAGATCAAGTTGTACCTTACTTTGAATTCCAAGTGATGAAGAATGAAAAAATGTTACTTGCAAAAGCATGGGATAACCGAATCGGTTGTGCAATTGCAATTGACGTATTAAAACAATTAAAAGATGAAAAGCATCCAAACGTTGTATATGGCGTTGGAACTGTACAAGAAGAAGTTGGTCTTCGTGGCGCAAAAACATCTGCGAATTATATTAAACCAGATATCGCGTTCGCAGTAGATGTTGGTATCGCTGGAGATACACCGGGTGTAACGTCAAAAGAAGCACAAAGTAAAATGGGCGATGGACCACAAATCATTTTATATGATGCTTCTGTTATTGGACATACAGGTTTACGTGATTTCGTAGTTGATGTTGCTGATGAATTACAAATCCCGTATCAATATGATTCAGTAGCAGGCGGAGGAACGGATGCGGGTGCGATTCACATTGCTGTAAATGGTATTCCTTCTATGGCAATTACAATTGCAACGCGCTATATCCATTCTCATGCGGCAATGTTACATCGTGATGATTATGAAAATGCAGTGAAGTTAATTGTAGAAGTTATTAAACGTCTTGATAAAGAGGCTGTACATAACATTACATTTAATTAATAGAAAAAGCGAAGGAGCTTCTCCTTCGCTTTTTTATGTTTTAAAAAGGCCTTTCTAATCCTGCAGCAGTATGAGCCCCTAAAATAATTAAACGAGTTAATTGCATCGCCATAAAATGCGGGGTATATATCATTCCTCTTTTTAACCATGACATAATCATTCCGATGTGAGCCCCTGTCACATAACTAATCAAAATATCACGAGGAACCATAAGATCTTCATCATCTGGTTGTGAAATAGACAAGCTTAATGTTAAATGCACTTGTATTGTTTTCATCATTTTATAAGAGTAGTTTCCGGCAGCTTTATCCCCAAGCATAACGTTATAAAAGTTTACATTTTCTGCGATATGTTCGAATAAAGCCAAAAATGTAGGATGAGGTGAATCAAATGTAAGTTGAAAATCTTCTTTATTTCTATTTTTCGGTTTAATTACTTCTGCTAGCTTCTCTAACATTTCTTCAATGCTTTTGTCTAATAGGTCATATTTATCATGGTAATGGCTATAAAATGTAGCGCGGTTTACAGGAGCGCGTTCTGCGATATGTTGCACAGTTACATTTTCAAAGCCTTTTTCGCCTACTAAAGCGACAAAAGCATCCTGAATGAGTTGTCTCGTTCGCTTTACACGTGGATCATTTGTATTTTTAATAGACATTTTCCTTCTCCTCGTTTAATTTTCTATACTTAAACAACATATTGGTATTATATTGTTGTTTAAGCAACATTTCATACGTAAATTGTCGGTTGTAGATTCAAAATAATTATTTATAATTATAAACGATAGTCCTTCAGAAATCAGCACCGCTCGCAGGTAGATAAATTTCGATTTACGCTGCAGATGGTGTGATTTTTTTGTTAAAAGGTTAATATAATTAACAATTAAACAATCTAAACAATAAGGACATAAATAGTTTAGAAAAAAATTATATGCGATATAAGGAGAGGAATGCAATGAATCAGTTTCGAAGAATGGTAATTATCAACATTATCACATTAATTGTACTAGTTGGCGGCGGTATTGGCGGTTATTACTATTACAATCAAACGGAAAATTACTTAAAAACAGACAATGCAAAGATTGATGGAAAGGTAATTCCGGTTGCTTCACCAGTAGCAGGTAAACTAACTGACTGGAAAGCTGAAGTAGGAAAAAATTATAATGAGAACGATAAATTAGGTACTGTTACTGTAGCGGCAGCTAATGGAGAACAAACAGTAGATGTAACAATTCCACAAAATGCAACAGTTGTACAATCAAACGCGACAACAAATGCTTTCGTTGGAGCGGGTAGCCCGATTGCTTATGCATTTGATATGAACAATTTATGGGTAACAGCAAACATTGAAGAAACAGATGTTGATGATGTTCAAAAAGGTCAAGATGTAGATGTGTATGTAGATGCATACCCAGATACAACGTTAACAGGAAAAGTAGAACAAGTTGGCTTAACAACAGCGAATACATTCTCTATGTTGCCATCAAGCAACGCAACAGCGAACTATACGAAAGTAACACAAGTAGTACCAGTTAAAATTTCTTTAGATCATAGCAAATCAGTAAATATTGTTCCTGGCATGAATGTGACAGTTCGTATTCATAAGTAAGGGGGAGATGAGATGTCCTCAATTGTAATTGCAGGATATGCACTATTTTGTATAATCGTCTTCTTCCTTGTAAATCGTCTTTTACGAAAGAAAAAAACGAAAATGGGAGAAGAACAAGTCCCAGCCGTAAGTAAAATAGAAGTAAGTAAAGTTGAAACAGAAGAGAAAGAAATTGAACGAAAGCAAGAATCGGAAATTTCTAATGTAGTTGAGTTAGAAACAGGAAAGCAAGAAGAAGTAAAACAAGAAAAAGAAGTGCCGAAAAAACAAATGTCTATGCCTGTAGAGAATGTGAACGTAAAAGCAGTTGTAGCTGTATTAATTCTAGGCATGTTCGTTTCTATTTTAAACCAAACAATCATTAATGTTGCATTACCTCCGTTAATGAATGAATTTAATGTATCAACTTCAACAGCACAATGGTTAATTACAGGCTTCATGCTTGTAAATGGTATTTTAGTACCGATTAGTGCCTTTTTAGTTTCACGATTTACGTATCGTAAATTATTCGTAGCAGCAATGTTATTCTTCACGGTAGGATCTATCATTTGTGCTACTTCAGGAAACTTTACAATGATGATGACAGGTCGCGTAATTCAAGCTGTTGGTGCGGGTATTTTAATGCCGGTTGGTATGAATATCTTCATGACGTTATTCCCGCCTCATAAACGCGGAGCGGCGATGGGATTACTAGGTGTAGCGATGATTTTAGCACCAGCTATCGGACCAACTGTAACAGGTTGGGTGATTGAAAACTATAGCTGGAACTTAATGTTCTATGCGATGTTTATTATCGGTTTAATTATTACGTTCCTATCTTTAAAATTCTTTACACTAGCTCAGCCAGTGTCTAAAACGAAATTAGATATATTCGGTGTGGTTAGTTCAAGTATTGGACTAGGAAGCTTATTGTACGGATTTAGTGAAGCTGGAAATAATAGTTGGACTAGTGCAGAAGTCATTATTTCACTTGTTATCGGTGTAATTGGTTTAGCGTTATTTATTTGGAGAGAGTTAACAACGGACAATAAAATGCTTGATTTACAAGTATTTAAATATCCAGTATTTACTTTTACTTTAGTAATTAACGCAATCGTTACGATGGCATTATTCGGAGGTATGTTATTGCTTCCAGTATATCTGCAAAACATTCGTGGCTTTACGCCAATTGAATCTGGTTTACTACTTCTTCCAGGATCATTAATTATGGGGATCATGGGACCAGTAGCGGGTAAATTGTTCGATAAATATGGCATTCGTCCATTAGCGATAATTGGATTGGCAATTACGACGTATGCGACATATGAATTTACAAAATTATCGATGGATACACCGTATAGCGTTATTATGACGGATTATATTATACGTTCAATTGGTATGTCATTCATTATGATGCCAATTATGACAGCTGGTATGAACGCGCTACCGATGAAATTAATTTCTCACGGTACAGCAACGCAAAATACGTCAAGACAAGTAGCGGGTTCAATCGGAACAGCTATTTTAATTACACTTATGACGCAACAAACGACTGCTCACGTAGCTGATTACGGCAACATGTTAACAACATCAAACCCAATTTTAGTTGATAAAGTACACGGCATGGGTCAAAGCTTAGCGGCCTTAGCTGGATCAGCTCAAGCAGGAGACGCGATGAGCACACAACTATTATATGGACAAATTTCAAAGCTATCTGCAATTAACGGTATTAACGATGCCTTCTTAATCGCAACGATACTAGCAGGTATCGCTTGGGTGTTATCGTTCTTCTTACAATCAGGCAATAAACCAAATAGAAAAGCAGGGAATTAATTTCCCTGCTTTTTTGTTTTCTTATACAAGGATTCAATTAGATATAGAATGAATCACCTGCAGACATGAGAACCCAGAAAATAACCCCCAGTAGTCCCCTATGTTGTGTATACTTTTACATTGTGCTTGTAATCCATTTATCCTCGCTAATAAGACAATTAAAAAAATTAAAATTAGTATAAAGAAGTTGTTATAAAAAGAGTAAAGAGAGGTATCATCATGATACCTCTCTTTATCCTAAGAATGCTAACAGATTATTCATAATATGAAATAACATAGCTGGAATAATGGATTTTGTTTTCAGGCGTAATATTTAAATATTACATATAAAGGTGTATTTTCCGCAAAATAACAAAAGAGGTATCACCCTGTAGTGATGCCTCTTTCTCATTGATAACTATGTTCTGTCTTGTTATTCAATTTTGCTTGCTCTATTTGCAATTCACGCTCTACCAATCGATCTAATTGCTGAATTGCTTTAAGTGCTTTTTCATAAGAAATTGTTCGATAATGATGCGCTCCGCCCGGTTCTTCATCTGCTTCGTCTGCCCATTTAATAATATTTTGAAGAGATGTTCTTTCAATTTCTTGTTCCACTAAGAAAGAATCTGTATGAAGAAGAATTGCAATAGAAATTTCTTTTGCTAGTTTTGGATGTTCTCCTAATCTAATAAGTAATTTATGTGCTCTTTCAGCGCCTTTAATTGCATGGATATCATTCTTTTTATATAAGTCATAATCCCATTCGCCGCCTGTGTACCACGTATGATGTCCGATATCATGAAGGAAGCCAGCTTTTGTGGCAGCATCGACTGAGGCGTGATGCTTTTTGGCTAGGTGAAACGCATGGTAAGCGACAGCGATCGCGTGGACCATTCCAGAACGGTTTACGTATTTTTGTGTAATGTGGTGTTTAAAAATTTGTTCAAGCGTAATACGGTGCATAAAACATTCACTCCTTTTATCTTATGGTGTATATGAAGAAAAATCGATCGGTTTAAATGTATTTTGAACATTGTACTCCATCATAGTTCGTTAGTAAAGTAGAAATGTTTAGGAGAAGAAAAAATTTTTCTGCAAAAAAATCACCTTAGCTTATGCAAAGGTGATTTTCAAATTGCTTATTTTTTTAATCCTTGCTCTAGTGTTTCTAACATTTCGTGCTTTTCATTTTCATCAGCGTTTTTCCAAATGACTTCAAATAAAACGCCAAGACCTGGAAGCATTTTTTCTTCACCGCTTTGAATTGCATCGACGATTGTTTCTTGTAATTGATCTTGTGAATTTCCAGATACATTCGCTAATACGGCACCGCGTAAATTAAAACTCATTGCTTTCACCTCTTCTTCAGAATTGAAACTGACGTTAGTTTTTGTTCTTTTTTATGTAAATATGTATGAAAAATAGGCTATAATGATAAGACAAGAAGAGAGGGAAATACATATTATGAAAAACATTGATTCAGTACAAAATCCGCGTGTAAAGCAGTGGAAAAAGCTGCAAACGAAAAAAGAACGCGATAAAAAAGGTTTATTTTTTGTAGAAGGATTCCACTTAGTCGAGGAAGCTTTGAAGACAGGGATTGTAACAGAACTTATCGTTTCAGATCAGACAGACCTTCCGAAAGATTGGACAGTTAATGATGTGGAAATGTACATCGTACCTGAGGCGATTGTAAAAATACTTCGTGAAACAGAAACGACGCAAGGTGTATTTGCTGTTTGTGAGAAGCATGAGAAAGAAGTAGCTCTTACTGATGGGAAATTCCTTTTATTAGATGGCCTGCAAGACCCAGGTAATTTAGGAACAATTATTCGTACAGCTGATGCAGCTGGTATTCACGCCGTTGTGCTTGGAGAAGGTTGTGTTGATGTTTACAATAGTAAAGTACTCCGCTCTACACAAGGCTCTATTTTCCACTTGCCAATTGTAAAAGGGAACTTAGAAGAATGGGTAGACAAGTTAAAAGAAAATAACGTTCCTGTATATGGAACAGCTCTTGAAAATGGAGTTCCGTATGGTGAAGTAACGCCGGCTGGCAGTTTTGCATTAATTGTAGGAAATGAAGGAAATGGCGTACGCCAAGAAATTCTTGCAAAAACGGATCAAAACTTGTATATTCCGATTTACGGCGGGGCAGAATCATTAAATGTTGCGGTTGCAGCAGGGATTTTAACGTATTATTTGCAAAGCCCGGTTGCGAACAAATAAAAAACTTCTTATAATAAGTTGAAGTACATTATATTAAAAGTTAAATAACGAAAAACGTTGATAGAGAAGAGTAACTTACAAAATCGCCATATAGGGAGAGAGTGCCGTAGACTGAAAGCATTCTTATGGTAGACGGAAGTGAATTCACCTCTGGAGTTGACGCCAGGACCATGTATATGTAAAGGCGTTCCGGTCAGAATTGATCGTTATAACTAATGAGTGGGCAGACTTGTTCTGTCAATTTAGGGTGGTACCGCGAATTTACCTCGTCCCTTTTTGGGAGCGAGGTTTTTTTATTTTTAAAATTAGGAGGGTTCCAAAATGGAAGCACGTTTAAAAGAGCTAAAGCAAAAAGCGTTAGAGCTTATTGAAGAAGCGAAAGAGCTAAAGGGCTTAAACGACGTACGCGTAGCGTATTTAGGAAAAAAAGGCCCAATTACAGAAGTATTACGCGGCATGGGAAAATTATCAGCAGAAGAGCGTCCACGTATGGGAGCATTAGTAAATGAAGTACGTGAAGCGATTCAAACGCGTCTAGAAGACAAAATTAGTAACTTAGAAAAAGCAGTAATCGAAGCGAAACTAGCTACTGAAACAATTGATGTTACATTGCCAGGTCGTCCTGTTGAAACAGGTTGCCACCATCCGTTAACAGCTGTTGTTGAACAAATTGAAGATGTATTCATCGGTATGGGTTATGAAGTAGCTGAAGGAACAGAAGTAGAAAAAGACTACTACAACTTCGAAGCACTAAACTTACCGAAAGATCACCCAGCGCGTGATATGCAAGATACATTCTACATTACAGAAGAAACGTTACTACGTACACATACATCTTCTGTGCAAGCACGTACGATGGAAAATAATAAAGAAAAAGGCCCAATCAAAATTATTTGTCCTGGTAAAGTGTATCGCCGTGATGACGATGATGCGACGCATTCACATCAGTTCATGCAAATTGAAGGTCTTGTAATTGATAAAAACATTCGTATGAGTGACTTAAAAGGTACACTGCAAGTATTCGTGAAAAAGATGTTCGGTGAAGATCGTGAAATCCGTCTTCGTCCAAGTTTCTTCCCATTCACAGAGCCATCTGTAGAGATGGATATTTCTTGTATGATGTGTCATGGCAAAGGTTGCGGCACTTGTAAAGGAACTGGCTGGATTGAAATTCTAGGCGCAGGTATGGTTCACCCGAACGTACTTGAAATGGCTGGTTATGATTCAAAAGAATATCAAGGTTTCGCATTCGGTATGGGCGCAGAGCGTATCGCAATGTTGAAATACGGAGTAGATGACATTCGTCATTTCTATACAAATGATGTACGTTTCTTACAACAATTCAAACGAGCGTAAGGGAAGGAGAGGATAAGTATGTTCGTATCATATCGTTGGTTACAAGAGTATGTAGATATTAAAGATGTAACAGCACAAGAACTAGCAGACAAAATCACGAAAAGTGGTATTGAAGTAGAAGGCGTTGAAGTATTAAATAAAGGTGTAAAAGGTGTTGTAGTTGGTCACGTATTAGAATGTGAAAAACACCCAGAAGCTGATAAATTAAGCAAATGCTTAATCGATATCGGTGAAGAAGAGCCAGTTCAAATTATTTGTGGAGCTGCTAACATTGCAAAAGGTTTAAAAGTACCAGTTGCAAAAGTTGGAGCTGTACTTCCTGGTAACTTCAAAATCAAAAAAGCAAAACTACGCGGTGAAGCTTCTCACGGTATGGTTTGTGCTCTTCAAGAGCTTGGTATTGATGGAAAGTTAGTTTCAAAAGAATACGCAGATGGTATCTTTATCTTCCCAAGTGACGCTGAAGTTGGTGCAGATGCACTTGAAATTTTAAACTTACACGATGAAGTACTTGAGCTTGGCTTAACACCAAACCGTGCAGATTGCTTAAACATGTTAGGTGTTGCATATGAAGTAGCTGCTATTTATGGCCGCGAAGTAAAACTTCCAGCTATCGACTTACAAGAAACAGCAGAAAAAACTTCTGATTATATTTCTGTAAGTGTAGAAGCGAAAGAAGAAAACCCATTATACATTGCAAAAATGGTTAAAAACGTAAAGATTGGTCCATCACCAATGTGGATGCAAACTCGTCTTATGGCAGCTGGCATTCGTCCAATTAGCAACGTAGTTGATATTACAAACTACATTTTAATGGAATACGGTCAACCGTTACATGCATTCGATTACGATAAATTAGGTTCAAAAGAAATCGTTGTTCGTCTTGCAAAAGAAGGCGAAAAAATTGAAACGTTAGATGATCAAGAGCGTACATTACAAAGCCACCACCTTGTAATTACAAACGGCACGAAAGCTTTAGCTGTTGCTGGTGTAATGGGCGGGGCGGATTCTGAAGTTACAAATGAGACAGTAAACGTTCTAATTGAGTCTGCATACTTTGCAGGTCAAACAGTACGTCGTACATCAAAAGACTTAGGTCTTCGTAGTGAATCAAGTGCACGTTTCGAAAAAGGAATCGACCCAACACGTACATTTGAAGCAATTCAACACGCAGCTGCTTTAATGGCGAAATATGCTGGCGGTGAAGCACTTGAAGGTGTAGTAGAAGCTGACAACTTACAAGTACAAGAGCGTACAGTATCTGTTACTGCTGAAAAAGTAAACCGTGTATTAGGTACAAATATTTCTGCGAGTGAAATGGGTACAATGTTCACAAACTTGAAATTCCCATTCACAGAAGTAGAAGGAACATTCCATGTAAATGTACCAGCACGTCGTCCTGATATTACAATTTCAGAAGACTTAGTAGAAGAAGTGGGTCGTCTATACGGTTATGACCACATTCCAGTTACATTACCTTCTGGAACGATGACTCGTGGTAAATTAACATCAGCACAAACGAAACGTCGTAAAGTACGCCGCTTCTTAGAGGGTGCTGGTTTATATGAAGCAATCACGTATTCATTAACAAGCGCTGACAAAGCGAAACAATATATGGTTGAGCCAAACGAAAAGGCGCCTGTAGGTCTTGCACTTCCAATGAGTGAAGAACGTAGCCAACTTCGTTTAAGCTTAGTACCGCAATTACTAGAAGCAGTTTCATACAATGTCGCTCGTAAAAACGACAGCGTTGCTTTATACGAAGTAGGTTCTATCTTCTTACCGACAGAAGAAGGAGAACTTCCGAAAGAAGAACAGCATCTTGCAGGTGTTATGACAGGTCTTGCTCTTCACCATGCATGGCAAGGTGAGAAGAAAGTAGTAGATTTCTTCGTTGTGAAAGGTGTACTAGAAGGACTATTCGACGTACTTGGCGTTGCAAACCAAATCACATATGCACCAGCAAAACGTGAAGGTATGCACCCAGGACGTACAGCTGACATCGTATTAGATGGCGAAGTAATTGGTTTCATCGGTCAATTGCACCCAGAAGCAGAAAAACAATTAGATGTGAAAAATACATTCGTATTTGAATTATCTCTTGTAAAAGTATTCGGTGCAGACGCTGAAGAAACTTACTACTCAGCAATTCCACGTTTCCCATCTATGACACGTGACATGGCTGTTGTAGTAACAAAAGAAACAAAAGCTGGTGAAATGAAGCAAGTCATTGCTGAAGCTGGCGGAGAACTTCTGAAAGATGTAACATTATTTGACTTATACGAAGGTGAAAAAATGGAAGAAGGCAAGAAATCACTTGCATTCTCTATGACTTACTTCGATGCAGAACGTACATTAACAGACGAAGAAGTAACAGAAGCACATAACCGTGTACTAACAACGGTAGAAGAGAAATTCGGTGCGGAGTTACGTAAGTAATTAGAAAATTGCCGGATATATTCCGGCAATTTTTTTATTGGATTGGTTGTCGGATACTCTCGGTAAGTCGATATATTACAAAAATCGCTCATATATTTTCCGACACCTTGCATCTTTCTCTCGAATGTAGTACATTAATTTTAGTTTAACAAAATGAAAGACGATGATAAGGAAAAGTAGTATATACTATAATCCAAAGCGAGTCAGGGACGGTGAGAGCCTGATGAGGCGGTATATGTGAAGAACACCTTGGAGTTGCTAACCGAAATTGAATCTTGTATTCAAGAGTAGACTTAGACGGGAATCCGGCCTGTTACAAACCGGGAAGTATGTATTACATACGAGTTAAAGTTGGTCTTTATGACAAATTGGGTGGTACCGCGAAGTTTAACCTTTCGTCCCTTTATGGATGAAAGGTTTTTTTGTATTTAAATATATGAGCAAAGGAGAATTTCACTATGGAAAACACATTAGTAAAAAGTCTGTATAGAGATACAGATAAATACGCAGGTCAAACAGTACAAGTATCAGGGTGGATTCGTAACTTACGTGATTCAAAAGCATTTGGTTTCATCGAATTAAACGACGGTAGCTTCTTCAAAAGCGTTCAAATCGTTTTCGATACAGAATTAGATAACTTCAAAGAAATTGCAAAACTTCCACTTAGCTCTTCAGTTAAAGTAGAAGGTAAAGTAATTGCAACGCCTGGAGCGAAGCAACCATTTGAAATTAAAGCAGAAAAAATTGATATCGAGGGCTTATCAGATTCTGATTACCCACTTCAAAAGAAGCGTCATACGTTTGAATACTTACGTACAATCGCTCACTTACGTCCAAGAACAAATGCATTCTCTGCAACGTTCCGCGTACGTTCTATCGCAGCATTTGCGATTCACCAATTCTTCCAAGAGCGTGGATTCGTACATGTTCACACGCCAATCATCACTGGTAGTGATACAGAAGGTGCAGGCGAAATGTTCCGCGTAACAACGCAAGATTTAAACAACGTACCAAAAGGCGAAGACGGACAAGTTGATGAAACAAAAGACTTCTTCGGCAAAGAAACAAACTTAACAGTAAGTGGACAGCTGAACGCTGAAGCTTATGCATTAGCATTCCGTGATGTATACACATTCGGACCTACATTCCGTGCAGAAAACTCAAACACAACTCGCCACGCTGCCGAGTTCTGGATGGTTGAGCCTGAGATTGCATTCGCTGAACTAGGTGACGTAATGAACCTTACAGAAGATATGCTGAAATATGCAATGAAATACGTATTAGAGCATGCACCAGAAGAAATGGAATTCTTCAACAGCTTCGTTGATAAAACAGTTCTAGAGCGTATGAATAACGTAATTAACTCTGACTTCGGTCGCATCACTTATACAGAAGCAATTAAAGTACTTCAAGAATCAGGTGCTGACTTCAAATACCCAGTAGAATGGGGTATTGACTTACAAACAGAGCACGAAAGATACTTATCAGAAGAAATCTTCAAACGCCCTGTATTCGTAACTGACTATCCGAAAGACATTAAAGCGTTCTACATGCGCTTAAATGACGACGGTAAAACAGTAGCTGCTACTGACCTTCTAGTTCCTGGCATCGGCGAATTAATCGGCGGCAGTCAACGTGAAGAAAGAATGGACGTTTTAGTAGACAGAATTAAAGAATTAGGTATGAACGAAGAGGACTACTGGTGGTACTTAGAACTTAGAAAATACGGCGGTACAAAACACGCTGGATTCGGTCTAGGTTTCGAGCGCTTCCTAATGTACATCACTGGCATGGCTAACATCCGTGACGTAATTCCATTCCCAAGAACTCCAGGTTCTTCTGAGTTCTAAAATATGAAAAAAGCGAGAGGATTTCCTCTCGCTTTTTATTTTGTATAGTTTATTCTCCTGTAGCAAAAAGTAACGCGAAGGGGTGAATATAAATGAGTAAAAAAGTGAAAAAAGATCATTCGAGATCGGGCCTAGGTTCTCCAGAAGTAGAAGGACAAGGAACGACAACACATGAAACAGGTTCTCATAAAGTATCTTCATCTAATAAGAAGCAGAAACAAAGCTAACATAAAAAGGAGAGTCTTGGCGACTCTCCTTTTTATGTGTTACATCTTTTTATCATGAATCTCTTTTGTAATGTTATCTACATCCTTGTCTAATCGATCGAAATAGAAAAACCACATTGAGACTCCCACGACTAAAGTCGCAAGCCCTAATCCTTACGGATTGACGGGTGGGATTCTTGAATGACTAAACGTTCGCAGTCCATTTCTGTTTTGAACAGACTTCAAGATGAGGGCATCTCATTGCCCCTCCTAAGACAGTGCGTATAGCATCTTAGGCTGATTGACTGTTACCATCAATCACAGTTGCGTAGCGAATATTCATCGCCCCAACAATATCACGATGTTTCTCAAATCCACATCGGCATTTGTATTTTCTGTCTGGTGCTTTGTTCTTTTCAGAACATTTCGGACATGTTTGACTTGTATAAGCAGGGTTCACATATTCTACCTTAATACCAACTAAATTCGCTTTGTATTCAATGAATTGTGCTAAACGATAGAATGACCAAGTGTGTAGATTTTTCTCGTTTTTACGGCTTGTTCTTGCCGTCTGTCTAATATTCGTTAGTTGTTCTAAACGAATAACAGAAATGTTATTATCGGTTGCAAAGTCAATGATTTCACGACTTACTTTGTGGTCTTGGTCTTGCATCCATCTTTGTTCTTTATCATCAAGTTGTCGAATGGCATTTAATTTCTTATTTTCACCTAACTTCTTACGAACACTACGAAACTTACGTTTCATATATTTGTTTTGTCTACCATTGCCGAAGAAACGAACTTTCTCATCGTCTGTGATGGCTACCGCAGGGACTTTAAGACCTAAATCTACCCCTAAAATCTTCGTTCCTGTTTTTTCATTTGTAGGAATTGTGACAGATATTTGAGCAATCCACTTATTAGATTTCTTCGTGATACGAAGTGTACCTAACTTGTGTGTTAACAAATTAAAATTGCGATTATATTTATCAGTTAATAAAGCACGAACCTTTAAGCGAGTTGATTTTCCATTTACCATGAGTGGAACTGAAATGTGCGTGAAGTCAAACGAATAGTTTTGATTGTTCCATACACAAACAGGTCTCTTTAGAATCGGAATAACTTTGTATTTACTTTTTTTCACCTTTGTAGAAAACACACTTTTAGCGTCTTTAATTGCTTGGTTCTTCACTGCGCTTGGAAGATTCGCTTCAACATCTTTTGTACTTTTCTTAGTGCCCTTCTTCGCTTCAGCCATTTCAGATACAAGTGTATTAATGACTTTAATATACTCATAGCTACTTTGTTCCAATAACTGAATTTGTTCTTTTGTTGGAAGCAATTTAACTTTGACTGTGATTGTTTGTGACACAATTTTCACCCCCTCGTCTTTTGATTTTCAACATACTGTTTAATTGTCTCAGTCGATACATTTCCAGCAGTAGAAACAAAATAGGAACGTGTCCATAGACTTGGCAAGTGTTGAAGATGAGGAAACTCTCCTCTCAAACGCTTCGATGTCACTCCTTTAATTTTCGCCATTGTGTCAGCAGGACTAAGTGTTGGTAGTGTATTTAAGAACAAGTGAACGTGGTCTTTGTCGCATTCCATTGCGACAATAGCAACATCCATTTCTCCGCATATTTCTTGAACCAACTCTTTGAAACGTTCTTCTACTTTTGTGTTAAGAAAAATCTTTCTTCTGTATCGCGGGCAAAACACAAAATGGTAGTTAATTAATGACACAGTTGTTTTGGTTCTTCTATAATCATTTATCATATTCACATTGTATCAGTTTTACTTTTAAACTACACCACAAAAGATACCAATATTTTGAATACTTAAAGTACCACAAACTTAGCGATTTTTAGTGGTACTCCGTATCCAACCTCACTTTCATCCCATGCCTAAAGGCGATGGACTTTCCCGTTCGGAAAGGGCTGTAATAGATGGCCATCACGCCAAGATTATCAGATATATTTTCAAATGTAGATTTAGTAGTGAAAAAAGCTCCCCAAATGGTAGAAATAGTGAGGTAAGATAGAGGACCTACGATGTGTACGAATGCATAAAGTACCTTTTTAACTTTTACAGCGTTCATATGAAAGACCGCCTTTTTCTAATCATACATTCAAGTTCCTCACAGAAGTGTTGTAGTTTTGCTGGATTATGTATTAACGAGCGAGCATCGTGTTTCCCGATAAACCTGCGGACCCGAAAGTTTAATAAGAAAGATCGGCCATAGCGCTCTATTAAATCGTTGAACGCTCGTTGTTCACTTAGCAGCTGAATGTTTTCTCTAATTTCAAACTGCCTTTCGTGTGGATTACCTAGTAAAATATTTAGAATCATTTGTAGAAGTAGCAATGGGAATCTCCTCCTATGTTAGAATAATCTGTATATTGTAATTATAACAAAACTATAAGGACAATAGTAGGATAAAACAAAAAACAGGAGTTTGTAGGCTCCTGTTTTTGTCGATACTATTTTAGTAAGCGAAGCGCCTTTTCCGTATTAGCAAAATGCAGTTTCACAAACTCAGGTAATCGTTCTTTACCAAGCTTTTGAATTAATTTAGCGGCGGCGATATCAACTTGTTTACCTGCACCTTTTGGAAGGGGCATACCAGCTTTTTTACTTAGTTCATCAAATTGTTTTACGAATGAGTAACGAGCTAAAATGGAGGCGGCGGCTACTGCTAAATGGACGCTTTCGCCTTTCGTTGCGAAGTAAACATTTTCACGTTGTACCTGTTTTTGTTTTGCTAAATATTTGTAGTATGTATCAGGCTGTGTGAATTGGTCGATTAAGACGCCTTCAGGTTTTGTAGGTGCCATTTTAGCTAATAAGTTTGTAATAGCTTTATTATGTAGCAAAGCTTTTAGTTTACCTTGGTTGTTTCCTTTATCAAATAGCTCGTTATATTTTTCGTTATGAAGAACGAGAGAACTGTAAGGAACAACGTGAAGAAGTTGTTTCGCAATGGCAGTAATTTGTTCGTCATTTAAGTTTTTAGAGTCTTTTACACCAAGTTCTTTTAGTAGTGGAATTTGCTTCGCATCCACATATACAGCAACGACTGTCATCGGCCCGAAGAAATCACCAGTACCCACTTCATCTGACCCTACGATAGACATTGTACCGATGGAAGCAGGCGGTGCATAACGGTGTGAATCGACAGATTTTTTTACAGCTGTTTTGGGAGTTTGGAAGACAGTTTGCCAACGGGCAGCTTCTGCTTCAGCACGTCCACCTTGGAACATTACTTTTCCGGATTTATACGCTGTAATTGTGCAAGATGGCACCTTTGCCATGAAGATCCCGCCTTGCGGAGTTTTCGGGCTAAGCGAGTGTTTATATTGTTGTTTCATGTCTTCAATTACTGTAGAACTTGTTTGAATTACGATAGAATTTGACATAATGGTCGCCCCTTTTTTTATATTGTTATTTTTATCATATCGGATTGTTCTTTCTGTTTCCATATTATGAAGGTTCATGGTATGATAAACTTTAGGATTCTGTACGTGATTGGAGGCCGGTGAGTTGTCACAACAAAAGGGAAAGAAAAGTCGAATTAATGTAGAAATCTATGGTCAGCAATATTCAGTTGTTGGCGATGAAAGTACAAGTCATATCCGCATGGTAGCAGCGATTGTGGATGATAAAATGCGCGAACTCAATGCCAAGAATCCTTCGCTTGACACGAGTAGACTAGCGGTATTGACGGCGGTAAACGTCATACACGATTACATAAAATTAAAAGAAGAACATGAGAAATTGAAAGAAAGTATGACAAAAAAAGGAATGGAATAACATGATTGATATTATTATCATTTTACTGCTTGTTATGGGATTTTTCCTCGGCTTACGCAGAGGGTTTATTCTGCAACTTGTAAAGTTAACAAGCTTTATTATCGCATACCTTGTTGCATACTGGTACTGTAAAGATTTAGCGCCAGCACTTGCGAAATTTATTCCGTATCCATTTGATAAAAACGTATCTGTTCCAGAATGGATTGATGCAAATAATATTGAGACAGTATTTTATCAAGCGCTTGCGTTTATCATATTGTTTATTATCACTAAAATTGCACTTTCATTACTTGGTAATTTGTTAAATATGTTTGCAGAAATACCGGTTTTAAAGCAAGTAAATGCGTTTGCGGGGGCAATCCTCGGATTTTTAGAAGTATATATTATTTTGTTTGTCTTAATTATCATTGGGAACATTCTTCCGATTGAACAATTACAAACACCATTACAACAATCATCAATTAGCAAAATAATTGTAGACGATACACCGATTCTCTCTGAAAAGGTGAAGGAACTATGGCAGACAGGTAGCAGAGTATAACTTCTCTTTTTTCGGAAAGAGAAGTTTTTTTCTATGAAAGAAAGGCGGGACAATGATGAAAGTAAATAAAAAACAAGTGATCAAATTATTAGAGACAATCGGGCTTTTTATGGAATTAAAGGGCGCGAATCCATTTAAAATATCTGCATTTCGTAAAGCGGCAGCAGCGTTAGAAAGTGATGATCGTAGTCTTTCTGAAATTGAAGATTTCACAAAGATTCCAGGCATCGGAAAAGGAACAGCAGCCGTTATTCAAGAATATATAGAATCGGGAACATCTGAAGTATTACAAGAACTTGAAAAAGAAGTACCAAGTAGCTTATTGCCGTTATTAAAACTACCAGGACTTGGTGGTAAGAAGGTAGCTAAGTTATATAAAGAGCTTGGTGTTGTTGATATGGAATCGCTAAAAGCTGTTTGTGAGGAAAATAAAGTACAAGCTTTAGCAGGTTTCGGTAAGAAGACAGAAGAGAAAATATTAGAAGCAATCGATCAAGTAGGCTCTCGTCCAGAACGTTTACCAATTGCGATGGTATTGCCTATTGCCGGGGAAATAGAGGAGAAATTGTCGAATATTGCTGAAGTAATTCGTTTCTCTCGCGCTGGTAGTTTGCGCCGTGTTCGTGAAACAGTGAAAGATTTAGATTTTATCATTGCAACGACAGAACCAGCAGCGGTACGTGAGCATTTACTACAATTTGATAATATGATTGAAGTAATAGCAAGTGGAGATACGAAAGTTTCTGTCCGTCTTCAATATGAATATGATATTTCAATTGATTTCCGTTTAGTAAAACCAGAAGAGTTTATTACAACTCTTCACCATTTCACAGGATCAAAAGACCATAATGTAAAAATGCGTCAAATCGCAAAAGATAAAGGCCAGAAAATTAGTGAGTACGGTGTAGAGAA
Organism: Bacillus sp. PK6-16; assembly: GCF_056530295.1. Classification (NCBI taxonomy): domain Bacteria; kingdom Bacillati; phylum Bacillota; class Bacilli; order Caryophanales; family Bacillaceae; genus Bacillus; species Bacillus sp. PK6-16. The sequence continues at coordinate 917,159 of NZ_CP096511.1, forward strand.
CTTGGAAACAGGTGAAGTGAAAACATTTGAGACGGAAGAAGACTTCTTTGCTCATTTCGGTTTGCCATTTATTCCGCCAGAAGTGCGTGAAGATGGAAAAGAAATTGAATTAATTAAAGAGTATCCGAACTTAATTCAGTTTTCCGATATACAAGGTGATTTACATATGCATACAACTTGGAGTGACGGTGCTTTTTCTATTGAAGAAATGGTACAAGCGTGCCGTGCTCGTGGATATAAGTTTATGGCGATTACTGATCACTCGCAATATTTGAAAGTGGCGAACGGTTTAACGAAAGAGCGTCTTCGTGAGCAAGCGAAAGAAATTGAACGTATGAATGAAAAGTATCCAGACATTACAATTTTACGCGGAATTGAAATGGACATTTTACCAGATGCCTCGCTTGATTTTGATGATGAAGTATTAGCAGAATTAGATTATGTCATTGGAGCGATTCACTCTAGCTTCTCACAAGACCGTGAAACGATTATGAAGCGTCTACGTACTGCACTTGAGAATAAACATGTCACAATGATTGCCCATCCTACAGGACGTCTTCTCGGGCGTCGTGAGGGTTATGATGTAGATACAGATTTATTAATTGAACTAGCAAAAGAGACAAATACAGTTTTAGAATTAAATGCGAATCCGAACCGTCTAGATTTAAGCGCGAAATTATTAAAACAAGCACAAGATGCTGGTGTGAAAGTAGCGATTAATACGGATGCTCATACGCTTGAAATGTTAGAAGATATGGAAACAGGTGTAGCAGCAGCACGTAAAGGTTGGATTCAAAAAGATAACGTGATTAACACGTGGGATATTGAACGTTTATTAGACTATATTAAACGTAATAAGTAATACAAGGGGGACCTGCAACATGTTAGAAAGAACGTTGCGTGTATTAGAATACAATAAAGTAAAAGAACAATTACTTGAACATACAGCATCTTCACTTGGTCGTGACAAAGTGAAGCATTTAGTGCCGAGCACTGATTTTGAAGAAATTGTAGAAATGCAAGATACAACGGATGAAGCAGCGAAAGTTATTCGTTTAAAAGGTAGTGCACCATTAGGTGGTATTACGGATATTCGCTCAAATGTGAAGCGTGCAAAAATTGGGAGTATGTTAAGTCCAAATGAATTACTTGATATTGCAAATACGATGTATGGTAGTCGTAATATGAAACGCTTCATTGAAGATATGGCTGATAACGGTGTCGAGCTTCCGATTTTAGAAACTCACGTCGCTCAAATTGTATCTTTATATGATTTAGAAAAGAAAATTACAAATTGCATCGGTGACGGCGGTGAAGTAGTCGATAGCGCAAGTGATAAACTGCGTGGTATTCGTACTCAAATTCGTACTGCGGAAAGTCGTATTCGTGAAAAGTTAGAAAATATGACGCGCTCTTCAAACGCGCAAAAGATGCTGTCTGATTCGATTGTAACGATTCGTAACGAACGTTACGTAATCCCAGTAAAACAAGAATATCGCGGCGTATATGGTGGTATTGTTCACGATCAATCGGCTTCTGGACAAACGTTATTTATTGAGCCACAAGTCATTGTAGAATTAAATAATGCACTGCAAGAAGCACGTGTGAAAGAAAAACAAGAAATCGAACGCATCTTATTAATGTTAACAGAAGAAGTGGCAGTAGAAGCGGATATCGTTTTATCAAACGTAGAAGTAGTTGCAAATCTTGATTTCATCTTTGCGAAAGCTTTTTATGCGAAGCGAATTAAAGCGACAAAGCCGATTGTAAATAACGAGCGTTACATGGACTTAAGACAAGCACGCCATCCGCTTATCGATCCAGAAATAATCGTGCCAAATAACATTATGTTAGGTAAAGATTTCACGACAATTGTTATTACAGGACCGAATACAGGTGGTAAAACAGTTACGCTGAAAACAGTTGGTATTTGTGTGTTAATGGCGCAATCTGGCCTTCACATTCCAGTAATGGATGAGTCAGAGATTTGTGTATTCAAAAATATCTTTGCTGATATCGGTGATGAGCAATCGATTGAACAGAGTTTAAGTACGTTCTCCTCACATATGGTGAACATCGTTGATATTTTAGAAAAAGCTGATTTTGAAAGCTTAGTTTTATTCGATGAATTAGGTGCTGGAACAGACCCACAGGAAGGGGCTGCACTTGCCATTTCAATTTTAGATGAAGTATGTAATCGCGGTGCTCGCGTTGTTGCAACGACGCATTATCCAGAATTAAAAGCATACGGATATAACCGTGAGCAAGTTATTAATGCGAGTGTTGAGTTTGATGTAAATACATTAAGTCCAACTTATAAATTATTAATCGGTGTACCAGGCCGTAGTAATGCCTTTGAAATTTCGAAACGTCTTGGATTATCTGATCGCGTTATTGAGCAAGCACGCAATCACATTAGTACAGATACGAATAAAATTGAAAATATGATTGCGAAGTTAGAAGAAAGCCAGAAGAACGCAGAGCGTGACTGGAACGAAGCAGAAGCGCTTCGCAAACAATCTGAAAAACTGCATCGTGAATTACAACGTCAAATCATTGAATTTAACGAAGATCGTGATGAACGATTATTAAAAGCGCAAAAAGAAGGAGAAGAAAAAGTCGAAGCTGCAAAGAAAGAAGCAGAAGGCATTATTCAAGAACTTCGTCAATTGCGTAAAGCACAGCTTGCAAATGTGAAAGACCACGAGCTAATTGAAGCGAAGAGTCGTCTAGAAGGCGCAGCGCCAGAGCTTGTTAAGAAACAAAAAGTAAATGTGAAAAATACTGCACCGAAACAACAGTTACGTGCAGGTGATGAAGTGAAAGTATTAACGTTCGGTCAAAAAGGTCAACTACTTGAAAAAGTAAGCGATACAGAGTGGAGCGTACAAATCGGTATTCTGAAGATGAAAGTGAAAGAATCTAATATGGAATACATTAACACACCGAAGCAAACAGAGAAAAAAGCAGTTGCAACGGTAAAAGGTAGAGACTATCATGTTTCATTAGAACTTGACCTTCGTGGTGAACGATTTGAAAATGCAATGGCGCGCGTTGAGAAATACTTAGACGATGCCCAGCTTGCAAGCTATCCTCGCGTATCAATCATTCACGGTAAAGGGACAGGAGCACTTCGCCAAGGTGTACAAGATTACTTGAAGAAGCATCGCGGTGTAAAAACCTTCCGTTACGGTGACATGGGCGAGGGAGGCCTAGGCGTAACAGTTGTCGAATTAAAATAGAAAACAACGAAACAAAGGGGAAACCATTATATGTTTATGGACAAACTTGCAAAAGTATTGTTAGCTTGTTGTGGAATATTTTTGGTGATTGGGGTTATTTATTTAGTTGTTTTTGCGAAGTGAAAAAGCGTCAATCGTGGCAGAATGATATTGCCATAGATTGACGCTTTTAATATATGTGAAAAGGAATAGAACATGAAAATCAACCAATACATAAGCGAAGCAAAATCATGCTCAAGACGTGAAACAGACCGCCTTATTAAAGCTGGACGCGTGGCTATTAATGGCGAAATATGTACGCACGGTGCACTTGTGAGCGATGGTGATGTTGTAACGATTGATGGACAGGTTATTGCGAAAGAAGAGAAAGAAAAGGTGTATATCGCATTCCATAAACCAGTCGGAATTACTTGTACAGCAGCCGATCATATTGAAGATAATATTATTGATTATATCAATTACCCAGAGCGAATCTTTCCAGTTGGGCGATTAGATAAAGCATCGGAAGGACTTATCTTATTAACGAATGACGGCGGCATTGCGAATCAAATTTTACACGGTGATCATGAGCACGAGAAAGAATATGTTGTCACAGTCGATAAACCTTTTACGGACTGGTTTATTGATGAGATGTCCCGCGGTGTAAAGATTAAAGATGGAATGACGAAGCCGTGCAAAGTGACAAGAGTCGATCAATCAACATTTCGTATCGTTTTAACGCAAGGAATGAACAGGCAAATTCGTAGAATGAGTCGTGCTTTCGGATTTACTGTAATAAAGCTAAAGCGAGTACGCATTATGAATATAGAGCTAAATGAGCTTGAAGTTGGAAAGTGGCGGAGCGTTACAGCTGAAGAGTTAGAAATTTTAATAGGGCAGTTATAGGGAGGGGAAATTTTCTCCCTATATTTTTTTTGTCAGAAAAAATAAAACTATTGATTTTTTAAAAAATAGCCCATATAATAAAAAACAACAAGTTTCGACAAGATATTTTATAAAAGTAATGATGAGGACATGAGTTGTATTTTACGATTCTCAGAGAGGGAAGCCTTAGGCTGTGAGCTTCCTAATACGAAAAGACAAGCTTACCACCTCTAAACTTCAAGAGTGAACTGCATACATGATGCATTGTAATTCTTGGCGGATAAAACCGTTATCAATTTACACGAGCTATAAAATGAGCTTATTTCGTTATAAATTCATTTTATTAGAATAAGGGTGGAACCACGATTTCAACACTCGTCCCTTTGTTAGGGACGGGTGTTTTTTGCGTTCTTTTACGGGGAAGTATGCTTGAAAGAGGATATGTGACGGATTTTAGTTCAGAATATTTTGTTAATTTATTATTTTAGGAGGTTAGTAGAAATGAAATCATCTTTAAAGTTTTCAGAGATGTTTGCAATAAGTTTAATGTTATTTGCACTGTTTTTTGGTGCAGGTAATATGATTTTTCCACCAGCGTTAGGGCAAGGTGCTGGAACGGACGTATGGATCGCGTTGTTTGGTTTTATCGTAACAGGCGTTGGACTACCTTTATTAGGAGTAATTGTTATAGCTTTAAAGGGAGATATTAATGAGCTAGCAGGACGTGTACATCCTATATTCGCACTTGTTTTTATCACTGCAATTTATTTATGTTTAGGCGTATTCGTAAGTGTGCCGCGTACAGGAACAGTAGCTTATGAGATGAGTGTTGCACCGTTTTTACCAAGTGAGATAGCTGGTCAGTCATATCCACTTGTTATCTTTACACTTATTTTCTTTGCAGTCACTTTCTATTTAGCTTTAAATCCTTCGAAATTAGTGGGTCGTATTGGTAAAGTGCTAACTCCAATATTATTAGCTGTTATTGCAATTATCGTAGGTAAAGCACTTATTACACCAATTGGAGAATTTGGTGCACCGACAGAAGCGTATAGTGCTCCTCTCTTCAAAGGATTTATTGATGGATATTTAACTTTAGATGGACTTGCAGCACTGGTATTCGGAAATGTTGTAATTCATGCGTTAAAAGAAAAAGGCATTACAAATAAAAACAGTATTGCAAAAGTAACAATCTTTGCAGGATTTATTGCAGCGCTTGGTCTACTACTTGTCTATTTAGCACTTGCTTATCTTGGAGCTTCTAGTGTGTCACTTGGAATGGGCGCAAACGGAGGAATTATTTTAACAAATGTCGTGAATCATTTATTTGGTAGCTACGGAACTTTATTACTAGGGATCGCAATTACAGCAGCATGTTTAACAACTTCTGTAGGTATTGTTGCAGCTTGTGGTGATTACTTCTCTTCTTTATTACCAAAGCTTTCTTATCAAAAAGTCGTTTTCATTTTCTGTGTATTAGCATTTATGGTAGCAAACCTTGGGTTAACTCAGTTAAATGCATTAGCATTACCAATCTTAATCGCAATTTATCCAATTGGAATCGTACTTATCGTATTATCACTTGTTGAAAACTACGTTCGTCTTCCATTAGCGATGTATGTGGGCGGGATTGTAGGAGCATTTGCAATAAGTTTCTTTGATGGGTTACACAATGCAAACCTTCAAATTGCAGCGCTAGCACCTATTTTAGATAAGATTCCATTATATAGTGTAGGAATTGGTTGGTTAGTTCCAGGCATAATCGGTATAGGATTTGGTTATATAGTTTCTAAGTTTCAAAAGCAGGAAATTGCTGTAGAAAAATAGAGAAAAGAGGCTTTCTATAATAGAAAGTCTCTTTTTTTGTAAAAAAAGCCGCATATAGAGAAATTTAGATATTAAAAATTTTATACGTAATATAGTTGACAAAAAATTTATGAGTAGGCTAAGATTGACTTAGTTGTGGAAATATTGGAAGGGAAGTGAGGGAAACGGGGTTTCTATAACTATAGTGTTGTTATGGGAAGAGGTGAAAGAAGAGGAGAAGAGAAAGTTTATTTTTTTTGACTTACATTGAGAATGATAATCAATAAATACGTTTTATAATTTTTTCTCAGTTTCTATGCCTTCGTATAAGGAATAGGGTGAGATATTATTTTTAATATCCAATGAGAATGATAATCAATAACGCTTATGTTACATAAAATAATGCTAATTAAATAATAGGTAGAAGAGATTATTTTTTTCTTATGAATTGAGAATAATTATCATTTTCAGAAAAAGTGAAATGAAAGATAACCAAGGAGGAAACAAGAAAAATGAAAAAGGTTTCTGTATTACCCGCTTTTATTATAACGTTCGTATGTATGCTAGCTTTTCTTGTAATGCCATACGGGAATGCTTCAGCAAAACTAGCTGATGGTACTTACGATATTAATTACGTAATTCAAAAAGCGGAAAATGATTCAGCTTCAATGGCAAATGACTATTTTGAAAAGCCGGCAAAATTAATAGTGAAAAACGGTGAGATGAGAGTACAAGTTCCGATGAATCATAGTGCTTGGATTACAGAATTTAAAGCACCAGAGAACGGAAATTTTGTTGATGCGAAAGTTGTTAGTAAAGATGAATCGGCAGATAAAAGAACAGTAGAGTTTAAAGTAGATGATTTATCCAAACCGGCAGCTGTAAAAATTCATGTTGTTGTACCAAGTGCAAACTATGACCACCACTACACAATTCGTTTTGCTTTTGATGCAAATGTAAAAGCTGTAGGTGGCGATAACGGCGTAGCTGCTACAACAAAAAATAATGATCAAGTGAAAACAGATACACAAGTAAAAGAAGAGAAAACAACAGTAGAGAGTAAGGAAACAGCTAAAGAAGCGAACAAAGAAACAAAAAATGAAAATGGAAAAGCTGAAAAAACAGATAATCCAAAAACAGGCGATGAAGCACGTATTGGATTGTTTGCAGCGTTAATTCTTATTTCAGGTGCTTTCTTAATTCGTAAAGTGAAGTTGAGTAAATAAATCTTTTGAAGGGTGATGAATATATGTTTAAACAATTTAAAATGATTATTGCCGTATTTGCTGTTTTATTTACGTTTATCGCAACACTAGGTTTACAAGATGCAAAGGCTGCTACAAAACTAGCTGATGGAAAATATAATATTGCTTTTACTGTATGGAAAGGCGATAAAGATGAATCGTCTAGAATGAATAGTTATTTTGAAAGCCCAGCAACATTAACAGTTAAAAATGGAAAACAATATGTTTCATTTAAAGTGAAAGATAGTGCTTCTATTAAAAGTTTCCAAGTAGAAAAAGATGGTCAATTTGTAGAAACAACCGTGTTAAGTGAAAACAAAAAAGATAATACTAGAGTTGTAGAATTTGAAGTTGCTGACTTGTCAAAAAAACTAAATGGCAAGGTGAAAATTAATATTCCAATTATTAATTATAATGCTTCGTATGATATTCGCTTTGTATTTGATGGGAACAGTATTAAATAATTTTCAAAAGGGAGAGTCGTTCCATTGAACAGGTATACAAAAATTATTGTTGCTATGTTTTTAATGATATTTACATTCGTATCAACATTACAACCACTTGCAGTTCAAGCAGCTACCAAGTTGGCTGACGGTGAATATTCAATTGGCTTCAAAGTTTTAAAAGATACATCAGATGAAGAATCGATGATGAATCAATATTCAGTAAGTCCGGGAACTTTAAAAGTGAAGGATGGGAAAAAGAAAGTATCCTTTACATTAACAAATAGTTCATGGATTACGAAATTTGAAACAGAAAAAGCAGGTAAGCTAGTTGCGACAAATGTAATTAGTGAAGATAAAGAAAAAGATACAAGAGTAGTAGAATTTGATGTAGAAGATGTAGAAAAGGTATTAAATGCAAAAGTAAAAGTAGATATTGATTTTTTAAATTATCATCATGAGTACGACGTTCGTATTGCATTTGATCAAAATAGCATTACACCAATTCATGTAGAAAAACCAAATGAAAAAGAGGACCCAGCTAATAAGCCAGATCCAAATGAAACTACCGATCCAGGTCAGAAGCCCGACCAAAAGCCTGACCCAGATCAACAACCAAATTCTAACACAATTACAGATGGTGCGTACAGCATTCCATTTAAAGTGTTAAAAGATCAAACAGATGAAGAATCTAAGATGAATAGTTACATGGTAAATCCAGGAGTATTAAAAGTAGAAGACGGTAAGAAAAAAGCAATTGTAACACTAAAAAGTAGCTCATTAATTAAAAATTTCCAAACGGAAAAAGATGGCGCATTTGTTGATGCAAAAGTAGTGAGTGAGGATAAGGAAAAAGATACAAGAGTAGTAGAGTTTGAAGTAAACGATTTATCTAAAAAACTAAATACAAAAGTATTTATCGAAATGGCATCAAGAAATTATAAGCAAATGCATGATGTACAACTTTTATTTGAACAAGATAAACTTGAACAAATTAAAAATGAAGAGAAACAACCAGAAGTAGAAAAACCGGAAGCAGAAAAACCAGAAGTAGAAAAACCAGATGAAAATAAAAAACCAGATGCTGAAACAATTAAAGATGGTGAATACAGCATCAATTTTAAGGCATTAAAAGATCAAACAGACGAAATTTCAATGATGAACACATATACAAAAAGTCCAGGTGTGCTAAAAGTAAAAGATGGTAAGAAGTATGTATCATTTACGTTAACGAACAGTTCTTGGATTACAAAATTTGAATTTGAGAAAAATAGTTCGTTTGTTGATGCAAATGTAATAAGTGAAGATAAAAAAACTGATACACGCGTAGTGGAAGTAGAAGTACCAGATTTATCGAAAAAGTTAAATGCAAAAGTAAAAGTAGATATCGATTCAATGAATTATCACCATTTTTACGATATTCAATTTGCATTTGATAAAGGTAGCATTAAGTCGTTAGATAACCAAGGTGAAAATAACAACCAAGGTGGAAACAACAACCAAGGTGGAAACAACAACCAAGGTGAAAACAACAACCAAGGTGGAAACAACAACCAAGGTGGAAACAACAACCAAGGTGGAAACAACAACCAAGGTGGAAACAACAACCAAGGTGAAAACAACAACCAAGGTGGAAACAACAACCAAGGTGAAAACAACAACCAAGATAATAACACAACAATTGATCCAAAAGCTCTTAAAGATGGTGAATACAGCATTGGCTTTAAAGTGTTAAAAGATCAAACAGATGAAATCTCAATGATGAACACATACACAAAAAGCCCAGGTGTATTAAAAGTAAAAGATGGTAAGAAATACGTATCGTTTACATTAACAAATAGTACATGGATTACGAAATTTGAATTTGAGAAAAATGGTTCTTTCGTTAATGCAAAAGTGTTAAGTGAAAATAAAGAACAAAATACAAGAGTAGTAGAAGTAGAAGTAAACGATTTGTCTAAAAAATTAAATGCAAAAGTAAAAGTAGATATTGATTCAATGAATTATCACCATGTCTATGATGTTCAATTTGTATTTGATCAAGACAGTATTAAAGCTTTAGGGACCCAAGGCGGAAACAACAACCAAGGCGGAAACAACAACCAAGGCGGAAACAACAACCAAGGCGGAAACAACAACCAAGGCGGAAACGACAACCAAGGCGGAAACAACAACCAAGGTGGAAACGACAACCAAGGTGGAAACAATAACCAAGGTGAAAATAATAAACCGAGAGTAATAGTTGATCCGAAAAATTTAGTAGATGGCCAATATGATATTACATTTAAAGTATTAAAAGATAAAACAGATGAGATTTCAAAGATGCATGACTATGTTGTAAATCCAGCGAAATTAATCGTAAAAGATGGTAAAAAATATATTGAGATGGTGCTGAAAAATAGTGCGTGGATTACGAAATTCCAAACGGAAAACAAGGAACTATTCGCTGATGCGAAAGTAGTAAGCGAAGATAAAAATGCAAATACGCGAGTAGTACAGTTTGAAGTAGAAGATCTATTTAAAAAATTAAACGCAAAAGTAAAGGTAGACATCGATGAGATGAACTACCATCATTTCTACGATGTACAAATTCAATTTGATACAAATAATATCGGCGCGTTAGGAACTCTTAAAGAGGAACCGAAAAATCCAGTGACTACACCGAAAGTAGATAATGTAAAAACAGTAGGTACTCCTGATTTTAACCGAAATGCAGATGGTCAGAAGAAAAAAGAAGATACAAAAAATGATTCAAAAAAAGAGAAAAATTCAAAAACTGCAGATACAGCACAACTTGGTTTATACATGGTGTTACTGCTAGGTTCACTTGCTTTACTAGTTCGTAAATATAGAGCAGGTAGATTGTAATTTTTGGAGTCTTGATGCATATTCGCGTGTATCAAGACTTGTTTCATATTGTATGGAAAGGAGTGGTGATTGAGAGTGAAGAAAATTGCAAGTGTACTAATGGCTATTATTTTGTTAATGAGTATAGCCGGGTGCTCATCACCAAAAAAAGAATCAGCAAAGCAGGTAAAGAGTGAAAGTAAAGAGCGCGTTGTTGCAACAACAGTGGCTGTTACTGAAATTATGGATGCGTTAGAAGTAGATTTAGTTGGCGTTCCAACAAGCTCTAAAACTTTACCGAAGCGATATAAAGGTTTACCTGAAGTTGGGAATCCAATGAGTCCAGATATGGAAAAGGTAAAGTCATTAAAGCCTTCAGAAGTGTTATCTGTGACAACACTTGAATATGAATTAAAGCCGGTTTTTGATGGTGTGGGTATGAAAGCAAACTTTTTAGATTTAACGAGTTTGAAAAATATGCAAAGTTCTATTAGCGATTTAGGTAAGAAATATGGGCGTGAAAAACAGGCCGAAGCAGTAGTAACTAAATTAGATAAAAAGGTTGCTAGCATTCAAAAAGAAGTAAAAGGAAAGAAAGAACCGACAGTGCTTATTTTATTAGGTGTGCCGGGAAGTTATTTAGTAGCAACAGAGCATTCTTATATTGGAGATTTAGTGAAACAACTAGGTGGTAAAAATATTGTGCAAGGTGAACAAGTAGAATATTTAGCTTCTAATACAGAGTATTTAAAGAAAGCTGATCCAGATATTATTTTACGAGCAGCTCATGGTATGCCTGATGAAGTTGTAAAAATGTTTGATAAAGAATTTAAAACAAATGATATTTGGAAACACTTTGCTGCGGTTAAAAATAACCGTGTTTACGATTTAGAAGAGCGTTTATTTGGAACGACAGGCAATTTAGCAGCAATTGAAGCGTTAGATGAATTGAAAAAAATGATGTATCCGTGATGCATTTTAATATAAAGGAAGAGTAGAATGAATAAAAAAACTTGGAGTTTCCTCATTGTTACTGCATTGCTTATTGTTATGACATCATTGTCAGCGATGAAAGGGAGTTTAGAAGTAGGTATTGTTGAACTTGTACAAGGGATATTTACAGGTGGAAATGAAGATGTTGAAGTCATTAAAGATTTACGTTTCCCGCGTATTATTATTGCGTTGTTCACTGGAGCGGCTCTCGCTGTTTCAGGTGTGCTTTTTCAAGCTGTTATGAAAAATCCACTCGCCGATGCTGGGGTAATCGGTATATCTTCAGGAGCAAGTTTTATGACACTCGTTATTATTACGTTGTTCCCGCAATTCTTTTTCTGGACACCCGTATTCGCCTTTTTAGGTGGTGCGCTTGCATGTTATCTCGTTTATTCGTTTTCATGGAAATCAGGATTAAGCCCGCTTCGCATTATTTTAATTGGTATTGCCATTAATGCAATGTTTACTGGATTAAATGAATCATTCGTTACGATTTGTGGGTATTTTATTAAGAGTATTAAGCAAACGACGACTTCTAACATAACAATGAAGACGTGGGGCGATGTAGAAATAATGGTGACTTATGGAACGATTGGTCTTATTCTTGCTCTGTTCGTAGGAGCTTGGTGTAACTTATTATCGCTACAAGATAAGACTGCGAAAAACTTAGGCTTGCACGTGACGAGAGTTCGTCTTATTATTTCTGCCATTGCAGTACTCTTAGCGGCAGTATCAACAGCGATTGCAGGTGTTATTGCTTTTGTAGGATTACTAGTTCCGCATATTTCAAGACAATTAGTCGGTTCAGACCATAAAGTATTAATTCCATTTTCTGCTCTTGCAGGGGCGTTATTAATTTTGACGGCAGATACAATTGGAAGGTTAATTGTGCCACCTAACGAAATTCCAGCAGCAACAATTATGGCGGTTATTGGTGGTCCATTCTTAATATTTTTGCTTAGAAAGAGTGATAAAGTTCATGGAAATTAAAAATGTAACCTTTTCATACGATAACGTAACAAATCGTTTAAAGTCTGTTAGTAGTGAAATAGAAATTGGGAAAATTACAACAATCATTGGACCGAATGGATGTGGGAAATCAACATTACTTAGTGTCATGTCTAGAAACCACGCTCCTAGCAGTGGAGAAGTAATACTTGATGGGAAAGCGATTGGTGAATATAAACCGAAAGAGTTTGCTAGAAAGCTAGCGGTTGTCCATCAACAAAATGAGGCTCCAGCAGATATTACAGTGGAAAAGCTAATAAGCTTCGGGCGTATGCCATATAAAAATATATTCTCTCCGCAAACAGATGAAGATAGAGAAGCGATTGAGCGTGCACTAGTATGTACGAATTTACAAAGTAAGCGTGATAAGCCAATTTATGCTTTATCTGGTGGAGAGAGGCAGCGAGTTTGGATCGCGATGACATTAGCTCAAAATACACCAATGCTCTTCTTAGATGAACCGACCACATATTTAGATATTTACTATCAGTTAGAAATATTAGAGTTAGTGAAAGAGTTAAATGAAGTGCATGGACTAACGATTGTAATGGTATTACATGATATTAATCAAGCCATTCGTTATAGCGACCATATTATCGTTATGAAAGATGGAGAAATCATTACGAAAGGTATTCCTAATGATGTAATAACAGAAGAAATGGTTAAAGCAATATATGGTGTAGATGTCATTGTAAAGCAGGATGAAGATACCGGATTGTACATGGTACCTATGGGAATCTAAAGGCTGAGCATAATCCGTTTTGAGGTGATAATTTGAATAGTAAGAAAGGACGGAAAAAGAATTCTTTTTTTCAACGCATACTTACAATTGTGTTTTTAGGAATCTTTTTCTATTCAATTTATGAGTTGGGCGGGATTTTCATGGATTATTATGAAAATCGTAAAGTAATGGCTGAGGCACAACATATTTATAAAAGAAGTCCAATGGAAGAAAAATCAGAAGATGGAGAGGTACGTAAACAGTTTCAGGATCTCCAGAAAATTAATCCAGAGATAGTCGGATGGATTACGATGGATGATACACAAATTAATTATCCAATCGTTCAAGCAAAAGATAATGATTACTATTTATTTCGTAATTATAAAGGTGAAGATATGAGAGCGGGAAGCATTTTTATGGACCATCGTAATGATGTGAAATCTCAAAATCGAAATACGATTTTATATGGCCATCGTATGAAAGACGGTTCTATGTTTGGTAGTTTAAAAAAGATGTTGGATGAAGACTTTTTTATGTCTCATCGTAAATTATATTACGATACATTATTTGAAGGATACGACGTTGAAGTTTTTTCAGTATACACGACAACAACGGACTTTTATTACATTGAAACGGATTTTGAAAATGATGCAGCATATACATCGTTCTTAAAGGAAATTCAAGAAAAATCACTGTACAAAACGGATACGGAATTGACGGCTAATGATGAAATCGTAACACTTTCTACTTGTGATTATGCGCTTGATCCAGAGGCTGGGAGGCTAGTTGTACACGCAAAATTAGTAAAAAGAAATTAAAGAAAAAAGTATAGAATATGAGAAGTGATAGATAACGCTTCTCATATTCTATACTTTAAAAAAGGACTGTTTTTACTGTGCTGCGGCCATTGGCATACGTACAACTTTTACATCATAGTAAGCAATTTTATTATCAAGAATATATTCTGGCATTCCGCCTTGATGTGAGTGAGCATCTTTAAATGCAGCGCTCTTTGTCCAACCTTGGAAATCTTCTTTTGCATTCCAGCGAGTGCTAATTGTTACTTCATCATAATCAACTGTATTTTGCGTTAAAAGAACTTCTAGACCTAAAAAGCCTGGCATCGTTTCAACTTTACCTACTTTATTAAAACGCTCAATTAATTTATGTCCATTTCCCTTTGTAATTTTAGCTGTATTTGTAACAATAATCATGTTTATTCCTCCTATAAATGTAGCTATATTTTCAAGAACTCATATACATTAAATGATAATGAAAATCATTATCATTGTCAATGATAAATGTGAACTATATAAGTTTTTTTCTATTATTTTGGACATTGAGATTTTCATTTTAAAACGTAGTAAATATGTGGCAGTTAAGTGCGAGAATGAGCTAGTTGTACTAGCAAAGCAATAATATGGTATAGTGAAACGAGGCTGTTTTTTCAGTCTCGTTTTTCAAATGCTTCCTGTAGAGAAAGCATGCAAATGGAAAGGAAGTTATTATATGCGATCAGAAGTAACAGTAAAAATAAAACCGAAATTTATAAAAGAAATTAAAAGTGGATATCCGCTTATTTTAAAAGATGCGATTCAAAATTTAAATGATGTTCAGGAAGAAGGAACAATCATCAAAGTAGTAGATGAGAAGAACCAATTTATCGGAAAAGGCTATTATGGAAAACAAAATAAAGGATATGGCTGGATTTTAACGAGAAAAGAGAGTGAACAAATTAATCAATCTTTCTTTGAAAGTAAAATCAAATCTGCCTTACATAAACGAAAGCAATTTTACAAATCAAGTGATACGACAGCATTCCGTGTGGTGAATGGTGAAGGTGATGGTCTTGGAGGACTAATTATCGATTATTATGATGGCTACTACGTAGTAAGTTGGTATAGTGAAGGGATTTATACTTTCAGAGATGAGATTATAGCCGCTCTTCAAAAAGTAGCAAACTTTAAAGGTATTTATGAGAAAAAGCGTTTTGATACGAAAGGGAAATATATTGAGGGTGATGATTTCGTAGCAGGAGAGCGCGGCGAGTTCCCACTTATCGTAAAAGAGAACGGTGTAAACTTTGCGGTTTATTTAAATGATGGGGCAATGGTTGGGGTATTTTTAGATCAACGTAACGTTCGAAAACAAATTCGTGATAAATATGCAAAAGGAAGAACAGTGTTAAATATGTTCTCTTATACAGGTGCTTTCTCTGTATTTGCAGCGCTTGGCGGAGCGAGTAAAACGACGAGTGTTGACCTTGCAAATCGTAGTTTAAGTAAAACGATTGAGCAGTTTAGTGTAAATGAAGTTGATTATGAAGCACAAGATATTATTGTAGAAGATGTATTTCTTTACTTCAAATATGCAGCTAAGAAAAAGATGAAATTTGATATGGTCGTACTTGATCCTCCAAGCTTCGCCCGATCAAAAAAATATACATTTAGTGCAGTGAAAGATTATAAAAATTTATTAAAAGAAACAATTGCTATTACAGAAAATAACGGTATTATCGTTGCCTCTACAAATTGTAGCGCATTCGATATGAAAAAGTTTAAAGGCTTTATCGATACAGCCTTTAAAGAAATGAATGGCAAATATAAAATATTAGAAGAACATTCTTTACCAGAAGATTTCCGTACCATTGATCAATTTAAAGAAGGAGACTACTTAAAAGTAGTTTTCATCGAGAAAATTAAAGGTTAATAAAGAAAAGGAGCTCGAGTTTACTTGAGCTCCTTTTCTTATTGAACGATATTTTGTACTCTACCGACTTGTCCGTCCTGCAATCGCACTTTAATGCCATGCGGATGGGAAGGGGAGTTTGTTAAAATATCTTTTACAATTCCACGTGTTAATTTGCCTGTTCGTTGATCTTGTTTTAATACAATATCAACTTCAAGACCGGGCGCGATATTAGAACGTTTTTGTCCGTTCATTTACACACCTGTACGTCTACGTTGGTTGTTTGTTTTCTTTGTTTGTTGGTTTTGTAATTTTTTCGTTTCTTGGCTTTGATTTTTTGCATTTTGACCATTTCCATTTCCTTGCTTTTTCTTAGCAAGTTGTTCGCGCATTAAATCAGCTAAGCTTACTTTTTTGTTTTCTGACATGATAAGTCTCCTTTATATAAAGTTAATTATGAACAATCGTAGTGAATTTCATCATATCATTGTTAAGGAAGGAAGGGAAGTTGGTTTGAAAATTCATATAATTGTTTCCAGTCTGTAGTAGTTACGATACAATTGGATTGTTAACGTTTGTAAAAAGGGGATAGACATATGTCACATCATATTTTATTAGTTGAAGATGATATCTCAATTCAAGAGATGGTGGAAAAGTATTTAATAAAAGAGGGTTTTCAAGTAACAATTGCGTCTGATGGAGAAGAAGGTGTGAACACATATTTAAAAGGTTCATTTGATTTGATTATCCTTGACATTATGATGCCAAAGCTAGATGGCTTAGAGGTTGTACGAATCATTCGAGAAAAAAGTGCTGTTCCGATTTTAATGATGTCGGCAAAAGATACAGATGTTGATAAAGCTGTTGGATTAGGACTTGGAGCAGATGATTACATTTGTAAGCCGTTTTCTATGATTGAATTAGCTGCACGTGTAAAAGCGGGTATTCGGAGGTCTACGAAATATTCGGCTACAGAAACAACAGAAAAGATGATTCAAATTGGTGATTTAACAATTGATCCAATTAATTTTACAGTTGAAAAAAACGGGAAGTCTCTCAAACTTACTTTAAAAGAATTTGAGATTTTAAAGCTATTCGTAAAGAACCAAAATCGTGTATTTACGAAAGCGCAAATATATACATTAGTTTGGAATGAAGAGTATTACGGTGACGATAACGTTATTAATGTTCATATGAGAAGATTGCGTGAGAAAATCGAAAGTGATCCATCTAATCCAGAATATATTAAAACGTTATGGGGCATCGGCTATAAGTTGGAAGTGATGTAATATGGTCAATTTGTTAATAGGTATTATTTTTATATTGTTATGTGTTATTTATATGCAATATAGAATGAGAAAAAATAGTAGTAAAAATTTACGATACACATATGAAAAGTTAGAAAGTATTGTAAATGACAAAACAGGCGAGAAGTTACTCGTTATGACAGATGATCTAGAATTGCAAAAATTATTAGTGGCAATTAATCAATTATTAGATGCAAAACAGAAAACGAATGCAGATCATGCAAAAGTAGAAATTTCGATGAGAAAAATGCTTTCAAATATTTCGCATGACTTGAAAACACCACTAACAGTTATTCTTGGATATACAGAAATGTTAAATAAGGATAAAACGATAAATAAAGAAGAACAACAAATATTACTTGAAAAAGTGCATACGAAAACACTAGAAGTGATGGAGTTAATTCATAAGTTTTTTGACTTGGCAAAATTAGAATCTGGTGACAAAGCAATTGAAATGACAAAAGTAAATATGAATGAAGTTTGCCGCGAGAAGATTTTATCTTTTTATGATTTAGTGACGACGAAAGGTTTTCAGGTTCATATTGATATACCAGAAAGAAATATATACGCACTTGGAAATGTAGAAGTATTAGGTAGGGTATTGAATAATTTAATATCAAATGCGATTACATATGGAGACGATGGAAAGGCACTTGGTATGACGTTAAGAGATGATGAAACGAGTGTATATATAGACGTATGGGATAAAGGAAAAGGGATTGATGAATCTCATATTGATAAAGTATTTGAGCGTATGTACACACTTGAAGATTCAAGAAATAGGTTGTACCAAGGAAGCGGTTTAGGGTTAACGATTACGAAACGGCTTGTGGAAGCGATGGACGGAAAAATTAACCTTTCTAGTAAACCGTATGAAAAAACAATTTTTACAATTGTATTAACAAAGATACAGTTTTAGCTTGTAGAGCAGTAGATTCTACAAGCTTTTTTTCAGCGTAAGGAATTTGTAAGAAACGGGTAAGAAAAAAGAGATTTCCGTTGTCTATTATAGAAATATAGAGTATTGCGAAAGGGGAAAGTAACATGACATATATATTAAAAACGAATCAGTTAACGAAAGTGTTTAAAGGGAAAGAAGTTATTTCCGGTGTTAACATGCATGTGAAAAAAGGAGAGATATACGGTTTCTTAGGACCGAATGGTGCTGGTAAAACAACGATTATGAAAATGATTACAAATTTAATAAAACCAACGAGTGGTGATATTGAAATCTTCGGTGAGAAATTAACAGATACATCTTATGAAGTATTAAAAAGAATGGGGACAATTATTGAATACCCAATCTTTTATGATAAATTAACGGCGAAAGAAAACTTAGACCTACATTGTGAATATATGGGTTATTACGATAAAAATGAAATTGACCATGCATTACATTTAGTGAAACTGCAAGGGATAGATAATAAAAAAGTAAAAGATTTTTCATTAGGAATGAAACAACGACTCGGTATTGCAAGAGCAATCGTGACAAAGCCAGAATTGCTCATTTTAGATGAACCCATTAACGGTTTAGATCCAATTGGTATTAAAGAGTTACGAGACTTATTTAAAATGCTCTCCAAAGAATACGGTATTACATTATTAGTTTCTAGTCATATTTTAGGTGAGATGGAACTAATGGCGGATACAATTGGTGTGATTCAAAATGGAAAACTAATAAAAGAAGTTTCAATGAAGAGTATTAACGGAAAACAAACAGAGTATATTGAAATCACTGTTCCTGATGTGAAACGTGCAACTTATATTTTAGAAGATAAACTTGGTATAAAAAACTACAAAATAATGAGTGGAAACATGATTCGGGTTTATGATACGTTAGCGTCTCAGCAGGCCATTTCAAAAGCACTTATTATGAACGATGTGGAAATTGAAAGTATTAATAAGAAACATAGTTCCTTAGAAGAATATTTCTTAAATGTAATGGATGGAGAAGGTATTCATGCTTAATGGACTGTGGCTGAACCTGGTAAGTGGATTTATCGTAATGCTAATAAGTGGAATTTTATATTATAGAAAACCAGGGCGGAAATGGTTGTTCAGTGTACTAGTGATAGGAATGTTAAGCTTCGTTACTGCTGGAATTAGAATGTTAGCAGCGTAGAGACAGGTATATAAAGAATGGAGGCGTAATTTATATGTTTAAATTAATGAAGCTCGAATGGAAGAAACATAAATTATCTAGTTACTTTAAAGGGGTAGCAATTTGTATTATAGCAATTTTCGCTGCAGTAAGCCTTATGGCGTGGGGATCTAAGGTAGAGGATGATTTGATGTTCTCTAGCTATATGGAATACATGTCTTTAGCAAATATTCTTATTAGAATTACATTTATTATTTTTGCATCGGTTATTTTATCACGTTTAGTGATTGATGAATACAAGAACAAAACAATACAGCTACTATTTATGTATCCACTGCAAAGGAAAATGCTAATGAGTGCGAAATTAACAATTGTTTTTTGTTTTTGTTTTGTGAGCACGATTATCGCTACTTTCATTATTAGTTTGCTCATATTCTGTATGAATCCAATAATGGGACTACTTGAAACGCCTGTTACGATGGGGGAAATAATAGCTATCGTTCCAGCTACTATTATAAGTGCATTTATGATATCTGGTATTAGTTTAATTCCTTTATTTTTTGGAATGAGAAAGAAATCAACACCGACAACGATTACTTCTGCAGTAATAATTGGGATGATGATGAACAGTAACGTTGGTCCTGGAAATGGTCAAGTAAGTATGTTTGATTTTATAGCTATCCCAATCGTGCTCTGTTTATTAGGAATTTTCATTAGCTATCTATCGTTTCGTAAAATTGACAAGATAGATGTGGCGTGAAGCAAGCTTAAAACAAAAACGAACTGGGGTATGAATAGTGAAAAAAATGATAGTAATTGCAATATTATTCATTACAATTGCTAGTGTAGTTTTTGGTATTAAGGTATTTCAGGGGAAAGATTTTAAGAAAGAAAAGTCTTTTGATATAAATAATATAAAAGCAATAGAAGTAGACAATGAAAATTGGAATCTTGAGTTTAAAAGTACAGACGCTAATAAAATAGTAATTTCTGCTCAAGGTGAACAAGCGGATAAAGAGATAGATCCTGTCAAAATAGAAAATGATGAAAATAAAATTATGGTTAAGCAAAAACAAGAGGCGAACAAATTTTTTAATGGTTTTACGTTTAGGAAGAAGAATAGTATATGTATAGCTATTCCGAAGAAAGAAATAGATAAAATTGTATTAAATAATAAATCAGGTGATGTGAAAATAAGAGATATAGTAGTAAAAAGTATCGTGACGAAAGGCAAATCTGGGGATGGAATGATTGTAGGACTATCAGCCGAGAAAGGTGAATTCATATCGCAAAGTGGAGAGTTAGTTGTAAAAGATAGTTCAGTACAAGAATTAAATATAAAGTCTACGACTGGTGATAACTATATCGCAAATGTAAGTAACTCAAATATGAACATCACTTCAACATCTGGGGAAGTATTGCTGAAAGATATGATAGAAGGAAAATCATTATTTATAGAAACAAAATCAGGGGATATTGGCGTACGGTATAAAGGTGTCCCGGCATCATTGAAGCTTATGGCTAAAAGTAATTCGGCTGACGTAATAGTAGATTTAAAAGGACTTAAGAAAGATAAAAGTACAGAAAAAATAAAAGTAGGAACGATTGGTGATGCAAAAAACAAAGTGGAGATTTTAAGTAAGACAGGGGTCATTTATATTGATTAAGTCTTAGGAGGAGGGAGGACACTATCATGCTACATTTAATGAAGCTAGAATTGAAAAAGTTTAAGCTTGGCTGGTACGTGAAGAGAGCAATTATTGCAAATATTGTTATACTGGCATTAATGATCTTTGTGAGCATCATCGCTCAAGTAGAAGGTGATGCAGAAATAAGGAATCCAGAGACGATATTGTTAATGGCTAGCGCAATAGTAAGAGCAACGTTTATTATTTTTGGTAGTGTATTAATCGCAAGGCTAATAATTGGTGAATATAAAAATAAAACAATAATACTTATGTTTTCTTATCCTATTAACCGAAAGAAAATGATGGCTAGTAAGTTGGCTATTACAGCGATAGTAACATTTATAACAGTTATTGTATCTAACATTTTAGTAGTAGGAATTTTCTTTGGGATAGATAGTTATTTTTCAATTCTTCCTAATTCATTCACAGTAGATCAATTGATGCAAGAAGGAATAAAACTAGTTCCTTTAGCCATTGCAACTGCGGGAATGAGTTTAATCCCATTATATTTCGGAATGCGTAAACGTTCCGTGCCAACTACAATTGTTTCATCTCTTATCGTTGTCTCAATTGCAATGAATAGCAACCCATCGTTTTCTACAGCAACTTTTCTTCCTCTTCAACTAGCATTGGCAGCAATTGGAGTTGTGATTGCGTATTACGGCATTAAAAATATAGAGAAGGAAGATATAGCAGTATGATAAGAATACGTAAAAGGAGTTGGTGTTATACTAACTCCTTTTTTGTATATATATGCTTCGTTACTACTCTGTAAATTTAGAGTGTTTACTTAAATAATCTTGTACTCCTGGAGAAATGTTAAAGTTATTTGGACTTTTATATTCGATAGTAAACTCTCCGTCAGTACTTGTTTTAAAGGAGATCGCATAGCTATTCATTTTAGCATTGTAAGAAGTATTTTTGACTACCGCATCTAAATCGAAGTATTTTGTAATATATTCTTTTGATTCCGTAATTGCTACTTGTTTTCCCCAAGGGGTACCATAATAGGTGAAATAAAGAGATACACTAATAACTCCAATAAGAGAAGTTAGTAAAATAGTTCCCATAGCTATTTTTTTATTTTTTGTATTCAATTTGGTTACTCCTCTTCGTAATATGTATTCATTTTAACCTATCTTTTCCATAAAACAACCATTAAGAAAAAATAGTTTCACATGAAACAAGTTACAGAAAAAGACAAGATATGTAAACATCTTGTCTTTTTTGTCGTTACATTTTAGGAGCTTCCATTCCAGCCGCAGCCCATTCTTCTTTTGCGGGGCCATATACGCCAGGAACTGTTAAGCCAGCTTGTCGCATTAAAACCGTCATTTGTCCGCGGTGGTGATTTTGATGATTAATGAGTGTCATTAAAAATATAGAATTCGGCATAGGGCGACCAAAGAAGTCATTAATAGTAGCTAAGTCTTTATCAGTCCATTTACTTTGAAGTGTTTCAACAAAAGCCGCGTTTACTTTACGGTATTCATCTGCAATTGTTTTTGCAGAAGTTGGAACAGGATAATCTTTCGATTCTCCTTCAAACTTTAGCCCTGTGCCAGATAGTATAACAGGAATTGCCGTCACGATATGCCAAGCAACTCTTCCTAAAGTCCAATGTTCAGGTGCAATTTCTTGTGATAAAGATGCATCGGTTAATGAATCAAGCATTTTCTGAGTAGACTCTGCTTCGTATGTCCATGATTGCAAGAAGCCGTCAATGGTTTGGTACATAGTTATCCCTCCTATTTTTGTTCATAGATTAAATTCGTGAGAGATAATATAATCCCTGTTCCACAAGAAATAATTAATTAAGCATTGCTACAATATGAAAAAATTGGAAAATGTTTGTAAAAGTGTCAGGGAACGAATGTGCTCATTCGCATATATAATGAATAAAGAATGGTGATAAGGGTGAAGGATATAGAAATAGTAGAAGGTCTTCGAAAACAAGATATGTTAGCATTACATACAGCAATTGATCGATATGGAGATTTAATTTATAAGGTAGTTCATAGTATTTTAGATACGGCACAGAGTAAGGTGTTAACGGTTGTATGTGTTTTTTATGGATCGTTATTATAATGAAGTTGATTTAAAAGTATGTGTATGGAATGAAGTAGCTTATATGAAAACAATATTAGACCGTAAAGGTGGAAGTGAGTTTCTGCATATAAAGTATAAAAATGATAAAGAATACGTATTATTGGGAAATGCTGATGATTACAGAGAGTTATTTCAAATAGTAGGTAGGTTGAAAATAGCGAATGGAATAGAATTGAGATTACAAGATAAGAAATTAAAGAGAAAGTTAACTTTAAAACGAAGTGTGCTCAATATAATCATGTATTCACTTGTTATATATATTATGTACAAAGCCTATATTAATTTTATGCCATAATAGGAAAAGACGGCTTCACATATATGAAGCCGTCTTTTAATTAACTTTCTTCCCACTCTTCCTCATCAACCATAAGAAATAAGGTGCTCCAAGTACAGCAACGACAAGACCAGAAGGAATTTCTTTCGGATATGCGATTGTACGTCCAAGTAAGTCAGCAACAGAAAGAAGGATTGCTCCAAATAGTGCTGAACAAACGAATAGTCTTTGATGATTCATACCAACAACAATTCTTGCTAAGTGAGGTGCGACAAGGCCTAAAAAGGCAATTGTACCGACAGCAGCGATATTTACTGATGCAAGTAGTGTCGCTAGCACAATCAGAGCAAGACGTGTCTTATTTACTGGTTGCCCAAGTCCAGTTGCTAAATCGTCTCCAAGTACGAGAACGTCAAGTTGTTTTATTAAGAAAAAGATAATGAATACAAGAATTAGAGATGGATATAGAATGATATTTTCTAAGTGATTCCATCCTCTTGCATACGTACTGCCAGATAACCATGTTAAAGCAGCGGCAACATTCAAATTGGCTCTAACGATAAAGATTTGAATAATTGCTGAGCCAAGCGCAGAAATACCAATCCCTATTAAAGCGAGAGCTGTTGGACTAAATCCTGATTTCCATGAAAAGAAGAGGACAATTCCTACTGCAAGTAGTCCTCCGATAAATGCACCAATTGGTAGAAAGAAACCAGGAAGTGCAGGAAAGACATACATAATCGTTAAAGCACCAACACCAGCTCCCGATGAAATACCAATAATAGAAGGATCGGCAAGTGGATTTCGTAATATACCTTGGAAAACAAGCCCACTTATTGCAAGGCATGCGCCAGCAATAGCAGCAACGAGCATTCTTGGTAAACGAAGATTCATCATCATATTTTTATCAAATTGTGTTAATTGACCTGATATAACATTTATAATGCTTTCGATATAAGCGTTACTACCGATTGTAACACCAAGAGCAATCGTCACAATACAAAGTGTGATAGATATAATGATTACCTTTTTATAAGAGTAATAGCGGGAACTAGCTCCAGCTGTATTCGCACCGTTATCATTCATATATTGTTTCGACTTCATCATTCGATACACTAAGTAAATAAGCCAAGGAGATCCAATCATTGCTGTGACTGCCCCAACAGGAAGTTCTGCACCGGTTGGATCTATTAATCTACCGACAACATCTGCTCCAAGCAATAATACTGCCCCCCATAAGAAAGAAGAGAGAAGAAGAGTAAAGTGTTGACGGTATCCGATAAGGCGCATTAAATGAGGTGCAACTAAGCCGACAAAGCCAATTGGTCCAACAACAGTAACAATTACTGCTGTTAAAAAGATTGCAGCAATGAAGGCGATAAGACGTGTTACTGCTGTTTTTTCACCAAGAGAAATAGCAACATCATCACCAAGTAAGAGAATGTTGAGTTTACGAGACATAAATAGTAAAACTAGGAAAGAAATAATGATAAATGGAAAAGCAAATTGAACGCCATCCCAGTTATTTTGAATAAGAGAGCCAGCTCCCCATAAAAATAAACCAGCTGTTTCATTTTCATAGAAAAGCTGCATCGTTCCGGTAAAGGCAGAGAGCATTAATGTAACAACCATACCAGCTAATGCCATTCTAAGTGGGGTTCCCTTTTTTCCACCAGAAATACGGTATACAAATAAAGCAGTAATAGCACCGCCGATAAATGTGAACAGAAGAGAATTCATTTGTAAACCTTTCGGTAAGAAAATTGTAGCCGCTACTAGAAAGAAATATGCGCCAGAGTGAATACCCATTGTACTGGATTCAGCAAGTGGATTTTTCGTTAACGTTTGTAAAATAACCCCTGATGCAGCAAGAGCGCCTCCAGCTAAAATGGCAATTACAGCTCTAGGTAATCGAAGCATGATTAAAGTTTGATGTTCTAGCGATTGGTTCGGTGAGATAAGAGCATCAATAATCATACTATAGGAAATGTTTGCTTGACCTTGTCCGATATGAATAAAGAAAAGGAGGAGCAAGAGAGCTGCTCCTCCTCCGAATACAAGACTTGCTCGAAGTGTATGTTGTAAGCTATTCATTGTGTAATCACTTCTTCGCTGTCATTACATCTGCTACTTGTGTTGCTAAAGATGTTGCAGACTCAGGACCACCGAAAATCCAAGTGTCGCCTTTTAATTTATACATTTTGTTTTCTTTTTTGAACTTTAATTCTTCCCAAGCAGGGTTGCCTTTTAGTTGCGTGTCAAAAATGTTATCTTCATCCGCTACAATGTAAATGAAGTTTGAATCTTGTACACTTTGTAATGATTCTACAGTTGTTTGTTTGAAACCATCTGGCTCAGATTTTCCTGCTTCAAAAGTATTTGTTAAACCTAATTTTTTTGTAACTTGTAAAGCTAAAGAATTGTCAGTTAAGATACGGAATGTTGGTACGTTTTTAGCAGTAAATGCTTGTGCCATTGCGATGTTTTTATCTTTTAAGTCTGCTTTCTCAATTTTTGCTTTTGCATCAGCGAATGCTTTATCCATATCAGCTAATACTTTTTTACCTTCTTCTTCTTTTCCAACTGCTTTTGCAATTTGTTTAAATGTTTCTGTCATTTCAGCAAAGTGATCGTTATTACTTGTTGATGGATCAAACATAACTGTTGGTGCAATTTGCTCTAATTCATTTTTAATTGCTTTACCACGGAATGAAGCTGTGATAATTAAGTCTGGCTTTAAACGGCTAATTTCTTCTAAGTTTGGTTGTTGACGTGTCCCTACATCTACAACATCTTTACTCGGTTTTGTTTTTGTATTTACCCATTTATTATAATTCTTAATGTCTGCCATCCCTACTGGCTGAACACCAAGTGTTAATAAGTCTTCTGAATATACCCACTCAAGTACAACTACTTTTTTCGCTGGTTTATCTAACTTCGTTTCCCCTTCAGCGTGTTTAATTGTTATAGCTTGATTTTTATTGTCCGCTTTTGTTTCTTTTTTCTCCTCTTTTTGCTGTCCGCATCCAACAGCGAATAGAAGAACTACTATGAAAATACTGAGAATTTTCTTCATCTTCTGCCCCCAAATTAAGTGTTTTTTATAACTAGCACCATAAGTGAAAATGGTTATCAATTACAACACCCAAATCATACTATGAGGGTATTTTAAGTGTCAATATATTTTTAAAATTTTGACGAAAAATAACGAACTATACGGATTTTTATATATTATAGTCGCTATTTATGAAGAATAAGCCTCTTTACTAAAAATATTGGCGAATGTGGAAAGTTTAAATGGGAAAGTGGCTGTGTACGATAGTGTAATGTGTATTGTTAATAGTCTGTGGAGATAAGGCGAAAGTACAAGCAAAAGGAGAGTGAATCGCATGTAATAATTACTAGAATGTATGGAGGAAATCTGGTTTTATCCCCGACTAGGCAAAGTATTTCTTTGTTATTTAGATAGGTGTTTTTTAAGTCGGTGATTGTGCTAAAAAGATCGAATGTAAAGGAAGTGATCAACATGTCTTCATGGAGCAATAACGTAAATGGATATTGTGGGTGTAATAATCAAAATGGTGTACATGTTGATTCATGCTGTTTTAGTTGCGATGGGACAGTTCCTAAGGTTGGTCCGACAGGGGCAACGGGAGCAACGGGCCCAACGGGAGCGACAGGTTCAACAGGCCCAACAGGAGCGACAGGTTCAACAGGCCCAACGGGAGCGACAGGCGACACAGGGGCAACGGGAGCAACGGGTCCAACAGGAATAACAGGAGCGACGGGTTCAACAGGCCCAACGGGAGCGACAGGAATAACAGGAGCGACGGGTTCAACAGGCCCAACGGGAGCGACAGGAATAACAGGAGCAACGGGCTCAACAGGTCCAACGGGAGCGACAGGCTCAACAGGAGCGACAGGCCCAACGGGAGCGACAGGCGACACAGGGGCAACGGGAGCAACGGGTCCAACAGGAATAACAGGAGCAACGGGCTCAACAGGTCCAACGGGAGCGACAGGCCCAACAGGAGCGACAGGCCCAACGGGAGCGACAGGCCCAACAGGAGCGACAGGCCCAACGGGAGCGACAGGAATAACAGGAGCAACGGGTCCAACAGGTCCAACGGGAGCGACAGGAATAACAGGAGCAACGGGTTCAACAGGTCCAACGGGAGCGACAGGAATAACAGGAGCAACAGGCTCAACAGGTCCAACGGGAGCGACAGGAATAACAGGAGCAACAGGCTCAACCGGGGCTACAGGTACAAGTATCACGGCGACATATGCATTTGCAAATAATACGTCAGGAACAGCGATATCAGTACTTCTAGGTGGAACGAATGTCCCGCTTCCGAATAATCAAAATATCGGTCCAGGTATTACGGTTTCCGGGGGAAATACAGTATTTACGGTTGCAAATGCTGGAAATTACTATATTTCATATTCGATTAATATAACGGCTTCATTATTAGTTAGTTCACGGATTACAATCAATGGAGCACCACTTGCTGGAACAATCAATTCTCCTGCGGTAGCAACCACATCATTTAGTGCAACAATTATTACAACTCTTGCAGCAGGAGATGCTATTAGCTTACAATTATTTGGTTTGTTAGCTGTTGCGACATTATCAACAACTACCCCAGGAGCGGTATTAACAATTATAAGATTAAGTTAATGAGAAACTCTCTTACTCTTTTAAGAGTAAGAGAGTTTCTACATATAATAAGAAGTTAATGAAGTAAAGCATAGTTATATAAAAGTCAGAATATTATGATTGTAACACTATGGTGACTATAATATAATGAAAATAACCATCATGAATGAACATTCATTTATTTTTTATGTATTTGAAGGGGGAATGAAGGTGGAAAAACCATGGTTGAAAAGTTATCCAGAGGAAATTCCTAGTACGATTTCTTATGATATTCAGCCGCTTCATAGATATGTAGAACAGATGGCATCTCGCTACCCAGAAAAGAAAGCGCTTCACTTTTTAGGGAAGGATATTACGTTTTCGGACTTCCATGATAAGGTGAAGAGGTTTGCAAATTATCTTCAAAAGCTCGGTGTGGAAAAGGGTGATCGAGTTGCTATTATGTTGCCAAATTGTCCGCAAGCTGTAATTGGTTATTACGGCACATTACTTGCGGGAGGTATCGTAGTACAAACAAATCCACTGTATACAGAAAGAGAATTAGAATATCAGCTTCATGACTCGGGAGCAAAAGTAATTCTTTGTCTCGATTTAGTGTTTCCAAGAGTAACGAATGTTCAATCTGCTACAAAAATTGAGCATATTATCGTAACTCGTATTGCAGACTTTTTACCATTCCCTAAAAATCTATTGTATCCATTTGTGCAGAAAAAACAGTCGAATTTAGTTGTGAAAGTATCAGAGAGTGAAACGATTCATCTTTGGAATTCAGTAGAAAAAGAAGTGAATACGAATGTTGAGGTGCCTTGTGATCCTGAAAATGATCTAGCCCTTTTACAGTACACAGGAGGAACAACCGGATTTCCGAAAGGAGTTATGTTAACGCATAAAAACCTCGTCTCTAACACGTTAATGGGAGTTCAATGGTTATATAATTGCAAAGAAGGAGAAGAAGTCGTTCTTGGGGTTCTTCCATTTTTCCATGTTTATGGTATGACAGCTGTTATGAATTTAAGTATTATGCAAGGATACAAAATGGTCCTTATTCCAAAGTTTGATATGAAAATGGTGTTTGAAGCGATTAAGAAGCATAAAGTGACATTGTTTCCAGGGGCACCAACTATTTATATCGCTCTTTTAAATAGTCCGCTTTTAAAAGAATACGATATTTCTTCTATTCGTGCTTGTATTAGTGGATCAGCACCACTGCCAGTAGAAGTACAGGAAAAGTTCGAAAAAGTTACAGGTGGTAAACTAGTAGAGGGATATGGTTTAACAGAATCCTCTCCGGTTACACATAGTAATTTTTTATGGGAAAAGCGAGTGCCAGGTAGCATCGGAGTTCCGTGGCCAGATACAGAAGCAATCATTATGTCACTTGAAACTGGTGAGGCATTACCGCCAGGAGAAATAGGGGAAATTGTAGTGAAAGGTCCTCAAATTATGAAAGGATACTGGAATAAGCCAGAGGAAACAGCGGCTGTATTGCAAGATGGCTGGCTCCATACAGGGGATGTTGGCTACATGGATGAAGATGGATTCTTCTATGTAAAAGATCGCAAGAAAGATATGATTGTCGCGAGTGGATTTAATGTGTATCCTCGTGAAGTTGAAGAAGTATTATATGAGCATGAAAAAGTGCAAGAAGTAGTGACAATTGGAGTTCCAGATCCGTACCGAGGAGAGACAGTTAAAGCATTTGTTGTGTTAAAAGAAGGTACGGAGTGCTCTGAGGAAGAATTAAATCAGTTTGCACGTAAATATTTAGCGGCTTATAAAGTGCCGAAAGTATATGAGTTTAGAGATGAATTGCCAAAAACGACAGTAGGGAAAATTTTACGCCGTGTTCTAATAGATGAAGAGAAGAGAAAGAATGAGGATGAGCAAACGGGCTAAGGCCCTTTCTTTTTGAAAAAATAGGATTGACACTTTTCTAAATAGTCAGTATTATAAGAATATGAATGACTATTCATTCAGTCATCTTCTTGAAGGGGACAGTAAAGTGAAGAAAAATAGACCGAAATACAATCAAATTATTGATGCGGCAGTCATTGTGATTGCGGAGAATGGGTACCACCAAGCGCAAGTTTCTAAAATCGCAAAGCAAGCTGGGGTAGCTGATGGCACGATTTATTTATATTTTAAAAATAAAGAAGATATATTAATATCCTTATTCCAAGAGAAGATGGGAGAATTTGTCGAAACAATTCGTCAAAAAACAGCAGGAATTGAAAGCGCTGTATCGAAGTTATTCATGTTGGTAGAAACGCACTTCTTGCTGTTGTCGCAAAATGATCCGCTTGCTATCGTTACGCAATTAGAGCTAAGGCAGTCCAATCAAGACTTGCGCCTTAAAATAAATGAAGTATTAAAAGGCTACTTACAAGTTATGGATGAGATTTTAGAGACTGGTATAAAACAAGGTGAATTTCAAGCAGATTTAAATGTTCGCGTGGCAAGACAAATGATCTTTGGAACAGTAGATGAAGTTGTGACCAATTGGGTAATGAGCGATCATAAGTATGATCTGGTCGCACTTTCAAAAACGGTACACGGGCTACTTATTGCAGCTTGTGGTTATCGTCAATAATGGGAGGGATCATGTTGAAATTCCTATCTGTAAGAGTTGAAGATCATATCGCGGTGGCGACGTTAAATCACGCACCAGCGAATGCGATGTCTTCACAAGTTATGCATGACGTTACTGAATTAATTGATCAAGTGGAAAAGGATGATAACATTCGTGTTGTTGTTATTCACGGTGAAGGACGTTTCTTCTCAGCAGGAGCAGATATTAAAGAATTTACATCTGTTACTGAAGCGAAGCAAGCAACAGAATTAGCACAGCTTGGACAAGTTACGTTTGAGCGTGTTGAAAAATGTTCAAAACCAGTTATTGCGGCAATTCATGGAGCGGCACTGGGCGGCGGCCTTGAGTTTGCTATGTCTTGCCACATGCGCTTTGCAACTGAAAGTGCAAAACTTGGTTTACCTGAATTAACACTTGGATTAATTCCTGGCTTTGCAGGTACACAGCGCTTACCACGTTATGTTGGGAAAGCGAAAGCTTGTGAAATGATGTTAACAAGTACACCAATTACTGGTGCAGAAGCATTAAAGTGGGGACTTGTTAACGGATTGTTCTCTGAAGAATCTCTTTTAGATGATACGCTTAAAGTTGCAAAACAAATTGCTGGAAAAAGTCCAGCAACAACTCGTGCTGTACTAGAGTTATTGCAAACGACAAAATCGTCTCATTACTATGAAGGTGTACAACGTGAATCACAGATTTTTGGTGAAGTATTTACGAGTGAAGATGGAAGAGAAGGTGTAGCTGCATTTTTAGAAAAGCGTAAACCTTCATTTAGTGGCAGGTAGTTCAATTATTTTTTTAATATAAATTAACAGAAAATTAAAATTGATAGAATCTTTCTGAAAAACAAGGGGGTAAATGGAATGAACATCTACGTACTCATGAAACGAACATTTGATACAGAAGAAAAAATCGTAATTAAAAACGGTGCAATTTACGATGGCGAAGCGGAATTCATCATCAACCCTTACGATGAATATGCAATTGAAGAAGCAATTCAAGTAAGAGACGCACAAGGTGGAGAAGTTACAGTTGTAACAGTCGGTGGCGAAGATAGTGAGAAAGAACTTCGTACTGCATTAGCAATGGGCTGTGATAAAGCTGTATTAATTAATATTGAAGATGATGTAGAAAATGGTGACCAGTTCACGACAGCAAAAGTGCTTGCTGAATATTTAAAAGATAAAGATGCAGATTTAATTTTAGGCGGAAACGTTGCAATTGATGGTGCATCTGGACAAGTAGGACCACGCGTAGCTGAAGCGTTAAATATTCCGTATGTAACGACAATTACAAAACTTGAAATTGACGGTACAAATGTGAAGATTGAGCGTGATGTTGAAGGTGATACAGAAGTGATTGCAACTTCATTACCAGTTTTAGTAACAGCACAGCAAGGTTTAAATGAACCGCGTTATCCATCGCTTCCAGGTATTATGAAAGCGAAGAAAAAGCCGCTAGAAGAATTAGAATTAGATGATTTAGATTTAGAAGAAGATGATGTGGAAGCAAAGACAAAAACAATTGAAATCTATTTGCCTCCTAAGAAAGATGCAGGAAAAGTGTTACAAGGCGAGCTGCAAGATCAAGTAAAAGAACTTGTATCGTTGCTCCATACAGAAGCGAAAGTAATCTAATAAAATACGAAATTATATATGCAGGAGGGAAAATCTATGGCTCGTAAAGTATTAGTAATGGGTGAAGTTCGTGATGGATCGCTACGTAACGTTTCTTTTGAAGCGGTAGCAGCAGCAAAAACAATTGCAGAAGGCGGTGAAGTAGTAGGTCTTCTAATTGGAGACAGCGTTGCCTCTTTTGCAAATGAATTGATTCATTACGGTGCAGATCGCGTTGTGACAGTTGAAAATGATAAATTAAAATCATATACATCTGATGGTTATGCACAAGCGTTTTTAGCTGTACATGCTGAAGAAAATCCAGAAGGTATCGTTTTTGGACATACAGCACTTGGTAAAGATTTATCACCAAAATTAGCAGCGAAGCTTGAAGCTGGTTTAGTTTCTGACGTAACTGCTTTAGAGGTTGAAGGTGGAAATGTTATCTTCACTCGTCCAATTTACTCTGGTAAAGCATTCGAGAAGAAGATTGTAACAGACGGCATCTTATTTGCGACAGTGCGTCCAAATAACATTGCAACTCTGGAAAAAGATGAGTCTCGCAGCGGTGACGTATCTTCTATTACAGTTGATGTGAAAGATTTACGTACAATCATTCAAGATGTTGTCCGTAAAACAGCAGAAGGTGTGGATCTTTCTGAAGCAAAAGTTATTATCGCTGGCGGACGTGGTGTGAAGAGTGAAGAAGGCTTTAAGCCATTAAAAGAGTTAGCAGACGTACTAGGCGGCGCTGTTGGAGCATCTCGTGGTGCTTGTGACGCTGAATACTGTGATTACTCATTACAAATTGGTCAAACTGGTAAAGTTGTTACGCCAGACTTATACATTGCATGTGGTATTTCTGGTGCGATTCAGCATTTAGCAGGTATGTCTAACTCAAAAATAATCGTTGCGATTAATAAAGATCCAGAAGCAAGTATCTTTAAAGTAGCTGACTATGGTATTGTCGGTGACTTATTCGAAGTTGTACCTCTTTTAACAGAAGAGTTTAAAAAGTTAAAAGTACATTCATGATTTAAGTACCCTTGAGTTCCAAGTGAAGTACCCCTATATATAGAAAAAGGTGAGAGATCCCCTGTCTCTCATCTTTTTAGTATTTAATCCGTATTTTTATATAGTATAAAGGAACATTTTTTTGTTACAATACATAACGATACATATTATTCGCCACGTATATAAGTTAATGATATACTCTTGGTAGAATATACTTGAAGGAGGAAATAAAATGGCAATTGTAAACGCAAATGACCAAAGCTTCGCAGCAGAAACTAGCGAAGGTGTTGTATTATTAGATTTCTGGGCACCTTGGTGTGGACCTTGTAAAATGATCGCTCCTGTATTAGAGGAAATTGATGCAGAACTAGGCGAAAAAGTAAAAGTAGTAAAAGTAGACGTTGATGAAAACCAAGAAACTGCTCGTCAATTCGAAGTAATGAGCATTCCAGCTCTTTTCGTATTAAAAGACGGTAAAGTAGTTGATCAAGCGTTAGGTTACAAACCGAAAGAAGCGTTAGTAGAATTAGTTTCTAAACACTTCTAAAATAAAAAAAGCTACCATTTGGTAGCTTTTTTTATTTTCTTTTTTACAGTCTTTCCGTTACAATAAAAGAACGTATGTTGGGTGTTTGGGCATAGTATGTTTTCAAGGGAAAATAAAAATGCTAAGTATGTGGAAATGGAGGGAGACGAGTGCACGAACATTTGAAAGAGAAGTTGGCTATTTTACCAGATCAACCTGGTTGTTATTTGATGAAAGATAAGCAAGGAACGGTTATATATGTCGGAAAGGCAAAAGTGCTTAAAAATCGTGTGCGCTCGTACTTTACTGGTTCACATGATGGGAAAACACTGCGGCTTGTAGGAGAAATTGTTGATTTTGAATATATTGTAACCTCTTCGAATTTAGAAGCACTTATTTTAGAGTTAAATCTAATTAAAAAATATGATCCGAAATATAATATTCAATTAAAAGATGATAAAACATATCCTTTTATTAAAATTACGGCGGAGAAGCAACCGCGCTTACTCATTACTCGAAACGTAAAAAAGGATAAAGGGAAATATTTTGGTCCTTATCCAAATGCACAATCTGCTCATGAAACGAAAAAACTGCTAGATCGTATGTATCCACTTCGGAAATGCACGAATATGCCAGATAAAGTTTGTTTGTATTATCATATGGGTCAATGTTTAGCGCCTTGTGTGAAAGAAGTGACGGAAGAACAAAATAAAGAAATTGTAGATGAAATTATTAAGTTTTTAAATGGTGGACATAAAGAAGTTCGTTCAGAACTAGAAATAAAAATGTATGAGGCCTCAGAGAAACTAGAGTTTGAACGTGCAAAAGAGTTGCGTGATCAAATTGCTCATATTGATGCGATTATGGAAAAACAAAAGATGATTATGAGTGACTTAGTAGATCGTGATGTGTTTGGATATGCAGTGGATAAAGGATGGATGTGTGTTCAAGTTTTCTTCGTTCGAAAAGGAAAGCTAATTGAACGTGATGTTTCTATGTTTCCAATTTACGATGAACCAGAAGAGGGTTTTTTAACGTTTATCGGCCAATTTTATGAAAACAGTAGTCATTTTAAGCCGAAGGAAATTGTCGTTCCAGGAAGTATAGACTCGGAATTAGTAGAGCGCTTTTTAGAAGTGGAAGCGACGCAGCCGAAACGTGGTAAGAAAAAAGACCTTGTAGAATTGGCAAATAAAAATGCGAAGATTGCTCTTGAAGAGAAGTTTTACTTAATTGAACGTGATGAAGAACGAACGATTAAAGCGGTAGATCATTTAGGGAAGCAGCTTGGGATTGAAACGCCGTATCGTATTGAAGCGTTTGATAACTCAAATATTCAAGGAACAAATCCCGTTTCTGCAATGATTGCTTTTATCGATGGGAAACCGGCGAAGAAAGAGTATCGAAAATATAAAATTAAAACGGTTCAAGGGCCAGATGATTATGAGTCTATGAGAGAAGTTGTGAGGCGCCGTTATACAAGGGCGCTTAAAGAAAATTCACCTTTACCTGATTTGATTATTATTGATGGAGGAAAAGGCCATCTAGCGGCTGCGAGTGATATTTTAGAGAATGAGCTCGGATTATATATTCCGATGGCAGGTCTTGTAAAAGATGATAAACATAAAACCTCCCATTTAATTATTGGGGATCCACCGGAACCTGTGATGCTTGAGAGAAATAGCCAAGAATTTTATTTATTGCAGCGTATTCAAGATGAGGTGCATCGATTTGCGATTACATTCCATCGTCAATTACATGGGAAATCTGTCATTCAATCAGCATTGGATGATATTCCAGGAATCGGTGATAAACGGAAAAAGGTATTGTTAAAACATTTTGGTTCATTAAAGAAGATGAAAGAAGCTTCTATAGAGGAATTTGTCGAAGCGGGTATGCCGAAAAATGTCGCGGAGACGATTTATACGTATTTAACAGATAAGAAGACGTTGTAGTTTACAACGTCTTCTGTTTTTTGGTATAATTTCTGAAGATTTAAAATAAACTCATCTGAATGAAAATACAAAAAAGTCAACTAAACTGATATGTCTAGTTGACTGTAGGTAATGCTTACACTTCAATGAGATCTTTTATATCCCATTTTACAAGAAATGTAATAGAGTCAGAACGTTTTTTCTTTTCTTCGTATGACTCTGCAACGACGTTCCGTTGCTTTTGGATTTGTTCAGCGATGAATCCGGCTTCTAGTTGATAAGAAGAATGTCGTTTTTGTTTTTGACGTTCTGCGATGAGTGTGCCTTTAAGTTGGAACTGCATTTCACGACGCTTATGTTCAACAATGCTTAAAGTGCCCCAGCCAGCCTTTTCAAAGAACTGAATGACTTCTTCAATTGTTTCTAGCGGATATTTTCTTGCAAGGTTTCTACCAGACCAGTATAAAATACCATCTAAATCGTTGCCGATTAAATCAGGTAGTAATTCTTCACGTAGCAATTCATAAGCGAAGGCGTTCAATGAAACATCTTCTAAAGATGTTGTATCGATTGTATTTTTACTCACAATATTCCCCTCTTTCTATAGGGATTATTATATAACATTTCACATTTATAAAAACAGATTTTTCTTTAGGAAAATCTGAATATATAAGAAGAAAAAAAGAATTGGCAAATTATATGCAAATTATGTATACGTTTTCTTGACGCTTCGACAAAAATAGGAGTAAAATGAACTTGGTATCAAATTATGCTGAAATATTTCGAATAATTTTTTCAGTTTTTCTTATGCCAATAGTGAAAAAACATTATTGTCATAAACTAATCTGAAAACAGCAGTCAAACATTCAAGGGGGGTAATGGGGACATGAAAGGCCGCGAGTATACGTTTCGTAAGTGGCACTCATTAATGGGGGTCATCCCGGTTGGTGTCTTTTTGACGCAACATTTAATTGTAAACAACTTTGCAACACGAGGAGCAGAGGCTTTTAACAAAGCTGCAGGCTTTATGGAGCTCCTTCCATTCCGGTATGCGCTAGAAATTTTCATCATCTTTTTACCGATACTGTACCATGCTATATATGGCTTATATATTGCATTTACAGCTAAGAACAATGCGGTTTCTTACGGTTATTTCCGTAACTGGATGTTCGTCTTCCAAAGAATTTCAGGTATCGTTACGCTGATCTTCATTTCTTGGCACGTCTGGGAAACTCGTATTCAAGCAATGTTAGGTAAAGAGGTAAACTATGATATGATGGCAGATATTTTAAACAATCCAGCTATGTTTGCATTCTACTTAGTTGGTGTTGTTTCAACAATTTTCCACTTTGCAAATGGACTATGGACATTCTGCATCAGCTGGGGAATTACAGTATCTCCACGTTCACAAAGAATCTCTACTTATGTAACATTAGCTATTTTCTTAGGTTTATCTTATGTAGGTGTGAGTGCATTATTAGCGTTCATCGATCCACAGCTAGCAAACCAGTAAGGAGTGGGAGAGCATGAAAGGGAAACTTATAGTAGTCGGCGGTGGCTTGGCTGGCTTAATGGCAACGATTAAAGCGGCAGAAGCAGGAGTAAATGTTGAACTGTTTTCTTTAGTACCAGTAAAACGTTCACATTCTGTATGTGCTCAGGGCGGAATTAACGGTGCCGTAAATACGAAAGGTGAAGGGGATTCTCCATGGATCCACTTTGACGATACAATTTATGGTGGGGACTTCTTAGCGAACCAACCACCAGTTAAAGCAATGTGTGAAGCAGCACCTGGTATCATTCATTTAATGGACCGTATGGGTGTTATGTTCAACCGTACGGAAGAAGGACTTCTTGATTTCCGTCGATTTGGTGGAACGCAACATCACCGTACAGCATTTGCTGGTGCAACAACTGGACAGCAATTACTTTACGCATTAGATGAGCAAGTACGTCGTCACGAAGTAGCAGGACTTGTAACGAAATATGAAGGTTGGGATTTCTTACGAGCTGTTGTTGATGATGAAGGTGTGTGCCGAGGAATCGTTGCACAAGACTTACAAACTATGGAGATTAGAAGTTTCGGAGCAGATGCCGTGATTATGGCAACAGGGGGCCCTGGTATCATTTTCGGAAAATCAACAAACTCCATTATCAATACAGGTACAGCAGCTTCTGCTGTATATCAACAAGGCGCATATTATGCAAACGGTGAGTTCATTCAAATTCACCCAACGGCAATTCCTGGAGACGATAAATTACGTCTTATGAGTGAATCTGCACGTGGTGAAGGTGGACGTGTTTGGACATATAAAGATGGTAAACCATGGTACTTCTTAGAAGAAAAATATCCGGCTTACGGAAACCTTGTACCTCGTGACATCGCAACGCGTGAAATCTTTGATGTTTGCGTAGAGCAAAAACTAGGTATTAACGGTGAAAACATGGTGTACTTAGATCTTTCTCATAAAGATCCAAAAGAACTAGATATTAAACTAGGTGGAATTATTGAAATCTATGAGAAATTTACAGGGGATGATCCTCGTAAACTACCGATGAAAATCTTCCCAGCTGTTCACTATTCAATGGGCGGACTATGGGTTGATTATAAACAGATGACAAATATTCCAGGTTTATTTGCAGCAGGTGAGTGTGATTATTCTATGCACGGTGGTAACCGTCTTGGTGCGAACTCACTATTATCAGCAATTTATGGTGGTATGGTAGCAGGACCAAACGCAATTGAGTATATGAAAGGTCTTTCTAAATCATCTGATGCTGTTTCATCTACTGTATATGAGCAAAATGAATTAATCGAAACAGAGAAATTTAACAATATTTTAACGATGGATGGTAACGAAAATGCGTATGTTCTTCATAAAGAGCTTGGAGAATGGATGACAGATAACGTTACAGTAGTTCGTGAAAATAAAAAATTATTAGAAACAGATGCGAAAATTGAAGAATTAATGGCTCGTTACAAACGTATTAACATTAACGATACAGCAAGATGGAGTAACCAAGGTGCTTCATTTACACGCCAACTTGCAAATATGTTTGAGTTAGCACGTGTTATTACAATTGGCGCATATAACCGTAATGAGAGCCGTGGGGCGCATTACAAACCTGAATTCCCAAATCGTGATGATGCAAACTTCTTAAAAACTACGATGGCAAAATTTGAGGGAGAAGGAAATGCACCAGCATTCCATTACGAGGACGTTGATATTTCGTTAATTAAACCGCGTAAACGTGATTATTCTTCAAAACACGATGTAGCTGCTAAGGGTGAAGAGAAGGGGGATAAACAACATGTCTGAGAAAACAATCCGCCTCATCATTACGAGACAAGACGGGCCAGATGCGCAAGCGTTTGACCAAGAATTTGAAATTCCATATCGTCCGAATATGAATATTATCTCAGCACTTATGGAAATCCGTCGTAATCCTGTTGATTCAAAAGGGAACCAAACAACTCCGATTGCATGGGATATGAACTGCTTAGAGGAAGTATGTGGTGCATGTTCGATGGTGATTAACGGAAAACCACGTCAATCATGTACGGCACTTATTGATCAATTAGAGCAACCAATTCGCTTAAAACCGATGAAGACATTCCCGGTTGTACGTGACTTACAAGTTGATCGTAGTCGCATGTTTAATGCTCTAAAACGCGTTAAAGCGTGGATTCCAATTGATGGTACGTATGACCTAGGTCCAGGACCAAGAATGCCTGAGAAAAAGCGTCAATGGGCTTATGAGCTTTCAAAATGTATGACATGTGGTGTTTGCTTAGAATCATGTCCAAACGTAAACAGTAAGTCTGACTTTATTGGACCAGCACCGTTATCACAAGCTCGCTTATTCAACTCACATCCAACGGGTGAAATGCATAAAGCAGATCGCTTACGTGCAATTATGGGAGATGGAGGACTAGCAAACTGTGGTAACTCTCAAAACTGTGTGCAATCATGTCCGAAGGGTATTCCTTTAACAACTTCAATTGCGGCATTAAACCGTGATACAACAATTCAATCGTTCAAAGATTTCTTTGGTAGCGATAATAACTATTAATAAATATTGCCTCTTCATATCGAAGAGGCAATATTTATAACTATATTTTTCTGTTTATTCTGTTTATTTCAAGGTGAAAAGGAGAGATAACAATGAAGAGGATTTCTTATATTGAAGACTTTGAGCAATGGGAAAGTGGTTTTTCGTTTTACAACCCTGTAAAGGTTCGTTTTGGTGAAGTAGATATGTTTGGACATGTAAATAATGTCGTTGCGTTTACTTATTTTGAAGAAGCTCGTATTGCGTTGTTTAAAGAACTTGGATTTATGCAAGAGTGGACACATGCATCATCAGAAACGATGATCGTTGTTGCGGATTTACAATGTAATTTTATTAAGCAAATATATTTTGATGAACAGCTGAAGGTGTATGTAAAGGCAGGATCGGTCGGGAATTCTTCTTTAGATTTACATTATATGGTGAAGAATGCAGCAGGAGAGATTTGTTTAGTAGGTCGTGGAATGATGGTTCAAGCTTCGAAAAAAACAGGAAGAGGCGAACCATGGCCTGAAGAATGGAAGAAGAAATTACTACAATAATAGAGTGAAAGAAAAATAAGAGAGCAATTTGCTCTCTTATTTTTTGTCTTCCATCGCTTCTTCTAATGTTAAGTGATGTTTATATAGGTATGTAGCGTATGGATTACCAACGTAGCGTAAGTGCCATGGTTCATAGGCATATTCTGTTGTATCTGTTTTATCTTCTAAGTAACGAATGACAAAGCCGAATTCATGAGCATGTTCCGCGACCCATTTTCCTTCTGCTGTCTCTCCGAAGATAGGCTCTAATTGAAATTTAGCTGATTTTGAACTAATATCCATTGCTAAACCCGTTTGGTGTTCACTTGTACCAGGAATTGCGCTTACCGAATTAGCTTCGGCTTTTCCTTGACGTCTAACGTATGTATCATGCAACGATTTTTGGCGTTTGTATGAACGATAACCAGATACAGCTGTAAGATCAAGCCCTTCTTTTTTCGCAGCTTTGAACATGTTTTCAAGTGCCTCGGCAGCATCTTTGCGCAGCAATGTTTTTTCTTTATCTTTTGGACTAATAAATGGTACATTTGGTCTCGTTAAGTCTTCAGGAATGTATCCATCTGGTAGTTTTCGATGTTTATTAATTAAGACAAGATTAGATTTTGGATTTGTTACAACTGAAAAGTCATTGTCTATTTTCTTTGCATTATGATCAGCTTTTGGAAAAGCAGGAATCTCTTCTTTTTTATGGTTATTATGCTTTTGACTTTCGACAGCTTTTGCTTCATTATGTAGTGGTGTTTTAGAACCAAAGTAAGCGAAAGATGTGATCCCGATTACAATAGTAGTGGCAGAAATAATTATTATCTTTTTCATGATGCCTTGTAATCACAGTCCCTTCTTCATAAAATGTGTATTGTTTTTTTATTATAAATCTAGTTTGTTGGAAAAGGAATATAAGAGTCATAACGTAATAGAAATGCAAAGAAAATGTCAGAAAATGTGTGAATTTGTAGTATTTTTTTATATAATTCATTTCTTATCTTTCATGATTTGCATTTTTTATGTAATATATATACATAAGAAGATGTAGCGATTATCGAGAATAAAGAACTTCTTGTATAGACTAGGAGTGAATGGGAATGGATTTTGCAACAATTATTGGACTTGTTTTAGGATTTGTAGCAGTGGTAGTAGGGATGGTCGTCAAGGGCGCTGACGTAACAGCCTTATTAAATCCTGCCGCAGCATTAATTATTTTTATCGGTACATTTGCTGCAGTATGTATTGCATTTCCGATGAATCAACTAAAAAGGGTTCCAAAACTATTTAAAGTTCTTTTTGGTTCAAATAAAAAGGATTTAAGTTATGAACAGTTGCTAGAATTATTTGTTCATTGGACATCTGAAAGTAGAAAATACGGTATTTTGTCTTTAGAGCAACAATTAGACAAAATTCAAGATGAATTTCTTTTGCGCGGTATGAAATTTGTGATTGATGGCGTATCCGCAGAAGATTTAGAGCAGATTTTGGAATCTGAATTAGAGGCAATTGAAGAAAGACATGCAAAGGGAGCTGCTATTTTTTCACAAGCTGGTACGTATGCACCGACATTAGGAGTTTTAGGTGCTGTTATCGGTCTTGTAGCTGCGCTTGGTAACTTAACTGATATTGAAAAGTTAGGTCATGCTATTTCGGGTGCGTTTATTGCAACGATTTTTGGTATTTTTTCAGGTTACGTATTATGGCATCCATTTGCAAATAAGTTAAAGCAAAAATCTTCAGCTGAAATTGAGAAAAAACGTTTAATCATTGATTGTTTATTAATGTTACAAGAAGGTACATATCCGTTTATTATGAAGAACCGCATTTTAGGTGCACTTTCTGCAACTGAGCGTAAAAAGCTAGAAAAAGGAGCAGAAAAAAATGCGGAGTAAGAAAAATAGAAGAGGCAAAAAGAAAAAACATGATGAGCATATCGATGAAACGTGGTTAATCCCATATTCTGATATGTTAACGTTGTTATTTGCATTGTTTATCGTTTTATTCGCAATGAGTAGTATAGATGCTGCGAAGTTTAAACAGATGGCAGTTGCTTTTCGAAGTGAATTAGCTGGGGGAACAGGTAACAAAGAATTTTTAAGTGATCAAAAGCCAAATGATGAAAAAGAATTATCAGCAAGTAGCCTTGAGGCAGAACAAGCAAAAAAACAAGAAGAAGCTAGAGCTAAAGAAAAAAAAGAGATGGATGAATTGAAAGCATTACAAAAAAAGATTGATCAATATATTAATGAAAAACAATTATCTTCTTCTTTTCAAACTAAATTAACTGAAAAGGGATTAATGGTGACAATATTAGAAAATATACTGTTTGATTCGGGGAAAGCAGATGTGAAATTAGAATCTTTAGGGATTGCAAAAGAGATGTCTAGCTTACTTGTTTCAGCGTCACCTCGTGAAATTACAGTATCGGGTCATACGGATAATGTCCCTATTGCCAATGCGCAGTTTGCGTCGAATTGGGAATTAAGTACGCAGCGGGCAGTTAATTTTATGCAAGTATTACTGCAAAATAAAGAATTACAACCAGAAAAATTTAGTGCGATTGGATACGGAGAATACCGTTCAATTGCTCCAAACGATACACAAGAAGGAAAGGCAAAGAATAGACGTGTGGAAGTATTTATCTTGCCTTTAACAGAGAAAGTAAAATAAAAGAGGATGGCGAATGCCATCCTCTTTTATTTTACATCAAATGATTTTAAGTTGTCGCGACGGATTTTATCTTTTTCTGCATCTGATTTTTTGAAATCATAATCATATAAAGCGCCTTCCCAATCGCCATACATTGGATTCGGGAAAATAATGAATTTCTCACCAAATTGTGCTTTTGAATCTGCTACTGTTTGGTTACGATCTTTTACAGATTTTCCATCAAAACCTGTGAAATCAGATAAGTTATCACCGAAGAATAAGACAATATCATGGGTTTGAGAAACGAGTTCACGGCGTTTTTCTTTTCCTTTTTCTTTCGGATCTTGTAGTAATATATGTTCTTTCGTTGCTTGAGGAGCACCTACACGCTCAAGATTTTTAATTGTTGCATCTAGTTGATTCGTTTTACGATTTGAGATGTAGTAAATATCTACACCTTTAGACTCTGTATATTTTAAGAAATCAATTGCGCCTGGAAGGGCTTCAGCTTCAGCTTTGTTAATCCAATCATCCCATTTGTAAGGATAGCCTTTGCCTGTTTTTACGCTCATTGCCTGATGAGGACTGTTATCTAAAACAGTTTCGTCTAAATCAAGCACGATAGCAGGTTTTTTCTCTGTCCCTTTTGCAAGAATTGCATCAAGCTTTAATTGACCAATGTTGTACCCTTGGTAGTAAAGTGCTTTCGTTTCACCGGCTGTTTGATACCATAAATCAGCCATTAATTGTTGTTCTGTTAATTTTACTTTCTCTTCTTTCGCCACTGTTTTCTCTGGTGTTCCTGAACATGCTACAAGTGATGTAGATAGAACCGCTACAGATAATAAAGTGGTAATGCCCCTCTTCATCTTCATATGTATCCTCCTTGATGTTAGAAAATCATTTTATATTATATATTAAAATATAATATTTTTATATGAACATTTGCATATTGTCTTTTGTATATATAGTAGTATGTCCTATATTAGAAAGATGAGCAAAATAATAATAGTTGTTTTGACAAGTTTTATTGTCGTAATGACAATTATAATTGACAAAAAGAACTTTGTTATTTACAATTTTAACTAAATAGAACAAATGATGGATTCA
Source organism: Bacillus sp. PK6-16 (assembly GCF_056530295.1). Taxonomy (NCBI): domain Bacteria; kingdom Bacillati; phylum Bacillota; class Bacilli; order Caryophanales; family Bacillaceae; genus Bacillus; species Bacillus sp. PK6-16. Next base: position 961,194 of record NZ_CP096511.1, read on the forward strand.
TGACGATGTTTACATATAAGAGGATGAAGCGTGGTGCTATATTTTGTCTTGAATAAACATAGTCTTTGAAAGAGAGTACGAATGATACTAAAGGGGAGGCTTTATACTTGAGTTTACAAATTCAAAACTTAACGAAACAATTTGGGGAATCAAAAGCAGTTAACGGTTTGCAAATTTCGTTACCAAAAGGTGAAGTACTAGGGTTACTTGGACGAAATGGTGCAGGGAAAACAACAACAATCAAAATGCTTCTCGGATTATTAACGCCTAATGAAGGTTCGATTACATGGGATGGAAAAGCATTTGGAAATAGTGGTGTAACAATTGGGTATTTACCAGAAGAAAGAGGTTTATATACAAAAAGTAGAGTAATAGATCAGCTGCGATATTTTGGTAGATTAGAAGGAATGTCGAAGAAAGAAGTGGATCACGCTATTGATCACTGGTTAGAGCGTTTAGCGATACCAGAATATAAATTTAAAACGGCTGGAGAGCTTTCAAAAGGGAATCAGCAAAAAATACAATTAATTGCTGCTCTTCTTCATAATCCGGAACTTCTCATTCTAGATGAACCATTCAGCGGCCTTGATCCAGTTAATGCTGGGATGCTAGCTAGTATTATTGAAGAACAAGTACAGAGCGGAAAGACGATTATTTTATCAAGTCATCGTATGGAACAAGTAGAGGCTTTTTGCCAACATGTATGTATTTTGAAAAAAGGTGAAGCAGTCGTAAAAGGACAGCTAAGTGATATTAAGAAAGAATACGGTTTCCGTAATTTAACGATTGAAGATACAGTAGAGAATGAAAAGGGATTAGAAGCTATACATGTATCGTATGAAAAACAACAAGGCCTTCTTTATGTGAAAGTACAAGACGATGCGGAAGCTCTCAAGATTTTGCAACAGTTGCAAGAGCAAGGTGTTAGCTTACGACAATTCAAAATGTTAGAGCCGACGTTAAACGAAATCTTTGTAGAGAGGGCGAAATAACGATGCGTAAATTTTCTCACGTATTTTCATTTTATTTTAGGGAAGCGTTTTTATCTAAGAAATCATTAATTACGAGTGCGATTTTATTTTTAGTTGTGTTTGGGATTTTTGCATTTAATCATTTTACTTCAGGCGATGATAAAAATAAGGATAAAGATAAAATTGCAGTTGTAGTAGAGAGTTCCACATATAAAGTACAAAAAGATGAGCTAAATAAGCTATTGCCATCAGCAAAAATAACAATTGGTTCAAAGGATGATTTTGATAAACTGCATAAGCAAGTAGAAGAAGGCGATTTAGATGGTCTATTCCATGTGACGGAAAAGGGTGGGGCTCCATCGATTACATATATGTATAATGGATTTCCAAGCCAAGCAACTTCTGCAATTATGGCAGGATATTTAAAGCAACAATATACGATGGTGACGATTGCCAAAAATAATGTTTCACCAGAAATTGCACAGCAATTACAAACAGAAATTCAAGTAAAGCAAGAAGCGATAAAAGATCGTACATCTTCTTTCGGAATTGCCTATTTCTTTACATTTGCTTTATATATGTTTATTGTAGCGTTCGGAAATACAATCGCAATGAATATTGCATCTGAAAAGGCGTCACGTGTAATGGAAGTAATGCTTCCGAAAGTGAAGCCTCTTACGATGTTGTATGCGAAAATTTTAGCGGTTGTTTCAACGGCGTTATTGCAACTTGTCATATTGGCGTGTGGTTATCTTATTCCATATTTGTTAGGCTGGGTCGATTTAGAAAGTGCCTCACTATTTGGTATTCCAATTGACTTTACGAAATTAGATGCAAAGGTTATCAGCATGTTTCTTGTTTATTTCATTACGGGATATTTACTTTATGCGATGATGTATGCTGCTGCTGGAGCTGTCGTGTCTAAGACGGAGGATTTACAAGCTGTATCTTTCCCGGTAATGATTTTAATTATGGCTGCATTCTTCATTAGTATTAAATCATTAAGTGATCCGAATAGTACTATCGTTGTTGTAAGTTCTTACGTTCCATTTTTTACACCGATGGTTACTTTTTCACGTATTGTAGCTGGTGAAGCAGGTATGCTAGAAATTACGATAACATTAGCAGTCTTATTGGCGACAATTGCGATATTAAATGCTGTTACAAGCCGCATTTACGTAAACGGCGTAATGAATTACTCAGATAAAGTGAAATTTAAAGATTTAGCGAAATTTATAAAGCGTCAATAATGAGAGAAAAGCATGATTTCCTATTGAAATCATGCTTTTTCTTTATGTATAAATTAAAAATAGTATATAATAATAAGAGTCGTCTTTTAATAGAATGAATAAAAAGGAGGGTGTGCAGATGGGGATTAGTAGTCGTTTTACAGTAGGTGTTCATATGCTGACATTACTTGCGATAGATCGAAACTCTCGCTGTACCTCTGAATGGATTGCCGGTAGTGTGAATACAAATCCAGTTGTGATTCGTCGCATTACAGGAATGTTGAAGAGAGCAGGGCTTGTTGATGTACAAGCTGGTAAAGGTGGTACGACACTTGCTCGAGATTTAGAAGAAATTACATTACTTGATGTATATAAAGCAGTGGAAGTTGTAGAAGAAGGACAACTATTTTCCTTCCATGAAAATCCCAACATTGAATGTCCAGTAGGAGCTAATATTCAATCAGTATTAGAAATTATTTTAATGCAAGCGCAAGAAGCGATGGAAAACGTACTTGCAAATGTAACGGTAGATCAATTAGTTACAAATTTAAAGTCTAAAATGAAAGAATAAAAAAAGCGAGCTTCCTCATAATGAGGGCTCGCATTTTTTTATTCAGAAATATTGAAAATTCTATTTTTCAGTATTTAAAATGAATTTACCTACGATAGCTGCGAAGATACCACCAAGAATTGGTGCTACGATGAATACCCATAGTTGAGAAAGTGCTTCTCCACCAACAAATAAAGCTGGTGCGATACTACGAGCTGGGTTAACAGATGTTCCAGTTAACGGAATTCCTAATAAGTGAATTAAAACTAATGTGAAACCAATTACTAGTCCAGCTAAAGAAGAACTTCCTTTTTTACCTGTTACAGCAACGATAACTAAAATAAATACGAAAGTTAAAATGAACTCAACTAAAAATGCTCCAGATAAACCAAGAGTTCCGAAACCATTTTGTCCTAAATTATCTAAAGGTGTTTTAGCAGATTTTAAAATTGTTACTAACGTTGCAGTTCCTAATAAACCACCTAAAATTTGAGCTAATACATAATAACAAAGTTCCATAGCGTTCATTCGTTTGTTGATGAACATAGCTACTGATACTGCTGGGTTAATGTGACATCCAGAAATTGTTCCGATGCTATATGCCATAGCTACAATAGATAGACCGAAAGCCATAGCGATTCCTAATGTTCCAATTCCTTCAATTCCGCCGCCAGTGACAGCTACTCCAGTTCCGAATAATACAAGTACAAATGTACCAATAAATTCAGCGATTGCTTTTTTTAACATAATTTACCTCCTATTAATGCGCATGAAACGTATTATAACATAAGTTTTAGTATAAACAGCCAATGAAATACTATTCTGATAAGGCGAAATAGGGGGACAATAAAAAAGAGTATGGTTCATCTCTATAGAACCATACCCTTTTTTTATGCCGATTTTTTCTGTTTAACAACTGGAACAGAACGGTTTAAAATACTATTTGCAACCATTCCTAACATGATAATAATCATTCCGATGAGAGAAAGTCCTTCAGGGAGTGAACCATTTAAGAAAATGATTTCTCCAAGTACGGTAAAGACCATCGTTCCAGCTTGTGTTGCTTCAACAGCTCCAAGTAGAGCGAGGTTATCTTTTGCTAAGTCAGTAGCAAAGAAAAATGTCATCGTTGCAATAACGCCGGAACATAACGCTAACAAAAATCCTTGAAGCATTTGGTTGGATGTTGGAATGCCAGTAGTAGAAAATCCGTATATACCAAGCAAGATTGTTATAGGAAGACTTCCAATTGCCATTCCTAATACACGTTGGAACGTATCAAGGCGTCCACCAACAAGCTCCATCATTTTTCGGTTACCGAACGGATATAAGAAAGCGGCTAATACGACAGGTAAAAAACCTGAAATGAACTGAGTCATTGTAATATGGCCTGCGGCAGTTGCTTGCATACAAATTACACCAAGTAAAATAAATAATGCAACATATAAGCTACGAAGTGGAATTTTTCCACGTACAAGTTTTGTACCTGATTTTGTTTCTATTTTCACGAAAAATAGTGGTGATAGTAGTAAACCAGCTAAAATCGTAACTTGCCAAGTTCCAGCAACGAGCCAAGCTGGAGAAAAGACAGCTGCGAAACTTAATAAAGAATAAAAACCAATACCGGCAACAGAACCCCACCCGATCCATGCCAATGGATGTTTTTTTAACTCTTCCCATAATCCCCTAAAGTTTTTGCGAAATAAAACGATAAGGAATAAAATAGGAAGAGCAAATAAAAAACGGAAGGAAGCTGTCCAAGCCCAGCTCGTTCCAGATACATTCATTGCTCTATTAATAATAAAGGTTGCAGAAAAAAAGGCCGATGATAAAAGACCTAATAAAATTGCGCGCATGAAGTATAGCACTCCTTTCGAAAATAAATAATTATGTATAGTATAATATACTTTTAATTATTAAAAGTAAACTATTTTATACTTTAAGGTGGTTTTATATATGAAAGAAAATGAAGATATGCAAACGAAAGAAGTCATTCAACAAGTTGGACAGTTATTGAGACAAATTCGAAATGAACAGAAATTAAGTTTAGAAGAATTAGCCCATAAAACAGGAGTTAGTAAATTAACATTAGGAAAGATCGAAAGAGGGGAAACAAATCCGACACTAGCTGTCATTTGGAAAATAACGAAAGGATTATCAATTCCTTTATCCAGATTAATGGTTGTTGGAGAACCTGTAGCTGTTGCGCGCTGTGGAGAAGGATTTGCAGTAGATGAAGGACAAGCGTGGCATTTAGAAACGATGTTCCGTTATACGAAAGAAACAGGGATGGAAATGCACCGTGCTTGTTTACGATCAAATAGTATATATGAGCCAGAAGCTCATCATGAAGGTGCGATTGAGCTTGTAACGGTAATGAAAGGGAAAGTGTCTATTCAAGTGGAGAATGATGTATACGAATTAAATGAGTTTGATTCCATTCAATTTGAAGCGAATAAGAAGCATATTTATAAAAATGAAGAAGAAGAAGTGGCGGTATTACATTTAACGATGAAATATTCTTCATGAAAAAATCACCTATAGGATTCTATAGGTGATTTGCTCTTCTTAAGTATGTGAAATAATGCCGTTAGTACGAACGTGGCATAAGTAATAAACAAATGAAATAAACTAAAAATCCTGTCCCAAAACATAAAACAGCAATAACCCAAATGATACGAATAAGAGTAGAGCTAATATCAAAATATTCTCCTAAACCACCACATATACCAAATAGCATTTTATCAGTTTCGGATTTACATAACTTTTTTGACATATTCCAATCAACTCCTTTTTATATCAAACTGCATACTTTTATTCTATATGGAAATTTATGAGAAGACTATGGGGTTGTATTACATTTTTTTTGTGAGAAGTGATCGTATTAATTGTCTTAATTTTCAGTGGATATTAAACTTGTAGTTATGAGGTGATTTTTAATAAAGGGTGGGGAAATAGAGATGACAGTATATTGGTTGACTAACGTAATGCTTGAATCAGGATATACATATGAAGAAGAGAGAATTTCACAAACAGAAACAGAATTATGCAGTTTACTTATTGAAGATGGTCGAATTAAAAAAATTATAAAAGGGATTGTTCAAGAGGAAGATATAGTAACTTTTGATGCTAAGAACTTATTAATGTTGCCAGCTTTCAAAGAGATGCACATTCACATTGATAAAACATATTATAGTGGCCCATGGAAAGCTTGTATGCCAGCAGAAAGTATTTTTACACGTTTTAATGAAGAAGAAAAAATTTTACCAAAGCAATTAGCGACTGCCCAAAATAGAGCGGAAAATATGCTAGAGTTACTACTGCAAAATGGTGCAACGAATATTAGAACGCATTGTAATGTTGATCCAATTATTGGGCTTGGTAATTTGGAGGCGACGTTAGCGGCATTAGAAACATATAAAAATCGAGTATCTAGTAGAATTGTTGCGTTTCCGCAACATGGATTATTGCGCAGTAATTCTGTGCAACTCGTGAAAGATGCGATGCGTATGGGTGCTCATCTAGTCGGAGGAGTAGATCCAGCTACAGTGGATAATGACATCGAAAAGTCATTACATACAATTATGGATATCGCAGTCGAATTTAATGCGGATGTTGATATTCATTTGCACGATGCGAATAATCTTGGAACGTTTACGATGAAGAGATTGGCAAGTTTAACAGAAGAAGCAGGATGGCAAGGCCGTGTAACGATTAGTCATGCACTTGGACTTGGTGGTGTTACTGATAAAGAGGCTGAAGAAGTGGCAGAAAGACTCGCAAATGTAAATATTGATATTACTTCAACAGTGCCAATTGGTAAACAAGTAATCCCAATTCCGTTATTAGATAAAAAAGGTGTTAAGGTTTCATTAGGCAATGATAGCATTACAGATCATTGGTCACCGTTTGGAACAGGTGATATGCTTCAAAAGGCGAATCGATTAGCAGAGCGTTTTGGGTGGAGTGACGAAAGGTCTTTAGGAAAAGCACTCCGCTTTATTACAGGAGGAAAAGAAGCGTTAAATAAGGAAGGGAAACGAGTATGGCCGAATGTAGGGGATGAAGCGAGCTTTGTTTTGACGAATGCGACATGCGCTGCTGAAGCAGTAGCACGTCAAACAGAAAAACGTTTAGTCGTGTATAAAGGAAATATTGTTGTTGGAAGTTTAAATGAGGTGGAATTAAATAATCTTGTGTAGAAGAATCGTTTAAATATTTTGAGGAGGGTTCTAATGGTGAGTATAGAACTCTTCTTTTTTATTCTTACAATATATTTTTATAGGAAAGCTAGAAGGGATGAAAAAATTGGACAATCAACATAACCAAAATCATATTATGGGAACTTTACAATGGTTTATATTTTTATTAGCAAATTCAATCGCACTACCAATTGTCGTTGGCGGATTATTTCATCTTACGACGGAAGAAATATTTTATTTAATGCAGCGTACGTTTTTTGTAGTTGGTATATCTTCTTTTTTACAAGGATGGCTTGGGCATAGACTACCAATTGCGGATGGGCCGGCTGGATCTTGGGTTGGTGTATTTACCGTACTTGCTTATGCAACGGCCGGACAAGATCAATTACATAGTACACTGCAAATTTTAGAATTAGGAATGATAATCTCCGGTATTATTTTAATAGGATTAGGAGTAACTGGTTTTATAGGACGTATTTTATTTTTATTTACGCCGCTTGTGACAGGGACGTTTTTACTTTTATTATGTTTACAATTAAGTGGTGTATTTTTAAAAGGAATGTTAGGAATTACAGCTACTATTTCTCAAATCGACGGATTTACAGCAATGATCGCGTTTAGTATATTTCTGTTCGTTATTATACTATCTAATTTTGGAAAAGGCTTTGTCAAAAGTTATGCAGTTTTAATAGGATTAATTAGTGGGTGGATTATTTTTCTCATTGCAGGAAAAGTGACAATCCCATCTCAAGTAACTCATTTTGTGCAACTTCCACATATATTTGCTTGGGGACTTCCAAAATGGAATACAGGTATGGCTGTATCAAGTTTTGTTATGGTATGTATTTTAGTTTCGAATACGGTGGCAGCTATTATAGCAATTAATCAAGCAACTATTCATAAAGCGACTATTGAACAAAAACAGTTGAAAGATGGAACATGGGTTGGGGGGATTTCGCATATCATCTCTTCTGTATTTTCAACTGTAGGTGTCGTTCCGTTACCAGCAACGGCAGGATTTATACGTTTAACAAAACAAAAATATATCCGATCGTTCTTAATGGCATGTGCGTTACTAGTCGTAATGTCTCTTTTTCCAAGTATTATTCGTTACTTAGCATCTTTACCATCAGCTGTCGCATCGGCTGTTTTAATGGCTTCGTTCGTACAGTTAATTGGAATTGGATTTAATAATATAAAACAAGTGCCGATGAGTGAAAGGAATGTAACGATTTTAGGCGTTGCAGTATTATTTGGCAGCGGCGTTATGTTTTTACCGTCTGGAGCACTCCAATCCTTGCCGTCTGTTATGCAATATATATTCGGTAATGGCTTATTTGTAGGTACGGTTGTAAGTATATTGCTAGAACAAATATGGCGCGTTGGAAAGTAAGTGGATAAAAAGAGTGTACGCACTGTATAAAAGTCTAAAATAACATAGGAAATAAAGCCCATTTTCATTCACCACCTGCACATTTCGTTCATACAATATCTTGACTAAATAAACACCCAACTTACACATACACAGCTCTGGCTTAAGCAAGGAGGGTTATACCAGTTGAAGGAAAAAGCGTATCAATCTAAACCTTTACTCACAAAGAGAGAGAGAGAAGTATTTGAATTGCTGGTTCAAGATAAAACAACGAAGGAAATTGCAGGTGAACTTTTTATAAGTGAAAAGACAGTTCGCAACCACATCTCAAACGCAATGCAAAAGCTAGGGGTTAAAGGACGTTCACAAGCAGTTGTGGAGCTTCTTCGTATGGGAGAGCTCGAATTATAAGAAAGCAGCCGACTTTTATATAAAAGTCGGCTATTTTTTTGTTTGCTTCACTTGCTATATGAATGATAAAAACGTTTCATACATAAATAGGTAATAAGGAGGGGATATGTTGAAAAGGATATTGTTAGTTTCAACAAGTGCTCATGATATGAATGGACACCCGACTGGTTTGTGGCTTGAAGAGCTCGCAGCTCCTTATCATGTATTAAAAAAGGCTAAGTTTGATGTTGATATTGTGTCAATAAAAGGCGGGAGAGTACCTATAGATAGAGTGTCTATTCCGAATGGTATACCTCGCGAATTCAAGCATGTAGCTTCTTTATTGCAAAATACGAGGCCGATTTCAAATGTTCATTTTTCGGATTATGATGCGGTTTTATTTGGTGGTGGGCACGGGGCGATTGTAGATTTTCCAGGTAATCCATATGTAGCAAATTTGATTGAGAATATGTATAACAATAACCGGATTGTAGCGGCTGTTTGTCACGGAGTAAGCTCTTTAATCGGTGTGAAAAATAAGGATGGCTCGTTTTTTGTTGCGGGTAAGCGTATAACAGGTTATACAAACGATGAAGAAAGAGCTGTACATTTAGAAAAGCGCGTTCCGTTTTTGCTAGAAAGTAAGTTGAAAGAAGAAGGAGCTTTGTTTTATGTAGCCCCCAATTTTACGCCGCATGTAGTAGTAGATGGTCATTTAATTACAGGACAAAATCCACAGTCTAGCGTGGAAATAGGTAAGGCTATAAAAAGGGCTGTAAATAAATTATAGAAAAAGTACCCGCTACTAACAAAGGTAGTGGGTATTTTTATCCCTCTATTTTCCAGGTAGTAGGACCGCGATTGGTGAGGGCTAATAATCAGTGGGGGATGAACAAAACTCCCACTGATTAAAGTTTCACTTTATTCTAAAATTCCCGCCTCAAAATTGGTTTGTAACCGTCCAGTTGGTAATAATTGATTATAGTTTTTTATGTATAGTATATGAAAATGTAATAAACTAAAAAGGCATAATGAGTATAATAACTTCATTTATAATCATTCGTGAATTTGCTATACTATTTTGTATGGACAAAAGGGGAGGCTCTTTTAAATGAGAAAAGTCGCATGTGCAAATACTTATATTAATAAAATAAAGCCCATTATTAGAAAGACAAGTTTTAGCCAATTGAAAATAGATGAAATTGCGAAATATATGGATATTAGTAAAGCTACTTTATATAAACGTTTTTCTTCGAAAGATGAAATTATTGAGGCGGTAGTAGAGGATTTCATGAACTATCTACTCGAAGGTGATGCGGATAATCAAGATGAAAGTATGTCATTTACAGAACGTTTCCAAAAGACGTTTATCCATTCTTTAAAATGTGTGACATATATTTCGGATGTTTTTTTGCAAGATTTGAAAGAAGCATATCCGCATTTGTCGGATCAATTAGTCGCTGCCCAACAAAATCGTAACCATAATTTGCAAATGTTTTTTGAAGCGGGTATGGAACAAGGTTATTTTAATAAAATGAATGCACAATTATTTATGGTACAAGATGATGTGATGTTAAGACGTATTATAGATCATTCTTTTTGTATTCAGTACGATATTACGTTAAAGAAAGCGATACTTGATTTTTATCAATTAAAGAAGTATCAACTTTTTAAACCAGAGTATATAGAAGCAATTGATGATTCTGAAATTGAAAAAGAAGTTATTGCTATTTTGCAAATGATTTCGTAAAAAAGCAGATCTCCCTTAATAGAGGAGAATCTGCTTTTTTAGTACATATTATTTTTGCAATTGTTTTAATACTAATTCGGCTACTAGACCACCTGAAGCTGGGTTTTGACCAGTGATAACACGATTATCTTCTAGAGCATAAGCTTCCCACGGTTGCGCGGCTTTTTCGTAAAGTCCTCCATTTTTAATGAGTTCATCTTCTGTTAAAAATGGAACGAATTGATCTAATTCAGCTAATTTTTCTTCTTCATTTGAAAAGCCTGTTACCTTCTTACCGCTAATTAAACGATCCCCATTGCTTAATGTAATATGAAATAAACCAGCAGCTCCATGACAAACCGAAGAAACAATTCCGCCGTTTTCATAAATATTGCGGCTAATATTTTGAAGTTCTTTATTTTCTGGGAAGTCCCAAATAACCCCGTGGCCACCTGCGTAATAAATAACAGCGTAGTCTTCTGGATTCACTTCACTTGGTTTCATTGTAGAACCGAGGCGATTCATAAACTCTTTCTTTTGATACCATTCCCAATCGATACTCTCCGCCATTGCTAAACTATGTGGATCAATTGGTGTATAACCGCCTTGTGGACTGACGTAATCAACTTCGTAACCCGCTTCTTCTACTTTTTTTACGAAATGTACAGCTTCACCAAGCCAAAGTCCGGTAGCCCTATTTAAATTTGGGTATTTTTCTACGCTTGTTAATACAACTAACATTTTTCTCTTCATCATAATCCTCCTATAATGTCTCTTCTATATAAAAGTTCTGTATGCGTTTCATTTTATTAAGTTAAAAAATGTAAATTTGAATAATCATGCCAGTCCTCCTTATATCGGCTTCAAAATTAGTGTATAATAACTTTTGAACAAAGTAAACTAAAAAGGCTTAATTAGTTTACTTTGTATATTTTTCGTTGACAAACTGTAATGCTGAAACTATGATAGTTCCATGAATATCGAACAACATACGTGTTTCGTTTCGAATTCAATTTACCCCGCATTAACGGGCAGTAAGACCTCCATCTCAAAATTCAGCGGAAGCAAAGAAGTTAGGTGGGGGTTGGGCTGCCCGTAAAAGCCCGATTGGTGAGGGCTAATAATCAGTGGGGGATGAACACAAACCTCACTGATTAAAGTTTCACTTTATCGCGCGATAAATTAGCAACTTTTACACATTTAATGAAGTTGTTTAGTGGTGATACAACATTTAAATAAGTTCATTTTTTTATCTATAGTTTGATAGTTTTAAAATTGCAATCAGGAGAGTGTTACACATGGGGAAAGATATAAGAAACCATTCGAAATGGTTTGTTTTTACATTATGTTTTATTGTTTTGTTAGGACCGATGAACGCTGTGTTATTTAATGTAGCGCTAGAGGATATTGCCAATGATTTATCAATTAGTCAATCGAAAGTAAGCTGGGTTGTAGTAGGGTATTCCTTAGTTGTCGGTATTGGTTCGATAATATATGGAAAGCTGGCTGATCGTTACAGTGTAAAAAGACTATTAATTATTTCTATTATCATATTTGTAGCTGGTTCTATTGTTGGATTTATGAATCAATCTTATGAAATTATCATTTTCGCAAGGTTAGTGCAGGCGAGCGGGGGAGCAGCGTTTATTGCGCTTAGTATGATTGCGGTGGCGAAATTAGTTGCTCCAGCTAAAAAAACAGGTGCGTTAGCAATGATTAGTTCTTCTATTGCATTAGCGGTTGGTATTGGACCTTTAGTAGGTGGGGCAATTACAAATACGTTAGGGTGGCCGTATTTATTTTTATTTATGGTTATTTCAATGATTGGTATTTTCTTACTCGTAAAATTTATGCCAGAAGAGGCGCGACATACAGATGAAGTGTTTCGCTTTGATTTCATTGGAGCAGTTTTATTATTTGTATTGATTACGACCATTTTATTAGGAGTTAATATTAATAGTTGGCTTTTTGTGTTATCTGTTGTTTTTCTATTTTTATTTAAGGCTCATATGAAGAGAACAGAGTCGCCGTTTATTGATATTGAGTTATTTACAAATAAACCATTACTTCGTTTAATAGCGGTCGGATTTATCATTAATGTGGCGTTATGTGCTAGTTTATTATTATTACCATTACTGTTAGGAAGAGGACATGGATTGTCTCCATTCGTTATTGGAATTGTATTGTTTATTGCATCTCTCTTTGGTATTGTATCTAGTTTTATTACCGGAAAGATTATTCCTTCGTTTGGGAATGTGAAGATGATGTATGTAGCTTCTGTAGTTATGATCATTGGCTTTTTAATTTTAGGGATTATTCCGGACGGGAACTTACTCTTTATTTTATTTGCGGTTATTTTAACATTTATGAGTTATTCGGCAATTCAAGTATCATTAAACACATTTATCCCGAAAACATTAAATCCAGCTAAAGTTGGAGTCGGTCTTGGTTTATATAATTTAATTAACTTTTTCGGTATGGCATTTGGACCAGCTGTAGCGAGCAAAATTATGGAATCTACAAATAGTTATCGATTAAATTTTATTTTGATCGTCATTTTAATTGCTGCTCATTTCTTCTTATTAATGGGAATGTCTTCTTTTCAAAAAAAGATGGAGCAATGAATATGCACTTTATATAGAAGAAACCGACTTTCTTATAGAAGGTCGGTTATTTTTCTATCTTGCAAATTACGAAAAAAAGGAGCAAAATAAAAAAGGTCCTAGTCTATACATGGGAAAATGAAAATTTTCATACAGAAGCATTTGAAGTGAGCGAACTTAAAGTGTGTAAAATATAATGATAAACATAAAAGATGATGAATGAGAAAACGGGTGATGAAGTTGAATAGAGCAATCGGTGTTATCGATTCAGGAGTTGGCGGTTTAACAGTAGCGAAGGAATTAATTCGTCAGTTGCCGAAAGAGCGTATCATATATTTAGGAGATACAGCACGTTGTCCTTATGGTCCACGTTCTCGAGAAGAAGTACGTCAATTTACGTGGGAAATGACAGAGCATTTACTAGACTTAAATATTAAAATGTTAGTTATTGCGTGTAATACAGCAACTGCAGTTGTATTAGAAGAGATGCAAAAACAATTACCAATTCCAGTAGTAGGAGTTATTCACCCAGGATCACGTACAGCTTTAAAAGTGACAAACACGTATCACGTTGGGATCATTGGAACGATTGGAACGGTGAAAAGTGGTGCATACGAAGAGGCGTTAAAGTCTATTAATAACCGTGTTATGGTAGAAAGTTTAGCTTGTCCACCTTTCGTTGAACTTGTAGAGAGTGGGAATTTCGAAAGTGAAATGGCGTATGAAGTTGTAAGAGAAACGTTGCAACCACTGAAAAGTACCGATATTGATACACTTATATTAGGGTGTACACATTATCCGATTTTAGGACCTGTTATTAAAAAAGTAATGGGAGATAAAGTGCAACTAATTAGTTCTGGTGATGAAACAGCACGTGAAGTAAGTACAATCTTATATCATAGTAAAATGTTGAATGAAGGAGAAGAACAAAGCGATCATCTCTTCTTAACAACAGGAAAAATAGGCTTGTTTAAAGAAATTGCATCAAAATGGTTCGGTCAACCGATTGAAAATGTGAAGCATATTCATTTAGAAAAAGAATAATAGTAGAATTTATATAAGTGAGCTCCTGAGAAATCAGGAGTTTTTGTTTTATCTTGCTATTTGCTGGGGAGTAAGACTCCTGTTGATTAAAGTTTCAATTTATAAGAGGCGCAGCTTGTTCTAAAACGTGAAACAGCTCGTATACATAATAGTACAAACTTAGATTTTAGGGGGGAATGGCATGCCTAAATCCACTTTTAAATGGGTTGTTGGTGCTACTGTGAGTGCTGTTTTACTAACAGGGTGTGGCTTTATAAATCAAGAGAAAGCAACTGAACAAATTGATCCGCCAAAACAAGTTACGTATACAGAGGGTGGGAAGAAAGAAGTAGCTAAAAAAGATAAGCAAGGGCAAATGGTAAATAGAGAACTATACCTTGTTGATAAAAATGGTTATGTTGTACCACAAACGTTAGCTATACCTACTCCGAAAGCAAATGAGACTGTGAAGCAAACGTTAGAATACCTTGTGAAAGATGGACCGGTAACGAATTTATTACCGAATGGGTTTCGTGCAGTCATTCCGGCGAATACAACGATGACCTTAGATTTGAAAAAGGACGGAACGGCAGTTATTGATTTCTCTAAAGAAATGAAAAACTATGCGAAAGAAGAAGAGCGTCAAATCGTTGAATCTATAGCTTGGACGTTGACGCAATTTACAGAGATAAAACAAGTGCAGTTCCAAATAAATGGTGAGAAATTGGCAAAGATGCCGGTTGGTGGTACACCGCTTGGTGAAGGAGTGAGCCGTGCAAATGGTATTAACTTCGATGATGAACAAGTAGCAGATGTAACAAATACAAAACCAGTCACACTGTATTTTATGGCGCAAAATAATAATAAACAGCAATACTACGTACCAGTCACACGCCGCGTTGCGGAAGGTAAAGAAAATGACTATGCAACAATTATAGATGAACTTGTAAAAGGTCCGATCCATCAATCGCTCCTGAATGATTTTAATCCAGGCGTTAAGCTTATTACGAATCCGAAATTACAAGACGGAAATCTTACATTAAACTTTAATGAAAATATATTTGTAAACCCAGATAAAAATATGATCTCAAATTACGTATTGAAGTCGTTAGTTTTATCTTTAACAGAAAAGAAAGGTGTGAAAAATATTTCTATTGAAGTGAATGGAAAAGCAAATCTTATAGATGAAAAGGGCGGAAAGTTAATAAAACCTGTAGATCGTCCAGAAAACGTGAATACAGGTAGTTTTTAATCGTCAATAATTTGATATACTTAAGTAAGAAAGAGGAATTGCTTTTTGGGTTCCTCTTCTTTTATTGTATACATATCATACATTTAAATTTGGCTATACTAACAAGTAGTTATGAGGAGGTTATTTTTATGCGAGTAGATGGTAGAGAGAAAACAGAATTACGCCATATACATATTCATACGAATTATTTAAAACATCCAGAAGGATCAGTGTTAATTGAGGTTGGGGATACAAAGGTAATTTGCTCAGCGACAATTGAAGAGCGTGTCCCGCCATTTATGCGTGGAGAAGGAAAGGGCTGGGTAACAGCTGAATATGCGATGATTCCACGTGCGACAGAACAACGTACAATTAGGGAGTCAAGCAAAGGGAAAGTAACAGGACGTACAATGGAAATCCAGCGCTTAATAGGACGAGCATTACGTGCGGTAGTTGATTTAGAAGCGCTTGGCGAGAGAACAGTTTGGATTGACTGTGATGTCATCCAAGCAGATGGTGGAACGAGAACAGCTTCTATTACAGGTGCATATGTAGCGATGGTATTAGCTTTCGAGAAATTATTACAAGCAGAAAAAGTATCTAAAATTCCAGTAAAAGATTATTTAGCAGCAACATCAGTAGGAATTGTTGAAGAGCAAGGTGTTGTTTTAGATTTAAACTATGCAGAAGATTCTAAAGCAGACGTTGATATGAATGTAATTATGACTGGAAAAGGTCAGTTCGTTGAAGTGCAAGGAACTGGAGAAGAAGCGACGTTTAGTAGAGCGCAGTTAAATGAATTACTTGATGCAGCAGAACAAGGCATTTTCCAACTGATTGATATGCAAAAAGAAGCGTTAGGTGACATCGTATCTCATATAGAGTAGAGGTGGAAAGTATGAAACAAGTTGTTGTAGCGACAAAAAATATGGGGAAAGTACGTGAATTTGCTGAGTTATTTGAGCGATTTGATTTAGAAGTGAAATCATTACACGATTTTCCTCATATTGAAGAAGTCGAAGAAACTGGTGAAACATTTGAAGAAAATGCGATCTTAAAAGCGGATAGTTTGAGTAGACAGTTGAATGCAATTGTAATTGCGGATGATTCAGGTCTTATTGTAGATGCGTTAAACGGGAAACCAGGCGTGTATTCAGCTCGTTTTGCTGGAGAGCCAAAAGATGATCAAGCGAATATTGATAAAGTTTTACAAGAATTAAATGAAATACCGTTTGATAAGCGTAAAGCTCGCTTCTACTGTGCATTAGCAGTAGCTTTCCCTGAAGGTGATAAAAAGCCTGTCATTGTAAACGGGACATGTGAAGGATTTATTTTAGAACAACGCCGCGGAGAAAATGGCTTTGGATACGATCCGATCTTTTATGTGGAAGAGTACAAAAAAGCAATGGCGGAATTAAGTTCAGATGAAAAAAATGCTATTAGTCACCGCGGACGTGCTCTTCGTAAGTTAGAAGAAAAAATCCCGGAATGGTTTTTAGGAGAATAAGGGAGAGAGAATGATGAAAGCTTTAATCGTAAGCGATAGTCATAGCTCTGTGAAGGAATTACAGCAGTTGAAAGAGAAGTGTGAAGGGAAAGTAGATATCATGATTCATTGCGGTGATTCAGAGCTAACATCTGCTCATGAAGAACTGCAAGGTTTCCATGTTGTAAAAGGAAACTGTGATTATGCTAACTTTCAAGATGAAATTGTAACTGATGTAGATGGAATTCGCTTCTTAGTTGTGCATGGACATCGCCATAATGTGAAAATGACATTACAAACGCTAGCGTACCATGCTGAAGAAGTGGGAGCGCAAGTTGCATGCTTCGGGCATTCTCACGTATTAGGTGCGGAATTAATCGAGGGCGTTTTATTTATTAATCCAGGCAGTATTTTATTACCACGTCAGCGTGTAGAAAAGACATTTGCTTTATTAGAAATGGATGAAAATCAAATGGAAGTTCGTTTTGAAACGTTAGACGGACAACTAGTTGAACAGGCAGTTTTTAAAAGAGGATAAGAAAATTTATCCTCTTTTAAAAAAGGTGTTGACTTTATGTGTGGTTATACATATAATAAATATTGTCGATAGGGCAACGGCGCTAACGAAGAAAAGAAAATAACATATGCGGGTGTAGTTTAGTGGTAAAACAAGAGCCTTCCAAGCTCTGGTCGAGAGTTCGATTCTCTTCACCCGCTCCATGTCCCAGTAGCTCAGCCGGATAGAGCATACGCCTTCTAAGCGTACGGTCGGGAGTTCGAATCTCTCCTGGGACGCTAAAAAAACCTTGTTATCAAAAGATAACAAGGTTTTTTGTTTGTCTAAAATTTGATGTTTGGGTTATAAGTGTAGTTCATGCTTAATATCTGCGAGTTTTCCTTTGATATTAAGCAGTTGCATATGTACTTTTTTCTTAAATAAAAAGAGCGCCATTTATGCGCCCTATTCATCTTATTTAATTTAAAGAATTAATAGGTTTATGATGGAACTCAAATCCATATCCAGATTCTCTTAATTGTTTACTTGCAATATTATAAAATTCTTTACCATTCTAGTACGGTTGAGCAGCAGTAATCGGAACTTATCCCCGGCAGTGTGTTACAATTAATAGAAGCGGAAAATGAGAATCTCCAATTGACTGGACCTGTGATTGGTTAGATGGTTTAAGAAGGTCGTATAAAAAAGGGAGATGGCGCAAAGATGGCGAGATCAAATGAGAATGATTTAACGGAGAAATTGGCAGAAGGCCACCGGAAATATGGTGATGGCAATTTTACAGTACAGAACATCGGTGATGAAACTAACCCGAATTGGACTGTCGTAAAAAATGTGAGGAAGGGATCGGCAGGCATTCGCGAAGGAGAAGATATATTAAGACTGCGATCAAAATATATAAAATAGTACGGAAATGGGCGGAGCGGGAGCTCGAATTTCTCCTGGTACGCTACAAAAACCTTGTTATCTTTTGATAACAAGGTTTTCTGTTTAGTTATTAATAAACTTCTCAAATACAAAACCATAATCTTTCACATTATATTGTTTCTTCGTATCAACAAGCCAGTTAAAGGCGATCTCGTTCATCTCTTTAAATTGCTCTGCTAAATTTACTTGTGCGTTTGAAATGCGGCTAAAGGCATTAGATGCCATATCTAAACTTTTATGTGCATATTGTAATGTAATATCGTTGTCGTATGAAATTTCTTCGATTTTAAGTAAAGCCTTATATAAATCTTTTAATTCTTCAATATGTTTTTTATGAACATCAATTGAGTAATGTTCATCGCCCATTTGAAGCTTAATTTCTACATCTAAATCAATCGTTCCTGCAGTTTCAAGTGCTACGTTTTTAATTTGATATTTACTATAACTAAAGCGGCGTAGTGTACGTTTTTTACTTGTTGCGCTTGTACCGTCTAAGTGAATTAACCCTTTGTTTGTGAAGCAATATTCATCTGATTTCGATTTAATTAGAAAGTAAATTTTCTCCCCATCTTCATGCATTACATAATCATCGGCATCGACCTTATCATAGTCTTTAGGTGTAATAACAGAACCTACATCGCTTAGTCCTAATACATCTGCGGCCATTTTTTTAAACATATATAATCCCCCTTGTAAATTAAATTCTTAATTGTACAAAAATATATTAACATGATTTTCATCCTTTGTTTTCTTGTAATACGAAAATATCTGAAGGTAAGTTGAGAAAAGTAATGAATAATTATTTTGATCCTAAATTATTTAGTAAATCTATTAGTTTAAGATTGGATTCTCCGAAAAATAACCAAGAGAAAAAAGTTAATTTTGCAAGTGATTATAGAGAAATTCCGTGAAAGCACCTCAAGCTATGTGAGGTGTTTTTCTATCCTCTTTTGAAATCTTACAATTCTGTAAGGTAACTGTAAGGTAGTTCGATGGTAACAAATTGCTAATCTTTTATAATGAAGATAACAACGATAAAACGAGGAGGCAGAAATGATGAAAGGATTAGTTGTAACGGGCTTAACGGTTGCTTTTGGATTTGTAGCGTATGAGAAATTAACGTATGTAGTTGATGTTGTGAAACATTTGATTGCTTAGAGAAAACAGTCATGAGAGGGAAAGGGAATGAGTGAATGAATGGAATGGTTATTTGGAATTATAGGTACTTGTAGTGTAGTGTTATTGTTCTTTGTCCCAAGTGGTATACTTAGTTCGACAACAAGTTTGTTCTTCTTAAGTTTGTTTGCTTGTACGATGCTTATTATTATGTTTTTAATGAAGCGAAGTAAACCAATCTTCTATTTTAGCATGATTGTTATGGCAATTATTGTTCTCCAAATTATTACCCTTGTAATATACCCCACAATTATAAAAGCTTTCCATTAATGATGAATCCTCTGCGTTTGTTGCTGGGGATTTTTATTTGTACAATTTTAATTTTTAGTAGAGATTTATTCGTATTGGAATGTAAAAATTAAATATTTTCATATTTCAAATAAATAATTTGGGGATGTTGTGTTCTCATTACGCATTTGATATATTTACTTTGAACATAATTAAAATCAAGAAAAAGAGGCGGACGTATGGATAAAAAAGAAAATACGGTCGTATTGTTTCCGCAGCTATCAGAGCGCTATATTGATGAAGGTTTTTTAGCGTTGAAAGAGCGGAAGTTCGAAGATGCATTGCGCTGCTTTGAAATATTACGTCAGTATAATGCGGAAACGGAACAAACGGAATTAGCTTCAGTTATTTGTTTACTCGAATTAAAACGTATGGAAGAAGCGAAAGACAAATGTGAACAGTTGCTTAAAACAGGAGTTGTCTTATTTGGTGATATTCTTGAAACGTACGTGACTATTTTAGTTCAAACAAATGATTATGAAGGTGTTATTGAAACTGTTGAAAAGGTTTTACAAACGAAAGATATAATGCCTGATCAAAAGGAAAAATTAGCGCAGCTTGCTTTATTTGCAGAAGGTATGCTAAATGAGGGAGACGCATCGCTAGTGGATTCAAATTTTGAGTTGAATGAGTTTACTAATGAAATTTTTGGAGAAAACTTTGGACAGAAGCTAAGAGCGATTCAGCGACTTTCATTAAAAGACTTAGATCTTGCATTACCTGTTTTAAAGAAATTTTTAATAGATGAAGAGCAACACCCCTATTTGAAAACTTCTATTTTGTATAAAATGATAGAAAGTCAGGTAGAAGAGGAAATAGAGGTAGAAAAGTTTGGGAATACGATTAAGGTAATTCCAGCATTTACAGGTCATAATGAGGAGCAATCCAATAACATTATACATAAATTATCAAGTCGATTAGAGCAAAATTATCCCGATATATTTGAAGCGATGGTTACATATTGGAAAGAATTGCAAATCAGCATTTTCCCATTCGCTCTATTAATGGATAAAGAAGAGATTTGGTCAGCTGTTTTAGAGAGAATTGGAAGAAAGCGTTTCGGATTGGCTATTGATGAAGAAGAGCTTATGGCAGCATACAATATCGAATTGGAAGAGTTTCATATTGCCTATCAATGGTTATTACGTGTTGAAAGAGAAGGATATTTGCCCGTATAATTATGAAAAAGAATCGTTCAGTTCTTGAAACGAGCATATTCTATGTTATAATGTAAGGGTTGCAAAAGGCAGAAAACTGCCTGTTTGTAAGAGAAGAGAAGTGTAATTCTCTTACTTAATATGTTTCATATTATTCTCGAACAAAATATACCGTAGTTGTCTTCTGGGCAATTAGTAGATTGGAACATTATATCTGAAAGCTTTTGCTAGAGGATTATTTGTGTATTTGTTATTTCAAAAAAGAGATAATGAAGATCTTAATCTATAGAGGTATGTGCATACATTATTATAGTTGGAGGGAAAGAATAAATGTCTACAAAATGGGAAAAATTAGAAGGTAACGTTGGCGTTTTAACAATCGAAGTTGATGCTAAAGAAGTAAACAACTCTATCGACGCTGCGTTCAAAAAAGTAGTAAAAACAATTAACGTACCAGGTTTCCGTAAAGGAAAAATGCCTCGTCCATTATTCGAACAACGCTTTGGTATTGAATCTTTATACCAAGATGCTTTAGATATCATTTTACCAAAAGCATACGGTGAAGCGATTGAAGAAGCTGGTATCTTCCCAGTTGATCATCCTGAAATCGACATCGAGAAGTTCGAAAAAAATGCTAACCTTATCTTCACTGCAAAAGTTACAGTGAAACCTGAAGTTAAATTAGGTGAGTACAAAGGTTTAGCAGTAGAAAAAGTTGAAACAACTGTAACTGACGAAGATGTAGAGAACGAATTAAAATCTTTACAAGAACGTCAAGCTGAACTAGTTGTTAAAGAAGAAGGAACTGTTGAAAACGGTGATACAGCTGTAATCGACTTCGAAGGTTTCGTTGATGGCGAAGCATTTGAAGGCGGAAAAGGCGAAAACTACTCTCTAGCAATCGGTTCTGGTACATTCATCCCAGGTTTCGAAGAGCAAGTAATCGGTCTTAAATCTGGTGAGTCTAAAGACGTTGAAGTATCATTCCCAGAAGAGTACCATGCTGCTGAATTAGCTGGCAAACCAGCAACATTCAAAGTAACAATTCACGAAATCAAAACAAAAGAACTTCCTGAGTTAAACGACGAGTTCGCTAAAGAAGCAGACGAAGCGGTTGCAACTCTTGATGAATTAAAAGCAAAACTTCGCACAAACTTAGAAGAAGGCAAAAAACACGAAGCTGAGCACAAAGTACGTGACGAAGTAGTAGAATTAGCTGCTGCTAACGCTGAAATCGAAATTCCAGAAGCTATGATCAACACTGAGTTAGATCGTATGGTTCGTGAATTCGAGCAACGTTTAAGCCAACAAGGTATGAACCTTGAGCTTTACTACCAATTCACAGGTACTGATGCTGACAAATTAAAAGAGCAAATGAAAGAAGATGCACAAAAACGTGTAAGAATCAATCTTGTTCTTGAAGCTATCATTGAAGCTGAAAACATCGAAGTTACTGAAGAAGAAGTAACTGCAGAAGTTGAAAAAATGGCTGAAATGTACGGTATGCCAGTAGACGCTATCAAGCAAGCTCTTGGAAGCGTAGACGCTTTAGCTGAAGATCTTAAAGTGCGTAAAGCTGTAGACTTCTTAGTAGAAAACGCTGCATAATAAAATAACAAGGCACGATTAAAATCGTGCCTTGTTTTATAAATATAGAAATATATTTATAAAACTTTTCGATGGAGAAGGAAAAGTTCCTTTACAAGTCGAATATACATATTTCAAAAGTTTTAAAAATTTTTTATTTGTACATAACTAGTCATATTATTTGTATTTCTCGCCACGTAGTGACATAATATGTATTTACATACGATACATTTATCGTGTACATACGAAGGCAAGAGGTTAGCACTTTGTAAGGGGTGTGAAAATATGTTTAAATTTAATGATGAAAAAGGGCAATTAAAATGTTCTTTCTGTGGTAAAACACAAACGCAAGTTCGAAAGTTAGTGGCAGGTCCAGGTGTTTACATTTGTGACGAGTGTATCGAACTTTGTACTGAAATTGTACAAGAGGAGCTTGCGAAGGACGAAGAAGTAGAATTCAAAGATGTACCGAAACCGGTAGAAATTCGTGAAATCTTAGATGAGTATGTCATCGGGCAAGATAGCGCGAAAAAAGCACTAGCGGTAGCGGTATATAACCATTACAAACGCATTAATTCTAACAGCAAAATTGATGATGTAGAATTAGCGAAGAGTAATATCGCACTTATCGGGCCAACAGGTAGTGGTAAAACATTACTGGCACAAACTTTAGCGCGTATTTTAAATGTTCCATTTGCAATCGCGGACGCAACATCTTTAACAGAAGCTGGATATGTTGGGGAAGATGTAGAAAATATCTTACTAAAATTAATTCAAGCAGCTGATTATGATGTAGAGAAAGCGGAAAAAGGAATCATTTATATTGATGAGATTGATAAAGTGGCACGTAAGTCCGAAAATCCATCAATTACACGTGATGTATCTGGTGAAGGTGTGCAGCAGGCACTTCTGAAAATTTTAGAGGGTACTGTAGCAAGCGTTCCACCTCAAGGTGGTCGTAAGCATCCACACCAAGAGTTTATTCAAATTGATACAACGAACATCTTATTCATTTGTGGTGGAGCGTTTGATGGCATTGAGCCGATTATTAAACGTCGCCTTGGTGAAAAAGTAATTGGATTTGGTTCTGAGAAGAAAAATGCTGATGTAAATGAGAAGCATGTTTTATCTCACGTATTACCAGAGGATCTTTTAAGATTTGGTTTAATTCCAGAGTTTATCGGTCGTCTTCCAGTTATTGCGAACCTAGAGCCACTTGATGAAGATGCTCTTGTTGATATTTTAACGAAACCGAAAAATGCACTTGTTAAGCAATTCCAAAAATTATTGGAGCTTGACGATGTTGAGTTAGAGTTTGAAGAAGGTGCACTAATCGAAATTGCGAAAAAAGCAATTGAACGTAAAACGGGTGCTCGTGGACTTCGTTCTATTATTGAAGGCTTAATGCTTGATGTAATGTTCGAACTTCCATCTCGTAAAGATATCGAGAAGTGTATTCTTACAAAAGAAACAGTAGCTGATAATGAGCCGCCAAAATTGGTGTTACAAGACGGTACTGTACTTGATACAAAAACATCTGCATAATGCGAAAGGGAAACAGCAATTTTTATAATTGCTGTTTTTCTTTATGTTTAGCTACGTTCCTCCGCGGAAATACTAAGAGATAAAATATTGCGGGAGGAAATAAATAATGAGCTGGACAAATATATTTTTAGTTGTTCAACTTGTTTTTGGTGTAATTGTCGGATTGTATTTCTGGCATTTACTTCGAAATCAACGAACACAAAAAGTTTCAATTGATCGAGAATCGAAAAAAGAATTAGAACAGCTTCGTAAAATGCGTGAGATTTCTTTAACAGAGCCGCTAGCAGAAAAGGTGCGTCCTACAACCTTTTTAGATATTGTAGGGCAAGAGGACGGAATTAAGTCGTTAAAAGCGGCTCTTTGTGGTCCGAATCCGCAACATGTAATCATATATGGCCCGCCAGGTGTTGGGAAAACAGCGGCAGCACGTCTTGTATTAGAAGAAGCGAAACGAAATCCTAAATCTCCATTTCGTACGAATGCAACATTTATTGAACTTGATGCGACAACAGCTCGGTTTGATGAACGTGGTATCGCAGACCCTTTAATAGGTTCGGTGCATGATCCGATTTATCAAGGTGCTGGGGCGATGGGGCAAGCAGGTATTCCGCAACCGAAAAAAGGTGCTGTAACAGATGCACATGGTGGTATTTTGTTTATTGATGAGATTGGCGAGCTCCATCCGATTCAAATGAATAAAATGTTAAAGGTGTTAGAAGATCGAAAAGTATTTTTAGAAAGTGCGTACTATAGTGAAGAAAATACGATGATCCCAACATATATACATGATATTTTCCAAAAAGGCTTACCGGCAGATTTTCGCTTAGTTGGAGCAACGACACGTTCGCCAGAGGAAATTCCTCCTGCTATTCGGTCACGTTGCTTAGAAGTATTTTTCCGTGAATTAGATACGGAAGAAATTCAAAAAGTAGCGAAAAATGCCGCGGAAAAAGTGGAAATGCAAATAGGTGAAAATGGTATTGAAATGATCGGGATGTATGCAAGGAATGGACGAGAAGCGATTAATCTCGTGCAAATCTCTGCTGGTATGGCGATAAATGAAGAACGTTCTTTCATTAAGGATGAAGATATAGAGTGGGTTGTTCACTCAAGTCAGCTTACACCGAAATATGAAAAGCACATTTATCCGATTCCAAGGATTGGTCTTGTAAATGGTCTTGC
The DNA here is from genome assembly GCF_056530295.1 of Bacillus sp. PK6-16. Lineage (NCBI taxonomy): Bacteria > Bacillati > Bacillota > Bacilli > Caryophanales > Bacillaceae > Bacillus > Bacillus sp. PK6-16. Next base: position 986,356 of record NZ_CP096511.1, read on the forward strand.
TGTATACGGACCAAATACAGGTGCATTATTAGAAATTGAAGTAACAGCAATCAAGGCGAAAGATAAAGGATCGGTAAATGTTACCGGAATTGTGGAAGAAGAAAGTATTGGTAGTCAAACGAAATCGATTCGTCGTAAAAGTATGGCGAAAGGCTCTGTTGATAATGTATTAACAGTACTTCGTTCTTTAGATGTGTTGCCAGAAGGATATGATATACATATTAATTTTCCAGGTGGTATCCCGATTGATGGCCCTTCTGCAGGAATCGCTATGGCAACAGGTGTATATTCTGCGGTACACCGCACATATGTAAATAATGAAGTAGCGATGACAGGGGAAATAAGTATACACGGAGAAGTAAAGCCTATTGGTGGCGTATACGCAAAAATAAAAGCTGCGAAAAAAGCGGGAGCTAAGAAAGTCATTATTCCTGCTGAAAATATGCAACCATTTTTGTATACGATCAAGGGAATTGAAATTATTCCTGTCCGTAAGTTAAAAGAAGTATTTGAGTTAACGTTTATGCAAGAAAATATGCATAGAGAGCTAGATGTACATACTCACGTAGACGAAACTGATGCACAATCTATGTAAAAATAAACAATAATAAAATTTGCCAGACTTCGTTTAAGTTTGTATGCTTAATCGGAGTCTTTTTCTTTTCGTGAGGTAGAAAAACAAGCTATTTACAATTGCGCGGAATCTCAGCAATTGCATCTAGGTGTATTGTAATATAAAATAGTTGAACAGGAGTTTAATTTATTATGGAGGTGCTATGTCTAGTATGAATACGAACGAAAGAATCGTGCCCCTCCTACCATTAAGAGGCGTTCTCGTATATCCAACGATGGTTTTGCATCTTGATGTAGGACGTGATAAATCGATACAAGCACTAGAGCAGGCGGCAATGGATGAAAATATCATCTTTTTAGCAATGCAAAAAGAAATGAATATCGATGATCCGAAAGAAGATGACATATATAGTGTAGGTACAGTGGCGAAAGTGAAGCAAATGTTAAAATTACCGAACGGTACGCTTCGTGTCCTTGTGGAAGGTTTACATAGAGCAGAAGTAATAGAGTTTATCGAAGAAGAAAATGTAGTACAAGTGTCTATTAAAACGGTAACTGAAGAAGTAGAAGATGATTTAGAAGAGAAAGCTCTTATGCGTACGTTACTGGAGCATTTCGAACAATATATTAAAGTCTCGAAAAAAGTTTCAAATGAAACATTTGCAACGGTAGCTGATGTGGAAGAACCAGGGAGATTAGCTGATCTAATTGCTTCTCACTTGCCGATTAAAACGAAGCAGAAACAAGAGATTCTAGAGATTGTATCTGTAAAAGAACGATTACAAACACTTATTTCAATTATTCAAGATGAACAAGAGTTACTTAGCCTAGAAAAGAAAATTGGGCAAAAAGTGAAACGTTCCATGGAGCGCACGCAAAAAGAATATTTCTTACGTGAGCAAATGAAGGCGATTCAAACTGAACTTGGCGACAAAGAAGGCAAGGGCGGAGAAGTAGAAGAACTTCGTGAGAAAATTGAACAGTCAGGAATGCCGGAAGAAACAATGAAGGCTGCGCTGAAAGAATTAGATCGTTATGAAAAGTTACCAGCAAGTTCTGCGGAGAGTGGTGTTATTCGCAATTATATTGATTGGTTATTAGCGCTTCCGTGGACAGAGGCAACAGAAGATATAATTGATCTTGCTCATTCGGAAGAGATTTTAAATAACGATCATTACGGTCTTGAAAAAGTGAAAGAGCGTGTACTTGAATATTTAGCTGTACAGAAGTTAACGAATTCATTAAAAGGACCTATCCTTTGTTTAGTAGGCCCTCCTGGGGTCGGCAAAACTTCGTTAGCGCGTTCAATTGCAACATCATTGAATCGTAACTTCGTCCGTGTATCTCTTGGTGGTGTGCGTGATGAATCTGAAATTCGTGGTCACCGCCGTACATATGTTGGAGCAATGCCAGGACGCATTATTCAAGGCATGAAAAAGGCGAAAACAGTTAATCCAGTCTTCTTATTAGATGAGATTGATAAAATGTCTAACGATTTCCGTGGAGATCCATCAGCGGCATTACTTGAAGTATTAGATCCAGAACAAAACCATAACTTCAGTGATCATTACATTGAAGAACCATATGATCTATCGAAAGTTATGTTTGTAGCAACTGCTAATACACTTTCAAGTATTCCAGGTCCATTACTTGACCGTATGGAAATCATTTCGATTGCTGGCTATACAGAACTTGAAAAAGTACACATTGCTCGTGAGCATTTATTGCCGAAACAATTAAAAGAACATGGCTTACGAAAAGGTAATTTACAAGTGCGTGATGAAGCGCTGCTTGAGATTATTCGTTATTATACACGTGAGGCTGGTGTTCGTACGCTAGAGCGCCAAATTGCAAAAGTTTGCCGTAAAGTAGCGAAGATTATCGTTACAGCAGAACGTAAACGTATCGTTGTGACAGAGAAAAAGATTGTTGATTTACTTGGTAAACACATATTCCGTTATGGGCAAGCTGAAAAAACAGACCAAGTTGGTATGGCAACAGGTCTAGCTTACACAGCAGCAGGCGGCGATACACTTGCCATTGAAGTTTCTGTAGCGCCAGGAAAAGGGAAACTAATTTTAACAGGGAAACTTGGGGATGTTATGAAAGAATCAGCACAAGCTGCGTTTAGTTATATACGTTCTCGTGCAGAAGAGCTTCAGATCGATCCGAATTTCCATGAGAAAAATGATATTCATATTCACGTTCCAGAAGGAGCAGTTCCAAAAGACGGACCGTCAGCAGGTATTACGATGGCAACGGCACTTATTTCTGCGCTAACAGGTATTCCTGTAAGTAAAGAAGTGGGTATGACAGGTGAAATTACACTTCGTGGTCGTGTATTACCAATTGGTGGTTTAAAAGAAAAAACATTAAGTGCTCACCGCGCAGGCTTAACAAAAATTATTTTGCCAGCAGAAAACGAGAAAGATTTAGATGATATTCCAGAGAGCGTAAAAGAAAACCTTACGTTTGTGCTTGCATCTCATTTAGATGAAGTATTGGAGCACGCATTAGTAGGAGTGAAACAATGAAAGTAACAAAAGCAGATATTGTAATTAGTGCTGTTAAACCAGAACAATATCCAGACAGTGATTTACCAGAAATTGCATTAGCAGGTCGTTCAAATGTGGGGAAGTCTTCCTTTATTAATAAAATTTTAAATCGTAAAAAGTTAGTACGTATTTCTTCTAAACCAGGAAAAACGCAAACGCTGAACTTTTTCTTAATCAATGAGATGATGCACTTTGTTGACGTTCCAGGTTATGGATATGCGAAAGTATCTAAATCGGAGCGCGCTGCATGGGGGAAAATGATTGAAACGTACTTTACAACGCGTGAACAATTAGACGCAGCTGTATTAGTAGTTGATTTACGTCACCAACCAACAAGTGATGACGTGATGATGTATGATTTCTTAAAGCATTATGAAATCCCAACAATTATTATTGCGACGAAAGCCGATAAAATTCCGAAAGGGAAATGGCAAAAGCATTTAAAAGTTGTAAAAGAAACGCTTGCTGTTGAAATTGGCGATGAAATTGTTCTATTCTCTTCTGAAACAGGACTTGGAAAAGAAGAAGCGTGGAAAGCAATTCATAAATTTACAAAAACAAAAAACGCGTGACGAATGTCGCGCGTTTTTGTTTTGCTAAATTTTTTAGCGTACGTTTAATGTAACTTCAATATTTCCTCGTGTTGCTTTCGAGTAAGGACATACACCGTGAGCCGCTTCCACAAGTTCTTGTGCTTCGCTATGTGAAACGCCAGCCACATGTACATCAAGTACAGCAGATAGGCCGAAACCACCATCTGTATCTTTTCCGATAGAAACGTGAGCAGTTACTTCTGTACTTTCTACTTTCACACGTTTTGTACGAATGACAAGTTGTAATGCACTATCGAAACAAGCTGCATAACCAGCTGCAAATAGTTGTTCTGGATTTGTTGCTTCTCCGCCTGCACCACCTAGTGCTTTCGGCATTTTTACATCAAGATTTAATATGCCATCATCTGAAACTACTTTCCCATTTCTTCCACCTGTTGCTGTTACTGAAGCAGTATATAATTTATCCATATTTATTCCCCTTTTCCATCATTAATTGTTTTCATTGTGTCAATCAGTTTATTTAGTTGAATTAATAAAGAGCGATATTCTTGCTCTGTAATTCCTAAGTTTGTAGCCATCGTTGTCGGTAATGAACAAGCCTTTTCCTTTAAATCTTTGCCTTGTTCTGTTAATTCAATACAAACTTTTCGCTCGTCTTCTTTGGAACGAACACGTTTTACAAGTTTTAATGATTCCATACGTTTTAACATAGGTGTTAACGTACCAGAGTCTAAAAATAGACGTTCTCCAATTTGTTTTACTGTTAGTCCATCTTGCTCCCATAGTACGAGTAAAGTAATGTACTGGGGATACGTAATACCCATTTCTTCTAAATAAGGTCGATAAAAACGAGTAACCTCTCTAGAGCAGGCGTAAATAGAAAAACAAAGTTGGTTATCTAGATGCAAAGAGTCTTCTGTCATAAATAACTCCCTTCTAATTAAGTTGCGCACAATTTAATTTTGTAAAACTAATATAACGAAAAAGAAGTGCAATGTCAAATACATTGTATTGAGAAAGTCTTTGTTACATTTTGGAACAATCATACATATTTTCCTTCATGATGAAAGAAGATAGGGAAGATGATGTTATAATTTATATGGAATAGTTTCCATCACTTGATTATGAGGGCTTTTTTTGGTAACGTACAAATAGAGTTATTAATTTATAATCATTATAAAGTAGAAATTTTTTTATTAGTGTTACTGAATCTCCTTTATTACATACGGAGAATAATTAAAAAATAATCGGTTGTTCACACGATTGTCAGATTCATAAGAGGAAAGTTGTATTATGATAGTAGATAAAGTGATAAAACGGGTGAAGGGGGACATGCTGCGTGCATATTCTTGTTGTTAGTGTAAATTATCGAACAGCCCCTGTAGAATTTCGTGAGAAACTCACATTTCAGGCAGCAGAACTAGAGCGAGCGATGACTACATTACAAAATCAAAAGAGCGTGTTAGAGAATGTCATTGTGTCAACTTGTAATCGCACTGAGATTTATGCTGTTGTCGATCAATTACACACGGGACGGTATTATATTAAGAAATTTTTAGCTGATTGGTTTCAGCTTGAAATAGAAGAAGTCGCGCCATATTTAACTATTTTTGAACAAGATGGCGCAATAGATCATTTATTCCGCGTAACGTGCGGTTTAGATTCAATGGTAGTCGGAGAAACGCAGATTTTAGGTCAAATAAAAGATAGCTTTTTAGAAGCGCAACAAGTTAAAGCAACAGGCACAATTTTTAATGAATTGTTTAAGCAAGTCATTACATTAGCAAAACGTGCCCACTCAGAAACAACAATCGGGGAAAGTGCAATGTCTGTTAGTTATGCTGCTGTTGAGCTTGGAAAGAAAATATTTGGCGAGTTAACAGATTGTCATGTGCTTATTCTTGGTGCTGGTAAAATGGGCGAACTTGCACTACAAAACTTATATGGAAGTGGTGCTCGTAAAGTAACAGTTATGAATAGGACGCTTTCGAAAGCAGAAGTAATGGCTGAGAAATATATGGGACATGCAAAATCGTTAAGCGAATTACAATGTGCATTATTAGAAGCAGATATTTTAATTAGTTCAACTGGTGCATCTGAGTATGTCATTACGAAAGAGATGATGACAAAGGTGGAGAAAATGCGCTCTGGTCGTCCATTATTTATGGTTGACATTGCAGTGCCGCGTGATATTGATCCAGCGATTGATGAGCTAGAAGGTTCTTTCTTGTATGATATTGATGATTTACAAGGAGTAGTGGAGGCAAACCGTGCTGAGCGTTTGAAAGAGGCAGAGAAAATTCAATTTATGATTGAAGAGGAAATTGTTCTATTTAAAACGTGGTTAAGTACACTTGGTGTTGTTCCATTAATATCAGCTCTTCGTGATAAGGCACTTGCAATCCAAAGTGAAACGATGGTAAGCCTAGAGCGAAAAATACCAAACCTTAGTGATCGTGAGAAAAAAGTCATTAGTAAGCATACGAAAAGTATTATTAATCAATTATTAAAAGACCCAATTTTAGTAGCGAAAGAAATAGCTGCTGAAGAGGGAGCGAGCGAAAAATTAGCGTTATTTGCAAAGATTTTTGATTTAGAAACGGAAGAAGTAGAGAGTCGTGCGGAAGAAGTAGAACATAAAAGAGTGTGGACACCATCCGTTCCATCTTTATAATTTGGAAGGATGATCGGATGAGTTTTTTAAATAACAGTATTATTTATCATATTGCAATTATTTTATATGCTTGTAGCATTAGTTTATATTTTATAGATTATTTCCAAAGTAACCGAAAGGCGAACCGATTTGCTTTTTGGTTACTTGCGATTGTATGGGTCCTGCAGTCTATTTTTATGTTGCTTAGAGCTACAGATTCAGAAACGAATCCTATTTTAACTTTATTATCAGGGATTTATTTTTATGTTTGGTTATTGATTACGATGTCGTTAGTTATTAATCGATTTATGAGAATTGACTTTTTAGTCTTTTTTACAAATGTTGTAGCATTTGGCGTAAGCGCTTTTTCTATTTTTACACCGCTCGGAAAGATGTCGCCAGTACTTGCGGAACAATTAGTTTCAGAACTTGTATACGTGCATGTCGGTATGGCAATTATTTCTTACGCAACGTTTACTGTATCGTTCATTTTTTCTATTATGTATTTATTGCAATATCGCCTATTAAAAAAGAAAAAATGGAATGCGAGATTAAGAAGGTTAGGGAATTTACCGAAGCTAGAATCTATGTCTTACGGATTAAATTTATTTTCTGTTCCATTTTTCTTACTAGCAATTTTATTAGGATGTATATGGGGATATACAAAATTGGATAATTTCCATTGGTATGATACGAAAGTAATCGGATCTTTTGTCGTTCTATTTGTGTATTGCACAGGTTTATATTTACGAGCGGCAGATGTGTTGCAAGGTAAGAAAATTGTACAGTGGAATATCGGATCGTTTCTCGTAATGCTAGTAAACATTTTTCTATTAAGCAGTTTATCCAATTTCCACTTTTGGTATTTATAATGAGGAGAGAGAATTATGCGCAAAATTATTGTAGGATCACGAAAGAGTAAACTAGCATTAACGCAAACAAACTGGTTTATTGATCAGTTAAAAGCCCTAGGTCTACCATATGAATTTGAAGTGAAAGAAATTGTCACAAAAGGTGATGTTATTTTAGATGTTACTCTTTCAAAAGTAGGCGGAAAAGGCTTGTTCGTTAAAGAAATTGAGCATGCGTTACTTACGAAAGAAATCGATATGGCTGTACATAGTATGAAAGATATGCCAGCCGTACTTCCAGAAGGTTTAATGATTGGCTGTACACCAAAGCGTGTTGACCCTCGTGATGCTTTTATCTCAAAAAATGGAGCATCGTTTAAAGAGTTAGCGGAAGGTGCTATTTTAGGTACGAGTAGTTTAAGACGTAGTGCACAGCTACTCGCTGCGAGACCAGATTTACAAGTGAAGTGGATTCGCGGGAATATCGATACACGTTTACGTAAATTAAAAGAAGAAGATTACGATGCGATTATTTTAGCGACAGCTGGATTACAGAGAATGGGCTGGGATAATGATGTTATTACAGAACATTTAGATGATACGTTATGTGTACCTGCTGTAGGACAAGGTGCATTAGCGATTGAGTGTCGTGAGGATGATAAGGATTTATTGCAGTTGTTAGCGCATATTAATGATACGATAACAGAAAGAACAGTGGCAGCGGAGCGAGTATTTCTTCATAAACTTGAAGGTGGATGCCAAGTTCCAATTGCTGGATATGCAACCCTTACAGAAAACGATGCAATCGAATTAACAGCTCTTGTCGGCTCTATGGATGGCTCTGTTTTATTAAAAGAGACAGTAGTGGGTACTAATCCTGAGGAAGTAGGGTTAGAGGCCGCGGACCGTTTAATTAAACAAGGCGCCAAAGAACTCATTCTTGCTGCAAATAAGGAGCAACAATAAATATGAACGCTCTCGCTGGAAAAACGGTATTGATTACACGTGCCCAGCATCAAGCGAAACAAATGAGTGTAGCAGTGAAAGAAAAGAGCGGAATTCCATTGGAAATTCCGCTTTTGCGTATGGAAGGTATGTCTCATAGGCAAATTCAACATATTGAAGAGCAGCTACATTCATACGACTGGGTTATTTTTACGAGCAGAAATGGTGTAGCTTTTTTTCTAGATAGTTTAAAAAAGAAACTACCGCTAACCATTAAAATCGCTGCGGTAGGTGTGAAAACAAAATTAGAGTTAGAAAAAAGGGGCTATCAAGTTCATTTTGTTCCGACTTCATTTGTTGCAGAAGCATTTGCAGAAGAGTTTCTAAAAGAATTAAGTGGAAACGAACGTATTTTATTTCCGAAAGGGAATTTAGCAAGAGAGGTAATTCCGGTTGCACTTCGGGAAATTGGTGTTTCTCTAGATGAGCTAATCGTATACGGTACGAAAGTGAATATAGAAAAAAAGCAAGAACTTATAGCAGCATTGAAGTTAGGGAAAGTAGACATTATTACATTTACGAGCCCTTCAACTGTTACTAGTTTTGTTCGTTTACTTGAGGGTACAAACTGGAGAGAATGGACAAAAAAATGTACAATTGCTTGTATAGGACCTATTACGGAAAAAGAGGCAAGTCTTTATTTTCCGTCTGTTATTGTGCCGAAAGAGTACACTGTAGAAGCATTACTACAATATGTTTGTGAATCTATAAAATGAAAGAATGGGGATAGAAATCTATGAACTCTTTACAATTTAATCGTCATCGTCGTTTAAGACAAAGCGGGGGCATGCGTGCACTTGTGCGTGAAACGTTTTTACATACGGAAGATTTTATTTACCCTATTTTTGTATTAGAAGGTGAAAATGTTCGTAATGAAGTTCCTTCTATGCCGGGCGTATATCAAATGTCTTTAGATTTATTGCAAGCTGAAATGCAAGAAGTTGTTGATTTAGGTATTCGTTCTGTTATTGTATTTGGTTTACCTGCTGAAAAGGATGAAGTTGGATCATCAGCATATTGTGATCATGGAATTGTACAACGTGCTATTCAGCAAATTAAAGGTGATTTCCCTGAGCTAGTAGTAGTTGCAGACACATGTTTATGTCAATTTACAAGCCATGGTCATTGCGGTGTAATTGAAGATGGGATTATTTTAAATGACGAGTCTCTTGCAGTTCTTGCGAAAACAGCTGTAAGTCAAGCGAAAGCAGGAGCGGATATTATTGCGCCATCAAACATGATGGACGGCTTCGTAACAGCAATTCGTCATGCATTAGACGAAAATGGTTTTGGACACGTGCCAGTTATGTCGTACGCTGTGAAATATTCATCAGCATTTTATGGACCATTCCGTGATGCTGCGCACGGTGCACCGCAATTTGGTGACCGTAAAACATATCAAATGGATCCGGCAAACCGTATGGAAGCATTCCGTGAAGCAGAATCAGATGTAATGGAAGGTGCAGATTTCTTAATCGTAAAACCAGCTCTTTCTTACTTAGATATCGTTCGTGATGTGAAAAATAACTTTAATTTACCAGTTGTCGCTTATAATGTAAGTGGTGAATATTCGATGATTAAAGCGGCAGCGCAAAATGGTTGGATTAATGAAAAAGAAGTTGTTCTTGAAAAATTAATTAGTATGAAACGTGCAGGGGCAGATTTAATTATTACGTATCATGCAAAAGATGCAGCAAGATGGTTACAAGAAGGAGGCGCTAAATAATGAAAAAGTTTGATAAGTCAATTGCAGCGTTTGAAGAGGCGCAAGACTTAATGCCTGGTGGCGTAAATAGCCCGGTTCGTGCCTTTAAGTCTGTTGGGATGAATCCGTTGTTTATGGAGCGTGGAAAAGGCTCTAAAGTATATGATATCGATGGGAATGAATACATCGACTACGTATTATCATGGGGTCCTTTAATTCATGGTCATGCAAATGATCGTGTTGTAGAAGCGTTAAAATCTGTTGCTGAAAGAGGTACAAGCTTCGGTGCACCAACAGAAATTGAAAATAAATTAGCAAAACTTGTTATTGAGCGCGTGCCATCAATTGAGATTGTGCGTATGGTTAACTCTGGAACGGAAGCAACAATGAGTGCACTACGTTTAGCTCGTGGTTATACAGGTCGTAATAAAATCTTGAAATTTATTGGTTGTTACCACGGTCATGGTGATTCGTTATTAATTAAAGCTGGTTCTGGTGTGGCGACTTTAGGTTTACCAGATAGTCCTGGTGTACCAGAAGGTGTAGCGAAAAATACGATTACAGTAGCTTATAACGATTTAGAAAGCGTAAAATACGCGTTTGAACAATTCGGTGATGATATTGCTTGTGTAATTGTAGAACCAGTAGCAGGAAATATGGGGGTTGTTCCTCCGCAGCCTGGATTTTTAGAAGGTCTTCGTGAAGTAACAGAACAAAACGGTGCATTGCTTATTTTTGATGAAGTAATGACAGGGTTCCGAGTAGCTTATAATTGTGGCCAAGGTTATTATGGCGTAACGCCTGATTTAACATGCCTAGGTAAAGTAATCGGTGGTGGTTTACCGGTAGGAGCATACGGTGGTAAAGCGGAAATTATGCGCCAAGTTGCGCCAAGCGGACCGATTTACCAAGCTGGTACTTTATCAGGTAACCCACTTGCAATGGCGGCAGGTTATGAAACGTTAGTACAGTTAACGCCAGAATCATATGTAGAATTTGAGCGTAAAGCTGAAATGTTAGAAGCTGGATTACGTAAAGCAGCTGAAAAACATGGCATTCCGCATCATATTAACCGTGCAGGCTCTATGATTGGTATTTTCTTTACAGATGAACCCGTTATTAATTACGATGCAGCAAAATCTTCAAACTTAGAATTCTTTGCGGCTTACTATCGTGAAATGGTAGAACAAGGTGTATTCTTACCACCATCTCAATTCGAAGGTTTATTCTTATCGACAGCACATAGTGATGCAGATATTGAAGCGACGATTGCAGCAGCTGAAATTGCAATGTCAAAATTAAAAGCGTAGTGTATTAGAGAAAATCGCTCTCCATAAGGGGAGCGATTTTTTTTATTCATAAAGTAAGCTTCCCACACATAAATCTGTAATGACATATAGTTTGGGAGGGGGAAAAGAAGTGGCTACAGATCATTCATTACGATTTTCATTAAAAGAATCTGTGTGGTTCCAAAAAGGACAGGAAGTCGAAGAACTTTTGTCAATTTCGTTAGATCCAGACGTTGAGATAGAAGAGCTTGATCATGAAGTAATCGTGAGAGGACAATTAGATTTAACGGGAGAGTATGTTGCACGAAAAGATGATTCCGCGTATTCATTAAGAGAACTATCGCCAGCAAAGTCAATTGATTATGTAGAAACAAGAGAAGATGGGGTTAATGAACTTGTTCATTCCTTTCCACTTGAAATATCAATTCCGAGAAATCGAGTGAAAGTAATTGAAGAGCTATATGTATCAATCGAGGAATTTGATTATGAATTAAAGGAAAATGGTTGCTTACAATTATTAGCGGATATATCTATTACCGGTTTGTGTGATGAAGAGAGAAGTGAGGATGAAGTTGAAGAGGAAGAAACGGTGTATGCTGAGTTAGAAGAAGATTCAGCGCAAGAGGATGAAAATAGACCGGCGCCGCATGTAGAAGAACCAGCATATAAGGAATCAGATGAGTGGGAAGATTACGCGTTTGAACCGTTCCAATTAGAGGAAAGAAAAGAGCAGGAATTAGAAGAAGAGAAAATAGAAGAACATGAATTTGTGGAACGTGAAGAGGAGCAAGAAACAACGCCGCAATTTGAACTGTTCGGACGAAAAGATTTCAAGAAAGAAAAAGCGAAAAAGCAGGAAGAACAAGAAGAAGAGTACTCACAGCGAGATGAAAATGCGCTTTATTTAACAAAACTATTTACGAAAGAACCGGAAGAAGAATTTACAAAGTTAAGAATGTATTTCGTGCAAGAAGGGGATACAATTGAATCTATTGCAGACCGTTATGAAACGTCTGTACAAAATTTATACCGTGTCAATCAAACAGAAGATATATTTTTAAATACGGGGCAAATTATTTATATTCCCGTTTCAAGGGTAAAGGCGAAATAAGGAAGTGAGTGTTTTCACTCACTTCCTTTCTTAGAGGCTATGTTTTGAATAGAAAGGGTTATTCGTATGGATATTGAGTTGCGAAATCACTATGAACCTATCGTGAGGCAATATAGATTGGATACGCAGCATATGGAAGAGCACGGAAATGTAATGAAAATTTATACGAATCAAGGTCCATATGCACTCAAGAAAATAGAAGGCAGAAAGTTAGAGCGGAATAACTTTCTGCATCATATTCAATATTTGAAGGAGAAAGGTTTTTCAAATTATGTACCTATATATCATGCGACGGATGGAAGTTATATTTTAAGTGACGGGACGTATAATTATTATTTAATGCCTTGGTTAGAACGTGCAGAAGGAAACGGTGAGGACAATGATCAATACCATAAAATGTTTCAGACACTTGGAACGTTGCATCAAAAAACTGTGAAGGAAGAAACGTATACGGAAGAAGATTTAGAAAAACATTATACAAGTATATCCGATCGTTGGGAAAATGATGGTGAGATGTTAGAAGAGTTTCTCGTAGAATCTGAATCAAAATGGTATATGTCCCCGTTTGAATTGCAATATTGTACGTACTATCATCATGTAATGAGAGCGCGTGAATTTGCAACGAAGCAATTAAATGAGTGGAACGATGCGATGAAAGAAAAAGAGAAAACGCGTATTACTTTTGTGCATGGTAATGTGTCACTGAATCATTTTTTATTTGACTATGAGCGGAATGGCTATTTTATTAGTTTAGAAAAATCGAAGTTTGCAACGCCTGTGCAAGATATAGTAGGTTTTTATTCACGGTCTTTAAACACATATCCAATCGCAAGAAGTGATCGGTTTGAATGGTTTCAAATGTATCAAAAAAATTTCCCTTTTACGAAAGAAGAGCAACTACTTATGTTTGCGTATATGACGTATCCATCACAATTTATTCGGCAAATCCAGTCTTATAAGAAAAGAAGAGATAATCGCAACGAGGAAAATGAACTGCGCGGAGTAAAGAGTTTGCAACAATCGCATTGGCTCGTTAGCAATATAGAATATTTCCTGTCACAATTACAAGCTGCCCAGCAAGGGAACGGATAAAGTAAACATTCCCCGCTGATGATTAGCCTTCACCAATTGGGCGTTTACGGGCAGCAGGGCTCCCATCTAACTTCTTTGCTTCAGCTGAGTTTTGAGGTGGAGGTCTTACTGCCCACAAATAGCGTGGTAAAGAAGATAAGTAGAGGATTCTACTTATCTTCTTTTTGGCACGAAAAGCTGTAGTTTTAAATTTATCTTGACGAATAAGGTTTCGTTTTTTACACTATTGTATATAATAATTAACAATCATATAAATGCCTTGAAGGGGAAGAGTATAACATGAAACGTCTTCAGAGAGGAGAATCATTAGCTGGGAGATTCTCTAGATAGTTATGTTAGAAGGTAGCCCTGGAGCATCTTTTCTGAACAGAATAGTTCTTATTAGGAAAAGACGGATTTGTCCGTTATCAAATTAAGAGTATAAGCAAATTATGAATTTGTTTGTAAATAAAGGTGGTACCGCGATGTCCCTCGTCCTTTTTGGATGAGGGACATTTTTTATTTTAAGGAGGGAAAATAATGTCAAACACGGAAAAGAATTTACCAACTAAATATGATCATATGTCCGTTGAAGAAGGCCTTTATCAATGGTGGCTTGAAGGCAAATATTTTGAAGCAACAGGAGACGAGAAGAAACAACCGTATACAATTGTAATTCCACCTCCGAACGTAACTGGTAAGTTACACTTAGGTCATGCTTGGGATACAACTCTTCAAGATATTTTAACTCGTACGAAGCGTATGCAAGGATACGATGTACTATGGCTTCCGGGAATGGACCATGCTGGTATCGCAACACAAGCGAAAGTAGAAGGAAAACTTCGTGAAGAAGGTATTTCACGTTACGATCTTGGCCGTGAAAAATTCCTTGAAAAAGCTTGGGAGTGGAAAGAAGAGTACGCTTCTCACATTCGTCAACAATGGGGGAAAGTTGGTTTAGGACTAGACTATTCTCGTGAACGTTTCACATTAGACAAAGGTTTATCAGATGCGGTTAATAAAGTATTCGTTCAATTATACGAAAAAGGCTTAATTTACCGTGGTGAATATATCATCAACTGGGATCCAGCAACACGTACAGCTCTTTCTGATATTGAAGTAATTCATAAAGAAGTTCAAGGTGCATTCTACCATATGAACTATCCGTTAACAGATGGTTCTGGTCATATTCGTCTTGCGACAACTCGTCCAGAAACGATGCTTGGTGATACAGCAGTAGCAGTTCATCCAGAAGACGATCGTTACAAACATTTAATCGGAAAAACAGTTACACTTCCAATCGTAGGCCGTGAGATTCCGATTATTGCTGATGAGTACGTAGAAAAAGATTTCGGAACGGGCGTTGTAAAAATTACACCAGCTCATGACCCGAATGACTTTGAAGTAGGTAACCGTCATGACTTACCACGCATTTTAGTAATGAACGAAGATGGAACAATGAACGAAAAAGCTGGTAAGTATAACGGTATGGATCGTTTCGAATGCCGTAAAGAATTAGTAAAAGACTTACAAGAAGCTGGCGTATTAGTAGAAATCGAGCCACATATGCATTCAGTAGGTCATAGTGAGCGTAGCGGTGCAGTTGTTGAGCCTTATTTATCAACACAGTGGTTCGTAAAAATGGCTCCACTTGCTGAAAAAGCAGTAGCGCTTCAACAAAAAGAAGAAGAAAAAGTAACGTTCGTACCAGAGCGTTTTGAAAACACATATTTACGTTGGATGGAAAATATTCATGACTGGTGTATTTCTCGTCAATTATGGTGGGGACACCGTATTCCAGCTTGGTACCATAAAGAAACTGGTGAAGTATACGTAGGTACAGAAGCACCAGCAGATATTGAAAACTGGAATCAAGATAACGACGTACTTGATACATGGTTCAGTTCAGCGTTATGGCCATTCTCAACACTTGGTTGGCCAAATGAAGATTCAGCAGATTTCAAACGTTACTATTCAACAGATGCACTAGTAACGGGTTATGATATCATCTTCTTCTGGGTATCTCGTATGATTTTCCAAGGTTTAGAGTTTACAGGAGAGCGTCCATTTAAAGATGTATTAATTCACGGTTTAGTTCGTGACGAGCAAGGTCGTAAAATGAGTAAATCTCTTGGTAACGGTATTGACCCAATGGATGTTATCGAGAAGTACGGTGCAGATGCAATGCGTTTCTTCTTATCAACAGGAAGTGCACCAGGTCAAGATTTACGTTTCAGCATGGAAAAAGTAGAATCTACTTGGAACTTCATTAATAAAATTTGGAACGCATCACGTTTCGTATTAATGAACATGGATGATATGAAGTATGAAGAAATCGATTTAACTGGTGAAAAATCAGTTGCGGATAAGTGGATCTTAACTCGCTTAAACGAAACAATCGAAAGCGTAACACGTAACATGGATAAATATGAGTTCGGTGAAGCTGGTCGTTCATTATACAACTTCATTTGGGACGATTTCTGTGATTGGTATATTGAAATGGCGAAACTTCCACTATACGGTGAAGATGAAGCAGCTAAGAAAACAACTCGTTCTATTTTAGCTTACGTATTAGATCAAACAATGCGTCTATTACACCCATTCATGCCATTCGTAACAGAGAAAATTTGGCAACATTTACCGCATGAAGGCGAGTCTATTACAGTAGCTGCGTGGCCAACAGTTCGCGAAGATTTACAAGATACGGAGGCTGCGGCAGAAATGCACCTTCTAGTTGATATCATTCGCTCTGTTCGTAACATCCGTGCAGAAGTAAATACGCCAATGAGCAAAAAAGTTCAAATGCAAATTAAAGCAAAAGATGAGGCTGTACTTGCTCAACTTACGAAAAATAGCTCTTACATTGAGCGTTTCTGTAACCCAAGCGAATTAACAATTCAAACAGACTTACAAGCGCCAGAAAAGGCAATGACTGCAATCGTATCAGGTGCAGAGTTATTCTTACCGTTAGCTGATCTTATCAATCTTGATGAAGAGAGAGCTCGTCTTGAGAAAGAACTTGAGAAGTTCGATAAAGAAGTAGAACGTGTACAGAAGAAACTTTCTAACCAAGGTTTCGTAGCGAAAGCTCCTGCAGCGGTTATTGAAGGAGAGCGTGCGAAAGAGCAAGATTACCTAGAAAAACGCGAAGCAGTTCGTCAACGTCTAGCAGATCTTGAAAAGTAAAAATGTTTTTAGAGACTCACTATATTGGTGAGTCTCTTTTCTTTGCGTATAATAGAACTATGAAAGTTGTCTTTTGAAAGGGGAAAAACATACGTGATACATACATACGAAGAAGCGATAGGGTGGATCCATAGCCGATTGAAATTTGGAATTAAGCCAGGATTAGAAAGAATGAGATGGATGTTAGAAGAACTTGGAAATCCAGAGCGTCATATAAAATGTGTTCATCTTGCTGGTACAAATGGAAAAGGTTCAACGTTAACATATATGCGTTACATGTTAGAAGGCGCGAAATATAAGGTAGGAACGTTTACCTCTCCTTACATCGAATCATTTAATGAACGCATTAGTGTGAATGGAACACCAATTGCAGACGAAGAGATTACTGAACTTGTAAAGCTGGTAAAACCAGTCGTGGAAAAACTAGATGAAACGGATTTAGGGGAAGCGACAGAGTTTGAAATTATTACTGTTATGGCGATTTGCTATTTCGGCAAATTCAATTTCTGTGATGTTGTTTTATTTGAAACAGGGCTTGGTGGACGTTTTGATTCTACCAATGTTATACACCCTGTTCTCACGATTATTACGAATATCGGTCACGATCATATGCATATTTTAGGAAATACACTAGGAGAAATTGCATATGAAAAGGCGGGGATTATTAAGTCTGGCGTGCCGGTAATTACTGGTGTACAAGATGAAGAAGCTTTGCAAGTCATTCAAAATGTTGCAAAGGAAAATCATGCAAACTTATACGAGATGGACAACCATTTTACAGCATTACATAAACAGTCTAGTGAAGATGGAGAACGGTTCGATTTCACTTGTCCTTTCGCCTCTTTTGAAGATGTGCGAATCACAATGAAAGGCAGCCACCAAGTAGGAAACGCAGCACTTGCGCTTATGGCAGTCATGTATGTAAAAACATACTTATCATTTTTAATTGAGGAAGAAGAAATAAGAACTGGATTACAGGAAGCGTATTGGGTGGGGCGCTTTGAAAAACTGCAAAGTAATCCAGACATTATTATAGATGGTGCTCATAATCCAGAAGGTATCGAAAGCCTTGTGAAAACAGTAGAAGCGCATTACAAAGATAAAAATGTAATAGTGTTATTTACTGCCCTTGGTGATAAACAATTACATAACATGGTAGGTCAATTAGAAACCATTGCAGATGAAATTATTTTTACAACATTCGCCTTTGATCGTGCTATTTCTGCTGATAAGCTTGCATCATATTCACAGAAAGAATCAAAATTAGTTTTTGAAAATTGGAAAGAGGCAATTGATACAAAAGTTGAAATGATAGCAGAAAATGATGTTTTTATCATAACAGGTTCTCTTTATTTCATTTCTGAAGTACGAAAATATATTCGCCAGAAAAACTAGATAGTCTTTGCTATCTAGTTTTTTTGTTCTACAAATGAAGTCAAATGCATACATATAAGATAAATATATAGGGTTATTTGGCGAATTCCTCTGACAAATATCTCGTTTTTTTATGAAATGAATATGATATGATGCGGACAACGATAAGAGGTGAGGTGTGAGTGTATGGACAAGCAATCACGAACGATCTCAGTGAAAGTGAATGGAACAGAAGCGAAGTATGAGGAAAAAAAGAAAGATGAATTTGAATGGATGGTAGTAGAAAGTGAACGACCGAAAAATGTTGTTCCGTTTCAAAAAGCGAAATCAATGTCTGTGGAAAAATACCGAAAGAAGTGGAGTAATACATTAATTGTAATCGTTGCAACTGCAATCATTATCGGTACGGCGTTTGGAATGGGGATGCTTCATTTACTTACTGGACAAGGAACGACAGGAGGAAGTGAAGTGACAGCTTCAAGGCCGACTGGAAATGGAGAATCAAAGGTGGGTGGAACGGCAGAACAAACACCAGCACCGAAAGAAGAAAAACAAAAAGCACAGGCAGGAACGTCATTGGATCCGATGAAATTATTTTTTGTTCAAGGGGGGCTTTATTCTTCTGAAGAAAAGGGACAGGCAGCTCTTGAAGAATGGAAAGGCAATGGGGGCATTGGTGCTTTGAGACCGAGCGGTGATAAGTATGCAATAGTTGTTGGTATTGCTAGCGATGAACAGTCTATAAATCAATTAATGACTAAGTATAAAAATGATGGTGTCTCCGTTTTAAAAAAGAACTGGGATATAACAGATAAAGCATTGCTGAAAGATGATAAAGAAGTAGGGACATTTTTAACAAAAGTGCAGCCATTATACACTCATTTAGCAAAATATGCTTCTAGCGTACAAGTTGGTGGAAAAAGCAGCGCAAAAGATATAGAAGCAATTGAAAAAGAATGGAAAAAGGTTGAAAAAGAAGGGAAAAGTATGAAACAAGAAGAAGCAAAGAAACTGTATATGTATACGTCGGTAGCTGTACAAACAGTAAAAGATGGGAAGATGGATAAGGAATCTTTGGCGAAATTAAATCAAGTTATTATTGATGGTTTACTCTCGTATGAAAAAATTGTTTCGTAGAAAGTGAAATGATAGGATAATAAAATGAGTAAGAAAGAAGTACATGTACTTCTTTCTTTTCTTTTCTTTTGAATTTAGAGCAAAGTGCTTTCTCTATGACAGGAATATAATCGTATGCAATAAAGAAGTGTTATTTTAGTTAGAGAAATTAATATTTCTTTCATTTGTGGACAAACTATTCCTTTGATACGATTAATATAAATTGTTCTGCTTCATGTGAGAAAGGAAGGAGAAAATATGAGAAAAATAATTTTAGCTTCAGGGTCACCTCGGAGGAAGGAATTGCTTGAGTTAGCTAGTGTGCCATTTGAAATCGTTGTAAGTGAAGTAGAGGAAACAATTGGTGCATATTCATCGCCTTCTGATATTGTAATGTCGCTTGCCTTGCAAAAAGCATCAGCGGTGGCAGAAAATAATAGTGATCACATTGTGTTAGGTGCAGATACAATTGTTACATATGAGTCGCGTATTCTTGGTAAGCCTTCGAATGAGGATGAGGCGAAAGAGATGTTACAATTACTATCAGGGAAAACACATGAAGTGTATACAGGTGTTGCGATTATAGCAAAAGAAAAAACGGTTACTTTTTATGAGCGTACAGAAGTTACATTTTGGGAGTTAACAGAAGAGGAAATTGATACATACGTCGCGTCGAAAGAACCTCTTGATAAAGCCGGTAGTTATGGGATTCAAGGTAAAGGATCTATTTTCGTTCAAAATATTCAAGGGGACTACTATAGTGTAGTTGGCTTACCAATTGCACGTCTCGTTCGGGAATTAAAACAATTTGATATTGATGTAACCCATGCGTAAAATTGCATGGGGTTTTCTTTGAGAGAACAAATAAAGGGGTGGAGAGATGAACGGTATTCGTGATGTTGTAAGAGAAGAACAGCCACGGGAGCGTTTATTGTTAGAAGGTGCTGGAAGTTTATCAAATCGAGAGCTTCTCGCAGTGTTACTCAGAACAGGTTCTAAAGAAGAAACAGTTTTAAAGTTGTCAGATAAAATTTTACATCAATTTGATGGCTTACGTATGTTGAAAGATGCAACATTAGAAGAGCTAATTAGTATACATGGTATTGGGATTTCAAAGGCATCGCAACTTATGGCAGCCTTTGAACTAGGCAGAAGAATGGTACGTTTAGAATATCAAAATAGATATAGTATTCGAAGTCCAGAAGATTGTGCGAAATACATGATGGAAGAAATGCGTTTTTTACAACAAGAGCATTTTGTTTGTTTATATTTAAATACAAAAAATCAAGTTATACATAGGCAAACGATCTTTATTGGAAGTTTAAACACGTCAATTGTACACCCGAGGGAAGTTTTTAAAGAAGCCTTCCGTCGTGCAGCAGCCTCTATCATATGTCTTCATAACCATCCCTCAGGAGATCCCACGCCGAGCCGTGAAGATATTGCAGTAACAAAACGCTTAGTAGAATGCGGCCAGATTATCGGAATTGAAGTGCTTGATCATATTATAATAGGTGACCATAAATTCGTGAGTTTAAAGGAAAAAGGTCATATTTAAGACTATGCTTTTTACTTATTTTGTTTTATAATGTGATTTATGAGTTTTTTGTAGAAATTTATCTACAAAAAGGATAAAGATATAAAAAACGTACTGTTTTTATAATATAAAGTAAGAAAAAA
This sequence comes from Bacillus sp. PK6-16, assembly GCF_056530295.1. Classification (NCBI taxonomy): domain Bacteria; kingdom Bacillati; phylum Bacillota; class Bacilli; order Caryophanales; family Bacillaceae; genus Bacillus; species Bacillus sp. PK6-16. The sequence continues at coordinate 1,007,079 of NZ_CP096511.1, forward strand.
TGAGTCCGTGAAAACAAGAAAGGAAGATAAATAATATGTTTGGATTTGGTGGATTTACTCGCGATCTTGGAATAGACTTAGGAACTGCGAACACGCTTGTATATGTAAAAGGAAAAGGTGTAGTTTTACGTGAACCTTCAGTAGTTGCGTTACAAACTGATACGAAACAAATCGTTGCTGTAGGTAGCGATGCAAAACAAATGATTGGTCGTACACCAGGGAACGTTGTGGCACTTCGCCCGATGAAAGACGGTGTAATTGCTGATTATGAAACAACTGCAACAATGATGAAATATTACATTCAACAAGCTCAAAAATCAAACGGTTTCTTCTCACGTAAGCCGTATGTAATGGTATGTGTACCATCTGGTATTACAGCTGTAGAAAGACGTGCAGTAATCGATGCGACTCGTCAAGCGGGTGCTCGTGATGCTTATCCTATCGAAGAGCCATTTGCAGCAGCAATTGGTGCAAACTTACCTGTTTGGGAACCAACTGGTAGTATGGTTGTTGATATCGGTGGCGGTACAACAGAAGTTGCAATTATTTCTCTAGGTGGTATTGTAACAAGCCAGTCAGTCCGTGTTGCTGGTGATGATATGGACGATTCAATCATTCAGTACATTAAGAAAAGCTATAACTTAATGATCGGTGAAAGAACAGCTGAAGCATTAAAATTAGAAATTGGTTCTGCAGGCGAGCCAGAAGGTATCGAGCCTATGGAAATTCGCGGTCGTGATTTAGTAAGTGGTTTACCAAAAACAGTACTAATTCAGCCAGAAGAAATTGCAGATGCATTAAAAGATACAGTAGATGCGATTGTAGAATCGGTTAAAAATACGTTAGAAAAAACTCCACCTGAATTAGCGGCTGATATTATGGACCGCGGTATCGTATTAACAGGTGGCGGGGCATTACTACGTAATTTAGATAAAGTAATTAGTGAAGAAACGAAAATGCCAGTTCTTGTTGCAGAAGATCCATTAGATTGCGTAGCAATTGGAACAGGTAAAGCATTAGACAATATCGATCTTTTCAAAACTGCTGCTCGATAATATTGCAAAATAAAAATCAGTGAAATTAAGAGGGTGTGAACGTGCCACAGTTTTTCTTAAACAAAAGATTAATTGTTTTGTTGGTTAGTATTATTCTTCTCGTGGCATTGATTGGAATCTCATTGAAAGAACGGAACAGTTTAACATGGCCAGAGCAGTTTGTTAAAGATACTGTCGGTGTTGTAGAACGTGTATTCCAAAAGCCAGCGAAATACGTAGCTGGATTCTTCGAAAATGTAGAGGATGTAAAGCGCACGTATGAAGAGAATAAAGAATTAAAAGCAAAATTAGATAATTATGCAGGTCTATCAGGGAAAGTAAAACAATTAGAAGATGATAACAAGAAGTTACAAGAGCTAACTGGTAAAAAAGAGTTAAATAGCGGGTATACTGAAATTCCAGCTACTGTTGTTTCTCGTAATCCAGATAAATGGTACGATTTAATTGGAATTGATAAAGGGGCACAGCAAGGAATTAAAAAAGATATGGCTGTAGTAACTTCACAAGGGTTAGTTGGAAGAGTGAAAAGTGTATCTCAGTTTACATCATCAGTAGAATTACTAAGTTCTATGAGCCGAACAAATCGCGTTTCTGCTATTGTACAAGGGCAAGAGAAAATCTTTGGATTGATTGAAGGTTATGACAAAGAAAAGCAATTACTTCTTTTCACAAAGATTGGCTCTGATGCACCAGTAGAGAAAGATCAACTAGTTGTAACATCTGGACTGGGTGATATTTTCCCGAAAGGTCTTGTAATTGGAAAAATCGTTGAAGTTCAGCCGGATGCATATGGCTTAACAAAAACAGCTTATGTAAAACCTGCCGCTGATTTAAATGACGTAGAGCATATTACGGTTGCTAAACGTGCAACACCTTCAGCGCCATTAGAATAGGAGGAGAAGAAGAGATGATGAAGATATTAAAAAGAGCAGCTCTTCCTCTTTTGCTCCTTTTTGTGTTTCTCTTTGAAAATATGTTTGCTACTGTTGTTCCAACGGATGTGTTTTGGAAAGACAGCATAGCAGCACCGCATTTCTTTATAATCGTCTTATGTTTTATTACAGTGTATTATAGTCCGGTCCAAGGGATTTATTACGGACTATTATTTGGCTTCTTATTTGATACCGTATACACAGAACTTGTCGGGATATATATTTTTGCTTATCCGATTTTAGCTTATTTAGTATATAGTGTGATGAAAGTACTACAATTGAATTTATTTATTGTTGTTTCTATCATATTAGCTAGCGTTGTAGCACTAGAGTATTATGTGTATGGATTCTTAACTTTATTAGGACGTACTCATATGCCAGCGTATGTCTTTTTCACAGATCGTCTCCTTTCTACTTTATTGTTAAATGCTATTTTCTTATTGATAGTTTGTTTCCCACTGAGACGATATATAGTGCGTCTTTCAAAAGCGATGGAAGAAAAAGAAAAAAGGATTTTCTAATTTTATGTCGAATTGAATCGGTGGGGTGAACTTTAGTGGAAGAAAAAAAGCAACAAAATGTAACGATAAAAGGGACAAAAGATGGGATAACGCTTCATTTAGATGATTGTTGTTCATTCTCAGAATTATTGATGGAATTAGACGAAAAACTTTCTACACATTACTACGATGGTGATGGGCGCTCTTTAATTGAAGTGCATGTGAAAGTAGGAAATCGTTATTTAACAGAAGTCCAACAAGAAGAGATTCGTACGTTAATTCGTAATAAAAAGAATCTTGTTGTGGATTCAATTGAAAGTGATGTTATCACTAAAGCAGAAGCAATAGCTTGGAAAGAAGAAACAGAAATTGTCCCTATTTCCAAAATTGTTCGCTCTGGACAAGTTTTACATGTAAAAGGAAATTTGTTGTTAATTGGAGATGTTAATCCAGGCGGAACGGTTATCGCTGGGGGGAATATTTTTGTCGTAGGATCATTAAGAGGAATTGCACATGCTGGGTATTATGGGGATTCGGATGCTGTAATCGCTGCATCTGTTATGAACCCGATGCAACTTCGAATTAGTGATGTGGCAATGCGGGCTCCGGAAGAGAAAGAAGACGGAGCGGAGGCGGCAGAATGTGCGTATATTAATGAGAACAATCACATTGTTGTCGATCGCCTGCAACTTCTCACTCATCTTAGACCTAATTTAACAAAGTTAGAAAGGGGAATTGTATAGCTGTGGGAGAGGCAATAGTAATTACATCTGGAAAAGGCGGAGTAGGTAAAACTACTACATCTGCGAACATTGGTACGGCCCTAGCGTTATCTGGAAAGAAAGTGTGCTTAATTGACACAGATATCGGTCTTCGAAATTTAGACGTAGTAATGGGGCTGGAAAATCGTATTGTATTTGATCTTGTTGATGTCGTTGAAGGGCGTTGCCGTTTACCTCAGGCTCTTATTAAAGACAAACGTTTTGATGATCTTTATTTATTACCTGCAGCACAAACGAGTGATAAATCAGCGGTAACACCTGAACAAATGGATGAATTAATACAAGTATTACGTCAAGATTATGATTACATATTAATCGATTGTCCTGCGGGGATTGAGCAGGGATTTAAAAATGCGGTAGCTGGTGCGGATAAAGCAATCGTTGTTACGACTCCAGAAGTATCCTCAATGCGCGATGCGGATCGTATTATTGGGCTTTTAGAAAAAGAGGATATTGAACCACCCAAACTTGTTATTAACCGTGTACGTAGTCATATGCTTCATGAACAGGATATGTTAGATGTTGATGAAATTGTACGTACATTGTCAATCGAGCTTCTTGGTGTTGTCGAAGATGACGATGAAGTTATTCGAGCTACAAATACAGGTGAACCTGTGGCGTTGCAACCAAGCGGAAAAGCAGCGTTGGCTTATCGTAATATTGCAAGACGCTTGTTAGGTGAGAATGTACCATTACAAGCATTTGAACAAGAAAAGGTATCGGTATTTGCAAAGGTGAAAAACTTCTTTGGAATCCGTTAAGAGCACTTCGCACATATGCGAGGTGCTTTCTTTTTTCTTCACACGAATATCTTTCTTTCTTAGCTCATACATATGTACAAACTGTATACAACTGTTTCTAATGAAATTAGCTTAACGAAAGAAAGGAGACAGTATGAAGAATAGACGCGTAGAAGAAATTAAAAAGCGGATTGCAAAAAGGAAGGCCGAGCAAGAAAGGATGGAGGAAGAGCAGTATTTTAACGGAGGGAATTTTGATAGTGAAGCAGTATTTATTGAAGATGGAGAAAAGGAAATGCATCCTTTATTTCGAAAGGAAGTCTTTTTCTTCAAAGTTTTATTATCAGCAATATTAGTTCTTTCGGTTGCTATTTTATATAAAAATGCTCCTTCTTCATTCAATGGAGCTAAAGCTGTTACAGAAAAAGTGATGAAAGAGGAATTTCAGTTTGCTACTGTAGCGAAATGGTATGAAAAGCAATTTGGAAAACCGCTTGTATTCTATTCGCCGAACGAGAAAAAAGAAGGAAGTATTCAGCAAAAAGATTATGCAATTCCTGCTTCTGGAAAGGTAATGCAAGGGTTTCAAAAAAATGGCCAAGGTGTATTTGTCCAAACAGCTACAAATGCAAAAGTGGAGTCAGTAAATGAAGGGTTAGTTGTTTTTGCAGGCAAGAAAGAGGAACTTGGAAATACAGTTCAAATTCAACATGCAGATGGTACGGAGTCATGGTATGCAAACTTAAACGATATGTCAGTGAAATTATATGATTACGTTTCAAAGAAACAAAAAATTGGAACGGTGAGTAATGATACAAATGATAAAAATGGAAAGTTTTATTTCGCGATAAAAAAGAATGAGAAATTTATTGATCCGATCCAGGTGATATCATTTGATTAAATATAGGGACGTTTTAACGAAAATTTCCGTGCATCCATTATTTTGGGTTATTATTGTCATTGGTATTTTTACTGCGCGTTTTAAAGAGTTACTACTGTTATTTTGTATTGTTCTTATTCATGAACTTGGGCATGCTTTTGCAGCAGCACACTATAATTGGCGTATAAAAAGAATTCAGCTTTTGCCGTTTGGTGGCGTTGCCGAGCTTGAGGAACATGGTAATAAGTCATTGAAAGAGGAACTTGTTGTCGTAATTGCAGGACCGATTCAACATGTTTGGATGATGCTGGTAGGTTATATGTTGTTCAAAGCTGGTTGGCTGAATGCAGATTTATATTATTTCTTCATGTGGAATAATATAATTATTTTAGCATTTAATTTACTTCCTATTTGGCCGTTAGATGGCGGGAAAGTATTGTTTAATGTATTATCATATCGTTTCCCTTATTTACAAGCACATGAAAAGATGATGCAATTGTCATGTGTTTTTTTTAGTGTAATATTAGGATGGCAGTTACTCTGGAATAGTAACAATATTATGATGTGGGTACTACTCGTATTTTTAGCAGTGTCATTATATCAAGAGTGGAAACAAAGACGGTATGCATTTATGCGTTTTTTATTAGAACGTTATTATGGAAACAAAAGAGGAATCGAAAAGATTGCACCTATTGAAGTGCAAACGGAAGATCGTTTATATACGATCTTCACAAAATTTCGTAGAGGATATAAGCATTCTATTATCGTCCGTGGAAAATATAAAGAGCATTACACATTGGATGAAAATGAATTGCTCTATGCATATTTTACTGAAAAACGAACAACTTCATCAGTTGAAGAATTAATCGGTTAGTGTTGACGATAGCACTAACCTTTTATTATTGTAAAAGCAAAGAAGATTATAAAGTGAGGAAATAATTTTGAAAACGTTATATGTGAATTACGCTGGTTCGGAAAAGCGCGTTGCAATTGAAGAGAAGAAAAAGATTGTTGAGTTTTTATGGAAACGTAATGAAGAGCAAGAGATTGTTGGGCATATTTATGTTGGACGTGTCGTAAGAACAATTGCTGGAATGAATGCAGCTTTTGTAAACATCGGTTTAGAAAAACATGCTTACCTTTCATACGATGATGTACCATCTTCTTATCGTATACATGAAGGGCAAGCGATACTCGTACAAGTTGTGAAAGAGGCAATTGATACGAAAGGGCCTAAATTGACAGCGAATATAGAATTTACCGGGAAATATGTCGTTTATATGCCGTTTGATGAGATGCGCGCTGTTTCTCGAAAAATAAAAAATAATAAAAGAAGACAACAGTTACTCCAAATTGAAATAGAGGGAACGGGGGGATACATTTTCCGTTCTGCTTCTGAAAAAGGAGCAATTGAAGAGATACAAGCTGAAATGCAAGGGTTACAACAGTTGTATGAAGAGTTAAAAAGAAAAGAGGGTCAAGGAAAGGCGCCGTTATTACTTCATCGACCGGCGACCTTTTTAGATCGTGTATTTCAAGAGAACCCAATTGAAACAATTGAAAAAGTAGTTGTAGATACAAGAAGTATAGTAAAGGAATTAGAAGACAAAGTTGGAAAAGAAAAAGTATCTTTTTATAATGAAAAGTCTTCGATGTTTAACCATTTTGGAATAGAGCGTGAGATTGAGAAGGCACTCCAAAAAATTGTTTGGCTTCCAAATGGTGCTTATTTAATTGTAGAACAAATGGAGACGATGACTGTAATTGATGTGAATACGGGCAAGTTTACGGGAAAACAAAATTTACAAGATACAGTACTTCGCACAAATGAGCTAGCCGCTGAAGAAATTGCACGCCAATTAAGACTTCGTGATATTGGTGGTATGATATTAATTGATTTTATTAATATGAAAAAAAGAGAAGATAAAGAAAAGGTAAGAGAATGTCTCATAGCTGCTATGCAAGATGACCGCACATATACAAGGGTGCTCGGCTTTACGGAGCTAGGGATTTTGGAAATGACACGTAAACGTAAAAAGCATTCTTTACGGGACGTATTATTAAAAGAGTGTGTACCTTGCAAAGCGACGGGTTATGTGATGTCGCATGAAACAATTGCGTATGAGTTAGAGAGAGAACTAATCACATATGGCAATATAGAAGATGAAGCAGTATTAATCGCTGCGCCTAAAGAACTGCAAAAACAGTTTTTGCAAAAAGGATTACAAAAAAATATTCCATTTGAAATTTATTTCAAAGATGATATTATCGAAAAGTATGCTATCGTTCGTTTTGGAAGTAAAAAAGAAATTGTAGAACGGAAAAAATAGTTAGCAGAACATTTATTGACAACCGTCTATGATTCATGATAACATCTTTATGTTATAGTTTATAGCACCTAAACGGCTATATGCTACAACCGCACAAGACAGGTTCCCTAAAGGCATTTATGTCTACCTCGTTTTTGGCGAGTCTTAGTAATTAAGAGGAGGTGCAAGTATGTACGCAATTATCGAAACAGGTGGAAAACAAATTAAAGTTGAAGCTGGTCAAGCAATCTACATTGAAAAATTAGATGTTGAAGCTGGTGAAACTGTTACTTTTGACAAAGTTCTTTTCGTTGGTGGCGAAAACGTTAAAGTTGGTAGCCCAGTTGTAGAAGGTGCAACAGTTACTGCGAAAGTTGAAAAACAAGGTCGCGCTAAGAAAATCATCGTTTTCAAATACAAAGCGAAAAAGAACAATCGTAAGAAACAAGGTCATCGTCAACCTTACACTAAGCTAGTTGTTGAAGCTATCAACGCTTAATTCTGGTTAACATGATTAAAATTACGATAAGTCGCACGAAATTAGGAAGTATCCAATCATTTAAAATGACTGGACATGCCGATTATGCGCCACATGGACAAGACCTTGTCTGTGCTGGAACTACAGCGGTTGTGTTTGGTTCTATAAATGCAGTGGAACAACTTTGTAATGTGCAAGCAACTATTGAACTCGGAAGTGATGGCGGATTTTTAACGTATGAATTGCCTAATGATTTAGACGTTCATGCAGCAGAAAAAGCACAAACGCTTTTAGAAGGATTAGTTGTTTCGCTTAAGACGATCGAACTTGATTACGGAAAGTATATCCGTTTAATAGAAAAAGTGCAGGAGGTGTAACGTATGTTAAGATTAGATCTTCAGTTTTTCGCATCTAAGAAAGGTGTAGGTAGTACAAAGAACGGTCGTGACTCTCAGTCAAAACGTCTTGGTGCTAAACGCGCAGATGGTCAAACGGTTACAGGTGGTTCAATTCTTTACCGTCAACGCGGTACAAAAATTTATCCAGGTGTTAACGTTGGTCGTGGTGGCGATGACACTTTATACGCGAAAGTTGACGGCGTAGTACGCTTTGAGCGTCTTGGTCGTGACCGCAAACAAGTGAGCGTATATCCTGTTGCTCAAGAAGCATAAGAACTCACGGAAAACTCTAACCTGAGTGCAGGTTAGAGTTTTTCTATATTAAGGGGTATCTAAATGAATGAAAAATGGACAATTATAGATGCATTGCGCCATTCAAGACATGATTGGCTCAATCGTATGCAGATGGTGAAAGGAAACCTTTCCCTTGGAAAAGTGGAAGAAATTCATAGTCTCATCGATCGTTTTGTCCAAGAAGCGAGACAAGAATCCAATCTGATGGGGCTATCAATGCCTTTATTTTCAGAGTGGATTTTAACATATAATTGGAAACAGCAGCCGTGCTTATTGGAGTACGAAGTATTAGGGAAATTACATAACTTATCTCACTTAGATGAGACTGTATGTACATGGGCGAATCAATTTTTCTCGATGCTTCAGCATAGTTTAGACGTATATGTTGAAAATTATGTTTGTATCACAATTGAATGTGACGCGGATAATGCTCGTTTCTTTTTTGATTTTCGTGGTAAGCTAACGAGTGTAGAAGAACTACAGAATTGGCTTGCGACCCAAAACAATAAATGGTATTCCATTTCTTATACAGTGCGAGACGAAGAAGTCTCAGTTATATTACAACCAATTGAAAAAAGTGTGGTGAAATAATGTTTGTAGATCAGGTCAAGATATATGTAAAAGGCGGCGACGGTGGTAATGGTATGGTTGCGTATCGTCGTGAGAAGTATGTACCAAAAGGTGGCCCAGCAGGTGGCGACGGAGGTAAAGGTGCAGATGTTGTTTTCGTAGTTGAGGAAGGCTTACGTACATTAATGGACTTCCGCTACCAACGTCATTTCAAAGCTGATCGCGGTCAGCACGGAATGAGTAAAGGTCAGCACGGACGTAAATCTGAAGATTTACTTGTAAAGGTTCCGCCAGGAACAGTAGTAAAAGATGAAAAAACTGGTCAAATTCTTGCCGATTTAGTAACGCATGGACAAACTGCTGTAATTGCAAAAGGTGGCCGTGGTGGCCGTGGTAACTCACGTTTCGCAACAGCTACGAACCCAGCGCCAGAAATCGCTGAGAACGGGGAACCAGGTCAAGAGCGTGATGTTATTCTAGAACTTAAAGTACTAGCAGACGTTGGACTTGTTGGATTCCCAAGTGTAGGTAAATCTACATTATTATCTGTTGTATCATCAGCGCGTCCGAAAATTGCAGAGTATCACTTCACAACAATCGTTCCGAATCTTGGTGTTGTTGAAACTGGTGATAACCGCAGCTTCGTTATGGCTGACCTTCCAGGACTAATTGAAGGCGCACATGCTGGCGTCGGACTTGGACACCAATTCTTACGTCATATTGAGCGTACACGTGTAATCGTGCATGTTATTGATATGTCTGGTTTAGAAGGCCGTGATCCATATGAAGATTACGTAACGATTAATAATGAATTAAAAGAATACAATCTTCGCTTAACTGAGCGTCCGCAAGTTGTTGTTGCAAACAAAATGGATATGCCAGATGCAGAAGAAAACTTACAAGCATTTAAAGAGAAAGTGGGAGAAGAAGTGAAAATCTTCCCAATCTCAGCTGTAACAAGACAAGGTGTTCGTGACTTACTGTTTGAAGTAGCGAACTTAATAGAAACAACACCAGAATTCCCAATACATGAAGTTGCGGATGAGTCTGATACAAGTGTAATGTACAAATTTGATACTGAAGGTGTTAAATTTGAAATTACACGTGAAAGTGATGGCACGTTTGTTATCTCTGGTTACGATATCGAGAAAACATTCAAGATGACAGACTTCTCACGTGATGAATCTGTACGTCGTTTCGCTCGTCAAATGCGCGGAATGGGTATTGATGAAGCGCTTCGTGCACGTGGTGCAAAAGACGGAGATATTGTAAAAATTCTTGAATATGAATTTGAATTTATCGATTAAGACTGCCGAAATACGGCAGTCTTTTTTTATATCGTAAAAATCGGATTTGTATAGGAAAAAATCCCCACTAATTAAATTTTCAATTTATAATAAAAAGGGGAGTGGTTTTAGAAGAATTTTTTTATGGGGAGAAAACGAGCATGTATAAAATATTAATTGTAGAAGATGATGAGAAAATCGCGGGAATATTAGAAGAGCATTTAGAAAGATATGGCTATCAATCATTTAGAGCAAGTGATTTACGTCAAATAAAAGATGAGTTTGTAAAAATAAATCCTCATCTTGTGTTACTTGATATTAATTTACCGTACTTTGACGGTTTTTATTGGTGTCGTCAAATTCGTACTGTATCGAATGCACCGATTATTTTTGTTTCTGCAAGAACAGGAGAAATGGACCAAGTAATGGCGATTGAAAATGGCGGCGATGATTATATTACGAAGCCATTCCATTTAGATATCGTAATGGCAAAGGTGAAGAGTGCGCTTCGCCGTGGTTACGGAGAGTATGCCTCTGCTGCTGAGAGTGATTGTTTAGGTGTAAATGGACTGTTGTTATTCCCGTCTCAGCATATTGTTGAGTGGCAAGGACAACAAACTGAACTGACAAAAAATGAGTTTTACTTATTAGAGTGTTTAATGAAACAGGTGAATCAATATGTAACGCGCGAAGAACTGTTAGAAGCTCTATGGGATGAAGTAGCATTTGTGGATGATAATACATTAACCGTAAATGTAAAACGTGTAAGGAAGAAACTAGAGGAGTTAGGCATTAAAAATGCAATTGTAACGAAACGTGGATATGGTTATGCGCTTCTTACGGAGTGGGGCGAAGGGCATGAAGGTTAAAAATTACCTCATGGACCGCTTTTCTTTAATTCTTTCTTACATTGTTAGCCTTTGTTTATTTGGGCTCGTTTTACAGTTGCAAAGTCTTTTAGAAAAGAAATCCATTGATTGGAGTACGTGGTTATATGGACTTTTATTAGGAACAGTTGTGTTTACTGTATACCTCATTTACGATTACCGAAAACGGAGTGTGTTTTTAAAGAGGATCGAAAAGTATGTTACTGGTGGAAATACATTACATGACTCTTTACTTATTGATGAATCTTATACATCAGAGCAAGAAATGGTCGTTGAATCTTTTACGTTATTAAGACAGCAATATATGAATGAAGTTCATAAACAGCATGCGAAAGAGCAACAGCAAATGATATTTATGAACCAATGGATTCACCAAATGAAAACACCAGTATCTGTTATTGAATTATTGCTGCAAAAGTTTGGCAAAGAGCATCGTGAGGCAAGAGCAACAGTTGAAAGTATTCGTGAAGAAAATAATCGTATACTAAATGGTTTAGATTTAGCGTTACATATGGCAAGGTTAGAGCAGTTTGCGAAAGATTATAAGGTAGAAGTAGTAAATGTTATAGATGTCGTGCGAGGTATTATTAATGAAAATCGGAAATCCTTCATTCAATCGTCTGTATTTCCGAAAGTGATGTTTGAAGAAGATACTTGTATGGTTGCCTCTGATAGAAAATGGCTAAGTATTGCTATAGGTCAAATTGTTGTAAACGCAATTAAGTATACAAAAATTTCAGCGGCAGAGAAAAAAGAAATTCAATTTCAAATTGAAGAGAAAGACCAAAAGGTGTTATTACATATTAAGGACAATGGAATCGGTATTCCAGAGCAAGATGTAAAGCGCATATTTGATCCATTCTTTACGGGGGTAAATGGCCGTAAAACGAGAGAAGCGACTGGAATGGGTTTATATATTACGAAGGAAATTTGCGATAATTTACATCATGGAATGTATGTCCAATCGGCTGAAGGAGAAGGGACAACATTCACGTTCCAATTTGCAAAAGATGAAGAATATCATACATTGATGAGAAAAATGACAAAACTGTAAGATAACAAAACGTTTTGTAAGGGAAATCACTCGTTTCTTTTTCTTATTTTTCTTATAGTAAATGTAAGAAGAAAACACGTAGGGGGGATTAGAAATGAGTGTTCTTGAAGTAAAAGGATTAACGAAGGTGTACCAATCAAAAGGTTCAGTAGCGACGACTGCTTTAAACGATATAAATTTTAAAATAGAAGAAGGCGAATTTGTAGGGATTATGGGTCCTTCAGGAAGCGGGAAAACGACGCTTTTAAATTTATTAGCAACAATTGATAAGCAAACTTCAGGTCATGTGCTTGTAAATGGTGAAGAAATTAATCAAATGCGTGCTGCAAAATTAGCGGAGTTTCGCCGTACACATTTAGGGTTCATCTTTCAAGATTTTAATTTACTTGATACGTTATCCATTAAAGAAAATATTATTTTACCACTTGTAATGGCGAAGAAATCTGTAAATGAAATCGATGCGAAAGTACTGGAAATTGCGAAGTTTTTAAACATCGAAGAAATTTTAAATAAAAAAGTATACGAAGTATCTGGGGGACAACAACAACGTGCAGCAGCAGCGAGAGCAATCATTCATGAACCGACGTTAATTTTAGCAGATGAGCCAACTGGAAATTTAGACTCGAAGTCAGCGAAATCGCTAATGGGCGCTCTGCAAGATTTACACGAGCAAAAGAAAGTAACGATTGCAATGGTTACGCACGATCCAGTAGCGGCTAGTTATTGTGAACGTATCCTGTTCATACGCGATGGGGAAATTTTCTCGGAAATACATAAAGGAAGAACGAAACAAGCCTTTTTCCAAGAAATTCTGGACGTACTTGCGATGCTAGGAGGAGAATATCATGAACTTTCGCCAGCTCGCGCTTAATAACGTAAAAGGAAATTGGCGTAACTATAAAGCGTTTCTTATAAGTAGTTGTTTATCGATTGTCGTATTTTTCATGTATGCTTCTTTTATTTATCATCCAGATGTCATAAGCGGTAATATTAGTATGAGAAAGATGATCACAAAAGGATTAGAATCGATGAATTATATTGTGGTCATCTTCTCGGCACTCTTTATTTTATATGCAAATTCAACGTTTTTACGAGCAAGAAAAAAAGAGTTTGGTTTACTAACATTAATAGGCGGAACGAAATCGCAGCTCGGCCGAATGATTATATTAGAGCAACTGATGTTAGGTAGTATTGCAATTGTAATTGGTATTGGGGTTGGAATGCTTTGTTCAAAATTATTTTTCCAAGCGTTAAGCGTATTATTGAAAATAGATAAGACACTTCCACTTGTTTGGAATAGTAAAGCAGTTCTTATTACAGCTGGCGTATACTTTATCCTATTTTTAATCCTATCATTGTTTAGTGTTTGGACAGTAGGACGCTTGCAAATTATTGATTTATTAAGAGAAGCTAGAAAGCAAAAAGTAGAGCCGTTTGCATTTACATGGTTATGTGTAGTTGGTATAGGATGTATTATTGCTGCATATGTACTTAGCTTCCAAGTAACGTTTCTGAATTTCCTCATCCTCTTTTTACCAGTGGTAGGACTGACAATTGGCGGAACGTATTTATTATTTACACAAGGTAGTACAGTTGTATTAAAAGCATTACAAAAAAGAAAGCAATCTTTCTATACGTATCCAAATATGTTTGTTCTTAGCAATCTTATTTATAAAATGAAAGATAATGCTCGTTTTCTATTTGTAATTTCTATTATTACGGCGGTAGTATCTTCAGCAGTAGGTACACTGTACGTATATTTTGAAAATATGAGTGCGAAAACGGTAGAACTTACACCACATGCTATTTCATATGAGGAAAAGGGGTTAAATACGCATAATCTTATTAATGAAGAAAAGGTACAGGAGCTTGTGAAGAGACACGGGTTTGAAGATGCGCGAAAAGTAACCTACGTTAAACTACCGGCAACACAGAAAATAACGTTGTTTAATAGTGAACATGAAGTACCGATGACGATTATTTCAGAAAAAGAATATAATGCAGAAGTGCGCAAACAAAAGAGAGAGCAACCTACAGAAGTTCATAATGCACCAGGTAGTGCAACGATGGTTATGGTTGATATGTCAAATGAACTGATGAAGATAGATCGTACGAAACCGTATGAATTTACAATTAACGGGCAAAAGCAGTCTGTTCAATTAAATAATCCAACGCAGTATTCTGTTTTTAATGATAGTGAATATCTTATTGTAAATGATCAAGATTTTGAGAAATATGAAAAACTCGTACCAGATGAAGAAAAGACGAAATATTACGGTTATTATATCGAGGATTGGAAAAATACAGAAAATCTTGTATTAGATTTGAAAAATGAAATTGCACCAGAAAAGCAAGGAGAATTGAGAAATTCAGTGTTTGCGTATAAGGATATAAGAGAAGGTGGAGCAATTACAATGTTCATCGGTTTCTTCGTAGCGGTACTATTCTTCTTCTTCGCTTGTAGTATGACATACTTTAAATGGTTTAACGATAAAGAACAAGATCGTATGCAATTTAAATCGTTAAAGAGAATCGGTATGACAGATAAAGAAATTCGCAAAATTGCGATTCGACAAATGGGAGTTATCTTCTTTATCCCAATTTTAATCGGTTCCATTCATAGTGGATTTGCTCTTCATACGTTAGGGAAAATGCTTTATATTGATTTATGGAAATCAGGTGCGCTTGTAATTGGAGCATACATTTTAGCTTCTGCCATTTACTTTATGATCGCGCAAAGAGGATATTTAAAACACGTAAAAAGCTAGGGGAACCTCTAGCTTTTTGCCTATGTAGTAAGTTACAGGAGGACGATAGATGAACATTTGGCAACTAGCGCTGCAAAATATAAAAGGGAATTGGCGTAATTATAAAGTGTTTTTCTTAAGTAGTTGTTTTGCAATATTTGCTTCTTACGCATATATGTCTGTCATTGTGCATCCGTATATGCAAGAGACGATGTGGTATCAAAACGTACGTTGGGGACTTATCATATGTAATGTTATAATCATTTCTTTTTTCGTCATATTTATTTTGTACTCTACTTCTATTTTCATAGAAGCACGTAAGAAAGAATTAGGGTTATATATGTTAATGGGAGCAACGAAATCTAACGTAATAGGAATGATTATGACCGAACAAATTTTAATCGGGGTCTTCGCGAATATTTTCGGTATTGTGCTCGGTATGATATTTTTAAAACTCTTTTTTATGGTATTTAGTATGTTACTGGGGCTTCCGAAAGAACTCCCTGTCATATTTGACGTAAGGGCGATTAGTGTAACATTTATTACATATATGGTCGTTTTTATTTTGTTATCTTTTATAAGTGCTTTACGTATATGGAATATAAAAATCATTCGGTTATTGAAAGAATTTCGAACAGATAAAAAAGAGAAGAAAACATCAAAGTGGCTTTGTTTATTCGGTTTTGCTTGTTTAGTGGGCGGGTATGCGTTGGCGCTACAAGTGACGATGACTACGATAGCAATATACTTTTTCCCTGTGTCTATACTTGTCTTTTTTGGAACGTACTTTTCTTTTACACATGGAGCTACCCAAGTGTTAGAAATGATAAAGCGAAATAAAAAGATTATGTATACATATCCGTATTTATTTATAGTGAATCAATTGTCACATCGAATGAAGGAAAATGGTCGCTTTTTCTTTCTGATGTCTATGGCAACGACGTTTGTAGTTACAGCAACAGGTACTGTGTTCTTATATTTTTCTAGCATGCAAGATATGTGGCGAACTGGAGGGGTACACTCGTTTTCGTACATAGAAAAAGGTATTTCTACTCATGAAGTCTTTGAGGAAGGTGCGGTTGAAAAATTACTGCATCAATATGAGTATGATGATTTTCAATATATGAGTTTTGTTGGAGTTTATGCATCCTTTCAGTCTAATAAGGGAGAAACAACAATAGTACCGCTTATAAAAGAAAGTGAATATAACCAAGAAGCAAGGAAACAAAAACAGAAAACGTATCGTCCTAAAAAAGGTACAGTGACACTCGTTTATTATAATAAATACAATAATTCGAATGTGTATAATCAAAAAGAGATTCAATTGCAAGTAATGAATCAACCATATCAATTCGTATTTAACGGTCAGAAAGAAGGGGTTCAATTTAACCATCACCCTTCGTACATTAATGGTCTGTTCTTCGTTATGAATGATGAAGATTTTGACAGTATAGCAAATCAGGTTCCTGATTCTGAAAAAATGATATATAGAGGCTACACATTATCAAATATCGAAAAGACGAAGAAATTAAATGAAGATTTACGGAGACATATAAAACAAGATAATAATAATGCATTTCGAAGCAATATGGAGTTGTATGTAAATATGAAAGAAGGCGGCGATATTACTCTATTTGTAGGCTCATTTATTAGTATATTATTCTTTCTCACTTCATGTAGTATCGTGTATTTTAAATGGTTCCATAATATTGCATCGGACCGAAAGCAGTATGGTGCACTCTCTAAACTTGGAATGACGAAGGAAGAAGTATGGAAAATTTCGCGTTGGCAATTATGTATGCTATTTTTTGCGCCAATTATAGTAGGGAGTATGCATAGTGCAGTTGCATTATATACGTTTCATAATACGCTTTTTATGGATGGATCATTAAGAAAAGTAGGTTTGTTCATTCTGTTTTATATCGCGGCATGTATCATTTATTTCTTCTTCGCTCAAAGAGAGTATAAGAAACATTTAGACTAGCGAATGCTAGTCTTTTTTAAATATTCGAAATTTACATAGAAGAATATAAAAAAGTATGGTATAACAGTAAGAAAACGAAAAAGAGGGGAAAAGACGATGATTCGAGTAGGATATTTAGGACCAGAAGCAACATTTACAAATATGGCGGTGAGTCGTTTTTTTCCGGAAGCAGAGCATGTACCGTATCGAACGATTCCAGATTGTATAGATGCAGCTGCAAATGAAAATGTAGACTTCGCAGTTGTACCGTTAGAAAATGCAATAGAAGGTTCAGTGAATATAACGGTTGATTACCTTGTACATGAGCAGCCGCTTTCCATTGTAGGAGAAATTACAGTACCAATTCAGCAGCATTTACTTGTACATCCGCAGTATGCAGAAGTGTGGGATGAAGTATATGCAGTGCATTCTCATCCGCATGCCATTGCACAGTGCCATAAATTTTTAAATGAAGAATTAAAAGGAGTAACTGTTCGAGATATGACATCTACAAGTGCTGCTGCACAATATGTGAAAGAACATCCTGAAGAGAAAATTGCCGCTATTGCAAATGAAGCGGCTGCAGAAAAATACGGATTAACAATTGTGAGACGTAGTATTCATACGCATAAAAATAATCACACACGTTTCTTAGTACTCCATAAGAAAAAGAAAGCAGTACTCCCGAATAACGGAGAGAACCGCGGAGAGAAAACGACGCTTATGATAACGTTACCTGCAGATTATGCAGGTGCCCTATATCAAGTGTTATCAGCTTTCGCATGGAGAAAATTAAACTTATCAAAAATCGAATCGCGTCCGATGAAAACAGGTCTTGGAAATTACTTTTTCTTAATCGATGTCGATAAAGCATACGATGACGTATTATTGCCAGGCGTAACGATGGAACTTGAAGCACTCGGTTTTTCTGTTACTGTGCTGGGGAGTTATTCTTCTTATTGGTTGTAAGATGTAGATGGAATGTTGGTATTTGTCTAATCGTCAATATCATTTCATTGCCTAATATATTTTTTAATAGATTAATAAAATCCCACCTGCAGAAGGTGGGATTCTTTATCCCGCTATTTGCCGGGCAGTAAGAGCCCCACCTCAAAATTCAGCGAAAGTGAAGAAGTTATGAGGGGATCGGGCTGATAATCAGTGGGGAATGAACAAAACCCCACTGATTAAAGTTTCACTTTATTTCAACTTCGCAAGACGATCTTCTAATTGACCACGCCAAATATCAGCTAGTTCTGGAACAGCAAGAATCTTCTCGATGCCATCTTTATCTTTTCTATTATGAAAATAAATTTCGTTAGAGAATAAAACAGAAACATTGCTTGATGGACGTTCTAGTAATGTAATTTTTGAATCTTTACGTACAGTACCTTCTTGAAGAACGCGGCATAGGTAGCCAGTAAATCCAGTTGCTACAATACGCGGCAGTATGCCAGGGATGCCAAGGCGTTTTGAAATTGTGCTACAAGGTACGCGCGCTTGTGTCACTTGAATAATCGCTTCACCTAATTTGTATGTATCTCCGATGCAAACATCATGCTCTAACATATTTGTTACGGTAATGTTTTCGCCAAATGCGGAAGCTGGAAGTGTTGTTTGAAATTCTTTTTCCCATAGTGCGTAATGCTCGTGTGAGTACACACAAACTGCGCGATCAGGTCCACCGTGGTGTTTTAAATCTGCTACATCATCACCAAGGAAGCCATCTTTTGATAGGAAAGCTTCTTCGGTAAGTTCTTTACATATACCGGTAATCATTTCTTTATCTTCGCTATATTTCATTTGTTTCGGTTTCCCAATGCTAAAGTGAACGAGTTCAATTCCCATATTTGATCTCCTTTACGATTGATTACAATATTATAGCATTAAAAAAGCACAGAGAATGATAAAAACTCTGTGCTTTACATTAATAAACGAGAAATCCTGCTTTATCTAAAGCTTCGCAAGCAGCATCTAACTTCTCTTTAGAATCTGCTTCAATTGTATGTAAGTGAATACCATCTGTTAGTTGCGATAGATAGGAAGCGTTTGTGTTTTCGATTTTTTGTAAATATTGCTCTACATCAAAGCGATTGCTTACCATAATGGATGCTGTTAAGTCACCGTATACAGGATGCTCAACTTTTACGTCTTTAATCGTAACGCCGTGGTCAACAAGCATTGTAAGTTCTTGACGTACTTCTGCTGGTTTGTGCTGGCATACGATTACGCGTTCAAAAGTTTGTTGTTTCTCTTGTGGCTTTAAATATAAATAGCCTTGAGCAGTTGCAATAATTGGTTCGTTTCGTGCTTTAAGCAAGGAAATATCTTGCACGATAACTTGTCTACTTACGTTCGTCTTTTTCGATAGTTCATTCCCCGATAACGGTTCATTTGCAGCAAGAAGCCACTGGAGGATAAGCTGTCGTCTTTCTTCACCTAAAATCTTTTTTTGTTCATTTTGTTTCATTATGATTTAACACCTCTATAAAATTGATTTCCAATTGTGTGTAGTGCATGAATAGTAGTATCAATTTGATCTTTCGTTGTTTGTTGTCCGAAAGAGAAGCGGACATATTGTTTTGCCTCTTCATACGTTTTTCCAATTGCAAGCATAGTTTTCGAAGGTTCTTGTTTACCGACTTGGCAAGCACTTCCGGTGGAAATGGCGATACCATGGCGATTACATTCTAGCATAGTATATTGACCTTCTATTCCTTTTATTGTAACCCCAACAATATGTGGTAAACAAGAAGTAGAATGACCTTCTACTTCAATTTCTAGCGGAAGTGTTTGTATTTGCTCTAAAAAGTAGGATCGTAACTCTTTAAAACGTAAACTTTCTTCCCATTGAGTTTTTAATATATTTTCAGCAGCTGTTAAAAAAGATGCGATGCCGGGAACGTTCACTGTACCTGGGCGAAATCCTTTTTCGTGAGAAGTTCCTGGAAATACTTGTTCCCAGCGAGTTTGCGGATTTATGTAGCAAGCGCCGACACCTTTTGGTCCGTATATTTTATGTGCTGAAACAGAAAGACTATCAATCCCCATCTCAAAAACATGGATAGGCAGTTTACCAAACGTTTGCACACAATCCGTATGAAATAAAACATTATATTTTTTTAAAAGTGCCCCGATTTCTGTAATGTTTTGAACGGTTCCGATTTCAGAGTTTCCATGCTGTATACTTGCTAGCACAGTATCTTCCGTAATAGCTGCCTCTAAATCTACTAAACAAATGAGTCCATTTTTATCAACAGGAATTTCAGTGATCGTATAGCCTTTTGATTTTAGGGATTGAAAATAACTTCGAATGGATGCATGTTCCATAGGTGTCGTAATAATATGCTTCTTATTTCGGGCATTTAGAAGTGATTGGATTGCAAGATAGTTCGATTCCGATCCACCACTTGTGAAAAATATTCCTTGTTCTTTTCCTCCAATCATTTCCGCAAATGTTTTTCGGCAAACTTGTAATAAAGAAGAAGCCGTTCCTCCAATATCATGTAAACTTTGTTCATTTCCGAAGTATTGCGATGCTGCTTTTATATATGTTTGTAACGCTTCCTCGCTCATAGGTGTAGTAGCTGCATAGTCAAGATATATCATCATGTAAGTTCCTCTCTCTAGTAAGAGTTACATTTCTTTTACTTTTTAAATGGTAGTGAAAATAAGAATTATAAAAAAACTCTTGTCATTATTTTAAAACTATGTAAATATAGGTGTCAAGACAGTTGAAAAGTGTAAAGTAGGAGGCAACAATTATGCCAAGCGCAGATGTCTTAATTATTGGAAGTGGCGTTGCGGCACTTCGTGTTGCAAAAGAGATTTGTCACGAAAAGAATGTGATTATTATCACAAAGGAGACGAAACGTAATAATAATACACATTTAGCTCAAGGTGGAATTGCCGCAGCGGTAGCTACATACGACAATCCTAATGATCATTTTGAAGATACGCTAGTAGCAGGGTGTCATTATAACAATGAAGAAGTGGTCCGTTATTTAGTCGAGGAAGGACCGAAAGAAATTAATAACCTTATTGAAAATGGAATGAAATTTGATGGAGATGAAACAGGTCCTCATCTTGGAAAAGAAGGAGCGCATCGAAAACGTCGTATTTTACATGCAGGTGGCGATGCAACAGGAAAGAATTTATTAGAGCATCTTATTCAAGAAGTAGCTCCATACGTTACGGTAGTGGAACAGGAAATGGTGCTCGATTTTATTATAGAAAAAGATAAATGTGTTGGGGCTTTAACTCGCAACAATAAAGGAGAATTGAAACGTTACAATGCAGATTATACGGTGTTAGCTTCAGGTGGTATTGGCGGTTTATACGCCTTTACTTCTAATGATGAGACGATTACAGGCGATGGACTTGCAATGGTGTACCGTGCAGGCGGAGAGCTTGTAGATTTAGAGTTTATACAATTTCATCCGACGATGTTATACGCGGGTGGGCGTTGTTCTGGTCTTGTGTCCGAAGCTGTTCGCGGAGAAGGAGCTGTCCTTATAAATGGAAAAGGGCAGCGTTTTATGATGGATATACATTCCGAACAGGATTTAGCGCCTCGTGATGTAGTCGCAAGGGCTATTCATGAACAGCTACTTGCGGGTGAAAAAGTGTACTTAAACATCGAAATGATTCAAAACTTTGAACAACGCTTTCCGACCGTGTCATCGATATGTAAAACAAATGGAGTCGATATAAATAAAAAACGTATTCCAGTCGTGCCTGGTACTCATTTTCACATGGGCGGCGTGAAAACGAACTGTGATGGAGAGACGTCTATTCCGAACTTATACGCAGTCGGTGAAGTAGCTTGTAACGGGGTTCATGGTGCAAATAGATTAGCGAGTAATTCATTATTAGAAGGTCTTGTGTTTGGAAAAAGAATCGGACGACACATTTTATCTAGAGAGACAAAAGAAAAGGTGAACATGCTAGCCGAAAAGGAAGCAAAGTTTATCGTTCTGAATCATTTACCGACGAAAGAAGAAATACAAAAATGCATGATGAAATATGTTGGGATTGTGCGAACAGAGCAAAGTTTATCTTATGCGAAGAGATGGCTTAGTAAGTATGGTGTTCGAAATATGATATTACAACATGATGTTCTTACGAATGAAGAGATAACGCTTATTAATATGTTAACGGTTTGTGAGCTTATAGTTGTGTCAGCCTTGCAAAGAGAAGAAAGTATTGGCGGGCATTACCGGAGTGATTATCCAGATAGAAATATAGGAAAGAAAGAGATTGTTCGAGTAAAGAGAAAACGACAACTTGTGTGATGAGGGGAAGAGGGGCTTTATGAACACGATAAAAGTTAAAGAAGCATTAAATCGATTTTTTTTAGAAGATATAGGGGAAAGAGATGTAACATCTCAGCTTATTTTTCCAGATAACTTGCTTTCGAAAGGAACGTTTCTTGCGAAGGATACAGGGGTCTTTGCAGGACGTTTAGTAATTGAATCAGGATTTAAATTAATTGATGAGAGAATTGAAGTAGAGCTTCATAAAAAAGATGGGGACCTTGTAGAAAAAGGCGAAATCATTGCAACTGTGCAAGGTCCAATTGCATCGTTATTAACAGCAGAGCGCGTTATATTAAATGTTATTCAGCGTATGAGCGGAATAGCGACGATGACGCGTAAAGCGGTTCTTGCTTTAGATAGCAGTCATACTCGCATTTGTGATACGCGAAAAACGATGCCAGGACTACGTATGTTTGATAAGCATGCAGTCGTGTGCGGCGGTGGATTTAATCATCGCTTCGGTTTATATGATGGTGTCATGATTAAAGACAATCATATTGCGTTTGCTGGTTCTATTACAAAAGCTGTTACATCAGTGAAAGAGAAGTTAGGACATATGGTGAAAGTAGAAGTCGAAACAGAAACTGAGGAACAGGTGAGAGAGGCTGTTGCTGCTGGTGCTGATATTATTATGTTCGATAATCGTACGCCAGATGAAATCCGGGAGTTTTCAAAAATTGTACCAAGCGCTATCGTTACAGAAGCTTCAGGGGGCATCACAATTGAAGATTTACCGAAATACGGAAAAACAGGGGTAGATTATATTTCACTTGGAGCGTTAACACATTCAGTGAAAGCACTTGATATTAGTTTCAATATTGAAGGATAAGGAAAGTGGCTTAGAGGGGAGAAACGTATATGAGTATTTTAGAACAAGTACAGCCAATTGAAACGATGTTACCAGAGCGTTATTACACGATGTCAACGGAAGATATGGAAAAGCGTGTTCGTGAAATTAAAGAGAAAATGGGGAAAATGTTATTCATTCCAGGGCATCATTATCAAAAAGATGAAGTGGTACAATTTTCAGATGCAGCAGGGGATTCACTTCAGCTTGCGCAAGTTGCAGCGAGCAATAAAGACGCAAAATATATTGTGTTTTGCGGGGTGCACTTTATGGCGGAAACAGCAGATATGTTAACGACAG
The DNA here is from genome assembly GCF_056530295.1 of Bacillus sp. PK6-16. Lineage (NCBI taxonomy): Bacteria > Bacillati > Bacillota > Bacilli > Caryophanales > Bacillaceae > Bacillus > Bacillus sp. PK6-16. The sequence continues at coordinate 1,030,419 of NZ_CP096511.1, forward strand.
ATGATCAAGTTGTCATCTTACCAGATATGCGTGCAGGTTGTTCGATGGCGGATATGGCAGATATTGAACAAACAGAAAGAGCATGGAAAGAGCTCACGAAATTATTTGGAGATACGATGATTCCGTTAACATATGTGAACTCTACAGCTGCAATTAAAGCGTTTTGTGGTCGTAACGGAGGAGCAACAGTAACATCTTCTAATGCAAAGCAAATGGTATCTTGGGCGTTTACTCAAAAAGAACGTCTTGTCTTTTTACCAGACCAACATTTAGGGAGAAATACAGCGTACGATTTAGGTATCCCGTTAGATAAAATGGCAGTATGGGACCCACACACAGATTCATTAGAGTACGATGGGGATATAGAAGAAATTCAAGTGATTTTATGGAAAGGGCATTGTTCTGTTCATCAAAATTTTACAGTGAAGAACATTGAGAGCATACGAAAAAATCATCCTGATATGAATATTATTGTACATCCAGAATGTTGCTATGAAGTTGTAGCTGCTTCAGATTATGCAGGCTCAACGAAATATATTATTGATATGATTGAATCAGCGCCATCTGGTAGCAAATGGGCGATTGGTACAGAAATGAATTTAGTGAACCGAATTATTCAGCAACATCCAGATAAAGAAATTGTTTCACTTAATCCATTTATGTGTCCGTGCTTAACGATGAACCGAATTGATCTGCCTCACTTATTATGGGCACTTGAAACGATAGAAAGAGGAGAAGAAATTAACGTTATTAGCGTAGATAAACAAGTAACGACAGAAGCGGTTTTTGCATTAAATCGTATGTTAGAGCGTGTGTAAAGCAACGGTATTCCCGTTGCTTTTTTTCATACATATAATCATAACGAGAACGAAATGGGCATACATTGTTTTGAAGAAATCATTGTGGTTCTTTATGCTTATTCCGCTTCGAATGATATTGAAAATCGAAGAAGTGATAAAAGTGAAAAGAAGTTAATGTTATTTAGAAAGAGTTACTTCATGAGATTTGTTACTTATAGATAAGTTATACAGGAGGGGGAAAATTTGAAAATTCATATCGTGCAAAAAGGGGATACCCTTTGGAAAATTGCGAAAAAGTACGGAGTGGATTTTGACACGTTGAAAAAAACAAATACACAACTTAGTAATCCAGATTTAATTATGCCAGGTATGAAAATTAAAGTGCCATCCAAGAGTGTTCACATGAAACAACAGGCTGGAGCAGGTTCAGCGCCTCCAAAGCAATACGTAAAAGAAGTGCAGCAAAAAGAATTTGCAGCAACACCAACTCCGCTTGGAATAGAAGATGAAGAAGAAGTTACGTATCAATCAGCACCAATTACACAGCAGCCAGCTATGCAACAAACACAAAAAGAAGTGCAAGTAAAACCGCAGAAGGAGATGCAGGTAAAGCCGCAAAAAGAAGTACAGGTGAAACCACAGAAGGAGATGCAGGTAAAGCCACAAAAAGAAGTACAGGTGAAACCGCAAAAAGAGGTGCAAAAAGAACAGCCAATTCAAAAAGAAAAACCAGTTGAAAAACCGTCTGTTATTCAAAAACCACCTGTGATAGAAAAACAAAAACCGGCGGAAAAAGAAAACACGAAGTTTTCGGTAAATGTATTACCGCAGCCGCCACAACCACCAATAAAACCGAAAAAAGAATATAAAATTTCAGATGTAATAAAAAAAGGAAGCGAGTTAATTGCTCCTCAAATTAGTAAAATGAAACCTAACAATATCATTTCTCCGCAAACGAAAAAAAACAATATAGTATCGCCGCAAGTAAAGAAAGAAAATGTAGGGAATATAATATCGCCGCAAGTGAAGAAAGAAAATGTAGGGAATATAGTATCGCCGCAAGTGAAGAAAGAAAATGTAGGGAATATAGTATCGCCACAAGTGAAGAAAGAAAATGTAGGGAATATAGTATCGCCACAAGTGAAGAAAGAAAATGTAGGAAATATAGTATCGCCTCAGGTGAAGAAAGAAAATATAGGGAATATAGTGTCACCACAAGTGAAGAAAGAGAATGTAGGGAATATAGTGTCACCACAAGTGAAGAAAGAGAATGTAGGGAATATAGTATCGCCAAATGTATCGAAAGAAAATGTAGTTATTCCACAAGTCATACCGCCAAATATTCAAATGCCAAATATTCAAATGCCAATTATGGATAACAACCAGCCACCGAATATAATGCCAATTATGGATAACAACCAGCCACCGAATATAATGCCAATTATGGATAACAACCAGCCACCGAATATAATGCCAATTATGGATAACAACCAGCCGCCGAATATAATGCCGATTATGGATAACAACCAGCCACCGAATATAATGCCAATTATGGATAACAACCAGCCGCCGAATATAATGCCGATCATGGATAACAATCAAATGCCGAATATGATGCCAATCATGGATAACAATCAAATGCCGAATATGATGCCAATCATGGATAACAATCAAATGCCGAATATGATGCCAATCATGGATAACAATCAAATGCCGAATATAATGCCAATTATGGATAACAATCAAATGCCGAATATAATGCCAATTATGGATAACAATCAAATGCCGAATATGATGCCAATCATGGATAACAATCAACCTCCCAATATGATGCCCTATCAAATGCCGTATCAACAGCCCATGATGCCGCCGAATCCGTATTATCAACAACCAAATCCATATCAAATGCCATATCAGCAAGGAGCGCCGTTTGGACCGCAATATACGTCTATGCCAAACCCGAATATGATGCCAATGGATAATAATATGCCGCCGCTTGTGCAGGGTGAGGAAGATTGTGGATGCGGAGGAGAAAGTAGACTATATAGTCCACAACCAGGCGGTCCGCAATATGCGAATCCTTTATATTATCAACCAACTCAGTCTGCATATGCACCACAGCCAGGAACGATGTATTATCAACCAGATCCACCGAATGTATTTGGAGAGCCCGTTTCAGAAGAAGAGGACGAAGAAGAAGTTTAAAAAGGCGGGAGTATTCCCGCCTTTTTTGCATTCCTGTTAAGTAAGAAAATGAAGTTTTTTTATGAAGTGCTAGAAAATTCCTAGTGAAATATTAACAGTGTAAAAACCTTCTCGGTTACTCATCATAAGAGGGAGCTTTTCAGTAGAGAAGCTCATTCTAACAGAGGGGGTTTTTGTATTGAATACGAAAGTAAAAGTGATTGCTGCTTCTTTGTTAGTTACCAGTGCATTAGCTGCATGTGGTACACCGAAAGATAACAATGCAATGGATGGACGTAACTACAATTACGAGCGTACATCTTATAATGATACACACCAGTATCGTGATAATGTGACACGTAATGATCGTTATACAGATTATGTAACATATAGAAATGGTCGTAACGATACAGGATACAATTATTATCGAGATGTAAATTACAATGGACAAATTGCTAATCCGCATCCAACTCGTAATATTACAATGAACAATTCATACATTAACAATGATGGTAAAACAGCTGAAAGAATAACAAATCGTGTGAAACGTATGAATAACGTAGACCGTGTGTCTACAGTTGTATATGGAAACGATGTAGCGATTGCGGTAAAACCACGTAACACAGTGACAAATGAAACGGCGATGGCGAACGAAATTCGTCAAGCGGTTTCAAATGAAGTTGGAAACAGAAACGTATATGTTTCTGTAAGAAATGATATGTTTACTCGTGTCGATGCAATGAGTACGCGTCTACGTAACGGTACAGTTACAAACGATTTTAATCGTGACATAGTGAATATGTTCCGAGACATTCGTTACGGTTTAACTGGTACAGTGCGATAACAAAACAAAAGAGGAAGGGATAGCCCTTCCTCTTTATTCATCGTTGTCTTGTAAGCGACGTTTTTTAATAAAATAACTAACGGAATAAGAAACTAAAAAGCATATGAAAAGAATACTACCTGTTAAAATAGCTTCAAACAGTGGTCTTTCTGGACTGAAAATAATATAAATAATAGCCATAACGATTCCTACAATAAGGGAGCGGAAGACAAGTTTATAATAAGGAGTTAACTTTATTTCCTTTTTACTTTCTTCTACATCGATTGAAACACTTAACTGTAAATAACTAAGGACGATACTTGTAAGAATAAATAATAGCCATAATGGAGATTTCGTAATTTGATCCATTCCTTCAGTGAATCCGATGTAGCTTAAAATTCCAATTATACCAAGTGACTGAAAAAGAAAGGCGATACGCACGTTTTTTAATGTTTGCAGAATGAGACGTTCATCCTTTATTTTTTTCATAATATCCATCTCCTGTTTTATGATGATTTCGCTGTTATATTAATTGTAACATATATGTTGCAATTATCAATTTATAATTGACATATCGTTCGTTCGGATAACAGAGGAAATAAAATATTTTTATAAACATGTTGCATTTATACTTTATTAATGTTATATTAGCAAAGCGATGAGCTAATTTACGTAAGACGAGAGATATGCTTAAGTGCTAAACACGCGAATGTGGTCGCCTGGTCTCTCGCCGTAAACGCATCAAGACGCCTGCTTTGCAGGCGTCTTTCATTTTATATAAAAGTAAATGATACATACAGATGAGGTAAATCCTTATCTGTATTTTTTTATTTTTCGAAAGAAATGAAATGTGGATAAAACCCCCATTTCCGGAAAAACTACTAATGAAAGTTTGATTTTGCCTAAAAGAGGTGAACGGAAATGAAATGGATACTGATTGCGATGCAAGCTTTCGTTATGATGTTTTGTTTCGTTTATGAAACGAATGTGAAGGCGGAAGGGCCAGTACCAGAAGTAACGAAAAAAGAACCTGAGGTTACAATTTTATTAGAGCGTATGTATGTTGATGGCGAAGTAAGCGAAGAAATACTTACAGAAAAAGTGACGGATTTAGAAAAGTTTTTACAGCAGTATAAAGAATGGCAGCTCGTTGATCGTGATGATGTACAAATTGTATTGCAAAAGAAAGTTGATGATATTTCTCCGTTATTGAAAACGAGCGGGTATTTTGGTGTTTCAGAGGAAGGGATATTACAAATTTTCAAAGGTGTACCGAAAAGTGATAATGCGATCCATTCTTTCTTTCAAATTGATATGAAAAAGCTTGAGAGCTATGAGCGTGCGAAATTGAAACGTGGCATTCGTATTAAATCAAAAGAAGGTTTTGTGAAGACGATTGAAAAAATGAAGCAATACGCAGTTCAAAGTAAGAAAAAAAGCAGCTCATGGTGAGCTGCTTTTTTTCTTATTTGTTTTTAGCTAAAATTTCTTTTGCGATTTCATCAATTAGCATATCTTTTCCGATTGGATTGAATGCTTTCGTATTGAAGACTTCATTTGATACTTCATATACGTGATTATTTTTAACTGCTTTATTGTCTTTCCAAACGGCACTGTTTTTGTAGTCTTCGTAAACTTTATCAGCTTCGCCGCCGAAGTTTACAATAAACATTTGGTCAGGCTGGAATGCAACTAGACCTTCTAGTGATACTTGCGCCATCGTTTGTTTTAAATCCGTACCTTTTGTTGCTGGAAGTTTTAAGTCATTAAAGATGATGTCACCGTATCCGAAGCTACCGTATACACGGAAGTTTTGTGGTGTAACTGCAACGAACATAAAGTTCTCATCTTTTGTTTTCTCTTTAATTTTTTTAGATAAAGAGTCTGCTTTTTTATCGTAGTCTGCAATCCATTTGTCTGCTTTCTTCTCTTCGTCAAATAGCTTACCTACTTCTTTAAACTTACCACGCCAGTCTTCTAAGTTTGTTTCTAGAACAACTGTAGGTGCAACCTTTTCTAGTTGATCATAAATTTTTAATTGACGGTTGTTTAAAATAATTAAGTCTGGTTTTAAAGCAGTAACAGCTTCTAAATCAACTTTAGGTGCCCAGTACCAACCTACTGCTTTTACTCCATCTAACTTGTCTGTTAAGTGATTTTGGATTTTATCTTTATATGTATTTGCTGTACCAACAGGTTTGTGTCCAAGAAGTAATAGTTCTTCTGTTGATCCAGATAAGTCAACAATTCTCTTTGGATTTACTGGAATTGTAGCTTCACCTTTAGCATGTTTTACAACTTTTGTTTTCGGTTGTTCTTTTGCCTTCGATTCTTCTTTTTGAGAAGAACAGCCAACGATAGAAAGAACAACGAGCATAATAGTAAATAAAATAAATAGCTTACGTTTCATCCTGATGTAACCCCTTTAATTAGTATTGATAATCATTATCGACTTCTGTATATTAAGGTGCTTTAACCTTTCTGTCAATGGAAAATAACAGAAGTTTCAAGTGGAGAACATTTGTTGGGGCAGTCTCGCTTTTCTATCATTAAATATGTTAAAATGGAATACATGATTTAAGAGGGAGAGATCGTATTTTGTTTGAATATGTTACAGGTTACGTGGAGTATGTAGGGCCGGAATATGTCGTAATTGATCATAATGGAATTGGTTATCAAATTTTCACACCGAATCCGTATGTATTTCAAAGAAGTAAGCAAGAAATCCGTGTCTATACATATCATTATGTGAGAGAAGATATTATGGCACTTTACGGGTTTAAAACACGTGAAGAGCGTTTATTATTTACAAAGTTGTTAGGCGTGTCTGGCATTGGGCCAAAAGGAGCTCTTGCAATTTTAGCTTCTGGTCAAACAGGACAGGTCGTTCAAGCGATTGAGCATGAAGATGAGAAGTTTTTAGTGAAATTCCCAGGCGTCGGAAAGAAAACAGCACGCCAAATGATTTTAGATTTAAAAGGAAAACTAGCAGATGTCGTACCAGATGCATTTGTTGATTTATTCTCAGACACAGAACGTTTTGATGAGAAGAAAGGTTCATCAGCTGAGCTTGATGAGGCACTGGAAGCTCTGCGCGCACTTGGATATGCAGAACGCGAAGTTTCTCGTGTTGTACCAGAGTTATTAAAAGAATCATTAACGACGGATCAGTATATTAAAAAGGCACTTAGTCTTTTACTAAATGGTAAGAGGTGAGTATAATGGACGAACGTCTCCTTTCAGGGGAATCTGCATATGAAGATGCGGATTTAGAATATTCATTACGGCCACAGACGCTCCGTCAGTATATTGGCCAAGATAAAGCAAAACATAATTTAGAAGTATTTATTGAAGCGGCGAAAATGCGTGAAGAAACGTTAGATCACGTGCTTTTATATGGACCACCAGGTCTTGGTAAAACGACGCTTGCGAATATTATTGCCAATGAGATGGGCGTTAATGTTAGAACAACTTCAGGTCCCGCAATTGAAAGACCAGGAGATTTAGCTGCTGTATTAACAGCGCTTCAGCCAGGGGATGTATTATTTATTGATGAAATTCATCGTTTGCATAGATCAATTGAAGAAGTATTGTATCCTGCGATGGAAGACTTTTGCCTTGATATTGTAATTGGAAAAGGGCCTTCAGCACGTTCTGTACGCCTAGATTTACCGCCATTTACATTAGTTGGAGCAACAACACGTGCTGGAGCATTATCTGCACCGCTTCGTGACCGCTTCGGTGTACTTTCAAGGTTAGAGTACTACACAGTAGATCAGCTTTCTGCGATTGTTGAACGTACAGCGGAAGTATTTGAAGTTGAAATCGATTCGTTAGCTGCATTAGAAATTGCAAGACGTGCTCGTGGTACACCTCGTATTGCGAATCGTCTTTTAAGACGTGTACGTGATTTCGCGCAAGTTCGTGGTAACGGAACGGTTACGATGGAAATTACACAAATGGCATTAGAGCTACTGCAAGTAGATAAATTAGGTCTAGATCATATTGATCATAAATTACTGCTTGGTATTATTGAGAAATTCCGTGGCGGTCCAGTTGGATTAGAAACGGTTTCAGCAACAATTGGAGAAGAATCTCATACGATTGAAGATGTGTATGAGCCGTATTTATTACAAATTGGCTTTTTACAACGAACGCCAAGGGGCCGAATTGTAACGCCGCTTGCGTATGAACATTTCGGAATGGAGATACCAAAAGTATGACGGAGATGCCAAAGCTGCTTATTACAGCCGGGATCTTACTCATCGTTGTTGGATTAGCTTGGAAGTTCATTGGAAGGCTTCCAGGCGATATTTTTGTGAAAAAAGGAAACGTTACCTTTTATTTTCCTATCATTACATGTATTGTGTTAAGTATTGTATTATCTTTTATTATGTATATAATAAATCGATTTAAATAAGAAATAGGTGGATATAGCTATGGATATAAATCTGTTTGATTTTCATTTACCAGAAGAACTTATTGCACAAGTCCCGTTAGAAGATCGTGAAACATCAAGATTAATGGTGTTAGACCGTGAAACAGGTGATATTGAGCATAAACATTTTACGGATATTCTTTCTTACTTACATGAGGGGGATTGCTTAGTTTTAAATGAAACGAAAGTTATGCCTGCTCGTTTGCACGGTGTGAAAGAAGATACAGGCGCGCACATTGAAGTACTTCTTTTAAAACAAGAAGAAGGTGATAAGTGGGAAACGCTTGTAAAGCCAGCGAAACGTGTAAAAGAAGGAACTGTTATCTCTTTTGGTGAAGGGAAATTAAAAGCAACTTGCACAGGAACTGCAGATCAAGGTGGACGCCAGCTTGAATTTTCATATGATGGCATCTTCTATGAAATTTTAGATGAACTTGGGGAAATGCCGCTTCCTCCATATATTAAAGAGACGCTGGAAGATCGCGATCGCTATCAAACAGTATATGCGAAAGAAATCGGTTCAGCAGCAGCGCCGACTGCGGGACTTCACTTTACAGAAGAGTTACTTGAGAAGTTAAAGCAAAAAGGCGTTCAGTTAGCATTCATTACACTTCACGTAGGACTTGGAACATTTAGACCAGTTTCTGCAGACACGATTGAAGAACACCATATGCACGCAGAATATTATCATATGTCTGAAGAGACAGCGGCATTATTAAATCGTGTGAAAGAGAATGGTGGACGTATTATTACTGTAGGTACGACATCAACTCGTACGTTAGAAACAATTGCAACAGATCATGACGGTAAGCTCTGCGCCGCTTCTGGATGGACAGATATTTTCATGTATCCGGGATATGAATTTAAAGCAATTGATGGTTTAATTACAAACTTCCATTTACCGAAATCAACATTAATTATGCTTGTAAGTGCATTTGCAAATAGAGATAATGTACTTCATGCTTATAATGAAGCAGTAAAAGAAAAATATCGTTTCTTTAGCTTCGGTGATGCAATGTTCGTTGCATCTCACGCTAAAATGAGAAACAAATAAAAGGAGTAAGTTATGACAGCAATTCGTTATGAATTTATTAAGACATGTAAACAAACGGGTGCCCGTTTAGGTCGTGTGCATACGCCGCACGGTTCATTTGATACACCAACATTTATGCCAGTTGGTACACTTGCAACAGTTAAGACAATGTCACCAGAAGAATTAAAAGCAATGGATTCTGGCATTATTTTAAGTAATACGTATCATTTATGGCTACGTCCAGGTCATGAAATTATTCGTGAAGCAGGCGGCTTGCATAAATTTATGAACTGGGATCGTGCAATCTTAACAGATTCTGGTGGTTTCCAAGTATTCAGTTTAAGTGACTTCCGTCGTATTGAAGAGGAAGGCGTTCACTTCCGTAATCACTTAAATGGAGATAAATTATTCTTATCACCAGAAAAAGCGATGGAAATCCAAAATGCATTAGGTTCAGATATTATGATGGCATTTGATGAGTGTCCACCATTCCCAGCTACTTTTGAATATATGAAGAAATCTGTAGAGCGTACGAGCCGCTGGGCAGAACGTTGCTTAAAAGCGCATGAACGTCCGCAAGATCAAGGTTTATTCGGTATTGTACAGGGCGGGGAGTACGAAGAGCTTCGTCGTCAAAGTGCGAAAGATCTTGTTTCAATGGACTTCCCTGGTTACGCTGTAGGTGGTTTATCTGTTGGTGAACCGAAAGATATTATGAACCGTGTTCTTGAGTTTACAACACCACTTCTTCCAGATAATAAGCCTCGTTACTTAATGGGTGTAGGTTCTCCTGACTCGTTAATCGATGGCGCAATTCGTGGTATTGATATGTTTGACTGTGTACTTCCAACTCGTATCGCTCGAAATGGTACATGTATGACAAGTGAAGGTCGCCTTGTTGTAAAAAATGCGAAATTCGCAAGAGACTTCGGTCCGCTTGATCCAAACTGTGATTGCTACACATGTAAAAACTACTCACGTGCGTACATTCGTCACTTAATGAAATGTGATGAAACGTTCGGAATTCGTTTAACGTCTTATCACAACCTTCATTTTCTGTTAAACTTAATGGAGCAGGTGAGACAAGCTATTCGTGAAGACCGTCTTGGCGATTTCCGCGAAGAGTTCTTTGAACAGTATGGCTTTAATAAACCGAATGCTAAAAACTTCTAATACATAATTTAAAAGGAGGAACAAAAGATGAATGCAGGTATGATGAATATCGTTATGATCGTTGCGATGTTTGCGATTTTCTATTTCTTATTAATTCGCCCGCAACAAAAACGTCAAAAAGCAGTTGCTCAAATGCAAAGTGAGTTAGCAAAAGGTGATGCTATCGTAACAATCGGTGGTTTACACGGCACAATCGAATCAGTAGATGAGACAAAAATCGTTATTAAATCTGGTGGTTCACACTTAACTTTCGATCGCAATGCGATTCGTGAAGTTGTGAAAAACTAATGTGGAAGGCCCTGCATGAAATGTGCAGGGCCTTTTTTAGTTACTTTGCTTTGACATATTTACACCGAAAATACCACCGAGTGTACTCGCCCCCATTAATGCTAATTGATATAGTAATTGTGAGTTCGATAAGGTTTGAGAAAAGCCTAAATAGTTAACTAGAAAGACGAGTACAGTGAACGTGAGCCCTGTTGTGAAACCTACTAGCCAACCTTTTCCTTGAGCCTTTTTGCCGGCAGTAAATCCAGACATAAGCATAGATAAAAGAGCGAGTATAAAAATAGTAACGGTTAATGTCCCTTCATTTATATTCGTAAACTTTAATAAAAGAGCCATAATCATACTAGTAATAGATGCGAGAATTAGTAGCGTAACAATACCGAAGCCAATTGCAGTTGATAATTTTTTCGTTCCATCCATTTATGCATTCCTCCTTTTTAATACAAGCATATTTTCCTTTTGCCCAAGTTAGACTAGTTTCTTTTTTATAGGGGAGTCTATACGTAAAAAAGGAGATGTAGAAATGGAATGGATATCGGTAATTGGACGGACAATGCTTTTGTATATCATCATCTTAATTATTTTTCGTCTTATGGGTAAACGTGAGATAGGAGAGCTAAGTGTATTAGATTTAGTCGTATTTATTATGCTTGGAGAAATGGCTGTAGTAGCAATTGAAAATACCGATAAATCACTTTGGCATCAATTAGTTCCGATGACTTTTCTTATGTGCATACAAATCATTTTGTCAGTCATTTCATTAAAGTTTCAACGATTTCGGCATTTAATAGAAGGTGAACCAGCAATTATTATTAATGCGGGAAAGATTGATGAAAAAAAGATGAGAAACCAACGATATAATATTGATGATTTAATGATGCAATTAAGGGAACAAGGAGTTGGAGATATTCGGGATGTAGAATATGCTATTTTGGAACCGTCTGGGAAGTTATCTGTCTTTCAAAAACAAAAAAATAAACAAGATACATTGCAGTTTACGCTTCCTCTTATTATTGATGGAGAAATTCAATCTAGTCATTTACAAATGATTGAGCATACAGATGAATGGCTTATTGAGAAATTAAAAAACTTAGGTTATAACGATATAACACAAATTTTATACTGTAGTTTTCAAAATGGACAATTTTTTGTTGATGTAAAAGAAAATTAGAGACTTATCCTTTGGAAGAGTAAGAATGATTAGTGTAACTAATAATCAGTGGAGATTACCCCACTGATTAAAGTTTCACCTTATTTCAAAAATGAAAGCTTACGAATGATAGGGAGACGACTTAACTCTTCTTTTCGAATGAGTTTGAAAGTGAAGAGAAGTACGATATAAACAATTGTTGTTAAAGTGATTTCCCATAATGTTTGTATGCCAAGGGAATGAGAGAAAATAATATATTTATGAAGATAAAAACCGAAGGCGCCTGCGATACCGATGGCAAGTCCGCCGAAAATATAGTCTTTTGCGTAAATGGTAAATGTAATCTTTTTTAAAACAGTAGCGTAGTGAAGAAATGTTACTGTTACAATATTTGCAGCAATAGCAAGTGCAACCCCCATCATTTGAAACTCTGGCCTTGATGCTAGTACAAAAATAACGATTAATTTCACGATGGCACCAATAAATGTATTCATCATTGCGGCTCTTGCTAAGTTTAAAGCTTGCAAAACAGAGGTAAGTGGACTTTGGAAATAATGAAATAAAAAGCAAGGCGCAAGAAGTTGAATGAATGCTGTTGCGCTGTCTGATCCATACATAAGAGTTAAAACAGGAGAAGCGAATACGTATAATATAACGACAGACCATCCGCCGGTAATTAATGAAATTCGAAGTGCTTGTTGTAAACGGTGCTCTACTAATTTATGTTGTCTTTTTGCCATTGCTTCACTAATAGAAGGAACGAGCGCTGTAGAGAGAGCGTATGTAATAAAGGCGGGTAGTGATAGGAGCGGGAATGCATAACCGTTTAATATACCGTATTGCTGGGTTGCAACAGAAGCAGCGACACCAGCGATTGCTAAGCTTTGCATAACGACAATAGGTTCAAAAAAATATGAAACGGAGCCGATTAAACGACTTCCTGTAGTTGGAAGGGCAATATCCATCAGAGAATAAAATGTCCCTTTGCTTTCCTTTACAGTAGTGAAAAATCCAGAGCGTATTGATAAATGTTTTTCTCGCTGAAATAACGTGAGTAAAAATAATAAGGATGCAACTTCACCGAGAACAGCTGATAACATAGCGCCGGCTGCAGCATATTCTATGCCGTAAGGTAAAAATAATTGAATGCATATAGCGATAATGGTAATGCGGACGACTTGTTCTAGAACTTGCGCATAAGCGCTAGGTTTCATGTTTTGTTTTCCTTGAAAGTAACCACGCAAAACAGAAGAAACAGCAATAACAGGAACAACGGGCAAAATGGCCATTAATGGATAGTAGGTTCTTTCGTCGGTTAATAATGTTTTTGCTAAAATAGGTGTGAGGAACATAATTCCGATTGTTAAAATGATACTAATAACGGATGTAACAGCTAGTGATACGGTTAATATTTTTTTAACTCTTTGTTTATCGTTCACAGCTTCCGCTTCTGCTACAAATTTTGCGATTGCGACAGGAAGACCAATTTGTGTCAATGTAATTGCTAAAATGAATGTAGGAACGGCCATCATATAAAGACCAACGCCTTCTTCTCCTAAAATACGTGCCATTACTATGCGGTTGATAAAGCCGAGTATTTTTGTAATAAAGCCGGCTATCATTAAAATAAATGCGCCTTTTAAAAAGCTTTGTCTCGTCATGTTCTTCTCCTACCTTCTCAAAATCAATGGAATGATTTACAATAATTTATATGCACGTACGAGACAAGAATGACAAGCATTTAAGAGAGTGAAGTATGATAGTGCTCTTGAAAGTAGTTATTGCTGTCCATTAGAGCGGGATTAAAGCGACTTTTTCGTGCTGAAATAAGAAGGAGATGTTATAGATGTTAGATAGAGAGGCTTTGGTAGAATCATACCGCGGACAGTTACAAGTCGTTTTAGAAAGTAAAGTAGAAGAGTTTCAAATGTTCGGTTACGACCGAGTGACAGATGATGACATTTGGAAGTTTCTTAAAGTGAAAAAGTGGAAGAAGATAGACAGCGATGTTAGATTGTATGAATTAGTTAATGACGTATTAACAGTAACAGCTAATGAATATATGACATATTTAACTGTTGAAGCTTACCAAGCGCCACTTTGGTCATTTGATGAGTACGAAAATAAATAACCGACTGCAATTGGTTTGTTCTTCCTTTTGCAGTATAATGATATGTATTGATAAAGAGAAAATAATTATGTCTAAGATTATATATAAAGGAGGTAGTGAAGAGGAAAATAAATGATGGAAGTGTAGGTAGTGTAAAAGCTTACCTATACAGCTAGTAATGAACTAGCAAAAATTATAGAAAGGAAGTCTACTAACTAGGCGTATGCACACGTATAGCAGTGAATCGTAAGAGATTTATTGAAGTGTTAGTAGCAGAAAGAGGGTACATATGGCAAAACGTGGTACGAGAATTGCTGCCTTTTTCCTCATCGTCTTATTAATCGGTGGAGTAATTGGTGCGGCAGGAAAAGACATAGCAAAAGGAATTAGTCTGGGACTAGACCTTCGCGGTGGTTTTGAAATTCTGTATGAAGTAAAACCAGCCAAAAAAGGTGATAAAATCGATCGAGATGTACTTGTAAGTACAGTAGGTGCTCTTGAAAATCGTGTCAATGTTCTTGGTGTAAGTGAGCCGAACATTCAAATCGAAGGGCAAGATCGAATTCGTGTACAGCTTGCTGGTGTACAAGATCAGCAAAAAGCACGTGAAATGTTATCAACACAAGCGAAATTAACATTCCGTGATGTGGACGATAACCTTCTTATGGATGGAACGGATTTAAAAGGCGGCGGAGCGAAGCAAACATTTGATGAGCAAGGCCGTGCGAGCGTAGGTCTTACACTAAAAAGCGCTGAAAAATTCCGTGAAGTAACTGAAAAAATTTCTAAAATGCCACCACCAACGAATTTAATGGTAATTTGGCTTGACTTTGAAGAAGGAAAAGATTCGTATAAAGCAGAATCTGCAAAACCGAATCCGAAATTCTTATCAGCAGCAACAGTAAACCAAGTATTTAACCAAGCTGAAGTATCTATCGTAGGTGGAAACTTCACAGTTGAAAGTGCGAAACAACTTTCATCTTTATTAAATGCAGGTGCACTTCCTGTTGATTTAAAAGAAATGTATTCAACATCTGTTGGAGCGAAATTTGGTCAACAAGCGTTAGAGCAAACGATTTTCGCTAGTGCGATTGGTATCGCTCTTATTTTCTTATTTATGCTTGTATTCTACCGTTTACCAGGACTTGTAGCGGTTATTATGTTAGGTTTATACATTTTCGTTACATTACTTGTCTTTAACTGGATGCATGCAGTTCTTACGTTGCCAGGTATTGCAGCGTTAGTGCTCGGAGTAGGTATCGCAGTTGATGCGAATATTATTACGTACGAGAGACTGAAAGAAGAGCTGAAAATTGGTAAGTCAATGATGTCGGCATTCCGTGCTGGTAACCATCGTTCATTAGCAACAATTCTAGATGCAAACGTTACGACTCTTGCAGCAGCTGGTGTGTTATTCGTTTATGGTAATAGCTCTGTAAAAGGATTCGCAACAAGTTTAATCGTAAGTATTTTAGTTGGTTTTATTACGAACGTATTCGGTACTCGTTTCTTACTAGGTCTACTTGTAAAGAGCCGTTACTTTGATAAAAAACCAGGATATTTTGGTGTGAAACAAAAGGATATTATTCCATTAACAAAAGGTGTAGTACATCCGCCAACGAGATTTGATCGTATTAATTTCGTAAATATCGGTCATAAATTCCTTATTTTCTCGATTGTAGTTGTAATTGCAGGAGCAATTATCTTACCAATTTTCAAATTGAACCTTGGTATTGACTTTGCGAGTGGTACACGTATCGACTTGCAATCAAAACAAGCCGTTACTGTGTCTGATGTTCATAAAGATTTTAAAGAATTGAACATTGATGTGAAGGAAGAAAATATTGTACCGACTGGAGATGACAATAAAGGTTTCGCAGTTCGTACATTAGGTGTTTTATCAAAAGATGAAATTGCGAAAACAAAAACATTCTTCCACGATAAATATGGTACAGATCCAAACGTAAGTACAGTTTCACCGACAATCGGTAAAGAAATTGCACGAAATGCATTTATCGCAGTATTAATTGCTTCTGCGGTTATCATTTTATACGTAAGTATTCGTTTCCGCTTTACGTATGCGTTATCTGCAGTACTTGCATTATTACATGACGCATTCGTTATGATTGTTATGTTTAGTATTTTCCAACTAGAGGTAGACTTAACGTTTATTGCTGCAGTACTAACAATCATCGGTTATTCTATTAATGACTCGATTGTTACATTTGATAGAAACCGTGAATTATACAAACAGAAAAAACGAGTGCGCGATATAAAAGATCTAGAAGAAATCGTAAATGCAAGTATTCGCCAAACGCTTGGTCGTTCGATTAACACCGTATTAACAGTGTTATTCCCAGTAATTGCACTGCTTATCTTCGGTAGTGAGTCACTACGTAACTTCTCGTTTGCGTTACTTGTTGGACTAGTTGTAGGTACGTACTCTTCTGTTTTCGTTGCCTCTCAAATTTGGTTAATGCTTGAAAACCGTCGTTTGAAAAAGGGGAAAAACAAGAAGAAGGTTGAGAAAGTAGAATCTGAACCGCAAGTATAGAAAAGATGATGTCTCTTTATGAGGCATCTCTTTTTTCGTTTGTGGATACAATAAGATAGCAACTTTTTGATGGGAAGAAGATGGAAGAAAGTGGTGGTGTTATCGCTGTTTTTGTTAAAATAAAAAGATAGGTTAAGAAAAGAAGGGATTTTAATTATGGAAAAAGATGAACGTTTTAAACAGGCCGAGTTTGGTGCTATTGTCGGGATCGTTGGTAATATTATATTAGCGATTGTAAAGGCGGTAATTGGTTATATTGGGAACAGTAAAGCACTGTTAGCGGATGCTGTGCATTCTGCATCAGATGTAATTGGTTCGCTAGCTGTACTTTTTGGATTGCGAGCGGCAAAGCAGCCACCTGATGAGGATCATCCGTATGGTCATGGTAAAGCGGAATCGATTTCAGCGATTATTGTAGCGGTATTATTATTTATCGTGGGACTTGAAATTGCGATTTCGTCTATAAAAGCTTTTTCGCAAGAACTAGAACCGCCGAAAGGAATTACGATATTTGCTGTTGTTCTTTCAATCGTCGTGAAAGAAGGAATGTTTCAATATAAATTCCGATTAGGGAAAAGAGTAAACAGTGATGCAATTATTGCAAATGCATATGAGCACCGTTCGGATGTATTTTCTTCAATTGCAGCTTTAATCGGTATATGTGCAGCTATAATCGGTAGTAAGCTTGGTATAGACTGGCTTGTATACGCTGATCCAATTGCAGGATTAGTTGTTTCACTTCTTGTTGTAAAAATGGCATGGAGCATTGGAGCGGAAGCAATTCATGCAACGCTTGACCATGTTCTTCATGAGGAGGATGTTATTCCGCTTAGAGAAGCAGTTCTTCAAGTAGATGGTGTGAAAAAAATTGGTTCTTTATATGCACGGGAGCATGGTCATTATGTTATTGTCGATATTAAAGTGTCTGTAGATCCATACATTACTGTAGAAGAAGGACACCGTATTGGAAAACATGTGAAAGAAATACTTATGAAACAAGATAATGTACAAAATGTATTCGTACATATAAATCCTTATTCTCCAAATTAAACATCATTAAAATTTTAGTATATAGATATTGCACCGTAGTTTGCATTATATTGTCACCCCTTAATCTGTCTTGTATAATGAACAGGTTAAGGGGTGATTTCGTGTTACAACCGAAGACGCGTTGGAAAGAAAAAGAATATAATGACGAGCGAGTGAGTGAATTAGCAAGTAAATTACAGTTATCGCCACTTGTCGTTTCGTTATTCCTCGGTAGAGGACTCGATACAGAAGATAAGATTTTAGATTTTTTAAATACAGAAAATCAAGAATTTCATGATCCATTTTTATTAGAAGGAATGGATAGAACGGTAGAACGTGTAAATAAGGCGATTCAAAATGGAGAGCAAATATTAATATTTGGTGATTACGATGCGGACGGAGTAAGTAGTACGACAGTTTTATATCTTGCTCTTCAAGAATTAGGTGCAGAAGTAGAATTTTACATTCCAAATCGTTTTACAGAAGGGTATGGACCGAACGAAGAAGCATTTCGTTGGGCGCATAGCGCAGGGTTCTCGCTAATTATTACTGTCGATACTGGTATTGCAGCGGTACATGAAGCGAATGTAGCGAAAGAGCTTGGAATAGATCTAATTATTACAGATCACCATGAGCCACCGCCAGAATTGCCAGAAGCACTTGCGATTATACATCCAAAATTAGATGGCGGTGTATATCCGTTTCACTATTTAGCTGGTGTAGGTGTTGCGTTTAAAGTTGCGCATGCACTATTAGGCCGTGTACCAGAACATTTATTAGAGATCGCAGTAATTGGTACAGTAGCCGATTTAGTATCACTTCATGGTGAAAATAGGTTGCTAGTGAAACGCGGTTTAAAACATATGCGTATGACGAGAAATATTGGTTTGAAGGCATTGTTTAAAGTTGCTAACGTTTCGCAAAGTGAAATTACCGAAGAGAGTATTGGCTTCTCAATTGCACCTCGTATTAATGCGGTCGGGCGTTTAGAAGATGCTGCGCCGGCTGTACACCTTTTATTATCAGATGACCCAGAGGAAGCGAAAGAGCTAGCTGAAGAAATTGATGAGCTGAACAAACTGCGAAAAGATATTGTAAAGCAAATTACAGAAGAAGCTATCGCTGAAGTGGAAAATAACTTCCCACCAGAAGAAAATAAAGTATTAGTACTTGCAAAAGAAGGCTGGAACCCAGGGGTAATTGGAATTGTTGCTTCGAAATTAGTTGAACGTTTTTATCGTCCGACGATTGTATTAAGCATTGATCCTATAAAAGAAACAGCAAAAGGCTCAGCACGTAGTATTGCAGGATTTGATTTGTTTGCAAATTTATCAGATTGTAGAGAGTTATTACCACACTTCGGAGGGCATCCGATGGCAGCGGGAATGACGCTACATATGAATGATGTAGATGAATTACGTCGCCGCTTAAATGAACAAGCAGATGCAATTTTAACAGAAGAAGATTTTATTCCAATTACAGCAGTTGATGTTTTTTGTAAAGTAGAGGATGTAACGCTAGCGGCAATTGAAGATATGCAAAAACTAGCCCCGTTTGGTGTTGGAAATCCGAAACCACGTATTGCAGTAAAAGATGCAGAGTTAGAAAGTATTCGCGCAATCGGATCAGATGGCTCTCATTTAAAAATGGCTCTTCGTGATGGACAAGCAACACTGGATACAATTGGATTTGGCTTTGGTGCATATGCGAAAGAAATCTCTCCAGTTGCAAAAGTATCTGTAATAGGAGAAGCGTCTATTAATGAATGGAATAACTTTAAGAAGCCACAACTAATGGTACAAGATATTGCTGTAGAGGCGTGGCAATTATTTGATTGGCGTAGTATGCGTAATGCAGAAGCAAATTTAGCAGAACTTCCGAAAGAAAAAATAACAATGGTGTATTTTTCTGAAGAGGTATTGAATAAATTTTCTTTAGAGAGCTATAAAGAAAAGCTCATGCATGCTTCAGAAGTAACGCATTTAGATGATCAATATATCGTGTTACTTGATTTACCAAAAGGAACAGATGAATTACGTGAGCTATTTAAGGTAGGATTCCCAGCGCGAATTTATACGCTATTTTATCAAGAGAATAACCACTTATTTAGTACAGTTCCGACGAGAGAACACTTTAAATGGTACTATTCTTTCTTAAGCCAAAAAACACCATTTTCTTTAAGACAATATGGAGAACAACTATGTCGTCATAAAGGTTGGTCAAAAGATACAGTAAATTTCATGACACAGGTGTTTTTTGAGTTAGAATTTGTTACAATAAAAGATGGCGTCATTTTTATGGCAGACAAAAAACAAAAGCGTGATTTAATTGAATCGAACACATATCGTGAGAAAATGAACCACTTACAATTAGAAAAAGAATTGGTTTATAGCACATATCAGCAACTATATACATGGTTTGAAACGATTCGTAATCATAAAGAAGTAGAACAGTTAGGGTAAAGGATTTGTATTTACAAACCTTTTAGATCTGAGGAGGATTCAGAAATATGGATTTCAAGCAACATATCGCAATTGTACCGGATTATCCGAAAGAAGGTATTGTGTTTAAAGACATTACACCTTTAATGAATGACGGTAAAGCATACAAAGCAGCAACAGACGCAATCGTTGAGTACGCAAAAGAAAGAGATATCGATGTTGTAGTAGGACCAGAAGCTCGTGGTTTCATTATCGGTTGCCCAGTTTCTTATGCGTTAGAAGTAGGATTTGCGCCAGTTCGTAAATTAGGAAAATTACCACGTGAAGTAATTACAGTTGACTACGGTAAAGAATATGGTAAAGATGTTTTAACAATCCATAAAGATGCAATTAAGCCAGGTCAGCGCGTATTAATTACAGATGATCTATTAGCTACAGGTGGAACAATCGAAGCGACAATTAAGTTAGTTGAAGAGCTAGGCGGAGTTGTAGCAGGAATTGCATTCTTAGTAGAACTTACTTACTTAGATGGTCGTAAAATGTTAGATGGTTACGATGTATTAGTATTAGAAAAATACTAATCACTATATAGGTAAAACTACGGTGATAAAAAGTACCCGTGAATCTCTTGGAGAGGAGCGGGTACTTTTGTATAATTGAACAAAAAATTATGGTGAAATGTCAGTAAAATCTTTTCCTTTTCACAATTCACAATCATTGGGTTATAATGATAGAATATAATTTATTCTATTAAATAAAGATAAAGTCAATTTTCAATAAAAGGTGATTCGATGGCAAATGAGCAGGTACTAACAGCTGAACAGGTACTCGAGAAAGCAAGTCAATATTTAGCGGATGAAGATATTGAGCTAGTGGCACGTGCCTATGAATATGCACGTGATGCGCATAGCGAACAATATAGAAAATCGGGTGAACCGTATATTATTCATCCGATTCAAGTTGCAGGTATTTTAGTTGATTTACACATGGATCCAGCTACGGTATCAGCAGGTTTCTTACATGATGTAGTGGAAGATACAGAGATTACGTTAGAAGATATTGAACGGGAATTTAACAAAGAAATTGCTATGCTTGTTGATGGCGTTACAAAGCTTGGGAAGATCAAATATAAATCTCACGAACAACAACAAGCAGAAAACCATCGCAAAATGTTTATTGCAATGGCTCAAGATATTCGAGTTATTTTAATTAAACTAGCTGATCGTCTTCATAACATGCGTACATTGAAACATTTGCCTCAAGAGAAGCAGCGTCGCATAGCGAATGAAACGTTAGAAATCTTTGCACCTTTGGCACATAGACTCGGAATTAGTACTATTAAATGGGAGCTAGAGGATACGTCACTTCGCTATTTAAATCCACAACAATATTATCGTATTGTAAATTTAATGAAGCGTAAACGTGCAGAACGTGAAGAATATTTAGACGAAGTAATGACTGGTATTCGTGAGAAATTAAAAGAAGTTGCAATTCAACCTGAGATTTCTGGAAGACCGAAACATATTTACAGTATTTATCGTAAAATGGCACTGCAAAATAAGCAGTTCAATGAAATTTACGATTTATTAGCTGTACGTGTCGTTGTAAATAGTATTAAAGATTGTTATGCGGTGCTTGGAATTATTCATACGTGCTGGAAGCCGATGCCAGGTCGTTTTAAAGATTATATTGCAATGCCAAAAGCAAATCTATATCAATCTCTTCATACGACTGTAATTGGACCGAAAGGTGATCCACTTGAAGTGCAAATTCGTACGAAAGAAATGCATGAAATTGCAGAATTTGGGATCGCGGCACACTGGGCATACAAAGAAGGAAAAACAGCAGAAACAACAGGTACATTAGAGAAGAAACTCACATGGTTCCGTCAAATATTAGAATGGCAAAATGAAGCTTCTAATGCAGAAGAATTTATGGAGTCATTAAAAATTGATTTATTCTCTGACATGGTATTCGTCTTTACACCGAAAGGCGATGTAATGGAATTACCACTTGGATCTGTTCCAATTGATTTCGCGTATCGTGTCCATTCGGAAATTGGGAATAAAACAATTGGTGCAAAAGTAAATGGGAAAATGGTGACGCTGGATTATAAATTAAAAACAGGCGACATCATTGAAATTTTAACGTCGAAACATTCATATGGCCCAAGCCAGGATTGGGTAAAACTTGCTCAAACATCTCATGCGAAAAATAAAATTCGTCAATTCTTTAAGAAACAACGTAGAGACGAAAATATTGAAAAAGGCCGTGAACTTGTTGAAAAGGAAGTACGTGGTCTAGAGTATGAGATGAAAGAAGTATTGGCGCCGGATAACTTAAAACGCGTCGCTGAGAAATTTAACTTTGCAAATGAAGAAGATATGTTTGCAGCAGTTGGATATAGCGGAATTACAGCTTCGCAAATTGTTACGCGACTAACGGACAAGTTCCGCAAACAACGCGAAGAAGAAGAAATTGTTGAAGTTAAAGAAGTCCGTAAACCGATGAAAATTCGAAAATGGGATTCTGGTGTAAAGGTAAGCGGTGCTGATAATTTATTAATCCGTTTATCGAAATGCTGTAACCCAGTTCCGGGCGATGATATCGTTGGGTATATTACAAAAGGCCGAGGTGTATCAATTCACCGCCGTGATTGTGTAAATGTTCATACAGAAGAAGCTGTAGAACGATTATTAGAGGTAGAGTGGGAAGGTAGCCCTGAAAAAGAAATTGAGTATAACGTTGATATTGAAATTTCAGGTTACGATCGCCGCGGTTTATTAAATGAAGTACTGCAAGCTGTTACAGAGACGAAAACATACATTTCAGCTGTTTCTGGTAGAAGTGACCGTAATAAGATGGCAACAATTAATATGTCAATCTCAATTCGTAACTTACAACACTTGAAAAAAGTAGTAGAACGCATTAAACGCGTTCCAGAAATTTATGCAGTACGACGCATGATGCATTAATAGGGAGTGTAGAAAGATGAGAGTTGTTTTACAACGATCAAAGAAAGCGTCTGTCACAGTAGACGGTGAGATCGTAGGACAAATTCCGTTCGGTTTAACATTACTAGTTGGCATTACGCACGAAGATACAGAAAAAGATGCAACTTACATTGCGGAAAAAATTGCAAACTTACGTATTTTTGAAGATGAGAGCGGAAAGATGAATCATTCTGTACTTGATGTAGAAGGACAAGTTCTATCTATTTCGCAATTCACATTATACGGAGATTGCCGCAAGGGCAGACGTCCAAACTTTATGGATGCTGCGAAACCTGACTATGCAGAGCGGTTATACGATTTCTTTAATGAAGAAGTTCGTAAACAAGGATTACATGTGGAAACAGGAAAGTTTGGAGCAATGATGGACGTTTCTTTGATCAATGATGGTCCGGTGACCTTAATTGTAGAAAGTAAATAGTGTTGATAAAAAAGAGAGGGTTATATAATCCTCTCTTTTTTATACATTGTTGTATGTTTTGTTCATTTATTTGGAATCAATAGCAGTTTCGGTTATGTATAACTCTCTCATCAATATGGAACAATAAAAAGTAAAACATCCATATTGAATGTGAGGGATATACGTATGCGTATGAATGAAAAAGGGCATTCTGTTACAAATGGTGCAAATCAACTGTTTAACGTGAATTTTCATGATTTTATTTCAAAAGAGCAAAACAATACTTCAATGGAGCTTGCTTCCGAGTTTGGGATTTCTCTTCAAGATGTAAAGCGTTTAAAGAAGCAGATTGAACGTTCTTAGAGCACTTGACAATCCTACTTAACAAACGTATAGTAATTTTATATTTACATATGAATATAACCGTTGATAGAGAAGAGTAAATGAGACACACATGGAAAGAGAAGGAATGTCTTAGGCTGAAAACATTTCTGCATGATGACTGATTGAATGACACTCTAGAGGTTTCAACTTGAACGGCATATATGCTTAGTAGGGATGAACGCATATTTAAGCGTTATTAAAAAAGTGGAAGCATACGTGCTTCAATTAGGGTGGCACCACGGGTATAATACTCTCGTCCCTACTGTTTAAACAGTAGAGGCGGGAGTTTTTTTATTTTTATTAAGATTAAAACAATTTGAGGAGGAACTGAATATGTCTATTCAAATCCCACGCGGAACGCAAGATATTCTTCCAGGCACTGTTGAGTTATGGCAGTATATCGAAGGGCAAGCACGCGAAATTTGCCGTCGTTACAATTATAAAGAAATTCGTACACCAATCTTTGAACACACTGAGCTATTTTTACGCGGTGTTGGTGATACGACAGATATCGTACAAAAAGAAATGTACTCATTCCAAGATCGTGGAGAGCGTAGCTTAACATTACGTCCAGAAGGTACTGCACCTGTTGTACGTTCTTACGTTGAAAATAAAATGTTTGGTGATGCGACACAACCAACGAAATTATACTATATCGGTCAAATGTTCCGTTATGAAAGACCACAAGCAGGTCGCTATCGTCAATTCGTACAATTCGGTATCGAAGCAATCGGCAGTAATGACCCTGCAATTGATGCAGAAGTAATTGCACTTGCTGTTGAATTTTACCGCGGCATGGGCTTAAAAAATATTAAAGTTGTATTAAACAGTTTAGGTGACGCAGCGAGCCGTCAAGCACACCGTGATGCATTAATCGCACACTTTGAGCCACGTATCGGCGAATTCTGTTCTGACTGTCAATCTCGCTTAGAAAAGAACCCACTTCGAATTTTAGACTGTAAGAAGGACCGTAACCATGAATTAATGGGAACAGCACCATCTATTACAGAATACTTAAACGAAGATTCAGCAGTATACTATGACAAAGTTCAAGAATTATTAACGATGATGGATGTTCCGTTTGAAAAAGATCCGAACTTAGTGCGTGGTTTAGACTACTATCAACACACTGTTTTTGAAATTATGAGTGAGGCAGAAGGTTTCGGTGCAATCACTACATTAAGCGGTGGTGGCCGTTATAACGGGCTTGTACAAGAAATCGGTGGACCAGAAATGCCAGGTATCGGTTTTGCAATGAGTATTGAACGTTTAATTATGGCGCTAAAAGCTGAAAACATTGAATTACCACTTGAACATAGCATTGATTGTTACGTTGTGGCGCTTGGCGAAAAAGCGAAAGACCATGCTGCAAAAGTTGCGTTCGATCTTCGTAAAGCTGGATTGTCAGTTGAAAAAGATTATTTAGATCGCAAAATGAAAGCACAATTTAAATCAGCAGATCGTCTAAAGGCGAAATTTGTAGCTGTATTAGGAGAAGATGAGCTAGATAAAGGCATCATTAACTTAAAAGATATGGCAACAGGTGAACAAGAAGAAGTAGCGTTAGATGTATTTGCTTCATACGTAGCAGAGAAATTAATATAGGGGGAACTTACAGTGGCTGAAAGAACACATGCATGTGGAAAAGTAACAGTAGAAGCTGTTGGACAAACAGTTCAATTAAAAGGTTGGGTACAAAAACGCCGTGACTTAGGTGGATTAATCTTTATCGATTTACGTGACCGTACAGGTATCGTACAAGTTGTATTTAACCCAGAAACATCAAAAGAAGCGTTAGAAGTAGCAGAAACAATTCGTAGCGAATACGTATTACACGTAGAAGGTACAGTTGTTGAACGTGGTGAAGGCGCAATTAATGACAATATGGCAACTGGTCGTATTGAAGTACAAGCAACAAAAGTAAATGTACTAAATGCAGCGAAAACAACGCCAATTATCATTGCTGATGATACAGATGCATCAGAAGATGTGCGTTTAAAATATCGTTATTTAGACTTACGTCGTCCTGTAATGTTCAACACTTTCAAAATGCGTCACGACGTAACAAAAACAATTCGTAACTTCTTAGATACAGAAGAGTTCTTAGAAGTAGAAACACCAATTTTAACGAAAAGCACGCCAGAAGGAGCTCGTGACTATTTAGTGCCAAGTCGTGTACATGATGGTGAATTCTATGCATTACCACAGTCACCACAGTTATTTAAACAGCTTCTTATGGTCGGCGGATTTGAGCGTTACTATCAAGTAGCACGTTGTTTCCGTGATGAAGATTTACGTGCGGATCGTCAACCAGAATTCACGCAAATCGATATCGAAGCTTCATTCTTAACACAAGATGAAATTTTAGATATGATGGAGCGTATGATGACGAAAGTTATGAAGGATGCAAAAGGTGTAGAAGTGAGTGCACCATTCCCTCGTATGAAATATGCTGATGCAATGGCTCGCTACGGTTCTGATAAGCCAGATACACGCTTTGAAATGGAACTAACAGACTTATCTGAGTTTGCTGCAGGTTGTGGCTTTAAAGTATTTACAAGTGCTGTAGAAAGCGGCGGACAAGTAAAAGCAATTAATGCAAAAGGTGCTGCAAGTAAATATTCTCGTAAAGACATCGATGCATTAACTGAATTCGTGAAAGTATACGGTGCAAAAGGTCTAGCTTGGCTTAAAGTTGAAGAAGACGGACTAAAAGGACCGATTGCGAAATTCTTCGGTGAAGAAGATGCAAATGTGTTAATGAGCACATTAGAAGCTACTGCTGGCGACTTATTACTATTCGTAGCAGATAAGAAGAGCGTTGTTGCAGATAGCTTAGGCGCACTTCGTTTACGTCTAGGTAAAGAGCTTGAGTTAATTGATGAAAGTAAATTTAACTTCCTATGGGTAACTGATTGGCCACTTCTTGAGTACGATGAAGATGCAGATCGTTACTTCGCAGCTCACCACCCATTCACAATGCCATTCCGTGAAGACGTTGAGTTACTAGAAACAGCACCAGAAAAAGCACGTGCACAAGCATATGACCTTGTATTAAACGGTTATGAGCTTGGTGGTGGATCACTTCGTATTTACGAGCGTGACGTACAAGAAAAAATGTTCAAAGCACTTGGATTCTCACAAGAAGAAGCGCAAGAGCAATTCGGATTCTTATTAGAAGCATTTGAATACGGTACACCACCACACGGCGGAATCGCATTAGGTTTAGATCGTCTTGTTATGTTACTTGCAGGCCGTACGAACCTTCGTGATACAATTGCATTCCCGAAAACAGCAAGCGCAAGCTGCTTATTAACAGAAGCTCCAAGCCCAGTTGCAGAAGCGCAGCTTGAAGAACTGAACTTAAAATTAAGCCTGAAAGAAGAGAAGTAAGAATAGGGTCTAGATGGTTATACTATAACCGTCTAGACTTTTTTTGAGAGGTTGTTTAAAAAGTCCGGTTTAGATAACTGTCGCATCTCATCGTTGCTTCGCCAGTCCGGTGCTCGAGTAGTATTCCTACACTGCGCTCCTCCTGGCTTCAGCACCTCGATCCGCTCGGTTCTCTAAATCCTCCTTTTTAAACGTGTATTTAGGAAGAAATAAAATTCTGGTCTATGTTTTCATTCTCGAAATATGTATTTTTAGGAATTCTATAACTTTTTCTATACAAATAGTCGGAAAAACGCTAGAATACATGGTAGACCATTTTTGTAATAGGAGTGTAGAGCTGAATGTTACATCAATTTTCACGTAATGAATTAGCCTTTGGTAAAGAAGGACTTGAAATATTAAAAAATAGTACAGTCGGTATTTTAGGAATTGGCGGCGTAGGTTCTTTTGCAGCTGAAGCGTTAGCACGTTCTGGCGTAGGACGTCTCGTATTAGTTGATAAAGACGTTGTAGATATTACAAACGTAAACCGTCAAATTCACGCTTTAGTATCTACTGTAGGACGTTCAAAAGTAGAATTAATGAAAGAGCGTATCGCGGACATTAACCCAGAGTGTGAAGTAATTGGACTAGAAATGTTTTATACAGATGAAACATATGAAGAGTTCTTTAAGTACGGTTTAGACTTCGTAGTGGATGCATCTGATACGATTACGTTCAAAATTCATTTAATTAAACAATGTTTACGTCGTAAAATTAAAATTATCTCAAGTATGGGTGCAGCAAATAAAATGGACCCAACTCGTTTCCGTATTGCGGACATCTCTAAAACACATACAGATCCAATTGCGAAAGTCATTCGTACGAAGCTTCGTAAAGAGGGTATTAAAAAAGGTGTAAAAGTTGTCTTCTCTGACGAAAACCCAATCGTAATTCGTGAAGAAGTACGTAAAGAAATTGTACCAGACGAGAATGCAAAAATTCGTAAGGCGAAATTACCGCCTTCATCAAATGCATTCGTACCATCTGTGGCAGGCTTAATTATGGCAAGTCACGTTGTACGTGAACGCATTAAAAACGTAGAAGTGAAACGTGTAGGGCAAGAATAAAAGAAAAGCATATATCCATTTTGGATATATGCTTTTTTATATGTATTAAAGAAATATGAATATTTGCATCACTACTAGTTCAAATGTAAGTAAGGTTAGTAAGCAATAATCATATTTATCTGATTTATAGGCGGATGTCTTTTTTAGACTGTTAATGGTGAAAAGAGCTAAAGTTAGGACGAGAAGGCCAAGAGTTATTTTGAAGATTATTAATGAAATAGCAACCATCTCCCTTTAAAGGTATATGTTTATAATAACATTTTAGTAAAAAATATCTAATCTGTTGTAGGCGTTTCCTTGTATGACAAGGAGGAATGTTATTGTCAATCTTTGTCGTTAAATGGATATCCTTTATTGAATCGTTGATATATTATAAGTTGTGATAGATAAATTTGAAAAATCGTTGATATATTGTAAGTTGTGATAGATAAATTTGAAAAATCGTTGATATATTGCAAGTTGTGATAGATATATTCGAAAAACCGTTAATATAATTTCATTTACCGATATCTATATATGGTTCACCGAAAACAAACAGGGATGTCACTCAGTTAAAAAAGTGACATCCCTGTTTTTAATTCTCTGCAGAATAAATAATATCTAAATTCCCATTTTGATCGGTTTTGAAAATCGGGGCAATTTGCTCTTCTTGCTCTTCGACTGAAACAAGTTTTCGAGCACGATCCATAATTCGAACAAGCATCGCGTAATCTTCTTCGATTGCTTGTTGTTTTTTTATGAGTACCGCTAATTTCGTTTCAAGTTCATGATTCGTTTTTTGCAGAGAGGTGAGTTGAGCTTGTAATACATCATTTTCAGTTTGCAACTTTGCAAGTGAAGGATTGTTATGTTCTAAATTTTGTAAAAATGAAATGACATTTTGCATTGTAAGATCTTGTTTACTTGGCGTAATATCTTCTGAAAAATCGGCGTCAATTACGAGTTGTTTCGTTTTCGTGAACCGATCTTTTTCTATATTAGCTTCAGAACGTTTTAATTCTTTACGTTGTTTTTTTGCAAGCTGCACCGCATCTTCGTAATTCGGTCTTACTTCAGCATTCCATCTAAAGCCGCAAGCTGCTGAAGTCCGGTTCAACGCATCGCCGACTTCATCAAATGCTTTTATTTGTGTACTTCCGCTGCGAATATGTCGTAAAACAGTTTCTGCTAAAAGGAGATCATCTTCTTTTGTCCATGCATCTTGACGTGTTTTCATAAGCGAAGCCTCCATAATGGTGACGTTTTCGTTTATGTTACCCTTTATTTTTCGTTTTATTCGAAGTTTGTAATCTTTCATAAACAGTAGAAAGTGCTTGCTCAAATTTTCCTGTCGTTTTCGGTTTATAATATTGCTTGCTTTTTATTTTATCAGGTAAGTATTGTTGCCTTACCCAGCCGTTTGGATGGTCGTGCGGATATAAATATCCAATGCCTCTTCCAAGTGATTCTGCGCCTTTGTAATGACTATCTTTTAAATGGCTTGGAATGTCACCTGTTTGACCGTTGCGTAAATCGTGTAATGCAGCATCAAGTGCTTTATAAGCTGAATTTGATTTTGGTGATAAGCATAGCTCGATAACGGCATTTGCAAGTGGGATGCGTGCTTCTGGGAATCCAACTCGTTCAGCTGATTCAATTGCAGCTAGTGTACGTGGTCCAGCTTGTGGGCTAGCAAGTCCAATATCTTCATAAGCCATAATAAGAAGGCGTCTGCCAATGCTTTGTAAATCACCTGCTTCAATAAGGCGTGCTAAATAATGGAGTGCTGCATTTACATCACTTCCGCGCACTGATTTTTGAAATGCTGATAATACATCATAATGAGCATCGCCGCCTTTGTCGTGGACGAAGCTCTTCTTTTGTAAGCATTCTTCTGCAATCTCGAGTGTGATTTCAGCCGCTTGGTCGTCTGTAGTAAAGCTAGATAATACAGCAAGCTCAAGTGCGTTATAAGCGGAACGCATATCACCACCAGAGGCGTTTGCAAAGTGATGTAGTGCTTCATCTGTTACCGTTACTGCATATTCTCCAAGGCCTTTTTCTTTATCTTCCAAAGCTCTTTTTAACCCAATTAAAATATCTTCTTCTGTTAGTGCGTGTAATTCGAAAATTTGACACCTGCTTCGAATAGCGGAGTTTATTGCATGGAATGGATTACTTGTCGTAGCACCAATTAAAGTAAGAAGTCCGCTTTCTAAGTGAGGTAATAGAAAGTCTTGCTTTGCTTTATCTAGACGGTGAACTTCATCTAAAATTAAAACGAGGTGTCGATGCATCTTCGCTTCTTGTACGACAACTTCCATATCTTTTTTATTGTGAGTAACAGCGTTCAATAGACGAAACGGGGTACCGGTACTTCCTGCAATTGCACTGGCAATGGATGTTTTTCCTGTACCTGGAGGACCGTATAAAATCATAGATTGAAAATGATTGGCTTGGACCATTCGCCATAAAATTTTTCCTTCACCAACTAAATGTTGTTGCCCAATAATTTCTTGAATATTTGTAGGGCGCATTCGATGTGCGAGTGGTTGTTTCATTTGGACCGTCTCCCTTAATATATAATCTCGTTCTATCGTATCATTTTTTTCTACGGAATTTGAAATAGGATGCTGTTTTATGGGAAAAATGAAGGATAATATTTTCATTTTTCTTTCAATTGTAATAATTTCCGAGTTTTTCAATGTGATTTTATGTTATCATTTTGATACACAAGTTGAAATTTCTTATAATACTATATTATGCTATAATTTCATAGGATTTTAAATTGTGTTCTTTTTATAAATAAGATATAACCAATAGAAGTGAAAATTTGAAAAGAGGTGCAAAATAGATGAAGATTTCAACAAAAGGCCGCTATGGCTTAACAATTATGATTGATCTTGCAAAAAAGTTTGGTGAAGGTCCGATTTCATTAAAATCAATTGCGCAGGCGCATGACTTATCCGAGCATTACTTAGAGCAATTAATTTCACCACTTCGTAACGCTCGTCTTGTAAAGAGTACGCGCGGGGCATACGGCGGATATGTATTATCTGATCAACCGGCTAACATTACAGCTGGGGATGTAATCCGTGTATTAGAGGGACCGATTAGTGTTGTAGAAATGATAGAAGAAGAAGAGCCAGCACAGCGCCAGTTATGGATGCGTGTTCGTGATGCGGTGCAAGAAGTGTTAGATAGTACAACGTTAGAAGATTTAGTACGTTATGAGGAAGAAAATCACGGGGGCTATATGTTTTACATTTAATTCCTTGTGAAACGATTTGGAAAGAAGGAGATTTAATGGAACGCATTTACTTAGATCATGCTGCGACATCTCCGACTCACCCAGAAGTGGTCGAAAAGATGATTCCATATATGACAGAAATATTCGGGAACCCGTCTAGTATTCACTTTTATGGACGTCAAACGCGCCATGCAGTAGATGAGGCGAGACGAGTGTGTGCACGCAGCATTCATGCGAATCCGAATGAAATTATATTTACGAGCGGTGGTACAGAAGCTGATAATTTAGCGCTTATCGGTGTAGCACGTGCGAACCGTCATAAAGGTAACCACATAATAACGACGCAAATTGAACATCATGCGATTTTGCATACGTGCGAATTGTTAGAGCGTGAAGGGTTTGAAGTGACATATTTACCTGTCGATGAAACAGGGCGTATTCAAGTTTCTGACATACAAAAGGCATTAACAGAAGAGACGATTCTTGTATCTGTTATGTTTGGGAATAATGAAGTAGGGACAATGCAACCAATTGTGGAAATAGGAAAGCTGCTAAAAGATCATCAAGCTTATTTCCATACAGATGCGGTACAAGCTTACGGTTTAGTAGAAATTAATGTGAAAGAGTTTGGAATTGATTTATTATCAATTTCAGCTCATAAAATTAATGGGCCAAAAGGTGTAGGGTTCTTATACGCTGGTGCAAATGTGAAATTTGAACCGTTATTAATAGGCGGAGAGCAAGAAAGAAAACGCCGTGCTGGTACGGAAAATGTGCCTAGTATTGCTGGGCTTCAGCATGCAATTCTTATAGCTGAAAAAACTCGTGAGCAAAAAAATGCCCAATATGAAGAGTTTAAAGATATAATGGTATCTGTCTTCAAAAATGAAGGCATTACTTTCGAGGTAAACGGAAACTTAGAACATCGCTTACCGCATGTACTTAATGTAAGTTTTACAGGAATGAACATTGAACCATTTCTTGTGAACTTAGACCTTGCTGGCATTGCAGTATCGAGTGGTTCTGCTTGTACAGCTGGTTCGATTGATCCATCACATGTATTAGTAGCGATGTTTGGAAAAGACTCCGATCAAATACGTTCATCCGTACGCTTTAGTTTTGGACTTGGAAATACGAAAGAGCAAATTGAAAAAGCGGCGTACGAAACAGTGAAAATCGTGAAGCGATTAACACAAAATTAGCATGGGAGGTGACATGATGAACAAACTACCTCAAGAAACACGCGTTGTCATCGGTATGTCCGGTGGCGTCGATTCATCTGTAGCAGCACTTTTATTAAAAGAGCAAGGTTATGATGTAATCGGAATTTTTATGAAAAACTGGGATGATACAGATGAGAATGGTGTCTGCACAGCAACAGAAGATTACAATGATGTAATTGAAGTGTGTAACCAAATTGGTATTCCGTATTATGCAGTAAACTTTGAAAAACAATACTGGGATAAAGTATTTACGTACTTCTTAGATGAGTACCGAGCTGGTCGTACACCAAACCCAGATGTAATGTGTAATAAAGAAATTAAATTTAAAGCATTTTTAGAGCATGCAATTGCGCTTGGTGCGGATTATGTGGCAACAGGCCATTATGCACGCGTTGCTTATATGGACGGCGAATATAAAATGCTTCGCGGTGTTGATGACAATAAAGATCAAACATATTTCTTAAATCAATTAAGCCAAGAGCAATTATCAAAAACAATGTTCCCGTTAGGTGAATTAAAGAAACCGCAAATTCGTGAAATGGCGAAAGAAGCTGGCTTAGCGACAGCGGCGAAAAAAGATAGTACAGGTATTTGCTTCATTGGTGAGCGTAACTTTAAAGATTTCTTAAGTAACTACTTACCGGCACAACCAGGTGTAATGCAAACATTATCTGGTGAAGTGAAAGGGAAGCATGACGGTTTAATGTATTATACAATTGGACAACGTCATGGCCTTGGAATTGGTGGTAATGGTGATCCATGGTTTGCTGTTGGGAAAAATCTAAAAGAAAACATTTTATATGTTGATCAAGGATTCCATAACGAACTTCTATATGGTGATGAAGTTATTGCTACGAATGTAGGATGGGTAAGTAACAAAGAAAAAGAAACAGAATTTAAGTGCACGGCGAAATTCCGTTATCGTCAAGAAGACAATAAAGTAACGGTTCAAATCGTTGATGAAAATACAGTTCGTATTCTTTGTGATGAGCCAATTCGTGCAATTACACCAGGACAAGCAGTCGTTTTCTATGATGGAGATGAGTGCTTAGGCGGTGCTACAATTGATGAAGTATACCGTAGTGGTAAGAAATTGGATTATTTAGGATAAATGAGAAGCCTCTGCCGATTAGCGGTTAGAGGTTTCTTTTACATAAAGCGAATTTTCGTTCGCTTGGAAAATACATTCTTTGTTATAATTTGTTGTAGAGGTGAAGGACATGTCAAACAAACTTGAAACAGGTATTCAATATATGCAAGAAGGAAACTGGGAAGAAGCAGCTAAAAATTTTACAGAAGCAATCGAAGAAAATCCGAAAGATGCGCTTGGATACATTAATTTTGCAAATTTATTAGACGTATTAGGTGATAGCGAGCGAGCGATTTTATTTTATAAACGCGCACTAGAGTTAGATGATAAATCTGCAGCTGCCTATTATGGTTTAGGAAATGTATATTATGGCCAAGAGCAATTTACTGAGGCGAAAGCTGTATTTGAACAAGCAATGCAA
Source organism: Bacillus sp. PK6-16 (assembly GCF_056530295.1). Lineage (NCBI taxonomy): Bacteria > Bacillati > Bacillota > Bacilli > Caryophanales > Bacillaceae > Bacillus > Bacillus sp. PK6-16. The sequence continues at coordinate 1,064,702 of NZ_CP096511.1, forward strand.
GCTGGATTACAATCAGCTGATGTAACATTTATGTTAGGTATCACACATGTACAGCTTGGAAATGATCGTCTTGCACTACCATTCTTACAAAGAGCAACAGAATTAGATGAAAACGATGTAGAAGCTGTATTCCAGTGCGGACTTTGCTTCGCGCGATTAGAACACGTTCAAGAGGCGAAACCTTATTTTGAAAAGGTATTAGAAATGGATGAAGAGCATGCAGATGCATATTACAATTTAGGTGTTGCGTACGTATTTGAGGAAAATAATGAGAAGGCTCTCGCTTTATTTAAGAAAGCAACTGAAATTCAGCCAGATCACTTTTTAGCGGGTAATGGCGTTCGTTTATTAGAGCAAGAAGCTGAATAAGATAAAAATATAGTTTAATGGGTAGTTATCCCTCATCTAAAAAGGTGGGGGATGTACTGCTCATTAAAGTGAAAATATCGGAAAGGAGAGGAAAGATGGGAAATCAACATGCAATGGATTTGTTTGAGGAAGAGAAAAAGTTTATAAAAGCGCAAGTTCTTCATACCATTTTCCACAACGAAGAAAACCTCTATTCCGTTGTCAGTATGAAAGTCATTGAAACGAATGAAACGTATGACGAAAAGAAAGTAATGATAAACGGTCATTTTCCCCGCATGCATGAAGATGAAGTGTTTACATTGACAGGTCATTTTAAGGACCATCCAAAGTATGGAAAACAATATATGGTTGAAACATTTAAAAAAGAATTGCCGCAAACAAAAGCAGGTATGGTGCAATATTTAGCGAGTGATTTATTTAAAGGGATAGGAAAGCGTACAGCTGAGAAAATTGTGGACCATCTCGGAGAACATGCTATTTCTAAAATTATGGATGACCCTGAGGCATTAAATGGTGTTGTTAATAAACAAAAGGCTCAGGAAATATATGAGACAATTGTTGAACATCAAGGATTAGAGAAAGTAATGAGCTTTTTAAATGGCTACGGTTTTGGAACGAAACTTTCTATTAAGATTTACCAGCAATATAAAGAGATGACATTAGAAGTGATTCGTAATAATCCGTATCAACTTATTGAAGAAGTGGACGGGATTGGTTTTGGAAGAGCGGATGATATAGGGCGTGCGTTAGGGATATCGGGTAATCATGACGACCGTGTACGAGCGGGATGTTTTTACACATTAGAGAATGTCTCATTACAACTTGGTCATGTTTATATGAGGAAAGATCAACTTGTAAGAGAAACGATGTCACTTTTAAACAATCAAGAAGGAAGAGTGACTGAGGAAGATATTATAGGTTGTATTGAAACGATGCAAAGTGAAGGGAAAGTCATCATAGAAGAAGAACGAGTGTATTTAGCGACGTTATTCTACTCTGAAAAAGGTGTTGTAAAGTCTATTCGCAGGCTTATGAATCAAGAAGAAACACCTTCATTTCCAGAAGCGGAAGTGTTAAAAACGTTAGGTGAAATTGAAGAACAACTGAACGTACAATATGCACCGTTTCAGCAAGAAGCAATTCAAACGGCACTTCATAAACCGATGATGTTATTGACAGGTGGACCAGGAACAGGGAAAACAACAGTTATTAAAGGGATTGTTGAAATGTATGCGTCACTTCACGGATTATCGTTAAATCCGAATGAATACAGTGATGATAATCCATTTCCAATACTATTAACAGCTCCAACAGGAAGAGCAGCGAAGCGGATGAGTGAATCGACAGGACTTCCAGCTTGCACAATTCACCGTTTACTTGGTTGGACGCCAGAAGGATCTTTCCAGCGTAATGAAACGGATCCTGTCCAAGGTAAGCTCCTTATTATCGATGAATTTTCAATGGTTGATATTTGGCTTGCAAATCAGCTATTTAAGTCGTTGCCGACGAATATTCAAGTTATCGTTGTAGGTGATGAAGATCAGTTGCCATCTGTAGGACCTGGACAAGTATTAAAAGATTTATTAAATGCAGGCGCAGTTCCGACAGTGAAGCTTACTGAAATTTATCGTCAAGCGGAAGGCTCATCAGTGATTCAACTTGCCCATGCGATAAAAAATGGAACGCTACCACCAGATTTAGCGCAAAACAAAAAAGATCGTTCGTTTATCAGCTGTACAGGGGCTCAAATTGTTGAGGTTGTGAAAAAAGTTTGCGAAAATGCTAAAACAAAAGGCTTTAGTGCAAGGGATGTTCAAGTATTAGCACCGATGTACCGCGGGCCTGCTGGTATTAATGTATTAAACGAAGCGCTGCAACAAGTATTTAATCCGAAGAGGGAAAAGAGTAAAGAAATTGCTTACGGCGATGTTGTGTACCGAAGAGGCGATAAAGTACTGCAACTCGTGAATCAGCCGGAGAGCCAAGTGTTTAATGGTGATATTGGGGAAATTGTTTCGGTGTTTTATGCGAAAGAGAACGTTGAGCAACAAGATATGATTATCGTTTCATTTGATGGAATTGAGGTAACGTATACGAAGCCCGATTTAAATCAAATTACGCATGCATATTGTTGTTCCATTCATAAATCACAAGGTAGTGAATTTCCGATTGTTATTATGCCAATCGTGAAAAGTTACAACCGTATGTTACGTCGTAATTTAATTTACACGGGTATTACAAGAAGTAAGAAGTTCCTTATTATTTGCGGGGAGGAAGCAGCTTTCCAATCTGGTGTAAATCGCCTTGATGATGCAATGCGTCAAACAACTTTAGCTAGTCGCTTGCAAGAATCACAAGGAGAAGTACAGATGGTCACAGTTAATGGCGAGGAAATGGACGTGGAAAACATTTCACCGTATGATTTCATGTAACAAGGTGAAATTATATAGTGAAACTTTCAAACGCATAGCGTTGAAAGGCTCCAGTAATGTATAAATGAATGCAGTTTGGACATAATGGCGAATAGAATCTGGGAGACTGTAAGGAGATGAAAGCCATATGTTCATTTGTCCAAATTGCAAAGGGAAAGACATTGGAAAAATAGGTGTCAACCAATTTTATTGCTGGAATTGTTATATCGAATTATCGGTTTCAAAGGGGAAAATCCATACACATCAAGTTGAGGAAGACGGTTCATTAAGCTCTCTTGATGATTTATTTGATGAGAATGAAAGAACGATCGGATAACGAAAAGGGGGATTTACTTTGAATCTACGCAATTCATTAATCGCATTAGGTGTTGGAGCTGCAGCATATCAATATGCTCGTAAACAAGATGTATTTTCAAAACGCAATATGAAAAAAGCACGTAAGATGATTAAGTCTTACTTATAATCATTTCGATAAATTGAAAAACTCCCTTGTAGACAAGGGAGTTTTTTTATGCACCCATATGCAAATAAAAAAGTCCGATCTCTGAGAAAAGATAAGATAGACCGTAGCAGCCAACGCCAAGTATTCCATACTGCCATAATTGCTTCGCTTTTTCTTTACGTGAGGAATGAATAAAGAACCCCTTCCAAATACCGAACCCGATACAAATCCATTCAAGAATCATAAAAATTGCTGATAATCCAAGCATAAACAAAACCATAATTGGCCCTCCTGATTATATTAATTCATGCTGTATTCTCAGGGGTGGTTGTCCTTGTTATGTTATTTATATGTACGTCTTTAAAAAACAGTATGGTCCGTATGAAAAGATTTTAAAAGTTTCGCACATAACCTACCCCATTTATTTTCAAAATAAAGGTGGAGGAGGTTTTTCATGTGAAGAATCTTAAAATCATTTGGATATATCGTTTAGGATTATTGTTACTTGTTTTTCTTTGTCTGCTCGTCTTTTTAAAAATTAAGCCGCTATGGGCACCGATTATTTTTGTATTTAAAGTAGCAATCACGCCGTTTCTTATCGCGTGTTTTATTGCGTATTTATTGCACCCTTTAATTGAAAAAATTCATAAGGAAGGGATGCCCCGTACACTTGCCATTTTGCTCATTTATATCCTTTTCTTTGGCGGAATTGGTTATGGGATTTATAAAGGAACACCAGTCGTTATTAAACAGTTACAAGAGATTAATGAACAATTTCCCCAGTTTACAAAGATGTACGATTCGTGGATGGATGGCGTTACAGAACAAACAGCGAATTTCCCTTCGTTCATTCATGAAAAGGTGAAACAACTTTTTGTGGGTGTGGAAACGAAGATTCAAGCGCTTTTAAATAAAGTGATGAGTACAGCTCGTGGTGTACTCGATTCATTGCTCATTATTTTCTTAATACCGTTCATTGTATTTTACATATTAAAAGATTATGGTGAGTTTTATCATATCTTTTGGAAACTAGTCCCAAGTAAATGGCGAGGTACGGGGCAAATGCTTGCGAAAGAAATTGATAAGTCACTTGGAAGCTATATTCGAGGACAGTTATTTGTTTGTTTAGTATTAGGGGGAGTATCAGCTCTTTCTTTTTGGTTTATCGGTATGAAATATCCATTATTGCTTGGCATTATTATTGGGGTAACGGATATAATCCCATACTTCGGTCCTATTTTAGGAGCGATCCCGACGTTAATGATTGCAGCAACAGTATCAACGAGTTTACTTATTAAGGCGGGGATCACGATTGCGATTTTGCAATTTGTGGAGAGTAACATTTTATCGCCTTACATCGTTGGTAAGTCACTTCGTATGCATCCCGTTATTATTATGCTTGCCTTACTAGTTGGGGGAGAGGTAGCTGGGATTGTAGGGTTACTAATATCTGTTCCGATTTTAGCAGTTATTCGCACTGTCATTGTTCATGTGAGACCGCTCTTGAAAAAAGAAGATGTGTAAGTATAGAAGCCCTCTATGTAAGAAATAGAGGGCTAATCATATATTTATTTAGAAAGCTGCTCGTGTATCTTTTGAACGAGGGAGCTCACATCATTTGTTTGAATATGTTTTATTTTTTTCCATTCGTTATCATACATAAATATAATTTGATTGTTGAAAAGACGCTTTTGTTCTTTTAGATTAGAAATTTTTGCGAAAGAGTACTCTTCAAATATTGGATTCTTACTTACATCTGGCCCATAAAAGAATAGTCTTTTGTTCGTTAAAATTAGCAATCCTGGCCTTGCGACGGAACGATAAATAAATATGTCTAATGAACATGCTGCGTAAAATAATATCGTTTCGTCAGTCGCTAATATGTTTTTAGCTTTGCTAAGTAAGGTTGTCATTGTGATCGCTCCTTTATTTTATTAACAATAATTTAATTATAGCAAAAAAAGTAATATTTAGAAATTTTTATAAATCATTCTTATAAGGAGATTCCGATTTGTTAATAAATGCATACTATATGAAAAGGCTGTTAAGAATGAATAGTAGAATACCTATGATAAATAAGCAATTAATACAATATAAATGATTATCTACATTGACAAACTTAAGAGAATTCTATTATATTTAGTCATATAATACATTAAATCAATGACGGAACAAGTACGTTACAGTCCATTTCTAGAGAGAAGCTTCCATATGGCTGAAAGAAGCTTTAGATGAAGGGTAACAGAAAGCTAATCCTGAGAGCAGCTAATCACTGCCGTCTTGCCACGTTACGGCACCATGAGGTGATGAATTGATTGTTATTGTAATCAATTCATAATTAGGGTGGTATCGCGAGTTAACTCTCGTCCCTTTTATAGGGACGGGAGTTTTTTATATTTAAGGAGGAAAATACAATGAAACAACTAACAGGCGCACAAATTCGTCAAATGTTTTTAGACTTTTTCCAAGAAAAAGGACATGCAGTAGAACCTAGTGCATCACTAGTTCCGCATGAAGATCCATCTCTTTTATGGATTAATAGTGGTGTAGCTACATTAAAAAAATATTTTGATGGACGCGTAATCCCACAAAATCCACGTATTACAAATGCTCAAAAATCAATTCGTACAAACGATATTGAAAACGTAGGGAAAACAGCTCGTCACCATACATTCTTTGAAATGTTAGGAAACTTCTCAATTGGTGATTACTTCAAAGAAGAAGCAATTACATGGGCTTGGGAATTCTTAACGAGCGACAAATGGATCGGATTCGATAAAGAATTACTATCAGTTACAATCCATCCAGAAGATGAAGAAGCATTCACAATTTGGAATGAGAAAATGGGCGTTCCAAAAGAGCGTATTATTCGCTTAGAAGAAAACTTCTGGGATATCGGTGAAGGACCAAGTGGACCGAATACAGAGATTTTCTATGACCGCGGAGAAGCTTACGGTAATGACTTTAGTGACCCAGAATTATATCCAGGCGGAGAAAACGAGCGTTACTTAGAAGTATGGAACCTTGTATTCTCTCAATTTAACCATAATCCAGACGGTTCATATACACCACTTCCTAAGAAAAACATTGATACAGGGATGGGTCTAGAGCGTATGACATCTATCGTTCAAGATGTACCTACGAACTTTGATACAGACCTATTCATGCCGATGATTGGTGCAACAGAAACAATTTCTGGTGAAAAATATCGTAATGGCGATTTAGAAAAAGATATGGCATTCAAAGTAATTGCTGACCATATCCGTACAGTAACATTCGCTGTTGGTGACGGTGCTCTTCCATCTAACGAAGGCCGTGGTTATGTATTACGTCGTTTATTACGCCGCGCTGTTCGTTATTCGAAGAAATTAAACATCAACCGTCCATTTATGTTTGAATTAGTACCGGTTGTTGGAGAAGTAATGAAAGACTTCTATCCAGAAGTACTTGAAAAGAAAGATTTCATTGCGAAAGTTGTGAAGAACGAAGAAGAGCGTTTCCATGAAACACTTCATGATGGTGAAGCGATTTTAGCTGAAGTAATTGCAAAAGCAAAAGAAGAAAAAACAACTGTTATTTCTGGAGTAGATGCGTTCCGTCTATATGACACATACGGTTTCCCAATTGAATTAACAGAAGAATATGCAGAAGAAGCTGGCATGACAGTTGATCATGAAGGTTTTGAAAATGAAATGGAAAAACAACGTGAGCGTGCACGTGCTGCTCGTCAAGACGTTGATTCTATGCAAGTTCAAGGTGGTGTCCTTGGAGAAATTAAAGTAGCGAGCGAATTCGTTGGTTACGGTACAGTTGCAACAGAAAGTAACGTTGTTGCACTTGTGAAAAACGGCGAATACACAGACAGCTTACAAGCTGGTGAAGAAGGACAGTTAATTCTTGATGTAACACCATTCTATGCTGAGAGCGGTGGACAAATTGCAGACCGTGGTTACCTTCTTGCAGATGGTGTGAAAGTTCTTGTAAAAGACGTACAAAAAGCACCAAACGGCCAAAACTTGCATAAAGTTGTTGTTGAAGAAGGTACATTAACGAAAGATGCGGCTGTAAAAGCTATTATCGATACGAAAAACCGTAGTAGCGTTGTAAAAAATCATACAGCAACTCACTTACTACACCAAGCATTAAAAGACGTACTTGGAACACACGTTAACCAAGCAGGTTCTCTTGTAACTTCTGAACGTCTACGTTTTGACTTCTCTCACTTCGGTCAAGTACAAGCTGACGAATTAGAAAAAATTGAGCGTATGGTAAACGAAAAAATTTGGGAAAGTATTGATGTTGAGATTTCTCAAAAAGCAATCGAAGAAGCGAAAGAAATGGGCGCAATGGCATTATTCGGTGAAAAATACGGAGATGTTGTACGCGTTGTACAAGTTGGCGATTACAGCTTAGAGCTTTGTGGTGGTTGTCACGTTGATAATACAGCTTCTATCGGTATTTTCAAAATCGTTGCTGAGTCTGGTATTGGTGCAGGAACTCGTCGTATTGAAGCAGTAACTGGTAAGTCTGCATACGAATTAATGAACGATCAAGTAGGTTTATTAAAAGAAGCAGCAGGAAAAATGAAAACAAATCCGAAAGATATTTTAACAAGAGTTGATGGTCTATTTGCTGAAGTGAAACAACTGCAAAAAGAAAATGAATCTCTTGCTGCAAAATTAAGCAATATCGAAGCTGGAAACTTAACTGATTCTGTAATGACAGTTGATGGTGTGAATGTATTAGCAGCGAAAGTAAATGTTGCAGATATGAACAACTTACGTACGATGATGGATGATCTGAAAAATAAATTAGAGTCAGCAGTTGTTGTATTAGCGTCTGTTAATGACGATAAAGTAAACATCCTAGCAGGTGTAACGAAAGACTTAATTAGCCAAGGTTACCATGCTGGTAAACTTGTGAAAGAAGTAGCTTCTCGTTGCGGCGGTGGCGGTGGTGGCCGTCCTGATATGGCACAAGCAGGCGGTAAAAACCCAGCTCAAGTCGAAGAAGCTTTAGCATTTGTACAAGAGTACGTTAAATCTGTTTCAAAATAAAGAGATAGTAGTGTACAATGGTAGGGAGAGGAGAAGTTCTTCTCCCTATACTTACTATATAAGTGAGGTGCTTGAAATGGACGGTTTTGATAAAACAATGAAGTTTAGCATTCAAGATGAAAAACAGAGTGTCCATGTAAATGATGTACTTTTAACTGTGTATGATGCACTTCAAGAAAAAGGCTATAATCCGATTAACCAAATCGTCGGTTATTTATTAAGTGGAGACCCAGCATACATACCTCGCCATAAAGATGCACGTAGCATCATTCGCAAGCTTGAACGTGATGAGTTAATTGAAGAGCTTGTGAAGTCTTACTTGAAACATCATCGTGAGGAGTAGTTTATGCGGATATTAGGTTTAGATGTAGGTACAAAAACAGTCGGAGTTGCAATTAGCGACGAAATGGGCTGGACAGCACAAGGATTAGAAACAATTAAGATTAACGAAGAACGAGGTCACTTTGGTTTTGATCGTATTTCTGAGTTAGTAAAGCAGTACAATGTGGACAAAATAGTAGTAGGTTTACCTAAAAATATGAATGGTACAATTGGCCCACGTGGTGAAGCGTGCCAACAATTTGCAGAAAACCTACGAGAGCTGTTACAATTAGACGTTGTAATGTGGGACGAGCGTTTGTCAACGATGGCAGCGGAACGTCTACTCATTTCAGCCGATGTAAGCCGTAAGAAGCGAAAGCAAGTAATTGATAAGATGGCTGCAGTCGTAATCTTACAAGGATTTTTAGATAGTAAATAAGAGGTGACCAAAATGGAAGAAAATCAAATTACAATTGTAGACGAAAAAGGTAACGAACATTTATGTGAAATTATTTTCACTTTTGACGCTGAAAAATTTGGCAAAAAATCATACGTAGTCTTCTCTCCAATCGGTGAAGTAGACGAAGATGGAGACCAAATTTATGATGCAATGGCTTATGAGCAAAATGAAGAAGAGGGCGGAACTTTACTTCCAATCGAATCTGAAGAAGAGTGGGAAATGGTACAAGAAATGTTTAACACTCTAGCTGATGAGCAAGAAGCTGAATAATAAGTACTGAAAAGATGGACGATATACAGTCCATCTTTTTTTGTATTTATATGTAAAATGAAAGATTTTTTGTCGAAACTGTGTAAGTCTTTGTAGTATAATGAGACGGATTGTAGAAAAATAAATTGTCAATTAAAAAAGATAAGTGAATTTGTTGCGTTTTTACATCGTGCTGTATAGAAAAGTGTACATACGGTCTACAATTAAGTAAGGAGGAAATGTTTTGATAGAGAATCAAGTGAAAAAGAAGCGTAGACGCATCTTTTTATTTTCGATTATTGCACTGCTTTTAGTTTGTGGTTCAGTCTATGCGTATATTTCATCCGCATTAGGACCAGTTGATAGCGGGAATAAAAAAGAGATTGAAGTAGAAATTCCGAAAGGATCATCTACAAGTAAAATTGGAGAAATTTTAGAAGAAAAAGGCGCTGTAAAAAACGGTACAGTTTTTAGTTTTTATACAAAGGCTAAATCGAAAAGTTTACAAGCAGGTACATATTTATTAAATCCTTCAATGAATGCTGAAGATGTGATCGAACAAATGTCATCTGGCAACGTGCATCGTCCAGCTCTTTATAAAGTGACGATTAAAGAAGGGGCGCAAGTAACTGAAATTGCAGAAACGATTGCGACAGAACTAAAGTGGAATAAAGATGATGTTACGCGTCAATTAAACGATAAAGCATTTATTCAAAAAATGCAGCAAAAGTATCCGAAGTTATTAACGGATAAAATCTTTGATAGTAATATTAAATACCCATTAGAAGGTTATTTATATCCTGCAACGTATTCGTTTTATAAGAAAGATACGACGTTAGAAGAAATTGTAATTCCAATGCTTGAGAAAACAAATGCAATCATTGTTCAAAATGAGGCGAAAATGAAAGCGAAGAATTGGGATGTTCATCAGCTTTTAACATTATCTTCACTTATTGAAGAAGAGGCAACTGGTTTTACAGATCGTCAAAAGATCTCTAGTGTCTTTTATAATCGTTTAACAAAAGGTATGCCGCTTCAAACGGATCCAACGGTATTATATGCACTTGGAAAGCATAAACAACGTGTATTATACGAAGACTTAAAGGTCAACTCACCGTATAATACATATGTTGTAAAAGGATTGCCGGTAGGGCCGATCGCAAACTCTGGTAAACATTCAGTGGAAGCTGCGTTAGAACCTGCGCAAACAGATTATTATTATTTCTTAGCTGCACCAAGTGGTGAAGTGTATTATGCGAAAACATTAGAAGAGCATAATGCATTAAAGCAAAAATACATTACGAAAAAACAGTGAAATGGGGAGGGATAGCGAAAAAAGTCGCACATCCCTCTTTTTTGTGGTAAAATATATCGGGTTAAAAACTGGCAGAAGAATCGTTTTTAATATCAAAACGGGACGTACAAGCTAAGGGTAAAGCTGGCTTGTATTTTTATTGCATTCTATGTGTGAAAAGACGTCATAGAGGCACTTCTCCATGTAAATAAGGAGGACCATTTATGGAGGATGCAGTTAACGAGTACCTATTATCATTTATTGATCCGAAAGATAAATTAATTCTTGAAATGGAAGAATATGCAACAGAAAATCATGTGCCGATTATGGATCGACTTGGAATGGAATTTATGCTGCAATTTTTACGTTTAATTGGACCGAAAAGCATTTTAGAACTTGGAACAGCAATCGGTTATTCTAGTATTCGTATGATGCAAGCTATTCCAAATACACGTATTGTGACAGTTGAGCGCAATCGTGAGCGATATGAAAAAGCACTTGAATATATAGAACGTTCCCCAGTAACAGATCGTATTTCAGTTATTTACGGTGATGCGTTAGAGACAGGTGAACAAGTAAAAGAACACGGGACATTTGACGTTATTTTTATTGATGCAGCAAAAGGACAGTATCGTCGCTTTTTTGACTTATATGAACCGTTATTAAATCCTGGTGGAGTAATTATTTCAGATAATGTTATGTACCACGGTCTTGTAACGACAAAAGAGAAAATTGAAAACAGACGTACACGTGGTTTAATCCGTCGTATTAAGACGTACAATGAGTGGCTTATGAATCATGAAGGATATGATACAACGATTTTCCCAATTGGTGATGGAGTAGCTGTTAGTAAAAAGAGAGGGTGACCAAGGTATGAAGAAACCTGAATTGTTAGTAACGCCAAGAGCGGTGGCGGATATCGAACCTCTTGCGAAAGCAGGAGCAGATGCGGTAATGATCGGTGAGCAAAAGTTTGGTTTACGTTTAGCAGGGGAGTTTTCACGTGAAGATGTAAAACAAACTGTGAAGATTGCACATGAAAATGGTGTGAAAGTATACGTAGCCATGAACGCTATGTTCCACAACGATAAAGTAGAAGAATTAACAGATTACGTTTCATTTTTAAACGAAGTAAATGTAGATGCAATTGTTTTCGGAGATCCAGCGGTATTAATGGCTGTTCGCGAAGTAGCACCAAATATGCAGTTGCACTGGAATACAGAAACGACAGCAACAAACTGGTTCACTTGTAACTACTGGGGACAAAGAGGAGCGAAGCGCGCTGTATTAGCTCGTGAGCTGAGCTTAGATGAAATTGTTGATTTAAAAGAAAATGCTGAAGTGGAACTAGAAGTACAAATTCACGGTATGACTTGTATGTTCCAATCGAAGCGTTCATTAGTAGGAAACTACTTTGAGTATCAAGGACGTAATCTTGACATTGAAAAGAAAAAATATGAAGAGAATATGTTCTTATATGACCCAGAGCGTAACAATAAATATCCAATTTATGAAGATGAAAATGGTACTCACATTATGAGTCCCAACGATATTTGTTTCATCGATGAATTAGAGGAACTAATCGAAGCTGAAGTTGATAGCTTAAAAATCGACGGTGTACTAAAAAGCTCTGAATACATTATTGAAGTAACGAAGAAATATCGTCAAGCGATTGATTTATGCGTAGAAGATCGTGATGCATATTATGACGTGAAAGATGATCTATATAAAGAAATAGAAGAAATGCAACCAGTAAATCGTCCGTTAGATACAGGATTCTTCTTTAAAGAAACGGTTTACTAAACGAGGAGGGTGTAGGAAATGACTGTACAAGAAATTTCACGAGTGATCGATGGCAAACGTGTTATTGTGAAGAAACCTGAACTGTTAATCCCTGCGGGTAACTTAGAAAAATTAAAAGTAGCTATCCATTACGGGGCAGATGCTGTATATTTAGGTGGACAAGAATTTGGTCTTCGTTCGAATGCAGGTAACTTTACGCTAGAAGAAATGGCAGAAGGCGTTGAGTTTGCAAAGAAGTATGGAGCAAAAATATACGTAACAACAAATATCTTTGCACATAATGAAAATATGGACGGGCTAGAGGAATATTTAAAAGGGATTGAAAAAGCTGGCGTAACGGGAATTATCGTTGCTGATCCGCTTATCATTGAGACTTGTAAACGCGTAGCGCCTTCTGTTGAGGTGCATTTAAGCACACAGCAATCACTATCCAACTGGAAAGCAGCACAGTATTGGAAAGAAGAAGGTTTACATCGTCTTGTATTAGCTCGTGAAGCAAGCTATGAAGAAATGAAAGAAATTAAAGAAAAAGTGGATATTGAAATTGAAGCATTCGTACATGGTGCAATGTGTATCGCATATTCAGGAAGATGCACATTAAGTAACCATATGACAGCGCGTGATTCTAATCGTGGTGGTTGTTGCCAATCTTGCCGCTGGGATTATGATTTAGTTCAAACAGTATCACAACATAAAGATGCAAAAGAGCTTCCTCTATTCCAAGAAGGAGATGCTCACTTTGCGATGAGTCCAAAAGATTTAAATTTAATTTTATCAATTCCGAAAATGATTGAAATCGGAATCGATAGCTTAAAGGTAGAAGGACGTATGAAATCAATCCATTACGTAGCGACTGTAGCAACTGTATATCGTAAAGTAATTGATGCTTATTGTGCGGATCCAGATAACTTTGAGTTTAAACAAGAATGGTTAGATGAGCTTGATAAATGTGCAAATCGTGATACAGCTCCTGCATTCTTTGAAGGGGTTCCAGGACATCAAGAGCAAATGTTTGGAAATCATAGTAAGAAAACAACGTATGATTTTGCTGGTTTAGTGTTAGATTATAATGAAGAAACGGGCATCGTAACGATTGAGCAACGTAATCATTTCAAACCAGGACATGAAGTGGAGTTCTTTGGACCAGAAATAGAAAACTTTACGCAAACGGTGGAGAAAATTTGGGATGAGGATGGAAACGAATTAGATGCAGCGAGACATCCGTTGCAAATCGTGAAATTCAAAGTGGATCAACGAGTGTATGTGAATAATATGATGCGCAAAAGCATACTTCAATAAGAAAGAGTGATAGTCGAATGGGGACGAATAAGCCTGTTGTAATTGGAATTGCTGGTGGTTCGGGATCAGGTAAAACGAGTGTAACGAAAGCGATTTTTGACCATTTTAAAGGTCATTCTATTTTAATCTTAGAGCAAGATTATTATTACAAAGATCAAAGCCATTTACCAATGGAAGAGCGTTTAAAAACAAATTATGATCATCCGCTTGCGTTTGATAATGATCTGTTAATTGAACATTTGCAGCAGTTGCTTGCATATGAGCAAATTGATAAGCCTGTATATGACTATACATTGCATACGCGTTCAGAAGAAATTATTCCAGTTGAGCCGAAAGATGTAATTATTTTAGAAGGAATTCTTATTTTAGAAGACCCACGTCTTTGCGAGTTAATGGACATTAAATTATTCGTTGATACGGATGCTGACCTTCGTATTCTGCGCCGCATGCAGCGTGATATTAAAGAGCGCGGTCGTACGATGGATTCAGTTATTGATCAGTACGTAAATGTTGTACGTCCAATGCACAATCAATTTATTGAGCCTTCTAAGAAATTTGCGGATATTATTATCCCTGAAGGTGGACAAAACCACGTTGCAATTGATATTATGGTGACAAAAATTGCAACAATTCTTGAACAAAAAGTAAATTTGTAATAGCATAGTAAAAGATATACGGTAGGAAGGGATTTTTTCCCTTCCTATCGAATACAATGAAACATGCAACCTCATCTATATATAGGTGAGGGCATATTTATATCAACTTTCCATACATATCTTCTTTATATAAAGAAGAATTGGAAATACGGGGTTGTATGTGACAACTCCGCTAGTGCAAGGGTACTAGAAACCTCCGCTAACAATGGAAGCGGAGGAGTTTTCATATGGAACTCCTCTTTTTTTCGGGGGATTGGTATATAAAAGGAGTGGAAAATATGTCAACAGAAAAAACATACCCTATGACGCAAGAGGGTAAGCAAAAACTAGAGAACGAACTTGAGCAATTAAAAACAGTAAGACGTAAAGAAGTAGTAGAACGTATTAAAATCGCACGTAGCTTCGGGGACCTTTCTGAGAACTCTGAGTACGATGCAGCGAAAGATGAGCAAGCGTTCGTAGAAGGACGTATTACACAATTAGAAAATATGATTCGTAATGCAGTTATCATTAAAGATACTGGCGAAGTATCAACTGTTGTTACATTAGGTAAAACAGTAACATTTAAAGAATTACCAAACGGAGATGAAGAAGCGTACACAATCGTAGGTAGCGCGGAAGCTGATCCATTCGAAGGAAGAATTTCTAACGATTCTCCAATCGCAAAAAGCTTATTAGGTAAGCAAATTGGTGAGAAAGTAACAATCCAAACACCAGGTGGAGAAATGCAAGTAGAGATTGTCTCTGTAAAATAAAAAAAAAGATTCTCCTATCGGGAGAATCTTTTTTTTCTGTAGAATGAAAAAAATTGTGTAAACCTTAGAGTGATTCGACAAAAAATGTCAAAAAAACACTTTAAGCTTTGATATCATAATTAGAGACCATAGGTTTTAAAAGGGAAAAGGGGCTAATTATGAAACATAAAATCTTTACAGGATTGGTTTGTAGTATCTCCATATTAGGACTTGCTGCATGCGGAACGAATGAAGAAACTACATCATCAAAGGGAGAAAAAGTAAAGCAAGAAGAAAAAAAGGATATTAAAGCAACTGAGAGTTCAAAAGCCTTAGAAAATCCACAAGATAAAAAGGAATTTAATGATTTTGATGTAGCGTATCAATTAGCAATTGTCATGAAAATATTTCAAGATGTAACGATTAAGTATGATTACGCAATTGGGAATCCAGATTATTTATTGCGAGATTCGATGGATCAAAAAACAATAGATGATATGAAGAATATGTTACAAGAACAGGCGAAGAATAATGATAAAATTTTAAAAGATGAAGTGAATCAAGCATATACATATTTAAAACAATCGAAAGTAAGTAATAAAGATGATATTCAAAAAATAATAGATGCACAAAATAATTATTTACATATTGTAGATAAGATGATTACTTGTATTGATTCTGTAACAGTTGAGAATGCAAAAGAAAAAAGAAATGAAATGGATAATTTCAGTAAGGACTATTTAAAAGTAGCGGCTAATGTAACAACTACTGTAATTGAAGTTGCTAAAAACACTGGAGTGAATGAAACTGAATTTAAATCGCTTCTTACGAAATTTTTAGAGAAGCCAAAAAAACAATAATAGCTTTATATAATATCTATTTTTGTTTTGGAGCTTGTATAAATAAAATAGTACCTCGTCTAAACTACAATAGACGAGGTGTTTTTTTATGAAAATAAAACGGAGAATTACAATTGTTTTAATTTGTTTTATGAGCGTTATGTTTGTATTGCTTTGTCGTTTAATCCAAATTCAAATTATAGATACAGAATCATTTACTGATCGCAAAATAAATTTAATTGAAAAAAGTGTTACGCAACGTACACAATCCATTACAGTAGACGATGGACGTGGGCAGTTTATAGATCGTAATGGTAAAGAAATAGGTGAGGAAAAATATCCTGTTTTAATTATTTTTCCATTTTTACAAATAAAAAATGACATGTTAGAGAAAATCGCGCATATCATTGGTGTGTCGAGACAAGAGATTAGAAGACAAATGAAAAATAACAAAAATGCATTTACCCTACAAGGAGAAACTGCTCCATTTCGAGTGACACGAGAGCAGATGGAGAAGGTAAATGAATTACATGTATTAGGTATTGTAGCAGCTGAAGTGCGATTAAAACAAACTGGAGAAATCAGTCATTTAATTGGTGATGTAGGGGAGAACGAAAGGGAGTTTCAAAAGCGATATGGAGAATTGAAAAAAATTTCAAAACAAACGCCGATAGGTATTTCAGGATTACAGCAATCATTTGATGAATTTCTATTGACTGATGGAGAGGCAAAAGTATTATATCAAGTAGATCGGCAAGGAGAACCAATTTTCGGAAAGCAAGCGAAATACACTTCACCAGGAAATCCGTTTTATCCAGTTAGGGTTCAAACTACTTTACATAAAGAGTTGCAGCAAAAAGCAGAAGAAGTGATTGAAGCAAACGAAATAAAGAAGGGGGGATTAGTATTACTTGATGTAAAGACAAATGAAATATTAGCGATGGTTAGTAAGCCGTCTTTACAAGTAAGGGATGAGAATTTATATAAAACTACACTTGAAAATCAAATGTTAACGCCACATTTTCCAGGCTCTGTTTTTAAAACAGTAGTTGCAGCTGCAGTCATTGATCAAAAAGTAAATTTGTTTAATCGGACATTTAACTGTAATAAAGATTTATATGGTGAAAACGACCCGCAAGTTAGGATGGGTACGCTTAACTTTAAAGAGAGCTTTGCTAGGAGCTGTAACAGGACATTTTCCGAGTTAGGTAACGAGCTATTACAAAAGGATAGGACGGTGTTAGAAACATACGTAGCAGCTCTAGGAGCAAATGAAAAGGTTGGATGGAAAGGCTCTGTATTTCATACACCTCATTTTGAGCAAATGTCAGAAGAGAAAGGCACTACTATTTGGGGGAATGAAGAAAATAAAAGTAATAAAAAAGCGGTAGAACAAACAGCGATTGGACAGAAAGATGTACGTATATCACCTCTAGCAATTGCCAATATGATGGCGACGATTGCGAGGAATGGAGAAAAGATGGAAGTGAAAGCTGTTGAAAAAATAGTATATAAAAATGGAGCGGATTTTTTTACATTTGAGAGCCATACGTTAAATGGAAAACAGCTTTCGTATGAAACAGTGAAACCATTACAAGAGTTATTAAGAGGCGTTGTAACAAGGGAGAAAGGAACAGGAACGGCATTCCGTTCGTTGCCACTAAGTGTCGCTGGAAAATCCGGGACAGCGCAAACGGGGAAAGGGACGAGGGTGAATCGCTGGTTTGCAGGTTATTTTCCGTATGAGAATCCAAGATATGCTTTAGTTGTTGTTGATCTAGAGACTGATAGCAAAGTGAATAAAGTTACACCTATTTTTAAAGATATGGTGGGAGCAATCTATCAATTGGAGAATGAAAAGTAATCTTGCAATTTATAATGAAATGTCTTCATTTCATGAAAATATCATTGTAAATGTTCAACCTTTCTAGATTTAATGTTACAATAGCAATTAGGAAAAACTGCATGGAGGTTTGGAGAATGGCAGGAGGATCAAGATTCCAACAGAAACAACAAAAACGTCGTCAAAACGGTGTTTTAAATATTGCAATCGCTATTGTATTACTATTAGTAGCTATTGTAGCATATCAATTGTTCGTTCCTAGTACGAAAGAGCAAGCATCTTCTACTGATAAGAAAGTCTCTCAACAAACAACAAAGAATGAGAAAGCTGGAAAATCAGAAGATAAAGAATCTGCTAAGAAAAAAGAAAAAGAACAAGAGCAAGCAGAAGCTAAGAAAAAAGCTGAAGAAGAGAAGCTAAAGGCTGAAGAAGAACAGAAAAAAGCTGAAGAAGAAGCGAAAGCTAACGAGAAAGTATCAGCTGAAAAAACTGTATCTAAGGCAAAAGAGGCTTACACAAAACCTTCTTGGAAAGCTGTAGGAACAGAACAAGGTTCATCACCGGCGATGACGTTTAAACAAGGGTCATCAGATTGGAATGAGATGCAAAGTGCAATTGCTGCAGGTGTTGAGATACCGAAAGAGCAATTAGTATTCCATTTTGTTGGAAGAGACAAAACTGGAAAGAGCAAAGCTTATGGTGATGTTCAAGATAAGCAAAGTGGGAAAAGATATTACGTAAATATTGATTGGGTAGACAATGAGGGCTGGAAACCAGTACTTGTTCAAACTCTAAACTAAAAAAGAGAAGCTCCTTAGGAGCTTCTCTTTTTTGTTAACGCAATTTCTTTAATTTAAAATGAACAACCGCGCTATAATACGGTCTTTTGCTTTCAGGATCCATAACCATTTGATGAGAGATGTGATGAACTTCAAGCATAAGTGCTTTATTATTATCAATTTGTTCACTAATTTTTCGTTCTAAAGAAGCTAAGTCTCCCGCTTCAAAAAACTCTACTTTATCTTCTAACATTTCAAAGGTAAATGACATGAAGACGGCCCCTCTCCTATGTAATCAACTATAGTGTAACAAAGAAAAGAAGGAAATACCATGTACATTTCAATTGACATTTTTAGAAAGAGGGAATATCATACTGATAAAACCGATAAGAAAAAGGGGAATTTTTATGGGTACAGAATTTAATGGTTTATTTGATGAGTGGGCTCATACGTACGACTCATTTGTACAAGGCGAAGATATACAATATAAAGAAGTTTTCGCCCATTATGAGGACATTCTAGAGGATGTAGTTAACAAGTCATTTGGTAATGTATTAGAATTTGGTGTCGGTACAGGTAATTTAACAAATAAATTATTACTTGCTGGCCGCACAGTTTACGGTATAGAACCGTCGCGTGAAATGCGCATGATTGCAAAAGAGAAATTGCCAAAAGAATTTTCAATTACAGAGGGTGATTTTCTTTCGTTTGAAGTTCCAAATTCAATTGATACCATTGTAAGCACCTATGCATTTCATCATTTAACAGATGATGAAAAAAATGTAGCGATTGCGAAGTATAGTCAATTGCTAAACAAAGGTGGTAAAATAGTGTTTGCTGATACGATATTTGCAGATCAAGATGCATATGATAAAACTGTTGAAACGGCACAAGAAAGAGGTTTCCACCAGTTAGCAAACGATTTGCAAACGGAATACTATACACGTATTCCAGTTATGCAGACTATTTTTGAAAACAATGGCTTCCATGTAACATTCACGAGATTAAATCATTTCGTTTGGGTAATGGAGGCAACTAAGCAATAG
Source organism: Bacillus sp. PK6-16 (assembly GCF_056530295.1). Taxonomy (NCBI): domain Bacteria; kingdom Bacillati; phylum Bacillota; class Bacilli; order Caryophanales; family Bacillaceae; genus Bacillus; species Bacillus sp. PK6-16. The sequence continues at coordinate 1,084,325 of NZ_CP096511.1, forward strand.
AAAGAGGGATTAGATTGAGAATTGCTGTAATTGGAGCAATGGAAGAAGAAGTACGTATTTTACGTGACAAATTAGAACAAGCAGAAACAGAAACGGTTGCAGGTTGTGAATTTACGAAAGGGCTATTAGCAGGGCATGAAGTAATCTTGTTAAAGTCTGGTATTGGTAAAGTAAACGCAGCGATGTCAACGACAATTTTATTAGAAAAATATAAGCCTGAAAAAGTAATTAATACTGGTTCAGCTGGTGGATTCCATCATTCTCTAAACGTTGGTGATGTAGTTATTTCCACTGAAGTTCGTCACCATGACGTAGATGTAACAGCATTTAACTATGAATATGGTCAAGTACCAGGAATGCCGCCTGGATTTAAAGCTGATGAGGCGTTAGTTGCATTAGCTGAGAAATGTATGCAGGCTGAAGAAAATATTCAAGTTGTAAAAGGTATGATTGCAACAGGGGATTCATTTATGAGTGATCCGAACCGCGTTGCAGCCATCCGTGATAAATTTGAAAATCTTTATGCGGTAGAAATGGAAGCAGCAGCTGTTGCACAAGTATGCCACCAATATGAAATTCCGTTTGTTATCATTCGCGCACTTTCTGATATTGCTGGTAAAGAATCAAATGTTTCATTTGATCAGTTTTTAGATCAAGCAGCTCTTCATTCTACAAACTTTATCGTAAAAGTGTTAGAAGAGTTAAAGTAATGTAACAAAAAGGCAACTGTCTCATATAAAGAAAATACATACAGTTGCCTTTTCTTTATTGGCAAACAAGGGGGAGAACACGATGAATGTATATCGTGGAGTTCATGAGTTAATTGGTCATACACCAATTGTAGAAATTACTCGTTTTTCACTTCCGAAAGGGGTCCGTTTATTTGCAAAGCTTGAATTTTATAATCCAGGCGGAAGCGTTAAGGATCGTTTAGGAAGAGAATTAATCGAAGATGCGCTAGAAAAAGGGCTTGTTACCCAGGGTGGAACAATTATTGAACCGACTGCTGGGAATACTGGTATTGGACTGGCACTTGCAGCATTAGAACATGATTTACGTGTCATTGTTTGTGTACCAGAGAAATTTAGTATTGAAAAACAAGAATTAATGAAAGCACTAGGTGCAACTGTCGTGCATACACCGACTGAGCAAGGAATGACCGGTGCAATTGCTAAAGCAAAAGAGTTAGTAAATGAAATACCGAATTCATACTCTCCAAGTCAGTTCGCAAATGAGGCAAATCCTCGTGCATATTTTAAAACATTAGGACCTGAACTGTGGGACGCATTGAATGGAGAGATTAACATATTTGTTGCTGGAGCAGGAACTGGCGGTACGTTTATGGGGACTGCATCTTACTTGAAAGAAAAAAATATAGATATTAAAACAGTTATCGTAGAGCCAGAAGGATCTATTTTAAATGGTGGTAAGGCTGGTTCACATGAGACCGAAGGAATTGGACTGGAATTTATCCCCCCATTTTTGAAGACATCTTATTTTGATGAAATTCATACGATTTCTGATCGAAATGCATTTTTACGAGTGAAAGAATTAGCGCAAAAAGAAGGACTTCTCGTTGGAAGCTCTTCAGGAGCAGCATTTCATGCGAGCTTACTTGAGGCAGAGAAGGCAGCACCAGGTACAAATATTGTAACCATTTTTCCAGATAGCAGTGAGCGCTATTTAAGTAAAGACATATACAAAGGATGGGAATAAAAAATGAGAGCAAAGACAAAGTTAATTCATGGTATTCGCATAGGAGAACCTTCAACTGGGTCTGTAAACGTACCGATTTATCAAACAAGTACGTACAAACAAGAAGCAGTTGGTAAGCATCAAGGATATGAATATTCACGTACAGGTAACCCAACACGTGCAGCATTAGAAGAAATGATTGCTGTATTAGAAAATGGGTATGCTGGATTTGCATTTGGTTCAGGAATGGCTGCTATTACAGCGACAATTATGTTGTTCTCAAAAGGTGACCACGTTATTTTAACAGATGATGTTTATGGCGGAACATACCGCGTTATTACGAAAGTATTAAACCGTTTCGGTATTGAGCATACATTTGTAGATACAACAAACTTAGAGGAAGTTGAAGAAGCGATTCGTCCAAATACGAAAGCAATTTATGTGGAAACACCAACGAACCCACTACTAAAAATTACTGATATTAAGAAAATATCTACTCTTGCTAAAGAGAAAGACTTATTAACAATTATTGATAACACATTCATGACGCCATATTGGCAGTCGCCGATTTCTTTAGGGGCAGATATTGTGCTTCATAGTGCAACGAAATATTTAGGAGGTCATAGTGACGTAGTTGCAGGTCTAGTAGTTGTAAATAGCCCACAACTAGCAGAAGATCTTCACTTTGTACAAAACTCAACAGGAGGTATTCTTGGGCCGCAAGATAGCTTCTTACTACTTCGTGGTTTAAAAACATTAGGAATTCGTATGGAAGAACATGAAACGAATTCACGCGCTATTGCTGAGTTCTTAAATAATCATCCAAAAGTAAATAAAGTATATTACCCAGGTCTTGAATCACATCAAAACCACGAGTTAGCAACAGAACAAGCAAATGGATTTGGGGCAATTATCTCATTTGATGTAGATAGTGAAGAGACATTAAATAAAGTACTTGAGAAATTGCAGTACTTTACACTTGCTGAAAGTTTAGGAGCAGTAGAAAGTTTAATTTCTATTCCATCTCAAATGACACATGCATCAATCCCAGCTGATCGCCGCAAAGAATTAGGAATTACAGATACATTAATTCGTATTTCTGTCGGTATTGAAGATGGTGAAGATTTAATTGAAGATTTAGCACAAGCGCTAGCATAATAAAAAAACGCACTGCTCTATATTAGCAGTGCGTTTTTTTATTACGTTATTTTGTGAAATATTTCACAAAATAGACATACACAAACGAAATGATTTCATGTATATTGAATTCAGGAAATGTTACTCACGAACAAACTTGTGAAACATTTCACAAACAATGAAATTCATGTAGGAAAGCATCTCTATTTTTTTATGTTAATTGGGACTTATTTTGACCTATAGGGACATATAAGGACCGTGATAGTAGAATAGGAGGAAATTTACATGGTAGTCAAAGAGAAAGTTGTAAATGAAATGCAGGAAGTAAAAAAGATGATTGATACGCTAGTAAATAATGGTCAACAAGCTTTACAAGCATTAGAAAGTTTTACACAAGAGGAAATTGACAACATTGTTCATGAAATGGCATTAGCAGGTGTTGATCAACATATGCCGCTAGCAAAATTGGCAGTTGAAGAAACTGGCCGTGGTGTATATGAAGACAAATGCATTAAAAATATTTTTGCCACTGAATATATTTGGCATAGTATAAAGCAAGATAAAACGGTAGGAATTATTCAAGAAGATTCTCATGAAGAAATAATAGAAATCGCGGAACCTGTCGGTGTAGTAGCTGGGGTAACGCCAGTAACGAATCCAACGTCGACAACAATGTTTAAAGCGTTAATTGCGATAAAAACAAGAAATCCAATTATTTTCGCGTTTCATCCTTCCGCACAAAAATGTTCTGTGGCAGCGGCGAAAACAGTATATGATGCAGCGATGAAAGCTGGTGCACCAAAACACTGTATTCAATGGATTGAAAGACCGTCTGTTGAAGCGACGAAACAATTAATGAACCATGATGGTGTAGCACTCGTTCTAGCAACTGGAGGCGCTGGTATGGTGAAATCAGCTTACTCTACTGGAAAACCAGCGTTAGGCGTTGGGCCTGGTAATGTACCGTGTTATATAGAAAAATCAGCACATGTAAAACGAGCTGTTAATGATTTAATTTTATCGAAAACATTTGATAACGGTATGATTTGTGCATCGGAACAAGCAATCATTGTCGATAAAGAAATCTATGATGATGTTAAAACAGAAATGATTGAAAACAATTGTTACTTTGTAACAGAAGAAGAAAGAAAAAAATTAGAAAAGCTTGTTATAAATGAAAATACATGTGCAGTAAATAGTGATATTGTAGGGAAATCAGCACAGTATATTGCCGATTTAGTTGGGATTACTGTTCCTGAACATACAAAAATGCTTGTAGCTGAAATTCAAGGTATCGGAGCAGCATATCCGTTATCTCGTGAGAAACTGAGTCCAGTATTAGCTTGTGTGAAGGCGAATTCATTAGAAGAAGGATTTACATATTGCGAAGAAATGTTGAACCTAGGTGGTTTAGGACATTCAGCAGTTATCCATTCTACAAATAAAGATGTGCAAAAGCAATTTGGGTTACGTATGAAAGCTTGCCGTCTCATTGTAAATGCACCTTCATCACAAGGTGGAATAGGGGATATATATAATGGATTTATTCCATCACTTACACTTGGTTGTGGTTCATACGGAAAGAATTCAGTTTCCCAAAATGTAACAGCCACTCATTTATTAAATATAAAAAGGCTGGCAAATAGAAAAAAGAATATGCAGTGGTTCAAATTGCCACCAAAAATTTATTTTGAAAAACATGCTACAGCTTATTTAGCAAATATGCCTAACATTTCACGTGCATTTATTGTAACGGACCCTGGAATGGTTGAACATGGCTATGTCGATACAGTCGCGCACTATTTAAACAAGCATGCAAATGATGTGAAAGTTGAAGTTTTCTTTGAGGTCGAACCAGATCCATCAGATGAAACTGTTTTTAAAGGTGCGGAAATGATGAGAAGCTTTAAGCCAGATGTAATTATCGCACTTGGTGGTGGTTCAGCTATGGATGCAGCAAAAGGAATGTGGTTATTCTATGAGCATCCAGAAACGACATTCTATGGCATTAAACAGAAGTTTTTAGATATAAGAAAACGTACATGTAAATATCCGGAATTAGGAAATAAGGCGCAGTTTGTTGCGATTCCAACGACATCAGGAACGGGATCAGAAGTGACACCATTTGCGGTTATTACAGATAAGAAAAATAATATAAAGTATCCGCTTGCAGATTATGAATTAACACCAGATGTAGCAATTGTTGATCCGCAATTTGTAATGACAGTACCACCACATGTAACAGCAGATACTGGTATGGATGTTTTAACACATGCAATTGAGGCGTATGTGTCTGTTATGGCAAATGACTATACAGATGGATTAGCATTAAAAGCTATTGATCTCGTATTCAAATATTTACCGAGAGCATATAAAGATGGAAATGATGAAGAAGCAAGAGAAAAAATGCATAACGCTTCTGCAATTGCAGGTATGGCATTTGCAAATGCTTTCCTCGGTATTAATCACAGCTTAGCACATAAAATTGGACCAGAATTCCATATTCCGCACGGACGCGCAAATGCCATTCTAATGCCGCATGTAGTCCGCTATAATGCTATTAAGCCAAGAAAACACGCATTGTTCCCAAAATATGAGCACTTTGTGGCAGATGAAAGATATGCACATATAGCGAGAATGCTCGGGCTTCCAGCAAGTTCGGCAGCAGAAGGGGTGGAATCACTCGTCAAAGCAATTATTGAGCTTGGAAAAAGCTTAAATATTAATATGAGTATTGCAGGACAAGGAGTAGATAAAGAGCAATTTGAAGAGGTTGTTGGAGTATTAGCAGAAAGAGCTTTTGAAGATCAATGTACAACTGCTAATCCAAAGTTGCCGCTTATTTCAGAACTGAAAGAAATTTATATGGAAGCATATAAAGGTGAATAATGATTACAAAAGAGCCGCAGTAAAGCGGCTCTTTTTTTATTGGAAAACATCTCCCAGAATGGCTGTATTTACTGGTCTTTCAGTTTCATAGAATATGATACAGTGAAATGGAGGAGTGAGAATATAATGAAAGAATTAAAAGGAAAAATAGAAGACTATACTCGGTTCGGACAAATTCTTCTCGCTGTAAGTACATTGTTAATGGTTGGCTTGTTGATTCCGAATGGAGCAAAAGAGACAATCCAATTTTTTGTTATGATGGGGAGCATCGTTATATTTTTAAGTTTATCGTTCTTTTTCTTTCAGCGTGTGAAAGTGATGCGTGACCAGCTAGAGGAAAATGAATGTGAATAATATTGTTAACTAGAGCGCGGCGAAAAGAAAAAATATTTTTGTCACGCTTTTTGTTTTTTGTAGAAAAATGTATGCGTTTCGTGTTGACAATGATAATCCTTATCAATTAAAGTAGAATAGTAGTTAATGATTATCATTATCAATTAGAGGTGAAGGAATGAAAAAATCTATTACGCTATTTACAGCGATTTTATCTATTTTTTTCTTGTTAATAGGTTGCAGTGCCAAAGGGGACGAAAAAGCGTCTGCAACCAAAACAGAAAAAGGAAAAGAGAAAATCGAAATTACCGACCTATCAGGAAGAAAGGTAACATTCGATAAAGTGCCAGAAAATTTTGCGACATTAAGTATGGGGGACATGGATATTATTCATGCTTTAGGTGGAAAAATAGTAGGTCGCCCGGATACGAAATTAACTCTTCCAGAGGAGTTAAAGAAAGCACAAGTAATTGGGAATGCACATCAACCGAATTTTGAGCAAATTGCTAGTTTAAAGCCCGATGTACTTGTTGCTAACAATGGATTCCAAAAGAATGTGCCAACGGTTGAAGGACAAGGAACGCAAGTTATCATTTCTTCTGCGAATTCTGTACAAGATATTCAAAAGAATATTGAATTATATGGAACGGTAATGAAGAAAGAAGATAAAGCAAAAGAAATTAATCAAAAAATGAATGATCAAATGAAGAAATATGAGAAAAAGAGCGATGTGAAAGCATTGCTAGTGTATGGCGCACCAGGTACTTATTTAGCGGCATTACCAACATCTTTATCAGGTGATATTTTAGAAAAAACAGGCGGAAAAAATATTGCTTCTGATTTTCCAGAAACGAAAGAATATCCGCAATATGCACAGCTAAGTGTAGAACGTATTATTGAGGCGAATCCAGATGTGATTTATTTAATTACACACGGAGATCCAAAAAGTGTGAAAAAAGCATTCGAAGGCGAAATGATGAAAAATGAAGCGTGGAAAAATTTAGAGGCAGTAAAACAAAACCGCGTAGTTATTTTGCCACCTGATTTATTTGGATCTAATCCTGGTACAAAAGTTACAGAAGCAATGGATTTTATGTATAAAAGTATACAAGATGTAAGGAAATGATACGTATGGAAAGTAGTGAAGTAGTAAGAGAAAAGGAACATCCTTTTGCGAAAAAAAGATGGATAATAGCAGTTACTTTAGTTGTATTAACAATCCTAGGTCTCTTGTACGGTCTTTTCGCAGGAAGTTTATCCTTTTCTATACGAGATATTTTAACAGGTATACAAGAGGAAGGTTCGACAGTTCATCGAATTGTATGGGATCTTCGCATACCGAGAGTGCTTATTGGGTTTATAGTAGGAACATGTTTAGCTGCATCTGGTACACTGCTACAAGGGGTTATGAGAAACCCTCTTGCAGATCCTGGTATTATCGGAGTTTCATCTGGAGCAGGCCTTGTAGCAATTGTCATCATGATTTTATTTCCACAGCATCTAGCTTTTTTACCACTAGGGGCGTTTTTAGGAGCTTTCATAACAGCGATGGTTATTTATGCTTTATCATGGCAAAAAGGGGCACCACCTTCAAGAATCGTCTTAGTAGGGGTGTCGATCAATGCATTAATTGGTGCAGCAACGTCAGCATTAATGTTATTACATAGTGACAAAGTACAATCGGTGTTACCGTGGTTAGCGGGCGGTATTGGTGGTGTAAGTTGGGCACATTTAAACATGATTATTTATTATGCAATATTCGCCATTATATTAGCTTTCTTTGGTATTAAGCATATTCGAGTGTTAATGCTTGGAGATGAAATGGCAAAGTTATTAGGACATAATGTGGAAAAAAGTCGGTTTTATTTAATCGTAGTAAGTACATTATTAGCTGGAATTGCAGTAAGTGTGTCTGGTCTTATTGGATTTGTCGGTCTTGTCGTACCACATATGCTACGTTTATTAGTTGGAAATGATTATAGATATTTGCTACCTTTATCATGCCTTGGCGGCGGGGTATTACTTGTTTTTGCGGATGCAATAGCTCGAAGTTGGTTTGACCCAATCGAATTGCCTGTTGGTATTTTACTGTCCTTCTTAGGTGGTCCGTTCTTCTTATATTTAATTCATAGAGGAGGAAAACAAAGTGATTTCCGTTAACAAAGTGTTTTACGCACACTCTGAAAGATTTCAAATGCAAAATATGAATGTACATATTAAGGCTGGAGAAATCGTTAGTTTAATTGGTCCGAATGGATCGGGAAAATCTACTTTGCTTCGTTTAATAGCAAGGCTACTGAAACAAAGCGAAGGGGACATCATTTTAGATGGGAAAAATATTCATATGATGAAGAGTGCTGATGTAGCGAAGCAATTAGCAATGTTACCACAAATGCATGATCATCAATTAGATTTAACAGTGAAAGAACTAATTGAGTTCGGAAGAGGTCCACATAAATCATGGAGTAGCCGCTTAAATAAAGAAGATGAAGAAATTGTTGATTGGGCATTGTCTGTTACAAATCTTGAAGGGTATGAATATCGTCTTTTACATTCTTTATCAGGAGGGGAACGGCAACGTGCTTGGATTGCGATGACATTAGCGCAACGTACAAATGTCTTATTATTGGATGAACCAACAACCTTTTTAGATATCGTTCACCAGTTGGAAGTAATGGAACTTGTGAAACGATTAAATGAGGAGTTTGGAATGACAATTATAATGGTTTTACATGACATTAACCAAGCTGCTCAATATAGCGATCGTTTACTTGTATTAAAGCGAGGAAAGATTCAGTATGATGGTATACCAGAAGAAGTACTATGCCATGAAATGTTTCAACATGTATTTGGCATAGATGTAGATATTTTTCAAGGAAGTGACAAGCCTTTTTTTACACCGAAACGAATTTCTAAAAGGGGAGAAGAGCGATGCAAACAGAAGAGCGTATTACCACGGAATTAGTAAGAGAATTTGTTATGGCAGCTCACGGGGATTTAGAGAAAGTACAAGAGCTATTGGTTGAATCACCAAGCTTACTTCACGCCGCTTATAATTGGGGTGGATCAGATTGGGAAAGTGCGTTAGGCGCATCGGCACATGTAGGTCGTAAAGATATTGCTCTTTATTTACTAGAAAAGGGTGCTCGGATGGATATTTTTGCAGCAGCTATGCTTGGTGAATTAGAAGTTGTACAAGCTATTTTAGTAGCTCAACCAGAAGCATTGCGTGCATCTGGCCCTCATGGTATTTCTCTTCTTCAACATGCACGAATGGGTGGAGAGAAATCTAAGCGTGTATATGATTATTTAGCAATACTATCTTAATGAACGAAGGAAGTTCTTATGAGCGGTAAACTTTTCACTTGAAACAATTGGAAAGTTTACCGCCCGTTAGAACGGGATAAGTATCTAGTATATTTGAAAATCCTACACCCCCCTCAATTGTAGTTTTCTTTATGCTAGTTATGATATGGATGCAGTGGACAATATTTGTCTACTGCTTTTTTTAGTTATTTGGAATGAATATTGTGTATTTTATCGTTGGTTCATTTATCCCGCTAATTTCCAGGCAGTAAGACTTTTGCCTGAAAATTCAGTTGAATTAAAGAAGTTAGACGGGAGATCCACCGCCCGTAAACGTCCGATTGGTAAAGGCTAATAATCAGTGGGGGTGAACAAAATTCCCCACTGATTAAAGTTTCACTTTATAATAAATAGTAACATACCGTATACATACAAAACATGATCGTGAAATGAAGAATAAATTAGTGGAAAGGAGTGCCAGCATGTTTCATACAGAACGTTTACAAATTCGCAAATATACAATGGATGATTTACAGTTCTACGCTTCACTATGGGGGAACGAGAAGGTAATGCGTTATATTGGAAATGGGACATTAAAAACATATATGCAGTGTAAAAAAAGTCTGGAGGAATGGGTGATTCCTAGCTATAAAAACGGTCTCGGTTTATTTGTATTGATTGAAAAGGAAACGGGAACAAGAATTGGTCATGCAGGGCTGGTAAAGCAGAAAATAGATGGAAAAGAGGAAATTGAAATTGGTTATTGGTTACTTCCTCAGTATTGGGGAAAAGGGTATGCAAAAGAAGCGGCGGCAGCATTTCGTGACTATGGTTTCCAAGCATTACGAATGAATAAATTAATTTCTCTTATTAATCCGAATCATCCTGCCTCAATATTTGTTGCTAGAAAAACTGGGCTCAGCTACGAGAAAACAACGTCATTTCATGGAATCGATGCTCTAGTTTATTCTATTAAGCGTGTTGGATGAAAAAATTACTTTTTTAAAGGTAAATTGCATTTTTTGAAGAATGGTATATGAAAATAAAGGGAGGGATTACATGTACATTTATCATAATGGACTTATTATTCGTGAGGGAACGAGTAGTGTACCAGCATATGCAATTAAAGCTTTATTTGAAGATGCCGGTTGGAGTAATGATAATATCCCTTCTTGGCAAATTGAAAAATTTACGATGGCATTCGAAAATTCAACATGGGCTTTCACAATTTGGGATGAGGAAGAGATGATTGCGATGGTTAGAGTCATTTCTGATGGAATTATGATTGCGAACATAGTAAATTTAGTTGTGAAGTGTGAATATAGAGGGAAGGGATTAGGTAAGAAGCTTGTAGCTCTTTGCCTGCAAAAACTTCCCCACGGTGATTGGTTTGCGCATACATCAGCGAACAATTTTGATTTTTATAGAAGCTGTGGATTTGAAGTTAGAGAGCTATCGAGAAATGGAACATGTGCGTATTATGGATATCAAGTCGCAAAAAGAGATGGTCACCGATAAATGAATGGAAAGTAAAAAAGTATAGCGAGGTAATTTTGAGACTTTTGATAATAGAGAATGGATTGAGGCCCGTTTTATGATAAAATAAAAGAAAATTCTGTTTATTATTAGGGGGATAAAAATGAGTGTAAAAGCTGGGGATGTATTTAAATATGAAAGAAGATTTACTGAGGAAGAAGTTTTTGAATTTGCAAATATTACCGGTGATAAAGGTAGACACCATGTGGAATACGATGAAAATGGAAGATTAATGGTTCATGGTTTATTGACTGCTAGCATTGGGACGAAAGTGGGAGAAGAGTTACATTACATAGCAAGAGAATTAGTAAGTGAGTTTATTAGACCAGTTTTCACAGGAGATACGATCACTTGTGAACTAACTTTAACAAATGTTGAGCAAATGGAAGGCTATAAAAAAGTTTCAATCGAGTCAGTTTATCGCAATCAGCATGAAAAGACTGTACTAGTTGGGACAAGTTATGGAATTATAAGGGGATAAAAAAGAAGCCTGTTTAACAGGCTTCTTTTTTATTATTTAGTAAACACGTTTTCGATTTTCTGCATAACTAGAGATGAGTAATAATGCAGTTTCTTCTCCTATATTACGAACAATATGAGGAACACATGCATTCCATGAGAAAGAATCACCTTCTTCTACAATTGCAATATCTTCACCGTGCTGAACTTCTAATTTTCCGCGTAATACAAGGTGACATTCTTCCCCTTCATGGGCATTTGGTGAATTTTCTTTCGGGAATCCAGTAGGGATTTCTACTAAAGATAGGCGAAGGCCCCCTTGCTCCGCAACATGTTCAATTCTTTGCTCATCTTTGCCGTATACACTGTATTTCCGTTCTTCTTTTTTGACAATTTTTAATCGATCTTTTTGCTCTAACAATAAATAGGGAAGGGGAACGTTTAAAAAATTGGAGATCGTTTCTAAAGTTGAGATAGATGGTGATGTTTTATTATTTTCAACCTGACTCATAAATCCTTTAGAAAGACCTGTTCCCTCACAAATTTGTGCGATTGTTATGCCCCTACGTTGACGAATTTCACGTATTGCAGAACCAATATTCATAAAATCAAGCTCCTTTTTGTAAACAACTATTTGTATCATAGCAAAAAAAATATATTTTTTCCCAGTGAAAATGAATTGACGAATAAAAAAAATTAGTGTATGTTTTGTAATGTAAATAAAAGTTTTTTATAAGAAAACTATAAAGGAGAGAAAGAAATGAATCAACATATTGGTAACTTAATTATTCGTATCGTGTTAGGGGTAACATTCTTCATGCACGGTTTAACAAAATTCCAATCAGGAATTGACAATATTGCAGGGTGGTTTACAAGCATTGGTTTACCAGGAGGACTTGCATACGGTGTAGCAACATTTGAATTAGTTGGAGGCCTATTATTAATTCTAGGTTTAGGTGTAAGATATATTGGATTATTATTTGCGCTTGTTATGGTTGGAGCAATCGTAAAAGTGAAATGGTCAGCTGGTTTATTGGGAGATGGAAAAAATCCTGGTTTCGAATTAGAACTTGCATTATTAGCAATGGGTGCATATTTATTTGTTGCAAAAGCTGATGGTTTTGTAGATAATTTCTTAAAAGAAAAAATGTCAAAGAAGAACTAATTTAAATGGGGGGGCTAACAAGATGAGTTTTCAACTTCATCCCGATACAACACTTGATGTTGTTCATTTATACGTATCTAATGTAAAGAAATCACTAGAGTTTTATACGGAAGTACTAAGTATGAAGGTGCTAAAAGAAGAAGAAGCAGTCGTTACATTTGGGAATGAAAATGATGAACCACTTCTTATCATTGAAGAAAAGAAAGAAGCTTTTCCGAAACAAAGAGCAAGAACAGGGTTATATCATTACGCAATTTTATTACCAAGTAGGCAGGATTTAGCGAATGTTCTTCGTCATCTTGTAGAGATGGTATATCCACTACATGGCGGAGCCGATCATTACTTTAGTGAAGCTCTTTATTTAGCTGATCCAGATGGAAACGGGATTGAAATTTATCATGATCGACAAAAAGAAGTTTGGCGTGATGAGAATGGAGAACTCCCATTTGTTAGTAACCCGTTAGCTGGTGAAGAATTATTACAGCAAGGAAGTGCATGGAATGGATTTCCAGTTGGTACTGTGATGGGGCATATTCATTTCCATGTAGCTGATTTAGAGGAAGCGAAACGTTTCTATGTTGATGGTCTTGGTTTTGAAGTAACGATCCCAGCTCGTAATGGAGCGTTGTTCGTATCAGCAGGTGGTTATCATCATCATATCGGTTTAAATACGTGGCAAGGTGAAGGGGTACCGCCGCAAATGCCAGGTTCTGTTGGTTTAAAATATTTCACAATTGTACTAGCGGATGAAAAACAAAAAGAGCAAGTATGTGAAAGCTTAAAAAATATTGGCAAGATTGCTACGTACAAAGATGGAATATTACAAGTCGAGGATCCATTTGGACATTGTATCCATTTCAAAATAAAAGGAGAAGCCTAAAAAGGCTTCTCTTTTTTATTTTCTTATAATTGCGTTTTCGTTTTGTAAAAATAGTTCATCAAATTGTTTTGCAAGCTCAAAATCTAGTTTCGTTAAACCTTTTGCATTCCAAGATGACAAAGTAATAATAACTGCTTTATACTGGATAAGGATAAATGGATGGTGATTATGTTCTTCTGATAGTTTGGCGGCTTCAGAGACAAATTCGACTCCTTTTAAGTAGTCGGAAAACATATATTTTCGTTCAATCCATTTCTCATCTTTTACCATCCATTTATCTACCTTCAATAATTCCTCGTGAACTTCTTCTTCAGTTAATCTTAGCATCATTTTTCACATCCTTTACTGGAAGTAACGCAAGACCATTGTTAATAAGGCGTGTTACAGCTTCGTCAGTTGTGAAAGTAGAAAGTTGATGTAGTAATGCTGCAGATGTTTCATGCCCTTTGTTATGCTCTAAAAGTAACTCTAATACTTCAAGGCGCAGCAACCATTCTTTCGCATAAAATTTATTTAATACTTCTTGAATTGCTACTAATTGATCGATATGCGCTTCGTGTAAAATCCCCTCACTTCGAATATCTCGAACTGTTTGATACATACGTTCAAGTTCATTCAGTACAAGTGGAGCAGGAATTTCTTGAACTTCTTCATCCATTGGGAAAAATGCTGCTGCATCTGCGGCACCTGGGAATACTGAAGTGATTTGTGAGCCAACAGCCATATCAAATGCGCCCCATGAAGCATCAAATAAAACGCGGGCGTTATAAGTAACTGTGCAATCGATAAAGGAAATAAGAGCAATTTTCTTATCGTTTTTTACAATATCTGTTACTGTTCCTTTTACATGAATACCACTTGCAAAAGTAAACTCAGCGATAGTTCCAATTGTAATTCCTAATGATTGTAGTTGTTCGTCTGTACAATTTTCTAATGCAATATTTTCAGTGAGTAATCCAATTGGTGTTCCAAATCCGTCACTGTGTACAGAAGTAGAATGATTCGCTAACTGTTTATTATGAAGTGCTAATGCCGTTGGCGAATTTGTTCGCATGTAAATTAATTCACCTGCATCGTTTTCAATTGTCTCGCTAAATGTACCTGTAATTTGTAATCCGCTATTTAGCTCAGCTGTTGCATAGTTCTCAGAGCGAATTGCTTTTTCTAAACCTTCTTTTCCACCTGTTTTAAAGGCCATTGTTTTAGAAAATGTTTCAAGCGCATCTGTTAATTCTTCAAAGGACTTGCAAACGAATAGTTGTGGTTGCATTTTTGTTACGTCATAAGTTGTCCCTGTACATGCTTCGATAGAAAATGGAACTTTTTCTACAGCGTCTGTTAAGCAATGTTTGCTTTCGCCAACAGAAGAAAGGAGACCAGCACCATATATTTTTGGATCATCTATATTTCCAATCAATCCATATTCTACTGTCCACCAGAAAAGACGTGAAATTTGTTCAGCTTCTGATAAACCAGAAACTAAGTTTTGTTTTTCAATTACAGCATTTTCAGCAGCCTTAACTTCATCAGGAGTAGAAGTAGGGCTTTCTTTTACTATCGTTAATGTACGAACAGCTTCAAATGCATCATGTTCTTCTTTTGTAGAGAAAGCTTTTGCACCAATTTGCCCAAAACGTTTCACATATTTTGCATATGTAGGATCAAGTAAAATCGGTGCGTGTCCTGCGGCTTCGTGTACGATATCTGGCGCTGGTGTGTACTCGATATTTTCTACTTTCCGAATATCTGTTGCGATTGGTAGTAATCCGTGTCCTTGGAAATCGAAGAATGCTACGCCGGGAATAAGTCCGTCAATCGTTACAGCACCCCAGCCACTTGGTGCCAAACACTCATTCATTTCTTCTACTTTTGGAATTGAATCTATATTAATACCAGATGATTGTAGTCCGTTCACATAGGCTGGATGAGCAACGTCTTTTAAGAAGCTATGATTTTGTCTCATAATATAACGCCACACAGCGTGATTCACCGGTGTGTATTGATCATAATGTTGTGTGGATACGAATGGTTTTAAATGTGATGGAATTTCTGTTTTCTTTGTCATTTAGACATCCTCCTTTTTTTCAATAAAATTGAATATCGATTTCGTATAGCTTGTATCACCTCCTTTCATTTTTGTAAGCGCTTATAAAATTTTATCATAAGATTCGGAATTATTTAACATCTGTTTCTGTGAGAAATAGAAAAAGCCCCTATCGGAAAGTCCGATAGGGGCGAAAGAATCGCGGTACCACCCTATTTGTAAGTGAAAATATACTTACATCTCAATTAATGATAACGGAAAAATTCCGTCTTTTCCTTCATGCATAAAAGCACTACGAAAAAGAAGCTCCAGAATTGTAATTCATACTTATATATGTGCTAATTTCCACCGACCATTAGCTCTCTGTAACAGGGATATAAGATACTACTGCGATTCTTTCAACGCGTATATATGAAATTGTGTAAGAGGATGGACGCAAAAAAGTCCCTATCGGAAAATCCGATAGGGACGATAAAAATCGCGGTACCACCCTATTTGTAAACAACTAATTGTTTACCACTCACTTTACGATAACGGAAAGATCCGTCTTTCTCTTCATGCATAAAAAGCATTACGGGAAAGAAGCTCCAGAATTGTAATTCACGCTTGTATATGTACTGATTCGCACCAACCATCAGTTCTCTGAGACAGTGATATAAGTCGCTACTAGTATTCCTTCAAAGCCGATATATAATTCGTTCAACTAAACTATGTTTTGTATTATAAAACTATATTAAAAAAATTGTCAACAAAAATTTTTTATCCCGTGTTAATGAGCAGTAAAATTCCTACCTCAAAATTCGGTTGGAGTAAAGAAGTGAGAGGGGAGATTAACTGCCCGTAACTCCCGATTGGTGAAGGCTAATAATCAGTGGGGATGAACGAAATCTCCACTGATTAAAGTTTCACTTTATTTCACTTCTAAATTAACAGTTAAATTAGAGGTATTGCCAGCTGCATCAGTTGCTACAATGTGAATAGTATTTTTTCCTTCTTGTAATTGAGTACGATCGAAATAAATGTCATAGCTTTTCTCCCAAGGGTTCAAGAATGCCTGGTCCCATACACCATTTCCATTAATTTCATATTGCATTCTCACTGGAATACCAGGTGCTATCCAACCAGATTCTGACATCCAATCTAGTAGAATATCATCAACTTTTCCTTTAATTACGAGATTTTCTTGGTCAACTTCGTATGTTAACTTAGGTGCAGTTCGATCAAGAAATACAGCAGCTGTTTGTTTTGTTTCTCCGCCAGAATTAGAAGCAACTGCTTCGATTTGATATAGTCCGTCAGCTAAAGGAGTGCCATCGGCTTTTGTACCATTCCATTTGAAAGGTTTGTATCCAGGAGTTGCATTTTTAGCTTGATGGATAATCCCTTGATACGTTACACGTTCTTTCGTAACTAAATTTGCATGCAATGTGACATCATCCACAGGCGCAACTAAATAGTAGTTGATGAGATTATCATCTAGTACGTGGTCGCCATTTGGGCTAAAAGTAGAATTAATAATTTCAAGTCCATCGATACGTTTATAATCTTTAGGATCGATACTAAATGTGAATGGAATTCGAATTTCTTCTTTTGCCCCTTGTTCTTTTACATATACATTTCCAGTATACACACCTTGTGGTAGTGAACTATCTACAGTGATAGTAAATGGTTTTTCGGTACTACTATTCGGTTGTATGCTAATCGATGAAGGGACAGAAGCTCTTACTTTTGTGTTTGTGTTTGCATCTAGTAATTCCACACGAGTTGAAAAACTTTTCTTTTTACTAGAAAGGTTTTGTAATGTAACATTTTGCGTCAGTTTTACTTTTCCGCTATTGGGCTTAATAAGACCGAAGCTGACATTGTTAGGTTTTACTAATACATTTGTTTGAGCTGCTTTCGAAATGTTAATTAAACCAGATCCTTGTGCCATAACAGGGTATGCATTTTCATTGACATCATGTAATGTTTTGGCATTGTTGGCAAGAGCCGCTTTCAATTGTTCTGTCGTCCAATCAGGATGCATTTGACGCAAGAGGGCAACCGCTCCAGCTACTTGCGGAGCAGCCATACTTGTTCCGTTATGCGATTCATAGCCGCCTCGCGGTACTGTACTAGTAATTTGTACTCCAGGTGCAACAACATCAGGCTTTATTAGCCAACTTCCTTGTGATGGTCCTCTTGAACTAAAGTTACCGATAAGTTCTGTTTGCTTTGGTTGTCCAATTTTTATATTTTTCTTTCGTTTTGTAATTAAAGTTTTTAATTCTTCCCCATTTGTATTTGATAATTGCATTACTGGGACAGCTAGATGTTCACGTGAAAAATATTCCGGCATCATATTAATTTCTTTTTCGCTAGAGATTAATAACACACCAAGTGCACCAGCTTGCTTCGCTTGTTCTGCTTTTACTAATGTACTAGAAGTACCTTGTAAAATAAGTGCGAATTTCCCTTTCACATCTTGTTTTGCATAATCACTTGGATTGCCATAACCAACATATACAAGAGGAGAATCATTTCCTATTGGAAAATCGGATTTTGATAATGGTAACCCTTGATATGTTTTGCTGGAACCAGTTACTTGGAATGTTGGAAACGGGATAGAAACCGTAGATGCTCCAACAGAAATGACACTACTTGCGTTACCGGGAGCATCAACAGACCAAGGTTTTGGTCCGTCATTTCCATTTGAAACGACAGCAGTAACACCAAGTTTCGCTGCTCGTTCTAACGTTAATGTTACAGGCTGATCAGGTACATTTAAATCCTGCCCAAGGGAGAGGTTTAACACATCCGCACCATCTTGAATTGCTCGCTCAATTCCTTGGATAATATCATCTGTTGTACCAGTTCCACCGTCATTCATTACACGATAGGCTAGAATAGAAGCGTTTGGAGCAACGCCTTTAATTTTTCCGTTACCCGCAATAATTCCAGCTACATGAGTACCATGTACGTTACCATCCATTGGATCGTTATCTTCATCAACCGTGTCATATCCACCGATATAATTTGCCTTTAGGTCAGGGTGTGTATAGTCTACGCCAGAGTCGATAATGGCTACTTTCATGCCTTTTCCATCAAGCGGTTTGCCAAATGGATCTTTTAAATTCCACGCTTCAGGTGCACCAATTGTCGGTCCGCCGATATTTGGTGCTTCTTCGTTAATAGCACTTTTTGATGTTTCATGCAATTTATATGTTAAGTTCGGATAGACTGCTTTTACTTCAGGTAAAGAGGCAAGAGAGGTAATTTGATCTCCAGGAATTGAAATAGAGAATCCGGAAAATAACGTATTATACACTTCTTTAATTTTTGCACCAGGTGCTTTTTCTTTTATTTTCTTAGTCGTATCTTCTTGTGCTTTTTTGAGCTCAGCATGATAAGACTGTGCATTACTATTTTGTAAATCTGGAGCATGCTGAATATTACTTTGAGCAGCGAGAGGTGCATGTTGTAATTCTACAATTACTGATATTTCTTTTGTTGTTTTCGTTTCAACATTTTGAGCGATTTTATGTTCTCCCCACTGTTCAATCGTTGTTTTTAATTGTGGACTAAATTGCTTCTCCTTTTGTAGTGATTCAGCATGAGCACTTAAAGCTCCAAAACTAGAAAAGACAAGCGCCATGCTTAATAGTGTAGATGTAGTTTTTTTCATTGATACTCCCCCTAATAAAAAAGTGCCAATATTCAGAAATAAAATCTTGCATTTTAGTTAGAAATTATACATATAAATGTTGGCTAAACTATACTTTCGACATAATTCATACCAATCCTCTATGGATTGAAAATTTCTTGGGAAATTTTTTCTGATTATGTCGAATCGATATTTTTCACATATTGTAGGGATAAAGTGAGGAATGCTATGAGGGAAATGGAGTGATGGTATGAAAAGGCTAATAGTAAGTAGTAGTGTAGTGTTGTTTATGTTTTTATGTTCTATCACTATTACTAGTGCAGAAAATAATAGTGTGAAAGTTGCTTTTATTCGTCATCATAATCTTTGGATTAAAGTTGATGGGAAAGAAATACAGATTACAAAAGGAGAGTACATAACAGGGCCGAAGTGGTCATATGATGGGGAATGGCTAGCGTATGTAAAAGGGAAGAAACAAAGTATTCTTGAGTTATATCGGCTGAAAGATGGAAAGAAAGTTACGCCGTTTCACTCAGAAGCATCGAATTATCAATGGTCACCAACAGAAAATATAATTGCATTTATATTTACAGGTACATTAAATACATTTGATGTAGAAAAAAAGAATGCAGATTTTGAAAATGTATCGGCTGGTGTAGGGGATTATGCATGGTACCCCGATGGAAAGAACTTTCTTGTATCCTCTGAAGCGCACTTACTTCCAACAGGATGGACAGGGGCTCAGCTATATGAAGTGCAAAAAGATGCACATATGAATCCTCACAAAATGAAGCATTTGTATGCATTGCCAAATGAACACGATGATTTCCTAGCGCTAGTAGCAAGTGGCTTTAAGTGGTCACCAGATCAAAAGTGGATTTCATTTTTAGCAGTACCGACAGCTTCATGGTCAGCTGATAGTAATACGCTTTGCTTAGTTCGTGCAGACGGCAGTCGGTTTGAAAAAGTAGATCAAATGTTATTAAACGCACAATGGTTTCAATGGGCACCATCAAAAAATATATTAGCTTATATTGAAGGGAGCGGAAGAGTTGCATTAGAAAATAAACATTTAAAAGTAAAGGAATTGCCAGCACTTCAGCAGAACATATTTACGCCGAAAGGATATGTTGATTGGGATTTTGTATGGAAGAACGATAGAGTAATTATCGTTTCACGAGCAAAAGAGGCAGGGATAGAAACTCCACCAGAAAAAAGGCCACTACCATCTTTATATGAGGTCGATAGTACAAGTAATGCACAGCATCAAATCACAAAGAAAACGAACAAGCAAGGGGATTACCACCCAATCTTCATGAAGAAGAGTAATCAATTAATTTGGATACGTTCAGACCGTAAGAAAGCGGATGTATGGCTTGCTCATAAAGATCGGAAGCAGGAAAAGAAGTGGATTGAAAATATAGATGTACCAGCGTGGTATTATGAGAAATGGAATTGGGGAAATGTTATCTCGGTGAAAGAAGAATAAAAAAACTGCCTAAAAGATCATTTTAGGCAGTTTTAATTGTTATTTATGTGTTTTATTTGGCTTTTTTTTCGCTGGGTTTCCGTTCCCTTGGCGCTTTCTATTTTGTTCATCTTTTGCTTGTTTTTCATGTAGTGTATCTAAAAATTCATTCGAGTTACTCATGTTTATATCTCTCCTTTCATTTTGTCATGATTACTATAACCATTTAGGAGGATAATCATGAGTTAGAAGTTAGGCACTTAATTTTCTTCGATAATGTAAGTAAAATATTCCATACATAACAAATAGCATGAGTAAAACTTGTAACTCTACATTTTCTTTTAAAATAGCTGCGATAGTGTCTGGTAAGTACGGTGATTTATCGTTTGTGCTTAAACCTAACCATTTATTTAAGAGGCTAATGGTACAAAACATAAAAACACCGGACCAGCTTGCCGTAATTGCTTTTTGCTTAATTTTTGTTTCACGTTCAGCATCTGTAATCCAAGGATTAGCAGTTTTATCACTACTAAAGAAGCCGTTTATATATCCCCATACAATCATTCCAATAAAGACAATTATCCATTTCATATATGTAATTCTCCTTTCTGTGTAAAAAGTTTTTTACATATAATATTGTAATATTTTACAAATTTTCATGTCAAATGTTTTTTACATATTGGTTTTCATATAGCAGGAATAAAGTATGAGATAGGGAAGAAATATGTAAGAGGATTTCATAATGAGAGGAGGAAGGGGATGAAAATCGTCTTTGTTCGGCACGGGGAAGGAGAACATACAAGGGATTTGCCATCAAGTTTAAAAGTGCTTCATCCGCTATTGACGGATGAAGGAAGGAATCAGGCTAAATTACTTCAATGCAATGTGCCATTACAAGAGACGGATATATTAATTGCTAGTCCTACACTTAGAACTTTGCAAACGGCGACAATATGGAGTGCGAAAGTTGCTTGTCAAAAAATCGTTCATCCATATGTATCTCCGCGTATTTTTCCTTATCGAGAAGAAGCGAGAACATTACCGTGCGATTATATAGTAGATCAGGGAATGATAACAAAGTTATTTCCGCATTTTTCGATAGAGAAAAGCTCAAATAATCAGTTATGGAAGGAAGGTATAAACACTATTTCAGAGAATAGTTTTCAGCAAATAGTAGATGAATTTCTTCTTTGGCGTTATGAACTGGGTGCGGAAAGAATTTGTATTGTATCTCACGATGGAACAATTACAGCATATAGGCAATATTTACAGAAAGTCGTTTTAACTAGATCAGATTTTTTGAAAGAAACAGGTATATATGAAATGGATTTATCCCATAAAAGTCTGATTGATAAGGGCTGATTATAGGATGGAGGTTGTTTGTTGAATATTGCATTAGTAGTTGGTTTTAATTCGGATTTAGAGGCGCAATCAATACGAGCATCTCTTGAATATTTTGGTGCAAGGGTTGTTACATATTGGATTGGTAGACCGAAAGATTTTGTGGGAGTTCTTTCTGGAAAGAACTTATTTAACGATATTAATTATATTATTTTTTGCTTTCATGGTGAAGAAGGGAAGTTTGTCATGGAAGAGTTAGGCGAAGAAGTATATGAACAAGATGAACCGAGAGGGTATTTTGGTGCAGAAGAAATTTATGAATATGCAAAATTGCATAATACACATATTGTCAATAGCGGGTGCACGTTAGGGGAGCAAAATCTAGCAAAATCTTTTTTACGTAGTGGTGCGAAATCATATATTGGATCGATTGATTATGTAGATGGAAATGCAGCACTTATGTTTACTATACGCTTATTTTATGGGGTTATTAACCATGGGAAAACGTTAGAAGAAGCCTTTCAAGAAGCGAGTTTAATTGATGAGGAGACACATACATTTCGATTCTATAATTAGTGTGAAACACATTTAACTCACATTTTTTTTACATTTTTTTCAATGAAAATGGTTATCACTTGTGGTATGATATGTTCAAGTTTTTACAGGTAATAAAAGTTACTATATAAACGTTAGTTTTTAATGTTTCATACGCATGTCACAGATTATTCATAATTAACGTTTGAAAAATAAGTAACTAATGTTATTATATTATCTGTAACTAACTTAATTACAACTTTAGGAGGAAGATATGGTTATTCAATTTTTAAGAGAAAACAAAGCAGTTTCTTTTGCATTAGCAGTAATTCGAGTATATCTTGGTTACACATGGTTAATGGCTGGAATCGGTAAACTACAAGGAAAAGGATTCGATGCAACAGGTTATTTGCAAGGGGCAATTGAAAAATCTAAAGGTGCACAACCGGCTGTTCAATCTTGGTGGGCATCATTCTTACAAGAATTTGCAATTCCAAATGTAGATTTGTTTAATACACTTGTAACATGGGGAGAAATTTTAGTCGGAATTGGTTTAATTGTAGGCTGTTTAACAAAAACAGCGGTCTTTTTTGGTCTTGTAATGAACTTTTCCTATATGTTTAGTGGGTCAATTGGTGTGAACCCTGAGATGGTTATCTTATCTATGTTTGTTCTTGTTTCCGGTATGAACGCTGGGAAATTTGGAATGGATGGCTTCGTTATCCCGAAAGTATTAGGATCAAAAACTCCAAAACGCCAAAAGCAAGCTGCTTAATATATGAAAACGGGTATCTCATTTTGAGATACCCGTTTATGTTATTTTTCAACTTTAATCGGATTGTTCTTAAAGAAATCTTTTACATACCCGACAAATTCTTGTGGTTCTTGGCGAAATGGTGCATGATAACCTTTTTCAATAATATGTAAAGTGCTATTTTTTAAGAATTGATGATACGTTTCTCCTTCTTTCCAGGAAACGCTACTATCATTTCTGCCCCATATAATTAAAGTTGGCTGTTTTATTTCATTTGCATTAATTTTAAGACGTCTAGGCCATAATTTCATTTTATTATAATGCTCTTCATCATTACGTTTGAATTTCACTTTGCTTTCATCATAATCTGTAATAGAAGAAACGGCATTTAAATCAGTCGACAATTGTGGTTTTGGTGAGCCTTGTTTATTAACGAATGTATGAGGGCCACCTGTAGCATCAGTTAAAATAAGGTGAGTAACTGCTTCAGGATATAAATATGTTAAATTTAGAGAAATTTCTCCCCCCATGGAATGCCCCAGTATTGCGAATGAATCATACCCTAGTTTTTTCATTAATTTATAATACAAATTTGCATGAGTTGGAAAAGAATAATAAAAATCCATTGGCTTAGATGAGCGCCCGAATCCTAAAGCATCTACAGAAATAATTGTATGATCTTTTGCTAAATCGGAGTAAATCTTTTGAAAACCATCTGATGACCCTCCAAAGCCATGAATCATAAGTAAAGGTGGTTTTTCATTACCAATCTTTTTAAAGTAAATGGTTTGACCATCTATTTCTACCATTTTTTCCTCGGTAGCTAGTTTCGCTGTAATTGTATTTTTAACTTGTTTTACTTGTTCTACTGGCTTTTCTGCTGCACTACATCCTACTAATAGTGTAAGAGTAAGACAACCTACCATAAAATAGCTAAATCGCTTCAATTAGGTGTCTCCTTTCTAACATAACGCTGTATCTATCATAGCAAATAGCATATTACGATTTCCAGGAAGTTGGCTACCATTTTTTATCATAAGAGGTGAAAGGAGCGTTTCTTGGAAATTTTCTGTTTGAAGAAATTGACGAAATGTAAATTGTGAGTGTGGAACATCAATTCGTACTATACCATTCCAACATTCACATATCTTTTTTAATAATTGGATAGCATCTTCTTCTTGCTTGGCGATAAGTGGATTGATACATAATATATTGCCCTTTTGTATGCATAATGAAAAAGCTTCTATACAGTTATTTCTTTCAATTTTAAAAGAGTATACGGCCCTTGGTAATAGCAAAGAGTAAAGTAGAGAACGATTCATACCAGTTGCAATTTGATCCAGAGAAGTAAGAGATATAAGGTCTTCTTCTTGTACTTGTTGTAAGTGAGAAGGATACGTCTTAATAGTCTGCTTTTCAAAACGATGAATCGTTGTTGCTGTTTGAAATCCACATGATGTGTATAGAGGTTCGCCAGCTTTTGTCGCAATAAGTGCAATGGGTTGTTTTGGATGAATTTGTTCCAAGCAATGATTTAGCAACATGCGCCCTAATCCGCGTCCTTGAAAATTAGGGTGAACGATTAACATACCAATGGAAGCGAAGTTACTTGGAAAGGGAAATACTCCTCCAGTCGCAATGAGTTTGTTTTCATGAATGTAACCTACAAGTGTGCCGATAGAAAGATACATTTCGAATTGTTTTTTCATAAAAATTTCATCGTGTAACCATCCAACAGATTTGCAAAGATTAAGTAATTCAAAAATAAAAGACTCATTTAGCTTTACTATTTTCATAAAGGCTCACCGCATTTCTATTTATTTTCATAAAAATAGAGTCAAAATGTAAAAAAAGAGATTTACGTTAAATGAAATCCAACTTGTTTATATTTAAATTGTAAAGGGCGGGATGATTGATACAAAAAGACAAAGTTATACAAATTATAACTGATATTTACATAAGTTAACAAAAAATTTACATACAGCTAATTTTCTCTTAATAGTCTTCCATTAAATTTGATAGTGGGAAATGAATAACCTAATTAGGGGGACAAGACAGTGAAAAAGTTTGTGAAAAAAGCATGGCCATTTGCAGTTGTGGCATCATTAGCAGTTACTTCGGTAGCAACATGGAATTTTACTCGTTCTAGTGAGGTTAATGCAGATGAGAACGGAAGCAATGCAAAGATTAAAAATGTTATCGTATTAATTGGGGATGGTATGGGCCCTTCATATATGACGGCTCACCGTTATATGAAAGATAATCCAAAAACCTTTGAAATGGAATCTACAGAATTTGATAAGCATCTTGTAGGAACACAAAAAACATACCCAGAAGATGAACATGAAAATATTACAGACTCTGCATCGGCAGCAACAGCTATGTCAGCAGGGATTAAAACATATAATGCTGCAATTGCAGTTGATAATGATAAAGCGGAAGTGAAAACAGTTCTTGAGCAAGCGAAAGAAAAAGGGAAATCAACGGGACTCGTTGCAACTTCTGAAATTACACATGCAACACCAGCTGCTTTCGGTGCGCATGACATTAGCCGTAAAAATATGGACGCAATTGCAAATGATTATTTTGATGAGAAAATTAAAGGGAAGCATAAAGTAGATGTTATGCTTGGCGGCGGCGTAAAGAACTTTGTTAGAAAAGATCGTAATCTTACAGAAGAGTTCAAGAAATCTGGTTATAGCTATGTAACGGATCGAGATCAATTGTTAAATGATAAAAATGATCAAATTCTTGGTTTATTTGCACCAGGTGGATTAGATAAAATGATTGACCGTAATGAGAAAACACCTTCATTAGAAGAAATGACTAATGCAGCAATTGAGCGTTTGAACAAAAATAAAAATGGTTTCTTCTTAATGGTGGAAGGAAGTCAAATCGACTGGGCTGGACATGATAATGATATTGTTGGTGCAATGAGTGAAATGGAAGACTTCGAAAAAGCTTTCAAAGCAGCGATTGAGTTTGCGAAAAAAGATAAAAATACGTTAGTTGTTGCAACGGCAGATCACGCTACTGGTGGATTATCTTTAGGTGCCAATGGCGAGTATAACTTTAAAGTAGATCCAATTAAAGCTGCAAAGCGTACACCAGACTTTATGGCAAATGAGATTGCAAAAGGTGCAAATGTAGAAGAAACATTGAAAAAGTATATTGATTTACAATTAACTCCAGAAGAAATTCAAGCTGTAAATGATATAGCTCCTTCAAAAGATGTAACAAAGATTGATAATGCAATTGAAGATATTTTCAATAAGCGCTCGGTTACAGGCTGGACAACGGGTGGACATACAGGGGAAGATGTGAACGTATATGCATTTGGTCCAGGTAAATACTTGTTCTCTGGCGTTCAAGAGAATACAAATATAGCGAAACGTGTCTTTGATATTGTTGGCGGTGGCGATCCGAATAAAGGAAGACGCTAATTAAGAGCGAAAGTGAGGCGAAATGCCTCACTTTTCTTTTTAGGAGTTGGGAATATGAAAAAGTTATTTAGGAAATTAAGATTCCTTTTAGTATTTGTAGTATTACTAGTCGGATGTCAACAAGAAGAGAATAATGTAGAACAAAAATCTACTACTAAAAAAACTGAGGAAAAGGTACAAATAACAAAAGAAGAAGAGAGATCTATTCAAGATGTTATTCATACATTTGTGCGAACGACGAATGAAAAAAATCTTGCAGAACATATGGAGTTATTTTCAAAGAAGATGCCTAGTGCTGAAGACTTAAAAACACAAAAAGAAGCCGCATTTCAAAAGGGAAATAAGAAAATTGAATTGGAACATATAGATATGAAAGTTAGTAAAGTAGGGTATGTTATTGTTGAAACGAAAGAAAAGGAAGTAGACGACAGTATCACTCTTCAAAAGAAAGTACAGTATGCCCTTGGAAAAGAAGAGGATAAATGGAAGATTGAAGAGGTTCGAACAATAGAGAAAAAATAACGTGAAACTTTAATAAGTGTAGGAGTCGTACTTCCCAAAATGGTAGAAAAAAGGTTCTCATTGGCGAGAACCTTTTTTTATAGTGGTAGCATAATTTGATTTGAGCATGCCTCAATATCATCAATATCTTGACGGATTGTGGCCATTTTATTATCAAGATCTTCAGCTTTCATTGCTGCATCATGTAGTTCATCTTTTAAATACTCCGGTATTTTCCCTTCATATTTATAATAAAGTTTGTGTTCTAAACTTGCCCAAAAGTCCATTGCTAGTGTACGTAACTGAATTTCTGCAAATACATCTTTTGTACCAGAATTTAGTGATAAAGGGTATTTAATAATCATGTGTAAACTTTTATATCCGTTTCGTTTTGGGTTAGCGATATAATCTTTTACTTCTATGACTTCCATATCTTCGCGTTTTTGAATGACTTCTTTCAAATGATAGATATCTTCTACGAAGCAACATGTAATACGAATACCAATAATATCTTGTAAATGTGTTTGAGCGTTTTCAACTGTTGGTAATAAGCTTTTGCGCTCTAGTTTTTTAATAATACTTTCAGGTTGTTTTAGTCTTGTTTTTATATGTTCAAACGGGTTGTAATCCTCTAGAAATTGAGCTTCCCGGTTCATAATTTCAAATTTAGTTTTTAACTCTTCTAAAGCAAATGTATATGGTAATACAAAAGCTTTCCAGTAGTTAACTGTTGATTGATTATATTCCATTTATATACACACCTTTTCCTATTTGCAAGTGAGGTCGTTATTATACTAAATACCAAATCATATAAGCGCAAGCAGCAAATGATGAGATCATAAAGCGATATTTAGTTTTCATACTTTCAACTCCTTTCGAGTAAGATTTTATATAAATAAACGTGATTGTTAATAAGTTCACTATGTACAGTTTCTATAGTAATAGATTCGTGTGAATTTCGTATGAACTAATTGTTTCAGCTTTTTGTCTTTTTTGCTGTTAATCATAATTATTATTCGGATTTAAAGTGTTTTTATTTGATTTATCTATTTGTATAAATTAATGTATATTTGAATTTATAGTTATTGAGGAGGATATATGGTGAACTTTGAAGAATTAGCAATTGCTAGACGTTCTGCAATGAAATTTATACAAGGTATAGAAATCCCTAATGAGGATTTTAAAAAAATATTTGAGTTAACTAAGCTTTCTCCATCTTGCTATAATTTGCAGCACACACATTATGTTGTAATTCGTGATCAAGAGCGAAAAGAAAGATTAAAAGAATTAGCTTTCGGTCAATATAAAGTATCGAGTGCATCAGCGGTAGTGCTCGTTTGTGGTGATAAAAAAGCATACCAAAATGTTGAAAATATTTACTTCGGTATGAAAGTTTTAAAAATGATTGATGAATGTGAATATGAAGATACAATTAGGCAAACGAAAGGTTTATATGAAGGAAAAGGAGAGCGTTTCATGGAGGATGAAGCGATTAGAAATGCTTCGTTAAGCGCGATGACTTTTATGTACGCAGCTAAATATTATGGCTATGATACATGTCCAATGATTGGTTTCGATGAAAAAGCAGTACAAAGTGAATTAAATATGCCGGAGCATATAGTACCTGTTTTAATGATTACGATAGGAAAAAGTGATACGACTAAAACTCGCCCACGAGGATATCGAAAGCCGATTAGTGAGTTTGTTACATACGAATCGTTTTAATAAAGTGAAACTTTAAATCAGTAGGGGTCTTTGCCCGTTAATGCGAGACAAAATTTATTTAACTATAAAAAACAAGGGGATTCTAAATGGAATCTTCTTGTTTTTGCAATTGACAAATAGAATGAAGTTTTATAATATATAAATCGTAATCATTACGTTTTAGTTGCAATCTTTGAAAGAAAGGAGAATTAAATATGCGTGTAAATATTACATTAGCTTGTACGGAGTGCGGCGATCGTAATTACATTTCTAAAAAAAATAAACGAAACAATCCAGAACGCATCGAACTAAAAAAATATTGTCCACGATTAAAGCGAGTAACGTTACATCGTGAGACGAAGTAAAAGACTAGAGATATCTCTAGTCTTTTTTTTATAGTTCTTTGGTTTTGTTTGTTATAATTACCTTAAAATGTAATAAAGGGAGCGGTATGATGAATCAAAAAGATAAAGAAAGAAAAGAGCGAGTGGCTCATATTATTAACATTCCAGATGAATATAGTCTTGTTGTAGATGATCAAGAAGGGGTTGATGACCCGTATCATCTATTATGGTGGGAGCATAAAGAGGATCAGGAGAGAACGATACAAATTACATTGAATAGACATACTGGTAATTTAATTGAGTTTAGGATAGATGATGAAAATTCTTTTTCAAGTGGTAAGGAAGCGATAGAGGAGAAGAAGGCAAGGGAGATTGCAAATGCGTTCTTGAAAAAATATACAAAAGAAGGATATGAATTCTATACATATGTAACGGTTAAGGACGACAGGCGTGGTTGGAAAGAAGTAAATTATATGCAAGAAGTGAATAGCTATCCATTGCCGAATACAGGGTGCGTTGTGCGAGTGAACCCTTCAGGTAATGTTGTGCAATTTCATTACAATGGACAAAAAGCTATAGAGAAAAAACCGTTATGGCCAAGTGAAATTGTTGAGGAGAATATCGTTTTAGAAAATTTGAAAGCTAGACAAGATATGAGACTTGTATTTATAGATTTAACATACTCTTCATGTGAGTATGAAAGCGGGGAAGAAGTAAAAGGGTACCATCTTGTATATGAACCAGAGCCTAGTCATGCGTTTATTGATGCAAGTACAGGTAAAGATTTATATGAGCCAGATCATTATAAATTGCCTTCGGCTGTAGCTGTTGGAAAATCGAGAAAAGGTAACGAACGAGGTGACGTATTCGAATTATTTGACTGGAATAAAGAAGGTTTTACAAAAGTAGATGAGACGGAAAATGATGATGAAATAAGGATGAAATTTGTTCCGAAAGAGGAATTACAAAAACAGAAAGAAGAAAAGAATCCGTATTTAATGAATGAATTCTTTAAAAAGCATTTACCGATGTTGAAATATAATAATTTAGTTAGCGTTACAATTGATAAATTAACCAATGAATTAACTGGTTTTATAAAACTGACAGATGATAAAGAAGTAAAGCAAATACTGTCTAGAGAGGAATGTTTACAAAAAGCACTTCAATTTTTAGAACGAGTTATTCCAGATATCAAACAATATCTGCGTCTTTGGGAGGAACGTGAAGAAGCAGAAGATGGGATTGAAAGATTTATCTTTTCTGTATATATAAATGATATTCCGGCAGAGTATAACCAATTTATAATCAACATCAATGCAGAAAATGGTGCTGTTATGCACTACTCGGGGGAGTCTAGCAACTTTATAAAAAAATTACTTACATATGAAACAACACCAAAATTAATAAAAGAAAAAGCGTTAGAAATATACAGAGAGGCTATCCGAGTTAAATTAGAATGGTTTTTAGATCGTGATGCAGAGGAAACGAAATACAAACTACTGTACAAACAAACGACAGATGAAAAACATAAAGAACCTTTTGATTGTAGTCAGGAAATTCGTTATATTGATGCCCAAACGGGGAGAAAGATTTGGAGTAAGTAAAATAAAAAGAGTTATTTTTCAAAGAAAATAACTCTTTTTATTTTTATAATTTGCCTGTTCGCTTTTCAAAAGTAAATGTGATAGGAAGATTGGAATGAGAACTATCACTTTTAAATATTACTTTCCATTCTTTAGTATGGGCTTTAATTTCAAAATTAAGAAGATTCATCGCTCTACGTTTATCTATTTCTAAAAACATATTATGAATTTCTGGTTCTTGCTGTAAATTAAGAGCCTTTAGTGTGACTGTAAATGTGAAAAAATTCTGCCCTTCATATACTATTTTTGATATTTTTGTTTTTTGTGTATTTAACAGCACATAAAAACGGTCTGATGGAGTTAATTGTACAGAGTCATCAGTAATTTCATTCTCGCTATTATGAAGTTCAACTAAGAAAGATGTACTATGGGAAGAATCTTTTTTGCTTGTAATCTGTAATTCAGTAGGAATCATCGGTATTTCATAAAAGTCATTCCTTATTATATTATTGTAATCCTCTGAAAATTTACGGACTTCTTTTGGAAAAGAGTCTTCTTGTGTACTTAAAAAAGTTTTATGTTGCTTTGGAATTTTTTTACTAAAATTTAATGTTTCTTTAAAGTAATAATTGGATCCAGTTAAAAATAAAAAACTACAAATTAATAAAAAAATTCGATACAGATTTTGAAAATGAAAGAACAATAGTATACATGTAATAATTCCAATTACATAGAAAATAAAGATAAGTAGTTCTAGTTTTGAGTGAAACGAGAAACCATAGTTATGAAAAAATTTTATTCCAGTTATAATTTGAGCTCCAAAAAATAAAGAAATTCCAAATTGAAAAAATAATAAATCAGGCCCTCTTTTAATAACAAAAGTAATGAACGAAATGAAAAGTAAAAATACCCCTAAATAAATTGTTACATTTAATAATCGTTCTAATGTAATCATGAATAATGTCCCCTTTAATAGCATATTCATATATAAATAACAATTTTATATAATTATAATATAACAATAAAATATTTTAAATGTTGGAAGTGTTGAGTTTTATAAATAAACTGTACAGACACAAACAACCTCACGCCCACATACACATAATAAAGACCACTATTTTGGCGGAGGTGAAAGGTTTGAGTCTATTCGCCGCAATTGGATATATGGTTCGAGAAGTGTTTGTCTTTGTTTCTTATGTGAAGAATAATGCGTTCCCGCAGCCGTTATCATCAGATGATGAGAGAAAGTACTTAGAGTTAATGGAGCAAGGTGATGCTCAAGCGAGAAATCTTTTAATTGAACATAATTTACGGCTTGTAGCTCATATCGTTAAAAAATTTGAGAACACAGGAGAAGATGCAGAAGATTTAATTTCAATTGGTACGATTGGGCTCATTAAAGCGATCGAGAGCTATTCTGCAGGAAAGGGAACGAAGCTTGCGACGTATGCAGCACGCTGTATTGAAAATGAAATTTTGATGCATTTACGTGTACTAAAGAAAACGAAAAAAGATGTTTCACTTCATGATCCGATCGGGCAAGATAAAGAGGGCAATGAAATATCGCTTATTGATATATTAAAATCAGAGTCTGAAGATGTAATTGATATGATTCAGCTTAGTATGGAGTTAGAAAAAATTAAAGAGTATATCGATATTTTAGACGAAAGAGAAAAAGAAGTGATTGTGAAACGTTTTGGACTTGGGCTAGATAAGGAGAAAACACAGCGGGAAATCGCTAAGGCGCTTGGTATTTCTAGAAGCTACGTATCACGGATTGAAAAGCGTGCTTTAATGAAAATGTTCCACGAGTTTGTCAGGGCAGAGAAAGAGAAAAAAGCGAAAGAGTAAAGTGTATTAGAAGCAGCCATATTTAAAATGGGCTGCTTTTCTTATTGTAAATAAGAAAAGAAAACGCGTTATGCTAAGAAGAAATACATGTTCACTGTTGAAAATGACGGATTCTATCTGTAATATTAGAAGGTGCTAAATAATTTAAGAATAATACCATACTTAGTTTTCTGTATATATAATAAGGCTGCTTTATATGATATGTGGGAATAAGAACCAATTTTACATATGATATAGAAAGAAAAGAAGGGAAAACTAAAGTTATAGACTGATTAGGGGGTTTCGCAATTTGCGACGTACATTATATCGACTTATGATAGAACTTACAAATGGTCGCTTTACTTCTTATATATTACGTAAATTTGCACAATCTCGTTTGAGCTCTATCATTATTCCATCGTATGCGAAAGTTTTTCAAATTAATCAAGATGAGATGGAAAAGGGTTTGAAGGAATATAGAACATTGCATGAATTATTTACGCGTAAGCTAAAAGGAGGAAAGCGTAGTATTGATACAGATGCATCGAGTATCGTTAGTCCTGTTGATGGTGTTTTTGCAGATCATGGTCCTATTGAGGATACAAAAACATTTGATATTAAAGGAAAGCGCTATTCAATTGTGGATATGCTAGGTAATGAAGAACGTGCAACGCGATATGCAGGCGGTACATATATGGTAATTTATTTGAGTCCAAGTCATTATCATCGCATTCATAGTCCGCTTTCTGGTTCTGTGACTGAAAGATTTGTACTCGGTAGAAAATCATATCCGGTAAATGCAGCTGGTATGGAATACGGGAAAGAACCACTGTCAAAAAATTATCGTTCTGTTACAGAAGTAAGCAGTGATGGCGAGCATATGGCTCTTGTAAAAGTAGGGGCCATGTTTGTTAATAGTATTGAGCTTTTGCATGAGAGAGACACTGTTCAAAAAGGTGAAGAAATGGCATACTTTACATTTGGTTCAACAGTTGTGTTATTGTTTGAAAAAGATATGATAGAAGTAGTGCAGGAATTAAAGAGTGGACAAGAGCTTCGTCTTGGTGAAAAAATAGCTACTCGCTTAGCTCATAAATAAAGAAAAGCTTTTATAACCGTAAGTAAGAGTTATGGGCAAAGATACTTAATGATGAAATCCCCTAGATGGGAGTACTTGTTTATTCGAGAGCCATCGTAGGATGGCTCTTTTTACAGGGCATCCAATAAATTATCCTTTAACTGGTTAATTGGTAAGGGCTGATTAAACTTTCACTTTATATGTAATCAAGATGATTTGACAAGCTTGTCCTCTAATGAGCGTCTAATGATTTCTTGTTTTATAAGTAAAATGAAGTCGGGATTTAATTTTAGTTCTTTTGCTTTATAATAAGACTCAGTGAGTAACTCAGTGGATAACTGTTCCATATGTTTTGTTTTCAAGGTGAGTCACCTCCTAATAATATAAGGATTGATTCGTTGATGCATTTAATGTACCAAAAAAATATGACAGTCACAAACGAGTGGTTATCCACATACCTAGGTGGATAAAGTGTGTATAGTTTGTTAGTAAATTCCAAATTAACTGAAAAATTAATGTGGAAAATGTGTACAATTTTATCCACAGGTTATATATCGAAAAATGTTGTCGAAAAATTTTATGAAAAATCCTCAAAGAGGTGAAAGAAATTGAAACTATTTTTACCAAATGAATATGTGAAAAATGTATATCATGTTCAACCAGAAGATTTAAAAAAACGTGGGATTAAAGGCGTTATTACTGACTTAGATAACACTTTAATTGAATGGGATCGTCCCAATGCAACACCGCAACTTGAAAAATGGTTCTTGGAAATGAAAGAGCAAGGCATTCAAGTAACGGTCGTTTCAAATAATAATGAGCAACGTGTAAAAGATTTTGCTGATCCATTAGGTATTCCATTTATTCATAGTGCACGTAAACCATTTGTTCGCGCATTTAAGCGTGCGATACAAGAGATGCGTTTGCAGCCAGATGAAGTTGTAGTAATTGGAGATCAGTTACTGACGGACGTGCTTGGTGGCAACCGAGTAGGCCTTCATACAATTTTAGTTGTACCGGTAGCACAAACGGACGGATTAGTAACGCGCTTTAATCGAAAAATTGAACGAAGAATTATGAAAAATATGAAGAAAAAAGGTTTAATTAACTGGGAGGAATAAAGTTTGACTGAAACAATTAAATGTATTGGTTGCGGTGTAGAAATTCAAACAGAAAATAAAAACGAAGTGGGGTATGCTCCTGCCTCATCTTTAGAGAAAGAACAAGTTATTTGTCAACGTTGTTTTCGCTTGAAGCATTACAATGAAATTCAAGATGTATCGTTAACAGATGATGACTTCCTACGCATTTTAAATGGAATTGGAAAATCAGATGCATTAGTAGTCAAAATTGTAGATATTTTTGATTTTAATGGTAGCTGGTTACCTGGCTTACATCGTTTCGTAGGGAATAATAAAGTATTACTTGTTGGAAATAAAGCTGATTTAATTCCAAAGTCAGTAAAACATGATAAAGTAAAACATTGGATGCGCTATAGTGCAAAGCAGCTAGGATTAAAACCAGAAGATGTCTTTTTAATTAGTGCAGCGAAGGGACAAGGAATCGCTGAACTAGCAGATGCTATTGAGTATTATCGCGGCGGCAAAGATGTTTATGTTGTTGGATGTACGAATGTAGGGAAATCGACATTTATTAATCGTATGATTAAAGAATTTAGTGATGAGACTGAAAATGTAATTACAACATCTCATTTCCCAGGAACAACACTTGATTTAATTGATATTCCATTGGACGAAGAGTCTTCTTTATATGATACGCCAGGTATTATTAACCACCACCAAATGGCTCATTATGTTGGAAAGCAAAGCTTAAAGCTTATTACACCAACAAAAGAAATTAAGCCGATGGTATTCCAATTAAATGAAGAACAAACGTTATTCTTTAGTGGATTGGCACGTTTTGATTATGTAAGTGGTGGTCGTCGTGCATTTACTTGTCACTTCTCGAATCGCTTAACAATCCATCGTACAAAGCTTGAGAAAGCAGATGAATTATATAAAAATCATGCCGGGGATTTACTAAGCCCACCAACGCCAGAAGAATTAGCAAATATGCCTGAGCTAGTGAAATACGAATTTAATATTCGTGAACCTAAAACGGATGTTGTATTCTCTGGATTAGGATGGGTTACTGTGAACGAACCAGGAGCAAAAATTGTTGCACACGTACCAAAAGGAGTAAGTGTTTCACTACGTAAATCTTTAATTTAATATGGAGAGGGATTTATGAAACAATTATATGGTGTAATCGGAAATCCAATTGGACATTCATTATCACCCGTTATGCATAACGATGCATTTGAACACTTGAATATGGATGCCCATTATCATGCGTTCCTTGTTGAAGAGGAATTGCTAGGGGAAGCAGTAAGAGGTTTAAAAGCATTAGGTATTTCAGGATTTAATGTAACAACTCCGCACAAGGTTGCTATTATGGAGTATTTGGATGAGATTGACCCATTGGCAAGGAAAATCGGTGCAGTAAATACAGTGGTTCATAAGGATGGAAGATTAATTGGCTATAACACAGACGGGATTGGTTTTGTTCGAGCGCTGCAGTCAATTAGTAATGAACCACTTCAAGGGAAACGTATTTTGTTACTTGGTTCAGGTGGTGCCAGCCGAGCTATTTATTTTTCTCTTGCTGATGTAGGTGTAAAAGAGATTGATGTAGCCAATCGTACAGTAGATAAGGCGAAGGAACTTATTGCTGCACGTACGGCCGATGTTAATTCTGTTGCTTTGTCGTTAGAAAAAGCGACAGAAGAACAAGGAAATTATGATATTATCATTCAGACGACAACGATAGGTATGCATCCACACGTAGAACATACGCCATTACAAATTTGTTCGTTAAAAAAAGGAACGATTGTATCAGATATAATTTATAATCCATTTGAAACGAAAATTTTATGTGAGGCAAAAGAGCAAGGTGCAATCATTCAAAATGGTATTGATATGTTTGTTTATCAAGGAGCACTTGCATTTGAAATGTGGACAGGACGCACGCCAAATATCGAGAGAATGAAACAATTAGTTATAGAAAAGCTTGGAGGCTAACATATATGTTAACAGGAAAACAAAAAAGATTTTTACGTGCACAAGCACATCATTTAACACCAATTTTTCAAGTAGGAAAAGGCGGAGTAAATGAAAATATGATTAAACAAATCGCAGATACTTTAGAAGCTCGTGAGTTATTTAAAGTAAGTGTATTACAAAACTGTGAATTTGATCGCCGTGAGGTTGCGGAAGAACTTGCAAAAGGTGCACGTGCTGAAATCGTTCAAGTAATTGGAAGCACAATCGTTTTATACAAAGAATCAAGAGAAAATAAACAAATTAAGCTTCCTCGATAAAAAGACTAGCATGCGCTATTTTTATCGTTTATGCGTAATGATGTAGAGAGCGAAACCAATTGAACTTTTATTAATAGCAACTCTCTTCATTCCTAACCGAGGAGAGTTGCTGTATGTAAAAGGAAGGGGCGTTTCTTTTGAGAAAAATTGGCATCATTGGCGGTACATTTGATCCGCCTCACTATGGACATTTGCTAATTGCAAATGAAGTATATCACGCTTTGAACTTGGAAGAAGTATGGTTCTTGCCAAACCAGATTCCGCCACATAAACAAGGGCGGAATATTACAAGTGTAGAAAGTCGTTTACATATGTTAGAGCTCGCGACTGAGGCAGAAGAGCACTTTTCTATTTGTTTAGAAGAGCTAAGTAGGAAGGGCCCATCTTATACGTATGACACTATGTTACAATTGACGAAGAAGTATCCGGATGTGCAGTTTCACTTTATTATTGGTGGGGATATGGTTGAGTATTTACCGAAGTGGTATAACATTGAAGCTTTACTTAATCTTGTAACGTTTGTTGGAGTTGCAAGACCTGGGTATACATTGCATACACCATATAAGATTACTACAGTGGAAATTCCGGAATTTGCAGTTTCTTCATCCTTATTACGTGAGAGATATAAGGAGAAGAAAACGTGTAAATATTTACTTCCTGAAAAAGTACAGGTATATATCGAGAGGAATGGGTTGTATGAATCCTGAGAATGCACTGCATATTGTCAAACAACGAATGCATGAAAAACGTTATATACACACAATTGGTGTAATGGAGACAGCGATTGAGCTTGCTAAGTTATACGGTGTGGACGAGAAAAAAGCAGAGATGGCAGCTATATTCCATGATTATGCGAAATGTAGAGCAATTTCAGAGATGGAAGAAATTATTAAACGTGAAGATTTGCCGAAAGACTTACTTTGCTATAACAAAGAGTTATGGCATGCACCTGTTGGGGCATACTTAGTAGAAAAAGAAGTAGGCATTACGGATTCTGAAATTTTGCAAGCTATTACATATCATACAAGTGGTCATGAGAATATGACGATGTTAGATAAAGTGATTTATGTAGCTGATTACATTGAACCTGGGCGAAAGTTTCCAGGAGTGGAAGAGGCTCGTAAACTCGCATATACGGATATAAATCAAGCTTTATTATTTGCGTTAAAGAGAACAATTCAATTTTTAATGGAAAAAAATCAGACGATTTATCCATTAACATTCCAAACATACAATGCAGTTATCAAGGAGGAAATGAGTAAATGAACGATAAAGATTTATTAGTATTAGCGGCAAAAGCAGCTGATGATAAGAGAGCAGAAGATATGGTTGTCCTAAATATGCAAGGTATTTCACCAATTGCAGATTATTTCATTATTTGTCACGGAAATTCAGACAAACAAGTGCAAGCAATTGCACGTGAAATTAAATCAAAAGCACATGAGTTCCAAATCGACGTACAACGTATGGAAGGGTTTGACGAAGCACGTTGGGTATTAGTTGATCTTGGAGATGTAGTTGCTCATGTATTCCATAAAGATGAGCGTAATCACTATAATTTAGAGCGTCTATGGGGCGATGTGCCGCGTGAAGATATTACAGAAGAGTTAGGCCAATGAAATACGAACAATTTGCATTGTTGTACGACGAACTAATGAATGATGTCCCTTATGATAAATGGGTGGAATTTACAGAGGAAAGCCTGCAGCAGGCAGATATGAAAGAGGCAAAAATTCTTGATGTAGCATGCGGTACGGGTAATGTAACCCTGCCGCTTGTGCAAAAGGGTTACGATTTAATAGGTGTCGATCTTTCAGAAGAAATGTTAACAGTCGCTCAGCAAAAACTAGGAGGAGAGGGATACTTTATTCCTTTTTATCAACAAGACATGCGAGAGCTTGATGTTCCAGGTGAGTTTGATTGTGTAACCATCTTTTGTGATTCATTAAATTATGTATTGCAAGAAGATGGAGTACAAGAAACATTTAGAAGAGTATTTCACCATTTACGTCAAGATGGTTTGTTTTTATTTGATGTACATTCTTTATATAAAATACATCATGTATTTCAAAATGAAACGTATACAGTGAATGGAGAAGAAATATCTCTTATTTGGAATTGCTTCCCTGGTGAAGAATCAAATAGTGTAGAGCATGATTTAACATTCTTTGTTCAAGATCCAGAAGAAGATGTGTACCATCGGTTTGACGAATGTCACGTGCAACGTGCATATCAAGTGGAAGAGTTAACGAAATGGCTTGAAGAAGCAGGTTTTACAGTGCTTCGTGTAACAGGTGATTTTGAGCGACTTGAAGTTACAGAACAAACAGAGCGTATTTTCTTCATGGCGAAGAAAAACGGATAAAAACAAAAGCAACCGAGAAGGTTGCTTTTGTTTTATAAAGAAGATGTATTTTTAGTTCTAGCATAATCTGAAGATTATATGAGTAAAGTGCGGGAATAGTAGTTGAAGTGAAAATGTATTGTAAAAAAAGTAAGTATTTATAAAAAGGATTTGGAATGAAAATGACGTATTTATTATGTGTGTTTATTGAATTGCTGATCAACGCATTCTAAATCTTCATCAAATTTTTCATGTGTTCGCTCGATTAACTTATGGAACATATCTCCAACGTGCTCTTCTAAAACCCGAATGCCTTCCCCAGTAACGCCGCCTTTCACGCAAACCTTTTCTTGTAAGGTAGGTAATGTGAAGATTTCTTTTTCAAGTAATTTCCCCATCCCCACGACCATTTCACTTACTAAAGTAGTAGCCTCTTCGTGTGTAATATTTGTTTTATCTACAGCAGCGTTAATGAAGCATTGTAGTAAATAACTAAAGAAAGCAGGACCGCAACTTGCTATATCAGATGAAACGCGCGTTATATCTTCTTCTATTACAAGAGGTGTAGAAATGTTTTTGAATAGACGAAGTAGTTTTTGTTGCCATTCTTCAGAGCAATTATCTCCAAATGTAAATAGTGAGGCGCCAGAGAGCGCGCGATTTGTGATACTTGGAATGATACGCGCGACGTGGCAAGGTACGAGAGTCTCTAATTGTGATGGAGATATTGGACTTGTAATAGAAACTAAGCACGTTTCATCAGAAAAATGTTCAGCGTATTTTTTTAGGATAGGGTATATATCTATCGGCTTGACACAAATAAAAATAAGTTGTGATTGTTCGATTACTTCCGGGATTGTTTTTGCTATATGAACAGAAGGGTATTTTTCTTTTATATGATATGCTTTTGCAGGCGTCCGATTAATGATTGTAAGGCACGAAGGTTTGACAGCACGGGTTTCTAAAAATGCATCGATTAGTATATTCCCCATGTTTCCTGTCCCTATAATTCCTATGTTCAAAGTTTCATCCCTCCTTCGTAACAGCTTTCTCCTAAACAATATGAATGATGTTATAAATTTATGATTAGAGGTGTAAAATGATGTGGGATTTTCCGAAAAAGTGGTTAGGTTTAGTAGCTATTATTGGAACTTTACTTTTTCTTGTTTTTTGGAAAACGAATCAGAGTGTAGAACGAACGCCTATTACAATGAATGTACAAGAGAAGGAAATTGAAAAAAAGGGTAAACCGAAAATATCGGATACAAAGGAACAGAAAAGAACAATTATAATTGATGTGAAAGGAGCGGTTAGTAAAGAAGGGGTATATGAAATGAAGGAAGGAGATCGCGTAAAGGATGCGGTTCAAAAGGCTGGTGGTTTTTTATCAGAAGTAGATATGAAAAAAGTGAATTTAGCACAAATTGTACAAGATCAAATGCTTCTTTATATACCGAGTAAAAATGAATCAGAACAAGGGGTGCTTACTTCTTCTAAGGAAGATGGCAAGATTCGAATAAATACAGCGGCGAAAGAACAACTAGAAAAAATTACAGGGATTGGCTCTCGAAAGG
Organism: Bacillus sp. PK6-16; assembly: GCF_056530295.1. Taxonomy (NCBI): domain Bacteria; kingdom Bacillati; phylum Bacillota; class Bacilli; order Caryophanales; family Bacillaceae; genus Bacillus; species Bacillus sp. PK6-16. The sequence continues at coordinate 1,125,289 of NZ_CP096511.1, forward strand.
CAGAAAGTATTTTGAAATATCGAGAAGAACATGGTCCGTTTCAGAAAATAGAAGATTTATTAGAGATTGATGGGATTGGTGCGAAGTCTCTTGAAAAGATAAAAGATCAAATTATTATTCCGTAAAAGATTGACGAAGTTTTTCTTCTTTCGCTACACTACAAGTAGACAAAAAAGTAGGTGAAAAATATGGAACGAATTTCATGGGATCAATATTTTATGACGCAAAGCCATCTACTATCTTTGCGTAGTACATGTACAAGGCTTGCGGTAGGAGCGACAATCGTTCGCGATAAACGAATTATTGCTGGTGGATATAATGGTTCAATTAAAGGTGGCGTACATTGTATAGATGATGGTTGTTACGTAATCGATAATCATTGTGTTCGGACAATTCATGCCGAAATGAATGCTTTATTACAATGTGCCAAGTTTGGTGCGAAAACAGAGGAAGCAGAAATTTACGTTACGCATTTCCCTTGTTTACAATGTTGTAAGGCAATTATTCAAAGTGGTATTACAGCGGTTTATTATGCGCAGGATTATAAAAATCATCCATACGCCATAGAGTTATTTGAACAAGCGAATGTAACAGTGAAACACGTTCCGCTAGAATATGATATTGCTGCATTAGAGGATCAAAAACGTTATACAGAGTTGAAAGAATTATTTGCGTCTTTAGAAAAAGATAATTTATCAATGGAAGAATTACAGCATGTATTCACGAAAGCAAAAATGATGCTATAAGGAGTGAGTATAAGTTGCAAGAACAATGGGGGTATGTTGCAATCTCGTTTATAATAGGGATTGCAATTGCCTTTTCCTCGTCACTTTTATTGATAGTTTTTTGCTTCTTTTTAAATGTTTTCTTCTGTTTATATCGCACTTCGCGTAAAACCTTCATTCTTTGTATTGTAGCGTGCTTTAGTAGCGTTATATATACTTCCTATGTTCAAGTATGGAATAAGCCTCTAGGGAAGCCCTATGCAGTTACAAGAGGGGTTATACAAAACACACCGCTTGTTAATGGGGATCGCCTATCTTTTCAATTTGAAGATCAGAATAAAAATATAGTGCAGTTAAGTTATAGAATAAAATCAGCTTTGGAAAAGAAAAAAATGCAACAATTATACGCAGGGATATCATGTGTATTCGAGGGTGAGAGGAAAGAACCAGAAACAGCTCGGAATTTTCATGGTTTTAATTACCGTGATTATTTATACAAGCAACATATTCATTTCACATTTGAGGCTACATATATTTCTGAATGCTATAAAACATCACTGTCGCTCACGCAATGGATTCTTCTTTTAAGGCAACAAGCAATCTCGAAAGTTACAGAAATGTTTCCAGAGCAATCAGGTGCTTTTATGAATGCATTACTATTTGGTGATAGACAACAAATGACGTTTGAAGTGGAAGAGCAATATCAACAATTTGGTCTTGTACATTTGTTAGCAATTTCAGGTTCGCACATTGTATTGTTGATGGTGATAGTATATTTTATTTTGCTAAGAAGTGGTGCGACGAGGGAGGTAGCAACAATTTTCCTTATCATTTGTATTCCTTTGTATATGGTTTTAGCAGGGGCTTCACCCTCTGTTATAAGAGCTTCTATAACAGGAGTTTTGATGTTGATTGCTTTTATGTGCTCGATTCGTTTATCTAGTTTAGATGCTTTAAGTGTCACAGCTATATGTATGCTTATATATGACCCTTATCTTGTTTTTAATATTGGATTTCAGTTTTCTTTTGTAGGCAGCTTCGCTTTACTTTTGTCTGCTCCGTTATTGTTAGGGAGTAGCAACGGAGTAATCCGGAATTCTATTTATATTTCTATCATTTCACAGCTCGTTAGTACTCCGATTTTGTTATATCACTTTGGTTATTTTTCTCCATATAGCATTCTCCTCAATCTCTTATACGTTCCGTTTTTATCTATCATTGTATTACCATGTAGCATTATTATTTTACTGTGTATGCCAATTGTCCCGTTTCTCGCAAAAGGATTTGCCGATGTATTATCAATAGGTTTGAGTATGTCTAATGATTTTCTAAGTTATTGTGAAAGTTTACCATTTACCCAGCTTATCTTCGGGGAAACGCCCTTCAATCTTGTAGCTGTATATTGCGCGAGTATTGTCAGCATATTGATGGTTTGGGAACGGAGAGCGCCGAAAAAAATGGTTTGTATAGTTGCGAGTGTATTTCTTTTTATTAGCACATGTCATTATATATATCCATATTTTAGAGGGAGCGGAAGTGTAACATTTATTGATGTTGGACAAGGTGATGCAATATTAATTCGCCTTCCGTATGATAAAGGGATTTATCTTATTGATACAGGTGGAACGCTTCGTGTGAATAAGGAAGAATGGCAACAAAAAAAGCATGAATTTTCTGTTGGAAATGATGTTTTAATACCCTTTTTACAAAAAGAAGGTATTAAAACAATTGATAAATTAATCGTAACGCATGGAGATGCAGATCATATAGGTGCTGCGCAAGAATTATTATCATATATACCTGTAAAAGAAGTGGTATTTGGCCGAAAGGGAAAAGATGCAGTATTAGAAAAAGTAGTCAAGAAACAGGCATTAGAAAAGGAAATGAAAATAACTGAAGTGGGGGAAGGGGAGAGTTGGAGTGTAAATGAAGCGGAATTTTTTGTTTTAGCTCCAAAAGGAAAAGAAAAAAGCGAAAATAACGCTTCAATTGTAATATGGGCAAAATTTGGAGGGTTGAAGTGGCTATTTACAGGCGATTTGGAAGAAGAAGGGGAAAAGATTTTAGTAGAGGCATATCCAGATTTACAAGTAGATGTTTTAAAAGTTGCTCATCATGGGAGTAATACGTCATCTATAGAGCCTTTTTTGAACGTCATACAGCCTCGTGTAGCGATTATATCTGTTGGTAAGCAGAATAGGTATGGACACCCGCATAAAGAAGTGATAGAGCGTTTTGAGAAGATGGGGAGTGCGATATGGCGCACGGACAAGCAAGGTGCTATTTCCTATGTTTTTAAAGGGGAAAATGGAACCTTTAAAAGTAAAATCACATATGATAAAACACATAATAGATGAAAAAGAGAAGACTGCCATGAAGTGGCAGTCTTTAAGAACCGATAAATTTAATAACAGTTGCAATGATGAAAAGTGTTGCGAAAAAACCAAATGAGACGATAAATCCTACCCCTGAATCAATAGCGTCATTGCGTTTACTTTGAACGTTTTGTTCAAAATCATTCATTTAGAATCCCTCCCCAACATTCCACTTTAGTATAGAATATTGTCAGAAAAAAATCTACAATTTCCATATGAAGAGAAAACGAGCTTTTTTGCTACTTTTAAATCATGAAGTAATGTGAGTTTTTCGTTTCCAAGCATGTTAACAGTTGGCACTTATACTCAAATTTTTATTGCGAATAATAAAGGGAAGGTGATTACCGCACACCAATAAGAAACCCGGGGCTTATTGCGTGGCGTTTAATATAAATAAAGGGACGGGTTATAAAGCCTGTTCCTTTGTACTTGTAAAACAAAAGCTAGGGCATTAGTATAAATATATATTGCCAAGTTAGGGAGTAGGAAAAAGTATGAGTGATATACATAAAAAAATTAAAAAGAAACAGTTTGCTCCGTTATATTTACTATATGGAACGGAAGCTTTTTTTATAAATGAAACGATAAAGCTTATTACGACAGAAGCACTTGAAGAAGAAGATCGAGAGTTTAATGTTGTGACATACGATTTAGAAGAAGCGTATTTAGAAGATGTGGTTGAGGATGCGCGTACGCTTCCTTTCTTCGGAGAACGGAAAGTACTGTTAATAAAATCACCGCTATTTTTGACTTCGCAAAAAGAAAAGTTAGAGCAAAATATAAAAATTTTAGAAGAATACATTGGTGAACCTTCTCCATTTTCTATTCTTGTTTTTGTTGCGCCTTACGAAAAACTTGATGAGCGAAAAAAAATTACAAAACTATTAAAGAAAACAGCAGATGTAGTAGAAGCAAATGCGATGCAAATACAGGATGTTCAGAAATGGATTGTTGCTCGTGCAGATGAAGTGCATGTGCATATTGATAACGCGGCTGTTAGTTTGTTGCTAGAGCTTGTGGGAAGTAATGTAACAATGTTGGCGAAGGAAATGGACAAGTTAACGTTATACGTTGGTATGGGTGGAGAGATTACGACGAAACTTGTTGCAGAGCTTGTGCCAAAATCCGTTGAGCAAAATGTATTCGCTTTGACAGAAAAAGTGGTGAAAAAAGATATTGCAGGTGCAATGCAAATTTTGGATGGATTATTTACGCAGCAGGAAGAACCGATTAAATTGCTTGCGTTATTAGTGAGTCAATTCCGCTTGTTGTATCAAGTGAAAGAGCTACAGCAACGTGGTTATGGACAAAATCAAATTGCGTCTCATATTGGTGTACATCCGTATCGCGTGAAGTTGGCAATGAATCAAACGAAGTTTTTCTCTTTTGAAGAATTAAAAAAAGTGATTATAGAATTAGCGGAAGCTGATTATAGTATGAAGACGGGAAAGATGGATAAGAAACTTGTGCTCGAGTTTTTCTTAATGCGATTAAATCATATGTGATGACACAAAAAAGTTCATGTACTAAGTACATGAACTTTTTTGTATATAAAAAAACGATCCAAATGGATCGTTTTTTAAACGCCTTACGCGTTTACTTGTTTCGCTAAGCGAGATTTTTGACGAGCTGCAGCGTTTTGGTGGATAAGACCTTTACGAGCTGCTTTGTCAAGTTTTTTAGAAGCAGTTTTGAAAGCTTCTTTAGCATTTTCAAGATCGTTATTAGTAACTAAAGCTTCTACAGTTTTAACAGCAGAACGCATGTCAGACTTGATAGAAGCGTTATGTGCACGACGCTCTTCGCTAAGTTTAGCGCGTTTGATAGCAGATTTGATGTTTGCCATACTTTTCACCTCCCTGGTGCAATCGAATGACTCGATTCTTACATAGAACAAGTGATATTCTATCAAACGGTGAAGAGAATTGCAATAGTATATCCATGAAATTTCACGTAAAGGAAAGAATGACCTTATATAACTTTGGGAAATCTAACGATATTTACTATGAATTACGGAGGAGATACGATGAAAGAACCATTAGATTTAAGTAAATATAGCATTAGAACTGACCTTGCTGTAGAAGCCCATCAAATGTTGCAAGAAAGCCAAGAGGAACAAAAAGGGATACAGGGAGTTATTGTAAAAGAGAGAGAAGAAGAGGGGACTATAATTACAAAAGTAACAATTGATGAAGCTGCCTCTGAAGCGATGGGGAAAAAGCCTGGAAATTATTTAACGCTTGAAGTTCAAGGTATACGTCAGCAAGATACAGAACTTCAACAAAAAGTGGAGCGTATTTTTGCAAAAGAATTTTCTAATTTCTTAGAAGAGGTTGGCGTTACAAAAGAAGCAAGCTGTTTAATTGTAGGTCTTGGGAATTGGAATGTAACACCAGATGCTCTTGGACCGATAGTTGTAGAAAATGTATTAGTAACGAGACATTTGTTTCAATTACAGCCTGAAAGTGTAGAAGAAGGGTTTAGGCCTGTTAGTGCAATTCGGCCGGGGGTAATGGGAATTACAGGGATCGAAACGAGCGATGTTATTTATGGGATTATTGAGAAGACGAACCCGGACTTTGTAATTGCGATTGACGCATTAGCTGCCCGTTCTATTGAACGAGTAAATAGCACGATACAAATTTCTGATACTGGAATTCATCCCGGATCGGGGGTTGGGAATAAACGTAAAGAACTAAGTAAAGACACATTAGGTATCCCTGTAATCGCGATTGGTGTTCCGACTGTGGTCGATGCTGTTTCGATTACAAGTGATACGATTGATTTTATTTTGAAACATTTCGGCCGAGAGATGAAAGAAGGAAATAAACCTTCACGCTCTTTGTTACCAGCGGGATTTTCATTTGGAGAAAAGAAAAAATTAACGGAAGAAGATATGCCGGATGAAAAGAGCAGAAATATGTTTTTAGGTGCTGTTGGTACGTTGGAAGAAGAAGAAAAAAGAAGGCTGATTTATGAAGTGCTATCTCCTCTTGGTCATAATTTAATGGTAACCCCAAAAGAAGTAGATACTTTTATTGAGGATATGGCGAATGTAATAGCGAGTGGTTTAAATGCGGCGCTGCATCATCAAATTGATCAAGATAATACGGGAGCATATACACATTGAGGGGAACAGATGATTATCGTTTGAGTCGCTTTACGCTTTTGTGTATATGTAGTGTGGCTTTATGTTTACTTATGATGATAGCAGGAGTGGCACTTGCTAATCATGGTTTGAAAAGTATGAAAGGCTATCAGCAATTGTCATATGAACAAATAGCTCATATGACAGGGACAGAAAGTACAGGTGCTGAATCAGAAATTTTGGGTAACTCGTTTTCGGCCTCAGAAAAACAACAACAGTTAGAACGTTTAAGAAGTTTTAATGTTGTAGAAGGAATTGGGATGGCAGTAGCAAGTGTAGCTTATGAAATGACGAAGTTCGGAACGGATATCGTTGTTGGGAAAATAAAAGGAATTTTTAGCTAAGAGTAACATGGGAGGCGGTTGTTTTACTGGTTTGTAAGACAGCCGTTTTAAAATTTGAAAAGGGTTTGTCTCTTATGGTTTATTCGCATAAGATATAGATAGAATGATTTGTATCGTAAGCAGCACGAGTTTTCATTGAATCTTTGTTGCTCTATTGATATAATCAGTGCTAGTGTATATTGGCGAGACTATTAGGAGTTGAGAACATAGATGAATAAAGAAGAAAGAGCAAAAAGACAGTCCAAAATTCGTAATTTCTCTATTATTGCTCATATTGACCACGGAAAATCAACGTTAGCAGACCGTATTTTAGAGAAAACAAACGCGTTAACACAACGTGAAATGAAAGCTCAGTTGCTTGACTCTATGGATTTAGAGCGTGAGCGTGGTATTACAATCAAATTAAACGCAGTACAATTAAACTATAAAGCAAAAGATGGTGAAGAGTATATTCTTCATTTAATTGATACACCAGGACACGTCGACTTTACGTACGAAGTATCTCGTAGTTTAGCGGCTTGTGAAGGCGCGATTCTTGTAGTAGATGCAGCGCAAGGTATTGAAGCGCAAACGTTAGCAAACGTATACTTAGCGCTTGATAATAATTTAGAAATTTTACCAGTTATTAATAAAATCGACTTACCGAGTGCGGATCCAGAACGTGTACGTCAAGAGGTAGAAGATGTAATTGGTTTAGATGCATCAGAAGCGGTACTTGCTTCTGCGAAAGCTGGAATTGGTATTGAGGAAATTTTAGAACAAATTGTTGAAAAAGTACCAGCTCCGGCGGGTGATTCAGAAGAGCCGTTACAATGTATGATTTTCGACTCTTTATATGATCCATACCGCGGTGTAATTGCTTATATCCGTGTTGTAAATGGAACAGTAAAAGTTGGCGATAAAGTACGTATGATGGCAACGGGTAAAGAATTTGAAGTAACAGAAGTAGGTGTATTTACACCGAAAACTACGCAACGTGACGAGTTAACAGTAGGTGATGTAGGTTTCTTAGCAGCATCGATTAAAAATGTTGGTGACACACGCGTTGGTGATACGATTACACATGCGAAACGTCCAGCTGCAGAGCCGTTAGCAGGTTACCGTAAGTTAAACCCGATGGTATTCTGTGGTCTGTATCCAATTGACTCTGCTCGTTATAACGATTTACGTGATGCATTAGAAAAATTAGAGTTAAACGATTCTGCCCTTGAGTTTGAACCAGAAACATCTCAAGCGCTAGGATTTGGTTTCCGTTGTGGTTTCTTAGGACTTCTTCACATGGAAATCATTCAAGAACGTATTGAACGTGAATTTAAGATTGACTTAATTACAACAGCGCCAAGCGTTATTTATAAAGTTTATTTAACTAACGGTGAAGATGTTATTGTTGATAACCCATCTAATATGCCAGATCCACAGTCTATCGATCGTGTAGAAGAGCCGTTTGTGAAGGCTTCAATTATGGTTCCGAATGACTATGTTGGAGCTGTAATGGAGATTTGCCAAGGTAAACGTGGAACGTTTATTGATATGCAATATTTAGATGAAACGCGTGTTACATTAACATATGAAATCCCGTTATCGGAAATCGTATATGACTTCTTTGATCAATTGAAATCAAATACGAAAGGGTATGCATCATTTGACTACGAGTTAATTGGCTATAAACCATCTAAACTTGTGAAAATGGATATTCTTTTAAATAATGAACAAGTGGATGCTTTATCATTTATCGTACACCGTGATTCAGCGTATGACCGTGGTAAAGTAATCGTAGAGAAATTAAAAGAATTAATTCCGAGACAACAGTTCGAAGTGCCAATTCAGGCGACTATCGGAAATAAAGTTGTAGCACGTTCTACAATTAAAGCGATGCGTAAAAACGTACTTGCAAAATGTTACGGCGGTGACATTTCTCGTAAGCGTAAACTTCTTGATAAGCAAAAAGAAGGTAAAAAACGTATGAAGTCTGTTGGCTCTGTAGAAGTACCGCAAGAGGCATTCATGGCTGTACTGAAAATGGATGACAACTAATATTTGAAATAAAAAAGAAGTCGTTTGTGCGGCTTCTTTTTTCTGTATAATTACTTTTTAGACATCTGAGCAGCTCTCATTTACAATAATGAGAGAGCTTTTTAGTTCATATAGAGTTAGGAGATTGTTAATGTCCGAAAATATTCGAAAAGATATTCAAGATAAAATACAAAATGGTAATTTTAATTGTGAAAAGGAATTGACGCTTTCTATTATTAGTGGAAAGTGGAAAGTTGTGATACTGTGGCATCTTGGTGTGGAAGGGCCGCATCGTTTCAGTGAATTACAACGGTTATTCCCAAGCATTTCTCATAAAGTTTTGTCGAACCAATTAAAAGAGTTAATGGAAGATGGGATTGTTGATCGGACAGTATATCCCGAAATTCCTCCTCGCGTTGAGTATTATATGACGGAACTAGGCATGTCACTTTTACCGATCGTTGAAATGATGTATGATTGGGGAAAAATGCGAATGGAACAAATTCGTAATACGTTAGAGAAGTAGAGAACCCTCCGGAGTGCGGAGGTTTTCTTTTTAGAAAGGTAGGAGTTATATTTGGTACAAGCTGCATACATTCATATTCCGTTTTGTCAGCACATTTGTCACTATTGTGATTTTAATAAAGTGTTTATTGAACGCCAACCGGTTGATCAATATTTAGATTATTTAGAGAAGGAAATAATAAATACGGTTCAAAAAGTTCCATTTGATAGTATGAAAACGATTTTTGTGGGTGGGGGAACTCCGACAGCGTTAAATATGGAACAGACAAAAAAATTACTCGAGATTATTAATCGTCATTTGCGTCCGTTCGCCCCGAATTGTGAATTAACATTTGAAGCGAATCCAGGAGATCTACCGAAAGAGAAGCTAAATGTACTGCTAGAAGGTGGAGTAAATCGAATTAGTTTTGGTGTGCAAACGTTCCGTGATGAACTTCTTGAGAAGATCGGGCGCAAGCATACGAGGGAAGATGCATTCCTCGCGATTCGAGAGGCACAGGAAGTAGGCTTTAAAAATATTAATGTAGATATTATTTATGCTTTGCCAGGACAGACGATAGAAGATGTAAAAGAAACATTAGATATTGCTTTTACGCTTGGTGTACAACATTTCTCGGCATATTCATTAATTGTGGAGCCAAAAACAGTGTTTTATAACTTAATGAACAAAGGGAAATTACGTCTTCCGGGTGAAGACCATGAAGCGAAAATGTATGAAATAGTAATGGATGAAATGGAGAAACACGGTTATAACCAGTATGAAATTAGTAATTTCTCAAAAGGTGACAATAAAAGTAGACATAATCTCACATACTGGAATAATGAAGAGTATTATGGATTTGGAGCTGGAGCTCATAGTTATGTGAACGGAGAACGTATTCAAAATGTTGGTCCCCTGAAGCAATATTTTAATAAAATTGATGAAACAGGATTTCCGTATTTAGATGTTCACAAAGTGACGGAGAAAGAAAGAATGGAAGAAGAGCTGTTCTTAGGGCTTCGAAAAACAAAAGGTGTTTCTAAAACGGCGTTCCGCAATAAATTTAATGTAGAGATGGATCAAGTTTTCGCGAAGCAGTTACAAAGCAACCAAGAGCAGGGATTGCTTGAAGAGGAAGATGGACATGTGCGTTTAACGCGAAAAGGAAAATTATTAGGGAATGAAGTATTCCAATCATTTTTGATTGACTAATTAAATGTTCCATAGGCGTGAAAAAGTTTCATTATTTCGTGACGTTTCCGTTGACAATTGAATGTCAATTTTGGTAAGTTATTAATAGATTTAGCACTCAAAGACAAAGAGTGCTAACAGAGGTGATGATGAGATGCTTACGGAACGTCAGCTCTTAATTTTACAAACAATTATTGATGACTTTATTGGATCAGCGCAGCCCGTTGGGTCTAGAACGTTGGCTAAAAAAGATGAAATCACATTTAGTTCAGCTACTATTCGAAATGAAATGGCGGACTTAGAAGAATTAGGCTTTATTGAAAAAACGCACAGTTCTTCTGGACGTGTTCCTTCTGAGAAAGGCTACCGATTTTATGTAGACCATCTTTTAGCGCCGCAAAACTTACCGAACGCTGAAATTGTACAAATTAAAGATTTATTTGCTGAAAGAATTTTTGAAGCGGAAAAAATTGCACAGCAATCTGCTCAAATTTTATCAGAACTTACGAATTATACGGCAATTGTTCTTGGACCGAAGTTAAGTACAAATAAACTTAAAAATGTACAAATTGTGCCGCTTGATCGTCAAACTGCAGTCGCTATTATTGTAACCGATACAGGGCATGTACAAAGTAAAACGATTACCGTTCCGGAATCTGTTGATTTATCAGATTTAGAAAAAATGGTTAATATTTTAAATGAAAAGCTATCTGGCGTACCGATGGAAGAACTTCATAATAAAATCTTTAAGGAAATTGTTACAGTTTTACGTGGGTATGTTCATAATTACGATAGTGCAATAAAAATGTTGGATGGTACATTTCAAGTTCCGTTATCGGAAAAGATATACTTTGGAGGAAAAGCAAATATGCTTTCGCAGCCAGAGTTCCATGACATTCAAAAGGTTAGATCTTTACTTACCATGATTGATAATGAAGCCGAATTTTATGACATTTTGCGTCATAAACAAGTCGGGATTCAAGTGAAAATTGGTAGGGAAAACTCTTCGACTGCTATGGAGGATTGTAGTTTAATTTCTGCAACATATTCGATCGGCGAAGAGCAACTTGGAACAATTGCTATTTTAGGTCCTACGAGAATGCAATACTCTCGTGTAATTAGTTTGTTACAGTTATTTACGAGACAATTTACTGATGGGCTTAAAAAGTAAATGAGAGTAATACATTCGCTCAAGTGATGAAATTTTCATTGCTGTGTGTAATATATAATGCTTAGGTAATCATGCTATGCATGATACCTAATACCTTTTAAGGAGGTGAATATTGTGGAAGAGCGTAACGAACAAGTGGTAGAAGAAGTAAAAGAAGCGCAAGTTGAAGAAGCTGTCACGCCAGAAAACAGTGAAGAAACTGTAGAAGAAAAAAGTGAGGCTGCTCTTTTACAAGAAAAAGTAGATGAGTTACAAGCGAAACTAACGGAAACGGAAGGTCGCACATTACGTCTACAAGCTGATTTTGAAAATTATAAGCGCCGTGTCCAAATGGATAAACAGGCTGCTGAAAAATATAGAGCACAAAGTCTAGTTTCAGACATCTTGCCAGCTCTTGATAATTTTGAAAGAGCAATGCAAGTGGAAGCGACTGATGAGCAAACGAAATCCTTGTTACAAGGTATGGAAATGGTGCATCGTCAATTGTTAGAAGCGCTGACTAAAGAAGGTGTGGAAGTGATTGAAGCTGTTGGTAAACAGTTTGATCCTAATGAACACCAAGCTATTATGCAAGTGGAAGATAGTGAATTTGAATCAAACGCGGTTGTGGAAGAATTCCAAAAAGGTTATAAATTAAAAGACCGTGTGATTCGCCCATCAATGGTAAAAGTAAATCAATAATTTACATAAAACTAGGAGGATTCGCCATGAGTAAAATTATCGGTATTGACTTAGGTACAACAAACTCTTGTGTAGCTGTTATGGAAGGTGGAGAACCAAAGGTTATCCCAAATCCAGAAGGGAACCGTACAACACCTTCTGTTGTAGCTTTCAAAAATGAAGAACGTCAAGTTGGGGAAGTTGCAAAGCGCCAAGCAATTACAAACCCAAATACAATCATGTCTGTTAAACGTCATATGGGTACAGACTACAAAGTAGAAGTTGAAGGTAAAGATTATACACCTCAAGAAATTTCTGCAATCATTTTACAAAACTTAAAAGCTTCTGCTGAAGCATACTTAGGTGAAACAGTAACGAAAGCTGTTATTACAGTACCTGCATACTTCAACGATGCAGAGCGTCAAGCAACGAAAGATGCTGGTCGTATCGCTGGTTTAGAAGTTGAGCGTATCATTAACGAGCCAACAGCAGCAGCACTTGCTTACGGTTTAGAAAAACAAGACGAAGAACAAAAAATCTTAGTATATGACTTAGGTGGCGGTACATTTGACGTATCTATCCTTGAGTTAGCAGACGGCACATTCGAAGTTATTTCAACTGCTGGTGACAACCGTCTTGGTGGCGATGACTTTGACCAAGTTATCATCGATCACTTAGTAGCTGAGTTCAAAAAAGAAAATAACATTGATTTAAGCCAAGATAAAATGGCGCTTCAACGCTTGAAAGATGCAGCTGAAAAAGCGAAAAAAGATCTTTCTGGTGTAACACAAACTCAAATTTCATTACCATTCATTAGTGCTGGAGCTGCTGGTCCATTACACTTAGAATTAACGTTAACAAGAGCGAAATTCGAAGAGCTTTCAGCAGGTCTTGTTGAAAGAACATTAGAGCCAACTCGTCGTGCATTAAAAGACGCTGGTTTTGCTCCAAGCGAATTAGATAAAGTTATTCTTGTTGGTGGATCTACTCGTATCCCAGCTGTACAAGAAGCTATTAAACGTGAAACTGGTAAAGAGCCATATAAAGGTGTAAACCCTGATGAAGTTGTAGCATTAGGTGCTGCAGTTCAAGGTGGCGTACTTACTGGAGATGTAGAAGGCGTTCTATTATTAGACGTAACTCCACTTTCTTTAGGTATTGAAACTATGGGTGGCGTGTTCACGAAATTAATTGAGCGTAACACTACAATTCCAACAAGTAAGTCACAAGTATTCTCGACAGCTGCTGATAATCAACCAGCAGTAGACATTCACGTATTACAAGGTGAGCGTCCAATGTCAGCTGACAACAAAACGTTAGGTCGTTTCCAATTAACTGACCTTCCACCAGCACCACGTGGTATTCCACAAATCGAAGTAACATTCGATATTGATGCGAACGGTATCGTTAACGTACGTGCGAAAGACTTAGGAACAAGCAAAGAGCAAGCTATTACAATCCAATCTTCTTCAGGTCTTTCTGATGAAGAAGTAGAACGTATGGTACAAGAAGCGGAAGCAAATGCTGACGCTGACCAAAAACGTAAGGAAGAAGTTGAACTTCGTAACGAAGCTGACCAACTTGTATTCCAAACAGACAAAGTTGTAAAAGATTTAGAAGGTAAAGTAGATGCAGCTGAAGTTGCAAAAGCAACAGAAGCGAAAGAAGCATTACAAGCTGCAATTGAGAAAAACGAGCTTGAAGAAATTCGTGCGAAAAAAGATGCTTTACAAGAAATCGTACAACAATTAACTGTTAAATTATACGAGCAAGCTCAAGCAGCTGCTGGTCAAGCAGAAGGTGCGCAAGGTGCACAAGACGCTGGCGCGAAGAAAGACAATGTAGTTGACGCTGAGTTTGAAGAAGTAAAAGAAGACAAGTAATTCAACTGTAAACATAATAAGTAAGATGACAAAAAGTCAAAGTCAAGCGTGCCTTGACTTTGGCTTTTTTCACGAATGAGAAGCGATGTGTGAGGATCTTAAGTTTTTCGCTTTGCATACTGTAAGTGAGGAAACTTTGTTGCAAAGCACTTTCTTTCGGTGTTAAAATTACGTTTATGTGAAAGATTCGGGGGTTGTAAATTTATGAGTAAACGAGACTATTATGAGGTCCTTGGACTTAGCAAGGGCGCTTCAACAGATGAAATAAAAAAAGCGTATCGTCGTTTGGCTAAAAAATACCATCCAGACGTAAGCAAAGAAGAAAATGCAATTGAAAAGTTTAAAGAAGTACAAGAAGCATATGAAGTGTTAAGTGATGATCAAAAGCGTGCGCAGTACGATCAATTTGGTCATGCTGGTGCAAATCAAGGATTCGGTGGATTTGGCGGCGGAGGAGACTTCGGCGGTGGCTTCGGTTTTGAAGATATATTTAGTTCTTTCTTTGGCGGTGGCGGCGGCAGACGTCGTGATCCAAATGCTCCGCGCCAAGGTGCTGACTTACAATATCAAGTCACTTTAGATTTTGAAGAAGCTATTTTTGGTAAGGAATTAAATGTGGAAATTCCAGTAGAAGATCCATGTGATACTTGTAAAGGTAGTGGAGCAAAACCAGGAACTTCAAAAGAAACATGTAAACATTGTTCAGGTTCTGGTCAAGTGAGTGTTGAACAAAACACACCGTTTGGTCGTATCGTAAACCGTCAAGCTTGTGGTCATTGTTCAGGAACTGGACAAATTATTAAAGAAAAATGTACGACATGTCACGGTTCAGGTAAAGTTCGTAAACGTAAAAAAATCAATGTTAAAATTCCAGCGGGTATCGATAATGGTCAACAAATTCGAGTGTCTGGAAAAGGTGAAGCCGGCGTAAATGGCGGACCAGCAGGAGACTTATATGTTGTCGTTCATGTAAGAAATCATGAATTCTTCGAGCGTGAAGGAGATCACATTATTTGCGAAATGCCATTAACATTTGCGCAAATGGCGCTTGGTGATGAAGTGGAAGTTCCTACTGTTCATGGTAAAGTGAAGCTGAAAATTCCAGCAGGAACACAAACTGGAACAGAATTCCGCTTAAAAGGAAAAGGTGCTCCGAATGTACGTGGATACGGCCAAGGAGATCAATATGTAGTCGTTCGTGTTGTTGTACCGACGAAATTGACTTCACAGCAAAAAGATTTATTACGTGAATTTGCAGGACAAGAAGAGCAGGATGATAGTTTATTCGGAAAGCTTAAACGTGCTTTCAAAGGGGAATAATGGAAATAAAAAATGGAGTTGGTAAATTGTGAAATGGTCAGAAATTAGTATTCATACAACAGAAGAAGCAGTAGAAGCTGTCTCTCATATTTTACATGAAGCTGGTGCTAGTGGAGTTGCGATTGAGGATCCAGCGGAGTTAACGAAAGAGCGCGAGCAACAATATGGTGAAATTTATGCATTGAACCCAGATGAATATCCGGCGGAAGGTGTATTAATAAAAGCGTATTTCCCGCAAACGGATTCTTTACATGAAACAATTGCAGGTGTAAAATCATCTATTGATGTGCTTCCATCTTACGACATCGAAATTGGTACTGGAAATATTACCGTTAACGAAGTCAATGAAGAAGATTGGGCTACTGCTTGGAAAAAATATTACCATCCAGTACAAATTTCTGATACATTCACAATCGTACCGACTTGGGAAGAATATACACCATCTTCTCCTGATGAAAAAATCATTGAATTAGACCCGGGTATGGCGTTTGGTACAGGAACTCATCCAACAACAACGATGTGTATCCGTGCTTTAGAAAAAACAGTACAGCCAGGTGACAATATTATTGATGTAGGAACAGGTTCTGGTGTACTTAGTATTGCAGCAGCAAAATTAGGTGCGTCTTCTGTTCAAGCGTATGATTTAGATCCGGTTGCGGTTGAAAGTGCAGAAATGAATGTACGTTTAAATAAAACAGATGATATCGTGTCTGTTGGACAAAATAGTCTTTTAGAAGGTATTGAAGGTCCAGTTGATTTAATCGTAGCTAACTTATTAGCAGAAATTATTCTATTATTCCCTGAAGATGCAGCAAGAGTTGTGAAGTCAGGTGGATTATTTATTACATCGGGCATTATTGCTGCGAAGGAAAAAGTAATTTCTGAGGCGCTAGAAAAAGCTGGATTTACAATTGAAGAAGTGTTACGAATGGAAGATTGGGTAGCAATTATTGCACGAAATGCGTAATATAGATTTTAGTCTATAATGAAAAGGGGAGTCTCTCACTATAAGGTGAGGGACTTGCCGTTTGTTATATGAAAAATGATAACGTTTCGTTCTTTTCGTAAGTGTTGACTTACGAAAGGAACGAAACTCTACTAAGGTGATTATATGCAACGTTATTTTGTAGAAGAGAAATATGTAAATGAGACAAGTATTCGCATTGTAGGTGATGACGTACATCATATCGCAAGAGTGATGCGTATGTCAGCTGGTGATTATATTTATTGCTGTGTAAATGGAAAAACAGCAGTATGTTCAATTGATGAAATTACCAGTGAATTTATTAATACGGCTATTGTAGAATGGGTAGAGGCGTCAAGTGAACTTCCTGTTTTCGTGACGATTGCAAGTGGACTGCCAAAAGGAGACAAGCTAGAGTTAATTTTTCAAAAAGGAACTGAGCTTGGGGCAGCTGCATTCTTACCATTTCAAGCATCTCGCTCTATCGTAAAATGGGATGCGAAAAAAGCTGATAAAAAAGTTGAGCGTTTAAGAAAAATTGTGAAAGAAGCTGCGGAACAATCACATAGAAGTGAAATTCCAGAAGTACATGCTCCGGCATCATTTAAGCAATTGCTTTCAATGAGTGGTGAGTATGATGCTTGTCTTGTTGCTTACGAAGAGGAAGCAAAACAAGGCGAGAAATCTAATTTTGCGAAAGCTTTAACGACAATGAAACCAGGTCAAAAGCTATTGATTGTATTTGGCCCAGAAGGCGGTTTAGCTGAGGAAGAGATTACAGCGCTTCGTGAACATAAATTTGTACCATGTAGTTTAGGACCAAGAATTTTAAGAACAGAAACGGCGCCGTTATACGCGTTAAGTGCTGCTTCGTATCATTTTGAATTGATGGGGTGATGATCAATGTCAACTGTTGCGTTCCATACGTTAGGTTGTAAAGTAAACCACTATGAAACAGAAGCCATTTGGCAATTGTTTAAACAAGGTGGTTATGAAAGAACAGAATATGAAAAGAAAGCTGATGTATATGTTATTAACACATGTACAGTAACGAATACTGGGGACAAAAAAAGCCGTCAAGTAATCAGACGTGCTGTGCGTCAAAATCCAGATGCAGTTATTTGTGTAACGGGATGTTATGCACAAACATCTCCAGCTGAAATTATGGCGATCCCGGGTGTGGATATTGTAGTTGGTACACAGGATCGTGAAAAGATGTTAGGTTACATCGAAGAATTCCGTAAAGAGCGTCAACCAATTAATGCTGTCCGCAATATTATGAAAACACGTGTGTACGAAGAACTTGATGTACCTTATTTCACGGATCGTACACGTGCGTCTTTAAAAATACAAGAGGGTTGCAATAACTTCTGTACATTCTGTATCATTCCTTGGGCGCGCGGTTTAATGCGTTCTCGTGATGGAAAAGAAGTTATTAAACAAGCGCAACAATTAGTGGATGCAGGCTATAAAGAAATCGTATTAACGGGTATTCATACAGGTGGATACGGCGAAGACATAAAAGATTATAACTTAGCTGGATTACTTCGTGATATGGAAGCGGAAGTAGGCGGATTAAAACGTCTTCGTATTTCTTCTATTGAAGCGAGTCAAATTTCAGATGAAGTAATTGAAGTGTTAGATAAATCTGAAGTAGTTGTACGTCACTTGCATATTCCGTTGCAATCTGGTTCTAATACTGTATTAAAACGTATGCGTCGTAAATATACGATGGAATTCTTCCAAGAGCGTTTAGATCGTTTGAAAGAAGCGTTACCAGGCCTTGCGATTACATCTGACGTAATCGTTGGTTTCCCAGGTGAAACAGAAGAAGAATTCATGGAAACATACAATTTCATTAAAGAGAACCGCTTCTCTGAGTTACACGTGTTCCCTTATTCAAAACGTACAGGAACACCTGCAGCACGCATGGAAGATCAAGTTCCTGAAGATGTGAAGAACGATCGTGTTCATCGTTTAATTGAGCTATCTAATCAATTAGCGAAAGAATATGCATCAGCGTTTGAAGGTGAAGTGCTTGAAATCATTCCAGAAGAGCAATTTAAAGACGGCGACCGTGAAGGGTTATATGTAGGGTATACAGATAACTACTTGAAAATTGTATTTGAAGGATCAGAAGAATTAATTGGTAAGCTAGTGAAAGTGAAAATTACGAAAGCTGGCTATCCATATAACGAAGCGCAATTTGTTCGTGTTCTTGAAGATGATGTGAAAAAAGAATCAGCTAGCGCATAAAAAGAGCGTGCAACCGGAAACGGTTTGCATGCTTTCTTTATTTGAAGCGGTTAAGTAATAGAAGGTGGGGAGGCGTTTCATGCATCCCTGTATGAAAAAAGATGAAATGATAAAAATATAGTTGTCTTCATCAGTGAAGGATACTAGTTATTTGCATAACTTTTGAAAAGGAAATGCTTCTATTCTTCTTTTATTCTGCCAAATAGTTGACCTGAAGTGATAAAATGTATTATAATCGTAAAAGACATGCTGAAGAAGTGTTTCTTTTTGCATGCTGAAGTTAGTATGTAAGTGTGATGTTTCGGAGGGAGGGAAAGAGAATGTCAAAAACAGTCGTTCGTAAAAACGAGTCTTTGGAGGATGCACTTCGCCGTTTTAAAAGATCGGTTTCTAAAACTGGTACACTTGCTGAAGCAAGAAAGCGCGAGTTTTATGAAAAACCAAGTGTAAAACGTAAGAAGAAATCTGAAGCGGCAAGAAAGCGTAAATTCTAAGAGAGGGTGTAAGTTATGAGTCTTCTCGGTCGTTTAAACGATGATATGAAACAAGCGATGAAGAATAAACAAAAAGAAAAATTAACCGTTATTCGTATGGTTAAGGCTGCTTTACAAAATGAAGGTATTAAACTGCAACATACTCTTACTGAAGAAGAGGAAATAACAGTTTTAGCTCGTGAAGTAAAACAGTATAAGGACTCCCTCCTTGAATTTAAAAAAGCTGGTCGTGAAGACCTTGTTAATAAACTGCAAAGTGAAATTCAGATTTTAAGCGCATATTTGCCAGAGCAATTAACTGAAGAAGAACTAGTTGATGTAATCAAGCAAGTTATTTCTGAAGTTGGTGCGACTTCTAAAGCAGATATGGGTAAGGTGATGACTGCTGTTATGCCGAAAGTAAAAGGTAAAACAGACGGATCACTTGTGAATAAGCTGGTTATCCAGCTATTAGCATAAAAAAACGTCTCATTTCGTATGAGACGTTTTTTTATTGTTCTTATTAAGGAGAAACGCTATATTGCTTAAAAAGCGTTTCTGTAAGTGATAGAAACGCCTCTGGTATGTAAAAAAAGGTAACGGCCTTAGTTATGATTAATCCCACCATAAAAAAAGCTTTTTCGTTTCCTTAATTTCTTCGACTAACTCCTCAATGCTTTCTGTTCCTTGTTCCACTATATCTGGACAAAATTCATACATTTCTTGCGCGAAAGATTGCATTTCTTCGTCTGTAGGTAACGCGCTAAAAATGGCATCAACCCAGTCATGATCTGCACCGATTATGATAAAAGGATAGCGATCATTCCATTTTCTTAGTTTAAAAATAATATCTATATTGCTAACTTCGTAATTAACGCCATTTGTTTGTTGGATTGTAAGGATATCAAATTGGTCATTTCCTTGTGTAATTGCAATTCTACACTCACTCTTACTTCCTTGACTAAAACTTCTTTCGCAAATAAAAGCTAAGTATCCAAGTTTCTGAACCTCAGATTGAAGTTTTATAACTTGCTGTTCAGCAGAATCCTCAAAGGTAACGAAAGAGACTCCGGCTATTTTAGATTTTGAATCAGTTGCATAAAAGGGCTGGATGCTGCTGTTAGTAACTTGTTTTATAACATTCAAAATTTCTTGACTAAATCCAATTTCCTTTCGTATTTCCTCGCTTATTAATTCATTTTTTTGTTTTTTAATGAATCCTAATATTTTTTTGAAATTCATATAACAACCACCTATAAAATATTCTTACTTACACCGCAAAATTCAGAGTGGAGCAATTTCCTTTTTCGGATTTTATCTCATTTGTCTAATGAATGACAACTACTTATTCTATGGTCAGTATGTCACGTCCAGAACGAATTGTAACAGGTTTTTTCAAGTTTCCAACTTCTTGCTAGGCTCAATTTCTTAATGTAACTTGTACTGATATCCTGTAGGGGCGCATATTCTTGTATTAATACTTCTATTATTAAAGGTAACATCCTCTGATCCATCATTGTCCTGACAAATATGATTTCATATAGCGACTGTTTTAATTAACATGATATGAACTCTTGCAGAATATAGTTATGTTAGTGAAGTCGTTATAACACGATAGGCACTTGTGAAGAAATACATATATATGGGATGAGAGGGGGTCTTTCGAGATGAAGAAATTAGAACAAATGAAAAATTGGTTGACAAAACAAGTAGACCTACCAGTGGATGTATTAATGGATCTACCTCGGATTACTCTTGTTGGGCAAATACATATTTATATAGAAAATCATCGGGGGTTATTAGTGTTTTCAGATAAAGAAGTGCGATTGCTTTTAAAACACGGTCAATTATTAATTAAAGGACAATCCTTTGTTATTAAAACGATTCTTCCAGAAGAGCTTTTACTCGAGGGGATAATTGAGCAAGTAACATTTTTAGAAAATGAAAAAAAAGGTGATTGAAGTGAAACTTCCATTTGTGAAGTTTTTCTTCTTTATCCTGTAAAAGTTCCGTTGATAGAGACTGATTACAGTTTTACTCTGTTTTATTTTAGTACGAGCTATTTTAATGCTTCAAATAAAAAGTAGTATATCTACTTTTAGAAAGGTAGTGAAGGTGGTAAATGAAAAATAAATGGTTTATAAAGTGGCTTGGATATGTAAAAGTGCGAATTGAAGGTAGAGGAGCGGAACGGTTTGTTAATGAATGTGTACGGAGGAATTTATTAGTTTGGGATGTTAAAAAGATAGCTGATGAAACGTTAGTTTTTTGTATGTTGTTACGCGATGTGAAAAAAATAAAACCAATTTATAGAAAAAATGAATGTAAATTATATTTTATTGGACGTTATGGTTTTCCTTTTTGGAATAAACGTTTAATTAAAAACAGTGGATTTTTAATTGGTTTTTTAATTTTCTTTTTTGGTGTGATTGCAATGTCAAATATGGTTTGGAAAATTGAAATTACAGGAGCTAAACCTGAAACAGAATATATATTGATGAAAGAATTGGATAAAATGGGTATTAAAAAAGGGAAACTACAATTTCAAATGCCGAATGTAGAAGATGTGCAACGCCATTTGACAGATAATATTAATGCCATTACTTGGGCGGGACTAGAAGTAAGGGGAACGACTTATCATTTTAAAATTGTTGAAAAAAACGAACCGAAGAAAGAAAAGGAACAAAGGCCACAAAATTTAGTAGCAAAAAAAGAAGCGATTATTACAAAAACGTTTGTAGAAGTTGGAAAGCCGGTTGTACTGAAAAATGATCATGTAGAAAAAGGACAGATTCTCGTATCGGGAATATATGGTAATGAGGAAAGTCCGACGATTGTTTCAGCGAAAGGTATTGTATATGGCGAAACGTGGTATACATCTAAGGTGGATGTCCCGTTAAAGACGCAATTCCAAGTGTATACTGGTAATGTATACAATGAACATTTTCTTAAATTCGGGGATACGAAAATAAAAATATGGGGATTTCAGCATGATAAGTATAAACGCTCTCGTACTGAAAGTGTAAAGCATGATGTGAAATTATTTGGTTTTACACTGCCGATTGCATATGAAAAAGATGTTGTGAGAGAAGAAGAAGAAGCGAATCGAGAATATACAGAAAAGCAAGCGCTGAAAGTAGCGAAGGAGATGGCCGAAAAAGAACTAAAGAAAAAATTGGATGAACATGCTATGATTGTAAGTGATAAGATTTTGAGTAAAGAGGTTGAGGCGGATCAACTAAAAGTCACATTGCATTATACTGTGGTTGAAAATATTGCAGAGCCACAACCAATATCCGAATCCGATATTCAAGGAGACTGAGTAATGGCAGAACAATTAGTAGAAATGAACCAACAATTGGAAAATGCTAACGAAGCAATCGCTCTTTTTGGAGTTAATGATGCGCATTTAAAAGTAATTGAACGAGAACTGAATGTATCGATCGTAACTAGAGGAGAAACTGTTCATGTATCTGGGGCAGTTGAAACGGTGGCACTCGTAGAAAAAATCTTACAGCAATTACTTGTTGTAATTCGTAAAAGTATATCAATTTCAGAGAGAGATGTTGCGTATGCGATTCAGCTTGCACAACAAGGGAAAATTGCTCAATTTGAAGAGTTATATGAGGAAGAAATTTTCAAGACTGCAAAAGGTAAATCCATTCGTGTAAAAACAATGGGGCAAAGAAGATATATTCATGCGATGAAGAAGAATGATATTGTCTTTGGGATAGGGCCTGCAGGAACTGGAAAAACATATTTAGCTGTAGTAATGGCTGTGAGGGCTTTAAAACAAGGATATGTAAAGAAAATTATTTTAACAAGACCTGCTGTAGAAGCTGGAGAAAATTTAGGTTTTTTACCAGGGGATTTGAAAGAGAAGGTAGATCCATACTTACGCCCGTTATATGATGCTTTACATGATATTCTTGGACAAGAATATACGCAGCGTATGATGGAGCGAGGAGTAATTGAAATAGCTCCGCTTGCTTATATGAGGGGGCGTACGCTTGATGATTCATTTGTTATTTTAGATGAGGCTCAAAATACAACGGGTGCTCAAATAAAAATGTTTTTAACAAGATTAGGTTTTAGTTCTAAAATGGTTATTACAGGGGACCCTTCACAAGTAGACTTGCCAAAAGGGGTAAAATCAGGGCTATCTATAGCTGCTAATATTTTATCTGGTGTATCAGGTCTGTCATTTATTACATTAGAACAAACGGACGTTGTGAGACATCCATTGGTGCAACGTATTATTGAGGCATATGATAAAATGGAATGATCCTATTTGTCAGGATCATTTCTTTTTGTATGATAAGGTTGGCGAACGTCATATTTTTTACTATCATGAAAGATAAGGAAAATAAACTATTGGTACTAGTGTATAAAATATTGCCTCAAAGTATCGTTTGGTAGAAGAAATGAAAGCTATAAATAGTTTCACTTTATTTCTGGAGAGGAGAAGGTATTGAAATCATGTCAAGATCTCAAGAAATTTCTAAGTGGTTTCGTAATTTACAACATTCGAAAAAACTAAGTTGGATTTCTTACGTTGTGTTAGGAGCAGTGCTGTTTTTTGCGCTTATGAATAATGTAAAACCAGAACAATTAGATGTTAATATGTATTCTATTGCGAAAAAGACAATCCATTCTCCTATAAAAATTGAAGATAAAGTTACAACGGATAAAAAGAAAAAAGAAGCCGCTACAAAAGTTGAAGATCAATATACATATAAAAGTGAGTATAAACAAAACAAAGTTGATATTGTGAATGACGTCTTTGCTAAAGTGGATGAAGTGGTGCAAGAGATTAAAGCTGTTGGACCGGATGATCAAAAAAAGATGACTGATGCTGAGAAAGTGGACAAGTTAAAAAAGAAACTACCCGCTGACTTAACGAAAGAGTTATCTGATTCAAACTTACTGAATTTGATTAATGCAGATCCGAGCCAATTAGTATTAGCGAAAGATGCTGCGGTCACAGCGATTAATAGTATCATGACTGAGCATATTAAAATGGACGAATTGAAAGATGCGAAAGAACGATATGTAAGTGAGATGAATAGTGTTAATGTTGATAATGGTTTAAAAGAATCAATTAAGGCGCTAGGAAGATATGCAATTTCAGCTAACTATTTTTATGACCCAATCTTAACGAAAGAGAAGAGAAAAGCAGAGGAAGATTTAGTTCCACCTGTTTATATTCTTCAAGGACAAGTTCTTGTTAGAGAAGGTGAAACAATTTCAAGTGATGTGTATAATCAGTTGAAATTAGTTGGTTTGTTAGAAAAAGGGAACGGTTTTCAACCTTATGTTGGATTAGCGGTACTCATTGGTGTGTTACTATACTTTATGCATAAACAATTTGAATTATTTTTAAAGAGAAAAAGAGAAGATAGACCGTATGTTTTAGCGTATATTACAATTTTGTCTATCACAATCGTCTTAATGAAAATCATTAGTTTGTTTCAAAAACTTGAATACGCAGGGATTGCATATGTTGTCCCAGTTGCGATGGGAACAATACTTGTAAAACTAATGATTGGTGATCGATTTGTCTTTTTAACGAGTATGATTTTTTCTGTATGCGGAAGTATTATGTTTAATGAAGGAGTAACGAGTACATTAAATTATAGTGTAGGGATTTACGTATTGTTAAGTTCGTTATCGGTTAGTATTTTCTTGCGAGAAAAAAATCGTCGTACAATGATTTTACAAGCTGGTATACTCGTTTCTGTATTAAATGTAGTCGTATTGGCGGCGCTCTTATTATTACGTAATGGGAATTTTTCGCCTCTTGAAATTGGTACGCAATTATTAATGGCTTCACTTTCAGGGATTATATCATCCGTTTTGGCTATGGGGATTTTACCATATTTAGAAAGTGGACTTGGAATCGTATCAAGTATGAAGCTTATGGAATTATCAAGCCCAAATCATCCACTTTTACGCAGAATTTTGTTAGAAGCGCCAGGGACATATCATCATAGTGTAATGGTAGCGAATCTTTCTGAGGCTGCTTGTGAAGCAGTCGGGGCAAATGGTGTATTAGCGCGTGTAGGGGCATATTATCATGATGTAGGAAAAACAGTACAACCGCAATTCTTTATTGAAAACCAAATGGGAATTGAAAACCCGCATGATAAATTAGATCCTGTAACAAGTAAAGATATTATAATTGCTCACGTAACGGATGGAGTAAGAATGCTCGAAGAATATCATATTCCACAAGAAATTATTGATATCGCTGGGCAACATCACGGTACAACGTTACTGAAATATTTTTATTATAAAGCTATTAAAGAAGATAAAGAAAAATATACAGAAGAGATGTTCCGTTATCCAGGTTCAAAAGCAACTTCGAAAGAATCGGCAATTGTTGGTATTGCTGATAGTGTAGAAGCTGCGGTACGTTCTATGAATCACCCAACGCCAGAACAAATTAATAATTTGGTGCAAAGTATTATTAAAGATCGACTGCAAGACGGTCAATTTAGTGAATGTGATTTGACGTTTAAGGAACTACAAATCGTTGGAAAAACGTTGTGTGAAACGTTAAATGGTATTTTCCATTCGCGTATTACATATCCGGAACCTCCGGAAGAAAAGGAGAAAGAATGAGTTTGTTAATTGATTTTATTGATGAAACAGAAGAAGTAAAAGAAGAGTATATGAGTTTAATTCGTGAAGTGTTAGAAAAAGCAGCTCAAATGGAAAATATCGAGGATGGTGCGGAGGTATCGGTGACATTTGTAGATAATGAGCGCATTAGAGAAATTAATCGTGATTACCGAGATAAAGATCAACCTACAGATGTAATATCCTTTGCCATGGAAGAGATGGGAGAAGGAGAAATGGAGATTGTTGGTGCAGAGATGCCGCGCATGTTAGGGGATCTTATTATCTCTATTCCAAGGGCGAAAGAGCAAGCTGAAGAGTACGGACATTCTTTCGATCGTGAACTTGGATTTTTGGCGTTACATGGCTTTTTACATTTACTTGGTTATGATCACATGACAGAAGAAGATGAAAAAGAAATGTTCGGAAGACAAAAAGAAATTTTAGAAGCTTTTGGATTAGGACGATGAAAAAAGGAAAACTTATAGATAGTTTTGGATATGCTATAGCTGGTATATTCTTTTGTTTTCGTCATGAACGAAATATGAAAATCCATTATTTAGCCGCAGTTATTGTTATATGCTGCGGCTTTTATTTCCATATTACGAAAATAGAGTGGATGATATTACTTGTTGTAATAGGGAGTGTAATGAGTTTAGAGATGGTAAATACGGCTGTGGAAAAAACGGTAGATTTAGCGACTGCCGATATTCATCCGTTTGCAAAAATTGCAAAGGATGTTGCGGCAGGAGCGGTTTTATTGTTTGCAATTATAGCTGTTATAATTGGTGCTATTATCTTTTTACCGTATATGGTATAGTTGCATTCCGAAGCTTTTATTAAGCTTTGGAAGTGCTGTAAGGGCCTTTAATGAGAGAGTGTATCTCTTCATAGCTGTGAACAGGAAGGATGCGGGAATATGAATAGTAAACAATTAATTCTAGAAGCAATCGAAGCGCGTAAACAAGCGTACGTACCATATTCTAAATTTCAAGTAGGTGCAGCATTATTAACGCGCGGTGGAAAAGTATATCGTGGATGTAATGTTGAGAATGCATCATATGGCTTATGTAATTGTGCTGAAAGAACAGCTTTATTTAAGGCGGTTTCTGAAGGAGATAAAGAATTTGTAGCCATTGCGGTTGTAGCAGATACAAAGCGCCCAGTACCTCCTTGTGGAGCATGTCGACAAGTTATGGTAGAATTATGTAAACAGGATACGAAAGTATACTTATCAAACTTACATGGTGACGTTCAGGAGACGACAGTCGGAGAGTTGTTACCAGGAGCATTTTTAGCGGAGGATTTACATGAATAGAAAAGGTTATAAATCAGGTTTTGTCTCTATTATTGGCAGACCGAATGTTGGAAAATCTACATTTTTAAACCGTATTATTGGCCAGAAAATTGCTATTATGAGTGATAAGCCACAAACGACTCGTAATAAAATTCAAGGTGTATATACAGAAAATGATGCACAAGTTATTTTCATTGATACACCAGGAATACATAAACCTAAACATAAATTAGGCGACTTCATGGTAAAAATGGCTCAAACGACATTAAAAGAAGTTGATATTGTTCTGTTTATGGTTAATGCAGTTGAAGGATTTGGTCGTGGTGAGGAATTCATCATTGAGAAATTAAAAGAAACGAAACAACCAGTATTTTTAGTCATTAATAAAATTGACCAACTTCATCCAGAGCAATTACTAGAGTTAATTGATCAATATCGTAAACTACATGAATTTGCAGAGATTGTACCAATTTCTGCGTTAGACGGTAATAATGTGGACGCTTTAATTGGAACAATTAAAAAGTATTTACCAGAAGGACCACAATACTATCCAGAGAATCAAGTAACGGATCATCCGGAGAGATTTATTATTGCAGAGCTTATTCGTGAGAAAGTACTACATTTAACACGTGAAGAAGTGCCGCATTCTGTGGCTGTTGTTATCGATGCGATTCAAAAGCGTGAGGGCGGGGCAGTTTATATAAATGCAACGATTGTTGTTGAACGTGCATCACAAAAAGGAATCATCATCGGAAAACAAGGGAAAATGTTAAAAGAAGTTGGTAAGCGAGCTCGTTTTGATATTGAAGCGCTACTTGGTTCTAAAGTATTTTTAGAAGTATGGGTAAAAGTGCAAAAAGATTGGCGTAATAAAATGTCTCAGCTTCGTGACCTAGGTTTCCGCGAGGATGAGTACTAAAATAGAGTAAAGTTGTAATCAGTGGATGGTTGGTTCATCCACTGATTATTGGTTTTTATGAACTTTGATAAATTAGGAAAAATTTTTCTCACATGAAAATGGACAAAATGGGTCAATTTAATAACAACAAAGGAAATTGGTTTATAGGCTACGCTTATTGAGAAAGGTGGATTCTTATGCTAGATTTTACCTGGAAGTTTTTCTCCAAAACAGGAAGCATTGAAACGTACTTGCTTTTGAAAGAAATGGAAAAAGACGTAAACGATGAGATGGATCAACATGAAGAGGAGCTAGCGCATCTAGACTCTCCAATTTCTTGACCCGTTTTGTTCAAACCTTGGATGGTGACGAACATGTTTCAAAAAGTTGAGGGCATCGTTATCCGTACGACAGATTACGGAGAAACGAACAAAATTGTTACAATATTCTCAAGAGAACTTGGTAAGGTAAGTGCAATGGCAAGAGGGTCAAAAAAACCGAAAAGCCGATTAGCATCTGTGTCGCAATTAATGACACATGGCCATTTTCTAATTCAAATGGGATCTGGGCTTGGAACATTGCAACAAGGCGAGATTATTTCAACTATGAAAGAAATTCGCGAGGATATATTTTTAACTGCTTATGCATCATTTATTGTTGAGTTAACTGATAAAGCAACAGAAGATAAAAAACATAATCCGTATTTATTTGAAATGTTATATCAAACGTTGCATTATATGTGTGAGGGTGTTGATCCAGAAGTATTATCATTAATTTATCAAACGAAAATGCTTCCGGTATTAGGGATGCGCCCGTACTTTGATACATGTGCGATTTGTCATCAAGAAACAGACTTTGTCGCCTTCTCCGTAAGGGAAGGCGGTTTTCTGTGCTCACGTCATGCAGAGCAAGACCCATATCGTATACCGGTAGGAGAAGCTGTTCATAAATTATTACGCCTTTTCTTCCATTTCGATTTACATAGGCTCGGAAATGTATCGGTAAAGGATAGCACAAAAAAACAAATGCGTTTAGTATTGAATACATATTATGATGAATATTGCGGAATTTATTTGAAATCAAGACGTTTTTTAGAACAACTTGATAAGTTTCAAATATAATTTTGGGCCGTATACGGTCCTTTTTACATACTTTCTTTTTCGAATAGCATATTTAGTATATAATATTTAAGAGATAGTATAACTTTTTTCGTTGTGCATTAAAGGTGGTGATTATCATAGAGCTGAATAAACGGCAAGAACATATCATTCAGATTGTAAAAGATCACGGTCCTATTACAGGGGAATCAATTGCAGCGCAATTGGGTCTAACACGTGCGACGCTAAGACCAGACTTAGCAATTTTAACGATGGCTGGTTATTTAGAAGCACGTCCACGCGTAGGTTATTTTTATACGGGTAAAACTGGGGGGCAGCTATTATCTGAAGCTGTTAAGAAAATTAAAGTACAAGATTATCAATCTAGACCGGTTGTAATTGATAAAAATGTTTCCGTATACGATGCAATTTGTACGATGTTTTTAGAGGACGTTGGTACATTGTTCGTTGTAGATCAGATGACTCTATTAGTTGGTGTTGTGTCTCGTAAAGATTTATTAAGAGCGAGCTTAGGAAAGCAGGATTTAACCTCTCTTCCGGTTAATATTATCATGACAAGGATGCCAAACATTGCGATGTGTCGTAGAGAGGATTCTTTATATGATATTGCGATGGAATTAATAGAAAGACAGATTGATGCAATGCCAGTTGTAAAAGATACAAAACAAGGTTTAGAAGTGATTGGGCGAATTACAAAAACAAATATTACACGTGCGTTTGTAAATTTAGTAAATAACGAATAAGTGTAATTTGTTTAAAGTGAGGTAATGTAATGGATAATAAAATCGTATATGTCGTATCTGACTCTGTAGGAGAAACGGCTGATTTGGTTGTTCGAGCAGCAATGGGGCAATTCCCGTTTGCTCCTGATATTAGACGTGTACCGTATGTAGAAGATACAGGGACATTAAAAGAAGTGATTTCGATTGCTAAGAGTAATCAAGCACTTATATGTTTTACGTTAGTTAAGCCTGATATGCGCCAGTATTTAGTAACAGAGGCTGCAAAAGAAGGGGTAGAGGCATACGATATTATCGGCCCTCTTATTGATCAAATTGAAGAAATTACGGGGCAAGTGCCGAGATATGAGCCAGGTGTTGTCCGTAGGTTAGATGAAGAATACTTTAAAAAGATTGAAGCGATTGAGTTTGCTGTGAAGTATGATGACGGCAGAGATGCACGAGGTATTTTAAAAGCAGATATCGTGTTGATTGGTGTTTCGCGTACATCAAAAACACCACTTTCCCAATATTTAGCTCATAACAAACGCTTGAAAGTTGCGAATGTACCACTCGTGCCAGAAGTTGACCCACCTGAAGAACTATATCAAGTGGCAAAAGAAAAATGTTTCGGTTTGAAAATTACGCCAGATAAGTTAAATCATATTCGAAAAGAACGATTAAAATCACTTGGATTAAGTGATGGAGCAACATATGCAAATATTAATCGTATTCAAGAAGAAATTGATCACTTTGAGGAAGTAATTAGTAAAATAAATTGCCAAGTAATCGATGTATCGAATAAAGCGATTGAAGAAACAGCAAATATTATTGTGAATGCAGTGCAAAACCAAAAAATGTTTTAGCACATTTACCAAAGGTGAATGTGCTTTTTTCGCTCATGTGAAATATGATACCTATGGATTTTGTAATAGATTGTAGTGTAATGGTTATACTTATACTCCTTTGTCTTTTAGTATATTCAAGGTGTGAGTTTGTCATCCTGAAATGTAAGATGAAAAAATAAAGGGATATGTAGCGTAGTTGAAGAAAATATATTATAATAAAAAATTGTGATAAAAACCTATATTTTACGTTTAGACTTTAATTTTTCAGAATAAACTAGGGATAGGATTTACGAAAAAGACATGTAATTACGTTAAATCGACAAAATCTATACAAGAAAACGCACATTATGGAAGGATTCACAGAAGGGATGTAGAATACAGAAATATGCAAAACATCAACAACATATTAGTTGGTGTAGATGTATATCCCGTGAAGGCTGAAATTGTGCAAGTTGGAGCGGAATTTCATGTCGGAATTTTGTTTGTCGCATCATATGCTCATCCTTTAAGGAAATAGCAAGGCAATTGGATCATTGTAGATACTGAACAAAATGGAGTTGATTGTTATATGGATCAACATGAAAAAGTTACAGATCTCAAGATCAAACAGTATATGTGGCTTGCTACTCTTCTTGTAAAAAGGTGTATATGTATTGTTTCTAAGAGATACATTTGTAACAGATGAGCAAATGTATACAATTTTATATAGCAAGTATGTATATGCGATTTATGCAGATAAAGGACCTATAGGAAAGGTTCAAAATCGTTTATACAATGTAATCGGCAACACTTTCTAACAAGTTTAGAAAAATATTGTCGAATTATAAAGGAATTTTTTAATTTATATCGAATACAAAATACGACACGGAGATGGAGTTATGGGGAACAGAATTCCCGAAGAAGTTGTTGAACAGATTCGGACATCATCCGATATTGTAGAAGTCATTGGTGAATACGTTCAACTTAGAAAACAGGGGCGTAACTATTTCGGCCTTTGTCCATTTCATGGTGAGAATTCTCCTTCATTCTCTGTTTCATCTGATAAGCAAATTTTTCATTGCTTCGGATGTGGAGAAGGTGGAAATGTATTTTCCTTTCTAATGAAAATGGAAGGACTGGCGTTTACCGAGGCTGTTCAAAAGCTAGGCGAAAGAAATGGAATTGCGGTTGCAGAGTACACATCAGGACAAGGACAACAAGAAGACATATCTGATGACACTGTCATCATGCAACAAGCTCATGAATTATTGAAAAAGTATTATCATCATTTATTAGTAAATACGGAAGAGGGAAATGAAGCACTTTCATATTTATTAAACCGTGGTATTACGAAAGAGATGATTGAGAAGTTTGAAATTGGTTATGCATCACCTGCTTGGGATGCAGCGACGAAAATTTTACAAAAAAGAGGTTTATCGCTGTCTACTATGGAACAAGCTGGCCTTCTAATAAGAAGTGAGAAGGATGGTAGTCATTATGATCGCTTCCGTGGAAGAGTTATGTTCCCGATCTATACGTTACAAGGTAAGGTGATAGCGTTTAGTGGAAGGGCGTTAGGAGATGACACTCCGAAATATTTAAATAGTCCTGAAACACCGATTTTTCACAAAAGTAAATTGTTGTATAACTTCCACCAAGCAAGACCATTTATTAGAAAGCGTGGGCAAGTGGTTCTTTTCGAAGGATATGCCGATGTACTAGCTGCGGTAAAGAGTGGTGTGGAAGAAGCTGTTGCGACAATGGGAACAGCTTTAACTGAAGAACAAGCAAAACTTCTGCGACGTAACGTTGAAACTGTTGTTCTTTGCTATGATGGTGATAAAGCAGGGCGAGAAGCGACGATGAAAGCAGGGCAATTATTGCTAAAAGTTGGTTGCCAAGTGAAAGTCACATCCTTGCCAGATAAGCTTGATCCTGATGAATATGTGCAACAATATGGGACTACTGCTTTTGAAAATCTTGTGAAATCAAGTGTGAGTTTTGTTGGTT
The DNA here is from genome assembly GCF_056530295.1 of Bacillus sp. PK6-16. Lineage (NCBI taxonomy): Bacteria > Bacillati > Bacillota > Bacilli > Caryophanales > Bacillaceae > Bacillus > Bacillus sp. PK6-16. The sequence goes on from NZ_CP096511.1 coordinate 1,157,807, forward strand.
TTAAAATAAATTATTTGCGTTTAGGGAAAAATTTGCAAGATGAGTCTGGCAAAGAAGAATATGTGAAAAGTGTTTTAAAAGAGTTATCGTTGTTACAAGATGCGATGCAGGCAGAGTCATATTTGAAGTCATTATCGCAAGAATTTTCGTATTCAATGGAAACACTTTTGAATCAATTGCACCAATATCGCAAAGAACAAAAGGTACAGCAAAAACAAATAAAGCAGGTTGCTAAACCGTCTCAAGTCGTTCAAACAAAACCGAAGTTAACAGGTTTTGAAAGAGCGGAAAGAGAAATTATTTACCATATGTTGCAAAGTGCAGAAGTAGCTGTTCGTATGGAATCCCATATAGAAGATTTTCATACAGAAGAACATAAAGGGATTTTATATGAACTATACGCATATTATGAAAAGGGAAATGAACCTTCAGTCGGAACATTTTTAAGTTGGCTCTCTGATGAAAAGTTGAAAAATATTATCACTGATATTTCGACGGATGAATTTATTAATCCAGAATACACAGAAGAAGTGTTACAAGGCCATTTGGAGACGCTTAGACGGCATCAGGAAAAACTTGAAAAGATGGAGATCATCTTTAAAGTGAAACAAATGGAAAAAACAGATCCTGTAGAGGCTGCTAAATATTATGTAGCATATTTACAAAATCAAAAAGCGAGAAAATAGCTTTTTTGATAAAGTTTTAGTATAATGAATGTTTGTATCTCGCGTAAGGAGGGGAACAGATGGCTGACAAACCAGCTCGTTCTAAACAAATTGAAACTGAAATGACCCTTGAGCAAGTGAAAGAACAACTCACTGAGCTCGGAAAAAAACGTGGCGTTCTTACATATGAAGAGATTGCAGAACGCATGAATGGATTTGAAATTGAATCCGATCAAATGGATGAATACTATGAATATTTAGGTGAACAAGGCATTGACTTAGTTGGTGATAATGACAACGAAGAAGGCCCTAATAATCGCCAAATTTCAAAAACAGAAGAAGAGTTTGACCTCAATGATTTAAGTGTACCACCAGGGGTTAAAATCAACGATCCTGTTCGTATGTATTTAAAAGAAATTGGTCGTGTAGACTTACTATCTGCAGAAGAAGAAATTCGACTTGCAACGCGTATTGAAGAAGGCGATGAAGAAGCGAAACGTCGTCTTGCAGAAGCAAACTTACGTCTTGTAGTAAGTATTGCAAAGCGCTATGTAGGCCGTGGTATGCTTTTCTTAGACTTAATTCAAGAAGGTAATATGGGTCTAATTAAAGCTGTTGAAAAGTTCGATTATCGTAAAGGTTTCAAATTTAGTACGTATGCAACTTGGTGGATTCGCCAAGCTATTACACGTGCCATTGCAGACCAAGCGCGAACAATTCGTATTCCAGTTCATATGGTTGAAACGATTAACAAGTTAATTCGTGTACAACGCCAATTATTACAAGATTTAGGTCGTGAACCGTCTCCTGAAGAGATTGGTGAAGAAATGGATCTTGCTCCAGAAAAAGTACGTGAAATCTTAAAAATTGCACAGGAGCCAGTTTCTCTTGAAACACCAATTGGTGAAGAAGATGACTCCCATTTAGGTGACTTTATTGAAGACCAAGAAGCAACATCGCCTGCGGACCATGCAGCCTATGAATTGCTAAAAGAACAATTAGAAGATGTGTTAGATACGCTAACAGATCGTGAAGAAAATGTTCTACGTCTTCGTTTCGGTTTAGATGATGGACGAACTCGTACGCTTGAAGAAGTTGGGAAAGTATTCGGCGTAACGAGAGAGCGTATCCGTCAAATTGAAGCAAAAGCACTTCGCAAATTAAGACATCCAAGCCGTAGTAAGCGTCTTAAGGATTTCTTAGAATAGGTTATTTTTTTAAGTTTACTTCACCATTGTGAAGTAAACTTTTTTATTTTGTTAATTTTTGTTAAAATTTAGCTATCGGCAACGATTACAATTTCTTGTAATTTATTTTACAGAATTGTCTTTTGATTTGCAAATGCTCATTTTTCGATTTTTCGATTAATTTTGTTTATTCTATACAAAAATATATGTAGAAAAGAGAAAAATATGATGAGAAACGTTAATAATTATCGAAATAATAAGCGATATGACAATAAAAAACAATAAACTGAATTTATGGAATATTTTTAACAAGTGGTAGTTTACTCTTTTCTGATAGAGCGTTTTCAAGTACAATGGAAATGACTGAATCATCTAACTATTTAGGGGTATAGAGGGGGGAGAAGAGATATGAAACGTAATCCGCTGATTCCGTTCGCTCTTATTGCAGCATTGGGTATTATCGTTATGTTTGTATTTTCATTTCAGGGGCTAAATAAATCTAAAGAGTTAGCTGATGCAAAAAATGGCGGGAAGCCAGCACAAACGGCATCAAAACCAGAAGATATTGTGAAGCAAAGCTGTACGAGCTGCCATGGTGATCAGTTACAAGGGGCAGTTGGACCTAACTTGCAAAAAATTGGTGGGAAACTTTCAAAGGATGAAATTAAAGAAATTCTTTCGAAAGGAAAAGGCAATATGCCTGCCAATATAGTTCCAGCTGATCAAGCCGCTAAAGTAGCTGATTGGTTATCGAAGAAAAAATAAAGTTCCGTATGACAAGCCTTTTGCTTATGCAAAGGGCTTGTTTTTCTATATTTTCTAAAATACGATGAATGATAGAGCAGTGAATTGTTGTTATGGGCTTGCAACAACTACTATAAATTCATTATCATGGAGACAGACTGACAAGAGAAGGAGTAATGGAAATACATGAATGAAGTAAAGCTTTCAAAACGATTAGAAGAAGTTGTACGTGAAATACCAGTAGGATCTACAGTCGCTGATATTGGATCGGATCATGCGTATTTACCGTGTTATACAATTATAAATAATATTGCTACAAAAGCAGTTGCAGGAGAGGTCGTAGATGGACCATTTCGCTCTGCGCAAGCAACTGTAGCTGAAAGTGGTTTACAAGATAAAGTAGATGTGCGTAAAGGGAATGGATTAGCTGTTATCGCACCAGGAGAAGTAGATGTAATTACGGTTGCCGGAATGGGCGGAGCGTTAATTCGTGACATTTTAGAAAGTGGTAAAGAAAAATTAGAAGGTGTAACACGTTTAATTTTACAGCCTAATATTGCAGCGCATCATATTCGTGAATGGTTTATTGAGAATGGTTGGGAGCTTATCCATGAAAAAATCGTAAAAGAAGATGGGAAAATTTACGAAATTTTAGTAGGGGAGCGAGGAAATGTTGCAGCGCCTTACTCTGAAAATAAACAAGCTGAATTGTTTATGGGACCATTTTTAATAACAGAAAAAAGTGAAGCCTTCGTTGAAAAATGGGAAGGAGAATTAAAAAACTTCCAAAATATTTTAAAACAGTTAGAACGTGCAGCTGATTCTGAAGAAACAAAAGCGAAGCGTGGGGAAGTAGAAGCGAAAATGAAAATGATAGGGGAGGTTTTATCATGAGTAAAATTCCAAATGGCCATGAAGTTATTTCTTTATTTGAAAGTATGTATCCGAAGCATTTGGCGATGGAAGGAGATAAGATTGGCCTGCAGATTGGAGCGCTTAATAAACCCGTGCGGCACGTATTGATTGCGTTAGATGTAACGGAAGAAGTTGTGGATGAAGCAATTCAATTAGGGGCAAATGTCATTATTGCTCATCATCCTTTAATTTTTAACCCGTTAAAAGCGATTCATACAGATAAGGCGTATGGGAAAATTATTGAAAAGTGTATTAAAAATGATATTGCAATCTATGCAGCGCATACAAATGTGGATGTTGCTAAGGGCGGGGTAAATGATTTACTTGCTGAGGCGTTAGGATTGCAAAATACAGAAGTTTTGGCACCGACATATGCAGAAGAAATGAAAAAAGTTGTTGTGTTTGTGCCAGTCACTCATGCAGAAGAAGTAAGGAATGCATTAGGAGACGCAGGTGCTGGTCATATCGGCAATTATAGCCACTGTACGTTTAGTAGCGAGGGTACAGGCGCATTTGTACCTCAAGAGGGGACAAATCCTTATATCGGGGAAACTGGACAGTTAGAACGTGTAGAAGAAGTGCGAATCGAAACGATTATTCCAGCTTCATTACAGCGGAAAGTGATTAAAGCAATGGTAACGGCGCACCCTTATGAAGAAGTAGCATACGATGTGTATCCGCTTGATAATAAAGGTGAAACGTTAGGCCTAGGAAAAATAGGATACTTACAAGAAGAAATGACGCTTGGTCAATTTGCAGAACATGTGAAACAATCATTAGACGTGAAGGGCGCAAGAGTTGTCGGTAAGTTAGACGATAGAGTGCGTAAAGTAGCTGTACTTGGTGGAGATGGTAATAAATATATAAACCAAGCGAAATTTAAAGGAGCAGATGTATATGTAACTGGTGACATGTACTATCATGTTGCTCATGATGCGATGATGCTCGGTTTAAATATAGTTGACCCAGGACATAATGTTGAAAAAGTAATGAAACAAGGTGTACAAAAGCAATTACAAGAAAAAGTGGATGCAAAGAAACTCATTGTACACATTCATGCTTCGCAGTTACATACAGATCCATTTATATTTGTATAAGAAAAATAAAAACCGTTGCTCATGCAAGCAACGGTTTTTATTATTGTTCTTTTTTCACTTTCACGCGAGGTAATATTTTTTGTAACGGTACTTTTCGAACTCTTTCCCATGTAGCGGGATTCATTGGGTTATATTGCTCTAAGAAAGCGATAACTTCTTTCGTAATTGGCGTTGGAGTAGAAGCACCTGCTGTAACAGCTACGTTTTCTACACCTTGTAGCCACTCTAATTGAATTTCGCTTACATCAGCAACTCGATATGCTTTTGTACCCGCGATTTCTTGTGATACTTGTGCTAAGCGATTTGAATTGTTACTTTTCGGATCACCAACAACAATTGTTAAGTCTGCAACATCAGCTTGTTTAGCGACAGCTTCTTGGCGAACTTGAGTTGCTAAACAAATTTCTTTATGGAATTCTGCTGTTGGGAATTTTTTTTGAATGTCCTCCATTAAATGTTGAACATCCCATTGACTCATCGTTGTTTGATTTGTTACTAAAATTTTATCTGTTGGGATTTCTAATGTTTTTAAATCATCGGCTCTTTCGATAAGGTGAACGATGTCAGGTGCAATACCAACTGCGCCTTCTGGCTCTGGATGATTTTTTTTACCGATATAAATGACATGATACCCTTCCGCTTTCTTAGCTTCGATAAGGTCATGCGTCTTGGTAACATCTGGGCAAGTAGCATCGATTGTTGTTAAACCTTTTTCTTTTGCGCGTTGTTTAACTTCTGGAGAAACACCGTGTGCAGTGAAAATAACAGTACCAGAATCAATTTTATCTAAAATTTCTAAGCGACTTGGACCGTCTAATGTGATGATTCCATCTTCTTCAAAAGCGTCTGTAACATGTTTATTGTGAACAATCATACCTAAAATATAAATGGGTCTCGGCAATGATTTATCTAATGCGGCGTTACGTGCAATTACCATTGCATCGACAACACCGTAGCAATAACCACGAGGGGAAATTTTAACAATTTTCATATGAGTAATCCTCTCCTTCTAAACAAGGGATACTTTTGTGCATAGTCTTTTACATTATAAAGGAGGAGTGGATAGAAAACAAAGGATTGTTACACATATAGTTTTGGTTTTGTTGCTGTTTGTTGAACTGGTTCTTTCGGTAACTCTTTTTCTATTACAGGTTCAATCACTATTTTCTTTCGTTTTCGTTTCTTTTTTTGAGGTGCAGGAGGCGGACTTTCTACCTCAACTGGCTCTGTTACATTTTCCGTTTGATTTTCTTCCGTGCTTTTTCCAGAGGTGAGGATTTTAACAATGCTTGGTAGACTACGCATAATAGGACCATACTGTTCGACGACAGGACCTACAGATTGAACGACTTGGGATACTTTTTCGATGTTATTTATCATATTAGTTGGATTCGAAATTAAGTTCGAAAAAAAACTGCCGATGCCACTGCTTGCTGTTGCCGCAGTTGTAGTTGAGCCGCCGCGCGTTTCATTTGATTCATACATTTGAGGCGGTATCATTTGCTCAGGATGTTGCTGCATGTATGGTTGATATTGTGGATGTTGCTGCGGATATTGTTGCTGGTATTGCTGCGGATATTGCTGATGATATTGCGGCGGTGGTGGTTGCTGATGCATCATTGGTTGCCCTTCCATTTGTCGGTAAGGTGGAACCATTTGCATAAACGGCTCGGTTGGATCGTGTTTTTTAAAAAGCTTAGCAAGAAAACCTTTCTTTTTTTGTGCCATTGGTGGTAGTTGTGGAATTGGATATGGTGTATAAGGTTGCTGCCCTGGATTCGGATACATTTGCCTTGTAGGGGATTTCGGAAACATGTGAGAAATCCTCCTTTCTTCAGTTAGGTATATACACATACAATATGCAATAAAAGGGAAGAAGGTTAGTTTTTGAAGTGAAAACCTAAACTAAAGATGGATTTTACTTGTAGATTTCGATATAATGTAGACTTGACTGATTTGTGCGCGCAGTAGAAATTTTAGAAAGAAGGTGTAACTTATGACACAACAAACTTTTACACAGTATGATTTTAAACCATTTTTAATAGATGCAGTTCGTGAACTACGCTTTACAGAGCCGACAGGAATTCAGCAGAAAATTTTCCCAGTCGTGAAAAAAGGTGTAAGTGTAATTGGACAATCCCAAACAGGTTCTGGGAAAACACATGCATACTTACTTCCTACATTAAACAGAATTAATGCAAGTCGTGAAGAAGTACAACTTGTTATTACAGCGCCTACTCGTGAGTTAGCACAACAAATTTACGAAGAAATCGTGAAATTAACAAAGTTTTGTGCGGAAGACCAAATGATTACAGCACGTTGTTTAATTGGTGGAACTGATAAACAACGTTCAATTGAGAAATTGAAAAAACAACCTCATATCGTAGTTGGGACACCAGGACGTATTAAAGACTTAGTTGAAGAACAAGCGTTATTTGTTCATAAAGCAAATACGATTATTGTCGATGAAGCAGACTTAATGCTTGATATGGGATTCATTCATGATGTAGACAAAATTGCAGCACGCATGCCTAAAAACTTGCAAATGTTAGTTTTCTCTGCAACAATTCCTCAAAAACTAAAACCGTTTCTGAAGAAATATATGGAGAATCCAGAGCATATTCATATCAATCCAAAACAAGTTGCAGCTGGAAACATTGAACACTATTTAGTGCCTTCTAAACATCGTAATAAAATTGATTTAGTGCATAAAATGCTACTTCAATTTAAACCGTATTTAGCAGTTGTTTTCACGAATACGAAAAAGATGGCAGACCAAGTTGCTGATGGATTAATGGAACGTGGCTTAAAAGTTGGACGAATTCACGGGGATTTATCACCACGTGATCGTAAAAAAATGATGAAACAAATTCGTGACCTTGAATTCCAATATATTGTTGCGACTGATTTAGCAGCACGTGGTATTGATATTGAAGGGATTAGCCATGTTATTAACTATGAGCTACCATCAGATTTAGATTTCTTCGTTCACCGCGTTGGAAGAACAGCACGTGCAGGGCATTCTGGTATTGCAGTGACGATTTATGATCCAGCAAACGAAGAAGCGTTAGATAGCTTAGAAAAACAACGTCATATCGAGTTTAAACATGTAGATTTACGTGGAGATGAGTGGGCAGATTTAGGTGAGCGTCGTCGTCGTAAGAGCCGTAAAAAACCAAATGACGAACTTGATGTTATGGCAACGAAAGTTATTAAAAAACCGAAAAAAGTAAAACCAAACTATAAACGTAAACTTGCAACAGAACGTGACAAAGTGAAGAGAAAATATAGCAATAAAAAAAGATAAGGGGTTTCCCTTATCTTTTTTTAATCCCGCTAATTTAAATGAAGAGTATAGTCTGTCTAAATAGTCATATGAATTTGTGTAGTGCGTCTTTTGTGAACAAACAATTCACTACATATTTCTACAAATTATGCTATCATTATATCTATTGTATATTGAAGAGGTGATTGTATGTTAAAGATTGGATCTCATGTTTCCATGAGTGGTAAGAAAATGTTATTAGCAGCAAGTGAAGAGGCTGTTTCATACGGTGCAACAACGTTTATGATTTATACAGGTGCACCGCAAAATACACGAAGAAAACCAATTGAAGAATTGAACATAGAAGCAGGAAGAAAACATATGGAGCTGAACGGAATTGAGGAAATTATCGTCCATGCGCCGTATATTATTAATGTTGGGAATACGACGAAGCCAGAAACATTCCAATTAGGCGTAGACTTTCTTCGCATGGAAATTGAAAGAACATCGGCATTAGGTGTAGCGAAACAAATTGTTCTTCACCCAGGAGCGCACGTTGGTGCTGGAGCAGATGCTGGTATTCAACAAATTATTAAAGGGCTTAATGAAGTATTAACGCCAGAACAGACGGTTAACATTGCGTTAGAGACGATGGCAGGAAAAGGAACAGAATGCGGTCGTAGCTTTGAAGAAATTGCAAAAATTATTGCTGGTGTAAAATATAATGAAAAGCTATCTGTATGCTTTGATACGTGTCATACGCACGATGCAGGATATGATATTGTAAATGACTTTGACGGCGTATTAAACGAATTTGATAAGATCGTTGGTATAGATCGTTTACAAGTACTTCATATTAATGATAGTAAAAATGTACGCGGAGCAGGAAAAGACCGTCATGAAAACATTGGATTTGGTCACATTGGGTATAAAGCATTGCATCACATTGTACATCATCCACAGTTAATGCATGTACCAAAAATTCTTGAAACACCGTATGTAGGGGAAGATAAAAAAGATAAGAAGCCACCATACAAATTGGAAATCGAAATGCTGAAAAACGGCACTTTTGATGAAGGGCTTCTTGAAAAAATTAAAGCGCAATAAGGAGGGGGAAATCCCCTCCTTATTTTAGTAGTTGCTGAAATAATGTATTTACTTGTTGGGCAGTGGCAGGGGAAGTTACTTTTGCGATTTGTTTTAAAAGCTCTAGTCGCTCGTTGTTATCGTAAATATTAATATTTTTACCCTTCATAAGTAAAACGATTTGATCAGCTTGTGCGGCTGTAATGGGAACTTCATATTCTTTGCTATATTTTAATAGCTCTTTTGTAGAAATATGATTTAATTTTTTATTAACAATTTGTTTAATGAGGTTCATCTTATTATCCTCCTTCACGCGTTCTTCTATCGAAATATATGAGCATATAGCTTGTACATATTCGTGTGGAGTTTCTTTTTCATGAGGAAAAGAAGCGTATGTTATAATATAAGGACAAAACTACAGAAAAAGAGTAAAGGGAGGACTTATGGAGCGAAAGCAACATCGAAAAGAAAGTGTTATTCATCTCATTTATCGTTTAGTTATGATTATTTTTGGAGCAGCATGCGCGGCGGTAGCAATTGAACTATTTTTAATGCCAAATAAAATTATTGATGGTGGAATTATTGGTATTTCTCTTATATTAGATTATCTTACTCCTAACATTTGGTGGTTAAGTTTTTCTACTTTAGTCGTTGTTCTCAATATCCCATTTATGTATTCCGGTTATAAGCAAATTGGAAAAACATTTATGTTATCTTCGACATTTGGTATTGTAGCGTTAGCTTTCATTGAGTCAACGTTACATGCGGTACCGCCATTTACAACAGAACCTATTTTAGCGACAGTGTTTGGTGGTCTTATTTTAGGTCTTGGTGTAGGACTTGTAATTCGTCATGGTGGATCGCTAGATGGAACTGAAATTATGGGGATTTTATTAACGAAGAAATTACCATTCTCTGTTGGTGAATTCGTAATGTTTGTGAACTTATTTATTTTTGCATGGGCAGCATTTGTGTTTGGTGTGGAACAAGCGATGTATTCTGTTATGACGTACTATATCGCATTTAAAACGATCGATACAGTAATTCAAGGGCTAGATGAAACGAAGGCGGTTTTAATTGTATCTGATCAATATGAGGAAGTATCAAACGCGATTTTGCATCGTCTTGGCCGTGGAACTACAAAGCTTGTAGCGAAAGGTGGTTACACGGATAAAGAAAAAGAAGTTATTTATGCAGTTGTAACGCGTCTAGAAGTGACGAAGTTAAAATCAATTGTGCATGAAATTGATGAAAATGCATTTGTTACGATTATGAGCACGCAAGAGACAAATGGTGGTAAGTTTAAATCGGCTATTCACTAAAAAGTTTATAGGAATATTTTTCGGAAGCAGAGAATTTTTCTCTGCTTTTTGTTATAATAGTAAGGTTTCTTGAAAAAATAGATATATTTTAGGCAGATTGGTTTACAACTATAATAAGCTGTACTATAATTCAAATAGATATAAATCGGAATCATTCTGAATTAAAATAGGTGAGATGCTATGAATAATATATTAGAAATTGAAGGTTTAACATTCCGATATGAAGATCGGAATGTGTTAGAAAATATTAATTTGCAAGTTCCGAAGGGAGCTTTTTTAGGTTTAGTGGGACCGAATGGTTCAGGTAAATCAACTTTACTTAAGTGTTTATTAGGTGTTTTAAAGCCAAAAGAAGGAAGCATTCGCGTGTTTGGCGTTGATAGTAAGAAGTTTAAGGAATGGAACAAAGTTGGTTATGTATCCCAAAAGGCAAATAGTTTCAATTCTGGTTTTCCAGCAACTGTTTCTGAAGTTGTGTCAATGGGACTTGTTTCGAAAAAAGGGCTTTTTCGCTTTTTCACAAAAGAGGATAAGAAAAAGGTAGAAAAAGCAATTGCTGATGTAGGGATGAGTGAGTTTCAAGATCGTAACATTGGAGAGCTTTCTGGTGGACAGCAACAGCGTGTATTTATTGCTCGTGCGCTCGTTAGTGATCCTGAATTGCTTATTTTGGACGAGCCTACTGTTGGAATCGATGTGAAAAATGTGGAAAGTTTTTACGAAATATTAGAGGATTTAAACAAAAGGCTCGGGATCACATTAATTCTTGTTACTCATGATATGGGAGCTGTTACCGAAAAAGTAACACATGTTGCATGCCTAAACCAACATCTACATTTCCATGGAAATGTAGAGAAGTTCCGAGAGTTAGAAGATGCAGAAATGTCCGTCTTATATGGACATCATGTTCATCGTTTAGAACACGAACATGAGCATCACGGGAGGATATAATGATACAAGATTTTTTACAATATGACTTTTTACGTAATTCTTTATACGCTGGTATTTTAATTGGACTTGTTGCACCGCTAATTGGTGTGTTTGTTGTTATTCGTCGTTTATCTCTTATTGCGGATGCATTAAGTCACGTGACGTTATCGGGTATTGCAGCAAGTTTATTACTTGAAAAAACCATTTTTACAGGGGGATTTTTAAACCCCTTATATATGGGGATGATTTTCTCGATTGGTGGAGCGCTACTAATCGAAAAGTTACGAACTGTATATAAGCACTATCAAGAATTAGCAATTCCAATTATCCTTTCGGCAGGGATGGGGGTTGGAGTTATTTTCATTTCACTTGCAAATGGATTTAACACAGACTTATTTAGTTATTTATTTGGTAGTGTCAGTGCTGTAACAAGTACAGATTTAATTATTATTGGGATTGTAGCAATTGTTGTTGTTGCGACAATTATTTTATTATATAAAGAGCTGTTTCTATTATCATTTGATGAGGAATACGCAGTATCAACTGGTTTAAGAGCGAAATGGATTCACTTTATTTTCATTATATTAGTTGCTCTTGTCATTGCAGTATCAATGCGTGTAGTGGGGGTTCTTCTTGTATCATCATTAATGACGTTACCAGTTGCAGCAAGTATTCGTATTGCTAAAGGATTTAAACAAACAATTTTCTTTTCCATTTTATTTGGTGAAATTGCAGTAATTGGTGGAATGTTTGCTTCGTATCAACTTGATCTAGCGCCAGGTGGTACAATTGTTATGATAGCAGTTCTTATTTTAATCGGTGCGATTTTATGGAAGAAGAAAAAAACTGCATAAAGTAGGGATAGGTATGAATCTAACAGAAGCTTTACGCCTAATGAAAGAAAAAGGATACAAACATACTGGAAAAAGAGAAGAGATGCTCAGATTATTTGCAGCACATAATCGTTATTTAACTGCGAAAGACGTTTTAGAGCATATGAAGGACGATTATCCAGGGCTTAGTTTTGATACGATTTATCGTAACTTAACAGTTTTTGCTGAGATTGGTGTTTTAGAACAAACGGAATTAAATGGTGAAAAACATTTTCGTTTTACTTGTTCTATTATGGAACATCATCATCATTTTATTTGTTTGGATTGTGGGGGAACGAAAGAGATTACTTCCTGCCCAATGGATTTTATGAATAAAGATTTTACCGGTTATGAAGTAACGGGTCATAAGTTTGAAATATATGGTCGTTGTCCAAAATGTGCAAAGTAAAAGCTCGTCGGTTATATAACTGACGAGCTTTTTTACGTAGAAAAGAAGGTTGCTCACAAATATTGTGGCAACCTTCTTTTTATTGTTCTTGTGTCTCTTTTTCTTTTTCTCGTTCAGCAGCCATTTCAGCAGCAATTACGTCGATTTCTTTTTTCAGTTCTTCTACCATTGTTTCTTCTGGCACTTTACGAACGACTTGCCCTTTACGGAATAATAATCCCTCTCCACGTGCACCGGCAATACCGATATCAGCTTCACGAGCTTCACCAGGGCCATTTACAGCGCAACCAAGTACTGCAACTTTAATTGGTACTTGAAGTGTAGAGATGTATTCTTCCACTTCGTTAGCAATGCTAATTAAATCGATTTCAATACGACCACAAGTTGGACAAGAGATAAGTGTTGCTGCATTAGACGCAAGACCGAATGATTTTAATAATTCGCGAGCAACTTTTACCTCTTCAACTGGATCAGCACTTAATGAAATACGTAGTGTATTTCCGATGCCTTTATTTAAGATTGCTCCAAGACCAGCAGCACTTTTTACAGTTCCGGCAAACAATGTTCCAGATTCTGTAATACCTAAATGTAATGGATAATCAAAAGCACGAGCAGCTTTCTCGTATGCTTCGATTGCTAAGTTAACATCAGAGGCTTTCATAGATACGATAATATCGTGGAAATCTAAGTCCTCTAAAATTTTAATATGATGCAAGGCGCTCTCAACCATACCATCTGCAGTTGGGTACCCGTACTTTTCTAAAATGTGTCGCTCTAATGAACCAGCGTTTACACCGATACGGATTGGAATACCGCGCTCTTTTGCTGCATTTACAACAGCTTCTACTTTATGGCGACGACCAATATTACCTGGATTGATACGTACTTTATCGATGCCACCTTCAATTGCTTTTAAAGCAAGGCGATAATCAAAATGAATATCAGCAACAAGTGGAATGTTGATTTGTTTTTTTATATCAGCAATAGCATCTGCTGCGCGTTCATCTGGAACGGCAACGCGGACGACTTGACAGCCGGCTTCTTCTAAACGCTTGATTTCAGCAACTGTTGCTTCAACATCATGTGTTTTTGTTGTTGTCATACTTTGTATAATTAATTCATTATTACCGCCGATTGTTAAATTACCGACTTTAACTGGACGTGTTTTTGTACGATGAGTCATTTCATTCACGAATAGATCGCTCTCCTTATAAAAGAAGTTTCTTATTTAGTCCCTCATATCAATGATAGTATACGTGATATAGGGCTATAGAAACCGAAGTACTCGGTTTCACTTTTACTATTGTATCAGCGCCTTTATGTAATTGACAAGGATTAAGTGATAGCTTATTGATATAACGGGAATTTATAAGACTTTCCAATTTGTATTTTTGTAGCAGAGGTACTTTTGTTTAATTGTTTAAAGTCGTCAATGACTTTTTCTATGGAAGGAATTTTTTTCTTGTTAATTTGTTCTGTAATAGAAAGAACTGTCTCACCAGTTTTTACTTCAATTGTTTTATAAGATACATCCGTTTCTTTTTCTGTTTTGTTCGCTTTATTTTGTTGACTGTCTGTGTTTTCTTTTTTAATTGTTTGAGCAGCAGTTGTTTTTTTATATGAACTTAACATCGGTAAAGTACCGATTTTTATATCGTAATAAAATATATAACCGAGAACAAGCACGAATAGGAATATACCTAATCTCTTCATATTCTTCACTCCTTTGCTAGGAATATATGCTTGTCCAAAAAAAAAATGCCTATTTAGGCATTTTTTTTCGTTCTTATTTTTCTTTCGGTTTTGGAACTTCTTTAATTGTTAAGTACAGAACAATTAAAACAACTGCGATATAGATGAATGTTGATCCAGGTACGACAATCTTGCATGCATCCATAATCATAAAGAAGATTGTTGGAATTGTGTAGCTGTATGCAGTTAGTGTCCAAACTTGTTTATAGGATAGTTTACGTTGACCGCTCATAGCAGAACCGATGAACGCAAGTAAAGTCACGCCTACAAAAGTTATGAATAATTGGAATAGGTACACTAAGAATCCAATAACAAATAATAAAATTGGATAAATATTATCGAATAAAGAAATGAATTCTTGTAGATCTTTTTTCTCAAGAGATGCACCTAACAAATCGTTATAAGAATACGTTTGTGTTTGACCATTTCCCATAGAGACTACTTTATCTTTTAAAACAAATAAACCTGTTTTATTTTGATATTTTTCTAGGTCTGTTGAATTTGGATCAAATACGAAAAGTGTATTTCCTTCTTCTTTTTCAATAGGTTGATCAATATCGGCTTTTAGTTCGCCATTTTCGATTTTAAAATCAGGTAAATCTTTATCGATGACTTGATTTACCATGCCAACACCATCCTGGATAAAACTACCGTACAAAAAAGTTCTTGGAATAGTAGTAATTAAGCAAAGTAGCATAATATACAAAATGGTTTTACCGATTTTTTGAAAACGGAATAGCGCCATATCTTTAGGCGAGTATATGCTTTTTACGAATTGGGTAAATATGGACATAGATTCACTTCCTTTATGTATGTATAAAATCATTGTAACGTAGGAATCTAGAGAATCTCAAGATATATTATATTTACATATAGTGGAGATAACTAAATTTCTTTTATTAACTTTCTTCTTTTAAATAAGAAAAATACAATTGACACTTTTCTTTTCTATATGGTAAATTTATCTTACATTTCTTAAAGAGCATATCCGATAGGAATTCCTTTATTTGATATGTTGTTACATACATAATTGTGGACCCTTAGCTCAGCTGGTTAGAGCAGACGGCTCATAACCGTCCGGTCGTAGGTTCGAGTCCTACAGGGTCCATATCCATTTCGCATGTTTATTATGTTAGCAGGAAGCTTCCTTGTAGAAGGAAGCTTTTTTTACGGAATATATGAGCATTTTAATTGAAAAGAAGTGGGAATTTTGCTACTTTAATGATAGCAAGACAATGTGATTTATTTGTTTGCACCCTATGGCAATTAGGGTAGAATGAAGTTGTATGTCACTTAAGTGGCAATACATAAACTGGGAGGAATATAACAATGGCAAAACACGAATTACCAAATTTACCTTATGCGTATGATGCTTTAGAGCCTCACTTTGACAAAGAAACAATGAACATCCATCATACAAAACATCACAACACGTACATTACAAACTTAAACGCTGCTTTAGAAGGTCATGCAGAATTAGCTGACAAAAGCGTAGAAGAATTAGTTGCAAACTTAAACGAAGTACCAGAAGCAATCCGTACAGCAGTACGTAACAATGGTGGCGGACATGCTAACCATACATTCTTCTGGACAATCCTATCTCCAAACGGCGGAGGACAACCTGTAGGTGAACTTGCAACTGCAATTGAAGCAAAATTCGGTAGCTTCGATGCATTCAAAGAAGAATTCGCAAAAGCTGGCGCAACTCGCTTCGGTTCTGGTTGGGCTTGGTTAGTAGTAAACAATGGTGAGTTAGAAGTAACAAGCACTCCAAACCAAGATTCTCCTTTAACTGAAGGTAAAACTCCAGTTATCGGTTTAGATGTTTGGGAGCATGCTTACTACTTAAACTACCAAAACCGTCGTCCAGACTACATCGGCGCATTCTGGAACGTTGTAGATTGGAACGCTGCTGAAAAACGTTACCAAGAAGCAAAATAATCGTAATAAATATAGAAAAAGCTAGGGGAGAGCTCCTAGCTTTTTTCTATGCTTTCCTTTTACATAATTGGGCTTGTCTTTGGAAGACTAGAACATGAAGTAAAGGAGAGTTGTGTATGAAATGGAAACATATAATTGGTGACGTTGAAGTGAATCGGGATTTAGTGTTATTGCTCCTTATAGGAGGTTTATACACGCTCGCAATTTCTTTATCGAATACGTTTGTAAATATTTATTTATGGAAACAAACACAAAATTATGTGAATCTTGGCTTGTATAATTTAGCCAGCGTGGTATTACAGCCTCTCACATTTCTTGTAGGGGGAAAATTAGCGAAACGTATCGATCGCTCGATTTTATTACGAATAGGAGTAGGGACGCTCGCAATTTTTTTTATTGTTGTCTTAGTAGCAGGGAAAAGTGCTTCTCAGTATATTTTATTAATGGGGGCTCTTTTAGGAGTAGGATACGGTTTTTACTGGTTGGCTTTTAACTTATTGACATTTGAAATTACAGAACCAGAAACAAGAGATTTCTTTAATGGGTTTCTTGGACTTCTTACATCCTTCTCTGGAATGATTGGACCAATAGCAGCAGGATACACAATTTCACGTATGGAGAAATGGAGTGGCTATACTGTTATATTCTTTCTTTCATTAGTTCTATTTGCAATTGCTGTCGTCTTAAGCTTCTTTTTATCTAAAAGAGAATGTGAAGGGCGTTATGAAATCGTGCAAGTATTGAAAGAACGACGGATTGATAAAAATTGGGGAAAGATTACACGAGCTCATTTTTTCCAAGGATTGAGAGAAGGAACATTTATTTTTGTCATTTCAGTATATGTTTATTTAGCAACTAATAGTGAGTTTGCATTAGGGAAATACAGTTTAGTGAACTCTGCTGTATCCTTTGTATGTTATTACTTAGTTGCTCGTATGTTAAAGAAGGAGTGGCGAAAAAAAGCAATTTTACTTGGAGGCATTATTTTATATGCTGTCGTCTTTTTAGTTATTTTCAATGTTACATACACGAAATTACTTATTTATGCGGCATGTATTGCAATTGCATATCCTATTTTACTTGTTCCGTACGGATCAATGACATATGACGTAATTGGTAGAGCGAAAAATGCGAGAGAATGGCGTGTGGAATATGTCGTTGTTCGGGAGCTGTGGTTAAACGCCGGAAGAATCTGTTCCATTTTAAGTTTTTTATGTGCTGTACTATTCTTTCCACCTGAAAAAAGTTTACCTTACTTATTATGTATTTTAGGTGCTGGACATTTTCTTATTTATTTTGCAGTTAAAAATGTCAAATATGATGAGGGAAATGCGAGTAAAGCAAGTGTTGTAACGCAAGGGAACGCGCAAAACCAAACTGAACCAGAAGGTTAACTTCTCGTTTGTTTTATGCTAGAATAGAAAAAGATGTAAGACAGCAGTGAGGACACCTGTATGAAGGTGTCCCTTTCACATTACATAGCTGTTGGTAGAGGGGGTTTGTATGAGCAAGAAACAGAAGCAAAATAAGAAAAAGACCCACGTTCCTTTTCGGTTAAACGTGCTGTTTTTCTGCGTGTTTTTAATGTTCTCCGCGGTTATTGTAAGGCTCGGATATGTACAAATTGTTCGTGGTGAAGAATATAAGAATGAAGTGGAGAAGAAAGAAAACTCAACGATAAGTAATCCTGTACCGCGTGGGAAAATATTTGACCGTTATGGGCGAGCTGTAGTAGATAATGTAGCCATTCGTACTATTACATTTACAAAAATGAAAGGATCAACTGCAGAAGATCGCTTAGAAACAGCGAAAAAGCTAGCAGATTTGATTGAAGTACCGACAGATAAATTAACGGATCGCGATAAAAAGGATTATTGGCTTGCTATGCATAAAGAGGAAGCTAAAGAAAAAATTACGAATAAAGATCGTCAAGAGTTTAAAGATAAAAAAATTGATGATAAAGAATTAGACGAGCGCCAGCGAAGTCGTGTAACAGAAGAAGAGGTTAATCAATTATCCGCAAAAGATCTAGAAATACTAGCGATTAAGAGTAAGATGGATGGCGGATATGCAATGACACCTCAAGTTATTAAAAAGGATGCTACAGAAAAGGAATATTCGATTATTAGTGAAAACTTAGCAGCATTACCAGGTGTAGATACGAATGTTGATTGGGATCGAAAATATACGTACGATGATTTATTCCGAAGTGTACTTGGTGGGGTGTCGACATCTGATGAAGGTTTACCTAGAGAAAGACTAGATTACTATCTTGTTCGTGATTATAATCGAAATGACCGAGTAGGAAAAAGTTATCTTGAGCAACAGTATGAAGATAGCCTACACGGTACGAAAGCAGAAGTTAGAAATGTTACAGATAAAAACGGTAATATTTTAGAAACGATTAATGTATCAAAAGGACAAAGTGGTAATGACCTGAACTTAACAATTGATATGGAATTACAAAAGCGCGTGGAAGATATTCTTGCGAAGAATTTAATGAGGTTTAAAGGAAGCGAACCTCTTTTAGATCGCGCATTCGTTGTAATGATGAACCCAAAAAATGGCGAAGTTTTATCTATGGCGGGGAAACAATTAGTTAACGAAGATGGTCAAACGAAAGTAAATGACTTTGCATTAGGTACCATGACAAGTTCTTATCCGATGGGATCAACTGTAAAAGGTGCAACAGTACTTACTGGATATCAAACTGGTGCGATTCAACCAGGATCGGTGCAATTGGATGAACCAATTAAATTAAAAGGTACACCTACGAAGTCGTCTTGGAAAACGATGGGATACATTAATGACCTTACAGCTTTAAAAATGTCTTCTAACGTTTATATGTTTAAAACAGCGATGAATATCGCCGGTGTTCCATATGTGAGAGGTGGTACGTTAGATATACCTCAAAAAGCATTTGATACGATGCGTTATTATTTCGGACAGTTTGGACTTGGTGTAAAAACAGGAATTGATTTACCGAATGAATCTGCTGGTCAGATGGGTAGAAGTAGTCAACCAGGTTTCTTACTAGATTTATCAATTGGACAGTATGATACGTATACACCGCTTCAATTAGCGCAATATATTTCGACGATTGCCAATGGCGGATATCGTATGCAACCACAAGTTGTAAAAGAAATTCGTCAACCGGCAGTGAAACCGGATGAAGTTGGGAAAGTTGTTCAATCTATGGAACCGAAAGTATTAAATCGTGTTGATATGCCAGAATCGCAAATTAAACGTGTTCAAGAAGGATTTAGACAAGTGTATAATGATTCAGGTGGTACAGCTACAAAATACTTTACAGGTGCAAAATATAAAGCGGCAGGGAAGACAGGTACCGCGCAAACTGTGTATGGCGGAGATAAAGAGATTGGTAGAAAGGCAAACGGTGAACGTGTGGAAACATATAACTTAACATTAGTAGGTTATGCGCCACTTGAAGATCCAGAAGTAGCATTCTCTGTTGTCGTTCCGTGGGTACATGATGATAAGACTGGTATTAATGGATATATTGGTCGTGAAATTATGGACGCTTACTTTGATTTGAAAAACAAAGAAGTAAATGGTGAAGCTCCAAAAGATGATAAAGACAATAAAAATAAAGAGCAAGATGATGAATAAAAAAGTTGTAAAAAAGCACACTATCTGAAAAGATAGTGTGCTTTTTTTTATGGTTTATGCATATCGTGTAATAAATGTGGACAAGTATACAACATTGAAAAAAACGCGGCCGTATAAATGATACTTGTATATGGTGGGATAGGGGATAAATATTTTATAGGGAAATCATCATAGGAAATGAATAGCTACTACTGAATTAAAATTGTACCGTATGTTGATTTATGTGGAACTTTACAAAACTTTTACAAACAATTAAAACCGAATTAATAGTTTAGCAGTATTCTTATATCTGTAATCCTGTTATTTCCGGTTACTTCTAGGAGGAAGAACACGTGAAATGGATGCGTACACCGATTAAAGTTTTCGTATTATCAATATGGTTCCTCTGTTTTGAAATGTCTACTGCATTTGCTTTAAATGATACGGGAGAAGTGAGAGTTGATGGATCCTCAACGGTTTTTCCTATTATAGAAGCAGTAGCGGAGGAATATACAAAGGTGCATCCAGACGTGAAAATTTCCATCAGTATTTCTGGAACTGGGGGAGGATTTAATCGTTTCAGTAAAGGAGAAGTAGATATAAATAATGCTTCGAGAGTAATGAAACAAGTCGAGAAAAATGAAATGAAGAAAAACTCTATTCAGTTCACACCTTTTGAGGTTGCTAACGACGGTCTTACGATTGTTGTGAATCGCCATAATACATGGGTAGACGATATGTCAGTAGACGAGTTACGACTACTTTGGAGTGAAGATGGAAGAGAGAAGCGATGGTCACAAATTCATTCAACATGGCCACGTGAACAAGTGAAGTTTTATGCACCAGGCGTAGACTCTGGTACGTATGATTATTTTCAAAATGTCATCTTACAAAATCATCGCATTGTAAAAAAAGTCTCTTTGTCTGAAGATGATCAAGTTATTATGCAAGGGGTAATGAATGATAAACATGCCATTGCTTTTGTAGGATATGCTTATTATATGGCTAATCGAGATAAGGTGAAAGCAATAAAAGTAAATGGTGTATTTCCGACGAAAGAGACCATTCAATCAGGTAAGTATAAGCCGTTATCTAGGCCACTACTTACTTATGTGAATAATGCATCTATCCGAAATAAAATGAATGTAGCAAACTATGTTGAGTTTATGATTCAGCATGTTGGTAACCTCGCTGAAGAGGTCGGGTATGTAAAATTAAGAAAAGAAAAATACAATGAACAGCTGCGTATGTTAACAGAAATAAAAAGGTAATGTCAGGGTGGAAAGGGGTTTTCATCTTTGGCTCATAATGACAAAAGTCAAATTACATTTTCTGTACAACATTTGATTGAAAGAAATACAAAACAAAGAAAAAAAACGCAGCGAATCAATCGAATAGTGCCTTTATTACTAAAAATAATTGCTAGCGTTTCTATTGTGACGACACTTGGCATTGTTTTTACGCTCTCTAATGAAACAATCATGTTTTTTCAAAAAATATCATTATACTCCTTTTTGACGGAGAAAGAATGGTTACCATTTTTTGAAGACCCTAAATTCGGTATATTACCACTTATATGTGGAACGTTCCTTGTAACAGCAATTGCTATGTTTGTAGCAATTCCTATCGGTTTAGCGTGTGCCGTATTTTTAAGCGAATATGCTTCAAATAGTGCACGGAAAATATTAAAGCCGATGTTAGAGCTATTAGCGGGTATCCCGACAATTGTATATGGTTTTTTTGCATTAACAGTTGTTACACCGCTTTTACAAAGGATTATACCAGATTTACAGTTTTTTAATGCGATTAGTCCAGGAATCGTTATCGGATTTATGATGATGCCTACAATTGCATCTCTATCTGAAGATGCGATGAGAGCTGTGGCGAAAGGGACGAAAGAAGCTTCATTAGCACTCGGAGCGACGCGGTTTGAAATGGTAAAACAAGTGGTGTTTCCGTCCGCTTTTACAGGGATTATGGCAGCAATTATATTAGCAGCTTCTCGTGCGATTGGTGAAACAATGATTGTTGTAATTGCAGCAGGATCCACACCAAATGTATCGCTTGATCCGACACATTCTATTCAAACGTTAACAGCCTATATTGTGCAAGTAAGTTTAGGTGATGCTCCGCATGGAACGATTACGTATTACAGCATGTATGCTGTAGGCGCAACGTTATTTTTGTTTACCTTTATTATGAACATCATTTCGCAGGCAATTATGCGCCGTTTTAGGAGGATGACATAATATGCGAATGTTAAATCATAAAAAAATACAAAAAAATATGGCATCACGCTTTTTAAAAGATCGAATTTACAAATTGTTATTTTATATAGCAATTTTATTTTCAATCGTAATTTTGTTTTTGTTACTGTTTCAAATTGTTGAAAAAGGTATAAGTTATCTTTCAATAGATTTCTTTACAAATTTCGCTTCACGTAATCCGAAAGAAGCTGGTATTGCTGCAGCTTTGTCAGGGACAATATTATTTATGAGTATTGTTATACCTGTTTCTTTTATATTTGGAGTTGGAACAGCACTTTATTTAGAGCAATATGCGAAGGAATCTCTATTTAAAAAAATAATAGAGATTAATAATCAAACGTTAGCAGGAGTACCATCCGTTGTATTTGGATTGCTTGGTTTAACTATTTTTGTATATGCTCTTCATTTAGGAGAGAGTATAGTTGCAGCAGCATTGACGATGAGTCTACTCGTTTTACCAACAGTTGTTGTGGCGAGTCAAGAAGCAATTCGATCAGTACCAAGTGTTTTATTAGAGGGTTCTTACGGATTAGGTGCTACGAAGTGGCAAACGATGTATCAAATTGTATTGCCATATGCTTTCCCAGGGATTATAACGGGCTGTACGTTAGCGATATCAAGAGCAATTGGAGAGGCTGCACCACTATTAGTTATTGGGGCACTTGCGTTTGCAAATTATGTTCCATTTAGTATGTTTGATAGATTTACAGTTCTACCAATTCAAATTTTTAATTGGATGAGTAGGCCACAAGAAGAATTTCAGTATGTAGCAGCAGCTGGGATGATTGTTTTGTTAGGTTTGTTGCTATTTATCAATATATTTGTTTTATGGTTACGAAATCGAAAATAAGTTGGAAGTGGATGAAAGGGGAATTCAAATGGTAGCAACAGTAGTAAATGTACAGGTGAAAAACGAAGAGAAAATCGAGACTGCGCCAAAGAAGGTAGTATTTGATACGAAAAACTTAAATTTATGGTACGGGGAAGACCATGCTTTAAAAGATATTAATTTAAGTATTCATGAGAATGAAGTTACAGCCATTATCGGTCCAAGTGGCTGTGGTAAATCAACTTACTTAAAAACATTAAATCGCATGGTAGAGTTAGTACCGATCGTTCGAACTACAGGTGTAATTGAGTATAGAGAACGCAATATATTTGATAAATCATATCCAGTTGAAGAATTAAGAACGCATGTAGGAATGGTGTTCCAAAAGCCAAATCCATTTCCAAAATCTATTTATGAGAATGTAACATACGGTCCAAAAATCCATGGTATTCGTGACAAAAAGACATTAGATGAAATTGTTGAAAAAAGTTTACGTGGAGCAGCGATTTGGGATGAGTTAAAAGATCGTTTGCACGATAATGCATACGGTTTATCTGGTGGACAGCAACAGCGTCTATGCATCGCACGCTGCTTAGCTATTGAGCCAGACGTTATTTTAATGGATGAGCCAACATCGGCATTAGACCCAATTTCAACATTAAAAGTAGAAGAATTGATTCAAGAGCTAAAGAAAGATTTTAGTATTGTTATCGTAACGCATAATATGCAACAAGCAGCGCGTATTTCAGACAAAACAGCTTTCTTCTTAAGCGGGGAAGTTGTGGAGTATACAGATACAAACAAATTATTTACGACTCCTTCAGATAAGCGTACAGAAGATTATATTACAGGTCGCTTTGGTTGATATCGTTTCAAAGCTAAGAGCAAATGCCCTCTTAACAGAGGGCATTTCTTATTTTATCTTACTGTTAATAAAGAAGTAATACTTCTCCTTATCTTAAGGTTTATTACAAGCGTAAGAGGCTATGTAGGAGATTTACCCCGCTATTTGCGGGCAGTAAGACCCCCACCTTAAAATTTAGCGAAAGCAAAGAAGTTAGGGAGGGGATCTTGCTGCCTATCAAATCCCGATTGATGAGGGTTGATTAAAGTTTCACTTTTATATAATGGCACATAATATTGAGGGGGAAGAAAAATGGTAAGAGAACAGTTTCAAGGTGATTTAAAAGCGTTACAGCAAAAGGTGATTGAGCTTGGAGAATTAGCAAATGCGGCTTTATTGATTGCTATGGAAGGTTTGCATACAAGGGATGTAGAGAAAGCGTTAGAGGTCATTGATGGTGATTACCGCATGGATAATTTAGAAGAGGAAATAAACGATCTTGCGCTTATGCTCATTACGAAGCAGCAACCTGTAGCAAGTGACTTAAGAAGGATTTTTATTTCAATTAAAACAGCGACAGATTTAGAGCGCATTGCAGATCATGCTGTTAATATTGCAAAGGCTACAATTCGTCTTGGGGAAAAAGAAGTGGCTGTTAGTTTGCACAACCTAGATGAAATGTTTGCGGTTGCAAATGAGATGTTGCATTTAGCGTTAGAAGCATATGAACAAGAAAATTTAACTTTTGCGAAACAAATTGCTGAAATGGATGATTCCGTTGATGAAATATATGGAAAAGCAATTCGTGAGTTTATATCTTCAGTTCCGGAACAACCAGAAGCAATTACGCAAATTACACAATTATCATTTGTCGCGAGATATATTGAGCGTGTAGCAGATCATATTACAAATATTGCTGAAAATGTCTTTTATTTAGTAAAAGGAAAGCATTATTTATTGAATGAGTAGGAAAAAAAGCAGGTGATGAGAAATCACCTGCTTTTTTTAGTCAAAACATGACAAAAAAAGCTCGTTGTTTCCTTTAGTTTATGATGATAAGATGTATCATAATGTAATGGAAAAATTAGTATATATGTTTGTCGTTAATAAGTATTATTTACCAATTTATAGTAAGCGCTTTCTTGTTGTTTGAAATGTACGTTTTTATAGGTTAGAAATTTAATTATATAGTCTTCTAAATGAGGATGTGTTTAACTAATCAAGTTTATGCTGCTAGTTCATGTGGGATAGGGAATATACATATGGTATATGGAGTTACTGAACATTATATAAGTGGAGGCTGAAGTATATGAAGGGGGTTATTTTAGCTGGAGGAAAAGGAAGGCGCCTTAGACCATTAACATGTAATACTCCAAAGCCGATGTTACCATTATTAGAAAAACCAGTTTTAGAATATAATATTGAGTTATTACGCCAGCATGGTATTCGTGAAATTGCAATTACTGTTCAATATATGAGTACGACCATTAAGCAATATTTTGGTGACGGTAGTAAATGGGGAGTTAACTTGTATTATTTTGAAGACTCTCCTCCGCTTGGTACAGCAGGGAGTATTAAACAAGCAGAACAATTTTTAGATGAAACATTTGTTGTGATAAGCGGGGATGCATTAACTGACTTTCAATTATCAGAAGGAATTAGGTTTCATGAACAAAAGAAAAGAATGGTAACAATGTTTGTGAAAGAAGTAGAAAATCCACTCTCATTTGGATTGGTTGTAATGAATAAAGACCAGGAGGTTACACGATATATAGAAAAGCCGGGCTGGAATGAGGTAGTATCTAATGTTGTGAATACAGGCATATATATTATGGAGCCAGAAATCTTTTCTTACATACCGCCTAGGCAATTTTTTGATTTCAGTCATGATGTGTTTCCGTTATTGGCAAACAAAAATGTGTTATTCGCATATTTGTCAGAAGGTTATTGGTTAGATATCGGCACATTTAATCAATATCGACAAGCACAATTTGATTTGTTAACGAAAAAGTTACAAGTACCTATTCCTTATACAGAAGTATTACCGATGGTATGGATGGGAGAAGGGGTGACGATTGGTAAAGGGACGAAAATTCATGGCCCCTCTTTTATTGGAGAAGGAGCAAAGATTGGTACAGGAGCTGTAATTGAGCCATATTCTATTATTGGGAAAAATAGTATCGTTTCAAATTATTCTCATCTTCAAAAAAGTATTGTTTTTGCAAATGCCCACATTGGGAAGTATTGTGAACTATTAGAAACGACAATAGGAGAGCGTACAATAGTTGAAGATGATGTTACACTGTTTCAAAAAAGTGTTGTAGCGGATCACTGTCATATCGGAAGAAGTACGGTAATTAAGCAAAAAGGAAAACTATGGCCTTATAAGGCGATTGATAGTCATTCGATAGTAGGAGCGGCTGGTATTCAAGAGAGTGAAATGAGTGCAGGGTGGTTACAAAAAAGCCGCATTGTAGGAAGAGGGAATGTTGAAATTACTCCCCAGTTTATCGTGAAGATTGCGATGGCGTATGGTTCTCTTTTTAAAAAAGGAGAAAGTATATTAATTGGAAGTCAAGAAAATATAGAAACAACCTCTTATAAAAATTTATTTTTACATGCTATTCATGGTATAGGGATTCATACGATGGAATGTAAAGAAATGAACGAGTCACTTTTTCAATATAGTGTTCACCAGTTGCAATGTGCAGGTGGTGTTTTCATTCAAATGGAGAATGAGAATGAGATTGTTATAAAGTTATACGGTCAAGCTGGCATGCCGTTAACGTATAAGCAGCAAAAAGAGATAGAACAAGTATATATGTCCGAATTGTTTTATTACGTGCATGAGAAAGAAATGGGGCGTAATAAGCTCGTTCATGTTTCTATGAATGAGTATATAGAAGTTATATTGGAGCATATTGATATCGAGAAAATACAGATGCAGAAGTTTCATCTTCTTATTAATAAGAGAAATGATACGTTGCAACATTTACTCATGCTCTTTCTGCAAAGACTTGGTTGTACAGTTACATGGATTTATGCAAGCGAACAAAAAGATCATGTGAAAGCTTTGATGAAATCAAGTAAAGCGAATATGGCTCTTATGTTTTCTGAGCAAGGAAATCATTTCGAGTTATACGATAAACATAGTAATATTTACCAAGGTACAGATTTGGAAGAGGTAGATATTCCAGATTTCTTACTCGAATCGACAGGAAATATTTACCCAATGTCTTTGAAGTTAGGAGAATGTTATCTTCTATTTTATACGCAGGATGAAAGAAAGTCGTTTCAAGTAAGGTGGAAGCGAGATATTTTATATCGGATTGGAAAATTATTCGAGCTAATAGCATTGCAAGGAAAAACGTTTCTCAGCATAGTAGAGCAATCACCTCCGCTCTATTTACTTTATGATGAAGTGGTATGTTCATGGAATGAAAAAGGGGAAATTATGAGGAAATTATTAGATGATATAGAAAGGAAGGGAGAAGGTATATTTGAAGGAGTACAGTTCAAATATACTGAAAAAGAGTGGTCTTATATCGTTTCTGACACAAAACAACCAAAATTTTTGGTGTATTCACATGCTAGAAACCCAGTAATAGCAAGGGAAAATATGAAAAATCTTATAGAAAAAATTAGACAATATCAAAAGGTGTAGAATTTTTATTTTAAAAGTGGTATTATAGTATAGTCTGATTTAAGTTATTAGTACTGGAGGGAAATAAGAATGCGTGTGAATATTACTCTAGCATGTACAGAATGCGGAGATCGTAACTATATCTCAAAGAAAAATAAACGTAACAACGCTGAGCGTATCGAGCTTAAAAAGTATTGCAAGCGTGACAAGAAGTCTACGTTACACCGTGAAACAAAGTAAGCAGTAGGAATATTTTCCTACTGTTTCTTTTTTTATTCGATTCCTATGTTAAAAGTGATACACTATCAGCATAGAGTAAAGTGTCACTGTAAGGGGGAGAATGTGTGAAAGCAGAGAAAGTACGTTTACGTAAACAAATAATAGAACACATGAATTCTTTATCAGAAGAACAGTATACAACTTTATCAGAACAGATTGCATTTTCGTTGTATGCGCAAAAAGAGTGGGTTGAAGCTAAAACAATTGGAATTACTCTTTCAATGGAAAATGAAGTGAATACATATCCTGTTATCGAAAAAGCTTGGGAAGAAGGAAAGAAAGTTGTAGTTCCTAAGTGTAATAAAGGAACTAGAACGATGTCCTTCCGGCAAATTAATAATTTTGATCAATTAGAAACGGTGTATATGAATTTACGTGAACCGATTCCTGGGCTTACGGAAGAAGTGAATATGGATGAAATTGATCTTCAAATTGTGCCGGGCGTAGCTTATACAGAACGAGGAGAGCGAATTGGGTACGGCGGTGGCTATTATGATCGTTATCTCGTGCATTATAAAGGGAAAACGCTGTCATTAGCGTATGATTTTCAAATGGTAAAACACATTCCAGTAGAGCCATTTGATAAAAACATAGAAAAAATTATTACAGAAAAAGGAACACTGCTTATAAATAAGCTTGTATAGACAAATAAAAATTGACGAGACTTTTTCTTCTTGATTATAATAAAATATGTGAACGTTTTCTTATTATAATTTTTTATAGTAAGTGAGCATAGAGGGTGATGAAATGGTATCTATTTATGATATTCAGCAATTGCTAAAGAAATTTGGTACGATTATTTATACGGGAGATCGAATTGCAGATTTACAATTAATGCAAGATGAATTGCGTGAATTAAATCAATCACAGCTAATCGATCCACAAGACTATCAAACAGCTTTATTTTTATTGAAGCAAGAAATTCAAAAAGAGCTAAATAAGAATTAGATAAAGGTAGGTAAGCAACATGGAAGAGAAATGGTTAGTTGGTGTTGACCTTGGTGGTACAACGATTAAATTAGCATTTATTAATGTATACGGTGAAATTTTACATAAGTGGGAAATCCCTACGAATACAGGTGAGCAAGGAAAACATATTACACTTGATGTTGCGAAAGCAATTGATAAAAAGCTAGAAGAATTAGGCGAATTGAAGAGCAAATTAATTGGTATTGGTATGGGAGCTCCTGGTCCTGTACATGTGGCGTCTGGAATGATTTATGAAGCGGTTAATTTAGGATGGAAAAACTATCCGCTAAAAGATTTATTAGAAGTAGAAACAGGATTACCTGTTGTTATTGATAATGATGCAAACTTAGCAGCGCTTGGTGAAATGTGGAAAGGTGCTGGTGAAGGTGCAAAAGATTTAATCTGTATGACACTTGGTACGGGCGTTGGTGGTGGTGTAATCGCCAATGGTGAGATTGTACACGGCGTGAGTGGTGCTGCTGGTGAGATTGGACATATTACAGTCGTTACAGAAAATGCTTTCCCATGTAATTGCGGGAAGTCTGGTTGCTTAGAAACAGTAGCATCTGCGACAGGTATTGTACGTGTTGCTATGCAAAAAATACAAGAGACTAATAAAGAGAGCATGTTGCGTTCTATGTTAGCTGAAGAAGGACGTATTACATCAAAAGATGTCTTTGAAGCACTTGGACAAGGTGATGAATTAGCAGGTGAAGTAGTAGAAAAAGTAGCTTCTTATTTAGGATTAGCTGTAGCGAACCTTTCTAGTACATTGAACCCAGAGAAAATTGTTATTGGTGGAGGCGTGTCTAAAGCTGGAGATGCGTTATTAGAACCAATTCAACGCTATTTCGAGCAATACGCTTTCTCACGTGCTGTAAAGAGCACGAAGTTAGCTATTGCAACACTTGGTAATGATGCAGGTGTTATCGGAGGAGCTTGGCTTGTAAAAAAGCACAAATACGAAGCGAAGATGATATAAGTTGTGAAATATGAAAAGAGGAAGGGGGAACCCTTCCTCTTTTTGTGTAAAATCTCGATGAAGAATAAAGTGTAAACGAATTAAGCTGCTGGTGGATACCCGTTATATAGAACAGTCATGATCGTAAACCATCCGAAAACGAGTACAGTTGCAATTGCAAAGCCGCTCGCGAAAAAGTTTTTTTCACGAAGTGTTCTAAGCGTAGCAAATACAGCTAACAGAGTGACAAGTGTAAAAATAATAACAAGGCCCATACAATATCCTCCTCTGTCTACCCATTTCTTATTATGAGTTTTTGGAATATTTACTCTTTTATATTGTACATGTTTTAAAAATAATTGTCGAGATAGCATCCTTTCTTTTCCTCAGAGAAAGAAATGTTGTATCATTAAAAGTAAGTTTAACAACTGGAGGAGATTTTCATATGAAATGGATACAAATGCCGTTAGGCCCATTACAAACAAATGCTTATATTTTAATGAACGATCAAAAAGAGTGCATTATCTTTGACCCTGGTCATGAAGGTGAAAATCTCGTTACATATTTACAAGAAGAACAATTAAAACCATTGGCTGTTTTATTAACACATGCTCACTTTGATCATATCGGTGCTGTTGATGCCGTAAGAGACGCTTTTCATATTCCTGTGTACGTACATAAAGAAGAAGCAGATTGGTTAGGAGATGCAACTGTAAACGGCTCTCAAATTTTTATGATGAACCGCAGTATTACAGCAAAACCAGCGGATCATATTATTGATGCAGAAGGTACATTAACAATTGGATCATTTAATTTTGAAATTTTTGAGACACCAGGACATTCTCCAGGAAGTATTTCTTATTATAGTAAAGAAGCGAATGCTGTATTCTCAGGAGATGTATTGTTCCAAATGAGCATTGGAAGAACAGATTTGCCTGGTGGAAGTTTTGCTGAATTAATTGGAAGTATTGAAGAGAAATTATTTGTATTACCAGATGAAACAGCGGTGTTATGTGGACATGGTCCAGAAACAAGCATTGGCTTTGAAAAAGAAAATAATCCGTTTTTACAATAAGGAGTCATTATGGGAATGGAGCTCATTTTAAGAGAATGGATGGGGAAAGAAAAGGATTATTCAATTTCATATAGTACGTATATGAACCTTGTATTGTATACGGAGGGTCATGGATATTATATGAAAGAACGTGAAAAGATTGGAAGACAAGGGGATTTTTTTACAAGTAGCAATGTATCCTCTGTTTTTGCAAAAACTTTTGCTAAACTTTTTATTCGTCTTGTTGAAAATGGTGAAGTTGCTTCGAATATTTGTGAGGTTGGTGGGGGAACAGGGAAGTTTGCCTATGATGTTTTACAAGAATGGAAGCAATTATCTCCAAACACCTTTATTAATTTAAACTATTCAATGATTGAAGTGAGCCCTTTTCATAGGAAATTACAGCAGGAGCAACTTGGCTCATTTTCTAATGTATCGTACTATACCTCCTATAGTGAAATGGGAGATTCTTTCGAGGGAATTCTTTTTTCGAATGAGTTGTTTGATGCATTTCCTGTTGAAGTAATTGAGAAAAGAAATGGTATATTGTATGAAGTACGTATTACATATACAGAGGAAGGAAACCTTTCAGAAGTATGTAGGCCGTTAAATAAAAGAATTGGTCGCTATTTATTGAAATATAATATTCATATTGCTGAAGGGCAACGTTTTGAAGTACCAATTGTTATGGAGGAGTATATAAAAGAAATTTCGAAATGGTTTCAAAAAGGTATATGTATTACAGTTGATTACGGATACACAAAAGAAGAATGGATGCATCCAGCACACCGCGAAGGAAGTTTGCGAGGATATTATCAGCATAAGCTAATGCGTAACCCACTAGCGCATCCAGGTGAAATGGATCTTACTACTCATGTTCATTGGGACGAGCTAAAGGAGATGTTTAGTATGCAAGGAATGAGTGCAGTATGGCATAAGAAACAATCTGAGTTCTTGTTAGCTGCAGGGATATTAGAACAGCTTACGAGCCATCAAGACACGAATCCTTTTTCTGAAACGCAAAAACAAAATCGAGCAGTTCGTTCTATGATTTTAAATGGAGGAGTAGGGAGTTCGTTTGATGTTGTTATACATACAAAAGATATGCAACATTTACATTTGGATCAGTATGTAACAATATAAAAAAACAAGACACAGTATATACTGTGTCTTGTTTTTTAATACGACTTATGTAGTATTATATATTTCCTCTCATGATATATATTTATATTAAAGATATGAGATGAAAAATATAGAATACGTTCTTTTTCTGCGATTATTAGTCCCTAACCTAATAATACACGAACGAGTTGAATGATTGTTTCATTCTCTACTTTGTAATAAATTTCCAATCCTTTTCTTTCACTAGAAACGATTTTAGCGCTTTTTAATTTTGCTAAATGCTGTGAAATTGTAGATTGTGGCATGTTTAAGCCAGTATACATTGTAGAAACGTTGCTTGGACCGCGCTCGATTAATCCTTTTACGATACATAAACGAACAGGATGAGCTAGCACTTTTAATAATTCTGCATTACTTTCATATAGTTCTAATTCTTTTTGAAAGGTTTCTAACATGTTCTTTTCCACCTCCGTGTGAGCTATTATACCATACTATACATACCAAAAATTTAAAGAAAAGAAAATAGTTGTTGCAGAAAAAAAGTCCTAAAGTAAAGAAATTGTAAGAAAAGAGACCCGGATGTAAATAAAATAGGTAAATTAGCATGTTTTTGTAAAATGACATTTTTGGGTGAAAATTTCGATGCGTTTTAAAAATTGAAAGATATAGATATATTTGTAACACAATTTTATCATGATTTTCTTATTCTTTCAAATGAATATACGAAATTTTTAAAATAATATGACAAAGGAATTATAATGATATATATAGAATATAAAACAGGTTAAAAGAAAAGAAGCTGAATGTCATTCGCTTCTTTATGGTGATAATGAAATATTTGATTAAGGCTGATAAATCTTAGGATGATCAAGTCATTAGTCATTTATTCTAAAATTCATCTTTTAGCAACGTTAAAAATCTGTGATTCCATATGTTCTCATAAAAATCAATTGTCTCTTTTGCGGACATAAAAGGATTATTCAACGTAGAGGTTGTTTTCTGTCCCATAAAGTTTTCGTATCCTAGTCCGTGGGCAAACTTAATCGTTGCATCCATACAGTACTCTGTTTGGGCGCCACAAAATTCAATGCGATTTACAGATAATTGATCTAAAATTTCTTTTAAGTTTGTTTTATAAAATGAATTTGCATGTGTTTTTCTTACAAAAAAATCTTGTTCTTGAACATCTAGATCGGTATGAATAGCCCAAAGTTCTTTCTCGGGTACTAAATCATCATCACAATGTTGAACAAAAAGGATTGGTTTATTTAATTTTCTATATGAAGAAATTCTTTTATTTACTTTTGTTAGTAAGTTCTGTAAATCAAATAAATGCTCCTCGCTATAACATACGCCATTTTGTAAATCGATAACGATTAAAATATCTGCACAAGTATCCATTATTTTCACCCCTTTTTATTTCTTAATATATCAATTAATCCATTATTTAGAAATAGATGATATACTTTTATTTTTTATGGACTATAAGAAAAGAAGAAATTCAAATGAATATAACTAAACCGCATAAAAAGAAGATATGAAAACCTAATCTCATATCTTCTTTTTCTCTATGCATTTACAGGTTCTTCTACATAAGAAAGGGCATTTTCAAAATCGGATATTAAATCGTTAACATTTTCAAGACCGACTGATAACCGAAGTAATGAATTAGAGATTCCTCTTTTATCACGAGCTTCTTGCGACAGTGCTGCATGTGACATTTTTGCTGGATAAGAAAGAATTGACTCTACAGCTCCTAAACTAACTGCAAAAACAGGTAATTTTACTTTTGATAAAAATTTGCGGAGTGCATCTTCTGACTGCAAAGTAAACGATAAGACCGCTCCAGCTGATGTTGCTTGAGATTGTTGAATATCAAATCCGAGATGAGTTTGTAATCCCGGATAATAGACATTTTTTACTTTAGAGTGCTCTTGTAAATAATGTGCGATTTTATTGGCATTTTTAGCTGAATGTTCGAGGCGTACATGCAATGTTTTTAGACCGCGAAGTACGAGAGAACAATCTTGAGGTCCTAAAATAGCACCGAATGCATTTTGTAAAAATCCAAGCTTTTGAGCGAGTTCTGAATCTTTTACTACTGCTAATCCGGCAGTAACATCACTATGACCAGCAATAAATTTTGTAGCACTATGAAGAACGACATCAGCTCCAAGTTCAAGTGGTTTTTGGAATAGTGGTGTCAAAAATGTATTATCAACAAAAGTAAGAGCGCCAATAGATTTTGCGAGTTTAGAAACCTCGCGAATATCTGTCACTTTTAAAAGTGGGTTAGAAGGTGTTTCTACATAAAAGAGCTTTGTATTTGGTTTAATGTTTTGTTTTATTTCTTCTAAATTGGTCATATCAACAAATGTATGTGAAACACCGTAACGGGAGAGTACCTCAGTTATCACTCGGTAAGTGCCTCCGTACACATCTTCTGAAATGAGTACGTGATCACCTTGTGAAAGAAGGAGGAATGCAGTGGAAATCGCTGCAATGCCTGATGCAAAGGCGAATCCTTTTGTTCCGCCTTCTAATAAAGCAATGATATCTTCAAGAGCTTCACGAGTTGGATTTCCTGACCTGCTATAGTCATATTTTCCGAACGTATCTACATCAAACTGGTGAAAAGTTGATGTATTATAAATAGGAACGTTCACAGCGCCTGTTTGCGAGTCGTGTTTATATTGGTTGTGTAGTAAGAGTGTATCTATAGAATAGCTCATATTCTTACACCTTCTTTTACGAGTTTAATTGCTTGCTTTAAGTCTTGAATTAAATCGTTACTATTTTCAATGCCAACTGAGAATCGAAGAAGACGATTGCATACGCCGTTTGCTGTTCTAATTTCTTCAGGAATATCAGCATGTGTTTGCGTTGCTGGATAAGTCATTAAACTTTCTACACCACCAAGACTTTCGGCAAATGTAATTAAGGATAAAGATTGTAAGAATGGATTAATCCAAGCTTCATCTTTAAGGCGGAATGAGATCATGCCACCTCTTCCTGGATAAAATACATCTGTCACCCCGTCCTCATCATTTAAATACGCAACAACTGCTTTCGCATTTTCTTCATGTTGCCTCATGCGAAGCGCTAACGTTTTCATACCGCGAATTAATAACCATGAGTCAAATGGGCTTAAAACTGCACCTGATGCATTATGATAATGAGCGATTTCCTCGCAAAGTTCCTTTCCTTTTGCAACGACAAGCCCGCTTAGTACATCGTTATGTCCCCCTAAATATTTCGTTGCGCTATGAAGTACAATGTCAGCACCTTCTGTTAATGGTTGCTGTATATAAGGTGTGTAGAAAGTGTTGTCTACAATAAGAAGTAGTCCGTTCCTTTTCGCTACAGTTGCGACAGCAGCAATATCAGTAACTTGCATTAATGGATTAGTTGGAGTTTCTATGAAAATAGCCTTCGTTTCAGTTGTGATAGCTTGCTCAATTTGTTTAATAGACTGTGTATTTACGTATCTACATCGAACATTCCACTTTTTTTCATGCTCAGAAAATAATCGATACGTTCCCCCGTATAAATCTTCAGATACAATAAGTTCGTCTCCAGAGCGGAATAGAGAAAGGACGAGGAGAACAGCCGCCATCCCTGAACTACAGGCATAACCTTGTTCGCCACATTCTAAGTCTGCAATCGCCTGTTCTAAAAGACCGCGAGTTGGATTGCCAGTTCGTGAATAGTCAAAGCCAGTAGATTTACCAATTCCTTCGTGACGATAAGCGGTTGAGAAATAAACTGGTGGATTAACCGTTCCAGTTGTAGTTTCACTGCGATTTCCGATTTGTGCTAGTTTTGTTTCGATTGTTGACATGTGAAAATTCCTCCTTTTTAAATTGAAACATTAAGTGAATATAAAATAAAAAAAGCCTTCTAAGAAGAAGGCTTTCGGTTTGAATAGAGTCTTCTTCTCATCTGTCAAATCTTTCACAATTTGCTGGAATTAGCACCTTATTAACAAAATGTTAATGGTTGCTGAGGCGTCACAGGGCCAGTCCCTCTACCTCTC
The DNA here is from genome assembly GCF_056530295.1 of Bacillus sp. PK6-16. Taxonomy (NCBI): domain Bacteria; kingdom Bacillati; phylum Bacillota; class Bacilli; order Caryophanales; family Bacillaceae; genus Bacillus; species Bacillus sp. PK6-16. Next base: position 1,193,605 of record NZ_CP096511.1, read on the forward strand.
TAGATAAGAATGTTCGTATGAAATTTTTATTATGTTTTTAACTTTACAATAAAATATAACTGAATTGCAACTTTATTTTAAATAATTTTTATTTTTCCGCAAGTGTCATTGACTTTTACTTTTGTGCATGCTAAATTTATTAAAAAATTAACAAACATTGTTAAAAGGGGAACGCATTTCCTTTTAGCTACATAAATAAAATAATAAAGACAACTCTTATTGAGAGCGGTGGAGGGAAAGGCCCTGTGAAACCCGGCAACCTTCAAACGAAATGTTTGAAACGGTGCTAATACCTGCAAAACGAATGTTTTGCATAATAAGAGGAGGAACGATTATGTCCCCCTCTTCAAAGTGAAGAGGGGGTTTTTATATTGATAGAAATGAGGGAGATTCGTGAAATTACTAGATTTATTATCAAACGGAATTGTAATAGGTGATGGTGCGGTTGGGACGTTATTGCATTCACATGGTTTGCAAAGTAGCTTTGAAGAATTGAATGTATCTGATCCAGACTTAATTATATCGATTCATAAACAATATGTAGCTGCTGGAGCAGATGTAATTCAAACGAATACGTATGGAGCAAATGAAGCGAAATTACGTATGTATGGTTTAGAAAATCAAGTTATAGAAATTAATAGAGCGGCAGTAAAACTGGCGAAAGCATCTGTGACAGATAAAAATGCAATTTTAGGAACAATTGGTGGTATGAAACATATCGGAGCTGTTACAACGACTGATATGGAAAGAGAGTTTATGTTACTTGAACAGGCAGGGGCTTTACTAGAAGAACAGGTTGATGGATTACTATTAGAAACTTTTTACGATGAATTTGAATTACTTCATGCCGTTAAAGTATTGCGTAAGCAAACGAATATTCCAATTGTTGCGCAATTAGCGTTACATGAAGCAGGTACGACTCAAAATGGAAATGATGTCAATGAAATATTAAAGCAACTTATAGATTACGGTGCAAATGTTGTTGGATTGAATTGTCAACTAGGGCCGCTTCATATGACGGAAGCTTTCAAAATGATATCGATTCCTCAAAATGGCTATTTATCAGCATACCCAAATGCAGGCCTCCCGAATTATGTGGAGGGACGTTACGTATATGAGGGAAGCCCAGCTTATTTTGAAGCGATGACACCGAGATTTATTGAGCAAGGTATTCGGTTATTGGGTGGTTGTTGTGGTACGACTCCAGAACATATTCAAAGTATGAAGCGCGCTGTTGCGAATATTACCCCTGTAATAGAAAAAGACACGATTCAAAGGCCGAAAGTCGTTCATACGCATGAGAAACGTTCGAAGGCTCACGTCACTCTAGCAGAGAAAGCGAAAAAACAAACGACAGTTGTAGTGGAATTAGATCCACCGAAAACGTTAGATACACAGCGTTTTTTTGAAGGAGCAAGAGCGTTAAAAAGAGCGGGAGCAGATGCTATTACTCTAGCAGATAATTCATTAGCATCGCCTCGTGTTTCTAATATGGCGATGGGTGCGTTATTAACGAAGCATGATATCCCAGTATTGACGCATTTAACGTGTAGAGATCATAACGTCATTGGACTACAATCTCATTTGTTAGGTTTATCGGCGTTAGGGATGGAAGAAGTGTTAGCTTTAACTGGTGATCCAGCGCGCGTTGGTGATTTTCCCGGTGCCACTTCTGTATATGATTTATCCTCTATTGAGCTTATTAAAATGATTAAAGAAATGAACGATGGACGTTCAATTTTAGGGAAATCAATTGGACCGGCGACAAGGTTTTCTGTAGGCGGCGCATTTAATCCTCACGTGAGGCACTTAAAAGCAGCGGTTAAGCGAATGGAACGAAAAATAGATGCTGGAGCGGAGTATTTTTTAACTCAGCCAATTTACGATATCAAGTTAATTGAAGAAGTGTATGAAGCGACAAAGCATTTGGAACAACCTATTTTTATTGGAATTATGCCGTTAGTAAGTAAGCGGAATGCAGATTTTCTTCATTTTGAGGTGCCGGGTATTACTCTTCCTGAAGAAATAAGAGAGAGAATGGATGGACATGAAACGAAAGAGGCAGCAATTGAGGAAGGGATCCGCATTTCACAAGAATTGGTCGACGCAGCGATGAAATATTTTAATGGTATTTATCTTATTACACCATTTTTAAAGTATGAAATTACAGAACATCTTGTTAAATATGTAAGAGAAAAGCAAGAAGTGAAAGAAGGTATTAATTGATGAAGTGTATAGAAGAAAAATTAAAAAATAGCATTTTAATATTAGATGGTGCAATGGGGACAATGATTCAGCAAGAGGATTTAACTGCTGAAGATTTCGGAGGAGAAGAGTACGAGGGCTGTAATGAATATTTAGTGGAAACAAGACCAGACGTTATTTTAAAGATTCATAAAGCTTACATTGAAGCTGGAGCGGATATTATTGAAACAAATACATTTGGGGCAACGAATATTGTACTAAGTGATTATGATCTGTCTCATTTAGATGAAGAACTAAATGAAAAGGCAGCACTTTTGGCGAAGCAAGCTGTTAAAGAAAGCGGGAAGGAAGTATATGTTGCGGGAGCGATGGGACCAACAACGAAAGCAATTAGTGTTACAGGTGGTGTGACTTTTGAAGAATTGATTGAGGCTTATACAAGGCAGGCACGAGGATTATTAAAAGGAGCAGTTGATGTATTACTCGTTGAGACGAGTCAAGATATGCGTAACGTGAAAGCAGCTTATATTGGAATTCAAGCCGCTTTTGAAGAACTGAAAAAAACGGTTCCTATTATGATTTCAGGAACGATTGAGCCAATGGGAACGACTCTGGCTGGGCAAACAATTGAAGCTTTTTATTTATCAGTAGAACATATGAAACCATTATCTGTTGGGTTAAACTGTGCGACTGGTCCGGAGTTTATGAGGGACCATATTCGGTCACTATCTGATTTATCGGAGTGTTACATTTCTTGTTATCCAAATGCAGGTCTTCCTGATGAAGATGGACATTACCATGAATCTCCATCTTCTCTTGCTGAAAAGGTGAAGCGATTTGCTGAAGAAGGATGGGTTAATATTATTGGTGGTTGTTGTGGCACGACACCAGAACATATAAAAGCAATGAAATCCGCGCTAGCATCTCTTAAGCCTCGTGACCATCATGAGAGAGAAGGACATGGAATTAGTGGATTAGAAGCACTGCAATATGATGAGTCTATGAGACCGTTATTTGTAGGTGAAAGAACGAATGTTATTGGGTCACGTAAATTTAAACGCTTAGTAGCAGAAGGGAAATTTGAAGAGGCTGCTGAAGTGGCAAGAGCGCAAGTGAAGAAAAATGCTCATATTATTGACATTTGTATGGCAGATCCTGATCGCGATGAAATAGAAGATATGGAAAACTTCTTAGCAGAAGTTACGAAAGTATTAAAAGTACCGATTATGATTGATTCAACAGATGAAAATGTGATGGAGCGAGCTCTTACTTATATTCAAGGAAAAGCTGTTATTAATTCAATTAATTTAGAAGATGGAGAAGAACGATTTAAAAAAGTGACACCGCTTCTTCAGAAGTATGGTGCCGCTATAGTTGTAGGAACAATTGATGAAGACGGTATGGCGGTTAGTGCGGAACGAAAGATAGAAATTGCGAAAAGAAGCTATGAATTACTTACAAAGAAGTATGGGATACGCCCGTCAGATATTATTTTTGATGCACTTGTGTTTCCAGTAGGGACAGGTGATGAAGAATATATTGGCTCAGCGGCAGCGACTATAGAAGGAATTCGCCTTATTAAAGAAGCGTTACCAGAGTGTTTAACGATTTTAGGTGTAAGTAACATATCATTTGGTTTACCACCGGCTGGACGTGAAGTATTAAATTCAGTTTTTTTATACCATGCTACGAAAGCAGGATTAGATTACGCGATTGTGAATACGGAAAAATTAGAACGCTATGCGTCGATTCCAGAGGAAGAAAAACGCCTTGCAGATGCATTACTGTTTGAAACGACGAAAGAGACGTTAGAAGAATTTACAAACTTTTACCGAGTTGCTAAAAAGAAAGATGTCGTTGTGCAAGAAACGTTAACGCTTGATGAAAGACTAGCAAATTATATTGTAGAAGGTACGAAACAAGGATTACACGAGGATTTAAGTCTTGCACTTGAAGAAGGAAGAAAACCTCTTGATATTATTAACGGTCCGCTTATGACAGGGATGGACGAGGTAGGACGACTATTTAATAATAATGAACTTATTGTTGCTGAAGTATTGCAAAGTGCCGAAAGTATGAAAGCCGCTGTAAGCTATTTAGAGCCACATATGGAATCTAGTGATAGTGCGAAAAAAGGGAAAGTATTGTTAGCAACTGTAAAAGGTGACGTGCATGATATTGGGAAAAATCTCGTTGAAATTATTTTAGCGAATAACGGATATGAGATTATTAATTTAGGAATTAATGTACGTTCGGATCGAATTGTTCAAGAAGTACAAGAAAAGAAGCCGGACATTATAGGCCTTTCAGGTTTATTAGTAAAATCAGCGCAACAAATGGTAACGACTGCTGAAGATTTAAAAGCGGCAAATATTGATGTGCCCATTGTTGTAGGTGGTGCAGCGTTAACGAGAAAGTTTACAGATAATCGGATTTCACCATCATATAAAGGACTCGTTTGTTATGCGAGTGATGCGATGACGGGGCTCGATATTATTAATAAGCTTCAAAAAGAAGAAGAGCGTGAGAAGATGAAGCAGGATAAAAAAGAACGTCATCTTCATATCGTAAAAAAAGAGGAGAAGAAAGTAGAAATTCCAGCAGTAATTGAGCCATTACCAAAATCAGAGGTTATGGTGCCTGATTCAACAAAACGAATTGTATTACGAGATGTTCCCGCCCTTCATCTCGCACCATTTCTGAATAGACAAATGCTACTTGGGCATCACCTTGGATTAAAAGGAAATGTGAAGAAGCTTTTGAAAGAGGGAGATAAGAGAGCACATGAATTAAATGATTTAATAGATGAATTATTGCAGGAAGGACAATCTTGGTTAAAGCCGAAAGCAGTGTATCAATTTTTCCCAGCGCAAAGCGACGGACAAAACATTGTAATATATGATCCAGAAGATCATACGCGTGTTATAGAGCGTTTCACATTCCCTAGACAAGGAAAGGCTCCCTATCGTACTTTAGGTGATTATTTGCGCCCAATAGGAGATGAGATGGACTATGTTGCTTTCTTATCTGTTACGGTTGGGGAAGGAGTTCGGGATATTGCTGAAGAGTGGAAGGCGAAAGGTGATTACCTACGTAGTCATGCCATTCAATCGTTAGCGCTTGAATTAGCGGAAGGACTTGCTGAAAAAACACATATGCTCATTCGTGACCGCTGGGGCATTCCGGACTCACCTGAACTGACGATGGAAGAACGTTTCCGTACGAAATATAGAGGAATACGAGTGTCATTTGGTTATCCGGCGTGTCCAGAACTTGCAGATCAAGAAAAGCTATTTCGCTTAATTCATCCAGAGGAAATAGGTATTTCATTAACAGAAGGATTCATGATGGAGCCAGAAGCGTCCGTAACGGCTATGGTATTTTCTCACCCTGAGGCAAGATATTTTAGTGTATTATAGTCTAGAAGGGGGAGACGTATGAAGAAAATAGTCTTTACAGGTGGCGGTTCGGCAGGACATGTAACACCTAATTTAGCCATTATCCCATATTTACAGGAAGACAACTGGGATATCTCTTATATTGGTTCTCACCAAGGTATTGAGAAAACGATTATAGAAAAGGAAGGCATTCCCTACTATAGTATTTCGAGTGGAAAGCTACGTCGTTATTTTGATTTAAAAAATATAAAAGATCCTTTTCTTGTAATGAAGGGGGTTATGGATGCGTATGTAAGAATTCGAAAACTAAAACCAGATGTGATTTTTTCAAAAGGCGGTTTCGTATCTGTACCAGTCGTAATTGGCGGATGGCTAAATAGAGTACCAGTTTTATTACATGAATCTGATATGACGCCAGGACTAGCAAACAAAATTGCGCTTCGTTTTGCTTCGAAAATATTTGTTACATTTGAAGAAGCTGCGAAACATTTACCGAAAGAAAAAGTAATTTATACAGGATCTCCTGTACGTGAAGAAGTACTAAAGGGAAATCGTGAAAAAGGTTTAGCATTTTTAGGCTTTTCACGTAAAAAGCCAGTTATTACAATCATGGGAGGAAGTTTGGGCGCAAAAAAAATTAATGAAACGGTTCGATCCGCGTTACCAGAACTTCTGAAAAAATATCAAATTGTTCACCTTTGCGGAAAAGGTAACCTTAATGAAAGTTTACAAAATAAAGAAGGATATAGACAATTTGAATATGTACATGGAGAACTGCCAGATATATTAGCGGTAACAGATTTTGTTATTTCACGCGCGGGCTCCAACGCAATTTTTGAATTTTTAACATTACAAAAGCCGATGGTTTTAATTCCATTATCGAAATTTGCAAGCCGTGGAGATCAAATATTAAATGCAGAGTCCTTTGAAAGACAAGGATATGCCTCCGTATTATATGAAGAAGATGTAAATGTAAAATCTCTTATAAAGTATGTCGAAGAATTAAGTCAAAATAATGAGAAGTATAAAACAGCACTAAAAAAATATAATGGAAAAGAAGCAATTAAAACAATCATTCAAAATATTTCAGAGGCATGATGAAACAATCATGCCTCTTTTAGTAGGGTGAAAGATTCCAAGAATTGATATTTTTATGTTACAATAAAGTGAAACTTTAATCAGTTGGGTGCATCCCACATCTAACTTCTTTACTGTTACTGAATTTTGAGGAGGGAGTCTTACTGCCCTCAAATAGCGGGATAACAAATGGGTTAATAGGGAAATTCCAATTAATGAGGCGTGAAAATACGAATGGATTAGGAGTGACTGTGTTGGAGCTAAGTCTCTATGAAAATACTGCACTTATTATATGCTTTGTGTTGTACGTTGGTAGTGTTATTGTTTATATTTCAAGGAAATTTTCGCAAGAAAGAGAGCTTGAAAAGTCAGAGATAACAGCTGAACTAGAAATGTTAGCTGATGAAAGTTATAAAAAACAAAAAATAAAAGAAGACCATGAAGCATCCCATCATTTAAACGCAAATAAGTTTTAAAGATGGGGATTTTTTTTGAAGTTGTTCTTTATTGTAGCTATAACAAATAACGCTAAAAAGGAGTTTCCCCATACATAATGAAGGAGTGTATATAAATGAATTTTTATATCGCCTCAGGTTTCCAAAATAAACATCTTGTACGTTCCGTAGCAAATGAACTGAAACATGCAGGATGGCACCATACATATGATTGGACCAAAAATGAAAGAGCAGCGAATGAAGAACAATTAAGAGAAATTGGTCAGGCAGAACAAAATGCTGTAAAAGAAGCGGATGTATTTTTACTTATATTAGATGGCGGAAACGGGAGCCATACAGAGTTTGGAATGGCGATTGCACTAGAGAAAACGATATATGTATATCATGCAGGAAACCCGCTCCAAACAACGTTCTATCACTTGCCAGAAATAAATATTTTTGAAGGAGATGTAGCTGAGTTTGCATCTTATGTTATGAATCATGTGAAATAATAGTAACTACCTAAAAGGTTATAAAAGTGATCTTTTGGGTACAGTGATGATAAGAAACGTATATAAAGGAGTACATAATATGAAATTAGAAAATGGATGGGAAACGAGCTTTTTAGAAGTCGTACAAAATAGTGAATTTAAGAAAGAGGCACTTCTTAGTCAATTGCTTTGTCAGGATAGTGAAGAAGTAGAAGAGCTTGTGGATGATTACGGCTACGAAGAACTTGTTGAACGTGAACATGATGATGAGTTAGCTGAAATCTTAGGAGAAGAACTTTTTAGTGAGATGGAACGCCAAGTATTCTTATCTTCAAACCCAGAAGAAAAATTGATTTCATTCGTCAATGGATTAGGTTTTCATGTGTTAGATTGGATCGTTCTTCTTGAAACAGAATTTGACATTGATAGTGCAAACTTTACATCAGATGCTGTGAAGGTGTTAGAAAAGCGTTTCAGACAGTTTCCATACATAGAGGACAAGACAATTTTTGATATGACATTTGGAGAATCGATGGATGTATTAGAATCTGTTACAGGATTACAACTAAAGGAAAAGATGAACGTATAATGAAAAAAGAACGTGATTGGATCACGTTCTTTTTTACATAATAATAATTTTATCATCTAGTTTTGTCTGCCCGGTAAGAAGTGCATTTAAATATTCCACTTTTCTTATACAAGCTTGTATATGTCTTTCAATCTCTTGTAACTCTGCTTGGTGATGCGTTTCAATTGGATGAATTTGTACGTTGAATTTTTCAAATTGACTACTATATGTTATTTCTGCATAGCCGCTCATAATATCGGTTTCGTTATGAAATAAAAATTGCCTCGTTTTGTCACAGAATGATACATCCTGAAAGCCATATACTTTTAATGCTTCAATTACTTTTTTAATCATTTTTGTATTCATTTTTTAACCCTCTTTACGAAGTTCTACTTATATATTATAACATAAAAAATTACATAGAAAGCGCTTCCAAGTGTATTTTATTATAAACTTTACGTTTCAATCACAAAAATGAAACAAAGAAAAAATAATTGTAAAGAAGGAAGGACTCTTTTATTGTTTCGTCATATATATAGAGAAATAGTGCAATGAAAGGAAATTTTCCGAGGTGGAGATCGTATTTCCAATTTGAGCGCAGTAAAAGAGGTGAGAATTTTGAACTTTGATATTGTAGGACAAAAAGCATATATAAAAGATGGACCGCATCGGAACCGAATTGGAATTGTAAAGAAAAACGAGACAAAATTAGCATCGCAGTTTGCTATTGTAATTGGAGAACAAGTCATTGATGTAGAGCTAAAGGATATCGTGTTAGTTGGAGTAGACGTAGGACAATTTCATAAATGGTGCGAACAAAATGGTTATTTGTGAAAAGGACGGGCTGTGAGATAATGAAATATATTTGAGGAAAGAGGATATGTTATTGTATTCTCTTTTTCTATGTTTAAGGAGGCGAAAATGAAATATAAAGAACAGGAGTTTACGTTGGAGTTAAAAGAGAACATTCAATGTATGGAGAAGGAAATAGAGCGAATATCACTTAAACTGCATAAAGAGTATTCACGTTTATACATAGAAAACCAAATGGAATTAGATATGGGATTTGCAAGGGAAAAAGAGAATCCCTTTGAGGTGGGTTATTATTCATCAGTTGCTATAGCTATATTAGATGAAGAAAAAGAGCTGATTGAATTTCATAATATTCCAATTTATAAATGCGAAAGAATCTTTTTAGGAATGCCAATTCAATCAAACATTTTGGGGAGTAAGAAAGTAGGGGAACTCGCTGATGAATCTTGTTATGAGATTGAGGAAGAGTTAAAAGAGCAACTAGAAGAATACTTAGAGTGATAATTCTCAAGATAAAATCTATAAAGAGGGAACGGAATAAAAAAGACGCTAACAATTGTATGTTAGCGTCTTTTTTTCATTATGAAGCAATTTCACCAGTTTTTGTATCATCTTGATTGTACGTATCTAGATCTAATTCACCAAGCCATTTACTTGAAATAAGACCTGCTGTCATAGAGCCACTTACGTTAAGAGCTGTACGCCCCATATCGATTAATGGCTCAACCGAGATAACTAGAGCAACAATACCGATTGGTAAGTTCATTGTAGATAGTACGATTAAAGCTGCGAATGTTGCGCCGCCACCAACTCCAGCAACACCGAATGAGCTAATAGCAACAACAGCGATTAAAGTTAAAATAAATTGTGGTTGTAATGGATCAATTCCTACAGTTGGAGCGACCATCATTGCAAGCATTGCTGGATAAATACCTGCGCAACCGTTTTGTCCGATAGATACCCCAAATGAAGCTGCGAAGTTTGCAATTCCTTCGGAAATACCAAGCTTTTCTTTTTGCGCTTCAATATTTAATGGCATCGCACCAGCACTAGAGCGAGATGTGAATGCAAAAGTTAGTACAGGGAACACTTTTTTCAAATATTGAATTGGATTTAAACCAGACAATGCAATTAATAATAAGTGAATGATAAACATTACGATAAGTGCTACGTAAGAGGCTAACACGAAGTTACCAAGTTTTAAAATAGCATTTATATCGCTACCAGCAACTGTTTTTGCCATAAGAGCTAATACGCCGTATGGAGTAAGGCGTAAAATTAATGTTACCATACGCATTACGATTGCATATACAGCATCAAGCATTTTCTTAAATAGCTCTGCTTGTTCTGGGTATTTTCGTTTTACACCTATAAAGGCAATGCCGATAAAGGCTGCAAATATTACGACAGAAATTGTTGATGTTGGACGAGCGCCTGTTAAATCAAGAAACGGATTTGTAGGCAATAGCTCTAATAATTTATCTGGAATTGTTGTCTTTTCAATAGAAGTAAATCTTTCTTCAACTAGTTTCAGACGAGCAGATTCTGCATCACCTTGTTGTAGGCCTGTTGCAGATACATCAAATCCTGCACTTGCAGCGATACCGACAGCTGCAGCGATTCCTGTAGTAAGAATTAAAATACCGATAATAAGGCCACTAATTTTACCAAGATTTTTCGTTAACTGTAATTTTGTAAATGCTGAAATAATAGATACTAAAATAAGTGGCATAACGATCATTTGAAGTAATTTTACATAACCGTTACCGATTAAGCCAAACCAAGTATTTGATTCAATAATTACTTTAGAAGTTGGCTCATAAATAAATTGTAATATAAGACCGAATAAAATTCCGACTCCTAAAGCGGTAAATACACGTTTATTAAAAGATACATGCTTACGTTGCATATAATATAATACGCCAACTAAGATGAGCATGACTGCAACGTTAATTCCGACAAGCAGTGTATTCATGTTGATTCCCCCTAATTCCAATCTGTTATATAGAATATAAGGTAATAAAACCTATAAGTCAACTAGGAAATTCCGGAATTAAAAAAAAGATGGCAAAATGCCATCTTTTAATGTCCGGCCCCAGGCACAAGTAAGAATGTCGTGTAGTATGTAAATCCTATGAAGAAAACAGTTAAATATGCCCCAAATACGTATATATACATACGCTCTGTTAATTTTAAATAGCTTAAAAGTACGAAGAAACCTGTTTGTCCTAAAAATAGTAGTGCGGCCGGTTGCATATCCCCTACGTAAAACATGACCGAGAAAATTCCAGTCCAAAAGCCGAGAACGCGAAACATGCGCTCCATGCGATCTCCCTCCTTTTCTAAAAAAAGTAAACCTCACCTCATTATAGTTTATTTTTCTTACTATTGTAAATATTCGTTCATATAAAAAGAAGCCAATTATTATTGGCTTCTTTTTATATGAAAAATTAAATTGTTAGTTTATAATTACAAGATTTACATCCATCTAATAGACTATCATTTCGAGTTAATTCCATGTTAGGGAATAGGATTTCAAAAATTCCTTTCATCATATCTCCGTGCATGTTACAAATTTCAGTTGGATGATGAACAGCAACTTCTTTAAATGGACAATTGTGTACATCATAGAAAATTTTTGTTCCATCTGCACTTAATTCAAATGCAGGTGATAAGCCAGCTGTTGAGAAAGCTTCTTTTGCAATTTGAACTTTTTGTTCCACTGTTAAAGCATCTTCACTCACATTTAAACGTTGCATATGTTGTTGCATTAATTCAGCTCCGAATTGTTTTCCTGTTTCGTATAGCGCTTTTTCACCAGCAGCGCCAAGGCTAAGTAAAGAATTAAATGCGATTCTTGCTAACAATTGATAATCACGGAATGGAAATTGTAATTGGATAACATCTTCAGATAAGACATACAATCTGCTCGGTCGTCCGCCTTTTCCAGTTTTCTTCGTTTCCGATTTTAGCATATGAACATCTTCTAGTTTAGATAAATGTAAACGCGCTACGTTTGGATGAATGTCAAACTCATCTGCAATTTCTTGTACCGTTACGTAACTATGTTTTTGCGAAATATATTTATAAATGTAATAACGAGTTGGGTCAGATAATACACCTGTAATTTTTAAAGCTTGTTCCATGAGGATCTCCACCTTTATCACTTTATCCAAGATAATAACATTATAATACAGATAAACATGAGTATAGGTAATTTCAGACAATAATTCGGAAATTGTTCATAATTTCACAAACATATTTTTCCTTTTTCCTCTATTGAAAATACAAAAGTCCAAATTTTTATTGCGCATGTTTTCATGCTATATACATAGTGAGGAGGGAAAAGTGATGAATGGGATTGAAATTTTTGCGAATGCAATTTTAAAAGAAGCGTGTAGGGTACAAGCGTCAGATTTACATATTGTGCCCCGGCAGAAGGATGTAGCGGTGCAACTACGTATAGGAAAAGATTTAATGACGAGACAGTGTATTGAAAAGGAGTTTGGAGAAAAACTTGTCTCACATTTCAAATTTTTAGCATCTATGGACATAGGCGAGAAACGGAAGCCACAGAATGGTTCGTTGTATTTGCAAATTGATGGACAAGAAGTGTATTTACGCCTTTCCACACTTCCAACAGTATATCAAGAAAGTCTTGTTATTCGTCTTCATTTACAAGCATCTGTTCAGCCCTTATCACATCTTTCGTTATTTCCAAGTACGGCAGCAAAACTACTCTCGTTTTTACGCTATTCACAGGGGCTACTTGTGTTTACTGGACCGACTGGATCTGGGAAGACGACGACAATGTATGCATTATTAGAGGTAATTAGAAAAAAGAAAACACGTCGCATCATTACACTTGAAGATCCGGTTGAAAAAAGAAGTGACGATGTATTACAAATTCAAATAAATGAAAAAGCGGGTCTCACATATGAAACAGGATTAAAGGCTATTTTACGTCATGATCCAGATATTATTTTAGTAGGTGAAATCCGTGATGAAGAAACAGCAAAAATAGCTATAAGAGCAAGTTTGACAGGACATTTAGTAATGACAACGCTGCATACGAATGATGCGAAAGGAGCAATCATTCGTTTCATAGATTATGGTATAACGAGGCAAGAGATTGAACAGTCTTTATTGGCTGTAGCTGCACAGCGACTTGTCGAATTGAAGTGTCCGTTTTGCAGAGGAAAGTGCTCAACTTTATGTAAATCAATGAGGCAAGTAAGGCAGGCTAGCATTTATGAGCTACTATATGGATATGAGTTAAAACAAGCGCTTAAAGAAGCTGATGGAGAATGTGTTACTTACAAACATGAGACTTTAGAATCATCAATACGAAAAGGATATGCTTTAGGTTTTTTAGAAGAAGATGTTTATGTTTAAGAAAACTTGGAGTTTAAGTGATCAAGTAGTATTGTTGAAACGTTTAGGAGAATTATTAGAAAAAGGCTACTCTCTTTTACAAGCATTAGAATTTTTACAGTTTCAATTACCTGTAGAAAAGAAAGTACAATTGCAGCGCATGATTGAGGAGTTAAAAGATGGGAAAAGTCTACACGATTCTTTTCATCAGTTAAAGTTTCATCAGGACATGTTAAGTTATTTATTTTATGCCGAGCAACATGGTGATATTTCTTTTGCTTTGCAACAAGGAAGTGCACTTCTTTATAAGAAAGATAAGTATAGGAGAGACATGATGAAAATAATGCAGTATCCTATGTTCTTGATGTTTTTTCTACTAATCATGCTCTTTATTTTTAAACTCATTTTATTACCTCAGGTTGAAATGGTTTATAGTTCGTTCGGTTCTAATACACCACTACTTACAGAAAAAATTTTAAGTGCAATAAAACTGCTACCTTACATTATTTTAGTCGCTATTTTAACTGTTATTATTGGAGGTATTTTATACATGTTGTATTTTAGGAAACTTCCACATATTAGACAGGTAAAAATTATGCTTCGTATTCCCCTCATCAAAACATTTCTTATTTTAAAGCATTCACATTATTTTGCTACTCAGTTGAGTGGTTTATTAAATGGTGGACTATCAGTATGTGAAGCTTTAACAATAATGATGGAGCAAAGATATCATCCGTTCTTTAAATATGAAGCGAGCCGGATTGAAAGACAATTAATTGGAGGAGAACAGTTACAATCTATCATTGCTAAAAGTGGGTATTACGAGAAAGAACTTTCTTATGTTATTACGCATGGACAAGCAAACGGCAATTTAGGGATTGAATTAGGTGACTATAGCGATCTTATTATGGAAAAGATGGAACGGAAAATTAAACATATGTTAGTTATCATTCAGCCTATTTTATTTACATGTATTGGAGGAATCGTTGTCCTTATGTATTTAGCGATGATTATGCCGATGTTTCAAATGATGAATTCTATTTAGGGGGCATTTGTATGCAGAATGAGGAAGGATTTACTCTGTTAGAGATGCTATTAGTGATGGTTGTCATAACTATATTATTACTATTAATTATTCCGAATGTAGTTACACAGCGCTCATCGGTCCAAGGAAAAGGGTGTGCAGCTTACGTGAAAGCTATAGAAGCGCAAATACAAGTATATCAATTACAACATAATAAAATTCCATCGTTAAAAGAACTGACAGATGAAAAATATATTACAACTGATAAGTGCCCGAATGGCGAATCTATTCATATTTCAGATGATGGCGCAGTATCAATTAGGGCATTGTGAAACAACAGGGGTTTACTTTTTTAGAAATGTTACTCGTTTTATTTGCTATTTCTGTATTAAGTATAGTTACGTATTTTAGCGTGCATTCCTTATACGAGCGACAAAAAGTTGAACAATTTTTGAGGCAGTTTTCAAATGATATTTTGTATATGCAGCAATTAGCGATAAACCGTCAAAAGCACTATACATTACGTTGGCATAAAGATAGAAATATGTATGCTATAAAAGAGTCAGGTACAAAGTATTATATCGTCAAGCGAGAGTATGAAGAAGATATACAAATTGATTTGCATACGTTTCCAAATCCGATGACATATAATCCAAGTGGAAATATTAATAGAGGTGGTACGATTATAATTTCGTATAGAAATTATAAATATGAAATTGTATTTCAGCTTGGAAGAGGGAGATTTACGTATCGTGAAATGTCAAAAAGGATCTATAATGGCTGAAATGATTGTATCGTTAAGTGTTTTAATGATGGCTGTATCTTTACTACTACCGCAAACAGTATTAGTTATGCAAGAAAGAAAAAATATACAAATTCGTTATAAGGCATCTGGATTATTAAAAAAAGAAGCAGCTATATATATGTATGGAAATGAAGAAAAGCGAATAATAGAAAAGAATATAAATGGAATTGTGTATTACACATATTGGGGAGGCAATGAAGTTTGTACCATGTGGAGAGATGTGAAAGACAGAATGATGGAACAATGCTTTTATGTAGGAGAAAAAATAAATTAGAATTTGGCTTTTCATTAATAGAAATGATTGTATGTCTGTTTCTATTATCAATATTTTTTTTGCTCCTTCCCCGCCTACATTTCATTGAAATGGGAAATAAACAGTCAAAAGGATTAAATGATTGGGAGTGGGATGTGTATTTAGGGCAAATGCAATTGGAGTTTCGTGAAGTATCATCTGGAGAACAGCTAGCATTTGAAAATGGAGAAAGTATTTTACGATTCCGATCGCGTAATGGGAGTGAAGTATCGTATGAAAAAGAGAATAGTCGTCTTATAAGAAAGGTAAATAGGCGCGGGAGGGAAGTTGTTTTACAAAATATTGGAACAGTTTCTTACAAACTAACACCTCATGTACTCATTATAAATGTAAAAGATACTAGTGGGAAAATATATGAAGGTGTAGTTATGCGATATAGCGAAATAGGAATAAACGTATGAGAAAGCAAAATGGATTTACAATGCCTGGAACTATTATCTTTCTTATTTTATTAACTTCTTTTTTTATATACGAAACAAATATGTTGTTTACAGATAAAAATTTTTATATAGAAATAGAACAAAAGTTTTTATTGGATGAATTACTTAACCGATCTATTACAGATATAAAAAAAGATTTACAGCAAAAAGAAAAAGAAGGTACATTTTTCTTTCAGTATGAAAAGGGAGAAGCGAGTGGAAATTATGTCTTTGAAAATGATTTAATTCTCGTTACGTTGCAGTGCACACTCAAACAGGAAGCTTTCTATACGGTGAGTTTTCGGTATAGAAAAAAGGATGGAAAAATAGTGGATTGGATAGAAGGATAATATGTGAAATATATGGAGATAAACCAGGATTTTCTATTGTAAATTGAATTGATTTTTTAGAAGAAATGGATAAATATAATGATTAAAAGTTTAAATTTTCTCAAAAAAGAGAAAGGTAGAAAGAATATGATATATTCATGCTATCCAATCATTATTTTTAGGGAGAATAGGGAAATGACAAACAACAATCAAATAGGTGAAAATAAGGAACAAACTATTTTTGATCATAAAGGAAATACGATTATGACAGAAGATAGAGAAATACACATTATTTCAAAATTCGAAGAACCTCTTATTGTCGTATTAGCAAATGTACTAAGTGATGAAGAGTGTGGTGAATTGATTGAAATGTCTAAAAATAAAATGGAGCGTTCTAAAATTGGTTCATCACGTGATGTAAATGATATTCGAACAAGTAGCGGTGCATTTTTGGAAGACAATGAACTTACTTCAAAGATTGAAAAACGAATTTCATCTATCATGAATGTTCCTGCGTCGCATGGTGAAGGATTACACATTTTAAATTATGAAGTGGATCAACAATATAAAGCCCACTATGATTATTTTGCGGAACATAGTAGATCAGCTGCTAACAATCGTATTAGTACGCTTGTAATGTACTTAAATGATGTAGAAGAAGGCGGGGAAACATACTTCCCGAAATTAAATCTTTCTGTACACCCTAGAAAGGGAATGGCAGTATACTTTGAGTATTTTTATCAAGATCAATCACTAAATGAGCTTACGTTACACGGAGGAGCACCTGTAACGAAAGGTGAGAAATGGATTGCAACGCAGTGGGTGAGAAGAGGTACTTATAAGTAAAAGCGAGTGTTACGTTTTGTTCTTCATAGTATAAGAACAAAACGTTTTTTTATTAAACAAAGTAGCATCTTTCGTTATAATAACAATTAATAAATGACGATTGAGAGGACAGAAAATGAAATCTATATACATAACCGGCTACATGGGAGCAGGGAAAACAACAATTGGAAAAGCGTTAAGTAAAGAACTTCATATGGATGTTATCGATACAGACCAAAAAATTGAAGAGAAGCAGGAGAAGGCAATTCGTGATATTTTTGCTGAAGAAGGCGAAATGGCTTTTCGGGAATATGAAAGTGAAATGTTACGTGCGCTACCAGTCCATAATGTCATTATTACAACTGGTGGGGGAATTATTGAACGAGCGGAAAATCGCAAGTGGATGAAAGAGAACGGAACTGTCGTGTATTTATATTGCGATCCGCATGTAATTGCAGAAAGGCTTCGTGAAGATACGACACGTCCACTATTTCAAAAGAAAGATATAGATGCATTTGTAAAGAAATTTGAATCACGCCGAGCTTATTATGAAGAGGCTCACATTCATATCGATACGACAAATAAGTCTGTAAAGCAAATTATGAATGAATTAAAGGAAAAGATTAATGTGTAAAAAAGTGGACATACTAATCAAGTAGAGGTGATGATAATATGTCTACTAATGATTATGTTCGCTTTGTGACGCAGCAGTTTGTGTCGTATATGGATGCTCCAAAAGAAGATCGAAAACAAAAGAAAGAACAACGCCGTGCTGAAAAAGAGCCATTTATGAATAAGTGGTTTGGTGTTATGCCGCTGAGTGCTGCTTTGTTTTACCGAAATGTAAAAAGTAAAAGAAAAAAATCAAGTTGAATTTTAGTCATATGTTTAGCAAACCAAAAATCCCCTAGTGTCGTATTACACTAGGGGATTTTTATTTACTGCACGGATTCTTGTTCTTCCGTAACGGCATGTATTTTATTGTTCACCCATACAAATCCTATTCCGATACAAATAGAAATGCCCCAGCCTACAGCGGTCATAATCGCTCTCATTTCACCATAGCCATCTACACCAAAAACAGAGATGAAATAAATTTTTAAGAAGCTTTTTAATATGAATTGTAGACCAAAAAAGAGCGTTAAATATTGCAATGCTGGATAGATACGACTATCACGATACAGTTCACGACTTTTATCACGGTCATGCCCTTGCAGCGCTGCAATATCCGCAGCGAAATATAACATGAGTGGTTTTTTTATGAAAATTGTACAGATGACGATAATACCGAGTACGATGTGATAATATGCATCATTCCACAACATTCGTTCAGCTGACCCAGATAATAAATCTACCGTTGTATTAGAAATGAGTGTAATTAAAATAAAGAACCCTGTCACGTTAAACTGTTTTTCTTTTTTAAAGGTATACAATGTATAAATAATCCCCGGAACAGAGGAAAGTAACATCGCGTAATAAGGATCGATATAAGGTTTTGCAAATTTCCAAATGAGGAATGGGATTACGAGATAAAAGACAAGATCTAATATAGCTTTTTTATTTTGATTCATACAAAGCCTCCTTAAGTCATACATATATTTTATAATATAATTTCTGAAAATTGTATAAGGTTTAATGGGAAAAGAAAAAATATATCAATTTTCGAGGGGTTAGTAGATTGAAAAAAATTGCCCCTAGCGTAGTAAGTTTTTTTAGTATATAATAAAGGAAACGCTTTCATTTTTAATTTGTTCACAAAATGGACGGAAAATCACATATTTACTATCGATATGTTGCTTTATAATGAAACTAATTAAATATACATGCATACAATATTGTGAAATAAATAACATAAATAATCTATATAAATGTAAACGTTATCAAAAGAGAGAGGTGGAGACAATGAGTAAATTTTTCTTCAATCATAATCCAGCAACAGTAGAGGATGGAAGGCTTGTTAAATATGCTGAAATTATTTATGGAGAAGGTGGCCGTTCTGTATTAGAAAATTTAATGGTGAAGGCATCTATCAGATTGCGTGATCGTTATCCGAATAAATCTGACGAGCAGATCTCGAACCTAGTAAATAAAGGCATCCATGATATGTTTCAAAAATATGTGAGCGAGTAAGAGTGGCCAATGGCTGCTCTTATTTTTTTGTATAAGGATTGTCACTCTAGCTGAAAATAAACATGTATTCTGAAAAACGTAAAAAGGAGTGGGAAAGATGAGCAATGGAATTGGACGTTCGAAAGAAAATCTTCCAACTGATGCAAATCATGTGAGCGCGAAGGATCGTGCGTATCAAAAACGCATGGCAAAGCAAAAACAACAAGAGCGTAATGAAGATAGAGAGTAACTCGAAATAAAGCTCCTTCTAAAGCAGAAGGAGCTTTATTTTGATAGAAAATGATTCGCGGTAACATAAAAGAGTCCACCGTTAATAATTTGCACTGTAATACGTGGTTCATACTGTTCTTGCAGAGCTTGTTTTTCAATTTCATAGCTCTCAGGAAGTTCGTCACTTTCTTCATAAAAACGGTTTAAAAGGTCTAAATCATGATTCCAACGCACTCTTGCTTCTTTTGCCCACGTATGGTCATCTTCTGCAATTATATTTTTTAAAGCGTCTTCTATGCGTTGTAAACCACTTTGAGGTTTAATGATGGGCGAGAGCGTAAAACAAAAATCAGGTATTTTTGGTGTAAGTTTAATGTTTGTTAATGTTTCATGAAAGTTTGCCATCATTGTTCCAGAAATGAGATGAATACCAATCGAGTGAAGGATGTCTTTTTTTCGATCACATTGATAGGAAACTTTTATATTAATACCGAGCCAAGGGTGGAGCGGTGTATGTGTTGCCCCATTATGTCTTACATCCTCATATAAACGTATGTATGAGCCTAATTCTTTTGTCGTTTGGAAAATTTGATGTAGACGTGGTGAACCGTAGTGAATAAGCTCACCATCATTTTCTTCATTTTCTGGATTTGTAATAAGAGTAAGGCGCATCGGATTCGGTACGCCTCCTGTTTTCTCAAGATAGTGCCAATAAAAAGGGCGATTCATTAATAATTTATCCATCTCAATTGTTAATTGTACATCTAATAAATGAGGAGAACGTTCTAAAATTTCACAGTTATTCGCCTCAAAGAAATTGTATAAGTAATTATGAATTTCATGTTGCTGCATAGCCCTGCACCTCAGCTTCATTTCGTTTCGCAAAGTCGATAATAGATGTTAAGTTATCCATCTTAATTCTAATTTCACCTTCGCTTTTTGATTGCGCAAATATTTCTTGAATGTGCGCGTCGATGTTTTTCATATTAATTCTCGTTAAAATTTCATCCAGTTCACCGATAACACGCTCAAATAAATTGATTTTTTCATATAACAATTTCAAAATATGTTCTTCAACAGTATGCTTTGTAGCTAAGTTATAAATATGAACATCATTCTTTTGACCGAGACGGTGAATACGTCCGATTCTTTGCTCAAGACGCATTGGATTCCATGGCAAATCATAATTGATCATATGGCTACAAAACTGTAAGTTAATGCCTTCTCCGCCAGCTTCCGTTGCAATTAACACTTGGGCACGATTTTGGAAAAGTTCCTTCATCCAATCTTTCTTCCCGCGTTTAAATCCGCCGCGGAATGGAACGGAAGAAATACCGTGTTGTTGTAAAAACCATTGTAAGTACATTTGTGACGCTCGATATTCTGTGAAGATAACGACTTTATCGTCAATTTCTTTTATAAGCTCAAGAGCTTTATTTGCTTTTGAGTTGAAAGGAATATGATTAATTTTGTCCATTAGCACATCGATATGTGGATCTTTTATATAATGTTCATTTTCTTTCTGTCTTTTTTCTACATGCTTTTTCAATGAATAGTAAACAGCCTCACGACTACTACACGCTTCCCGTTTTAAAGTTAACGATGAGAAAGCAGATGTGAAGGCGTCTTGTCCTCGCCAATTTTCGATATCATTATATAGAGCTTGTTCTTGTTCATTAAACTCAACAAAAATTGTACGTACATGTCTCTTCGGCCAATCGATACCGGTATTATGTCGTCTATTTCGCACCATTACTTTATTAATGAGAGCTTTTAAGTCTTCATCTGATTCGGCTGAACGATTTTTGGAAGCGTAATATTCTTCAAAGTTGGATTGATTGCCTAAATGTCCTGGTTTTAATAAAGAAACAAGGTTAAAAATTTCATCAATCTTATTTTGAACAGGAGTAGCGGTTAGTAATAAACAAAACTTCTTTTTTAATCGTTGTGCAAATTCATAGTTTTTTGTTTTATTATTTTTCAGTTTATGTGCTTCATCGATAATAATAAGGTCATATTCTAAGTTCAACACGATATCGCGATGTGGTGAACGTTTCGCAGTATCAATTGATGATACGATTACGTCAGCTTGTTCCCACGAGTAGCTTTTCTTTTGTGCTACAGCGGGAATGAAAAACTTTGTATTCAGCTCGTATGCCCATTGTGATACGAGAGAAGCTGGGACAAGTATAAGTACCTTTTTCACGAGCCCGCGGACCATGTATTCTTTCAAAATAAGTCCAGCTTCGATTGTTTTTCCAAGGCCTACTTCATCTGCTAGAATCGCTTTACCGTTCATTTGTTCAATCACATTTTGAGCGACTTCTAATTGATGCGGAAGCG
This sequence comes from Bacillus sp. PK6-16, assembly GCF_056530295.1. Taxonomy (NCBI): domain Bacteria; kingdom Bacillati; phylum Bacillota; class Bacilli; order Caryophanales; family Bacillaceae; genus Bacillus; species Bacillus sp. PK6-16. The sequence continues at coordinate 1,215,363 of NZ_CP096511.1, forward strand.
GTGTGAAATGGGATAAATGTTTCGGTGCTTGTAGTCCATCAAAAGTAGGAACAAGTAACGATTTTTCTGTTTCATAAGCTAAGTGATATAAATCCCAGTTTGTCCAAGGACCATCTTCGTCAATTCTATTTAAAAAATTGTTTTGCCATGTCCGATCTACGGAAATATCGACATTCATTACAACTCTCCCACCTTTTATAAACTAAAGTAATTATTTTTTAATGTATGATGATTTGCCTTAAAAGAAGGCATAATTATCGTTATTAAAGGCTATATGATAGACAATAATAAAGTATTAAATCTCAAAAGCTGTATTTATTGTGTTTTAACATAAAAAATTCTAAATTATTTTTTATGCTAGAATATTGATGAAATATAGCGAATGATGTTAGGATAATGGTGTGAAATGTGTGGAATCTTTCGTATTTTATCCAAGAAAGTGATTTTTTATTTACGCTTTCATAAAAAAATATAATGAGATTCCGTATATCCTATCTTTTCAGAATGAAAATGTTTAGAAAAGGGAAGCAACTTTTATTGATTTGTCAAAGCATAAGGGGGAGAGAGCATGATTACATTACAACGTACACCGTTATTTGATGTATACGCGAAGTATGGTGGGAAAACAATCGACTTCGGTGGTTGGGAATTACCAGTTCAATTTTCAAGCATTAAAGAAGAACACGAAGCTGTACGTACAGCTGCAGGTTTGTTCGATGTGTCTCATATGGGAGAAGTTGAAGTAAAAGGTGTAGATAGTTTAGCATTTTTACAACGTGTTGTTACAAATGACGTATCTACCTTAAAGGTAGGGGGCGCACAATATACAGCTATGTGCTACGAAAATGGTGGTACAGTAGATGATTTATTAATTTACAAACGTGGTGAAGAAGACTATTTATTAGTAATCAATGCATCAAATATCGAGAAAGATTACGAATGGTTAGCAAGTCATGTAATTGGCGATGCGACAGTAGTCAATGTTTCTAGTGAAGTTGCACAGCTTGCAATTCAAGGACCAAAAGCAGAAGGCATTTTACAAAAAGTTGTGTCAGAAGATTTGAAAGAAATTAAGTTCTTTAAATTTAAAAACGATATTCTTGTAGACGGAATTCCAGCACTTGTATCTCGTACAGGTTACACAGGTGAAGATGGATTCGAAATTTACTGTAAGAGTGAAGATGCTGCAAAACTTTGGGAGAAACTTCTTGAAGTTGGAGCAGAAGAGGGCTTAAAAGCATGTGGTTTAGGTGCTCGTGATACACTTCGATTCGAAGCAACATTACCACTTTATGGACAAGAATTATCAAAAGATATTACACCGATTGAGGCTGGAATTGGCTTTGCGGTAAAAACAAATAAAGAAGCAGACTTCTTTGGAAAAGCAACGTTAAAAGAGCAAAAAGAAAACGGTGCGCCTCGTAAATTAGTCGGCATCGAAGTAATCGAACGTGGAATTCCTCGTACGCATTACCCTGTATTTATTGGTGAAGAAAAAATTGGGGAAGTAACAAGTGGTACACAATCTCCAACGTTAAAGAAAAGCATTGGTTTAGCACTAATTGATGTAAAATACGCAGCAGTTGATACAGAAGTAGAAATTGAAATTCGTAATAAACGCGTCAAAGCAGTAGTTGTTCCAACACCATTTTACAAACGTTCAAAGTAACGGGGAGAGGGGTAGATTTCATGTTGCATCGTTATCTTCCAATGACAGAAGAAGACAAAAAAGAAATGTTACAAACGATCGGCGTTCAAACGATCGATGAATTATTCTCTGATATTCCAGAGAGTGTTCGTTTTAAAGGGGATTTAAAAATTAAAGAAGCAAAATCAGAGCCAGAGCTTTTAAAAGAGCTATCTCAAATGGCTAGTAAAAATGCTAACTTAAAAGAATACGCTTCTTTCTTAGGAGCAGGCGTATACGATCATTATGCTCCAGTAATTGTAGATCATGTTATTTCTCGCTCAGAATTTTATACAGCTTACACACCATACCAACCGGAAATTTCACAAGGGGAATTACAAGCAATCTTTGAATTCCAAACAATGATTTGTGAATTAACAGGAATGGATGTAGCAAACTCTTCTATGTATGACGGGGGTACAGCTTTAGCTGAAGCGGCAATGTTAGCAGCTGGCCATACTCGCAAAAAGAAAATTCTTGTATCTAGCGCGGTTCATCCAGAATCAAGAGCAGTACTTGAAACGTATGCAAAAGGTCAAAATCTTGAAGTTGTTGAAATTAATCATAAAGATGGTGTAACAGATTTAGACGTATTACAAAGTGAAGTAGATGATACAGTTGCTTGTGTAATCGTTCAATATCCAAACTTCTTCGGACAAGTTGAAAAATTAGCTGATATTGAAAAAATCGTTCATCAACAAAAATCATTATTTATCGTTTCTTCAAATCCATTATCATTAGGCGCATTAACACCACCAGGGAAATTTGGTGCTGATATTGTAATCGGTGATGCACAACCATTCGGTATTCCAACGCAGTTTGGTGGACCGCACTGTGGTTACTTTGCAACAACGAAAGCATTTATGCGTAAAATTCCAGGACGTCTTGTTGGACAAACTGTAGATTCAGATGGTAAACGTGGATTTGTATTAACGTTACAAGCACGTGAACAGCATATTCGCCGTGATAAAGCGACGTCTAATATTTGTTCAAACCAAGCGTTAAATGCATTAGCAGCTTCTGTTGCAATGACGGCACTTGGTAAACAAGGTGTGAAAGAAATGGCACGTCAAAATATTTCTAAAGCACAGTATGCAAAACGTCAATTTGAAGCGAAAGGCTTCACAGTAACATTTGCTGGACCATTCTTCAATGAGTTTGTTGTAGATTGCAAACGTCCAGTGAAAGAAGTAAACGATGCATTATTACAAAAGAATATTATCGGTGGTTATGATCTAGGCCGTGATTATAAAGAGCATGAAAACCATATGCTTGTAGCAGTAACTGAGCTTCGTACAAAAGAGGAAATTGACACACTTGTAAACGAAATGGGGGCTATCCAATGAAGAACCAAGATCAAGCACTTATCTTTGAAGTGAGTAAAGAAGGACGCATAGGATATAGCTTACCCAAATTAGATGTAGAAGAAGTGAAACTAGAAGATGTGTTTGAGAGCGATTATATTCGAGTAGAAGATGCAGAGCTACCAGAAGTATCTGAACTTGATATTATGCGCCACTATACAGCACTTTCAAACCGTAACCACGGTGTTGATTCTGGATTCTATCCACTTGGATCTTGTACGATGAAATATAATCCGAAAATTAATGAGAGTGTAGCTCGTTTCGCAGGATTTGCAAATATTCATCCACTGCAAGATGAAAAGACAGTACAAGGTGCAATGGAATTAATGTACGACTTACAAGAGCATTTAATTGAAATTACAGGTATGGATACTGTTACTTTACAACCAGCAGCTGGTGCACATGGAGAATGGACAGGTTTAATGTTAATTCGTGCATACCATGAAGCGAATGGTGACTTTAACCGTACGAAAGTAATTGTGCCTGACTCTGCTCACGGAACGAACCCAGCATCTGCAACTGTAGCTGGTTTTGAAACAATTACAGTAAAATCAAATGAAAATGGTCTTGTTGACTTAGAAGACTTAAAACGTGTTGTAAACGAAGAAACAGCAGCACTTATGTTAACAAATCCTAATACATTAGGGCTATTCGAAGAAAATATTTTAGAAATGGCAGAAATCGTCCATAATGCAGGCGGTAAATTATACTATGATGGTGCAAACTTAAATGCGGTATTAAGCCAAGCACGCCCAGGAGATATGGGATTTGACGTTGTGCATTTAAACCTTCATAAAACATTTACAGGTCCTCACGGCGGTGGTGGCCCAGGTTCTGGTCCAGTAGGTGTGAAAGCTGATTTAATTCCGTACTTACCAAAACCGATTTTAGAGAAAACGGAAAATGGTTATCACTTCAACTACGACCGTCCAGAAGCAATTGGTCGTGTGAAACCATTCTATGGTAACTTCGGAATTAACGTTCGTGCATACACGTATATTCGCTCTATGGGTCCAGATGGCTTGCGTGCAGTAACGGAGTATGCTGTATTAAATGCGAACTATATGATGAGAAGATTAGCGCCATTCTACGATCTTCCATTCGATAGACATTGTAAGCATGAATTTGTATTATCAGGTCGTCGTCAAAAGAAACTTGGTGTACGTACATTAGATATTGCAAAACGTCTGCTTGATTTCGGTTACCATCCACCAACAATTTACTTCCCATTAAATGTGGAAGAATGTATTATGATTGAGCCGACAGAAACAGAATCAAAAGAAACATTAGATGGTTTCATTGATAAGATGATTCAAATCGCTAAAGAAGTAGAAGAAAATCCAGAAGTTGTACAAGAAGCACCGCATACGACAGTCATTAAACGTTTAGACGAAACGATGGCTGCACGTAAACCAGTTTTACGTTATGCGAAGCCAGCTCCTGTACAAGTTTGATTAAAATAACAAAGGAAGAACTCGCTGAGGCGGGTTCTTTTTTTGTATGGAGAATTTGTCCCGCATTAACGGACAGTAAACTCCCAACTCAAAACTTAGCTGGTGCAAAGAAGCCAGGTGGGAGATAAACTGTCCGTAAATGCCCGATTGGTTCAACTAATAATCAGTGGGGATGAACAAAAATCCCCACTGATTAAAGTTTCACTTTATGCAGAAATAGTGAAGAAAATGTTAAAAAAATATGTTTTTTGTTTCCTAATGGTGTAAAGGTGTAGTTTTATAGGTAGTTTTGTTGAAAAAGTCGGTTTGATAAAAGTATTTATTTTTGTTAGAATTTTATTGAAATTAAGAAGATGTGATGAGGCAAAGATTACTCATTTTTATGTATATGTGAAAAAACGAACAAGACGGGGGTGAAAGTGTGGGATATCGATGTTATAGAATGGTATACCATTTAGAAAATGGAGAAACAATTAAAGATGTAAAAGAATTTTGCTATCGAGACCAAGGGAAAGTATTAGAAAGAGTAGCAAATCGTGTAATGGATAATAGAGAAGTGACGGCGATTGATAAACAAGGAACAATCATTTCAATAGCATGTGAGGACATTGTAAAGGTAGAACTTGATTACATAACAGAAAGTTAACCTTGAGTCATATCGAATTATTCGATAAAATAAACTGTTGAATGGTGAAGTGAGAAGAGAGGAGTTTATCATGGGTAGTACAAGACACTTTTATATGTTTATCTTAGCGTTTGTTCTTGTTGTGGCATTAACGATTTACTTAATTGTTGACAGCAGCTGGTACAACACAGTTCATCCGGCATTCCTTCTGTTTATGTATATAGGAATTGCAGTAGTAAGTTTCGGAATGAGAGACGAGATGTTAGATCGCTTTGAAAAGTGATACATATACGAAAGACCAACAGGAAAATGTTGGTCTTTTTTTCTTGCCAAAAATAGGATGGTGTGTATATACTGTATATATAAGGTATACACAGCATATACACACACTGGAGGAAAACATGAATATTATTATTTCGAATTCTTCCCAAGACCCTATTTATGTGCAAATAAGAAAACAATTAAGCCAGCTTATTTTAAATGGCGGTTTAAAGGGTGGAGATCAATTACCGTCTATTCGTAGCTTAGCGAAGGAATTACAAATTAGTGTCATTACAACGAAGCGTGCATACGAGGAGCTTGAAAAAGAAGGATATATAGAAACTGTTGCTGGGAAGGGGACTTATGTTTCACGTAAAAATAATGAACTATTAAAAGAACAAAGGCTTCGCCTATTGGAAAGTAAAGCTGAAGAAATCGTAAAAGAAAGTAAAGTGTTGCAGCTTTCACTTGAAGAATTGCAGCAGATGATTGCGTGTTTATATAAGGGGGAATAAGAGATGTTAGAGTTAAAAAATGTTTGTAAAAGTTATCAAGATTTTGCAGTGAAAAATATAAGTTTTGCATTACCACGAGGATATATTATGGGGTTTGTCGGACCAAATGGGGCCGGGAAAAGTACAACGATCAAAATGATTATGAATTTAATTAGAAAAGATAGCGGCGATATAAAAATTTTTGGCAAAGACAATAAGAAAGCCGAAAAGGACATAAAACAGAATATTGGTTTTGTATATGATGAAAATCATTATTACGAAGATTTAACGTGTGAACAAATGAAACGTATTATTGCACCGTTATATAAAAAGTGGGACGAAAATCAATACCAATCGTATATGCATAGATTGCAAGTTCCAAAGTATAAAAAAATTAAAGAGCTATCTAAAGGGATGAAAATGAAGTTTGCGATTGCCATCGCACTTTCGCACCACGCAGAGTTTATTATTATGGACGAACCGACAGCAGGGTTAGATCCAGTTGTTCGAAGTGAATTACTTGATATGTTGCAAGAAATTGTAATGGAAGATGAAGTATCCGTATTATTCTCAACGCACATTACAACAGATTTAGAGCGCATTGCAGATTATGTTACGTTCATCAATGATGGAGAAATTATATTTACTGGTGAAAAAGAAGACTTAATGGAGAACTACGTAATCGTAAAAGGAAGTAATGATTTATTAGACCAAGAAGGAAAAGAACTATTTGTTGGATTACGAAAAAATAAATTTGGTTTCGAAGGTTTAGCGAAGGATAAACAAGGAATTATTGATTGGTTTGGAAATGAGGTTGTACTAGAAAAGCCTACATTAGATGACATTATCGTTTACACTGCGAAAGGGAGAGGTGCCTATGCGTCAGCTTGTATATAAAGATTTGTTCTTTTTTCGGGTAATGTGGTTAGTGAATTTTGTTATGCCTCTTTTGTTTTTTATGTTAGAGCCAAGTGGTGAATTTTTATTTCCGATGAGTTGTCTATTTATAACCCTCTCCTCCGTTATGACGTTAACCTTTATGGATGAAAGAAATAAAAGTGACATTATTATAAATAGTTTACCAGTAAGTCGGAAGGATATCATTATTGCTAGATATATTTCCTGTGCAATATTTATTGTCGGTGCCATGGTTTCAACTATGATAATTGTATTCCTTTTAAGAGGTATTGCTGTTATTGATGATATTGGTGTATACCATCCTAATTTTTATATTGAAATTCCATGGTATGTAGTGGTAAGTGGAGTGATTTATTCTGTAGTATTTGTGGCGACATTTTTTCCTAGTTATTATGGTACAAAATCAAAGGGCATGAGAAGTATAGTATCAGCCGTAGCAATGGGGATTGGTGTACTTCTTTGGATATTTATTAGTGATGGGCTGAATGAAACAACATCTTCATTCAGTGAGTGGATTATGAATCCAGTACATATTGGTGTATTTACAGTTGGAGGAATGATATTAGCTAGTGCCTATATCGCTTCTATGTTTCTTACAATTAAAATTTATAAAACGCGTGATTTATAGAGAGGGGAATTCATATGCAACAGTTGATTTTGAAGGAGTTTTTTTTACAGAAGAAGATGTTTCCTTTCTATTTTTTAATCCCTATTTTATCTATTTTTAAGAATTCCGTCGAACCAATGGGGATTGCAATAGGATTATTTATAACATGTAGTACGATTATATATATTTCTTTTTATTATGACGAGAAAAGTAAAGCGGAAAAAGTATTAGTGAGTTTACCTATAACGAGAAAAGAGATAATTATAGCTAAATATATTTCAAGCACATTATTTATTATGGCTGGTTTGAGTGTAACTTTTATAGTCGTAATATTAGGAAATATTTTATTGGACAGGGATATAGTCATGCCTGGATATGCAGTGTTTTCAGCGATAGTAGCAACTTTGATTTATTGTGTAATAACGATACCGACTAATTACATTGGGGGATATAAAGTTATTACAGTCTTGAATTTGATTATGCTGTTTCCTTTAATAGGTATGATTGGTCTTATGTGCAATATTTTTGGTGATAAAACAATTATGTTAAAAGTACTTCACTCTCAAGAGGCTACACAAGCAATGGGTGTTCTTGGTATTGGAGTATTAGTGAGTATATTCATATCAATGTTCCTCTCAATGAAAATGTTTCAGCAGGCAGAGTTATAGAAGGGACATTTTCATATTAGGAGGTGCAATACATGATCAAGCAACTAATTTTAAAAGATTTCATTATTCAATGGAAATTTTTAATTTGGTACATACTGTATCCTGTTTTCTTTTATATGGCCTTAACAGATACGGAAAATCTGTTCATAATTATGTCAGCAATTATTACAATTGGGGCAACAGTAAAAACATTTGAAGCAGATAGTAAAAATGAGAGTGAAGTTATAGTAAATAGTTTACCAATATTGAGAAAACAAATTGTGTATGCGAAATATATAGTAGCAATAATTATTCTTTTTATAAGTATAACGGTCGGTTGTTTCACGATAGGAATGAAGAGCGGGGTTAACTTATTTGAATTTATTGAAACGACAATGGTTGCTAGTATTAGCTTTATTTTAGTGTATTTAAGCTTTGTTTTACCGATATCTTTTTGGTTGGCCTATAAAAAAACTATTTTTATTGCGATTTTTATACTAATAGCACCTATGGCCGTTTCTTCTATTTTCTTTGGAATCAACCTAGAACAAATTCAACTATATAACAGCTTGTTATTCATTAGTTCAATATGCATGTTTATAATATCTATCTTTGTTTCAGTAAAAATATATGAAAAAAGAGAATTTTAAAAGGTGCCTTAAAAAAGGCACCTTCTTCAATAACGACAATACGAGAGCAGTAGTTTATAAAAAGAAACGCTATTTGGTACATCTTTTGGAGTATGTAATATAAAGCTGAAAACGATAACGAGAATAAGAAAGAGGAAAAATAAAAATAGAATTTGCTTATGTATAGAATTTTGCATATTATCCACTCCTTTTTTAGGTAGTATGTCCAAAAGAAAGGAGTGTATGAAAAATGTTAGGAGGGGAGAATGATGAACAAAAGAAAATGGTTATATAGAATAGGAATATTTTTATTTTCAATCGGTCTCATATTAGCAAATGTTTACTCGGATATACCACCGTTATTTCCAAGTTTACATAAAAGGGTTGGTATAAGTATTGCCATAGTTGGTCTGTTTTGTCTTATCACATCTAACTTCTACAGAAAGTCTGAATGAATATAAAAAAGGACAGTTACTCTTTTTCAGAAGTACTGTCCTTTTTTAATAACTTATTCCATAGTTTGGCGATACTCCATATAATGACGATTGCAATGGAGGCGATAATGGACCAAACAATTGATATAATTTCAAGTGTCATGTTAGGAAGGAATGTGAGAATGGATAATACTTTATGAAACAATGATTCTATTATATGAAAACTTATTTGTAATAGAATGACGATACCAAGTGTGATCCATGCTAATATTTTCTTTCCTTGTTCTTTCCACATGACATTCACCTCACGTTAGCTTAATAGTTTTAAGCCAACAGCGCCGCATAGAATACAGCTTAAGAAAGCAAGACGACGCCAATCCGCTGATTCTCGGAAAATGAGAATGCCTAGAAGTGCACTTCCAGCAGTTCCGATTCCAGTCCAAATTGCGTAAGCAGTTCCCATCGGTAATGTGTTCATCGCAAGAGATAAGAAGAAGAAGCTTACGCCGAAGTTAGCGATTAAAATAACTTTTGGTGCCCAGCCTTTCTTTTCAGTGGCTACTTTCATAAAGAGTACACCAATAATTTCACAAATACCAGCTAGAATTAAAAATACCCAAGCCATTTTATGCGGCCTCCTTCGCTTCTTTTTCTTCTGTTACTCGTTTTAAACCAATTACTCCGAAGAAGATTAAACCGATTAATAAAACTTTTACGATAGAGAAAGGTTCTCCGAAGATGAAAATCTCTGTAAGAACGATTCCACCAGCTCCGATTCCTGTAAAGACTGCGTATACAGTGCCGACAGGTAAATCTTTATAAGCTCTAAATAATAAGACGAAACTAATTGTAATTAATAGAGCAACACCAGCCCATTCAAGTGGTGCCTCTGCTTTTTTTAGTCCAATCACCCAAAATATTTCAATAATACCAGCGATGATTACATAAATCCATGCCATATGTCATTTCTCCTTCCTACCAGTCGTTAGGTAAAGGGCTTCAAAACGACGCATTGCAAAGGAGCAATCCGTCAGTTTGAAAGTCCGCGCCAAAATACTTTCCAAGAAGCGTCTAAACGTGTCTCAAAACGATTTAAACCTGCGTATAATAGTTCAACCATAAGACCGTCGAGTAAGCATAGAAAAGCCTCTAAGGCGTCTTTTACTTCAATGTTATGCAGCTCATCTTGTTCGCTTGCTCTTTTAAATACAGGGAATAAAAGTTTTCCGACGTTTTCAATGTGTACATTTGCTTTATTAATAATTTGTTCGCGAAATGCATCAGGCGGAAAATAAGAAGTTCGTAACCAAAACATTGATTCTTCACTTTCACCAAATCGTTTTGCATACCCTTTTAATAATTTTAAAAGCAATTCTTCAGTGGACGAATTGGAAAAGCTTTCGATATCGCCTGTGAAGCTCTGCAAATCTTTTTGAAGAGCAGATTCTAAGCATATGAAGTATAGCTCTTCTTTTCCTTTAAAGTGTGCGTAAATCGATGGTTTTTTAATCCCAACTTCTTGAGCAATATTTGCCAATGAAGTTCCTTCATAGCCGTAGCGTGCGAAATGAGAAAGTGCTACAGCTTTAATGCGGTTTGCTGTCATTTTCATCCCCTACCTACCGTTCGTTAGGTTCATTATATGAGATGGGAAATATAAAGTCAATAGGTGAAGAGCTGAAGAGCTGAAAAAGAGCGTTATAGGTAACGCTCTTTTTAGACAGTCTCTCGCTCAATTAAATGGAATGAAAGTTCTTTTGCACTGCCGATAATTTGCTCGCTTTGGATCTGCTTATGGAATAAAGAAAAAGCATGTGAGCCCATTGCGAGACCGGGATGTTCAATTGTGGAAATTTCTAATGCCTTTGAAATTTCATGATTATCAAACCCAAGGATAGCAAGGTCTTCAGGTACTCGAATACCATGTTTTCGAGCCTCTGTTAATAAACCAGCTGCAACTTGATCGTTCGCTGTGAAAATAGCAGTTGGACGATTTTTCATATTTAAAATACGATGGAGTATTTGTGCTCCGTCCTGCATTGTATAGCATTGGTGGAAAATCCATTCAGGATGCAACGTTTTCCCTTCGTTACGAAGGGTATCGGCGAACGCTTTTTCGCGCTCCATGGAATTTACACTTGTTTTTCTTGCTAAACAAATTCCGATTTTTTCATGGCCTCTACTTAGTAAATAGGCAGTACCGAGACGGAAACCTTCATAATGATCTACGTAGATGGATGAAATGAGGGGATGCTTCATTTTTTCACATGAAATAATAGGGGCAAATTTTGCAAAAGGTTCGATTTGTTCCCAAGAGCTCGTTCGGGAGCAAATAATCATCCCATCAAATTGTTTCATTTTCATCATTTCAAGAACACGAATTTCTTCAATGCTATCGTAATTCGTTTGACATAAATTAATATGATACCCAGCTAATAACGCTTCGTTTCCGATTCCTTCAATAATCGTACTGAAGTAGGGGAGGTTAATGAAAGGAAGCATAACGCCAATTGTATATGTTTTCCCTCTTATTAAATGGACAGCATTTATATTTTTTGCGTAGTTTAATTCTTCAACAGCATCTAGAACACGCTTACGCTTTTCTTCTTTTACGTAAGGGTGATTATTCAGGACACGAGAAACAGTTGATATCGATACACCAGCAGTTTTAGCAATTTGTTTTATATTGGCCATATGTATCACCTCTTTCCCTTATTATAAAGGGAAAATAATAAGAAAGAAAAAATCTTGACCTGAAAAGCTTTTCACAAACTATGGTATTAATAAGACTTCTTTTTATTCGCGTAACCTTTTCACTTGGGCGTAAGAATGATAGGGGTCTTTTTTGTTTGCAAAAAGTGTTGTCAAAATGTGTGAGAATAACGTGGAAAGTTTTCAAAGGTGGAGTTTGGTGACAAAGCGAATATGAAGAGAATATCAACGCTTCGTTCGTTAAGAGAGCGGTATGAAAGGGCGGAAACAAATTGAAAAAAAGAATCATTTGTTTCGTGTTTTCTAGTTTCGTGCTTAGTTCGTGTTCGTTTCAGCAAACGATGCAAGAAGAAAAACACTTTGTGGGAACAACGGGAGGAGCAATGGATCGTGTTACGGATCCTATTCCGTTAAAGGAACTTCCAAAATATTTTCCGGTGAAGTTTAAAGTTCCAACGTTTTTACCGTACGATATTACAAGTGATGTGAAGGGGGAAGTAAGGACGCTTTGGAAAAAGAACACTGTCTTAACGATTAAATATAAACAGAAAGAACCAGGTAGAAATGAGTATATTGAGTTAAATGTCGCGAACTTTCCTTATAGTTTTCCGGATCTTGTGGAAGAGAAGCGATTTCAAGAACAAATGAAACTGAATAATGGAATGTCTGCTTATTTTAAAAATAAAGATGATTATGAACGTGGTGACGAATTTGCTACGCTTATATGGAAAGAGAAAGGAATTGAATATCAACTGCTGTATCGGAATGTAGAAGAGAACGATGAAAAGGTAATCAAGCAGAATTTATTATACATTGCAAATAAGATGAAATGAAAAAACTAGCTGATTTATTCAGCTAGTTTTTTGTATGTTATTATTTCTTTTTAATTTTGCCTGTCCAAGATTTAAATCCACCTTGTAATTGGTAGAAATCTTTGTAGCCTTGTTTTTTTAAGTATTGCGCTGCACGACCTGTACGGAATCCGCTTTGGCAATATAAGTAAACAGGTTGATCTTGACGAAGTTCTTTATGGCGAAGGCGAATTTGTGATAACGGAATGTTACGTGCACCTAAAATATGCCCTGCGTTATATTCGTCTGCTTCACGAATATCGATAAGCTGTGCTTTACGGTAGCCAGCGCGAAATTCTTCTTCTGTAAGAGTTTTAATTAATTTTTTCTGATAGAAGTACATCCATACAGTGTAGCCGATAAATGCTACGATTACGGCTAATAAAATAATCCAAGTTGTTGACACGATTCTATCGCTCCCTTTTTTCTTATCCTACTTTCAATATTATAATGCCCTTATGTATTTATGCAACAGATTCATTTGCATATAAGAAGAAATTTCGTATTCTTTCACAAATTTTGTCGAATTTGGTAGACTAGAGAATGTGAAAAATAATTGGTTATATGAGGTGCAGGATGGGAAAAGAAAAATGGTGTTATATTAACTCTGGTCAATGTTCACCGGCATTTAATATGGCGTTAGATGAATGTTTATTAAATTGGCAAAGTGAAAAGAAAATGCCACCAACAATTCGTTTTTATGAATGGGAAGTACCAACATTAACAGTTGGGTATTTTCAACGTGTTGAAAAAGATATTAATATGGATGTAGTTAACGAAAAGAAATATGGATTCGTTCGTCGTCAAACAGGCGGCAGGGGTGTACTACATGACAAAGAGTTAACGTATAGTGTTATTGTGTCTGAAGATCACCCGAATATGCCGAAAACAGTTACAGAAGCGTATCGTGTTATTTCGCAAGGTTTATTAGATGGTTTTAAGGCATTAGGGTTAGAAGCATATTATGCAGTTCCAAAAACAGAAGCAGATCGTGAAAATTTAAAAAATCCACGTTCCGGCGTATGTTTTGATGCACCATCTTGGTATGAAATTGTAGTGGAAGGACGAAAAATTGCTGGTAGTGCTCAAACACGTCAAAAAGGTGTTATTCTACAGCATGGATCGATTCCATTAGAAATTGATTTAGATGAACTATATGATCTATTTTTATTCCCAAATGAACGTGTGAAGGAACGCATGAAGAGTATGTTCTCTTCTAAAGCAGTAGCAATTAATGAATTAACAGACCGTACATTTACGATAGAACAGTTAATTAAAGCGTTTGAAGTTGGCTTTGAAAAAGGATTGGATGTAGAACTTGTTCCATATGAATTAACAGAAGAACAGTTACATGAAGTTCAAACGTTAGCAAAAGAAAAGTATGAAAGTAATGAGTGGAATTATAAAAAATAAGAGATGGCAATTGCCACCTCTTATTTTTTTATAGTAAATTAAGTACTTTTTCTACTTTGATTCCTTTATCTTGTAAAGAACGAAGGCGACTTACAACGTCCATAATTTCTTTGTCAAATGTAACGCTAATACCTTGGCTTTGTAGTTCTTCTTTTAAGCTTTCAATAGAATCATCTATGTCGATGCCAAGCTCGTAATCTTGACAAACTTCAATTGTCTTTTTCACGAGTTTAACATAATTTTCTTGTAGTTTTGAATTTGTTTCAGTCAAAGCAGGCTGCTTCGGTTTTGCAGGAGCAACCGGTGCTGTCTCTTGCTTTGTAACTGGAGTAGGGACTGCTTTTTTCACAGGCGCTGGAGTAACTAGTTCTACAGCTGCTTCTACGCTTACTGGCTTCGGTGACGGTACCGGAGTAGGCTTAGGTGCCATAGCAGGTGTAATTGCTTTTGGAGCTTCTACAACTACTTCTTTTTTCGGTGCTGCTTCTACCTGTGTTTCTTCTTGCTCGGCAGCTTCTTTATTTTCTTTACTCCACATAACGCGTTCAATTTCTAGAGACACATTGTTTTTGTTCATCGCTGTTAATGTAACTTTACCAACTTCAGCGTTTCCAGTGAAATCAACAATTTTATAAATAACACTCTTGTTCCAATCCACGTTTCCGCTCAAAAATAATTCTTCGTTACATTTCGGCGTTAAGCCCTCGATTTTAATTTCTGCGTTTACACCGTTTTCACTATATACCATAATTAGCGAAGCATTTACATCTTCGTCTGCTAACATTAGTTCACGTACCATTTTGCCGGTGCGTACTTGCGTTTTCTTCTTAACTGACATCTAATTTCTCCTCTCAAAAATTCAGTAATAATAAAAAAATCGTATAACGAAAAATAATTGCTCACGAAGATTTATGATACCGATAATAAAAGCATCACGTCAACAATTAACTTTAATTATTTTGCATTTTTCTTATTTTCTTTATGAAATTTTTCAATTTGTAAAATTAGACAGAAGAAAAAACAGCCTTTTGAAGGGCTGTTAAAAATTTGATTTTTTATATAGTAATTTATATAAAATAAAAAATAAGATAGCAATTAAAGCATTTTGCCAAAAGTTTAGATGATAAATGAGGTAAGGTTGCTTTTGGAAATAAATATTTAAGAATACAGCGGAACAAAATGGAGTAGCAAATGCGAATCCAAATAGAATTCTTCTTTTCCAATTCATTTTCTGATTAAAGGAGTAACGCTTTAATAAATATAAAATAAATAGTATACCTAGTATAATTATTGAAACAGACAAAGTAGTTCCAAGGATGCTAAAAGGCGGACTTGATAATGTATTGTTTTTTTCAAAGAAAAACATAAAAAATGAAATAATTGCATTTATGCCAAACTGTATAGCAAGAAGTAAGCTAATAGAAAATCCAATTAAAGAGGCTTTTTCTAACTTTGTTTGAGTTGGTAAAGCTGATATAAGTTCATCGCAATAAGATTGTAAATTATCTCCAAAGATGTCATAAGCGTTTTTATTTTCTGCTTGTGCTTCGATGAGGTGATCTAATATTTCTAGTGACAGTTCTTCCATTTGTTGCTCGGGTACGTTTGATATTCGAAGATATACTAACATATCACCATAAGCAGCCTC
This sequence comes from Bacillus sp. PK6-16, assembly GCF_056530295.1. NCBI lineage: Bacteria > Bacillati > Bacillota > Bacilli > Caryophanales > Bacillaceae > Bacillus > Bacillus sp. PK6-16. The sequence goes on from NZ_CP096511.1 coordinate 1,231,107, forward strand.
GTTTTCGGAAGTTAGAAGCTCACGTTTTTTATTATTCAATTCAATCATGTCTTGTGCATTCATCCCTATCACTCCCTCTGTAATAAGTTATTTACCGTAGTAGAAACCATTCCCCAGCTTTGTTTAAATTCTTTAAGTTGTTCTAATCCTTTATCGGTTATGTGATAATATTTTCGCTTTGGACCGAGTGAGGAAGCTTTTAATGTGCCTTCGATCAATTTTTCTTTTTGCATACGTAATAATAACGGATAGATGCTTCCTTCGCTTACGAATGTAAAGCCATGTTTATTTAATTTTGTGCTCAGTTCATATCCGTACACTTCTTCTTGTGAAATGATGTATAGGATGCAACCTTCTAGTACACCTTTTAACATTTGGCTGTGCATGATTTCACCACCTTTTACTCAGGTAACTTGCGTTGCAAGGTAGCCGTTATCCGGATTATAACATTCAGTAACTTGCAACGCAAGTTACTGAAGTGGAAAACTTTAATGAGTGTTAATTTTTCAATGTTTCCCATACTAACGAGAGGAGGGAAGCGTATGAAACCATTTATGCCAAAACTCGTTTACTTTGAACCGAAGGCACTTGAATATCCACTTGGAAAAGAGCTTTATGAGAAGTTTACGAAGATGGGATTAGAAATTCGTGAAACGACATCCCATAATCAAATTCGGAATTTGCCGGGTGAAAATGATTTGCAAAAGTATCGTAATGCAAAAGCAACGCTTGTCGTTGGGGTGAGGAAGACATTAAAGTTTGATACTTCAAAACCGTCAGCTGAATATGCAATTCCGCTTGCAACAGGATGTATGGGACATTGTCATTATTGTTATTTGCAAACGACACTTGGGAGTAAGCCTTACGTTCGCGTGTATGTGAATCTTGATGAAATATTTGAGAAGGCACAGCAATATATGGATGAAAGAGCACCTGAAATCACAAGGTTTGAAGCTGCTTGTACATCAGATATCGTTGGGATTGATCATTTAACACATGCATTAAAGCGGGCGATTGAATTTATTGGAGAAAGTGAGCATGGGCGTTTGCGTTTCGTTACGAAATATTCGCACGTTGATCATTTGTTAGATGCAAAACATAATGGGAAAACGCGTTTCAGGTTTAGTATTAATTCACGGTATGTAATTAAAAATTTTGAACCAGGGACATCACCGTTTGAAGAAAGAATTGAAGCTGCTCGTAAAGTAGCAGGCGCGGGTTATCCACTTGGTTTTATAGTTGCGCCACTTTATATGCATGAAGGATGGGAAGAAGGATACCGTGAACTATTTGAGCGACTGTACAATGCGCTGAAGGATATGACGATACCAAATTTAACGTTTGAATTAATTCAGCATCGTTTTACGAAACCAGCGAAAAAGGTTATTCAAGAGCGTTATCCAAATACGAAGCTTGAAATGGATGAAGAGAAGCGAAAGTATAAATGGGGACGATATGGCATCGGAAAATATGTATATAAAAAGGATGATGCAGCAGTATTGGAAGAAACGATAAGAGGTTATATAAATGAATTTTTTCCTAATGCAGAAATACAATATTTTACTTAAGGGGGGTCTGTATGCAAATACAGATTCTTTTTTGTTTTATATATTTAGGCTCGTTTTCAACTTGTCACGTTATTCTTTCTGGTGTATCATTTTATTGATTGCTTCGTACGGAATAAGCAAAATGAACTTGGATGGAGGAAACCGATGCCTACCCCTAGTATGGAAGATTATATTGAACAAATTTATTTGTTGATTGATGAAAAGGGTTACGCCCGCGTATCTGATATTGCTGAAGCGCTTAGTGTACATCCATCCTCTGTAACAAAAATGGTGCAAAAATTAGACAAAGATGAATATCTAATTTATGAAAAATATAGAGGGCTTGTATTAACAACAAAAGGTAAAAAAATCGGAGAACGTCTCGTATATCGTCATGACTTGCTAGAGCAATTTATGCGTATTATCGGTGTGGATGAAAGTAAAATTTACAATGATGTAGAAGGAATTGAACATCATTTAAGTTGGGAAGCGATTGATCGCATTGGTGATTTAGTGCAATACTTTGAACAAGATGCAGTCCGAGTGGAAACGCTTCGCGGTGTTCAAAGAGCAAATGAAGAGAAAAGTAATTAAGGGGAACGTATGGCGTTTCCTTTTTTATTTCAATTCGAAAAGGATGGGAGAATTATGAAAGCAATTATTTTTGATTTTGATGGATTAATTGTGGACACAGAAACGATATGGTTTCACTCTTTCAGAGATGCTGTTCGTGAATACGGCGGGGAACTACCTTTAGAGGAATTTGCGAAATGCATTGGAACAACAGATGAGGTACTTTATACATATTTAAATGATCAATTAAAAGAGAAGTTTAACAAAAGTGTATTAAAAGAAAAAGTGGCAACTTTACATAAAGAGAAAATGAGAATACCAGAAGCTCGTGACGGGGTAAAAGAATATTTAGAAGAAGCGAAAGAAATGGGATTAAAAATCGCACTAGCTTCTAGTTCTTCTAGAGAATGGGTTATTCATTTTTTAGAAGAGCTACAAATTCGAGAATATTTTGAAGTAATTAAAACGAGAGAAGATGTTGAGAAGGTAAAACCAGATCCAGCTCTTTATCGAGTTGCAATAGAAGAATTAGGAATTAAGCCATCTGAAGCTGTTGTATTTGAAGACTCATTAAATGGATTGAGAGCAGCAGTTGCAGCGGGATTAACGTGCGTTGTGGTACCTAATGATGTGACACGGAATTTACCGTTTGAAAATCATCATCTTCGAATTGAAAGTATGAGAGAGAAAAGTTTAAAAGAAGTGCTTCAAAGTATAAAAAAAGACCGTATTTCCTAAAAGGAAGCACGGTCTTTCTTTTTGCTTTTTTTGCCTTCAATGACAGTTAAATGAGACTGTTTTCTTTTTCGTTTCAAAGTGGAAGAATTCCCTTTTTTATTTTTGTCATTAGAAGTATTTGACTTAAAGAAAGAATTGCCTAGGGGTGCTACATTTTGTTTCCCATGTTTGCGGTTCGATTGTTTTGCCGCACGCTTATATGAGCTTTGCGAATTTGCGGAACCACTGGAATTTGTAAACATCTTGTATAGCAAGTAAAAGATACCGACAACAAGTAACATGTACCCGATATTTCTTAATACACCCATGGGATTTGTAATAACAGATGAAACAAGGCCGAATATTGCCAATCCGATAATAAGCATAAATATAGCGAAAGTAAACGAACGACCGTTCATAAGGGACACCTCCTAAAAACATATATTGAAATTAGTATATTAACGATGAGGAAAGGAGTTGAACACCATTTTTAAATAATTATTGTTTGTTTTCTAAACGTAATAATTCTTCAAACGATGCAATTGCTACTTCCACTTGATCATCTGTTGGTTCTTTCGTTGTTAATAGTTGTAGCCATAATCCAGGATATCCAAGTACGCGTAATACGGGAATATCTCGTAATCGATTTGTAAATTGCAATACTTCAAAAGAAATACCAAGTACAACTGGAATTAATAAAATTCTGTTTATAACTCGTGCCCAAAGAGGATCTGTAGGGACTAGGAAATAAACGAACATTCCAATAATGACTGTAAATATAATAAAGCTACTGCCGCATCTATAATGGAGACGAGTTTGCTTTTGAACGTTTTCTACAGTCAGAGGAAGGTTATTCTCGTAAGCATTGATTACTTTATGCTCTGCACCGTGATACTGAAATACCCGCTTAATAAGTGGGGTTAAAGAAATAAAGTATATATAGCTCAATAATAGCATGAGCTTAATGACACTTTCGACAATGATTTGCCCAGTATGAGATGGGAAAATCGGTCTCGTTAATTCAGCTAATAGTGCAGGAACTGCTGTGAAAATGACTTTACCGAATATAAAAGATAAAACGCCAACAGCTGCAACTCCTAGTACCATCGTTAATTTTGATTGTTCTTCTTTTTTATTTGCAATTTGTTCATCATCTTCTGGGTGGACGTCAAATCGTTCTGAAGCGAAGTTTAAATGCTTTGCTCCATTCGCACTTGCATCCACAATAGCGGCAATCCCTCGTAAAAATGGAATTTTTTTTAGGGTAGATAGTACTTTATTACGAACGCGTGGTAATCGATAAAATTCAATCGATTTATCTTTACGACGAACCGCTGTAACAGTATATTCTCTACCGCCAAACATAACTCCTTCTATGACCGCTTGCCCGCCATATATTTGTTTTGACTCTTCTGCCATGTTAACACCAACCTGTATTTGTTTCTCTCTTATGTAGAAAAAGAGGCAATTGTCATACTGGGTTCTGTCGTTTTGAAATAAGACAATCACCGAGTTTCCTTTATTTTATCGGCAAATACAAGTAGATGACAAGGGAAAATGTTATGAGAGTCGGACATTTCTTATTCTTTTTATAGACAAATTTCGCAGGATTTAAACATGCTTCAAAATAGTTTCGGGCATACTATTGAGCGGAGGTGTCGATGTGAGTCAAGAACAATTAGGAACAAGGAATTTTGTGCAGATTGGTTTGTTTGGTGGAATCTTTTGGGGCGGGATCTGGTATTTCCTTCATATATTTTCATTCACGGAGGCGGGACCGAATTATTTCCTTTTACCATTTGCGTTTGGAAGTTGGAAAGAGGGTGTATGGGGCAATGTGTTCGGAATAGTGTGTATGGGACTTCTTTCAATTTTGATCGCCTTTTTGTATAAAGCATTTTTTGCGAAGTTTGAAGGGATTATAGCGGGAATTATTTATGGGCTATTTTGGTGGGCACTACTGTTTTTGGGGATGGGTTTAATGGCTCCTGTTATTAAAAGTGCGCTCCATTTACCAAAAGAGACAATTGTGACGACAATATGTATTTTTATATTGTATGGTGTGTTTATAGCATATTCTGTTTCTTACGCAGTAAATAGCAATAAAGCAGAACAAGAAGGGCAAGAGAAGACGAACTATTCAAATAAGTAACTCCTATGTTAAAATATTGTATAGATATTTAATATTAAGGAGTTTTAAGAATATGAAAAAGTTACTCCTCGTAAACGGTCCTAACCTAAATCGCCTCGGTGTTCGTGAGGTAAATGTATATGGAAAGGGCACGCTAGCGACACTTGAAGCAGATATGAAGCAAGAAGCAGAAACAATGGGAGTGGAGTTAGAATGTTTCCAATCGAATCATGAAGGTGCGATTATCGACATTATTCATGAAGCGGAAGATATATATGAAGGGATCATTTTAAATCCGGGAGCATTTACGCATTATAGCTATGCGATTCGTGATGCCATTGCGAGCATTTCGATTCCTGTTATTGAAGTACATATTTCTAACATTCATCAGCGTGAATCGTTCCGTCATGAATCTGTGACGGCAGCTGTTTGTGCAGGTCAAATTGTAGGATTTGGTTTTTATGGCTATAAGTTAGCGTTATTTGCATTAATGGAGAAATTGAGGGAGGCATAAAGTAATGGAGAAAATTGAAAGATTACGAAGTGCATTTGATGAGGCTGGCATTGACGGTATTTTGTTAACAAATGAACATAGTCGTAGATATATGGCTAACTTCACAGGAACAGCAGGCGTTGTTCTTATTTCAAAAGATCGTGCTCAATTTATTACAGATTTCCGTTACGTCGAGCAGGCAAGTAAACAAGCGGTTGGATATGAGGTTGTACAGCACGCAGGATTGATCATTGATGAAGTGGCAAAGCAAGTGAAAGAGCTTGGAATTCAAAAACTTGGTTTTGAGCAAGATACTCTTACATATAGTTCTTATTCAGTGCATAAGGAAGCGATTGATGCTGAATTTATCCCGACTTCTGGACTTGTAGAAAAGTTACGCTTGATAAAGACTGATTCAGAGATTAAGATATTAAAGGAAGCTGCACAGATTGCAGATGCTGCCTTTGAGCATATTCTATCATTCATTCGCCCGGGAGTATCTGAAATTGAAGTGTCAAATGAACTTGAATTTTTCATGAGAAAACAAGGAGCAACATCTTCTTCGTTTGATATTATCGTTGCTTCAGGTCTTCGTTCGGCATTACCGCACGGCGTGGCATCTGAAAAAGTGATAGAAACAGGAGATTTCGTTACATTAGACTTCGGCGCTTATTACAAAGGATATTGTTCTGATATTACTCGTACGATTGCAGTCGGTGAACCATCTGATAAATTAAAAGAAATTTATAATATCGTTTTAGAAGCACAACTACGTGGTGTGAACGGTATTAAAGCTGGTTTAACAGGTCGCGAGGCTGATGCGCTAACGCGTGACTACATAACGGAAAAAGGATATGGTGAATACTTTGGACACTCTACTGGTCATGGAATAGGTCTTGAAATCCATGAAGCACCAGGTTTAGCGTTCCGTTCTGATACAGTACTTGAACCAGGTATGGCTGTAACAGTAGAGCCAGGTATTTATATTCCAGGTATTGGCGGCGTACGTATTGAAGATGATATCATTGTGACAAGTGAAGGTAATGAAGTAATTACGAAATCACCAAAAGAACTTATTATTTTGTAATACACAGGAGGATTTTTTTACATGATTTCAGTAAACGATTTTCGTACAGGTTTAACAATTTCAGTGGACAATGCCCTTTGGCAAGTACTTGATTTCCAACACGTAAAGCCAGGTAAAGGTGCTGCATTCGTTCGTTCTAAACTACGTAATCTTCGCACAGGTTCTGTTCAAGAGAAAACATTCCGTGCAGGTGAGAAAGTAGAAAAAGCACACATCGAAAACCGTCGTATGCAATACTTATACGCAAGCGGTGAGGCTCACGTATTTATGGATAACGGAACTTATGAGCAAATCGAACTTGGTGAAAAACAAATCGAGCGCGAGCTTAAATTCCTAAAAGAAAACATGGAAGTAGCAATTATGACTTACCAAGGCGAAGTACTTGGTGTTGAACTTCCAAACACAGTTGAATTACAAGTTACAGAAACAGAGCCTGGTATTAAAGGTGATACTGCTTCTAACGTAACAAAACCAGCTACATTAGAAACTGGTCTTGTTGTACAAGTACCAATCTTCATTAACGAAGGCGAAATGCTTATCATCAACACTGGTGAAGGTAAATACGTTTCTCGTGCATAGTAAAAAAGCACTCGTGATAATTCACGAGTGCTTTTTTTATAGGAAATAGGGTAGATAGTAAATAGCTGTTATTATAAAACTGACTAAAACAAGTGAAAGGGTACCCATAATAGATGGAGTCAAAACAATTTGAAATGGTTTTATTTCGCCAGTCTCAACGCCAGTTAATGTTTTACTAATTGCGTGATCTGTAATGTTATTTCTATGGTTACTCATAATAATTAACCACATAATTGCAAATATTGCTAAACTACCAAGGAAAAAGGTCTCTATAAATGACCAACCGACTAATAATGAAAAAAGATAAATAAGAGCTAATTCTACTACAACGGTTAAACTAATTTTCAATGCCTTCATATTTTTCCTCCTCATTCTGTAATTTCAACCAGTTTAAAAAATTTTCACGTGACACGACATGCAGAGAGCAAGGTGACCTTACTTCTTTCTCTAGTGCAGCGTGTTCGTCTGGAAACTTGTTTTCCACATGCAATGAAATATAGGGTAGTTTTTCTTGTGCTTTTAGTGAGCGGATATTATTCGTTTTAGCACCAGCAAATACGTAGGAAAGTTGTAAGTCTAAAAAGGCGATTTTAAAGATTTCTTTTTTAGCAGCCTCGTTATAGCCTTTTCCCCAGTATGGATAGCCAATCCAACTACCAATGTGAGATTGCTTTTTTTCATTATTAATATGTTTAAGTGTGGTGAGGCCAATTATTTCATTTTCTTCATTCACAATCATTCTCGATAAGGATTTCTTTTGACGCTCTTCTTCTATTGCGAAAAGAAGAAATGTTTTCGTGTCTTCGATGTTTTCTACCGTTATCCCCAATGCATTTTTTATATGTGGATCACTTGATAGCTCGAAAATCACATTTGTATAGCATAAATCTAGTGGTAATAAAGTGACGTGCTGCATGGTTTAAACCCCTTTTAAACTAAATATACCATAATATACCATGAAGTAATATGAATATTCAGATTGTAATTCAGACTTTAGAGAAAAATTATGTTTTTACTTCTGAAATAGACAACCTCTGCATATGGTTGTACAAATATATTCTTTTTTAGAATACGAAGTTAGTAACTGTTACGGGAGAAGGTGGAAGAATGAAACAGTGGCTAGCGGCAATGGAAACATCCGTGCTTGTTATGGGGGCACTTCGATTATTTTCAGGTAGTGCGGAGATATTTGCTGCTTTGCTTATGCTTTATGTGAATGATGCGAAGAAAGCGTTGTTTATAAATGGTATGTTGGCGTTTGTTGGACCTACCGTATTAATTTTAACAATGACAATTGGGATAGCGAGTGTAGCAAGTGAAATTTCTTTCTTGAAGCTCTTTTTTCTAGCGCTTGGAATTTGCTGTATTTTTATCGCATTACTGAAATAGTAAGTCGAGTATAGTGGGGAGAAGCCGATGAAAGAGGTATTAGAAGTTTTACCAAAAACGATGAAGTACTTAATTGAAGAATGTAAGCAATACGATGCTTTAGAGGAAATTCGTGTTCGAATTGGAAGGCCGCTAGAGTGTATTGCACACGGAAAGGTGTTTTTTTATGACTATATCACTACTGTAGAGGATGCTATTTACTTATTGAATAAATTAAGTCAATTCTCAATTTATACGATGGAAGAGGAATTAAAACGTGGGTATGTGACGCTTCGCGGGGGGCATAGAATCGGGTTAGCAGGAAAAGTCATTACAGAAAAAAGCGCAGTGAAAATGATTCGTGATGTCTCTTCCTTTAATATTCGTATTGCTCGTCAAAAAATAGGGATTGCTGAACCGCTTTTGCCATATTTGTATGAAAAAAGGTGGTTAAACACGATGGTAATTGGCCCTCCCCAAACGGGAAAAACGACGCTTTTAAGAGATGTAGCACGTTGCATGAGTCAAGGGGTAAGTGCTTCCGAAATTCCTTCCTGTAAAGTGGGGATCGTTGATGAACGGTCAGAAATTGCTGGCTGTGTAAAAGGGATCCCGCAATATGATTTTGGTACCCGAGTCGATGTGTTAGACGCATGTCCAAAGGCAGAAGGAATGATGATGATGATTCGTTCTATGAGTCCTGATATTTTGATCGTAGATGAAATTGGCCGTAAAGAAGATAGTGAAGCAATTATGGAGGCAGTGCATGCAGGGGTTCAGCTTTTTATAAGCGCACACGGATTTTCCTATGAGGATGTTGTGAGACGTCCATCGCTCAAGGCAGTGCTAGAGCTTGGTATATTTGATAGGTTTGTGGAGTTGTCAAAAGCGAGGGGTCCAGGAACGGTTATGCAGGTGAAAGATAAATATGGAAAACCAGTGTTATCAAATAGAAAGGCTGAGGGCGTATGGTGAAAATATTTGGTGCAGTGTTAATCGTTGCGGTCAGCACCTTTTTCGGGTTTTCGTACGCTAAAAGATACAGTGAGAGGCCGAGGCAACTTAGGTTATTAAAATCAGCACTTCAATCATTAGAGGCAGAAATTATGTATGGACACACACCTTTATCTGAGGCTGCCGAGCGATTAGTTAAACAAATGCCAAAGCCATTAAATTGGATATTTCAAAGTTTCGCTAAAAAACTAGAAAGTGGAGAACAAACGGTAAGGGAAGCTTGGATAGATAGTTTGAAAGAGAATTGGAAGTTGACGGCTTTTCAACAAACCGAGTATGAAATACTGCAGCAATTTGGTGAAACCCTCGGGCAACATGATCGTGAATCACAACAAAAACATATTCGCTTATGTATTACACATTTGGAGAGAGAAGAAGAGGAAGCGAAAGCTTTACAACTGCAATACGAAAAAATGATTAAGAGCTTAGGGGTACTAGCAGGGCTACTTATTGTAATTTTACTGCTATAGGGGGGAGAAAGGCGATGTCCATTGATGTTGGATTAATATTTCAAATCGCCGGAATCGGCATTGTTTTAGCTTTCATTCATACTGTACTAAAAGAATTGAAGCGTGAGGATATTGCAAATTGGGTTATCCTTGTCGGTTTTGTCGTCATTTTATTTCATGTTGCATTTTTAATTAATACGCTATTCGACAAGATTAAAAGTGTCTTTCTCTTCCAGTAAAGGAGGCGGTTCGAATCGAAATTATACAAATTGTCGGATTAGGCCTCGTTGCTACGTTTTTAGCTGCTGTTTTGAACCAGCATAAATCTAGTATTACATCTTTATTTATTGTGTTCGTAGGTAGCGTGATGTTTCTTATTTTAATCGATCAAATTCATTCTATTTTACAAATGATTGAGAGAGTTGCGAGTGAAGCGAAAGTTAGTAACGTCTACGTGGAAACGTTACTAAAGATTATTGGAATTGCTTATATTGCCGAGTTTGGAGCTCAAATTACAAAAGATGCTGGTCAAGGTGCCATCGCTTCGAAAATTGAACTTGCTGGGAAAATCTTAATTCTCGTTATGGCAATTCCTATTTTGACGGTTGTAATTGAAACTATTCTCGGATTTTTACCGACGGGATAAGGGGGAGTGAATGTTGAGGAGGTTTGGAGCTAAGCTGCTATTTGCTTGCTTCCTTTTCTTTTCTTTACCAGTTGTTGTACAAGCTTCTCCTGTAGAAACAAACGTCGTTGATCAACAATTGGATAAGCTCGGAATTGAAGATGTGAAGCAATTTTGGGACGGGCTTGTTACAAAATATGGAGGCTATTTGCCAGAGAGTCAAAAAGGGAGTTTTATGGAGTTTGTAAAGGGAGAAAAAGAATTCTCTCTAAAAGAGTGGATGATAGGGTTATTAAAATATTTATTTCATGAGCTTGCAGCTAATGGAAAACTGCTTGGCACACTCATTATGCTCACAATCTTTAGTGCATTGTTGCAATCACTGCAATCCGCTTTTTCAAAAAGTAGTGTAAGTAAAATTGCTGATGCTGTTGTATATATGGTACTTATTATTTTTGCTTTAAATAGTTTTTATGTCGTTATGACATATGCAAGAGAAACGATACAAACAATGGTAGATTTCATATTAGCGCTATTGCCAATTTTATTGGCGCTTATAGCGACTGGTGGCGGGGTTGTATCTGTATCTTTCTTTCATCCGATTATCATTTTCTTAATGAATACAAGCGGGCTTCTTATGAATTATATCGTTCTACCGCTTTTATTACTGGCAACGATATTAAGTATTGTAAGTACAATGAGTGATCAATATAAAGTGACGAAATTGTCCAAGCTTCTGCAAAACGTTAGCGTTGGGATTATCGGTATCTTTTTAACGATTTTTTTAGGGGTATTATCTGTACAAGGAACAGCAACAGCCGTTGCTGATGGAATAGCTGTGAAAACTGCTAAATTTGTAACAGGGAACTTCATTCCAGTAGTTGGAAGGATGTTTACAGAAGCGGCAGATACTGTTATTAGCGCATCAGGATTATTGAAAAACACAGTCGGAATTATTGGGCTCGTCATTTTATGTTTAATTGTTGCTTTTCCAGCGATTCAAATTTTCTGTATCGCATTTATTTATAAATTCGCAGCAGCAGTATTGCAACCGGTTGGCGGCGGAGCAATTATTCAATGCTTAGACATTATTGGACGAAGCATCATTTACGTATTTGCTTGCTTAGCTATCGTATCATTTATGTTCTTTTTAAGTATTACAATTATTATTGCTGCGGGGAATATTACACTTATGATGCGGTAGGAGGTGAAGAGTATGCAATTTGTTACAGAGTGGATCAGAAATATTATCGTTTTTTTGCTCTTAGCGACAATGCTTCATCTTATTCTTCCAAATTCGAATTTGCAAAAATACGTTAAATTCGTTGTAAGTCTTTTGTTAGTCGTATTAATTTTAACACCTCTTTTTAAACTATTGCAGACAGATGTAAATGAAGTAATTGCAAATTTTAATGAAGAAAAGTACGTAGCAGAAGGATCTGTAAAAAATTCAATAGATTCGAAGAAAAAAGAAATACAAGCTCTAACACGTGCATATAGTTTAGAAGAGATGGCTACCAAAATGAAAAAAGAAGTAGGAAAAGAGTTTGAGAAACAGTATGGTATGTCAGTCTCTGAAATACAAATAGTCGCAGCGGAAAGCACAGCGGAAGTAAAGTCAGCGAAAGATATTCAATCTGTTGTTGTGACGTTAAAAGAAAAAGAACGTAGTAAAAATGATGCAATCGAAACAGTAAAACCAGTTGAAATTAACACGAAAGAACCACCGAAAAAAGTAGAGGAAACGAATGTAGAAATGAAAGACTTCTTTTCAAGCAGGTGGCAACTAGAGAATAAACAAATCCAAGTTCAAATGGAAGGGAGGACAGGTAGAGTAAATGGACAATAAAGATAAAAATTCGAAGTTCTTATTTTTTCGAAACTTATTGAATGGGGATCAAAAAGAAAGCAACGAGAAGGGTAAAAAGGTAACACCTAAGTTTTTACTTGTCCTACTCATACTTGGAATTTTGCTTATGTTTTCTAGTAGTCTCTTTTCAAGTAAAAAAGAAGAAGTACCTGTATTTAAAGAACAAAAAACTCAAAACCAAGAAAAAGACGTACCAACTTTCGGACAAAAAAGTAATGATAGTATGTCAAATGTAGAAAAATATGAAAAAGCGTATGAGCAAGAATTAAAAACTGCTTTAGAAGAAATAGCAGGAGTAAAAGACGTAACGATTAAAGTGAATTTGGATTCATCTGAAGAAAAAATTTTAGAAAAAAATACAGTGAAACGCTCACAAACAACAGGTGAAACAGATAAAACAGGCGGTAAGAGAGAAGTAGAGGACGAGTCTCTTGATGAAAAGACTGTCATTATACGTGAAGGGGATAAAGAAACTCCTGTTGTTTTACGAACAGAGAAGCCGAAAGTACGTGGTGTTCTTGTCGTAGCAAAGGGAGTGGATAATATACAAGTTAAAGCAATGGTAAAAGAAGCTGTGATAAGGCTGCTAGATGTACCGGCCCATCGCGTTTCAGTTTCACCGAAAAATTGATAGGGAGGAAATAAAGTGTTAAAAAAACAAACAGTTTGGTTATTAACGATGTTAAGTTTAGTTGTTGTACTATCTGTGTATTACGTGACAACTCCTGACAAAATGAATACAGCATCGCCAGCAACAGGTGAAAAGATTGGACAAGAAAAACAAGGTACTGATAAAGCAGTAACAAACGAAGCGCCTAAAGAAACTCCGAAAAAAGAAAATACAAGCAAAGAAACAACAAATAAAGAAACAGACAAAAAAGAAAATGCAAAAAAAGAAACAAGTAAAAAAGAGGGCAATGTATCAGTTCAATCAAGTGATGAGAATTTCACAGCTTTACGTATGCAAATGGAAGATCAGCGTAGTGAAGAGAAAGCAAAATTACAAGAAGTGATGAATTCTTCGAAATCTTCAGCGACAGAAAAGAGTAAAGCGAAAGATAACTTTGATGCAATCACTACAATGGAAACGAAGCAAGAATTACTTGAGACAGTAATTAAATCTCAAGGAGGATATCCAGATGCTCTTGTAAGAGCTGATGGTACTGATATTAGAGTAACAGTTAAAGCGGCAAAACATTCACAGAAAGAAGCAAATAAAATTATTCAACTTGTAAGAAGTGAAGGCGGATCAAAAGATGTAGGTGTGAAATTTGATCCACCAGCGAAATAAGTGAAACTTTAATCCGTAGGGATTTCCCTGCGGATTATTATCTTTTACTAAGCAAGGGGTATGCAAATAGTAAAAAGAGTATGTAAGTACGTGTGAATAGAAAAAAGCTATCATTTTCGATAGCTTTTTTCTATTTCGTCTTTGTAATTATTTTTACTATGTTCAACTCGGAACGGAGAAATACGTTGTGAGTAAAAGATTAGTGGTTCATGGTACTGATGATTACTTTTTCCGGATTTGACGTGGATGAAAAGAACGCATGCCCAAACGATTACGGCAGGTAAAAAGAGAATGAGCCATATCATATTTCCACACCTCGACACAATATATTTTCTACACTTTGAACATACTATTCTTATATGAAGGAATGATGAACGGCGTGTAAACAAAAAAATAATATTTGGTAAAAATATGTTATTGACTATAGGTGTGGTGAAGAGTGGAGAGGGAATGGCATGTTTGCTGTGTAACGTTTTGAAAAAGTAGTGAATGTTTTTTTAGAAGTGGTCTTGCCAATTTCATGTGAAACTTGGTATTATTACTAGGTATTAATTTTTTATTGGAATAATATTTTTACAGGAATTTCGATTTATTATAAAGAAATATAAATTGGAATGTTTAAAAAATTTATCGTAAGATGGAAATAGTAAATATTTCTATTAGTTAATGAAATATATTTTCTAATAGAGTACATCGTATTTTTACAGTCAATCTAGTTTTCGTGACGAGAATCTGTAAAAACGGGACAAACAAGAGTATGGGAGTGGATTTTACATGTTTAAAATTCAAGAAGTTCGCGAATTAATTAAATTAATTGATAGCTCTAATATTGATGAATTTGAATACAAAAAAGACGGTACAACAATCAAAATGAAAAAGCGTGGTAATGAAGTTGTTGCTGTGCAAGCACCTGCAGCAAAACAAGCTATGCAACCAGTAGCGCCTGTTGAAGTTGAAACGAAAGTAGCAGCAGCACAAGCAGAAGCACCAAAACAAGAAGAGAAGAAGGCTGTTCAAAATGAAAACCTACATAAAATCACATCACCGATGGTAGGTACATTCTATTCTTCTTCTTCGCCTGATACCCCTCCATATGTAAGTGTTGGGGATAGAGTATCGAAAGATTCTATCGTATGTATTGTCGAGGCTATGAAGTTATTTAACGAAATTGATGCTGATGTAGAGGGCGAAATTGTTGAAATTCTTGTTAATAACGGACAACTTGTTGAGTATGGACAACCGCTATTTCTTGTAAAAGCGTAATAAGGGAGTCTTTGTGATGATAAAAAAAGTATTAATAGCCAATCGTGGGGAAATTGCTGTACGAATTATTCGTGCTTGTAAAGAAATGGATATTGAAACAGTTGCAATTTATTCAGAAGCAGATAAAGAGTCACTTCACGTACAGATTGCAGACGAGGCGTATTGTGTAGGACCAACGATTTCGAAAGAAAGCTATTTAAATTTGACAAACATTATTAGCGTTGCGAAGTTAACAGGCTGCGATGCTATTCATCCGGGATACGGATTTTTAGCAGAGAATGCAGATTTCGCAGAGTTATGCCGTGAATGTAACTTGATTTTTATCGGTCCAAGTCCAGAAGCTATTTCAAAGATGGGCACAAAAGACGTTGCTCGTGATACAATGAAAGAAGCAGGGGTTCCGATTGTACCAGGTTCACAAGGGATTATTAAAAATACCGAAGAAGCGATCGAGCTTGCTAATCAAATTGGATATCCAGTTATTATTAAAGCGACTGCAGGTGGTGGCGGAAAAGGTATTCGTGTTGCACGCTATGAAGAAGAGCTTATAAAAGGAATTCAAATTACACAGCAAGAAGCTAGTACCGCTTTTGGGAACCCTGGTGTATACTTAGAAAAGTACGTTGAAGATTTCCGCCATGTTGAGATTCAAATAATGGCAGATACACACGGAAATGCCATTCATTTAGGAGAGCGTGATTGTACAATTCAGCGCCGTTTGCAAAAACTATTAGAAGAAAGTCCATCACCTGCACTTGATGAAGATATTCGCAAGCAGATGGGTGAAGCGGCAGTTAAAGCGGCGGTAGCGGTTGATTATACAGGTGCTGGTACGGTTGAGTTTATTTATGAATATAAAACGAAAACCTTTTATTTCATGGAGATGAATACGAGAATTCAGGTTGAGCATCCGGTTACTGAAATGGTAACGGGAATGGACTTAATTAAAGAGCAAATTCTTGTTGCTTCAGGAGAAAAGTTATCGTTACAGCAAGAAGAAGTACAATTTAATGGTTGGGCAATTGAATGTCGAATTAATGCGGAAAACCCTGCCAAAAAATTTATGCCATCTCCAGGTAAAGTAGAAATGTACTTACCACCAGGAGGATTTGGTATTCGCGTCGATTCAGCTGTATATCCGGGATATTCAATCCCACCTTTCTATGATTCGATGGTTGCTAAATTAATTGTTCACGGAAAAACACGTGAAGAGGCAATTGCAAAAATGAAGCGCGCACTTAGTGAATTTGTCATTGAAGGCGTACATACAACAATCCCGTTCCATTTGCAATTGCTAGATCATCCTGATTTTGTAAAAGGTGAGTTTAATACGAAATTTTTGGAAGAGCATGAACTTGTGACGCAGTGATACATTAAAGGAGGTTTTTTTCATGGCTGAACATATGTTAGATATGGGTCAAGATACAACTCTTGGTAAAGTAGAAATTGCACCAGAAGTAATTGAAGTAATTGCAGGTATTGCAGCTGCTGAAGTAGAAGGTGTAGCGGCAATGCGCGGTAATTTTGCTACAGATGTTGTTGAGAAGTTAGGTAAGAAAAATCATGGTAAAGGTGTAAAGGTTGAATTAGCAAACGAAGATATTATCGTTGACCTTTATGTTGTAATGTATTTTGGTGTAGCAATTCCAGTTGTTGCACAAAAGATTCAAGACAATATTCGCCAAGCACTCTTTACAATGACAGGACTTGAGCCAAAAGAAGTCAATGTTCACATCGTTGGCGTAACATTCGAAACACAAAAAACAGAAATCGAACCAGTGTAAGAATGAAAAGGTGCCTAGTAACATAGGCATCTTTTTTATCGTTTCATTTCTTCACAAATTACAACCCTCTAATTATTATACTATTTCAAAAAATAAGAAATAAACAAGAAAATGTGTCGTTTTTCCAAAAAACGTACATTGTGATAAGATATGGAACTTGAAGTTAATCTTTTTATTATTTTTCAGCCTTGTAACCCGTGTGTGAAACGATAAATTGTGTTATTATCATTGTATTATAAGGTTGGAAAATCAATGAAAACTGTAAGAGTAAGTGAATTGACGGCTTATAAATTATAATAATATAACAAAGTATAAGGAAAGACTTGAAGCATAAAGGAGAGTTACAATGAAACGTAGGACGGCTAGAGAAAGAGCAATGCAAGCATTATACCAAATGGATATTACAGGTGAATTAGAACCGAAAGTAGCAGTGGAAAACACGCTAGATGAAGGCGAAGAAACAAATGAGTTTCTAGAGTCACTTGTAGTAGGTTTTGTAGAAAATAAAGAAGCAATCGATGAAGCGATTCGTCAAAATTTAAAAAAGTGGAAGCTTGAGCGTATTAGTATTGTTGATCGCAGTATTTTACGTGTAGCTGTGTATGAAATGAAATACATGGAAGAAATTCCACACAACGTAACAATTAACGAAGCAATTGAAATTGCTAAAACATTTGGGGATGAGGAATCTCGTCGTTTTATTAACGGCGTTTTATCTAATATAAAAGATACACTGTAAATTCTTTAAGGGGGAATCTTAAAATGGTAGCAGTAATCATCAAAGGAAATGAAGTTGCGGAGAAAAAACGAGCACAATTAACAGAAGAAGTTGTGAAGTTGAAAGAGCAAGGTATTGTACCAGGATTAGCAGTTATTTTAGTTGGAGAAGATCCAGCATCTCGTTCTTATGTGAAAGGAAAAGAAAAAGGCTGTGAACAAGTAGGGATTTACTCAGAGCTAATTGAACTTCCTGAAACAATTACTGAGGAACGTTTGCTTGCTGAAATCGATCGCTTAAATGGCGATGACCGTATTAATGGTATATTAGTGCAATTACCTTTACCAAAACATATTGAAGAAAAAGCTATCATTGAAAGAATTTCACCAGAAAAGGATGTAGACGGATTTCACCCAATCAGCGTGGGACGCATGATGACGGGACAAGATACATTCCTTCCATGTACACCGCATGGTATTGTAGAATTAGTAAAAGAAACAAATCTTGATATTTCTGGAAAACATGTAGTGGTAATTGGAAGAAGTAATATTGTCGGTAAACCAGTGGGGCAATTGTTTTTAAATGAAAATGCAACTGTCACATATTGTCATTCTAAGACGCAAAATATGAAAGAGTTATCGAAGTTAGCTGATATTTTAATCGTAGCTGTTGGACGACCTAAAATGATAACAGCGGATTATATTAAAGAAGGAGCGGTTGTAATTGACGTTGGTGTTAACCGTTTAGAAACAGGAAAACTTTGTGGTGATGTTGACTTTGACAACGTGTTAGATGTTGCGGGTTACATTACACCTGTTCCAAAGGGTGTTGGTCCAATGACAATCACAATGCTTCTTCATAATACTGTTGAATCTGCCAAACGTGCAGGTGTCGTTTGTAAATAATTTGATTCGGCTATGAGGAGAGAGAAATGGAGAAGCAATATTTAACCGTTACAGCGTTAACACGCTATATAAAAACAAAAATAGAATATGATCCGCATTTGCAGTCTGTTTGGTTAAAAGGTGAAATTTCCAACTTTAAAAATCATAGCCGTGGCCACATGTATTTTACATTGAAAGATGAAAATGCAAGAATCGCAGCGGTTATGTTTGCGGGCCATAATCGTAATATTAAATTCAAACCGGAAAATGGGATGAAGGTACTCGTGAAAGGAAAAATCTCTGTTTACGAGGCGAGTGGTTCTTATCAAATTTATATTCAAGACATGCAGCCTGACGGAGTCGGAAATTTACATTTAGCGTACGAACAGTTAAAAGTTCGTTTAGAAGAAGAAGGACTTTTTTCTCAAGTTTATAAAAAAGCGATTCCTCCTTACGCTAAAACAATAGGTGTGATTACGTCGCCAACAGGAGCAGCGATTCGTGATATTATAACAACGATTAAACGTCGTTATCCAATTGGGAATGTTATTGTATTTCCGGTACTTGTACAAGGGGAGTCAGCGGCTCCCTCGATTGTACAAGCGATTCGTACAGCGAATGAAATGGGAGAGATAGATGTACTAATCGTTGGTCGTGGTGGAGGTTCTATTGAGGAATTATGGGCTTTCAATGAGGAAATGGTTGCAAGAGCAATCTTTAAGAGTGAAATCCCTATTATTTCGGCAGTAGGCCATGAAACGGATTTTACAATCGCAGATTTTGTTGCAGATTTACGCGCGCCAACACCGACCGCAGCAGCTGAGCTGGCAGCACCTAACATTATAGAGTTACAAGAAAAGGTATTACAAAGAACTCTGAGATTGCAAAGAGCAATGAGAGAGTTAGTACATAAAAAAGAAGAAAAACTACAAGTGTTGCAAAAATCGTATGCGTTCCGTTATCCAAGACAAGTATATGAGCAAAAGGAAGAGCAATTAGATAGAGCGCTAGAACAGCTTGTTTTAGCGAAAGAGCGCTATATTGATAAAAAGGTGAATCAGTTAAAGCAACTTTCATTTTATTTAGAGAAGCACCACCCATCTCAAAAAATTATGCAAACGAAGGTAGCTGTGGAAACGTTGCAAAAGCAATTACAACGTGAAATGCAAACGTTACTTCAAACGAAAGAATTTGCCTTTGTAAGAGCTGCTCAAAAACTTGAAGCATTAAGTCCGCTTAAAGTAATGATGAGAGGGTACGGGCTTGTATATGATGAAGAGAAGCAAGTGTTAAAAAGTGTGAAAGATGTAAGCCTTGGAGATGCTGTTTCAGTTCAATTACAAGATGGAATACTAGATTGTAGCGTATCAGGCATAGAGGAGCGTGAATTGAATAATGGAAAATAAATTAAGCTTTGAAGAGGCAATTTCGCAACTTGAGCATCTTGTTTCTAAGCTAGAACAAGGTGACGTACCTTTAGAAGAAGCGATTTCTTATTTTAAAGAAGGTATGGAATTATCTAAGCTTTGTGATGAGAAGCTGAAGAATGTACAAGAACAAATGGCAGTTATTCTTGGGGAAGATGGAGAGCTTGAACCGTTTACTGCTTTAGGAGATGAAGCATAGTGACGATTGCTTTTGATACTTTTTTGAAAGAAAGTAAAACTTTCGTAGAAGAAAAACTTGTAAGCTATGCAAATGGATTACAATGTCCAAATGTACTTCGTGAAGCGATGGCATATTCTTTGGAAGCGGGTGGAAAACGTCTCCGCCCGTTACTTTTGTTTGCAACATTACAAGCGTTTGGGAAAGAAAGAAATCTTGGAGTAGGTGCAGCTTGTGCTCTTGAAATGATTCATACATATTCGTTAGTTCATGATGATTTACCTTGTATGGATGATGATGATTTAAGAAGAGGAAAGCCCACAAATCACAAAGTATTTGGTGAAGCGATGGCAGTTTTAGCAGGAGATGGCTTATTGACATACGCTTTTCAAGTTATTATGGCATATGAGCAAAAAGAAATTTCTGCTGAAAAAAAAGTAAGACTTGTACTTGAACTCGCAAAAGCAGCAGGACCAGAAGGGATGGTTGGCGGACAAGTGGCAGATATGGAAGCGGAAGGGAAACGCCTTACGATTGATGAATTGGAGTACATCCATAAACATAAGACCGGAAAACTACTTGAATTTGCTGTACTTGCGGGTGCGATACTTTCTGATGCGACAGAAGAGCAAGAAGAAAAGTTGCTTACGTTTGCCAAATATATCGGTCTAGCTTTCCAAATTCGAGATGATATTTTAGATGTCGAAGGAACTGAAGAAGAGATTGGAAAACCGATTGGTAGCGATCTTTCTAATGAAAAGAGCACATATACGACGTTGTTTACTGTAGATAGAGCAAAGGATATTTTAGAAGAAACAATTGCAGAAGCAAAAGGTGCGATTAGCTCCTTGCAATTACAAGATGAATATTTACTATCTATTTGCGATTTGATTGCAAAACGTAATAACTAATATAACAGCGTTTTCATTTGTTGAGTCATTCATCATTTTATGATATAAATGTAGGAAAAGGTTTTTCTTTTCTTGTTATTGGCAAAAATATATGTAGATTACATTGCCGTTATCACTTCGTGTTAGCGGCTATTTTTTTCATCGCCTGAAGAAATATGGTTTATAATAGGATTAAGGCGCAATAGACTGGTTAATAGCGGGACAAGACGAAAAATAGAAAAGAGAATTTCTTGTTTTGTGTAAATGTTTTTTATAATATTTGACATGTTGACAGATTATGAAATGAAAGTGAGTGATCCATGTGGATCTAACGCAAATTCAAAACCCTAGTTTTTTGAAAGATATGTCTATCAGTGAACTAGAGGGATTGAGTGAGGATATTCGTAAGTTTTTAATTGAAGAGCTCTCTCAAACAGGTGGACATATTGCACCTAATTTAGGTGTAGTAGAACTCACAATTGCTCTGCACAAATTATTTGATAGCCCGCAAGATAAATTTTTATGGGATGTAGGACATCAATCCTATGTACATAAAATTTTAACTGGACGCGCGAAAGAGTTTGGTACATTAAGGCAATATCAAGGTCTATGTGGTTTCCCGAAACGTTGTGAGAGTGAGCACGATGTATGGGAAACTGGTCATAGCTCGACTTCGTTATCGGCTGCAATGGGAATGGCTCTGGCACGTGATTTAAAGAAAACGAAAGAATATGTTATACCAATTATTGGAGATGGTGCTTTAACAGGCGGAATGGCTTTAGAGGCATTGAACCATATTGGACATGAAAAAACAGACATGATTGTTATTTTGAATGATAATGAAATGTCAATTGCACCAAACGTTGGTGCGCTTCATAATGTGCTCGGTCGTTTACGTACCGCAGGAAAATATCACTGGGTAAAAGATGAATTAGAGTATATATTAAAGAAAATCCCAGCAGTTGGCGGGAAAGTGGCTGCGACAGCAGAGAAAATAAAAGATAGTCTTAAATATTTACTAGTATCTGGTGTCTTTTTCGAAGAGTTAGGCTTTACATATTTAGGTCCAGTCGATGGGCATGATTATGAAAAGTTATTCGAAACGTTGCAATATGCAAAGAAAACAAAAGGCCCAGTACTCGTTCACGTTATTACGAAAAAAGGAAAAGGTTATAAACCGGCTGAGAGTGACGTTATTGGAACTTGGCATGGAACAGGACCTTATAAAATTGAATCAGGTGACTTCGTTAAGCCGAAAGAAGTTGCACCAGCATGGAGTGCTGTCGTTAGTGAAACAGTACTTAAGCTAGCGAGAGCAGATGAGCGTATCGTAGCAATTACACCTGCAATGCCTGTTGGATCAAAACTTGAGAAATTCCAAAAAGAATTCCCAGATCGTATGATTGATGTAGGTATTGCAGAACAGCATGCTACAACAATGGCAGCAGGTATGGCAACGCAAGGAATGAAGCCATTCTTAGCGATTTATTCAACATTTTTACAAAGAGCATATGACCAAGTTGTTCATGATATATGCCGCCAAAATTTAAATGTTTTCATCGGAATAGATCGTTCGGGATTAGTAGGAGCAGATGGTGAAACGCATCAAGGCGTATTTGATATCTCATTCTTACGTCACTTGCCGAATATGGTGCTTATGATGCCGAAAGATGAAAATGAAGGGCAACATTTAGTTTATACGGCGATGCAATATGAAGATGGACCAATCGCATTGCGTTATGCGCGCGGTAATGGACTTGGCGTTCATATGGATGAAGAATTAAAGGCGATTCCAATCGGTACATGGGAGACGTTAAAAGAGGGTACACAAGCAGCTATTTTAACGTTTGGTACGACAATACCAATGGCAATGGAAGCAGCTGAGCGTCTTGAAAAAGCTGGGGTTTCAGTGAAAGTAGTGAATGCTCGCTTTATTAAACCAATGGATGAAGCATATTTACATGATCTTCTAGGAAAGAATATACCGATTTTAACGATTGAAGAAGCTTGTTTAATCGGTGGTTTTGGAACAGGAGTAGTTGAATTTGCATCTGAAAATGGTTACCATAGTGCATTAGTTGAACGAATGGGTATTCCAGATCGCTTCATAGAGCACGGAAGTGTAACAAAATTATTAGAAGAAATTGGTTTAACGACAGATGCTGTTGTAGACCGTATTCATACAATGATTCCATCAAAACAAAAAAGGGCGTAACAAATGAGCGTAAAAAAAGAAAGAGTAGATGTACTATTAGTAGAGCGAGGACTTATAGAAACGCGTGAGAAAGCAAAGCGCGCCATTATGGCCGGACTCGTATATGCGAATGAGATGAGACTTGATAAGCCAGGAGAGAAAATCTCGCAAGATACTGAGATTACGGTGAAGGGACAAGTTATGCCGTATGTAAGTCGTGGTGGTTATAAACTTGAAAAGGCATTAGAGACATTTCATCTTGATTTACAAGATAAAGTTATGATAGATATTGGTTCATCAACTGGTGGCTTTACAGATTGCGCGCTTCAAAATGGAGCGAAATTATCTTATGCATTAGATGTAGGATACAATCAACTAGCGTGGAAATTACGTCAAGATGAGCGTGTTGTTGTAATGGAACGAACAAACTTCCGTTACGTGACACCAGCAGACTTAGAACGTGGTTTACCTCAATTTGCAAGTATTGATGTTTCATTTATATCATTAAAGCTTATACTGCCAGTTTTAAAAACAATGCTTATGCCTAACGGAGATGTAGCAGCGTTAATTAAACCGCAGTTTGAAGCTGGAAGAGAGCAAGTTGGGAAAAAAGGTATCGTTCGCGATAGAAAAGTACATGAAGCTGTTGTAGAAATGATTGTCGAGTTTGCTTTAAAAGAAGGCTATGATGTGGAAGGTTTAACATTCTCACCAATTACGGGTGGGGATGGTAATATTGAATTTTTAATTCATCTGAAATGGCATGGTGAACGTGAGAATGGCGAAAATCATTCTCCGATTTCTATAGAGCAAGTTGTTACAGAAGCGCATGAAGTTCTAAAACAAAAAGGGAAAGGGGAATAACATATGTTGTTCCTCTTTTTGCTGTAATTGTATAATGATTGTAAAAACAATTGTGTACAAGAAACGAATTATAAGTTAACATAAATAAGTGAAGTATACCAATGTTTAAACTATGGTAAGAGATAGTGTGAGGTGCAAATGTATGAATAAAGGTCAGCGCCATATTAAAATCAGGGAAATTATTGCAAACAAAGAAATTGAAACACAAGATGAATTAGTTGATATTTTACGTAATGAGGGATTTAATGTAACGCAAGCAACAGTATCGCGCGATATTAAAGAACTGCACTTAGTGAAGGTGCCATTACATGATGGGCGCTATAAATATAGCTTGCCAGCAGATCAACGATTTAACCCGTTACAAAAATTAAAACGAAATCTAGTGGATTCATTTGTAAAATTAGACACGGCAGGACATATGCTTGTGCTAAAAACATTGCCTGGTAACGCTCATTCACTTGGAGCACTTATTGATCATTTAGAGTGGGATGAGATCATCGGAACCATCTGTGGTGATGATACTTGCTTAATTATTTGCCGTACACCTGACGATACAGGTGTTGTCTCTGATCGTTTCTTAAATATGTTGTAACAAAAAATCTTGTTTGCTTTCCATCGTAAAGTGGAAAGTGAACAAGATATTTTTATTGGTTAAAAATATGAATTTTCAATTGTAATATAATATTTTGTTTGCATAAAGTTAGAAAATAGATGGATTGACCCGTAAAACAAATGTTTGGTACAATGAAGCGGGTTAGAAGAGTATATACATACAAATATATAGCATGATTATTTGAATGAAGAACTGAGAAAATCCTTTAGTAAGGGATTATTTTATAACGAGGTGAATGGGGCATTGTTATCGGAATTATCGATTAGAAACTTTGCTATTATTGAAGCATTAAATATTTCTTTTCAAAAAGGTTTAACGGTTTTAAGCGGTGAAACAGGGGCCGGAAAATCGATTATTATTGATGCAATTAGTTTACTTGTAGGTGGCCGTGGGTCAGCAGAATTTGTTCGATATGGAACAGAAAAGGCTGAGATTGAAGGGCTATTTTATGTTGAAGATGAGAAGCATCCATGTATTGAAAAGGCAGAAGAGTTAGATATAGAAATAGAAGATGGCATGATTATTTTAAAGCGTGATATTGCTGCGAACGGGAAGAGTGTATGTCGTGTAAATGGGAAGCTTGTTACACTTAGCATATTAAAAGAAATTGGGAAAACACTTGTTGATATTCATGGACAGCACGAAACGCAAGATTTAATGAATGAAGAACGACATCTGTTTATGCTTGATCACTTTGATGGGGATCGAATCGTTAAACAATTAGACATATATCAAAACGTATACGCTGACTATGAAAAATTAAAAAAACAATTGAAATCGTTAAGTGAAAATGAGCAACAAATGGCACATCGCTTAGATTTAATTCAATTTCAGCATGAAGAAATTCGCAAGGCGGATTTAAAGATGGATGAAGAAAATGAATTAACTGAGGAACGATTGCAAATTTCTAATTTTGAAAAGATTTATAAAGCGTTAGGTGATGCATATCGTTCGTTAAGTGCCGACGGACAAGGGTTAGATAATGTAAGAAGTGCAATGGGGCAAATGGAAAGTATTACACATTTAGATGAAGTGTATCAGGAAAATCATGATTCAATTGCAAATAGCTATTACTTATTAGAAGAGGTTGCCTATCAACTGAGAGAAAAGCTCGATATGATGGAATATGATCCAAATCGTTTAGATGAAATCGAAACACGTTTGAATGAAATTCGTATGCTAAAGAGAAAATATGGAAATACTGTAGAAGAGATTTTAGCGTATGCTGATAAAATTGAACAGGAAATTTTTACGATTGAAAATAAAGACGTTCATATTGAAACGACGAAGAAACAGTTGAAGGAATTAGAAAGTGTTATTCTGAAAGAAGCAACGTTGTTAAGTAATATGCGTCATGAACTTGCAGAACACCTTACAAATGCAATTCATCAGGAATTAAAAGAATTATATATGGAAAAAACGAAATTTGAAGTGAGAATTATGAAGAGAGAAGGAAATGCAGAAGAGCCCCTTGTGGAAGGTGCGCCGGTAAGACTTACGGCGGATGGTTACGATCATGTGGAATTTTATATTTCAACGAACCCAGGAGAGCCGCTAAAACCACTTTCAAAGGTTGCTTCTGGCGGAGAGTTATCTCGTATCATTTTAGCTTTAAAAAGCATTTTTTCTAAGCATCAAGGAGTTGCATCTGTTATTTTTGATGAAGTGGATACGGGTGTGAGTGGCCGGGTCGCGCAGGCTATTGCGGAAAAAATTTATCGAGTATCAGTAAACTCGCAAGTACTTTGTATTACGCACTTACCTCAAGTAGCTTCAATGGCAGATTCACATTTATTTATTCGAAAACAAGTAGCGAATGATCGGACAATTACATCAGTTACTGTTTTAACTATGGAGGATAAAGTAACAGAAATAGCTCGAATGATTTCTGGTGTGGAAATCACAGATTTAACGACGGAGCATGCGAAAGAATTACTTACGCAAGCACATCATTTTAAACAGACAGCAGAGGCTATCCAGTAATGGATAGCTTTTTTTCTCAAATGACGATTTCTTAATTCTTCCGGTTATAAATAAAGCACTGCAAGGAGAGATTAAAAAGTGAAGCCAAGAGGCTGAATGTGGGGTAGGAGCGAGGAGAGTGAACAAGTTGAAATTAGAAAAATTTCGAAAAATAATAGGTCTTTGTCTCCTTGTTTCTTTAGTTTTTATTGGATGTTTTAAACCGCTTCGAACGTTTATTTCATCACCGAAACAACTTGTTGTTTTTGAAGGACAACGATCAGAAATATCATCATTACCAGTTTTCAAAGCTTCATCCACAAATCGTCATGTATTTACAGTGAGTTCGAATGAACAAAAACAAGGACTTATGGTAAATTCTCATCAAAATGGTGAAGCTGATATGGTATTTCAGCTTGCTGGTTTTCCAGTGAAAAAAGTAAATGTGAAAGTGTTAAAAGATTTTAAAGTGATTCCAGGTGGACAATCAATTGGTGTGAAATTAAATACAAAAGGTGTACTTGTTGTAGGCCATCATTTAATTCAAACTGAAAAAGGTAAAATATCTCCTGGTGAAATAGCAGGTGTACAAATTGGAGATATGATTACTGAAATTAATGGTAAAACAATTGAAAGAATGAGTGATGTAGCACCGTTTATTCATAATAGTGGAGAAACAGGTGAACCGCTTAATCTTGTATTGTTAAGAGATGGAAAATATATTCGTACGAAGCTAACTCCACAAAAAGACAACGGTGAATCGTCTTATCGAATTGGCTTGTATATCCGTGATTCGGCAGCTGGAATTGGAACGATGACATTTGTTCATCCAGATTCTATGAAATATGGGGCACTTGGTCATGTTATTTCTGATAATGATACGAAAAAGCCGATTCAAGTCGAAGATGGACAAATTATGCGCTCGACAGTTACATCAATTGAAAGAGGTAGTCATGGGAATCCAGGGGAGAAATTAGCAAGATTCTCACCAGACCGTGAAGTGATTGGCAATATTACAATTAATAGTCCATATGGTATTTTTGGAAAATTAAATACGAATATGAAAAACGGTATAATGGATAAAGCGATGCCTATCGCATTATCTCATCAAGTAAAAGAAGGACCGGCAAAAATATTAACAGTTATTGATCAAGATAAAGTAGAAGCGTTTGATATTGAAGTTGTTAGTACAGTGCAACAAAAATTCCCAGCCACAAAGGGTATGGTAATAAAAGTAACAGATAAACGTCTATTAGCGAAAACGGGCGGTATCGTACAGGGAATGAGTGGAAGTCCAATTGTACAAAATGGAAAAGTAATTGGTGCTGTTACACACGTATTTGTAAATGATCCAACATCAGGATATGGTGTTCATATTGAATGGATGTTACATCAAGCTGGAATTAATATTTATGATCAAGAGAAAAAAGCGAGCTAATATATATTATTAGCTCGCTTTTTCTGTTGAAAAATTCGTTGAAATTTTGTAAAAGCTCCGCAAGAGGTGTTTTTTGTTGTAAAATAAAAGGAAAGGGTTGAACGTTTCGTTGTATTTCTATGATGGAATGTGTTGCGAAAGGGAATAAATGAACGATAAACATATTTTTTTGTGATTTTATCGGAAAGTAAGAAACTTTAAAAGGGAATTTTCACACAATTGTCGAACAATTCATGTAGCCTAGAAGGATACACATGTCGGAGAATCGATTCGGTAAGGGAGGAAAAGCTGTGGAGAAAATTAAAGTATGTCTTGTGGATGATAATAAAGAATTAGTATCAATGTTAGAGAGCTATGTAGCCGCTCAAGATGATATGGAAGTAATCGGTACTGCTTATAATGGTCAAGAGTGTTTAAACTTATTAACAGATAAGCAACCTGATGTACTCGTTTTAGACATTATTATGCCACACTTAGATGGTTTAGCTGTATTGGAAAAAATGCGACATATTGAAAGGTTAAAACAGCCTAGCGTAATTATGTTGACAGCATTCGGGCAAGAAGATGTGACGAAAAAAGCAGTTGACTTAGGTGCCTCATATTTCATATTAAAACCATTTGATATGGAGAATTTAACGAGTCATATTCGTCAAGTGAGTGGTAAAGCAAACGCTATGATTAAGCGTCCACTACCATCATTCCGATCAGCAACAACAGTAGATGGAAAACCGAAAAACTTAGATGCGAGTATTACGAGTATCATTCATGAAATTGGTGTACCCGCTCATATTAAAGGATATATGTATTTACGAGAAGCAATCTCCATGGTATACAATGATATCGAATTATTAGGATCGATTACGAAAGTATTGTATCCAGATATCGCAAAGAAATATAATACCACAGCAAGCCGTGTGGAGCGCGCAATTCGTCACGCAATTGAAGTAGCTTGGAGCCGTGGGAATATTGATTCTATTTCGTCCTTATTCGGTTATACAGTATCCATGTCAAAAGCAAAACCTACGAATTCTGAGTTTATCGCAATGGTTGCGGATAAGCTGAGACTTGAACATAAAGCTAGTTGAGAGTAAAAGTAGTAAGGAATTTAAGCTTTAGTAAAGCTTAATAATTCTTGAAATTGATACTCGATATCAAATTTAAAACCAATGAACTTTTTATTTAAAGACCAATGAATATTATAATTCGTTGGTCTTTTTATTTTGTTGGGAAAAAGAGATTATTTGATAGTGTGGAAAATAAAACCTATTTTCAGTAATATTACATGTAAGTGAGTTTTTATAAGGCAATAAAATAGATATAGATAGGGAGCAGGGGAATGGAAAATAAAATTTCAACTTGGCTAGGAATAGTAGCAGCTATGGGAGTTCTTGCTATTGCAGTTACATTTGGAATGTTAGAACTTGCAGATAATCCAGTAGATAAAGAAGTGAGCGCTCAAATAGATAAAAAAGAAGACCAAACAATAGTAGGTAGAGAGGTAGATGGGGTCTTTGTTGATGTGTATGTTACTGGAAATTCTATTGAAAGCGAAGTCATTACAGCGATGCATCGCATGACTCATCAAAAAGTGGTGGCAGAACGAAAATCGGGCTCTATCCCAATGATTCAAAATAATGCTAAAAAATTAAAAGAAATTATAAATAAGAGTAGCTTTGCGAAGAAAAATGAACTTTTAGCAATTGCTGATAGATGGGCGAAAAAAGATTTTAGTAAAATTGTAGAAGATCACAATTATTTCTCGGATGCGCAAGAAGATAGCGTTTGTAAAGCAACTAGAGCAATGGATGCGTTAGAAGAGCAACATTATATTTTAACTACATTCGGGGAGGAAAAAGCGAAAGAACTATACGAATCAGGGGATGCTCCGCACGTTCAATAAAAAATAATATAAAGGACTTCTCTAGTTTTTTTATGATCGTGTTTTAAGGACGTAATGGGGACTTATAAATAAATGGTCTGCTTTCTTTATGACGTGTAACAAAAAAAGAAAAGATGTGATTCATTATTAAATGATGAAGGAACGGCTAAATCACATCGTAGTACATCTGTTAAAGGATTTTAGTAGGAAAGGCATCCGTGATATAATAGAAAATAATAAAAAGTCCTGCAAAACAGGACTGTATTATTCTTCGTCTTTATTTTGTTTTTCTAATTCAACTAGCTTTTGAATTAAAATGTGCTGCGGCATATGCATGAGTTGTTCAAGTGGAACACCTAGTGCTTTTGATAAGCGGACTGCAGTATCTGGAGAGATTTGTAATGGTCTCATAGAAGTACCTCCTTTTTCGTATAGTATAGCATAAGATTGGGGGAGTGAGGATGACTCTTATATTTGCACATCGTGGTGCGGCTGGAACGTACCCAGAAAATACAATGATTTCATTTGAAGCGGCTGAGTCTTTTAGAGCGGATGGAATTGAACTTGATGTTCAATTAACGAAAGATGGAAAAGTTGTCGTCATTCATGATGAAACGGTGGACCGGACAACAAATGGAAAAGGTGCGGTTCGGAATTATGTATATGAGGACTTATGCAAGTTAGATGCAAGTTATAAATTTGGTGATAAAGTAGGTTTTTGTAAAATACCACTTTTAGAAGAGGTATTAGAATGGCTTGCACAAACGAGTTTGCTACTTAATATTGAACTTAAAAATAATAAAATTCCATACAGAGGTTTAGAGGAAGAAGTTATAACGCTTGTACGGAAATTTAGTCTAGAGGATCGTGTTATATTTTCTTCGTTTAATCACTACAGTATGAAACGGTGCCATATGATGGCTCCTGATATTCAAACAGCAATTTTATATCGCGAAGGTTTGCATAGTCCGTGGGCATACGCGAAAAAAATGGGGGCTACAGCAGTACATCCGAATTATCGTTACCTTCAAGATGCTATTGCCGAACTAACGATGGAAAGTGGTGTAGAGGTTCGCCCTTATACAATTAATGAAGAAACGCTTATGCGTAAATATTTTGATATGAATATATCGGCGATTATTACTGATTACCCTGAAACGGCAAGAACGTTAATTCCAATAAAAAAATGAGACCGCGTGTAACGGTCTCATTTTTTTATTTATAAATAGTGGGGCATTCCTATCTTCTAAAGCGAGCTTGTACTTTATTTCGTTTACGGTCTCGGTGCAAGACGAAGCCACCGAAGATATAAAACCCGAGCCCGAAGCAGAGAGCGCCGATTAAAAATTGTAACCACAGTATAGAGATTGGTGGAAATAGAATCCCGAATACAGTATCTCTCATTAACTTTATACCAAACACAGCTAATGAAATAGGGATGAGTGCTAATAGTAGAGCAACGTAACGCTGCATACATAACGCTCCTTTTCAGATTATTTCGTATATTTTAATGATGTTATAAGGAAAGGGGGTTTGTCAAGAGGGTGCTGAACGAGTAAGATAAGGGTGTGAAAAAATTTGCAGAGTTACTTCGAGAGGAAGTGGAATATATGAAACAAAAAGTATTAATTGTTGGTGCAGGTGAAGGCGGGAGCGCACTGCTGAATCTGTTACAAAGTTCGAATATATTTCAAATTATAGGGATTATTGATATAAATCCGTTGGCAAAAGGAATACAAATTGCTAAGGAATACGGGATTGCAATTGGAGAAAGCGTAACTCCATTTCTTTCTATGCATATCGATGTAATATTTGATATGACAGGTGAAGATGATGTGCATAAGGTTTTATTGGAAAAAAAGAAAAAAGACACTCTTCTTATACCAGGTGATATCGCAAAAATTGTTACAGGATTAGCGCATGAGAAGGAAGGGCTAATTGGGCGATTAGAGGAACAAACGCAACAAGGAGAATTAATTTTAAATTCTACACATGACGGCATGATCGTAATTGATCGAGAGGGACAAGTTCGTCTTTTTAATAAAAGTGCAGAGCGTATTATCGGATATAAAAAAGAAGAGGCGATAGGAAAATATATTTTAGAAGTCATTCCAACTAGTAAATTACTTCGCATTATACGTACGAAACAAATAGAAGTAAATTATGAACTAACATTAGAGAATGGAAAGAAAATTATTACAACGCGTATACCGATATTAAAAGAGGGCGGAGAGGTACAAGGGGCATTTGCGATTTTTAAAGATATAACAGAAGTTGTAGATTTAGCGGAAGAAGTTACAGATTTAAAGGAAATTCAAACACTATTAGAGGCAATTATTAACTCATCTGAAGAAGCAATTTCGGTTGTGGATGAAAAAGGAAGAGGTTTAGTCATTAACCCGGCATATACGAAATTAACGGGTTTAACAGAAGAAGATATTATTGGGAAGCCTGCTACAACTGATATTGTAGAAGGCGAAAGTATGCATATGAAAGTACTTCGAACGCGTCGTGCGGTGCGCGGAATACATATGAAGATTGGGCAAAAAAAGCGCGATGTAATTGTAAACGTGGCACCAGTCATTGTGGATGGAATATTGAAAGGAAGCGTCGGCGTTATCCGTGACGTGTCGGAAATTCAAAAGTTAACAAATGAATTAAATAGAGCAAGGCAAATTATTCGCACATTAGAAGCGAAATATTCATTTGATGATATTGTCGGGAATTCAGATGAAACAACGGCAGCTATCGAACAGGCGAAGCTAGGAGCAAATACACCAGCAACAGTACTGTTACGCGGTGAATCTGGGACTGGTAAAGAATTGTTTGCACATGCAATCCATAATGGAAGTAATCGAAAATACAATAAGTTCGTCCGTGTAAACTGTGCGGCCATTTCGGAGACATTGTTAGAAAGTGAATTATTTGGTTATGAGGAAGGGGCGTTTTCTGGAGCGAAAAGAGGCGGGAAACGTGGGTTCTTTGAGGAAGCAAATAACGGTAGTATTTTTTTAGATGAAATAGGGGAGTTATCTGCAAATACACAAGCGAAACTCCTTCGTGTACTGCAGGAAAAAGAAATTGTAAAAGTTGGTGGAACGAAAGCGATACCTATTAATGTTCGAGTAATTGCAGCGACGCATGTGAATTTAGAAAAGGCTATTCTAGAAGGGAAGTTTAGGGAGGATTTATATTATCGATTAAATAAAATCCCAATTCAAATTCCATCTCTTCGTCAACGTAAAGGAGATATACCGACAATTGCGGACAGATTGATTCAAAAAATTAATCAAGATTACGGTCGTAATGTAGAAGGGCTCACTGATTCAGCTATTTTATATTTACAATCATACGAATGGCCAGGGAATGTGAGGGAACTTGAAAATATTCTGGGAAGAGCTATTATCTTTATGAATTATAACGAGACCTATATTGATGTACACCATTTACCGCCATTACATAACGAAGAGCAGGTGGAGTCAAAGCAATCACATTTATTACCTGAATTAGAAGAAAAGCCACTTGAACATTTAGTGACAGAGTTTGAAGGGAATATTATTCATGAATATTTGGAGAGATTTGATGGGAATAAAACGCAAACTGCAAAAGCGTTAGGAATTTCCGTTCGAAATTTATATTACAAGCTAGAAAAGTATGACCATGCAAAAAATAGCATGCAATAAATTGCGTACCGTGCAATTTATTGCATGGTATACAAAAAGTGACAAAATAAGACAGAATCTTTTGTTATTTTCCAAAGTATTGATTTTACTGCATTTTGAATGCGTTTTCATTATTGGTAAGACCACTTTTAAAAGTTGGCACGGTATTTGCTTTATAAATAGACGAGGGACGACGGAAAGGGTTGATTACAAAATATGAAGTTAGAATACTTAATTGATCAAGCAGCAGGACAGCCTAAAAAAACTGTGGCTGTAGCAGTCGCTGAAGATCATGAAGTAATTGAAGCTGTAGCGAAAGCAATTAAATTACAGCTAGCTCAATTTCGTCTATATGGAAATCAAGAAAAAATAATGGGGATGCTACAAGAACATGGTTTACAAACTTCAGAACATGTTGAAGTGATTGCAGCAATGTCTAGTGCAGAGGCTGCAGAACTTTCTGTTAAAGCTGTGAGAAATGGTGAAGCAGACGTGCTTATGAAGGGGAACATCCCAACAGCGAATATTTTGAAGGCTGTGTTAAACAAAGAGTGGGGCCTACGTAAAGGTAGCGTACTTTCACATGTAGCAGCATTTGAAGTTCCAAATTACAATCGTCTTATTTTCGTTACAGATGCAGCGATGAACATCGCACCTGATGTAACACAAAAAGCTGCTATTATACAAAATACTGTAGAAGTTGCCCAGGCAATAGGAATCGACTTGCCAAAAGTGGCACCAATTGCAGCAGTAGAAGTTGTGAATCCAGCGATGCAGACGACAATTGATGCAGCGATGTTAACACAAATGAATCGCCGCGGACAAATTAAAGATTGTATCGTTGATGGACCACTTGCTTTAGATAATGCAGTATCACAAATTGCAGCAGAGCATAAAGGCATAGTAAGTGATGTAGCAGGTAAGGCAGATATTTTACTCGTCCCAACGATTGAAGCTGGAAATGTGCTATATAAATCACTCGTATACTTTGCGGATGCAAAAGTAGGAGCAATGATTGCTGGCGCAAAAGCACCGATTGTTTTAACATCTCGTGCTGATTCAGCAGAAACAAAAGTATATTCATTAGCATTGGCAGTTGCGACTGCTTCAAAATAAACCAAAAAGGGTAAAACATTAGGGGGAAACGACAATGACATTAGAAATCTTCGAATACTTAGAAAAATATGATTATGAGCAAGTAGTATTTTGTCAAGATAAAGAATCTGGTTTAAAAGCAATTATTGCAATTCATGATACAACACTTGGACCGGCTCTTGGTGGAACAAGAATGTGGACATATGATTCTGAAGAAGCGGCGATTGAAGATGCATTGCGTCTTGCAAAAGGGATGACATACAAAAACGCAGCAGCTGGTTTAAACTTAGGTGGTGCGAAAACAGTAATTATCGGTGATCCTCGTAAAGATAAGAGCGAAGCAATGTTCCGTGCACTAGGACGTTATATCCAAGGACTAAACGGACGTTACATTACAGCTGAAGATGTTGGTACAACAGTAGATGATATGGATATTATCCATGAAGAAACTGACTTTGTAACAGGTATCTCACCATCATTCGGTTCTTCTGGTAACCCATCTCCAGTAACTGCATACGGTGTTTACCGTGGTATGAAAGCAGCTGCAAAAGAAGCTTTCGGTACTGACAATTTAGAAGGAAAAGTAATTGCTGTTCAAGGCGTTGGTAACGTAGCATATCACCTATGCAAACATTTACACGCTGAAGGAGCAAAATTAATCGTTACAGATATTAATAAAGAAGCTGTACAACGTGCTGTAGAAGAATTCGGTGCATCAGCAGTTGAACCAAATGAAATTTACGGTGTTGAATGCGATATTTACGCACCATGTGCATTAGGCGCAACAGTTAATGATGAAACTATTCCACAACTTAAAGCAAAAGTAATCGCAGGTTCTGCAAATAACCAATTAAAAGAAAATCGTCACGGTGACATCATTCATGAAATGGGTATTGTATACGCACCAGATTATGTAATTAATGCAGGTGGCGTAATTAACGTAGCAGACGAATTATATGGATACAATAGAGAACGTGCACTAAAACGTGTTGAGTCTATTTATGACACAATTGCAAAAGTAATCGAAATTTCAAAACGCGATGGCATAGCAACTTATGTAGCGGCAGATCGTCTAGCTGAAGAGCGCATTGCAAGCTTGAAAAATTCTCGTAGCACTTACTTACGCAACGGTCACGATATTATTAGCCGTCGCTAATCATTCATATATAACTTTTACAAAAGGCGTGGTTACCTCTTATGAGGTTTCCACTTCCTTTTGAATTTATTAGTGGAGGTAGCAACATTGTCTGTAAATCGAATTCTTGTTATTAACCCAGGTAGTACATCCACAAAAATTGGTGTTTTTGATAATGAAAGACCCGTTTTAGAAGAAACGATTCGTCATGACGTAGAACAGATTGGGAAATACAAGCGAATTATCGACCAATATGAGTTTCGAAAAGAAACGATTTTAGAAGTTCTACATTCTCATGGTATTAACATTTCAAAATTAAACGCTGTTTGTGGACGTGGTGGATTACTTCGTCCAATCGAAGGCGGTACGTATACAGTAAACGATGCGATGTTAGAAGATTTAAAAAATGGGTTTAGCGGTCATCACGCTTCAAACCTTGGAGGCATTTTAGCATATGAAATTGCTTCTGGATTAAACATTCCTGCATTTATTGTGGATCCTGTCGTTGTAGATGAGATGGAGCCAGTTGCTCGTATAAGTGGTATTGCTGGTATGGAACGTAAAAGTATCTTCCATGCATTAAATCAAAAAGCAGTTGCTCGTAAAGTAGCCGAACAGTTAAACCACAAATATGAGGATTTAAATTTATTAGTTACACATATGGGCGGTGGTATTACAGTTGGTGCTCATAAAAAAGGAAGAGTAATCGATGTGAATAACGGTTTAAACGGAGAAGGACCATTTAGTCCAGAGCGTGCTGGTACAGTACCAGTAGGGCAACTAGTAGAAATGTGTTTCTCTGGTGAGTATTACCGAGATGAAATGATTAAAAAGCTTGTCGGACAAGGTGGACTTGTAAGTTTAATCGGTACAAATGATGCGATTAAAGTAGAGAAAATGGTTGAAAAAGGTGATCCTGAAGCAACTCTTATTTATAAAGCAATGGCATATCAAGTTGCAAAAGAGATTGGCGGAGCTAGCGCTGTACTTCACGGGAAAATCGATGCAATCGTATTAACTGGTGGACTGGCATACAGTAAAATTCTTGTCGATGAAATAAAAGAGCGAGTGGACTGGATTGCAGATGTTATCGTACATCCAGGCGAAGATGAGTTAGAAGCGTTAGCAGAAGGAGCACTTCGTGTATTACGTGAAGAAGAAGCTCCAAAAGAATATGTTGTACGTGAAAAAGAAACGGTAGCTAGGGGTTGAGATAATGGCAAAAGAATATGATTTAGTCATCGTTGGCGGCGGTACTGGTGGATATGTTGCTGCAATTCGTGCATCACAACTAGGGTTAAAAACTGCACTAGTCGAAAAAGAAAATCTTGGTGGTACTTGTTTACACAAAGGATGTATCCCTAGTAAAGCTCTTTTACGTAGTGCGGAAGTATATGCAACTGCTAAAAAAAGCGAAGAGTTCGGAGTTATTGCAAGCAATGTAGAACTAAACTTTGCGAAAGTACAAGAGCGTAAAGAGAAGATTGTAACGCAGCTTCATAAAGGCGTTCAACACTTAATGAAACAAGGTAAAATTGATGTGTTTGAAGGTATTGGCCGTATTCTTGGCCCATCTATTTTCTCTCCGATGCCAGGGACAATTTCAGTTGAACTTGCAAGTGGAGAAGAGAATGAAATGTTAATTCCAAAAAATGTACTTATTGCAACAGGTTCTCGTCCAAATTCATTACCAGGTTTAGAATTAGACGGAGAGTACGTAATGTCTTCAGATCATGCCCTAAAAATGGAAACGCTTCCTAGTTCGATTATTATCGTTGGTGGCGGTGTAATCGGTATTGAGTGGGCATCTATGCTTGCTGACTTCGGTGTAGAAGTTACAGTATTAGAGTATGCGAAAACGATATTACCACTAGAAGATCAAGACGTTTCAAAAGAAATGCAACGTCTATTCAAGAAAAAAGGTATTAAAGTGGTAACTGGTGCAAAAGTATTACCAGAAACATTGGTAAAAGATAATGGAGTAACAATCCAAGCTGAACACAACGGTGAAAATAAAGAATTTAAAGCAGAAAAAATGCTTGTATCTGTAGGAAGACAAGCGAATACGCAAAATATTGGCTTAGAGAACACAGATATCGTTGTGGAAAAAGGATACATTCAAACAAATGAGTTTTATCAAACGAAAGAATCGCATATTTACGCAATTGGAGATGTAATCGGTGGCCTGCAACTTGCTCACGTTGCTTCTCATGAAGGAATTGCTGCAGTAGAACATATTGCAGGGAAAGAAGTTACACCAATTGATTACTCTATGGTATCAAAATGCGTATATAGCAGTCCAGAAGTTGCTTCTGTCGGTTTAACAGAACAAGAAGCGAAAGAAAAAGGCTATAAGTTAAAAGTAGGTAAGTTCTCATTCCGCGCAATCGGAAAAGCACTTGTATACGGAGAATCAGATGGTTTCGTAAAACTTGTAGTTGATGAAGAGACAAATGACATTCTTGGTGTTCATATGATTGGACCACATGTAACAGATATGATTTCTGAAGCGGGTCTTGCAAGAGTACTTGATGCAACACCTTGGGAAGTAGCACATACAATTCATCCGCATCCATCATTATCTGAGGCGATTGGTGAAGCAGCACTTGCTGTAGATGGAAGAGCGTTACACGCATAAAAATGTGGATTTAGGAGGTTATGAAAAATGGCAGAAGTAAAAGAAAAGCGCCATGAAGAGCTTGGCTTAAGTGATGAGCAAGTATTAGAAATGTTCCGTACGATGTTACTTGCACGTAAAATTGACGAACGTATGTGGTTATTAAACCGTGCTGGTAAAATTCCATTCGTAATTTCTTGTCAAGGACAAGAGGCTGCACAAGTTGGAGCGGCGTTCGCTCTTGATAGAGAGAAAGATTATGCATTACCATACTACCGTGATATGGGTGTTGTACTAGCATTTGGTATGACAGCTAAAGAGCTTATGTTGTCTGCTTTTGCGAAAGCTGGAGATCCAAACTCTGGTGGTCGTCAAATGCCTGGTCACTTCGGTCAAAAGAAAAATCGTATTGTTACAGGTTCATCTCCAGTAACAACACAAGTACCACATGCAGTTGGTATTGCACTAGCTGGAAAAATGGAGAAGAAAGATTTAGTAACGTTCGTTACATTTGGAGAAGGTTCTTCAAACCAAGGTGACTTCCATGAAGGGGCAAACTTTGCTGGTGTACACAAACTACCTGTTATTTTTATGTGTGAAAATAACAAATATGCAATCTCTATTCCAGTTGAAAAACAATTAGCATGTAAAAACGTATCAGATCGTGCGATTGGTTACGGTATGCCTGGATATACAATAGACGGAAACGATCCACTTGCAGTATATAAAGCTGTAAAAGAAGCAGCAGATCGCGGTCGTCGTGGTGAAGGACCAACTTTAATTGAAACAGTATCATATCGTTTAACAGCACATTCTAGTGACGATGATGATCGTGTTTATCGTGATAAAGAAGAAGTAGAAGAAGCAAAGAAAAAAGATTCAATTATAACATTCGCGGCTTATTTAAAAGAAGCTGGTGTATTAACTGAGGAATCGGAAAAACAAATGTTAGATGAAATTATGCATATCGTAAATGAAGCAACAGAATATGCAGAAAATGCTCCGTATGCAGCACCTGAAGATGCATTGAAGCACGTATACGCAGAATAGGGGGGAACGTTTCATGGCTGTAATGTCTTATATTGATGCTATTACATTAGCAATGCGCGAAGAAATGGAACGCGATGAGAAAGTATTCGTTTTAGGAGAAGATGTTGGTAAAAAAGGTGGCGTGTTTAAAGCGACACACGGTTTGTATGATCAATTTGGTGAAGATCGTGCGCTTGATGCACCGCTTGCAGAATCTGCAATTGCTGGAGTAGCAATTGGTGCGGCAATGTATGGGATGCGTCCAATCGCTGAAATGCAGTTTGCTGATTTCATCATGCCAGCAGTAAACCAAATTGTTTCTGAGGCAGCAAAAATTCGTTATCGTTCTAATAATGATTGGACTTGTCCAGTTACAATCCGTGCACCATTTGGCGGGGGTGTTCACGGTGCATTGTATCATTCGCAATCTGTAGAAGCGATGTTTGCAAACCAACCAGGTTTAAAAATCGTTATCCCTTCTACACCATATGATGCAAAAGGTTTATTAAAAGCAGCCATTCGTGATGAAGATCCAGTATTATTCTTCGAACATAAACGTGCATATCGTTTAATTAAAGGTGAAGTGCCGGAGGATGACTACGTATTACCAATCGGAAAAGCAGATGTAAAACGTGAAGGTGATGATATTACAGTTATCACGTACGGATTATGTGTTCATTTTGCTCTTCAAGCGGCTGAAAAGTTAGCACAAGATGGCATCTCTGCACACATTCTTGATTTACGTACTGTATATCCATTAGATAAAGAAGCAATCATTGAAGCAGCTTCTAAAACAGGTAAAGTTCTTCTTGTAACAGAAGACAATAAAGAAGGAAGCATTATGAGTGAAGTGGCAGCAATTATTGCTGAAAACTGTCTATTTGATTTAGATGCGCCAATCGCACGTCTTGCAGGTCCAGACGTTCCAGCAATGCCATATGCACCAACAATGGAAAAATTCTTTATGGTAAATCCAGATAAAGTTGAAAAAGCAATGCGTGAACTTGCGGAATTTTAATCGGGGGGACTATACATGGCTGTAGAAAATATTACAATGCCTCAGCTCGGGGAGAGCGTTACAGAGGGCACAATTAGTAAATGGCTCGTTAATGTTGGCGATCACGTAAACAAGTATGATCCGCTTGCAGAAGTAATGACTGATAAAGTAAATGCTGAAGTACCATCTTCTTTCACGGGGATTGTGAAAGAGTTAATCGCTGGTGAAGGTGATACGTTAGCTGTAGGTGAAGTAGTTTGTGTGATTCAAGTAGAAGGCGCAGATGAAGTAGCAGCAACAGCTGTTGAGGAAAAAACAAAAGAAGAACCAAAGGCGGAAGTAGCTACGTCTGAAAAAGCACCGAAAGTAAAACAACCAACTGATGGAAAACCACGTTTTTCACCAGCTGTGTTAAAACTTGCGGGTGAGCATAACGTTGATTTAGATCTAGTAGAAGGTACGGGAGCAAACGGCCGTATCACTCGTAAAGATATTTTAAAGCTAGTGGAATCTGGAAATATTCCGCAAGCAGGTGCGGCGAAGAAAGAGGAAGCTGTAGCGGCAGTAGTAGAAGCTCGCCCAGAAGCACCAAAAGCAGCACCAGTAGCGCAAAAAGTAGAAGCTGCGAAACCAGTTTCTGTACCTACAATGCCTGGAGATATCGAAATTCCAGTAACAGGTGTGCGTAAAGCAATCGCAGCAAACATGTTACGTAGTAAACACGAAGCACCACATGCTTGGATGATGATTGAAGTAGATGTGACAAACCTTGTGTCATACCGTAACTCAATTAAAGGTGACTTTAAGAAGCGTGAAGGCTTTAACTTAACGTTCTTTGCTTTCTTCGTAAAAGCAGTAGCACAAGCGTTAAAAGAGTATCCTCAAATTAATTCAATGTGGGCTGGCGATAAAATTGTTCAGAAGAAAGATATTAACCTTTCTATCGCTGTTGCAACAGAGGAAGAACTATTTGTACCAGTAATTAAGCAAGCGGACGAGAAAACAATTAAAGGTATCGCTCGTGAAATTACAGAACTTGCAGGAAAAGTACGTACGAAATCGTTAAAAGCAGACGAAATGCAAGGTGGAACATTTACAATTAATAACACAGGATCATTCGGTTCTGTTCAATCTATGGGTATTATTAATTACCCACAAGCGGCTATTCTACAAGTTGAATCAATTGTAAAACGCCCAGTAATTATGGATAACGGTATGTTCGGTGCTCGTGATATGGTTAACTTATGTTTATCACTTGATCACCGAGTACTTGATGGTTTAATTTGTGGTAAGTTCTTAGGACGTGTTAAAGAAATTTTAGAAAACATGTCAGAAAACAATACATCTGTATATTAATAAAAAGCTCGCTTATGCGAGCTTTTTATTATCTTATTTCTTCATCTACATCCTACTATATGTATAAATACCTTTCCCAGTAATCTTACAATAAACGATTATGTATTAGGAATTTACGAAAATACATTGCTGATATATGGTATATGGATATAAAATAAGAAAAGAATAATTTTTTTGGCAAATCTTACTGATGAAACTGTAGTATAATATATTGTATTGTATGAAAAAGAGAGTTATTCTATATAAGTGTTTTATAGATAATGTGTAATCAGTCGTCAAAACATGAAGAATGTTGACTCCTGGTTTTTTATTTTTGCCGTAACAATGTTTCAGGAGGATGTCATGAAAAGAAGTACCGAGTTTCTAAAAAGTTTAGATGTAAAATTAATTTTAATTTTGTGTGCACTATGTGTGACGAGTATAGCTGCTATATATAGCAGTCAGCAAACGGGACAGTATGGAGCTGCAAACTTTGCTATGAAACAAGGTGTTAACTACATAATTGGGGTTGTATTGTTACTTCTTGTTGCAAGCATCGACTTAGATCAATTGCAAAAATTGTCTTGGCCACTTTATATTGCCGGGTTTGCTTCACTTATTCTTTTGAAAGTATTACCACCATCAGGTTTTACACCTGAAAAATTAGGTGCAAAAAGATGGTTTGTTTTCCCAGTATTTGGACAAATTCAGCCGTCTGAGTTTTTCAAAATTGCATTGCTACTTGTAGTAGCGAGTATAGCAGTAAAACATAATGCACAGTATATGGCAAGGACATTCCAAACAGATTTAAAGCTAGTAGGTAAAATTATGCTAGTGTCACTTCCACCTATGGCGGTTGTATATAGTCAACCTGATACAGGTATGGTGTTCTTATATGCTGCTGCTATTGCATGTATTTTATTTATGTCAGGTATTCAAAAGAAATTGATAGCATTATGTACAGTTATTCCGTTGACCATATTATCTGCTTTAATATTTATTTTCTTTAAGTATCAAGATTTTTTCTATAATAATTTAGTTACTTTACTAAAACCTCACCAACAGTCGCGTATTGTAGGTTGGTTAAATCCATTTGAAAATGCAGACCAAGGTTATCAAACACAGCAATCGATTTTAGCTGTAGGTAGTGGAGGAATGGAAGGTAAAGGGTTTGGGGGAGGAAGCGTCTATATCCCAGAGAAGCATACTGACTTTATTTTCGCTACAATTGCCGAAGAAGGTGGATTTATCGTAGCAGCCTTGGTTGTTTTCTTGTTCCTATTACTACTATATCGAACAATTATTATTGGTTATTCCGCTGATAATTTATTTGGTACATTATTATGCGCTGGATCGATCGGTATATTAACAGTTCAAATATTCCAAAACATCGGTATGATCGTTGGATTAATGCCTGTAAAAGGTATTGCATTACCTTTCTTATCGTATGGGGGAAGTTCCTTATTCTCGAATATGATTATGATGGGGCTCATA
Organism: Bacillus sp. PK6-16; assembly: GCF_056530295.1. NCBI lineage: Bacteria > Bacillati > Bacillota > Bacilli > Caryophanales > Bacillaceae > Bacillus > Bacillus sp. PK6-16. Next base: position 1,274,309 of record NZ_CP096511.1, read on the forward strand.
CTATCGGTACGGAAAACTTATAAAAAATATATGTTTTCCGTTAAGTAAAAAAAGCTGGTTCGTTTTTAAACGAACCAGCTTTTTTTACATATATGCTCATAAACGTTGCAAACTAAAACAGGATAGCAGTTTGAGACGGGTAAGGAGTGCAAAGTGATGCATATGCATATTTTTGAAGGAGCACGGCATCTTTCTAATAGTGAATGGGTTATTCGGGCTATTATAGCATACATATTTTTAATATTAGTTGCGAAAGCAATGGGGCAAAGGTCTATCGCACAACTTCGTTTTTTAGATGTTGTATTAGTGTTATTGCTTGGTGGGAATGTTTCTAACGCATTGTCTGATGAAAAAGTAGGGTTACTGGGCTCGATGATTACAACGTTCATACTCGTTGTACTTCATATTATAAGCTCAGTTTTAATGCTGAAATGGGATAAATGGAGACGCTTTTTAGAGCCAGCACCTATCATTCTTATACATAATGGTTCCATTGATTTTAGCAATTTGAAAAAGGCGAGAATTACCGTGGAATATTTGTTTTCGGAACTTCGTATGCGAAATGTGAGCGATATTCAAACGATTAAATTAGCATTATGGGAAGCGAACGGTGTCGTTTCTATATTTCGGTATCCAGAATATGAAGCAGTTTCGCGGCTTGATCTTAAAGTGGCGGGAAGAAAATCTCCAGTTTCTTTTGTATTAGTAAAGGATGGGAGGATTCAGAAAGATGTTCTTGCATTATTAGGAAAAACAGAAGCGTGGGCGAGAGAATTTCTAGAGGAGAGTACAGAAGTCGAATCCATTATGTTAGCTACAGTAGATGAATCACATAAAATAAATATTTTGTTAAAAAAATGAAAAATATACGCATTTTGTCGTTTCGTACATATGATACAATAGTGTGGACAACAAAAAAGGAGGCGATACGGTGGGATATGTAGAAGAATTACGAAAAATAGTTGGTCATCGCCCTTTAATTTTAGTTGGTGCTGTTGTACTCGTTATAAATGAAAATGGTCATGTTTTATTGCAGCAGCGGACAGAGCCGTACGGAAAATGGGGGCTACCTGGCGGGCTAATGGAGCTTAGTGAATCACCAGAAGAAACAGCTTATCGTGAAGTATATGAAGAGACAGGAATAAAAGTGAAGAACTTGCGATTAATCAATGTATTTTCTGGAGCGAACTACTTTACAAAATTAGCAAACGGTGATGAATTTCAATCTGTAACAACCGCCTATTATACGGATGAATACGAAGGGGATTTTGTTATGAATAAAGAAGAAGCAGTTCAGCTTAAATTCTTTTCAGTAACAGAACTACCTGACTATATTGTAGGATCGCATAAAAAAATGATTGTTGAATATATGAAGATTATGGAAAAAAAGATATAATAAAAGTGAAAGAAATACAAAAACACAGCTCTGGTTGGTAGTCCAGACGCATGATTTCATGTCAGTAACCTTCCCCTCCGGGATGTCCCGTATTTCTAATTTTTTAAAGGAGGGGCTGTCAATGGAGTTGACAGTATATCACGATGGCCAATTTTTTGTTGGAATCATTACATGTAAAGAACAAGGGAAATTGTATGGAGCGAGGTATATTTTTGGAGCGGAACCGTCAGATGAAGAAGTGCTTATGTTTGTGAATAGTTCACTTTTAGAGCATTTTCAGCATTTTGCAAAATGTGGTGTAGAAGTTAAAGAAAAACAGCGTCCTAAAAACATAAAGCGTATCATACGACAAGCAGCAAAAGAAACAAATGTTAAACGTTTTACTAAGGCGCAAGAGGCGATTAGTTTATCTTATGAATTGCATAAACAAGAAAAGAAAGTGCAGTCTAAGGAGAAGCGAGAAGCTGAAAAAGACAGAAGACGTTTAATTAAAGTACAAAAAGCAAAGCAAAAACATCGTGGTCATTAAAGAAAAGGTGTTAGAGCAAGTGCTCTAACACCTTTTCTATACTTAAATACAAGTAAACTTACTTGTATTTCATAAACATTAACTGGTAAGATACAAATAGGTAGTTTTAGAGGAGGGAAAAGAGTGATTAATTTTAACTTTTTTATGAATGATGTTGTCCGCCAAGCGCGTGAAGAGATTGTCTCTGCTGGATATACAGAATTGACGACGCCAGAAGCGGTAGAAGAAGCGTTTAAAAGAAATGGAACAACACTTGTAATGGTAAACTCTGTATGTGGTTGTGCAGGTGGTATTGCTCGTCCTGCTGCTGCGCATTCCGTACATTATGATAAACGTCCTAACCACCTTGTAACGGTGTTTGCAGGTCAAGATAAAGAAGCGACAGCAAGAGCGCGTGAATATTTCGAAGGATACCCACCTTCTTCTCCATCATTTGCTTTATTAAAAGATGGAAAAATTGTAACGATGGTAGAGCGTCATGAAATTGAAGGTCATGAACCGATGCAAGTTATTGCGAAACTACAATCATATTTTGAAGAGAATTGTGAAGAACTATAAAAAATAAGAGAAAAGGCGGCACGTCCACAATCAAGTGGATGTGCCGCCTTTTTTATTTATTATTAAAATTTCAGAGATATGCATAGTTATGTTATTTTATGCATTATTTTATACATAACAAATAGCATTTATATTGTTTTGTTATTTATTTTTATTTTATATATTGCATAAAAATAAAAGTGCTGATACAATACAAACATCGAATAAATATTCTATTAAACTTTTAAATATACATTATTAGGGGGAAGAAAGATGAAGAAGTTAGTATCAATATCGTTTGCACTTATTTTAATTGTAAGTATATTCAGCGCTTGTAGTAATGGGGAATCAAAAGAAACAAAAGGAAATAAGAAAGTACTCGTAATGGGGACTTCAGCAGATTATAAACCATATGAATACGTGGAAGCTTCAAAAAGTGATGAAATTATTGGTTTTGATGTTGATGTTGCTAAATATATCGGAAAAGAACTTGGGTATGAAGTGAAAGTGAAAGATATGGATTTTGGTGGTTTATTAGCATCTCTTAGTTCAGGAAAAGTTGATTTCGTAATGGCAGGCATGACGCCAACTGCAGAGCGTAAAAATAATGTTGATTTTACAGATATTTATTTTGTTGCGAAAAATATGGTCGTTTCTAAAAAGGATTCTAACATTAAATCTGTAGAGGATTTAAAAGGGAAAAAAGTAGGGGTACAAACAGGATCTATTCAAGAAGAGAAAGCGGCAGAATTTAAAAAACAAGTAGATTTCCAAGTTGAGGGACGTGACCGTATACCAGAAATCGTACAAGAAATTAAAGCTGGTCGTTTTGACGCTGCAATTATAGAAGACACAGTTGCTAAAAATTATTTAGAGAAAATGAAAGATTTACAAGGAATTGAAATTAAAGAAGCGCCAGAAGAAGTTGGAGCAGCAATTGCCCTTCCGAAAAACAGTGATAAAACAGCTGAATTTAATAAAGTAATTAAAAAAATGCAAGAAAATGGAGAAATGGATAAATTAGTGAAGAAATGGTTTGGCAGCGGAAAATAAGCTGCCTTTCACTTTTCTGTGAGGGGAATGAAAAGAATGAACTTAGATTTTTCGGCGATTACGCCTTCGATACCATATATACTAAAAGGTTTAGAAGTTACTTTGAAAATTGTAGCAGTATCAGCTTTAGCAGGATTTATTTTAGGAACGTTATTAGCACTTTGTAAAATTGCTAGAATACGAGCGTTAAATATAGCAGCAGATTTTTATACATCAATTTTTCGTGGTACACCACTTGTATTGCAATTAATGATTATTTATTTCGGTGTCCCGCAAATAATTGGTTATGAAATACCAGCATTCTTAGCAGCTGTACTTGCATTTAGCTTGAATTCAGGTGCATACATGTCAGAAGTAATTCGTGCTGGTATTCAAGCAGTTGATAAAGGACAAACAGAAGCAGCAATGGCTTTAGGGATACCATACGGAAAAATGATGAGAAATATTATTTTCCCTCAAGCATTAAAAAATATATTACCAGCGCTTGTGAACGAATTTGCGACACTTACGAAAGAATCGGCTGTAGTAACAGTAATAGGCGCGACTGATTTAATGCGTCGTGCTTACATTGTAGGTGGTGAGACATTTAAATATCTTGAACCATTACTTTTTGTTGGACTGATTTATTATATGTTAGTCATTATTCTTACATTAGTCGGGAAGGCAATTGAAGGGAGAATGAAGAAAAGTGATTAAAATTGAAAACCTTCATAAATCATTTGGTAAAAACGAAGTATTAAAAGGAATTACAACAACGATTGAAAAAGGAGAAGTAGTTGCAATTATAGGACCTTCTGGATCAGGAAAATCAACGTTTTTACGTTGTATGAATATGTTAGAAGCACCAACGGATGGTCACATTTGGATTGGAACGGAAGAAGTAACGAATCCGAAAACGAATGTTATGCATGTTCGTGAAAATGTCGGTATGGTATTTCAGCATTTTCACTTATTTCCTCATATGACTGTATTAGAAAATATTACGTATGCTCCTATCAATGTAAAAGGGGGAACGAAGCAAGAAGCTGAAAAGAAAGCTGAGAAACTTTTAGAAAAGGTTGGATTAGTAGATAAAAAAAATACGTATCCGAATCGTTTGTCGGGAGGACAAAAGCAACGTGTAGCAATTGCAAGAGCGTTAGCGATGGAACCGGAAGTTATGTTATTTGATGAACCGACATCGGCGCTAGATCCAGAGATGGTGAAAGAAGTGTTAGAAGTTATGAAATCGTTAGTTACGACAGGAATGACGATGGCTATCGTTACACATGAAATGGGCTTTGCAAAAGAAGTGGCAGATCGTGTTCTTTTCTTGGACGGAGGAAAGCTTGTAGAAGATAGTGCGCCAGAAGAATTTTTTGCAGCGCCGAAAAGTGAACGTGCGCAACAATTTTTACAAAAAATATTGTAATATGAAAAGGTTATGTGAATAATAAGTAGAAAAGGATGACATTGTGTCATCCTTTTTTTATACTAGCTGTAAATACGTTTATACATATAGGAGCAATGATATGTTCAAAATTGGATACCGTACAGTAAAAACAGCAATAGGGACAGGAGCGGCAGTTTTTATTGCTCAGTTATTAGGATTAGAATTTTATAGTTCAGCAGGTATTTTAGTTATTTTATGTGTACAAAATACGAAGCGCAAATCGCTTCAAGTGTCGTTACATCGTTTTCTAGCGTGTGTATTATCAATGGTATTCGCGTTTTGTATTTTTGAAACGATCGGCTATACACCACTTGCAATTAGCATATTGTTACTTACATTTATTCCGACTGCAGTAATGCTTAAAATTCAAGAAGGTATTGTCACGAGTTCAGTTATTGTTATGCATCTATATTCATTGAAGCAAATTACATGGCTTATAGTTGGAAATGAAATTGCTATATTAACAATAGGAATTAGCGTGGCGTTATTAGTAAATATGTATATGCCGAGTAGTGAAAATAAGCTAAAAGAGTATCAGGATAAAATAGAGAGTAATTTTAAAACGATTTTGTTTGAAATGGTTGTGTATTTACGAAATCGAGAAAGTAGTTGGAGTGGATCAGAACTCATTGAAACCGAGAATATGTTAAATGAAGCAAGAGATTTATCGTTTAAAAAACTTGAAAATGCATTTATGCGAGAAGATGATTATTACTATCGTTATTTTAATATGCGTATGCAACAATTCGAAATTTTAGAGCGAATGATACCACTAGCAGCTTCTTTATCGTGGACGTATGAACAAGCTGACATGATTGCAGATGTTGTTGAAAATATTGGTAATGCTATTAGCCCTGAGAGTACAGGCGTTATTTCCTTAAGGCAGCTTCAGGAAATGAGGGAATTATTTAGAGACATGCCATTGCCAGCTACACGCGAAGAATTTGAGATACGTGCGAAACTTGTTCAACTTGTGTATGAAATGGAACAATATTTACTCATTAAAAGTCGCTTTAAGGGAAAGGATAATATAAAAGAACTTATATAGAAGGTAGGAATTATCTATGCCGTATCTTCTCTCTATCATATTATGTCTTTCTTTATCGCCAATTTGGCCTCTTGGGGATAATCCACGTGCCGGAGATTCTTTTATTATTGTAAATAAAGCAACGAATAAATTAGCTTACATTGACGATGGAAAGATTCAAAAGGTTTTTCCAGTAGCGACAGGGAAAACGAATGAATTAACTCCAGAAGGAACTTTTGATGTTGTAATGAAAGCGAAGGATCCGTATTACATTGCGAAGGATATTCCAGGTGGATCGCCAAAAAATCCACTTGGATCAAGGTGGATTGGATTTAATGCAAGAGGAACTGATGGAAGTAAATATGGAATACATGGAACAAACCAACCGAGTTCAATTGGAAAGTATATTTCACAAGGATGTATAAGAATGAAGAAAAACGATGTGGAATATTTGTTTGATCGTATTCCAATTGGAACGAAAGTATGGATTGTGAAATCGAAAAAATCATTTCAGCAATTGGCAAAAGAAAAAGGAGCCGTTGCATATGAAAAAGCCAACGAAAAGGTTGGCTTTTTCTATTGTAATAAGTTGTCTTGACATGTGTACATAACCATGCGTTAATGAAAGTATAGAAAGATAAAATTAGATAAAGGGGTTGCTCATATGTACTTGAATCCAAAACTTTCGTATATGCAGTTTTTTATGGGATTTCTATTTGTTATTACATTCATATTGGCAACTTTTAATATATGTTCTTATCTTGTAGCGATTGTATGTATGGCATTACTTAATCTCACTTTTGTTATTGGGGCATTTCAGCAGAAACAATATACAAGTTTTGTAATAGCACTTGTAATGTCATTTTCCTTTAGTATTGTAGCGATTGTGTTTTATATAAAATAAACCATCTCGATGTCGAGATGGTTTATTTTGTCATGTGTAAAAAGTAAAAAAAGGACGAACACATCGCCCTTTTTACCAAAACATACTCGCGCCAGCAAGTAATGTTGTTACAAGCATAGAAATTAGCATCACATAAACCATAATTTTTTGAGCTTTTTTATGCATCGTTATACCTCCTTGCAAATCAGTACAATTTCATTGTAACGAGAAATGAAATTATGGACAAGGGGAGAGTAAGGACAAAATTCGGGAAGGGGTTGCAAAATATAACAGGAAATTTGAGTGTGTGTAGAGAATATAGTAAAAGGGTATATTGTTAATTTTTAGTTGGGCAAGCTGAAGAATGGAGATACGATGATGAAAATATACGAAACAGATCGTTTATACTTAAGGGAAATTGATGAGTCGTATGCTGAAACAGTTCTTCAATATTACGACAGAAATCGTGAATTTTTAAAAGCTTGGGAAGAGTATAGACCGGATGATTTTTTTACGCTAGATTATCAAAAGAAAAAGTTGCAAAAGGATAGAAAAGAGTTCGAAGAAGGGAAAATCATCAGACTATGGATTTTTAAAAAGGGTGATGATACGAAAATAATTGGGTGTATTTCATTTAATTTAATCGTTCGTGGCATTTATCAATCTTGTGTACTCAGTTATAAATTAGATAAAGCAGAGTTAAACAAAGGGTATACGACAGAAGCGCTTAGAAAAGCAATTCAAGTTGCTTTTGGGGAATTTCAGTTACATCGTATAGAAGCTCCGATTATGCCTCGTAATTTAGCATCTATACAAGTAGTGACGAAGATAGGCTTTCAATATGAAGGCGTGTCTAGGAAGATGTTAATGGTAAATGGCGTGTGGGAGGATCATATGCGCTGGGTATTGTTAAATGAGTAATAGAAAGCAGATGGTTATCTAGACATGTAAACCATCTGTTTTTTGTCTTGTATTTCGAAACTTTTGCGAAATTCTGTTATAATTAATAGTGTTACATACATAATGGTAGTGCAGGAGGCGCAGTCTTATGATTAATCAAGAACGTTTAGTAAATGAATTTATGGAATTAGTACAAGTAGATTCTGAAACGAAATTTGAAGCAGAAATCTGCAAAGTATTAACGAAGAAATTTACAGATTTAGGTGTAGAAGTATTTGAAGATGACACAATGGCTGTAACGGGTCATGGTGCAGGTAACTTAATTTGTACTTTACCAGCAACAAAAGATGGTGTTGATACAATTTACTTTACTTCTCATATGGATACAGTAGTTCCTGGTAATGGAATTAAGCCTTCTATTAAAGATGGATATATCGTATCAGATGGTACAACAATTTTAGGTGCGGATGATAAAGCTGGATTAGCATCAATGTTCGAAGCAATCCGTGTTTTAAAAGAGAAAAATATCCCTCATGGTAAAATAGAATTTATTATTACAGTCGGAGAAGAATCAGGTCTTGTTGGTGCAAAAGCATTAGACCGTGAGCGTATTACAGCGAAATATGGCTACGCATTAGATAGCGATGGAAAAGTTGGTGAAATCGTTGTTGCAGCTCCAACACAAGCGAAAGTGAACGCAATTATTCGCGGGAAAACAGCTCACGCTGGTGTAGCGCCGGAGAAAGGTGTATCTGCAATTACTATCGCAGCGAAAGCAATTGCGAAGATGCCACTTGGTCGCATTGACTCTGAAACGACTGCAAATATTGGACGTTTTGAAGGTGGTACACAAACGAATATCGTTTGCGATCATGTACAAATCTTTGCAGAAGCTCGTTCTTTAATTAATGAGAAAATGGAAGCACAAGTTGCGAAAATGAAAGAAGCATTTGAAACAACTGCAAAAGAAATGGGGGGTCATGCAGACGTTGAAGTAAACGTTATGTACCCAGGATTTAAATTTGCTGATGGCGATCACGTTGTAGAAGTTGCAAAACGTGCAGCTGAAAAAATTGGTCGTACACCTTCTCTTCACCAAAGTGGTGGCGGAAGTGATGCAAACGTAATTGCAGGACACGGTATCCCAACAGTTAACTTGGCAGTTGGTTATGAAGAAATTCATACAACAAACGAGAAGATTCCTGTTGAAGAGTTAGCAAAAACAGCAGAATTAGTTGTTGCAATTATTGAAGAAGTAGCGAAGTAATAGAATAGAAAAAGCGTGTAAATCAATTGTGATTTACACGCTTTTTATTTTGATTCGATTGTTTTTACAAGGCGTATAAGCCAATACAAGAAAAATCATAGCAGTATATAATATTAGACGAGAGAAAAATCCAAACGTATTCATGTTGAAAATTGGAAGGAGTAAATAATTAATATAACTACAAGGAACATATAGTTAATTTCACCATAATCAGCCTCTTTCACATGTGTATCCTCTTTATATGGATTATAAAAAAGAACAAGTAATTATTATAACTATTGTGCAAAATTTGATATAATAAAAGAACGAACGTTCTGATTAGGGAGTGAGTACTATGCGAGAAATGTATCCGAAAAATGGTCGTGTAATTTTACATGTAGATATGAATTGCTTTTTCGCATCTGTTGAAATTGCTCATGATCCATCATTACAAGGAAAGCCATTAGCGGTTGCTGGAAATGAAAAAGAGAGAAAAGGAATTATTATAACATGTAGTTATGAGGCGAGAGAATACGGAATACGTACGACGATGCCCCTTTGGGAAGCGAAAAGGTTATGCCCGCAATTAGTTGTAAGGCGTCCTAATTTCACATTATATCGCGAAGCTTCATTTCAAATGTTTCAAGTCCTTTCTCGTTTTACAGAAAAGATACAACCAGTCTCAATAGATGAAGGATATTTAGATATTACAGATTGCTACGCACTTGGTTCTCCTCTTGAAATAGCAAAGATGATTCAACAAGCACTATTAACAGAGTTGCAGCTTCCGTGTAGTATTGGAATCGCTCCAAATCTTTTCCTAGCAAAGACCGCTTCAGATATGAAAAAACCACTTGGTATTACCGTGCTTCGAAAACGCGATATTCCAGAACTGATTTGGCCACGTCCAGTTGGAGCAATGCATGGAATTGGTGAGAAAACAGCTGAAAAATTAAATGATATTCATATACAGACAATTGAACAGTTGGCAAAGGGAGACGAGCATATCATTCGCGCTAAAATTGGCAAGCACGGTGTTGATTTGCAAAGGCGTGCAAAAGGTATGGATGATAGGGAAGTGGATCCGAGTCAAATGGGACAGCATAAAAGTGTCGGTAACTCGATGACTTTTTCAAAGGATATGGATGAAGAGAAAGAATTACTTGATATGTTAGAACGTTTATCAAAGTCAGTGAGTAAAAGGTTACAAAAGCGAACCCTTGTCAGCTATAATATTCAAATTATGATTAAATACCATGATAGGCGAACAGTAACACGGAGTAAGCAATTGAAAAATGCGATTTGGGAAGAACGCGATATTTTTCAAGCAGCATCCCGTTTATGGAAGCAACATTGGGATGGTGATTCCGTTCGTTTACTAGGTGTTACAGCTACTGAAATAGAGTGGAAGACAGAATCGGTGAAACAATTAGATTTGTTTTCATTTGAAGAGGATGCAAAAAAAGAACCGCTACTTGCGGTCATTGATCAAATTAATGATAAGTATGGAACACCACTTTTACAACGAGGTAGTCAACTACTACGTAAGCAAGAGAAGTCGTTTCAACAAAAGTTAGAAAATAAGTTTATGTAGAAGGTGTCATGAAGTAGTAAAATCATGACACCTTTCCTAGTTAACTCGCTTCTAAATTTAAAGAAGTCTTCCATCCAGCTCCAGTAACGCCAGATTCTAATAGCATTCTACTTACTATTTTTTCAATTAAGATAGCCGCATTTGTCTTGCAATGTAATGTAGCCTGTATACACACCTTTTGATTAGAATCTACGTCTTCACTATACAACTCTTTTAAACCGATTCCTTCTGTACTTACCATATGCATAAGTAAAAAACGAATATGTGCTTCATTTTCTTCTGAACAAGTAAGGGAAAGTAAGTAGTTCGTTTGTTCTGGTGATTCTTCTTTTGATTTTTTATTCATAAAAAGAGCAATTGGGCGAAGAAGTATATTTGCTAGTAACACGCCGGCTGCACCTAATATAGCTGCAACGAGGAAACCGGCGCCTGTAAGAGTACCGACAGCAGCTGCACACCATAAAGTAGCTGCTGTATTTAGCCCTCTAATACTAAAACCATCGCGGATAATAACGCCACCCCCTAAAAATCCAATACCACTAACGACTTGAGCAGCAATGCGGGATGGGCTAGCATCATGATCAAGCATGACGGATAATAAAACAAATATACAGGCACCAAGTGATACGAGAGCATTTGTCCGTAACCCAGCCATTCGGTGTCTCCATTGTCTTTCCATTCCAATGCAAGCTCCTACAATAATTGCTATAACTAACCTGAATACAATGTCGTACCATACCATCATGGTCACCTCCATATATAATATGTGTTATGTTTTTTAGAATGAGCGGGGGATACTCACTCATTCTTATTTTTACAACCAGCTATGAAACTTTTTAATATAAAGCTTTTTCAGGAATTGTGTTAAAAAAGCGTAGCCTAATAGTATTCCTACTAACCAAGGGAAATAGTTAAGTGGCAATGCTTGTAAACCAACGGCTGCACCAAGTGGTGAGAATGGAATATAAATCCCGATTGCCATAATAAGAGCGGTTAATAAAACGACTGGTGTTGATGCAGTGCTTTGAATAAATGGAATCTTTTGTGTTCTTATCATGTGAACAATTAAAGTTTGTGTTAACAATCCAACGACAAACCAACCGGACTGGAATAATGATTGCTCGCTCGATGTATTTGCACCAAATACATTCCACATGACTACGTATGTGATAATATCAAATATAGAACTAATTGGGCCGATACAAATAATGAAGTTTCGTAAGTTTGCAGTATCCCATTTTCGTGGTTTTTCTAGAAACTCTTTATCCATTTTGTCCCATGGAATAGAAAGTTGTGAAATATCATAAAGTAAGTTTTGAATTAAAAGATGAATGGCAAGCATCGGTAAAAAAGGAATGAAAGCACTTGCTACTAACACGCTAAACACATTACCGAAGTTAGAGCTAGCTGTCATCTTAATATATTTTAAAATATTTCCGAATGTAGTACGTCCTTCTAAAATCCCTGCTTCTAATATAGTTAAACTTTTTTCGAGTAGAATAATATCGGAAGCTTCTTTCGCAATATCAGTAGCAGTATCAACAGATATTCCGACATCAGCTTCACGTAATGCTACAGCATCGTTAATGCCGTCTCCCATGTAACCTACAGTGTGTCCATTTCCTTGTAATGCGTGTATAATACGAGATTTTTGCATTGGATTAAGCTTCGCAAATACAGTCGTTTCTTCGGCAAGTCTTGCTAATGCTTTATCTGGTAAAGAATCAATCTCGTAACCGAGGATTGGTTCGCAGATATCTAATCCAACTTCTTTACAAACCTTTCTTGTAACAATTTCGTTATCGCCAGTTAAAATTTTCACTTGTACACCATGTTTTTGTAATGCTTGAATTGCAGCTGCTGCAGATGGTTTCGGTGGATCTAAAAAGCCGATATATCCAGCGAGAATCATATCAGTTTCGTCTTTTACTGCGTACTCTGTATCATTTATTCTTCTATCTTTTTTATAAGCCACAGCAATAACCCGCATACCTTCACTATTTAGTGTCTCACTTAGTTTTTTGACATTTGAACGTATTTCCTCGGTGAGTGTAACGATTTTTTCATCCACTTCAGTGTAGTTACAAATTGATAAAATTTCTTCTACGGCACCTTTACAAACCATTGTATGTTCACCTGAAATATCCTTTACGATGACTGACATACGCCGGCGGGCGAAATCGAATGGAATTTCATCTAGCTTTTGAAAAGCTGATGGATTAAATGTATTGTTTTCCTCTGTATGCTTAATAACAGCTTTATCTATTAAATTTTTCAATCCAGTTTGATAGAAACTATTTAAATAGGCAAATTGCAAGACGCGATTGCATTCATTTCCCTTGGGATCTAAGTGACGAACAAGGACAACTTTATCTTCTGTTAAAGTTCCGGTTTTATCTGTACAAAGAATGTTCATAGCACCTAAGTTTTGAATAGAATTTAGCTGTTTTACAATTACTTTTTGTTTAGACATGTTAACGGCACCTTTAGCTAAATTAGCAGTTACAATCATTGGTAACATTTCAGGTGTAAGGCCGACAGCGACGGCAATAGCGAAGAAGAAAGCTTCTTGCCAATCACCTTTTGTGAATCCATTAATGAGAAGGACAATAGGTACCATAATAAGCATGAATGTAATTAAGAGCCAGCTTACTTTGTTTACACCTTTATCAAAGCTTGTTTCTACACGCTTTCCAATTACCTTATTGGCTAAAGAGCCGAAATACGTATCGGTACTTGTTGAGATGACAACAGCTTTTGCGCTACCACTTACAATATTTGTTCCCATGAAACAAAGGTTTTCCATATCGAGTGGATTGTAATTTTTTTTCATGTTTGTCGGTAAGATATGCTTATTTTCTGTATGGTAGCAGTGTTCGTATTTTTCTACAGGAAGTGCTTCCCCTGTTAAAGAAGATTGATTAACAAATAAATCTTTAGCGGATACAATACGCACATCAGCTGGAACGATATCACCGGCTGAAAGGGAAATGATATCGCCAGGTACAAGTTCCTCAATTGGAATTTCTGTTGTGTAATTTCGATTTAAATTCGTTACATTTTTTGTTTCATGTACAAATCCATTTATTCTAAATACGCTCGCAGTTGTTCGAACCATAGCCTTTAACTTATCGGCAGCTTTTTGAGAACGAAATTCTTGGGAAAACCGAATTGTTGCACTAAGTAGTACCATTGCAGATACGACAATTGTTCCTTGCATATCATCCGTGAAAAAGGAGAGTGCTCCAAGAGCTAATAAAACGAAAATAAATGGATTTTTAAATGCCGACAGAAATTGAATGTACCACGGTGCCATTTTATTATGAGCTATTTCGTTCGGACCATATAAAGAAAGTCTACGAGACGCTTCTTGTTTAGATAATCCATCTTGTGTTGTTTCTAAAAGTTTTAACGCAGAGCTTACATCTTGTGTTGCAACCTCCACTAATAATTCGTTATTTGTTTTCATGCTATCTTGCTCATAAGCATGCTTTGTTTCTTGTCTTTGTAAATTAAACATCGGTAGTTCCTCCTCTGTCATGAAGGAGGAAACAATCTGTTACCTAACTATTTGAAATGGTGAGGAACAGTTTCTTTCCTACCTACATGATGAAATATGAATGTAAAACGTATGGGTATCTGGGCCGAATCATCAATTGCCAACTGTTCCTCACCTCCGTACAATTTAGTAGTTTCTGAATATGCTATGTTTGTTTCATAGTAAGGTGCATATAGACGTAAAAAGACCTTTACTCAAAACGAGTAAAGGTCTGAATTCGCAGTTAAAAGAGTCCACAACAAAGACTGTTAGTAGACATAAATAAAAACAGTTTTTGTGTATGACAAAATACATGCACCTCTCCCTCGTTGAGTTTTAGCACTGTATAGCATAGGTACTGAAACCAGCTACATTAAAAAAGGCCTTCATTCCGACCTTTCCTGTTGACCCATTGGCGTCTCTCGACATTTTTGGGCAGCAGCGTTTCTCTATACAGGAGCCTCACCTAACAGAGACCATATTCAATTACATGTTGAATGTTAGCACTGTAAAATTGTAGTGTCAATATCTTTTTTATCTGTGTTTTTAAAATATTAAACGGATTTATAATAGATATGTGGGATGAAATGTATGATATTGATTATAAATAATATGAAAAATAAATATTTTTATAAAAGGGGAATTTGTAATGGGACCACAAAATTTTATTATAAATATTGAGAATCAAAAGTGGTTGTTTAATGAGCAGGAAGATTTATGTTCTCACGGGGAAATTTATTTAAATGTGGATGGAACGATTATTACACAAACAGGTATGGATGAGGAATGGGGAATAAGTGAATCAGCTTTAGCTCTGTTACGAACTTTAGATAAAGAATATATTTGTGATATTGAAAATGAAGAGGGGCTTATTTTGCACGGATGTGGCACTATGCTCATGTTAGGATGCCCAATTTCAATTCATTGGACTATAAACCATATAGGTGAAAATGTGGTTTTAAAGGATTTTGTCAAAGTTATTTCTACTGATCAAAAGGCTATATACTATGAAGGGCTTCATATAGAAGTAAATGAAAATGAATATAGAAAACAAATTGTTTCTTTTGCGCTACAGGCAAAAGAATTATTCAATAAATCAAGTGAAAAGATAATTTTAGATGAGTTTGATCAAAGTATGTATACAGACTTTTGGACGGAATATGATCATTTGTTAAATAAGTATAAATAAAAAAGCACTGTAACCAGTGCTTTTTTATTATAGATTACGAGATTGTAGGGTTTTCAAAAATAACAATCTCTGAACTGTTTGTAGTTGAAACACGTTGGGCGTAATATGTTAAAGCTGAAGAAATATATGCTGGTAACGTATCATTTGTATGTGATGTTGTATATTCATGGATTAATTCCTTTAAAGTTGTCCATTCTAATTGTGCTGGGTGATCAGACACGAAAGAACTTACCCAGCGATCAAATGAAGATGAAAAATCAGTTTGTAAACGAAATACTTCTTTCATAATAAAACGCTCCCTTAAAATGTAGTATAATTATTTTAACACAAAACACGAACGATAGCTAAATTTTTTGAGTATAACGTTCGTGTTATATAGTTGTCTAGATGTTTGGTTATGTAAATTCAATTTGCCATTTGAAATAACATTCCGTAAGATGAGAGATAGAGTATATTTAGAGCTGGAGGAAAGAAAGTGGAATTTGTATTTTTAGGAACTGGTGCAGGTGTTCCTTCAAAAGGAAGGAACGTTTCAGCAATTGCTTTACAATTGTTAGAAGAACGAGGACAAACTTGGTTATTTGATTGTGGTGAGGCCACGCAACATCAAATATTACATACATCTGTACGTCCGCGCCGCATTGAAAAAATATTTATTACGCATTTACATGGCGATCATATTTTTGGATTGCCTGGTTTATTAGGTAGCCGTTCATTTCAAGGAGGAACTACGCCTTTAACGGTGTATGGACCGAAAGGAATTAAACAATTTATTGAAGTGGCATTATCGGTAAGTACGACACATGTGAAATATCCACTTGAAGTTGTGGAGATAACAGAAGAAGGTACCGTATTTGAAGATAATGAATTTTATGTAGAAACGAAAAGATTGTCACACGGTATAGAATGCTTTGGATATCGTATTGTAGAGAAAGATATACAAGGTGCTCTTTTAGTTGATAAGTTGCTTGAGATGGGTGTGAAACCAGGTCCAATCTTTAAACGTTTAAAAGATGGTGAAGTAGTTGAATTAGAGGATGGCACGATATTAAATGGAAATGAGTTTATCGGCCCACCTCAAAAAGGAAGAATTATTACTATCTTAGGTGATACGCGATATTGCGAAGCGAGTAGGGAGCTTGCGCAAGATGCAGATGTACTTGTCCATGAAGCGACTTTCGCAGCAGAAGATGAGCAACAAGCGTATGATTATTTTCATTCTACATCTAAGCAAGCTGCGAGCATTGCACTTCAGGCAAATGCGAAGCGACTAATATTAACTCACATTAGTTCTCGCTATCAAGGAGATACATATAAGGAATTATTGAAAGAGGCTAGAGAGTTGTTTTCTAATACAGAAATAGCGACAGATTTGAAATCATTCCCAGTAGAAAAATAATTATTTTGTAAAAAATGGTAACAGCGGGTTACCATTTTTTTATGTCTAAAAAAATTTAAAAATAAAACTGTTATTATTTTATACTTATACTTGGATGATACAGAAAATTAGGATGGTTTGAATATATAGGATAAAAATACGAAATAATGATTATTTAGAAAAACTGTTATATAAGTCAGATGACATACAAGTGATACAAATAGCAGAAATGGACTTTTATTCAGAACTTTTAAAATTCAACAAAAGTAAGCGTTTTATAAAAAACAAGCTATAATGAGGGCAGATTATAATTTATGATAAGTCGCATGTATTTTAGTCATTATCGTAACAAGTGAAGTTGACTAAATCATGAGAGAGTAACACGAGAATTATAATAGGAAAGATATTACTATTATTTGTCATAAGTCTTTTTCACTTTTTAGCTAAACGATATGATTAGCAAGTGTAGCTATTACGAGTTCCTTAGTAGAAGTTTTTTATTAATAAGGTAGTGGAGATTTAATTGGTACACCACTCTTTAAAAGAGTTCAGAACATCAGCAGGTAGTCTAGGCGGAATAGCGGGTGCAAATTTAGTTGCATTAGCAATGGTTATATCACTTGTTTATGCTATGCTTGCAATGGCTTCTGTGTTAAACTTTGGATTGCTACCAGACTTTATTCTGGATTATCTTGTATCATTTTTAAATGAAAATAATGCTAAGATTCTTATGTATTATGATAACTGGTATTATTTCAGGTTATATTGGATTACTTTTATTCAAAAACTATCCAATTCGTGCAGCAGAACAAATTCGTGGTACAACTGGAAAAGCGACAGATGTAGCAGCTTAATAGAATAGTAGAATAAATTTTTTCATAGAGGTTTAGGGGGAGTTATGATGAAGTATCGCTCAGTATTTGATATTATCGGTCCAGTTATGATTGGACCATCAAGTTCACATACAGCAGGCGCAGCAAGAATGGGGCAAGTTGCTCGCCAGCTGTTTCGTCATGAACCAGAAAGAGTAAGCATTTCGTTATATGGATCATTTGCAAAGACGTATCGAGGGCATGGTACGGATGTAGCACTAATCGGTGGAATATTAGGATTTGAAACAGATGACTTACGTATTCCAGAGGCGCTAGAAATAGCAAAAGAGCGCGGAATTGAAGTGGAATTCATTGAAGAAGATGCCAATGCACCTCACCCAAATACAGCGAGAATTCGTTTGTATAAAGGTGAAGATGAAATTGAAGTTGTTGCTTGCTCAATTGGTGGCGGTAAAATTGAAGTTGTAGAATTAAACGGATTCGATCTTCAATTATCAGGCACGAGCCCAGCACTACTTATTGTAAATAACGATCGCTTCGGTGCTATTGCAGCGGTAGCTTCAATCCTTGCGAAACATGAGATTAACATTAGCACAATGAGTGTTTCTCGTAAAGAAAAAGGAAGAAGAGCGCTTATGGTCATTGAAACAGATGAATTATTAGCAGATGAAGTAATTGAAGAAATAAAAGCGCAACAAAATATTTGTCAAGTAACTATTATGGAATAATTGCAGGGGGGACACACCATGTTTCGGAACGCAGCGGAACTAGTGGCGCAAGCTAAAGAACAAAATGTAAAAATCGCAGAAATTATGATTCAATGTGAAATGGAAACAAGAAGTATTTCACGTGAAGAAGTAATTGCTGGTATGGAAAAGAACTTAGTCGTGATGGAGCAAGCAGTAGAACGTGGTATTCGCGGCGTGAAATCACCAACTGGTTTAACTGGTGGAGATGCTGTAAAAGTTCAAGCGTATATGAAGAGCGGAAAAGGCTTATCTGGAGATACGATTTTGGATGCAGTAAGCAAAGCTGTTGCAACAAATGAAGTAAACGCAGCGATGGGAATTATTTGTGCAACACCAACAGCAGGTTCTGCTGGAACAGTGCCAGGTGTACTATTTGCACTAAGAGAAAAATTGCAGCCTACACGTGAAGAAATGATTGAATTCTTATTTACAGCAGGAGCTTTCGGTATGGTTGTTGCGAATAACGCTTGTATTTCTGGTGCAGCGGGAGGATGCCAAGCTGAAGTTGGTTCAGCAAGTGGAATGGCGGCTGCAGCTGCAGTTGAGATGGCTGGTGGAACACAAGATCAAGCAGCTACAGCGATGGCAATTTCATTAAAGAACATGCTTGGTTTAGTGTGTGATCCTGTTGCAGGACTTGTAGAAGTACCTTGTGTAAAACGTAATGCAGCAGGAGCTGCGAATGCGATGATTTCAGCAGATTTAGCATTAGCTGGTGTAACGAGTACAATTCCATGTGATGAAGTAATTGAGGCAATGTTTAGAATCGGACAAACGATGCCAGTAGCACTTCGTGAAACAGCAGAAGGTGGACTTGCAGCAACGCCGACTGGTCGTCGCCTGCAAGAAGAGATTTTTGGGAAGAACAATAACTAAGTGTAATTATAGAAAAAGGAGCTCAAATAAACTTGAGCTCCTTTTTCTATTTTTTTTTTGTTAGTTGTTCTAATGTTTTTCCAAGATTATGTGATCGTTTCGTTGCCTGTGTAATACAAGAAATAAGTGCTTGTTGAAATTTATGTTCTTGTAATACTTCAATACCTGCTTCGGTAGTTCCACCAGGAGAAGTAATTTCCTTTCTCAAAATAGAAGGGTGTTTGTCACTTGCTTTTAGCATTTCAGCAGCACCAATCATCGTTTGAAGAATAAGTGATTTTGCAACATCTTCTTTTAAACCAATTTTTTTTGCAGCTTCTTCCATAGCTTCCACTACGTAATAAATATAAGCAGGTCCACTTCCGGATAATGCAGTGACAGCATGCATATCTTCTTCCTCTACAACAGAGACGAGACCAATCGTTTCAAATAAAGATGTTGCAGTGCGAATATGCTCCGCTGTTGCATGTTTTGAAGGGGAGATAGCGGTAGCTGATTTTAAAATGGCTGCGGAGGTATTTGGCATTGCACGAATAATTGGAACGTCTTTTTGAAGTAGTTTTCTAATTGAGTCAGTAGAAACACCTGCTAGTAATGAAATAATAAGCACGTTATTATTTATGTATTCTTTAAAAGGGGTAAGCGCCTCTGCAACATCCTTTGGTTTCATTGCTAGAAAAAGAATATTTGCATCAGTAAGTAATTCTTTTTTATTATGAGTACCTTTGACACCGTATTTTTTATGTAGCTCTTGTAATCTTGTCTCGTTAGAACGATTACTTACAGTAATTTGTTCACCTTTAACGACATTTGCATGTAACAAGCCACCAATAATAGCTTCGGCAATAGAGCCTGCACCGAGAAAGGAAATGTTTTGAATAGACATGATGTTCCTCCTTTAATTTTGGTTAGAAATTCTTATAAATGTACATACATTCGTTTTTTTATAGGAAACACCTCTTTTTATCTGAAAATAATGACAAATATATATAGAAGTTGTAAACTGAAGAAGTATTCATTTTTGAACCGGAAAGAGACAGGGGGGCTAAGCATGACGGCGATTCACCGAATGGAGATTCCTGTACCATTTGCAGTGGAAACTGTGAATGTGTTTTTAGTTGAGGGGGAGACATTAACATTAATTGATACAGGGACGAATACAGAAGAGGCAAGGAATGCGTTAGAAAGTCAATTAGGTGCATTAGGACATACGATAGAAGATATTGAAACAGTAGTCATTACGCATCATCATGCAGATCATTGTGGACTTTTAAATATATTTTCTGAGAAGACGAATATTATTGGACATCCTTGGAATGAGCCTTGGATTACACAAAATCCAGAATTTTTAAAGCGGTATCATGAATTTTTTAGAGAGACGGCCTTACAGTTTGGTGTGCCAGCAGCATTTTTGAAAGACGAGTCGTTATTGACGACGAGGACACTTAAATATTCTTGTAATAGATCGTTAACGCATACTGTGAGAGAAGGAGATCGTATTGATTCTTTGCCTGGATTTACAGTACTTGAAACACCAGGTCATGCTTCTACTCATATTTCTTTATATAGAGAATCTGATGGAATATTAATTGGTGGAGATGCTCTCATTAGTCATATTTCTTCGAATCCAATACTAGAACCGCCATATGAAGGGCAAACAGAGCGGGCACGCCCATTACTACAATATAATCAAACATTACAGCGTTTAAGCGAAATGAATATTTCACGCATTTTATCAGGGCATGGGGAAGATGTTCTAAATGTGAAACAACTTATTGAAACGAGATTACAAAAGCAAGAAACACGTGCTTTTAAAGTGCTTGAGTTATTAAAGGAAAAACCAATGACAGCATTTGAAGTATGTGTAAAACTATTTCCGGTATTATATAAAGAACAATTACCACTTACTATTTCAGAAACGGTTGGACAATTGGACTATTTAGCATATAATCAACAAGTGATGATTGATGAGTCATCGCAACAATTGATTTATTATGCAAAGTAGGTGACAGCAATGACAGGACGTTTACAAAATAAAGTAATCGTCATTACAGGTGCTTCTAGTGGGATTGGTGAGCAAGTTGCAATGCAAGTTGCAGCACAGGGAGCGACTCCAGTATTAATGGCTCGAACAGAAGAGAAACTACAAGCGTTAGTAGACAAAATTAAAGAAACTTATAATACGCCTTGCTATTATTATGTATTAGATGTAAGTGAAGAGATGGAAGTACAGTCTGTTTTTTCAAAGGTATTACAAGAAGTGGGACGTATTGATATATTAGTAAACAATGCGGGATTTGGTATTTTTAAAACGTTTGAAGATGCGTCAATGGGTGAAGTAAAAGATATGTTCCAAGTAAATGTATTTGGATTAGTAGCATGTACGAAAGCGGTACTACCTTATATGGTAAACAAGAACGAAGGACATATTATTAATATTGCTTCACTTGCCGGAAAAATTGCAACTCCGAAATCAAGTGCGTATGCAGCAACGAAACATGCTGTATTAGGATTTACGAATAGTTTACGCATGGAATTAGCGAATACAGATATTTATGTTACAGCAATTAATCCGGGTCCGATAGATACAAACTTTTTTGAAATAGCGGATCAATCTGGTACATATGTAAAGAATATGGGACGTTACATGTTAAAACCAACATACGTAGCAGAACAAATCGTAAAGTCGATGCACACGAAAAAACGTGAAGTAAACTTACCGAAGTGGATGGGAATTGGTCCAAAACTTTATGCTTTATTCCCAGGTTTATTTGAACGTGTAGCAGGTAAATCATTAAGTAAAAAATAGGAGATTTCCACATGGAAATCTCCTATTTTTTATTGTTTTCCAGTCACATAATCATAAACAATATCCTCAATCTCCTCGTATAAATCAATTTCAATATTTGAATGAGTCACCGTTTGAATATGTTTCACTAGCATTTCCTGATCTTCTTTTGATATTGGACTGCATTGATATTGCTGAAAACTTTTTATAATCATTTTCTCAATTAATTTTTCGTTCATATTTTTTCCCGCCTGTATGTACGTATGTATTGTTTTATTGTACTTGAAGTGAAATAAAAAAACTACTATGCACTATTTTTGTATAAAAATTCGGTTGAGTATATTATTTTTCTAATAAAATTAAGTTTTTTTAGATTTTAAAATTTATAAATATTTAATTGACTCTATAAATATACAATATTATAATCATACTTAATTTAAAGAATCGATTTGAGGAGGAACTTATGAAAGTCGCAATTATTGGAGCCACTGGATATGGGGGCATTGAATTAATTCGTTTATTAGAACAACATCCATATTTTTCGATAGCATCTCTTCATTCTTTTTCGCAAGTTGGTGAGTGTATAACAAATGTATATCCGCATCTTCGAAATGTTCTCGTTCATACGTTACAAGAAATTGATGTGAAGACAATAGGGAAAGAAGCAGAAATCGTATTTCTAGCAACACCAGCAGGAGTATCGGCGGAGTTAACTCCCAAGTTAGTAGCAGAAGGTTTAAAAGTAATTGACCTATCTGGAGACTTTCGTATGATAAATCCTTCGTCATATGAACTGTGGTATAAAAGGCCAGCAGCGAAAGAAGAAATTCTTAGAAAAGCAGTGTATGGGTTAAGTGAATGGAAAAGGACTGAGATTCAAAAGGCAAATTTAATTGCAAACCCAGGATGTTTTGCTACAGCCACATTGCTAGCGATAGCGCCGTTAATACGTAGTAGCATGATTGAAGAAGATTCGATTATTATTGATGCGAAATCAGGGGTATCAGGAGCAGGAAAAACACCAACAACAATGACTCATTTTCCTGAGCTATACGATAACTTACATATCTATAAAGTAAACCAGCATCAGCACGTTCCGGAGATTGAGCAAATGCTTACAGAATGGAATAGTGAATCACAGCCAATTACATTTAGCACACATTTAATACCGATATCACGAGGAATTATGATTACACTTTATGCAAAAGTAAAACAAAAGATGGAAATAAAGCAACTTCAAAAATTGTATGAAGAAACGTATGAACAATCGCCTTTCATCCGAATTTGTACGCAAGGGAAATTTCCAAGTCCAAAAGAAGTGAGAGGCTCAAATTATTGTGATATTGGCATAGCTTACGATGAAAGAACTGAAAGAGTTACGGTCGTTTCTGTTATAGACAATATGATGAAAGGCGCGGCTGGGCAAGCGATTCAAAATGCAAACATAATAGCGGGACTAGAAGAGACAACAGGTTTACAACATATGCCGCTTTATCTATAAGGGGGACATGATGATTAAAGTAGCGTCTATTACAAAATTAGAAAATGGTTCAATTGTAACGCCGAAAGGCTTTTCGGCAATTGGTACTGTAAATGGTCTGAAAAAGGAGAAAAAGGATTTAGGGGCAATCGTTTGTGACGTACCAGCATCATGTGCCGCTGTGTATACAACGAATCAAATACAAGCAGCCCCTTTGCAAGTAACGAAGGATAGTATAACGGCAGAAGGGAAGTTACAAGCAATTATCGTTAATAGTGGAAATGCAAATGCTTGTACTGGAATGCAAGGATTACAAGACGCATACGAGATGCGCGTGTTAGGGGCGGAACATTTTGGAGTGAAAGAAAATTACGTTGCAGTAGCTTCAACAGGTGTAATTGGTGTTCCACTGCCGATGGATATAATCCGAAAGGGGGTTGCAACTCTTATACCGACGAAGGAAGAAAGTGAAGCATATTCTTTTTCTGAAGCAATTTTAACGACGGATCTTATCACGAAAGAAACTTGCTATGAAATGATTATTGATGGGAAGAAAGTGGTGATTGCGGGTGTTGCAAAAGGTTCAGGGATGATTCATCCGAATATGGCAACGATGCTTAGTTTTATTACGACAGATGCTCATATAGAGCATAACGTATTGCAAACAGCGTTATCACAAATAACGAATCATACATTTAATCAAATTACGGTGGATGGAGATACTTCTACGAATGATATGGTCATCGTTATGGCAAGTGGATTATCAGAAACAAGGCCGATAAATATGGAACATACAGATTGGGAAACTTTCGTAGGTGCTTTACAGAAGGTATGTGAAGATTTAGCGAAAAAAATTGCGCAAGATGGTGAAGGCGCTACGAAGTTAATAGAAGTAAATGTGCTAGGAGCTCAAACGAATGAAGAGGCAAAAAAAATTGCAAAGCAAATAGTCGGTTCGAGTCTTGTGAAAACAGCAATACATGGTGAAGACCCAAACTGGGGGCGAATTATTAGCAGTATTGGACAAAGTGAAGTAGCTATTAATCCGAACACAATTGACATTACTCTTCAATCTATATCGGTATTAAAAAATAGTGAGCCTCAAACATTTTCTGAAGAAAAAATGAAAGAGAGGTTACAAGAAGATGAAATAGTCATTAATGTGTACTTACACTTAGGTGAAGAGACAGGATCAGCTTGGGGCTGTGACTTAAGCTATGAATATGTGAAAATAAATGCTTGTTATCGTACATAAGGAGAGAGAAGATGAGCGATTATATTGTAGTGAAATGCGGCGGTAGTATGTTGAATCAATTAAATGATGTGTTTTTTGAATGTATAAAGAAATTGCAACAGAAGTATAAAGTAGTGATTGTTCATGGTGGTGGACCAGAAATTGATGCCAAATTAAAAGATTGTAACATCAACGTAGAAAAAAGAGATGGATTACGGATAACACCAAAAGAAGTTATGGATGTTGTTCAAATGGTGCTATGCGGAAGTACGAATAAAAAACTCGTAATGAATTTACAAAAGCATAATTTACTTGCGGTAGGTTGTTCAGGGTGTGACGGCAATTTACTTCAAATTCAACCTGTCAGCGAAGAGATAGGATATGTAGGGGAAGTAAGTTATGTAGAAACAGCTTTATTAAAAGGATTAATAAATATGGAGTATATTCCTGTTATTGCTCCAATCGGGGTAAATGGTAATGAAATTTATAACATAAATGCGGACAATGCTGCGGCTGGGATTGCGGCCGCGTTAGGGGCAAAAGAGCTTGTTTTTATTACGGATGTAGATGGAATATTACATGAAGGGAATTTGGTAAAGGAAACGGATGAATCTGAAATTGCAACTTTTATAGAAACAGGTGTTATTACAGGTGGGATGATTCCGAAAGTACAGGCGGCACTAGCATCATTAAAAATGGGAGTGCAAAAGATAAGTATTGTGAATGGTACAAAAGATTTTACTGAGGTTACGGGAGAGTGTATTGGAACGACGGTAACGAAAGGCGTGAGTATTGCATGACGAGTCATCTTTTTCAAACGTATGGCAGAAGAACTATTGAGTTTGTAAAGGGAACTGGAACGAAAGTTATTGATAATAACGGTAAGGAATATTTAGATTTCACATCAGGAATTGGCGTATGTAATTTAGGACATTGTCACCCTACTGTTCTCAAAGGTGTACAAGAGCAACTTGATGATATATGGCATATATCTAACATGTTTACAAACAGCTTACAAGAAGAAGTTGCGTCATTATTAACAGAAAATAGAGCATTAGATTATGTGTTTTTCTGTAATAGTGGGGCAGAGGCAAATGAAGCGGCTTTAAAGTTAGCACGTAAGCATACTGGAAAATCTCTCGTCGTAACATGCCAGCAGTCTTTTCACGGTAGAACATTTGGAACGATGAGTGCAACAGGCCAAGATAAGGTAAAAGAAGGATTTGGTCCATTACTTCCATCTTTTTTACATATCCCTTTTAACGATATTAAAGCATTAGAGGAAGTAATGAATGAAGAAGTTGCGGCGGTAATGGTAGAAGTAGTTCAAGGAGAGGGAGGAGTAATACCTGCTGATCTATCTTTTTTGAAAGAGATTGAAACATTATGTAATAAGTTCGGTTCCTTATTTATTATAGACGAAGTACAAACGGGGATAGGAAGAACTGGAACACTATTCGCTTATGAACAAGTGGGAATAGAGCCTGATATCGTTACCGTTGCAAAGGCACTTGGGAATGGGATTCCTGTCGGAGCGATGATTGGCGGGAAAGAGCTCGGAACGTCGTTTACTGCAGGATCACACGGTTCAACTTTTGGCGGGAATTACATCGCGATGGCTGCAGCGAAAGAAGTATTGCAAGTGAGTAAAAAACCATCGTTTTTAAAAGAAGTACAAGAAAAAGGCGAGTACGTATTAGAGAAGTTGCAAGAGGAATTACAGCATGTCGAATGTATTCAAAATATACGTGGTAAAGGGCTTATGATTGGGATTGAGTGTAAGCATGAAGTTGCAAGTTTTATAGAACAACTAGAAAACGAAGGACTTCTCGTATTACAAGCAGGCCCTAATGTTATAAGACTATTACCGCCACTCATTGTCACGAATGAAGAGTTAGAACAGGCAGTATATATAATAAAAAAAGTAGTTTGTACAAAAAACGTATCAATCATATAAGGGGGAAGTTTCATGTCAACTGTACAAGTACCGAAATTAAATACGAAAGATCTTTTAACACTAGAAGAATTAACGAAAGAAGAAATTATTTCTTTAATTGAGTTCGCTATATATTTAAAAAAGAATAAGCAAGAGCCTTTATTACAAGGCAAAATATTAGGGCTTATTTTTGATAAGCATTCAACTCGTACTCGTGTATCTTTTGAAGCGGGAATGGTACAACTCGGGGGACATGGTATGTTTTTAAGTGGAAAAGAGATGCAAATGGGAAGAGGAGAAACTGTTTCAGATACTGCGAAAGTATTATCGCAGTATATTGACGGGATTATGATACGTACATTCTCGCACGCGGATGTAGAAGAGCTTGCAAAAGAATCGAGTATTCCTGTTATTAACGGTTTAACGGATGATCATCATCCTTGTCAAGCATTGGCAGACCTCATGACAATATATGAAGAAATAAATACATTTAAAGGAATAAAATTGGCTTACGTAGGTGACGGAAATAATGTATGTCATTCATTGTTGCTAGCGAGTGCAAAAGTCGGAATGCATATGACTGTTGCAACGCCTGTAGGATATGAACCGAATGAAGAGATTGTAAAAAAAGCGTTAGCGATTGCCAAGGAAACAGGAGCTGAGATTGAAGTTTTGCATAATCCTGAATTAGCGGTGAATGAAGCAGATTTCATTTATACTGACGTTTGGATGAGCATGGGGCAAGAGGGCGAAGAAGAGAAATATTCTTTATTTCAACCTTACCAAATCAATAACGAACTTGTTAAGCATGCGAAGCAAACATATCGTTTCTTACACTGTTTACCTGCCCATCGTGAAGAAGAAGTAACAGGAGAAATTATAGATGGACCGCAGTCTATCGTCTTTGAGCAAGCTGGTAATCGATTGCATGCTCAAAAAGCGTTATTAGTGAGTTTATTTAAAAATGTAGAAGAGCCTTCCTAAAAGGGAGGTTTTTTTATATTAAAATGTCATATGTATATTTAGTTAACCATTTCGATATCATTTATAATAAAAGAGAAAACTAAATTTGTTTTTCAGAGTGTGTAAGGACATACTACATATAAAAATATAGTTAAAGAGATGATGAGGGTGAAAACAACTAAGAAAACATATTCGTTTTTTCAGCGGATGTGGAGAATATTAAAGTTTCAATATTATAAGTTGCTTCGATCGCCAGAAGGCGCAAAGAAAGTATCGTTAGGGTTTGCTATAGGATTCGGCTTAGAAATGTTAGTCATTTATACGGCATCGCTCGTATATGTAATATTTTATCCAATCGTCAGGTTAGCAAAGGGATCTTTTCCTGCGGCAGTTATTGGCAATATTATTGGGAAAATATCGTTTCTCCCAGTATTTTTATTTCCGCTTGCGTATGCGCTAGGAAAAATGATTTATCCATTTCATGTACAGAAAATTCATCATGAACCATTTAAGATATCGGACTTGTTTTCAAGTCACATTTTTACCATATTAAAGAGCTTATTACAAAGTGAAGTGTATGTATTAATTGGAATGACGATTTTAGGAGTTGTGTTTGGTCTCATTTCGTATTTCGTTGTGCATTATTTATACGAAAAGAACCGTAAGTTACGCTTGAAGAAAAGGAAGAAACGAGTGAGAGAACCACTTGTACAATTATAAACAATGTCACATTCATTTTCTCCTTTGAATATGTTTAAGAAAAAGGAGGAGAGGATAATGTATTATTATTACGTACCTCAAGTATATCCATATGTAAATTATTATCCGGTTTATGATACGAGTAGACAATACGAATTATATCGGCAACAACAATTACAGCAATTATCACAAATACCACAACAACAGCCTACACAGGAAAAAAAAACCATATTTAACAACATGGCCATATTCCAATGTATACTATGGTAACTATTACGAATCATAAAGCTGCTTCTATTTAGAAGCAGCTTTATACGTTTGTTTTCAAAATTAAATTTTGAATGGTTTGAAGAGAATGAATGAGCTTTTCGCGCTCTTCCTCAGATAATGTTTGGAAATTTTCTTTTAGTTTGTCTAAAATGAATTGCTGATACTGATTTACTAATAATTTCCCTTCAGCTGTTAGGGAAATTAAAATGACCCGTCGATCTTTTTCGCTATAATGACGCTCTATTAGTTCTTCTTGAATAAGTTTGTTTAATAGAGGTGTCATGTTAGGCCGTGAAATCGCTAGCCGCTTGCCGATTTCGGAAACTGCTAATGTGCCGTTTTCATGCAAAAGCAGTAATACTTGTGTATGTGATGGCGGCATATGTCTTTGAGAAGAAAATTCTCCAGGAAGCATAAATTTGCGATAAAAAAGAGGCACTAGCGAAAGAAGATGATCAACAATACGTTCCCACTCGCGTGATTCCATATAAAGGCCCCCTTCCACTATCATTGTAACAAAAAAGACATGTTATAAAAATAGAATTGTTTCATGGTCGCTTTAATATTTATAGGATAACACTTGCTTTGTAAATGTATTGGCAATAATTGCATAGCCGTTATCATTTGGGTGTACTTGGTCAAATAATAACTCTTTTTTATCATTCGATATTAATTTGCGAATTGGTAAAACGATAGATGGTTGATTTGCTTTGGAAATGGAATAAACAGATTCATTCCAGCCATCTAAAAACATATCTGCATAACTTGCGATGGAGTCATCGAGTTGTAACGGGTTATAGAGTTCTGAGAGAATGAGTAAAGCGTCCGGATTTTGATCTCGAACTGTCTTTACAATACTTTTTATATCCGCTTCAAAATGGGCTTTTTCTTTATTTAACATTTTTATACCATCTATAACACCAACATCACGATTTAAACGAAATAAATTATTTCCTCCAATATTAATTGTAATTATATTTGCTGCTCTAATTTTTTCCTTTACATCTTCTGATTGAACTTTTTTAGCGAGACGATCTGTTGTAAGACCGTTTACCCCAAGGTTTTCTACTGTAATTGGTTTATGAATTTGTGCTTCTATTTGCTTAGAAGCTAATTCAGCAAATCCACCTTGTGTCGATCCATATCCTTTAGCGAGTGAATCACCTAATACAAGATGATAAAAAGATTCGTTTGTTTGCTTATCAATCCAATTTGGGGCAGATGTTTTTTCTGTTTTTTCTTCAGATTCATTTTGTTTTGTCTCGTCGTTCTTTTCAAAATAAGAATAAGAAATGATCAGAAGGAGGAGACAAACAATTGTTAAGATGACTTTTTTCATAAATTTATCCTCCTTGTAATTGGTAATTGTATCATATTCAGCAGTATTAGCAATGTAAGGGCATATTATATGTTTATGAAAAGTTTATAATAACTTTACAGAAAATTTGTTGAAGTTTGTCAAAAAATATTGACGATAGGAAAGAACTTTATATATGATAATGTCAGATAAGGTGAAAATTTAATTAGTGGGAGCTTTATTTCCTATTAATTGTTAGTCTTCATCAATCGGGCGTTTAAGGGGACTACTCGTTAGCGCAGGGTGAAATGAAAATTGTGTCTCTAATAGAAGAAAAAAGGTATGTGGTTAGAGACAGATAGGGATTCATTTCATTATTTCTGGTAATTGTATAAGGGGGATTTTTTGTGAAAAAGTCAAAAAAAATGCTAGCTGGAGCAACTCTTGCGATTGGTGTAATGGCACCGCAAGTAATGCCAGCAATAGCTCATGCAGATGAGAACACTGGGGAGAGTACAGTTAACTTACGAATTCTAGAAACATCAGATATTCACGTTAACTTAATGAATTACGATTATTATCAAACGAAAACAGATAATAAAGTAGGTCTTGTACAAACGGCAACACTCGTTAATAAAGCACGTGAAGAAGTGAAAAACTCTGTCCTATTTGATGATGGGGATGCATTACAAGGGACACCGCTTGGGGATTACGTAGCGAATAAAATAAAAGATCCGAAGAATCCTGTGGATCCTAGTTATACACATCCATTATATCGTGTAATGAATTTAATGAAGTATGACGTCATCTCTCTTGGGAATCATGAATTTAACTACGGCTTAGATTATTTAAACAAAGTGATTGAAAAAACGGATTTCCCGGTTATTAACTCGAATGTCTATAAAGTTGACCATGATGATAAGGAAGAGAACGATGAAAATTATTTTAAACCATATCATATTTTAAAGAAAGAAGTAGTGGATGAAGCAGGCCAAAAACAAATAGTGAAAATTGGTGTAATGGGATTTGTTCCACCACAAATCATGAACTGGGATAAAGCGAACTTAGAAGGAAAAGTAAAAGCGAAAGACATCGTCGCAACAGCAAGAATAATGGTGAAGAAAATGCAAGATGAGGGTGCAGATATTATCGTTGCATTGGCTCATTCAGGGGTCGATAAGAGCGAATATAAAGAAGCGAATAAAATGGAAAATGCATCATATCATTTAGCAACACAAGTTCCTGGCGTAGATGCAGTATTAATGGGACATTCACATACTGAAGTGAAGGACGTATTTAATGGTGTTCCGGTTGTAATGCCTGGTGTTTTTGGTAGTAACTTAGGTATTATTGATATGCAATTGAAAAAGGTAAACGGAAAATGGGAAGTACAAAAAGATCAATCTAAGCCGCAACTTCGTCCGATTGCTAATAGTAAAGGTACCCCATTAGTAGAATCTGATCAAAAATTAGTTAATGAAATTAAAGATGAGCATCAAGCGACAATCGACTATGTAAATACACCTGTAGGTGAAACGAAAGCACCAATTAATAGTTATTTTTCATTAGTACAAGATGATCCTTCCGTACAAATTGTGACAAATGCGCAAAAATGGTATGTAGAACAAGAACTTAAAAAACCAGAGTACGAAAAGATTAAAGATATTCCGGTTTTATCTGCAGGTGCACCATTTAAAGCAGGTGGCCGAAACGGTGCTACATATTATACGGATATTCCAGCTGGAACGTTAGCAATTAAAAACGTTGCAGATTTATACGTGTATCCAAATACGTTATATGCTGTAAAAGTAAATGGGGCACAAGTGAAAGAATGGCTTGAAATGTCTGCAGGTCAGTTTAATCAAATTGATCCAACGAAAACAGAAGAACAGCCGTTAGTAAATATAGGCTATCCTACATATAACTTCGATATTTTAGATGGCTTAAAATACGAAATTGATGTAACACAACCGGCGAAATACGATAAAGATGGAAAAGTTGTAAATGCAAATGCTAATCGTATTGTAAATATGACATATGAAGGTAAGCCAGTAGCTGACAATCAAGAGTTCATCGTTGCTACAAATAATTATCGCGGTAGCAGTAAAACGTTCCCTGGTGTAAGTGAAGGAGAAGTTATTTACCAATCACAAGATGAAACACGTCAAATCATAGTGAAATATATGCAAGAAACACCGGTTATTAATCCGACAGCAGATAAAAATTGGACATTTAAACCGATTGTTGCAGATAAGTTAATTACAACATTTGATTCTTCACCAAATGCACAAAATTATATAAAGAAAGATGGGAAGATATCATATGTTGGACCATCTGAAAATGAATTTGCTAAATATGCAATTGATATAACGAAGAAGAATGATGATAAAGAAACTGGTGAAGGAAATCCAACGACACCGCCGAAAGGTGATGGAGGAAATCCGACGACACCACCAACAGGTGGTGGAGAAAATCCAACGATACCGCCAACAGGTAATGGAGAAAACCCAACACCACCAACAGAAGAAGGTAATAATGGTAATGAACCAAAGCAAGATGGAAACAATACTGGATCTGGACAAACTACAACAGATGATCAAAATACAAAAGAAACAACAACTGTAGGTGAAAATAAAGAAGCTGAAAAAGATGAACGTGATTTACCGAAAACAGGTGCAAGTATTGCTTCTACAATTGGAGCTGGTCTTGCGTTTGTTGGAGCGGGATTACTTATGTTATTTAGAAGAAAGAAAGCGAATAGATAGTCGAGAAATATAAAAAGGATTACCGATTTGGTAATCCTTTTTGTTATATTATGAAACTGGTACTGCTTTTTCTTTTTTCCATGAAAGACCGAATCCAGTAAAACCGACGATAATGGTTACGACTGGACAAGCTAAACAGAAGATTGCGTATGGCAAGTAATCGAATGTTGGAACGCTAAGAACGTTTGTTAAGAATACGCCACTGACACCCCATGGTACGAGTGGATTAATTACTGTACCAGCATCTTCTAATACTCGTGATAAATTACGACGTTCTAAACCGACTTCATCGTATTTATTAGCGAATGCTTGTCCTGTTAAAACGATAGATAAGTATTGCTCACCAAGTAAGAAGTTTACACCAATTGCAGTTGAAGCAGTAGAAATAATTAAGCGTGTACTAGTTTTTACGAAGCTAGAGATAATATTCATCAGCTGCGCTATAATACCCATTCCTTGTAATAATCCTCCCATACAAAGAGCTAGGAAAATAAGAGCAATTGACATCATCATACTTTGCAGGCCACCGCGAGATAATAAGCTGTCAATGTCTTGGATACCAGTTTTAGAAACGTAACCGTCTTGCATAATTTTTATTAAATCAGCTAAAGAAGTGCTAGGTTTAAAAATAAAGAGAATAATAATCCCTACCACAATTCCTGCAAGTAATGTTGGAACTGCGGGTACCTTTTTAAATGCGAATAGGAACAGTAATAAAATAGGAATCAGTGTAACGATAGAAATCGTTGCATTTTTTTCTAGTGTGTTAATAAATGCTGAGAAATCAACGTTTCCACCAGATCCGCTTCCTAAAATGAAAAATGCGATAAAAGCAATAATGAAAGCTGGCACTGTTGTCCAAAGCATGTTACGAATATGTTCAAATAAATCTACACCTGTTACAGCAGGCGCTAAGTTTGTTGTATCAGATAAAGGAGACATTTTATCTCCGAAGAATGCACCAGAAATAATTGCACCAGCAATAAGAGCTGGATCGTATCCAAGGGCAGTACCCATTCCCATAAAGGCAAGTCCTACAGTTGCAGCAGTTGTAAATGCACTACCGATACTCGTTCCAACAATTGCACAAACAACAAAAACAGTTGGAACGAAAATTTTTGGAGATACAAGTTGGAAGCCGTATACCATTAAAGTGGGAATAGTTCCAGCTGCGATCCAAACGCTAATTAATACGCCTACAAGTAAGAAAATAAATATAGATGGAATGCCAGCTGAAATACTACTAATCATCCCTTTCTCCATAGTAGACCAAGAGATTTTCTTCAAGAATCCAAATGCTAATAAAAGAACGATACCAAATAAAATTGGGATGTGTGGTGAAACTTCTAATTGAATAACACTAAAACCAATACAGAAAAAGATAAAAATTGTTAAAAGAACAGACTCAATTTTTGAAACCATTGTTTTCCCCTCCTAAGTAATGTGAAATAGCTCTTTTTTATATAAAATTCGCCAATATTGTATATTTCCTTCTAAAATTTAGAATTTTGTGACAAATTACCGGTAATTGTTAGTCCTTCTATATGATACGGAAATGATTGGATAAAAAAACGTCCCTGCATATAATTATGCAGGGACGAAGAAATCGCGGTACCACCCTAGCTTGTGAAATGAATGTATCACAAAATAAAGGGTCATATGATATGCACTTATAAAATAAAAACGCCCCTGCAATATATGCAGGGACGAAAAATTCGCGGTACCACCCTAAATTGTGAAACAGTTTCGTTTCACCACTCTTTAGACATAACGGTCTATAACCGTCTTTCACTACTCCTTACGTTTCGTAAAAGAAGCTCCAGGGGGTAATTCATAATTCGCTCTGTACTGGTTCGCACCGACCACCAGCTCTCTGAAATCAGAAATCGAAATACTACTAAATCCTATCAACGCCGATTCATATGATGTTAGTTAAATTTTTATCATATATTCATCATACATGTCAATAAAAATATGTGATATTTTTTTAGGGAAATAAAGGAGATAGGTTTTAACACTAAAAAATGTGCGTTATAATGAATTTGAAAGGGGAGGAAAGAGTGAAGAAAAAAATAATTCTTTTTACCACCTTACTAGTCATTGGCGGAAGTGCTGGCATTTACACAGCTTTTGCAGCTGAATCAGAGCAAGCGAAGCAAAAGCAAGTACAGCAGTCAGAAGTGAAGAAAGCGAAAGAAGCGGAAGAGAAGAAGTCGATGGAGAAAGCAGCTACGAAACTAGGGGTTTCTAGTGATGGAAAAACAAAAGAAGAAATTACGAAAGAAGTAAATAAGGCTAGATTTGAGCAGCGTCATGATTTATTAATTGAGCATGCGAAGCAGCTTGGAATTAATACAGAGGGAAAAAAAGATGAAGAAATTATTTTAGAAATTGGAAAGATACAGCATGGAAAGTAGAACAACTTATCGTATGATAAGTTGTTCTTTTTTAAGAACTATTTGATTTTAAAATAATTGACAGTCATTCAGATTTAATGTTAACTTTATTTGTAAACAAGTTAACATTAGGGGTGACAATTGTGACAATAAATAGTAAAACGATTGAAAAATCATCTTATACATATGAAGAATTAGCAGAGAAAAATAAAGCTTACGTATGGCACCCATTTACACAAATGAAAGATTATTTAGAAGAAGATCCTGTCATTATTGAACGTGGAGAGGGAAGAAAGCTATACGATGTAAATGGTAATGAATATTGGGATGGTGTTTCATCTATATGGTTAAATGTTCACGGACATCAAGTACCGGAATTAGATGAAGCAATTCGTGAGCAATTAAATAAAATTGCTCATTCTACTATGCTAGGACTTGCTAACGTTCCATCTATTTTATTAGCAGAAAAAATTATTGAGGTTGTACCAGATGGATTGAAGAAGGTATTCTATTCTGATTCAGGTTCTACCGCTGTTGAAATTGCAATTAAGATGGCTTTCCAATATTGGCAGCATAAAGGGAAACGAAAGAAACAAAGATTCGTTACATTAAAAGAAGCATATCACGGTGATACAATTGGAGCTGTTTCAGTAGGAGCAATAGACTTGTTTCACCAAGTGTATAGTTCGCTCTTATTTGATGCGATTAAAATGCCGTATCCATATACATATCGTTCTCCTTACGGAAATAATAAGGAGGAAATTGTAAAAAGCCATTTAGAAGAAATGGAAGAATTGTTGAAAGAAAAGCATGAAGAAGTAGCTGCCATCATTGTAGAGCCATTAATGCAAGGTGCTGGCGGGATGATTACAATGCCAAAAGGATATTTAAAAGGACTGCGCGATTTATGTACTAAGTACAATGTATTATTTATTACAGATGAGGTAGCAACTGGATTTGGGCGTACAGGGAAAATGTTTGCTTGTGAACATGAAAATGTGACGCCAGACATTTTAACTGCTGGGAAAGGTTTAACAGGTGGATATTTACCAATTGCAGTTACGGTAACGACAGATGAAATATATAATGCCTTCTTAGGAGAATATGAAGAACAAAAAACATTTTTCCATGGACATAGCTATACAGGCAATCCGTTAGGGTGTGCCGTAGCAATCGCGAATCTAGAACTATATGAAAAAACAAACTTAATAGAAGAAGTGGCACGTAAAACGGATTATGTGGCAGCGCAATTAGAAAAGCTCTTTGCTTATAAACATGTAGGTGATATTCGTCAGTGCGGATTAATGGTTGGTATTGAGCTTGTGAAGAATAAGGAAGCGAAAGAAGCGTTTGACTGGACAGAGAGAGTCGGTGTTCAAGTATGTAAACGCTCAAGAGAGCTGGGTATGATTTTACGACCGCTAGGTAACACGATTGTATTTATGCCGCCACTTGCTTCTACTTTTGAAGAGATTGATGATATGTTACGCATTTTATATAAGGCAATCTCGGATGTTACGGAGGGAGAATAATGAGTGGTTTTTTCATAACAGCAACTGATACTGAAGTTGGAAAAACAGTAGTTGCAGGTGCTATAGCAGGTGTATTTAGAGAATTAGGATATAACGTAGGGGTATATAAACCGTTGCAAAGTGGGCATGTTGCATCAAACCCTGAGGGAGATGCGGCAAGGTTAAAATCATTATCAGGTGTACCGACACAAGAAAATGAAATTTGCCCTTATTCTATTGAAGAACCACTTGCTCCGAGACTTGCCATGAAAAGAGCTGGAAGAGTAGTAAAGTTAAAAGAAATTACTGATTACTATAATGAACTATTAAAAGAGTTTAATAGCTTATTTGTAGAAGGAGCAGGTGGGCTTGCTGTCCCATATACAGAAGATGCTTTAGTAATTGATTTTGCAAAAGAATTACAGTTGCCTCTTATTGTAGTAGCTCGTCCTACATTAGGAACAGTAAATCATACAGTGTTAACGATTGCTTACGCAAAGGCGCATGGCTTAACCGTAGCGGGTGTCATTTTATCAGGTTGCAAAGAATGTGAAATGGAAAGAGTGCAAGAAAATAAAGAGATGATTGAAGAGCTGAGCGGGGTACCAGTTTTAGGATTATTACCATTCTTTGCAGGTGAGTTTACGAAAGAAGAAGTATTAGAATCTGCAAAAGAACATATTATGATTTCAAAATTAGAGGAGTTTATCCAAAATGAATCAAACGTGGCGGGCGCACCTTCAATGTAAATTACAACAATTACATGAGCAAGGGCAGTATCGTGATTTGCATGTAACAGAGAAGGCAGAAGAGACTTGGCTTATTCGAGATAAAAAAAGGATGTTAAATTTAGCGTCAAATAATTATTTAGGGTTAGCTGGAGATGAAAGGTTAAAAGAAGCTGCTATTGCCTGTACAAAAAGATATGGAACTGGAGCGACTGCCTCTCGTCTCGTTGTAGGAAATCATCTATTATATGAAGAGGTTGAGAGAAGCATATGTGACTGGAAAGGTACTGAAAGAGCTTTAATTGTAAATAGTGGGTATACGGCAAATATAGGTGCCATATCTTCTTTAGCCTCTCGGCACGATATTGTTTTTAGTGATAAGTTAAATCACGCAAGTATTGTTGATGGAATCATATTAAGCGGGGCAGAGCATAAAAGGTATCGTCATAATGATTTGGATCATTTAGAGAAGTTGTTGAAAATGGCTTCGCCTGAAAAAAGGAAATTAATCGTAACAGATACCGTTTTTAGTATGGACGGTGATACTGCGTATTTGAGAGATTTAGTACAGCTGAAAGAGAAATACGGGGCAATCATTATAGTCGATGAAGCACATGCGAGTGGAATATATGGAATCGGCGGAGCTGGGTTATCTCATATAGAAAAAAATCTTTCTCAAAAAATTGATATACATATGGGGACGTTTAGCAAGGCTTTAGGGTGTTATGGTGCGTATTTGACAGGTGATGAAATTTATATAGAGTATTTACAAAATATGATGAGAAGCTTTATTTTTACTACAGCCTTACCACCAAGTACGTTAGGAGCAGTGCAAAAAGCAATTGAAATTGTAAAAGAAGATAACGAAAGAAGAGAGAACCTTATAGCAAACGGAGAATACTTCAGAACTAAATTAAGGGATGCTGGTTTTGATATTGGAAATAGTTCAACTCATATTGTACCGATTGTAGTCGGTTCAAATGAACATGCTTTACGGTTTAGTAAAAGGTTGCAAGAGGCAGGGATTGCGGCTATTGCAATTCGTCCGCCAACTGTGCCGGTTCATAGTTCTCGAATTCGCTTTGCAGTTACATCGCAACATACAATAGCTGATTTAAAATGGGCTATTGACCGAATTATCCACATTGCGAAAGAAGAGGAGCTTTTCGTATGAATGAGCTAAAGATTATTTTTATCCCCGGATGGGGAATGGAAGAGAATATTTGGGATTTAGTACTTCCGTATTTTAAAGGATATTCTGTTCAATGCATAGATTGGCGTAATGTGAAAGAACGAAGTGAATTTGCGGAACGAATTATAGATGTAGCGCATAATGACAACGTAATATTGGTTGGATGGTCACTAGGAGCGTTAGCAGCAGTTGAAGCTTATAAAAAGATTCAGGCAAAAGGCATCGTATTAATTGGTGGTACTGCTAAATTTACAAATACGAGCGATTACAGTAACGGATGGAATGCTTTGCATGTAGAACGGCTGAAAAGGAATTTGGCGAGAAGGAAAGAAGATACGCTCAAGCGGTTTTATGAAAATATGTTTACGAAAGATGAGCTAAAAGGGAATAAAAACTTTGAAGACATTGTAGACCGTTTTAAAGGTGATTCTATTCAGTCTTTACAACTAGGTTTAGATTATTTAATAGAAACAGATATGAGAGAAGAACTAAAAGAAATTAAAGTACCTATACTACTTATTCACGGAGAACAGGATGTAATATGCCCATTGTCTGCGGCACGTAGTATGACGGAGAATAGCAGCAGCGAGCTGAAAGTAGTAAGTGAAGCAGGGCATGCATTATGTGTGATGAATTTCGAATATTGCGCAAATGAGATAATTCAATTTGTAGAGGGGATACGACATGATCAACAAAACGTTACTACAAAAACGGTTTAATGGGGCAGCCGTATCTTACGATCGATATGCAAATGTACAAAAAAAGATGGCACATTCATTACTTTCAATCTTAAAGGAACGATATAGTGAAACGGCATCAATACGTATTTTAGAACTAGGATGCGGGACGGGGTATGTAACAGAGCAATTATCAAAGTTATTTCCGAAATCACATATTACAGCAGTTGATTTTGCTGAAAGTATGATTGCGATTGCGCAAACTAGACAAAATGTAAAAAATGTAACGTTTCACTGTGAAGATATTGAGCGATTACGATTAGAAGAATCATATGATGTCATTATTTCAAATGCTACATTTCAATGGTTAAATAA
Source organism: Bacillus sp. PK6-16 (assembly GCF_056530295.1). Taxonomy (NCBI): domain Bacteria; kingdom Bacillati; phylum Bacillota; class Bacilli; order Caryophanales; family Bacillaceae; genus Bacillus; species Bacillus sp. PK6-16. Next base: position 1,313,780 of record NZ_CP096511.1, read on the forward strand.
TTTACAACAAGTGTTAAGAAATTTATTTCAACATTTGTCTATAGATGGGATATTACTCTTTTCGACGTTTGGACATGAAACATTTCAAGAATTGCATGCTTCGTTCCAACGTGCGAAAGAAGAAAGAAATATAAAAAATGAAACATCGATTGGTCAACGTTTTTATTCAAAAGATCAGTTGCTTCATATATGTAAGATAGAAACAGGGGATGTGCATGTTTCTGAAACATGTTACATAGAGAGTTTTACAGAAGTTAAGGAGTTTCTGCATTCTATTCGAAAAGTAGGAGCAACTAATAGCAATGAAGGATCATATTGTCAAAGTCCCTCACTCTTTCGTGCGATGCTACGCATATACGAAAGAGACTTCACGGGAAATGAAGGGATAATGGCAACGTATCATGCTTTATTTATACATATAACAAAAGAGGGGAAGAGATGAAATGAAACAAGTACAAACAAAAAGGGATTGGAAAAAACTTGCATACGACGTAGTGGAAGAGAAGATGATTACAAAAGAAGATGCAATAGCGATATTAGAAGCTGATGATACAGAAGTTTTAGAAATTATGAATGCGGCTTACATTATTCGCCATCATCACTTTGGTAAGAAAGTAAAATTGAATATGATTATTAATACGAAATCTGGATTATGTCCTGAAGATTGTGGATATTGCTCACAGTCTATTATTTCAGAAGCACCGATTGATAAATATGCATGGTTAACGCAGGAGAAGATTGTAGAAGGGGCACATGAAGCAATACGCCGTAAAGCAGGTACATATTGTATTGTAGCGTCTGGTCGTCGTCCGACAGATAAAGAGGTAAATCACGTAATTGGAGCAGTTAAGGAAATTCGTGAAACGACAGACTTGAAGATTTGTTGTTGTTTAGGTTTCTTAAATGAAGATCAAGCAGGACGTTTAGCGGAAGCAGGCGTGCACCGTTATAACCACAACTTAAATACACATGCAAATAATTACGATAGTATTTGTTCAACTCATACGTATGATGATCGTGTTGATACAGTTCAAAAAGCAAAACAAGCGGGCATTTCTCCATGCTCTGGAGCGATTTTTGGCATGGGAGAAACAATTGAAGAGCGTGCTGAAATTGCATTTGAATTACAACGTATAGATGCAGATTCTATCCCTTGTAATTTCCTTGTTGCTGTAAAGGGGACACCTCTTGAAGGGCAAAAAGAGTTAACGCCAGTAGAATGTTTAAAAGTACTGGCAATGATGCGTTTTGTAAACCCAACAAAAGAAATTCGTATTTCAGGAGGGCGTGAAATCAATTTACGTTCTGTACAGCCAATCGGTTTATTTGCAGCAAATTCTATTTTTGTCGGGGACTACTTAACGACAGCTGGACAAGAGCCGACTGCGGACTGGGGTATGATTGCAGATTTAGGATTTGAGATTGAAGAATGTGCATTATAAGATAGATGAAAAAGCAAACTTGTAAAAGAGTTTGCTTTTTTGTAAATAAAATGTAATAAATAGTTGTGAACGCTTGATACTATTGGTTTTTGAACGAAAAAAAGAATTTTTGTGGACGAATTTTCCAAGCCCTAGTTGTACATAGTAAATATGTAATTTATATTGGGTTGGAGGATTTTACATGTACAAATACATATTAGCGATTATGACTTGTTTAATTTTAATAAAAGCAATAAGTTCTGATCCAGTTAAGGCTGCTGAAAATCCTGAACAAAAAGAAATGCAACAAAGAATCGAACAACACTTTCGAACGAAAGCTGAACATTTTGGATTGAAAACGGAAGGAAAAGATTTAAAGGAAGTTAGAAAAGAAATTACTATTATAGAAGAAGCGAAAAAAAGAGAGAATGTATGGAGAACGGCACAAGCTCTTCATATAAAAACAGAAGGAAAAACAATGAATGAATTAATAAAAGATGTACAAAAAAGGTGAAAAAATAAAAAGAGGCCGCAGCCTCTTTTTTTTATGCCCATTGTTTTGATAAGTGAGCCATTTCAATTGCAGCAACAGCTGATTCATATCCTTTATTACCAGCTTTCGTACCTGCGCGTTCAATCGCTTGTTCAATTGTTTCTGTCGTTAATACGCCGAAAATAACTGGGATGTCCATTTGTAGTGATAAAGACGCAACACCTTTTGCTACTTCATTACAAACGTAATCGTAGTGAGTTGTAGCACCTCGGATTACAGTACCTAATGTAATAACAGCATCATACTTTCCGCTACTAGCCATCTTTTTAGCGATTAAAGGAATTTCAAATGCACCAGGAACCCAAGCAACATCAATATCATTTTCTTCTACACCGTGACGCTTTAATCCGTCTAAAGCGCCGCCAAGTAACTTACTTGTAATAAATTCGTTAAAACGTCCAACAACAACTCCAACTTTTAATCCTGTACCAACTAAATGACCTTCGAATACCATAATAAATCTCTCCTTTAATTATAAGTTTAGTAAGTGTCCTAATTTGTTTACTTTCGTTTGTAAATACGATTTATTCTCTTCTTTTGCTGGCATTTGCAACGGTACACGCTCGATTACTTCTAAATCGTAACCTTGTAAGCCAGCAATTTTTCTTGGGTTATTCGTTAATAATCGTAAACTCTGTAAACCTAAATCTTTTAATATTTGAGCACCGATACCGTAATCACGAAGATCAGCAGGGAAGCCGAGTTTTTCATTTGCTTCTACAGTATCGAATCCTTCTTCTTGTAATTTATAAGCACGAAGCTTATTAAGAAGCCCAATGCCTCTTCCTTCTTGTCTCATATAAAGAAGAACACCTTTTCCTTCACGCTCAATTTGAGCAAGTGCTGCATGGAGTTGTGGTCCGCAATCGCAGCGATGTGAACCGAATACATCTCCTGTTAAGCATTCAGAATGAACACGTACAAGTACCGGTTCACCTGTTGAAATATCACCTTTTACAAGTGCGATATGTTCTTTCGTATCTAATGAGTTAGAATAGCCAATTGCGTGGAAAGTACCGAAATCTGTAGGTAATGTAATTTCCACTTCTCTCGTCACAAGTGTTTCATGATGGCGGCGGTAAGCAATTAAATCTTCTATTGTAATCATTTTTATATCAAATTGTTTTGCGCATTCTATTAAATCAGGTACACGTGCCATCGTGCCGTCCTCATTTATAATCTCGCAAATAACTCCAGCTGGTTCGGCACCGCATAGCTTTGCTAAATCAACAGCAGCTTCTGTATGACCTGCACGACGCAGGACACCGCCTTCTTTCGCAATTAATGGAAAGATATGTCCAGGTCGATTGAAATCAGCGCCTTTTGATGCGGGGTTTAACAATTCTTGTATCGTAGTTGCACGTTCGTGAGCGCTAATCCCTGTTGTTGTAGAAACATGGTCAATGCTCACTGTAAACGCAGTATGATGTGAATCTGTATTATGAGATACCATTGGTTCTAATTGTAGACGTTCTGCGTACCCTGCTGTAATCGGTACACAAACGAGACCACGGCCATGTGTAATCATAAAATTAATTGTTTCTGGTGTAATGTACTCTGCTAAAGCAATAAAATCGCCTTCATTTTCTCGGTTTTCATCATCACATACGATAACGACTTTACCTTGTTTTAAATCTTCTAGAGCTTCTTCAATACGATGAAACATTGTGCTTCCCCCTTATAGAAATCCGTTTTCTTGTAAAAAGCTTTCAGTCATTGAACCTACTCGTTTTGTAGGTTTAGTAATAAAGCGTTCAATATATTTACCAATCATGTCACACTCAATGTTTACGATATCTCCGGCATTTTTTTCTCCAATGACAGATTCGCTTACTGTGTGCGGGATGAGTGAAATCGTTATGGAAGATTCGTCTATATCAAATATCGTTAAACTCGTTCCATCAACAGCAATGGATCCTTTATGCAAACAATAGCGCAGCAGTTCATCAGAAATTGCTATTTTGTAATAGACGGCATTGTAATGTTGTTTTTTATTTAAAATCGTTCCGATGCCATCAATATGTCCTGAAACGAAATGTCCACCGAATCGTCCGTTTGCAGCCATTGCTCGCTCTAAATTTACTTTAGAGTGCGGTTTAAGCATGCGAAGTGATGTCGACTGCATCGTTTCAGGCATTGCATCAACTGTAAATGAAGTAGTTGTAAAGTTTGTTACAGTTAAGCAAATACCGTTAACCGCGATACTATCACCTAAGTGAACATCTGATAAAATTTTCTTTGCATGAATCGTTAATTTCATCGCTTCTCCGCTTTGTTGCATGTTTGCTATCGTTCCTAATTCTTCTACAATTCCTGTAAACATTTTGTCACCTCGTTTCGGGCATTCGCAACGATTTTTATATCATCACCAATTTGTTTCATCTCTTGAATTTTCAAGGAAAGCGCATCTTGTAATTTTGAAAAACCATTTCCTCCAAATAAAGTAGGAGCATCTTTCCCACCAATTAATTTCGGGCTTATATAGGTTACAATTTCATTAAAATTGTTTGTTTTTAAGAAACTTGCATGAATCGATTGGCCACCTTCAACGAATAGAGAAAGAATTTGTTTTTCTCCAAGAAAGGAAAGAAGGTCCTCGATTTCTATATGCTTCGTTTCCATTTGGAATATAGCTATATTTTTAGATTCATAAGAAGATATCTTCTCTTTCTTTACATCCTTACCGACAATAATCCATGTCGGTGCTAAACCATCTGTTATAACATGAGAAGATGGTGGCGTTCGTAAATGGGTATCTAAAACAACGCGAATAGGATGTTTCCCACCACTTGGAATTCTTGTTGTTAAATGAGGATTATCAGCTATAACTGTATTCACTCCAACAAGAATTGCATCATGTGTATGGCGATATTGGTGAACATCAGCACGTGCTTCTTCACCTGTAATCCACTTACTTTCACCAGTTACAGTTGCTGTTTTTCCATCTAAGCTCATCGCTGTTTTGATTGTTACAAAAGGGCGTTTCGTTTTCATGTAGTGAAAAAAGTAGCGATTTAATAAAACTGCTTCTGCTTCAAGAACACCGGTCGTTACTTCAATTCTAGCTTCCTCTAATCTTTTTTTTCCATTACCAGAAACGAGCGGATTACAATCGAGAGTAGCAATTACAACACGCTTAACTCCTTTTTCGATGAGCAATTCACAACAAGGTGGTGTTTTTCCAAAGTGGCTACACGGTTCCAGTGTTACATAAACGGTAGCGTCTTTGGCGTTCTGACCAGCCATTTGAAGGGCATGAACTTCTGCGTGTTCTTCACCAGCTCGTAAATGAGCCCCCATACCAACGATGTTTCCATCTTTTACAACAACAGCACCAACCATAGGATTTGGACTTGTTTGTCCTGATGTCCCTTCTGCTAACTGCAGGGCAATCCTCATATATTCTTGATCTGTCATTTTCTTCACCTCTCCTAAAAAAATCAAAAAACCCCAAGGATTTAATATCCTTGGGGTTTGGGAGACGTGATTTCTAGAAATATAGTTTGAATACGAAAGCATAGGAAAGAAACCTAACGATAATTGATATTTCTGCATAAGGAAAAAACCTAGCAAAATATCGAATTTTTAAACGCTAGTTGTCTCTTTTTATTTCAGTATAAAAAATAAGTATAGAAAATTAAACATATATAAAGAATCAAAATGAATCTTTAAAAATATGCATACTGAAATAAAAGTGTATTCACTATATAAAAAACTAGAAACATATCCTTCTCCCATCCAGACTATACTGTCGGCCCTAGAGTTTCACTAGATCCACCGTTTTCGAGTTGAAAACGGGTCACGGACTTAGAAGTTTTCACTTCATCACCGCCGGTTGGGAATTTCACCCGACCCCGAAGGATGCTGTTTGCTCAAATTATAGCACAAAAAAAATAAAAGGCTAGTAAAAAATATTCGAATGTGAAGAATTGTGTGAAAATATATGCAGGCTGGAATGGAAATAAAAGTATTAGAAATGTTGTAAGGAGAAGGGATATAACGGAGTTGCTAAAAAGAAAAAACATGCACAAAAAAATGTGCATGTCACATGTAAAATTATTCTGCCTCTGGTGCTCTAACAACAGATTCGAATTTACCTTTATGCGAAGCGTCGCAATAAGGCATATTTTTTGATAAACCACAACGGCATAAAGAAAATGCCGGTTTTGCTGGGAATACATTCCCTTGTGAGTCGACTAATTCCACGTCCCCTGTAACGCGAAAAGAGCCATTATCATTTACTTTAATTTGTACTTTTGCCAACGTTATCCCTCCTTCCCAAACGCTTAATTTCATCATATAATCAAGGGAAGTGCTTGACAATATAAAAAGAGCACTTTGTTTGAGAAAGAAGAGAGTGTTATAATAGTTTTCATAACTGACTAGAGTAAGGTGACGAGAGATGGATAAACAATTACATACATTACGAAACATTGCAAATGAGCGCACGTGGGCATCATTTTTGAATGATAATCATCCATATAGTTTGTTACATTGGTCCATTGCAGGTGTAGGGCAAGAGGCAAAGGATGTTTGGTTACTTCAAGATGAAGTAACATTTCAAACGACAGAATTCCCAACGTTAGATGATGCAATGCAATGGATTTCTGAAAATATGGAACAAGTTACAGACGTTTTAGCGCAATAAAAAACAGGCTTATGCAAGCCTGTTTTTTGTTTCTTTCACATATGTGTTTAAAAATTGATCGACGGCTGCTTCGTACTCTTCTTTATTTTCGTTATAAGAGCAAGCGTGTGCACCGTGTTCTGCAATATAAAGCTGCTTATTATTTTCTTTCGCTTCATATAACGCTTTTGTCATATCAGCTAAAATATAGTCGTCATCTTTACTATGAATAAAGAGAACGGGATTGTTAATGTTTTTTATACAGTCGATTGGTGAAACTTCACGAATTGTATAACCGTCACGAACTTTCAAAAATGCGTTTGCTAAAGGTAATAAAGGCCATTTTGGTAAATGGAATTCAACCTTTAAACGGTGCTGTAATTGTCCGTGAAAATCAGAGAAAGGACAATCTGCAATATAGAAATCAGCACCATCTTCTACAAGTCCTGCGTATTGAAGAAGTGTTGCAGCTCCCATAGATTCACCATGAATACCAAGTGTAATATTGGTGCCAAAACGGTTTTTTAGCCAGTCAACTACGGATTTTAAATCATGTTTTTCATAGTATCCATAGCTTGTTGTTTTTCCGCCAGTTTTACCATGACGACGATGATCGTAAATGAGGACGTTATATCCCCTTTTTAAGAATAAGTTTGCATATTTTACAGAGTTTATTTTATTTACAGTTACACCGTGGCAAAAAACCATAAACTTATTGGTGGAATGACCAGCAGGAATGTAATATCCGTGAAGGTCGTATCCGAATTGTGAAGGGATATGAATTTCTTCTTTATGAAGAGCATCAAAATCCTCTATACGAAAATGTTTTTTCGTTTCTCTTTCGAGTACTTCTTCTTCTGTTTTTTTCTTTAAGTACATCACTTTATTTGTAAAGAAAATCCCAAGGGCAGTTATTGCACCTAGTATAGTAAACAATGCTGCAAAAAAACGTTTCATACTTTACCTCATCCTCCAAATACCGTTACATGTGATACACTTATATTGTATCACAATGATATAAAAGGGGAGAAATAGGAAATGCTGCATATACAAAAAATTACACCAGCGATGAAAGAAACAATCCGAATGTTCATGTGTGAGAACTGGGGAAGTTCATTGATGGTGTCACGTGGTAAGGGACATCAGTTAGAAGAGTTGCCAGGATTTGTTGCGCTCTCAGATGACAGAATAATCGGAATTATAACGTATGAAGTGACCGGAAATATATGCGAAATTGTATCGCTAGATAGCTTTGAAGAAAGAAAAGGAATAGGGACGAAACTTGTGGATTGTGTATTACAAGTTGCAGAAGAAGAACGGTGCAGACAGGTTTGGCTTATTACAACAAATGATAATATGAATGCGTTACGATTTTACCAAAAACGTAATTTTGTAATGACTAATTTATATGTGAATGCGGTAGAGGAGGCACGAAAAATAAAGAAAGAAATTCCACGTATGGGATATGATAATATCCCAATTTTACATGAAATTCAGTTGGAGTATCGTTTAGTGAAATGATGTAACAATTTTCAGAAATGTGAGTTATTAATCTTGACGGATAGTGTAATTTAGGTTACCGTAAAATTGTAATCTATTACCATATTAAGGGGTGACGATGTGGCAACTATACGTGATGTTGCAAAATTGGCAGGTGTTTCAGTCGCAACCGTTTCACGAGTTATTAATGAAAAAGGATACGTTCATGAGGACACAGTAAAACAAGTAAAGGAAGCAATTGAAGAATTACGTTATAGGCCAAACAGTGCAGCGAAGCCACTATTTAAAGAGAATTCAACGATAATTGCATTACTTGTAGATAATTTATGTAACCAATCAAACATCACTTTGCTACATTGTATTGAGGAAATAGCATATAAAGAAGGCTATCAAATCATTATTTGTAATATAGAGAATAAAGATAGATACATACATATGCTGAAGCAAAATAACATTGCAGGTGTTATTTTGACGAGAGCAGTTTTTAAAAGTGTAGGAGAAATTCCATTTCCGTTTGTTGTGATCGATGAGCAACAATCACATGGAAATTATTATGAAAGTGGACAGAGAGCTGTTTCGTTATTAAAAGAGAAAGGGTGTCACTTTCTTGCATATTTCGGTGAGGGAGAAGAAAGTGAAGAAATGGAAGATCATATAGCAGGGTTTTTAGACGCTGTTTGGGATGAAGGAATCTCTTATCGAGAAGAATGTGTACAAGGGTATACAAATAAACAATTTATTACATTATTGCAAAACAATCCGTATATAGATGGAATTGTAGCCTCAAGTGATCAGATTGCTATTGAGTTAATTCGGTCAGCGAGATTTCTAAATATACATATACCAGATAAATTAAAAATTGTTGGACCGAATGGGAGTATAGAGTGTGAATGGATAGGTTCATCACTACCGACAATTGAAAGCTATGTCAAAGATAACGGAAAAGTAGCTTTTCAACAATTAAAAGGAAAAATAAAAAAGTAAAAGGTGCGTTTTATACGCACCTTTTTATAATGTAATTGCGGCAATAAAGCCAAATATAAGTAACGGTATATTGTAATGTAGAAAAGTGGGTACACATGTATCCCATATATGATGGTGCTGACCATCAGCATTTAAACCGGATGTTGGTCCAAGGGTACTATCCGATGCTGGAGATCCTGCGTCACCTAGTGCTCCGGCTGTACCGATAATTGCAATTGTGGCCATTGGACTAAATCCAAGCTGAATGCAAAGAGGTACAAAAATGGTTGTTAAGATAGGGATGGTTGAAAAGGATGAACCAATTCCCATCGTAACGAGAAGTCCAATAACGAGCATAAGAAATGCAGCGAGTGGTTTGTTATTTCCAATTATATGTGCACTCGTTTGCACCAGAGATTCAACATGTCCTGTTTTTCGAAGAACAGCGCCGAATCCAGCGGCAGCAATCATAACAAAGCCAATAAAGGACATCATACGCATTCCGCTTGTTAATATCGCATCTGCTTCTTTAAGTGGTAGACTGCCACTAACTGATAAGACGATAATACCTGCTAAAGCACCGAAAATCATTGATTCTGTTGTTAATTGAACAGTTAATGTAGCAATGATAGATAATAACCCGAAAGTAATGCTACGTTTTGTATAGGGAACGATTTCATTTTCGGTAGTATGAATTTGTTCTGTTTCATACGTACGAGGTTTTCGGTACGTAATGAATACCGCTACACATAATCCAATAATCATACCAATTGCTGGAATAGTCATTGCTTTTGGAATAAGTGTGACATCAAATGTAAGGCCGCTTTGCGCAGCGTTGGTTTGTAATACGTCATGATAAATTTTTCCGAATCCTGCAGGGATCCACATATAAGGAGTAATCAATCCAAATGTAATAATACATGTGACAAGTCTGCGATCCACTTTCAGCTCATTTAATACTTTTAAAAGTGCTGGAATTAAGATGGGGATGAAAGCAATGTGAACAGGAATCACATTTTGTGAGAAACAAGCCATCGTTAAAATAATGAATAAAATAAGTATTTTAGAATAAACTTGTTTTTTCGTGTCTTGTTCATTGCCAATCCATTTTAATGCAGTTTGAATCATAGCATCTGGAAGTCCTGTTTTGGAAAGGGAAATAGCGAAACCACCAAGCATTGCATAACTTAAAGCGATTGGAGCACTGTTTCCAAGACCAGTTGTAAAAGTGTTAATCGTTTCTGAAATACCGAGTCCGCCGATAAGTCCGCCTGTTAAAGCTCCAACAATGATGGCGACAATGACCTGGACACGTAACAAACTAAGCAATAGCATAATTGCTACTGCGACGAGTACAGCGTTCATAATAAATGTAATCTCCCTAAATTTTTATTCTGTTAAGACAAGTAAATATGAAACATTTTGCTATGTTTATACATGCTTGCGACATATTATTATAAAATGTTTTCTATGAAATGTAAAAGAGCCTTTTGTTACTAATGCTGAAAAGCTAGCTCTTGTTTAATTGATTGTAAAGAATTAGCGAATAATTCTGGTTCTTCTAAATCAGGAGAATGTGCTGAATTTGGGAACCAAATCATCTTTTTTATAGGCGCTTCAATAATATCGCAATATTCCTGAACGAGTGCATAAGGAGTTTGATAATCATAGCGACCAGAACAAAAATAAACTGGAATAGATAAACTTGAAATAGAAGAAAAGAAATCGATTGTCAGCATTTCTTCCCATAAAACACCAGATTTTAAATTTCCTGCGAGAAACTTGAACCAATCTAATAGCGTATATTCAGGAGAAAAGAAACCTTTTCGTATGAAAGAAAAGGAAGATCCGTTTTGGATTGCGCCTCCAAATGTGCCAAGCCACTTTCTTTGAATAATGAGACGTCTCGTATCTAAAAATGGTGGTTTGCCTAATTTTAAAAGGGAAGCTAATGCTTTTTTATGATCATGTTTTTTTGCAGAATGAATTAAATGTTGATATAGCAATTCTTCATTTTGTTTCATATGTACAATTTGCCCAATACCGATGTAAGCCTCGATATACTTTGGATATTGATGTGCTATGTTAAGCCCAATAATACTTCCCCAAGAATGACCAGCGAGAAATAGTTTTTGTTTGTTGAACCTTTTAAGTACATATTGAATCACTTCTTTTGCATCGGAAACGAATTGTTCGATTGTGAAATTTGCTCCGAAATCTTTCATTGAAAAGGATTTACCAGCCCCGCGCTGATCCCAATTAATAACAATAAATTGCTTCTCTAATTCTTTTTGAAAATGGCGAATAAATCCGATTTGTGCCATCCCAGGTCCGCCGTGACAGCATAATAAAATAGGTTGCTCTACGTTTTGTCCACGCATAAGGAGAGTTTGTTTTCGATTATTAATCATAACGCTTTCTATCGTAGCGATACTATTAGGAATAAGTTGTTTGTTTTCGTTATAGAACTGAGGGGTGTAGCTACGAAAAAGCATATTGAAAACCTCCTTTTGTGAAATCGTATGAATCGCACAGGCTATTCATTTTGCATATACTGTTAGAAAATCATTGTAACATACCATACTAGTGTCATTTCAACACGGGAGGAGGGAAATTGTGACGATTGGAGAAATTATAGATGGTTTAAATAGACGTGAATCCATCGCTATTATAGCAAAACGTCTTGAAATAAGCCCGTATACATTATCGAAGAAATTAAGATTGATTGGATACGAATATGATGGAGAGCAGAAGAAACGTATTTTTGTAGGAGATGGAGAAGAACCACGTCACTTACAACTCCAAGAAGCGACCGCCCTTCAATATGAGAAAACAGATTATCAATTATTAATTTATGAGCAATTACAAAGCATTTATGAGTTATTAAGAAAAAGAGAAGAAGTAATTGCACCAATTGTGAGTAAAAGTACAGAGAAAAAGAGACGGACCTTTTCTATTAATACAGAAATATTAGCAAGATTGGACCTTATATCAGAATCGAAAGGAATTCAAAAATCTAAACTTGTAGAAGAGGCGTTGCAACAATTTTTACAGCAATATGAAGTTGACAAAACATCACATTTTGATAACTAAAGAAAAGGATACTGTGTTCATTAGAAGAACGAGTATCCTTTTTATGATGTATATTACGTATAAAATAGAGGGTCAGTACAAATCCTTTATGCGTGAAAAATGAAATTTATTATTAGAGAAACACTTAATTTACTTTTTGAATTCTTCCATCAATAACTGGCTGAATTGGTTCTTTTAATTGTTTTACGTAATTGACTAACGCTTCAAAGTCGTTTGGCCCAGTTTCTGCATTTTTACCATTTTTAAATGATACGAATCCATCACCGCCAGAAGCTAAGAAGGCATTTGCAACTACGCTATACGTTGTAGATGGAGATAATTCTTCTCCGTTTGTTAAACGTATATTTGTAACTTTTTCACCGTTTGGTTTATTTGCATCCCACGTATATTGAATACCTGAAATTTGAAGCATTCTTGTTGTTCCTTTTTGCCATTGCTGATTTAAAATATCGCGAATGTCTTGACCTGTTAAATTTACTTTAATCAATTGATTTCCAAAAGGTTGAATGCCGTATAACTCACCCCACGTAATATCACCAGCATCTAAGTCATTACGAATGCCACCAGGATTCATGAGGGAGATTTGAGTTTGCATCGTTTGACGCTGAGCATCGGCAACTAAATTTCCAAGAGTGGACTCACCAGCATCATTTTGTTTACGGTCGATAGGTGCTGTAGATTTTCCGACCACTTCATTTACAAGTGGTGCGATTTTTTCTTTATATTGATCTAGTTTTTTCTTTACTTGTTTATCAGGTTCTACACCTTCATGATACGTTGTAACAACTTCAGCTTTTTTCTTTACAATATCCTTTGTTTTACGATCAATTGTTACATCGACGTCTGAGAAAGCCATTCCATATGAATTTGCTTGGACAATTAGTTTATTATTTACTGTACCATTTACATACGTATGACTATGTCCACCGAAGATAACATCAACTTCTGGGTCTGTTTCATTTGCAATTCGAGTAAGGTCGCCATTTGTTACCCCAGACTCATCGGTTGTTCCACCGACATGAGCAAGAACGACGATAGATTTAACGCCGAGGCGTTTTAATTGTTGTGTTGATTTATTAATTGCTTCTACTTCATCAGTAATTTGTACATTGTTAAGCATCGTAGGCATAACAACATTTGGTGTATCAGTTGTAACAACCCCAATGAATCCTACAGGAACACCATCTACCATTTTTACAGTAAATGGTGGTAAAAATAAGCGGCCAGTTGATTTGTTATAGAAATTAGCAGCTACATAGGGGAAGTTAGCCCCTTTGAAATTTCCTGTTTTTTCATGATATCCACCGTAAATGAGGCGTTTCATTTCATCAATGCCTTCATCAAATTCATGGTTCCCGATTGTACCGACATCAAATTTTAAGTCATTTAAAAATTCAATCGTCGGTTCATCTTGTAATAATGCTGAAACTGGTGGACTAGCTCCGACGATATCACCAGCATGTACGAGAAGTGTATTAGGGTTTTGTTTTTTATGTTCTTTTAAATAAGTAGCTAAGTAATCAGCGCCACCAGCTTCTTTATTATTGATTTTTTTAACAGTATCTAGTTGTCCATGGAGATCATTAATACCAAGCATTTGTACGTCTATGTAGCGGTTTTGTTCAGCTGGATTCTGAGATGGGGGAGCGGCAAATACGCTTGAAAAAGTAATGGTGCTTAAAACAGCAACGGCAGGAATAATTTTTTTCCACATAATATAATTCTCCTTTTTTATAATCTGACATCATACGACATAATTTTAATAGATTCATAGGATTATAGCTACATAAAAATTTAGTCTTTTCGAAAAATTAACATATTTACAAAAAGTGAATAATAGAGTAAAGACCCTTTTTTATTGTCGATTTCATTGTGTATCTACTATAATGGAGAAAAAAGTAAAAGGTGAGTAGCATGAAGAAAAAGAAACAAAGACAAATGCAAAGACAATCACAAGTGAATCAACCAAAGAAAGAAACACTTACATTAGGCGATCAATTAAATGATTCACTCATGCAACAATTAAAGAGTAAGAAGAAAGAGTTGCAAGTGAGGGAAGAGGAAAAAGAGGCAGCTGAACTGGAAAGAAAGCGCCAAGAACAAAAAGAACGTGAAAAGAATAAATCATTTGAAGAACTGCTAAGTGAAAGTAACCTTACTTGGAAAGACTTTAAATAATAAAAAAATGATCAGTGAAATACCACTGATCATTTTTTGACGAGCTTGTAAGAAAAGGGGAGTTAGAATGAGAAAAATTGTCGTTGTTCCACATGAAAACCATTGGAGTGAAAAATTTCAAATGGAGGCTAAAAGATTAAAATCAGCGATGCCAGAAACGGTAAAAATTCATCATATTGGAAGTACGTCAGTTCCCGGACTGGCAGCTAAACCTATTATTGATATGATCATGGAAGTAGAAAATATCGAAAGAGTAGATGGGTGGAATGAACGATTTATAGAGCTTGGTTACATCGTAAAAGGGGAAAATGGTATTTCAAGACGCCGATATTTTATTCATGGAACTGAAGAAAAACGCTCGTATCATTTACACGTGTTTGAAAAAGGAAATCCAGAGATAGTAAGGCATTTAGCATTTCGTGATTATATGATGGCTCATTGTGAAGAAGCAGAGGCATATGCAACCTTAAAGAAAGAATTAGCCGAAAAGTATACATATGATGGCGCGTTATATACGGAAGGAAAAAATGAGTTTGTGCGCAATGTGGATGAAAAAGCGAAAGAATGGAGAAAAAATAACGTGAATGAATGAGTTCACGCTATTTTTTAGCTATATAAAAGTGTTATGTAAACTGTACGTATGTTTTGACTTTTGGGATGAATCTTGTTGAAATAAAATTGTGGCTTATAAAAAATGTAACAATGAAAGGGAGACGACTGTGCATATTCCAACAACTACACTTCATAATGGCGTGAAAATGCCGATGATTGGTCTAGGCGTATATAAAGCGAAAGAAGGAGACGAAGTAAAGCAAGCAGTAAAAACAGCGTTAGAAGTTGGATACCGTTCGATTGATACAGCAACTGTATATGAAAATGAAAGCGGTGTCGGAGAGGCGATACGTGAATCAGGAATTCCAAGAGAAGATATATTTATTACAACAAAAGTATGGAACGACGATCAAGGATATGAGGAGACACTCGAGGCGTTTGAAAAGAGTTTGAAAAAATTACAAATGGACTATGTAGATTTATATTTAATACATTGGCCGGTAAGAGGGAAGTATGTTGATACGTACCGAGCTTTAGAGAAATTGTATGAAGAAGGTAAAGTGCGTGCGATTGGTGTTTCTAATTTTCATAAACATCATTTAGAACTATTATTACCAAATTGCAAAGTGAAGCCGATGGTAAACCAAGTGGAACTTCATCCGATGTTGACGCAATTTGAGTTGCGAAATTATTGTCAAGATGAGCAAATTCAAATGGAAGCATGGAGTCCGTTAATGAGGGGCGGAGAAGTATTCCAGCATCCAATCATTCAGGCTATTGCTAACAAATATGAAAAACACCTGCACAAGTTATATTAAGGTGGGATATTCAAAGCGGGATTGTTACAATTCCTAAATCTGTTACACCATCTCGTATTAAAGAAAACTTTACTATTTTTGATTTTGCACTAACTGAAGAAGAGATACGTCAAATTAACACGTTGAATCGTGATTTACATGTAGGAACGAATCCTGATAAATATGATACGTTATAAAAAAGACTGTCTCCTAATACTGGAGACAGTCTTCTGTTTTATCGGTAATTCGATATTTTTAACGATGCAAAGCATATGTGTCATATTTAACAATCTTTTGAAGTTGTATATATTCTTCTTTCGTTAAAGGTAACTGTTGACTAGCTCGTATATTTTCCTGTAATTGTTGAAGAGAGCTTGCACCAGGTATAATAGCTGCAACAGTCTTATTATGTAAGCAATATTGAATAGCTGTTCCTGTTAAAGAGCGTTCTCCAATTATTTCTTTTACACTTGCTAGAGTTGCATGTAATTCATCGTAAGAATAAGAGAGATAATCCTTTTCCTTTACTCTTTCTATCTTTCTTGCATTATTGTCAGTTAAAATTCCTTTTGCAAGTGGCCCGCGGGCAATGACGCTAATTTGGTGTTCATTTAGAAGGGGGAACCATTCTTCTGGACGACGATTTAAAAGGCTATATTCCATTAGTACACTAACGATGTTTGAGCGTTTTGCATATTCACGAACGACATTTGGGCGTATAGAAGAAATACCGTAATGGCGAATAATACCTTCCTTTTTCAATTCTTCAAAAGCTTCAATTGTTTCATCTATTGGATCTTCAATTGTTCCGCCATGAAGTTGGTAAAGGTCAATATAATCAGTTTGAAGTCTACGTAAACTTTCCTTTACTTCAGTCTTTATGTAAGCTTTAGAAGGATCCCAAGACCAGCCATTTTTTTCTTCTGTCCAACGATTTCCAACCTTCGTTGTAAGTACAATTTGGTCTCTTCTTCCCTTCAAGGCTTTTCCAACAAATTCTTCATTTAATCCGTAATCATATAAATCTGCTGTATCAAAAAAATTAATTCCTAAATCGATCGCTTCATCGATAATATGCATAGCTTCTGTTTCAGATGTACCGAGAGACATACAGCCAAGGCCCATTTCTGTAACAAACAAATCTGAGTTTCCTAATTGACGTTTTTTCATAGGTCAACCTCCTTACCTTTATTGTACGAGAGGGAAAAGAGGTTGACAAACGTTTACTTTCCGCTTCGCATTAACTGCCCGTAAAAGCATGATTAATGTTTCACTTTATTTGCTGTAATCCACTCTTGTACAGTTGTATACTCTTTGCTATATTGCTTTAGCTTATGGCGAATTTGCCATGCTTTTCCGACTAAAGTGACGCGATTTGGTAAAATATAAACTTTCATTTCTATCACGCTCCTTTCAATGTGGTAAAATGTATGAGGAAAGAATAGGAAATAGAACAGGGAGATGAAGTAGTATGAGTAATCTTGCAGAGAGAACAGTAAAAACTGAGCCAATTTTTGATGGTAGAGTTATAAAAGTTCGTGTTGATGATGTAGTATTACCAAATGGAGCAATGAGTAAACGTGAAATTGTAAATCACCCTGGTGCAGTTGCTATTATTGCTATTACTGATGAGGGGAAAATTGTGCTTGTTGAGCAGTATCGTAAAGCACTTGAAAAGGCGATTATAGAAATTCCGGCTGGCAAGTTAGAACCTGGTGAAAAACCTGAGGTAACAGCAGTTCGTGAATTAGAAGAGGAAACAGGATATGTATGTGAAAATATGGAGCTCATTACTTCTTTCTATACATCTCCAGGATTCGCAGATGAAATTTTATATGTATATAAAGCGACAGGTTTGACAAGAAAAGAAAATAAAGCTGAGTTAGATGAAGATGAGTTTGTGGAATTAATGGAAGTATCGTTAGAAGAAGCGATTACTCTTATGAAAGATCTTCGTATTCATGATGCGAAGACGATGTTTGCAGTACAATATTTACAACTACAAAAATAAACACTCGCCAAAGGCGAGTGTTTATTAATTGATTTTTGCATATACACGTGCATCACGTAAGCTACCATCTGGTGCTAGGAAATCATTTTCCATTGTCCCTTCTAGAATGAATTCTAGACGTTCTGCTAAGCTACATGCATTGATATTTGTTGCATCAGTACGAATTTCAATTCTTCTAGCGCCTAGTTTATCAAAGGCGAACTGAATTGCACCTTTAACAGCTTCGGTCATATAGCCTTGTTTTGTATAGGCACTATGTAGCCAGAAGTGAAGTGAAAACTTTGGAATATCCCAGTTTTCAGGCTTTAGTGTAATTGCTCCGATGAATGTACCAGATACTTTATCGTATAAGTGAAAATCAAGTGTTTCACGAAGTAAAAACTGTCCGTGAGCTTCGCGAACAATTTCTTCAGCACTCTCTTCAGTTTCAGCGTTAATTGGTATCCACGGTACTAAGTCTTCTAGAGAAGCTTGGATTGCTTCATATACTTCTGCACCATCACCTGGAAATGGTTTACGAACTTGCAAGCGTTCGGTTTGAAATAATGTTGGAAAATCTAATAATAATGGTTTCAAGAGAAATCCCTCCTATTCTCTACTTTTTAGTTTAGCAAAGTAGAGCGGAATTTCAATGTTAATTCGTCATACTTTTTTCTTTCTTTCATACATTTTTAATAAGAGTGTGAACGGAGGGAAGAAAAATGTGGCGAAAAAATTGGCAAGACCGTGTAATGTCTCACATACAGGAAAACTCTTCATTATATATATTTAACGCTGTTTTATTATTGATGGGAGTAATATTCGGAGCCATTCTCGTGAATAGTTTACAAATTAATCAAAAACAAGATTTATCATTTTATTTACAACGTTTTTTTGGACAAGTCTCTAAAGGAGAATTTGCCATTGCGGGCGAAATGTTTCGAGAAAGTTACTTTTCGCAATTAAAATACATCGGATTTATTTGGATTTTAGGAATTTCAATTATTGGATTACCACTTATTTTTATTTTATTATTTGTAAAAGGAGTTGTCGTTGGATTTACAGTTGGTTTTTTAGTAAGTCAGCATGGATGGAATGGACTATTACTAGCATTTGTATCTGTTTTGCCACAAAATTTAATTATCATTCCAGTCTTTCTCGTTATGACAACCATTGCTGCAAGTTTTTCTTTACGGATGATTAGGCATCAATTTATTAGAAAAATAACCGAGCCACTATTACCATTATTAATCCGTTATACATGCTTCTTTCTCGTAATTGGAGTGGTGTTAGCACTTGCTTCTAGTGTGGAGGCTTACGCATCACCAGTTTTAATGAAAGAAGTCGTTGAGGCTATTAATAAAAAATAAATACTTTTTGAGAATAATTATCAATTTGTTTTTATTGTTTTTTCTTTTGACAGAAGCCCTTCTTCTGATATAATGGTGTAAGAGTGGCGAGGAGGGAGTAGTACCGAATGGAAGAAAGAATTGAACGAATTAAGAAGCAATTACATGCAGCGAGCTACAAATTAACACCGCAACGTGAAGCAACAGTTCGTGTGCTGCTAGAAAATGAAGAAGATCATTTAAGCGCAGAAGATGTTTACCTCCTTGTAAAAGAAAAGTCGCCAGAGATCGGATTAGCAACCGTCTATCGAACTTTAGAACTATTATCTGAGTTAAAAGTTGTCGATAAGATTAACTTCGGAGACGGTGTTTCACGCTATGACTTACGCCAAGAAGGTGCGCAGCGTTTCCACCATCATTTGATTTGTACACAATGTGGTGCTGTACAAGAAATACAAGAAGATTTACTTGGTGAAGTGGAAAGGAAAGTAGAACGAGACTGGAGCTTTAAGGTGAAAGATCATCGTTTAACATTCCATGGGATTTGTAAAAATTGTCAAGAAAATGAAACGGATGAAAAATAACCTTTTCCTATTTATCTAGGAAGAGGTTTTTTATTTGAATAAGGTATAAATTGGTGAAAGCTTGGCATATGTTGTAATAACTTATATTTTGGAGGAATTTACAATGCGCCGAGCTTTAAAATTAACTTTTGATGGAATAAAAGTATTTTTATTATTTACAAGTTGTACGATTTTGTTTTATTTCGCTATACTATGGATAAATGAAGAATATGAAAGCTATCATCGTTATGAAAAACCTAAAGAAGAGACTGTAGAAAAAGTATCAGGGAATGAAGAACCGGCAAAGGATGCTTTCGTAAATAGAATGATGTTTTTCTATGAAAATGGGGAGTAGTGTAGAGTGGAAGATCAATTAAAAGATTTTATTCATTATATGGTTGTCGAAAAAGGATTAGCAAAGAATACAGTAGTATCTTATGAACGGGATTTAAAAAGCTACGTAAAGTATTTGCAAAATGTGGAACAGACGAAAACTTTTCATGAAGTGACCCGTTTACACATTGTTAACTTTTTGCAGTATTTAAAAGAGAACGGAAAATCTTCGAAAACATTGGCGCGTCATATCGCATCAATTCGTTCGTTCCACCAATTTTTACTTCGTGAACGAGCGGTAGAACACGACCCATCCGTACATATTGAAACGCCACAAGGGGAACGGAAATTACCAAAAGTATTATCAGTTGATGAAGTAGAGGCGTTACTTCAAACACCAAAAATGACAAGTGCTTTTGGTATTCGTGATAAGGCGATGCTAGAGTTACTGTATGCGACAGGACTTCGTGTTTCAGAATTGATTGCACTCAATTTAGAAGATGTACATTTAACGATGGGATTTGTTCGTTGCATAGGGAAAGGGAATAAAGAAAGAATTATTCCACTAGGAAGTTTAGCAACGGAAGCGATTCAAAAGTATATTGAAAAAGGAAGAAGAGAATTAATGGGGAAAAAAGTAGTAGATGCACTCTTTTTAAACCATCATGGTAATCGATTATCAAGACAAGGATTTTGGAAAATATTAAAACGATTAGCGAAAGAGGCAAATATTGAAAAAGAACTTACACCTCATACGTTGCGTCACTCGTTTGCTACGCACTTATTAGAAAATGGAGCAGATTTACGTGCTGTACAAGAAATGCTTGGACATGCAGATATTTCAACTACGCAAATCTATACGCACGTTTCAAAAACTAGATTAAAAGATGTATATAAACAGTTTCATCCGAGAGCATAGTTACTATGCTCTTTTTTCATAGATTAAGAGGGGAAGACCGTTTCACAGAAACTTCACAAACATTTCGTATATTGTTTTCAGCAGAAGACTGGAATATTACAATGTATTTCCTCTATACTAAATAAAGTATAAAGGAGGAAATGATGATGAAAAAACTGATTATAACTTTATTTATCGCGATGCTAGCGTTGGCTGGCTGTAATACAAACAAAGAAGAACCGAAAAAAGAACAGAAACTTGAAGCTGTAAAAGTAGCAGTCCAAACAAATCCGAAAGAAATTAAACCAGGTGAAAAAACAGAAGTACAAGCACTTGTTACACAAGGGAAAGAAAAAGTAACGGATGCCGATGATGTAAAGTTTGAAATTTGGAAAGATGGCGACGAAAAGCACGAGATGTTAGATGGTAAGCATAAAGGAAAAGGTGTTTATGCAGTAGAGAAAACATTCGAAACGGATGGAGTATACCATATTATCGCTCACACAAATGCACGTGAAATGCACGTTATGCCAGAAGTGAAAGTTGCTGTAGGAAATGCGAAAGTAGAAGATGCAAAAAAAGAAAATAGTGATCACAGTGCAGGACATGGAGATCATAAAAGTGACACAATGATCCATCTTATGGCTGGAGACATAAAGGCAAATGCTGAATCTACAATGAAAGTTCATTTAAAGCAAAAAGAAGAAGCCCTAACTGGTGCTGAAGTACAACTAGAGATTTGGAAAGATGGTGTTGAAAAACACGAATTTATTCCAGCGAAAGAAGGGAATAAAGGAGAGTATGAAACGAAACATACTTTCAAAGAGAACGGTGCTTACAAAGTGAAAGTACATGTAAGAAAAGGCGAATTGCATGAACATAAAGAAGAAACAATAGAAGTAAAATAAAAAGTAGCTCTTTAGAGCTACTTTTTATTTTTAATATGAAGAAATAAATCATAAAAAAATTAGCACTTCGTTGCAGAATGGATTACAATAGAAGTGTGAAGAAAATGAGAAATTCTACGAAAATGTATTAAAAAGAAAGCGTAAACATGTTATGATATCAGTATCAGATGTCTGACATCTGACTTAGAAAAAACTAGAAATGTTTTTGAATCGTTTCAAGTAAACGAAATAGGTTAGAAAATGATTTAAAGAAGTACTGTTTGACAATGAGAATTCTTTTGGATAACAGTTTCACTTTATAGCGTTTTGAACATACTACAAGAAGTAGAACTGAACTTATAGGAGGTCGCAGTTATGAATAAATATAAACGTATATTCCTAGTCGTAATGGACTCTGTGGGAATCGGTGAAGCACCAGATGCTGAGCAATTTGGTGATCTAGGATCTGACACAATTGGTCACATTGCTGAACATATGAATGGGTTACAAATGCCTAACATGGTGAAATTAGGTCTTGGTAACATTCGAGAAATGAAAGGTATCTCTAAAGTAGAGAAACCACTTGGATATTACACAAAAATGCAAGAGAAATCTACTGGTAAAGATACAATGACAGGTCACTGGGAAATCATGGGCCTTTACATTGATACACCATTCCAAGTGTTCCCAGAAGGATTCCCGAAAGAATTACTTGATGAATTAGAAGAAAAAACAGGCCGTAAAATTATCGGTAATAAGCCAGCTTCTGGAACTGAGATTCTTGATGAACTTGGTCAAGAGCAAATGGAAACAGGCTCTTTAATCGTTTATACTTCTGCTGATAGCGTATTGCAAATTGCAGCACACGAAGAAGTAGTGCCACTTGATGAGTTATATAAAATCTGTAAAATTGCACGTGAATTAACATTAGATGAGAAATACATGGTAGGTCGTGTTATTGCTCGTCCATTCGTTGGTGAACCTGGAAACTTTACACGTACACCAAATCGTCATGACTATGCATTAAAACCATTCGGCCGTACAGTAATGAACGAATTAAAAGATAGTGACTACGATGTAATTGCTATTGGTAAAATCTCTGATATTTATGATGGTGAAGGGGTAACAGAATCACTTCGTACGAAGTCTAACATGGATGGAATGGATAAGCTTGTAGATACATTAAATATGGACTTTACAGGTCTTAGCTTCTTAAACTTAGTTGACTTTGATGCATTATTCGGCCACCGCCGTGATCCACAAGGATACGGAGAAGCTCTGCAAGAATATGATGCACGTCTTCCAGAAGTATTCGCAAAACTAAAAGAAGATGATCTATTATTAATTACAGCAGACCACGGTAATGATCCAATTCACCCTGGTACTGACCATACACGTGAATATGTACCATTATTAGTATATAGCCCAAGCATGAAAGAAGGCGGACAAGAGTTACCACTTCGTCAAACATTTGCTGATATTGGTGCAACAGTAGCAGAAAACTTCGGTGTGAAAATGCCAGAATACGGAACAAGCTTCTTAAACGAGCTAAAGAAATAGGGGGATAAACAAATGAATCGTGAACTTATTACAAAATCAGCTTCATACTTAAAAGAGAAATTTCAAGAGACACCACAAGTAGGACTAATCCTTGGATCAGGACTAGGTGTATTAGCAGACGAAATTGAGAATGCAGTAACAGTACCTTACAGTGAAATCCCTGAATTCCCAGTATCAACTGTAGAAGGCCATGCAGGTCAACTAGTATTTGGTACACTTCAAGGTGTAACAGTAGTAGCAATGCAAGGACGTTTCCACTTCTATGAAGGATACGACATGCAAAAAGTAACATTCCCAGTTCGTGTTATGAAAGAACTAGGTGTAGAAACAGTAGTTGTAACAAACGCAGCTGGTGGTGTAAATACATCATTTGAGCCAGGCGATCTTATGTTAATTTCAGACCACATTAACTTCATGGGTACGAATCCATTAATCGGACCGAATGATTCTGAAATGGGCGTACGTTTCCCTGATATGTCTACATCATATACAGTAGAACTTCGCGAAATGGCGAAACAAGTTGCAGCAGACTTAAATATTAAAGTACAAGAAGGTGTATACGTAGGAATGACAGGTCCTGTATATGAAACACCTGCTGAAATTCGTATGCTTCGTACACTTGGCGGAGATGCAGTTGGTATGTCAACAGTACCTGAAGTAATTGTAGCGCGTCACGCTGGTATGAAAGTATTAGGTATTTCTTGTATTTCAAATATGGCAGCTGGTATTTTAGATCAACCACTTCACCACGATGAAGTAATTGAAACGACAGAACGTGTTAAAGCTAACTTCTTAGCATTAGTAAAAGCAATCGTAAAACAAATGAAGGGGTGACTTCACAATGAGAATGGTGGACCTAATTGCAAAAAAACGTGACGGACATGCATTAACGACAGAAGAAATTAACTTTATTGTTGAAGGATATACGAATGGTGATATTCCTGATTATCAAGTAAGTTCACTTGCAATGGCAATTTTCTTCCAAGATATGAACGATCAAGAGCGTGCTGATTTAACGATGGCAATGGTAAATAGCGGTGATACAATCGACTTATCGGCTATTGAAGGTGTAAAAGTAGATAAGCATTCAACAGGTGGTGTTGGTGATACAACGACACTTGTATTAGGTCCATTAGTAGCTGCTTTAGATGTACCAGTAGCGAAAATGTCTGGACGCGGTTTAGGACATACTGGTGGTACAATTGATAAATTAGAAGCAGTTCCAGGATTCCATGTGGAAATTGAAAACGATGAATTCATGCGTCTTGTAAATGAAAACAAAATCGCTGTTATCGGCCAAAGTGGTAACTTAACACCTGCTGATAAAAAGCTATATGCACTTCGTGATGTAACAGCAACAGTAAACTCAATTCCGCTTATTGCAAGTTCGATTATGAGTAAAAAAATTGCTGCTGGTGCAGATGCAATTGTTCTTGATGTAAAAACTGGAGCAGGTGCATTTATGAAAACGGATGAAGATGCAAAACGTTTAGCAGAAGCAATGGTACGTATCGGTAATAACGTTGGTCGTAATACGATGGCAGTTATTTCTGATATGAGTCAACCACTCGGTGAAGCTATCGGTAACGCATTAGAAGTTCAAGAAGCAATTGATACATTACAAGGTAAAGGGCCGAAAGATTTAGAAGAGTTATGTTTAACACTTGGAAGTCAAATGGTGTACCTTGCTGGACAAGCTTCATCTTTAGAAGATGCACGTGAAAAGCTAATTGAAGTAATGAACAACGGAAAAGCGCTAGAATCATTTAAAACGTTCTTATCAGCGCAAGGCGGTGACGCATCTGTTGTTGATGACCCTTCTAAATTGCCACAAGCACAATTTAAAATTGAAGTGGAAGCGAAAGAAGACGGATATGTATCAGAAATCGTTGCAGACGAAATCGGAACAGCAGCAATGCTTTTAGGAGCAGGACGTGCAACGAAAGAGTCTGAAATTGATTTAGCAGTTGGTCTAATGCTGCGCAAAAAAGTAGGCGATAGCGTGAAGCAAGGTGAATCTCTCGTTACAATTTACGCAAACCGCGAAAATGTTGAAGATGTAAAAGCGAAAATTTATGAGAACATGAAGATCTCTAAAGAACACGTAGATGCACCAACTTTAGTACACGGTATCGTAACGAAGTAATAAAAAAAGCTGAGGAGATTTCTCCTTGGCTTTTTTTACTATTTTTTGTTTATAATAATAATGGGTGAAATTATGATTAGAATTTGTGCAGTAACAAAAACAGATGAAGTATTATATGATGTTTCTCTAGAAGAAACAAAGAAAGACCATATTGTATGGTATTGGCTAGATTTATATAAGCCAACGAAAGAAGAGTATACATATATTCTGCAAGACCATTTTAAGTTCCATCCCCTTGCAATTGAAGACTGTATAGAATACGTACAGAGGCCAAAAGTTGATTTTTATGATGGATATAACTTTTTAGTTCTTCATGCATTTGGGGAAGATGGACTAGAACCGCACGAAATCGATTTATTTATTAGTGATCGTTATATTGTTTCTTTCCACTTTTCTCATAACAATGCAATCGAAAGAGTATGGAAAACACTTGGAGAAAAGAAGCGTATTAAAAATAGTCCTTTACATGTAGCTCATACAATTATTGACCAAATTGTAGATGACTATTTTGCGCCTGTATATTACATTGAGGATCATTTAAATGCAATTGATGATAATTTAACCGGGGAGACAGCAGGAAGTGTATTAGAAGAGGTATTTGATATACGTGCAGATTTATCAAAGCTAAGGCGTACAATCATTCCGATGCGTGATTTATTATATCGTATTTTAAATTCGACTCGTTTTTATGGTATAAGCGATCATGAAATTTACTTTAAAGATATACATGATCATTTGCTTAAACTAACAGAAATGATTGAGGCAAGTCGAGAGTTAACAGCAGATATTCGGGATAGTTATTTTTCATTAAACTCACATCATATGAATAACATTATGAAAACATTAACTGTATTCTCGACTATTTTCATGCCATTAACATTTATTGCGGGAGTATATGGAATGAACTTTACGCATATGCCAGAGCTTGGTGGACAATATAGTTATTTTATTTGTCTACTTATCATGGCACTAATTGGCGGCGGAATGATGGCCTGGTTTTATAAAAAAGGATGGTTTAAGTAAAAAAACACCGAGGATTTCCTCGGTGTTTTTTTAACCAATAGCATGTAATACAAACATAGCTAAGAATAAGCATGTAATGATATACATAGATGGTGCGACTTCTTTACGCTTTCCAAGAGCAACTTTTAAGATAGGGTAAGCAATAAATCCGAACGCAATGCCATCAGCGATACTATATGTGAGCGGGATCATGACGATAATTAAGAACGCTGGAAATCCTTCTGAAAAATCGTTCAGAGGAATTTGCTGAATGCTTGTAATCATCAGGCCGCCAATAATAATTAAGATTGGTGCAATGGCACTATCAGGAATTAGTTTGACAAACGGAAGTGCAAACAATGATGCAAAGAATAACAACCCCGTAACGATAGACGTCAGACCTGTCTTTCCGCCTGCAGTAATACCTGCGGCACTCTCTACTGTTGATACGGTAGGGCTTGTGCCAAATAGACCACATGTCATTGCTGAAATTGCATTGGCTTGGTAAGCACGTGGGAATTTACGGTCATCTTCTAATAAACCGTGCAGAAGTCCCATGTTCTCAAAAATAAGCACCATGCTTAAGGAGAATGTTGCAATCCAAAACGGTAAGGAAGAAAGTTTGCCAAATGACATAGCTCCAAACACATCGCCGTAATTAGCGAATGAGAATGAACTATTTCCGATTTGACTTGTATCAACAAGGCCAAATAGCCATGCAATACCAGTTCCTATTGCAATCGTCCATAAAAAGTTTCCACGTACGTTACGAATAAATAGTACAAGTGCAACGATAAGAGTAAGCACGGTCGCAAGAACGACAGGGTTACTTAATTTACCCATTGCAACAGCAGTATTTGGGTTCGAAACGACTAAGCCACCTTTTTGCAATCCGATAAACGCTAAAAATAATCCGATGCCGACAGTAATTGCTTCCTTTAATGACTTTGGAATTGATACTGATAGCACGCGAGCGATTGGTGTAAAAGCGGCAATTGCAAAAATAATACCAGAGATAAAGACAGCAGCCAATGCTTCTTGCCAAGTTAGTCCAAGCGTATGCACAGCTGTGTACGTGAAGAATGCATTTACACCCATACCAGGGACAAGAATAGCAGGTGCATTTGCCCAAAATGCCATGAGTAGACATCCGACAAATGAACTAAAAACAGTTGCTAAAATTCCAGCTTCAAGAGGAATGCCAGCATCGGATAAAATTGATGCATTTACAATCATAATATATACGATCGTGAAAAATGACGTAACTCCAGCTAAAACTTCTTGTTTTGGTGATGTTTCGTGTAAACCTAATTTAAATGTTCTTTCAAGTATTCCTTTCATGTTAAACCTTCTTTTTCATATCCCTCTCCCACCCGTGATATCTCTTTCGTAAGAGCTCACCGTCCTTTATTATATCAGAACATCATGTTTTTACAACAAGGAAAATGATAACGTTTACTTATAAATGAAATTATTTATAAATACGTAAAAATTGCCCGTATTGTTGAAATAATTTCTAACTCTCCCGATTGAATGGGTGGAGCTGCTTGCGCATGTAAAGTAGCATAAGACGTAACCTCCCTTGGTAATTGGGCAGATTCTTCAACGAATGAGAGGGGAACAGGATTAATATTTAAATTATATGTACTCGCAATAGCACGAGCTTTTTCTACTGCTTGGTGCAGAGCTTGAATGAGAGCTTGCTCATAATATTTATTTGGATGAGATACTCGGAAACGTAAACCTTTTGCTACATTTGCTCCATTTGAAACGGCTATATCATATACTTCCCCAGCTTTTTGTACATTTAAAACGGTAATTTCATACAAATGCTCTACACGGTATCCTTGCAGCAATGCTTTATCATTTACATATTCGTATTGAGGAGTAATTGTATAAGAAATCGTCTCTATATCTTTATCGGCAATACCAAGCTGTTTAAGTGCATCCAGCAATTGTTTGGATTGCACTGCATTTTCTTCTTGAGCCTGTTTTACATTTTTATCATCTGTTCGAATGCCAAGCGTTAATATAACAACATTCGGTTTTGCTTTTACAACACCTTCTCCTTGTACAGTAATAGTAGCTTCTTTACCAGTATTAGCAGTGCGTACGTTGTGTAAATAAGGATTCATTCCACCCTGCATTTTCCATCACCATCCTTTTTATATGTATATGTGTGAACAAAAAAGAAATTTATATGAAAAAAGTTACATAAATGAGAATCTTGAGGAAAGAAAGCATATACAACATAGGTATTTATAGATTATAATATGTGTAAATATGATAAAAAAGGGACGAGGCTATTGAACGAAAAAAGAGAAACGCTGATTTTAGATTTATCTGCATCATTTCGAAAAATGATACGTTTATTACAAAATGATATTAATACACGTTTTGCAGAACATATGCCATATAATGAATTTTCTGTATTACGTGCGTTATTTTTAAACAGTCCACAGATGGCTTCGCAAATTGCGAGTGAAGTAAACGTAACCTCCAGTCATATTACAGCTGTTACAGATCGTCTCGTACGAAAAGGATTAGTAGAAAGAAAACGTTCTAATTCAGATCGTCGAATCGTGTACTTAGAAATTACAGAGCACGGAAGAGAAGTAACTGAAAAACTTGAAGCTGTGCGTAAAGAATATTATAAAGAGAGATTTAAAGGTTGGAGCGACCAAGAAATAGAAATGGTCTTAGAACTATTTGGCCGCGTATTATAATAAATGAGGATAGGAAGCGAAAGCACTCCTATCCTTTTTCTTTTGAATAAAAATATTTTGAAACTCCGATACTTTAATTAAAAGATCGGAGGAAAGATTATGAAATATATTGCTGCACTTACCATTTTATTTGGTAGTTTTTTCTGTTTTCAAACATTCACGTACGCAGATACGCCTATCCAAGTGGTGCGAAAAGAAGTGAAGTACATCGAAAACGATAATACAGTCTTATATTCAAAATTATGGGTTCGTTCTATGCAAAACGCAGTATTATTCCACCATAGCGATAATATTCGTAATCGGGACACATTACGTAATGTAACAAGTTCATCGCTTGTTAAAGCGAAGCAACTATCTTTTCAGAAAGCAGCACTCTATATACCGAGACTATCGCAATACGTATCAAAAATAGGAAAAGAAAATATTCAAGTGTACTACATTGCGATTCACTATAATGTGAAAAAAGAAAATGCATATCAATTAGATGGCATGAACTATTTTCTACAAGTATTCGTAAAAGAGCGTGGGGAATGGAAAATTGCCGAAAGTGTAGTTGCACCGACAGAGCAAATTGTGCAAAATGGTGATGGATTTGGGATGAAAGAAGAGATGGTGTATGGGGATAGGAGAGAGAATGTGAAATAACCTCCTCTTAAAGAGGAGGTTATTTCACACGCCAAGAAAATTTAAATTTTAATAAGCGAGATAATAGTAGGTAGACTATCGTACTGGTCCCTATAAAACCAATATAATAATTTACGATAGAATGACTTCCGCCCGCTGCCATTCCTCCAAACATTCCAATAAAGATTACACAGCATATCATACATAGTGTTTTAAGCTTCGGATATAATAAAAAGTTTCCGTTTTGTTCATTAGGTGATCTTGTATATAAGTACATTCCTAAAGGGAATAGAATAAGTATATTTGCGATTGGACCGGTAAGTTTTGTTGCTGAAGGAATATACGTAAAATTAGGTTCATCATGACGTACGCCTTGTTGATCAGTATAAGCACGTTGAGGATCGTAATTAAACTTAATATTGAATCCGCGAACTGGCGCTAAAATACTCACTTTTTCTATTACTGAACCGTAACGATCTACATTTTCCTCCGTATAGACGGTATGATTGGAAGTAAGTCCAACCGTATGAATAGAAATAGCTCCGGCAATTAGAGCCGGCAAAATAAAAGGGAATCCAAGTATAGCAACACTGAAAAATCCTTGTGAAATCATATTACCAGCAATTGTTCCTATACATAATGCAAGTGTATATATAGCAACTAAGATAATAACCATGTATAAGAAGTAAGTATGAAATGGTGAAAATATTTGATACTTATTATGAAAGGTTGTCTTTTTCATAATAGCAAAAAGTCCCCAATTTAGTATAACGATAGCTACAATATTACACACACCAAAAAGCCATTTCGTTATGAAGAGATGTGTTCGTTTAAATGGCATAGACCATAAAATGTCACTTGATTGATTTTGACGTTCCCATCCAATAAGAATGCAGGCTAATATAATAAGGAGTCCTCCTTGAACCATAATAGCATCGGGAAGTGAAAGTTGATAATTATATCGGTATATATATTTCCATTCATTATGTTCATGAAAATATTTTAATTGCTCGGCAGCTGCTAAATAGTATTTATATGATAGTACATAAAAACTTACTAACCAAAATAGCCAAACAATATATTTACTTTGTTTGTAGGTATGTACCCATAATGCTTTTTGAAACATAGGATCTCTCCTTTAAAAAACTTTATAGTTTGTAAGACGTGATAATATAAAATAAGTGACGATTCCAAATAAAAAGAATCCAACATAGTAACTAAATAATAAATCAAAACGTTTTAACATTTGCCCACCTATTAATGCAAAATAAAAGGTAGTACCCCACATCCAGAGTGAGTTGTATTTTGGAAAAAGGAAAATTTTCTTATTATGTTCATTAGGTGATCGTGCATAAAGAAACATACCAATTAGTAAGCTGGAAATAGTATAGAAGATAGGAACAAGTATTACTTTTGCAGAGTAGTAACTATGAAAAGTGGGTCCCCTTTGTATTACTTTTCCATGATCTTCATCTGATTGGACAGTAGGGTGGTAATTATAACTAATTGAAAAGTCTAATATAGCGCTTGAAATGTTGGTCTTTTTATTGAATGTATAAATGTTTTCGAAATTCGTATAACTTTTATTCCCCTGTATTGCCTCAGCGTGAGCTGTAAAGAAAAGGAGTAAGAGTGAAAAAATTCCCATTCCCATTATGCAAAAAGTAATGCTGAAGATGCTTTGTGAAATAATACTGCCAGTAAATGTACCTATACATAAAGAGACAGTATAGATAGCGATATATGTGAAAATTGCGTACAGGAAATATCGATGAAATGGTTCGAAAGATTGATATTCAAAGTGAATCGTAGATTTATAAATAAAATACATAAGACCCCAATTGATTAGAAATGATAGTACAATGAAAAATCCACCGAAAACCCATTTCGATAAGAACATATCACGTCTTTTAAATGGAAATGTCATAAGTGAATCTCCATTTTGATTACTTCGCTCCCAGCCAATTAATATACAGGATAGGATAATTGTAATAATACCTAACCAAAAGCTATTAGAAGAATAAAAAGAATAATGATAGTAGAACTTTTCTTCACCTATTTTTTCTGGATGGAGAAAGAGAGACTGTTGAGTTTCTGCTGCTTGATAGTATTCGAAAGATAAAAAATAAAGTGAACTGAAGAGAAAAAGTAACGCAGCATATTTCCCGCGCTTCCAATTCCACATCCACAACGCTTTATGAAACATATCCATCCTCCTCCAGTGTCGTAACGAAGACATCTTCAAGTGACATTGTTAATTCTTCAATGAGCAGTGGTTGCTCTTTATAAAACTTCTCCAGTGTTGTAGCCACATTTCCCTCAATTAAAATCGTATACACTTTTCCTGTTTGATTTAATATTTTAATATTGCTTAAGTTTTCTAGTTTTTGAGGTAATGAACGCTCGTAAGCTACTTGTATTTTTGCAAATTGTGATTTTGCATCGTCTAGTGACGTAATAGATGCTACAGTATGTCCTTTTAACATAATGATTGTATCTGCAATTTGTTCCACTTCATCTAAATGATGGGTAGAGATGAAAATGGTAATTTCTTTTTCTGCAACTTCTCCAACGAGAAACTGTAAAATCTGTCTTTTAACGATAGGATCAAGTCCGTTTGTTGGTTCATCTAAAATAATATATTCTGCTTTTGCAGCAACAGCTAAAATGATGGCAAGCAGTGCTTTCATTCCTTTTGAATAACTACGAATTCGTTTGTTTGGTAAGTTGAAACGTTCTAGTAGTTCGTAGAAATATGGTTCATCAAATGCTGTATAAACTGCTTTATAAAACTTCACGATTTCTTTTACTGTATAACCGTTCAGTATGTTAGTAGAATCCGGAACATATACGATTTTTTGTTTCGTTTCAGGATTTTTATGGATGTCGATATCCTCATATGTAACAGTTCCCTCGTCTGGGTCTAAAATGCCGACCATCGTTCGTAATAAAGTTGTTTTTCCCGCGCCGTTTCTTCCAAGTAATCCGACGATACTACCTTTTTGTAATGTGAAAGAAACATCGTCTAAAATTGTTTGATTATCAATTGTTTTCTTCAAGCTTGTCACTTTCAACATCCGTATTCCCTCCAATCTCTTTATAGTATGAATCTATCCAATCATGAATTTTATCTTTCGTAATACCAAGATAAGAGGCTTCTAATAGTAATTGATGAAATTGCTTTTCAACCATAGCGATTTTCCTTTCGTCTAATGTTGGGGTAATCGATTGGGATACAAATGTTCCTTTTCCTCGTAACGTTTCAATAATTCCTTGTCTCTCTAACTCTTGATACGCTTTACTCACTGTATTTGGATTTATAACGAGTAAAGAAGCGAGTTCGCGTACAGAAGGAAGTTTATCACTTGGAGCCAACATGTTTTTCAATACGAGTTCTTTTATATTTTGAACAATTTGTTCCCATATCGGAGTGTTGCTTCTTGGATCAAGTTGAATATGCAAGAGCAATGTCTCCTTCCTCATATGTATTAAGTGTACTACTGTGTGTAATACACTTAATACAATATAGGGGGAGAATGTGTTTGTCAACTAAAAATGTTAGAAAAATTTGGTATTAAAAAAAGATAAATTGGAAAAAATAGGTCTGATATAGAATGGAGGGTTAGTCATGAAGCGAGTTTTTGGAATACTTTTTTGTTTCATGTTATTGCTTTCTGGAACTTCAGTGAGTTTCGCGCAATCTGAGAAAACGAAGCCAGAGAAAACAGAAGAAACAACGCCGAAGTTAGCGGAACAAGCGTCGTCAGCAATCGTAATTGAGCAAGATACAGGTAAAGTTTTATTTGATAAAAACCCAAATGAAAAATTACCACCTGCTAGTATGACAAAGATTATGACAATGCTTTTAATTATGGAACAAGTTGAAAAAGGAAAATTAAAACTGACCGATAAAGTTAGAGCGAGTGAACATGCAGCTTCAATGGGTGGATCGCAAATCTTTTTAGAACCTGGGGAAGAGATGACTGTAAATGAGATGTTAAAGGGTATTGCAATTGCATCTGGAAATGACGCATCTGTTGCAGTAGCCGAGCATATTGCAGGTTCAGAAGAAGGATTTGTAAATATGATGAACAAAAAGGCGAAAGATTTAGGGCTGAAAAATACACATTTTCAAAACCCAACAGGTCTTCCGGCCAAAGACCATTATTCGACAGCAAATGATATGGCTATAATGGCGAGAGAATTGATGAAGTATCCACTTATTCGTAAATACACAGGTAAGTACGAAGATTATTTACGTGAAGATACGGATAAAAAGTTTTGGCTCGTTAATACGAATAAGCTAGTACGTTTTTACCCTGGCGTAGATGGAGTAAAAACAGGTTTTACGACAGAAGCGAAATATTGTTTAACAGCATCGGCTGAAAAAAATGGCATGCGTGTCATTTCAGTTGTCATGGGAGCACCAACATCAAAAGAACGGAACAACCAAGTGACGAAGCTTCTTGACTATGCATTTGGACAATATATGACAAAGAAATTGTATACGCGTGGCGAAAAAATTAAGACAGTTCAAGTAGGGAAAGGGAAAAAAGAAAAAGTAGATTTAGTTGCATCAGATAATGTTTCTCTTCTTATGAAGAAGGGCGAGAATATGGACAAGGTAAAACAAGAAGTAATTGCTGAAAAGAAAGTAAAAGCACCGATTAAAAAAGGTGACGCGCTTGGTACACTTGTTATTAAAAAAGATAAAGATGTTTTATTAAAACAAACAATTGTAGCAAAAGAAGATGTTGCTGCAGCGAGCTGGTGGGAGTTATTTAAAAGAAGTTTTGGGATGTTTTCAACATCAAAATAGCGGCAAATATTTTGCCGCTTTTCTATTCGTATATAAGTGAATAATGCTGAAAGGTTTCACTTTATGACGAAATAGTTCTTCTTTTGTCAGCAGGAAGGATTCTTATTTTGTATCACGAAAATCTTTATGTATGTGAATAAGTAAAGTTTGAGCATAAGGAGGAAATCGTGTGAGTCTTTCCATGCAATTAGAAGTAAAACGTGACGTCCTATGTGTGAGACTAGAGGGTGAATTAGATCATCATACGGCTGAAGAGTTGCGAACGAAAGTAACAGATATGATTGAGACACATGGTGTTCATCATATTGTTTTGAGCCTAGAGAACTTATCTTTTATGGATAGTTCTGGTCTAGGTGTTATATTAGGCCGATATAAACACGTAAAGGGATTAGGTGGAGAAATGGTTGTTTGTGCAATTTCACCGCCTGTTAAGCGTTTATTTGAAATGTCGGGCTTATTCAAAATCGTTCGCTTAGAAGAAAGTGAAGCGCACGCGCTCGCGACGTTGGGGGTGGCATAGATGAGAAATGAAATGAACCTTCAATTTTCAGCATTAAGTCAAAATGAATCGTTCGCTCGCGTTACTGTGGCGGCTTTCATTGCACAACTAGATCCAACGATGGAAGAATTAACGGAGATTAAAACAGTTGTGTCAGAAGCGGTTACAAATGCAATTATTCATGGATACGAAGGAAATGCAGAAGGTATTGTTTATATTTCTGTAATTTTGGAAGAAGCAATGGTGAAACTCACGATTCGAGATGAAGGGATTGGAATCTTTAACTTAGATGAAGCGAGACAACCCCTTTTTACAACTAAACCTGAATTAGAGCGTTCCGGAATGGGATTTACTATCATGGAAAATTTTATGGATGAAGTAGAAGTTATTTCAAACGAATCTTTCGGGACAACAATCCATTTGACAAAATACTTATCAAATAGTAACGCTCTATGCAATTAAGGAGAATAGCCTATGGACATAGAGGTCAAAAATGAGAAGAAGAAACCTCAGTTAAAGGACCACGAGCTAAAAGCGTTAATTCAAAAAAGTCAAGATGGAGATCAACAAGCGAGAGATACAATCGTTCAAAGTAATATGCGCCTCGTTTGGTCGGTTGTACAGCGGTTTCTTAATCGAGGATACGAACCAGACGACCTATTTCAAATTGGATGTATTGGGCTCTTGAAATCGGTAGATAAATTTGATTTATCTTTCGACGTGAAATTTTCAACATATGCAGTTCCAATGATTATTGGTGAAATACAACGTTTCTTACGTGATGATGGATCAGTGAAAGTTAGTAGGTCTTTAAAAGAAACAGGAAACAAAATTCGAAAGATGAGAGATGAGCTTTCGAAAGAATTCGGAAGGGCTCCAACGATTAATGAAGTGGCAGAGGCACTAGAACTAACGCCAGAGGAAGTTGTTCTAGCACAAGAAGCGAGCCGGGCCCCTTCATCTATACATGAAACTGTATATGAAAACGATGGAGATCCAATCACTATTTTAGATCAAATTGCAGATCAATCTGAAACGAAATGGTTCGATAAAATTGCTTTAAAAGAAGCGATTAGAGAACTAGATGAACGAGAGCGCTTAATTGTATACTTGCGTTACTATAAAGATCAGACACAATCAGAAGTAGCAGAGCGCATAGGCATTTCGCAAGTACAAGTTTCAAGACTTGAAAAGAAAATATTAAAACAGATGAAAGATCGAATAGACGAATAATTGTCTATTCGATTTTTTTATGCTGTTAATAGGAGAGAGATGTTAATTTTCTCAAAAATTAACAGAATTTATTGATAATTTAGTTAATTTGAAATATAATCCAAGTATGAACTTGTCATAAAGGGGGAAGGAAACATGGAAACGAGGCAACAATGGGGAACGAGAGCTGGATTTATTTTTGCAGCGGTCGGATCTGCCGTTGGATTAGGAAACATATGGCGTTTTCCTTATACAGCGTATGAAAATGGAGGAGGAGCATTCTTTTTACCGTACTTATTTGCATTATTAACGACTGGTATTTCATTGTTAGCGTTTGAGTTTGCCCTTGGTCATCGTCACCGTGGTTCAGCACCACTTACATTTTTCCGTATTAGCCCGCGTGCCGAATTTATTGGATGGTGGCAAATGTGCGTAACATTTATCGTTTCAACATATTATGCAGTGATTATTGCTTGGTCTATATCGTATACATACTTTGCAATTACTGGAGCATGGGGAAAAGACACGCAATCATTTTTATTTAAAGAGTACTTACATGTTGCAGATAAGCCAGGACAATTTGGAGGACTTGTACCGGAAGTATTAATTCCGTTAGCTCTCGTTTGGATTATTGTGCTTGGCGTTGCATTTAAAGGAGTTAAAAAAGGAATCGAAGTTGTTAACCGTATATTTATTCCTTTATTAGTTGTTATGTTTCTTATTATCGTCGTTCGTGCAGTGACGATGGAAGGCGCTATGCAAGGACTAGATGCATTCTTTAAACCAGATTGGAGTCGTATTTTTGATGGGAAAGTATGGCTTGCTGCTTATGGTCAAATATTCTTTAGTTTATCTTTAGCATTTGGAATTATGATTACGTATTCTAGTTATTTACCGAAAAACTCGGATACAACAAATAATGCCTTTATTACTGGATTTGCAAACTCAGGATTTGAATTATTAGCAGGTATTGGGGTCTTTGCAGCTCTTGGATTCATGGCAAATAATATGGGAGTACCGGTTGATAAAGTAGCAAGTGCTGGCGTTGGGCTTGCGTTCGTAGTATTTCCACAAATTATTAATGAATTGCCGATGTCACCGTTGTTTGGTGTATTATTTTTCTTATCGTTAACGGTTGCTGGAATCACCTCACTTATTTCACTCGCGGAAGTATGTTTTGCCGCTGTATCTGAAAAATTCAGTTTAAGTCGGGAAAAAACCATTGGAATTATGGGAACCCTTCTCGTGTTAGTTTCTCTTGTATTTGCAACACGTGGTGGGCTTATGTTCTTAGATGTTGTCGACTATTTCGCTAATAATTTCGGATTAATTACAATTGCACTTGCGGAAGTAGTTACGATAGGGCTCATTTTACGTCGTTTACCAGTTTATCAAAATCATGCCAACTTTGTATCTGATATTAAATTAGGAACGTTTTGGAGAGTGAGTTTACTCGTTATTACTCCACTTATGTTAGGGTATATGCTAATTGATGGTACAATCCAAAATATTAAAAAGAATTATGGAGATTATCCGACTGAGTTTGTTGTAACGTATGGTTGGTCGATAGCAGCAGCATTCCTCATAGTTGCAATAATCATTGGCCTGAAAAAATGGGATGCACAAATTCATTCGGATTCTGCCAAGCTTGAAAAAGAATGGAAAGATCGAGGTGTTTCATAATGAGTGGATCAGCGATTATGATGATGGTTATTGGAATAGTAGTCATTTGGGGAGGGCTTGCATTAAGTATTGCAAACTTATTTAAGAAAAAGGCATAAGTAAAAAACATCTGTACCGAAATGGTGCAGATGTTTTTTTATGAAAAAATTGTATTAGAAAAAAATTCAATAACCATACTACAACTACGAGGAAGAGTGAAGGGGTGAATGAAAGTTGGAACAAACGATTTATATTAAAATGCGCAATCGTTTAAAAGTTTCTCCTACTTATGAAGTAAAGCTGGGCGATGTTGCTCAACTTGCCGGAGATTCTTCCGTAGTTGAGTTGTTACAAAATGAGATAGTTTACAAAATAACAGCGCATGATAAGACGCATGTTGTAATTGATGTTATGAAAGTAATTGAGATTATTCAACAGAAAGCATCTCATGTACAAATTAATTTACTCGGTTCTGGACAAACTCTTGTTGAAATTATATACGAAAAAAAGAAGACACACCCAATTTTTTTCGGGCTTGTATGGCTGTTACTGTTCATTGGAGCGGCCCTTGCGATCATTTATTTCCATGAAGATGTAAGTATGCAACAAGTACATCAACGGTTATATTACATGATTACTGGAGAATTTAATGCACAACCACTTTTATTTCAAATTCCTTATTCTTTAGGTCTTGGCTTAGGGATGGTTTTATTTTTTAATCATGTATTTCAAAAGCGAATTAATGAAGAGCCGAGTCCGTTAGAAGTTGAGATGTTTCAATACCAACAGTCACTTGATCAGTATGTAATCGTTAATGAAAACAAGGATAATATGAAACAACTTGCCGATGATTGAGTCTGGATTTGTTATTTTAATTGGTTTAGCTGGAGGGATTGCGGTAGGTAGCGGATATGTCGCATTTTTAGCTGTACTTGGTATAATCCCCCGTTTAGCCCAATTAACGAGAAGTGGAAAGCATATTCAATATTTTGAGTGGGCAGTCATTGCAGGTACTTTAACAGGGGCTTGGTGCAGTTTGAAAAACATTACATTTCAAACGTCGCAATACTGGCTCGTTATATTAGGGATATTTTGTGGCACGTTCATCGGAATGCTTGCTGCGGCATTAACAGAGGTGTTAAATGTTCTACCTATTTTAGCGAAACGAGTAGGGATAGAGGGGAAGATTATTGTTTTACTCGTTGCTCTTGTACTTGGGAAAGTAATAGGATCGTTGTTTCACTGGATTTATTTCGTAAAGTAGGAGGCAGTATATAAATGACAAGTCAGAAATTGAAGGATGATTACATAAATAAAGTGAAGGAGTATCATCCAAAGCCAAACTATTTACTAAATTGTATGAAAGCATTTCTTGTAGGTGGACTCATTTGCACAGTTGGAGAAGTATTGATGAAATTTTATATACATTATTTTCACTTCAGTGAACAAGAGGCAGGAAACCCAACTGTTGCAACCCTTGTTTTATTATCCGCGATTTTAACAGGGTGTGGTGTATATGATAAAATCGGTCAATTTGCTGGAGCAGGATCAGCGGTACCGGTAACAGGATTTGCAAATTCTATGGCGAGCGCTGCCTTAGAACATAAGAGCGAAGGGGTTGTTCTAGGGATTGCTACAAATATGTTTAAACTGGCAGGAAGTGTGATTGTATTTGGGGTTGTTGGTGCATATATCATTGGGTTAATAAGGTATACCTTTAAAATTTTTATGTCTTAAAGGAGGGGCTAGTATGAGGTTGACCGGAAAACAAACGTGGGTATTTCAAAATGACATATATGTGAATGCAACGGGTACTGCTGTCGGTCCGAAAGAAGCTGAGGGCCCTCTTGGGAAAAAATTTGATATTTCATATGATGAATTGCATTGTGGAGAAGAAAATTGGGAGCTCGCCGAACGAAGATTAATGTCAGACTCAATTCAACAAGCAGTGCAAAAAGGGAATATAAAAACATCGCAAATTGATTTCTTTTTAGCAGGAGATTTATTAAATCAAACAGTGACAGCAAATTATGTTGCGCGTAAGTGGGGCATTCCTTTTTTAGGAATGTTTAGCGCTTGTGCGACGTCTATGGAGACTTTAGCAGTTGGCTCAGCTTTTATAGACGGTGGATTTGCAAATCGTGTTTTAGCTACAGTAAGTAGTCATAATGCAACGGCTGAAAGACAATTTCGCTATCCAACAGAGTACGGTGGACAAAAGCCAGGGACAGCAAATTCAACTGTGACTGGTGCAGGGTCTATATTAATTAGCAATGAAAAAAGTGCAATTAAAATTACGTCGGCTACAATTGGAAAAGTGCAAGATTTAGGAATCACAAATCCTTTGGATATGGGAGCAGCGATGGCTCCAGCAGCAGCTCATACAATTCAACAACATTTTGAAGATTTAAGAAGAAGTGCCGATGATTATGATTTGATTGTTACGGGTGATTTATCAGCTGTTGGGACGCCGATTGCGAAACAACTTTTACTTGAGGAAGGTTATGATCTTGGGCATATATACAATGATTGTGGATTGATGATTTATGAATCAAGTCAAGAAGAAGTGTTTGCAGGTGGTAGTGGTTGCGCTTGTTCAGCAGTTGTCACATATGGTCATTTATTACACGAGATGCAAAAAGGGAATTTACAACGAATTTTTGTCGTTGCGACTGGTGCATTATTAAGCCCGATGATGATGCAACAAAAGGAAACGATTCCAACAATTGCACATGGTGTCGTATTTGAGAGAGTTAAAGGAGAGTGAATTGTGGATTTTATATATGCATTTCTTGTAGGTGGAGTTATTTGTTTAATTGGGCAACTATTGTTAGATTTTGTAAAGTTAACACCAGCTCATTTAATGGCAACTTTTGTAGTCATCGGAGCAATTTTAGATGGATTTGGATTGTACGATAAACTAATAAAGTTTGCAGGTGCTGGAGCAACAGTCCCTATTACAAGTTTTGGACATTCACTATTGCACGGAGCAATGCATGCAGCAGAAAAACATGGATATTTAGGAATTGGTATTGGCATGTTTAGTTTAACGTCTGCGGGCATTTCCGCAGCGATATTGTTTTCGTTTTTTATAGCACTTATATGTAAACCGAAAGGATAAATCAAATGAGACGAAGGGTTGTTTTGGTCACAGATGGAGATGAATATGCAAAGCGGACAATTGAGCTTTTAACGAAGGAATTTGGGGGAAGGTGTATTTCAGCATCACAAAGTAATCCAACCAAATTGACAGGGAAAAAAGTTGTTGAGCTTATTATGCAAACGCCATATGACCCTGTATTTGTCATGTTTGATGACAGTGGATTTATTGGAGAAGGATCTGGTGAAAAGGCTTTAAAATATGTGGCTACCCATAAACAAATTGATGTGCTCGGTATTTTAGCGGTAGCGTCTAATACGCATCATTGGGAATGGGCACGTGTAGATGTAAGTGTAGATCGGAACGGGAATTTAACCGAATACGGTGTTGATAAATTTGGACTTCCAGATGGCGAAATTGGCAGAATTAGCGGAGATACAATTTATTGTTTAGATGACTTGAATGTTCCTGTCATCGTTGGAGTCGGTGACATTGGTAAGATGTGTGGAAATGATGAATGGGAGAGGGGATCACCTATTACGAAGAAAGCAATTCAATTAATTTTGGAAAGGAGTGGTTTTTATGACGAAGCCTAAAAAAGTGGATATCCCTATATCAACTTTCATAAGTGACAATGAAAATTATTTAAAGCAGACAGTAGGACTAGGCGTTACATACGATGTTGGCATTCGTAAATTTCAAATTTTGAATAAAGAAATTGGTGTGTTATTTGTAAACGGACTTTGTGATACAAATTATATTATCCCTATTTTAGAAGAAGCGGTGGATACAAATGAGATAAGGGATGTAGAAGAAGATACAGTGAAGCTTTTAGAGAATCGCTTAATCCATCAACAAGTAAGTAAAGTGAAAACGATGGATGAGGTAATGCTCCAAGTATTATCAGGACTCATCGTGATATTTGTGGAAGGTGAAACGGAAGCGTTCGCAATCGATGTTCGTAGTTATCCAGGGCGAACGCCGA
The DNA here is from genome assembly GCF_056530295.1 of Bacillus sp. PK6-16. Taxonomy (NCBI): domain Bacteria; kingdom Bacillati; phylum Bacillota; class Bacilli; order Caryophanales; family Bacillaceae; genus Bacillus; species Bacillus sp. PK6-16. The sequence continues at coordinate 1,355,819 of NZ_CP096511.1, forward strand.
CAGAACCAGATACCGAAAAGGTAGTACGCGGTGCAAGGGATGGATTTGTTGAAAATATCGTTGTAAATACAGCATTAATCCGTAGAAGAATTCGAGATCCACGTCTTCGAAATGAAATGGTTCGAGTAGGAGATAGATCACAAACGGATATTTGTATTACATACGTTCAAGATGTTGCAAATCCAGATTTAGTAAAGATTATAAAACAAGAATTAAATAACATCGATGTAGATGGAATTACGATGGCGGATAAAACAGTAGAAGAATTTGTTGTAAAGCAAAGCTATAACCCATTCCCACTTATTCGATATACAGAAAGGCCAGATGTAGCAGCAAATCATCTACTAGAAGGACATGTGTTAGTACTTGTTGACACATCGCCAAGTGCTATGATTACACCGACAACATATTTTCATCATTTACAGCACGCGGAAGAGTTTAGACAAAATCCAGCTGTCGGTACATTTTTACGCTGGGTGCGCTTTTTAGGTGTTATATTCTCGTTATTTTTATTACCATTTTGGTTAGTGTTTGTATTTGATCCAACTCTTTTGCCAGCAAATCTTGCTTTTATTGGACCGACTAAGATGACGCATTTACCAATTTTATTACAGGTGTTAATGGCAGAGGTCGGACTTGAGTTTTTAAGGATGGCAGCCATTCATACTCCAACGCCGTTATCGTCTGCAGCAGGGTTGATTTCCGCTATATTAATTGGTCAAATTGCAATTGATGTAGGTTTGTTTGTGCCAGAAGTAATTTTGTATGTAGCAGTTTCGATGATTGGTGCATATGCAACACCGAGTTATGAATTAGGATTAGGGAATAAGGTTGGGAAATTGTTTGTTATTATTTTAACAGGCCTCTTCCATGAGATGGGATTTGTAATTGGTATGACGATATTAATTTTATTTTTAACGTCTATAAAAAGTTTACAAACACCTTATTTATGGCCGTTTTTACCATTTGATTGGGGCGCATTAACAAAAATTTTACTCCGTCCAACGATGTCTAGTTTAAAAGTACGACCAAGTATTGTAAGACCTCAAAATGTAAAAAGACAAAAATAAACGGGATTATACACCCGTTTATTTTTTTTAGCAAAAATTTATTATTTTTTAACAAAAATCAAACATTTTTTGTGTACACTTAGAGTAGATATTGTGTATGGAAGGGGAAGAGGACATGATTAAATTATTTGTAAGTGATTTAGATGACACGCTCGTTTACGATGTGAATCATATGCAAAAAGAAGATGAACGTGCGCTGTGTTGGTTAGCTGAGAAAGGGACAAATATTTGTTTTGCCTCTGGCCGCTTTACACACAGAATTGATGAAGTTGTAAAAAGGTTTTCATTCCCATATTACACAACTGGCTTAAATGGAGCGACAATGTTGCTTCCGGATGGAAATTTATTTCATGAATCGAGTTTTGAAAATGTGGTTGCCCAGGAAATATATCGATATATACATAAAAAAGGACTAGCGGATATTGTTTGTGCAAATGAGCAGCGATATACAAAAAGGAAGAATGAACATCACCATAATTTTGAAGCGTATATGGGCGTGCATATCGCTGAAATTGAAGCGTTAGAAGAAGAGTTTGGTAAGACTGTACACCCTGCAAAATTGTTTGTTTTTGGAGAAGAAGAGAAAATTGTGACGTTAGATCAAGAGCTACGAGATATGTTTCAAGGCGAAGCGGAAGTTTTTATATCAGGTAAACGCTATGTTGATATTATGCCAAGAGGCGTGAGTAAGGGGAGTGCTCTAAAGCGACTAATGGACCATTTGCAAATTGAAGCAAATGAAGTTGCTTGTATTGGAGATTCTTTCAATGATATTTCTATGTTTGAAGTAACCCCGCATTCATTTACTCTTCATCATGCCCATCCATATGTAAAGGAGAAAGCAAATCATATAGTGCGTTCGGTTGAAGAGGCTGTTATGAAATTACCGTTACTTGTATAAAAAAGAAGCCCGTCACTGGCGGGCTTCTTTTTTACTTGAATAAAGATTTAACAAAATCAATGATACTTGAGAAGAAATCTTTCACTTTATCTAGAAAACTTTGTCCTTCTTCAGAACCTAAGAAGGCAGAAACGTGTTCTTTTGCTTTGTTTAATTGACTACCAACTTGATTCCAATCGATATTAAGATTTTTCATTTTATCAAATAACGATACTAAGTTATCTAACTGTTCATCTGTCAATGTAATGCCGAGTTGATCAGCAATTTTTTTAATTAATGAACGTAAATCTTCTGTTGTTTTTGGCTGTTCTTTTGCAATTTCTTCTTTAATTTTTGCAACAAGTTGAACTGCTTTTTCTTCACCAATTTTATCACCAAGCTGGGCTGTTTGTACCATTTCTTCATTCGCTACTTTTTTAACTTCTTCAGGAATTTGTTTATTGGATGCAGTTTCGTATGCTTTCATTAATCCAGTTAAAGCTGCAGTTCCTGAAACTTTAAAAGGTGCAGTAATTTGAATTTCTGCATCTTTTACACCTGCTGTAATCAAAGCGTTAGTGTACATTGCATCTGTTACCCAGTTAATGTTCTTTGATCGTACAATAAGACCAGATCCTGGTTTTGTGTATGTAATCATAGAAGAAGAAATTGCTCTCGTACCAATTTGTGCTTTTGGAACAATGCCTTCTAGAAATTTATGTTCTTCCGCATTAGATACAGTAATAATTGTAGCATCTTTCGGTGCTTTCATTTCTTTTAACAGATCTTGTTTTTGTTGTTCAGATAAGTTCTCTCCTAATGTAACAATTGATTCTCCCTCGATGATGTCTGCAAACGAAGCTGTTGGCATCATAAATACCGTTACAGCTAATAGCAGAGCTAGTAATTTCGTTTTCACGAAAAATCGCTCCCTTTCTCTTTCTAAAATTTTCGGGCAACAAAGTTATTATAGTATATATTTCTTATTTGTCACCTAGCTTTTTCCACATTTCAAAAAAGAAGTATCTAGATTGTCGGATTCTTTTTGTTTCTAGTCATGAATGTGGTAATATAGTGCTGAGATAGTTGAAAGGAGACATATACGTATGAAAACTTTAGGATACATATTAATGGAAAACGGTGAAAAAATCGACTTGGAATTTTTCCCAGAAGAAGCACCGAAAACAGTAGAAAACTTTAAAAAATTAGCAGAGCAAGGATTTTATGACGGTGTTACATTCCACCGTGTTATTCCTGGCTTCGTAAGCCAAGGTGGAGACCCAACAGGTACAGGTGCAGGTGGCCCAGGATACTCTATTCCATGTGAAACTGATGGAAACCCTCATAGACACCTTGTAGGATCACTTTCTATGGCTCACGCTGGCCGTAACACAGGCGGTAGCCAATTCTTTATCGTTCATGAGCCACAGCCGCATTTAGATGGTGTTCATACTGTATTCGGTAAAGCAACAAGCGGTATTGAAACAGTATTAAAAATGCGTCAAGGCGATGTAATGAAAGAAGTTAAAGTTTGGGAAGAATAAGGTAAGGAAAAAGAGAGCTTTTGCTCTCTTTTTTATTTTTAATGAGATTGAGTACTACTTCTACAGCTCATCATACAAGTAGTATTGTTGCTAAAATATATTGCTTGTGAGAACAAACCTTTAACCAATTACATAGAATACATTACATTATATGTTTCAATAAATATTTTTTGTTATGTTAATTTTGCTAGAATTGTGCTGCTTTAGAGTAACTATAAATGAAGTGCTGTTGAATGATATGTTTCTTTCCATTCCATATAAAATTTTCTTTTTTTAACTCTATTTATTAAAGGAATAGTGCTGAAACATAGATTTGACTTTCTTCTTTTCGCTTTGTATGATTATCAAGTTGTTTTAGACTCTTCTCACTCTGTTGAAAATATTGTAAAATGAATGTGATATGAAAAGAGTGATTGAGGGGATTACTAGTTTGTAACTTTTGTAAGAAGGGATAAGGGTTATGTTAATTCGTTTTAAAAAAAGTTATGAAAAAATTGCAATGGGGCTTCTTTCGTTTATGCCAACTGAAAAAGATGTGAAAACATTACAATTGACAATGAAAGAATATGAAGCAAAAGATGATTGGCAATTGTATTTGTGGAAAGAAAATGAAGATTTTGTTGGAATAATGGGGATTGTAAAAAAAGAGAATCAAGTATTAGAAATTCAGCATTTGAGTGTGAACCCGTCTCACCGTCATGTGGGGATTGGGACGAAGATGGTTCAAGAGTTAAAGAGTAAATTTCTTGAGTTTACAATTTGCGGAAATGAGCAAACAGCAAGTTTTTGCGAAAAATGTAAAGGGCTAGAACAAAATATACATTCGTGAAAGCAGAGATAAGTAGTTTATTATCTCTGCTTTCTTTTTTGTAATTGTTCGTTTCGTTCAGTGATGACCTCTGTGCGATCACGCAAAGTGTGCTTGTTTATAATATATTCACCTGGGATAGCATTCAAGTCTTTCCAAGAGAGGTTTTGTTTTTGACATAACTCTATGCACTGCTTCTCTAACGATGAATCTGATAAGGGTAAAAATAAAGGTACAAAACGTTCTTTTTTATGGATAGATTGCAATCTTTCATTGAGCAAGGAAAGAAGTTGTACTTGATTAATTCCTAAACGTTGTAAAGGCACACCGCTTTTTTCTAAAATTGTAATTGCGCTTTTCATCATTTTTGTAGAACCATTCCAATTAGCACGTCTTTGGTGGTATAAAGAAACTGCAATTTGAATGAGACCAACTAAGTAATGATCACGATTACCTCTTGGTTTTGTCTTCCAATACTCTTCTAGTATTTCGTGGCATTCAAAATAGTCATAATCTCCATGGAAATGAATTAAAAATTGTATGTATTCGGTAGGATACATGTTTTCTCGCTCCTATCTAACGGTTATACATATAAGTGTATCATAGAAATATGAACAATAAACGACTAGGAGGTTTCCCCCTAGCCGTTATTGTTCATATTAGCAGAAGCAAGCTGCTCCTACAATAATTAGTAAAATAAACAGTACAACAAGTAATGCGAACCCACCGCTAAAACCACAATCAACGTGACCCATAGTTTTTTGACCTCCTACATTGTTCTTACTACACTGTTATCATATGAAGTGGTGGGCATGATGACATAGGCATCGGTCTATTTTTAATTAAATTTCTTAAAAAGGTTGGATAGAACATGAGTATGCTCTATACTTATGTTGTTATAGAAAAAATGTGGTGGGATGCTTTGTGCAATATAATTTTAAAGTAGAGGCTTTTGAAGGGCCGTTAGATCTATTGTTACATTTAATACATCGTTATGAAATTGATATATATAATATTCCTGTAGCAGATATTACAGAGCAATATTTATCTTATGTGCATACGATGAAAGAACTTCAATTAGATGTTGCAAGTGAGTATTTAGTAATGGCTGCAACGTTATTACAAATTAAAAGTAAGATGTTGTTGCCGAAACATGAAGAAGATGTACTTGATAACGGTGATGATTTTATAGATGATCCTCGTCAAGAATTGATGGAGAGGTTAATTGAATATAAGAAATATAAGCAAGTTGCTACTGAGTTAAAAGAAAGAGAACAAGAAAGAGCACAGCTATATACACGTCCACCAATTGACTTTACATCGTTGCAACAAGAAGAGGAGACAAGCTTACCTCTTGATGTTACGTTATATGATATGCTAGCAGCATTTCAAAAATTAATGCGCCGTAAAAAGGCAAAAAAACCTGTAACAACACGTATTACTCGTCAAGAAATACCAATTGAACAGCGAATGACTGATATTTTAAAACAGTTAAAAATAAAGGGTGGTCGCCAAAGTTTTTATGATTTGTTTGTTGATGATGAACGTGAAATAATGGTTGTAACATTTTTAGCAGTTCTGGAACTTATGAAAAATCAACAAATCATAATTGAGCAAGAACATAATTTTGATGAAATTTTCGTATCAAGCTCTAATAAATCTGCATAGAGCAAGTATGTGAAAATGGGATAGCAACATTTTGTCTCATGCTATGTTTTAATGTATCGTTTGGAACAAGAGAAAAAATATTGAACCGAACGCATTAATTGTGATTCGGTTTTTTGATGTGTATTTTTATGAGAAAATAGAAGGAAGGAGCTCGTGAAATGGATAGGAAAGAACAAAAGTCAATTATTGAAGGCCTTTTATTTGTTTCTGGTGATGAAGGGATTTATCCAGAACAAATAGCGAAAGTTCTTGAAATTGAAATGAATGAAGCAATTAATATTTTAGAAGAAATGCAACAAGAATGTGAAGGTGCAAACCGTGGTTTGCAAATTGTACAGTATGCAAAAGTATATCGTTTTGCTACAAAGAAAGAACATGCTTCATATTATCAAAAATTAATAGATACACCAACAGCTGCTTCACTCTCACAAGCTGCCCTCGAAACGTTAGCGATTGTTGCATATCGCCAACCAATCACAAGGACTGAAATGGAAGAGATTAGAGGAGTTAAAACTGATAAGGCGTTACAAACGTTGGTTTCACATTTACTTATAAAAGAAATGGGAAGAGCAGAAGGACCAGGGCGTCCTATTTTATACGGAACAACAAAAGAATTTTTAGACACATTTGGATTGAAAACATTAGATGATTTACCACCGCTTTCTGAAGAGAATGAACAAATGAATGAAGCAGATTTATTCTTCGGTTCCTTACAAGAGATATCGAAATAAAAGCTTAGCATTTTGCTAAGCTTTTTTTGTATATCAATTATTTACAGTGCCATACTAAATGAAAAAAGGAGACGAGTTATGAGAGGTATGCGGATTATTTTATTATTAGTTTCTGTTTTATTATGTTTTTCTTTAAATAGCGCATCAGCTAAAAGGTATATGTTGTCCATTCATACTACGTCTCCTTTACATATGCATCGGCAACATCTTAGTAAAATGAAAGTGAGCTTTTTAAAAGTGGGGCAAGGTGACGCAACACTTATTATAATGCCAAATGGACAAACAATGTTAATTGATGGAGGACCTTATGAAGCAGGAGAGGTTATTATTCAGAAATTAATTGAGAAAGGGATTAATCATTTAGATGTAATTGTCAGTACGCATCCCGATATGGATCATATAGGGGGGTTAATTCCAATTGTAGAGCAAATGCCGGTATCGCTTATATTAGATAGCGGAAAAACATATAGTTCTCTTACTTATCATACGTATCGGAATAATATAAAAAAAAGAGGGATACCTTTCGTTTCAGTAAAGGAAGGACAATATATACCGCTGGATCCACATGTTTCTATACAAGTATTAAACAACGGGAAATCAAAAGATGAAAATAATGAATCCTCAATTGTTTTAAAGGTGCGATATGGAAAAGCGGATTTTTTATTAATGGGTGACGCGGATGTACGGACAGAACATGAAATATTAAAACAATTTGATGTCCATGCAGATGTGTTAAAAGTGGGGCATCACGGCTCATATACTTCAACAAGTGAAACGTTTATAAAAAAAGTGGAACCGCAGTTTGCTATTTTGTCGTACGGGAGTAGTAATCCGTATGGACATCCTCACCAAAGTGTAGTGAAACGCTTAAAAAGGCACGGTATAATGGTATATAGAACGAATAAAAGTACAGTAGAAATGGAAACAGATGGTGAACATATTATGTTAGAGTCTAGCGGGTTAATGCCATTATTGAAGTGATTTCTATATTAGGGGGCGATACTGTCCCTTTTTGGAAAAATGAATAATATATATTATAATTATAAGAGACGTAAGAAATTTCCTTTTCTGTTGAATAAAAAGGAAATTTTATTAGAATGTATAGACAACTACTCGTGTGTATATTAAGATGGAACTAGGCGAATAAGGTAATAATAACAAGTAGGTAATTCATGGGAAAGGATCGATGAAAATGAAAACGCAAATTGTCATCAATGCCAAAATTTACACAGGTCAAGAAATAGTGGAAAACGGATTTATTCGTTACGCAGAAACCATTAAAGAAATTGGTTTGATGGCTCAATATGTACCACAAGAAAATGAAACTGTTTTTGATGCTACAGGGAAGATTGTAATTCCAGGTATGATCGATGTTCATATTCATGGTGGATACGATATTGATGCGATGGATGCAAATAGCGATGGGTTAGTAACTCTAGGTAAAGAAATGTTAAAAGAAGGGGTTACAACTTACTTCCCAACAACAATGACACAAGCTCCAGAGGCAATTGAAGCAGCGTTAACTGCTGCAAAAGAAGCAAAAGAAAAAGGAGCGCATTTCGAATATATTCACTTAGAAGGACCTTATGTTTCAAAGAAACGTGCAGGTGCACAACCACTTGAACATATCGTTCCTGCAAATATTGAGCAATTTAAACAATGGCAAGAAGCAAGTGGGAATTTAATTAAATTAGTAACATATGCACCAGAAGAAGAGGGAGCATTAGAGTTTGAACAATATCTTGCTGAAACTGGTGTAGTTGGCACAATGGGGCATACAGATGCAATTGATGGGCAACTAAAAAATAGAAAAATTACACATGCAACACATTTATACAATCAAATGCGTGGATTACATCACCGTGAACCAGGAGTTGTTGGTCATGTGTTATTAAATCCAGATGTAATGGTTGAAGTAATTACAGATGGTATTCATATTCACCCTGATATGGTGAAATTAGCATATAAGTTAAAAGGACCAAAAAAAGTAAGTGTTATTACTGACGCAATGCGTGCAAAAGGTCTTGAAGATGGATTATATGAGCTTGGCGGACAGCCAGTACATGTAAAAGATGGTAGTGCTCGATTAGAAGATGGAACGTTAGCTGGTAGTATTTTAAAAATGGATCAAGCTTTCCGAAATGTAATTGAATTTACAGGTTGTTCAATCGAAGATGCAGTACTGATGACATCAGTTAACCAAGCAGAAGAGTTTGGATTAAATAATAAAGGTGCATTAGCGGTAGGAAAAGATGCAGACTTTGTTGTGATGAATGAAGATTTACATGTATATGATACGGTTCGTTTAGGAATTCATATGAAGGAAGGGAAGTAATTAAATGAATATTCTTGTTGTAAAAACTCCAGAAGAACTAGCAGAAGCAGGTTATAAATTAATTGAAGAAGTTGTAAAAACAAAAGAAAATCCAACATTAGGAATGGCTACAGGAAGCTCTCCATTAGGTATTTATGCAGAAATGCGAAAAAATAAACTTGATACAAGCCGTGTAACCACTGTAAACTTAGATGAGTACGTAAATTTACCACATGAAGATAAAAACAGCTATCACTATTTCATGCAAGAACAGTTGTTTGATCATCTTCCATTTAAACAAACTTATGTACCAAACGGGATGGCAAGTGATTTAGAGGAAGAGTGCAAACGTTACGAGAGCATTCTAGCTGCTAACCCAGTTGACCTACAGATTCTTGGAATCGGTGAAAACGGTCACATCGGATTTAATGAGCCAGGAACACCGTTTAATTCTCCAACAAACATTGTTGAATTAACAGAATCTACACGCCAAGCAAACCTTCGATTCTTCGAAAAAGAAGAAGATGTGCCAACTCATGCGATTACAATGGGAATTGGAAGCATTATGAAAGCGAAACAAGTTCTACTTGTTGCTATGGGTTCTAAAAAGGCAGAAGCTGTTAAAGAATTATTGCAAGGTGAATATAGTGAAGAGTGTCCGGCTACAGTTTTACAACGTCATCCGAATGTAACCGTAATCGCTGATCAAGAAGCTCTATCTTTATGCAGTGAGGCGATTGCTGATGAACATCGACAAGTATTCACCATTTCCGATCTATTATCAGATTCAAGAGTGGGTGAAACAGCTAATTGAGGACGGCGAATGGAAGCCGGGAGATAAAATCCCATCTGAGAATGAACTTTGTGATAAGTTCGAAGTGAGTCGAATGACAATCAGACAGGCGATTAATAATTTAGTGGAACAAGGCTATTTATATCGGAAGCGTGGAATTGGAACATTTGTCCAACTTCCGAAAGTGGAACAAAAATTGCAAGGAATGACGGGATTCACAGAAGACATGATTTCTCGTGGGATGAACCCAAGTAGTCAATTACTTAGTTTCCGCCTAGTTCCAGCTACTGCTAAAATAGCAGACCGGTTGAGAATACAGGAGGGGGAATCGGTTTATGAAGTGAGGCGTATTCGCTTAGCTGATGATGAACCGATTGCTTTTGAGACGACATATTTGTCGCCAGCTCTTGTAAAAGATATTAACGAAGAGATATTGCAACAATCTTTATATGAACATTTAGAGAAAAAACTGGGCTTTAAACTTGTTAGCGCTACTCAGTCAATTGAAGCTTCCGTTGCGACGGAAAATGAAGCTGAACATCTGCATATTCCTAAAAAGGCGCCTGTACTTGTAATGCGTCAATGGTCATATTCAGAAGGTGAGGTACCGCTAGAGTACGTGAAATGTATTTATCGTGGAGATCGTTATAAATTTATTACGAATATCGCACGTAACAAATAGTATATTTCAGTTTGTGAAGTACAGTGGAATTGAAAATGGTTAACATGTAAAGAAATAAAAATACGACTCATCCTTATAAGGAATGAGTCGTATTTTTATTATGAGCAATTACGTGGTTAACAGCATCTTTGACGTGATTTACTACATAGTGAGCGTGATTTTTTACTGCATCATCTGCTTGTGACATAGCAAAACTGTGAGGAGTTAAAGAAAACATAGGAATGTCATTGTAAGAATCCCCTATACAAGCAATTTCCTCAGGTTTTATTTGAAACTCATTTAATAAAACAGAAATGGCAGAGCCTTTACTAACATTCGGTGGCATTACATCTAAACATTGTTCTGCTGAGATGAAAGTACTAACTTTCCCGTGGAATTTTTCATCAATTTTTTTCTGAAGGAGTTGTAAGCTTTCCTTTGTTCCACCGACAGAAATTTTATTTGGGAAAATTGTATCATCAATCTTCTGTAGTAAGTTTGGTTCTTCAACAGAAGTCATAGTTACTTGTTGTTCAAGTTCTTGAATAAAAGGTGTTTTCTCTTCAATGTAATAATTATGCTCATCACTTACATAACGGAAATAAGGCTCTTCACTCGTCATAGCTAACAAATCGGGAAGTATGCTGGAATCAAAAGTTGCAGATAATAGTTGTTTATTTTCATGTGTATATACAAAAACACCATTTACACTAATACGATGAAAATTTGTATTTACAGCTTTCATTAAGTCTGCAATTTCATTATCAAGTCTTCCGGAAGCGAAGCAAAGAATAACATTTTGTTCGGCAAGGCTGCGCAGTGCCGCAACATCTTGTTCATCAATAAGACCTCCGTGTTGCATCATTGTACCATCGATATCACTTACAAACATTTTAATCATGCTGTTATCTCCTTTCTATGTACAGTTGCTCTTACATTATACGCATCATATATAAACATGTCTAAAAAATGAATTTTTATTAAATGGCAGATGTTTTACATTGACGACAAAGAAGAATATTCTGTAACATAAAAGTAGGCTATTTAAGTACGAGGGTGGTGTTATATGAGTAATTATCTAGAAATTAAAAAAGTTTTAAATAATAATGTCATCATTGCTAGCCATCCGGAACACGAGGAAGTAGTAGTGATTGGTAAAGGAATTGGATTTGGGAAAAAAGCGAAAGATGTATTGGAGCAAGAACAAATCGAAAAAATGTTTGTCTTAAAAAATGAACGTGATCGTGAACAATACAAATTATTAGTGCCGCATATTAGTGAAAAATTAATTGAATTGATGAACGATATTATGCTGTACATTCAAGGAAAAGCGAAATCTCCACTAAATGAACATATTCATATTGCGTTAACAGATCATATTTCATTTGCGATTAAAAGGTTAAAACAAGGACTTACAATTGATAACCCTTTTTTAGTTGAAACAAAAATGCTCTATCCAGAGGAATATGAAATTGCGGAAGGTGTTGTAGAACTTTTAAATTCTCGTTTGCAAATTACATTGCCTGAAGGAGAAATTGGTTTTATTGCACTGCACATTTACAGTTCGCTTACAAATTCTGATTTATCTTCAGTTAATCAAAACTCCCGTCTCATTGCACAACTTGTATCTTTAATTGAGACAAACTTACAAATTACATTAGATCAAGAGAGCATTCATTATTTACGTCTTATTCGTCATCTTCAATATGCTATTGAGAGGGTGAAAAAAGGAGAAAAAGTAGAGGAATCGCAAAGTTTTGCTGATTTATTAAAGGCGGAGTATCCAGTTTGCTATAACTTGGCTTGGAAGCTAGTTAAGGTCATGCAAAAAGAGTTGCAACTACCTGTATATGAAGCTGAAAGTATTTATTTAACGATGCACTTGCAACGCTTAGTAAAGGCAGAGCATGTGTAAAAAGTCATATATTTTTGTCTAAAATGAAAACGTTAAAAAAAATGATTGAATCGCTTACAATAGTTATGTATAATAACTATTGCAAAGTTATACAAATTTCGACAAACACATTAAGGTGAGTAACGAAAACGTTTGCCTTAATTATAGTGAACTTATACGTAAACCTATTTTTGACACGTGTTACTGATTCGATCAGGCATGAGTGGAGAAAAGTAAGGAATGTAAGCTAGAGAAAGGGATATACTACCCTTTGTATAGCTATCGTTCTATCTTTTTTTCCTCATGTCTTTTTGGCGTTTGTCGGAAGGTATCAATATAGATAAGAGAGGAAGGGTTTCCATGTTTAAGAATATCTTTGGTGTTCTTCAAAAAGTCGGAAAAGCGTTAATGCTTCCAGTAGCGATTTTACCGGCGGCAGGTATTTTACTTGGATTTGGTAATGCATTTCAAAATCCACAGTTAACAAATGTTATTCCTGCTTTAAAAGCAGATTGGTTCGTAATGGTTGCAAAAATTATGGAACAATCTGGTGATATTATTTTCGCTAACCTTGCATTATTATTCGCAGTTGGGGTAGCAATTGGTTTAGCTGGTGGAGACGGAGTAGCTGGTTTAGCAGCATTCGTCGGCTACTTAATTATGAACAAAACGATGAGTGTGTTCTTAGAAGTAGATAAGCTAGTGAAAGTAACAAGTTCTGGAGCAGACCCAGTAAAAATTGGATTTGCAGATCCAGCGTATGCAAACGTACTAGGTATTCCAACGCTACAAACAGGGGTATTTGGTGGTATTATCGTCGGTATAGTAGCGGCATATTGCTATAATAAATACTTCAACATTGAATTACCATCATACTTAGGTTTCTTTGCAGGTAAGCGTTTCGTACCGATCGCAACTGCAACATTCTCTTTAATAGTAGGTATTATCATGTGCTTCGTTTGGCCATACATTCAAGGTGGCTTAAACACGTTCTCACATCAAATGATTGATGCAAATAGAACAATCGCAGCATTTATATTCGGTTTAATTGAACGTTCATTAATTCCATTTGGATTACATCACATTTTCTATTCACCGTTCTGGTTCGAATTCGGTCAGTATACAAATGCAGCTGGCGAATTAATCCGTGGTGACCAAAAAATCTTTATGGCACAGTTAAAAGACGGTGTAGAATTAACAGCAGGTACATTTACAACTGGTAAGTATCCGTTCATGATGTTCGGTCTTCCAGCAGCAGCTTTAGCAATGTACCATGAAGCACGTCCAGAAAATAAAAAATTAGCAGCAGGTATTTTAGGTTCTGCAGCATTAACATCTTTCTTAACAGGTATTACAGAGCCACTTGAATTTTCATTCTTATTCGTAGCGCCAGTATTATTCGGAATTCACGCTGTATTTGCTGGTCTATCATTTATGACAATGCAAATTTTAGGTGTTAAAATTGGTATGACATTCTCTGGTGGTTTAATTGACTTCCTATTATTCGGTGTACTACCAGGCCGTACAGCATGGTGGTGGGTAATTATTGTTGGTCTTGTACTAGCAGTTATTTACTACTTCGGATTCCGCTTTGCAATTCGTAAATGGAATCTAAAAACACCTGGTCGTGAAGTGGCAAATGCAAATGACGGCGCAGGAAAAGCAGAAGCAGGCGAACTTCCTCGTGAAGTATTAGTAGCACTTGGTGGTAAAGAAAACATTGCTTCTTTAGATGCTTGTATTACTCGTTTACGTGTTCAAGTTAACGAACAAAAGAATGTAAACAAAGACCGCTTAAAAGAACTTGGAGCAGCTGGTGTACTTGAAGTTGGAAATAACATTCAAGCTATTTTCGGACCGAAATCTGACACATTAAAATCACAAATTCATGATATTATGTCAGGTCGTACACCTCATGTTGAAAAAGAAGAACCTGTAAAAGTGGAAGAAACTCCTCAAAAAGTTGATGAAAATGAAACGATTGTATCACCAATCGAAGGGAAAATCTTACCAATTACAGAAGTGCCTGACCAAGTATTCTCAGGAAAAATGATGGGAGACGGATTTGCAATTGAGCCAACTGAAGGAACAGTAGTTTCTCCAGTGAACGGTGAGATTGTCAATGTATTCCCTACAAAACATGCGATTGGTATTCAATCTGAAGGCGGAAAAGAAATTTTAATCCACTTCGGTATTGATACTGTAAAATTAAATGGTGAAGGTTTTGAAGCGCTTGTAGCACAAGGCGACAAGGTGAAACAAGGCCAGCCATTATTAAAAGTAGATCTTGCATTTGTAAAAGAAAATGCACCATCTATCATTACACCAATTGTCTTTACAAACTTACAACAAGGGCAACAAGTCGAATTGAAAAAAGATGGAAATGTTAAGAAGGGCGAAACCGCTATTATTGACATTCAGTAGGAATTTGACGCAAAATGTTTATAATTATAATAGGCGATGTGGTTGACCGAACATCGCCTATTATATACAATAGATGATGTAGTACTCACGTCTATACAACTAAAAAATACTGTAATTTAAAGGAGATAAATTATCATGGAAAAAATCTTTAAAGTAACTAGCGACTCAGGAATTCATGCTCGTCCAGCAACTCTACTTGTAAACACTGCAAGCAAATTCGGTTCTGACATTAACTTAGAGTATAACGGAAAGAACGTTAACTTAAAATCAATCATGGGCGTTATGTCTTTAGGCATTCAACAAAACGCAGAAATTAAAATCACTGCAAATGGTGATGATGCAGCTCAAGCACTAGCAGCTATCGAAGAAACTATGAAAAACGAAGGATTAGGAGAATAATGACTCTTAACATTCAAGGGATCGCTGCATCAAGTGGGATTGCTATTGCAAAGGCTTTCAGACTTGAAAATCCTGAATTTAACATCGAAAAGAAATCAATTACAAACGAAGCTGCAGAAATTGCACGCTTAGACGCTGCGCTTGAGAAAGCAAAAACTGAATTAGAAGCTATTAAGGACCACGCATTTGCTGAGCTAGGTGCTGACAAAGCTGCAATCTTTGAAGCACATTTATTAGTGTTAAATGATCCAGAACTAGTAAACCCAGTAAAAGATAAAGTAAATAGCGAAAAAGTAAATGCTGAATTTGCAATGGATGAAGTTGCATCAATGTTTATTTCTATGTTTGAAAACATGGATAACGAATATATGAAAGAACGTGCTGCGGACATTCGTGACGTAACAAAACGCGTTCTTGCACATTTACTAGGAATTAACTTCTCAAATCCTGGTACAATTTCTGAAGAGGTAATCATCATTGCTGAAGATTTAACACCATCTGATACAGCTCAATTAAACCGTAAGTATGCAAAAGGTTTCACTACTGATATCGGTGGACGTACATCTCACTCTGCAATTATGGCTCGTTCTATGGAAATTCCAGCTGTTGTTGGTACGAAAGTTGTTATGGAGAAAATCCAAAACGGCGATATCGTTATCATTGACGGTTTAGATGGAGAAGTAATTGTAAACCCATCAGAAGAAACTCTTCGTTCGTTTGAAGAAAAGAAAGCGAAATTTGAAGAGCAAAAAGCTGAATGGGCTAAATTAAAAGACCAAGCTACTGTAACAAGTGACGGACATCACGTTGAGCTTGTTGCAAATATCGGAACACCAAATGATGTACAAGGTATTATCGATAATGGCGGAGAAGGCGTTGGCTTATACCGTACAGAATTCTTATACATGGGCCGTGACAATCTTCCAACAGAAGAAGAGCAGTTCGAAGCGTATAAAGCAGTTCTTGAAGGTGTAAAAGAAGGTCAACCAGTCGTTGTTCGTACACTTGACATCGGTGGAGATAAAGAGCTTCCATACTTACATTTACCAAAAGAAATGAACCCATTCTTAGGATACCGTGCAATTCGCTTATGTCTTGATGAGCAAGATGTGTTCCGTACACAACTTCGTGCATTACTTCGTGCTAGCGTATACGGTAACTTAAAAATTATGTTCCCAATGATTGCAACTCTTGATGAGTTCCGTCAAGCGAAAGCGATTTTATTAGAAGAGAAAGCGAAACTTGTAGAAGCGGGTACAACTGTTTCTGATTCTATTGAAGTTGGTATGATGGTTGAAATCCCAGCTTCAGCAGTATTAGCAGATCAATTCGCGAAAGAAGTTGACTTCTTCTCTATCGGAACAAATGATTTAATCCAATACACAATGGCTGCAGACCGTATGAACGAACAAGTATCATACTTATACCAACCATATAACCCATCTATTTTACGTCTTGTAAAAATGGTTATCGATGCTGCTCATAAAGAAGGCAAATGGGCTGGTATGTGTGGTGAGATGGCGGGCGATTCACTTGCTATCCCATTATTATTAGGATTAGGTTTAGATGAGTTCAGTATGAGTGCAACATCTATTCTTCCTGCAAGAACACAGCTAAGCAAGTTGTCAAAAGCAGAAATGGAAACATTAGCAGAAAAAGCATTAATGATGTCAACTGCTGAAGAAGTTGTTGAACTAGTTAAAAGCATATAATTAATAAAAAAACCTGAGTCGATTTGAAATCGGTCTCAGGTTTTTTCTATGAGAAAAGTAAATCTTATTTGCTTACTATCGAGGATAAGAGACAGAATTAGATAGCGATTGCAACGATATCAGTTGGGCATACACGTAAAATACCAGTAAAAGTATTTCGATTTTGATTGTTCTTATCGTCTTTATTGTTATCTTTGTTGTCTTTGTCATTACGAGCTAAAGCAGAGAAAAGAGCAACACCGTTAGCGAAACCTTCAAAAATAACATTGTTGAATGTGCCGTTACCTCTAATGCTTAAAAGAGAAAGTTCTGTTCCAACTGAAATGTTAGCAAGTACGTTACATACAGCTGGTTGTTGTGGTCTAACCTCTCTCTCTCTCTCTTTCTCGCGATGGTCGCGCTCTCTTTCATGATGATGACATTCTCTAAAGTTATCACAGCATCCAAATGATCCAAACATAATCCTCATCACCCCCTTCACACTTATAATCTATGTAAGTTCGGTAGTTAGTGACTGGACAGAGAGTGGAATTTTTTCTAGGGGATTTTCTCATTTTAAATGACTAGCTGGGTGTTTAGTATGGAATGATGTTTAAAATAGGGGGAATATAACAAAAAAATGTAAAAACCACCGAAATAAATGAAATGGGTAGCCTTTACACTTTTTTACTTTTATATAAAACGATGATATATACAGGAAGAGCTAGGAGTAGTGGTACAATGGATCGTGCAGTATGTTTTTCTGATTCTAATTGGAATGCTTCTTCTTTTGGAAATTGTAAAATGGAGATGTTTGCGGCATCACCAATAAAATATAGAAGCAGTACAGTTACTATGTAACATAAAAGTGCGATAAAGCTTCCGTATGAACTCAATGAAAATCCCTCTCTTGTTATCTATTTGTTATCATTGTATCACAATTGTAACAAAAACACACGGGTATATTTCAACACCTTAACAAAATTCGACACGAAACGTCACGTTTATTTATGAGAAGGGAATAGAATATACTTTTCCATAAGTATAAATGTCGAATGATTTGTAGTAATATTACAAAAGTATGACAGGGAATAAAAAAACGAAGGCAATGTAGTTGCCTTCGTTTTTTATTATTTTGCCCACTCGCTCACTTGCTCTACGCTCATGCGAGGTGCAGGGTGGCCTTTTAAAGTTGATTCACCAATTGTAATAAGCATAATTGGAACGTAACGAGATGAAACGTTAAATTCGTCTGTCAGTGCTTGTGGATTGAAGCCACCAATAGCACAAGTATCCCAACCAGTTGCTTTAGCTGCAAGCATAAGTTGCATTGCTGCTAAAGATGCATTTGAAAAGGCAGCATCTCTTGGGAATTGTTCACGAGCATATGCAGATTCAATATTTTTAGCTAAGCGTTCTTTTGCTTCTTCTTTCATAAATCCTTGTTCTACAATTGGACCATATACTGGCTCAACATTTTTATAAGCTTCTAAATCACCTAAAATAGCGACTACTGCAGAAGCATCAAGAATTTGTTGTTGGTTATAAGCTATTGGATGTAATCGTTTTTGTACATCTTCACCTTGAAAAACAAGGAATTTCCAGTGTTGTAAGTTCCAAGCGGAAGGTGCTTGTGCTGCTGCTTTTAAAATCTCATGTAATTCTGTAGATGAGATTTCTTTATTTGGGTTGAATGCACGTGTAGATGTGCGTTCATATAGAACGTTAAAAAAGTTGTCGTTTGTCATAATATATCCTCCAAATTGTATATAAAATTATCGGGAAAACGTAATGTATATTACTTACATTTTGTAAGTTATCGAATTTAAGAATATAATATCTTTATTTTAATTGTCAAGTTTTAAGAAATAAGCTAGGGCATTCATACAAACGATATAATTCCTATAATCATACACTAAAAAAGGAATTTATAGAGTGAAAAGGGAAGATAACATTCTCAATTAGCTTGTTAATATGTATTTCTCACAAATTAAAGTTTATTGGAGAACAGTCTTTTAAAAATATTTGTGAGGAATTCAGTAGAACAAGATATATGAAGTGAGTGAAGACTAGTGATGAACATACTACATTTTTTATTAGAGAATACGGTTTTCCAAAATGTGTTACAAGATCTGCAGTTAAATGTCCTTTATATAGAAAATGGATGTAAACATCAACAAACGATAGAAAATATCCATCCAAAATGTATGTTTATAGCAAATAGTTTTGAAGAGGGCGAACTATTATTTCAAAGAACGAAACCGCACATTATAATTATGTATGTAACAGATTATTCTCAAATAAAATATATAAAGAATATGTATACCTCGCAAAGTACATTCATTGTCATTTGGGATCAACAAATAACAAAAGAATTTACAGATGTACTTGCATTAGGAATACGTAATATTGTAATAGCCCCTGTAACTCCGCAAGCAGTGCTAGAAGAAGTGAATAAGAGTTTGTATCAACTTTCTTTGGTAAGGCAAGTTAGTTTACAACAGGAACTGCTTCAAACGATGTTTGATTTTCAAAATGATTTATTATTTATAGTAGAAGATGATGAAATTGTTGATTGTAATACAAATTTTTTAACGTTTTTCGGATATGAAAATTTGTTTGCCTATCGCGAGCAACATTTAGTATTTGCTGAACATTTTATTAGAGAAAATGGATACTACTCGACGACGCATGATATAACATGGCTAGACGATACTTTATCAAGCGGTAGAAGAATTAAGATGTCAAATTATGAAGGGGCAGTATCTACTTTTCTATTACGTGCGACACCATTGCCAGAAGATTTATCAAGATTTATTGTAAAGTGCACGGAAATTACAGAATTAGATGAAATCTATCAAGAACAAGAAAGACTTGCTATGATAGATTCATTGACAGAGATTTATAATCGTTTAAAGTTTCAACAAATACTAGAGGTAGAATGGGAAAAGGTAATACGTAATGATGAGAAAATAGCAATTATTTTATTTGATATAGATAATTTTAAAACAGTTAATGACACATATGGTCATGATTTTGGCGATTTGGCATTAATACAACTTGCAGAGCTTATGAAATCTAAAGTGGAGCAGCAACATGTATTTGCAAGATGGGGAGGGGAAGAATTCATTATATTAGTGACAAATACAGTAGAAAAGGAAGCATTTCAAGTTGCGGAATCATTACGATTCTTCATTGAAACAAAGCAATTCACTGGAATTTCGAAGTTAACAGCTAGCTTTGGAGTTGCGTTATATGAACAAGGAACTACAAGAGAAGAATTAATGCAACGAGCGGATATTGCATTATATGAAGCGAAAAAAAATGGAAAGAATCAAGTATGTGTGTATAGAAAAGAAAAAATGTGATTTTTCGCAACAAATTGTTGCGATTTTTTTTTATTGTTTGATAATAGAATAGGGGGACAATTTTTAGCGAAGGAAGTATGGAGGATCAATATGATAAAAAAAGTAATGGTGGTGGCTTCACTGTCTGCTATAGTTGGCGGCGGAGTATACTATTTTCTTGTTAGCCCCAATATAAAGGAAAACACTGTATTAACAACTAAAGTGAATCCTACTATTGAATCGGAAGTACAAGGGAATATAGAAGAAAAAGAAGAGCAACAAATTGATTATGCTAGCATATCTCAAAAATTAGATCAATATTTAGTCGGAAAGCAATTCAATGGAACAGTTTTGGTAACAGATAAAGAGCATGTTATATTGAATAAAGGATATGGGTATGCTGATGTTCAAAATAAAATAGAAAATACACCTCAAACAAAATATCGTATCGGTTCTATTACGAAAACAGTCGTTGCCACATCTATTTTACAGCTGCAAGAACAAGGGAAATTGAATATTCAAGATAATGTAAATAAATATATTCCTTCATTTCCGGAGAATAAAAATATTACGCTATATCATTTATTAACGCATACCTCTGGTTTACCTGAACACGCGAAAGGCAATATTAATGCGGCTTCCCGCTTACAATTAATTAATTGGATTGGACGTCAAAATTTAGAATTTCCTGCAGGAACAGGTTGGAGATATACAGATTATAATTATATGGTGCTTGCTTATATAATAGAACATATATCGAAAAAACCTTTAGGAGATTACATAAAAGAAAACATATTTGTAAAAGCAGATATGCATGAATCCGGTATGGGGAATATGGTACCTGGAGATAAAAATTTTACAAAGGGTTATGTGAAAAAAGATCAAGAGCTTGTACCAGCGCAGAAGTTAGGCATGGATTGGCTATATGGTTGTGGTGAGATGTATACGACAGTTGGAGATATGAAGAAATTAGACGAAGCAATTATAAATGGAAAACTTCTTTCTGAACAAAGTATACAAGCAATGTTTTCACCTTCAGCAGAACGGAAATATGCATTTAGTTTTTATATATATCCAGATTATTTTCATAATCATGGTGTATTATCTGGTTGGAACACTTTCAATAATTTTAATAAAGAAAAAGGAACTTTTGTTATTTTATTTTCAAATGTGAAAAATAGTATGGATGATGACTTTAATAAAGAGTTCCGAAAGATGGTAAATGATTTATTAGAACAAAGGGGATGAGAAAATGGAACATAAAACTTTATCAATAGGTTTCATTGGGATTGGCGTAATGGGAAAAAGTATGGTTTATCACTTAATGCAAGATGGTCATAAAGTATATGTATATAATAGAACGAAAGCAAAAACAGATTCTTTAGTGCAAGATGGTGCAAATTGGTGTAATACGCCAAAAGAGTTAGTGAAGCAAGTTGATATTGTAATGACAATGGTTGGATATCCACATGATGTAGAAGAAGTGTATTTTGGTATAGAAGGAATTATAGAACATGCAAAAGAAGGTACGATAGCAATTGACTTTACGACATCTACACCTACTTTAGCAAAACGGATTAATGAAGTTGCAAAAAGCAAAAATATATATACGTTAGATGCACCTGTCTCAGGAGGAGATGTTGGTGCGAAAGAGGCAAAACTCGCAATTATGGTAGGCGGGGAGAAAGAAATATATGATAGATGCTTACCTTTACTTGAAAAGTTAGGAACAAACATTCAATTACAAGGACCAGCTGGGAGTGGACAACATACAAAAATGTGCAATCAAATTGCGATTGCTTCCAATATGATTGGAGTATGTGAAGCTGTTGCTTACGCGAAGAAGGCTGGACTGAATCCAGATAAAGTGTTAGAGAGTATTTCAACAGGGGCAGCAGGTAGCTGGTCATTAAGTAATTTAGCTCCTCGAATGTTAAAAGGAGACTTTGAGCCAGGATTTTATGTAAAGCATTTTATGAAAGATATGAAAATTGCTTTAGAGGAAGCAGAAAAATTACAATTACCAGTCCCAGGCTTAAGTTTGGCGAAAGAATTGTATGAAGAGTTAATTAAGGATGGCGAAGAAAATAGTGGAACACAAGTACTATATAAAAAATATATAAGGGGGTAAACGAGGTGGACCTTCAAAAGTTTGATGAGATGATTGATACTGTACAGCGAGCTACTTGTATGCAAATTAATGAAAAACAAAAAGAAGCTTTTAAACAAAAATATGATTTTGAACCAGAATTTGAATATGGAAGAGATGAGAAGGGACATTATGTAATTCGAACCTCAAAAAAGATGTTAGAAGAAATGGAGTTTTATTTGGCATTGAAATATGATCGTGATGGAGTGGATCTTTATATGCAAGCTGAGATTGATGGTATATTTCATGTATCTATTAGCTATGGTGAAGATGCCCTACATCTACAAGAATTGTTTCAATTTCTAGAAGAAAATAAATAAAAGTCCTCATTTGAGGACTTTTATTTATTTAGTCATCTTTAATTTTTATAATTATAAGTTAGAAGCGCGGCGGCATCGTTCAACCGGGAACGGGATAATTTGTGCGATGTGATTAGGACCAAATTGTTTTGTACGAGCATGGCGTATTATATAAAAAGCACACAGAATTGAAACAGGAATAGCGCCGAATAAACCAAATAATAAAGCGCTTACACAAGATGCGACAAATCCTAAAACACCAATTTCTAACTCTTCCATAATAGCTCCTAAAATAACAGGAAATGCTCCACATGTAACTCCAAGTATAAGTGCGATAAGTAAGCTCATGATTATCCCCCTCTGTTTGCGATATTATTTTCCTTCTTAGTTAATTGTAGTATATCACACATAAAACAGAATTTTCAGAAAAAATTCAATAAATGTTCAAAAAATGTTCGAAAAATGCACTTGAAAAATCAAGGTGTTAAATTTGTGATGAAATGGTACTTTCAAGTAAATAAAAAATCAGGCTTATTTCAAAATGAAATAAGCCTGTTCCATAGGAGGATGTATATATGTAGAGTGAATAAAAGTTTGGAAAAGGGGGTCCAAGTCCTTTTATTCAACTAACTACCTTAATAGATTGGAACCCAGCCTTCAGTTGTCACAAAAATACGAATAGCTACAACTTGGCGATCATCTTGCAAGGTAAAATAATGTCTTGCATTTTCAGGAACAGATATTAAATCGCCTGGCTCAAGTTCAACATCAAAGAATTTCCCATCTTTACCTTCAATAGCGAAAATGCCATGACCACTGACGATAAAGCGAACTTCGTCATCTGTATGATGGTGTTCCTTTTGGAAATTAATTAATAATTCGTCAAGGTTAGGGGTGCTATTTGAAAGTGAAATTACATCATGTGCTTTATAACCACGGCGTGCTGAAACATCAGCGATTTCTTTTGAAAAAATAGCTAATATTTCAGCTTTGTTTTCATCTGTTAACGAATAATTTTCATTTAAATGAGTAGGAAGTTTAGAAATATTCCATTTCTCATATAAAACGCCTTCCTCTTGTAGAAATTTAGATACTTCCACTTCATTTTCAATACGAGTATTTACTTCATGAATACGAATTTGCGCCATTAGAAACGCCTCCTTGAATTGATAATAGTTTTATATGAAATTGGAATAAAAACTCATAAGCTTCTAATCTCTTCTTTGCATCAAAGCTATCTCGGCCCCATACGGTAATACCGTGGTTACGGATTAATACTGCACCCGAATCTCCTTGTATATGCTTTCGGAAGTTTTCTCCAAGTGTTGGGATATGGGCATGGTTTTCGATAATAGGAATGTGAATGGTTGCACCTTCTTCCCAAATATCGAGAGCTTTAATAATTTCTTGATTTTGAAGGGTGACTGCATCACTATATAAATTTGTGATGACATTATTATCGGTTGTATGAACATGAAGTACGCAACCGGCATTCGTATTGTTATAAATGTGTGTATGCAATATTGTTTCTGCTGAAGGACGTAATTCAGTCTCTAAAACGGGAACTCCTACATGATCTACTAATAGAAAATCATCTGGAGTGGTTTTTGTTTTATCTTTACCGCTTGCCGTAATAAGAAAAGTAAGTGGTTCATGACTAACCTTTATAGAAATATTACCACTTGTTGCTGGGAACCAATTTCGTGTTGTTAACTCTTTTTTTATCTCGCTTAAGTCATACCATTGACGAAAAAGTTGTTTCATGCCTTCACCTCCAACAAAAGTTTTAATTCAGCTTGCACATCTTGAAATGTTTCAAACGGTGTATAAGCAATATGATTTTCTTCACACTTTGTAATAAGAAAATCGCGAGCGAATACTTTATCAGCTTGTTTCGCGGCTTGTAAATCAGTAATAGAATCTCCAATTACAATATGAAAGTCATCTGTATCACTTAATTTACGGATTAATGATGATTTACATAATCCGCAATGATTTTGACAATGATCATCACAAGAATGAGGCCATTTAACTGTAATAAACTCTGCTGAAAAGTCTGTTTCATTACAATAAATTTGCTCTTTTGGAATGATTCCTTGTAAGAGTGGATAGACGAAGAAATCCATTCCACCTGATATCACGTAAAAAGAAATGTTATTTTCCTTTACGAATTGTATAAACTCATGAAAACCACTACGGATTTCAGCAGTTTCTATTAAAAATTGAATAATATCATCGTGCAGATTAGTAGGTATTAATTGAAATAATTGAGAAACACCTTCTTGAATGGATAGTTCTTGTGATAAAATTTTATTCTTTACTTCTTCGGCTTCTGGTGGTGCGAATTTTTCCATAATGGACATAATGTTATCATTATTTGTAATCGTGCCATCGAAATCACAAAATACTTGAATACTCATAATTTCACCTCATAAGAGGGATTTCCCCATATTTGTAGTGCACTATGCAAATTTATGTCGTCTACTTCATGGAGTGGTTTATTTTGCAAAGTAGCATCAATTGCAGTACGAAAAGCTTTACCGCCGCCTTGCGCTCCATTTGGATGTCCGTGTATCCCGCCGCCAGCATTAATAACAACATCTTTACCGAAATCCCGTACAATAAAGGGAACGAAACCAGGATGAATACCAGCAGACGGAACAGAAAAGCTCTTCTTGAAAAATGCATCGTCTTCAGTTAAATATTTTGAGATAGCAAGAGCCTCCTCTTTTTCTAGCGCAACACTTCCGTATGGAGATGGGAATAATGAAAAGTCAGCCCCAGCATAACGTAGTAGCTTTCCAAGTAATAATGGAGATGAAACTCCATATAACTTGGATGCTGAATAAGCACCACTTACAGCAGGATGTGCCATAATAGGAACTGGGATTTCATCATCTTCTGCAAGTGATTGTAGTACATCTAGTCCGTAAGCAAATACGTTAAATAATAGAATATCAGCTCCAGCTTGCACTGCACGTTTAGCATTTTCTTTTAAATCAAAAGTTCGCCCTGTTAAATTTACGGCATATAACGTTTTATGACCGTATGTTTCGTAGACAGATTGTAAAACTTCTTTTCCAGATACAATGCGTTTCGTAAGTGGTGTTAATGCATTTTCAAATAATATTTCATCATCTTTTACTATATCTACACCACCAATTGCTTGATCGCGTAATTGCGTTTTTAAATACCCAATGTTTCGTCCAATCATTCCTTTAAAAATACTCATTAAAAGGGGACGATCATGCACTTGTAAAAGATTTCGAATACCATCTATCCCGAATTTTGGACCAGGAAAATGTTTTTTTAACTCGTCTGAAAAAGTTAAGTCAATTAGTTTTACTTCGCCATCAAGTGATAGCTTTCCAAATGTAGTCGTTAAAATCGCTGGTAAATCTGGACTGAAGTTTAATAGCGGATATTCGATTTTAATAATTCCGCGTTTTACTTTTTTACGTAAATACGAATTGGTATGTTCATGTTCAGCTAATTCCTCAACATGAATGACGTTGCCTTTATGCTGCTTTAATTGTTCTTGCAATAAGTGTGGCAAATGAGTCCAAGAGCCAATTGTTAAACCGAGTGCAATTTGCTCAGCTTTTTTTTCTAAGTTATGTGAATCATCATGGATTAAATACGTCGCTATAATTCCGCTCATTGTTATAACCTCCTAGTTAAATAAAAAAACCTCTCAGCTAAGGAGAGGTTTTTTTACAACCAGCTCCTTATCTGTCAGCGTAATGCTGCGAGAATTAGCACCGTGTCTACAATTGTAGATCGGTTGCCGGGTTTCGTCGGGCTCGTCCCTCCACCTGCTCTTGATAAGAAGTATTTAGAAATGTTTAAATTTTTAAGATAACTGAATTTTGTCAGATATTTTTCGTGTTGTCAATTACTTTTTGAAAAAATTTAATTTATCAATTCGATTAATGGCTTCTCGTAATCTATCTTCTGTATGCAAGAGACCAACACGGACATACCCTTCCCCATGCTCACCAAATCCAACACCAGGAGCAACTGCGACATGTGCTTTTTCTAGTAAAATATTAGAAAATTGCTCAGAGGTATATCCTTTTGGAACGGGAAGCCATGCAAAGAATGATCCTGTTGGAATGTCTACATTCCAACCAATTGAGTGACAGGCTGAAATAAGAGCGTTTCTTCGAGATTCGTAACTATTTACAAGGTCTATTACACAAGACTGTGAACTTAATAGCGCTTCTCGAGCAGCATCTTGAACTGCACCGAATATACTAACATACATATGATCTTGTAATAGGTTAATTGTTTCAATCACACTTTCATTCCCTACAGCAAAAGCGATGCGCCAGCCAGCCATATTGAAAGTTTTTGATAATGTGTAAATTTCAATTCCTATATCTTTCGCACCATCTGCTTGCAAGAAACTAACAGGTTTTTGACCATCAAATCCGATAGCGCCATAAGCAAAATCGTGAACAACTAATATATTATGTTTATTAGCAAAGTGAATGGTTGCATTAAAAAAATCTTTTGATGCAGTAGCACCGGTAGGATTATTTGGATAGTTTAAAAACATTAATTTTGCACGCTCTGCAATAGAGTCATCAATGTTCGTATAATCTGGTAAAAAGTTATTTTCTGCAATAAGCGGCATTGTTTCAAAGTGTGCTTTTGCTAAAGCAACCCCGGATAAATAATCTGGATAACCTGGATCCGGAACGAGAATCGTATCACCGGGATTTGTAAAACAAATCGGTAATTCTACTAGTCCAGCCTTCCCTCCAAACAAAATAGCAACTTCAGTTTTTGGGTTTAATTCCACGCCGTATTCACGTTTATAGAATGTAGCCACGGCTTCCTTTAAGCTTTCATGTCCGCGAAATGGCGGATATTTATGATGAATGGTCTTTTCGGCAGCATCTTGTAAAGCTTTTACGATATGCTGCGGTGTTGGTTGATCTGGATTACCTTGACCTAGATTAATAACATCGTGACCAGCTGCAACGACTTTGTTAACTTTTGCAACAAGTGAAGCGAAAAATTGTGTTGGCAATGATGTTACTATCTCAGAAGGTTGAAATAATTTCATACTTTCCACCTCTTTTGAAAGTTGTTACAATTCTAGTGACAAATGATATAATCTTTCCAGTATTTTGTAAAGAGAAAAATAAGAATGGGGCTGAAAAAATGAAAGTCGCATGTATTCAAATGGATATTGTTTTTGGAGATGTAGAAAAAAATATTGAGAATGCTAAAAATAAAATAAGTGAAGCTATGAAGGAAAGGCCAGATGTTATCGTCTTACCAGAACTATGGACAACAGGATATGATTTAACGAGACTTTCTGAAATTGCAGATAGGGATGGAGTGGAAACGAAAGAAAAGTTAATAGAATGGGCGAAGCAATATGATGTACATATTGTTGGTGGGTCCATAGCAAAGCAAACAGAGCAAGGCGTTACAAATACGATGTATGTTGTAAATAATGAAGGACAGTTAGTCAACGAATATAGTAAAGTACATTTATTTCAGCTTATGGATGAACATAAATATTTAATAGCTGGTAATGGTACGGGCGAATTTAAGCTAGATGATGTTGAATGCGCTGGAACAATTTGTTATGATATTCGTTTTCCAGAGTGGATGCGTGTTCATACTGCTAAAGGGGCAAAAGTATTATTTGTTGTAGCAGAATGGCCATTAGTTCGTTTAGCACATTGGCGTTTGCTATTGCAAGCAAGAGCAGTTGAAAATCAGTGTTATGTTGTTGCGTGTAATAGAGCAGGAAAGGATCCGAATAATGTGTTTGCAGGTCATTCTTTAATTGTGGATCCTTGGGGTGAAGTTGTAGTAGAGGCGAATGAAGAGGAATCAATTTTATTTGGAGAGCTTGTATTCGAGAAAATTAGAGAAGTACGAAAAGGAATTCCAGTTTTTGCGGATCGTCGTCCAGAATTATACAAATAAAATGTTGACAAGTGATTTTTATTCTTGGTATAGTCATCAACATAAAGTTAAAAATTCAAAAAATTATACAACTCTTATCAAGAGCAGGTGGAGGGATTTGGCCCGATGAAGCCCAGCAACCGACCGTAATACCATTGTGAAATGGGGCGTTTATTACGCCAAAAGGCACGGTGCTAATTCCAGCAGAAAGTAAAACTTTCTGGCAGATAAGAGGGGAGAAGATAAACTTCAAACCTCTTTCTTAGTGGAAAGAGGTTTTTCTGTGTTAGAAAAACCTCTGAATTTAAAAAGGGGGAGAAGACGATGGGATATTATTCATTAACAGAAATAACAGCTGTACAATATGCGAAAGGTCATGGTTATTTTGAAGAGAAGGCAAATGTCATTTGTCATGAAATTGGAGATGGAAACTTAAATTACGTGTTCAAATTAGATGATGGAGAGAAATCCATTATAATAAAACAAGCACTGCCTTATGCTAAAGTAGTTGGTGAAAGCTGGCCATTGTCTATAAAAAGAGCAACGATTGAAAGCAAGGCATTACAAATTTTTGCGCAGTATGTACCGGATTATGTTCCAGTAGTGTACAGTCATGATGAAGAGTTAGCGATAACGGTAATAGAAGACTTATCAAGACTAACAATTACAAGAAAAGGATTAATAGACGGAGAAGAATATCCGCTTTTATCCCAGCATATTGGTCGTTTTCTAGCACATGTTTTATTTTACACTTCAGATTTTGGTTTACAGTCAGAAGAGAAGAGGATACTAGAAGGTACCTTTGTAAATCCGGACCTATGTAAAATTACAGAGGATTTAGTGTTTACAGATCCTTTTGGGCATTATGATACAAATGATTATGAGCCAGATTTACAGCTCGTGGTTGATGAACTTTGGAGTGATAAAACTTTAAAACTAAAAGTAGCACAATATAAATATAAGTTCTTAACAAGAAAAGAAACTCTTATTCATGGTGATTTACATACTGGTAGTATTTTTTCGTCACCTTCTGAAACGAAAGTGATTGATCCAGAATTTGCGA
Source organism: Bacillus sp. PK6-16 (assembly GCF_056530295.1). NCBI lineage: Bacteria > Bacillati > Bacillota > Bacilli > Caryophanales > Bacillaceae > Bacillus > Bacillus sp. PK6-16. The sequence continues at coordinate 1,385,485 of NZ_CP096511.1, forward strand.
CATATGGCCCATTTGGATTTGATATAGGTCAATTTATTGCAAATCTATTATTAAATGCTTTATCTAGAGAAGAAGAAAAGAGAAGTGTACTATTTTTTCATATAGAAAAGACGTGGAGTCATTTTGTAGAGACTTTTACAAAGTTATGGATTGGAGAAGGTGTAGAAGCATATACGAAAGAAAAACAATGGTTACCAATTATTTTGCAAAATATCTTTACTGATGCTGTTGGATTTGCCGGATGTGAACTAATTCGTAGAACAATTGGTTTAGCTCATGTAGCAGATTTAGATGAAATAGAAAATAAAGAAACAAGAATTCAAGCTAAGAAACAAGCGCTATCCTTAGGAAAAGAACTAATAAAATATGAATCTAAAAGTGCTGATATTCAACTGTTTCGAACATTATTTCAACAGACAGTTTCAAGGGGTGTAAAAGCATGAGTATAATTGTTACTGTTCCGAGATCTGTAAGTTGGAAAGGTGATGCAATTGCAGTATTAAATCAAACGAAATTGCCACATAGCACAGAATACAAAACATTAACGACTATTGAAGGGGTTTGGAAAAGTATCATAATGTTAGAAGTACGCGGAGCGCCTGCAATTGGAATTGTAGCTGCATTTGGCTTGGCGCTTGCAGCGAAAAAATATAATACTTTACATATCGAAGAATTTCAAAAGAAGTTTAATAGAGACTGTAACTATTTAGGGACATCACGCCCAACGGCAGTAAATTTATTTTGGGCAATTGATCGTATGAGAGAATCTATTCGAGAGATTACTACAATAAAAGAAGCACAAAAAATATTAGAAGAAGAAGCGCTTTGCATTCAACAGGAAGATGAAGAGGTGTGTCGAAATATTGGGGAATATGCGTTAACATGTTTTAAAGATGGCGATAATATTTTAACAATCTGTAACGCTGGAAGTATCGCAACTGCCAGATATGGAACTGCATTAGCTCCCTTTTATATTGGAAAAGAGAAAGGTGTGCGTTTACATGCATATGCGTGTGAAACGAGACCAGTTTTACAAGGTGGTCGCTTAACGACGTGGGAATTGAAGCAAGCAAATATTGATGTGACCCTTATAACAGATAATACTGCAGCTCATGCTATTCAAACGAAAGAAATAAACGCAATTATTGTGGGGGCGGATCGAATTGTCGCAAATGGAGATACAGCCAATAAAATAGGGACAATGAATTTAGCTATTTTAGCAAAGTACTTTAATATCCCATTTTACGTTGCTGCGCCACTGTCAACATTTGATGTTACGAAAGAAACTGGAGCCGAAATTATTATTGAAGAAAGAGATGAAACAGAAGTTACGAAAATCTTTGGAAAACAAGTAGCACCAATTGGAACGGATGTTTATAATCCAGCATTTGACATAACGCCGAATGAATTAATTACAGGAATTATTACTGAGAAAGGTATTATACGCGGGGACTATAAACGAGAAATTGCATCATTATTTGAAAAACAAGCTAATACATAATAGCTTGTTTTTTTATGCCTAAATGCAGTGTTTTCTCTTACTTATATAATGAAAGGAGGGGAAGAGGGTGGAAGAGTGGATCAAGATGATAGGTAATGTAGGGTTTCCGATTGTTGTAACATTATATTTACTCCACCGTATTGAAAGTAAATTAGAGGGGGTAATTGTTGCAATTGAGAAGCTCCCGCGGCAATTACTAAAGTACGAAGATCCTCGGGATAAAAAATAAAGTTTGCTCTTCTTGAGCAAACTTTATTTTTATTGAGCGGTATAACCACCATCGATAACGACAGCTTGACCAGTTATACCTTTAGCTTTTTCACTCGCTAAAAACATCGCATAATCTGCAATTTCTTGTACTTGTAATAAGCGCTTTTGTGGAACGAGTGGATAAATAACATCTTCTAAAACATTTTCAAGTGGTACATTTCGTGTAGTAGCTAAGTCTTGTAGTTGATTACGTACAAGGGGGGTATCAACATAACCAGGGCAAAGGGCATTAACAGTAATACCATGCGTAGCACCTTCTAAAGCGGCAACTTTTGTTAATCCAATTACGCCATGTTTTGCACTATTGTAGGCAGCTTTTCCAGCAAACCCGACAAGGCCGTTAATAGAAGCGACATTAATAATACGACCATATTTTTGTTGTTTCATAATCGGAAAGGCATGCTTAATTGCAATAAACGGAGCAATTTGCATAATTTGAATTAGTAGCTCGAACTTTTCAGTTGGAAAGTCTTCAATGGGTGAAACGTGTTGCATTCCTGCGTTGTTAATTAATATATGTAATGAACCGAAATGATCAACTGTTTGAGAAATTGCTGCTGTAATTTCCTCTTCAGATGTAACGTCACATTTTAAACCGATAGCTTGAAAACCTTCATTTTGTAATTGTTCAGCAGCTTCTTTTGCACGTTCTTCAAGCCGATCGGTAATCACAACTTTTGCACCTTCTTTTGCAAAAGCCTTTCCCATTTCATAACCAATGCCACTTGCAGCACCTGTTAAAAAGACAACTCGATTTGTAACCATGATGAAAAACATCCCTTCATAATAAAGTTTTCATAGTGCTCTATTTAGAGAAGCTATAATGAAATTCCTGCAAACATTTGGAAAAAATATCGTTAGCTATCTTGTTTTGCAAAATAGTCTTTGCTATACTATTTTGTAAAGCAAGATACTTACGCTTATCTATCTTGTAAAGCAAGATAGTAGGAGGATTTGAATTATGTCGACAAGTCAAATGCTGAAAGGGATTTTAGAAGGATGCTTACTTGCTATTATTTCTGAAGGCGAAATATACGGTTATGAAATGAGTGAAAAGCTAGCGAAGTATGGTTTTACAATGGCGAGTGAGGGAAGTATTTATCCGTTATTAATACGAATGCAAAAAGAAGGACTAATAACAAGCGTAATGAAGGAATCTCCATCTGGTCCAAAGAGAAAATATTATACATTAACAGAAAAAGGCGAGGAAGCACTTGATGAATTTATGGATCGCTGGGAAACGATGCAAAGTAGTGTAGAACGTCTACTTGAAGGGAAGGGAAGGGAAGGAGAAAATAATGCTATCAAGTGAAGCGCGAAAGTTTTTGTTAGATATGAGATTATTTTTGACGGCAAAGAGTGTGAAAGAAAGCGATATTGAAAATTTTATAGAAGATGCGGAACTCCATTTAATTGAGGGTGAGAGTGATGGGAAAAGTGTAGAAGATATTTTCGGAAGCTCACCGAAAGAATATGCAAATGAACTTGTCAAAGTAATGGAAAGAGATAGACAGGAAACGTGGAAGCAAATTGGTTTTACAGTAATGAATATCGTATCGTTTTGGATTATTGCTTCTATCTTAATAGTGAATCATGGAATGTTACAGATTTCACTTATTCAGTGTATCGGTTACAGTTTTTCATTGATTTTAGTTGTTATAGGTCCTAATTTTCTACTTCGCAAAATGACCTTCGTCACAAGCTTTACAAAAACATGGTTTTCCATGTGGTCTTTAGTTATGATTGCTCCATTGTTTTTATGAGGAGCTGTTACGATATTAGATGTGATATATCCTACAAAAATGCTCACATTCACCGAAGTCCAAAGTTATATAGTAGCTGGTGGGATTTTTATGATCACAGTAGCGATAAATATATATTTTGAAGGATGGTTTAAAAACTTATATTTAATCATTCCACTTTCTATTATGTTACTGTTTAAAACATTTACATCGGAAGATCTTATGCCAATGCTATTTCAAATTATATGTTTATACGGAAGTTTGTTTATTTTAATTTTCCTTGAAATTATGATGAAGACGAATAGAAGAGAGACGGTTTAATAAGGGAGGGATTATCATGAAGATTTCTAAAGAAGGAGAAAAGTTTTTAATTGATACGAAAGTGTATTTAATAACGAAAGGAATTAAAGAAGAAGATGTTGACGCTTTTTTAGAAGATGCAGAACTTCATTTAATTGAAGGTGAGAAAGAAGGAAAAACGGTAAGTGATATATTTGGTGATTCGCCAAAAGAGTATGCGGAAGAATTAGCGAAAGAGATGGAGAAAGATAAAGGCGGGAGTATAAAGACTATTTTAGGAATGATAATTGGAATAGGGGGATATTGGTTACTTACAAATATTTTATTTGAAAGCCCAAATCATGAATTTACATTAACGAATGTACAATTAATTGGATACCCAATTGTTTTAATGATTACTATTGTAGGAATTATATTTGCTTTTAAAATGTCATCATTTAAGAGTAAAATAAAAGAATTTAGCATTATTTATGTAGCAGCATTGCTACCGATTTTATTACTAGTATTATTAATGTTTATGAATAAATGGTATGGGACACCTGTATTACAATTAACGACTATACAAAGTTATATACTAGCTGGAGTTATCTTGTTAGTACTGTTAATTGGAGAAGCATACATACTTGGCTGGATTGGGATATTAACTGTTATTGTTCCGCTATTCATTATGTTTGTATTTAAAGAATTAGGGAAGAACAACCCATATTGGGGAATGCTAGAGCCGTTACTTCTGTACGGAAGTTTATATGTATTAATGAGATGGTCTTTGAAAATTGAGGAGAAAAAAACTGTAAGCTAGCTTTATATTAATAGCGAACGAACTGAATTTTTTATTAAGAGGAGAACAAATATGCAAAGTATATTTCTAGGTATATTGTCTATTACATTTTTAGGTTTAACGATTTTTGGGCTATATACTACCTTTTCGAAAAAGGTACACGATGACTATTTCGATACTTTATTAGATGACACATCAGGTTATGTTTTGTTCTTCGGTTTAATAGGTAAAGGGCTGCTCTGGATATGCAAAAAATTATTTCCAAAGAAATATTATATAGAGATTTTTAGAGTAATTGTATTTATGTTTAGTTGTATATTTGCATCCGTTGCAGCCGGAATTTGGTTTATTGATTGGAATATATTGTTTTAAACAGTAACAAGGGCGTTACTGTTTTTTTCTTTGCAATAAAGAGCTTTGTAAAGAGAGTGCTTTTTGTTCGTTCGTTAATAGAGATTGAATAGGAACATTTTCAGGGCGTGGGACTATCGGATACATAAGATTTGTTGGAGAAGGATGGTGCTCCGATCCAGTTGGGGAATGAGGATCTGCGTGAGTAAGTTTTCCGTGAACACGTCTTGTAAATAAAATATGACCAATTTCGTGAGCGAGCGTATATATATTTTTCATAGGAGCAGCCGAGTTCGTTAAAACGATATATCCTGTAAGTTGCTGCTGTTTTGCTAAAGAGTAAGCGCAGGCAATTACTGCTGTTTCTTTGAAATAATCACTGCCAATATAACAAATGTAAAGGTCGCATGCAGGAGCTTCATTTACACAAGTTTGGAAAAAGGATGCCAGCTTTTCTTGACTTTGAATAGAATTTTTATAACTAATTTCGCGGTCAGAAAAACGGAAAAGTTCATTTAAAATAATTACTTCTTGAATTTGAAAGGTAATCGGGTGCCAAATTGACTCTGCAACAGCTAAATCTTTTGCGATGCGGTCATCAGAAATATCGGCGCCGGGAGTAATACAAATACATATATTGACGTATGGATCCATAAGGAACACCTCAACTGAAAAAAAGTTCTTCCTATAATATATGTGGGGAAAAGATGTCATGTATGGATAAACGCCTTCTTTATTGAATATATAGATGACAAGTCGAAAAAATTTCATAGTTCTATAACATGGTGTGATCATCTTTTTGATATAGTAAAGAAAAGGGGGAGAATATATGTATACATTAAAAATCGTTTCAGACAGAGAAGCACTTTATCAATTTGCGAGTTATGTAAGAGTTGTACAAGGGGTGGAAGATGTATATGTAGAGGTGGGAGAACCTTTATATGAACATCCTTTAATGAAGTTTTATGTACATATTAAGCTGAAAGAAACATATGAGCAGCATAAAGCGTTACAGGAAATAGCAAGATTAGTAGAATTGGGGCGTTTTACATATGTCCATTATCGTAATGATGAAATTGAGGAAGCTTTTGAAGCTGTAAAATATGAAAGTTTTAAGAAATAAAGGTGAAAAAAAGGAGGCGAAAGCTTCTTTTTTTCTTTAAAATTACATGAACAAAAAGAGCAAAATTTTGTTATGATAAGGGAGGTTAGGGAAAGGGGAATTTACATATGGGGTATATTGAAGAGTTACGAAAAGTCGTTGGTACAAGGCCGCTTATTCTCGTAGGATCAGCAATTATTATATTAAACGATAATCAAGAAGTATTGCTTCAATATCGTTCAGATACATATGATTGGGGTGTACCTGGTGGGGCGATGGAACTGGGCGAAACGACAGAAGAAACTGCACGTAGAGAGTTATTTGAGGAAACGGGGTTAACTGCAAAAATAATGCAATTTCTTGGTGTTCTATCAGGAAAAGAAGTATATTTCCGTTATCCGAATGGCGATGAAATTTTCAATGTTATTCATCTGTATCAGGCACATCATGTGAGCGGGGAATTAAAGCTCGATCATGAAGGGTTAAAACTTCAATATTTTCCAGTAGATAAGTTGCCAAAATTGAATGAAACGACAGAGAAAATTTTACAAAAGTTTTTATATGCGCTGACAGAATAGAAGGTTAATTCCTTCTATTTTTATTATATTAAATATTTTGATTTTTTAGTATGTTTATAGTATGATAGTTATAGATATACATCTTATGGAATTTCACCTAAAAACTGACTAGGGTACATAAGAGAGGGGCAAGTGCAAAATGCATAATGTTGTTATTACAGCTGCAGTTCGTTCGCCAATTGGAACTTTTGGAGGAGCGCTAAAAAATGTAACGCCAGTAGAATTAGCTGTTCCTGTACTTCAGGAAGCTGTAAAACGAGGCGGGGTAGAACCACATGAAGTTGATGAAGTAATTTTAGGTCATTGTATTCAAAGAACTGATGAAGCAAATACGGCGAGAACAGCTGCATTAGCGGCAGGATTTCCTGACACAGTTACGGGATATACAATCCAACGTCAATGTTCTTCAGGTATGCAAGCAATTATGTCAGCTGCAATGCAAATCCAATTAGGTGTAAGTGATGTTGTTGTTGCAGGTGGGGTAGAAGCGATGAGTTCGAGCCCTTATGCATTGAAACAGCACCGCTGGGGACAACGTCTACAGCACGGAGAAATTCGTGATACGGTGTGGGAAGTGTTAGAAGATCCGATTCACCATATTATGATGGGTGAAACAGCGGAAAATTTAGTTGAACAATATGAAATTACAAGAGAGGAACAAGATGAAGTTGCTCTTCGCAGTCATACATTGGCACTGAAGGCAATCGAGTCTGGATACTTTGACGATCAAATTGTTCCTATTACAATAAAAGAGCGTAGAAAAGAAGTTGTATTTTCGAAGGATGAACATCCACGTGCAGATATTACAGCTGAAAAATTAGCTGGATTGAAGCCGGCATTCCGTAAAGATGGATCAGTGACTGCTGGAAATGCATCTGGCCTTAATGACGGGAGTGCAGTTCTAGTATTAATGAGCGAAGAAAAAGCGAAAGAAAAAGGTTTACAACCGTTAGCTAGAATTGTTGGATATTCAGTAGCTGGAGTAGATCCAAAAATTATGGGTATTGGACCAGCACCAGCAATTCGTAAAGGTTTAGAAAAAGTAGATTGGTCATTGGAAGATGCAGATTTACTTGAAATTAATGAAGCTTTCGCGGCTCAATATTTAGCTGTAGAGAAAGAGTTAGGCTTAGACCGTGAAAAAGTGAACGTAAACGGTAGTGGCGTAGGACTTGGGCATCCAATTGGTTGTACAGGGGCTCGTATTACAGTAAGTTTAATTCACGAATTAAAAAGACGTGGGTTAGAAAAAGGAATTGCCTCTTTATGCGTCGGTGGCGGTATCGGGGTTGCCTTATTTATAGAAGCACTATAAAAAAGAAGCAGCTATTGCTGCTTCTTTTTTTACGACTCAAATAGATGATGGAATAATCGATCGCGATTTTCAAAGAAAAGTTTCGTCGTTTGGTAATGCTCAGTTTCTTCTAATGTGGATTCGTGAATTCCCTCTTGTGTTAAAGAATATATAGTGGATTCAGGATAAGCCATTAAAATAGGAGAATGCGTCGCGATAACAAATTGTGAACCTTGTTCAGCTAGTTCGTGCATTCGAATGAGCATGGAAAGTTGTCTCATTGGTGATAAAGCTGCCTCAGGCTCATCTAAAATGTATAAACCTTGTCCTGAAAAACGGTTCATAAATAATGAGAAGAATGATTCACCGTGTGATTGTTCGTGTAGTGAGATACCACCATAAGAGTTGATAACCGGATTCCCACGTGCTTCTCTATCAGCATCTATTTCATCAATATAAGAAGCAACGTTATAAAATGATTCAGCGCGAAGAAAGAAACCGTCGTTTGGTGTATTGAAACTTTTTGAAATGCGAAGGTATTCATGTAAAGATGAATAGGAATCGTTTGTGCTAAAGCGGAAGTTCTTCGTTCCACCTTCTGCATTAAAACCTAACGCAATTGCAATTCCTTCAAGTAATGTTGATTTACCTGTTCCGTTTTCTCCAATAATGAATGTTACATTTGGATGGAAAGCTAGTGATTGTAATGTTCGAATAGCGGGTAAGCAGTAAGGATATGCGGAAAAACTAGGGATATTTTCTTTTTTTAATGTGACATTTTGTAAAAAGGGTACGTCAATCAATATATAAACCTCAATTCATAACGGATTTTGAATTTAAAAAGGTAGCAAATACAAGTGTTAATGACACCTGAATCCCTTCTTGTTTTCTGAATATTTTATGTGGATTATATCATTTAAACTATCATATTCCAATGTGAAAATAAATATTGCATGAAGATCCATTCTCTCGTTATGATATATGGTATTCTATTGAAAATGTGAGAAGGAGTTAAAGTATGCCGTTTACATTTGCACATCCAGCAGCAGTTCTTCCTTTTGCGAAAAAGCACTCTAAACATATTTCAGTAACGGCTCTTATATTAGGTAGTATGGCGCCTGACTTTGAATATTTTTTGCACTTTAGACCCTATGGTGTTATTGGCCATACATGGCTTGGGTTCTTATATTTAAATTTACCGCTTGTATTTCTAATCGCATACATATATCATTACATTTTAAAAAAGCCGTTTATAACGCATTTGCCTAAACCGTTTGCTGGTTATTATTCATATGCAATAGATGAGAGGTGGGGGCTACATACCTGGAAAGAATTCTTTGTATTTTGCTATTCTGCATTATTCGGTATGCTCACGCATGTTGTTTGGGATGCATTTACTCATAATACAGGCTATTTCGTTATGAAAATAGCATTGTTACAAATTGAATTACGCAGTATTCCATTGTATAAATATATGCAACATGGGAGTACATGTGTTGGCTTATTATTGCTATTATACGTACTATGGAAGTATAAAGATGAAACAGGGAAAGATATGATTGTAGCTTTAGAAAAAAGAAAGTATTGGGTTTCGATAATCATTGTGACAGCTTTTATATTTATCGTGCATGCGTTCCTAGATCCCTATTTTCATATTTTCCAAATTGGAGGTATAATAGTATCTGGACTGACAAGTTCATTTTGTGGAATTGTCATTGTTTCTATAGTTTACAAAGCAAGGGACTAATTTTATATTCATGAATGATAGCGTTAGGAGAAATGAAATGATGAAAGCATGGAAAAGTATTTTTGTTTTATGTAGTTTTCTTCTTATGTTAAGTGGTTGCTTCCATCAAGAAGAAAAGAAAGCTGAACCGAAGAAGAAAGAATCTATTCCTGAAACGAAAGAGTATGGTGGGCGTGAGCTGAAAAAAGTAGGACAAAAAGTGAAAGAAACAGGATGGGGTACTTTCAAGTTAGAGCAGATGCATTCTGTGAATCAAACATTTGAAGTAGCGCCAATGAAAATTCACGTACAAGATGTGAAAGTAATCTCTTTATCACAAATGAGTGAAAAGGCAAAAAATACATTGAAAGTATACACGGCACTAACTCCTGAAGAAGTAAAACGTAGATTAGGGGATAAAGTAAGCCAAGAAGATGCAGAATTATATGCATCGCTAAGTGGAACAGAGATTAGTAATACAATTCGTTACGTTGAGATTACATATAAAGTGGAGAATAGCGGAAATAAAAATATGCAATTTTTCTCTATGAATGATGTTATGATTAATGGTAAGCAACATTTTAAAGTAGCCACTCAAAACTTTTTATATGACGAAGATACGTTAGTTGGTACAAAAAATGTATCAAGAGAAGACTATAAGCCTGGTGAAATAAGAGATGGTATTATTGGTTTAATACTTGACGATGGAAAAGACAAGGTAAAGGATATTCAGTTTACAACTGATGATTTACTTGCAGGAGATTCAGAAACACAAGATGTTGTAAAAGAGCCACAAACGTTTAACATCTCACTAAAATAATGTAAGACAAAACAGTCAGCATACAAATATTATGCTGACTGTTTTTTTATTTCTTTTATGTATGAATCTACATTTTGAAAAGGCACCTTAATTTTAAACGCATCTTTTTGTTCATTAAATTGCTTTTCATTGTAGGGACCGAAACGTTTATTGTGCTTTACATCAATAATCCAATAATGTTCACTTTTTTTATTTGCAATTGCTGCGTCAGGGTTATTTGGATCTGATTTTTCCTCAGTTTGTTTTGCAATAATGTATTTATCATCCCAAGCAATGTCTGTAATTTTTGCAGGGATGTATTGTGTGGCATATACAGCATCTTGCGAGGGGAAAAGTTCAAATGCATTTCCAGAAGTACGTATGAGTTCGTATTCATCGTTAACCGTATAAGTTAAGTGACTTGTGTTTCCTGCACAACCAGTTAATAGGAAGGCGACGAATAGGATTATCCATTTTTTCAATATGGGAACCTCCTTTATAATGCTATTGTAACAAATTGTACAAGAAAAGTAAGAGAAACGCTAGTTTACAATGTTTTTTAGAAGTGGTACGATGAGACGGGTAAAGAAGGATATGAAGGAGTCGACATAAAATGAAGTTAAAGATGCATCGTCCAGCGCTTGTAATGAATCGCATAGGTGCTTCCCTAATTGACATGTTTTTAATCTCGGTTATGTATGGTGCAGTAGTAGCTATTATGACCGGAAACTATAGTGCTATGTTTAAGCGCTTTAATATAAGCTTAGGTGATTTTAGATATGATTTTGCAGTAGTTTTCATATTAATGGCGATATATTTTATTGTATTACCCTTTCTTTGGAACGGTGTTACACTTGGAAAAAAGATAACGAGAATAAAACTAATTTCATTGAAGAGTGAAAAGCTAACGTTGCAAACATTAATTATAAGATTTTTTGTAGTGTTATTACCGAACGTATTGCTATTAGGAATTCCATTAATATGTAATGTATATATGATGTTGTTCCGCAAAGATAATTGTGGTTTTCAGGATTTAATTACAAAAACGAAAGTAATAAGTCTTGTATAATGAAAAAAAGACCTTTTTATATATAAAAGGGTCTTTTTGATTTTATAAGTATATGGGGAATGTTTACAGTAAGGAAAAGCCAAAATGTGTTATTTCTATTTATAATAGATTGAAAATTAAGAAAATGATATAATGATTAAAAATAATATCTTTATTCCGCCATATTGGGGCTGAGTAAAATTTCACTTTATATAATAAGGGGGAAGTTAAAATGACAGGAGGTAGCATAATTTTTTGGGGTATTCTCATTTTTATCGGTCTAGTTTTCGATCAGCGTAATAATAAGAAAAAAGAAGGATAAAAAGTAAACGTTTACAAATTAAATAGCAATTTTTCTTGCTTGCAGATTAATCTTATAAAGGAGTATACTGAATGACGGTAAGACTTATAGAAGGGGTAATGAAAATGAAGCTTGCAGGAAAAGTTGCTATCGTAACTGGCGGTGGCATCGGTATTGGACGTAATACAGCTCTTTTGTTGGCTAAACAAGGCGCAAAAGTTATTGTGACGGACATTGATCAAGAGAGTGGACAAGCAACAGTGGAGGAAATTATGAATCTAGGCGGAGAAGCACTTTTTGTATCCTATGATATGGGAAAGCAAGGAGATTGGCAACGCGTTATTAGCATTACTTTGAATGCATTCAGTCGCATTGATATGCTTTTTCAAAATGCTGGTTTATATAAAATAGATTCTATTTTTTCTCGCCAACAAGAGAACGATTCCAATGTACTTTGTATTAATGACGTTTGGATAGAGATAAAACAATTAACGTCATCTTTTATGAAACAGCAAGAAGAAGTGGTGCTTAGTGATTTACCGATTTTCGGTATTATTAGCACGAAAGGACAATCATTTCATACAGTAGAAGCCCTAGTATAATAATGAAAACCGCCCTCAATATATGTGGACGGTTTTTTGTATGTGTATAGTAAAGATAAATTTTTTAGCGAATACGTTGTTCATTTTGGTTATCAAAGAAATGCGCTTTATTCATATCAAATGCTAATTTAATTTGGTCACCAGGTGAAAACGTATGTCTTGCATCTACACGTGCCGCAAAATCTTGATTCCCAAGTTTCATATATAAAATGGATTCAGCACCTAATAACTCAGCGACTTCAATTTTTGTTGTGAAGGCAGTAGATTGTGAAGCTTCTAAAAATAGTAGTTCATCATGAATGTCCTCTGGACGAATACCTAAAACAATTTCCTTATTTACATAGCCTTGTTCACGTAGCATCTTCATTTTTCCTTCAGATACTTTAATTTTTATAGTATTGTCTATAACGAAATCGGTTTCAGTCAATTTACCACGGAAGAAGTTCATAGCTGGTGAGCCGATAAATCCACCCACGAAAATGTTTTCTGGTGTTTCATATACTTCTTTTGGAGTTCCAATTTGTTGGATTTTTCCATCCTTCATAACGACAAGACGCGAAGCCATAGTCATTGCTTCTGTTTGATCATGTGTTACATAAATTGTTGTTGTTCCAAGACGATGATGTAGCTTAGAAATTTCTGAGCGCATTGCAACACGGAGTTTAGCATCTAAGTTTGATAATGGTTCATCCATTAAGAAAACTTTTGCATCTCGAACGATTGCTCTACCTAAAGCAACACGTTGGCGCTGTCCACCTGATAATGCTTTCGGTTTTCTATCTAAATATTGTTCAAGTCCTAAAATTTTTGCTGCATCTTTCACACGACGATCGATTTCATCTTTTGGTATTTTTCGAAGTTTTAATCCAAATGCCATATTATCATATACACTCATATGTGGATAAAGAGCGTAGTTTTGGAATACCATAGCGATATCTCGATCTTTTGGAGGAACATCATTCATTAGTTTACCATCAATTGAAAACTCGCCTTTTGAAATATCTTCAAGTCCAGCTACCATTCGTAATGTTGTAGATTTTCCGCATCCAGAAGGACCGACAAATACAATAAATTCTTTATCTTGAATGTGTAAATTAAAATCAGTTACAGCTGTTACGTTATTATCATATATTTTATAAATGTTTTCTAATTTAAGTTCTGCCATGGTATTTCCCCCTAGAAATAATTATGCAAACGTTTTCTTTGAGTTCATTATAAACGAATAGATTCAAAAAATAAATAAAAAAATAAAACGTTTTCATTTATTGGAGATTTATTAGTGGTTTTCATATGTTTTCTTAGAAAAAGAACAATAAAAATTGTAAGCGCTATTTTAAATTGAGATAGAATCTGTTATCATTCATTAATGAAAACGTTTGCGCCTTAAAAAAGAGAAAAATGAATGATGAATGAAATGGGGTAGCATAATGGAAAAACAATGGTGGAAAGAAAGTGTAGTATATCAAATTTATCCTCGTAGCTTTATGGATAGTAATGGTGATGGTATAGGAGATCTTCAAGGGATTATTGCAAAGCTAGATTACTTAAAAGAGTTAGGGATTGATGTGATTTGGTTATCACCAGTCTATGAATCTCCAAATGATGATAATGGTTATGATATAAGCGATTATTGTAAAATTATGAACGAGTTCGGAACAATGGAAGATTGGGATGAGCTATTACATGAAATGCATGAACGTAATATGAAACTTATGATGGATTTAGTTGTTAATCATACTTCGGATGAACATAATTGGTTTATTGAATCACGTAAATCAAAAGATAATAAATATAGAGATTACTATATATGGCGCCCTGGAAAAGAAGGAAAAGAGCCGAATAACTGGGGAGCAGCGTTTAGTGGATCAGCATGGCAGTATGATGAAATGACAGATGAATATTATTTACATCTGTTTTCTAAAAAACAGCCAGATTTAAATTGGGATAATGAAAAGGTAAGACAAGATGTTTATGAAATGATGAAGTTTTGGTTAGAAAAAGGAATTGATGGCTTCCGTATGGATGTTATTAATTTTATTTCTAAAGAAGAGGGATTACCAGCTGTTGAAACAGAAGAAGAGGGGTATGTTTCAGGTCATAAGCATTTTATGAACGGTCCAAACATTCATAAATATTTACATGAAATGAATGAGGAAGTATTATCGCATTATGATATTATGACGGTTGGTGAAATGCCTGGTGTAACGACAGAAGAAGCGAAATTGTATACTGGAGAAGAACGAAAAGAATTGCAAATGGTATTCCAATTTGAACATATGGATTTAGATTCAGGAGAAGGTGGAAAGTGGGATGTAAAACCATGCTCACTTCTTACTTTAAAAGAGAATTTAACAAAGTGGCAAAAAGCATTAGAGCATACCGGATGGAATAGCCTTTATTGGAATAATCATGATCAGCCTCGCGTTGTATCTCGTTTTGGTAATGATGGAATGTATCGCATTGAATCAGCAAAAATGTTAGCGACAGTTCTTCATATGATGAAAGGAACGCCATATATTTATCAAGGAGAGGAAATCGGAATGACGAACGTTCGGTTCCAATCAATTGATGAATATCGAGATATTGAAACGTTAAATATGTATAAAGAAAAAGTGATAGACCATGGTGAAGATATAGAAAAAGTAATGGAATCTATTTATATAAAGGGTCGTGATAATGCTAGAACTCCGATGCAGTGGAATGATCAGAATCACGCTGGATTTACAAAAGGTGAACCTTGGATTACTGTAAATCCTAACTATAAAGAGATTAATGTGAAACAAGCAATCCAAGATGAAGGTTCAATTTTTTATTACTATAAGAAATTAATTGAACTACGCAAAAATAATGAAATAGTTGTGTATGGATCATATGATTTAATATTAGATAATGACCCTTCTATTTTTGCTTATGTAAGAACATATGGAGATGAAAAACTACTTGTCATTGCAAACTTTACTGCGGATGAAAGTGTATTTGAAATGCCTAAGGATATTAGTTATAGTGAATCAGAGTTATTTATACACAATTACGATGTAGAAATCGGATCAATAGATAACATTCCATTACGTCCGTATGAAGCGATAGTGTTCAAATTGAAATAAGAAAAAGCCTTATGCCACTTCAAACTTGGCATAAGGCTTTTTTGGATTACCATTTTAATATGGAGAATCCATATGGAGGAAGTGTAACTTGTAATACACTTGCTTCTGCTGAAAATTCTTCGTTTGTATAAATGTTAATTATTTTCTTACCAGTAACATGAAGAGGGAGTGAAACTGTAACTTCACTATTAGTAGGGTTTAAAACGAAAAAGATAGTTTCATCCTCATATGTTTTCGTATAAGAAATATAATTATGTTCATCATTTGCTTCGATGAATTGAAAAGTACCATGTCCTCCAAATGCTTTATGTTGTTTCCGTAATAAAATCAATGTTTGTATATGGGTAAATAATGCATGATCTTGTTCTTTAGTATCCCAAATCATACATTTACGGCAATCAGGGTCCATGCCGCCATCCATACCAATTTCATCTCCGTAATAAATACAAGGAGAGCCGATGAAAGAAAGATGGAATACATAGAGCAATTTCAACTTATTTTTATCTCCGTTGCATGTTGTTAAAATTCTTGGAGTATCATGGCTGTCTAATAAATGAAATGCTGCTTCATTTACATTCATAGAGTAGGAATGTAGAGATTCTGTAATTTGCTTCATGAATTCACTTGCTTTAATGGAATCGTTAGCAAAGTAAGAAAGTAGAGCGTTTGTAACAGGATAGCTCATGACAGCATCAAATTGATCGCCTTGTAGCCACGGAAGGGCATCGTGCCAAATTTCTCCCAAAATATATACTTCAGGATTTAGTGTCTTTATTTCAGTTCGGAATTCTCTCCAAAAGTTGTGATCGACTTCATTGGCGACATCAAGGCGCCAGCCATCTATATTGAATTCTCGTACCCAATAACGTCCTACTTCAAGTAAGTATTCTTTTACATCTGGATGAGCTGTATTTAATTTTGGCATATACGGTGTAAAGGCGAAAGTATCATAATTTGGAAGTGGTTCGGTTATAATCGGAAATTCATGAATGTGGAACCACTCTTTATATGCGGACTTCTCACCATTCTCTAGTACGTCTTGAAATTTCTCGAAAAAGTATCCACTATGATTAAACACAGCATCGAGCATTACTTTTATACCGTGCTTATGACATTCTTCAACGAGCTCTTTAAAAGTTTCTTTCGTCCCAAATTGTGGGTCAATTTCCATATAGTCAATTGTGTCATATTTATGGTTTGAATGAGCTTTGAAAATAGGTGTGAAATATATTCCGGAAATGCCAAGCTTAACAAGGTAATCAAGGTTTTGAATAACACCAGAAAAATCTCCGCCGAAAAAATTAGTTGGAGTTGGATTCGCACTTCCCCAAGGGAGGGTGTTTTCTGGATTCAGCGTACTATCGCCATTAGCGAATCGCTCAGGGAAAATCTGATACCAAATGGTGTCTTTAATCCAAGATGGTGCTTTGAATACATCATCTGCATGAATAAATGGAAAACAGAAAAAGTTACCAACATCATCATTTGGAATGCTAGAAAAGAATCCTCGCTCTGCATAAATAAGAGTGTCTGTTTCAGATTTTAATTCAAACCCATAACGTAAGCGCTTAAATTTTGGTTCGATTGAAATGGACCAATAATCAAATAATGCAGTAGAACCCGTTTTTTTCATGGGTGTACTTGCTGATATCCATTTCCCGTCTTTCCATTCGTAAGGATCACCGTAAATAAGATCGGCGCTTTGAATATCATCTCTCTTAGTACGTACTCGGATGTGAATTGTTTGTTCATCATAAGCGTATGCATAATTATCTTTCGGCCTATGATAAATGGCTTCTTTAAACATATAGAAAATCCCCCTTCAATATCTCTATACATAGTATTCCCTTAAGTGTAATAATAAAGCCTATATTGCAAACGATTGCCTTTCTCATAGCTTTAATATTGCTTATAAGAGTAGTATTCATTTCATATAAAGTCAATGTATAAAGAGTATAATGACATAATTTTTAAATTAATATTTGCAAAATGAATAAAAGAATGTATAATGATAGACAAATAGCGCAAACGTTTTCATAGATTGAGATATTGTTTGCGCTTCAATTAAACTATTAAATGCAAACGTTTTCAGTTACTGAGGTACATAGACAATTTAGGGAGGTTTTTGGGATGAAGAAAGCATTATCATTATTAACGGTTTCAGCATTATCTATTGGTATGTTATCTGCATGTGGACCGAAAGATTCAGGGAAAAAAGAGGAAAGTAAAGCGAAAAAAGACTATGATCTTCTTGTTTGGGAAGATGATAAAAAAGGTGTTGGTTTAGAACCAGCAGTGAAAAGCTTTGAGGAAAAATATAAAGTAAAAGTAAAAGTTGTTGAAATGCAAATGACAGATCAAGTGAAGAAGTTACGCCTTGATGGGCCAGCGGGGACTGGACCAGATGTTGTAACATTGCCACACGATCAAATCGGAAATGCAGTAACAGAAGGTTTACTTTCTGAAGTGAAAGCAGATGATGCTGTAAAGAGTAAATTTACTAATTCATCAATAGAAGCACAGACATATAATGGAAAATTATATGGTTTACCAAAAGCAATTGAGACACCAGTCTTTATTTACAATAAAAAACTAATGCCAAAAGCGCCAGAAACGATGGACGAGCTGTTTAACTTCTCAAAAGAATTTACGAAAGATGGCAAGTACGGATTTTTAGCATTAGGAGATAACTTCTACTTTGCTAATGCATTCATGGCAGGTATGGGCGGTTATGTATTTGGTGAAAAAGATGGAAAGCCAAATGCAAGTGATGTTGGATTAAATAATAGCGGAGCAGTACAAGGTGCTGAATATCTTCAAAAATGGTACAAGGAAAAATTATTCCCAAAAGGTATTATCGGTGAATCAGGTGGGCCTGCTGCTGATGGACTATTCAATGAAGGAAAAGCAGCTTCTATCATGAATGGCCCATGGGCGTTCCAAGCAATGGAAAAGAACGGGATTGATTATGGCGTTGCTCCAATGCCGAAATTACCAAATGGTCAACCAATGAAAACGTTTGTTGGGGTTAAAGGATGGCATGTAACAAGTTTCTCTAAACAAAATGATTTAGCTACAAAATTCACTGAGTGGGTAACAAATGAAGAAAACGCAAAAATTCGATTTGAGAAAACAAAAGAAATTCCTCCAGTAAAATCAGTAATGGAAGATCCAATTATTAAAGATAACGAAGCTGCAAAAGCAGTTGCAACGCAATCTGAAAATGGAATTCCAATGCCAAATATTCCAGAAATGCAAGAAGTTTGGAAACCAGCTGGAGATGCGCTTCAATTAGTTGTTACAGATAAAGAGGCACCAAAAGCGGCGCTTGATAGTGCAGTGAAACAAATTAAAGGTAATATTGAGGCAAATCATAACAAGAAAAAATAAGGTGAAATTCGTGCCTCGAATATGAGAGGCACGAATTCTCTCCCTTCCATGTAGGAAGAAAAAAGGGGGAAGGAACATGCAAACATCTATGGAACCAGCAAATGGGTTAAACCATTCAAAGCATAGGAAAATGGCAACCATGTTATCAATCATTCCAGGCGTGGGCCAAATATATAATAAACAATTTGTAAAAGGTCTTATTTTTCTAGTATTAACAGGTTCATTTATTGTAGCCTTTGCTGATTTATTAAATATGGGATTATGGGGTATTGTAACGCTTGGTACAGAAGTTCCACGTGACCATTCTGTTTTTCTATTAGTAGAAGGAATCTTGGCCCTTATCGTTATCGCTTTTGGGCTCGGCATATATGCATTTAACTTATATGATGCATACCAAAATGGAAAGAAACGTGATAGCGGAACACCGTTAAATTCTGTAAAAGAGCAATACCGTAATTTGTTAGATCAAGGTTTTCCTTATTTAATGGTTTCACCAGGTTTTCTACTACTTATCTTTGTGGTTGTATTTCCAATCATCTTCGTAATTTTAATTGGATTTACAAACTATGATTTATATCATTCTCCTCCAGCTAAATTAGTAGATTGGGTGGGCTTTAAAAACTTTATTGATATTTTCACTTTACCGATGTGGAGAGAGACATTTGTAAGTGTATTCTCTTGGACTGTCATTTGGACATTCGTTGCAACAACATTACAAGTTGCACTTGGTATTTTCTTAGCGATTATCGTAAATCAGCCCGGTATTAAAGGAAAGGCGATTATTCGAACAATCTTCATTTTACCGTGGGCGGTTCCAGCATTCGTATCTATTCTTGTTTTCTCTGGTATGTTTAATGAAACATTTGGAGCGATTAACAATCAAGTATTAGCTTTATTCGGAATTGAAAAGATTGCTTGGATGACAGATCCATTTTGGGCGAAGATTGCTTTAATTATGATTCAAACGTGGCTTGGGTTCCCGTTTATCTTTGCGATGACAACAGGTATACTGCAATCGATTCCGGGAGAATTATATGAAGCGGCTACAGTAGATGGAGCGACAGCTTGGCAACAGTTTCGCAAAATTACATTGCCACTTGTGTTATATGCAACAGCACCAATATTAATTACGCAATATACGTTTAACTTTAATAACTTTAGTATCATCTATCTATTTAACGGTGGAGGTCCTGCTGTAGCTGGACAAGACGCAGGTGGAACGGATATTTTAATTTCATGGATTTATAAGTTAACGATGACTTCAGCGCAGTATGGAAAAGCAGCAGCTCTTACAATGATATTATCGTTAATTGTTATTACAGTTGCGTTATGGCAATTTAAGAGAACAAAATCATTCCAAGAAGAGGATATGATGTAAATGAATATTAAAAGACAGAAGATGTTACGTCTCTCATTAAGTTATTTAGTTATTTTCGTAATGTGTGCCATCATTTTCTATCCGTTATTATGGATTATTGGCTCATCGTTTAATCCGGGTGATAGTTTATCTGGATCAAGTATTATTCCACAAAATGCAACGTTAGATCATTATCGTAAGTTATTAGATCTAGAGAATAGTAATTACTTACTATGGTATAAAAACACATTAAAAGTAAGTGTTTTAACGATGATTTTCTCAGTGTTAGCAATTAGCTTTACTGCTTATGCATTTTCGAGATATCGTTTTGTTGGAAGAAAAAATGGTTTATTAACATTTTTAATTCTGCAAATGATTCCAAACTTTGCAGCGTTAATTGCTTTATACGTATTAGCTCAATTAACAGGATTAATTGATACACACCTTGCATTAATTTTAATTTATGTAGGCGGGGCTATTCCGATGAATACATGGCTTATGAAAGGGTATTTTGATACGATTCCGAAAGAACTAGATGAATCAGCTCGAATGGATGGAGCAGGGCATTTTCGTATTTTTTGGCAAATCATTATGCCACTTGCAAAGCCAATCGTAGCGGTTGTAGCGTTATTTACTTTCATTGGTCCATTTACAGATTTCATTTTAGCGAGTATTATTTTGCGAACACCAGAAAATTATACTTTAGCAGTTGGATTATATGAAATGGTTGCGAAGAAATTCGGTAATGAATTTACAACGTTTGCAGCGGGTTCTGTGTTAATTGCGATCCCAATTTCAATTTTATTCCTATCACTACAAAAATACTTTATTTCTGGTTTAACAGCTGGAGGTACAAAAGGATGAAAAATGGGACATTACGTCCCATTTTTCTTTTCATCTCCCTATAAATAAGTTTATAGGGAGATGAAAAGAGATTTGACATCACATGTGAAAAGAAGTGAAATAAATAGTATATTATAGTATAGGAAAAAATAGCTATATCCCTTACAATACATGAAGAGGGAGAATAGGATTAGTTTTGCAAGATATAAGAAATGAAAGTTTATGACTTGCAATGAGTGCGAGATAAAATATATGAAAAATGGCAGAGAAATGAGAGGAGGGGGATTTTTATGACAGTTACAATTAAAGATGTGGCGAAGCAAGCGAATGTGGCACCATCAACAGTTTCTCGTGTAATTGCTGATAATCCAAGTATAAGTGAAAAGACAAAGCGCCGTGTTAGGAAAGTGATGAGTGAATTAGGGTATCATCCCAATTTAAATGCGAGAAATCTTGCGAACCAAACGACGAAAACACTTGGTCTTGTTATGCCAAGTTCTGCAAGTAAAGCTTTTCAAAATCCATTTTTCCCAGAAGTTATAAGAGGGATTAGTTCATTTGCACACGTAGAAGGTTATGCGCTTTACATGTCGACAGGTGAAACGGAAGAAGAAATTTTTAATGGTGTCGTAAAGATGGTACAGGGACGCCAAATTGGTGGCATTATTCTTTTATATTCAAGGGAGAATGATCGGATTATTCAATATTTACATGAACAAAATTTCCCGTTTGTTTTAATAGGAAAACCATATGATCGAAAAGATGAAATTACATATGTAGATAATGACAATTATACAGCTGCAAGAGAAGTGGCAGAATATTTAATTTCATTAGGGCATAAGCAAATCGCGTTCATTGGTGGTGGATCAGATTTACTTGTAACGAGAGATCGTTTAGCTGGTATGAGTGATGCCTTGAAATTAGCAGACATTGTATTACCAAAAGAATATATTTTACATTTTGATTTTTCGAGGGAAAGTGGTCAACAAGCTGTTGAGGAATTAATGGGACTGCAGCAACCGCCAACGGCAATTATGGCAACGGATGACTTAATTGGACTTGGTGTGTTAAGTGCTCTTTCTAAAAAAGGATTCGTTGTACCGAAAGATGTTTCTATTGTAAGCTTTAATAATGCTTTATTATCAGAAATTGCGAGCCCTCCACTTTCGACAGTTGATGTGAATATTTATCAGCTAGGATATGAGGCAGCAAAAGCTTTAGTTGATAAAGTAGAGAATGCCGAATCCACTGCAAAGTGTATCATTATTCCTCATAAATTACTAAAACGTCAAACTTGTGATCATTATGCATAAAAAAGCTAAGAGTTTAACTCTTAGCTTTTTTCATTAGAAAGGCTTCTAATCGGTCGCAGCCTTCTTTTAAAGTTTCGATACTATACGCATAGGACAAGCGAAGGTAGCCTTCACCGTATTCAGAGAATGCTGTTCCAGGAACTACAGCTAGTCCCGCTTCTTTGACAAGATCAAGTGCAAAATCAAATGATGAAGATGTCAAATGACCAACATATGGGAATAAGTAAAATGCACCTGTTGGCTTTTCAACTGTTAATCCCATTTGAGTGAGTCTATTATATACGTAATCACGGCGTTTTTTATATTGGTGGCGCATCATTTTTGGTGCGTCTTTAGCTGCTGTTAATGCTTCAATTGCAGCGTATTGAGCGATTGAAGTAGCACACGTTACATTGTATTGATGAACTTTTAATATGTGTCCTGCTAAATAGCTTGGTGCAAATAAAAGTCCAACACGCCAGCCAGTCATAGAATGTGATTTAGATAAACCGTTAATGACAATTGTCTTTTCACGCATTTCTGGGAAATGTGCGATAGATGTATGCTTTTGTTCATATACAAGCTCGCTATAAATTTCATCTGAAAGGACGAAAATATTTTTATCTTTTAAAACATCTACAATATCTTTTAATTCTTCTGTGGATAAAGTTACACCAGTTGGATTAGAAGGATACGGTAGTACGATACATCTTGTTTTTTCTGTAATAGCATTTTTAAGCGCTTCAGCTGTTAAACGAAATCCAGTTTCACGAACATCTACAAAAATAGGCGTTGCACCGCATAATCGAATAATGGGTTCGTAACCTGGATAAATAGGAGCAGGTAAAATTACTTCTGTTCCTGGCTCTAAAATCGTTCGGAATGCAACATCAATTGCTTCGCTAGCACCGATTGTAACGATGGTTTCGTTTTCAGGTGAGTAATGTAAATCGTAGTTATCTTTTACGAAGTTACAAGCTGCCTTACGTAATTCTAGTAAACCAGCGTTATGTGTATAGCTTGTATAGTTTTCTGTAATAGCCCGTTTTGCCGCTTCTTTCACGAGAGAAGGTGTAGGGAAATCGGGTTGTCCAATTGTTAAAGAAATCAAATTATCATAGTTTTGAATCATGTTAGAGAATTGACGGATTCCAGAAATTTGGATATCCTTCACTCTAGGGTTAATGAATTGTTCCATTGTATCTCCCTTTCTTCCGTTTGAAAATTAAGTTCATTTTATCATATTTTCTATGATTACGCTTTGTATATGTTATTTAGAAAGAGAGAGAAAAGAGAAAAAAAGCCGCTATAAGCGACTTTTTAATATCCGTATTCCCAATCTATTTCATCTTCATTCCAGAGTACAGAGGATACCTTGCCAAGGTGAACAACTGATTCGTTCACAGCACATGTGCAGTTTTCTTCTCCCGCTTTATGCTGTAACTCTTCATATACTGATTTTTCAACATTTTCTAGAACAACCAAATTTTCTTCTTTTAAAACAAGCGTAGTACCCGCCATATTTATCTTCCTCCTACTAAAGTAATGATCACTTATTTGTAAACATAGATAGTATGGATTATATGCTGTATTTTGCTATAGTTGTCCGTCTAAAAAAGTATTTTTATATTTTCTTTTTAATCCGTATTCATTGTATACTGCACGAAGGAAATTTGGTACAGGGTTTACAATCATTTCGAAAATCTGTAACAATTATTATGAGTTGTTAACAAAGAATTAACAAATATGTTAAGAAAAATCAAAATTTTAAAACAAATACACCTATAAAATGATATAATCATATCAAAATACATATAGGGGATGAGAGGTTATGGAGCTTATCCGTGATTTATTGATTCAAATTGCCATCATAATTTTGCCACTATTTTTATATGAAGCGATTCGTTTAAATCGCTATCAAGAAATGCCTCCGAAGCCAAATCGTTACTTTATTATGTTTTTATCTAGCGTTACGCTCGTTCTCTCCATGACATACTCTATTTGTTTTGGCAATGTGTGTGGGTATAACTTTCACCCCATTCCAATTGTCAGTGGTTTTTTATATGGTGGGATTGTTGGTTTAATCCCAGCGGTTATTTTTGTTGCATACGAATGGTTACTAAAGGGAATGAGCTTTCTTCCAGTTTTAGAAGTAATATTTTTATTGATAGTTCCGCTATTTTTATCAAAGAAATGGTCTCTTTTTTCAAGGGATAAGAAATTAATTTTAGCATTTATGATTTCATCATTTTATGTGCTTGTTTCTTTAGTATTAGGCATGATTAATGTTCTTTTGGAAACAGGATTTACACCGTATATTTCGCAAATATATAGCGGATTTATATTTGCCTCGCTTATCATGGTCATGACAATGGTATTCCAGGTGTATTTAACTGAATATTTAAATGAAAATGCATTGCTACGTACAGAGATGCAAAAATCAGAAAAGCTTAATATTGTAAGTGAGTTAGCAGCAAGTGTGGCACATGAAGTTCGAAATCCACTAACTGTTGTTCGTGGATTTATCCAATTGCTAGAAAGTACGGAAGATGTGAAGAATAAGGATTATATGCGTCTCGTATTAGCTGAATTGGATCGGGCGGAACAAATTATTTCAGATTACTTAAATTTAGCAAGGCCGCAAATTGAGAAAAAAGAACACATTTGTTTATCAGCCCAATTAATAGAAATGACCACTCTTATGTCGTCATTTGCAGCGATGCAAGGTGTATATTTACAAGTTGAAATTTCAGAAAGTCTTTATACGATTGGTGATAAGACAAAATTGAAGCAAGCTATTATGAATGTTGTTAAAAATGGTATTGAAGCAATTCAAGGAAATAAAGGATATTTAAAAGTAACAGCTATTCAAAAAGATGAAACAATCATAATAAGAGTTAAAGATAGTGGTGTTGGTATGACGAAAGAACAGTTAGCAAGGCTTGGGCAACCATATTATTCTTTAAAAGAAAAAGGGACAGGATTAGGACTTATGGTAACATTTAGTATTTTACAAGCGCATAATGGTACATTGGAATATAAGAGTGAAAGTGGAAAAGGCACTGAAGCAATTATTATATTACCAGCTGTACAAAATAAGGAATAAAAGTTACCGATGAAAGGTAACTTTTTATTTTATATTGTTTATTCATTTGTTTTTTCTTGTTTTGCTCGGCTAAATAAACTTTTAAATGATTGAAAGAAGCTTTGCTCTTTTGAGGCAGCAACCATTCTTTTTGTTTCTTGAATTTCTCGAATAACTTGCATAAGCTGTGCATCACGGTTACTGTCTTTATTATAAATTTGACTAACAAGTTTATTCATTTTTTCTTCCTGTTTGGATTCTCGTTTATACATATGATTCATTAATAAGTCCATCTTTTCTTTTTGCAGTGCATCTGTTTGAGCGGCGTGATCGACTAACTCTTGAAGCATTTTTTCTTGAGAGCCTTCTTTTACATAAACTTGTTGCATCAATTCGTCTAGTTTCTCATCCTTTAAACGATTTTGTGTAATTAAAGTAGAATTTTGATGAATAATTGCCTCATTTAATTGAGCTAGCATTTCAAGTTTTAACATGAACTCCTCAAAGTTACGCCCATCTTCTTTTTCTTTCGTTTGTATCTCTTGCTTATCTTGTATAACTGGTACAGGTGGGGCCTCTTTTTCTTTTAAAATAATCGGTATCGTTTCTGAAATATCTTCTTGTAATGTAGCAGCTCTTTCGTGTATAGATTTCAATAATTTTAAATCATCAAGTTTATAAATACGAGCATCAGCTGTTTTGGAAATCATATAACCATGTTCCTCTAACAGTTGACTATATTTGCGAACTATATGTTTTGGGATGCCTGTTTTATTCGTGACATCTTTCGTTTTATAGGTAGCTTCCATCATATTTCCTCCCCAAAAAGTATCGTATATATCATTTCAATCTTTTATGAGGACTTCCTTTGAAAAAGAATGTCGGAAGGCTATTAGTTTTCTACAGCATTAGTGAAAAAATGAAAATTTTTGGCGGAATGGCAAGGAATAACTAAAATAATGTCTGAAAACATATACAGGAGAAGTTTGTTATAATAACGGAGGAAAAGAAACTGGTAGAAACATGGAGGTATACATGAAGCAATTAAAAGGTATTATCATTTCAATTATCGCAATTCTGTCCATTTTAGTAGCAGTTTATGAAGTACTTGTGCCAGAGGAAACAAGTGTAAAGAAAACGAATACGTATGATCAAGTGTTAGAATTTCCGAAAGAACGTTATCCAGAGACAGGAAAACATATTACGGATGCTATAAAAGAAGGGCATTCAGAAGTTTGTACAATCGATCGTGGTGGTGCTGCAGATAGAAGGAAATTGTCGTTAGCACCATATCCATCAAAAAAAGGGTATGATCGTGATGAATGGCCAATGGCGATGTGCAAGGAAGGCGGAAAAGGAGCACATATTGAATATATAAGTCCGGCGGATAACCGTGGAGCAGGCTCTTGGGTAGGGAATAAGTTAGATAAATACCCAGATGGTACGCGAGTAAAATTTGAAGTGAAGTAGTAGTTGTATATTTCATAATGAAGGAGAAGGGGAACTATGGAGTTAACGATTTCTTATTCGCAATTAATGTTGATGAACTATGACGGTGAGCAACCTTATGTAGATTGGACTGATGAAGATTTTGAAAGAGGTTATGCTAAGGCAGATGGAACTGTTATTTTTGAAGCACTTTCTGATTATACTTGTGAAGTGAAAGTGACCCCAGGGAAACATATTGAAAAAGAAGAAGTAGTTAGAACGATTACGGTTCCTTTTACAGTTGAAAATGAAAGTATCGTTATAACGAGTATTCTTTCTAATAAATTTCAAATACCTATTCCAAATGGTGAGTATACAGTTGTATTACAAGCAATTCCTCTTGAAGAGCCAACGGATGATGAATTATATAAAATACAATATGAATTCTTTTTTGAAAGTAAAGAATAAAAAATGGGTTATCCTGAGAAAAGGATAACCCATTTTTGTTATGCGTTTGTTTTTAAAAGGGAACGAGCATCTTTCGCTGCTTGCACCATATGTTCTAAAGCTGGAATAACTTCTTCTGTTCTTCTCGTTTTTAAACCACAATCAGGATTAATCCAGAAATATTTAGGATCACATACTTCTAAAGATTGTTCTACGATTTTATACATTTCATCTTTACTCGGTACACGTGGGCTATGAATATCATATACACCTAGGCCGATGCCTTTTTCATATGTTGTATGTTTTAATGTATCAATAAATTCTCCGTGACTTCTTGATGTTTCGATAGAAATTACATCTGCATCTAATGCGCGAATCGCGTCAACAATATCTTCGAAGTTACTGTAACACATATGAGTATGAATTTGTGTTTCATTTGCTACAGAAGAAGTTGCTAAAAGGAAGGATTGTACTGCCCATGTAATATAAGCATCCCAATCTTTTTCTTTTAGTGGCATTCCTTCACGAAGTGCGGGCTCATCGACTTGGATTACTCTAATTCCGGAAGATTCAAGTAGTTCAATTTCGTGACGAAGAGCTAGTGCAATTTGATACGAAACTTCTTTTCTTGGAATATCATTTCGAACGAAGGACCAATTTAAAATTGTAACAGGTCCGGTTAACATTCCTTTTACAACTTTCTCTGTTAAGCTTTGCGCATAAACTGTTTCCTTAATAGTCATGCCGTTAATAAAGGCTACATCACCATAAATAACAGGTGGTTTTACGCAGCGGGAACCGTATGATTGTACCCAACCGTTTTTAGTGAATGAGAAACCAGCAAGACGCTCACCAAAATATTCGACCATGTCAGTTCTTTCAAATTCACCATGTACAAGGACATCAAGCCCAATTTCTTCTTGGTAACGAATCCATTTTTCTGTCTCTTTTTCAATAAATTGTTCATATTGTTCATTTGAAATAACACCGTTACGCCATTCTTTTCGCGTTTGACGAACTTCAGTTGTTTGCGGGAAGCTACCAATAGTCGTTGTTGGTAATAGCGGTAACTCTAGAGCAACTTGTTGTAATTCGTATCGTTTTTCAAATGGAAGAGGACGTGAAAAATCTTCTTCTTTTAGTGCTGTTCGTGCTGCTTTGACATCTTCTCGGTTACGTGCAGCAGATGAATGAATTGTATGATGTACGTTTCGATATGTTTCCAGCTCATTACTAATGCTTTCTGTACCTTGAGTGAGAGCGGAATGAATAAGAACTAACTCTTCTAATTTTTGATTTGCAAATGCTAACGCATCAAACAGCTCAGTCGATAAGTGAGTTTCTTCTGTTTTATCGATTGGTGTATGCAATAAGCTACAAGAAGGCTGAACGATGATATCTTTCGTTTGGACTTGTTTTTGTAACGTTGTAAATAACTCAAGAACTTCATCAAGGTCAGCTCTCCAAATGTTACGGCCATCTATACAACCGACAGCTAAAGTTTTATCAGCTGGGAATCCATATTTTGAAATAGCATTTAGATTACCTTCTTTACCATGAATGAAATCTAATCCAATACCGGATACCGGGAATGTAATAATTTCTTCATAGTTTTCTTCTACGCTATCAAAATATGTTTGTAAAAGAAGAGTCGCATTTGGAACTTCTTTACGAATAGCTTCATAAATTTCTTTTGCTTGTTGAACTTCTTTTTTAGTTAAAGAAGCGAAAATCGGTTCATCAACTTGAATGGCTGGTGCACCAGCTGCATGTAGTTCTGAAAGCAGTTGTACGTAAGGTGCAACTAACTGTTTTAAAATGGTAGGAAATTGTTCTTGTGTATAGCCTTTAGCTAATTTTAAGAAAGTATATGGTCCTAAAATAACAGGCTTTCCATCTACTCCTAATTCTTGTTTTGCCTCTTCGTATAAGCGAAGTGGACGATTATCTTTTAAAGAGATTTGTAATCCCTCTTCATATTCAGGAACGATATAGTGATAGTTTGTGTTAAACCATTTTGTCATTTCGGAAGCTACGTGATCTTTAGAGCCACGCGCCATTGCGAAATATACATCAAGGTAAGATGTAAACTCAGAAAAACGTGATGGAATAAATCCTAGCATATAGGCAGTATCCAAAACGTGATCATAATATGTAAAGTCGCCAATTGGAATGAGTTCAATCCCTTTTTCTTGCTGTACTTTTACGTGTTGAAGGCGAATTTCTTTCATTGTTGTTAAAAATTGTTCTTCATCGATTTTATTGGACCAAAAAGCTTCCAATGTTTTTTTCCACTCTCGTTGTAGTCCGATACGTGGATAACCTAAGTTACTTGTTTGAATTGCCATTTTAAATTCCTCCCTAATTGAAAGTAAGCATTTCCGTTTACTAGGAAATACCTATAACAAAAAGTACAAAGACATAGAAAATAAGCCTTCCTTTTTGTTTTAACACCTCATCATCATCCGTGAATCTATCAGTGTTGTTAAAACAGGCAGGTCTCCTGACTTATGCTTCATATAATTTCTTTTACCTTCCCGTTTTCACAGTGGCACCAAAAAGAAATCTCAGCATTTACAGTGGCGGGACCGTGTTGGAGTTTCACCAAGCTTCCCTTTTAAACACGAAACAAAACTTTCGTGTACCTATTTTCCTTTTGAAAGGAATTTAACAAGCGATATGATATTGAAACAAATTTTAACATAATTTTTGGAATTTTGTCTACTGTTTTAAAATAAGAAAATTCTAAAGTTTTTATTTCTTAGTATTCTGACTTTTTATATTCTGGAGTAACGAATAATATTACAGTATGAAAAGAGAAATTGAGCTATGAAAGAAGTAGGGATGTCTTCTTTCATAGCTCAATCTTCATCTATAGCAACTTCTGAAAGTCGGCCTGCTATAGCATCTTTAAGGAGGGTGTTTAGCCATTGTAATTCAACTGTAATATGCTCAATTACACTTTGCAAAATATATAGTTGTGCACGTGGAACCTTTCCTTTATTACAATCATATATCGTTTGCATAGTATGTAAATATTGAAGAGTATCGTTTTTCTTTTTTTCTAAAATAGGAACTAATTCGTGATCATTGCTAAAGTGAGCGAAAGATAAGGCTGAATAAATAGGTGTATATATTTGGTTTTTGGCTTCGAATTGTTTTAATAGTAAAGTGTGGAATAGTTTTTTGCCTTCTTCTGTTATATGAAAAATCGTTTTGTCAGGTCGATTTGTGTCTCTAATTACATTTGTAATATGAATTGCCCCTTGCTTTTCTAATTGCTCGAAGGCGTAATAAAGTGATCCTTTAGCATATTTAATGTAACAATCCATTTGTCGTTCTTTCATAATATGCTGCACTTCATATGGATGTTTATCTCCTTCGAGTAGCAAGCCGAGAATGACTAATTTCATGCTCATGCTGTCTCAACTCCTGTATATAAAAACTTTATCCAGTAAGATCCCCACCCAAAAATTCAGCGGAAGCAAAGAAGTTAGGTGGGGATTAACTGCCCGTAAAAGCCCGATTGGTGTGGGCTAATAATCAGTGGGGGATGAACATCCCCCTACTGATTAAAGTTTCACTTTATACATATTATAAACGGCATATCCTTTTTCATAAAGGAATATGCCGCTTCTTTTTTATATTAACTAACTTGCTTTTGTTTTTCTTTCTTTTTAGGGCCTGTAAAGAGGCGTTCATTTCCCATAAGTAAAATACAAATAATACTTAGTACAGCCGGGATGAGTGCCCAGAAGAATGTATTCGCAATAGATGTAGCGAGAGCTTCTTTAATACCCGCTAATATTTCAGCAGGAATTTTTGCGGTAGCGCCTGGTGATAATAAGAAACTTGTGTCTCCGCCTTTTGGAGCTAATTTTGCTAGTTCAGGGGGAAATACAGAGTTTAGTTTATCTGTAAAAATATGATTTTGAATTGTACCGAAAATCGTTACACCAAGGGTCATACCGAGTGATCGGAAGAATGAGTTTGTTGATGTCGCCGAACCACGGTCCCGCATTTCCAACTTGTGAATAGAAGACATACTTAATACTGAGAATGAGAAGCCAACACCAAGCCCAGCGAGAATCATAAATAGTGTTACGAGTAAACGAGGTGTGTCCATTGTTAAAGTACTTAATAAATAAATACCAAGAACGAAGAAGACACCAGATACCATCATAATGTTACGATAGCTTGTTCGAGAAGCTAATTGTCCTCCTGTTTGACTTCCAATTACAGAACCAACCATCATTGGTGTTAAAATTAATCCAGCATTAGAGGCGGAACCTCCAAGAACGCCTTGAATGAAGATTGGAATATAAACTGTACAGATAATAAAAGCGGCACCATAGAAAAAGGCAACTCCTTGACTAGCTGCGAATAAAGGTTTTTTAAATAGATGGAACGAAATAATAGGCTCGGTTGCTTTTCGTTCTACAAAGAAGAAAATAATAAGCGTAATAACTACTGTTGTAAATAAGCCAATAATTACAGTAGAATTCCAGGCATATTCCTTACCACCAAGTTCTAATGCGAACATTAAGCAAACGATACTTATGACAAGTGTAATAGCACCAGCCCAATCAATTTTTTGTTTTCTAAATTCTAGAGACTCACTGTAGTATTTAGTAATGAAGAAAAAGGAGATAAGTCCTAATGGAATATTAATATAGAAGACCCAATGCCAACTTATATAGTCTGTAATATAAGCACCTAATAAAGGACCGAATACACTAGATGTCCCGAAAACAGCACCGAATAGTCCTGTCATCTTCCCGCGTTTTTCTGGTGGGAAGATATCGTACATAATTGTGAAGGCGATAGGCATAAGGGCACCACCACCGATCCCTTGAATAGCTCTATAAATACTTAATTGCTCAATACTTGAAGCTGTTCCGCAAAGAGCAGAACCGAATAAGAAAAGAATGAGGCCCCCAATATAAAAACGTTTCCGCCCGTACATATCAGAAAGTTTCCCGAAGATAGGCATCCCTGCCATTGTTGCTACCATATAAGCTGATGTGACCCAAACAAACTTATCAAATCCTCCTAGGTCTCCAACGATTGTTGCCATTGCGGTTGCAACGATTGTATTATCCATTGCGGCCATTAATATACCAAGCAGTAAACCAGCAACAACAAATTTTGTCTTGTTGGCTTCTTTTTTTAATGGTTGAGTTTCCAAATATAACCCTCCTTTAGAAATAAGTAAACTATATTAAGTTTTGAGTGCAGTGGATAAAAAATTTTAATGTATAGTTGACTTTAATTTCTTTTCCATAAGTGCACTGATATGCCATAAAGAATATTATAGTCAAATTTGACTATAAGGCAAACTTTTTCTTACGTCAAAATATTCTTTCGTATGAGTAGAGAACGAGTGAGCCATACTGAATATTGCTATGAAGGGAATGAAGTAAATTGTAAAAAAATTTCATAAAGAACACCTTCTGTTAATAGATGAAAAATGGTTTTTTCTTCATATTGTCGAATAGGATAAAAGGAAGAGAAATATTAAACATTGCTTGTAGCAAGCTTTAGTAATTTGGGGAATTCATTGTGTGTATGTTACATCTGAAATGAGGTGAATATATATTATGAAAATATGGGGACGAATTTCGGATACAGGAAAGTATTCAATACCGCTACAACCAGTATTGTGGATTGACGGATCGAAAAAGGAAAACGAATTTCCTCAAGTAGCCGTTACATTACAAATTGGTAGTATGTATACAGAACAGTTTTCGTATGAATTGACCTACGATGTAAACGACATACTTATTATGCGAATTGAAGTGGAAAATAAAGGGGTAGAAATGATTTCGAGAGTTGTTGTAAGTCATATGATTCGAGATTACTTTGCTTATATTCCTAATTCTTTAAAAGTTGATAAGGGGATAAGTGAGTTTTTATTCCAGCTTGTTAGATGGCGAATTGATGATTTGTTACCGAATGAGAAGGTGGAACTACGTTGTAAAATAAAAGCTAATAAAGATAAAGCTCTTAAACAAACATTCTTTCAGGCTACATATACATTTCAAGATAAAGAGATATCATATGGCCCACTGCAAACAAATGAAGTTGTTGTGCGTCAATGATAAAAAGGAACCTGTACAAAAGGTTCCTTTTTTAGTGAAGGTTGTGTTTTTTGAGTATTTTCTTTTGCTCCATTCCTTTTTTTCCTACATAGTTATTTTTGTAGCCAAAGTATAGAATAAATAAAAATGAAACAACATTAACAATAGCGTCGATTTGATCGTTTGTAATAAAGTGTATCCCGAAAGAGGTAAATAATAATTTTAATGATAATAGAAAACCAGCTAGTAAACGCATAGCATCTGATAGATTCTCTTTTTGTAGCATATAGATTACTCCTTTCTATAAAAGTTATATATTATATATATGAAATAGAGTAGAAAAGGTATACAAGCTTAAGCAGAAATGTACATTGCATATGTACATTTTTTATTTTGTAGAAAAACATTATTGATATAGAAACATATATTGGTATAAAAGGGGGGAAAGTATGAAACATAAAGGGAAAATTAGTGGATTATTGCTTGGCAATACTGTGGCAGTTACAGAATGGATTGCACTTCAGGATGTAATTGCAAAACTGGATTCACGATCATTTTATACCGTCTTTATTATTTATATATTGCAAATGATACTAAGTTATTATTTTGGACATTGGTACGATAAAAGAGCGAACGAGCGTATGGGTATGGAAGTAGGAGGAATGGCAAGCAATGATTTTGTTGTTGATTTTTTTGGGAAAGTAGCTGCTTTATCTGAAAGAGATTCTCGTAATATTACAGTGTACATTCTTTCTGTAAAAGAATGGGAAGGATTAAAAGACACGTTGCAAGAAAAAAAGTTGGGAGTGTTAGTACAAAAATTAGAGAGTACCATTGTAAAGACAATTCGGAAGGGCGATGTTGTTACAAAGTGGGATGAAAATAAGTACGTTATTGTAGCAATTGATAATGGTCATGAAACATCAACAATAACAAAACGATTAATGAAAAATATTGAAAGTGAAATAGAAGGTGATTTACTCAGTGTCACTCTTTTATTTGGAGCAGCTAGCTATCCAGTAGAAGGAAAAACGTTTGAAGAACTGTTGAGAAAGTCGCAAAATCAATTGTACCAGTATAGAAATTTGCAAGAAAATGAGTGAAGCTTTGATTTGAAGATATATGATAGGAAGATGTTTTATTTGTAACATTTTTTTGACTTTTATTACAAAAAACGCCACGTTTGTAATAAAAGTCTTTAAAAATATATGAAATAAGCATATAATTATGATGGTAGTGCCAATGCAATTTGCACAGTGTGTTTTATTTTAAAAGTGTAGAGGAAAGCAAGCTCTACACTTTTCCTTTTTAGGAAATGAAAAGAATATTTGTAAGTTGTTGCGAGATATCGATTGTACTGTGTAAAATGAACAAAGAGATTAATTGATAGAAAGCTGGAAAGGGAATGATAGACGTGAGAGCGGAGCGATCACCTTTTATCAGGTGAACTATTATAGTCTTATTAAGACTGAGATGAAATTCCGTGGATATTAAAGTAATACATAGTGTGAACAGGCCTTAAAAAACACGAAGTAGTATACTTAAAGATGGATATGGAATTGCTAAATAATTCAAAAAGAATAATGTAATATCAAGTAATAATTTGTACAAACAATATTAATGATCTTCGTAAAAAAGATGCGAGTGTATAGAACAATTACATATTTTATAACTTTTTTATATTACACGATGGTCGTTTATAAGTAGGAGGAAGAGATGTTGAAATATAGTAAATTAGCAATTGTAACTACATTATCAATGATTTTATTAGCCGGTTGTTTCGGTCCGAAACCAGAAGAAGAATTATATGTAGCGTTTGAAAACGCTGCTAAACAAGAAAAAACAATGTTTGAAGATGCAAAAAAACTTGAGACTTTAGAGAAAGAAGGACAAGAATTATATAACCAGATTGTTCAAGAAGGAAAAGATAATAATCAAACTGTTAAAGAAAAACTGAATCAAGCAGTGAAAAATACAACTGAACGAGAAAAAGTGCTTACAAAAGAAAAAGAAGTTTTAAATAAAGCGCAAGAAGAAGTGAAGTCAGCTGATAAGTATGTGAAGAAAATTGAAGATAAGAAATTGAAAGATCAAGCTGATAAAGTGAAAAGCACGTATGAGAAACGCCACGATTCATTTAATAAAATGTATGACAGCTATAACAAATCTTTAAAACAAGAAAAAGAGTTATATACAATGTTACAAGATAAAGGTACTAAATTAAAAGATATTAGTGAAAAAGTAAAAGTAGTAAATCAATCTTATAAGGATATTGAGTCAGAAAAAGATAAATTTAATGAATTTACAAAGTCTTATAATACAGAAAAAGTAGCTTTTTATAAACAAGCAAATATTAAAATTAAAGAAGAGAAAAAATAAAACAGTTTGGCCTACACTTGGCCAAACTGTTTTATTTTTTTGTATAAGTACGACTATACCATGGAACAGGCTCACTTAATTTTTTTTCTTGTTTTAATGCTTCAGGACCAATATAATCTTGAAGTGTTTTTTTTGCTACTGTTAAAGATAAGGTTGTTTTCGGATTTCGATAGGAGGATTCAAGATGGCCAAGATGCGGTAGAATTCGAAAATCTTCTTTCGTAGGAGGGATGTGGAAAAAATAATCGCCTAAACGTATAAGGACATCAGATTGTTGTTGGCTAAAACGTGGGTTTCTAGAAAAATGCAATCCTTCTTTAATTGCTTTTTTTTCAGCAATCAAACGTTCTAAAGCTGTCTTTTTTAACCAGTATAAATATTTAGGATTAGTAGCTGCTTTAGCATGACGATTCACAACGAAAATAGATTGAGCTAGTCGATTAATAGAATGTTGGTTTTGTAATTGAGATTGTGGTTGTGAAGGTTTCATATTGAATCTCCTTTCAATTTTTCATTATTATACCATAAATAAAATAGGTATTTATTATACGCAAAAAGTGATTGTATATATTTTCAATATTAAAGCAATATTGTTACAAAAAACAACTATTTTGTATAATAGTAATAGAATATGTTTTTGAAATTTGATAATGAAAGAGTGAGAAGTTTGAAAGAAATATTAAAACAACAGTATGCCATTATAGATATTGGATCTAATACAATGCGTTTAGTTATTTATGAAAAGCAAAATGGAGGTTTTTATAAAGAGATTGAAAATACGAAAGTTGTTGCTAGGTTAAGGAATTACTTAATTGATGGTGTATTGAATGAAGAGGGAATAGAAGTATTATTACAGACATTATTTCAATTTCAAGAAAGTACAAGATTCCATCAGTTGCATCATGTACTTTGTGTTGCAACAGCAACAATTAGACAGTCGGAGAATCAAGAGGAAATTAAAAAGCTTGTTGAAGGACAAACGGACTTTACTCTTAGAGTATTATCAGAGTATGAGGAAGCGCGTTACGGATACTTGGCGGTTATGAATTCTACATCGTTTTCAGAAGGAATAACGGTAGATATTGGTGGGGGAAGTACGGAAGTTACATACTTTAGAAATAGAGAGATTTTAGAGTACCATAGTTTTCCTTTTGGGGCACTTTCTTTAAAGCAACAATTTATTAAAGGTGATATTCCTACTAAAGATGAGTTAGAGGGAATGCAACAGTATTTAGAGTTTCAATTTCGAACGTTACCATGGTTAATCAATAAGAAATTGCCTCTTATTGCAATTGGTGGTAGTGCTAGGAACTTAGTAAAAATCCATCAAAATTTAATATGTTATCCTATAGCAGGATTACATTTATACAAGATGAAAGAAGAAGATATTGAAAGTGTAAAAGAGGAATTGGAAAAATTGTCGTTCATAGAACTTCAGAAATTGGAAGGATTAGCAAAAGATCGAGCAGATACGATTATTCCAGCGGTTGAAGTATTTCATACACTTGTTAATGTTATAGAGGCACCGGCATTTGTATTAAGTAGAAAAGGGTTAAGAGAAGGTGTTTTCTATGAAGAGTTGACAAAAGATTTGGGGATTTCATATTATCCGAACGTAGTTGAAGAAAGTTTGCATTTACTATCACATGAATACGAAATGGACATGGAATTTGTTATTCAACTTATTAAACATGGAAGACTAATTTGCAAACAACTTGAGGAAATAGGGCTTATTTCTATGTCAGTAAAAGACTGGGAAGTGTTCCATCAAGCTGCGAAAGTATTTAATATAGGCAAATATATAGACGAAGAAGCGAGCCGTTTACATACGTTTTATTTATTAGCGAATAAGACAATTGATGGCATGATGCATAAAAATCGAGTAAGGCTAGCGCTTATTGCATCGTATAAATCAAAAATGTTATTTAAACAACATTTATCTCCATTTGAAGGTTGGTTTGATAAAAGCGAACAAAAAAAAATCCGCCTGTTAGGAGCTGTTTTACAGTTTTCAGCTACTTTAAATGTAAGGCAACGATCGCTTATTGATACCATATCTATAACAGAAAGCGAAGAGGGATTAACGTTTAAAGTTTTATGTGAACAATCGGCATTAGCAGAAAAAGTACAAGCTGAAAAACAAAAAAAACAGTTAGAAAGAGTATTAAAAACGAATATTCATTTATTATTTGAACTAAAACATTAGGTTGTACGGATGTCTTTACGAAAAATTTACACTTTGTAATATTGTAATTTGATAAAATGAAATTAACTAAATTATAGTAAAAAAGTTTCAAGGGGAAGTGTGAAGAGAATGGAATTATTGAAGGGGAATGCAGTAAATTTAAATGATACAGCTTATTACAATAATCGAGAGTTAAGTTGGTTAGCATTTAATGAACGTGTCTTACAAGAAGCGCAAGATGCAAATAATCCACTTTTGGAAAGATTGAAATTTATTAGTATTTTTAGTTCGAATTTAGATGAATTTTTTATGGTACGTGTAGCGGGATTAAAGGATCAAGTGAGTGCTGGATTTAATCAACCAGAAAATAAAGCTGGCTTAACACCGAAAAAGCAATTAAATAAAATTGCGATAAAAGCCCATGCACTAATGACAGTACAATATGATACATTTAAAAATTATGTATTACCAGCGCTTGAGTTAGAGGGAATTGAACGTTTAACATTCAATGATTTGACGAAAGAGCAGCGAGAATTTATAGAAGAGTATTTTGACGAGCAAATTTTTCCGGTGTTAACTCCTGTAGCTATTGATGCATATCGCCCATTTCCAATGTTATTAAACAAAAGTTTGAATTTGGCTACTCTTTTATATGATGAGAAGCAAGCGGAAGAAGAAAACAGGACGAAGTTAGGGATTGTACAAGTTCCTTCATTACTTGAGCGCTTCATAATTTTACCGAGCGAAGGGCAAAAGCATAAATTTATTTTATTAGAAGACGTAATTAGTAGCTTTACTCATAAATTATTTACGGGATATACAGTATCATCTGTTACTCGTTTCCGTATTACACGCAATGCAGATTTAACGATTCATGAAGAAGGTGCGAGAGATTTATTAAAGGTAATTGAAAAAGAATTAAAAAAGCGTAAGTGGGGTGCTGCTGTACGTTTAGAAGTTGGGAAAGAACACATTGATGAAAGAGTATTAGCGTTATTATATGAGGTTCTGGAAGTAAAAGATGAAGATGTATATATAATGGATGGCCCATTAGATTTGACATGTTTGTTTTCTTTATATAAAAAACTAGCTCCTTTATATGAACATCTTGTATATCCAGCTCTTATTCCGCAACCGCCTCAAGATTTAGGTGATGAAGAAGATGTATTTGAAAAAGCAATTGAGCATGATATTTTATTACATCATCCTTTTGAATCATTTCAGCCGGTAGTTGATTTTGTCCGTGATGCGGCAGACGATCCGAATGTACTTGCGATTAAACAAACGTTATATCGTGTAAGTGGTGATTCACCGATTATTCAGGCGTTAAAGATAGCGGCTGAAAAGGGAAAACAAGTGACGGTATTAGTTGAATTAAAGGCAAGGTTTGATGAAGAAAACAATGTTCACTGGGCTAAAGAATTGGAACAGGCAGGCTGTCATGTTATTTACGGTGTCAGTCACTTGAAAACACATAGTAAAATTACGCTAGTTGTAAGGAGAAAAAACGGAAAAATCGAAAGGTTCGTACATCTCGGAACTGGGAACTATAATGATGCAACAGCGAAGTTATATACTGATTTTGGATATATTACATCAAGAAAAGATTTTGGGGTCGATGCAACCAATTTCTTTAATTATTTAAGTGGTTATACAACAAAGCCACATTTTCATCATTTATCGGTTGCTCCATTTGATATAAGAGAGCAATTTATGGATTTAATAGATGAAGAAATCCGTTATCATAGGCAATATGGAAATGGATATATTATCGCTAAGATGAATTCATTAACAGATAAACCGTTAATAAAAAAAATGTACGAAGCATCACAAGCTGGAGTAAAGGTAGAGCTCATTGTTCGAGGAACATGTTGCCTACGACCTGGTATTCCAAATGTAAGTGAAAATATTCGTGTAGTTAGTGTTGTTGGAAGATATTTAGAACATAGCCGTATTTATTATTTCCATCATAATGGGGAGGAGAAAATATATTTATCTTCAGCTGATTTGATGACGCGAAATATGGAGAAGCGAGTGGAAATATCTTTCCCGATATTAGATATTGAAATGAAGGCACGAATTAAGGCGATTTTACAGCTTACATTAGCTGATAATGTGAAAACACGTGAACAAAATAAAGATGGTGATTACTATTATGTTATTAATGGTAGTACAGAAGAAATTGATAGCCAAGTGAAGTTGTTTAAGATGGCGTATCAAAATACAGACGCTGAATAATGAAAAAAAGTAAAAACCTCTTATCTCCATAAGAGGTTTTTACTTTTTTCTACTCATATGCTCCAAAAATGGAAGGATGAGTAGAAACAATAGTTTTATTATAAGCGTGTAATGAGATGGCTCGTTGAGAGAATAATATTTGAAAGAATCGTTACTTTAACCTAGTAATAGTATGGTTGCTGACATGGTCCACCGTAACAAGGATAAGGTGCTGGCGGCGGGAAAGGTGGTGGATAAGGTGGATAAAATGGTCGAGGGCCGAAAGCTAATGCTCCGCCGAGCAATCCACCAGCAATTCCAGCTAGAAAGGGAACGCCAAAAAACGGGAAGAAGCGTGAGTCGCCTACTGGACCAATAGGTGCTGAACGAACTGGAATTGGTTGATAATATGGATACATGAACATACCTCCTTTATTGGACTCACTTTTATCATATGGTAAACGAAACATGGATGAGCGCGTACAAGAAAGGATATGTAAGAAAATAGGCGAATTATTACGAATGTTGGAGTGTGAAAATTGTGATTTCAGGTTTTGACATGAAACGAAATGGGACACGTGTTCTTCCAAGACCTCGATTGACATAGAGAGTTAAATCTTGCATCGTATAGAAGCCTTCAATATAGTCTTTGGCGAGTGATGGTGTAATAATAGCCCCTAAAAAAGGAATTTGTACTTGTCCGCCATGGCTATGACCAGAAAGTTGCAAGTTGATTGGATATTTGGAAATTTGCGGCGCGATATCTGGCTCGTGAACAAGAACGATGTTATAAGTATTTTGCCGTGCATGTTGTAATGTTTTCTCTATTTTTGGTTTGCCTAGTAGTATATCATCGAGACCGAAAATAGAAATTTCACTATTATCCATTAGACGAATTCTTTTTTCACTATTTAGCAATAGTTCAAATCCTGATTCACGCATGATGTGCTCATAGTATTCAGTTCCATATCCACCGTGATCATGGTTACCATAAATAGCGAATTTACCGAAGGGGGCTTGTATATTTTTTAAAATGGATGCGACAAAAGGAGTGTCAGTATACGTTTGATAATTATCAATGAGATCTCCGGTAAAAAGGACAATATCTGGATTTACAGCATTAATTTTAGAAACAACTTGAGATAAATGTTGAAGCGAGAAATAGTATCCGAGATGTAAATCGCTGAATTGAAGAATTTTCATACCATGAAAACTTTTTGGGATGAGTTGTGATTTTAATGTGTGCTGTGTAAAAGAAATGAAATGGGGTTCTATATATTTAGCATAGTAGT
Source organism: Bacillus sp. PK6-16 (assembly GCF_056530295.1). Taxonomy (NCBI): domain Bacteria; kingdom Bacillati; phylum Bacillota; class Bacilli; order Caryophanales; family Bacillaceae; genus Bacillus; species Bacillus sp. PK6-16. The sequence goes on from NZ_CP096511.1 coordinate 1,426,976, forward strand.
ATCCGATGCCACTGGTTATAAATGAATAGAGACAAGTACGCATACCAATTTTCAAAAAATTTCTTCTTGTAATGTGCGTCATAAAAATATGAGTATACCTCAATGTTTTTATTCCATTTACAGGCTACTCAAATCTCCTTTCAGTTTATTTAAAAATATACTTTACATAATAAAAAATTAGTATAGATTACGAAAAAAATGAATAAAAAGAAAGTTCTTTACATTAAAATATCAGAAAAGTTTAAAAATATAAAGATTTCTATTAAATAAAGTGATAAAATGAATGTGTATTCATTTTTTGGAGGGGATGTATGTGAAAGAAAAGGTAGTTATTATAACAGGTGGATCGAGTGGAATGGGAAAAGGAATGGCGACTCGCTTTGCAAAAGAAGGGGCACGAGTTGTTATTACAGGACGTACAAAAGAAAAACTAGAGGAAACAAAGTTGGAAATTGAACAATTTCCAGGGCAAGTATTACCTGTACAAATGGATGTAAGAAATACGGATGACATTCAGAAAATGATTGAACAGATTGATGAGAAGTTTGGTCGAATTGATGTTTTAATAAATAATGCAGCTGGAAACTTTATTTGTCCAGCAGAAGATTTATCCGTGAATGGCTGGAATTCGGTCATTAATATTGTATTAAACGGTACATTTTACTGTAGCCATGCTGTCGGAAAATATTGGATTGAAAAAGGTATAAAAGGGAATATCATTAATATGGTAGCAACATATGCATGGGATGCAGGTCCAGGAGTTATTCATTCGGCTGCAGCGAAGGCAGGAGTATTAGCGATGACGAAGACGCTCGCTGTTGAGTGGGGACGTAAATATGGAATACGAGTTAACGCTATCGCTCCAGGACCAATTGAACGTACGGGCGGTGCTGATAAATTATGGATTTCAGAAGAAATGGCTAAGCGTACGATACAAAGTGTTCCGCTTGGAAGGCTGGGTACGCCAGAAGAAATCGCTGGTCTAGCTTATTATTTATGCTCAGATGAAGCTGCGTACATAAATGGAACTTGCATGACAATGGATGGAGGACAACATTTACATCAATATCCATTTTAAAAGGGATAAAAAAATGAATGTTTGATTCATTTTTTTACGGTTAAATGTGACGGAATTGTGACATATGAAAGAAAAGTGTTTACAAGAGGTCATATATACGTTATATTTAAGACCTCTTTTTTCTTCATAGTAGAATTGCTAATTCCCCTTAGCATTTTACCCCTCTAATCCCTTCAGGAAAACTGAAGGGATTTTTTATTATTTTTCCGTAAATATCATGTTATAATTTTTGAAAAGTAAAGGGAGGGAAGCACGTTGATAGATGCATTAGATGTAATGAGTAACTTGGATAAAGTCCTTCCTTATTATCAAGCTATTTTTAGTGCTGATGAGCATACTGTAATTGGATATGAAGTAGTAGGACGTATTCAAACAGAAGAGGGCATACAAAGTTTAGCTTCTTTCTTTCACGATGATTCGATTCCAAGTGAATTTCAACTGGAAGCGGATAATATTATAGTAGAAAAAGCTTTAAATCGTTATTTAGAAAGCGATCAAAAATTATTATTATTTATACATCGGAATGCTAATGTATTAATGAATGATGATGATGAAAGCTTGCTTCAACTTTTATTGAGGTATGAAGAACAAGGTTTAAATTTAAAACAAATTGTTTTAGAGATTACAGAGCATGAATGTAAAGAAGATATAGAGCAATTTAATCATTTGCTTATGTATTATCGTACATATGGTATTCAAATTTCGATTAATAAAGTCGGAACGGGTACAAGTAATTTAGAGCGTATTAGCGTGTTAGCACCTGATATTTTAAAAGTAGATTTAACGAACTTAAGGCAAACAGCACTTTTACAATCTTATCAAGATATTTTATATTCTTTATCATTACTTGCTAGAAGAATTGGTGCAACTTTATTATATGAAGAAATAGATGCTTTTTATCAACTGCAATATGCTTGGAAGAACGGCGGAAGATATTATCAAGGTAATTATTTAAAAGAATGTTTACCTGATTTTATTGAAACGAATGTTTTGAAAGAGCGACTAGGTAATGAATGTCATCAGTTTATTCAGCATGAAAAGAAGAAGTTACAAAAAATTTATAATTTAACAGAGATGTTACGCGATCGCATTGGCGATGTTTTATCAAAACAAAAAAAGAATGAAGATATAAATGATTGGTTATTACAATTTAGTCAAAGTGTATCACAGTGTAGTTTTCGTATATTTATTTGTAATGAAGATGGTTTCCAACAATCAGGAAATGTTATGAAAAAAGATGGAGAATGGATTGTGATGCCGGATTATTATATGAAGAACTGGAGCTGGCGCCCGTATTTTCTCGAGAATATAATGAAAATGCGTTTTGAGAATAAGGCGAGGCTTTCAGATTTATATGCAGATATTGAAACGGGAGAAATGGTACGAACATTTTCTTTCCCGATTGATGATGACAACTTTTTATTTATAGATTTATCTTATGAATATTTATATGAAGAAGATGTTTTATTTTAATGCACGAAGAGATTCGTGCATTTTTTGTTTGTTTTTATCATAAATTGGTAATAGTGAAAATGGTGATGAAAATGCTGTCTATCGTTGTAAAGATTTTACGAACGAAATCTGTCCTTTCTTTGCATAATCATTGTTACAATGAATACTACAAAGACAAGTTCTTTTAAAAGGAAGGTGAAAAAATGAGGAAATATGGAATATGGCTTGTTCTATTTGTATGTGTTGCCTTTCTAGTTGGTTATAGTGTTACGACTGTTTTAGGAAAAGAGGAAGTGGAAGTCGATCGGAAAGAAGTATTTACAACGATACAAAAAGGCTATGAAACCCAGTTTTCAATTCGTGGGAAGCATTTGCCGATGAATAAGATGATAGAGACGTTATCACCGTATTTTACAGATAATTTCCTTCAAGTATTTACAGATGAAAATAGCAGAAGTGATAAACAAAGTGGTGAATATTTACTTCCGGCAAAAGAAGCACCGTTTTCTTTTAATTCAGAAACGAAAATGTCGTATGATCAAGAGCATAAAAATTTATATGTATATGAGCGGACAAAAAGTGGACAATATCAAATTGTAACATTGAAAAGGGATCAAGATAAATGGAAGTTAGCAGGATATCATGAAAGTCAGGAACTTTTAACTGAAATAAAAAGGTTGCAACAATTATAAAGTGAAACTTTTAATCAGTGGGTGGGAGTTTTACTACCTACAAATAGCGGGATAAGAATAGGAATAGGTATTTACCTATTCCTATTCTATATTGAGTAGTTGTTGTAACTTTTCAATTTGAAAACCTGCAACTACTTCGCCATCAATTACGACTGTTGGAGTTGAATAAGAATCATAGTCGTATAAAAGACGATTGCGAGCAGCAGCGTCTTTTTTTACGTCAAATTCTTCATATGCAACGTTATTATGCTTCAAAAATTCTTTTACAATAACACATGGCGGACAATCGGGTTGTGTATAAACCTCAATTTTTTTCATTGTAATTCCTCCTTTTTTCTGTTTTTTATTATATTCTTCCAGTATAAAAACCGCAATAATGAAGGAGAAATATGTTCTTTCTGTTTTTTCCTTCGCATTTCGACAAATTTTTAGTTGAGTTTCTGGCCAATAACCTTTATCCTAGAGTGTGGAACATTTTTTCTGTTATGACGGATAGAATGAGTATAGCTGTAAAACCTATTGGTAGGAAGATCAGAGAAAGGAGAGATTTCATGTCTCTACTCCAAGGAATTTTAACTCGACTTGTTAGTCTACAAGAACAAGCTGAAAGCGGTGAAGTAGCACAACGCTATTTTGAAGTGAACGGTGAGCGCAAATGTAGCGTGAAATTTTTCGATAAAAGTGAAATGTATGAGTTAGAAGTGTATCAACAAGGTGAAAAACCTCAAGTATATCAATTCGATAATATCGATATGGTTGCAATTGAGATTTACGATATCATTTCTTGATACATATAAAAAAGGTACTGCCACATGGCAGTACCTTTTTTAGTTCTATTACTTTCTAGCATAATGTATAGAAGTTTTTTATTTTTCCTACAATGGTATTAAAATGAAAATTTAATCCGTGCAAGTTTGCTTATCCATGTGGATAATTAGTCCCGTCAACCGGGTGAATATGTGAAGCTAAACTTCTCACTATCGCTGGGTTTTGCAAATAGCGGGAGAAATATAACTAGGAGGTTATCGTATGGAACGTTTACCAGTTGTGATTTGTCCTAATTGTCAAAGTTCTGCTGAGATTATTCATGTATTAACGGCTCAATCTAATCAAAATGTAATTTATACGTGCCAAGTTTGTCACTTTGTAATTCGAAATATTGAAACGAATAAAGGATAGGAAGTTATAATTTTAGTTTTTGTCCCATACAATGAGAATACGAAAAGTCTGTCTAATTGAAAGGACGTGACTCTGTGGACGGTGCACATAAATTTTACAATGTTTCAGAGAGACATTTAAATTTTGATATGGTCTTTAACCGTATTTGTAGTTTCATTGAAAAGGATCCGCGAAATTTGTATCGATTATCCATTGGGACAGACTCGCAAGCGCATCAAAAGGATACGAGGTTTATTACAGCAATCCATATTCATCGTGTTGGAAAAGGTGCCTGGGGTTGTTTACACCATAGATCAGTAAAAGATAAGCCAGCGACCTTACGTGAGAAAATATATTTAGAAACGCAGTTTAGTCAAGAAATCGCATATCTATTTACGCCTACTCATATACAAACAATATGGGAGTTATTGCATCCTTATGCTCAAGATGGGGCTGGATTCATAATGGAAATTCATTTAGACATTGGGAATGATGGCTTAACAAAAGAATTTATTTTAGATATGACAGAAAAAATTCGAGCGATGGGATTAACTGCAAAAATTAAGCCGGATGCTTATGCGGCGTTTAGCTATGCAAATCGATATACGAAATGATTTTTTTGTATGTGTACGATTGTTACATATCTTTTAATAAAAACTGAATATTACATCTATTAAATAGGTTGAATTTTTTATATAATAAGAGTAACGATGCGAGTGTAAGGAGAGGGGTATATGCAAAGGGAAGTTGTTTTAACGAAGGAAGAAGAAAGTTTACTACTAGATATTTTATTTCAGCAAAATTACGCAAGTGAAATTTTAGCTGTGGAACTTACAGATATTGAGAATGGTTTGAAACAGACAGATGTGATGCAATATAAAAAAATCACAAGGTTATTTTACAGATTAAAAAATAAAGGGTATTAAGCGCTACCGGAATGGTAGTCTTTTTTTTGTGCGGTATGCTAAAATAGCTGTGTGATTGTATTTTTATTGAAATAAATTTAGGACAAAATAATAATATGAAAACGCTGTCATAAAATGTGAATAGAGTTGTGAACATAAGCAGGAAAAAGGGAAAATGGGGGATGTAATATGATTAGTATTCCGAAAGACGAATTTCAACAAATTCTTGTGAAGGATTTAATGATTTCATCGGAAAAAGTAGCTCATGTCCAAATTGGAAATAGTTTAGAACATGCTTTACTTGTTCTTGTAAAATCTGGATATTCAGCGATACCTGTCTTAGATCCAATGTATAAACTACATGGTTTGATTAGTACTGCCATGATATTAGATGGTATGTTAGGATTAGAACGTATTGAGTTTGAAAGGCTCGATGATATGAAAGTAGAGCAGGTGATGAAAGAAGATATACCTGTTCTTAAATTAGACGATTCATTTGCAAAAGCTTTAGAAATGACAATTGATCATCCTTTTATTTGCGCTGTTAATGAAGAAGGCTATTTTGAGGGTATTTTAACACGTCGAGCTATTTTAAAATTGTTGAATAAGAAAGTAAGGCAACATAATCGATAAAGTGAAAAAAGTGACTTCATAGAAACGAAGAAGTCACTTTTTTTTCGTGCATATCACTTGTGTATGTATTATATTTAAAAAGACATAAAACATAAGGAAAGTTTGCGCTGGACAATTGTATTTTCTGAATGAAAGCATTCGGGTAAATTAAGGATGAAAAGCTTATTGAAATAAGGTGTATGGAAGCTAAGGAAAGAGGGAGAAAGTTGCAAATTGATGATTTTCAAATGATGGTTGTGTTAGCTCAGGAATCAAATATGAGAAAAGCGGCGGAACGTTTATTTGTTTCCCAACCTGCGCTGAGTCAACGATTACAATCTATGGAGAAACAATGGGGAATGAAGTTTTTTATTCGCTCACAAAAAGGATTGACAATTACACCTGAAGGGGAAAAAGTTGCAAATTATGCCAAAGAAATGTTGCAAAGGGAAGAAGATATAAAAAGTGAGCTGGCTGTTTTCAGAACGGAAACTCATGGAACGTTAAAAATAGCTGTTGCATCAGTTATTGGTCAATATTGGCTCCCTCCTGTTTTGAAAAAGTTTGTGCATAAATATCCTTCTGTAAAGATATCGCTGTTTACTGGATGGAGTAGTGAAGTGCAAAAGCAGTTTTATGAAGGAGACGTGCATGTTGCTATACTGAGGGGAACACAAGAATATAAAGGTCAGAAGCAACAATTATTTGAAGATGAACTGTATTTAGTTGATAAAGAAATAAAAGATATTTCGATGTTAAAAGAAACAAATAGGCCGTTCATTCAATTTAAAAGTGACTCGACTTATTATGGACAAATACAAAATTGGTGGTATGGTTTATTTTCTAATCCGCCTAAGCGAACGATTGTAGTTGACCAAATTGAAACATGTAAACAACTTGTTTTAAATGGTATAGGTTATGCCCTTTTACCTTCTACTGTTTTAAAGGAAGTACAGGAAAATATGTATAAAACACCTGTTCAACTGACGAGAGAAACATGGTTGTTAACAAGTGACTCGGCAAGGCAGTTGAAGCAAGTACAAGCATTTTTAGAAATTATAGAAGAAATTCAAAGGGAAAAATAAGATTATTATCTTGCTACTCGCTCTTTCGTTTGGTAGAGTAACATTATAAATGGATTTAGGAGGCAACAAGAATGAAAATGATGGACGCTAACGAAATTATTTCGTTTATTCAAAAAAGTGAAAAGAAAACTCCTGTAAAGGTATACATAAAAGGGGATTTAAAAGAAGTAACATTCCCTGAAACAGTACAAGCATTTGTGAATAAAAAATCAGGTGTATTATTCGGAGAATGGTCTGAAATTAAGACAATTCTTGATGAGAATAATAAGCACATCGTTGACTACGTTGTAGAAAACGATCGTCGTAATTCTGCAATCCCAATGCTTGATTTAAAAGGTATTAAAGCTCGCATCGAGCCAGGTGCTATTATTCGTGACCATGTTGAAATTGGTGACAACGCTGTAATTATGATGAATGCAACAATTAACATTGGTGCTGTAATTGGTGAAGGTTCTATGATCGACATGAACGCAGTACTTGGTGGACGTGCAACAGTCGGTAAAAACTGTCACGTAGGTGCAGGTGCTGTACTTGCAGGTGTTATTGAGCCACCTTCTGCAAAACCAGTTATCGTTGAAGACGATGTAGTAATCGGTGCAAATGTAGTTGTTTTAGAGGGTGTTACAGTAGGTAAAGGTGCAGTTGTAGCAGCGGGAGCTGTTGTAACAGAAGATGTGCCTCCATACACAGTTGTTGCAGGTACTCCAGCACGTGTAATTAAAGAAATTGATGAGAAGACAAAAGCAAAAACAGAAATTAAACAAGAGCTTCGTCAATTAAACCCAGAGAAATAAAAAGTAAAAAAAGCGTAAGAGCGTAAATGGGCTCTTACGCTTTTTATAGATAGAGGTGCAAAAATGACAGTAAGCAAATTTGTCCAAATTCGTAGAGATCTACATAGAATTCCAGAAATCGGATTTAAGGAATGGAAAACACAACAGTATATTTTAGATTATATAGGAACACTTTCTCATGAATTTGTGGAAGTGAAGACATGGAAAACGGGTGTAATCGTTAAAGTAAATGGAAAAAATCCCGAAAAAATAATAGGTTATCGTGCAGATATAGACGGTTTACCAATTACAGAGGAAACTGGATACGAGTTTGCTTCTATTCACGAAGGAATGATGCATGCATGTGGCCATGATGTACATACAACAATCGGTTTAGGCCTTCTAACGAAAGCTGTGAGCGAAAGAATAGATGATGACCTTGTATTTCTATTCCAGCCAGCAGAAGAAGGACCAGGCGGTGCTCTTCCTATGTTAGAAAGTGAAGAGTTAAAAGAATGGAAACCGAATATAATTCTTGGTCTTCATATTGCACCAGAATACGCTGTGGGGACAATTGCAACGAAAGAAGGACTGTTATTTGCCAATACTTCAGAATTATATATTGATTTAAAAGGGAAAGGTGGCCATGCTGCCTATCCGCATACTGCAAATGACATGATTGTTGCAGCGAGTCATCTTGTTACACAGCTACAATCCGTTATTAGTCGGAATGTAAATCCTCTTGATAGTGCAGTAATTACAATCGGGAAAATTACTGGTGGTACGGTTCAAAATATTATTGCAGAAAAATCTCGTTTAGAAGGAACGATTCGAACATTATCAGTGGAATCAATGAAGCGTGTGAAAAGCAGAATTGAGTCAATTGTTGCAGGTATCGAAGCTTCTTTCCAGTGTGAGGCGATTATAGATTACGGAGCAATGTATCACCAAGTATATAACCATGAAGAGTTAACGAGAGAGTTTATGGAATTTGTACATAAACAAACTGATATGAATGTTATTACATGTACTGAGGCAATGACGGGTGAAGATTTTGGTTATATGCTTCGAGAAATCCCTGGATTTATGTTTTGGCTTGGAGTAAATTCAGAATATGGTTTACATCATGCAAAATTAAAACCAGACGAAGAAGTGATTGAAAAGGCAATTACATTTTTAAGCCAATATGTAAAGTGGAAAGGGAATAGAAAATAAAACTTCCACTTTCTTGAAGGTTCCAAAAAACTTTTTGTTCTGAGGTGTAAGTAACGCTCGTATAGATTGATTTTAGACATTTACATACAAATGGAAGAATTAAAGTTAATTGTACTGTTTTAATAATGAGCAGGGGGTTTAGCCACTGCTCATTATTAATTATTTGACTAACTTATATATGTTTACTTTTAGTATGAAAAGTGTGTAAAATCAATGTGAAACATAGAAAAAAGGGTGGGGAATTACGTGCAAATTAGCAGTGCGATTTTATGTTTCGTCTTATATGCGTACGTTATTATTGCGGCGGTTTATTTTGGGATAAGTTTTTATGCCTATCGTCTAGTAGATAATAATGAATATGACGAAACATACAAATGGGTGAAGAGATATTTATCACCTGTACTAGAAATTATGAATGGGTTTGTGCTCTTTTTATTTATTGGATTAATTGCTTTCTCAACGAGTTTAGTAGGGAATAAAACTACGTTATTTGTATTGGGTATCATTATTTTTATGTTGTTAGGAATAAGGATTGGTAATACGGTCTTTTGGAATGAAAGAAAAGTAGATGGTTGGACGGGAATGTTAATTCCGTGCATGTTAGCTGCAATCGTGACAAATATAGAGCATGAATATTATCAATTACATTTTTGGCTTATTATCGTTTTAACAATTCTTTCTGTTTTGTATATAAGCACAGTAGTACTAACATATATTGCACATGAAAAAGGAGATGTTAAAGGCACTCGTTTCTTTAGAGGACGGGCATTATTTTGGAGTGTGCCGACGATGGTAGTTATCGCGCTTATTGCGATATTAGTAAATGGATATCAATTTTCTAATTGGCAACTATTTTTAGAAAATTGGTGGATCTTTATCTTTTCGTTTATTGCTTTTTTAGGTGCAACGCATTATTTATTCCATCAACATCATTACATATGGGCGTTGTTATTTGCATTCACACAGCTTCTATTTGCCTTTTTTGGTCAAGAAACATTATTATTCGTTTTTGAAACATTTAGTTCTTTTGGAAATATATTTGTATTTGCTATGCTACTTGTTGGTATCGCTTTTTACTTGCAACAATATTTTTATATACAAAAACAAAAATAAGAGCTAATTACAGTTTTTGTGACGCATATAAAGTGTGTTACACTGAAAATAAATAGTACTTGAAGTTATTGGAGGAATTCCCGTGGGTGAGAAAGAAAAAGAATTTGCTGTCATTGGACTTGGTCGCTTTGGTGGAAGTATTTGCCGAGAACTAGCTCAATTAGGAATGGAAGTAATGGCAATCGATTCAGATGAGGATAAAATTAATGAATTTGCAAATATAGCTTCGCATGCTGTAATTGCAGATTCAACAGATGAGATGGTATTAAAAAGCCTTGGTATTCGAAATTTTGATCACGTAGTCGTTGCTATTGGAGATAATTTAAATTCAAGTATTTTAACGACTTTGATTTTGAAAGAGTTGGGTGTAAAAAATATTACTGTAAAAGCTCAAAATGATTATCATGAAAAAGTGTTAAGTAAAATAGGGGCAGATCATATTGTGCATCCAGAACGTGATATGGGAAAAAGGATTGCTAATAATATTGCATCAAGCAATGTGCTAGACTACCTTGAGCTTTCAGATGAGCATAGTATTGTAGAGATTATTGCGAATAAAAAAATTGATGGGCACTCTTTAATTGAATTAGATATTCGTGCGAAGTTTGGATTGAATATTGTAGCAATTAAACGAGGCAAAGAAGTTATCGTATCCCCTCGAGCTACGGAGAATATTCAAGCAGGAGATATATTAATTGTCATTGGTCATGACGATGAAGTGGATCGATTTAAACACTTTTTAAGATAAGAGAAAAGAAAAGGACAATGCCTTCATGGCATTGTCCTTTTTCTTATATTTCCATAATGATTGGTAAAATCATTGGACGACGTTTCGTTTTCTCATATAGGAATGGGGCTAATGTGTCTGTAATTTCATTTTTAATTTCAGACCATTGTGTTGTTTTACGCTCCATTACTTTTTCTAAATGAGTTGTAATTAATGTTTGTGCATCATTGATTAAATCGCTACTTTCACGCATGTAAACGAAACCGCGTGAGATGATATCAGGTCCTGCTGCAACTTTAAATTCTTTCATATCAATGCTTACAACTACAATTACAAGTCCTTCTTCAGAAAGGATACGACGATCGCGTAATACGATATTGCCAATATCTCCAATACCGTTTCCATCAATGTAGACCGAACCAGATGGGATTTTTCCAGCTACGCTAGCTTCATCCGAACGTAAAGCAAGAACATCGCCATTATCCATAATGAAGCAATTTTCTTCAGGGATGCCACAATCATTTGCTATGTTCATGTGCATACGCTGCATACGATATTCACCATGAATTGGCATGAAGTACTTCGGTTTAATTAGACGTAACATTAACTTTTGTTCTTCTTGTCCACCGTGTCCACTTGTATGGATATTTGAAAGTTTCCCGTGAATTACATCAGCGCCAGCGCGGTACAACATGTTAATTGTACGACTTACGCTAATTGTATTTCCTGGAATTGGTGAAGAAGAGAAAACAACTGTATCTCCAGGAATAATTTGAATTTGGCGGTGTGTACCATTTGCAATACGTGAAAGTGCTGCCATCGGTTCACCTTGACTACCTGTACATAAAATAACAACTTTATTAGCTGGTAAGCGGTTTAGTTGAGATGCATCTATGAATGTATCTTTCGGGCAACGAATATAACCAAGGTTTTGTCCAATTTCAATCGCTGCTTCCATACTTCGACCAAACACAGCTACTTTACGGTTGTTTTCAACAGCAGCTTCAACAACTTGTTGTAAGCGGTGAATATTTGATGCAAAGGTTGCGAATATAATCCGTCCTTCTACTTTACGGAAAATGTCTTGAATACTATCACCAACGCGACGCTCAGACATAGTAAAGTTTGGAACTTCACTGTTCGTACTATCAGATAATAGACATAGTACGCCATCTTTACCGATTTCAGCCATTTTTGTTAAATCAGCTGGTTCACCAACTGGTGTGAAGTCAAATTTGAAGTCACCTGTATGAACGACTTGACCTTGAGGTGTTTTCACAACAACGCCGTACGAATCTGGAATACTGTGAGTTGTACGGAAGAAGGATACAGACGTTTTTTTGAATTTAATAACGTCATCTTCTTGAATCTCGTAAAGTTTTGCTTTACGAAGTAAGCCGTGTTCTTCTAATTTGTTTTTGATGAGTGCAATTGCTAATTTTCCGCCGTAAATTGGAATGTTCACTTGACGTAATAGGTAAGGGATTCCGCCGATATGATCTTCGTGACCATGTGTAATGAATAACCCTTTAATTTTATCTTCGTTTCGCACAAAATAAGTGTAGTCTGGTATTACATAATCGATTCCGAGAAGTTCGTCCTCTGGAAATTTAATTCCAGCATCAATTATAATAATTTCATCTTGAAATTGAACAGCGTATGTATTTTTACCGATTTCACCAAGCCCACCGAGAGCAAATACAGCAACTTGGTCGTTTTTTAGAAATTTCATATCGCTATACGATTTCCGCTAATGTTAAATCAGCGTTTTCTTTTTCATATTCAAGATGAGCGCCAGTAACAGACTGAACAAACTCGATATTATATGCGAACTTATTTAATTTTGTACGAACATCCTTTTCAGACGTAGCCTCTAAATATAAAACTTTTGTATTTTCACGTACTGGAACCTCAGTTAATTTTTCTTGATAAAATACTTTAAAAATCATTTGGAAAACCTCTCCTTGTCTATGTTTTGCATTATCTGTTACTTATTATAAAGCAAACAGTCACGATTTTCATGTTTTTTCGAATGAGAATGAAGAAAAAGCCCGAAATGGGCACAATTTAAGCGACTGTCTTTTTACGGACTAGACCATTTAAATAACGCTTGAGCTTTTTCTTCAGCTTCTTCAGCATGATTACTCCTTCCTTTCCTTATTTTAAACATGCCTATTACTAGTGAAAACTCTATCTCTGATATAAGAGATAGGACAAAAGTGAATGGTGAATCTTGTCCTTTCCCATACAGTGAAAGTTATTCTATAGTAACGATTAGTAGCCGTTAGTTATAGGTATAGTATGAGGAAGAATGGAAAAGAAAATTCATACGAACAAGTATCCACATGTTTTACTAATATATATATGCAAAGTTTACAAATAAGGTCAGAAAGGGAACGCTTTCTTCACAGATGTTTAATATGTTATACTTTTTTTTAGAATTTGAAAAGTGATATTCAAAATAGGAATATAGAGTGCCAGAAAGGATTTTGACAAATGAATGATAAAATTGTCTTTTTTGATATTGATGGAACATTATTAGATCATGATAAAAAAATTCCGCAATCTACACGAGATGCAGTAAAACAGTTACAAGAAAAAGGTGTACATGTAGCAATTGCGACAGGGCGCGCGCCATTTATGTTCGAAGATATTCGTAAGGAACTTGATATACATAATTATGTTAGTTTTAATGGACAATATGTTGTCTTTGAAGATGAGGTAATATTTAATAATCCGTTACATCCAGATGCTTTACATAAGTTTACTCAGTTTGCAAAACAAGAAGGATATCCACTTGTATATCTTGACCATCAAGATATGAGAGCATCAGTGGAATATCATGATTATGTGAAAGAAGGCTTTGGAAGCTTAAACTTTGAGCATCCAGCATATGAGCCTAATTTTTATGAGGAACGTAATATTTATCAAACACTACTTTTTTGTGAAGTAAATGAAGAGGAAAAGTTTATTAATCATTATCCAGATTTCCATTTTATTCGTTGGCATGCATATTCAATGGATATCATTCCGAATGGTGGTTCTAAGGCAAAAGGAATTGAGAAATACATTGAAAAGTTAGGTTTTAATCGTGATCAAGTGTATGCATTTGGAGATGGCTTAAATGATTTAGAAATGATCGAAGCCGTTGGCACAGGTATTGTGATGGGAAATGGCCATGAAGACTTGAAAAAACTTGCAAATCATGTGACAAAGGATGTTAATGAAGACGGTATATATCATGGACTAAAGTGGGCTGGATTGCTATAAGTGAATATGGAACCCATTTCATAATAAAAAGGCGGAAGATTAACTTCCGCCTTTTTATTATTATCGCTCTAGAGGTTTGGAATCATCAGGAGCGGCAAAAGGATTTTCTTTATTGATATGGTCATAGAACATAACGCCATTTAAATGATCAATCTCGTGTTGGAATACGATTGCTGGTAAACCTTTTAAACGTAATTTTACTTCTTCTCCGTTAATAGAAGTTGCTTTTACTGTAATTCTTGTATAACGAGGAACATAACCAGGTACTTCGCGGTCTACAGATAGACAGCCTTCACCACCCTGTAAATATGTACGTTCAACAGAATGGCTAATGATTTTTGGATTGAATAATGCATGGCTATATAATGTACCATCCGCATCGGTTACATGAACTGCAATCATTTTTTTTGAAACACCGATTTGCGGAGCCGCTAATCCGATTCCAGGGCGTAAACTATATTTTTCAGCCATTTCAGGATCTTGGCTATTTATTACGAATTCAATCATTTCTTTTAAGGTAGTTGTATCTTCTTCGCTTGCCGGTAAGGACACCTCTTCTGCAATGTTGCGCAAAATAGGATCTCCTTCGCGAATAACATCTTTCATTGTAAGCATATGTAATCTCTCCTTTCCTCTTTAGTCTACCAAAGGAGATGGAAAAAGTCATCGGCAAGAAAGGGAAGGCATTTTGGAAATCGTTCTATTATAGAGTAGTTATGTATGTGATAAACAGAAAAAGACGGCAAAGCCGTCTTTTTTCTTTCCATAGTTGTTTCGTTTTACAATTAGCGAATGCAAGCAGCACCAACGATAATTAAAAGAATAAACAACACAACGATTAAGGCGAAGCCGCGTCCAGACCCGCCACAAGAACCGCCATAACCGTAGGAAGGATATGAACAAGTTGGATAGCAATATGAGTATCCGTACATGAGATGACCTCCTTTATCATTTCCCGCTAATACTGCGGTTACTATAATGTATGGAAGAGAGGGTAGAAATGTATAGGTATTTACCTAAAAAAGGAAGAGTAGTTTGTATATTTTTGTTATGAAGAGAGAAAAACTAAAGAGAATTAAATCGTTTACATATTATTCTAAGAGAAAAAATAAGTGAAAAAGGGAATAATATAACAGTAGGTCAATGCTTACTAATACAGATGTAAAAAATAAAAACATGTTTGTGTAGTAGAAACCTGCATATTATTTATAAAAAAACGTATTCAAAGTAATTGACATCGTAATTAGAATAGTTGTAAACTAAAAAACGTGATCAAGATTGTATTAATATGTTTCTGAAAAAACATTAGTACAGATTGTTAGGTACACAAAATTATTCTCAACCGACATACAAACATGTTGGTTTACATCGTTGCGCTTTTTAAACTGGAAAATAGCCAGTGAAAGCGTTTCAGAATATGGTTCAAGAGAGGAAGAGGTGAACGGAATGGGTACTAAAACAAAAAAGACCCTATTTAATGTTGATGAGCAAATGAAAGCTATCGCAGCTCAATTTGAAACATTACAAATTTTAAATGAAAACGGTGAAGTTGTGAATGAAGCAGCTATGCCTGAATTATCTGATGATCAATTAAAAGAATTAATGCGTCGTATGGTGTATACTCGCGTATTAGATCAACGTTCTATTTCTTTAAACCGTCAAGGACGTTTAGGTTTCTACGCACCTACAGCTGGACAAGAAGCTTCTCAATTAGCAAGTCATTTCGCACTTGAAGCAGAAGACTTCATCTTACCAGGATACCGTGATGTACCACAATTAGTATGGCACGGATTACCATTATACCAAGCATTCTTATTCTCTCGTGGACACTTCATGGGTAACCAAATGCCTGAGAATGTAAATGCATTAGCTCCACAGATCATTATCGGTGCGCAAATCATCCAAACTGCTGGTGTTGCGTTAGGTATGAAACTACGTGGTAAAAAATCTGTTGCAATTACTTACACTGGTGACGGTGGTGCTTCACAAGGTGACTTCTACGAAGGTATGAACTTTGCAGGTGCATTCAAAGCTCCAGCAATCTTCGTTGTTCAAAACAACCGTTATGCAATCTCTACTCCAGTAGAAAAGCAATCTGCAGCTAAAACTGTAGCACAAAAAGCAGTAGCAGCAGGTATTTACGGAATTCAAGTAGACGGTATGGATCCATTAGCTGTATACGCAGCAACTGCTTTCGCTCGTGAGCGCGCAGTAAATGGCGAAGGCCCTACTTTAATCGAGACTTTAACATTCCGTTACGGTCCACATACAATGGCTGGTGATGACCCAACTCGTTACCGTACAAAAGATATCGAAAACGAATGGGAACAAAAAGACCCAATCGTACGCTTCCGTAAGTTCTTAGAAGCTAAAGGCCTATGGTCTCAAGAAGTTGAAGAGACAGTAATCGAAGAAGCAAAAGAAGATATCAAACAAGCAATTGCTAAGGCTGACCAAGCTCCAAAACAAAAAGTGACTGATTTAATGGAAATCATGTACGAAAAAATGCCTTACAACTTAGCTGAACAATATGAAATCTACAAAGAAAAGGAGTCGAAGTAAGCCATGGCTCAAATGACAATGATTCAAGCAATCACTGATGCTTTACGCGTTGAAATGAAAAATGACCCTAACGTACTTGTATTTGGTGAAGACGTTGGTGTAAACGGCGGTGTATTCCGTGCTACTGAAGGTTTACAAGCTGAATTTGGTGAAGATCGTGTAATGGATACTCCACTTGCAGAGTCTGGTATTGGTGGACTTGCAGTTGGTCTTGCACTTGAAGGATTCCGTCCAGTTCCAGAAATCCAATTCTTCGGTTTCGTTTATGAAGTAATGGATTCAATTTCTGGTCAATTAGCTCGTATGCGTTACCGTTCTGGTGGACGTTGGACTGCTCCAGTAACAGTTCGTTCTCCATTCGGTGGTGGTGTTCATACTCCTGAACTTCATGCTGATAGCTTAGAAGGATTAGTGGCTCAACAACCTGGTCTAAAAGTTGTTATTCCATCTACTCCATACGATGCTAAAGGTCTTTTAATCTCTGCGATTCGTGACAACGATCCAGTTATCTACTTAGAGCATATGAAATTGTACCGTTCATTCCGTCAAGAGGTACCAGAAGGTGATTACACAATTGATTTAGGTAAAGCTGATATCAAACGTGAAGGTACAGATGTATCTGTTATCGCTTACGGTGCTATGGTTCACGCTGCATTAAAAGCTGCTGAAGAACTTGAAAAAGAAGGTATCTCTTTAGAGGTTGTTGACTTACGTACAGTTCAACCATTAGATATCGAAACAATCATCGCTTCTGTTGAAAAAACAGGTCGCGTAGTTGTAGTTCAAGAAGCTCAAAAACAAGCTGGTATTGCAGCTAACGTTGTAGCGGAAATTAACGACCGTGCAATCTTAAACTTAGAAGCTCCAGTTGTACGTGTTGCAGCTGCTGATACAGTATTCCCATTCTCTCAAGCAGAGAGCGTATGGTTACCAAACCACAAAGATATTGTTGAAGCTGTAAACAAAGTAATGAACTTCTAATTTTTAGCTTTTCATGTGCAAAAGAAATCAGCACATGCTGGTTTCTTTTGTACATATTCCATAATAATGAAATGAATCAGGGGGCTGAATTCCGTGGCATTTGAATTTAAACTACCAGATATCGGTGAAGGTATCCACGAAGGTGAAATCGTAAAATGGTTTATTAAACCAGGCGATGAAGTAAACGAAGACGATGTACTTCTTGAAGTACAAAATGATAAAGCAGTAGTAGAAATCCCTTCTCCTGTTAAAGGTAAAGTACTTGAAGTACTTGTAGAAGAAGGAACAGTTGCAATCGTAGGAGATACATTAATTAAATTTGATGCTCCTGGATACGAAAACCTTAAATTTAAAGGTGACGATCATGATGAAGCTCCAAAAGCTGAAGAAGCAGCAGTAGAAGCTCCAGCAGCGGAAGCTACTCCAGCAGCAACTGCAGAAGTAGTAAATGAGCGCGTAATCGCTATGCCATCTGTTCGTAAATACGCTCGTGAAAAAGGTGTAGACATTCATAAAGTAGCTGGTACTGGTAAGAATGGCCGTATCGTAAAAGCTGACATCGATGCATTTGCAAATGGTGGACAAACTGTAGCAGCAACTGAGGCTCCAGCAGCAGTAGAAGCTACTCCAGCAGCAGCGAAAGAAGAAGCACCAAAAGCACAACCAATCCCAGCTGGTGAATATCCAGAAACTCGTGAGAAAATGAGTGGTATCCGTAAAGCGATTGCGAAAGCAATGGTTAACTCTAAACACACAGCTCCTCACGTAACATTAATGGACGAAGTAGATGTAACAGAACTTGTTGCTCACCGTAAGAAGTTCAAAGCAGTAGCAGCTGACAAAGGTATTAAATTAACTTACCTTCCGTACGTTGTTAAAGCTTTAACATCTGCATTACGTGAATACCCAATGTTAAACACTTCTTTAGACGATGCATCTCAAGAAGTAGTTCATAAACATTACTTCAATATCGGTATCGCAGCTGATACAGACAAAGGTCTATTAGTACCAGTTGTTAAAGATACAGATCGTAAGTCTATCTTCACAATCTCTAACGAGATCAATGATCTTGCTGGTAAAGCACGTGAAGGTCGTCTAGCTCCAGCTGAAATGAAAGGTGCTTCTTGCACAATTACAAACATTGGTTCTGCAGGTGGACAATGGTTCACTCCAGTTATCAACCACCCAGAAGTAGCAATCCTTGGTATCGGCCGTATCGCTGAAAAACCAGTTGTGAAAAACGGTGAGATCGTTGCAGCTCCAGTATTAGCATTATCTCTAAGCTTTGACCATCGTTTAATTGACGGTGCAACTGCTCAAAAAGCGTTAAACCAAATTAAACGTCTATTGAATGACCCACAATTATTAGTAATGGAGGCGTAATAACAATGGTAGTAGGAGATTTCCCAATTGAATTAGATACAGTCGTTGTTGGTGCAGGTCCTGGTGGATACGTTGCGGCAATTCGTGCAGCACAATTAGGTCAAAAGGTAGCAATCATTGAAAAAGCTAACCTTGGTGGCGTATGCTTAAACGTTGGATGTATTCCTTCAAAAGCGTTAATCAATGCAGGTCATCGTTATGAGAATGCAATGCATTCTGATGACATGGGTATTACTGCAGAAAACGTAAAAGTTGACTTTACAAAAGTTCAAGAATGGAAAAACGGCGTAGTTAAGAAATTAACTGGCGGTGTTGAAGGCCTTCTTAAAGGTAACAAAGTTGAAATCATTCGCGGTGAAGCTTACTTCGTAGATGCTAATACATTACGCGTTATGACTGAAGATGCAGCTCAAACTTATACGTTTAAAAATGCTGTTCTTGCAACTGGTTCTACACCAATCGAAATTCCAGGATTCAAATACTCTAAACGTGTTATCAACTCTACAGGTGCTTTAAGCTTACCTGAAATTCCTAAAAAACTTGTTGTAATCGGCGGCGGTTACATCGGTATGGAATTAGGTACTGCATATGCTAACTTCGGTACAGAAGTTACTGTAGTAGAAGCTGGCGACGAAATCTTAGCTGGTTTCGAAAAAGCTATGAGCTCTGTTGTTAAACGTGCTCTACAGAAAAAAGGTAACGTAAATATCCATACAAAAGCTATGGCTAAAGGCGTTGAAGAAACAGAAACTGGCGTAAAAGTTAGCTTTGAAGTTAAAGGTGAAATCCAAACTGTAGAAGCAGATTACGTATTAGTAACTGTAGGTCGTCGTCCAAACACTCAAGAAATCGGTCTTGAGCAAGTTGGAGTTAAAATGACTGACCGTGGCATCATCGAAATCGATGAGCAATGTCGTACAAATGTACCAAACATCTATGCAATCGGTGATATCGTTCCTGGACCACCATTAGCTCACAAAGCTTCTTACGAAGGTAAAGTAGCTGTAGAAGCAATTAGTGGCCATGCATCAGCTATCGATTACATCGGAATTCCTGCAGTATGCTTCACTGATCCAGAATTAGCATCTGTTGGTTACACTAAAAAACAAGCTGAAGAAGCTGGAATGACTGTAACTGTATCTAAGTTCCCATTCGCTGCTAACGGTCGTGCATTATCATTAAACAGCACTGACGGTTTCTTACAACTTGTAACACGTAAAGAAGATGGTCTTCTTGTAGGTGCTCAAGTTGCAGGTGCAGGTGCTTCTGATATTATCTCTGAGATTGGTTTAGCTATCGAAGCTGGAATGACAGCTGAAGATATCGCTCAAACAATCCATGCTCACCCAACATTAGGTGAAATCACAATGGAAGCAGCTGAAGTTGCTCTTGGAATGCCAATTCACATTGTAAAATAATTTAAGTAATGTAAATAGCCCTTCTCTTATTGTAAGAGAGGGGCTATTTTTATTTTCATCAAATGACTTGCAAGGTCTTTAAACGTACTTGTCGAATGAATATATAATACTTTAACAAATGATTCCGGCTTAACTTACTTCAAAGGTAATATATATCATCCTATAATATGTAATTGATTCAAACGTAACCCCATATATTAATAAAATAGAGCATGTCAAAGGAGAAGGTTCCATGAAAATATTACATGTTATATTTTATCATTTACTACTATGGAGTGGCTTTTCCACTGTATTAACATTATCGAATGGTGATAAGTTTCATTATAAAGTTATTCTTTTTTTCGTATTTCTATATTTAGCCTATGTAATAGCATATTTTGTATTGCACGTAAGAAAGCAAGCATTATTTCTTACATGTTCGAATTGTATATTATTTTTAATCATATTATCTATTTTTTAAATTAGCGTTTATAAAAATACATTGTTCTTCCATTAAATAATTGTAACTCTCCTTCTAATTTCTTCGCTAAAAAACGGCAAAATTCATTTGCTTTCCCTTTGTCACCAAATGTTGCATTAGGTGGTAAAGAAACTTGGATGAAAGATTGTTCATTTTCTATACCAACACCAATATAAATTGAGTCATACCGGTCGTGATTGGATTGAAGTTTTAATGTTGTTGTAGATGTATCTAAAATTTCATAAGGAAAAGCGGTATTTGTATACGTGTAATTAATTTGGGCACCAGTTTTAGAAGTAACTGTTTTATAATAATGAAAAAGTTGTTTTATATCATCTATTGAAACTGATTGTTGGTTGGATTTCGGTACAAGCGTAATAAAGGCGTGTTGCATATAAGTTCCCCCTAACTTAGTAGAATACTATCATTCTACATCCTACTGAATTTTTTGACAATTAAAAGGAGTATTACATGTTTTGTTTAATATACTATTAATGAAACGTGATGTAGAAAGGTGGAAACCAATGTTTGAAAAATTGTATGATGAGCATGAAAGTGTGAAGGTACGATTTTTAGGGTTTATGACACATGATACACGTTATGATTTTGGTGTTATTTATACAAATATGTTTTTTGGAAAGCCGCTCATTGTTTGTATGCAAACAGGAAGGTCTACTTTACTCGGACGAGATGATGTAGAGAATGTTCAATATATACAGGAGATTTTTAAATTAGGATCAGAAGAGGAAGCAAAGGAGTTAGCTCAGTTTTTCAAATTTCTAGTTCCGTCAACTTCTTTACATGCGGAATATGAAGAATAATTAATGTGAAACAGTCGTACTTATAAATATGGCTGTTTTTTCATTTGAATATCGCATACTAATTTAAATTGAAAATATTTAATGTGTTATACTAAAAACCTATTGACGTAAAAAGTATAACATATTAAAATAAAGACAGAAAGTTAAGCGGTTACAAAAAGTTTTTGGGATTATAAACTTAGGGGGAAATGAAAAATGGGAACAATCGTATGTCAAGATTGTGAAGGTACAATTGCACACTTCGAAGATGAGAAAGTAACGGTACTTTACGGGAAATGTGGATCTTGCGGATGTGATCACACAGAGCATACAAAAGCCCAATAATTGATAGGAAATGGACAGCTAAAAGTTTTTAGGACCATAAACTTAGGGGGAAATGAAAAATGGGAACAATCGTATGCCAAGTATGTGAAGGAACAATCGGACATTTTGAAGATGAGAAAACGACGGTACTTTACGGAAAATGCGGAACAAATTGTGACTGTGCTAGAAAAGATAATGCGAAAGCTTAATGATAAATAAATAGATTACTATTGAAACTCAGGGGGAAATGAAAATGGGAACAATCGTATGCCAAGTATGTGAAGGAACAATTGGACATTTTGAAGATGAAAAATCAACAGTACTATACGGGAAATGTGGATCTCATTGCGAATGTGACCATAAAGAACATACAAAAGCTTAATAATAAGAAAAAGCGCCTACATGTGTAGGCGCTTTTTTAATAAATTGTAGTTGTATGACCAACTGTTGCAACGATTGCATCATCCCTAATCGGAATAAAGCTTATGGAGGTCTGTGGTGTACTAGAAGAAGCGTATTGGCTCATTATACGACTATCGATACGGGTAATAGTATCGGTCAAGAAAGCTGAAATAAAAGCGTAAGGGACTCGTCGTTCATTTAATGAATAAATAATTTCTTCTTTTGTTTTTACACCTACGCCATGCCCGTAAAAAAAGAAATTTCCTAAATAGATTGTATTTTCTCCTTGCCATTCAATCGTAGCTGGATTTACTTGTGGGTTTTTAAAGTAAACGAGGTCACCTGGAACAAGATCGCCACCGTTTTTTGTTATGAGCCTTAGATCTTGGTCGTAGTCCCATGTATAAAGTAAAAGGTTTGCAAATAGACGATTGAAAGTTTCTTCCTCATACAATGATAGTAAAGCTTTATAAAAAATAATGATCATAGCGGTTGCGCATTCAGTTCCATATAGTTTTCCGTTTTTGAAAATATCCTGTATGGCAATAGAAGGTGGTATGTTTGGAAGAAGCTCGAATCCCCCAAGAGACGTTCTTTTCCAATACTGGGGGTTGCAAAAGGATTGTTGAAATGTACGAAACTGAAATCCACTTTGAAAAAGCTCTAGTGCAGAGATAATAATATTAACTCGTAAATTGAGATCAAAGCTGAGTTCATCAGCTGTTCGGAAGGAATAAACTTCTTGATTTCCTGCCATTATTGATAAAATTTGTTGTTTCTCTGCTGCAAATGGCTCATATTCATTTGTAATATAAGGATGTACAATAGAACGGCCTATTACAATCATAATAGTATCCCCACCTATACGTTACATTCTTAAGTATCGTATGAAGAAAAGGAAAAAAGGTGAAAAAAAAGCCTATCAACTGATAGGCTTGTACTCTTTAATAACACGTAATGTTTGTAATGTCATATCTTCAGGACCTTGTACAGGTAAACCTGCTTCTAAGTTTTTACGAATATACTCTAAGTTTTCTTGTGTAATAATTTCCCCCGGAGTAAAGATTGGAATCCCTGGCGGATAAACCATAACAAAATCAGCTATAATACGACCCGCTGCATTTTCAAATGGAATGACTTCTGTTTCCGAATAAAAAGCATCTCGAGGAGAAAGTGCTAACACTGGAATTTCTGGAATCTCTACTTGTACTTGAACACCTTTATCTGCCCTATTTCTAAATGTTGCTGCTAAATCTTGTAATGCTGCAATAAGTGTATTTGTATCACTTTCTGTATCTCCCAAAGTGATAAGACATAGTATGTTGTATAGATCTGAGAGTTCTACTTCAATGTTATATTGCTCTCTAAGCCATACTTCAGCTTGGTGGCCGGTAATACCTAAATCTTTTACAGATACAATTATCTTTGTAGGATCATAGTTAAAGGTAGCATCTGTACCTAACATTTCTTTTCCAGGACAGTAAAGATGCTCAATAGAATTTATAGCATCACGAACATGCTCAGCTAATTGTATTGTTTGTTCTATGAGTGCTGTTCCTTCTGTAGCAAGACGTTTTCTCGCAACATCAAGGGATGCTAACAAGATGTAAGAAGTTGATGTAGTTGTAAGCATGCTAATAATAGATTGGACATGCTTTACATTCACTAAGCCTTCTTTCACATTAAGAATAGAACTTTGAGTTAAAGAGCCTCCTAATTTGTGAACACTTGTTGCTGCCATATCCGCACCAGCTTGCATCGCTGACATAGGTAATTCATCGTGAAAATGAATATGAACACCATGAGCCTCGTCGACTAGTACAGGGATGTCATAAGAATGTGCTAATTGTACAATCTGTTCTAAGTCTGCAGCAAACCCAAAGTACGTTGGGTTAATAACAAGTAAGCCCTTTGCATCTGAGTGCTCTTCAAGTGCTTTTTTGACAGATTGAATTGTGATTCCATGAGAAATACCGAGCTTCGGATCGATTTCAGGATGCATGAAAATCGGTTTTGCACCTGAGAAAATAATAGCTGACATTACTGATTTATGCACGTTTCGTGGTACTAGGATTTTGTCACCAGGACCGCAAACGCTCATCACCATTGTCATAATAGCGCCACTTGTACCTTGAATAGAAAAGAAAGTATGATCTGCACCGAATGCGGCTGCTGCTAAATCTTGTGCTTCTTTAATCATACCTTTTGGATGATGTAAATCATCGAGTGGCGCAATATTAATTAAATCAATTGCTAATGCATTATGCCCAATAAATTCGCGAAATGTAGGATCCATGCCCTGTCCTTTTTTATGACCAGGAATATGGAATTGAATTGGATTTCGCTTACTGTGCTCAACTAAAGCGGTAAACAATGGTGTTTCGTATTGGGACAATCTATACACCCCTTCTTCTTCATAATATTTAGTGTAATTTGTTTTATATAATCCTGCTCTAAAAAAGTGTAGCCCTTTTTAGAATAAGGCTTGTTTTTCTGCCATTCAAAAAATCGTTTTTGAGATGGTAGCTTCACTTTATTTTCTATAAAACAAAAGCATTATATCACCAATAATTATAGATGTATAGAAAAAAATCTTTTTAAGGGGAGTATGTTTAATAGTTAGCCTCAACTAATGAATAGAGGAAGACAATTCCATTAAAATGAATAAATAGTGTATAATGCAGAGTGGCTATAATGAAGAATAAAATATTCTCTTTAAGATAGCATAATGAAACAAGAAGAAATGATAAATGAGGTGCGAAATGGAATATCAATATCCGTTAGATTATGATTGGTCAAATGAGGAAATGGTTACAATGGTGAAGTTTTATGAAGCGATTGAGAAAGCCTATGAAAAAGGAATTATAAGAGAAGAGTTAATGGGTTTATATCGTCGTTTTAAAGAGATTGTTCCATCGAAAGCAGAAGAAAAGAAAATTGATAAAGAATTTCAAGAAGTAAGTGGATACTCTATATATCGTGCTATTCAAAAGGCAAAAGAAGTCGAAGAACAAAAGCTTGTAAAAATGTAAAAAATATTTTGAAAAATAAAAACTGAAGTGATATAATGTGATAACAACTAAAAACGGACAATATAAATTGTCCGTTTTCTACTATCGATTACAAAGTGCATATAAAGGAAGGAGTGATTGCATCGTAGATTCAATCTTAGCAAGGAATTGTTCGTTGGTCATTGCTGAAAACTCCTCTGGTGATATATGAATACCAACTAATAATTCTGCTTTTTTTACAGTAGCTAATCGTTCAATCATCTTTTGTAAGTCTTCGGTTTCAAGTGTTTTATGTAATTTCACACTTGGTTTAGTATGGTCAATGGACCAAACGAAGTCATTTGGAATATTTGTTTTTAAATCATTTAAATGTTCTAAGAAGGCATGAGCCGTCTCAACTTTTTGTGGACACTCATAGATTAAACCAAAGTATATGAAGGCATGAGTACCCCATAAGCCGATTTGGAAATGCGGTAGCATTTTATATCCTCGTTTATTTGTTGAAAAAGCAACCCAAGTATCGTTTGGTGGATTGACTTTGCGGCGTGCGTGTTTTGCAACATGATAAAAAAAGTTCTCATCAGTTTGTTTGGATAAGTATTCTGCAAATTGTTCCCCTAAAGCTTCTAGCTTAGGATGAATGTTCGTTTTAATTGCACTCATTCGTTCTTCGAGACCATCAACTGTAAAGACATCAAAATCAGTTGACTTGAATGTTTGTATTGTCATGATTGTTCCTCCAACTCCTATTTTGCTTTTATTTTAGCATAGCTTGTACTATTCATAAAAAAAACAGCACAAAAAAATTTAAATAAAAAAATATAATTTTGTTGCATAGATGATTTATCCAACATAGTATAGTATAAAACAAAAAATCAGAAAATTGAATTAATTCTAGTCCGAGGGCAGACGAATATTGGGAGGAGGCAAATAATATGAGACAGGTGATTAATGCGTTAAAGAGAACAGATGCTGAAAAGAGAATACCGGTGCTACGTTTGGAGCTAGATTATGAATTAGCAACTTTATATGATGCGATGATGGAAGATGATAACCAGAAAAAAGAAGAGTGTGTACAAAAGTTAGAAGTGCTAAGACTTGAAATGATTCGTTTAGAAGCGTAATAATAGTATATGTATAAAAAATTAGTTGGTGCGAACCTTATAAAGGGTTCGTTTTTTCTGTGAACAGTATAGATCGGAGTGTTTAAACATGCAAGAAGTATGGAAAGACATCGATGCACACGCCAAACGGTGGATTCGGGATGCAGGAGAGCATTTAATGGCATCAATGAAAAAAGCACTTATTATAGAAACAAAATCAAATGCAGCTGACTTAGTTACAAATATGGACCGAGAGATAGAACAGTTTTTAATTGGGAAAATTAAAGAAACATTCCCGAATCATAATATTTTAGGAGAAGAGGGTTATGGAGACGAGTTAACGTCTTCTGACGGGGTTGTTTGGTTAATTGATCCAATTGACGGCACGATGAACTTTGTTCATCAAAAAAGAAATTTTGCGATTTCAATTGGGATTTATGAGAACGGTATCGGAAAGATTGGACTTATATATGATCCAGTGCATGATGAACTATATCATGCAGTCAAGGGATCTGGAGCTTTTTGTAATGATATATCAATTCCTCCATTGGAAAAAGGAACTGTAGAGCAAGGTATTGTAGCTTTAAATGCGATATGGCTTACAGATAATCCATTGCTTAATATGGAAAGTATGATGGCACTTGTTAAGAAAGCAAGGGGCACAAGGTCATATGGCTGTGCAGCGTTAGAGATGGTATACGTTGCAACAGGAAGAATAGATGCATATGTAACGCCGAGATTATCACCTTGGGATTTTGGCGGAGGGCAGATAATTGTAGAAGAAGTTGGAGGTAAGGTGACGACATTCTCTGGAGCGCCACTTTCTATCATAGAGAAGAGCAGTGTGTTAGTTGCAAAACCAGGAGTGTATGAAGAAGTGTTATCGTTTATATGAGAGCAACAAAAAAAGTAAGAGGCTGTGTATAAGCTTCTTACTTTTTAGCGTTATTGTGATTTGCGCATTTTTCTTTTTGTTACAAAACCGTATCCAACTGTAACAAATGTGCCGATAATGCAAATAATAATACCGATTGGACTATTTTCAGCAATCATAATGCCGATACCGATTAAGAAAATAACACCGATAATTGCAGTTAATAAAAAGCGATATTGAATGTGTTCCATTTCTTCACCCTCCAATCTCATTTTACTTTCACAAAAGTAAGAATACAACTATATTTTCATTCTTGCTTTTATTTTAATTGCTATTGTATCCCCTTCGCTCTTATAATAGAGAAGGATTAAAAAGACATTAGGAGTTGGACATGTTGAAAAAACGACAAGATTTACGTAATATAGCAATTATTGCCCACGTTGACCATGGTAAAACAACACTTGTTGACCAGTTATTACGTCAAGCGGGGACTTTCCGTGCGAACGAACACGTTGAAGAACGCGCAATGGATTCAAATGATCTAGAAAGAGAACGCGGTATTACAATTTTAGCGAAAAATACAGCGATTCACTATGAAGATAAAAGAATTAACATTTTAGATACACCTGGTCACGCTGACTTCGGTGGAGAAGTAGAACGTATCATGAAAATGGTTGATGGTGTTTTACTTGTTGTTGATGCATATGAAGGTTGTATGCCACAAACACGATTTGTTTTAAAGAAAGCTCTTGAGCAAAACTTAACTCCAATCGTAGTTGTAAACAAAATTGACCGTGACTTCGCTCGTCCAGATGAAGTAGTTGATGAAGTAATCGACTTATTCATTGAGCTTGGTGCAAACGAAGATCAATTAGAGTTCCCAGTTGTATTTGCATCAGCAATGAACGGAACAGCAAGCTTAGATTCAAATCCAGCAAATCAAGAAGAGAATATGAAATCATTATTCGATACAATTATCGAACATATTCCAGCACCAATTGATAACAGCGAAGAGCCACTTCAATTCCAAGTAGCACTTCTTGATTACAACGACTACGTTGGACGTATTGGAGTTGGTCGCGTATTCCGCGGTACAATGAAGGTTGGACAACAAGTTGCTTTAATGAAAGTAGACGGAAGCGTGAAGCAATTCCGCGTAACGAAATTATTCGGTTACATGGGATTAAAACGTCAAGAAATTGAAGAAGCAAAAGCAGGGGACTTAGTAGCCGTTTCTGGTATGGAAGACATTAACGTAGGTGAAACAGTATGTCCAGTTGAACATCAAGATGCGTTACCATTATTACGTATTGATGAGCCAACACTACAAATGACGTTCCTTGTAAATAACAGCCCATTTGCAGGTCGTGAAGGTAAATACATTACATCTCGTAAAATTGAAGAGCGTCTTCGTTCACAATTAGAAACAGATGTAAGTTTACGTGTAGATAATACAGATTCTCCTGATGCGTGGATCGTATCTGGACGTGGGGAACTACATTTATCTATCTTAATTGAAAACATGCGTCGTGAAGGTTATGAATTACAAGTATCTAAGCCAGAAGTAATCATTAAAGAAGTTGATGGCGTAAGATGTGAGCCTGTAGAGCGCGTACAAATCGATGTACCTGAAGAATACACTGGTTCTATTATGGAATCTATGGGTGCACGTAAAGGTGAAATGTTAGATATGGTGAATAACGGAAACGGTCAAGTTCGCCTTACTTTCATGGTTCCAGCACGTGGTTTAATTGGTTACACAACAGAATTCTTAACATTAACTCGTGGTTATGGTATTTTAAACCATACATTCGATTGCTACCAACCAGTACACGCTGGACAAGTTGGTGGACGTCGCCAAGGTGTTCTAGTTTCACTTGAAACAGGAAAAGCATCACAATACGGTATTATGCAAGTTGAAGACCGTGGTGTAATCTTCGTTGAACCAGGTACAGAAGTATATGCTGGTATGATTGTCGGAGAACACACTCGTGAGAACGACTTAACAGTTAACGTTGTGAAAATGAAACAACAAACTAACATTCGTTCTGCGACGAAAGATCAAACTTCAACAATGAAGAAACCACGCCTAATGACTTTAGAAGAATCATTAGAGTACTTAAACGATGACGAGTTCTGTGAAGTAACTCCAGAATCAATTCGTCTACGTAAAAAGATTCTTGATAAGAGTGAGCGCGAAAGAGCTGCTAAGAAAAAGAAATCTGTTGAAGCGTAAAAATAAAAAAACAACGCCCTTTATAAAGGGCGTTGTTTTTTTATTTTGTTTATTTTTTAGAATATTTACTCTTTTTTGTGGACAGTATTTTTTTTGCGAGTTACTCTTGTATTAAGTGTATAAAGAAAATTGCATTTTACTGCTAGGGGGGAAGAGTGTGTTAGAAAGGATGTCTTTTTTTGCAAAATTGTGTAAGGTAGATGAAAATCCAGAGTTAGGAATGTGGTTACTTTATGGGACGATTATTATATTAAGTGCTCTCGTTTATAATTTAGGGTTTGCTAGAAAGTTGTCTGTACTAAAAAATATTGTGATATACATATCATTAGCAATTGGATGCACAGTATTAACCTTTTTTGCTGTGTTTTTACCTGTTGGAGAAGGACTTGTTGTAGCGGCAATTGTACTTGGAATTTATAGACTGCGTTTGCGTCAAGCGAAACAACAAAAAGCAGGATAAGAAAGGGGAGTTTTCATGCGTTCAGTACAAGATGCACTATATAATTGGTTAACAATTAAAACAGTTGCGGAAGCACGTCCAGATGATAGTGCTGCAAAAGAAACATATTTGTTATTTCAAAATATGGTATATGAAGAACATAAATTAAGAAATGTGGAAGTCGAAAAGAACGAGGAAATGTATTTAATTACATATGAAATAAATGGAGAACGGAAATCTGCAAGGTTTCCGTTAGAAGCCATTGATTGTTTTTTGGATCAGATGAATCGTGAACCAGAAAAATATAAATAAGTCCTTATCTATATGAGTAAGGACTTATTTACATTTTACCAATCATCTTCGATTTTTTTATCACGATATAATCGGAAATTACCACTTGCATGACGTTCCATTGTACGCTCTGCAATTCGTTCCGAACATTCCATGCACATATATGTATGAATAGGGCGATTACGCAGTTTTTTTGCCATAGGATTTTCATCATCTAACATATCTTTTTTATCACAAATCATACATTTGACTCTCATTTCGTCACCTCAATACGAATTCTATCAGTATAAGTATATCATGGAAGTATAATGTTTTTGAATAATAGTGGGAAAAAATAATATTTTCGCAATTCGAAAAATAAGTTATGATAAGGATATACCAAGTATATTTGGAGGTGAAAATATGGCGAATGTAGTAGAGCCTACCTTAACAGAGGATTTAGTACAAACGTTGCGTAAAGAGTGTATTGTTATGATAGCAACGACAGATTTCGAAAAACAAGTTCCTAACGTAAGTGCTATTTCTTGGGTGTATGCAGTGAGTGAAACTAGTATTCGATTTGCAGTAGATCAACGTTCACGTATTGTGGAAAATATACGTCATAATACAGGTGTGGTATTGACTATAATGGCGAATGAATCCGTATTTTCTATAAGTGGTGCAGGTGAAATTTTGACAGATAGAATGGAAGGTATTTCTCTAAAATTAACTGTAATAGAAGTAAAGGTGCAAGAAGTGCGTGATGTTATGTTTTATGGAGCAAAACTTGCAATTGAACCAACATATGAAAAAACATATGATCTTCGGGCAGCGAAAAAGCTGGATAACGAAGTGTTAGTAGGGATAAGAGAATTATAAAGATGCTAAATAAGAAATTCGTTTATTCACTTTTGTAGTCGGTTATTGTGATTTAACGTTAATAATTATAATAAAAAGTAATATATTGAATAGAAATGAATAAAGAATAAATAAAAGGTTTAATGACTATGATTTTCGATTCTACCTCGTTTACACGGTACATATAATTATAACAATGGTTCGTCCATATTTTATGGATGAAACCCTTGTTCTACAAATTTAAAAGTGGAGTCAGGGGGTAACAGGTTGGATAAAATTTATGTGTTAGATACGAATGTACTTTTGCAGGATCCTTTATCTATTTTTTCATTTGAAACCAATGAAGTAGTGATTCCAGCAGTTGTATTAGAAGAGGTTGATTCGAAAAAACGTTATATGGATGAAGTAGGAAGAAACGCTCGTTATGTATCTAAGTTAATAGATAAATTTCGTGAAATAGGAAAGCTGCATGAAAGTATCCCGCTAGAAAACGGCGGAACATTTCGTATTGAATTGAACCATCGTTCATTTGTGCAACTACAAGATATTTTTGTAGAAAAAACAAATGATAATCGAATTTTAGCTGTAGCAAAAAATCTATCTTTAGAAGAACAGGAAAAAGAGGACGGGAAGTCTGTTATTTTAGTAAGTAAAGATGTACTCGTAAGGGTAAAAGCTGATGCAATTGGTTTGAAGGCTGAAGATTATTTAAGTGATCGCGTAATTGAAGTAGAAAATATATATTCTGGTTTTTTAGAAGGATATATATCAAAAGAACAATTGGATTATTTTTATGAGAAAGGTGAATTGCCTCTATCTGAAATTGCGAATCATCCTTTTTACCCAAATCAATTTGTAGTAATGAAAGATGCATTAGGGGGCTCTAGTTCTGCGCTTGGCATTGTGGATCACTTAGGGAAGAAGGTAAAGAAACTTATTTTTCACAATGAACAAGTGTGGGGGATACGACCACGAAACGTGCAGCAAATTATGGGATTAGAATTGTTGCTTCGTGAAGATATTCCGCTTGTAACGTTAACGGGGAAAGCCGGCACAGGAAAAACGTTACTTGCGTTAGCTTCGGGACTTATGCAAACAGAAGACTTAGGGTTATATAAAAAATTACTTGTGGCAAGACCAATTGTTCCAGTCGGAAAAGATATCGGTTATTTACCAGGAGAAAAAGAAGAAAAATTAAGACCATGGATGCAGCCAATTTTTGATAACCTAGAGTATTTATTTAATACGAAAAAGCCAGGAGAGTTAGATGCTATTTTAGCTGGAATGGGTTCGATTGAAGTAGAAGCCCTTACTTATATACGTGGGAGAAGTATTCCAGATCAGTTCATTATCATTGACGAAGCACAAAATTTAACAAAGCATGAAGTGAAGACGATATTAACTAGGGTAGGGGAAAAGAGTAAGATTGTATTGATGGGAGATCCTCAGCAAATTGATCACCCATATTTAGATGAATATAATAATGGCTTAACGTATGTTGTAGAGAAGTTTAAAGAACAGCGTATTAGTGGTCATGTGAAGTTTGTTAAAGGGGAGCGATCTAATTTAGCTCAACTAGCAGCAGATTTATTGTAAAAAGGAGTGAGCTTAAGCTCACTCCTTTTCTTTAAATAATTGTAAATTTACGGATGTTACGGATTGGATTTTGTTGATTAGATCCATCATTGAAATAGAGATGAACAGGCCCGTCTTCTTTTAATGGTTTTCCTTCTTTTGAAAAGCCTAGTATAGCATTTTTGGCAGTTTCTAATGGAAGTGTCATTGTATGATCTACCGTTTCAATTTCAACTTGCGTAGCGTCCTCTAAAATTTCAGCGTTAGCAAGGAATGGATGAAATGGTATACCAAATGTTCCAGTAATCAGCTGTTCTTTTTTATATTTCTTCACACTTTGTTGTATTGGAGGAAAAGCGGCGCCATCACGGATTTCGCGATCCCAATGTTCTGAAGTGTTTTTTAAATAAGTTTCTAGTTCAGACGTGTTTTCTCTAGTTTCATCAAAGTAAGTTGTCAAATCTACTTTTCGATCATCAAAGATCCAAACAGTTGGATCAATAGTGATTGGAAAACGTACTTTTCCGTTAATAAATAAAATTTCGCTCATTGTTGTTCCCCCATTTGTGTTATACTCCCACTTTTCAGTATAATAGTATTAGACACTGTTGTCACAAAAAATGTTTCTATTGCAATTTATTAAAACTATCGCTAATATTAATAGATAGGATAGAGGAGAGTAGGACGGAAACGGAGGGAATCAATTTGGCGTCTGAGACAGTAGCAAATCATCAGGAAAAGGCACTAGCCCTTCTACAAGCGGATGCAGAGAAGATTTTAAGACTTATTAAGGTGCAAATGGACCATCTTACAATGCCGCAATGTCCATTATATGAAGAAGTGTTAGACACACAAATGTTTGGACTATCCCGCGAGGTCGATTTTGCAGTTCGCCTTGGTCTTATTGCAGAAGAACAAGGGAAAGCAATGTTAGGTGAGCTCGAACGTGAGTTATCTGCACTTCATGAAGCATTTACAAACAAACAACAATAACGGGTTCAAATAAGGGGGCTCAAACTAAATTAGTTTGAGCTTTTTATTTGTATAATAAAGCAGGAAGAATCAATGTACATATGGAATACAACAATAATTAAATTGAAACAGAAAGAGGAAATGAAATGAAAAAAGTATGGAAATCAATGGATTATTCATTATTACTTCCTCTTGTTATCTTATGTGTGCTGGGAGTAATAATGGTATATAGTTCTAGTTCCATTGTTGCGATTTCGAGGCATAACTGGCCGGCAAATTACTTTTTTAAAAAACAATTAATAACTTTAGCTATTGGAACGGTATTGTTAGTAATTGTAGCTTCGTTACCTTATAAGTTTTGGAGGAAACGAATAATTTTATCCGCGATGGGGCTAGGGAGTATTGCTTTACTAGCAGCAGCCTTGATTTTTGGTAAGGAAATAAATGGTGCAAAAGGTTGGATATTAGGTATACAGCCCGCTGAATTTGTTAAACTATCGATTATTATTATATTAGCTCGCTTTTTTGCAAGGAGACAAGAAACAAATACACCTGTTTTTAAAGGGTCGGGACTTACACTTGGATTTGTTGGAATGGCAATGTTTTTAATTTTAAAGCAAAATGATTTAGGTACCGATTTGTTAATTGCAGGAACAGTAGGGATTATGTTTCTTTGTTCAGGAGTAAGGATTAATTTATGGATTAAACGAATTGTTTTAACTTCTATAGTATGGATTCCAGCTCTATATTTTTTGGCTAATTATAAATTAAGTGGATATCAAAAGGCACGTTTTTCAGTTTTTCTTGATCCATTCAATGATCCTCAGAATGATGGATTCCAATTAGTAAATTCTTTTATTGGAATTGCTTCAGGAGGGCTAAATGGTCGAGGATTAGGAAATAGTGTGCAAAAATATGGGTATTTACCAGAACCGCAAACAGATTTTATTATGGCTATTATATCTGAAGAATTAGGTTTTATTGGTGTAGCTATTATTTTAATTTGCTTGCTACTTATTATTATTCGTTCATTCAGGATTGCTCAAAAATGTAACGATCCTTTTGGAAGTTTAATTGCAATCGGAATTGCAAGTTTAATAGGAGTACAAACTTTTGTTAATGTTGGTGGTATGTCTGGATTAATACCGCTTACGGGAGTGCCTTTACCATTTATTAGTTATGGTGGAAGTTCCTTAATAGCTAATCTACTTGCAATGGGAATACTACTTAATATTGCTAGTCACGTGAAACGACAAGAGAAACAACAGAATGGTCTAATGAAAGAAAGAGAACAAAATGGACCACATCTTGTAGTTGTAAAATAAAAACACATTATGCTTTAGAGCATAATGTGTTTTTTATTTTTAAATTGTTTTAAATAGGATGTATTAATTTTTCTTTCAGTTAAAAGATATATCACATTAACTCAAATGTGATATACAATTAAGTTGTTAGAAAAGGAAGAGGTATGCTATACTATTTTTGTGAAACAAATTGCACAGAAAACTTATCATTTGTTAAAAAATAAGGTATGATGGATAAAAATAAAGTGAAGCTTTCTAAGTATAATATAATGTGGAAAGTGAAGAACTTCACGCTTTTTAAGGTGTGTATATATTTTATCTCTAGAGTGGTAGGAAAGTAGAGGGGGAAAATCATGACAAAGCTGCAACGTATTCAAAAAGTATTGGTAGCTAACCGTGGAGAGATTGCAATTCGTGTGTTTCGAGCTTGTTCGGAACTTGGATTAAAAACAGTTGCAATCTATTCTAAAGAGGATAGTGGTTCTTATCATCGCTATAAAGCCGATGAGTCCTATTTAGTTGGGGAAGGAAAAAAACCAATTGATGCTTATCTAGATATTGAAGGCATTATTGAGATTGCAAAAAGTAATCATGTAGATGCAATCCACCCTGGATATGGTTTCTTGTCAGAAAATATTCAATTCGCTAAACGTTGTGAAGAAGAAGGAATTATCTTTATCGGTCCGAAAAGTAAGCATTTAGATATGTTTGGAGATAAAGTGAAAGCAAGAACACAAGCGCAGCTAGCACAAATTCCAGTTATACCTGGTAGTGATGGTCCAGTAAATTCATTAGAAGAAGTCGAAAAATTTGCTGAAAAGTATGATTACCCGATTATTATTAAAGCATCCCTTGGGGGTGGCGGTCGTGGTATGCGTATTGTGCGTACTAGTGAGGAATTAGGAGAATCATATAATCGAGCGAAATCAGAAGCGAAAGCAGCCTTTGGTAATGATGAAGTTTACGTCGAAAAATTCGTTGAAAAACCTAAACATATAGAAGTACAAATTTTAGCAGATGAAGAAGGCAATGTTGTTCATTTATACGAGCGTGACTGTTCTGTACAACGTCGTCATCAAAAAGTTGTAGAAATTGCACCGAGTGTATCACTTTCAGATGATCTGCGTCAGCGTATTTGTGATGCTGCTGTGAAGTTAACGAAAAATGTAAATTATTTAAATGCAGGAACAGTAGAATTCCTTGTAAAAGATGATGAGTTTTACTTTATTGAAGTAAATCCACGTGTTCAAGTAGAACATACGATTACAGAAATGATTACGGGAGTAGATATTGTTCAATCACAAATTTTAATAGCTGATGGACATTCATTACATAGCAAAATGGTAGGTGTTCCGAAGCAAGAGGAAGTAGTTGTACATGGATTTGCAATTCAATCTCGTGTAACAACTGAAGATCCGCTAAATAATTTTATGCCGGATACAGGAAAAATTATGGCGTATCGATCAGGCGGTGGTTTTGGTGTACGTCTTGATACAGGAAATAGCTTCCAAGGCGCAGTTATTACACCGTACTACGATTCTTTACTTGTAAAAGTTACAACTTGGGCACTTACTTTTGAGCAAGCTGCTGCAAAAATGGAACGTAACTTAAAAGAATTCCGTATTCGTGGTATTAAAACAAATATTCCATTCCTAGAGAATGTAGTAAAACATAAAAACTTCTTATCAGGAGAATATGATACTTCATTTATCGATGCGTCACCTGAATTGTTCTTGTTCCCGAAACGTAAAGACCGTGGAACGAAAATGTTAAATTACATTGGTACAGTAACAGTAAATGGTTTCCCAGGAGTAGGTAAAAAAGAAAAACCAATATTCCCAGATGCTCGTATTCCATGTTTAAAACATTCAGAGCCAATCCAAAATGGAACGAAACAAATTTTGGACGAGCGTGGAGCGGAGGGATTAGTAAAATGGGTACAGGATCAAAAACGTGTACTTTTAACGGATACAACATTCCGTGATGCACACCAGTCATTACTTGCAACTCGTATTCGTACAAAAGATTTACATCAAATTGCGGAGCCAACAGCGAGAATGTTACCGAACCTATTCTCAGCGGAAATGTGGGGCGGTGCAACGTTTGACGTTGCGTATCGTTTCTTAAAAGAAGATCCATGGGAACGATTACTAGATCTTCGTGAAAAAATGCCGAACGTGTTATTCCAAATGTTACTTCGTTCTTCAAACGCAGTTGGATACAAAAACTATCCAGATAATTTAATTCAAAAATTTGTGGAATGTTCTGCTCAAGCAGGCATTGATGTATTCCGTATTTTTGATAGCTTAAACTGGGTGGAAGGCATGAGAGTTGCAATTGACGCTGTACGAGACACTGGTAAAATTGCAGAAGCAACAATGTGTTACACAGGGGATATTCATGATCCACTGCGTAGTAAATATGATTTAAATTACTATAAAAATTTAGCAAAAGAGTTAGAAGCATCAGGAGCTCACATTTTAGGTATTAAAGATATGGCGGGCTTACTAAAACCAAATGCAGCATATGATTTAGTTTCTGCATTAAAAGAGACAGTGTCGATTCCAATTCATCTGCACACGCACGATACGAGTGGAAATGGTATATTAACGTATACGAAGGCAATTGAAGCGGGTGTTGATATCGTCGATGTAGCAGTGAGTTCTATGGCTGGTCAAACGTCACAACCAAGTGCGAACACGCTATACTATGCATTAGGTGGAAACGAAAGACAACCAGATGTTAATATAGATTCTTTAGAAAAACTATCTCATTATTGGGAAGATGTACGCAAATACTATGCACCGTTTGAAAGTGGTATGAATGCGCCTCATACAGAGGTATATATGCATGAAATGCCGGGTGGGCAGTATAGTAATCTTCAGCAACAAGCGAAGGCGGTTGGTTTAGGAGATCGCTTCGATGAAGTGAAAGTAATGTACCGCCGTGTGAATGACATGTTTGGAGATATTGTAAAAGTAACGCCATCATCAAAAGTTGTTGGGGATATGGCATTATTTATGGTTCAAAACCATCTGACAGAACAAGATGTTTTAGAGCGTGGGCATGCGTTGGACTTCCCAGGGTCTGTTGTTGAAATGTTCTCTGGTGATTTAGGTCAACCGTACGGTGGTTTCCCGAAAGAATTACAAAAGATTATTTTAAAAGGGAAAGAGCCGTTAACAGTAAGACCAGGTGAATTACTAGAGACAGTAGATTTCGAAGCATTAAAAGAAGAATTATTCCATAAACTTGGACGCGAAGTAACGATTTTTGATGTAGTTGCATATGCTTTATATCCAAAAGTATTTATGGATTATGAAAAAGTTGCTGAGCTTTATGGAAATGTATCTGTACTTGATACACCGACGTTCTTCTATGGTATGAGACTAGGTGAAGAAATTGATGTAGAAATTGAACAGGGTAAAACATTGATGGTTAAACTAGTATCAATTGGAGAACCTCAGCCGGATGGAAATCGTGTCCTTTACTTGGAATTTAACGGTCAACCACGTGAAATTATCGTGAAAGACGAGAGTGTAAAAGCAACAGTTGCACAACGTGTGAAAGGAAACCGTGAGAATCCAAATCATATTAGTGCAACGATGCCAGGAACGGTAATTAAAGTAGTTGTAAAAGAAGGCGATGAAGTGAAAAAAGGCGATTCTATGGCAATTACAGAAGCGATGAAAATGGAAACGACAGTTCAAGCGCCGTTCAATGGTAAAGTGAAGAAAGTATATGTTAACGATGGTGATGCGATTCAAACGGGTGATTTACTTATTGAATTAGATCACTAAAATAAAAAAAGGGCTGTGTAAATACAGCTCTTTTTTTATTGCAAAAAAATCCCTTGCCGAATTGGCAAGGGATTTTAGTTTTATATTATTTTGTTTGTTTAGAAGTTGATTCAGCTTCTTTTGCATTCACTTTACTTCTTGTTCCTAACATAACTAAATAGCATAGTACGGCAAACAAGCAAGAAATAAATAGAGAATGTAACAATGCCATTGCTAAACTAGCGTTTGTAAATATAACTAAAACTCCTACTACAGCTTGAAGTGTAACAAGGATAAATGAAATGATCCATCCCCAATATACGACAGGTTGCTGTTTGTAATGGCGAATAGCGAGAATCATCGCGTATAGTATCCAAGCGAAAATTAACATCGCTGCAACTCTATGGCCCATTTGAACCCATTCATGTAGTTGAGTTGGCATAGGTCTGTTTTTGCTACATAAAGGAAAGTCTGGACAGGCTAAGCTAGCTCGTTCGTGACGTACTAAAGCGCCTGTGTAGACGACGATATAACTGTAAATTGTTACACCATAGATATGGAATTTCATTTTTTTGTCCATAATAAGTGAACGTGCATCAAACT
This sequence comes from Bacillus sp. PK6-16, assembly GCF_056530295.1. Classification (NCBI taxonomy): domain Bacteria; kingdom Bacillati; phylum Bacillota; class Bacilli; order Caryophanales; family Bacillaceae; genus Bacillus; species Bacillus sp. PK6-16. The sequence continues at coordinate 1,466,410 of NZ_CP096511.1, forward strand.
TTTGGTCAATTTCAAAGATAAGACACGTTAATAAAATGACAGAAGCAAATGAAATTAAGGAAATACCAAAATGAATAGCAAGTACAGCTGGCATTTGTCCCCAAACAACTGCTGCTGCTCCCATTAATGCTTGTGCAACTAAAAATACGAAGGATAAAATTGCTAACGTTTTTGTTTCACGCACATGTTTATAATATTTCCAGGACAAAATACAAAGGAGAGTGACAAGAATTCCAGCTGATCCTGATGTTAATCGGTGGCTAAGTTCAATAATAGTTTCCATTGATAAATTAGATGGAACAAATTCACCGTTACAAAGTGGCCATGATTTACCACAACCTTGACCAGAACCTGTTTTTGTAACTAAAGCGCCTCCTAATAAAACTATTAATAAATCAAGGCTTGTAATGACTGCTAACCATTTAATAAAGCGTTGCAATCTCTTTCACCATCTTTCTGCTATGAAGTTATTGCGAAATATTTTCATTCCATTATGTATAGAATAAAACGCGCTAGTTCCTATGATATATAAAAAATAATAAAATAGCAAAGAAATGGAGGAGGAAGGAAATGGGGAGAAAATAGGTGTAAAAACAGGGTTCCTAAGGAAAATTTTAGGTGAAAAACAGGCTATTTTGAAAAGAAATGGGGAGAATACGTGTTAAATAGGACAAAATAGTTTATTATAGAAGGTAACATCATGTTATGATAAGGACAAGTCAGAATGAAGTTTTTTATATTCGACACAAAAAGTTCATGTTTTCTTCACAAAATGTTCGGGAAATATGATTTAATATATTGGAGTATGAGCGTAGATTAGTAGTAGAATGGGTTAACAATGTTTCTACTGTAATAATATTGCTATATAGAAGCGAATTATTTCATTTGAAATATGCGCAAAAAGAAAGATGAAAGTTTTAAGAGGGGGTTAGAGTGATGAACCATGCAACAAGTGAGCTGCATGATGAGTCCGCTGTTACAAGTGTACCGGAAACAACTCGGTTACAAGATTTAAAAGCACTCGTTAAAATGGGGATTGTAAACTCAAATACACTTACTGTATTTACAGGATTTTGGTTGGCATTACACTTTAATGGATTAAGTGTAATGGACAATCTGGATAAGTTATTCTTTACAATCGTTGGTTCTGGATTAGTTATGGCAGGGGTATGTTGTTTAAACAACTACATTGATCGAGACATCGATCCATTAATGGAAAGAACAAAGACCCGTCCAACGGTTACTGGAAAGTATAAACCAGGATTTGCACTTACATTTGGACTAGTCATATTACTTCTTGGTTTTGTATTTTTATTATTAACAACACCAATGGCAGTCTTAATGGGATTTATTGGTGCTTTCACATATGTTGTTCTATATAGTTTATGGACAAAGAGAAAGTATACACTAAATACTGTTGTAGGTAGTATATCTGGTGCAGTTCCTCCTTTAATTGGATGGGCAGCAATCGATCCATCTTTAGGCCATCCAATTGCTTGGATGTTATTTTTAATTATGTTTATTTGGCAAATCCCACATTTCCTTGCATTAGCAATGAAACGTGTTGATGAATATCGAAATGCAGGAATTCCAATGCTTCCTGTAGTTCATGGATTTGAAATTACGAAACGCCAAATTATGATTTGGACAGTATGTTTATTACCACTACCATTTTATATGAGTGGACTAGGGATAACATTTATGGTAATTGCAACACTGCTTAACATCGGATGGATCGTTTTAGGATTTTATGGCTTCCGTAAGAAAGATGACATCAAATGGTCCGTGCAAATGTTTGTTTATTCCCTAAATTATTTAACAATCTTATTTGTATCAATGATTGTAGTTACATTCTTCTAAGACAACGACATAATTGGATTTCTTTACGTTGAGATTTACTTTACTTAACTATAAAGTACAATCTAATTCACAAGGAAAGTGGGGGTTGTTTGTATGAAGAAACAGTGGCGACTGCTTTCGTTCGTTTCACTGCTGGCTTTACTGTTAGGGGGATGCGGTAAAGCCTTTCAATCTACTTTAATTCCGCAAGGAGAAGTAGCAAAAATGCAATATGATTTACTTCTACTGGCGAGTGCAATCATGGTAGGAGTAGTACTAGTAGTTACTATTATTTTCTTATATGTAATTGTGCGTTTCCGACAAAAGAAAGGTCAGGAAGATTATATTCCAGAGCAAGTTGAAGGGAATCACAAGCTAGAAATTATATGGACAGTTATTCCGATTATTCTTTTACTAATCTTAGCTGTTCCAACAGTTACATATACATTCAAACTTGCTGATGTAAGTGCGATGGAGAAAAAGAATATTGATAAAGATACTATCGTTGTTGATGTAACAGCGAATCTTTATTGGTGGGAATTTTCTTATAAATCAGAAAAGATAGTAACTTCTCAAGATTTGGTCATCCCCACAGGTAAGAAAGTGTATTTAAATTTGAAGGGTGCCGATATTAAACACTCATTTTGGGTTCCATCTTTAGCAGGGAAAATGGATACAAATACAGACAATGTGAACAAAATGTGGTTAAAGGCAGATAAATCGGGCACTTATAATGGTTTTTGTACAGAATTTTGCGGCCCATCACATTCTTTAATGCAATTTAAAGTGAAAGCTTTAGATGAAAGCGAGTACAAAAAATGGCTTGCTGATATGAAGAAGATTGATGGGAAGAAAGAAGTAGCTTCAACAAAGGCGCAAGAGGGCCAAGAAATATTTAATAAAAGCTGTATTGGTTGTCACGCAGTTGGATCTAATGATAGTAGACCACCTTCCGCTCGTATCGCACCAAACTTAGCAAACTTTGCGGATCGCGATATGGTTGCCGGTATTGCCGAAAACAATGAAGAAAACTTAAAAAAATGGCTGAAAGATCCTGAAAATATGAAGCCAGGAAACAAAATGACTGGCAAATATGGCAACTTAACGGATGATCAAATTGATGCATTAAATGCATACTTACAAACGTTGAAAGTTGAAAAGTAAAGAGGGATTATTCGCGAAGGGGAGGTTGAAAACGTGAGTTCTGTAGCAAAAAAACAGGGGATGGGTGCTGTCATATGGGATTATTTAACGACAGTAGACCATAAAAAGATTGCCATTCTCTATTTAATTGCAGGTGGATTGTTTTTTGTAATAGGCGGAATAGAAGCTCTATTTATTCGCCTTCAATTAGCGATTCCTAACAACGCTTTTCTTGTTGGGGATGCTTATAATCAAGTATTAACGATGCACGGTACAACAATGATTTTCCTCGCAGCTATGCCACTCGTGTTTGCATTTATGAACGCCGCTGTACCACTTCAAATTGGTGCACGTGATGTAGCGTTCCCGTTTTTGAATTCACTCGGATTTTGGTTATTTTTCTTTGGTGGAGTATTTTTAAATTTAAGTTGGTTTTTAGGTGGAGCACCTGATGCAGGATGGACATCTTATGCATCTTTAGCTTTAGCCTCTAAAGGTCATGGTGTTGATTTCTATGTACTCGGCTTGCAAATCTCAGGTATTGGTACATTAATTGGAGGTATTAACTTCCTTGTAACCATTATTAATATGCGGGCGCCAGGAATGACGTACATGCGTATGCCGATGTTTACATGGACGACATTTGTAACATCTTCGCTTATATTATTCGCTTTTCCGCCGTTAACTGTAGGATTAGGACTTTTAATGTTAGATCGTTTATTTGGAACAAGTTTCTTTAATCCGGCATTGGGCGGGAATACAATTATATGGGAGCATTTATTCTGGATTTTCGGTCATCCAGAAGTATACATTCTTATACTCCCAGCTTTCGGAATATTCTCAGAAATCTTCGCAACATTTTCGAAAAAACGATTGTTTGGTTATTCATCGATGGTGTTTGCGACTGTATTAATTGGATTTTTAGGATTTATGGTATGGGCGCACCATATGTTTACTGTTGGACTTGGTCCAGTTGCTAATGCTATTTTCTCGGTCGCAACAATGGCGATTGCGGTTCCGACTGGTATCAAAATATTCAACTGGCTCTTTACAATGTGGGGCGGAAGTATTCGTTTTACGACACCAATGATGTGGGCAGTAGCTTTCATTCCATCATTCGTAATGGGTGGAGTTACAGGGGTTATGCTAGCATCTGCACCAGCTGATTATCAATTTCATGATAACTATTTCGTAGTAGCGCATTTTCATTATGTAATCGTTGGCGGTGTTGTATTTGGTTTACTTGCAGGGGCCCATTATTATTGGCCACTGATGTTTAATAAAGTATTAAATGAAACATTAGGAAAGATAACGTTTTGGCTATTCTTTATCGGCTTCCATTTAACGTTCTTTATTCAGCATTTCCTTGGCTTGATTGGTATGCCACGCCGTTACTACACATATCTTGAAGGGCAAGGGTTGGAAATGGGGAATATGATTAGTTCCATCGGAGCGGTGTTTATGGCTCTTGGAACGATTGTTCTTCTATTCAATGTAATTAAAACGACAGTATCAAAAGAAAAAGCTGGTCGTGATCCGTGGGATGCACGTACATTAGAATGGACAATGCCAGCACCGACACCAGAATATAACTTTAAACAATTACCATTTGTTCGCGGATTAGATCCGTTTTGGATTGAAAAACGTGAAGGTAATAAAGAGATGACAGCAGCGGAACCAGTTGGTGATATTCATATGCCAAATCCTTCGTTTTCACCATTTGTCATTTCTTTCGGATTGTTTATAGCGGCATTTGGTGCGATGTATATGCAGGGCGGAAAAGATAAGTTCTGGTTATTAGTAGCAATTATTGGTTTAATCATTACATTTGGCGCAATGTTCCTACGTTCAGTAATTGATGATCATGGGTATCATATTCATAAAGAAGATTTAGAGGATAAGGGGGGCAAGGCATAATGCATGTAGATGAAAAATTAACGAATGAAACATTTCCAGCAGAGCCTGAAAAAGCAACCCTTGAAGGGAAAAATAAGTTTGTCGGTTTTTGGTTATTTCTTGGAGGCGAAACAGTGTTGTTCGCTTCCTTATTCGGAACATATTTAGCGTTAAAGAATTCTACAAATGGTGGACCAACATCTCAAGAGATGTTCCAAATGCCACTCGTTTTCATTATGACGATGCTTTTATTAACGAGTAGCTTAACGAGTGTATATGCGATGTATCACATGAAAAACTTTAACTTTAAGAAAATGCAGCTTTGGTTACTAGTAACAGTATTGCTAGGTTTAGGGTTTTTAGGGTTTGAGATATATGAGTTTTATCATTATACACATGAATTTAAGCATACTATGAGAAGTAGTGCGTTTGGCTCTGCGTTTTATGCTCTTGTTGGTACACATGGACTCCACGTATTGTTTGGGTTATGTTGGATTCTAACATTAATCTTTAGAAATGCGAAGAGAGGTCTAAATTTATACAATGCACCGAAGTTTTATGTTGCATCGATTTATTGGCACTTTATTGACGTAGTTTGGGTGTTTATTTTCACTGTAGTATATTTAATGGGAATGGTGGGATAAACAATGGCGATAAAGCAAACGAATAATCCTAAAGTTGATCTTGTTTATCGGAAGAGAAAAAGTGCGGAGGAAATGAGGCATCAAGTTATTACGTTTGCATTAATGATTTTTTTAACATTAGTTGCATTTGTAGCGGTGGCGTATCCAAAAACTTTTAGTCCGATTTTCTCTGTACCGTTTATTTTACTATTAGCAGTGGTACAAGTAATTTTTCAATTGTATTATTTTATGCATATGAGTCATAAAGGACATGAAGCAGCAAGTTTCTTTCTTTACTCTGGTCTGCTAATAGGGTTAATTACAATTTTAGCTTTTATGACAATCGTGTGGATTTGAAAAGTGAAAAATAAGGGAGCTTGTGTTGTCACAGCTCCCTCTTCATATTATGAGATAACCTTACGAAGGTAGGTGTGAAAATGAGTAACTTGTGGATATTTGGTTTTCAGGCTTTATGGAGTCCAATCTTTTTATTATTTATGCTTTCGATTCTTATTGGGTACTTCTTAATTATTGGGCCATATAGAATGCGATTTGAAAATGCGACGAAGGTAAGTAAGAAGCAAATTTTTTATTTTACGACTGGTATTGTTCTTTTGTATTTTGTAAAGGGAGGGCCTATTGATTTAATTGGCCATATTATATTTAGTGCTCATATGTTTGAAATGGCAGTCATGTATATTGCAGTTCCACCGTTACTGTTGCTTGGTATACCAATTTGGTTATATCGTTACATTACTTCTTTTAAGTTTGTTCAAATTATATTAAAGGTATTTGCTAAACCACTTATTGCGTTATTTGTATTTAACGGCCTGTTTTCTTTTTATCATTTACCAGTTGTTTTTGATACGGTAAAACAAAGTCAAATAGCTCATCCTATTTGTCTCGCTATATTGTTTTTTACAGCAATCATGATGTGGTGGCCGATGTTAAATCCATTACCAGAATATCAAACATTAAGTGATATAAAGAAACTTGGTTATATGTTTGCTAATGGCATATTATTAACGCCTGCTTGTGCGTTAATCATTTTTGCGACAGCCCCGTTATTTGCAACGTATACGGATCCGGCTGCTTGGATGAAAGCGATGGAACTATGTGTACCAGCTGGCACTTTATCAGATTTAAATATAACGGGACCAGAATTTTTGCACTGGATGCCAGTCGTACAAGACCAGCAAACTGGTGGTATCATAATGAAAATTGTCCAGGAAATAGTGTACGGTACAATTATAGGCTATGTATTCTTTAGGTGGGCACGTAGAGAACGTGAAAAGGATAAGGAGCAGTTGCAACAATTGCCGCCGTATTTACAGACTAAGTAAAAAAGTGTATGGGATTCCATGCGCTTTTTCTTTTTAGTTTTAGCTACTTTAAAAAAGATTGAATTTTCTAACTTTTTGTGTTAAGTTAGTGTAGGCGTGTACTAAAAGTGGAGATAAAATTTACTACTAGCTTTCATGCGTAATAATTCCATATGTAGTGCAAGGTTTTTAGAGAGTTACAAATATATATTGTTATCTTTAATAAACACGAACTATTTTAAGGGGGAGTTTAAATGGGTAGTAGTGGAAGTATGGTAAAGCCGATTAGTGGTTTTTTGACAGCACTAATTCAATATCCAGTACCAGTAGTAGAATCGCGTGCAGACATTGATAAACAAATTCAACAAATCATAAAAACAATTCATTCGACCAAATCAGGTTACCCTGGTTTAGAATTGATAGTATTTCCTGAATATAGTACACAAGGGCTCAATACAAAAAAATGGACTACAGAAGAATTTTTATGCACAGTGCCTGGGCCAGAAACAGACTTATTTGCTGAGACATGTAAAGAATCTAAAGTATATGGTGTTTTTTCAATAATGGAGAAAAATCCTGATGGTGGAGAGCCATATAATACAGCAGTTATTATTGATCCACAAGGTGAAATGATTTTGAAGTATCGTAAGCTAAATCCTTGGGTGCCAGTCGAGCCTTGGAAAGCTGGAGATTTAGGCTTACCTGTTTGTGATGGACCTGGAGGAAGTAAATTAGCTGTTTGTATTTGTCATGATGGCATGTTCCCTGAAGTAGCTCGTGAAGCGGCCTATAAAGGTGCAAATGTCTTAATTCGTATTTCTGGATATAGTACACAAGTTAGTGAACAATGGATGCTAACCAATCGTTCAAATGCATGGCAGAATTTAATGTATACATTGTCGGTAAACTTAGCGGGTTATGATGGCGTATTTTATTACTTTGGTGAAGGACAAGTATGTAATTTTGATGGGACTACTTTAGTACAGGGACATCGAAATCCTTGGGAGATTGTTACTGCTGAAGTATATCCAGAACTAGCAGATCAGGCTAGATTAGGATGGGGATTGGAAAATAATATATATAATCTAGGTTCAAGAGGATATGTAGCAACTCCTGGTGGGGTGAAAGAAAATCCATATACGTTTGTAAAAGATTTAGCTGAAGGTAAATATAAGGTTCCTTGGGAAGATGAGATTAAAGTAAAAGATGGATCTATTTATGGATATCCAGTAAAAAAAACGATTCATTCTTAGGGAAGGGAAATAAAACAAGCGCATCATATTGATGCGCTTGTTTTTGTTAATCAATAATTTGAAATTCTTTTAACTCTTTTTCGACATTTTGTAGGAGTTGTTCGCTTTTTTGAAGTACATTCGTTGGGAAAGTCTCATCATCACCATATTCAACGCCGTGAGGATAATAATGTTTTCCTAATAAGGGGGGAAGTAGTTTTACTTCAGCGTGTCTACTGCCAATGTCACCTTCAACAGCAACTCCTTGCACTCGTAAATAATAAACATCCTTTAATATTTCAAATTTATAATCGTATGTAACTCGCTCATAATCCCACTGTCCGGCAAGTACGAAGTGGTTGTTTTCCATGATTTCAGTTAAAAGAGTTAATTCAACGACGGCTCCATTAAATTTCGTATTTGTAAATTGCATATAATACCTCCTTTTTTAATGTTACACCATTATTTTTATAATAGTATGAATAATAAGAAAGTGCAATTCATATTGAGAGAAAAGGGATAATCCAGACTTTTTTCACAAAAATATGATATAGTGAAAAGAGTACGGTACACACAAAAAGAAAGAAAAGGATTTGTGTATATCTCAATTTTATGTTTTGTTCAGGAGGTATATCGTTTGAAGAAATTATTGCGTATCGTAATGATTACATTTTTAATTTTAGCTGTTGATTTATACGGGAAATTACTCGTTTCACAATATATATTAACCCCATCTCAATCAAAGCAAGAAAATAAAATTGTGAAAAAGAAAAAGCAAATTAAGGAAGACTCCTCAGACACTGTTTTAAATATGATTGGTGAAGACTCTGAAAACTTATTAGCGAAGTGGGGAGAACCCTCTCGAATAGAGCCATCTGCATACGGATATGAATGGTGGGTATACAACCAGGATTTAACTCAGTATGTTCAATTTGGAGTTTCTGAACGTAAAGTTGTAACGGCATACGCAGCTGGTGAACAAGTTAAGGTTCCACCTTATTATATAAATGAAAAATATGAAGAAGTATATAAAAAAAGTCCGCTTTCGCATGAAATTTCATTAAAAAGAGGGAAAAATAGTTATCAATTTGAGCTATCTGATACCGAAGTCATGGAACAACCGTTAATACCTGTAGAAGATGGATGGGCGCAATTGTATTTTGATCAATTTACACATGAGCTTGTTGGTGTTCGTTATATGGATGATGAAACTTTATTACGCCAAAGACCGTATCAGCTCGTTTATTCAGGTGAATTAATAGCAGAACAACCATTGACTCCAGAAAAAATAAAACAAGTAGAAAATGGGAATATGCAACAAATTTTTGATTTAACAAATATCATTCGAAGTCGTCATAAATTACCATTATTAACATGGGATCAGGAAACAGCAGATGTTGCTGTTGGTCACAGTAAAGATATGAAAGACAATAATTATTTTTCTCATGACTCACCTACATTAGGTACACTAGGAGATCGTTTGCAGCGCGGGAAAGTAGGATTTCAACTTGCTGGTGAGAACATAGCGGCGCAACATAGTGATGGAATTGCGGCAGTGCAAGGTTGGTTAAATAGTGAGGGGCATAGAAAGAATTTATTAAATGAACAATTTACAGGATTAGGTGTTGGTGTATACGATAAATTTTATACACAAAACTTTATTCGAAAATAAAGTGAAATTGTAAGCGGTGGGGTGTTAACATCACCAAATTAGTTACTTCGTATTCACTGAATTGTAGGTGGGAATCTGACCGTATGCAAATAGCAGAAAAAAAGGTGCATGAATCGTCTAAAAATAGGCGAACCATGCGCCTTTTTTTTCTTACTATATAGTAGATATACATGGAGAGGTGAGGATTATGCCAACAACAAAAGGACCGTTACATCCATCGGTTCAACAGTTTAAAGAATTTGTAAACCATCACCCTAAAATGGTTCATGAGGTTAGAAGTGGTCATAAAACATGGCAACAATTTTATGAAGAATGGTACTTACTTGGTGAAGAAGATCCAATATGGGCAACTTATAGACCGGATGGAGCGCCTGCGTTTTCTTCGGTAAAAGAAAATAAAAAAGAAAAAGATAATCGAACTGAAGAGGAAAAAACTGCTGATGTGATGGGGCAAATGCTTTCTTTTTTTAAAAAGTTGGACGTGGAACAAATGCAGAACCATTTAGCCAATGTGACGAGTGCAATTGGGAGCGTGCAACAAGTTATTCAGCAATTTCAAGGTAACCGTACGCAGCAAGAGCAAAGTACTTCAGAAAATAACCCGTTTTTCTTTCAAAAGGATTAGGGGGAAGGATGATGAGAGCAGAAATTATGGAGTTTATAAAGGCTGATGAGGATTTATCTCGCTATATTAGAGAGCAACCGTACTGGTATAGAAAATTAACAAGAAATCCTGAAGAAAAAGAGGCTTTTGAGTTAGCGGCGATGCAACATTTCAAAAAAACAATACCAGATAAAGTGGAAAAGTTTCAAAATCAATTGGCCGTTGCTTCGATCATGATTGATATGTTTCAGTATATGAAGCAACAAAATGCAACCTAATTGGAAGTGAAAAATATGTCCGTCATGCAGAACTTTTGTTACAATAGAGGTTGATTATTTAAAAAGGAGTTGCAGCATGACGGAAATTTGTTTAGTACGACATGGACAAACTGATTGGAATTTTCAAGAAATTATTCAGGGGCGAGAAGATATTCCGCTTAATGAAGTTGGTAAGAAGCAAGCGAGTCAAAGTGCAGCTGCTTTACAAGAAGAAACGTGGGATATCATTATAAGTAGCCCGTTAATTAGAGCACAAGAAACGGCTAATGAAATTGCAAAGACAGTTGGATTACAATCGATTTTATTAGATGAGCGATTTGTTGAACGGAATTTTGGAGAAGCTTCAGGGAAGCCGGTTGCGGCTGTTAGAGAGTTGATTGCTGAAGGTAAAGTAGAAGGTATGGAGCGAGATGAAGAGATTGTAGCTCGTTGCTTTGCTGCTTTAGAAGATGTTGCGACAACTCATTTTGGCAAACGTATTATTATTGTTGCTCACTCACACGCGATAAAAGCGATTTTACATGCCATTGAACCAGATGAAATTACATTTAAGACACCATTAAAAAATGCGTGTATTAGTTATGTGAAACAAAATAGTGGAAAGTGGGATGTTCTTAAATATAATATAGCGGAACATATTAATGTATAAGTGTGTACGGATATAGTGTAAAAATAGTTTCATTATATCTTTCTTTTGAGTAAGTCACTTCAATTAGTAGTTCTAATCTAAATGTGGTATGATGGATACTCGGAGGTGTCTCTCATGATTGTAGCGACGCTAGAAAGCGTATTAATATTAGATAAGGCAGAGCAGCTTGCAAAAGCGATTATCTGTTCAGATATAGCAGAAGATTATCGTAAGTATTATAGAGAATTACATGAAGATATGGAACTTCAGACGCTCATTCAGCAATTTACAGCGATGAAAGAACGGTATGAGGAAGTACAGCGTTTTGGAAAATACCATCCTGACTATACTACCGTGTCAATGAAAATGAGAGAATTAAAGCGTTCTGTGGACTTACATGATAAGGTTGCAGCTTTTAAAAGAGCAGAAACTGCTTTGCAGAAGTTATTAGACGAAGTTAGTGTAGCAATCGGTTCGGAAGTGTCTTCTTCCATTAAAGTGCCAACAGGAAATCCATTCTTTGATGCTGGTGGCTGTGGTGGAGGTTGTGGTACTGGCGGAGGTTGTGGTTGTAAAAAAACGGGGTGATGTGCCCCGTTTTTTAGAAGTTGGAAGAAAACGTATACAGAGTTTGTCCTGTAATGTTATAAATTTCTGATTGGTTTTCATAGAATATAAAATATATGTTTTTAAAAGGAGAAGATGGAGAAGATTATGTTCGGGCAACGACAAAGTATGATTGTTTATTTACATTCATTGAAACATGCCAAGATTTTAAGGAAATATGGTAACATACATTACATATCAAAACGATTGAAATATGCTGTAGTATATTGTGATATGGAACAAATTGAGCATATGATGCATAAGTTGAACAAACTTCCTTTTGTGAAAAAGATAGAACAGTCGTATCGCCCGTATTTAAAAACGGAATTTGAAAATTCCCGTCCTGATCGAGCAAAAGAATACGATTATAGCTAATAGAAAAAATCCCCGGCTAAATTTAGCTGGGGATTTTTCACTTGAAATAACGTGTTATTTCATCGGAGGAATGAAATTGTTCATTCGTAAAATACCAATTAAATGATTAAAAAATAGTTCTTTTTCTGGGAAAGTTGTAGATGGTTTTACAGTAAAGGTAGCCACTTTTTTTCCGAGTTGTTCTGCCGTTTCTTCAAATAAAATGACACGTTTACTTTTTTTATTTTCAAATACAGGAATGCCTTCACGACATATGTATAATGGTTGGAAATCACCAGTAGTAGTTGGTTTTAATATTACAACAAGCGAACATACTTTTTTATCGTTTTTTATCGTTTCAAATTGTAACATATGTGCTATACGTTCTTGATTTGTTTTGGCAATTTCAAGTAATTCATATAAGTCAGAGTAGCCTTCTCCAAGTTCTATAAAGCGTTGAATCATATCTTTTCCTCCTCTTTCTTTTACTGTACCATTTCACTTTTTAAATGAAAAGCACACAAAGAAAAAAAACCCTGCATAGCAGGGCCCTTCTTATACTAGCATGTACTAGTAAGAAGGCAAAGGGAGAGGAGAAACCGGAGGAAGAACTTATGGGGAAACGTAAGTCTTCTCCGCGGTTGGCAACAACATCGAAGGTGATGTTGTTATAATTATTTATGTCCAATCTAAATAAAGATATACATAATGAAATTAAATTTTATGTTGGGCTTTTTATTTTTCTTTTTTTTATTTTGTGATAGGATAAAAAAGATAAAGTGGAACTAATATACATATTGGGTTCATATTAGTGAATGATGAGATGAATACATAAAAATAACGAGAGGTTATTTGAGGCCGAGTTTTCCTATAGTTAGGTGAATGTGGTTTGTTAACGGTTACCGAAGTGGGAATGGCTTTCTATAATCGCTCGATAGATTGAAATAAAGGTAGTGACAACAGATGAGAGTAGTTTCAGGAAAATGTAAAGGACACCCACTTAAAGCGGTTCCTGGTAATACAACACGTCCAACGACAGATAAAGTAAAAGAATCTATTTTTAATATGATAGGTCCTTATTTTGATGGTGGTATCGCCCTTGATTTATTTGGCGGTAGTGGTGGTCTTGGAATTGAGGCATTGAGCAGAGGGATTGATAAAGCAATTTTTGTTGATCGGGATAGTAAAGCGATAAAAGTAATTCATCAAAATTTAGAAAGTTGTAGAGTACAGGAACAAGCTGAAGTATATCGAAATGATGCTGAACGTGCAGTAAAGGCGCTAATAAAACGTGAAATGTCATTCGATCTTATATTGATAGATCCTCCATATAAAGAGCAAAAAATTGTATCTTTAATTAGTATAATGGATCAACATGGATTGCTACATAGTGATGGATTAATTATGGCAGAGCATGGTAATGATGTAGTTTTACCTAATTCAATAGGAAGGCTTGTAAAAGTACGAGCTGAGAATTATGGGATTACTGCAATATCGATTTATAAGTATGAAGGTGAGGGGACAGAATGACAAGTATAGCTATTTCTTCAGGAAGTTTTGATCCAATTACCCTTGGGCATCTGGATATTATTAAAAGGGGAGCAAAAGTATTTGATGAGGTGTACGTAGTCGTTTTAAACAATTCATCAAAAAAACCATTCTTTTCAGTTGAAGAGCGATTAGAATTAATTCGAGAAGCGACAAAGGATATCCCGAATGTAAAAGTAGATTCGCATAGTGGGCTATTAGTAGAGTATGCAAAAATGCGTAATGCAAATGCAATATTACGTGGTTTACGAGCAGTTTCTGATTTTGAATATGAGATGCAAATTACTTCTATGAATCGAAAATTAGATGAAAATATTGAAACATTTTTTATTATGACAAACAATCAATATTCATTTTTAAGCTCGAGTATTGTAAAAGAAGTTGCGAGGTATGGAGGAAGTGTAGTAGATCTTGTACCTCCTATTGTAGAACGTGCTTTAAAAGAAAAGTTTCAAACCCCGTTAAAGTGAACGGGGTTTTTCTTTATATGTGCGCAAAAATAATAAAATAACATATAAGTATAGACAAAATAATGTGAAAATTGGTCCATAATGTATAAAAGATGTCCAAATTTCATGTAGTATAGAAGGATGCTCGGATAAAAATACAGGAATATCTTTTGGCATAGGCGAGAAAGAACTCACTTTCTCATAAAATGGTGTCCAAAATACAAATGTAAAAATAGGGGCAAGAATACTTTGAATAATTCGTGCGAAAAAATAGGGTTTAAATCGGATATCTGTTTCAGCTAATATGCTAGCAACTTGTGCCTGAATAGAAAGACCACTAAATGCTAAAATGAAGCTTGTTACCATAGCTTGTTGTAAGAGCGGTGTTTCATTTATTTGACTAATCATTTGGCTTCCGAGTGTCATTTCGAAAATACCTGATAATATAGGTATACTAAAATCTGTACTTAGTTGGAAGAATGATAAAATATGTTGCATAATAAAAGAAAGAGCTGCTGTAATGTGAAATACAGTAATCATTTTATTTAACACAGAGAATAAAATAATAAATCCGCCAATCATAAGTAATGTTTGAATAGAAGAAACAATGGCATCCCCAAGTAATTTACCAATTGGTCTTTTTTCTTGTAAGCGTGTCTCGTGAAGGATTAAAAAAGGGTTTTGAAAGCGACGTTTTTTTGTAGTGTGTGTATTAATTTTGTAAGCGGTATTATCGCCGTAAAAACGCATAATTAATCCGACAGCAAAGTTACTGAAATAATGGGCAGCGGCTAATATAATTCCTAATTTCGGATTATTAAAAAAACCGATAGACACAGCACCGAAAATAAAAAGTGGATTAGAAGAATTTGTGAAAGAAACGAGGCGCTCCGCTTCAATCTGAGTTAAAAGATTGCTTTTTCGTAGTCTAGCGCTTAATTTGGCGCCTGCAGGGAAACCAGAAGCCATTCCCATCGCCCAAACAAATCCGCCTATCCCTGGAACGCGAAAAAGTGGGCGCATGAGTGGTTCTAATATAACGCCAATAAATTTTACAACACCGATACTAATTAGAAGTTCCGCAATGATGAAAAACGGTAGTAGTGAAGGGAATACAACTTCCCACCATATATTTAACCCGCGAATAGAAGCTTGCAAAGCGGCTTGGGGGTGGAGTACAAGAGAAAAGGTTAAAAATAGCGTTGATATGGTAAGGAAAGCGGTTTTCCATTTTTCATACATGTAAGTAAATCCCCCTTTGTCCCAAAAAACGTTCATTTCAGTATACGTGGATACGTAGTGAATTTAGACCATAAGTATGAAAAAGGAATGAAAAAAATTAAAGGGTGAGAAAAATGAAAGAACCAAAGATTGGTTTAGCACTTGGGTCTGGAGGAGCGAAAGGGTTTGCTCATATTGGTGTAATAAAGGTTTTAAGGGAAGCGGGTATCCCTATTCACATGATTGCAGGAAGTAGTATGGGGGCGCTAATAGGTACGTTTTATGCGGCAAGTAGTAACGTTGAAAGATTGTATAAATTGGCATCTGTTTTTAAGCGGAAGTATTATTTAGATTTCACGGTACCGAAAATGGGATTTATTGCTGGAAAACGTGTCAAAGATATGATTAAAATGTTTACATATAATAAAAATTTAGAAGAGTTAGATATCCCGACGGCTGTTGTGGCTACTGACATATTGAAGGGGGAAAAAGTGGTTTTTACAAGTGGGCCAGTTGCAGATGCGGTGAGGGCTAGCATATCTGTTCCTGGAGTGTTTGTACCAGAAAAAATAGATGGAAGATTATTAGTGGATGGTGGAGTCATTGATCGCATCCCAGTATCGGTTGTGAAAGAGTTAGGGGCCGATATTGTTATCGCTGTTGATGTATCTCCAATTAAGGTAAATGGCGATGTTACGTCCATTTATGACGTAATCATGCAAAGTATTGAAATTATGCAGCATGAGCTTGTAATGAATCGGCAAATTGCATCGGATTTAATGATGCGACCAGCTGTAGAGCAATTTAGTTCACGTGCTTTTACAAACATTGAAGACATTATTCGAGTTGGAGAAGTAGAAGCAGAAAAACATATTTCAAATATTTATTTATTAATTGAGCAGTGGAAGGAGAAACATAATGTTTAAGCGTTTTCGGTTTATATATGCAATCTTAATAGGGGTTATATTGGCGATGTTACTTGTTTACGTACGTTTACCGTATTATATAACAAAACCAGGAATGGCTGCCAAATTAGAGCCTTATGTTCAAGTTGAGGGTGGAACGAAAGAATCTGGTGATTTTATGCTTGTTACGGTTTCAATGGGACCAGCAAATGTGGTGAATTTAATAGCGGCACAGTTTAATAAATATACACATATTTCGAAAGCGGAAGAAATATTGCAAAAAGGTGAGAGTGATGAAGAATATCAATTTCGCCAAAATTATGCGATGAAAGATTCACAAAATGCAGCAATTTATAATGCATATAAACGTGCAAATCGCTCAGTATCTTTTGAAAATAAAGGTGTATTAGTTGCTGGTGTGGCAAAAGGAATGCCGTCAGAAGGAAAGCTTAAGCTTGGTGATGTTATTATAGCTGTTGACGGAAAAACGTTTGAAAAGACGGAGCAATTTATTGAATATATGACAGGGAAAAAAGAAAACGATGCTGTAAGTATTGAGTACATGAGAAATGGAAAACAATTGAAAGAGAATTTAAATGTAAAGACGATTCCTAATGGGAATGGACGTGTCGGTATAGGTGTTTCTATCGTTACGGAAAGAGAATTGGTGGTCGATCCGAAAGTGAAAATTAATTCTCATGAAATTGGTGGACCATCCGCAGGTTTAATGTTCACATTAGAAATATATAATCAACTTGTGGAAGAAGACTTAACGAAAGGACATGAAATAGCTGGAACAGGTACAATTAATGAAAAAGGAGAAGTGGGCCCGATTGGTGGTATAAATCAAAAAGTGGTGGCTGCTAGCGATGCTGGGGCTGAAGTGTTCTTTGCGCCAAATGAAAAAGGTGCGGAGAAATCGAACTATAAAGATGCACTTGAGACTGCAAAGGATATTAAAACAAAAATGAAAATTGTACCAGTGGATACGCTGGATGATGCGTTAACATATTTAGAAAAGATGGATAAGGAAAAAACCTCTCTGAAATAGAGAGGTTTTTTATAGGAATTTTGTAGTTGTTTCATCATAGCGAATAGGATGGTGTGTTATATCCTGTTTTAATAGTTGTGTGCGTAACGGTTCGTGCATGATGGAGAAATATACAGAGTTTGCTTTTTTCTCTATATCTAAAGCGGCATGGTCGAATGTTTTTGTATGAGTAAGGATTGGAAGTTCGATTTTTTTCTTATTTTTTGAAAGGTAAGTTTGTCCTTTTTGTGACATGCCTAGCAGGCGAATATATGGTGCGTGTTGTTCTATATTTGCACTACGTATATCCTCTTTTGTTGTGTTTGTTAAAATGTGTGTACAAGCTCTTTGTAATCTAGTCCATGTATAACGTTTTGTTTTTAATGCTTCCATGAATGAATAGAAGGAGGAACTGTTTTGTATTTTTGATAAAATACGATGCTCTAAACCTTCTTCTATTTCATATATATGTCGTAAGTCCCCTGGAGACATCGTCATGAGTCTATATTTAAAAAATGAAAAGTATTGTTCCCAATTATGTAATATCCCGTAGTTTTGTTTGTAATTTGCTAAAAGCGAAGTGGTTGCCTGTGGGAGAAAAGGTTCAATTGTTGTAAATGATCCTTCTTCGCTAAAGAGTTGTTTTCGGATGCTTGTCGCGCTAGCAATATGTTGGTCATTAAATGTTTCATCATGATAATGAGAGGCAAATCTTTTTATAGTTTGAGCTTGTATAGAGCTATTTTGTGACAGAATTGCTTTCATATATTGGAAGCCTAAAATATTATTTGGTTGTGACATATCTATGTTTTTTTCAGATGTTAAAATGTGTGAGAAAGCATCCGATGTTGCTTTTGCATAACTATTACCAGCGTCCATGAATTGTTTTACAATGCAGTTAAAAGTCTCTTCTTCGTTTTTTTGTATGGAGATGGTATTATAAAAATTTTCGATTTGTCCATCCTCACTACCGAAACAAATTTCGGAAACACGTAGGGCATTTAAAATGGAAATAGCACCATTTGCGAAGGTTTCAGCCTTTTGTGTTGCAAAGACGTATGGAAGCTCTACAACAAGGTCTACGCCGTTTGCTAAGGCCATTTTAGTGCGATACCATTTGGAAATGAGTGCGGGCTCACCACGCTGTAAAAAAGGACCACTCATAACGGCAATTATTATATCGGATTGTGTTAACTTTTTTGTCTGTTGCACATGATAAAGATGACCGTTATGAAAAGGGTTATATTCAACAACAATACCACCAGCTTTTATGGTAATCTCTCCTTTCGATGTAGCATCTTTTTGAAAAACGTGATACTCTATATATTATTTACTATGATGACTTCATTATAGTGTAAAGAAAAAACATTGACAAATATAAAATGGCTAGCTATAATTTTGTTTGTTGCCTTGAGGTGATATGATATGAAATGGTCCATCCATCAATTGAATAAATTGAGAAATAAAGGATTGACATTGGATGAGATGGTAGATGTAAGTGAGCTAAAAGAGGTCGAGAAAGATATTCGTGAAATTAATCCTGTTCATGTAACGGGAAGAGTTGATTTTGGCTCCGGTAAGTTTACGTTTCATCTACATATAACTGGAAGCATGGTTTTACCATGTTCTCGCTCTTTAGTAGATGTGACATTACCATTTGACATTAAAACAACTGAGGTGTTCCAAACTTCACAAGAAGAATTTGAAACTGAAGCTGAAATTCATTCTTTAGAAGGAGAAGTACTTGACTTACTGCCCGTAATCAAGGAAAATATACTTTTGGAGATTCCAATGCAAATTTTCAGTGATGATGTTTCTGGTGGAGCACCGACGCAAGGTCAAGACTGGCAAGTGATTTCGGAAGAAGACAAAGAAAAGACTGTTGATCCAAGATTGGCAGGACTTGCAAAGTTTTTTGACAAATAATCGGAAGACTGGTTCAGGCCTTCATATGAAAATAACTATTTCTTTTAAGGAGGTGGGAAGAATGGCTGTACCTTTTAGAAGAACTTCTAAAACAGTAAAAAGAAAGCGTCGTACGCATTTCAAATTATCAGTACCTGGTATGGTAGAGTGCCCAAGCTGTGGTGAAGCGAAATTAGCTCACCGTGTATGTAAAGCATGCGGTACTTACAAAGGTAAAGAAGTAATCAGCAAGTAATTGCGGGAAAATAAACGCAGAAGATATATTCTGCGTTTATTTTTTTTTGCCTTAATCTTTAGTTGTTGTATTCTATCTTTTCTAGTAACTGCATATGCTTAATAAAAAATGCATAGGGAGGACTAGAGAGATGGCGACAACAAGACAAGATGCTTGGACTGATGATGAAGATTTGCTTCTGGCAGAAGTAGTACTCCGGCATATTCGAGAAGGTGGAACACAACTTTCTGCCTTTAAGGAAGTGGGGAAAAATTTATCTCGTACACCAGCAGCATGTGGGTTTAGATGGAATTCTTACGTAAGAAAGCAATATAAAGAACGTATTGAGGAAGCAAAGCAACTTCGTAAAGTAGAACATTATGAAGTGAAAGAGGCAAAGGTGTTAGAACCTACGTCAATTACGTTGAATGATGTTATTGATTTCTTGCAAAATTATAAAGATGAAAACTCTTTAACGGTGTTGCAACAACAAGTTGAATCATTACAAACAGAAAGAGAGCGTCTTCTGGAGCGATTATCAGTATATGAAGAAGAGTATAGAACATTACTTGATTATATCGATCAAAAAAGAAGTGTAATGGTAGCGGAAAGAAACAATGCTCGCTCGAATGAGAAGTTAGAGAAGCTTAAGAAATAAAAAACAGCTGTTATACAGCTGTTTTTTTATTTCTTAAGCGGATTCTTCGTTTGTAACCGCATTCAAATTTGTTTCTGGATGCCAAATATAAAAATCACCATCAGTTACTGATACGGGGGTGAAATTTAATTTATCCCAAAAACCAGCTGAATGAATACGTGCTATCGTTTTAATAGGAAATTGCATTTGTTTCGCATGATTTACAAGCATTTGCCCGAATCCTTGTTTTTGAAAAGTTGGTAATACTTCAAGTTTATAAAGTTCTAGGTAAGGACCTGTAATTTCGAATGGTTCTCCGCCGTTTCTTTTCATATATAGACTCATACGTGCGATTAGTGATCCACCATAATAAATGCCGTAAAATGGAGATTCACTGTCGTTTTCAATGATGTTTGCTTGCAATTCTTCCAGCATAGATAGTTCCTGGGCTCCGCACCCTTTAAATTTTTTGAATTCATCTAATGTTTTATAATTGATGAGCAAGCGCTCAACTTTTGGGAATCCCATTACATCACATCCTTTTGTTATCTTGTTGAATGCAGAAAAGTAAAAATATTTACAATAATAGTATAACTCATTTTTTTATTTTTATGAAGAAGATAGTATATTTCTTTTATTATTTTTTTGAGGATTTGCTAAACTAAGAGTATAAGTGTATTAATAGGTAGTATTATACATAGCGAAAAAAGAGAGTGTATTTGTTTGGCAGAGGACAACGAAATTATAGGGCGTGCTCATGTACTTTAAAAAGATATAAAAAGGAGGGGAGGCAAGGGCGCTTAATGTGAATCCCTTGTGTGAAAATGAAAATTGGAATTGTCGGACCAGGTGCTATTGGTCTATTGTATACATTTTATTTACAAAAAAGTAACCAAGATGTTACGTTGTTTACAAGAACGGCTAAGCAGGCTGAAGAGTTGAATGAAACAGGTGTAACTTGTATTAGAGATGGAAGATGTGAAACAGTATATCCATCTGTTTTACCGATAGAAAGTATGGTAGCGCAAAATTTAGATTATATATTTATTTCTGTGAAGCAATATCATATAGATGACGTACTACCGTTTGTGGAAGGGGCATCATCATTAATCTTTTTGCAAAACGGAATGTCGCATCTTCAAAAGATGCTGAAAATAGGGAGTGAAAATATAGCTGTTGGTATTGTAGAACATGGTGCGAAAAAAGAGGGAGGGCATATCGTTCATCATACTGGGATAGGGGTAACAAAATTTGGAGTGGTTTGTGGTCAATCTATACATTTTAAAAAAATATTCCGTTATTTTCCTGTTACTTATTTTCCAGTTCAAATAGAAACGGATTGGGAAGAGATTATGCACAAAAAATTAGTAGTAAATGTATGTATCAATCCATTGACAGCACTATTGGGAGTTAAGAATGGTGAATTAATCACGAATCGTTTTTTTTATCAAATGATGGAGCAAGTGTTTCAGGAGGTCGCATTTCTTATTAGAGGAGAAAAAGAAATGGTATGGCAAATGGTACGAAATGTGTGTGAAGGAACGTCTCGTAATACATCCTCTATGTTAGCGGATGTAAGAGCGAATAGACAGACGGAAATTAATGCGATTGTTGGATATGTATTAGAAGAAGCTAAGAAACAGCAACTACCAGTTCCGACACTTCAATTTTTGTTTGATGCAATAAAAGGGTTAGAAACAAGAGTATAAGTGTTATTCTTTGCTTTTACGTGAAACATTGACTACAATGTGGATTGGTGAGAGAACTGGATACGAAAGGAAGAATTATATGGAGATAAAAGAAATCTCTGTTCCGCAACAAGGTGTTGTAGCGGACTATATGAACGGTAAAAAAGAGATACAGTCATGTTTTGATTATATGTTAACAGAAGATGCTTTTAAACAACGTTTACATGATTTGCGTGAAAGGGAGTTTTTCCGCCAAGATTTAGTAGCGCATTTATTAGAATATAATACAAAATTACAAGCGGGAGAATCTACACTTCAAAATGTAAAAGCGCTTGGAGATGAAAATACATATGTTGTTATAGCTGGACAACAAGCAGGGTTATTAACTGGACCGCTTTATACAATTCATAAAGTTATTTCAATTTTACAGCTTGCAAAGGAAAAGGAAGAAAGTTTAGGAGTTAAAGTTGTCCCTGTCTTCTGGATTGCGGGTGAAGATCATGATATGGATGAGATTAACCATACTTTTGTCGCGAAAAATAAAAAGATGAAAAAAACTATTTTTTATGACCGTAATCCGAAAAAGGCGAGTGCTTCTGAGTCTGAACTTTCTGTTGAAGATTGTAGAAATTGGATTGAAGAGATTTTTAAAACATACCCAGAAACAAATTTTACAAAGGATGTATTAAAATTTGTTGATGATGCTTTGAAAAAATCGAATACGTATGTAGATTTCTTCGCTCATCTTATTACGAAAATCTTTGCTAATTCTGGTTTAATCCTTGTTGATTCACATCATCCTGAATTAAGAAAGTTAGAAATTCCATTTTTTAAGCGAATTATAAGTAAGTATAAAGAGGTACAAGAGGGGCTTCGTAATCAGCAAGAAGTAATTAAAGAACTAGGATACAAACCGATTATTGAAACGAAGTCTCATGCAGTGCATATATTCATGGAAATAGATAATGAACGAGTATTACTTGAAGATCAACAAGGTAAGTTTGTTGGAAAGGATGGGGCGCATTCCTTTTCATACGAAGAGTTGATTGAAGAGATGGAGAGAAATCCGGCACGTTTTAGTAATAATGTTGTAACACGTCCTCTTATGCAAGAGTATGTATTTCCTACGCTCGCATTTATTGGAGGTCCAGGAGAATTAGCTTATTGGAGTGAATTACAACAAGTATTCCATACTGTCGGTTTTCAAATGCCACCTGTCGTTCCTCGTCTTACAATTACTTATGTGGAGAGAGATATAGCGACGGATTTATTTGATTTGCAATTGAGAGAAAGTGATCCGTTTTTAAATGATGTCGATAAATTGCGTGAAAACTGGTTGTCTAATCAAATAGAGGAACCGATTGATGATCATTTTGAAAAGGCGAAAAAAGAAATTGCCGATATTCATACATCTTTACAGCGATTTGTAAAGAAAATAGAGCCAGGGTTAGGTGCGTTTGCAGGGAAAAACGAATTGAAAATTAATGAACAAATTGAACTGCTGGAAAGAATGTTGAAAAGAAATGTTGAGAAAAAGTATGAGGTTCAGCTAAATAAATTCCGCCGTATACAATTCGCACTTCGTCCATTAGGTGCACCGCAAGAACGTGTGTGGAATGTATGTTATTATTTAAATCAGTTTGGTTTGGATTTCGTTGATCGTGTAATGGAAAACTCTTTTTCTTGGGACGGAAAACATCATGTTATAAAACTATAAAATCTTGCTCTTTGGAGCAGGATTTTATTTTTATTCCGTTGAATTTACTGTGAAGTGATTTTTTTCTGAATTATCAATCAAAAAGTGTTAAATATGGCAATTGTGTTGGATACTTAAATATATGACAAAATAGCACAAAATGTAAACGTATTATTCGCTTTTTCGACAGTTTTTTATTTAAATTCCCGCAAAAGATGATAAAATTTAGTATATAATAAAAGAAAATAGCGATTTGTATAGTATGTTGCCTTTGTTGGTAAGTTAAATGAGTCGTTCTTTCGTATTATTTCATTCTCTAAGCGTGAAATATGTGTTTAGAGGAAGGGATACATTCAACATAATTAATTGGAAAAAGAGTAGGTGCAACAATGTTTAAACACGTAACAGTGCTTTTAAAGGAAACAGTAGACGGCTTAAATATAAAGCCAGATGGTACATATGTAGATTGTACACTGGGGGGAGGAGGACATAGTTCTTATTTATTATCCCAATTAACTGAAGGTGGAAAATTAATAGCGTTTGATCAAGATGAGATAGCGATTCAAAACGCGAAAGAAAAGTTCTCTTCATACGGTGAACAGTTTATAACAGTAAAGAGTAACTTCCGTTATTTAGCTGAAAAACTGCAGGAAATAGGTATAACAGAAGTAGACGGTATTTTATTTGATTTAGGTGTTTCATCCCCACAATTAGATACACCAGAACGAGGCTTTAGTTATCATCATGATGCACCGCTAGATATGCGGATGGATCAAGATGCCCCATTAACAGCGTACGATGTTGTAAATAGCTGGTCATATGAACAACTTGTAAGGATTTTCTTCCAATACGGTGAAGAGAAATTTTCAAAACAAATTGCAAGAAAAATTGAAGCTTATCGTGAGAATAAAGCTATTGAAACGACAGGAGAATTAGTAGAGCTAATTAAAGAAGGTATTCCGGCTCCTGCTCGTAGAACGGGTGGGCATCCTGCTAAGCGAGTGTTTCAGGCAATTCGTATAGCTGTAAATGATGAATTAAAAGTATTTGAAGAAGCATTGGAATCTGCTATTGAGATGGTTAAGCCAGGTGGAAGGGTTAGTGTTATAACATTCCATTCATTAGAAGATCGTATTTGTAAAACAACGTTTAAGCGAAATAGTACAACGCCACAATTGCCGCCAGGATTACCGATTATTCCTGATGAATTTAAGCCGAAATTAAAGCTTATTACAAGAAAACCGATTTTACCTTCTGATATAGAGCTAGAAGAAAATAATCGTGCGCGTTCTGCGAAGTTGAGAATCGCTGAAAAACGATAAAAGGGAGAGAGAGGTATGACTAATTTAGCTGTAAAGTACAAACAACAAGCGCAAGAAGAGGTGCAAATTCAAACGCCCCCACAGCAGATGGCTAAGCCGAAGGTTAAAGCGAAAATTACAAGAATCGAAAAACTGTTGTATGTAGCGTTTATTGGCTTTTTATTATATGCCTGTGTCGCGTTTATTGGAAATAAAGCAGGCCTTTATCAAGTTAATGTAGAAGCAGCGACGATAGAAGAAAAAATTGTACAGCAGCAAAAAGAAAATCAAGAATTACAAGCTGAAGTAGAGAAGTTAAGTCGCTATGAACGAATCGCTGAAGTTGCAAAAAAACATGGGCTAGAAATTAATGCGAATAATGTGAAAGGCCTCAAATAAGGCAATAGGTGTGAAGGAACGATGAAGAAGAATATGACTAAATTTCATACCAATAAGGGAGCAGGTTATTTTATGATATTTTTCCTCCTGCTCTTTTTGCTGTTATTAGCCCGATTTTTTTACATACAATCAACAGGAACAGTTCATAATCAGGATTTAGATGCACTTGCTAAACAAAAGCATAGTAAAAAAGGAGTTCTTGAAGCGAACCGAGGAACCATTTATGATCAAAACGGTCATGTGTTAGCGCAAGACGCAAACTCTTACAAAATGGTAGCTGCACTAAAAGGTGCTAACTCAGTTGAGAATAAAGAAGATACTGCAAAGAAAATTGCAGGAGTACTTGGAAAAGGCGAAGAGGATATTTTAGCTTCTTTAAACAAGGAAGGTAGAAGTCAAGTCGAATTTGGAACGTTAGGCAAGGATTTGACGAAAGAAAAGAAGGAACAAATAGAAGCGTTGAAGTTGCCGGGAATATCTTTTATTACAGAAAATGCAAGGGTGTATCCAAACGGTGATTTTGCATCTTACGTTATAGGTCATGCAAAACCAAATGAGAATGGAACCTCGGTAGGTCAATTTGGCATAGAGAAAAGCTTGGATAAATACTTAAGTGCTTCGAACGGAGAAGTAGCATATACAGGTGATCGTAAAGGTGTGTCCCTTGATGGGGGAAAAGTTAATGTAAAGGCACCTAAAAATGGAGATAACGCTTATTTAACAATTGATCAACGTGTCCAAAGTTATTTAGAAGACGCGATGAAAGCAGCAAGTAAGCAATATGAGCCAGAAAGTTTAATAGGGATTGTTGCAGATCCGAAAACTGGGAAAATATTAGCGATGTCTACTAAACCTAGTTATGACCCTAATGATCGCCAAATTAAATATTTCTTCAATGACGCGATTGCCAATGCATTTGAACCTGGATCAACAATGAAAATTTTTACGTTAGCGGCAGCTATTAATGAAGGTGTGTACAAAGGACAAGATTATTATCAATCCGGGACATATCAAGTCGGAAATAGGAAAATAAAAGATCATAATGGCGGTGCTGGTTGGGGCTCTATCACGTTTGATGAAGGGGTAGAGCGTTCTTCGAACGTAGCGTTTGCAATTTTAGGAGATCAAAAACTTGGTCCAGAACGTTTCCGAAAATATATTCATAGTTTTGGATTAGATGAAAAAACGAACATTGATTTATCAGGTGAAGGATCGAATACAATTTTATTTGATCAGCAAATACAACAAGTGACAACAGCTTTTGGACAAGGTTCCACTGTAACACCAATTCAGCTTGTACAAGCTGCAACGGCCATTGCAAATGATGGGAAAATGATGAAACCTTATGCAATTGATAAAATTGTAGATCCGATAACAGACAAAGTAAAATTAGAACATAAGCCAGAAGAAGTAGGAAAACCTGTTACAAAGGAAACAGCAGCGCAAGTAAGACAGTTATTAGAACGTGTTGTTACATCTCCGAAAGGTACAGGGACAGCTTATAAAATTGATGGATATTCAGTTGGTGGTAAAACAGGTACAGCGCAAATTCCGGATGGAAAAGGCGGCTATATGACAGGAAGGCAGAATTATATATTCTCATTCTTAGGTATGGCACCAATGGACGATCCACAACTTGTCGTGTATGTAGCTGTTAAACAGCCGAAATTAAAAGATGATGAGAACGGCGCACAACCTTTAGCTGATATTTTTAAATATGTAACAAAAAATAGTTTAGAGTATTTAAAGATTAAGCCAAATGAAGTGAAAGATCCGAAAAAACATCTGAAAGAACAACAAACTACTGTTCCAGATGTAACTGGTAAAACGATGGCTGAAGCGGGGAAAGCGATTGATAAAGCAAAACTTCGTCCAATCGTACTAGGTGAAGGGAAAGTACAGCAACAAGTACCAAAAGCGACTGAACAAACATTAAAAGGCGACCGAGTCTTCTTGGTAGGAGATAAGCCTACAATGCCAAATATACAAGGATGGGCACTGCGTGATGTTATGAATTTAGCGAAGACATTACAGCTTAACTTGAAACCTTCTGGTACAGGATACGTAACAGAACAAAGTGTGGCGGAAGGAACATTATTACAACCTGGTACAGAATTAGGTGTCACACTCGTACCGCCACTCGAACCACAGCAAGAAGCAGAAAAGCCGTAATGGTAAAAGAGAATAAGTTCTAATTAAATAAGTACA
The DNA here is from genome assembly GCF_056530295.1 of Bacillus sp. PK6-16. Taxonomy (NCBI): domain Bacteria; kingdom Bacillati; phylum Bacillota; class Bacilli; order Caryophanales; family Bacillaceae; genus Bacillus; species Bacillus sp. PK6-16. Next base: position 1,493,829 of record NZ_CP096511.1, read on the forward strand.
AGCATATATTGGAACAAGCTAGGCGTAAGGGAGGCTTGTTCCGATATGCGTGTATCAAATGTAACAGTTAGAAAACGACTTATTTTTATACTTATATCAGGTATACTTATTTTCACGATTATCGATATTCGTCTTGGATATGTGCAATTTTTTCTTGGGAATATGTTAACGGATCGTGCGAAAGATTCATGGAGTCGTAATATTACTTTTGAACCCGAACGTGGGAAAATTTTAGACCGAAATGGTGTGGAACTTGCCACGAATAAAAGTGCTCCAACTGTCTTTGTTGTACCGAGGCAAATTGAAAAACCAGCAGAGACTGCAGAGAAGTTAGCTGCAGTATTAGGTGTGGAAAAAGATGAGATTTATAAAAGGATTACAAAAAAAGAATCGATTGTAAGGTTAGATAAAGGCGGAAGGAAAATATCACATGACAAAGCGAAAGAAGTACGAGGATTAAGTCTGAAGGGCGTGTATATTGCAGAGGATTCTATCCGGTACTATCCATTTGGAAACTTTTTATCACATGTATTAGGTTTTGCAGGTAGCGATAACCAAGGTCTTATGGGACTAGAAAAATATTATGATAAAGAGCTAAATGGGGACAAAGGTCATGTGCGTTTTTTTGCAGATGCGAAAGGACAAAGGATGCCTAATGTTGGTGATGATTTCAAAAAACCAGAAGCTGGTTTAAATTTAGGATTAACAATCGATGCGCGTATTACAAGGATTATGGAAAGAGAAATGAATATTGCGGAGTCAACTTATAATCCTGACGGTATGATTGCGATTGCAATGAATCCTAAAAATGGTGAAATTTTAGGTATGTCTAGTCGACCGAGTTTTGACCCAGCGGATTTTCAAAGTGTCTCTCCAGAAGTGTATAATAGAAATCTACCTGTATGGAGTACGTATGAGCCTGGTTCAACATTTAAGATCATTACATTAGCTGCAGCATTGAATGAAAATTTAGTAGACTTAGAGAAGGATACGTTTTATGATGATGGAGCAGCTGAAGTAGGTGGAGCTAGATTGAAATGCTGGAAAGCAGGAGGTCATGGCAGTCAAACGTTTTTAGAAGTCGTTCAAAACTCATGTAACCCGGGATTTATTGAACTTGGTGATCGCCTTGGTAAAGACCGATTATTTAAATACATTCGTAATTTTGGTTTTGGGCAGAAGACTGGAATTGACTTGCAAGGTGAAGGTAGTGGGATTTTATTTAATTTAGATAAAGTTGGTCCAGTAGAGCAAGCAACAACTTCATTCGGCCAAGGGGTTTCTGTTACACCGATTCAACAAGTAGCAGCTGTAGCGGCGGCTGTAAATGGTGGAACATTGTATCAGCCATATATAGCTAAGGAGTTTATTGATCCGAAAAATAATCAAGTTGTTAGTAAAAAGACACCTGTTGAGAAAAGAAAAGTTATTTCCAAGGAAACTTCAGAAAAAGTTCGTTATGCATTAGAGAATGTTGTGGCGAAAGGTTCTGGTAAAGGTGCTTATATTGATGGATATCGTGTAGGTGGAAAAACGGGTACTGCTCAAAAGGTGAAAGATGGTAAATATTTAGAGAATAATTATATAGTATCTTTTATCGGATTTGCTCCAGCGGATGATCCAGAGATTGTTGTGTATGTTGCTGTTGATAATCCAAAAGGGGTTACACAGTTTGGTGGAGTGGTAGCAGCTCCAATTGTCGGGAATATCCTTCGAGATGCGCTTCCTGTTATGGGAGTGAAACCGAGAAAAGAACAAGTTGAGAAAGAATATAAATGGGGCGATACACCAACTGTGGAAGTTCCGAATTTAATTGGAATGAAAAAGAAAGACTTACAAACACAACTCGTCGATTTGAAGCTTGATATAAGTGGAGATGGAGAGAAAGTAATTAAACAATCACCAGAAGCGGGAGCTAAAGTAAAAGAAGGCTCAAAAATTAGAATTTACTTCGGGAATTAAAGGTAACATAGTACGTTTTATGGTACAATTGGTGGAAGTGAGTTCTTTATAGAACAGTTACTTAATTTGAGACAGTAAGTGTCTCATTCATAAATAGGTCAGTAGCACTTACCTCCTTATATAGGAGGTAATGTGTTGCTTACTGAAAAAAAGATAAATAAACAATGTAGAGAGGGTTTAGTGAAATGAAGTTGCATACACTTGTATCATGTTTGCATGATTTTCCAGTTGTTCCAAAAGAAAATCCAGAAATCACATCTATAGAAGCTGATTCACGTAAAGTGAAAGAGGGAAGCTTATTTGTATGTATGAAAGGATATACGGTTGATAGCCATGATTTTGCTAAGCAAGCAGCGGCACAAGGAGCGGCTGCTATTGTTGCGGAAAGACCAATTGATGTTGACGTTCCAGTTGTACTTGTGAAAAATACTTTTCGTTCGTTAGCGGTTTTAGCTGATTATTTTTATGGTCAACCGACACACAAGTTACATTTAATCGGAATTACAGGTACAAATGGAAAGACAACAACATCGCATATTATGGATGAGATTATGCGAGCACATGGTCATAAAACAGGGCTAATTGGAACGATTAATATGAAAATCGGTGATGAAACATTTGAGGTGAAAAATACAACACCAGATGCACTAACACTTCAACAGACGTTTTCAAAAATGGTTGAACAAGGTGTGGACAGCACGGTAATGGAAGTTTCGTCACATGCGTTAGATCTTGGTCGTGTACACGGATGTGATTACGATGTAGCGGTGTTTACGAATTTAACACAAGATCATTTAGACTATCATAAAACGATGGAAGAATATAAACATGCAAAAGGGTTACTATTTGCACAGCTTGGCAATAGTTATAATCATAATCGTGAAAAGTACGCTGTGCTGAATAGCGATGATAATGTAACAGAAGAGTATATGAGAAGTACTGCAGCAACAGTTGTAACATATGGTATTGATACAACAAGTGACATTATGGCAAAAAATATCGTTATGACGAGTGGTGGGACTACATTTACGCTTGTCACACCATATGAAAGTGTAAATGTTACGATGAAATTAATAGGTAAATTTAATGTATATAACGTACTTGCAGCAACAGCAGCAGGACTTGTTTCGGGTGTGAAATTAGAAACAATCATTGCTGTTATAAAGGAACTAGCTGGGGTTCCAGGGCGTTTTGAAGTTGTTGATGGAGGACAAAATTATACAGTTATTGTTGATTACGCACATACGCCGGATAGTTTAGAAAATGTATTAAAAACTGCAAAACAATTTGCAAAAGGTGATGTGTATTGTATCGTTGGCTGTGGCGGCGATAGGGACCGAACGAAGAGACCGATAATGGCAAGTGTTGCAACAAAATATGCAACTCATGCAATTTACACATCAGATAATCCAAGAAGTGAAGATCCAGCGGCTATTTTAGATGATATGGTACATGGTGCAAGCGGGAAAAATTATGAAATGATCATTGATAGAAAAGAAGCGATACACCATGCAATCGCTAAAGCGAAAGCAGATGATATCATTATTATTGCTGGTAAGGGGCATGAAACGTATCAAATTATTGGTAAAGAAGTTCATCATTTCGATGATCGTGAAGTTGCTAAAGAAGCAATTACAGGGCGTTTAAACAACGAAGAGTAACAACGTGAGAGGAGGACTACATGTGCTTGAGCAAGGTTTATTAGTAACGGCTGGGGTAGCATTCTTAATTTCTGTTGCCCTTTCGCCATTGTTTATTCCATTTTTAAGAAAATTAAAGTTCGGACAGAGTATTCGTGATGAGGGACCGAAGTCACATCAAAAAAAATCAGGGACACCGACAATGGGTGGTATCGTCATATACGTATCTATGATGGTAACTTCACTTATTATGGCGATTAAGTTTAATTATTTAGGTGCAGAGGTTTCGTTATTACTATTAGTGACGTTTGGTTACGGATTGATTGGATTTTTAGATGACTACATAAAGGTAGTTAAGAAGAGAAATCTTGGTTTAACATCAAAGCAAAAATTAGTAGGTCAGCTTGTTATTGCTATTGCATTCTTTTTAATTGGAAAAGGGCAAGCGTTCCACACATACATCATGATTCCGGGAACGGATGTTAAGTTTGAATTAGGTTGGGCGTATTTCGTACTTGTACTATTTATGCTTATTGGTGGATCAAATGCAGTTAACTTAACTGACGGTTTAGATGGTTTATTATCAGGAACAGCTGCTATTGCATTTGGAGCATTTAGTATTATTGCTGTGGCACAAGAGCAATTTGGAGTAGCGATATTCTGTATGGCAGTTGTAGGAGCTGTACTTGGATTTTTAGTATTCAATGCGAATCCAGCAAAAGTGTTTATGGGAGATACAGGTTCATTAGCTTTAGGTGGAGCCATTGCAGCTGTAGCGATTTTATTAAAACAAGAATTGCTACTTGTAATTATTGGCGGAGTATTCGTAATGGAAACTTTATCGGTTATCATTCAGGTCATTTCATTTAAAACAACAGGAAAACGTGTCTTTAAAATGAGTCCATTACACCATCATTATGAATTATGTGGTTGGTCAGAGTGGCGTGTTGTTGTGACGTTTTGGTCTGCAGGATTTTTATTAGCTGTGTTAGGAATTTATATCGGGGTGTGGATGTAATTGAAAACTGTAACTGAATTTCAAAATAAGAATATTCTTGTATTGGGCATTGCAAAAAGTGGTTATGCAGCAGCTACATTGTTACAAAAGTTAGGGGCAAATGTTATTGTAAATGACGGAAAGCCTTTAGCAGAGAATGTACTTGCTGCAGAATTACAAGCAAAAGGAATGGACGTTGTATGCGGTGGTCATCCTTTAGAATTATTAGAGAGAAATATTTCTCTTGTAGTAAAAAATCCAGGAATCCCGTATTCTAATCCAATATTAGTTGCTGCGAAAGAAAAACAAATTCCGATTGTTACGGAAGTTGAATTAGCATATCGTATTTCAGAAGCACCATTTGTTGGGATTACGGGGTCTAACGGTAAAACGACGACGACAATGCTGACATTTGAAATGCTAAAAGAAGGACAAAAGCATCCTGTAATTGCAGGGAACATTGGAACTGTAGCGTGTGAAGTAGCACAGGATGCAAAAGAAAATGAAGTTGTAGTTACAGAACTTTCATCGTTTCAATTGATGGGAGTAGAATTGTTCCAACCTAAAATTGCTGCGTTTTTAAATTTATTTGAGGCCCACTTAGATTATCATGGGACGAAGAAAGAATATGGTTTAGCAAAAGCAAATATTTTTAAAAACCAAACAGAAAATGATTATAGTGTAATAAATGCGGATGATGCAGATGTGATGGCTTTGTCTGCGTATTCTAAAGGTCAAAAAATCCTGTTTTCGACAACGAAAGAAATTGAAGATGGTGCGTGTATAAAAGATAACGCTCTTTATTTCAAAGGTGAAAAAGTTATTGAAGTAAGCGATATCGTTTTACCTGGTCAACATAATCTAGAAAATATTTTAGCTGCGATGAGTATTGCGAAATTATTAGGTACTTCTAATGAAGCAATTACGGTCGTGTTAAAACGTTTTACGGGTGTAAAACATCGTTTAGAATATGTAACAACGATTAACAACCGTAAGTTTTATAATGATTCAAAAGCAACGAATATGTTAGCGACTGAGAAAGCACTATCTGCGTTTACACAACCGATTGTGTTACTAGCAGGTGGGCTTGATCGCGGAAATGAATTCGATGATTTAATTCCGTATTTCAAAAATGTAAAAGCGATTGTAACATTTGGACAAACAGCTCCTAAACTAGTAAGAGCGGCAGAAAAAGCGGGATTAGATATAATTGAAAGTGTCGATACTTTAGATGAAGCAGTGGTGAAAGCTTATGCTCATTCTAAAGATGGTGATGTCGTTCTTCTTTCTCCAGCGTGTGCAAGCTGGGATCAATTTAAAACATTTGAAGAAAGAGGAGACATTTTTATACAAGCTGTGCATAAACTTATATAAAGTAAATCAAAACATCAGTAGGCTAACACCTACTGATGTTTTGTTACATAGGGCAAAAGGTTCTGCCTAAAGAGGTGGTGTTTGTGGGTAATGAAGAAAACGCCTGATTTTATTCTCATCATCGTAACACTTTCATTGTTGACAATCGGAATGATTATGGTTTATAGTGCGAGTGCAGTTTGGGCCTCTTATAAAATGGGGGACTCATTCTTTTTTGCAAAAAGACAATTACTGTTTGCGGGTCTTGGTGTAGTAGCTATGTTTTTTATTATGAAAATTGATTATTGGGTGTGGCGTACGTATTCAAAAGTGATTTTGCTAGTTTGCTTCATTCTTCTTATTCTCGTTCTTATTCCTGGAGTAGGTCTTGTTCGAGGAGGAGCACGAAGTTGGATTGGAATCGGAGCATTTTCGATTCAACCGTCAGAATTTATGAAGTTTGCGATGATTATTTTCTTGGCAAAGTTTTTAGCAGAACGGCAAAAATTGATTACATCTTTTAAACGTGGTTTATTACCGGCTCTTAGTTTTGTGTTTCTTGCTTTTGGGATGATTATGTTACAGCCAGACCTTGGGACAGGAACGGTAATGGTTGGGACATGTATCATTATGATATTCATTTCGGGAGCGAGGGTCTTTCACTTTGCAATGTTTGGTTTGATTGGTGTAGCAGGATTTGTAGGGTTAATTGCATCAGCACCGTATCGAATGAAACGCATTACATCATATTTAGATCCGTGGTCAGATCCGCTTGGGAGTGGATTTCAAATTATCCAATCATTACTTGCAATTGGACCTGGTGGATTATTTGGGCTTGGACTTGGACAAAGTAGACAAAAATTTCTTTATTTACCTGAACCACAAACTGACTTTATATTTGCGATCTTATCCGAGGAATTAGGTTTTATTGGTGGTTCATTTGTGTTATTATTATTTAGTCTATTATTATGGCGCGGGATTCGTATCGCATTAGGAGCGCCAGATTTATATGGTACGTTTTTAGCAGTAGGTATTGTGGCGATGATTGCGATTCAAGTAATGATTAATGTTGGTGTTGTAACAGGACTGATGCCTGTTACGGGTATTACCTTGCCGTTTTTAAGTTATGGTGGATCAAGTTTGACATTAATGTTAATGGCAGTAGGTGTATTATTAAATATAAGTCGCCATTCTCGCTACTAAACCCTGTTTATAAGACAGGGTTTTTCGTATGTGTGTAAAAATGCAATATGTATATAGAAATAAATATAATGGAAATAAGAAAAGAGAAGCGGAGGAGTTAGTAGTGCGTGTATTAGTGAGTGGTGGGGGTACTGGTGGTCATATTTATCCAGCTCTTGCTTTAATTAGAGAAATAAAAAAGTTAAATCCAGAAGCAAGATTTTTATATATTGGTACGGAAAATGGACTAGAGAGTACAATCGTTCCAAAAGCAGGTATACCATTTCAATCTATTGTTATAAGTGGATTTAAACGAAAAATATCATTAGATAATGTGAAAACAGTAATGCGTTTTCTAAAAGGTGTACAGGATAGTAAACGATATATTCGTCGTTTTAATCCGGATATCGTAATTGGAACGGGTGGATATGTATGTGGACCAGTTGTATACGCTGCAGCCAAATTAGGTATTCCAACTATTGTACATGAACAAAATAGTGTACCAGGTGTAACGAACAAGTTTTTAAGCCGTTATGTTGATAAAGTTGCTGTTTGTTTTGAAGCAGCTATAGAGCATTTTCCAGAGTCAAAAGTGGTAATGACAGGTAATCCACGAGCATCAGAGGTAATGGATCAAAATGGAATGAAGGGGAAACGTTCAGTTGGGCTTTCTCTTCCTAAAAAGTCTGTACTTATATTTGGTGGAAGTCGTGGGGCTAGACCGATTAACGATGCCTTCGTTGAAGCAATTGAACAGTTTGGGAACAAAAGCTACGAAATACTATATGTAACAGGTGAAGTACATTATGACAAAGTGATGGAAGCCGTGAAGCAAAAAGGGAACCCAAGCAATGTTATTATTAAGCCGTTCATTCATAATATGCCAGAGGTACTAACTGGTGTAGACCTTGTTGTTTCAAGGGCTGGGGCAACAACACTTGCAGAATTAACAGCGTTAGGAAAACCAAGTGTGTTAATACCGAGTCCGTATGTAACAAATAATCATCAGGAAAAGAATGCACGTTCAGTTGTTGATAAAGGAGCGGCAAAAATGTTACTAGAAAAAGATTTAACAGCTGAAACGCTTATTCGTGATATTGATGAGATTTTATTAGATGCACAAACATTACAAAATATGAAGCTAGCTGCTAAGCAACTAGGTATTCCAGATGCAGCAAATAAGCTGTATGAAGTAATGAATAAGCTTGTAAAAAAATAAAGTGAGGCTTTAATCAGCGGGGAGTGATTCTCTCTCGTTGATTATTACCTTTCACTAATCGGTTGTTTACTGGTATCCTCATTCCGCCTAATTTCTTTGTTATCGCCTAATTTTGATTTAGGAGCTGTACTGCCCGTAAATAGAGGGATAACGTTAGGTGAACGCCCTGCATATTATTGTCATAAGGAGACTTAATATGGGGGAGATTGTCTATGGAACAATTAGTAAATGAGCTTATAGAAGCAGACGTTGGTCGTGTTTTAGTTGACGAGCCGTTAGCACGTTATACAACTATGAAAATAGGTGGACCAGCGGATATTTTAATTGTGCCAAAGCATGTAGCCGGTATTGAAAAAACATTACAGTTAGTAAAACAATACAAAACGAAGTGGATTGTAATTGGTCGCGGTTCAAACCTTCTTGTATCTGATCAAGGCATAGAAGGTGTTGTTATTCGTTTAGGAGAAGGATTAGATCACTTAGAGGTCGAAAAACATAAGGTAAGAGTTGGTAGTGGATATCCTCTTATTAAATTGTCAACTTTACTTAGTCGTCAAGGGTTAGCTGGATTGGAGTTTGCAAGCGGTATTCCAGGAAGTGTCGGTGGTGCAGTATATATGAATGCAGGTGCACATAAATCGGATATATCGAGTGTATTATCGAAGGCTCTCATTCTGTTTGAAGACGGTACAATTGACTGGTTAACGAATAAAGAACTGGAGTTTTCTTATCGGGCATCTGTATTGCAAACGAAACGTCCTGGTATTGTTTTAGAGGCGGTGTTTCAATTACAGGCGGGAAAACGTGAAGAAATTGTACGTAGCATGCAAAATAATAAAGATTACCGCCGTGAAACGCAACCATGGAATCACCCGTGTGCAGGAAGTGTATTTCGGAATCCAATCCCACATTTTGCAGGAGATTTAGTAGAAAAAGCAGGGCTTCGTGGTTATAGGATTGGTGGAGCTCAAATTTCTGAAATGCATGGCAATTTTATTGTTAATACCGGGGGAGCTTCAGCGCAAGATGTATTGTCTTTAATTGAATTAATAAAACATACAATTAAGGATAAATTTGATGTAGATATGCACACAGAAGTAGAAATCATTGGAAGATAACGGTTATTCGTTCCGCTCATTATCATTTATGTTATAATAAGAAGATAAGAACGGCATGAGGAACATGCCGTTCTTTATGTTACATAGGGGGATCGTACATGAATAATAGTAAAGTGATTAAACTACAAGATCGTGTACCAAAATTGAAAAATCAAAAGAAAAAAAACAAAAAAAATGTTAATCATCGATTGATTTTATACATATCAATTTTATTTTTATTAGTGCTCTTTTTAATTTATTTTCGGTCTCCGCTTAGTAATATAAAAAAGATTAGTGTGTTTGGAAATCACTATATGACGGATGAACAAGTAATGAAGGATTCAGGCGTGACATATGATACAAGTTATTTCCGAGTGACAGCACATAAAGCTGAAGAAAACTTAACGAAGCGAAAAGAAATTAAAGCAGTAAATGTAAAAAAACGTTTTCCAAACAATATTGATATTCATATCGAAGAATATGTAACGATTGGTTATATAAATAAAGAGGGAAAATTACAACCGTTATTAGAGAATGGAAAAACGCTTGATGTACTACCTAATGGAAAGCTTCCTGTTGCAGCACCGATTTTCGAACCTTTTAAAGAAGAGAAAATGAAGGAGTTAATCGCTGAACTAGAAAAATTAACACCAGCTATTTTAAAATCTATTTCGGAGATTCGCTATTCACCAACGAATGCGAATGAAGATCATCTTACTTTATATATGAATGAAGGTTATGAAGTGAGCACTACAATTCAAAATTTCGCAAAACGTATGGAAGCCTATCCGCTTATTTTAAAAACAATTGAGCCAGGTAAGAAGGTATTAATTGACTTAGAAGTAGGTGCATATACGAAAGAATTAGGTGCGGAAGAAAAAAAAGAATAGAATGGTAGTTTTCGTTACTTATAGCAGAAAAAACAAAACGAATGTTCTATTATGTGTATACGAATTTAGAAGAATGGTTCATTTGATGAAAAATATGTAAAAATTCTTAGATTCATACTAGTATTGGTACAAGTTTCACTTTTCTATGAGTACATCTTAGTGTAGACTTATACTTGGCGGTAAACTTTACACTCGAAATAGAATTATTTCAAGATAAGCAGTTATTCATAGTTTACTGCGATATTCTTAATTGAATGCTAAATAAAAATAAGAAAAATATAGGGTTAAAAAAGGGAAACGTATAAAGACGTTGAATATTTTTCTTATAAATAGTAAAGTTGCGATTGTTGTTCCATATATTGAGTTGTATGGTATAAATAAAGAAGGAGGTGCCAAAGAATGAACAGCAATGAAATATATGTTAGTCTTGACATCGGTACATCCAATGTTAAAGTCATCATTGGTGAAATGGTTAATGACAGCTTAAACATTATTGGTGTTGGAAATGTAAAATCAAATGGTTTAAAGAAGGGATCGATAGTTGATATAGACGAGACTGTTCGATCAATTAAAAAAGCAATTGAACAAGCTGAGCGCATGGTGGGAATCCACATTGAGCAAGTTGTAGTAGGTGTCAATGCAAACCAGGTACAGCTACTTCCTTGTCACGGAGTAGTCGCTGTTTCAAATGAAGATCGTGAAATCGGGAATGAAGATGTCTTACGCGTTCTAGATGCAGCACAAGTTGTGTCAATTGCTCCAGAACGTGAGTTTATTGATGTGGTACCTCGACAGTTCATCGTAGACGGTCTTGACGAGATTAACGATCCACGCGGGATGATCGGTGTAAGATTAGAAATGGAAGGTACACTTATTACAGGCTCGAGAACTTTACTACATAACCTACTTCGTTGTGTAGAAAAAGCAGGTCTTGAAATTGTTGATATTTGTCTTCAACCTTTAGCGGCTGCAACAGTTGCAATATCTTCAGATGAAAAAAATAGAGGAGTAGCCCTTGTTGATATGGGGGGAGGATCTACAACTTTATCTATTTTTAAAGATGGAGAGTTACAAGCGACGAGCGTATTACCATTAGGTGGAGACCATATAACGAAAGATATTGCGATTGGGTTGAAAACTTCAACAGAAAATGCAGATCAAATTAAGTTGAAATATGGACATGCTTTTTATGATACAGCATCTGAAGAAGAGATGTTTACGGTTCCTATTATGGGAAGTGATCAAACAGAACAATATTCTCAGTTGGAATTATCGGATATAATAGAGGCTCGTGTAGAGGAAATTTTAATGTTTGTTCAAGACGAAGTGCGTAAGTTAGGAGTAAAGCAAGTGGCTTCTGGTTATGTACTAACTGGCGGAATTGCTTCTATGCCAGGTGTTCTTGATCTTGCATATGATATTTTACATGAAAATGTTCGTGTAGCAACTCCTGATTATATCGGTGTGCGTGAGCCCCAATATACAAGTGGAGTTGGATTAATTAAACATTCTTATCAAAAAGCTAAATTACGTGGGAAAAATGTGCAGGAAAAGCAAGAGCATTTTGAACCAGTACCAGCACCAGCACCAACGCCGGTACAACAGCAACCCACGAAACAAAAAACTCGTAATCAAAACAATAATAATCAAAATGATGACCGCATGATGTCAAAAGTAAAACGTGTATTCCGTTATTTATGGGATTAAAATTGGACACGAAAAATGAGGTTCTAGGGGGATTTCGACATGTTAGAGTTTGATACTACTCAAGATCAATTAGCGAATATAAAAGTTATCGGTGTCGGCGGTGGCGGAAACAATGCTGTAAACCGTATGATTGAACACGGTGTACAAGGTGTAGACTTTATCGCTGTGAACACTGATGCACAAGCATTAAATCTATCAAAAGCTGAAACAAAAATGCAAATTGGTGGAAAATTAACGCGTGGACTTGGTGCAGGCGCAAACCCTGAAGTAGGGAAAAAAGCTGCAGAAGAAAGTAAAGAACAGATCCAAGAAGCACTTCGTGGTGCGGATATGGTCTTCGTAACTGCCGGTATGGGCGGTGGAACTGGAACTGGTGCAGCTCCAGTTGTTGCTCAAGTTGCAAAAGAATTAGGTGCTTTAACAGTAGGTGTTGTAACACGTCCATTTACTTTTGAAGGACGTAAGCGTGCGACGCAAGCAGCATCTGGTATTGCAGCATTTAAAGAAAATGTAGATACTCTTATTGTAATTCCAAACGATCGCTTATTAGAGATTGTTGATAAAAATACGCCAATGTTAGAAGCATTCCGTGAAGCTGATAACGTATTACGTCAAGGTGTTCAAGGTATTTCGGATTTAATTGCAACGCCAGGTTTAATTAACTTAGACTTTGCAGACGTAAAGACAATTATGTCTAATAGAGGTTCTGCTTTAATGGGTATTGGTTCTGGTAATGGGGAAAATCGTGCTGCAGAAGCTGCGAAAAAAGCGATTTCTAGCCCATTACTAGAAACATCTATTGATGGAGCTCAAGGTGTTATCATGAACATTACGGGTGGCGCTAACTTAAGCTTATATGAAGTACAAGAAGCGGCAGACATCGTAGCTTCAGCTTCAGATCCAGAAGTAAATATGATCTTCGGTTCTGTTATTAACGAAGGATTAAAAGATGATATCGTTGTAACTGTAATTGCAACTGGTTTTGATGATAGCATTGCAACTCAACCACCAAAACCAATTATTCGTCCGAATGCGAACCACACGCAACAACAGCAACAACCAGTAGCTCAACCTTCAAAACAGCGTGAAGTAAAACGTGAAATGAAGCGTGAAGAGCCAGTTGTACATGAGCGTCATTCAGATTCAGATGATATCGATATTCCAGCATTTTTACGTAACCGTCGTAGACGATAAAAAAAGGAGCTTTCATGCTCCTTTTTGTTTTTTATGGAAAAGACCTGCTAAGCAGGTCTTTTTTTATTTCGTATATTTCAATATATTTTGTTTGTGAAAATAAGAGTATATCATTCTATGAATTTGTACTTTTATTTTTTACCGACAGATTATGTCTAGAAATCACAAAATAACAAAAAAACACCTCCGCAAATTGACACACTTTCCTATTGGATATGCATTATACTAGTCTCAACTTGAAAAAAGAGGTGAATTGTTTGGTTGTTTACGCCGACGTTGTTTGGTTGTTAAACGCCTGCATTGATTTTCTTTTGCTTTTATTAACAGCTACCGTGTTAAAAAAGAAAATCAAAAGATGGAGGCTTGTGTTAGGGGCATTTATAGGTTCAACTATTGTTATTTTTGCCTTTACTCCTTTTGCTTCTATGATGACACATCCAATTATGAAACTACTGTACTCGTTACTTATTGTGTATACAGCATTTGGGTTTACAACATTTAGAAATTATGCACAAACTGTTTTTACTTTTTACTTTGTAACCTTTATGGTTGGCGGAGGATTAATTGGAACTCATTTCTTTTTGCAAACGAATGAAATGGTAAATGGATTGGTTCAATCTCAGTCAATTTCTTACGGTGATCCAATTAGTTGGTTATTTGTTATTTTTGGTTTTCCAGTAATTTATTATTTTTCTAAAAAGCGTATTGAAAGCGTAGAGGTCACGAAAATACACTATGATCAAATTGTGAAAGTAAAAATTCAATTAGCCGAAGAAGAACTAGAACTCGCAGGTCTTATTGACAGTGGGAACCAACTTTATGACCCATTAACAAAAACACCTGTTATGATTATGCATGTTTCATCATTAGAACATTGCTTACCATCTTGGTTAACAGAACAAATTTATTCCAAAACAGAAATTCCTCAAATACCAGAAAATGATTCTGGTTGGGCGACCAAATTACGCTTAATTCCTTTCCGTGCAGTAGGAGTAGAGAGTCAATTTTTGTGGGCAATTAAGCCTGACAGTGTGCAAGTTGACCATGAAGGTAGTTCTATTGTTGTAAACAAAGTATTAATTGGATTAAATACACAACAGCTGTCTACTAATGGGGAGTATCAATGTATTGTGCATCCAAAAATGTTGATTTCGCAAAAAATGGTGATCGCTTAATAAATGAGAGGCGGGATAATATGATGAAATTAAAATTTTATTTAGTATACCTTTGGTATAAAGTATTGCTGAAATTAGGAATTAAGACCGATGAAATTTATTATATTGGTGGAAGTGAAGCGTTGCCACCACCGTTAACAAAAGAAGAAGAGGAAGTTCTTTTGAATAAATTGCCAAAAGGAGATCAGGCAGCAAGGTCATTACTTATTGAACGTAACTTAAGGCTCGTTGTATATATAGCAAGAAAGTTTGAAAATACAGGGATAAATATTGAAGATTTGATTAGTATAGGAACAATCGGCCTTATTAAAGCGGTAAATACATTTAATCCAGAAAAGAAAATAAAATTAGCAACATATGCATCGCGTTGTATAGAAAATGAAATTTTAATGCATTTACGTAGAAATAACAAAAATCGTTCGGAAGTTTCTTTTGATGAACCGCTAAACATTGATTGGGATGGGAATGAACTGTTATTGTCTGACGTGTTAGGTACAGATGATGATATTATTACAAAAGATTTAGAAGCTACTGTAGATCGTCACCTTTTAATGAAAGCATTACACCAATTAAATGATCGTGAAAAACAAATTATGGAACTTCGGTTTGGGCTTGCTGGAGGAGAGGAAAAGACGCAAAAAGATGTGGCGGATATGCTTGGGATTTCACAGTCATACATTTCGCGTTTAGAAAAAAGAATTATAAAAAGATTACGAAAAGAATTTAATAAAATGGTGTGAAGAATAAGACCAGCCGTTATGTAGGCTGGTCTTATTCTATTTAGTTGTATTAGGAAAGATAATTTAAATAAAAAATCGTGAAAAAACCACATGCATAAAATCCCCTTCAAAGGAAATACTTTACACTGTACAGCAACTCCCGATAGGAGGGAACACTTTGACGAGAAACAAAGTAGAAATTTGCGGTGTTGATACAGCTAAACTTCCAGTATTAAAAAATGATGAAATGCGTAAATTATTTCGTGAAATGCAAAGTGGAGAGATAAGCGCAAGAGAAAAATTAGTGAATGGAAACTTACGTCTTGTACTGAGCGTCATCCAAAGATTTAATAACAGAGGAGAATATGTTGACGATTTATTTCAAGTTGGTTGCATCGGACTTATGAAATCAATTGATAATTTTGATTTAGGCCAAAATGTAAAATTTTCAACGTATGCTGTGCCGATGATTATTGGGGAAATACGCAGATATTTGCGTGATAATAATCCGATTCGCGTATCGCGCTCATTGCGAGATATTGCGTATAAAGCTTTGCAAGTAAGAGAAAAATTGATTGCAGAAAATTCAAAAGAACCAACAGCAATGGATATTGCAAAAGTGCTAGAAGTAACTCATGAAGAGATAGTATTTGCTTTAGATGCGATTCAAGATCCAGTTTCATTATTTGAACCGATTTATAATGATGGGGGAGATCCTATCTTTGTTATGGATCAGTTAAGTGATGAAAAACAAAAGGACGAGCAGTGGGTTGAAGAATTAGCATTGAAAGAAGGAATGAAGCGTTTAAATGATAGAGAGAAAATGATTATTAGAAAACGTTTCTTCCAAGGAAAGACACAGATGGAAGTTGCAGAAGAAATTGGGATTTCCCAAGCGCAAGTATCACGTTTAGAGAAGTCAGCTATTAAACAAATGAATAAAACGATTCAAGGATAAGGTCTCACCAATTATGGTGAGACCTTTTTATATGTAATATGGTTTGTGCTCATAGTAGGGGATTAGTGTTCATATAATGAAACTAGCATGGTGTTTCGTATAGATGGCTTCCTGTAAATATGAGAAACAGTTTCCAATTTGTCATATAAGGGAGAGGATAAAAATGGTGATACGAATTTCAGAGTTACAGATGAAGGATGTTATAAATATTTCAGATGGAAAAAGGATTGGGAATATTGGAGATATTGAAATTGATATGAACACAGGGCAAGTTTGTTCTGTTATTATTTCCAAACAGACACGCATGCTGGGTATTTTTGGAAAGGATGTTGAGATTGTAATTCCTTGGAAGGAAATTGTGAAAATTGGGGAGGATGTCATACTTGTAAGAGTAAATCCTGTTAATTCTGTAACAGAATCAATACAAACACCGACAATTTCATAAAGAATATTACAAATTCCTCTTTTTTTTCTGTTAGGATTATGAAAAAATAAAAGTATGGTAAAATAGACAGGAAGTACCATGCTTTTTTCTGTTATTTTAATTAAAAGGAGCCGCTTTATTATGAGAGAACCATTTAAATATGTGGACGGTATACTGTATTTACAAGCGTGGAAAGAACTTGGAAACATTACTGCTGGATTTACGACAAAAGATGGTGGGATAAGTACGGGCTCCTTTCATGCGATGAATTTAGGATTACATGTGAATGATATCGTGGAGAACGTTCATGAAAACAGACGCATTTTAGCAAATAAGTTACAAAAACCATTAGAAAACTGGATTTGCTCTGAACAAGTTCATGCTCATCATGTTGAAAAAGTAGGGCAACAGGAAAAGGGAAGTGGTGTCTATTCATATGAGGACGGCATTTCAAAAACAGATGGTATTTATACGAGTAATGAAGATGTTCTGTTAACGTCTTGTTACGCGGATTGTGTTCCGCTCTATTTTTATGCACCATCACATGGTATGATAGGACTTGCGCATGCTGGATGGAAAGGCACTGTACAAGAGATTGCAAAGGAAATGATTCAAAAGTGGAATGCAGAAGGTATTTCAAGTGATGAAATTCATGTTGCAATTGGGCCGTCGATCGGATCTTGTTGTTATGTTGTGGATGATCGTGTATTAACAGCAGCACAGGAAGTAGTTAGCGGTGCTGTTCCTCATCAAAAAATTTCTGACGGGCAGTACGCAATTAATTTAAAAGAAATTAATCGTATATTATGTGTACAAGCAGGCATAAAAGAAGAGCATATTGTAATGTCATCTCTTTGTACAAGCTGTGAAGAGCAACTATTTTTCTCTCATCGTCGTGATCAAGGTAAGACAGGAAGAATGTTGAGTTTCATAGGTTTTAAGGAGGAAGGAAGCAAGTGACAGTACAAGAAAATTTAGTAATTGTAAACGAAGCTATTAAAGCATCTTGCGCTCGAGCTGGACGTTCGTTGCAAGATATTAAACTTGTTGCAGTTACAAAAACTGTAGGGATTGAAAAAACAAACGAAGTAATTGAAGCTGGAATTATCGATTTAGGTGAAAATAGAAATGAAGGTTTCTTACAGAAATACGAGCATTTCGGTTCAAAAGTTAATTGGCACTTTATTGGCTCATTACAAACGAGAAAAGTAAAAGAAATCATTAATGAAATTGATTATTTACATTCGTTAGATCGTCTTTCGCTGGCGAAAGAAATTCAGAAACGTGCTGATAAGAAAGTGAAATGCTTTATTCAAGTGAAAACCTCATCTGAAGAATCGAAGCAAGGATTGGCAATAGAAGAGGTTGTTTCTTTTATTCAAAGTTTGCAAGAATTCGATAAAATTGAAGTGGTTGGACTAATGACGATGGCTCCGTTTACAGAAGAAGAGGAAGAAATTAGACGCTGTTTTAAGGAATTACGTATGCTGCAAACAGAGGTGCAGGAGCTAGAGTTATTACATGCGCCATGTAAAGAATTATCAATGGGAATGTCCAACGATTACACAATTGCAATTGAAGAAGGGGCTACATATATTCGTTTGGGAACGATTTTAGTAGGAAAAGCGTAAAAGGAAGGAGAATCTTATTATGAGTTGGTCAAAAGTAAAATACTTCTTTTTTGATACACCGGAAGAAAAAGAAGCAGCTCAATATGGTTATGAAAAGGAGCAAACAGACATGAAAAAGCAGCAAGATCCACCAGAACAACAAGACGTTACGTTTCCGAAAGCGCAACCGAAGCAAAATGTTGTGAGTATTGAAACAGCAAAACAATCTTCAAAAGTTGTTTTATTAGAACCACGCACATATTCGGAAGCACAAGGGATTGCGGACCACTTAAAAGGTAGACGAGCTGTTGTAATTAATTTGCAGAGAATGTCTACTGATCAAGCGGTACGTATCGTTGACTTTTTAAGTGGTACTGTATACGCTATAGGCGGGGACATTCAAAAAATAGGGCCGAAAACATTTATGTGTACACCTGAAAATGTAGATATTGTTGGTGCGATTTCAGAGTTATTCGGTGAAGAAGAAGAAACAAATATAAAGAGGTGGTAATACGCCATGACAACAGTTTTTATAGTGTTAAGTTATGCTATCGAGATTTACTCGTGGGCACTTATTATTTACATTCTCCTATCATGGTTTCCTGGTGCAAAGGAATCATCTTTTGGAGAGTTCCTGGCACGTATTTGTGAACCGTATTTAGAACCATTCCGCCGCTTTATTCCGCCGCTTGGAATGATTGATATTTCTCCAATCGTTGCGATCTTTGCGTTGAAACTTGCTAAAACTGGTTTGTTCAGTTTATTAAGCTATTTCTTATAGTAAGAAGGTAAATACATGAGCATCTACGAACATTTTAGGCCTGATGAGGAGGTCTTTGTGGATAAAGTGCTAGAGTGGAAGCGAGCGGCGGAGTACCATCAAGTGAAGTTAACGGATTTTCTTGATCCTAGGCAACAACAAATTGTTTCTATGGTAATAGGACAAGGTGATGTTGCTGTGCAATTTGGTGGTGCAACGCCTAATGCAGAGCGTAAAAGAGCACTTATTTATCCAGACTATCTAGAATTAAATGAAGAAGAATTTCAAGTAGAAGTATTAGAAATTGACTATCCTTCCAAGTTTTATACGCTAGAACATAGGCAAATATTAGGTACATTTATGTCTCTTGGTTTAACAAGAGAAAAATGTGGTGATATTTTGCTGCAAGAAAATCGTGCCCAAATTGTAGTTGCGAAAGAAATTGTATCGTATATTGAGATGAACTTACAATCAATAGGGAAAGTAAAAGTCTCTTTAGCGTCAGTGCAAGGAGAACAAATTCTACAGATAGATGAAACGTGGGGAGAGAAATCTGGAACGGTTTCTTCACTTCGTTTAGATGTTATGTTAGCTGAAATGTTACATTTATCTAGACAGAAAGTACAACCTTTCATAAAAAATGGTTTAGTAAAAGTCAATTGGAAAACAGTGGAGCAAACTTCTTATGAATGCTATCCAGGAGATGTTTTTTCTGTTAGAGGATATGGCCGAAGTAAATTATTTTCTGTAGAAGGTAGAACAAAACGCGACAAATGGAGAATTTTGTATGGTATACTAAAATGATTGGTTTTTTAGAAGGAAATCCTCCTATTTTGTCGAAGAAAAGATATAATTGAAAGAGGAAATTTAGATAACTACTTGGAGGTGGCGTTGTGCCGTTAACACCATTAGATATTCATAACAAAGAATTTGGTCGCGGATTCCGTGGCTATGATGAAGATCAAGTAAATGAGTTTCTTGATCAAATTATCAAAGATTATGAATTGGTCATTCGTGAGAAAAAAGCTTTAGAAGAAAAAGTTGCGCAGTTAGAAGGGAAGTTAGATCATTTCTCTAATATTGAAGATACGTTAAACAAATCTATCGTCGTTGCACAAGAAGCAGCGGAAGAAGTAAAACGTAATGCGCAAAAAGAAGCGAAATTAATTGTGCGTGAAGCTGAAAAGAATGCTGATCGTATTATTAACGAAGCATTAGTAAAATCAAGAAAAGTTGCTTTTGATATTGAAGAGCTAAAGAAACAAGCGAAAGTATTCCGAACTCGTTTCCGTATGTTATTAGAAACACAGCTTGAGATGTTAAACAACGATGATTGGGATAAACTAATTGAATTAGAAGACGAAGTAGATGAACTGTTGAAAAAAGAAGAAACAGTGTAAGCTTGACGTTTTTCTCATTATTACATATAATTTTAAACAACATATTTATTAAGAAAAACGAAGATAGGGATAAGTACCTTTTCAAACCTTATATAGCGAACTGAGGATGGTGTAAGCTCAGGATAAGGAGATAGTGGGAATATCACCCTGGAGTTCCGCGCTGAACAAATAGAGTAAGCGTAGGCGTGTATTCGCGTTAAGAATATAAAGAGGATTCTATACATATGTATATGATCTACTAGGGTGGTACCGCGGGAGACTTTCTCGTCCCTTTTTGGGATGAGAAGGTCTCTTTTTTATTCCGTTTTTTAAGTGTTTCTTTTATACATGTAAGGAGGAATTGAGCATGGAGTACAAAAATACATTACTGATGCCAAAAACAGAGTTCCCAATGCGTGGGAATTTACCAAAACGTGAGCCTGCAATGCAAGAAAAATGGGCTGAAATGAATATTTACGAAAAAGTACAAGAACATACAAAAGGACGTCCTTTATTTGTATTGCATGATGGACCTCCATATGCGAATGGTGACATTCATATGGGACATGCATTAAATAAAGTATTAAAAGACTTTATTGTTCGTTATAAATCAATGACTGGTTTTAGTGCGCCATATGTTCCAGGATGGGATACGCACGGTTTACCAATTGAACAAGCTTTAACAAATAAAGGTGTAAAACGTAAAGAAATGACAGTTGCTGAATTCCGTAAGTTATGTGCAGAGTATGCATATGAACAAGTAGAACGTCAACGTGAACAATTTAAGCGTCTAGGTGTACGTGCAGATTGGGATAATCCATATATTACTTTAGAGCCAGCTTATGAAGCACAACAAATTAAAGTGTTTGGTGACATGGCGAAAAAAGGTTATATCTATAAAGGTCAAAAACCAGTTTACTGGTCTCCAACGAGTGAATCTGCTTTAGCGGAAGCTGAAATTGAATATCAAGATAAAAAATCAGCATCTATTTACGTAGCATTCCCTGTAAAAGATGGAAAGAACGTATTAGAAGGTGATGAAAAGTACATCATTTGGACAACGACACCTTGGACATTACCTGCAAACTTAGGTATTTCTGTTCACCCAGAGCTTGAATATAGCATTGTAAAAGTAAACGATGAGAAATATATCATTGCTTCTGAGCTGTTTGAGACAGTTGCAAAAACGTTAGAGTGGGAAAATGCTGAAGTTGTGAAAACAGTAAAAGGTAGCGAACTTGAGTACACAGTTGCAAAACATCCATTCTACGATCGTGATTCATTAGTTATGCTAGGAGACCACGTAACAACAGATGCAGGTACAGGTTGTGTTCATACAGCACCAGGACACGGGGAAGATGACTTCGTTGTTGGTAAAAAGTATGGATTAGAAGTACTTTGCCCAGTCGATGATAAAGGTGTATTAACAAATGAGGCACCTGGATTTGAAGGCTTATTCTATGATAAAGCTAACAAACCAATTACAGAAAAATTAGAAGAAGTAGGCGCGTTACTGAAACTAACATTCATTACACATTCATACCCACATGATTGGAGAACGAAAAAACCAATTATTTTCCGTGCGACAGCACAGTGGTTTGCATCTATTGAAGCATTCCGTAAAGAATTAATAGAAGCTGTAGCAGAAACAAAATGGGTACCAGCATGGGGAGAAACTCGTCTTCATAATATGGTTCGTGACCGTGGTGACTGGTGTATTTCTCGTCAGCGTGCATGGGGTGTGCCAATTCCGGTATTCTATGCTGAGAATGGTGATCCAATTATTACGGATGAAACAATTAACCATGTAGCAGATTTATTCCGTGAACACGGTTCTAACGTATGGTTCGAGCGTGAAGCGAAAGATCTATTACCAGAAGGATTTACACATCCAGGTAGCCCAAATGGCGAATTCCGTAAAGAAACAGACATCATGGATGTATGGTTCGATTCAGGTTCTTCTCACCAAGCGGTATTAGAAGAGCGCGAAGATTTACAGCGTCCAGCTGATTTATATTTAGAAGGATCTGACCAGTATCGTGGTTGGTTTAACTCTTCATTATCAACAGCAGTTGCTGTAACAGGTAAAGCTCCATATAAAGGCGTACTAAGTCACGGTTTCGTACTAGATGGTGAAGGACGTAAGATGAGTAAGTCGATTGGAAACATCGTCGTACCGAAGAAAATTATGGATCAATTAGGCGGAGACATTTTACGCTTATGGGTATCTTCTGTTGACTATCAATCTGACGTACGTATTTCAGATGATATTTTAAAACAAGTAGCAGAAGTGTATCGTAAAATCCGTAACACATTCCGTTTTTTATTAGGAAACTTAGACGACTTTAAGCCAAGTGAAAATGCAGTAGCTGTAGCTGAACTTCGTGAAGTAGATCGTTACATGTTAGTGAAATTAAATGACTTAATTACAAAAGTTAAAGAAGCATATGAGACATACGACTTCGCTGCTGTGTATCATGCAATTCATAACTTCTGTACAATTGATTTAAGTTCATTCTATTTAGACTTTGCAAAAGACATTTTATATATTGAAGGTGCAAACCACGAAGATCGTCGTGCGATTCAAACTGTATTATATGATGTTCTTGTTGCGTTAACGAAACTTGTAACACCAATCTTACCGCATACAGCTGATGAAGTATGGCCATACATTCCAGGCGTAACAGAAGAAAGTGTACAATTAACTGATATGCCAGAAGCTGTACAATTAGATGACGCGGAAGCGTTAAAAACAAAATGGGATGCATTTATGACATTACGTGATGACGTGTTAAAAGCACTAGAAGTAGCACGTAATGAAAAAGTAATCGGTAAGTCATTAAATGCAAGCATTACGCTATATCCAACTGCAGAAATGAAAGCTATGTTAGAGTCTATTAGCGAAGACTTAAAGCAATTATTCATCGTTTCTGAGTATAAACTTGGTGGTATGATGGATGAAGCGCCAGCAGATGCACCGAAGTATGAACATACAGCGGTTGTTGTTGCTCAAGCAACTGGTGAAACATGTGAACGTTGTTGGGTAGTTTCAGAAACAATTGGTAAAGATGCTGAACATGAAACATTATGTGAGCGTTGTGCAACAGTTGTTAAAGAAAACTATGTAAAATAATAAAAAAAGCTGACTGCTATTGATGCAGTCAGTTTTTTTGTTGATGGCATATCAAAATCACTTTCAGACTCTTTCCTGTGAAGGAAAAATGTGTGTGAGGTAAGCAAATAAATTTCGGACACACTAACTGTACATTACAGCTAGGAGGAATGTACACGTGAATGAAATTTACATGGAAATAAAAGAAGAATTGCAATTGATGAGAAAAGAGTTGCAAGAGAGACTAGCTAAAGAAGTAATGCACAAATATGATGTCGAGTTCAGCCAAGAGCTTGGATATGAAATTAAGGAAGAGATAAAGAAAAAATTGCTATTACATGATATAAAAGAGGATTTAAAGGATGTAGAACGCGCATTATTTAAAATGGAAATAGACATGTATGGTATTTGTGAAGATACGGGGAGATTAATTTCGACAAAGCAAATGAAGACAATGCCGACTGCCCGTACGATTCATGAATTCTTTTATGAAAAGGTAAATGTATGAATACGCACAACGATATTATATTACCTTTTTTTAATTTATTTTATTCTTCTATAAAGGTTCATTGTGAAAAGGTAGCAGCTATGCTAAAATTTTGAGGTACACTGTCTTTGTGGGGGAAATGAAAATGATATATTATGTAATAGCGTTATTCGTCATTGCTATCGATCAAATATCGAAGTGGTTAATTGTAAAGAACATGGAATTGGGTACGAGTATTCCGATTATCGACAATGTATTATACATAACATCACATCGAAATAGAGGCGCTGCTTGGGGTATTTTAGAAAATAAAATGTGGTTCTTCTACATTATTACAGTTGTTTTTGTAGTGTTTATTGTATTTTATATGAAAAAGTATGCGAAAACAGACAAGCTTCTAGGTATTTCGTTAGGCCTAATTTTGGGCGGGGCAATTGGTAACTTTATTGATCGTGTATTTAGACAAGAAGTAGTGGATTTCATTCACGTGTATATTTTCTCGTACAACTATCCAGTATTCAATATAGCTGATTCAGCATTATGTATTGGTGTTGTATTAATTATTATTCAAACATTATTAGAAGGCAAGAAAGCGAAGGAGTAATTGAATGAGTGAAGTAGTACAAGTAACAGTTGCAGCAGAGCAAAAAAACGAGCGAATTGATAAGTTCGTTACAGGGATAAATAACGAATGGTCACGTACGCAAGTGCAGCAATGGATTAAAGATGAAGTTGTGACAGTAAACGGGAAAGCGGTAAAAGGGAATTATAAAGTAAAAGAAGAAGATGAAATTACAGTAACAATTCCTGAACCAGAAGAGTTAGATATTCAACCAGAGGATTTAAATTTAGAAATTTATTATGAAGATGCAGATGTGCTTGTTGTAAATAAGCCACGTGGTATGGTTGTACATCCAGCACCAGGGCATACAAGTGGTACACTTGTAAATGGCCTTATGCACCATTGTACAGACTTATCAGGCATTAACGGTGTAATGCGTCCAGGTATCGTGCATCGTATCGATAAAGATACATCTGGACTATTAATGGTTGCTAAAAATGATATGGCACATGAATCGCTTGTAAATCAGCTTGTAGCAAAAACAGTAACGAGACGTTACAAAGCGATTGTACACGGTGTGATTCCGCATGATAAGGGAACGATTGATGCTCCGATTGCTCGTGATAAGAAAGAGCGTCAAAGTATGACAGTTGATGAAAATGGTAAGAACGCTGTTACGCATTTCCAAGTGTTAGAACGCTTTAAAGACTTTACACTTGTAGAATGTCGCTTAGAAACGGGACGTACGCACCAAATTCGTGTTCATATGAAATATATTGGCTATCCACTTGCAGGAGATCCGAAGTATGGTCCGAAGAAAACGTTAGATATGAATGGACAAGCACTTCATGCGGGTATTTTAGGCTTTGATCATCCTCGTACTGGTGAATATATTCAGTTTGAGGCACCGATTCCAGAAGTGTTTGAAGACGCATTAAATATTTTACGAAAATAGTATTGACAAATCATAAGAAAACTGAGATACTGACAACAGTTAAATAATGATCCTTTAACACAGCCCCGTGAGGTTGAGAAGGTAACGGTTTGAAATACTTAGGGTATGTTGTACCCTTTTTTCAAAAGTCCTCTCGCACACGCTGAGAGGACTTTTTTTATACCATTACTCTCACGCAAGAAAAAAGCTTGGAGGTGTAGAGCATGCAAGAGAAAGCTGTCGTTTTAGATGACCAAATGATTCGCCGCGCTTTAACACGAATTAGTCATGAAATCGTGGAACGAAATAAAGGTGTCGATAATTGTGTTCTTGTCGGAATTAAAACTCGTGGAATTTTTATTGCACAACGTTTGGCAGAACGAATTGGTCAAATTGAAGGAAAAGAAATGGAAGTTGGAGAGTTAGACATTACGTTATATCGTGATGATTTAACACTACAATCGAAAAATAAAGAACCACTTGTAAAAGGTTCTGATATCCCTGTAGATATTACGAAGAAAAAAGTTATCCTTGTGGATGACGTATTATATACAGGAAGAACAGTTCGAGCAGCAATGGATGCTCTTATGGATTTAGGTAGACCATCTCAAATCCAATTGGCGGTTCTTGTTGATAGAGGTCATCGCGAATTACCAATTCGCGCTGATTATGTAGGGAAGAATATTCCAACATCAAGTGAAGAGCGTATCGAAGTTGATTTGCAAGAGACAGATCAACAAGATCGAGTAAGCATATACGATAAGTAAAGCCCTTTTAAATGTAGTCCTGTGAGGCTGCCAAAGGGTCTTGGCTTTCATATGTCAAATTTGGCATACGAAAGTGTAGGACTCTTTGTGCACAGGCACAAAGAGTTTTTTTATTGCAAAGATTTAAACTGAAGGAGGATGTAACAATGGAACAAAAGCCAGTGTTAGACGTTAATGAAGTACCGAAACCGGGAAAATGGTTATTTTTAAGTATACAACATTTGTTCGCGATGTTTGGATCAACAGTGCTTGTTCCGTTTTTAACAGGATTGAATCCATCAGTAGCATTAATATCAAGTGGATTAGGAACGTTAGCGTTTCTTCTTATAACGAAAGGTCAAGTACCTGCTTATCTAGGATCATCATTCGCCTTTATCGCACCGATTATAACAGCGAAAACGGCAGGTGGACCGGGAGCGGCAATGCTTGGTGGTTTGCTAGCAGGACTTGTGTACATCTTAATCTCACTCGGAATTAAGAAATCAGGATCAGAGTGGATTATGAAATTACTACCACCAATCGTAGTTGGTCCAGTAGTAATGGTAATCGGTCTAGCTTTAGCACATACAGCAGTTAACATGGCGATGAACGGTGCGGATGGCAAATATAGCTTTACACACTTTTCAGTAGCGTTAGTAACATTAGCAATTACAATTATATGCTCGATATTTGGAAGAGGATTTTTCAGTATCATACCAGTGTTACTTGGTATTATCGGCGGATATATCTTCGCTTACTTCCAAGGGCTAGTAGACTTAAAGCCGGTAGCTGAGGCAAAATGGTTTGTTGTACCAGATTTCACAGTACCATTTGTAACATACACACCAGAGTTTTCATGGAAGATTGTACTCTTGATGGTACCAGTTGCACTAGTAACAATATCAGAACATATCGGACATCAAATTGTTCTTGGAAATGTTATTAAAAGAGATTTAATTGAAAAACCAGGTTTACACCGTTCAATCTTCGGTGACGGAGTAGCAACATTAATCGCGTCACTAATCGGTGGGCCACCGAATACAACGTATGGTGAAAACATCGGTGTGCTAGCAATTACGAGAGCATACAGTGTATACTTATTCATCGGTTCAGCAGTATTTGCAATCATGTTCGGATTTATCGGTAAGATTTCTGCACTGATTCATTCGATCCCAACACCAGTTATGGGTGGTGTATCAATCTTACTATTCGGTGTAATCGCATCAAGCGGATTACGCATGATGGTAGATGATAAAACAGATTTAAGTGACAAACGAAACTTAATGATTGCATCAGTAATATTAGTAATCGGTATTGGTGGAGCGGTACTTCATGTAGGAGAATCATTCCAAGTAGAAGGAATGGCACTAGCAGCAATTGTAGGTGTACTGTTAAATCTACTACTACCGGAAACGAAACAAATAAAACAATCTAAGCAGATTGCTTCATAATGATAACCTTTTAATTCAGTCCTGTGAGACCGGAAAGGGTGGCTTCTTTCTTGCACCCTAGTCTCACACGATTAGGGTATTTTTATGCAAAGGTTGTTATAAAAATTCAAAAGTGGTAACATAAAAACCAGAAAGATGAGGGATGACGATGAGCCATTTGTTAACGATGAGTGAATTATCGGAAGTAGAAATTTCAGAAATCCTAAAAGATGCAGAAGATTTTGCGAATGGAAAAGAGAGCAAAACGACAGAGCAAACTTTTGTTGCGAACTTGTTCTTTGAGAATAGTACGAGAACGAGATTTAGCTTTGAAGTTGCTGAGAAGAGATTAGGACTTGATGTTTTAAACTTTTCAGCTGATGCATCTAGCGTACAAAAAGGAGAAACTCTATACGATACGATAAGAACACTAGAATCAATCGGAACAAAAGCAGTGGTCATCCGCCACGAGCAAGATCGCTACTTCGATGAACTAAAAGATCAGGTGAATATTCCAATCTTAAATGCTGGAGATGGATGCGGAAACCACCCAACACAGTGCCTACTGGACCTTCTTACAATTAAACAAGAGTTTGGAAGATTTGAAGGTTTGAAGATTGCAATAGTAGGAGATGTTCGTCATAGCCGAGTAGCACGTTCTAATGCAGAAGCATTAACGAAGCTTGGTGCAACAATTTACTTTGCAAGTCCAGAAGAGTGGAAAGATGAAGACAACACATTTGGAACATACAAACCATTAGATGAGCTTGTTCCAGAAGTTGATGTAATGATGTTACTCCGTGTACAACATGAGCGTCATGATCATTATGAAACAGACATTATGAAAGAATATCATGAGAAACACGGATTAACAGTAGAAAGAGAAAAGCGTATGAAAGAAGGAAGCATTATTATGCATCCAGCTCCTGTAAACCGTGATGTTGAAATTGCAAGTGAACTTGTTGAGTGTGAGCGTTCACGTATATTTAAACAAATGGAAAATGGAGTTTACGTAAGAATGGCTGTACTAAAACGCGCCTTACCAAATGTATTAGGAGGAATGAAACATGAATTATTTGTTTAAAAATGGTCGTTATATGAATGAAGAAGGAAAAATCGTAGCAACGGATCTTCTCGTACAAGACGGTAAAATCGCTAAGGTAGCAGAAAATATTACGGCAGATAATGCTGAAGTAATCGATGTGAACGGAAAGTTAATCGCACCTGGATTAGTAGATGTACACGTACATCTTCGTGAACC
The DNA here is from genome assembly GCF_056530295.1 of Bacillus sp. PK6-16. Classification (NCBI taxonomy): domain Bacteria; kingdom Bacillati; phylum Bacillota; class Bacilli; order Caryophanales; family Bacillaceae; genus Bacillus; species Bacillus sp. PK6-16. The sequence continues at coordinate 1,522,627 of NZ_CP096511.1, forward strand.
AGGTGGTGAACATAAAGAAACAATTGAAACAGGTACACTAGCAGCGGCAAAAGGTGGATTCACTACAATTTGCGCAATGCCAAATACACGCCCGGTACCAGATTGCAGAGAACATATGGAAGACTTGCAAAAACGTATTGAAGAAAAAGCTCATGTTAACGTACTACCATACGGAGCAATTACAGTACGTCAAGCTGGTTCTGAAATGACAGATTTCGAAACATTAAAAGAACTTGGAGCATTTGCTTTCACAGATGACGGCGTAGGCGTACAAGATGCGAGCATGATGTTAGCGGCTATGAAACGTGCAGCAAAATTAGATATGGCAGTAGTTGCGCACTGTGAAGAGAATACGCTTATTAATAAAGGTTGTGTACATGAAGGGAAGTTTTCTGAGAAACACGGATTAAACGGTATCCCATCAGTATGTGAATCTGTACATATTGCAAGGGATATACTGCTTGCTGAAGCAGCAGATTGCCACTATCACGTATGTCATGTAAGTACGAAAGGTTCTGTACGTGTAATCCGTGATGCGAAACGCGCTGGAATTAAAGTAACAGCAGAAGTAACACCGCATCACCTAGTGTTATGTGAAGATGATATCCCATCAGCTGATCCTAACTTTAAAATGAACCCACCGCTTCGTGGAAAAGAAGACCATGCAGCATTAATTGAAGGTTTATTAGATGGAACGATCGATATGATCGCAACTGACCATGCACCGCATACAGCGGAAGAGAAAGCACAAGGAATTGAAAGAGCACCGTTTGGAATTACTGGTTTTGAAACAGCATTCCCGCTTCTATACACAAACCTTGTGAAAAAGGGAGTTATTACGCTAGAACAGTTAATTCAATTCTTAACAGAAAAGCCAGCTGATACATTCGGCTTAGAAGCAGGTCGCCTAAAAGAAGGTAGAGCAGCTGATATTACAATCATTGATTTAGAACAAGAAGAAGAGATTGACCCAACAACATTCTTATCAAAAGGAAAAAATACACCATTCGCAGGTTGGAAATGCCAAGGATGGCCGGTAATGACAATCGTTGGTGGTAAGATCGCATGGCAAAAGGAGAGTGCATTAGTATGAAAAGACAACTTATCTTAGAAGATGGAACAGTATTAATTGGAACAGGTTTCGGAGGCGAAATCGAAAAGTCAGGTGAGGTTGTATTTACAACAGGAATGACTGGATATCAAGAAACATTATCTGATCCATCATATTGCGGTCAAATCGTAACATTCACGTACCCATTAATCGGAAACTACGGCATTAACCGTGACGATTTTGAATCCATTCACCCATCTGTAAATGGTTTAATCGTAAACGAAATTTGTGATCACCCATCAAACTTCCGTAATGAAATTTCGTTAAATGATTACTTGAAAGAAAGAAATATCCCAGGATTAGCAGGGATTGATACGAGAAAATTAACGAGAAAAATTCGTCAATACGGTACATTACGTGGACGCCTTTGTAACATGGATGCAGATGTAGAGTACATTGTAAGCCAATTAAAAGCGACAGTATTTACAGATCATGTAAAACGCGTATCAACGAAAGATCCATACCCAAGCCCAGGTCGTGGTCACCGAGTTGTACTAGTAGACTTCGGTATGAAACATGGTATTTTACGAGAATTAAATAAGCGTGACTGTGATGTAATTGTAGTTCCTTACAACACAACAGCGGAAGAAATTTTACGCCTTAGCCCAGATGGAATTATGTTAAGTAATGGACCTGGAGATCCGAAAGATGTACCAGAAGCAATTGAAATGTTAAAAGACATTATCGGTAAAGTTCCTTTATTCGGAATTTGCCTAGGACATCAATTGTTCGCTCTAGCATCAGGTGCAAATACAAGTAAGTTGAAATTTGGTCACCGTGGTTTAAACCATCCAGTAAAAAATCTTGCAACTGGAAAAGTAGCAATTACATCTCAAAACCACGGATACGCAGTAGAAGAAGAATCAGTTGAAAATACAGATCTTGAAATTACACATGTTGCTTTAAACGATGGAACGGTAGAAGGTCTTCGTCATAAGAAGTTCCCGGCATTTACAGTACAATACCATCCAGAAGCTTCAGCGGGACCAGAAGATGCAAATGATTTATTCGAAGATTTCTTAACAATGATTGAAAACTTCAAGAAAGAAGGGGAAGAGTTATGCCAAAACGCCTAGACATTAACACAATTTTAGTAATCGGATCAGGACCAATTGTAATTGGGCAAGCAGCGGAGTTTGACTACTCTGGTACACAAGCTTGTCAATCTCTTAAAGAGGAAGGTTACAAAGTAATCCTTGTTAACTCTAACCCAGCAACAATTATGACGGATACTGCAACAGCAGATAAAGTATACATCGAGCCATTAACATTAGAATTCGTAAGCCGTATTATTCGTAAAGAACGTCCTGATGCAATCCTACCAACATTAGGTGGTCAAACAGGTTTAAACATGGCTGTTGAACTTGCAAAATCAGGCGTACTTGACGAGTGCGGAGTTGAAATTTTAGGAACAAAATTATCAGCAATCGAGCAAGCGGAAGATCGTGATTTATTCCGTACATTAATGCAAGATTTAAATGAACCAACACCACCAAGTGAAATTATTCATAACCTTGATGAAGCATATGGATTTGTAAACGAAATTGGTTACCCAGTAATCGTTCGACCAGCGTTCACATTAGGAGGAACGGGCGGCGGAATTTGTCATAACGAAGAAGAGCTAATTGAAATCGTAACAAGTGGTTTAAAACATAGCCCAGTAACACAATGTTTATTAGAGAAAAGTATTGCTGGCTGTAAAGAAATTGAATACGAAGTAATGCGTGATTCAAATGATAACGCGATTGTAGTGTGTAACATGGAAAACATCGATCCAGTTGGTGTTCATACAGGTGATTCAATCGTTGTAGCACCGAGCCAAACGCTAAGCGACCGTGAATACCAAATGTTACGTAACACGTCATTACGAATTATTCGTGCACTAGGAATTGAAGGTGGATGTAACGTTCAGCTTGCACTAGATCCATATAGCTTCCAATACTATGTAATCGAAGTAAATCCACGTGTAAGTCGTTCATCTGCACTAGCATCTAAAGCAACTGGATATCCAATTGCGAAATTAGCAGCAAAAATTGCAGTCGGCTTAACGTTAGATGAAATCGTAAACCCAGTAACACAAAAAACTTACGCTTGCTTCGAGCCAGCGTTAGACTATGTTGTTTCAAAAATTCCACGTTGGCCGTTTGATAAGTTTGAATCAGCGAACAGAACGCTTGGAACACAAATGAAAGCAACTGGTGAAGTTATGTCAATCGGACGTAACTTAGAAGAATCATTACTAAAAGCAGTTCGTTCTTTAGAGCTTGGCATTTATCACTTAGAATTAGACCACTTAAAAGAACTTGATAAAGAAACGATGAAAAAACGTATCATTAAAGCGGATGATGAACGACTGTTTATTGTAGCAGAAGCAATTCGCCAAGGTGTAACGAAAGAAGAAATCAATGAATGGTGTGAAATGGACTTCTTCTTCTTACAAAAAGTTGAAAACATCGTAAATATGGAACGTGAAGTAAAAGCGAATGTAGGAAATATGGAAGTACTACAAATTGCAAAAGAAATGGGCTTCAGCGATCACTACATTGCAGCAGCTTGGAACAAAACGGAGCGCGAAATTTACGATATGCGTAAAGAAAATAATATGATGCCAGTATTCAAAATGGTAGATACTTGTGCGGCAGAGTTTGAATCTGCAACGCCATATTACTACAGCACATATGCGGACGAAAATGAATCGATTGTAACAGATCGTAAGAGTGTAGTAGTTCTAGGATCTGGTCCGATCCGTATTGGTCAAGGTGTTGAGTTTGATTACGCAACAGTTCACTCAGTATGGGCAATTAAAGAAGCTGGATATGAAGCAATTATCATTAACAACAACCCAGAAACAGTTTCAACAGACTTCAGTATTTCTGACAAATTATACTTTGAACCATTAACGATTGAAGATGTAATGCATATTATCGATTTAGAAAAACCAGAAGGTGTTATCGTTCAGTTCGGTGGACAAACGGCAATTAACTTAGCAGCGAAACTAGAAGAACACGGTGTGAAAATTTTAGGAACATCACTTGAAGACTTAGACCGTGCAGAAGATCGTGATAAATTCGAAGCTGCTTTAACAAAACTTGGCATCCCGCAACCAGTTGGTAAAACAGCAACGACTGTAGAACAAGCGGTAGCAATCGCAGAAGAAATTGGTTACCCAGTATTAGTAAGACCATCTTACGTACTAGGTGGACGTGCGATGGAAATCGTATATCGTCAAGAAGAACTACTGCACTACATGAAAAATGCAGTTAAAGTTCATGCAGATCACCCAGTATTAATCGACCGTTACATGGTTGGTAAAGAAATTGAAGTAGATGCAATTTCCGATGGTGAGAATGTATTCATTCCAGGTATTATGGAACATATTGAACGCGCTGGAGTTCACTCTGGTGACTCAATCGGAGTATATCCACCACAAAGTTTATCTGAAAAACTAAAAGAACAAATCATTGAACATACAATTGCACTTGGAAAAGGATTAAACATTGTTGGATTACTAAATATCCAGTTTGTAGTATTCAAAGATCAAGTGTACGTAATTGAAGTAAATCCACGTGCAAGCCGTACAGTACCGTTCTTAAGTAAAATTACAGGCGTACCGATGGCGAATGTTGCAACGAAAGTTATTTTAGGGCAAGACCTAGTAGAGCAAGGATACGGAACTGGCTATCACCCAGAAGAGAAAGAAGTATATGTAAAAGCTCCGGTATTCTCATTCGCGAAACTACGCTCAGTTGATACAACATTAGGACCTGAAATGAAATCAACAGGGGAAGTAATGGGTAAAGACTTAACGCTTGAAAAAGCATTATATAAAGGATTAGTTGCTTCTGGAATTAACATCCCAACGCACGGCTCAGTAATCATTACTGTAGCGGATAAAGATAAAGAAGAGGCGATGGAAATTGCAAAACGTTTCCACGAAATCGGCTATAACTTATTAGCAACAGCTGGAACAGCACAATCATTAGAAGAGCAAAATATCCCAGTACAAGTTGTAAACAAAATTGATTCTGAAGACTACAACTTACTAGATATTATCCGTCAAGGAAAAGCACAGTTTGTAATTAACACATTAACAAAAGGTAAACAACCAGCGCGTGATGGTTTCCGCATTCGCCGTGAATCAGTAGAAAATGGTGTGGCTTGCTTAACATCACTTGATACAACAAGAGCAATCTTACGAGTATTAGAATCTATGACATTCTCAGCTCATTCAATGAAAGAAATTACGCAAACAAAGCGTCACGAGGTGGTACATGCATGATGCAAAAGCAAAATATGATCGTCGTTAATCAAAAAGAAATCGCAAAAAATATTTACGAATTAGTGCTTCAAGGAACGTTAGTACAGCAAATGAACGAACCAGGGCAGTTTGTACACATTAAGGTAGCAGAGGGCATTGCGCCCCTTCTGCGCCGCCCAATTAGTATTTGTAATGTAGATCAAGAGAAGAACGAATTTACAATGCTATATCGTGCCGAAGGACAAGGGACAAAAACATTAGCAACTAGAAAACAAGGTGAAATGGTAGATGTACTAGGACCATTAGGACACGGTTTTCCTCTAGAAGAAGCAGAAGCTGGTCAAACAGCTTTACTAGTAGGTGGGGGAATTGGTGTACCACCACTTTATGAATTATCACAGCGCCTCGTTGCAAAAGGTGTACGTGTTATTCACATCTTAGGCTTTCAAACGAAAGATGTAGTTTTCTATGAAGAAAAATTTGCAGAACTTGGTGATACGTACGTTGCGACAGTAGACGGTACACACGGTACAAAAGGATTTGTCACAGATGTAATTGATAATTACGGAATTGACTTTGATATTCTTTATTCATGTGGTCCGCTAGCGATGCTTCGTGCATTAGAAGGACGTTACAAAGAGAAAAAAGCCTATATTTCATTAGAAGAACGTATGGGCTGTGGTATTGGAGCTTGTTTCGCATGTGTATGCCACTTACAAGAAGATCCAAGTGGACATTCTTACAAGAAGGTGTGTAGCGACGGACCAGTATTTCCAATCGGGGAGGTTGTACTATGAACAGATTGCAAGTTGAATTACCAGGATTATCATTAAAAAATCCAATTATACCGGCATCTGGATGCTTTGGGTTTGGTCGTGAATATGCACAGTTTTACGATTTAAGTGTACTAGGATCAATCATGATTAAAGCGACGACAGAACAACCACGTTATGGAAATCCAACGCCTCGTGTTGCTGAAACACCAGGCGGCATGCTAAATGCAATCGGACTTCAAAACCCGGGATTAGACAAAGTAATGAATTCGGAATTACCATGGTTAGAACAATTTGACCTTCCAATTATTGCAAACGTTGCAGGCTCACAAGCTGAGGATTACGTAGCGGTTGCGAAGGAAATTTCTAAAGCGCCTAATGTCCATGCACTAGAATTAAACATTTCTTGTCCGAACGTAAAAACAGGTGGTATCGCCTTTGGTACAAATCCTGAAATTGCTGCTGATTTAACGAAGCGAGTAAAAGAGGTTTCTGAAGTACCTGTATACGTGAAATTGTCACCGAACGTGGCAAACATAGTAGAAATTGCAAAAGCGATTGAAACTGCAGGTGCAGATGGTTTAACGATGATTAATACATTGCTTGGTATGCGTCTAGATTTAAAAACAGCTAAACCAATTTTAGCAAACCGTACAGGCGGATTATCAGGTCCTGCGATTAAGCCAGTAGCAATTCGCATGGTACATGAAGTAAGCCAAGCGGTTAACATTCCAATTATCGGAATGGGTGGTATTGAAACAGCTGAAGATGTAATTGAATTCTTCTATGCTGGCGCAAGCGCAGTTGCAGTAGGTACAGCGAACTTTATCGATCCGTTCGTATGTCCGACAATTATTGAAGAGTTACCAGCATTATTAGATGAATTAGGATTTGATCACATTTCGGAATGTCAAGGAAGGAGCTGGAAGCAAACATGTCACAGTCGTTAATCGTTGCACTAGATTTTCCAGGGAAACAAGAAGTAGAACAATTCTTACACCACTTTGAAGGGGAAGAGTTATTTGTCAAAGTAGGTATGGAGTTATTTTACAAAGAAGGCCCTGCGATTATTACGTACTTAAAAGAAAAGGGACATAAGATCTTCTTAGATTTAAAACTTCATGATATTCCGAATACAGTAAAAAGCGCTATGCGTAGCCTAGCTAGTCTAGATGTTGATATGGTAAATGTTCATGCTGCTGGGGGAAGCAGCATGATGAAAGCTGCGATTGAGGGATTAGAGGAAGGTAAGCAAGAAGGAAAAGAGAGACCGATTTGTATTGCAGTTACACAACTAACAAGCACTTCGGAAGCTATGATGAAAAAAGAGATCGGCATTGAGAAAACGTTAGAAGAAGCGGTTGCTCATTATGCAAAATTAACGAAAGAAAGTGGACTTGATGGCGTTGTTTGTTCAACACTTGAAGTTCCAAAATTACGTGAAGTATGCGGAAATGAATTTGTAACAGTAACACCGGGGATTCGTCTTGCAAGCGATGATGTAAATGACCAAGTGCGCGTAGCAACACCGAAACGTGCGAGGGAACTTGGCTCAAGCTACATCGTAGTTGGACGTAGTATTACAAAAGCAGAAAATCCGCTTGAAGCGTATAAAACAGTAAAACAACAGTGGGAAGGTGTAACAGTATGAAAAAAGAAATCGCATCGCATTTATTAGAAATTGGAGCAGTATTTTTACAACCGAATGATCCATTCACTTGGTCTTCAGGTATGAAATCACCAATTTATTGTGATAACCGTTTAACTTTATCTTATCCAAAAGTACGTCAAGCGATTGCAGCTGGATTAGAAGAGTTAATTAAAGAGCACTTCCCAACTGTAGAAGTTATTGCAGGAACAGCAACTGCTGGTATTGCGCACGCTGCATGGGTAAGCGATCGTATGGATTTACCAATGTGCTACGTACGTAGTAAAGCAAAAGGTCACGGTAAAGGGAACCAAATCGAAGGAAAAGCTGAAAAAGGTCAAAAAGTCGTAGTAGTAGAAGACTTAATTTCAACTGGCGGTAGTGCAATTACATGTGTAGAAGCACTTCGCGAAGCTGGATGTGAAGTATTAGGAATCGTATCAATCTTCACATACGAGCTTGAAGCAGGAAAAGAAAAACTAGAAGCAGCTAACGTAGTATCATACTCTTTAAGCGATTACAGTGCATTAACTGAAGTAGCAGCAGAAAAAGGTATGATTGGACAAGCTGAAATGAAAAAATTACAAGAGTGGCGTAAAAATCCAGCAAACGAAGCTTGGATCACAGCGTAACACGAAAAAAACGACTGCGGGGGAACGCGGTCGTTTTTTATATTATTGTTAAAACTTCATGTAAAGAACAGATAGTAGGAATATCGTACTTGAGTTGTGAGTTATCTCGATTTAACCATATCCCTTGCATCCCAGCTGCTGTACTACTAATCGCATCAGTCTCTAATCGATCGCCAATATAATAGCAATCTTTCATTTCAAGGTTCGATTGTAATACGGTTCTGTGAAAAATTTCAGGATCTGGTTTCGATATACCAAGTTCACTAGAAGTAAATATATATTTGAAATGTTTTAAAATGTTTAGGGCAGTTAATTTTTCGACTTGTTGTTCATAGTCACCATTACTAATGATACCTAATGAGTGACCGCCTTGCTGCAAGTTCTGTAATGTATAGTGTACATCTTCAAACGCGGTCCAGTTGTTCTTATATAGTTCTATATATTGATTGAATCTATGCTGAGATTCTTTGGGTGATAGGTTTACTCCATATGTTTTAAATAAATGATACATTCGCATTACTTGTTGTTCTTGAAAAGATAATTCCCTGGATAAAAATTTTTGAAATATTCTTCTGATAATTCATGCCAGACTTTCGTTGCCTCTAATTCATTGCCTGAAAAAATAGTATTATATATTTGAAAAAAATCTATAATACCATTTCTTTCAGCAGCCTCATAATCAAGTAAAGTTCCATCAATATCAAAGAAAATCATATTGCTGTCTCCTTGTTAACAACTATTTAGCGTTTTCAGCAACCTCATATCCTTTCACAAACAATAGAGTCACATAAGAAACAATAAATGAGAAAATGCTATACATGCCGACCCAAAAGAAAAATTTTGGAGTAAAGGCGATAACACCTATTATTAAAAAACTAGCAAACGTTACAATCGGCATTACGTAATACGTTTTCGACTTGCGCGTTCCAATAACAGAAACGATAAAGATAAGTAACGGACAAATTAATAAGACGAAAATCAATTCATTCATAGTTATGTCCCCTTTTCTAATTGCAGTAATCTGTTTCTCGTAAACGTTTTGAAAAAATTACTCTCCTAATATAATTTCGCTAAGGGATAACGAATCCCTGTTGAAAACCAGTAATTCATGATGAATTTTACAAGAAAAAACGTAAGCAAGAGAACACTTGCTTACGTTATAAAATAAACATCGCAAAGATAGTGGTGACAATTAAACCGATAACAACCGGTAAAAAGTTTCGGCGTGCCAGTTCAAATGGATCTACCTTGCAAATTGCAGCAGCAGGAATAAGCGCCCAAGGAATTAACGTCCCGCCCCCGGTCCATATAGCCGCAATTTGTCCGAGTGCTGTTAATGTAGCTGTTCCATGACCTAAAGCTGTTCCGAAAAGGTTTGCAATGGAACCAGCAAGCGATATACCGGAAAAACCAGATCCATCTAAGCCTGTTATGACACCAACGATAGTTAATGTTCCCGCCGATACGTATTGGTTTAAAGGGACCGTTTGAGATAAGGCAATCCCTAAGTCGTTAATGATTCCATGTGAACCTTTCGGTAAATAGTCTCCGATAATTTTCACAAAGCCGCTATCTCCTAAATAAAAGAGTGCAGCAATTGGAATAACTGGACCAAAGATTTTAAATCCAAATTGGAGCCCTTCTATAAAATAATCGGTTGTTTTATTTAGTCCATTACCTTTGTAGGCGATGAGTGAAATGATGATAATCATAATAACAGTCGTTCCGCCGATAAGTGCAGTTGCGTCGCTTCCTTGTAGTTTAAATTGAATCATGCAAAGGATATCAATGATATATACGGTAGGGATACATATAGCGAGCCATTTCTTTGTGCGAGGAGATAATGAAGTGAGCGTTTTAGAAGACGCAGTTAATGGAATAGATTCTTGTATAGATAAGCCTGTATGAAACTCTTTTCGTAAGAAGAAAAAAGCGACGGAAGTTGTCACAATGCCCATAACGATAACAAGTGGAACACTTGCAGATACGACGCTGGAAACAGGGAGACCAGCCGCGTCTGCAGTTAATTTCGGTGCACCTTGAATAACGAAGTCGCCAGATAAGGCGATGCCGTGTCCGAATAAGTTCATAGCAATTGCAACCCCAATTGGAGGAAGACCGACACGTACAGCAACCGGCAATAAAATAGCTCCCATTAAGGCGACAGCTGGAGAAGGCCAAAAGAAGAAAGAAATGGTCATCATTAAAAGGCCGATAATCCAGTAGGCGAGTGTAGGTGTACGAATCATTTTTGTAAATGGTGAAATCATCGTATCATTTATGCCAGTATGAACGAGTAAATTGCTCATTGATACGATAATGGAGATGATTAATATAGTTGGTAATAGCTCAGTAATGGCGTAAATGAAACTTTGAAAAATCCCGCTAATGGCAAGAGGGATAGAACTTGTTGCAGTTAATGCTAATAAAAAGATAAAAACGATACAAATAATCGTCGTATCTTTCCGGAGAATAAAAAAGGTAATAATAGTGAGTAAACAAATAATGTAGAGAGCGTGTAATAGCGTTAATTCAACTCCCATAACATTCACATCCTTTAGGCATTCGTGTAGTTTATTGTATGAAAGCAGTGAAAGTATGTGAGTATAGGAAAAAGAAAAAAGTAAAATTTCATGTACTGTAATGGTAAGGACGATAAATGGATGTTACAATACAATTGATCCTAAAAATGGAATTTGAGGAGAAGTAGAATGGGGGAGTACGAATAAGAGAGAGAATAGGATATTATGGTGTGCTCGTTTGTTTACTATTATCAGTTATTTCAGGGCAATTTCTTAACAGTGGATGGGTACCAGTTATATTATGTATTGGCGTATTGATTTTTGCTCCTATGTATCGCTGGAATGAATGGAAAGCATATAGTCGAAAAAAGAAAATGCTTTTCAGTATCGAGTTTATCATTATAATTAGTATGATCCCATTTTTGTTATTAAAAGGAAATGAAATGATAGATGGAATTGTAATGTTTCAAGGATGGTTGTTTATTGCGAAATTACTATATTTAATTTGCATTTTAATGTTGGTAGCGATAGTCACTAAAAAATTAAACGAAAAGTTATTCGTTAATGAATAAAAGAAAATGCCACCTTATTCGGTGGCATTTTCTCATTTTACTGAATGGGCTTTTTGCATTTTTTTAATTAAACGAATTTGTCCGCGATGATTGATTTCATCTTCAAAAACGTGAAACCATTTAAAGTAGTTGTTAGCTGGTTTGTCATACCAAAAGTCTGTTGTTTTAAACAGCCATTCATCAGGTAATGATTGAAATGTTGCAATCGTTTTGGAACGTACTTCTTGTAATGTATTGATGTAAAATTTTATAGATTTTCCTTTTATTTTCTCGCGTCCAAGGTTCCCTAACTCAATAGCAGGTAACCAATGTTCTAATTCAGCTTCCGTCGGTTCACGGTCTTCAAAGGTATGAATTTGGTAGTAAAATTCAATAGCAGCCATATGGTACAATAACATACCAATTGAATTTGCGTCCTTATCATATAAATAATCAAGTTCTTCAATTGTTAAACCTTCCACTGCTTGCATTGTTGTATAGCGAGCGTAATTCATCATGGAAACAAGATTTGAAAATTCTACTTGTAAACCCTCTATTTTATCAATTACAAAATTCAATTTAAATTCCCCCTCTTTAAACGAATACTCCAGAGAAGGAATTCTATGTGTAGAGAAAAACTCCTTTTAAAAAGGCCATGATTTTAACAAGGGATTACAATTAGTTCTCTATTTGATTTTGTAATAACTTCATATCCGTCTTTTGTAATGACGATATCGTCTTCAATTCTACAACCGCCCCAGTTTGGTATGTAAATACCTGGTTCAACTGTAACAACCATACCTTCTTTTAATGTAGCTTTACTTTCTTGGGATAAGCGAAGAGGTTCATGTATTTCTAAGCCAAGACCATGACCAGTAGAATGACCAAAATATTGACCATATCCACAATCTGTAATGTAGTTTCTTGTTACATCATCGATACTTTTCGCGGTTTCTCCAGGCTTAATCGCTTCAGTCCCACGTTTTAACGCTTCTCGTACAACATTGTATATTTTTTTGAATTCTTCCGATGGTTCCCCTATTGCTACAGTACGTGTTATATCAGAACAATATCCGTCATAAAGTGCACCGAAATCTAATGTAACGATGTCGCCTCGTTCAATTATTTTATTTGATGCAACTCCATGTGGAAGAGAAGAACGAACACCAGAAGCTACAATAATTTGAAATGATGAAGATGCAGCACCTTTTTTTCGCATGAAAAATTCTAATTCATCTCGTACAGCATTTTCACTTATTCCTGGTTTTAGAAACGTAAGAATGTGGTGAAATGCTTCGTCCGCGATATTAGCTGCAATTTTCATTGTTTCTATTTCAGGCGTGTCTTTAATGATACGAATATTTTCGATAATTTCGCACACTTGAATCATTTCCGCCTGTACGTATTTTTGCAAGTTTTTATATTGTTGCAATGTCATGTTGTTTTCTTCAATTCCAAGTTTTTGAATGTTTAATTTCGATACTTGATGTGCAATTTCTTTTTCTAAATTTCCTTTATGCATAATAATTTCAGCATCTTTTATTTGTGATTTCGCTTGATCTACATAGCGGAAATCAGTGATAAAAACAGCTTGATCGGCAGAGATTAAGACGACGCCAGCGCTACCTGTAAAGCCTGTTGCATATTGGCGATTTTCTTTTTTTGTAATAAGTAACCCGTCAATTTCATAGTTTTGTAGTTGATTTTGGATTTTATTAATTTTTAAAGTCATGTTAATTCCTCCTATTCATAGTATTGAATAAAGCAAATAGCGTGCCAAAATGTATATTTGAAGAAAGGATAGTAGGGACAACATATATTTTAGGGGAGATAAAAAAATAGCCCGTAATTTGTGGGAGACGGTTTGTTCATAGAATCTAGATTGCTTCAATGAATAGCAGGGGGATGGGGAAAAATGATTGGAGTTACACTTGTACTTTATTTACATGCTGTAAAAAAATTTATACAAATGTGAAATGATACTGTCAATTTTTTTGACAATATTGAATGGATATAGCAACGAAATTGAAAACATATAAAAAATGCGCTGCATACAAGCAACGCATTTTTTTATTTATGCTTTTAATTTCATTACAATATCAGCATCTGGTGTTACATATACGGTTTGCTGATTGTCGTACGTAACAAAACCAAGTTTTGCACCACTCGGTTTTTTGACATGGCGTATTTTGGTGAAATCAACAGGTACAGAGCTAGACTCTTTCGCTTTACTGTAATAGGCAGCAATTTTGGCAGCTTCTAGTAAAGTTTCTTCAGCAGGCTCTAAAGAACGAATGACAACGTGAGAGCCAGGTATATCTTTCGTATGTAACCAAATTTCATCACGGCGGGCAAACTTCGTTGTTAAATAATCATTTTGTTTATTGTTTTTACCAACGAAAATCTCTGTGCCATCACTTGCTACATATTTATCTAATACTGGTTTAGTAGGCTTTTTCTTTGCGTTTTTCGTTTTGCGATTGCGCACATAACCTTCTTCAGCTAATTCCTCACGAATTTCTTCAATGTCTTTTGAAGAAGCAGCTTCCATTTGTTGAAGTAAGCTATCAAAATAAAGAATTTCTTCATTTGTTTTTTCAATTTGTTCTTCTACAACAACAACTGAATTTTTTGCTTTTTGATACTTTTGGAAATAGCGTTGTGCATTTTCAGATGGTGTTTTTAAAGGATCTAATGTGATTTTTACAGTTCCACCATTCTCATCGTAATAATTAACGACCTCAATATCTTTATCGCCCTTTTTTAAAGCGTACATATTGGCTGTAAGTAGCTCTCCAAATAGTTGATATTTATCTGCTTTTCCAGCATCTTGCAGTGTTTTTTCGAGTTTAATGAGTTTTTTCTCGTTTTTATTTTTTTCGTTTTGCATAAAGCGTTCTAAATCATGAGCTTGTTGTTTTACACGATCACGTTCTGCTTTGCCAAAGAAGAAACGATCTAACAATTCGCTCACTGATGAGAATGTTTTTTCTTCTCCTTGCAAGTGTGTAAGAGGGAAAAGATAAAAGAATTCTTTTCCATTTGCAGTAATCATTGTAGGTGTATATGCATGAGATAGTAATGGTGTTTGTACAGAGAAAAATGCTTCTGATAATGCTTTCTCGTTTACCATACCGGCTTTCTTTACTACTTCTTTTGCAAATAATGGGGATATTCCCATGAAAGCACCGACGAGTTGTTTATCCATATTTCCAGATAGAAAGTCTAGCGGTCTAATAAAATCATCTGCGGTTTCAATTTGCAGAGGATTGATTTTATGTTGGGCTGGTGGCGCGACGTACTCAGCACCAGCATATACAGTTCGGTGACGGTTTACGGCTAATGAAACGTGTTTTAAGCTATCTAAAATCACGTTTGTTTTCGTATCTAATAAGATAATGTTACTATGTCGTCCCATTATTTCAATTACTAATGTTTTTAATGATTCGTCTCCGATCTCATTACGACTGCGAACTGTAATTTGAATAATGCGTTCTAAGTCGATTTGTTCAATTTTTTCAATAAATCCACCTTCTAAATGTTTGCGAAGAAGCATACAGAACATCGGCGGTATTGCTGGCGAATCGTAGTTTTGATTCGTTAAGTGCATACGCGCATATGTAGGATGAGATGAAAGAATTAGTTTTTGGTTCTTTCCATTCGCTCGAATATGTAATAAAATCTCGTATTTTGAAGGTTGATATATTTTGGAAATTCTTCCTGTGTAAAGAGAATTTTCAATTTCATGTGTAATCGCTCTTGTAAATAATCCATCGAATGCCATAAATGAACACTCCTTTCTAACTAAATGTTAATTATAGCATTTTTTTGGACGAGGCTGAATAAGCTTTCAATAGAGTATGTCTGGAATCAGGAGGTCGATAGCAGGATGAACTGGTATGGAATGCGAGCACATGAAGTGGAAGAAAGAACGAATACGAATGTAAAGGTTGGACTTACAGAGAAAGAAGCAGAAGGGCGAGTAAAGAAATTTGGTACTAATGAATTAGAAGAAGCAAAAAGGCCTTCTGCACTAATGGTATTTTTAGCACAGTTTAAAGATTTCATGGTACTCGTTTTGTTTGGAGCAACAATTGTTTCTGCGTTTTTAGGTGAATACATTGATTCTATTGCTATTGTTGCCATTGTTATTATCAATGGTATTCTCGGCTTTTTTCAAGAAAGAAAAGCTGAAAAATCATTGGAAGCTTTAAAGGAACTAGCCGCCCCGCAAGTTACTGTAATGCGGAATGGAAAGTGGGTAAAAGCACCATCTAAAGCACTTGTTTTAGGTGACATTATTAAGTTTTCCAGTGGTGATCGTATTGGGGCTGATGTGCGTCTTGTTGAGGCATCAAGTTTATATATTGAAGAGTCTGCTTTGACAGGGGAGTCCGTACCTGTACAAAAGAAGGTAGAAGCATTGCAAGGGCAAGATGTTGCAATTGGTGATCAAAAAAATATGGCTTTTATGGGGACAATGATTACGCGAGGATCTGGTACAGGAGTCGTTGTAGCAACTGGTATGAATACAGCGATGGGGCAAATTGCAAATATGTTGCAAAATGCAGAGCAAATGGAAACGCCACTGCAAAGAAGGTTAGAACAGCTCGGAAAAATATTAATTATTGTAGCTCTTATTTTGACAGCGCTCGTTGTATTGGCTGGTGTGTATCAAGGGAATGAAGTATATCATATGTTTTTAGCTGGGGTATCGCTAGCTGTTGCGGCTATTCCAGAAGGATTGCCAGCAATTGTTACAGTAGCTTTATCACTTGGTGTACAGCGTATGATAAAAAAGAGAGCAATTGTAAGGAAGTTACCGGCCGTAGAAACGTTAGGCTGCGCTTCTGTTATATGCTCTGATAAAACGGGAACAATGACGCAAAACAAAATGATGGTAACACATATGTGGTCAGGCGGAGAATTGTGGAAAGTGACAGGGCAAGGATATGAACCTAATGGCTCTTTTATGAAAGGTGAAAAAGAAGTGAATCCAGCTAAGACAAAATCACTTTATCAGCTACTTACATTTGGTTCACTATGTAACAATGCAAATATTATGCAAAAGAAAAAGGCGTACGTATTAGATGGAGATCCAACAGAGGGAGCGCTTGTAGCTGCAGCAATGAAAGCTGGGATAACACGTGAGGCATTGAAAGGGAAATTTGAAATTATTCGTGAATTTCCATTTGATTCAACTCGAAAAATGATGAGTGTTATTGTACGAGATCGAGAGGGGAAAAAGTTTATTGTTACGAAAGGAGCACCGGATGTTCTTTTGCAAATGAGTCAAACAATCTTATGGGGGGATAAGCAGCAGCCGTTAAGTGAGCTATATAGAAAAGAAGTACAGGCGGCTATTCATAGCTTAGGTAGTCAAGCGCTTCGAACAATTGCAGTTGCGTTTAAACCTTTAAAAGTCACGGATTCTATTGAACATGAAAGAGACGTTGAAAAAGATTTTATGTTGGTTGGGATACAAGGTATGATTGACCCGCCAAGGCCAGAAGTCGCGCAGGCGGTAAAAGAGTGTAAAGAAGCTGGTATTCGAACAGTAATGATTACAGGTGATCATAAAGTGACAGCAATGGCGATTGCTGAACAATTAGGAGTTTTACCACCAGATGGACGCGTTGTTGAAGGAGTAGAACTCGCGAATATGGATGTGGAGGAATTAGAAAATGTTGTAGAAGATACGTATGTATTCGCTCGTGTATCACCTGAGCATAAATTGAAAATTGTTAAAGCATTGCAAAATCAAGGACATATAGTAGCGATGACAGGTGATGGAGTGAACGATGCTCCAGCTATAAAAACAGCGGATATTGGGATAGCGATGGGGATTACAGGGACAGATGTTGCAAAAGAAGCCTCTTCACTTGTTTTACTAGATGATAATTTTGCTACAATTAAGTCAGCGATTAAAGAAGGAAGAAATATATACGAGAACATACGTAAGTTCATTCGCTACTTATTGGCGTCAAATGTTGGAGAAATTTTAGTTATGTTATTTGCGATGTTACTTGCATTACCACTGCCGATGGTTCCTATTCAAATTTTATGGGTGAACTTAGTTACTGATGGTTTACCAGCGATGGCATTAGGTTTGGATAAGGCTGAAGGAGATGTGATGAAGAGAACACCGCGTCACCCGAAAGAAGGGGTATTCGCTAGAGGGCTTGCGTGGAAAATAATAAGTCGAGGGTTTTTAATTGGAGCAGTGACGTTAGTGGCGTTTATTATTGCGTATAACCAACATCCAAATGAACTGAAATATGCACAAACTGTAGCGTTCGCGACGTTGGTACTTGCACAGCTTATTCATGTATTTGATTGTCGTAGTGAGCATTCTGTCTTTCACCGTAATCCATTTGGGAACGTGTATTTAGTAGGGGCGGTTATTATTTCGTTACTACTTATGCTAGTGGTTATATATTATCCACCGTTACAACCGATCTTTAGCACAATGCCGATACAAGCAAGAGATTGGTTATTAATTGGAGGTTTGTCATCAATTCCGACTTTCTTACTAGTAGGTTCTTTATTAACAGGGAAAAAGGCTAAGAAGAAAAAGCCGATGTTATATAAGAAGGGATTAAACTTGAAATAGTCAATGTTATGAAAATGTGATATAATTTACAGAAGGTAGTAGAGCCTTGTCTCTATTACCTTTTTCATTGAGTTATTTTATGGCTTGGATGTGATAAAAATGATTTCTAGTATGACAGGGTTTGGAAGATCGAAAGTAGAAAGTGATACTTTTCAAATTACAGTAGAAATGAAATCGGTGAACCACCGTTTTTTAGAGATGAGTATTCGACTTCCTAAGCAAATGATGGTATTTGAGGACAAAATTCGTAAAATAATTGCACAGCAAGTTCGACGTGGGCGCATCGAAGTGTCTATTAGTATAGCAGGTGAAGGACTTGTTGAAAGAAAATTAAGTGTGAATTGGTCACTTCTTGAGCAGTACCAATCGATGATGGAAGATATAAAAGGGAAATTTCAATTACAAGATTCTATTACACTTCAGCAATTAATGGCAATGCCAGAAGTAACAGCAATTGAAGAAATAGAAAATGTAAATGAACATTTTGAGAACAGTTTATATGAGGCTGTTCGTCAAGCTGCTCATATGTTGAAAACGATGAGAGATGGCGAAGGAGAACGATTACATAAAGATATAGCGTATCGTTTACAAGAGATTAGCAATTGTGTAAATGCGATTATTCCACATGCACCAATTGTTACACAAAAATATCGTGAACGATTAGAAAATCGCTTAAAAGAATTACATAATCAAGATCTAGATGAACAAAGATTGCTAACAGAAGTCGCAATCTTTGCAGAGCGTTGTGATATTCATGAAGAGTTAGTTCGTTTGCAAAGTCATTTAGAGCAATTTCGTGAAACATTGCAGATTGAAGAGCCTGTTGGAAGGAAAATGGATTTCATCGTGCAAGAGATGCATAGAGAAATTAATACGATTGGTTCTAAGGCAAATGACTTAACAATTTCAAAATATGTTGTAGAAATGAAAAATAACCTTGAAAAAATTCGTGAACAAGTACAAAATATTGAGTAGCTTTCAAAAAATATATAAAGTTATACGTGGTGGAGAAATCGGATAGACTTACTAGGAGGCGCAAACTATGGCCATGCGGTTTTTAAATATTGGATACGGAAATATTGTATCTGCTCATCGAATTATTGCTATTGTAAGTCCGGAGTCAGCTCCTATTAAACGAACAGTACAAGAAGCACGCGAACATAATGCTTTGCTTGATGCTACGTATGGGAGAAAAACAAGGGCGGTTATTGTTATGGATGATGGGCATGTTGTATTAAGTCCAATTCAACCAGAGACGATTGCACATCGTTTGAATAATAAAGAAGATTTAAGTGAGGAAGGGTAGGTTTTACATATTTATGAGAAGTAGAAGAGGATTGCTCATCGTTCTTTCAGGGCCTTCTGGGGTTGGAAAAGGGACGGTTCGTAAAGAGCTGTTTAGCCATGAGGATACACGTTTTCAGTACTCTATTTCAGTAACGACACGTAAGCCGCGTGAAGGTGAAGTAGATGGTGTGGATTATTTCTTTAAAGAAAGAGAAGAATTCGAGGAAATGATTCGTAATGAAAAATTACTTGAGTGGGCTGAGTTCGTAGGTAATTATTACGGAACACCGATTGACTATGTTGAAAAAACATTACAAGAAGGAAAAGATGTATTCTTAGAAATTGAAGTGCAAGGAGCAATTCAAGTTAAGAAAGCTTTCCCAGAAGGTGTATTTATTTTCTTAGCACCTCCAAGTTTATCTGAACTAAAGAGCCGTATTGTTGGACGTGGTACAGAGACTGAAGATGTTATTGAAAATCGTTTAACTGTAGCGAAAGAAGAAATCGAGATGATGGACGCTTACGACTATGTAGTAGAAAACGATCAAGTTGAATTAGCTTGTGATAGAATTAAAGCAATTGTGGTTGGCGAACATTGCCGCCGCGAAAGGGTAGCAAAATATTATAAAGAAATGACGGAGGGTCTATAATTATGTTAAATCCATCAATTGACTCATTACTACAAAAAATCGATTCTAAGTACACTTTAGTAACAGTGGCTGCAAAACGCGCACGTGAAATGCAACTTGCTAATAACTGTGTTGTAGAAAAACCTGTTTCTCATAAATGTGTAGGGAAAGCATTAGAAGAAATCGATGCAGAAGCATTAAGCTACGTACCAAGTGAAGATAAAGTAGCTGAATAAGCCTTTGCCTTCGACAAAATAAAACATAGACTTTATAATTTTCTATGTAACGGTAACAACCTATTTACAAGTAGGTTGTTATTTTTTTACGAAAGGAATGAAATATTGGTACTGACGAGCTGAGAATTCTATTTCAGTATTATAAGTTTGAAAAAGAAAGAGGACGAGTCATATGCTAAAAGGGAAAAAGATACTTCTATGTGTAACAGGAGGCATTGCGGTTTTTAAAGCAGCTGCGTTAACGAGTAAATTGACACAATCTGGCGCGATTGTCAAAGTAATGATGAGTGAGTCGGCAATGAAGTTTGTTACGCCTCTTACATTCCAAGCGCTTTCTCGCCATGATGTATATACGGATACATTCGATGAGAAAGACTCAGCTGTTATTGCTCATATTGATTTAGCAGATTGGGCGGATGTTGTACTTGTCGCACCTGCTACTGCCAATTGTATTGGAAAGTTAGCTGGTGGTATTGCAGATGATATGATTACAACTACTTTGTTAGCTACTACAGCTCCGGTATGGATTGCGCCTGCTATGAATGTGCATATGTATGAAAATAAAATAGTTCAAAAAAATATGATGACATTGAAAACGCTAGGATATACATTTATTGAGCCTGGGGAAGGCTTTTTAGCATGTGGATATGTAGCGAAGGGACGACTAGAAGAACCTGAAGCAATTATTGCACGGTTAGAGGAAGCTTTCTCAGAACACAAACCATTGCAGGGAAAAAGAATATTAATAACTGCTGGCCCAACACGTGAAAAGGTTGATCCAGTTCGTTTTATGACGAATTTTTCTTCTGGGAAAATGGGGTATGCGATTGCGGAAGTGGCAGCGAATTTAGGCGCTGATGTTATACTCGTTTCAGGACCGACAGCATTAAATCCACCGTTACATGTAACGACAGTGCAAGTGGAATCTGCACAAGATATGTTAGAAGCAGTTCTTCAACATTATCAAAACGTAGACGTTGTCATTAAAACAGCAGCAGTTGCAGATTATCGTCCGAAATATGTGCATGAGAATAAAATGAAAAAGCAAAATGGTGATGCTGTCATTGAACTTGAAAGAACGGTGGATATTTTAAAAACGTTAGGTCAGAAAAAGGATAAACAGTTACTTATCGGTTTTGCTGCTGAAACGACAAATGTAGAGGAATATGCAACGAAAAAACTACGTGAGAAAAATGCAGATATGATTGTCGCGAATGATGTAAAAGCGCAAGGAGCTGGATTTGGCACGGATACGAATATTGTAACAATGTATAGAAAAGATGGAAAAGTTATTGAGTTGCCACTTTTAATGAAAAAAGAGGTAGCTCGTGAAATATTGAAGCAAATTGAAATGATGTTAGAAGATGATCGTTTATGAAATTTGCAAGTGTAATTGTTGATGTACCTGCCCGTCAGACAGATCGACCATTTGATTATATTATTCCTAAAAAATGGGAAGATATTGTACAGACAGGAATGCGTGTAGTAGTTCCGTTTGGGCCAAGAAAATTGCAAGGTTTTATTATTGGGATTAAAGATTCGGTGGATGTAGAAAGTAAGAAGTTAAAAACAATCCATGAAATATTAGATGTAACACCGGTTTTAAATGATGAATTATTAAAGCTTGGATATTGGCTTACAAGTGAAACGTTATGCTACATGATTTCAGCTTTTCAAGTGATGCTTCCAACTGCGATAAAAGCAACGTATAAAAAACGTCTACAACTTTGTAAACAGGAAGAAATAGCACCTGAAATACTATATTTATTTCAGGATAAAGAAGCAATTGATTTTGAAGTAATCGAGCAACAGCCACATTTATACCGAACTATTCAACACGAAATTAAAAATGGTACGGTTGAAGTCGTTTATCAAGTGAAAGATAAAGTACAAAAGAAGAAGCAAAGAGTGGTTCAGCCGGAGTTGCCAGAAGATAAATTGGAATTAGCGGCATTTGAACTGAAAAGTAAAAAACAACAAGATGTACTTTATTATTTTGTGGAAAATTATAAAAGTACACCGTTGAAAGTAATTACAGAAGAGTTACAAATAACAGATGCTCCAATAAAAGCACTTGTTAAAAAGGGATTCATTTCAGAAAAGTATGTGGAAGTATACCGAAATCCGTATGACGATGATGATTTTGAACAAACAAAACCATTTCCACTTACGGAGGAACAAAAACAAGTTATTACACCGATTTTATCATCAATTACAAATGAAACTTATAATCCATTTTTACTATATGGTGTTACAGGAAGTGGAAAGACAGAAGTATATTTACAATCTATAGCAGCAGTGCTCAAGAAAGGAAAAGAAGCTATCGTTCTTGTTCCTGAAATTGCACTAACGCCCCAAATGGTGGATCGTTTTAAAGGTAGGTTTGGCTCGCAAGTTGCAGTTCTTCATAGTGCGTTGTCTGTTGGAGAAAAGTATGACGAGTGGCGTAAGATTTTAAGAAAAGAAGTGAAAGTTGTAGTTGGTGCGCGTTCAGCTGTTTTTGCGCCTTTTGAGAATTTAGGGATTATTATTATTGATGAAGAGCATGAATCAAGTTACAAACAAGAAGATAATCCGAGGTATCATGCAAGAGATGTAGCTGTCTGGAGAGGACAATATCATAAATGTCCTATCGTTCTTGGTAGTGCGACACCAACACTTGAATCGTTTGCAAGGGCGAAAAAAGGTGTTTATGAACTATTAACAATGGAAAAACGTATGAATGAACAAGCTTTACCAACGGTAGAGATTGTTGACATGCGAGAAGAACTTCGTGACGGGAATCGATCAATGTTTTCTAAGGCGCTGCATGAAAAAATAGCAGATCGATTAGAAAAGAAAGAACAAATGGTACTCTTTTTAAATAGAAGAGGTCATTCTACATTTGTTATGTGCCGTGATTGTGGGTATGTTGTCCAATGTCCGCATTGTGATATTTCATTGACATATCATAAAATGAATCATCGTTTAAAATGTCATTATTGTAGTTACGAAGAGAATATGCCAACTGAGTGTCCAGCTTGTCAAAGTATATACATTCGTTTCTTTGGTACAGGTACACAAAAGGTAGAAGAAGAAATTACAAAACTATTTCCAGAGGCACGAGTCATTCGAATGGATGTAGATACGACAAGTCGAAAAGGAATGCATGAAAAATTATTAAAGGCGTTTGGGGAAGAAAAAGCAGATATATTACTTGGAACACAAATGATTGCTAAAGGATTAGATTTTCCGAAAGTAACGCTCGTTGGGGTTTTAACTGCAGATACGATGCTTCACTTACCTGATTTTCGGGCGAGTGAAAAGACATATCAGTTACTGACGCAAGTAAGTGGACGAGCGGGTAGACATGAATTGCCAGGGGAAGTTGTGATTCAAACGTATACGCCAGAACATTACAGTATAGAGTTAGCGAAGAACCAACAATATGATGTGTTTTTTGACCAAGAAATGCAAATGAGACGAACAAGACAATATCCCCCATATTACTATGTTGTACTCGTAACTGTATCTCATCCAGAATTATTAAAAGCGGTACAAGTGACGGAAAAAATTGCCTCGTATTTACGAACGCATTGCTCACAGCAAACAATGGTGCTAGGACCAGTTGCTTCAGCGATTCCAAGGATAAAAGATAGATATCGTTATCAATGCATGATAAAATACAAACGGGAACCAAACTTAAAGAACGTGCTCAAAATGGTAAATGAACATTATCAAGCAGAAATGCAAAAAGAGCTACAAATCTCAATTGATTTTAATCCAACAATGTTAATGTAGCGGAGGGAAATATGGCAGTTTTAGAAATAATAAAGCATCCAAATGAAGTGTTAGAAACACCATGCGAAAGAGTAATTAACTTTGATAAAAAGTTAGTGAAATTGTTGAAAGATATGCATGAAACAATGTTAATTGCGGACGGAGTCGGTTTAGCTGCGCCTCAAGTAGGTGTAAGCTTGCAAGTAGCGGTTGTTGATGTAGATGATGATACTGGGAAAATCGAGTTAATCAATCCATCAATATTAGAAAAACGTGGTGAACAAGTAGGTCCCGAAGGCTGTTTAAGCTTCCCGGGACTTTATGGTGAAGTAGAACGTGCCGATTATATTAAAGTAAGAGCGCAAAATCGCCGTGGGAAAGTATTCTTATTAGAAGCGGAAGGATTTTTAGCGCGTGCAATTCAACATGAAATTGATCATTTACACGGTGTTTTATTTACATCGAAAGTGACAAGATATTATGAAGAAAACGAACTAGAATAGGTGTTAAAAGGAGCGGTTTTTAAATGATAAAAGTAGTGTTTATGGGAACACCGGACTTTTCAGTGCCGGTGCTTCGTCGTCTTATTGAAGATGGCTATGAGGTAGTAGGTGTTGTGACGCAACCTGATCGTCCAGTAGGTAGAAAAAAAGTATTAACACCTACACCTGTTAAAGTTGAAGCGGAAAAACATGGTATCCCTGTGTTACAGCCGTTAAAAATTCGTGAAAAAGATGAATATGAAAAAGTATTGGCATTAGAGCCAGATTTAATTGTAACAGCTGCATTTGGGCAGATTGTACCAAATGAAATTTTAGAAGCACCAAAGTATGGGTGTATTAATGTTCACGCTTCTTTACTTCCTGAACTTCGTGGTGGTGCACCAATTCATTATGCAATTATGGAAGGTAAAGAAAAAACAGGTATTACAATTATGTATATGGTAGAAAAATTGGATGCTGGTGATATCTTAACGCAAGTGGAAGTTGAAATTGAAGAGCGTGAAACGACAGGCTCATTATTTGATAAATTAAGTGAAGCAGGAGCACACCTTCTATCTAAAACAGTGCCTTTATTAATTCAAGGTAAGTTAGAACCGATTAAACAAAACGAAGAAGAAGTAACGTTTGCGTACAATATAAAACGTGAGCAAGAGAAAATTGATTGGACAAAAACAGGTGAAGAAGTATACAATCACATTCGCGGATTGAATCCATGGCCAGTTGCTTATACAACTTTAGCAGGACAAGTTGTTAAAGTATGGTGGGGGGAAAAAGTGCCTATAACTGAACCGGCTGAAGCAGGTACGATTGTTGCAATCGAAGAAGATGGTTTTGTTGTAGCAACGAGTAATGAAACAGGTGTTAAAATTACTGAATTGCAACCTTCTGGTAAAAAGCGTATGAGTTGTTCACAATTTTTACGTGGAACAAAACCTGAAATTGGAACGAAGTTAGGAGAAAATGCATGAGACAAAATGTTCGTGAATTAGCTCTTGATGGTTTAATTCAAGTGGAAAAAAGTGGTGCATATAGCAACTTACTTTTAAATAATCTAATTGAAAAAAGTGCAATTGATAGAAAAGATATTGGTTTATTAACTGAAATTGTATATGGAACGATTCAACGTCGTGACACATTAGATTATTATTTACAGCCTTTTTTAAAAAAGAAGGTTGAGGCGTGGGTAAGAGTATTGCTTCGCTTATCTTTATATCAAATGATTTATTTAGACCGAGTGCCAGAAAGAGCGGCTATTCATGAAGCGGTTGAGATTGCAAAGCGTCGCGGGCATAAAGGAATTGCTGGTATGGTGAACGGTGTATTACGTTCGATTCAGAGAGAAGGTGTACCTTCTGTAGATGAAATCAAGGATCCAGTAGAACGTCTTGCAATTACAACAAGTCATCCAGTTTGGCTTGTCCAAGAGTGGACTTCAGAATACGGTTTAGAAACTGCAGAAAAAATGTGCGAAGTAAACATGTTACCCCCTGTACCAACAGCGCGTGTGAATGTTGATAAGGTAACTGTAGAAGAAGCGATTGAGTTGTTGGCAAGTGAAGGTATAGAAGCAAAACGTGGTGACTTATCAGATGATGCTATTCAGATTGAAAGAGGAAATGTAGCGCATACAGAAGCGTTTAAAAAAGGATTTCTTTCTATTCAAGATGAAAGTTCTATGCTTGTAGCACGCGCTTTAGAACCGAATACGGGAGATGCAGTTCTTGATAGTTGTGCTGCTCCAGGCGGAAAAACAACGCATATCGCGGAACGATTAAAGGGAACTGGTAAGGTCATGTCCCTTGATTTACATGCACACAAAGTACGTTTAATTAAACAGCAAGCAGAGCGACTTGGTCTAGAAAATGTCGAAACTAAAGCGCTAGATGCTAGAAAAGTGCAAGAGCACTTTGCAAATGAAACGTTTGATAAAATATTGGTAGATGCACCGTGTTCTGGATTTGGTGTAATTAGACGTAAACCTGATATTAAGTTAGGAAAAGATAAAGGCGATAGTGAAAGATTATCGACGATTCAAATTGCAATACTAGAAAAAATAGCACCATTATTAAAACAAGGCGGTCGTCTTGTTTATAGTACGTGCACAATTGAGAAAATAGAAAATGAACAAGTAATAGAGAAATTTTTACAAGAACATCCTGAATTTGAATGGGATACTACGCTTAAAGAGCGTATGCCAGAAAAATTAACTCCGTATATTGATGAAGGTCAAGTGCAAATTTTACCGCATTATTTTGCGACGGATGGCTTTTATATTGCTTGTTTAAGGAAGAAGGTGTAGCATCATGGAAACGACTGTAAGAAAACAAAAGAAAAATTTAGAAATGAAGAAACCATCAATTTACTCTTTACAACTTCATGAAATGCAAGATTGGTTAAAGGAACAAGGAGAACCGAAGTTCCGTGCTGGACAAATTTTTGATTGGTTATATAAAAAACGTGTAAAAAATTATGAGGATATGTCAAACCTTTCTAAAGGATTGCGTGATAAATTGTCGAATTCCTTTGATATTACTACTTTAAACACGTTAGTAAAACAAACGTCTTCGGATGGAACAATTAAATTCTTATTCCAATTATATGACGGATATTCTATTGAAACGGTATTAATGCGACACGAATATGGAAATTCCATTTGTGTAACAACGCAAGTGGGTTGTCGTATTGGGTGTACGTTCTGTGCTTCGACACTTGGTGGATTAAAGCGAAACCTAGAAGCTGGAGAAATCGTAGCGCAAGTAGTAGAAGTTCAGCGTGCGCTTGATGAAACGGAAGAACGTGTAAGTTCTCTTGTTGTTATGGGGATTGGAGAACCATTTGATAACTATGATAATTTAATGGGATTCTTACGCATCATTAACCATGAAAAAGGACTTCATATTGGTGCGAGACATATGACTGTTTCGACGAGTGGAATTATCCCGAAAATTTATAAGTTTGCTGAAGAAGATCTACAAATTAATTTTGCGATTTCATTGCATGCTCCAAACTCAGAATTACGTTCAAAATTAATGCCGATTAACCGTGCTTATAAATTACCAGATTTAATGGAAGCTATTAAATACTATGTAAATAGAACAGGGCGTCGTATTACTTTTGAATATGGATTATTTGGAGGAGAAAATGACCAAGTAGAGCATGCTGAAGAGCTTGCTGCGCTCTTAAAAGGTGTAAAATGTCATGTGAACTTGATTCCGGTAAACTACGTACCTGAACGTGATTATGTACGTACGCCACGTGAA
Source organism: Bacillus sp. PK6-16 (assembly GCF_056530295.1). Lineage (NCBI taxonomy): Bacteria > Bacillati > Bacillota > Bacilli > Caryophanales > Bacillaceae > Bacillus > Bacillus sp. PK6-16. The sequence goes on from NZ_CP096511.1 coordinate 1,550,409, forward strand.
CAAATTTTCTTGTTCGAGAAAACGTTAAAAGATCGTGGAGTGAATGTAACGATTCGCCGTGAACAAGGTCATGATATTGATGCAGCCTGCGGTCAGTTGCGTGCGAAGGAGCGCAAAGAAGAGACGAGGTGACGAGATGAAAGCCGTATTTCTATCGGATAAAGGAAAAGTTCGTCAACATAATGAAGATAGTGCAGGAGTTTTTCACAATTTAGATGGAAATGTATTAGCGGTAGTAGCAGATGGAATGGGAGGTCATCGAGCTGGTGATGTAGCTAGCTCGATGGCCATTCAATTATTCCATGATTATTGGAAGCAAACACATAATATGAATGAGCCGAAAAAAGTAGAACAATGGTTACATACTAGTGTTGGGATTATTAATGAGCGTATATATGAATACGCTCAGCAAAATGTAGAATGTAATGGTATGGGAACAACGCTTATAATAGCTGTTTGTACACCAAGCTTTGTGACAATAGGGCATATAGGAGATAGTCGTTGCTATATGGTATCAGAAGGAGAAATGACGCTAGTAACGGAAGATCATTCACTTGTAAATGAGCTTGTGAAACATGGTGAAATTTCGAAGGAAGACGCAGAGTATCATCCGAAAAAGAATGTGTTATTAAGAGCATTAGGAACAGAAGAAAAAGTTGGGTTAGATGTTAAAACGTTGGTGATTGAGGAAGATGATCAATTACTTCTTTGCTCTGATGGGTTATCAAACAAAGTTTCTATTGATGATATGCGACAAATTTTACAGTTAAATGAACAGCTTGAAGGTAAAGGGCAGTGTCTCATTCAATTGGCAAATGATCGCGGTGGAGAAGATAATATCACACTTGTTCTTATTGATTATGCGGGTTCGACAAACGAAAGTAGGTGAAGTGCAACGTGCTGATTGGAAAACGCTTAAATGACCGTTATAAGCTGCTGAAAATGATTGGTGGTGGCGGAATGGCCAATGTATATTTAGCTCATGATGATATACTTGGCCGGGATGTAGCGGTAAAAATATTAAGACTCGACTACTCAAATAACGAAGAGTTTATTAAACGTTTCCATCGAGAAGCGCAGTCTGTTACAACGTTGTCGCATCCAAATATTGTGAATATGTATGATGTCGGAGAAGAAGATGGTATATACTATCTTGTCATGGAATATGTACCAGGGCAAACATTGAAGCAATACATAATTGAGCGAGGGATGTTACCTATAGGAGAAGCTCTTGATATTATGGAGCAGTTAACATCCGCTATGGCACACGCCCATCATTTTGAAATTGTGCATCGTGATATAAAGCCGCACAATATTTTAATTCGAGCTGATGGAATAATAAAAGTAACAGATTTTGGAATTGCGACAGCTACAAGTGCAACAACAATTACACATACAAATTCAGTGCTCGGTTCAGTCCATTATTTATCACCAGAACAGGCACGTGGCGGGATAGCAAATAAACAATCAGATATCTATTCTCTTGGGATAGTTATGTTTGAATTGTTAACAGGAAGACAACCGTTTTCTGGCGAATCTGCTGTTGCTATAGCTTTAAAACATTTACAAAGTGAAATCCCATCACCAAAAAGATGGAATGAAAATATTCCGCAAAGTGTTGAAAATATTATATTAAAAGCAACTGCAAAAGATCCGTTCCATCGATATCAATCTGCCAATGCGATGAAGCGAGATATTGAAACTGCGCTATATCCAGAGAGGATAAATGAGCAACCGTTTTACATACCAGAAGATATGGAAGCGACGAAAGCGATTCCGATTATTCAACAAGAACAATTATTTGAAAATGTAAGTGATGAAACGATTGTTTTAAAAGGGAGTAAGGTGGAAGAACCGATAAGAGCAGAAGCAGCTGAGTTAGATAAGAAGAAAAAACGGAGTAACAAGTGGCTTAAAGTTTTAATTTCAACATTTTTATTTTTAGCAATAGGAATAACATTAGCGCTTACGGTTATTCCAGGATTATTTATTCCGAAAGATGTGAAAGTTCCTGATGTGGCTGGTATGAAATACACGACAGCTGTAAATACATTAGTAGAAAAGGGCTTTGAGGTGACGGAGCCTAATATTGTATATACAGATGATGTTGAAGTTGGGGATGTAATAAAAACGGACCCTGTAGCAGGAAGAGTTGTAAAAGAAAACGCTAAAATTACTATCTATCAATCAGGTGGAAAAAAGAAAAGTAAGATGGCAAATTTCACAGGTCAAAACTTTGAGAGTGTAAAAGCTGAGTTAGAAGAAAAATATAAACAAGTTACGGTAAATTATATTGAAAATGATAAGCCGAAAGGTGAAATTGTAGAACAAATTCCGACGCCTGATCAGATGGTTATAGAAGCGGAGCAAGAACTGAAAATCTGGGTAAGTAAAGGGCCTTATCAAATTAGACCAGGTGACTTTTCGGGGTGGACTGAAAATAGTGTAACTGGTTATTTGAATGAGAGAAAACTAACGTCAGATATAAAACGAGAGTATTCAGATACAGTCGAAAAAGGACTTGTAATTTCGCAATTTCCAAAACCAGGTACACCATTAAAAGAGGGAGATAAAGTAACTATTATTATCTCTGATGGTCAAAAGCCTAAAGTGACTAAAACGGTAAAAGTGGACAATATCTCTATCCCATATGAGCCTGCTGTAACAGGTGAAAAAAAGCCGCAAACAATAGAAATTTATAAAGAAGACATGCAGCAAAAAATGGATAGACCGGTTGAAACGAGAACAATTACTGAATCAGCGACTATTTCTTTAGAATTTGTAATTCAAGAAGGTTCAAAGGGACACTATAAAATTGTACGGGATGGAGTAACGATTATTGATAAAGAAGTACCATATCCAACTCAATAATAGTGAAAGTCTACTTATTATTATTGCCTGTTATGCTGTCTACAAAGTGGACGGTATAGCAGGCAAAAATATATGATTCAAAAAGCTAGTAAAGTGATGCAGCTGTAAATATTTTTTTGCATTTAATGGGAAATTCAATGTATATTAGCGAAAGTATATATGGTAGGTTTTGAAATCGTTATTTGGAAAATTTAAATCCATTCATTTTTAAATTCAGCATCACCTTATACAAAAAAGGAGAATTCTATGCCAGAAGGAAAAATTATAAAAGCTTTAAGTGGGTTTTATTACGTGCAGCATGAAGAAGGGGTTACGCAATGTCGTGGGCGAGGTGTATTTAGAAAAAATAAAATTACACCACTTGTAGGAGACCAAGTTGTTTTTCAGGCAGATAATCCAACTGAAGGTTATGTGCTTGAAGTGTTTGATCGAAAAAATGAACTTGTTAGACCTCCTATTGCTAATGTCGATCAAGCGATCCTTGTGTTCTCTGCAGTAGAACCAGATTTTAATCCTGGACTGTTAGATCGATTTTTAGTGCTGATTGAATATCATAACATTAAGCCAATTATTTGTATTAGCAAGATGGATTTAGTAGATGAAAAGATGAAAGCAACTGTTGAAGCTTATGCGAATGATTATCGTGAGATGGGTTATGATGTTTTATTTACTTCTATTAATACGTCAGAAAGTATTGATATATTAAAACCATACTTAGAAAATTGTGTTTCTGTCGTTGCGGGCCAATCTGGTGTTGGGAAATCTTCAATGCTTAATGTGCTACGTCCAGAATTAGAGCTGAAAACAAATGATATTTCTTCCCATTTAGGACGCGGGAAGCATACGACAAGACACGTAGAATTAATTGCAATTGGGAGTGGACTAGTAGCAGATACACCGGGTTTTAGTTCACTAGATTTCATTGATATAGAAGTAGAAGATCTTACATATTGTTTTCCAGAGTTGAAAGAAGCGAGCCAATACTGTAAATTTAGAGGGTGTACACATCTTTCTGAACCGAAATGTGCGGTGAAAGCTGCGGTTGAAGAAGGGAAGATTACAGAATATCGCTATAAGAACTATAAACAATTCGTAGAAGAAATTAGAGAGAGAAAGCCGAGGTATTAGTTATGATTAAAATTGCACCATCGATTTTATCAGCAGATTTTTCAAAATTAGGGGAAGAGATTAAAGATGTAGAAAAGGGCGGAGCGGATTACATTCACGTTGACGTAATGGATGGACATTTCGTACCAAATATTACGATTGGACCGTTAATTGTAGAAGCAATCCGTCCGATTACATCATTACCATTAGATGTACATTTAATGATTGAAAATCCTGATAACTATATCCCGACTTTCGCACAAGCGGGAGCGGATATTATTACTGTTCACGTAGAGGCGTGTCCGCATCTACATCGTACAATTCAGTTAATTAAATCTCATGGTATTAAAGCGGGCGTTGTATTAAATCCACATACGCCAGTTTCAGTGATTGAGCATGTATTAGAAGATATAGATATGGTATTACTTATGACAGTAAACCCTGGATTTGGTGGACAGAAGTTTATCCATTCTGTATTACCGAAAATTAAACAAGTTGCAGACATGGTGAAAGAGCGCAATCTAGAAGTGGAAATTGAAGTTGATGGTGGTGTAAATGCTGAAACAGCAAGACTTTGTGTGGAAGCAGGAGCAAATGTACTTGTAGCTGGGTCAGCAGTATACAATCAAAAAGACCGCGGTGAAGCAATTCGCGTAATTCGTGGGTAGTGATGAACTTTTATCCTAGTAAGGCATTTATAGGATAGGATAAAAATATGTAAAAAGGCAATCTACCGAATGGCAGATTGCCTTTTTACAATGGAAGGAGAAGAAAAAATGATTATTCATATTTTGGCAGGAGGACCTTCGGAATATTGCGCAGATTTTGCTCGATACGAGAATGAGGAAGTAGTGTGGGCAGCGGTTGATAGGGGAGTATACCGTCTATTAAAGAAAGGGATTACCCCGGCTGTTGCGTTTGGAGATTACGATTCAGTTACTGAAGAAGAATTAGTATGGATGGGACAGCAAACGAACGAATTACATATTGTTCCGCGGGAAAAAGATCAAACGGATTTAGAAATTGCAATCAACTGGGCATTAGAACAGAAGCCGGCACTAATTCGTATTTTTGGTGCTACTGGTGGAAGGCTTGATCACGGTTTGGCAAATATACAGATGCTTTTAAAAGGGTTAGAAGTAGAGATAGAAATGTGTATTGTGGACAATAAAAATGAAATAACAGTTAAAAAAATGGGTACACATATAATTGAAGAAAATAAAAATTTTCCTTATGTATCTTTTGTACCAGTTACTGAAATAGTGGAAGGGATTACATTGTTTGGTTTTAAGTACCCTCTTACTAATAAAACAATAGAGTGGGGATCAACACTTTGTATTAGTAACGAACTCGTTGAGGAAAAAGGTACTTTTTCATTTACTTCTGGCATATTAATGTTGATAAGAAGCACTGATTGAAGAAACAATTTTGCTCCTTACATCATATAGTGACCAAGTGGAGTAATGGGGATTAGGAGGGAAACCATGAGATTTTATACAATTAAGTTACCTAAATTTCTTGGTGGAATAGTTCGTGCAATGTTAAATACCTTCAAAAAAGATTAAAAAAAGCACCTATCACCGGTGCTTTTTCCATTGTTATAGTAAAAAAAGAGCCTATCGGCTCTTTTTTTTATTATTAAACACGTTCGATTTTGCCAGATTTTAATGCTCTAGCAGAAACGTAAACACGTTGAACTTTTCCGTCGATGCGTACGCGAACTTTTTGAAGGTTAGCGCCCCATTTACGTTTTGTAGCGTTCATTGCGTGAGAACGAGAGTTACCAGAACGAGCTTTTCTTCCAGTAATAGCACAAACACGAGCCATTTATATTTCCCTCCCTTGATACCTTACCATACGTAATTTTTCAATGTTAGTCTTTTATGCGATGCTAAAAACACTACTATAATTTAACACAACTAAAAAGAGAATGCAACACCGTAGAAAAAAGAAATCAAGAAAATTTACTTGACACTATATGTTAATGAAGAAAAGTTGAAATCCATAAAAATTGCTTGACATATTATAGTGGTACATGTTGTATAATAACAATGGACTATTTTGCTCATCATAAAAAAGTGTAATTTAAAACATAAAATATGAGAGTGAAAAGAAAGAACGATGGAATTTTCTTTAAAAAGATTATATGATAGTAACTAAAGTAGTCTAGCTCACTTTCACCATTTATGAAGGGGGAAACGAGATGTCAATTGAAATTAAAACGAAGTACGGTCAAATTGATATTAGTACAGATGTAATTGCAACAATTGCTGGAGGTGCCGCGGTAGATTGCTACGGTATCGTAGGTATGGCATCAAAAAATCAGTTAAAAGATGGATTAACAGACATTTTACGAAAAGAAAACTTCACTAGAGGTGTTATTGTTCGTAAAGATGAAGATGAAGTACATATTGATATGTATATTATTGTGAGCTATGGTACGAAAATTTCAGAAGTGGCACATAATGTGCAGACGAAAGTGAAATATACATTAGATCAAACTGTAGGACTAGCAGTAGATTCTGTAAACATCTACGTACAAGGAGTTAAAGTAATAAACTTGTAATGTGCATTAAGGAGGAAAATCTGTGTCAATTCAAAAAATTGATGGAAAACGTTTATCACAAATGATCATGCAAGGAGCGAATAATTTAACAAACAATGTTCAGCTTGTTGATGCATTAAACGTATTTCCAGTTCCAGATGGCGATACCGGTACAAACATGAACTTATCTATGACTTCAGGTGCGCGTGAAGTGAAAGCAAACCCTTCACAGCATGCTGGTAAAGTCGGCGTAAGTTTAGCCAAAGGATTATTAATGGGAGCTCGTGGTAACTCTGGAGTTATTTTATCTCAGTTGTTCCGTGGTTTCTCTAAATCCATTGAACAAAAAGAAGAATTAACAACAGTTGATTTTGCTGCAGCACTAGAAGCTGGAGTAGAGGCGGCTTATAAAGCGGTTATGAAACCGATTGAAGGAACGATTTTAACGGTTGCAAGAGAAACGGGTAAATATGCAGTAACAGTTGCGAAAAAACAGCGCGACTTTGTTTTGTTTATGGAAGACGTTGTGAAAGAAGCAAACGCATCGTTAAATCGTACGCCAGATTTATTACCTGTATTAAAACAAGTTGGCGTTGTAGATAGCGGTGGTAAAGGTCTTGTAGTGGTATACGAAGGATTTTTAGCTGACTTAAAAGGAGAAACGATTTCTTCTGATGCACCGACGCAACCATCTATGAATGAAATGGTACGCGCAGAACATCACCGTAGTGTACAAAGCCAATTGAGTACAGAAGATATTAAGTATGGATATTGTACGGAGTTCATGGTGAAATTAGAGGCTGAAAAGGTGAAAGAGCATAATTTCTCTGAACAAAAATTCCGTGAAGATATTAGTGTATATGGTGATTCTCTACTAGTTGTGTCTGATGATGAAATTGTAAAGGTTCATATCCATGCAGAACATCCTGGAGACGCTATGAACTACGGGCAAAAATACGGTAGTTTAATTAAGATTAAAGTAGAAAATATGCGTGAACAGCATACTGCTTTATTAGATGAACCTACTATGGTTCCTGAACAACCAGCTCAATCGAAAGAAAAACAACCATATGGTATCGTAACTGTAGCTATGGGGTCTGGTATTAAAACTTTATTTGAGAGCATCGGCGCAACGAAAGTTATCGAAGGTGGTCAAACGATGAATCCAAGTACGGAGGATATCGTGAAGGCAATTGAAGAAGCAAATGCTGAAAAAATCATTATTTTACCGAATAACGGAAATATTGTAATGGCAGCAGAACAAGCGGCATCAGTTGTAGATCAAGAAGTTATTGTTGTTCGTTCGAAAACAGTTCCTCAAGGTATGGCAGCAATGTTAGCATTTAACCCAGTTGGAACGTTAGAAGAGAATGAAGAAAACATGCAAGAAGCTTTATCTCATGTGAAAACAGGTCAAATTACGTATGCTGTACGTGATACGGAAATTGATGGTGTAGCAATTCAAAAAGATGACTTCATGTGTATTGCAGATGGGAAAATTGTATCTACAAATGCTGAAAAAGTAGGAGCTGCGAAGCAATTACTAGAAGCGCTTATTGATGAAGATTCTGAAATCGTAACGATTCTACAAGGTGAGGATGCAACTGACGAAGAAGTAGCGGAGTTAGTTGAATTTGTAGAAGAGAAATTTGAAGATGCAGAAGTAGAAGTGCATGCTGGAAACCAACCAGTGTATTCTTTCATCTTCTCTGTAGAATAAGATAAGATTCGTTTTGAAAATAAATGGATTACTTACTTGCTAATGGATAAGAAGTAGTAATATGAAGTTTATTACTAGTTTTTATTCAAAAGGCTAGCATATTGAAGAGAGAAAAGAGCCTTGCTGCTAATAGTGAGGCTCTTTTTTACTTGTTTTATATAAGGGATTTGAGTAGTTTCTCTTAGAATGCCTATGATAGAATATATAAGGTGAAAGAGAGCGATTACAGATGCTAATTGGTACTCAAATAAAATGCAATAAAGAAAATAATGTGACGGGGTGTGAGAATCTTGAATGATGTTGTACAAGTTCCTGTTACGGATGTAAAGGGGATCGGAGGAGAAACATCTGAGTTACTACATGAGATGGGTATTTATACAGTTTCTCATCTATTAGAACATTTTCCATACCGTTATGAAGATTATGCGATGAAAGATCTTGCTGAAGTAAAGCATGATGAACGTGTAACGGTTGAAGGGAAGATTCATAGTGCTCCTTTGCTGCAATATTATGGTAAGAAGAAATCGCGTTTAACAGTTCGTGTTCTCGTCGGTCGTTATTTAATTACGGCGGTATGTTTTAATAGGCCTTACTATAAGCAAAAATTAAAGTTAGATGAAACGGTAACGATTACTGGTAAATGGGATCAACATCGTCAAACAATTGCTGTATCAGAACTTCATTTTGGGCCGGTTGTACGTCAACAAGAAGTGGAACCTGTTTATTCAGTAAAGGGGAAACTTACAGTAAAACAGATGCGTCGTTTTATTGCTCAAGCGTTAAAGGAATATGGAGATTCTATAGTCGAAGTGTTACCGGATGGTTTGTTAGGGCGATATAAATTATTACCAAGATATGAAGCGCTTAGGGCATTGCATTTTCCGGTAGGACAGGAAGATTTGAAGCAAGCGCGTCGCCGTTTTGTATATGAAGAATTTTTCTTATTTCAGCTGAAAATGCAAACGCTCCGGAAAATGGAGAGGGAAAATTCAAAAGGGACGAAGAAAGAGATTCCGTCAGTAGAATTACAAGAATTTATCGATGCACTGCCGTTTCCATTAACGGGTGCGCAGCGCCGAGTTGTAGATGAAATTTTGAAAGATATGACATCTCCTTATCGGATGAACCGACTATTGCAAGGTGACGTTGGTTCTGGGAAAACAGTTGTTGCTGCGATTGGCCTTTATGCATCGAAATTAGCCCATTATCAAGGTGCTTTAATGGTTCCTACAGAAATTTTAGCTGAGCAACATTATCAGTCGCTTGCTGAAACGTTTTCGCATTTTGGTATGAAGGTGGAACTGTTAACAAGTTCTGTTAAAGGGGCGAGACGTCGAGAAATTTTAGCGAAGTTAGAACAAGGAGAAATAGATATTCTTGTTGGAACGCATGCCTTAATTCAAGATGAAGTTATATTTCATAGGTTGGGTCTCGTTATTACAGATGAACAGCATCGATTTGGTGTAGCGCAGCGCCGAGTTTTACGGGAGAAAGGTGAAAGTCCAGATGTATTATTTATGACAGCGACACCAATTCCGCGTACGCTTGCAATTACTGCATTTGGAGAGATGGATGTTTCGATAATCGATGAGATGCCAGCAGGTAGAAAGGTGATTGAAACATACTGGGCAAAACATGATATGTTAGATCGCGTTCTCGGTTTCGTTGAAAAGGAGATAAAAAAAGGAAGACAGGCATACGTTATTTGTCCTTTAATTGAAGAATCTGAGAAACTTGATGTGCAAAATGCTATCGACTTACATAGTATGCTGACGCATCATTACCAAGGGAAATGCCAAGTTGGATTGATGCATGGGAGATTATCGTCTCAGGAAAAAGAAGAGATAATGGGACAGTTTAGTGAAAATAAAGTACAAATTCTTGTATCGACAACAGTTGTTGAAGTAGGTGTGAACGTACCGAATGCGACTGTAATGGTTATTTATGATGCAGAACGTTTCGGTTTATCGCAGCTTCATCAGCTTAGAGGGCGTGTCGGCCGTGGTAGTGAACAATCATATTGTTTATTAATAGCAGACCCTAAATCAGAAACAGGGAAAGAAAGAATGCGCATAATGACTGAAACAAATGATGGATTTGTATTGTCAGAAAAAGATTTAGAATTACGAGGTCCTGGAGATTTCTTTGGGAGTAAGCAAAGTGGCTTACCAGAATTTAAGGTTGCTGACATGGTACATGATTATCGAGCGTTAGAAACAGCAAGGCAAGATGCGGCGATACTAGTAGATTCAGAAGCGTTTTGGCATAATGATCAGTATGCTGCCTTGCGTACGTATCTTGATGGGACAGGTGTGTTCCAAGGAGAGAAGCTCGATTAAAGGGAGTCAACAAAAGTTTTTGTTGCATTCTACTTTTAATGATTATATACTACTGTTAGTACCTAGTCATAAAAATGGATGGTGCGGTATGAAAAAAAGAAGAAGTAAAAAAGAAAGACAAGAGTTATTACAACAAACAATCGAATCAAATCCTTTTATTACGGATGAAGATTTAGCGGAAAAATTTCAAGTGAGTATACAAACAGTACGACTTGATCGTATGGAATTGTCTATTCCTGAATTAAGAGAGAGAATTAAACATGTAGCTACAAAGCAACATGAAGAAGATGTGAAATCTTTACCGTTAGAAGAGGTTGTTGGAGAAATTATTGATATTGAATTAGATAGACATGCAATCTCTATCTTTGAAGTAAAGATAGAACATGTATTTAAAAGAAATCAAATTGCTCGTGGGCATCATCTGTTTGCGCAAGCAAACTCACTAGCTGTTGCGGTTATTGATGAAGAATTAGCTTTAACTGCAAAGTCTACCATTCGATACATTCGCCCTGTAAAATTAGGAGAGCGTGTTGTTGCAAAAGCGCGCGTTGAAGATGTAGAGAATGATAAAGGACGGACGGTTGTCAAAGTGCGTAGCTTCGTTGGAGAAGAACTTGTTTTTACAGGCACTTTTGAAATGTATCGATCTAGTAATTATAGTGAGGAAGGTAACAACTTATGAAAATCGCAATAGATGCAATGGGCGGAGATCACGCTCCAAAGGCTGTAGTATTAGGGGCAATGAAAGCTATTAAGGAATATTCTGATTTACATATTACGTTAGTAGGGAAAGAAGAGGAAATTCGTCAATACTTAACGAGTGATGAACGAATTACTATTCTTCATACAGACGAAAAAATAGAATCAACGGAGGAACCAGTAAGAGCGGTTCGTCGAAAAAAACAAGCTTCAATGGTGCTTGCGGCACAACAAGTAAAGGATGGAGAAGCAGACGCTTGTATATCCGCAGGTAGTACGGGAGCTTTAATGGCAGCTGGATTATTTGTAGTCGGTCGTATGGAAGGAATTGAGCGACCAGCTTTATCGCCTACAATGCCAACTGTAGATGGAAAAGGTTTTGTTATGTTAGATGTTGGAGCAAATGTTGATGCAAAACCAATTCATTTATATCAATATGCAGTAATGGGATCTGTTTATGCTGAGAAGGTAAGAGGAATTGAAAATCCTCGCGTTGGACTATTAAACGTTGGAACAGAGGATGGAAAAGGAAACGAGCTTTCAAAGCAAGTATTTGCAATGCTTAAAGATGCGCCAATTAATTTCGTTGGGAACGTTGAATCAAGAGATTTATTGCAAGGTGTAGCAGATGTTGTTGTATGTGATGGTTTTACAGGGAATGTAGCGTTGAAATCATTAGAGGGAACAGCACTTGCGCTATTCTCTATGTTGAAAGAACAGTTAATGAGTTCATTTACGAGCAAATTAGCAGCGGCGGTATTAAAGCCAAAACTTATGGTATTAAAAGATAAAATGGATTATTCGGAGTATGGAGGAGCTGCATTATTTGGATTGAAAGCACCTGTCATTAAGGCTCATGGTTCTTCTAATGACCAGTCGATATTTAGTGCGATTCGTCAAACGAGAGAAATGGTAGCGAAAGAAGTAATTCCTACGATTTCAAGCGTAATGGAGAAAGAGTCACTCCAATAAGAGGAGGATTTGAAATGGGAAAAATAGCATTTCTTTTTCCGGGCCAAGGTTCACAGGCAGTTGGAATGGGTAAACAATTAGCAGAGAATAATAAAGAGGTTGCAAAAGTGTTTGCAAAAGCAGATGAGGTGTTGGAAGATTCACTTTCAGAAGTGATTTTTGAAGGACCGCAGGAAAAGCTTACATTAACAACAAATGCGCAGCCTGCATTATTAACAACGAGTTTTGCTATTTTGACAGCTTTGAAAGAGTATGACATTACACCTGACTTTGTCGCTGGTCATAGTTTAGGTGAATATAGTGCTCTTGTAGCAGCTGGTGCATTAACTTTTGAAGATGCTGTATATGCTGTAAGGAAACGTGGCGAATATATGGAAGAAGCTGTTCCGGGCGGGGAAGGCGCAATGGCAGCTATATTAGGTGCTGACCCACATATGCTGAAACAAGTTACAGAAGAAGTAACAAGTGAAGGATATGCAGTGCAAATCGCTAATATGAATAGTACCAAGCAAATTGTGATTTCTGGAACGAAGCAAGGCGTAGAGGTTGCTTCTCAAAGAGCGAAAGAAAATGGTGCAAAGAGAGCGATTCCACTAAAAGTAAGTGGGCCATTCCATTCTTCACTTATGAAGCCGGCAGCTGAGAAGTTCCAAAGTGTTTTAAATGAAATTACAATTCATGACACGAATATTCCTGTTATTGCAAATGTTACGGCGGAAGTTATTACACGTGGTGCAGACATTCAAGAAAAGTTAATTGAACAGCTTTATTCGCCTGTATTATGGTACCCGTCTATTGAATATATGGTGAGCCAGGGAGTAGATACGTTTATTGAAATTGGACCTGGAAAAGTACTTGCTGGACTTATGAAGTCAATTGATTCATCAGTAAAAGCATATGCGATATACGATGAAGAGACATTAAAAGATACCATTTCAAATTTGAGAGGAGAAAACTGATGTTAAAAGGGAAGGTAGCATTAGTAACTGGCGCTTCACGTGGAATTGGTCGCGCGATTGCGATCGATTTAGCGAAACAAGGGGCAAATGTAGTAGTAAATTATGCTGGTAATGAACAAAAAGCAAATGAAGTAGTAGATGAAATTAAAAAATTAGGTTCTGATGCAATTGCGGTAAGAGCAGATGTTGCAAATGCTGATGATGTTACAAATATGGTGAAACAAACAGTAGATACATTTGGACAAGTTGATATTCTTGTAAATAATGCTGGTGTAACGAAAGATAATTTATTAATGCGTATGAAAGAAGAAGAATGGGATACAGTTATTAATACAAACTTAAAAGGTGTATTCTTATGTACAAAAGCAGTATCTCGTTATATGATGCGTCAACGTCACGGTAGAATTATAAACATCGCTTCGGTTGTTGGTGTTATAGGAAACCCAGGACAAGCTAACTATGTTGCTGCTAAAGCGGGTGTTATTGGATTAACAAAAACATCTGCAAAAGAGTTAGCAAGTCGAAATATTACAGTGAATGCAATTGCGCCGGGCTTTATTGCGACTGATATGACGGATGTACTAGATGAGAATATTAAAGCCGAAATGTTAAAAGTTATTCCAGCTGCTCAATTTGGTGAAGCGAAAGATATCGCGAATGCTGTAACGTTTTTTGCTTCTGATCAAAGCAAATATGTTACAGGTCAAACGTTAAATGTTGATGGCGGTATGGTAATGTAATAAAAGAATCGATTTCACCTAGTTTTTTTGGTCAATATTTAATATAATATTTGAGGGGAGGTGAATGGAATGGCAGATGTTTTAGAGCGCGTAACAAAAATCATCGTTGATCGTTTAGGAGTAGAAGAGACTGAGGTAGTACCAGCTGCAAGCTTCAAGGAAGATTTAGGAGCAGACTCCCTAGATGTAGTAGAACTTGTAATGCAATTAGAAGATGAATTCGAAATGGAAATTTCTGATGAAGATGCTGAAAAGATTGCTACTGTTGGCGATGCTGTGACTTACATAGAGAGTCATCTATAATGCTTAAGTGAAGTCCCGTTTTTTAGCGGGGCTTTCTGGCTTATATCTGGAGGGACCTATGCCGTACCGAAAATATAGAGAAAAAAAATACGAAACAAAATATCGTGAAGCATTTAAAGTGTTTCAAGAAAAGATAGGTATTACGTTTACAGATGAAAAATTATTGATTCAAGCATTTACGCATTCATCGTATGTGAATGAGCATCGAAAAAAACCGCATGAAGATAATGAGCGTCTTGAATTTCTTGGAGATGCAGTATTGGAACTGACTGTATCGCAGTATCTGTTTCAAAAATATCCGACAATGAGCGAAGGAGAGTTAACAAAACTACGTGCAGCTATTGTATGTGAGCCATCTCTTGTTCGTTTTGCGAACGAATTGTCATTTGGTAGCCTTGTTTTATTAGGAAAAGGTGAAGAAATGACAGGTGGACGTGAACGACCAGCTTTATTAGCGGATGTCTTTGAAGCGTTTATTGGTGCCCTTTATCTTGATCAAGGGCTAGAAACAGTTTGGGAATTCTTAAAAGAAATTGTATATCCGAAAATTAATGAGGGTGCTTTTTCTCATGTGATGGATTATAAGAGTCAGTTGCAAGAATTGATTCAGCGTGATGGCAGTGGCAATGTTGAGTATCAAATTTTGCAAGAAAAAGGACCAGCTCACAATCGAGAATTTGTGTCACGTGTTACGTTAAATAACGTAGCTTTAGGTCTTGGTAGTGGTAAGTCGAAAAAAGAAGCAGAGCAACAAGCTGCTGCAGAAGCATTGAAAAAATTAAAAGAACAACTATAAGGAATCCCCCTTTGAATGAGGGGGATTCCTTGTGCATAGAATGAAACTTTCTTTTTGTTTATAATGAAAAAGAAGGTAAATCCGTATAATACTTGTTTTTGTATAGAGAACATTTATAACGACGGAGAATAGGAGGAAGGCCTTTCGTGTTTTTAAAAAGATTAGAAATAGCAGGGTTTAAGTCTTTTGCTGAGCGTGTATCTGTTGATTTTGTCCCAGGTGTAACTTCTGTAGTAGGACCTAATGGAAGCGGGAAAAGTAATATTACTGATGCAATTCGCTGGGTACTTGGTGAACAATCTGCAAAATCATTACGTGGTGCAAAGATGGAGGATATTATTTTTGCAGGCAGTGATACGAGGAGAGCGGTTAATGTTGCTGAAGTAACAATAACTTTAAATAATGAAGATCAACGTTTACCAATTGAATACAATGAGGTGTGTGTAACACGTCGTGTATCTCGTTCAGGTGATAGTGATTTTTATATTAATAAACAATCATGTAGATTGAAAGATATTATCGATTTATTTATGGACTCTGGTATGGGAAGAGAAGCTTTTTCAATTATTAGCCAGGGGAAAGTGGAAGAGATTTTAAGTAGTAAGTCAGAAGAGCGTCGAGGTGTATTTGAAGAAGCGGCAGGCGTACTAAAATACAAACTTCGCAAAAAGAAAGCTGAAGGGAAATTAGCAGAAACACAAGAAAACTTAAATCGTGTACAAGATATAATTCATGAATTAAGTAGTCAAGTAGAACCTTTAGAAAGACAAGCTTCTATTGCGAAAGATTATCTTGAGAATAAAGAAGAATTAGAGAAAGTAGAAGCCGCGCTTATTGTCCATGAAATTGAAGAATTGCACGAGAAATGGGAAGCGCTTCGAAATCAGTTTGGGCATAATAAAAACGAAGAAGCTAAAATGTCAACGAATTTACAAAAAAGTGAAGAAGAGCTTGAGGAATTACGAGGACAATTACAAGCGGTAGATGAGTCTGTAGACTCGTTGCAAGAAGTACTTCTTCTTTCTAGTAAAGAGCTAGAAAAACTTGAAGGGCAGCGTGAGTTGTTAAAAGAGAGAAAGCAAAATGCTACGACGCATTGTGCGCAACTTGAGCAGTTAATTGTTGAATTAACAGAGAAAGCTAAAAGTTACGATGGTGAGATTGAGTCAAGTACAGAAGCTTTAATGCAATTTGTGAATGAAGTAAAAGAGTTGGAGCAAAAATTGCATGATAATGAGCAACTGCTTGCTACTTTTGCTGACAATTTAGAGGAACAGATTGAGAATTTAAAAGGTGACTATATTGAGCTTTTAAATCAACAAGCTAGTCATCGTAATGAATTATCTATGATTGAAGAACAATCTAAACAGCAAATGTCTAAAAACGAGCGTCTAGATGAAGAGAATGCGAAATATGTAGAAATGCGTATGGAAATTACAGCGAAAAAGACGAAACTTGTAGAAAGTTACGAACAAGCGAAAGAAAAAGTAGCTGGCATTCTCTCAAACATACAGAAGACAGAGGCGGCGCTTGGGAAATGTAAGACGCAGTATAGTGAAAATGAAACAAAACTGTATCAAGCATATCAATTTGTGCAACAGGCACGTTCTCGAAAAGAAATGCTTGAAGAGATGCAAGAAGATTATTCTGGATTCTATCAAGGTGTACGTGAAGTATTGAAAGCTAGAGAAAATAGGTTGCAAGGTATCGAGGGTGCTGTTGCGGAACTGTTAACGGTACCGAAAGAATACGAAGTTGCAATGGAAATTGCTCTAGGTGCAGCGATGCAGCACATTGTTGTACAAACAGAGGAGCATGCTCGTAATGCGATAGCATTTTTAAAGCAAAATAAACATGGACGTGCAACGTTTTTACCGCAAGCTGTTATTAAAAGCAGGTCTTTATCATTTGAGCAATTACGCATTGCAAATCAACACCCATCGTTTGTAGGTGTGGCGGCAGAACTTGTGCAGTACAACAATAAATATGAAAATGTAGTTTCAAATTTATTAGGTACGGTTATTGTTGCGAAAGATTTACGCGGAGCAAATGAGTTGGCGAAACAACTGCAATACCGTTATCGCATTGTAACAATCGAAGGTGATGTAGTGAATCCTGGCGGTTCTATGACTGGTGGGGCGGTAAAGCAAGCGAAATCTTCTTTATTAGGACGCCAACGTGAACTGGAAGAGTGGACTCGCAAGTTAACTGATATGGAAGAAAAAACAATGAAGTTAGAAAACTTTGTTAAAGCAGTAAAACAAGAGATTCAAGAAAAAGAAGTGAAAATACGCGAACTAAGGCAAACTGTAGAAGTAGATCGTGTAGATGAGCAGAAATTAAGAGAAGAGATTAATCGTCTAGAATTAGAAGAACATCGTATTAATGATCGATTGTCTATTTATGATTTAGAGATTGAAGGGTTTTTACAAGATCGAGTAAAAATGCAAGGGCGTAAAGAGGAGTTAGAAGGGATTTTAACGAATCTTCAAGCTGATATCACTAAGTTAGATAGTAAAATTGTAGCTTTAACAAAACAAAAAAGTGAGCAACATTCTTCGAAAGAAAAAGTTCAAAAAGAAATGACGGAGTTAAAAGTTCTGGTAGCTGAAAAGCAACAACGCTTATTTAATCAAAAAGAAAAAGTTGAACGATTGACGAAGGAAAAAGAAGAAACGGATGCGACACTTGTAAAAACGAAAGAGGATTTAGCGTTCTTAAAACAAGAAATGACATCTAATTCAAGTGGTGAAGAGCAAATTACGAATATGATTGAGAAGAAAGCATATGATCGTAATCAAACTTCAGAATTAATTCGCTCTCGTCGTGAACAACGTGTATCGTTGCAAGAGAGGGTAGAACATTTAGAGCGCAATTTGAAAGAAACGACAGGTAAACATAAATATATTCTTGAAATGTTGAAAGATCAAGAAGTGAGAATAAATCGACTTGATGTAGAGTTGGAAAATAGATTACAACATTTACGTGAAACATATACGATTTCATTTGAAGCGGCAAAACTAAAATATACAATGACAATGCCTGCAGAAGATGCGCGTAAGAAAGTAAAATTAATCAAATTATCTATAGAAGAGTTAGGTACAGTGAACCTAGGGGCAATTGATGAATATGAACGTGTAGCGGAGCGTCATACATTCTTACTAGAGCAGAGAGACGACCTAGAAGAAGCGAAAGCGACATTGCACCAGCTTATTACCGAAATGGATGAAGAAATGAAAAAACGCTTTTCTACTACGTTTGAAGGCATTAGAATGGAGTTTCAATCGGTATTCTCTGAATTATTTGGAGGCGGTAGAGCGGATTTAGTAATGACTAATCCAGAGGATTTACTAAATACGGGTATTGATATTGTAGCACAACCGCCAGGGAAGAAACTGCAGAACTTAGGTTTACTTTCAGGTGGAGAGCGTGCTTTAACAGCAATTGCGCTTTTATTTGGTATTTTAAAAGTACGCCCAGTACCATTCTGTGTACTAGATGAGGTAGAGGCAGCCCTTGATGAGGCGAATGTAGCTCGTTTTGCACAGTATTTAAAGAAATTCAGTAATGAGACGCAGTTTATTGTAATTACACATAGAAAAGGTACAATGGAAGAGTCTGATGTGTTGTACGGTGTAACAATGCAAGAATCAGGGGTATCTAAACTTGTTTCGGTTCGTTTAGACGCCGGAGAAGAACTTGTTGCAAGTGAATAGGAAGGATGGGAAAGTATGAGTTTTTTTAAAAAACTAAAAGAAAAAATTTCAAAACAAACGGATACAGTTACAGAGAAATTTAAACAAGGATTAGAAAAAACGAGAAATTCATTTGCGGATAAAGTGAATGATTTAGTGTATCGTTACCGTAAAGTGGACGAAGATTTTTTCGAAGAGTTAGAAGAAATCTTAATCGGTGCAGACGTTGGCGTTGCGACGGTAATGGAATTAATTGACCAATTGAAAGAAGAAGTACAACGTCGTAACATTCAAGATCCAAAAGAAGTACAAGCTGTTATTTCAGAAAAACTAGTAGGAATTTACAAAGGCGAAAGCGATTTTAGTAACGAAATTAATATGCAAGAGGACCAATTAACGGTTGTTTTATTTGTTGGTGTTAATGGTGTAGGAAAAACGACGACAATTGGTAAACTGGCGCATAAGTTTAAATCAGAAGGTAAGTCAGTCCTATTAGCGGCAGGAGACACATTCCGTGCTGGAGCGATTGAACAATTAGAAGTATGGGGCGATCGCGTTGGTGTAGAAGTGATTAAACAAGGATCTGGATCTGATCCAGCGGCGGTTATGTATGACGCTGTACAAGCTGCGAAAGCACGTAAGGTAGATGTATTACTATGTGACACAGCAGGACGCTTGCAAAATAAAGTAAATTTAATGAAAGAATTAGAGAAGGTGAAGCGTGTAATTGAGCGTGAAGTACCAGGTGCTCCTCATGAAGTATTACTTGTTATTGATGCAACAACAGGACAAAACGGTTTAAGCCAAGCGAAAACATTCCGTGAAGCAACGAATGTAACTGGTATTGTTTTAACGAAGTTAGATGGAACTGCTAAAGGTGGTATTGTATTAGCGATTCGTAACGAAATGGATGTACCAGTGAAGTTTGTTGGATTAGGAGAGCAAATGGATGACTTGCAACAGTTTGATCCAGAACAATATGTGTATGGTTTATTTGCGAACTTAGTAGAAACAGAAGAAGTATAAGTGAAAGGAGCGGTATTTCCGCTTCTTTTTCTATAAAAAATATATGATGTTAAGAAAAAAACTTGACACTCTTTTGGACTACATGTAAACTAATTCATGTAAAGGGAAATCACTTAACAAAGGATGATCCAACATGCTCGAAAAAACAACGAGAATGAACTATTTATTTGATTTTTATCAATCGTTGTTAACGCAAAAACAAAGAAGTTATATGTCGCTTTATTATCTAGATGATTTATCTCTTGGTGAAATTGCGGAAGAATTTGATGTAAGTCGCCAAGCCGTGTATGATAACATTAAACGGACTGAAGCGATGCTTGAAGAATATGAAGAAAAATTAGTATTACTTCAAAAGTTTCAAGAGCGACAGCGACTTGTTGCAAAGCTAAAACAGCTAATCAGCGAAGAAGAGCATGTGAATGAAGAAATGAAACAAGTTGTTGAAGCTATCGAAAAATTAGATTAGGAGGGCGGCAATATGGCATTTGAAGGATTAGCCGACCGACTTCAACAGACAATGCAAAAAATCCGCGGCAAAGGAAAAGTTTCTGAAGCCGATGTGAAAGAAATGATGAGAGAAGTTCGTCTAGCTCTTTTAGAAGCAGATGTTAACTTTAAAGTAGTAAAAGATTTTGTGAAGCGTGTGTCTGAACGTGCTGTCGGACAAGATGTAATGAAAAGTTTGACACCTGGACAACAAGTAATTAAAGTTGTACAGGAAGAACTTACAGAACTTATGGGCGGAGAGCAAAGCAAAATTGCTGTTGCTAATAAGCCACCGACTGTTATTATGATGGTTGGTCTGCAAGGTGCGGGTAAAACAACGACGACAGGTAAGCTTGCGAATTTGCTTCGTAAAAAGCATAACCGTAAACCGATGCTTGTTGCAGCGGATATTTACCGTCCAGCAGCGATTAAACAGCTTGAAACATTAGGGAAGCAATTGGACATGCCTGTATTCTCTTTAGGAGATCAAGTAAGTCCTGTTGAAATTGCGAAACAAGCGATTGCAAAAGCAAAAGAAGATCATCACGATTATGTTTTAATCGATACAGCGGGTCGCCTGCATATTGATGAAGAACTAATGGATGAATTAGCGAAAGTTAAAGAAGTTGCGAAACCGGATGAAATTTTCCTTGTTGTCGATGCGATGACGGGACAAGACGCGGTAAATGTTGCACAAAGTTTCCATGAACAGTTAGGTTTAACAGGTGTTGTATTAACGAAGTTAGATGGTGATACGCGCGGTGGTGCTGCATTATCTATTAAGGCTGTAACAAACACGCCGATTAAATTTGCTGGTATGGGTGAAAAACTAGATGCAATTGAAGCGTTCCATCCAGAGCGTATGGCATCCCGTATTTTAGGGATGGGCGATGTCTTAACATTGATTGAAAAAGCGCAAGCTACAGTTGATGAAGAGAAAGCGAAAGAACTTGAGCAAAAAATGCGTACGCTTTCGTTTACGCTTGACGATTTCCTAGAACAACTTGGACAAGTGCGTCAACTTGGGCCGCTTGATGAATTGTTAGGAATGCTTCCTGGTGCAAATAAAATTAAAGGGCTGAAAAATGCACAAGTTGATGAAAAACAAATTGGGCATATTGAGGCAATTATTCGTTCTATGACTAAATTAGAACGAGAACAACCGGAAATAATCAATGCTAGTCGCAAAAAGCGCATTGCCAAAGGTAGCGGTACAACTGTACAAGAAATCAATCGTCTAATTAAACAATTCGATGACATGAAAAAAATGATGAAGACGATGACGGGAATGCAAAAAGGTAAGAAAAAAGGACTAGGTGGATTGAAGTTTCCATTCATGTAAGGAAAAAAAGATGGCTCTGTTAAGAAAAAATACTTTACAAAGCAATAGTCTTTTTGCTAATATAATTATCTGTGTGAAATAAATTCGGAGGTGCTTTATAAATGGCAGTTAAAATTCGTTTAAAACGTATGGGAGCTAAAAAAACTCCTTTCTATCGTGTAGTTGTTGCAGATTCTCGTTCTCCTCGTGACGGACGTTTCATTGAGGAAATCGGAACTTACAATCCAGTTGCTCAACCAGCTGAAGTTAAGATCAACGAAGAAGCAGCATTAAAATGGTTAGGAAATGGTGCTAAACCATCTGATACAGTTCGTAACTTATTCTCTAACCAAGGTATCATGGAGAAATTCCACTTATCTAAACAAGGTAAGTAATTGAGGCAATGACTATGAAGAAGTTAGTCGAGACGATTGTCAAGCCTCTTGTCGATTATCCTGAAGATGTAAAAGTTACACAGGAACTTTGCAACGGAGAGATAAAGTATCGATTAACTGTACATCCTGAGGATGTTGGAAAAGTCATTGGAAAGCAAGGGAGAGTTGCGAAAGCGATTCGAATGCTCTTGTATTCAGTGGGACATCATAATGATGAAAAAGTAACACTGGAAATTCAATAAACGTAAAAAAGGGCGAGGAGTTATTCCTCTCCCTTTTTTAACATTTAAATAGAGAGTGCATGTTCCATCTGTGAAATGGAGATGCTTAATTTATATAGAAACCAGGGGTGACATACTATTTATGACAAAATGGTTTAACGTAGGGAAGATTGTAAATACTCATGGCGTAAGAGGGGAAATCCGTGTTATTTCTCGTACTGATTTTCCAGAAGAGCGATATAAAGTAGGAAACACGTTATACATATCGAATGAGAAAGGCACAGACTACCTTCCGGTGAAGGTAACTTCTCATCGCCAACATAAGACATTCGATTTATTAACATTTGAAGGATATAACAATGTAGATGAAGTAGAGAAGTTTAAAGGTTCTTTAATAAAAGTACCAGAAGAGCAGTTAGGTGAACTTGCTGAAGGTGAATACTACTATCATGAAATTATTGGTTGCAGTGTTGTAACGGAAGAAGGAGAAGCGCTAGGGACAATCAAAGAGATTCTATCTCCTGGTGCAAATGATGTTTGGGTAATTAAACGCCCGAAGGGTCAAGATCTCTTAATTCCTTATATCGATGACGTTGTACTTCAAGTTAATATTGAAAATAAATTAGTAACCATTCATGTAATGGAAGGGCTGCTATAATGAAAATTGATATTTTAACGTTGTTCCCAGACATGTTTACCGGTGTATTTGGATCTTCTATATTAAAGAAGGCGCAAGAAAAAGAAGCGGTAAACCTTCGTGTTGTTAACTTTCGTGATTATACAACAAGTAAGCATAATAGCGTAGACGATTATCCTTACGGCGGAGGAGCTGGTATGGTCCTTACTCCTCAGCCTATTTTTGATGCTGTAGAAGATTTGACGAAAGAGACAGAGCGTAAGCCTAGAGTTGTCTTAATGTGTCCGCAGGGCGAAAGATTTACGCAGAAGAAAGCGGAAGAGCTTGCAGGGGAAGAACATTTGATCTTCGTATGTGGGCATTATGAAGGGTATGACGAACGAATTCGTGAGCATCTCGTAACGGATGAGATTTCTATTGGTGACTATGTATTAACGGGCGGAGAATTAGCCTCTATGGTTATTACTGATAGTGTTGTACGTCTCTTGCCAGGTGTGCTAGGAAATCATGCTTCACAAGTAGAGGATTCGTTTAGTACAGGTTTATTAGAGCATCCTCATTATACACGTCCAGCTGATTTTCGTGGTATGAAGGTACCGGATGTATTAATGTCAGGGAATCATAAAAACATTGATGAATGGCGACATAAGGAATCTTTGCGTCGAACGTATACGCGTAGACCTGATTTGTTAGATGAGAGAGAGTTATCTAAACAAGAGAAAAAATGGCTTGAGGAAATAAAGCGAGAGCAGTAATAACTTCATATATTTGCTATTGCAACAGGCCTAGTAATATGCTATTATAACATTTGTGCTACTGAAATCAGTAGCCGTATTAACGATGTTCCGCTGTAATTTATTAAGACTTTATAAGAGCATCTGTTTAAAGGAGAGAATTTAATATGCAACAATTAATCGCAGAAATTACAAAAGGCCAATTAAAAACTGACCTTCCTTCATTCCGTCCTGGTGACACTTTACGTGTACACGTAAAAGTTGTTGAGGGAACTCGTGAAAGAATTCAGCTTTTCGAAGGTGTTGTAATTAAACGTCGTGGTGGCGGAATCAGTGAAACATTCACAGTTCGTAAGATTTCTTACGGTGTAGGTGTTGAGCGTACATTCCCAGTTCACACGCCAAGAATCGCGAAAATCGAAGTACTTCGCCGTGGTAAAGTACGTCGTGCTAAGTTATACTACTTACGTAACCTTCGCGGTAAAAAAGCACGTATTAAAGAAATTCGATAAGACATGTATGGGAGCTTGTAAATGCACAAGCTCCCTTTTTCCAATCTATATGAAATTTTGGTATAATACGAGCAGTTTACATAACCGTGGAGGGGAAATGCATGAAAAAAGAGAAGAGTTCACTTTGGGAATGGATTAAAGCAATTTTGATTGCTGTTGTATTAGCTGGTGTTATTAGACAGTTTTTCTTTGCGCCAATTCTCGTAGACGGGGTATCGATGGCACCTACTTTACATGATCGTGATCGAATGATTGTGAATAAAATTGGTTATCACATTGGAGATCCAAAACGCTTTGATATTATCGTATTTCGAGCAACAGAAGATAAAGATTACATTAAGCGCATTATAGGCCTGCCAGGCGATGAAATAGAGTATCGTAATGATAAACTGTATGTTAACGGAAAGGCTTATGAGGAGCCGTATTTAGACAAGCAGAAAAAGCAAATTGCTGATGGACCGCTTACATATGATTTTAATCTTGAAGAAATGACAGGCAAGAAAACCGTTCCAAAAGATCAATTATTTGTTTTAGGTGATAATCGTCGTTTTAGTAAAGATAGCCGTTCAATCGGTACGATTTCAATGGATCAAGTAATTGGTAAAGCTAATATGTTATATTGGCCGTTAGAAGACGCACGTATTGTGAAATAAATGAAAAAGAAGGTGGCAACATGGTAATTCAATGGTTTCCAGGGCATATGGCGAAGGCTAGACGCCAAGTAACGGAGAAATTAAAATTAATTGATGTTGTAATTGAACTTGTAGATGCTCGATTACCATTATCATCTCGAAACCCAATGATTGATGAAATCATTACACATAAGCCAAGGCTTGTTGTTTTAAATAAAGCGGATATGGCGGATGATCGTTTAACAAAACAATGGATCGCATATTTTAAAGAAAAAGGCCATATGGCAATTTCGATTAACGCGCAAGCTGGACAAGGTATGAAGGAAATTGCAGCAGCTTGTAAAGTGCTTGTTAAAGAAAAATTTGATAAAATGGTTGCAAAAGGTATTAGACCGAGAGCGATTCGTGCATTAATTGTAGGTATACCAAATGTTGGTAAATCTACATTGATTAATAAATTGGCAAAGAAAAATATTGCTAAAACAGGAGATCGTCCAGGTGTGACAACAGCTCAACAATGGATTAAAGTTGGGAAGGAAATGGAATTGTTAGATACACCAGGTATTCTGTGGCCTAAATTTGAAGATCAATTAGTGGGTCTTCGTTTAGCGACAACGGGTGCAATTAAAGATTCAATTTTAAATTTACAAGATGTAGCTGTTTACGCATTACGTTTTATGGAGAAACATTATCCAGAACGCTTGAAAGAACGCTATAATTTAAATGAGATTCCAGAAGATATTGTGGAATTATTCGATGCAATTGGAAAAAATAGAGGCTGCTTAATGGGCGGCGGAATGATTGATTATGATAAGACATCTGAGCTTGTGCTTCGTGAGCTTCGTGGTGGCAAACTTGGAAAAATGACGTTTGAAACACCGGAAGAGTTTGGAGAGCAAGTGGAAGATGTGGAAAAAATAGAAGAAGTATAAGACGTGCGTTTGTGCGTCTTTTCTTTTTGGATATGTTTAAAAAGGAGCTTGTATAAATGCAAACTATGACGATAAAAGAAGCGGAAAATGTATTGAAAGAAATTATGAATGAAGAAGATGATCGCTTTCAACTGTTAATGAAAGATGATCGAAAAGGTGTTCAAAAGCTCGTTTTGAAGTGGTATAAACAAAAAGAGTTAGAACAGAAAGAAAAAGAGAAGTTTTTTGAAATGTCCAAGTATGAAAATGCTTTGCGTGAAAAAGGGGTCACATATATCGCGGGTATTGATGAAGTAGGGCGTGGGCCATTGGCTGGGCCTGTTGTGACGGCAGCTGTCGTTCTTCCTGAGGATTTTTATATTCCAGGGTTAAATGACTCGAAAAAGTTGAGTGAAGCGAAACGTGAGCGTTTTTATGATGAAATAAAAGTACAAGCAATTGCAATTGGAGTAGGAATTGTATCACCGCAAGTTATTGATGATATTAATATTTACCAAGCAACGAAACAAGCGATGTTAGATGCAGTTGCAAATTTATCTTGTACACCCCAACATTTATTAATTGATGCGATGAAGCTTCCTACACCAATTCCGCAAACATCAATTATTAAAGGTGATGCGAAAAGTGTTTCGATTTCAGCAGCATCCATTATAGCAAAAGTAACGAGAGATCGTATGATGAAAGAACTGGGAGAGAAGTATCCTGAATATGGATTTGAGCAACATATGGGATATGGCACAAAGCAACATTTAGAGGCAATTGAAGTGCATGGAGTACTAGATGAACACCGCAAGTCATTCGCACCAATTAAAGATATGATTCAAAAATAAGCTGTAAATATACAGCTTATTTTTTTATTTTGGCATATAAACATTACTATTTTCGAAAAAGAATAAAGCGATTTCAGTTTTCTGACACTTTATTGTAGACAGCGTGCCAATCATCTTATACAATGGCAATGTAATGTTTTTTAAACATTAAAAAACTTTTCGAGTAAAACAGGAAAACAGGGGAGGATGGGACCATGAATATCCATGAGTACCAAGGTAAGGCAGTCCTTAGAAGCTATGGGGTTAGCGTTCCGAACGGGAAGGTTGCATTTACAGTAGAAGAAGCTGTAGAAGCAGCGAAAGAATTAGGAACAGATGTATGTGTAGTGAAAGCACAAATTCACGCTGGTGGACGCGGCAAAGCTGGCGGAGTAAAAGTTGCAAAAAATTTAGATGAAGTTCGTACATATGCAGAAAGCATTTTAGGAACTACACTTGTGACACATCAAACAGGTCCTGAAGGTAAGGAAGTAAAACGCTTACTTATCGAAGAAGGTTGCGATATTAAAAAAGAATATTATGTAGGTCTAGTTTTAGATCGTGCAACTTCTCAAGTTGTTTTAATGGCGTCTGAAGAAGGCGGAACAGAAATTGAAGAAGTAGCAGAAAAAACACCTGAAAAAATCTTTAAAGAATATATTGATCCAGCAGTAGGCTTGCAAGGTTTCCAAGCGCGCCGAATTGCATTTAACATCAATATTCCAAAAGAGCTTGTAGGACAAGCTGTGAAGTTTATGATGGGCTTATATCGTGCGTTTATCGAAAAAGATTGCTCTATCGCTGAGATTAACCCACTTGTTACAACAGGCGAAGGTAAAGTTATGGCATTAGATGCAAAATTAAACTTTGATTCTAATGCGTTATATCGCCATAAAGACATTTTAGAGCTTCGTGATCTTGATGAAGAGGATTCAAAAGAAATTGAAGCTTCAAAATACGACTTAAACTACATTCCTTTAGATGGAAATATCGGTTGTATGGTTAATGGTGCAGGTTTAGCGATGGCTACAATGGATATCATTAAACATTACCACGGTGACCCAGCTAACTTCTTAGATGTTGGTGGCGGTGCAACTGCAGAAAAAGTTACAGAAGCATTCAAAATTATCCTTTCTGACAAAAATGTAAAAGGTATCTTCGTTAACATTTTTGGTGGCATTATGAAGTGTGATGTTATTGCAGAAGGTGTTATTGAAGCAACGAAACAAGTAGGTCTTGAGTTACCTTTAGTTGTACGTCTTGAAGGCACAAACGTAGAACTAGGTAAGAAAATTTTAAATGAGTCTGGCTTAAATATTGTTGCAGCAGAATCTATGGCAGACGGTGCACAAAAAATTGTTTCACTAGTGGGCTAATAGAAAGCGGGGGAGAAAAATGAGCGTATTAGTTAATAAAGATACAAAAGTTATTGTTCAAGGTATTACAGGTTCTCAAGGTTTATTCCATACAAAACAAATGATTGAATACGGTACGAAAATTGTCGGTGGTGTAACACCAGGTAAGGGCGGCACTGATATTGAAGGTGTACCAGTATTTGATACAGTAGAAGATGCAGTGAAAGCAACAGGCGCAAACGCTTCAGTTGTATACGTTCCACCCGCTTTTGCGGCAGATGCAATTATGGAAGCTGTTGATGCAGAAATTGATTTAGTAGTATGTATTACTGAAGGGATTCCTGTATTAGATATGGTAAACGTAAAGAGATATATGGCGGGTAAACATACACGTTTACTTGGACCAAACTGCCCAGGTGTAATCACACCAGATGAATGTAAGATTGGTATTATGCCAGGATATATTCATAAAAAAGGTCATGTTGGTATCGTATCTCGCTCTGGTACATTAACTTATGAAGCTGTACATCAGTTAACACAAGAAGGTATTGGCCAATCTACTGCTGTAGGTATCGGCGGAGACCCTGTTAACGGTACAGACTTTATTGATGCGTTAAAAGCATTTAATGAAGATGAAGAAACACATGCTGTAATTATGATTGGTGAAATCGGCGGTACAGCAGAAGAAGAGGCAGCTGAATGGGTAAAAGCTAATATGACAAAACCTGTTGTAGGCTTCATTGGTGGTCAAACAGCGCCTGCTGGCAAACGTATGGGCCATGCTGGTGCAATCATTTCTGGCGGTAAAGGAACTGCTGCTGAAAAGATTAAAACAATGGAAGCTTGTGGCATTAAAGTAGCTGAAACTCCAGCAGTTATGGGAGAAACGCTAATCTCTGTTTTAAAAGAAAAAGGTTTATTTGAGACTTGTAAAAACTATTAATCTGTTGAAAGACACCTTCTTACTTGAGGGTGTCTTTTTACACTTTTTTCTGTTTACATAATAAAAATTATGGGTAAGGAGAATCAAGATGAAAAGAGAGAGATTATTACATCTTCATTACTTGCTAGCAGATTATTGGAAGGCGATGGAGAGGCTACTATATGTCGATCCAGAATTAAAGAACATATATAAATTTAACGAAAAACAAATGGAACACTACACTGGAATATCCTCGAAAAAATCTTCAGAACTAGTAAAATTTCTTCAAAGTTCAAATCTTCCGCAATATATATCTTATTTAGAGAGAAATCGTATTTTTTATATAACGATATGGGATGAAGATTATCCGCAATTATTACGTGAAATACAAGACCCTCCCTTCGTTTTATATGGAAAAGGAGAGAAAGATTTCCTGAATAAAGTAAATAAATTAGCAGTTGTTGGAACGAGAGAACCATCATTATATGGTCATGAGAGTTTGAAGTTTATTTTACACCCTTTATTAGAAAGAGAGTGGCTTATTGTCAGTGGGTTTGCAAAAGGGATAGATACAATGTCTCATGAGATTACAGTAAGGCATCATCGCCCGACTATTGCGATATTAGGGCATGGATTGTCTTTTATGTATCCGAAAGAAAATAGACATTTATATGAAATGTGGAAGGAATATATATTGTTATTGACAGAGTATCCGCCGCACTATGCACCGAAAAAGTGGTATTTTCCAAAAAGGAACCGGATTATTAGTGGTATAAGTAAAGGTGTTTTAGTTGTAGAAGCGAAATCGAGAAGTGGAACACTTATTACTGCAGACCTTGCGTTAGAGCAAAATAGAGAGGTGTTTGCGCTTCCTGGACCTATATTTATAGAGGGGGCATCGGGAACGAATCATCTTATTCAGCAAGGAGCAAAACTAGTAAGAAATGCAGAAGATATCTTGGAAGAGATTTTAAATTAACCTTATATTTTTATGTTTTTATTAAACAATTATTGACAAATGGTAGATTGGCACTGTATGGTATATTCATTCTTGATTGACAAAAACAAGAGAAATCAATAAGATTAATGAAGACTTGAATCCACCTCTTAAGGAGGCACTAGCATGTCAGATTACCTCGTAATCGTGGAGTCGCCTTCTAAGGCGAAGACCATTGAGAAATATTTAGGGAAAAAATACAAAGTTGTCGCGTCTATGGGACATGTTCGCGATTTGCCAAAAAGTCAAATGGGGATAGAAGTAAAGAACAACTTCACCCCGAAGTATATTACCATTCGTGGTAAAGGTCCCGTCTTAAAAGATTTAAAATCAGCGGCGAAAAAAGCAAAGAAAGTCTATCTCGCGGCCGATCCAGACCGTGAAGGGGAAGCAATTGCTTGGCATTTAGCGAATACGTTAAATGTGGACGTTGAATCAGATTGTCGGGTTGTGTTTAATGAGATTACGAAAGATGCAATCAAAGAATCATTTAAACATCCTCGTGCAATTAATATGGATTTAGTGGATGCACAACAAGCAAGACGTATACTTGATCGTCTTGTTGGTTACAATATTAGTCCTTTATTATGGAAGAAAGTAAAAAAAGGATTAAGTGCAGGACGTGTACAATCTGTAGCAGTTCGTTTAATCATCGAGCGTGAAAGGGAAATTCAAAACTTTGAACCTGAAGAATTCTGGACAATTAAAACAGAATTTGTAAAAGGAAAAGACACATTTGAAGCAAGCTTTTACGGTGTAGATGGTGAAAAAGTTCAATTAACAAATGAAACGCAAGTGAATGAAATAATTGAACAGATGAAAGACAATGCGTTTTCAGTTGAAAATGTAACGCGCAAAGAGCGAAAACGTAATCCTGCATTACCGTTTACAACATCTTCCTTGCAACAAGAAGCAGCACGTAAGTTAAACATGCGAGCAAAGAAAACAATGATGCTTGCACAGCAATTGTATGAAGGGATAGATCTTGGAAAACAAGGAACTGTAGGTCTTATTACGTATATGAGAACTGATTCAACACGTATCTCAGAAACAGCTCAAACAGAGGCTCGTACTTACATCACTGAAGCGTATGGTACGGAATACATAGGAACAGAAAAGAAGAAAGAAACGAAAAAGTCAAATGCACAAGATGCGCATGAGGCAATTCGTCCTACTTCAGTAATGAGAAAGCCAGAGGAACTAAAAAGTTTCTTAGGTCGTGATCAACTTCGATTATATAAATTGATTTGGGAGCGATTTGTTGCAAGTCAAATGGCGTCTGCTATAATGGATACTGTGACAGCGAGACTCATTAATAACAATGTTCAGTTCCGTGCAAGTGGATCGGTTGTAAAGTTCCCAGGATTTATGAAAGTGTATGTAGAGTCAAAAGATGATGGTGCTGAAGAAAAGGATAAGATGTTGCCACCTTTAGAAGTAGGGGAAACTGTATTTTCAAAGGATTTAGAACCAAAGCAACATTTTACACAACCTCCTCCGCGCTATACAGAGGCTCGCCTAGTAAGAACACTTGAAGAACTTGGAATTGGAAGACCGTCAACATATGTACCTACACTTGAAACAATTCAAAAGCGTGGGTATGTAGGTTTGGATAATAAACGCTTCGTTCCGACTGAACTTGGTGAAATAGTAATTGAACTTATTTTAGAGTTTTTCCCAGAAATTATTAACATTGAATTTACTGCCAATATGGAGCAAAGCCTTGATGAAGTAGAAGAAGGAAATGCGAATTGGGTAAAAATTGTTGATGATTTCTACGTAGGTTTTGAACCGCGTTTAGAAAAAGCGGAAAAAGAAATGCGTGAAGTGGAAATTAAAGATGAACCAGCTGGGGAAGATTGTGAATTATGTAATCACCCAATGGTCTTTAAAATGGGTAAATACGGGAAATTTATGGCTTGCTCGAATTTCCCAGATTGTCGTAATACAAAGCCGATTGTGAAAGAAATCGGTGTTACTTGTCCAAAGTGTGATAAGGGTCAAATTATTGAACGCCGTAGTAATAAAAAGAAACGTCTTTTCTATGGGTGCGGTACGTATCCGGAATGCGACTTTGTATCTTGGGATAAGCCAATTGGTCGTAAGTGTCCGAAGTGCGAAGGCATGCTTGTAGAGAAAAAGTTGAAAAAAGGCGTGCAAGTACAATGTATTTCGTGCGATTATGAAGAAGAACAACAAATGTGAGCGTAACTGCTCACATTTTTTTCGGGAAGAAAAGGAAAGGTGATATAAATGACAACACAAGTAGT
Organism: Bacillus sp. PK6-16; assembly: GCF_056530295.1. Lineage (NCBI taxonomy): Bacteria > Bacillati > Bacillota > Bacilli > Caryophanales > Bacillaceae > Bacillus > Bacillus sp. PK6-16. Next base: position 1,582,404 of record NZ_CP096511.1, read on the forward strand.
AAACGTCATTGGCGCAGGTCTTGCAGGAAGTGAAGCGGCTTACCAAATTGCAAAACGTGGTGTCCAAGTTAGATTATATGAAATGAGACCGGTAAGGCAAACGCCAGCTCATCACACAGATAAATTCGCTGAATTAGTATGTAGTAACTCACTTCGTGCAAACACTTTAACAAATGCAGTTGGAGTTATTAAAGAGGAAATGCGCTTAATGGATTCTGTAATTATTCGTGCGGCGGATGAGTGCTCTGTACCAGCTGGAGGTGCTTTAGCTGTAGATCGTCATGAGTTCGCAGCTAAAGTAACAGAATACGTAAAGAACCATCCAAATGTAACTGTAATGAATGAAGAAATTACAGATATTCCAGAGGGACCGACAATTATTGCTACAGGTCCATTAACATCTCCTGATCTTTCTGCAAAATTGAAAGAATTAACAGGAGAAGATTATTTCTACTTCTATGATGCTGCAGCCCCAATCGTAGAAAAAGACAGTATTGACATGAATAAAGTATATTTAAAATCGCGTTATGACAAAGGTGAAGCTGCATATTTAAATTGCCCAATGACAGAAGAAGAGTTTGATCGTTTTTATGAGGCTCTAATTGCTGCTGAGACAGTGCCTTTAAAAGAGTTTGAAAAAGAAATTTTCTTTGAAGGTTGTATGCCAGTAGAAGTTATGGCAAGTAGAGGGAGACAGACGTTAGTATTTGGACCTATGAAACCTGTTGGATTGGAAGATCCAAAAACAGGGAAAACGCCATATGCTGTTGTTCAGTTACGTCAAGATGATGCAGCGGGAACTTTATACAATATCGTAGGTTTCCAAACTCATTTAAAGTGGGGACCGCAAAAAGAAGTGCTACAGTTAATTCCGGGATTGGAAAATGCAGAGATTGTACGTTATGGTGTAATGCATCGTAATACGTTTATTAATTCACCTAATTTGCTTCGTCCAACATATCAATATAAACAACGTGATGATTTATTCTTCGCTGGTCAAATGACTGGAGTAGAGGGATATGTTGAATCAGCAGCATCAGGATTATTAGCAGGAATTAATGCTGCGCGTCTTGTGCAAGGTGAAGAGCCAGTTGTATTACCGCCAGTAACTGCGATGGGTAGCATGGCAAATTACATTACGGCAACGAACGCTAAAAACTTCCAGCCGATGAATGCGAACTTCGGTCTATTTGCACCGTTAGAGAAGAAGATTAAAAAGAAAGCAGAACGAAATGAAGCGTACGCAGCACGCGCTTTAGAAACGATTCGAAATTTTGTAAATATTTAGTTAAATTTCTTGCAAAGGCTACTAAGTTGTGATACGATTTAGTAGCCTTTATTGAGGTGAGTTGTGTGAATGTGAAGAAATTGTTACAATTATTCGTTGGATATTTACAAATTGAAAGAAATTATTCAAAATATACAATTGCAAGTTATCAAAATGATTTAGAACATTTTGTGCAATTTATGGAACGAGAAGGCATATCCTCTTTTTTAGACGTTACATACGCGGATGTTCGTTTGTACTTAACGACGTTGCACGATGAAAAGTTAGCCCGTAAATCTGTCGCAAGAAAAGTATCAAGCTTACGAAGTTTATATCGTTTTTTGATGCGTGAAGGTTATCGAAAGGATAATCCGTTTGCACTTGCGTCACTCCCCAAAAAAGAATTGTCAATCCCAAAGTTTTTATATGCTGAAGAGTTAGAGGAATTATTTGAAGTTTCTGACACGGAAACGCCATTAGGCCAAAGGAATCAAGCTTTATTAGAGTTGATGTATGCGACTGGGATCCGTGTGAGTGAATGTGTCAATTTACAACTTACCGATATTGACTTTGCGGTGGGAACAATTTTAGTAATGGGAAAAGGAAAAAAACAAAGGTATATCCCGTTCGGAAGCTATGCGCAAGATTCTTTAATTACTTATATAGAGAATGGGAGAAAACAGTTAGTTAATAAGACTGACGAAGATTCTCATATGGTATTTTTAAATGCGAAAGGTACACCGCTAACAAGTCGTGGGGTTCGTTATGTTTTAAATGAACTCATTAAAAAGGCTTCGCTGACAATGCGGATAAGTCCCCATATGTTAAGGCATACATTTGCTACACATATGCTAGATGAAGGGGCGGATTTACGTACTGTACAGGAGCTATTAGGCCATGAAAATTTGTCGACGACACAAATTTATACGCATGTCTCTAAAGAAAGATTGCGTTCTGTTTACATGAAGCATCACCCGCGGGCATAAATTGCTTTAAAAGCTATAAAAACAAATAAAGGAGTTTTTTCTATGGGAAATTTCCACGCTACAACGATATTTGCAGTTCATCATAATGGAGAATGTGCAATGGCTGGAGATGGCCAAGTGACAATGGGAAATGCTGTTGTAATGAAACATACAGCTCGTAAAGTTCGTAAACTTTTCCAAGGTAAAGTTTTAGCTGGTTTCGCAGGATCAGTTGCTGACGCATTTACTCTTTTTGAAATGTTTGAAGGGAAATTAGAAGAGTATAATGGCAACTTGCAGCGTGCTGCTGTTGAAATGGCAAAACAATGGCGTGGCGATAAAATGTTACGTCAGCTAGAAGCGATGCTCATTGTCATGGATAAAACAACTATGCTCCTTGTTTCAGGTACAGGAGAAGTGATTGAACCGGATGATGGTATTTTAGCAATTGGATCTGGTGGGAATTATGCACTTTCTGCAGGTCGTGCTTTAAAGCAATATGCAAGTGAACACTTAACAGCGAAGCAAATTGCGAAAGCGAGTTTAGAGATTGCTGGCGATATTTGTGTTTATACGAATCACAACATAATTGTTGAAGAATTGTAGAATCGTAAGGGAGGCATTTTATATGCATTTACATTTTACTCCGCGCCAAATTGTGGAAAAATTAGATCAATACATCATCGGTCAAAAAGACGCAAAGAAAGCGGTTGCTGTAGCGTTGAGAAATCGATATCGCCGCAGTAAATTAGCTGAAAATTTACGTGACGAAATTGCACCTAAAAATATTTTAATGATTGGACCGACAGGTGTTGGGAAAACAGAGGTAGCACGACGAATGGCGAAACTCGTTGGAGCACCTTTTATTAAGGTTGAGGCTACAAAATTCACAGAAGTTGGATATGTGGGTAGAGATGTAGAGTCGATGGTACGTGACTTGGTGGAAACATCGGTTCGTATCGTAAAAGAAGAAATGGTAGTGAAAGTTCAAGATAAAGCAGAAGAGCAAGCGAATCAACGTCTTGTTGAAATTTTAGTGCCGAGTCCGGAGAAGCAATCTGGATTCAAAAATCCATTAGAGATGCTTTTTGGAGGCGCTCAAAATTCGAATCAAACGTCTGATACACAAGAAGATGTTGAAATCGAAAAGAAACGTCAAGATGTAGAGAGAAAGCTTGCTGCAGGGCTTCTTGAAGAAGAAATTGTATCGATTGAAGTGACTGAACAACAGTCTTCCATGTTTGATATGTTACAAGGAACTGGCATGGAACAAATGGGAATGAATTTCCAAGATGCGCTAGGAAGTTTTATGCCGAAAAAAACGAAAAAACGTAAACTTTCTGTAAAAGAAGCAAGAAAACTCTTGACAAATGAAGAGGCACAGCGCTTAATTGATATGGATGAAGTTACACAAGAGGCTGTTTATCGTGCTGAACAGCTCGGGATTATTTTTATCGATGAAATTGACAAAATTGCTGGTAAGCAGTCGAATAGCGTAGATGTATCACGTGAAGGTGTGCAACGTGACATTCTGCCAATTGTAGAAGGGTCGAATGTTGCGACAAAATACGGATCAGTAAAAACGGATTATATTTTATTCGTTGCAGCTGGAGCGTTCCATATGTCTAAACCGTCGGATTTAATTCCGGAATTGCAAGGGAGATTTCCGATTCGAGTAGAATTAACAAAATTATCGACAGACGATTTTGTTAAAATATTAATCGAGCCTGACAATGCGTTAATTAAACAATATATGGCATTATTAGCGACTGAAGGTATAGAAATTGAATTTTCAGACGAAGCTATTCGTAAGATTGCTGAGATTGCTTATCAAGTTAATCAGGATACAGATAATATTGGAGCAAGAAGACTTCATACGATTATGGAGAAGCTCCTTGAAGATTTATCGTTTGAAGCATCTGAAATTACGTTAGAGAAAATAACGATAACACCTCAATACGTTGAGGAGAAATTAGCAACAATTGCTAAAAATAAAGATGTGAGCCAGTTTATTTTGTAATAGTGTCATCAGGTGACTCGCCCTAGTTTCCAAGTGATGAAAAAATATGTGAGTAACATGTAGGAGGAACTTTTGAAATGGAATTATTAGCAAAAACGAGAAAATTAAATGCGTTATTACAGAGCGCAGCAGGGAAGCCTGTAAACTTTAGAGAAATGTCTGACACAATGTGTGAAGTAATCGAAGCAAACGTATTCGTAGTTAGCCGTCGTGGTAAATTACTAGGTTATGCAATTCACCAACAAATCGAAAACGAACGCATGAAGCAAATGCTTGCAGAACGTCAATTCCCAGAAGAATATACACAAAGCTTATTCAACATTACAGAAACATCTTCAAACTTAGATGTGAACAGTGCTTACACAGCATTCCCAGTAGAAAACAGAGAATTATTCGGTCAAGGTTTAACTACAATCGTACCAATCGTTGGTGGCGGTGAGCGTCTAGGTACATTAGTATTAGCTCGTCTTGGTCAAGAGTTCTTAGATGATGATTTAATCCTTGCTGAGTACAGCTCAACTGTTGTAGGTATGGAAATCTTACGTGAAAAAGCAGAAGAAATCGAAGAGGAAGCGCGTAGTAAAGCTGTTGTTCAAATGGCAATCAGCTCATTATCTTACAGTGAGTTAGAAGCAATTGAGCATATCTTCGAAGAATTAAATGGAACAGAAGGTTTACTTGTTGCAAGTAAAATTGCTGATCGCGTAGGAATTACTCGCTCTGTAATCGTAAATGCACTACGTAAATTAGAAAGTGCTGGTGTTATTGAGTCTCGCTCTTTAGGTATGAAAGGAACATACATTAAAGTGCTAAACGACAAGTTTCTACAAGAACTTGCTAAATTAAAAACAAACTAATTTATAAAAAACTCTCCTCAATTGAGGAGAGTTTTTTTGTGCAATGGATAGAAGATACTTGTGAAAAGTGTCATAAGCGTTTTTTCTGGGAAAACTATTAATTGTATTTACTTTTTTGCTTAAAAGAAAAGAAGGTTGGTAATACTAGAATTCGAGTATGAACAAAGAAAGTTTTACATTGTTCGCATTTTCGACTTGATTGTAATATTTCAGTATGATATAGTAAGCAGTGGTGTCAGTACAAAGTACACACGTTTACTGATTTAAGTGTTGGTGCTACGTTTGTAGTTTCGCTTAGAGATGAAGTAAACGGAGGATATCAAAAACCATTTAGGAGGAACTATATTATGTCAGTAATTTCTATGAAGCAATTGCTTGAAGCTGGTGTTCATTTCGGACATCAAACTCGTCGTTGGAACCCAAAAATGAAGCGTTACATTTTCACAGAGCGTAACGGTATCTACATCATCGACTTACAAAAAACTGTGAAAAAAGTTGAGGAAGCTTACAGAACGATGCGCGACATCGCTGCTGAAGGCGGAGACATCTTATTCGTAGGTACTAAAAAACAAGCACAAGAAGCTATTAAAGAAGAAGCAACTCGTGCTGGTATGTACTTCGTTAACCAACGTTGGTTAGGTGGAACTTTAACAAACTTCCAAACAATCCAAAAGCGTATCAAGCGTCTTAAAGACATCGAAAGAATGCAAGAAGATGGTACTTTCGAAGTACTTCCTAAGAAAGAAGTTGTTCAACTTAAAAAAGAGTTAGAGCGTCTTGAGAAATTCTTAGGCGGTATTAAAGATATGAAAGGTCTTCCAAGTGCATTATTCGTAGTAGACCCTCGTAAAGAGCGTATTGCAGTTGCTGAAGCACGCAAATTACACATTCCAATCATCGGTATCGTTGATACAAACTGTGATCCAGACGAAATCGATCACGTTATCCCAGCAAACGATGATGCAATTCGTGCTGTAAAACTTCTTACATCTAAAATGGCAGACGCGATCCTTGAAGCAAAACAAGGTGAAGAAACTGTTACTGCGTAACAAAGTTGGAAAGGTGATAAGGGGTTCGGCCTTTTATCACCTTTTTTAAGGTATAAACACCTTTATAAAAGGTATAAATACATATTTTAGGAGGATGAAAAGTATGGCAATCACTGCTCAAATGGTAAAAGAATTACGTGAAAAAACTGGCGCAGGTATGATGGACTGCAAAAAAGCTTTAACAGAAACTAACGGCGACATGGAGAAGGCAATTGACTTCTTACGTGAAAAAGGTATTGCGAAAGCTGCTAAAAAAGCAGACCGCATTGCTGCTGAAGGTTTAACTTTCATCGAAACAAACGGTAACGACGCTTTAATCTTAGAATTAAACTCTGAAACTGATTTCGTTGCGAAAAACGAAGGTTTCCAAACACTAATTAAAGAATTAGCTGCTCACTTATTAACTAACAAACCAGCTAACGTTGAAGAAGCTATGGCTCAAACAATGGAAAACGGTAAAAAAGTTGAAGAGCACATCAACGAAGCAATCGCTAAAATTGGTGAAAAACTTACACTTCGTCGTTTCGAAATCGTATCAAAAACTGATGCAGATGCATTCGGCGCTTACCTACACATGGGTGGACGCATTGGTGTATTAACAGTTCTTGAAGGTTCTACTGATGAAGCTGCTGCTAAAGATGTTGCAATGCACATCGCTGCAGTTAACCCTAAATACATCGACCGCGATGCTGTAACAGCTGAAGAAGTTGAGCATGAGCGTCAAGTATTAACACAACAAGCATTAAACGAAGGCAAGCCTGAGAAAATCGTTGCGAAAATGGTTGAAGGCCGTCTAGGCAAATTCTTCGAAGAGATTTGCTTACTTGACCAAGCATTCGTTAAAAACCCTGATATGAAAGTTCGTCAATTCGTTGAGTCTAAAGGCGGAACATTAAAAGGATTCGTTCGCTACGCTGTTGGTGAAGGTATCGAAAAACGCGAAGACAACTTTGCTGAAGAAGTAATGAACCAAGTAAAAGGTAGTAACTAATACAGATTAGGGAACACATTGTGTTCCCTTTTTTAAAATAAAGATGTAAGCAATTGGAGGTTCATTATGAGTAAACCGAAATATAATCGTGTCGTTTTAAAGCTAAGTGGAGAAGCTTTAGCTGGAGAGCAAGGATTTGGAATTAACCCAACTGTTATTAAGTCAGTTGCGGAACAAGTAAAAGAAATTGCAGAACTTGATGTAGAGGTTGCTGTTGTTGTTGGTGGCGGTAACATTTGGCGTGGAAAAATTGGAAGTGAAATGGGCATGGATCGTGCAGGGGCAGATTACATGGGCATGTTAGCGACAGTTATGAATTCATTAGCTCTTCAAGATAGCTTGGAGAATATCGGAATTCAAACTCGTGTACAAACTTCAATTGAGATGCGTCAAGTTGCAGAACCTTACATTCGTCGTAAAGCAGTTCGTCACTTAGAGAAAAAACGTGTTGTTATCTTTGCAGCAGGTACAGGTAACCCATACTTCTCTACAGATACAACAGCAGCATTACGTGCGGCAGAAATTGAAGCAGATGTAATTTTAATGGCGAAAAACAATGTAGATGGTGTATATAATGCGGATCCATCTATTGATCCAACAGCTACAAAATACGAAACGCTTACTTACTTAGATGTATTAAAAGAAGGTTTAGGTGTAATGGATTCTACAGCTTCTTCTCTATGTATGGATAATGATATTCCATTAATTGTATTCTCAGTTATGGAAAAAGGTAATATTAAACGTGCCGTTTTAGGCGAAAATATCGGAACAGTGGTAAGGGGGAAATAAATATGGGACAACAAGTATTGAAGTCTTCAAATGAAAAAATGGAAAAAGCAGTTGCTGCTTATTCTCGTGAATTAGCAACAGTTCGTGCTGGCCGTGCAAACGCGTCTGTATTAGATAAGGTACAAGTTGATTACTACGGTGCACCAACACCAGTTGTGCAATTAGCGAACATTACAGTTCCAGAAGCACGTTTACTAGTAATTCAACCTTATGATAAAACTTCTATCGGTGATATTGAAAAAGCAATTTTAAAAGCAGATTTAGGCTTAAACCCTTCTAATGATGGAACTGTAATTCGTATTGCATTTCCTGCACTAACAGAAGAGCGTCGTCGTGATCTTGTAAAAGTTGTGAAAAAATATGCTGAAGAAGCAAAAGTTGCTGTTCGTAACGTACGTCGTGACGGAAATGATGATCTTAAGAAGCTTGAAAAAGCTGGCGAGATTACAGAAGATGATTTAAGAGGATATACTGAAGATATCCAAAAAGAAACAGATAAATATATTGCAAAAGTTGACGAAATCGCAAAAAACAAAGAAAAAGAAATCATGGAAGTGTAATAGCGATAACTTCGCAAATATGACCCTCTTCTTAAGGGGGTCTTTTTACACTTTTAGGCATACGTCTGCTTGCTGGAGGGTATGAATGATGTTTAAAAACTTTCCTTTTTTTAAAGGTAAAAAGGACACATCGTTTGATCATCTCGTTGAAGAAGTGAAAAAAGGATATATCCCAGAACATATTGCCATCATTATGGATGGGAATGGAAGATGGGCAAAGAGGAGAGCAATGCCTCGTATTGCGGGACATCATGAAGGTATGCAAGTTGTAAAGAAAATTACAAAATTTGCAAGTAAACTTAATGTGAAAGTGTTAACTCTCTATGCTTTTTCAACTGAGAACTGGAAAAGACCGAAAAAGGAAGTTGATTATTTAATGAAGCTTCCAGAAGAATTTCTAGGTACATTTTTACCAGAATTGATTGAAGAAAACGTACAAGTCCGAGTAATAGGGCAAAAAGATCGTCTTCCTACGCATACACGCAGAGCGATGGAGAAAGCCATGGAAGATACGAAAGAGAATACGGGATTAATTCTTAATTTCGCGTTAAACTATGGAAGTCGAGATGAAATCGTTTCTGCTGTGCAACATATGATGAAAGATAATGAGGAAGGAAAAATTCGTTCTGAAGAGGTAAGTGAAGAAATGCTTTCCTCCTACTTAATGACGAGTTCTTTACCTGATCCAGAGTTGTTAATCCGAACAAGCGGAGAGCTACGTATTAGTAATTTCATGTTATGGCAAATTGCATATTCGGAGTTTTGGTTTACAGACGTGTATTGGCCAGACTTCAAAGAAGAACATTTGCTAAATGCGATTACTGACTTTCAACATAGAGGGCGCAGATTCGGAGGCGTGTAGAAAGAGAGGGTTTGGTAGTGAAACAGAGAATTATTACTGGAGTGGTTGCTGCCGCGCTATTCATTCCCATCGTAATATACGGTGGCGTGCCTTTTACGGTTTTAGTGTATGCACTTGCTTCTATAGGTTTATATGAATTAATTCGTATGAATAAGCTTACGCTTATTTCAGTACCGACAGTTTTAGCTGCAGTATTATTGTGGATTCTTTTAATTCCAAGTAGTGCATCAAAACTGTTTACATGGATTGGATTAGGTAAATTGGAAATCACATTTGTGATTGTTTTATTACTTTTATCATATACAGTCCTTTCTAAGAATACATTTACTTTTGATAATGCTTCATTTTTACTGATGGCAACGACATATGTGGCAATGGGATTCTTATATTTAAATGAAACGAGAATATTAGGAATTAAATATGTATTTTGCGCATTATTTGTTATATGGGCTACTGATTCAGGCGCATATTTCGTAGGAAAAGCATTGGGCAAGAGAAAATTGTGGCCAGAAATTAGTCCAAATAAAACGATTGAAGGTTCATTAGGCGGCATCGTTTGTGGAATTATTGTGGCACTTGTTTACAACGTGTTCTTCCCAGTCGAATCGAATGTAGTAATTTTAATTGTGCTGACAATTATCATTTCTATTTTTGGACAAATTGGTGATTTAGTACAATCTGCTTTTAAACGTCATTATGGCGTAAAAGATTCAGGTACAATTTTACCTGGGCATGGTGGTATATTAGACCGAACAGATAGTTGGTTATTCGTTTTACCAATTCTCTACTTCTTATTACAATACAATTAATAAATGAACGAGGGGTTGGAGTCATGAAAAACATTAGTTTATTAGGTGCAAGCGGATCAATTGGTACGCAAACTTTAGATGTATTACGCTCGCACCCAGACCAATTCCGTCTCGTTGCTTTTTCTGTAGGGAAAAATATTGACTACGCAGTAAAGGTAATTCAAGAATTTTCTCCGCAAATCGTCTCTGTGCAAAGAGAGGAAGATGTTTTAAAATTACAATCTGTTTCTGGTAATACAAAAATTGTATATGGTAGTGAAGGACTTTTAGAAGTAGCATTACATCCAGATGCGGAGATTGTAGTAAATGCTGTTGTAGGTAGCGTAGGGTTGTTACCAACACTTCGTGCAATTGAGGCGAAAAAAACAATTGGAATTGCAAATAAAGAAACGTTAGTAACTGCAGGACATCTTGTAATGGAAGCAGCACGAAAACATAATGTTTCGTTACTTCCAGTAGATAGTGAACATTCGGCTATTTTTCAGTGCTTGAATGGTGAAAATGAAAAAAGAATTTCTCGTCTTATTATAACGGCTTCTGGTGGAAGTTTCCGTGATAAAACGAGGGATGAATTGCATCATGTGACCGTAGAAGATGCGCTTCGACATCCAAACTGGTCAATGGGTTCGAAAATTACAATTGATTCTGCTACAATGATGAATAAGGGACTAGAAGTAATTGAAGCACATTGGCTTTTTGGTATCCCTTATGAGCAAATCGATGTTGTTTTACATAAAGAAAGTATTATCCATTCTATGGTTGAATTTGAAGATCGTAGTGTAATGGCGCAGCTTGGTTCACCTGATATGCGAGTACCAATTCAATACGCACTTACATATCCTGATAGATTGCCTCTTTCAGACACAAAACAGTTAAACTTATGGGAAATAGGGACGTTGCATTTTGAGAAAATGGACCAAGAACGATTCCGTTGTTTACGTTTTGCGTATGAAGCTGGAAAAGCAGGTGGAAGTATGCCAGCTGTAATGAACGCAGCGAATGAAGTAGCTGTTGAAGCCTTTTTACAAAAGAGAATTGGTTTCTTAACAGTGGAAGACCTCATTGAAAAAGCAATGAACCATCACAATGTCATTGCACGACCGAGCTTAGAGGAAATTTTGGAAATTGATGCGGCCACAAGACGGTTTGTGATGGAACAAATTTAGCAAAGGTGGTTATGGAATTGAATACAGCGATTGCCTTTATATTAATTTTCGGTGCACTCGTATTTTTCCATGAGCTAGGGCATCTATATTTCGCAAAAAGAGCAGGTATTTTATGCCGCGAGTTTGCGATTGGTTTTGGTCCGAAAATATTCTCATTTGAAAAGAATGAAACGGTGTATACGATTCGATTACTGCCCCTTGGTGGCTATGTAAGAATGGCCGGCGAGGATGCGGACACAGTTGAGTTAAAGCCTGGGAAAAAGGTTGGCCTTGTATTAAATGAAAAAGACGAAGTTGTGAAATTAGTTTTTGATGGATATGAAAAGTATCCAAATGTTCGTGTTATTGAAGTCGAACAAGCTGATTTGGAGCATAATTTAACAATTTCGGGCTATGAAGAGTACGAGGAAGAGCTTCAAACATTCCGAGTGAATGAAAAGGCTCGTATTATTACTGCGGGGGAAGAAATTCAAATTGCTCCGTATAATAGACAATTTGGCTCGAAAAAACTAGGGCAACGCGCTTTAACAATCTTTGCGGGTCCTGCAATGAACTTCATTTTAGCATTTGTTATTTTTGTGATTCTTGGATTTGTACAAGGGGTTCCTATTGACAAACCAATGGTCGGAAAAGTGATGGATAACAGTGCAGCACAGCAAGCTGGATTGAAAGAGAATGATACAATTCAAGCTATTGATGGGAAAAACACAAGTACATGGAAAGATGTTGTTACTATTGTACGTGAAAACCCAAATAAAGAAATTACGTTACAAGTAAAGCGTGATAATGAACAGTTTAATGTGAAAGTAACGCCAACACTCGATAAAGAAGGAAAAGACGAAGTTGGTAGAATCGGTGTGTATTCTCCTGTAGAGAAAACAGTAATGGGTTCTATTAAATCAGGATTTGAACAAACGTACCAATGGACGAAACTAATTTTTGAATCTCTTGTTAAATTAGTAACTGGTCAATTTTCTATTAATGAGTTATCAGGTCCAGTAGGAATTTATAATCTAACAGATCAAGTTGTAGATTATGGGTTTACGCGTGTACTAAGTTTAGCTGCAGTTCTAAGCATTAATCTTGGTTTATTTAATTTATTACCAGTTCCTGCTTTAGATGGTGGCCGTTTATTCTTCTTCTTAATTGAAGCGTTACGAGGGAAACCAATTGATCGCCAAAAAGAAGGAATGGTTCACTTTATTGGTTTTGCATTATTAATGTTACTTATGTTAGTTGTAACTTGGAATGACATTCGTAAGTTTTTCTTGTAAAATAAAGTGAAACTTATAATGAAATAGAGCTCGTAGAATAAAATCCCTCACCTAACTCGAGGTGAGGGGTTTTACTGCGTGTAAGAGTAAAATGAAGAGGTGCAAATAAATGAAACAAAGTATGGTATTCAGTCCTACATTACGTGAAGTTCCAGCTGATGCTGAAATTAAGAGTCATCAGCTATTACTTCGTGCAGGTTTTATGCGTCAAAATGCTTCTGGTATTTATAGCTTTCTACCATTTGGATTAAAAGTATTACACAAAGTAGAACGTATCGTTCGAGAAGAAATGGAGCGCGCAGGAGCTGTAGAATTATTAATGCCAGCTATGCAAGCTGCGGAATTGTGGCAAGAATCAGGTCGTTGGTATTCTTACGGATCTGAATTAATGCGTATGAAAGATCGTAATGCTCGTGAATTCGCATTAGGAGCGACACATGAGGAAGTAATTACGGATCTTGTGCGTGATGAAGTGAAATCATATAAAAAATTACCGTTAACATTATACCAAATTCAAACAAAATTCCGTGATGAGCAAAGACCTCGTTTCGGCTTATTACGTGGAAGAGAGTTTCTAATGAAAGATGCATACTCTTTCCATGCTACACAAGAGAGCTTAGATGAAGTATACGATCGTTTATATAAAGCATACTCTAACATTTTTGCTCGCTGTGGCTTGAATTTCCGTGCAGTTATTGCTGATTCTGGAGCAATGGGCGGAAAAGATACACATGAATTTATGGTATTATCTGATGTTGGTGAAGATACAATTGCATACTCTGACACATCTGATTATGCAGCAAACATCGAAATGGCTCCTGTTGTAGCTACGTATACGAAGAGTGACGAAGCAGAAAAAGCACTTGAAAAAGTAGCAACACCAGACCAAAAAGCAATTGAAGAAGTATCTGCATTCTTAAACATTGCAGCTGACAAGTGCATTAAGTCTATGGTGTTTAAAGTAGATGAGAAATTAGTAGTGGTACTTGTTCGTGGTGATCACGAAGTAAACGATGTGAAAGTGAAAAATGTATACGGCGCTTCAGTTGTTGAGCTTGCTTCTCATGAAGAAGTAAAAGCATTATTAAATTGTGAAGTTGGTTCATTAGGACCGATTAATGTAACAGGTGATATCGAAATTATTGCTGATCATGCTGTAGCATCAATTGTTAACGGATGTTCAGGAGCGAATGAAGAAGGATTCCATTATGTAAATGTAAATCCAGAACGTGACTTTAAAGTAAGTCAATATACAGATTTACGCTTCATCCAAGAAGGAGACCAATCTCCAGATGGAAACGGAACAATTCTTTTTGCACGCGGAATTGAAGTTGGTCATGTATTCAAATTAGGAACTCGTTATAGTGAAGCAATGAACGCAACATTCCTAGATGAAAACGGAAAAACACAACCACTTATTATGGGTTGTTACGGTATCGGTGTATCTCGTACAGTGGCAGCAATTGCAGAGCAGTTTAACGATGAGAACGGCTTAGTTTGGCCAAAAGCTGTAGCACCGTTCCATGTGCATGTAATTCCAGTAAATATGAAATCGGATGCACAACGTGAAATGGGTGAAAATATCTACAACTCATTACAAGAACAAGGCTATGAAGTGTTATTAGACGATCGTGCAGAACGTGCAGGTGTTAAATTTGCAGATGCAGATTTATTCGGTCTTCCAGTTCGTGTTACAGTTGGTAAAAAAGCAGACGAAGGTATTGTAGAAGTGAAAGTACGTGCTACAGGTGAGTCTGAAGAAGTAAACGTAGAAGAACTTCAAACATATATTGCAAATATTTTAAAATAAGAAGAGGTACCTCGTAATGGGGTACCTTCTCTTTCTTTGTAAACGTATTTTGTAAAAGAAGAGGTGAGAAATCTTTCTTTGTGGTACGTTTCAATTTATAATAGCAAATGGAAGGAGAGTGCTTATGTCTTTAACAAATGAACAACAAGAGCGATTTCAAATTTTGCTCCAGCAGTTGCAAATACCAGACGACCTTATAAATCAATATTTACAAGGCGGTGGTATTGAAAGGCTCGTTATTGATAAAGCGAATAAAAGTTGGCATTTTGATTTACAAGTGCCACGTATTTTGCCTACAGAATTATATGAATTGCTAGAAACAAAGCTTAAGCAATCATTTTCTCATATTGCAAGAACAACATTTGCATTAGAAACAGAGAATAAACAATTTACAGAAGAAGAAGTGAGGGCGTATTGGCCGCTTTGTACGGAACGAATTACATTTTCACCTATGTTCGCATACTTAAAGAAGCAGCTTCCGCAGGTGAATGGAGTGAAGTTGCTAATAAATGTGAATAACGAGCTGGAGTCTACTGCTTTAAAGAAAAACGTTGCGAAACCAGTAGGGGATCAATACGAAGTTTTTGGATTCCCGCGTTTTCAGTTAGACACACATATACAGCAAAATACAGAAGAAATGCAAAAATTTCGTGAACAAACGCAGCAAGAAGACCGCGAGCGTGTTATACAAGCTATGGAAGAAATGGCGAAGAAGCAAGCTGAAGAAAGCAGCGTTGTGTATGAAGGACCGATTACACTCGGGTATCTTATTAAGCCAGATGAAGAGATTACACCGATGCGAGAAATTCAAGATGAAGAAAGAAGAAAAACGGTTCAAGGATATGTCTTCCATGTAGAAACAAAAGAGCTTCGTAGTGGACGTACGTTATTAACTTTAAAAATAACGGATTATACGGATTCTATTATGATCAAAATGTTCTCGCGTGACAAAGAAGATATTCCAATGCTGCAATCCTTGAAAAAAGGAATGTGGGTGAAAGCGCGTGGTTCTGTTCAAAACGATACATTCGTTCGAGATTTAGTAATGATTGCAAATGATATTAATGAAATAACAGGACCGTCTCGTAAAGATAAAGCACCAGAAGGCGAAAAACGAGTAGAGCTGCATCTCCATACTCCGATGAGTCAAATGGACGCTGTCACTCCAGTTTCTAAGCTTGTTGCTCAAGCTGGTAAATGGGGACATGAGGCTATTGCGGTTACAGACCATGCCGTGGCTCAGTCTTTCCCAGAGGCGTATTCTGCGGGGAAGAAGGCTGGAGTTAAAGTTATATATGGTGTAGAAGCAAATCTAGTTAATGATGGTGTACCGATAGCGTATAACGAAGCGCATCGTTTACTTGCAGAGGAAACGTATGTTGTTTTCGACGTTGAGACGACAGGTTTATCAGCTGTATACGATACAGTCATTGAGTTGGCTGCCGTAAAAGTAAAGGGTGGCGAAATTATTGATCGCTTTGAATCTTTCGCAAATCCACATCAACCATTATCAGCGACGATTATTGAATTGACAGGTATTACAGATGATATGTTAACTGATGCACCTGAAGTGGACGAAGTGTTTAAAAAGTTTGAGGAATGGATGGGCGACCATACACTTGTTGCCCATAACGCGAGCTTTGATATGGGCTTTATTAACGTAGGTTTTAAAAAGGCTGGACTAGAAAAAACGAATAACCCCGTTATTGATACGTTAGAACTTGCACGATTCTTATTCCCAGAAATGAAAAATCATCGATTAAATACGATGTGTAAAAAACTTGATATTGAATTAACACAACATCACCGTGCGATTTATGATACAGAAGCGACGGGATATTTACTTGTGAAAATGTTGAAAGACGTAATTGAAAAGGGATTTGAATATCACGATCAATTAAATGATAGCATGGGACAAGGGGATGCGTATAAGCGTGGCCGTCCAAGTCATATGACGTTACTTGCCACATCAGATGTTGGATTGAAAAATTTATATAAACTTGTTTCATATTCTCACCTTAATTACTTTTACCGTGTACCACGTGTGCCGAGGTCACTATTAAAAAAATACCGTGAAGGAATTTTAGTAGGAACGGCTTGTGATAAAGGTGAAGTGTTCGAGGCAATGATGCAAAAGGCACCTGAAGAGGTAGAAGAAATTGCCCAGTTCTATGATTACATTGAAGTAATGCCTCCAGAGGTGTTGCGTCATTTAGTAGAACGTGAACTTGTTCGAGACGAAGGTCAATTAAAAACAATTATTTCTAACTTAGTAAAACTAGGTGAGACGTTAGATAAACCAGTTGTTGCTACAGGAAACGTGCATTATTTAGATCCTGAGGATGCAATGTATCGTAAAATTTTAGTCAGTTCGCAGGGCGGAGCCAATCCGTTAAATCGACATTCATTACCGCCAGTACATTTCCGTACAACTGATGAAATGTTAGAATGTTTTTCATTCTTAGGTGAAGACAAAGCGAAAGAAGTTGTTGTAACAAATACACAAAAGATTGCGTCATTAATTGGTGATGTGCATCCAGTAAAAGACGATCTATACACACCGAAAATTGAAGGTGCTGATGATGAAACGCGTGATATGAGTTATAAAATGGCGCGTAGCATTTATGGTGAAGAGCTACCGGAAATTGTAGAAGCACGTTTAGAAAAAGAATTAAAAAGTATTATTGGGCATGGATTCGCCGTAATTTATTTAATTTCACATAAGCTTGTGAAAAAATCGTTAGTAGACGGATATCTAGTAGGTTCGCGTGGATCGGTAGGGTCATCATTTGTTGCAACGATGATGGAAATTACAGAAGTAAACCCATTACCACCACACTATGTATGTCCGAAGTGTAAGCAATCAGAATTCTTTAATGATGGTTCTGTAGGTTCTGGTTTTGACTTACCAGATAAAGAATGCCCTGCTTGTAATATTCCATATGTAAAAGATGGACATGACATTCCGTTCGAAACGTTCCTTGGATTTAAAGGAGATAAGGTACCCGATATCGATTTGAACTTCTCCGGGGAATACCAACCACGTGCCCATAACTATACGAAAGTACTGTTCGGTGAAGACTATGTATATCGTGCAGGAACGATTGGTACAGTTGCGGAAAAAACTGCTTACGGATATGTAAAAGGTTATGCAAATGATCATAACTTAACGATTCGAAATGCAGAGATTGATCGCTTAGTAGCAGGGTGTACCGGTGTAAAACGTACAACAGGACAGCATCCAGGCGGTATTATCGTTGTGCCAGATTACATGGATATCTTTGATTTCTCACCAATACAGTATCCAGCTGATTCAATTGGTGCTGAATGGAGAACAACGCATTTTGATTTCCACTCGATTCATGATAATTTATTGAAACTTGATATACTAGGACACGATGATCCGACCGTTATTCGTATGTTACAAGATTTAAGTGGTATTGATCCGAAAACAATCCCAACGGATGATCCAGAAGTAATGAAAATTTTCTCTGGTCCAGAATCGTTAGGGGTAACGGAAGAACAAATTAACTGTAAAACAGGTACACTTGGTATACCAGAGTTTGGTACAAAATTCGTAAGACAGATGTTAGAAGAGACAAAACCGACGACATTCTCAGAGTTAGTCCAAATTTCTGGACTATCACATGGTACTGACGTATGGCTTGGTAATGCAAACGAGTTAATTTATAACGGTACATGTACGCTGAGCGAAGTTATCGGTTGTCGTGATGACATCATGGTATATTTAATCTATCAAGGTCTAGATCCATCATTAGCCTTCAAAATCATGGAGTCGGTTCGTAAAGGTAAAGGTGTACCGGAAGAATGGGAAGAAGACATGAAAAATAATAATGTACCAGGTTGGTATATTGATTCATGTAAGAAGATTAAATACATGTTCCCTAAAGCCCATGCGGCTGCTTACGTACTTATGGCTGTACGTATCGCATACTTTAAAGTACATTTTGCACTGTTATTCTATGCCGCATATTTTACAGTTCGTGCAGATGATTTTGATGTAGAGGCAATGGCGAAAGGTTCAGCATCTATACGTGCAAGAATTGATGAAATTGCTCAAAAGGGACTCGATGCTGCGCCGAAAGAGAAGAGTTTATTAACGGTACTAGAAATGACACTTGAAATGTGTGAGCGTGGATACTCATTCCAAAAGGTGGATTTATACCGCTCACATGCAACAGAATTTATTATTGATGGAGATACATTAATCCCTCCATTTAATGCAGTACCTGGTCTTGGCACAAATGCAGCTTTAAGTATTGTAGAAGCACGTAAAAATGGAGACTTCTTATCAAAAGAAGACTTGCAACAGCGAAGTAAGGTTTCGAAAACCATTATTGAGTATTTAGATAGCCAAGGTTGTTTAGGAGACTTACCGGATCAAAACCAGTTATCACTGTTCTAGTAGGTAGGAAAAGTCTTTGCAAATCAACATTTCCTATGATATACTATTAACCGAGATAACCATGTCATGTATATTGTGTAAAGAAAAGAGTGGGGAAACCCACTCTTTCGTGTTACTATCTATGTTTTATCTACGTAGATAGGTAAAAGATTTCTGTCGTATATACATATTTTGTTACAAGTTTTACTTCTTAAATTTGGTAATACTAAGACAGATAATCCCTGCTGAACAGCAGGGGCTTTTGTTAGCTAACGAGAAAGAATAAGATAGACCGTTTTTAAATTGGCGGGGTCTTCTTCTTTTAAATGGTACATGACGGCAGGAAGGAGGCTGTTTATGGATAAGAAAGTCACAGAAGTTGTAGAAGCATTTGCGCAGCCGATCGTTGAAGAGTTAAATCTTGAACTTGTAGATGTAGAGTATGTGAAAGAAGGACAAGACTGGTTCTTACGCGTATTCATCGATTCTGAAAAGGGAGTCGACATTGAAGAATGCGGTGCGGTAAGTGAACGTTTAAGCGAAGCTTTAGATAAAGAGGACCCAATTCCTCATCTTTACTTTTTGGATGTATCATCTCCTGGAGCGGAACGCCCATTAAAGAAAGAAAAAGACTTCCAGCAAGCGGTAGGAAAACAAGTGGCAATTAAAACATATGAGCCGATTGATGGTGAAAAGATGTTTGAAGGAAAGCTGCTTTCTTACGATGGTACAACAATAACATTATTATTAACAATTAAAACACGTAAAAAAGAAATCCAAATTTCGATGGATAAAGTCGCAAATGCGCGACTTGCTGTTACGTTTTAGTTAGAAGGGGGATCTTCATGAGCACTGAGTTATTAGATGCTTTGCTCGTATTAGAATCTGAAAAAGGCATTAGCAAAGACATTATTATTGATGCGATTGAAGCAGCTTTAATCTCTGCTTATAAGCGCAATTTTAATCAAGCACAAAACGTTCGTGTGAGCTTTAACCCAGAAGTGGGAACAATTCAAGTTTTAGCACGTAAAGACGTAGTAGACAATGTGTTTGATCCACGTCTTGAAATTTCTGTAGAGGAAGCAAGACAAATTAATCCAAACTATCAAGATGGTGACGTACTAGAAATTGAAGTAACACCAAAAGACTTTGGTCGTATTGCAGCACAAACTGCAAAACAAGTTGTAACACAACGAGTGCGTGAAGCAGAGCGCGGTGTTATTTACTCTGAGTTTAGTGACCGTGAAGAAGATATTATGGTAGGTATTGTACAACGTCAAGATGCTCGTTTCATCTATGTAAGCTTAGGAAAAGTAGAAGCTTTATTACCTGTAAGTGAGCAAATGCCTAATGAGCAATACAAACCACATGATCGTATTCGCGTATTCATTACGAAAGTAGAAAAAACGACAAAAGGACCACAAATTTACGTATCACGTACACATCCTGGTCTTTTAAAACGTTTATTCGAAATGGAAGTTCCTGAAATCTATGATGGAACTGTAGAAATTCGTTCTGTAGCACGTGAAGCTGGCGATCGCTCTAAGATCTCTGTATAT
Source organism: Bacillus sp. PK6-16 (assembly GCF_056530295.1). NCBI lineage: Bacteria > Bacillati > Bacillota > Bacilli > Caryophanales > Bacillaceae > Bacillus > Bacillus sp. PK6-16. The sequence continues at coordinate 1,602,787 of NZ_CP096511.1, forward strand.
GCAGAGAACACTGATGTTGATCCAGTTGGTTCTTGTGTAGGACCAAAAGGGCAACGTGTACAACGCATTGTAGACGAATTAAAAGGTGAAAAAATTGACATCGTTCGCTGGTCAAATGATCCAGTTGAATATGTTGCAAATGCATTAAGCCCATCACAAGTTGTTAAAGTACTTGTAGATGAAGAAGAAAAAGCGACAACAGTAGTTGTTCCAGACCACCAGCTATCATTAGCTATCGGTAAGCGTGGACAAAATGCACGTCTTGCAGCTAAATTAACAGGCTGGAAAATTGACATTAAGAGTGAGTCTGATGCGAAACAACTTGGTATTGTAACAGAAGAAGATAGCGTAATCGCATTTGGATTCGATTCAGTGGAAGACGAAATCGAATAGAGGTGATGAGTATGAGCAATCGAAAAGTTCCGTTACGAAAATGTGTTGCAACGCAAGAAATGAAATCAAAACGAGAGCTCGTTCGCATTGTTCGTTCCAAAGAGGGAGAAGTGTCCATTGATTTAACTGGGAAAAAATCAGGACGAGGTGCTTACTTGTCGAAGGACAAGGAGAGCATTCTTCAAGCTCAAAAGAAAAATGTTTTGGAACATCATCTAAAAGCGAAAATCGACGGTTCTTTATATGAAGAGCTTCTTGAGCTTGTTGAGAAGGAGTCGAAATAAGTGTCCGATTGGAAATCGTTTTTAGGACTAGCAAACCGGGCTCGGAAAATTATTTCGGGTGAAGAACTCGTTTTAAAAGAAGTACGAAGTGGCAAAGCAAAACTTGTATTGCTATCTGAAGATGCGTCAGTAAATACTACAAAACGCATCACAGATAAAACTACGTACTACAACGTACCAATGAGAAAGGTCGAAAATCGACAACAATTAGGGCATGCGATTGGGAGAGATGAGCGAGTCGTTGTAGCTGTGTTAGATGAAGGCTTTGCGAAAAAGCTGCGTAGCATGCTCGATACAAATTACCGGGGGTGAAGGTATGAGTAAAATTCGAGTGCATGAATATGCAAAAAAACATAATATCTCAAGTAAAGATCTTATGACAAAACTAAAAGAAATGAATATCGAGGTTTCGAATCATATGACAATGTTAGACGATGAAGTAGTAAATAAATTAGATAATGAATATCAAACTGAAAAACCTTCTGTTGCAGATGAGTTTGAAGTAGAAGAAAAAGTTGTTCGCAGTAAAAAGAACAGCAATAAGAAAAAGAAAAAAGGCAAAGGGAACGAAGACAAACGTCAAGAGAACTTTGCTGGTAGACAACAAACTCAAATTGTAGAAACACCAGATAAAATTACTTTCTCTGGAAGCCTTACAGTAGGAGATCTTGCTAAAAAATTAAGCAAAGAGCCATCTGAAATTATTAAGAAGCTCTTCATGCTTGGAATTATGGCAACAATTAACCAAGACTTGGATAAAGATACAATTGAGTTAATTGCTAACGACTACGGTATTGAAGTAGAAGAAGAAGTAATTGTGAGCGAGACTGAGTTTGAAACATTCATTGATGAGCAAGATGATGAAGAGAACTTAAAAGAACGTCCAGCTGTAGTTACAATCATGGGACACGTTGACCACGGTAAAACAACATTACTGGATTCTATTCGTAACTCAAAAGTAACTGCAGGCGAAGCGGGTGGAATTACTCAGCATATCGGTGCATATCAAGTTGAAGTAAACGATAAGAAGATTACATTCTTAGATACACCTGGTCACGCAGCATTTACAACGATGCGTGCTCGTGGTGCACAAGTAACGGATATTACAATCCTTGTTGTTGCAGCGGATGACGGTGTTATGCCACAAACGGTTGAAGCAATTAACCATGCGAAGGCAGCAGGAGTACCAATTATTGTTGCTGTGAATAAAATGGATAAACCAGCTGCAAACCCTGATCGCGTAATGCAAGAACTAACAGAATATGAATTAGTTCCAGAAGCTTGGGGCGGAGATACTATTTTCGTACCAATTTCTGCAATTCAAGGCGAAGGCATTGACAACTTACTAGAAATGATCCTTCTTGTAAGTGAAGTAGAAGAATATAAAGCAAATCCAAACCGCTATGCAACTGGTACAGTAATCGAAGCACAGCTTGATAAAGGTAAAGGAACTATCGCGACATTACTTGTTCAAAACGGTACGCTTCGAGTTGGAGATCCAATCGTTGTTGGAACTTCATTCGGACGTGTTCGTGCAATGGTAAGTGATATTGGTCGTCGTGTAAAAGTTGCTGGTCCATCAACTCCTGTTGAAATTACTGGTTTAAACGAAGTACCACAGGCTGGAGATCGTTTCATGGCATTCGCTGATGAGAAGAAAGCTCGTCAAATTGGTGAATCACGTGCACAAGAAGCTTTAGTTGCACAACGTGGTGAGAAATCTAAATTAAGCCTTGAAGATTTATTCCAACAAATCCAAGAGGGCGATGTAAAAGAAATTAACTTAATCGTAAAAGCAGACGTACAAGGTTCTGTTGAAGCGATGGCAGCATCACTTCGTAAAATTGATGTTGAAGGTGTAAAAGTTAAAATCATTCACACTGGTGTAGGTGCGATTACAGAATCTGATATCATTTTAGCTTCTGCATCTAATGCAATTGTAATTGGATTTAACGTACGTCCAGATGTGAACGCGAAGCGTACAGCTGAATTAGAGAACGTTGATATTCGTTTACACCGTATTATTTATAAAGTAATCGAAGAGATTGAAGCAGCGATGCAAGGTATGCTTGATCCAGAATTCGAAGAAAAAGTAATCGGTCAAGCAGAAGTTCGTCAAACGTTTAAAGTAACAAAAGTTGGAACAATCGCAGGTTGTTACGTAACAGACGGTAAAATTACGCGTGATAGTGGCGTACGTATTATCCGTGACGGCGTAGTAATTTTCGAAGGACAACTTGATACGTTAAAACGTTTCAAAGACGACGTAAAAGAAGTTGCACAAAACTATGAGTGTGGTATTACAATTGAGAGATATAATGATCTTAAAGAAGGGGACATCATTGAAGCGTACATTATGGAAGAAGTGAAGCGATGATTATCGCTTCACTCTCATTCGAGTGTATGATTTACGATGTGCATTCTTTAAAAGAGAAACGTGCAATTTTACAACGTGTGTTAACTCGTGTGAAACAGCGCTATAATGTAGCTGTTTCTGAAGTTGGGCATCAAGATGTATGGCAACGTACAGAAATTGCAATTGTTTCCGTATCCTCAAATCGTGTTATCTGTGAAAAAGAAATGAATCGTGTACTTGAGTACATCGATTCATTTCCTGAAATTGAACGTACAATAACACATTTGGAATGGTATTGAATGAGGTGAAGAGTTATGAAATTACGTGCGAACCGTGTGGGCGAGCAAATGAAAAAAGAATTAGGCGATATTATCAGTCGTAAAATTAAAGACCCACGTATTGGATTTGTTACAGTAACAGATGTACAAGTGAGTGGTGATTTACAAATTGCTAAAGTATATATTTCCGTTTTAGGTGACGAAGAACAGAAAGAAAATACTTTAAAAGGTTTAGCGAAGGCAAAAGGCTTTATTCGTTCAGAAATTGGCCAACGTATTCGTCTTCGTAAAACACCGGAAATTACCTTTGAGTTTGATGAGTCTATCGGATATGGTCATCGAATTGATACACTTTTACATGAAATTAATAAAGACGGTAAACGTGAAGAATAATGGATAGACATTTGTCTATCCATTTTTTCAATGCAAAATAAGTTTTGGATATTTAATACGAAAGAATTATGATGAGGTGAACATATATGGAAGGTGTAGTATTATTACATAAGCCAAAAGGCATGACATCACATGATTGTGTATTTAAATTAAGAAAGATATTGCGAGAAAAGAGAATTGGTCATACGGGAACATTAGATCCAGATGTAACAGGAGTATTACCTATTTGTGTGGGACGAGCAACGAAAATTGCACAATTTTTAACAAGTGAAACGAAAACATATGAAGGTGAAGTAACATTAGGGTTTTCAACGACAACTGAAGACGCTTCTGGTGAGGTTGTTGAAACGAAAAATGTAGATCGTACTATTACTCGTATGGAAGTAGAGAAAGCCCTTGCGGAATTAACAGGCACGATTGAACAAATGCCACCAATGTTCTCGGCTGTAAAAGTAAACGGGAAAAAATTATATGAATATGCAAGAGCAGGACAAGAGGTGGAACGTCCAGTTCGTACAATTACAATTCATGAATTCGTATTACTTGATGATCGTGAAGTTTTTGAAGGTGAAAATATTTCATTCCGTTTCCGTGTAACGTGTAGTAAAGGAACATATGTAAGAACATTAGCTGTAATGATCGGGGAGAAACTTGGTTTCCCATCACATATGTCTCACCTTGTAAGAACGGCATCTGGTGAATTTTTATTAGAAGATTGCATATCATTTGAAGAAATTGAAGAAAACGTGCAAAATGGAACAGTAGAGTCTATCTTCATTTCAATTGATGAAGCATTAAGTAAGTTTCCAAAAATGGTTGTAGATGAAAAGCAAGCAGAGAAAATAAAGAATGGTATGTTCTTAAAGAATGAATTAGAAATAACAGCACCATTTATTACAGTGTTTGATAAAAATGATCGTTGCTTAGCAATTTATGAACATCATCCGAAACATCCTGGCATGTTAAAGCCGATGAAAGTACTTGTGAATAATCAAGAACTAAAGCTATAATGAATTATTGGAAGGATTATTACAGAAAAAGGTGAATTCAAGCGTGAAACTTATTCATTTAACTCATCCACATGAACAAAATAAATTAGAATTACCACCTACTGTAATGGCATTAGGATTTTTTGATGGCATTCATTTAGGACATCAATGTGTAATTCGAACTGCGAAAAAAATAGCGGACGAACGAGGATATAAAAGTGCAGTTATGACATTTCATCCTCATCCATCTGTTGTTTTAGGGAAAAAGGATGCGCATGTGGAGTATATTACACCAATGCGCGATAAAGAAAAAATAGTCGAAAGCTTAGGAATCGATATATTATATGTGATTAAATTTGATGAATCATTTGCAGGGTTATTACCGCAACAATTTGTAGATGATTATATTATTGGTTTAAATGTAAAGCATGTAGTAGCAGGGTTTGATTATTCATATGGACGTTTAGGAAAAGGAAAGATGGAGACTTTACCATTTCATGCAAGAGGGGAGTTTACACAGACTGTGATTGAAAAAGTTGAATTTCAAGAAGAGAAAGTAAGTTCTACAGCATTACGAAAGTTAATTCGAAATGGCGAAATGGAGCAAATTCCATCTATTTTAGGTAGAGCCTATACTGTAGCGGGAACAGTTATACACGGCGACAAACGTGGGCGTCAAATTGGTTTTCCAACAGCTAATGTAGGTTTAAGTGATGAGTATTTATTGCCACCTGTAGGTGTTTATGCAGTGAGATTAAAAGTTCACGATGAATGGTACGATGGTGTATGTAATATTGGATATAAACCGACTTTTAAAGAAGATGAGCGTCAATTATCAATTGAAGTGCACTTATTTGAATTTAACAAAGATATATACGATCAAAATGTTACAGTAGAGTGGCATATGCGTATAAGAGCAGAAAAGAAATTCAACGGTATTGATGAGTTAGTTGAACAAATCGCAAAAGATAAGAAAACAGCACAAGAATATTTTATGAGCGAAAAGAATATACTTGCTTTTTCAAATGAAAAGTAGTATTCTATGTTATGTACTTTATGACAACCATTGCTTGGCATTGCGACTCACCGACGCTTGCTAGGTAATTGGGGGTTTAATTAATAGGAGGTGAAATAGGATGGCTTTAACACAAGAACGTAAAAATGAAATCATTGCACAATTTAGAACTCATGAGACTGATACTGGTTCTCCAGAGGTTCAAATTGCTGTCCTAACGGAGCAAATTAACACTCTAAACGAGCACTTACGTACTCACAAGAAAGATCATCATTCACGTCGTGGTCTATTAAAGATGGTTGGTAAACGTCGTAACTTACTAACTTACCTTCGTAATAGCGATATCACACGTTACCGTGAATTAATCACAAAGCTTGGCTTACGTCGATAGTCAAAAAAGCGGGAATATTCCCGCTTTTTTGTTAGGTAAAAATATATCTTCTACGCTTTATAGCTTACTTAATTTTAGGCAATACTAGAGGTAGAATATTGTGATATACTATCCATTTACATAGAAGAATTGAATACTTTAAATTGAGAGGGGTACTTAAATGAGTCAAGAAAAGCAAGTCTTCTCGATAGATTTAGCTGGTCGCCAGCTAACAGTTGAAACTGGTCAGCTTGCAAAACAAGCGAACGGAGCAGTATTAGTAAGATATGGCGATACAGCGGTTCTATCTACAGCAACTGCATCAAAAGAAGCAAAAAATGTAGATTTCTTCCCACTTACAGTAAACTATGAAGAGCGTTTATATGCAGTCGGAAAAATTCCTGGCGGTTTTATTAAGCGTGAAGGTCGTCCAAGTGAAAAAGCAATTTTGGCAAGTCGTTTAATCGACCGTCCAATTCGTCCGCTATTCGCAGATGGCTTCCGTAACGAAGTACAAGTTGTCAGCATTGTAATGAGTGTTGATCAAGATTGTTCTTCTGAAATGGCAGCTATGCTTGGTTCTTCATTAGCGTTATCGATTTCAGATATTCCATTTGAAGGTCCAATCGCTGGTGCGACAGTTGGCCGTATTAATGGCGAATTCGTTATTAACCCAACAGTAGAACAGCAAGAACAAAGTGATATCCACTTAGTTGTAGCTGGTACGAAAGATGCGATTAACATGGTTGAAGCAGGAGCAGATCAAGTACCTGAAGAAACAATGTTAGAAGCAATTATGTTTGGTCATGACGAAATTAAACGTCTAATTGCATTCCAAGAAGAGATTGTACAAGCTGTAGGTAAAGAGAAATCACAAGTGAAACTTTATGAAGTTGACGCTGATCTTAACCAAGCTGTACGTGAAATGGCTGAAGAAGATATGCATTCAGCAATTCAAGTACATGAGAAACATGCACGTGAAGATGCAATTAACGAAGTGAAAAAGCGTGTTATTGAGCATTACGAAGCGCAGGAAGCTGACGCTGATACATTAGGACAAGTAAATGAGATTTTATATAAAATTGTAAAAGAAGAAGTACGTCGTCTTATTACAGTTGAAAAAATCCGTCCAGATGGCCGTAAAGGTGACGAAATCCGTCCGTTAGCATCAGAGGTTGGTATTTTATCTCGTACACACGGTTCTGGTTTGTTCACTCGTGGACAAACACAAGCATTAAGTATTTGTACATTAGGTGCATTAGGCGATGTGCAAATTTTAGATGGTCTTGGTGTAGAAGAATCAAAACGCTTTATGCACCATTACAATTTCCCATCATTTAGTGTTGGTGAAACAAGACCAATGCGTGGACCAGGTCGTCGTGAAATCGGTCACGGTGCACTAGGAGAACGCGCACTTGAGCCTGTAATTCCATCTGAAAAAGATTTCCCATACACAGTACGTCTTGTATCTGAAGTTTTAGAATCAAATGGTTCTACTTCACAAGCAAGTATTTGTGGTAGTACTTTAGCAATGATGGATGCTGGTGTTCCACTTAAAGCTCCAGTTGCAGGTATTGCAATGGGTCTAGTTAAAACTGGTGAGCATTACACAATTTTATCTGATATTCAAGGTATGGAAGATCATTTAGGTGATATGGACTTTAAAGTAGCAGGTACAGCACAAGGTGTAACTGCACTACAAATGGACATTAAAATCGATGGTCTATCTCGTGAAATTTTAGAAGAGGCATTACAACAAGCGAAAGTTGGTCGTGTGCACATTCTAAATCATATGTTATCTGTTATTCCAGAGCCACGCACTGAATTATCAGCGTACGCTCCAAAGATTATTACAATGACAATTAATCCAGATAAAATCCGTGACGTTATCGGACCGAGCGGTAAACAAATCAATAAAATTATTGAAGAAACTGGCGTTAAAATTGACATCGAGCAAGATGGCACAGTATTCATTTCTTCAATAAACCAAGAAATGAACGACAAAGCTAAGAAAATTATCGAAGATATCGTTCGCGAAGTACAAGTAGGTGAAATCTACGAAGGAAAAGTGAAACGTGTTGAGAAATTCGGTGCTTTCGTTGAATTATTCAGCGGTAAAGATGGATTAGTTCACATTTCTGAACTTGCACTTGAGCGTGTAGGTAAAGTAGAAGACGTTGTAAAAATCGGTGACGTAATTACGGTTAAAGTTATCGAGATTGACAAGCAAGGTCGCGTAAATCTATCTAGAAAAGTATTGCTAAAAGAAGAGCAAGAAAAAGAAGCTGCTAAAGAAGAAAACAAACAAGAGCAGCAATAAGTAAAAGCCAGTTTAACTGGCTTTTTTTGTTATGTAAAAAACATGATGTTCAATATATTTTTATGTCGGTATAGGTATAGTTTTCATTATAACGCTCAAATTAACAAAGATAAGAAGAAAATGTTTTTATATAGTTAATTTGGGAGGGTTTATATGAAAGTTCGTATATTGGCATACATATGTATATTTTCTTTATATGTCAGTTTAGGCTCTTATTCTGTTTTTGCGCAAGATAACTTGCATGAAGAAATTCAAAAGCATGCAAAACAGTATGAGATTGCACCTCAAAATGCGATGATTGATAAAATATGGAAGGCAACACCTGGATATAATGGAAGACAAGTGGATATTGAAGCATCGTATAATAATATGAAGAAGCTAAAGGAATTTGATCAAAAATATCTTGAATTCAAAGAAGTCTCACCGAGTGTTCATTTAGAAGATTTATCACCAGCTCCAATTTATAGAGGGCATCCAAATAAAAAGATGGTAGGATTAACAATAAATGTGGCATGGGGAAATGAGTATTTGCCTCGCATATTAGAGATATTGAAAAAGCATGATGTGAAGGCCACTTTCTTTTTAGAAGGACGTTGGGTGAAAGAAAATTTGCGATTTGCAAAAATGATTGTCGATGCAAAACAAGAAGTTGGAAATCACTCATACACACATCCAAATATGAAAACGTTATCGTCTGATGAAATACGAGAGCAGTTACAAAAAACAAATCGAATGATAGAAGTAGTAACGAATCAAAAAGTAAGATGGTTTGCCCCGCCGAGTGGAAGTTTTCGAGATGAAGTCGTAAAGATTGCAGATGATTTTCAAATGGGAACGATTATGTGGACTGTAGATACGATTGATTGGAAGCGACCTGAGCCGGATGTACTATTGCAGAGAGTAATGAGAAAAATACATCCAGGTGCTATCATATTAATGCATCCTACTTCGTCTACAGCAGAGGCTTTAGATATAATGATTACAAAATTGAAGGAACAAGGATATAAAGTGGGGAATATAACTGAATTACTGGATGAAAAACGTGTGGATTAAATACATTTGCATGACATTCATCCTTAAACTTGTTATCATTAAATAATAGCGTTTTATTTAGAGAAACTGGCAGTAGGAGGAAAGTTTTTGATTAAAAAATATACTTGTAAAAATGGTGTAAGAATAGTTATGGAGAATATACCAACTGTAAGATCGGTTGCAATTGGTATTTGGATCCATGCGGGATCAAGAAATGAAAATGAAAAAAATAATGGGATTTCTCACTTTTTAGAGCATATGTTCTTTAAAGGGACAGAAACACGTAGTGCACGAGAGATTGCAGAATCATTTGATAGCATTGGTGGTCAAGTGAATGCATTTACTTCAAAAGAATATACATGTTACTATGCAAAAGTATTAGATGAGCATGCTAAATATGCTTTAGATGTTTTAGCAGATATGTTCTTTAATTCAACATTTGATGAGGAAGAACTGAAAAAAGAGAAGAATGTCGTATGTGAAGAAATTAAAATGTACGAAGATGCTCCAGATGATATTGTGCATGATATGTTAACGAAAGCAACATATGAAACGCATCCACTTGGATATCCTATTTTAGGAACAGAAGAAACGCTTAATACGTTTACAGGTGATACGTTACGTCAATATATAAAAGATCATTATACACCTGAAAATGTAGTTGTATCAATCGCAGGAAATATTGATGAAGCATTTTTACAAACAGTGGAGCAATATTTCGGTAGTTATGAAGGAACAACAAACCGTGAACAAGTACATAGCCCAATTTTCCATTTCAATAAGGTAGCCCGTAAAAAAGAAACGGAACAAGCTCATTTATGTCTAGGATATAAAGGCTTACAAATGGGACACGAAGATATTTATAACTTAATTGTATTAAATAATGTTTTAGGCGGTAGCATGAGTAGCCGTTTATTCCAAGAAGTACGTGAGCAACGTGGATTAGCTTACTCAGTATTTTCTTACCACTCTTCTTATGAAGATACAGGCATGTTAACACTTTACGGTGGAACAGGTAGCCAACAATTAGATACATTGTATGAAACAATGCAAGAAACATTAGAGACATTGAAAAATACAGGTATTACAGAAAAAGAGCTTATGAATAGTAAAGAGCAATTAAAAGGAAACTTAATGTTAAGTTTAGAAAGTACAAATAGCCGTATGAGCCGTAACGGTAAAAATGAATTGCTTCTTCGTAAACATCGTTCACTTGATGAGATTATTGAAAGTGTAAACACTGTAACAAAAGAAAATGTGGACGGATTAATTCGCAATATGTTTACTGACGAGTTCTCTGCGGCACTTATTAGTCCAGACGGAAAACTTCCAAAAGGAATAAAACTATAATCAATTTTTACGATGTATAAAAAATAACCTTCTCTCTTTTTAAATGAGAGAAGGTTATTTTTTTTATACATATAGAATAGGTACTAATTATAGACAATGCAAATGAAAAATTCATTAGGGGAGTGGAGTGTGTATGCGATTAAGTGAATTAAGTGGTAAAGAGGTTGTAGATATAGAAAAAGCGGAAAAAATGGGAGTCTTAGGTTATATGGATTTAGAGATTAATGAGAAAGACGGGCAAATACAAACACTTATAATACCTGTAGGGAAGTGGGGAGGTTTTAAAAAGGAACCACAAGAAGTAAGGGTGGCATGGAGTCAAATAAAGAAAGTCGGACACGATATGCTTCTTTGTGATAGTATAGATCGTTCAAATTCGGAGTGAAGGATGGCCATTTTGGTCATCTTTTTTTGTATCTACATAGAAACCTGATAAATCATATGTGCATTTGGATTTTCAATCACCATAAACTCGTACATTACATATGATGTGGAGGAAAAAGAAAAAGTAGGCACTTTTCTTATAAATGACAGAAAAAGAAGGTGAATTAGGGAATGTTGACTGAGATGCATATTGCTGTCATAGGAGGAGATGCAAGGCAGCTAGAAGTAATTCGTAAGCTAGTTGAATTGGATGCGAAACTTTCTTTGATAGGTTTTGATCAGTTAGATCATGGTTTCACAGGGGCAGCAAAAGAAAGTATACAAAATTTAGATTTCACTTCTGTAGACGCAATTATTTTGCCGGTTGCCGGTACAAATGCCAAAGGAGAAGTAGATACTATTTTTTCAAATGAAAAAGTTTCAATAACGAAAGAACAAATTGAAAATACACCAGAACACTTTACTATATATTCAGGTATTGGTACACCTTACTTGGAAAATCTCGTATCTACTACGAACCGAAAACTTGTTAAATTATTTGATCGTGATGATGTAGCAATATACAATTCTATTCCAACGGTAGAAGGTACATTAATGATGGTAATTCAACATACCGACTATACAATTCATGGGTCCAATGTAATGGTTCTAGGATTTGGTAGAACAGGAATGAGTGTTGCGAGAGCATTTCAATCATTAGGAGCCCATGTCAAAGTTGGAGCAAGACGATCTGAACATATTGCACGTATTACAGAAATGATGTTTTCTCCTTTTCATATGCAAGACATAGAGAAAGAAGTAGGAAATATCGATATTGTAATTAATACGATTCCGCACCTCGTTGTAACAGCGAATGTTATTGCAAAAATGCCAGCTCATACGTTAGTGATTGATTTAGCTTCTAAACCAGGCGGTACTGACTTTAGATATGCGGAAAAAAGAGGAGTCAAAGCATTGCTAGCACCTGGATTACCAGGTATTGTTGCCCCAAAAACGGCTGGGCAAATCTTAGCAAATGTTCTTTCTCAGTTATTAGCAGCAGATGCAATCGCAAAGGAGGAGGAAAAGAAATGAGTTTGAAGGGGAAACGAATTGGTTTCGGATTTACAGGTTCACATTGTACGTATGAGGAAGTTATGCCGCACTTAGAAAAATTAATTGCTGAAGGAGCAGAAGTACGTCCTGTTGTTTCATACACTGTTCAATCAACAAATACTAGATTTGGAGAAGGAGCAGAGTGGATTAAGAAGATTGAAGAAATAACAGGTTTTAAAGCAATTAATTCAATTGTTGGAGCAGAGCCACTTGGACCTAAAATTCCATTAGACTGCATGGTAATCGCTCCTTTAACAGGAAATTCTATGAGTAAATTTGCAAATGCAATGACAGACTCTCCAGTACTAATGGCAGCAAAAGCGACGCTAAGAAATGGCAAGCCTGTCGTATTGGCAGTTTCGACGAATGATGCTTTAGGGTTAAATGGGGTAAATCTCATGCGCCTAATGGCAACAAAAAACATCTACTTCGTCCCATTCGGTCAAGATGCGCCAGAGAAAAAACCGAACTCAATGGTAGCTCGTATGGAGTTACTGGAAGATACAGTATTAGAAGCGCTGCAAGGAAAGCAATTGCAACCGGTGGTCGTAGAAAAATTCAGATATATGAATTAAAAAACGAAAAAAAACGGACAATTTTTGATGAAACCATCATTCTTACTGTAGAATATGATAAAATTAACGTTATTAAGATTAGAAGGGGTATTGTATACTCCTTCTGATTCTAAGTTATAGAAGGATTGGTATCTAGAAAGGGGCATAGTGATGGAAAAGCAAAAAACTTTTCATGTCGCTGTAGTTGGAGCAACCGGCGCAGTTGGTGAACAAATGTTAAATACTTTAGAGAAACGAGAATTTCCAATCGGGAAATTAACGTTACTTTCATCTAAACGATCTGCAGGTAAGAAACTTGTATTTAAAGGCGAAGAATTTACAGTTCAAGAGGCAACTCCTGAAAGCTTTGAAGGAGTAGATATTGCACTATTTAGTGCTGGTGGATCTGTATCGAAACAATTAGCGCCAGAAGCAGCAAAACGCGGTGCGATTGTTGTTGATAATACAAGTGCATTCCGTATGACAGAAAACGTGCCACTTGTTGTACCTGAAGTAAATGAAAACGACTTAAAAGAACATAATGGTATTATTGCAAATCCAAACTGTTCTACAATTCAAATGGTAGTAGCTCTTGAGCCAGTTCGTCAGCAATATGGTTTAAAACGAGTAATCGTTTCCACATATCAAGCTGTATCAGGTGCTGGTGCGGCAGCTATTGAAGAACTGCATGAACAATCACAAGCAATCTTAAATGGCGAAGAAGTTAAGGCAAATGTTCTTCCTGTATCAGGTGATAAGAAGCATTTCCCAATTGCTTTTAATGCGATTCCACAGATTGATAAATTCCAAGATAATGGATTTACGTTTGAAGAAATGAAAATGATTAACGAAACGAAAAAAATTATGCATATGCCTGAATTAGAAGTAGCGGCAACATGTGTACGTTTACCAGTTGTATCAGGACACTCTGAGTCTGTTTACATCGAAGTAGAAAAAGAAGGCGTAACAGTAGCAGAATTAAAGAGCTTACTTGCAAATGCGGAAGGTATTGTTCTGCAAGATAATCCAGAAGAGCAGTTATATCCAATGCCAGCTACTGCAGTAGGTAAAAACGAAGTATTCGTTGGAAGAATCCGTAAAGATTTAAATAACGATAAAGGATTCCATCTTTGGGTCGTATCTGATAACTTATTAAAAGGCGCTGCATGGAATTCTGTTCAAATTGCAGAGCGCTTAGTAAAATTACAATTAGTGTAAACGGCTAAGAGAAGGTGCAAAATATGAAAATAATTGTTCAAAAATTTGGTGGCACATCAGTACGTGATGACAATGGACGTAAGCATGCGCTTCATCATATAAAAAAATCATTAGCTGCTGGTTATAAAGTAGTTACTGTCGTATCTGCTATGGGCCGTAAAGGTGAACCATATGCAACGGATACGTTATTAAGTCTTGTAAATCAAGAGGAATCTACTATTTCTAAGCGTGAGCAAGATTTATTATTATCGTGTGGAGAGTTAATCTCTGCAATTGTTTTCTCTAATATGTTGAATGAGAATGGTATAAAAGCAGCAGCATTAAATGGTGCACAAGCTGGTTTTGTAACGAATGATGACTTTACGAATGCAAAGATTATTGAAATGAATTGCGATCGTATACATGAAGAGTTAGAAAATGTAGATGTAATCGTCGTTACAGGATTCCAGGGACAAACGAAAAAAGGTGATACGACAACACTTGGACGCGGAGGTAGTGATACTTCAGCTTCAGCATTAGGTGTTGCACTTCATGCTGAATACATCGATATATTCACTGATGTAGAAGGTGTTATGACTGCGGATCCTCGTATTGTAAAAGATGCACGTCATCTTCAAACTGTAACGTATAACGAAATTTGTAACATGGCTTATCAAGGTGCGAAAGTCGTTCATCCACGTGCAGTTGAAATTGCGATGCATGCAAAAGTGCCACTTCGTGTACGTTCTACGTATTCTGATAGTGAAGGTACGCTTATTTCAGCATATGACGGTGCTACAAGAGGTCGTGATGTAGAAGAACGTCCTGTTACAGGCATTGCCCACGTATCAAACGTAACGCAAATTAAAGTGCTTGCAAAAGAAACGGCATATGATTTGCAACAACATGTGTTTAAAGAGATGGCGAACGAAGGAATAAGTGTTGATTTAATTAATATTTCACCTACTGGCGTAGCATATACGGTGAGTGATAATGTATCAAGTCATGCAGTTAAATTATTACAGAACCTTGGATATGAGCCAATTGTGACAGAACATTGTGCGAAAGTATCTATTGTTGGGGCTGGAATGGCAGGATACCCAGGGGTTACTGCGAAAATCGTTACAGCTTTAGCGGAAAAAGGTATTCAAATCCTGCAATCGGCAGATAGTCATACAACAATTTGGGTTCTTGTAAAAGAAACTGATTTAGTGGAGGCTGTAAATGCATTACATAGTGCGTTTGAGCTTTCAAAAGAAAAGCAACTGGAACAATAAGGAGTGAGACCATGATAGATTTTGGGACAATTGCAACCGCGATGGTAACACCGTTTGATATAAACGGGAATATCGATTTTGCAAAGACAACGAAATTGGTAAATTATTTAATTGATAACGGTACAACAGCAATCGTGGTAGGAGGAACGACAGGAGAATCTCCTACATTAACTTCAGAAGAGAAAGTAGCGTTATATCGCCATGTCGTATCTGTTGTCGATAAAAGAGTGCCCGTAATCGCTGGAACAGGTAGCAATAATACGCATGCTTCTATTGACTTAACTAAAAAGGCAACAGAAGTTGGTGTGGATGCAGTAATGCTAGTAGCACCGTATTATAACAAACCGAGTCAAGAAGGAATGTATCAGCATTTTAAAGCAATTGCTGAAAGCACGCCGCTTCCGGTTATGCTATATAACGTTCCAGGACGATCTATTGTACAAATCTCCGTTGATACAGTTGTTCGTTTATCAGAAATAGAAAACATTGTTGCTATTAAAGATGCCGGCGGCGATGTGTTAACAATGACAGAAATCATTGAAAAAACAGCGGACGACTTTGCGGTATACAGCGGTGATGACGGTTTAACGTTACCAGCTATGGCAGTTGGAGCGAAAGGTATCGTTTCGGTAGCCTCTCATGTTATCGGAAACGAAATGCAAGAAATGATTACAGCATTTCAAGCAGGAGAATTTAAGAAGGCACAAAAATTACATCAATTACTTGTAAGAGTAACTGATTCATTATTTATGGCGCCAAGTCCAACTCCAGTAAAAACAGCGTTACAAATGGTTGGATTAGATGTAGGTTCTGTACGTTTACCACTTCTTCCATTAACAGAAGAAGAAAGAGTAACGTTACAATCTGTAATGCAATCTATCCCTCGTTAATAAAAAATGACCTAGTGTAGAACTAGGTCATTTTTTATTATATGCAAATCTTTTCCTCTTTTTCTTACTTATATGTGTTCTTATAAGAATATTAATCGCTTCTTCATTATGTGTATAAGAAAATAATCGTACCCCTTTAACTGAGTCAAAAAATGATAGATATTATGGCATAAACGTAATAAACTACGGTGTCTGTTTTTAGAGAAATCCCCTCAAATATGACGTAATTCATAAAAAAACTCCATTTTGTAAGTGTTTTTGTTGGATTCTAGAAAAATAAATCTTGAAACTTCCTATTATGAAATGAATTTAGCGTATGTATGGCTAGTTCTTAAAAATAATATGGAGTATAAAATCGGAATAAATATAAAGGAAATACGTTCGATACTTTTGTTGTCATTCCGTTCTTTTACTCTTTCTTTCGCACGATTTAACTTGTGTTCTATTTCTTGTATCAGGTATAATATGGCTAAGTAGCTTAGTACGGGTATGCTTAGCAAAATTGGGAAAAATTATAATTTAATTAAATTTTCATATCATATCGAATAAGATATTTGATTTATATAATGAAAGAGAGGTGAAACCTGGTTTAAAAAATAAACAAGGACATGATATCGCATAACGGTAAGGACATTCGTCTTGGACGGTGAAAATATGGTGGTTGTAGAGTTTCCCCTGGTGTCTCTGCAATTTTAGTGAAATCAGTGTTTGCAAGATTTTTAAACCAGGCAACAACATGAAGAGAAAAGAGAATGAGTCTGTTAAAGTATTTGCTCTTGGTGGAGTAGGTGAAATCGGGAAAAACATGTACTGTGTTGAAATTGATTCTGAAATCTTTATCGTAGATGCAGGGTTAATGTTCCCGGGAGATGAAATGTTTGGAATTGATATCGTTATTCCTGATATTACATATTTAGTGGAAAATCAAGAGCGAGTAAAAGGTTTATTTATTACTCACGGTCATGAAGATCATATTGGTGGAATTGTGTATGTGCTTCGTAAATTATCTATTCCAGTCTATGCAACGAAATTAACAGTAGGACTTATACAAGAAAAACTTGGTGAAGCGGGCATGTTAGGCCGTGTAGACCTAAAAACAATCGATTCAAATTCAACAGTAGAATTTAACACTACAACGGTGTCATTCTTCGGAACGACACATAGTATTCCGGATTCTGTTGGCGTTTGTTTCCATACATCAAAAGGTGCAGTCGTATATACGGGAGACTTTAAATTCGATCAAACTCCAATTGGAAATAGTGGAGCAGACCTTGGGAAAATGGCGCAAATCGGAAATGAAGGCGTACTTTGCTTATTATCTGATAGTACAAACGCAGAGCGCCCAGGCTATACAGGTTCAGAAAAAGAAGTTGGTGTAGAAATCTCTAAAGTGTTCTACGGTGCAGAAGGTCGTATTATCGTTGCTTCATTTGCATCGAATGTACATCGTATTCAACAAGTATTTGATGCAGCTGCTGAAACAGGGCGAAAAGTAGCGGTAGTAGGACGTAGTATGGTGAAAGTAGTAGACATTGCAAGACGTCTTGGTTATTTAAATGTTCCAGAAGGTATGGTTATTTCATTACAAGAAGTAGACAACTTCCCAGAGAAAAAGGTAGCTATTTTAACGACAGGTAGTCAAGGTGAACCGATGGCTGCTCTATCTAGAATGGCAAAACAAGCACATAAACAAATTTCAATTCGTAAAGGTGATACTGTTATCATTGCTGCTTCGCCAATTCCGGGTAATGAAATATCTGTATCAAAAATTATTGATTTGTTATTTAGAGCTGGAGCTGAAGTTGTTTATTACGGCGAACGAAAAGTTCACGTGTCAGGTCACGGTAGCCAAGAAGAATTAAAATTAATGTTAAATTTAATGAAACCAAAGTACTTTGTACCCGTACATGGTGAGTTCCGTATGCAAAAAGCACATGCATATTTAGCTGAAGATGTAGGTATTACAAGAGAAAATATCTTTATCGTAGAAAAAGGCGATGTAATTGCTTTTGGTGACGATGAAGCAAACTTAGTCGGTAAAGTACAAGCTGGTAATGTTTTAATTGATGGATTAGGTGTAGGTGACGTTGGTAATATCGTTCTTCGAGATAGAAAGATGTTATCTCAAGATGGAATACTAGTAGTTGTTGTAACGCTTGGTAAAGATGAAAAGAAAATTATCTCTGGCCCAGAAATCATTTCACGTG
Organism: Bacillus sp. PK6-16; assembly: GCF_056530295.1. NCBI lineage: Bacteria > Bacillati > Bacillota > Bacilli > Caryophanales > Bacillaceae > Bacillus > Bacillus sp. PK6-16. The sequence continues at coordinate 1,621,171 of NZ_CP096511.1, forward strand.
GTTTCGTATATGTTCGTGAATCAGAAGCGTTAATTGAACGATCTACAGAGATTGTACGTATGATTGTTGAGCAGTCAATTAAAGAATATTCAATTGAATGGTCAATGTTAAAACAAAATATTCGTGAATTATTAGGACAGTTCTTGTACGAAGAGACAAAGAGAAAACCTATGATTTTACCGATTATTATGGAAGTATAAAAAGATCACCCTTATGGGTGATCTTTTTTCTTTTTAACCCTATCGAATGAAATTTATAACTTAAGAAATAATAGTTATATACGAGTGAAAGGGGATGCGAAATGACAGAACGTGATCGATATACAAATGAAGAAAAAGAAGCTGAGCCAAAAGAAGCTGGAAAAGAGGCTTCAATAGTTGAAAAAATTCAACAGCTTGGACAGACAAATGTACCACAGATGAATGAATCACGTATTCATTGTTTAACGATTATCGGACAAGTGGAAGGTCATGTTCAATTACCACCGCAAAATAAAACAACAAAATATGAGCATATCATTCCGCAAATTGTTGCGATTGAACAAAATCCGAAAATTGAAGGTTTGCTTTTAATATTAAATACAGTTGGAGGTGACGTTGAAGCTGGGCTAGCAATTTCTGAAATGGTAGCTTCACTTTCAAAACCAACAGTATCTCTAGTTTTAGGTGGGGGACATTCCATCGGTGTACCGATTGCTGTTTCTACTGACTATTCGTTTATTGCGGAAACTGCGACGATGACAATTCATCCAATTCGTTTAACAGGTCTTGTCATAGGTGTGCCACAAACATTTGAGTATTTGGATAAGATGCAAGAAAGAGTCATTCGTTTTGTGACGAAGCACTCGAAAGTAACAGAAGATCGTTTTAAAGAGCTTATGTTTGCGAAAGGAAATTTAACGCGAGATATTGGGACGAATGTAATTGGTGGGGATGCAGTAAAGTACGGTCTTATAGATGATGTCGGCGGTATTGGAAATGCGATTCGAAAATTAAACGAATTAATAGATGTTCGTGCGGAAGATAGTACAGAAGGGACAATGCTACAATGATTTTATATACAATTATGCCAGAGCAACTTGTGTATCCGGTCGATTATTCACAATGTGAAAGTCAAAAAGTTGTAAATATAAATGGTGTGGAATTAATGGTTTCTGAAGAGGAACATGGATGTTATTCTATTGTACGTGTGCTAAGTACGGACCCACTTCACTATTTAGAGTTTGAGCCCGGTCAGAAAATAACCTTTTAGCAAAAAGAAGGATTTTGTTTAGAAGCTATGGTATAATATAAAAAACAAGACGGTTGAGCAGCCATGAGTAGGCTGCTTTCTTCTGTTTATTTAGCATTTTACAAGAAGTGTAAAAATAGAAGATATAAAGACCTGAAAAATAGAGAAAACAGACATATAAATAGAGCATTTTGAAGGGAGCTTTACTTATATGTAGAACACGAGGTGAAGAAATGGCAAAACAAAAGCAAAGAGGGACGAAGGCAAAGGCAAGACGTACGATAAAGCCAACTTTGTATTATGAAATCGTCGGTTTAACTCTTTTTGCACTTTCAATCATTACGATTTTACAGCTAGGCGTTGTAGGGAAATCGTTTGTGTTATTTTTTCGCTTCTTCTTTGGTGAGTGGTACATAATTGGTGTGTTAGGTGTAATAGCTTTATCGGTTTCCTTTGTTATAAAACGCGGATGGCCGAACCTTTTAAATAAACGATTAATTGGATTTTATTTAATTGTATTGGCGATATTAATGTTTAGTCATATTACATTATTTAACCTTCTTACAAAAGATGGAGCAGTGCAAAATACTTCTGTTATTGTGAGTACGAAAGATAACTTCTTTCTTGAAATGAAAAAGGGGCCAGATAGCGTTCATTTAGGTGGTGGTATGTTTGGTGCGCTTATGTTCGCAACATGTTACTTCTTATTTGACGAAGTAGGAGCTTATATCATTGGTATTATTCTAGTTATTCTCGGTATACTTTGTATAACAAATAAGCATATTGGAGAAGTGTTAGCTCCAGTTGGTAGAATTCTTAGAAGTCAGTTTCAAGTGATGCAAGGGGATTATAAAGATTGGAGAGCCAAAAGAACGGCTGAACAAACAGAAAAGAAAAAAACAACAAGAAGCACAAGAAGCAAACGTGCTGCAGAACAAGAAGAAATTATTGAGCCGATGGAAGAAATCTCAATTGATCCTCCGATTATTTCGAATTTCACTGAGAATTATCCTGTAAATGAAGAAGAGGATAAACGAATTGAAGTAGAGCAAGAAGAGTTGATCACTTCACCGTTTATTGAAGAGACTCCGCCAATTGAAGAACCAAAGAAAAAGCGTGGAGAAAAAATTGTTGAATCGTTAGAGAGCGAAGCGCAAGCACCTCCTATGCAATTTTCAAATGTAGAAAATAAAGATTACAAGCTTCCTTCACTTGATATATTAAAATTTCCAAAGAATAAGCAAGTTACAAATGAAAATGCGGAAATTTATGAGAATGCTCGTAAATTAGAACGTACATTCCAAAGTTTTGGAGTGAAAGCGAAAGTAACAAAAGTGCATAGAGGTCCTGCAGTTACAAAATATGAAGTGTATCCTGATATGGGGGTAAAGGTAAGCAAAATTGTCAGTTTAAGTGATGATTTAGCCCTTGCTTTAGCTGCAAAGGACATTCGTATTGAAGCGCCAATTCCCGGGAAATCAGCTGTAGGGATCGAAGTTCCAAACTCAGAGGTTTCGATGGTAACGCTGAGGGAAGTTCTTGACTCCAAGGCTAATAATCATCCGGAAGAGAAGTTGTTAATTGGTCTTGGCCGAGATATTACAGGTGAAGCTGTATTAGCCCGTCTAAATAAAATGCCTCATTTACTCGTAGCTGGTGCGACAGGTAGCGGGAAAAGTGTATGTATTAACGGTATTATTGTTAGTATTTTAATGCGTGCAAAACCACATGAAGTAAAATTAATGATGATTGACCCGAAAATGGTAGAGCTAAATGTATATAACGGTGTGCCTCATTTGTTAACGCCAGTTGTAACTGATCCGAAAAAAGCATCGCAAGCATTGAAAAAAGTTGTGAGTGAAATGGAACGTCGTTATGAATTGTTTGCTCATAGTGGTACACGTAACATTGAAGGATACAACGATTATATAAAAGAGCATAATAGTCAATCAGAAGCGAAACAACCCGAATTACCTTATATTGTAGTAATTGTGGACGAGTTAGCAGATTTAATGATGGTTGCTTCGTCTGATGTAGAGGATGCGATTATGCGTCTAGCGCAAATGGCTCGTGCTGCTGGTATTCATTTAATTATTGCAACGCAACGTCCGTCAGTTGACGTTATTACGGGTGTTATTAAAGCAAATATTCCATCACGTATTGCATTCGCTGTATCTTCTCAAACAGATTCTCGTACAATTCTTGACGGTGGTGGTGCAGAGAAGCTACTAGGTCGTGGAGACATGCTGTTTATACCAATTGGTGCATCGAAACCTGTACGTGTACAAGGCGCATTTCTATCAGATGATGAAGTTGAGAGAGTTGTAGAATATGTTATTGGACAGCAAAAAGCACAATATCAAGAAGATATGATTCCGCAAGATGTTCCTGATACGAAGCAGGAAGTAGAAGATGAATTATATGATGAAGCGGTTCAACTTGTAGTGGAAATGCAAACAGCATCTGTTTCTATGTTACAACGTAGGTTTAGAGTAGGTTATACGCGAGCTGCTCGCCTAATTGATGCAATGGAAATGAATGGTGTAGTAGGTCCGTATGAAGGGAGTAAACCGAGGGAAGTACTCATTAATGATGTACAAGAAAAAAGTTCTTAAAAAAAGCCTAATTGTTTTTACAATTAGGCTTTTTTATATAGTGTTTTTGTTATATACTATACTCAGCGATAAAGAAAGGGCTTACATTTAGGGGTGCCCTTTAGAATACGAATACTTTGAGTATGTTTTATGTAAATGTTCGATATTTAATGCAGAAAAATGTTAGATTTTGTTGACACGTATGAGAGCAAGTGGTAAGATTACTTCGAAAAGAATCACTGCCTCATATAATCTTGGAGATAAGGTCCATAAGTTTCTACCTGGCAACCATGAATTGCTAGACTATGAGGGGAAAAGTGTGTAACAAAGGATGTAAAGGATCTTTGTGCCGAACTTTTTCTCGAAATGAGGAATGTTTATGGTGCAAAGTTTTTTTTATGCAATAAAGAGTGAAAATTTTATTTTAAAAAATTATTATTATTTATTCGACAATTACACTTATTTTGGTGTTTAGTCATTTGTACTATGTTGTAAGTTGAAAAAAGAGAAAAGAAGTCTTACATCAGAGGTCGAATAATTGAAATGCGGGGGAGTCTTATGTCAGTAAAATCTGATAGTCGTCACCTATATCTACGGGTGATTGATCACATCAAAGAAAAAATTAAAGATGGCGCTTATAAAGAACGACAAAAGTTACCATCAGAGTTTGATTTAGCGAAAGAACTTGGCGTAAGTAGAGCGACTTTAAGGGAAGCGTTGCGTATTTTAGAAGAAGAAAATGTTGTCATTCGTAGACATGGTGTAGGGACATTTGTAAATGCAAAGCCATTATTTTCTTCTGGAATAGAACAACTTTCTAGTATTACAGATATGATTTCTAGTGTGGGGAAAACACCAGGAACAATCTTTTTATCATCATCTACTACAACTTTAACAGAAGAGGAAAAAGAGAAGTTTAATAGTGAAGATGGTTTTAATGCAGTGATGATTGAACGCGTGCGTACAGCAGATGGGGAACCTGTTGTGTATTGTATCGATAAACTTGCAAAAGAAATATTGCCAGACTTATCGGGTTACAATGAGGAATCATTATTAACGGTGATACATAATAACACGCATAAGCGCATAACATATGCGGTTGCTCACATTGAGCCAATTGGCTATCACCCTAAAATCTCACCAATTTTAGAATGTGAGCCTGAAACAGCACTGCTTGTATTAAAACAAATGCACTATGATCAAAATGATGAGCCAATCTTATATTCTATCAATTACTTTAGAGCTGATAAATTTAGCTTCCACGTATTAAGAAAGCGTATGTAGGTAAATTCCTTTTTAGGGAGGTGACAGCAAGAAGTAAGGAACAGCAGCGTAAGAATAAATAAATATATATCATTTTTGGAGGGGTTTCTAGTATGAAGAAAAAAGCAGGCCTTTTATTATCATTAACTTTAGCAGCAAGTACAGTTTTAGGTGCATGTGGTAACTCGGATAAGGCGAGCAGTGACAAGAAAGACACGAAAGACAATAAAGATTTCAAGGTTGGTCTTGTAACGGATGTTGGGGGCGTTGATGATAAGTCATTTAACCAATCTTCTTGGGAAGGGTTACAAAAGTTTGGTAAAGATAATGGTTTAAAAGAAAAGACAAATTATCGTTACCTTCAGTCTGAAAAAGAAGCTGATTATATTCCGAATTTAAAAAAATTCTCAAAAGATAAATATGATTTAACATTCGGAATTGGTTATAAATTAGAAGGTGCAATTAAAGAAGTAGCAAAAGAATCTTCAAAACAACAATTTGCAATCGTAGATACTGTTGTAGATGCACCGAACGTAACGAGCATTACGTTTAAAGATCATGAAGGATCATTCCTTGTAGGTGCGGTAGCAGCTATGTCAACAAAATCGAATAAAGTAGGATTTGTTGGTGGAATGAAAAGTGATTTAATTAGTAAATTTGAAAATGGATTTAAAGCTGGTGCAAAGGCAGTAAATCCAAACATTGAAATCGTATCTGAATATGCAGAAGCATTCGATAAGCCTGAAAAAGGTACAGTTCTTGCTTCAGCAATGTATGGTCAAGGCGTAGACGTAATTTATCATGCTGCTGGTGGTACAGGTAACGGTGTGTTCACAGAAGCGAAAAACCGTAAGAAAAAAGGTGAAAACGTTTGGGTAATAGGTGTTGACCGTGACCAACATCAAGAAGGTATGCCTGAAAATGTAACATTAACTTCAATGATTAAACGTGTTGATGTAGCTGTAGAAAAAGTAGCTAAAGAAGCAAAAGATGGGAATTTAAAAGGTGGGAAAATTGAAGAGTTTGGCTTAAAAGATGACGGTATTGGTATTTCAAAAACAACTGATAACGTGAAAAAAGTTAACCCTGAAATTTTAACAAAAGTAGAAGAGCTTGAAAAGAAAATTACAGCCGGTGAAATTAAAGTGCCAGCTACAGATAAAGAGTATAAAGAATACGAAGCTTCTCTAAAAAAATAAATAGAGAAATAGCAAAGGTTAGTTCATAGAACTAACCTTTGTATGTATAAAACTTCCGAATTGCTTAATAAGTTAATAGTGTAATAGGGAATGTTCCCTGTTAAAAGGAGGAACACAATGGAATACGTAATTGAGATGAATAACATTACGAAAGTATTCCCAGGCATTGTAGCGAATGATGATATTACGCTGCAAGTAAAGCAGGGTGAGATACATGCTTTACTTGGAGAAAATGGTGCAGGGAAATCCACATTGATGAATGTACTATTTGGTTTGTACCAACCAGAGCAGGGCGAAATTAAAATTAAAGGTAAACCTGTAAAAATCACAAATCCGAATATAGCAAATGACCTTGGTATTGGAATGGTCCATCAACACTTTATGCTTGTTCATAATTTTACAGTTACAGAGAATATTATTCTCGGAAATGAACCGAAGAAAAAAGGGAAAATTGCTGTTGAGGAAGCTGCTAAAGAAATTCAAAAACTGTCTGAACAATACGGTTTATCTGTAGATCCATATGCGAAAATACAGGATATTTCAGTTGGTATGCAGCAGCGTGTTGAGATTTTGAAAACTCTTTACCGCGGTGCAGAAATTTTAATATTTGATGAACCAACAGCTGTGTTAACACCGCAAGAAATTCATGAGCTAATTCAAATTATGAAAAAGCTTGTGCAAGAAGGAAAATCTATTGTTCTTATTACACATAAGTTGAAAGAAATTATGGAAGTTTGCGATCGTTGTACGATTATTCGTAAAGGAAAAGGGATTGGAACGGTTGACGTTGCAAATACGGATGAAAATAAACTTGCAGAATTAATGGTCGGACGTCAAGTGAATTTTAAAACAGAAAAAATAGACGCGAAGCCAAAAGAAGAGGTACTTTCAATTGCAAACCTTGTTGTTCACGATGCACGTCAACTACCTGCTGTAAAAGGCCTTGACTTAACTGTTCGTGCGGGGGAAATTGTTGGGATTGCAGGGATTGATGGAAACGGACAAAGTGAATTAATAGAAGCAATTACTGGTTTACGAAAAGTTGAGTCAGGTTCTATTGCAATTAAAGGAAAAGAAATAACAAATTGGCCTGTTAGAAGAATAACAGAAGAAGGAATTGGTCATATTCCAGAAGATCGTCATAAACACGGACTCGTTCTTGATTTTTCTGTTAGAGATAATATAGTTCTGCAAACGTATTATAAAAATCCATTTTCAAAGAAAGGGATTTTAAATTTCAGCAAAATTACAGAAAAAGCAAAGGCTCTTATTGAACAGTTTGATGTGCGTACACCTAGTGAGCAAACGTTGGCACGTGCTCTATCTGGGGGGAATCAACAAAAAGCAATTATTGCACGTGAAGTAGACCGAAATCCAGATTTATTAATTGCGGCACAGCCAACACGTGGTTTAGATGTAGGAGCAATTGAATTTATTCATAAGAGATTAATAGAGCAAAGGGATAAAGGAAAAGGTGTATTACTTTTATCATTAGAGTTAGATGAAATCTTAAATGTTAGCGATCGAATTGCTGTTATTTATGAAGGGGAAATTGTAGCAATAGTTGATGCGAAAGAAACGAATGAACAACAGCTTGGATTGTTAATGGCTGGAGGAACAAAGAAGGAGCAGGTGGGTACAAATGGCTAAAAAGCTTTTAACAGAACGAACGATAAATATTTTAGTCCCAGTACTATCCGTTATTTTCGGCTTACTTGTAGGAGCGATTGTAATGCTAGTTAGTGGCTATGATCCAATTGTTGGTTATAGTGCACTTTGGACAGGAATGTTCGGCAGCGCAAGTGCGATTGGTGAAACGCTTCGTACAATGATACCGCTTATTCTTGCTGGCTTATCGGTGGCGTTTGCATTTCGTACAGGTTTATTTAATATCGGGGTAGAGGGTCAATTGTTAGTTGGTTGGCTTGCAGCGGTTTGGTTCGGTTATGCAGTCTCACTACCAGCTTTCCTTCATATTCCATTATCTATTTTATTTGCAGCATTGGTGGGCGGAATTTGGGGCTTCATTCCGGGATATTTAAAAGGGAAGTTTCAAGTGAATGAAGTTATTGTAACTATTATGATGAACTATATCGCGTTGTATGTAACGTATGACATCATTAAGCGTTTCTTACATGCGGGTAATGACAAAACGTATGATATTAAAGAGAGTGCGTCACTATCTTCAGACTGGCTTGCTTCTATTACTGATGGTTCACGTCTACATTGGGGAATTATTGTAGCAATTTTAATCGCTATTTTAATGTGGTTCTTATTAGATCGAACAACTTTAGGTTACGAATTAAAGTCAGTAGGATTTAATCAGCATGCTTCTCAATATGCAGGTATGAAAGTTTCTCGTAATGTAGTATTCTCCATGACAATTGCTGGTGCATTTGCGGGGATTGGTGGAGCGATGGAAGGATTAGGGACATTCCAGAGTATGACAGCGATGTCTTCGTTTACAGGAGTAGGATTTGATGGGATTGCCGTAGCATTACTTGGAGGGAATAATCCGTTTGGTATAATCCTTTCAGCTTTATTATTTGGTGGTTTGAAAAGTGCTTCCCCTCAAATGAACTTTGAGGCAGATGTACCGTCAGAGCTTATTAATGTAATTATTGCATGTATCATCTTCTTTGTTGCATGTAGTTATGTGTTAAGATGGGCGCTTACACGCATGAGCAAGGAGGGGAAATAAATGAGCTTTTTAGATATATTAGCCATTCTTGTGACGGGTACGTTATATACATCGGCACCTATCATTTTCACAGCACTAGGTGGTGTATTTAGTGAACGATCGGGTGTTGTAAATATCGGATTAGAAGGACTAATGCTATTTGGTGCATTTATTGGAGTCGTTACAAACTTATTAATGGGTGATACTTGGGGAACGATGACTCCGTGGATTGCGTTACTATTTGCGGCAATTGGTAGTGGATTATTTGCATTACTTCATGCGGTAGCTTCTATTACATTCCGAGCAGATCAAGTTGTAAGTGGTGTAGCCATTAACTTCTTATCTCTTGGTTTAACAGTATTTGCAATTAAGAAGATTTTTGATAAAGGGCAGACTGACTTTATTCAGTATCGTATTGAAAAGATTGATATTCCAGGCCTTTCGGATATTCCGGTTTTAGGGAAAATATTTTTCTCGAACGTACCAATAACGTCATATATTGCCATTATTTTAGCATTCGTTGTTTGGTATGTTATTTATAAAACACCGTTCGGTCTTCGTCTACGTGCTGTTGGTGAACACCCAATGGCAGCGGATACGATGGGGATTAACGTATATAAAATGCGCTATATTGGAGTCTGTATTTCAGGAGTGTTTGCTGGAATTGGTGGAGCGATTTTTGCAATGTCAATTTCTAATAACTTCTCAGGGGCAACTATTACAGGACAAGGTTTCTTAGCTTTAGCTGCTATGATTTTTGGAAAGTGGAATCCACTAGGCGCACTAGGTGCAGCTCTATTCTTTGGTTTTGCGCAATCTTTAAGTGTAACGGGCGGAACAATCCCTGTATTAGATCAAATTCCAAGTGTTTTATTAACGATATTACCATATATATTCACAATATTAGCGCTTGTCGGTTTTGTAGGTCGTTCTGAAGCTCCTAAAGCATTAGGAACTCCTTATGAAAAAGGAAAACGATAAGTATTTTATAAGTATAAAAAAGCTCGCACATTAGTGTGGGCTTTTTTACATAGAATATATTTAATACGGAATTTTACTATGTTCCTTACATATTAAAGTTTTTAGAAAGAATCATATGTAAGCATAATAAGGGAGAAAAGTTGATTTTTTATTTCTAAAAACTGTATATTGAAGAGGAATATTCCTATATACGTAAAGGAGGGCTATAAATGAAACTAATGGAACAACAACTACATGAGTTAGGTGGTTTGCGCGTACATATTATTCCGACTGATAAATATAAAACGAATACCTTTGTATTTCGTTTTAAAGCGCCTTTAAATGAGGAGACGGTGACAGAGCGTGCCCTATTGCCATACGTATTGCAAAGTGCGACAGAAAAATTACCTTCTGTAATTCGTCTTCGTCAATATTTAGAAGAATTATACGGATCTTCTTTAGCGGTAGATGTAAGTAAAAAAGGGGAAGACCATATTATCTCCATTTATGTAGACATTGCAAATGAAGTTTATTTACATGATGCACCACCGTTATTTGAAAAAGCGCTTTCTATGTTGTCAGATATTGTGTTACATCCAGCAACGGAGGGGAACGGTTTCCTATCTTCTATCGTAGAAAGTGAAAAAAGAGCACTGTTACAGAGAATTGAAGCTACTTATGATGATAAAATGCGTTATGCAAACGAGCGTTTAATTGAAGAAATGTGCAAAGTAGAACCGTATCGCTTAAGTGCAAATGGAAAAAAAAAGAGTGTTATGTCTATTACAAATGAAAGTTTGTATCAATATTATCAAAAGGTGTTAGCGGAAGATGAAATGGATCTATATATTATTGGTGATATTTCAGAAAACGCCGTTGATCTTGTAAGTAAGTATTTTTCTATTTCAACTCGTCCAGTGAGAGAAAGAAATGTACTCCTTCATAGACGAAATAATGAAGAAAAAGAAGTTGTTGAAAAACAAGAATTAAAACAAAGTAAATTACACATCGGTTATCGTACATTTGTCACATATAAAGATGAAGATTATTTTGCATTGCAATTGTTCAATGGATTGTTTGGTGGCTTTTCTCATTCGAAGTTATTCGTAAATGTGCGTGAAAAAAATAGTTTAGCGTACTATGCAGCATCGCGCTTTGAAAGTCATAAAGGTTTATTATTTGTTATGTCAGGAATCGAAGCGAAAAATTATGAAAAAGCAGTTGAGATTATTAAAGAACAAATGCTTGCGATGCAAAACGGAGAGTTTTCTGAAGAAGAAATACATCAAACAAAAAGTGTCATCCAAAATCAAATATTAGAGGCAATTGATACACCACGTGGCTTTGTAGAAATGCTATATCATGGTATTATTTCAGATCGTACACGTCCAGTTGAAGAATGGCTTACAGGTATAGAAAGTGTGACGAAAGAAGAAATTGTAAAAGTTGCTAAAAATATTGAACTAGATACAATTTACTTTTTACAAGGAACGGAGGGAGAGTAAATGGAGAAAATTGTTTATGAGCAATTAAAAGAAACACTCTATTATGAAAAACTTCCTAATGGATTAGATGTATATGTTTTACCGAAACAAGGATTTAATAAAACATTTGCGACGTTTACGACGAAATATGGTTCTGTAGATAATACATTTGTACCATTAGGGAAAGAAGAAATGATTCGTGTGCCTGATGGAATTGCACATTTTCTTGAGCATAAATTATTTGAAAAAGAAGATCACGATGCTTTCCAATTGTTTAGTAAACAAGGAGCATCGGCAAATGCTTTTACATCCTTTACACGAACAGCTTACCTTTTTTCATGTACTTCAAACGTAGAACAAAATTTAAATACATTGCTAAACTTCGTGCAAGAGCCTTATTTCTCTGAAAAAACGGTTGAAAAAGAGAAGGGGATAATTGGGCAAGAAATTCAAATGTATCAAGATAACCCAGATTGGCGTTTGTACTTCGGGTTAATTGATAGCTTGTTTGTAAAACACCCAATTAAAATTGATATTGCAGGGACAATCGAATCTATTAGTAAAATTACGAAAGATTTATTGTATGAATGTTATGAAACATTTTATCATCCGAGCAATATGTTATTATTTGTTGTGGGTGCAATTGATCCAGAGAAAACAATGGATTTAGTACGTGAAAATCAAGCGAAAAAAGATTATAAAAACCAGCCAGAAATTGTGCGTTCATTTGAAGAAGAACCAAATGAGGTAAATGAAAAGAAAAAAATTATTTCAATGCCTGTGCAAACACCGAAATGTTTAGTTGGTATTAAAGCGACTAATTTAAAGGAAAAGGGGCAAGCGCTTTTAAAACAAGAAATTGCGCTTACGTTACTCTTAGATTATTTATTTGGAAAAAGTTCTGTTCATTACGAAACTTTATATAATGAAGGGCTTATTGATGATTCATTCTCGTATGACTATACAGAAGAAAATAACTTCGGTTTTGCAATGGTTGGCGGTGATACGAAACAACCTGATGAATTGGCAAATCGTTTAAAAGATATTTTATTAAAAACAGATTATGATCAATTAGATGCGGCGGCATTAGAACGAGTGAAGAAAAAGAAAATTGGTGGTTTTTTACGCTCGTTGAATTCACCAGAATATATTGCAAATCAATTTACACGATACGCGTTTAATGAATCTAGCCTATTTGACGCATTGACTGTATTAGAAGGACTAACCGTTCAAGACTTACAAGAAGTAGCGAAATTATTGTTATCAGAAGACAAAATGAGTATTTGTCAGGTGTTACCGAAAAAATAAAATTAAAAAGATACCCTCATCTTATCATTGAAAAATTGTAAGATGAGGGTATTATTTAGTTATGTGAAAATTGAACTTGTAGAGATAAGAGAGGGACTTTATGAAAAAGTATGCGTTAGTAACTGGAGGGAGCGGAGGAATTGGCTCTGCTATTTCGAAACAATTAATTCAAGATGGATATACAGTTTATGTTCATTACAATAACAGTGAAGAAAAGGTATTGGAATTGCAGAAGGCATGGGGAGAAGTTATCCCTGTTCAAGCGAATTTAGCTTCTAGTGATGGAGCAGGGCAATTGTGGGGACAAATTGAACATCCTATTGATGTTATTGTATACGCAGCTGGGAAGAGTATTTTTGGACTAGTAACAGATGTAACAAACGATGAATTGGATTATATGGTAGAACTTCAAGTGAAGAACGTATATAAATTACTTTCTATGGCACTTCCGCCTATGATCGGGAGAAGAAGTGGTAATATTGTAATTGTTTCATCTATATGGGGACAAATAGGGGCTTCTTGTGAAGTGCTTTATTCAATGGTAAAAGGGGCACAAAATTCATATGTGAAAGCTTTAGCGAAAGAAGTTTCTTTAAGTGGATTACGTGTGAATGCAGTAGCACCAGGAGCAATTGAAACGGAAATGTTAAGTGTTTTTTCTGAAGAAGATAAAATGGGAATTGCTGAAGATATACCATTAGGTAGAATAGGATTACCAGAAGAAGTAGCGAAAACAGTTTCATTCCTCGTATCACCAGGAGCGTCTTACATAACTGGACAAATTATCGGAGTGAATGGCGGTTGGCACTGCTAAAAAATTCTTACATAAAAAATGAATAGTTGCACAAATTAAGGATGATTTTATTACTCAATAGTGAGGTGCTTAATTATGTCAGTATTAGATAATTTTGATCAGTGGAAGAGCTTTTTAGGAGAACGTTTAGAGCAAGCGCAAGACAAAGGTTTAGATGGCGGTGCGGTATCAGATATGGCGTTTCGTGTTGGCGACTATCTTGCTAATGAAGTAGAAGGACGCAATGACCAAGAGAAATTATTAGCTGAGCTTTGGAAAGTTGCTGATGAACAGGAGCAACATACAATTGCAAATTTAATGGTTAAGTTCGTACAACATAAGTAAAAGTAGAGAGGAGATTCTCCTCTCTACTTTTTTTGTATAATAATTACACAGGGTAGATTATACATTTAGCTTCCCTATTAAGGTGAAATCATATAATATAGTACGTAGGTGTAAAGTAAGCAAGGGGAGTGATCTTGGATGATTGAATGGTATTTTGAATATGAAATACATAAAAACCGACCTGGCTTGCTTGGTGACGTTTCTTCGTTAATCGGTATGCTCGGCATTAATATTGTCACAATTAATGGTGTAGATAATGCACGACGTGGGTTACTTCTTATGTGTGATAATCAAGAGCAAATCTCTAGACTTGAATCAATTTTAAATACGATGGATAACATAACGGTAACGAAATATCGTCCGCCCAAGCTAAGAGATAAGCTAGCGGTTAGGCATGGTAGGTACATACAACGAGATGCAGATGATAAGAAAACATTTCGATTTGTGCGTGATGAATTAGGCTTACTTGTAGACTTTATGGCAGAAATTATGAAAAAAGAAGGCCATAAACTAATTGGGATACGCGGAATGCCTCGTGTCGGAAAAACAGAATCCATTGTTGCTGCAAGTGTTTGTGCAAATAAAAGGTGGTTATTTGTATCATCTACTCTTATTAAGCAAACTGTTCGTAGTCAATTAATTGAAGATGAGTATAGCGATGACAATATTTTCATCCTAGATGGAATTGTGTCAACGAAGCGTGCTAACGAAAGACATTGGCAGCTCGTTCGTGAAATTATGAGATTGCCTGCAACGAAAGTTGTGGAACATCCTGATGTATTTGTGAGTCAGTCAGAATACACATTGGATGATTTTGATTATATTATCGAGTTGCGTAACGATTATGATGAAGAAATTCAATATAATTTAGTAGATGAAATTGAGCAAGGTACGCAAAATAATTTCTCTATGTTTGACTTTTAAAGAAATATTGAGGTGTTAGTAGTGACGGAATTGGGACAAAAGCTGAAAGAAGCAAGAGAAGCGAAAGGCTTGTCTATTGATCAGCTGCATGAGATTACAAAAATTCAAAAACGCCATTTAGTGGCAATTGAAGAAGGCAATTATGATGTATTGCCAGGAGCTTTTTATGCGCGTGCATTCATTAAACAATACGCAGATGCGGTTGGATTAAATGGAGAGGAACTGCTCGTAGAACATCAGAGTACGATACCACAATCTGAAAAGCGTGAAGTTCCACAAGTATCAACGGGACAAAAAACACAAGAAACAATGCAAAAATCTTCATCATGGCCAATTGCAGATCACATGCCGAAAATCTTAGTTGCGCTGTTAGTAATCGCAGTTGGAGTGGTAATCTGGTTTGTGTTTCAAGCGTTAACTGGAAAAGATGATGAAAAAGTTCCGAGCGCTCAAAGTGAGAAAATTGAAGTTCAAAAAGCGAAAGATTCTCCGTTAGATACGAAGAAAGATGAAGTGAAAGCGGAAGAGCCAAAAAAAGAGGAACCAAAGAAAGAAGAACCAAAGAAAGAGGAGCAACCAGCACAACCAACTGGACAGCAAGAAGTGAAAGTAGTTGGAACAACTGGAAAGGTATCTACTTTGGAAATTCATAATAATAAAACATTAGAACTGGAATTATCGGGTAAAGGTGCGAGTTATGTAGATGTTAAAGATGATGCTGGGAATGTGATTCTAAACGCTACAGTACAAGAGGGCCAAATAGAAAAACGTGATGTATCAACATTAAAAGAAGTGCGACTTAATATTGGAAATGCAACGAATGTTGAAGTTAAACTGAATGGCCAAGTGGTCGCTTATCCATTGGATCCAGAAAAAGAACTTCACCAAAGATTGGTGATAAAAAACCAAGGGATAGAGCAACCTGCACAATAACAGTCATCGCTTCGATGACTTTTTTTCGATGAACAAATGTTTTTGATATGATGGAGGAATAGCTGTGAATTTACCAAATAAAATTACAATATCTAGAATCTTCTTAATTCCAATTTTTATGGTAATTATGTTAGCACCCTTTGATTGGGGTTCATACAAAATTGGTGATGTTGATTTACCGATTCAACATTTAGTGGGGGCACTTATCTTTATCATTGCTTCAGCTACAGATTGGATTGATGGACATTACGCAAGAAAATATAATCTTGTAACGAATTTAGGGAAGTTTCTTGACCCGTTAGCTGATAAATTACTTGTTTCGGCAGCACTTATTACATTGGTAGAGATGCAATATGTACCGGCTTGGATTGTTATTGTAATTATCAGTCGTGAGTTTGCGGTAACTGGTTTACGTCTTGTACTTGCTGGAACAGGGGAAGTAGTTGCAGCAAACCAGCTAGGAAAAATTAAGACATGGACACAAATTATTGCGATTGCAGCATATTTATTACACGATGTACCTTTAAATTTAATCCATATTCCAGTTGCGGATATCTTCATATGGATTGCATTAATCTTTACTGTTATTTCAGGATGGGATTATTTCTGGAAAAATAGAGCTGCTTTTGTAAACTCAAAATAGAAGTTTATGGGGGAATTGGGATGAATGCTGAGATTATTGCGGTTGGAACTGAATTATTACTTGGACAAATTGCAAATACAAATGCCCAGTTTTTATCTGAAAAGTTAGCTTCAATCGGAATTAACGTGTACTATCATACTGTTGTTGGTGATAATAATAAGCGATTGCAAAAGGCGATTGAAGCTGCGGAAGAACGTGCTGATATACTTATTTTTACAGGTGGATTAGGACCGACAAAAGATGATTTAACGAAAGAAACGATAGCTATTAGTTTAGATGAAGAGCTTGTGTATGATGAAAAGGCATTAGCCTTAATAAGTAATTACTTTAAGCGTACAGGCCGTGAATTTACGGAGAATAATAAAAAGCAAGCGCTCGTTTTAAATGGAGCAACAGTATTTGCAAATGACCACGGTATGGCGCCGGGTATGGGGGTAAATAAAAACGGAAAAGTTTATATTTTATTACCAGGGCCGCCAAAAGAAATGAAACCAATGTATGTAAGTTACGTAGAGCCTTTTTTACGTAATTTTACAACAGGAGAAAACATTTATTCTCGTGTGCTTCGTTTCTTCGGTATTGGGGAGTCCCAATTAGAGGTGAAAGTTCAAGATTTAATTGATGGACAAACAAACCCAACAATCGCCCCGTTAGCAAATGATGGAGAAGTGACATTACGTTTAACCGCTAAGCATCAAAATGTTAGCGAAGCGGAGAAACTAATTCAACATGTGGAAGATTTGATTTTAGAAAGAGTAGGAGAATTTTTCTACGGATATGACCAAGAATTTTTGCATTATAAGGCAATCGAGTTATTGAAGAGAAAAGGGTTAACTTTAGCGTGTGCAGAAAGTTTAACAGGTGGTCTTTTTGGAAATCAAGTAACTGAAAACGCTGGTGTTTCTTCTGTGTTTAAAGGCGGTGTCATTTGTTATCATAATGATGTGAAGCAACATGTTTTACGTGTGCCTGAAGAAGTGTTGCATACTGATGGTGCAGTTAGTAAAGAATGTGCTCGTTATCTTGCTGAAAATGTTAAGGATGTACTAAAAGCGGATATCGGAATTAGTTTCACTGGTGTAGCAGGGCCAGATGCTTCAGAACAGAAAGAACCAGGAACAGTATTTGTTGGGCTTTCGATTAAGGATGAACCAACTGTAGTCTTTCCTCTTAATTTAAGCGGAAGTCGTCAACAAATTAGAGAACGAACAGCAAAATATGGATTTTATCATTTATATAAAAAGCTAGAAGAGATATAAGTTTCTTCTAGTTTTTTTACGGTTAAATTTAGATATTATTTGATAGAAAATAAAAAAATCGAATAAATGTTCGATTTTTGTTGGCAAATTGAATTGAAAATAGGTATAATAAGATTAGCAATTCAGTTAAGGAGGAATTTTGAATGAGTGATCGTCAAGCAGCGTTAGATATGGCGTTAAAACAAATAGAGAAGCAATTCGGTAAAGGTTCAATTATGAAATTAGGAGAACAAGCGGAGCGTAGAGTTTCTACGGTTTCTAGTGGTTCTTTAGCACTTGATGTGGCACTAGGGGTAGGCGGATATCCACGTGGCCGTATTATCGAAATTTACGGACCTGAAAGTTCAGGTAAAACGACAGTTTCATTACATGCAATTGCAGAAGTACAACGTCAAGGTGGACAAGCAGCATTCATCGATGCGGAGCACGCAATGGATCCTGTATATGCACAAAAATTAGGCGTTAACATAGATGAATTACTATTATCACAGCCTGATACAGGGGAGCAAGGATTAGAAATCGCGGAAGCACTTGTACGAAGTGGTGCGGTTGACATTATCGTAATTGACTCTGTAGCAGCTCTTGTACCGAAAGCAGAGATTGAAGGCGACATGGGTGACTCACACGTAGGTTTACAAGCACGTTTAATGTCACAAGCACTTCGTAAGCTTTCAGGAGCAATCAACAAATCAAAAACAATTGCAATCTTTATTAACCAAATTCGTGAAAAAGTTGGGGTTATGTTCGGAAACCCAGAAACAACTCCAGGTGGTCGTGCGTTGAAATTCTATTCAACTGTTCGTCTTGAAGTGCGTCGTGCGGAGCAATTAAAGCAAGGTAACGACATCGTTGGTAATAAAACAAAAGTAAAAGTAGTGAAAAATAAAGTAGCACCACCATTCCGTGTTGCTGAAGTTGATATTATGTACGGAGAAGGTATTTCAAGAGAAGGTGAAATCTTGGATATGGCTTCTGAGCTTGATATCGTTCAAAAGAGCGGTGCTTGGTATTCTTATAATGAAGAACGCCTAGGACAAGGTCGTGAAAATTCGAAGCAGTTCTTAAAAGAAAATACAGATTTAAGAGAAGAAATTGCCTTCTTTATTCGTGAGCATCACGGAATTAGTGAAGATTCTGGTGCTGAGGGTGCAGAAGATCCAACTCTTCTTGATTAAAAAAATAAAAGACACGGCCTCGTGTCTTTTATTTTTTTATCTACTATTAAGGAGCATAATATTATAGATAAAAAATATTTTTTTACTTCAAATGCGTTGTGTAAAGAGGGATATTTAAATATTTTAAGTAAAAGAAATGGGAATTACTAAGGTTTTCCAGTATAGTAGGCTCCTTACTTTTAAAATTTAGGTCACATTCAAGGCTGAAGGCAAAGAAAGTAAAAGTAGACAACGCTTGACAATGAAAATTACGATAGATACAATGAGAATGTATATTTTTTCTTATATACAATATACTCTTCTCAAGAAGAGAAGTAATATTCGGAGTAAGGTTTAAATCTTACCGAAATAATAATATGACATTTTAATTGTGAAATGAAGAAAGTCCCTTAAAAAAGCGGGACGACGGTCTTTGCTGTATGTTGTAATTCAATGTACATGCCGACAGTCTTTTTTCATTCATAGCAAGGGGAGGTGAAATCATGACGAGTACAGTTTGGATACTCATCTCCATTTTGCTTGCAACAGTCGGTGCAGTTGTTGGCTTTTTTGTTCGAAAGTCTATTGCTGAAGCGAAGATTAATGGTGCGGCTAATGAAGCGAGACGTATTTTAGACGAAGCGAATCGTGATGCTGAAGCACTTAAGAAAGAAGCGCTTTTAGAAGCAAAGGATGAAATTCATACACTTCGTACAGAAGCTGAATTAGAAATTCGTGACCGTAGAAGCGAATTACAAAAACAAGAAAATCGTTTAATGCAAAAAGAAGAGAACCTTGATCGTAAAGACGAAACGCTCGATAAACGCGAGCAACAGTTAGAGAAGAAAGAGGAATCTCTTGTAGCGAGACAACAACAGATTGAAGAGTTGGAAAGCAAAGTGGGAGAGTTAGTTCAAAAGCAACAAACAGAATTAGAGCGCATTTCCAATCTGACACGCGAACAAGCGAAAGCAATTATTCTTGGTAAAGTAGAAAGTGAAGTTTCTCATGAAATCGCTGTTATGGTAAAAGAAAGTGAAGTTCGCGCGAAAGAAGAAGCGGATAAGAAAGCAAAAGAGATTTTATCTCTTGCAATGCAAAGATGTGCAGCTGATCATGTTGCTGAAACAACCGTTTCGGTTGTAAATCTTCCAAATGACGAAATGAAGGGACGTATTATCGGGCGTGAAGGTCGTAATATTCGTACGTTAGAAACGTTAACGGGTATTGACTTAATTATCGATGATACACCAGAGGCGGTAATCCTTTCTGGATTCGACCCAATTCGTCGTGAAACAGCTCGTATCGCTCTTGATAAACTAGTACAGGACGGACGTATTCACCCAGCGCGTATTGAAGAGATGGTCGAAAAATCAAGACGTGAAGTGGACGAGTATATTCGCGAAGTCGGAGAGCAAACAACGTTTGAAGTGGGTGTTCACGGATTACATCCAGATTTAATTAAAATTTTAGGTCGTTTAAAATACCGTACAAGTTATGGTCAAAACGTCTTAAAACACTCTATGGAAGTTGCATATTTAACTGGACTTATGGCGGCAGAGCTTGGCGAGGATGAAAAACTAGCAAGACGTGCAGGTCTATTACATGATATCGGAAAAGCGATTGACCATGAAGTAGAAGGAAGCCACGTTGAAATTGGTGTTGAACTTGCAACGAAATATAAAGAGCATCCTGTAGTTATAAACAGTATCGCATCTCACCATGGTGACACAGAACCAACTTCTATCATTGCAGTTTTAGTTGCAGCAGCAGATGCTTTATCAGCTGCAAGACCAGGAGCTCGTAGTGAAACACTTGAAAACTATATTCGTCGTCTTGAAAAGTTAGAAGAGATTTCAGAGTCTTATGAAGGCGTTGAAAAGTCATTTGCAATTCAAGCAGGACGTGAAGTTCGTATTTTGGTAAAACCAGATACAATCGATGACTTAGAAGCTCATCGTTTAGCTCGTGATATCCGAAAACGTATTGAAAATGAACTGGATTACCCAGGACATATTAAAGTAACTGTTATTCGTGAAACACGTGCAGTGGAATACGCAAAATAAAGTGGTGAAACACCACTTTATTTTTTTGTGTTGGAATTGGATAAAATAAATACAGTTAGTTATATAGTATAAAAGTGAAACAAACTTATAATAAACATATTATAAGGAATTTACTTGATGCTATAGCAATAAAAAATGCAGTACATAGAAAGGGTAAGACATATGAGAATATTATTTGTTGGGGATGTAGTAGGATCTCCTGGTAGAGGTATGATTCAACAATACGTACCGGCATTAAAGAAAAAATATACACCTACAGTAACAATCATTAATGGAGAAAACGCAGCAGGTGGCCGTGGGATTACAGAAAAAATATATCGAAACTTTTTAGAATGTGGGGCGCAAGCAGTTACACTTGGAAACCACGCTTGGGATAATCGTGAAGTATTTGAATTCATCGATGATGCAAAATATCTTGCAAGACCAGCTAACTTCCCAGAAGGAACTCCAGGAAAAGGACTTATCTTTGTGAACTGTAATGGAACAGAAGTTGCAGTTATTAACTTACAAGGACGTACTTTCCTTCCTCCGATTGATTGTCCATTCCGTAAAGTGGATGAATTAATTAATATTGCGAAAAAACGTACGAATATTATCTTTGTTGATTTCCATGCGGAGACTACAAGTGAAAAACAAGCGCTAGGTTGGTATGTAGATGGGCGTGCTACAGCAGTAGTAGGTACGCATACGCATGTCCCTACAGCAGATAACCGTATTTTACCAAGCGGAACAGCATACATTACAGATGTTGGGATGACAGGGCCATATGACGGAATATTAGGTATGGACAGAGAAGCAGTATTGAAGAAGTTTTTAACAAACTTACCAGTACGATTTGAAGTAACAAATGGTAGAACGCAATTAAGTGCAGTGTTAATTGATGTGGATCCAAATACAGGAAAAGCAAAGAAAATTGAACGTATTTTAATTAATGACGATCAACCATTTTTTGAGTAAATTCCCGTTAAATTTTAGATAAGTTATTATATTTTAATTTTTTAGAAAAATTACGAAAATTTAGCAGGAATACGCGCCATTCCTCGTGAATATAAGTTAAAGTGAAATAATTGCTAATACTTTTTAAAGAAACGAGGAGGAAACGCGGAATGGAAATATTAAAAGTTAAAGCAACGTCGGTCCCTAATTCTGTAGCTGGTGCACTTGCAGGTGTTATTCGCGAACGCGGAACAGCAGAAATTCAAGCTATTGGTGCAGGTGCATTGAACCAAGCGGTAAAGGCAGTAGCAATCGCAAGAGGATTTGTAGCGCCTAGTGGTTTGGACCTGATTTGTATCCCAGCGTTTACAGATATTATGATTGATGGCGAAGAGCGTACAGCAATAAAATTAATTGTAGAACCTCGTTAAGTTTTAAACAACCTGTTTGCAGTATGCAAACAGGTTGTTTTTATAATGGAGGAATGAAAATGAAAATTTTTGATGCTCATTGTGACGTGCTTCTTCAGTTATGGAGTGCACAAGGGAAAAGGAATTTTAACGATGATTCACAATTACATATTACATTTGAACAGTTAAAGAGAAGAAAAGGAAGTATACAATGTTTTGCTATATATGTACCAGAAACAGTGGCATATGAAAACCGATTTGAAGCAGCATTACAAATGGTAGATATTTTTTATAATGAAATTTTATCCCTACCAGGTGTAAAGTTTATTCAGACAAAAGATGATATTAACATGTTAAAACAGGACGAGGTTGGAGCGATATTAACACTAGAAGGATGCGAAGCAATTGGAAAAGAAGCAATGAAATTACGGTTGTTGTATCGCCTAGGAGTACGTTCTTTTGGACTAACATGGAATTATGCCAATCTCTTAGCTGATGGTGCGCTAGAGACACGTGGGGCGGGTTTAACGAATTTTGGTAAACAGGTTGTACAAGAACTGAATGCGCTACATGTATGGACTGATGTGTCTCATCTGAATGAAAGAAGTTTTTGGGATGTTATAGAGATTGCAAAAAATCCTATTGCTTCCCACTCAAATTGTATGAAACTTTGCGAGCACCCACGTAATTTAAACGATGAACAACTTAAAGCTCTTATAAAGAAAAATGGCATGATCGGTGTCACTTTTGTACCGCAGTTTCTAACGAATGAAAATGAAGCAAATATAACAGATATAGTAAGACATATCGAATATATTTGTTCATTAGGTGGAGAGTACAATATAGGATTTGGTTCAGATTTTGATGGGATTTTAGAAACAGTTGTAAATGTATCAGTTTATCGAGATTATGAAAATGTAATGAATGAGCTTTGTAAACACTATGCTGCATCTACTGTAGAACGATTTTTATATGATAATTTTGTAGAACATATGAGTTTTTAAGTTTTGGTTTAAAATTCAGAAAAATTAAAATTAATTCATTTGATTTTATTGCTTTTTTTAAGACCTAATACTAGAATGAAAAACAAAATAGCTTTATACTAAAGATTCAGGGAAATCAGAAGAGGCATAATTTGCGTCCGTTGTAGTTTATTTGCATAAAAAATGCTAAACTATTACTGTAAAAAAATACACTACAATGAATGCAGCCAAAAGGGGTGTAGGAGATGATTAGTCAACTTTCATGGAAAGTTGGAGGCCAACAAGGTGAAGGAATTGAAAGTACAGGAGAAATCTTCTGTATTGCATTAAACCGATTAGGATATTACCTATACGGTTACCGCCACTTCTCATCACGTATAAAAGGCGGCCATACAAATAATAAAATTCGTGTAAGTACAACAGAAGTACGAGCGATCTCAGATGATTTAGATATTTTAATTGCTTTTGACCAAGAAACAATTGATTTTAATTTCCACGAACTACGTCCAGGTGGAATTGTAGTTGCGGATGCGAAATTTAATCCAACAATACCTGACAATACAGATGTAAATCTATATGTGATACCGTTTACAGATATTGCTTCAGAATTAGGCACATCATTAATGAAAAACATGGTTGCTGTTGGAGCATCAAGTGCAGTATTAGGATTAGATGAAACAGCTTATTTAGATGTTGTTGAAGAAATCTTTGGTCGTAAAGGAGAGCAAGTCGTTCAAAAGAATATGGACGCAATTAAACGCGGCTCTCAATATATGAAAGAATTACTAGGTGAGAAAGTAAACATGATGCAGCTTGAAAAAGCTGATGGTAAAAAACGCATGTTTATGATTGGTAACGATGCAATCGCATTTGGTGCGGTAGCTGGTGGTGCTCGTTTTATGTCAGCATACCCAATCACACCTGCATCAGAAATTATGGAATACTTAATTAAAAAATTACCGAAAGTCGGCGGAACAGTAATCCAAACTGAGGATGAAATCGCAGCTTGTACAATGGCAATCGGTGCAAACTATGCTGGTGTTCGTACATTAACGGCATCTGCTGGTCCAGGTCTTTCATTAATGATGGAAGCAATCGGTTTAGCAGGTATTACAGAAACTCCATTAGTAATTGTTGATACACAACGTGGCGGCCCAAGTACAGGATTACCAACTAAGCAAGAACAGTCTGACTTAATGGCGATGATTTACGGTACGCATGGTGAAATTCCAAAAATCGTAATGGCGCCAAGTACAGTTGAAGAAGCTTTCTATGACATTGTAGAAGCATTTAACTTATCTGAAGAATATCAAGTTCCTGTTATTTTCTTAACAGATTTACAGCTTTCTTTAGGAAAACAAACAGTAGAACCACTTAAATTAGATAAAGTGGAAATTCGTCGTGGTAAGCTTGATTTAGAAGTAGAATTACCAGAACGTGAAAATAAAGCATACTTCAAGCGTTATGAAGTAACAGAAGACGGCGTTTCACCACGTGTTTTACCTGGTATGAAAAATGGTGTTCACCATGTTACAGGTGTAGAACATGATGAAACTGGAAAACCATCGGAATCAGCAATAAACCGTAAAGATCAAATGGACAAACGTTTCCGTAAAATGGAGAACTTGAAGTTTAATACCCCTGTTTATAAAAATGTTAAGCATGAAGAAGCAGACGTATTGCTTGTTGGATTTAACTCAACTCGTGGTGCGATCGAAGAGGCAATGACGCGTTTAGAACAAGAGGGTATGAAAGTAAACCATGCTCATGTGCGTTTAATTCACCCGTTCCCAACAGCTGAAATCGATCCACTTGTGAAAAAGGCGAAGCGTGTTGTAGTAGTAGAAAACAATGCAACAGGTCAGCTTGCTAACATTATGAAAATGAATCTTGGTAATGGTGAGAAAATTTCTAGTCTTTTAAAATATGATGGAAACCCATTCTTGCCGAAAGAGATTTACAACGAATGCAAAAAAGGGGTTGTATTAAATGGCAACATTTAAGGACTTTCGTAACAGTGTAAAGCCAAACTGGTGCCCAGGTTGCGGAGACTTCTCAGTGCAAGCTGCAATTCAACGTGCGGCAGCTAACGTTGGCCTAAATCCAGATGAACTTGCTGTTATTTCTGGTATCGGCTGTTCAGGCCGTATTTCAGGTTATATTAATTCATATGGTGTGCATAGTATTCATGGTCGTGCCCTTCCAATTGCGCAAGGTGTGAAAATGGCAAATCGTGATTTAACAGTTATCGCTTCAGGTGGTGACGGTGATGGGTTTGCGATTGGTATGGGTCACACAATCCATTCTATTCGTCGTAATATCGACATTACGTACATCGTAATGGATAACCAAATTTACGGATTAACAAAAGGGCAAACTTCACCACGTAGTGAAGCTGGATTTAAAACGAAAAGCACACCACAAGGTTCAATTGAACCATCACTAAATGTAATGGAAATGGCCTTAACAGCTGGTGCGACATTTGTGGCGCAAAGCTTTTCGAGTGATTTAAAAGAATTAACACAAATTATTGAAGCTGGTATTAACCATAAAGGATTTTCATTAATTAACGTATTTAGCCCATGTGTTACTTACAATAAAGTAAATACTTACGATTGGTTTAAAGAGAATTTAACGAAACTAAGCACAGTAGAGGGATATGATCCATCTAATCGCATGATGGCTATGCAAACTTTAATGGAAAATAACGGTTTAGTAACAGGGTTAATTTATCAAAATACTAAGCAACCATCATATCAAGAACTTGTTAAAGGCTATAGTGAAGAGCCTTTAGTGAAATCTGATTTAAATATGGATCAGAAAATGTTTGATGAGCTTGTTGCTGAATTTATGTAATGTAAGAAGAGGAGGTTGCCGATTTGGTAACCTTTTTTTTATGTACAAAAATATAGGGTAGCCTTATTTACTTAGAAAATTCAGAATGATAAAATAATATATAAATCGTTGTATGAAAATGGCAAGTTCATTGCTTATGAAATGTAAGATAATAAAGGGCCTCTTTATTGTTAAAATTGGCGAAATACATCATACTATGGTAATGTTTATAGGGATAAAGCAATATGCTTTTTGGTAGGACAACAAGAAATGATAAAAAGGGAATGTCTATTTGCGTGGGGAAGACTTCATTCTTATGAATGATTAGATTGATTACTCAAGTTTCAAAGGACAAGTTATCTCTCAAGCTATCTAACCATTTTTGAGGTGAGTCTAGGCGCATTAAAATGGACTATAGAGTATGTATAGTTAAGGGTGAAAGGAGATTACCGATGAACGAGCAACAACGATTAGCAAGTCAACAAGCAAATTCCTCTACGAAAAAAGAAGAGAAAGATTATAGTAAATACTTTGAAAATGTATATCAACCACCTTCCTTAAAGGATGCGAAAAAGCGCGGGAAAGAAGAAGTTAAAATTGAACGGGATTTTGGCTTACCTGAAGAGTTTCGCAATTTTGGTACAGGAAGAAAGTTCTATATTCGTACATATGGTTGTCAAATGAATGAGCATGATACGGAAGTAATGGCAGGTATTTTCACCGCACTTGGATATGAACCAACTTTTTCAACTGAGGATGCAGATGTAGTTTTATTAAACACTTGTGCAATTCGTGAAAATGCTGAAAATAAGGTGTTTGGTGAGCTAGGCCATTTAAAGTCACTCAAACGAAGAAATCCAGACCTTTTAATTGGTGTATGTGGTTGTATGTCTCAAGAGGAATCTGTTGTAAATAAAATTATGCAAAAAAATCAGCATGTAGATATGGTATTTGGAACGCATAATATTCATAGATTACCGTACATTCTAAAAGATGCGATGTTCTCGAAAGAGACGGTAGTTGAAGTATGGTCAAAAGAAGGTGACGTAATTGAAAACCTTCCGAAAGTACGTCGTGGTGATATTAAAGCTTGGGTAAATATTATGTATGGCTGTGATAAATTCTGTACGTATTGTATTGTACCGTATACACGCGGAAAAGAGCGAAGTAGACGTCCAGAAGATATTATCCAAGAGATTCGTCATTTAGCTGCAAATGGTTATAAAGAAATTACTTTACTTGGTCAAAACGTAAATGCATATGGTAAAGACTTTGAAGATATAGAATACGGTCTTGGCGATTTAATGGACGAACTTCGTAAAGTTGATATTGCCCGTATTCGTTTTACAACGAGCCATCCACGTGATTTCGATGATCACTTAATTGAAGTGCTTGGAAAAGGTGGCAACCTAGTAGAACATATCCATTTACCAGTTCAATCTGGAAGTACGGATATGCTGAAAATTATGGCACGTAAATATTCGCGTGAGCATTATTTAGAACTTGTAAGAAAAATTAAAGAAGCAATTCCAGATGTAGTATTAACAACAGATATTATCGTTGGTTTTCCAAATGAAACAGATGAGCAATTTGAAGAAACGATGTCGTTATATCGTGAAGTAGGGTTTGATACTGCCTTTACATTCATTTACTCTCCTCGCGAAGGTACACCAGCTGCAAAAATGAAAGATAATGTACCGATGGAAGTAAAGAAAGAACGTCTTCAACGCTTAAATACACTAGTAAATACGTTGGCAATTGAAAAGAATAGTCGTTACAAAGGTCAAATTGTAGAAGTGTTAGTTGATGGGGAAAGTAAAAATAATCCGGAAGTACTTGCAGGTTATACTCGTACGAATAAACTTGTAAACTTCGTCGCTTCAAAATCTTTAATTGGTCAGCTTGTGAAAGTAAAAATAACGGAAGCAAAAACTTGGTCTCTTAACGGGGAATTAGTTGAAGAGCCGATTGAGGTGAAATAATAGATGAAAGTATATTCGAAAGATGACATTGTTGAACAAGCGAAAGAATTAGCAAAAATGATTTCTGAAACAGAAGAAGTTGATTTTTTTAAGAAAGCAGAGGCGCAAATTCATAAAAATGAAAATGTAAAGCGCGCAATCGATGAAATTAAAGCACTGCAAAAACAAGCAGTAAACTTGCAACATTACGGGAAATGGGAAGCTTTAAAAAAGGTAGAAGCTGAAATTGATGCATTGCAAGATAAGTTAGACAGTATTCCAGTCGTACAACAATTTAAATCTTCACAAACATACGTAAATGACTTATTACAGTTAGTTGCTAGTACAATTTCTAACAACGTAACAGATGAAATATTAATTTCAACTGGTGGCGATGTACTAAAGGGTGAAACTGGCGCAGCGGTAGAAAGTAAAAAAGGAAATTGTGGTTGTTAAAGAGATGTCATATTGACATCTCTTTTTTTGTGGATTAAACGTAAGGTCTTCTCAAAAAAAGAATGACACATTCCGCTATTGTCACGCATATGATTAAGTGAATAGTGATTGAGGAGGGTTACGAATGTCCGAATTTAGAGAGATTATTACAAAAGCAGTGGTTGGAAAAGGACGTAAGTATACAAAGTCAACGCATACATGTGAATCGAATAATGAGCCAACAAGTATTTTAGGGTGCTGGGTAATTAACCACTCGTACGAAGCAAGAAAGAATGGAAAACATGTGGAAATTGAAGGTTTCTATGATGTGAACACTTGGTATTCATTTGATGGAAATACAAAGACTGAAGTTGTAACAGAACGTGTGAACTACACGGACGAAGTAAGTATTGGTTATCGTGATAAAAACTTTTCTGGTGACGATTTAGAAATTATTGCTCGTGTTATTCAGCCGCCAAATTGTTTAGAAGCACTTGTATCACCAAATGGTAATAAAATTGTTGTAACTGTAGAACGTGAATTTGTAACAGAAGTAGTTGGAGAAACGAAAATTTGTGTAAGTGTAAATCCTGAAGGCTGCGTAGAATCAGATGATGATTTCCAAATTGCTGATGATGAATTTGAAGAATTAGATCCGAACTTTATCGTTGATGCAGAAGAAGAGTAATAGAAAGCTAGGGAGAAGTTCTTCCTAGCTTTTTACTTTACATAAGTGGCGCTGAATGAACATGATTCTTTATGAAATATGTTATAATGAAGAAAGACTCCTGAAATAGGAGATAAGAGTGTCCGTGAAATGCGACATATATGAAAATAGATTATCATGTAAGAATTATGGAGGAAAAGTATGACTCAATATACGCCTATGATACAGCAATATTTAAAGGTTAAGGCAGATTATCAAGATGCCTTTTTATTTTTTCGCTTAGGCGATTTTTATGAAATGTTCTTTGAGGATGCTGTTAAAGCAGCCCATGAACTTGAAATTACATTAACGAGCCGAGATGGCGGTAGTAGTGAACGTATACCAATGTGCGGTGTACCATATCATGCGGCTAAAAACTATATTGAACAACTTGTTGAAAAAGGATATAAAGTAGCTGTTTGTGAGCAAGTAGAAGATCCGAAAACAGCTAAAGGTGTAGTACGTCGTGAAGTAGTACAATTAATTACGCCAGGAACGATGATGGAAGGGCGTACAATTGATGAGAAAGAAAACAACTTCTTAGCCGCATTAACACATTTTGAAGATGGATCATATGCATTAGCTTGTAACGACTTAACGACTGGACAAAATACAGTAACGTTACTGACTGGTTCAGTAGAAGATATTTTATTAGAAGTGTATGCAACTGGTTCGAAAGAAATTGTTGTTGATTCTTCATTTTCTAAAGATGAACTAAACAAGTTAACTGAAACATTGAAAATGACGATTTCGTATGAAGATGCAACGGCAATTCCGGAAGGATTAGAACATCTTGTGAAAAATGTTTCACAAGCAAAATTAATTAAAGCAGTTGGACGTTTATTTAACTATGTAATAAGAACGCAAAAACGTTCTTTAGATCATTTGCAACCAGTAGAAATTTATTATACGAATCAATTTATGAAAATTGATGTACATTCAAAGCGAAATTTAGAACTGACAGAAACACTTCGGACGAAAGAAAAAACAGGATCACTATTATGGTTATTGGACAAGACGAAAACAGCTATGGGTGGTCGTATGTTAAAACAGTGGATGGAACGTCCACTTATACAGAAAGAAAGAATTGAAGAGCGTTTAGAAATGGTTGAAACGTTTGTAAATGATTACTTCTTACGTGAAGATTTAAAAGAAAAGTTAAAAGAAGTATATGATTTAGAACGCTTAGCAGGAAAAGTTGCATTTGGTAACGTAAATGCAAGAGACTTATTACAATTAAGACGTTCATTACTTCAAGTGCCAGCTATTTTAGAAGCAATTAGTTTGTTAGATAACGCTTATGCATCGAGATTAATTCAAGGTGCAGATCCATGTGAAAGCTTAACAGAATTACTAGGAAGAAGTATTCAAGAAAACCCACCGCTTTCAATTAAAGATGGAGATATTATTAAAGATGGTTATAATGACAAGCTTGATCAATATCGTTACGTGAGTAAAAACGGGAAAACGTGGATTGCTGAGCTTGAAAAAAGAGAACGTGATATTACTGGAATTAAATCGTTAAAAATCGGATACAACCGTATTTTTGGTTACTACATTGAAGTAACGAAAGCGAATCTTGCAGCACTTCCAGAAGGCCGCTACGAACGAAAACAAACGCTTGCTAATGCTGAACGTTTCATTACAGATGAACTGAAAGAAAAAGAAACGTTAATCTTGGAAGCTGAAGAAAAAATCGTACAGCTAGAATACGATTTATTTACAGCACTTCGTGAAGAAGTAAAAGTATTTATTCCGAAATTACAACATTTAGCGAAAGTAATTAGTGAATTAGACGTACTGCAAAGTTTTGCGACAGTTAGTGAAGAAGAACAGTTTGTAAAACCTGTACTGACAACGAAGCGCGAAATCTTTATTAAAGATGGTCGTCATCCTGTCGTTGAAAAAGTATTGAACGGGAAATTGTATGTACCGAATGATTGTATTATGCCAGAGAATATGGATGTCTTTTTAATTACAGGGCCGAACATGTCTGGTAAAAGTACGTATATGAGACAATTAGCACTTGTAACGGTTATGTCGCAAATCGGTTGTTTCGTACCAGCAACAGAAGCAGTATTACCTGTATTTGATCAAATCTTTACGAGAATTGGTGCAGCGGATGATTTAATATCAGGTCAAAGTACATTTATGGTCGAAATGTTAGAAGCGAAAAATGCAATTGCAAACGCATCAGAAAGAAGTTTAATTTTATTCGATGAAATTGGACGCGGTACATCTACCTATGATGGTATGGCACTTGCACAAGCAATTATTGAACATATTCATGACCAAATTGGTGCAAAAACGTTATTCTCTACGCATTATCACGAATTAACGGTGTTAGAAGAGAGTTTAGATCAACTGAAAAATGTACACGTTTCAGCAATTGAAGAGAATGGAAAAGTAGTATTCCTTCATAAAATTCAAGACGGGGCAGCAGATAAAAGTTACGGAATTCACGTTGCGCAACTTGCAGAGCTTCCAGATAGCTTAATCGCCCGCGCGAAAGAAGTGTTAGCACAGCTAGAAGGACAGGAAGAAATTATTATTCCAAAACGAGTAGAAGTGAAAGTACAAGAAGCTGCTCCAGAACCTGTAGTTGTAAAAGAGGAAATAGCAGAAATACAGGAAACGAAAGTAGAGACTGAAGAAGAATCGCAACTATCTTTCTTTGGAGGAGAACAGTCTTCGAAGAAACAAGACAAACCTCTGCTAGATCAAAAAGAAACAGCAGTATTGGCGCAAATTAAAAAAATCGATTTACTTGATATGACACCTTTAGAAGCGATGAACGAATTGTATCGCTTACAGAAAAAGTTAAAGAAAGGATGAGTAAGTAGATGGGGAAAATTCGCAAACTCGATGACCAACTCTCTAACTTAATTGCGGCAGGGGAAGTAGTAGAGCGCCCTGCTTCAGTCGTAAAAGAACTTGTGGAAAATTCTATCGATGCGAATAGTACATCTATTGAAATCCACTTAGAAGAAGCTGGGTTATCGAAAATTCGTATCATTGATAACGGTGATGGTATTGCAGAAGAAGACTGTATCGTCGCTTTTGAACGCCATGCGACGAGTAAAATTAAAGATGAAAACGATCTGTTTCGCATAAGAACACTCGGTTTCCGCGGTGAGGCATTACCGAGTATTGCCTCTGTTAGTGAATTAGAATTAATTACTAGCACAGGTGATGCGCCTGGTACACACCTCATAATTAAAGGTGGAGATATTATCAAGCAAGAGAAGACTGCGAGCCGAAAAGGAACAGATATTACAGTACAAAACTTATTCTTTAATACACCAGCGCGTCTTAAATATATGAAAACCATTCATACGGAGCTCGGGAATATTACAGATATCGTGTATCGTATTGCAATGTCACATCCAGAAGTATCGTTAAAACTGTTTCATAATGAAAAGAAATTGCTTCATACATCAGGTAACGGTGATGTAAGACAAGTACTTGCATCGATTTACAGTATTCAAGTTGCGAAGAAGCTTGTTCCAATTGAAGCTGAATCTTTAGACTTTACAATTAAAGGCTATGTAACATTACCAGAAGTAACGAGAGCATCTCGTAATTATATGTCAACGATCGTAAATGGTCGTTACGTTCGAAACTTTGTACTAATGAAAGCAATTCAGCAAGGATACCATACATTACTGCCAGTCGGCCGGTATCCAATTGGCTTCTTATCGATTGAAATGGATCCAATGTTAGTTGACGTTAACGTACATCCAGCGAAGTTAGAGGTTCGTTTTAGTAAAGAACAAGAATTGCTAAAGCTGATCGAAGAAACATTGCAAGCTGCATTTAAAAAAATACAGCTCATTCCAGATGCAGGCGTAACAACGAAGAAAAAAGAAAAAGACGAAAGTGTGCAAGAACAGTTCCAGTTTGAGCATGCGAAGCCGAAAGAACCATCTATGCCGGACATTGTTTTACCAACTGGCATGGATGCAAAACAAGAAGAACCGCAGGCTGTGAAACAGCCACCACAACTGTGGCAACCGCCGAAACAAGAATGGCAACCACCACAGTCGCTCATAAGAGAAGAACAAAGTTGGCAACCATCCACTAAACCGATAATCGAAGAACCAATTCAAGAAGAGAAATTGTGGGACAGTAATGAAGAGGATTTTGAACTAGAGGAATTAGAAGAAGAAGTTCGGGAAATAAAAGAGATTGAAATGAACGGGAATGACTTACCACCACTTTATCCAATTGGACAAATGCATGGAACATATATTTTCGCTCAAAATGATAAAGGCTTATATATGATTGACCAGCATGCCGCGCAGGAACGTATTAATTATGAATACTTCCGTGATAAAGTAGGAAGGGTAGCGCAAGAAGTACAAGAGTTACTTGTACCGTACCGTATTGATCTATCTCTTACTGAATTTTTACGTGTCGAAGAACAGTTAGAAGAACTAAAAAAAGTTGGGCTATTTTTAGAACAATTCGGCCATCAATCCTTTATCGTCCGCTCGCATCCAACATGGTTCCCGAAAGGACAAGAAACAGAAATTATCGATGAAATGATGGAGCAAGTTGTTAAACTAAAAAAAGTGGATATTAAAAAGTTACGTGAAGAAGCAGCCATCATGATGAGCTGTAAAGCATCCATTAAAGCGAATCAATATTTAACGAACGATCAAATATTTGCCTTACTGGAAGAATTACGTACAACAACAAACCCATACACATGCCCACACGGAAGACCGATTCTTGTGCATCATTCTACTTATGAGTTGGAGAAGATGTTTAAGAGGGTTATGTAGAGTGAATAAATTATATTTCAAAAGGGAGCAACATTTACTGTTGCTCCCTTTTCATATGTAGATTTAATAGTTAAACGAGAATATGGTGGAGTAATTTTACAGTTTATTTCTTGGTCGTGTTAGCTTAAATTTATCTATGTATAAAAAAGCGCTGTATACAGCACTTTTTAAAATGTGCATGAATTGTATCATTACTAACTAAATAACTATGCATGGTTGAATGTTGCTTCTTATTTGGCTAATTGTTATAAAGGTCTATACAATTATTTATTTTTATTATTATTGATTTTTTCAGTGTATAGAACTTGCTCTTTATAGTGCTTCTTAATTGGAAAGTTATGTGTACCTGTCCCGTTCTTGAATTTTTTGTCAATGGGGTTCTTTAGAGGAACTGTTGTAGTTTCAGTAAATTCATATGGGTAATTTATTTTAGATTTATCTTCAAACATGAAAATGCCTCCTTTTAGGATCTCCTAAATTCTTTACTATAACATGATATGCATATAGATATTTTTTGGACTAGTTATTTATATAGGTTAATGGAATTTAATTACATAACTACTGAAACATTTTAAAGGAAAACAATTTGAGAAAGAAATGGTATGAATAGCTGTTGGCTCCTATTGTTGTTTTTTTGTTTGACAGCACAGTGAATTATGTATATAAATTCAATATAGATTGTTTTTATAATATGGTTTATATGGGGTTTTCCTGATAATATAATGTGGAATATTATAGTGTTATTAGGTTATTAGGAACATTTAATGCTGTTTCATAACTGAAAGGGAATTGAAAAAAAACTGAAACTTTTCTCATAAAAATTCAATCTAACTTGAAAAATGAAAGGAAAATGAAATTTTCCAAAAGATATTCTTTGTTAAGATAAAAAGCATACATACAAAAAGTATTGACATATCTTAAAAATGTATTTTCAAGATATAGTGGGGGAAAAGATGAGATTAGAAAAACAATTAATAAAAAAGATGTATTATGAAACATTCCTAATGGAGAATGAAACAAAACCAACTCTTGACGTACTTGGACAAGCTTATGTAAACGAAGAAAAAAATGAGATTTCTGATGGGTCTTATATTCGTTTTGCACAAGGTGAATTTTATTATCGTCATCAAGATTTTGAAGCAGCTATTTTTAAATGGGAGAAGGTTAGTAATGAATTAGCACCATGGGCACAAAAAAATATTGCGGATGCTTATTTCGAACTGAATCAGTTATCATTTGCTGAAAATATTTATACTTCTATTACTACTGATAATAAAATATTGATGACCGAAATTAGACTACAATTACTTTCTCTTTACATTGAGCAAAATAATTTTGACTCAGCTTTCGGTGTTATTAAAGAAGCAGTTTCTTTAAATCCTGATTATCCGAATGTCACAAAAATTGCCCGTTCCTTTTATGAGGAACAGCAAGATTTTGATAGTGCAGTAGAGCTTGCTGTGAATGAGTTAATTCGCATAGAATCGTATCCTTGGTTTGAGGTGTTAAAAGGATATATCGATAAAGGGTTTACTAAACATATTTCACCAGACTATTTTTATGATGCATTAGCTACATTAAATAATGTAGATCAAGTACAATTTACGCAAATGGTTTCATCACTCTGGAACAGTTATAAAAATGAAAAAAATTACTTATTGTGGCTTAACACAATAAATGAATTTTTCTTACATATTGAAATACATTCGTCCGATATATGGAACAAAGTTTCTGCTCTTTACGAAGAAACGTACTTTGCATTAATTCAAGGTCAATATACGCTTAGACAATTAAACGATATCATACCAAATCTGTTAGCAAATTGGTTAAAGGTAGTCAATCCATCTTATGCTGTATTTCCATCTGCAGCTGTATTGGCATGGGATGAGATTTTCCCTTCCAAAATAGATTCAGCAAATATAGAACATGCGGAAAACTTACTGTCACATTCTATTAATCATGTAAATGGCTTAGAGTACAGCTTACACCTTTTTGAATCTATTACACAGTGGGCACAAAAGCAGAATATAGAAATAGGTCACCGATTTAAATGGTTAGTTGACGAGCTCGCAGATTTAAGAACAAATCGTATTTTAGTAACGGGAACTTCAGGGAACGGAAAAACTACATTTATTAACTCTATATTAGGAGAAAATATATTAGAAAAATCAATTTCAAATGTAGTAGTTTTAAAAAATGATGCTCATATAGAAATAAACGCTATAACAGACTCAGCAATTACAACAACGGAAGATGTCTCTGATTACCATAATATGATGTCTCAGCACCATCAAACATATAGAGATAGAGCGTGTGTTGAATTTAAATTACCATGCAGATTTTTAAATGAAAATAAACTTACATTTGTAGTGACACCTGGCTTTAATAGGAATAACGACACTAGAGATGAGATATTCGAATATTTAAATTCTGTAGACGAATTACTGTTCGTATTGAATGCGGATTCACCTTTTACTGATAAAGAACGTGACATTCTATTAAGTATTCAAGAGCATACGCCAAATTTACAAATTCATTTCTTATTAAATAAAATCGATAACATTTACAGTGAAGCAGAAGTGAAAAGGGTATTACATGATACGGCAACGAGAATAAACACATATTTCCCGTATGCGAGAATTTTCCCTTATTCCTCGTTATATACAAGTAGTCAACAATTAAATGATTTAACTGAGTTTATTCATTTTAACTTTAATCATAAAAATATCGATGCAGAACGTACTGAAAAGTTATTATTTTTCATTCGAAAAACAATTACATATCTTTTGGATAAACGTGTTGAGAAAGAAAATAATCTGGTGGATGCTATTAATTGGAATGAAGATATGCTAGTGAAACTAAACGGTAGCATTAATAACCTTACTACATTTGAGAGGGAAAAAATTCATTTCATTACACAATCATATCGTTCAATGAAGACTGAAATTACAAATGATCTTACTGAAAATATTCCGAAGATATTAAAGAGCTGTTCTAATTTAATTAGTGAAGAAAGTGATTTCGGGCACATGGATACGGAACTAAATAAAGCAATGAATGAAAGAGTGCATAAATATTTAGAACAAACTGTGTTACCTAATCTGGCTCTTTCTATGCAAAATTGGATTGCAACTTCTAATAATGAGCTTCTTCAAAGTCAAACGTATTTAGAAGAACTTAGTGAAGGGCTTAATTCACTATTTGGAGAAAATAGAATACAGTTAGAATGTGACTTTAAAGTACTTGATGACTGGCGCAGAGATACTGACAGGATGACGACTAGAATACAAATGGATGAAGTAAATATTTTACGTCGATTTACGCCAGCACAATTTTTACTGAAAAGTGCCGGTAAATTATTTGGAGTTCTTCCTAAAAATAAATCTATGCTATATAACAAATACAAACAGTATGTAGAAAATGAAGATTATACTGAAGTAACGGCTTCTATTATGAAGAAATTTTTCTTGCAATTTGAGCTGTTTGAAAACACACAAGAGCGAGATATTAATATATTCTTTAGGAATCCATTTAACTCCTTAAAGCAAGCTGTAGAAAACACGCATTTAGAAATACAAGAAAAACAAGAGATATTACATAAGATGAAATCAAATCCTGAAATCTATCACGATTCTATCATGCTCTTTGAATTGAGATTGCGTCAATGTGAAGTGATTTTAAATATAGATGATAATAATACTTTTGCGGATGTAGTTTTAGAAACAAGCGTAGAATAAAAAATCTGATGTGTTATAAGAAAGTAAAAAGGAGCAACTGTAATAAGTTGCTCCTTTTTCATATAGATTATTTTTCTGTTTCTTTAATTTTAGTTTGTACTTCGCCAGTTTTAATTTTATTACTTTCTGAGAAACGTAATAAATCGCCTTCAATAATTTTGTCAGACATTCGTAATTCATTTTGTGCACGTTTAATGAGGGCTTGAGCTTCTTTTTTTGGTAAATCTACAATTTCACCTGTTATACGGTCGTAGAAAGTGTTGTTTTTGTATGCATACTTATCTGTAACGAAGCTACCATCACGTAAAACAACAAAGCCAGTATATTCATCTGAAAACATATCATGGCCAAAACGGATATCATTCGTAGAATCAACACCTAATAAATTTAGAATAGTAGGCTTCATATCGATTTGTCCCGTAGGCTTTGAAATAGTTTGACCTTCTGTTTGTCCAGGAATATGAATATATAAAGGTGTACGTTGTAAATTTAAAGTATCAAATTCTGTTATTTGATCTTTTTCTAAAAACTGTGCCATTGCACGATTATGTTTTTCGGAAATGCCATAATGATCACCGTATAACACAATAATAGAATTATCGTAAAGCCCCTCGGCCTTTAGACGTTCAATAAATTTTTTAATGGATTCGTCTAAGTAACGTGCTGTTACGATGTAACGATCAAATACGCCATTACCAGAGTTGTATGGTTCAATGAATTTTGTATCTTCATCATACGTAAATGGATAATGGTTTGTTAAAGTAAGGAAACGAGCATAGAATGGTTGATTAACAGTTTTTAATATATCTACTGATTGATCAAAGTATTCGATATCTTTTAATCCCCAATTTAAATTTGTTTCTGGCGTGATTTTGTAATCAAGTTCATTATAGTAACGGTCATAACCAAGAGCGGAGTACATAATATTACGATTCCAAAATGTTGCGTTATTCGCATGAAATACAGAAGTGAAATAACCTTGCTGACGTAAAATTTCTGGAGTTGCAGTATAATCATTGTTACCGTGTGTAAAGAATACAGCTCCTCGATTTAATGGATACAACGACGTATCGATTAGAAATTCAGAATCAGATGTTTTCCCTTGACCAGTTTGATGGAAAAAGTTATCAAAGTAATAACTTTCATTTATGAATTCATTTAGGAATGGTGTAACTTCTTGCCCGTTCACTGATGCGCCTATTAAGAAGGTCTGCAAGGATTCAAGAGTGACGACAATTACATTTTTTCCTTTCGCTGCACCAAACATATTAGGGTTTGGCTCGCTTTGATTTGCTTTTACGTAGTTTTCAGTTTCTTGTAATTTACTACTATCAGCAAGTGCTTTTTGTGACCCAGCTTTTACTTGCAGTGTTAAGTCATATACTTGGTGAGTATATAAGCCTAAATTTTTGACAAGCATGACTCGGTCGAATGATCTTGTTAATAATTCAGGGCGCTCTTTTTCTGCAAGATGTAGATTCGCAAAGAATACACCAATCGTTAAAAGAAAGTATAACAAGCGCGTAGAATGAGTTACACGTTCTGTTTTAAAGACCAATGATTTCTTTTTTAATAAAATAAAGAAGAAAACAATGTCTACGAATGCGAGTATAATTTTGTAGTTTAATATTTCTATAATACTGCCGCCTAATTGGCCAAAGTTTGAGGTTTGTCCAAGTACTGGTAATGTAACGAAATCATTATAAAAATCATAGAACATTACATTTCCAACAAGCACGATTGTTAATAAGAAATTAATACAGAGCGCTATATAATTTCGCTTTTCACCAGTTGCAAATAATGCTAATCCAACAAATGCTAATGATGCGGCTAGAGGGCTAATAAACAAAATGAGCTCTTGCGTCGAAGACTCGATTTTTAAATCAAAACTGAATCGCGTAATAAGATATGTTTTTAACCATACTGCTAAACCCATTATTATAACAAAACTTATATTTTGTATTTGTAAATTTATTTTGTTCTTCATTTTTACACCTTCTTTATATAATTTATTTAACTAAAGTTATATATTATGTTTTTATAACTATTAGAGTGTAATGAACCATTTAGACTTTGTTTTCTAAAGGGAATAATTTGAAGTATTCATATATATAATGGGGTTTTTTAAAGCGTAGTAGCATAAATATAACTCTTTTTGAGAAACGGGCAGAACAAGTCATAGTTGTAGTGAAATTGACTTATAGACATCCTACCATATTAAACACTATGATGATGTTACAAAATATCGAACAAATAAAAGTGAAAATGGATAGAGACTTTTAAAACGGTTGACATTCAATTTATTAGAATTGAATGTCAATCGTTTTAAATATACAGTTATATTACATATGTATTTTGTAAAATCAAGATTTTTTGTCTGTTAATCATTAGCCGTGAAGGGTAGGGGACTTATTAATATACTTTTACTATATAAGTAAAGTGTTTTGAAATTGAAAATATTTGATTGACATCTTAATGATAAAAATTAAATGTCAGATAAGTACTTTCCAACATACAGACCACTTGCAGCTGCTTGAGATAATGAATGCGTAACGCCTGAACAATCTCCAATTAAAAATAGCCCATGTACACTAGTTTCAAAATGATTATTAATTTTTATCGTAGGAGCATAGAACTTTCCATCAATTCCATATAGTAAAGTATGTTGATCGATAGGCTCTTGTATAAATTGTTCTAAACGTAATAAAAATTCTTTTAGCCCTTCAATATATAATTGAGGAATTTCTTGATTCAAATCTCCATAATCTCCCTGTAGTGTAGGTTGTATACGATTATGTTCCATGCTGTTTTCCACCGTAGGTTGTTTCTTTAGTAAGTCCTCTAAGCGCTGTATAACAATCCGATCTCGTCCTTGGTTAATGCCTTGAATAATTGAACTTGCGTATACATTTGCTTCTTTGAGAGTTGGAAAATAGCGAGGAATAAATAAAGTGAAATTTAAGTTAGAAGTGCCAGTTCCTTGCTCTCGAAAATTTTGACCGTCAGGCATAACTAAACCTTCTTCGTACTTTCGAATGATGCGTCCTTTTGGATTCATACAGTAAGTAGTTGCTATGAAATGCTCACCTTGATAAGAAAGTTTTGTTTCAAAAGTATCTTTTAATATAGAGCGTAATTGATGTTCTTTCATTTCTACTCTAATTCCTAAATCTACACGTGTTTGCTCCTGAGAAATATTTAGGGAACTGCACATTTCTTTTAACCAATCGGCTCCAGAGCGCCCAGTTGCTAATACTAGTTGCTTAGTTTGAACTGTTCCTTGATTTGTCTCTATTGTAAAATGATCTTCCTGTTTCAGAATATGTTGTACATCTATATGAAATTGGATCTTTATTTTCGTCAGTAAAAATTCATAGAGCTGCTGAAAAATGTTACTGGAAAGTGTAGTACCAAGATGTCTTACTTCTGTTGTTAGCATTTGTAAACCACACGCTTCAGCTCTCTTAGTGAGACTTGAATTTTCAGTAGAATATTTTGAAACCGAACTTCCACCAAACTGACATAGAATTTCATCTACTTCAGCCATGAGTTGTATAAAACCCTCTTTACCGACTTTCTTCTCAAGTTCTCCGCCAAATCCGTTTGTATAATTAAATTTCCCTTCAGATTTGCCTAAACCACCAAACCCGAAATATTTATCACATGTAGTACAATTACACACTTTTCCTTCGTCTAAAGGACAATGGCGATCTTCTAGCGCTTTACCTTTATCAAGAATTAAAACTTTTTTGTTACTTTTAGCTAGTGAATAAGCCATAAAAATGCTACTTACTCCAGCGCCGATAATCGTAACATCATACATATTCTTCCACCTGCTAACGAATAGTTTGTTTTTTATTTTTCTAGTGTATAACAATTTTATGAAGTTAAGAAATAGCTTTTATTAATAAAGTGGGAGTTTTTGAACTTGATGCTTTATTAATTTCTACGAGTGGTGGAGTAAATACAAAAATTTTTATTTGAAAGAAAAAATAGTTTGAAAAATAACTATGTCATATGATTAATAACATCTTACATAGAAAAAAACAGACCTTTTAAGTGAAAAGGTCTGTTAATGATTTTAAATCTTATTTAGCAAACACATGGTTACCAATTACTGCTACTGTTTGACGTGTCGTAATCCACTTGTCTGTTGATGTTTTTGGATTGTAGAAATAAAGCCAGTCAGAATGTACTCCATTTGTGGAGATAGCCTCTTCTACAGCCATTTTTGCTTCTGCGCTTGCAGGCTGATTAATTCTTCCATCTGTAACAGGAGTAAATGCATATCCGTATTTAATAGGTTCATAAATAACGCCTGTTATTGTATTTGGAAAACCTTTTGCATTTACACGATTTAGTATAACTTTCGCTACTGCTACTTTTCCTTTATACGATTCGCCACCTGCTTCAGCAGTAACTAAGCGTGCCATTAAGTCTTTTTCTTTTTGTGAAATGCTTGAGTTGATTTTTAAATGTTGTCCTGTATAAAGCTTGTTTCCGACTGTATTGTTCATTTGTTTTATAGATTGGACAGTGACATTGTAACGCCTTGCTATCGTTTCTAATGAATCTCCCGGTTGTACTTGATAAATAATTTGTCCAGAAATGTTCGCTGGCTTGGCGTTTTGAGGAACAGTGATTTCATTTGATTTCACGGACC
This sequence comes from Bacillus sp. PK6-16, assembly GCF_056530295.1. Classification (NCBI taxonomy): domain Bacteria; kingdom Bacillati; phylum Bacillota; class Bacilli; order Caryophanales; family Bacillaceae; genus Bacillus; species Bacillus sp. PK6-16. The sequence goes on from NZ_CP096511.1 coordinate 1,663,459, forward strand.
CTGGAATATGTAACTGTTCGCCAATAAAGGTTTGATCGTTTCCTTTATTATTAGCCTGTTTAATGGATTGTATTGAAACTCCGTATTGTTTACTAATGCCCCAAAGTGTATCGTTCTTTTTTACTGTATGAATGGTAGAAGCTTCAGCTGTGCTTTGACTACATACGAATGTAATTGCAGCTGCAGATAAAGGGATTATATGTTTTAGTTTTAGTAATTTCATTGTAAATCCTCCTAAGAAAAAATTAAGGTGAAACTATTAAGTAATGTAGTTTGAAATGTATATATGCGTAATATATTAATGTAAGTATATTAGCACATATAAAATAAATAATCACTATAAGTTTCATATTCGTGTAGTGTAGAGTCCGAATATGAAATATTGCATATGAAAATACATTGAAGTTCATATTTCTGATTACTATAATCTATTTAGTAGAAAGGGAATACGTTATAGAAATAAAATCATTATAGATTAATATAATAATTAATTATTAATAGGAGGATTAATGGAATGAAAATATTTCAAAAAATGTGTGCGTCAACTGTAATGATTACAGCACTTTTAGGAACAGGAGGTACTATCAATAGTGTACATGCTGATTCTATAGAACAGCAGATTAAATCAGGGATAGAACAAGAAACAGATAAGCAAATCATTGTAAAATTTAAAGCGGATTTGGATTTGCCATATGAAGATGGTATTGAAAAACAAATACAATCTCAAACGAATGATAAAGTAATAAAAGATCTTTTGACAGAATATCCAGATGTAACATTTACTCGTTTATTCACATCTGTAAGCCCGGAACAAATACAAAACCTTGAAGTGAAAGCACCTAATCATGTATCTACAAGTTTATTAAACTACTATATTCTTCAAAATCAAAATAGTGGGTATGAAGAAGAAATAGTAGATAAGTTAAAGGCATCTTCTTTAATAGAAGATGCATATATGAAGAGAAAAGAGAAAATAATGCCACCTGAAGTGCAATCATCAAGTGTAGCTCTTAATCCTAGTAACAATCCTAGATTTAAAAAGCAAGGTTATCTTGAAGCGGCCCCATACGGTATTAATGCGCCTTTCGCCTGGGAAATTCAAGGCGGTAATGGAAATGGTATCACTTTTGTTGATATGGAATACGGATGGCTATTAAATCATGAGGATTTATTACATCAAAATATTGAATTAATGTCTGGAAGAAATATAGATCAGCATGTCGGTCATGGGACGTCTGTACTAGGAATTGTATCCTCTGAGGACAATGAAGTCGGGAATATTGGGATTGCGCCAAAAGCGAAAGCAAAGGTTATCTCTCAAATAAGAGATAACGGACAGTATAATACGGCTGATGCAATATTAAGCGCTGTAAATCAGTTAGAAGCTGGGGATGTTTTATTGTTAGAGGCGCAAGCATCTTTCGATGGATATGGTGATAAATATTTACCTGTTGAAGTACAACCAGATATCTTTGATGCAATTCGTGCTGGTACAGATAAAGGGATTGTAATTATAGAGGCTGGAGCAAATGGGTGGAATGATTTAGACCAGTTCAAAGATAGAAAAGGTAAGCAAGTCTTAAATCGTAATAGTAAAGATTTTAAAGATTCGGGTGCAATTATGGTAGGCGCTGGCTCTTCATCTTTCCCTCATGAACGTATGTGGTTTTCGAATTATGGAAGCCGTATTGATGTGTACGGATGGGGAGAAAATGTAGATACAACTACAGCTGAACAAAGTAGAAGTGCTGTAAATCTTTATACTTCAAGCTTTAGCGGAACATCTAGTGCTTCGCCAATTATTGCTGGGGCAGCGACTTTAGTACAAAGCATTGCTAAAGAAAATTTAGGACAACCATATAGACCTAGTGAACTAAGAGCAATATTAAGCAACCAGAGCACAGGAACAAAATCTAAAGATCCATATGCAGATAAAATTGGTGTTTTACCAGATTTGAAGTCTATACTAGTAAACTTAGGCTATGAACAAAGAAAACCAAACGGTGGGAATGAATTACAAGTAACAGAAAATGAACCAAATAATGATCCTAGACAGGCAAATAAAGTTAACTTTCATACACCGGTGAAAGGAACGCTACATAATAGTGATAGAGTAGATGTATTTACTTTCCAAATTGACTCGCCGGAAAATATTAATATTTCTCTACTAAATGAACAAAATATCGGAATGACATGGGTACTTCATCATGAATCAGATTTAAATAACTATGTAGCATATGGTGAAAATGAAGGCAATGTAGTTAAAGGAACTTATAATGCAAAGCCAGGTAAATATTATTTATACGTCTATAAATATGAGAATAAAGATGGTTCATACGTATTGAACATAAAATAAGTAAAAGGAACTTCAGATGAAGTTCCTTTAAATTTTTCTAATTTAGTATATGTGAATGATTTTTTAACTTTACTTCTATGCAATATTTCATATTGATGAAATGTTATTTATTTTTTCTGAACTAGCTTATATTATATTCAATAAGTTTGATATAAAAACAGAAAAAGAGAGGGATAATAATGAGCAATAAGAAGTTAATTTTGAAATTATTCATATGTAGTACAATATTTATCACATTTGTATTTGCTTTACATGATAAGCAAGTAGTTGCAGCTAGCTCTGTTAATGAGCTTGAAAATTGGTCGAAATGGATGCAACCTATACCTGATAATATCCCGTTAGCACGAATTTCAATTCCAGGAACACACGATAGTGGGACGTTCAAGTTGCAAAATCCGATTAAGCAAGTATGGGGAATGACGCAAGAATATGATTTTCGCTATCAAATGGACCATGGAGCTCGCATTTTTGATATAAGAGGACGTTTAACAGATGATAATACGATAGTTCTTCATCATGGGCCATTATATCTTTATGTAACACTGCATGAATTCATAAACGAAGCGAAACAATTTTTAAGAGATAATCCGAGTGAAACGATTATTATGTCTTTAAAAAAAGAGTATGAGGATATGAAAGGGGCAGAAGATTCATTTAGTAGTACGTTTGAAAAAAATTATTTTGTTGATCCTATCTTTTTAAAAACAGAAGGAAATATAAAACTTGGAGATGCTCGTGGGAAAATTGTACTACTAAAAAGATATAGTGGTAGTAATGAATCTGGAGGATATAATAATTTTTATTGGCCAGATAATGAGACGTTTACCACAACTGTAAATCAAAATGTAAATGTAACAGTACAAGATAAATATAAAGTGAGTTATGATGAGAAAGTAAAATCTATTAAAGATACAATGAATGAAACGATGAACAATGGTGAGGATTTAAATCATCTATATATAAATTTTACAAGCTTGTCTTCTGGTGGTACAGCATGGAATAGTCCATATTACTATGCCTCTTATATAAATCCTGAAATTGCAAACCATATAAAACAAAAGAATCCTGCGAGAGTAGGCTGGGTAATTCAAGACTACATAAATGAAAAGTGGTCACCATTATTGTATCAAGAAGTTATAAGAGCGAATAAGTCATTAATAAAAGAATAAAGATGATGAGAGTGAGAAGCGATAAAATATATCGCTTCTTTTTATTTTCCAATAACCAACATTAGAGATACAGTGTATCTTGTAAATGGAACAATTTTCGAGTTATCTCAGTTGATGTTTCATTATGAAAAGACTAAACTTTTAAATTGAATTAATTTTAAATGAAAAATTATCGTGTGAAAAAAGCAACTGGTCCTAAGTGATCAGTTGCTTTTTATTTTTAAAGTGGATGAGTAAAAAAACACGAAAGTGGTTGGTCCGCTTTTTACAAACATCTATTATGATAAGAGAAGAAAGGTAGTATGTTATCAACGTTTTAAAGAGGAAGGTTTTTATGTAAGTTCTTTCATTAAAATAGATGGGTCTTAGAGAGGTGAAAAGACAATGAGTTTTGCAATTTCACTAGTCGTTATTATTGTAATTGTATCGCTATTTGGGACTGTACTAGTTGCAAGAAACGTGGAGGAGAATTACGGAAAGTCTACAAAGAGAAATGTGAAAAACTTATCAACTATTTATATTATCCTTCTTTTCGTACTACTTGTTGGAGTAACGTGGTATGCAGTAGTGATTTAATAGTTTTTAAAGAAAAAGGTTAATATTGTGTATGATGGAGGAAGATGATTTTGATAAAAAATGAACGTCACGTTTTAATTGTTTTTCCGCATCCAGATGATGAGTCATATTGCGTGGCGGGTACAATTTTAGCTTATGTCCAGCGGAATGTTCCTCTAACTTATGTTTGCTTAACGTTAGGTGAAATGGGGAGAGCGATGGGAAATCCTCCTTTTGCAACACGTGAATCATTATATGCTATAAGAGAGAAAGAACTAAAGAGGGCTACAAATATTTTAGGTATTAAAGATTTACGTATGATGGGATATCGTGATAAGACCCTTGAATTTGAAATTCCTGGAGAGTTAAGACGTGTAATACAAAAATGTGTAGAAGAATTGAATCCTTCATTGGTCATTTCTTTTTATCCGGGATATGCAGTTCATCCAGATCATGATGCAACAGGAGAAGCGGTGGCTGCGGCTTTAGCTACTATTCAGGAAAATAAAAGACCAACGTTTTATGCGGTAGCTTTTTCAAATAATCATGAAGTGGAAATAGGTCCGCCACATTTTAAAAATGAAGTGAAAGAATATGTTCCAAAAAAGCTAGAAGCATTGCAAGCACATGCATCACAGTTTACGACTAAAGTAACAGAACTACAAAGAGAGTATGAAGATGGTGTACCGGAAACAGTCGAGTGGTTAGAAAGAGAACCGTTTTGGATATATTCATTCAAAGATAAAAATAAGTGATGCTACAGCTGAAGGTGATGAATATGTATTTTGTATATAAGAATCGAAAGTTTTTTTATAATATAGAAGGATCAGGTCCAGTCATATTGTTTTTACATGGGCTTGGAGGAAACGCAAATAATTGGTTATATCAAAGGCAATATTTCAAGAAAAAATGGACAGTGATCTCACTTGATTTACCAGGGCATGGAAAATCTGAAGGGCTAGAAATTAACTTTAAAGAATATGTAAATGTTTTGTATGAGTTATGCAATTATTTAAAGTTACAAAAAGTAGTCATTTGTGGACTTTCAAAAGGGGCTAGAGTAGGGGTTGATTTTGCTATCCAATATCCAGAATGTGTTTCTAGCTTAATTATTGTAAATGCATTTCCCTATTTGGAGCCTGAGGATCGAAAGAAGCGGCTTGAAGTATATGATTTGCTTAGCTTACATGATAACGGGAAAAAATGGGCGGATACATTGTTGAAGGCGATGGGAGTAGCGAATAATGAAGTAATTGTCAGGGGATTTTATCAATCTTTACAGTTTATTAATCCGGTGCATATTCAAAGATTATTTGCTGAATTAGTAGATTATGATCAAAGACCATTTCTTTCGAATATTACATGTTCCGCTTTAATTATAAGAGGGGAAAATGATGATTTTGTCCCCGAGAAATATGTAAGAGAGTTTGAAAGCCGTTTGAAAAATACAACTTTTATTGAGTTTAAAAATAGTGGACACTTACCTTATTTAGAAAAGCCAAGTAGCTTTAATGTGACAGTAGAAAGATTTTTAAATCATGTAATTAATTAATACTATTATTACAGTCAATACTGTTATTAGTGAGTAAAATATAGTTAGTTTTGAGAGGGGGCAACTATATGGAATGGAAACCAAATCGTGTAGATAAGACACCTGTATATAAACAAATTGCGGATTATATTGAAAGAGGCATTTCTTCAGGGGAATTTCCTTCTGATAGTAAGTTACCTTCTGAGCGTATGTTAGCAAAGAAATTACAGGTGAACCGGAGTACAATAGTAGCTGCGTATGAAGAATTAAAATCACTTGGAGTAGTAGAACGACAAAAGGGAAGCGGAACACGGGTCAATACAGACATATGGGGTGTCTCACATAAACGAATACCGAACTGGGGTAGGTACGTGGAGGATGGATCGTTCTTACCTAACGTACCACTCGTTCAACAAATTCGAACGGAAACACAAAAAGATGATTTAATTAATTTAGCAAGTGGTGAACTGTCACCAGAATTAATTCCAAGTGATAGATTTCGAACAATTTTGTCGGAGAAAACATTTATAGAAAATCTCGGCTATGACCATCCACTTGGAAATGAGATGTTGAGAAAAACAATTGCAGCACATGTTCAGCAATATAAACAAATTGAAGCAGATTCAAGCTCTATTCTTATTACGTCTGGAGCACAACAGGCGCTTAATCTTATCGTTCAATGTTTATTAAAACCTGGCGATGCGATTGCGATTGAAGATCCGTCATATTGTTTTTCGCTTCCAATGTTTAAATCGGCCGGTTTAAACATATTTCATTTACCTGTTGATGAGCATGGAATGAATCCAGATGACTTAATCGATTTGCACAAAAAGCATCGCATTCGTATGGTATTTTTGAATCCAGATTATCAAAATCCAACAGGTACTGTGCTTTCATTAGCGAGACGTAAAAAAATTTTAGAACTGTCTTCTGAGTTCGGTATACCAATTGTAGAAGATGATCCGTATAGTTTAATTTCTTTTAATGGAGAAGTGAACCCGACATTAAAATCAATGGACCAAAATGGAAATGTTCTTTATATAAGTTCATTATCAAAAATTGTTGCATCAGGATTACGTATTGGATGGATAATTGGTCCTACACGTGTAATTGAGCGTTTAGCAGATGCAAAGCAACAAGTTGATTTTGGCCATAGTGTATTTACGCAGTGGGTAGCAAATCAATTTTTAGAATCAAAGGATTTTCATACACATATTACGATACTTCGTGGACAATTGAAGCAAAGAAGAGATGAATTAATTGCAGAGCTTGAAGGAACATTGGGCGACCGAGTTGAATGTTTCGTGCCAGAGGGTGGAATACATGTATGGTGTAAAGTGAAAGGAAAGTTTGATGAATATCACTTATTAGGTGAATCTATACGGAATGGTGTCGCATTTGTTCCGGGCAGTGTTTTAGGTTCGAAAAATGAATATATACGATTTACGTTTGGTAGAGCGAATATAGAACAAATTCAACTTGGAATTAAACGGTTTGCCGACACGCTAAATGAAATTTCATAATATGGATGTGTGATAGTGAAATGAGGGAAAGAAATGAAGTACGTGATGCTTTTACTTCAAGTAGGCGTGCTATATATATTTAGCTTAGTGGGTACGTGGATTCAGGGAATATTCCATCTATCAATACCGGGAAGTTTAATAGGGATGTTAATGCTGTTCCTGCTCCTTTCCACTCGCATTTTACCGTTAAAATGGTTTGAGTTAGGTGCGGAAAAGTTAATCGTATTTTTACCGTTATTTTTAATCCCTTCGACAACAGGGCTGATGGAATACGGGTCTTTTCTTTTCAGTAAGGGGAGTATTATATTCCTTTTAGTAGTTGCAAGTACTGTAGTAACTTTGATTGTTTCAGGGTATATAAGTCAATTATTAATAACAACAAAAAAATAAAATCGACAAGGTGCACGATTCAAATGGTCTTAATTATTATTACTGTAGCAATTTATTTCTTGGCGACAAAGCTATATAAAAAATTTACGTTTGCATTTACGTTACCGGTGTTAACAGTTACGGCAATTATGATTTGTTTATTTTTCATTTTTGGTATTTCTCATCATGAGTATAGGGAAAATGGAGGAGACATTCTTTCAAGCTTATTGAGCCCTGCAATTGTAGCATTAGCCATACCTCTATTTAAAGAGCGAAAGATACTTATGAAAAATTTTTTATCGATACTTATTGGAGTAGTGATAGGTATAGTGGCTGTAACGAGTATGAATGTAGTGATTGGCGGAATTTTAAATATAGATAAGGAACTTATATTAACTACTTTACCACAGTTAGCAACGATGCCTATTGCCCTATCATTATCGGATCAAATTGGTGGTATTCCATCTATGACTTCTAGTTTTGTAGTTGTTGCAGGAATAACAGGTGCTATGATCGGACCAACAGTACTTAAGTTTTTCCGTATAACAAGTATGATTGGAAAAGGAGTCGGGATGGGGTGTGCATCACATATTATTGGTGTGAGCCGTCTCGTGAAGGAAGGCGAGAAAGAGGCGACAATCGGTTCGGTGACGATGATTGTAACTGGAATACTCATTAGTATATTCATACCGTATGGAACGAAATTTATATTTTAAAATGTAATGGAGATGATGAAAATGACAACATGGTTTATAGTTACATTATTTATTTTTGGCGCTCTTAAAGTGCTAGTTTCTAGTATGCCCACTTCTGTTGTAGAATCAATTATTAGTAGATTTGAATTGCATCAAAAGCTTGAGGCGGAAAATACTTCTATATCGATAGATGGAAAAAATATAGAGGGAGAAATGAAACTACAAGTTATTCATGAATTTAATGAGGCTTTGTTTTTAGATAAACATTATTTCCCGCCGCACGGAGAAGGGACACCAATAGTCATTGATACGAAGAAAGGGAATAAAGAGATTAGATTTTCTCTATATAGCTATGAGGAACATGTTGATGTCATTAAGCAATATAAGAAGAAAGTCGTTGCCTATCGTTTACGCTCTAAAAGCCTTCAAACATTGGCACCATTAGCAATAACGGAAGAGTATGCTTAAGAAGGGACCTATAATGGTCTCTTTATTTTTTTATCCAATTATATACGTTCCAAATAAAAGAATGAAAAATCATATAACCAAATAAAGAATATGTATGGTTCCAATTCGCGCTATGTACAAATAAACCTAAACTTTCAGCAATCTGTTCAAAAAGGCTAGCACAAATACCGATTGAAATAATAAATAAAATTCTAGAAACTTTAGATAATTTTTTTGAAATGTGTATAAAGATAACTGTTAAAATCGGCAGTACGAACAATGTAAAAGCTATATTAACCGAAAATGTGGATGAGAAGGGCCTAGCCGGAAAGGAATATATTTGTTTATGAACAAAAAAGGCATCTAAGCAAGTTCCAATAATAGAAGAGAGAAAGATTGTAACTACTAATGCTAGAAACTCATTCTTCTTCTCGGAGGAGGACATTTTTCTTTGCGAGAATGGCGAGTTCAATTTTTTCGAGTGTTTTGCAGTAGTCTTCTGTAATTTGTCCATTTATATTTTCCTCCTTATCAACTAAGTAATTTACAACTTGCCAATCGGTAAACCAATCTTCACTGTCAACTTCTTCATGCTTCATATCTCGCCATGCATAGATGAGTGCAGGGCTGTATATGCGATAAGCGCCATTTCGTAACTGGCATTTCTTTATTCGGCGCTTATAAAACTCACGGGAAAAAGATTCATTTACACTTGAAAATAAATGGGGCCAGTAATCTTTCCTTGATCCTGTATGTGGATGGTGTTGAGCCCAGCTTATTATTTGAGATAAAACATGTGTATCTCGAAATAATAATGAGTACAATCTTTTTCCAATTAATATCCGTTCATGTAAGGAAGTGAAATGTTTCATTGTATCACCAAATAGTAATACTTTTTGTTTCTTATCATTTTCGTAGAATGGGAAAAGAATATGATTAAACTGAAAGAAATCAAAGAGTTTAAATCCAATACTATTTAGTACAGTCTTTTTAAATTGTACATTTTGAATCACTCTTTTTTCTAAGTAGTTTTGTTCATTAATAATAGTTGCAATCGCTAAAGTTTTTTTGTTACCTGTTTTCCAAAAATGGTTCCACATCGTTTCCATAAATGTAGAAACATTTAGGTGAGAAAGAAGGTGAAATAACTTTTGTGATCTCTTTACACTTTGTTCGTAAAGTAAAAATTGAGGGTATACATCTTGGAAAATAAGCCAATTCCCTCTTTCTAAAAAAGAAAAAAATATGAATTGATCTTTCTCTGATAAAATTCTCGTATATAAATCACCCTTTAAATCAGTCATATTCCAACCGCCGTTACGTGATACCATATGTCCAAGCAGTGCCCAATGTATTTCTGGATATTGAATGTAAAATTGGTAGTATGCGCGTGTTCTTGTAACATTATTTTTATTTAGCTGTTCTGTTTGTATTTTTATTTTGTTGATGATGAGTTGTTCTTCTTTCGTTAATTTATACATGGTGTCAGAAGGAATAAGCTTGCTTTTTTGTTTTAATTCATTTTTTACGTCGAATAGGGAGAGAGGCAGTGCTTTGGAAGGTCCGTTATATGTATGATTTGAATTGCTTCGGTCCATTCCGTTACCTCCCTTTTTCATAAATTTAAACATGATTATTGGCTATGAATCATTCTATTTATTTTATTACGAGTATAAGAAATAAATGAGCGGTGTTTTTTTACAAGGAATTTATTTATCATGCAAACAGTATAAAAAATCTTACTGTTGTGAGGTGAAATGAAAAACAGAAACTATGTTTAATAGTTTCTGTTTTTTTATTTTGTCAATTAAATGTAACAAACGACGATTATGATTTGAATCAATTGAAAATAATTCAATAAATATTATTTAAATTGAGATGTTTCGTAGGAGGAAAAAGAATGTTAAATAAAATAATTTTAATTACTGGTGGGACAGGTTCGTGGGGGCATGAACTTATAAAACAACTATTAGAAAAATCACCGAAAGAAATTAGAATTTTTTCAAGAAATGAAACGGTTCAGTTTGAAATGCAGCAACAGTATATAAATGATGATAGGTTAAAATTTATTATTGGAGATATTCGTGATAAAGATCAACTAGTCTATGCTTGCCAAGGTGTACATTATGTGTTCCATCTTGCAGCTTTAAAACATGTTCCAGTATGTGAGTATTATCCTTATGAAGCTATAAAAACCAATATACATGGTACGCAAAATGTAATTGAAGCCTCTATACAGATGCAAGTTGAAAAAGTTATATATGTTTCAACGGATAAAGCAGCCGATCCATCAAATACGTATGGGATGACAAAAGCAATTGGTGAAAAATTAATGGTTCATGCGAATATACAAACGAAGAAAACAAAATTCATTTGTGTTCGTGGTGGAAATGTTTTAGGAACGAGTGGAAGTGTAGTACCGCTTTTTAAACAACAAATTAAAAAATCTTCACAAGTAGGGATTACCGATGCCAATATGACTAGATTTTTCTTAACAGTTGAAGATGCTGTTGGATTGTTATTTAAAGCCGTATATCAAGGTAGAGGCGGGGAAATCTTTGTTATGAAAATGCCGGCATGTAAAATAACAGATTTAGCAGAAATATTAATTGAAGATTCAAAAAAAGAAAATATTAAGGTGAAAGAGGTAGGGATAAGACCGGGTGAAAAATTAAGTGAAATGCTTCTATCTGAGGTAGAGAGTAAAACAAGTATAAGTTTTGATCAAAATTATTTTGTGGTACTACCGACGATTCCTATAGAAGGACTTCAAGAATATTATTCTAGCTATCCGCTAGTGGATGTGAAGAGTTTTAGTTCTCAACAAGACTTGCTTGCAAAACATGAGGTGAAACAAATGCTATTAAAAGGAGGGTTTTTGCGATGAAAAAAAATGCGAGCCTTTTAATAACTGGTGCAAATGGTTTCACAGGACGCCATGCTTGCCACTATTTTTTAGAGCAGGGCTTTCATGTAATTCCTATGTTTCAAAATCGTGCACATAGAGAAAAAATTAGAAATGGTATTACGTGTAATTTAACTAATAAGAGCGAAGTAATGAAGGTAATGAAACAAATAAAGCCAGACTACGTATTGCATTTAGCAGGAAGGAATTCGGTTATAGAATCTTGGACAGCTGCTCTTGAGTATATAGAGATTAATGTAATAGGAACGTTATATTTATTAGAAGCAATTAAGCAAGAAGCCTCGCATTGTAGAACATTAGTTATAGGATCTGCTTTGCAAACAGATAGTATGAACGAAATAAAAATTTCAAATCCATATAGTTTAAGTAAAACGATGCAAGTCATTATTGCAGAGGCTTGGGGAGGATTAATGGATTCAAATATTATCATTGCAAAGCCCTCAAACTTAATTGGCCCAGGGGAATCGAATGGCATTTGTTCGATTCTCGCAAAGAAAATGATAGATATAGAATCAGGTAGAAGTAAAGCCATTATTGAAGTAAACAGTTTGAAAGATAGTAGAGATTTTCTAGATGTACGTGATGCGATTAAAGCGTATCATGTGTTATTACGAGATGGAATAAATGGAAAACAATATAATATCGGATCAGGAGTAAAACGATCTTTATTAGATGTACTAGAACAATATAAAGAATTAACACAGCTAAATTTTTTTATAGAGGAAACAGAGAAAAGTGGGAGCGACTCAAATGAGAGTTTAGCAACAGAGGAAATAAAAAAGTTAGGTTGGATCCCAGAAATTGAATTTCATCAATCATTAAAAGATGTACTTGAGTATGCGAAGTGTAGTGACATCTGCATGCAATGAAAAACAAAAAAGGGTGTAAGAAATATATGAATGGTTATGAAGTAATAGATAATCAAAATACGCTATTTCTTTCAATTGTTGATACGCTGGACTGGAGAGATGAGGAAGCGCATGTATTGCTTATTTATGAGGCAATACATAAATATCAAGCGTATGTAGAAGAAAAAAGGGTTAATCGAATAAAGTCAGCATTAGAGACGGAAACTAGGTATGTGATTCAAATCTTTGCTCAATACGAGTGTAGTGAGTATGGAAATGATTTTTATGAACTCATTAACGATCTTTTACAAGATATAGGGGTGGAGTTAAAGATTTGTATAAAAAATAATAAGTTTATTTACATTTAAAAGGTAAAGAGAAAGCTAGATTTTTAATAATAAAGGTGGGTATAGGTTATGAGCAAAACGATTCTTTTTACTGGGGGCGGTACAGCCGGACACGTTATGATTAATATTGTATTAATTCCTAAATTTATAGAGAAAGGCTGGAGAGTCGAGTATATTGGATCCAAAAATGGAATTGAAAAATCATTAGTGCAAAATGTTAAATACAATAGTGTTTCAACGGGAAAGCTTAGGAGATATTGGGATTGGGAGAATTTTAAAGATCCTTTTAAAATTATACGCGGTTGTTTACAAAGTTATAATTTAATTAAGAAAACAAAGCCTGACGTTATCTTTTCAGCAGGAGGATTTGTTTCAGTTCCTGTAGCTATAGGAGCATGGTTAAATCGTGTGCCTATAATTATACGTGAACCAGATAGCACATTAGGGCTTGCCAATAAAATAGCATTACCTTTTGCTACAAAGCTATGCACAACATTTCCTCAGACAGGAGAAAATGTAAGTAATGAGAAGAAGGTTTATGTAGGACCAATTGTAAGGGAAGAAATTGAGAAGGGTAACGTATTACGAGGAAGAAGATATTGTGAATTTCAGCAAGATAAACCAGTATTATTAATTATGGGTGGGAGTCAAGGTGCTAAGTGGATAAATGATATGGTAAGGGAATGTGTAGATACAATACTATTAAACTTTAATATTATTCATATATGTGGTAAAGGGAAGGTAGACCCATCTATTGGCATGGAGGGATATATGCAATTTGAATATATAGGCGACGAGTTGCCGCATATACTAAATATGGCAAGTGTTGTAGTTTCTAGAGCGGGTTCTACTGCTATTTCTGAATTGTTATTTTTGAAGAAACCGATGTTGCTTATCCCGTTAACTAACAGTTCCAGTAGGGGAGATCAAGTTTTAAATGCTGAATATTTTTCACGGCAAGGATATGCGGAAGTTATACTCCAAGACAGAGTAAGTACGAATACATTTATACATGCAGTAAATAAGTTGTATACAAATAAGGAGAAATATATTCAAAACATGAATGGATATAAGAAAACAAATGATGAGGGAATTCATCAAATAATAGATATAATAAATGAAGTGGTGAAGTAATAGAAATGTAAATAGAAAAACAAAAGGAAAGAAGGTATCTTCTTTCCTTTTTGCTATATTTGTTCTAATTAGTTATGTACTATGGGTGAATGCCGTTTTCTAATAGCTCAGTAAATGCATGAATATGAATAGGTTTACTGTAATAATAACCTTGAATAAACTGACATTTATTTTTTTGAAGGAAATTTACGTGCTCTTTCGTTTCTACACCTTCAGCAATGACAGACATTCCTAATGTATTTGCTAATGTGATGATCGTTTTAATAATTTCCATTCCATCATCACATGTTTCAGACATTGTAATAAATTCTCTCGGGATTTTTAACGTATCAATTGGATACAAAGGTAAGTAGGCTAGCGAAGAATAACCTGTACCAAAATCGTCGATAGAAATGTGAATCCCTAAACTTTTTAGTGTACGCAGTTTTATCAATGTTTCTCGCTCATCCATCATTGCAATTCGCTCTGTTAATTCAAGATCAAGAGAGCTTGCTGGTAAACCTGTATTTGTTAAAGTAGAAGAAATAGATTTTACAAAATCCTCTTGTTCAAATTCCTTAGCAGATAAATTTACACCTATTTTTAAATGTGAATATCCGAGTGCGTGCCAACGTTTCATTTGTTTACAAGCCTGCTCTAATGTCCATTTACCTATTGAAATAATTTGTAGTGTTTCTTCTGCAATCGGAATAAACTCGTATGGAGAAATAATACCTAATTCAGGATGATTCCACCTAATTAAAGCTTCTGCACCGATAATTTTATTAGATTCACTATCAACTTGAGGTTGATACAAAAGGAACAATTCTTCATTTTGTAGTGCGTTTGGTAAATCTTTTTCTAATCGCAATCGTCTTTCAATTTTTTTAGCGATTACATCGTCATAAATAGATACAGAGTTAAGTTCTTTTGCTTTTGCATCATACATTGCAACATTAGCGTTTTTCAGAAGTGTAGCGGTATCGATTCCGGAATGTGGATAAATAGCGATGCCGATACTCAGTGATAAAGTTAATTTATGCTCATGTATGATAAATGACTTTTTCATGCATTTAAATAATTGGTTACATAATTGGAATAAGTAATCTTCGTCAGTATAGTTTTCAATTATGATTGTAAATTCATCGCCACCGATTCTTGAAAGATGAGTATGTGATGGAAGACATGATTGGAATCGCTTTGCTACTTCTTCTAATATGTAATCTCCTGATGAATGTCCAAGTGTATCGTTAATTGCTTTAAAGCGATCTAAATCTAAATATAATAATGCAAACTCGCTTTCTGTTATTTCAGCATTTTTTATAACTCTCTTTAATTTCTTATGGAAAAAGGCACGGTTACCAATTTTCGTTACAGTGTCATGGAATGCTAAATATTTTATTTCTTCTTGCTGTTTTTTTAGTGCAGTAATATCTTTCACCATAATATAGCTTCCTGAAATTTGTCCGTCTATTATAATAGGAATGATTGTAACGTATAAAAAATAAGTAAAGCCATCTTTATATTGAGAACTAAGTTGTAAAAATGCCGATTCTTGTTGTTTCACTTTTTCTAATGCCAATGCTAGCTTATGCTTATCTTCATCTAAAATGATCGAAAAACAAGTTTCACCTAGTAACTCATCCGTTGGTGCCCCAAGTAGTACACTCCCAGCCTTATTTACATTTAAGAATATTCCATTTAAATCAATGGTGAAGATAGGGTCAGGATGATATTCATATAATGATTTAAACTTTTGCTGTTTTTGAGAAAGAGCCTCTGATTTATGAACTAAATCAGACGTCCGTAAAGTAACTTTTTCTTCTAGTTGGGCATTAAATGCCTGCAAACGTTTTGTTAAGGAATTGTTTTGCATACGTACGATAGAATGACGAATGAGTACGAAAATAAAAGTAATACAATTTCCTGTAATGAGAGTTGAAGATGATGTTTGTTCTTTTAATGTAAACCCGATTAGTATTGCAACAGCAAGATAGGGAAATACAACTAAAGCTTTTTTTCCTATTATAGGGTTTACAAGGAAATAATTTTTATGGCTATTATGATCTTCTGAAATAGAGCCAGCTATTGCAATAAGTAATATAGGTATTCTATATAAAAGACGTAATAATATTATCGTTTCAGTTGATAAGTGGTTATTTAAGTAAAAATAAATATAGTTAAAAGTTGCAGAACTTATTAATACAAAAATAAAGATATAAATTTTCCGTTTGGAATTAAAAATTGTTGGACGGAAAAAGAGACTAACACCTAGCAGTAGAAATAATAAATCTGCAATTGGGTATAAAAATGAAAGGAAAACATCTCCTAGTGAAAGAGCGAATATATTTAAATTTGGTTGATTAAATAAATACCATTCTAATGTAAATATGGAAGTAAGCACTATGCATATATCACAAATAAAGAACGCTTTTTCCCATTTATTGCATTCCTTTAAGATTTTATAGCAGAAAGCGATAAGACAGA
The DNA here is from genome assembly GCF_056530295.1 of Bacillus sp. PK6-16. Lineage (NCBI taxonomy): Bacteria > Bacillati > Bacillota > Bacilli > Caryophanales > Bacillaceae > Bacillus > Bacillus sp. PK6-16. Next base: position 1,679,825 of record NZ_CP096511.1, read on the forward strand.
AAAATAGAAAAAACATGTAAAATACATCAGAAACCGTAAAACGATGTATTGGAATTTCGAAGAAGCTATCTTGATATGTATATACTATTTTCCCTAATAAAAAACTACCAATTGCTATTGTAATACATATCCAAAACGGATTTGAACTGACTTTTTTAGAATATATAGAGTAAATCAGTGATACAAATGTAATGGCTTCAACGACAAGTGAAGCGAAGCGTACATCTGAATTTGAAAAATGAGTAGGGAATAGATAGAAAAACATAAAATAGATTGAATAGCATATTAATGTTCCGATTAATATACATAATTGTAAATTTTTATTTAATTCCAATGAAATCACCTTCTTTAATTATGCACTATGTTCGTTATATCTATACATAATAATATTATTTAAGAATTGTATCAGATTTCCTTATAAAAATCATGTTTATAAGGAAAGTGTTAAAGAGTGTAAGTATTCTTAAGGTTGAAAAAATATTGCGGTTGATAGTACAGACTGTATTAAGACTTTAAATAGAAATTGTATATTTAGTCATCCTTTGAATTGTAAAGTTTTTTTAGTGATTTGTAAGTGGAGATGCAAAATTGCATATAAAATGAGGAGTATCTTTTTTTGGTGAGCTTTTTATTTTTAATCTGAAAATTAATATTTGTGAAAATGTTGAGAAAAGATATAAAATAAGAACATGTATTCTTACAGAGTGGAATAGTATTGCCACTAAATAGGGAGGCTTTTTTATGATATATCGAATTAAAGATGCAGAAATATACTATGAAATTGTGGGAGAGGGTAAACCGGTCATTATCATACATGGCTGCGCCCCTGACCATAGGTTAATGATGAAATGTATGGAATCAGTATTTCAAAAATATGAAGGTTATAAGCGAATATATATTGATTTACCTGGAATGGGAAAATCGAATGCTCGAAATTGGATAAATAGTTCAGATCGTATAGTAGAAGTGCTTATCACATTTATTGAGGAAATCATTTCTACTGAAAAATTTTTATTGGTAGGAGAATCATATGGAGGCTATTTAGCCAAAGGTATACTTGCAAAGATGTTTGAGAGAGTTAGCGGATTACTATTAGTATGTCCTGTTGTTGTAGCGGAGCCAGAAAAAAGGATTCTTCCATATAAACAGGTAATTGTACAAGATGAGGAATTTTTAAATACGCTCACTTCCACAGAAAGAGAGGAATTTTGTGAGTTAGCTGTAATAGCAAATGAATATACATATAAGCGATTTAAAGAAGAAATTAAGCCTGGGTTAGATGTTGCTAATTATGAATTTATTGAAAGGTTGCAAAAGAATTACTCTCTTACTATGGATTTTCAGCGTAAAAAATATGAAAATCCCGTTCTTTTACTGACTGGAAGACAAGATATATCAGTAGGTTATCAAAATATTATAGAAATTATTGAAGAATATCCAAGGGCAACATTAGCAGTGTTAGATATGGCAGGGCATAATTTGCAAATTGAGCAGCCTGAATTATTTGAGAGTTTAGTAGGAGAATGGATTAGACGAACAAATCAGCACAGTTTATAAAGTATTTTAGTATTACGCCTAAGTGTTGAAATGGGATAAATGAACGTGATTTATTAACTCATCTCGCTATTTGCCGGGCAGCCCGATTAGTGAGGGCTGATTAAAGTTTCACTTGATAAAAAATTTTAAGGAGAAATTATGAGCACATATATTTATATGGTTAGACATGGTGAATCACCAAAACTAGAAGGAAATGAAAGAATGCGCGGGTTAACTGAGAGGGGACATATGGATGCCCGTAGAGTAACTGACATATTAAAAGCGGAGAGGATTGATACTTTTATTTCCAGTCCTTATAATCGGGCTATGTTAACGATAGAGGAGTCAGCTAATTTCCATGAAAAAGAAATAGTAGTATATGAAAATCTTAAAGAGTGTATGTTTTCAAGTGAGGATCAGGTTATATCAGACAAAGAGGTGTATCCACTTGTACAGAAGATGTTCTCTAATCCAGACTTTGCACGAACGAAAGGAGAGTCATATGCAGATTGCCAGAGAAGAGTAGTGAAAGTATTAAAAGAAATCTTATTGGATTTTCAAGGACGCAAAATTGTAATTGGTACACATGGGCTTGTCATGACATTAATGATGAACTATTTTGATAAACAATATGGTTTTGAATTTTTAATGAATACGTCAAAACCGGATATATATAAGATGGAATTTAAAGAAGAACAATTAATGAATGTAGAGAGATTATGGAAAGCTGAATAAAATTAGTTGCATGGATTTTGTTGTAAAAGTTACTTTTATAACAAAGTCTTTTTTTGAATAGAAAGCATCTTTATCAACTATTGTTAGAATGTTAAATAAATAAGTAATTATTCAGTCTTTGAATAAATTATGGAGAAATTGGTTTAGGGAAACAATTTTAAATGTGTCAAAATTCCAAACGTTGGATTTATATTCAATAGGAGAAAAAGATGTAGAATTTTGTCTTACAGTCCCCGTTTACTTTTCATTTCATTACATATAGGCTTTGTGGTGTAAGGGAGGACATTGCCTTTACGTAAAATCTATAAGGAGGTCATTGTAATGAAACAGATTAAAAAGTTTGCGGGAGTTGCTTTAGCGGGGACGATTGGATTAAGTGGATTACTGTTTTTAGAACCAAGTGTAAGCGTTGCGGAAGCACAGCAAGTGAAAGTAAAAAATTTCAATACAATTGATGTAACGATGAATCTAAATGAATTGTATGTATTAAGTGGCAGAAGCATTGATATTCTTTCTGGAGATAAAGAAGCAATTCAGTTAAATAAATACACAATTAGTTTTAATAAACCTGGGAAGTATGTGATTAAAGTAAATGGCTGTATTTATGATGATGTATATACTTTTATTGTAAATGAGTAGTATATATTCTTAAATTGCGAGATAAAAACAGAAACACCCTATTTGCGATGAGAGTCGTAAATAGGGTGAATTTATTTGTATTAAGCTGTACTTTAAATATGTTCACTAATTTTCTTTTTGTTATGTAAAAGTGTTAACAATGTAAATGAAATATACATCTTCACAGTCAAAAAAGTTAAAATATTTCGTTTTAAGGATTATAATGGAGGGAGGAACATAAAAGGGAGTGAATGAACTTGAAACAAGAACTTATTGAAAGATTTACGAGATATGTAAAAATTGATACGCAATCAAATGAAGAAAGTCATACAGTACCAACAACACCAGGACAAATTGAGTTTGGTAAGTTATTAGTGGAAGAGCTAAAAGAAATTGGTTTAACAGAAGTAACGATGGATGATAATGGCTATGTAATGGCAACACTTCCAGCTAATACGGACAAGGATGTTCCTGTAATCGGATTTTTAGCCCATTTAGATACGGCAACAGACTTTACAGGGAAAAACGTCAAACCACAAATTCATGAAAATTTTGATGGTAATGCAATTACGTTAAATGAAGAGCTAAATGTTGTGTTAACACCAGAGCAGTTCCCGGAATTACCATCATATAAAGGACATACCATTATTACAACTGATGGTACAACACTTCTAGGAGCAGATGATAAAGCTGGTCTTACAGAAATTATGGTTGCAATGAACCATTTAATACATAATCCGCAAATTAAGCACGGGAAAATAAGAGTAGCATTTACACCGGATGAAGAAATTGGTCGTGGGCCAGCGCATTTTGATGTAGAAGCGTTTGGTGCATCATTCGCTTATACGATGGATGGAGGTCCATTAGGTGGTTTAGAGTATGAAAGTTTTAATGCTGCAGGTGCTAAGTTAACGTTTAACGGAACGAATACACATCCTGGAACAGCGAAAAATAAAATGCGCAATGCTACTAAACTGGCTATGGAGTTTAACGGGTATTTACCAGTAGAAGAGGCGCCAGAATATACAGAAGGCTATGAGGGATTCTATCATTTACTTTCTTTAAATGGTGATGTTGAGCAAAGTAAAGCGTATTATATTATTCGAGACTTTGATCGTGAAAATTTTGAGGCACGTAAAAATAACGTTAAAAATATTGTGAAGACTATGCAAGAAAAATATGGCGAAGATGCAGTCGTTTTAGAAATGAATGATCAATACTATAACATGCTTGAAAAAATTGAACCGGTAAGAGAAATTGTTGATATTGCATATGAAGCAATGAAAAGTTTAGACATTGAACCAAATATTCATCCGATTCGCGGAGGCACAGATGGATCACAATTATCATATATGGGATTACCGACGCCGAATATTTTCACTGGTGGTGAAAACTATCACGGTAAATTTGAGTATGTTTCGGTAGATACTATGGAAAAAGCTGTTCAAGTTATTGTGGAAATTGCAAGACGTTTTGAGGAGCAAGCTTAAAAAAGAACCAAGTAGTACGAATGTGCTACTTGGTTCTTTTAATATAGTACTCGCCACAAATAAAAAGTCGCATAAGACTCCCAATTAGCCCAGTTTGCCGCGAAATCTTTTATTTCATTTTTAGTCGGTTTATTTTCGGAACCTGTTATAAATTTAATTGCATTATGCAGACCAACATCATCAATTGGAAAAGCTGAAGGAAATCTTAAACAACGCATTAAAACATAGTTGGAAGTCCATGGTCCTATACCATGGATAGCGGTTAATTGTTTCTCAGCAACCTTTACATCTTGTGTTTGCAGTAAATCCTCTTTTAATAGTTTTCTCTCTGTAATAAGCTTCGCAATACCGATTAAATATTCACATTTTCTAGTCGTCATTTTTAATTGTTGGAGATCTTCTACATGTAGATTTGCAATTGTTTCAGGTGATGGGAATATCCAATGCTTTCTACCGTCCCATTCTACATAACTTCCAAATTGCTCAACTAATCTTCTTTTTAGCGTATAAGCATATGTTAAGTTAATTTGTTGACCGATAATTCCCCAGGAAAGTGCCTCAAATAAGTCTGGAATACCTAAAGTACGAAGGCCGTAATATTGTTCAATTGGTCCTTGAAGGAGTAAATCATGTTTAGCTAATGTATAAAAGGGAGCTAAATCAGTAGTTAAATCAAACCATTCTTTTACATAGTTAGCTACAGCTTCACGTATCGATTTTTCAGATGTATATGATTCTTCTAAACAGTGTATTTGAATATTGCCATCTGTATTCACACTAATTTCAACTAAAGGATTTACATCTTGAACAGGGATAACTTTATAAATTTTGTTATCTTCAATATGGAACATACATTCATTGTTAGAACGTGATAGATAACGTAAATTTTCTTGGAAACAAAATTCTTTTGGAACTGCTATAGATAATACGCTATTATATTCTGCTGTCATATGAATTCCACCTGCAACTTTTCTAATGTAAGCAATTTTTTCTTCATTTCTAATCCACCCCTAAATCCGGTTAGTTTCCCATTCTTCCCAATAACGCGGTGACAAGGAATGGTGATAAGAAGAGGATTAGCAGCAATAGCAGAAGCAACGGCGCGCACAGCTTTAGGTTTTTGAATTCTTTCAGCAATTTCTGTATAAGAATATGTCTTTCCATAAGGAATTTCACGTACCGTATTCCAAACAGATAATTGAAAATTAGTTCCATAAGCATCGATAGGGAATGTAAAAGTTTCTCGCTTGTTTTCTAAATACTCGATAACTTCTTTCGTATATATTTGCAAGTAATCTGGACTATGGATCAATATATGTTGGGGCAGTTTTTTTCTAGCCCATATATTTAATTCTTCAAAGTTTTCGTCTTGTGATCCAATGAAACATAGTCCATTTTCAGTTGCAGCAATATGAAATCGCCAATTTTTATGTGTAAGTAGCGTCCAATATATATAATTATTTTTGTAGGAATTCATTATCGTATCCCTCTTTCATTTCGTTCTTTTTTCGATATTCAGTAGGAGTAAATCCGGTTTTCTTTTTAAATAAAGTTGCGAAATACTCTGGGTTTTCTATCCCGACAGCAGTACTAATTTCTTTAATAGATTGATTTGTGTGTAAAAGGTATTTGGTTGCTTTAAGAACCCTGAATTGTTGTATATATTCTATAGGAGTTAACCCTATTATGCTTTTGAAAGTACGTTGTAAATGAAAAGGGCTACCGTGACACATTTCCGCAAGCATGTCGAGAGTTAAGGATTCGTCATAATGCTTTTCGATATAGTCTTTAATTTGTTCTACCCACTCTTCATTAGGTAAAGTGATTCCATTTGGCTTACAACGTTTGCACGGGCGAAAGTTCTCACTTAATGCTTGCTCTGCATGATGAAAAATTCGTACATTGTTTCTATTCGGTATTCTTGATTTGCATGATGGCCTGCAAAAGATTCCAGTTGATTTCACAGCATAAAAGAATTTGCTATCATAGGAAGAATCATTATGAATAATTGCTTGCCAATACTCATTTGTTAATGTAACTCCTTCATTGTGCATAGAACATCACCTCTGGAATTAGTATAACCTGAATAAAGTGCGTATGTATGTATTCATAAATGTAAGAGCAAGATTACAAAGGTGAAAATATGATTGTTTTTCTATTTTGTGATAGCATGAAATTTGGAAATAAACATCAAGAGGAGGGCTAAAAGTGAAGTTAATTTCATGGAATGTAAATGGTTTGCGAGCAGTTATCGCAAAAGGTGAATTCTTGGAATATCTCGAGGAATCAAGTGCTGATATATTTTGTCTACAAGAGATTAAATTACAAGAAGGGCAAATTGATTTAAATCTAGAGGGATATTATACATACTGGAATTATGCTGTGAAAAAAGGATATTCAGGAACTGCTATTTTTTCGAAAAAAGAACCGCTTTCAGTTACATATGGTTTAGACATTGAAGAGCATGATCAAGAAGGGCGACTTATTACTTTAGAATTCGAAGATTTTTATATGATAACGTTATATACACCAAATTCAAAACGTGGATTAGAACGATTAGATTACAGAATGAAATGGGAAGATGATTTCAGGTCCTATATCAAACGATTAGATGAGAAAAAACCAGTTATTTTTTGTGGAGACTTAAATGTTGCTCATAAAGAAATCGATTTGAAAAATCCAAAAAGTAATCGTAAAAATCCTGGATTCTCTGATGAGGAGCGAGAGAAATTTTCAAGTATTTTAGAAGAAGGATTTATTGATACATATCGTTACCTTTATCCTGATCAAGAAGGTGCATACTCGTGGTGGTCGTATCGTATGGGCGCGAGAGCGAAAAATATCGGATGGCGTTTAGATTATTTTGTTGTTTCGGAACGAATGAAAGACCAAATAACAGAAGCGAAAATTAATAGTGAAGTGATGGGATCAGACCATTGTCCAGTTGAATTGCATATAAATTTCTAAAAAAAGAAGTATCTCCCTAATATCAGGGAGATACTTCTTTTTTAATTCAATTTGTTAAAATTTTTCAAATCATTCTTGAAATAATTTCATATTAAATATATACTTAGTAACGATAATCATTATCATTGAAAATGATTATCAAGTGATGGAGGCGTAAAAGAATTATAGTCTAGGGGAAGTGAACGGGAATGAGTTCTGGATAAAATTATTAATCTAATGAAATATATATATGGGACAAGGTTCATATAGTTAAAATTTATTGAGAATATAGTTTGAAAATTTGAGAGGAGACATATAAAGATGAACAAGAAATTATTTACTTTAGGGATGGTTACAGTTTTAAGTGTAGGTTTAGCAGCATGTAATAGTGCGGATAAAACTTCAGGCGAGCAAAAACAACAGACAAAAGCTACGGAAACGAAAAAAGATGAAAAACGAAAAATCACATATTTAGGTAAAGAGTATACAGTGCCAGCAAAAGTAGATAAAATTGCGACAGCTAGTTTAGAGTCAATGGAAGATGCGGCAGTACTTGGAATTAAACCAGTTGGTGCCATTACTGTAGGTGGTAAATTACCAAAATATCTTGAAAAAGAGTTAGAAGGTGCTAAATCTGTTGGTGAGAAAATGCAACCCAATTTCGAAACATTACTACAATTAAAACCAGATGTTATTACATCGAGTACGAAATTCCCAGCAGAAACAGCTGAAAAGTTTACGAAAGTAGCTCCTACATTCCCGGTATCACACGTTTCAACAAATTGGGAAGATAACTTAAAGTTAATGGGAGAATTAACTGGTAAAAAAGATAAAGCCGAAAAAATTATTAAGGATTACAATTCGGACGCTGAAAAAGCAAAAGCAAAACTAGGAGGTAAGTTAAAAGATAAAAAAGTACTTGTCATAAGACTAAGAGCAAACGAATTATTCCTATATCCAGAAGGAGTATACTTCAATCCTGTAATTTATAAAGATCTTGGACTAACTGCTCCAGAACAATTGAAAACTGTAAAAGCACAAGAGAAAATTTCATTTGAAAAACTTGCTGAACTTAACCCAGATTATATTTTCTTACAATATGAGGCAAGTGAAAATAAAAACCCGAAAGTGTTAGAAGAAATTGAAAGTAATCCAATTTGGCAAAGTATGAATGCTGCGAAGGAAAAGAAAGTATTTGTAAATGTTGTAGATCCAATGGCACAAGGTGGTACAGCTTGGAGTAAAACAGCATTCTTAAAAGAAGCAGTGAAAAATTTATCTAAATAATACAATAAGTAAGGTGCGTTGAATGATATGCAGAAAACAAATGCAGTACCAGTAACTATATTATGTATAGCACCCATACTCATCTTATTTACAGTTATACTTTCGATTTTGTATGGGGCAAAAAGTATTGACGCTGAAACAGTGTGGAACGCATTATTTCATTTTGATTCAAGCGATGTAAATCATAATATTATTATTACTTCACGTTTACCAAGGGTAGTTGCAGCTCTTTTAGTCGGAGCATTTCTAGCCATATCAGGAGCGCTTATGCAGGGGATGACAAGAAACTATCTTGCATCCCCTTCTATTATGGGTGTGACGGATGGTGCTGCCTTTGTTATTACACTTTGTATGATTTTTCTTCCGGGAATGTCATCAATTGGTATGGTTGTATGTTCAATGATTGGTTCTGCACTAGGAGCCGGTATCGTGTTTGGTTTTGGTTCGCTCCTTCAAAATGGCTTATCACCAGTTAGGTTAGCGATTATAGGAACAGTTATTGGAACATTTTTAAGTAGTGTATCGGCTGCAATGGCTTCGTATTTCCAAATTTCTCAAAATGTTAGTTTTTGGTTTAATGCAAAGTTAGATCAAGTAGATCCTAATATCATTAAAATCACGATACCGTTTGGGATAATTGGAATAATTTTAGCATTGTTAATATCAAAATCTATTACCATTCTTTCATTAGGCGAAGAGGTTTCTATTAATTTAGGGCAACGTACAAAACTAGTTAAAGCGATGGCAATTTTATCGGTAATTTTCTTAACAGGAACAGCAGTTACTTTAGTGGGGAAAGTTGGTTTTGTAGGTTTAATTATTCCGCACATTACGCGCTTTATAATTGGGGTAGATTATAAGTGGATTTTGCCATGTGCAGGTGTTATTGGTGGCGTTTTCTTAGCGTTATGTGACGTTTTGAGTAGATTTGTAAACTATCCATTTGAAACACCTATTGGAGTCGTTACCTCTTTAATTGGAATTCCTTTCTTCCTTTATTTAATCCGTACTAGAGGAGGAGAGAGACATGCTTAAAAGTTCAAGTCAACGTTTCGGAATGACGATGGGGATTATTATATTTTTAATACTATGTGCTATTTATATTAGTTTAACAAATGGTACGTTCGACATTACGATTACAGATGTATTTAAAACACTGTTTAGAATTGATCCAGTACCAGAACATGATTTAGTTATTTTTGAGTTTCGCCTTCCGCGCATCGTAATTGCTGGATTAGTAGGATTAGGCCTTGGTGTTGCGGGTGCCGTTATTCAAGGGATTACGAGAAATGGGTTGGCGGACCCAGGTATTTTAGGCGTAAATGCCGGAGCAGGAACAGCGATTGTCATTTTTATGTTTTTCTTTCAAGGGCAATTAAAAAGCACAGACTGGGTTTCTATTATGATGATGCCAATGTTTGGTTTAGTAGGCGGATTAGGTGCAGCTATCATCATTTATCTGTTTTCTTGGAAAAACGGGAAATTAGATTCGCAGCGACTTTTATTAACAGGGATTGCAATTGGATCAGGATTTGGAGCCTTTTCTATGTACTTATCACTCAAAATGAAGTCAACTGATTTTGAAATGGCCGCAGTGTGGGTGTCTGGAAGCATATATAGTGCAAACTGGAAGTATATTGTGGCTATGTTACCATGGCTTATTATCTTAATTCCGCTTATACAAAAGAAAGCTTATTTATTAGATTTATTTCAATTGGAAGAAACGAGTATTACAAGTTTAGGTGTTTCAGTAGAAAGAGAGAAATCGATTTTACTATTAAGTAGTATCGGGCTTGTGAGCGCATGTGTTGCTGTTTCAGGGAGTATCGGTTTTATTGGCTTAATGGCACCGCATATAGCGAAAAGGCTTGTCGGTATTCAACATAAGTATATAATTCCTACGTGCGGCGTAATCGGAATGTTTCTTGTAATTGCTTCAGACTTTATTGCGAAAACAGTTTTTACACCTGTAGAGCTACCAGTTGGAATCGTTATTTCTATTGTCGGTGTACCGTATTTCTTATATTTACTTTATAAGGCGAAAGCGTAAGAGGAGGAATAAAAGTGAGTATTTTAAGTGCAAAAAATTTAGAAACAAGTTATGAAAAGCTTACAGTGTTTCGCGATTTAAATGTGGAAATACAAGAAGGAAAAGTAACGACAATTATAGGTCCAAACGGTTGCGGTAAATCGACATTGTTAAAAACAATGGGAAGAATTTTAAAACAAAAAAGCGGTAAAGTATATTTGCAAGGACAGGATTTACATACAATTCCAACGAAAGAAATTGCGAAGCAGTTAGCTTTACTCCCGCAAACTCCAATTGCACCAGGTGAACTTAAAGTGGAAGAATTAATTTCTTATGGACGCTATCCACATCGAAATAACGTAAATAAGTTAACGACAAAAGATAAAGAAATGATTGATTGGGCATTAGATATAACGAAAACTTCTGAATTTCGAACGAGACAAATTGCAAATTTATCAGGTGGTCAAAGACAAAAGGTATGGCTAGCGATGGCATTAGCACAAGAGACAGAAGTGTTGCTATTAGATGAGCCAACTACATACCTTGATATGTCTCATCAATTAGATGTATTACAAATTGTGGAGAAGTTAAATAAAGAACATAATTGTACGGTTGTTATGGTATTACATGATATTAACCATGCAGCAAGATTTTCAGATGAAATTATTGCAATGAAGGAAGGAGAAATTGTTACAACTGGTAGCCCGGAAGAAATCATTACAAATGAAGTGTTAAAAGAAGTATTTCATATTGATGCACGTGTCATGATTGATCCGTATAACGGGGCTCCTGTTTGTTTCGGATATGATAGCCTTGTATCTGAAGAAGAAAAAATCGAAATATATGTAACAAGTTAAAAAAGAGGGGGAATAGGGTGAATACTACAGTTGAAAAACAGCAGATTATAACATCTAATACAGAGCAGTGGAAAATGTATTCAAAATTAGAAGGTAAGGAATATCAAATTCATATTTCAAAGCCGAGGCAACCAGCACCGGATTCAGGATATCCTGTCATTTACGTATTAGATGGCAATGCCTTTTTTCAAACATTTCATGAAGCAGTTAAAATACAATCAGTAAGAGCGGAAAAAACCGGTGTTTCACCAGCTATTATAGTAGGAGTGGGTTATCCAATTGAAGGCGCATTTTCAGGGGAAGAAAGGTGCTATGATTTTACGCCTAGCGTAATTTCAAAAGATGCCCCTTTAAAACCAGACGGTAAACCGTGGCCTAAAACAGGAGGAGCACATAATTTCTATACTTTTATTGAAGAAGAACTGAAACCACAAATTGAAAAGAATTTTGAGATTGATAAAAGTAAGCAAACGTTATTTGGACATTCTCTAGGTGGACTATTTGCTCTTTATATACTATTTACAAACTTAAATGCTTTTCAAAATTATTTTATTAGTAGTCCATCTATATGGTGGAATAATAAATCCGTACTTGAAAAAGAAGAGAACCTTATACATGAATTAAACAATGCTAAGTTTGAAACAGGAGTGTTCCTTACAGTTGGGTCACTAGAACGAGAGCATATGGTTGTAGGTGCAAATGAATTATCAGAGCGCCTTCTCCAAGTAAACCACGATAAACTTAAATTTAAGTTTTATGAAGCTGAAGGGGAGAATCATGCATCTGTTGTGCCGACGTCTTTAAGTAAAGGATTGAGGTTTATTAGTTACGTATAGGAAAAAAGGTTATGGATAAAACATTCCATAACCTTTTTTAATATGTAGAATTGTCCTTTTCGAAAGTTTTGTTTCAACTTTTCGTCTAAAGAGACAAAAAATTGTCACAAATCGGTCACAATTAGCATAAACATAAAATAGACGAAATGAACTTATTTCCAAAAAGGCTTGGTTTATTTCAATCATGATTCGTAGAGTTGAAAAAGCATGGATTAAAAGTTCACTATATTCCCAAGGAGGTAGATCGTATGAAAACAATTCTTGCTATCGCTGGACTTATTTGGGTTTTATCGCATGGCATCCCAATTTATGAAGGAGAACAAATTCGCAGTGCTCTGAATAAAAATTTTAATGAATATCATATCATTAATCGGCAAGATAATGTTGTGACAGTTCGAGTGAATGATTGTTTTCATACGGTAACCGTTGAAGGAACTTCAGTAGTGAATGATACAAAAGTATGTGATCAGCAATAATTATATATGGAAAGAAAAATTCTAGGGTTAAATATCTGAAAATTAAAATTGAAAAATTATAGACGAAGAATAAGCGGGGGCGGTTAATCCCCGCTTATTCTTGTTTCACTTTATTGAATTTTGATGAGAGATATAATGATTTTGTGACAAAAAGGAAAGGGTATACTGAAAATTGAGATTAAGAAGCTAATGAGTTGTTAAGAATAATCATAAAGTGTAAATATACTCTTATGGGGTATCATGCGTAGATATTTAATGCTATAATTGGTATACTCATAAAAAACAATTGTTTTATTGGATGAAGAGAAACTTTAAGAAGGTGATAATATGGATCATAAAGAGCATGAAGCAGTAACACATAGATCAGAAAAAGAAAAAGAACAGATTATAAATAGATTAAAGAGAATTGAAGGACAGGTCCGCGGTATTCAAAATATGATTGAAAATGATCGTTATTGCGTGGATATTTTAGTGCAAATTTCAGCGATTAATGCAGCGATGAAAAAAGTAGGAATGGGTGTATTAAAAAACCATACAAGTCATTGTGTTTCAGGTGCTATTAAAGATGGCAATGGTGACGAAGCAATTGAAGAATTAATGACTGTATTTGAACGTTTTTCAAAAGCGTAAAAACAAGCTAGTATGTCACTGGCTTGTTTTTTTGTTTACCTTCATAATAAGATCTCGGCGTATTGATGTGAAAAAGTGTGTGTAAAATAAACTTTTAGAAAATAATTGAAAAATCATGATATAAAACCATTGATTACCTTAGGGGGGTATGGTAAGATGTAATTGTGATTAACAAACAATGAATAAACAAGAGGAGGATTTTAAATGGAACAGTTAACATTACAGGTTGAAGGTATGTCTTGTGGACATTGTGTAAATGCTATCGAAAGCAGTGTGAAAGAGCTAAACGGTGTTGAACAAGTGAAGGTTCAATTAGCAGAAGGAACTGTTGAAGTTACTATCGACTCGTCTGCCGTAACATTAAAAGATATCGTTGCTGTAATCGAAGACCAAGGATACGATGTTCAATAATTATTTTTAGATATGGAAATAAATCGTACTTTAAATGAAGTACGATTTATTTTGCTAATCATTATACCTCATAAGGGTATATAGAGGTGAGAGACATGAATGAAAAAAAAGAGGCCAATCTTCAAATATCGGGAATGACATGTGCGGCATGTGCAAATAGAATTGAAAAAGGTCTAAAAAAAGTAGAAGGTGTTCATGAGGCAAATGTAAATTTTGCACTTGAAAAAACAAAAATAATGTACGATCCAACTAAAACAAATCCGCAACAGTTTAAAGAAAAAGTTGAATCGTTAGGATATGGAATTGTAAGTGAAAAAGCTGAATTTACTGTTTCAGGAATGACATGTGCAGCATGTGCAAATAGAGTTGAAAAGCGTTTAAATAAGTTAGATGGTGTGAACAAAGCGACAGTAAATTTTGCTTTAGAATCAGCTACAGTAGACTTTAATCCTGATGAAGTTAATGTAAATGAAATGAAGAGTGCGATTACGAAGCTAGGATATAAATTAGAAGTCAAACCAGATGATCAAGATGCATCAACTGATCATCGATTACAAGAAATTGAAAGACAAAAGAAGAAGTTTATTATTTCGTTTATTTTATCTTTCCCATTATTGTGGGCAATGGTTAGTCATTTCTCATTTACGTCGTTTATTTATTTACCAGATATGTTAATGAACCCTTGGGTGCAACTAGCACTTGCAACTCCTGTTCAATTTATCATTGGTGGACAGTTTTATGTTGGAGCTTATAAAGCGTTACGTAATAAAAGTGCGAATATGGATGTTCTCGTGGCGCTTGGAACGTCGGCCGCGTATTTCTATAGTGTATATTTAAGTATTCAATCTATTGGTTCTTCGAAACATATGACAGATTTATATTTTGAAACGAGTGCGGTACTTATTACATTAATTATTTTAGGTAAATTATTTGAAGCGAAAGCAAAAGGGCGCTCATCAGAAGCAATTAAAAAATTGATGGGTTTACAAGCGAAGACAGCTACAGTTGTGCGAGATGGAACAGAAATAAAAATTTTGATTGAAGAAGTAGTAGCCGGTGATATCGTCTATGTAAAGCCTGGTGAAAAAATACCAGTAGATGGTGAGATTGTAGAAGGAAAGTCAGCAATTGATGAATCGATGTTAACGGGTGAAAGTATTCCTGTTGATAAGTCAATTGGGGATGTAGTAATAGGTTCGACAATAAATAAAAATGGATTTTTAAAAGTGAAAGCAACTAAGGTAGGAAGAGATACTGCATTAGCTCAAATTATTAAAGTAGTAGAAGAGGCACAAGGTTCAAAAGCTCCTATTCAAAGGGTAGCAGATCAAATTTCAGGTATTTTCGTACCGGTTGTAGTTGTGATTGCGATTATCACATTTGCAGTATGGATGATATTTGTTACACCTGGTGATTTTGGCGGAGCACTTGAGAAAATGATAGCAGTACTTGTTATTGCTTGTCCATGTGCATTAGGTCTTGCAACGCCTACATCTATTATGGCAGGATCAGGAAGATCGGCTGAGTATGGTATTTTATTTAAAGGTGGAGAGCATTTAGAAGCAACGCACCGATTAGATACAGTTATTCTAGATAAAACAGGTACTGTGACAAACGGAAAGCCTGTGTTAACAGATATAATTGTAGCAGATGGATTCCATGAAGAAGAAATACTACGTTTAGTAGGTGCGGCAGAAAAAAATTCTGAACACCCACTTGCAGAAGCGATTGTGGAAGGAATTAGAGAAAAGAAAATTGATATTCCAAGTTCAGAAACGTTTGAAGCGATTCCGGGATTTGGTATCGAATCAGTTGTAGAAGGAAAACACTTATTAATTGGTACACGTCGATTAATGAAGAAATTCAATATTGATATTGAAGAAGTTTCTAAATCAATGGAAGCGCTAGAACGAGAAGGAAAAACAGCAATGCTTATTGCAATCGATAAAGAATATGCTGGTATAGTTGCCGTTGCAGATACTGTGAAAGATACTTCAAAAGCAGCTATCGCAAGACTGAAAAAAATGGGTCTAGACGTTGTGATGATTACAGGAGATAATACACAAACTGCTCAGGCAATTGCAAAGCAAGTTGGTATTGATCACGTAATTGCAGAAGTATTGCCAGAAGGAAAAGCAGAAGAAGTGAAAAAACTGCAAGCAAATGGTAAAAAAGTAGCGATGGTTGGAGACGGGATAAATGATGCTCCTGCTCTTGCTACAGCGAACATTGGTATGGCAATTGGAACGGGAACGGATGTAGCGATGGAAGCAGCGGATATAACGTTAATCCGCGGTGACTTAAATAGTATTGCTGATGCGATATTTATGAGTAAAATGACGATAAGAAATATTAAACAAAATTTATTCTGGGCATTAGCTTATAACGCGTTAGGAATTCCAATTGCGGCATTAGGTTTCTTAGCCCCTTGGGTTGCTGGAGCAGCGATGGCATTTAGTTCTGTATCCGTTGTATTAAATGCATTACGATTACAAAGAGTTAAATTAAAACCTTAAAAAGCTACATTAAGTAATTGAATAGAATTAAAAAACAATACTTGAATAAGTATTGTTTTTTTGTTCGTGTAGAAATTAAAACGATATAATAAAGCAGAAATATAGAATCGTATATAGTAGAAAAGTTAAGAGGTAGTTTGGTAAGGAGACTTATATATGTTAAAAGATATTATAATTAGAACATTTCAGAAAGAAGATTTAAATCAAGTATTACAATTGTTCTATGAAACAGTTCATACGGTTAATGCAAAAGATTATAATGAGTTACAGCTACAAGCATGGGCACCAGATCGACTAGATAGAGAAAGCTGGTTAAAGTCTTTAGAAAAGAATATTAGTTATGTAGCGGATCATAACGGTGTGATAGTCGGATTTGGAGATTATAATGAGGATCATTACGTAGATCGTTTATTTACACATAAATATTATCAGGGGAAAAGGATAGCCTCATCCATATTACAGAAGTTAGAAAAAGAAGCAGTGAACCTAGGGCATGGGGAAATCTATACAGAAGCGAGTATTACAGCAAAACCTTTCTTTGAAAGTAAAGGTTTTATTTGCATAAAGGAACAAAAGAAACAGCATAATGGTCAGATTTTTATTAATTATGTTATGAAAAAAATATCCTTCTCATAAATGAGAAGGATATTTTTCATTATTTTACAGCTTCTTTTAGTTCTTTACCAGCTTTGAAAGCAGGTACTTTAGAAGCTGCGATTTGCATTTCTTCACCAGTTTGTGGGTTACGGCCTGTACGAGCAGCTCTTTCACGAACTTCGAATGTACCGAATCCGATAAGTTGTACTTTTTCACCAGCAGCTAAAGTGTTAGTGATTGATTCTACTACAGTTTGTACAACTACAGTAGCTTCTTTTTGAGAAATCTCAGCATTTTGTGCTACGTTTTTAATTAATTCTGTTTTGTTCATGTTTTTCACCTCATATGTAAATAATGCTATTTAAGTTGTTATTATAACGTATAAAACATTCGAGAACAAGTGTACGTACATATATTCGCAAAAAAAATGAAATTTGTAATATTTTTTAGGACATTTTATAGACATTCCATTTAAGCGGACAGAGATTTGTTCTTCATTTCAGTCTTCTCTTGATGAGAAGGTAGTTTCTTATTATAAGATATGAAGTAAGGTAGTGCTACAAATAACATACCTCCTACTAAATTTCCAAAGAAAACAAAAATAAAGTTTGGAAAATATTCAGCCCAAGTGAAATGACCGGCAAAAATTGCGGCTGGGATGACAAACATATTTGCTACAACGTGTTGAAATCCAATCGCAACAAAAGTCATAACTGGGAACCAAATACCGATAATCTTTCCGATAAATTCTTTACTTCCCATACTGAGCCAAACAGCTAAACAAACGAGCCAATTACATCCGATTGCAGAAATAAATGCTTGCAATGGTGTATCTTGTAGTTTCGCTTGAGCGATAGAAATAGTTTTCGCTAAAAAAGCTCCTTCAGTTAAGCCGACGATATGACCGAAAAAATAGGCTACGAATACAGCTCCTATGAAATTGCTAAATGTAACAATAACTAAATTTCGTATGAAATAAAATAAAGTAATTTTCTTTTGAAGCCAAGCCATAGAAACTGTCATCATGTTACCAGTTACTAGTTCACCGCCTGCAAGAATAACGAGAATGAGACCAACAGGGAATACAGCAGCGCCTAGAAAACTAGAAAATGATCCCCAATATTTTGGCATTGTCCCAATAACATGAATATCGAGTAAATACCCTAATGCGATAAAAGCGCCACCAAAAAAACCAAGAATTAGCATAGGGAGCAATGATAAATGAGCTTTTTTTCTTCCTGAATTCGCAGCAAGTTCCGTAATTTCTTCTGGTGTAAATACAGACATGAATAATCCCTCCGTAATAAAATGATGGAATGAATAGAAAAAAATTCAAAAATCTATGTATTATAAAAATATGTTATGACTTCTGTATAAAATTGTCAAAGTGAATAGAGAGGAAATTACATATTGATAACATTGTTCATATTGTCACATGAATGTAACAATAAGGATTTAAAGTGTTTCTAGAGGTGAAAACATGAATACGAATCATGTAAAAAAAGAACGAAAAAAATCAATCGTAAAGATATTTATTATTAGTTTTATAAGTATATTAATGATACCAGTAAGTTTGTATTATTATGCGACAGAAATAGAACGAAAACTAGTAACCGTTACATGGAATGAAATAGAAGCTTCTACAATTCCTAAAGAGTTTAATAATAAAAAAATATTGCAGTTTTCAGATGTACATTTAGGACCAGAGTTTACACTGAAACAACTTGAACATTTAGTGGAGAAGATGAATGAATTACATCCAGATATAGTAGTTTTTACCGGAGATTTAATAGATAAATTTGGGTCTTATAGTGCGGAAAGAGAAGCAGCGAAGGCTATTTTGCAGAAAATTTACGCTCCCTTAGGGAAATATGCTGTGTTTGGGAATCATGATAGGGGCGGGGGCGGTAGTTTATTTTACAAAAAATATATGGAGGAAGCTGGTTTTTCTGTATTAGTAAATGAAGTGCAGAAAATTAAAGTGGAAAACGGCAAATATATTACAATATCAGGTTTGGATGATTTTCTATTAGGGAAGCCGAAAATAGATTCAACTTTAAAAAACTTGAAACAAAATGATTTCAACATGTTATTAGTACATGAGCCGGATGTTGTAACCAAAATAAATCGTTACCCAGTTGATCTTCAACTGTCAGGACATAGTCACGGAGGACAAGTCCAAATCCCTTTTGTAGGTCCGTTAATTACTACCAAACTAGCTGAGAGCTATGTTGAAGGTATGTATGAAGTGGAGGGGAAGAGTAAGCAGTTATATTTATATGTAAATCGTGGTATTGGGACTACTAGGATGCCTGTTAGATTTTGTAGTGTACCTGAACTTTCAGTTTTTGTGTTGAAGCAAAAGAGTGACTAGAATATTTAACAATATGATTCGGAGGAACGTGCGATGTTGGGCGATGGAAAACAGTTTCTTAAAACTTTAGATGTGACAAAGTAATTTTCATAAATAAAAAACAACAATAGGACCTATAAAGGGTCCTATTGCTGTTTTTATCCTGCATTGATTGCCCATAAATGTCCGATTGATGGGGGCTAATTATAGTTTTACTTTGTTATTTTTGCAAGGAAAGACCATCAAAATATGTTCTATAGTTATTTGAGAATTCGAAGTTGTTTTTTGCATCCCAATTAATAGACCAAGACATTAGGCCGCGGAATGCAGGATAGCCACTCTGGTTAGAAAGTTTATACTTTCCTCCGAACGGAACTCCTTTAATGATATAATTTAAAGCTTTTTTCATTTCAGTTGGCGAAATGTATCCACCACTTGGAGCTGCCGCTGGTGCTGCTGGAAGCCCAATCATGACTTGATCTGAACGAAGAGCTGGGAAAATGTTATTTGCATTACCACCTACAGGAAAACCATGTAAGAGCATATCTGCCATAGCGACCTCGTAGTCTGCAGTACCTTGATTGTAGTTATTACCGTCCATTCCAATCCCGCTACCAGCGTTGTAGTGTTGAACATGAATGTATGTTAGTTTATCTTTCACTCCGTAAATAATTGGTAAATATGCACCCCATATGCTTCCATATGCGCTATAACCGCCTTGAACATAAGCTGTTTCAGGAGCCATGCTTAATAGAAAATCTGGACCATAATGATCTGAGATTGTTCGAATAGCTGATATAAGATTTACGATTTGGGGAGTAGTTGGATTTTTGAAATTAGTGTCATTTCCGTTTAAGTAAATACCTGATTCAAGGTCAATATCTATCCCATCAAAACCGTATTTATCGATTAGAGACTGTATGGAATTAATAAAACGATCCTTAGCGGCATTGTCAGGAAGTAAAACAACTCCATTTTGTCCACCTATTGAAAGAACTACTTTCTTTCCTTTACTTTTTAAATAAGAAATATCTGATTTGAAGTCTGCATCTGTACCATACACAGGAGAAAATTCAACAGTGGAACGATCACCACCAGTTTCACCAAAAGATACATTGATTACATCCCATTTTGATGAAACGTCTTTTAATTTAATAATGCCAGTACCGTTATCAAAGTTATGCCAATATCCAACGAGTAATTTTGAACCTAAATTGTTTGCTGCTTGTGCTTGGAAAGGGGATAGCGGTAGAAGTAAGAACATTACTAAAATACAACAAAAAAATTTGAACTTGTTTAACATATCAACACTCCTATACAAAAAGTTGTCTAGATGTATAATCTTGTTTATTTAATAATATCTGAAAATTCTTTCTTTTGTAAGGGGACTATAATTTTCTCAACAATTGTGTATGGGAAAGTATTAAACCTAATGTAATAATTTTTGAAGAAGGTTGAATTGCAATTTTTAAATTCAGAATATTTTGATACATTTTAAAGTATAGGACAAAATCTTTCGCACAGTACTCTTACATAAGTTTCAAAATTTAGTTTGGAAGGGGATGTACAAGATTTGGATAAAAATCTAAAGAAAGACCTCAAAATACGCCACATTACAATGATTTCAATTGGCGGCGTAATAGGGGCTGGTTTGTTTGTTGGAAGTGGTGCAGTTGTACATTCGGCAGGACCAGGTTCTATCGTTTCATATGCATTAGCAGGACTTCTAGTCATTTTCGTCATGAGAATGCTAGGAGAAATGGCAGCTGTTAATCCGACAAGTGGTTCATTTGCAACGTATGCAAGAGAAGCGATTGGTCCTTGGGCGGGTTATACAATAGGCTGGTTATACTGGTTTTTTTGGGTAATTGTTATTGCAATAGAAGCCACAGCAGGTGCTGGTATTATCCAATATTGGATTCCACAAATACCGCTTTGGTTATTAAGTTTAATATTAACAATTTTATTAACGCTGACGAACGTTTTTTCGGTGAAATCATTTGGAGAGTTTGAATATTGGTTTTCTTTTATTAAAGTAATAAGTATTGTTTTGTTCCTTTGTCTAGGTCTTGCTGTTATTTTAGGATTTGTTCCAGGAACAGAAGCACCCGGCACTTCGAATTTAATTGGACAAGGTGGATTTATGCCAAACGGTATAAGTTCGGTCCTGCTTGGAATTACTGTTGTTATATTTTCATTTATGGGATCAGAGATTGTAGCAGTAGCCGCAGGTGAATCTGCAGAACCTGTAAAAGCAGTAAAAACAGCAACAAACAGTGTGATTTGGCGTATTCTTGTATTTTTTATTGGGTCTATAGCGGTAGTTGTTACGCTACTGCCATGGAATTCAGCAAACATATTAAAAAGTCCATTTGTAGCTGTACTTGAACATATAGGAATACCAGCGGCAGCACAAATTATGAATTTTATCGTTTTAACAGCTGTACTTTCTTGCTTAAATTCAGGCTTATATACAAATTCAAGAATGCTTTTTTCAATGGCAGAAAGAGGAGATGCTCCAAATTCATTTTTAAAATTGAACAGTAGTGGTGTTCCCGTTCGAGCGGTTTTATTTGGAACTTTCTTCGCTTATATTGGAGTTGTGTTTAGTTACATTTCTCCAGATAAAGTCTTTTTGTTTTTAGTGAATGCATCTGGCGGGATTGCGTTACTAGTTTATCTCGTTATTGCAGTTTCGCATTTAAAGATGCGTAAAAAAATGGGGAAAGTAGAACAACAAAATTTGAAAGTGAAAATGTGGCTTTTTCCGTATGTAACGTATGTTACAATTGCTGCTATTATAGCAGTTTTAGTTGCGATGTTCGCAATTGATACTTTACGTTCACAAGCATTTTTAACAATGTTTGTTACTGTTCTTATAATACTTTCTTATTTTATTTTTAATAGAAATAAAAATATCACAGTTTTGCATCCTAAAAGTAAGAATGAGGAATCTGTTCGATTCTAATTTTCTTATTTTCGAAGAGAGTTACACCCAATCATTGCTATAAAAGAATCATATATAATCATAGAAACAAGTAATTACTATTGTCATAGTGAATATAAACTTTTTTCTTGACTTTTTATACGAAGGCGAGCAAAATGGTAAAAAAGGAAGGGGGGATGATGATGGAAGAGTATGTATTAGAGCTGTATAACCTGTTATATACGACAGAATGGCAAGATATTGTTTCGTTTCTAGGAATCGTATTTTGCATGAAAATTGTAATTGTATATATGGAAGAGCAAGGTATGTTCTATTCCTTCTCATCTCCGTTCGATGTGCAGCGCGAGCCGTTGCTAAACTATGCCAATGTGAATTACGAACAATTTCCTTTTGTAGTTTTCTTTATGATTCGATTTATTACAGCAATTGTAAGGAAAAAGGAAAGTGACGATGAAGAGTGCCACTCAACTTGTAATATAGCGAATGTTTTTTAAGCTAAATACAAGGAGGAGATTTATATGTGGTTTCGATTTCTTATGATTGGTTTCTTTTCATTAACAGCAATTTCATTAATGGGATATCAAGTGTCTGAAATTTTTCAAGCATATAGCGATACATTTTTTAACAAAAACTAATCGCATTGCTATTTGAATAATAAAGCGATAAAATCCTTCTTAAGAAGTTTTATTAAGAAGGATTTTTTTCTTTGTCTGGTCTTGCTGTGTCAAACTATTGTCACATTTACACTGTGAATAATATGTTAAAATAGTGAGGTTATGTATACATACTTGAAGGAAGAGGGAGTGACCATTTTGGTGGATCAATCAACAAATCAGAAAAGCTATGCTCCTATTGTGATAACGCTTTCTGTAATTGTAAATGCGATTATTTTATTTTTGTTCTTTGGACCTGTTGGCTATGAAGGAGAAGTACATTTTGATGTAACGATTTTACCAATGTTAAACGCGATTTTTAATAGCTTTACGTTCGTATTTTTATTAGCAGCGTTATTCTCTATTATTAAAAAGAATGTGAAAATGCATCGTGGTTTTATCCTTGCAGCATTTACGACAACTTTACTATTTTGTGTGTCGTATTTATCGTATCATTACTTAGCGCCGGCAACACATTTTGGCGGAGAAGGATTCATTAAATATGTGTATTTCATCATTTTAATTACACATATTATCCTAGCAGCAATTATCGTACCACTTGCATTGTTTGCGCTTGTATTTGGTTTTACAAATCAATTAACACGTCACCGTAAAATTGTACGTTGGACGATGCCGATTTGGTTATATGTAAGTTTATCTGGTGTTATTGTTTACTTAATGATCTCACCTTATTACCAATAAAAAAATCTCAGCCTGTAGGCTGGGATTTTTTTATTAAGCAAATATTTTTGTGAAATGAAAAAAATATGGTATACAAAAGTATAGTTGCTTTTCATATAGAAGGGATGGTAAAGAAATATGCAAAATTTTGTATTTCGTAATCCAACGAAACTTATTTTCGGTAAAGGTCAATTAGAACAGTTAAAAACTGAAATTCCACAGTTCGGTAAAAAAGTTCTTCTCGTATACGGGGGAGGCAGCATTAAAAGAAACGGTATTTATGATAATATAATTTCTATTTTAAAGGATATTAATGTAGAAGTATTTGAATTAACAGGTGTTGAACCGAATCCACGTGTATCAACTGTAAAGAAAGGGATTCAAATTTGTAAAGAGAATGGTGTTGAATTTATTTTAGCAGTTGGTGGAGGAAGTGTAATCGACTGTACGAAGGCAATTGCAGCTGGTAGTAAGTACGATGGAGATGTATGGGATATTGTAACGAAAAAAACATTTGCTAATGAGGCATTACCATTTGGTACTGTACTTACTCTTGCAGCAACAGGATCTGAAATGAATGCAGGCTCGGTAATTACAAACTGGGAAACGAATGAAAAGTATGGATGGGGTAGCCCGGTTACTTTCCCGCAGTTTTCGATTTTAGATCCAGTTCATACTACTTCTGTACCGAAAGATCAAACAATTTACGGTATGGTAGATATTATGTCGCACGTATTAGAACAATATTTCCATCATGGAACGAATACAGAACTACAAGATCGTTATTGTGAAGCTGTTTTAAAAACAGTAATTGAGACAGCTCCTAAGCTTTTAAGTGATTTAGAAAATTATGAGCATAGAGAAACTATTTTATATTGTGGTACTATGGCGTTAAACGGCATTTTAGCAATGGGAGTAAAAGGAGATTGGGCGACTCATAATATTGAGCATGCAGTTTCTGCTGTTCATGATATACCACACGGGGGTGGCCTTGCGATTTTATTCCCGAACTGGATGAAGCATGTTGTAGAGGGAAATGTAAGTCGTTTTAAACAGTTTGCTATTCGAGTATTCAATGTAGAAACAGATGGAAAGACTGATCGAGAAATTGCGTTAGAAGGAATTCAGGCGTTACGTCAATTTTGGACTTCAATTGAGGCGCCAGTAACATTATCTGATTACGCTATTGGAGAAAATGAAATTGATTTAATGGCGGATAAAGCGATGGCGTATGGTGAATTTGGTAACTTTAAAAAATTAAATAAAGATGATGTTTTAAGTATATATAAAGCTTCTTTATAAGTGAATTTAGAAAAGAAACCTATTTGATTGTTTGATCGAATAGGTTTCTTTTTGCTGTTTATAAACGTTTTTGGATGTTTTTGATTATTTTTGATTGTTTACGGTTGATTTTTGTGACCGTTTTCATTATACTGTAATCAAAGAAGAGGTGAATAAAATGTTAACTCCTGAACGTCATCAAATGATATTGCAACTTGTAAAAGAACAGAAAGTTGTAAAATTACAGCAATTAGTTGAAAGAACAGAAAGCTCTGAATCGACAATTCGCCGTGATTTAGCGCAATTGGAAAAGCAAAGGTTATTAAAAAGAGTTCATGGTGGTGCCGCTGTTTTAACAGGAAAAGGGCAAGAACCAACGATGGTTGAAAAATCATCCAAAAACATTCAAATAAAACAACAAATTGCTAAGTATGCGGCTAGCGTTATTGAACAAGGTGATTGTATTTATTTAGATGCAGGAAGTACAACATTTGAAATGATTCCATTTTTAATAAATAAAGATGTTACTGTCGTTACGAATGGACTTATGCATATTGAAGCTTTAGTTGAAAATAATATTCGTGCGTATTTACTAGGCGGAATGATGAAGAGTAGGACGAAAGCTTTAATCGGTGCTATGGCACAGGAAAGTATGCAGAAGTATCGTTTTGATAAATGTTTTTTAGGTGCAAATGGTGTACATGAACAGCTTGGCTTTACAACGCCAGATCCAGAAGAAGCGCTCTTAAAACAAATGGCATTAACATTAGCAAACGAAGGATATTTCTTAATTGATGAAAGTAAGTTTTCAGAAGTTGCATTTGCGAAAATTGCAAATGTTGAAGATGCAAATATTATTACAAACCATTTAGAAATTGATTTAGAAAAATATAAACAACAAACCAATGTAATTGAGGCTGATAAACAATGATCTATACAGTTACTTTAAACCCATCTATTGATTATGTAGTGCAAGTTTCTTCTTTTGATTTAGGAACAATAAATCGAGCGGAAAAAGATATGAAGTTTCCTGGAGGAAAAGGAATTAATGTTTCTCGTGTTCTTCAGCGTTTAGGTGTTAAAAATATAGCACTTGGATTTACTGGTGGATTTACTGGTCAATTTATTAAAGAGGTATTACAGACGGAAGGTGTAACAACAAACTTCGTCCAAGTAGATGAAGATACTCGCATTAATGTGAAAATAAAAGGGGAAGAAGAAACAGAATTAAATGGCCAAGGTCCTATTGTAACAAAAGAGCAGTTCGAACAGTTAATGAAAAAAATTGAGAGTATGCAACCTGGAGATTGTGTTGTACTTGCTGGGAGTGTACCAGTTTCTATTCCAAGTACCTTTTACGAATCAATTGCTGCGTTTGGAGCTGAAAAAGGTATTCGTGTAGTAGTAGATGCAAGTGGAAGTGCACTGCAACATGTAATTAAAAATAAGCCATTTTTAATTAAGCCAAACCACCATGAACTTGGTGAGTTGTTTGGAGTGGAGCTTTCAACAGTAGAGGACGTTTTACCTTATGGAAGAAAATTAATTGAACAAGGTGTAAAACACGTTATCGTATCGATGGCTGGAGAGGGAGCTTTATTATTTACGGCAGAAGGTATATATGAAGCGACTGTTCCAAAAGGTGTTGTAATTAATTCAGTTGGGGCCGGGGATTCTCTTGTTGCAGGGTTTGTAGGCAAATATGAACAGACAAAAGATATTGAAAAGGCATTTCAATACGGCGTTGCAACAGGGAGTGCAACAGCATTTTCAGCTGATTTATGTAAGAAGGAAAAAGTAGAAGAATTATTGTCGCAAGTAATTGTAGCTAAGCGATAGGGGGAAGCAACATATGAAAATTACAGAACTATTAAAAAGGGATACAGTCATTATGGATTTGACAGCTTCAAATAAAGAAGCTGTCATAGATGAATTAGTTGAGAAATTAAACGGGGCAAATCGTTTAAATAGTAAAACGGAATTTAAAGAAGCTATTTTAAAGCGGGAGGCCCAAAGTACGACTGGAATAGGGGAAGGTATTGCAATACCTCATGCGAAGACAAAGGCTGTTAAACAACCATCGATTTGTTTTGGTAGAAGTGTAAGCGGTATCAATTATGAGTCGCTTGACGGACAGCCAGCACACTTATTCTTTATGATTGCTGCAAGTGAAGGAGCGAATAACACTCATTTAGAAACGTTGTCTCGTTTATCGACATTATTAATGGATGAAGGATTTCGCAAGCAACTATTAGAAGCAAAGGATGAAAGTGAGCTTCTTCAACTATTTGATGAAAAAGAGAATGAAAAAGAAGAAGAGATTGAAGTCGCAAAACCAGAAGGAAATGAACCGTACGTACTTGCTGTTACAGCTTGTCCAACTGGAATCGCTCACACATATATGGCAGCGGATAGCTTAAAAGCAAAAGCGACAGAATTAGGAATAGCGATTAAAGTTGAAACAAACGGATCAACAGGTATTAAAAACGGTTTAACGAAAGAGGATATTGAACGTGCAACAGCTATTATTGTTGCGGCGGATAAACAAGTAGAAATGAATCGTTTTGCTGGTAAACATGTCATTCAAGTGCCAGTTGCTGATGGGATTCGAAAAACGGAAAATCTGCTTAAGCGAGCTGTCAAACAAGATGCACCAATCTTTAAAGGTGTAAAAGAGGACGGGAAATCAGAAAGTATTGAGGGAGAAAAAGGATTAGGAATTTATAAGCATTTAATGAGCGGTGTAAGTAATATGCTTCCATTCGTTGTTGGTGGCGGGATTTTAATAGCGCTAGCGTTTTCGTTTGGTGGTATAAAGGCGGAAGGTCCTTTAGCTGAATTGTTCATGTCAATTGGTGGAGGAAAAACAGGTGCGTTTTTATTCCTTGTACCAATTTTAGCTGGATTTATTGCAAGTTCTATTGCTGATCGTCCTGGTTTTATGCCTGGTGTTGTAGGTGGATTTTTAGCGGCGAATGCGAATGCTGGATTTTTAGGTGGGTTAATTGCTGGTTTCTTAGCTGGATATGTTGTTTTAGGGTTGAAAAGATTATTTTCAGGACTACCAGTACAATTAGAAGGAATTAAACCTGTATTGTTATATCCAGTCTTTGGATTATTGATTACAGGAGTTGTAATGCAAAAAGTAGTAATTCCGCCTGTAGTAGCATTAAATGAAATGTTGACAGGGTGGTTAAATGGTTTAAACGGTACGAATGCTATATTACTAGGTCTTATTTTAGGTGGTATGATGGCAATTGATATGGGGGGGCCAATTAATAAAGCGGCATTTACGTTTGGTATTGCTGCAATAGAAGCACAGAATTTTGGAGTGCACTCAGCAGTTATGGCTGGTGGGATGGTACCGCCACTCGCGATTGCATTCGCAACTACATTCTTTAAATCAAAGTTTACAGAAGCGGAACGTAAATCTGGTTTAACAAATTATATTATGGGAGCATCGTTCATTACAGAAGGTGCGATTCCGTTTGCTGCTGCAGATCCGGTTCGAGTAATCGTAAGTTGTGTTGTTGGTTCAAGTATTGCAGGTGCGTTATCTATGTTATTCCAAATTACATTACCGGCACCGCATGGTGGATTATTTGTAATAGCGTTAGTAAATAAACCGTTACTATATATTTTCTCTATATTAATTGGAACAATTGTTTCGGCTGTTATGCTAGGTGTTTGGAAAAAGAAAGTTCAATAACAAATAAAAAGAGAGCAGTTTTAGTAGCTGCTCTCTTTTTATTACAAAAAAATAGGTTAACAATTGAATATTGATGTTTTTTGGTAAAGGATGTAACGAATTGTGAATTTTTTGTAACAAAAAAGTAACACTGTAATTTTTTCTGGAAAAAAGTTCTTGTGCTCGTATATGAAAAATATATGAAAACCACTGGAGATTGTATTAGAAATACATTTTATTAATATGGAAATTTATGTTACAACTCGTTAATCGTATATTACGAATGCTTTGTAATTGTGTGATTTCTAAAAATTCTAAAAATCTGTTGCTATAATGAAAATACGAAAACAAAGCAAATGGAGGCTATTCATGAAAAAATTATTAGGTATAGCAACAGCAGCAGTTTTTGGTCTTGGGATTTTTGCGGGTTCTGCTAAAGCGGAAACAATTGTAACAACAGACGTATTAAATGTTAGAGAAAACCCAAATGTAGAGTCAAAGCTTGTAGGTAAAGTGTTCAGTGGGAATACACTAGATGTTATAAATACAGAAAATGGATGGACAAAAATTAAGTTGAACGGTAAGGAAGCGTTTGTAAGTGCCGATTTTACAAAGAGCACATATTATGTAACGGCGGGCGTATTAAATGTTCGTGCTGGAGCGAATACTGATTCTGAAATTTTAGGTAAACTTAATAAAAATGATGTGATTGAAACGACGAATCAAGTTCAAAATGAATGGTTACAATTCGACTACAATGGAAAAGTTGGATATGTTCACGTGCCATTTTTAACAGGAACAGCACCTGTAATCGAAAAGAAAGAGGTTGTAGCTCAAGAAGAAGCGCCAGCTAGAACAAATACGCCAGTTAAAAATAATACAGTAGTTAAGAATAAAGAGTCTGTTAAGAGTAACGATTCTATTAAGAATGTAGAATCAAGTAAACCTGTGGTAAAAGAAAAACCGGCTGCAAAACCAGTTGCAAAATCTACTGAAACAAGTGCGCCTACTGGTGGTCGTGAAATTACAGTAGAAGCGACGGCATATACAGCAAATCCGAGTGAGAATGGTTCGTATGGTGGTCGTGTATTAACTGCAATGGGGCATGATTTAACAGCAAATCCAAATATGAAAGTAATTGCTGTTGATCCGAAAGTAATTCCGCTTGGATCAAAAGTATGGGTAGAAGGATATGGAGAAGCGATTGCTGGAGACACTGGTGGTGCGATTAAAGGAAATCGTATTGATGTATTAGTCGGTTCAGATGGTAGTGCTAATAGCTGGGGGCGCAAATCTGTAAAAGTGAAAGTTATACAATAGGTTATCGATATTAATATAAAAAGCGGTTGCTTGAAACTATGTAAGCAGCCGCTTTTTATGGATTATTGAAATGGATAAATAGTTTTACCTGTAATAATTTTATATGCACTGCAAAATTGCGTTTGTATATATTCTGTATTTTTATTTTCTGGATGTAATGTTGTTTCATGGAGAGTAGAATGAAAAGCCCGTAGTAAACAATTTAGGGCGAAGTATAATTCCTCTTGTGAACAATTTTGTTCTTTTGTAGAAGTGGCTAAAATGAGGTCTTTTGTCAAAGATGAAAAATTGATGGTGGATTGTTTCATAGTTAACTCATCCTCTCGAAACTATTTTTATCATGTATATGCAGAATTGGACAAACTATGTTCTTTTTTCTGTATAATTTCATGTACCGAAATGAAAGAACTTGCAATCATGCCGTTAAAATTGGTAAGATTGGGTATAATCAATAGATGGAGTATATTACATAAAGAGAGTTGAATGATATGGGAGAAGTGCAACGTGAAAAAGTTGCTGTCATCATTGGACCAACTGCTGTTGGAAAGACGAAGTTAAGTATCGATCTTGCCAAAGCGTTGAACGGTGAAATTATTAGTGGTGATTCCATGCAGATCTATCGAACGATGGATATTGGAACTGCAAAGGTAACAAAAGCAGAGATGGACGGAATTCCACATTATATGATCGATATAAAAAATCCGGAAGATTCATTTTCTGTCGCGGAATTTCAAGAACGTGTTCGCAAGCATATTCGAGAAATTACAGAACGTGGTAAATTACCAATTATAGTTGGTGGGACCGGTCTTTATATACAATCTGTTTTATTCGATTATCAGTTTACAGATGATGCTGGTGATGTGATATACCGAGAGCAAATGGAAAAGTTAGCTTTAGAACGCGGTGTGGAATATGTACATAAAAAATTGCAAGAAGTAGATCCAGAAAGTGCGGAGCGTATTCATGCAAATAATGTACGACGTGTCATTCGAGCGTTAGAAATTTTCCACATGACGGGTGAAAAAATGAGTGACCAAATTGAGAAACAAGAAAAAGAGTTACTCTATGATGTTTCATTAATTGGCTTGACAATGGATCGAGAAATGCTATACGATCGCATTAACTTACGAGTGGATTTGATGATGGAACAAGGCCTATTAGAGGAAGTAGAAGGGCTGTATAATAGAGGGATACGAGATTGTCAATCTATTCAAGCGATTGGATATAAAGAAATCTATGATTATTTTGAGAATCGAGCCTCTTTAGAAGATGCGGTGTCACAATTAAAGACGAATTCGCGTCGTTATGCAAAACGTCAATTAACGTGGTTCCGTAATAAAATGGATGTCACGTGGTTTGATGTTACAGACGGTGAAAAAACGTCAGAAATTTTACGATACATAGAAGGAAAGTTACAAGTAAAGTCGAATAATAGTAAGTAGAGAAAAAGAGGAGGATTCGACATGAAGCAATCAATCAATATTCAAGATCAGTTTTTAAATCAACTCCGTAAAGAAAATACGTTTGTTACGCTGTACTTATTAAATGGTTTCCAGCTTCGTGGACTAATTAAAGGATTTGATAATTTTACAGTCCTGCTGGAAACAGAAGGTAAGCAGCAGCTTATTTATAAACATGCAATTTCTACATTTGTACCACAAAAAAATGTTTCAATTGAATTAGAATAGTAATGAATTATTGTACATAACAAAAAAGAGCGAGTTTCCTCGCTCTTTTTTTATTTGTCATAAACAATATATGATGAAATTTAAGCGATTCTAAATACAGTAAGGCGGATATTAGTATTTCCTGTCGCAGGGATCGTAATCTCATTAAGAGTAGATTGAACAGAAATTCTTGCACCAGCTGCTAATGTTTCGATTGTAGTAAATGAAAGTGAGTCGCCTATTAAATTTGAAGAGAAATTATCAGTTGCGACTGCTCCATTAATTGAAATTCCTACTCCGAGTGGAGCGCATCCTGGCGCAGTTGTAGAAATGGATACGCTAATTACATAAATACCACCGTTAATAACAGTAACTGTATCTGTGCCGTTGAAGATAATATTGTTTACGTTAATTGCAGTACTAAAAATAAAGTTATTAAATTGCAGTACTGTTTGCTGAATATTGTTTGTTACAACAATTGTTGCTATAGGGAAGCTAGGTCCAGTTGGCCCAGTAGGTCCGGTAGGTCCACCAGAAGGTCCAGTAGGTCCAGTAACTCCTATGCCAGTAGCGCCGGTAGCACCGGTAGCACCAGTAGCACCTGTGTTACCTTGAACACCTTGAGGTCCAGTAGCACCAGTGGCACCCGTGTTACCTTGAGCACCCTGAGGTCCAGTAGCACCAGTAGCACCTGTGTTACCTTGAACACCTTGAGGTCCAGTAGCACCAGTGGCACCCGTGTTACCTTGAGCACCCTGAGGTCCAGTAGCACCAGTAGCACCTGTGTTACCTTGAACACCTTGAGGTCCAGTGGCACCGGTAGCACCTGTGTTACCTTGAACACCTTGAGGTCCAGTAGCGCCGGTAGCACCCGTTGGTCCTTGAATGCCTTGAGGTCCAGTAGCGCCGGTAGCACCAGTAGCACCTGTGTTACCTTGAACGCCTTGAGGTCCAGTGGCACCGGTAGCACCTGTGTTACCTTGAACACCTTGAGGTCCAGTGGCACCGGTAGCACCTGTGTTACCTTGAACACCTTGAGGTCCAGTGGCACCAGTAGCACCCGTGTTACCTTGAACACCTTGAGGTCCAGTGGCACCGGTAGCACCTGTGTTACCTTGAACACCTTGAGGTCCAGTAGCGCCGGTAGCACCCGTTGGTCCTTGAATGCCTTGAGGTCCAGTAGCGCCGGTAGCACCTGTGTTGCCTTGAACGCCTTGAGGTCCAGTGGCACCGGTAGCACCTGTGTTACCTTGAACACCTTGAGGTCCAGTAGCACCAGTGGCACCCGTGTTACCTTGAACACCTTGAGGTCCAGTGGCACCAGTAGCACCCGTGTTACCTTGAACACCTTGAGGTCCAGTGGCACCGGTAGCACCTGTGTTACCTTGAACACCTTGAGGTCCAGTAGCGCCGGTAGCACCCGTTGGTCCTTGAATGCCTTGAGGTCCAGTAGCGCCGGTAGCACCTGTGTTGCCTTGAACGCCTTGAGGTCCAGTGGCACCGGTAGCACCTGTGTTGCCTTGAACGCCTTGAGGTCCAGTGGCACCAGTGGCACCCGTGTTACCTTGAACACCTTGAGGTCCAGTGGCACCAGTAGCACCCGTGTTACCTTGAACACCTTGAGGTCCAGTGGCACCGGTAGCACCTGTGTTACCTTGAGCACCTTGAGGTCCAGTAGCACCAGTGGCACCCGTGTTACCTTGAGGTCCGGTAGCACCAGTAGCACCTGTGTTACCTTGAACGCCTTGAGGTCCAGTAGCGCCGGTAGCACCTGTGTTACCTTGAGCACCTTGAGGTCCAGTAGCACCAGTAGCACCTGTATTGCCTTGAACACCTTGAGGTCCAGTAGCACCAGTAGCACCCGTGTTACCTTGAACACCTTGAGGTCCAGTAGCACCAGTAGCACCTGTGTTACCTTGAGCACCTTGAGGTCCAGTAGCACCGGTAGCACCTGTGTTACCTTGAACACCTTGAGGTCCAGTAGCGCCGGTAGCACCAGTAGCACCCGTGTTACCTTGAACACCTTGAGGTCCAGTGGCACCGGTAGCACCTGTGTTACCTTGAGCACCTTGAGGTCCAGTAGCACCAGTAGCACCTGTGTTACCTTGAGGTCCAGTAGGTCCAGTAGGTCCAGGAGGCCCGCCAGAAGGTCCGGTAGGTCCGGTAACTCCTATACCAGTAGCGCCAGTGGCACCGGTAGCACCTGTGTTACCTTGAACACCTTGAGGTCCAGTAGCGCCGGTAGCACCAGTAGCACCTGTGTTACCTTGAGCACCTTGAGGTCCAGTGGCACCGGTAGCGCCAGTAGCACCCGTGTTACCTTGAGGTCCAGTGGCACCGGTAGCGCCCGTGTTACCTTGAGGTCCGGTAGCGCCAGTAGCGCCCGTGTTACCTCGAGGTCCAGTAGCACCAGTAGCGCCAGTAGCGCCAGTAGCACCCGTGTTACCTTGAGGTCCAGTAGCGCCGGTAGCGCCCGTGTTACCTCGAGGTCCAGTGGCACCGGTAGCGCCAGTAGCGCCCGTGTTACCTTGAGGTCCAGTAGCGCCGGTAGCGCCCGTGTTACCTCGAGGTCCAGTGGCACCGGTAGCGCCAGTAGCGCCCGTGTTACCTTGAGGTCCAGTAGCGCCGGTAGCGCCCGTGTTACCTCGAGGTCCAGTGGCACCGGTAGCGCCGGTAGCACCCGTGTTACCTTGAGGTCCAGTGGCACCGGTAGCGCCCGTGTTACCTCGAGGTCCAGTGGCACCGGTAGCGCCCGTGTTACCTCGAGGTCCGGTAGCACCGGTAGCGCCTGCTGGTCCAGTAGGTCCGGTAGGTCCTTGAATGAACGAAGCAGAATTAACTAGAGCAGTTTGTAATGCTGCTATTAATTTAAGAAGCTCTTGAAGTGTGCAAGGGTCAATTCGGAATAATTTTGTAATGTATAGTAAATAGTTAATGAGATTTTGAAGCTCAATAAATACAGCGCTTGCTACAAAGGTTGGATTTCTTAATATAGTTATTAAGTTTTTAATGATAGCTAACCCTTGTGCTTTCAGGGAGGAAGTAGCGTCTAGTGAACAAATAAATTTACTCAGTAGGTTCAATGTATCGATTAGATCTTCAATATTTTGGGGAGATGGATTTGCGAAAAGTGTTGGGATTATTTTTGTTAAATCAATAATAATCGCACGAAATGTTCTAAGTTGAGCTTTAGTAATTGGGATTGATGGAGTATTTGGGATTCGTCCGGCGCTACTTGGAAAGCATGGTTTGGAGAATTTGTTTTGATTGTCGTTATAACGAGACATTAAATCTCTCCTTTCTCACGAAAATGTGAACGAAACTCATCATAGTAGATGCAGAAATTAGTTAAATGGTCATAGTAAAATCGTTTGTTTAAAGAAAAAATAGAAAAAACGCCTTACAATAAGGCGTTTTTTCTATTTTCTGCGTATTGATAATATCGCTTTAATGAAATTTTTGATTTGAATCCAGCGAGTTTTATAATTTCTGATTCAGGAGTTTCTTTTTTTATTAAGTTTAAAATATAGGTGTTACG
Organism: Bacillus sp. PK6-16; assembly: GCF_056530295.1. Classification (NCBI taxonomy): domain Bacteria; kingdom Bacillati; phylum Bacillota; class Bacilli; order Caryophanales; family Bacillaceae; genus Bacillus; species Bacillus sp. PK6-16. The sequence goes on from NZ_CP096511.1 coordinate 1,714,917, forward strand.
AAAATGTTGTCCTGAAATTCCTTTACGTAAATTGGCTCTAGCCACTTCGAGGCGAATCATTTTTTGTATAGCAATTTCCGTTAATGCCTTTGGTGCATCATTTTCATATACCCACCTGTATGTTCCGCGGTTAAAATCGAATGCGACAAATAATGGATCATCACTATGGTATTTAGGACGAACTGGTTCCGGGATGCTTTTGTAATAATTATATAGTTGTTTTTTGTCTTCTTTTGCTAATGTAATTGTTCTTTCTACACCTGCGGTTGCTGGGATTGATAATGTGTTAGTTTCAAAGTGAACGTGATGCATTGTTAATGCTGTAAGTTCCTGTAAGGATAAACCGTAGTCAATCAATAGATTTAAAATAGCAATATTGCGATCCATTAATAAGGGGCGCACAGGAAGTTGTTTTTCTGAAAGTCCTTCTAATGAAGTGACTATATACTTTAACCTTTTTTCTTCATCAGGTGAAATGAAATCTTCGTTACGAAGTGTACGGTCTGGTTGAATAGATATCTCCATATTTTTCAATGGATTAGGAATGTTTAGAAAATGATGCATTCTATTTAGTACAATAAATACACGATGCATCGTTTTTTCTGAGTAATGTCGATTCGTTTTTAAATCGGAAAAGTAATCTTCGTAGTCTTTTGTACAAAGTGTAGCCCATATATTACTGGAAGGGAGCTTTTTGTTTTTTTCTAACCAATGTCCGAAGTCTTCAACGTCATAAACATAACGTTTAATAGTTGAGGGTTTTCGGCCTTTATTCAATAAAAAAATAGAAAAGGCTTGTATTGTATCATGGAATTCCGTTGTCTCCATAGTCCCACCACCTTAATTATTTCTTATATTATAGCAAACTTTTCTGAAAATAGGCATTTACAAGGGGGACAGGAATAATAATATTTGGTGAGTGGATAAAATGAGGTGATTGTATGGAACAATCGATGCGAAAGAAAAACAACAATCAAATTAATATTGTGTTAAACCATCGAAAGAAAATTTCTTTGCCAGCCGCAGAAAATAAAACGGTAATTTCAAATGAAACTACAATTAAACATGAAATGCTGCAGAGAATTGAAGAAGAGATGGGGAAGCTTGTTGGGATGGATGATATAAAAAAGATAATAAAAGAAATATATGCTTGGATTTATGTGAATAAAAAAAGACAAGAGAAGGGATTGAAGTCTGAGAAGCAAGTGCTTCATATGCTGTTTAAAGGGAATCCGGGTACAGGGAAGACAACTGTTGCTAGAATGATAGGAAAATTGCTGTTTGAGATGAATATTCTATCGAAAGGCCACTTGGTTGAAGCTGAACGTGCTGATCTTGTAGGAGAGTACATCGGCCATACAGCTCAAAAAACAAGAGACTTAATAAAAAAAGCAATGGGAGGTATTTTGTTTATTGATGAGGCGTATTCTTTAGCTCGAGGAGGAGAGAAGGACTTTGGAAAAGAAGCAATTGATACGCTTGTAAAACATATGGAAGATAAACAACATGGTTTTGTATTGATTTTAGCTGGATATTCAAGAGAGATGAATCACTTTCTTTCATTAAATCCAGGGCTGCAATCTCGTTTTCCGTTTATTATTGAATTTGCGGATTACTCGGTAAATCAGTTGTTGGAAATTGGGAAAAGAATGTATGAAGAGCGTGAATATCAGTTATCGAAAGAGGCTGAATGGAAATTTAGGGATCATTTACATGCTGTAAAGTATTCGTCGCAAATTACATCGTTTAGTAATGGGCGGTATGTACGGAATATTGTTGAAAAATCAATTCGTACACAGGCGATGCGGTTGTTGCAAGAAGATGCCTATGATAAAAATGATTTAATTGGAATATCGAGTATGGATTTGATGCTCGAAGAGGAGACGCACAGTACATAAACTGTGCGTCGATTTTTGTGTATAAGTTCGTTTACTCTTTTTTTGCTTTTTCTTGGTGTGCTTTATGGAAGTGTTCCATTTTAGCGCTCTTTTCGTGTGCTGAATTAGGATCGTGCCCGAATTGATTTACTGAGCTTTTTTGAGCTCCTTTATTAACGTGGTTTGTCATTTGTATTCACCTCACTTTAAAAATTAGTATAAACATTATATAAAGAAAAAATCGTTAGAAAAGAAAAACCTCTTTACGATATGTAAAGAGGTTAGATTGCTATTTATGCATTGAACGTTCTTTCGTTTCGATACGTCTGTGCGGTAAATGCCATTTGTAATGAATAGAAACCATGCGGAAGCAAACAATTAAAATGAATAAAATGTAAAGAGCCCAATCGCTAACAATAATTTGAGCGCCAATTAAGAAACCTGCTAAAATTGTCCAAAAGGCATATACTTCAGCTCGAAGAACGAGAGGTTTTCTGCGGGCTAAAAGATCGCGGATGATACCGCCGCCGATACCAGTTAAAACAGCTGCTACAATTGTGGCGCTAATTGGTAAATTTAATTTTTGGGCATATAATGCTCCTTGTACAGCAAATGCTGATAAGCCGATAGCGTCAGTGATATTTTCCCACTTTTTCCAATGTCTAATTAACTTATTTGGAAAAAGAAAAATAATAGTCATTGATAAAAGTGCGATTTGGAATAACATGTCTTGTTGCCAAAACGCGACAATCGGATAACCGATTAATAAATTACGAAGGGCACCTCCCCCAAATGCGGTTGCCATTCCTAAAATATACACCCCGAAAATATCATAATCCTCTTCCATTGCAACAATGGCTCCGCTTAGTGCGAAAGCGATTGTGCCTATGATGCTAAAAATCTCCCATGCCATGAATTTTCTCCCCCGCTAACTAGATGAAATGTGCTTCCTCTGCTATTATATTAGAAGGTTTAAATTTCGAAAAGGATGAGTGAACATATTTGATGGAAGAAAAAGAAAAAGTCATATTAGTAGGCTGTCAATTGCCACAAGATGATGATGAAAAATTTATGCATTCCATGAAAGAGCTTGCATCACTAGCGAAGACTGCACGAGCAGAATTGTTAGTGTCAACAACGCAAAAACGACCAAAGTTTCATCCGGCAACTTACATAGGTAAAGGGAAATTAGAAGAGCTTACAATGTTAACTGAAGAATTAGAGCCGGATGTTATTGTATTTAATAATGAATTAACGCCGAGTCAAATTCGGAATTTATCCTCAGTATTAAATGCGAGAGTAATTGATCGAACGCAACTAATACTGGATATTTTTGCGCAACGTGCGAAGTCGAGGGAAGGTAAGCTTCAAGTAGAATTAGCTCAGTTGCAATATACAATGCCGCGTCTTATGGGGCAAGGATTGTCCTTATCGCGTCTTGGTGGTGGTATTGGAACGAGAGGACCAGGTGAGACGAAATTAGAGACGGATCGTCGTCATATTCGATCCCGTATTGATGAAATAAAGAAACAACTTGCAGTTGTTGTGGAACATCGAAAAAGATATCGTGAGAGAAGAAAAGATAATAAAGTATTTCAAGTTTCGTTAATAGGGTATACAAATGCAGGGAAATCGACACTGTTTAATAGATTAACGGAAGCTGATACGTTTGAAGAAAACCTTCTGTTTGCAACATTAGACCCAACGACGAGGAAGATGCCGTTACCTTCTGGTTATACAGTATTACTAACTGATACTGTTGGTTTTATACAAGATTTACCCACTTCATTAATCGCTGCTTTTCGTTCGACACTGGAAGAAGCGGGGGAAGCAGATGTCATTTTACATGTAGTTGATTCCGCGGATCCTAACTACATAGGGCATGAAAAAACAGTAAAACGATTATTATCAGAACTTGAAATTAACCATATTCCTATTATTACGTTATATAATAAAAAAGATGAATTACATCAAAACTTTATTCCGTTTCCGAAAAGTGATTTCTTAATGACTAGTGCTTTTGAAGAAAGTGATTTATTGCGTATAAAAGAAGCGATAGAAACGAAGATGAAGAAAGAAATGGATTGTTATCGAGTGGAAATCCCTCCGAGTGAAGGTAAGTTGTTAACGCTTTTAAAGACGGAAACTCTATTAGCTAAGATGGAGTTTCTAGAAGATAAATTTGTATATGATTGTGCAGGGTATATTTTTACTCATTCATCGCTTAATGTGCAATTAAAGAGATTTTTAGTGGAAGAAGGAGAAAATAAAAATGTTTGATCGTTTGAAAAATGGAGAAAAAATTGCTCCAATTGTAAAAGAAGTAGAGAGTCAGATTACAGAAGTACATAAACGTGCGGATGAAGTGATTGAAAGCAATCAGTTTCGTGTATTAGAAAGTTTTCGGAAACATAAAATTAGTGACTCGCATTTTATCCCGACAACAGGTTATGGTTATGATGATATTGGCCGTGATACGTTAGAAAAAGTGTATGCTGATGTATTTGGGGCGGAAGCTGGACTTGTTCGTCCGCAAATTATTTCAGGTACTCACGCTATCTCTACAGCGTTATTTGGTATTTTACGCCCGGGAGATGAGTTATTGTATATCACTGGGAAACCGTATGATACGTTAGAGGAAATTGTTGGTGTACGTGGGAAAGGTGTAGGTTCATTTAAAGAATATAATATCGGTTACAATGCAGTTCCGCTAACTAGTGCTGGGCTTGTTGATTTTGAGACTGTTGCAGCGGCGATTCATAATAATACGAAAATGATCGGTATTCAGCGTTCGAAAGGTTATGCTACTCGTCCATCGTTTACTATTTCTCAAATTAAAGAGATGATCGCGTTTGTTAAAGAAATTAAACCTGATGTTGTTGTGTTTGTAGATAACTGTTATGGCGAGTTTATTGAAGAGCAAGAGCCATGTCATGTTGGTGCAGATTTAATGGCGGGTTCGCTTATTAAAAACCCGGGCGGCGGAATTGTTAAAACTGGTGGTTATATTGTCGGGAAAGAACAGTATGTTGAAGCGTGTGCATATCGTTTAACGTCTCCGGGAATTGGTGCGGAAGCTGGAGCGTCTTTATACAGTCTGCAAGAAATGTATCAAGGGTTCTTCTTAGCGCCACATGTTGCAGGACAAGCGCTGAAAGGTGCAATTTTTACAGCTGCGTTTTTAGAAAAGTTAGGAATGAACACGTCACCAGCGTGGAATGCGTCAAGAACAGACTTAATTCAATCGGTTCAATTTGATGATAAAGACCGTATGATTGCCTTCTGCCAAGCGATTCAATATGCATCTCCAATTAATTCGCATTTTACTCCGTATGCAAACTATATGCCAGGTTATGAAGATGATGTAATCATGGCGGCGGGAACGTTTATTCAAGGTGCAAGTATTGAATTGTCTGCTGATGGTCCAATTAGACCACCGTATGTTGCGTATGTGCAAGGTGGCTTAACGTATTCGCATGTTAAAATTGCGATTTGTTCTGCGATTGACGAATTGATTGAAAAGAATTTATTAATAATTTCTTAATGGGAAGCTGTCGATTTTGGCAGCTTTTTTCGTATAAAAGTAATGATTTATGCGATTAGAAAAAAGAATGAAAAAATTCATAAAAAAATTATAAAAAATCATGTAAGAAAAGCTAACATCTATTGACACTAAACATAACATGGTATAAAATGAGAAGCAGTTAAGGCGAAGGAGGAACTGAAAAATGAAAGAAGATAGACGTTCTGCCCCGCTGTTTCCTATTGGTATTGTTATGGATTTAACACAATTGTCTGCACGTCAAATTCGCTACTATGAAGAGCATAATCTTGTTTCTCCAACCCGTACAAAGGGGAATCGTAGATTATTTTCATTTAACGATGTAGATAAGTTGTTAGAAATTAAAGATTTGTTAGATCAAGGCCTGAATATGGCTGGTATTAAACAAGTGTTACTAATGAAAGAAAATCAAACAGAAGCAGTGAAAGTAAAAGAAGAAACGAAAGAAATTTCAAAAACTGAGCTTCGCAAAATACTTCGAGATGAACTACAACATACAGGTAGATTCAATCGAACTTCATTGCGACAAGGTGACATTTCAAGATTTTTTCACTAAAGATAACTGATTCTGAAGGCGATTAGAGGGACTAAGGAGGAATTTATAATGTCTAGATACACAAAAGAAGATATTTTCCGTTTGGCGAAAGAAGAGAATGTAAAGTATATCCGTTTACAATTTACGGACCTTTTAGGGGTAATTAAAAACGTAGAGATTCCAGTGAGACAATTAACGAAAGCTCTTGATAACAAAATGATGTTTGATGGATCTTCGATTGAAGGTTTCGTACGTATTGAAGAGTCTGATATGTATTTATATCCTGATTTAGACACTTGGGTAATTTTCCCTTGGACAGCTGAAAAAGGTAAAGTAGCTCGACTAATCTGTGATATTTACAATGCAGATGGCACTCCATTTGATGGAGACCCACGTAACAACTTAAAACGTGTGTTAAAAGAAATGGAAGCTTTAGGATTTTCAGACTTCAATCTTGGACCAGAGCCAGAATTCTTCCTATTTAAGGTTGATGAAAAAGGAAATCCAACATTAGAACTAAACGATAACGGTGGATACTTCGACCTTGCGCCGATGGATCTAGGGGAAAACTGTCGTCGTGATATCGTTCTTGAACTTGAAGAAATGGGATTTGAAATTGAAGCATCTCACCATGAGGTTGCTCCAGGACAGCACGAAATTGACTTTAAATATGCAAATGCAATTCGCTCATGTGATGACATTCAAACATTCAAACTTGTTGTAAAAACAATTGCTCGTAAACATGGTTTACACGCAACGTTTATGCCAAAACCACTATACGGTGTGAACGGTTCAGGTATGCACTGTAACTTATCATTATTTAAAAATGGTGAGAACGTATTCTTTGATGCAAACGGTGACTTACAATTAAGTGATGATGCTCGTCACTTCATCGCAGGTATTTTAAAACATGCACCAGCATTTACAGCGATAGCAAACCCAACTGTAAACTCATATAAACGTCTAGTACCTGGATATGAAGCGCCTTGTTACGTAGCATGGTCTGCACAAAACCGTAGTCCGTTAGTACGTATCCCTGCATCTCGTGGTATTAGTACACGCGTAGAAGTACGTAGTGTTGACCCAGCTGCAAACCCATATTTAGTAATGGCTACATTATTAGCTGCAGGTCTTGATGGAATTAAAAACAAATTAACTCCACCAGCAGCAGTAGATCGTAACATCTATGTAATGACAAAAGAAGAGCGCGAAGAAGCAGGTATCGTTGACTTACCAGCAACATTAGCGCAAGCATTAGTTACATTACAATCTAATGAAGTAGTATGCGGTGCACTAGGAGAACACTTACTTGAGCACTTCATCGAAGCGAAAGAGATTGAGTGGGATATCTTTAGAACACAAGTTCACCAATGGGAACGCGATCAATATATGTCTCTATACTAAGAGGCTTGAACCCTTGATACAACTCGTATCAAGGGTTTTTTAATTCCCTATTATTACAATTTTATGTGGTTGCAAAATGAAAAATAGCCACATAAAAGCCAATAATTAATAACAAGTAGTGATATCATAGAAAAACATTATCAGATAAACGTAAGTTTTATATAATTTATGAACTAAAAAAGCCTTGATACTACGGTATCAGGGCTTTTTTAGTGAAGTTATTGGATATATTAACTACTAGATAATGGATTGTTTTTGGTTATTTTGAATCATGTTACTAAGAAAATCTTTTCAAAAGAATTGATTTTATCTTTTTTAAATCACTTGTGCTATAACTTAATAATTCTTTACTGCCTGTACAACGCGAGCGATGATTTTTATGTCCTCATCTGCAAGGCTATAAGTTTGTGGCTTGTGAATCAGATTATCACTCAATGATATTAACGTAATGATGCTTAGTTATAACGCAGTCTTATTCAGGATTTCGTTAGTTCATTTTCTAAATTTAGGGAATAAATATAGTTTAGTACCTTGCAATAAACAATACTAAGTGGTATATTATGGATAAAACAGGTACCGTGTATTGAACAGTACTAAGATAGGAAAGGAGGATGGCACTTGAACGTTCAATTTAAAAAAGGTGTGCTTGAACTTTGTGTATTAGCACTTGTAAAACGTAAAGATAGTTACGGTTATGAACTTGTTCAGCAAATTTCTAATAAATTTTTAATATCGGAAGGATCAGTATACCCTTTATTACGTCGTTTGACGAAAGAAGGGTATTTTCAAACGTATTTAAAGGAATCTACGGAAGGGCCACCTCGTAAATATTATCAATTAACAGAGCAAGGGGAGACGCAATTTCATTTGTTAGTAACAGAATGGCGTGATTTTGCGAAAGGGGTACAAGAAATTATTGAAGGGGTGGAATGGGATGAGTAAAGAAGGGTTTCTTAAAGAATTATCAAGTTATCTTAGAAAGTTACCAGAGGAAGAGAGGCAAGATATTTTATTGGATTATGAAGAGCACTTTCAGTTTGGACTAGAAGAGGGGAAAACTGAATCGGAAATAATACAGGGCCTTGGTTCTCCGAAAGTAATCGCGAAAGAATTACTTGCGATGTATCGCTTCGATGAAATGAAAAAAAATCCATCGACTTCAAATGTGACAAGAGCTGTTATGGCAGCGATTGGACTTAGTTTGTTTAATTTTATTATTGTGTTAGGCCCGTTAGTCGCAATTATTGCTTTTATATTTTCTTTTTGGATCGGTGGTATTGCTAGTGTAGTAACACCACTTTTCGTTATTGGAAAAGTATTTATGGGTACTTTTATATGGTTGGATCTTTTCGTTAGTATAACGTTTGTTGGAGTAGGTTTATTGTTATGTATTATCGCTTTTTATAGTACAAAGTGGTTTAAGAGATTGTGTGTACGATATGTAATATGGAACTTCAAAATGATAAAAGGAGAGTAAATGATGAAAAAACTATTTTTAATCGCTATCGCTTGTATCGTTATTGGAGTAATAGGAATTTCCCAAACATATGAAAAAGCAGTACAAACTGCTGAAAAAGGCGATAAAGAAAATGTAATTAAAAACGAAACATTAAAAAATATAGAAGTTAAGTTAGATGCCGGGGATATTATTGTCCAAAAATCTCCTGACTCTTCTTTTTATGTAAAGCAATCGGGAGATGTACGTAAACAAGAGATTCGTATCGCAGAAGATGGTGACACATTAAAAATTATTGGGGAAAGAGAAAAAGGTGCTTCATTTGATTTTTCTTTTTACGATTTTAGGTTTCAAACGTCTAAATTGACTCTACTTGTGCCCGAACGCTCTTACCAAGATGTAAAAGTAAATTCATCTGCTGGACAAATCGAAATGAGTGATGTGAAAAGTGATAGCGTAAGTGTTAGAACACTTGCTGGAGAAGTAGAGTTGAAACAAGTAACGGCTAAGAATGTGGAGGGATCGACAAAAGCTGGTGAGGTGAACTTTAAGAAGGTATTAGGGAAAGTGACCGCAAAAACAACAAGTGGGGAAATAAATATTCAAGATCATGATTCTAAATATAATCTAGAAGCAAGTTCAACTGCGGGAGATATAGATATTACTTTATCGGAAAAACCACAAGATGCGGTAATTACTGGGCAAAGTGCTGCGGGAGATGTAACGATTTTTAATGAAGAGAATAAAAATGTAACAATTGGAAATGGTAGTAAAAAGATTAGCGGTAAAACGGCTGCGGGAGATGTGACGATTGAAACTCGTTAATAAGAAATAGAATGCATGGAAATCTATCAAAATACAAAAAGAAGATAATTACCGTATATAAATAAGGTAATTATCTTCTTTTTGTTATTTTTAATGTAAATCACGATATACGCCAATTACTTTCCCGATAACTGACACTTGTTTTAAAATGATAGGTTCTAATGAAGAGTTTTCTGGTTGTAGACGGAAATGGTCTTTTTCTTTATAGAAACGTTTAACTGTTGCTTCGTTATCCTCTGTTAAAGCGACTACAATTTCACCATTATATGCAGACTGCTGTTGGCGAACAACAACTAAATCTCCATCGAAAATACCAGCTTCAATCATACTATCTCCAGAAATACGTAACATGAACACTTGGTCTGCTCCAGCAACAATACTAGCTGGAAGTGGGAAATGTTCTTCTACGCTTTCGACCGCTGTAATTGGTAAACCAGCAGTGACTTTTCCGACAATTGGAACTTGAATAACAGATTGTGTTTCCGTATCCATTCGATCTTCACCTAAAATTTCAATGGCACGTGGTTTTGTTGGATCGCGTCGAATGTATCCTTTTTCTTCTAATCGTGATAAATGTCCGTGCACTGTAGAACTAGAAGCGAGGCCGACTGCTTGACCAATTTCACGTACGGAAGGTGGATATCCTTTTTCTTGTACTTTTAGCTTAATAAAGTCGAGAATGTCTTGCTGGCGTTTCGTTAACTTTTCCATGTTTTCTAACACCTCGTTTTCTTTCATTTTTCTTATTAATAAGTATAACATGTGAAAAAACATTCTACAAACATAAGTTCGAACAAATGGCGGATTTATGTTACACTATAGGGAAATAATAGGGAGAAAGAGGGGTTCAAAATGAATGCAATTATTTATGCACGTGTGAGTACAACGAAAGAAGCGCAAGAAACATCATTATTACGTCAAAAAGATGAATTATTGCATTTAGCTGAGCGCTATCAAATGAATGTTACTAAGGTGATTGAAGAGCAGGCTAGTGGATATACAATTGAACGTGACGGTATATTAGAGGTGTTGGATACAATTCGAGACGAACAAATTGATGTGTTACTTATACAAGATGAAACGCGTCTTGGTAGAGGAAATGCGAAGATCGCGTTAATGCATTGTTTACATAAAGAAGGCATAAAAGTATATACGCATACACATAATGGTGAATTACAATTGTCGGATTCTGATTCAATGGTATTAGATATTATTGGTATTGTTGAAGAATATCAAAGAAAGATTCATAATTTGAAAATTAAACGAGGTATGCAACGTGCAGTAGAAAAAGGTTATCGTCCAGAAAAAAATTTAAAAAATCGTCATTTAAGTGTAGGAAGAGAGAAAAAAGAAGTGCCAATTGAGGAAATTGTACGTTTGCGAAAAAGTGAACTCACGTTTGAAGAAATTGCAGCAACATTACGTGGATTTGGTCATAATGTTTCAAAGGCGACTGTACATCGTAGATATGTAGAGTATACGAAGCAATTGCTTGATAAAGAAGAGTAACTATTGTATGATAATAATCAGTTTTGATTAGAAGGGGGATTCGAGATGATTAATCACGAACTCGTTGAACGCATTAACTTCTTAGCGAAAAAAGCAAAAGCTGAAGGTTTAACTGAAGAAGAGCAACGTGAGCGTCAATCGCTACGTGAACAATATTTAAAAGGATTTCGTCAAAATATGTTAAACGAACTTAAAGGTATTAAAGTTGTTAACGAAGAAGGTACAGATGTTACACCGACGAAATTAAAAGCTTTAAAAAAGCAAGATAATGCAAGATTAAATTAAAAGATGGGCGAAGCCCATCTTTTTTATATGTAAAAATCGTTATTTAATAACTTTCCAGTTGTTATTAACTGTTGCTTCTATCGTTTTATGTTCCAATATATAATTAGCGATAAGTTCAGACATATCTGTGGGGATATCTTTTACTACCGGTTTGTTTTGAAACATAAAGAAATTTCCCCCGCCACTTGCACGATAATTATTCATTACAACGTCATATTCTTCATTCATATTAAGAGGAGCACTGTTATGCTGTAAAGATTCTACTCTTTCACCAATTGGTTTTGAAATGTTTAATACGTATGAAATCCCTTCCCACATATCATAATTATAATGTTGTGGCTTTGGTTCTATGTAGGTAGGACTTACGGTGATGGATCCATCTGTTTTTAATGTGAAATAAGAAGCAGAGAGTTCAAGAGCATTTTTTATGTCCGCTCCAGTTAGTCTAATTACTTTTAATGTGTTCGGATAAATATAATTAGAAACGATGTCACGCATTGTTACATGTTCTGGGAAACCTGGAGATGTATTATGGAACAAACTTGTACAAGAAATTGATACATTAGCTATATCCATCTGTATTTTATTTATGAATTCGATAAAAGGATGATCATGCAAACGAGTTTGCATAGCATCTGAAATTTGCATATCCCCCTGAATGATTCCAATAGGTTGATCAAGCCACTTTTGTGTTTTCTCTTCGTAATCGGCTACCAATGAAAGTGCATCTTGATCAGCCTCAACTCCTTGTACAGATAATAATTCAGAAGAACTCTCTTTTTTAACCCATTTATGTTTTGTTTTTTCGAATGTTATTTTTACTTTTCCAACTAAGTTTCCATTACATCCGGTCTGTAAAATTGTTACACCGTTAGCCATTGTGTGAGCAATTTCCCGGTGTTGGTGGCCTGTTAATAAAATATCTATGTCTTCAATTTCATGGCACATTGCATATCCTTGGTTTTCTCCTGTTAAAACTTCAGTCGGTACCCCGGTTTGTAAATCTCGTTCAACTCCCCCGTGATACGCTACGACTAGTAAATCTGGTTTCTCATGTTTGCGAATGTAAGAAACCCACTTTTTCGTTGTTTCTAATGCATCTTCAAATTGTAAGTCTTTAATGTGATGGGGTTGTTCCCAATTGGTAATGTAGTGCGTTGTCACCCCTAAAATAGCAATTTTTATATTGGATTCAATCTGTTTGATTATATAAGGTTTTCCGAAATAAGGCTTCTTTATGTTTTTATCTAAAATGTTTGCTGATAGGTACGGGAAGTTCGCAGTAGTCACAGCATTATTTAATATATCCATCCCGTAATTAAACTCATGATTGCCGATAATTGCAGCGTCATACTGTAAGTAATTCGCTAATAAGGACATTGGGTTTTTTTTGTTTTTTTCGTATGTAACATAATGATAAGTAAATGGTGTTCCTTGAATAAAGTCGCCATTATCAATTAAAAGAACGTTTGTATTTTGGGAACGTTCTTTTTTTATAAGAGTAGAAATTTTAGCTAAACCAAGTTCTGCTGGGGAGTTATCTTGGTAGTGAATAGGATAAACAGTGCCATGTATATCGCTTGTTAATAAGATGTTTAAAGTTACAGTTTGATTTTGTTCCAATATGACTCACCTTTTCTATTGTTATCTTCCAATTCATCATATCAAATATGTGAAGAGAATTTTAATGTGAGTGTATAGAATGTGTAAAGATTCTGTAAATAATCAATTATTTGTAAAAATATGTGATATATTTCTTCATGTTTATGAAAGGTTATTTTATAACAATGAAAAATGGAGGCATTAATATGTTGAAAAAAGTTTTTGCAATGAGCACAACAGTTGTACTAGCAGCGGGATTATTAAGTGGCTGTGGAACGAAGGAATCAAGTGCAAGTAAAAATGAAGATACGAAAAAAGGGTATGTACCGAAGACTTTAAATGTTCAATTTGTTCCTTCTCAAAATGCAGATACGTTAGAGGCGAAGGCAAAACCGCTTGAGAAGCTATTAAGTGATAAGTTAAATATTCCAGTAAAAGTTAGTATTTCAACGAACTACAATACAATTGTAGAAGCGATGGCATCTAAACAAGTAGATGTAGGATTTTTACCGCCAACAGCGTACGTATTAGCACATGAAAAGAAGGCTGCAAATGTAATTTTACAAGCACAACGTTTTGGAGTAGAGGATGAAACAGGAGCTCCTACAAAAGATTTAGTAGATTATTATAAATCTGAGTTTGTTGTTAAAAAAGACTCTAATATAAATAGTGTAAAAGATTTAAAAGGTAAAAAGATTGGTTATCAAGATGTAACATCATCAGCAGGGTATGTATGGCCTGCAGCTGTTCTATTAAAAGAGGGAATTGATCCGTTAAAAGATGTGAAACCTGTTACATTAAAAGGTCACGATCAGTCGCTTATTGCTCTTTTAAATGGTGACGTAGATGCAGCTGTTGTATTCCAAGATGCTCGTAATATTGTAAAAAAAGATTATCCGAATATATTCGAGCAAACGAAAATAGTGAAATTTACGGAGAAAATTCCAAACGATACGATTTCGGTACGTTCTGATTTAGATGAAGAGTGGAGCAAGAAATTACAGGATGCTTTCATTGAAATTGGAAAAAATGAGGAAGGTCACAAAATCATTAAAGAAGTATATTCACATGAAGGATATGTTAAATCTGATGATAGTAAATTTGACATCGTTCGTGAATATGGGAAGAAAGTAAAAACGCAATAATACATATGGAAATGGCAGCTAGCTGAAAGGGAATGTTTTCAGTTAGTTTGCCGTTTTGAATACATAGAAGGTAGGTAAGATGTGTGATAGAATTTCGAAATGTCTCCAAAGTGTATCCAAATGGTACAAAAGGATTGAATAATATAAACTTGAAAATTCAAAAAGGTGAGTTTGTTGTAATGGTAGGGCTGTCCGGAGCTGGAAAGTCTACACTTCTAAAATCGGTAAATCGCCTTCATGAGATTACAGAAGGCGAAATCATGATTGAATGTGAGTCTATTACTGCTGCAAAAGGAAAAGATTTACGACGTATGCGCCGGGATATTGGTATGATCTTTCAAAGTTTTAACCTTGTAAAGCGATCAACAGTATTGAAGAATGTATTAGCTGGCCGTGTTGGATATCATTCGACATTGCGTACAACGTTAGGTTTGTTTCCGAAAGAGGATGTGGAGCTCGCATTTCAAGCGTTAAAAAGAGTGAATATTTTAGAAAAAGCATATGCACGTGCTGATGAATTATCAGGAGGACAACAACAACGTGTATCGATAGCTAGAGCATTGGCGCAAGAAGCAAAAATCATATTGGCAGATGAACCTGTTGCGTCGTTAGATCCGCTAACAACAAAGCAAGTATTAGATGATTTAAAGAAAATTAATGAAGATTTTGGAATTACAACAATTGTAAACTTACATTCTATTGCTTTAGCTAGGCAATATGCGACGCGTATTATTGGATTACATGCAGGTGAAATTGTTTTTGATGGTTTAGTAGAAGCAGCAACGGATGAAAAGTTTGCTGAAATTTATGGTGACGTAGCACAGAAAAGTGAATTGTTAGAGGTGGCAGCTAAATGAATGATGTGACGATATATTCGAAGTCGATACCGAAGCCGCCGAGTAAGTTAAAACATATGTTAACGTTTATTCTAGTCATTTTACTGTTGTGGGGAAGTAGTATACAGGTCGACGCATCATTTTCAAAGCTAGTAGTTGGTTTTCCTAATATAATGGATTTGTTAAAAGAAATGGTGCCGCCAGATTGGAGTTATTTTCAAGTTATTACAACAGCAATGCTAGATACAATACGTATGGCGATTATTGGGACGACTTTAGGAGCGATTTTAGCTATTCCACTTGCACTGTTTGCGGCAAGTAATGTGTTTACTAGTACATTTTTATACAGTCCAGCTCGATTGATTTTAAATTTTATTCGAACGATACCAGATTTATTATTAGCGGCAATTTTCGTAGCTATTTTTGGAATAGGACCACTTCCGGGTATTTTAGCTCTTACTTTTTTCTCAATTGGGCTCGTGGCGAAATTGTTGTATGAATCAATTGAATCAATTGACCCTGGCCCACTAGAAGCGATGACAGCTGTAGGGGCTAATAAGGTGCAATGGATTGTTTATGGAGTCATTCCACAAGTAAAAGCACACTTTGTTTCCTATGTACTATATACATTTGAGGTGAATGTACGGGCAGCGGCTGTCCTAGGTTTAGTAGGAGCAGGTGGTATTGGACTATATTATGATCGTACACTTGGATTTTTACAATATCAACAAACTGCATCTATTATCATCTATACTCTTGTTGTTGTATTGGTAATTGATTATGTAAGTACATTGTTGCGGGAGAAATTATAATGAGTAAAACGACGATAATCGTACCAAAACCGAAGAAACCGAGTGTGTATCGCTCGTTTATTTTTATAGCACTTACATTTGTTTATATATGGGCTTTTTCAGGAGTACCGCTAGAGGGAATAAAGGAAACGGCGGGAGAAATTACAAAAGCAATTATGACAGGGATATTGAGTCCAGACTGGTCGTATGTATCTTTGCCAGATGGTGAAGATTTATTACATGGATTAATTGATACGTTGGCAATTGCGATATTAGGTACATTTATTTCTGCATTTTTATCTGTTCCGTTTGCCTTTTGGGCGGCAACGAATATGAGTAGTGGAAAATTAACTTCAGGATCTGGGAAAATTGTACTTAGTTTTGTTCGTACGTTTCCTGAATTAGTTATGGCTCTTTTATTTATAAAAGCTGTTGGTCCAGGCTCTTTTGCAGGAGTATTAGCCTTAGGATTGCATTCTATTGGAATGTTAGGAAAACTATATTCAGAAGGAATTGAAAACATAGATAAAGGACCGACGGAAGCGTTACTAGCAACAGGAGCAAATCGTTTTCAAATACTTTGGTATGCGGTGTTACCGCAAGTGTTACCAGATTTTCTATCGTATACGTTATACAGATTTGAAATTAATGTACGATCCGCTGCAATTTTAGGGGTTATTGGAGCAGGAGGGATTGGTACACCTTTAATTTTTGCGCTGAGTTCACGGAATTGGTCTCGTGTTGGTATTATTTTATTAGGTATTATTTTAATGGTAATTATAATTGATTTGATTTCAAGCTCGATTCGGAAACGGATTGTTTAACTTATTTGAAAAGCATCGAAGTTAGATGCTTTTTTATGTTTTTAAAAACTTATTTAAAAAAGTAAGTATAGAAGGAATTTGTATAAATATACAGATAATTCCCTTTCTTTTTAAAATAAAAATAATGAAAAAGTATGTCATATTGAATGCCCATACATTCCCGGAAACATTGATTTTTTTATAAAAAATCAAAAAAATATCAACATATTTGTCGATACATGTTGTATAATCTTGCGTGGGAAGCTATCATATAAATGTATAAAACGTTTACTAATATAAGCGAAGGGAAGAATAGCATGTCACATTCAATCGAACAACTTTCTATCAACACGATTCGCACATTATCCATCGATGCGATTGAAAAAGCAAACTCTGGTCACCCAGGAATGCCAATGGGTGCAGCACCAATGGCTTATACATTATGGACTCAATTTATGAAACACAATCCAAATAACCCAACGTGGTTTAACCGTGATCGTTTCGTATTATCTGCAGGTCATGGTTCAATGTTATTATACAGCCTACTTCACCTATCTGGTTATGATGTAACAATGGATGACTTAAAGAACTTCCGTCAATGGGGAAGCAAAACTCCAGGACATCCTGAGTACGGTCATACAGCTGGTGTAGATGCAACGACTGGTCCACTTGGACAAGGTATTGCAACTGCTGTAGGTATGGCAATGGCTGAAAGACATTTAGCTGCTAAATATAACCGTGATGCGTATAATGTAGTAGATCATTATACATACGCTATTTGTGGTGATGGAGATTTAATGGAGGGCGTTTCTGCTGAAGCATCTTCATTAGCTGCTCATTTACAATTAGGTCGTCTTGTTGTGCTTTACGATTCAAACGATATTTCATTAGATGGCGATTTAAATCGTTCATTCTCTGAAAGTGTAGAAGATCGTTACAAAGCATACGGATGGCAAGTAATCCGTGTTGAGGATGGAAACGATATTGAAGCAATCGCGAAAGCAATTGAAGAAGCGAAAGCTGACGAAAAACGCCCAACGCTAATTGAAGTAAGAACGACAATTGGTTTCGGTTCTCCAAACAAATCAGGAAAATCAGCTTCACATGGTTCTCCACTTGGTGTAGAAGAAACAAAATTAACGAAAGAAGCATATGCTTGGACTGCTGAGCAAGACTTCCACGTAGCAGAAGAAGTATATGACAACTTCCGTAAAACAGTACAAGATGTTGGTGAAACTGCGCAAGCTGAGTGGAACACGATGCTAGGTGAATATGCACAAGCATACCCAGAATTAGCAAACGAATTCCAAGCAGCAATGAACGGTCAACTTCCAGAAGGTTGGGAGCAAAACTTACCGACTTATGAATTAGGATCAAAAGCAGCAACTCGTAATTCTTCTGGTGCTGTAATTAATGCAATTGCAGAGTCTGTACCATCATTCTTCGGTGGATCTGCTGACCTTGCTGGTTCTAACAAAACATACATGAATAACGAAAAAGACTTTACAAGAGATGATTACAGCGGTAAAAACATTTGGTACGGTGTACGTGAGTTCGCAATGGGTGCAGCAATGAACGGTATTGCACTACATGGTGGTTTAAAAACTTACGGTGGTACGTTCTTCGTATTCTCTGATTACTTACGTCCAGCAATTCGCCTTGCAGCATTAATGCAATTGCCAGTAACGTATGTATTCACACATGACAGTATCGCTGTTGGTGAAGATGGTCCAACACATGAACCAATCGAGCAATTAGCAGCGCTTCGTGCAATGCCAAACGTTTCTGTTATTCGTCCTGCTGATGGTAACGAATCTGTTGCAGCTTGGAGACTAGCTTTAGAATCTACAAACAAACCAACTGCTTTAGTATTAACTCGTCAAGACCTTCCAACATTAGAAGGTGCAAAAGATGATACGTATGAAAAAGTAGCAAAAGGTGCATATGTAGTTTCTGCAAGCAAGAAAGAAACGGCTGATGTAATCTTACTTGCAACTGGATCTGAAGTAAGCCTAGCTGTTGAAGCTCAAAAAGCATTAGCAGTAGACGGCGTTGACGCAGCTGTTGTCAGCATGCCATCTATGGATCGCTTCGAAGCTCAAACTGCAGAGTACAAAGAATCTGTATTACCAAAAGCAGTAACAAAACGTTTCGCAATCGAAATGGGTGCTACATTCGGATGGCACCGTTACGTAGGTCTTGAAGGAGATGTGTTAGGTATCGATACATTCGGTGCTTCTGCTCCTGGTGAGAAGATTATGGAAGAGTATGGATTTACTGTAGAGAACGTTGTTCGTAAAGTAAAAGAAATGCTTTAATGATTTCAGAAAAATCTCTCCGGCATGGAGAGGTTTTTCTATGTAAATGAGTTTTTTCGACAGAAAAAGTTTTTTATCTCTCCGCAGTCAGACAATCATTGCAAATTTTCTTATATATAATGAAGAGAAAAGGTTGTCCAGATTGGGAGTGGAAAAATGAAAACGTATGAATTGTATTTAATTCAAGAGGATATTGCGAAAGCTTATTTTGGTCGTGAATATTTGTTTTTTGATTTATTTGCTCGATTTTCAGAATCTGGGTCCCTTTCGGAGAAAAAAGTGTTATATAAGCAAATGATGTATATAACGATGCCATTGCAAGTAATGAAAATTCATCATAAATTAGAACAAGCTTTGCGCGTTCTTGGTAAATATGATAGAACACATCATACACATACACTTTATACGGGAGCGGAGTACGGCGAAATAATGGTGAAACCGCACTATATTCGTATGAATACCTCTGGAAATGTCTCTATGGAAACGACGTTCTTTGAGGTGTTAAGAAAGTGTGAATTAACATTTTTAGC
Source organism: Bacillus sp. PK6-16 (assembly GCF_056530295.1). NCBI lineage: Bacteria > Bacillati > Bacillota > Bacilli > Caryophanales > Bacillaceae > Bacillus > Bacillus sp. PK6-16. The sequence goes on from NZ_CP096511.1 coordinate 1,734,395, forward strand.
TATGGATTATGAAAATACAAAGTACGGATGGCTGAATCCTCTAAAACAAGTACGAACATATGTGTAAAAAATGTCGAATTGTATCTTGTCTTATTGAAAAGGTTTTAGTACACTGTAAGGTAGACAACATGAAGGAGGAAAATATATGCCAATTTGGTTAGGTATTCTAGTGGGCGTAGTAGCACTAGTAGCAGGCGTGGCGTTAGGATTTTTCATTGCCCGCAAATACATGATGAATTACTTACAAAAAAATCCACCAATTAACGAACAAATGTTAAAAATGATGATGATGCAAATGGGACAAAAACCTTCCCAAAAGAAAATCAATCAAATGATGAGCGCAATGAACAAGCAACAAATGAAATAAGCGCTAAAAGACACTCGCTAAGAGTGTCTTTCTTTTTGTTAGTTATAGTTTTTAAAACTTTTAAAAATTCTGTATTTTTGGTAAACTGAAAACATCGCTCATTTTAAGGGAGGAGGAAAAAAATGAAAGTGTTTATGAATTTAGCGTGGTTTTTTAAACAAGAAAAACGAGCGTACATAACTGGAATTATTTTATTGTTTGGCGTTGCACTTTTAGAACTTGTAGCACCAAAAGTAATTGGAATCGTTGTAGATGAAATTAATGATGGAACATTGACGACCGATAAGTTACTAAAATGGGTTGTACTATTAGTAATTGTAGGTATTACGATGTACATATTACGTTACATATGGCGTATTATGATTTTCGGGTCTTCATTAAAATTAGCTCGCCAATTACGAAAAAATTTGTATGAACATTTTACAAAGATGAGTCCATCTTTCTATCAGTCAAATCGAACAGGTGATTTAATGGCACATGCGACCAATGATATTCAAGCGATCCAGCAAACTGCTGGAGCAGGTGTTTTGACGCTTGTTGACTCATTAGCTGTCGGAGGATGTGTACTCGTAGCGATGGGTTTTACAATTAGTTGGAAGTTAACATTATTAAGTTTAATTCCAATGCCGATTGTAGCTATTTCGACAAATTATTATGGAACTTTATTACATAAAAGGTTTCATAAAGCACAGCAATCGTTTTCGGAAATCAATGATAAAGTGCAAGAGAGTATGAGTGGAATGAAAGTGATTCGCTCGCTTGGACAAGAGAAAGAAGATTTACAGGCGTTTCGAAGAAAATCAGAAGATGTTGTACATAAAAATGTGTTAGTTGCACGTATTGATTCGTTATTTGATCCGACAATCTCTCTTATCGTTGGATTTTCTTTTTTAATCGCAGTATGTTACGGATCAGTATTAGTTGTAAGAGGTGAATTAACAGTAGGTGATCTCGTTACATTTACGACATATTTAGGTACCCTCGTTTGGCCAATGTTAGCGTTTGGATGGTTATTCAATATTATGGAGCGTGGGCGTGCTTCATATGACCGTGTAGAAAAAATTCTTTCACAAAAATCAGATGTAGTAAATAGCGAAAATGCTGTACATACAATAGCGAGCGGTAATGTTTCGTTTGCCGTTGATTCATTTTCGTATAAGAAAAATGAATTGTTACATTTAAACGATATTCACTTTGATTTGAAGAAGGGCGAAACGCTAGGAGTTGTAGGACGTACAGGCGCAGGGAAAACGACTTTATTAAAATGTTTAATCCGTGAGTATGATCATTTTAATGGTGAATTAAAAATTGGGGAGCGAGATATTCGAGATATAACACTTCATGGTGTCCGTTCTGCCATTTCATACGTGCCGCAAGATCATTTTTTATTTTCAGCAAGTATTGGTGAGAATATTGCCTTTGGAAAGGCGGATGCTACATATAATGAAATTACCAAAGCTGCAGAGATTGCTTGTATTCATAATGACATCCTCCAATTTTCAGAAGGATATGAAACAGTAGTAGGGGAAAGAGGTGTTTCGTTATCTGGTGGTCAAAAACAGCGAATCTCTATTGCTCGTGCTTTATTAACAAATGCTGAAATTTTAATTTTGGATGATTGTTTATCAGCGGTAGATGCAAAAACAGAAGAGACGATTTTAAGTGCCTTAAAGAGGGAGAGAGCAGGGAAAACGACGATTATTACTGCACACCGATTAAGTGCAATTCAGCATGCCAATCTTATTCTTGTTGTTGATGAAGGTAGAATTGTACAAAGAGGTACACATGAGGAATTAATGAAGGAAAACGGCTGGTATAAGGAAATGTATGAAAGCCAGCAATTAGAAGCTTTAGTCGAGAAAGGAGGCGTATGATGGTAGAGAAGAAGCGAAGTGATTTAAGTAGATTGCTTTCCTATATGAAGCCATATAAAGGGTTACTATCTTTAGCATTTATCTTTTTAGTTGGTGCGACAGTAACGGAAATGATGGGTCCTTTTTTAATTAAACAATTCCTCGATGAACACCTAGTACCGCGGGATTTTGAACGATCAGCGCTCGTTACTTTATTTGTAATTTACATAGTTGCTCATTTATTAAAAGTACTATTTACGTATTTAAATCTATTGTACTTTCAGAACATTGCTTTTAAGATTGTTCAAGATATGCGAGTTGAAGTATATGAACATGTTCAAAAGCTGTCATTAAGTTTCTTTGATCGTACGCCGATTGGTACACTTGTATCGCGTATAACAAATGATACGGAAGCGATTAAAGATTTTTATGTCAGTGTATTATCAACATTTGTAAAAAATGTAGTCTTTTTAGTAGGTATTTTAGTAGCGATGTTTTTATTAGATGTAAAATTAGCGCTATTTTCTCTCGTATTAATTCCGATAATGTTTGCGATTATGGTATTATATCGCCGGAAAAGTGCAGCTTTTTATTTAGAAGTACGTAATCAACTAAGCGTGTTAAATGCAAAGTTGAACGAGTCCATACAAGGAATGAATATTGTTCAAGTGTTCAGACAAGAAAAACGTATGAGAAAAGAGTTTGAAGAAGTGAATAATAAACATTATAGTGCAGGGCGACGTACTTTGAAGTTAGACGCATTACTTTTACGACCAGCTACGGATTTAGTACATATTGTAGCTATTGCGTTAGTACTAGGTTTATTTGGGATTGATGCTTTAAAGAGCCCTGTTGAAGTAGGAGTTTTATATGCTTTTGTTAACTATATACATCGTTTCTTCCAACCTGTAAATGAGATGATGATGAAATTGTCCTTCTTCCAACAGGCACTTGTTTCGTCATCACGTGTATTTCATTTAATGGACGAGAAAGATTTAGCACCGGTTCAAAAAGGCAATGAGAATCCTCAAATCGTGGATGGAGATATTGAATTTAAAAATGTTACTTTTTCATATGATGGAAAGCGTGACGTTTTAAAAAATGTATCATTTCACGTGAAACAAGGGCAAACGGTTGCTTTTGTTGGGCATACTGGTAGCGGAAAAAGTACGATTATGAATTTATTAATGCGATTTTATAATATTAAGTCAGGAAATATTGTAATAGACGGTGTAGATTTAGAAAAATTTGAAGAACGAGAAATTAGAAAGAAAATAGGACTCGTATTGCAAGATGCATTTTTATTTGCTGGAAATGTAAAGCAAAATATTCGTATGTATAATGAAGAAATTACGGATGAAGAAGTAAAAGAAGCTGCTCGATTTGTGCAAGCGAATACGTTTATTGAAAAGTTACCAAAACAGTATGAAACAGAAGTAGTAGAAAGAGGTGCAGCATTTTCAAGCGGTCAACGACAATTAATTGCTTTTGCTAGAACGATAGCAACGAATCCGAAAGTATTAGTATTAGATGAAGCAACAGCTAATATCGATACAGAAACAGAAGAGGCTATTCAAACAGCGTTGCAACAAATGCGAAAAGGTAGAACGACGATAGCCATTGCGCATAGGTTATCTACAATTCAAGATGCGGATCAAATTTTTGTGATGCATGATGGAGAGATAGTAGAGAGAGGGACACATCAAGAATTATTAAGTGAGCAAGGTTTGTATTATAATATGTATTTGCTACAAAATAAAGTGAGTTTGCAAAAGGCCTTGTAATACAAGGTCTTTTTTATTTTGTATACAAAATATGTTTACTCTTTGTTTCTATAGCATAAATGTCGTGTCCTCTTATGAAACTTGTACATATTGTATGTATACGAAGTAAAAAAATGATAGGAGATTTTATATGCAAAACAGATCAAGTTCAAATGTTACGTTTATTGATGTGTCTCATTGGGAAGGAAATATTGATTGGAATGCAGTGAAGGCATCTGGAATTCCAGCAGCGTATGCAAAAGCGACAGAAGGTGTAAACTACATTGATCCTACTTTTACTAAGAATGTACAAGCAGCACGAAATGCGAATGTATTAATTGGTGCATACCATTTTGCACGCCCAGAACAAAATGATGCAATTTCAGAGGCAAAATATTTTGTGAGTATATTACAAAATAACCAGACAGACTTAATGCCAGTTCTGGATTTAGAATCACCAATAGATCCGAGTAACAGTAATTTAACTGGTAACGCTATATCGAATTGGGCAAGAAGCTTCATAAATTATGTGAAACAGGCTACTGGAAAAGATGTAATGTTATATACAGGAGTTTGGTATATTAATGAGTTCGGAATTAGCGGATTAAGTGATATACCGCTTTGGATTGCTAAATACTCGAGTACACCGCCTGCTGATGCTGGTGGATGGACAACGTGGACAGCGTGGCAGTACACAGATTCTGGACAAATTTCAGGCGTAGGAAATTGTGATGTATCAGCTGCAGTTTCATTAGAAGCTTTAAAAGGGAATGGAGCAAGTGGTGGAGGTAATGTTTCCCCGCCTAATAATGCAACTCCAGTGTACGGGGTTGCTATAATTAATGGAGATAATGTGAATTTGAGAAGTGGACCATCTTTGCAGTCTAGTGTAATTCGCCAATTGAATCGTGGCGAAACATATGAAGTTTGGGGAGAACAAGATGGATGGCTTTGTTTAGGGACAAATCAGTGGGTATATAATGATCCGAGTTATATTCAGTATAAACATTATGTGGCGACTATTACTGGTGATAATGTAAATTTGCGTGATGCTCCATCATTAAATGGAAATGTTATAAGACAGTTACATCATGGTGAATCGTATCGAGTATGGAGTAAGCAAGATGGATGGCTTTGCTTAGGGACAAATCAATGGATATACTACGATCCAAGTTATATTCAGTATGGTGTACAATAGAGTGAAAATAAAAGGTGCCCCGTCAGAGGTGCCTTTTATTAAAAATATACAACTTTTACAAAGTCTATATCGAAACCATAGTATACTATAATAGATATATTTATAAAAAATAATCGAAAATGAAATAAAGGGGTAAAAATATGAATTATGTGCTAATAGGTGCGGTTTTAATATTATTAGCTGTAGTATTTGTGCTGTTTTATAAAAATAAACAGTTAGAATCAGAGAGTCAGCAAGTAGAATTTGAAAAGAAACAAGCGATTGAAACGTATAAAAATGAAATTGCAGCTACGGTGATAGAGCATAAAGAACAACAAAATAATTTAAAAAATATGGAACAGAAAAAATACAATGATTTACAAGTAAGTGCAAATAGAGAAATTGAAAATATGCGTATGATGAAAAATCAATTAGCTGTGCAGCATAGTAAAGAACGTAGTGAAATGCAAAATAAACATAATAACGAAATACATATGTTTCAAAAACTAATTGCAAATCTACGAGAATATACTAAAAACGGCGCTGAAATGAATACGTACGAAACATTACATTATATGAAACGAGGATTCATAGAGCAAGGCACCATATTAGATGCTGAAATTCAAATCATGCCGAATGTTTTTATTAAAAATAATAGTGAAATAAACGATAATCGAATCCATCATCTCATCTTGTGCAAAACTGGTATTTATCTACTTGAGACGAAAGAATGGGAAGAGAAATTAATTCATGGTTTAACGAAAGAAAATGCTGGTATATATTCATTTATGATTGATGAAATGGGTAAGTATCAACAAGAAGTTGAAAAAGAAGAGACATTTGAATATATAGTAGGTAAAGATTCGTCAACTATACAAGTGAAAAATGAAGGGAATCCAGTATATAGGGCGAAGAAACTATCTCAAATTTTATACAGTGGTTTGAAAGAAATGCAGGCTAATAGTATAAAAGAAAAAGTAAAACCAGTTGTATATTTTTATAATAAAAATGGAAAAGAAATAGTAGACCTTTCTAGTGAGGAAACACCTAGATTAAAAGATCGGGAGCAAATTGTAACGTTCTTTAGAAATGAAATATTAGCAGGGGAAGTAGTATATACAGTGCAAGAATTAGAACAGATTCAAGAAATGATTAGCCGGATGAATTATATAGTGAGTTAAAAGGGGAGATCTTTCTGAACGCTATGCTACGTGGCATTTTGTATGTCTTTTTTTGTTTATATATAGTAATGTACATTGTATTTATATTCGTCATTGATATGGTCCATATACCCTTAAGTGTAAGGAGCATTTTTGTAGTATTCATACCATTTGTTTTATTAGTCATGATTCAAAGGGCTATTTTATATGTTTCTAAAAATCGTAATGAAGAAAAGAAGCAAATGTTGGGGGGGTTAATAGTAGCACTCATACCATTAATAGTGTGCACTGTACAACTAAGTGTAAATGAATATACATCAAAGTTTAATCAAAATAGATGGTTAAATCATGCAGATAAGCGGGTACATATGGTAGATGATCTATTACAAAAATATAAATTAATAGGGAAATCAAATGAAGAAATTACACAATTGTTAGGAGCCCCAACGGAAACGAGAAGTGGGGAAGAAGGAGTTATCACTTTGTATTATCTTGGGGCTGAACGTGGCTTTATTCCAATAGATAGCGAACAGCTTATTTTACAATTTGATAGAGATGGTAAAGTCATGGAATATACGGTGCATAAAGATTAAAGAAACGTGGAGGGAAGCTATATGTTATAGCTTCTTTTTTATTTTTCAATATGTCAAGGAAGGGGGAGAAGGTTTTTGAGTGGAATAAGGAATGAAAGCGGAGGTGATGCATATATATAGATGCATTGGGCGATTATTCGCCCGATTGGTGAGGGTTAATAATCAATAAGTACGGACAAAAACCCCACTGATGAAAGTTTCACTTTATCATATTGTATAAATGAAAAGGAGGTAAGACGGTGAAAGCAATCCCGACTGATGTCCTGAGTAAAGAATTGATGGAAAGAGAAGGAGTTATATCTATTACAGTAAAGGAATTTGAAAAAATAGAAGTAGCTGGAGTAGTAGTAGCTGGTCCAGCGGTTATTTTGATTAATCAAGATTAAGTACATATCATTGAAATAAAAAGCATCCATCTAGGATGCTTTTTATTTGTATGTAAGGATAAATATGATGGATAATTGTGTTACTGGAGGGAAAGTCTGTGGCAATTATTATAACAATGTTAGTAATGGGTATTTTATTAGGATTTGTTGGAGCTGGAGGAGCTGGGTTTATTATCGCGATACTCACTTTAGTATTTCATATTCCTATTCATGTTGCTCTTGCAACATCTTTAACTGCAATGGCGTTTACGACATTATCAGGTGTTGTCAGTCATTACCGTGAAGGTAATGTAGCACTTATTATAGGCGGGATTGTTGGGGGATTTGGCGCAATTGGCTCTTATATTGGTTCTAAATTTGGTTCACTGATACCAGCACATCTTCTTCATTGGTTTACAGCTGGGATGTTATTTTTATCGGCGATTTTTATGTTTATTAAATTAATTATGTTCCAAAACAAAGAACAGTCATCTTTATATAAGCATAAAAAGTTTTCCATGAACTACTTGTTGAAATGTATATACCTTGGATTAGTTACTGGAATGATGGCTGGTTCATTTGGGATTGGTTCGGCACCGTTTATTCAGCTTGGATTAATGGTTCTATTGGGATTAACGATTCAGCAATCTGTAGGGACAACAATGCTTGTTATATTACCGATTGCAATTGGAGGCGGTCTAGGATATAGTTCGGAAGGATATTTAGATTATATATTGTTATTGCAAGTATTAATTGGGACCATGTTAGGTGCATATATTGGCGCGAAGTTTACAAATTATGCACCGCGAATGCTTTTGAGGTTTTCGATGATTATGACACCGGTTTTAGCTGGATGTATGCTATTGATGGAATAAGGTGAAATTATAATAAGTAGGGGGTTACTGCTTACAAATAGCGGGATAAAATTAATATAGCAAACTATTAATATATTTTACGAATGAATTATGTAGGTAATTCATATTTCCCATATAAAAGGATTTGTTTTAATATTATGAGTGTAAAGTTCGAGTATTCGAAGTACTACTTGAATTATATCCCTATCCCTTTTCTAAAAATGCGAACAAGTTTTGCCCTATTCTATTCAATAGTTAATTGCATAGAAATATATTGTTCGATGACCATTATGGAACGTACATAATGGGAAAATCCCGATCCTTAAAGAGGATGCCCCTAATCTTCATGTGAAAATATGATCGGATAAGAAAGCTGACCAATTTATGGTCGGCTTTCTTTTTGTTCAAAAACAATTTTTTCTTTAATTTCTGTTTGTAATAATACAGTTTTTCCGAAGCGACGTTTGCATTCCGCACGCACTTTTTCAATGGCTAGTAGCTGAGTAGTCGCGGGAACTGTGACAATAGCTTGGCGAGCCTTTCGATTTTCTTCACAAAAGACACATTCCACAACATAATTAGAAATCATATTTTCATCCTTCCAGTTTTAATTTCTAAAAAAGGATTGTCTATGAAGTTGATGTAATTTTTCGTCATTGTTTTATTATTTTCCTCTTTTTTTCAAGGGGAAAATAATAAAGAGGGCGAATTTTAGTAGGGGAGGGATGTTTATGGAGAGATGGATAGGTAGTGCAGCGGTATGTGTAAATGAAAGAAATGAAGTTTTAATGGTACTGCAGGGCAAAGAGGGAGAAGAAAAAAGATGGTCTGTCCCAAGTAGAGGACTTGAAAAGGGAGAGACACTAGAAGAATGTTGTATCAGGGAAGTTTGGGAAGAAACAGGTTACAATGTGGAAGTGGTAAATAAAATATATGAAAAAGAGGGTATTACATACGGTGTTCCAGTGTATGTCCATTATTATTTTGTTAAACAAATAGGCGGTAATATGAAAATCCAAGATCCTGATGAGTTAATACATGAAATTGCTTGGAAAGGGATACATGAAGTTGAACAATTGTGTTTAGCTTTTCCAGAGGATTATGAATTGCTGTGCCAATATATAGATAAAGAAGCAAGTATGTAAATACTTGCTTCTTTAATGTATCCAAGACAAGAAAAGCGGAACGATAACTAAACTAGCGCCTGCTGTTAAAAGCATGGATAAACTTGCAATTGTTCCTTCCACAGGACCGATTTCGAATGCTTTTGATGTACCGGTTCCATTTGCGCTCGTTCCTAACATAATACCTTTTGCGATTGCTGTTTTAATACGGCAAATACGTATGAGAGAAGGACCGAGCAATGCTCCTGTTAAGGCAGTTAAAACGACAAATACAGCAGTTAATTGTGACATACCACCAATCATTTCTGAAATAGCCATTGCGATTGGTGTTGTTACGATATGTGGCGCTAAACTATGTTCTAGTGATGAATCAATTTGAAAATAATTTGCTAGTAGTGCTGAAGTAATGACTGATAAAAACGAACCGACAATGACATTAAGTAAGATAGCCATTCCATGTTTCTTTAATAAATCAAAATATTTATAGATTGGCCATGCAAAAGCAACTGTTGCGGGCTTTAATAATTCAGTTAACCAGTGACCACCAGATTCATATGTTTCATAAGGTGTATCTAATCCGAGCAATAAAGCAATTAAAATAATGGGACAGACGAGAAGAGGAGAAAGTAGACTCCAATTCCAACGTTGATACATTTTTTTTGATATCCAATATGTGAATAGTGTTAATAGTAAACAAAGAAATCCGATCATTGCGTTGATCCTTTCCGCTTTAGTAGCAATTCTGTTAAAAGTCCTGTAACTAAGGTAACGCAAAGAGTGCTAATCATAATAATTAAAATGAGATCGATTCCATATTGTGTTAGTGTATCTCTGTAACGTATGACAGCGACTGCAGAAGGGATGAAAAATAAAATAAGTTCTTTTAATAAAAAATCTGCTCCGTCCTGTATCCATTCTTTTTTAACTAGGTTAAATTTTAACGAAATTAATAATAAAAAAATACCGATTATACTTCCTGGAACTGGGAGGTGTGCCTGTTTTGCAATCCATTCACCTGTCCAAGCGAAACAAAATAGTAATAAAATTTGTCCGCTTAACTTCCACCATTTCATACAGTAACCACCTCTTTCTTTTTTTACATAAAAATTGTAAAAAAGAATTAACAATTTCTACTATACGTTCATTCAAAATATTTGTCTAATATATAAATTATATGTTATTAATATATTAGACATATTAATCGAAAGTGAAAAGGGTGTCCAAAAATGGAATTACGGCATTTGCAATATTTTGTTGTTGTGGCAGAAGAGTTACACTTTGGACGGGCAGCTGCTCGTTTACAAATGACACAACCACCACTTAGTCAACAAATACAGCAATTAGAAAAAGAAATGGGAGTTACATTATTTTCAAGAACGAAAAGAAAGGTTGAACTAACAGAAGCAGGAGAAATGTTTTTAAAAGAAGTAAAAAAAGCGTTTGAACAAATTGAAAAAGCAGTAGAAGTTGCACAAAGTGCGCAAAGGGGAGAAGTAGGATCACTTTCAATTGGTTTTGTAGGTGCGGCGATATATGATATTTTACCATCAATTGTTAGGGAATATAGAAAGAAATTTCCGAGAGTGTCTGTTGCATTACATGAATTGTCAACACCAGATCAAGTTCATGCACTTCATGATAACCGTATCGATATTGGCTTTTTACGTCCACCAATTCCAACACAATTATTAGAATTAGAGCCAATTCAAAGGTTATCTTGCACCTTATGTTTACCAAAGGCACATCCACTTGCAGAGAAAGATGAAATACATATAGAAGATTTACGAGATGAGCCGTTTGTATTTATTACGAGACCAGTATGGCCAGCTTTGTATGATACAATTTTATCTCTTTGCAGAGAAGTTGGATTTAGTCCACGTATTGTACAAGAAGCAACAGAGTATCAAACAGTTATGGGGCTTGTAGCAGCAGGGATTGGAATTACAGTAATACCCGTATCGGCAAATAAGTTATATAAAACAGAAGTTGTATATAAAGAATTATATGATTCTAATTTTGTGGCAGAAATGTCAGTGGCTTACAAAAAAATGAATAGTAATCCAGAGCTACTAGAGTTTTTAAAAATTGCAAGAGAGAAGAAAAGAATAGAAGTAGAAGATGAGTAATAGTAGTAACAGAAAATGGAGTTAATTCAGATTTATAAAAGTACACCTTGTTAAACAATAAAGCGGAAATGCAACTTAAGTTGCATTTCCGCTTTATTGTTCTTTTTTTAGCTCGATACTAAATAGATAAACGTGTTCATTTTCTTTTAAGAGTAAATCAATACCTTTGTCTTCGTCAATTGTAGGGACGCTTACAGTTTCTTTACTTGTTTGGATTACAGCAGCTAAAATTGTTTTTTGATTGTATTTTAAATTTTTTATAGATTGGATTGTAGTAGTTGCGGAGCTATTTACGCTTGGTGGTGCTTCTTCATGAACAAGCGTTGAACCACCTTCAATATTCATATACCACTGCCTTTTTTCTTGTATATCTTTATTGAATTGGAAATGTGGTGGTAAAAAAGAAAGCTTTACTTTCTTTTTTGAAAAATGTGAGGTAGCTATATTAGCAATTTCTTTTGTTTTTTTACCATTGTTATAATAATCAATTGTAGCATTTATTTCATCTTTATCATTTTTAAGCGTAACGTTATAAAACATGCTATTTCCTTCTTGAAAAGGAGTCATTTGTAAAATAGAAGCTTGCTCTTTTGTTAATTTGTATGGCTCAACAATGGCAACTTCATTGTTTTTTATTTGGCTACAACTTGGGAGTAAGAATAAACACAAGATTGATAGTAATTTTATACGCATGCAATCTCCTCCTTTTTACAATTATATTCTAAATGTGATTTTTTATCATTTCGTTTTCTAGGACTAAAGACTTAGAAGAAATTCCGATTGTAGTGCGATGTTTAAAATGTCATATTTTTATACACTAGTAGTATAGAATGCGTATGTAATAAGGTAGGGGAAGAATTTTATGTCTTTATGTCGGTTAGCGAGAAAAAATATTAGAACATTTGCTACCAAAAGGATGAAGCAATTTATGTGGATTGCTATGAGTATTATGATTTTGTTTTTTATGATATCGTTACAATTTAATGAAGGAGCTATTTTGAAAGTAGGGGATGCATTTGTATTTCAAATGTATTTTTACACACTGTTTATTGTACTAATTTTCATATGTATTTTTACTACATATAAAATGATGTACTCCCTTTTGCTAGTGAGGAGAGAGGAGTTTACATCTTATGTAGCAGAAAATATAAAAAGAAAAGAAGTACTATGTTTATTATGTCAGGAGCAATTATTCCTTTATGGAGCAGCGTTTGTTTTTGGATTAGTTAATGGGATGTTATTTTTAAAATTATTTACGATTATCTTTATAAGAATAGCAGGAATACAAGGGATAAATAGTGCACCGATTACAATATATGCAATAGTAGTAGTGAGTATAATTATGATTGTTATCCTTCTATTATCGATGGTGCAATGTTTTCGATTTGTTCAAAGTTTACAAGATAAAAATTCGTTGCATTTCAAGAAAAAGGCATGAGAAATCATGCCTTTTTCCATTTTACACATAAAAATAATCATGTTACAGTGAAAAGACCTGACAAAGAATGGGAAGGAAAGGTTGTATAGAATGACAAATGAACAATCAATTGTAAAAGTCGATCGGTTAACGAAGCGAATCGGATCAAAGACACTTGTACAAAATATTAGTTTTGAAGTGAAAAAAGGCGAGGTTGTCGGTTTACTCGGACCAAACGGTGCTGGAAAAACGACTTTAATGAGAATGATGGTTGGTATGATTCGTATGACAGAAGGTGAAGTATGGATTGATGGTCAATCTGTGAAACAGCAATTCGAAAAAACAGCTGCGAAAATTGGAGCGGTAATTGAGACACCTGAATTTTATCCTTTTTTGAGCGGCTATGAAAATTTAACATATTTCGGACGAATGAATGGTAATGTGACCGAAGAACGTATCGATGAAGTAGTGAAATTGTTAGGGATGGGACAAGTAATTGATCGCAAAGTAAAAGCGTATTCCCTCGGCATGAGACAACGTTTAGGAATCGCTCAGGCACTTATTCACGATCCAGACGTGTTGATACTAGATGAACCGACAAATGGATTAGACCCTAGTGGAATACATGAAATGAGAATGTACATAAAAAAAATTGCACATGAACAAGGAAAAGCTGTACTTGTATCAAGTCACTTACTTTCAGAAGTTGAATTAATGTGTGACAGAGTTATCATTATTCAGCACGGGGAATATGTGGCTACGCAAAATATTCAGCATAGCCAAAGCGAAGAGATGGAGACGATCCGTATACGTGTAGATGATGCGAATAAAGCAGCAGAAATATTAGGGCATGATGTTTTAGTAAAAGATAATGAATTACTTATTAATGTAAAAGATGAAGAAATCCCAAATGTTATTCGTACATTGCTTGAGAAAAATATTCAAGTGTATCGTGTATATGAAGAAAGAAAAACGTTAGAAGAGCAATTTTTAGAATTAACAGGGGGAAAAGATATTGTTTAATTTAGTATATAACGAACTGTATAAAATATTTAAGCGGAAGCGAACGATTATTCCATTTGCAGTTATTGCAGTATTAATAATCGGATTAGGATGGGTTACGGTAAAGTATTTTGAACCGGAAACAAAAGGATGGAAAGTAGATTATACAGAACGAACTGTAGAAATTGAGAAAAAGCTTGGCATGAAAAAAGAAGCTATTTTAGCAGAAAAATCAGGGGATGAGCTTGTAAAAGAATACCAGCTTAAGATGAAGCATTTAGATACGGATACAGCACCGGCAAGCAGTTCTCCACTTTCTTTCATGAGAGATACAGGTTTTATCGCATTTCCAATTTTGCTCCCATTTATCCTCGTGTATGCAAGTACAATTTTTGCGAATGAATATAGCTGGGGAACATATAAATTTTTAACGATACGACCAGCGAGTCGCTTTAAAATTTTAACAGCAAAATTTTTAGCAATCGTTATATTTGCAGCTTTATTATTTATATTTAATATGATCTTCTCCGCTTTATGTGGACTTGTTATTTATAAATTCCAACAGCCTGCATGGAGTGAGTTTATTTTCCAAGATGGAAATATAATAAAACAAAACATTTTTGTAGAAGCAAGTAAATATTATGTTTTATCGTGGTTACCAACGGTTGTGTACGCATCGTTTGCATTTATGATTTCTGTGTTAACGAGATCTAGTGGAGGTGCAATTGGTATTTCACTATTCCTTGCTTTATCAGGCAATATTGCGTTATTAGCAGCCACTAGATATAACTGGGCGAAATATTTATTGCCAGCAAACACAGATTTATATAGTATTTCAAAGAACGGAAGTTTTATTGATGGAGTAACATTCCCGTTTGCATCATGTATGTTGCTACTTTATTTGTTCGTATTTTTATGTATTTCATATACTGTGTTTTTAAAACGTGATTTAACTTAATAAGAAAAGCCGTTCAGGGTGCTGAGATGCACTTTGAACGGCTTTTTTTATGAGAATTGTTTAAGTGCTCTTTCGGCTAGTAAAGCAAAGTATTCTGCACTTATAGGCAGTGCCTCTTCATTAATTGTAAAAGCAGGATGATGCCATTCATGTGTACCGCTCGTTCCCATAAAGACGAATGAACCTGGTATTTCCTGTTGGTAAAATGAGAAATCTTCTCCAGCCATTGATAGACTAGGCGAGATGATATTAAGATTCATCTTTGTGGCAACTTGAGTAGATAAGTCTGAAAGAGCTTTATCGTTGTGAACAGCAGGAGGACCTGAATAAAAACGGAATTTCGTTTTTACACCTAATGCATCAGATACACCTTTAATAATACGCTCCATGAGTGTTGGAATCTTTTCACGTGTTTCAGCTTGGAACGTGCGAATCGTTCCTTCTAACGTAGCTTTTTCAGGAATTACGTTCCACGTATTTCCTGCGTGAATATTTGTAACACTAACAACCGCATTATGAGATGAACTTATATTTCGGCTTACAATTGTTTGCAGTGCCATCACAATTTGAGAGGATGCGACAATAGGATCTACGCCAGCATCTGGTACAGCCGCGTGTGTACCAACTCCGTGAATTTCAATTTCAAATCGATCAACTCCAGCCATCAGTGGACCATCTTTAATGCCAATTGTACCTACTGGTAAATCAGGTTTATTATGCATGCCGAAAATCGCTTGCACATTACGTAAATGTCCAGCATCAATAACTTTGCAAGCGCCATTACTACTTTCTTCAGCTGGTTGGAATATGAAGCGAACCGTTCCATTTAGGGAAGATTCTCTTTCTTTTAATAAGAAAGCAGTACCTAAAATGGCAGCTGTATGAAAATCGTGTCCACAAGCATGCATTTTTCCTCGTACTTTAGATGCATAGGACAAATGTGTTTCTTCTTGAATAGGAAGGGCATCAATATCAGCACGAACTGCTACAATTGGCCCGTTTTTATTACCAGACACTTCAGCGATAATTCCTGTTTCTAAATTGGAGTCAATGATAGTAATGTTTTTTTCTTCTAACCAATTTTTTATTGCTTTTGTTGTTTCGAACTCTTCATATGATAGTTCTGGATACTCATGTAAATGTCGACGGATGGAAATAAGTTTTTCTTTTAGTTGATTTGAAATAGATACCATGTAGTATGCCTTCTTTCTTCAGCAAAATATTTATCATAAGTATACAACAATAAAAGAGAGGATTCTCAAATGAAAATCCTCTCTCGTTTATCCCGTATTAATGGGCAGTCCGATTGGTTCAACTAATTAAAGTTTCGCTTTATGCTGCGACTTTTTTATGCGTATGATGTTTACGATAACGTCCACGCATTGCGTATGCAATTTGCGGGATTGCAATCCCGATTAAAATAAGTGATACACCGAACCATTGTGAAGATAGTACAGCCTCTTTTAAAACGAATACGGACATAATTGTTGTAACTGGTAGTTCCGCTGCACCAAGAATAGTTGCTAAGCCAGAACCGATTTTTGGAATACCGATTGTAAAGGCAATAGATGGAATTACGATACTAAATGTTCCTAATCCTAAACCGTATTTCCAAAGACCTTGAGAAATGGCACCATTAAAAATAAATGTTGGTGGGAATACAATCATGACTAAAGTTAAAGCACCAGTCATTAAGAGAACACCGCGCGGTAATGAAGGTACTTCAACAGCAACTTTTCCGCTCACGAAAATGTATGTTGCGAATGTAACAGCAGATAATAAACCTAAAATGATCCCAGTCGTATCGAAAGCACCTGCTGATTGTTCAAGTAAACCACTTGATAAAAATGTCCCTACAAGTAAGAAAATAACAGAAATAACTTTTTCTCTTGAAGGTAATGTTTTTGTTGCGACTGCTTCAATGATAATTCCGACCCAAACAAATTGGAATAAAAGAATAATTGCAATAGAAGCTGGTACAGTTTTTAATGAAGCATAATAAAAAATTCCGGTAAAACTTGCAGATGTTCCTGCAACGAATAAAAGTAATGCTTGCTTTAAAGGAACGCGATGTCTAGAAAATAGAAGTGTAATAGCAAGCAAAATAATCCAACCGAACAAATATTGGCTGCCAATTACCTCTCCAAGTGAAAATCCTTCTGCATATGCAAGCTTAACAAAAATAGCTAAAATTCCATAACTACACGCTCCTAATAAAACTAAAAGAGAATAACGAAGCATGAAAAATTCCTCCCATCTATATGAAGTTGTTCCGTATCGAAAATATATAACTAGAGGGAAGTATACAAAATTAGAAATAAAGGGTCAAATGAAAGAAAAGTATGACATTTTATAGAATAATAATAAAAGTATGATATTTATGCATAATCTTGAAATTATTAATAGTAGAAGTATTATAAAATCAACTTTGCATTGTATAGAGTTAGCATTTGAAAAAAATATTTTTTAAACCAATATGTATATAGACGTACTAGTAACGTGCTAATTATTTGAGAAACTATGTTACCTTTGTTATGGTAGTGACAATTAAAGGAGTTTCATAATCCATTTGAGTTTTTTCTATATAATAGAAGGAAATGAAAACGTTTTATTAGAAACTGTGAGGAAGTACGGTTTTTCTTATTGCCACGTTGTAAAAGTGATTTCACGAATTGTTCATAGTATTTTTATGTGTTTTTGTTACAATATTTAGGGAGAGGAGTGGAATGATGCAAGATATTAGTATTTTTTTAGCGTTTGGCGCCGGGTTCTTATCATTTATTTCCCCATGTTGCTTACCGCTTTATCCGGCATTTTTATCGTACATAACAGGTATGTCGGTTTCTGAATTGAAAGAAGAAAATGCAATGCTTCGCAAAAGAAGTATGATACATACAGCGTTTTTCTTACTTGGATTTTCAATTATATTTATTGCAATTGGATTTGGTACAAGTTTTATTGGAGGAATCTTTACTGACTATAAAGATTTAATCAGACAGTTAGGTGGTATATTTATCATCGTGTTCGGCTTAATTATTGTCGGGGTGTTTAAGCCGAAATTTTTAATGCAAGACCGTAAATTTACATTTAAAAATCGTCCAAGTGGCTATTTTGGATCAGTACTAATTGGATTAGCCTTTGCAGCAGGGTGGACGCCATGTACCGGACCAATTCTAGTGTCCGTAATTGGATTAGCAGCAACAAACCCAGAATCAGCAATGATTTACATGATTGCTTACATACTTGGATTTGCTATCCCGTTTTTCGTACTGTCATTCTTTATTACGAAAATGTCTTGGATTAAAAGAAATAGTATGGCCTTCATGAAAGTCGGAGGATATATTATGATTGTTATGGGTGTCTTCCTATACTTTAACTGGATGACGAAAATTATCGTATATTTCTCAAGTTTATTTGGTGGTTTTACCGGTTTTTAGTATTATTCTGCGAAAATGTTGGAAATACTAACGGAAAAGCATATAATGAAAGTATATTTTGCATATAGCCACAAAAAAGGATGAGAAAATATGAACATAGTTCTTTTATCAAGTATCGTTGCTGTTTGTATGGCTGTCGGTGCGATGTTTATTCGTTTAAAAGCAGCTAAGAAACCTGCAACATTGAAAAAAATTATACTTCCGCCATTTTTTATGAGCACGGGAGCATTGATGTATGTTTTTCCTGAATTTCGATTAACTCCAGCGGAAATGTTAGAAGCAATTGGCGTCGGTTTGTTTTTCTCTATTTTTCTTATTAAAACATCTAAATTTGAAATTAGAGGACAAGAGATTTATTTGAAGCGTTCAAAAGCCTTTGTTTTTATATTAATTGGATTACTTGTCGTGCGGATTGTATTTAAAACATACTTAAGCCAATCTCTTGATTTAGGACAACTTAGTGGCATGTTCTTCTTACTGGCGTTCGCGATGATTGTGTCATGGAGAATTGCCATGTACCGTTCCTTTACGAAATTACAAAAGGAAATGGAAAAAGAAGATGGTTTTTATAATGAAAAAGATATGAAGCTAACTTAAAAACTGTATATGTACCAAATAAAAAGACAGCGTCAAAGGCGCTGTCTTTTTTATCGAAAATAATATGAAGTTACTTTGCGAGTAAAGATCGATAGTTAGAATAATCAATCTTTTTTTCTTGTAGTTTTTTAATTAAAAATTTATGATCACGCTTTGGTGTGGCAATGATATATCCTTTAATAATTAAGTCTTGTGTAATTTGAGAGGCATTTTCTTGTAATGCAAGTTCCCCGATTTTTCCAGCAATCTTTGATTTTGCAACATCGCGAAATAGTTCTGGAACAGGACTTACAAGCTCTTCTAACAATTGTTTTTGTTCGTCAGCCCATAAATGTCTCGTTTTATTTATGTAGTGTTCTTCCCAATCCAAAATGGACATGCCGTCTTCTTTTGGTAAACGTTTTAAAAATTTTCTGAACATAAAGTATCCACCGATAGACATAAGCCCTAATAAAATAACCGTCCATAATACAATGAACCAACTGAACCATCCTTCGAGCAAGCATATCCCCCCTTAATGATAGCGGTTTTCTTTTATTCATATTATATACAGTGAGATTCATAGAAAGCAAGAACGCTTGGTCATTTTGACCAAGCGTTATCATTTAAACAAAGTATAGTTGTTCCACATGTAAATTATTATTATCATCTTCTACATATTCAATGATTAATGTGCCAACTTTACGATCTTTATCTTCAGTTGTGAAAATAGAGTAAGAAGTAAAACGTGTTTTTGATAGGCCGCTTATGTGTGTAGGTAAAGAAATGTAGTCGTTATCGCGGAAGAATTCCATCAGTTCAATATCCTCAAATTCTTTTCGGTCAACTTGTTTGTTTGTATAGCGGCGTTGAAGTTGTTTTAAAGATTCATTCCAAGAAATTGCTTTTGTGTCGTATACCATTGTTCTATCTCCTTACTGTATGTAATTATTAAGAACATACGTTCTAATTTAGTATACTCTTTTTATTAGAAAAGGGAAAGCAAAAAATAATGTAAGCTTGGATTTCCAAGCTTACATTATTGATGCGTCCGTCATAATCTCTATTTTTCATTATAAGTTAGATAAGAATAAGAAACAAGATGATATATATAATGTTGAGAGTTTTCAAGATTCTGTATATTATAGGTGTACTAAAGTGTAAGGGAATGAGAGGTGTGACATACGTAATTTCACTGCAAGGGCCGATGGCTAGCGGAAAAACAACATTAGCAAAAAGGTTAGAAAAGAGAGGGTTTCGAGCTATATATGAAAATCCATATCCAATTGTAGAGAAGCGAAAAAAATTGAATTTAGATATGAATTCAAAAGTAGGGTTTATTATGAATCAAAAAATGTTTATGGAAGCAAAAATAAAGGAGTTTCAAAATGTGAAAGATTCAGTCGTAATTTTTGATCGCGGACCAGAAGACATTGAGTTTTTTACACTCTTTTATCCAACGATTATAGGAGAAGAGTGGGATATAGAAACTGAATTGAAAGATGAATTATATAAATTAAGAGAATGCCGTTCGGATGTGATTTTTTACTTAGATGTTACGAAAAAGAATGTATATGATAGAAAAAATAATGATAGAACAAGAAACAGAAGTACATTTGAGGAACAATTTAAATTAGCAGAAACTGAAAAAGACTGGTATAAACAATTTCCTGTAACTTATGTGGACACGAATAGATTAATAGTGGACGATTTAGAGGTATATTTTATGGATTGGTTAAAGGAGAGAGGGCTATGAAAAAAATACTTTTATTTGTATACCCAACATTTGCAGAGTTTGAAATAACAGTAGCGACGGCATTGCTGAAAAATAAATTTGAAATCATTACAGCGGGCTTAACAAAAGAATTGATTATAAGTGAAACAGGTTTGCAAGTGCAGCCACATATAGAAGTAAGTGAAGTACGTGTAGATGAGTATGAGGGGATACTTATTCCAGGTGGAGAAGAAGTACAGTTGGAAGATGCAAAACCTCTTTTTTCAATCATTCGTCAATTTCATGAACAAGAAAAATTAGTGGCGGCAATTTGTGCTGGACCGTATGCGCTAGCAAAAGCAGGGTTATTTAAAGAGATTTCTTATACTGCGACTATAGATTATCAAAAATTCGATTGTTTTCCAGTAGAAAATTTCGTGTATGAAGAAGTTATGCAACACTCAAATATTATTACAGCACAAGGGCATGCATTTGTACCATTTGGAATAGCAATTGCCTCTTATTTTGGAGTGGCAGACGAACATAATACAGATTTTTATTGTGGTAAAGGTAATGTAGTAATGGAGAAACTTTTACGAGAAAACGTGTAAAAGCTAGCAAACGCTAGCTTTTTTCTTTTTTACACCGATAAATTACTAACGTTTTTGGATCGCGCCATATACCGTTATGGAGCGATAATTCCTTGTTGATTTCTTCTGTTAGCCATTCTTTCATCTCGGCTTGAAGATACATATTATCGGGTATATTTAGCGATGGAAACATGCTGGAAATATAGTTTACTATTGGGGTAGCATGATGAAAAACGAGCGCATTATGAATAACTGTTTCTTCAACCGTTGGAAAAGCAGATGCTACTATCTCTTTACCATTTTCTAAACAAAACGGAGAGACTGCTGGTGATGTTTTCGGTAGATCAAATGCGTCAAGCATGTTGTTACACATTTCAACTATACGAGGTAATGAAACTTTAGAATTTGTTGTAGCTAAAAGTGTTCCGCCAGGACGAATGACTTTATAAAAGCCTTGAATTGTTTTTTCAACATCTTTCACATGGTATAACATATGTCTTGCAATTATTAGGTCATAACAATTTGTTTCGAAAGGAAGTTTACTAGCATCCCCTCGTTTCCATTCTATTAAGTTATTTATTTTAACAGCTTCAGCAAGCATAGCTTCGGATTGATCAAACCCGGTTAATGGGCCTTTATGACCATTTGTTTGTAAAAGGGAAAGGAATTTTCCACTAGCGCACCCAACCTCTAATATGTTTTCATCCCCTTGAAGGTGTAAATGTTCAATGACGATCTTATCTAAATCTACGTGTTTTTCTTCGTAATGTGTATGTGTGTCGATGCGTGTTTGTAAATGGTTGCTAACGTTATATTGTCGTTTTACATCATTCATTTTGTCACATTCCACCTTTGTGCAAAATTGTTGGATTGCATGTGTTAATACATCTGTTTTCTTTAAACCTTCGTAATGGAGTGCTGATTCAAACCTTTCAAGTAATTTCTCTTCAATTCGAAAATGAATATCTTTTCGTTTTGTCACTGAAATTTCGCCCCTTTGCATCTGTTAGTGAGACTATAGCACGTCTGGAAATTTTGTGTAAATCATTTGTGTACACAAAATTAGGGGGATGAAAAAAATGTTTGAATATGATTTTAAACTATTGACGATTTAACCGTTTTCATATATTCTTAAATTAAGTAATATTCAAATAATTCAAAAGAAATGAGAGAGTCACATGCTTCTTCAAGGAACACATCGAATTGGTCGTATGGCCATGCTGTTGGCACTTGCGGATGAGAATGAAAGTCCTGTATTATCCATTCCAAAAGGTTGGAAGTATTGTACGGGGAAAGTGGGTTCGATGAATTCGCAAAAGGTTGTCGCAGCAATGGAAACAGCGGCTAAAAGCAACCAAGTTATTGAAACAGACGTTTACAGAGAAACACATGCACTTTATCATGCAATTATGGAAGCTTTGTACGGAGTGACGAGAGGTCAAATTCAGTTAGCAGACGTTCTTCGTACAGTAGGACTTCGTTTTGCGATTGTGCGCGGTACACCATACGACGGGAAAAAAGAAGGCGAATGGGTTGCTGTTGCATTATATGGAACGATTGGTGCACCTGTAAAAGGATCTGAGCATGAGGCGATTGGTTTAGGAATTAATCACATATGATTTGCCCATAGTCTATTAGTTAGAAGGGGGCCTTACTTTTTTAGGACAGAAGTCTGTCTTAAAAAGATAAGGTCCCCTTTTGCCTTTTTAAGGAGGAAAAATGATGATTACGTTAACAGGACATACATTGACAGTTGAAGAAATGAAGAGGTTATTACTGGAAGGAGAAGGTGTAACAGCTTGTCCAACTAGTATGCAAAAGGTAGCGGAGTGCCGTGAAGTAGTTGAGAAAATTGTAGAGGACGGAAAAGTCGTTTACGGTATTACAACTGGATTTGGAAAGTTTAGTGATGTGCTTATCCAAAAAGATGATGTAAAGGCACTTCAACATAATTTAATTCAGTCACATGCATGTGGAATTGGTGATCCATTCCCGGAAGAAGTATCGCGCGGAATGTTAATTTTACGAGCGAACACGATGCTTAAAGGAGTATCAGGCGTAAGGCCGCTCGTTGTAAATATGCTTCTTGAGTTTGTAAATCGTAAAATTCATCCAGTCGTTCCGCAACAAGGTTCACTTGGTGCAAGTGGAGATTTAGCACCTTTATCTCATCTTGCGCTCGTATTATTAGGCGAAGGTGAAGTGTTCTATAAAGGGAAACGCGTTCATGCAATGGTTGCTCTTACAGAAGAAGGGCTTGAGCCAATTGAACTTGAAGCGAAAGAAGGTCTTGCGTTAATTAATGGTACGCAGGCGATGACAGCACAAGGAGTTCTTTCTTATATAGAAGCAGAAGCAACGGCGTATCAAGCTGAACTAATTGCTTCGATGACAATTGAAGGGTTACAAGGCATTATTGATGCATTTGATGAAAATGTTCATAAAGCACGTGGTTATAAAGAGCAAGTGGATGTAGCAAGCAGAATTCGTGACATTCTTCATGATAGTAAGTTAACAACAAAACAAGGAGAACTACGTGTACAGGATGCCTATTCACTTCGTTGTATCCCGCAAGTACACGGTGCTTCTTGGCAAGTTTTGAATTATGTGAAAGAAAAATTAGAAATTGAAATGAACGCCGCAACAGATAATCCGCTAATCTTTGATGGCGGGGAAAAAGTAATTTCAGGTGGTAATTTCCATGGTCAACCGATTGCGTTTGCGATGGACTTCTTAAAAGTAGGAATGGCGGAACTTGCAAACATTTCAGAGCGTCGTATTGAGCGTTTAGTAAATCCGCAGTTAAACGATTTACCACCATTTTTAAGTCCAGAACCAGGACTTCAGTCTGGTGCAATGATTATGCAATATGCTGCAGCGTCGCTAGTTTCTGAAAATAAAACGTTAGCACATCCGGCGAGTGTTGATTCAATCCCGTCATCAGCTAACCAAGAAGATCACGTAAGTATGGGAACAATCGCTTCACGTCATGCACATCAAATTATTCAAAATGTAAGACGTGTTCTTTCAATTGAAATGATTTGTGCGATGCAAGCGGCAGAATATCGCGGAATTGAAAACATGAGTACAGTGACGAAGAGCTTCTACCATCAAGGTCGTCAGCAGGTGCCATCTATTAAAAATGACCGTATATTCTCAACGGATATTGAAAATATTGCGCACTGGTTAAAAACGAATTATTCAATAAAAGAAAGATTAGACGTAAACGCAGCACTATAAAATGAGAAAAGGGAGAGATTGAAATGGAAAAAGTACAACAAACAATTCGCGCGCCAAGAGGTACAGAGTTACAAACGAAAGGGTGGGTGCAAGAAGCTGCACTTCGTATGTTAATGAACAATTTAGATCCGGAAGTTGCTGAAAAACCAGAAGAATTAGTTGTGTATGGCGGAATTGGCCGTGCAGCTCGTAACTGGGAAAGCTATCAGGCGATTGTAGATTCATTAAAAACGTTAGAAAGCGATGAAACGTTACTTGTTCAATCAGGAAAACCAGTTGCTATTTTTAAATCACATGAAGATGCACCTCGCGTTCTGTTAGCGAACTCAAACTTAGTACCAAAATGGGCAAACTGGGATCACTTCCGAGAACTAGAGAAAAAAGGTCTTATGATGTACGGACAAATGACAGCTGGTAGCTGGATTTACATTGGAACACAAGGGATTCTACAAGGAACATATGAAACATTTGGTGAAGCAGCTCGTCAACATTTCGACGGTTCATTAAAAGGTACATTAACACTTACTGCTGGTTTAGGTGGTATGGGTGGTGCACAACCTCTTGCTGTAACGATGAACGGCGGTGTTGTCATTGCTATTGATGTTGATAAGCGCAGCATCGATCGTCGTATTGAAAAGAGATATTGTGACATGTATACAGAATCATTAGAAGAAGCATTAACTGTTGCGAACGAGTATAAAGAGAAGAAAGAACCAATTTCAATTGGCTTGCTAGGAAATGCGGCAGAGATTTTACCAGAACTAGTGAAGCGTGATATTACGCCAGATTTAGTTACAGATCAAACATCTGCTCATGATCCATTAAACGGTTATATTCCAGTAGGTTACACATTAGAAGAAGCAGCGAAACTTCGTGAAAAAGATCCAGAACGTTACGTACAATTATCAAAAGAAAGTATGACAAAACATGTGGAAGCGATGCTTGCGATGCAAGAAAAAGGTGCAATTACATTTGATTATGGAAATAACATTCGCCAAGTTGCTTTCGATGAAGGTTTGAAAAATGCTTTCGATTTCCCAGGATTCGTTCCAGCATTTATTCGTCCATTATTCTGTGAAGGAAAAGGGCCATTCCGCTGGGTAGCACTTTCTGGTGATCCAGAAGATATTTATAAAACAGACGAAGTAATTTTACGTGAGTTCGCTGATAATGAACATTTATGTAACTGGATTCGTATGGCACGTCAACAAGTTGAGTTCCAAGGACTTCCATCACGTATTTGTTGGTTAGGTTACGGTGAGCGTGCGAAATTTGGTCGCATCATTAATGAAATGGTTGCAAATGGTGAATTATCAGCACCGATTGTTATTGGTCGTGACCATTTAGATTGCGGATCAGTAGCATCTCCAAACCGTGAAACAGAAGCGATGAAAGACGGTAGTGATGCAGTAGCTGACTGGCCAATTTTAAATGCATTAATTAATAGTGTAAACGGTGCGAGCTGGGTATCTGTTCACCACGGTGGTGGCGTTGGTATGGGTTATTCACTTCATGCGGGAATGGTTATCGTTGCAGATGGAACAGAAGCAGCAGCAAAACGAATTGAGCGCGTATTAACTTCTGATCCTGGTATGGGTGTTGTTCGTCACGTGGATGCAGGGTATGACTTAGCTGTGGAAACTGCGAAAGAAAAAGGCGTTAACATTCCGATGATGAAATAAGGAGGAGAAAACATGCTGGACACTTTACTAATAAATATCGGTCAATTACTAACAATGGATCAAGAAGATGGCTTGTTAAGACGGGAAGCGATGAACACGCTTCCTGTTATCGAAAACGGTGCGGTTGGAATTGAAAATGGTGTAATTACTTTCGTTGGAACAGCGGAAGAAGCGAAAGGATTACAAGCGAGAGAAGTTATTGATTGCGGCGGGAAAATGGTTTCTCCTGGTCTTGTTGACCCGCATACTCACCTTGTATTTGGTGGATCTCGTGAAAATGAAATCGCACTAAAACTACAAGGAGTTCCGTACTTAGAAATTTTAGAACAAGGCGGAGGCATACTTGCAACTGTAAATGCAACGAAACAGGCGTCGAAAGAAGAACTTGTTCAAAAAGCGAAATTCCATTTAGACCGTATGCTATCTTTCGGAGTTACTACTGTAGAAGCGAAGAGTGGTTATGGATTAGATGATGAGACGGAATGGAAACAATTAGAGGCAACAGCACAATTACAAAAAGAGCATCCAGTCGATTTAGTTTCCACATTTTTAGGTGCTCATGCAGTTCCGAAAGAATATAAAGGTAGATCGAAAGAGTTTTTACAATGGATGTTAGATTTATTACCAGAAATGAAAGAGAAACAATTAGCAGAGTTCGTTGATATTTTCTGTGAAACAGGTGTGTTCTCTGTGGAAGAATCAAAAGAATTTTTATTAAAAGCGAAAGAGCTTGGCTTTGATGTGAAAATTCATGCAGATGAAATCGACCCTCTTGGTGGTGCGGAAGCAGCGGCAGAAATCGGTGCAGCATCAGCGGACCATTTAGTTGGAGCTTCTGATAAAGGGATTGAAATGCTTGCAAACTCGAATACAGTAGCAACATTATTACCAGGAACAACTTTCTATTTAAATAAAGAAAGCTTTGCTCGTGGTCGTAAAATGATTGATGAAGGTGTTGCAGTTGCGTTAGCTACAGACTTTAACCCAGGTAGCTGTCCAACTGAAAATATTCAGCTTATTATGAGCATTGCGATGCTAAAACTGAAAATGAC
This sequence comes from Bacillus sp. PK6-16, assembly GCF_056530295.1. Taxonomy (NCBI): domain Bacteria; kingdom Bacillati; phylum Bacillota; class Bacilli; order Caryophanales; family Bacillaceae; genus Bacillus; species Bacillus sp. PK6-16. The sequence continues at coordinate 1,761,445 of NZ_CP096511.1, forward strand.
ACCAGAAGAAGTTTGGAATGCCGTAACGGTTAACTCATCATATGCTATTAACCGTGGTGATGTAGCTGGGAAAATTAGAGTTGGTCGTAAGGCAGATTTAGTTTTATGGGATGCTTACAATTATGCTTACGTACCGTATCATTACGGCGTAAGTCATGTGAATACAGTATGGAAGAATGGTAATATTGCATATACAAGAGGTGAACAATCGTGGAGCACGGCCACTATTTAAAGAAAAATGCAAAGTTTATTGATCGTGAAGTGACAAAATGGAGTGAGATGATTAAAGATTGGGAGGAAGGCGTAGAAATATTCGGTGCTGCCTTAATTGGAGCACCCCTTTCTAAACCATCTATTAGTCATTCAGGAGCAAGTTTTGCTCCAAAGACAATTCGTGCGATGTTAGATGCATATAGCACATATGCAATTACAGAAAAACACGATATGAAAGAAAGTGTCTTATATGATTGCGGCGATATTACGATGCATGTGACGGATATAAAAGAAAGTCATAAACGAATTGCGGAAACAGTTGGTCATGTAACGAAAGTAAACCCGAACATGATACCAATCGTTCTTGGCGGTGACCACTCGATTAGTTTTCCGAGTATAACAGGTTTTGCAAACAGTAAAGGAAAGGTCGGAATTATTCAATTTGATGCTCATCATGATTTACGTAATTTAGATGATGGAGGCCCGTCAAATGGTACACCATTCCGTAGTTTACTAGAAAATGATGTCATTACAGGGAAACAACTTGTTCAAATTGGAATTCGTAATTTTTCTAATGCACGTGCGTACCATGAATATGCAATAGAGCATGGTGTAACAGTGTATACAATGAAAGACGTACGAGAGCGAGAAATAAAAGATATTATCACGGAAAGTATTGAATTATTAAGAAATCAAGGTGTGACTTCTATTTATATTTCTCTTGATATGGATGTGCTAGACCAAGCGTTTGCACCAGGTTGTCCAGCAATTGGGCCTGGTGGAATGGATAGTACGACTTTACTAGATGCGATTGAATTCCTTGGTAAAGAACCGCTCGTTCAAGGGATGGATATAGTAGAGATTGATCCAACTCTTGATTTCAGAGATATGACGAGTAGAGTAGCAGCGCAAGTGATTATGAGTTTTCTTTTAGCGAGGGAAACGGTTAGTAAGCAAGTTAGTATATAGACGGAAAAGTAGATCTTTATTTATGCCTTAACAAAAACACATCACTACTTAAATGTAGTGATGTGTTTTTGTATTAAAAGAGAATGAATGTGTGTGGAACCGTTAATGGAATTGCGATTTTTATAGTGTATTGTGTAAATTTAATTTCTTGCTTCTGAAGTGTTGACGTGTAAAATAATTTTATGATAAAATAAAAATTTTGATAAAAAACTAAAAGTATGTTAAGCTTGAGAAGGTTACCATATATGGAGGTGGATTATTTGTTTCAAATTGGCGATAACATTGTTTATCCAATGCAGGGAGCAGGTATAATTAAAGCCATAGAAGAGAAGGAAATCTCAGGAGAAAAACAACAGTATTATGTTATAAAAATGTCGGCTAGTAATATGGAACTAATGATTCCAGCAGGGAGAATATTGAATTCGAATATACGTCCAGTTACGGATATAACCGCATTAGCACACATAATGGATATTTTTCAACATGGGGAATCAGATAGATTACTTACATGGAAACAAAGGTATAAATTGAACACTGATAAAATAAAGACGGGTAAAATGCAAGAAGGTGCTGAAGTTGTGCGTGATTTAATGCGTATACAGAAAGAAAAAGCACTTAATGCAAGCGAAAAGAAGATGTTAGATAACGCATATGAATTTTTGATTAGTGAACTGGGATTAATTGAAGGTATCACAGAAAATCAGATAAAAAGCTTTTGTTAAGGTTCATTACAAATAATGTATTATATCCCAAAAAAGATCTTGAATTTTTTGGGAACATAATTATAGAAAATTTATCATTTCAAAGACATTCAACTCTTTCAAACCACTTTTAGAGCATTACCTCTATTGTTATTACTACAACCAAATCCATTTTTATTTGTTAATTTCATTTATGAATGTTCGAAGTTTAATTGAATACTTCGATAAAATAGTTACTTGATTTTTGCAATCCTGATTCACACTGGCACGGACGAGGAGCCGTAAGGATGAAAGAGAGGTAGGGCTTTCATTGTTTTAGGTATATAAGTTATTATTTTTAGAAGAATACTGAACCATTTTTACTTCTATTGATAAGGTGTTTTTTTTATTAAAGAGATAAACGAATTGACAGCCATATATGGTCAACAAAAAAGGTTTCCTCTTAAGGAAACCTTTTTAATATTATTTATAGCATTTTATTTTTTGGATATTCGAATTTTTTATTGCAAAGTCGTAAAAATTGACGTTACTATCTAAAAGTAAGTATGATGCGATTATAGTAAGATTTTTTAGGGGGAAGAAAAATGACAAGTTCAAGTAATAAAGCAGCGAGTATTTATGAAGGAACAAATGTAAATGCTGGGGGATTTTTTGAAAACGTTGAAGAAACAAAGTTGTTTGATCCAATTCAAGTTGGAGCTTGGTCTCTTCGTAATCGTATAGCGATGGCACCGATGACAAGATGCTTTGCAGATAATGAGACTGGAGTAGTTGGTGCGGATGTAGTGGAGTACTACAGAAAACGTGCTGCGGATGGAATTGGACTAATTATTACAGAGGGAATTGTCATTAGTCCGAGAGCAAAAGGAAACCCAGGAGTACCAGGTATTTATACACAAGAGCAAATCGATTCTTGGAAACCTGTTACAGAGGCGGTACATAAAGAAGGTGGGACGATTATTGCTCAAATATGGCATGTTGGGCGTATGAGTCATCATGAAATAATTGGTGGTCAAATGCCACAAGCACCGTCGGCTATCGCTGCAGAGGGAAATGTTCCACGCTTTCGTAAACCGTTTGATACGCCAGAAGCAATGACGTTAGAAGAAATACAAGAAGTGATCGGGCAATACGCACAAGCTGCGAAAAATGCGATCGAAGCTGGATTTGATGGAGTAGAAATTCACGGTGCACACGGATATTTAATCGATCAATTTACGTATGAGTTTGCAAATAAGCGAATAGATAAATATGGCGGTGATTTAAAACAAAGGTTAACGTTTATGAAAGAAGTAACGGCGGCTGTAATAGAAGCTGTTGGAGCTAATAAAACACTTCTTCGTTTCTCTGCTTTCAAAGGTGATAATCCTACTTATATGTGGGAAAACCCTGAGTTTGCAATTGAAACGTTCATAAATATGTTTAAAGAGGTTGGGTTAACGATGATCCATCCTTCAACGATGAATTATACCCAAGAGATTGCTGACGGAAAGAATTTTCATCAACTAGTAAGAAAATATTGGGATGGTACGATTGTTGGGGTTGGTAATTTAAATCCGAAAGAGGCCGAAGAAGCGTTGCAAGAAGGAACGATTGATGTAGCGGCATTCGGAAGACCGTTAATTGCTAATCCAGACTTTGTTCATCGAATTAAACACGCTGAAAGTTTAGTTGAATATGACGCGAAAGAGCATCTTGCTACGTTAGTATGAATAAAGATAAAAGGAGAGCACATCTAGTGTTCTCCTTTTATTATGGAATTTCATAGGGGGAAGCGGGATGAGTGAAACGCTACTCGTTATTATTAGTATATTACTATTTTTAATGTTGCTTTTAATCGTCTTTTTTATCATTACATTTTTTATAAAAAAACGAACACACCATTCTATTTTAAAATTACATCCGTACTTAGGAAGAATGCGCTACTTACTGGAAAAGATAGGGCCTGAATTTCGACAATATTGGTTTGATCATGATACGGATGGAAAGCCTTTCTCACGTTATGATTTTCAAAGTGTTATGTTTTTAGCGAAATATCGCTCTGAAATACTTGGTTTTGGATCAAAACGAGATTTTGAAGCTTCTGGATATTATATTGCTAATACATTATTTCCGATATTAACTGAGGAATTAAGTGTGAATCTCACGCAAGAGCGGGAAGGTAAAAAGTACGTGATTCATAAAGAAGGGTTATTTTCAAGAAGAGAAAAATTGACAGCGGATACAACGAATCTTTGGCTGTACGAAGAAGATGATGCAATTATAGTCGGTGAGAACCGTAAATATCCGTGGAAGCTACATGGCATGTTTGGTGCATCTGCGACTTCTTACGGTGCGATTGGAGAAAATTATATTTTAGCGAGTGGTTTTGGAGCAAAAATGGCAGGCGGATCGTGGATTAATACGGGTGAAGGTGGCGTTATTCCAGAACATTTACATACAGGAGCGAATATCGTTGCGCAAATTGGTCCAGGGTTATTTGGATACCGTGATGAAGACGGTAATTTTTCAATGGGAAAATTCATGGAGAAAGCGAAAGAAAGTAATATTAGAGCATTCGAATTGAAATTTGGGCAAGGTGCTAAAATACGTGGTGGTCATTTAGAGGGGCAAAAAGTAAATGAGAAAATTGCTTCTGTTCGCAACGTCCGAAAGGGAGAGACGATTAATTCACCGAATCGATTTTCATTTTTAAAGAATGCAGCGGATACACTTTGTTTTATTCAACAGTTGCAAGAAAACAGCGGTAAACCAGTTGGAATGAAAATTGTAATTGGTCAGCAGGAGCCTTTGGAAGATTTAATAAAAACAATGAAAGAACTAAACATTTACCCAGATTTTATTACAATCGACGGTTCAGAAGGCGGGTCAGGAGCAACGTATAAATCGATGGCAGATTATATGGGACTGCCGCTTATTCCAGCATTACTTACATTTATTGATACAGCAAACCATTATGGTGTCCGTAACAAGTTTAAAGTATTTGCAGCGGGTAAATTAATCACACCAGATAAAGTGGCGATTGCTTTAGCGATTGGGGCGGATGCTGTAAGTTCAGCCCGTGGGTTTATGATGGCAAGTGGCTGTATTATGGCCCTTCAATGTAATTCTGGTCAATGTCCATCTGGTGTAGCCACGACGAATCCGCATTATCAAAAAGCGTTAGATCCGTATGAGAAGAAGTGGCGAGTCATGAATTATATTATTAGTATGAGATATAGTTTATTTTCATTAGCGGCAGCGGCGGGAGTGAAGAGCCCGCGCCATTTAACTAGAGAGCATATTGTGTTTAAAGACGAGGTGGGGAGAGTAGTTCCTCTTTCGGAATTGTTTCCTATAGTAAATCAAACCTAAAAGTATATTTGATGTGTAAGATTTTTTAGAGGAATAATTATATTTTTGGAAAAATTAGGAGTATAATAGGGGAGTATTTTTGAAAATGACTATTTTTAGGGAGAGATTCACTTGCAGCAAGGTTCGTACAGTATTACAATTTTTTTACTCGTCATAGGGCTCGTTATATTTAGACGCATGCGCTCTATGAATCGACCAATTAATAATAAAGGAAGACGACTACTATTGCCATTATTCTTCTTATTACCAGGTTTTTCTTTATACGCAGCACCGATACAACTTGCTGGTTGGCAAATTGGTATAGCTGCTGGGATCGGACTGTTATTGTCAATTCCACTTATTATTTTAAGTGGGTATGAAGTCAGAGAAGATGGTCAAATTTATGCAAAAAAAAGTATCGCTTTTATTGCTACATTTTTAGTTATCGTTCTTTTACGTGCTTATTTTAGAAGACATTTACAAGGTCTAGATCCAAAGTCAATCGGCATTCTTTTCTACACTCTTGCGGTTTGTTATATAGTACCTTGGCGTATTGGATGCTATATGAAATTTCGTAAAGTATATGTAGAGAAAGCGAAAATTGAGACGTCAATAAGCTAAAAGTCATACATTTGTATGGCTTTTTCTTTTAAAATTTATCGGGTAAACGAATGTAAATAAGGTGTGAAAAAACACTATATAATTTTCTGAATATTTTTTACTTTAAATTCTTGAAAAATCATTGTAATCCACTGGGATAAAGGCGTTTATAAAGGTTTTCACATGTAATGAAAAGTGCTCGTTCACTTGAAAGAACAAAAAATGTTTGTTAAGGTAGGGAACCATGAGCGAAAACAAGAAAATAGAAAAAGTCATTTTTCGAAATTTTGAATGGCTTATGGACTAAGGGAGAGATTTGGTGAAGATTGAAATTATGGTTTCGCTTGCTATTTATATGGCAGGTATGTTGTATATCGGATATTGGTCTTATAAGAAGACATCCGATTTATCAGATTATATGTTAGGCGGGAGGGGACTCGGCCCAGCAGTTACAGCTTTATCAGCTGGTGCTTCTGACATGAGTGGTTGGATGCTAATGGGATTACCTGGTGCGATGTATGCAACAGGATTATCAAGTGTATGGATTGCGATAGGTTTATTGATAGGTGCGTATGCAAACTATTTAATCATTGCCCCGCGTTTACGAACGTATACAGAAGTGGCAAATGATTCAATTACGATTCCAGACTTTTTAGAGAATCGGTTTAAAGATCGTACGAAAATACTTCGTTTTTTCTCCGCTATCGTCATTTTAGTATTTTTCACATTTTATGCGTCGGCTGGTTTAGTTTCAGGTGGACGTTTGTTTGAAAATTCTTTTAACCTTGATTATAAAATTGGTTTATTTGTAACAGTAGGTGTTGTTGTTGCGTATACACTATTTGGTGGCTTTCTAGCCGTAAGTTGGACGGACTTTGTGCAAGGTTGTATTATGTTTATTGCGCTTGTACTAGTGCCAATTGTTGCTGTTACGGATGTCGGTGGTGTAACAGAAACATTTAATACGATTAAGCAAGTCGATGCATCGCATTTAGATATGTTTAAAGGGACCACAATACTTGGTATTATTTCATTTTTAGCATGGGGCCTTGGATATTTTGGTCAACCACATATTATTGTCCGCTTTATGGCAATTACCTCTATTAAAGATTTAAAAACTTCTCGTAGAATCGGTATCGGTTGGATGACGATTTCAATTATAGGTGCAATGCTTACTGGTCTAATTGGTATCGCCTATTATGCTAAAAATAATGCGACATTACAAGACCCAGAAATGGTCTTTGTAACATTCTCAAATATTTTATTCCATCCGTATATTACAGGATTTTTATTATCAGCTATTTTGGCTTCGATTATGAGTAGTATTTCCTCACAATTACTTGTTATTTCAAGTGCAGTAACGGAAGACTTTTATAAAACATTTTTCCGTCGTAACGCAAGTGACAAAGAACTTGTATTTATCGGTAGATTGTCAGTATTAGTAGTAGCTATGATCGCAGTTGTTTTAGCGTATCATCCAAGTGATACAATTTTAACACTTGTCGGTTATGCTTGGGCTGGATTTGGTTCAGCATTCGGACCAGTCATTTTATTAAGTTTATATTGGAAAAGGACGAACAAGTGGGGTGTTCTTGCAGGTATGATTGTTGGTGCAGTAGTTGTTATAGCATGGGTACAAATTCCAAGTTTAAAAGCAATTATGTATGAAATGGTACCGGGATTCTTCTGTAGTTTATTAACTGTTATCGTTGTAAGTTTATTAACGAAAGAACCCGTTAAGGCAGTTCATCGTGAATTTAATGAGATGGAAGCAGTACTGGAAGAAGAAACGAAATGATTAGCGAAGAGAGTAAACGAAACTGGCGTTTACTCTTTTTTTATTTAAAGTGAAAATAAGGAACTTATTGACAACTAAAAGTAAGTAACTTATAATAAATTTGAGTTCAAGTTAATTTGTACTTTGAATAAAGATTTTAAATGGAATAAATATTTTTTGAAAACTATCTCGAATTTGAGATGAATTGACAAGCTGGAAGTTAATGTGTATTTTTATAATCAATATCTCGAATTCGAGATAAAATTATTATAACGGATTTTACTTTGTAGCATGGACAAAATGAATAATGAATTTAAATGTAAAAGAATTTTTATAATGAAATAAAAAAGGAGTGGAAGAAATGGAAAAGAAAACAATGGGAATCCATCACATTACAGCGATTGTAGGGCATCCACAAGAAAATGTAGACTTTTATGCTGGTGTATTAGGGTTACGTTTAGTGAAACAAACAGTGAATTTTGATGATCCAGGTACGTACCATCTTTATTTTGGAAATGAAGGAGGAAAACCTGGAACAATTATTACGTTTTTCCCATGGGCAGGTGCTCGTCAAGGTATTATTGGGGACGGTCAAGTAGGAATTACGTCTTACGTTGTACCAAAAGGTGCAATGGAGTTTTGGGAAAATAGATTAGAAAAATTCGATGTTTCGTATACGAAAATGACTCGTTTTGGAGAGCAGTATTTAGAATTTGATGATCCGCATGGTTTGCATATAGAATTAGTTGAAAGAGAAGCAGGCGAATTAAATAATTGGAGTTTTGGAGAAGTTACACCAGAAGTAGCAATTAAAGGGTTTGGAGGTGCTGTTCTTTTATCTACACAGCCTCAAAAAACTGCTGAATTGTTAGAACATATTATGGGTCTTGAGAAAATTGGAGAAGAGGGTGAATTTGTTCGATGCCGTTCTTCTGCTGACATTGGAAATATTATTGATTTGAAATTATCAACAATCGGTCGTGGCCAAATGGGCGTTGGCACAGTTCATCATATTGCCTGGAGAGCGAGTGACGATGCTGATCAGCTAGACTGGAAAGAGCATGTGTCGCGTTTTGGATATCACGTAACTCCTGTACAAGATCGAAATTATTTTAACGCGATTTATTTTAGAGAACATGGTGAAATCTTATTTGAAATTGCAACAGATCCTCCTGGTTTCGCTCATGATGAATCGTTAGAGACGATGGGTGAGGAATTAAAGTTACCGGAACAATATGAACAACATAGAAAACAGATTGAACAAACGCTTTTACCATTTGAAGTGAGAAATTTAGATTAAAGTGATTGAAGGGGGAAAAGGATTATGATGAAACATGTTTTTCAAAAAGGAAAAGATACGTCAAAACCAGTGTTGTTATTACTTCATGGCACAGGTGGTAATGAATTAGATTTACTACCACTTGCAGAAATAGTTGATCCGGAAGCGTCGGTATTAAGCGTTAGGGGAAATGTGTTAGAGAATGGGATGCCGCGTTTCTTCCGCCGATTAGCAGAGGGCATTTTTGATGAAGAGGATTTAATTTTCCGTACGAAGGAATTAAATGAATTTTTAGATGAAGCGGCTAAAGAATATAAATTCGATAGAAATAACATTGTAGCTATCGGTTATTCGAATGGGGCAAATATCGCAGCAAGCTTATTATTCCATTACGAAAATGCATTGAAAGGTGCTGTGCTTCATCACCCAATGGTGCCTAGAAGAGGAATGCAATTAGCAAATTTAGCAGGGAAATCTGTGTTTATTGCTGCTGGGACAAATGACCCAATTTGTTCATCAGCAGAGTCAGAGGAATTGAAGGTACTATTAGAAAATGCAAATGCGAAGGTAACAATGCATTGGGAAAATCGAGGGCATCAATTAACGATGGGTGAAGTAGAAAAAGCAAAAGAGTGGTATGACAAAGCATTTTAAAAAAAGAAGCATCTGCTAACGATTAGCAGATGCTTCTTTTTTATTTAAGACTGGATTGCAAGATGAGATGAAGAAAGTGGTAGCTCAATATCAACAATCGTACCTTTATTTAATTCGCTTGAAATGTGTAATCTACCATGATGTTCTTCAATTATTTTGTAACACATCATTAATCCTAGTCCTGTGCCTTTTTCTTTTAAACTATAAAAAGGTTCGCCTAGACGGGAGATACGATCTTCAGGAATGCCGCAACCTTCATCGATAATTCGTATTAAGATGAAATTATCCTCTAATGGTTTTGTTTGGATGAAAATATTTCCGCCATTTGGCATTGCTTCTATCGCATTTTTTAATATGTTTATAAACACTTGTTTTAATTGGTTACCGTCACATTGAATATCATATACGTAATCAAAATGATCCATGATGATATGAACGCTATGCATAATTGCAGTCGGTAAAATAAATGTAACTACCTCTTCAATTAAAGTTTGTATGTTACAAGTTTGGATAGATAATACTTGTGGCTTAGACATCGCCATAAATTGACTCGTGATGGATTCCATTTGTGAAATCTCACTTAACATAACATCGATATACCATTTCTGCTCCTCACTTATTTCAGGGAGGAGCAACGTTAGAAAACCTTTTAGAGAAGTGAGTGGATTTCGAATTTCATGGGCAATTCCAGCTGTCAGTTGTCCGACTACTGCGAGCTTCTCTGATTTTCGTAGTAACTTTTCAGTTTCTTTTAGCTCAGTAACATCTCTCCCCATCACGATAAGACCTTTGCGAGAACCATCAGGATGATAAAGCGGAACTTTTGATATACTTAAGATTAGATCGAAATCATCTCTATGTATAATAAATTCCTCGCCATGAAGAATTTGTCTTTGTTGCCATGCTAGTTCATCGATTTCTTCACAATGTAAAAAAGCTTCTCGGTATGCTTCATTATATTGAATGAGTTCGCTATCTTTTTTCCCGTGGTAAGGTACATGATGGAAATTGAAGCAAGAAAGTGCGTAATCATTTGCCTCAAGCCAGCGCCCTTCATGATCTTTAAAAATAACAAACGCAGGCATGGAGTTTACTAATGTACGTAATCTCTTCTCACTTTCTTTTAGCATATTCTCAATTCTTTCTGATTTTTCAAGCGGCTTCATAATAGCATATACGCCAGTAAGACGATTTTGAACAAAAATAGGAACTAGTTTTGTCACAACATCTAATAAGAATCCATTTTTATGATAAATAGATAAGATATACTCTTGTTGATTATCCGCTTCAGTATTCTTTATATTTTGTAATACTTGCTCAGAAATATGGGCTTCTAAAATAGAGGTAATATTTTTCTGTTCTAATTCTAAAGAAGTGTAACCTAATATTCTTTCGGCAGAAGGATTTATATGTAGAATAACTCCTTCTAAATTTAATGAAATAATACTATCAGGATTGTGTTCGAACAGAGATGCGTACATTTCTGTTAATGAACGATCTTGTATATGGTTTCGCAAACGTCTAGAAATGTTCGGATGACGTTTTTTTTGAGTTGGTGAATATTTTTTACGACTCATAATAGTTCCTCCGTACAAATAGCATCTAAAAAGATTTGTCTATTCATAACTATAATATAGATGTAATGTGTATTTCTATAAAAAATGGAAGTTATAGAATAAATTTTGTTTTTTTTTATTTTTTGCAAGGTGAATGCAGGATGGTAATAAGGGGGGCTTATATTGTTTTATAAACCTTTTGTAAGTTACAGACGGCTGTTTTCCGTATAACATTAGGGTAGAGGAGGGGGAGAGAAAATGAAAAATTATATTCAAGGGATTGATCACGTGCAAGTAGCTGCACCTGTAGGGTGTGAAGAAGAGGCGCGTGATTTTTATGGGAATACGATTGGTATGGAAGAAATTCCAAAGCCAGAAGAGTTGAAAAAACGAGGTGGATGTTGGTTTAAATGCGGAAATCAAGAAATCCATATTGGTGTCGAGCGGAACTTTATACCAGCTAAAAAGGCTCATCCAGCTTTTTATGTGAATGAAATTAATGAATTTAAGCAAACACTTATAGAGCAAGGTGTTAAAGTGATTGATGATTATGCACGGCCAGATGTAATTCGATTTTACGTGTCAGATCCATTTGGAAACCGAATTGAATTTATGCAAAATAAAGACTAGGTGGATTCCCACCTAGTCTTTAACTTCTTCTGAAAAGTCCTAACACTTCTACAGTTTCTGTAATATTAACGAAAGCATTCGGGTCAATTTCAGAAATTGTTAGTTTCATACTTGCTAATTCTTCACGAGAAACGACGGTCATAAGTACACGCTTTTTCTCGCTTGAATAAGCACCTTCGCCATCAAGTAACGTTATTCCACGTACAACAGTTGAAAGAAGTTGTTTTTTCATTTTCTCTGCTTCATTTGTTACAATCATAAGTGTAACTTTACGATGTTTTGTATGAACAGCATCGATTACTTTACCAGTTACATAAATTGAAAGTAAGCTTGTAAGTGCAACATCCCAGGTGAAGAAGAATCCTGCGATTATTACAACGACTGCATTTAAAATAATAAGGAATCCGCCAAGTTTAATGTCTCGCTTGCGGGATAAAAGCATACCGATAATATCAAATCCACCAGTAGATCCATTACAGTTAAAAACAAGACCAATACCAGCTCCGGCGATGACACCTCCGAAGATAGAAGATAACAATGGATCTGTTGCTACGACTTTTACTGGAACGTAGTATAATGCAACAGATAATACAACTACAGAGACAACTGTGTTAAAAATTACTTTTTTTCCAAGACCTATGTACCCTAAAATAAGGATAGGTAAGTTTAATACAAAGTTAATAATGCCTGTGTTTACAGGGGTTACAATCCCTAAAATAATAGCAATTCCGCCAATTCCACTACTTAAAATTTTGTGGGGGATAAGGAAAAGATTAAAGGCAACCGCAATAATAATAGAACCGATAATAACACCAAGGAATCTGACCATTTCTTTCCCGTCCTTCACTGAAAAATTCATATTATTTCAAGATTATATATGATATTGAAAGTTTTGGGTAAAAACAGTTTATTTTGGTAAATTAGATTAATCGAAAGAATTTGAGTATTTTATCATTTGAAAGGGGATACAGTTGTGAAGATAAAAACATATCAACAGAAAAGCCCGTTGAAGCAAGAATGTGAGGATTCTTATTTTTGTAATAAAGATAAAAAGATTTATGGTGTATGTGACGGTGCAACACCACTTGTCCCGTTTCGTGATGAAAAGGGACATAATGGAGCATACATCGCTTCGCATTTATTTGCAAGTTATTTTACTGCATTACGAGAGAATCATAGTTTACAATTTGCAGTTGCCAAAGCAAATGAAGCATTGCAAAGCAAAATGTTAGAATATGAAGTAGACACGAGAAAAAAAGAGCATTTGTGGTGCACATGTATCGCGGCAGTCCAAATAGTTGGTGAGAAAATTGAATATGCGCAGCTTGGGGACTGTATGATTGTCGCAACTTTTCAAAATGGAATGATGCAAGTATTAACGAAAGACACAGTTGAAGGAATTAGTAAAAGAGCAAAAAAGAAGAGGGAAGAAGATCGTAAAAAAGGGTTATCTGTACCAGAAGAATATGTTTTTCAAGATGTTCGAGAACAGTTAAAATACAATCGTTATCTTGCAAATATGCCAAATGGTTATTCAGTTGCAAATGGAATGAAAGAAGCGATACATTATTTACAACATGGTGAATTACATACAGATGAAGTGAGTGGGATTTTTATTTGTTCAGACGGGTTATTTCACCCAGATTGGTCATTAGAACAAACCGTTGCATATATAAGAAAGAATAGTATAAACGAATATGTAGCAATCATTGAAGAGCTAGAAGGCGAAAAAAGAATAAGGCCAGATGATAAAACGATTATTATGATTGATTTTTAAGAGGAGGCAGTTCAAATGGAAATTAAACGTGTCAATCTAACATTTCAAGATGAATTAGTTCCTTTAGAAAAAGTAAACAAACTGATTATTCACCATACAGCTGAAGATGGATGGGACGTGTATAAAACGCATGAATTTCATCAAACCGTAAGGGGGTGGAGCGGAATTGGTTACAACTATTTTATCGAAAAGGACGGAACTGTAGTGGAAGGGCGAGGTTTACATATTGGAGCGCACGCGAAAGACCATAACCGTCATACAATTGGAATATGTATGACGGGAAATTTCGATAAATACGATCCCACTCCCCCGCAAGTGAATGCATTATATTCTTTATGCAAAATGTTTATGAAGCAATTTGCTATAAAGAAAGAAAATATACTAGGTCATAGGGAGTTAGAAGGAGTTACAAAAAGCTGTCCTGGTAATCGTTTTTCTATGGTAGAGTTAAGGAAGATATTATCTTAAATATAGAGGAGTAACAACGATGATGAATATAAAAATACCAAATGATAAAAAAGAAGAGCTTGTAGCGCAAATTCAGCAATTTTTCATGGAAGAAGATCTAGATGAAATTGGACGTTTCCAAGCAGAGCGTTTAATAGAAGAAATGATTAAATTAGTTGGACCATTTGCATACAATCAAGCAATTGGAGATGCAAGAAAGCTTGTAAGTGAGAAATTAACGAATATGGAAGAAGATTTATACGTGTTAGAGAAAAATGAAGCGAAATAAAAAAAGAGCCGATGGGCTCTTTTTTATTTTTCTTTCTTATGTTCCTTATATTCATGTACTTTTTCTTTCACATTACCAACTGTATCTTTAGCAGTGCCTTTCACCTTATCCCATTTTCCTTCAGCTTGTAATTTCTTATTGTCAGTTACTTTCCCAACAACTTCTTTTACTTCACCTTTTACCTTATCAATGGCACCTTCTACTTTTTCTTTTAAACCATGATCATGTTTAGTCATACATTTCTCCTCCTTGTAGTTTGATTAGAATTCTCTTTTCATATTGCAAGTTGAATGATGTATCTAGTAATAGCGTAACAAATCTAGTTTGAATATTCAAATGATTAATAGGATAGAAAAGGAATTGTCATAAAATGTTTAAAAATGTAACGGAAGGAGAAATAAAGTAAATTATAATATGTCTTTTGCGGTCCATATTGATTTTGTATAAGCAATTTTCATGTGGGCACGTTCCATGTTATTTTGACTGCCGCTACCGAACCTTGCTTGTCCAACTATTAAAGTACAATTGGATTCAATAGCTGTCTTAATTCGTTTTTGAATTAATGCAGTATGACAGCCTTTACGCTGAAATTCTGGCAAAGTAGCAGAAGCAGCTAATGATGCGACACCCTTATTTATATACAGGACACCAATACCAGCAGGGATATTTTGAACTTCAGCTATGAAAAAATGCCATCCTGGTTCATTGTAAAGAATTTCATTATTTTGGCGCACGCTATCTTTTGTAAAGGATGGCATATTAAATCCACGTACATAAATGTCTGCAAAAATATCAAACTCATTTTCTTTTAGTTTTCGTATTGTAATATTAGAAGGAAGAAGTGATGAACCCTCTCTCGGTATACTATACAAAGCAGTATGGAAGCTAGATTGATAAAACCCTTTTTGAGATAAGTATTGAAATAATTCAGTTGTACCTTGTGCTGGGGTAATTTCAAAACGACAAGGGATTTGTAGTGATTCATAATAAGAAATGATTGCATCAATCGCATCTGCATTTGTAATACCTTTTACCGTATTAAAAGCAGGACCAGCAATTATTTTTGATGAAAAGGCAGTGGTGCTACCGAATTTTTTCATTTGCACTTGCATTGGGTTTCCGCTTATTGTTTGTAGTCTCTCTAATCTAGAAGAGAGCATATCAATTTCTGCATTTTCAATTTCTGTTGCTATATCGAGTGTCATAACAGTAGTCATAAAATTCCTCCGTTAATAAATATATTTCATAGTACATATACGATTTTTGTTTTGAGATTCCTGTTGAAATGTGAGAGAATAAGAGGTTTTTTGGAAGGGAAATGGAAGTGAACTGTCGAAGGGAGTGGAAACAGATTAAAGGTGGTGCTCTCATGAAACAAAAAACCGTGCAGACATGCTCTAATTGTGGTTCTCAAAACATAGGAGAAGGTGAGTTTGTCGGATATGCACAAATACGGAAAAAGGAAACGATGTTCACATCTTCACCAGTGGATGCTTATATTTGTACAGATTGCGGGAATATCCTTCTATTAAAAGTACGACATTATGAAAAGTTTAAGCAGAAGCCGTTATGATCATTGAGAAATGGTCATATCCAACGTTGTATACGAAACGACTTATGTTAAGGAAAATGAATATGAGTGATAGTTTACATATATATGAGTATGCTACAGATAAAGAGATGACAACTTTTACTGTATGGGATGCTCATCGATCGTTATGTGACACATATAACAATGTAGAAGAAATTGTGGGGCAATATAATGAAGGGCAAGTAGCACCTCTTGGAATTGTATTAAAAGAGGAGAAAAAACTTATAGGCACGTGTGGATTTATAAAATATGATTTGGTCACACATACAGCAGAAATTGCATACGCCTTATCTCGAAAATATTGGGGAAGAGGATTAGCCAAGGAGGCTGCATTAGCTTTTTTCTACTATGGTTTTCATGAGTTGCATCTTAATAGTATTGAAGCGGGATGTGATTCAGAAAATGAAGCATCTGAAAAATTAATGAAACGTTTGAATATGGAGTACAAATATACAATTCAGAAGGATATGTTTATTAAAGGTAAGAATCGCGATACAAAAAGATATTGTATATCTAGAGAAGGATATATGAATCAATGAAATATCTTACATTGAAAACTCCTTTAAATGAATCAAGGAGTTTTTTTATTTTGATAACAACAAATCGGAGTTTATCTCTTTGTTCGTGTGTTAGGAGTATGGGAGATATATTGGATTTTAGTAGAAAATAAGGAATACAGTAATCGTTTTATTTTTAAACTGAAAAAGAAAGTAAGAAAAAAGATAGATAGTTTATCGTTCTGAATTATTTCCAAAGAAATAATTCAGAAAATACAGAAAAATGTCGTAATCATTTGCGGAAGTCTGTTATAATAAACGAAAAAATGAAAACGTTTTAAAGGGGGACATAACCAATATGATGATGAATGTACCGCTAACAATTAGTTCTATGATGGAAAGAGCAGAGAAACTGTTTTCGAAGAAAGAAATTGTTTCACGGACGCATGATACAGTTACAACGTTAACGTATAAGCAGTTAGGGGAAAGGACGAGAAGACTCTCCAGTGCGTTGAAAAAGCTTGGAATTAAAGAAGGTGAACGTGTAGGAACATTAGCGTGGAATCATCATCGACATGTGGAGGCGTATTTTGCTATTCCTGGTATTGCTTCCGTTTTGCACACAATTAACATTCGTTTATCTCCTCAACATATTTCATATATTATTCAGCACGCAGAAGACCGAATTCTACTTATAGATGAAGATCTCGTACCGCTTGTTGAAAATATTCAATCACAATTATCAACTGTACAAGCTTACATTATTATGACTGATAAAGATGAACTCCCAAACACTACGCTGAAGCCTGTATATCATTATGAAAAGCTATTAGAAGAAGGCGATCCAAATTTCCAATTTGTAAAAGATATTGATGAAAATACACCAGCTGGTATGTGTTATACGTCAGCGACTACAGGAAATCCGAAAGGTGTTGTATATACGCATCGTAGTACTGTATTACACTGTATGGCACTCGGTTTAGCGGATACAGCTGCTTTATCGGAAAGTGATGCTGCAATGGCGATTGTACCGATGTTCCATGTGAACGCTTGGGGACTTCCTTTCGCTGCTACTTGGTTTGGGTCAAAACAAGTTCTTCCAGGACCGATGTTTACTCCGAAAATTTTATTAGAGATGATTCAATCAGAAAAAGTGACGTTAGCTGCGGGTGTGCCGACAATTTGGCTCGGCGTATTACAAGAGTTAGAAAATAATAGTTACGATTTATCTAGTATGACGAGAATACTATGCGGAGGTGCAGCTGCGCCAAAAAGTGTTATTAAAGCATTTGAACAGAAACATAATGTTCCGTTCATACATGCATATGGTATGACTGAAACGAGTCCACTCGTAACACTTGCGCGTTTAAAAAGTTATGAAACGGAAGTATCGTATGAAGAGCAACTAGAAATTCGCTCTAAACAAGGATATCTTGTACCTGGTGTCGAGATGAAAGTAGTCGGTACAAATGGTGACGTGAAGTGGGATGGTACTGAGATGGGAGAATTATGTTTACGAGCACCTTGGATCGCTGAAAGCTATTATAACGATGATCGTACTGTCGAAGGTTTTCGCGATGGATGGTTATATACTGGTGATGTTGTCACAGTGGATGAGGAAGGTTGCGTGAAAATTGTTGACCGTACGAAGGATGTTATTAAAAGCGGGGGAGAATGGATTTCTTCGGTCGATCTTGAAAATGCTTTAATGGCACATGATGCTATATTTGAAGCGGCTGTCGTTGCAGTTCCTCACCCTCAGTGGCAAGAGCGACCAATTGCCTGCGTTGTTCAAAAGAAAAATAGTACGGTTACAAAAGAAGAAATATATGAGTTTTTAAAACCACAGTTTGCGAAGTGGTGGTTGCCAGACGATATTGTCTTTATGGAAGAAATACCGAAAACATCTGTTGGGAAGTTTTTAAAACAGGCGCTTCGGAAAGAACTAGAGCATTTGCATAGAGAGAAATAAGTGAACTTCTATTTGTAAACTCTAATACATTAACGGTTGACAAAAGAGGGGTGGAAAGATAATATAATTTTTGCAATATGTTATCTAAAAACAATTTTAAGTTTACAAATAGGAGAAGCAAATATGAATACAAAAAATTTAGTTTTCGTCGCTTTATTTAGTTCTATTATGGGAGTGTTAGGGTTAATACCTCCGATTGCTCTTTCTATTACACCAGTTCCAATTACATTGCAATCACTCGGTGTTATGCTTGCGGGTGGGTTGTTAGGATCACGTCTAGGTGCGTTAAGTCAGCTTATTTTCTTACTTATTGTAGGAGTTGGAGCACCATTGCTTGCTGGTGGACGTGGTGGCCTTGGTGTATTTGTTGGACCAAGTGCAGGATATTTACTTGGTTACATCATTGGGGCGTTTGTTATTGGTTATTTAATTGAGCGTTTACGTGAAGTTTCTATTATAAAAGTATTATGTATTAATATAATTGGTGGTATTTTCGTAGTTTATGTATTTGGTATTACTGTACAAGCGTTCTTAATGGATGTTTCTGTATGGGAGATAATGAAAGTGAGTGCTGTGTTTTTACCAGGGGATTGTATAAAAGCAATTATTGCGGCAGTTCTCGTAACAAAATTACATCGTTCATTGAAACATATTATTACGCCCGCTTTAAAGAATGGAAAATATACAAATGCGGGATGATAAAGGGAAGAAACACGTTCATTGCGTGTTTCTTTTTATTATTTTTGTAAAGAAAGGACGTCTCATATGGGGATTACAAAAGAATATAAAAAGCATGCCTCTCTACAACCAAATAAAATAGCGATAAAGGAAAATGATAGAGTTTTAACATATGAAGAGTGGTTCGAATCAGTTTGTAAAGTAG
This sequence comes from Bacillus sp. PK6-16, assembly GCF_056530295.1. NCBI lineage: Bacteria > Bacillati > Bacillota > Bacilli > Caryophanales > Bacillaceae > Bacillus > Bacillus sp. PK6-16. The sequence goes on from NZ_CP096511.1 coordinate 1,780,613, forward strand.
CAAGCTGGTTAAATGAAAAAAAATCGAAGAATAAAACGATAGCAATCCTATTAGAAAATCGTATAGAGTTTTTACAACTATTTTCTGGTGCCGCTATGGCCGGGTGGGTTTGTGTTCCGTTAGATATAAAGTGGAAACAAGATGAGCTCAGAGAAAGAATTGAAATTAGTAATCCGGATATGATTGTGACAGAACGATATAAGGTGAATGATCTATTGGATGAAGAAGGAAGAGTAATTGAAATTGATGAGTGGAAAAGAATGATAGAGAAATATCTTCCTACATATTCCACTGTAGAAAGTGTACAACATGCTCCTTTTTATATGGGATTTACATCAGGATCAACAGGAACAGCAAAAGCATTTTTACGTGCACAACAATCGTGGGTTCATAGTTTTGATTGTAATGTACATGACTTTCATATGAAAAGGGAGGATTCGATTTTAATAGTTGGGACGCTCGTTCATTCTCTTTTCTTATACGGGGCAATAAGTGCATTATATGTAGGACAAACAGTGCGCATTATGAGAAAGTTCTTTCCAAATCAAGTATTAGATAAGTTAGAAACCGAAAATATATCAGTTATGTATACAGTTCCAACAATGCTTGAATCTTTATATAAAGAAAGTAGATTAATAGAAAATAAAGTGAAAATTATTTCGTCAGGAGCGAAATGGGAAGCTGAAGCGAAAGAAAAAATAAAAAATATATTTCCTTATGCAAAAAGATATGAATTTTATGGTGCATCAGAGTTAAGTTTTGTAACAGCACTAGTCGATGCAGAAAGCGAAAGAAGGCTAAATTCAGTAGGAAAACCTTGTCATAATGTGCAAGTTCGAATATGTAATGAAGCAGGCGAAGAAGTACAAAAAGGTGAAATAGGAACTGTTTATGTGAAAAGTGATCAGTTTTTTATGGGATACATAATAGATGGGGTTTTAACACGGGAGTTGAATGCAGAAGGCTGGATGACAGTGCGAGATGTAGGCTATGAAGATGAAGAAGGCTTCATATATATTGTTGGTAGAGAGAAGAATATGATTTTATTTGGAGGAATCAATATTTATCCAGAAGAAATAGAAAGTGTATTACATGAACACCCAGCTGTTGATGAAATAGTTGTAATTGGTGTGAAAGATAGTTACTGGGGTGAAAAGCCGGTCGCGATCGTAAAAGGAAGTGCTACAAAACAACAATTAAAGAGTTTTTGCTTACAACGATTATCCTCGTTTAAAATACCGAAGGAATGGCATTTTGTAGATGGAATACCTTATACAAATAGTGGGAAAATCGCTCGTATGGAAGCAAAAAGTATGATTGAAAATCGGGAGAAAATATATGAATAGAGCAGTTATTGTAGAGGCGAAAAGAACACCTATTGGTAAGAAGAATGGGATGTTAAAAGAGTATGAAGTTCAGCAATTAACAACGCCGCTTCTTACGTTTTTAAGTAAAGGGATTGAGAGGGAAATAGATGATGTCATATTAGGTAATGTTGTTGGGCCAGGAGGGAATGTTGCGAGACTATCTGCTTTAGAGGCGGGACTTGGCTATCATATTCCTGGTGTAACGATTGATCGGCAATGTGGTGCTGGTTTAGAAGCAATTCGAACTGCGTGTCATCTCATTCAAGGCGGGGCAGGTAAGTGTTATATCACCGGGGGAGTAGAGAGTACAAGTACGTCACCTTTTCAAAAAAGAGCACGATTTTCCCCTGAAACAATTGGTGATCCTGACATGGGAGTAGCGGCTGAATATGTTGCGGAGCGTTATAATATAACGAGAGAAATGCAAGACGAGTATGCTTGTCTTAGTTATAAGCGGACACTGCAAGCGTTAGAAAAAGGATATATACATGATGAAATATTTTCTTTTAATGGATTATTAGATGAATCTATAAAGCCAGAAATGAATTATGAACGAATCATTAAAAGAACAAAGCCCGCATTTTTACAAAATGGAACAGTGACGGCAGGTAATTCATGTGGTGTAAATGATGGGGCATGTGCTGTTCTTGTAATGGAAGAGGGACAAGCCCGAAAGTTAGGGTATAAACCTGTCCTTCGTTTCGTTCGTAGTGCTGTAGTGGGAGTGGATCCTAATCTTCCAGGGACTGGTCCGATATTTGCGGTGAACAAATTATTAAACGAAATGAATGTAAAAGTAGAGGACATCGATTATTTTGAAATAAATGAAGCATTCGCCTCAAAAGTTGTTGCTTGCGCAAAAGAGTTACAAATTCCGTACGAAAAAGTAAATGTAAATGGTGGAGCAATTGCGCTCGGTCATCCGTACGGCGCATCTGGTGCTATGCTTGTAACACGTTTGTTTTATCAGGCACAAAGAGAGTCTATGAAATATGGGATTGCTACATTAGGAATTGGAGGCGGGATAGGGATTGCGCTATTATTTGAGAAAGTAGAAGACTAGCCAGGTAACTAGTTTTCTACTTTTTGAGGAACATAAACATTACTACCAGGCTTCGCTTTCATTTCGTTCCAAGCAGCAATCGCATCAGCTTTTGCTTTCCCTTTATTATTTGGATCTTCGAAAAAGTCACGAGTAAAGCGATTGTATTCAAATTGTGCACCGATAGTTGTTTTGTATGCAGGGTCTTTTTTTCGTTTGTTTTCTTCATGCCAAAAAGCTACCGCGTCTTCATATGTTTTTCCAACATTGTCTTTAAAAAACTTTTGAAGAGCTACTGTAAAGCGGAAGTTTGCTCCGATTTTTTCTTTGAAAAAAGCACGAACCTCTTCGCTACAGCGGTGATTGTTAGTAATAATCGTTTGAAGAGAAAGGTCTTTATAGGATAGGGAAGCTTTACTCACCTTTTGAATAGAGCTGTTTTTTAATATTTTACCAGTAGTTAAATAATGTGAGATACGCTCGGTTATTTCGATCTTAGAGCCACTAGCTGGCAACCCATGCTCACGACAAAATGTTTGGAGTTCTGCTTTTAACCAATAATAGTTTTGGAAATCTTCAATTGATATAGACTTTGTTAAAGGTGGACGCATGAATGTAACAACTACTTTCTTCCATAATTTTCTTTAATTATAAAACGTACGTTCTTTTTATGGAAGGGTTAATTTGTAAATATAATGGGAAGAGGAGATTATATATGGAAAATGTAATGCAAGTTCGTGTTACGGGAATTTTAATTGAAGGTAAAAAATTATTGCTAGTAAAGCAAAAAGTTGCTAATAGGAATTGGTCTTTACCTGGAGGAAGAGTGGAGAATGGTGAAATGTTAGAAGAGGCGATGATTAGAGAAATGAGAGAAGAAACGGGATTAGAAGTTAAAATTAAGAAGCTACTCTATGTTTGTGATAAACCGGATGCCAGTCCATCTTTATTACATATTACATTTTTACTTGAAAAGATTACAGGGGAAATTAGGTTACCCTCAAATGAATTTGATCATAATCCGATTCATGATGTGCAAATGGTGCTGATTAAAGATTTAAGTCACTATGGTTTTTCGGAAACTTTTATAACTCTTATAAGTGAAGGTTTTTCAAATGCAGGGAGTTACCAAGGATTGAAACAAAATATTGGCCTGTAACTATAGAGGAAGGATAGCTATTAGCTATCCTTCCTAAAAATGTTTTACACCGCCGACTGTAAAGAAGAAACAAGCTGATTTATAAATTCATCTCCACTCATAATTGCTTTCCCGCCACCGCGGGCACTCTTCTTATTTCCGCCACCTTTTCCTTCGATTGTAGGAAGAGCGTCTTTTAAAAGAGCATTCATATCGAGCGATACTGATTTTCCGCAAGCGAGAATACATTGTAGTTTGTCATCATTTTCGATGACGAAATACGTAATTGCATGCTCTTGTTGTTCTGTAATAATAGCGGAAAGCTTTGCGATTTCTTGCATAGAACGATTTGTAAATACTTTAGAAATAAGTATGCCGGCATGTATTTCCGTAGGGTGTTGAAGGAGTTCATTTGCCTCTGCAAATAATAATTTTTCATTCATTGTTTGTATTGCTTTTTCGTTTTCTTTTTGAGAAGTAAGCAGTTGCGCCACTTTTGCTGGAATATCAGTTTCGCTACTGTTTAATTGTTTAGAAACATTTTTCATAATTTGTTGCTGTTGTCCCATTAATTTAAGTGTACGCCAACCAGCGATAAACGTTAAGCGTATACCACCTTTATTGCGCTCCCATCCTAGTACTTGAATAGGACCAACTTCACCAGTTCGTTTCGGATGCGTTCCACCACAGCCGTTGTAGTCAAAGTTTTCGATCATAACAACGCGTATATTTTCTGTCATAGTTGGTTCTTTACGAAGGGGCAACCTTTTCGCTTCTTCTAAGTTCATCCACTGGATGCGGATTGGATGGTTTTCAAAAACAATTTTGTTTGCAATTTGTATTGCTTTTTCAACCGTTTCTGCATGAAGATTTTCTGTTTCTAAATCAATTGTTACTGTTTCTTTGCCAAGATGGAATCCAATTGTAGGCATGTTAAAATGGTCCCAAAAAGCAGCAGATAAAATGTGCTGAGCTGCATGTTGTTGCATATGATCAAAACGGCGCTCCCAATTGATTTTACCTTCTACGTCTTCTGTATGTAATTGTTCTGCAATGTAGTGACGAATTTCTCCGTTTATCTCTTCTACATTGATTACATTGATATCATTTAATGTACCAGTATCATATGGTTGTCCGCCACCTGTCGGATAAAATGCTGTTTCATTCAAAACAACGTATAAGTTACCGTCTTTATCATAATCTTGCTTTATAATTTTAGTAGTAAAGTCTTGCTTATAAGCGTCAGTGTAATATAATTTGTGCTCCAATTTTCTTTCTCCTCTCGCATTAACTAGTTTCATTGTAAAGCAATTGAAATTAGTTTCCTAATATTTCAGAAGAAAGAAACTATTTTTAGAATTTTCTTGCTATAATAAGAAAAAGAAAATGCGGGGGTGGAATGAATATGTTATATGAAAACGGCGTAGATAAACTGCTTAGTTTAAGCAGAAATATTTCTGAATTATATCGAGAATTAAATGAAATGACCCGGATTTTAACGGATTGTAATCGAGAAAGTGTGAAGTTTGATCGGTTATATGTAAAAGAGTTACTTTGGAAGAAAGAAGATGTAATAGAGAAATATGACCAGCTACTTGTACAACTTTGTATTAACGAATGCTTTGATCTAAAAAGTGTCATTACAGGGGAATATAAGTATACATATGAAGAAGTAGAAAACATAGTTTTACAATTTAATGAAAAGTATAATGTCGCAATCTTAATTAAAGATGTGTGTAAAGAATTACAGTTCACATATGGAATTGATATGGACATAACGAGAACAACTCGGGTATCAACAGCTCAAGTATAGAAAAAGGAAAAGAAAGCAGATCCTTTGCTTTCTTTTTTTTGTGAAAATAGAGAGAGTAGGTTTAACGATGAAGGGGAAGCTACAGCATATTCATCCGCTTGGAATGAGTATTATTTTAGGGACATTGTTTGCTAGGTTTGCAACTTCAATGAGTATCCCTTTTTTAGCGATTTATTTAACGACTGTTAAAGGTGTATCAGCTGGAATGACTGGTGCTATTATCGGAACGAGTGCACTTGTTGGTGTTTTTGCTAGTTTTATCGGAGGGAATTTATCAGATCGATTTGGCCGGAAAACAATTATGCTCTGGTCCATGATCGTTTGGATTTTTGTGTTTATAGGTTTTTCACTTGCGGATCATGTTTTAAGTTTCTTTTTATTAAACGCTTTAAATGGATTATGTAGGTCGTTTTTTGAGCCAACATCAAGAGCATTATTATCAGATTTAACAAAGCCTGAGTATCGGTTACTCGTCTATAACTTACGATACGGTGCAATAAATGTTGGAGTTGCTATTGGACCAATTGTTGGATTACAGATTGGAAGTGCAAAATCAACAATTCCTTTTTTAGTAGCAGCTGGGGTATATATTCTATATACAGCTATATTAGCGTTCCAATTTAAGAAGTATCCAATGGAAAAAAAGAAAGTGAGTACAGAAAAACCTGTTACAATGTTAAATGCAATGCGTATATTGCGAAAAGATATAGTATTTTTAGTTGCTTTAGTCGGTATTATTTTGAGTAATTGCGGTTTTTCACATTTAACGACGACAGTATCTCAATATTTTGCAAATGCACATATATTTGAGGATGGGGTGAAGCTATTCTCATATATGCTCGCTTTAAATGCAATTGTTGTAGTGATTATCCAATACCCTGTTATTCAAATGTGCAAAAAGTATACACCGTTAACATCCATTATGGTTGGGACTTTATTTGTGAGCGGGGGATTATTTGGCTTTGGAATAGTAGAATCTATGCTAGGTGCTGCCGTTTGTACAATTATTTTTACAATTGGAGAAGTCTTAATGTTTTCGATGACGGATGTATTTATTGATGATATTGCTGTTGCGCATCTAAAAGGAACATACTTCGGTGCGATGGGCTTTTCGGGAATTGGAGCAGTAATAGGTCCGTGGTTTGGAGGAGTACTTCTCGATTACTACGGGTACCAAAATGGGTTTGCAGTATTTTCAGCACTAGCTATATTTTCAACTGTGGCATTTCCTGTGCTTTTAGTTACAAAAGGTTTATCGAAAAAAAGATATGATAGAAATTCTAATATAGAAATGCATGCGAAATAACATAAGCCCCAGTAACCAACTGGGGCTTAGTGTGTATTATATTAACTCTTAATTTGAAAAAAGAACTTTTTTTTCATGCTTATCAGCAACTTCATTTTTGGAAATATGAATGGCTAAATATCCATTTTCTAAGCAGGCTAGCATCTTCTTATAAATAATATTATCGGGTAAAGGAATAATCCGCTGTAAAGAAATATTTTTATGAAGTATGCAAATGGTTAGGCCTGTCTTCATCTTTTTAATGACTACATTTTGTTCAGTTACATTTGGTACATCTGTTTCCAAAATGTATTCTTGTTCCGTTTCGCAAAGGTCAATATGAATTTGATTTGGGAAACTAAAGTTACTACAAGAGTCAGAACAAAATTGATCCATCCATTCTTCGAAACCATCAACATGAAAAAGACAATCCTTCTTTTTCTTGCCCATGTAAGACACCCTCCGTAAAATCTCAATTCATACTATGTTATGCATGAATGAATTAGGGGTGAAGAATAAATGGAAAAATATAAACAGTGTATGTGGAAAAGATAGCTAGTGTGCACTTTTTGTTTTACATATCATGATGCGCATGATGTTTTTGGCGTGAATGGTTACGGTTTTTTACTTTATGAGATCCGCTTAATGGTTCAGGTTGTCCTTTTTTTTCTTTCGCTTCACGATTGTTTTTTCCCATTGTATGTGACACCTCCTCTTCCTCTTTAGAATGAGAGAAGTTTGCAAATTTATACGAGAATGTTTTTAGAAAAAAAGGTAAAGATAATTGGGACTAACTATTACAGAAAGGGGATTATATAATGCCATATCATAAAGATAAACAACAAGCGTTTCAAGCAGCGCAGCAAGGCGTTACACAAGCAGAAAATGCATTTAACAACATTGTGAAAAATGATCCAAACTACGGTCATGATTTAAAAGAATTACGCCAAGAGGTTCAGGAAGCATATGAACAAATTCAAAATGCACTAGAGGTAGCTTCAGAAACACAACGTCCACAACTTGAGCAATATGAAAATAATCTCCAAAATATAATGCGAAATGTAGATCGATTAGAAAAGTAAATGAGGTTGTTGTTTATTCGACAACCTTGCTGCTTTAGTAAACGTTATGCTAAAACAGAAAATTTTTCTATTAGTTTTTTCTTTGCTATGTGCAGTACATATATTTCAAGTGGAAAAAGTGGAAGCAAAAATGTTGCTCAGAAAAGAGTTAGAACCAACTGGTTATGTAACATGGGAAGTACCTAATAATGAAAAAATTATTGCAATTACATTTGATGATGGACCAGATCCAACGTATACACCACAAGTTTTAGATTTATTACGTCAATATAAGGCTGAAGCGACATTTTTTATGATTGGATTTCGAGTTCAGCGCAATCCATATTTAGTGAAACAAGTGTTAAAAGAGGGACATGAAATTGGAAATCATACGATGAATCATTTGTATGCGAGTAATTCATCAGATGAAAAATTAGAAAATGATATTTTAGATGGAAAGAAATTTTTTGAAAAATGGGTGAAAGAACCTTTGTTATTCCGTCCTCCTGGCGGATATATTAACGACGCTGTATTTAAAACAGCGAAAGAAGCTGGTTATCAAACTGTTCTATGGTCGTGGCATCAAGATCCACGTGATTGGGCAAATCCAGGGGTTGAATCCATTGTAAATCATGTAGTGAAAAATGCTAAAAGTGGCGATATTGTATTGTTACATGATGGAGGAAATGATCGTAGTCAAACGGTAGCAGCACTAGCAAAAATTTTACCTGAGCTGAAAAAGCAGGGCTATCGATTTGTAACGGTTTCGGAATTACTACGTTATAAACATTAGAAAAAATCCCAAAAGGAAAATAGACCTTTTGGGATTTTTCTTTACTGGTTCTTTTTACGTTTCTTATTATTTTGTCGCTCTGCTGGAGTTAAAGGCTCGTTTGCAAATTCTTCATTGTAACCAGTTCCTTGTCCTTGTGCAGATGCAGCATTCATTCCTGAAATAGTATGATTTGCTTTTCTTTTACCCATTTTATTTCACCTCTATAACATTTTTTGTATGTTGAATGATGAGCAGTTCATAGTATGTATGAACTGTAAGTAAACCGCTGATAGAGCACTTTACTTTATGATAATAGTATTCATAAGGAGTATGAAAGCTATTCAAATTTAGAAACATAAAGAAAACTTATGATAATCTATAAGTTTCTTATTATTTACTTATTTAGAAAGTTGTAATAAGATATTATCGTAAGGTATTGAAAAGTTTGTCTACATTTTATATTCAGACAACTTAGTCACGTTTAACAGGGGGGAAACATAATGGTCAAACATAATCCATTTCAATCACGTGCAACTTTTGAAGTAGATGGAAAAACGTATCATTATTATGATTTGAAAGCGCTTGAAAATGCAGGGGTTGGCAACGTATCTCAATTACCATATTCCGTGAAAGTTTTACTTGAATCAGTACTTCGTCAAGTAGACGGACGTGTAATCACAGAAGAGCATGTTACAAATTTAGCGAAATGGGGAACGAAAGATGTTCAAGATATCGATGTTCCATTTAAACCATCTCGTGTAATTTTACAAGATTTCACTGGTGTTCCAGCTGTTGTTGATTTGGCTTCGCTTCGTAAAGCAATGGCAGACATGGGCGGAGATCCTGACAAAATTAATCCTGAAATTACTGTAGACCTTGTAATTGACCACTCTGTACAGGTTGATAGAGCGGGTACGGCAGACGCGCTTGCATTCAACATGGACTTAGAGTTTAAACGTAATGAAGAACGTTATAAATTTTTAAGCTGGGCACAAAAATCATTTGATAACTACCGTGCGGTTCCACCAGCTACAGGTATTGTACACCAAGTAAACCTTGAATATTTAGCACCAGTTGTTCATGCTGTGAAAAATGCTGAAGGTGACTTAGTTGCATACCCAGATTCATTAGTTGGAACAGACTCACATACAACAATGATTAACGGTATCGGCGTTCTTGGATGGGGCGTTGGTGGTATTGAAGCAGAAGCAGGGATGCTTGGACAACCTTCATACTTCCCAGTACCTGAAGTAATCGGTGTGAAATTAACTGGTACACTTCCAAGTGGTACTACAGCGACAGACGTTGCATTAAAAGTAACACAAGTATTACGTCAAAAAGGTGTAGTTGGTAAATTCGTTGAGTTCTTCGGTAATGGACTAAAGAGCATGCCTTTAGCTGACCGTGCAACAATTTCAAATATGGCACCAGAATACGGCGCAACTTGTGGGTTCTTCCCAATCGATGATATTTCATTAGAATACTTACGTTTAACAGGTAGAGATGAAGAACAAATTCGTGTTGTTGAAGAATACTGTAAAGCGAACGGTTTATTCTATACAGCAGACAGTAAAGATCCAATCTATACTGATCTTGTTGAAATTGATTTAAATACAATTGAATCTAACCTTTCTGGACCGAAACGCCCACAAGATTTAATTCCACTTTCAGATATGAAAGATGCGTTCCATAAAGCTGTTGTAGCACCAGTTGGAACACAAGGACTTGGATTTAATGAGCAAGAGTTCGATAAAGAAGTGAAGGTTACATTAGAAGATAAAGAAGTAACGATGAAAACAGGTGCAATTGCAATCGCAGCAATTACAAGCTGTACAAATACATCAAACCCATACGTATTAATTGGAGCAGGTCTAGTTGCGAAGAAAGCAATTGAAAAAGGACTTGTAGTACCTGAGTATGTAAAAACATCATTAGCACCAGGATCTAAAGTTGTTACAGAGTACTTAGATAAGTCTGGTTTAACAACATATTTAGATCAATTAGGTTTCCAAACAGTTGGTTACGGTTGTACGACTTGTATCGGTAACTCTGGTCCATTAGCGCCAGAATTAGAAGAAGCAATCGCAGCAAACGACTTACTAGTAACATCTGTTTTATCTGGTAACCGTAACTTTGAAGGGCGTATCCACCCACTTGTAAAAGCAAACTACTTAGCATCACCACCACTAGTTGTGGCATATGCACTTGCAGGTACTGTTGATATTGACCTGAAAAATGATGAAATCGGTAAAGATGCAAATGGCAATGCTGTTTACTTCAACGATATTTGGCCATCAGCTAAAGAAATTGAAGATGTAGTTCAAAGTGTTGTTACATCTGAACTGTTCAAGAAAGAATATGCACAAGTATTTAACAGCAATGAGCGTTGGAATGAAATCCAAACTTCAAATGAAGCGTTATATACTTGGGATAATGATTCAACATACATTCAAAACCCACCATTCTTTGAAGGATTATCTAAAGAGCCAGGTGAAGTTGAAACATTATCAGGCCTACGCGTAGTTGGTAAATTTGGTGACTCTGTAACGACAGACCACATTTCACCAGCAGGTTCAATCGGTAAGCATACACCAGCTGGACGCTACTTATTAGAAAACGGCGTACAACCAGTTGACTTCAATTCTTACGGTTCTCGTCGTGGTAACCATGAAGTTATGATGCGTGGTACATTCGCGAACATCCGTATTAAAAACCAAATCGCACCAGGAACAGAAGGCGGATATACAACATATTGGCCAACAGGTGAAGTAACGTCTATCTATGATGCTGCTATGAAATATAAAGAAGATGGCACAGGCCTTCTAGTTGTTGCTGGTAAAGATTATGGTATGGGAAGTTCTCGTGACTGGGCTGCGAAAGGAACAAACTTACTAGGTATTAAAGCAGTAATTGCAGAAAGCTTTGAGCGTATTCACCGCAGTAACTTAGTGTTAATGGGTGTACTACCACTTCAATTTAAAGATGGCGAAAGTGCTGAAACGTTAGGTCTTGTTGGTAACGAGTCATTTGAAATTCAAATCGACAAAACAGTTAGACCACGTGATCTTGTAAAAGTAGTTGCAACTGATTTAGATGGCAACGAAAAACAATTTGAAGTAGTAGCTCGTTTCGATAGTGAAGTTGAAATTGATTACTACCGTCACGGTGGTATTCTGCAAATGGTTCTTCGTGAGAAAATTGAAGAGTCTAAAGTGTCGAACTAAATAATTGAAATGAACAATAAGGAAGCTAACAATAGTTAGCTTCCTTATTTTATGGAAAGGGATGAAACCATTTGGTTTCATCCCTTTCTTTTTACTATAAAAATGGAGGAAACGTCATGACAGAGTATAAAAGAATATTGTTGCCGTTACGACAAGAGAAAATATTAGTAATAGCAGCTGTATGTAGTGGGATAATTGCTGCCATTTTAAATTTATCACGCCCAATTTTCATGGGATTAATTGTAGACAATCTTATTCAAAGAGAGCTAAAAGGTGCGTATTTATATATAGCTTTGTTTGCGGGTAGTCGCTTTTTAATGTGGGCGAACAATCTTTTATTTGATTATATAAGTTCAAAAGCGAGTCAACGTATATTACAAACGAAACGTATAGAATTATTGCGTCACTATTTCTCATTACCGTTTGAAGAGAGTGAGAAGATTAAGCAAGGGGAGTTAGAAACTTTGGTCGTATCTGATATTCCGAACTGGGTCAGATTATATGGCTCTATATTAATAGAGTATATACACGCTATTGCCCAATTTATTGGAGCTTTCATAGCACTACAACATATAGATTTGCAGTTTATATTGTGGGTAACTCCGTTTTTATTTTTAAGTGCAATTGTTCCAATATTGATGGGAGGAAAGGTAAGGGATATTGCAAGCATTGCTCAAAAAAATCAATCGAGTGTTGTAGAGATGGTGTCACAGTTTGTAAAGGGTATACAAGATTTACGTAGTTTACAAAAAGAAAAATGGGCCATTCGCTTATTTAAAGGAGTAACGGCACAATCTTATAAATCGGAAGTAAAGAAGACGATGATGCAACATTGCATTGGAGTAGTTGGAACGGTGATTGAAACAGGAGCATATATCCTTGTTCTCATTATAGGTGCACAAAAAATAATGAGGGGAGAAATAGAAGTTGGTTCACTCATTGCAGTGTTAGCTACAATTGAAATGCTCTTTTTCCCAGTCCGTTACGTGGGCGATTTATTAATGATGACACAAGTTGCAGTCGCTTCGGCAAATAGAGTTTTTTCCTTTTTAGATAAAAGAGTGGCAGATAGTAATGTAGAAAGAGCGATGGGGATGATAATAACAAATGTTTCATTTCAGGAGAGTGAAGAAGAGAAATGTAGAATTAATAATATTGATTTGCAAATTAATCCTGGTGAATTCGTTATCATTGTCGGAGAAAGTGGTGCAGGAAAAACAACGCTTTTAAAATTAATGACAGGTTTGTATAAACCATCTAACGGTAGTGTTGTTTATTATGGTCAAAAGGCTCGAATGACTACAGTGTGGCAAGAACCACGTTTTTTCCGAACGACGGTAACAGAGAATATGTATTTCGGGGAAGAGGGTTTAGAAAATCAGTTAGAAAAAAATAGTGAACTTATAAATGCAACGCCGATTATTAGAGGGTTACCTGAAGGGAGTCAAACTGTGCTACATAAAAGCGGTGAAGAGTTTTCAGGAGGCGAAAGAAAACGTCTTGCATTATTACGAGCAATTGGTTCAAATCCGAATCTTATTATTTTAGATGAACCGACGGCTGGGTTAGATCCAGGCAATCAAGAACTGGTTTGGAATATGATTGAAGGGATAGGAAGAGATGTAACGAGAATTGTGGCAACACATGATGTAGAGAGAGCGATGATAGCAGATTGTGTTGTTGTCATAAAGAATGGGACTATTGTGGAATGTGGGAATCCTAGAGAATTATTAAATTGCAACTCATTGTACAAAGAGTTGCAAACAAAAAGATAAGAGATAAGAGATATGTAATGCCCTTATCTTTATTCCGCTATTTGCCGGGCAGCCCGATTGGTGAGGGCTGATTAAAGTTTCACTTTATTCGTTCTCATTAAGTTGATAAGTATAAGAATTCGGATCACTAGAATTAACTTCTTTGACGAGAGTAAGTTGATTTGTATCTGGATTATATTTGAAAATCTTAATTGTATGTTCGCTACTTAGTAATGGATTATATTCTTGAATAGCGAATGTATTTTCCGCAATTTGTGTCATATTACTGGTGGGAACATTTTCTATGGAATCATGATTTGTAGAAATTTCAACGACTTTTTCACTGTTGAAAAATAAAAGAACGATTACTAAAATAACTAAGCATATTCGTATATAGCGTAGCTCTTTGGTGATAGGGTGTTCTCCCAAAATAATCGTCCTTTCTATAACTATTCTATAGTAGTAATGGTAGTCATCGTGAAAAAAGTAATAATGCCGAGGCCTGCCCAAAGGATAAATGAGATTAATGCGATATAGAGACAAATACGTCCAACTTGTTTTTTTTCAGGGTCTTTACTAAATAGTGAGATAATCCATGTGATAATTCCGATTGGGGAAAATATAAAACTAAGAATATATAGAAGTATTTTTTCAAATAAATTCATGAGAGCTCCTTTCATTGTAAAATATTCTATTTATCTCTAATTATATGAAGGAAAGGTAAATATTCCATCACAGTTATAAAAATTCTGATTATTTAGAATGTGAATATTTCCAAGCTTGTCCGTATAAGCTAAAATAAGGTATATAGTATTTTGATGAATGTGTTAAAAGAAGATAATACGTTAGGGTGATATAAAATGTGGCGGAAGCTTACGATTATTGTAGTGTTACTTTGTTTAGCGGGATATGCAGCTTATGAACAGTTTGGTAATAAAGAGCAGGCGGTAAAAGTGAAGCAAGAAAAAAGTGAAGCTGCGATGAAAGAGATTATCGCAAGGAATGGTATTGAAATAGGGAAGAGTGCGCCAGACTTCGAATTAACGAAGTTAGATGGAACGAATGTAAAGCTATCAGATTTAAAAGGAAAGAAAGTGATTTTAAACTTTTGGGCAACGTGGTGTGGACCTTGCCAACAAGAAATGCCTGATATGGAGGCTTTCTATAAAGAACATAAAGAAAACGTAGAAATTTTAGCAATCAATTATACGCCTTCAGAAAAAGGTGGGGGGGAAGAAAAGGTAAGCAATTTTATTAAAGAAAAAGGAATTACTTTTCCTGTTTTATTGGACAAGAACATTGATGTGACAACAGCGTATAAAGTAATTACGATTCCAACTTCGTATTTTATAGATACAAAAGGTGTCATTCAAGATAAGTTTATTGGGCCGATGACGCAAAAAGAGATGGAGAAAAGGGTTGCTAAATTAAAATAATGGTGAAAAGGTAGAGGTGGAGAGTTCCCATTTCTGTCTTTTCTTTTTCAAGTAGTAATCACTTCATGATATGATGTAAGAAATATAACCGTTTAGAGATAAAGGAGTGTATGGAGTGGGGAATGTATCCTTACCGTTAGATTATGTTGTAATTGATTTTGAAACAACAGGATTTAACCCTTATAATGATAAAATTATTCAAGTTGCAGCAGTGAAATATCGTAATCATGAATTAGTAGATCAATTTGTTTCATACGTGAATCCAGAGCGGCCAATTCCGGACCGAATAACGAGTTTAACAGGTATTACTAATTATCGCGTTTCAGATGCTCCGACGATTGAAGAAGTGTTACCTTTATTTTTAGCATTTTTACATACAAATGTTATTGTGGCCCATAATGCTTCTTTTGATATGCGCTTTTTGAAAAGTAATGTAAATATGCTTGGGTTGCCTGAACCTAAAAATAAAGTAATTGATACTGTATTTTTAGCGAAGAAATACATGAAGCATGCGCCTAATCATAAACTTGAAACGTTAAAACGAATGCTTGGAATTCGTTTAAGCTCTCATAATGCATTTGACGATTGCATTACGTGTGCTGCTGTTTATCAAAAGTGTGTAGCTATTGAAGAAGAAGGGAAACGAAAAGTAAATAAGGCTATGCTTGATGAAACTGCGGTATATGAAGCGGTGAAAGAAATACTTGCATGTAATAAACGGAATGTAGAATGGCTACGTTGTATGAACGTAGGAAGTTATTTAGATATAAAAGCTTTTTATCCAGTTATGAGAGTAAAGGTAAAAGGGCGAAAGAAATATGTATTAACAGAGATATTAGAAGAAGATGTGAAAGAAATATGTACAAGCTTAAAATGTGAACCAGCGTTAAAAAGTGAAGTTGGTAATACGAGAATTATGCTTAATAGCTTAGAGGATGTTATGAGATTAGAAAGTTATATTTTAGAACAGTATGATTTTGTATTACAGGCGCTTCATGATTATAAAGAAAATGAAATGAATGCAGATGAAAAGTTGAAAGAGTATTTAAATATTATGGTATGAAAAACTCCGTGTGCAATATATTGTACACGGAGTTTTTTTAGGAGTACTAAAACATAAAATTTTCTTGCAAATCTGATTAAAGAGTTTTTTGTTTGCTCATACTATGTAATAAGAAAGCGAAGGAGAGAGGGTGAACAACATGAGAAGAAGTCGCCGTAAATCGTTTGAAGAACTTGTAAATGAAAATAAACAACAATTATTAAGCGATCGTGAGGCAATTGATCGCATTGAAGAGCGCATTGAAAAACGTTATGAAATGAAACTTTTTAAGCAAGCTGAATAATTCTTAACACTAGTACGATACTAGTGTTAAGGAGGCGATAGTAATGGGTAATCCGAAAAAAAATTCAAAAGATTTTGCACCGAATCATATTGGAACACAATCAAAAAAAGCTGGTGGAAATAAAGGAAAGCAAATGCAAGATCAAACAGGTAAACAACCGATTGTTGATAATGGTTAAAGAAAAGGAGAATATTACATTCTCCTTTTTTATGTATAAATTTGAGGAAAGATAGGTAATTTAAGATGGTGTGTATATACAATATTAGGAGGGAAGTACATGCCAAATCCAGATAATCGAAGTGACAACGCTGAAAAGTTACAAGAAATGGTGCAAAATACAGTTGATAACTTTAATGAAGCAAAAGAAACAGCGGAACTTTCTAATGAAAAAGATCGTGCTGCTATTGAAGCAAAAAATCAAAGACGTTTAGAAAGTATTGACTCATTAAAAAGTGAAATCAAAGATGAATCTTAACAAAATGTACAAAAAGGGCTGACTTTTGTCAGCCCTTTTTCGTAATCGTAAAGTTTTCAACAAGTAAACGCCAATTTTGTGGGAATGGTAAACCGATTTTCCAGTAACTAATACCACCTATACCTTGTTCTTTCATTAAATTGAATTTACTTTGAACAGACCGTGAATCTTCAAACCAAACTTCGTGTTGCACGCCGTTTTCATCAAAATAATTAAAATGAGGAGCTTGGGCTGTGAAATCATAACGAATAGGGACATTATATTTACGAGCTAGTGCAACAGCTGCGACAGAGCTAATTGCTTTTGCGGGTGGATTTCCTTGTTTAAATGGAAGCTTCCAATCAAACCCGTATAAATTTTGCCCCATCATAATTTTTTGGGGAGGCATTTGAGATTTTGCATATTGAAGTACTTCTTTCACCGGACCGATAGGAGAAATCGCCATCGGTGGCCCGCCCTGCCATCCCCAGTCATATGTCATAATGACGACGAAATCAACAATTTGCCCTTGCGCTTTATAATCGTGAGCTTCGAAAAATTTTCCCTTTTGATTTGAACTTGTTTTCGGTACGAGAGTTGTGCTCAATGTGTACCCGCTAGGTAAGCGTGTTTTTACATTTCGTAAAAAACGATTATACGCTTCGCGGTCTTCAGGTGCTACACTCTCGAAATCGAAATGAATGTCTCGCATGCCATATTTCTCAGCTGTTTGCAAAATGTTTGTAATAAATTTGTTTTGAATCGTTGCGTCGCGTAAAATAACCGATGTTAGATCGGCACTGAAATTACCATTTTCAATATTTGTAATAACGAGCATAGGGATTGTTTTACCTTGCGTTGCAATATTAGCGATTTTAGCTGTTTCAGTAGGTTCTTTTAATGTGCCATCTCTTTTTGCCTCAAAACTAAAATAAGCTAAGTATGTTAAAAATGGATTGATGGCACGTGTAGCATTAACTAAACTCTCTTTAATCGGTATAGTTGAAGGTTGTAAATAAGCGATGGATTCTACAGCCCGTTTTGTACCTTTTGGTACATATAATTGTTGTCCGACATGGAGAATAGATTTTAAAGATAAATTATTAACTTTAGCTAAACTAGCGAGGGGGACATTATATGTTTGAGAAATTCGATATAGGCTGTCACCAGGCTGTACATAATAATTATTCCCTTTCGTATTAACGATAAGTGCCTGACCAACAACGAGCGTTTCAGCTGGATTTAATCCATTGTCTTTTACTATTTCGTCAGGTGTTGATCCATATTTTGATGCCAAGCTATATACGCTATCACCACTACGAACCGTTACAATTTGAATCATATGCTTGCTCCTTTCGGGAAAAGATTCACTATTTTTATTTTATTTTTGATGTCACTGTATTATGATTAAATGTATGCAAGGTAGCAGAAGTGAAAGAAGGCGAATATACATATGTTTGTAGCAGAACATGAAGTTGAAATCCGTTATGCGGAAACAGATCAAATGGGTGTTGTTTACCATTCAAACTACTTAGTGTGGCTTGAGTTAGGTCGCACGAAACTTATACAAGATTTAGGTTTTTCATATGTTGAAATGGAGAAAGAAGGAATTATTTCTCCTGTGTTAGATTTACAAATTTCATACCGTAAAGCGATGCGTTACGGAGAAAAAGCAATCGTAAAAACATGGGTAGATACTGTGAGCCCACTTCGCGTTGTATATGGATATGAAATATATAATGGTGATGGTGAACTGTGTATTACTGCAAGCACAACGAATATTTGTGCGAAAAAAGAAGGGTTCCGCCCTGTATCATTTAAAAAGTTATATCCTGAGTGGTATGCGAAATATGAGGAAATTAAGAAAAAATAAAAAAGCGTGGCAGAAGCCACGTTTTTTTATTTTTCATAATTAAATTGTGGGAAGTCGTCACCTTCGTTAAGTGTAACAGATAAATTATGTCCATCGAAGAACCATTCATCATCGCCTTCAATAAAGAAATTAATACCTTCTTCTTGAATTTGAACAGCAGGATGTGCAGGATCATCTTTACGAATACCTAAAGAAAGTCCTTTTTGCACAGTACTGCAACCACCGTATTGTACGAAAAAGCGTAGTGTTTCATTTGATTGTAAGTTTAATTCAGTTTTATACCATTGTGCTGCTTCTTTTGTTACGGAAAGATTCATGTATAGTTCCTCCAAATTATGTTGCTTTTTCTTTAGTATAAAAAATAACGCAAAAAGACGCTATTAATATGCTTCACGTTTTCTTTTTGCGTTATGTGGGTTACGATCTTATTTTTGCTTTTTTGAAAAGTTTGCTTTTGGTTCAGTTTTATTTATAATTCGTCCGATATTTGCACGGTGTTTATAAATAACCATACCTGCTAATAAACACATCGCAATAATGAAGATTTTATCCCCGCTAACAATGGATGCAATAACAGCAACAACTGCTGTTACCATAGAAGAAAGTGATACGTATCTTGTTGTAAATAAAAGGGTGAAAAATACAACAGCCAATATTGCAAAAACAACTGGTGAATAGCATAATAGCACCCCAGCAGAAGTTGCAACTGCTTTACCACCGCGGAATTTCGCGAAGATTGGATAGACATGTCCAAGAACAGCCGCTAACCCGAACCATAGTGGATGAATATCTAACCCGAAAATCATTGGTAGACTTGTTGCTAATGTCCCTTTTAAAATGTCAGCAATTGTAACGGTAAAACCTGCTTTTTTCCCTAATGTGCGGAATGTGTTTGTTCCGCCTAGATTACCGCTCCCGTGCTCACGAATATCGATTCCGTAGCCGATTTTTCCAACAACTAGTGCAAATGGAATCGAGCCAAGTAAGTAGGCAACGATAAATAAAAGATATGTAGTAACCATAAGTTCAGTCTCCTTTATTCAAATGTGTTGATAAAGGGTAAAAAGAGTTTTTCCCGTATATTGTACCATACATTTGTAAAGAGCACATTTCTTTTTTGTAAATGAAAAATTCATTATTTCGTGAAAAAAATTTCACAGTAATGTTACATTTCTCACAGAAACAGTAAGACTATATGTAGTAACATTTTAATCAAAAGACAACAACATATTGGTGGAGGGTTATAAATGTTACAAAATAATACACGTGGAGAAGAAGAATTAATGAAAGTGTTTGAGACAATAGTCCACGGCAATGAACAAGATTTGATGCAAGAAAATGCAAATGTAGACGGCCGCTCTCCAATGGGCGTAATGGGAACGTTCGCATCTGAGAGTGCAAAATATTATGCTGTTGAGAATTTATTGTCAGATCAAGTGAAAAAAGCGATAAATGAAAATATATTATATCCACATGATTTAGATTTTTATGCAACAGGAACGACGACTTGTTCACAAATTCCGTTAGCGCAAATGCTTGCTAATGGTTTTCATACTGGACATGGACATATGAGACAACCGCAAGACATTAAAAGTGCATTGGCTCTTTCGTCTATTATTTTTCAAGCGAATCAAAATATGCAGCACGGTGGTCAATCGTTTGCACTCTTTGATATTGATTTAGCACCTTATGTACGAAAAACAATTGAGAGACATAAAAAACGATTACAATCATATCCGCTTACGAAAGAACAAATAGAAGAATTTGCATGGAAAGAAACGGAAAATGATACGTATCAAGCGTGTGAGGCTTTCGTTCATAATTCGAATAGTATGCATAGTAGAGGCGGAGGACAAGTACCGTTTATTTCTATTAATTATGGAACAGATACATCAAAAGAAGGAAGAATGTTAATTAAACAACTTTTAAAAGCGACACAAGCTGGACTTGGTAAAGGAGAGACACCGATTTTTCCGATTCAAATTTTCAAGATGAAAAAAGGTGTGAATTTTGAAGAAAGTGATCCGAACTACGATTTATTTGAATTAGCATTAGAGACAACCGCAGAGCGATTATTCCCTAACTTTTCATTTTTAGATGCTCCGTTTAATGCAGTGCATTATGATGGAAGACCAGAAAGTGAAGTATGTTACATGGGATGTCGTACCCGTGTTATGTCTAATATACATGGAGAAGAAACAGCGATTGGTAGAGGGAATTTATCATTTACGTCTATTAATTTAGTGAAATTAGCGTTAATTAGTGGTTCAAAAGAAGCGTTTTTTGAAGCGCTAAACTATTATTTAGATTTAGGAATTAAGCAGCTATTAGAAAGATATGCGTATCAATGTACGAAGCGAGCAAGAGATTTTCAGTTTTTATATTCACAAGGTGTATGGCGTGGTGGAGAAACGTTGCAGCCTGAAGACTCCGTAGCCTCGATTTTAAAACAAGGGACGTTAAGTATTGGTTTTATCGGTCTTGCGGAATGTTTAGTAGCTTTAACAGGAAAGCATCATGGGGAAGATGAAGAATCATGGAAACTTGGGTATGAAATTATTTCCTTTATGAGAGATAGAATGGATAAAGCGACAGAAGAACATCAACTGAATTTCTCAGTAATTGCAACTCCAGCAGAAGGATTATCAGGGAAGTTTGTGAAAAAAGATAGAGAAGAATTTGGCATGATTAGCGGTATAACGAACCATAATTACTATACGAATTCATTCCATATTCCAGTTTATTATAACATTCAAGCGATAAATAAAATCCATTTAGAAGGCCCGTTCCATGCTCTCTGTAATGGAGGACATATTACTTATATTGAACTAGACGGAGCAGCAATGCATAACAAAAAGGCATTAAAACAAATTGTACAAGCCATGGCAGAACATGGCGTTGGATACGGTTCAATTAATCATCCTGTTGACCGTTGTAAGTGCTGTAGTTATCACGGGGTTATTGGGAATGAATGTCCAAGTTGCGGGAATGAAGATGAGGCTAATATAGAAAGAATTCGCCGTATAACAGGCTATCTTGTAGGAGATATGTCGAAGTGGAATAGTGCGAAACGTAGTGAAGAGATAGATCGGGTGAAACATAAATGAAAGTGATGAATATTATTCATGATAGTGTAGTAGATGGAGAAGGGTTGCGGACAGTCGTGTTTTTTGCGGGCTGTCCGCATCGTTGCGTTGGTTGCCACAATCCGAAATCGTGGAATATTTGCAACGGAACGGAAATGACAGTAGAAGAAATTGTGAAAGAGATTGCAAGTAATCCATTAACTGATGTAACATTTTCAGGTGGAGATCCATTTTTTCAAGCTGCTGAAGTGAAAAAGGTAGCAAAAATCGTGAAAGATTTGAAAAAAAACCTATGGATGTATACAGGTTATACGTTAGAAGAGATACAGAGTTCTCAAAATAATGATATGATAGAGTTGTTACATTATGGGGATGTTTTAGTCGATGGAAGGTTTGAAATTGAGGAAAAAGATTTAACACTTCCATTTCGCGGAAGCTCCAATCAACGTATTATTCGATTGAAAGAGTAAAAAGGCGGGATAGATTATATGAACAAAACGGTATTGCTTGTTGAAGATGAAAGAAGATTACGTGAAATTGTTAGTGATTATTTTCGTAATGAAGGCTTTGAAGTAATCGAAGCAGAAGATGGAAAAAAAGCGTTAGAGTTATTTGCAGAGCATGAAATTGATTTAATTATGTTAGATATTATGTTACCGGAAATAGATGGATGGTCTGTTTGTAGAAGAATTAGAAAAGAATCAGCAGTACCAATTATTATGTTGACAGCACGTTCGGATGAGGATGATACATTGCTAGGTTTCGAATTAGGTGCAGACGAGTATGTAACGAAACCATTTAGCCCGAAAGTATTAGTAGCTCGTGCAAAGACGTTATTGAAACGTGCGGATGGTGCGGTAGGAGTAGCGGAAGAAAATGCTATGTCTTTAGCTGGAATAGAAGTGAATCGTCTATCTAGAACTGTTTTAGTAGATGGAGAAGAAATTATATTGACACATAAAGAATTTGAACTTCTTGTGTATTTAATGGAGAACAAAGGAATTGTGTTATCACGTCAACATTTATTAGACCAGTTATGGGGATATGACTATTACGGTGATGACCGAACGGTTGATACCCATATTAAAAAACTTCGAAATAAGCTAGGAGATAAAGCGAAGCATATCGGTACTGTTATTCGAGTTGGTTATAAATTTGAAGAATAATCTAGAACGATTTGTGTAATTTAGCATAGGGAAATGGTAATTTTATACTCTCTTTTGAAGGTAAAATGTACAAAAAATACTTTTTTTGTCTACAATGTTAGATAAGTGTATTTTTTTAATTGGATTTCACGATGAGTTCACAAGAAGGACACAAAACGTGACTATACTGAAAATACGAATTCACCAGAGAGGGGAAATAAAACATGGGATATTACGACGGACCAAATTTAAATGAAGAGCATAGTGAAACGAGAGAAGTGAGAAAATCAGGTAGTAAAAAAGGCTATTTCTTCACAGGTTTAGTGGGAGCTGTAGTCGGAGCGGTTTCGATTAGTTTTGCAGCACCATATATGCCATGGGCTCAAAATAATGGAGCGCCAGTATCATCATTTAGTTCGGATTCAAAAGTAGAAGGTACTGTAGTTCCTGTTGTAAATAAAGCGAAAAATGAAACTGATTTACCTGGTATGATTGAAGGGGCGAAAGATGTTGTTGTAGGTGTTATTAATATGCAACAAAGTGTTGATCCATTTGCAATGCAACCGACAGGTCAAGAACAACAAGCTGGTTCAGGATCAGGTGTTATTTATAAAAAAGCAGGGAATAAAGCATATATTGTAACAAACAACCACGTAGTAGATGGAGCAAATAAACTTGCTGTGAAGCTGAGCGACGGAAAGCAAGTTGATGCGAAATTAGTTGGTAAGGACCCTTGGTTAGACTTAGCAGTTGTTGAAATTGATGGATCTAATGTAAATAAAGTTGCCACTTTAGGTGATTCAAGTAAACTTCGTGCGGGTGAAAAAGCAATTGCAATCGGTAATCCACTAGGGTTTGATGGAAGTGTAACGGAAGGTATTATTAGTAGTAAAGAACGTGAAATTCCAGTTGATATTGATGGCGATAAACGACCAGATTGGCAAGCACAAGTTATTCAAACAGATGCAGCGATTAACCCTGGTAACAGTGGTGGTGCATTATTTAACCAAAATGGTGAAATAATTGGGATTAACTCAAGTAAAATTGCACAACAAGAAGTTGAAGGAATTGGTTTTGCTATTCCAATTAATATCGCAAAGCCAGTTATTGAATCACTTGAAAAAGACGGAGTAGTGAAACGTCCAGCGCTTGGAGTAGGTGTCGTTTCATTAGAAGATGTGCAAGCTTATGCAGTCAATCAATTGAAAGTACCGAAAGAAGTAACTAATGGTGTTGTATTAGGTAAAATTTACCCAATATCACCGGCTGAAAAAGCTGGTTTAGAGCAATATGATATTGTAGTAGCATTAGATAATCAAAAAGTAGAGAATGCTCTTCAATTCCGTAAATATTTATATGAAAAGAAAAAAGTAGGCGAGAAAGTAGAAGTTACATTCTACCGTAACGGTCAAAAAATGACGAAATCGGCTACTTTAGCAGATAATTCAGCTACAAAGAATCAATAATCGAAATAAAAGAAAGTCTCTTTCATATTGAAAGAGACTTTCTTTATCGGCTATACTAAAGGAATAGGAGGGATTAATTATGACAATTGAAAACCCAACTCGTACGGAAATTGGTGAAGTGTTAAAGAAAAGCAAAACAATTGCGGTTGTTGGATTATCAGATAAGCCAGAACGTACATCGTATATGGTTTCAAAAGCAATGCAAGATGCTGGATACCGCATTATTCCAGTTAATCCAACAGTAGATGAGGTGCTCGGAGAAAAGGCAGTTTCTTCACTAAAGGATATTAAGGAACACGTTGACATTGTAAATGTATTTCGTCGCTCAGAGTTTTTAATGGATGTTGCAAAAGAATTTGTAGAGATTGATGCAGATGTTTTTTGGGCACAATTAGGAGTACAAGATGAGGATACATATAAACTTTTAAAAGAAAAAGACTATACTGTAATAATGGATCGTTGTATTAAAGTAGAACATGCGATGACAAAATAGTATAGATTTAAAAGTAGAAAGATTGATTCAGCCCTCATTATAGATAAGTAGGGCCGATGAACGAGGTGTTCATCATGAGATTTTTTAAAGGCTGTTTTTGGGGATTGTTATTTGTAATCCCATTTTGGATCTTGATCATTTGGATCATAATAAAGGTTTGGAATGTGTAATCTTGGAATACATATCCATTTCTCGTTGACAAACGATTATTTTTCTGAAATAGTAGCCTAGAGGAATCCTTGTGAGAAAACAAGGATTTTTCTATTGAAGATGGTATATAAAAGAGATAAGATAACTTGCCAAAACGATAGTCGAGGCGTTATTCTATAATAGAAACATATGTTCTGATTTTGGATTAGGAAAGGGGCAAGGAGTTTGGCGAAGCATCAGTTCCAATATAATGAAGATGCGATTCAAGTGTTAGAAGGACTTGAAGCCGTTCGAAAACGCCCGGGTATGTATATCGGGAGTACGGATAGCCGTGGATTGCATCATTTAGTATATGAAATAGTAGATAACTCCGTTGACGAAGCGTTAGCGGGATTTGGCGACGAAATTTCAGTCGTAATACATAAAGATAATAGTATTAGCGTTATAGATAAAGGGCGAGGAATGCCTACGGGAATGCATAAACTTGGGAAACCTACACCTGAAGTTATTTTAACTGTACTTCATGCAGGTGGTAAGTTTGGTCAAGGTGGCTATAAAACGAGTGGTGGTTTACACGGTGTTGGGGCATCAGTTGTAAACGCTTTGTCAGAATGGTTAGTAGTAACAATTAAGCGTGATGGTAACATTTATGAACAACGTTTTGAAAATGGTGGCGTTCCTGCAACAACGTTAGAGAAAATTGGGAAAACAAAAGAGTCTGGTACGACAATGCACTTCAAACCAGATACAACGATTTTCAGCACGACAAATTACAATTATGAAACATTATGTGAGAGATTACGTGAATCTGCATTCTTATTAAAAGGAATGAAAATCTCGATAAAAGACGAACGTAATGATTTAGAAGATATATTTCATTATGAAACAGGAATCGAAGCTTTCGTTTCATATTTAAACGAAGAAAAAGATTCAATTCACCCGGTTGTATATTTCACTGGTGAACAAAACGGGATTGAAGCAGAACTAGCATTCCAGTTTAATGATGGTTACTCAGAAAATATTCTTTCGTTTGTAAATAACGTACGTACAAAAGATGGTGGAACACACGAAGCTGGATTCAAAACAGCGATGACGCGTGTGTTTAACGAGTATGCTCGTAAAGTAGCACTATTAAAAGAAAAAGATAAAAACTTAGAAGGTACAGATATTCGTGAAGGTGTAGCGGCTATCGTTTCGGTACGTGTACCAGAAGAAGTGCTTCAGTTTGAAGGGCAAACGAAGGGCAAACTAGGTACAAGTGAAGCGCGTTCTTCAATTGATGCCATTGTATCTGAGCATTTAGCATACTTTTTAGAAGAAAACCCTGATGTAGCTACACTTCTTGTGAGAAAAGCAATTAAAGCAGCACAAGCCCGTGAAGCAGCCCGTAAAGCAAGAGAAGAAGCGCGTAGTGGTAAGAAAAAGAAAAAATCAGAAGGTACGTTAAGCGGGAAATTAACACCTGCACAATCACGTAACCCGCAAAAAAATGAACTGTACCTAGTAGAGGGTGACTCTGCCGGTGGTTCTGCGAAACAAGGACGAGACCGACGTTTCCAGGCCGTATTACCGTTACGTGGTAAAGTAATTAATACAGAAAAAGCAAAGCTTGCTGATATCTTTAAAAATGAAGAGATTAATACAATCATTTATGCGATTGGCGGCGGTGTAGGAAATGAATTTGATGTTGAAGATATTAACTACGATAAAGTTGTAATTATGACCGATGCCGATACGGATGGGGCTCATATTCAAGTATTGTTATTAACGTTCTTCTACAGATATATGAAGCCACTTATCGAAGCTGGTAAAGTATTTATCGCACTTCCTCCTTTATACAAAGTAAGTAAAGGAAAAGGTAAGAGTGAGGTAATTGAATACGCTTGGTCAGATGAGGAATTAGACGGTGTAACGAAAAAAGTTGGAAAAGGCTATATGTTACAACGTTATAAAGGACTTGGTGAAATGAATGCGGATCAATTATGGGAAACAACAATGAATCCTGAAACGCGTACATTAATTCGCGTGAAAATTGATGATGCAGCAAGAGCAGAGCGTCGCGTTACAACATTAATGGGCGATAAAGTAGAACCGCGCCGTAAATGGATTGAACGTAATGTGCAGTTTGGTATGCAAGAAGAAGGAAATATTTTAGAAAATGAAATGATTATGGAGACGGAGGTGGAATAACATGCAAGCAGAGAAGTTTCATGACCTCCCGCTTGAAGACGTGTTAGGTGATCGCTTTGCACGTTATAGTAAATATATTATTCAAGATCGTGCACTTCCAGATGCACGTGATGGCTTAAAGCCAGTACAAAGACGTATTTTATATTCTATGTATGTAGAAGGTAATGTACATGATAAAGCGTTTCGTAAATCAGCTAAAACAGTAGGTAATGTTATCGGTAATTATCATCCACATGGAGATTCCTCTGTATATGAAGCAATGGTACGCTTAAGCCAAACTTGGAAAGTACGTAATGTTTTAGTTGAAATGCATGGTAATAACGGTAGTGTTGATGGGGACCCAGCGGCAGCGATGCGTTATACGGAAGCTCGTTTATCACCAATCGCATCTGAATTATTACGTGATCTTGATAAAGAAACAGTTGAATTCGTGTCAAACTTTGATGATACGAGTGAAGAACCAGTTGTATTACCAGCAGCGTTCCCGAATTTATTAGTGAACGGATCTACAGGGATTTCCGCTGGTTATGCAACAGAAATTCCTCCGCATCATCTTGGAGAAGTTATTGATGCTACAATGATGCGTATCGATAAGCCAAATAGTACTGTTGACGATTTATTAACAGTTATGAAAGGACCAGATTTCCCAACAGGCGGTATTATTCAGGGGATTGATGGTATTAAAAAGGCGTATGAAACAGGTAAAGGTAAAATTATTATTCGCGGAAAAGCAGAAGTTGAAACAGTGCGCGGTGGGAAACAACAAATTGTAATCACTGAAATTCCTTACGAAGTGAATAAGGCAAACCTTGTAAAGAAAATGGATGAATTACGTCTAGATAAAAAGTTAGATGGTATTGCTGAAGTGCGTGATGAGACAGATCGTACTGGTTTACGAATTGTTGTTGAATTAAAGAAAGAAGCAAACTCCGAAGGTATTTTAAATTATTTATATAAAAATACAGATTTGCAAATTCCATATAACTTTAATATGGTAGCGATCAATAATCGTCGTCCAACACTTATGACATTACCGAAAATTTTAGATGCTTATATTGGACATCAAAAAGAGGTTATTACGAGACGTTCGCAATATGAATTAAGAAAAGCAGAAAATCGTCAACATATTGTAGAAGGTTTAAAGAAAGCATTATCGATTTTAGACCAAGTAATTGAGACAATTCGAGCTTCAAAAGATAAACGTAACGCGAAAGATAATTTAAGTGCAAAATTTGGCTTTACAGAAGCACAGGCAGAAGCAATTGTTTCCTTGCAATTATATCGCTTAACGAATACAGACATTACGGCGTTACAAGAAGAAGCAGATGAGCTTAATAAGAAAATTATTGAGCTACAGGCAATTTTACAAAGTGAAAAAAAATTACTTCAAGTAATTAAAACAGATTTAAAGAGAGTTAAGAAAACATATAGTGATGATCGACGCGCGATTATTGAAGATCAAATCGAGGAAATTAAAATCGATGTAGAAGTGATGATCCCACAAGAAGATGTCATCGTTACTGTAACGAAAGAAGGATATGTGAAACGTACTGGATGGCGCTCACATAATGCCTCAAACGGCAAAGACTTCGGTATGAAAGAGGGTGACATCTTACTTGAACGATTCGATACGAATACGACAGAGACAGTCCTCTTATTTACGAATAAAGGAAACTATATATATCTGCCAGTATACGAAATGCCAGATATTCGTTGGAAAGATTTAGGTCAGCACGTTGCTAATATCGTTTCACTCGACCGGGATGAAACAATCATTTGGGCAACGGTTGTACCGAACTTTGAGGAAGAAAAACGATTTATCGTATTTGTAACACGAAATGGTATGATAAAGAAAACAGAATTAAATCAATATAAAGTTCAGCGTTATTCAAGGGCATTCGTTGCTGTAAACTTGAAAAAAGATGATGAAGTTGTCGATATATTTGCGACAGATGGAACGAGTGATATTGTTCTTGCTACACACGGTGCATATGCACTTATTTTCCATGAAGATGAAGTAAGTCCAGTCGGTGTAAGAGCTGCTGGTGTTAAAGCAATTAATTTAAAAGAAGATGACTATGTCGCTTCTGGTAAACCGTTAAATGGTGACAAAGATCAACTTATTCTCGTAACACAGCGCGGTGCTGTAAAACGTCTAAAAGCATCAGAAATTGAAAAGTCAACGAGGGCGAAACGCGGTCTTGTTATTTTCAAAGAATTAAAACGTAATCCGTACCGCATTGTCGGTATTGAAATTGTTCGGGACGATGAATTAGTTTACATGAAGACAGAGAAAAACATTGTAGAAGAGATTGATCCGAAAGCGTATCGAAATAAAGACCGGTATAGTAATGGTAGCCTTGTGCTAGATGTTAATGATACTGGTGAAGTAGTAGAAACGTGGACGAAGAAAAGACCAGAATAAAGAGGGCATCTTGCTATGAATAGTAGCAAGATGCTTTTTTCTAGGCAATTTATTATGTAAATAATAATAATCTTGTTATAATAACTGAATGAAATCGTTCTCATAAAGTGAAACTTTAATCAATGGGGAGTTTCTTCATCCTCACTGATTATTAGTTGAACCAATCGGGCTTTAACAAGCAGTTGATTCCTCACCTAATGCCTTAGTTTTCACTGAATTTTGAGTTAGGAATCTTACTGCCCGTTAAAGCGGGACAAATGGAGGGGCAACATGAAAAAAATAGGTGTAGGGATTGTAGGATATGGTTTTTCTAGTACGACATTTCATATCCCACTATTACAAACAATAGAAGAATATGATATTCGTGCTGTATTATCCTCAAAAGAAGAGGTAGTAAAAGAAACATTACCAAACGCTAATGTTGTTAGTACAATTGATGAGTTGGTGAAGCGAGCTGATGTTGACTTAGTTGTTATTACATCACCTAATACAACTCATTTTCCATATGTAAAAGAAGCAATTTTAAAAGGTAAGCATGTTGTTGTAGAAAAACCATTTGTTGTCTCAATTGAAGAAGGAGAAGAGCTTATTTCATTAGCAGAGCAGCATAATGTAATGTTAAGCGTATATCATAATCGTCGTTTTGATAATGATTTCTTAACAATTAAGAAATTGTTAGGAGAAAACAGAGTAGGGAATGTATACGCATATGAATCGAATTTTGATCGTTTCCGTCCACATGTACGTGATCGATGGAGAGAAAAAAATCTACCAGGATCCGGTATATTATACGATTTAGGATCGCATTTAATTGACCAAGCGTTATCAATATTCGGGAAACCAGATGCGATAAGTGCAGATGTAATAAAACAACGACCAGGTGCAGAGGTGGATGATTATTTCCACATAGTACTTCATTACGGAGTTAAACGTGTCATTTTACGTAGTAGCAGTTATGTGAAAAAAGCTGGACCGCATTTTATAGTGCATGGAGAGAAAGGTTCTATCGTGAAGTACGGTATGGATTCGCAGGAAGAGCAATTAAAAAATGGAATGAAGCCAGGTGATAACGGTTATGGAGTAGACGATGAAGAGAATTTTGCTACTTTAGAAACAGAAGAAAGCTTAGAGCGTATTCCAACAGAAGTCGGTTGTTATGACAATTATTATAAAGGTGTACGAGATAGTATATTAAATGGTGAGGAACTACCTGTAACAGCAAAAGAAGGTTTAGATGTTATTAAACTGATTCAATTAGCGATTGAAAGTAGTGAAAAGGGTAGAGTCATTTCTATAAAATAAAAAAGACACGAAATTCGTGTCTTTT
The DNA here is from genome assembly GCF_056530295.1 of Bacillus sp. PK6-16. NCBI lineage: Bacteria > Bacillati > Bacillota > Bacilli > Caryophanales > Bacillaceae > Bacillus > Bacillus sp. PK6-16. The sequence goes on from NZ_CP096511.1 coordinate 1,811,463, forward strand.
TATTTTTGTGGAACAGAAAGACCATAGAAGAACATCGTAACGATATCTTTTATATGTTTTTCCCGATCTCCTTCAAGAAGTTGTGCTCCAAATTCATCACCTAATTTTGTAAACATTTGAATGTAAAGTAACATCATTTCTTTAGTAAGGTGTGGATTAATTTCGTTTTTGCGCTGAGCTCGTTCTAATATTTCTAAATACCAGGGTAGGATTTTTTCATTTTGATAACTATAAATAAACTTACGGAGTTCTTCGTCCCTTTGCATCATTTGTAGTAACATATCAGGTTGAAATAATCCGCCAGTATTCATTTTTCTTACAATCATTTTTTGCATCATATCATGAAAAGGTAATTTTTCTTCTGCAAGCTCTTTATAATATTGAAATTCAGATATGATAAATTCTTGTATAAGCTCCCTAAATAACGCATCTTTACTTCCGAAATGATTATAAATTGTAACTTGAGAAACGTTTGCTTCTTTTGCGATATGTTCTATTTTCACTTCATTAAATCCACGTTCTGAAAATAATACGAATGCTGCTTCTTTAATGGCACGCTTTTTCTTTTCTTTTACTCTTTCAAAGCCGTTCAATGCAATCACCTCACTTAAAATATACAAGAAAAAATAATGGAAAACAATAATTTTGAAATATGGACTAATAAATATTTCAAAAAGTTGTTGCGGATATGGAAGATGAGGAGTACAATAATTTTGAAATATCACACATTAAATATTTCAAAAAATGAGGTGGAATTATGATTTCAGTTCAAGATGTCACAAAACAGTTTTCGAACGGAAAAGGTTTGTTTCATATTACATTTGATGTAAAAGAGGGAGAAGTATTTGGTTATTTAGGACCGAATGGTGCCGGGAAATCAACGACGATTCGTAATTTAATGGGATTTATAAAACCGACGACTGGTAAAGCGACAATTTTTGGATTAGATTGTTGGAATGAAGCGGCGAAAATTCAAAGGGAAGTTGGTTACTTGCCAGGTGAAATTTCTTTTATTGAAGGAATGAACGGATTAGAGTTTTTAAAATTAATGCAAGGAATGCGAGGATTAAAGGATACGAAAAGACGAGATGAACTGATAGAGCGTCTGCAATTTGATGTGAAAACACCGATTCGCAAAATGTCTAAAGGAATGAAGCAAAAAGTAGGGATAGTCGCTGCATTTATGCACGATCCAGAGGTGTTAATTTTAGATGAACCAACATCTGGACTTGATCCACTTATGCAGCAAGTATTTATAGATTTAATATTAGAGGAAAAGCAAAGAGGAAAAACAATCCTAATGTCATCACATATTTTTACTGAAATTGAGAGAACTTGTGATAGAGTAGCTATTATTAAAGATGGTCGACTCGTAACGGTTGAAAATATTCACGATTTACAAAGTATGAGAAGACAGGTGATAGATGTAACAGTATCATCACAAGAAGAGATTGAGTCCCTTACAAAGTGTAATTTGCAATTTGAAGCGGTAAAAGGCAGAGAGGCATCTATCATTGTACAAGGAAACTATCAAACTGTTTTACAAACACTTTCAAACTATAATGTAACGGCACTTCAAACGAGAGCGATGGATTTAGAACATTTATTTATGCATTATTACGATAAGAAAGAAGGGGTAACGCATGAATAAGCAACTATTTTTAGCAAGTTTGAAAGAAACACAAAAAAATATTTTGAGTTATGCGTCTGGTGCAGCTTTATATCTGTGGTTATTAATTTGGATATTCCCGTCAATGGTATCAGCGAAAGGGCTAAATGAATTAATAGCTGCCATGCCTGATAGCGTGAAAAAAATCGTTGGTATGGAAAGTCCGATTCAAAACGTAATGGATTTTCTAGCGGGCGAATACTATAGTCTATTATTTATTATCATTTTAACAATTTTTTGCGTAACAGTTGCGACACATTTAATTGCTCGTCATGTAGATAAAGGAGCAATGGCATACTTGCTAGCAACACCTGTATCTAGAGTGCAAATTGCGATTACACAAGCTGCTGTTCTCATATTGGGACTTCTAATTATTGTATCTGTTACGTATGTAGCTGGGTTAGTAGGTGCAGAATGGTTTTTACAAGATAATAACTTAAATAAAGAATTATTTTTGAAGATAAATGTAGTCGGAGGGCTCATATTTTTAGTCATTAGTGCGTATTCATTTTTCTTTTCTTGTATATGTAATGACGAAAGAAAAGCACTAAGTTATTCAGCGAGTTTAACTATCTTATTTTTCGTATTGGATATGGTAGGGAAGTTAAGTGATAAGTTAGAATGGATGAAAAACCTATCATTATTCACGCTGTTTCGTCCGAAAGAAATTGCTGAAGGATCATATAATATATGGCCGGTAAGTATAGGTTTAACTACTGTAGCGCTTTGTATTTTTATCGTAGCGATTGTAGTATTTAGGAAGAGGGATTTACCGTTATAGAGTAGAAAGTCCACTGAGAAAGTGGGCTTTTTTTATTTGTAAATTTAAACTAGTATGTTTATTGCATCCTTATAAAGGATATTTATCTTCTCAGTTACAAAAATATTCAAAAAAGTGAACCTTTTTCTAGGCTCATACGTCTAATATATGTAAAGTTAAATTGGAAGTGATGAAGTGAGGATGAAACAGGAGGAGCAATTGTGAAAGTAATCCCTTTATATAAAATGATTGTAAAAGAAGAAACGGATGTTTCTTTAGCGAAAAAAGGTGATCATGAAGCCTTTATAGCGCTTATACATACAGAAAAAGCGAAGATGTATCGAATAGCAAAGGCGATGTTACGTGATGAGACAAATATAGAGGATGCGATACAGACAACAATTTTAAAAGCCTATGAAAATATAAAAAAATTAAAAAAAGAAGAATTTTTTCAAACTTGGTTAATTCGAATACTAATAAATGAGTGTAACAATATTATTAGAGCGTATAAAAATGTAATTGTGACAGAAGAGAATGATTACATTATGAGTGCGTGTGATCAGTATGAAGATATAGATTTGTGTAATGCGATTCAATCGTTACATGAAGAATTAAGAGCTGTTACGGTGCTTTATTACTATGAAGACATGAATCAAGAGAGTATAGCAAAGCTGTTAGAAATACCGAAAGGAACAGTGAAATCAAGATTATCACGTGCGAGGGAACAACTACAAAAACGATTAAAGATGGAATAGGGGGTGTAAAGGATGGATAATGAAAAATTATTTGATGAGAAATTAAAAAAGAGAATAAAAGATGAAAATGTTATAGTACCTCCAGAGTTAAATGAAAAGATTAATGGCACGCTACATAATCTTAAGGTAAAAAAGAAGAGTTACAAAATTCATATGATGATAATTAGTGCAGCGGTTTGTATACTTTCAGTGGTATCTATGTCTGAGTTTTCTATACAAAGTTTTGCGCAAAATGGTGGAGTATTTGAATATGTAAAGAAAAAAGCGTTTTCTGATTATGAAAATGAAGAAGAAATAAAATCGAATGTACATTATCCAGATAAAGAAAAGATTCATCAAAAAATGCTAGATTCTATTGATTATTTTAAAAATATTTCAGGACAATTTGAGGAATATTCTAGCTCATCAAGAATTGCTACAACATATAAGTATGCGATTGATACGGAGAAACAAAGAGGTATCTCTTCGAAAGAAGATAAACTAGCCAAAAAACGAACAATTATATATAACGAGGGGAAGAAAAAAGAGTTTGATGATGAGAAGTATACCTATAAAGAGACAAAATGGAACCCGAAAGAAAGAAACAATGAACTATTAAAATTAAATCCTACGGAAAGGTTAGTGAGAAAATCAGATGAGAAAAAGAGATATGATGATGAATATGTAGGGCTAGCTAAATATAGTATTCAATCAGAATTCGCAGATTTATTAATTCGATATAAAGATTGGAATTATAAAGAAACGAAATATCTTGGATTAGATTGTTACAAAATTGAAGGGGTTATAAACATAGAGATGCCTGTTAGCACCTCTGAAGATTTAAGAGGGAAATTCGAAATGGTTGTGGAGAAAAATACAGGGATTATGTTGAAATTTCTTAGTTTTCAAGAAGGCTTGATTCAATATTCAGTTACGACTGAATGGATACAAATAGATAAGGGATTGAAAGAAAGTATGTTTCAAAAGGATAGCGCTAAATATGAAAAAATGAAAAACATATTGGATGAATAGAAACAGGAGGAGAGTAAATGGGGAATCATTCATCTTTAAGAGAAGAGAAAAATAAGCAAAAATATAAAAAGAAAAAGATAATAAGTTTACTACTGGCGGTATTACTATTTGGTGGAATTGGCTATGGAGCCTATGTATATATGAAAACTTCTAGTCTTGTACAAAAATCTAATTTGAATTTAGCACGAGGTGAAAAATCCAATTTACGTGAGAAATCTGTAAAGCCAATTGCAAATCATGTTTCACTTTTAATTATGGGAATTGATGAAAATCAAGAACGACAAAAGGAATATAATGGTGCATTTCATACAGATGCATTATTGTTAGCGACTTTTAATAAAGACGATAAAACAGTGAAATTAACGAGCATACCGCGTGATACATATACATATGTTCCAGTTGAAAAGAAAAAAGATAAAATAACCCATGCATATGGAAGTGGTTTCGTTAAAAATGGTAAAGATGGAGGACCGCAAGCTTCTGTGGAAGCGGTAGAAAAATTGTTACAGGTGCCTGTTGATTATTTTGTGAAATTTAATTTTGGTTCCTTTACTAAAATTGTTGATGGGTTAGATGGTATTGAAGTGGATGTCCCAGTTGAATTTACGGAGCAAAATAGTAAAGATGAACCTGATGCGATTCATTTGAAAAAAGGATTACAAAAATTAAATGGGGAAGAAGCACTTGCACTAGCAAGAACGCGGCATATTGATAGTGATGCAATGAGAGGGCAGCGCCAACAACTTGTTATTGAAGCGATTTTAAGTAAATTAAAAAGTGTAGGATCGATTACGAAGCTAGAAAAAATAGTTGAGGCGGTTGATGGTGATTTTAAAACAAATTTAGTAATGGATGATATTTTATCTTTTTATAAATACGGTTTAAACGGTTCAGTTGAAAAAATACAATTAGCTGGTGATGATTTATACTTACCTAATGGCCCAAACGGGCAACGTGTATATTATTATAATCCTAATAAAAAAGATCTACAGAGTTTGAGTAATACTCTTAGAACACATCTAGGATTAAGTGAAAAACAGATTGAGGAGAATTAAAGCAGATGTAATGTCTGCTTTTTTATTATGTTAAATAGTATGTCTTTTATTCGTAAATGTTATATGCTATTTTAAATTTTAAGATAATAGTGTAACATAAAGTTATAGTTTAAGTTAAATAACAGGGGGGCTATTACATAGAATATATCATTAGCAATTATTGAAATAGTATGGGAGAAATGAAAATACAGGGGAGTATCAAAAATGAGAATCGTAAAGAATTTAACATTCCAAGTTATTGTGGCCATTATTTGTGGTATTGCAGTAGGGGCAATTTGGCCGAGTGTTGGACAACAAATGAAGCCAATTGGTGAAACATTCATCAATATGATTAAAATGGTTATTGCACCGATTATCTTTTTAACAATTGTGCTCGGTATTGCAAGTATGGGAAGTATGAAAAAGGTAGGCCGTGTTGGTGGGAAGGCACTATTATATTTTGAAATTGTTACAACAGCGGCTTTAATTATTGGTATCATCGTAGCGAATGTTGTACGTCCAGGAGATGGATTAGATCCCTCAAAACTAAAAGGCGGAGATGTTTCACAATATGTACAAAGTGGGCAAGAAATGAAATGGATGGATTTCTTTTTACATATCGTGCCGTCTAACATGTTTGAAGCATTTGCCAAAGGTGATATTTTACAAGTTCTGTTCTTCTCCATTTTATTCGGAGCAGGGTTAACGATGTTAGGAAAAAATGGACAACCGGTTATTGACTTTTTTGAAAGATTATCGAAAGTGTTTTTTAACATTTTATCAATTGTAATGAAATTAGCACCAGTTGGAGCATTCGGTGGGATGGCATTTACAATTGGGAAGTATGGTTTAAGTACGCTCATACCACTTGGTAAATTAATGATTTGTGTATATGCGACAATGGCATTATTTGTTTTTATTGTTTTAAATTTTATTTGTAAATTGTATAAATTTAGTTTGTGGAAATATTTAGCGTATATTAAAGAAGAATTACTTATTGTTCTCGGGACATCATCGTCAGAATCAGTACTGCCGCGGATGATGACAAAGATGGAAGACTTCGGGTGTTCGAAACCGGTAGTAGGTTTAGTCATTCCAACAGGCTATTCTTTTAACTTAGATGGAACAACAATTTATTTATCGATGGCTACTATATTTTTAGCGCAAGTTTTTCACGTCGATCTTTCACTAGGTCAACAATTAACTATAATAGCTATTTTGTTAGTTACATCTAAAGGAGCAGCAGCAGTAACCGGCGGGGGATTCATTGTACTAGCATCTACTCTATCTGCAATGAATGTTATCCCATTAGAAGGTTTAGCGTTATTACTTGGTGTAGATCGTTTCATGTCAGAAGCACGTGCTATCGTTAATTTAATTGGTAACGGTATTGCAACTGTAGTTGTTGCGAAAAGTGAAAATGAATTTGATGATGAGAAGTATACGAGAGTAGTAGAGGGAATGAAAAGAGAAAAAATGGTCGGGTAAAAAGTCAGCTTTGCTGACTTTTTTATTTTTGTAGAAAAGATGTTTTTAGATATATGCATTATTTATTAGCAATAATTAACAAGTATTCAAGTGGTAAATGAGATGAAAGTGATTAAAACAACGAATGTGTATGAATGCGAAATAAGGTTTGAACAAAATATGGAATTTTTATGAATATTACTGTAAAAAAATAATTTTTTAAAAATTTTCAATAATAATACTTTACAAAAATTAAAAAATTAGTAGAATAAGAATTAGTAAGAATCGTCTGATAAATATATAGAGAAAAACAGAATTATCAGAAAATTCTTTAATAGCTATCGTTAAGAATTAGGGAGGGTACAAAATGAAAAAGAAACAAATGAAAAAACTAACAGCAGTTGTAGCACCGGTTTTAGCAATGAGCATGGCGTTAACAGCATGTTCTACATCAGGTGGAGATAAGAAGACAAGCACAAATTCTAGCTCTAGTGGAGATAGTAAATCAGGGGAAAAATTAGCAGCAAAACAAGTGTTAAATCGTACAGAAACAAATGAGATCCCAACAATGGATACTTCAAAAAATACAGATACATTAGGTTCTCAAATTTTAGGGAACACAATGGAAGGGTTATATCGATTAGATAAAGATAATAAACCAATCCCAGCTGCAGCAGAATCTAGTACGAAAAGTGAAGATGGTAAAAAATATACATTTAAACTACGTAAAGATGCAAAATGGTCAAATGGTGATCCTGTAACAGCAAAAGACTTTGCTTATGCATGGCAACGATTATTAGATCCAAAAACAACTGCAGAATATGCGTTTATCGCATTCCCAATTAAAAATGCAGAGGCGATTAATAAAGGTGAAAAACCAGTAACTGAACTAGGAGTTAAGGCGGTAGATGACTATACATTAGAAGTTGAATTAGAACAAGCGGTACCATACTTCTTAAACTTAGTAGCGTTCCCATCGTACTATCCATTAAATGAGAAGTTCGTAAAAGAAAAAGGTGATAAATACGGTTTAGAGTCTGATACAACAGTATATAACGGACCATTCGTTCTTACTGATTGGAAGCATGAGCAAGGCTGGAAACTAAAGAAAAATGATCAATATTGGGATAAAAAGACTGTAAAATTAGATGAAATCAACTATAGTGTAGTAAAAGAAATAAATACAAGGGTCAACTTATTTGATACAGGTGCAATTGATTTCGCACTTCTATCAGGTGAATTCGTTGACAAATATAGAAATAACAAAGAGGAGTTTGGCACATACTCACAAGTAAGTACATTCTTCTTACGTATGAATCAAAAACGTGGTGGACAAGATACACCATTAAAGAGTCAGAAATTACGTGAAGCAATCGCGCTTTCTATCGATAAGAAAAACCTAGCAAACGTTATTTTAAATGACGGATCTAAACCAGCAGACTTCTTAGTACCGAAAGGGTTAGCGACTGGACCAGACGGAAAAGACTTCCAAGAAACATTTAAAAATGGTATCAAACCAGATGCGAAAAAAGCTGCTGCAGCCTGGGAAGAAGCGAAAAAAGAACTTGGTAAAGACCAAGTTACAATTGAGTTATTAAACTATGATACTGGTAATGCGAAAAAAGTAGGGGAATATGTAAAAGACCAAATTGAGAAAAATTTAAAAGGTGTAACAGTTAATATTAAACTTCAGCCATTCAAACAAAAACTAAAACTAGAAACAGAGCAAGATTATGATTTATCATATGCTGGTTGGGGACCTGACTATGCTGACCCAATGACATTCTTAGATATGTTCCAGTCTAAACATTCTCATAACCAAATGAGCTTCGCTGATCCAAAGTATGATGATATGATCAAAAAAGCTGGCACTGAATTAATGGGTGACGCGAAGAAACGTTGGGAAGAGCTAGGAAAAGCTGAGAAATTACTTCTTGAGAAAGATGTAGCACTTGTACCTTTATACCAACGTGGTGATGCATATGTTCTAAAACAAAATATTAAAGGTATTGTAAAACATAATATCAGTCCGGAATATAGCTTTAAATGGGCATATGTAACTGAAAAATAATAAAGTTAAAAAAGCATTTCAAAGTAGCTTAGCTACTTTGAAATGCTTTTTTTGTGAGCTTAAAATACTAATTTTTAGTATGGTTAAATAGAGGAGAATAAGGTGTATAGTATGTACATATAGTAGATGGGGGATAAATCCTACTAGAATAAAAAGTCAGAATATTTAAAATTAAACTATTTACAAATGCGAAAAAAAGAGTAGAATAACATTAGTTGTAATTTTCTGAAAAACGAATCTTTAGTAAGGGGTCTCTCAAGGGTTGGTAATGTACATATAATTAGGGAGGGTACAAAAATGAAGAGAAAAAAGATGAAAAAGTTAACGGCAGTTGTAGTACCAGTTTTAGCGATGAGTGTTGCATTGACAGCATGTTCTGGGTCAGGTGGGGAAAAGAAAACGACTACTACATCAAATAGTGGGGAAGAAAAAAAATCTGATATTAAATATGCAGCGAAACAAGTATTAAATCGTACGGAAAACCAAGAAATTCCGACGATGGATACTTCTAAATCTACTGATACATTAGGTGCGCAAATTTTAGGGAACACGATGGAAGGCCTATATCGCCTTGATAAAGATAATAAGCCAATTCCTGCTGCGGCAGAGTCTAGTACGAAAAGTGAAGATGGTAAAAAGTATACGTTTAAACTGCGAAAAGATGCAAAATGGTCAAATGGTGATCCTGTAACAGCGAAAGATTTCGTTTTCGCATGGCAGCGCTTACTTGATAAGAATACTGCGGCAGAATATGCATTTATTGCTTACTATATTAAAAATGCAGAAGCGATTAATAAAGGGGAAAAACCTGTAACTGAATTAGGAGCGAAGGCGGTAGATGATTACACGCTAGAAGTAGAATTAGAAAAACCGGTACCGTATTTTTTAAATTTATTAGCATTCCCATCATACTATCCATTAAATGAAAAATTCGTAAAAGAAAAAGGTGATAAGTACGGTTTAGAAGCAGATACAACTGTGTATAACGGTCCATTCGTTATGTCTTCATGGAAACATGAACAAGGTTGGCAGCTGAAGAAAAATGATAAGTACTGGGATAAAAAGACTGTGAAATTAGAAGAAATTAACTATAGTGTAGTAAAAGAGGTTGCAACGAAAGTAAACTTATATGATACAGGATCAATTGATTTTACATTACTATCAGGAGAGTTTGTAGATAAATATAAATCGAACAAAGAAGAATATGGTGAGTATGCGGAATCAAGTACATTCTTCTTACGTTTAAATCAAAAACGTAACGGACAAGATACACCTTTAAAGAGCAAAAAACTACGTGAAGCAATTGCATTATCAGTTGATAAAAAAGGATTGGCAAATGTAATTTTAAATAATGGATCAAAAGCAACAGATCAATTGGTTCCAAAAGGACTTGCGACAGGGCCAGATGGTAAAGATTATCAAGATACATTTAAAAATGGTCTGAAATATAATCCGAAAAAAGGAGCAGCAGCTTGGGAAGCGGCGAAAAAAGAACTTGGAAAAGATCAAGTGACAATTGAATTACTAAGTTATGATGATGGAACTGCGAAAAAGATTGCTGACTATGTAAAAGATCAAATTGAGAAAAATTTAAAAGGTGTAACGATTAATACAAAAATTCAGCCGTTCAAACAAAAATTAAAATTAGAAACTGCGCAAGATTATGAAATTTCTTATGCAGGTTGGAGTCCAGACTATGCGGATCCAATGACATTTATTGATATGTTTGAATCGAAGAGCCCGTACAACCAAATGAGTTATTCAAATCCAAAATACGATGAAATGGTAGGAAAAGCAGGTAATGAATTAATGAGTGATGCGAAAAAACGCTGGGAAACGTTAGGGAAAGCTGAAAAGTTATTCCTTGAAGAAGATGCAGGGTTAGTTCCTTTATATCAAACAGGAAGATCGTACGTAATGAAACCGAATGTAAAAGGAATTGTGAAACATAACATCAGTCCAGAATATAGCTTTAAGTGGGCGTATGTAACTGAGGATGGCGGAAAAAAATAAAGTGAAAGCATTTCAAAAGTGGCTGAGCTGCTTTTGAAATGCTTTTTAGTATGCATAAGGGAATAAATCTCGTTAGCCTATTGAGAATCGGGTAGGTAATTAGGAAGGTTCTATCGGAGGAAAATAGAGAGGTCAGTAAGTAGTAAGACAGATGAATGATAGTAAGAGACCTCATGCTAATAAGAAAAATATAGAACGTAGTAATAGATTGGAATAAGGGAAGGGATGTTTACATATAGTAGACGGGGGATAATTCATATAGTAGTTAAAACAGCAAGTTACTATAATAAAAAAATAAATATTTAGAAAATTTACAAAAATACTTTACAAAATTTTAAAAAACAGTAGAATATTAATTAATAAGAATTTTCTGATAACAAAAGTTAGTAGAGAATTTCTAAATGTTAATATCGTACATATAATTGGGGAGGGTACAAAAAAATGAAGAGAAAAAAGATGAAAAAATTGACAGCGGTTGTAGCACCAGTTTTAGTAATGAGTATGGCATTAACAGCTTGCTCTGGATCAGGAGATAAAGAGAAGGCAAGCACAACACCAAAAAGTGGTGAAAAAGAAGGCGGAAAGCTAGCGGCGAAGCAAGTGCTTAATTTAACAGAGTCTCAAGAGATTCCATCTATGGACTCTGCTAAAGCGACAGACCAAGTATCGTTTCTAGCTTTAAACAACGTAATGGAAGGTTTATATCGACTTGATAAAGATAATAAAGCAACACCAGGAGTTGCTGAATCATATAAAAAGAGTGATGATGGTAAAAAATACACATTTACATTAAATAAAAATGCAAAATGGTCAAATGGAGAGCCTGTAACAGCGAAGGATTTCGTGTTTGCTTGGAAACGTGCGGTAGATAAAAATACAGCAGCAGAATATGCATACATTATGTTTGATTTGAAAAATGCACAAGCGATTAATGAAGGAAAAGCTGAACTAGATACGTTAGGAGTAAAAGCTGTAGATGACTATACGTTAGAAGTAGAATTAGAAAATCCAGTTCCTTACTTTGTAGAATTAACTTCATTTGGAACATTTTATCCATTAAACGAGAAATTTGTAAAAGAAAAAGGAGAAAAGTACGGTTTAGAATCAGATACGACGTTATACAACGGACCGTTTACATTAACAGACTGGAAACATGAAGAAGGTTGGAAGTTAAAGAAAAATGCACAATATTGGGATAATAAAACAGTTAAGTTAGATGAAATCAACTTTAACGTAGTAAAAGATAGCGGTACACGTGTTAACTTATATGAAAGTGGACAAATCGATCGTTCAGGACTTACATCTGAATTTGTTGACAAATATAAATCAAGCCCCGACTTCTTTACACAAAAAACACCGTCAACGTACTTCTTACGCTTAAACCAAAAACGTGGTGGGCAAGATACAGTGTTAAAGAGCAAAGATCTACGTTTAGCGATTGCAAAAGCGTACGATAAAAAAGGCTTAACGAATGTAATTTTAAATGATGGTTCTACACCTGCAGATTATTTAGTGCCAAAAGAATTTGCTAAGAGCCCAGATGGAAAAGACTTCCGTAAAGAAAATGGAGATATTTTAAAAACAGATGTGAAAAAAGCAAAAGAGCATTGGGAAAAAGCGAAAAAAGAGCTTGGAAAAGATGCAATTACAGTAGAACTATTAAACTATGATGGTGATGGTGCGAAAAAAGTAGGAGAATTCTTAAAAGGAGAACTTGAGAAAAACTTACCAGGTTTAACGGTGAATTTGAAAAACCAGCCATTTAAACAAAAGTTAAAATTAGAATCAGATCTAGATTATGATTTATCTTACGCTGGTTGGGGGCCTGACTACTTAGATCCAATGACATTCATTGATATGTTTGTTACAAATGGCCCTCATAACCAAACAGGATATTCAAATCCTAAATATGATGAAATTGTACAAAAAGGTAAAGGTGAGCTATTAACGAAAACGAAAGAGCGTTGGGATAGCTTACTGAAAGCGGAGAAAATGTTATTGGAAGATGCAGCAATTGCACCATTATATCAACGTGGTGATGCTATCGTTCAAAGACCTAAAGTAAAAGGTATTGTTCACCATCCAGTTGGTGGAGACTACAGCTATAAATGGGCATATATTACAGAGGATAAGTAAGATGAGGGGCGTACAATACGCCCCTTTTTCTATGCACTTTTCTTCCGTCCTCGAATATATAAAATAAAAAAGGGAGAATCCCATGAAACGAAACACATACATCGATTTCCTAGCTTATTACGGAATAGGAAGTGCTCATCCTGGTGGTTTTACGTTAACAAAACAATTGTTAGCACGACTGCCTTTTAAATATGGAGCGAATGTCCTTGAGATAGGTTGCGGTACGGGGAAAACAGCGGCATATATGACAAGGGAATTTGGTTATCAAGTAACAACGGTTGAAAAGAATGAAATTATGATTCAAAAGGCAAAAGATAGATGGTTGTTTGAAGGGTTAGATATACAATTAATTGAAGGAAATGTAGAGCAATTACCGTGTTTGAATAACTCATTTGAGTTCGTACTTGGAGAATCAATCATCGCTTTTACAGACAAAGAAAGGGTTATCTCGGAGTGTTATCGTGTATTACAGCAGGACGGTAAGCTTGTTGTCATTGAAATGATTATTGATAGGCACATTGATAAGGGTGAGGAAGAAAAAATCGCCCAATTATATGGTATGAAAGAATTATTAACTGAGAATGAGTGGGTACAATTATTTCAGAAAGCAAATTTTAAAAGAATTACAATTGCTGGCGGTGGCACGATTGCAGAAACGATCTCTGGCTATGTAGAAGAGCCAGAATGGAATGTATCCTCACATATTCCGAATGAGTTATATGAGGCGTGGGTACAGCATGAAAATGTACGGCTTATGTACCAACACATTTTAGGGCATCGTATTTTTATATGTGAAAAATAAAGAAAAAGAGTTGGCTAAAGGTAGCCAACTCTTTACTATGTTAAATGAAAAATAATGCAGCTAATGTAATTCCGAAGATGAAACCAAATCCGAGTTCAACACCCCAGCCACAACCGCCGCCACCCCAGCCACCGCAACCACAACTACTACAACCACGACCACCACATCCGCAGCTGCTGAATCCACCACCGCATCCGAATCCACAACTATCACACCTGCTAAGGCCTCCACAAAGGTCACAACCACCGTTTGCATAAGCGTCATAGTAGCCGAATCCTGAATCAAAAGATGAGCGCTGTTGCACCGGTTCAATCCATACAGAGCTTTGTGTCACATCGATTATTTTTCCTAAATGTATACGGCCATCACGGTCTTCAATCCGAACAACTTTTCCGAAGTAACGTCGGCATGTATCATAACATTTTTGTCTATGCATGTTCTTTCCTCCTTCCGCATTACAGTAATACGATATGTAAGGGGGACAAGTGCGGCTTGTACGAATGCCCTATCTATCATAATTGTTATAGGAAAGGGGAAATATAAGAAGAGGATATATAAGGAGGAAAAGGCATGAAATCTACAGATCAGTTTCAGACATACGAAGTACCGTGGGAAGAATTTATTGAAGCGTTGCGAGAGGAAATGAAGAAGCAAGTAGGGGCAGATATTATTGATACAGTAGTTTGCAATTTAGAAGATGGTTTTGAAGTGTATACATATGTGCAGGGGGATTTAGATTTTGAATATAAGGAAGCGCTTGAGAGAAAATACGGAAGTGATGCGAAGACACCTAATGTGTTAACGATAATGTTATTAGCTAGTATTTATAATACAGGTGAAGAGAATATACGCTTGCATGCGGATCATAAAGAGAATCCGATTGTTGAAGTGTATGTAAAGCAATGAAACACGCTGTGAAAGGCGTGTTTTTTAATTGTATGATAAAATGTTAGAAAATTAAGAAAGAAGGTGATGAGTTGGGAATTAAACATCTTAATTTAACAGTTGCAGATGTAGTAGCTGCAAGAGAGTTTTTAGAAAAGTATTTTGGCTTAACTTGTAGTGGAACAAGGGGGAATGCCTTTGCAGTTATGCGTGATAATGATGGATTTATACTAACGTTAATGAAAGGGAAAGAAGTTCAGTATCCAAAAACATTTCATGTAGGATTTCCACAAGAAAGTGAAGAACAAGTAGACAAGATAAATCGAAGATTGAAGGAAGATGGATTTTTGGTCGAGCCTCCTAAGCATGCCCATGCGTATACGTTTTATATTGAAGCACCTGGTGGATTTACAATAGAAGTGATGTGTTAAGTCAAAAATCAAACTTTTTGTTATGTGTTTTTAAAATAAAAAGTAGGAAAAGTCTGTTTTAAGTGTGGAGCTTAAACAGGCTTTTTACTTATATAATTGGATAGAGAATGCTAGAAGGAATATTACCAAGTGTCTGATCTGTTTACATAATAAAGTTATGGTGGGTTAGTTGTCCTAAAATACAAGTCATATATCTTGTTTCCTCTCATAAATTTAAACATAGGAATTTGTCTACAAAGGTGGCGAAGCCTCATCATGAAAATCCGAATTTGTGCCACGTTCATGTTGTTTCTATTTATATGTTTACCTTTATCAGCTTTTGCAAAAGGAGAGGAGGCAAAGGAAAGGGTCGTTTCACTTGTATATGACGATTCGGGCAGCATGAGAAATAACGATCGCTGGAAATATGCCAATTATGCTTTGCAAAGTTTAGTTGCGCTATTGGATGAAAAAGATAAATTTTCTTACGTTCCAATGAGTAAGCCGAATGATCCATTAAACATTTCGTTAACGAAGGATAAAAGGCAAACAGAAATTGAGGGAATTGGAGCGTGGAAAACGTATTTAAATACTCCATTTAGCGCGGTAGAAACGGCGATGCAATCTATAAAAAAGGAAGCAGATATAGATGGAAAACGTGAATTTTGGCTTATTGTATTAACTGACGGGGCATTTAATGATTTAGAAAAAGATAAGGTTGGCGGAAAAGAACAAATTTTGTGGAAATTAGCCCAGTTTAAGAAAGAAATGGATGCAAAAAAGATATCGTTACATCCAGTCTTAATTACGATGGAAGAAGATTTAGGACAACAAGAAAAAGAACAACTAAATACGTTCAAGGAAATATGGAAGAAAGAGATAAATGGCGTTACGATGCCGTCAAGCGGAGAAGATGGCATTGTAAAAAGTGTAAATCAAGTGGCAGCATTAGTTGCAAATCGTGATCCATTCTCCTCTGTTGAATCGATTGTAAAAACGAAAGTATTGGGGAAAAGAGTAGAGATTACAACACCATTTCCGTTAAAGCGTATGACGCTTGTACGACAATCGCCTTCTCTGCCCGATTATCAAGTCACACAAATTTCTAAACCATTACAATTACAATCTTCTTTTTCCATACATACACCAGGAGAAGCAAAATTGTTCGGAAATATAGTTCATATAAGTACGGAAAATGAGGAAGTTATTAAACCAGGAACTTATACGATAGAAGTGGACCAGGACATTGAGAAAGAAGGACTACAAGTATTAGTTGAACCAGCGCTTAATTATACGGTTTCTACTTATGACAAAGATGATAGTAGTCAAAAAAATGTAGAGAAAATGTACGAAGGTGTTACTGCTGTTATTGAAGCAAAGCCTACGGAGTTGCCAGTTCAGTCTTCTTACTTTCAGGCAGAAGTAGAAATAGATGGAAAACAATATGCAATGAAGTGGAACGATAAAAGGCATGTGTTTTATTACGAAACGAAGCTTGGTAAAGGGTTAGTACGCGGGAAAGTTCATATGAATATAAAGGGGTTTTATAGACAGACGAAAGAATTTAAAATTGAAACAGCTGAGAAACCGAAATTATCACTTCAAACTGTTACAAAAGATTATGAAGAAAAAGTGACAAATTTAGAGAATAGTAAACCATTTGTTTTACAACCACAGTTAGATGGTAAGTTAATGACGGAAGAAGCTGTAAAAAAACTATTAAAATCTACTGGTGTCACATCTAAACAATCAATCAATTATGAAATAAAGCAACATGGAAATCAAATCTATGTTTATCCTCGTCCCTATTACTCCGACACATTTAATTTTACAGATACCGGCACCGTAGAAGCTACCATCGTAATGCAGGATTCAAAGTTACAAGAAGTAAAGAAAAACATAACATTCCATATTCAAGATGCTCCGTTTTATGAAAAATATGCGCTTATTTTTAAGTTTGTCATTCCTATCACTTTATTACTACTAGTAGTAGGAATCATTGTTTTAGGATGGATTGTTCGGCCAAGATTTCACCGGAAAGCACTACTGTATTATGAATGGGATCAAGAGGTAGCGAAAGATTGGCTATATCAATCTGAACCAGAATTACTTCGAAATAAATGGTGGAACCATTATTTTGGTATCCCATTTAGAGCAGAAAGAAAAACCGTGCAATCCGTTACGTTTATAGCGAAGAAAGGTTCGAAATCTGTCTTTGTAGCGAAAGAATCACAAGTAGTTGGAATGATTATTGATGGAATGTTTATAGCAGAGGATGAAGTAGGAATGGAACATAAGACACTATATCCAAATGAACTTTTACTAATTGATAGAGGATATGGTAAAGAGATTTACAAGTACGAATGTGAATAGTAGGTAGGGATAAGAAGGGGATGGAGTATTGATCCTCTTTCCCTTTTTTCAAACAAGCAAGAATAGGAAGGTGGTTCACATGACATTACAAGTTCCAACAATATTAATTGGTTTAGGTGGAATCGGTAGTACTGTGACGCATCAAATATATGAAAAACTGCCTGAAGAGCGCCGGAAAAAGGTAGCAATGCACGTATTTGATACAGATGTGAATACATTAAGTAAATTCGATCATATTCGAAAGTTTAAGACACAAACAAGTTCTAGTAAAACGCCAAGGGAGTATATTGCGGGAGATCCAACGATCCCAGAGTGGTTTCCGATGGATCCGACTATACTTGATAAACCATTAACAGAAGGAGCAGGACAGTTACGCGTCATTTCACGTTTAGCGTTACGTGCTGCGATGAAAGAAGATAAATTGACGTCTTTTTGGCAAGAAATCGAGAAAATCTTTCCGGTTACAAGTGATCAAACGGAATATGGTGTGCGTGTCATTATAGTAACATCACTAGCAGGCGGAACAGGTTCAGGGATGTTTCTGCAAATTGCTTTATATTTACGTGAAATGCTTCGGAAGAAATTGCAGCATCATAACATTTTAATACGCGGTGCGTTTTTAATGCCGGATGTTTTAGTAAAGACGAGAACGGTTAGCGCGAAAGAATTTGAAACGGTGCAAGCAAATGGCTATGCATCGTTAAAAGAATTACATGCTATTACGCTCGGGTCTACTGGAGAATTATCAAAACGCGGCGGTGTAACAATTGAATTAGAGTATCGCCCTGATCAAGTAGATGAAGACGGAAGAACGAATCATACAATTAAACAACATCATTTACCGTACAATTATTGTTTCTTATACGATTACGAAAACCTACATGGACACCATTTACACAATTTATCAGACTATATGGAACAGATGGCAAATACAATTTATTTACAGTTATTTAGCCCGATGTCCACAAGTCATTTTGCACAGGAAGACAATCAAATTCAGCAATTAGCAGAATCAAGCGGAAAAGGACGATATTGCGGGGCAGGAACGGCAAAACTCATTTATCCATATGAACATGTGTTAAAATATTGTGCTTTAAAATGGGCTGTGCAAGGTTTAGATGAATCGTGGCTTCATTTAGATCAACTGTTTCAAGAGAAGAAGCAAAGATACGATCAAGATGTAAAACGTGGGATGCAACGTGAAAAACCGGAGAGAGGTAAAAGTTATTTAGAGGACTTGGAGCATCTTGCTACCCGTCCAGAGCAAGCTCATATTTTCTATAGACAAATGTACAATGAAACACGTGAAGGAGCAGAGGGTGGTAAGCTCGGAGTTGCGAAATCAAAACTGTTTTTAGAAGCTGTAGAAAGTTATGTACAACGAACGGTGCAAAAAGATGAGGAATTAAATCGTCTGCAACATGAGTGTAAAATTTCAGCTACGAAACTGAAAATGATGGAACAAATGAAGGGTGAAGTGGCAAGAGTGGATCATGCGGTTCGTTTATATGCGTATGCGATTCCGAGCCGGGTACATGAACATGTAACGACACTTTTATATGACATGATTGAATCAGACCGCTTTTCACCAAGTGGTTCTGAAGGGCAGTCCTATCAATTAAATACATGGTTTTTAAAGAAAACAGATCCCGTTCACCCAGTAGCAGCACGTTTTATGTTATATGAAATTCGAAAGCAGTTAGTAGAAAAAATGAATCGACTACATGAAAATAATGAACAAAAGCGTAATGTAATTCAAAATTACGATAAAAAATTTAATGTGGGTAATATTGATGGAACGGTAACGGCTGTACGCCGAGTAGAAATTGCTCAACAACAAGGCTGGTTCGGAAAAATGATTAATAATCAGCAACGTTTATTCAAAAGAGAATTTGAAGACATCGTAACGCAATATGTACACAAATTAAATGAATATCGAAAAGAAATGCTATTAGAACTTGTATATCAATCGCTATATCAAGCAGTTAATAAAATGATTCAATATTGGGAAAGATTTTTTGATAATTTACATGAAACACGTGAAAATTTACTGTTTGAAATCCAAAAGCGCAGTAAGGAATTTGAAGGGAAAACAAACCCGACGAATGTATATGTATTAGCTGAGGAACAGCTGCAAGAAAAGATATGGCAAGATATGCAGCAACATTTAAATTTAGGTGTACTACCGAAAGATATATCAGCGGAAATTTATATGAGTTTGTACGGGGAATATTGTCGTGATGCGAAAACAGAAGAGATTCAGTCGAAAAAGGTAGAGGATTTCTACCGAGAACATATACTGAGCTATTGTTATGACGAACTGCAAGTACGCTATCGTGATAAATTAGAACTGAATATTATTGAAGCGCTGCGAAAAGAAGCAGATTATAAGAAACGTGATCGCGATGAATACGTTCGTGAAAAAATTGAAGACCTGTTCCATTTAGCGAGTCCATTCGTTCCGAAAGTTGCTCATCATAGGGAATTACAATATTGGGGTATACATCCTTCTTTAAAGAAAGAGTTGCAAGAGGAATTAATTCAAGAAATGTTTAAAGAAAAAGATACAGTACATGAAGCCTTTTCGCCATTTGAAGTGATCTGTTATCGAGCGCATTACGGCTTATCGCTGCAAGACTTTCCTAAATTATCATCAGGACATATTTCAAATGGATTTATGAATGATAAAGGTGACTATTTCCAATCGTATTATCGCCGTGTAAACAAATTAAATAGTAAAAAATCTAGTTTAACGCCGCATTTAGATAAGTATTGGCACTTACCAGCCTTTATGCCAGATTTAAACGCGACTCAAACAAAATTAGATTATGATAAATGTAATCGTGCATTACTATACGCATATATGTATCGCTGGATTAGTTTAGTTGCTGTTGATGGACAGTTTGTGTATCAATATAACGGTGTAGGACGTAGCTTTTTAATTCAGTCGATGGGGAAAAATATTTCAAGCGAAAGTTATAAATTACACAGAGCGTTGCTTCATAATCCGTTTATTTATGAAAACATCTTGTCACGATTTGAAGAAGAGCAAGAAAAGGCGATGATACAAGGTGGACATTTATATACACATCCGTTCGTATTAGGAGCCCAAGATGTAAGATGGCTTAGAAAAGAACATGTCCACAATCTTTTAGATATGATTTTAATGTATGACCGTGAAGCGAAGTATGATCCGACGTTAGAAGAAACATCAGATGAATTATTAAGACTATTCCTTGATGAAATCGAGTTGTATTTCCAGAACTATTACGGTACAGGTGCCGATATGGTGGCAAAGAAAGAGAAAGAATTGTTTATTAAACAATTGTGGGATCGCTCGCATGCAAAAGGATATGTAGATCCAAATAGCGCTCCGTATAAAAAATGGCAAAATTTATTAGGTGTTCAAGATGAAGAAGAAACGTCAAAAACGAATGTATAATGAATGAAAAGGGAATCCTTAAAAGTGGCAATACAACTTTAGAAAAGAGGGATTCTGATGCCGTTTTTAGGAAGTGTATATCAAATATTTGGGTTATATCCGGAACTTTATTATGGGATGATTTCAGCGGAGCTGCAAGAGGAAGCTCAGAAGGAGCATCTTGAAAATAGTAGTGCAGAAGCTGAAGCGGAAGAATAAAAAAAGTGCAGATGAAAATCTGCACTTTTTTGTTAGTATTAAAATGGTAAAATAACCTCAAATGAATTATTATTTTTAAATAATAATTCATTTGAGGTTATTATGATTTTCATTGCATTGTATGCAATGAAAATTGTATGAAAATCAATGTAATAAAATGTGTATGAATATTAAGGTGGAAAACAACAATGTTTTTGAGAAAATAATTATGTATAAAAATAACATTTGATACATAATCAACCGATTATTTTCGATTGATTTATTATTGACAATATAATTAATTGTATGATAAATTCAATCAGCATTCTTAATGGTTTTTTTGTACCATTAATATTTTGAAAATTCAATATGCCATAAGGAGATTGATTTTTCTGTTTTTTTTGAGGTGGGTTACTAAGTCTATAGGGGAAGTGAACTATGTATATTTTTATTTTTAAAATAGAACAGTAATAAAGAATGTAACAAGTAAGAGATAAACTTGAAAAAGAGGTTTCAAAGAATGAGTCTTTTCATAAAGAAAGCAATGGATGAAGAAAAGAAAAAAGTATTGAATCAAACTTTAGGAGCGATTGATCTAACTCTTTTAGGGATTGGAGCAATTATTGGTACAGGTATTTTCGTATTAACTGGTATTGTAGCAGCGAAACATGCTGGTCCGGCGATTGTATTATCTTTTGTATTAGCGGCAATTATATGTGCATGTGTAGCTTTCTGTTATGCTGAATTTGCATCTACAGTTCCAGTTTCGGGAAGTGTATATTCATATACATATATGACACTAGGTGAGATTTTTGCATTTATAGTTGGCTGGTGTGTTATGCTGGAGTATTTATTAGCGACTTCTGCGGTTGCAGCAGGCTGGTCAGCATATTTTCAGTCATTGCTACTAGGTTTTAATATTCACATTCCTACGATTTTTGCTTCGGCACCAGGAATGGGGAAGGGTGGAATCATTGATTTACCAGCAGTTCTTATTATTTTAGTTGTTACATTTTTATTAAGCCGTGGTGCAAAAGAAAGTGCACGAATAAATAATATAATGGTTATTATTAAACTGGCTGTTATTGTAGGATTTATTGTTGTAGGGACACAATATGTAAGACCAGAGAATTGGCAACCATTTCTACCGTTTGGTTTTCACGGTGTGGTAGGAGGCGCTGCTACTGTATTTTTTGCTTTTTTAGGATTTGATGCAGTTGCAACAGCCGCAGAAGAAGTGAAGCGTCCACAACGTAACGTGCCAATTGGGCTACTTGTTTCCTTGTTCATTTGTACGGTTCTATATGTAGGTGTTTCATTCGTGTTAACTGGAATGGTTCCGTTTACGGAATTAAATGTTGCTGATCCGGTTGCATATGCGTTGCGCACTGTAGGAGAAGATAGAATTGCTGGGTTGTTATCGGTGGGAGCGATAGCAGGGCTAACAACAGTTCTGTTAGTAGCTATGTTTGCATTTGTTCGTGTATCTTACTCGATGAGTCGAGATGGATTGTTACCAAAAAGACTTTCAAGTGTCCATAAACGTTTACAAACTCCATTTTTTAATACATGGGTTACAGGTATACTAGCAGCTTTATTAGCGGGATTAGTGGATTTGAATTTATTAGCTAATTTAGTGAATATGGGAACGATAACAGCATTTGTGTTTGTATCTATAGCTGTCATTGTATTAAGAAAGGCACATCCTAATATGAAGAGGCCATTCCGTGCTCCTCTAGTACCTTTTTTACCTATCGTTTCGATAGTAAGTTGTATATATTTAGCTTTGAACCTTTCTAAGCTTACTTTAATTAGTTTTGTGGCATGGATTATAATAGGGGTTTTCATATATTTTGTATATGCTAAAAAACATAGTAATGTTAGAAATAGAAATAAAGTATAGTCCATTGAAATAATACTTGTAATGGAAATGAAAACACGCTACTTATTCATATAAGAACAAGTAGCGTGTTTTTTCTATTTAATAATCCCATTTTCTAAAATTTTAATAGTTGGTGCCACTTTCACATTAGCTTTTGAAAAGGCACTCGGCCAATCATCTTCGACTTGTTTCCATTCTTTATATTGAAACGCTCTCGCATAATCACCAAATCCGAATGGATCAAGTTGCTGTTTTTGAATGTTGTGGATTAAATCGTTCAAATCTTTGTTTAGTTGTTTTGTAATAAGAGAAGTTAATTTCTTTCTATCTTTGTCTATATCCATATTGAATGTAAGTTCAGAGACAGCAATTTTCAAATCCATTTTAACATGAAATTTGAAGTGGTTATCGCTATAATCTGTATCGATATCACGATTCATGCTAAGAACATTTATTGTTACGAAATCGCGGCCATCGGTATCTTTTAAATCACTATTACTTTCAACTGAAGTAGAAGGGATTTTCAATGTAAGCGAAACCGGTGTATTCGCTTTCTTTTGTAACAAAAGAAGAAGGGCGCTTTCATAACGATTTAATGACATTTTATAAATTCCGCGAGAAGTTAATAGCGCGGAACCAGTAACGATAACATCCTTTTTACCTTTTTTTATTTCTGAAATAGCAGGTGTTATACCTTTATTAAACGTTTGCCTGTGAAATTCATGGAATGTCGTAAAAACGGTCCGATTGTACAGTTTGTTCGTGTTAATTAAATCTGTTAAATACTCGGGAAGGGCAGGCTTATCTTTAAAGTTATTATATATAACTGAAGAAATTGGACCGTCTACTGCAACCATGCGCATGTTTCCAGTGTTTTTAGGATCACGATACCAAACATCAAGGTAAGGCATAGCCCCTTCTTGTTTTAAAAAATTTGTGCTAAATAAAATGAGCTGTAACTTTTCTGTAGATACTAAACCGCCACTTGAACTATTAAACGTTGCTTTTGCTTCTCGAGGTGTACGTACTTTCGCTTCATGTGTTTCGTACTTTTTTTCTACGTCTTCATTAAAAATAGGATTTACGTGGTACACAATTAATTTTCCTTTTGCTTTTGCGTCAAAGCCGTAAATTAATGAAATCGATTGTTTTTCTAAGTCGAGTCGATCTCCACAGCCTGTTAAAAAGGTTATGAGAAAGTAAAGTATAGTGAAATGAATAAAGCGCCTCATTTAAACTCTTCTCCTTTTCCAATGCTGATAAAGTGTCATGTATAAGAGAAATACGACTGGGAATAGAAAAACGATAAAATAACTTGCAGTTCCCCAAAATTCTCGCAACGAACTTATTTGGTAAGAGGAAGGGATATAAAAGAATAAGATGAAAATACACCCGAATAATAAAACATAAATAGGTAATGAACTGCTTTTTTTGTTAAGTAATTGATTAATTCCATCTGAAGCAGTGAAAATATAAGGAATACAGGAATCAAAAATAATAAAGAGATAAAATGACAAAAAGATAATTTCAAATCGCTCAAGAAATGAGAAGTGAAATGGTGTAACAAGAGAAAGAGTCGGCCATAAAAACTTTGTTATACCATCTGGACTAAAATAAACAAAAGAGACAAACGTGACTTGAAGATAAATAAATAGCGTAATCAAATTCGCAAGAACAATTCCTTTTTTTGCAGATGATTTATTACTGAGATAAGGATAAAGGACAAATGCAAACTCAAATCCGAGAAACGCAATGATAGTTGATTTTACTGTGTTTAAAACTGGTATCCAGCCTTCTTTAAGAAGAGGAAGAAGATAAATCCAATGCCCATCTTTAAGCGGAATAAACAATAGAAAAGGCATCCATAGTGTGAAAAATACAGTGAAAACAGCATAGCGACTTATAATAAGAACGCCTTTACATGCTAGCATTAACATTGGAATAGATAGTAAAATCATAATTAAAAACATTGGAGTTCTAGGTAAAATCCAAATGTGAATAACGTATAAGAGGGAAAAAATTAAGGAAATAGCTGCAAGGACAGCATATAAAATCCAAAAAATCATTCCTACTCTTCCTAGCCACTCCCCAAGATAACGAGTCAGCACATCGAGTAAAGTATATCCAGGATGATTTTCCATAATTTTCACAATACATAAACTGACTAAAGTAGTGAGAGCACATCCAATAATAATAGACATCCAGCCATCTGTATTTGCCCCTTGTGCAACTTCACGCGGAAGTGTAAGGACACCGAATCCTACTTGAACACCACTAATCGTTAAAATGTATTGAAATAAACTAATCTCCCTCTTTGCACGTTTTGTCACTTATTATCCTCCTTTTCCTCAACATCTCTTTGCCGGTTATCTTGTTTTAATTGTAGAGATAGTGGTCGTTTCTTCATAATTTTCCATGGGAAACGTACAAGGGTATCTTTTAAATCCGAAGCAAATAACGGAGAAAAAGGACTACCATAAGGAACACCGAGAGATTCCATAGAAAGTATATGAATAATAATGATTGCCATCCCAACCATAATTCCAATGACGCCAAATAAAGAGGCGGCTATCATCATTGGGAATCGAAGAAGTCGAATTCCTGCTGACATTTCTAAGTTAGGAATAATGAAGGAGGCAACCGCAGTAATTGATACGACGATAACCATAACGTTACTAACAATCCCAGCTTGAACGGCAGCTTGTCCAATTACAATTCCTCCTACGACGCCGATTGTTTGTCCAACAGGCCCAGGAAGCCGAATCGCTGCTTCTCGGAGCATTTCGAGAACTAATTCCATTAATAAAGCTTCTAATATGGGAGGAAAAGGAATTTTGGCTCGAGATTCTCCAATCGTTAACAACAATTTGAGCGGAATCACTTCATAATGGAAGGAAATCATAGCAATATAAAGAGCAGGAGCAAATATTGCAATAAATAGCCCAGTGAAACGAAGAAGTCGTATAAAAGATGGAATCATGGGTCTGAAGCTGTAATCATCTATCGTCTGAAAAAAGGATGAAAAGGTCATAGGTCCTATTAATACGCCTGGTGAGCGATCTACAACAACGGCAATTCGCCCATCTAGAATATGATGTGCTGTTGTGTCAGGGCGTTCAGTTATTGATAATTGCGGAAAGAGAGTAAAGGAATTATCTTCAACAAACCCCTCTAATTCACCAGTAGTAAGAATCGCATCAACTTTTACTGACTCGATACGGGATGCCATTTCTTTTACGACATTTTCGTTCGCAACATCTGCTAGATAAAGCAAAAAAACCTTTGAAGTAGCTCGTTCACCAACAGTGAATTCCTTCACTTTCAATTCGCGATTTGGAATATATCGACGAATAAGTGCAAGGCTGTCGCTCGCTACTTCATTAAATCCTTCGTGTGAGCTTTTTATGGAGCTCTCTGTTGTAGGTTCTTCAATGCTCCTTTTTGGTGCCGCTTGCGTATCAAGCTCTAAAGCGGATAGTTGTCCGTTTATAAATAAAATACTTTTGCCGTGTAAAAGAGATTGTTCAATGTCTGTCCACTGTTGAACTTTTTTAATATTTCCGATAGAAACAGAGGCTTCCCAAAAATCGTCTTCATTCCACTCTTTAAATAAGAGAGGACGAAGAATGTTTACGTTAATAACAGTTTTGTCTACAAGTCCTTCCATATATATAAGTGCAGCTTCCTGTCCGTTTTTTAATGGAAAAGTGCGTGTTATTAATTCTGGAATACCGCTAAACATTTTGGACAAGTGCTTTAAATTAAGGGAAAGGGAAGAAGAGATAGATTTATTTAATGTGTAATCAGCTTGCTCTTGGGTAGAAAAAGATTTTTCACCACGAATCCATTTATTAAAAGACCCCATTTGTTCGCTTACTCCTTGTTATGTTTTATCCCGATTGGTGAGGGCTGATAATCAGTGGGGGATGAAGAAAACCCCCCACTGATTAAAGTTTCACTTTATATGGGTTATTATGGATAGTTACAAGCTGACATATGCGTAGTTTAAATTTTATATTGTATATTTTTAACTTTAACGCTATAATTATAGTGTTAAAGATGGAATCGTGATATGACCTGTTATGACTCTATCGTTTTATTTATGAATAAATGGATTGGTATTTTAGCAAGATGTGCTAATAAACTACTCCACCATGATAATAACGTGCCGAAATGCGGTGCGTATATTTTCGTGGTGGAGTTTTTTTATTCTCAAAAAGGGGGAAAGACCATGAATAACAACATGGTTCATATTACAATTGACGGAAAAAAGTATACAGCGGAGCCCGGTTCAACGATATTGGGTGTCATTAATGAGAACGGGATTGAACATCCGCAAATTTGTTACGTGCCAGAAGTAGATCCTATTCAAACATGTGACACTTGTATTGTAGAAGTTGACGGAAAGTTAATGCGATCTTGTTCGACAGTAGTGATGGAAGGTATGAACATTGAACGTGCTTCTGTTCGCGCAAAAGAAGCACAAACAGAGGCGATGGATCGGTTACTAGAAAATCATTTATTATACTGTACAGTATGTGACAACAACAATGGGAACTGTAAACTGCATAATACAGCAGAATTAATGGAAATTGAACATCAAAAATATCCGTATGAACCGAAAGTAGATGTAAGTGAAGTTGATATGACGCATCCGTTTTATCGCTATGATCCTAATCAATGTATTGCATGCGGTCAATGCGTTGAGGTGTGTCAAAACTTACAAGTAAATGAAACGTTATCGATAGACTGGGAAGCGGAACGCCCACGAGTTATTTGGGATGAAGGAGTAAATATTAATGATTCTTCATGCGTTAGCTGTGGTCAATGTGTAACGATTTGTCCTTGTAACGCTTTAATGGAGAAAACGATGCTCGGTGAAGCTGGATTTATGACGGGATTAAAACCAGATATTCTTGAACCGATGGTAGATTTAATTAAAGAAGTTGAGCCTGGATATAGCGGTATTTTTGCGGTATCAGAAGTGGAAGCGGCCATGCGTGATACTCGTACGAAGAAAACGAAAACAGTATGTACATTTTGTGGTGTAGGTTGTTCGTTTGAAGTGTGGACGAAGGGGCGTAAAATTCTTAAAGTACAGCCATCTTCAGATGCACCAGTTAACGCAATTTCCACTTGTGTAAAAGGGAAATTTGGTTGGGATTTCGTAAATTCTAAAGAACGAATAACAAAACCTTTAATTCGTAAAAATGGAACGTTTGTTGAATCTACATGGGAAGAAGCACTGAATGTAGTTGCAAATAAATTAGGCGCTATTAAAGAAGAGTACGGTAAAGGTTCTATCGGATTCATTTCTTCCTCTAAAATTACAAATGAAGACAATTATGTAATTCAAAAATTAGCTCGACAAGTATTTGGAACGAATAATATTGATAACTGCTCACGTTATTGCCAATCACCAGCAACGGATGGTTTGTTCCGTACAATTGGTATGGGCGGTGATGCCGGAACGATTAAAGATATTGCGCAATCTGGTCTTGTTATTATTGTAGGATGTAATCCGACAGAAGGTCATCCTGTTCTAGCTACACGTATTAAACGTGCACATAAATTACACGGACAAAAGTTAATTGTAGCTGATCTTCGTAAAACCGAAATGGCAGAGCGATCAGATGTCTTTATTAGTCCAAAACAAGGAACAGATCAAGTTTGGTTAATGGCTGTTACGAAATATATGATCAATCAAGGTTGGCATGATCAGGAATTCATTAATGAGAATGTAAACTTCTTTGAAGATTTCAAAGAAAGCCTAGAGGAATATACACTTGAATATGCAGAAGAAGTAACAGGCATTTCAAAAGAAACACTTATTCAAATGGCTGAAATGATTCGTGATGCAGATGGTACATGTATCCTTTGGGGTATGGGGGTAACGCAAAATACAGGTGGTTCTGATACTTCCGCTGCAATTTCAAACTTACTTCTTGCAACAGGGAACTATCGTCGTCCAGGAGCAGGTGCATACCCACTTCGAGGCCACAATAACGTACAAGGTGCTTGTGATATGGGGACTTTACCAGGATGGCTTCCAGGATATCAGCACGTTACTAACGAAATGGAACGTGCGAAATTTGAAACTGCTTACGGAGTGAAAATTGATAGTGAACCAGGTCTTAATAATATCGAAATGCTTCACGCAATTGACGAAGGAAAAATGAAAGCAATGTATCTTGTAGGAGAAGATATGGCTCTTGTA
This sequence comes from Bacillus sp. PK6-16, assembly GCF_056530295.1. Lineage (NCBI taxonomy): Bacteria > Bacillati > Bacillota > Bacilli > Caryophanales > Bacillaceae > Bacillus > Bacillus sp. PK6-16. The sequence goes on from NZ_CP096511.1 coordinate 1,840,567, forward strand.
GATTCTAATGCAAATCATGTACATGAAGTGTTATCGAGCCTTGATTTCTTCGTTGTGCAAGATGTTTTCCTTTCTAAAACTGCTCAATATGCAGATGTTGTATTACCAGCAGCGCCATCTCTTGAGAAAGAAGGTACTTTCACAAATACAGAGCGCCGTGTCCAAAGATTATATCAAGTTCTTCCTACGCTAGGAGATGCGAAACCAGACTGGTGGATCGTCCAGGAAGTTGCGAATAAACTAGGTGCAAACTGGAATTATAGCCACCCAAGTGAAATCTTTGCTGAGATGGCAAGTTTATCACCATTGTTCTCGCAAGCGAACTATGAAGTGCTTGAAGGATGGAACAGTTTCCATTGGGGAAGTTTTGATGGAACGAATACACCACTTCTGTTCCAAGACGGATTTAACTTCCCAGATAAAAAAGCTCGTTTTGCGATTGCTGACTGGGTACGTCCAGCTGAATTTCCAGCTGAGTTTGACCTTCACATTAACAACGGTCGTATGCTTGAGCATTTCCATGAAGGGAATATGACAAATAAATCAACAGGTATTCAAACGAAAGTACCTGGTGTTTTCGTTGAAATCTCTCCAGACCTTGCAAAAGAATGTGGCGTAAAAACAGGTTCGTTAGTTCGTCTTGTCTCTCCTTTTGGAGCATTAAAATTACGTGCACTCGTTACAGATCGTGTAAAAGCGAATGAGTTATATTTACCGATGAACTCTACAGATAACGAAACGGCAATTAATTTCTTAACAGGTCCTGCTGTGGATGTACGTACGAATACACCTGCGTATAAACAAACAAAAGTACGTATGGAAGTATTAGAAGTTGATGGCGAAAATCCGATGCCAAAAGCGAACCCACGCAATAAAAAACGTCACCCTCAAGCTGGAATTGAGGTACATCGTAAGTGGGCACGTCCAGGGTATGTGCATTTAACGGATAAGTAGGAGGAGAAAACTATGGCTGCACCTATAAAAATGATTCAAAAACAAGAATTAACTGAGGAAGAAATAAAACAGCAAAAGTTAGATGATTTAAAAGAGCTTCTAACTAATAATGAAGAAGCTCTAAATCAGATGTTTAATATAGTAGGGGAATTAAATGACATTGGAATGCTAGAAGCTGCAAATTCAATGCTAAAAGCGAAAGAACCAATTGCGAAAATTGTTCTAGGTCAAGTAACTCGTGAGCCTGTTACAAATTTAATTAATAATATGATGGGCGCTGCAGGTGCGTTAACTGAACTTGACCCAGAACTTACGAAAAAGCTTATAGGTAGTTTATTAGTCGGGCTAGAAGAAGGTAATGAACATCTAGAAAGTAATAAAAAAGTAGGGGTATTCGATCTTATGAAAGTATTGAAAGACCCAGATATTAACCGTGCTATCGGGTTTGGGCTTCACTTCTTAAAAGGTATGGGGAAAGGGTTAAAAGACGAATAAACTTCATGAAGTGAACCTTTCCGCCCAAATATTTGTAGGAAATAGTTTGGGCGGAAGGCTCATTTTGGTAAAATATATAATAGAGTAAAATGAGGCTTTTGGGAGGTATAATTGTATGTCAAAAAAAGTACATGAATTTAATGATATGATACGAAAACTTCGAAAGGAACTTTTCGGAAAAGGACCAGAACGAATTCATACTGTTTTTGCGGAAAATATGGCTATAGCGACTCTTTATGGAAACTTAACACCTACTGAAAAATTTATTTCAAGTACGATGGACGGTGCGGAAATGGTTCATATGGCTAGAACGAAAATGATTCAAGAAGTGTATGCTGCGAATTCCCGTGAACATTTGGAGGAACTTGTTGGAGCGAAATTAGTGAATTTGTTTTCCGATATGAAAGTAGAAGAAGATATTGCAGTTTCTGTATTTGTTTTTGATAAAAATATAACGTGAGAGAAGGATACTGATCGTGAAACCGATACAGGTAGAAAGAGAAATCTTTCGTTATGAACAAGGAGCATTTAAACATATAGAGGACAGCATTGTAACAGAGTTTCCTGTCACCATTAAAATGAACGGACAGGAGTTTGTTACAATGGTTAGTACTCCAGAATATATAGAAGATATGGTAATAGGCTTCTTAGCGTCTGAAGGAATCATTCGGAAGTATGAAGACATTGATAGTGTATGGGTGCAGGAGAAAGAAGGATTTGTGCATGTAACAACGACAAAAGTAAATCCGTATTATGAACAAATGCAAAATAAACGCTATATTACGTCTTGTTGTGGTATGAGTAGGCAAGGGTTTGTTTTTGCAAATGATGCACTAAGTGCAAAAAAAATGAAGGGTGTCCATGTACAGGTTGCTGCCGATGATTGTTTTCGGTTAATGAAAGAAATGCAGCAATCTGCGGATACGTTTCATCGTACTGGTGGGGTTCATAATGCAGCTTTATGTGATGTTAATGGTATTATTTTAAGCCGAATGGATATTGGTAGGCATAATGCACTAGACAAAATTTACGGTTATTGTTTAAGAAACGATATTTCTATAAAAGATAAAATCATTGTTTTTAGTGGTCGTATTTCTTCGGAAATATTATTGAAAGTTGCAAAAATCGGTTGTGAAATTATACTATCAAAATCAGCTCCAACTGAGTTAGCTTTGCAACTAGCGGAAGATTTAGGTATTACGACAATAGGATTTATTCGTAATCACTCCTTAAATGTATATACCCATCCAGAACGTGTTTTAAATATAAAATAAAAGTGAGGCAATGAAGATGAAATCAGTTACATTAGACAAGTTGCAACGTCCGTTAAAGGATTTACGTATTTCAGTTACTGATCGCTGTAATTTTCGCTGCCGATATTGTATGCCAGAAGAAATATTTGGTCCTGATTACTCGTTTTTGTCTAATGATAAAATTTTATCTTTTGATGAAATTGAAAGGATAACACGTATTTTCGTTTCTTTAGGTGTGAGAAAATTACGGATTACAGGCGGAGAACCGTTACTTCGAAGAGGGCTTCCAAAGCTTATTGAGCGTCTTAATAAAATTGATGGTGTAGAAGATATCGGTTTAACAACCAATGGATCGTTACTTAAAAAGTTTGCTCCTGATTTATATAAGGCGGGACTATCACGTGTAACAGTTAGCTTAGATTCCTTAGAAGAAGAGCGGTTTTTCTATTTAAATGGTAATAGGAGCAAAGTGCAAAGGGTTCTGGAAGGAATACAGGCTGCAGCTGAAGTTGGAATGAAAATTAAAATAAACATGGTCGTTCAAAAGGGAAAAAACGAACAGGACATTTTGCAGATGGCGCAATATTTTAAGGAAAATAAGCATATTCTTCGTTTTATTGAGTATATGGATGTTGGAAATTATAATGGTTGGGATTTAAAAGAGGTCGTCTCTAAACAAGAAATAGTAGATAGGATTCATCAAGTTATGCCGTTAGAACGGATAGAAGCAAATTATTCTGGTGAAGTGGCTACTAGGTATCGTTATATAGGAAGCGATGAGGAAATAGGTATTATTTCATCAGTAACAGATTCTTTTTGCTCATCATGTACGAGAGCTCGTATTTCTGCAGAAGGAAAATTATATACTTGCTTATTTGCTTCTAAAGGAAATGATTTAAGAGAATTGCTTCGTTCTGAACATACAGATGAGGACATTACAGATGTAGTACGCGATATATGGAATAATAGGGAAGATCGTTATTCAGATGAACGCTTAAATCATACAAATAAGAAAACAATACCTAAAATTGAAATGTCACATATCGGTGGTTAATATATAAAGCTAGCGTCATAGTGAAAAATGGAAAATTTACAAGAGTTGTGGATTTTCTATTTTATAGTAAAAGTGATGATTGATATCTCTGTAAAAGATGTGCAGAGAAATTAAGCAGCATTCAAAAACCTTTATTTTGAGGAGGTTTTTTGAAGCTGCTTTTTTATTTGGAGAAAATGGAGGAATGGGTAATGGCATTTCATAAGCCGGAACAAATTGCTGAGCTTGTCATTGAGGCCGGTGTTCAAAAAGTAAGACAGACATTGCCAGCGATGCTTATTCTCGGTTTTTTAGGAGGAGCGTTTATTGCGATAGGTTTTTTACTTAACATTCGAGTTTTAGGGAATTTACCTGAGCGCTGGGGAAGTCTAGTGAATGTTTTAGGAGGAGCAGTATTTCCTGTTGGACTCATGCTCGTAGTATTAGCAGGAGGAGAATTAATTACGGGAAATATGATGTCACTGTCTATGGCGCTTTATGCAAAGAAAATTACATTGATAAGTGTACTGAATAACTGGGTTTGGATTACTCTCATGAACTTTATTGGGGCAATTTTCGTTGCGTATTGCTTTGGACATCTTGGCGGATTAACAGAGGGAGAGTATTTAAATAAAACGGTAGCGATAGCGGAAGGGAAGTTACATGAATCATTTGGGAGAACTTTGATTTTAGCAATTGGGTGTAATTGGCTCGTTTGTCTTGCTCTTTGGCTCGCTTACGGGACGAGTGATTTTGTCGGGAAAATCATCGGAATTTGGATTCCAATTATGGCATTTGTAGTGATTGGATTTCAGCAAGTAGTAGCAAATATGTTTGTCATTTCCGCTGTTATTTTTGCTGGTCATCTAACGTGGATGGATCTGGCTAAAAATTTTGTTCCTGTTTTTATCGGAAATGTAATTGGAGGAGCTGGGTTTGTTGGTTTTGCTTACTTTGCTTGTTATCAGAAACAACATTTTAATATGAAATAGAGTTCTTGAGAGGAAGGGTATGTAATGGCTGATCGGTATTCACGACAACAGTTGTTCAAACCAATTGGGAGTAAAGGACAAGAAAAAATTCGAAATAAACATGTGTTAATTGTAGGGGCAGGCGCATTAGGAAGTGCAAGTGCCGAAAGTTTCGTACGTGCAGGTGTTGGCAAGTTGACGATTATCGATCGTGACTACGTTGAATGGAGTAATTTACAAAGGCAACAATTGTACTCTGAACAAGATGCGAGAGAGAAAATGCCGAAAGCAATCGCTGCAAAAAATCGGCTAGAACAAATTAATTCGGAAGTACAAATACATGCTTTCGTAATGGATGCAACTTCAGAAAATATGGAAGGTCTATTAAAAAATGTAGATGTAATCATTGATGCAACAGATAATTTTGATATTCGATTTGTAATAAATGATTTATCACAAAAACATAATATTCCGTGGGTATATGGTTCTTGCGTTGGATCATATGGTATGAGTTATATAATTATTCCGCAAGAGACACCGTGTTTACATTGTATGCTGAAAAATATCCCTGTTACAGGTGTGACGTGTGATACTGCTGGGATTATTAGCCCGACTGTTCAAATCGTCGCAGCATATCAAGTGGCAGAAGCGCTCAAAATTTTAGTGGAAGATTTCTCAGCAATTAGAAAAACATTTTTCATGTTTGATATATGGAGTAATCAAAATCATTTTATAAAATTAGGGAAAATAAAAACAGACGCTTGTCTCTCATGCGGTTTGAATCGAACTTATCCTTATTTATCATACGAAAGTCAAACGAAAGCTGCTGTTTTATGCGGAAGAAATACAGTTCAAATTAGAACAGTAGACAATAGGAAATACAATTTTGATGATATAGAAAAAGTATTAAAAAAACTGGGAAAAGTAGATCGGAATCCGTATTTACTATCTTGCCAATTCGATGATTACCGCATCGTTTTTTTTCGGGATGGTCGTGTTTTTATTCATGGTACAAATGATATTTCGAAAGCGAAACAACTATATTATCGCGTATTCGGTTAATAGAGAGGGTGTCAACAATGGAAAGAAGAGTGCCAATTACGGTTGAAGAAGCTGTTCGTAAAGTGATGGGATTTGCTGATAAGGGCTTAAAGGAGCTATTACCAATTGAATTAGCTTATGGACGTATATTAGCAGAGGATTTAGTAGCTGACCATGATGTACCGTCATTTAATCGTTCGCCGTATGACGGATTTGCTATTCGAGCAGAAGATACTAATTTAGCAAGTTATGAAACGCCAATTGTATTTGAAGTAGTGGGTGAAATTGGTGCAGGATCGCTATTCCATGAGAAAGTAGGTCCATTTCAAGCAGTTCGAATTATGACAGGAGCACAAATTCCGAATGGGTGTGATGCGGTTGTTATGTTAGAGCTGACTCGTCAATATGAGAAGAATGGCAACAATTATATGGAAGTGAAGCGATCATTCAAAACGGGCGACAATATTTCTTTTCAAGGTGAAGATGCTCGTAAAGGAACAGTTCTTGCAAAGAAGGGATCGTACATTAATCCAGGTATTTCAGCTCTTCTTGCTACATTCGGTTATAGTGAAGTACCAGTTGCGAGAAAGCCTGTAATTGGACTGTTAGCGACTGGGAGTGAATTACTGGATGTCAATGATTCATTACAGCCAGGGAAAATCCGAAACAGTAATACGTACATGATATTGTCTCAAATTCGAAGAGCGGGCGGAAGAGTAAAATATTTTGGGAAGTTTAGTGATGATTTTAATACGTGTTTTACAGCTGTGAAAGAAGCGCTTGGCCAAGTAGATATGTTAATTACAACGGGCGGTGTATCAGTAGGAGATTATGATTATTTACCAGCTATTTACGAAAAGTTAGGTGCATCTGTTCTTTTTAATAAAGTTGCAATGCGACCAGGAAGTGTTACGACTGTAGCACAATTAAATGGCAAGTTATTATTTGGTTTATCAGGGAATCCATCAGCTTGTTACGTAGGGTTTGAATTATTCGTAAGACCGTGTATTCGGACGTATATGTTTAGTGAAAAAGTACATTTAAAAAGAGAAAAAGCGTTGGTAGGAGAAGATTTTCTAAAACCGAATCCATTTACAAGATTTGTACGAGCAAAATTGCAATATGATGAGGGGAAATTAATCGCTTATCCATCAGGGTTTGATAAATCTAGCTCAGTTTCTTCATTGGCAGAATCCAACGCGTTTATCGTATTGCTGGGCGGGACAAGAGGATATAAAAAAGATATGTTTGTCGATGTTCTTTTATTAGAAGATAACGAAGGTAGTGAATGGCCTTGGACATTTCATAAAGTGAGAGGTGGTTTTAATGGGACAAGTGCTATTTGAGATTGTAGATAAACCGATTTTAGTTGAAGAAGTAACGAATAAAGTCGCAAGAAGGGAAGCAGGTGCGATTACAACATTTATTGGTACGGTGAGAGAATTAACAAAAGGAAAACGAACGCTACATTTAGAGTATGAAGCATATAAACCGATGGCAGTAAAACAACTTATGAGAATTGGTGAAGAAATTAGTGAAAGATGGCTGGATGCAAAAGTAGCAATTACACACCGTGTAGGGCGGCTAGAGATAATGGATATTGCGGTAGTCATTGCAGTTTCATCACCGCATCGTAAAGTAGCTTATGAAGCGAATGAGTACGCGATTGAACGTATAAAACGAATCGTTCCAATTTGGAAAAAAGAATTTTGGGAAGATGGAACGATGTGGGTTGGAGATCAACTTGAAAACACACCTTATCCAGAAGGAAAACCAAAGAAGGAAGAATGAGAAAATGATTACAATTTTACTGTTTGCAAATTTGCGTGAGGAAGTTGGATCGGATCGATTAGTAATTTCAGAAAAGCAAGAAATGACAGTGCAGCAATTAAAAGAATGGCTCAAAGCCAGCTATTGTTTACAATCGCTGGATAAAGTGATGGTGGCTGTTAATGAAGAGTTTGTAATGAATGAAGAGATGATAAAAGCCGGAGATATAGTCGCATTAATCCCACCCGTTAGCGGGGGATAATAAGCTTTTTCACCAGATGAAGTGCCAAGAAAATGTTGTATATAAATTAGAATAAGAGAAGGGATGAGTTCCATGCTTACTCAAGAACAAATAATGAATGCATTAAAACATGTAGAGGATCCAGAGTTACACAAAAGTGTTGTAGAATTAAATATGGTTAGAAATATACAAATGAACGGAACAGAGGTTAAACTTGAAGTAGTACTAACAATCCAAGGTTGTCCGTTAAAAGCAAAAATTCAACAAGATATTGAAGAATCGCTTCACGCAATTGGTGCCTCTAAAGTGGGGGTAACATTTGGTTCTATGACACAAGAAGAACGTGCAGCTTTAACAGAGAAGTTAAAGCGAAATACTAGAACAAAAACTGGTATGCCGAGCATGCTTCGCCCGGATTCAGGAGTACGTTTTATTACTGTAACGAGCGGAAAAGGCGGAGTTGGAAAATCAACGGTGACAATTAATCTTGCAACTGCACTAGCTCGTATGGGCAAAAAAGTGGGAATATTAGATGCAGATATATATGGTTTTAGTATTCCGGCTATGATGGAAACGAATAAGAAACCAACGATGATTGATCAAACGGCAATTCCAGTCATTAGTCACGGTGTTAAAATCATGTCGATGGGATTCTTTACAGAAGGAAATAACCCAGTGATGTGGCGCGGACCGATGCTAAATAAATGGATTCAAAATTTCCTTGCGAATACGCACTGGGGAGAATTAGATTATTTATTACTTGATTTACCACCAGGTACAGGAGATGTTGCGATTGATGTTGCAGCGATGATTCCGCAAGCGAAAGAAATAATTGTTACAACTCCGCACAATGTAGCTTCATTCGTTGCTTCAAGAGTCGGTGTAATGGCAAAACATACGAAGCATGAGATTTTAGGTATTGTGGAAAATATGGCTTATTATGAAGAGCAAGATGGATCGAAAAATTATCTCTTCGGAAAAGGCGGCGGCGAAATGCTTGCAGAACAATTGCAAACAGAAGTAATTGCCAAAATACCTTTTGCGAAACGTGAAGAAAATAATGGTTCATCTGTATATGATGAAGATTCTCTTGTTGGAGAAGTGTTTACATCGTTAGCTGAGGATATTATTTATAGAGGATAGAGGGGGAAGTTTAGTATGGCATGTAACATTGATCATTCTATTGAAGATGTGATGAATAAGCTTGAAAGTCAAAAGAATTTTTTACCTGAAGGGATCTTTAAAGAGTTAAAGAGTTTTTTGCAAGGTATTCATTCACAGAAATTATTAAATGATGTTTTTCACCTCCTAAAAAAGTATGATTTAGTCAGTGGGGAAGAACGAGAGACGAGAAACGCACAATTGTTGTACATTTTGAATTAAGTACTCTTTGGCTTTAGAATTTTTTCAGAAGGGGTGAATGTGATGGATATGAAAAAGATGATTGAAACGATAGAAGTAACTAGAGTGACTGACGAGGAATTATCGATTTCGAATTTACATCCAAAGCTTGTGAAGTTGTATAGTCAAAAAGATAGTGCAGAGTATACGAAGCTATTAAAATATATTTTATCATTATCCGTACAGCTGAAGCTGAATCTTGTATTGAAATATTTTGGTGTACGTCCCATTGTTGCTGTAGACGAGCGGGTGCAATTTCAAGAAATATTTAAATGCTTAGCTAAGAAAGATGAGAATGGGGAATGGTTTCTAAATTTTGTTTCTTTATATGTAGGGCTAATTGTAGTTCTTCGTTTTGATGAGAAAGTGATTGAGAGCAATTTTTTTGATGATATGGTAGTGGATGAATGTAATGAAATATAAGATTCTGCTCATAACATTTTTCTATATTAAATGCTTTAACTGCGATTTTAGTTGGTTATGTAAATATGAGGGTAACTAATTAAGAAAAAGGAATGAAACTAGTTGGATAAAAAGAGTTCTTCAGTTGTTTCCGTCGTTTTTTCGTGTTACTATTAATCGAATTTTTCATAAGGAGAGAAAGCGATGAAATGGATTTATTTTCTTATTATTAACGTTATAGCTTTTAGCCTTATGGGGCTTGATAAACGAAAAGCAAAGAAGAAACAGTGGAGAACGCCAGAAAGTACGTTGTTTTTATCGGCGGCAGCTGGAGGAGCAGTTGGAGCTTGGATCGGCATGTATATGTTTCATCATAAAACTCATAAAAAGAAATTTGTTTTCGGCATACCGTTACTTGTTGTAATAACGGTATGTTTATTATTCGTTGTATGAGAAATGTCGAAAGAAATGCAGATTGATTATTGGTAAAGTGAGCATGTGAGACCGTATAATGGAGAAAAAATGAGAAGAGGAGAAAAAGGAAGATGGGGAGTCAATCAGCAGAGCAAAAAAAAGGGATACTATACGCGGCTGGTGCTTACACGATGTGGGGAATCCTACCGATTTATTGGAAATGGGTTGAGGAAGTTCCAGCAGATGAAATATTAGCACACCGCATCGTTTGGGCGTTTGTTTTTATGTTACTCGTATTAGGTGTTACGAAGAGGTTTCGTCAGTTTATTGGGGAATTTGTGAATCTTTTTAAACGACCTAAATTATTAATGTCATTAACAATAGCTTCAGTCTTGATTAGCGGAAACTGGTTTGTTTACATATGGGCCGTTAATCATAATCATGTTATTGAAGCGAGTCTTGGCTATTATATTAATCCGCTTATTAGTATTTTACTTGGTACAGTCGTTTTAAAGGAAAAGTTAAACTTCTGGCAATATGTTGCAGTTGGTTTAGCTGGAGTGGGGGTTATCATTTTAACAGTGCGTTTCGGATCTATTCCGTGGGTTTCTCTTTCACTTGCCTTTTCATTTGGATTATACGGATTAACGAAAAAACTGTTAAACTATGATGCTACAATTGGACTTACGATGGAAACGATGTTAGTGACACCGCTTGCAATCATTTACCTTGTTATGACAGGCGCCCATGGTTTCGGCTCATTTGGATCTATTTCAATGTTATCGACATTATTATTAATAGGAGCGGGCATTGTTACAGCATTGCCACTTTTTTATTTTGCAAAAGGAGCCCAACTTATTCCGCTTTATATGGTAGGTTTTTTACAATATATTGCACCAACAATTAGCTTAATTTTAGGTGTATTCGTATTTGGTGAACATTTCACATCTACTCATATGATTGCATTTTTCTGTATATGGGTTGCATTATTTGTATTCTCGGTAGCGAAGACTAAGTTTTTAGTGCAGAAACAACCGAAATTTATAAAAAATAAATCAGCAAAAGTATCATAATGCGTAGTATTTTCTACGCATTTTTCTTTATACTTATATTATATAGAATTTCCATTATAGTCAGTAAGGAGCTGAGAACATGGAAACAATTTTACATAATGATCCGCTTATGGCAGCTGTAATTTCATGGTTTTTAGCACAATTAACGAAAGTAGTCTTCAAATTAGTTAAAACAGGTGAATTTGATTTTGCAAAGTTTTTTGCTTCAGGTGGGATGCCAAGTTCTCATGCTTCAACAGTTACAGCGCTTGCTACAGGAGTTGGAGTAGTGGAAGGTGTGGAAAGCTCGATGTTTGCGGTTGCTACAATTTTTGCCATTATTGTTATGTATGATGCTTCAGGAGTAAGGCTTGCAGTAAGTAAACAAGCAAAAATATTGAATGATTTTTTTCACGGTAGAGAAACAGAATATAAGAAGTTAAATGAACTTGTTGGGCATACACCGTATGAAGTAGTAGTCGGTGCTTTATTAGGGATTATTGTCGGAGTAGGGTATTGTTTATGAGCAGAACATTTTATATGTTCTGCTTTTCTTTGTTTTTATACATATTCAGCTACCTTTTTGAATATCGTTATACGGATTTCGAAAGGGTGGGTGAGCAACTTGTTATTATATGAAAAAGTGCATGAAGAAATAGCGAGAAGAACAACTGCACTTCAAACAATGCAACGGCAAGATGGTACGTGGCGGTTTTGTTTTGAAGGAGCGCCACTAACAGATTGTCATATGATTTTTTTATTAAAATTATTAGGTAAAGATAAAGAGATAGAACCGTTTGTAAAAAGATTAGCATCACTCCAAACAAATGAAGGAACATGGAAATTGTATGAAGATGAAGTGGGTGGTAATTTATCTGCTACAATTCAATCTTATGCTGCCTTACTTGCATCGGAAAAATATACAAAAGAAGATGCGAATATGAAGCGAGCGGAAATGTTTATAAATGAGCGCGGTGGGGTAGCGCGTGCTCATTTTATGACGAAGTTTTTATTAGCGATTCATGGAGAATATGAATATCCTTCTCTCTTTCATTTGCCAACACCAATTATGTTTCTGCAGAATGATTCCCCTCTCAGTATTTTTGAACTGAGTAGCTCAGCACGTATTCATTTAATTCCGATGATGTTGTGTTTAAATAAAAGATTCCGAGTAGGGAAAAAGTTATTGCCAAATTTAAATCACATTGCAGGCGGGGGCGGAGAATGGTTTCGGGAGGATCGGTCTCCAGTTTTTCAAACGTTAGTAAGTGACGTGAAGAAAATTATAACGTATCCACTTTCTTTGCATCATAAAGGATATGAGGAAGTAGAACGTTTTATGAAAGAGCGTATTGATGAAAATGGAACATTATATAGCTACGCAACTGCCTCGTTTTATATGATTTATGCTTTACTTGCATTAGGACATTCTATTCAATCACCAATTATTCAAAAAGCTATAACGGGAATCACATCTTATATATGGAAGATGGAGAGAGGGAGCCATTTGCAAAACTCTCCATCAACTGTATGGGATACAGCTTTACTCAGTTATGCTTTGCAAGAAGCTCAAGTTCCGAAAGCAAGTAAAGTGATTCACAATGCATCAGCATATTTATTAAGAAAACAGCAAACGAAGAAAGTAGATTGGAGTGTACATGCACCGGATCTCTTCCCAGGTGGTTGGGGCTTTTCGGATGTGAATACGACGATTCCAGATATTGATGATACAACTGCTGCGTTAAGAGCATTGGCGCGAAGTAGAGGGAACGAAAATGTAGACACTGCTTGGAAGCGAGCGGTTAATTGGGTTAAAGGATTGCAAAATAATGATGGTGGTTGGGGGGCTTTTGAAAAAGGGGTAACGAGCCGTATATTAGCAAATTTACCAATCGAAAATGCAAGTGATATGATTACAGATCCTTCTACACCAGATATTACAGGAAGAGTATTAGAATTTTTCGGAACGTATACGCAAAATGAATTGCCCGAGAAACAAAAACAAAGTGCGATAAATTGGTTAATGAATGTACAAGAGGAAAATGGATCGTGGTATGGGAAATGGGGAATTTGTTATATATATGGTACGTGGGCAGTGTTGACTGGTTTACGGTCACTAGGAATACCATCTAGCGATCCATCAGTGAAACGAGCAGCTTTATGGCTTGAACATATACAGCATGAAGATGGTGGCTGGGGAGAATCTTGCCAAAGTAGTGTGGAAAAAAGATTTGTTACTTTGCCATTTAGTACACCATCCCAAACAGCATGGGCGTTAGATGCCCTCATTTCTTACTATGATAAAGAAACGCCAGTTATTCGAAAAGGTATTTCATATTTGCTCTCCAACTCTTATATAAATGAAAAATATCCTACTGGAACAGGTTTACCAGGTGGGTTTTATATTCGTTATCATAGTTATGCTCATATATATCCGTTGCTTACTTTGGCTCATTATGCAAAAAAATATAGAAAATAAACCGAGAGATGTCTCTCGGTTTATTTTGTTGGGTAGTAGGTCCCTTTTGAAAAGAATAAGGTTGTGATGTACCTTATTTTTCGGTTGATTGGCGCTTTTGACGTGCATCAGCGGCATTTGCACGTGCGTTTGCTTCTAAGTCATTGTGGTCAGCAAGTTCGCGAGAGAACTCAACATCAATGCCATCCGTTGCTTTGCTTTGTTTGAAATTCTTTTTGTTCATTCGACACAATCTCCTTGCGTTTATGCGACGTTGCAAAGTTAGTTTGACACAAATAGACTTTTTTATACAAAGAGGAATTGGAAAGCAAGGAGCCGAAATATACAGTATAAGTAATAGAAATGGGGGATAGGAATGGAGTTTTTAAATGGGAAAACAGCTGTTGTAACAGGAGCTGCACAGGGAATTGGAAAAGAGATTGCAAGGGTTTATGCAAAACTAGGGGCGAAAGTATTAATTAGCGATGTAAATGAAGAGAATCTACAAAAAACGACACATGAGTTATCAGATGAAGGATATGAAGTGTGCTCATATCGATGTGATGTGAGTAATCAAAATGAAGCAAAGTCGTTAATTGAATATGCGGTTCAAAAATTTGGTACATTACATATTTTGGTGAATAATGCTGGAATTACAAGAGACGCAATGTTACATAAAATGGAGAAGTCTGCTTGGGAACAAGTATTACAAGTGAATTTAACTGGAGTTTTTTATTGTATGCAACCCGCGCTTCTTTACATGAGACAACAAGGGTATGGACGCATTATTAATATATCTTCAATTAGTAGAGAAGGAAACATAGGTCAAGCAAATTATGCGGCTACAAAGGCAGGAGTTGTAGGATTAACGAAAACAGCAGCGAAAGAAGTTGGAAGTTTCGGTATTACTTGTAATGCGATTTGTCCGGGGTTTATGGATACAGATATGACCAAAACGATACCAAATAAAGTGAAAGAAAAGATGGTTGGCGCTATTCCAGTTGGTAGAATTGGAACGCCAGAAGATATTGCGAACGCAGCAGCCTTTTTAGCATCAGAATACGCATCTTATATTACAGGTGAAGTATTAAATGTGAGCGGAGGACTGCAAGTTTAAAGGAATACATAATGAAAAGAACCTGACCAGGTAGGTCAGGTTCTTTCTCATTAATTTAAGTTAAGCCAAACGCTCTTTACTTCTGTATAGTTATTTAATGCGTAAGATCCCATTTCACGGCCAAGACCAGATTGTTTAAATCCTCCAAATGGAGATGCTGCATCAAAGACGTTATAACAGTTTACCCATACTGTACCTGCACGTACTTTACTTGCAACATAGTGTGCTGTTTTAACATTTTCTGTCCACACACCAGCCGCTAAGCCGAATTGTGATTTATTTGCACGTTCAATTACTTCGTCAATATCGTTAAACGGTATTGCAGAAATAACTGGACCGAAAATTTCTTCTTTTGCGATCGTCATTTCATCATTTACGTCAGCGAATACTGTAGGAGAAACGAAGTAGCCTTGATCGAATGGATTACTTCCTCCGCAAAGTACTTCAGCGCCTTCTTCAATCCCTTTTTCAATGTAGCCCATTACACGTTTTTGTTGTTCTTCGGAAACGAGAGGGCCAATTGTTGTTTCAGGGTTAAGACCGACACCTTGATTTAGTTTTTTAGAATAGAGGACGAGATCAGCCATGACATTATCATACATTTTCTTCGGAACAAATAAGCGTGATCCAGCAGAGCATACTTGTCCTTGGTTAAACATAACACCAGAAAGTGCACCAGGAATCGCGCGAGATAAATCAGCATCTGGCAATATGATATTTGGTGATTTACCGCCTAATTCAAGTGTAACGCGTTTTAATGTTTCGGATGCTTGTCGCATAATTTGTTTACCGACAGGAGTAGAACCGGTAAATGCAATTTTGTCAACGAGTGGATGATTAACGAGAGCTTGTCCAGCTGATTCACCGAATCCAGGTACGATATTAATAACACCTTTCGGGAATCCAGCTTCTTCAATTAATTCAGCTAAGTATAGAGCAGATAGTGGAGTTTGTTCTGCAGGTTTTAAAACGATTGTACATCCTGTAGCAAGCGCTGCTCCCATTTTCCACATTGCCATAAGAAGCGGGAAGTTCCAAGGGATAATTTGACCAACGACACCAACAGCTTCATGGCGTGTATAGTTAAAGTAATCACCGGAAACAGGAATTGTTTGACCAACGATTTTCGTAGCCCAACCAGCGTAATAGCGCATATGCTCAATTGCAAGTGGTATGTCTGCTGCCATTGTTTCACGGATTGGCTTTCCGTTATCTAATGTTTCGAGCTGTGCAAGCTCTTCTTTATGTTCTTCCATTAAATCAGCTAACTTGTACATGAGACGGCTTCGCTCAGCGGTGCTCATACGAGACCAAGGACCTTCGTCAAAAGCCATACGAGCTGCGACTACAGCTTTATGAATATCTTCGCGACCAGCTTCAGAAACGACGGCAAGAGTTTCACCAGTTGCTGGGTTAGGTGTTTTAAATGTTTTACCGGAAGCGCTTTCGATGAAAGATCCATTCACATATAACTTTTTTGTACCTTGAAGAAATTTCTCTACCTTTTCATGAAGATTTACAGCTAGTTGACTCATTGTATAACCCCCTTGAAAATATAATGTAAACGCAGTACGAGACGGCGCTTATTCCGAAATCAAGGATGTGGAAACTAGATGGAAAGCCTCTAATTAAAATCATAATTAAGAAATACTGAAAATTCAAATTTCATTTGTGTTACAATTGTAAAAAATATGTAATGTAAGAGAAGCTTCTATATGATTATAAAAAATCCTGCTTGTTTTTGCTTTCTAGTAGGAAAAACTAGAAGAACAATGGTACAATAATACATCGTGAGAGGAGGGGTAAAAATGAAAGATTATCATGATGATCCACGCTTTCGAATAGCCCATAGAGAAGCGTTAATTGGTCTTGGACTTGCTATTATTAATTTTATAATATGGTACGGATTTGCTTATGGGCTTGGTAGTAAAAATCCGAATGAATATACATATGTATTAGGTTTTCCCGCATGGTTTTTTTATAGCTGTATCGTTGGATTTATCGTTATGGTTATTTTACTTAGTTTAGTTGTTCGTTTTGTATTTCAAGATATTTCACTCGATGAGGAAGAAAAAAGTGAGGAATAATAGATGAATTGGTATGTAATCATTCCAATGATAATTTCGTTTATCGTTGTATTTTTAATTGGTGTATATGCTTCAAGACGTGTGCAAGCAACTGCTCATAATAAATTTTTACAAGAATATTTTCTTGGTGGGCGTGAGCTAGGCGGTTTATTATTAGCGATGACAATGATTGCTACGTACGGTAGTGCAAGTAGCTTTATTGGTGGCCCTGGTATTGCTTACAATATGGGGCTTGGATGGGTACTGTTATCTGCGATTCAAGTTGTAACAGGCTATATCGTTTTAACGGTTATCGGTAAAAAGTTTGCAATTATCGCTAGGAAGATGGAAGCAATTACTCTTATCGATTATTTAAAAGGGAGATACAATAATAAAGCAGTTGTTATACTTTCTGCGTTATGTATTATTATCTTTTTATTTTCAGCGACAGTAGCCCAGTGGGTCGGTGGTGGACGATTAATCGAGTCACTAACGGGTCTATCGTATACAACAGCACTATTTTTATTTACTTTTTCTGTACTTGTGTACGTATTAATTGGTGGATTTCGTGCAGTTGCTCTATCAGATACATTATTAGGAATCATTATGTTAGTTGGAACGACAATCATTTTAATTGCTACTGTCATTGCTGGTGGTGGAATTGAAAAGATTATGCAGGAACTTGTTCAAATTAATCCAAAGTTAATTACACCATTCGGAGCAGATGGCAGTTTAACGAAATCATATGTTACATCATTTTGGATTTTAATTGGAATTGGCGTTGTCGGCTTACCGCAAATTAGCGTGCGTGCCATGTCTTATAAAAATTCAAAAGCGATGCATCAAGCTTTAATAATTGGAACCGTTGTCGTTGGCACAATTATGATCGGTATGCATTTAACTGGTGTATTTGCAAGAGTAGTACTTCCAGGTATAACGGTACCAGATAAAGTAATGCCGCTACTTGCGATGGAAGTGTTACCTCCTTGGTTAGCTGGAGTTTTCTTAGCTGCACCGATGGCAGCGATTATGTCTACAGTAAACTCTTTATTATTACTTGTAAGCTCGTCAATTATTAAAGATATATACGTAAATTACATAAATAAAGATGCAGCAGACAGTACGATAAAAAAAGGAAGTTTATGGATTACTGGTATTGTAGGACTACTCGTTTATGCAGCGGCGATTAAACCACCAGATTTTTTAATATGGCTAAATTTATTTTCTTTCGGTGGATTAGAAGCAGCATTCATTTGGCCAATCGTATTAGGGTTATATTGGAGGAAAGGAAATGCTACAGGAGCGCTTGCGTCTATTTTAGTTGGGGTAGGCTCATATATGTGTATTCATCTTTTCTATCCAAATCCATTCGGTATACATACAGTTGTCTTCCCGATTTGTTTTGCGTTTATCGCTTATGTTATTGGAAGTATGAGTGCTGTAAAAAAAACAGTATAGGTTAGCTGAAGAACGTAGTCCTTATAAGACTGCGTTTTTTCTTATGAATTTGTTCTTTTTTTATTCTGTATATCCACGGTTATTCATAAATTAATAACAACTGAGGGGATGGAGTTGAGGTCGATGAAAAAAGTGTTATTTTTAGGAGACCCAGGAATTGATGACTCTTTAGCAATTATGTATGGATTGTTGCATCCTGATATTGATATTGTTGGTGTAGTAACGGGATATGGAAATGTAACACAAGAAAAGGCGACAAGTAATGCCGCATATTTATTGCAAATGGCAGGACGGGAAGATATACCTGTTATTAATGGTGCGAAAATTCCTTTATCCGGAGATATTACGACGTATTATCCAGAAATTCATGGGACAGACGGTTTAGGGCCAATTAAACCTCCAAAAACTTTTTCACCAAATATAAAGCCTTTTTGTACATTTTTTGATCTTCTTGAAAAATATAAAGGAGAATTAATAATAGTCGATGCTGGTAGATCAACAACATTAGCGACAGCATTTATTTTAGAAAAGCCGATGATGAAGTATGTGAAAGAATATTATATAATGGGCGGTGCTTTCTTAATGCCTGGCAATGTAACACCAGTCGCAGAGGCGAATTTTCATGGTGATCCCATTGCGTCACAATTAGTTATGCAAAATGCCAAAAATGTGACATTAGTGCCACTTAACGTTACATCTGAAGCAATTATTACACCGGAAATGGTAAAATATATTACGAAACACTCTAAAACGAGTTTTAATAAGTTAATCGAGCCGATATTTACGTATTATTATAAAGCATATAAAAAGTTAAACCCGAAAATAACAGGTAGTCCAGTACATGACGTCGTTACAATGATGGTTGCGGCAAATCCATCCATTTTAGATTATGTATATCGTCGTGTCGATGTAGATACAGTTGGAATTGCAAAAGGAGAGAGTATTGCTGATTTTCGGCCTCAACCTGATGCAAAAGCATTAAAAAATTGGGTGCGAATTGGTTGGTCGTTACATTATAAAAAGTTTCTTGAGGATTTTGTGAAATTTATGACGTAGACATAATAGGAGCATACAAGTTAAAATAATGGAGATGGTTATTTAAATGACCATCTCCATTATTTTGTTTTTAAATGATAAATAGAGAAGAGTTACACAATAGGAGAGGAATTTTACTTGAAAAAAACTATAGTATGCGCAGTAATTGTGGGTATTTTTGTTTTGCTAATATCGGGTAACTTTTTAGTGAAAAAAGTGTGGAGTTCAAATAATGATGATGCACAGTATATTGCATCTTTTATTGAAGAACATAAAGATGAAAAAAATAGTGCGCTTCTAGTAAAGAGAAATGATAAAGTTGTTTATTCTGTAAACCCAAATGTTGTATTGCCAGTTGCTAGTACGATGAAATTAATTGTGGCGCTTGAATATACGAAACAAGTTACTGAAGGGAAAATTGATTCTTCTAGTTTCGTGTCGATTAATGATGTGAATCGTTATTATGTGCCGAATACAGATGGTGGTGCACAAGATAGATGGCAAAAGTATTTGGAGAAGACGGGCAAGATAACTGAAGGAGCGGTTTCTTTAGAAGAAGTGGCAAAAGGAATGGTTAAGTTTAGTTCGAATGCAAATGCTGAATACTTAATGGAATTGTTAGGATTAGATAACATCAATCGAAATTTACAAAGTTTATCACTTCCTGCACATCAACCACTATTTCCAATCGTTTCATCTTTGTATATCCCGGGATATTTGCATAAAGAATTACATGTTCCAAAATATAAAATAGAGAAAAAGTTAAAAGAAATGTCTCAAGAGCAATATCGTGAATATGCGATGATTATTCATGAACGCTTAAAGAAGAAGGGACCATTATTACAGAAGGAAATTCCGCTTTATTTAGAGGAACGTTACGACAAAATTTGGTCAGATAGATTACCAGCAGCTTCTGCAAATGATTATATGGTATTACTTCAAAAGGCAAACCATAAAGGTGGCTTGACA
Organism: Bacillus sp. PK6-16; assembly: GCF_056530295.1. Taxonomy (NCBI): domain Bacteria; kingdom Bacillati; phylum Bacillota; class Bacilli; order Caryophanales; family Bacillaceae; genus Bacillus; species Bacillus sp. PK6-16. The sequence goes on from NZ_CP096511.1 coordinate 1,860,697, forward strand.
GAGGCTGAAGAAAAAGTGTGGGCAAATATCGTTGAAACAGACATGAGTGCCAAGAAATACCGTAAAACATTCAGACATGCGGGGCAAAAGAATGGTTACACACCATGGACGGTTACAAAAGCAGTTTACGCTATGGATAAACGTGGAAACTGTACGGAGATTGTGTTTTTGGCGAATAATTTAAATGAAGACGATAGTGCAGAAATACGGAAACATTTAGCAAACTTACATTTCCAAGTGTTGCAAAGTGATAAGTATGATGCGACTTTTATTAAATAAACTCGGTGCAGAGAGCACCGAGTTTATTTTTATGTACAAGCACTTTTTTTCTATCTCTGGGTATGATGGGTAGTAATACTTAGGTGAGAGGGGAAAAGGTGATGAAACAAAGTAAAGAAGAGTTTATAAAGAGTGAAGGCGCTGATTTCCCTGGGAAAACATATGTGGATTGTGTATTACAACATGTATTTCATTTTCAAAGAAATTACTTATTGAAAGATATGTTTCAAGTGCATAAAGCACATATTACGATGCTGACGGAAGAAAATTTAATGAAAAAGGAAGAAGCTAAAGTTATATTACACGCATTAAAAAAGGTAGAGGGAATTCCAGAAGAGCAATTGCTCTATACAGAGCAGCATGAAGATCTCTTTTTTTTAGTCGAACATTTAATTTCTCAAGAAGCGAAATGCGATTTTGTAAGTAATATGCATATTGGTAGAAGTAGAAATGATATGGGCGTAACGATGTATCGCATGAGTTTAAGGCGATATGTATTACGATTAATAGAACATCATTTGTTATTGCAAGAAAGTGTACTGCAACTTGCCGTTGATCATAAGGAAACGATCATGCCAGCTTATACACATACACAACCAGCACAGCCAACAACATTTGGTCATTATACGTTAGCAATTTATGATACGATGCAAAGAGATTTAGAACGAATGAAAAAAACGTACCAGCTTTTAAATCAGTCTCCAATGGGGGCAGCTGCACTCTCTACAACAAGTTTCCCGATTAAACGAGAACGAGTTGCTCATCTACTTGGATTTACAAATGTAATTGAGAACTCATATGATGCTGTTGCTGGAGCGGATTATTTATTAGAAGTTAGCTCGCTACTTATGGTAATGATGACGAATACGAGTAGATGGATTCATGACTTTTTGTTGTTAGCAACGAAAGAATATGACGGTATTACTGTTGCAAAGCCATATGTACAAATCAGTAGTATTATGCCGCAAAAACGAAATCCGGTTTCAATTGAACACGCTCGTGCAATTACGAGTAGTGCTTTAGGAGAAGCATTTACAGTATTTCAAATGATTCATAATACACCATTTGGTGATATTGTCGATACGGAAGATGACTTGCAGCCATATTTATATAAAGGGATTGAAAAGGCAATTCGTGTTTTTTGTATGATGAATGCAGTGATCCGAACGATGAAAGTAGAAGAAGAAACGTTAAAAAGTCGTTCCTATAAACATGCAATAACGATAACGGATTTCGCCGATGTTTTAACAAAAAACTATGAAATTCCATTTCGGCATGCTCATCATGCAGCAAGTGCTATTGCAAATATGTTATTGGAGCAGAAAAAAGAACTACATGAATTACACTTCAAAGAGGTAAATATGTACTTGCAAGAACATTTTAAAATAAATTTATTAGAAAAAGAGTGGAAAGAAATTATAGCGCCAGAAGCTTTTATTCAAAAAAGAAATGTATACGGTGGACCGAGTAAAAAAGAAATGAATCGTATGATTAAAAATCGACAAGAGTCATTTCGAAAAGAAGAAGATGTATTTGAAAAGGAAAAACAGAGAATTTTACAAGCTGAAAATGCTTTGAATACATTAGCTTTGAATATTATTGAATCGTAAAAGAGGGATTTAATGAATTAATCGCCAATACTTAATTAAAATATAAATAGAGAGAAGAGATTGTCGATGATTCAATTACATGTATATGAAGAGATTTTTCATTTTAAAGAAGATGTTACACCATTTCTAGAAAAGAATGAGCAGGAAAACAATCTCATATTAGGTGTATTACAAATGGTCCAACAACCAACATTTATGGGGATAGCGAAACAAGGAGAAGAAATTGCGGTTGTATTTCTGCAAACAGAAGAGAAGAAACAAATCATTGTTGCAACTTCTGAAATTGCGGGAGTAACTATTGAGGAACTTGCAAAAGAATTAACGAAAGTATATCCGGATATTCCTGGATTGATCGGTAATAAGAAAATTGTACAGAAATTAGCGGAAGAGATTGCAGTATTAGAAAATAAAAAAACGCATGTTGCAATGGAGCAAGGTGTGTATGAGTTGAACAGAGTAAAGAAGAAGTGTAATGCGAATGGACTTTTTCGAGCGGTAAATAATGATGAATTACCATTAATAGAACAGTGGATATATCAATTTTGTGAAGACGTAAAGCTTCCTACTACGAAAGAAGAAGCAAAACAAACTGCGTATACATTAATAACTACAAATCGACTGTTTGGTTTGGAAGTGGATGGGAAACTCGTTTCTGTAGCTGCAAAAACGAGACCAACTAAAAATAATATAACAGTTAATTTTGTATATACGCCGAAAGAAGCAAGGAAAAAGGGATACGCATCTAAGTGTGTAGCAGCACTTAGTCAACGTATGTTAGATGAAGGGTATAAGACGACTACGTTATATACTGATTTAGCGAATCCGATATCGAATAAAATTTATCAAGAAATTGGTTATGAGAAAATTGCGGAGTCTGTGCTTATATTTTTAGAGAAGTAAAACAAAAAGGTGTGCTATTTTAGCACACCTTTTTGTTATTCATCAATTCTAATAATCTCGCCTTGAGGGAAGTCCTCAGTTTCTAGTAAGTTACGAATAGCTTTCGCAACATATTCAGGTGATAATAGTTTTCCTTCTTCTTTTAATGCAATGAAGCGGTCCAAGTTTATGAAATCTTCTTTATTTGTTTCACGAATTTGTGATTGCATATTAGTATCAACAACGCCAGGTGCAAAAGCGACGATTTTTACTGGATATTCTTTTTCTGCTTCTTCAGTTGCTACGCACTGTGTAAACATATTTACACCAGCTTTCGTTGTACAATAAGCGCCCCAGCCAAAGTAAGGATTTTTTCCTGCACCAGATGAAATGTTAATAACGCGTTTATCTACTTTCCAGTCTTTCGTATGTTTCATAAATGTAGATGTAAGAATCATAGGTGCAAGTAAATTAATGTGAACGTTCGTAATGAATTGTTCGCTTTCAGCTTTTTCGATTGGCTTCATAGGTGCAACTGTACCCGCATTATTAATTAAATGAATAGAGGATACATTGTCTTTTTTAATAGATGAAATGATCTCTTTAAAGTTAGTTTCTAAGTTATGTACATCTTGAAGATCTAGGGAATGAAAAATGCAATTGCTGTTATATTGCTCTGCAAGTTTCGTAAGCTCTTTATTTTCTCTTCTAGAAATAGAGATGACAGTTGTATTTTTTTCTAATAATTGCGTAGCGATTGCCTCACCTAAACCTTGTGAAGTTCCTGTTATGATAACGTAGCGCATAGTTTTATAAACCCCTCTCATATGTGCGGAATTTTGTTGGACAACGTACATTGTATAGTTTGTCTACATTTTATAGTATAGAGCACTTTTTACTATAATTGAAATGAGATGATTGTGTGCCTTTTATAAATAGGTTTACGACAACAGTACCTGGTGCCGTCACGTTTACTGGGAATACGCTGGGACTTAGCCCTACATCACCTGCACCAGGTAATATTTTTGGTACACTTGCTGTGTTTACGACAGTAAATACAGCATTGCAAGTACCAGGGTTCCCAGCAGGGACAACAGATGAATGGCAATTGAATTCTTCAAGTGCAATTTTAAATCTTCCAGCGGGAAGCAGTGTATTATATGCAGAATTAGTTTGGGCTGGTACTTTCCGGACTGATACGGAAGATGTGTTACCATTTTTAAATGATAACATTACATTTACAACGCCAGCAGGGACGTTTTCTGTTACGCCAGATCCTGCTACCGCGCAGCAAGGTTCAGTAGGAAATCAGTTTTATTATGCTCGCTCTGCCAATGTAACGAATCTTGTTAGTGCAGGTGGGGCAGGCACATATACAACGGGTGCTGTGCCAGCTGCAAGAACTTCAGCCGACCCAACAATCAGTCGTTCAGCTGGATGGACGCTTGAGGTTGTGTATCAAAATGCAAGTTTACCACTTCGAAATTTGTCAGTATATGCAGGTCAAGAAATTATCGATGCTTCATCCCCGCCAGTTGATGCTACAATTTCAGGTTTTGCTACGCCGGCAACAGGAGCTGTTACAGGAAGAGTGCTCGTAACTGCTCAAGAAGGTGATTCTAACATTGTTGGAGATCAACTTCGCTTTGGGCCGAATGCAAATGCTACAGTTGCATTATTCGGACCGAGAAATCCTGCGAATAATTTCTTTCAGTCACAAATTTGTAATGACAGTGGAAATTTAGATACGAGCGGCACGTTTGGAGATTTGAATCAGCCGTTAGGGGTAGCTTTGGCCGTCCGAAGACAGGGGTGGGATATTACGAATGTAGATGCCTCCTCATCTTTAGTAAACAGTCAAACATCAGCAACGGTTCGATTTGTTACAAATGGAGATGGATACGCTGCAGCTGGTTTTGGTGTTCAAATTGATGCAACAGGTCCAATTATTAATCCTGTTAAATCAGTTAATAGAACAGTCGCGGGGGTAGGGGATACTCTCACTTATACAATTACGGTCCCAAATACAGGAACAGGAAGTGCAGAAAACGTTGTATTACGTGATAGTATTCCGAGCGGAACGACGTTTGTTGCAGGTAGTGTTACGGTAGGGGGAGTAACACAGCCGAATGCAAACCCTGCTAATGGAATTAATTTAGGCACAATCCCAAATAACACGCAAAGAATTGTTACATTTCAAGTTCGAATAACATCATTCCCGAATCCCAATCCTATTTTAAATCGTGCAATGGTGTCATATCAATTCCGTCCCTTCGTTGGTAGTCCTCCTATTACAAGTACGTCTTCTTCAAACACAGTACAAACGACAGTGAATCAAGCAACTATAAGTATGCAGAAATCTGTAGATTTACAGACGGCAACGCTTAATGATGTATTAACGTACACAGTTAATGTCACAAATAATGGAAACGTCACTGCGAACAATGTTATTTTTGTTGATAGTATCCCTGCTGGAACAACATTTGTCGCAAATAGCGTTACGGTAAATGGAGTAGCGCGTCCAGGAGCGAATCCAGCAAGTAGTATTAATCTTGGAAGTATTAATGCATCGCAAACGACTGTAGTGCGCTTTCAAGTTCGAGTAACATCGAACCCTCTTGTCAATCCAATTCCAAACCGTGCGAGTGTAACATTTACCTTTACTCCAGTGCCTGGTCAACAACCAGTTTCAGGGCAAGCGACAAGTAATACTGTAGTTACGACAATTAATATAGCTGATATAGCAACGAGAAAAACAGTGGATAAAGCTTTTGCAACGGTTAACGACGTTCTTACGTACACGGTAACAATTCAAAATACAGGAAATGTACTTGCAACGAACGTTATTTTTCAAGATCCGATCCCAATTGGAACGACATTTATCGTAAATAGTGTGACTGTGGATGGGGTTTCACAACCTGGGGTAAATCCAGCGACTGGGTTTACAGTAGCTAATATATCTCCTGGCGGAAGTAGGACTGTTACATTTCAAGTACGAGTAACATCTACACCATCGGGAGGTACGATTGCGAATCGCGGAAATGTATCTGCTAATTTCGTCGTTATTCCGAATCAGCCACCGATAACAATTAATAGACAAACGAATACAGTTGTGACACAAGTTAATACAGGCGGTTTAAATGTAATAAAAGAAGTAAATACAACGCAAGCGGCGGTAGGGGATACTTTAACGTACACAATTGCCGTCCAAAATACAGGGAACGTTCCGTTAACAAATGTATTTTTCCAAGACCCTATTTCTTCTGCTGTTTCATTTGTTGCAAATTCTGTAACAATTAATGGAGTACAGCAAAGTGGACTAAATCCGAATACAGGATTCTCTCTTCCGAATATTCCTGCGGCTCAAACGGTTGTAGTCACATTTGACGTAGTAATTGTACAGAATCCAGAAAATGAAGATATTTTAAATCAAGCAAATGTAACAGCAAGCTTTCAAGTGAATCCGAATGAACCACCAGTAACAATCAATGTACCGAGTAATGTTGTGAATACGACAGTACAATCAGGAAACTTTGAAGTTGTGAAAGCAGTCAATACGGATGTTGCAACGGTAGGAGATGTTTTAGTATATACAATCGAAGTTATAAATGCAGGTAGTGTACCAGCTGCAAATGTATTTTTCCAAGATTCAATTCCACAAGGGACATTATTTATTGAAAATAGTGTATTGGTTGATGGTGTTTTACAAGAGGGGGCAGATCCAGGACTAGGATTCCCATTAAATGATTTACCTACTGGCGCGAGTGTAATTATTTCATTTGAGGTATTAATTGATGAAATTCCACCAGGGAATAATGTTGTAAATAACGCGAATGTAACTGGAGATTTTCTTGTAAATCCAACAGAGCCACCAATTACTGTGACGGTTCCAAGTAATACTGTTATGACAGTTGTGAATTCCTCAGGGTTAAATGTAATGAAGAGTGTGAGCGCTACTGAAGCAGGTGTAGGAGATACACTAACATATACAGTTGCTATACAAAATAGTGGAACGGTAGTAGCGACAAATGTATCATTCCTTGATCCGATTCCAGCTGGAACCACTTTTGTAGCGAATAGTGTAACGATAAACGGGACACCTCAACCAGGTTTAAACCCGACAACTGGATTTCCACTTGCTAATATTCCAGTAGGAGGTATGGTGACGGTCACTTTTCAAGTGACAATCACGAGTGTACCACCAAATAGAGTTCTTCCGAATAATGCGAATGTCACTGCTGATTTCCAAGTAAGTCCTCTCCAGCCACCAATTACAATTGTAACGATTAGTAATATTGTTGTGACGCGAGTGAATGTAGGATCACTTAATGTAATGAAGAGTGTAAATACACCACAAGCCGGTGTAGGAGATACGTTAACGTATACGATTCTTATTCAAAATACAGGAACTGTTCCTGCAATGAATATTGTTTTTCAAGATCCAATTCCGTCTGGTACTGCCTTTGTAGCAAATAGTGTGACGATAAATGGAGTCGTACAGCAAGGCGCGGATCCTATGGCAGGATTCCCGGTACCAAATATTCCGGTCGGGCAAACGGCTACCATTACGTTTCAAGTTACAGTGACGGGTGTTCCGAGCGGTGGAAATATAAGAAACCAATCGAACGTTACTGCAAGTTTTCTTATAAATCCAGCAAACCCTCCAATAACGACTGTTACAAATAGTAATTTTGTAGTGACGCAAGTAAACACAGCACAGTTAAATATACAAAAATCTTCATCTGTACAACAAGCAGCACTTGGAGAAACTTACACGTATTCTGTTGTCATTCGAAATAACGGTACAGTAACAGCAACGAATGTCTCTTTCCTTGATCCAATTGCTTTAGAAACAACATTTGTAGCAAATAGTGTAACGATAAATGGAACGCCACAACCTGGATTTGACCCAAATGTTGGTTTCCCGCTTCCTAATATTGCAGCTGGAACAGCATTGACAGTAACGTTCCAAGTTACGGTAGTTGCACCGTCTACACGTGGAGCAGTATTAAATACAGCATCTGCTACAGCCACTTTCTTATTAAATCCTTTACAACCACCTGTAACAACAACGAATTCAAGTAATACAACGGTAGTTACAATACCGTTACCTCCTCCTGGTGAAGTAACAGCAACAAAAACAGTTGATGTTGCAACTGGGGCTGTTGGGGATGTATTAACGTATACCGTGCTCATTTCAAACGTAGGAATTATCCCTGTTACAGATGTGTTCTTCCAAGATGTCATACCAGAAGGAACGACGTTTGTTGACAATAGTGTAACGATAGGTGGAGTGCAGCAACTTGGTTTAAATCCAGAAATAGGATTTACAGTTACGCCATTATTAATCGCTGGTGGAAGTATTGAGGTCACATTCCAAGTGACGATTACAGAAATTCCAGATAATGAAGTCATATTAAATGATGCAGACGTTACATTTACTTCACAACCAAATCCGCAGGAACCACCGATTACGGAAACGATATTAACGAATTTAGTCGTTACGACAATTAATATAGCGTTTATTTTTCCAGTGAAAATAGTAGATAAGGAAGTAGCGACTGTAGGAGAAATATTAACGTATGATGTATTGATTTTTAATTTCGGAACAGTGCCAGCGACGAATGTTCAATTTATCGATACTACTTCCGCCGGTGTAGCATTCGTACCAGGAAGCGTGAGTATAAACGGGGTACCAGCACCAGGATTAGATCCTTTCATTGGTTTTACAGTTCCAGATATACCTGTAGATGATTTTGTACTCGTCACATATCAGGAAGTGGTTACGAGCATACCAGAAGGTGGAACGATTGTTAACTTTGTAGATGTTACAGCTACGTTTGCTGTAAGTGAAACAGAGCCGCCTATTACGGAAACGACGACAAGTAACACGACATTAACAGAAATAAATGAATCTGGTTTGAATGTTTTAAAATCAGTAAGTCAGCCGGTTGTTGCAGTAGGCGATACAATCACATATACAACAGTAGTTCAAAATACGGGAACAGTGATAGCGACGAATGTTCAATATAGTGATGTATTACCATCCTCTATAACATTCGTACCGAATAGTGTAACGATAAACGGTGCGTTACAGCCTGGATTAGACCCTAACACTGGCTTCTCACTTCCGGATATAATTCCAGGTGAAAGTGTAGAAGTCACATTCCAAGTAACAGTTGTTAGCGTTCCGTCAAACGGAACAATTGCCAATACGGCAAATGTTACCGGAAGCTTTATTTTAGTACCAGGAGAACCACCAGTTATAGTAAATCAGCCAAGTAATACAACACTCACAACTGTAAATAGAGGACGCTTTAATGTTATTAAACAAGTAAATAGAGCCGCTACTCTAGTTGGAGATGTATTGACGTATACAGTGCAAATAACGAATACAGGAACAGTAACAGCTAACAATGTTCAGTTTATTGATACGATTTCAACAGGTGCGTCATTTGTACCAAATAGTGTAACGATAAATGGAGCTCCGCAACCAAACTTAAATCCGATTACTGGATTTGGAGTTGGAGATATCCCAGTTGGTGAGACAGTTATAGTGACGTTTCAAGCGACAGTTACAAACATCCCGTCATCAGGAACAATTACGAACGTTGCAAATATAACAGGAAGCTTTACTTTAGTGCCAGGAGAGCCATCGGTTGTAGTAACAGAGCCGAGTAATACGACGATAACTAGAGTGAATAGAGGACGATTCAGCGTTATAAAATCTGTAAATAAAGAAGCGACACGATTAGGAGATACGTTAACGTATAGTGTGCAAGTTACAAATACGGGAACGGTAACAGCGACGAACGTTCAGTTTAGCGATGTTCCATCACCTAGTTTAGAATTCGTTCCTGGAAGTGTACAAATAAATGGGATTCCGCAAGTAGGTTTAGATCCATTTGTAGGCTTTGCATTGCCTAATCTTGCAGTAGGGGATAGCGTATTAATTACATTTGAAGTAAATGTAATCGCAGTTCCGCCTTCTAGTAGCATTATGAATACAGCAAGAGTAACGGGTGATTTTGAATTAATTCCAGGAGAACCTCCGTTTACAATTACGAATTCAAGTAATACGACAGTCACACCAGTAAATAGAGGCAGTTTAGATATGCAAAAAGAAGTAGATCATTCAATTGTTGGTGTAGGAGAAACAGTAAAGTATACGGTTCGAATATTAAATACTGGTACTGCTGATGCGATGAATATTCAATTTATCGATGTCCTATCTCAGGAAGCTGTTTTTGTACCAAATAGTGTAACTGTAAATGGAGTAGCTCGTCCGGGAGTAAATCCGCAGGTTGGATTTACGATTGTAGACATTCCAGTCGGTGAGACGGCGATTGTAACATATGAAGCTACGATTACAAGTTTTCCAGATGGTGGTACAGTAGTGAACGTTGCTGGGGCGTTAGCAGAATATATTTTAGTACCAGGGGAGCCGCCAGTTACAGTGATGGATACGAGCAATACCGTTATAGTGACGGTAAATACTGCAATCTTATTTGTTGCAAAAGGAGCAAACTTTGAAGTAGCAATGATAGGGGATGTTGTCACTTACGGAATCGCTGTTATAAATGATAGTACAGTTCCTGTGACCAACATTGTGTTAACAGATATCATTGATCCGAATACGCTATTTATAAATGGCACGGTAACGGTAAATGATGTATCTTTTCCATTCGCTAACCCGAATACTGGTATTCCGTTAGGTGATTTTCAGCCAAATGATGCAGCAATTATTAATTTCCAAGTTGTAATAATAGGAGGGCAAATAAATAATTTAGTTACAAATACTGCTACAGCGAATGGGCTTGCAACTGTAAATCCGAATGAGCCGCCATTAGTAGTTGAAGGTGATAGTAATACAGTTGTTATCCCGTTTATTCCTCAAAATGTCTCAACGACAGTCGTAAAAACGGCAAATTTACAGGCAGCAACAATTGGAGATGTTATTACGTTTACGACAGTTATTACAAATACGGGGGATACAGCAATACAAAATATTCGTTTTCAAGATATGTTAGATAGTAGTGTTCAATTTGTTCTTGGAACTGTAACGGTTGATAATACGCCAGTGCCAAATGTAAACCCAGTATCAGGATTTATTATAGGAAGTTTAAATCCTGGTGAAGCAAGGACAGTTTCGTTCCAAGTAGCAGTACAGAGCGCGCCAAATGGTTCAGGAAATTATATAAATCAAGCGAGTATTCGTTTTGAACATCAAGTAGGCACAGTGTTGCCACCTGTTACACAAATAGTAGAAAGTAACATAGTTGTCATTCCATTTGTTCCAACAATTGAACAAATTTGCGAAACGAATCTTAATTGCTTAGGGAAAATTCCTTTTCAATGTTCTCCGTGTGATCATTTGTAAATAAAGAAAAAATAAATGAAGAAAGAGCATCCTGTAAGAGAAGGATGCTCTTTCTTCATTAATCATGTAGATTCTTTTTCGGGCGAGGTGAAAAATTCGTCGATTTTGTCGGAAAGTAGTAATGGAATAGCTCCTTTTATAACAGAAATGTCCCAGTCCCACCATGCAAGATTCTCTAGTTTGTCAATTGTTTCTTGCGGGAAACGATATCGAATAAATTTTGCTGGATTACCAGCCACAATTGCATATGGAGGGACGTCTTTTGTAACAACACTTTTTGCACCAATAATGGCACCGTTACCAATTGTAACACCAGATAAAATGCAGGATTGATAACCAATCCATACATCATTGCCAACTACGATATCACCTTTTGAAGAAGGGTGACCAGTAATATGTGCTCCTTCATCAAAAAGTGCATTAAATGGATAAGTTGTTATCCAGTCTGCGCGATGTTCACCGCCAAGTATGAAAACGACTTCTTCTGCTAATGAACAAAACTTACCTATTTTCAATTTTGTTTCATCGTTCCAAGAAAAAATGGTTGGCCCTACTTTACTATAAGTATAATCACCAATATCATATTTATTATATTCAGGTTTTTGATTTAAATATAACATGCTTCTTCAGCCTCCTTTCTCAATTAAGTGATACGTATGGAATATTATATGCAAGATGTAGTAATGTGAACTGTATTAATAGGTGAAATGAATAAAAGGGAGTGGGATGTATGCGATACGAAATGGGTTTATATAATAAACCGTTTCAGTCAATTCAATCAGGGGAAAAAGTATATGAAGTACGCCTATACGATAAAAAACGTCAACTAATAAACAAAGGCGATGAAATCGTATTTACGAATCTTACGACAACAGAAATGATGACGGTAAAAGTAACGGAAATAAAGCGATACGAGAGCTTTAAAGCTATGTATGAACAAATCGATAAAAAATTATTGGATTGTGAAAATGATAGTTTAGAGGAGATGTTAGAAAGTACATACAAAATATATACGAAAGAACAAGAAAAAGAGTGGGGAACAGTTGCGATTCGTATTGAGGTAATAAAATGATAAGAAATCGCGGAGCCGCTATCATTGTACAGGAAGGAAAAATCGCTCTTATAAAACGTATTCGAGAAGAGGAAACATATTATGTTTTTCCTGGCGGAGGGATTGAGGAAGGTGAAACGCCTGAAGAGGCAACGAAAAGAGAGGTATACGAAGAATTAGGGGTACATATACAAGTGGAGCACCTTATTGCAAAGGTAAAATATAAAGGAAATGAATATTATTATGCTGCCTATATTACAGGCGGAGTGTTCGGAAGCGGAACAGCTGAGGAATTTCAGCTGGAAGGTAGGGGAAATTATATTCCGTTATGGCTACCGATAAACGAGTTGGAAAAAGTGAGTATAAAACCTTATGAAGTGGTCAGAAATATATTTAATCATTATAAAATATAACGTCTGACAACATACAAAAAAAACCATTGACATAGTCTTCTGATTTAAGTATTGTATTCGAGTATGTTTATAATCAGGAGGTTTATATGAGCAATCAAACTACTACACATCATGTGAAAATGACAACAGCGGATCCATCTGGAATTGGTCTATTTGGATTAGCGATGGTAACACTTGTAGCATCATCTCAAAAGTTAGGCTTAACAGATGGCGTTTCACTTGTATTACCGTGGGCAATTTTTTTAGGAGGATTTGCACAAATCTTTGCTTGCATTCATGATGCAAAGCATAACAATACATTCGGTACAACAGCATTCGGTGCGTACGGTCTATTTTGGCTAGGTGTTGGAATGACTTGGTTAATTCAACTTGGAGTATTTGGCGAAAAATTAGCACAAGCTGCAGATTCAAAACAGCTTGGTGTAGCCTTTATCGGATATTTGATTTTCACAATCTTTATGACAATTGGTGCAATGGAAACACATAAAGTATTATTTATGATTTTCGTCCTTATTGATTTCTTATTTATCGGTCTTTCATTAAGTACTTTAGGTGTTATGCCGCATGCAATGCATAATTTAGCAGCATATTCTGAACTTCTTATTTCGTTATTATCTTTCTACGGTTCAGCAGCAGCAGTGTTAAATACACACTTCGGAAAAGTTGTTTTACCAGTAGGAAAGCCTTTTGGTATTTTTAAAAAATAATAAAAAAGCACAGATGATTGTATAGTCATCTGTGCTTTTTTATTTATTCCGCTCTTTGTGGGCTGTCTGAAAAAGCCTGATTGGTGAGGACTCATTAAACTTTCACTTTATCCCGCTATTTGCCGGGCAGTAAGACCCCCCGCCTCAAAATTCAGCGGAAACAAAGAAGTTAGGTGGGAGATGAATACCCTCACTTTATTTGAAATAAGTAATGTGAAATGTAAATAAAAGTAGAAAAAATCAATTGAAATTGATTCTCATTATTAATATAATGAGAATGAGAATCATTTATCGTTAGAGGGGGATGCCAAAGTGGCAAAAATTTTAATAGCTTATGCAAGTATGTCAGGAAATACAGAGAGTATTGCTGATTTAATTAAAGTTAGTTTAGATGCTTTTGATCATGAAGTAGTATTGCAAGAAATGGAAGGCATGGATGCTGAAGAATTATTAGCTTATGATGGAATCATTTTAGGATCTTATACGTGGGGCGATGGTGAATTACCATTTGAAGCGGAAGATTTTCATGATGACTTAGAAAATATAGATTTAGCTGGGAAAAAGGTAGCGGTATTCGGATCGGGTGATACGGCGTATGAACTGTTTTGTGAAGCGGTAACGATATTTGAAGAACGTCTTGTGGAACGCGGTGCAGAGCTTGTACAAGAAGGGCTGAAAATTGAATTAGCTCCAGAAGATGAAGAGGATGTTGAAAAATGCAGTAATTTTGCAATTGCATTTGCTGAGAAGTTCTAAGAATGGGAGTGTCAACGTGGAGACAATGTTAAGTGCAACTGCTATTACAAAGTTAAGAGATGGAAAACTGTTGTTAGCTACTACATATAATGGCTTATTTGTTGAACAAGACGGAGAATGGAAACGAATTTTAAATGGTTTTCAAAAACGAATTAGGGATTTACATAGCGAAGATAATGTAGTTTATGGTGTAGGTGACGAAGGGATTTTTATTCGCAGTATGAATGGTGGAGAGAACTGGACAATTCAGCGTTTTCCAACAAAAGCAACGAGTTGGAATGTATGTAGCACTGTACAAGGAACTGTTGTTGCTCATGGAGAAAAAACGCTGTATCTTTCTCATAATTTCGGTTTGACATGGGAAACTATTCATCCGTTTCTTGAGTATGGCAGTGCGGCACCGTCTATTCGATCATTATTTTTATATAAACATTACTTATTTATTGGTACGAAAATACATGCTAAATATGGTGGTGTTTGGCTCTTTGATTTGAAGACACGTAAATTAAAGAGGATTAAAATTGCGATGAATCAAATGATCTCCGCGTTGACTTTACACAATTCTTATTTAGTAGCGGCAAGTGGATCGTGCAAGGGAGTTAGCGGGAATATTTCTTATTGTAAAATAGATGAAAGTATTGCAAGTGAAAAAATATATTGGCATACATGTCAAAGTGAGCAGAAAGCAAGTAGTTATTTAGACTTAAGTGTAGATCAACATGTTTTATATACAACTTCAACGCAAAATAAGGCGGGGATTAGTAGTGTGTGCCGTGTGCTTCTTGAAGAAGGTATTGTTACAGTATGTGATTCAGTTAAAGGGCACGGATGGCGCATTGTTAATCAAAAAGATGGTTATGTAGTAGCCGGATCAGGTGAATTAAAAGCAATGCAGTGGGAACAAAAAATAATTTAAGAAAAAAACTTTACTTTTATTATATTGATATGATATAGTATATTTAAACCATTTTACTTTTAATAATATAGAGATTTAAATGAGCTGTAACTTCCGAGGAGGATAGCAATGTTAAATCTCCTCAGGGGTTGCAGTTTTTTAATATCTGGCTTATTATTGTAAGGTGGTTGAAAATGAATATGTACATATAGGTACATTGTAGGAGGATTTTTTTCATGCAAAACGGTAAAGTAAAATGGTTTAACTCAGAAAAAGGTTTCGGTTTCATCGAAGTTGAAGGCGGAGAAGACGTATTCGTTCATTTCTCAGCTATCCAAGGCGAAGGCTTCAAAACTTTAGAAGAAGGTCAAGAAGTTACTTTCGAAGTAGAACAAGGTAACCGTGGACCTCAAGCTACTAACGTAAACAAGAAGTAATTTTTGAAAAAAGAAGGGCTCGCCCTTCTTTTTTTTTGCATTTTTATAGATGTCCTCCTACTTACATATCATAACAAGACTGAATTTTCATTCATTTATTCGGAGTATTTTTGTATAAAGTACATGAATAAATAAATACTGAAAATAAAGTGTTTGTGTGAAAAGGAATTTAGAAAGAGGTAAATAAATTGAAAAACGCTACACATTTCATTGTGTTTGATATTGAAAGGAATTTCAGACCGTATAAATCAGAAGATCCATCAGAAATAGTTGATATCGGAGCTGTAAAAATAGAAATAGGTACAATGAAGATAATTGAAGAATTTTCGGAGTTAGTAAAACCAAGTGCACGATTAACTCGTCATACAACAAAATTAACCGGTATTACGAAAAAAGATTTAATGGGTGTAGAAAAATTCCCTCAAATTATAGAGAAATTTATTCAGTTCATCGGCGAAGGTTCTATATTTGTTTCATGGGGAAAAGAAGATTATCGCTTTCTATCTCATGATTGTACATTATATGGTGTTGAATGCCCAAGTATAGAAAAAGAAAATAGAATTGATTTGCAAAAATTTGTTTTCCAAGCATATGAGGAATTGTTTGAACATACGCCAAGTTTACAATTTGCGGTAGAACAGCTCGCTTTAACGTGGGAAGGAAAACAGCACCGTGCTTTAGCAGATGCTGAAAATACAGCAAATATACTTCTTAAAGTATATAGCGAGAGAGATATTAATAAGCGATACAAAAGACATGGTGAACTTGAACTTGTAAAAAACGGAAAACTAACAGAAAAAGCGAAAAAAAAGATGCGAAAATGGGTGTTTAAAGAACTAAAGAAAAATACAGAACGCCCTTTTGAATGGAGTACATTTGAAAGTGGTGACACGTGGGAAAGTATAACGGAAAGATATTATATAAGTGAAAATACAGTAGAACTCCTGAAAAAACATTTTCGTACAGCAGTGAGAAAAGCGGAACGGCAGATTAGGTATTTGGCTGAGATGGAGGAGAATACAGAGGTTAAATGAATTTCTCCTCCACCTCTAACTACATACATGTAATAACAGCGTATTGATATTAAATAGGCATCAACTTGTTGTTGTGATTGTGCATTATAATTGCTTTGGGATTGTTAAGACGTAATAAGCGTTTTAAACCGTATTAATAAAATAAAAATATATATAAAGAAAAGAGTGTAGTTTAATGGAAACAATCTTTAACATTTTAACTGTTTTAGTTTTTGGGATAATATTTACCACACAATTAGCATTAACTACACTTTCTTTCATAGTAAAGAAGAATTGGAAAAAACTTAATATCTCTTTAAGTTGTGGTGTATTAAAGTTTAAAATAGAAGAGTAAGATTGAGTTTTGTACAAGGGAGGTGTGATAGTGGTAGACTTGGATATTAAAGATGTCACAGTAAAGATGCAATTAAACGGTGTCTTTTGGAATGAGGATCGGATTGCTGAAATGAAGGTGACTACAAAAGAAGAGCATTCTGTTATTCTTCGTCTAGTAGTTGATTTAGAAAGTAAAACTATTAGGGTGACGAGTGCGGAAATAGTGAATGGATTCTGCCCTCTGTGCAAACAGAAAAGGGACGAATGTAGTGAACTTAATGACTTGCAAAACAAAATGGAAATTTTAGAAGAAGCCTACGATTGGGTGAGAGAACATCCGGAATATCGTTTTCAATTATCTTTTTACGAGTACAATAAATTTGAGGTAGTAAAGTGAAATTTGCATCTTAACAACTTATAGAAGGACTTGGTCAACTAGAAATATTGAAGTAGATATTTCTAATGGAAATAAGCTTGTATAACAAGGAAGGGATGTATTTGATTCTGCAACAAATGTCATCTTGCATCAAAAAAATTTGAAAATAAACATGTTTTATTATAAAGCAGAAAAATCGATTCTTAGTAGAATCGGTTTTTAATATAAACAAAAGAGCGCTTATTAAAAGCGCCCAGTAACAACAGTTATATGGAAGTATTTATCCCGTAAAAGCCCGATTGGTGAGGGTTAATAATTAGTGGGGGATGAACAAAACCCCACTGATTAAAGTTTCACTTTATTCAATACCGCTCGGATCAAACGAATACTGCTGCTTATTCTCAATCCGCTCAATCACATCTTGCAGCTCATCTGGCTTCAGAAACTCAATAGGAGAGAAGCCTTTTTCAAATGTAAGTGTGTCTGCTTCAATCATAAGTACATATCGATCATTTACCTTCGCAATATGTATTTGATCCCCGAAATCAGCAAGCAGGGCCTTCACAGAGATATGATCTGCTTTTAGTTTTAATTCGACTTCAGGAGCATGCTCGACGATTTGAGCAGTTGCTTCCATTACTTCTTCGGTTGAAAATTGTTCCATAATTTCGCGTTTCGGACTGGCAGCCCATACTTCCATCGCTTGGTCGAATTGTTCGCGTTCTTCCGTACCTTCTTCAAATACATCTTCAATTTGGTCGTATACCATGTCCATTACTTGTGTTTTCATAATTTCAGGCATAGAGCGTTCGTATTCGACGAATTTTAAGAAGTCTTCAAAGTAGCGGGCATGTGATGCTTGGTGTATTTTTAGTTCGCCTACTTCAACCATACCTTCTTCAGGCATGTACGGATATTGGATAGATTTCATATTCTTTGTTGTGATGGCCATTTCAACGTTACGAATCAGTGTTGATTCATCAGAAATAGAAGCAACCTTTGGTTCAAAGTCGCATTTCATTACGAATACGAAGGGATCATCAAAGTATTTGCGTAGTTTTGCCTGAGCAATTAAAAATACACCACCACGTACAGCGCTTGTGTCAAGATATGTATAAACGAGAGGTTCGCTCATATCTTTAAAGTTTTCTTTTGTTTCTGCAAAGCGAATACGATTAAAAAGGTTGTAATGAGGGTTTGAATCAAGTTCGTGCCCTTCTTCTACAATAAAGCGACCAATTTTTGTTGGGGCTTGTTCTGTTTTTGCATGACGTTCTACTTTTCGCTTCGATATTTTTAATAACTCACCATTCAAAAATTCTTTTAAGGAACTATCTTCATATTCTTCAGCGTCTAAAGTTTGAAAATGTTTGTAGCGTTTATCAACTGCTTCACCTTTTCCTTCTACTTGTACAACATAAAAGGAAAGATAATTTATTTCAAAATCCATATTTATCACCTTGTTTCATTTCATTAACTCTTATCAGTATAGAGATGGAAAAAACTTTCGTCAATTTATATAAGGAAGGGGAAGCCCCTTCCTTTATATAATCTTTATTTTCTCGATTAAAATCCGTCTTCTAATGCTGCGAATGGAATGTTTAGTCTGTTTTCTACTGTGCGTAAACGTTGGTTTAAGCGGTTTAGTCTACGTGTATGGCGCTCAACTGTATTTTCTAGTTGACGAACTCTTTGTTCAAGCTCATTTACGCGTCTTTCTAATTGACGATTTCCAGTGCCAGGAAAAGAGATTGGAAGTTGGAATTGTCTATTTTGGTCATATGGATTCGTGTGCTCTGCTTGATCTATATAAGATTGATATTGTGTTTGTAAGTCATACTGTGGTTGTTGGTACGCATATTGATTATATGGATCATATGGATTGTAGGGATACATAATAACATCCTCCATTTCTTTAAAATAGGTTGAATTCACCATAATGTATGTGCAAAAGCGGAGTGGTGGCACGGCAAATACCTATTTATGTTGACGGGATTTCTCTTTATCCCGCTATTTGCTGGGCAATAAGACCCCCATGTCAAAATTCAGCAGAAACAAAGAAGGTCGGGATGCCCGTAAAACCCCCACTGATTACAGTTTCACTTTATAAAAAATAGCTTGAGGGTTTTTGATTTGTATTTCTTTTGCTTAATGGTATATACTGGATAAAAGAGAGAGTTTACATAAAAGTTACAATTCTATCAAACCCAAACTTTTATGTAAATATGTATAGACATTTATAAAAGAAAAGAGTAATTTATATAGAGTGAAAAATAACTTGTAACATTTTATAAACATATTGTAAAATGATTGTAACAAAACATACATAAAAATGAAATAAATACATAATAGTGATGTTGGGGAAAGGGAGAGAGTATATTGTTCCGTAAAGTAAAGGGTATATTGGTTGGGGTGTTATGTGTAGCTATAATGAGTGGCTGTGGTGCAAAAGTAAGTGATGTTGCATTGGTAAGTGATATTGGTGGGCATACTGTAGAGGCTAAAGCAGAAGTGCAGGATACTATTAGTTTAGTTGATGGTCGAACTGGTACTGAAGTGAAAAAATTAGATTTATCTAGTTTAGGCTATTTTGAAGATGAAGCGAAATTTAAAAAGTCTGTAACAAAGGTTGTTGGTGAGGTTGGAAAAAGCGTCGACAAAAAAATGGTTCCTTCACGTATAGCACCTGATGGAAGTTGGCAAGAAGGAAAACCTTCTTATGAATTAATGGAAAAAGAATTAGTAGATAAATTGTTAAATGTTGGTATGTGGGATGCTACGTATCAGTTGCCGATTGTGGAGAAAAAACCAGTCGCAACATTAAGTGATGCGCAAGGAAATGGTACGGTAATTGGTAGATATGAAACGAACTTAGGTGGTTCAACAGGTGGCCGTATTGAGAATATTCGTTTGTCAGCAGCGAGCATAAATGGAGTTGTGTTAGCAAAAGGAGACCGTTTCTCTTTTAATTCATTAATCGGTGATACAACACCAGATAAAGGATATCAATTAGGGAAAGAAATAGTAGATGGTAAATTAGTAGATGGATATGGCGGTGGTGTTTGTCAAACATCTTCAACTTTATACAATGCAGCAGATCAAGCTGGCCTGAAAATGGTGGAGAGAACTACACATTCTAAAACGGTAGGTTATGTTCCACAAGGAAGAGATGCTACAATTGCATATCCATATTTAGATTTAGTATTTGAAAATACGAATGATGCACCTGTGAAGCTTTATATGGGCATTCAGGGTGGAAAGCTAGTTGCTGAAGTACATAAAATGAGATAAGAGTTAAAATGCCACCTTTTCTAAAAGTTAGAAAAGGTGGCATTTTTATTATGAAAATAAAAATGCATGTGAATTCTGACTTTTCTTATTTACATAGGATGATTTTAGTTGTATCCTTCATAGTAACGGTTATATGTAATGGGAAAATATAGGGATAAGGAGATGAAGTTATTCATGGTAAAAATTCATCCGAAAACACGTATTGGTCATGTTGAATTTAAAGTGAAAGATTTAGAGCGTCAAATTGCTTTTTATGAGAATGTTGTAGGATTAGAGGTAATTAAGCAAGAGGGGAATAAAGCATATTTATCTGGAAAAGGTGGAAAGAACGCGTTACTTGTTCTTGAAAGGTTAGAGGACGGAGTACTGCAAGAACCGCGTACGACTGGTATATATCATGTAGCCTTTTTAGTTCCGACTCGTGAAGCTTTTGCTTCTGCGCTATTTGGGGTTCTTCGTAATAAAAATGTAATTGACAGCCCGGATGAGCAAGAAGGGCGTTATACATATTCAAATGAAATTTTACCAATTTCAAGGTTTAATAGTGCAAGTGATCATACATATAGCGAAGCTTTTTATTTGCAAGATTTAGAGGGGAATGGTATTGAAATTTATGCAGACCGTCCGCGTGATCAATGGGGAGAAGGGCCAGGAGGAAGTACACCACTTGATTTAAAAGAATTGGCAACACTTGTTGATTATGAGTTTGATGGTTTGCCTGCTAATACTGTCGTTGGGCACGTACATTTACGAATAGCTGATGTAGAGAAATCACATGAATTTTATGTGGAAACAGTAGGTTTTGAAGTACAACAGCGTGAAGAGGATTGCTTATTTATTTCAGCAGGGGGATATCATCACCATATTGGTGCAAATACGTGGAACGGAGTAAACAATCCACACCCACCAGTACATGCAACTGGGCTAAAGGTGTATACGATTGTACTACCATATAAAGAGGCGTTAGATGAAGTGAAAGAAAGATTAATAGAAAAACAACATGAAATAAATGAAACTACAAATGGGTTTGTGGTGGTAGATCCAAGTGGTATTACAGTGCAATTTGAAATAGAAGCAGTGTAAAATAAGCGAGAAAGTGTATAATCACTTTCTCGCTTATTTGTGATCATTCATAGCTCAATCCAATATCTTCTTACTACATTCCCATCTTCCTCAGTGAAATCATGATCACGAAGCCCGCCGTTATGTAAAATCGTTTTTTCAGAAGCGGTATTCACTGCGTCGCAAACGACAAGTACTTTCGTGATGTCTAATTCCTTCGTTTTTTCTAATGATAATGCTAGTAATTTCGTAGCATAACCTTTTCTTCTTTCAGAAGGGCGAATGCCATAACCGATATGACCGCCAGCGTTAAATAGATGTTCAGTTAAACTATGACGTATATTAACAGCTCCGACAATTCTATTATTATTTGTAACGAGCCAATATGTAGAATCTGGTACCCAAGTTTCAGGGATATTTATTCCGTTATGCGCATCGAGAAGTTCTTGAACCATAGCTGGGAAGTTAGCAGGATTTTTTGAGATAACCCA
Source organism: Bacillus sp. PK6-16 (assembly GCF_056530295.1). Taxonomy (NCBI): domain Bacteria; kingdom Bacillati; phylum Bacillota; class Bacilli; order Caryophanales; family Bacillaceae; genus Bacillus; species Bacillus sp. PK6-16. Next base: position 1,882,673 of record NZ_CP096511.1, read on the forward strand.
CGGGATCATTGTTTCACCGCTATCTTTCCATTCGTTATAGAAATCTAAGTATTCTTCTTGTAAATCAGTAGTAGGTGTAAGTAACGAGACGTTCATTGTTAGTAAGCTCCTTTGTTTATGTAGTATTTATAAAAAATTATGATACAAAATGAAAGCGTTTTCCAAAGTTTCTCAACCTAATTTCATGTAATTCACCTTTTATTTTTTAGAAAATTAGTGAAGGTTTTAAATTAGAAGTTATTTATTTTATGTTAATATTTTAAATATTAACATAAAACGGCCGGAGTATTAAGTGTATTTTAGTGGTATTCCTTCATGTTGATAAATGGATGTTTGTGATATTTTTTGTTTTATCTATCTATAATGAATGAAAGGGGGAAGTGCCCGTGAGTGTAGATTTTGATTTTATTATACGAATCGGTGTTGCTGGCTTGTTAGGAGCAATGATTGGTATTGAAAGAGAAATTCGATCGAAAGAAGCTGGATTAAAGACTCATTTCCTCGTAGCGGTAGGAAGTGCGTTAATAATGGTTGTTTCGAAATATGCCTTTTCAGATATTGTGTTTGAAGAGCATATGTCTCTAGACCCAAGTCGTATTGCAGCACAGGTCGTTAGTGGAGTTGGTTTTTTAGGTGCAGGCACAATTATTATTCAAAAGCAGGCGGTGAAAGGATTAACGACCGCGGCTGGTTTATGGGCTACTGCCGGTATAGGATTAGCAATTGGAGCGGGAATGTATGTAGTAGGCATTGGAGCGACGATTCTCGTTTTAATTGGTTTAGAAATTGTAAGTCGTATTTTTAAGGTGCAATTTTTATTTCCACAAAATATAACAGTGCAAATGTTTGTAAATAAACATGAAGTGATACAACAAATATTAGAAACACTACAAGTGAAAGGCATCCCAATACTCTCATATGAGGTGGAAGCTTCACAGCAAGGTACAGAAACTGTTTATAAGGTAGGAATGCAACTGAAAAATATATCGTCAGAAGAAAAGAATGAGTTTATTCAGCATATGCAAACATTACCGGAAGTTACGTTTATAAAGTTAAAATCATAGTGTTGAAAACGAGGATAGATGTAGCAGAAATTTTGCTATTATCTATCTTTTTTGATATAAAATGCACGGAAAGTCAAGCGTTAATTTTACATGGAATGGATACATGTGTGAACGTTACCTTATTTTTTCTCAATACAGGACAAAAAGTGAAAATAGTAAAATAATGGAGCGGGACACTAAAAATGTAAGGTAGGGGAGAGCATGAAAGGCTATTCAAAGAAAATGTTAGTAGGGGTAAGTTTTGCTAGTTTAATGTTAGGGAGTTTTCAAGGGGGAAGTTTGGCAGAAGATACTAAGGGAGAGCAAGTTTCTTATCGAAATGTGCTCAAAATGGAGCCAGTCGGTGTACAACTACCAGTACAAGAATTAGCTCATTCATCGAAAGTGCTCGAAAGCAAGTCTTTTGAGAAAAGGCTACAATTTGCCGATTTATCACAAAGACCACCTGAGGTGAAAAAAGAAAGTAAGCAATTAGCTGTAGCGAAAACTTATACAATTGCTGAATTAAATCAATTAAGCAATCAGCAGTTAGTAGATTTACTTGTAACAATTGATTGGGAGCAAATTACGGGGCTATTTCAGTTTAATACAGACAGTCAAGCATTCTATCAAAATGATAGTAGGATGCAGGCGATTATTGATAAATTGAAGCAGCGAGGACAAGCCTATACGAAGGATGATTCAAAAGGGATTGAGACATTAGTGGAGGTATTGCGTTCAGGATTTTATTTAGGATTTTATAATTCGGAACTTAGTAAATTAAATGAACGGAGTTATCATGATAAATGCTTACCTGCATTAAAAGCGATAGCTAACAATTCAAATTTCAAGCTGGGTACATTAGAGCAAAATAGAGTGGTATCATCATACGGAAAGTTAATAGGAAACGCTTCGAGTGATGTGGAAACGATAACATCAGCTGCAAAGATTTTTAAACAATATAATGATAATTTTTCTACATTAGTAGATAATCTTTCAGCTGGAAATGCTATTTACGATATTATGCAAGGTGTTGATTACGATATTCAATCGTATTTGTACGATACGAGGAAAGCACCGAAAGATACAGTATGGTATCAGAAAATAGATAGTTATATTAATGAATTAAGTCGTTTTGCATTAATGGGAACGATTACAGCAAAAACCGGTTGGCTTATTAATAATGGCATTTATTATACAGGTAGACTCGGTACGTTCCATAGTACAGGAACGAAAGGGTTACAAGTTGTAACAGATGCGATGAAAATATATCCATATTTAGGGGAGCAATATTTCGTAGCTGCTGAGCAAATTGCAACGAATTATGGCGGGAAAGATGCAAATGGTAAAGTGGTGAATTTAGATCAAATAAGAGAAGATGGAAAGAAAAAATATTTGCCAAAAACGTATACGTTTGATGATGGGGCAATTGTTTTAAAAGCTGGAGATAAAGTGACAGAAGAAAAAGTAAAACGTTTATATTGGGCGGCAAAAGAAGTGAAGGCACAATTCCATCGTACGGTTGAAAGTGATCAACCTTTAGAAAAAGGAAATCCTGATGATGTATTAACGATGGTTATTTATAATAGCCCAGCGGAATATCAATTTAATCGTCAATTGTACGGATATGAAACGAATAACGGTGGTCTTTATATAGAAGGAACAGGTACGTTCTTTACTTATGAGCGTACGCCAGAAGAAAGTATTTATAGTTTAGAAGAATTATTCCGGCACGAGTTCACGCATTATTTACAAGGTAGATATGAAGTACCAGGGTTATGGGGACAAGGAAAAATATATGAAAATGAAAGATTATCTTGGTTTGAAGAAGGAAATGCTGAATTTTTTGCAGGAGCAACGAGAACGGATAATGTTGTACCGAGAAAGAGTATTATAGGAGGGTTATCTTCAAACCCAGCAGAGCGTTATACGGCAGAGCGAACGTTAAATGCAAAGTATGGAACGTGGGATTTCTATAATTATTCCTTTGCTTTACAATCGTATATGTACAATAAGAGATATGATATGTTTGATAAAATACATGATCTTATTAGGAAAAATGATGTAACAGCATATGATGCATATCGCTCTACATTAAGTAAAGATGCGAATTTAAATAAAGAATATCAAGACTATATGCAAATGCTAGTTGATAATCGTGAAAAATATAATGTGCCATTAGTATCAGACGATTATTTAGCGAATCATGCATCGAAGCCAGTTTCAGATATTGCAGCAGAAATAACAGCGGAAGCAAAATTGAAAAATGTATCAGTGAAGAAAAATAAATCACAGTTCTTTAATACATTCACACTACAAGGAACATATACAGGAACTGCAGCAAAAGGAGAATATGAAGATTGGAAAACAATTACACAAAACGTTAATGATACGTTAAAACGTTTAAGTGCAAAGGAATGGACAGGCTATAAAACAGTAACAGCATACTTCGTAAATTATCGCGTGAATGCATCAGGACAATTTGAATATGATGTTGTGTTCCACGGTATTAATACAGAAGAAGGTGCAGAGAATAAAGCACCAGTTGCAGTTATAAATGGTCCGTATAGTGGAAATGTAAATGAAGCAATTTCATTTAAAAGCGACGGATCAAAAGATGAAGACGGGAAAATTACTTTGTATAGATGGGAGTTTGGTGATGGAGCAGTAAGTAATGAGCAAAATCCAACTCACGTATATACAAAAGAAGGAACGTATACGACGAAATTAACGGTAACAGACGATAAAGGAGCAACTAATACTGCTACAGCGACTGTAACTGTTCAAAAGAAAGAAGATAACAGTGTAGAAAAAGAACCGAATAACTCATTCCAAACAGCAAACAAACTGCAGTTAAATCAAGTTTTACGTGCTAGTTTAGGAAATGGCGATACAAGTGACTTCTTTGAAATTAATGTGGAGAATGCTAAAAACCTTCAAATTAACGTAACGAATGAAAATAATATCGGAATGAACTGGGTACTTTATTCTGAAGCAGATTTAAATAATTATGTTACGTATGCTCAGCAACAAGGGAATAAATTAGTAGGTAGCTACTACACGTATCCAGGGAAGTATTATTTACATGTGTATCAGTATGGCGGGGGGACAGGAAATTATACGGTGGAAGTGAAGTAGTAAAAAGGGAGTTGTCTTTTTCAATGAATGGCACAAGGTCTGTACTTTAATGAAAAAACAACTGCAGGAAATGTCCCTAATGATAATAACAAATTAAGTATCGCGAGATATTATATTTACATTAAACAAATCTAATCAGTAAATGAGATAAAATCGATGAACTAGTATTTCATCACGATGTAAGAAAAGTTATAAATATTAAGTGTTTTTAATTGAATTAAACTAAAGGATCAGAGTATATCTGTAACAATAGATATACTCTGATCCTTTTATGTAATTAACTAAATAGAAAATTGTTATCACGTTAGCAAGGGATACTAATAGAAAAACGTGTCCCTTTACCTAATTCACTCTCTATCTCTATATCTCCGTTTAATTCTCTAATAATACTATAAGCAATCATAGTACCAAGCCCAGTTCCTTTTTCTGTTGTTGAATAGAATGGCAAAGCAATTCGTTTTATTTGTTGAGATGACATCCCAATTCCTGAATCAATAATATCAATTATGATATTTTCTTTTACTTTTTGTATATTTATTTGTAATAATCCACCATTTTTCATAGCCTCAATTCCGTTTTGGATGATGTTGTTTAGACAGAGTTTGAATTTTTCGGGGTCCCCATTTATATAAAAGGAATCTGTACTATTTTGTTTGATTTCAACTTTGTATGACAGAGCGAGTGGTGAAATAGTATCTTTCACCTGATTTAAAATGTGATTAATATCTATTTTCTCTTTTAGGGTGTTCTGTGGTTTGGTTAAAGATAAATAGTTATTAATAGTAGATTGTATTTGCTGCATTTCAATTAACATGATTTCTAAGTATTGCTCCTGAGATAGCTTAGAGGCATGTTTTTCATTTAATAATTGAGTGAATCCATGTACCGTGGTTAGTGGGTTGTGGATTTCGTGTGCAATTGACGCTGCTAGTTCGCTAGCTATATAAAATTTTTCAGCCCGTTGCAGTTTTTCTTTCATTTTATATTTCTCAATCATTTCCTCTATAAAATAAACTGATAATAATACTGTGAAAATATTAATGACTATATAATTTAATAAAAATTCTATGAGAGTAGAGTCTATTTTACCTCCTGTATTTATTTGAGTTACAATACCGCAAATAGAAAGTGAAGCTGTACATACTAAAATAAGAAGTAAGCTTAATAATATCTTTTTTTCTTTAAAATACATAGGTAATAAGTAACGAAAGAGCATTGTTATACCCAAAATAATAGTGAAGATAATAAATGATGGAAGAACGCCATTTCCGCCTAAGTAAAACCGGTAAGAAAGATATAAAATTCCTATAAAAACAATGTTTTTTGTATTTCCATATAGAAAAACTAATATAATAGGAATAAAACGTAAATCATAAATAAATCCCACATGTAAATGAAAAGGAAAAGTCATACAAAAAATAATAGCAATGGAGGAAAGGATAGAAAATAACATATTATTACATGTTATTTTTTCTTTAAACTCTAGCCAGAGTACGTGATAGCTAAGGATACAAATTATTATAATAAAGGTATTTAATAAAAGAGTAGAAATTCCCATAGTTTTGCATCTCCGATAGTTTGTAAGTAGAATTATGTATGAGTTGGACAAAGATGTTTAGTATTAGTAGACTTTTTATCTAAAAAGGAAGGGTACTTGAAAAGTGCTGTTATATTACTCGTATTAAAATCGATAAGGAAAATAGAAAAAATAATAGATAAAAAATCTATTTAAATTCATGTGCATATGAATTTATAAACTAACTTTTGTATAGGTAAAATTGGGATTGAGTTACTGATAAAATAAGGTTCTTTAAGTATGAATATTCTGTGAAAATGATATGTGTGGTGACTCCTGTTTTGTAGCCTTCGTTATATTAACATGGAATATATCAAATTACAAAGTGAAATTTTAGAAAAATTTTATTAGTACATTTTATCTGAAATAGAAATGCTATTTATTTGAGTATTTTGGTACTTCCTCGTATAAAACTTTGTTAGAAAAAGATTTTAAAATTTATAAGTTTTTTATGAAGTGTAATATTGTAGCTTTATCTATGTGGCTTTCTCAATAACTATTAAGGCGGAAAGTTAAAATATATAGGTTTATAGATATGAATTATTACATAAAAACGCACTTAAAAAAGGATGTATGATGGTAATAGAATACAAACATCAAGGGGGAACTTAAAATGAAGTTAAATAAACTAGTGCTTAGTTGTGGAGTAGTTTCAGCATTAACACTTGGTGTGTTAGGGAATAATACTTATGCTGAAGAAGTACACAAAACGAATGATCCAATTCATGTAGTTGAACATGTTTCTGCAGACTTATTATTAACCCAAACAATGGATTATAGTGGCGAGGCTGTAACTTCTTTCGTATATGATGGGAGTACTGACTTAAGCTTTTCTATGAAAAATAATGGTCAAAATACAATGGGATATAGTGTAAAAGGTCCAAATACAGAGCTAATTGTTGGTGGTTATATAAAACCTGGAGAACAACAAATTAATGTTACAAATGTACGGAATGCTTTATCTCCATTGCCGAATGGAACATATAAAATTTACGTTTCAAATGATGATGGTTCTAAGGGGCAATTCCAAGTTTCAGTAAGATCTATGAATTAAATTTAAAACGCTTTGTTTTTAAGTTAATTTAATCTTTACTTATTGGAAAGAAGCTAAAGTGAATTGAGAATTACCGATAAAAATGAAAACGAGCACCTTATCTAATTGTGAGAGGGTGTTCGTTTTTTGCTATTAAACAGAAAATAATTATAAATATATTTTGAAATTCCCATTGCTAACCTACTAGATTGTGTCAACTAGAGAATGTCTACTATAAAACATATTAAAATAAAGATGATGTAACATTCCGCTAAATTATATGGGGAAATAGAAAAACCACCCTTATATGAGTGGTTTTAGTAATTATTTTTAGGTTATACATTTAAAATTAGGCTAAGTTATAGAAATAATAAACATTTAATCCGTTGTTATTATTTTGGTTCTGGATAATGATTGTAGTATGAGATTCTAATAAATTCTTGATAGACATTTGTTAATTTTGCATCTCTAAGAGCATCGTTGAATTTTTGCATACGTACACTCCCTTGAGCGTAGCCTCCACCTGGAGTATAAGGGTTTCTTGCTTCAAAGTCATCCAAAAATACTTTTAATTTTTTATAGTCTTGAGATTGATAGAAAGCCACGGCCTCTTCAGGAGTGACATCAAAGTAAGAGGATGACGTTGAGTTATAAGAAGCTGCTTGAGCAGTAGGTGCCTCTAGCATAGTTGCAGCTCCACCGAACATAGTAAGCGCCATAGAAGATACAATAATTTTTTTAAACATAATAAAACCTCCATGTAGAATATTGGATTAATAGTAATCCTGTAATCATTATAGTTACACTGAAAATAATTATCAAATGCAATATTGCATAATGTATCCCGCTATTTTGGGGCAGTAAGACTCCCGCCCAAAAATTCAATGAAAGCAAAGAAGTTAGATGGGAATCGGGAGGATTAAAGTTTCACTTTATTCTTTGAACGAGAAGTCACCTTTATATTTAAATGGAGGAGTGTAATAGATTAGAAGAGGTGTATAAGTTACTCAGGTTAACAAGAAAATGAAGAGGATATTTTTAATAGGGGAAAGCTTAATAACTGGAGTAAAGGAATTGCTATTTATATATTTAACATACATATTTGTCTTTTAAATTGTAGGCGTGTTTTAGAATTTGTATATAGTAAATTCGTTAAAAAACTTGATAAATAATAAAATGTGTAAATTTTTTGACTATTTTATTAAAATTATTTAATATTTGTAATTTATTGTTTTATAATGATAAATGGGTCGATCGTGAATGTTTTAGATATTGCGATATATACTCGGATTAATTTATTCTAGGGAGGTTACAAAATTGGGTAAGAGAGTCATTATAAGAGTTTTTACATTATTATCAGTACTGGCATTATTCCTTAATGTATTTTTACCTAGGGCTAGTGCAGAGGTTATGACGCATGAGAAATATTCAATGGACTGGAGTTATAGTAATAGTCTAGGTAAGTACATTCGCACTGAAATGATTAAAAATTCAAGTGGTCAAATTGCTTATTGCTTAACCCTTGGATTAAAATCACCAAATGGTGAAGATCTTCCTGAAATGGGGAAAACAGATAATGTAGTATATAGAGTCTTATTAAATGGTTTCCCGCAAAAAAGTGCTGAACAGCTGGGAGTAGCTAATAAAAATGAAGCGCATTATGCAACGCAACTTGCGGTTTGGAATGCATTAGGTCAACTCGATGTAAATGAATTAAAACATGAGAATAAAAATGTTGAAAAAGCAGCTAAGGCTATTATTAGTAATGCTAATAATAGTGAAGAGACTCAAGATGTTTTTATGAATGTGATTCCTGCTGAAAAGCAAAAAGCAGAATTAAAGGGTGAATTCTTCGAAACAAATCTATATTCAGTACAAACAAATGCTAAGAGTGGTTCTTATAAGGTAGTAGCGAAAAATGCACCTAATGGAGTTAGAATTGTTAGTGAAAGTGGAGAAGTGAAAGATCAGCTTTCAGTTGGAGAAAAATTTCGTATCCAAATTCCTAAGAATACAAAAACGGGTGAATTTAATTTAAGTGTTGCTGCTAATTTAACTAAAGTTCAAGCAATTGCTTACCGTGGTACGGATACTGTTCAGAATGCTACAGTACTATTAGAGAGAAATGAAGAAAAGCTTAGTAGTGATCTTGCAGTAAATTGGGAAGCAGCTGGTTCTTTAAAAATTAAAAAGGTTGGAGAAAATGGAGAAGTTTTAGCTGGTGCAGTATTTGAGGTCTTTAATGTAAATAATGAATCAGTCGGAAAAATCACGACTGGTGCTGATGGTATGGCAGAATTAAACAACTTACCAATTGGTACTTACACATTAAAAGAAATTAAAGCACCAACAGGCTATGTTTCAGATGATAAACCACAAACTATTGAAGTTAAGACAGGAGAAACAGGAGCTGCCCAAATAGTAAATAACAAAGTAAAAGGTAGCATCGAAATTAAAAAGCTTAGTGATTCAGGAAAGATTTTACCAAATGTTGAATTCACAGTCTTCACTGAAGATGGAAAAGAAGTGAAAAAAGTAGTAACAAAAGAAAATGGAATTGCAAACGTTGAAGGTCTTACGTATGGTAAATATTATTTCTTAGAGACAAAAACACCTAATGGATATATTGGAAATAAAACAAAGTATCCTTTTGAAATTAAAGAGCACAATAAAACACTTACTTTTACAGTGGAAAATACCGAAGTGAAAGGTAGTGTAAAATTACTAAAAGTAGATAATGAAGATATTAGTAAAAAATTAGAAGGTGCAGCATTCGAGCTAAAAGATGCAAGTGGAAAAGTAGTTGGGGAATATAAGACAGATAAAAATGGTGAGATTAACGTCAAAGATTTAGCGTATGGTAAATATTCATTTGTAGAAAAGGCTTCTCCAAATGGTTACGTTCTTGTTAAAGAACCGATTATGTTCGAAATAAAGGAACATGGAAAGATTATTGAGCTATTGGCAGTTAATCATCTTATCAAAGGTGATCTAGAAATTACAAAGGTAGATGTAGCTGATGGAAATAACAAGCTTCCAAATGCAGAATTTACGATTTATAACGAAGCAGGAAAAGAAGTAGTAAAAGGAAAAACAGACGATAAAGGAATCGCTAAATTTGAAAAGTTACCATTTGGAAAATACACATATAAAGAAACTGTTGCACCAAAAGGTTATGTATTAAATGAAGAAACGTTCTCTTTTGAAATTAAAGAGAATGGTCAAATCATTAAACACATTGTCAAAGATGAAAAGATTCCTTCAATAAAAACAACAGCTACTGATAAAACAGATGGTACAAAAGAAATGCACACGTCTAAGTCTGTAACAATCCAAGATAAAGTGGAGTACAAAGACCTACAAGTAGGTAAAGAGTACACTTTAAAAGGTAAATTAATGAATAAAGAGACTAATAAACCATTAGTTGTAAATGGTAAAGAAGTAACTGCTGAAACGAAGTTTACACCAAAAGAAGCAAATGGTTCTATTACACTAGATTTCACTTTTGATGCAACTGGTTTAGAAGAAAAAGAAGTAGTAGTATTCGAAGAGTTACTGAAAGACGGAAAAGTTGTTACGACACATGCTGATATCAATGATAAAGGTCAAACAGTTAAGTTCGTTAAGCCATCAGTAAAAACGACAGCAACAAACAAAGCTGATGGTGGAAAAGAGATTCATTCAAAGGATTCTATCACAATCCAGGATAAAGTGGAGTACACTAACTTAGTTGTTGGTAAAGAGTACACTTTAAAAGGTAAATTAATGAACAAAGCTATTAACAAACCATTACTAATTGATGGTAAAGAAGTAACAGCTGAGACTAAATTTACTGCAAAAGAAAAGAACGGTTTTGTAACATTAGACTTTACTTTTGTTGGTGCTGAACAGCAAGGAAGAGAAGTAGTTGTGTTCGAAGACTTATTACATGAAGGGCAAGTAATTGCAACTCATGCTGACATTAACGATGTAGGTCAAACAGTTCGATTTGTAGAACCTTTTATTAAAACGACAGCAACAAACAAAGCTGATGGTTCTAAAGAGTTAGACGCTTCTAAATCTGTAACAATCCAAGATAAAGTGGAATACAAAGACTTAATCGCGGGTAAAGAGTATGTTGTAAAAGGTAAACTGATGGATAAAGCAACAAACAAGCCATTATTAGTTGAGGGTAAAGAAGTAACAGTAGAATCTAAGTTTATTGCTAAAGAGAAGAATGGTTCTATCACACTAGATTTCACATTTAATGCTTCTGCATTACAAGGTAAAGAAGTAGTAGTATTTGAAGAACTGTATCAAGATAATATATTAGTAGCTATTCACGCTGAAATTGAAGATAAGGGACAAACAGTGAAATTTAAAGAGGTAAAGCCGGAACAACCTAAACCAGAACAGCCAAATTCAGATAAAAATACGCCAACACCAGAGCAACCTAACGAGCAAGTAAAAGAACAACCACAACCTGAGAAAGAAATTCAATCTAAAATTGGATGGTTACCGCAAACAGGTACTAATCTTACAAGTTGGATTTCTATAGCTGCAGGAGCATTACTGTTAATAGTTGGTGGAGTGATTTTCTTAAAACGTAAAAATGCATAGAAATTAAAAAATAAGCACATCTGTTTTTATAACAAGATGTGCTTATTTTTATCATTTTAGCCAAGAAGACTCCTATATTTAAGCGTGAATGGCATTTAAAATAGCAACTTTATTTGTAGTAAACAATACATAATTTTGTTTTACTGTTTTAATTAAAATACGGTCTGTTGTCCCATAAGATGTTCCAATACGTATTACATCTACTTCTTCAACACCAGCATAGGTAGCATCTTCGGTAACCTCAATCACATCACGTAATGGAATTGTAATCTCCGCCAATTGCCATGAAATAATTAATTCTTCATTTGTTTTTTTTACATTAATGCCTAGCATTATACCAAGACCCTTCAATAATAATATGCTACACTTCTAATCTTATTATATAAATTTTTAGATTGTTTATCTATATATAGGAATAGAATTTATTTCTATTTGTGAGCATCTTAATGATGTCAAACAAATAGAAGGATATACATTCTTTCTGTTAAGAACTATATAAACAAAAGCAGACCTTAGAAGAATATATGAATCTATGAAAATAGAATTGAAGAATTAAACTGGCTAGCAATAGAAGTGAGATTGTAAAAGGTAGGGGATATAAATTAAGGTGTTTTTTAATTTCATTGGTGAGGAGGGAAGGTATCCCTCTTCTTTTTTCGTTCCTTGTAAAATTTGAGGATGTCCTAAGGGAGTGAAAAGATGGATTGTGTGGGTGTATTAATAAAGGCCACTTTCGGTGACTTCTAGAGATGTTTTTTGGGGGAATACAATATTATAAGTTGTAGTATTCATTGCAGCAATTGACTATATTATAGGAGCATTCACGTTGGGATATAACAGAGAATTATAGAGTAAAGTGGGATTCAAAAGCATTGTTAAAAATGTGGTTGTTATAAGTTATTCTCCTATCAAAATAATTAGTCTTTGCTCAAAATTTAAGACTGCTATTTTATTATATCAAGTAACTGTTTATATTATTTAATAATTACTTGGTTTACTATTAAGGTGGTTATCTTACAAAAGTGTAAGGTTATTTTAATTGACACTCGTATGTATAAGTAACTATACTGGTTACACAATGTTGGTGAGTATATTTAATAATCTCTATCTATAAGTGTGTGTCCGAGGATTATTTTGGAGTAATAGTTCTATTTTAAATTCGTTATCTGCTATATAGTAATACGAACAATTTAATCTATTCTTTATTCAAGGTCGTATTATTTAAAGATTAATTATAAATGATATATTTACCAAATTGTAATAACTTGATAGAGGTGTTACATTTTGAAATACAAATTAATTGCTACAGGAATTCTTGCTGGAAGTCTATTATCCTACTCATCTAATACATTTGCAAATACTCATAAGTTCCCAGATGTTCCTGCATGGGCGGACAAATCCGTTAATTATTTAGTTGATAAACAGGTATTGAATGGCTATCCAGACGGAACTTTCGGTTCAAATGACTCATTAGACAGAGCTTCGGCTACAAAAATTATGACAAAAGTTTTAGGTCTACAAATTGACTCTAATGCAAAACCATCATTTACAGATTCACAAAACCACTGGGCGACTCCGTATATTGCTGCTGCTGAAAAAGCTGGTATTGTTAAAGGTGAGGGTAATGGAATCTTCAATCCATCCGGAAAAGTAACTCGCGCTGCTATGGCTACGATGCTAGTAAATGCATATAAACTACAAAGCACACCAAATCATAATGAGCAGGTTAAATTTGAAGATTTAAAAGGGCATTGGGGAGAAAAATATGCCAATATTTTAATCGGTTTGAAAATTTCCAATGGTACTGAGAACGGTTGGCAACCAAATAGATTTATAACACGTGCTGAAGCTGCTCAACTTACTGCAAAAACAGATATGATGCAACATCGTCAAAAAAACCCATTAGAAAGCAAAACAATTATTATTGATCCTGGACATGGTGGCGAAGATCCTGGGAAATCCACAAAGGGATTACCTGAAAGTAAGATTGTACTAGACACTTCTTTACGTCTACAACAATTACTTGAAAAGCATACACCATTTACAGTTTTATTAACTCGTCAATCTGATAATAGACCAGGACATGATCAAAAAAGTTCTTTACAGGAACGTGTTAAATTTGCTAAGAAAAATCGGGGTGATATCTTTATAAGCGTACATGCAAATGCTTTTAATGGTAATGCAAAAGGGACAGAAACATATTACTATAAATCTTCTAAATCTGAAAAAACAAATCCTCATGTGGAAGAAAGTCGTGTTTTAGCGGAAAAAATTCAAACACGTTTAGTAGAGGCACTTCAAACACGAGACAGAGGAGTTAAACATGGAGACCTTCATGTTATAAGGGAAAATGACATGCCAGCTGTGTTGACGGAACTGGCATTTATAGATAATGGTATTGATTACAGTAAATTATCTACGGAAAATGGCAGACAAATTGCAGCAGAAGCCATTTATGAAGGAATTTTAGATTATTATGAATGGAAAGGAAATAATGTATCTGAATATAGGCTGTAATAAGTAATTGAAAATATAGTAATTCTCGAAATGAAGAATTCTATAATTTTTTTAAAATTGTTGTTTAAATCGTTATTTTATGTTTTAGTAATGTTGATAATAGTTATCAATAATAGTGAGAGGAAGATTAGTGAAATATGTGTTTTTAGTTAGTGTCATAAAAGTTAATGAATTTCTATATTGTATGGCTATGAATATATCTCTATTTTTGTGAACTAGAAATAATATATTTATATCTTTTAAATGTTTAAGAAGGAGTGGCTGTCTGTATGAAAAAAGCAAAAGAAATAGCTAAATGCGTTGCGGTAGCGTCCGTTATTATGTCTGGATCATTTGGTTTACAAGCAACATCTGCATTTGCAGATTCTAAAGGAACTGTAGAAAATCTTCAAAATGGTGGGAAGGTCTATAATAGTTTTAAAACTACTTATGACATGAAGCAAAATATCAAAAATTCAATAAAGGTTTCTTTTATTGAGGATCCTTACGCAGATAAAAAGATTGCAATTGTTACCACTGATGGTAGTAATATAGATGCTAAATATACAATTAATAGCGGATACTATAACGCAGGTTTAAAATGGCCATCAGCCTATCATACTGAAGCAGAAATAACAAGTGGTGATAGTGCTCAATTCCATAAAGCTGCCCCAGTTAATACAATGACTTCAGCAAAGGTCACTTCGGAGGTAGGGTATACACTTGGTGGAAGTGTTAAAGTAGGAGTAAATGATAAAGGGCCAAATGCCGATGCAAGTATCACAGGTAGCTTTGCTTGGAAAGAAAGTGTATCTTATGATCAAGTAGATTATAAAACGGTATTAGAGACTCACACAGATAAAAAATTAAATTGGAAAGTAGGATTCCAATCATTTAACTTCCCAGAGTGGGGAATTTATAATCGTGATTCATTCAATACTTTCTATGGTAATCAACTATTTATGAAATCACGTAGTTATAATGAAGGAACGAATAATTTTGTTTCAAAAGATACAGTACCAGCTTTAACAGGATATGGTTTTTCTCCAAACGTAGTAGCGGTTATTACTGCTGATAAAACAGAAACTACATCAGATTTAAAAATAACAAATCGTAGAATTTCAGATCAGTACAATATCGAATGGGTAAGTTCAAAATGGTGGGGAACAAATAATAAAGATACATATAATGAATTCTTTACGAACCACTATAAATTAGACTGGAAAAACCATCAAGTTACTCTTGATAACCAAAAAGCCCTTGAAGAACAAATGAATAGTATCAACAGCCTGAATGATAAACTTAACAAAGGAAAAGGGAAATTATCTCTTTCAATGAATGGAAATCAACTTAAAGCTACATCTAGCAATGCTGGTTATGGTATCAGTTACGAAGATAAAGATTGGGGTATCTTTGTAAATGGTGAAAAGGTCTATACTTTTAATGAAAAATCAACTGTAGGCAATATCTCTAATGATATTAACAAATTAAACATTAAAGGACCTTATATCGAGATTAAACAGATCTAGTCAGTAAATGATGGCCGATTGATGGATAATTATCTCATCAATATACGAGTTTATTTTAAATCTGTATAATGTAATGAAAGGACCAAAGTTTATCTATAAAATAGATAAACTTTGGTCCTTATTATTTTTTTGTTTGCACACGAAGTTAAGATAATATTAGATGTTTTTTGTCCAGACTTTCACTCGATTAGAAAAGAGCGTAAAGTATTTGAAAGCTATTGATATTACGCAAGGGGATATTGTTTAAAGTAATCAGAACTTCATCGGTTGTTAAGTTACCACTTTAAATATATAATTAAATTTCATTAAAAAGATACTCTATTCAAAGTCCTTATTGGGCTTTTGAAGTGAAATATATACTATTTGAGGTGTGTGAAATGGGGAAATCTCGAGAGCAGACGATGGAAAATATTTTAAAGGCTGCTAAGAAAAAATTTGGAGAGCGTGGCTACGAAGGTACGAGCATACAAGAAATTGCAAAAGAAGCGAAAGTGAATGTTGCTATGGCCTCTTACTATTTTAACGGGAAAGAAAACCTATATTATGAGGTGTTTAAGAAATATGGTCTTGCTAATGAGCTACCCAATTTTCTTGAGAAGAATCAATTTAATCCTATCAATGCCCTTAGAGACTATTTAACGGTTTTTACTACACATATAAAAGAGAACCCTGAAATTGGATCATTGGCATATGAGGAGATTATTAAGGAAAGTGCACGATTAGAAAAGATTAAACCGTATTTCATAGGTAATTTTGAACAGTTAAAAGAAATATTACAGGAGGGTGAAAAGCAAGGAGTTTTTCATTTCTTCTCCATAAATCATACGATACATTGGATCACTTCTATTGTTTTATTTCCAAAGTTTAAAAAGTTTATTGATTCTTTAGGGCCAAATGAAACGAATGATACAAATCATGAATGGATGCCAGAAGACTTAGTGGACAGGATTGTTACTGCATTAACAGATAAACCTAAAGTGTAAAATTATAAAGAAGTATAATGTATTCTTTTTATTGAAAAAATACAAACCTTTTGGAAGTGAACCTAGTAGTATTAATTTATAGATTTATATACTTTTATGAAAATAAATGAAGTAAATTCAATTTAATCTTATTTATCTTATAGGGATTATAAGTTATACTAAAAGTAGGTACAAAATGTACCATTTGAAAAAGAGTGCATTGCAAAAAGGAATCCGTAAAGGATTCCTTTTTTTGTTTCTTTGAAAATGAAGCAATGTTCTAATAATTAGCAGTCCTTTTTGCATGGACTTACTGAGGTTATAATGAGAAGAAAAAGAACCCTATAGGGTTCTTTTTCAAGGCATATTAACAGTAAGGAGAATCATGAAATGCTACTTCAAATCTTTATTAGGGGAAAGATTTTGAAAAAGCTTAACATGTATTTATTTTTACATAAATGTAAGATGTAGTAAATTGATAATATTTATACTTACTATTACTAATATTCAATTAAGATAGTTAATACTATTTATATAGTGTTAACTGGTGTATAGTACAGTATAGATTTAGAAATTTAATATTAGATTACATTTGTTAAAAAAGTTAATAGATATATTATTTCAAATTCTAACTAACATTTAAACAATTTTAATTGAAATTGGTTGTGTATTAACCCTTATAAGCCAATAAAAGTAAATAAAATAAACAAAGACCCTGTAATAAATACAGGGCCGGATACAGGGTTAAGGGAACGCATAGTTTCTTAATATCATAGTAGCATATATTCTATGTATAGCTACATGAGGATTTTGACAGAATTAAGAACAAGACAGAAAATCTGTAGGAAAGCAAATATAGTGCTGGAAATGTGATTTTAAATTAAGCTATAGGTATATTGAAATGGATGAAAACTCTTGAGTACCATGATTAAATTGCCTTTAATTATGAGGTTTAGGTTAGAGGGATAATTGGATCTTACTGAAAAGAAAAAATGTTTTTTAGATTAAAAGAAGAAAAGACACCTTTTGGGTGTCTTTTCTTTAGGTAAACAGTTCACATATTGCTGAATTAGATACGAAACTATAATTCGACTACGAAATAAATCCTAACATAATCTGAACAGAAAAAATATGTAATATCACATTTTTAGTTTTTAATTATTTTATTCAATATAGAGAAGCAACGTAAATAAAAGGGCATGCAGTCGTATCTGCAGCCCTTTTTAGGAGGAATTCAAGACACCATTAGGACACGTATTGGTAAACAGGTTTAAAAATAGTATGTGTGAAAAGAAAAAGTCCTATACCAAAAGTAGACAGGACCTTATCTTTTTTACATTTTTAAAAATGAAATTCTGTCCTTTTGAAATCAGTACAGCACACACTTGGTTTGAAATGAAATCAGAAAAAGTATACATGAAAATGGCAGACAACTATTTTGTTGCCTGCCGGTGCCAGTGGGTTGAATGAGTTAGTCAATTCAATAAATTGTGCTATCCCATTACCAGAAGAGTGAAGCCGCTAGTTCAAACGGCTTAGACATAGTTTGTCTAATAAAGAAAAAATTATGAGTAGAAATTTTGTTTGCTCTATATGAAAAGATAAATAGATATTCATCAGACAAGGATAATTTAGCATATCTTGAATAGGGTGTAGGAACGAATTAAAGAAAGGGATATTTGTTTAGGAAGGGACTGACTCAGGAGTGGGACTTTCGGACAGGGTTTGGGGAGCGGTGATTGCCTTTGGCATTGCGACTAATATCGTTGCTTGTATAATGGCAGTATACATTCAAAAATATGAGCTAATGATAAATCATCTTACAAATATTTTATTTTTAATCATTATCTCTTTAACGTTTATAAAGATGAAAATTAACAGATGGGTGGCTTTAGGATTTACATTAGTTGTAATAGAGAAAGGTATTAAAGCGGGCTATGACTTCTACACACATAATTATTATAGTGTCAGTTGGAGTTTAGCTATCATTGTCTATTGCATATACGAGATGGAAAAGTATTATATTGAAATAAACGAATAGGCGCAACAAAAAGGTGTTAGTAGGTGGAATTCTTTTTAAAATACTATAAAAAAGACACTACAAGAGTGTCTTTTTTTTGAAAATACTCTATAATTAACTTTGGGGAAGGTAATGTTAGAGTATTCGTTTAGCATTATCTTTATATTTGATAAACCATGAAATCGAAAGATTTTGTGGTTTATTTTATGAACAATAGATATTAAAGTATTGGCAGTGAGTTATTAATCATTTTAAGCATTAGGGGAGAATGGATTAAAAGTCTAACATCGAATAACGGTTCCGGAATATAGTGTTGCGAAATGATCTCCCATATCCCAAACGGTACTTGCCTGTATATAGCCCTTAAAGCCTTCTGAAGAATAATAAATCTCTTTTGGTATACTTTCTTTAGTTTGGAAATGTGCTTTAGAGTACTTTACATAATGGTTTTTAACAACTTTTGCTTCTGGAACAATAGTGTTTTTTTGTTCCAATTTTGGCCTAGCACTAGAAGGTGGTATGAATTTTACATTGTCTTGGTAATTAGGATCTAAGGTGTCAGCTTGTACACTGTGTGACGAAACAAAGGTGCTTAGACTACTTCCCGCGATTAAAGTTGCAAATACTAACTTTGAGAATTTTGTTAATCTACTCATTCTATAATCTCCTTTTTATTATTTTGTAAGGTATCTCCTTACACCTCACAGTCTATATCCACTACAAAAGGGTGTACATACATATTGATAGACAAAATTCTACAAAATACCGCATGTTTTTGGGGTTTATGTATAATAATCCAATGTCTAATAATCTACCAAAAGTAAAAAGGTAGGTCTTATATAAAAGAAAATGAATAATTTATGCAGGTAATGTATATGGAATTATTGTTTAAATATTCTAAAATGAGTTGATAAAGATGTTGGTAGGTTTTTTGGAAAACAAATAATTCCCTAGGTGAAATTTGGAGGGAACATTCTCTGTTAGAGTTTTTATAAGGGAATTCATTTTCGTAGATTCAAAATGTAAAAATAACTAAAAGAGCAAGTGTTTCAATGGGTAAAAAGCTATGTTGAGTCTTTTTTCTCTGTTGGTGGTCGTCTAATCAATGAAATGACGGATGCTTATGATAGTTTTTTGTGTCTAGCAACATTCGTGTATAAACGAATGAATTAAGAAAAGGGTGAAATATTGGATAACTCGAAATGGATGCCTTTAAGTAATGTTGATGATGATGAGGAAATTTGGGTAGGAGCAAGAGTTAGGTTGTACAATGTTGGTATGAATAGAGAAGATAAAGAAAATAATTTCTATGAATATATTATTTCTTATATCTACGACAACACTAACTACTTACAACTAACTAATTTAACAACAGGAAAAGCAGGTTATATTATTTGTGTCATTGAAAAAGAATTACCAAATAATTATGCTTTGGGCAAAACATTAAAGCAAAGAATAGGTTTAGAAAATACCTATTTTAGATTTGAATAATCAACAAATAAGGGAAGCACCAACTCTAAGGTGTCTTCCCTTATTTAATACTTTTTATCAATAATCAATATTAACAGAGCCTAAATAAAAAAGTGAGAAAAATGATAAACACTCTTCTCACTTTCATTAATTAGGGTGGCATATACATAAATATGCGTTTGGGTGGATTTTGGATGAAAAATCCACATGCATAGTATAACAAAAAAATTATGGCTTTTCGCATGTAATATTGCATATGAAAAATAGTAAAGTTTTAAATTTTAATATTAACAACTTATATATATGTGTTACAATGTAATTCTCTAATTTATTTTATTCTCCTATTTAGAATTTATAGTTTAGTGATTCAATAAAACAAAAGTGGTTGTAATAAATAGATAAAACGATGAAATAATACAGTTAGAATGGTTAAAAGGCAGTTAAATATAAGTATTAAAAGAAATAAATTTACTTATTTATGTTTAGTGAATGTATTATGGTAAGAATTTCATCCGATTGGATTAGCGCTAAACTAGATTTTTATCCAAACAAATCCAATAATTATTTTTTAAATGAAGTATATGTTGCATCAAGCTTATTTGGAATAATTCGTAGTCTAATAATTGCTGAATCTAGAAAAATAACATATTCGAAAGGAGGACAGATAAAACTCTGTCTGTGAAAATTAAATCTCTAAATTATAAAGTATGGATAATAGGATGTAATTGTGGTTTCATTTCGAATGGTACCATAAATGAATGTGGAAAAGTAAAGGAGAAAAATTTAAATAAACTATATAAGTAGTAAAAATGAAAAGGAGAAGTAGCTAGTGTTTAATATAAAAGAAAGATTGGGGCAAATAAAGCTTAAAACGAAGTTGTCTATGGCATTTATAGCAATATTAATTATACCAAGCCTTATCGTAGGAGTATCATCTTATAATAAATCAAAAACAGATCTTAATGAAACAATTCTACAATCAGCAAAAGATAATATAAGTATTTTAGATAAGATTGTTGATGATGAATTAGAAAATAAGCATATAGATATCACTCATTTTGCAAAGGTACTCACACAAGGGGATTATAATCCTGAACAATCGCAAAATGTACAGAATAAATTTGATCAATATATACAGTTACATCCAGAGATAGAAACGATTTATACGGCATCCAGTAACAATCAATTTATTCATGCACCTGTTGGAAAAATACCAGAAGGGTTTAATCCGCTAGAAAGCAGTTGGTATAAGGATGCAGTAAAAGCAGATGGAGAGATTATTGTTTCATCTCCATATAAATCAAAGTCTACAGGAAATATGGTAATTGCAATTGCAAAGCAGAATGCAGATAAAAGTGGTGTCATTGGCGTAGATTTGAATATTAAAGATATCGTAAAAACATCCAAAATGATAAAAATTGGGAAGCAAGGATTTGTATCTATAGTTAGTCAAGATAAAACTATAGTTGTTCATCCATCACTAAAACCTGGAGAGAAATTAGATAAAACTTTAGTGGATGAATTGTACAAGACAGAAGATGGAGTAATTACTTATAGCCTCAATGGTGAAGATCGAAACATAAGCTTTAAGACAAATAAAAAAACAGGTTGGAAAATAGCTGGCGTAATGCCTACGAAAGAAATTGAAGAAGCTACCAATCCTATTTTTTATAAAACGCTCACTATAATAGGTGCTTCATTATTGTTAGGTGGAATTGTAATTCTATTCATACTCAAATCTATAATTACTCCACTAAGACAATTAGTCATTTCAGCTCAAAGAATTAGTCAAGGAGATTTAACCGAGAAAATAGATATTCGTTCAAAGGATGAACTTGGTCAATTAGGTGGTAGTTTCAATACAATGGCAGAGTCGTTACGTAATATTATTTCTCAAATTAACACATCTGCAGGACATGTAGCTGCGTCTTCTGAGGAACTAACTGCTAGTGTAGAGCAAGCAAGTGTTGCGACAGAACAAATTACAAAAGAGATGGAAGAAATCTCGAACAGTGCAGAGGTTCAAAATAATGAAGTTGAGTCTGGAGCTGAATTAATTGGTGAGGTAACACGAAATATTCAATACGTAGCTGAGAATGCTTCTGAAGTATCGGCTTCATCCATATACACTAAACAAAAAGCCAATGAAGGTGAACAATTAGTAGAACAAACTGTAACACAAATGCAGTCTATCCATCACTCTGTTTCTCAATCCGATAATGTCATAAAATTATTAGATAAGAAATCACAGCAAATTGGCAGTATATTAGAAGCGATTCAAAATATTGCGGAACAAACAAATTTATTAGCATTAAATGCAGCGATTGAAGCAGCTAGAGCTGGGGAACAGGGGAGAGGGTTTGCAATTGTTGCTGATGAAGTTAGAAAGTTGGCGGAGCAATCATCCGAATCTTCAATGGAAATTGGAAGTTTAATTAAGGAAATACAAGCAGACGTACATGAGACTGTAAAAGCTATGAATGAAGTAGGCGTAGAAGTACAGTCGGGAATTAAGGTTGCGAATGATACAAAACAAAGTTTTTATGAGATTTCAAAATCTGCAAATGATATTGTATCAAAAGTGCATGGTATGGTAGAACTATCAAATAAAATGACAACTGATGCAATGAAAGTTGATACATCGATTGATCAAATAGCTATGGCTGTAAAAGAAAATTCTTCAAGTATGCAAACGATAGCTGGTTCATCTGAGGAACAACATGCTTCTATGGAAGAGATAAATTCTTCAGCAATACAATTAGCACAGATGGCGGAAGAACTTCAAGAGTTAATTGGTGGATTTAAGATTTAAGTTGAGATTCTAGGAGAGAATGCTAGAATCTTGTTACAGAGTGGAAATGAAAAACCTTATAACATAGTAAATAAGTATAATATGTACTCTCTATGCGTATTGAACAAGCAGATAAGCCATTTAAAAACCCTCCATTTGGAGGGTTTTTAAATACATTTACATTAAATTTGTGGTGGTGCACCACCATAATCGTCAACACTATATGAAGGAGCAGGATAATGCCCATGAGTAGCAAGCTGATCTGTTTTAGAAAACTGAAAAATTCCCACCGTTAATACCCCAATAAAAGCAATGCCTGATAATAATAAGCTAATTTTTTTCATTATTTTAACACTCCTTTTGCGATTGATTTTTGTCTTGCTTGATAACAAATATGGAAATAGTCACTTACTTTTTGGTGGTTCTCTAATTGTCTACATTTTGTGGCAAATAATTCGGCGTATTCGACAACATATTCCCATAATTCTTCTTCCTCAAAGTATAAGATTCCTTCTTGAATGATTTTTTCTAATTCTTCCAATGGAATATTTTCGTTTAATTTTTTTAAAATAGAGAAGTGGTGTGTGTATTCTTCGTTATGAATTTCTCTACAAATCTGTAGTCCCTTATCAATGAGTTGGCTGGCCGTTGATTGTTCTCCTAACTTATAATGTTCCTTAGCTTGTAGGAAGATGGCCTTGAAGTGTGTAGGGATTTTTTCTGTTACTTCTGAAAGGTGACGAATAGCTAAAGTAGACATACTTTGATCAGAATACAGCCACCCCATAGTATTTTTTACGTATAACAAGGAATCTTCTTCCCTATTTTTTTGTAGTAAATCAATTGCGCAATGTAGATATTCTTCTGCTTGTTCGTACTGTTTTAAATAGATGCAGCAACCACCTAGCAAACTATTACAAAAGGCTGTTTTTACTTCATAACCTTCGTACTTTGAAAAGATTGCTCTCGATTTATTTGCGTACTCGATAGAAGCGAGATTGTTATAGGTATGGTGATAGAAAGTAGCAATTCTATAGTAAAATTCAGCATGTTCAATTTCATCTGGTATAGCTACCAATATTTTTTCTGCTAGTTTATAATGTTCCTCTGCCTCAGTATAATTAGATATAAAAGTGGAATGAATGGATTTGAAAAAATGATAATAGAATTGTAGAAATTGATCTGTAGGCATATCATAATCGCTAATAGTATCAAAACTATTTTGTTGAATACCAAGGCTATCTGTTAAGACCTTGTAACGAAATTCGAGTAGTGAATAGTATAGTAACAAATTTTGATCCTGATGTTCTTGATCCGGCTCAATGCTTAACTTATTAATTTTTTCATCAATTTTCTTTTTTAGATTAGTAGCTTTTATAACTTGTTGAGATAGCATAGCTCGATACCAGTCGTTCAATAGAGAGGTTAATTGCTCATTTCCCTTTACTGAAACACTCATAATATACGCCCCCATTTTCTAAAAAAATCCTAATCCAATTTAATTATAAACATCATAACAAAATAGAAGAAAAAATGGAGTGATATTACAATATTTTTCAAGAAAATTCATAAAAAACAATCAATTTGTGTCGAATATACTTAGAATAAAACATCCAAAAATTATCAAAAGATGATATGAGTCTTTATACGTTCTATCAGGTGAACTTAGAAACTGTGATTGAAGATTTATGAAATTTCCTTTTCTTAAAACGGATCAATTACATATTAATTTTTAAATTATTTTATCGGATACATATAGTATGTATCCGATAAAATATATAAATCTTGCGTATGTAAATAAGAAGACAATAAAGAAAACAAAAAAGAACTTGTAAGAATTCCTACAAGTTCTTTTTTAGATAATGTAAAAAGGTGAAACAGAACATCTCATTATTTGTAATAGTGAAATTATCTTACTTATGGTTTTGTTTTATAGAAGATGTACTATATTGAAGATTTGTTCTTATTGTTGATTAAAGGCAAATTAAAGACTGGTAGGGAAGAAGTGCATAAAAGAGAAAGCCTTCTTTACTTATTCTGAAAAGATAATTCAAAAAGCAATTTGTGTATAGAATAAGCAATGCATGAATTCATCAACATTGGTGATAATAAATCAGAGAATCAATATATAAGCATGAACTTTAGTGGAATAGCTACAAGAAGGGGATAATTCTATAATAGTAGATATAATTATCAAAATTTTCATCTTAGTTACTTTTCGGGTAGGATAAGTAGAAGAAAATAGGAAGTTTTTCTTTGAAGAAAGCTCTTTTGACAGGAATAGATTTTTTCATAACTAGAACAAATAAATTAATAATCGCATATACTGTATTGTCGTTAAAGCAAGACATTATTTTCTCAGAACAAGGGAATCACTAGAAAAATATGTGATTCCTTTATTCTTAAGTATAATGTCAATAGTTGATTTGAAATAACCGAAGAAATAAAATCTTTGTTAATGGACAATCACATAATTTTAGGTATAGTAGGTTTATAATTTAGACTATAAAAATTAATGTATCTTTTATTATTTTAACCAAGAAGACTCCCTCCATAAGGAACTCACAGCAAGTATGGGGAAGTGGGAGTAGTTCAAAGCATGCAATATTGTTTGATTTGGCTAATACATAGATTTATCATCTCAGAACTGGTGTAAGAATTATAATGTTTATACCATTCTATTGTATTTTCTAAAGTCTGTTGTAGGGACCATTTTGGCTGCCAATTAAGATTGAATTTTGCTTTGCTAATGTCAAGATTTAGTAAATTTGCTTCATGAAAATTTATTGGACCTATATTTTCTGCTGTCCAATCCCCGCAGCCCCAAATATCTAGTAAACTGGTCACTAATTTTTCTACTGGAACAATATTGCTTAGGGATGGCCCGAAGTTCCATGCTCCTGAATAAAGGGTACCATTATTTATAATTTTTTCTGTAAGGAGTAAATACCCGCTTAAAGGTTCTAGTACATGTTGCCAGGGTCTAATAGCAGTAGGGTTTCTAATAATAATGTTTTTGTTTGATTCTAATGCTCGTATACAATCAGGAATAATTCTATCTATTGACCAATCACCACCACCAATTACATTACCAGCTCGAACGCTTGCAATTATTTTCTTGTGTTGAGAAAAGTTTTCTTCTGAAAAGTAAGAATTTCGATAGGAAGAAATTAAAAGTTCACAGCATCCTTTGCTTGAGCTATATATGTCATGGCCGCCCATAGGGTCAATTTCACGATAACCCCAAGGCCATTCTTTATTTTCATAGCACTTGTCACTTGTCACCATAATTCCTATTTTAGCTGATTCATGTAATCGAATTGCCTCTAGTACATTCATAGTCCCTACAACGTTTACCTCGTATGTTTCTCTAGGATATTCATATGAATAATTAACTAGAGGTTGGGCAGCTAAATGGAATACAATTTCAGGTTTATAATCTGTAAAAACCTTATTTAATTTATTAAAATCTCTAATGTCTCCACGAATATCAATTATATTATTTTGAAGGTTAGTAATGTTAAAGTTATCATTCTTATTTTTAGGATCTAATGAATATCCGATTACAGTAGCACCTAATTCATTCAACCATAGGGATAACCAAGAACCTTTAAAACCAGTATGTCCAGTAATTAAAATTGTTTTTCCGTAAAAAGCATTATTAAAGTTTTGGTTTAACAATTAGTCCACCTCCTTTAGTACCCTATTTTTAGGGGGTTAGGTATAAATGTTTATTATTTTTATACCAATTAACAGTTTTTATAATTCCTTCTTCAATATTAATTCTAGGTTCCCAGGAAAGAGAGTTTTTTATTTTTTGCACATCCGCTTCAGGAACCCATCTTTCATTTGTTCTAGAGGAAATTGCACCGTAATTTGGTCTGGAATTGGTTTTCAAATGTTTGAATAATAATTCTACATAATGTTTCAAGGGGTGAATAGTGCCGCTCCCAATATTAAAAATTTCATTTTGTACAGTAGTATTTTCTACTGCTAGGATACAGGCATCTATTACATTTTCTATATAACAATAATCTCTTAATTGATTACATAAAGTTAAATTTACATCTTTGTTTTGTAATACTCGCAAGATTATATAGCTAAAAATTTTATGCGGCTCTTCGCCTTCTCCGAATATGCCAAAAGGTCTTAATGTTATAAGATTAATATTGTTTTCGCTAGCAATTTGATGGGCGAGTATAGTAGCAGCAGCTTTGGTACTTCCATAGATATCCACAGGAGTTAGTAACATATTTTCATGAATAGGTTCCATCTTGTTACCGTATTCAGAACTACTCCCAAAATTGATGATTTTTTTACAATTCACCAATTTTGCTGCTTGAATAATGTTACAAGTCCCTATAACATTTGTTTCTATAGCATGGATGTAATCTGTATGGGCAGAATTTACACCATAGGCTGCCAGGTGAAAGATATAATCGGGATTAATTTTCTTTATTGCATCTTGTACTTGTTTTTTATCTCGTATATCTATTTCATAGGTTTCAATATATTTTAGAATATCCTTTAGTCTCCAAGAGTTTGATGGTGTTCTTATGAAAAGAACAATTTTTGCGTGTAAATTTAAAAGTCTTCGTGCCAAGTGAGAACCAATAAAACCGTATCCACCAGTAATAAGGAAAGTTTTATTTTTAAATGAAGCAATCATAGTGATAATCTATCCTTTATTAAGATGTATTTTTAGTTGCTGAAATAAATAGATTTATTTTTAAATAAGGAAAGTATCAGTCTTAATTGTGATGAGGGGAGGGGTATTTAAAATAATTTTTTATTGTTGTTGTATCAATTTGATCAGCAAATAAAGAGGAGGAAGGTTTTTGAAAAGTATTATGAAGGGTATGACATGTCTTATTCAATTGTTCAATATAAGGAATGTATATATAATCTAAAACTGCTGGAGGTAATTCTAAAGTTTCGTGTTTCCATAAATCGAACTCATTTGGATTAATAATTTGCATACTTCCAAAATGAAAAGCTATTAATTCATCTTGATCAATAAAAACTTTATTATCTGTTTTGGATATAGAACTGCTATTTAAAATGACATTCCAAGGTGCTGCATCAATACCTCTATGAGTCATGATTTTTATATTAGAAAAGATGTTAGGAATGTGATTTAAATATTTTTGATCACCCCATCTATCCATTTCAACATCATAATGATTATTACAATATTCTAGGCATTTATCTTTCCACCATGTTAAAATTTCTTTACTATTTTGATCGTTTTTGAAGCCTACTAAACCAGCTTGGTATATACCGTGTATGCTTTCAATTTCAGTAGAGCTTCTTTGAGGGCAAAGGAATACAGAGTATTTCCACCACTCATCAAGAATGATATTAGGTGCTGTAAAGAAATACATATCAGCATCACAATATATAATGTGATCAACTTCCGGATAAAGACTAAGGACATGTAGACATAGGGACGCTTTTAATGTCCAACAATACTCTTGTAAACTTCTATCATTTTTTATACTGAGGAGTTCATGATTTTCAATTTCTTTTACCGGAATTAGTATGGCGTGCTTTAATTTTAATTTCTCTAATATTTGATAAGTTAGATCATCCATACAACAGATCCATACAGTAAATTTAGCGTTGAAATTTTCTAAGGAATAATAAGAGGTCAATCCTTGAATTAATCGTTCTTTACTTATAATCATGGAAAAGTTCATAAAATGATTGGATTGATTCATTTTTCTTCTTAATTGTGAATCTTTATATAAAGTTTGAGCTTTATTTATATCTTTTTTACTTAAAAATTGTTTAGTATCTTTATTGAATTTATCCTTTAATTGCTTTAAAACAAATTGAATTCTCTCTAAATACGGAGTGTAAATATGGTTTAATATATTATTGGGTATTGAAATTTCTCCCAAAGACCAAAGATCAAAATCATTTTCAGTAAAGATAGTAATACATGCAAAATGGTAAACAACTAGTTTGTCGTTTTCAATAAATATATCATTTTTAGTCTTGTCAATTTTATAATCGTTATTATATATACAGTTCCAAGGCGCAGCATTTATACCTAAGTTATTTGAAATTTTTACTTTTGGAAAATATATAGGGATATAATCTAAATACTTTTGGTCTCCAAATTTCCCCTCTTCAGCCTCGGCACTGCACCAATCTATACATTTATTTTTCCACCATCTTACACTTTTTAGTCCATAGAGATCATTCTTAAATCCAATTAGACCAGCCTGATATTTTCCGTACATTTTTTCTACCCAATCACGATCTCTTTGGGGGGTTAGGAAGATAGAATGGTCACCCCATTCCTCAAAAATAATATTAGGGTCAGAGAAAAAGCATAAATCACCATCACAATATAGAATAGATGGTAAATCATAATTGACCAATAAATATTCTATCAAGACAGATTTTAAAGTCCAACAATATTCATTTACTTTTCTTTTTCTCTTAATTGCTTTTAGTTCACGATCTTCTAATTCTTCAACTTGTAAAAGGTTTACATTAATTAAACTCATTTCTTTTAATAGTGAATATGCAAAAGGATCTATACAACAAATCCACAATGTGAATTTTTCTGAGTACTGCATTAATGATTGCTGTAAAGCAATAATTTTCAAGACATACTCACTACCTACAATGACGCAGAAATGATTATTTAGATCATGTTGTTGATTATAGAATTGGGGATTAATTCTTTTTTGAGTATTTTTTTTGGAGAGATTTGAAGCTTTAATTCCTGTTGAAAGTGGGTTAACTATTTTCTCATTAGAGGGGATGTACAATCGAGGTAAACTTATTTTTTTATCATTAGAGTTCAATGCTTATTCAGTCCTCTCCACTAAAATTTATTTGGATTCCAACTTTCATTTACAGTTTTTAAATCTTTAGGTGTATCGACACTAGCCCAAAAGTCATTGTGTTCATAGACGGCGAGCTCATTGTCTTTTATTAAATTTCGAAGAGGATCTTCTTCTAGAACACAATCATCATTATTACTTAAATAATTGAATATTTCTTTGTTAAATACAAAAAAACCGCCATTAATTACTTCATCAAGTAATGGTTTTTCTTTAAAATCAATAGCAATTCCATCTTCGACCGCCAATAGGCCGTATTGACTATTTTTTTTAATTCCAGTTAATGTAGCAATTTTTCCTTTTTCTTTATGGAATGCTATTAGTTGATCAATATCTATATTGGCTAATCCGTCACCATAAGTTAATAAAAAGGTTTCACCCTGTACAAAGGATTCAAGTTTTTTTAGTCTTGCCCCGGTCATTGTATCAATTCCTGTATCTATAAAGTGTATATTCCAATTTTCTAATTTCTGAAGTAGCGTATATTGACTGGTTTTAAAATTCAAACTAAAGTCATTCTCTTTCCAGCTAAAGTCCATAAAATATTCCTTAATTTTCTCACCTTTATATCCTAAGGGTAAAATGAAATCAGAATGTCCATATTTTCTATACCAATTCATTATATGCAAGAGGAGAGGCTTTCCTTGAACTCGAACTAATGGTTTGGGAATGTCCTCTAAAATTCCTTGCATCCGAAGCCCTTTTCCGCCACACAAAATTATGACTTTCATAGATTTATTTCCTTCCTCTCTATATATTTTACTAATTTAAACTATGTAGTTTGTTTGGTAAATGTATACACGGTTGTACCATAATGACAATCAACTAAAAAAAATATGTTAGATTTATAATTCAGATGCTGATTAAACGTGGAGAATACACACTGTAGTTTATCATTAATTATATGTAAATTAGGTTCTTTTAAAATCTATGCTTTAGTTTATTTAATATTAATGAAAGAAATTGCTTGTTCTTAAGATAAAAGAAGGGGAAGGAAATCAAGGGAATTGAAGAAGCTTATAATGAAATATCCAAGAAGACAAAATATAAGATAAAGTATGGAAGTAAGTAGTCGTGAATGCACTACATAAGCAGAATATGCTGATCGCATAAATGATTATACAGAAATCAATAGAAGAATAACAAAGGGAATTAGCCATTTAAAGGAAAATGGAACAACTATTTTTACATTTTATAAATTCAAAAAAGAGCACCGCATAAAGGTGCTCTAGTGATGGAACTAATTTTGTAAAGAACTATTTATTCAATAAAGAAGGACTTACGAATTATTATATGAACGTTTTGTTAATTAAGTGTGTATCAATTAGACAGGAATTTTATTTTTCTACACCTATTTGATTTTACGGGCCAAATCATGTTAAAAGTAAGAAGAAAATTATTAAGTTAATGTTATTTTGTTTAAAATAACATCCCAATCGGAATCATCACCTTCCCATCTATCCTGATAACGTGGGAGTTCAATTGAACAAACCCTCGATATTCCCCAATTTTGTTCAACAATATTAGATATACCCTCCTTGAAATTAACAATAAGAATATTAAAATCCTTATTTGTAATTTTAGATAATACGTTTTGTAATTCAACCGCTTCATCTCGATTTCCCCAAATTCTAATGAATAAAATGGATTCACTACTATTTATTTTTTCAAGGAATCGATTAATTCTAGTGTCTAATTTAGCTTTAAAAGAAGGATAGATTGATTTCAAATCCTTTTCGGAATTAATAGGAAAATCATGCATTGAAAAACAATTATAATAAGTGTCCTTTATACAGTAGGTAATTCGTTCTGCCCATTTAATTTGATTATCAAATTCTGATTCAATAAGACCGTAACTTTCTGAACCTTCTATAACCATATTTTCCAACTTCATGAATTTTTTAAATCGATTTTGAAGTAATCTGTTTACATCTGAAAGTGATGGATAATAAAACCAATCTAAAGGTCCAGAAAATGTTCTTAAATTGTGTCTTTTGATTTGGTTGGTGACTTGACACAATCCTCCTAAACTTACAATTACGCCATAGGATTTTTGTATATCTTCTAGGTTCATCCTCATCATCCTTTATAAAAGTAATTTAAATTATCTGTTCAGTATATGATGCAATAACATATTGATGTGGACCTATATATCACAGTACATAGAGCTAAGACATTTGTATAAATTTAAAAAGTCAAATACCTAAGTTGAGGGATTTCATCTTTGGCGTTATATCATGGAGTTATTATTGGAATGAAAGCTGGTAGGGATATTGCGCCAGAGTTATATATTCTCCAGTAACTTAATTTAGAAACCTGTTCTTGATTACTGTAGTAAAATTGTTGTTCTTTTAAAAGAATCCTTAGATAAAAAAGAAAAATCTATTGGCTAGCATTTAACCAGTAGATTTTTCTTTTCATCTTCATAGTTTTCCTGCCTCTCTTAAAGTTATGATATATAATCTTTTAAAGACTGACACGGTGCATTTTTTTTCATAATGCACGCAAAAAAATCAGTTTAAGAATTATGTGAAATCGTGTCAAAAAATTAAAGGTAATTATATATGTATTTAAGATGATATCCATCTGCGTGTATTTTTTAAATTTTTAGATAAATGCAATGATAATGGCTTCTTAAGAATTAATTTAGCACCTTGTTTATTTAGAAAAGCCCTATAAACCATTTAGTTCATAGTAAAAGTAATATATTTAATATTAAATGTCTTGCATAATGCGATAAAATTTCACAATTTTTTATCAATATATACAGAAAAAAGGTAACGAAACTTAAGCGATATTTAATACTTTTCATATTTGTGAAGTATGTGAATTTGTTTATTTTAACATCTAAGATGTTAGATGTTGTTTTTTAAACATTACTTATCCGGATTCATGAAAAGTATTTTAATGCATTATTTTTATTTTATATAATAATATTTAGTTTTAATATTAAAACTAAATATGGAAGTAACATAGGGGATTTACGCATATAGTAATGTTGATGGTAAAATTAACGAAATTTTCATTTAAATCAGATAAAACTATGATGTTTTTAACTTATAATCATGTTACTACGATGAAAAAATGGCTACTAATTAGTTAATTTAAAAATCAATTTTAGATAGGAAGAGGATAATGAAGACCAGAGATAGTTATAAAATTATTGTAATTGGTGCTGGGACAGCAGGACTATTTTCTACTGCACATTTATTACGAAATGTACCCCTATTGAAAGAAAGTATAGCAATTATTGATCCATCAAAAAAACATTACTTTCAGCCACTATGGAGTTTAGTGGGGGGAGGAATTGTTTCAAAGGAAAGTACGATGCGTAATCAGGAATCGCTTATTCCAAAAGGGGCAACGTGGATGCCTAAAAGTGTTGTTGAGTTATTTCCATCTGAAAATAAGATACTTTTAGATGACGGACTGCTACTTGAGTATGAAATTCTTATTGTAGCAGCTGGTATCCAAATAAATTGGGACAGTATTAAAGGCTTAAAAGAGTCTATTGGCACTAATGGGGTATGTAGCAATTATTCTTATACATATGTTGATTCTACTTGGAGAGAAATCGAAAAATTTAAAGGAGGAAATGCGCTTTTTACCCACCCTAATACTCCTATTAAATGCGGTGGTGCTCCACAAAAAATTATGTACTTAGCAGAGGAGTATTTTTGTAATAGTGGTGTAAGAAACAGAAGTAAAGTAATATTTTATTCTGCAAACAATAACATATTTCAGGTTCCACGATATGCAAATACTTTAGAACAAGTACTAGAAAGAAAGCAAATTATAACGAATTATAATAAAAATCTAGTGGAAATTATCGCCGAAAAGAGAGAGGCAATTTTTGAAGATACGCAAACACTAAAAAGAGAAACCGTACCATATAGTATGATACATGTTGTTCCGCCAATGGGGCCACCTAATTTTATTAAAGAGAGTGAGATAAGTGATCATCAGGGGTGGGTAGATATAAGCCCTTATACTTTGCAGCATGTGCAATATAAAAATATTTTTGGAATTGGAGATTGTACCAATTTACCTACCTCTAAAACTGGAGCAGCAATTCGAAAACAAATACCCGTCTTAAAACAAAATATTATGGACGTACTTAGCGGAAGAGATTTACAGGCTAAATATGATGGATATACATCATGTCCGATTGTTACAGGATATAAAAGTCTTATACTTGCTGAATTTAACTATGAACATGAGCCTCAAGAAACGTTTCCATTTAATCAAGCGAAAGAACGGTATAGTATGTTTTTACTTAAAAGATATATGTTGCCATATATGTATTGGAATTTAATGTTGAAAGGGATTCTATAGGAGAAGATAAAAAGTGGTTACAAAAAATGAAAATTAATTTGAAATAACTAATTGGAGGGAATAGCTATGCTTTTAAAATATTTTTATGATGAAAAATTAGCACATGCTTCCTATTTAGTCGGTTGTCAGAAAGAAGGCGTAGCAATCGTTATTGATCCTAGTCGCTATATAGAACAATATATAGAATTTGCTAAGAAAGAGGGGATGGAAGTAATTGCTGCGGCTGAGACTCATATTCATGCTGATTTTCTTTCTGGGTCTAGAGAACTTTCTAATCTTTACCATGCAAATTTATATGTATCTGATGAAGGAGATTGTGATTGGAAATATCAATATCTTAACGAAGGTCGATACAAATTGGTTAGAGAGGGCACAGAGTTTAAAGTAGGTCATATAAAATTTAATGTAATTCACACCCCAGGGCATACGCCTGAAAGTATTTCTTTTTTAGTAACTGATACAAGTCAAAATAATTATACGAATGATAAACCGATAGGAATATTCACAGGTGATTTTATATTTGTAGGAGATATAGGAAGACCGGATTTATTAGAAACTGCAGTCGGTATTAAAGATACTGCAAAAATAGGAGCGAAACAATTATTTGATTCTATACAAAAAATAAAAATACTTCCTGATTATTTGCAAATATGGCCATCACATGGTGCGGGAAGCGCATGTGGAAAAGCATTAGGAGCAATTCCAACTTCTACATTAGGTTATGAAAAGATGTTCAATTGGGCATTTCGGTGTAATGAAGAAAGTGATTTTATATCGACTTTATTGACGGGACAGCCAGAGCCTCCAAAGTATTTTTCATTAATGAAGAATTTAAATAAGTATGGTCCGCCAATTCGTAAGAAGAGAAAAAGTACTGCTATTAATACAGTAGAAGAACTTCAAGAAATTTTGAAGAGCGTTTATCAAATAGTTGATATAAGGGATGTAGAGAGTTTTGCTGCAGGTCATATCGAGAAGTCAATTAACATACCTTATAACAATTCTTTCACAACTTGGTGTGGATGGTTATTAGATTATAAAAAAGAAACTTTAATAATTCTAGATGAGGAAAAGGTTAAAGTAGAGGCAGTTATTAGAGAATTTGAATCTATTGGGTTAGATAATATTATTGCTTTTGCACCCTTAAAAGTAATACAAAGACTTGATAGATTTGAAAGTTACAAAGAAAAAACATCGATTGAATTATATCCGCATATAAAAGGTGGAAGCGTTAAGGTTATCGATGTGCGTAGTAAAAAAGAGTGGGAGGAAGGACACCTTCATGATGCAATACATATCACTTTAGGTAATCTATTTGAACAACTAGATTATATACCGAAAGATTTTCCAATAGTTTTGCAATGTCGAACCGGATTACGTTCTGCTATAGCAGCTAGTATTTTACAAAGAGCTGGTATAAAGGAAGTAGTGAATTTAAAGGGAGGATTTCTTGCATGGAAAGAAGAAGGGCTTCCTTATACAACATGCAATCTCAATGTGTAGGAAAATATTATATGCTAGGTAAGAATAATTAAAAGAAGTTATAGATGACGTGTTAGAAAAGGGAATCATAATTGTCGCAGATTCAGGAAATACATTAGGATTATTAATTGATTATCCAGTTAAATATGAAAATGTAATATTTGTTTTAGCATTAAATAATTTAACATTGGATCCATCTTTTATGGAATGGCAGTGTTGGAAGTACTTAGGTATTATCAATAAGAACCCAATTTAAAATTCTCTTGGATGCAAGAGAATTTTTTTATTGGGAATAGTAAGGGGGAGGGGAGGTGCATTACATATGGGAAAAGGTAGAAGTAATAATGCTGGTAAAAAGCAACCAAATTTTGATGATTCATCTAATTTTGCTAAACAAAGCCAACCGACAGAAAAGAAGAAGAAATAAGAACAGGAGCTCTCTTGATAAAGGGAGCTCCTGTTAAAAGTGGACTGACGTTTCAGAATAACATATCGATGGATTAACCCAATAGCCATAAATACAAGGTTTTAATTTTTCGAAGGGCACCTAATTTAATATTATTGTCCCGCTTTTTTATACTTATTGACGCGTTAAATCCATTTAAAATGCTCCTTAATGGCGTTGGGCGTGACCTTCATTAAAATTTTTTAAACCTAATGGGACTTACCATTAAGAGGGCGAGGATTAAAGTAATCCATGCATTACTATATGAAAACAATGCCATACCAGCCAATGATAATCCTGCAGCTGGAATAGGTAATCCCTTAAAATATCCAATAGTTGGTTTAATACTAAATTTAGCTAATCTTAAAGCACCCATTGTTGGGAATAGGATAAATGCCAAAGAAGTTAAAATAGAAGGTGTTGCTATCGTATGAAATAAAAGCGCAGGAGCGACGCCGAAACTAACAATATCAGCTAAGGAATCCAATTCTACGCCAAACTCACTGTTCACTTTTAATTTTCTTGCAATTCTTCCATCAAGAAAATCTAAAACAGCTGAAAAGAAAATGAGAATGGAGGCTGCTCCTAAATATTCACTCATATTCAAGGTGATTGAGAAAACACCGCACAATAAATTTCCAATCGTAAATAAATTCGGTATAACTTTTACAAGCTGATTAAACAAGTTTGTTCCTCCTAAATTAATTAAACTTCACATTTCTGTAGCAATTTCTATATATTCTTCCGTTATTCTTAAAAATATATGACCACTGTATTACTGTAAGCTAATTAAATTTCGATAAGAGAAAAATTGATTTCTTAAATGTTCCACTGGTTTATAAAAATGTTTAATCATTTTCAGTACGCGTTATTGAATATTAGCACCTGATAGTTGATATTTCGAGTAGTCAGGGATTTTCCGGTTCTGGTGCAAAAAATTCAAGGTAATTAAAAATAATCTCTAAAAAGGAGACATAATGATACTATTATTTTAAAAAGGTTCGTGGTTGGTATCGAATATAAAAAAATAGAATTTTTATACAAAAATCACCCGAAAGGGTGCCTTTTGTACCTCTTAAAATGACTGAAGATGTGTTTACTTGAGTTCATTAGGTAGTTAGAGGTTGATAGACTATCTTTAACGAAAATGTTGAGTAGTTCATCTTCATTATATATCAATTTAATAATGATTGGGGATTTAGAAAGTTCCATGGAAAGTACATATCAACCTGATTGGAAGATTGGAAATTTAATAACTGGTGATACATTTTACTTAACACAACATTTTGGTGCGCAAATGAAAATTTTTAAAGTCCACACAAATGGTACCCTAGAACGATTCCAAACAATAGAACCAGAATTAAAATAAAATTTTTGTAGCATCAATTAAATTCATTTCTTTTTATGCAAACACACTTTCAGCGGAACTAACTTCTTCACTATTTTGCGCTGGAAAGACTTTATAAAAAATGGTTACGTTTTCTGATCTTGAAATAACCCTCTCAAATTGCAATCCTGCTTTTTCTAAAAGCTTTACTGCATCAACAATAGAAGTAATTGCTACAAAAGTTTTTCAAATAAAATTTATAAAAGCTTGATAGGTAATGCCAAGGGAAAAGACCGTAGCTACTATATGTGCAGTCCATTTAGGCATATTTAAATTTAATACGGTATTGTACAACATTCCATATACGATACAAATGATTAATATGAATGCAATGAATTGAAGAACTAATAAAAATAGCGGTTGTTCCATTTATTCTCACTTCCTTTATTTGATATATTAATATAATTTATTTAAATGTGAAAGTTTTATTTCTATGAATTTCCAAAAAATGTGATATGAAAGGCATAGTAGTAATCACAAGAATTACTGCAAAACTATAATGGAACTAAAAGTATTATGACGAGATCAGTAAAATAGTAAAGAAGGTCACCATTCACGGCGACCTTCTTTACTATGCGTTATACCCAAATAATTTTAAATCTTCTCCTGAATCTGAAATGATTTTCTCAAATCGTAATCCTACTTTTTCTAAAAGCTTTCCTGAGGCGATGTTATCTATAGAAGTAATTGCTACAATTCGTTTCATGTTGAGCTTTTGTACACCGTATTCGATTATCGCAGAAGCTGACTCGTAGCCGTATCCTTGTGAACGGAATGTCTCTAAAAAGGCAAATCCGATATCAACATCTTCTAATGAATCTCTTTTAATAAGGCCACACATACCAAGTGGAGTGAGATCTTCTTTTCGTTCTACTAAGTAAAGGCCAAATCCGAGTTTGTTATACATATCGATGGGACCGTTTACAATATAATTTTTTGCATCTTCTAAGTTTCTAACTCCTTTGTCACCGATAAACTGAATCCATGCAGGATCGTTTACTAACTCAAGAATAAAAGGAGCGTCTTTTATATCAAACCAACGAAGGTTAAGACGTTCGGTTTCAAGAACTATCAATTATTACACCACCTTTAAAAAGTTATAACAATTAGTATGGATTGTGTAAAACAAAAGTGCAACATATTTTAATGGAGCTTTGTTTGTTCACATAAAGTTCGTTTGTTTTGTATAGAGAGATATTTTATAATTAGGATTGATTGTAAAGAGTGAGATGCTTATACAATGACTCCTAGGTGACTAGGAGTTTTTACTATATAACTATCATTATTACTAAATATGACACACTACACATTCTACTCAAGGAGGTACATAATGAAGAAATTATATAATGCATCGTTTACGTATTTGATTATCGGTTTATTATCAGGGATTTTCGCTAGGGAGTATGGTAAGTATAAAGGGATTTTAGGATCTACTTTGTTAAATCTTTTGCATACACATACACTTGTACTTGGCTTTTTCTTCTTTTTAATTGCCTTAGGATTAGCAAAAGTATTCGCGTTTCATGAAGTGCAAGGGTTTAATAAGTGGTTTGTTTTACATAACATTGCATTAACATTAATGTTAGGTTCGCTAGCAGCGAGAGGGCTTCTTCAGTTAAATGGAGCTGACTTTAAAGGGTTAACTTATATTGTAGGATTTTCTCATTCGTTGATGGCAGTTACTTTAATTTGGTTTATGTTGTTAATAAAGAAATCGTTTAAAATGTAGTGGGAAAGAACTTGTAGCGTGTGCTGCAGGTTCTTTTTTGTATGTTTAGGTTTAAAAATCTAATTTTTCTAATTATTTTGTATAAAGATGGTATACTTGTTTTAAATTTAAAAAGGAGAGTTGATTATGGAAATAACAATTGAACATGTAGTAAATGAATTAAAAGGCATACTTCCTGAAGATCGAGTAGTAATAAATATGACAGTACGAGAGTTACATAGTAAAGATGAATCTTACCATGTTAGTAGTTTACCTGATGTAGTTGTTTTTCCAAAAACGACCGAAGAAGTTAGCACGATAATGAAAATAGCGAGTCAGCACGGAACAGCTGTCGTTCCATTTGGAGTAGGGTCCAGTTTAGAGGGACATGTAATTCCTTACGAAAAAGGAATTACAATGGACTTTTCTCTTATGAACAAAATACTTGAAATAAGAGAAAAGGATTTTCTTGTGAGAGTACAACCAGGGGTGACGCGCTCTCAGCTTAATAAAGAATTGAAAAAGTATGGATTATTTTTTAGTGTAGACCCAGGAGCTGATGCAACGTTAGGAGGAATGGCTGCTACAAATGCGAGCGGAACGACAGCGGTAAAGTATGGGGTAATGCGTGATCAAGTCCGAGATTTAGAAGTCGTTCTTGCTGATGGAGAAGTAATACATACCGGGAATTTAGCGGCGAAGTCATCATCAGGTTATCATTTAAATGGTATTTTCGTAGGCTCAGAAGGAACACTTGGATGTTTCACGGAGTTAACTTTAAAAGTATACGGTATACCAGAACATGTTATGGCTGCGAGGGCATCGTTTCCAACTATAAATGATGCAGTAGAAGCTGTAATTAACATATTACAGGCAGGTATTCCAATCGCGAGAATTGAACTCGTTGATGAATTATCTATGAAACAAGTAAATCATTACAATGAAACAAGTTACAGAGAAGAACCGACACTGTTTTTAGAGTTTCACGGCAATGAAGCAGGGTTAAAGCAAGATATTGAATTTACGAAAGAAATCGTTCTTGATCATAAATGTATAGAAATTGCGTTTGAGATGGAAACAGCAGCGAGAAATAAACTGTGGGATGCAAGACATAATTTAGCGTACTCTTACGTGCATAGTTATCCTGGTAAAAAGCTAATGAGTACAGACGTATGTGTGCCAATTTCGGAATTAGCTGGAGCGATTCAACATGCGAAAGAGGTATTAGATAAAGTAGGGCTTATTGGCGGTATTCTCGGTCATGTTGGGGATGGGAATTTCCATGTACTCTTAATGATTGATACAAATGATAAAGAGGAAGTGAAGAAGGCAGACGAAATAAATGAAAGTATCGTTCAGTATGCTCTTAAACGAGGAGGAACGTGTACAGGAGAACATGGCGTTGGAATCGGAAAACGAAAGTATCAAGAAGAAGAGCATGGGGCAGCATTATTTGTAATGGAGAAAATAAAGAAAGCTCTTGATCCGCAAAATATTTTGAATCCGAATAAGGTGTTTCAATTAAAAGATAGGGGCTGAGTGGATGAAAGTACTAGAAGCGATAAGTAATGTAGCTGGAAAGTATTTTGCATTTTGGACCGGCTGCTGCACTCCCAAGTGTATTAGCAGCAGTATGGCATAACATTGCAGGGCCAATATTAGCAACCATCTGGTCAAAAAATGCAAAGAACACTTTCAGCGATGAAAATGTATCAATAAATATAGAAAAATAGGAATGATAAATAATGCAAAAACGTATTGTACATTTTGAAGGAATGGTTGTATTTTTAGCCACGATTTATATGTATTCAATATATGAGTTTAGTTGGATTATATTTTTTGTATTCCTTTTAGCGCCGGATTTATCAATGTTAGCGTATGTGATCAATAATCACGTTGGTGCGAAAATATATAACGTATGTCATACATATATCATATCCATATTAATGGTTCTAATAGGTGTCTATTTTAAGACAGATACCGTTATAATGATTGGCTTAATATGGACAGCACATATTGGAATGGATCGAATGTTTGGATATGGATTGAAATATGAGACGGATTTTAAGGATACTCATATTCAACGGTTATAATTTGTTTTGAGAAGAGGGGTACGTTGAAGCAGAGAATTGCTATCGAAGAATATAATGTCAAATGGGAAAGTGAATTTAATAAACTACACACTCTTATTAACAATGTAATGGAAGACAGCATTGTATCTATTGAACATGTTGGGAGTACATCTGTTAAAGGGCTTGCATCAAAACCAATACTAGATATTGATATTGTAATAGAAGAGTACGAAATTTTTCATGAGGTAGTAAAAAAACTTGAGAAGATAGGGTACTATCATCAGTTAGAATGGAGCTTTAAAGGAAGAGAGGCGTTTGGAAGAAAGGATACGTTCGTTCCATGGAACGGGGGAAATACAGTTTGGATGGAGCATGTGTGTGATAAAAATAGTGAAGAGTTGAGAAGGCATATAGCGTTTCGAGATTACCTTCGTGAACATACTGAAGTAGCTAATAAGTATGGAAACTTGAAGGAAGAGTTAGCAAGAGAGTCGAAAAATCGATCTAGTTATATTGAAGGTAAGACCGTATTTATTACAAATATATTAGAAAAAATAAACTAAGGCAGCATGGAATACATGCTGCCTATTGTTTTGAAATAGAAAGCTGCCATTATAAAACAAATACAAACTGGCCCTGTTGATTGATGCGGTTACTAAATATAATAGGAAATAAAATAGAAAAGAGCGGAAAAGAGGGAGCTTATGTACATACCAAAATATTTCGTAATACAAGATGAAGAGATGAAGTACGAAATAATGGAACAAAATAGCTTTGCGACATTATTTTCTCAACATAACGGAGAACCATATGCAACGCACTTGCCGTTGTTATTAAATAGGGAGACCCTTACTTTACATGGTCACTTCGCACGACCGAATGAACAGTGGAAAGATATTGGGACTCAGCAAGTACTAGCTATATTTCAAGGACCACATAGTTACATCTCGCCGTCATGGTATGAAACAAACAATGCAGTACCAACATGGAATTACGTTGCAGTGCATGTATATGGTGAATTAGAAATTGTTGAAGATGAGAAGACATTAGTAGATTCTCTTCAAGATTTAGTAAATAAATATGAAGATCCAGAGAGCACCTACTCACTTAATGATGTAGATCCAAATTATATGGGAGGATTAAGTAAGGGAATAGTTGGATTCAAAATAAAGATAAATAAAATAGAAGGAAAAGCGAAGTTAAGTCAAAATCATTCTGTAGAGAGACGGAATTTAGTTGTGGAGAAACTTGAGAAAGTTGGTAGTGAGGAGAGTAAGAGGATTGCGGAGTTGATGAGAAAATAAAGCCTACATGAAAGGGAAATATTCTAAATAAGCGTATTTAAAAAGACCTTCTTAATTGAAGGTCTTTCATTTTTTAAAGTGCTTTTTCAGTTGTTGTTGAGTTGTAGTCTTTACTTACGTCAACGGATTGAACAAGGTCAGGTCTTTGTGGTGCAGGAAGATCAGCATGACCCGCTTGGTATGTAAATGAACTATGAATGCCAGTAGCCAAAATACCGAAAACAGATAGTCCTAAAAAAACAGAGCTAATTTTTTTAATCATTTCAATGCCCCTTTCTCAAACGTTTTTTCTTTTGCTTGTAACGCTTTATGAAAATATTCACTTGCCTTAATATGGTTATTTTCACTATAAAATTTAACAGCTAATTTTTCTGAGTATTCTTGAGTGTAGTTATATAATAATTCTTTGTCGAAAAACGTAATTCCTTTAAGGATAATTGTTTCTAATTCTTCAGAACCAACATTATTATTTAGTTCGTTTAGAATTTTAAAATGATATATATATTCTTCATTATTTAATTCCGTACAAATTTTTAACCCTTTTTGGATTAATCCTTCAGCGATACTTGTTTCATCTAGTTTAGAGTGTTCTCTTGCTTGCAAGAAGAGAGCCTTGAAATGTGTTGGTTTCTTTTCGGTCACTTCTGATAGGTGACGGATTGCGAGTGTGGAGAGGTTTTGACTGGCATACAACCAACCCAAATTATTACGTACACTTAAAATTAATTCTTTTTCATCAGATTTCTGTAAAAGGTGTATTGCTGAATTATATTGCTCTTCTGCTTGTTCATATTGTTTTAAATATACAAATGAGGCACCTAATGTATTTTTACATAATCCAACTTTAACTTCAAAGCCAGTTTGTTTATCGAAAATCTCTTTAGCCTTAGTTGCATATTCAATAGATTCAATTGGTTGGTAAAAGTGATAATGGAAAATCGCCATTCGATAATAAAATTCAGCATGCTCTAGATTATCAGTGTTATTTACTAATAATAACTTAGCCTGTTCATAATGTTCGCTAGCTAAGTTATAGTCTGTGGTTAAAGTTGCATAAATGCCTTTAAAGAAGTGATAGTAGTAAGACAGTGGATGATTGGATGAGATTACGTAAGAATCTATTTTATCAAAGCTATCTTTTGAAATACTTAAACTATCTGTCAAAACTTTATGTCGAAACTCTAGTAAGGAATGATATAATGCTAAATTTTCATCTTCTTCAAAGTTTAGTTCCTTTTCCTCAATTTCATGCTTTAAGTTTGCCGCTTGGGACACATCTTGTTTTAACATAGCTAAATACCAGTCATTAAATAATTTTGTAATTTGTTCATTACC
This sequence comes from Bacillus sp. PK6-16, assembly GCF_056530295.1. Taxonomy (NCBI): domain Bacteria; kingdom Bacillati; phylum Bacillota; class Bacilli; order Caryophanales; family Bacillaceae; genus Bacillus; species Bacillus sp. PK6-16. Next base: position 1,926,258 of record NZ_CP096511.1, read on the forward strand.
TTGTAGTTGAACGTTCATGAAATCCCCTCACTTTTTGAATATTCTTATAAAATATAGTATCAAAAATAAAAATATTTAGAAATGATGTTTTATATTTCTCAATATTTGTTTAACAAGCTTACGAGTAAGTCTATTGGAATAGTGTAGAATTTGTTTTGGATTAAAGAAATGGCATCGGGGGATGTGCATTTTAAAGTTTTAGTTGAGTGGGGGGATATAAAAAGGGTGCGTTCACACAAATTATATGAACGCACCTTTTTACATATTAAACAATCAAGTCCCACAAAAAGTACGATAAGGGCGATTCGTCGGTGCAGGCGGAGCGCAGTATTCTTCTTGATCTGTAGAATACGCATAAGGGTTTGATAAAGCTTCAAGAAGTTTCTCCATTACGCTATAGTCGTCATTTGTAACAGCTGCTTCTAATGCTTCTTCTACACGGTGGTTCCTCGGGATGATTGATGGGTTATTATTTTTCATCATCTCGTAGGCGTTTTCTTTCGATTGTTCTTGTCTTTCTAATCGAGATTGCCACAGTTTGTACCATTCTTTAAATTCAGGACTTTCAAATAGAGCTGTATTTTCGATAGCATCAAGAGTTAATGAACGGAATGTATTTGTGTAATCCGCTTTATATTTCTCCATCATTTTTAAAAGTTGCTCAATAAGTGAGTGATCTTGTTCTTCGTTGCTAAATAGTCCTAATTTCTTTTTCATTCCAAGGAACCACTGTTTTTCATACTGTACGCTAAATTTCGAAATTTCGTCTTGAGCGATTTTTAATGCTTCTTCTTCATCTTCGTGCAGAATTGGTATTAAAGATTCAGCTAGTCGTGCGAGATCCCATGCGGCCATATATGGTTGATTTCCATATGCATAACGACCTTGTGTGTCAATAGAGCTAAATACAGTTCCTTGGTCGTAATTGTCCATAAATGCACAAGGACCGTAATCAATTGTTTCGCCACTGATCGTTATATTGTCAGTGTTCATTACGCCGTGAATAAATCCAACAAGTTGCCATTTTGCGATAAGACTGGCTTGTCTTTTAATGACTTCTTGTAGTAATGCAGTATATCGGTTTTCATGAGATTCAATTTCTGGGTAATGCCTTTTTATCGTATAGTCAGCTAGTGATTTCAGGTCCTCTATTGAACCACGAGCTGCAGCATATTGAAATGTACCGACGCGAATATGGCTACTAGCTACTCTAGTTAAAATTGCTCCAGGTAACTTTGTTTCACGATAGGTTGGTTCACCGGTTGTGACAACTGCTAAACTGCGGGTAGTTGGAATATCGAGTGCATACATTGCTTCGCTAATAATATATTCACGTAGCATCGGACCGAGTGCAGCACGGCCATCTCCTCGGCGTGAATAGGGAGTAGGGCCAGAACCTTTCAGTTGAATATCGAAACGCTCACCTGAAGGAGTAATTTGTTCGCCAATTAAAAGAGCACGACCGTCGCCTAACATATTAAAATGTCCGAATTGATGACCAGCATATGCTTGAGCTAATGGATGAGCTCCTTCTGGGAGTGCATTACCAGCGAAAATAGCAATTTCAGCTTCCTTTTTCAGTTCTTCAGGGGTCAAGCCAAGAGATATAGCTAATGAATGGTTTAGTTTAACTAACTCCGGTGAACTTACGGGAGTAGGGGGGATTTCTGTATAAAATGATTGTGGTAAAGTCGTATAACTATTATCTAAATTCCAACCTGTTTCATTATTTTTAGTCATTGTATCTCCTCCTTTTTGTATTTTAAGTTATGTATTTGTACGTATGTATTCTTTGTAAAGTTAACTAAAAGTATAATATAATATTTCCCCTTGCAATCTATTGTAAGGACTTCATTGCACTATGTCTATTTAACAGCAAATTTAAAACCTCCATTTTAAGAAAATGGAGGTTTTATTATTATTTAATTTTTACAATTATTTTTCCTTTTGCTCTTCCAGACTCTGAATATTCCATTGCTTTTTGCGCATCTTCAAAAGGGAAAACTCGATCGATTACCGGTTTAATTTTTCCGGCTTCAATATAGTTTGCAATAGTACGTAATTGATCCCCGCTTGGCTTCATAAATAAAAATGAATATTGAGCATTATGCTTTTTTTCAAGTGCAGTAAGTTTTTTGCTGGCTAATGAAAATAAGAGAGTTTTAAAGAATCCTGAACCAAATTCTTTACCGAAGCGAGCATTCGGCATACCTGAAACGGAAACAATGTTTCCTCCGCTTTTTATAATATTGAATGATTTTTCAAGTGTTGCACCGCCGATTGTATCAAATACCGCATCATAATTTTTTAGTATATCTTCAAATTTTTCTGTTTTGTAATTAATAATTTCATCTGCGCCAAGAGACGTTACTAAATTTGCACCAGCTTCACTAGCAGTCGTTGTAACAGTAGCACCCATTATTTTTGCTAACTGAATAGCGAAAGTACCAACACCACCGGATCCAGCGTGAATTAAAATCTTTTGTCCTTTTTGTAATTGCATGATGTCATGTAAAGCTTGATAGGAAGTTAAGCCAACGAGTGGAATCGAAGCCGCTTCCTCAAAACTTAGATTTTTTGGTTTTAAAGCAATATCATCTTCATGAATGGCTATATACTCCGCGAAAGTACCAATCTTATTTTTTCTTGGACGAGCATATATTTCATCACCGACTTTAAAACGAGTCACTTTTGATCCAACCTTCGTGATGACACCGGAAAAGTCATTCCCAAGGATTAGAGGCATTTCATATTTCAGTAACATTTTAACTTTTCCATCACGTATTTTAAAATCAATTGGGTTAATACTAGCTGCATGAATTTCTGCGAGCACTTCATACTCATTAATTTCAGGAGTAGGTACCTCTGCCATACGCATTGGGACTTTTCCATATCTATCAATTATCATTGCTTTCATATATTATACCTCCAAGTTTTAATAAAAGTTTTGCAATAGCTTCTCAATATCTAATACAAGATTTTTTAATAAACCTAATTTTGTACGTATATCAATATAATAAAAATTCTTTGTACCTTCTTTTCTCATTAAAATAATGCCAGCTTCTCGTAAAATCTTAAGGTGATGTGATACTGCTGGACGGGAAAGGTGTGTTTGCTTCGTGATTTCTCCTACACGTAATCCTGTTTGACATTCTGTTTCCATTAGCACTAATAAAATAGCTTGACGTGTTTCATCACCAATTGCCAATAATACTTTTTGAGAATCAATAAAATCTTTTTTTATAATATTTAATTGTTCTTGTTTATTCATTTCAATCACTTTGCCTCCAGGTAATTAGTCGAAAGGTTTAAGATGATGAACCATTACTTCGATACGGTAATGCTACATGATTGTTGTACGAGGTGCAATATTGGGAAAGAAAATCGAGACGAATGAATTTTTTATTGTTGAAAATTATAGGGAGATAGAAAAGGGATTGGAAGGATTACATAACACAATAGATGAAGTTTTAAAAACAAAAAATGATGTAACAATAAAATAAGCGGTCGTAACCTTGTATAATCCATAAGGTTACGACCGCTTATAATGTTTATATTATTTTTGATTTTTACGATAGAACATGGTTCAACGTAAAGTAAGTTCTTTTGTTTTACACTTTCATACAGACACAATTCAGGTGGATTATAGATGTATGAAAAGGTAAAAGGAATTTTGGGGCGTAATCTATCTATATGATAATTCAAAATGAAATATAAGTCTATATTTTAATGTTTTTTTTGATTATATTTATGTCACTGAGCTCAGAACAATGATGTGGAGGGTAAATATATGAAATCGAATTATGTACCAGTTTTAATTGTTGGAGGGGGATTATCTGGGTTAGCGTCTGCGTTATTTCTTGCAAAACATAACATTGAGTACTTACTTATTGAAAGGCATCCGTCTACTGCCATTCATCCGAAAGCAGGTGGTCTTACTTTACGTACAATGGAGTTATTTCGAGAATTAGGCTTGGAACAAAGAATTAAATTGGCAGGTAAAGCATTAGAGAACTGCCGAGTAAGAATAGCGGTTCATACAATAGCTGAAGCGAATAAAGAAGACTTGGAACAAATGAGAGCGACGCAATACAGAAACGATGAAGAGTTACTTCAAAAAATAGAAAAGATTAGTCCATCAAAACAAACTGCATGTTATCAAATTATTTTAGAAGAGATGATGTTACAAGAGGCAAAAACGCTAGGCGGGCAACTATCTTTTTATCATGAATTAGTTTCATTTGAACAAAGTGAAAACGGGGTAAAAGCAAAGATTCGAAATCGTGAAACAGAAAAAGAAAGTGTCATACATTGTGACTATGTAATTGCAGCGGATGGAGCGAAAAGTAAAATACGTGAGCAGTTAGGGATTAAAACTGAGGGTCGTGGAACCATTGGTGGCTATTATATGAATATTTATTTTGAAGCTGATTTAAGAGAGTTTATACAAGGAGACGCATTCGGTTTTTCGATGGTACTTCATCCGGAGGTTCTTGGTGCACTTATCCCGGTTGATAACGTAAAAAAATGGATTTATCATGTAGCCTACGATCCGTTAAAAGGAGAGGGGCTAGAGGACTTCACTATAGAACGTTGTAAACAAATTATTCAAATAGCAATTGGAAGTACAAATGTTGAATCAAAAATATTAAGTGTTTTACCGTGGGAAGCGGCCGAAAGTACAGCGGTGAAATTTCAAGGGAATCGAACCTTTTTAGTTGGAGATTCAGCACATATTATGCCGCCAACAGGAGGATTTGGTTCAAATACAGGAATACAAGATGCGCATAACTTAGCTTGGAAATTAGCGGCTGTTATAAAAGGGAAGGCAAAACCAAAACTGTTAGAAACATATCATGAGGAGAGACACTCTGTTGCAAAATTAACGACAGCTTATGCAAGTAGTTTACTGTTTCGTGCTGCGAATAGAGAGGAAGGCAGTTTGAATAATATGGATGGTTTAGCTGTTACAGTTGGATATCAGTATTGTTCAGAGGCAATTATAGATGATTCAGTCACTCCGCATAGAATGGATAGCATAGAGTTGAACGGAAGACCTGGAACGCGAGCGCCACATTTATGGGGAACGTATGAAGGGAAGAAAGTTTCTACATTAGACTTATTCGGTAACAGTTTTGTATTACTTACAGGAGTAGAAAATAGTTCTTGGGCTGAGGCAGCACATGCTGTTTCAGCTAAATTAGGAATACATATAAAAGGGTATCGTGTTGGCTTAAGTGGAGACTTTGTTGTTCCAGAAGATATTTTTAGCAAATTATATGGTATAGAGAATGGAGGTGCTGTATTAATTAGACCAGATGGCTTTATCGGATGGCGTTCGGAAAAAACGGTAGTAAATCCAGATATAGTATTGGAAGAGGTAATGAGAAATTTATTATGTGATTTTTAAGTAACTACAGAAATATTGTTTTATGTGCTTCACTCTACTGAAAAAAATATTCACAAATTTCAATAGGTTTGATATGATTAAATTCGACAAGTTAATAGAGGCCGGAGATATTTGAGAAAAGCCATAAATTTATTTAGGGACACAGGAGTGTAGCCTAAATAATTTATGGCTTTTTTTATTGAATGAACCGTACAAAATAGGGAGTTACATGTGAAAAGGAGGGTTATAGAAATTAAATAGGATAATACTAGTTTTCTATATTAATAATATAGAAAACATTTGTAAGATTGGAATTTTAATATAGGTTTATAAAAATAATGAAAGTGTGTCTTCTGTTTCGTGTAAATCTCATTAGCTTGTTGAAATTTGCAACGTAGGAAGGGTTAGAAGAATGAGAAAGATTATTAGCGTTTTAGTTATTTTCTTTATGACTGGAAGTATCTTTGCTGGGGGAGCTGTTCATGCGAAAGCAGAAGGAAAGCATGAATGGAATACGAATAAGTTTTTAAATATTGCACATCGCGGAGCAAGTGGGCATGCACCTGAGCACACTTTTGCTTCTTATGATTTAGTGAAAAAAATGAAAGCGGATTATTTAGAATTAGATATTCAATTAACAAAGGATGGCCAATTAATTGCAATGCATGATACAGCAGTTGATCGCACTACAAATGGAACAGGCGAAGTACGCGATAAAACGTTAAGCGAAATAAAGAGTTTAGATGCTGGATCATGGTTTAATAAAGCGTATCCAGAAAAGGCTAAGCAAGAGTATGTTGGGCAAAAGGTTCCAACTCTTGAAGAAATCTTCCAAAAGTATGGAAGAAGTATGAAGTATTATATTGAAACAAAATCACCAGATGTGTATCCAGGAATGGAAGAGAAATTGTTGGCGTTGTTACAAAAATATAATTTAGTAGGCCAAAACATGTCTTCTAGCCGTGTTATGATTCAATCATTTAGTAAAGATAGTTTGAAAAAGATTCATAGTATGAATGAAAATATTCCGTTAGTTCAATTGCTTTGGTATTATCTAAATGAAAACAATGAAATTGTTGAATGGTCTGGCATTACACATGAACCGAAAAGTGTAACAAATGATGATTTTCAAGAAATTAAAAAGTATGCAGCGGGTATTGGACCAAATTTACGTAATGATAACGGGGAACTAATTATTGATGAGTCCTATATGAAAATGGCTAGGAAAAATGGACTGTTAATTCACCCTTATACAATTAATGAGAAATCAGATATGAGACTGTTAATCAAATGGGGTGCTACAGGAATGTTTACAAATTATCCGGATCGATTACATAGTGTATTGAAGGAAAAATAAGTGGAACAGGGTATACCAGTGTTTTAGGTATACCCTTTTTAATCTAACTCTCCGATAAACAGAATCTCTTTTTCATAGCATTCATCTGCATCATAAATAATTTCTTGAAAGTGAAGCGTTTTGAAGGAATGACAAACTGACATTTCCCATGTCTCCCAAAAATCAATTTCATTTGAAAGAAGAATCCATTTTTGAAATTCACTATCTCTATTAAAGAAATTATGAAAGTAGTCCTCATTTTTAAATATAATGATTTGCGAATCCCACAAATTATTTATAGAAATCAAAACAACAACTCGATATGTATGTGTATTGCTCGGTTTCATATTTATTAAATGATTTGCTTGATTTAATAAGGTTTGAATACATAACCGTTTTACTTTTCTAGGTGTTTTACGAGAGTCAATAAAAGCTTGCGAAACTGGCAATAGCATATTCCAATATTCATCGTTATAGAAAGTAGAAGGGAACGATTTTGTATGTTCCTCAATTCGCTTTATCATAGTGTTTGTTTTTCGTTTCATACCACGTATTTTCTTTTCACGCATTGTGAGTCATCTCCATAAATTTTTGTAATGCAGCAGAGTGATATATATCTTTTCTAGTAATAAAAGTAGTAGGAACTTTTTTGAAGCTATTTGGCAAAGGGTTGAATGATATGTCATGTTGATGACCATTTAAAATAGACTTCATCATAATTGCTATGCCCATACCTGATTTTACACATGCGAGTATCGCTTCAATTGTTCCAAACTCTAATACTCGCTTAGGTGAAATTCCTTCTTCTTGAAGCCAATCTTCTAATAAATTTCTATAATAGCACCCGTGACTAAATGCAAGTAAATTCATGTCTCCTATGTCTTTAAAGGAAGATAAAGGCTTTTTGCTAATGAGAACTAATTCTTCTTCACGAAATATATTTGTATGAAGTTCAGCATGCTGAGTAGAGCCAGCTATAAACGCTCCGTCCAGTTTTCGTTCTAGTACAAGCCTAATCAATTGTTCCGTCGTATTTGATTCTAAAATCAATTCGACTTTTGAGTATTTCTCATAATAGGCCGTTAATATAGATGGAAGTCTTACAGCGGTTGTAGATTCTGTACATCCAATTTTTAAAGTGCCCCTTGGTTCGATCCCATTACTTTGAACTGCTTTAACAGATTGATCCATTAAGTGGATAATTTGTTTAGCGTATGTTAATAAAATCTCACCGTTAGAAGTTAAAGTTACACCTTTTCCGTTTCGGTAAAATAAAGGTACACCTAGTTCATTTTCTAGTTGTTTCATACGCATTGTTACGCCAGACTGTACATAGTTTAAATTTTTAGCTGCGTGAGATATGTTTTTTTCTTTCGCAACTTCGTAAAATACAGTTAAATCTTTTATATCCAAGTATCATCCCTCCAGAAAAGGTATCATTTTTTTTGATGGATTACATGATAAATCTTTATTTTATATGATATCAGAACTTTCATACAATGGAAGGGGATGGAGGGATTATTGTGTTAATGGAAGAAAGGGTGAATAGTACTTATAAGTGGGTTATGTTAATTTTTGCGACGGTTGCTCAAACAACAGCGACACTTATAACGTATGGTGTTGGAGCGTTTGCTTTATTTTGGAAAGAAGAATATGCACTTACGAATACGGAGATTGGATTGTTAGTAAGTGTTGTAAATATAGGACCGCTATTTTGTATGCTTTTTGTCGGGCGGCTACTTGATCAATACAATGAAAAGTTGTTAATTTCGATAAGTTCATTTTTACTAGGAGGTTCGTTTTTACTGACTAATATGGTCAATGGATTTAATGGGTTACTCTTTGTACTTTTATTAGTAGGAACGTTTTATAGTGTTTCGCAGCCAGGAGGAAGTAAGGTGATAATGAAGTGGTTCTCAAAAGAAAATCGCGGGTTAGCGATGGGGATTAGACAAGCCGGTATACCGATTGGTGGTACATTAGCGGGAGTATTGATCCCGTTTCTTACAATAAAATATAATATGGCCTATGCGGTAAATTGTATTGCATGTATTTGTATAATTGGAGGGTTTTTATTTTTTATATTTTATAAGGAACCATATATTCAAGAGAAAGTTAAACAAGAACGTAGTAAACTTTCTTTTTGGATGCAGTTAAAAGAAGTGATGTGTAAAAAAGAGTTGTATGCAATTTATATAACTGGCATTTGTATGATTTCATTGCAAATGGTGTTAGTTGCGCACTTTATAAAATTTTTAGTATTGGAACAATCAATCACGCCAATTTTAGCTGGAAAAGTATTTTCCGTTATGTTCTTTTCTGGAATGGTTGGTAGGGTTATATTAGCAGCTACTAGTGATTTATTTTATAAGGGGAATAGGCGTACCCTCTTATTTATAACTGTTTGTATTTCTATTTTCTTTATTCTAATATTAGTAATGAGCATACATACAATAACGAATGTATTGTATGGTGTAAGTGCGTTGTTAGGATTCTTTTCAATTGGATGGTTTAGTCTTTTTATAACTGAAGTTGCGGAATCAGCAAGTGAAGAATCGGTAGGGATGACAGTGAGTTTTGCACTTACATTAAATCAAATTGCCATTATTGCTGCGCCTGCTTTATTTGGTTATATTGTAGATAAGAAGGGATATACGTATGCGTGGTTATGCATAGTTGTATTACTAACTATTTCAGCGGTTAGCTTATATAGGAAGTATAGAAAATGAAGGAATGTTAGCAATGTAAATTTTTTATGAAGAAAGTCTAAAGAAATGTTGAATGAGCGACATTTCTTTTTTTATTTGTTGTATAATCAAAATGTAAATGAGATTCGTTTTCAATTTCGTTCATTACCTCTTTTGAAATTACCTGTAATTTTAGCCATAATTAGCTGTTTTTCTTTATCGTTATTTGCATGATTTATTTTATTTAAAAATTTTTCAGCATCATTTCCTTTTAATGCCATAATCTGTTTTCCGTAATATTCAATTAATACCATGTTATTTTTTGTTATCCGATAATGAAACATCTTATCATCTAAACGATTGCGTTTATCGGTGTTTTTCATATTACATCTCCATTCTTTTTAGTATGTAACAAATGTTACAAAAGAATTTGAAATTATAGTGTAATGCATCCGATTGTATGTTGGAAATTTTGCAAGAAAGAAATACAATAGAGAGTAGTCAAAATTGAAAATGAGAAAAAGGAATCTAGTTTTAACAGAGTGAATATTAAATAATATTATAATATACTTGATAATTAAAAGATATAAAATAGAATGGATGTACGTTAAGTGAAACTAGATAAAAGAGGGTTCCTAGTATGTTAAAGAAATGGTTAATCGTTTTCTTTATTTTTGCAGTTTTTTGTGGAAGTATTGTTACACTAATACATGCAAATAAAGGAAAAAAATATGATGCAAAGGCATTTTCTAATGTAAATAGTAAGCAAAAAGATGTTAAGCAGGAAATTGATGCGAATGAGAAAAAGCGTTATGAAATTGCAGCTGGAAAACTAGATCAGTACTTAAAAGATAAAGGATTTAATGGAAGTGTTCTTGTAGCAAGTAAAGGTCATGTGATTTTACGAAAAGGCTACGGTTATGCGAATGTGAAAGATCAAGTATTAACAACGCCAAGAACGAAATATCGCATTGGTTCTATTACGAAAACAGTTGTTGCAATATCTATTATGCAACTAAAAGAAAAAGGGAAGTTGAACATTGAAGACAATGTAAATAAATATATCCCATCGTTTCCAGCAGATAAAAATATTACGTTACGAAACTTGTTAACACATACGTCTGGATTACCAGAACAGGGACAAGGTAGTGTTGATGCAGCATCACGGTTAAAATTAGTAACGTGGATTGGGGCACAAACGTTACAATTTCCAGCAGGGACAGGATGGAAATATACAGATTATAATTATATGGTGCTTGCATATATTGTAGAAAAAATATCGAATAAACCACTTGCTGAATATGTGAAAGAAAATATTTTGACTCCCGTTGAAATGAATGAATCTGGAATGGGCGCAACACTTCCAGAAGATATTTTCTTAGCAGAAGGGTATACGAAAAAAGATAATAAGTTAATAGCCACGCCGCGCTTAAAAATGAACTGGCTGTATGGTTGTGGTGAAATGTATACGACTGTTGAAGATATGAAAAAGTTAGATGAAGCTATTATGGATGGTAAACTACTTTCTAAACAAAGTGTATCAGATATGTTTTCTGCATCACCTGCAAGAAAATATGGATTTAGTTTCTATATTTACCCAGATTATTATCATAACCACGGTGTATTAGCTGGCTGGAACACTTTTAATAATTTTAACTGGGATAAACGAACGTTTGTCATATTATTTTCTAACGTCCAAAATGGTATGAATGACGCATTTAATCAAGAATTCAGGAAAATGGCGAATGATTTAATAGAAGGAAAATAATTATAAAAAATCGGTATTGATATGTAATTATCAATACCGATTTTTTTATTTTGTAAAGTTTTACTTACTGAATAAAGTGAAACTTTATTCAGTGGAGGGGCTTTGTTCATCCCCCACTGAGTAGAAGCCCTCATCAATCGGGCTTTTACGGGCAGCAGGGCCCCCACCTAACTTTTTTGCTTGCGCTGAATTTTGAGGTGAGGGTCTTACTGCCCATAAATAGCGGGATAAATAGGTAAGAAAGGTGATTGGCATATGAATAAATCTAAATAGGTAGTTAAATGCTAAGTAATGCAAAGAACAATTGGTAATTTTTACATTGATAAAAAAGCTTGAGCTTCACACTATGTGAAGCTTTATATTATTGGAGACAAGAACAGGAGGTTGAAAAAATGAAAAAAGCAATAAAGTTTTGTTTAATAGCTACATTATCTACAACAATTATTAGTGGATGCTCTTTTGAGGGTAACAATGAAAATGTTAAAGGGAAAGAAGGGGAAAAAGTAGAGGTACAGAAAAATGCTGGGAAATATACGATGCCAGATGAAAAAGATAAACATGAAGGTACATGGCTGCAATGGCCACATGAATACACATATGGTGAAGAGTATAAGAAGGAAGTTGAACCTATTTGGGTTAAGATGGCAAGTGCTTTAACTGAGGGTGAGAAAGTCCACATTGTTGCATATGACCAGGAAGAAAAAGAAAGAATCAATAACCTTTTAACAGATGAAGGGTTAAATATGGAGAAGATTGATTTCTTTATCGCGCCTACTGATGATGTATGGGCAAGGGACAGTGGACCAATTTTTGTTTATGACAGCAATAAAAATCTCAAAATATTAGATCCAGCATTTAATGGTTGGGGGAAGAAAACACCTTATAAAAATGATGCTCAAATACGTAAGAATGTTAGTAAACAATCAGGAATTGAAAGAGTTGATTGGGGGAAATTTGTCCTTGAAGGCGGCGCAATTGAATTAGACAGCAATGGGACTGCTTTATTAACTCGAAGTGCAGTAACGAATAAAAATAGAAATCCTGATTTATCAGAAAAGGAAATTGAAAAATATATAAGTGACCTTGGGGTATCAAACTTTATTTGGTTAGACGGAGTACCTAATTTAGATATTACGGACTTTCATATTGATGGATTTGCTAAATTCCATAATAAATCTACCATTGTAACGATGAAAGAAGATGACCTAGCCGAATGGGGTTTATCTAATAAAGATATGGATACATTGTTAGATGCAAAAAATGCTTCAGGACAGAAATATAAGTATGAATACTTGCCGCTTAGTAAAGAAAAGGTTGCTTTAGAAAATGGAAAAACTCTCGATTATAAGGGATCGTATATCAATTATTATATCGGAAATACAGTTGTATTAGTGCCTAATTATAATGATCCGAATGATAAAATTGCAAACGATACGATTCAGAAGTTATACCCAGATCGTAAAGTAGTCGGTATTGATGTGAGAGAGTTGTATAAAAACGGCGGTATGATTCATTGTGTGACACAACAACAACCAATTGCATTGAAGTAATTGATTGTAATTTCGTTGTTCTGCTATATAGACAAAATAGGTGGAATCTTATTACCTATTTTGTCGTTCCTTATTATTTATAATAATAAAATTTTAATATAATGATAAAAGAATTATAGTGTATATTCACTTTTCGTTTTATATGGTAAAGGAGAAAAATGTTTGTGTTAAAAAATTTTAAAATAGTGTTTTCGTATTTCCCTATCGTTTTACAGTACATTTTAAATGTAGCTTTAATTTGCTTAGGGTTTATTCTAAGTGTGTTTCTTATGAAAGAAGTCATTCAGTTTATACAAGAACTGAAATTGGATGGTAATGAATCGAGTTATCATTTAATTGATAGTATCGTCGTATTCTTTCTGTACTTTGAATTCATCGTAATGATTATAAAGTATTTTCAAATGAATTTTCATTTTCCATTACGATATTTTATATATATAGGTATAACAGCTATTGTGCGTCTCATCATTATAGATCACGATAGTCCGTTAGATTTATTGTTATATGCCTGTGCAATCTTTGTATTAATTAGTGCATTGTTCATTGCGAATTCTAAAATGATGCGTCGGGATTTAGAATAGTGACATTTGTTGTTGAATTAAATAAGATATTTTATCTTTTTGCAAAAAAGGAGTAACGGTATTGAAAGAAATAATCTTAACCAGCCTCATAATGATAGGGTTTATGATTCTATTATTTAATTGTATACTTTCATGATTTAAAAGAATAAAAGGTTAATAGAGAAAGAGGTTTTTGTAAATATGGTTCATTACAATAATCAAAATAGTTTACATCAAATATTTACATTAAAAGGGACAATTATAAGAGATATTTTCCCACAAATCGTATTATATACGTGTATTTCAACGATAGTAGCTGTGATTAATTATTACTATACAGAAATAAATATAAATCAGACTCCTTGGGTAATCGTCGGAGGAGCTTTAGGATTACTATTAGTGTTTCGTACGAATACTGCCTATGATCGGTACTGGGAAGGTAGAAAGCTGTTTGGCACGATTGGTGCTTGTACTAGAAATTTAGCAATTAGTTTTTTGTGTCATTGGGATTCTAAAGGGAAGAGTATGGAGCAGGAAAAAATAAAATTTTTACATCTATTAATTGCATTTCCAAAGTTAGCGAAAGGACACTTGAGAGAGGAAAAAGATTTATCTGAAGTGAAATCATTGCTTGCTGTCTGTTCTGAGAAGGAAAAAGCATTTTTGGTTGAGTCCAATCATTTACCGATTAGTATAGTTTTTATGTTGAAAACTATACTATCAAAAGGTTTGAAAACGGGGCAAATTCATCCAAATGCGATAATTAGTATGGAAACAGATTTGAATACGTTACTTACATCTGTGGGTGGATGTGATCGTATCAAAACAACACCTATTCCTTTTGCATATTTTGCTCATATAAAAATTTTATTGATTATATTTTGTGCAACTTTACCGATTGGTCTTGTTGATAGTCTCGGATGGTTTACAGTACTTGCGACTACGTTTATAAGTTTTGCATTCATAGGTATTGAAGCAATAGGGGTTGAAATTGAAGATCCCTTTGGTCAGGATCCAAATGATCTTCCGCTAGAAGGAATTTGTATAGGAGTAGAAGCGCATTTGGTGAATCTATATAATCAAAATGATCTATTAGAAGTAATGGGTTTGAATCTTGATAAAAAAATCATTTAATCATTTATTGTTGTTTTAAAATAGGTTATTTAAAAACTTGTCAAGAGTCAATTTAAGGCTTAACGTCAGCTTTATATTTTTTATATAAATATATAATATTCCTCCATGCTATAATCCATTCATGAAATGTACATGTTGCATGAGTTGGAATGAAAAAGACATGAATTGAGGATTAGTTGGCTTTGTGAAATCAATTATGTAACTACTATTAAAAAGCGAGGTAAATAATATGGAACAAAAACATAATGGAATTATTTTTACTGCAATACCAGACGAATCAAATGAATATTATCAACCATTTTATGAAGACTTGATTTACTTTAATGAATGTTTAAATGAAAAGAAATCAATTGCGGATCAACTTATATCTTTATCTGCTGAAGAACAAGACTTTCATACGAGCTGTTTTGAGTATGATGATATTTGGCTAAGAGATGTTGCACCGGTTGTCACAAATCATCTAGTTAAATTTAAATATCGACCAAATTATTTACCAGATGATCAAGGGCGATATTTAGATCAACAATTTAATAAATGGTTGAAAAAGAATGACTTTGAATATGAAAAATCCCCATTAATATTAGATGGTGGTAATCTTATTTGGAATAAAAAAGATACTGTAATATTAACAGAACGCATATTTGATGATAACGATGATTGGACAGAAGAGGAAATTATTGAGCAGTTAGAATGGGATTTAGATGTGAGCCGAGTTATTATTATTCCTGCTGAAGAAGGGGATGTACTAGCACACGCAGACGGAATGGTTAAATTTATTGATGAACATACAATGTTTATTAGTGATTTTTTAGGGGATCATGAATTTAGATATAGTGTTCAAGAGATTATTCAAGAACAAATGCCAGAAGCTGAATTTATAGCTGTTCCCTCATCATATACAGAGAAAGGACAATATGATCAAGAGATAGCATCGGCAAAAGGGTTGTATATAAATATGTTAGAATCATGTGATGCTCTTTATGTTCCTAAGTTTGGACTAGCTAAAGATGAGGAAGTTTTACGTTATATTCAACAGTATACGGAGAAACAAGTTATTCAAATTCATGTAGGAGAAATATCAACAATGGGAGGCGCAATGAATTGTTTAACATGGTATTGTCCAAGTCATTTGTTACCTTCAAAAATGAGAAGATTGAAAAATCAGAATGGAAATTTTTCAATGAAGAAGATTTTTGATTGGTTTTAAGAAATAAGTAATGAAAAGAAAATATATTCAAGGAGTATTAATATGTATACCATCGCTGAATTTTCTCGGATTTGTAAAATGAGTACGCGGATGTTAAGACATTATGACAAAGAGGAGATATTAAAACCGGCATATGTGAATCCGGTTAATGGGTATAGGTATTATGAACAAGAGCAGCTGGAAGTAGCGTTGAAAATAAAAAAGCTAAGGGAGTATAAATTTCCTCTTCCAAAAATTAAAATTGTTTTGCAGTCATCGGATCAAGATTCGTTTGTTCAACATATACAATCACAAATTATCGAGTTGTCTCAGGAAGTGAAGCAAAATTTACAGGTTATTTCAGAAATGAATGAAATGGTAATGGTGAATAGTAGTCTAAATATTGCTCGCCATAGAAGTTACGATATATTAATGGGAATGAGGAACGAAGTAACGCTAATTACTCAAAGAGTAAAAATAGATATAGATGATATGGATGATTATTTTTATGACTTATATGAAGAGGTACAAAAAAATAACTTTCAAATAGTCGGTTCTCCATCTGCAGTCTTTTATGATGAAGAATATATTCCAAGTAACAGTGATATTGAGTTAAGAATTCCGGTTATGCAGGGGAATGATGAAGACGTAGCACAAGAGTATGAAATGAAACAACTAAGTCCACATCATATCGTTACTACTATGCATTATGGAAGTTACGACTATATAGGTTACGCTTATATAGCGTTAGAAGAATGGATTGAAAGAAATGGGTATGTGATAATTAATTCGCCATACGAGGTTTATATAAAGGGACCTGAATGTGATTGTTTAGCAGAAGAGTATGTGACACAAATTTGTTTTTTAGTTACGAAAATAGAATGAGAATAAGGATTGACATTAACATTATGTCAATCCTTATTCTATGTGTGAAAGCAATTTATCATAATAAAAAGGAGAGAGAATATGAGAAGAATAATCATGATTATTTGTCTGATTCTAAGTATGGTATGGATTTCCGCATGTACTTCTGGAGTAGGAGAAGGTGAGAGTGGTAGCGCTGTTCTACCTAATCAGCTACCTAAAAATGTAGTGTTTAAAAATGGTACAATCTATACTTCAAATGAAAAGCAAGACATCGTAGAGGCTGTAGCCGTTAAAGAGGGGAAAATTATATTTGTTGGTTCAAACAAGGATGTAGAGGAATTTATAAATGAAGATACGAAAGTGTTGGATTTACAAGGACGTTTTATCCTTCCTGGTTTTGTGGACAATCATAATCATATATTTGAAGCAAAATCACCAGCAGCAGGAAATTGTAGTGTTTCACCAGATGCTTCTCTGCAAAAACAACGCTCGTATTTAAAGGCTTGTAAAAAAGGTGTGAAAGATGGCGGATGGATAAGTGGAACGGGGTTCAGTTTGGAAGCGTTGTTAAAAGATATGGACGAAAAATCAGAGCAACAAACCCCATTACAAGTTCTTGATGAGTTATTTCCTAATAATCCAGTATTAATTATGGAAAGAACCTCCCATTCTGTATGGGTTAATTCAAAGGCACTCGAGTTAGCTGGAATAAATAAAGATACAAAAGATCCACAAGGTGGAAGGATTATTCGGGATTCCGAGACAGGAGAACCGTTTGGTGTTCTTTATGATACAGCAGGAGATATCGTGATGGAAAAAGCATGGAATTCTCAACCAAATCTGTTTGAAAAAAATTATGAAGGTTTATTAGACGGTTTAGATGAGGTTGCAAAGAATGGTATTACTACAGTTGGTGATGGACGTCTTTATTGGAAGCGAGGCTGGTTAGACGTTTGGAATAAAGTAAATGACGAAAAAAAGCTAACGTCACGCGTAGTACTTCGACCATGGGTATATCCAAATTTAAACGAAGCAGAACAAATGGAGTACTTCAAAAAAATTAAGCGTGATGATGTGTCATCCCGTATGCTTATTAATCAAGTGAAAATGTATAGTGATGGAATTAGTATTAATAGCACTGCTAAAACACTAGAAAAATATAAATTTGAATGGTTTACAGGAACTCCGTATGGGTTGAATTATATTCCAGAAGAAAAAATGAAATGGTGGTTAACCGAATTAAATAAAATTGGTTACGGTGCACTTATTCATACAATTGGAGATGCTGGGGTAAGAGAGAGTTTAAATGCGATTGAAGCAGCGAAAAAAGAAGGTGTAAACCAGCCTTATACACTTACGCATGTGGAAATGGTAGAAGATAGTGATATAGATCGTTTTGCTAAGTTAGGTATTAGCACTGATTTTCAAGTAGGTCATGATTTTGCGGAAGATCCAAAACAAAGCTGGGCAAGTACGTATTTTACAAATCAGCAAATGAAACGAATTATGCCGTTAGGGCGAATTTGGAAAACCGGTGCGAATGTATCACTTAGTAGTGATTGGGATGTAAACGAACTGAATCCACTTGTGACGATTTCAAATGCATTAAGCATTGATGAAAAGGGCTTGTCTGATGTATACGCAGCTATTGATGCCTATACAATTAAGCCAGCTAAAGCGCTAGGTCTTGATAACATTACAGGTTCGATTGAAGTAGGCAAATCAGCTGATATGGTATTACTAAATGAAGATATTACTAAAATGAGTGCCGATAAGATTCCGAATGCGAAAGTTTTAGTGACGGTTTTACAAGGAGAAGTAGTGCATCACAAGGAGAAATAAAGAGTCACCTTATAAAGTTGCTACAAGTAAATGAATATATTCCTGTTGACCTTAACACGATGTCAAAGTATAGACTGGACATACATTCATATAAGGGGTGAACACGTATGAGAAATATAGAAAATAGTTTGTATTATATGCCTGCGGAATGGGAGAAACATGAAGGTACATGGCTCCAATGGCCACATGATAAAACACATAGGGGTGAAGGTTACAGAGCTAAGTTAGATGATATTTGGATATCGATGGCAAAGGAGCTTCACTATGGAGAAAATGTCCATATTGTTGTATGTGATGAAGAAGAAAAAATACATGTCCAATCGAAGTTAATGGAAGCTAACGTGAATATGAATAAAATTGATTTCTTAATTCAAGAAACTGATGATATTTGGATAAGAGATAACGGACCAATCTTTGTAAAAGATAAAGAAGGGAACCGCTATCTAACGCACTGGATATTTAATGGTTGGGGAGATAAATATCCGTACGAAAACGACGCTAATATTCCGAATAAAATAAGTGAAATGTATCGCATTCCAAAAGTTGAATCTAGTGTCTGTCTAGAGGGTGGGGGAATTGAGATAAACGGCAACGGGACCTTAATGGCGGCGAAAACGTCTATTATAAATGAAAATCGAAATCCCACACTAAGTCAGAAAGAAATTGAAATGGAGTTAACGAAATATTTAGGAGTAACAAATTTTATATGGATAACTGGTATACGTGGAGAAGATAATTATGATGAAGATACGGATTATCATATTGATGGCGCAGCACGGTTTGTAAATGAAAATACGATACTGTATGAATATGATCCTTTCGATGAAGGAGAGCCATACCTTTTGGAGGCGTACGAAAAGCATTATCAAGAATTGCGGCAAGCGAAAAATATAGATGGAAAGCCATTTCAGCTCATTCCAGTACCAGTAACAAGAAAAGTGGTAAAAGAAGCAGACTGTAAAGGGTCTTACTTGAATTTTTACATTGGCAATGAAGTCGTATTGGTACCTATATACGGTGATGAACATGATAAGTTAGGGATTCAAATCATTGAAGGGCAATTTCCAGGGAGAAGAATTATCGGTATATATGTTAATGAATTGTATGCATATGGTGGTATGATTCACTGTGTGACGCAGCAGCATATAGAATAGAGTAATTCAAATAAAAAGCATGCAGAGCATATACTCTGCATGCTTTTTATAATGTTGAAAACTCTTCAACAAGTTGAGTGAATTGTTTCAATGCACTTTCAATCGGTTCTGGCGTAGTTAAATCAACACCAGCTTTTTTCAATAAGTTTAGTGGATAGTCAGAACTTCCACCTTTCAGGAATTCAATATAATTTTTCTGAGCATTCGGATCACCACTTAATAGTTTATCAGCGATTTGAATGGCAGATGCGAATCCAGTTGCATATTTGTATACGTAAAACGGGCGATAGAAATGAGGGATTCTAGCCCATCCGTATTTTACTTCTTCATCAAATACAAGTGAATCACCGTTATATTCTTTAAATAGCTTTTCATAAATTTCACTGAAGACTTGTGCATTTAATGGTTTACCTTGTTCAGCCATTTCATGTGTAATTTTTTCAAATTCTGCAAACATAATTTGTGTAAAGAAAGTACCTTTAAATTTCTCAATAAAATGGTTAATTAAATGGTTACGCACGTCCGTATCTTTTGCTTCTTTTAATAAATAGTGAATTAATAACACTTCATTTACTGTAGAAGCGACTTCTGCGACAAAGATAGAATAATGTGCAGAAATTCTTGGTTGGTATCCATGTGAATAGTGCGTATGCATACCGTGACCGCATTCATGAGTAAGAGTGAACAGGCTGTTTAAATCATCGTGATGATTTAAAAGAATGAAAGGATGAACGCCGTATACACCAAAGTTATAAGCACCAGAACGTTTTCCTGGTGTTTCTCTTACGTCTATATATCTTTTATCTTTAAAACTTTTTAATGTCTCAATATATTCTTCTCCTAAAGGAGCTAGTGATGAAATCATAATGTCAAATGCTTCACTATATGGGATGTCTTGTTTTGCACCTTCCACTAAATCGACGCCTAAGTCGTATTGTCTTAGTTCATCTACGTTTAATTTTTCTTTTCGAATTTCATTGTATGTATGTAATGTTTGAATGTTTTTTTTCGTTGTATCAATTAGGTTTTCATATACTTCTTTCGGAACCATATCGCCAAATAATGATTTCTCTAGCGCTGATGGATAGTTTCTTAATTTCGAAACAGTAACATTATTTTTAATAGCAGCGGATAAAGTAGATGCGATGGAATTCTTTAACTGAACATATGGTTTGTAATATGCTTTATAAGCTTCTTTACGCTTTTCACGATTCGTATCTTCTATTAACTTTGCATACATTCCGCGTGTTAAGTTCACTTTTTCTCCATCGTCAGTCGTCACTTCACCAAATAATATATCTGCATTATTTAACATACCAAATGTGTGCTGTGGAGAAGAAAGAGCTTCACCCATTTGTGATAAAATTGCTTCTTGGTCCTTATTCAATACGTGTTTTTTATAACGATATAATTCAAATAAGTCTTCTTTATAATATTGTAAGCCTTCTGTATCTTCTATGTAAGAATGTAATGTGTTTTCATCTATGCTAAGTAAGAAGGGGGAAAAGAAAGATTTCGCTGCACTTACTTTCACGTGTAATTGTGATACTTTATCGACAAGAGATTGCGCGTCAGTATCGCGTGTATCAAGGTCAGATTGTAATCGTGCATAAGCGAACATTAAAGATATTATGCTAGAAATTTCTTCACTCTTCGTTAAATAAGCTAATAAACTATTGCCATCGTGAATATTGCCATTAAATTCTTGTAATTCCTTCGTTAATACTTCAATTTTATGAAAATCACTTTCCCAATCTTCAATTGTATGGTAAATGTCTGTTAAATCCCATTTTTCTATATCAGCTACTTGTAATCGATCTTTAAGTTCTGTCATAATCATTTCCTTTCTAAACATGTAGTTATATTTCTATATAACTATGAAATACAACAAATTGCAAAAAATCCCTGCTGAAAATTGAAAAGCCTTGCTAAAATAACAAGGCTTACTTACTTATAGTGTAATTCCGAATTTTGAATGTAAAAGGTTTGTATATTGCATGTCTGTAACGGTTTCTTTCGTTTTTTTACCATTTTTCGCTACTGTAAGGCTATCTTTCGTTAAAGAGGCATGCCCATCTTCAGTTAGTTTTACAATAAGAGGTACTTTATTAAAGGGTGATCCTTCATGTTCAACGATAATTTTTTGTGCTGTATTTGCTTTTTCTTCATCCACTTCTTCTATATAAAATGCATAGCCTAACGTCCAATCATCAGCAGAAGATTGATCCAAGAACTCATTGTTTTTCCGCATCTCTAAAATGTAGTTTCCCTTTTCGGTCATTTCTTTACGAATACGATAATCTCCTGTAGCAGAGTGAATGACTTCACCTGAGAAAGGGACAGGGGCAAGAGGTAAGTATGATCCGAATCCTACTTCAATTAAATAAAGTTCATTATGATGTGTTAAAACGGTTGCGATATGGCCAGAATCAACAGCCCATATGGAGTTTGCAGCGTTATAAACTGTTCCTGAAACGAGATGAACATCGAATCCAGAATCTTTCAGGAAGTAATACATAGTAGGATTGAGTTCATAACAAAGACCGCCACGGTTATTTACTAAAATTTTCTCTTTCAAATTTTCTTTTGATATTTCTTTAAAATTCTTTTCGAGAATATTTAAGTTTTCAAAAGGAACAGTTTGTGCCATTGCGTACATAATGTTAGATAAATCTTCAAATGAAACTGTGTCTTTTTCTTCTATATGTAATCGTGCGAAAAATTGTTTTTGAAAGTCTGTCATCGAAATCCCTCCGTTATGCTTTTATAGGTAAATTGTAAACAATCTTGAATAGGATGTGAAATGAAAACTACGTTGAATATTTGAAATTAGATTAAAAATAATATGGGAGAGTGAGAGATTGCTACTTTACTAACGGTGGGACGAATATTATAATAATTCTGATAAACTATGCAAACGCTTTCTTGGAAAGGGATGGTGTACAGATGTTTAAAAGAATAACAATAGTCGGATTGTCAGTTGTTATGTTTTTACCTAGTATATATGAGGGGAGTAAGGCATATGCAGACACAGTTAACAATGGAACGTTAATGCAGTATTTTGAGTGGTATTCTCCGAATGATGGGAATCATTGGAATCGTTTGCGTACTGATGCTGAAAATTTAGCGGAAAAAGGAATTACATCTGTTTGGATACCACCTGCATATAAAGGAACTACGCAAAATGACGTAGGATATGGAGCATATGATTTATATGATCTGGGGGAATTCAATCAAAAGGGCACAGTGCGGACGAAATATGGGACGAAAGCACAATTGAAATCTGCAATTGACGCTTTACATAAGAAAAACATCGATGTATACGGTGATGTAGTTATGAATCATAAAGGTGGGGCTGATTATACAGAAACTGTCACAGCAGTTGAGGTAGACCCGAGCAATCGAAATAATGAAGTATCAGGTGATTATGAAATTAGTGCGTGGACGGGATTTAACTTTCCAGGGCGTGGAGATTCTTATTCTAATTTCAAATGGAAATGGTATCATTTTGACGGAACGGATTGGGATGAAGGAAGGAAATTAAACCGAATTTATAAATTTAGGGGCATAGGTAAAGCATGGGACTGGGAAGTATCTAGCGAGAATGGGAATTATGATTATTTGATGTATGCGGATCTTGATTTTGATCATCCAGATGTTGCGAATGAAATGAAAAAATGGGGAACGTGGTATGCGAATGAATTAAATTTAGATGGTTTTCGTTTAGATGCTGTTAAACATATTGATCATGAATATTTGCGTGATTGGGTAAATCACGTTAGACAGCAAACAGGGAAAGAAATGTTTACAGTAGCTGAATATTGGCAAAATGATATCCAGACTTTAAATAATTATTTAGCGAAGGTTAATTATAATCAATCTGTGTTCGATGCACCACTTCATTATAATTTTCATTATGCTTCAACAGGAAATGGAAATTATGATATGAGAAATATTTTAAAAGGAACGGTAGTTGCGAATCATCCTACACTTGCGGTTACTCTAGTTGAAAATCATGATTCACAGCCTGGTCAGTCATTGGAATCTGTAGTGAGCCCTTGGTTCAAACCGCTGGCATATGCATTTATTTTAACGCGTGCAGAGGGGTATCCTTCTGTTTTCTATGGTGATTACTATGGTACAAAAGGAAATAGTAACTATGAAATTCCAGCGTTAAAGGACAAAATTGATCCGATTTTGACGGCACGAAAAAACTTTGCATATGGTACGCAACGTGATTATTTTGATCATCCAGATGTGATTGGCTGGACAAGAGAAGGTGATAGTGTACATGCTAATTCTGGTTTAGCAACATTAATCTCTGATGGACCAGGAGGGGCGAAGTGGATGGATGTTGGAAAGAATAACGCAGGGGAAGTATGGTATGATATTACGGGTAATCAAACAAATACTGTAACAATTAATAAGGACGGATGGGGGCAGTTCCAAGTAAGTGGAGGATCAGTTTCCATATATGTTCAACAATAATTTGGTGATGAAAAAGAAGAGGTAGACTGAAATATAAGTTTTCCTCTTCCTTTTTACATTCTGTATAGTTATAAAAGTATGACACCTTTACTTCTCACGTAACATATAGTATGATGATTTCAATAAATTAGATTTCAATGACTATAATATAAATTAATGAGAGGTGCTTTTTGTGAGTGCGGTAGGTATTAAATAGGAAAAATTTAATGAAATAAATCGGATAAGACCAAGGGATTTTTATGTACATCATACCCCTAATTTTGTCATGCATTTATTTCAAAACCTATGAAGATACCTACAATACTTTATAAAGCGTGTAATAAGGGACTGCCATCTATTTTTTATGGCTTATTTCCTCATATGTTATTACACATGCCTTGTAAATGTAAAAGCTGCGGTATCCCCGCAGCTTTTTTGTATATGTTTTTATTGTATAATTATGGAATTTTATATATGACTCATTGGAATCTAATGAGTAGGTATCTTCATTTATGATAAAAATCAATCATAGTGAGGAGAAACAAAATGAATACGATGACTTTTGAAAAGTTACAATATAACGAATTAAAGGATATAGTGAAATCTTATTGTGTTAGTGGATTAGGTAAGGAATTATTAAACAAATTAGAGCCGAGTACGAGTATAAAAGTAGTGAGAAATCGGTTGAATGAAACGACAGAAGCACGAGCTATATTAGATGCAGAAGGGCATGTTCCTTTCTTCGGCATTTCTAATATTGCTAGTACAATTCAAAAATTAGAAAAAGGGATGATTTTAGATCCAGAAGAATTAGTAAGTGTTTCAGACTTTTTACGTGGATGTAGAAAGATTAAAAAGTTTATGTTAGATAAAGAATTTTTTGCACCAGTATTAGCTTCTTATGCAAATTCAATGACTGAATATAAAAGTATTGAAGAGGAAATTAACTTTTCAATTAAAGGAAATAGTATTGATGCAGCTGCAAGTAAAGAGTTAAAACGAATTCGAAATAATATCGATTCTGTAGATGGGAAAATAAAAGAACGTTTAACGAAGTTTTTAAATAGTAGTGCAAATAAGAAATTCATTCAGGAATTCTTTATTAGTAAAAAGGATGACCGTTATACGATTCCAATTAAATCTTCCTATAAAAACCAAGTTGCCGGAAGTATTATTGAAGCCTCGGCAAAAGGTTCTACTGTATTTATAGAACCGCATACGGTTACGAAATTGAATGCAGAACTAGCAGGTTTGAAAGCAGAAGAAGCGGTTGAAGAATATCAAATTTTAGCGACTTTATCAGGGATGGTATTAGAAAATATTTATAGTATAAAGATTAACATGGAGCTAATTAGTCAGTATGATATGGTATTTGCGAAAGCGAAGTTTAGTAAATCGATTGATGGAATAGAACCGAAGTTAAATGATCATGGCTACATTCATTTAGTGAATTGTAAGCATCCGCTTTTAACAGGGCAAGTTGTACCCTTAAATTTTAAAATTGGTCAAGAGTATCGTAGTTTAATTATTACAGGGCCGAATGCGGGCGGAAAGACAATTGTGTTAAAAACAATTGGATTGTTAACATTAGCTACAATGTCAGGTCTTCATATTGCAGGAGATAAAGGGACAGAAATCGCTATTTTCGAAAATGTATTTGTAGATATTGGTGATAATCAAAGTATTGAAAACGCACTAAGTACATTTTCATCTCATATGAAAAATCTTTCTGAGATTATGAGGATGTCAAATAATAATACGTTACTTTTATTTGATGAAATAGGGAGCGGTACAGAACCAAATGAAGGTGCAGCACTTGCAATTTCTATTTTAGAAGAGTTGTACTTTGCGGGATGTATTACCGTTGCGAGTACGCATTACGGAGAAATTAAACGATTCTCAGAAATGCATGATGACTTTATGAATGCAGCGATGCAGTTTAATAGTGAAACGTTAGAGCCGCTTTATAAATTAGTTATCGGAAAATCAGGAGAAAGTAATGCACTTTGGATTGCGAATAAAATGAACGTAAAAGAACATGTACTGAAAAGGGCGAAAGAGTACATGGGAAATAAAGAGTACGCTTTAGAAAAAGTGAATGAAAGTAAAATTAGAAAACCGAAATTCGTACAAGAAAAAAGAGAATCTCATTATGAGTACAAAATCGGCGATCGTGTTAATTTATTGGATCATGATGATTTTGGTATCATCTATAAGGAAAAAGATAATTTTTATAACGTTGTTGTATATTATAACGGTGAATTCGTTGAAGTAAATGTAAAACGTATTACTTTAGAAGTAGCAGCGAAGGAGTTATATCCAGAAGGATACGATTTAAATACACTATTTGTTGATTATAAAGAAAGAAAAATGCAACACGATATTGAGCGCGGATCGAAAAAAGCACTTCGTAAAATTCAAAAAGAAATAAGAAAGAATAGAGGATAAGTTAAAATGGTAACGATTAGACAAGAACAAAAAAACGATTGTAGAAAAACAGAAGAAGTCGTAAAAGAGGCATTTTCACTTGAAGAATTTAGTGATAAAACAGAACATGAACTTGTAAAACGTATTAGAGAATGTGACGCGTTTGTTCCGGAGTTATCAATTGTTGCGGTAGATGAAGATATAGTTGGTCACATTATGTTATCGAAAATTACAATAGAACAATGTGGAACTTCTGTAGAATCGTTAGCACTTGCACCAGTTTCAGTTGCTAGGGGCCATCAGAAGAAAGGAATTGGTGGAAAACTGATTACGGCTGCTTTAGAAAAAGCGAAAGAACTTGGATACGGATCAGTTGTAGTATTAGGACATCCAGAGTACTACCCGAAATTTGGTTTTAAGAAAGCAAGTGAGTGGAATATAAAAGCACCGTTTGAAGTGCCTGAAGAGGTATTTATGATAAAGGAATTAACAGAAAATGCTCTTCTAGGTGTAGAAGGAATTGTACAATATTCGAGTGCTTTTGCTGAGTAGGAGTACCGGTTAAGAAATGTAATCATAAAAGGTGCTATCTTTTTGTATGGATATACAGAAAGATAGCTTTTTTTATTAAGCGGATCTACTGACGTATATTTTGCTCAATGAATAATTGAGGTGGTAAAATTGATATAGAAACGTAAAGGGAGAGAATGAAATGAATAAGCGAGAAACAGATAGCAATGAGAATGTAGTGACGTTATATGTTACAAGACACGGTAAAACAATATTAAATACGAATCATCGCGCGCAAGGTTGGGCAGATTCTCCTTTAGTAGAAAAAGGTGTTGAAGTTGCCACAAATTTAGGAACAGGATTAAAAGATATTCATTTTATGAATGCATATAGTAGTGATAGCGGCCGCGCAATTGAAACTGCTAATTTAGTATTAAAATATAGTGAGCAATCAAAATTAAAACTTGAGCAAAGAAAAGATTTGCGAGAATTAAATTTCGGTATTTTTGAAGGTGAAAAACTTGAGAATATGTGGGATGTGGTTGGAAAAGCTGCAGGCGTTGCATCACCAGAAGAACTTATGAAGTTTTCTATTCAAGAAGTGATTAATCTTATTAGAGTAGCAGATCCTACGAAACAGGCGGAAGATTGGGACTTATTTTCTACTCGTATAAAAACAGAGATAGATAAAATTAGTGAAGAAGCTGCTGGAAATGGTGGCGGTAACGTTTTAGTTGTCGTTCATGGGCTTTTGATTACTACCTTAATAGAAATGTTAGACAGTAGCAAAACAAAACTTGGAGTGGAAAATGCTAGTGTGACGAAAATTGTATATCAAGATGGAACATACACAGTCGAGTCTGTTGGAGATATGAGTTATGTTGCAAAAGGAAAAGAAAGTGTTGAAATATAATTAAATCTCCAATAGAAATAAGAAAAGGAAGGTAGAGAAATCTAGCTTCCTTTTCTTATTGGAATGATTATGGAATTAATAAAATCTTTCCTGTACTTTTTCTACTCTCTAATAATTTATGTGCAAGAGCACCATCTTGTAAAGAGAATGTAGTAGGACTCGCGATGTTTACTTTTCCGCTAGTGATCCAATCAAATAATTGAGTAGAGCGCTGCTTACGTTCTTCAAAAGTAGTAAGCACGTTCCAAAGGTCTCCGCCAGTTAAAGTTTTTGAAGTATCCATAAGCATACGCGGATCAACTGGAGCAGGATTACCACCAGCCATTCCGTAAAATACGACAGTACCGCCAATTTTAGTAGCGTTAAAACTTTCCTCTAATGTAGAACCTACTGATTCATATACAATATTTACTCCAGTTCCATTAGTCATTTCAAGTACTTTCGTATGCCATTCTTCAGTATATAAAAATACGTGATCGGCACCAGCTAATGTAGCTATCTTTGCTTTCTCTTTTGATGACGTTAAACCAATTACTTTTCCGCCATATAGTTTAATCATTTGAACGAGAAGTTGACCGACGCCACCAGCTGCAGCGTGTACTAAAGCTGTATCACCTTGTTTTATTTGATAGCTATCTTGCGTTAAATAATGTGCAGTTAATCCTTGTAATAAGACAGAAGCGGCTGTTTCAAAAGAAATAGAATCCGGAAGTAGGATGGCTTTTTCTGATGGAACGGCAACTAGTTCTGCATTTGCAAATGGGACGTCCGCAAATGCAATACGGTCTCCTAGGTTGATAGTAGTAATGTCAGCTCCTACTTTTTCAACAATTCCAGCTCCTTCATAACCTAATACATAAGGCGGATTGCCAGCGAGATGATAATCACCGCGGCGTCTATAAATATCAGCGAAGTTTAATCCGATTGCTTTCGTGCGTACTAGAATTTCATTTGGGTTTATGGTTGGATCGTTTATTTCTTTATATTGTAGTACATCTGGACTTCCAAACTGTTCGAAACAAAGTGCTTTCATATGGAATACCTCCATTTTATTGTTTGTCGATGCTCTTTATCATACAATATAAATATCAATAGACAAAGAGGATTATTTCGATGAAATCAATCGAAAATACCGATTGAAAAAGAAGGATGATAAATGGAGATAAAACAATTAATTACATTTAAAGTAGCAGCAGATACTTTGAACTTTACACAAACTGCGAAGAAATTAAACTTTGCCCAATCGAGCGTTACAGCACAAATTAAAACATTAGAGGCTGAGCTCGGTACACCACTATTTGAGAGATTAGGGAAACGTCTTTTCTTAACTGAAGCAGGAAGAAAGTTTCAACTATATGCGGACAAGATAATCGCACTTAGTAACGCAGCGAAGACGGCTGTGAAAGATGATGAGGAAATAGCAGGTACGTTAATAATTGGTGCACAAGAAAGTCAATGTACATACAGACTGCCTTCTATATTAAAGAGGTTTAAAATACAATTCCCAAAAATAAAACTTATATTTAAACCAGCACATTCCAATAAAGATGCGAAGGAACAATTGATGGAGGGAAAAGTAGATCTTGCATTTATTTTGGATGAGTGTAAAACAGAAGATGTTTTACATGTGGAACCACTTATGAAAGAAGAATTAAAAGTAGTAGTTGCTCCAGGGCATCGTTTACTTGAACAATCTTCAGTTTCTATAAAAGATTTAGAGAGTGAAACACTTTTACTAACAGAATTAGGCTGCTCGTATCGGACTTTATTTGAAGAGCTATTTCGCGGGGAAGATGTATATCCAGCAAATAAAATTGAGTTTGTTAGTGTTGAAGCAATTAAACAATGTGTTATTGCAGATTTAGGCATAGCCGTTTTACCAGCAATAGTAGTAGAAAAAGATATACGAGAGGGGACGATAAAAGAGTTACATTTAGAAAATACAATCTCTCCGATTTATACGCAAATCGCTTGGCATAAAGACAAATGGATGACAGTGCCACTGCGACAATTTATTGATGTAACGAGGGAGTTTTTTGTAACGGATTAAGTGGAGAAATATTTATTTTATATAAAAGAAAAAATGACAATTTTGTATAAAGAACCGATGCTTGAATATAACAAGTATCGGTTCTTTTATGTTTTAAATATAGAATGCTATAAAATGTGTATTTCTCAACTTTTTTTCTTACAAGGATAAGTAAAATTCTTCGTATATTCCAATAATCATAAGGGAATTTACAACGTTTATTCGTTTCTGTAAGATGCCTCTAGGAAGCGTGAAAGGAGGACTTACATAGCAGTATAGCTTGTCTTTAGTATACGTACTTATTGTGAGGAGGAATTTAAAATGTTTAAAAAGTTAATGAAAGTATGCGTGTTAAGTGCGGCAAGTATAGGTGTATTATTTAGTTTTCAAGAAAGTACATTTGCAGCTACTGATTTAAGTAGTTATTATGACGGGAAAAATCCAGCAACAACGAAAGTATACGGGGGAAGTACGACGTGTGATGCAGATGGATTTAATGCAAAGTCTACAGCAGTTTATGAAGGTAGTAAAAAAGTAGGAACAGTGTATTTACGTTACAGTAATAAATGTCATGCAGCATGGTCTAAGCTTGTTTTAGATCAACCAGCTCCTTCTGTTTCTGGAGGGGTATATGCTTACGCTGTTATTAATAAATATAAAAATGGTGTATTCCAAAAATCAGTAGACTCTAATAGTGGCAATGGAGCAATAAAAACAGGACAAACGAGTACGTATACAGGAATGGTGTTTGATTTAACTGCTGATTTTGGTTATACAGCTGATGCCGAAGCGGTGACGATTAATAACGGCTACGGGAAAACTGGACGTTATTAATAAAGGAGTGGAATTCTATGAAGCTTTTTAAAAAGGTAAGCGCATGTCTTTGTCTGGCATTGCTCATCGTAACTAGTGTGTTTAGTACGACCAACAATGATAAAGCATACGCAGAAGACCATTCATATGATGGGAAAAGTCCTTATTATAATAGCTGTGATCAATCCGCAGTAACGAAAGAAAAGAAGTGGATTGATTCAAATTCTTATGTAGAATTAAAATTTAGCACGACATGTAAGACAGCATGGGCAAAAGTTACTGTAACTTGCCTGGCAATTTATAATAATGAAGCTGATGCAAGGATTGTTAGAAAAACAGATGGAAAGGCATACACTTGCGGAAGTGCTGGAGGAAATGGTGTTGTAAATAAAGGGCAAACATCATGCTATACGCCAATGGTATATGATTTAGATCCAAGAAAGGCACAAGCGCAGGGGAAACATGCAATTCCGAATAGTGATGCATATAATTATGCGGAGACTATTTGGTATTGATACGATTATACATGTTTTAAGAGCTGTTATTTGATATAAAAATGAAAGAGCCTTACTGCATTTTATTGTGGTAAGGTTCTTTAAATTTGTTTAATAGATTAAGTGCATCCATTTACAAAGGTCTCTCTATATAATCGCTTTTAAGTATGGCCATAATAATTTCATCTGAGTATGTATCGTTATAAAATAAAGATTGACGTAAGGTTCCTTCTTTTACAAAACCAACTTTTTCATAAGCTTTAATTCCGCTTAAATTATGGCTAAATACTTCTAACTGTAAACGATTTAATGATAGTTGTTCAAAAACAAATCTTAAAACTATTTTAATAGCTTCAGTTCCATAGCCTTGTCCTGTTAATGCTATTGAAAGCATTGATATTCTGAATCCTGCTCTTTTGTTCTCCTCATCGATATCTAAAATCGACAACTCTCCAATCATCTCGTCAGTACTTTGTAAACAAATAGCGAAATCATAGCGACTTGAATCATTATTTATATGTTCTATATGTTTCGTAATTTGCCCCAATGAAAAAGTGGACTTAGTTCCAGTCATATATCTTATTTCATCATCCATTGTACTTTCTAATATAATAGGAGCATCTAGCTGACAAAGAGGCCTTAAATAAATTCCTTCGCTCTCTAATCTCATTATAATTTTCTCCTTTAGTTAGTAATTGAATGTATAAATACTTAACTTTCTTCAATGAGTTACATAAAAAATATGAATCTTAATTCGATGTTACATGAATTTTATAATGGCATGGTATACCTAAAACAAATAATAAATGTTTTATACACAACAAAATGTATCAAAGAGTTTTTTGATCATACTATTATTCTTGCTGCTCATTCCGCTTTTAAATGAACACGAATGTATTAACTAAGGTCTGTATCAGGAGGAGTATATCCAAGGTGCCTAGCCATTGATACAATTTGTCCTTTATGATGAAACTCATGAGTCTCTGTATGAGTTAAAAGCCATAGCGGAGTTGTGCTCCAAGGTTCTCTTTGCCATTTCACTTCATTTGCTATATTTTCGAGCCAACGGTCATTGTATTCATCTAAAAAACGTTGTACAGTCTCATCTACTAATTTAAATCTAGCACGGACTTTCGCGACATCTGCATGCTCAATTTCGTAATCGCTAGCAAATGAAAAATCTGCTCTTTTTTGCTTGAATGCGAATGACCCAATCCAGTATCGATAGCAATCGGCTACATGAATATGTGTCTTTATAATGCTACCGCTCCCGAAATTCGGAACAGTGCTATGTAATTTTTCTACTGGGATTTCTTCCAAAAACGAAAATAGAGTTTCTCTTGTAGCGCTAATAAGATTATATTGTTGTTTTAAAATATGTAACATGCAAGTACACTCCTCTTTTATTAACATAGTAAGTAATTCTATATTTACGAGGAGTGAACCTTTTTATTATTTTTAATAAGCATATTAGATGTATTTCTTATTTGTTTCTGATAGATTAAACAAGGTGAAACTTTAATAAGTTGAACATTCTTAGTTCATAATAAATTGTACATCAAGAAGGGGAACGATAAAATGAATAGACTAGTGGGTTTAAAACAATTTGAAATAACGCGCGGGGCGTTACTTAAATTTATGGAAACGTTAGATGATAAAACTGTGGATACGCAGCCAGAGGGTTTTAACAATACAATTCGTTGGCATATTGGACACGTGTTAACAGCAGCAGAGACTTTCATGTTCGGAAGAGAATTTAAACAATTGCCAACTGAATATCCAGGTATGTTTGGATATGGATCAAGACCATCAAAATGGACGACAGAAGGACCATCGTTAGAAGTGTTAACGGCTCAATTAAAAGAACAAGCAAAACGTATTAACGAAATTCCAGCAGAAGCATTTGAAAATAAACTGCCAGAGCCATTCCTAGGATTGGAAACAGTAGGGGAGCTTTACGGTATGATGCTTTATCATGAAGCTGATCATATTGGGCAAATGAAGGCGATGGAACGTATTATTAAAGCTCTTTAGTCTTAATTGCATATAACAAGCAATACAGTTGTAATGTTAAATAATATATACAAAAAAGGTAGATAAATTATTATCTACCTTTTTTGTATAACTTCTTGAAGGATTAGAGGATTTTTTATGTTGTGATTATTAATTATAGTATTCCTAAATATGGAATATACGTATAATGATAGAGAAGAACTAGAAATAGGGGTGAATACTATGATTACATTAGAGAAAAAGTTGGAGCAATATAAACATACATATGTACAGTTAAAGGGAGAACTAAAATGGAAAACGAGTGATTCTCGAACAGGAATGATGATTGCTGCTATGTATGCAGGTAGTGATAAATTGTTTGATCTCGGACGTTTTTTAGAAATTAGTAGTTATATTAAGAATCAGGTAGGGATGTTTTCATACTTAAAGTCTTATCATCGTTTTGTAGTGGCCGCAACATTAGATATTCACTTTACAGATTACAAGAAAGCTTTTCGGACGTTTTTAGATTTATATGAACAATTGGTCACTGGTGGCTTTAGCCGGAGTATATTTACTTATCTCGCAGCAGCTGTGCTTTTGACAGAAGAAGATGAACAGCATGGCGCGCACATTCAGCGTTCGATGCAAGTATATAAACGCATGAAAAAGGATCATCTCTTTCTTACAAGTACAAATGATTATCCGCTCGCAGTTTTATTAGCAGGACAATCAGAGCATGTAGAAACACTTATGGACCGAGTGGAACGTCTTTATCAGAAACTAGCGACAGCTGGTTTGCGTAAAGGGAATGATCTTCAATTCTTGAGTCATATTCTTTCATTAAAGAAGGAGGTCAGGGAAGAACTATTAGTTGCAAAATGCACAAATATATGGAATTTGTTAAAGCAAGAAAAGGTAAAAGTAAAACAGATGCATTACCCAGCTATCGGGCTACTAGCGTTACTCGAGGATGGAGAAAAAGAGATTCATTCTATTCGAGCATTTATTGAAAAATTGCAGGGGGATAAATTGTTCCGTTGGCATACAGATACAAATATTCTTATTGCTATTCAACTGTTCGTAAGTCAGAAAGGTGAGGAAAGTAAAGCTACCAACACAGGTTTACAAACAATGATAGAAGTCCTCATACAAGCACAACAGGCAGCCATGATGGCAACGATTGCCGCTTCATCTGCAGCAACATCTTCTGCTAGTAGTAGTTCATAATGTGCAACTGCTTATACTCTTGTAAATTATAATTCCTTTGATAAGGTCGGTTTAAAAAATATTACTAAAAAAAGCCCATCACTCTCTAATGAGTGATGGGCTAACTGTTTTTACATAATTAGCATTATCTTTTTGATTGCTTCAAATATTTGAGTTGCGTAAGAATCATAATACTAATAACAACTAATAAAAACCATGAGCTAATTTTGCTTAAGTGAACGAGGTTCCATGCTTCCCGTTGATTTGGATATTGCCATGCACCGAAAAATGTTGCGATGTTCTCTGCAATCCAAATGAAAAATCCGATAAGGAAAAAGGAGAGAACGAGTGGTATTTTATATGTAACGCCTCGTAATGAAAATTCCACAAATGTCTGAAAGAAAACGATGAATAGAAGTAAAGTTAAGAACCATCTAAAATCGTATAGAAAATGATGCGTAAAAAAATTGAAGTAAATCATTGCTCCTAATGGCACGGTAAAAATAGTTTTCGGCCAATGATGCATTTTTAAATGCAACCTTCTCCAGGCTTGACATATGTAACTCGCGACACTCGCATACATAAAACCGCTGTAAAGCGGAACTCCAAAAACCTTCGAATATGCCTCTTCGGGATAACTCCATGAACCGAAATGTACTTTATATATTTCTAGTAAAAGGCCGATGAGGTGGAAGATGGTAATTACTTTTAGTTCGTCTTTTGTTTCAAGACCAGTCTTGTACATAATCCACTGCATAAGAAGGCATACGATGAGTATGAAATCATAGCGGTATAACCCTGGGATTGAAACGATTTTTGAAAGGGCTAGTGTTAAGAAAATAACGACTGGGAATAAGCAAGATAATGCTTGCTCGTAAGTGAAGTGTAGTAGTTGTTTTATATAGAACATTGTGTCACCTTTGGAATTTTTATTAGAAAAATCAAAATAATTAATAAGTATACTACAATTTAAAAAATAATTCAGTAGTCTATTTTGCGTGTATTTGTAAGTCTTGGAAGGGAATTGTAATGAGTATTTTAATATTTAGCGAAGTGAAAAAATAGTTTGCTATTTAAAAAAAGTGGCGATATAATATCTAAATGAAAATGATAATTATTATCAATAATAATTACAAATAAAAAATAATTATAAAAAACAACTGAATATAAAGGATGAAATGAAACATGTTACATAAGTCTACTGTACATGCTGGTAATAACCGCTGGATACATATTAAGTTCATATGTTTCATGAGCTTAACAATTTTATGTTTAATTGGATCTATATTTTTAGCCATTTCATTTGGTGCAAAAGATATTCATGTACAAACGGTGTGGGCAGCGGTTTTGGATTATAATCCGAAACTAACACAGCACCAAATTATTTATGAATTAAGGCTCCCGAGAGTAATTGGTGCAGCAGTTGTAGGGGCAGCTTTTGCGGTTGCTGGTGCTGTTATGCAAGGTGTAACACGAAATCCTTTAGCTGATGCAGGTGTACTCGGAATAAATGCAGGTGCGATGTTTGTAGTAGCACTTAGTTTTGCTTTTTTCCCACATATGCCGTATTCCTATTTAATGATTGTTTCCTTTATTGGAGCTGTCTTAAGTACAGTACTTATTTTTGTTATTGGATCAGCAACATCAGGCGGGTTAACACCAATGAGGTTAACGATTGCTGGAGCGGTTATGGCAGCGCTTTTACATTCATTAAGTTCAGGTGTTGCGATTTATTATGATTTAAGCCAAGATTTAGCGTTTTGGTATGCTGGTGGTGTTGCGGGGGTTAAGTGGGAACACTTGAAATTTTTAGTCCCTATTATTCTTATAACGATTATTTTCGCGACAATGCTAGGGAGATCTATTTCACTCATATCAATGGGAGATGATGTTGCTACAAATTTAGGAGTGAAAACGAACCGAACGAGAATACTAGGGATGATTATAGTAGTTATTCTGGCAGGTGTTTCTGTTTCAGCTGTTGGTTCTATTGGATTTGTAGGACTAGTTATCCCGCACATTGCTAGAAAATTAGTTGGTGTTAATTATAGACTCATTATTCCTATGTCAGCATTATTAGGAGCTATGTTATTAGTTGTAGCTGATTTAGGGGCAAGAACAGTAAATCCTCCTAAGGAACTTGCGATAGGGATTATGGTAGCTCTTGTTGGAGTTCCGTTCTTCCTCTATATAGCACGTAAAGTTGGGAGGGAGTTATAAGTGAAGGATCTTTTTAACACGGATAAAAAGAGAGCTATTACTGTAACTACAATCTTCGGATGTATAAGTATCGCTGTAATTTTAATTAGTTTAAATACAGGGACACTGAGTATAGCGCCACTTAGAGTAATTGAAACACTTTTGGGTTATGGTAATTTTGAGAGTGCAACCGTGCTATATGATTATCGTATGCCAAGAATAATAATCACGATGTTAGCCGGTATTGGTCTTGGTATTTCCGGTGCGATTTTGCAAGGGTTATCACGTAATACACTTGCAGATCCTGGTATTTTAGGGTTGCATTCAGGTGCATCTTTCGGTCTTATCGTATTTGTTACTCTCTTTCATTCTATTAATGAGAGTGCATCCATTTTAATACCGTTATTTACATTTGGCGGAGGAGTATTAGCTGCATTTCTTATTATTTTACTTGCGAGTGATCGGTCAAAAGGTTTACTTCCCATTAGACTTATTCTCGTTGGTATTGCAGTTTCAGCTGGCTTTAGTGCAATTTCGTTATTTTTCTCTCTCAAGTTAAATGATGAGACGTATACATTCGCTTCTAGATGGCTAGTTGGTAACGTGTGGGGAAGGGATTGGATTCATGTCTTTGCATTATTACCTTGGATTTTCATACTAACCCCTTATGCGTGGCTAAAATCTAAAACGTTAAATGCATTGTCACTAGGTGATAGTGTAGCAGCAGGACTTGGTGTTTCTGTTCAAAAAGAACGGTTATTACTTTTAGCTACAGCGGTTGGATTATCTTGCACAAGTGTATCGATGGCAGGAGGAATTGGTTTTATCGGTTTAGTTGCTCCGCATATCGCAAGGAAGTTAGTAGGTACTACATATCAACACTTTCTTCCTTTAGCTGGCATTATCGGAATGATTATTTTAGTGCTAGCAGATACGATAGGTCGTTCTATATTTGAGCCAAACTCTATTCCAGCTGGTGTAGTAGTGGCAGCTTTAGGAGCACCGTATTTTCTTTATTTACTTACAAAAACAAAATAAATACTTCAAAGAGGAGAACATATGAAAAAGAAACTTACTATTTTATTTAGCATGATGTGTATTTTAGTATTAGCAGCATGTGGTCAAACGAAAGCTAATGAAGAGGCAACGAAAAAAACGGAAAAAAGTAATGATCCAAAAATTGCTTCAATGTCTATTCATTTAACAAATGATTTACTTGCATTAGGAATTACACCAGTAGGTTCTGTTATTGGTGGAGATTTAAAAGATTTCTTACCGCACGCTAAAGAGAAGTTGAAAGATACGAAGAAGCTTGGTGTTGTAACAGATCCGAATATGGAAGCGTTACTTCAATTAAAGCCAACTGACATTTATGTTGATGAAAAATATGCTGGTAAAGATGTAGCGAAATACGAAAAAATTGCAAAAACACATTCTTTCAATTTAGATGAAGGTACGTGGAGAGAGCATTTAAAACAAGTTGGTAAACTTGTAAACCGTGAGAAAGAAGCAGATAAATATATTCAAGATTACGAAGAGCAATCAAAACGAGTAAAAGGTTTAATAGATAAAGAGCTAGGTAATAACGAAAAAGTAATGGCAATTCGCGTTACTGCAAAAGAATTGCGTGTATTTAGTACGAAAAGACCGATGGGACCAATTTTATTCCAAGACCTAGGGTTACAACCTGCAAATGGTGTAGAGAAAATTGATGGAAACCGTCCTTTCGAAGTCATTTCACAAGAAGTATTACCTGACTTTGATGCAGATGCGATTTTCGTTGTTGTAAATAGAGATGATAAAGCAAAAGCAGCATTTAAACAACTTCAAGAAACGCCAATTTGGAAAGACTTAAAAGCAGTTAAAGGCAAGCACGTATACATTATCAATGATCAACCATGGCTTGACTATTCTGCTTTAGGAAACAAAATGGCAATGGATGAAGCGGAGAAAATGTTTACGAAATAATATAGTTTTGCTATTAGGAAAGGCCCTCAAAATTTGGAGGGCTTTTTATTATTGTTAGAATAAACGAAAAATTATACAATGAAGTTAATTTCGTGTAGAGGAGATGTGCCAATGTCAGCGCTTATTGTAAGTATCCCGTTTATGAAACAGTTTATGGAACAAGGGGATAAATAGGCTAAAATAAGTATCCCTGTTATTTAAAAGGGGGAGTTTGAAGTGACAATGAATCTTTTTCGAAATAAAACGATTAAATTATCAGCTATGAGAGAAACAGATGCTGAAGTAATGGCTATGTGGCAAGAAGATAGTGAGTATTTAAGAAATGTTGATACAGATGTAGCATTCCCGCAATCTTTAAATGAAATAGCAAGTGATGGGTTATTAAAAGGACGGAGATCGAATAGTGTTTCTTTCATGGTAAGGACAGTTCAAGAAGATCGCTTAATTGGTTTTGTGGCGATTCATAGTATAGAGTGGAATAACAGAACAGGTTTATTAGCCATTGGTATAGGAGATGCGAATGATAGAGGAAAAGGATATGGGAAAGAAGCAATACATCTTATTCTAAAGTATGCTTTCTATGAATTGAATTTACACCGCATCGGTCTCGATGTTATTTCGTATAATAAACCTGCCATTGCATTGTATAAAAAGATGGGTTTTGAAATGGAAGGCTGTATGAGAGAAGCGGTTCAAAGAGATGGGAAGTGTTTTGACCGTATGATTATGGGGATATTGCGGGATGAATGGATAGAGCGGCAAGGTTAGAAAGTACATTCGAAATTATATATGTAGTATGCAGGAGATATAATGGTAATTGGCGAAAATTTACAGTGTGTTGATTGAATTTATAAGGAGTCATGCAAAATGAATTTAGAAAAGGAAAAACCAGTAAATGAAGAGGTCGCCGAATTAAAAGAACTTATTAAAGAGTTACACGGAAGTGTGCACCAACTTCAAAGTGAAGTGCAGCAACTAAGGCACGAAAGACCAGTTGTTGAAGTGAGAAAAGGTGTTCAATTATCACCAACAATTGTCGGACAAATTGGTGGTATGATTTTAGGTGGTTTAGCAATTATCGGTATATTTTGGTGATGAAAAAAGGTTTGCAGCATGATGCTGCAAACCTTTTTGTATTTGACGATATAATGTCATGCAATACAACTTTTACATTAAATAACGTAAATATATATAGGCATGTGATAACAAAAGTGCAACAATAGTTAATGGTAAACCAATTTTTAAGAAGTCCATATAAGAGAAGCCATGTCCTTCACGTTTTGCAATACCAGCAACGACTACGTTTGCAGATGCTCCGATTAGTGTTCCATTTCCTCCTAAGCAAGCTCCAAGGGATAACGCCCACCAGAGTACTTCGATTTGCGGAGAATCGACAGATAGTCCGAGTCCTGTAGCTAAGTCTTGAATAAGAGGAATCATCGTTGCGACAAATGGGATGTTGTCGATTGTCGCAGATGCGATGCCAGATACCCATAAAATAAGTATAGCTGCGAATCCGATGTCACCGTTTGTTACGTCGATTACTTCTCTTGCAAGTGAAGAGATAAGTCCGATATCAATTAACCCGCCAACGAGAACAAATAATCCGGCGAAGAAGAAAATGGTAACCCATTCAACGTGGGCAAATACATCTTCAATATCATGTTCTTTCACGCCGATTAACATAAGAAGTGTAGCGCCTGTCATCGCGATAACAGCAGCGTCTACATGAATAATCGAATGAAGTACGAAGCCTAAAATAGTGAGTCCTAAAATCGAAATAGATTTTAAAAGGAGGCTTTGATCTTTAATATAATCTTTTTCGTTTAATGCCATTAGTTTTTCGATTTGTTCAGGTGTTGTTTTTAGTTTGTTACGATACATGAAGTAAATAATGCCAAGTGTCACGATAGAAATAATAATTACGATTGGAGCTAAATTAATTAAAAAGGCGTTAAAGTCTAAATGCTTGTTTGCTGATCCAATCATAATATTAGGTGGATCACCGATTAATGTTGCTGTTCCGCCTATATTTGAAAACAGCACTTCTGAAATCAAATAAGGCACAGGATTTACTTTTAAAATACGTGTAATGGATAATGTAACAGGAACGATTAATAAAACAGTCGTTACATTGTCCAAAAATGCTGATCCGACGGCAGTTAATAGGGATAGTAATAATAAAATGCGAATCGGTTTTCCGCCAGCTGCTTTTGCCGCTTTAATGGCCACAAATTCAAAGACGCCTGATTGACTCGTAATATGTACGAGAATCATCATCCCAATTAAAAGGGTAATCGTTTCCCATTGAATATGTGATGTGAAAGCAGTATGTAAATCTACAACTCCAAAAATAATCATAATAGCAGCACCGAATAGTGCGATTACAGCACGATTCAATTTCTCAGAAATAATAAATCCGTACGTGATTAAAAATACGGCAATTGCAAAATAATATTGCCAATTTGCTACTTCATGTGCTGACTGTTCCAATCATGTCACCTTCTTTAAATTATGTATTCAATTGTCGAAATGTATCTCGCTGCAATAATACGGGATAAAATATATTGTAGCAAATTCAAAAAAGAAAGAAAACTATTTAACAAAGTGAAGGAAAAAATGTATTTTTTACATATCATATAAAAAATATAAAAAACACAGTGCAAATTATTAGGAAAAGTGAGCGTTGTCCTCTAATATAGAGATAGCAATTTACATTATTTTTGCGTAAAATGGTTTAAAGAGGTGAATTCCGATGGAAATAGTAAAAGATAGTTCTCTTATTCAAAATGAAATTGAACGTTTTGTAAATAAAGATGTATATATTCATTTAGAAACGACAAACGGAGCGTATGCATCACACATAAATGAAAAGATGATGACAGTTGGTGCTTTCATTCGAAATGCGATTATCCGTTTTGAACGCGGGAAGATAACTGGAACAAATCCATACCGAGTTGGTCTGAAAATGGATCACGGTTGGGTATATGCTGAAGGTATTACGCACTGGGAAGTAGACGATCAAGAGCGTTTATTATTAGCTGGACATGATAATTTAGGTCGTCTAGCAGTTGCACTTGAGTTAAGCTTAACACCATTTAAGTAAGAAGGAGGGAAACTTATGGAGAGACATGTACTTGTTGTATTTCCGCATCCAGATGATGAAGCATATGCTGCGGGAGGAACAATTCGCTTATTAACAGATCAAGGAGTACCTGTAACGTATGCATGTGGTACTCTAGGACAAATGGGACGTAACATGGGTAAGAACGTATTCGCTAACCGTGAAACGATTCCACATATCCGTAAGAAAGAATTGAAAGATGCTTGTGAAGCGATGGGTATTAAAGATTTAAGAATGCTTGGCTTCCATGATAAAACGTTAGAATTTGAAGATGTTGATTTCGTTGCTGACAAAATTGAAGCAATCATTCAAGAAGTAAATCCATCTCGAATTATTACATTTTATCCAGAGCACGGTGTACATCCAGATCATAATGCATTTGGCCGCGCTGTCGTTCGCGCTGTATCACGTATGCCAAAAGAAGAGCGCCCAGTTATTCATGCTGTTGCGATTACGAAAAATCGTGAAGCAGTATTAGGAGAACCGGATGTTGTAAATAACATTAGTGAAGTATTTGATCATAAATTAACTGCATTAGGTGCGCACCGTTCACAAACAGAAGCAATGCTTGAAGACACGCATGCAAAAATAAAAAACAAAGATGCAGCAACATTAAAATGGCTGCAACTTGAACAGTTTTGGACTTATAAATGGGAGTAGGCTAGAAGGATACCTTCTAGTTGCTCTTACATAGAAAAAGCGCCGTCACTTGTGATGGCGCTTTTTCTTGTTGAAGACTATACATTTTTTAGGGTGCTTCAAAATTTTTAAATTAACGTGCAGTATAGCCTCCATCAACAAGAAGTGTTGTACCGTTAACAAAACTAGCATCATCACTTGCTAAAAATAAGACAGCTTTAGCGACTTCTTCTGGTGTTCCAAGTCTGCCTTGCGGATGAAGTGAAGCTAAATATTCTTTCTGTTGAGGATTAACACTACCCAGTAAAGGGGTGTCA
Source organism: Bacillus sp. PK6-16 (assembly GCF_056530295.1). Lineage (NCBI taxonomy): Bacteria > Bacillati > Bacillota > Bacilli > Caryophanales > Bacillaceae > Bacillus > Bacillus sp. PK6-16. Next base: position 1,968,832 of record NZ_CP096511.1, read on the forward strand.
ATATAACCAGGGCACACCGCATTAATACGTATTCCATATTTAGCGTAGGCAGTACATAAATTTTGAGTTAATAGTTTCACACCACCTTTTGCAGAGGAGTATGCTGTTGGGGTAGGTAATGAAACAAAACTATGAATCGAACCAGCGTTAACGATGACACCACCTGTACCTTGTTTAAGAAATTGTTCAATCGAATATTTATCAGAAAGGAATACCCCAGACAAATTAATATCAATAGTTCTTTTCCATTTTTCATAGGATAATTCGTTTGCCGGTGCATCATCAGCAACGCCGGCATTGGCATACATAATATCTAATTTACCGTATGTACTTACTGTCTCATGAATTAGCTGTTTAATATCTGCCTCTTTTGTTACATCAGTTTTAATAAATAACGTATTATATCCATGTGCATTCAATTCATCTGATAGTTCTTTTCCACGTTCAGAAAAGTCAGCAATAACTACTTTTGCACCTTCTTCGATAAAAAGACGAACAGTAGATTCGCCAATTCCACTTGCACCACCAGTTATGATTGCCACTTTGTCTTTTAATTTCATATAAACCTCTCCATTCATCAATGAATTTAAGTCGAATTTTTAAATCTTGTTACTAAACTATTAACCTTAAATAGTAAGTAGATAGAAGAAAAAGCTCGCGTTTACTTAATCGTGAGAGTGCTATTTTTTCTTTATCCCGCTATTTTCCAGGCAGTAAGACCCTCACCTCAAAATTCAGCGGAAGCAAAGACATTAGGTGAGGGCTAATAATCAGTGGGGGGGAACAAAACCCCCACCGATTAAAGTCTTACTTTATTGTACTTTTTGATACAGTGATGGGCGAAAATATTAATTTGGTCAATTTTATCATTAGATCGAATATTTGGTAAAGTATTCTCAAATAGAGTGAGTGCTGAAGCTAAACTACTGACCTACATAGGTATAACGAGGGGGATTTACATATAATTGCTCTTTTTTATTTTAGTAATTAACAAATTTTCAAACTTGCTGATGATGTAGTGGACTTAAATAAGTCACTTGTTTTTAAATTGAATCAAAAATAAAAACAGTAAAAATAAAACGTTTAATAATAATTATTTATTGAAAAACAATAAATAAAATGATATTATCAAATTGAAAATTAGTAAGAGAGGTGCTTTTTATAAAATGTAAAACGAATGTTATGTATTAAAAAGAAGTTGATGTAAATTAGGAAAATTATATATTTTAATAGTGAAATAAAAAAAGGGAGTTAGAGCATGATTAATAAAACAGTAAAGAAAGTTATCTTGATTGCAGGTGGTTTGTATATTACATATTTAGTAGGTGTAGTTATTTTAGCGGAATCTATACCGTATCCTACATCTCAACAACTTAAAGAAGCCGAAAGAGTAGTTGAACGCTATGTAGGTGAAAATAATGGAGTAAAAATGATAAATACATCTAGCAGCTTCACGGCTGAGATGTTCAATCGTACAATTCATATTGAAGGAAATTCAAAAGAAAATCCGGAACAAGTATATCGAATGAATTTAGATCAAGTTTCTAATGAAAGTGAAAAAATAACCGAAAAATCGATAAATACAGTTTGTAAATCAAATGATGGAGGAAAGAATTTTACGTGTGCTGATACTGAATAGCTAAAAGTAGGATCCGTAGCAGCATAGTAACAGTTGATAACCATTACTCTAGTTAAATAGGAAAAAGCCTCGCAGGGGGGCGAGGCTTTAAACAGGGTATTAAAAATTATCGATTCATTAAGAATAACTTCTATTGAATAAACTAATTTTAGCATGATAACTCATCTATATGTGTTACGAATTTATGAACAAAAAATCAATAATAAGAATGTAGAAAAGATAATAATTTATTTAGAATTTGTATCATTACATAAAGTTTGAGTGGAGAAGAAATTATACTTTTGTATGGTGTAATAAAGATATAGTCCGCCTACAGAAATAGGCGGGCTATTTTTTATAAAGAAAAGACAACTTAAGGTAGAGATCTTGTTAAGAAATAGGATAAAAACAAGAATCTTTAAGAAGAGATAAGGTCGTTCAAAAGATAAAGGTATTGTATTTGAAACACGTTATTATTCGTGGATTAAGTTATATTTTTGATAAAAAATCTTTAAAAAGCATTATAATCCCTAGAAGAGATAAGACTTCAATTGAAAACCAAAATACACTTTTTTGAGGTTTTTTAAACTCCATTATTATGGAGAAAAATAAAAAGATAGCAATGAAAAAAATAATTAAGAGACGAAGTATATCAAACATCAATAGCACTCCTAATAGTTAATTTGTTTCACTATATAGTTATTTCCAATATTACAGAATTTAAGAAGCGACTTATTAATATTAAAGCAAAAAGTTCTCAGAATCTATGAATTAAAAATAAAAAAATTTCGAACTACTGAGCACAGAGGGATTATATATTAATTAGTTTAGCAATTGAAAGAGTAATTTTTTAATCTTGTAAAAGTCCGATTGGTGAGGGCTGATTAAAGTTTCACTTTATTTGTTTTCTTTTTTATATAAAGCCTTAGAACTGGGATTTAGTAATGGTTTATAAGAAACATATATTTTGAATTATTTAATAGAATAATATATATTTATATTGATTTAGTGATTTTAGTTTGTTAAAAATGGGGAAATCGATATGAAGGTTAAAATTGCCGTAATAAAAGATGAGAGCTTTGATTGTAGTTTATTGGAAACAAAATTATTGAAAACTTTTAAAGAAGTAGATTGTGAAGCAGATATTGTAAAGGTTGAGGATGGAATTTTTGAAAACAATGATATACAAACGTATTTATCAGAAATAACCATTCATGTTACTGGAAAAAATATTGGATATAGATCCGTTTCAGCCAGTATATTTATTGTTCTAGAGAGTTTATCAATACAGCTATTTCGTATTCATATTAGTATACTTTAAGCAGTTCAAAAAGTGGCTTCTTCAGAAAATCATACTGATTATATGGAGTTGTAAATATGAAAACAATAGAAATTATCGTAGGTGCTCCCGAATGTTGGATTGCACCTTGTTTGTTGTTAAATAAACAAGGGATTCCTTTTTTAATTTATCTTAACGCTGATTTATATAGAAGATAGGAAACATGTGAATAATTCAATTAGATTGTACAAATAATTTGGTACGCGGATATACGCAATGTATTCACAGGTAAGAGGGTTGTCTCATAATATATATAGATTTTTCTATTAAGATGAACAGAGGGTGTGAATATATGGAAGATGTTTACGCTAAAATTGACAGTCTCAAGGCGGAGCAAAAAGAAATTATGAGAGACATTCGAAATTTAGAAACGCGTACCACTATTAATGAGAAAGACATAGCAACAATCAATAAGCAATTAGAAAAAATAAGTACAAACACAACTTGGATTTTGCGAATTATTATTAGCGCGATAATAATGTCAGTTTTAGGATTGATATTCAAAGGAATGATTTAGTCTTGTGAAATAGAACGATATAAAAGAAAGAGGGGAGCTCCCTCTTTCTTTTATGTAAATGAGAAGCTATAAATTTTCCGTTTCCTTTTCACCTGCATATTTTTCCTCTAAAGAAATTAATAGAGGAATGGATACAGTTACTAGAATGATTAAAGTAGTTATAAAAGATTTAGAAAGAGAAAAAGAACCTTCAATTAAAGGTAATAAAAACTTGAATGAAAGTATACTTGTTATGAAGGAAATTACTAAAAAGCTCAAAAGAGATATATTTTTATTCTTTATAGATGTCTCTATAAAGTCTTTAACACAGGTTATTACGACAAATATAGTTAATATGATAATAGAAACAAAATAATGTGTTAAATTCGTCATACTAATAGTAGGATCGTCTATTATGTAAGCAAGTAACTTAGATACTAATATTCCTCCAAACAATAAAATAATAAAAGCAAGTAATCCTTCCGATATATAAGTGCTTAAATTGTCTTTCTTGTTAAAGAGTTTATAGTTTAGAGTAGATTGGGTTATTTGAATTAGGAATAGGGTAATAATCCATACATAATATACAAATGGTAATTCTCCTGAGAATAGAGAAATTAGAAAGTTTACTACTGTCCTTAAAATTTCAATCATTACGAAAGTCCTCCTACTTGTTCAGCTTTATGACATTAGGAATATATGAGTCTATCATTTTATAATTAGGTTTGTAGATTCAAACTATTTCTAATTATTCCATAATAAGGTGGTTATATCAAGTAGTTATCTTCTATGGTGTGTATTAGTTGTTCACTAATATAAAAAGAACATTTGAACGTTAATACTAGAAAAATAAAAGTAATATGTAATATAATTGAAAAAGTATGTTTTAAAATCAATGTTAATATTACCCTCCTATAAGTATTAACATACGTAATTGAGGTGTTTTCTTTGTTGTTTTATGACCGGATTTCTATCATGGCCCCTCCTGTTCCGTAGCTTAGGAAAGTCTTTTTACTTCTGAGATTTTCAAAGTTATAGGAGGGTATGAAAAATGAAAAAAGTCTCAGTACCATCACTTTTGTTAATGATTATTCTTGTCGCATTTCCGCAAATTAGTGAAACGATTTACACACCGTCTTTACCAGACATTTCAAAGGCATTACATGTAAGTAATAATGAGGTGCAGTTAACACTTAGTGTGTATTTTGCTGGATTTGCGTTAGGTGTATTTTTTATTGGGTGGTTATCAGATATAATTGGCCGTCGCCCAGCAATGTTATTTGGAATTGTAATATATGGCGTTGGGAGTTTCTTATGCTTTATTGCAAATTCCATTGAAGTTTTATTGGTAAGTCGTTTTATTCAAGCGTTTGGAGCAAGTGCAGGATCCGTTATTACACAAACGATTCTTCGGGAAAGTGTAGAAGGGCATAAGCGGCATGTTATGTTTGCTCAAATCTCGGCAGTCATTGCTTTTACACCAGCGATAGGACCGTTAATTGGTGGCTTTCTTGATCAAATGTTTGGATTTAAAATAGTATTTTTAAGTTTAGTAGTTATGAGTATCGGTATTTTTCTGTATACATTTGTTTCTCTTCCTGAAACAAAAACGGGCTCAGTAACGAATAAAATAAATGTATTTTCAGTCTTGAAGAGGTTAATTACAAATCCGAAAGTGGTAACATATGGGCTGTTAATTGGAGGAGCAAATGGTGTTTTATTTAGCTATTATGCAGAAGCGCCGTTTATCTTTATTGAATATTTTCAATTATCGCCTAGTATGTATGGATTTCTAGGAATTGTTGTTGCATCTGCTTCTATTGTTGGAGCGAAAATTTCAAAACGTTTACTTGCTACTTATAAACCAGAGAAAATTATATATATTGGTTGTCTTGTAATGACAGGGGGAGCTATCCTTTTATCTGTTATTACGTTTATTGGATCAAATCCGAATGTAATATATATGGTTGTATTTTTAATAGCAATGTTTATATTGTTATTAGGGATTGGAGTAGCGTTACCTAACTGTTTAAGTTTAGCATTAGTAGATTTTCAAGATGTTATTGGTACAGCCGGAGCATTGTTTAGCTTAGGATACTATGTAATTGTAACGATGACAATTTTGGGGATGAGTCAGCTGCATACGGGCTCGTTACTGGTGATGCCACTTTATTTTCTGGTTATAGTAGTTATAATGGTAGTGTTTACTAGGGTATTTATCTTTGGTAAGCAAACTTCGAAATCGATTTAAATATGAAATTGTAAAAGAGTCTCATTTTTTAATGAGACTCTTTTATATTTTGGCTGGGGTAAAGAAGTTAGTAGTTTATTAATATATTAAATTTCTCATTGGTATATAAATCGAATGTGTGGGAAATTACGTTATCAACTATAAAGGTTGAAGTATTTGACATATGAAACCGAGAAAGAAATGCTCTCCTCTGTTATTTATATTGTAATAATATACATGCCGGAATCATATTGAATAGATGTATTTTATTGTTAATTTAGTTAAAAATTAATCAGGCTTATGTATAATAATTTATTGAAAAAATAATTGAATTTTTCAGATTAATGAATTAATATAAGGTAAGTAATTTTAAGATTTATAGAATATTGGAAGATGAAAGGTTTTGAAAATTTTATTAGGAGCACAAAACGATTTTAGGATAGCTTTAAAGCTAGTGTAAAATGACGTTTGCTTCATCATTTTCAGGGCCGAAAGGAATTAGGGGAAAGCATCTTGTGTTAAAATGCGGCTATGAATCATCTAAGAGGGGGAAGTGAAGTGGCAAACAAAGAATTGAAAAGAGGTTTAGAAGCACGTCATATTCAAATGATTGCTTTAGGCGGAACGATTGGTGTTGGTTTGTTTATGGGGTCAGCCAGCACAATTAAATGGACAGGTCCGTCAGTAATGCTTGCTTATGCAATTGCAGGTATTTTCATCTTCTTCATCATGCGTGCCATGGGAGAAATGTTGTATATGGAGCCAAGTACAGGCTCATTTGCGACGTTCGGTCATAAGTATATTCATCCGCTAGCTGGTTATATGACAGCTTGGAGTAACTGGTTCCAGTGGGTTATTGTTGGGATGTCAGAAATTATCGCGGTTGGAGCGTATATGCAATATTGGTTCCCGGACTTACCAGCTTGGATACCAGGTATAATCGCAATGGTCATTCTTGGCGCAGCTAACTTAATTTCTGTTAAGTCATTTGGTGAATTTGAATTTTGGTTTGCGATGATTAAAATCGTTACGATTCTATTAATGATTATTGCAGGATTTGGCCTTATTTTCTTTGGAATTGGTAACGGTGGAGAAGCAATTGGCATATCTAATCTTTGGTCAAATGGCGGTTTCTTTACAGGTGGTTTTTCAGGATTCTTCTTTGCTTTATCACTTGTAGTTGGTGCATACCAAGGTGTGGAATTAATCGGTATTACTGCTGGTGAAGCGAAGGATCCAAAGAAGACACTTACAAGAGCGATTCAAAGTACAATTTGGCGTATCTTAATTTTCTATATTGGTGCTATTTTCGTTATTGTAACTGTGTATCCGTGGGATCAATTAAGTACAATTGGTAGTCCGTTCGTAGCAACTTTTGCGAAAGTTGGTATTACGGCAGCTGCTGGACTTATTAACTTCGTTGTAATTACAGCAGCAATGTCTGGTTGTAATAGTGGTATTTATAGTGCTGGTCGTATGCTTTATACGTTAGGTGTAAATGGACAAGCACCGAAATATTTCACGAAACTTTCTGGAAATGGTGTACCTTTATTTGGTACAGTTGGCGTAATTATCGGTCTGGCGGTTGGTGTTGTTTTAAGTTACATCGCACCGAAAAACTTATTCGTATATGTATATAGTGCGAGTGTACTTCCTGGAATGGTACCATGGTTTGTCATTTTAATTAGTCAAATTAATTTTAGAAAAGAAAAGGGAGCAGAGATGAAAGATCATCCGTTCAAAATGCCATTTGCTCCTGTTACAAACTATTTAACAATTGCCTTTTTAATTATGGTATTAATCGGAATGTGGTTTAACGATGATACTCGTATTTCATTAGTTGTAGGTATTATTTTCTTAGCTATCGTTACAATTAGTTTCTATGCTTTCGGAATAGGAAAGCGAGCTCCGTTAGACGTTCAAAATAATAAAGAGATTTCAAGTAAATAAAGAAAAGGCTGTTCATCTGGAACAGCCTTTTCTTATTGTTGTTATTTGTCGATAAATCGATATAATTTGATTTGTGATAGATATATTTGAAAAATCGTTGATATATTGTACGTTATGATAGATATATTCGAAAAATCGTTAATATAATTTTACATACTATCTGTCACTATCATGATTAAAATTTCTCTAATACGATTTTCCCAATGGTGTGCCCGCTTTCAAGTAGTGCATGTACTTTCATTAAGTTTTCAGCGTTAATCGGTGTTAATGTTTCATTTTTATGTAAGCTGTACTGATAGTCTAGAAGGAGTTTATTTCTAAAAAGAAGAATTTTTTACTGTATTACTTTATCCCAAACTAAATGTAAAGGTGGATACATAATGACAGTAAAGAAACTTTATTTCATCCCAGCAGGTCGTTGTATGTTGGATCATTCGTCTCTTAACAGTACGTTAACACCGGGAAAATTATTAAACTTGCCGGTATGGTGTTATCTTTTGGAGACAGAAGAAGGTCCTATTTTAGTAGATACAGGTATGCCAGAAAGTGCAGTTAATAATGAAGGGCTTTTTAACGGTACATTTGTTGAAGGACAGATTTTACCGAAAATGACTGAAGAAGATAGAATTGTGAATATATTAAAGCTTGTAGGGTATGAGCCGGACGACCTTTTATATATTATTAGCTCTCACTTACATTTTGATCATGCAGGAGGAAACGGTGTTTTTACAAATACACCGATTATTGTGCAGCGAACGGAATATGAGGCAGCACTTCATAGAGAAGAATATATGAAAGAATGTATATTACCGCATTTGAACTACAAAATTATTGAAGGGGATTATGAAGTGGTACCAGGTGTTCAATTATTGTATACGCCAGGCCATTCTCCAGGCCATCAGTCGCTATTCATTGAGACGGAGCAATCCGGTTCAGTTTTATTAACGATTGATGCATCGTACACGAAAGAGAATTTTGAAGATGAAGTGCCGTTCGCAGGATTTGATCCAGAATTAGCTTTATCTTCAATTAAACGTTTAAAAGGAGTTGTGGCGAAAGAGAAACCAATTGTTTTCTTTGGTCATGATATAGAGCAGGAAAAGGGTTGTAGAGTGTTCCCTGAGTATATATAGTGCAAAAAGTCATGAGTTCGCGTGCTCATGACTTTTTCGTTCAAATAATTTTTTTAAATAAATTATAAACTTTTTTTGAACTATCTTCGTTTAACTGATAGTACGTAAGGTTTACATCATCAGGAGTATCTTGCTGAGCAATCATCACTTCGCTGCTGTGATGATCAACTATCCATATGAAATATTTTTTATAAGTTCCATCCTCGAAAGTAATCCACATATCACAATCTATTAAATCTGATCCTTCTTCATCCAATGTTAATTTGCCTTTTTTTGCGGTATTCATACTGTTAATAAATGTTTTTAATTCATCTGTTTTTGTGAGAAAGATATCCTGTTTTGTTTTAATTGATTCGACATGTATATCTTTTATTTCCTGTTTACCTAAAAAAACAGGAGGCTCATTTGGATCTCGCGAGCTTGAAATAATAGTAGCTTTCTTTTTCGGTTTATTTGCAGTATAGAGATCTTGAATAGATTTTCCCGAGTTTATAAACCATACAATTCCACAAATAATCAATACACTACCTAGCAATAAAATAATTTTTTTAATAGGATTTTCTCCTCTCTATTACTTCGTGTGAAGAGCTTTTCTATTAATATATGATAGGTAAGCGTAAAGTATTATAGTTGAACTTGGTTATGCTTCACAGTTTTTATCGGGCGATCTATGAGTAAATTGTAAGTGAGCCCAATTAATACGAAAATGCCACCGATAACTTTACCAATTGAGAGTTCATTTGTTAGGAAGAAATCAATAATAGTCCCCGCAAATAATTGTCCGATAAAGATGAGTAATGTTAAATAAAAGGCTGATATTTTAGGAGTAATATAGTTGGATAATGAAATAACGATAACGCCTACTAATCCGCCTAAGTATACGGCGATAGGAATAGATTGCAATTTATGAATAGGGATATACAATGAATCTGAACTGAAAATTAAAAATAACATAGAGAAAAATAATCCAGTAATATAATTGAAAAACGTGCCTTCCCAGTTTCCAATTTCCTTTGCTAAATTCGCGTTAATAATTCTAGCAACGACGATAGAAACACCAGCTAAAATAGCGATAGTAATATATAACATATTTTTGCCCCCATTAATATATTGTCATGATAATAATCCCAGAAGAGATGAATACTAATCCAACTAGTTTTTTCTTTTCAAACTTTGCAACTTTCATTCCTAATAAGCCGAAATGATCGATAATGATGGAAGCAATGGGTTGGCCGAGTAAACTTAATGCGATCGTAATAGAGGCACCAAGGACGGAGAAACTTATATTATTAAAAAGAACAGTGAATACTCCAATCGCTCCAGCGCTATATAAAAAAAGCGGAATACCTTTATCGAAATGAATTTTATGTTTGTTTAAGATTAAAACGAAAATAACTGCAATTAAACCGACAAGGTGAATGACCACGCTTGCTGTATACTTGCCAATTAACTCAGATAAAATCCCATTCAATGGAAGCATAACGGCGATGAGCACACCAATAAAGACAGAAAGAAAGTTATACAATGCAATATCCCCTTTGTATTTCATATTTGTAATGACTGTATCATGCTGAAATTGTGTATTACTATGACATATGTCATAGTGGAAGAAGAAAATTTTGATTACAATGGGGATGAGTTGTAAAGGTGGGGAACTATGAAGAAAGTATGTAATTCTATTAAATTAGCAGAGTATATGAAGAAAAATAATATTGATTCATTTTTTAGTCATGATATGAAGCCATATATGGAACTTATATTTTTTAAAAAGAATGAGTTTATTTGTAGAGAAAATGAAGAGATAGATTATTTATATTTCTTTGTTGAAGGAAAAGCGAAAGCGTTTAACACATTAAGTAACGGGAAATCCGTATTACTGTGTTTTTATGATAGTTTGCAGTTACTTGGAGATGTGGAGTTAATTCATTCCCAAAGGATTACTTCAAATGTACAAGTAATGGCAGATTCATATTGTGTTGGTTTACCATTAGGAAAAGTGAGAAATCAGCTATTTCATGATGCGAAATTTTTAAGATGTATTTGTGGATCGTTAGCACATAAGTTAAATCGACTTTCAAAAAATAGTACAATTAATTTATTGTATCCGCTTGAAAATAGACTTGCGAGTTACATGTTAGCAGCAGGGGAACGAGCAGTTCAGCATGAAAATAGAATTGTATTTAGTGGGAATTTAACGGAAATAGCGGAATTGTTAGGAACGAGCTATCGGCATTTGTTGCGAACATTAAATATTTTTTGTGATAAAGAGATAATAAAGAAGAACGATGGATGCTATGAAGTAGTAAACGTGGATGTTTTGAGAGAATTGGCAGCAGATGTTTATAAATAGGAGGAGAGTATAAATGATAACACCTATATTTAGAATTTTTGATATTGAAAAAGCAAAACTATTTTACTTAGGTTTTTTAGGATTTAAACTGGATTGGGAACATCGGTATGAGGAAAATATGCCATTATATTTGCAAATTTCGTTACAGGATGCTGTGATACATTTATCAGAACATCATGGTGATGCCTCACCAGGTGGTGCGATTCGGATCAAAATAGATGATGTAAAGGATTATCATTCTATATTATTAAGTAAAGAATATGCTTATTCGAAGCCGAATATAGAAAAAACACCTTGGGGTACAATTGAATTAACTGTAATTGATCCGTTTTCAAATAGAATTACACTGTACGAGGAAAAATTGTAGAAATGGAATGAAGAGTAGTTCATAGAGCAGTGAACTGCTCTTTTTTATTTTGAGTAGATATTGAATCATATAAAAAGAAAATGTTATGATTATGGAAACGTATGAATATATGAACAAGTATTCATACGTTTAAGAAGAGGAGGGATTAGAATGAAAGACCTAATTATTATTGGGGCGGGTCAAGCTGGATTAACAATGGGATATTACTTGAAGCAAGAAGGGTATAATTTTTTATTACTTGAGGCAGGAAAACGAGTTGGTGATTCATGGAGAAATCGATATGATTCTTTGCAGCTTTTTACCTCAAGGTCTTACAGTAGCTTGCCGGGTATGACGTTAATAGGTGAAAAAAATGAATTTCCATATAAAGATGAAATTGCAACTTATTTAGAAGAATATGCAAGACATTTTCAATTACCGGTACAATTACAAACGGAAGTTTTAAAGATAAAGAAAGAAAAAGAAATATTTGAATTACACACTCCTACAGAAATTTTACAAACGAAAAAAGTTATTATCGCATCAGGTGGTTTTCAGCAACCGTTTATTCCCTCAGTTTCAGCAAATCTATCATCACATATTTTTCAAATACATTCATCACAATATAAATCACCATCACAAATTCCTAAGGGAAAAGTACTAGTAGTAGGTGGTGGGAATTCAGGAATGCAAATTGCAGTAGAACTGGCAAAGACTCATGAAGTTACGGTGTCTATTAGTCATCCTTTAACGTTTTTACCGTTACAACTTTTTGGAAAAAGTATTTTTAATCTGCTAGAAAAAGTGGGTTTATTGTACGCTGAAATAAATACAAAGAGGGGAAGATGGTTTCAGAAGAGAAAGGACCCTATTTTCGGTTTTGAAGGTAAGAAACTTATTCGTAATGGAGCAATCAAACTGCAAGAAAAAGTAGTAAGTGCATCAGGAAATAACATTATGTTTCAGAATGGTGATACTTATAGTGCAGAAAGCATTATATGGTCAACTGGTTTTGTTCAAAATTATAATTGGATTGAAATTGAACAGGCAGTGAATGAGAAAGGATTTCCTAATCATATAAAGGGAATCAGTCCAGTAAAAGGATTGTATTATATCGGATTACCGTGGCAATCTCAAAGGGGTTCCGCACTTATTTGTGGTGTAGGAAAGGATGCAGCGTATGTACTTTCTGAAATCAAAAAAATAGATCAGTAGCAATAACTACTGATCATCCATATGTACATGAATTAGGAGAGGTCAAACATTTATTAACTTTATTATAATAGATTTTCATAGAATTAAAAACTGAAAATTCAAATTTAATGTTGAGAAAGTTTTTTGTATCGAAATATATGAAAAAATAGGGATTTTTATTAAAACAGAAAAAGATATTTCTATTTTAGTAAATTATGATATATTCTAAATAATCGTGTTTTTCCATAAATGTAATTATTTTCATTGTAGTTTTGTTTATATGAGGGAAGGAGAAGTAATTATGAAGTTTGATGATCAACGCTTACTAGGAGTCCGATTAGGTTCTGTACTTGTGACAGAGGAAAATCAATATTTAGTAATTAAGAAAAAAGATCATTATGCACTGTTAAATATACATAATTTAGAATGCACTCATGTTGAAGTGCAGTTAGAACATTTGGAAGAAATGTTGCGGGAAGATTTCCAAGAAAGTATAACGGAGATTATCGCACCAGAACATATAAAAATTGTTGCGAAAAATGTTATATAGATAAAGATGCTGGAAGGAACAGCTTCTTTATTTTCATTATAAGGATAACGTTTTTACAACCTCACCAATGATCCCTTCCATTTGATGAACACCTAAATCGGAATTGGTCATAATAACAGCAACATTCCCGCAGTATGGATAACAAACCATCATACATTGAAATCCAACGCCCCATCCGAGTGAATAAACCTGTAATTTCCCATTAGAATCATCTAGAAAAACACCCAATCCAGTCCATTTTGAGCAACCTTGAGGAGAAATCATGTCTATTACTAATTTTTGAGAAAGTTTTAGTTTGCCCTTTCCTTGTAAGGAATGAATGATTTCAATAACTAAAGCTGATAAGTCAGTTGGTGTTGTCCAAATACCTGAAGCAGCTGCGAATGGATAAAATGGATACTTCTCATTTGTTACAGTTCTATCTTTATTATGTCCGCAAGCAAAAACATCGGTTTTATCTATGTCTTTTGGAGAAAAAAGTGTACTATTTTTCATTTGTAATGGCTGGAAGATGTGTTCTTCTACTAACTGACTAAATGATCTTCCTGTAATATCTTCTAGTAGTAGTTCGATTATACAAAAGTTTGCGTCTGAGTAGTGAAATTCACTTTCTGGTTTATAAGTTACCTCTATAGGTACGGGGCAATATAGTGTTTTACCGGAAAGGAGCTCAGACATATTAGGTAAGCCTTTTGCAGGTGTATAATGTTCAAAACTATTAGGTGGATCAATGAGTCCAGATTGATGGCTTAATAAGTTTCTCAAAGTGATGCTTTTTTGTGAAGTAAATAGATTAGTAGGATTGTTCCAAGATGTGAGTTTATCATTTACGTCTTCGTCTAAATGCAAGATTTCTTGATCTGATAACATTAGTACGAGCATTGTAGTGATGAATTTGCTGATAGAACAAGAATTAAAGAGAGAATTTGTAGTAACAGCTCTAGTTGTTCCAGCTTCAAGTGTTCCAAAGGCAGTCGCTTCATCTAGTTTGCCATTACATATAACAGCGAGGCTTAAACCTGCAACGGAATATTGGTTCATTTTCTCGTATATATTGCTACTTTTTAAGTTCATGGTGACTCCTTTCTTTAAAGACAGAATATTATTTTTATTATACAGTAGTAAAAAAAAGAAAACACTTCGTCATTCACCAATGAAGTGTTTTCTTTTTTAGTTAGTTTGAAGTGAACTTTTGAAAAAATTTGTCTCGGTACATGTACATAACCCATGAGATTGTTATTAAAGAAATGATGATTTGTTTGTTTTTAATTGGTGCATTGAAAACAAGCCAACCAACTATATCAAATAACAAATGTAGCACGATTGAAAGAACTACAAATTGAAGTAACGTATTTAAAAATCTTTTCATAAAGTGTCCCCCTAAAATAATAGGTTTTATTAACAGTTTGATATAGTGATATTATACATTAAATGTTTATTGTGGTAAAATTTACATAATTTAGTGGAATAAAGCAAATGAAAGTTAGTAAGGGGGAACATTCATGGAATTCTGGATGGTTATACTGATAGTAGCCGTTGGTTTCATTTATATCGCTGAAAAATTAGCTACAATTGAAAAGAAAAATGATGCGCGTTTAAAGAGAATTGAAGATAGATTACAATTAATTACGAAAGAAATGGGAATTATAGAAAGAGAACCTGAAATTAATAAAGAACTACGCCAGCTTGTAGAAGAAGGCAAAAAAGTTACAGCAGTTAAGAGAGTAAGAGAAGCTTTTGGGTTTTCTTTACTAGAAGCGAAGCAATATGTTGATAAATTATAAAAAAGATCATCCATTTGGGTGATCTTTTTCACTGCACCATGCGTGTATTTACATAAGCCGCGATTATAAAGTGTCCAATTATATGGAACAAACATTTGAGATAAATTGTCTAATATAGGTAATAACTATTTAGCTTGAAAGAAAGGGTTGATAACATGAAAAAGAATACGTTGTTAAAAGTAGGATTATGTGTAAGTTTACTAGGAACAACTCAATTTGTTAGCACGATTTCTTCTGCACAAGCATCACAAAAGGTAGAGCAAACAGTAATCAAAAATGAGACGGGAACCATTTCAATATCTCAGTTAAACAAGAATGTATGGGTTCATACGGAGTTAGGTTATTTTAATGGAGAAGCAGTTCCTTCGAACGGTCTAGTTCTTAATACTGCTAAAGGACTAGTGCTTGTTGATTCTTCTTGGGATGACAAATTAACGAAGGAACTAATAGAAATGGTAGAAAAGAAATTTCAGAAGCGCGTAACGGATGTCATTATTACACATGCGCACGCCGATCGAATTGGCGGAATAAAAACGTTGAAAGAAAGAGGAATTAAAGCGCATAGTACAGCATTAACCGCAGAACTAGCAAAGAAAAGTGGATATGAAGAGCCACTTGGAGATTTACAAACAGTTACGAATTTGAAGTTTGGCAATACAAAAGTAGAAACGTTCTATCCAGGGAAAGGACATACAGAAGATAATATTGTTGTTTGGTTGCCGCAATATAAAATTTTAGCTGGAGGCTGTTTAGTAAAATCTGCGGAAGCTAAAAATTTAGGAAATGTTGCGGATGCGTACGTAAATGAATGGTCCACATCGATTGAGAATATGCTGAAGCGATATGGAAATATAAATTCGGTAGTACCTGGTCACGGGGAAGTAGGAGACAAGGGATTACTTTTACATACATTGGATTTATTAAAATAAGAAATTGTAGAAATACAAAAGAAAGGAGAAATAATTTTCTCCTCTCTTTCTTCTAACTATATTTAAATGCTGAATCTGTCGATTACGTCAGCATATATTACTGAGATTTTAATTCCAAGTATACAAATACTAGTACTGTCATAATTGCAATAACAACGTAAGTAGCATCAAGCATTATAAGTGTTTTTAAAGTTTCAGTCATCGTAATTCACCCCTGTTATAAAAATATAACATGATCTTTTTATTGATTAGATAAGAGATCATAAAGATAAAATGTATATGAAATTTCTTAAGTAGCTTCTATATAAATATATCATATAAATAATGTAAGTAATGTTAAGATAATGTAAATGTATTGTAAATAAAGAGGTTTACAATGAAGGCTTTAATAAAAAAATGATAGTTCCTTAAAATAAAAAATACGCTATTTTCATATGAGATGAATTGCAATTATTTGTATAAGGGATTCAAAAAAATTTTTTCGTTGTATATATTTCTCCAAATTAATTATTTAGCTATTTAAAAGTATCGAAAGATGTGTGCACACTAATGTATATTTTTTGGATGTCAATAAAAGTATTATGTCAACAATATGAACTGTCACAAATCTTTATATATTATTGTGATTGATATCACATCACTTTTTTTCAATGGGTATTATGCTTAAGGTGTAATGAATGATTGGGAGAGGGTGGGATGATATGTTTTGTTATCAATGTGAACAAACGCCAACAGGCGGATGTAAAGTAATGGGTGTTTGTGGCAAGAATGAAACGATTGCGAGTTTACAAGATACGATTGTGTTTGGGCTAAAAGGAATTGCAGCTTATCGCACACATGCTGCTCAGCTAGGGTATACGGATGCATTTGTAGATGCTACAACACAAGAAGCTTTATATATGACATTAACAAATTCTAACTTTAACGAACAAGAGCATATTGATATGGCTATGAAAGTTGGGAAATCAGCTTTACGGGTGATGGAGTTATTGGATGAGGCACATACGAATCATTTTGGTGTGCCAGAGCCTGTACAAATTACACAAAATCGTGTAGAAGGTAAAGCAATTGTAGTTACGGGCCATAATTTATTTGCATTAGAAGAACTATTAAAGCAAACAGAAGGAAAAGACATTAATATTTATACGCATTCTGAAATGCTACCAGCACACGGATACCCGCAGCTGAAAAAATATAAACATTTAAAAGGAAACATCGGTAAGGCATGGTATGATCAAAGACGCCTTTTTGAAAAATTTACTGGTGCCATATTAGCTACAACGAACTGTGTTATGCCAATTAAAGGCTCGTACTCTGATCGATTCTTTTCATATGAAATTGCAGGTTTAGAAGGTGTACAAAAAATTGAAAATGATGATTTTACACCATTGATTCAAAAAGCGCTAGAACTTCCAGAAGTACATATGGAGTCGGATGAACAGTTAGTGACAGGGTTTCATCATAATACAGTATTATCATTAGCTCCAGAAATTATTGATGCAGTAAAAGAGGGGAAGATAAAGCGTTTTTTTGTTATCGCCGGTTGTGATGCACCGGGAAAAGGCGGAGAATATTATCGTGAATTAGCAACGTCACTTCCGCCAGAAACGGTTATTTTAACAACTTCTTGCGGGAAATTCCGCTTTAATGATGTGGATTACGGTGTTGTACCTGGTACGGAAATTCCGCGTTACATTGATTTAGGACAGTGCAATAATTCAATTTCTACAGTGAAAATAGCGGCTGCTTTAGCTGATGCTTTTCAATGTGAAGTGAATGAATTGCCAGTAAGTATTGTACTATCATGGTTTGAACAAAAAGCGGTTGCCATTTTACTCGGGCTATTTAGTCTTGGGATTCAAGATATTCGCATCGGTCCAAAGGCTCCTGAATTTATTTCACCTGGCGTGCTTGATGTATTACAAGAAACATTTGGTTTAAAACTAATTACAAATGCAGCAGAAGACATGGCTATGATGTTATCGTAACGGAAAAGATGTTTTCACTTAATTGTGGTTTTATAAATCATTTGTATGTGTGTGAGTAAACGCACATACAAATGATTATTAATAAAGAAAATCGCTATATCTATAAATTTTATAGAGCTTTTAAAGTGTAACACCACATGCCCATCACCTTAAGATTTTAAGTATCCCCAAAACGAAATTTCTACATGAATATCTATAATTTTACCTCTTTTTCATTTGATTTGAAAATAAGCTTTCTATTTTAAAAAACCAACGATACCACCTCAAATTATAGGAATAAAATCCATTCATTTATTAGGAAAATGGATTGAAAATAATAAGGTAGACTAAAAAGTAAAATATTATTTATGATAATCATTCTTTTATAAAATTTAAATTGGAAATAGCCCTACTCATTTTGATTGCGCATTTTCAAAATGGAGGGGCTTTTTTTACTGTAAAATCAATAACTGCATCTTATTTTTGTTGAAAAAATTCTCATTCTTATTTTGAAAGTGATATGGGTACATTTACATGCACATCAATCTTTTATTATGAAGTGGCCCTTGAATATATTGTTTTTTATTGACAGACATAAAAATGATTTATTTGCTGTATTGATAATTTGTAGACGTTATAATAAAATGTTTATGTATATGTAAACTTAATTTATTTTTGTTTGGTTTTATTGTGAGGTTAGGCAGTGTTAATAACAATAAAATAATGAATATATCACCTGCAAAAAGAATGAAAACAATACGGAGAAGATGATTTTGTTAAAAATTCGAAAAATAAGCGTTATTAGCTCTTGAAGAAAAATGACTAGAAAAATTACAAGCATATGGAAAATAGGGTTATACAAAAAGTCCTAAAGGGGGACGGAATTATGGAGAAAAGAAAGTATTCAGTAACACCACAAGATCGAATGAATTATGTATTAGGTCTTTATTCTGCAGATCAACAAATTAATGCAGTTCTTTATTTTCCTGTAGGTATATCTAAGGAAATACTTGAAGAATCAGTAAGGATAACGTTGCAATTGCAACCAGTTTTGAACAGCCGGTTTGTAGAAAATGATATTCCTTACTGGGAGGAACATTCATCTGACACTAACTCATCTATTTGCTTTTTTGCAGAAGGAAATAATCAAGAACTTGAAATAATGGCAATAGATTTTATTAAGGAACCTGGTGATCGTATTCAGGGGCCTATGGTTCAAACGAAATTATTACGGGGCACTACAATAGATATGTTAGTTGTGAAATTGTCTCATCTATGTTCAGATGGTGCAGGAGTCAAGGAATATATAAAATTGCTTGGAACAATATATACTCACCTTTCATTGGGACGGTCTAAGAAGCAAATTATAAAG
This sequence comes from Bacillus sp. PK6-16, assembly GCF_056530295.1. NCBI lineage: Bacteria > Bacillati > Bacillota > Bacilli > Caryophanales > Bacillaceae > Bacillus > Bacillus sp. PK6-16. Next base: position 1,988,090 of record NZ_CP096511.1, read on the forward strand.
GAATTTGATGAGGGAAATGAGAGTTGTCGAGATCAATCACATGTATTCAAATACGCTGGAATATCGGACATAAAAAGTGCGTATCGTCCTAACCAAGAACAACAGGCATCGTTATGGTCTTTTCCATCTCAACCTAACAAAAATAAATTTCCCCAAATGTCCGTACGGCGATTGAGCCATAAGCAAACTCTACGTTTAACCCAATGGACAAAAGCACAACAGGTTACCTTGAATGATGTAATCATGACTGCTTACTTCCGAGTTTTATCACATTTCACTGTGTATGCAGAACCTCGCACTGCAGAAAAAATGATTGGTTTGACAATTGATTTACGTCGATATCTGCCTAATAATACAACTGGTGCTATTTGCAACTTATCTGGTATGGAAATGCCAGTGATTAAAATGGAAGACGATGAAACATTTAAGCAGACTCTTGTTCGAGTTAAACAATCAATGGATAAAATAAAGTCTCAAAATCCAGGTCTTTCTTCAGCAGCAGGAATGGAGTTACTGGCAGAAATGAAGCTATCTACAGTGAAGGAAATGTATAATCAGCAATATGAACAGGCTGTACAGATGGGGATGGCGTTGCCATTACTGACAAATTTGGGAGTGATTGCTGAGGAACCTATTCAGTTTGGTCAAATTCAAGCTGAGGACGGGTATATGGCATCACCTATTATGTATGCACCATTCTTTTCAATGGGAGCAAGCTCTTATAATGGAAGGCTTACATTTACGATCGGTTATCATGCGCCGGATACATCAAAAGAAAAGGTAGAAAAATTTTTAGATAGTGTTGCTAATCAACTATCAGAAATAAAATAAAAGAGAATATAGAGAACAGATTTCTAACAGAATTGTATTTTAGGGGCTCGTATCATGTACGGATAATCTCTGGAAATTTTCTCTGACCGCACTTGCCTTTATGCTTTATATGCAATGGGAATGGTAGTGAGAAACAATTTGTATCGTGAAAAAACAAGATATATCGGTATAAAAACAATAAAACAGAGCTGATTTAAATTACACTTTGAATCAGTTCTGTTTTGCTAGTGTGATGGTCCTTACAACAAAAAAGTAGGCTGTATCCGATTAGGGTAAAGCGGATTTTTAATTTTTTTGAAAATAAAGTTGACATCCATAACTACTTAGTCATACAATGTAGATGTAATAAGTGATACTGAATAGTTCGGATTCACAAAAACTGTTCAGTAAAAAATTCGCCTTAGTACTCTGTGATACTGAATATAAGTCAGACAGAATAGGGGGTAAAGGAGGATCAGGACATGGAAAATTTAACTGAAATGCTGAAAGGTTCACTGGAAGGGTGTGTACTGGAAATCATTAGTCGCCGTGAAACGTATGGCTATGAGATTACCCGCCACCTGAATGATCTTGGGTTTACCGAAGTTGTGGAAGGTACGGTGTATACCATCCTCGTACGATTAGAGAAGAAAAAGCTTGTGAATATTGAAAAGAAACCATCAGATATGGGACCGCCTCGTAAGTTTTATTCATTAAATGAAGAAGGCCGCCAGGAGCTTGAATTGTTTTGGGAAAAATGGGATTTTGTATCGTCAAAAATTAACGTCTTGAAGTCAAAATAGGTTCATAAGATAAAATGTTCCGGCCGATACTTTGGGAATTTCTTGTTCGGTTTTATAAAAAAGGAGGAAAATAAGATGTTAGAAATGTTCAAAAAGTTAATTGGTGATAAAAAAGAGTACAAAATGATGATGGCACGAGTTGAGGCTCTGCCAGAGGACTACCAATTTGTATTTAAGAAAATTCAAAACTACATGTGGAATTTTTCAGCGGGTAACGGGATGGATATGTTACACATACAGTATGAATTAATCGATTTGTTCGAAGCGGGTGCAGCGGAAGGAAGACAAGTGCTTGACATTACTGGGGATGACGTGGCTTCCTTTGCTGACGAACTAGTGGCAAATGCTAAAACTTACGTCTCCAAGTATCGTGAAGATTTGAATGAAAGTATTATGAAGAAATTGAGAAAAAAATAAATGGAATAAGTAGTACAGACTGATTAGCTGGTTACACATATGAATTGCCATCATAGCTATTCAGTTATATTTTTAACTCGGTACTAAGTAATACAGAATATCAGTGATACTAAATAGATAGAGGTAAATAAATAGTCTTCGCAAAACATTTTTATAGGGAGGAAAAAAGTATGAGTCATGCAGCGATTTCTGTAAAAGGCTTGAAAAAATCCTTTAAAGATAAGGAAGTTTTAAAAGGGGTAGATTTTGAGGTGCAGCGTGGAGAAATTTTCGCGCTGCTAGGCTCAAATGGAGCGGGAAAGACGACAACGGTCAACATCCTTTCGACACTCATGAAGCAAGATAGCGGTGAAGTAAGTATTTGTGGATTTGATGTACAGAGTCAACCAGATCATGTTCGTCAAAGTATCAGTTTGACAGGGCAGTTCGCAGCTTTAGACGGTATGCTGACTGGGAGGGAAAACTTGATAATGATCGCCAAATTACGTGGTGTTTCCAATCCCGCTCAAGTTGCTGACAATCTACTTGCAAGATTTAGCCTGACTGATGCGGCAAACCAAAGGGCAGATCAGTATTCAGGCGGGATGAAGCGCCGGCTTGATATCGCGATGAGTTTGATTGGGGCGCCAGCAGTTATTTTTCTTGACGAACCAACGACTGGACTTGATCCTGAAGCGCGAATCGAAGTGTGGGATACAGTCAAGGAACTTGCTGGTAGCGGTACAACTATTTTGCTTACGACTCAGTATTTGGAGGAAGCAGAACAACTGGCAGACCGTATCGCTATTTTGCATGGCGGAAAAATTATTACGACAGGTACTCTTGCTGAACTAAAAGAGATGTTCCCGCCAGCAAAAGTGGAGTATATCGAGAAGCAACCGACATTGGAAGAAATATTCCTTGCGATCATTGGAAAAAAGGAGGAGATGTAAATGAAAAGTAAAACAGGTGTATTACTAGGTCGTTTAATGCGTAACATTATGCGCAGTCCGGATACAATTATTACAGTGGCGATTACACCGATTATGATGATGCTATTATTTGTCTACGTGTTTGGCGGCGCAATAAAAACTGGAACGGAAAACTACGTTAATTATTTATTGCCGGGAATTTTGCTAATGGCTATCGCATCCGGTGTAGCTTACACTTCCGTTCGACTATTTACGGATGTAAAGAGTGGGCTGATGGCACGTTTCATTACGATGCCTATTAAGCGCTCATCGATATTGTGGGCTCACGTTCTAACCTCTCTGGTTGCTAATGTACTTACTATCGTGGTGGTTATTCTTGTTGCACTCTTAATGGGTTTCCGTTCCAGTGCTAATATTCTAGATTGGCTCGCGGTAGCTGGGATACTTGGGATGTTTACGCTGGCGCTAACATGGCTAGCTATCATTCCAGGATTGAAAGCGAGGTCTATGGAAGGGGCGACTGCTTACTCGTACCCGCTAGTTTTTCTTCCATTTATTAGTTCGGCCTTTGTGCCTACCGAAACGATGCCAAAAATTGTTCGTGCGTTTGCAGAGAATCAGCCTGTAACTTCAATCGTGAATGCGATTCGTGCTCTTTTATATGAAGGAACTGTTGGAAACGATATTTGGATTGCGCTCGCTTGGTGCGTAGGTATAATGGTCATCTCTTACTTTTTCGCCAGTAAAGCATTTAAACGTCAGTTAGGGTAAGAAACGTGATAAACGAAACCTTCAGGAATAATATATATTTAGAAAAGCACGGGAGATTTTCCGTGCTTTTATTATTTATCATGCTCTCATTGTAGTAAATGAAATGGTATTTAAAAATAGGATAATTATCCAGTGATAAAGCTTAATATTTGAGGCTCACTGCTTATGGAATGTATAAGCACACTCGTTTTTGTAAATCTGCTAATACTTCATCGGGTATTTCTTTGATTTTAATATCCTTCCCTAGAAAAAGCAGCCAATTTATTATTTCCGTCACTTCATCGGGATTGTTAACATTGATAAAAGCTTTTAAAATGGCTGTGGATTGGTAAGGATTAGTATAAGATATTGAAATTTTTAAAGGATGGTATTTTTTGAACTGGGCAATTGCTTTTGGTCCAAGTTCAAGTACCAAGTTGATTATTTCGTCCTTCTTACTTAGTTTTTCTAAAATCTTTTTCTTATTTAGCCTTTTGTTCGTCGTGTATGGTTCGATATTAATGAGATCATCGACAGGAAACATCATCTTCTTTTCTTTTTTTAAGTCAAACCCTTCAATGATCCAATGGCTTTTTTCTTGATAAAGGTGCAATAGATAAATTGGATAAGTCTTGATTTCTTCATCTTCTTTAATGGTAATCAATAAATGGTTATCCAAAAGAAGGATTTGAATGAGTTTTTCTAACATAGGATGGGGGAGATCAGAAAGCTCAAGTAGATCGGGATTATGAGGGTTAGTCCCTTGGAAAAGCAAGAGTTGATTTAAAAGAACGAGATCATCTTGCTGGGTTTCTGAGATGAGTCCTAGTAGTTTTTCGGCTAAAGATTGACGACTCTTTAGGTAGGGAAGTTGTTGATTCCTCGTAGCCATAAAGGCAATAAAAAGAGCTTTCACTTCATTATCAGTAAAGCGAACAACGGGCAGGATAGAGTTGTGCATAACAAAATATCCCCCGGACCTCCCAACTTCAGCGACAAGTGGCATTCCCATAGCTTCAATTTCTCTAATGTCTCTAATAGCTGTCGACCGTGATATGTTAAATTCTTGTATAATTTCAGAAATTGTAAAGTGAGAGCGGTTGTTGATATACCGCATAATTGTATTAATCCGTTCAACTTTTTTCATTTTAGTCTCCTAAACAGTATCATTTTTTGATATGGTTTAAAGGTATTATAAACGTATCAGATGAAAAGATAAATCGTTTGATTAATAAAAAAAGAGGCAGGTTTTGCATATGAAAAATTATACGATAGAAGAAAAAGATAGCTTTATTGTGTTAGGTATTGGAACTGAAATTAAGAGTGAATACACAGACTTTGCTGGAATAAATAAAGAAAAGGAAGACTTTTGGTCGGCTGTTAAAGAAGATGGAAGGCTGGACACTTTAAAAGCTTTAGCGACAAATGAATACATTTTTTCCGTGAGCGAAGCGGTGAATAACAAAATGATGTATTATGCGGGTGTCATGACAGAAGCACAAATAGAAGAAGAATCTAGAGTAATCCAGTTTCCGAGGGGAGAATACTTAGTAGTGAAAGGGGAGGACAAAACGGCTGAAGAGCTAAGTAATAAGTTGACTGGTATCGCCTTCGGTCAAGCTTTACCAGATGCAAATGAGTTTGCTTATGTTGGTGGACCAAATACGACGGTTGAGATGGGGAAAAGAAACGGCTTAGTGTTTGGTGAAATGTGGATTCCAGTTGTTAGGAAGTAAAGTGATAAAAGGTACGAATATGGGAAGTAGAGGCTAACAATCTTGGATTGTTGGCCTTTTTAACATGAATATAATATTCATATGTCTATTGTATTTTTTGCGGCAAGATTAAATAGCTTTTTTGTTACTTTACAATAAAGTATACTTAATATCAGTAATTCATGTAATTAGGGGTGGTTTCTATATTTAGAGAAAATACAAAAAGGATACTTCTGTCATTAGTAACAAATCCAATACTAATAATTGTATATGGGATTTTTTGTTATGAGTTGGCCTTATACTGTAAGTACGGAAGAATGAATTATAATATTTACATTTTGTTATTATGTATAGTACTTTTTATATCCATAACTACATTTACTACAATGCGGGTGATAAAAAATAGAGAATATGAATCTAAAAAATTAACAAATTCAATAGCATGGAGATCCATTTCTATTATCATTATTGTTGCAATTACATCATTTTATGGGATGCAGATTTATAAAAGTGCAATAAATTACAATGGTAAATTGGCATGGTTTATAGAAAAGTTAAAACATGAAAGGTCAGTTAAACTTAAACATAATAATATATATAAGTCTGGAGTAGAAGGTATTTTTGAAGATATAAATAAAAAATATCCTTTGCCAAAGAAATTGTATATGGCAACTGATTTTGATCTTACATTTCATTCAGATGGAACAATCACAGCGTTTGATACATTTGTTTATGGGAAAAATGATGATGGGAAAGAAGAAACTTATTTAATCTCTTATAATAAGAAGAAGTCAGAAGATATTACTATAATACGAGACGGATACGCAAAGCCTGATTATAATGATGATAAATTAGTAGAACCTTTAATTGAAACGGTTAAGGCGATTCCAGTTAAGCAAACGGTTAGAAAATGGAATGAAAGTAAGTATGGGTTGATTTATTATGGAAAAAGAAATTGGGGATCCAATACAGAGGGAATTATTAATATTACTGAGGATGGTAAGGGGCAGAGTCTTAAAAAAGCAGCTTCTGATATCATTGGATATACTGTATCTATATTTGTCCCTGGAAAAGAGCAAGAGCTAGTCCCTGCTAGATATAATTTAATAAGTGACGCAAGTTGGAGTAAATCAAAGACGCCTCCAAAAGAAGATATGCTTAAAGAGAAGAAACAACAAGATTTAAAGAATGAAAAAGAACAGTTTTTCCTATCGAAAGAAGTTGGTTATAAACTAAATATGACAGATAAAGCATTAGGGAGCGCCTTTTATTCATTAAGCAAGACTAGTGATGAAGGGAAAACATGGGAGGTTATCAATCCAGACCCATTTAATGGGGGGATTGGTAGTGTATCAGGAATCACTTTTATAAATGATAAACTTGGGTTTTTAGGAGCAATTAGGCCTTCTGGTAATGAAGGAGAGTTATATCGCACAGATGATGGGGGAGTATCTTTCAAAAAGGTAGAATATCCGCCGCATGAAGTGAAATTAGATCATACACAGTCCACAATAAGTCCTTTTGATTCACCTAGTATGCCATATGAGAAAGATGGGGTTTTTAATATGTTAGTTGGACAAGGGGCAGATGGAGACTACAATGGCGATAGTAGTGCACTTTATCAATCAAAAGATAACGGAGAGACATGGGAATTTGTAGAAGAAGTGAAAAAGAAATAATCAGAATTTTTTTGAAAAATAAGGTAACTACTTAGCTATACATTTTATTTAGAAGTTTGGTAAGGGGTATAATTCCAGCCATGAAGATAAAAATGGACCTATACCTCGCTGCCTTTCTTTGTTTTATTTCTTATGCTTACTATCAACGCTATATTTATAGAAAGGTATTTTGGTGATATACAAAAATGGATTCGAAATATCACATGTTGTTTTGCTTTATTTGTAGTGGTTTTAGTAGCTCTATGGATAGGGTACTCTTAGATCCTTACTTAAGAGAATGAGAAGTATGTGATTACAATACATTCGATCCGATAATATTACTTAGCTGCATCGTTTTATATTAATCTTTTCTCTCCTCAATCATGATAAAATGTACAATAGGAAATTTATGTAAAATAAAGGGGGAAGGTTTATGGTCAGCCTGAGTACATTGGTAGCTTTTGCAATTGTTTCGCTTAGCATGGTTTGTTCACCTGGGCCTAATATGATTTACCTCATTTCCCGTTCCATTACGCAAGGACGTATGGCGGGATTTATTTCTTTATTGGGCATCATGCTCGGATTTGTAATCTATATAATCGCAACTATGTTTGGACTTACAGTTCTATTCGTTGCTGTTCCCGCTGTATATGAAGCAGTAAAGTGGGCAGGTGCTGCTTACTTACTGTGGCTTGCCTGGAATTCGATTAAACCGGGTTCTACATCTATTATGGAACCTCGTATGATTTCTAATGAGCCACCAAGGAAATTATTTCTGATGGGACTCATGACGAATCTTCTGAATCCAAAGATTGCTATTTTGTATGTATCACTTCTACCTCAATTTGAAGATCCAGAGAAGGGATCGTTGCTTTTTCAAGGTGCAGTTTTGGGGCTTACGCAAATCACTGTTAGCTTTATAGTTAACCTTGTAATTGTATGTACAGCAAGTAAAATTGCAAAATGGTTTGGCACACGTCCGACGTGGCTACGAGTACAGCGTTGGCTTATGGCAAGTGTTTTAACGGGGCTTGCTGTACGTCTTGCTTTTGAACGTCGACAGTAAGAGCCTCTTTACCTTCAGTTTCTATAATATAACCTAATAAATATTAATATAATTTATGTATAGTAGATATTTACCTTATAAAATAAGGGGGGAATATTATGACTGAGACAAACGAATCTTTAGAAGTTAATTTGAAAAAAGATGTGAAGTTTTCTATTATAATTCCTGCGCATAATGAAGAAAAGTACATTAGAAAATGTTTAGATTCAATTGCAAAGGCATCAGAGGCATATAAAGAGCAAACGGAAGTTATAGTTGTTTTAAATCGTTGCACAGATCAAACAGAGGAAATAGCAAAATCTTATAATTGTGTTACATTGAAAAATAACGATAAAAACTTATCTAAAATTCGAAATGCAGGGGCTAAAATAGCTAATGGAGAAATAATCGTCACTATAGACGCTGATACCATAATGACAGAGTCTATGTTGTCTAATGTAGATAAATATTTAGCTTCAGGTAAATACATTGGTGGTGGGGTAAATGGGAAGTTTGAAAGAATATCTTTAGGAATATTTCTCTCCGCAATGTTAATCATAATCCCCTTACTTTTTAAGTACGGAGCTATATCTGTAGGGATTTTTTGGTGCTATAGAAAAGATTTTATGGCAATCAACGGATTTAATGAAAACATGCTTATGGCAGAAGATGCAGATTTCGCTAAACGTTTAAAAGAGTGGGGAAAGAAAAATAATAAGAAATTCGGTACTATTAAAAATGGAATGATAACTTCATGCAGAAGATTTGATACATATGGAGACTGGACTTTACTTAAAAATCCAAAAGTAATTTTAGCTTATCTAAAAGGAAATGATAGAAAATACGCAGATAAGACATATTATGATAACCAAGAAAGATGAAAATGGAGAAAATCTGCAGGGGAGAGCTAGTACTTTTTTAGATATAATGAGAATCCAACTTAATTTAATAGATATTATAAGAAAACCATCAATTTGATTACCCTTTTTCAAATTGATGGTTTTTATTTTTGAAATAAATATGTATTTTTTTATAAAAATATTTTTTGACCCCCATAAAACTTTGTACTCCTCCGAATATGTATAGTGAAAAAAATAAATAGAAGAAAAATGACTATGAAAGAATATAGAAGTATTAATAAAATTACTAGATTAAGTGGCATCCAAAACGGAAGGATGAAATTACCAATTATATAGAGAAGAGTTATTCAAGGATTGCAGATAAAATAGAAAATGAATAAGCAAAACGAACGGTAGAAAATAAGAAAGTAGATAAAAATACAAACTTAACTTTAGTGCCGAGAGAAAAGGAAAAATCATTAAGAAAACGTTAGACTCTAAAAATATAACTAACAGCAAGAAAACAAGACCGAAGAAAAGTACCAAGAAAATCTGGTTAAATGGTCACTTTTGTAGTGGCCATTTTGCTATTTGAAGGAGGCTGGGAGATTACAAGTGTTGAGTTTAGTAATGAAGATCTTAAGAAAACCGAAAATAGAAGATATCGTATGTAACATACAAAACAACGAAGAAGATAAAGAAGCGTTTATCGTACAGTATCAGCCTTTTATTAGAAAATCAATCTCATCTGTCTGCCGCCGATATATTACAGAACAGGATGATGAATATAGCATTGGATTGTTTGCATTTAACGAAGCAATTGAACAGTATTCCTATACAAAAGGAAAATCCTTTTTAGCGTTTGCTGATCTTCTTATAAAAAGAGATGTAATTGACTATATACGTAAGGAGTCTAAACATAACTTTGTCTTTTTAAAAGAAGATGAGCAAGAGGAAATGTTAGAAATGCAAGTGTCGCTTACGGAGTATATGAAAGAGATGGAAAATAGTAACCGTAAGGAGGAAATTCTTCATTTTCAAAGTGTGCTAGCTGAGTTTAAAATCACATTCTCAGAGCTTGCTAAAGAATCTCCTAAGCATCGTGATACGCGTGAGCACTTAATAGAAATTGTAAAAATTATTATAAAAGAAGAGGAAATGATGGAAGAGCTGTTCCGAAAGAAAAAGTTACCGCTTAAACATATTGAACCGCGTGTTAGGGTAAGTCGTAAAACGTTGGAACGACATAGAAAATACATTATTGCAATGTGTATTATTTTTGCAAACAACTATACATATATTCTGGATTACATAAGAGGGGAAAAGCATGATGAATAAAGGAATTGTGATGGATATAAAAAAGCATAGCGTAGTTGTTTTAACACCAAATGGAGAGTTTATTACGTGTAAAAGAAAAGGGGATTCTTGCATGATCGGGGAGGAAATCTCATTTGATGAGCAAGAACAAAAAGTATCGCATTTTTCGATCCCTTCCTTTTTAAAACCTGCATCAATACTTGTTGCTTGTTTTCTATTTGCAGTGCTGTTTTTCTACAACCAACCAGAAGAAAAAGTATTTGCTTACGTCTCAGTTGATATAAATCCAAGTTTAGAGGTGAGCGTAACGAAGGATTTTCGTGTTATAGATTTACAGGCTTGTAATGATGATGGAAGGCGTATTTTAAAAGAATTGAAGCAATGGGAAAATAAACAATTACAAGAAGTAATACGTACTATTATAAAGCAAAGTCAAGAGGATAAGTATTTAACGAATGATAAGCAAGTTATGCTAACAGCAGTTGCAAAGGACAAGGCGCTAGAACCACAGTTAGAAAAGGCAATGAAAGAATTGAAGAAAGAATATGAGTTAAAACATATTACAGTTGAATATCAAAGTAGCACGATGCAAGTACGAGAGAATGCTAGAAAAGCTGGAATTGGCACAGGTGTCTATATAAAGCAAGAGAATGAGAAAAACAAATCGCTTACGCCTCCTGCCACGCCGCCTAATCCGGTGGGAAATGAAGAAGAGGTGCAATCACAGCCGGAGTCATCTCCTGATGCATCAGTGGATTTATCTCCTGTAGACGAAAAAAAATATGAAAAGCAAGAGCAGAAAGAACAAAAGAAAACAGAGGAACAGCCATCGAAGCAAATAAAAGAAAACAATGGAAGAGGATCTCAGCAAGAAAATAGAGGGAATCAACAGGAGAATAAAAGTAGAGAAGCTCAACAAGGAAATAATGGAAATGGGCAAGGGAACAACGGAAGAGGATCACAACAAGGAAATAATGGAAATGGGCAAGGGAGCAACGGAAGAGGATCACAACAAGGAAATAATGGAAATGGACAAGGGAACAACGGAAGAGAATCACAACAAGGAAATAATGGGAACGAGCAAGGAAACAACGGAAGAGGGTCTCAACAAGGGAATAATGGAAATGGGCAAGGGAACAATGGCAGAGGATCCCAGAAAGAAAATGGTGGAAACGAGCAAGGGAACAATGGTAGGGGGTCTCAACAAGAAAATAGAGGCCACCAGCAAGGGAATGAAAAGAAGAATCAATAGAATATGGAAGTGAGAGATTCATTTCAAAGCTAAAAGGATTTATCCCGCTATTTGCCGGGCAGTAAGACCTCCAGCTCAAAATTCAGCGGAAGCAAAGAAGTTAGGTGGGGATTGGGCTGCCCGTAAATGCCCGATTGGTGAGGGCTGATTAAAGTTGCACTTTATTATTCTATAGTTCTATTAAGAAGGAGTATGTGAAAAATATAATGGAGAAAAACATTCAACAAGAGAAAGATAAAGAAAAACCTGTTTTTTATGATCCGAAAGGAAGGAGAAACATAGCCTTTATTTCGTTTCTATGTATTTCAATAGTTAGTGTAGGTGTTGTATTCTATTTTTTCTTTCAAAGTATTTTTTCAACACCAGAAATTCCAAATATGAATACCGCTGTACAACAAGATACTAAACTTGTACCAATTAATCAAAAACTTAGTGATCAGCAGTTAAAGAAGGAAGAATTTAACCCAAATACCGAAACGAAGGATAATAAAAATTTGGTGAATCCGCCGAAGGATAGTAAACAACCTAAAGAAGTGTATGGTTTTTACGTAAACTGGGATGAAAATAGTACCGCTTCTTTAAAAGAAAATATCGATTCCTTAACTACGTTAGTACCAGAGTGGTATCATTTAAAAGCAGATTTAACGATTAGAAGTGAGATCAAACCTGAGATAGTAAAGTTGGCAGAAAAAAATCAAGTGAAGATTATGCCTTTGCTTACTAACTATACTGAGGAAGCTTCTGGTCCTGATAGTGGGCTAATTCATAAGTTACTGAATTCCTCAAATGATGTAAAGACAAAGTTTATTAATGATTTAGTAAGCCAAGTTAAAAAAAATCAGTTTTCAGGTATTAATATTGACTTTGAGGCCGTACCTGAAAGTGATAGAGAAAACTTAACAAATTTTATGAAAGAACTTACTACGGAATTTCATGAACATGATTTGCTCGTTACACAAGATGTTCCAGCTAATGATAAGGCTTTTGATTATAGTGCGTTAGCAAAAATAATAGATCGAATGATTGTCATGATGTACGATGAGCACTATGGAGCCGGGGAACCAGGACCAATTTCTTCAAATAAATGGTTCCAACATACATTGAAAGAACTGAATATTCCGTCTAATAAGCTTATAGTTGCTTTCGGTAACTATGGATATGATTGGGAAGTAAATAGTAAAGAAGCTGCGAAGTCTTTAACTTTCTCAGAAGTTATGGCAATGGCTCATGATTCAAATATGAAAATTCAATGGGATAAGATTAGTGGAAACCCTTATTTTAGATATAAAACAGGAGAGAAAGAACATACTGCTTGGTTCTTAGACAGTGTTACTCTCTATAATCAAGTGAAAATTGCAATGGAGAACAATGCAAAGGGCTTTGCATTATGGAGACTAGGAGCAGAAGACCCTACAATATGGAAAGTTTTAAAAAATCCTATTGAGGCACAAAAAAATCCTAATGTATTACATAAAATCAATAGTTTAGATGAAGTAAATTATTCTGGACAAGGTGAAATTTTACAGATTGAGAATGAAAGAAAAAATGGATTGAGAGATTTTAAAGTAGGCAAAGATGGTTATATTACAGATGAAGTATATCAATCCTTACCATCTGCATATGAAGTGCAACGATATGGAAAACCAAATGGGAAACAAGTAGTATTAACATTTGATGATGGACCAGACCCGAAATATACGCCAGAAATTTTAGATATATTAAAAGAGAATCAAATAAAAGCTGCTTTTTTTGTACTTGGTGAAAACGCACAACTAAATACTAGTATTGTAAAAAGAATATACGATGAAGGGCATGAAATTGGGAATCATACTTTCAAGCATCCTAACATAGCTGATACGTCTTTACTACGAACGAAAGTAGAACTTAATACGACGCAACGTTTAATTCAGGAAGTAACTGGACATTCTACGGTTTTATTTAGACCGCCATATGAAGCGGATGCTAACCCGGATTCATCAAATGAAATATTGCCTATTTTACGTGCACAAAATATGAACTATACAATGGTAGCGGAAAAAGTTGATCCCGAAGACTGGGCAACACCATCAACAAATGAATTAGTAAGACGTGCTCTTAATCCTATTTATAAGGGAGAGGGAAATATTATTCTTCTCCATGATGCGGGAGGGGATCGTACCCATACAGTAGAGGCGCTCCCAATCATTATTAAAGACTTAAAAAAGCATGGATATAGTTTTGTAACAATTTCAGATTTAATGAATAAAGAACGAGATGAAATTATGCCTCCTGTTTCTTCTGAGGGGAAGCAATATTTACTTTACAATAAAGCTGTCTTTTCAGGAGCTGGATATTTTAAGCATATATTAACAACTATTTTTTATATTGCTATTGGATTAGGGATTTTTCGATTTTTATTCTTAATTTATTTTGCATGGAAGCAGAAAAGAAAAACGTTATCTCGCTATATTAATTCGTCTTATCAACCTTTTGTTAGTGTTGTCATAGCGGCATATAATGAAGAAAAGGTGATAGCCAAGACGATTCACTCAATTTTGAATAGTAATTATAGAGAATTTGAAGTTATTGTTGTGGATGACGGATCGACAGATGGTACGTCAAAAGTAATGAAAGAAACATTTTATAAACACCCTAAAGTTCGTTTCATTCAGAAAGAAAACGGCGGGAAATCATCGGCAATGAACCTAGGGTTTCAACAATCGCGAGGAGAAATCATTGTCACTTTAGATGCGGATACTATTATTGCGCAAGATGCTATTTCTTTAATGGTTAGACACTTTGAAGATCAGAATGTAGCTGCAGTTTCAGGTAATGTCAAAGTGGGGAATAGACGGAATTTGTTAACTACTTGGCAACATGTTGAGTATATTACAGGGTTTAATTTAGAACGTAGAGCTTTTGATGAGTTAAATTGTATTACAGTCGTTCCAGGAGCTATTGGGGCGTGGCGCAAGAAGAATGTAGTTGAATCTGGATATTTAAGCGAAGATACATTAGCAGAAGATACGGATCTTACTATTACATTTTTACGTCAAGGGCATAGAATTGTATATGAAGAAAAAGCGTATGCTTTTACGGAATCACCTGAGGATGTGAAAAGTCTCATTAAACAGCGATATCGTTGGTCATATGGTACACTTCAATGTCTTTGGAAACATCGAAAAGCGTTGTGTAATTCAAAACATAAAACATTAGGGTTTATTGCACTGCCTAATATGTGGTTATTCCAATATGTTCTGCAATTCATTGCTCCTTTTGCAGATATATTAATGATTATAGGACTATTTAGTAGTAATCCGCTAAAAGTTTTAGGGTTTTATCTTGTATTCTTTTTAATGGATCTTCTCGCTTCTCTGTTCGCATTTAAATTAGAGGAAGAGAACCCAAAACCATTGGCATGGTTAATTTTACAACGTTTTATTTATCGTCAATTTATGACTTATGTTGTCATTAAATCTATATTCTCATCGCTTCGAGGAGTAGCGGTAGGGTGGAATAAACTAAAGAGACTGGGGAGTGTTAAACATTCCACGGAACATAAGGAGGCATCATAAAAGAGCAGACTATTTGCTCTTTTTTCATTGATTTTAGTTAGTTGAATGTAGAGTTGTAGCATAAAAACTGCTGCTTCTATAACGAGATTCCTATTCACCATTAATAGTGAGACATTATGTTAAGCTAATCCTTTAGTTTCGGATTAAAGTTTTTTTATATTTTTTTAAAATGACGGACACAAAAACGCATATACCTTCGAATTATATATATGGATAACATAAATATGTATATAAAAGGGGAGAAATAAGATGAAAGAAAAAAAAGAAATGTTTCAAGAAATCGCTGAGGTGTTAAAGGTATTGGCGCATCCAGTTCGTCTATCTTTAGTAAAAATAATGCTTGCAAAAGGTCCTACTAATGTAACAACAATGTATGGGGATTTACAAATGCCTCAAAGTACAATTAGTCAACATTTATCTAAACTAAAAGCTGCTAAAATGGTTACAGGTACTCGGAAAGGATTAGAAATTTATTATGAGGTAACTGACAATCGCACAAAATCAATATTAGCATGTTTAGTTTAAATAATGCCTTCTATTTCAAAATAAAAAACGCTATTCTTTTCTATGATTTTACAGAGAGAATAGCGTTTTTTATTTTGAAGGAGTATCTTTTTATTAGCTTGATGGTGATATGGTATTATCTCTAAAATACAAAAATATTGATTTCGCTTTTATTCTTTCTCAGGAGTTTGAGCTCAAAAGGCCGACTATCACTTTGTTTCCAATGAACTGGACAGTGGAAGAACTTATATTTTTGAATAGAGGGCATTCTATGTTTTTGATATATTAATAGTTGGGGAACAAAAATAAGGGGGATATAGAAATGGAATTATTTGATTACTATAAGCGAAAAGGAAAGATGAAACTGTTAATTGGGACGGGTATTTTTATTCTTGCTTTATGCGCTGTATATGAAGATTGGGGACATATTAATTGGGGGCAGTTTATCTTTTTTGTTATCGCTGCTTCTATCTTTTTTGGAATTGGATTTTGGCAGTTAAGAAAAGAAAAGTTGATACAAAAGAATATGATAAAAAGTAATGCAACATTTTGGGATGTTGATACTTTAGTTGTATTAGAATTACCTAAACGAAACAAGCAATTTGGTTTATATCATCCTGATGGTAAGTATATAGCAGGAACAAAGGTGGTTTCATCAAATATTCTTTTTTCAGTAATACCTTTTTTACATAATAAAGATGTTTACGGATTAGAAACGAGTAGCGGGGAAATTCTAGCTTATTTTCATACTGAAGTGGACGGATATGATTGGGTAATTTATGACTCGAATTATAACCAAATTGGTATGTTTAAAGAAAAAATGATACAAGGATTTACTATGATACGAGGTACTTTGATGACAGATAAAGCCACAAAATTGTCAGATGTAGAAGTTGAGTTTGATTTTATTCAAAGTACTCTCCGTACAATAGATGGACGTACATTAGCAATTGGTAAGCAGGGATATATGCCTATAGAATGGAGTGAAAGGTTTATGGGTTTAAATGTACCTACTATTACCTTAGGTTCTAATGCGTCTAATAATGAAAAAATTCTCGGTTTAGGGGTGCTTCTTTATAGCTTACGTACAATTGAGATTAGAAAAAGTAGAGCGAGCGTTTAATGAGGCGGAAGTAGTGTTTATATGCGAAAATTTATAGAAATCTCATTTTTCTAATTGTATCTTTTTAGATTGATGGATGTGGCGTCACGTCCATCAATCTAAGAAAACAAGTTAGCTAAAAAATGATGAAAATAAACTTTATAGAAATAAAAAATATGAACGTAGAGGATGAAACAAAGTATATAGTGCTTTTTTAGTCATGTAATCTTTTAATTTGATGATCTTTTCCCCATTCAAACAGATTATCCATTATTTGCATTAAAGATTTTCCGTATTCACTTAGTGTGTACTCAACCTTTGGTGGTACTTCTTGATATACGGTACGATAGATAATCCCATCAGCTTCAAGTTGCCGAAGTTGTTGTGTAAGAACCTTTTGTGTAATGTTTGGGATTTCTCGTTTAATTTCATTTGTTCGCATTTTTCCATCCGACAAAATACATAAAATATGAACTTTCCATTTTCCACCGATTACATCGAGTGTTGTTGCAATTGGGCAATTATCATTTTGATTCATATAACACCTCCAAAGGTACTTCAAGGTTCCTATAGTACCTGAAAGTACGTACTTTTCAATTATATGTAACTCATTCATACTAATACGTAAAGGATTGATTAATTTATAAAGGGGCTGGAAAATGATGAGAACACTTGTAATTGTAGCACACCCTCATATTGAAAAATCAAAAATTAATAAAAGATGGATAGAAGAACTTGAGAAACATTCAGATGAAATTACGGTGCATGAATTATATAAGGTGGCACCGGATTGGGAGTTTAATATTGAAGAAGAGCAAAAGTTATTAGTAGAACATGACAGATATATATTTCAATTTCCGCTTTACTGGTACAGCACACCACCATTATTAAAAAAATGGTTCGATGATGTATTAACATATGGATTTGCGTACGGATCACAAGGAGATAAAGTGAAGGGGAAAGAATTTGGTGTAGCTATTTCTATAGGTGGATTAGAAAAAGACTATGAAAATAGTGGGATTACAATGGATGAGTTGACGAAACCATTCCAAGCTACATGCCTATATACAGGTATGGAATTTATACCTTCCTTTTATTTATATGGTGCAGAATATAAACTAAGTGATGAAGAGATTGATAAAAGTGCACCTGAGTATGTGCAATATGTAATGAACAAGAAGTATTCTAATATATAATGAAAAATAGCCATTTACTTATGAAGTAAATGGCTATTTTATATTCTTCTTATATTCACTAAGTGTAATCTTTAGTAAATTAATAATTAATCTGGTAAAATAAAAAACCTAACATATATAAAGGGGAGTTTTACTTGAGAACGATGCAAAAATTACTACAAAAAAGAGCAATGCAATCACCAAATTTGGAAGCGCTTGTAGGGGGGAAGAAAAGATATTCGTTTCAGCAATATAATGAACGAGTAAATCAGCTTGCACATTATTTGTTACATAATGGTGTGCAAAGAGGAGATCGTATAGGAATACTATGCAAAAATAATCACCCATTTCCAAGCGTTATGATGGCAAGTTTAAAAATTGGAGCGGTATTTATTCCGCTAAATCATCAGCTTACTGTATATGAATTAGAAACGATTGTAAAAGAAGCGAAATTAAAAGTGTTAGTTATTGATGAAGAATTTAGTGAAGTGTTATTAAATGTTGATGCTGTTAAAGAAATCCCTTATGTAATTCAAACGACAAAAGAAGGCTTTGGTTCATTTGAATTAGAGTTGCAAAAACAGCCAACGACAGAACCGAACGTAGAAGTTCATGAAGAAGACGATGCCATTTACTTATTTACTTCAGGAACGACTGGACAGGCGAAAGCATGTGTAATTGGACATAAAAACTTACATCATTATTTTGCTGAAATTGCGGGACAAAGAGAAATCCCAGCAGGTGAACGCTTTTTATCTGTGCATCCATTGTTCCATATGAGTGGCGTGCTTTCTATTTTAAATTGTATTTATCATGGCGTTACGATGATTTTCTTAGCTGATTCGAATCCTACTCTTATTTGGGATAAGATTGAAGAAGAGAAAATTACTACGATGCTTGCGTTCCCTGCTGTTTATAGTTACATGCTTGATGAATTAAATAAAAAAGAACGTAATATTTCAACCTTTAAAGTAGCACAAAGCGGTGGTACAAAAGTGCCAGAAACACTCATTCAAAAATATATGGAAAAAGGAATATATATGGTGCAAGGTTATGGTAGTACAGAAGGTTGGGTTGTAACCTCATGGCATCCAATGATGGGAAAAGAAAAGATGTCTTCTGTAGGAAAAACCTTGAAAAATGTAGAGGTGAAAATTGTTCATCCGGAAACAGGACATGAACTAACAACAAATGAAGTTGGAGAGATTCATGTGAAAAGTCCATACATGTTTAAAGGGTATTGGAATAATGAAAAGGCGACAAAGAAGGTAGTAAAAGATAACTGGTTTAACATGGGTGATGCTGGCATGATAGATGACGATGGATTCCTGCATATTATGGGAAGATATAAAGACGTTATTATACGCGGTGGTGACAACGTATATCCAGATCAAGTAGAAGATGTTATTCATGAAATACATGGTGTTTTAGAAGTTGCAGTAGTTGGAGTTCCAGATGACTTTTGGGGAGAGGTTCCAAGAGCTTACATTGTGAAGGATGGCGAAACAACATTAACAGAAGAAAGTATTATTCAGTATTGTAAGGAGAAGTTAGCAAGTTACAAAATTCCAGAAGTGGTATTCTTAGAAGAGTTACCGAAAAATGCTTTAGGGAAAGTGTTAAAGAGGGAATTAAGAGAAAATGTACTTGTAAAATAAAAAACGATTAGATAATGAGGAATCCAGTTATGTACAAAGCATAACTGGATTTTTTGTTTATGGTTCTGTTAGTAGATATCATAAAGATTTTAAAAATTTCGTGTTTTTGGTGTAATATTGAAAATAAAGGGAGCTAACTAATTTCAGTACAAGGGGGAGAAAAGATGGCTATAAAATTAGAAACTGAGCATTTATGTATAGAACCTTTTACCAATGATGATGTTTTTAGAATTAAAGAATTGGCTAATGACAAGGAATTAGCTAATATTCTTGGGCTTCCGCATCCATATAAATTGGAGTTCGCGCAAGATTGGGTTGATATGCAACCAGAACTTATAAGGAAAGGAATCGAATATCCTTTAGGAATTGTCTCTAAAGAATCAAGAGAAATTGTAGGTACAATTACACTAAGAATTGACAAGGGTAACAATAGAGGTGAACTTGGTTATTGGATTGGTAAGAATTATTGGGGAAAGGGTTTTGCAACTGAGGCTGTAAACAGAATGATTCAATTTGGCTTTATCGAATTAGGTCTAAACAAAATTTGGGCATCTGCCATTTCTAGAAATAGATCGTCGATTAAAGTATTAGAGAAGTCAGGTTTACGTAAAGAAGGCACATTGAGACAGAATAGACTTTTATTAAACACATATGAAGATGTTGATGTGTATGGAATATTAAAGACAGAATACAACGTTTTAAATTACAGATAAGTTTGGTAGTGTGATGACAAAAGGAAATCCTTTAGAACAGGGTTTCCTTTTGTATTTTAATAGAAGCATGTTTATCAAAAACATAATGATTTACTAGATTTTGTATTTTGTGTAAGATAATAAAGAATATTCAAATATTAATCAAGGGAAGAGATGTAAATGAAGCTGCCGCTATTACAGATAGAGACAGAGAGACTCATGATCCGTCCGTTCCAAAATGATGATTATGAAAGTTGGTTAGATGGATTTAATAAGAGGCTGCCATCTCAGTATAAATACGACGATGGTTATCAAGTTATGGCATCATCAACAAAAGAATGGTTCACGGAATGGATTAGAGGATTTGATGAAGCAGCACATCGAGATGAGATGTATGTATTAGGTATTTTTCGTAAAGAAGATGGGGCTAATATTGGAAAGCTAGAGCTAATAAAAATTTTACGTATGGACTATCAATGGGCGATGATGGGATACTCCATACATAATCAATATTGGAGAAATGGATATGGTGTTGAAAGTGTGAAAGCTGCGTTACCGTTATTTTTTAGTAGCCTTGATTTTCATAGAATCGAATTACATATACGTGTTGATAATGAGCCATCAATGCGTCTTGCGAAAAGAGCAGGTTTTTCTTTTGAATGCAAGAGAGAGGCGTTTTCATTAGAGAATGGTAAGTGGATGGATTTTCTTATTTATTATAAAAATAAGGAGATGAATATATGAGAGTGTTTATTACAGGTGGCAGCCGCGGGTTAGGATTACAGTTAGTAAAAGTATTTTATGAAAATGGGCATATCGTTTATCCATTAGTTAGAACTGAGGTTGCGGTAATGCAATTGAAGCAAATGTTTAGTGGTAGATGTTTTCCTATATTGGCAGACTTATCGGCTGATGAGAGTACGGAGCAAATTAAGAAGCAGCTTGAGGAATATACAGAGTATGTTGATTTAGTTATAAATAACGCTGGCATTACTGGGAAGGAGACTGAGATTTTACATACAAATTCAGAAGAGTTAACGGACTTATTTAATATTCATTGCTTAGGTGTAATTCGGGCTGTAAAAGGTACATATGTGGCGTTAGCTAAATCGGATCATCCGAGAATAATAAATGTGTCCTCTCGATTAGGATCATTACATAAAATGGCGAACAAAGAGTTTCCGCAAGGCCAGTTCTCATATTCATATCGAATTGCTAAAGCAGCACAAAATATGTTAACACTCTGCTTACAACAAGAGTTTGAGAATAAAGGAATTCGTGTAACTGCCATTCACCCAGGAAAATTAAAAACTGATATTGGTGCCTTTGATGCGAATATGACTCCGGCTGAAGGAGCAAAAAATATATATGATTGGGTAATAGATTCAAATGAGGATATTTCAGGGAAGTTTATTGAGCCTGGTGTGGGGGAATTGAAGTGGTGATATACGATCTTGCAATCATTCAGAATCTATTTGGCCCTTCTAAAAAAGTATTAAATGGCTTACCAAATGCAGTAACGATTGAAGAGATAGAAGAGAATGTTCTTTATGATGTACAAACTTATAAAGAAAAGATAAGTAGATTTGAAGAAGTTTGTTTTAACTAGGAGTTAAAAAGAGCGAGTATTGTATTAAACAAAAGGTTTAGTAGTTATAACTCAAGTGTGAGAGTGTTACTTGATGCCGGTTTTTCTTTGTATGCCGCAAAGATAGAAGTATGTAGAGAATTGAACAATGTAGAAGGACCTGAAAGACAATATACATATCGATCAATAGCAGAAGGAACGTTATCGGAAAAAGAATTTAAATATATTTGGGAACAATGTATGTCGGGTTCAGGGAATCAAACTTCAATTTTAACTATCGATGAGCATTTTTATTCAGTGCAAACAGAGTTAGGTACGGGCTGGGAAAAGTCATGTATTGTTTTTTATGATAAAACTGAGCCAATTGGTATGTCCATACCGCATATAGAAACTGGAACAGAAAGTGAAGGACGATTATTTTATTTTGGGGTAATGCCTTATTATCGCGGGAAAGGAATTGCTTCTCGGTTGCATCTTCAATCGTTGCATATGTTAAAGGAAATGGGGGCTACTTATTACATCGGAAGTACGCATACTTCAAATGAAAAGATGCAGAGGATATTTTGGAGAAATTATTGTTCGGTGAAAACGGAGACAGAGCTTTATTATAAAATTTTTAAAGTAGATTAGGAGAAAAGAAAATGAAGACTATAAATGTATTTCATTACGACGCATTTACGAATAAACCAAATAAGGGAAATCCAGCAGGTATTGTATTAGAAGCAGATGGATTAACGGAAGAGGAAATGCAAATTATTGCTGAAAAAGTTGGATATAATGAAACAACTTTTGTTCTTTCCTCAGAAGTAGGAGATATAAGAATGCGCTATTTTACACCTGGTTTTGAAATGGATTTATGTGGTCATGGGACAGTAGGGACGATATATGCCTTGCGCGAAAAAGGTTTATTAGAAGAGAAAAGTAACCTTACGATTGAAACGAAGGCTGGGATTTTACCGATACAAATAGGTGTAAATGAAAATGGAGAACCCTTTATTAAAATGAGACAGGCAGCACCTCAGTTTAAAGAATTTACAGGTTCAAAAGAAGAATTAGCTCATAGTATCGGTTTAGAAGTAAATGATTTAGATGTAACTTTACCGATTGTATATGGAAGTACTGGTAATTGGACTGTAATTGTACCGATTAAAAATCTTAATGCATGTGAGAGAATGAAACCTAATAATGCTGCATTTCCATCAGTATTAAAAGAAATACCTAATGCTTCTATTCACCCAATTTGTCTAGAAACTTATGATGAACTAGCACAAATGCACGGCCGTCATTTTTCATCAGCTTACGCTGGGACGATTGAAGATCCAGTGACAGGAACAGCTTCAGGTGTAATGGGAGCGTATTATGCGGAGTATTTAGAGAAAGATTTTGAACATGAATTGGGTTTAATCGTTGAGCAAGGACAGGAAATAAATAAAGATGGTCGTGTAACTGTTTATGTAACGAAAGGGATAGAAAACGAAAAGTTACAAATAGATATTGCTGGAACAGCGGTGTATGTGAAAGAGTTTGAAATTTCGATATAAAGTGAAACTTTAATCAGTGGGGCTCTTACTGCCCAGTGAATAGCGGGATAAAAAGAAAGCCCGGAATACATCCGGACTTTTATTATCTGTTCAATACTTCAATGTACGAAGCATTTCCAGTTGTTCTTAAAGCGGAGCGGAAATTATTATTTTCTAACGCCACAGCAACTTGTTGTAATTGCTGTGCATCATCATGATGAATAAGTAAGCTGTCAGCACCGCTTTCTTCTATATGAATGTGTTCAATATTTCCAATGGCATCATGTACAGCTTTTAAAAATTCAGGTTTCATGGTGTCCTCCTATATGTATGTAACGTTTTTATTTAGTATTTCCTTATTTATGAAATATAAAAGTAAATGAAAGGAGAAATAAAATGAATATAAAGCAGTTTAACGAACATATAACATCACTATTTGGAGAGGACCTTCATAAATACGGCGATGGTGAATATGGTTTTACTCATATAAGTAAAGATGAATTTCACAAAATCGGTTACACAACAAATTTGACAGTAGAGACGATTGAAGAAGCGTATAAAAATGGAGTCAATATGATAGTTACACATCATGCGCCGTGGAGTTTTTTATTTGGTATGGAAGAGGCTTGTATTGAGAAATTGAAGCAATATGAAATGAATCATTTTTGGATTCACTTGCCGTTAGATTTTGTAAAGTTTGGCACGTGTACTTCGTTATTTAACGAAATTGGGATAGATACAATACTGGAATATTCCACGTATGAGGAAGAAGAACTACCGGGAATAGGAGAATATAAAGAATCGATTCCTTTTTCAAACTTAGTTGGAAAACTTGAAGAAAGAATGGAAGAGAAAGTGAAGAGCTGGAGAAATCACGATAAACCAGTAAAACGAATCGCGATTTTAACCGGTGCAGGAAACAATACAAATTTGATTGAACGTGCATTAGAAAAAGGGTGTGACACGTACATAACAGGTGAAAAAACATTATATACAGTGCAACATGCGAAATTTAAAGGGATTAATTTAATTGTAGGCAGTCATACGTTTACAGAAGTGTTTGGTGTAGAAAGTTTGGCTCATAAGTTAAAAGAAAGAGATAATTCAATAGAAATTACTAGATTAAATGAAGATCATTTGGAGTGAAGAAATTACATCGCATTACCATAAATGGAATGAACTATATGATGGAATATTGAAGGAAGCAGTTGCAATGAAATAAAATTATCTTTTGTTATATTAAGATTTTTAGGAGGAATTCCCTTATGTTTGTCAAATAATAGTAAAGTTGTCTTTTGAATTAAGGGAATATTCGGAGTTAAAGGGTGAGAGAATGGATATTTCAATAATCACTGCACAACTAGTTAAGGAGAAAGTGATTTCACATTATCCAAATAGTGTAAAGGTGTTAAACGGGGGAACAACAAGTACTATATATTTGTTAGATGAACAATACGTTGTAAAGTTGAATGAATCGGATGTCATACGTGAAGAAGCTTATTTTCTTCAGTTTTATAAAAAGGATGAATTATTTCCAAAGCTTTTTTATAAGGAACCTTTAAATCGCTATATTGTTTACTCATTCCTTGAGGGCACAACTTTTTGCAAACTAGGCCATAAACGGAGCGTTCTTTGTAAACTTGTAAAGGAAGTTATCAATAAGTATGAAGTAGCTACAGAGATTGATGGCTGGGGATGGAAAGAAAACCTAGTTCAATCTTGGAATGAATTTTTAACGACAAATGTGATGGAAGCTCATCAAAATGTAAGACGTTACATAAGTGAGGAAGCGTATAGAACGGTTCTTAAGTTAGCAAATAGTCCAAGTAGGGGGACTGGAATAAATCAGCCATTTTTATTGCATGGTGATCTTGGATTTCATAATTTTATATTTCAAGAGAATAAACTGCACGGTGTAATTGATCCTTTACCAGTGTTAGGAGATCCTATATATGATTTAATTTATGCGTTCTGTTCAACTTCGGAAGATTTAACAAAAGAAACGATTGGTTATGCGATGAAACAATGTGTATTTCATAAAAATGACCGTGATTTATATGAAGAGATAGTCATAGGATTATATTTGCGTATAGATACATGTTTACGGCACCACCCGAAAGATTTAGAAGATTATTTAGCAGCTTGGCGTTATTGGATGGGTGAGGTTGAGGTGACTTTATAGTACAAATATTTTTAGGGGAGATGGTGAGATGAATGTTGTAGAAGCGAAAAAGGATTTACTGTAATTCCATTATCGGTTACATTTGTCTATTTACTTACTTTTATAAGTTTATTAATTGAAAATAAAAAAGCAGCTTAATAAAAATTTAGGGATAGGGGGAATTATGATGAAAAATTACGTTTGTACAACGTGCGGTGTGCAGTATGCAGCGAGTGTAGAGGAACCGGTGAGTTGTCATATTTGTGATGAAGAGAGGCAATATGTGAATCCGAAAGGGCAGTCTTGGACGACTTTAGAAAATTTACAAACAGATGATACATATAAAAATGAAATAATAAAAGAGGAAAATGGACTTTATAGTATTACGACAAAACCAGGATTTGCGATCGGTCAAACGGCATTTGTAGTGAAAACAGAGTCATATCGTTTACTGTGGGACTGTATTACGTATTTAGATGAAACGACAATTACGAAAATAAAAGAGCTTGGCGGATTAGATGCGATTGCATTGTCTCATCCTCATTATTATTCAACGCAAGTAGAATGGGCAGAGACATTTGGTGTACCAATTTATATACACGAAGATGATAAAGAATGGGTGATGCGCCCAAGTAGTCGTATTATTTATTGGTCTGGTGAGTCTTTACAATTAGCGGATGGGATTACTGTACATCGTCTTGGAGGACATTTTAGTGGTGGTTCTGTATTGCATTGGGAAGAAGGGAATGATGGAAAAGGGATTTTGTTAACAGGTGATATTATTCAAGTTGTAGCAGATGAGCGGTGGGTAAGCTTCATGTACAGCTATCCAAACTTAATTCCACTACCAGCGAGAAAAGTGGAAGAAATGGTGAATCGAGTGAAGCCCTTACAGTTTAATCGTTTATACAACGCTTTTCATCGAGTAGTAAAAGAAAATGCAAATGAGGCAGTTGAACGTTCTGCTGAAAGATATATAAAAGCAATAGAAGGAAAGTTGTTTCATACGTAAAAGGAGAGTAGCTTAATGAAAACGTTAGTATGTTTTGGAGATAGTATTACAGCTGATGAAACGTTTTATGATGGAATGCCGAGATTAACACCACGTTTGCAAGAGATGTTTCCGAATTGGATAGTAGTGAATGCAGGTGTTCCAGGTGATAATACATTCGATGCGTTAAATAGGATTGAAGAAGATGTAATATCATATAAACCAGATTTCGTAACAGTTTTTCTTGGTACGAATGATGCAGTTTCTTTTTCTCAAGTGTCATTACAAGCATACAAAGAAAATTTAGAGAAGATTGTGAACCATATTTCGTCAGGTAAAGTGCTGCTTATTAGCCCTGCCCCAGTTGATGAAGAGAGGCAACATAATAGAACAAATGAAGTGCTCTGTCAGTATGCAGACGTGGTAGAGGAAGTGGCAAAAGAAACAGGAAGCTATTTTCTAAATTTGTATGCAGAAATGATTCAAGAACTGAATTATAAAAGGTTTGTAGAAAATGATGAAAAAGATGGATTACACTTTGGGCCAGAAGGTTATGAGTATGTAGCGAAGTTAATTGGTGAAAAGTTAAAAGGGATTTTATAAAAAAAGCAAAGCGATATCGCTTTGCTTTTCATTGTTTTTAGTAAATTAATCTAGAAATGCTTGCTGCAATGCTTTGAGCCCATCGCTATAGATACCATGAAACAGATTTATTGCCTCTTCATCACTAACCTCAACAGGAGTGAATGTACCAGACCACTCTACTAACGATGTATTACTTTCAGTACCTTCTTTCACCTGGATTGTAGATAAATAATTAGTGACTGGGAACGGTGCATTCATGATTGAATACGTGTAGTAGCGTTCTTTATCATTGAATATTTCTAAGCGTTCTATAATTGTATCACCATCTGGATTAGCTAGATGACGTACACGACCGCCTTCCGTTAATTTACTGCTAGGTATATAAGGTAACCAGTCTGGAAGGGAGTTGAAACCTCCGATTAATTGCCATACTTGTTCAGGTGAACCGAAAATTTCCATAGATGTAGTAGTATGTGCCATATTCATTACGCTCCTTTTCATCCCGGTATTTACGGGTAAATAATCAGTGGGGGATGCTCCCACTGATTAAAGTTTCATTATTATTTTACGTTGATTGGTAGTGGTGCATTAGGTGCTACTAGTTTTTGTTCGCGCATTTCTTCCCAGAATGCTGCTGGAATTACTGTATTTAAGGCGTTTTGGTCTTCTACAATTCGTTCCGGTTTACTTGCACCAGGAACAACGGCAGCAACTGCTGGATTTGCTAGTGAAAATTGTAATGCAGCAGCTTTGATGCTGATGTCGTGACGATCTGCAAGAGCTTTGATTTTCTCAACCTTTGCAATAATTTCTGGCGATGCTTTTTGATATTCGAAGTGAGCGCCTCCAGCAAGAATACCTGAGCTATATGGGCCACCAACAACAATATCCATATTATGCTTTACAGCTGCAGGCATTACTCGTTGCAATGCACGTTCGTGGTCTAATAATGAATAGCGACCAGCTAGTAAGGATATATTTGGTTTCGCTTCTTCTAAATCAAGCATAAGTTCAATTGATTCTACTTTGTTTACTCCAAGCCCCCAGCCCTTAATAACTCCTTCTTCACGTAAACGTGTTAGCGCACGGAATGCTCCTGTTCGAGCTGTTTCAAATTGTGAAATCCACTCATCACCATAAAAGTCTTGTGCTAAATCATGAATGAAAACAAAGTCTAGACGATCTGTTTTTAAACGTTTCAAACTTTGCTCGATAGAACGAAGTGTTGCATCTGCGCTATAGTCATTGATCATTTTATTTTTGCGACCAAATTCGAAAAGCCCGCCTTTTTCACCTAAATCACGTGCAGATGGATCTTCTAATTCATCCGAAATAGTTCGACCTACTTTCGTACTTAAAAAGTAATCATCACGATTTCTTTTTGATAGTGCTTCACCAAGACGAATCTCCGCTAAGCCAGATCCATAAAGTGGAGCTGTATCAAAGTAACGAACGCCATTCTCCCAAGCAGCATCCACTGTAGCGATTGCTTCTTCTTCAGGAATATTACGGTACATGTTTCCTAGTGGTGCTGTACCAAAACCGATTTTTTCTTTTAGTAATTTACTCATTATAGATATCCTCCTAAAATGTATTTAAAAATGAATTCATCATTGTAAATGGATGTGAAAATGAAAACATGTCATTTCATCGTCTGACAAAATGTATGATAAAAATACTCACTTTAAAGTACGGGTACCAAAAGGTTATTTCTAATACTGCATGACTCACTCAACTCTTACAAATGCTATTATGAAATGTATTTTACATAATGAAAAGTACGTACTTTAAAGTGATATAGATACTAAAAAGTAATACAGGTACTTTTTGGTGCCGTACTACTCATCTGCTGTTTACGTATGCTATTATGAAACATGTTTAATACAATAAAAAGTACGTACTTTAAGGTGCTATAGATACTTAAAAGTAATATTTAAATATTTTAGCTTATTTGTCTTATAAAATTATTAAAGGAGATTTTTATATGAAAACATACAATATTCCTGTAGAGGCAACTTTAGAGGTTATCGGTGGAAAGTGGAAAGTAGTTATCCTTTGTCATTTAAAGAAAGACAAAAAGAGAACGTGCGAATTAAAACAATTAATGTCTGGTATTACACAAAAGATGTTAACGCAACAATTACGTGAATTAGAAGAAGATGGTGTAATCGAGAGAAAAGTGTATAACCAAGTGCCGCCAAAAGTAGAGTATTCGTTAACCGAATACGGTCATTCTTTAGATGCTATACTCGATTCTCTTTGTAACTGGGGAGAAAATCATCTTGAAAAGAATGGTAACACGTCTATGCTTATAACAGCAGCTGAATAAAGAAGGAAAAAACGAACGAGAATACGTTCGTTTTTTCTTTTTGTATAGAGGGAGATTTTTAAGTGGCATAATTACTTTTTTGTAATATAGGTACTTTTTTGTGCTGTAGGAACTAAAATGTGCCGTATAGAAAATTATTTATTTTTACGCAACAATAGAGAAGAAATTTAGAAAAAAGGAGAGGAGCACGCGTGAAACAATATAATATACCGATAGAGGCAACTTTAGAAATTATCGGGGGAAAGTGGAAGGTCGTCATTTTATGTCACTTAACGAAAGGGACGAAGAGAACGAGTGAGTTGCAACGTCTAATTCCTGAAATTTCTGTGAGAATGTTAACGCAGCAACTACGTGAGCTGGAAGAAGATGGTGTGATTACACGTGAAATTTACAAAGAAATTCCCCCTCGAGTAGAATACTCCCTAACCGATTATGGGTGGTCTTTACAAAATGTATTAAATCAATTAACCGCATGGGGAGAACGATGCATAGATAGAAAAAACACAGAAGTTAAGTGAAATCTCTATATGTAATATTGAAAACACTACCTAATGAAGAGGTGGTGTTTTTCGTTTTAAAACTTTAGAAAGTTGTTATGATGAAAAGTAAAATTTTTGAGGACCTGTTTCAGTCATGGGTACTTAAAAGTGCCTACATCACTTTAAAGTACGTACTATGCTTCATAATATAACCGTTTTATAATGACACTCGTAGCAAGAAGTCATAAAGATTTTAAGCTATGTTCAAAAAGACTTATTAACTAGTATAGTTTTTTGTTCAATTTTTTAGTAGGAGATGTTTTTATGGTTGAAGAACTTTTTTATAAAAAAATACTTAAAAATCTGTTTTCAGATCCAGTTCAAATTACACTTTGGAATGGAGAAACAATACAATATGGCGAAGGGGAACCTCAATTTCATATAACATTCCATAAGCCGCTCTCAAAAAAAGAAATTGCTAAGGATCCTTCTATTGCATTCGGTGAAGCATATATGAATGGGGATCTTGAAATAGAGGGTAACCTTGAAAAAGCAATTCAATCTATTTATAAAAGGCAGGATAGCTTTTTAGGTGATAGTAAGTTGCAATATTTCAAAAGTAAATGGAATTTCTCAAAACAAAAAAATAAAGATGATATTGCTCATCATTATGATATTGGGAACGAGTTCTATAAATTATGGCTTGATGAAACAATGACATATTCTTGTGCATATTTCCAAAATGAGCAAGATTCTTTAACGACAGCGCAGCATAATAAAGTGAATCATATTTTGAAAAAGTTGAACCTTCAAAAAGGTGATACGCTATTAGACATCGGTTGTGGGTGGGGTGAACTCATTACAGCTGCCGCTAAACAGTACGGTGTGAAAGCGATGGGAGTAACGTTAAGTGAGGAACAATATGCTAAGACTTCCGAGCGAATTAAACAAGAGGGACTTACGGATTTAGTGGAAGTATCTTTACTTGATTACCGCGATATTAAGAATCGTAAATTTGATAAAATTGTTAGTGTAGGTATGATTGAACATGTTGGAAAAGACAACATTACGCAATACTTTGAAACAGTTAATACACTACTAAATGATGGCGGGATTTCTCTGCTGCATTGCATTACTTCTCCGGCTAATGGTGGTGCTACGAATGGTTGGATTGAAAAATATATATTCCCTGGTGGGTATGTTCCTGCTGTTAACGAATTAATCACGAACATGACAAACGAACAATTTTTCATTGTTGATGTGGAAAGCTTACGTAGACATTACGGGAATACATTACAACATTGGGCTCAAAATTTTGAAAACGTACTAGAGGAAGTTCGCAAAACGAAAGATGAGCGATTTATCCGCATGTGGCGTTTATATTTAAATGCATGTGCAGCTTCGTTCTTTACAGGTAATATTGATTTACATCAATTTGTATTTACAAAAGGGATTAATGATACAATTCCGATGACACGTTCGTATATGTATGAATAAGAGTATATAACCAAGTAGCTCTCAAGTCATTGAGTATAAATAAAATGATGATAGGATATAAGTCTATAACGTAAAGTCGAGATGGGAATCAGAAAATGATTTCTATCTCGACTTTTTGATATATAATTTTGAAATTAAAACTATATACTTTTAAAGGTAAAAATATATAATAAATGTAGAAACAAAAATTTATGAGCAAGGAAGTTGAAGAACATGACATTAACAATGGGCTTTATTGGATTTGGAAAATCAGCTAACCGTTATCACCTACCTTATCTAAAGACACGTAATAATATAAAAGTAAAAACGATTTTTGTACGTCAAATAAATGAAGAATTAGCGGCTCCATATGAGGAAAGAGGTGTTTACTTCACTACTGATTTGGACGAATTGTTGAATGACAAAGAAATTCAAGTCGTGACGATCTGTACGCCAGCACATACGCATTATGAATTAGCAAAAAAAGTTATACTAGCCGGAAAATCAGTTATCGTTGAAAAACCATTTTGCGATACAGTAGAACATGCGAAAGAATTATTAGCTTTAGGACGAGAGAAAGGTGTAGTCGTTATGCCTTATCAAAACCGTCGTTTTGATGGTGATTTTTTAGCTGTAAAGCAAGTAGTTGAGCAAGGATTCCTTGGTGATATTATTGAGATTGAATCACATATTGATTATTTCCGTCCTGGTTCAATCACTCATGAAGCTCCAAAAGAAGAAGGTTCATTTTACAGTTTAGGTATTCATACGATGGACCGTATGATTTCATTATTTGGCCGTCCAGATACGGTAACATATGATATTCGTAATAATGAAATGGAAGGTGCGGTTGATAACTATTTCGATGTTGGTCTACATTACGGAAATCACCTGAAAATTAAACTGAAAACGAACCATGTCGTAGCGAAAGATTATCCACGCTTTATCGTTCATGGAACAAATGGATCATTTATTAAATACGGTGAAGATCAGCAAGAAAATGATTTGAAAGCGGGGATTATGCCTGAGAGTGCAGGGTTTGGTGAAGATTCACCGATGTACTATGGAGTTGCTAAGTATCGTAATGCAAATGGTGACTGGATTGAAAAACAAATTAAAACACCGCTTGGTGATTACGGTCGTTTCTATGATGCAGCGTATGACACAATTGTAAATGGTGCACCAAAACTTGTGAAAGATGAAGAAGCAGTAACGAATATTGAAATCTTGGAAAACGGATTTGCTGCCCCATCACCTTCAGTTTACAAACTTGAGGCTTTACATTTGAATGAATAGAAGAGAGTTTGCGGTATAAAGGAGGTATGGAAATGGCAAGCGGATCAACACAAGTAAAATACCTCGGCATTTATCAAAAGATTAAACAGCAAATTTTAGACGGTGAATATAAAATCAACGAAAAAATTCCGAGTAGCTCCGTCCTTGCTGAAGAATTCGATGTTTCAGCACTTACGATTAAAAAAGCGCTAGATCTATTAGTAAGAGACGGCTACATTATCCGTCGGCGCGGAAGTGGAACAGTGGTACAAGATTGGCATCAGCAGGAAAAGGCACGAATGATTCAAACTTTAACAGGTACGAAAGCTGTTTACGGTAGTGAGGTAGAAAGTAAAATTATCGAGTTTGCGATTGTAGGTGCTGATGAAGTAGTTGCTGAGAAATTGGGAGTTTCAATTGGTGATTTCGTCTATAAAATCATTCGCCTTCGCATCATTCACAGCATTCCGACGATTATGGAGCATACATGGATGCCAATTTCGGTTATCCCAGGTGTTGAGGCTTCTGTTTTAGAGGAGTCGATATACTCACATATTCAAAATAAACTTGGTCTTGAAGTAGGGACATCTGTTGTCAGGGTTAAAGGAATTCGCCCAGATGATAGGGAAAAGCAGTTTATGAACTTAACAAATCAGGATTTCCTAATGCGAGTTGAGCAAGTAGCTTACTTAACGGATGGACGAACTTTTGAATATTCTTACGCAGATCATTTACCGGAAACCTTTGAGTTTGAAACAGTCATTACGGCAAAAAATTATAAAGAGACATAAAAAACGGTTGAGGCAAGTATTGTCTCAACCTATTTTATGTCTTCTACAGTTATTATTCATCAGCAGTAATCAGCATGGATGTGTTCCCGGTTTTTTCAAGATGAACTTCTCCCCAGGAACAGAGGGAATCAAGTATAGCTCCTAAAGACGAACCGTAATCCGTTAAAGAGTACTCTACTTTCGGTGGTACTTGGTCATATACTTTCCTTTGGATTACACCATCTTCTTCTAGTTCCCGTAATTGTTGCGTTAACATTTTTTGCGTAATACCAGGCATTAAACGTTTTAATTCACTCGTTCTTTTTGTTCCTTTTTTTAAATGACAAAGGATAACAACCTTCCACTTTCCACCAATAACTTCTAAAGTCGCTTCTACAGGAATATTATATGTTTTCATAAAAAACCCTCCTTTGATGAGTTTAGATTTCCGTTTTGGGGTTACATATGTTTTCGTGCCAAAATTATTACTTTTTAGTGCCTATAACACTTTAAAGTGCGTACTTTTTATTATGTTAAATATATTTCATAATAGCACATGTAAGCAAGAAATGAATAAAATGTACTTTAAAGTACATTGGGAATTGGTTAGCGTAACACTATAGGGACATTCATATAAAACAAATAATTTGTTACGTTCAATAGAATATATCCAAGACTTAACATTTGATTAATAGAACTGTAAAGTTTAAAATTACAGTAAGATTTTTAAAAGTGAGTTGTTAACGTCTGTAAAATGTAGCATGAATAATAGAGATAAATGAAACATTGCTGAATAACTAACATTATGTGAATTTGATTCTAAACTGTAATTTTTTTTAATACATTTCAATAAGCGATATTTAAAATGTACGTTTAATAACATTAAAGGAGTGAGTTAAATATGGTAATTCTATATACAACAGCAAGCTGTGCTTCATGCCGAAAAGCGAAAGCATGGCTTGAAGAGCATCAAATTGATTATATTGAAAAAAACATAGTATCAAATTCTATGACAGTTGATGAGCTTAAATCGATTCTTCGTTTAACTGAAGAGGGGGCTACTGAAATTATTTCAACTAGATCCAAAACTTTTCAGGACTTAAATATAAATATTGATGAGCTCTCGCTAAATGAATTTTATACATTAATAATTGAGCATCCACTAATGTTGCGTCGCCCGATTATGCTGGACGAAAAAAGATTGCAAATTGGTTTTAACGAAGAAGAAATTCGCAAATTTTTACCACGTAGCGTCCGAACATTTTTAAACATTGAACTGCAAAAGCTGGCTAATTAATAAGTAATATTTTTTAGGGAAAGTGGTATGAAAGGAGGAAGCAGAAAATGATAGAAGTATGTGTTACAGTCAATTATAACGATAGAAATTATCAAACAAATGTTATTGTAAGTAAAGATACGATATGGACAAAAATTAAACAATTGGCAGAAGAACAAGTCAAAAAACAGTGGGGCTTTTAAATTGGATGATTTAAAAAGTGAAGTTACACTTTAGAGGCTTTAACTAAATCTAAGACTTTTCAGGACTTAAATATAGATAAGAAATTTGTATGAAAGGAGGAAGAAGGAAATGATAGAAGTATGCGTTACAGTTAATTATAACGATAGAAATTATCAAACAAATGTTATTGTGAATAAAGATACGATATGGAAAAAAAATAAACAGTTGGCAGAAGAACAAGTGAAGAAACAGTGGAGTGTTTAAATGTATTTTTAACTTAAAAAGCTAAATGAAGTTATGGAATCTATTTCTTTATGCTAAGAGTGGTTCTTATATATTTTAACGTTCAACTAACCTATCTGTAATGTTTATGGCTACAGTATGTTAATATAGGAGAAACAATATTTTTGATTGTAGGAGGAAAACAATGAACAGCGACTTTACCTTGGCCATACACAGTTTAACTTATTTAGCTTTACAGCCAGACCGGATGTCAACAAGTAATGCTATTTCAGAAAGTGCAGGTGTTCACCCAGTACGCATTCGCAAAGTACTAAGTTTGTTAAAAAAACATAAGTTTATACAATCGAAAGAGGGAACTGGTGGAGGTTTTATTTTCGCTCGCGATTTAGATGAAATTAATCTTTGGCATATTTATCAGATAACCTCTGAAGGTGCTTTGCAGCCGAAGTGTCCAGAATCAAACAATCAGTGTGTTGTAGGTTCGAACATGCGAAAAGTTCTTTTCGCTATTTTCTTAGGTGCTGAAGAGCATCTAGGTGAATACTTAAAGAATTATACAATGAAAGAAGTTGTTGACCTTATCAATCAAGAGCGTTAAGCGGCTTAATTATTATATAGCCGTGAGTTCTTAATACTTAAATGTAATGAAAAATATTACAGTATAATTTGTTTTTATATCTTTTTTATCGTCACAAAAAATATTTATAGGAAGGTGAAACGGTATGATGTCAAATAATAATCATGTTTTAAAAGTAGGAGATTGGGTTCGTGGAATATCAAATGAAGGTGAATTAATAGTTGGTTATATTGTATCACTTGATGATGTAGAGGATATAGTTACAGTTAGTATTGTGAAACGTGACGGCCAGTACACAATAAACGAAGCGATTTTACTCTTTAGTAAACACGTTAACAAACTCCCTGAATCAAAGGTAATAAATAAGGAACAAATCCTTTATCTTATAGATCTTGCATTATTAACAGGGGATGAAGAATGGTTTATCGAGCTTTCTTCAAAATTAAACTCGATAAAAGAGCTAGTTAATGAGGGATTTTAAAATTTAAACTTTTGAGGGTGCACACAATCCGCCTTATGGGACACAATTACTTTTCGCATAAAAGGAAATGATGTAAAAACGATTCATTACAAACATAGAGATATCCCTGAAGAAGAGCCGAACAAACTACAATTAAGATGATATTGAAGTGATTTGTTTGTGTATTCCTGATAACGATAATTATGTAAATGAGCTGTCCATATGGGGCAGCTTTTTTGTTTTTTGCTCAGTGTAGCTTTTTAAATTGTATATGAATTCAATATTAATAATATATATCCTAAAATTTGGTTTTTGTATTTTGGGATTTTTTTCTTTTTACCTACATTAATTATTTATTAGAATATCTTTTGTGTTTAAAATAAAATTTTTTGATAAAAGGGGATATAAGTATTTTTATAATAAGTCACCTAGGAAAACAATGTATTATTGTATTTTTTTACTAACTAATTCAGCTTTAAGCGATAAAAACAATGGCTACATGCTAACTGTAAAATATTATCCATATAAAATTATTCCACTTTAATATTTCTGAAAATATAAAAATATTAATTTTATAAATATACACGTTATAATGAGGGCGTCGAGAGAAATTTTATTATCTCTGGAGAAAATATAAAAAATGCGATTATTAGTAAGAAAGGTGTGTGATTAGAGGCGAAATGTATGTAATGTGCTTCAGTGGCTTGTGTAAGCAATATCATCAGTGCTACCGAAGTTATGAAAGTAAAGTATAGAATTGAGAAAGAAATGCCTCGCAAATGAAGAGAGGCCGGTTTAGCTAAAATTACTGTTAAAAGTAAAAAAGAGAAACCATTAAAGTAATACACTGTTATTAGAAATGTTGCAACGTATTTATGAAGTCTATTCTATATTGTTCTCTTAAGGGGTCTTTATATAAAGAGCGGATATTACGAGTAAACTTTTTTGTGAACGCTAACAATTATATTAGGACGCTAATTAGCGAATGTTTCAATTTGGATTCATTATGATGAAGGACATACAATGTGGGGCAACTTGTAAGGAATTCATTTTCCAAAAAGGGAATATTTGTTAGGTGCAAAGAGAGATGCAGGAATAGATACAAGGGGGAGTTATTATATGAACGGGAATACTGCAAAGAAAATAGAAGTTCAAGCTGAAAATACCGCACTAAAAAATGAGCAATATGCAGATCCGAAAAAGTGGCATAAGCAGGATACTACATGGGCACTCAGTCTATTTGGAACTGCAATTGGAGCAGGGGTGCTCTTTTTACCGATTAATGCAGGTTCAGGTGGTTTATTATCTTTACTACTAATTACATTGCTTGCATATCCAGTTATGTACTACTCACATAGGGCACTTGCTAAAATGATATACGCTTCTAATTCTGCTGATGAGGGGATCACAGGTACAATTAGAGAGTATTTCGGAAATAAAGCGAGTATCATTTTTAACATCGTATATTTCGGTTCAATTTATACAATCGTACTAATGTATTCGGTTGCGCTTACAAACACTGCAAGTAGTTTTATCGTGCATCAATTGCACATGCCAGAACCTCCAAGAGCTATTTTATCACTTGTATTAGTTCTTGGTCTTATCGCTATACTGAATTTTGGTCAAGATATTACTGTAAAGGTAATGAGTATGTTAGTGTATCCTTTCATAGTTTCTCTACTGTTTATCGCAATATCTTTAATTCCACAGTGGAATACGTCAATGCTTAGTTTTTCAGCTGTTTCAACTGTTTCAACAGGAACAGGCTATTTTGGGACGATATTGATGATTCTACCAATCATCGTATTCTCATTTAATCATTCACCTATGATTTCATCATTTGTTGTGAAACAGAGAGCTACGTATGGAATCGAAGCCACTGATGCGAAATGTGCGCAAATACAAAAGGTTTGTTATATCATGACATTCGCTGTTGTTATGTTCTTCGTTTGGAGTAGCGCATTGAGCTTGACTCCAGAGGATATAAAAATGGCAAAAGAACAAAACTTATCAATTCTTTCATATCTTGCGAATGAGCTTAATTCGCCTGTAATCACGATTGCAGCTCCAATTATTGCTTTTGTGGCTATTACAAAGTCTTTCCTTGGCCATTATATCGGAGCATTTGAAGTAATGCGTGACATGATTATTAAGTTTGGTAAATCACGTGGAAAAGATATTGAAGAAAAAACAATTAAGACAATAATCCTTACTTTTGTTGTATTATCATGCTGGTTTGTTGCTTATACAAATCCAAGTATTCTTGGACTTATTGATTCTCTAAGCGGTCCATTAGTTGCTGCTATCTTATGTCTATTACCGATGTATGCGATTCAAAAAGTGCCAGTACTAGCTAAATACAAAGGGAAAATGAGCAACGTATTTGTTATTATTGTAGGTGTACTTACTGTCTTAGCAAGTATTAAGTCATTATTCTAATTCACTACTGTTGGTTTTAGTATCAAAATAGTTGGATCTGAGAAAATAAGGAGCAAGTTTTGAATAGTTTTTTTCAAAACTTGCTCTTAAAATATTCTAAGGAATTAATTTTACAAATAAGTTTATTCATATTAGTCATCTAGCGTTTTGGTCATATACTCATCCAATATTATCAAGACCTAAATCGAAAAATTTTAAATATCAAGCGCCTAACGTATTATATATCCCTAATATGTTAGGCGCTTTTATTTTGGATAATAAATTTTGAACCTGAATTTGAATAGTATATTTCTCTATTTGATGCTTATTTAATATTGTAAAATTTGTATTGAAAATTCGAGGTTTTAAAAGTATCATATACATATTCAAACATTTGAAGATGTATATGATACTTTTTGAAATTGAGGAAAAGTAACGGAGGGATTTCAATGGGAAACGAAATGCAACAATTTAAAGCAGATTTCTTTAAAGCCTTAGCACACCCTTTGCGAATAGGTATTTTAGAATTATTGTCAGAAGGTGAAAAAAGCGTAAACGAAATTCAAGATATTTTAAATAAGGAAGGCTCAGCTGTTTCTCAGCAATTAAGTGTACTACGTTCAAAAAATATTGTTGTTGGTAGGAAAGATGGAAAAAGAGTTTTATATTCTTTACGAGACCCTATTATTGTGGATTTATTGGTGGTTGCACGGAAGATTTTTAATAACCATTTAATCGATACGATTTCAATGTTAGAAGAGCTAGATGAAGCAGAAAGTGAAATGATGGCCAAGGAGGGATAG
This sequence comes from Bacillus sp. PK6-16, assembly GCF_056530295.1. Taxonomy (NCBI): domain Bacteria; kingdom Bacillati; phylum Bacillota; class Bacilli; order Caryophanales; family Bacillaceae; genus Bacillus; species Bacillus sp. PK6-16. The sequence continues at coordinate 2,027,426 of NZ_CP096511.1, forward strand.
GTTGAGTATTGAGGTTAAGAAAGAAGATATCATCCAACATGGGATTGAAACATTTCGCTCATTAGGAGCTCATTACGTTTGTGAAGTTTGTATAAAAAGTGGGAATTCTTGTTGTTTTTCATGCCAACATTTACAAGATGGAGTTGGATGTCGAAAAAGAAATACTGCTTGTACAGCTTGGTTATGCGGAATTCAAGGTTTTTTATTTGATCAACTAGGGTTACTGGATGAATGGAATCGTTTTTGGAGTGAAATTCCAGGACAAATGTTTCGTAGAGATATTACTCCAGATAAGGTAAGGATTAGATCGTTTATTGATACGAAGAAGCTAGATAGTAGAGCCGGAGAACGTCTAGCAGAAAGATTAAAATCCTATGTACAACAAGGTGGAGATATAGGTGAATTGGAGTGTCATTTAAGTAAAACATATAGTAAATATTAGGATGGTTTTTCTTTTTGTGAAAAGGACAATTTTCTGTATAAGGGACCGAGAAATACATTTGTAATCCAGATCTATTAAAAATAGAAAAGAAGGGTTTGTAATGAGAAAGTTATTTACAGGAAGGTTTGAAGGATATTCATTAGCACATTTTCAAAAGGATCTTCTTTCAGGAATGATTGTTGGGGTTGTTGCGATTCCACTTGCTATGTCTTTTGCTATTGCCTCTGGTGTTAAGCCAGAGTATGGGATTTATACAACCTGTATTGCTGGAATACTCATTTCACTGTTTGGTGGTTCGAAGTATCAAATTGGAGGACCTACAGGTGCTTTTGTTCCGATTCTTTTAGGAGTTGTAATTACCTATGGATACGAAAATTTACTACTCGCGGGTTTGTTAGCTGGAATTATTTTATGTCTTATGGGAATCTTCAAGCTAGGCTCTTTAATTAAGTTTATTCCACGTCCTGTAACAATTGGTTTTACTTCAGGTATTGCTGTTATTATCTTTACGGGACAAATTGCTAGTTTTTTAGGTTTAACAGGTATAAAAAAGCATGAGGAATTTCTAGCGAATTTGAAGGAACTCTTCACTCATATCAGTACTACCAATTTTTATAGTGTTATAACTGCTTTGATTTGCTTTTTTGTTATACTCATAACACCAAAGATTTTACCAAAAGTACCTGGTTCATTAGTAGGTGTTGTTATTTCAACTGTAATTGCAACTGTATTTTTCTCAGGTCATGTACCTACTATTGGTACAGCATATGGCACGATTCCAAATACAATTCCTCAGTTTGATATACCAGAAATCACATTAGAACGTATAAAACAGTTAATTGGTCCTGCATTTGTTATTGCGATGCTCGGTGGAATTGAGTCGCTTTTATCCGCTGTCGTGGCAGATGGTATGACAAATAGTAAACACAACAGTAACAAAGAGCTTGTCGGTCAGGGGATTGCAAATATTGTTACCCCGTTATTTGGCGGGATTCCAGCAACTGGAGCAATTGCTCGTACAGCGACTAATATTAAGAGTGGGGCTGTATCTCCGATGTCGGGTATTATTCATGGGGGATTTGTGTTATTGACACTTTTACTGTTAGCTCCATATGCTTCACATATTCCTCTTGCTAGTATGGCTCCCATTTTAATGGTGGTAGCTTGGAATATGAGCGAACAAAAACATTTTTATCACATACTCAAAATGAAGACAGGAGATTCCCTTGTATTACTAGTAACATTTTTACTTACTGTATTTACTAGTTTAACAACAGCTGTGGAGATCGGTCTTATTTTAGCTGTTATTTTGTTTACAAAACGTATGAGTAATATGCTTGTTATATCTAAAGTGCTTCCTGATCATACAAAAAAGAATGAAAAATTGTTATCGCATGTGGTAAATAAAGCTCATGATTGTCCACAAATTAGTATTTATACAATAGAAGGCCCATTATTCTTTGGGGCTGCTCAAACATTTGAACAAAATATTTTAGCAACTATTCATTATAAACCTAAAGTTTTAATTTTACGTATGGGAAAAGTTCCTTTTATTGATACCACAGGAGAGTCTTACTTTAGGAATATTGTTCAGCACTTCAAAAAACAAGGTGGCGTACTTCTTATTTCTGGAATTCAATCAGAGCTAAAAGCCAATCTAGATAAGAATGGATTGTACGCTGAAATTGGGAAAGAAAACTTTTTTGATCATACCGGGGAAGCAATTAATTGTGCTTTAGGACATCTGAATACAAAAAAATGTATAGGGTGTAAGCATTTTGCTTTTCATGAGTGTACAGGGCTTTCTCAGCAATCTCAGGAAATCAATACAATAAAGAATAAAGTAAATGCATTAGATTTTTAAAAATTTCACTTCACATACAAAGTTTGTTTGATTTAATCTACTTTTTCATCATTTTATTAAAAAATAGAGAAGAAGAAAGTTTGCTTTGGAGAATGTGGAGAAGATTTTTTACAAGGTGTGAACAGGTAGTTTTTTTATACATTCAACAAATAAGTATCAAACAGTAAGAAGAGAATATTTCCCGTATATTTAAACGAAAAAGGGAAATTAAAAATAATATTTATTTAATAGAATACACGAAAACGAGTGGAGGAAATAAAAATATGTCTAATTTACCAAATTGTCCAAAATGTAATTCAGAATACACTTACGAAGATGGGAATCTTTTTGTTTGTCCAGAATGTGCTCATGAGTGGACTTTAGAATTAGAAGCTGAAAATAGTGAAGATACAAAGGTAATTAAAGATGCAAATGGAAATATTTTAAACGATGGTGATTCTGTAACAGTAATTAAAGATCTTAAAGTAAAAGGAACTTCATCAGTTGTAAAAATTGGTACAAAAGTAAAGAGTATCCGATTAGTTGATGGAGATCATGATATTGATTGTAAAATTGATGGTTTTGGAGCTATGAAATTAAAATCTGAATTTGTTAAAAAGGTATAAATACAATTTTGTTACATCAAAATTAGTTTGAAGTTAATGAATATACACTGTTTTTCAGCTGTACCCTGTGCCCAACAACTTAAGAATTTCGAATTACCTCGAAATGATAAAATGAACTTTTGGTTATGATTCAGCAGATTTTTTTGGGGAGTACCATGAAATTTTAGCTTGCTAGCGATATAGTGCTGCCGAAATATTTGAAATAGCTATAAGACTATTCTTTCGATGGTATGATGAAAGATATGGAAAAGGAATAGGTGTCAATCAGACCCCAATATTAATCTTGACCATTAGCAACAAAAAACCACCTCTCATAAAGGTGGTTTTTCAGTATTAATATATTTTAATTAGTCACGTCTAAATGGACCTTTTGGAGCAATTAGCTCTAAATTAGTACCATCTGGATCGGGGAAGTAGGCAACTCCTGTACCAAATCCAGATTTCTAGCCGTCTTCTTGAAAGATAATTGGTTCGTCATATGGGTGCTATCCTATGCCCATCAAGCTAACAAAATGGATTGCCTCTGAAACAAAAAAATTTTTATTACTATAAAAAACGTAAAGTATCTGTTTTTAGAAAAAAATAATTTTTATAAATTGATGGAGATATAACTCAATTCTTTTATATATTTAGTTAAATAGGATTGTCAGAATGAACTTAAAGTAATTATGATTTCTAGAAATGCGAACTGATGTTTTGAATTGGTTTAAAGTTGCTGGAACAAAATAAAACCAATTGAGCAAAAAAACTTGCAAAAATAAAAAGAGAGATGTATATTAATTGATATATCAATTAATGTTTTGACAAGAAAGAAAAGGAACATTTTATGAAGGAAATGTTCGTAAATATCAGTGGAGAAGAACGCAAAATACTTATTCATGTTCTATTGCAGATGCAAAAAAATGTAGAGAATATTAAAGAATAGAGAGTGTAGGGGGCAGAATAGTGTGGAAATAATCGCAGCTATTTTAGTCGGGATCGTAGCATTAGAACATTTGTTTATCATGATCCTTGAAATGTTTTTTATTGATTCAAAAGTAGCGAAACGTGCTTTCAAATTACCGAAGCATTTAGAAGGAGATCGAAACGTAGCCATTATGTTTGCAAACCAAGGTTTATATAATGGATTTTTAGCGGCTGGTCTCATTTGGGGACTTGTACTTGGGCTCAATCCAATTGGTTATATGATCCAATTATTTTTCGTGATTTGTGTGGTGATAGCAGCTATTTTCGGAGGTTTCACATCTAATAAATCAATTATTGTGAAACAAGGACTTCCGGCTGTTTTAGCACTGATTGCCCTTTTATGTATGATTTAGAATCAAAGTTTCTCAATAAAAGAACTCATTTTTGAAAAATACGCTATTCTTTCTGTAGAATTATAGGAAAGGATGGCGTTTTTGTATGCCTATTTCTATAAGTAGTGAATTATAACTATTTCCTCAAGGGACTCAACTGCTTTTCAGCTTTTGGATATATTTTCATCCATCTTTGTTTCCTCCTATTGTTGGATAGTGTAATAATTGATAAAAATTTTGATGAAATTGAATTATAACGACTGATCAAAAAAGTTAGTGATTAAAAATATTATTCTTTAGTACATACATTTTTAAGATGTTAAATATATTTCATAATAGTCTCTGTAAGATAGGGATAAGTAGAATAGTACTTTAAAGTACCTATAGCACTTTAAAGTGCGTACTTTTTATAACTTTGAATATCATTCATAATAGCACCAGTAAGAAGAAAACAAGCTTTACGGTACTACTAGTTACCAAAGATGTTACAGCAGTTTATTTAGAATCAGATTGATTGAAGGGTTGTACTATATGGCCTAATAATTTCGAAAAAATGTCGGTGTGGCATAAAACAATTATGGAGGTTAAAGATATGAGCACTTCAAATTTGAATGAAATAAGTAAACAAATTTTAACAGAGGAGGAAACACTTCAATTTTCCTCTTTTACAAATGAAGATGCCTTGCAACTAGGTTTATTTATCGTTGAAACAGCAAAGCGAGAGGGAAAATTGATTGCTGTTGATATAACGAAAAATGGTGTGCAATTATTTCATTTCAAGATGACAGGGACAAATGAGGAAAATACGAAATGGATTGAGCGTAAAAAACGAGTCGTTTCCCTGCATGATCGTAGCTCGTATTATATGCAGATACAAAGTGAAATAACTGGAATTTCATATAATGAAAAATATCTTTTAGATACTTCGGAATATGCTGCGTTTGGTGGATGCTTTCCTATCAGAATAAAAAACGTAGGGGTTATTGGAATGATAACAGTTTCAGGATTACCACCAGAAGAAGATCACGAATTGGTAGTAAGAGCAGTTAAAAATCATTTGAACCAATAGTTGTAACGAGTCAATAGATAATTAATTTTAGGGGGCAACACTATGCCATTAATTGAGCTAAATACTTGGCCAACCATGTCAACAGAAGAAAAGAAGGAATTTATTTATCATGTAACGGAACTTACAATAAAACTATTAAAAATTGTCCCTGACAAAATTCAAGTGTTGATAACGGAACTTGAGAAAGAAAATTGGGGGAAAGCTGGGGCGGTAGCAAGTGATGCTACCTTTGCTGAGAAAAGTAGGGTGTCCGATTGGGAGACAAAAGAGTCTTACGATACACCAGGTTGTAACGTTAATGGAATGGCTATTATTAAGATTGATATATGGAATACATTTGATCAAGAGACAAAGGATAAGTGGGTAAAAGAACTTACACAAGTAACATCTAAATATACTCATGCACCTTTGGATAAAGTGCTAATTCTTATTCGTGAAATGATTCCAGGGAACTGGGGACAAAGTGGTGTAACAGGAGCTAATGCAGATTTCCTTTCCAAAAGTCGTACATTTTAATCATTAAATAAAAAAGGCAAAAATGAACACATTTCTGTTCGTTTTTGCCTTTTTATTATTTGTCTGTGGTAATGAACATGATCCTTTATATGTTTAAGTAATATTCTCTAAAGTTGCCTCTACGGGAAAGTGTATTTCTTCATTTGAAAGTCTTTTTCATGGAATGTAGATTTCAATTTTTGAGCAAAATAAGCTAGGTTATATAAATGTTACTTTTTAGTACCTATAGTACTTTAAAGTACGTACTTTTTATTAGGGTGATTATCATTCATAATAGCACATGTAAGAGAGAAACAAGCTTTACGGTACTAAAAAGTACCTATAGTAATTTAAAGTGCGTTCTTTAAAAAAAGAATGAAACCATTCATAATAGCGTTTGTAGAGATTAAATATGTTTTTTAGAAGATAAAAGGGCCTTTTTATCGCACTATTATGATAGGGATTATAGGGAAGAGGGGAAACTCAATTGAATTCATATACAGCATCGTCTTCAGAAGTTCAGACGAATCGAAGAAGTATATTTGCGTTGTTAGCGTTAGCAATTAGTGCGTTCGGGATTGGGACAACTGAATTTGTTAGTGTTGGTTTATTACCATCTATTTCGGAAGATTTACATGTGTCGGTTACAACAGCTGGTTTAACAGTTTCTTTATATGCGTTAGGTGTAGCGTTTGGTGCTCCAGTATTAACGTCATTAACAGCTAATATGTCACGAAAAACGTTATTAATGTGGATTATGATTATTTTCATTATTGGTAACGGAATCGCAGCGGTAGCAACAAGCTTCACTGTATTACTTATTGCGCGAATTGTTTCTGCACTTTCGCATGGTGTGTTTATGTCAATTGGTTCAACAATTGCTGCGGCACTTGTCCCAGAAAATAAACGGGCTAGCGCGATTGCGATTATGTTTACTGGCGTAACAGTTGCGACTATTACAGGTGCACCAATTGGAACATTTATTGGTCAACAATTTGGCTGGAGAACATCATTTTTAGCAATTGTAGTAATTGGAATTATCGCCTTAATTGCAAATAGTATTCTCATTCCATCTAATATGAAAAAAGGTGCGTCTGTATCATTCCGCGATCAATTTAAACTGATTACGAACGGAAGACTGTTACTAGTTTTCATTATTACTGCATTAGGATATGGGGGAACATTCGTAACTTTTACGTATTTATCTCCGTTATTACAAGAGGTAACAGGATTTAAAGCAAATACGGTTACTATCATTTTATTAGTGTATGGAATCGCCATTGCGATAGGGAATGTGATTGGCGGAAAATTATCGAATCATAATCCAATTCGAGCGCTATTCTACATGTTCTTTATTCAAGCGATTATACTATTTGTTTTAACATTTACGGCACCATTTAAGGTAGCTGGGTTAATCACAATTATTTTAATGGGGCTATTCGCATTTATGAATGTTCCAGGGTTACAAGTATATGTCGTAATGTTAGCTGAACGATTTGTACCGAGTGCTGTCGATGTTGCATCGGCAATTAATATTGCGGCGTTTAATGCTGGGATTGCTCTTGGTGCTTATTTAGGCGGTATTGTAACGAACTCGTTAGGGTTAATTCATACAGCTTGGGTAGGCGGCATTATGGTAGTAGGTGCTGTTATTTTAACAGCATGGAGCATGACATTAGAAAAAAGAGATCAAGTAAAATAAAAGGAGAGAAAATAAAATGAAAAATTTACAAAGTAAAACAGTATTAAGTAATGGTGTGGAAATGCCTTGGTTTGGTTTAGGTGTATTTAAAGTAGAAGAAGGACCAGAACTTGTAGAAGCGATTAAATCAGCAATTAAAGCAGGATACCGCAGCATCGATACAGCTGCAATTTACGGAAATGAAACAGCTGTAGGTGAGGGGATTCGTGCCGGTATTGAAGCAACTGGTATTTCAAGAGAAGAATTATTTATTACTTCAAAAGTATGGAACGCAGATCAAGGATATGAAGAAACAATTGCTGCATACGAAGAGAGTTTAAAAAAATTAAAACTAGATTATTTAGATTTATATCTTGTTCACTGGCCTGTAGAAGGGAAATATAAAGATACGTGGAGAGCGTTAGAAACACTTTATAAAGAAAAGCGTGTACGTGCAATTGGCGTAAGTAATTTCCAAATCCATCACTTACAAGATGTAATAAAAGATGCGGAAATTAAGCCAATGATCAACCAAGTAGAATACCATCCTCGTTTAACACAAAAAGATTTACAAGCTTTCTGTAAAGAACAAGGTATTCAAATGGAAGCATGGTCACCACTTATGCAAGGTCAATTATTAGGTAACGAAACATTACAAGAAATTGCTGAGAAACATGGTAAAACAACAGCACAAGTGATTTTACGTTGGGATCTTCAAAATGAAGTGATCACAATTCCAAAATCAACGAAAGAGCACCGCATTATTGCAAATGCCGATGTATTTAACTTCGAATTAACGAAAGAAGATATGGAAAAAATCGATGCATTAAATCAAAATCACCGCGTTGGTCCAGATCCTGATAACTTTGATTTCTAATAGAAATGAGTAAAAAGAGTGCAAAAATTGCACTCTTTTTTTATTGAATAGACAATAAAATGTTTCTGTTTATATTATGACTTTTAAATTACTTTAGGCGAGCTAAAGAACTGATTAACAGTATTAAAGTTTGACATAAAATAATGGATTCTATATTATATATGCTATAGCATGTAAATTGCGGTTTATTTAGAGGTGGCATATGGACTTATATGAGTTAACAGGACATCTTGTTCATTATACTGATGTGAAGTTAACAAATTATATAATGTAAGTTTTTAATCACATATTGCTTATAAAATTTATCTTTTGTGTGCTACAGCATATAAAATACACCTCTTAACTTGTAATGTTCAAAATTTAAATAACATAGTAGAAAATTCATGAAGCGAGGAGATTTTAGTAATGGAAAAATTCATATTAGCGTTTGATAGAGAACTTGTAATCGCAGAAAAAAAAGACACAACATGGAGCGTCCAATCGCAGTTTGTAGGTGCGAATCCAGTTGCTTTAGCTTCTGATCCATACGACCAAGAAAGAATGTATTGTGGTACTTTTGATAGAGGATTATGGAGAAGTAAAGATGGAGGAAGTTCATGGGAAGCAATTGGTACGTTGCCTTCCTTTGGTGAAGTGTTCCCAGCTAATGCTATTCATATGAGAGCTATTACAGCAGTTTCTGTATCTCCAGCGAAGGGGGATGACGGTAACGGGATTGTATATGTAGGAACTGAACCGAGCGCAATGTTCGTATCCAAAAATGGAGGAGACAGTTTTGAGCTGCTAACGGATTATCGCCAAATGCCATCATATTCATCATGGTTCTTTCCTCAAAGAACATATACACACCATGTAAAACATATTGAAATTGATGCTAATAATCCAGAAACTATTTATACGACTATTGAGGTTGGGGGATTAATTAAAAGTGTAGATGGAGGTAAGACATGGATTGAGGAAAAAGAGGGGAACTATCCTCAAGATATTCACATTCTTACATCACATCGCAATGCCCCAAATCGTTTATACGGGGTGTTCGGTGATTCATTCTTGAAAGAACCAGGTCAAGAGTATGCGGAGAGTAATGATGGAGGTAAGACTTGGAACTATATGTGTAGCGGGCTAAAGCATCATTACGCATATCAAATGGCAGTTAACCCAAATGATCCAGAAAATATTATTATCGCGACATCTTCAAATCCACACGTAGCGCATGATTACAATAATGGAAATTGTGAATCATTTATTTATAAGAAAGAAAAAAATCAGTCTTGGGCAGAAATGAATGTAGGTTTACCAACTCCTAAAGGCACAATCATACCAGTATTAAAGGCAACAAGTGATGGAACGTTTTATCTGTTTAGCAATAAAGGAGTGTATCAGTCAGTAGACGGTGGTTCAAATTGGACATCATTAGAGATTCCTTGGGAGAATAGATTTATGGAACAACATCCTTATGAGATGTTAATTATTAAATAAGTGACAGGTATAGTTTTTACTACTATTCATTGGTAATGTTTAGTTGAATTTAAATTAAAAATGTAAAAAGCCAGGTAATGTGTTATTCATGCTACCTGGCTTTTTTGACCAGCAATTTAAGGTTATTTTCATATTTGTGTAAATATGAAACAAGCAGGATACATGAATAGAGAATGGGTAAAATAATACCGAATGATCACTAGATTGTATCAATGATGCTATAAGTGTTTTTTTAGGGAAACTGAAGCAAGAAGCAGTGGTTTAGATTCAGAATGACTAGCAATTGGTGTTATGGTTTTCAATGGTTCAAAAATGAACTCATTTCAACTCATATTATCTTCGCAATGTATCATTTTGAAGAATATTAAAACTTAGGAGGAAATGAATTATGACAAAAGATTTCTATACTGCACTGAAAGAAAGACGTACTTACTATGGAATTAACAAAGAGGTACAAGTATCGGATGAAAAAATTAAAGAAATTGTGGAGTTTGCTGTGAAATATACTCCATCAGCTTTCAATTCTCAAACTGCGCGATTAGTTGTATTATTTGGTGAAGCTCATGATAAATTATGGGATATTACAACTGAAACATTAAGAAAAGTAGTTGGAGATGGAGATTTCTCAGGAACGCAACAAAAAATGGATTCTTTTAAAGCTGGTTATGGAACAGTACTATTCTTTGAAGATGAGGCTATCGTTAAATCGCTTCAAGAAAAATTTGCTGCATATGCTGAAAACTTCCCAATTTGGTCACACCAAGCATCAGGTATGCACCAATTAGTCGTGTGGACAGGTTTAGAAGCAGAGGGATTAGGGGCATCTTTACAACATTATAATCCATTAATTGACGATGAGGTAAAACAAGAATGGAATGTCCCTGCTAATTGGAAACTAATTGCACAAATGCCATTTGGTAATCCAACAGCTGCACCAGGTGAAAAAGAATTCCAACCACTTGAAGAGCGTGTGAAATTTCATAAGTAATATTAAAATGCAATAAAATGGAAATTTAATCAGTGGTGGTCTTACTGTCCGCAAATAGCGGGATAAGCTAACTGTATTGCGAAAATAAAACTGTTTAGTTACAAAAATTCTATTCATTATTTCTGTTAATCGAGTATGTATTAATAAAAGTTGTTAAAATCACTATTTTAATCTTTAAAGGAACAAGGTGATCGGTTTGATCATCTTGTTTCATTTCTTAAATTTTATTTTATTTATTAAAAAACGCTAGGTTTTCATAAATGCTTGAAAAACTAGCGTTTTAATAATAGGTATCTGTAATTTGATTACTTAAAACTATATACGAAAAAGCTTTTATGTTATTCCTCAAGTTCTATCCATTCCTGTGACCATTCTTCTATTCCGCGAATAATAGCTTCTAAAGCAAATCCTTTTTGAGTTAAAGAATATTCTATACGAACTGGTGTCTCAGGAAAGACTTTACGTTCGACAATTCCTTCTAGTTCTAATTCTTTCAATCTTTCTGAAAGTAATCTTCCGCTAACAGGAAGAGAAGATTCAAGCGTACAAAAGCGCTGAGGTCCAGAGAAAAGTTGGTAAATAATGAGTGCTGTCCATCGTTGACTAAAAAATTTCATTCCTTTTTCAAAGCGAGGGCATAATGTAGAATCATTCATTTTCCTTCACCTCCTAAAACAAATTATATAACATCTTACTATTAGTAACAAATATTTTTATAATTAATTACTTGACGTAAAGTAATTACAAATGTATACTCACTTACATAAAGTAACTAAGTTGTTTTATGTAACTGAAACTCTTTTCTTTAAATGGCCAAAGTTGTAATGATACATATTGCATATAAGCTGAGAGAAAAAAGAATAGCATCTGTAAAAACACTTACGTTGTGTAAGTTAAACAATAAAAAATATAACAATGGAAGAGAATTTTTAGAGATTCTCAATACTAGGAGGTACCTAATGGTTACAACAGATACAATTCATATGTTAGAAGATAAAATTCAATTTATACATCAAGATGGAAAGGATATTTCTTTAGTAGGCCCTATCAAATTACCAATTAATTTATATGGGGAGACTAAAGTTTTCCAATGGTATTCTTGGTTACAATGTAGTGAGGTTACAAATAGTGTAGAAGAAATTATCGAAAAACTCTCATCTATTAATTTAGCTGATATGCAGCAATCTAGTGTGCTTGTATATGGTGATTTTGAGAATTCTGAAGATGCCCTAATTCGTATGCATAGTATTTGTCACACCGGTGATATCTTTGGTAGTAAACGTTGTGACTGTGGATTCCAATTAAAGCAGTCTTTACAAATGATTACAGAACATGGTTCAGGTGCTTTATTTTACTTAGCGAATCATGAAGGAAGAGGAATTGGTTTGTTTAGTAAAGCTATGACGTACCTCTTGCAAGAAAATGGGTTAGATACAGTAGAAGCTAATCTGAACCTAGGTTTTGAAGATGATGTTCGAAACTATGATGATACAATTGAAGTATTAAAAGCGCTACGCTCAAAACCTGTAAAACTTATTACAAATAATCCGAAAAAATTAGAAGCGTTACAAAAAGCTGGATTAAATGTTACGAGTCGTGAACCGTTATGGGGTGATGTCTCAGAGTTTAATGAGAAATATTTGCAAACGAAGATTCAGCGTTCTGGACATTTTGAAGGGGGACACTTACATGATTGAGCATGAATTGTATATGAAGCTAGCACTAGAAAATGCCAAGGCTATGAAGGGACAAACGACTCCAAATCCATTGGTTGGATCTGTGATTGTAAATGATAATCGAATTGTAGGGGTCGGAGTACATATGAAGGCCGGAGAACCACATGCCGAAATACATGCGATACGTATGGCTGGAGAACAGGCACGTGGTGGTACAATCTATGTAACTCTTGAACCTTGTTCTCATCATGGTAGAACAGGGCCTTGTGCTGAAGCAATTGTACAAGCAGGAATTAAGAAGGTAGTAGTTGCTACACTTGATCCAAACCCGCTTGTTTCTGGACGTGGAATTAAAATTCTACAAGATGCAGGTATTGAAGTACTTGTAGGAGTGTGTGAAGAAGAATCTGAAAAAATGAATGTAGTCTTTAATAAATATATTTTGACAAAGCGTCCATTTGTAACGATTAAATCAGGAGTTACATTAGATGGGAAAATCGCTACGTCTTTATCGGATAGTAAGTGGATTACATCTACAGAAGCAAGACAGGAAGTACACCAAATACGAAATGAAAACGCAGCCATTTTAGTAGGAGCGAATACTGTACAAAAGGATAATCCATCATTGACAACGCGTATTCCAAATGGAAGAAATCCAATTCGCGTAATCTTGGACTCAACATTACGCATACCGATGGAAGCTAACGTTGTTACAGATGGAGAAGCTCCTACCTGGATATTTACAACAAATAATCATGCAGCGAAAAAAAAGAAGGCATTAGAAAATGCAGGAGTCAAAGTATTTGTTACTAGCGGAGAAAAGCATATAAACTTACATGAAATGCTTGATGTTTTAGGGCAAAAAGGAGTTTCCTCCCTGCTTATTGAAGGTGGTGGAGAGGTAAATGCTTCGTTTATTGAAAATAAATTGATGGATAAACTTATATTATATGTCGCACCAAAAATTATTGGGGGCAAATTGGCGCCTAGCTTTGTAGAGGGGACTGGTATTACTAAAATGCAAGATGCGATTGAATTTAAGGATATATCATTTACCCAGGTTGGAAAAGATTATAGATTTATTGGCTATCCAGCATATCGAAAAGATGAGAAATAAGGGGAATAAAAACTACTTATATTTTTCGATAGATGGATGGCAGAATGGAGCGATGAAGAGTGAAGTTTGGATTTGATATCGATGATACATTAATTGATTTAAGGCAGCATGCTTTTCATTTATATAATAAAAAATTAAACAAAAAAAATAGGATTGGATATATTTCATTCTTTAAAAACAATTGAAATTCATGAAGCATTTGGCATGACTTCGGAGGAAGGCAGTCATATGTGGAATAGTTTGCTGGATGAAATTTATTATACTTCTTGTTCACCGTTTCCGTATGCAGTAGAGACATTGCAAGAATTAGAAAGACAGGGACATGAAATTTACTATATAACGGCGCGACCTAAAGAGCATGGAGAGCAAACAAAAAAATGGTTAATAGAAAAAGGTTTTCCGGTACATGAAGATCGCTTTTTCTATGGAATGAAGGATGAAGAAAAAATACACTTCATACAAGAAATAAAATTAAACTATTTCTTTGATGATAAGCCGGCAGTCTTAGAAACGTTAATAGGAAAACCGATAAATGTGTATGCAAAAACTACTTCTTACAATCAACATCTCAACATCAAGCGTATTACAAGTTGGACAGAGTTAGGAGATATTATAAAGAAAGAAATGTGAGGATTTAACTGGCAAATCAAATAGAGCTAAGAGTATATTGAGTGTTACAATTTTAGAGGAAAGACATAGGTGTTATGTCTTTCCTTATTTTTTAATACTATCGTTTTTATTAGTGTGATGTGCTAGGAGTACTTCTAATAGAGAGGAAATAGAAAAATGAGCAATAAGAAAAATATTTTTAAGCTAGTCTTGTATGGTAGTGTAATTTATATATCAATGATGGGTTCCCCTGGTGCCACAATATTTTTGGATATTTTGGATGAGAAGTTCAAGAATTAATAGGGTGTGTTCATAATCATGAATTTTTGGAAAACCAAAATTACAATGTTAGGTTATTTTGAATCAGTAGTGGATGATATGCAAAATTGCATATTACAAAATAAACATCGTAATTTTTGGATTCTTGGTATAAAATACATTACTTAAACTATATATTAGAATGGAGAAAGTGAATTGGAATTATTAAGAAACAGTAAGGTTGGTACAAAACTAAACATATTAATAACTATATCAAGTATTGCATGTATAGTATTATCCCTAATAGGGTTTTGGGGATTAGAAAGAGGGAAAAGTACTTCCTCTAATATGTATGAGGATAATTTACTACCAATTGAGTGGATTGGTATTGTAGAATCTAATTTTTATCATGTTAATATGAACTTTATGGAAATTATGGTATCAAAAGATGAAAAAAGAATGAATGAATTAATAAGAGAAATGGACGGAATTCGTCAGGAAAATGATCATCTTTTAAAGCAGTTTGAGGCTAAAGTTATTTCTACTAAAGAAAAAGAATTATATAACACGTTTTATGAAACATTTAATAAATTAAGAACTCAAATGAAGAAAGCGCAAGAATTAGGGAAATCTAATAATGAGGAAGCATATGCATATTACCTAAAAGAGATTGAACCTAATATGCAAAAATCAATAAAATCAATTCGTGAATTAATTTTATATAATAGTAATAATGCAGAGCTTTTACAGAAGGAAAATAATAATAGTGCTCAAAATACAATGATAATGTTTGTTAGTATTTCGCTTTTAGCAATTTTAATAATTATATTAATTGGATATATTATTAAATTAACTATCCGAAAACCACTTGTGTTACTACAAAATGATATGGAAAAAGTAGCAGCTGGAGATTTAACAACACGTACTCCTTATAAAGCAAATAATGAATTAGGGCATATTGTTCAGTCTTTTAATAGTATGTTAGATAACCTTCAACAATTAATTGCGAATGTTAAGATGACAACACAAGAGGTTATTTCTACTACGGAGGGCGTATTACAAGATACAAATCGAGCGTCTAGTATTTCAAATGAGGTTGTACAGACTGTTTTAGAAGTAAAAACAAAAATAGAAGGACAAGTATCTAGTATTCAGGAGAGCTCATCCTCAATGGAAGAAATTACAACAGGGGTGCAAACTGTAGCTGAATCTTCAGCAGTAGTCGCTGAGGTAGCAGTAACGACTACAGAACGAATAAATATCGGTAGTGAAGTGATAAATCACTCTATTCTTCAAATGAATAGTGTGCATGATGTTGTCGAGGAAACATCAAAAGTAATAAATAAACTTGTTACACGTACACAACAGATTGATACAGCTCTCGCTGCAATTACTAATATTGCCGAACAAACGAATCTTCTTGCCTTAAATGCCGCTATTGAAGCGGCACGTGCTGGAGAGAATGGGAAAGGATTTGCAGTGGTTGCCGCAGAAGTTCGAGACTTGGCTGAGCAATCTAAAGAATCTGCAAAAGAAGTTAATCATTTAATAAAATCCATTCAAAAAGATACCCAAGATACAGTTAATGTCATGCAAAAAGGACAACAAAAGGCAGTAGAAGGAAAAGAAGCTGCTTACAAAGCGAATCAAACCTTCTTGTCTATTATGAGAGATATTGATAAGATTACAAGTCAAATTCAAGAAGTATCCGCAGCGACAGAAGAGATGTCTGCTGGTACAGAAGAAGTAAATGCTTCTCTTTCGCTAGTTTCTGAAACTGCAACGGATGTGAAAAAGGAGACTCTTCAAACAGTAAATTCAATTCAATCACAGGCCGTATCAATTGAACAAATATCAATTCAATCCAACAAAATGAAAGAAAAGGTGGAAGAATTAACGGAATTGGTTTCAAAATTTAATATTACAGAATAAGATAATTTATTCAATTACAAATGTAATAACATGTATGAAAACACATGAAGACTTAAGGGGCTTCGTGTGTTTTTTTATTGAATAATGTATGAAATAATATTGGATCATTTCATGGTATTTCAAAATTTTCGGTTTTATATTCATATATGCAAAATTACATATATTTAATGATTGATAATCACGAGTTAATGTAACTATAATAATTACACTGATAAATAACTTACTGACGACAGTTATAAGTGAAGAAGGAGGGTTTTATTGTATTTTGTATATGAAAAATAGAAAAGGAGATATGCAAATGAAAAGGTTACTTGTTATAGGCCTAATGTATACAATGTTTTTCCTCATAGGAAATATACACCTGCATGCTGATGAACGAACAAATGTAAAAGAAATTACTAGTTTAGAAGAGCCTACTTGGATATTTCAGGCGGGCATAAGTAAGGGGAAATATCACGATCGACAAGATTTAGGATTTATTTTGAAGAGAAATACACCATTAAAGGTAAGACAAACGAATCCTAATTTTAAAGACAAATTAACATTACGTTTATTGTCTAATGACTCAAAAAATGAAAAATCCATACAAGTAGGAAATGAATGGGTTACTATCCAAGGTGATACGCCTTTAGTTCCTTTCATAGATACTCCGTATGGTGAAGAGCACGCTGTACTTGAGTACCAACTAGGGAATGAAAGTGCTACTAAACCTCTTCCCATTTATAAACAACAAGGAAGTGTATCTCAATTTTTTAGTACATGGGATCAATTTGATGGAGAGTATGCGTTAATTCAAGGGGAGAGTTTTCAATTATTTGTACCTAAAAAAGATAAAGAGTTAGTAAGATCTTTAAAAGATTTTCAATCGTTGGATGAGTTAATTGCATATTATGAAGATATTTTTGCGATGTATGATTCCATTATTGGTTTAGATGGCTCAACGGTTGAAAATAAAAAAAGTCAAAATCGTTATTTCTTAAAAGCAGATATATCTGGTGCTGGCGGTGCCTATTATGGCGTAAATTGGACAGCCAATAGTACAGATAGTACAAAGATGTGGTTAGATAAACTAAGTTGGGGAACTTTACATGAAATCGCTCATGGATACCAAGCTGGTTTTGATAATCAAGGAATATTTACAGGAGAAGTTTCTAATAATCTATTCGGTGTTCAATATCAATATAGTAAATATGGAAAAAAAGCAGATCAAGTTGGTTGGTTGTTTAATTTCGGGAAGAAGGAACAGGTAGAACGGAATTTATACAATGCTTTAATGAAAGAAAATAAAAATTATGATGACTTAGATTTACGACAAAAACTTATTCTTTTAACGATGGCGAAACAAAAAGCTGGTAATGAAGCTTTTGCAAAAATGTATCAAGGTTATCGAAAACTAGCTAGCAATGCTGCTTTCAAAAAAGGTGACCATTCTTTACCAGATTTAATGAATCAATATTATAGTGAGAATGCACAAGTTGATTTTACACCCGTTTTTGAAAGATGGGGCTTTAAGCTTAATCATAAACAAGTAGAGATAAATAGGGCGAAAGGTTATCCGGCTGTTACGTCTTTAGCGTATATAGTGCCTGAATCACAATTAGCTAAGGCGAGAGCTCTAATTGATCCTGATATTCCGATAAACTCTAACTTTGAAATAGTTACGAATCAGCAAATTGCTTCACTTGGGTTAAAAGGGAATTTGCATATCCATTTAAATACAAATGAAATAGATACATTGAAAGGAGGAAAGATTAAATTAAAAGAAGGGAATACAGTTATTCAAGAAAAAACAATTGAAACAGCAGATATCAATTTACAAGACGTACCAAATGGAATCTATACGGTTGAGATTTCAGGTGGGAAAACGGATAGTATGTACCATTTCAGTACGTATTATGCCTATGTAAAGGAAAAGGATAATAGTTTAACGATTGATGTTAACGAAATGAAAGTGAGCAATTTGGTAAATGAAACGATTCAATTCCTAGGATTAGGAGATGATCAGTTTGCCGAATTAAATACAGACTTAGAGCAAAAGCGAGCTGTTTTTACGGTTACTACTAAAATGCCTCATAGCTATTATGCAGGTGAAAAATATGCATCAATAGAGGTGTTTAATGAGAAAGGTGAAAAAATTTATACGAAGGAAATGGAAGGAACAAATGTAACCGTTGTAAAAGATATCATCCCACTAAAAGAAGGATATAGAATTAAAATCTATCATGATGAAGTAAAAAAACGATTAACTAGTAAAGCTACTATTATTAATCCTATGAATAAAACAAATGAATTTATAATGACAAAATGGGGATTGAAAAATACTTATTTGCAAAATAATCCAGAAAAAAATCTTATACAAAGAATTGATGAAGAAATGGAAGCGATTATAGGCAATCCGTTTTTAAAAGAGATACCAATGCAAAAAGTAGAAATGAAAAAGAATGTGTGGATGGCAATAAATATGTTATCAGAACCACAAAAAATAACGTATATAAATAAATATAAAGATAGCTTATATAATGAGTAATTTTTGAGAAATGAATTGAATCTAAAAAGTAGCAAACCAATCTATTAGCCTATGTATATAGAGGTATGTAAAATCGATTGGCTATAGTTACAATTTTTATCTAAGCTTAAAATTGTAAAATACATTTATTTAATTCGATAATACGATTATAAAGGAGTAAAAATATGAAGAATTTCGTAAAGGTAGGTTTAACTACAGGAGTGGTGTTATCGGCGATTATGCCTTATGGAGGAGTACATGCGGCAAAAGAAGATTTAAAAATGGAAACAAAGGAAGATACGTTCCGAACAGGTAATTTAACAGCACCTTCTCAAAAATCGGCAGAAAATGTAGCAAAGGATGCACTAAAAGGAAAAACAGAACAAGCATTATCATCAAAGCAAGTTAATACGGAATCCAAAGTTAATTATAATGTTACGCAAAGTCGTAAATCTTATGATGGTACTACATTGGTACGTCTTCAACAAACGTATGAAGGACGTGATGTATACGGATATCAACTAACAGCACATATTAATGATGATGGTGTACTTACGAGCATTTCGGGGGATAGTGCCCAAGATCTACAACAACAGGAAGATTTGAAACAACCTATTACTTTATCAGAAGAGGATGCAAAGAAACAGCTTTTCAACATCTATGGAAATGATCTTACATTTATTGAAGAACCAGAAATTAAACAAGTAGTATATGTAGATGAAAATACAAATAAAGCTACAAACGCATATCAAATTACTTTTAGTGCATCTACACCTGAATATGTATCTGGTACAGTATTAATTGATGCTTTTGGTGGTACTCTATTAAAAGAACTCGTTCAAAAATTAGGTATACAAGTAGATAGTAGTATTGTCCAATCTGCGACAGTAAATAAATCACAAGATCCTTCAAAATTAACAGGTACAGGAAAAGATGACTTAGGTATTAATCGTACGTTTGGAATTACGCAGCGAAGTGATGGAACGTACATGCTTGCAGATTATTCTCGTGGTAAGGGAATTGAAACATATACTGCTAATTATAAAGATTATAATAATTATAGAAGAAATGTATGGGGTTATCTCGATGATTTAGTAACAAGTAATTCTACAAATTTTACTGATCCTAAAGCAGTTAGTGCTCATTATTTAGCAACGAAAGTATATGATTTTTATCAAGAAAAATATGGCCGTAACAGCTTTGATAATAACGGACAAAAAGTAATTTCTGTCGTTCATGGTTGGAACACAAATGGTACGAATAAAGGAAATCCTAAGCAGTGGTTTAATGCATTTAGTAATGGAGCTATGCTAGTATACGGAGATCCAATTGTTAGAGCATTTGATGTGGCAGGACATGAATTTACACACGCGGTTACAAGAAATGAGTCTGGACTTGAGTATGCAGGAGAAGCTGGTGCAATTAATGAGGCTCTATCTGATATTTTAGGAGTAGCAGTTGAAAAGTATGCTAATAACGGAAAGTTCAATTGGACAATGGGAGAACAATCAGGTCGTATTTTTAGAGATATGAAAAACCCATCATCTATCTCTTCTAGATATCCGGAGGACTATAGACATTATAATAACTTACCTATTGATGCTGACCACGATCATGGTGGTGTACACACGAACTCTAGCATTATTAATAAAGTAGCTTACTTGATTGCTAGTGGTGGAAACCATAATGGAGTAAACGTACATGGCATTGGAGAAGATAAAATGTTTGATATTTTCTATTATGCAAATACGGATGAATTAAATATGACTTCTAACTTTAAAGAATTAAAAGAAGCTTGTATTCATGTAGCAACGAACTTATATGGTAAAGACTCATTAGAAGTACAAGCTGTCCAACAAGCCTTTAAAGCAGCTTATATTTAATATTATTGTGATGAATTATAAATTCTTTCATTTTAATATAGTGATTAATTTGTATATATAGAAAAAAACCTTGTAGAATTTTTCTGCAAGGTTTTTTTGAATGTTATCCCGCTATTTGCCGGGCAGTAAGACCCCGCCCTAAAATTCAGCGGAAGAAAAGAAGTTAGGTGGGGGTCGGGCTGATTAAAGTTTCACTTTATGTTATATGGTTTTTAGTTAATTAGGATAAAAATAATCCTATAACTGTATGTAAGAATGTGTGATTTTACAACCTTTTCTATGATAAAAAAAGATACTACTTTAGCAAATATAAAGAGTTAGAAATTATAGTTTATAGGGCACTTTTTTGTTCCTATGGAACTTTAAAGTGCGTAATTTTCTTTATCGTTAATATATATCATAATGGTATTTATTAGTTGGTTTTAGCTTTACTCTGCTGTTGATGTGATTTTTTAATATGACAATGATTAGAATCAGAATTATCGAGTAGATCTAAATGCTGATAATTTCGATTTTTAATTCCGTACAGAGTGCAATAGCTACATAATTTTCGTTTATACTCTTTTGAAAAAAGGGTGGATCAGCTTATTTTCTGTTAAAGATAAGAGAAATGAACCACAATATAAACGTAATTATTTATTCCAACGTAAGTCAATCATGTAGCACATGAATTTGGAGGGATCTATATGCATATGCAATTAAAAGGAAAAACAGCACTGGTTACTGGATCTACGGCAGGCATTGGAAAAGCAATTGCCACTTCATTAGTAGCGGAAGGAGCTACTGTACTTATTAATGGACGCCGTGAAGAAAATGTTAATGAAACGATAAAAGAAATTCGAATGCAGTATCCAGATGCTATCCTTCAACCCGTAGTAGCTGATTTAGGAACAGAACAAGGGTGCCAAAATGTGATTGAAAAGTACCCTGAAGTAGACATTCTTATTAACAACCTAGGAATTTTTGAACCTGTAGAATATTTTGATATCCCTGATGAAGATTGGTTTAAATTGTTTGAAGTCAATATTATGAGTGGTGTTCGACTTACTCGCTCGTACTTGAAAAAAATGATTGAAAGAAAAGAAGGAAGAGTCATCTTTATTGCTAGCGAAGCAGCTATTATGCCATCTCAAGAAATGGCTCATTATAGTGCGACTAAAACGATGCAACTCTCACTTTCTCGTAGTTTAGCTGAGCTGACGACAGGAACGAATGTGACTGTTAATACTATCATGCCTGGTTCGACTTTAACGGAAGGAGTGGAGACTATGTTAAATAGTCTTTATCCTAATGAGCAATTGACAATAGAAGAAGCTGAGAAGCGATTTATGAAAGAGAATCGACCAACCTCTATTATTCAAAGACTTATTCGACCAGAAGAAATTGCCAATCTTGTCACGTTCTTAAGCAGCCCACTTTCTTCAGCAATTAATGGTTCCGCGTTGCGAATAGACGGGGGATTAGTACGTAGTGTGTTTTAAAAAATTAAAAACAACATAGTATTCTGTAGAAAGTAAAGATGGTAAGACAAATAAGTTGTATTTTACTTATTAATAGAAATATACAAAAAGTAAATTGTGATATGAAAACAGCCGGATTTTCTACTATAAGAAAAATTCGGCTGTTATTTTTTTACTTGTTGTAAAGGATGGAAGCTTTTAAGGTTGTGGCACGCCTCTTAAGACAAAGATAAGGCGAAGCAATCCCACTGTTATTTGTATTACTTAGTGAAAGTTACCAAACGTTTTTCAACACTATTTTTCCAATTGCTTTATTTGATTCCAAATACTCATGTGCTTGTGCAATTTCATCAAACGTAAAAGGTTTCGAATCTAGCAATGGACGAAGTTTTCCTTCTTCTACTATTTGCGTTAGTTTAGTTAAAATTTCCCCGCAAGCGTCACGTTTATCTATATGTAATATTTTTAACGCCATAAAAGTAACGTGCAGAGTAAGTCCTTTTGCGTGTAAAGGAGAGAGGTTATGGGTTGAACGGGCTGCAATTGTTACGACAGTGCCATTAATTGCAGCAGCTTCAAAAGAGTTATCAAGATTCTTGCCACCTACTGTATCAAATATAACTTCAAATCCGTTGCCATTCGTATGTTTTTGCACATATTCTTGAACAGATTCTTCTTTATAATTAATAGCTATATCGGCTCCTAGACGATGGGCTATTTCCATTTTGTTTTGCTGAGAAGCTGTTGTGAAAACTTTAGCACCTGCCCATTTAGCTAATTGAATGGCTACGTGTCCTACGCCACCGGTAGCTCCATGAATGAGAACATTTTGACCAGGTTTAATATTTGCACGATCAAATAAAGATTCCCAAGCTGTAATTGCCACTAATGGTAGAGCAGCTGCTTCTTCCATTGTTAGGTTTTTAGGTTTGTGAGCAATCAGTCGTGCATCAGCAAGCATAAATTCTGCAAGTGCACCTCCAGTTTCTTTAAAACCTCCGGCACAACCGTATACTTCATCCCCAGATTTGAATTTCGAAACACCTTCTCCTACTTCAATAACAATACCAGCTACATCTCCATGTAATATAGCTGGAAACTCAGGAGCGACTGCTGAAACGGCACCACTACGCATTTTTGTATCGATTGGATTTACACTTGTTGCTTTTACATGGATTAGAACATGACCTGGTAAAAGTTTTGGTTTTGAAACTTCTTCTAATTGAAATACAGATGAATCCCCAAAAGAATGGATAATTTGTGCTTTCATTGTTTATACCTCCTGTTTGTGGTTATAGCATAGCAAAGTACAAAAAATAAGTATAATATTATGATTTAGTTAAAAAATGAACGCCGGTTAGCGTTTCACTTAATTCCCAAAGCATGTCTGCATAGTCTGTATTACTAGCCCAAGGTCTCACTCCTGATGGCCCTGGATTGTCAGCAAAAACAGCTTCTGCAATATCAACATTTTCGCAATACACGCCACCTTTGTCATCAAGTTGATCGTTTGCGGCACACCATACAATTGTAGCGGCCCCTTCTGGGATACTTTTAAATTCTTCATCGTATTTTATTAAAGCTCGATTTCCATGCTCGTCCAGTGCTCCCATTGAATGCATTTCTTCATCAGTTAAATTTCGGGATAAACTTGTTACGATTGTTCCAGGGTGGGCAGAGAATGCACGTACATGAAATTCTTTACCACGTTTATCTAATTCGATCGCAAATAATGCATTTGCTGTTTTGGATTGTCCGTAAGCTTGCCATTTGTCGTAATGACGATTTGTAAAGTTTGGATCGTTAAAATCAACACCACAAATACGATGACCGCGCGAACTAACTGATACAACTCTTGCTCCATTTGCTTGAACTAAAGCGGGCCAAAGTCTTGCTGTTAATTGGAAATGACCTAAATGATTTGTTGCGAACTGGGATTCATATCCTCGTACATCGCGTTTTAATGGGTTAGCCATTATTCCTGCGCCGTTTACTAAAATATGTAGTGGACGTCCAGTACTAAGAAATCTATTTGCAAAAGCATCTATAGAATCAGGATTAATAAGATCTAGTTTTTCCAATCCCACCCGCGGAATATTTGCAGTAGCTTCTTGAGCTTGTTCTATTCTTCTGGCTGGTACGATAACTGTAGCGCCCGCTTCCGCAAGTACGCGCGTGATTTCAAGTCCTAATCCTGAATATCCTCCAGTTACAATAGCTATCTTTCCGCTTAAATCTTTTCCACCTAGAGCCTCTTTGGCAGTAGTTCTTGCATCGAATCCAGAATAAATTGGTTTTTGAATTGTGTTTTCATTATTATTATTCATTGTGTAACTCCATCTCCGTTCCTTTATTAAATTTCCCTGTTTTTATACGCTCAAAGTGAGTAATTTTATAATTTATAATATCTAAAGTTGCTTGCAAATTCGTTAGTTGTATTGTGATTTGTTTTTGATGTTCCTCAAGTATTGTTTTGCAAGCTTCATCGTTTTTTTCTCGTGAAAATTTCATATATTCTTGTATTTTATTTAATGGCATTTGTGTTCTTTTTAGATGATTAATGAAAAGTATTCGATCGATATCTAATTGAACATATTGCCTATTATTATTCCCATTTCTATTAGCTGGGGGAAGAAGGTTAATTTTTTCGTAGTATCTAATTGTATCTGTACTTAATCCTGTTTTCTTTGCAACATCTGATATTGTGAATATATCGTTCATTTGTAATTACACTCCTTTCACTACAAGTGTATGACTTGAAGTTAACTCCAAGTCAATCATTTTGTTTGAGGAATTTTTATAAAGAGAAGGAGATTGCATGAAATAGTGTAGCGCATATGCAAAAGCAACTTTGGAAGTTGCTGAAGGAAAGGGAATTGTTATTTTGTGTAGCATGAATTAGTGCTGAAAGTGATAAGCAAGCATGTAGTATAGGTACTTTAAAGTGCCTACATCACTTTAAAGTACGTACTGTTATTCATGTTATGGCCGATTTATAATAACACTCGTAGCACAAAGAAAGTTATAACGATTACAATCGGCAACAATGTGGTGTTGCAGTGTTGCTTATAAATTTTGAGAAGAAATATGAAAAGTATAGATTTATATGAATGAGGGAAAGTGAGTGAAACACATGGAAAAGTTTGCGAACCATTTTGGATATAATCGTATGTTTGCGGAAAATCAGCTTACATTAGGAGTCCACATTCCGATTGAAAATTATCAGTTTCATGCTCCAACGATGGAAAAACAAGTAGAGTTAGTGCAAAAAGCAGAACAATATGGTTTTACAGGTGTATGGCTTCGCGATGTTTTGCTGCAAGACCCTGATTTTGGTGATCCTGCAACAGGTCAAATTTACGATATGATGATTTATTTGACGTATTTAGCAAGCAAGACAGAGAAAATTGCATTTGGAACGTCGGCAACAGTGTTGTCACTTCGTCATCCATTGCGTGTAGCAAAAGAAATTGCTACATTAGATCAACTATTTCCAGAAAGAATTATGCTTGGCGTTTCATCCGGTGACAGACGTGCCGATTTCAAAGCGTTAGGTGTTAGTCATGAAACACGAGGTGAAAAGTTTAGAGAAGCATTTGCTTACTTGGAAGACATTTTGTATAAAAACTTCCCGTCTATCCAGTCGACGCTAGGAGAAGTGCATGGTGCGAATTTAGTTCCAAAACCGTCTAAACGTGTTCCAACCTTTATTACAGGTTTTAGTCAGCAAAATATGGAATGGTTTGCTGAACATGGAGATGGATGGATGTATTATCCACGTAGTCCAGTGCATCAGGCAGCAGCAATTGGACAATGGAGAGAACGAGTAGAGGATTATCATCCAGATGTATTCAAACCATTTATCCAACCGATGCATTTAGATTTATCTGAAGATCCAAATGAACGTCCTACACCGATACGTTTAGGTTACCGTACAGGGCGTAAGGCACTAATTGAATTACTTGATGTATATAAAAGTATTGGTGTGAATCATTTATTCCTTGCTCTATTTGATGGTCAACGTCCAGCTGACGAAGTATTGGATGAGCTAGGAGAAGAAGTACTACCGCATTTCCCAGCCTTGTAAAGGAGTGAAAAGAATGAAAGCAATAGGACTTATGCAATATGGAGATAAAAGCGTACTACAAGAGATTGAAATGCAGACACCGCTATTGGGAGACAACGATGTACTGATTGAAGTATATGCAGCTGGTGTAAATCCTGTGGATTGGAAAATACGTGAGGGTTTACTTCAAGACGTAATTTCTTATGACTTCCCGCTCGTTTTAGGATGGGATGTTGCAGGTGTAGTTGCTGCTATAGGGCCAAACGTAACAGCATTTAAAGTGGGGGATGAAGTATATAGTCGTCCAGATATTGAACGAAACGGCACGTACGCAGAGTACGTGGCTGTAGATGAAAAATATGTGGCGGAAAAACCGAGAAATCTATCTTTTGAAGAAGCGGCATCAATCCCTCTAGTAGGTTTGACAAGTTGGCAAAGCTTAGTGAAGTTCGCAAATGTTCAAAAAGGTAATAAGGTTTTAATTCATGCTGGATCTGGCGGGATTGGTACGTTTGCTATTCAACTAGCGAAAAGTTTCGGTGCACATGTTGCAACTACGACTAGTACGAAAAACATGCAATTTGTAAAGGATCTAGGCGCTGATACTGTCGTCGATTACAAAACGGAAGACTTTTCTTTGCTTTTGCATAATTACAATATTGTATTTGATGTGTTAGGTGGGGATGTACTAAAGAATAGTTATAAAGTACTTGCACCAAATGGAAAGTTAGCGTCTATTTATGGTCCGAAAGGTATGGAAATTCCGCAAATTGAAATAGCAAGAGAGAAAAATATTGAGAGTGACCATATATTTACTGAACCTAACGGATATGAACTTTCTCTTATTACAGAATTAATTGAGAGCGGGAAGATTAAACCTGTTGTCACGCATGTGTTGCCTTTACATGTAGAAGGTGTAAAAAAAGCACACCACATAAGTGAGTCAGAACGTGCTCTTGGGAAAATTGTATTGAAGAAACATTGGTAAAGTATGAGGTTTTAGAGACAGTATGGTGCTAAGTAGCGAATGAACTTATATATTCTATTCTAGCAATTGTTTTAAAAGAGAGAGAACAAATGGATTCAATGACATTTCTTTTACCCCGCATTAACAGGCAGTAAGACCCCCACCTCAAAATTCAGCGATATCATAGAAGTTAGGTGGGGCAACTGCCTGTAAAAGCCCGATTGGTTCAACTAATAATCAGTGGGGATGAACAAAACCCCCACTGATTAAAGTTTCACTTTATCCGGAGCGACAGGGGATTTAGCGAAACGCAAAATTTATCCTGCTTTATATAAGCTATTTAGTAATCAAAATATACCGCAATCTATTTCGATTATGGGTATCGGCAGAAGGGTAATGTCAGATGTGGAATTTCAAACAAAGGTAGAACAATCCCTTGCTACATTTTCTAGAATATCTACTGATGACGAATCAGGAGTAGAAGAATTTATTAGTACATTTCGTTATTGTCAATTAAATACAGCGAATATAGAGGACTATCCAGATTTGTTGCGCCTTGTAAAGATGCGTGAAACAGAATTAAACATTCCTGAAAACCGCATGTTTTACCTATCTGTTATACCAGAAGTATTTGATGTCATTGCTTTAAATATTAAGAAAAGTGGATTGTGGGCTACAAAAGGATTGAACCGTCGTCTTATTATAGAGAAGCCTTTTGGTTATCATGTAACGTCTGCTCGTGAGTTTAATGAAAAAATGATTGAAGATTTTGATGAAACTGACATTTGTTATATCAATCATTATCTTTGAAAATGAATGGTAATTAGGAATACACTTAGAAAAGCATTACGAAATAAATAGTATGTAATGCAAGACATTTTTATTGACGATAATAATTTATATGGTTAATATACTAGACATAAGATTATTTAATTACTAAAAGTAATCGAATATACATTTGTTTGTTAGGTTCGATAAATAAGTAATCTGTGGTAGAAATGCTTTGAATTGCCACTATTAATATTGGGGACAATTAGAAAGCGAAAGGTATAAAAGGAATTGGAATTTGATAACTCTTTGTTTTTTTATAAAAACAGGGGATTCTGTACAATTCATTTTTAAAATATTGACAAGGATTATACAACAAGAGGGGGACTGAAATTGGAATCAATGACCTTTGTTTTATTTGGAGCGACAGGGGACTTAGCGAAACGCAAAATTTACCCCGCACTATATAACTTATATAGAGATCAAAAGCTTCCAAAGCAAATATCTGTTATCGGGCTTGGGAGACGTGAAGTATCTCATGTAGATTTTCAAAAAAGAATAAAAGAATCAATAGAGACGTTTTCTCGCCATAGAGAAGAAGGGACTTCAGATCTCGAAGGTTTTTTAGATAATTTTCGCTATTGTCCATTAGATGTGAGTAAGCCGGAAGACTATGAGAGATTATTACAAGTCGTTCGCGAAAGGGAAGAAGAACTACATATAAAAGGTAATAGAATGTTTTATCTTTCCGTTGCTCCTGAATTTTTCGAGACAATCGCTTTAAATATTAAGGAAAGCGGACTTGATAAAACGGATGGATGGAAACGCCTAATGATTGAGAAACCGTTTGGGCATGACCTTACATCTGCTCGTGAGCTGAATGATAAGCTTAGTCGCACGTTTGAAGAAGACGAGATATACCGTATTGATCATTATTTAGGTAAACCGATGATTCAAAATCTTGAAGCACTAGAATTTGCAAATCCTGTTCTCCAGTCTATTTGGAATAAAGAACATATAGCGAATGTACAAATCACAGCTAGTGAAACAGTTGGGGTTGAAGAAAGAGCAGGATATTATGATCAGGCAGGAGCCATTCGAGATATGGTTCAAAATCATATGTTACAAATATTAATGATGACTGCTATGAATCTGCCGGAAAAGGTTAATGCATGTGAAATTCGAGAGGAAAAGCGAAAGGTAATGGAGACGCTTCGTAAAGTGAAAAAAGAAGACGTTCAAAACCATATCATTCGCGGACAATATGCTTCAGGAGAGATAAAAGGCGAGCAAGTTGTAGCATATAAAGAGGAACCAGGAGTAAATCCTTCTTCTAACATAGACACATTTGTTGCTGCTCGATTGTGGATCGATAATCCGTTTTGGACTGGCGTTCCATTTTATATACGAACAGGTAAACGAATGAAAGAAAAGTCTACTCGTATTGTAATCGAATTTAAAAATACGTTAAAACAGCAATATCAAGATAGTAATCCAAATGCAGCACCTAACTTATTAATAATTGAAATTAGCCCAGGTGAGAATGTTTCATTACAGTTAAATAGTAAAAATCCATTGAAAAATGGAGAAATTGAACCGATGCGTATTAACTTTACTTGTGAGCAAGCGGATGTGGGAGTACCTGAAGCGTATGAAAGACTCATTCATGATGCTGTGAGTGGAGACGCTACATTCTTTGCACATTGGAGAGAAGTTGAATTGTCATGGGAATGGGTACAACCAATTCTTGAAGCATTCGAGGAAAACTTATTACCACTTCATGAATATGAGTCTGGTTCATATGGTCCAGATGCGTCGAATGAATTATTGCAAGAAAGTGGATTTAAATGGTGGTTAGATCAAGAAACGGAAAAATAAGTACTTTCTTTCATGAAAGCATTTAGGGGGACGATTACTATGACACAAAACATAAATCAATTAGCAGTGAATACACTTCGTACGTTATCAATTGATGCTATTAATGCGGCAAATTCAGGTCATCCAGGTCTTCCGATGGGAGCAGCACCGATGGCTTATGCATTATGGGCGAATCATTTAAGTCACAATCCTAATCATCCGAAATGGTTTAACCGTGATCGATTCGTTTTATCAGCGGGACACGGATCGAGCCTACTGTATAGCTTACTTCATTTAGCTGGATATGACGTTTCAATTGATGACTTGAAAAGCTTTAGAAAGTTAAATAGTAAAACACCAGGACATCCGGAGTTTGGTCACACTTCTGGAGTTGAAGCGACGACAGGCCCGTTAGGACAAGGAATTGCGAATGCTGTCGGAATGGCAATGGCAGAAGCTCATTTGGCAGCGAAGTTCAATAAGGATGGTCACTCTATTATAGATCATAATACGTACGCTTTAGTTGGAGACGGTGACTTAATGGAGGGTGTCGCTTATGAAGCGATGTCAATGGCAGGACATATGAAACTTGGCAAGTTAATTGTACTGTATGATTCAAATGAAATTTCACTTGATGGTGAATTAAACATTGCTTTTTCTGAAGATATTCAGAAAAGAGTAGAATCTGCACATTGGCAATATGTAAGAGTTGAGGATGGAAACGATGTTGATACGATTACAAAAGCGATTCAATTAGCGAAAGACAATACGGATCAACCTACTCTTATAGAAATTAGAACCATTATAGGTTATGGAAGTCCAAAAGTTGCTGGAACGAACAAAGCACATGGTAATCCGCTTGGGGTAGAAGAAGCGACAGCGACAAAACAAGTGTATGGTTGGCATTATGAGGAAGACTTCTTTGTACCTCAAGAAGTAAAAGCTCATTTTAATGAACTGAAACAAAAAGGTATTGAAAAAGAAAATGACTGGAATGAGCAGTTCAACTCATACAGAGAAGCGAATCCTACACTGGCAGATGAATTAGAAAAAGCGATTACAGGTGAGGTTTTAATTGAAGCGAAAGACATTCTATCCTTTGATACTGAAAAAACGATTTCTACTCGTGTTGCAAGTGGGGAAGCTATTAATCATTATGTGAAATCGATTCCTTCTATTTTCGGTGGAAGTGCAGATCTTTCTCATTCTACGATGACAGATATAAAAGGTGAAGCAGTATATGCAGTAGAATCGTATGCTGGCCGCAATATATACTTCGGTGTACGTGAACATGCAATGGGCGCGGCAGCGAATGGATTGGCGCTTCATGGAGGAGTAAAACCTTTCGTAAGTACATTCTTTGTATTTAATGATTATCTTCGTCCATCGATTCGACTGGCTGCACTGCAAAAGTTACCTGTTACTTACGTATTTACACATGATTCGATTGCTGTAGGAGAAGATGGTCCAACGCATGAACCAATTGAACAATTGGCAGCGCTTCGAGCAATTCCTGGTCTAACAGTTATCCGTCCGTCAGATGCAAATGAAACAGCAAGTGCTTGGGCGTATGCTTTACAGCAAACGGATGGTCCAGTCGTTTTAGTACTGAGTCGTCAAAATTTACCGGTGTTTAATGAAACGAAAGCGAACATAGAGAATCTCTCTAAAGGAGCTTACGTATTAACAGAAACAAATGAAAATCCGGATGTAATTTTAATTGCGACAGGTTCTGAAGTATCCTTAGCTGCTAGTGCGAAAGCAAAATTAGAAGAAGATCAAGTTTCTGTTCGCATCGTTGCAATGCCGAGCTGGGAGTTATTCGATCGCCAATCGAACGAATATAAAGAATCCGTTCTTCCGTCTTCTATAACGAAACGAGTATCTCTTGAGATGGGTGTATCTCTAGGTTGGGAACGTTATGTAGGACAAGAAGGAAAAGTACTAGCAATTGAAACATTTGGAGCTTCAGGAACTGGAGCTGAAGTCATGAATCTATTTGGATTTACGACAGAAAATGTTGTTCAAATTACAAAAAATGTGTTGAATTCTTAAGCTATGACTGTGAATACCTTTCTAGATTTATCAATACTGAAGGGTATTCAAAATCGTAGTGATATGAATTTTTAATAAAAGATAATCTGAGGAGGAATTATATTATGCAAGTAGGATTAATTGGGTTAGGTAAAATGGGATTAAATTTAGGGAAAAATTTAATGGATCATAAACATGAAGTAGTAGCATTTGATTTAAATACGAGCGCAGTAGAAGAAATGAAAGAGTACGGGGCAACGGGTACATCTAGTTTAAGTGAACTTGTTCAGTCATTACAATCACCAAGAATTCTTTGGGTAATGGTACCACACGCTGTTGTTGATTCTGTTATTGATGAGGTTACACCACTTTTATCAAAAGGAGATATTTTAATTGAAGCTGGTAATTCACATTATAAAGAGTCTATCCGCCGATATGAGCAATTAAAGAAAGATGGCATTCACTTTATGGATGCAGGAACTTCTGGCGGAATGGAAGGCGCTCGTAATGGTGCTTGTTACATGATCGGAGGAGATCAAGAAGCTTGGGACATCGTTGAACCTATCTTCCGCGATACTGCTGTAGAAAATGGATTTTTATATGCTGGAAAAGCTGGTAGTGGTCACTTCTTAAAAATGGTTCACAACGGAATTGAATACGGTATGATGGCTGCTATTGGTGAAGGATTTGAGATTCTAGAGAAAAGTGAATTTGACTACGATTATGAAAAAGTATCAAGAGTATGGAACAACGGTTCAGTCATTCGCTCTTGGTTAATGGAATTAACAGAAAATGCATTTTCTAAAGATGCAAAACTGGATGAAATTAAGGGTGTTATGCATTCTTCTGGTGAAGGAAAATGGACAGTAGAAACAGCATTAGACCTTCAAACAGCAACTCCTGTTATCGCAATGTCTCTATTAATGCGCTACCGCTCATTAGACAATGATACATTTACAGGAAAAGTTGTAGCAGCTCTGCGCAATGAATTTGGCGGACATGCAGTAGAAAAGAAATAAAGTGAAACTTTAATAAGTAGGGGCTTTATTCCACACCAATCGGGCTTTTACGGGATAAGCATATTAAACATGTAACTCATCAACGTTTAAAAACTGGAGGGAATGGATCATGAAATTTTTTATTGATACTGCAAATCTTGAGGACATAAAAAAAGCATATAAACTTGGAGTTTTAGCTGGTGTTACAACAAATCCTTCTTTAGTAGCAAAAGAGGGCATTAAGTTTGAAGACCGTATTGCAGAAATTTGTCAGGCAGTGCCGAAAGTTGAATCTGTTTCGGCAGAAGTAACGCCAGATGCTGTTACAGCTGAAGAGATGATCGCTCAAGCAGAGGAACTGATTAAGATTAACGGCGGCGATGAAAAAGTTACAATAAAACTTCCGATGACGCTAGCAGGATTAGAAGCTTGTCGCTATCTTACTGAAAAAGGTGTGAAAACGAACGTTACACTTATTTTCACAGTGAACCAAGCTCTTTTAGCGGCTCGAGCAGGTGCAACGTATGTTTCTCCATTTTTAGGGCGCTTAGATGATATTTCTGAAGATGGCGTATTATTAGTTGCTAAAATTGCTGAATTATTCGATGTTCATCAATTAGATACACAAATTATTGCGGCTTCTGTTAGACATCCAGATCACGTAACTCGTGTAGCGATGGCAGGTGCTCACATTGCAACAATCCCTTATAAAGTAATTGAACAACTTGCTATGCACCCATTAACAGACCAGGGTATTGAGAAGTTTGCTGCGGATTGGGCGAAAGCTCCTAAATTATAATGCATAAAAGTGAAGGGGCTTTCCGAAAATTGCTTTTCATGAGAGGACAAATCCTAAGTAACTTCATCGTTTAAACTGGATCCTCAGTTTGTAGTCTTACTACGTGAAAACAGCAGAGAAGAAAGTGTCATTTACTTTTGAAGAAGGAAAATATGCTCGTATGAAGCATGTATAAAATAACATTATAATTATGAAAGAGAAATCCCCTTATCAGAGAGAGTAGTTAACATGTATCTCTGATAAGGGAGATTCTTTTTGTATAAATTATTATTTTGTGAAGATGATTTGTATATCGATATATAAATTCTTACTCATGAAAGAACTATATAGGTTCTCTTAATTGTATAGTAATTTTGAAAGGGTTTACATAAAGGGGTGGAACTGAGTATGAATATGTACCTTTTAATGATTACATTATTATCAATCGTAATTGTTATTTTAGGGGTGTCGTGGTGGAGATGGCATGCGTTTATTAGTTTAACGGTTGCAAGTTTGTTTTTAGCGATTATGTCTGGAATGCCAATGGATAAAATAGTGAGTGCTTATGAAACAGGAGTTGGAAGTGTTCTCGGGCATTTAGTAGGTATTTTAGTATTAGGTACAATTTTAGGGAAAATGATGGCAGAGTCAGGTGCTGGAATGCAAGTGGCAGAGTTCTTTATTAAATCCTTTGGGATAAAAAACTTACCATGGGCTATGTTAATTGCAGGTTTTATTATTGGAATCCCGGTGTTTTTTGAAGTAGGCATTTTAATATTACTGCCGTTAGTAATTTCAATTCATAAAACAACGAAACAAAATATTTTATTAATAGCATTACCAGCAATTGCTGGGCTATCTGTCGTGCACGGTCTTGTTCCTCCGCATCCAGGGGCCATAGTTGCAATTGGTATTTATAAAGCGAATCTTGGGAAGGTACTAATGTATTCACTCATTATTACATTTTTTGCAGCGATTATTGCAGGTCCTATATTTGCGAAATGGATTCACAAACGTGTAATTCCTGAAAATGAGCCAGAATTGATTCGTGTAAATACAAAATCAACGAAATTACCAGGAATAGGAGTTTCATTTTTAGTTATATTGTTACCTGTTATGTTAATGGTTTTAGCTGCAGCAGCTCCTTATGTGCCTCTTTCTAATACTTTGATGAAGATTATCACATTAATCGGTAGTCCTATCATTGCACTATTGATTGCATGTTTTGCGGCGTTCTATTTTCTTGGATTTCGTCAAGGTATCGATAAAAAAGCTATTAAGAAGATAACAGAAGATAGCTTATTACCAATCGGTTCAATTGTTGCGATTATTGGTGCCGGCGGGGGTTTTAAGCAAATTCTTATCGATAGTGGGGTAGGGAATGCTATTGCTCAAATGTCTGAACATTTAGCTCTATCTCCAATTGTATTAGCATTTATAGTAGCTGGTTTAATTCGAATTGCGACAGGGTCAGCGACAGTCGCCTTAACAACAGCAGCGGGTATCATTTCGCCAATCGTTGAAAATACAACAGGTGTGAACTTAGAATTACTCGTTATTGCAACAGGTGCAGGAGCATTAATGTTTTCACACGTAAACGATGCTGGTTTTTGGATGGTAAAAGAATACCTAGGTTTAACAGTGAAAGAAACATTTAAAACATGGACAGTATTAGAAACGTTACTTTCATTTATCGCTTTTGGAGGCGTTTTACTACTCGATATGTTTGTTTAAGATAAAGATGTTTCTATTTAGATAATTGTGGCATACAACGTTATCAATAGATAAAAGGAATGTATTTTTATGGTGGGATACTGTAACAATTTTTTGTTAGGAGGAAGAAATGGTGAGCTCAAAATATATGATTGGTGTAGATATTGGGACAACTAGTACAAAATCAGTTCTATTTTCTACTGATGGATCTGTCATTGCTAGTCATGGAATTGAATATCCTTTATATTCTCCTACGCCTGAAACAGCAGAACAAGACCCAGAAGAAATTTTTCGTGCAGTAATACATACGATTAAAGAAACTGTACGATCAAGTAGTGTACAGCCAAGTGATATTCTTTGTGTCTCTTTTAGTTCGGCAATGCATAGTATCATTGCTGTAGATGAAAAGGGAAAGCTGTTAACGAGATGTATCACTTGGGCAGATAATAGAAGTGCAAGCTGGGCGGAGAAAATAAAGAATGATATGAATGGTCACGAAATTTACCTTCGTACTGGGACACCAATTCATCCGATGTCACCACTTTCGAAATTAGTTTGGCTACAGAATGAGAAGGCAGAGTTATTCGCAAAAAGTTATAAATTCATTTCTATTAAAGAATATGTTTTTTACAAGTTATATAAAAAGTATGTAATTGATTATTCTATAGCATCAGCAACAGGGATGTTTAATTTAAAATCTTTAAAATGGGATGAAGAGGCTTTATATGTTGCGGGAATTACAGATGAAAAGCTTTCAAAGCTTGTTCCAACAACGCACAGTTTAACAGGATTAGATGAAGAGCTTGCCAAAGAGATGAATGTACCTGTTTCTACGCCTTTTGTAGTAGGAGCGAGTGATGGAGTACTATCTAATTTAGGGGTAAATGCAATAGATCCTGGCGTTGTGGCTGTTACAATTGGTACAAGCGGTGCGATTCGTGCTGTAACAAATCGTCCTGTAACAGATCCAAAAGGGAGAATCTTTTGTTATGCGTTAACTGAAGACCATTGGGTAATCGGTGGTCCAGTTAATAACGGTGGTATGATTTTCAGATGGGCTCGTGACCAATTGGGTACTTCAGAGATTGAACTTGCGAAGCGTTTAGGAAAAGATCCATATGAAGTACTTACTGAAATAGCAGCAAAAGTGAATCCGGGATCTGATGGGTTATTATTTCATCCTTATTTAGCAGGAGAAAGAGCTCCTTTATGGAATGCAAATGCACGAGGATCATTTTTTGGACTCGGATTGTACCATAAGAAAGAACATCTTATCCGTGCAGTTTTAGAAGGGGTAATTTATAACTTATATACCGTTCTTCTCGCTTTAAAAGAACTCATTGGCGAACCGAAAAAAATTCAAGCGACAGGCGGCTTTGCAAGGTCGGAACTTTGGAGACAGATGATGGCGGATATTTTCCATCAAGACGTATATGTTCCTGAAAGTTTCGAAAGCTCTTGCTTAGGAGCTGCAATCCTCGGTTTATATAGTTTAGGTGAAATAGATACATTATCCGTAGTTTCTGAAATGGTAGGTGCAGATTTTCATCATGAGCCAAACATGGAAAGTGTGGAAAAATATAAAGATTTAACGCCAATCTATATTCGTCTGTCCCGTCAATTGGAAGAAGAATATGAAAGTATAGCAGCGTATCAAAAAAAGTGGGTTTAAAAGTTATTTACCAAGAAAATATGGTAACGTATAAAGAGGTACTCCGATTTTTTTTGGATACTCTTTCAACATAAAATATGTTAAGAAGTATGATGAACGAAAAATATAGGGAGAGAGGGTTATGAAAATGAAGGATAACAAAGAGTTTATTGGATATGTTGGAACATACACGAAAGAAAATAGTGAAGGAATATATAAGTTTACGTTAGATGTAGAAGCAAAAAAAATTAGTAATGTAACACTTGCCGCTAAGCTGGATAACCCTACATATGTAACGATTAACCGAAATAATGAATATCTTTATTCTGTTGTTAAGGAAGGCGAATCTGGCGGTGTAGCTGCTTATTCCATTGATAGTCATACTGGAGAACTAAAAGCGAAAAATAGACAAGTAGTAGAAGGTGCTTCTCCTTGTCATATTAGTGTTGATAGTGGGAATCATACAGTAGTTACAGCGAATTACCATAAAGGAACGATTGAGTCTTTTGAAATAAATGAAGAAAATGGAACTGTAAATCCTGCTTCATCTATTATGGCACATGAAGGTTCAGGTCCGAATAAAGAAAGACAAGAAAAACCACATGCACATTACGCGGGGTACACTCCTGATGAAAAATATGTAGTGGGCGTTGATTTAGGGATAGATAAAATAATTACGTATGAAGTAAAAGATAGTACATTAATAGAAGTGAATAGCCTGTCTGTGAATCCAGGAAGTGGACCAAGACACATTGCTTTTCATCCAAATGGAAAATACGCTTATGTAATGACGGAGCTTAGTTCAGAGGTTATTGCGCTAACATATAACTCGGAAGAAGGATCCTTTACAGAATTACAGTATATTTCTACTCTTCCAGAACAATTTGATGAAAATAGTCAAGGCAGTGCTATCCATATTTCTTCTGACGGCCGCTTTGTATATGCAGGTAATCGTGGTCATAATAGTATCGCTGTTTATAGCGTAGATCAAAACTCAGGCCAGCTTACATTTGTGGAACATACATCTACAGAAGGAAATTGGCCAAGAGACTTTGTATTAGATCCTACTGAAAAGTTTCTTGTTGCTACAAATGAAAAGTCACATAATCTTGTGTTATTTTCAAGAGATGAATCTACAGGTAAGTTAACACTTTTACAATCTGATGTTGTTGTGCCAGAGCCTGTTTGTGTGAAGTTTTTAAATGCTTAAGTTGTGTTGAAGCTGAATGCATGCAGAGGTGTCGTTATTTGTCGGTAAGTCGATATCCTTTGTCGAAACGTCGATATATTAAAAAAATCGTTGATATATTTGAAGTTGTGTTCGATATATTAAAAAAATCGTTGATATATTTGAAGTTGTGTTCGATATATTAAAAAAATCGTTGATATATTTGAAGTTGTGTTCGATATATTTGAAAAATCGTTGATATATTTGAAGTTGTGTTCGATATATTTGAAAAATCGTTGATATAATTTCATATGCCTAAAAAAAAGCAAAGCGATATCGCTTTGCTTTTTACTGTTTCTTTTTCGGTCTACGTACTAACTCGCCGCCGCAGTTTGGACAAACGTTATGTCTTTCTTCTGTACATGGTGCGCAAAATGTACATTCATATACACAAATGTATGCTTCAGAATCTTGTTCGAGCGATTGATCGCAAATTTGACAGTTTGTTTTCATTTCTAGTGCCATAATAAGTCTCCTTTTTAGTTAGAAAATTTATAATTTAATTATAATTCGTTAAATAGAAATAGTCCTTTTCAATTGAAAGGAAATCGAATGATAAAGTTATGAATTGAAACGAAAGATGCTGGTTTATTTTAAAATTGATTATTTATTACAGTTGGAATATTATGAAATAGTCAAAAGACAACAGGGGGTATAGATTTTGACTAATCATAACGATCATTTAAAAGCAAACTGCGAAAAATGCTTCGGTCTATGTTGCGTTGCATTACCGTTCGCAGCATCGGTAGATTTTGCAGTGAATAAAGATGGTGGTAAACCATGTTCCAACTTACAATCAGATTTTAAATGTAGTATACATAAAAATCTTAGAGGAAAAGGTTATAAAGGTTGTACAGTATTTGAGTGTTTCGGTGCTGGACAGAAGATTTCTCAGGGTACGTTTAAAGGGATTGATTGGCGGAAAGATGCAAAGCATGCAAGAAAAATGTACGATGCTTTTCCAGTTATGCATCAACTTCATGAAATGCTTTGGTATTTGAATGAGGCGATTCTTTTAAAGGCAACACAGCCAATTCATAAAGAGCTGGAGAACGCAATTGAGGAGACAGAGCGACTTTCGAATTTAAATCCAGATGAGTTAATGAAAATAAATGTTCCAATGCATAGGGCAGAGGTGAACATTCTCCTTTTAGAAACGAGCGAACTAGTATGGAAGGAAATGAATACTGCGCGTAAGAAACGAATCATTCACCGCGGAGCAGACCTTATGGGAGCGAATCTGAAAAAGAAAAATTTACAAGGTGCAAATTTAAGAGGAGCTTATTTAATTGCGGCTAACTTAAATGGTGCAGATTTAAGAGGAGCAGATCTCATCGGAGCAGATTTGCGAGATGCAGATATTCGCGGGGCTGATTTTACTAATAGTATTTTTCTGACGCAAGTTCAAGTTAATGCTGCGAGAGGGGATAAGCATACGAAATTACCGAAATTATTGTCTCGTCCATCGCATTGGAGTGCGTAAAGAGTGAGGAGTGTTTAGTGTGGATATATTTCAGTATTTAGAAGAGATGCAAGAGGATGTCTTTTCGTTAGCAGTAGAGCAAATAGAAGCGAAGTATTATGATATTTGTTGCGTGTTGGCGTCTACAGAATGTGCAGAGCGAATTAAAGTAATTGATTTAGAGTCATATAAGGAAAGTATTCGAGTAGGTTTGGATACAACTGTAGAAAGGGCTACTAATGAAGAAGCAAAAGCGATTTATTTTGAGTATGACCTTGATAACGAATGGGATAGTCAGTTCTATATTTGTGAGGAGTATTTTCTAATGGAAGAAGAGGATGACGATTGGGCATCTGAATGGACATATAATATTGAGGGGCCGGGGTCTGTAGAATTAGCAGATATGTATACTGAAAATGGCTTTGACACAAGTGAAAAAGCAGTCGGTATAACTTTATATTTAATTGCTAAAACGCTGTGTAGTTTTATAAGTGTACGTAGTGAAGTGCAAAGTAATATACCGATTTGTATTGGTTTTCACGACCAAGATCCAATTATGCGAACAGGCAGAGACTAAGAAGCTCTGCCTGCTTTTTATTTCTTTTCAAAAGTAGTAATGAAAACGCTACATATAATGAGAATACCACCAATGAAAAAGTTACTATTTAATGTCTCATTTAATAAGAGCCAGCCAAGTAATGATCCAACGATAGGTTGGAAGAAGAAAAATAAGGAACCGATGCTTGCATCCATTAATTCTAATCCTTTATTCCAAAGGAAAAAGGCACCTGCTGTTGAGACGATTCCTAAGTATAATACGCCTAATATTACGTACGTATTTACTGTTCCGATAGAGGATGTTTGTAGTTCCCATATCATAAAAGGTGTAATAAAAAAGAGTGAAAAGAATATGGCATACGTTGTAATAACTAAAGATGAAAATCGAGCTGAAGCGGTTTTTACATAAATAGATAGTAAAGCCCACGTAATAGCGGCTCCAACTAAAATGATTGTTCCGATAAAATAATAGCCAATTTCAATGTCCCATCCGATTACGATAATGACACCGATTGTCGCTATTATAGTAGATAAAAGTCTACGAGCAGTTAGTTTCTCTTTCAAAATGAGCGCTGCAAATATAACCATAAATGCAGGTGTAGCTGATGTAACTAACGAGCCTGTATGAGCGTCGGATAATTTTGTTCCGATAAATTGGCATGTGATCGAAATGAAATAGCCGATAAATCCAATCCAAGCGAAGAGGAGCCAATCTTTTTTGCGAATGGTTACTTTTTTCTTTTGCTTTTTCTCAGCTAGTTTTAAAATGCCATACAAAACAACAAAAGCGATAATAAAGCGTAGCCAAACGAGTGTTAGTGGTGGGATAAAATCGAGTACGTATTTGCTAACAACATACATACCGCCCCATATACTTGCTGCTAGTGATAAATATATAGCTCCTAAAATTGTTTGTTTCATGTAAAGTACCTCCGTCTATTTTTAGGGTATTATGAGTTCCCTAAGACGAGGCGTAGTGTATGTGTTATATGATTGCCCGTCTTAGTTTATAGACGGCCTACAGGTTGATCGTTTTCGAATGAAGTGTTGTAGTACATGCGTGTATGCTCCTTTCTATTTTTATAATGATATTATAACTTAATTTTCTGATTATTGGAGGTTGTTATGAAATATATCGTTATAAAATCACATGTTAGCAATTATCCTAATCCAATTCGCTTAGAAGAGGGGGATGTAGTGAAAATGATAGAGAGTTACGCTGGTCCGGAAAACTGGGAAAACTGGATGTTTTGTCACGAAGAGAAGTATAACCGGAAAGGATGGGTTCCGGAGCAAATTATAAGAAAAGATA
Source organism: Bacillus sp. PK6-16 (assembly GCF_056530295.1). NCBI lineage: Bacteria > Bacillati > Bacillota > Bacilli > Caryophanales > Bacillaceae > Bacillus > Bacillus sp. PK6-16. The sequence goes on from NZ_CP096511.1 coordinate 2,069,057, forward strand.
TGAATGGAACAGGAATTATTATAAAACAATATACTGCGAAAGAATTAAATGTGAGTATTGGAGAAAGATTGATCGGATTAGAAGAATTGAATGGATGGGTTTGGTGCGAAGGAAGAGATGGTGAGAAGGGCTGGGTACCAAAGGAAAACTTACAAAAATATTAATAATAATATTTGATCAATAATTAGGAAACATATTTTTGCTTATGAGTATATTGGTTGTAGGATAAAAAGTAGATTAATAGAGAAAGAGGAGGAGATTATTATAACTACAACCGTTATTTCACATTTTTACAATGAAGAGTATTTATTGCCATGGTGGCTTATGCATCATACGAAACTTTTTGATCATGGTATTTTAATTAATAAAGGTTCAACAGATCGTTCCGTTGAGATTTGTAAAAAATTCGCACCGCATTGGGAGGTGCGAGATTCTGTAAATCCAGAGTTTGATGCATATGCGACAGATCATGAAGTGATGAGGATAGAACAAGAAGTACAAGGATGGAAAATGATTTTAAATACGACTGAGTTTCTTTGCGTGCAAGATAAAAATCAGTTTTGGAAATCGCTAAATGAATTGGGGGGGAGGATGTATTGGCTGGACGGGCTTATTATGGTTGATGATCCTAACTACAACTATCCTGACCTTAACTTTGGAATACCTTTAATGAAACAGCGATTTCATGGTTATTTACCAGAAGATTGGCCGTTATGGAGAAGAGGTAGATTTATTCATAATCATGAGCATGGAAGTTATACGGTTGGAAGACATTTATCTGCGCATGAATCGATGATTTATCCACCTCTTGCTTGTATATTATGGTTTGGATTTAGTCCGTGGAACGATGTGATGAGAAAGAGAAAGTTACAAATTGGTCCGACTCTTTCTGAAGCTAGTAAGCATGGGGGAATGGGGACGCACCATATTATTACGCCGGAAAGATTAGAAGAATGGTATAAGGAATTAGCGAGAGGAACGAAGGATTTACGTTTTAGTGACGTATATCGTTATGTTTTTGTATAAATGATTCCCACCATAAAATTGTTTCTTCTATTCCTGTATTTAAATCGTATGTTGGTTTCCAGTTTACTTCAGTTTTTAAACGTTCTACACTAACGCCGACGAATAAAGGTTCATCCTTAGAGAAAGGAATCGCGTCTAGTTTAATTAAATGTTCTTTTCCTATCTTTTTAGCGATGATAGAAGCTAGTTCTTTAATTTGTACAGATTGACCTGAAGCGATATTGATGGTGCCTGTAACGCCATGTTCTAATACTGTTACGAGAGCGTCAGCGACGTCACTCACATGGAGGAAATCTCTCGATTGTTTTCCATGTGTACATAGTGCTTCCTCATTTTTTAATAAGGAAGTAATAATGTTAGAAACGAGCCGATTACCTTGTTCGTGAGGTCCATACATATGAAAAATGCGGCCCCAACACATGCTGAGGCCTGTTTGTTGTGCATACGTTTCTAGCCAGGAGTGCAGTGCGTTTTTACATAAAGAATACGGGGTTTTATAGGAAAGGAGCGGTGAATCTTCAAATAATACGCCGTTAAACCATTCGTATTCTGCGCCAGTACCTGCAACTACAACACGCTTTCCACCGCATATTGTGAAGTGTTGAATCAATGAAATACTAGACTTTAGCCAATAGTAATTATTAATAGATATATAGCATGCTGGTGGCACTGCTTCCCAAGCAAGGTGAATGAGATGGCTAGGCTGAACATCCGAAATGAATTGTTTTACTTCGTCATCGCGAAGCAAGTTTACTTTATGCCAATGGCAAGGGAGGTGAGAGGGGTTATTTTTATTATACGTGGCGTGCACTTCATATCCCTTTTGTATAAGTGAATGTACAACATATTTACCTATCCAGCCACTACCACCTGTTACAACAACTTTCTTCATGGCTCGATCACCTCAACTTCTGGAACCGTCACTAAAAATTTACCGCCCCATTCACGAATGAAAGAGCATTCTTTCATAATTTCGTCTTTCAAATTCCAAGGAAGTATGAAAATGTAATCCGGTTTTGTACGTTTAATTTCTGCTGGAGATTTTACTGGAATACGAGTTCCTGGTAAAAGGAGATTTTGTTTGTGAGGATTTTTATCTACTGTATAAGCTAGAAATTCTTTACCTATCCCGCAATAATTCAAAAGGGTGTTTCCTTTAGCTGGAGCACCGTAACCGATAATTTGTTTGTTTAAAACTTTCGCTTCAATAAAAAACTTTAAAATATTTATTTTCAATTGTTCGATGCGTTTAGAAAAAAGGAGATAGTAATCTAAAGTATCTAACCCATGATCGACTTCTTTTTGAATTAATTTTGTAACATTGGAATGGATAGTTGATTGGGCACTTAGATGGTTTACAAAAATCCGTAAGGAACCACCATGCGTTGAAAGTTCTTCTACATCAATAATTTTTAAATGATGATAACTTAAAACTTTTTGAAGGCTTATAAGTGAGAAGTAGGAGAAGTGTTCATGGTAGATGGTATCAAATTGGTTAAAGGATATAAGGTTTAATAAGTGTGGGAATTCAATTGTTATCGTGCCATCACGTTTTAATAGTGTTTTTAAACCAGCGACAAAATCATGCAAGTTCGGAACGTGTGCTAATACGTTATTTGCGACGATTAAATCAGCTTGTGGCAATTTTTTTGCTAAGTCATTACTGAAAAAATTTACATGAGTAGGAATTCCTTTTTTGATAGCAATTTCTGCTACGTTTTTCGCGGGTTCAATTCCCAATGTCTCGATATTTTCTTTTTTAAAGTATTGTAATAAGTACCCATCGTTACTTGCGATTTCAATCACTTTTGAATGTTTCGTTAAGTTGAAACGCTTAATCGCCATTTCTACGTATTGTTTAGCGTGTAGTAGCCAACTTGAGGAGTAAGAGCTGAAGTATAAATAGTTATGAAAAATATTTTGTGGGGATTCAAATTCATCTAGCTGTACGAGTAAACAAGAGTTACAAACAAATGTGTGCAGCGGATAAAAAGGTTCCATTTTATATGAGCTTTCAGGAGCTACAAATGAATTAGCAAGAGGGGAAACGCCCAAATCTAAAAAAGTGTTGGTTAGTAATGAGTGGCAAAAACGGCATTTTTTCTGTTCCATTTTATAGCCCCCTTATAAATTTTTGAATGCATCGATTTGTTGTCGTGTGAAAGATTCTATATTTTCACCAGATGCATATTTTTTGTACCAATCAACAGTCCAAGCGATAGCATCATCTGTTGATAACTTAGGAGTCCAGCCGAGTTTGTTTACTGCTTTTGTACTATCGAGTGTTAAAACAGGTGATTCATAAGGAGTATTTGTAGAGGAGGAAATGATTGTTAGTGGGTTATTCCATAATTTTATTACAGATTCAATGACATCATGAACGGTTCTGTTAGGTTCATTCATTGGGCCGAAATTCCACGCTTCTGCATATTTAGCATCATTCCAAAGTTTCTCAGCTAAAAGGATATAGCCATGTAGAGGATCTAAAACATGTTGCCACGGACGGACGGCATATTTGTTTCGAATACACAAAGTATGATTGTGCAAATATGCCCGAATGATATCAGGGAATAATCGGTCTTCTGCCCAATCACCACCGCCGATGACGTTACCAGCTCTGACTGAGGCGAGTTTCTGGGTATTAGTGCGGAAGAATGATTTTTGATAGGATGTTGCCGCTATTTCAGCGCAAGCTTTACTAGCGCTATAAGGATCGAAACCTCCTAGTCGGTCATTTTCCACGAACGCTCGGTCGCCACTACCGTCATTCTCATAACATTTATCGCTTGTCACATTAATAATGGCACGTACGCTTTCGACGGACTTTGCTGCTTCTAGCACGTGGACAGTACCTAAAACATTCGTTTTGAATGTATCGATAGGATTTTTGTATGAAGCGGTTACGATTGGCTGAGCTGCTAAATGAAATATTATGTCAGGTTTATGCTGCTTCATGGCATGAAATAAAGAATGGTAATCTGTAATATCGCCTTTCATTGTCGTGCACTCTTTTGCTACGTTACCTTGTTCAAAAATGTTAGGAATGGATGGGGGATGAGAAGAAAAGCCTACTACTTCTGCACCTAAAGAACTTAAGAAAAGGGTGAGCCAGGAGCCTTTAAATCCAGTATGTCCTGTAATAAATACTTTTTTCTTATTCCAAAAAGATGATGAAGCCATATTACCAAACCTTCCACGGAGCGTTATTACTTTCCCATAGCTCGACTAATTTATTTTTATCGCGCAATGTATCCATCGGATGCCAAAAACCAGAATGTTGATATGCGGCCAATTCATTTTTGTTTACTAACTGAACTAAAGTGTCTGTTTCAAAAACAGACTTATCTCCACTAATGTAATTGAAAACTTCAGGATTTAAAACGAAAAATCCACCGTTAACCCATCCGCCATCACCTAATGGTTTTTCTTGAAAAGATGTTACAGACTGTTTATCTAATATGAGAGAACCAAATCTACCAGGAGGTTGTACGGCAGTAACAGTAGCCATTTTTCCATGTTTTTTATGGAATGTAATAAGTTCTTTTATATTTACATTACTTAATCCATCACCATAAGTGAGGCAGAAAGGTTCGTCTCCGACATAATTTTGAATCTTTTTCACTCGGCCACCCGTTTCGGTATTTACACCAGTATCGATTAGTGTAACTTTCCATGGTTCTACACGATGAGAATGGCTAGTAATTGTATTATCGTTTAACTGTATTGTGAAATCAGACATGTGTAAGTTGTAATTTAGAAAGAACTCTTTAATTGCATATCCTTTATAGCCTAAGCAAATAATAAACTCAGTAATCCCGTAATGACTATACAAACTCATAATGTGCCATAGAATGGGTTTTGTTCCAATTTCAATCATAGGTTTCGGTTTTAAATGTGTTTCTTCCCCAATTCTTGTACCGTACCCACCAGCAAGAATAACAGCTTTCATTTTTTCCTCCTAAAATAAAAATTTATTATTTATACAGTATTCATGTTTTATGCAAATGAGATTGTTTTTGATTAAGTGAATGAAAATGTTTGAGGTGATGACGATGCAGAAAATATTACGGTTTGAATTTTGGAAATAATTCTTGATATTCAGGGTTATGACGGAGGTCTTGTGTTAGGTTACTAAGCTCTAAAAAACGTATGTCCAGTACTTCAGGAGATTGACCGTAATGTGTTTGAAGTCCCATTTGAACACCCCTTTTTGAAAGGGTAGGTGTAATTTGTAATTTTCTTGCCTTTGATTGTTCATTCCAAGGGCTAAAATAAAATTTTAAAATAAATGAAGGATAGTCATAAATTATATATCCGTGCCGCGAATGATGTCTACCAGGTAAATATGCACCGTCTAGATGATTGTGAATAAATCTCCAAGCACATCCGAGATTTGGGTTATAAGGGAAGACACCGTGGTATCGCTGTTCTACTAAGGGGATAGAATATCTAGGCTTTGAATAATTATAATTATGATTATCTATCATTAAAATCATTCTAATCGCATACATGTTTTGGCCTAGTGTATGAAGAGATGAAAAAAATTCTTCAGTATTATTACAACAAAAGAATTCAGTAGTATTTAAAACGATTTTCCAACCTGAAACTTCTCTTTCAATTTCCATCACTTCAATATCAGTATTAGTTGGATCAAACTCAAGAAATCTTGAATTTCGTACTTCCCAGTGGGGTGCTAATAGTTTACAAATCTCTACGGAACGATCTGTAGACCCTCTATTAATTAAAATGCCGTGATCGAATATTTTCGTGTGATGCATAAGCCACCATGGAAGTAGGTATTCTTCATTATAAAAATGAGAAATGATTGTCTTTTTCATATTAATTCCCTCCTATACAAGCAATCATTATTAGTAGGATATGCTTTTAAATAAGAAAGGTTAAAAGTGGCAGACAATGTAGTGATTAGGTAGTAGTTTAGTAATTTTATTGTATAAGTGTAGATTACTTGTATTGAATCATCATAGGAGGAGATTGGAATTTTGTATAAATTGTGAATAATAAACCGTCACGTTTGACTGTACAGTTTATGTGTTGTATGATGTAAGTAATATAAACAAGGGGGGGAAGATCGTTGGGAAGGTGTATCGAATCGGACAGTTGGCTCTCATGGCTCACGTGTCGAAACGAACGATTGATTATTATACGAATCTAGGTATCTTAAAAGCGGAGCGATCTCAATCTAATTATCGCTATTACGACGAAACAGCATTTGAGACATTACAATTTATTGAGAAGTGCAAAGAAATGCATATGCCGCTTTGTGAGATTAAAGAGAAAATCGAGGAGAAGAAGAAGCTGCTCGGTATCAATGAACACGTTTCGAAACAAGTGAATGAAGTGACAGACCATATTCATCAATTAGAAGTGGAGCTTACTGAGTTAAAGCCGCTTTTAGATGGATTGACTGATTCACAACGTGAAAAAATATCGAAATCTTTATCTGGTCAAACGACAGCTTTAATACAGACACTTGCTCTATTATTATAGAATAAGTGAAATCCGACCTCTTTAATTTTTGTATCGGGCTATGTTTTCTAACAAACAAATAAGAAAACATTATAGTATACAGGAGGTGGACACCTTAGTTTTTTAACTAAGGGGATTCATTGGAAATATTTAATTTAGTCATGGTTGCGATTTTAATCGCATTTACTGGATTTTTCGTAGCAGCAGAGTTTGCGATTGTAAAGATACGTTCAAGCCGTATCGATCAGCTTGTTGCGGAAGGAAAACGCGGTGCTTTAGCAGCGAAAAAGGTAACAACAAATTTAGATGAATATTTATCTGCTTGTCAATTAGGTATTACAGTTACAGCTATGGGATTAGGTTGGTTAGGTGAACCGACAATTGAAAAGTTATTACACCCGTTATTTGAGAAATGGAACTTAAATCCTTCTATTTCATCAGTATTAACATTTGGTCTTGCTTTTATGATTATGACGTATTTACACGTTGTAGTAGGGGAATTAGCTCCGAAAACGATGGCAATTCAAAAGGCTGAAAGGGTAACGTTATTATTGGCAGGTCCATTAATGATGTTCTATAAAGTAATGTATCCATTTATTTGGGTATTGAACGGTTCAGCTCGTGTGATAACTGGTTTATTCGGTTTAAAGCCAGCTTCAGAACATGAAGTAGCTCATACAGAAGAAGAATTACGTCTTATCCTTTCAGATAGCTATGAAAGTGGTGAAATTAATCAAGCTGAATACAAGTATGTAAATAACATTTTTGAATTTGATAATCGTATTGCAAAAGAGATTATGGTACCGCGAACAGAAATCGTTGGTTTCTACCTGGAAGATTCAGTAGAAGAACACATGAAAGTGATCCAAAATGAGCGATACACACGTTATCCGATTTTTGGAGAAGATAAAGATGATATTATCGGTATGGTCAACGTAAAAGATTTCTTTATTCGATATATGACCGAGGATCAAAAAGATTTATCATCTATTCGCTCGTATATGCGTCCGATTATTGAAGTGATGGAAACGACTCCAATTCACGATTTATTACTTCAAATGCAGAAGAAGCGAATTCCGATGGCTGTTTTATATGATGAGTACGGAGGAACAGCCGGAATTGTAACGCTTGAAGATATCTTGGAGGAAATCGTCGGCGAAATTCGTGACGAATATGATGAAGATGAAGCACCGCCAATTCAACATGTGAACGAGCAACATATCATTGTTGATGGAAAAGTGCTTATCTCAGAAGTGAAAGATTTATTTGGATTACACATCGAAGAAGATGATGTGGATACAATCGGTGGATGGATTATGATGCAAAATCATGAAATCGAAGAAGGACAACACGTTGAGGCGGAAGGTTATGAATTTAAAGTGTTAGAAAAAGACGCTTACCAAATTAAACGTGTTGAAATTCGTAAGATGGAACAAGAACAAGAAGAAGAGAAAGCAGCAACTGTGTAAGTTGCTGCTTTTCTTCTAAAGTACAAAAAATGAGAACTTAGGAGCGGATATTTTGATTCAAGAAGCCTTACGTGTATATCGATTACAATTGTATGTGATCTTTAGTGGTTTACTACTTATGTGGACGATTACTCCGTTTGGAAAACAAGTGACAGGGTTCGGTATTGGATTAGCAGTAAGCGCCTATTGTCTTTGGTTATTAGCTCGCAGAGTGGAGAAACTCGGAAAAAGTATCGTAATGAAGGAAAAGGCTCCTGGATTAGGAGTTTTAAACCGATTTGCAGCTGCTATTTTAGGAGCTATCATCATGTATGAAATTGAGCATGAAATGGAAATGTGGGCATTCGGTACAGGTATTTTAGGTGGTCACTTTTTAATGATTGCAAATTTAGCGTATGCAAATATGCAGTTAGTGAAAGAAGAAGAGAAGCAAAGAGAACATGCTTCGAAAAAAATAGAGCTATGATGAAAGGGACCTAATCAGGTTCCTTTTTTAGTTTAGCGATATGATACAAGTAATCAAATTAACGACAAATATAATACGCTTCTTTTTTGCGTTTTTCAATAGTATGAAAAATAATAAAAAAATTTTAAAAAACCCATCGATTTCTAAAGGTTATGTATGTTATTATGACAAAAGACTTTTTGAAAGAGGTGGATACCAATGTTACAAGCGCTACTTATTTTTGTGCTTCAAATTATTTACGTTCCAATATTAACAATCCGTACGATTTTGCTTGTAAAGAATCAAACAAGATCCGCTGCTGGTGTTGGATTGTTAGAAGGAGCTATTTACATTGTCAGTTTAGGTATTGTGTTTCAAGATTTATCAAATTGGATGAACATCGTTGCCTATGTCATTGGCTTTAGTGCGGGACTGTTATTAGGCGGTTATATAGAGAATAAATTAGCAATTGGTTATATTACGTATCAAGTTAGTTTACTAGACCGTTGTAATGAATTAGTAGATGAATTACGTCACTCTGGATTTGGCGTTACAGTATTTGAGGGCGAAGGTATTAATTCTATACGTTATCGCTTAGATATCGTCGCAAAGCGTTCTAGGGAGAAAGAGCTTTTAGAAATCATTAATGAAATTGCACCGAAAGCGTTTATGTCTTCGTATGAAATTCGCTCGTTTAAGGGTGGATATTTAACGAAGGCGATGAAGAAAAGAGCGTTAATGAAAAAGAAAGATGAACATGCATCGTAAAAAAGAGGAGTAGTGCTGCATTAAAAGTGCAGTATAAGTCCAAATGTAAAAGGGAGGAATCTATTTTGATGTAGATTCCTCTCTTTTTTATTGTTAATTGAAAAACTAAATCGTATAATTATTTTTTCTACTCATCCTCAAATTAATGATTAGCCATATAATTTGAAAAAATACCGGTATGATAAACGCGATTAATATAACGATAAGTGATATGGACTTAATTTCAGGTGTTTGAATAACACCAGCACCATCGACCTCTCGTAACCAAATAATAGCGGCCCATATTCCAAAAACGATAATCCAAAATAGGTTACCAATCCACCAAGAAATCCATCGTTTTTTCATGTTAGCACCCCTTACATTTATCTACTGTTAAAAGTATATTTTCGTTCGTTACAATTATCCCGTAAAAGCCCGATTGGTGAGGGCTGATTAAAGTTTCACTTTATAATGAAATAACTATAAAATTAGTTTTTCTTAACTGTATATCTAACTTGTTTGAAGGTTACTATTTCTCCATCATCATTATCATCTTTTGTTTGCAAAAGTTGAACTTTTGGTTTGTAGTCTGTCCGATGAGCGTGTTCGATATCTTTAATGTTAAGCTTGTAGGATTCACCATTCTTTAGCTTTTGTTCTAACACTTTTTTATTAGCAACATAAATAAAAGTTACTTTATTTTCATCAATTCCCTCGGTCTTAATTTCTAACTCATTATCTTTTGTTGTAATCGTTGGTGTTAATAGTGCCATACTGCCGTTTCCAGTTTCTAAAGAATTTTCTGCTATAGTTGAACATCCTGATAGTATGATTCCGGTGAATAGAAGAACAAGTAATTTCCTTTTCATAACATCCCCTCCGATTCTATGTGATTTTTGATTTTGGCATTGTTAGACTGCTAGTGTGGAGCGTAAATGTTTAGCTAGTACTCTTTTTATTGTACCATAATATGTAAATTAAAAAGGCTGTATATCCAATGTAAGAGAGACTGAAAAATTTACTTATTGTTGTAAATTCGTGTGTTTTAGCTTCTATTTCAATCGAAATGTAGACGAGAAAAAGAAATTTTTTTATAGAAATTATAATTTTTACATTTTACTATAATGATAGGGAATAGATGAATTCATTTACTTCGGAGGTAGTTATTTGAACATTAATGAGAAGGCAATTGAAATGTTTGAACAAAATAAATATGAGGAAGCAATGGAACTGTTTCAACAAGCAGTACATAAATCTAGAGGTGTACAATCTCTCAATAATCTTGCTTGGATGTATTTTTATGAGGAAGAGAATGATGATAAAGCTCTTGAATTAATAAGAGAAGTTGTTAAGTTGAATCCTTCTTCATACTTTCCTTATAACATCTTAGGGGACATTTACATGAAACAAGAAAAATGGACAGAAGCGAAAGAAGCATTACAAAAGTCTATTTCGATTCAACCATCAGATGAAGCATATCATAATGTAGCTGTAGCGCATTATAACCTTGGAGAGCTGGAAAAAGCTTCAGAATTTTTCTTGCGAGTTGCAGGGGATTCGGACTATATCATGTATAGCTATGTAAAATGTTTAATTGATTTAGAACGAATGACAGAAGCAAAAGAGAAGTTAGATACTTTTAACAGGGAATCTGATAATTTTTTAGGGGAAATTCATGTAGCAGATTTATATGTTGAGTTGAATTGCTATAAAGAAGCAATTGAATGGTTCGAAAAGGGATATAAAGAATGCTGGAAAAGTCCTAATTGGATTGGTAGATTTGTGTATGCTCTATATAAAACGAATAATTTCTCCCGTATAAATGAAGTTATACGGGAATCTATCGAAGCGAAAACAGCAGAAATAGAAGATGTTCAAAATGAAGAAGTAGAAGAAAACTGGACAGAAAATGATAAGAAAGAGTTAATTGAGGAATATACAGAAGAGAATAATTGTTATAAAACAATGGTAGAACGTATCAAATCTGGATATGTTCCAGGATTAGAGTTTGAAACTGATTATATAGGAGGTTGCTATTTATTTGGTTGTAAAAGACATAATCACCTTGAATATGAAAAATAAAAAGATTCGACTGTCACATATGATGGTCGAATCTTTTTATTAATAGAAGAACCTGAACCATCAAGCTCGTTTGATGGAGAACTAGCTGAGCCGTCTACGAAGTATTATTCTTTATATAAAGCTAGAATGGTGCCGACTACTTTTATTATTAAAGCTAGAAAGTAAAGTGTTTTTATAAAAGAAGCCTATGATTTCAAATAGATGAAATGATAGGCTTCTTTATTTTAAAAAAATGAGGTCAAAGGTGTACTTTTCTTATAAAAATGCATTTCATATAAAAGGTGTAATTATTTTTGGGAAGGGGGATTGTTGTGCGTCATCATAGAAAGTGCAAAAAATTTGGAGTGGCACTGCCTCTTCCGCTTATAGGAGCAACGGGTCCGACAGGTAATAGTGGTCCAATCGGTCCAACTGGAGGGCATGAAGGTCCTGTTGGTCCTACAGGGGTGACTGGACCGACGGGAGCAACTGGGCCCCAAGGTCCTCAAGGTATCAGGGGAATACAAGGTCCCCAAGGGACAACAGGAGCACAAGGAATACAAGGGGCTATTGGTGATACAGGAGAGCAAGGTATAACTGGCCCGACTGGTCTCCAAGGTGCTCAAGGATTAATCGGTAACCAAGGTCTAATTGGTGATATTGGAGTACAAGGATTAGAAGGAATACAAGGAGCAACGGGTCCTGCTGGTAGTCAAGGTATACAAGGCACACAAGGAATACAAGGGGAAATAGGCGAGCGAGGACAAACAGGGGCACAAGGAATGCAAGGAGAGAGAGGCATAACTGGAGTCTCGGGTGTAACTGGTCCACAAGGCCCTCAAGGTGTTCAAGGAATACAAGGAGAGCAAGGGGCTATTGGTATACAAGGAGAAGACGGCTTCCAAGGTATACAAGGAATTACTGGAGAGGAAGGCCCGCAAGGAGCTCAAGGAATACAAGGGGAAGTGGGTCCAACTGGTTCTACTGGAATGCAAGGTGCCCAAGGTATAAGTGGAATAAAGGGGATAACGGGTGCAATAGGTTTACAAGGACCACAAGGTGTGCAAGGAATACAAGGTATAACGGGAGCAACAGGTTTTCAAGGGATAAAAGGAATAAGAGGTATAACGGGAGCGACAGGTAGCATTGGTATTCAAGGCTCAGAAGGACCACCGGGCGGTCCGACGGGAACAACTGGTCCAATTGGTCCATCTAGTGGGGTGACTGGACCAGCTGGACCACCCGGTCCACCAGGAGGTCCAACCGGTCCAACGGGAGCGACTGGTTCAACAGGTGTAAGCGGTGGGATAGGACCAATTGGAGCGCAAGGAGTGCAAGGTACAACCGGTCCAACAGGTCCTCAAGGTGTAAGAGGAGCGCAAGGTTCCCAAGGTGTAGTTGGAGCAGTTGGAGTACAAGGGGCACAAGGTCCTCAAGGTAACCAAGGTATAACCGGTCCAACGGGTGCAGAAGGTTCTCGAGGAATACAAGGTCCGCTGGGAGTAATCGGTCCAACAGGTGCAGAAGGCCCTAAAGGTATTCAAGGTATTCAAGGTGTAATCGGTCCAACAGGTGCACAAGGAATGGTGGGAATACAAGGTGTAGCTGGTCCAGCTGGTGTTACAGGAGCGGAAGGAGCTCAAGGTGCACAAGGAATCCGAGGAATAACCGGTCCTGCTGGATCACAAGGTATACAAGGAGTTCAAGGGATACAAGGAGAAACAGGAGCAGCTGGAATACAAGGTCCTCAAGGTGTTCAAGGGATACAAGGGACTACCGGATTGACAGGCACACAAGGTGCACAAGGTCCTCAAGGAGTACAAGGAATAATAGGACCGACTGGAGCTATTGGCTTGCAAGGTTCTCAAGGAGTACAAGGAATAACGGGTCCAACAGGAGCGCAAGGAGTGCAAGGAATACAAGGAGTGCAAGGAATTATCGGTCCAACAGGTGCGCAAGGAATTAGAGGTCCCCAAGGAAGTGCAGGGGAAGTCGGTATAACAGGCCCACAAGGAGTCCAAGGAGCGCAAGGTAGTCAAGGCCCACAAGGCCCACAAGGAAATGTTGGAATTACAGGAGCAACGGGTGAAACTGGGGCTACTGGACCACAAGGTGTGCAAGGAGTGCAAGGGATTACGGGAATACAAGGAATAACGGGAACGACAGGCAATACAGGTGCAACGGGTCCGCAAGGAATACAAGGTATACAAGGGATTCAAGGGTTGCAAGGCCCAATTGGAGCAAGTGGGGTGACAGGTGCTAGTGGTAGTATAGGCCCAGTTGGAGCACAAGGTAGTCAGGGCCCAAGTGGTGTGGTGGGACCGACAGGAGCAACTGGTAGTGCAGGTTCAATAGGTTTCTTGGGGATAGCGGGAGCGACAGGAGCGACTGGCTTACCTAGCGGGGGTGGTTATTTCTTTTCTACTTCAACGAGTACAATTGCAGCGAATGCGTTAATACCAATTAATTCTGGATCTACAGTTTTTGGTTCTGATGTCAGTTTAACAAATGCAACAACTGTAACGTTAAGTACGCCGGGAATTTATTTAGTAAGCTATTATTTTCAAGGCGATCCAACTGCCGGAAATGAAACAATTTCAGTGAGGCTTACTTTAAATGGAACACAAGTCGCAGGGAGTTTTATTTTTTATGTTACAGGAGGTACTTTTATATTAGAACCAGCAGTTTCGAATACGATGGTCATTGAAGTTACTTCTTCAAATGCAACTTTGTCTTTACAAAATGGTCCGTTAGCTATCGGGCATGTAACGACATTATCTGGTGTGATAACAGCTAGTTTAAATGTATTAAAAATAGTTTGATACGTTAGTTATAACGGGGGAGATGCTTGTGAAGAATCAAGATAAGTGTAGTAAGTTTCAAGCACCTATTCCTTTTCCGCCGCCAGGTATTACGGGGCCCACTGGTCCAACCGGTCCAACTGGTGCTTTAGGTGGACCAACTGGACCGCAAGGAATACAAGGCGTACAAGGTCCAATCGGTCCAACCGGCCCACAAGGAATACAAGGAGTGCAAGGGGTGCAAGGAGAAAATGGTCCAACCGGCCCAACTGGTTTAACTGGACCACAAGGTTCTCAAGGTAATCAAGGACCTATGGGAGAACGAGGCCCACAGGGAATACAAGGTGTTCAAGGAATACAAGGAGAAAGAGGTCCGACTGGTCCAACTGGTATTCAAGGGATACAAGGAATTCCTGGCCCAATCGGTCCGACCGGTCCAACAGGAATACAAGGCATACAAGGAATGCAAGGAGAAATCGGTCCAACCGGCCCAACAGGAATACAAGGAATACAAGGAGTTCAAGGGGAAATTGGTCCGACTGGACCAACTGGAAATACTGGTATACAAGGTGTGCAAGGTAATTTAGGAGGTAGTGGTTTACAAGGTGTAACCGGAATACAAGGACTACAGGGTCCGATTGGTCCAACAGGGCCAACTGGTTCTCAAGGAATTCAAGGGGAGCAAGGACCAATGGGTCCACAAGGGGAAACTGGTGTTCAAGGTTTACAAGGTCCCCAGGGAGAAATGGGGCAGGTAGGTCCAACAGGAATACAAGGAATACAAGGAGTGCAAGGTGTAATCGGTCCGACAGGTCCAACCGGTTTACAAGGTGATCCAGGTCCAACCGGCCCAACAGGAGCCACTGGGATAACTGGTCCGACAGGTTCTGCAACTGGCCCGACTGGAGCAACCGGTCCAACTGGTCCACCAGGAGGTCCAACTGGTCCAACCGGTCCAGCAGGATCACCAGGGGGTCCAACTGGTCCGACTGGAGCAACAGGGGCAACAGGAGCGACCGGAGCAACAGGAGCGACTGGAATTCAAGGGGTACAAGGAATCCAGGGACCGACCGGAGCAACTGGTGTAACAGGTTTGCAAGGAGTACAGGGACCAATGGGGGCAACGGGTCCAACGGGTGATCAAGGCATTCAAGGTCCACAAGGGATACAAGGAGTAACCGGTCCGACTGGTCCGCAAGGTCTACAAGGAATCCAGGGACCGGTAGGAGCAACCGGTCCGACTGGTCCACAAGGAGTGCAAGGGGCACAGGGGCCAATCGGTCCAACCGGCCCTCAAGGTCTACAAGGCATACAAGGTGAGCAAGGAGTAAGGGGAGCGACCGGTCCAACTGGTTTACAGGGGCTACAAGGAATCCAAGGTCCGAGTGGTCCAACCGGTCCTCAAGGAGTGCAAGGCGTACAAGGTCCGAGTGGCATAACCGGTCCAACTGGTCCTCAAGGAATACAAGGTATTCAGGGACCACAAGGAAGTATAGGCCCAACCGGTCCTCAAGGGATACAAGGAGTGCAAGGTCCACAAGGCCCAACCGGCCAGACGGGAGCAACGGGTCCTCAAGGAATTCAGGGAATACAAGGTCCAATTGGTCCAACCGGCCCCCAAGGAATTCAGGGGATACAAGGCGTGCAAGGTCCACAAGGCCCAACTGGTCAGGCAGGCCCTCAAGGTCTACAAGGAATAACTGGCCAGGCGGGCCCAACTGGTCCAACAGGAGCAACCGGACCTACTGGTGCAACGGGTCCCCAAGGTCCTCAAGGAATTCAAGGACCACAAGGAGAAACTGGTCCAACAGGAGCAACCGGACCTACTGGAGCAACGGGTCCTCAAGGTCCACAAGGAATCCAAGGTCCACAAGGGGTAACGGGGCAGGCGGGAGCGACCGGCCCTACGGGAGCAACAGGTCCACAAGGAATCCAAGGAATCCAAGGGCCACAAGGTGTGACGGGAGCAAGCGGAGCGACTGGAGTGACTGGTGCAACCGGACCGACCGGAATACAAGGCATACAAGGAATAACTGGAGCAACAGGGGTAACGGGGATAACGGGCCCAACAGGTGCAACGGGTCCAACAGGCTTAACTGGAGCAACAGGATCATCTGCTATATCGACAGGTGGCGGATATTTCTTTTCTACATCAACAAGCACAATTGCAGCAAATGCCAACATCCCAATTAATTCTGGATCCACTGTATATGGAACTGGTGTATCTTTAACTAGTGCTACGACAGTCACAGTAGCGACGCCAGGAATATATTTAGTAAGCTACTATTTTCAAGGGGATGCGACTGGTGGGAATGAGACAGTATCTGTTAGATTGCTATTAAATGGAACGCAACTAACAGGGAGTTTTATACAAAACGTAACGACATCAACTGTAGTAATCGAACCAGCCATTTCAAATACACTTCTTGTGAATGTGACGAGTGCCAATTCAACATTAATATTACAAAATGGCCCGTTAGGTGTAGGGCATGTGACTACTATAGCAGGTGCGATTACAGCAAGCTTAAATGTAGTGAGAATTTTATAAAGAATATAAAAAACACAAGGAATGTCTTTGTAAGACACACCTTGTGTTTTTTAATATTAAATAAACATTTTCCTTATCTTTTCGGTTGAAAAATATGCTGAAAGAAGTATTTGTGATGTAAGTTATCTACAACCTTATTTGCTTGATATGTGCGTTGTTTTTCAATTCGAAGTCTTTGCTCCATCATTTTAATTGCGTGATCAGATAAACGTAACATACTACATTCTCCTTTTCTATAAATATAGGTGACTATTTGATATCGATCCCATATTTATAATTAAGGAGGCAAAATGTGTAACATAGGCAAAAAGCACCTTCCTCTCCCATTACGCTTACGAGGTTAGCTGTCGGACTCGGGAAGTGAGAGTTTCCCTACTTAAAAAAGATTCGCCCCAAGTAGCATAGCTACAAAAATGGTTCCCCCGCTCCAAAATTTGGACTCAGCAAAAGGTTTTATAAAGTAAAAAATAACATAAAGGAGCAAACAAGTCAAATTATTTTGTGTATTCTGTCTTTTTTAATTGCGTAAGAATCATACCGTCAGGAAGTATTGTATCTGATACTGTAATGAATCCGTGTTTTTTATATAAAGTAATAGCAGGGGTATTCGCTTTACCTGTTTGTACAATATATGTCATTGGAGAGGGAAACATGTTAAATATATAAATTAGGAGTTTCGTTGCGATTCCTTTTTGAAAAAAATCGGGCGATACAACTAGCCTATGGATATCGATTAGTTTTTCTTCTTGTACAAAAGAAATAAAACCGACAAGTTTATTTTCAGAAAAATATCCATAGAATGTTTCAACGCAATTTTGAATATCGTTTACAGTATCATATAAACGAGGTATGGCAGTACTATTTAAGTAGTCTGCTTCAACTTTATAAGCTGGAATTTGAACCTGTAAAATGGATGTTGCTACTTCAAAAGAAGTGGAATTTAACTTAAGAATCATAGATAATGAAGCCTCCTTTAAATATGGTATATGAATATAATTGCTTTATGGGTGAGTTTGACAATATTTTTCTTTTTTGCATATAATATATGTATCTCCATATGTAAAATAGTAGTAAATATATTTCTATAGTGAAATATGATTAGCAATGATAAATACATATGTTTGTATTAAATCATACAAACTATAATAGAAATGGAGGACTAAAAATGGGATGGATTATCACATTAATAGTTGGTGCTATTATAGGTGCAATTGCTAGTTCTATAACAGGTAAAAATTTCCCAGGTGGTATGTTCGGAAATATTATCGCAGGTTTATTAGGTGCTTCGTTAGGCGGTAGATTATTTGGATCCTTTGGTCCATCATTTGGTGGGATTCATGTCGTGCCAGCATTATTAGGTGCAATCGTGTTAATTTTTATTGTATCATTTGTAGTGAAAGCTACAAAGAAATAGATATATAGATTATGATGAAGAGCCCTGAATAAGGGCTTTTCATCATTCGAAGAGGTGGTTTCGTTGGAGAAAATAAATATAAGAAAAAGAGATAAGTTAAGAAAGTTTTTTAGAGAACAAAATTATTTGGCGGTATTACTTGGATTTGCGTTATTGTTCATTAATATTTTATTGCTAACAAAAATATCATTTGTTTTTACACCGTTTATCGTATTTTTAAAAACAATTTTCTTCCCAGTACTATTAGCAGGCGTGCTATTTTATATTTTACATCCATTCGTTTCGCTTTTAGAAAAGAAAGGTGTTTCAAGAATCGTATCGATAGCTTCCATATATTTAATCGTACTAGGATTATTTGTATTTTTAGTTGTAACGGTTATCCCTATTATTAAAGATCAAATTGATGCATTAATTGATAACTTACCGTATTTTGGCCATGAGATTGAACAAGCAGCACGTAGATTCGGGGAAAGTAATTTACTCGGTAAAATTCAAGAGAATTTAAATATTAATGTTG
This sequence comes from Bacillus sp. PK6-16, assembly GCF_056530295.1. NCBI lineage: Bacteria > Bacillati > Bacillota > Bacilli > Caryophanales > Bacillaceae > Bacillus > Bacillus sp. PK6-16. The sequence continues at coordinate 2,087,572 of NZ_CP096511.1, forward strand.
CGAATATGGTAAAAGAATACACAGTTGATTTTACAAAGTCATTATCATCAGTAACTGGGAATGTAACTGGATTTTTGAGTACTGTTACAGAGGTTGTTTTGACATTTGTAATGGTTCCATTTATTTTGTTCTATCTTTTAAAAGATGGTGAGCAATTGCCGAATCACTTTTTAAAGTTTATTTCAGAGCAAAGACAACCAGCAGCAATGAGAATACTAGATGATATGCATTATGCGATTAGCTCGTATATTAGAGGTCAAATTATCGTCAGCTTATTTATCGGTATTATGCTATTAATTGGTTATCTTATAATTGGTATTAAATATGCGGTATTACTTGCGATTTTAGCGATGATTGTAAATATCGTTCCGTACGTAGGACCAATTATCGCGATTACACCAGCGTTAATTATCGCATTTATCGACTCGCCAGCAATGGTGTTAAAAGTAATTATTGTTATGATGGTTGTACAATTAGCAGAAGGTAAATTTATTTCTCCGCAAGTCATGGGTAAAAAGTTAGATATTCACCCGATTACTATCATTTTTATCATTTTAACTGCCGGAAACTTATTTGGGATTATGGGGATTATTTTAGCCATTCCAGGATATGCGATATTAAAAGTGTTAGTTACACACGGTTATAGATTTGTTAAGTTGAATACGTGAAAAAAAGCGCTAAAACAGTGGGAACTGTTTTAGCGCTTTTTTATTAACAATTCATTTGCATATTGGCGCGCCCATTGATCCGCTTCTAATATAGCATCTAGTGAAGGATCTTTTACGTTATGATGAGCTTCAATTGTTTTGTAAATTGTTTTTTCAATATCGAAAAAGGCAATTTCATTTTTTAAGAATAGCGCATTCGCAATTTCATTTGCTGCATTTAATACAGCGGGAGTAGTACCACCGATTTTGCCACATTCATATGCGTATTGTAGACAAGGGAACTTCTCTAAATCTGGTTTTTCAAAATGTAAACTACCGATTTCTAATAAATTTAATTTTTCATAGGAAGAAGGTAGCCGAGTAGGATAGTGAAACGCATATTGAATCGGCATTCTCATATCAGGAGCACCGAGCTGTGCCATAACTGATCCATCAATAAATTCTACTAAAGAATGAATGATACTTTCTTTATGAATCATTACATTAATTTTTTCATATGGAATATCAAATAGCCATCTCGCTTCCATTACTTCGAACCCTTTATTCATTAATGTGGCAGAATCAATCGTTAGTTTTGCGCCCATTAACCAGTTTGGGTGCTTTAAAGCATCTTTTGCTTGTAATGTTTGCATTTCATCACGTGTTTTATCACGGAATGCACCACCGGAAGCTGTTACAATTAACTTCTCAATCTCTTTATTATTTTCTCCGTTTAAACATTGGAAAATAGCTGAATGCTCACTATCTACTGGAATTAAGCGACATCCGTTTTGTTTCGCTAGTTCAGTTACGATATGTCCAGCTGCAACCAAAGTTTCTTTATTAGCAATAGCGATATCTTTCTTCGCTTTTAATGCTTCAATTGTTGGAAGTAATCCTGAAACACCTACAACAGAGCTTAATACAAGATTTGAATCAGGGTGAGTAGCTACTGCAATTAAGCCATCAGTCCCGTGTGTGATTTTTGTATTTGCTGAAATACGCGTACGAAGCTTGTCTGCTAAGTCTTTTGTCGCAACGCTTACAATACGAGGTTGAAACGTTTTGATTTGTTGCTCAAGAAGATCGATATTATAATTTGCGGTTAAACCGACGATTTTAAAATGTTCAGGATGAGCTGAAACGACATCTAATGCAGATGTGCCGATGGATCCTGTGGAACCTAAAATGGATATATATTTTACCATGAAAAAACCTCCAAAGTTGTTTCGAATATTTCTGCAAACCTATATAATATTAGACAATTGAAGTGGAAATTCCTTCTATATAAAATAGAAAATTTTGGTTTGTTTGGAAGTGAAATGTGATAAACTGTAAAAAATAACGAAAAAGCAATGAAAGAGAAGAGTACATATTCGAAACTTTTTAGAGAGCTGATGTGTGGTGGGAATCAGTAAGGGATGAATATGGAATGGGCTCTGGAGCTTCTAACTGAAATGAGTAGGTAAAGACGGTTACTTCACGTTAAGAAGTTGAAGTGAGCTATAATGATAGCTAAATAAGGTGGTACCGCGGGAGTCTCTCGTCCTTTTTAAGGATGAGAGGCTCTTTTTATTTTGAGAAAGGAGGAGTTAGTGTGAGTGAAAAAATAATGTTAACAGGAATTAAGCCGACAGGTTATCCGCATTTAGGAAATTATATTGGTGCGATTAAACCTGCATTACAAATGTCAAAGAATAATGAAGGAAAAGCATTGTACTTTATAGCTGATTATCATGCATTAAATGCTGTGCATGATTCAGAAAAGTTCAGCAGTTATACGAAAGAGGTAGCAGCTACTTGGTTATCGCTTGGACTTGGAGAAGATGTTGTTTTTTATCGGCAAACAGAAGTACCGGAAATTCTAGAATTAGCTTGGATTTTAGCTTGCCTCACTCCGAAAGGTCTTATGAACCGTGCTCATGCGTATAAAGCGAAGGTGGAGCAAAATAAAGAAGCAGGGTTAGAGGTCGATGCGGGAGTGAACATGGGGTTATATACGTACCCGATCTTAATGGCAGCTGACATATTATTATTTCAAGCTACACATGTACCTGTCGGAAAAGACCAAATTCAACATATTGAAATCGCGCGTGATATTGCGACGTATTTTAATCATACATTTGGCACGACATTTACACTTCCGGAGTATGTCATACAAGAAGAAGGAGCAATATTACCTGGCCTTGACGGAAGAAAGATGAGTAAAAGTTACGGAAATGTGATCCCATTATTTGCAGAGCAAGAAAAACTACGAAAATTAATATTTAAAATCAAAACAGATTCTTCACTTCCAAATGAACCGAAAGAACTAGAAACCTTATTTACAATTTATAAAGAATTTGCGACAGAAGACGAAGTACAGTCATTACGTGAAAAATATGAGACTGGAATCGGATGGGGCGATGTGAAAAAAGAGTTGTTTCGCGTTGTAGATCGTGAGTTAGCTGGACCTCGTGAAAAGTACGCAATGTATATGAATGAGCCGGATTTATTATATGAAGCATTAGAAAACGGTGCTGAGAAGGCACGCGCTATTGCAAAGGTAAATTTAGCGGAAATTAAAAAACGGATTGGATTTAAGAGGGAACGTTAAGCGTTCCCTTATTTTTTTTGATAATCTGTAATAATCCTCTCAATAACAGGGGGAAGATTACTAGGTAATTCATCAAGTGAAAAGAAGCGTAGTTCTTTTGATTCACTTTGATCGCATACAAGTTCACCATGAAATTCTCGGCAAATATAAACAACGAGTACACCGTGTACTTGATCGCCGTTTGGATAGATTTGAAAGTAATCTGGTCCAGAGTATGTACGGAATAGTTCTGGATTTTTAATGATAAGTCCAGTTTCTTCATATACTTCTCGCTTTAAAGCATCTTCTAATGTTTCATTATATTCTAAGGCACCGCCAATAATGCCCCAGCGGTTAAAATCTGTACGGAGTTGCAGCAATACTTCATCTTTTTCATTTAATATAATGGCGTGTGATCCTATTAGAATAAGTGGATGATTTCCTACTAGATTTCTCATATCTTCAATATAACCCATGTCATTGCTCCTTGTATTTAATAATAGTTAGGAAGTTCTTTTAACATTCTTTCTGTTTTACGTGCTGTAAAGGCTAAGTTATGGTCATCTTTCGTTCTGAAAAATAATGTGCGTAAAAAGGTTTTAATATTGGCACATAAAATACAATACTCATTAAGCGAAAGGCGTTTTCTAATTTGAGGAAGCCTTTTTATTTTTTTATGAATAATAGAAATTAAATCGTTCTGAGGAAAATCATGATACAGCATTGCTAGTAATGGAGTAACAATGCGTTCATCTTCGTTATTATGAAAAAGGTCAGATGGAATAAAGATTTTATTTAATAAACAATGAATTAATTCTTCGTACCATTCAAAAGTGGTATACGTATTATGAACAATTTCAGTAAAGGCATCAGATACATGAGCAAGACAATGAGCCCATCCTTTATTTTCGATATAGCCCCGAAAATCTGTTTCTAAGTTTGTGTATGTAATGAGTTTATTTTTTATTTCTTCGATATCCTCCTCTGTACAAAAGTAGTGCGAATTAGCGAATTGGAGTATTAACGCAATTAACGAAACAGTGTAAGAACGTGTGAAAACCCCATCTGTATGTGGGGAGTAAATGTCACAATATAAATACTCATCACTTAAACAAGTTTGCAGAAGTAATTTCAGCTGATCGTCCATAAGGAATTCATGATGAATGAAATGCGCAAAACATTTATATATAAGTTGGTAACGAACGTAGCTATCAGTCGTTCCGATATACTGAAGCATGTTCAAAGTTAACTCATTTACGTCTATATGTTGCAGTTGCGTATAGTCATTTTGTTGTATAAGCTCTAACTGTTGTTGCAATGCTGTAATATCCACTGGAGAACCTCCTCCGCACTTTAAAGATGCGATCTTTTCTAGTATTCTATATATTCAAGGACAATCCTGCTCATGCAAGGAGAACGATTAGAAATTCGAGTATGATATAGATGAGGGAAGAATATGACGACGATAGAACAGTTAGAAAAACATTTTAAAATAAGAAGAAATGCTTCTTCTATTATGATAAAAGAAAATAATGCAGAGATTTTTACAGAAGAGCAATTAGAGGAAATGATGCAATATTGCGTTGCTGAAGCTAAAAAAGATGGATTAGAAAAACTACATTTTGAAATCTCTTCAAAAAGTCCAAATTATGATGTGTATAAAAGATGTTTTGAAACGTATTCATTTGAATATGTTACGGAAAACATGATTGTATTTAAAGATATATACGAAGTAGAAGATGTAGAAAGTGAAATTGATTTTAAGCTTATTGAAGAAGTTGGAGAAGAGGCTTTTTATTCACTGTGGAATGAAGCAACGGGAGAACCAGTCGCTCATGATCAATTTGTGCATATGATGCTACAAGAAATTGGTGAGCAATGGAAAGAACATTGCTTAACAGCGAGTGTCGATAAAAAGCCGATAGGAATTGTAATCCCGCATATTGAAAGAGGTACGTTAGAAGAAGGGAAACTTATGTACTTCGCAGTTACTCCAAATATGCGTAATAAGGGATATGAAGCTGCGTTATTTGCAGGTGCGATGTTTGTCTTAAAGGAAATAGGTGCATCTTATTATATTGGTGAGACAAATGTACAAAATGAGTGGATGAAGGATGTTTTTGAAAAGAATGGATGTCAGCTGCTGAGTTGTACTGAGCGGTATATGAGGGAGTTTTAAAGGAGGAAGAATACACTCTCTCGAACTCATTTAGCGGGAGCTTAGGGCTCAAAAATAGTGTATATCTAATTATATGTATGAAATTTACTTAAAGTTTTTAATAGGCATTTTTATGAGTAAAATTACGTTATCAGTCATTACTATGACTGATAACGTAATGAAGAACATAGTTTAGATATTGAACCATGGAGAAAGGTACATAATACGAAGTATTCGTAGGGGAAAATTAGAAGTCATGCATTCATTATGTGAATCCACTGACATAAGTTTTCTTTCAGATAACCTAAATACCTCCAACACAATACGCTTATCTATCCAATTGGCAGGATTCGAAAAAAACTATCGAAAGTTTATTAAAAGGAGTGAGTATCCATGTATTACTTTTTAGACATATTTGTTCGTGACGTAAGTTGGTATGTTTACTGGGAAGCGATCCTTATCGGTGTTTTAGTTGCTACATCCCTTTACTTTTTCACAAAAAACAAGTGGGGTTCTCTCTTTCTTGGAATCCCGATAAGTGCCGCTTACCTTTCATTTGTTCATCACTATTCGTATCATTTGATTCTGATTAGTATCCATGTTGCTTTGCAATATCTAGTGCTGACCATGATAGAAGAGTGTACACTTCGTAAAAAGAAACGTAGCGGCTAACGTTATCATTCTATGTATTTCTAAACATCATTCATACTCCAGGCGGGTAACTTCCTTTGAAAATGGTAAATATTCTATTTTACACATGTAATAATCCTCTTCTATGTCTGGGAGTTCTAATTGATCTGCTACTAAGAACAAATCATCAATTTCAATGTCTACTCTTGAAGATTTATAGTGGTTTTCATTTACAGTGATATAGCATTCACCTTCTACCTTACTAACATTTCCTTTTAGATAATAATTTAATTCCAGAAGAGTAGAAGCTAACAAATAAACTGAAGAGATAACGAAAATAGACAGAACTACTATCCCTTGCCAGAATCCCCTCTTCTTTCGCTTTCTATTCTTTTTATAAAAAACAACCAATCCCACAATGAATGCAATCAGTAGTGCAGAACACAAAAAAATATCTAGTATAAAATAATCTCGAATGATGTTTCACCCCTTTTGTGATTTTTTTCTTACAACACAGATATGAATCGTTTTATAGCTTTTTTAATTTCACTATATAATATTTTCATTACGAATAATATATTATATCTCAACTTTATTAGATATCTTATTTTTTAATGTTACCACCTTTTATCTCACAGCTCTTCCCCTGTTATTTTTTCAACCAATAAGTACCGTGGAGAATTCTACAGTTTCTCTTATATAATTAGATATAAAATATGTAAAGGTGTGAAAGGGTATGGAGAAACACGAAGGAATCAAAGATATTTCAAATGAAATTACCGAACACACTCGCCCTACTCTACAAGAGTATTTTAATATGTTTATTCATATCAAACATGTGGAAGGACGCGGGCCCCGTACCATACAGCAATATCAAGAGAACTGGCGATATTTCCTTGAATACTTAACGGAAAAGAACAAATCGCATACGTATTTCGAGGGAATCTATGTACAAATTTTGAACAAGTAAAAGAACTTTTTGCCTGTTTGTAAGATAAAAAGAAAAATGAGAACGACAAAGTAGTTATTACTATAATACAATAGAGTAAGATTTGATTATAAGAGAAAGCGTTGGTGAAAGAATGGAGCAGCAAAGAAATTGGCTACAAGCAACTGTAGAAAGAATTGAAGATAATACGTTACAAATAAAGTGGGAAAATAATATAGAAGAAGTTCGTATTTATTGGAGTACTTCACCAGATCATATTGAAGAAAATGGAGAACTACTTGCAACTGTAAATGGAGAATTATCATATACAATTGAAAACCCGAGTGAAAATGAACGTCCATATTTTAGACTAGTAGGAAGTAATGGACAAGCAGTGACAGTAGCTGAGCGTAGATTGCCATTACAAGGTGCGTTTAACTTCCGTGATATGGGTGGATATGAAACGACAGATGGACGTAAAGTGAAATGGGGCAAATTATACCGTTCTGAAGAATTAGCAGGACTAACAGAGTGGGATATCGACTATTTACAAAAGTCTGGTTTAAAGTTAATTTGTGACTATCGTACAGACTTTGAGGTAAAGCATAAGCCAAATCCTGAGATTACAGGTGCTCGTCAAGTGTGCTTACCAGTTATGCAAGACTTAGCGAAAGACTTAAATATAAATGAGTTTTTCCAAGTTGGTGACCTTTCTATGTTAGGAAAACCAGGTGAGTATCTTGTGAAAATGAATCAAGATTTCGTAAGTGGTAACGAGGCATTCGTGAGCTTCTTAAACTTAGCGCAAAACCCGGAAAACTTACCGTTAGTAAACCACTGTACAGCTGGAAAAGATCGTACTGGATTTGGTTCAGCATTATTACTACTTTTACTAGGTGTACCAGAAAAAACAGTAATGGAAGACTACTTACTAAGTAACGGATTCCGTGAAAAGCTAAATGAAAAAATGATGGCCTTTTTAGGTGCGAAATTACAAAACGATGAGAGCAGAGCGATATTAGGTGCAATGTTTGAAGCACGTGCAGAATACTTGCAAGCTGCGATTGGTGAAATTCAAAAGCAATACGGATCAGTTGAAGCATACGCTGAAAGGGCTCTTGGCTTTACGAAAGAGTCGTTAGAGGAAATGAAAGAGTTATTACTAGAAGATTAATAATGAGAAGGAGGCTGAGCGGATTAGCCTCCTTTTACTATTGTTGCTATAATTTTGTTAATGAGGATGTTGTGCACCGAGGAGAAAATGGATGAAAAGCGGGGGATAAAATGATTCATACACGTGTAAAAGCAGAGGGGTTAAGAGAAAAGCTGGCAACAATACTAAGTCAAGAGTATAAGGAACTAGCTATTCAAGATTTAAAGGTGATTGGAACGGGAGTGCAAAATATTGTTTTTCAAGGAGATTCAGAAAAGGGGTCTTTGGCATTTCGAGTACCGTGGGAAAGAGAAGTGGAAAATATAAATGAAGACTTATTTAACAGTCGGATTTCGTTGCAAAAGGAAGCGGAGCTGTCTAAGTATTGTTATTCAAAAGGTATTCCAGTACCAAGGATACACGGATTGCATCTTTCAACCGAACTTGATTTTTTAATTTCGGATTGTGTATATGCTGATCGTATGCCAATTTCCGCATGCAAAATAGAGGAGTTAGTGAGCAAGCTTCATAGTATGCCAATTGATGGTTTGTATTACAAACAAAATATTAGAGAGCCCATTAGTAAGTATATAGCAGAACGAATTGTGAAACGGATAGAAGGGTTTAATACAATCACGAACTGTAAAATTAATCTTCCGAATACAAAAACAATTGAATATATTCTTAGTACAGCAGATCATGTAAAATGTTTATTACATATGGACATTCGACCAGCCAATTTAATCGGGTATAATGGAGAAGTTAAAGCAATAGTTGATTGGGATAACGCTTTAATTGGTCATCCATTGCTGGAGCTTATGAGAATAGCTGAAACAAATGAGGTTAGTTGGGATGAATTTAAAGATGGATATAAGAATGATAGTATCTTTAATGTTACTTCTCATATTGTTAGTTTATTTTATAGACTAGATACAGCAGTCATGCTAGCAAACTTATTTATAGCACATTTGAAAATAAAAGATAAAGGTGTATTCTATAAAGAGCGGGTTAAAGCGCTTCATCACGAAATATATAAAAATTTATAAGCAATGAGAACGAAGCTTTTAAAATAGGAATTGAGGAGAACATCATGAAATACAAAGTTATATTATTCGACGTAGATGATACATTATTAGATTTCCCCGAAACGGAAAGACACGCATTACATAATGCGTTTGTACAGTTTGGTATGTCTACAGGGTATAATGATTATCTTGCAAGTTATAAAGAGATTAGTAATGGATTATGGAGAGATTTAGAAAATAAAATGATTACGCTAAGTGAATTAGCAGTAAATCGATTTAGACAATTATTTGCACTTCATAATATAGACGTAGATGCACAGCAATTTAGTGATGTATATCTTGAAAACTTAGGGAAAGAAGTACATCTTATAGAAGGCGCAGTACAATTATGTGAAAATCTACAAGATTGCAAGTTAGGTATTATTACGAATGGATATACGATGGTGCAACAATCAAGAATTGGAAATTCACCTTTATGTAATTTTTTTGATCATATTATTATTTCTGAAGAAGTTGGTCATCAAAAACCAGCACGTGAGATTTTTGATTATGCGTTTGAGAAGTTTGGGATTACTGATAAATCAAGCGTACTAATGGTTGGAGATTCGTTAACTTCTGATATGAAAGGCGGAGAAGATTACAGCATTGATACGTGTTGGTATAATCCGAGTTTGAAAGAAAACGGGACAGATGTTAACCCGACTTATGAAGTGGAGAGTCTGCTACAAATTTTAGAAATTGTAGAAGTGGCGGAAGAAAAGGTAGCTTCATTTTAATCATGCTGATATTTGTCGAAAAATCGATATATTGAAAAAATCGTTGATATATTGTAAGTTGTGATAGATATATTGAAAAAATCGTTGATATATTGTAAGTTGTGATAGATATATTTGAAAAATCGTTGATATATTGTAAGTTGCGATAGATATATTTGAAAAATCGCTCATATAAATTCATATACTAAGATATAGAACAAAAAAATAGAGCTACTATACAAGGTCATTCACGTGTTATAATGCGTGAATTAAATATGCGTATATAAATAGTTTCCTAGCGTGATGCGATGTCATGTATGATTAGTGTAACAACTAGAGGTGAATAAAGGATGTTAACGTTTTTATTTGAGTTAGACAAAAATCTCCCGCAGAAGGATGAGCCACGGTATGATGCTTATTCAAAGGGCTTTATCGAAGGAGATGTAACGATTTGCGCGAGTGACAGCGTATTTTTTCAAAAATCATGTATGAAGGTTGCAGAGCTGGGGATTTATTTAGGTCAGTGGATGGAACAAGTTCAACATGGGCAGAACGTGCCTATGAAATATGAAACGGCTGACCGTGAAGAGGTAATTCTTGGTTTCTTCTATGAAGAGGATCATAATCAATGGACTGTTTTTTCCAGCTGGCAAGAATTTGAACTTCAAGAGCGTATAGCTACTGCAACATTAATAGAGAGTGTTCAACGCTATTTGTATGAGCTAAATAAAGAACTGCGCATGATAGAATATCCTGTGACGTTTGATCAGTACTTAAGAGGAGAGCGAATGATGCAGCTCTCTTACAAACGACCGTGTGATAGCAAAGCAGATACGACACCGATAGAGGTTTATAATGGAAGTGAGCAAGTAGGCGTAGTAAGGGGCTATTATAAAAATACGCTGATGAGAGTGCTGGATTTTATTCCGAAAATTGGTAGTAATATTATTTATGAAATAAAGGATAGTAAGGACAATATTCGCGTCATTGCAAAGGATGTAAGTAGGCAGCGCCAAAGAAGGATTTTAGTAATGTACAAAGATAATCATGATGCAGAGCATGAAATACTTGTATGTGACGGAAAGTTATTGGATGCAAATTTCTTATTTACCTTTACATATAAGGCAGAAGAATATGTTGTTCATAAAACTTCATTTGGAATGGGAAAGTTATTACGAAAGGGCTATGTAATTGCAGATTGGAATATTCGTCTTGAGGAGGATATGTATTACATTGAGATGAATGTATATGATGAAGATTACATGCAGGATCGATACTTACTATTAGGCGTATTTCATGCGGTTTTATATGGATAATCAATAAGAAATACCGTCATTCTTCTTGGAAAGAATGACGGTATTTTTTTTGTGATTCTTGTGACTGGACGTCTTTAATCAATCCTCAAAAATAAAAATCTCATCAATCGTACTATGTAATGCCTTCGCTATATCGTGAGCAAGTTGTAAGGAAGGATTGTATTTACCTTTTTCGAGATGACTAATTGTTTCACGTCGCACACCAACGCTCTTCGCTAAATCTTCTTGTGTCATGTTCAATTTGGCACGGTATTCTTTTATTCTCGTTACGAATGCCATGGTGCATCTTCCATTTCATCAATTGGTTTATCGAAAAAGAACATAGAAAAGCCGAATGTAAGAATGAGTGTGCCGAAAATAAGAGCGATATCAATCTCTTGTAGCGTAGGGTTTGGAAATAACATTTCAATAAACATAATGATTGTGGTAGTTAGTAACGTAACGATAAATGCATTGCGACACGATTTATTGACAATTTGTTCAAACAGTTCATCGTGTTGAACTGTTCTATACGATGTGAAAAAGGAGAAGAAACAGAACATAGTAAACAATCCTTTTTCATAAAAAAATCCGAGGAAACCGAAGAAACCGAGAAATCCTAAATATTTTATCCAAGTTGTTTTCATGATAGTTCCTCCTTATAGTGTTAGAAATAAATCACGTTATGTTATAAATATATCACATATGGATAGGAATGGTAATAATAGTTTTCCAGTTTGGTTCATAATAATAGTAAAAAGAGGAAATATGCTGCGAAATAAAGAGGATAATATTGTAAAATGGTTGTAAGGAGGGGGAGGAAGAAATGCTAACTTGGATCATGATCGTTGTATTACTTGTAGTGATTACTGTCATTGCGACGGTGTTAATTGGGCGGAATGGTGATGCAAATTATAGCAAAGCGACAAAGGGGAATATTAAACGCTTAACAATGATTTATATTATACTAGCTGTCGTTTTAGTTGTTGGATTAGGGGTGTATATTTATTTTAAAGGTTAAATATACTGAAAAATGTAAAAATCTTAAAATAGAACTATGCTATAATATCAATATAGTTATTTGGTAATTAAGGAAAGGATTGGATGAAATGATTGAAATTACGAATGTGTCAAAAAGTTATAATGGGTCTACCTATGCAGTAAAAGACTTAAGTTTATCTGTACCTAGCGGCGAAATCTTTGGATTTTTAGGACCGAATGGTGCGGGTAAATCAACGACAATTAAGATGATTACTGGTATTCACGGGGTGGACAAAGGGACTATTACGATTAACGGAAAAAATATTATGGAAGAGCCGATGGAAGCGAAGAAGACGTTTGGTTATGTACCAGATAGTCCAGATATGTTTTTACGATTAAAAGGAATTGAATATTTAAACTTTATGGCCGATATGTATGAAGTGCCGAAAGAAGTACGACAAGAACGAATAGAGTCTTTAGCGAAGAAGTTTGATCTTTATAATGCTTTATCTGATCAAATTCAAAGTTATTCGCACGGTATGAGACAAAAAATCGTTATTATTGGTGTGCTCGTACATGAGCCAGATGTATGGATTTTAGATGAACCATTAACTGGGCTTGATCCGAAATCTGCATATATTTTAAAAGAAATGATGAGAGAGCATGCGGATAAAGGAAAGATTGTATTTTTCTCTACACACGTATTAGAAGTGGCAGAAAAATTATGTGACCGCGTCGCGATTATTAATAAGGGAAACCTTCAGTTTAAAGGGAATTTAGATGAAATGAGAGATCATTTTAAATCCAATGAATCACTTGAAAAAATGTTCTTGGAGATGACGGGCAATGAGTAAAATTTGGACGTTAACGAAAGTATTATTGAAATTAAATTATGCAGATTTTATAACAGATAAGAAGAAGCGATGGGCGTATGTATTTTCATTTGCAGCTATTTTATTTGTCGGCTTTTTACTGTTTGGTTCTATCACGCATGCAATGTATGAGGGAATGATACATTTAGGGCAAGATCCAGGAATGATTATCGCAATGGGACTTGCGATTGCGAGTATATGGGTATTTTTAATGAGTATTACGAACATTTTAACTGTATTTTACTACAGCAATGACATTGAAATGTTATTACCATTACCATTAAAACCAGCGCAAATTATTTCAGCCAAATTTTTAACAGTATTAATTACACAATACGTAATGAGTTCATTTATTTTATTACCGATCTTTATTACGTACGGTTTAAAAAGTGGCGCATTTATTACATATTACATATATATGATTTTCATTTACTTACTCTTCCCAATTGTGCCGTTAGTACTAGCTTCGTTACTGATGACAGTTATTATGAGGTATACAAATATAGCGAAAAATAAAGACCGAGGAAATATATTTATTGGAATCGTAAGTATACTATTTATTGTAGGAATTAACGTATTTTTGCAGTGGAAAAATAAAAGTTCGTTTTCTGAAGATGCAATTGCGGATTACCTTGCAAACAACCAGTCTTCTCTTTTAGTACAAATGACAAACTATTTTCCAACTACATATTTTGGAGCAGTAGCATTAGTAGAAAATGCAAATTGGAAGGGACCTTTATATGTAATAATTTTTGCAGTTATTTCATTTGTCTTCTTTGTGTTGTTTTATTACATAGCAGAGCGTACATATTTAAAAGGGGTTATTGGACTTTCAACGAGTACAGCAAAGAAACAAGTTATTTCGGCGGAAGGTTTACAGAAATCAACAGTACAAAGTTCGCATTTAAAAGCGTATGTGAAAAAAGAATTTAAAACGTTATTCCGTACACCACAATTTTTCTTAAATTGCATTGTACAAACTTTCGTTATGCCAATTATGTTGTTCTTTATTTTATTTGTGCAAGATGGAAATTTAAAGTTTATTACAGAGTATATTAACAATTCAGAGACAACGGGATTTGCAATTGGTGTTGGCCTTTGTGCATCGTTATTTTTAATGGGTAGTAACGTCATTGCAACAACGTCATTTTCGCGAGATGGAAGCTCTTGGTTTGTGAATCGTTATTTACCAGTAAAGGCTTCGGATATCTTTTTTGCGAAAGCAATCACTGCTTGGTTAATTAATGTGATCATTTTAGCAGTATTCGGTATTACGATGGCAGTTGTAGCTGGGATTTCTCCAGTCTTTATGATACTGTGGTTTTTACTAAGTGCGAACGGGTTGTTATTCATTAATTTAATCGGAACACGCTGGGACGCGCAAACTGCAGATATTCATTGGGATACAGAGCAGAAATTATTTAAAAGTCGATATACAACTTTGTGGAATTTTTTAGCTAATATTTTAATAGCTTTAATTATTGTGGGGGGAGTAAGTGTATTATACTTCTTCCTTCATGTCGGACTGTGGGTTATGTTTATCGTTTTATTTGTAATGTTTACGATTGTAAATTATATCTTTATTAAAATGTTAAAATTAGGTGCTGAACGTATACTGTCAAATATTCAATAAGAAGATAGATCCTCTGTATTCATGCAGGGGATCTGTGTATAGATGGAGGAGAAAAAGGTGAAGAAAATAGCAATTGTAACAGGGGCAACTCGTCTGAATGGAATTGGTGCAGCTGTATGCAAGGTGCTTGCTCAAAAAGGGATAGACATTTTTTTCACGTACTGGCCAAAGTATGATAAAGCGATGCCATGGGGAATGAGTGATCAAGAACCCTTTTTGCTGAAAAAGGAAATTGAAAGTTACGATGTTCGATGTGAAATGGCAGAAATCAATTTATCGCAGTCTTATTCGCCAAATCGTTTGTTTTATATGGTATCAGAACGGTTAGGTGATCCATCTATTCTAGTTAATAATGCAGTATATTCTACTCATACGAGAATTGAGGAATTAGATGTAGAGCAGTTGGATAAACATTATACAGTTAATGTTCGGGCTACTATGCTATTAAGTTCATTGTTTATAAAACATTATTCACTTAAAACGGGCGGGAGTATTATTAATCTTACTTCAGGACAGTCAGTAGGTCCAATGCCAGATGAACTAGCATATGCAGCAACGAAAGGGGCAATTGAAGCATTTACAAAGTCAGTAGCACCAGTTGCGATGGAGAAGGGGATTACAGTGAATGCTGTAGATCCAGGACCGACGAATACAGGATGGATTACAGAGGAGCTGAAGCATCATTTAGTATGGAAGTTCCCGCAAGGTAAAGTAGGAGAACCGGTGGATGCTGCGCGCTTAATTTCTTTTTTAGTAAGTGAAGAAGCGAAATGGGTTACTGGGCAAGTCATTCACTCGAATGGTGGTTATTCATAAAAATATTATGTTAACAAATGTTGAGAAACAAAAAACGAAAGAAAATTTTATTTTTTTTGTATAAATAAAATGTCAAGAAAGATAAAAATTTGATAGAAGAGTATATCGTCATATGAAGATAGTAATTCTTAATGTGACAATATACTCTTTTTCTTTTACTTGCGAGTAGAAAAATGAAGTAGAAGAAACTCGAATATTAAAATGAGTTTATCAGTTTTTGTACGTATTATTATGAAGATTACTGTCGGAAAGATGATAATTCGTATGAAAAGGGATTTTTTAAGGGGGAATCGAATCGTAAAGGGGAGGATAAATTATGTAAAACATAGGGGGATTTATATGAAAATGAAAAAGGTCGCTATCGCATCGATAACAATTGGTACAATGCTTACTATGGCAGCTTGTAGCCCTTCAGCAGATAAAGAAACGGAAAAGAAAGAGCAAGTAACTGCGCAAAATGATGGAGAAGCAAAAACGACAAGTGCAGATGAAGCGTCAAAAACAACGAAAGATACTGAAAAAGAAACAAATACTTCTTCAAATGAAAAAACAGATAAGGATGCAAAAAATACGAAAGAATCATCAGGGACAGAAAGTAACGGCAAAACGTCAACTCAAAACGAAAATGTAAAAACAAAAGAAAAAGAGACGACAGGAAAAACGAATGATCAAACGACTAGCGGGAAAACAACAGATCAAAGTACAAGCACAAATAATAATGGAAAGACAACGAAAGATCCGAAGAAAAGTGTTGCTGTGAAAACGAATGTTAAAGAAGTTGTAGCATTAATTGATAGCTTGGACAAGCAGTTAGCTGCTAATCCAAAATTGGAAACAGTGAATAAGCTTGGCAAACAAATTAATGAAAAGTGGGATGTGATTGAAAAAGAGCTAGAAGCATCACATCCGACGGATTCTAAAACAATCGGTCAAAGTATGTATCCGTTAATTGTAGGAGCGGAGAAAGAAAAAATCGATATTAATAAAATGAAATCATTAACGACGAAAACGAAAAAAGATTTAAATCAGTTATTGACGAAACTTTCATAGTTTCAAAAGCCTACTCGTGTGAGTAGGCCTTTTTTAGTTTGTTGTAATGTGCACAGTATAACTTATTTATTTTCATTTTCAATTACGATGCGAAAGGAACTGAATGCTTGTTGACTGATATAATCATCTTCGCTAACTTTATAAGGAAATGGAAAAGCGACGAGTTGCAAATTACTTTCCTGATCCACTGAAGGCAATGTGAAATTAAAGATTTGTCTTGTTTCAGGTGCAACCTTAGTATAAACGACTTTTCTATTGTTAAATATTTCAACTTGTTTGCAATCTTTAAAAGCCACGATTGCGTAAGTCATTTCATCATTTGTTTCATTACCGTTTGATAAAATTAATTGCTTGCCTTCCTTTTCAAAGAAGACAGTTTGTAAGTTCTCTTCACGGTTCGTAACAAATACTGGTTCGTAAAGACCATCTTTTAAAATAGCATCTGGATTTATAAGGGAGAGTTTTATTTTTTCGTTTTCTTTCTGAAGAGGATGCATTGAATATCGCATACTTAGAATATCTTCTAAAATAGCTGCTTTATTTAAGTTATTATCTTTTAATTTGTATTCAGGTTTTTTAATTATTAAAAAGGTTAATTCACTTGCATTAGGAGAAGTGCGTAAAGAGATTTTCGTAGTAATTGAACTGTTTGGTTTCATATCAAAAAAATAGTGTGATATTTCATTAGTAGTATCTTCTATTTTAAAAGGTTTTTGTTCGTAATCTTCTAGAACAATTAATCCATATTTTCGGTTTTCATTAATAGTATGTACGAATGATAATGTTACATTAATTTTATTATCCTCACTAGTAATTGTACTACCATTGTTAATATGTTGGCCTTGATTATCCTTCAATCCGTAAGAAATAGTATTGGTTTGTTGCTCTCGTTTATTTTCTATGGAAGGTGGATGAGGTTGTATGAATGAAGTATTGAACAAAATATAAATTGTAAGTAATGAAATAAGTAAAACACCGCTAATAATATATATTTGTTTCATAAATAGCACCTCAATATATGTAAAATATTAGAGAAAAAAGATATGCAAGATGCATATCTTTTTTCTCTTTCTTACCAGAAAGCTTTTGTTTCGTGATTCACATCATTATAACCACTTAATTTATAGGTATGATTACCGATAGCGTAATCATCTCCATAATAAATGCTTGTGTTGGTCGCTGTAGCACTTACAAAGGATGATTTTTTTGCACTATTACTTTTCGTATTCACTAATGAGCCATCGCCATTGAAAGTTCTTGCTTTTGCATAAACATAGTCTTCGGTCGTAGTTGATTTCGATTTAGCAACTGCATAGGGGTTACCAAAAAAGGAGTATATACGCTAATGTTAGAGTCATTCTTAGGTGCAGCTGCAATAGTCAAACTAGGAACACTAGATGTTTTTGTTGATTGAATTGTATCAAAGTCAACTAAAACGGGCTGCTTGTCTACAGTATCGACCTCTGAAGCACTTGCGTTATTAGTAAAACCAAAACCTAAAACCGCTAACCCTAAAGTTGTCACCGATAAAGATTTTTTCATATTCACTAATTTTCCCACCTTTTTAAATTTTTGAGTTCGAACTCAATTCATACAATATATGAAAATTTCGAAACTCTCAATGGTTTATTCCATACTTAACTTTTCTTTTACTTTCGATTCAACATGTCTTCATTTGCAAAAAAGCGAATATATCTTCTAATGCTTAGCCAGCAAGGGATACAGGTTTAACTTTATGAAATTCGTGTAAATTTAAATCTATTCATGTCAGAATCTCTGTTATTTTTAAGTTCATATGGGAAACTTATTAAAAAAAGGATGGTGACAAAAATGACAATCGATCGAATTTGTACAATTGGACCCGCAAGTAATAATAAAGAAACGTTAGCACAGTTAATAAAGAATGGTATGAAAATTGTTCGACTGAATTTATCGCATGGCACGCATGAAAGTCATAAAGACATCATTCGTTTAGTGAAATCATTAGATGACTCTATTAAATTTTTGGGTGATGTACAAGGACCTAAAATAAGATTAGGTGAAGTGAAGGGAGAGCAAATTACACTTCAGGCAGGAGATTCTTTTATTTTACATACACAATCAGTTACAGGGAGTAATACAGAAGCGAGTGTTGATTATGAAGGAATTGCGAATGATGTAAAAGTAGGCAGTAGAATTTTAATTAATGATGGAGAAGTTGAATTAATTGTTGAAAAGATAAGTACGGACAAAATAGAAACGAAGGTAAAAACAGGTGGCAATATCTCATCTCATAAAGGAGTTAATTTACCAGATGCGGCTGTTCGTTTACCAGCTATTACAGAGAAAGATAAAAAAGATATTCAGTTTCTTTTAGAGGAGAATGTTGATTTTATCGCGTGTTCTTTCGTAAGAAAACCTAGTCATATAAAAGAAATACGAGATTTTATACAACAGTATAAAGAAACGTCACCTAATATAATTGCAAAAATAGAAACGATGGAAGCAATCGAGAATTTTCAAGATATATGTAAAGAAGCAGATGGAATTATGATTGCAAGGGGCGATTTAGGAGTAGAGTTACCGTATCAATGCATTCCGCTTTTACAGAAAATAATGATTCAGGAATGTAATCGAACGAATACATATGTCATTACAGCAACACAAATGCTTCAATCTATGGTAGATCATTCTATTCCAACAAGGGCAGAGGTGACTGATGTGTTTCAAGCTGTACTGGACGGAACGAATGCAGTTATGCTTTCAGCTGAAAGTGCATCAGGAGAGCATCCAATCGAAAGTGTAAGAACATTACGTCTCGTTTCAGAATTTGCGGAACATGTTAAAAAAGATGGACCTTTTGCGATGAAAGATGTACTGCAATTACTGCGTGAGTCTCTGGATGAGTAATAAATAAAAAGAGGGCGGATATACATCCGCCCGCGTGTTTTTCATTCATACTATTCTTGCTCTTGCTCATCCAAAATCTTTTCAAACGCAGCAGATACTTTATCAAACTCTTCATCATTTTCAATGTATGAAAACTCATTATCTTCTTCTACTTTTAAAAAGAAAATATCAATGTCTTCCTCAGTTTCTGTTTGGATATCTTCAACAAAGGCAACTGCAATATATTCTGCACCTTCGACATCCATCGCTCCAAGTACTTCTACTTCTTGCTCTTCGTTATTCTCATCACTAAGAGTAAACACTTCGCCAACTTCAATATCAGACATATTCATTCTCCTCCTGTTCGACTCTAAAAATAGAGCACTCAAACTGTATACATACTAACATATCTTTCCATGAAAAACCAAATTCATACGTAAGAAAACAATTCATTCTTCTTTAGTATGAGTATACAGCTATTAGGAGCATTATTTGTCTGTGCTATATTACTTAATCCATTCAACAATTGTATCCATAGTCTGTCTTGTTTTATCACGCTTTGGCTCTTCTTTACGGTAACCAAAGGCAACCATAACTGATACTTCAAGATTATCGCCTTGTATAATGCCTTCTTGACGAAGTAAAGAATCTACTTCCTCTTTATCAAATCCTTCTATTGGACAAGAATCAATACCGATTTGAGCTGCGCTCGTCATCATATTACCTAAAGCAATATAAGTTTGTTTAGATGCCCAATCAAATACAGCACGATCGGATTGTAATAAGTTAAAATCTGATTCCTGGAACTTTTTGAAGAATTCATATCTAATTTTTTGAGTGTCTTCAGGCAATCCAATAATATCGTTCATCATATATTTAATATACTCTGCATCATAATGCATATCTTTAATGTTTCTTGAAAGAACAATAACAAAATGACTAGCTGTTGCAAGTTGCCCACCAGCGCCCCATGAATACGGTTGTAGTTTTTCTCTTAATTCTTTATTTTGTACGACAATAAATTTCCAAGGCTCATATCCAAAAGAAGAAGGAGATAATCTGCCTGTTTCTAAAATGAATTTGAAATCCTCTTCTGAAATTTTGTGCATAGGATCGAATTCTTTACATGCATGTCTGAAATGAAAAGCCTCCATAATCTTTTCTTTTGTAATTTCATTTGTATTTGTCATAAAAGTTCCTCTTTTCATGAATTTATTTTTGTAAGTAAATTATATTTTTAAAGTAACACAGATACAAGTACGCACATTTATGTGGTATAGTATCAAAAAAGATACTATTGATAAGGGAAGGGATTTATTATGGATTGTTCAAATGAAAATAATATAAATTACCCATTTTTAAATAAATATTCTTGTCCAGTTGAAGCTATGGTTGAGGTGATTGGAGGGAAATGGAAAGGGGTAATTTTGTATCATTTATTAGATGGTACAAAGCGGTTTAATGAATTAAAAAGATTAAAACCAAATATCACACAAAGGATGTTAACACTGCAGCTGAGAGAACTTGAAGCTGATGGGATTATACATCGTGAAGTATACCGTGAAGTACCACCTAAAGTTGAATATTCGTTAACTGAGCTTGGTGAATCACTACGTCCAGTGATTCTATTAATGATGGAATGGGCAACTCATAATATGGAGAAGGTTTTGGAGAATAGGAATACGAAAAATAATAGTTAAGAGTTGAAATTGATATAGACGAGTTATGTGAAATAGTTGTAGAAATAAAAGGTGTTTCCATACGTGAAAACACCTTTTATTTCTATATTTTTTACTTTTTAACTTCAACTGCTGAAGTTGGAAAGTTATTTAAGTTTGCAGTTTGACCATACCAATCAGCATGTTTAAAAACAACACCTTTTCCATATCCGTCAGTTGAAGTACGTTCCCATAGTGTTGTTGAGTAGCTAGCAGTAGGAGCTGCTGTACGTACAGAAACAATTTGATTTTGCCAACTAGCAGACAAGTTTTTATAACCGCTACTTAGAGAAAAATACTCGCTACCTTGATTTGTAAGTTTATAGAAGTCTGTACTACCAGGTCCGCTTCCTCCAACACCAAGGGGAGTGATTGAATGATTCAACCTTTGTTTATCTTTTTCAATAAAAGACTCTAAACTTTCTTTGCTCGAAAATCCATAAGATAACCAGTCTCCATTTTGATTTTGTTTCGGTAGAACTAACGTTATTTTTACGTCTTCCTTTGATGGAGCACTCAATTTGTTAAACGAATCAACAGTCTTTTCATCTACAGTTACATATTCGAAAGAGGAAATCGTATAATCTTTTTCGGTACTAGCTGATACTGATCCCAGTCCTCCAGTTAACGACGAGACAGTTAATAATGCACCTGCTACCAACTTTTTCAGCATGGATTCATCTCCTTAAAACTTAGATTTTTTACATAACTAAAATGTATGTTAATTTGAATGTTTTATAAATATTTAGAAATTTATAAAAATTAAACAGAATATTCTTTTATTATTCTGAAGTAAGGAAAGTAATTAAAAATGAAAAAAGGTTTACTTAAAAAGTAAACCCTTTTTGCTGACCTATTTCAAAACTCAATGGATGAAAGTTTCATTTTATCCATCTATGAATCATACACTTCTTTTGCATTCGTAGAAGCAGCATCTAATAAAAGGAAAATGGCTGCTATCATATGTAGAAAGATGTCTATATAAGGAAAGAAGGCAACTAGAGTAACGATAATACCGATATACTGAGGGTACGTATTCATGCCTTCTTTTTTAGCTAATAAAATAGTAGTGATATGAAAAACAATCAATAGTAGTAAAGGTAACCCATATAGGTTAACAAGACTTGGAAATACATAATAACAAGGAAGTAATAAAAGATGATAGATCCCTGTAGTCCACTTTAGTGCTTGAATGTAGGTTTTCAAAGTTAATCCTCCTAAAACAATTCATATCTATATATTACCAAAAATAATAGGTAATTGGATATTGTTTATTTGTATTTTTAATAGATTATAATAATTTTATGTAAACTAATTGTTAGGTATCTATAAAATAGAAAAACCACCCAAACGAGGGTGGTTCGTATTATAAATAACTACTTAAAGAAGAAATCGGAACCTTCACTTCACTACCTTCCTTCATATTCCGCAGCATAACGGTTTCTGTACTAAGTTCGTCTTCCCCAATAATAAGCACATAAGGTATATTCTCTTTATTGGCATAATTAAGGGCGCGTTTTAATTTGCGTCCTGCTAGTTCAAGTTCGACTTTTAAGGAAGTGGTGGAACGTAATTGCTGGGCAATTTGTAAGCATTGTAACTCTGTCCCAAGCGGGATGATAAATAGATCCGCTGTAGATGAGATT
Source organism: Bacillus sp. PK6-16 (assembly GCF_056530295.1). Taxonomy (NCBI): domain Bacteria; kingdom Bacillati; phylum Bacillota; class Bacilli; order Caryophanales; family Bacillaceae; genus Bacillus; species Bacillus sp. PK6-16. The sequence goes on from NZ_CP096511.1 coordinate 2,110,322, forward strand.
GTTTCTTTCTGCGATAGTGCTGTATAAATAACGTCTAAACCGAATGAAATACCGACTGTTGGATAGTTTATATTATCACCACGGAAAGCTCCGATAATGTTATTGTATCGACCACCGCTACCGATGCTAGATGTAATCGATCCATCTTTTAAAAAGATTTCATATACAGTACCTGTATACATTGTGAGTCCTCGCGCTAAAAACGGGTTGAATATCGTATTTTCATTTATTCCAAGGGCGATTAAATATTGCTGTAATTGTTGTAGTTCGTTTACTCCATCGGCAACGAGTGGATTATTGAAAGTTTCTTTAAAGTCAGCGATAGTAAGCTTTAGACAAGATAATACGGTATTACATATCGTATCAGCCATTTCTTCAGAAATTCCGCGCTCTAATACATCTTTTCGTACACCATCAATCCCAATCTTTTCGATTTTATCTAATGATAAAATGACGTCACTTGTTAACTCAGTAGGGATGTTAATGGCCTGAAGAATACCATTTAACAATTTTCGGTTATTATATTGGATCGTTATCTCTAAGTTTAACGTTCGGAACAGTTCAAACGCCATACCCATAAGTTCAGCCTCTGCCATGACAGACTCAACACCGACGATATCAACGTCGCATTGTATAAATTCACGAAATCTTCCTTGTTTAATTGGCCCATCTCGAAATACTTTCCCAATCTCATAACGTTTAAAAGGGAGGCGGAGGTTCGGATTCATTGCCACAACTTTTGCGAATGGAATAGTTAAATCGTATCGTAAGGCGAGCTCACGTTTTCCTTGATCCTGAAGTGTATATATTTCTTTTAATATTTCATCGCCACCGCCGTACTTGTAAGACATAAGCTCATACATATTTAACGTCGGCGTTTCTAAAGGTTTGCATCCGTATCGTTCAAACGTATCTTCACAAGCTCTTTTAATTTTATTTCGCAGCACTTGCTCCTCTGGTAAATAGTCTTTCGTTCCTTTTACATTTCTCATTTCCATCATAATCACTCCTTTTTCAAATTAAAAAAAGCTATGCAGGTATAAAAATACCCACATAGCTTTATGAACGCTTCGTGGGTCAACAGGAAAAGCCCTGTACCCACGAAGAAAAATTTTTCTTCGGATACACGGCGTTACGTTTGATGATGAAGTTGGAAAGAAGTATTAAAATTTAGCATTGCAAATCTCTCCTTAACGTAAGTTTTTCCAAATTATATCAGATGATTTTTGAATTATCAATATTTTTAGTTTTGAAAAATACGTGAAGTTATGTAGGAGAAATGGAAAAGGGTGTATAATAAAGGAAAACTTAATGATATGAAATAAAGTTTTAAGGAGAACGTTATGAAAAAAGATAAAACAAATGCGATGCGAATATTAGATAAAGAAAAAATTGAATATTCGATGATGTCATATGATCCAGACGATGGGAAAATTGATGGCGTATCAGTAGCCGAGAAAATTGGACGAGAAGTGAGAGAAGTATATAAAACGTTAATCGCTCAAGGGAATAGTAAAAATTATCATGTGTTTATTATTCCGGTAGATGAGGAACTAAATTTAAAAGCTGCCGCAAAAGCAGTAAGTGAAAAGAAAATTGAAATGATTCCTGTTAAAGATATTACGAAAGTGTCAGGATACATTCGCGGAGGTTGTTCACCAGTTGGAATGAAAAAGTTATTTTCTACATGTATCGATGAAAGCGCCCAATCACTTGAAACGATGATTGTAAGTGGAGGGAAAATCGGCGTGCAAATTGAGCTTAAAGTGGATGATTTGGTGAAAGTAACGAGAGCGCAATTTGGTGAAATAACGAAATAATGATACATAGGAAAAGCAGTTCTAGTTTTATTGAATTTAGATAATATTTTATAGGATAGTTAGTTCATTATGGGGCTGATTATCCTTTTTATTTACGTAATAATACATTATGTTAACCGATTATGTGTACAGTATTCAGCCGAAAACAAACAACATATCAACTCTCTAAAATGGTAAAATAGGGAAAAGGGCATCCTGAATATTACCTTTAGAAACCACTATTTATCACATAGGGGTTTTTAAAAAAGTAAAGGGGGGAGATAAATGAAATATATTAATGGATTGTACATATCACTTATATTGATGGTGTTTATTAATTTGCTTAATTTTACAATTTTTGATAATAAATACTCAGGGATAACAATGTATCTTTCTTCCGTTATATTCATAATTGGGAGCGCATTTTTTGGAAGTGCAAAACGGCTTAAAATGAGTGAAAAAAATAAACCTTTTAGGAGGTTATAATCATTAATGAAACAACAAGAACAAGTTATCTTTCGTGAGGTTCAGCGATCCCCAATTTGGGTATGGATACTCATATTAGGGATCTCCATGCTGATGTGGTATGGATTTATTCAACAAATTATTCTTGATATCCCGTTTGGAGATAAACCAGCTCCTAATGGTGTCTTAATTGTTATGTGGTTGTTGTTCGGGATTGCCTTTCCTGTATTAATGCTTGGAGTATTGAAACTGATCATTGAGGTCCGTGAAAAAGGTCTTTATGTCCGCTTTGTTCCTTTTCATTTTCAATATAAGCAGTACCTTTTCAAAGATATACATCATTATGAATGCATTACTTACAGTCCGATAAAACGATTTGGAGGATGGGGAATTCGTTTTAACCTTAAGAATGAAAAAGCCTATAACATGAATGGAAATAAAGGAATAGAGTTAAAGTTGCAATATAACACAGTAGTAATCGGCACTCAAAAATCAGAAGAATTAAAAAAAGCACTGGACTCAGTACAAAAGTATATTGAAAATTAAACTTCAACAAACGGGCACAATTCAACAATTTCTACTAGGTATACCTACTTTAAAAATAACTTGAATGTACTTCCTATATCGAAAACTATGCAAATAAGCTGTTCACTAGATTCTCATAGAAAACTGTGGTGAGATAAAATTTTTGATTTTGCAGCACTTCAAAATCTTAACTAGAGTGCTAGTATCGGTACCCCACAATAAAAAGGCAGGAACATATCAAATATGTTCCTGCCTTTCATTTTAGAGAGATGTTTCCTAACAGTTGATTTTGTTAACGAAAGTCGACTTTAAATCCATATTTTGTGTGAAATAAAAGCATATAATAAAAGTATGAGGTGATGATGTGAAGGAGATAAACATTCATAAAATAATTGCGGATAAGAGAAAAGAAAAGGGAATTACGCAGGAAGAGTTAGCGATGTATATTGGTATTACGAAGGCATCTGTTTCCAAATGGGAGACAGGGCAGAGTTATCCGGATATTACATTTTTACCACTGTTAGCATCGTACTTTAACATAAGTATTGATGAACTAATTAGTTATACACCACAAATGGAGCAGGAAGATATTAAGGATTTATATCATAGACTAGCGGAAGCTTTTAGTGAAGAACCATTTGATGAAGTAATGATAGAGTGCAGAGGAATAATCAAAAAATATTATTCTTGTTTTCCGTTATTACTTCAAATGGGACTACTTTTTATTAATCACCATATGTTAACAGAGGATACGGATAAAAGAATTGAAATGTTAGAAGAGGCAATGTCTCTCTTTAGCAGGGTACAGGAAGAAAGTGACGATGTTTCTCTTGTGAAAGAGGCGGTATCGTTTCAAGCAACTTGCTATCTTATACTCAATAAACCAAATGAGGTGCTTCAATTACTTGGCGGAACGATACGACCTAACGTTCCAGCGGAAGATCTAATCGCACAAGCGTATCAAATGCTTGGAAATGTTGAAAAGGCAAATGAAATAATGCAAATTAGTATGTACCAACATTTAATACAACTCGTTGCGACAATACCGAATTATGTAGTAGTAAATGCCTCAAGCGCTGAAAAGGTAGAGGTAATTTTAAATAGAGCTTTCATGTTAATAGATATATATGAAATAGAAACATTACATCCTAATATGACTTTAAAAGTATACTATGCTGCTGCGCAAGTATATTGTATGCAAGGTAATTTTGAAAGAGCATTAGAAATGTTACGGAAATATGTAGCGGTTTGTGCGGCTAGCTTTACAGTAAATAGCCTGCATTTACATGGAGATTCCTATTTTGATGCGATTGATGGATGGTTTGCAGAGTTTCCGCTCGGCGCTAAAACAGTTAGAAATGAAGAGATTATAAAGCGAAGTATGTTACAAAGTATTGCAGAGAATCCAGTTTTCGCTCCAATGAAAGATGTAAGAGAGTATAAAAATATAATAACGAGTTTGAAATTTAAATTGGATATAAAAGAATAGGGGGACAAAATGATGACTTTTGATGAATATGAAGTAGCGATCAATAGTGAGTGTACTTTACAAGGTACGATTACAAAGCCAAAAGCTGATGGGAAGTATGCGGCTGTTGTCATTATCGCGGGATCTGGAGAGATTGATCGTGATGGAACGATCGTACCGCTAAAGCTTGAGGCGAACATATATAAAGATTTAGCGCATGTAATAGCGGGGCTGGGTGTAGTGACGCTCCGCTTTGATAAGCGCGGAGTAGGAAAGAGTGATGGAGAATTTCTGAAGACTGGAATGTGGGATTTAGTTAGTGATATAGAGTCTACGATTACGTATTTAAAAGAACAACCATTTGTTGATCCAGAAAATATCATTTTAGCTGGTCATAGTGAAGGATGTATGTTGGCAACAGTAGTAAATGCAAGAACACCAGTTAATGGGCTTATCCTTCTTACAGGGGCTGCGGAATCATTAGAAGAGGCTACGAAAAGACAAAGGGAAATTGCATATAAAGAACTAAAGGAGCAGAAAGGAATAAAAGGAAAACTAATGCGCCTTCTCAATGTAGAGAAACGTGGAGAGAAGCAAATGGAAAAAATAAAAGAGAAAATGATGAATACAGAAAAAGATACGATTAAAGTTGGTTTTAAACCGATGAACGCAAAGTGGTTTAGAGAGCATTTTCAGCATGACATTTATAAAGATTTAATGAAAGTAACGTGCCCGGTATTAGCAATCGCTGGTGATAAAGATATTCAGGCTGATCCTGAAAGAGCGAAGCGGATCGGTGATTATGTGAAGGGTGATTCTGAAGTACATGTAATAAAAAATATGGATCATAGTTTGAAAGTTTTTGAAGGTGAGTTTAAAGCATTAGATTTTAAAAAGAATTATGAAGAAGGGGCAAGAAAGCCACTTCATCCAGAGTTGGAAGAAATAATTGTGAATTGGCTGGATACAAATTTTAACTCGCAACATGCGGGTAGTAAGATTCCCGGCTCAATATTAGGCGAAAGTGAGGAAGTCGGAAGGAAGAGTAATTGTCTGTAAAAAAAACGGTTGTTGTAGGTTGATTTAGTTTAGTATATGAATTTATTTTTTTTTGCGAATTCATTCATTATAAAATGTTCGTTTTTATTAATTAACGAGATAAAAACGAACATTATTTTATTTTAAATAAATTGGGTAATTAGACTATAACATTAATGCTTGTCATTGAATATAATAATAATATAATGGAGGTGGTGTTATATGGCTCTTACTACAGGACCAATTGAAAACGTAGGAAATCAACCTGCTAATGCAAATAAAGTTAGGGTGAAGATCCTTAACCGTACTGCGGGCCCACTTACTGGAGTAGCTAGAGTTTTTAGACTTGACGGTTCATTAGTATTAATTGAACAGGTAAACTTCAATGTGAATTCTAATGCTTCTACTTTTGCAACTCTAAGTTTAGTTCATCCTGCTCTTGGACAAGCATTTGAATATGAAGTTCAAATTGTTCCTAATCAACCTGGTGGACTATATAGTGTTTATGGACTAACAGCTGAAAATGTTATTATTACTGCACAACGTGTTGTGAACTCAGAATTGACACAGTTTCTTTAATTAAAATAGATTGGTGCCTACATGGTATCCAATCTATTTTTGTACGTATTATTCAGAGAAAGAATGGTTTTACACAAAAATAAAGATAGTTATGGAAAAGGGAAAAATCGAGCTATCATCTTAATTTTTATTATTTCTGTCTTAGACCATATCTGTTTTGTGGCACGGTTTTCTTTGAATGCATTTTATTCAAACTGTTTTTTAAAGTATTTATCAAATATGCATTATTGCATAAATAAATTTAAATTTATAAGTTAATATTAAACTACTTTTTAGTTGTAAAGAATATGTTAATAATCTTTATAAGAAAAGGATATTCCTTGTAAAAAGTGAAATTGTTTGGAATGTGAATAAACAAAAAGTTTAGAAGTGATACAGACTGGATAGAGTCTTGTATTAAATAAACAGAAAAGGGGTATGGGTTTCTAAAAGGTTTCGGGGGTTAGAAAGCACTTTTTAGTTAATAGCTTTAAATTATATTTTAAAGGGGAATGGGTATATGAAGTTTCGAAATACAAAGATTGCTATGGTTACACTATCTTCATTTTTTATTTTAGGTTCTGCATCTCTATCATTCACAGATACTATACACGGTGAAGTGGTTCCTGCATCAGCACAGGAGATTATTGTAAAAAATTATGACGATACATATTATAATAACGCAATAGGGAAAACGGGGTTAGAATTAAAGAAGGAACTGCATAATATTATTGATAATCATACAAAGTTATCATACAGTGCGGTTTGGGAAGCGTTAAGAGATACTGATGAAGATCCAAATAATAAAAATAATGTGATACTCTTATATACTGGTCGTTCGCAAGGGAAACTTACGAATGGATCAGGAGTAAATAACTGGAACCGAGAGCATGTTTGGGCAAAATCTCACGGTGACTTTGGAACGACTGCAGGACCTGGAACAGATCTACATCATTTAAGAGCGACGGATGTATCTGTAAATAGTTCACGTGGAAATCTAGATTTTGATAATGGTGGTGTGAATCATTCTGAAGCGACAGAATGTAAATATGATAGTGATTCTTGGGAACCTCGTGATAGTGTAAAGGGAGATATTGCTAGAATGCTGTTTTATATGGCTGTTCGTTACGAGGGAGACAACGGCGAAATAGATTTAGAACTAAATGAAAAAGTGAATAACAATAAAGATCCATACATGGGGAAACTATCTGTCTTATTAAAATGGAATGAACAAGACCCGGTCGATGATTTAGAGCGAAAGCGTAATGAAGTGATTTTTACAAAATATCAACATAACCGCAATCCTTTTATTGATCATCCAGAATGGGTAAATAAAATCTGGAACTAAGATTTTTAAAGGTATTATATTTTGATAAAAGGGATTGATCATTATGATCAATCCCTTCTTATATTTTTACTAGAATAAATGATTTTTATAGGACTAGTGAGGGAAATAGAATAGATATTTATATGGAACGATAGTACTTATTTATCTAGTTAAGTATTTAGTAAGGTCCCCACTCAATATTCACCCCAACAATAAGAAAAACAAGTCCAATGATAAACCAAATGAGTGCAAGTGGAGCCATGAAACGAATCCATTTTCCATAAGAAATCCCGCTTGCTGCGAGAACGCCCATTAAAACACCGGAAGTTGGATTTAAGCAGTTTACTACACCTTCTCCGAGCATAACAGCTTGTACTGTAACTTGGCGTGTAATGTGCATAAAATCAGCTAATGGAGCTAATATCGGAATAAAAATAACCGATTCTCCTGTCCCGGATGAAATGAGGAAATGTAATGCGGCACTACTCACATACATGCCGATAACACCAAATACAGGGTTTTGTCCTTCGAGAGCTTGTGCGAGTTGGTTAACAATTGTATCAAGCAATTTTCCTTGTTCTAAAATGACTGAAATACAGCGAGCCATTCCGACAATTAAAGCACCGTAGATAAGGTTTTGGCAGCCAGTTAGAAAAGTAGAAGCGATATCGTTTGCTTTCATGCCACCTATTATTCCGGCTGTAATTGCTATGAAAATAAAAGTAGCGGTCATTTCTGCGTCCGTCCAATGTAGACGAAAAGCGCCTATTAAAAATGCAATTAATGATAAAGCTGAAACGAGTAAAATTAATTTATGACGTATCGTCCAAGGAACTTCCTTTTTCTCTGCTTCTTTTTCGCTTGAAAGAGCGTTACTTGGAAACCAGTTGTCGCCAAGGATGCTTCCTTTATTCGATTTTTTCAAGCGCTTTACATACCAATTTATATATAGAATGGTAGCAAGTAAAAAAGATATATAAATTGCTGTGCGTAAACCAATTCCCGAAAACATCGGAAGTTCTGCGATCTTTTGTGAAATGCCTAAAGGTGAGGGGGATAAAATAGTAGCATTAAAACCAGCATAAGTGCCTAAATAAATAATTGCTACGCCAACGATAGCGTCCCATTTTAATGTGCGGGCAACGATGATGCCGATAGGGATAAAGCCGATAACTGAGTTAACGATAATGCCAGTCGTTCCGAGAATGGAAAAGAGTGCGGCGACAATACATATGAAAAATAATTGCTGATTACGAAATTTGTTAATAACATGATAGATTAAACCGTCAAGGGCACCTGTCTTTTCAAGAATTGCAATGGCTCCACCTGTAAATAAAATTAGAAAGATAATAGGGGCAGCAAGTGTCATTCCTTTTTCAATAGCGGTAAAAAAAGAAACAAATCCTACAGGTGATTGCGGAACAGAATGATAGCTACCTGGTATTGTCGTTGTAACAGTCCCGTTTGTAACCCTTTTAAATTCTCCAGCAGGAACGAAGTACGTAGCAATGGCGCAAAGTAAGGCAATAAAAAATAGTAGTACGTACGCATCGGGCATTTTAAACTTTGGTTTACTAGGTTGTTTTTTTGCCTCAGTTTGTATTTGCATAAAATCCCTCCTTCTTCACTTGGTTAATTTTTAATATTCTGAATTTAATCTGTGAAATAGATTATAATAAAGGTAGCTTCTTAAGGCAATAGTTTTTGTATCCTTTCCCGTACATACAAATTATTGCAATATTAGACAGGGAAACGATAATAAGCCAAGAATATGTTATGTAGAAAGAAAAAGGAAAAGAGGGAACAAGATGTGGAAAACTACTGATCTATGTGATGAATTTGAAAAGGAATTACAAATATGTCGCCAGTCTTTTCGGTCTTTTGGGAAGAAAGAACAATTCCACGGGAAAATTGCAACTGTAAAAGTGAAAGATGATAATGTACTAGTGAAGGAAGGATTGCAAACATTACCAGAAGGAACAGTATTAGTTGTTGATGGCGGAGCGTCTACGAATTGTGCGTTACTCGGTGATAATTTGGCAGCTATTGCGGAAGAAAGAAAGCTAGCAGGAATTATTGTGAATGGGTATGTTCGTGATTCTAGTGAACTAAAGAATATTAATATTGGTATTTTAGCGTTAGGAACGATGCCAAATAGAAGTGTGAAAGAAGGAAAAGGAGAACGAAATATTTCATTGCACTTTGGACAAGTAGAATGGAATCCAAATGAATATGTCTATGCGGATGAAGATGGCGTCATTATTAGTGAAAAGAGTTTACATCGTTAAGAGTTAATAAGTTATTATTCTTAGAAAATAAATCCGATAAAGCATGGACAAAATTCTTTGTCAATAGTAAAATAATACAGAAATTTAAAATTTACAGAATGTATAGGTTTATCGTTTTACGATAACTTAAATGGGAGTAAGTTGTGCCAAGAAAAGTGAATGTTATCACAATGATACGTTCATAAACAAAATTATTTTTCCTATACAAATATAGCCGCGAATGATGCGGATAGGAGGTGTTGTACATTTTTGTTCGACACTTACAAAAAGAGAGTGTCAATCGCACGCCCTTGAAGGGCCTTTTTTTGTGTAAATGGTAGTAAGGGAGGAAATTTTGGGATGGCAATGTTGAAAAAGTGGCTGCTTACGTCGTTAATGGCAGTGACACTTGTATTTGTTTCTTTTGCGAATACAGTACATATTACGTTTGCTGAAGAAAATACAGCAAAACTTGCAATTATTGGGGAATCACAAAAAGGCATTATGTTATGTCCGAAAGAAGAGCAAATTAAAGATGGGGAAACAGCTTTAAGTTTGCTGCAAAAGGTCATGGGGGACAAGGTAGAATCTGAAACGATGTCGTTTGGAACATATGTAAAAGGCATCGATGGTTTAATGGCCGGGGCTACAAGTGCTTGGCTGTATGATGTAAATGATAAGTCTGCAGAAGTCGGAGCAGATAGTTATAAATTAAAATCTGGAGATGTTGTTGTCTTTCGCTTTGTTTCAGACTGGAGCAATGTAAGCCAGGAAACATTGAAAGAAACGTTAGATAAGTTCGGGACGTGTAAAACAGAAGAACCTAACGGTGGCAAAACAGAAGAACCAAAATCAGAAGGTCAAGATGATAAAACGCCAGGTGTGAAAAACCAAGGTGACCAAGACGGTAAAACGCCAGATGTGAAAAACCAAGGTGATCAAGATGGTAAAACGCCAGATGTGAAAAACCAAGGTGACCAAGACGGTAAAACGCTAGATGTGAAAAACCAAGGTGACCAAGATAGTAAAAAACCAGAACAACCAAAGCAAGAGAACATTCAAGATCCAAGTGCACAATTAAACGAAGCCATTTCTAAAACATCAGATAAGATGTTACAAGATGGAATTGAAAGTGACTGGGTAGCTGTAGCGCTTTCTCGTTCTGGAAAGAATGTGCCAATTGAGGCAAAATTAAATTATGTTAAGTCAGTAACTGAAAAAGTAGAAAAGCGTATTAACCGTTTTTCAGCGACAGATTTAGCTAGAACAATTATTATGATGAATGCAATGAGTGCAGACCCTAAAAATGTAGGTGGACATAATTTAGTTCAAAAATTGTATGAGTCAGATAAAGTGAATTCTGTTACAGGTTATGCATTTGCTTTACTTGCATTTGATACGAAGAAGTATGAGATTCCAGTTGAATCAAAATGGAACAGAGTTGCTCTAGTGGAAGCACTGTTAAATAATCAGCATACAGACGGTGGATGGACTTATAATAGTTCAGGTAGTAAAGATAGTGCTAGTAGCGTTGATGTAACAGGTATGGTTTTATCAGCATTAGCTCCTTATCAAGAGCGATCAGATGTGAAACCAGCTATACAAAAAGCTGTTGCGTATTTATATAACGAACAGCTGCAAAATGGTGGTTTTTCAGCTGATGGACAAGAAAATTCAAATAGTACTGCGCAAGCAATTATTGGATTATCGCTTGTTAAAGATGTAGATCAAAATCGTCTTCATAAGGCAATGCAAAACCTATTATCATATCAACTTTCAAATGGTGAATTTAAATGGTTACCAAGTGATCAAAATGGTAACGGAATGGCTACAGAACAGGCTCTTTTAGCATTACTTCAATTTAAGGAAATGGGAAAATCTATTTATGATTGGTCTAATGTAGACGCTGGTAATGTAATTAAGCCAAAACCGATTGAAGAGCCAGAAAAGGTCGTTGAACCAGAAAATAATGTAGTAGAAAAAGAAGTTACTGAAGAACCGAAAGAACAAAAACAAGTACAACAAGAAACAAAAGATGAAAATCTAAAAGTAGTTGTAGATAACGAACCGGTTAAGAATAAAAAAATCGGAAACGGTAACAGTCTACCAAAAACAGGAGCATCTTCTCATGGTGCAGCAACAGAAGTAGGTATGGGTGTATTATGTATTGCTTCTGCATATGTATTATGGAGACGTAAAGCAGCTTAACAAAAAATTAGGAGCAATTATTTGCTCCTAATTTTCGTATGAAAGGTGAGAGATAGGATGAGTAAGGTGAAATGGTTCATTTCTTTACTGCTTTCGCTCGGGCTACTTGCCGGATGTGAAGAGGCAGCTGTAAAGCCTGAGAAGAAGGTAGAACCGAAGCAAGAAGAGGTAGCGAAACAAGAAGAACAAAAAGATGAAGCGAAGCCGGAAGAAAAAACAGAAGAAAAGCAAGCTGAATCAGAGCAAAAGCAGCAAGAAGCGCAGAAAGAGAAACAAGAACAAAAAGTAGAAGAGAAGCCGAAAGAGGAAAAGCCGCAGGCACAACCAGAGGTAAAGAAAGAAGAGAAACAACAGGAACAACCGAAAGAACAGCCGGCTGTAAATAAGCAACCAGAGCAGCAACAAGCACAAGAAGAGAAACAACAACCGAAAGCACCAGAAGTAAAAGAAGAAGCAAAGGTTGTGAATCAGCCGAAAGAAACACCGAAGCAGGAGCAAAAAGAAGATCCGAATAAAGCGGAGAAAACGATACCGACTCCGGCAGTACCAAAACCTGAACCACCAAAACCAGATCCAGTACCAGTACCGAAACCGCAAGCAAAACAAGTAACAATCTCGGTAAAAGGAAATAACGGATATATAATGGGTGCGAAAAAGATGGATGTACAAGAAGGCGACACTGTGTATAAAGTATTACAACGTACAGGATTAGATGTTGATGCAAGCGGATCTAGAGATAGTATTTATGTAAAAGGTATTAATGATTTATATGAAAAAGATATTGCGGATACTAGTGGATGGAAATATCGTGTGAACGGTGCTTTTCCAAACCATAGTGCTGGTGTAGTTACGGTAAAACCAGGAGATACAATTGAGTGGGTATACGTATTACAATAAGAAAGGCATTCGGTAAAGGGCTATGAAAATAAGTTTTTCTTCTTTACATCCTTTTGTGAATTTTTTCTATTATATCGGGGTGATGATACTATGTACGATGTGTCTTCATCCTCTTTTTTTAATTGGAGCAATAGTATTAATTATTATGTTAAATGTGATGCAAGGAAATGGCGAAAAGATAAGAAAGATGCTACCGAGCACAATTGTTTTCTTTTTTATGGTAATTTTATTTAATTCGTTATTAACGCATAGAGGTCGAACTACGTTATTTTGGTTAGGTGATAGCCGTATTAAGCTTGAGGCGATTATGTTTGGAATAGTAATGGGGTTATTACTAGTTGCAGTTATGTTTACGTTTGCGTCATACAATGATATTATTTCCAGTCATAAATTTTTATATTTGTTTTCAAGAATTTCACCGAAAGTTGCATTGTTAACGATGATTACAGTGAGATTTGTTCCTTTGTTTATAAGACGATTAAAGAAAATCACACTCGTCCAAAAAACGAAAGGTGTGCAGGTAGATTCAGGTTCGATAATTGAACGCGTCAAAAATGGTACGCAATTGCTGCAAGTATTATTAATTTGTTCATTAGAAGATGCACTGCAAACGGCAGATTCTATGCAAGCTCGTGGATTTGGTGTAACGAAGCGTACGGCGTATATTCGCTATAGAATGGAAAGGCGTGATTGGTATACGCTCAGTTATTTAATCATTTTATTTATAGCTGCTATTGTATGTAGTAATTATGGCGGAGGGAAATTGATTATTTATCCGAAAGTCGAATCTATTTTATTCCAGCAATACGATGGAATGATGTTTGTATTATTTACACTGTTTATTAGTTTACCAATTATGATGGAAGGGAGAGAATGGATATGGTGGCGCATGCAGAAATAAACAATTTATCATTTGTATATGCTGATGAAAACGAATACGCGTTACAGCATATTTCTCTTTCTGTTCAAAAAGGTGAGTTTATTGCACTTGCTGGAGGATCGGGATCTGGGAAGACGACGTTATTAAAACATTTTAAAAAGGAGTTACTTCCAATTGGTACGCGTTCTGGAGAGATATTTTATGAGGGTGTTTTAATAGAGGAAGTAGCTGATTTGTTATCTGCCCAAGAAATTGGGATGGTATTTCAAAACCCAGAAAACCAGATCGTTATGGATACAGTGATTCAAGAATTAGCATTTTCTTTAGAAAATATCGGATTACCATCACATATTATTCAAAAAAGAATAGCAGAGCTTATTAGCTTTTTAGGATTTCAAGATTTATTGCATCAATCTGTTCATACGTTATCTGGTGGGCAGAAGCAGCTTGTCAATTTAGCTGCGGTATTAGTTATGCAGCCGAAATTGCTATTATTAGATGAACCGACAGCGCAGTTAGATCCAATCGCTGCAAAAGAGTTTTTAGGATTATTAAAACGGATTAATGAAGAACTTGGAATTACGATTATTTTAAGTGAACATCGCTTAGATGAAGTTATCCCGCTTGCAACACGCGTTGTTTGTATGGATAATGGCCGTATTATGTATGATGGTAGTCCTAAAATTGTTATTACGGATATGTGGGGAGTAGAAACATTCCGTCCATTTATTCCGCAAATTCCAAGGCTATTTTTAGAGTGGAATGTGAGAGATATTCCGTTTACAGTGCGAGAGGCGCAAATGAAAATGAATGATTTTGCAGCGATATCATATGTAAATGACCCAATAGCACAAAGTGAAAAGCAAGAGGTAATTTTAAGCGCAGAGCATATTTCGTTCCAATATGAAAAAAATAGTCCGCTTATTTTACGTGATTTATCAGTTTCGATTGAAAAAGGAAAATGGGTAGCGCTCGTTGGGAAGAACGGTACAGGTAAGTCTACACTGTTAACGATTTTAGCAGGATTACAAAAAGCGAGAAGAGGAAAAGTAAAGTGGAACGGAAAAGTGATACATAAAATCGATTCGAAAGAACGGTTTAAAAGTATTGGGTATGTATCGCAGCATCCGTATTACCATTTTACATTTGATACAGTATGGGATGAGGTTTATGAACGTGCGCGTGAATTATATGGAGAACAAGGAAAAGAAATAGCAGAAGATACGCTAAAACAGTTTTGGTTGTATTCGCTTAAAGAACGCCATCCGCACGATTGTAGCGGAGGAGAGCAACAATTACTTGCGTTATGTACGACGTTATTATCAAAGCCGACTTTATTATTACTTGATGAACCGACAAAGGGATTGGATCCATGGAAGAAAGAAAGAGTAGGAGAGCTATTTAGGAAGCTACAAAAAGAAGGTACAACAATTGTAATGGCAACGCATGATATTGAGTTTGCAGCGAAATACGTGGATCAATGTATGATGTTATTTGATGGAACAGTCATTATGAATGATGCACCGAAAGAATTTTTTAGCGGCAACTTCTTTTATACAACATCTATTAATCGATTCATTCGAAAAGACTTGCCATATGCATTAACGTGGGAGGATGTGTACGAAGCTTGTCCAAACGATATGTTGCATTCATAATATGTATCTTTGCAGTAATAATCGGCACATTGCTTTTTACGACACTTGTTATGGACGGTTATTACATGTTAAGTAGTTTGTTTATATTAGCGGTTATTATGTTACCTTTCTATATCCGTTTTGAAAGAAAGGCGTTTGTTTCACGTGAAATTGTTCTCGTTGCTGTATTAGCGGCAATTGCAGCAGTAAGCCGGGTGCCATTTTCTATTTTACCAAGTGTACAACCAACTTCTTTTGTCATTATCGTTTCTGCAATTGTATTTGGAAGTGAAACTGGTTTTATGATTGGTGCTACAGCAGCAATCGTATCTAATATTTTTTTAGGACAAGGTCCATGGACACCGTGGCAAATGTTTTCGTGGGGCATGATTGGTTTTATAGCAGGTTTACTTCGTAATACATTTTTTATGAAAAAGCTATGGGGGAGACTTCTTTACGGAGTAATTGTTGGCTTTTTATTTGGCTGGATTATGAATTTCTGGGGCCTTCTCGGTTTTATACGAGAAGCAACATGGGAAACTGTCATTTCGTATTATATCGCAAGTTTTTACTTTGATTTGAGCCATGCGATTTCGAATGTTATTTTCTTATTACTATTTAGTACTTCATGGATTACGATTCTTACAAGATTTAAAAAGAAATACGGTATATTAGATGAGCATAACGTGACATAGAAAAGCATACTCATATAAGGTAGGGTCGCGACTTACATATTCGTTTGCCTCTTTCATGCTTCTTACATAATGTAAGGAGCATTTTTTTGTCAAAAAATCGTTTCAATATGCATCCGCTATTATATAAAATTATTTGTATAATTGTAGGTGAGAACTTTTTTCAAAAGGGAGGTGTATAGTTAATGAAGTTAGTTATTCCGAAGCAACATGGTGCATGGGCTATGCTTGTTATTCCTTTTTTATTAAGTGTCGTACTTGGGAAACCTACTATTTATCATATTCCATTGTTTTTAGCGTGGTTCTTTATCTATTTAGCCACATATCCATTTCTTACGTACATAAAGCAAAGACGAAAAAAAGAGTTTTTACAAGCTGCCATTGTTTATTTTATTATTGCGTTCCTATTTGGGGTGATTTCTTTATTATATGAGTGGCGAATTCTTTTATTCGTAATAGTAATGATTCCATTATTTATAGTGAATATGTATTACGCTCGTCAAAAAAATGAAAGAGCACTATTAAATGATATTTGTGCGATTATTGTGTTTTGTATCGGTGGGTTAATTAGTTATTACTTTTCAATGAAGCAAATCGATCATACAGCTATATTCATTGCACTTATTTCATTTTTATACTTTTTAGGTAGTACGTTCTATGTGAAAACGATGATTCGTGAAAAAAATAATCCGAAGTATCGTCTTATATCTTGGGGATATCATATCGTATTAACGATAATTGTATTTGCGATTAATCCGTGGTGTTCTCTCATTTTTATACCAAGTGTCATTCGAGCGATTATGTTGTATGGTAAAAAAATTTCTATTATAAAAGTAGGAATTTTAGAAATTGCTAATTCTGTATATTTTTTAATCATAACGGCAATAATTATGAAGTATGCCATTTGAAAAAACTTCCCATCAATTGATGGGAAGTTTTTAATCTTTTTCTAAAATGTGAACGGTGTACTCGCAACGTTGAATAGCTTGTTCAACAGCATAAAGTGATTGTTCAATACGAGCGCGATTAAAATCTTTTTCAACTGTTTCGAGCGCTTCTTCTAAACAATTTTTAGCTTCTTGTAATGATTGAAAAGAATCTTGTACATATCCGCGAGCATTTTGATGCATTTCATAATCCTCCTTGCGTGTTCGTATATGGGTAGTATGAACAGTAAGGAAGAAAATATAATTTATTATATTTGTTTGACAATTAAAGTGGAATTACGTATAGTAAGAATTAAGTGAATATTTTCTTATCCAGAGAGGTGGAGGGACTGGCCCGATGAAACCCAGCAACCGCGATGCAGGTGCTAATTCCAGCAGAACATATTTGTTCTGGGAGATAAGACGAAGATATATACGTAACTTCTTCTTATCGGAGAGGTTTTTTTATTGCAAAAAAACCGATTACGAAAATTTATATTAAGAAGAAAGGGGTTGCGCATTACTGTGACACTCGAAAAATACGTAAAACTGCGTAGTACAGTTTATGAATATATGATAGAGCAAGATAAGCCGATATCATTGTTAGATATTCAAGAACATATCGTTTCGCATCATGAAGGAAAATTCACGAAAAAGATGTTGCATCAATTTTATTTATCAAGATTATTAGACGAACTAAAACTGGATGGGAAAATTACATTAGCTGATGAATATCTCTATGCTGAAAAAGGGGTATTGTATAAGGCGAGAAAAGGGAGCTAAGCTCTCTTTTTTTCTTAAAATAACGGAGTATGTAGAGTAAAAGACTGCTAAAGCAGCCTGATACAGGGAATGGTGTTGAGTGTGTAGTGTCAAAAATTGAATGTGCCTGAAAGAGGCAATTCATATCGGCTGCAAATGAAAAGAGACACCTTCGCCGAATAGGTGTCAGTCGTTTTGTCACGTAGACTTGCTACTTAACAGTAATTAGAATAACATGCAGGATTTTCGAAGTCAAAAGGGAATTAAAGGAAGGGGTACAATTATGTACGCTTACTTATTAAAAGATATAACGAAATGGATCCCAAAGTACATTGTAGATAAGGGATATGAATATTATGAAGATGGGCATGTAGAAGATGTTGAAATACAAGATAAAAAAGTGTTTGCTTTCGTTACTGGAAATGCAGGGAATTATGAAGTAGTTATCGATCTCGAAGATTTTTCAGAAAGTAACTGTGAGTGTCCCTATGAAAATTATTGTAAACATATGGCGGCAGTTGTTTATGATATGCAAGGTGCTGGTGAGAGTGCAGTTAAAGAGAAACTGAAAGATTTAGAAAAAGAAGAGTTACTTATATTATTAAATCGATTGTTGCAAAGTTCGAAAAACGTACAAATTGTAGAGAAGATGTTAAAGAAGGGGAAACTTTAACGTATAGAGGGAGTTGTTTTGTAGTGAACGTACTAATTATATATGCTCATCCTAGTCCTTCCAGTTTTAACGCGGCGATTTTCAATCATGTGCAAAAAGGACTACAGGAAACAAATCATTCAGTTACCGTACTTGATTTATACAAAGAACAATTTGATCCAGTCCTCGTATTCAATGAAGAGAAGAAAAGACGTGATTTAGTAAATGAAGAGGAAACTGCTCGGTACAGAATGTTAGTAGAAGAAGCAGATACACTTCTATTTATCTATCCAATATGGTGGTGGGGGATGCCAGCAATTTTAAAAGGTTTTATTGATCGTATTTTCGTAGCTGGATTTGCTTATAAATATGAAGGGGCTCTGCCGAAAGGATTATTGCAAGGGAAAAAAGCGTGGGTTATTAATACGTTAGACTCGCCTCTATGGTACGTCGCATTGTTATATCGATCAGCAGATTGGATTATAATGAAGAGAGGTGTTTTACGTTTTTGTGGCATTCGCGATATAAAACGGTCAGTGTTTCAATCTGTGAAAACGAGTAAAGTATCAAAGCGTGAGAAATGGTTATTACAAATAGAAGAAAAGGCTCGTGCATTATGAATGAAGTCGATCGTATTATAAACTGTGTTCAGTATGATGGCGAACTTTTTCGGAAGTATGTTACGTGTTTACTTCAATTGAAAAAATGTAGCGAAACATTTCAGCAAATTCAAATAGAGTTAAGAAATGATTATTTAATAAGAGGAATTTGTGAAAGAGAAGTTGATGAGGTAGTACGGGGAAGTAAAGAATATGAAATGCATTTTCTTCCTAAAGTATTACAGTGGAATTTTTTGAGGGGAAATCCACATCTAATTGAAAAAGTGTGCGAAGATTTTTTTGCATTTGAGTCATTACATCTTACGGAGTTAGAGTGGGAGAAGATTATAAAATTCATGGGAAATAAGTGATTTATTATGTAAAAAAGCTAGTATAAAACTAGCTTTTCGTTTAAATAAATAAAAAGCATAGACTAATGATGAAACCCGCATATAGTAAGTTCACAACACAAAATCCCATAATGTCACGAGCACCTAAACCAGCTATCGCTAATTCTGGTAATGCCCAGAAAGGTTGAATTAAATTCGTCCAAGCATCGCCCCATGCAATTGCCATTGCTGTTTTTGCAGCAGGTACACCAAGTTCAGCGCCAGCTGGAATCATAATTGGTGCTTGCACAGCCCATTGACCGCCGCCAGATGGAACGAAAATGTTAACAATGCCAGCACTTAAAAATGTAAAGAGCGGAAAAGTCGTTTCATTTGAAATGCTAATAAAGAAATTAGAAATAGCTCCTCCAAGTGAAAGTCCTTCACTATTTGCTCCAATCATCATGCCCATAATTCCTGCGTAAAACGGAAATTGAAGTAAAATGCCAGAAGCACTTTTTGTAGAGTCTGAAAAAGCACGAATATACTGAATCGGAGTACGGTGGAAAATAAGACCTGCAATTAATAACATAAAAATCACGATATCGAGAGTAAGGTTAAAACCTTTCGTATAAAAGTAATTGAAAATATAAATGAGACCTAACAATCCAACGCAAAGTGTAATAATAATGCTATTTTCCATCTTTTCAGCGAACGTATTTTTTTCTACTTCTTGAGCAGCAGCTTCTTCATGGAACACGCTAGGATCTACTGTAATCGTATGTTTTTCATCTGGATGCATCGCTTTATTAATGAGAGGCATCGTAATGAGAAAAATAATAACTGGAACGAGAGCGTATGGTGAGAATAACGTTTCTGTTATTGGAATCGCCTCTTTAATACTTCCAGCAGTCGTTTTAATTAACGTTTCACCGCCTGTTGCTAACGTAAGAGGGATAGAGGCAGAAAGACCGGCATGCCAAATGAGAAATCCAGAGTAAGAAGAGGCGATTGCTAGTCTATAATCTAATCCGTCCAGCTGCCTTGCCACTTCTTTTGCGTATAAAACAGATACAACAATTCCAAAGCCCCAGTTTATGTATGCACCAAGTAAACTTACAATTGAAATGGCAATAATGCCTTGTCCATTCGTTTTTGGTAGTCTGGCAGCTTTCGTTAATCCTTTTTTAATAAGAGGAGCATTTGCTAAAGCAGATCCAGTCACGAGTACAAGTGCCATTTGCATAGAAAAGGCGAGGAGTCCCCAAATTCCATTACCCCAGTGATTAATCATTTCTACAGGTGTTTGGTGAGTCGCAAACATACCAAAGAAGATAACGAAAACAGTTAGTAAACATGATAAAATAAACGGTTCTGGCAAGAAGCGTTGCACTAAGGCGACGCAACCATTTGTAAAGGAACGAAACAAAATAGATCAACCTCCTTATGTATATGTATTACAATTATTCGAGGTTGGTTAGGAGATAACCTTCAATGTAAAGAAAATTCAGATATTTACAGAGTGGTAATTTATTGATAGATTGATATAGAGCCTCGTATCAAATTCTGCTTTTAATATACTAGAAGAAAAACGGTTGGAAATGGGGTAGCACTTATAGGGATAGTATAGAGAAAGGTTACTAGCTGGCTTCAAAGCAACTGTTGCAAACTGGTCAAAAAATAAAGTTCATCATCCCGGAAGAAACTTTATTTTCATCTATAGAAGAAATTTTCGACCAATATGAACAGACAATCTTTGTAAGGGAAGTGTTTTAATACATTCTCCAAAAGATGTGGATGTATAAGTTAAACGCTCAATTAAAATTGTAAACTGCTTATAAAATTTTCGATAGGTGTATTTTAGGTAATTGTTTTTTCATTCTTTTCTAATAACGAAAAGATAATTGGTATAGTAGTGTAAATAATGTACTGTAATGAAAAAGCTTCCACTACTGTGGAAGCTTTTCTAAATGATGTGCAATATCAATATACATATTTGAGTAAGTCGAATGTATTTCATTACTTGGCGTTGCGTTAGAAGAGAAATGAACGATTACCATATTTGCTTTCGGATCGATGTAAAGTGTTTGTCCGTAACTACCTAACACTTCAAAAGCACCTTGTTCATTGTGCGGAATCCACCATTGATTATGATAAGAAATGGAAGCTCCAGGGCCAATTGCAAGTTCACCTTCTTGGACATTTTTTACACTTTCTGTAATAGAAGAAGGGAGAATGTGTTTTCCGTTATATTCCCCGTTGTTTAATAGTAATTGCCCGAATCTCGCCATATCTCTAGCAGTTGCATTTAATCCAGCACTAGCTTGTTCTACTTTTGTTTCATCTGTAACGTAATACGCGTTTTCTTCCATACCAATTTGAGACCAAATTCGTTCGCTTACATTTTCA
This sequence comes from Bacillus sp. PK6-16, assembly GCF_056530295.1. Classification (NCBI taxonomy): domain Bacteria; kingdom Bacillati; phylum Bacillota; class Bacilli; order Caryophanales; family Bacillaceae; genus Bacillus; species Bacillus sp. PK6-16. The sequence continues at coordinate 2,131,757 of NZ_CP096511.1, forward strand.
GCTAGTGATTTACCAGTAATAGTTCTAATAATCCAAGCGAGCGTTTCTGTTGATCCGTTATTGTAAGAAAAGGAAGAACCAGGCGGTGCAGTTTCTTCGGCTTCCCGTAACATATCATAAATTTTCATCGGACCGTCGTAATTTTTGCCACGGGGTAAAATATTGCTAGCTAAATATAATTGTGCATCTTGATTTTCTAGCCCAGGTTGCTCATATCCATGAGTAGGATATTCAGCTGAAACTTGCATGTCCATTAATTGCTGAAGTGTGGCATTACCGAACGGTGTGTTTTTTAATTCTTTTATGTAAGTGTCAGCTGTTTTCTCTAAATCGATACGATTCTCTTCAGCGAGAGATTGTATAATTGCCCCGGTAAAGACTTTTGCTAATGATGCCATACCATGAGGTTCATTCTGTTTATACCCATTGAAATATCGTTCGTAAACAAGTTGTCCATTATGTACAACGACAAAAGCATCTGTTTTGTTATCATCTAAAAGTTTTTTTAGAGGAGTTGTATTTCCGAATCTACGCTCCACAGCAAAATCGTCTAAGTTTTGCAATGCGGAAGGGAAGTGAGCAATTTGGTCAGGATTGTTTTTTACGTCATTAACTAAAGTGAATTCTTTCATGTGTGTGTACGACCAACGTAAGTAAGGGTCATTTAACCAGTTTTCTTTTGTCACATTATGTTTTGATGGAGTCGTTTTATTTTGTTTGAAGTAAGTAAACCCAAGCCCTGTAATTACAAATATGAATGTTAGTATAAGTAAGAGTAGGGGAGATTTTTTTAGTTTCATATATGGCCCTCCTTTTTATTTCTACTATAAGTATACGCTCGTCTTGAAAGAAATACAAAATAAGGAAAGTAAACGGGGAAGTTTACTTTCCTTATTAACGTTAAGCGGAAATTTTTCCGTCTGTAGGTTGTTTCTTGAATTTTTGTTTTCGTCCGTGTAATCCATAATATAAAAGTAAAGTGAACGCAACGATAATAGCTGCGATAAAATACATATTATGATAACTGGATTTCGCTGCGACAATACCTAAAATGAAAGAACCAAAACCAATACCACTATCAAAGAATGAGAAATACGTAGCTGTCGCAGAACCACGTCTATGGTTTGGAGCGGCAGAAATCGCAATCGTTTGGAAACTCGGAATTAATGTCCCGTAACCTAAACCGATTAGCATACCTGCGCCAAGGAACCAAAATGAAGTTTGTGCTTGGCTTAATATGAACATTCCGATTGTGAAAATAATGATAGCAGGGTAAACGAGTACATTTTCACCGAAGCGATCAAAAATCTTTCCTGTAAATGGACGAGAAATGACAACAACAAGTGCGTATAAAATAAAGAAGTAACTTGCAATTTCACTTAAACCGAGTTCTTTCGCATAAATAGGAATAAAGGATAAAATACCACTATAAGAAAAGGCTAAAACAAATCCTGTAAGTGCAATCGGAATAGAAGATGGTTCGATTAAGTCTTTCCATTTCATTTTTTCACGTTTTTGTTTGCTAACAGGTGCTTCGTGTGGAATATCTACAAGTAGTCCTAATAAAAATGCAAGTAATGAAAATACGGAACAAACGATAAATAATACAGTAAACGAAAAATGAGAAATAATTGTTAAACCTAAAAAAGGACCAATTACCATCGGCAGACTCATAAATACGCCGAAATATGCAAGCGCTTCGCCTCGTCGATGAGCTGGCGCAACATCAGTTACAATCGTACCAGTAGCTGTCGTTGCCATCCCGAACCCAATACCGTGCAAGAAGCGAAGGGCAAGTAATAAGAATAAACTTTGCGCACCGAAATACATAACAGTAGCGGCTAAAAATAATGAAAGTGAAATAAATAATATTTTCTTTCTTCCTAAATCATCGAGCCATTTTCCTGTGAATGGTCTACATAAAACAGAAGAAATAAGAAACACAGTTGCAACTAAACCAATTTCCTCAGGTTTTCCTTTTAGCCCGTCTATAACATAGACAGGCAGAGTAGTCATAAGCATGTAAAATGTTAAGAAGAGAAATAGACTACTAAAACAAGTTCCGAGGAAATCCTTCGTCCAAAGTTTCTCACTTTGCATCGTCATCCCTCCAATTTAATCTAAATTTTTAATAATTTGTTGTAACACTTGAAATGCTTGATGTAAATCATCTTCATTAATACCTTCTAGCGTTTTTTCTTCGAAAGTATCAACTTCTTCTTGCCATACTGGAATCATCTTTATCGCTGTTTCGGATAAAGAAATGAGCTTCTCGCGGCGATCTTTACCTTCTGTACGAATAATCCATCCCATCGTTTCCATACGTGTTAACGTACGAGTCATCGTTGGTGATTCAACATTTAAATACTGGCATAATTCTGTTTGGGTACAAGAACCAGTTTGATTAATGCGGAAAATAACAGCCCATTGCGCACTAAATAACCCTGTTGGAGATACACGTTCATTAAATTTCTTCGTAAACTTTCGAGAAGTCTGGCTGACGATGTGAAAAAAATGTTGTTTTTCGTCCATGTATTTTGATCCTTTCAAATTAGTTACCTAGCTAACTATATACTTTTTTATAATAATTGTCTAGTAATAGACATGTTGATTTATGTAAAAAATTCTTATAGGTTTTATGTTGCGAACGTATATTCTACGTGCTATTCTTTAATTAAGTAAAGAATTTTCTTTCTATTAAATAGAATGGGGGAACTTGTGATGATTAAGCCTGCAACAATGGAGTTTGTTTCACTATCGAACGGAGAAACGATTGCATATCAGGAAGTTGGAAGGCGAAATACAGATATTCTTGTACTCATTCACGGGAACATGACATCGTCACAACACTTTGATTTAGTTATTGAAAAGTTGCAAGATCAATACCATATTTACGCTCTTGATTTAAGAGGGTTTGGACAATCAACGTATAATCAGTCGATAGATTCATTACAAGACTTTGCAGACGATGTAAAATTATTTATTGACGAGTTAAAGCTAGAGAAATTTTCATTAATGGGCTGGTCAATGGGTGGTGGCGTTGCGATGCAATTTACAGCGAATCACCCAACTTTTGTAGAAAAGTTAATTTTAGTAGAATCAGTAGGAATGAAAGGATACCCAATCTTTAAAAAAGATACGAATGGGCAGCCGATTGTATCAAGTTTAGTAAAGACGAAAGAAGAAATTGCGCAAGATCCAGTACAAATCGCTCCAGTATTAGATGCGATAAAAAATATGAACAAACTATATTACCGTACAGTATGGAATCTATTAATATATACACATAATCAACCTGAACCGGATCGTTATGAAAAGTATTTAGATGATATGTTAACGCAACGTAATTTCGTAGATGTGAATTATGCGCTCATTACATTTAATATTTCAGATGAACATAATGGGGTTGTAGAGGGAAGTAAACAAATTCATCGTATTAAAGCGCCAACACTCGTCATACAAGGTGATAGAGATTATGTCGTACCGCAAGTAGTCGGTGAGGAATTAGCGAAACATTTGCCAAATGCAGAGTTGAAGGTATTAGAAGATTGCGGACACTCGCCGTTTATTGATTGTTTAGATGTATTTATAAAACATGTAGAGGATTGGTTAGAACAGAAATAATCCCCGAAATGAGAAGTGTTGCATATACTATAACATTTGTATGTATAAGGGGAGATTATCAATGCATAAACCATCCTTAATCGCTTATTCGCCATATAATCATCATATCTATACAAAAATAATGATAGATCCGATGTATATGCAAGTTTCACCAGCTGTAGTTCCTTTACAAATGCAGCAGCCACTAACAGCTCATATGCAACATTACTTATATGGACCTTCATTTTATGAAAATCCATATTTTAAACACTTTCATTACAATGTGAAAGCGCAAGTTTGGGAAGGATAAGATAACAAGCTAAAAGGTTCATTCTTTTAGCTTGTTTTTTATTGCGAATATTCGTACACGCATTTGAAGAAACAGTTTATAATGAAAAGTGGAAGCGTGAGAAGGAGAGGGACAGAGGATGTCAATGCGTTTTACTTTTTGGATTATGGTTGGGATTGTAGCAATCTCGGGTTTGTCACAAGGAATGCTCTTACCGGCCATTGCAATGATTTTTGAACAAGAAGGGGTTAGTTCAAGTATTAATGGTATTCATGCGACGGCATTGTACATTGGGATATTAGTTATTTCGCCGTTTCTTGAAAAACCGATGCAAAGGTTTGGAATGAAGCCGATTATTGTTATAGGTGGGTTTCTCGTTATTATTTCATTATTCTTTTTTACACAAACATTTTCATTTTGGGTATGGTTTATCCTTAGATTTCTAGTTGGAGTTGGAGATCATATGCTTCATGTCGGAACACAAACATGGATCACGACAACATCAGACCCAAGTAAAATAGGGAGACAAGTATCGATATACGGTGTATTCTTCGGAATTGGTTTTGCCGTTGGTCCGTATTTAGCAAGCACTGTGCAGTACGGTCTTGCGACACCATTTATTATATCTACTATACTTTGTTTAATAGGTTGGCTTTTACTACTTCCAACAAAAAATGCATTCCCAGCGCAAGATGAAAGAGAAGTGAAGAGTGAATCATCATTTTCTCGTTATAAACAAGTTGTTGGATTAGGATGGATTGCACTGCTGGGACCACTTGCATATGGCGTACTTGAAGCAATGTTAAACAGTAACTTACCAGTATACGCACTTCGTAAAGGGTGGTCTGTTTCAGATGTATCCTTCTTGTTACCAGCATTTGCAGTTGGGGGTATTATTACACAAATTCCGCTCGGTATATTAAGTGACAAATACGGAAGGGACCGTATATTAACGTGGACGTTCTGTATAAGTACGGGCATTTTCTTGCTTGCAGCCATATTTGATCAATATTACTGGATCGTCTTTGCCTGCATGCTTTTAGCGGGTATGGTTATTGGATCGTGCTTCTCTTTAGGGCTTGGATTTATGACTGATTTATTACCGAGACACTTACTACCAGCAGGTAATATATTATCCGGAATCGCTTTTAGTTTAGGCAGTATTATGGGACCTGTATTAGGCGGCGTATTTATAGAAAAAATACAGTATACAAGCTTTTTTATTGCGGTTATGATTATAATGGGAATTCTCGCAATGTTATATATGGTCTACATGAAAAATCAATTCGCATCAAGAAAAATAGAAAGTAGGTTAGGGCATGACAAAACAACCTAATAAAAAGAAATTTGAAGTACTTGAAAATGAAACAATTACAGACTGCTTAGCACGTATGGAACAAGAAGGCTACGCTCCGTCTCGTCGTATGGAAGAGCCAATCTTTCATGAAGTAAAGAAAGACGGCAAAACAGTAGTTGAGCCGTGCGGTAGGAAGATTGTTTTTGAAGGGAAATTGAAGTAATCCAATAACAAATTCTCTTTATAGTATAGAGCCATCCAATAGTTGGGTGGCTTGTTTTTTTATTAATCAATGAAGGAATTGAATAGAATGAATCTCTCGTTCATTTCTCCTAATGGGCTTCTTTATATGGGACAAAAGATTGCTACTTTTTTCGTATATTGGTAAAATAAGTTCTTGGGTCTTACTTATTGTTATCGGTATAATGTTTGTCGCTTGAATGAAAGAAATTAGTTACAAAAATTTCGCACTATGCAAAGGGGTACAGCAACGATCCCTTTTTTGGGAGGCACCTTAAACATAAAGCGAGAGAAGAGGCTATATGAACGATTCTCCTATCTTGTTTAAATATTAAACGAGTTACTGCAATTGGAACAGGTATATCAAACTAGTCGACATCCTGATGGATCATCTTTTTCTAGTAATCTATCACTTCTGATGGAATCGATAGATTGCTAGAAAGCGGAAAATAATTATTAGTATATTCCGAAGCAGGTGTAACAGAGTGTCCTTCCATAATTAAAGGTAAAACCAAAATACGTTGTTGTAAAGAATGATTTGTTAGAACTAGTTATAAGGAATAAAACAGAAAAGAGGATCACATGTTAGATACTTTACAGAGAAGTAAAAAGTTTTTTTTAGTATGTCTTATTTTTTTAGTGCTTTTAACCGCTTGTGGTAATACTGATGTTAAGACATCTAAAGCTTCATTACCACCGGCTGAATCCAATATAGATACATCATTAAAAGCACCAAATTGGGTAGATAAAAGTCCTATCCAACAGTCTCCTAATTTTACGGAAGATAAAAAAGTACAATCGGTTGTGAATTTAATAGCTACGGGTGATAATTTATATCATGACGCAGTAATTAAAGATGGCAAACAAAAAGACGGTTCATATGATTATAATTATATTTATGAAAATATCAAAAAAGCTGTTAAATCAAGTGATCTTGCTATAGTGAACCAGGAGACTCCGATTGCCGGAAATAATTTAAAAGTACAGGGATATCCGACTTTCAATACACCTGAAGAAGTAGGCCAATCTTTAGTGGACACTGGATTCAATATAGTGACGCAAGCGACAAATCACGCTATGGATATGGGTATTAAAGGTGTTGCGAATACAAGAGAATACTGGAAGAAATATCCGGATGTTATCCCGGTAGGTATTAATGAGAGTCAAAACGAGCGTAATGAAATAAAAACGATTACAAAAAATGGTATTCGTTTTGCGTTACTAAATTATACATATGGTACGAATGGAATTAAAATTCCAGCTGATAAGTCTTGGGCTTTAAATTTAATTGATAAAAAAGCGATACAAAATGATGTGGAAAAGGCAAAGAGTAGCTCTGATATGGTGATTGTTATGGTGCATTGGGGAGTAGAATATACCTCAACACCTTCAAAGCAACAAAAAGAAGTTGCTCAATATTTAACAGATTTAGGTGTAGATGTAGTAATTGGAAATCATCCACATGTAATTCAACCAATTGAGTGGAAACAAAATAAAGATGGACATGAAACGCTAATCTATTATTCTCTTGGAAATCTTATTTCTGCGCAAGAAAAATTAGAAACATTAGTTGGAGGATTATCTTATGTACAATTTGTTAAGTATGAAGATAAAACTTTTGGTATACGACAAGCGGCAATCGTACCGACAGTAACCGACTATGCCGATGGTAAGAAACAATTTAAAATTCAATTTTTAAAAGATTATTCGGATGAAAATTCTAAAAAACATGGAATTAAAAAATTTATCGGCCCCGTTTCTTTGAAGGATTTCAAGGAGATTCCTAGAGACGTGTTGGGAAATTGGTATAAAGACTAATAAACAAAAAGGGAATGAGATACAATTAAAAAATTTATAATTTTAGCATTGGTATTAGCAATGGGATGGAGTCTTGCTGCTTGTAGTGGAAAGCAAACATCTCAGGCAACTACTAATAATAACGATAAAAATAAAAATGAAATACATGCGAAGAAAAAAGATGTTTTACCTATCTCTGATGTTAATGATTGGAGAATTATCCTTGTAAATAGAGAGCATATGTTATCAAAGGAACTAGGAATTGAATTAACAAGTATCACCCAAAATGCGAAGCCAAATATGAAAATAGATAGTAGAATTGCAACTTCCTATCAGGATATGGTAGCAGCTGCAAAAAAAGAGGGAATCAATCTTTATTTAAGATCAGGTTATCGAGCTATAAAATTACAACAAACGTATTATGATGCGTCAGTTAAAAGCTATAAATCTCAAGGTTTGTCGGATAAAGAGGCTAGTGCTAAGGCATTGGAATATCTTCAGTATCCTGGTGCAAGTGAACATCATACTGGATTAGCGTTAGACATTATTTCAGTTGAATGGCAGAATACTGTAGAAGATTTAAATGCAAAATTTGAAACTACCGATGCATTCAAATGGTTAGATAAGAATGCTGCAGAATATGGATTTACTCTCCGCTATCCAAAAGATAAAGAGAATATTACTGGCATTAAGTATGAGCCATGGCACTATCGTTATGTAGGAAAAGAAGTTGCTGTTTATCTAAAAGAAAAAGGGTTAACTTTAGAAGAATATAACGAAAAAATTAAATCTGGTAAGTAAAAATATGCTTTAATTTTATTAAACATTATGCACTGCTACAGGAAAAGGTGAATCTGAGGATGTGTTAACCTTCCGCCTAGTATTGTAAAAACTGAGTATGATAATTTGAGCACGTATGAACCAGTTATCGTGTAAAAAGATGTATGTATTAAGAAATTAAAGTTAAGGATCTGATATTCATATCAGATCCTTTTTCTATTGTTCTTTTAAGCGCGACTGAGCCAAAATATTGGAATGAATATAGAAACAAAACAGCCCAAGGAATAGTAAAACGAGTCCGGGAGCCTACTCGTACGCTTCATTGGGATTATCCAGAAATAGTTGTTGATGAAATAAGAAAGAACTGGTCTTACTCTCAAGCAAGGATTTAATACGAATGAATTGGATAAAAGGTAATAATAAAAAACACTGCGCCTGGCAGTGTTTTTTATTATTTCTGCACATAAATACATAGTCATATTGATTAAAGTTTCACTTTATTGAAGAAAAATGCGAAAGCCATTCATAAAATATGGAAATGTTAAAATCCCTTTGATAAAATAGCAATATGTAAAAATAATTATTTGTTAATTCTTAATGTAATGAATATTCATGTTTAAATATACGAATTTAACTACATAGTTATTGTGCTAAAGGGGGAGAAAGATGTTAGATGAATTGTACAATGCTTTTTTAAATGCGTCTGGTTTTACAGAAAGTGCGAGGAAACGAGATCGGTATGATGATTTACATGATTATTTAAAAGATAAAGAAAGAGAGTTAAAGCAATTCATTCAAGATGCTGAATCAGCGAAGAGAGATTATGAGAGTAAAAGTAATGGTTTAGAAGCTAATAAAATTCCGGCAGTTGAATTTGAACAAAAACGTCATGAAAAGGATGAAGAATTACATACATTAGTATCCTATTTTAAAAGTGCATTAAGCGATGTTGGATCTGCAAAAAGTACAGCTTATGCAAAGTATTTGGAATATAAAGCGAAAGCAGAATCGGAGAAAGCGTCAGCATACGCTGCAGCGACCAAGGCTTTTGAAGAAAAGAAAAAGGAATTTGAAAAACTTATCCATTAAGCATACAAAGAATGGAGGGAACCAACATGAGTGGTAAAGAGGTTGAAATTATAGGAAGTAACACTGCAAGTGCCATTTCTTACGCACAAAACATTGAAAATGGTATGAAGGATTCTTTAAACCAAGCGAAAGACTTAAAAGCATATGTCACAGGTGCGAAATGGAATGGAAAAACGAGAGATGCATTTTTAAGTTATCTTGATTTGATCATTCAATATAATTCAGAAATGGTAGAGGCATTTGAAGGACATACGAAAGCTTTGAAAGAGTTAGATAAAAGCATTCAAACGTACGGAGATAAATCGGAAGTAAGGGAGATAAAACAACTGTGATGGAGAAACGAGGGATAAAAGAATGGGGAAAGAAATGAGTTTTGCACCTGCTGAATTATATGTCCTCGCAGGTGCAGCTGGGGTTACCGATATATTTGGATTGCCAAACCGTGACGCAATTATTTTACTTGATGCAGAATGTGTCACGAAAGCAACTACGAGTTTAAAAGAAAAAGGCCTACTTACAAGTGAAAATGGAATTACCCCTGCAGCTTTTCAAATAATTGAACTATTAAAGGAATATGAAAATTGTCATGAATACACGAGAATGAATAATGTATTAATTGGCTTTTTAAAAGAGGATAAAGACCGAGTGGCTGTATTAACAGAAATAGAACCAAATAAAAAATACGAGATCGACTACATACCAAAACCGGACGTATATTTTTCATTATTAACACGCATTCCTTTCTTATTGAGAGAACCGAGGGAAATAGAAGATACATTTTTCTCAAAGAGAATGACAGAGGCAGAACAACAAACATTTGAGGAAAAAGATTTATCAAATAAAGACGTTATAGCGATAGAAACGTATACGAGGCCTCGAAGTAATAGAGGAGGAAAATGGGAATGTTTCTTATATTTTACTGAAGGAGAAGATTTCGTTCAAATAGATGTAGATCGTAATCGATATGACTGGGTGAGCCTCTATGCGGTTAATAAGAAATTGTATGACGTGTTAAAAATGCCATATAAAAAGTTAATTGACCCGAGACAATTCTCGTTAGGAGGTATTCAATAATGCAAGTATCAATGGGAGATAGTGGTTCTGGTGGTGGAGAAGAAGTATTAGTTAATTTTCAAGAACTACTTGATATAGTAATGAAGTTAGAAAATATATATAAAATCCATGTAGACGTCATTGGAACGAATATTGAGAGTTTATTAAGCTGTGATTTTTATCAAAAAGGTGAAGCGATGAGAGTAATTGAAAAATATCCTGATATATTACACAAAACACTAGAATTGGCTGAACACTATTCTAGGTCAGCGACAGTTGTAGGAAATGTATGTGTAGAAATGCTTGAAAAGGACGAACAATTACGTGAAATATTAAGTAAGTTGTAGAAATCACCATACGGCTGGGGGGATGAAAACGAGATGGATGTGAAATATAGACCTGAACCATGGCAAAACATGGGGGATGGTATGAATCGAATTACAAAAGATGCACTCATAAAATTACGGGAAGCAAATGAATCATTAAAAAGAATTGATGGAAGAATACGAGATTTAGACTCGGATGGTAGTATACATTTTAATCCTAAAGATCAATCGCAAAAAATCGGGGAATTACTTGATAGCTATTCGACATTACAAAAATATTGCGGAGAAGCAGGGCGATTAGTCTCTGAACATATAGATAAACCTTTTTTAGTAGAAATGGATAAATTCGCTCAAAAAATGAGAGATACATCTATTCTCAGTTTTGAAACAAATAACCGAATTGGCTCTACAACAACGACAGTATTACCAGGTGCGCATGCAGGCTACGGAAGTGTACCACAAACAATACAGAAGAAGAAAGATAGAATAACAGTAGAAGATATTTTTAGAGATTCTCCTGCATTTGATAACGTACTTAGGGCAGAATACAAAGAACTAAAAAAACAAAATCCAGATGCAAAATTAAATTATGAAGAATACAAGAAAGTAGTCCCATCCACACGAGGATTTGAATACAAATCGATAGAAGATGAACAGAAAAAACTAGAAATGGTGCGAGACATAGGAATAGGCCTAGGAATCATCATCACAACAATCCTTTGCCCGCCACTCGGGGCCGCTGCCGCAGTAGTATACGGAGGTGTACAAATAAAAAGCGGTATCGACGGAGAAGACTGGGGAACACACCGGAAATTGAGCCAAGAAGAACGCACAGCAAACATCATTTTTGGCGGATTAGATGCAATCCCAGTTGTTGGAGCAGTAGGAAAAGGAGTAAAAGCATTCAAAGGGACGAGTGAATTAGCTGATTTAGCCAAATTATTAAAATTCAAAGACGGAATGCCTGGTTTTAATCCAAATTTGGGTAAAAATGTGGTACAATCGCTTAAGGAAAATAAGACTTTAAAGAATGCACTAGATACTGTGAAAAATACTCCTATTCCAGTAGCAGTTAGGACGGTGGATACTGGAATAGGAGTGAAGATTCCTTATGTAGAATCTTCAACTGTTAGAGAAGTAGCTGGAAAGTTTTCAAAGGCAAGTACGGCAGCTAAGGATGACGCTTATCAACTTGCTAAGGGTAGTGGTGGTTCAGGAGTTAGTAAGGAAGGTAGTGTGGCTAAGGGTACGGGTAATTCCAGTAAGATAGTCAATGAGGCTAATTTAAATAATATAGATGAATTTATAAATGGAACTAAGAAATTTGATGATGTTATTAATGATTATGTAAAGTTGTACAGTGAAAAAATTATATCAAATAAAACGTGGTCATGGAATAAGTCACTTCACGGTGGAGCTAATTTAACGGCTCGTCAAAAAAGAATGATTAAGGAAAAAGCAGTTGCAGATGGTTTGGTTCCTGATGTGAAGGTTATTAAAGCTGATGGAATGAGATACGGATTTGCCGATTTTAAGAGTGCTGGGCTTGTTGTAGAGACAAAGCAACTTCCAGAGAGGCTATGGTTAATGTCAGACGAAGAGCAATTTAAATGGCTCGATAATGCAATAGGTGGACGACCGGAAGGTATGACATGGCATCATACTGAAGTACCGGGTAAAATGGAGTTGGTTCCTTTTGGAATACACAATATTACGATTCACAATGGTGGAAGGTCGGCCGGAATGTGGGCCGATGCTCCTAGATAGTAAACTAAAGAAAGAGGTAAAAACATGAAAATAAAACAGGATACTATTGTAAAACCATTACCTTCAGAAGAGTTAATAAAAAAACATGAAAATTTTTGGAGATTAAAACTACCAGGTTCATTTTTGGATTTTATTAAAGTGTATAATGGTGCAGAAGTTGAAGAAGCTACATTTGTATGTGATAATCGTAGTTATGCGATAGAAAGGTTTTTATGTATGCTGGATGACATTGAAAATAACCCTAAAGGGATCTATGATATTGATGTTGTATTTTCACAGATAGAGGAAAGATTAACTGATAATGAAGATTTATTAGGTGCAGAGGTATTACCAATAGCTAGTATATTTGCAGGGGATTTTGTATGCTTGGATTTTAGAGAAAATAAAGAGAATCCATCGGTGTGTGTATGGTCTCATGAAGAGTCAGGAGAGTTTGAACCAGTGTTTTATAAAATAGTAGATAACTTTACTGAGTTTTTAGAGATACTACAATAAAACTTGGTACAATGAGTTTGTAAGTAATATAACAAGACTTAATATTTGGTATTAAAGTTAAAGACATATAAGAAAAGTGAAGAAAAAGAATGAATAAGCTGTTAAAAAGTAAGTACTCCATGATGGTTGTACCATCATGGAGTACTGTGTGCAATGATAGAATAGAAAACGAAGTACGAGCTTAGGCGAGATGACATTTTACATGGCGATGAATATAAACACATGGAATGCATATTAAACTAACGAACTCGTACAAACTCGTAAATTTTAACGTAACACTTGTCGCGATATGTAAAAGGTGTCATACTTGTGCTACAAAACTTACAAATTTACGCTACTTAAAAACATATGAACTTAAAGTACTTGATTGTCAAATAAAGGCAACAAGTGCTTTTTTACGTTTTAGCGTAGAAATTTAAAAGAGCGCTATAATTTTATAAGTGCATTAAGTGTTAAATTTTTATTGTTGTTTTATAGCCTGTAGTGGCTGTGGACAGTGTACGACGATAGTAGAGGAAAAAATAAAGGGTTGTGTTACTTTTTGAAGTCATCGTAAAGTACGTTTTAATGGATGGACGTTATGCACACGTTATCCGCAAAAAACGGGTAAACGTTACAGGGATTGTAATTGCTGTAACGGGAAGGGGCTCAATATGGGAGAGAAAGTAGTTGGTTATGTACGAGTTTCAACGGAAGGACAAGTGCGTGAAGGGTATAGCCTAACGTATCAAGTAGAAGAAATTGAACGGTACTGCATCGAAAATAAACTACAACTGCTTCACATATACGAAGATAAAGGAATCAGCGGAGCGAAAGTAGATGAAGATGGATTAACAGTTGAACGTGAAGGTCTACAAGAGCTATTGTCGGATATGGCATATCATCAAGTGAGCAAAGTTATTGTACTAAATACATCTCGGTTATGGCGCTCTGATATGGCAAAAGTGTTAATACAACGAGAGCTAAAGAAACACAAGGTAGATGTGAAAGCAATTGAACAACCAAATTATAGTATATACACGCATGATCCAAATGACTTTTTAGTAAATGGTATGTTAGAGCTATTAGATCAATATCAACGTCTTGAGATTGCATTAAAGCTAAGTCGAGGCAGAAAGAAGAAAGCAGAACAAGGTGGATATGCGGGGGGCGGTGTGATGTTTGGTTATAGAGTAAAGAAAGAACAAAAGGTGTTAGAAGTAGATACGGAGAAAGCAGTGGTTGTACGTAGACTATTTGAGTTAAGACACTTTTTTAAACATTGGTCGCTGACTCAATTGGCAGAACGACTGAATAGGGAAGGTTATCGTACAGAGAAAGGAAAACAATTTACGAAAGTACAAGTGAAACGCATGTTAGACCGAGAGAGTTTTTATCGAGGGATATATACATACGGGCAAATACAAACAAACGGTAAACATCCAGCAATTATATAATAGTCGTACTTAAAAAAATCACTCATTTTACTATATGTACTTATGAAATTATGAAAATGGATAGGCTTGCGTACCTATGCGCATCGGAAGATGAACGCTCGAACTAAGGTTGCCGACGTTTTTATATATGACTAAATCATTGAATAGAGGGATGAGTTATGCATAATAGACAGAACTATTTGTATGTAGGAGTAGATTTACATAAGGAGCATCATACGGCTGTTATTATTAATTGTTGGCAAGAAAAATTAGGAGAAATACAATTTGATAATAAACCATCTGCATTTTCGAAGTTTTTATTAGAAGTAGAGACATATGTGAGTGCTGGGATAACTGTTGTATTTGGTTTAGAGGATGTTGGTGGTTATGGAAGAGCGTTAGCGAAATATTTAGTAGATCATGAACAAGTAGTGAAAGAAGTAAATCCAGCTTTTATCATTTTTAGAGCGAAAAAGCCATGTGACGACACAAAAAAGTGATAGTTGGGATGCGGAATGCGTAGCCCGTATACTAATAAATAAGTTAAATCAATTACCAGATGCAAAGCCAAACGATTTATTTTGGTCGATACAACAACTAGTTTCAAGAAGGAATACATTAGTAAAAGCACAAAGTGCGTTAAAGAACCAATTACATATTCAATTAAACCACCATTATCCAAGTTATAAAAAGTTTTTCTCAGAGTTAGATGGAAAAACAGCATTAGCATTTTGGCAGCAGTATCCGTCACCCTTTTGTTTAGAGGGTGCGAATATAAAGCAATTAACAGCTTTTTTATTAGATGTTAGCAACAATACATGTTCAGTAAAGAAAGCAAGCGACATATTAAAACTTGTAAAAGAAGATGGACAAACAATGAAAGAGTATCAAGAAACACGAGACTTTTTAGTAAGAAGTATTGTACGGGATATTGAGTTTAAAAAGAAGGAAATGAAATACATCGAAAGAGAATTAAAACGGTTAGTAAATCTACTAGATTATCAATTAGAGACGATGCCGGGAATAGAACTTGTAACGGCATCAGCATTAATTGCAGAAATTGGGGATGTAAGGCGATTTCCAAATGCCAATAAATTAGCACGATTTGCGGGGATTGCGCCTGTTTACTTTGGTTCTGGTGGGAAAGGTAAGACACACAAAAGCAAACAAGGAAACAGGGCGCTACACGCTTTATTTTATAATTTAGCAGTACAGCAAGTGCAAGTAGCGAAAGGAAGTAAGTTACCTAGAAACCCAGTGTTTCATGCATACTATCAAAAGAAACTTAAAGAGGGAAAAACAAAAGGACAAGCATTGGTATGTATTATGAGAAGGCTTGTAAACATTGTATATGGCATGATGAAATATAAAACAGCTTATGAGTTGCCAGTAGTGGAAGAAAAAGAAGTAGTTTAATAAGGGTTTACATGGTTTGCTTTTTTATTGTGAGGGTTTAAGATTACAACATAGGGTACGGGTAATAGTCGAATAGATTATTTACGTAATAAATATGGAAAATTTACTTCGAAAGAATTGAATTATAGGATTAACTTACGCGGCGAAACACTTAAGGAATTGCAAAAGTTAAAGGATACGGGGATAAGTAAGAAAAAAATTGGTCCAGCCTTTGCTGGAGTGTATGATAAAACAACTGGTAAAATTTATTATGCGATAAATGACTACGATGGAATATTGCCCGATTTCCATCCTTTAATAAAGTCAAGATATGATTCTATGCCACAAGAAGTTATTGATTCATATACATTTACAAAAGGTGCAGGTTCACACGCTGAAGTAATTGCCTTGAATAAAGCATTAAAGGCTAATCCAAGTGCTGGTTTGGATAATTTTGTTATCAATGTAATTCGTACGGGTCAAAATAGAACAAAACCAGCTGGAATGATGTTTCTAAGGTGTCCTCATTGTGCTTATCTTACAGATGAATTTGAAATAATCACGGAGGTTTCAAAAAATGTTAAATGATATATTAACGAAGGAATATATAATACAGAACGGCCTAGAGTTTGAGGAGTACTTAGAATACGGAGGGCCTTATGATTTAGGAATAGTAGAGTATACTGATGATGGAAAAGAAAAATTATTTACTGGATTAGCTTACGATATTTATGAAAATGGGAATATAGAAAGTTATTTCTACGTAGAAAATGGTGTTAAACAAGGAAAATATGTGGAATTTTATCCGAGTGGTAATATAAAAAGGATAGGAAATATGAATAAAAACTCGGCAGAAGGCTACCAGGTTGAATTCTTTGAAAACAGGGTTAAAAAGTATGAGTCTGAATGTATTGCCGGACGTGAGATGACTTTTAAAAAGTATGATGAACAAGGGAATATTATAGAACAAAAAACAGAACCAAGTGAATCAGATTTATTATATGCTAAAAAATTCAGTAGGGAGCCAAAAGTATAATAAAGTAAATACTATACAAAATCAGTTGAAATGTTGAGTTGTAATTCATTAAATGAAGTATGGTTAGAAGACATACAGGAGGTATGCACTAAATTTGGTATGAAAGTGGAGAGGGAAATATGAAGAGAAATTTAAATGCGGCGATATGTTTATGTTGCGCTGAGTGGGATCAACAAGAATATATAAAAAAACAAAATCTTGAATCAACCAAAGAGAATTTACTATTTATTGAAAAAAATTTACGCTGTGATTGCAATGGATAATTCTAAATTAAAACCTTTAATAGAGGAATTTAAAAATGAGCAGCGTGCATTCTTACCAAAAGTACAACTTAGAAATACCTTTGAATTAGAAGAAATACGATTTGTTGCAGGAGTAGATTTAGCGTATTGGGAATTAAATGGTAAAACGTATGGTACATGCTGTATTGTAGTCATTGATTTTAGTACACATGAAGTTGTTGAAAAAGTGTACAGTTATGGAGAAATAACAATTCCGTATATTTCAGGTTTTCTTGCTTTTCGTGAGTTGCCTTTAATTAAAGCTGCAGCAAAAAAACTAACTAAGCAACCAGATATCTATATGTTTGATGGGAATGGTTATTTGCATTATCGACACATGGGTATTGCAACACATGCTTCTTTCTATTTAAATAAACCAACAATTGGTGTAGCGAAAAGTTATTTAAAGATTAAAGGTGTAGATTTTACTATGCCTGAAAATCAAGAGGGATCGTATACGGATATTATCATTAATAATGAAATATATGGTCGAGCTTTAAGAACAACCAAAAGTGTAAAACCCATTTTTATTTCATGTGGTAACTGGATTGATTTAGAGACAAGTACTGAAATTGTCATGAGGCTTATTAATAAAGAAAGTCGGTTACCCATACCTGTTAGATTAGCAGATTTAGAGACACATATAATGAGAAAAAAACTATGGGAAAATTATAAGTTATAGAGCTAAAACCTTGATAAGTTGAATACTTATCAAGGTTTTTATGTAACTGCTTTAAATAGAGTATTACGTGCAAGGATAGAATAGAAAAAGAAGTACGAGCTTAGGCGAGATGACATTTTACTGTGGGATGAATATAAACGCATGGAATGTATATTAAATTAACGAACTCGTACAAACTCGTAAGTTTTTAGAGAGTATTTGTTATGAAGTATAAAAAGTTTCATACTGTTACTACAAAACTTACAAATTTATGCTGCTTAAAAACAGATGAAACCTAAAGCACTTGATTGTTATTTTGGACAACAAGTGCTTTTTCATAAATGTATTTAAACTTAATGAATAATGCGCGGTATATATTAATAAAAGAAAATAAATTGTTAATATTATATAATTGAAATTAGAAGAGCAAAAGGTGTGGATTATACAAAAGAGTATTCTTTGAGAAATGATCTATTAACTCTTATTGAGGAGTGTGAATATGAAAATTGATAATTCTGACTATGGAGGTTTTATTATTTCTAAGAATGTTGTAGCCGGAAAACCAATACGTTATACATTTAGAGAAAAATCAGAAGTTCCTCAATTAAATGGGTGGACTATTTACTCTTCAGAAGATAATGATGAATATGTAAATGATTCTAGTAACTTTCAAGTTTTAGGAGCAAACTTTGTATTAGAAATAGCCCCAGTTATGTTAGAAATTTTTGATGCGCCCTATGGAACAGACCTATGTTGGCTGTATAAAGAAGGTGTTCATGTAGGATTTTATGATTTGATAAGTGAAGATGAGAAAGATATTGGTCAAATTGTAAAAGGAAATTGATGCTATTTTGTGAGTTCTTTGGGCACTGCCAAAAATACATTTCCAATAAGAAAAGTCAACAGCGACGTTAGGAAAATGTAGTGGTCTGTTGACTTTTTTAAGTGTCATTTCATGACAAGAGTTATTTAGCATCTTCGTTTAAGTTAATGGTTTCTTTGTTTTTACGAACTTCAAGGATAGCTTTTCTCATGTCTCGTTCGATTCGTTGCTTGTAAAGAAGTTCTGTAAATGCTCAGAAGCATTCATTACCACTTCCAACATACACTCGAATCAATCAGTTTAAATAAAAAAGCTCGTCTTTTTCATCACTGTTTTCTCAACAAAAACCGATATTCGCCCGCAAATCCTCAATAATATTAATATCATTGGCATTACCATTGATATTATAGTTTGTCCGCTTGATATTCTAAGATTACAATGAGACTAGATAAAAGTTTATATATTAAGCCAGATGATATACAGTTTAAAAAGTGTAAAAGGACATAAAAAGAGGAAATTGAAAAAGGTAAAGTGCCAAGAGAATTGTTTACTCCACAACAGCTTGATTAGATTGAAAAGGGAGTAGCTAGAACAAAGGAGGTTATTTGGCACCATCATCAGGTTCCTGGAAAGATGCAATTAGTATTAACAGATATTCATGGCATTAACCATCTTGGTGGAAATAAATTATGGGGAGAGGGTATTAGATGAGAAAAGATTTAGAGTGGGAATATGCTGATGCAGAAGTATTAGAAACTAAGATTAAAGAAATTGGATTACAATTAGGCTTCCAGTTACCTCAAGATTATATTGATTGTGTAAAAATAAATGGAGGTGCGAGTGTATTACCAGAAGAATTTAAAGTAGGCAATGTTGAGCGTTGCTTTGGTAGTTTATTTAGTTTTGATGAGGAAAGTAGTGAGTACATTGTTAAAAAGTATGAAATATACAAACCTACGCTTCCGCAAAAAGTATTCCCTATTGCAATTGATCCAGCTGGAAATTTAATGTGTTTAGATTATAAAAATAATACAGAAAACCCAATTGTAGTTTTTTTGGAGCATGAGAATGCTGGCGAAAAAGAAATGTTAATGCGTCAAGAAGGTTTAACAGAAGCACAAGTAGAAGAACTGGCAAGAGAAAATGTATTTTTTGTTGCTAATACGTTTACAGAGTTCTTAAGTAAGTTACATGATTAATAGAAAGTTAAAATTAAAATGAACATACTACATAATATCAGTGCTATGTATACTGTTGATACAAAAGAACCTCCTTCGAAAGAAAAAGAAATTAAAGCGCTTCAGCATTTCTCAGTAATAGATGTACCTACAGAATATATAGAAATGATTCAGCTAGCTTCAAATGTTGAAATTAATGTTAATGACCAAATGTATATTAGGATATGGGGAGCTTCGGATTGCATAGAAATGAATGAAGCTTATAAAGTGCAGAATTACCTTCTTCATTCACTCGCAATTGGTGATGATGAAGGTGGGGGTGCATTAATTTATCTACAAGGTAAAGATGGTTTTGGTATATACTATAACAGTTTTGGAAATTTGGACATGGAGGATGCAGTTAAAATTGCACCATCTTTAACCGAGTTATTAGTAAATAATGTTGGTGTGAATATCTTATTAGACATTTGAGAACATGTAGAGAATTTGGTGTTATAGTTTCATTGTAATTTGTTTTCTAATAACTGTAGGGAATACAGCAAAGAAAAAATAACAATATCTATTATTAATATTCTTGGCTTAGTTTGTTAGTAAACAACCAGATACAAAAGAATACATATAAAGTATGAATAGGGATGTAGTAAAAATGACAATGATACAATTTAATTCTTATCATCAAAAAGTAGAGATAAAGAGAAATTTAGAACTTATTAACTTAGAATATAAAAAAATTAGAGAGTATGTAAATTTTGATGTATGTTCTTTTGAGCAATTAGATGAATTTCAAGTAGGATACAGCATTGACACCGATGGAAACTCACTTGTAACCGATGAGGAAGATACTTGGGATGCAAATTGGATTGTTATTGCATATGAAACTATGTGTGGAGATCCAATTATTATTGACTTAAGTGGGGAAGGATACCCTATATCTTCACTCATGCACGGAATGGATAGTTGGAGTGGTGGCGATTTTCTTGCAGATTCCATGGAATCATTTATTAATTTTATGAAAGATATAGGTGATTTTCTAACTGAGAAACAAGTGTTAGAAGGTAAAAGAATGATACAAACTAAAGAATTGGATATATTGTTAAATGAGTTTTTGGAAAGAAATAAATTTACTGATTTTGAAATGTGGAACTCTTTATTAAGTCCATTATTTGATATTGCAGAAGAATATGAGCAAACAATGGAGATAAAAGTAAAAAAGATGAAGGAAGAAGGAAAGAAAATAACGGAGATTGCCCACATGCTTAATATAAAACCTAAAGAAGTGTATGAGTATATTAAGAAAGTTTAATAGTGCCTCTTCACTTTAGAGGGAACAATCAGGCACGATGATGGAGCGATACATGCAGAAAATGCTCGAATTTTTATAAAGCCGAAACAAAAATTTGCTGGAGAAGAATCCATTTTGATCAATCTTTTTTCAAAATAGATTCTTTTTATTTATCGTAAAACCTAGGATTAAGAGTTGTTTTTGATTAGACTTTAGGGCATTGGGGTTTCGAGGCAGCTCTGCATGAGTAAAGATACTTATAAAAAATCAATGAAATTCAAAAGAATATCCATAAGAATATCCATAAGTGAATACAGTATGGAGAATGGGAACGAAGGACGACGGGAAAGGTGGCTACAGGGATGAAGTATGGTGAAAATACTAAGTTAGTTGAGGAAGTTATCGAGTATATACAAAAAAGAAGCTTATTTGATAGGAATGATATAAAGTTACATGAATTATTACATGACATTGAAATGATTCATGATTTTGATAAAGCACAGGAATTGGCTTGGTCTCAAGATTTGGACGTTACCCAAATCGTTTGGGATGATATGAAATCGGATGAAAGTGCAAAATTATTAGAAGGAACTTATAACCCTAATATGGAATCAAAAAAAGATATGTTATATGAAGTTTTTTCTGATAACTATAATTATTATCAGGAGTTTATTTCTATTGATTATATAAATATTCTCGAAGAAGTAGAAAGAGACCTTGAGATGTGTGCAATAAATCGTTTAGTAAATGGAAAGGTGGATAATTTTTATCCCGCATTAACGGGCAGTAAGATCCCCACCTCAAAATCTAGCGAAAGCAAAGAAGTTAGGTGGGGGATCAACTGCCCGTAAAAGCCCGATTGGTTCAACTAATAATCAGCGAGGGATGAACAAAACCCCCACTGATTAAAGTTTCACTTTATGAAAAGGTATTTAAGGTATATAAAATGGGAGGATGGAAAGGTGAGTACATGAAAGGGAAAATGATTGTCTACTTACCAAATGAAAAATGAAGGCTTACATACCGACATACTTTATAAATTTAATGAACTCTATTGTGAAACGATTATAGAGAGATGATGGGTGATACGTAAAAATATCTTGATAGTTTAGGAGGGATTATTAAATGATTAATCTATCTAATATTCCAGATTTGATAGAAAAGTCGGCAGCGAGTGATATTGAAATTCAAGCAGTAGAAAATCGCATGAATGTTACATTACCTAATGTATATAAGGAATTATTGAGATGTGCAAATGGCTTTTCAATAGGTGGTGGGTTACTTATTTATGGTACGGAGCATATTGCAGAGAGGAACGAGGTTTGGGAGGTAGATGAGTATGCGAGGGGGTATGTCTCAATTGGTGATGACGGTGGTGGTAATGTATTTTTAATGGCTCAACATGCAGAGGAAAAAGAGGTGGTAGTAATTGATTCTGGGGACATGAATCCAAGCCATGTTACTGTAATTACCGCTGATTTTAAAAAATGGGTGAATAGTGGTTGTGTAAGTGAAATAGAACAGAAAACAATACATAAGTCATCTGATATTTGTAATATAGTGTTAGTGAAAACTCCTAATGAAGGTTTGAAAGATTTAATAAGAATAAAGAGCGTATTAGGGCTTGAGATTTCCGCAATTGATTTGCTAAAGGGTTCAAAAAATTTTCCTTATATATTAGTAGAGAGATTTCCATACGGGAAGGCGAAAAAACTCATTGAAAAATTAGCAATTGATAGTACTATACTGAGTATAGAAACGACTGGAAAAAACAGTTAATGTTAGAGGGGAACTTTCATACGAATAGAGAAATCTATATGGATCCAAGGGAGTAAATAGGGAGAGTTAAAAATGATTATAAATGATGCAGTTTTTGGTGAGATTGAGTATACATATGGATGGGTTAAGGACATTACCGTTGAATTTTGTGGAAAAGAAGTTGAAATAGCATTGATAGTGAAAGGTGAAAAAGACGGTAAGTTTGATAAAGAACAATATACTGCTTATAATTCATTATTGCAAAATTGGGAACAACTGCAGCGAGGTTTTTTACAAGCGATTTTAGACTATTACAAGCAAGAGTGTCAACAATTAGGGTATGATATTGGATTTAATGAAAATTACCCGTATATCGAAACAATTGACCAATTACTTAGGAGGATCACTTTAGTTGGAATTGTAGTCCCATATGGAGATATTCATGAAGAGCGAGATATTGGGATAACTTTCGATTGTACGTGGGATACAGAGAATGGATTAGGAATACGTTTACTAAATGAAAAAGTAACTGAAGTGGGGTATCAAGACGTTGCTATTTAACTTTTAATCTAAGGAGCGAAAAAGTAGTATGAAAGAATTTGAGGAAAGGTTTAGTGAATTGCAAGTCGATATGATATCTATATGTATGGAATATGTTGAAAATAGAGCTGATAAAGTATATGTGTACGCTTCATGTGAAGAAGATATGATTTCTAGTAGTTTCTTTTATTTCATTAACAATAAGTATGTAGAGTGTCACAAGGTGAATGATGCATTGGAAAATGGGGAAAAAAGATATGATGTATCTCCAGAACGAATGTTTCAGGTTCTACAAATTATAAGTGAAGATATTGAAGGAATTGAAATGTTATGCAAAGAATACGAAAAAGATATGCCAACTGAGATGAAATTAATATACGATACTAAGAGTGGTAAGTTTAAAGCTGAATATGAGTATGATTTAATCCATACAAATGATGATATAAAAACGGCGGATGATTTTGCTAATGAGTGGTTTGAGGAAGTGAAAAATAATAACCTTTAAAAGGGGGACAGTAATAGTTATATCTTAGTTAAATAGATAATGAGTGGGAGTAGAAAATGGAGAAATCAGTATTAGAAAAAATAGAATTAATTAAGGATATTTTAAATAATGATCCATTTTGTTTGCTTATTGGTGAAATTATAGAGGTAGAAAAAAAGATTGATGAAAGATTAGAAGAAGGCCCTTTGAAAGATTATAATTTTATTATAAAAAAATATGAAATGTTGAACGGTGGAGTAATTACTATATATGGTCATCTAAAACGCGAAAGTATTCAATTTTATACGGAGGACATGCCAGGTGGCACTGATAAGTGGATTTGTATAGGGAAAATTGAAAGATATCCATTGTTTATTAATAAGATTAATGGAGAAGTTTCTTGTTTGTATGGAGATTTAATTAATCAAAATTTTATTATTGAGTCATATGGTGATTTTAATAATTTCTTACAACATTATTATGTAGGAAAAAGATATTGTGAATTAGGTAATAAGTTTGTTCAATTTGGAGGAATTAGTGAAACCGTAGAAAGTAAAGAGGATGATTGGTACCAGTTATTAGAAAGTAATAACTTATTATAATAGATTAATTAAACGTATTATGAACATAATGATGTGAAGATATGTGATAAATTATAATAACGATGTTGTAAAAAGGAGGAGAAGTTAATAGATTTTAATGGGGGAATTTCCGTTCTATATAAAATGCGTTTTCTAGAGAATGAAGGGGATAATATTGAAGTTTTTGAGAGTATTCTTAATGAATTAGCAAATAAAGGGACAAATGATATAATTCCTGATCTTTGTATAATTTTGAGGATCATATTGCTGAGCCATCAGCGGGTGACTACCTTGTTGAAACGATTTTTTATATTGCTGAACATTCCGGAGTAGAGGAAGGACTATGCAAATTAGCTATTATTATTCCTAAAATGTTATCTCATGCAGAATTCTAGGTGGAAAGAATTCATCGGACACTTTTACATTCAAAAGATTTAGTCGTATCGTATATGAATATTTTAGAAAATATAAATAGTTCAACAAAGCAAATAATTAAAGGAATTCTTCTCGAGATAAGAGAGGACAATCCAGATTTATATTTAGAAAAAGTAAATTTAATCTTAGAGAAATTGTGATAAGGGGATACTATGGAAAAGAACACATATTTAGTAGCATTTGACTTTAATCGAGAGAATACTTGTAAATAAAATAGAATTCAGCCTTTTTTCTAGTATAAGGGGGGATAGTTTGTGGGAAAAGATGAAATTGCAAACTTATTAGACAGTATGTTAGATAAAGAATTAGAGGATTTAGATTCCCCTTCAGATAATGATTGGAGGGAACTGGAGAAAAAATTTGGATGTCAATTTCCTAAAGAATTTAAATGCTTTATTGAACTAATGTCTGAATATGTATTTCCAGGGGATATTTTAAATGTTTCTCGTGGTAAGACGAACGGAAATGATACTATTGAATTTATTTATGATTATGAAATGAAAGAAGGTTTTTGGAAAAAAGAACTAATCCCTTTTTATAGTATAGGTAATGGGGATTACTTTTGCCTTCATTCAAAAGAGGGGCAGAGAACGGGAGTTTACTTTTATTTTCATGAAGAACATGGTGTAACTAAGGAAGCGGATAATTTTGAAGAATGGTTAAATCAATTACCAACCTATTTGAATTAATAGCAAAAGATAGATTTGTAAAGAGGTTATTTAATAAATTTATATAAAATAACTCTAAAGTTTGCGTGTAGGAATATGAAAATTTAGCTGAATTTGAATCTGCAAATAGCCTGGATATACTTCGTTAAAATATCAATCTAGATAAATAAAATGGTTAAAACTAGCTAGGGGAGCTTCGGAAAATATTTAACGGAGATGCCTAAAGCTTTACCAAAAATGGTTGAGAGTGCAAAAGAGTGGGCAATGCTACTAAACATAAGAATTTTAAATAATGATTTATATAGAAGTGAGTATGCTAAAGTACTTGTAGGAATGAATCATGATATACAACTAACGATAATTAATTTACTTAATGAAATTATTGCTGATAACCCTAAAAGATTTGAGAGGACTGCCAATGAGGTTCTTAGTCAATTACAAGGAGTTCATAAAAATAAATGAGAATTGTAGAATTTATTGTATTATAGATAAAACTGAGAACACCCTAGCGAAGAGCTAGGGTGTTTGTGTTATATAGTTTCATCATATGCTCCTGAATTAGGAGTAGGAGTAATCAATGAATCTTTTGTAGCGTTTCCTATAATAGAATGTAGATGTTTAACATTTAAATATAGGAAGAAAAACAATTAAGCTTTTATTTTATTTAAAATGGATACTCTATTAGTAGTGAATAATAAATAATTTTGTTTTACTGTCTTAATTAAAATACGATCAGTTGTACCATATGCTGTTCCAATTCGGATTGCGCTTTGTTCTTCAACACCAGCATATGTATTATCTTCCATTACCTCAGTGATTTCACATAATGGAATATGAATTTTAGAGAATTGCCATGAAATAATTAGTTCTTCTTTTGTTTTTTTAACATGAATACCTAACATGTTACCAGAACCTTTCTATAATAAAATTTTACTCTTGCTATTTTATTATACGAATTTATAGATAATATTTCTATTTTTTTACAGTTGGTATATAATTTCATTCTCATTATAACAAATTCTACAATAGAAAACAGAACGTATATTTGGTATAATCGAAATATACTATATGAAACGATGTACATGAGTTTGAGATTTATGAAAAAAGGTAAGTAATACATACGCTATAGGATTCAGTTCATGTTATACAAATCAATCGTTAGAAAGGAAAAGAAGTATGAATCAAATTTCATTCGAAGATTTATTTGAAGAAGAAAACAAACCAGAAAAGGTGGAGGTAGCTGAGACCCCTGTGCCTTTATCGCCCTTACAAAAGGATATTTTAGAATTAATTAATTCTGAAGAAATAAGTGCACTTGAGTTATGCGAACAATTAATACGAGCTGGTAAAATATCAGATGAGAGATTCACAACGAATAAGCCTAAAGCATATGGGCAAGTATGCTTACTATTAGAAGGTTTTGTTAAAGAAGGAAAGCTTATTTTTGTCAAAAGTGATGAGAAAAGAGATAGAGTATATAAATTGAATGAAGAAGATTCTAACGAATAAGATTCTAACGAATAAAATGTGTAAAGTATAGTAATGAAATAAGGAAGTCCTCATATTTGTGTTGAAAGATTATTTTCACATAAGCGTGGGGATTTTTTTTGAGGGAGGATGTATGAAAGATTGGGAGTATAATGAATTATTTCATGCAATTCGGGAGGCGTATGAAGAGTTATTAGATGAAGAGAGAGGGTATCGATATGCTATAGCAAAACTAGCGGATGAATTTGATAATTTAGGAAAGATTGAAGGTGTTATAGTTGATACTGCCATAGGAGAAATTGCAGTCGATCATCATATAGTTTTTGTTGGGCGTATTGAAGGTATAACAAAGAGGCTAAGTATGTTTAACCCTCAAGAGGCAGAAGGAGAATTGACAGTAGAGGAAATAAAAGATTTATTGGGAAGAATAAATAATGTAATAGAAGGATTGAAAAATGTAAAGGTTGCTTATAAATCTTCGATTGAATAGTTCATGTTTCTGCAAATCTAGGAGACATAGTTAGACAAGAGAAAAGAAATATAGGAGGTGATGTTGTGGAGGAGAAAAATATAAATAAAAAATAAGAAATGCTATTAAGCTTGGTGACATTAATGAAGTAAAACGTCTAATAGGTGATAATCCAAAATTTTATATTCGATGACACCATTTGGTACGTGGTTACATGTTGCAGCAAAGAAAGGACATATTGAAATTGTTCAGCATTTGATTAATAAAGGGAGAGATATGAATGCTAGAAATATTTGAAGCACCATATGGAACAGTCCTTTTTTGGGTATATGA
Source organism: Bacillus sp. PK6-16 (assembly GCF_056530295.1). Lineage (NCBI taxonomy): Bacteria > Bacillati > Bacillota > Bacilli > Caryophanales > Bacillaceae > Bacillus > Bacillus sp. PK6-16. The sequence goes on from NZ_CP096511.1 coordinate 2,159,320, forward strand.
AGATAATGTACATGTTGGTTTTTACGATTTAGTGAAAGACTGTATGACAGATATAAATAAGATTTTAAATGTAATTTATTAAGGTCTCTTATAACTGTTTTAGATGTGTAGTAATTAATTGAGGAAATTCAGAGGGATGGTGCGAGATGAATAAAGTAGAATGGAGATCACCAGATAAGCCTTTATTGCGAGAAAATGTAAAGAATGTGGAAAAAGAGTTGGGCATTCATTTTCCTTTAGATTATATAGAATGTGTAATGAAGAATAACGGAGCACATGTTAGCCCAGAAGTATTTGAAGTTGAGGGGAAGAGAAAAGTTTTTGGTACATTACTAACTTATGATATGGATGATGATGAAAATATTATTGAGGTATTCAATGACTACAATGGCACATTACCTAGTGCATTGGTGCCATTCGCATTTGATCCAGCAGGAAATTTAATCTGCTTTGATTATAAAAATCATAAAGAAGATCCCATTGTCGTCTTTTGGGAACATGAGGGGGCATGGGAAAAGGAAATATTGATGGAAAGTGAAGGGGTTACGGCTGAGGAAGCAGAGGAAGTAGCGAGAGAAAATGTATTTTTTGTAGCTAATAATTTTACGGAGCTTTTAAATAAGTTACATGATTAATAGTGGGAAAGGGATTTAAACTTATTTGGCTGTGATAAAGCAAATAAAAGGAGTAGTAAAATGAAACTGAATTATTTTACAATCGCAATGTATCCGACTGTAGCATTTAACGAGGAAGAGATATTGAATCGTCTTCTAGATGTATTTGAGTCAAACGAAAAATCCGCTCCTACTCATTGGGGAAACTGTGAAACGGTGCAGGTAGAATATAATCGCCAGGAAATCATAGGAAAAGTAATTTCGGAGCGTAGAGTGTCTGAAGTTCAACTCTATCATGATAAAATGACGGGTTATATTCACTTAAGAATATAACCCTATTTATTAGAACCAGTAGTATATAAGGAAATTATCCCACGGGTTATTTGCAAATATTAGACGAGGAATATTTGACGCTGTAAAAGAAAAAATATTTACTCTTATATCATTATTGATGTTGTCCTCAATTTTCCTCATGTAGCACTTGAAAATCAGTAACAAGTGAAACGATTTTTCCTGCTTCATCGATTCCCCAATAGGAAGGGTAAAATCCATCTCCATAACCTGAACGGAATATAATGATATTACTTCCTGTTTCCTTACACACCACGCAATTTCCCCAATCTTCATCATGTTCTGTTAGTATGTCATCTATAAGATCATCATACAAACTAGTAAATTCTTCTCCTAGTTCTTGTTGTAACCTGTCTTCTATTTCTTCTAACTTACCAATTGCTTCAACATCTGCAAAGCACCCTAAGCCTGTATCAACTGGGTAACCAAAAATATAACCGTCTTCCAGTTCACTTACATTTTGTCCTGGTTTTGTTGCCATCTTCCATCCTACCGCTTTTGACTCCGACAATTTCAATTCAGCACCAGCAATGACTCCATCTTCCTTATGCCACCAAGCAACAATTGGATATGTACCTGGCTGAATTGTTTGTTCGAAGTGATTTTCATTAAAAATAAGAGGATCACAAGCGACAATTTTACCTGAAGTAACTTTCAACTGTTCTAGTGCTTCGGAACGCAGAGCCTCACTATCCGGTTTAGATAATTCACGTAATAACTTTGACATAATGTTTCTCTCCCTTTCCTTTTAAAATATTTGTTGGTGCTGCCTCCCATATATTTTTATATGAGTTACATTTGTGTTCTGTGGTATTTCTAGCGCCTTTGTATGTTTCTATAACTTCAATATTATCGCTATGAACTTCTAAAAACTCTGCGGCATATCGTACCCGCGTTTTTCTAATAGTTCCGCAACATATTCTTCATGCGTTTTACGTTTTCGGATATATTGCCCCGTACAAGTGTAGATGGAACAAACATTTATTCATTGAAAAATATAACAAATGAATTTGACTTTAAAATTAGAACCAGTTTTGAGGATGTAAATAATAATCCACCCGTTGATTATATTATTTTAAGGGTAAAAATGCATTAATTAAAAATTCAATAAAAGAAGATCGAACTAGATAGTCTTTCTAGATTAATCTTCTTATTTTATATTCTCAAGGGATATTCCACTTCACTGCGACTCATTGCAATATGTCTACTTCTGTGACACATTACACAATTGGACAGAGATAATGAAGTAATATGAAAAATAAAATAAAGATTTAAATTTAATCCTATATATTTTTTATAAATTCTAAAAGTAAATCCCTTATTTTTGGTATGATTGACAGAGACTATTTAATTTCTTATGAATATTCTTGAAAAGGAAGTCATGCTGTATGAAATCAATAAATGTAAATGGGAATATATATTATATTGAATCTGTTCCTTTTGAAGATAAGAGTGAGCAGGATGAAGAAGGATACTACGAATATTTTTACAAAGGAGTCAATTTATCGTTTCACTCGGACAAAGAAATAATTAAAGCCCGAATTTATGACGACGAAGAAATAATATATTTCTTAAAAAATCCATTTCTTGCTTTTGGTAAAGATTTTGAAGCTATAAAAGTATATATAATTAAAGAATATGATGTAAATAAATTTAAAATTCCAGGTGAAAAAAAGCCTATATAGAATTATAGCTATAATTCTATATAGGCGTTACCATGACCAATTATAATAAAACAGGAAAACTCACAAAGTACTTATGCCTGTGGGCTATGAAAGGAATGTATTCGAAATTGAGTAAATCAAGTGAAATAAGTAGATTTGAAAATAGATTCTCAGAAAATGTGATTGAAATAGCAGCTGTCACAGGGGCATTAGGAATCGGTGCATCAAAAGGCGGTGACAACATTTTGTGGACTGCGTCAATTGATTTGATTGCGTGGAAAGACTTACATAACAATGAAACGATTAGAAAAGAAGACATACGACTGACATGGTTGGTTGATGATGCAATTAGTTATTTCGGATAAACGTGATGTGATTTGTTAGGAGGTGAAGTTGAATGAGAAATGACTTAACATGGCCAGTACCGGATGAGCCAGTTTCAGCAGAATATATAAACATTGTGGGAAAAGAGATAGGGTGTATATTTCCAAGTGACTATGTAGAATGTGCTACAAATAATAATGGTTCAGCTGTATTACCTTATAAATTTGAAATAGATACGATAACAAAGGTATTTGGAACTTTACTTTCTTATGATGTAGATAGTAGTGAATATATCGTTAAAGTATATAACCAGTATATTTCTACTCTGCCAAATGAATTGATTCCATTCGCATTTGACCCAGCAGGAAATTTAATCTGCTTTGATTATAAAAATCATAAAGAAGATCCAATTGTCGTCTTTTGGGAACATGAGGGGGCATGGGAAAAGGAAACATTGATGGAAAGTGAAGGGATTACGGCTGAGGAAGCAGAGGAAAGAGCAAGAGAAAATGTATACCATATTGCTAATAATTTTACGGAGTTTTTAAATAAGTTACATGATTAATAATATTATTCATATGAAATGGTTCGTATAAATGTAAGCAGCAATAAAAGGAGAGAGAATTATGGACTTAGAGCATTTAAAAAAAGATATTTGGTATGGAAAAGTTTCTAATCATACAATTGAAACTCTTAAGTCTAACTTAAGGGATAGTGCAACAGAGACAGAATCCTTTATTTTAATTAACGAATTGTTAAAGTTAGGTGATTTCTCCGTAAAGGGGTTACTAATTGAACTTATGAATAGTACTCGAAATGAGCTTGTTTTGCATTTATGCACTAGACTATTTTGTTCAGTAGCTACTCATGATGATTTATTAGAAACGAATAATTTGAAATTCCTTTCAAGTGCTTCAGAGGATGGAGTTCATAATTTTGTAGTAAGTGCTAGTGAAACTCTTTCATATCATGTAGTACAATATCTTTTAGCGTTACTAGAAGAGTGGGAAGATACCTTTGTTGAAAAAGCTATAAGAAATGAACTTTCATGGATGCTTGGAATTGAGGACGAGTATTATGAAGTATCGTTAGAAGAATTTAATGAAGCTTATTCTAGTTTTATCGAAAATAACGATACGCAAGAATACTATTATCGTAATAGACTATCTTTTCCTGGAGATTTGGCAAAGGAGTTAGTTTCGGAAGTTATGAGTTCTTTAAGAGATAGAACTACTTATAATGTTGTTACTATACCTTCCGTTTTATCAATTTGGTGTGGAATCAAATGTCCTATTCAATACGATACGATAATAAAAAATGAAAAAAATAGAGAGTTGATGTCATATATCGATGTTTTAACAAAGAAAGAATGGAAGATTGGTAAAAAGTATTTTTATGGATATGTAGTCGTATAAGAAAACGATATATGTGATGAATATAAAACCATTCTATCGCACTCTGTTAAGGAGTGATTTTTACTATAACGGAAAGATTTGATGGATGGTATGTTTTATGGAGGAAAATAAAAAAACAACTAGTAGCTCAGCTAAATGTAAACAGACATAAACACATCAAGAAGGTGAAAAAAATGATACTACCAGAGGATTTTCGAGAGAAATGGGATGTTAATAAAGATGGCCCACTCATTACATTTCCTGAAAAAGAATTAATAAACAAAAACTTTTCAGCTGAAGTGAAACGATTTTTGTCTATAGGAGGCTTGCCAGAAACACCGCCACCATATTTAGAATTTACTTCATCTCAGTCTTTCGTAAGGTCTATTATAAATGTATTTCATATGCCAGAAGAGTTTCGAAAATATTGGTATTTAGGAACAACAAGTTCTGGAGATCCAATTTGTATAATTGAAAAACAAGAAAAAATAGTATTTCTAAATAATAGTGATGCGTATAAAGAAGTGTTTATGAATTCTTCTATACAACAATTTGCAGCATGTTTATTAGTATATTCAAAAATGATTGATAAGGCAGTAGAGATAAATGGTGAGGATGCATTTATCGATAATAATATACCAGAGTGTACAATAAGTTGGTTGAAGGAAGAATTGAAAAAAATTGATGATAAGTGTATGGAAAAGGGTTCTTTTTGGTGTATGGAAATTGAGAGCTTATATGAATAATTGGAAGTGAAAATGAAAATGTATGGTGCATTGAAGAGGAGTATGGTGATAGTGAAGAATGCTATGAGTACATATTTTAAATTAAGAAAAGAATATTTTGATAGAGGTTTGAATTTCTTATTTAAAACACCGTATAACGAAAAAGTCAATTTCGTTATCTATCATGGGGAAATAGAGGAAGAAGAAATTTCATGGAAACCGGTTGAGAAATATATTAAAACTAATTTAACAATACTTGAGGAGCGGTTCGGAATTAAGTTTCATGATTCAGTTCATCACTATTTTAATTCATATTGGTTTACTGATTTGGATGGGTTTATCGGTGACCATTATATTAGTTTAGAGGCTGTATTGCCAAATATAGAGTTGGACTCTTTCAAAGAGAAGTTAGAAAGGTATGAAAAAAATCATCGTAAGCTAGATAAGATTCCTATAGGAGTAGAAGGAAATGGTTTACTAGTTGTTTTAAATAATGTAAGTGGCAAAGTCGAATTGGAGGATTTCGAACGTGGGTTGTTTATGGAGATTTCGAACAGTTTAAATGAGTTGATTTCTAGTTTGAGATTACAAAAATAGTAAAGTAAAGAATGTTTATATGAATTATAGACCGGCTAGATGGGGTGGGAAAGTGGAATATAGTGGAATGGCTTCAGTTTGGTTTGGAATTTCTAAATCACTCCAAAATCTTGAGGAGTATGTCGATATAGATTACACGATAGATGGTGATTCAGTTCATTCAAAGTTTGGGACGAGCTTTGAATTCGGTTATTATGATGAAGATAATATTGAAATTTGTTTTTATGAGAATAATAAAAGGGAAATTGAACATATTTTAAATGATTTTTCTTATAGTGAACGAATTATTCCTAAAATAAAAAAGCTAGTAAATGGAGATAGTTTAGCGAACGATATTAACTTTGCTATTGTTCTTTATGATTTTAAATATAATGAAGTGAAAAGAGAGGATATGTTTGATGGTTTAGAGGTTACATTTATTGGTTCTATGCCGTACAGGTAGTTTGCAGGGAGCTGCAAATTCATTTCATAAACACATGGATAAACCTTGTAAAGGAGGGATACAAATGCATGCTTTGCCAAATCGTTTAGAAGAAGTCTTGGAAGAAGATATATATAAACGGGAAGATAAAGGTCAGGTGAATGAAGTAATAAATAGGTTAGGTGTAGAAGTGTCTAATACATTTAGAGAGTTTTATTATCGATTTGCAGGACCTTTTTGGGACGAGCACGTTCCTTATGAATTACTTGATATTATAGATGAAGAGAATAATATTGAATATTACACAATTATTGCTCGAAAGGAACATGGATTTCCTAATAAGTATTTAGTTTTAACGGAAATGACAGCAAATGCTGCATTGGTCCTTGATAGTGTAACTGATAAAGTTTACTCAGTAAATTTTGAAGGTGGAGATGAATTACTTTTAAATGGAGAATTAAAGGAGAGTTGGCCAACGTTTTATATGTTTTTGAAAGAATATTTCAAATGTTAAGTGTTGATGGGAGTTAACAATAAGCAGGAACACCTTAGTAATAAGTGCGAGAGGAGTGACGGATAAATGACAATGAACGATTCAGTTTTTGGAGAGATTGAATATAATTATGCTTGGGGTAAGCGTATGCTTATAACTTTTATAGGCAATGTAACTGAGATTGATTTGATGATAGATGGTGAAGAAGATGAGATGTTTGATGAAGGGCAGTATGTAGCGTATCAATCATTAATAAAAAATTGGGAAGAGGTACAAACAAGTTTACTACAGTCTATATTAGACTATTACAAACAAAGGAGATGTGAATTGGGATATGATATTGGAGTGCAAGAAAATTATCCATTAGTTGAAACAACTGATCAAATACTAGAGATGATCGGTTTAGAGGGTATTGTTGTTCCGTATGCAGATATTACGGAAGGGCGAGAGGTTGGAATTACATTTAATTGTACGTGGGATATAGAAAATGGTGTAGGAGTTCGATTATTAAATGAAAAGGTAATGGAAGTAGGTTATCAGGATATTATTTTTTAATATAAGTTAAAAGTAAATGAGGGGATATATAACCTGAATGAAAAAGGTATCAATCTTTATCAGATTGACACCCTAATACGAATCTTTTTTAACACCTTACATACTTACGCTTAAAACCAAGTCTTCCTCTATCAAGTTCTTTCTGAATACTTTCAGAAGCATTTAACAAACTGCTTTTTTTATTATCACGTTTGACTTCAACTATACCAACTTCTTTTGCAATCTCGACTGCTTTTTCGTGTAGTGGTACATATGAAATTGCCACGGTGTTTAGGAAATTATTCATAGCGGATTTTGTTCGTTCTGGAGAATGATGAATTGTATCTTTCACCATTTCAAGCATATCGGAAATTTTACTTTCGGAAAACTCATTGTCTTTGCGGTTTCCTAAAAGCCAACAGTAGCAACTCCAGCCTGCAGACATTTTAAGCTCGTCCCCACTTGCAATCCATTTATCAGCAACATCTTGTGCGATATTTGACTCTGATAAAGTTACTGCCACCACATAATCGGATAGCATATAAAAATATGCCCCGTCTATCCAGCGATCAAAATCAGACTCACTCATAGCTTTTGGATCGGCAATAATACCTGCAAAGTACATAGCATCGTAGTTACCTGTGGCATAAAGCTCTTCAGCTAATTCTTGGTTTACTTTTATTTTTTTAGCGATTGGTTTCATAGCGCCTGTAGCTACGCCAAAAACTGGCTCATGGGCGCCGTTAGATATGTATATTTTTTTCGTTCGTTCCTTACCTAGAGCCTCAAGTTCTTGCATAACTGTTTTAAAATCCATAGCTGTGCACTTCCTTCCTTCATGTAAGAGCCTTTTTAAGTCTTTCATATTTCTTATTTTAATACTAATTGTATTTAAGAGGTATGTCTACTTTCTAAAGGCATCGAAACTTGGTTTGATTTTTAGATGAACTACATTACACTTTAGTGTAAATAAAGAGCTAATTAAAAGAATGGTATAATATAGAAAAAGTAAGTGATGAAAATCAAATAGGGGGTATTCAATTGGAAATAAAATTGAATCGATTATATAGAGAGATAGCGGAAACGGTTCATGCCATGATTCCAGAAGAATGGGAGAAATTTTATTTTTATGCACAAATATCAGAAGCTGGAGGGGGAACTTACTTTTTCTATAACAACTTCAGAAATAAACAAAATTATAAGTATAGTGTAGAAATTCCTTTTAAATACGAAGTTGATGAAGAGGAGTTTGAAAGGAAAGAAGATTTTTTATATAAATTGAGTAAGGAATTAAGAAATGTTTTCAAAGATAATCAGCAAGAGCTTTGGTACTCTTTTACAATGTCTCTGGAACATAGTGGGGAATTTAACATGCATTTCGATTATACAAATTGGTTCGATACAGAATATAGTTTTAGTGATCAGATGATTATTTGGAAACATAAATACTTAGGTGAAGTACCAATTGATGAAAATGATAAAGAGCTAATTCATAAGTATGACAATGAATTTCCGAATAATCCTATTTGACTGAAAGGAAAGAAGAAATGGTTTTTATAAAAATCATGAATTTTAAAGCGTAAGTTGAATGAGAATATATATTCATAATGGAGGACGCTATTAATGGAAGTACATGGAATGGTTTCAATATGGTTAGGTAATATGCAAACGCAAGATCAGTTGGATACATATATAGATGTTACGTATGATGAAGAAGGAGACGCTATACCAGCAAGTTTTTTTGTTGATTTTAATATTGATATGATTGATGTAGATGAGGATTTTATTGAAAAGGAAGTGTTAGAAGAAGCGAGTGATGACATTTCTATGTTATTAACGGGATGTTCATATGATGATAAAATACTTTCTCGAATTAAGGAAGTAGTTAAATTAAATAAATCCTATAATTCTATCGTTTTAATTTATAATTTTCAATATGACAATTCAGTAAGTAATTGTGAAGGTTTTAATTTTGTAACTGCTACAAGTTATCTATAGTTAGAAGTAAAGTACAGTAGAATAAAAATGATTTGTATAGTTTTTCCAATGAATATTTGGTATGATGGTGAATGGGAAAAATATACAAGTTGTTAGTTTTTCAAAAAAGGGGGATTGAATTGAAAAGAACACCTGAATTTGTATTAGGTTTAATTGGTGGCATTTTGGGAATTATTATTTCCATAATATTAATAGTTGTAGCGTTTAATATTATGGAAGGTGTTGATTACGAACTTTTAGCTTATTACTCTATTATTTTAACGGTTCAAATAGGATTGTTCATTTTATCGTGTTTAGTAAACAAGGTTAATAATAAAGTTTATGGAGTTTGTATGATTGTGATTCCTATAGTTATGTTGTTTATGTCATTATTCTTTTTACTTATTCCGACAATTTTACAAATTATATCTGGTTCATTTGCATTTAGGACATTAAAGTTAGAATCGAATGTAAGCTAAATATAATTATCAACGTCTGAATATTCGGTTTTTTAAACATTTTCGTTTGCAGTTCAAATTAACATAAAGTACAAAGTTGTACGCTTTAGGAGGAGAAATAGATGATTATTTGGTCTGGTTGGGGTTTTTTCGTCGCAATTATTGTAATTATTAATACTCTTTTGGGTAAGGCTATCTTTGGATCTATAACGGGGGACGCTACATATTTTCAAGACCATAGTTGGCCAATGGCGGTAATGTTTATTATATCAGGGGTTATGTCTTGGTATTTAGGTAAATATATTAATAAGCCAGATGGGAAAGTTTATATAGATGCCGAAACTGGTGAAAAAGTTATGTTTAATAAAAAGCACTCATTATTTTTTATAAAAATGGAATATTGGGGACCGATTCTAGGAGTTATTGCGATTGTAACTTTAATTACAAGATAAAAAAAGAGGATGGGTATAGCAAGAGTAATCTATTCAAGTAGAAGGGGAAATCAGTCATGAATGCAAAGAAACTACTAGGGGTAGCAGTTCCGGTCATGTTGTTATTTGGTTGTGGAGTTTCTGAGAAAACGAACACTTCTAAACAGGAGAAAACGGAAGAGTCTAAAGTAAAAGAATCGAAGTCTAATAGTAAGAAAGAAAAAGTTTCAAAGGAAGACTATCCTAATAAAGTGTATAAATTAGGGGTAGAGTTTGATAAGTTGTTTGCGGAGCATAACAATATTACAAGAGAGGTTTTTGACGGTAAGAAAAAGAAATCAGATATAGTAGATAGTGTGAAAGAATTAAATAAAGTGTTAGATAAATTTGAGTCGATAGATCCCCCTACAGAGTATGTAAATCAACAAAAGGATTTTGAAAAAGCAATTGGTTATTTTAGAGAGTCTTTTTCTTTAATAAATGAAGTATTCACCCGAAAAGAAAAAAGAGAAAAAGGCGATAAGACTGATAAAGAGTTAATGGAGAAATCCGAAAAGTTAGTGAAAGAAGGAGATATTTACTGGCTTAAGGCATTCAAAGATCTTGAAGGGGATATTAAAATCGGTGACGGTACAGTATCTGTGAAAGATTTGAAAGAGTTAGATAAGAAAGCTGGAATTAATACGGATAACGTTATGAAGAATGTGAAAGATGGTACGGAATTAATCGGTAATTGGGGATTCAAAGGAACAGACGGTTTCATTATGTCACTTATTCTAAAAGGTGATAAGACATTTGAAACGTATGGTAAAGGTGAGTATCCAAATAAAAAGAATTATATTGAAGGCACTTGGGAATATGATAAGGAAGCTTTTACAATCTATTTACATCTCAATAAACGTTTAGTAGACGGTGTAGAAGATACAATTCAAAAAAAGAAAATAGCATATAAAGTTCAAGATTATGATGGGGAAAACTTGCAATTATTTAATGAGACGTCATTTCATACAATTAGGTATGTGAAGCAAAGTTAAAGTTATGGAGGACTAGGTTTAAATGGCCTGGTCCTTCATTAAAGAGTGGGTATGTAAATAATATGTTATCTTTCGTTCTGTTTAATTAGTATCATGTTATTCTTTAATAGAGTAATAAATGGAGTTTTGCATTAAATATATGAGGTTGGTTACAAATGATAAAAAAATTTACTAGATTCGTATTAATAGTGGTTATCCCAATCAGTCTTATTACAGGTTGTGGGGCTGCTGAAAAAACTGAAGCACAAAAGCCGAAAGCGGTACAAACGGAGAAAAAGGACTATATGGATTACTCATATGGTAGCAAAGGTATATTAGTAAGTGGCAAAGCGAAAGAACGGCAACAATACGAGATTGGATATATGGATGATAATAAATTAATTGGGATTGATGAAAATATTGAAGACTGCATTATTTTAGATAATAAAGATGAAGCAGGTCTCATTTGGAAACAAATAGAGCGAGGATCTATTATTGAAGTGCAATACGGTAAGGATCGCAATGATATCGTAGGCGTGCAATTCGTAGGAGATCGTGAGTCATATGAAATTAGTGATAAGTTTGATCGGAATACGATAAATGAGATTGTTGAAAACGTTAAAGGGAATTTGTAATAGATGTATTTCGATAGTATAGGATCTCTTATTATGAAATTGTATGCCAGTTATTTGTCTAAGTCTAAATTGATTATTTTGACGGTATTTGTAATTAGTTGTAAAATAATGTTTGTTGATGAATTTTATAAAAAGTATGTTAGATGAAATTCATCTGTAGGGATGACATATAAATATTTACTTAATGGGTATAAAATATGGTAATTTAAATATATAAATAAAAAGAAAACATATTAGGAGTACATAGTAGATTCATATTTTTAAAAATTAATGTGACAATAAAGGGAGGTTGAGATACATACACGGTGGGAGTGTGTATGTATTTATTATAATAATGAATAAGACAATCAAACAACAAGTAATCGCACTATCAACAAGTCTAGTGATTTTAGGGAGCGTACCTTTATCAGCATCAGCAGAAGAGATCAACAAATCTCAAACTGATCAACTTAATATTGCCCAAGGAGAACACGGAACGAGCGGATTAAATTATTCTAATTTCAAGTTGGAAGTTCCTGATCATGTACAAATTAACGAAGCAGAAGTATCTGGAAATGAAAAAATGCTTTTAGAAGAATATAAGCATAAACATAATGAAACAGAAGAATTAAACAAAATGCAAGATGCTAAGAAGGGACAAGTAGCAGAAAAGGAAGCTATTTCAAACATTGAAAAGGCATTTGAATCTGTAGATGGTCGAAATGATGGATCTGATCGTCAAATGAAACCTGTTGCAAAGCCAAGAGGTATTCAATATAGTGCACAGAGTACGAAGAAATATGGAACACTTGCAGGAGTTCCATTTGTGGAGTGGATTGTTCCAGCAGGAAATCCTGATATTCGTCCTGCAAATCCGATGAAAGCACGTTACATTACAATCCATGAGACCGCAAATACAGCTGCTGGTGCTAATGCTGAAAATCATGCGAAATATTTATACAAGCAAGCAACTGAAGGCACTTTCCGAACAGCTTCATGGCATTTTACTGTAGATGATAAACAAATTTATCAACACTTACCAACAAACGAAAATGGTTGGCATGCAGGAGATGGAGATGGTTCAGGAAACAGGGAGTCTATCGGTATCGAGATTGCGGTTAACCAAGACGGTGATTACAATAAAGCGTTAGAAAATGCAAAACGACTTGCAGGTTATTTAATGAACAAAGAAGGAATTGGTGCAGATCATATTTACAAGCATCAACAATGGAGCGGGAAAAAATGTCCTGACATTTTAATTTCACGTGGTAATTGGGCTGGTTTCGTACAAGGAATTCAGTGGTATGCAAATATAAATGCGCAGATTGATACGCCTTTACAAGATAAAAATGACTCATTTAATCCAAATGAAAATAATCCAGCTGAACCTAGCATGGAACTAGTGGTAAATGGTAGTGGCATCAATGTACGTAGTGATGCGGGTATTGAACATCGTGTTGTACGTAAAGCTTCAAACGGAGATCGTTACAAAGTATTAGCCGTTAAAAATGGTTGGTATAAAGTAGGTAATGGAGAATGGATTTTCTATGACCCAAGTTGGATTAAAATTAACTACAATGTACCAAAGGAAGAAGTACAAAAGCCTAAGGAAGAAGTACAAAAACCAAAAGATGATATTACAGGTGGCTGGTTTGAAGGGCATATTCGTAAATTAAACAGTCTAGGTATTATGCAAGGCGAAGGCAATGGTGTATTTGCTCCATATCGAAATGTAACGAGAGCGGAGTTTGCGAAATTAATCTCGAATGCTCTTAAACTACCAGAGGGAAATAAGTCATTTGTAGATATTAATGAGGCACATCCATCACTTCATGACGGTATTAAACGTTGTGCAAGTGCAGGAATTATTAATGGTCGTGGTGAAGGGATTTTTGATCCTAACTCACCAATTACTCGTGAAGAAGTATCTATTATGATTGACAAAGCATTACGATATAAAGGAATTACAGGTGAGTTAGTAGCATTACCATTTACAGATAAGCATTTAATAACATACAAAGAATCGGTTCAACGATTATACAGTCTAAAGGTAGTTAATGGTATTGGAAATAATGAGTTTGATCCTCGAGGCACAGCAACTCGTGGTCAGGCGGCTGCCTTTATTGTGAAGATGTTAGATTCAATGCAAAAATAAAAGGAAACTTTAATCAGTGAGGGCCACTCGCATTGCAATCAAGCAGTTTATTCACCAAATTTTGAAATGAGAGTTTTACTGCCCGCAAATAGCAGAAGAAATTGTATGTAGAAGCTGACATTGGTAGAAGTAAAAAATAAGACGAATTTGAAAGGAGCTATCCAAAATAATAATTTGGAATAGCTCCTATTTAGTAGGAAGAACAATTGTATTTGATAGATTGTAATGTAGAATGCCCTTCCAAGCCCCTCATAAGCCCCTACCAAGTAATAAATCACTAAGAAAAAACAAAAACAAAAACAACTACAAGAACAAAACAAGCGCGAAAAAATGAAACCGGCGTTGTAGTAGTAAAAAAATTGTAATTCGAATGCCAAAACCATTCCCGCATGCCTATCTTTATAATGAAGGATTAAAATTTTCCTATTTACTAGCAAAGAGTGGAGGGAAACATATGGCAGTATACCGTAATGTGCAGGTGAACTTTTGGCAAGATGAATTCATATTAGATTTAACGCCAGAGGAGCGTTATTTTTACATATATTTGTTAACTGGTACGAAAACGAAGCAATGTGGTATTTACATATTAGCGAAGCGTGTGGCAGAGCTTGAAACAGGTTACAGTATGGAGACTGTTGAGAAGTTGCTAAACAGGTTTGTTGAGTATGGAAAGATTTTATATGATACGGAAACGAAAGAGGTATTCATAATAAATTGGTTACACTATAACCCTATTTCAAATACGAATGTGGAGAAGTGCGTATTACATGAGTTAAAGACTATAAAAAGTAATGAGTTCATACATATATTTTTACGTAAATGCCTTGAAGAAGAATACAAGATTCCATTATTATTGCAGCATTTTGGTATGCCAAAAGAAGAGGATAATAGTAGTTCACAAGTAGTTATTGAAGAGAAAGAAGAAGCGGAAGAGATAGAGGTGGAAACCATAGAAGAGGACGTTCCAAATAGTGAAGTTTATAAGTTTTATGAACAAAATATTAGTAGTTTATCCCCATATATTGTGAAGGAATTGAAGAATTGGATACAAAGACTTTCTGGAGAGGAAGTGTTAGAGGCACTTAAAATTGCGTTTGAAAATAATAAGAAAACGTTAGCTTATGTGAAGGGGATTTTGAGGAATTGGTGTAGCAAAAAGTTAAAGGATTTTAGTGGGGAGAAGTCTGTAATGGGAAGTTTAGAGAGAAGGAAATGTATGTTGAGTAGTGTATTTTAATTTACATTAATTTAATATAGAATGTACGTTCGTTTTTGTTGGTTTTATGCTATACTACCATTAAATAAGGGTATTTTTATAATAGATAAAAAGATGCGGGGGGTACAAAGTTTGACTACTAGTACATCTGAGTTGTTTCAATATATTAATATGACAGAAGAACAGAAACAATTATCACAACGATATTTACAGATAAAAGAAGAAGAGATTTTAAAAAATATTCAACTAACGACAATTCGTGATCAAAAAAGAAGTGATTTTGCGGAGAGATTTATAAACGATTTTAGGAAAGTGCATAAACAAGATCCGGATTTTTTTCGATTATTTTACCATATACTCGAGGAGCAATTATTAAATGTTCTTGTAGTCCGTTTTGCGCATGTCAGTTTTTCTAAAATGAAGATTTATTTAGAAAAAAGTGCACTTCCTTTGGACAAACTTGTAGCAATCGCATGTAAATATTTATCCAGTATTTCAAGTTATGTAAATGAAGCAGATGTTTTTCTTAGAGAGTTAACAAAAGAGAGTCCGAACTATATAGAGGGACAATTACATACTTTACCAACTAAGCAACAATTAACATTACTTCTCATAATGTTTGATGTAGATTATGAAAAGTTTCGTACATATAGTTTTTTATTGAATGAAAGGTTAGAAGAACATACAGAATTTATATTAAAACTGCTAGGGGAAAAGGAAAAGGTTGAAGCAGTTAAACGGTATTTAAAAGATGAAGATGATAGTGAAGTATTTATAGGTGGGAATTTACCGGAACATATTTGGCGGCTATTATTTTGTGTTCATAAATATTCGAATGTTGCGAGGCGATATATTGAAATATTGGCGAAGAAAAATGTTTGGGGTTTTATAAACTATGCAAAACGTTATATGTGTCACACTCTCGGTCAGTCTCAAAACTACAAAAAAACTGGTAGTGTAAATAGAGAAACATATGAAGAAATTCAAAGTTTTTGTACACAGTTTTGGATTTCTAAGGAAAGATTTTTTGCGCATCGTCTAAGGCAACATGATTTGAATAGTGAGGATTTTTGTAAGACGTATGAATATGAATTGCTATGCTTTATGTTGGAGGAAGATCCTGAATGTATTCAACATACTTTGCAATATGTAAGTAAAATGAATTATCTCATCATCGCACGAACGTTAGCTGAAAAAGGATATGAGCTAGATATAGGGAAAATGCGAGAAGAATTTTTTGTTGCTGCTTTGCAAATAAAATTGTCTACAGTGCGGGATACATATCGTGATTATTTACAAGGGAAATTGTCACTTGAGGATATGAAGCAAATACTTAAAAATCCGAAATATAGGAGTATGTATTGGGGTATGCCGGTGTTAGAGGTTGCGCTTCTTTGGGATATAGATGATGTAGCGAAGAGGGAAGCTGTACTTACACTACAGTTTGGAGATGATGATAGTGTTAATTTATACGAACTTCTTTACGAATGTTCTGTCAGAGGAGTAGAACCGAAACAAGTATTAGAAGATCTGCTTTCGTATGGGTTAAGTAAGGAAAAGCTTATCGCTTATGCAGTTGAAGAAGCTGCATGCTACAGTGAAGAGAGAAATAAGGCGAAGGAAGCGCTTGTTTGTGTAATTGTAAAAGAACAAGCGTACATCATTGAAAGATTTGATGAGTATTCTGCTGTGGCCAAAGCATATATTTTAGAAGAGTTAGCAAAGGATAACATGATTAAAATGCGTCCAATTTTAATTAAAAGCTTAGGAGATTCATCTAAAAAAATGCGTGAGTCTGTAGTTAAGCTGCTTTCAAAAGATGTGGAAGCTGCAGCAGATGTAGCAGTTGAACTTCATAATAAAAAGAAGATTGTTCGTGAAAATGTGATGAAAATACTAATAGAGTATAAGCTTGAAAAATATACGAAAATTGTACAGGAAGCTTTGCAAGAAAGTAAAAATGAATCTTTCGCAGGAAAATTCTCATTTTTATTCCAAACGGAGGAAGAAAAAATAGAAGAACTATGTGCACGTATTTTAACTGAACAAACAAGAAATTCACTTCTGCAATTGATTGGGGATGAGCCACAAATCCGTTTACGTGACTCTGATGAAACTGCTGATGCTGCAATTCCGTTAGCCTATTTACAACAGTATATTTCAGATGCTGTTATTGAGAAGAAAGAAACGGCAGAAGTAATTGGTAGAGCTTTAAATGAAGAGGACTTAAAAGAATGTGTGCAAACAATATATCAAATATGGATTTCTCAAGACGCAGATGTGAAGAAGCGTGGAATTCTTTCGTTATACGGAATGTATAGTGACGACAAAATGGTCGACATACTTATAAAGCAAATTGATGAATGGGTGCTTCAAATGAGAGGAAAGATAGCAGCGGATGCCGTTCGTGCTTTAGGTTTGTCTTCATCTAAGCTTGCACTTATGTCTATTCATGCAATAGCATTTAAATATAAACATAAGCAAGTACGTAATGCAGCAAAAGAAGCGCTAAGTCTTGCTGCGAAAACACGTGGTATAACAGAGGAAGAGCTGGAAGATCAATTGGTGCCGGACCTCGGCTTTACTATACAGGGTGAAAAGATAATTGATTTCGGGAATCGAAGTTTTACTGCCATTTTAACTACAGAGTCAAAAATTGAATTAGAGACAGAAGAAGGAAAACGTATGAAGTCACTTCCAAAGCCGAATGCAAAAGATGATGTAGAAAAGGCTGAAGAGGCTAAAAAAGAATTAGCCTCTTTAAAGAAGGAACTCCGAACTACTCTTTCCATGCAAAAACAACGATTAGAAGCGGCACTTTCGTTAAAGCGTTATTGGTCACATAATGCATGGAAATCTGTATTTATGGATAATCCAATTATGAAGCAATTTTCTATTTCACTCATTTGGGGTGAGTATAAGGAAGGGAAGTTGCTGAAGGCATTCCGTTATGCAGAAGGTGGCGTGTTCTGTACAATTGACGGGAAGAGTTATGAACTTTCATCTGGCACTGTTATTGGTTTCGTTCATCCGTTAGAATTGTCTGGGGCGGAGAAGGAATTATGGAAAGAGCAATTAGAAAGTGCGGGAATTGTTCAGCCGTTCCTACAAATTGAGCGTCCAGTGTTTGTAGTAGAAAAGAATGATGAGAGTGCTATTGAGAGATTTGGCGGTATTTTACTAAATGGTCGTTCGTTATTCGGTAAGATGACAAAGCTTGGATGGATCCGTGGGTCTGTTCAAGATGGCGGTGTGTATTATACATTTTACAAAGAAGATACTCGTACCGGATTAGGCGTGCAATTGTCATTTAGCGGAGCGCCCATTGGTTATGAAGATGAAGAAGATGTATGTGTATTTGACATTCAATTTTATAAAGCAGGTACAGTGAATCGTGGTTCATATGAATACGATGAGATTGATGATGAAAGACGCATTGTACCAAAAGAAGTAGATAAACGCTTCTTTAGTGAAATGTTATATGATGTCCAAGTAGCGACAGATTCAAATCTTGGGCATAATGAAAGTTGGCGTAGCGAACGATAAGAAAAACCCCCTTCATTGGTAGGAAAATGAAGGGGGTTTTTCAATGTCTTTAAAAGGTTCTTTCTCAAAAAGAAGCGAATAGTGTGAGAAAGGGGTGGTTATATGGAAGTCGTTATAAAGAAGAAACGAAAAAGGGGAAAAAGAATTTTTATTTGGGCTAGTAGTATCGTTCTTTTGTTAGTTATTTCCGCTGCGATTTTTTTGAACATATATACGCTGAAATCTATGCCAAAGATAGATGGAACGATAAAGCTAGAGGATTTACAACAAGCTGTTACGGTGAAGCGTGATAGTAAAGGTGTACCGCATATTAAATCGGAAAATGCACATGATTTATATTTTTCACAAGGATATGTGCAAGCGCAAGATCGTTTGTTTCAAATGGATTTAAGTAGAAGACAAGCGTCTGGTATGTTAAGTGAAGTTGTTGGGGAAGCAGCTGTTGATCGAGATAAATTGTTTCGAACACTCGGTTTACGGCGAGCTGCCGAAGCTTCAGTTAGTCAATATGATGGAGAAGCGAAATATGCCCTGCAGTCATTTGCTGATGGGGTGAACGCTTTTATACGTGAGGCGAAAGAGGAAAAGAAATTACCAGTTGAGTTTACTATATTAGGTTATGAACCTGCTGAGTGGTCAATTGTTGATACTTTAACGATCGGGAAGTATATGGCGTTTGACTTAGGAGGACATTGGCACGGACAGGCATTTCGATATTGGGCGCTGAAAAATCTTCCGAAAGAGCAAGCGAATGAGCTATTTCCTGCATATCCGAAAGATGCTCCTAGATTGCTAGCTGAACTGAAAAATACAAATGTGGACGTAGCACAAAGTTTTTCAAAAACGATAATTCCGCCGGAGTTTAACGGTAGTAATAACTGGGTTGTGAGCGGTGAGAAGAGTGCGTCAGGTAAGCCAATTTTAGCAGATGATCCTCATTTATCTCTTGCGACGCCTTCTATTTGGTATCAAACGAGACTTGAAATGAAAGGTTTAAATGTGAGTGGCGTTATTTTCGCTGGAGTACCAGGTGTTATATTAGGACACAATGACAAAATAGCGTGGGGTGTTACGAATACAGGGCCTGATGTGCAAGATTTATATATTGAGAAGAGAAATCCTAATAATGAAAATGAATTTCTGTATAACGATAAATGGGAAAAAGCTACCGTTGTAGACGAGTCTATTAAAGTAAAAGGCGGGAAGACAATTCCTTATAACGTTACGATTACGAGGCATGGACCAGTAATTTCAGAGTTTGCGTATAAGGGGAAGGAGAAAACGAAAACAGTATTCTCTTTAAAGTGGACAGCTTTAGAACCGTCAGCTGAGTTAAAAGCTGTATTAAATATGAACAAAGCAAAAGACTGGAATGAGTTTGAAATCGCTCTTCAAGATTTTCATACACCAACCCAAAACTTTGTGTTTGCATCAAACGACGGCACAATTGCTTATAAAGCGAATGGAAATATACCAGTGCGTAAAAAAGGTGATGGTAGCTTACCTGTTCCAGGATGGACAGATGAATATGAATGGGAAGGGTATATCCCGTTTGATCAACTTCCAAAAGTAATTAATCCAAAACAAGGGTTTATTTCAACTGCGAATAATAAAATTGTTGATGATGATTATCCGTATCATATTAGCAATACGTGGGCGCAGCCATATAGGCAAATGCGTATTCAAGAATTTTTGCAAGAGAAGGAAAAGTATACGGTGAAAGATTTAGAAGAGTTACAGATGGATCAAAAGAATTTATATGGGAAAGAGTTTACTCCTATATTTTTAAAAGAGTTAAATAAAGCATCTTTAAATGAGGTAGAGAAAGAAGGCGTAGACCAATTAACAAAGTGGAATTTTTACGATAGTAAAGATGAAGCGGCACCATTAATATTCCATTTGTTAATGAAAGAGATTTCAAATACGTTATTTTCAAAAGAAATACCGAAAGATGTAATGGAGTTATTTGAAGGGAAGTCACAAGTTGTTGATGAATTGATTCGAAAAGAAGTAGCGGGAGAAAATAGCGTTTGGTTTACGAAGTACGGAGGTTTCACAAAAGTTGTGCATACATCGTACGAGAATGTAATGAAGAAATTGCAGAAGGAATATGGACCCGATATTGGTGAGTGGAAGTGGGGCGATTACCATCAACTCGCTTTTACACATCCCATTTCGAAATCATCGAGTATGTTAGCATTACTCGCTTTTAATCGTGAGAAACCAGTTCCGATTGGTGGGAGCCAAGTTACCGTGCAAGCAGCGAGTTACGGCGAAAACGGCATTGTAAATCACGGGGCGTCTTGGAGATTCATTATTGATACGAAAGATATGTCAAACGGTTATCATATCGTAGGGCCAGGACAGTCGGGCCATTTTAGAAGCGATTGGTATCATGATCAAATAGATGATTGGGTAAATGGCACGTATCATACGACTACATTGAATACGGAGGGGATAGAGGGGAAGGTGCTAAATTTAGAACCGAAGTGATAGGGTGTTTTTGTTTGTGGAGGGAACTAGTAATACTCTTTTTGATAATGAAAGCTTATCATTTAGAACATAACCCAGTTCTTAAATAATTTTAACAGCCAGCCTACTATCATTTAATTTGATAGTAGGCTGTTTCCATCTTCGAAATACGCTGTAGCAACTTCTTCAGGATTACGATTATTTCCACATGCTGTAAGTGCTGTAACTAATAAAGTCATTACAACTATTAACATGATTATTCCAGTTTTGAGGGGAATTAGTTAACAAAGACTAGGTATTATTTGCAACAGAACTGTTCCTCTATCCCCCTTGTTTCATCATTTTTCTAGGCCAGCCAACTTGACAAATGTTTTTTTATCAAACTACAATGAAAATCATTATCAATAATATAGGGAGAATTCCTGTTTGAAGGTTTTCGGTGGGCTTGCATGTGAAAGAGCCTCTTGGTATGATGCGGGGTGTCAAATTACGAAATTGACCCCTAATTCATAATCAAGGAGGCTTCATATGGATTGTAATCAGAATGAAAAAATTAATCAAGTTACTGAAATGACTCTCGTGATTGGAATGGATATCGCAAAACGAACACACTACGCTAGTTTCATTGATGTCCGAGGACGTGCACTAAAGAAGGCATTTCCAGTTTTACAATCAAAGGAAGGCTTTGAAACTTTTTATCGAAGTGTTTTAGAAGCAATGGAAGAATACAAAAAAACAGATGTAATTGTGGGGATTGAGCCTACTGGACATTATTGGCTGAATCTTGCTTATTTCCTTACGGAGCGAGGGATTCCATTAGTCATGGTAAATCCGATGCATGTGAAGCGTTCCAAAGAGTTAGATGATAATTTACAGACGAAGCATGATGCAAAAGATGCTCTTGTGATTGCTCGTCTTGTGAAAGATGGTCGATTTAGTTATCCACGTATTTTAGCTGGTGTGGAGGCGGAACTTCGTGTAGGGACTACTTTGCGAAATCAGTTTGTAGAAGAACAAATTGCGATACGAAACAAGCTCATTCGCTGGTTAGATCGTTATTTTCCTGAGTTCTCAAAAGTATTTCCTACTTTCGGAAAAACGGCGATGGCAGCGCTAGAATGTACACCGTTACCTTGCGATGTTGTTGGAAAGACAGTAGAAGAGCTTTTACACGATTATCGACAAGTAGAAGGGATTACATCACCACAGAAGCATAAGGTGATGCGGTTAACTCAAATTGCGTTAGATTCGATTGGAGTAACAGAAGGATTAGAGATGGCCCGCGTAGAGATTGCCACATTAGTCCGTCGTTATCGTGAGATTGAGAATGAAATCAAAGAGCTCATGAGTCGCCTTACCAATTTAGCAAAAAACTCTGAGGAATATGAATGGCTATCTACTGTACCAGGTATGGGAGACGCAACGATTATCGAATTATTATCTGAAATTGGAAGTTTTTCATATTATCAGCACCCACGCCAATTAATCAAGCTTGCGGGGTTGACGTTGCGGGAACATTCTTCTGGTCAACATAGAGGACAAAAACGCATCTCTAAACGGGGAAGGAGGCACTTACGTGCACTTCTCTTCCGTGTTATGATGCCGATGGTCCGGTGTAATGAAGCGTTTCGCCAACTACATGTTTATTACACGACAAGGTCTAAAAACCCATTACGTAAAAAGCAATCTATCGTTGTATTGTGTGGGAAATTATTGAAAATATTACATGCACTTAGTACGAAACAAGTGGAATTTGATGCACAGCGGATGATGGCCGATATCCCAAGCCTCGAAGGGGCATTATAACGTTTACTTTCTTTTCATTCGATGACACGGAGTAGCTGACGTAGTTCCGTCCATTTGACCTTGAGTCCCTTAGGGAGTTTTGTTAGCCTCTGCCTTATGATTAGACCGAACGAAGGAATGTAGGCACATGATGCTCAGAGACATGGGAGGGTACGTCATCATAAGTTTGTAGAGCTCCACAGTGCATCACATACAGTTTATTCCCACCAGTTTTATCCAGTGGGAACAGCGTAGCGTATCTAAATTCTGTAAGTGTTTCACATATATATAAATTATTGTTAATCTAGCGTGTCGAAAAAAATTTTTGACACCCCAACAGCGGTTATAACCGTTGATATATAAGCATTTATAGAGGGAGGATACTTTGGTCAATAAATGAAAAACAATATAATTATAGGTTAATAACCAGATCTTGTTAAGTTGTATGTACTATTTTTAGTTTAGCGTTTCCCAGAATGTACACCAATTAATCTCGCGAATTACAAGAAAACTATTATTGAAATGAGGCGTGTATTGTGAAGTTAGACGTGAATGAGTTAGCAGAGTATCTTGCCAATACTCCTTTCCGAGTAGAAGGAGTATATCGTTATGCTAAAAATCCAGGTGTGCCTTTTGCTGAGTCTACAGATTCTTTCCCAGGATTTGTATTTCCAATTACAGGGAAGATGCAATTTCAATTTAATGGTACGCCGTATACTCTTTCCCCAGGAAAAGTTATACATGGGGGTGCAAAAATGACATTAGCCCATAAAATGCTTGGTGAAATAAACTGGGAATATATTCTTGTTTTATATCGGATAAGCAATTCAGAACGAGAAGACTCTGGCTTTACTCATCAGCATTTTGAATTATTAACAGGACAATCTCCTCGTCTTGTCGAATTACTTATGCGTCTTTGGGATGTATATAATCAGCGTGGAGGCATTTCGATGTTTCAGACCGAAATGCTGTTTCGCGAAGCGTTGAATGAAGCTTTATTAAGTGTTTTCAATAGAGAAAGCAATTATGAGTCGCATACTTTATTCGAACGAATATCTAGTTACGTTCGTAAATACTATTATAAAGATATTACAATTCATACACTTACAGAACAAAATAATGTTAATCGAAATCGTCTTTCTTACGTGTTTAGAAAGCATGCAGGTATGGGGGCAGCAGAATATTTATTGAACTATCGTATAAAGATGGCTCAAAAAATGTTATGTACAAGTGATGTGCCTGTACAACAAATTGCGCAGGCTGTTGGAATCGCAGACCCTTTTTATTTTAGTAGAGTTTTCAAGAAGCGAGTTGGCATTTCGCCTACTAAATATCGCGAGAAGTTCATCAATAATCCATACTAATGTCAACAGGGGTCCATTCTTATTTGAAAATCACTGTTCTATACTTATGGAGAGTTAAAGGAAACATTGGATTGAAAGTACTTTCATTGAAATCACTCCTTTGTACTATCTGAATGAAAAGTTCTGGCCGGAGCATTTTCTTTTTAAGCGTAATAACGACTTTTTTACTTATATTACTGTAATATAGTGGAATTTGAAAGTGAGGAGGGATTATTATCCATTACCAACCTATTAAACTAAATGACGAGTTATCTAAAATTAACGATTATTGGTATCCACAAGTGATTGGTGAAATGAATGACGATCAAATTCAGCTTTTTAAAGCTAATGGAGATTTTATATGGCATGAGCACTCTAATACGGATAAGCTATTTATTGTGCTTGAAGGGGAGATGTTCATCGATTTTCGTGATGGACAGGTGAAAATTTCTAAAGGCGAGATGTTTATTGTCCCGAGAGGCGTTGAGCATAAACCTTTCACTGAAAAGGAATCTCATATCATGTTGGTAGAGCCTAAAAGGGAAATGGATTGATAATTGTAAAAAGATAAAAAAGGAGCGGAAATCCGTTCCTTTTTTATTTATCTTACTATTTTTAGGAGCTTAGTATGAGTAAGATGTGAATAAAGGATGAATAGCATTTTTATCAATAAAAATTTATTGGATTTTTTGTGGAATATATATGAAACGTTGTATAAAATAATCAAGAAAGCCAAAAATTATAGGGGGAAAGTTGTGAAGAAAAATAAGAGTTTAATAAGTTTTTTAGGAGTGTTTATTATGTTGTTTTCTTTTTGTTTTCAAGGAAATGTACAGGCAGATGTAAATACTGTTCAATCTGGAAAAATCAAATCAGGAAACGTCACAGTATGGGAAGTTGGAAATGTAGCGAAAGTATTAGCGGATGTGGAGCGCTTAAATTTAAATACAGTAAATGTACCGATTCAAGTAGATATCCCAAATGTGACTTCTACTAACATGGTAATTAATCAAGCGCAAAAGCAACAAGCTATTATTTTAATTCAAGAATTATTAAAGCGTAATATTCAAGTTATAGTGGAACCGTTCCCGTATATTCAGCAGGGGAATGTTGGAGAGACAGAATGGGACCCAAGTAACATTAATGATTTCTTCTGGAATTGGAAGACGGTTATTCTGCAAGATATTTTTAATTCCATTACAAGTAAATACAATGTGTATGGACTAAAGATTGCTTCTAATTTCGTGAATATGGAGTATGCAGAAGGATACTGGAGCGATACAATTGATTTTGTTCGTAATCAGTATAAAGGAAATGTTTTGTATCAAATGAACTGGTGGTTAACAGCAAGCTGGGACCCTTCTTATGAAGCGAAGTTTAAAGAGAAAATCAATCGCCCGTATTTAAAAAAGGTGGATATTGTTAGCATAGACAGTTGGTTTGAAGTGTCAGGAAAAAGAAATCCAACATATGAAGAAGTGAAGCAAAGTTTATTTGCGACAACAGTATATAATCGTGGGCAAAATGTTGTTCAGCAATTGGAACAATTACATAATGCAACAGGAAAGCCAGTTTACTTCGGTGGATTTAACGTTCCAGCACGTGAACTTGGATTACAAAATCCATGGAATCCAGATGTTTCAAATGTGTTTTCGAAAGATGTACAATTAAATGGATGGCGTGCTTACCGAGATGTATTAGAACCGAAACCATATTTTAAAGGTTTTTCAATATGGTTTATTGGCTCTAATGATAGTACACATGCGTATCAAATACATAGTAAAGAAGCAGAGGCAGTTATTAGCGGGTGGTACCGAAAATAAATTTTATAAAATAGGTAAGTTTTAAAGTTTACTACATATATTTCTAGTGAAAGGCCTTTCACCATCTTATCACCTAGGGGGCAATCATAATGAAATTTTTGTCTTACCTTACAGTAATATTGGTGATTCTTGGCGGTTTGAATTGGTTATTGGTAGCGTTAGATTACAATGTAGTTGAGAAATGGTTTGGTTCTATGCCGGCGCTTGTGGACACTATTTATTGGCTCATTGGTCTTTCTGCTATTTATCAAATTTTTGATCGGTTCTTTACGAACGACTAGCTATTATTCTTTCATTATTAGAGTGTTAAGTACGATTATGTACTTAACACTTTTTTATATGTCCATAAAAAAGTCTGCACTTGCAAGCGATTCCATCGCGTCTTGCGCCCTAATAATAGAAAACAAATTGACCGTATATTATATTTTAGGTTATAATTCAGAAAGTTTAAAAATTAATAAAAATGAGAAATAGGGAGGTTATGAGGGTAATGGAGAGAGTCTATAATTTTTCAGCAGGACCATCAATACTCCCTTTGCCAGTTTTAGAGAAAGTGCAAAAGGAGCTTGTAAATTATAACGGGACAGGCATGTCAATTATGGAAATGAGTCATCGATCTTCTTATTTTCAAAGTATTATAGAGGAAGCGAGTAACTTACTTCGTGAATTAATGAGCATCCCTGATGAGTATGAAGTTTTATTTTTACAAGGCGGTGCGTCATTACAATTCTCTATGATACCGTTGAACTTAATGAATACGTATAAAAAAGCTGGATACGTACTAACTGGCTCATGGTCTAAAAAGGCATTGCAAGAAGCCGAAAAAGTTGGGGAAGTACAAGTGATTGCTTCTTCCGAGCAAGAGAAGTTTACTACGATTCCTAAACTGGACGGTTTATTAAGTGATGAAAAACTAGATTATGTACATATTACAACGAATAATACAATTGAGGGGACAAAATATGTGGACATTCCACATGTAGAAAAAGTGCCGCTCGTTGCGGATATGTCCTCAAATATTTTATCAGAGCGATATGATGTTTCGAAGTTTGGTCTTATATATGCGGGGGCGCAAAAGAATTTAGGACCTGCGGGCTTAACGATTGCTATTATAAAAAGAGATTTAATTGGGGGAGCAGATCGCTCTTGTCCGACAATGTTAAATTATGAAACTTACAGTAAAAATAACTCCTTATATAATACACCGCCGTCCTTTAGTATTTACGTAACGAAACTTGTACTAGAGTGGTTGAAAGAGCAAGGCGGAGTATCTGCGATTGAAGAACAAAATAGAATGAAATCTTCACTTCTTTATAATTTCTTAGATGAATCAAAATTGTTTACTTCACCAGTTGATCCTACGTATCGATCACTTATGAACATTCCGTTTACAACACCGTCAGAAGAGCTGAACAGTGAGTTTTTACAAAAAGCGAAAGAACGAGGACTTGTTACGTTAAAAGGGCATCGATCAGTCGGTGGTATGCGCGCTAGTATTTACAATGCGATGCCAGTACAAGGCGTACAGCAATTAGTAAATTATATGAAGGAATTTGAGCTTGAGAATAGATAGGGAGATGGGGATATGTTTCGTGTTCAAACGTTAAATCAAATTGCAGAAAAAGGTTTGCAAGTTTTTACTGAAGAACGTTATGAAGTAGGAGATAGAATCAATCATCCAGATGGAATTTTGCTTCGTAGCTACTCTTTACATCAAGAAGAGTTTTCAAAAGACTTAAAGGCGATTGCAAGAGCTGGCGCTGGTGTAAATAATATTCCTGTCGAGCGATGTACAGAAAAAGGAATTGTAGTATTTAACACGCCGGGGGCAAATGCAAACGCTGTAAAGGAACTCATTATTGCCAGTCTTATTATGTCTTCACGTAACATTATTAATGGTGTAAGTTGGACGAAAAACTTAGAGGGTGAAGAAGTACCACAGCTTGTTGAATCAGGAAAAAAACAATTTGTTGGATCAGAAATTGCAGGGAAACGTCTAGGTGTTATCGGACTTGGCGCAATCGGTGCTTTAGTTGCGAACGATGCGTTAGCGTTAGGGATGGATGTTATCGGATATGACCCTTACATTTCAGTTGAAACAGCTTGGCGTCTTTCTACACATGTGCAAAGAGCATTTAGCCTAGATGAAATTTTTGCAACATGTGATTATATTACACTGCATATTCCTCTTACGAATCAAACGAAGGGGATTATTGGGGAACACGCTGTAGAGAAGATGAAAAGAGGGATGCGTCTATTTAATTTCTCTAGAGGAGAACTTGTAGATGAAAAGGTTCTTCAAAAAGCATTAGAAGAAGATATTATTACACATTACGTAACGGACTTCCCGAATGAAAATGTAATAAAGATGAAAAATGTAACAGCGACGCCTCACCTTGGTGCATCTACGTCTGAATCAGAAGAAAATTGTGCAGTAATGGCAGCACGTCAATTACGTGAATATTTAGAGACAGGAAATATACGTAATTCAGTCAACTATCCAAATGTTGAGCTGCCGTATATCGGAAAGAAACGCATTACAATTATGCATCAAAACGTCCCGAATATGGTAGGGCAAATTACAGGATGCTTAGCGGAACATCATATTAATATTGCCGATATGATTAATCGTAGTAAACATTCTTGGGCATACACAATGATTGATATCGATAACGGAATTGATGATATAATAAAAGAGAATATTGTAGAAAATATAAGCAAAATTACAGGTGTTGTAGCCGTTCGAATGATTGTGTAAAGGAGAGAGGAATGTGGCAAAAATACGACCGTTTCGGGCCATTCGTCCAGTAGAGGAAAAAGCGGCACAAGTGGCAGCTTTACCGTATGACGTATTAAATAGTGAAGAGGCAAGGGAAGTTGTAAAAGGGAATCCATATTCTTTCTTGCATGTTGATAAAGCAGAAATTGATTTAGATCCTGAACTGTCACCGTATGATGATCGCGTGTATGAAAAAGCGGGAGACAATTTAAAGCAATTTATACGAGAAGAAGTGTTCATACAAGATGAAGAGCCAGCGCTATATATTTATGAACTGACGATGCAAGGAAGAACGCAGTCAGGCCTTGTCGTTTGTACATCTATTGATGAGTATGAAGATGATACAATTAAAAAACATGAAAGAACACGTCATGAAAAAGAGCTAGATCGTATTCGCCACGTAGATGTGTGTGACGCAAATACAGGTCCGATTTTTTTAACGTACCGTACAAAAGATGAAGTAAAGCATTTAATTAGAAGCTGGAAAGAAGAGCATGCGCCAATTTATACATTTACAGCAGAAGACGGTGTTAAGCATGTTGCGTGGAAGATTGCAGATGAAGATGTAATTACGACTTTAGTAAACGCATTTGAAGATATTCCTAATCTTTATATTGCAGATGGGCATCACCGTTCTGCATCAGCTGCAAAAGTAGGACTTATGCGAAGAGAACAATATCCAAATTACACAGGAGAAGAGGAATTTAATTTCTTCTTATCGGTTCTATTCCCTCATGATGAATTATCGATTTGGGACTATAACCGAGTTGTGAAAGATTTAAATGGCTTATCAGAGGAACAGTTTTTAAATCAAATTACGCAGTACTTTTATGTAGAAGAAGCACCTGTTTCTCCGTATAAACCAAATGAGCCCAAATCATTTGGTATGTATGTAAATGAGAAGTGGTATAAGCTCACAGTGAAAGAGGAAACGTTTGATGCGAATGATCTTGTTAGAGGTTTAGATGTATCTATCCTGCAAGATCATTTATTAAGCCAAGTGCTTGAAATACATGATCCGCGTTCTGATTCACGCATTGATTTTGTTGGCGGAATACGGGGGCTAGAAGAACTAGAACGCCTTGTGAACAGCGGCGAATACAAAGCAGCATTCGCATTATATCCGACATCTATGGAAGATTTATTAGCAATCGCAGATGCCGGAGAAGTCATGCCACCGAAATCAACGTGGTTTGAACCGAAACTGCGTAGTGGGTTGTTTGTCCATTCTTTAAAATAAATAGACTTCTTTAGTTAGAAAAACCGAAATGATTTTAGTTTCGGTTTTTCTTATTTTGGCTCAGTAAACGTTTAATGTTGATTTTAATGTTAAGATTGAAATATGTAACAACAGGTCGCTACAAAAAAATGGAGGAAATACGATGAAAATGCAGCTGCAAAAAAGTTTTTATGTTGAATTGAAAAATGCAATTCGTTGTCATTATAACGAACTTTTAACAAGATGCGGTGTTGACACAATATACGGGTACTCCATATTAACAGACGATTGTGTCAATAGCATTGGACCAGTGGCAAATAAAGAAAGACTAATCAAAGTTAATAAATCGGACCCTTTATACAATTATTATAGATACGGAGCTGTTGAGTGGAGCGAATGGGACGATTTTGGAATGTTTGATGAAGTGAACAAAATTATTAAGAAATATCATAATATCGTCGAAGATGACTTTAACATACGAGTACATACACTGTTGAAAGAAACGTTAAATGTGTTAATGGAACTTGAATCAGAAGGGTTGTTTGGAGATAGAGATGATAATCGATTTATTGTCATTTGTGTAACTGATTCATCGAACGAAATCATGATTGAATCAGCTCGATTGCTTAATACATTAAAGACATACGAAGAATATGCTTCAGAATTTGCATAAGAATGAACATAAGTAAAACTGCGCTCTATAAGAGGCGATTTTCATTTAATAGAAAGTCACCAATTAATAGTAACCATTCGTTGTGACGTAACCATTGAACAATTAGAACCTGATGAAAAAACGTCCAAAGATAATTAAAATGTTTATATGTATGAATCAACTTGGAAAAGAAGTAATGCAGGGGAGCTTTTCAGGCATTATTCTTTGATTGGTAGGAAAAGTAATGAATAAGTGGGCCCCCGCTGCCTCTCAGGCTTAGAGTTTTAATTTCCCTCATAACGAAAATTTGATGTATCGTTGAATACTGATAATAAGACGTTATGTAATATACTCTGTTCTTTTCTTAACTATTAGAAAATAGGTGATGGATAAACTCGTCAACAAAAAGGACATTCCTAGTATTACAAGAAATGTCCTTTCCACTAAATTATAAGGTATTTTGCTGAAATTCAAACTCTAAAATTAGTTTACTAGTTTGACCTGTAAACTGATAATTATAGGATCCTCTCAGGTTTTCTAAGTTACCGGTAGCTTTAATAATTGTTCCTGGGGAATCTAAATTTCCTTTATCAAATATTCCTTGCTCTATAGCTGTAAATGTCCCTTGTTGCCCCTTATAAATTCCTTCAAAGTGTAAAAAACCAGAAATTTTAGCAGTAGCCAAGTGACCATCATTTATATTTGAGTCCAAATAATATAATAAGTATTCAACAAAAGCTTTTCCTTGTAATTCCCCATCGATATCATATTCAACATGAGCAATATTAATAGGGAAATCTTTTTTATTATCATCGATTGGTTTTTCATCCCACTTACTTACTGTAAATGTTACCTCCATACACGTAAATCCCCCTTTATCATTAGATAAGTAATCTCCATATCATTTAAAAAGTACTAATTCACAGTCATATCTTATAGGAGTGTTTTTATTTATTTAAGCTCTGTCATATCGTTATCTTATCTCAGAATCACCTGCGCTTCCCCATGAAGGACTTACTGTCGCCACGATATCTTCTGCTTGTAACCTCTTTGGTTTTATTAACATGTTAACTCCGCTGCTACAGAATGTAATGGACTACGATTATACAAACTGTATTATTGAAAAACATGATGTATGACATTAGTTTCTTCATCATCAATTCGTTTACCTGCTGGGATTCAAGAATTCAGTCTTAGTGTTGAATATAGGAATAACCAATTTATATTTGAAAATTACAGTATGCAACATTGTATGAGAAAGACGGTTGATATTTTCTGCAATCTGTAACTGTAATGATTATAAGTTGGTCATATTCAATCCGAGAAATAAAATCATCATGAATGGAGAGGTTATAGCTTTTCCTGAACAAGAAAGCTATCGCCTTTAGGCATGGGAGGAAAGGGAGGTTTGATACGGATTGTCCCTAAAAATCGCAACGTTCGTGGTACTTTAAGTGTCCGAAGTATAGATAGATTCTTCGTTTTTTTTGATTTTTAGGGAATTATTCTTTAATTAGTAGATAGAGAGGTAAAATAAAAATACACCTAATTAATAGGTGTATTTTTTAGACTTGAAAACCACATATGTATTGGAGATTTCTCTTAGTTAGAATGTATCACAATAGAAATCATGTATATACATAATATTTGTTACATCGAATGGTTTCCTTGTAAGTATATGAAAATGGTAATCTAAATAGATTTTAATTTTGTTAACTTACCAACCTGTACTATGTTCAGAATTAGCAGGGGCGCCGCCAGTATTGCCATGAGATTCAACTTTCGGAGCAGGGAAATGTGTATGCCCTTCTTGTTTAGGAGCTCCACCAGTGTCGCCGATGTTTAAAGCAGGAGCGCCGCCAGTATCGTCACGGGAATCTAATTTTGGAGCAGGAGTATCACCAACATTTAAAGCAGGAGCGCCAGTATTACCATGCGCTTCTAACGTAGGAGCAAAGAAGTCAGCGTGACTCTCTTTTTTAAGAGCCATTCCTTCCCCATGAGTATTTGTATAAGAAGGAGCCCAAGTGTCGCCATGTGAATCTAATTTAGAGCTTAGATCAGCATGTGTCTCTAGTTTTGGAGCAGGAACATCGCCATGCTCTGCTTTTACAACGCCCCCATCCCCAATATTTACACCAAAAAGACCAAAGCTAAACACTGATAACCCTACAACAGCTGTACTAATTTTTCTTTTCAATCTATCTCTCTCCTTTTTATTGTTTTATTTCATTTTGTCTAAACGTGGTAGATAAAATGAAATGAATCGTAAAAAAATACAATTATATTACGATATACGAATAATTCTGTGTAATATTTTGTAAAACCTCCTTGAAATTTGAATTTTATGGAAATAAAATTCGACATGGTTCATTTTTCAACTAGTTGAATAGATTTTGATTGAGTTTTTATAAAGCTATTCATTAACCTTAGGACCGAAAGTAGATCTTAATTTCTTTATACCGTGGTCATAAGGTTATTTTAGCTTTGAATTAAATTAAAGCCCTCTTGCTTTATATTTAAAAAGTACAGTATGCATCATTGCATGAGAAAGAGGGTTGCTATTTTTTATATACTGTAACTATAATAGTTACAGGTTGGTCGTATCCAATCAAAAATAAAATCATCATGAATGGAGATGTTTCATAATGGGTATGAAAAAAATAATTTTAGCAGGTGCTTTAGGGATCGCAGCATTATCAGGAACAAATGTACCAGGATTAGAACTAACAAAAGCGAGTGCAGCTTCTATTGAATCGAATTTCTCGACGTTAGAAGGACGAGTAGTAGAAGTAGATAACGGTGTGATTGTTGTAAAATCTAAGCAATATGAGGAACCTGTTAGTGTGTATATTGATTCACTTTCAAACGTGAAAGTAGGAGATGAAGTAAAAGCTACTGGATCTATGATGCGTAATTTTACAGAATATATGGTTGCAACTGCAGTTGAAAATACAACAAACAAGTTAGGTATGCACATGAAAGAAGATGGCTCACCTAATTATGTAATTGGAGAAGTATCAAAAGTAGGAACGATGGAAGATGAGGGAGACAGTGCTACTAAATATGTTGTAGTTGAGTATCCATCGTTAAATGGGAAGAAAGATATTATTGATGTTTTCTTAACAAAGGGACAAGTATTTAATGTGGGTGAGAAAGTGAGAATTGATATGAAGTATGTAGGGTGGGGCGGAAGTTCTATTAACTGGAACACAGTTGACCATATTGAAAAAGTTCATGAAGCAAAGACGAACGTTGAAAATAATGATGATGTATGGATTTGGTCTTAATAAGGCGAGTATAAATCGTTATTTGCAATTTTCTCCAAACAATACATGTAAAAACTAAATGTATCATGCAGTACCCATCTAATTATCATTGTGTATGACAATTAGATGGGTACTTTTTTATTTGAAATTTGTGCAAGTCAATGTTCAGCATTTCTTTTTAAGAGTAAATTACGGGTGAAATCAAAACTTTATTTGCAGTACATAATAAATAATGTTGATTTTTTATCTTATATTAAAATAAAAACAAACCACTGTTCGATTTGAATATTCCACGATATAATAGTGAGAGTTTATGGCAGAATAAATATTTACATAAGAAGTGAGGTACTGTATGAAAAAAAGAACGACAGACATTATTTTTATTATTATCGGTGCATTTCTTTTTGCGTTAGGTGTCAATTTATTTGTTATTCCGAACGAGTTTGGTGAGGGCGGGGTAACAGGTATCACGATTATTACGTACTATTTATTTGAGTGGTCACCAGGTTTAGTTAACTTAATTTTAAATGCGATTTTGTTAATAGTCGGTTATAAATTTTTAAATAAGATTACAACGATTTATACGATTATCGCTGTAGTGACCAACTCGCTATTTCTTCATTTAACAGAAGGCTGGACGATTGCTTCTGATGAAATGCTCGTAAATGCCATTTTCGGTGGAATATTTATTGGGTGTGGTATTGGTCTAATCATTCGTGTTGGCGGAACAACTGCAGGTACTACGATTTTAGCAAGAATGACGCATAAGTATTTAGGCTGGAGTATTAGCTATGGTCTACTGTTCTTCGATTTAATCGTTGCGTTTTCATCTTATTTCATCATTGGTGCAGAAAAACTGATGCTGACAATTATTATGTTATATGTAGGAACGAAAGTAATGGAATTTGTAATTGAAGGTTTAAATCCGAAAAAGGCCATCACGATTATTTCTGATAAACCAGATGAAATTGCTGGGAAGGTGACGACTTTAATGGGTAGAGGGGTTACTGTGTATTCAGGTCATGGCTATTACACGAAAACTCCGAAGGAAATTCTTTATGTTGTTATTAATAAGCAAGAAGTAGTGAAGCTAAAGCGGATTGTTCAAACTACAGATCCAGCTGCGTTCATCGCTATACACGATGTTCGTGACGTGTTCGGAGAAGGATTTGTTGATATTTCGAAGGCTTAAAAATTGTTTTTGATTAAAATAAACTTAATACTAAAACGTGAGAATCTATTTTGAATCATCTGTTTTCAAAATAGATTCTTTTTCTTTTTCTTGCAAAAAATCCAATTGTTTCTTAATGTAGTGATGTAGAAGGATGAACGAGAGAGGGTTTAATGAAGATGATACATATTTTATTAGCTGATGACGATAAACATATTAGAGAGTTATTGCATTATCATTTACAAAAAGAGGGGTTTAAAGTTTTTGAGGCGGAAGATGGAAAGGTAGCGCAAGACGTATTAGAGAAGGAAAACATTCATCTTGCGATTGTAGACATTATGATGCCGTTTGTTGATGGTTATACGTTATGTGAAGAAATTCGGAAGTATCATGATATTCCTGTTATTTTATTAACTGCGAAAGACCAGTTAGTGGATAAAGAAAAAGGATTCATTTCTGGTACAGACGATTATATCGTAAAACCATTTGAGCCAGCTGAAGTCATTTTCCGTATGAAAGCTTTATTACGTCGTTATCAAATGCTGAGTGCAGATATTATTACGTTGCACGGAACGACAATTGATCGAAAAGGTGTAGAAGTAAAGTGTAACGGTCAAACAATTTTGCTTCCTTTAAAGGAATTTGAGCTATTATCACAACTTGCTAGTTATCCTGGAAGAACATTTTCAAGAGAAGAGTTAATTGAACTAGTATGGGGAATGGATTTTGAAGGGGATGAACGAACAGTTGATGTTCATGTGAAAAGGCTCCGAGATCGTTTCTCAAAACGAACGGATGATTTTCAAATTACGACAGTACGCGGACTCGGATATAAGTTGGAGCTGAAATAAAATGAAATCACTATATTCTAGATTTGTATTTATGACGGTCGGTATTATGCTACTTAGTAGTATTATCGGCTTTTTATTAACGAACGTATATTATCAAGTGAAGTTAAAACCGTATAATAGTGAAAAGATTTTAAAGTATGCGGAAGAAGTTAAGTCATTATATGAAAAGCAAAGTGAAGAAAATCAAGAGGCGTACTTACAATCTATTGCGAAGTTAGGGTATGAAATTTATATTGTAGATGATCAAAAGAATGGAAAGCGTATCGGCAATGCGTTTCGTAAGACGTCTATTAGCGATGCTACTGTTCATAAAGTATTGCAAGGGGAAACGTTTAATGGTGTTTCTACGTATCCAACGCGTCTCTTTATTACAGGTTTTTTCGATAATGAATTAATAAATAGTGTCGGTGTACCGGTAAAGCACGGTGATAAACAGTACGCTTTATTTATTCGTCCCGACATTCAGAACCAATTTGGCGAGATGCGAATTTTCTTAGCGGTATTACTTGGGTTTATCGTACTATTAAGCATTATCTTTATAGTGATTGCAGCAGGTTATATCGTTCGCCCAATCCGTAAATTTACGAAGGCTACGCAAAAAATTGCGAGTGGGGAATATGCAATTGAATTAGATGTAAAACGAAAAGATGAAATAGGAACGTTATCTACAAGCTTCCAAAAGATGACGAAGAGTATTAAAGAACTAGATGAAATGAGACAAGAATTTGTTTCGAACGTTTCACATGAATTCCAGTCGCCGCTTTCTTCCATACAAGGTTTTTCAAAAACGTTGCAAACAGAAAAGATGAGTGAGGAAGAAAGAAACCATTACTTACAAATT
Organism: Bacillus sp. PK6-16; assembly: GCF_056530295.1. NCBI lineage: Bacteria > Bacillati > Bacillota > Bacilli > Caryophanales > Bacillaceae > Bacillus > Bacillus sp. PK6-16. The sequence goes on from NZ_CP096511.1 coordinate 2,196,052, forward strand.
ATTGAGGGGGAAAGTAAGCGAATGTCTAGTTTATGTAAACAGTTACTGACGCTCGCTTCATTAGATAAAGAAGAGAAAGTTTTACAAATAAAAGAATTCAATTTGCAGAAGCAAATTAAAGACGTCATTTTTATGCTCGAATGGAAATGGCGTGAGAAAGATATCGCTGTTGAGTTTGATGTGCCGGACATTACAATTAAAGGTGATGAAAACTTGCTTCATCAAGTGTGGAGTAATATTTTTACGAATAGTATTAAGTTTTCAAACGATGCTGGGACGATTGAGTTTTTCGTGGAAGAGTTAGAGTCTAGTGTCATTATCTCTATATCCGATAACGGAATCGGAATGGAAAAAGAAGAGATGGAACGTATTTTTGATCGTTTTTACAAAGTAGATACAGCAAGGGCAAGAAACGTAGAAGGTAGCGGTTTAGGATTGTCGATTGTGCAGAAGATTGTTGAACTGCATAACGGAACTGTTTCAGTTTATAGCACGAAAGGGGAAGGGACGACTGTTCGGGTGGAGCTTCCTAAATAGATAGAAGAGGCTGTTTGGGAACAGCCTCTTCTTTTTTGTCGCTAGTATACGTGTAAAATGAAAAAATATGAGTCATTTTAATTGCATAATCGGACGATTTTGTGGAGTGAGATTAGGAGGAAGTTTATTTAAAAATGTAGAATTTCTACAGAGTTATAAGAATTTTATTGAAACCTTAGCTATTTAGGGAGGAAATTATTTTGAAACGAATTGACTTGTTATTAAATAAACTAGATTCAACATTCGATAAAGAGAGTTGGTATGCACCGTTTAAACATGCTATAGAAGGACTTACAGCTGAACAGGCTATGTGGAAACCATCTAGTGAGGAAACGAATACCATTTGGGAGAACGTTAATCATCTCATTTATTACAAAGAGAGGCTTGCTGCCAACTTGGAAGGCCGTGAATGGACACATAACCTTGATGGAAATGAGACATTTTATCTTACTAAGCAATCTAATGATGATACGGAATGGAAGAAAGTCGTTGAACGTTCTGAAGATGCTCAACATAATTTAAGACAGGTATTAAGTGCAATTTCTGAAAGAGAGCTTGAACAAAATTCACTTGAAGGTAAATTACTGGACATCATGCTTCATGATGCTTATCATACAGGCCAAATTATTCAATTAAGGAAAATGCAGGGGGCATGGCCATCAAAGCGTTAACGGAACCTTTTAGTTGGTGCTATTGTTGAATAAATTTTAGATATTCAAACGACTTCATTGTTATATTTTTAGTGAAGTATTTTACATCCAAAATGAAATAATTATATTTTTAACCCCGTCCCCAATTTAGAACGGGGTTATGTTTGTTCTGTTATAAAGCCGCACCTTTCCCGCACTCTTCTTTAAACTGAAGCTCAAAAGTATCCGCTGTAATTTCATCAGCTTTTGGAAAAGCCCGTAATTTCGGATGAAGTAGCCATACGAGGGAAATGAATAAAATCCCGATGCTAGCAAGCGCGAAAATGAGTTGGCTACTATATACATTCGCAGTGTATCCGCCAATTAAAGAGCCGAGTGGCATAGCAATTGTGCCCATGCTTCGTGTGACTGAATTGATACGCCCAAGATATTGGTTTGGAATTACAATTTGACCAATAGTCGCAAATAATATGTTGGTCGCACCAATTGGTATCCAAGCTAAGCCGAATAAAAAAATGGATAACCATTGAAACGGTACAACTGTAGAGAGAAACCAAAAGAAAGCGCCAGTCGCAAAGCTAATAATGGAGACACGGCCAACATTATGTTTACCAACCCATGAACTGAATAGTGCTCCAATTAAACAACCGGCGGATATAGCGGCTAAAAAGAAACCATATAATTTTACACCGCCTAAAGAATCAGCGAAAGAAGGGAGTATTGCCATCGTCATACCGATTGAAAAATTAGCGACAACGGAACCGATTAAGAATACGCCCATTAAGGAACGGAAGACAATTGAAAAACCTTCTTTTAAATCAGAGAAATATTGTTTAGTTGAAAGTGATGTGCCCGTTTCGGTTTGCTTTGGTATTTTCAATGAAAAGAACAAAAGGGCAGTAATTGCGAATGTGAAAGAGTCAATTACATATAAAGTGATCGCGCCAAATAGTGCTACTAATATTCCAGAAAGCGTCGTACAAATTAAATCAATGCCTTGATATGCAAATGAGAAGAGTGAATTTCCTTTTAATAATTGTGTTTTATGCAGTAGAAGTGGTAAAGCTTTTGATTGTGCGGGATAGGCGAATTGTTCAATAAAGGCTACGATAGGCATGATGATGAGTAGTAGGTGGACTGTTAGTAGGTCGAAGTAGTGTGTAATAGGAATGATTAAAATAAGAATGCATTGCAGAACTTGTGTAATGACGAGGGTGTTTTTAATGGACCATCTATCAACGAATGGACCAGTAAGAAATTGTAATGCAGAAGGTAATAACGTAAGGGAACCAGCCAATCCAGAATAAAAAGGATTACCACTTAATTTGTATACGAGCCACATCGCGGCTACATAATACAAACTATCTCCTATGTTGGTGAAAATTCTTCCTAAAAATAATAAGAGGAAATTCCGGTTTTTTAATATGTCCACTTTATCTACTCCTTTATAATAAATTTATTCGGTAAAATAAATTTGACCGTTTATGTAAAAAAAATCGTATTACGATTTTTCTTCTTTTTTAATAAATTGCTGCATTGTTCTCTCAGCGATTTGAAGTGCAGTAGTAGAAATATAATAAGGTTTACTATTCGGATCTTTATCTGCACCTTTTGTAATTTCGTTTAATTCAGCCATTAATTCATAAAACTTTTTTACCCACACTTGAAATTGTTCTGGCGTAGCATCAAATTCCCAGCAGGATGAAACGTAATTCCACTTAGCTGGATCTTCACTTGCATTTCGTAATGTAAAAGCTTCTTCTGGTGCAGCGAGAATTTGGCTTTTCGTTCTTTCTATCATTTGTAAAAAGATTTGGCGACCTGATTCGCTTACTATCTCTAAATGAGGTAATAGATCTGTAGCAGGGGTGAAGCCTTTCGCGACAGATTGATAAAACTTTTGAATAATCCCATTCTTTTCCTCTGTATAAACGATCTCTATAAGACCATTCTTTTCTAATTCTTTTAAATGATAATGAATTTTCGCCCTTGAAATGCCGAATTTCTCAGATAGTAATTGTCCAGTATAAGGACGTTCGCATAGACGTATCATCATTTCGGCACGTAGTGGATCGCTTAATGCTTTTAGTTGGCTATAAGTAGTTAGTGTTAATACGGGCTTCAACATGATCAACTCCTTGAATTAAATTACTCGGTCAATATTATTTGACTGAATTGTATCAAGGATTCTATTTATTTTCAATACTTTCAGAAAATTCCTTTTTTTACTCTGTAATCTTCTGTTCATATTCCGTTCATATTTCTTTTTTATGATTAGTGCATAGAAAGAAAGAGGAAGGAGCGAGCGAAATGTTTTTAGCTCTGCGTGAATTAAAACAATCAAAATTACGATACGGATTAATCGGATTGATTATGGTGTTATTATCATTTTTAGTCCTTGTTATTTCAGGATTAGCAAATGGATTATCATATGATAATGCTTCATCGATTCAAAATATGGAGGCAAATAAGTTCGTTTTAGCAGATGATGCGGAAAATAAATTACTTCGTTCACAAATTAAGAAAGACGATGTAGATAACGTAGTAAATCAAGTAGGTGACAAAGAAGCCGTTCCGTTTCATGTGAAAGTTTCAACATATGAAAAGAAAGATAGTTCGAAAAAGGTTGATATCGCTATTTTCTCAAGTGAACGGGATTCATTTTTAGAACCGAACATTGTAAAAGGGGAGAAATTAGGTACAGCAAATAACGAAATGGTTGCTGACGAATCAATTAAAGAAAAAGGAATTGATATTGGAGATACAATTATTGATCCTGTTTCAAAGAAAGAATTTACAATCGTCGGATTTACGAAAGATCAAATGTTTAGCCATACACCAGTCGTTTATGTAAATGAAGACGTATGGGGATCTATTTCACAACCAAACCAAAAAGATTATAGTGCAATTGCACTTAACACAGATAAAGAAATTAAAAATGCTCACGTTATCGATAAAAAAGAAGTACTGCAAAGTATTCCAGGATTTAAAGAAGAGCAAGGAACATTAACGATGATCATTGCGTTCTTACTTGTGATCGCTGCGTTATTAATTGGTGTATTCTTCTATGTTATTACACTACAAAAAACACAGCAATTAGGTGTATTAAAAGCAATTGGTACAAAGAACTCATATTTAGCAAATAGTTTAGTCGTACAGGCGTTATTCTTATCAGTCGTTGCGATGGTAATTAGTATCGTTCTTGTACAAGGGTTAGAACAAATTTTACCAGCGGGTATGCCGTTCTTATTAACAACACCGATGATTGCACAATACGCAGCAATCTTTATCGTAATTAGTATTTTAGGAACACTTATTTCGTTATACCAAGTATTAAAAGTTGATGCATTAGAAGCAATTGGAGGCGGGATGTAATGACTTCATTATTGAAATTAGACAAAGTAAGTAAAGTGTACGGAGAAGGGAATACGGAAGTAACAGCCCTTCATCCGATGTCGCTTGATGTGAAAGCTGGAGAGTTTATCGGAATCGTCGGTCCTTCTGGATCAGGGAAAAGTACATTATTATCAATCGCGGGTGCACTATTATCACCGTCAAAAGGGGATATTTACATTCGTGAGCAAAATATTACGAAGCTATCAGAAAAGGAAATGACAGACATTCGTTTGAAAAAAATCGGCTTCATTTTCCAGTTTGCAAATCTTGTTCCATATTTAAATGTGAAAGAACAATTGCTTTATATTGCAAAGCTAAAAAAAGAAAGTAAACAAGAATCAGAAAAGCGTGCGGATCATTTATTAGCGGCATTTGGATTAGGAGAAAGAAAAAATCATTATCCAAATCAACTATCTGGTGGGGAAAAACAAAGGGTAGCAATTGCTCGTGCGTTCATGAACAACCCAGATTTAATATTAGCGGATGAGCCAACGGCAAGCTTAGACTCAAAACGCGCACGTGAAGTTGTTGAAATGATGAAACGTGAAGTGAAAGAGAGCCAAAAAGCAGCAATTATGATTACACATGATGAAAGAATGCTTGATGTATGTGATCGTATATTGACGCTTCGAGATGGACAGTTAATATAAAGAAAAAGGCCAACCGTATATGCGGTTGGCCTTTGTATCATTGTTTTTAATAAGTATAATGGCTTTATTTTGAGAATAACGTTTTAATTTTATTGCGTGTTATTAATAAAATCCCGCCTAATACAGATAGCATTCCTAGAGCCATATTGTTTGATTGCTCGCTACCAGCGTTAGGAAGTTCTTTAGCGTTATTGTTTTTAGTACTATTATCTGCTTGCGTTTGTTTAGACTGTGACACTTCATTAATCTTGTTATCAACATTTTGCTTCGTTGTATGTAACTCAGCTAATTTGTCGTCAATTTTTTTCTCAGTATGCTTAAAGTCGTTAATTTTAATATCTAAGTCTTGTTTTTTCTTTGTTAAATCGTCTGAAACAGTTTGTTTCGATTGTTTAATTTCGTTAATTTTATTTAGTAAATCTTCTCTAGCCTTTTGTAATTCAGCTAGTTTGTTTTTTACATCTTGTTTAGCTAGTTCTAAGTTAGCAGAAAGACTGTCTAAATTGCCTTTAATTTTCTTAAGTTCCTCTAACGTGTTACCAGTATTCGGCTTGTTTTCTTTTAGTTCAGCGAGTTTGTCTTCAGCAGTTTGTTTCGCTTTTTTTAACTCAGCTAATTTTTCATCTACTTGTTTTTTAACTTCCTTAAGTTCATTAACCTTTTGATCAATGTTCTCTTTATGTTGCTTCATTTCATTCACTTTTTCATCGACAGTTTGTTTATGTTCTTTAATCTCATTCACTTTGTTATCGATATTTTGCTTATGCTCTTTTACTTCAGCAACTTTATCTTCCACTTGTTTTTTATGCTCTTTAATTTCAGCGATTTTATCTTCGGCGATTTGTTTGTCTTGCTGAAGTTTTGCATCTAACTCTTGTTTATGTTGTTTAATCTCGTTAATTTTTTCATCAGCAACTTGTTTACGTTCATGTAGTTCATTCACCTTCGTATCAACATTTTCCTTAACCTTGTTAAGTTCATTCAATGTTTGATCCACGTTTTCTTTGTGTTGCTGCAATTTCGCATCTAACTCTTGTTTATGTTGCTTAATTTCAGCTAATCGATCTCCCGTACTTTGCTGAGGAGTAGCATCATTTACTTCCGCATGAGCAGGGTTCGCGCCAGCAATCATTGCTAAAGCTAGTGTAGACGCAGCGATTGTTTGTTTTGTTTTCATATTTTTGTACCTCTTTTCTTTCATATGCATGAACTGTTTTGTGTAAAAATGAGCATATAGAAGTAGATTATCTTATTATTATATACTATGTTAGGCGCTTAGAGGAAGGATTTGCATAATAATCTATGATTATGTAATTTTTATAATCTCTTATTTGGGGTAGGGGATAAACCTTTAGCTAGATGAACAATTTCTTCTATAGTAAAGCTTACATCTTTATTATTGCGAATAACAAACAAATAATCAGCCTCGTTTTCTACAGGATCTACCACATTATCGTGAAGTGATTCAGTTTGTTGTCGATCAAGTACTTCTTTGAAACTAGAATATCCACCTCTAAAAATATTCGTACTTCGCGTGCTTCGAGCCACTCTTTCATAAAGTACATCATCTGGAATGTCAAAATGAACTAATATGCGTACATATTCATTCTGTGGAAATAATTCGTTTAGTAAATAGAATCTTCCGTTTTTACTGCGATTGGAATTACAAATAATAAGGTGTAAATTTGTATGTTCTTTCGCATAATCAACAATGAATTTTGAAAGACTGTGCTTTAGTGTATTTGATCCTTCTGTCGGTTGTAATTTTTCATAATGCGTGTTAATAAATTCAGCTTGATTATCTTGATCCATAACGAAAGAGTGGGGTAACTCTTTTTCTAATGCTCTTGCAAATGTAGTTTTTCCACTGTGTGTTTTTCCAACTGTAATGATGACTAATCTTTTCATGACGCCCTCCATTTGTATTGTTATGAACTGGAATATTCGGTGTAGATCGAAATCTTCCTGCTAGAGATTACACAAATTATTGGAGCGTTAGTAGGCTGAAAACTTGACAAAAAAACTTATTTATGCTATAATTTACCAATGTAAAAATAAGGTGTATAATAGGGTTCTCCTGGCCAGGGGAACCCTATTTTTGTTGTGAAAATGAAGGAGAGTGTATGTGCGTGAAACAAGGTGAAGCAAGTGTAACGTCGTTAGTATCAGCTTTCAGCAGGGCATATCATAGTGAATTTGATAATCCGAAAATCTTTGATGATTATGTAGCTAAAGAGTTCATTTCGCCAAAAGAACGAATTAATATTGAAACGAATATGGTTCAAGGAATACATTTCTTCAATACAGACATTGCACAGCAGTTTCAAGATAATCCACAAGAAATATTAAAATGGATTACACAAGTGCAATTATCACCAACACCTTTAGCACGTGCTGCATATTGTGAAAGAGTATTACTACATGAAATTACATTAGGAGCGAAACAATACGTCATACTCGGTGCAGGCTTAGATACGTTCAGTTTTAGACACCGAGAATTGGAAAATAAAATAGAAATATTTGAAGTGGATCATCCTTCTACGCAGGTGTTTAAGAAGGAAAGAATAAAAGAAACAGAACTTGAAGTTCCAAAAAACCTTCATTTTGTTTCAATGGATTTTACGAAAGGATTTTCCTATGAACAGTTAAGCAATGAAGGATTTGAACATAAAAAGACTTTCTTTAGCCTTTTAGGTGTTACGTACTATTTAACGAAAGAGGAACTTGCTAGTTTATTAGAATGTTTATTCGAGATGGTTCCGGCAGGCAGTTCTATCGTTTTTGATTATCCCGATGAAAACTTGTTTACAGAAAAGGGACTGTCCAATCGAGTTGAAAATATGGTGAAAATGGCTGCGGTAGGCGGAGAACCGATGAAATCATGTTATTCTTATGCTGAAATGGAAGCACTGTTAGAGAAGGCGGGCTTACTCATTTATGAGCATTTATCACCAGAGGATATTGATGTATTATATTTTGAAGGACGAAACGATTATTTAGAAGCTTTTGAGACAGTGCATTATGTACATGCGGTGAAAAGGTAGGAAATTAGTAGGCATGGAGAGGAATCTCTGTGTCTTTTTTTATAAAAAAGGAAATGAGCTGTAGTGGTGGAAAATATAATTATAAATATATTATATATATAAATTAATGTCTTGTAGAAACTAAAGGAAAGGGGAAATAGAAGATGTTGAAATTACGAGGAAAATACAATGAAGCGAAAGTGTATACTTCGAATGTAGAAGAAACGGCAGCAGGTCAAATTATTGATCTTTGTAACCAAGAATTTGTAAAGGATAGCAAGATTCGTATTATGCCAGATACACATGCGGGCGCAGGTTGTACGATTGGGACAACAATGACGATTCAAGATAAAATTGTTCCTAATTTAGTCGGGGTTAACTAATCGGCTCAGACTTTAAACTACTCACTCAATTGACTGGAAACCCTAACGATAAAAGGCGAGGGCAATCAGCAGCCAGTGGTTATGGTGACATAATCGAATGGTTCAGAGACTTGTACCATGTTAGCAGACTAAGGTACAGAATTATTCCTCATCCATTTTGAATTGAAGAGGAATAATTAATACGGTGAGCCTACAGTAGAGACTGCATATCTCGATGACTGTAGAGAAGGTATAGTCCACTCTTTCAGGAAACTGAGAGGTAAGTACGATATTGGTTGTGGCATGGAAGTTGTGATGATTAATAAGAAAAAAGAGGAAATCAATTTCGATCACTTAGACGAAACGATACGTAAATTTGTCCCAAGTGGTTTTCGTATTCGAGATAAGGAACATCGATTTTCAAAAATGATTGATTTTGATAGTGTAAGAGCCCCGTTTACAGTGCAACGTGCTCAAAAAAGCATTGGTACACTTGGCGGGGGCAATCATTTTGTCGAACTGAATGAGGATGATAAAGGAAATGTATACATTGTCATTCATAGTGGTTCGCGTAATTTAGGGAAACAAGTAGCAGAGTATTATCAAAACTTTGCTTACGAGCAACTTATAAACGTTAAATCTATTAAAGAAGAAATGATTGAGCGTTTAACGAAAGAAGGTAGACAACAAGAAATACATGAAGCTTTACGTGGAATTAAGAAACCGGTGATTCGCAAAGAATTAGCTTATTTAGAAGGACAAGGATTTAAAGATTACATGAATGATATGAAAATTGCTCAAAAATATGCGGAGTTAAATCGTAAAGCAATGATTGATGAAATCGTCACTAAAATGGATTGGAAAGTAACAGATCAATTCACTACAATTCATAACTACATCGATATGGAAAATATGATTCTACGAAAAGGTGCTATTTCAGCCCAGAAAGATGAACGAGTAATCATTCCAATTAATATGAGAGACGGTTCAATCATTGCATTTGGTAAAGGGAATCCAGATTGGAACTTTTCTGGACCGCATGGGGCAGGACGTATTATGAGCCGTAAGAAGGCGAAAGAAGTACTTAACTTAGAGGATTTTCAAAATACAATGACAGAGGTTTGGACGACATCTGTTGCAGAAAGTACTTTAGATGAAGCACCAATGGTATATAAACCAATGGGTGAAATTATTGAGAATACAAAAGAAACAATTGATATTAAACATATTATTAAGCCACTTTACAATTTTAAGGCGAATTAAAAGAGGAGTAATGTTTATTAAAGAAAGAGAACTTGAAAAGATAGCATATTTTGTGGCGGTTATATAACAGAGATTAAAAAGACAACATATTAAACTAAGAGATTCATCATATTCATTTACATTTATGTAATGTAAATGGCTAGAAAGCTAGATTGGCGTGAATCGCTAATTGTGGAGTGCAAAAAACGACAAAATCTCTTAAAAAACACTTAACTTTTAACTCCATCTATCTTTACAATCCCTCCTTATAATGTGAATTGGACAAGCACCTAAGAGAAAGCAGAACATGTCAGTTTGTACATTCTATTATTAGGGGGAGAATTTGTATGAAAAAGACAGTTGCTTCGTTAGCAGTTATGGCGGCATTATTACCGACGTTTTCAGTGCATGCGGAAGGGAAAGAGCAAGCCCGAAAATCAGCTACAACTTTTAATGTTATTAGTGATATTCAAGGGGATTTAGGGGATTTTGATCATGTGCTAAAAGATATGAACAAAGTGACGCCACTTTCTAGAGCGCTTATTATGAATGGGGATATAACGCCGACTGGACAACAGTCACAATATGATGATGTAAAGCGTGTGTTAAATAAAAATAAGCATCCAGAAAATGTATGGTCTACTGTTGGGAATCATGAGTTTTATGCTGGTAAATGGACAGCGGATGGGAAACTCTCTCAAAGTACATGGCCAAATGGTGTAACTGAGGAAACTTTATTTAACCGCTATCTGAAATTTAGTGGACAAGAAAAGGTATATCATAAAAAAGAATTAGATGGTTATCCGCTTCTATTTTTAGGAACTGAAAAATATATGAAATACCATGATTCAAAAATGTGGGATGAAGTATATATGAGTGATGAGCAACTAGGTTGGTTAAAACAAAATTTAGAAGAGTACAGCCAAAAAGATAAAAATAAACCAATTTTCATTTTCTCTCATCACGTTTTACCCGATACTGTGTCTGGATCAAGACAATCACCATATTTACAAGACTATTTAAACGTTGATAAATTGTACGATATATTAAAAGACTATCCGCAGGTCGTTTTCTTTACGAGTCATACGCATTGGGATTTAAACTTACCGGACTGGGCTGGTAAAAAGAAAATTGCAGGCGGAGATAAAAAAGGATTTACTGTTGTAAATACGGGCGGGATTGAAACGGGCTGGATGTCGGCTGGACCAAATGGAGGAGAGAAGACTGCTCCTGATGGCTATTCATTTAAACAAGGGTTGCAAGTGAAAGCATATGGTAACGATGTAATTGTGACAGCTTACGATTACAAACGTGATAAGGATATAAAGAAGTTATTAATTAGTGATTCAAAAATTGCGCAGATGGCACCAAATGTAACGGCAGATGATAGTAAAAATATAATTGTCGGTGCAACTGAATATATGGAGTACACTATAGAAGGAACGAATGAGTGGCATACGTATAGTAAAGCAAATCCTCCGAAATTTGATGGAGATAAAGTCGTATACGTACGTCATAAAGGTGAAATGAATTTAGAGCCGGGATTAACGCAGTTACTTCGTTTTTCGGTAAATAAGTGATTGGAGGGAGTCTGCATTTGAATGTGTGGGCTCTTTTTTTGTTGATGAGAAAGGGGTTGCCTGTCTGTCGTTTTTTGTCGATAGATCGATATATTAAGAAAATCGTTGATATACTGCAAGTTACGATCGATATATTTGAAAAATCGTTGATATATTGTAAGTAATGAACGATATATTTAAAAAATCGTTGATATAAATTTCATGTACCGTAATTAAGTTAAAAGCATTAATACGGTTTTACTTATCAAAATGAAATTCTAATACATTTTTAACCGAGAAAGATGACTTCACCATTTTTACGTGTAATAATAGTAACGTTACATATATTGTGAAAGAAGTGCAAAAGGAGCGTTACAATGAATTTAGCTAAATTCCCGAGAAAAAAATATACAGAATCATATACACCAATTGAAAAGTTAAACAATTTTTCTGAATCACTTGGTGGTCCGACTATTTATTTTAAACGAGATGATTTACTCGGTTTAACAGCCGGTGGCAATAAGACGAGAAAGTTAGAATTTCTAGTTGCAGATGCACAGGAAAAGGGTGCAGATACATTAATTACAGCTGGTGGTATTCAGTCAAATCATTGCCGCCTGACACTTGCTGCTGCGGTAAAAGAAAAAATGAAATGTATTCTTGTATTAGAGGAAGGGCTTGAGCCAGAAGAGAAGAGAGACTTTAACGGAAACTATTTCTTATATCACTTATTAGGTGCTGAAAACGTCATTGTTGTACCGAACGGAGCAGACCTGATGGAAGAAATGCATAAAGTAGCAAAAGAAGTAAGTGAAAAAGGTAGTACACCATATGTAATTCCAGTTGGTGGATCAAACCCTACAGGCGCAATGGGATACGTTGCTTGTGCCCAAGAAATTATGGCGCAATCATTTGAGCAAGGAATTGATTTCAGTTCAGTTGTTTGTGTAAGTGGTAGCGGCGGTATGCATGCGGGTTTAATTACTGGTTTTTCTGGAACACAAAGCCATATTCCTGTAATCGGGATTAATGTAAGTAGAGGAAAAGCTGAGCAAGAAGAGAAAGTAGCAAAACTTGTAGATGAAACTTCAGTACATGTTGGTATTCCAAACTTTATCTCGCGCGACGCTGTTACGTGCTTTGATGAATATGTAGGACCAGGCTATGCGTTACCAACGCCGGAAATGGTAGAGGCAGTTCAGTTACTTGCGAAAACAGAAGGTATTTTACTTGATCCAGTGTATACAGGTAAGGCAGTAGCGGGATTAATCGACTTAATTAGAAAAGGTAAATTTAATAAGGAAGACAATATTTTATTCGTACATTCAGGTGGTTCACCAGCTTTATATGCGAATACTTCTTTATTTGCGTAAGTGTAAAAAGCATTGGGTATCCAATGCTTTTTTTGTTATATACTCGAATTATCGGGGAGTAGGAGGATGATATGAACTCAAATTTAAAAGGGATTATATATACGGTACTCGGCATTTCTATTCTATTGATCTTATTTGTAGGTTACGGAGTGTATTTGTATTTCACATCTTAAAAGAAAGATCATAATAGAAGTGAAGAACCATTTAGTAAGAAATATAGAGTGAGAAGTAAATCTAAATAAAACCAAAAAGGGATAAATAGGAAAATGTAGAATCTTTATATATAAGATGTTCTGAATTTTCAGATATAAGGTGGAGTGGAGGAAGAAAGATGATTCAATTTCCTATGGAAGATGCTGAACAATTTTTTAGATCCTATAGTATTGGTAGGTTTACAGTTAGTGAAGATGAAGGGAAATTAATTTTTAGTACAAACTTAAATGGTCATTCTAATTTATGGGCGATGGATTTACCCAATTTATCCCCTTATCCATTAACATATTGTAATCAATCAAGCAATTTTATTAAAATGGATTCTTTAAATCGATTTATTTTAGCTGGATTTGATAAAGATGGGGATGAAAATTATCATATTTATGCATTAAAGCCAGAGGGTGGTGGATTGCTTGAATTGATTCCAGCAGGAGAGACAGAAAAGGATTACTTTGTGCATTTAACAGAGGATGGGGAACGATTATACTATGTCACAAGTAAAGATAACCCAATGTTCTTAAACTCTCGTTGTTATAATATACGCACAAAAGAAGATACGCTGTTGTTAACTGGTGTGGAGACACCTACATATGTAGAGGCAGTAAGTCCGAATGAATCAAGTTACATTGTTTTAAAGTCATATAGTAATACGTATAATGTAGGATATGTAAAAAAGGGAGAAGAACTTATTTGTATAGTACCTTCCAGTGAGAAAGAACATACTATAGGGTCCATTTGTTATATTGATGAAAATACAGTAATTTTCGTTACAAATTATGAAGAAGAGTTTTCCTATGTAGCTTCTTTTGATTTAAATAAACAGGAATTCAAACCAATCTGTAAAATAGAGAAGGAAGATATATCCGATATAAAATGGCATGCTGAAACAAAAAATGGCTACATTGTTTCGTCGAAAGGTGTTACAGATAGGTTATATAAATTTGTATGGGATAAAAAAGAGTTAATTCTATTGAATTCTCCGGTAGATACGATAAGTCAAATTGAAATTACAAAATCGGAAAATTTATATTTGCTAGGTGAAAGTGCGACGAAAACAGCAAACATCTATTACAAGAAGAATAGAGATACAGAATGGGCAGCATTAACAAAAAACTATGTTATTGGTCTATCTGAATCTTCTTTTGTTGAACCGGATGTTATAACATATGCCTCTTTTGATGGGTTAAACATAGAAGCATTATTATTCCGGGCGAAAGGAGAAGTACAAAACGGATATACAATATTTTGGCCTCATGGTGGTCCACAAAGTGCTGAGACGAAAGGTTTCAGAGAATTATTTCAATATTTATTAAGGCAGGGATATAATATTTTTGCGCCAAACTTTAGAGGTAGTACAAGATATGGTTCAACGTTTACAAAAATGATTGAAGGTGATTGGGGAGAAGCACCACGTTTAGATTGTGTAGCAGGGATCGAATGGTTATTTGAACAGGGGATATCAACTCCTGATAAATTATTTGTTATGGGCGGTAGTTATGGAGGATATATGACCTTATTGCTTCACGGGCGTCATTCAGAGTATTTCCGTGCAGCCATTGACATTTTTGGACCTAGCAATTTATTTAGTTTTATCGAATCTATGCCTGAAAATTGGAAACCGCTCGCAGTTAATTTAATAGGTGATATTAATAATGATAAAGATAAGCTTATACAAGATTCACCAATTACTTACTTAAATCAAATGAATAAACCACTCCTTATCATCCAAGGGGCAAATGATCCACGAGTTGTAAAGGAAGAATCGGATCAAATTTTTCACGCGTTGCAAGAACAAGGAGTAGATGTAGAATACCTAGTATTAGACGATGAAGGGCATGGATTTTCAAAAAAAGAAAATGAAATATATGTATATCGTCGCATAACAGAATTTTTAGCAAAGCATAAGTAAAAGAAATGGCATTTTACGGGGGATGATCATATCGCTATCAGGCTAAAAATGCAGAGAAATGACAATGAAATTATTGAATAAATAAGAATGAAACAACTTAATCATTACGTAACAAAAACGCTATTATTTCCCTAGAATCATAGGAAAGGATAGCGTTTTTGTTGTGAACTTATTGATTTTGTATGAACTGGAATTGTTGTCTAAAGAGTTGCAACAGATTTTTTTATAAATTGAAAGACAAGGAGACGAACTTGGATGGAGTATTGGAAGCACACAATAAATATATTGAGGAGTACATGTTTGAAAACATTAAATCAATGGAGAATGAAATATTTTGTTGGAATGTCTGAGCTGCGGACCAATTCTATCACTTTAATTAACTAAAAGAAGAACTTCCCCATCCCGATTAGACTACTAATCATTCCTATTCCACCCATTGTGCCTTTTCCTGCTGTAAGTAAGTTTCCAAGCATTCCTAGCTGACCGCTACCTCCGTTATTTCCCCATCCCATTGGGGCCCACGGACTACCCCATCCTGGAGGGTTTCCAAAAACACCCGAGTTATTGGTATTGAAATGAAAAGACTTGGCTGGCGGCGATAGTAAAGCGGCAAGATGCCCTTGTGCGAACATCCCTGTATGATTGAATGGTTGGGCCCAGGGGAAGGAAGGTTTTTGAAAATTAAAACCTGCATGACCTGGTAGTGGAGTCCAATTAGTAGGGTGACCTTGTGGCATTATCCCTGCATAATTGATTGGCTGCTGCCCCCAAGAGAAGGGAGGGGGTTGGGGATTGAATCCCGTATAATTGGCTGATGAATCCCAACTAACTGGATAGACTCGGTAACTCCAATTCTCAGGAATCTTCAAATCATTCATTACCTCAGATTTAGTTATTTCGGGCTGTGAATACAAAGAAATTTGGTTAGTATATTGTTCCCCGTTTCCCTTTGAATTCAAATACCAATATTGGTGCATACGCTTATTCTCCTCACTTTAAAAATGTAATGTTAGACTTAGCCTATGTAATATTCCTTTTTATGGATGGTTACATAACTAGATCTACAAGCCTGTATTTAAAGGAATGGGTGTGTGGACTTGTTGATTTAAAGTTTCACTTTATTTTAGAAGGGTATTTTCAGTTGCTTCTTTTATATATTTCAGCCTAATTTAAATTCCGTTAATAAACGTTTTTATAAAGGTTTAATCAACAAAAAGATTTTAAAATGTTATGTTGGGCAAGTGGAATTGCTAAAAAGAGAATATCCATTCGAAGAGTTTGGCAAAATACTGCAAGGGTAATGTTTTCTTGTGCAAATATGTAAACGATTTAAACGAATCAATGAAATTTATAATGAAGGGGCAATTAAATATATGAGTGAAACATTACATAAAAGAAAACCACCATATGTAATGCTTGTAATTCTTTTTATTGGGGCATTTGTTTCATTTCTAAATAACTCGCTTTTAAATGTAGCCTTGCCATCAATAATGAAAGATTTAGACATTCAAGATTATTCAACGATCCAGTGGCTTTCTACAGGGTATATGCTTGTAAGTGGTATATTAATTCCGGCATCAGCATTTTTAATAACGCGTTTCTCGAATAGAAGCCTATTTATTACATCTATGTTGATTTTTATTCTTGGTACTGCCTTAGCGGCTGTAGCGCCGAATTTTGGTTTATTACTTACTGGTCGGATGGTTCAAGCGGCAGGCTCTTCAGTTATGGGGCCTTTGTTAATGAATATTATGCTAGTAAGCTTTCCAAGAGAAAAAAGGGGAACAGCAATGGGGATTTTTGGACTAGTTATGATTACAGCTCCAGCAATTGGACCGACACTATCAGGTTATATTGTAGAGTATTATGACTGGCGTTTGCTTTTTGAAATGATTTTACCGTTAGCAATCATTAGCTTACTGTTAGGGATTTGGAAATCTGAGAATGTCATGAAACAAAACAAAAATGCAAAACTTGATTATCTCTCATTACTATTATCTTCTGTCGGTTTTGGCGGTTTGTTATATGGATTCAGTTCTGCAAGCTCCGATGGCTGGACGAATAAAGTTGTCTTAACAGCCTTAATCATAGGCGCTATTGCCTTAATTGCTTTCATTATCCGTCAATTAAAAATGGATGAGCCGTTATTGGATTTACGTGTTTACAAGTACCCAATGTTTGCACTTGCGTCTGTAATTGCAATTGTCAACGCGGTGGCCATGTTTTCGGGTATGATTTTAACACCAGCTTATGTACAAAACGTCCGTGGTATTTCGCCGCTGAGCTCTGGGTTGATGATGCTTCCAGGTGCGGTAATAATGGGGATTATGTCACCAATTACAGGTAAACTATTTGATAAATATGGTCCTCGGATTCTTGGCATAGTAGGGCTTTCCATTACAGCTGTTTCAACTTATATGTTGGCAAGTCTGCAAATTGACTCTAGTCATACACATATTATTCTTATTTATACACTGCGGATGTTTGGGATGGCGATGGTGATGATGCCACTTATGACAAATGGTCTTAATCAATTGCCAACTCGCTTAAATCCGCACGGTACAGCTGTTAATAATACAGCTCAACAAGTGTCCGGTTCGATTGGTACTGCTATTCTTGTTACGATTATGAATTCTGTAACAAAAACAAAAGTTGAAAGTTTAATGTCTGATATAGATCCAACAACCTTCACAGAAACTACGAAGGCAATAGTAACTCAAAAGGCTTTATTATCTGGAATTCAGTATTCCTTCTATGTAGCGCTTGGCATGAATGTTGTTGCACTACTATTAGTTTTTTTCGTTAAACGTGTAGATACAAGTGCGGAAGCTGTCGAGAAGTTAAATCGGTAGAGAAGAATAAAACGCTAGATAAAGATTCCTATAAGTTTTTTTGCTGCTAAGGCGCCGGTATTTAAAGCTAGAAAAAACTAAAAGAAGCAGGGAAATAATTATATAGTAAAAGAGGACCTGATGTTCATATCAGGTCCTCTTTCATTAATAACAAGGTATACTTGCTTATCGTATTGGTTTAACTAAACTACTGATTTTTCGAATACTACAATCTTAAGCTCGTCACCTTCTTTATTTTGGAGTGTTTTAGAAGAAAATGAATTAAAATGATTGTTTTATAAACAAATACAAGAGATGAGATCCGTTTGCAATTTCTCATAAACATTATAATTTTAGATTATCTTTTAACACCAACATTAAAAGGGTCCAACTATATTTATTCGCTTCATTTTAATTTAGTATTTTTCTACAAGTTATAAATCTAATTGCCAAGCTTATACGTAATATCATAATCATGAATAGTTAGGGAAAAGATAAAATAAGGTAATCAATTACATATCTTTATTTCATGCTTTTTTGAAAGGGTGTTTTTAATGGAAAAAAAAGTATCTACTATTCCTCAGCCGAAAACATATGGACCGCTGGGTAATCTCCCATTAATCGATAAAGATAAACCGACCCTATCCTTTATCAAGATAGCGGAAGAGTATGGTCCCATTTTTCAAATTCAAACTTTAAGTGATACCATCATTGTCGTTTCTGGACATGAATTGGTAGCAGAAGTTTGTGACGAAACACGTTTCGATAAAAGTATAGAGGGTGCTTTAGCAAAAGTTCGTGCCTTTGCTGGAGACGGATTATTTACTAGCGAGACTCACGAGCCTAACTGGAAAAAAGCTCATAATATTTTGATGCCTACATTCAGCCAACGGGCAATGAAAGATTACCATGCCATGATGGTCGATATTGCTGTACAACTCGTTCAAAAATGGGCACGGCTTAATCCGAATGAAAACGTAGATGTTCCGGAGGATATGACTCGTCTTACGTTAGATACAATTGGTCTATGTGGTTTTAATTACCGATTCAATAGCTTTTATCGTGAGACCCCTCATCCTTTTATTACTAGCATGACCCGTGCTCTAGATGAGGCGATGCACCAATTACAGAGGCTGGATATAGAAGACAAACTCATGTGGAGAACGAAACGTCAATTTCAGCATGATATTCAATCTATGTTTTCTTTAGTAGATAATATTATTGCTGAACGTAAAAGTAGTGGAGATCAGGAAGAAAATGATTTACTTTCCCGTATGTTAAATGTGAAGGATCCGGAAACTGGTGAAAAATTAGATGATGAAAATATTCGTTTTCAAATTATTACCTTTTTAATAGCTGGACATGAGACAACAAGTGGATTGTTATCTTTTGCGATTTACTTTTTATTAAAGAATCCGGATAAGTTGAAAAAAGCCTATGAAGAAGTAGACCGTGTTTTGACAGATCCTACTCCAACATACGAACAAGTTATGAAACTGAAGTATATACGGATGATTTTAAATGAATCGCTACGTCTATGGCCTACCGCTCCAGCATTCAGTCTCTATGCAAAAGAAGATACAGTGATTGGTGGGAAATACCCAATTAAGAAAGGAGAAGATCGTATTTCTGTTCTTATTCCACAGCTACATAGGGATAAAGATGCATGGGGAGACAATGTGGAAGAATTCCAACCTGAACGATTTGAAGAGCTGGATAAGGTTCCTCATCATGCTTATAAGCCATTTGGAAATGGCCAGAGAGCATGTATCGGTATGCAATTTGCACTTCATGAAGCCACTCTTGTAATGGGAATGCTTCTTCAACATTTTGAATTAATCGATTATCAAAACTATCAGCTGGACGTAAAACAAACATTAACGCTAAAGCCCGGTGATTTTAAGATTAGGATTCTACCCCGAAAACAAACTATTAGCCATCCTACTGTTCTTGCACCTACAGAGGACAAGCTGAAAAACGATGAAATTAAGCAGCACGTCCAGAAGACACCTTCTATTATTGGGGCCGATAATCTTTCACTTCTTGTCCTGTATGGCTCGGATACAGGTGTAGCAGAAGGTATTGCAAGAGAATTAGCAGATACAGCTAGTTTAGAAGGAGTTCAAACGGAAGTGGTAGCTCTTAACGATCGAATTGGAAGTTTGCCAAAAGAAGGAGCGGTACTTATTGTGACTTCTTCTTATAATGGAAAACCGCCAAGTAATGCAGGGCAGTTTGTGCAATGGTTGGAGGAACTAAAACCAGATGAGCTAAAAGGGGTTCAATACGCAGTTTTTGGTTGTGGAGATCATAATTGGGCTAGTACCTACCAACGGATTCCAAGATACATTGATGAGCAGATGGCTCAAAAAGGAGCAACAAGATTTTCTAAACGCGGAGAAGCAGATGCAAGTGGTGATTTCGAGGAACAGCTCGAGCAATGGAAACAAAGCATGTGGTCTGATGCGATGAAGGCATTTGGATTGGAACTAAACAAAAATATGGAAAAAGAGCGCAGTACTTTGAGTCTGCAATTTGTTAGTCGTCTTGGAGGATCTCCTCTTGCACGAACATATGAAGCAGTGTATGCATCTATACTAGAAAATCGTGAACTCCAATCATCCAGCAGTGATAGAAGTACACGACATATCGAGGTATCCTTGCCAGAAGGTGCTACATATAAAGAAGGAGACCACCTTGGAGTGTTGCCAGTTAATAGCGAGAAAAATATCAACCGAATTTTAAAACGTTTTGGATTAAATGGGAAGGATCAAGTTATACTGAGTGCAAGTGGACGAAGTATAAATCACATACCTTTAGACAGTCCTGTTAGTTTATTGGACCTTCTTAGTTATAGTGTTGAAGTTCAAGAAGCAGCCACTCGAGCACAAATACGAGAAATGGTAACATTCACAGCATGTCCTCCTCATAAAAAAGAATTGGAAGCATTATTAGAAGAAGGAGTTTATCATGAACAAATATTAAAGAAACGGATTTCAATGTTGGACCTTCTTGAAAAGTATGAGGCTTGTGAAATCCGATTTGAACGCTTTTTAGAACTTCTCCCTGCGCTCAAACCGCGTTACTATTCTATTTCAAGCTCTCCACTCGTTGCACACAATCGTCTGAGCATTACGGTCGGTGTTGTTAATGCACCTGCATGGAGTGGGGAAGGGACATATGAAGGAGTCGCTTCTAATTACTTAGCTCAGCGTCATAATAAAGATGAGATTATTTGTTTCATTCGAACGCCACAATCAAACTTTGAATTACCTAAAGATCCAGAAACACCAATTATTATGGTTGGGCCAGGTACTGGAATTGCACCATTCCGTGGATTCTTGCAAGCGCGTCGTGTTCAAAAGCAAAAAGGTATGAACTTAGGACAAGCGCATCTATATTTTGGTTGTCGTCATCCTGAAAAAGATTATCTTTATCGTACAGAACTAGAAAATGATGAAAGAGATGGATTAATCTCTTTACACACAGCTTTTTCTCGTTTAGAGGGACATCCAAAAACATATGTACAGCATTTAATAAAACAAGATAGAATCAATTTAATTTCGTTATTAGATAATGGAGCTCATCTTTATATATGTGGTGATGGAAGTAAAATGGCTCCGGATGTAGAAGATACCCTTTGTCAAGCATATCAAGAAATTCATGAAGTCAGTGAACAAGAAGCAAGAAATTGGTTGGATCGTGTGCAAGATGAAGGGCGATATGGAAAAGATGTTTGGGCTGGTATATGAATGTTTCTTAATTAGATACATATTAACTAATGAACTTCTTTCGAATAAATTTCACTTTATTAGTATAGTGTATTTAGATGAATAGTGATTAACCAGATTATTTAGTATCTACTAAATAAAAAACAGGACCTGATATACATCTATCAGGTCCTGTTTCACATAGACATTATACATCGATATTTTCCACACATTATCAATGTTTGTAATGTAGTTAGCCTTTTGAGTCAGCTATAAAATCAGATATTATTTTTTCGATATCGAAAGGAGTAATCCCTTTATTCAAAGAGAAAATAGTTTCTGCTTCTTCGATGTCTTGAACGAGTTCACCTCTAGCTTCAATATGTAATCGGAACAAGTCATATAAATTCGGTTTAACTAAAGTAGTTAAAGCCTTTCCAACTAGTATCATACCTTTTTGATTAGCTTCGATGGTATTATCATAAGTTAGATCTCTTGTAAGAGACAAATCTGTCCAAATCAATTTTCGTTCCTTTAAGTCTAAAATAACTGGAATAGAGATTTGGGTGTCGGCAGTAATATCCACTTTATCTTGAACAGTAGAAGGTTCAAATATTTCACCTGAACCAGGATATTGACGAACCATCCAACCAGTAAAGCATTCTGGTAAATCTTTATATGGTTGGTCTGTGTAAGAAAGCAAAGTCATAACTACATAGCGTCCACCATATTTCAGCACAGACGGAATATCGAAATCAATGAATTCAGATGCCCCCTTTGGTGCAGAAGTAATATCTCCGCTATGGTAGGCTTTGAAATTTTTTGAACGTAAGTTCGTGAAGGATACATGTTCTTTGTATTGCCAATCTTCGTCGTACATTGCAGCAGACAAATCAATGTCAACACGTCCTGTATGTTGTCCATTCACATAGCCTTCTTTCCACCATAGGAAAAAACGAATCGTATCTCCTTCTGGCAAATCTACTTTACTTCCTCGAGATAATGTGCGAAGCGCTTTGCTGGCTGAACGTTGAGAGAAGGGAACTAAGTGATTTTTTAACTGTTCATCCAAAAATACTTTTCCGAGACTTGGAAGTTCTGCGAAGCGATTTTTTAAAGTATCTTCACACATTTTTACAATCATTAAACAAATATCCTCTGAGATAAATGGAAGTGTATTTTCAACACCTATAGCTTTTGCTACATTTCCCTTTGGAAAAAAGGTGCGAAATTCATTTTTATCATTTCGATGCTTAAAATGAGCCGTGAGTTGAAGTAATACAGGAGTAGAAACATTTCCTATTATACTTAGAAACTCTTCGAGAATATTGAAAACATCTGTTGATGTATCACTACATAAACGGATTAAATGATCCAAGCGTCTGGCAAATTCCCCCGGGCGAGTTTTTAAAAGATTTTTCGCTGTCATGATATCACGATTCAACAAAGCTGCTTCTATTTTTCCATTAAATGTTTCAACTTTAATGTTGTTGCGAAGAATCTCAAATGCTCGGTGGGTTTTTGGGAAACGAGTATGATATTCTGCTGGATGAAGAATTTCACCTAAACGAATCCAACGTTTTTTGTATCGAATCATATCTTCGGTAATGTTTCCGCATTGCTCTAACAATCCTAAAAGGAAGCGTCTTTCTACTCGGTTAAACTTCTTGAATCGAACGGAGGATGCTAAACTCACATCACCTTCAGATAAAGCAACTGCAAGGCGAAGAACATCAGTTGCTGTTTTAAAATACTTTGCAGCAGCATCGGCTGATATTTTTCTGTTTATTAATAAAACCCCAATTATAAAAGACATATTTTCCTTATGAGGAATTACATTAGGTAGAAAACATGAAACATCTTCAGTGTGTGTAATAGCCCATTCTACATCTGTCTTATCAGTTGAGGAAATAGAGCTGTTTGCACGAATCAATTGAGAAATCATTTGATTAAAATCTTCTTCACTTCCTAAGTCAATAACTTTCAAATCAACGCTATCTAAAAGAGGAAGTCGTTCTTCTACTTTTGATACAGGTAGGCACAACGTCACATAATGAATAACGGCATTGATGTATAAATCAGCGTCACTTAAATCCATCATTTGTTGCGGAAAGTTTGGATACATAGGAGTAAACTGAATATGTGCACCAACCATTTCTTTTAAATGTTTTACCAACTCTTTGTAAAACGATGTGAATGCATCAACCGAAAGTGTTTGCAACTCTTCTATTAAAGGCTCGGAAAAAGTAAATCCTAAACTTTCCAAGTTTTTTAAAACAGTGGCTAAATAAATGTTCGGTAGTTTATTTTCTTTTCTTTTTATAATTACTTTCAAACTTCTTCTTATGTAAATAGAATTTTTCATGAGAACGCCGATTATTCACTCCTTATAAAAGAGGGGAATAGTCCGACTGTCCTCCTTTCAGTGGTAGATTTTTATTTTTACATGCATAAACACACTAATTGTAGAGAAATGCACTGAGGGTATAAAGCTATTTTTTAGTGAAAAATTAGGGGTATAACATTTAGGTGTTAAGTGGTAATTTGTTAATTAAGAAAAGAAAACCTCTACATCAATGGTTGATAAACTAAAGTTTATTCAGGACCAAAGAAGAAAGAGGTTTTATAGTCTAATTATTTTCATAGGAAATTGACAACTCTAAAACAATTTGAAATTTCTACAAAGAAGGAAGAATTGTCATAGCCTATGTGTTTAGCAGGAAAGTAACATCCCTATTTCGCCAAAGAAGTTAGAAGGAAGGAACGTCATAGCCTGCTTTATTAGTATATTCTCTTGCGAAGAGCAATTCAAGTATACTGTCTGATTTTTTATATTTTTCTTAAAGGGGAATTGTCATGTTTATCCCGCATTGACGGGTAGCCCGATTGGTGAGGGGGATTAAAGTTTCACTTTATAAATAGGGAGATCATCACATGCCCTTTTTATAATACTATTAAGGGAGGATTTTTATTTTTGATATATTATACCATTTATTTAATGGTATAATATGGTATGTGTTCTATGGAATGGAGTTGAATGAGTATTATAAATACAAAAGGTGAAATTAAAAAAACAAAAAGAAAAGTATTACTAACTATACTTACTATGTTAGTAATTATAATTGGATTTGGATATTGGAAACTTTTTAGTTTGCAAGGCGTTCCAAAAGGGGAATTAATTCGAACAGTGGAATCTCCAGATGGAAAATATCTCATCAAGACTTATTTTCATAATGCAGGATCATTAAGTGCGGATGCTGTTAGGGGTGAATTAGTTAACCTTGATACAGATTCAGAGAAAAATATATATTGGAATTATCCAGATACCGATCCATATATTGAATGGGTAAATAAGAATATTGTTAGAATTGGAGATCAAACTTTAGATATTTCACAGAAAGAAACCTATGATTGGCGTGATGATGATAAGCACGTTAAAGAAATGCCTAAACAGTTTAGTAGATAAAACAAGAAAATTTAAATGTATTTAATCTTATTCGTTTAACTATAGATAGGATTATATGAGTGAAAAAGTCCATTTAGATCTTCTAAATGGACTTTTTTAGGTTTCTAGATACGACTACTGATAAAAATGGAACAAACTTGTTACTTAGGTTGTCTATTAATTATACGCATAAAACAGGAGTTCATGATAGTTCGCTCATTTTATCCCGCTATTTGCCCGTAAAAGTCCGACTGATGAGGGCTGATTAAAGTTTCACTTTATCCTTTACTGTATCTTGTAACTACATTTTGCCTTGCTGTAGAGAAACAAAAAACATTTTTCTTATTCAATAATTCCAATTTCTAGAGCCTTTTGAACAGCTTCTTCTTTGTTACGGACTCCTAGCTTTGTATAAGCTGTGGAAGCATAATTTCTGACCGTACCATTCGATAAATATAACCTTGATGCTATGGTAGTGTATCGAAGTCCCTTTGCTACTAGCTGCAATATTTCTATCTCCCTAGCTGTTAGCTCATAAGCGGTTGCTTTTGATTGTGGTGTCTCTTTTGGCGCATCAAACTTCTCAAATATTTTGTGAGACATTCCCTGATCAATCAGTGTCCCACCTTTGTGAATAAGTCGGATCGTATTAGCTAGCTCCAATGTTTCAATAGATTTGAGTAAAAAACCATCCGCACCGTTGCGAAGCGATTCCAACGCCTGTTCGGTATCCTGAAAAGTTGTAAAAATCAATATGCGGATATGTGGCCATTGTTGCTTAATCTTTTTGGTTGCTTCGACTCCATCCATGTGTTGCATATCTAAATCCATAAGTATAACATGAGGTTGAAGGCGCCCACACAAATCGATGGCTTCATTGCCATCCTCGGCCAAACCGACTACATTTAAATCTTCATATCTATCGAGTAGTGTCCTCAAACTTTCCCGAACAAACGGCTGGTCGTCTACAATTAACAAACGAATAAGTCCATCTTTTATTTCAGTTTGTCGCGGTATGGTACATGTAACAAGCATTCCTTCATCTGGCTTTGTATATACAGACAATTGACCTTGCAAATTCATTGCTCGTTCTTTCATCGTATTCATACCGAAGCCTTCTTGCCATTCTACATTTCCTTTTCCATTATCTTGAACTTCTAATCTCGTATATTGTTGTTCAAACTGCAATGAAACTATAATTTCAGTTCCCTGACCATGACGTACTGCATTCGTAAGGGACTCTTGTAAGCAACGAATGAACGCTATCTTCGTTTGCCGAGACAATTCATATTCCTCTCCGTATGTCCGAAAACTTACATTAACCAGAGCGTGCTCCTGAAATTCGGCTCCAAGATTTTGGAGAGATTGAATTAAGGAAGGCGATTGACACGGAGACTCCATTTGATGTAGGTAACCTCTCACGTCCTCGATGCTTTTACGTCCCATTTCAAGCAGAGAATCTAGCCTCTGTATACCCATTTCAGTAGCAAGTTCGGTGCGCAACGTTTCCATCCCCATAATAATAGAAGTATAAGCGTGACCAACTGTATCATGAAGCTCACTCGACAGTCTGTTTCGTTCTTCCGCCAGTGTAATGCGTTCAATCTGAGACATATATTGCTCAAGTACCGCGTTTTGTTTACGAATTGATTCATTTTGTTTATGATTGACGATTAATAAATGAAAAGCGAAGCCCATTACATATGCGAATCCATAATAGGTGACCATAATCCAATAGCTATTACTTGGCGCAACCGCATAGAAAATTCCAGTTGTTATAAAAACCGTTATTGGAGCTGTCCAATAATAGGACAAATGCTTACTATTCGCAGCAATTAGAAACACCGATATAAGAAATGTGTTGTAAGCTTCTGGAAATAATAAGGTTAAATATATACATAGTCCACCATATAGCAGTATTTCTGTGAACAAATAATATTTATAATTGAATAGTAAGGCTACCCATGGAACAGAGAAGGCAATAATTTCCCAAAGAATAATAATCCAAAGTGGTAATGTTAAACCATCCTGAAAATTTAATGTAGCTAGAATGATAGACACACTAGCAAGTAGGCGTACCCCTAACATAATCCAATCATACCAAAACCAATACTTAACCATATCTAACAAGTCCTTTACCCCCTAAATAGCCTACCATTTTACTTCCTATATAATAATTTAATCCTTCCTGCCTTATTATACTTTTTAATTTAAAACTACGATACTACTCACAGACTGCAAACTTCTATTGATTTAGTTGCCGAATCATACTACGTGTATAGCCCCCAATTTTCTTTGTCAAACCATCGACTATTCTAATACTTATGGCGGTAAATACTATACCCATAAACATTACAAAGAGTGACTTGGCAAAAGTATCTATTTGTATAAATATAATATTCATATCGATGTATCGATACAGTAGTGGTGCCAACAGGAACATAAGTGGCATTACATAAAAAATGATTGCACTAATGAGACTGAAAATGCCAATCACAAATTTCTGCATTAACCAATAGACAGCACACCAAGTGCGACGATCTGTAAGCGCTAATTTCACCTGAGCCCAGTTCGATGTATCCATTGTTATACTTCTATCGTAGGAGTCTGTTGAAATATCTGTATAAATTTTCGTCTGTATGCGCTCGAATTGGATAAAGGGTGTGGTAGTCTGTAGTACGCGCATAATTAATGGAATCCCAACAACAGTAAATGAAAGGGTTAAACTAAATAGCAGAGCTATTAGGTAAAAACAAAAATAAAACAATCCTGTGCCGAAAGTTAGCAATAAAAAATAACCATTATGGATGAATCTTGATTTCATAAAGTTCATCGCTCCTATCTGTGTAATAACCGAATCATACTGCTTTTTTTGTCATTCTCACTAGTGTAAAAGTGTCATATGACAGTTCTAAATGATGTTAAAAAGGGGAGAGCAGCTTACTTCTGGTTAAAAAAGATGCTTTTATCCCGCTATTTACTGGGCAGTAAGACTCCCACCTCAAAATTCAGCGTTAGGTGGGGGGGGGCGGGCTGCCGGTAAACGCACGATTGGTGAAGGCTAATAATCAGTGGGGGATGAACAAAAACCTGCTGATTAAAGTTTCACTTTATTACTCCTCCACAAAGCAATCCCGTTCTTACATCTGCAAGAACGGGATTGCTTTGTACTTTTATTTAATATGAGATGGACTTGTTTTTCGAATATGAAAAATAATATCAAATTGCTCAAGCAATGAAGTATCAAAATACACCGAACTGTTCGGGAGGATTTGTCCCCCTATACTTAGTAATGGTCTTTTTGCTTTAACCCATTTTTCTGCTTGTCCTTTAAGGTGACGGTTATCCAATAAAAACATTTTATATGGCACTTTTCCGAGAGTATAATTGAAACTTTTTACATCTTGTGGAATAGTGTCGGTTGTAATCTTACCTCCAGTGGAAGGATCATATTCGCTGTATAAGGTAAAATTCCCCTCCGTAGTTGTACTACCAATTGTGACATAATTATTGTCTAAACGTTCCTTCAAAAACTGCCCCGCAACATAAGGGTATAATTTCTCATCGATAATTCCTTTAGCTATATGAATATTGTGTGCCCATACCATCGTTTTACCACCAAATGTCTCTTGTGCCCACATTGCATGATCGGCCAAGTATTGTTCATGTAGTTTTATTATACTTGGATAGTCGTTAGGGAGTAGCATTGTGGTAAATTTCTCTATTGCACTTGCCGTTGCTTTCGCCCAGATGTACTCGGATGGAATTATTTCTGTGTTGGCTTGTTCATTCTCATCTTTTAGTAATCGGGCTACTCTCTCAGCGTTTGCTTTAAACTTCTCTTTCCTTTCAGGAGCAAGTTTCATATATTCCTGTATACTTCCAGTAAAAGAAGACAATTCTTTATAATTTTCTTCTACTTCTGCCAGCAAATCTGGTCGATGCAGCCTTACATAATCAATTACTTTATTAAAGCTACCTTGGTCCAACGCCTTTAAGTCGAGCCCAATAAATTGGATCTTTTTTTTATTGGATGGATCAGCATTATAATCTTTCATCCACTCAATCATGGCTATAATTTCATCAGTAGGATATAACAATTTTAAAAATTCCCTAGGGTTTCCTTTTCCTGTTTGGATATATTCATTTAGTTTTAAGCCGTTTCCCCAATCTTCTTCCATTGCAAAATTCGTAAAACCCATTTCAGTAACCAAATATTTCACAAGGCGAAACTTCATAGTAAAAATTTCAGAGCTTCCATGAGTATTCTCTCCTAATCCTACATATTGCGCGTTCCCAATCATTTTCTTAAGTGGTTTTAAATCTTCAAATGGTTTTGACGGCTCTATCGTTTTTAATGGGTTAGCCTGTGATTGTATTGATTTAACTATATTTTTTTGGACTGATTGACCTGAATTTTCGACTGCTACAGTTTGAGCGTTTCCTACTTCCGCGCATCCTGTGACTAATAAAGCTGTACTAACCATTGCAATCATTCTTTTCTTATTCATTTTTGCCCACCTCAATTGAATTATTTTTATAAACAAGATTGATTCATGTACTTGCACGAATCAATTGCCTTAATTTAATTGTTATTTATTCCATATCATATTTTCTAGTTACATATTGTCATAAGATTAATTGACACAAGTCATAGGTTAATCATTACACTTTTGTATTATCGGCTATGACAGTTTATAAATAATAATTAAATTGTTGAATCGCAAGTAAGACTAGATTATGAATTTGGGAGGGATTTTAAAGATGAATGATCTGTATGTCAAAATATTTTTATTCTAAGTTGTAGCTGTTGAAATGACAGGAAGTAAATTTGATAAACAAATGAATAAAGGGGAAGGGCGGATTACAATGTTATTACACGCAAAATCGTTCCACAATAAAGATAAAATCCATCGTGCTAAAATAGGACTTCAACTTTTTCTAAGTATCTTAACTATTACTTCTATTATCCTAAATGTACTAGTAATGATTACTAAAAGTATGCCGCTTATTGTGGTATATATGTTTACCCCGGCATTTTCTTCTATTTTGACTCGCATAATATTGAAAGAAGGGTTTAAAGATGTATCTTTTAGTCTCGGTAACTTAAAGATATGGAAGGGGATTGGTTTTGCTCTGCTAATACCTATGATTATTTGTGGAATTACTTATTCTATCGCCTGGTTGAGCGGAATTGCGAGGTTTCAGCCCCCGCAAGGTGGTATGCTAGAACCTATTTACAATATACTTGGATTTCAGTATCTACCGATACCATTAAGTTTCATTTTTATAGTAGTATTGAGCGGAGTTTTAGGTAGCTTGCTTAACTTAATTCCAGTTATGGGAGAAGAAATGGGTTGGCGAGGTTATATGCTTACAAGACTAATCGATGCAAAGTTTTCACGCCCAATCCTTATTAGCGGATTGATTTGGGCAACGTGGCATGTTCCAATTGTTATTGCTGGTCTATATGTAGAGGGAACATCGGCCCTACTTTCAGTACTTGGCATCTATTTTTGTATTGTGCCATTCAGTTATATTACAGCTTATTTACGACTTATCACAGGTAGCGTTTGGCCTTCGGTTATCATTCATACTACTTGGAATGCCATTATTCAAGGACCTTTCGCACGTGCAAGTACAGGAGATCAAACTGAGATTTGGATTGGAGAATCTGGTTTGATAACCGCTATTATTATCTTGGCTACTGCAATAATTATGTCTCGAATCGTAAATTTTACTAAATAGCATACGGATGTGTTTTAAATTCAATTAGTGTAATATGACGAAGCTGAAATAAGATGCTCCTAAAAATATTAGAAAAAATCTAGTTGAACGGACTCTTACTTAATCTTAGGCTGCTGGACATGTGGTGATATCCCATCGTCATCAAGCTAAGAAAATAAACTAGGTTGCCATAAAAAACATAATGTTTTCATTTAAAGGCTTGGAGATGAAATTTTATCATCTTCATCACGTTTGACCTTCAGGAAATAAAAAGTTAAACGATTATACAAATACTCTAACTGAAAAAACGATAGTCCTTCTATCAAAAATATAGAAGGACTATCGTTTATTTTTTTGACAAACTTAGGGGGTGATGTTCATAAAAATGGATAATATAATTCGTATTTTACGTAAAGAGAAAAAGTTTTCCAAAGAAGGTTTAGCTAATTTCCTTGGTGTAACGGTTGATTGAAATTTCACTTTATTACTTGTAAGTGACTGTTCAATGCATCGTACTATTAAAAAATCTAAATTTAATCATTAAATTGCGATAAAATGTGGTCGGAAATAATGAAATTTTAGGAAAAATAAGGTACACTAGTTTATGATTTTAGTTGAAAATCGTTTGACGTTAATGCATACGGGGGAAAGATTGATGAACAACAATACAACAAATGAATCAGTTGAAGAAATTGATCAAAAACGAGTAAGATCAAAAAAACGTTATACAAATTGGAAGTTTATCGCAGTGGGTATTGGTGTAATTGCACTTCTTATTGGGGGAATGAGTTATTATCAGGCAACTCACTTCAATTCGAATGTTACAATTAATGACACAAAAGTTGGTGGTCTGAGCGCTGATCAGGCAATACAGAAATTAAAGACATCTGGACTAGCAAACAAAGTCTATGTTGATCAACAACAAATTTTAGATGAAAAAGATACAAAAACGGAACTTACGGAAAAAGATTTGCCTCAAGTTAAGAAACTATTAAAAAAACAGTGGACATTTTTCTCTTCCTCAAAGGGAGAAAATTATTCATTGCTACCAGAGAAGGCAGATCAGTATCGTAGTGAAACGATGAAAAAGCTTGTAGAAGAAAAGCTCATCTCTATGAATGAGAAATTAAAAGCGCCTCAAGATGCTATGGCGAAGCTAGAACAAGGGAAAATTGTTATTTCGAAAAGTGTGGAAGGAAAACAGTATGATGTTACTAGTCTACTGAAAGATTATGATAAGCAAAAATATAAAAGCGAAATTCATCTGAAGTCTGCATACATAAAACCTATTAAAGAAGACGATCCGATTGTCAAAAAAGAGGAGAAAGCACTACAGAATCTTCTTGGGCAGTCTGTTGAGTATAAAGTGCAGGATGAAGTTTATCCTTTAAAAGCGAAAGATTTAATTCAAAATGCCTCTATGTCAAAGGATATGAAAGTTACAATTGATGCGAGTGACATTAAGAAGAAAATTACTGAAATTAATAATGCCAAATCAACATTAAATAAAGATTTCTCATTTAAAACTCATTCCGGTTCAGTCATATCAGTAAAAGGACAAGGCTACGGCTGGGCACTAGATGTTGAAAAAGAAACTAAACAAGTTCAACAAGCCTTTGAGAAAGGTGAAAAATCGCTTTCTGCTTCTAATATTCACGGAAATGGTTGGGAGAAGGAAGGTATCGGTTATAAAACAACATCGAATAATGGCATCGGAGACACGTATGCAGAAGTTTCAATTGCAGAGCAACAAATTTGGATTTACAAAGATGGAAAATTAGTTGTTACAACAAATGTAGTAACTGGTAAACATAGTACTGGTGAAGATACATCACCAGGTGTGTGGTACGTCCTATACAAACGAACACCATATACGCTAAGAGGAAGCGCAGTAGGGAAAGCTGATTATGCGGTTAAAGTAGATTACTGGGTTCCATTCACCAATAGCGGTCAAGGATTCCACGATGCCGGCTGGCGAAAAGACTGGGGAAATAATGCTTATTTAACAGGAGGATCAGGTGGATGTGTGAACCTTCTTCCTAATGTTGCAAAAACTGTATATGATAGTTTGAACACGTATGATCCAGTTATCGTGTACTAAAAAATAGCTACGTATCAAGAAATAAACAAAACAGGAAATCTTACCTGATGGTATATGAAAAAACACCTCTTGCATTCGCATACTAAGTGTGCAAATGTAATGGAGGTGTTTTTGTTTGAATACAAAAGTGTATTGTTAATAAGAAACAAAGTAGGAAGAGATTAAGAATAAGTATTCAAATAGTCAATAAAATTGACAATGAATATCATTTTCACTTAATATAGAATCGTTGCATTTAATTAGACATGAATTTTTTGTTAATATAATAGAGTTCTATTAAGTTGTCACATTTAAGAACTATCATTAAATCTTTTAAGAATTTAAACGTAGGAAAGGGTAATATAAAATGAACTGGAAAAAAGGCGGGTTATGGGTTATTATTTTTTTCGTTGTAAAAGGCACGATTTCTACACTTTTAATCGTTACAGGTGCTAAATATTTTGATTTATCATTTATGCAACTTATCTTATTAATTCTGACCTTATTAGTGATTTCTCTAATAAGTCGAAAATTGCTGTATAGACATAAACAAAATAAAAAGCAAAAAGAGCTAAATATATAATGAAGCCCCAGAGACCGTTGGATTTCTGGGGTTTTATTTCGATCGTTTTTTCCACATGTACATCAACTTAACGGAACAGATTGTCCAAAACGATAAAATCGATGATGTTTAAAATGCGTCAATTACTTTTATATAAGGGTTGAAGAGAGCTTTTGAATCAATCTTTATTCTGAAGCGACAGACGTGCATAAATTATGCTTGTTTTTCAATTGGTAGTTTAAATGTAAAAGTACTGCCTTCTCCTAATTTACTTTCAACCGTAATTTCTCCTCCATGTAGTTCGACAATCCATTTTACCATCGACAATCCTAAACCTGTGTTTCCGATGTTTGAAGATGTTCGTGCTGCGTCAACTCGATAGAAGCGGTCCCATATTTTAGTAATATGTTGCTCGCTGATGCCGATGCCATTATCGGAGACTTTACCTATTATGTTGGTTTCATCACGGAATAGTTGCATATGCACAGTTCCGCTCGCTTTACTATAAGCAATCGCATTCGTTAGTAAATTCATTAATAAACGCATCATCAATGTTTGATCTGCTTTAATAAATAGGTCTTCCTCTATATTAGTTGTTATTTCAACCGAAGCTTCTTGAACCATTAATGAAAGTTCTTCTACAACGATTTCCGTTAATTCACTCATATTGATACATTCAAATTGGAAAGTATTATGGTTTCCTTGGTCAGCTCTTGCTAATAATAAAAGTTGTGAGATTAGAGCTGACATTTTACGTGATTGCTTTAAAATTACTTCTAACGATTCTTCCATTTCTTTCGGGTTATTTCTCTGCGATAAAGCGTATTCGCATTGTGAAATAATAACAGATGTTGGTGTTCTTAATTCATGAGATGCGTCAGATGTAAATTGTTTTTCACTTTCGAATGATGTCTCCAATCGCTCAAACATTTTGTCAAAGGTTTGTGCTAAATGATACATTTCGTCTTTCGGTGAACCTTGTAAATGAATTCTCTTCGAAAGGTCTTTACCATCACCAATTTTACTGGCTGAATCACTCATTTGTTGCACAGGTCGAAACGCCCTTTGCGTAATAAAATATCCTCCGAATGCCGCAATAAGAATAAGTAATGGGAATGAGATGATTGTTACCACGATAAGCGTATTCATCGTTGAGGATAATTGGTTCATAGTCATTATTCCACGAACCCAGACTTGCTCATCGCCGCCTGCATTATGGAGAAAATCATATACTATCCATTCTTTATTGCCGTCTTTAATGGTTTGTATTTCATCGGATTTAAGGGATATCTTTTTATTAAAGCTTGTTGGACTATGTCCTACCAACAGCTCACCTTGTTTACTATAAATGCTTATATTTACTCCATCTTCTAAGGTTTCAAAATCATCGTCAATCTTTAACTGCCCATGCTTATATTCGATATCTTCCATGCTTTCTTTTACTGTGCTCTTCAATTGATCTTTCATATTAAAAAGTAAAACTTTATCTGAAGAAGTTAAAATAAAAGCTAACACGAGTGCCATAATAATTACAATTAGCCCCGTATACCACAGGGTCACTCTCATTTTTATTGATAGTCTTTTCATGGTTCTACTCGCAATACGTAACCAGTTCCGCGCACTGTATGAATTAACTTCGTTTCAAACTGGCTATCAATTTTTTTACGAAGATAGCGGACGTAAACATCAATAATATTCGAGCCGCCTTCATAGTCGTAATTCCACACATGTTGCTCAATTTTATCTCGTGTCAGCACAACTTCTTTATTACGAATCATATATTCTAAAATAGCAAATTCTTTACTGGAAAGAGTGATAACTTGGTCTCCTCGTGTTACTTTATGCATATTGCAATCTACCACTAGGTCAGCGATTTCAAACACATTAGATGTATTTCCTGTTTTTCTTCGCATTAACACTCGAATTCTTGCTAACAGTTCGTCAAAAGCAAACGGCTTTACTAAATAATCATCCGCACCTAAGTCGAGTCCTGTTACACGATCATCAATTGTATCTTTAGCTGTAAGAAGCAAGACCGGAGTTGTATTATTGTCCGCGCGTAATCTTTGTAATACTTGTAAACCATCTATTCCTGGAATCATAATGTCAAGTACAATCAAATCGTAGGTAGCCATGTTTATATAATCCAGGGCATCTTCTCCATTCCCACATGCATCGACACTATAATGCTCTGCATTTAATCGTTTTACCAATATATTTTGTAAGTCTTGTTCATCTTCGACAATAAGAACTCGCATTAACATTCTCCTTTTCTTCTTATTAATATGTATCACTATAATTCCAAAACATTAAAGAAAGATTAGAAACTAGTTAATTATATCATTTTATCCAGCATTAACGGGCAGTAAGACTCCTCCCTCAAAATTCGGCGAATGCGAGGGGGGGGAGTCGGGCTACTTGTAAAAGCCTTCACTTTATTTTTTTGTACATTAATCTTCCTTTAATGTTTGTTGAGTAATATAAAGGCAAGGATAAGGTGCACATGTAAAGGGAGGAAAACAGAATGGGAAAATGGATGCTGATTGGAGCAATGTCTTGTGTATTGTTAACAGCTTGTTCTACTCAAGCTGATAACAATACACAAGTACAACAATTGAAAGTGGAAAATGATAAATTACAAAAAGAAGTTGCTCAACTACAACAAGAACCAAGCAAAATAGGGCCTGCTACGAATGATACGAAGCAAACACAAGATTTCAAAAACGAAGTCACATCTATTGTAGAAAAGGCAAATAACACGAAACCAGTTGGAGCAAAAGAAGAAAACCTAAATACGTACTTAGCAGTAAAAAAAGAAATTGACCAACTGGATGACAGGATAGATCTATCTGATAATCAGCTAGAAGCAGATTATCACGCTGGAACGATAACTGTTGAACAATATCAAACGCAAGAAAGAGAACACGATATACTGGAAGATCAATTAGAACAAGCAGAAAATGCACTTGAAGCAAGATTTGGAATAGAGGATTAATCATTAAGGAGTGGATGGAAATGTTAAAACATAAAAAGAAAATAATGATAAGTGTAATTGCTATTTTAGTAAGTGGTATTGCTATTATTAGTGGATATTATGGCATGGGTTACAATTATGCAAAAAAGAATGAAAACTACACAGAGAAACAAGTTCGTGAAATTTCTTTAGCTCATACAAATGGAGAAATTATTAATGTGAAAAAAGAATTCGAATTAGAAGATGACAACTTAGCACAATCAAAATTTGAATATGAAGTGGAAATCAAGACACCTGATAATCTGTTAAATATTTTAAAAGTTAGTGCTAGGACAGGTACAATAGAAATCGATAATGAAGATTAAATAAATATCGCGTATTTGAAAAAACTCCGAACAAAATTTGTTAGGAGTTTTTTCATGTTTATACGTTACTATTTTGAAATGTGGAAAATCTTCATACTTCTACAATCTATATAAATGGCTCAAGCTTCACATCTTATGAATTCCTTGAAGCGCTAAACCTAAGCAAAATAATGAACTATCCTATAGAAGAAAGTTGAGGGAGCTAATCGCATATGTTTTATTGAAAGGATGTGATTGAATTATGGAACGGCCGAATTGGGGAATTGGAGGATTAGTATTCGTTGGCTGTATGTTTCTTGGTGGAGGAGTGGGATCTATGTTAGGTAATGCCCAAACTGGATGGCTAATAGGAATGGGCATTGGATTTCTTGGGATGGCTTTAACGAGACTGTTCAGAAAATAATGTAACTGAGATTCTTCTTCTGGTAAATAAGGAAATATGTAAGTAATTCATGGCATAAGAGTTCTATAAATTATAGTTAGAATCTTCTCTTTTGTATTTGTCTTTTCTAAATTTCTCCATACATAGATACGATTCTCAAGTCGGAGGATAGCACCTTAGGGTGTCTTTTTTATGCTTTTTAAAAATGTCTTACCATATAATAGCTGAGTTTTGCTTTCAGTCTCCGATGCCCATTAAACATAAAATGAAAATTCCGCACCATTTAAACTCTGATAACAATTCATACGATCAAGAATAATTGAGTTAATAGCTTTCGGTAGATTGTCATCATTTTTTTATAATACATTAGATTCATTACCGTTTCAGACCTATGTATTCATTCATAACCTAACAGTAAAAGGGGGGATGATTAAAGGTATGGCAGTTAATGAGGAATCAATTTGTCAACAGTTTGCAAGAATTATCGGTGGACAAGAAGGATTCGCCGGTGGGAAATGCGTGGCAACAATAAACAGGGATGAAATACGAGCAACAATCTTGGGAAAACGTTTTAGAGTAACAACTTCCTTTTCATTCGAATCACGAGACAATAAAACTGGACGGGCATTATGCCTAGGCCGAGTAGCACTCTTACAAAAAGAAGTCACTGAATTTGTGGCGACAATTATTAAACAAGGAATAATTGTTTCGTCTATACACAATGAGTGGTTATGTGATGATCCAAATTTGATTTACGTTAATATCGAAGACGTTGATGATCCACTAAATTTTGCAAGAAAAGTGAGAAGAGCATTGTGCAATTAACAAATTTTTTTAGTTAATGGATTGATTACGTTAAATAGAAGATTTCAGCGTGTTGAATGTTATAGTTGTAAAATAGATTTAAGTGGATGGGTTTATAAAATGAAAGAAGGCATTCCGTATTTGGAATGTCTTTTTTATGTTTTTGTTGCTCATGAGGGTGGTTAACTGATTATATGCTGTTTATCTTGCAATAGCAAGAACTGGACGAGGTATCTTTAAAGGTATTTGACTATTTGTAGATACCATATTTTATCAAATGTTATTAGCATATCATAAAACGACAGGGGAGAAATCGCCAGAGAAATACGTCAAATTAGTCATTCCTTCTATAATCTAAGGGGGCGATTTTGTTTTCGAAAAATAATAGGTAAATCATTTGACAATTAAAATAATCTACTTTATTATATGTGCTATAGCATATATATGATGAAACAAATACATTCATTGTGAATGATTGACTGGTATGCTATATCCTTTCATATCTTAATTTATAGAGGTGGTATATGAACTTACATGATTTAATAGGCTATCTTGTTCATCGTACTGATGTGAAAATGACCAATTATTTTACGAAGAAATTAAAGCCGTATGGAGTTACGCCAGAGCAGTGGGGGATTATTAGTGTTCTTTGTAGCCAAAGGAGCACTACTCAAAAAGAGTTGGCGGAAGCTATTGATAAAGATCAAACTACTGTTGTTAGAATGATACAGTCAATGGAGAGAAAAGGGATTGTAAAGAAGGCTTTGAATGACCAAGATAGGCGTTCACATAACCTTTTTTTAACTGAAAAAGGTGACGAGTTAAAGAAAACAATCTTGCCTGTAGTGAAAGACGCTCACCATTTCGTTACGAGTAATTTGAGCGAGGAAGAAATTAAAGTATTACAATCGTTATTAAACAAATTGTATGATACACACTATTAATATTTGTTCCTTATTGATGCTATGCTATTCATAAGGAACAAACTTTGTTTTAGGTATTATATATGCTACAGCATATAATTTCGTTTGGACGAATGGGAAGATAACTTTATTTTGTATCATATCTGATTCAGGTTCACTTTTTTGCCTAGTACCGGTCAAATTTCCGCATTATATATGCTATAGCATGTAATTTTCGGCCCTTTAATATGGAAAAGGGTAATGTAAATTGAAGTGACTTCCATACGGGTAATCTCAGGAAATAGGGTAAAGGTAGTGACTACTACCTGAATAATACTGAGTTTTTATCAAATAATAAGAAAGGTGTGATTACTATTTTAATTTTCATCAATATTGTAAAAGTAGTGTTGTTTCTGTTCTTTTTAATGACAGGAACGAAAATTATATCCGGGAAAATGGCAGATGAATTCAAACGATTTGGTTTACCTTCGTTTTTTAATTTCTTAACTGGAGCTTTTGAGATTGTAGGAGCGATTGGAATGTTGATAGGAATCTGGATTCCAGTAATAGCTTTATGGGCAGGATTGTTATTAGGCGGTACGATGCTTGCAGCTGCATTAACGCTAATTGTATTAGCGAGAGATCCCTTTAAGAAAGCGATACCTGCACTTGTTTTGTTTGTCCTTAGTTTAGGGATAAGTTTGTATCACATTTTTTAAAAATAACCGAAAACTATTAAACTTTCACTTTATGCGTT
This sequence comes from Bacillus sp. PK6-16, assembly GCF_056530295.1. NCBI lineage: Bacteria > Bacillati > Bacillota > Bacilli > Caryophanales > Bacillaceae > Bacillus > Bacillus sp. PK6-16. Next base: position 2,235,505 of record NZ_CP096511.1, read on the forward strand.
CAAGTTACTATCATTATGTGATTATTTTACAAATAGGGGGATTCTCAAATTAGTGCTTGAATAATAATAGCAATACGAATTTAGACATTACGATCATTCGGATCATAATCAGTAAAAGAATGGCAAGAATTTTATATTAAAAATAGGAGTGAGTGAAAATGGCATATTTATTACAAGTTGATTTTCCGTTTGAGGGTCCTTTTGGTGAAGAAATGGAAAAAGGATTTTGGGATTTAGCAAATAGTATTAACGAAGAAGAAGGATTCCACTGGAAAATATGGACTGAGAATGAAGAAACAAAAGAAGCTGGAGGCATTTATGTATTTGAAGAAAAACAAGATGCTGAAAAATACGCGGAAATGCACAAGAGTAGACTTGAAGCAGCTGGTGTAAAAGATATTAGAGTGAAAATTTTTAACATCAATGAAAAGTTAACGGAACTGAATCGTGGGTATATTAAATAATTTCGAAAGTCGGAGCAAGCGTAAAAGGAGGGGGATAATCCCCTTCTTTTTTTAATTCTTAAATTGATGGTGAGGGGGCTCGCATAAAAAATAAACCTAGTACTATCATGAGATATTTTTTATTTGAACGATCTACAAGACTTCCTGACCAAATATTAGTAAACAATGTTGATAAAGCCCTAATAATATATAAAACAGAGACAGCAATTGCCGATTCTGTTATGTTAAGAACGATTAGGTTTAGAGCAATAATGTAGATTTTCGTTTTACTTTTATCTCAGCAAGTATAACACCGCTTAGAATAAGTAATGCTCCGATATACCCTTTGAGTGACAATACTTCGTTCATGAACAGGTATGCAAATAGTGCAGAAAATACAGGTTCTAATGAAAAAATGAGTCCTGTATGTGTCGGTGTTGTGTATTTCTGTGCCATCGCCTGAATGATGTAGGCAAAAGCACTGCAGAATATACTTAATACCAGTACAGCGATCCAACTTTCTTTAGTGGATGGAAGTTGCGGTTCTTCGAAAATCAGGGCAGAGAGTACGCCAAACCCTCCTGCAAATCCTAACTGAAGAATTCCAAGCTGCAATGTATTGGCAACTTTAGCCGCCCTTCCGGTGACAATAATATGAAAAGCATAAAAGAGAGCAGCGAGTATACAGAGTAAATCTCCAGAATTAAGTGTTAATTGATTATTCAAAGTCAGTAAACCAATTCCAGTCATTGCAACAAGGGAACTAATGATTAGTCTGTAGCTCAGTCGATCCTTAAACAGAACGATAGATAATAAAGGGATAAAGATTACGGTCAAACTGGCTAGAAAACCAGCATTTGAAGCTGATGTCGTTTTTAAACCTAAGATGACTGAAGCAGATACAACGAAAAGTAAAAATCCTAGAATAAAGCCGTATTTTAAGGTGACAAAATGAATTGAACGAAATTGTTTAAAAAAAACAGCAGCACAAACCAAAAAAGCAATACCAAAGCGTAATGCAACAAGAGAAAATGAAGGGACAGTTTCCAATCCGATTTTCATAAAAAGGTAGGAAGTACCCCAGGTCATTGTAACAAGTAAGATCATAAGATTAGCCTTTATTGGTTTCATTTTTAGTTCTCCTTTAAAATTTTTATGTACTTAGTTTAAGTGTGATTCAAGTATTAGTAAAACGAATATATGTAATGTTATACTTGAACAAAATTCATACATGAGAAAGTAGGAGAATCGATGAGTCTGACTAAGTTAGAAATCTTTCTGAAGACGGTTGAAATGGGGAACTTATCAAGAGCGGCCGAAGCACTGAATGTGACTCAGTCAGGTGTCAGCCATGCGATTAGAAGTCTTGAATTGGAGTATGGATTTCAACTGTTATCCCGGAATAAAACAGGTGTTCGATTAACAGAAAATGGTGAGCGTGTTTTAACGCATGTTCGTGAAGTAGTAAATCATAATGAGCGATTGAAGCAAACTGTTGCAGAGATTAATGGGATAGTGGCAGGAACCTTGCGCATCGGAACCTTTACAAGCGTTTCTATTCACTGGTTGCCTGCAATCATTCATCGATTTCACTTGGAATATCCTCGAATTGAAATCAAATTAATGGAAGGTGATTATGGAATGATTGAAACGTGGATTCAACAAGGGGTGATTGACTTAGGTTTTATGTCACTACCGTCGTCTGGCCATCTAGAATCTATTCCACTAAGAAAAGATCGAATGCTATGTGTCCTTCCTAAAAATCACTCATTAAGTAAACAATCTATAATTCAGTACGATCAGCTCAAGAAAGAGCCTTTTATTATGCCTGCTTCTTCATGTGGTTACGATGTTAGGAAAGTATTACAAGCTGCTAGGGTTCATCTCGATATCCAATTTGAAACCGGTGATGATCATGCGATTGTCGCGATGGTGGAGAACGGGCTTGGAATCAGTGTCATGTCTGAACTTGCATTACAAGGACAATGCGAAAATGTTACGGTTGTGGAATTGGAAGACAAACCTAAACGATCGCTTGGGTTGTCACTTACTTCAATTAAACACGCATTACCAGCGACAAAACGTTTTATCGAACATACCCAAAAATGGCTGGATGGCGATTGAATATAGAGGCAAGCAAAAGAAAATTAACATTTTATGATATTTAGTCCATATAGGGGTAGCACCACATCACTATCAAGCTAAGAAAATACAACTACCCCCAGAACGAAATTTTGTGCTAACTTGTAACAAAAAAGCCCATTTTTTCGTTTTGAGGTATTTCAAAATATGAGTTGGATAGGCATGTACGGTGATCCCTACTTAATTATTAGAAAAATATTAGTTTTTAAATTGTATACATGCTGATCACGGTGATTTTTCGATGCACCCATCATAATGAATCTCTCCTTTTCTTCTTTTTATCGGTATTGGTAGGTAAAGAGGGGGCCAGGCACAAAAACAGGTTGTGGAGAAATTCTTCTTCACAACCTGAGATTAGGTTATATATCCAAATATGACCTGTTCTTTTAACTATTTAGTCTTTTATAATCTGTTATAGTCGATATAACTAGAGTCATAATAAATCCACTGACCTGTTCCAATTCTTAGCCAACCATTCTTTTCTTCATATACTGTAACTTTTTCGCCTTTACTTGTCTTTCTAACAATAGAATAGTTTGTACCTGATCCGCTTCGAACATTTACCCCAATACCATTAATTTGAGCCGTTCCAATTACCTTTTCAACACTACCATTTTCAATTACTTGTAGCATATTTAGAATGAATGTTGCTGTTTCACCACGAGTTGTTGTTCCTTTAGGGTCGTATTGATTGTCACCCTTACCTTTTACAATACCTAGACCATACAATCTTTGTACGTCTTCTTTATAGCTAATTTGGTCTTTGTCTGAGAATGGTAGGTTTACAACTGGTCCCCATATACCTTTATACTGTAAAGCCTTATTTACAATAATTGCTGATTCTTCTCTTGTAATAGGTGTGTTTGGGTCAAAATAACCATCACCTCTACCTAGAATAATACCTGCACTTGCAGCACGTTTAATACCATCTCGTAAAGTTGAGTTTGCATCGTTTAGGTCTTTAAATGAAGCATCTCCAGCTGGCAGGTTTAGAGATTTAGAGATTAATTGAGCAAATTCGGCTCTTGTTATCGCTCTATTAGGTGCGAAAACTCCGTTTCCTTCGCCTATCATAATACCCCTTCTATTTAACTCTCGTATAGCTTCTTCATACCAACCTCCAGTAATGTCATCTTTTGGTTGATAAAGATTATTATAATACCCACCAACACCATTTACGAATGCATCCCATTGTCCATTATTAATCATATTAGCAGGACAGATTTTACCACTCCATTTTTGGTGTTTTACAATGTTATTTAACGGTACACCAGTTTCTTTCATTAAATAAGCTACAAGTTTCTTAGCATTATCTACCGCTTTACTATAGTTACCGTCACTGTTAACTGCGATTTCAATTGCAATAGATTCTCTATTACCTGGACCATCACCGTCTCCTGCGTGCCATCCGTTCTCGTTTAATGGTAGGTGTTGATAAATCTCTTTATCGTCTACTGTAAAATGCCACGATGCAGCTCGGTCTGTGTTGCCTACTGCTTGGTTATATAGGTATTGGGCGTGGTTTCTAGCACCTGCTCCTACACTTGTATTATCAGTCTCATGAATTGTAATGTATTTTGGACTCATATAGTTTTGAGGACGAATATTATCGTTACCTGCTGGAACAATCCATTCAGTGAATGGAACACCATTTATTGTACTAGAGGTGCTAGGTGATATGGGAGACAGACTACGTTTTGTTCTGTTTGAATTGTTAGGAACAGTTAGTGTACCTGTTTCTTCATGAATACCTTCTGAACGTTGAAGACTATCTACTTTCTTATTGTCGACAGTACCTCCACCACGTCCGTCTACCTCTTCAAAACTAGCTTCAATACTTTTTAAAGCCTGTTCATCTGATGTTGTTTTACTTTGTTCCTGAACGTTTGTAGGTTGCTTATTGTTTACTAATTGTTGTTCCTCTGCAAACGATACTAATGGTGAAGATAATACCGTTAATCCTGCCGTGAATGCTACTACTTTTTTATTAAATTTAATGTTCATTTCTAATTTGGTATACCTCACTATTTTAATAGATATACCTTCCTCCTTGTACTTCTTTTAGTGTGAATGTTAGTTTAAATACTGGTAGTCTGAACCCTCAAAATAACAGATTGGTTTTACATTTCATATGTCAAACTGACATCTATAAGTCCTACTTGAAATGTTAGTACTTTAGAATTATAACACAGCACGGTTGCGATACTTCCAAGACTCTTGCAAGTGATCTCCTAATCTTAGATATACTGATAGTATGAATCTAAAAAAGGGCATGATTACATCGCTATCCAGCTAAGAATTTTCTAACACTCCAAACCGAGCTAACTTCTCATGGATAACTGTAGAATGAGCATTTTTATAGCTTTTTCGATTATTTTTTAGAAGATTTAGAGGTGGGAGTTGAAAATGGGTTTTATTTTAGTGTAAAATTACACTAAAATAAACATTTGTTACCTCGGAGGGAAGAAAGTGAATAAGGAGCTTATAATTGAACTCATTTCAACGAAAGCAAAGTTAATACGTACTGAAAAAGGGTATACACAAGATAAAATGGCTGAAGCTCTCGGCATTTCAAAAAAAACGCTTGTTCAAATTGAGAAAGGGAGAACAAATGCAGGTTGGACCAACACCGTTGCTATTTGTGCATTGTTTAGGGATAGTGAGGTTTTACAGTCTTCTCTTGGAGATGATCCATTAGTAGTAATCGAGACAATGGCCCACAATAGCACTAGCAAATTCAAAGAAAAAACATTGGGAGGAAAAGTGTGGTGGAAACAGATTCAAGAAAAAGGGAACTTTCGTTTACAACAAAATCTAATAAGTCAGCACTATCGTATTTTAGACAAATATGATTACCGTTGGTTTAATTCGTTCGATCTTGAAGAAGCTTTAGAACAACTTGATACACTAGCAACCGATTCAGACAATTAAATAACCCCTTAAAACTATAATGAGCGAAAATAAGTAGGAGGAAATTATATATGATCATCTTAAGTCTTCTTTGGATTCTCTATGTACCTTATCTTGTATTATGCGGTCTTGTCGGTGGGATCTATCTAATTATTACTGGTGTTAAATATCGCAAATTACTAGCCAGTGTAATGGGATTACTCAGCGTTTCTTTTGTCGTACTGCCTTATGTTTTTTGGGGTATGGGGGTTGATGGAGATAAATATCTTCCCATTCCAACCGAACTATATTGGATTCTATTTTCTTTAACTGGGCTAATAGCAGCATTCATTGGATTACGGTCAAAAATTAAAGGTATACGCTATATGGGATTTATTATTTTTACTAGTGGAATAGTAGGCGACCTTTTCTATTATTTAATGTCTGTACCTGATTCAATGTATATTAGATAGTTTTTTTCAAACTCAACGCATCTAATACTATATGGTGACTGAATCCAATTGGATAATACAACAAAGGTAGTGGATAAATCACTGTCTTTTTTACATAAACCATTTACCTATCAGATGGGTTGCACATAACCGTTGTATTTCATTAAGTACATAAAAGGTAGCATATAGATAGCTATCTGTAATTTCTACATTCTTCGACCAGTTTCCATCACGATACGTATTCTATTCTTTGTACAAACAATAGGTAGACTTTGCATTCTTGGATATGATTTGATCCATGGGGGTGAAAATATGCGAGAGAATCCGCTATGGATGCTATTTATTATCACTTCGGTCATGTAAGGGTATCTATCCATGAGCAGTAATGTGCAACATGAATATATGAAAAAGAATTCAAAAAAATCACTCTTTACAAGTTTTCTTATATTATTAGTGATTGTACTTGGTTTATCTTAACTTACATCGATTAGTCCAGAATCTAGTACAAGAGATGGGATATTACTAGGTATTATCGTGTTCATTTACGACTCATTCCTATTATATATGTCTATCAATTATGAATGAAACAATTTGCTGTTTTAGAAGAGGAATATTTCATAAGCATAATCTATACAAAGTAGGAACACCCCACTTGGACACTTAACTAAGTGGGGTGTTTTTTTTATGATTTTAACCAAGAAGATTCCTTCCTCAAGGAGCGTGAAGGGTCACAGCTCAGTGAGTAGGTGGGAGATGAGTTTCAGAAAATTCATTAAAGTATATATTCAGATAGAGAAAATAGTTGCACCTACTGTAGAACCAGGCTAGTCTCCGTTTTTAATTATATTTTGCAAAAGAACAAAAAATAGTAAATTAGAAAAATGACTTAATACTTGCTAAGATTGTAAGTACTCCTACAATAATAACAAATACATTGCTCATTTTACCTCTATATTTAGCTAATACCGGTACTTTACGGATCGCATACATTGGTAATAGACATAAGATAGCAGCAACTAATGGACCGCTTAGAGCGTCAATGAGCCCAAGAATACTTGGATTTGCATAAGCAACATACCAGCATGTTAATACGACAAAAGTAAGAATTACTGTCTTAACTGTTTTTTCTTCTATATCTTTTCCACGTGTTTTACCAAATTTGATAATCATATCACGCATTACTTCATATGATCCTATATAATGACCAAGGAAAGACTTTGTTATAGCCATAAAAGCAATAATAGGAGCTGCAATCGTAATTACTGGCGAATTAAGTTCATTAGCGAGATAGGATAGGATTGATAAGTTCTGCTCTTTTGCCACTTTTAAATCATCTGGAGTCAAACTCAGTGCGCTGCTCCAAACAAAGAACATAACAACAACGAACGTCATGATATAACAAACTTTTTGTATTTGAGCACATTTAGCATCAGTTGCTTCTATCCCATACGTAGATCTTTGTTTTATCACAAAAGACGAAATCATTGGAGAATGGTTAAATGAAAACACTATGATAGGTAGTATCATCCATATCGTTCCCAAATATCCTGTTCCGGTTGAAGCAGTAGAGACATCTGAAAAACTAAGCATTGATGTGTTCCACTGAGGAATTAGGGATATTGCGATAAATAGTAGAGAAGCTATGAAAGGGTATACTAGCAAGCTCATAATTTTTACAGTGATATCTTGACCAAAATTTAGTATAGCGATAAGACCCAGTACTAAGACAAGCGATAAAATGGCTCTTGAGGGCTCTTTCATATGTAATTGATGCACAATAAAACTACTTGCAGTATTTGTAAGTGCAACTGAATACATCAAGACAATTGTATAAATTGAGACGAAGTATACGATGTTAAAAATAATACTCGCCTTATTTCCGAAATACTCTCTTATTGTACCCGTAATTCCCTCATGGGCAGAATTGGAAGCATATATCATTTTAGCAAGCGCTCTATGTGAGTAATACATAACTGGATAGGCAAGTAATGTAATGAGTAATAATGATAATAAACCACCTGAACCTGCATTAATTGGTAAAAAGAGTACTCCTGCTCCAATTGCTGTCCCAAAAAGGCTCAATGCCCACGTAGTATCTTGCTTATGCCACTTTTTAGGATCCAAATATTTCTCGTTTGTAATCACAGTATTTTCAGATTGCAATTCTATTTTTTTAGCAGTATTCCCATTCATATAATAAATCCTCCTTGTATCCTATTCTTAAGTCTTAGGAATATAAGTCGTTCTGGAAAATGAATCTCCTACAAGTTCCTCAAATCGTGTATTCTTCTCTAATTGAATCTAAAATCCAATGTTTGTTAACGCTTTCAAAATCTGTTGATTGTAGATGGGTGTATTTAAGTGAATAAGGATTAAAAAATTGTAAGTATGTCCAGAATTCCTCTAAAACTATTGCTTTTAATTCGTAAGACATCTGTCTTCCATCCCTTTACATCGCTTCAATAACCTCGTCAACATTGTAGACATTGCTAAGGCATAGCTAATGCGATGTCTTTTGCTACTAAAGAATTTTTAATGAATTTTCTTTTTGATTACACACCTTTCTTTGAGTGATTTTTTCATCTTGTCCAATTTTAGAAAGTTGATATTTTCTAAGGTGCTAATAGGTTATCCCTAGACGTCCCTATTATAGCTTGTATATTTATAAGTTAAATATTTTTGTATTTTAAGAAAAAATGAACAAACAGAATTTTGAATAGGTAATAAATTCAACATTACATGTAGTATTTGTGTCTAATGTTTGAAACTGTATTAGTTAGAGGGAAATCAGCAGTAATACAGGGGTTCTTACATTTTCACATTGTTTATATTGGTAATCTCTTGTTGAGATACCTATATTTCTCTTTTTTGAAATATCTTATTTTTAGCGTGAAAGCTGTTGTAATAAATAATACATATAGATGATAGGAACTTATGTTAGGACATGTATAGGTGAGGTGTTGAATATTAAATAGTTAATTTGTATTTAAATTCATTTTTCGAAATAAATAAACTTTTATGTGAAGTCAAATTCCTATCAAATTAATACAACTAAATGTTATTAAAATAAAAAATAATCAATTATAAAAGTGATTTTGAACGTAAGGAATTTGTAAGGAAGAGGTAAGAAAAAAGAGATTTTCATTGTGTAAGATGAAAATGTAAAGAAGAGTGAGAGGAGAAAAAATACTATATATTTCTATAAAAAAACAAATCAATTAATAAGACTTGTTTGGAGGAAAAGAGACATTACAAAAGTTAACATACACCTCAAACAAAGGATAGACTATTTTTTAGGTCAGAAAGCCATGTGATTAGTTCCAAACAGCAAATAACCATTTATACAATATGAATAGGGGAGAGGAATATTTTGATGAAAAAGCATCGCCAAATTACATGTACAGGTTTAGCCCTTTTAATAACTGGAGGTTCCCTGTTTTATACAACTCCAACCTCAAGTGTAAAAGCGGAGTCCATTCAAAATGTATCTAGTTCGTTACAAACAAGCAACCAAAGAGATCGAAATTCCGTCAAAGAGGCCATGCAGGATACCTTGAAACTTGGATATCCAGGGATACTCGCTAAAACTTCCAAGGGTGGAAAAACATGGAGTTATGCGGCTGGTGTAGCGGATCTAAGTACCAAGAAACCAATGAAAACAGATTTTCGATTTCGAATTGGCAGCGTGACAAAGACGTTCACTGCAATAGTTGTACTTCAATTAGCAGGAGAAAACCGCTTGAATTTAGACGATTCTATTGAAAAATGGTTGCCTGGTGTCATTCAAGGAAATGGATATGATGATAAACAGATTACTATCCGCCAATTATTGAATCACACAAGTGGTATCGCTAATTACACAAGGTCAAAGGATTTTAATATGATGGATACAAAAAAATCTTATACTGCTGAAGGATTAGTAAAGATGGGAATATCCATGCCTCCAGATTTTGCCCCAGGAAAGAGCTGGTCGTATTCAAATACAGGATATGTATTACTAGGAATTCTTATTGAAAAAGTAACTGGGAACAGCTATGCGGAAGAGATTGAAAATCGAATTATTGAACCACTTGAATTAGCGAATACATTCTTACCTGGAAATTCAAGCGTCATTCCAGGAACCAAGCATGCCCGTGGATATATCCAATTAGACGGAGCAAGTGAGCCAAAAGATGTTACTTATTATAACCCAAGTATGGGGAGCTCGGCCGGAGATATGATTTCTACAGCTGATGATTTAAACAAATTCTTTTCTTATTTACTTGGGGGCAAGTTATTGAAAGAACAGCAACTAAAGCAAATGCTTACAACAGTACCTACAGGAGTAGATGAGCTTGGTGATTCCGGGCTTGGAATTTTCAAAATGAAGCTTTCAAACGGTGAATCGATATGGGGGCATGGAGGAACCATTCCTGGCTTTTTAACTTTTGCTGGAGGCACACTTGGAGGCAAGCATACATTGGCAGTCAATTTGAACAGCCTTAAAGCTGATACTCCTGATCCTTTTAAAAATATTTTACTTGCTGAATTTAGCAAGTAGTCTAAAAGTAAAAACGGGTAAAATTTATCATAGTTTCATAGTTACACAAATGAATGATGAAAACGATCAATTATTTAAGGAGGTAATTTCGTGATGAAAAATAAGCTAACTGGTGTGTTAGCCACTGCATTAGCGGTAACTATGATTCTACCAACAGGAGCGAAAGCACTTTCTGAAAGTAAGACTACTGTTGTGACTGGTGAAGAAGTAGTTAGTCAGGAACTGAAGAAGATTGCAGCAGAGAAGGCGGAGCTACTTACGAAGTCCCATGGGGCAGCTAGCGTGCAGTATGCACTAATTGATAATGGAAAACTTATTTTGTCGGGTCAGGCTGGCAAGAACGATATGGAAGGGGAAAAGCCGCTAACCAAAGATACTTTATACGGGATTGGTTCAGTTAGTAAAATGTATGCAACAGCGGCTGTAATGAAATTGGTCGATGAAGGAAAAGTCGATTTGGATGCTCCTGTTGTCCGCTATGTTCCTGATTTTAAGATGAAGGACGGTCGATACAAACGTATTACACCGCGTATGTTATTGAATCACTCCTCTGGATTGCAAGGTTCTACGTTAGGTAATGCATTTTTATTTAACGATAATGATACCTATGCCCATGATACCTTGTTACAGCAATTGTCAAATCAAAACTTGAAGGCGGACCCTGGTGCTTTCTCGGTATATTGTAACGATGGTTTTACGCTGGCCGAAATTTTGGTGGAAAGAGTTAGTAGTATGAGCTTTACTGAATTTCTACATCAAAACTTTACAGGGCCTTTAAAAATGAATCATACGAAAACGCCGCAGGACAAATGGAGGGATGAAAATCGGGCTGGACTATATTACCCGGCGTACCAAGGGCAACTTCCAATTGAATCGGTGAATGTTATTGGTACGGGAGGTATATCTTCCACGGCAGAAGATATGGTGCGATTCTCACAACTATTTATGGGACAGGGAAAAGGAATCCTCTCTGATAAGGTAGTTAAGGCAATGGAGCAAGAGGAATATAAAAAAGGAATGTGGCCGGGGGCTGGCGAGAATATTTTTAACTATGGTCTTGGCTGGGATAGTGTGAAACTATACCCATTCAGTGAATATGGGATCAAAGCTTTGGCTAAGGGCGGCGATACGGCATTGCAACATGCTATATTAGTCGTGCTTCCGGAACAGAAAATAGCAGCGGCTGTATTGACATCTGGTGGACGGAGCTCTACAAATCAGCTAATGGCAACTGAATTGCTGCTCGCTACGCTTAAAGAAAAAGGTACGATTAAGGAAATCAAGCCGAACAAATCCTTTGGTAAGCCGGTCAAAGTCAAAATGCCTCAAGGCGTAGCAAAGAAAGCTGGATTTTATGGTAATAGCGAAACTCATTTCAAGATTGAAATTACGAAGAACGGTGAGCTATTCTTACCATCTAATTCAGAAGAAAAATATGTATATACTGCTGATGGAAGCTTTATTAATGAGGGGGGTACTTCCAAGTTCAACTTCGTAACCGAGAAGAATGGAAGAACTTATTTGAAGGAGGGCGCATATAAATCTCATCCAGGTTTAGGGCAAAGTGTGATGACCCACTATTTAGCTGAGAAACTAGAAGATAACGTGCTTTCGAAGAAAACCGCTGCTGCATGGGCAAAGAGGGAAGGTGTCAAGTTTTATCGTGTAAACGAGAAATTTAGTTCTATTCAATATCTTGTTCAGTCGAAACATCTTAGTACTCAAATTACTCGCAAGGAAGGCCCAGCAGGCTATTGGGATGGCAGAAAAATTACAGGTCCGAACACCGCGGTGCATCAAATCCAAGTACCCGTGATGAATGGTCGTGATACGACGGAAACGCATTTCTATACAGAAGGCGGCAATGAATATATGGAGATGGCTGGATTGTTATACGTAAGTGAATCTAATGTAAAACCAATTGATGTAGACCGATCATCTAAAGTTACGTTGGATGCAAATGGGTATGCGAAATGGTTTACAATTCCACAAGCGGCAACAGACAAAAGGATGACCGTGACGCTGCCATCAAATGGTTCATTTGCGGTGTATGATGAGAAGGGAGTTTGCGTCAACTTCACCATTGTGAGTGGCAATAACAATGTGGAACTTCCCAAGAACGGAACAATCGTATTCGCTGGGGCACCGAAATCGGAATTTGCAATCTCGGTGAACTAGCTATAATTTAAGATGATCTTAAACAAAACCAGTACGGTACAGAAAAGATGTATTACTGGTTTTGTTTGTATTTATGCATTCTCAATGAAAAAACTTGAATAATATCACGCTCAAGCACTATAAAAACATCAAAACTAGAAAATTAGTATCTCTAGAAGATGTACAGTTTTTTGGGAGGTGAATAATTTTAACAGCGTAGAGAGATTAAATTTCTACTCTTTTTCTTCAATTAATAGAAATGTACATACACATTGTATTTTTATTCCATAACTTTTAAAATTTTGTTCACGATAGTTTGATATTGTAAAAAAAGAAAATATGTGGAATGACATCACTTTGTTTTTATACAGCTTTGTAATTAAACTATAGTATTGTATTTTTTCTTCAATATTGAAATTAGTAATAATAAAATGTATTATTGAAAAGCACAATTTATAATTCAAGTAATCAAGACTATACGCTCATAATAATTTGAACATTCAGAAATTATGATGTTGTCTAAAAACGAGGTGAGATTCATAGAAACAGTACATATTAAGTGGTATGGCATGTATAGTATAAATGACTTTTATAATAGGGAAGAAGCTTCTAAGAAGGGGATATTTGCAATCTCTAGAGTATATGCTAAGAATGTAACATTGCTCTATATAGGACAAACCAAAAGAAGCTTTATACAAAAGATAAGAGAACTTAATAAAGAGTGGACTTTTGATGAGAGCGAATTAAAGATTACATTAGGAATAATAGAATTTCCTAGTGGTGAAATTTACTCTGAAAAGAAGGTAAAAGAGATAAAATCTCTTTTGATTTTACGACATACCCCATTAGAAAACGAAACATCTTTATTATACTATAGAGGGAAATTTAACTTGAAAATTATAAATAAGGGAAGAAGAGGCTTAATTGTTAAAAAGCTTTCTACAGGAAATCTAATGTGGACGTAATTGGAATCACCTTTGAATAAAATTGAAGGTTTCTTAAGTGCAGAAGCTTATCAATTTTTAATGTATTAAACTATTTTGAATAACATATGTCAGATACTTGAAAAAACACAAATTATATTATGATATGAAATCCTGTATGGAAAGTGTAGTTTATTTCTATTGTTTAATAAAAATATTAAGAATTTTAGGGATAATACATAAAGAGTAGAGGAGAAAGTAAACACGGAGGTTTGAAGAATGGGACAAGTAAGCAGATTTCAAGAAAAACAACAGAATCGTCGTCAAAAGGCAATTTTTAATATTGCATTTACTTTGGTATTAGTGACAGTTGGTATAGTGACATACCAATTGTTTACCCCTTCTAATACATCAACGAAAGCAATTGCTCAAGAAAAGAAAGTAACAAAGATAGAAGAGAAGAAAACTGAAGATAAAGAAACAGCAAAGATAGAAGAAAAGAAAACTGAAGATAAAGAAACAGCAAAGATAGAAGAGAAGAAAACTGAAGATAAAGAAACAGCAAAGATAGAAGAGAAGAAAACCGAAGATAAAGAAACAGCAAAGATAGAAGAAAAGAAAACTGAAGATAAAGAAGCAGCACAGTTAGAAGGGAAACAAAAAGTAGAAAAATCGGTAAAAACGAACGGAAATGAAAATAAAGAGGAAGAAAAAACGGTATCTCAAGAAAAGGATCCTCAAACTAATCCTTCATGGAAGCCAATTGGTACAGAGCAAGGAGCGAAACCTGATATGAAATTTAAAGAAGGAACAGTAGATTGGAGTGAGATGAAAAAAGCAATCTCTTATGCTGTTGATGTTCCAGAGAGCCAATTGATTTTCGATTTTATTGGAAATAATGGTAATAATAAAGCCTACGGTAATGTACGAGATAAACAAAGTAATAAAAAATATAAGGTTAATATTGATTGGGTAGAGAATCAGGGGTGGAAACCAGCATCTGTACAAGTGATAAAATAAATAATAGAAATGTAATTATGTGCTTAAAAGTTTACTCTTGTAAAAACTCATAAAAGAGTTTGTTTCAATCAGGACTCTTTTGTTATGTTGACAGCATTAATTACTCAGACTCAATTGTGAGATCCTGATGCAGACAAAGTTTGAAGTTTATTAAAATCTACCTAATTTAGTGCTTCGAAAGGTTCAAAATTGCATTTTTAACGCACTAAATAATTAATGCTACCTTTTGAAATATGTTTGGTCTCATTTCATTAGAAACAATTCCGTCTATATAACTAAAAAATGTATTATAATATCTATTGAACATATGAATAGGATAACAATTATCTGCTGTTAGCAAGTTGCAGTATATCTAATGAAAAGATCACTTGTTTCTAAGACAAGTGATCTTTTTATATACATTTCCTTTGCTATTTTTGAAATTGAATAGATATTTCAATCTGTGTAATTACAATGGACTTGAATAAAATTAAAACTGCAACAAGGATAATACCGTCCATATTTGTAGTAAGAAATATATATAATATCTTAATGCAAGGTTGGCCTATACTCTATGAAGATATAAAAAGATTATAGGAAACATTGAGAAACGGGAATTATTTTTATTACAATATTTATGCATATTTAGGTCTAAATAGCTGGGTATTAGCTAAGAAACTTGAGATATTAGACTCCTATTAAGTTAAAAATGGCCTTAAGTGTACTTCCCATAAAGAAAATTATATAAATAAGCTGTCCATATGGGCAGCTTATTTACATAATTCTTGTTATTGGAAGTCGTTTTGAAATTCTATATGTTTACTTTTTTCTTGTTCTTACGAATAAACCACAACACCACAGTTAAAAATAATAAAAAGTTCAGTAAAAAGAGCGGTATTTTTTGAATAAAGAAAAATCCTTTCCAAAAATCTAACCTAGTACTATCAGGAGAATCTGTTGCCATCCCACCTATAAAAAAAGACAACGGAATAGTAAGTATATTGATCCCTAAACCGATCATTACGAATGATAGATTTTTACTCCAGATTTTTGGTAATACAGCCATAATAAATAAAACTAATGCAGTACCAATTATAAGAAACAGTACTCCAAAATAAAATGCAAAATATAAAATAATTCCCATAATCCCCCTCCAAGACTTTAATTGTACCATCAATAAGGGCAATTTTGGATGAATATGATATTCGTATATAGTTAACACAACGCCCCATTATCGGTAGCAAATAATTTCATAGAATCCTTGTATGTACAGGGGTTCTTGTTTTTTTTGTCTATGTATCTCTTATATAGGATTTTATAAATCATTGATGTAGCGGGGATATGAGGAATCCTCGCCTTTCTGTTTTTACATAAAATTTTGTATGAAAACAGTTGAGTTATAATGCTTTATGCTGAAAAATAAAAACTTTTCTTTGAATTTGAAAAAGAAGGTGTTACCTTGTCAAGTGTTGAAGAAAATTGAGATAGCAACTGTTGCTACAGCTAGTGTAGCGGATACAGAACACGAACTTCATCATATGAGAGTCATCCGAGATCGGTACTTGAGTTAATCGTCAGCTGAGGTCTTTGGAATTGAACTGACAGGTAACTTTAACAAAATAAGGAGTACAATTAAACAGCCTAAAATATGCAAGTTTTTATGCGAAACTGCTTGCGTATTTTGGCTATTTTTGCATTCGTAAAAGATACTGCTATAAGTAAACAGCATTTTTAAATTGCCAAATACCCCCATGAGATCAATGGTATAAGTACCCAAAAAAACGATAATAAAAACTGTATTCATCAGTTTCTACTCCTTATGTGGATCATAGAGTTATTATCCCGTTTATTGTGGGCTGACTAAAGTTTCACTTTATCTCTCCGTCTCAAAAAACTCAATCCACTCTCCATCAGGGCCAGCGAAGAATATGTAACGTGTTCCATCTGGTAATGTTTCGATTTCTTCTCCTAGTAAGAAGGTTACTGCGTGTTTCTTTAGTCTTTCGATTTCATCCTCTAATGAATTCACTTTAAAGCAAATGTGATGTACTTTTCCTTCTGCCGGAAGGGAAGAGTTGTAGCCTTCAATTAATTCGAGTATCGTTTCTTTCGATTCTTCCACACCTAAAAAAGCGAGTTTTAAGTCTGGGTTTGGGTGCCCCATGCGTTTAAGGAGCTGTAAGCCGACTACTTCTTCATAAAATGAGATAGATGCTTCTAAGTTTGCAACCATAAGTCCAACGTGTTCTATTCTTCTGACTGGCATGTAGATTCCTTCTTTCTGAAAATTATATACAATATATTATTGAAAATTAAGAAAATAAGCAAGATAAAAACCTTACAAATTTTAGCGTGTTATATGGTATAGTGAGAAAGTATGTTTGGGGAGAAGGAAGGAGATTATACGATGAATACACCTACTCAAACTCCTTCATTATCGGAAACGATGAAAGAGTGGCATTATGCATTAGCGTATGAAATTAAACATTGGAAAACGATAGGTGGTAGTAAAATTTCTATCATGAACAGTCGTTTTTTATATACAGATTATGAAAGTACAGTATACGTATTTCAGCTTATTTCGGAAGTAAGCTTACCTGAAGGTTCACCGATTCGAATTGAGTTCGATGGTGAGGAAGCGACAGGGGAAGTGTTATCTGTACATGGATTAGAAATAGAGCTGAAATTAAATGATTATATACAAGGTGAAATAAGAGAAGCGGTTTTATACAGTGAACCGTGGCAATTGTTAGAGCAACTGCAAGAGCGATTGAAAGAAGCACGTAAAGATAAGCTAAAACGTAATCGTATAAAGCGTCTTGTTGATGGGACGAGCAGTCCGAAACATATTGAGAAGATGAAAAATCCGAAAAATGAACTGGCATATCGCGCGTTTTACAATCCGACAACGTACGTATGGGGACCACCTGGAACAGGGAAGTCTTACAATTTATCACGTATTATTTCGGCTCATTATCAAAAAGAAAAATCGGTACTTGTGTTAGCTCATAGTAATGCGGCAGTAGACGTATTAATGAGTGAAGTAACGAAGCAAATTGAGAAGAAAAAGAAATGGACGCCTGGTGAAATTGTTCGTTACGGTTATAGTCAACATGAACATATACGAAATCATGAAACGTTACTTGCGTCGAAGTTAGTTGAAACGACGAACGGATCTTGGGGTGAGGAAAGACTCTATTTAGAAGAGACACGCCAAGAGCTTCGTGAAAAAATCTTATCGTATAAAGCAACATCTGCTGATAAGAAGCGTATGCAGGAGATTGAAAGTGATCTTCGAAAGCAAAAGGCTAAAATTAAAGAAGTAGAAAAAGAATATATTGAAAATGCGAAAGTAATCGGCGCAACTTTATCGAAATGTGCCATTGATTCACTTATTTATGAGCGTACATTTGATTTAGTTGTTGTAGATGAAGTAAGTATGGCATATGTTCCGCAAATTGCATTAGCTGCTTCACTTGGAAAACGTATCGTCGTTTGCGGTGACTTTTTACAGTTACCTCCAATTGCGATGGCAAATCATGAACTCGTTCGCAAATGGCTTGGGGAAGATATGTTTTACCATGCTGGGATTGTTGAGTCTGTTAATAAATCAGAAGCACATCCGAACCTATTTATGTTGCAGGAACAAAGACGTATGCATGCAGATATATCGAAGTTTACGAATTCGTTTATTTATAAAAATAGAGTATACGATCATCCGTCTGTTTCAGAGCGTAAAGAACTTGCGCAATTGCAGCCGTTCGCAAATGAAGCGAGTGTTTTATTTGATACGAGCCAAATGGGAGCTTTTTCGTTAAAAGATGCTGCTTCTGGTTCACGTTTTAACATTATGTCTGGTTTAGTAGCAATGCAAATTATGTTAATCGGATTGTTAGACGGTGTGCAATCCATTGGTGTTGTGACGCCTTACAGAGCGCAGTCACGCTTTTTATCGACGTGTATGAGAGAAATGTTGCAGAGAACGAAATATCAAAACATACCAGTTTTAGCGGCGACAGTTCATAAGTTCCAAGGTTCTGAAAGAGATATGATGATTTTTGATACGGTTGACAGTTATCCGCAAGAACGACCTGGCGTATTATTCTTTGATCACAAAAACCATCGCCTCGTCAATGTAGCAGTGACAAGGGCGAGAGGGAAGTTCATTCAATTATCAGATTGCCATTATATGCGTAAAAACCTTTCGAGAAAACAAGCGTTATCACAATTAACAGCTCATATAGAACGTCACGGAAATGTGTATGATCGCACGACATCAAGACAATTGTGGGAACGAAAAATATCGAAACGTTTACGCTGGTTTATGGAAATGAATCTTGAGGAAACGAAAGGGCTATTAAAAGATATTTTAGCAGCAAAACGAAAAATTATTATTTCACTTCCAAGTACAAAACAAGTGGATAAGCGAGTATGGCAAGCGTTAATGCGTACAAATGCGCAAATAACAGTGTATAGTGACGGACCAGTTCCACTGAAAAATGTAAAGTTACAAAGACAAAATAAAGCATTCCCGTTCCTAGTAATCGATGATGAAATCTTCTGGGCAGGCGCACCGCTTACATCTCAAATGATGTTTGAAGGTAGTACGGAATTTCCGTACGTATGTGCAAGACTGCAAGCACCTGAGACAATTGGTGTATTAAAAGGATTTTTAGATATTCGGTAAATTCGGATAGGAATTCCTTGACTTTTACTTGGAATGAACTTAGAATAAAAAATAATTTAATATAATTTTATGAAAATTCTTATCACGAGAGGTGGAGGGACTGGCCCTATGATACCTCGGCAGCGGATTCGTTATGAATACTGTGCCAATTCCAGCAAGGTAACTTGAAAGATAAGAAAGAAGCTCATTTTGACTGTATATACAGAAGCCTCTTTCTATCTTTTAGAAAGAGGCTTTTTTACGTGAAAATAAAAGGAGGAAGAAAAATGGGAGCGACAGGAGTAGCGTCACAAAGAAAAACAATTGAAGAGAGTATCGAAAGAAATAAGGAAAAGTACATAGAAACAAGTCATGATATTCATGCGAATCCGGAGATTGGAAACCAAGAGTTTTACGCATCAAGAACGTTAAGTTTATTACTAGGTAGTGCAGGGTTTCAGTTGCAGCACAATATAGCTGGACATAAAACGGGATTTATCGCGCGAAAAAGCTCTGGAAAACAAGGACCGGCAATTGCATTTTTAGCGGAGTACGACGCTTTACCAGGACTCGGTCATGCGTGTGGTCACAATTTAATCGGCACAATTAGTGTTGCAGCAGCAATCGCATTATCAGAAACACTTGAAGAAATTGGCGGAGAAGTTGTCGTGTTTGGTACGCCAGCAGAAGAAGGAGGGCCAAATGGTAGCGCGAAATCAAGTTATGTAAAGGCAGGTTTATTTAAAGACATTGATGCGGCGCTTATGATTCATCCGAGCGGAAAAACAGCGACAACGAGTCCTTCACTAGCAGTCGATCCACTTGATTTTCATTTTTACGGAAAAACAGCTCACGCTGCAGCTTCGCCAGAAGAAGGGATTAACGCATTAGATGCGATTATTCAGCTCTATAACGGTATTAATGCACTTCGCCAACAACTTCCGTCAGACGTGAGAATTCATGGCGTCATTACAGAAGGAGGAAAAGCACCTAACATTATTCCTGACTACGCTGCAGCAAGATTCTTCATCCGTGCAGCAACGCGAAAAAGATGTGCAGAAGTAACAGAAAAAGTAAAAAATATTGCTGAGGGAGCAGCGTTAGCAACAGGTGCAAAAGTAAAAATCCATCAATTCCAAAATGAAATCGATGAATTACTCGTAACAAAAACATATAACGATATTGTAGCGGAAGAACTAGAACTATTAGGTGAAGATGTAAATCGTAAAGAAAGAGTAGGAATCGGTTCAACCGACGCAGGAAACGTAAGTCAAGTCGTACCGACAATTCATCCGTACATTAAAATCGGACCAGATGATTTAATTGCACATACAAATGAATTTAGAGAAGCAGCACGTTCAGAACTTGGAGATAAAGCATTAATTACATCGGCAAAAGCATTAGCAAATACGGCGTATCGATTAATTACGGAAGAAGGGTTGTTAGAGAAGGTGAAGGAGGAGTTTAGAGAGGCGCAGAGGAATCAAGGGTAAGGGGATTAAGGTACTTTTTTCGAATAGCAATCTAAATAATAAGTAGAGATATAAAAAAGAACATTGAAAATCAATGTTCTTTTTTTATTACTAATCATTAATTTTGTTGGATTTTCTCATAAAGGAAAAGCTTTTACTGTTAGCGGAGGATAATACGTATCCTTTATTAGAATGACAATTTCTCCTCAAACTCACTCTTTAAAACAATTAAAGGAGATGACAAGCCAAATTGCATTAAAGAGTCTAAAAATGTAGCGAGAGAATCCATCGAATCGCTCATGACCTTCATCATATAATTAAATTCCCCACTAATTCGAAATAAATCTGTTACTTCAGGAGCTGCATTACAATACTGGATAAAATCAGAGCATTGGCTCGTTTTAAACATGATGAATGCTTGAATGTTTTTATTAATTTTTGCAGGCTCAAATTTCGTTCGATAAGCCGCTATAACTCCTTGATCTTCAAGCTTGTTAATACGTTCTTTTACAGCAGGCTGCGTCATGGATATAATTCGTCCTATTTCTGAAACAGAAATTCTCGCATTTTCATACAACAAGTTCATAATTTTATGATCGATTTCATCCAGTTTTACGGCGTTTTGCATTGTGTAGCCTCCTTATTTTTGTTTTATAAAGTAAATTACGAATTATAACTATAATATCATAAGCGAATGGACTAAATTACCTATAAATCTATATTTAAAATGATTGGTGTTTACATGAAAATATAAGTATAGGTTTTTATCAAACGGAAATTTAGGAAGGATGGAAAAAATGAAGAATCTTGATGGGAAAGTAGCGTTAGTAACAGGAGCGAGTCGAGGAATTGGTCGTGCGATTGCAATGAGATTGGCAAACGACGGTGCATTAGTTGCGATTCACTACGGTCGAAATAAGGCAGCTGCAGATGAAACGATTAGTGAGATTGAATCTAATGGAGGAAAAGCATTCTTAATTGAAGCTGAACTCAATTCAATTGATGGTGTCAAGAAGCTAGTAGAACAGTTAAAGCATGAATTACAAATAAAAGTTGGTACATCAGAGATTGATATTTTAGTAAACAATGCAGGGATAGGTACACAAGGAACGATTGAAAATACGACAGAAGAAGTTTTTGATGAAATTATGTCTGTAAATATGAAAGCACCATTCTTTTTAATCCAGCAAACATTACCGTTACTACGAGTAGAAGGGCGCGTTATTAACATTTCATCAGCGGAAGTAAGACTTGGTTTTACAGGGTCCATTGCATACGGTTTAAGTAAAGGTGCACTAAATACGATGACACTTCCTCTAGCTAAACATCTTGGAGAACGAGGTATAACAGTGAATACAATTATGCCTGGATATACGAAGACAGATATCAATGCGAAATTGCTAGATGATCCGGAAATACGAAATTTTGCTACGAATTCATCTGTGTTCGGGCGAATAGGGCAAGTTGAAGATATTGCAGATACAGTAGCATTCCTTGCTTCTTCTGATAGCCGCTGGGTAACAGGGCAGATTATAGATGTTTCTGGAGGGTTTTGTTTATAGGGGCACTACTTCATAACCAGTAATCTATAGAAAGGTAGGGATGATAAAGAAGTCTATTAAAACGTGATTTTTTCGCTAGGCAATTTGAATAAGGGGGCATTTCTTTTTCTTAAGTTAATGGACATGTATGGTGACCTCTATTAGTCGATAGTGAATGAACAATTTCGGGGGGCAGTTCAACTTTATTCAAAATAAGATTCTTTTGCAGTAAAATCAATGTTAGTGGAATTTTTTTTATCAAACTTTTTTAAAAATTAACATAAATACTTGCAATATTTAAATTAGTACTATATAGTTCTAATTATGACAAAGGTAAAATTAATGAATCAAAAACGTGTGATTGAAGTAGCTGCAACATTATTTTTAGAAAAAGGGTTTGCTTATACAAGTATGGATGAATTAGTACGTGTAAGCAAAGTTTCAAAGTCTAATGTGTATTATCATTTTTCTAATAAGGAACAATTATTAGAAGGAGTCGTTGATTATTGGATTGAAATGTATCAATCTGCAATTGATGACGTACTTTCTCAGAACCAATTTTTAGTTGAAGATCGTATCCAACTGTTTTTAAAGCAATTATCACAAGGAGTTCAGTCGAGAGAGTATAAGGGGAGCTGTCCATTTATTACTCTTTATATTCAAAGTCCTACACAGGCCACGCAAATAAAAGAAAAAATAGGTCTTTTTTTTACAGGATTACAAAAGAAAGTTTCTCTATTACTTAAACAAGGGGTAGAGAATGGAGAATTCAGAAATACGATTCATATTGATGAGGTTGCATCACTTTTTATTACAAATCTTGAAGGAGCGTTATTTATTTCAGAAACATTGAAGGATGCAACTGTAATTACGAAAACAGCAGATCATTTTTTAAAATTGCTTCGATAAAAGAAGCATTTTTTTTACATCGAATTAGTACTGAGTAGTACTAAAAGGGGGATTTTATATGAGAACAGTATTTTTAACTGGTGGAACAGGCTTTATTGGAAAGCAATTAGTAAAAGAATTAGCCAAAGAAGATGTTAAAATTCTTCTTTTAGTAAGGTCGAAAAGTAAAGCAATACGCCTTTTTCAAGAAAGAGGCATCTTAAAAAAGGAAGTTATGCACTTTATTGAAGGTGATTTGACGAAAATAGATTTAGGTCTAAGTGCTGAAGATAAGGAGAGGGTATTGAAAACGGATGTGATTATTCACGCAGGAGGCCCCATGGATATTCAAGCGACAAGTAAAGAGGCAGCTTCCGTATTTTTAAATGGCGCCAAACATATTAGTGAATTAGCTAAAAGCATTCATCAATTGAAGGGCTTGCAACAATTTATTCATGTTGTAGGTTATATGAGTCCCTTTGATGATAAAAATAGCAAGATTGCAATTGATGTGTTTCAAGAAGGAAACAATTATTTGAAAATAAAAAATCCATATGAGAGAACAAAATTTTTAGCAGATCTTTATATCCGTCAGCAGGCATCAGCAGTAGGTTATCCGCTTTCTGTAATTAATCCGCCAACTGTAGTCGGTAGTAGTAAAACAGGGAGTACAGAGCAGATAGCAGGATTAGGTTTGCTTGTGATGAGTATGCGAAGAGGGCTCATGCCAGTGATTCCTGGAGGTAAGGGATATAGGTTACCACTTATTTCAAACGATGAGCTTGCGAAGTTTATTGTGCAGGTTTTCAGATTGGAGCAACCGACTATTCAAACATATACACTTGTTGAAGACAAACAGCACGATCAAAACATTGCTGAATTATTAAGTATTATGTCGGAAAGTATGAATATGAGGGCACCAAAAATCTCTGTTCCAATGCCATTTATGAAAGCAATTATGAATAGTGGAGGAAGTAAAATAACAAAAATTCCTTCTGATGGACTGAATTTTATTACAAAACAAAAATTTTCAAATGTTTCAGCGAAAAAAATTATGGGAGGAGATTGGTTTAAGAAGACGAGTGTAATGAAATTTTTCCCTGCTGTAGTAGCTGATCTGGATTATCGAATGATGTATCAAAATGGCCAGCATAATCATATATTTAAACGAACATTATGTGATAACAATACCCTTTACCAATTACAAGGAGAGGGTAAACCATTTATTTTATTACATGGTTTATTGAGTGATGGAGAGGATTTATTTCCTTTAGCGCAAGAGCTTCATGAAAAAACTGGTCAACCTGTATGGATTTTGGATCTTCCAGGTTTGGGACGTTCTCCTTTTAAACGAGAGAAAAATCTTCTAGATATCTATTTGAATGTAGTGAAAAAGTTATTGGAGAAAGCTACTAATGGTGCGCATCTAATTGGCCATTCATTCTGTGCGTTTATTCTTCTGGAAGCATTGGCACAAGAGTACATAGATAAGAAGTATGCAATCACTTTACTTCAGCCACCTGTTGCTAAAAAAAATGCTAAATCGCTAAATGTTCCTCAATTTATGAACAAATGGACATTAAAACTGGCAACTACTAATTTGATAGAGCGTTATTTATTAAGTAATGGTTTGTTTGAAAGTATGGAGAGTATCCCTGAACATTATATTGAAAAAATAAGTAAAAGTTTTACTTCTCCTAGAATTTTAAATACAACGGTTCAGCTTAACAGTGTACTACTGAAAAACGATCAAGGTGATTTCAATGAAGTAACAAAGTATAATCTTCACATTATTTGGGGGGAGTATGACAGAGCCTATTCTGCTCCATCGCATCTTGGTAAGGTTGATTTTGTTCCATATGGCCATCATTTTCCCCTTAGCCATCCGAGTGAAACGGCAACATTAGTAATAAAAAATAGTAATACTAGCATATGAGATTGTGGGATAAATAAAAAGTGTGTAGTAAGATCGTTGTGTCTTTGAAATAAAATCGTACTGTTTGGGGTCCCGCGAACAAAACGCGAATTTTGCACGCTAAGCAAAAAAACAATAAGCTGTACACATGGACAGCTTATTTACATTATTCTCGTTATTGGAAGTTATTTTTAACTTTTCCTGATCCGAAAGAGTCAATCTTTGTTTTGTTCTTCTAATAGTTGAATAACCGTATCTAATTTTTGTTCAACTGAATCTTGCTTTTTGCGATTGTTAGTATGCCGAATTATACGTATAATTCCCCCGAACACTGCACCGATGATTACTAAAATAATAGCAACTCCCATGTAATAAATAGAGTTTTCTAAAGGCATTATTTAGAATCTCCTTTTTCCCTATTTTACCCTTTAAAAGGATTGATATATTGTTTGATTTTGGTTAATATAATACCCTGATTTTTATAAATTAATATATGTATTATCTTATAAAAAAACTCAGCAGGATTTATTCTGATGAGTTTTTTGTTTATATAATTTATCAATAATTATTCTTTTTTCTCCGGCTGATAGGAAAGAATAACGACACCTGAACTGGTCGTTCTTGTTTCGATCAGTTTTAAAGCCTTTGTATCGTTTCCGGTTTTAAAGAGATGCTTTCCGCTTCCCACGATAACAGGATTGACCATAAAATGATATTCATCAATGAGGTCGTGTTGCATCAATGTCTGTATAAGCTCACCACTACCATAAATTAAAAGGTTCTGACCGGGCTGTTCCTTCAGTTTCGATATTTCTTCTACAATATTCCCCTTGATAAGGTTTGCATTCCATTCGGTTTCTTCCAAAGTTGTTGAAGCAACAAATTTAGGCATGCTGTTCATCTTATCAGCAAAACCTTCTTCATCAGTCATAGAAGGCCAGGCAGCTGCAAAACCTTGATAGGTTACTCGCCCTAGTAGAAGAGCTTCACTTTCAAACAGTAAATCGGATTGAAACTTTGCTACTTCTTCATTGAAATATGGAGCAGTCCAAGCTGGTTCCTCCATGACACCATCTAGTGAGAGGTACATCGATACAATTATTTGTCCCATTTTGTTCTCCTTTAGTTTTAAATTGAGATTTTTACATATTGGTAACACAATTATTAATTCTTCAGTTAGAGAAATTCTCCTTTTTTAATAATTTCGACAAAATGTATTTATGTATGTTTCGGAATAACTCAATATATATTAATAACTTCGAAATATTATATA
Organism: Bacillus sp. PK6-16; assembly: GCF_056530295.1. Classification (NCBI taxonomy): domain Bacteria; kingdom Bacillati; phylum Bacillota; class Bacilli; order Caryophanales; family Bacillaceae; genus Bacillus; species Bacillus sp. PK6-16. The sequence continues at coordinate 2,261,805 of NZ_CP096511.1, forward strand.
ACAGATAATTTTTATGCATCATTGATTAGCATTGCTTATTGTGCTAACGAATCAGGATAGTGTGGCGACCGACTAAATAGTTGCTTATCTTCAATTATTAGAAGGGAAGTTCTATCATTTCGCGAATTAATTAGACATAGACGAGTGCTATAATTTTCTATATATACATAAAGAGGTGACTACGCATGAATCAAAGACCGTCAGAAGAAGAATACGCCGGGAGCTCCGGCGAATATATCCGTTTGGTGCCGGACGGTAACATCATCGACATTCTGCTCGCTCAGGAAAAGCGAATGACCGAGCTCCTGGCATCGTTGACCGAAAGCCAGGCCGCATATCGGTATGCGGAAGGAAAATGGACGCTGAAAGAAGTCGTGGGCCACATTGCAGACGCGGAACGCGTCATGACCTACCGCCTGCTCCGGTTTGCAAGAGGGGACCGGACGCCTCTGACCGGTTTCGATCAGGAATTGTTCATACCTCCTTTCGGAAGCTGGACAACCGCGCAATTGGCCGAAGACTACCGGGCCGTACGGCAATCAACGATCACATTGCTGCGCGGGCTACCGGCGGAGGCATGGCCCCGCAAGGGCACAGCCAACAACCTAAGCATTACGGCGCGCGCCCTCGCGTACGGCATCGCAGGACACGAAATTCATCATATGGGGGTCATCCGAAATCGGTATTTGAGTTAATCGCCGGCTGAGGCCATTGGAATGGAACTAACACCTCACATACAATCTTAGATACCGTTCTTATTGGGGCCCGTCCCACAACCATCAACTTAAGGATTTAAACTATTTTTGTAATTAAAAGCACGTTACTATTCTCTTATGTTAATGAGAATAGTAACGTGCTTTTTATGAATATGCACCAAAAACAAGAGTTATATCGATTTTTCTCATTTTGGGGTATTTGATTTTCTTAGATTGAGGGTGATGGGGCACTACTCTATAATGGTCAAATTAAAATTTAAAACAGTTATAGAGACTCCATTTCTCGGAAATATTGTAACTATTAAGTTGTAAAAAGAACCGTAGTTTTTCATTTTTGAAAAGGCAATGGTCCTTTTTAGTTGTAGCAAAGTTATGATGCGAGGAAGCTTTTTTGATTAATAAGTTGCATAATGAACTCACTAGCGTATATACTATAAATATCAAAAAAAGTTGATGAAGGGAAGTGAACTACAGTGATACAAGATTTTCAGTTATATGAGAAAAAATTCAAAGCGTTGGCGGATCAAAAGCGTTTAGAAATTATGTATGAACTTTGCCAGCGAGGGCAGACGTGTGTATGTGATTTAACAGAAGTTTTTGAAATGACGCAATCTAAGCTGTCCTATCATTTAAAGGTTTTATTAGACGCAGGTTTAATTGTAAAAGAAACCAAAGGTACGTGGAGTTATTATGATTTAAATGATGCGGAAGTAAATAATTTATTATCAGAAGAATTGTGCTGTATCTTTAGAAAAACAGGGAAAGGTAGCTGTTGTTAAAATTTTGCACTATTAATCAAAAAAACTTGATTAATGATATATAAAGAGGAGGAGTAAGGTATGAGGTATGTTCACGTCGGTATAAACGTTACGAATTTAGAGAAGTCTATTGAATTTTATGAAAAGGTATTTGGTGTATTACCAGTTAAAGTGAAATCAGATTATGCAAAATTTCTATTAGAGACGCCAGGACTTAATTTCACGCTGAACGTACGAGATGAAGTGAAGGGAAATCAGGTAAACCATTTTGGTTTTCAAGTGGATACAGCTAAAGAAATCACATTACATAAAGAAAGATTAGAAAAAGAAGGTTTCTTTGCGCGTGATGAGATGGACACGACTTGTTGCTATGCAGTACAAGATAAGTTTTGGGTAACGGATCCCGATGGTAATGAGTGGGAGTTCTTTTATACAAAAGCAGATAGTGATGTTCATAAAATAGAAGATCCATCTTGTTGTACGACTTCTACCGTAGTAGAAAAAAATTCTTGTTGTTAATAGGAGCTGGAAAATAAAATGAAACGTTTATCCTTTCTAGACCGATATTTAACACTATGGATCTTTCTAGCGATGGCTGTTGGGATTGGTTTAGGGTTTGTGTTTCCTAGTGTAGTAGACGGACTAAATACATTACAGGTTGGAACGACGTCTATTCCACTTGCTGTTGGTTTAATTGTAATGATGTATCCACCATTAGCGAAAGTTCGCTATGAGGAAATGGGCCGAGTATTTAAAGATGTAAAAGTGTTAGTTCTATCTTTAGTACAAAATTGGATTATTGGTCCGGTACTTATGTTTGTTTTAGCAATTATTTTTCTTCCTGATAAACCAGAATACATGGTTGGTCTCATTATGATTGGGTTAGCACGTTGTATTGCAATGGTCATTGTTTGGAACGATCTTGCCGATGGAGATAAAGAGTATGCGGCAGGTTTAGTTGCTTTTAATTCGGTATTCCAAATGCTCTTTTTCTCAGTTTATGCATACGTATTTGTAACTGTAATTCCAGAATGGTTAGGGATTGAAGTTGCTATTGTTGATATTACAATGATAGAAGTAGCAAAATCAGTATTTATCTATTTAGGAATTCCTTTTATAGCAGGTATGTTAACACGCTTTGTACTCGTTAAGTTAAAAGGAAGACAGTGGTATGAAAAGGTGTTTATACCGAAAATTAGTCCACTTACATTACTTGCATTGCTATTTACGATCATCATTATGTTCTCTTTAAAAGGGGAGATGATTGTTAGCGTGCCACTAGATGTAGTAAGAATAGCGATTCCGTTATTAATCTATTTTATTGTAATGTTTTTTGTTTCTTTCTTTATGGGAAGAAAAATTGGTGCAAACTATCCGGTAACAACAACGCTAGCATTTACAGCAGGTAGTAATAACTTTGAATTAGCGATTGCTGTAGCAGTTGGTGTGTTTGGTATTCATTCGGGCGCAGCATTCGCAGCTGTTATCGGACCGTTAGTGGAAGTGCCTGTAATGATTGCACTTGTAAACGTTGCTTTTTGGTTTAAACGTAAATATTTTAATGACCAACCAGTATAATTTAAAAACAAAGGCGGAAAACAACATGGAAAATAAAAAGACAATCTATTTCTTATGTACAGGAAATTCATGCAGAAGCCAAATGGCAGAAGCATGGGGCAAACAATATTTAGGAGATAAGTGGAATGTATATTCTGCAGGAATCGAAGCACACGGAGTGAATCCAAACGCAATTAAAGCAATGAACGAAGTAAATATCGACATAACAAATCAAACATCAGATATAATTGATGCAAACATTTTAAATAGTGCTGATTTAGTCGTTACGCTTTGTAGTCATGCGGATGCTGTATGCCCATCTACTCCGACGCATGTGAATCGTGTTCACTGGGGATTTGATGATCCAGCAGGAAAAGAGTGGTCTGAATTTCAACGTGTTCGAGATGAAATTGGAGAACGTATAAAGCGATTTTCTGAAACAGGGGAATAAATAAAGGAAAGAGTCAATCTTCTATTGTGTTGGAGATTGGCTCTTTTTTATTATGTATTTCATTTACTTATCGCATCGTTTTAAAACTACTCTTAGTAAAAATACAGAATATTACGTAAAAATGGTAAAGTTAGAATAGAACAGTTTAAAAAAGGGGTGTAACGTATGATCTGTGAACTAAGCAAGGATGATTTTTATACGTGTAATCGTTTAGTGAATGAACAAGGTCAATTAGAGGTACGTGCTGTAATTGCAGGAGTGAATCCTGGTCGTATATTTGTAGATAACGTGACTTCTCCTAATTCGGGACTCATTTGGTTAGGTAATAATGATGGCTTCTTCTTTATTGGAGATGCTGAAAATGAAGAGTTTAATAAAGAAGTGAATCGTTTTATTAATCATGTAATAGTACCTGAGGCGAGGAAAGTAGGATTAGATTGCTTTGAAGGAATCGGGAATCATTCGAAGTGGAATAAAACAATCGAAAGAATATTTCAGCATCGTAAATTAAAGAGTTGGAATCAAAGAGTGTATATGCTAGGAAAAGAGGATTATGAAAATCATCATGAGCCTAAATTTGAACAGAGATATACTGTATTGAAAATGAGTAAAGCTCTCTATGAAAATAATAATAATACATTTAAGAACATTGATTTTTTACAATCAAAAATTTTAGAGTTTTGGTCTTCACCGGATTCTTTTTTCAATGAGGGGATTGGCTATTGCATTGTTTATGATGATTTAATTGTGAGTGTTTGTTTTTCAGGGTTCGTCTTTGAAAATATACACTGTATAGATATTGAAACGATAGAAGGTCACCAAGGGAGAAAATTAGCTCAAAAGATAGCGCATAGTTTTGTGAAAGATTGTTTGGAGAATGATATTATTCCATATTGGGACTGTATGGAATTGAACAAGCCTTCTGTTGCAGTTGTAGAAAATGTAGGGTTTACAAATGTATTTAACTATGTGGGATATTATTTTTTATTTGAATAATCTAGGTATACTTTACAATTTACACTTTGAGATTGTCCAATCATTATATATATCTACAATTTAAAAAAGAAAGCATATGAGGTGTGCGAAAATGAAAATACAAATAGTATTGTTTGATGGTTTCGGAGAACTTGTCTCTTTCGCACCGTTTGAGGTACTGAAAAGAGCGATAGAAGAAGGGGCTCAATTTATAGTTGAATTCGTTTCGAGTGAACAAAAGCAGGAAGTTACTACCTCGTTTGGAGTTACAGTTAAACTACATGATTTTTTACGAATGGAGAATCGTCCAGATTTGTTAATTGTACCTGGTGGTGGCTGGAATCATAAAGCAGAGCATGGGGCACGAAAGCAAGCAGAGCTTGGAACTTTGACTAAAATGATTAGCGAGATGTACAATGCAGGAACAATCGTTGCTGGCGTGTGTACAGGGGGGATGCTGTTAGCAGCCTCTGGTATATTGAACGGTCGAAAGGCAACGATGCACTATTTGGCACAGGATGAAATGAGTGAATACGGGGCAGAGCTTCTTCATTACCGAATTGTAGATCAAGACGATGTTATCACTGCAAGAGGAGTCACTTCAGGAGTTGATTTAGGACTTTGGATCACGGAAAGATTCGCAAGTCCTAAAATTGCGGCTGCTGTTGAATACAGAATGGAATATGAGAGGCGAGGTGTTGTTTGGAAGTAATTTGACTTCTTTTTTATCCCGCATTAACGGACAGTAAGACTCCCACCACAAAATTCAGCGAATGGGAGGGAGGGCTGCCCGGAAAAAAACAATGGATATGTACTAATAATCAGTGGGGATGACAAAACTCCTACTGATTAAAGTTTCATTTTATAATTTTTCACCTTATTAAAAGTTGATTTGTTAGAAAGGATAATCATTTATTGCTATAATGAATGGATGCATGGCAGGAAATAGATAGAAAGATACTGCTAGTAATTTATACTTAAAATGTAGGGAGATTGAACAGAGTTATGGGGACAGAAAAAGAAATTAGTTCCGCTAAATTAATATGGAAGATGACGCGCCCGCATACGTTAACGGCGACGTTTTCTCCTGTAATTTTAGGAACAGTGGCATCACTTTATGTTGCCAAAATTGATTGGCTTTTATTTATTGCGATGATGCTTGCATGTTTAGCGCTGCAAATAGCAACGAACTTATTTAATGAGTACTATGATTTCAAACGTGGATTAGATACCGCTGAATCCGTTGGCATCGGTGGCGGAATTGTCCGTCATGGATTGAAGCCAAAAAATGTGTTAACAGTTGCGCTTTTATTATATGTCGTAGCAGCTTTTATTGGCATTTATATTTGTATGAATAGCAGCTGGTGGTTAGTCGTCATCGGTTTAATTGGAATGGCGGTTGGTTATTTATATACAGGCGGTCCATTACCAATTGCGTACACCCCGTTTGGAGAATTAGTTTCTGGATTGTTAATGGGAACATGTTTTGTACTCATTGCTTTCTTTATTCAAACGAATACTGTAACGATTGAAAGTGTATTGATTTCCATTCCAATTGGAATTTTAGTAGGTGCAATCAATATGTCGAATAACATCCGAGATATCGAAGAAGATATTAAAGGTGGAAGAAAGACATTAGTAATCCTCCTTGGGAGAGAAAAAGCTGTGGTCACACTAGCGGTAGCCTTTTTCATTGCGTATTTATGGATTGCCGTAATTGTATTAATGGGTTATATAAGCCCTTGGGCATTAGTTATGTTCCTAGGTTTGAGAAAGCCAATTTCTGCGATTCAAAGTTTCCAAAAAGGGGCAAAGGATCCTGGATATATGCGCATCGCAATGAAATCAACAGCGATGACAAATACGATTTTCGGCTTCTTGTTGTCAGCAGGATTATTAATTAGTTACTTGTTTTAAATGAAAAATATTGTTAAGTAACTTAACCCCAGTTTCTCAATTTTAATATAGAGAGATTGGGGTTTTTATTTTGACTAAGTTTAACGTTAAGAGTCGAAATGCAAATACCAATAAATTGCAACTTCATCATTTTCAATATCCAAACCTTTATAAACAAGAAAATCAAACCCACCAATTACAAATCCGCATTTTTCATAGAACTTACATGCTGCGACATTATTATTTTGCGTTTCAAGCATGATACCTGGCATATTGCCCTTTTTTGCCCACTGCTTTGCTTGATCAACTAATCTTTTACCAACTCCGAGTGTACGATATTTTTTATCTACCGTTATATCTTCTATGTAAGCATAGTGGTTCCAATTCTTTTTTAATACCATTAATCCAATGATTTGGTTATGTAACAGTGCTATGTAAATAACTTGATTAGGTTTATTTATATATTCATTGTAAGGCAGTTCTTCATTATCATCTTGATTTTGTAAATAACTTTTTTCATAACTCGGAACGTCTTCTACTGTATATTCTATGCGTCTATTTCCTTTGGAAAGAGAAAGAATTAACCGAGCATTCACTATAAAACTGTCATCAATCTCCGGGAGATTATCTAAATCATTTGTTTCTAACTCTCTAATTACAAGGTTCATCGGGGCACCTCCACATAATAATATTTCTTCTAGTTATTCATTTGGTTCAAATGAATTCCAATTACAAAATTATAATTGAATTTCAATAGTACGGCTATCTTTGTATTTTATCTTTATACCGGTATGCTATTATCTTGATATAAAAATATTGTTTAGAAAGAGTAGTATCTTTTATTTTGGATGTATATTCAGTTTTCAAATTTAACTGTAATAGAGAAACAAATATTTTTTTAAAGAGTGGATGCAATACGCTATTCTTTAACTAATTTCGACATTATCTGCATTTTATCTTCACCTTCCTCTATTAATCTATTTATTGTAAATATCAGCTGAAGTTAATGTTTAGCTGCATAAATAATGAAGATGAAAATGAGTAGGGAAAGGATCGAAACATAATGAAAGAATCACAAAATAAGAAAAAAATAAGTGTAGTAACGAAGGCAATACTATCTCTAGTAGTTGTTTTAGCAACGACCTTTTTCACTTTCTTTTTAATAGGGAAATGGAACTCTATCCCAGCAAAAGGAGTAGCTAATGAAAGTATTAGGCTAGCTAATACGCAACAACAAGAAAAGAAAGAGGACATATCACTGGAAAAACAGAAAAGACCTGATGGAAAACCAGTAGGAAAGGTTGTTTATTTAACATTTGATGACGGCCCTAGCGAATTAACTGGAAAATTTTTAGATGTACTAAAAGAGCAACATGTTGCTTCGACATTTTTTATGCAAGGTAGCAATTTACAGAATACCGCTTTTCAGGAAAATGTAAAACGAGCAGTAAAAGAAGGACATTATATTGGTGCACATAGTATGACACATAATAGTGATAAGCTATACAAAAAAGGACAATTTGTAACGGAGATGAAAGAAACGTTAGCTCTTATTCATAATATTACAGGTACAACTCCTAAACTAGTCCGTCCCCCATATGGATCTGCACCAGGATTAAAGGGGCAGGACATTCGTAACAAAATTGTAGAAGCAGGAATAAAAGTTTGGGATTGGACGATAGATTCAAATGATTGGAAATTAAAAGGTAACCCACAGCAAATTATAGAAAATGTAAAGCGTACAACAACAGAAGATGTGGAAGTAGTTCTAATGCATGAAAAACTACAGACATTACAAGCGCTTCCGGAAATTATTAAATTTTATAAGGAAAAAGGATATGAATTCGGGGTATACAATGAAGCGGATCATTTTCAACTAAACTTCCAGAAAGATCAACGTCTATAGTATAAACATAATTATTTTAAAAAGGTGTTTTCCATTACTAAATCAATAACTAAGCCAAAAGTCGATTTCTTATTTTATAAAGAAATCGGCTCTTTCGTTTATGTATTACGTTACAAGAGTTTTCTTATTTTCTCCGGAATGTCCTTTTTTGAAATCTATGCAACAGAGTCTTTATAGTAAGAGTATTTTGTCGGGGAATAATCAAAAAAACGTATATTACAATATAAAAAATTCATCTTAATACTAAAGGATACATGACAACGATTCCTATAAATTCTTCTCAATAATTGAAAATAAAATCAATCCAGATTATTATATTGTTATTGTAATTATAAATGTAATTACATTTTATTGAAGGAGGATACAAAGATGAAAAACTCAAAAGGCTCTATTGAATCAGAGATAAGCAAAGCAATTACTCACTGGGAAAAGGACTACCTAGGACGCGGGTCTATATCCGTTAAGACAGATATATTACGGGATATGATTATCGTAAATTTACAAGGTATTTTAACGCCAGCTGAATATACGGTTTGCGAAACAAAAGACGGTATGCTAACGATAAAGAAAAATCGTTCGGAGCTAGTTGAATCTGGAATTGAAGATTTGAAAGAGATTATACTAGAATTAACTGGAGAAAAAGTGAAAAGTTTTCATACGGATATAAGCTCCCGTACTGGTGAACGAGTAATGATTTTTAAATTGTTTCATAATCTTGAGGGAAAATTTTAAAAATTAAAACCATCGTAGGGTTAGTGGGAGATAATTAAGAAACCTAAAAGTTTTGCGCTTTATTTAAATTTATTAACATGATAATAATTAATAACTTGAAATTATTTACGTATACTGAATTTTAATTGGAATAACGCTCAAAAAAACTGATAAATAAATTGACAAACTGCTTAATATAGTTTATCTTATAATTGTTTTAAAAAATTAATAGATGCTTATTTTAACTGTTTGCTATAATTAAGGCTTTAGCATTTTTTTAATATGTAATATTGACTAAATGAAAAAGTTTCTTAATTGAAAGATAGCGCATAACATAAATTGATATATTGATTGCATAATCTAGGAGATCAGAGATATACTGTTATTTTTAATAGGAGTAATACATACATTACTATCCTCTATAAAATGGGAGCTCTTCAAAAAACTTTATTGAAGTTAGTTGAAGTGAAACCGACAATCTCCATAATTCAATGATGATATAAAATCATTGAATTATGGAAGTTGTCGGTTTTTTTTATGGGAAAAAACGATGTACTAAAAGAGTGAATGAAAATTGAAATTAAAAAAACTATCGTAATGAAAAGAAATTTTTATAGGCTATTTTCGCTTAGAAGGGAGTATTTAACATGTTAATTTCGCTGAGTTCATCAACACTGTTAACTTTATTTTTTATGGCGCTTAGTGCTTCTTGGCTAAGTGGATTATTATTTTTAAATGCAAGGATACCTTTACGTTTTGTTCATATCCATATTGGTATCGCTGCTTTACCTTCATTGGTTTCTTTACTCGCACTTGTTAATAACAATGGAGATAGAGTTGTGGGGCCTTGGCATCTAGATACTTTAGCTTGGTTAATGGCTTTCTTTGTTCTTACAATTGGTTTAATCATTCAGCGTTTCTCTGTACGTTATTTAATGGGAGATCGCTCATATCGAAAATACTTTGCACTTTTTACATGTACTACAGGTGTATCTTCGGTTGCATGGTTAAGTGATGATCTTCGCTTAATGCTCATTTGTTGGGGAGCAACGCTTATAGGATTGGTTCTACTTATAGGGCTAAATAAAGGGTGGAAAGTAGTTAGTGAAGCAACTAAAATCTCTGGCTACCTATTTACAATAAGTTGGATTGCCTTACTATCAGCTATCATTTGGCTGTTTCAAATAACTGGACAGTGGCAGTTAACATCAGTTTTAACGAATGAAAATGTAGTGCTACATGGAACATTGGAGAGAACAGGAATTAACTTATTAATTATATTAGCGGTGATGATTCCAGCAGCACAATGGCCTTTTCAAAGATGGTTAATTGAGTCTGCTGTTGCTCCAACTCCTGTTTCTGCTATTATGCATGCGGGTTTAGTAAATGCTGGCGGTATCATGTTAACTAGATTTTCACCTCTTTTTCATGATGATATTGCACAAATCATTTTACTAATTTTCTCTAGTATTTCTATCTTAATAGGTACAGGAATTAGTTTAGTCCAAGTTGATTATAAACGTCAGCTAGTAGGTTCAACTATTGCACAAATGGGATTTATGCTTATTCAATGTGCATTAGGCGCCTATTTAGCAGCTATTATTCATTTAATTTTACATGGTTTGTTTAAAGCTACACTATTTTTACAAGCTGGTTCTTCCGTGCAACGTTTTGGGGTAGTGAATCAGTCTAATGAAAAGATGTCCAATTTATGGATTATAGTTGGGCGTGTTTTAGGATTATTTATAGCAATTACTTTCTGGTTTATGACTTCTGGAGAGGGGTATCAACTAGTTAGTGCGTTAATCTTAGGCTGGTCACTATACTTTTCATGGAAACAGCTTGTTGTTTTTGGAGAGGGAAGAATGGGACGAATTGCTGGCGTAATTGTTTTGATTGGATTTTCTCTCATTTACTTTACCGTTCATAATTCTCTTTATAAATGGTTGCATACTGATATTTATCAAAGTGTTCAACCTTCAGCTCCAGCCGTTATCTTTGTTATATGTATTTTACTATTTAGTAGTGTTATTAGTACTTTCGTTACTCGTCATCAATCTTCTACTTTATTCGCTGTACTTTATCTTTGGTTAGTTCGAGTAGGTGAGGCGAGACGAAAGTCAGTAGAAAGTCACCCAAGCTATCTGAAACATTATGTATCAAAGGGAGGTAATTCGTGATGAGCATACCGTCAATATTAAAGAAAGATACAAACATTGATATGCAAGAAAATAATATAAATGATTTAGTTGCATCTGCTAGCCGAGTTATTGCGCCACTTTGGCCTATCTCTACGTTTGCAGCTCACCACCCTTGGATGGGACTTGAAAAGCAATCATTTGAACAAGTCGCAAATTGGTTAAAAGAAGCTCGTAATGTGGATATTTATCCTAGTGCCTCCATGATTCATTCGGCAAAAGCGAAAGGTGAGATTGAGGAATCATTTTTACAAATGAGTTTGTCTCGTTGGCTGGATTCACAATCTTTTCATATTCCGCGAGAGAAAGCAGAGCGATTTTGCCAAGCAGCTTTAAAGTTAGAAAAATTACCTTCTAGTCTATTATCATCGCCAGAAGTAAATAAATTGGCAGAAGAAATGAATTATATAAATACAGCAAGTATGCAAGCCTCTGTTATGCAGCCAATAAGTTCGCTTATAGAGAGTCAAAATAGTGAAAACCTATCTGATGTTCTTAATTATCATATCATTAAATGGTGTAAATTATATCTTGATGAATCCGGATCAAATTGGACGATGCCAAATCGAGAGAAAGGTTTTTATCGTGCATGGCAACACCTTATTACATTTGATCCAGCGCTCAGTAAAAATGAGCGTAAAATTTTAAAAGATTGGCCACAAGATGCCGAAGTAGCTTTAGCGAGAGCATTATTTGAACTAGGAATTTCTGAATCTAACATACAATCTTACCTTGAAGGGCACTTACTTTCTTTGCCTGGGTGGGCAGGAATGATACGATGGCGCTCACAACAATCAATTCAGGAACAGGAACTTCTCATAGAATATTTAGCAGTTCGAATTTCTATGGAGCTGGCTATTGTAAAACCCTATTTACCTTTAAAAAATCAAAAGGTTGAGAAAAAAGTTTCGATCGTCCCACTTATAGCTTCTTGGATTTATTGGGGGAATATTTCAACACGGGAATGGTTACAAATGCCTGCTGCTGAACAAAGTGAATTATTAGTATTCGCTTATCGTTTTGATGAAAATATTCGCAAGAAACTTTGGCTGGAAGCTTGGGAACAAACGCATGCAGAGCAATTAAGGGAGAAGATTGCTTCTACACAACGTGCAACCAATGATAAAAAGCGTGTATTAGCTCAATTAGCATTCTGTATTGATGTACGTTCAGAACCGTTTCGTCGCCACCTTGAAAAATTAGGTCCGTTTGAAACATTTGGAATAGCTGGTTTCTTTGGGTTACCAATTGCAACTAGTGAACTAGGTAGTAATAACAACCATCCTTCTTTGCCAGTTATACTCAAACCGAAACATCAAATAAAAGAGCTCACAAATGAAAATGAACTTAAATCTTATGAGCAACGTAAGAGGGTAGGCAGTTCGGTACGTTCTACTTTTAAAACGATGAAACAGAACGTAATGACAAGTATGGCGCTACCTGAGTTAAGTGGTCCTTTACTTGGTCTACAGATGGTGACAAGAAGCTTTGTCCCAAGAGGAGTTGGTGGTTTCATTCGTAAACTTCGTAAAACTATGTTACAAAAACCTGCTACAACATTCTCGCTTAATCATGTTCATGACACAAAGGGTGAGATACCTATCGGTTTTACAAAAGAAGAAAAAGTGAACTATGTGCGTCAAGCTTTAAAAATGGTGGGACTGACAGAAAAATTTGCTCCTTTGGTTGTAATGTGCGGACATAGTAGTCAAAGTACGAACAACCCTTATGCTGCAGCACTTGAGTGTGGTGCTTGTGGCGGAGCAGCAGGAGGATTCAATGCAAGAGTTTTTGCTACTTTATGTAATCTTCCAGAAGTGAGAGAGGCGTTGTTTGCTGAAGGTATTAAAATTCCTGAGGATACCATTTTTGCAGCAGCTGAACATAAAACAACAGTGGACGAATTGGAATGGATTTACGTCCCAGAACTTTCGGAAACTGCGCAAGAAGCATTTGATTGTATCGAATCGATTATGCCAAATGTGAGCCAACATGCAAATAGAGAGCGTTTAACGCAATTACCAAATTTTAAAACGAAAATAAAAAATGCGAGTAAAGAGGCACATCGATTTGCAGAAGATTGGAGTGAAATACGTCCAGAATGGGGATTAGCTCGTAATGCATCTTTTATTATCGGGCAACGAGAATTAACTCAGGATTGTGACTTAGAAGGTAGGGCTTTCCTTCATAATTATGATTGGAAACAGGATGAAAGTGGCGATATATTAGCTAACATTATTGCAGGACCAGGAACAGTAGCTCAGTGGATAAATCTACAATATTACGCTTCAACTGTAGCTCCTCATTATTATGGTAGTGGAAACAAAACAACCCAAACTGTAACCGCGGGTCTAGGTGTTATGCAGGGAAATGCAAGTGATTTGTTGCCAGGCTTACCTTGGCAATCCGTTATGCAGTCAGATAGTGAGACGTATCATTCACCACTTCGTTTACTAATTGTAATTCAAGCGCCTAGTCAATATATAGAACGTTTGCTAAATAATGATTTCACATTTCGAGAAAAAGTTCAAAATGGATGGGTTAGACTTGCAAGTGTTGATCCAAAGGGACGCTGGAAAAACTGGTAACAATCATGTAATGCATAATCAACTATTGTTACTAGCTTAAAAGTTTCATAAATACAATAATGAAGAAGGAGTGCTCCATATGAATTCAAAGAATAAAAAAGTTTTATTGTTAACAGACATTAAACATGAAATAGAGCCTATTATCCAACAAGTAACTAACATTCAACAAGAAAACATGTTGACTATACACAGCTACGATTCTGTAATTGTACATCCTTATGGAGATATAATGAGATCTATTATTATTGCTATTTATCAAGAAAATGTTGAAGAAATTTTTGTTGTAGGAATAGAGGATAAAGAAACTGATGTAGTTAATCTACAAATTCAACGTGATTCCATAAAAAATAACAGGGAACTAGACTATCTCTTTGAAAATTGCATGCCTGAATTTTCAAGTGGTAGCCTTGATGAATGGCTAAGTGGAAAAGAAAATGTTAGTGAAAATATTGAGAAGAGTATAGATATGATTTGTCATCATCCACTAGTACCGTCTGATGTTAAAGTTCATGGTTTCAAGATTGATAGAACAGGGGAAAAGAAACGGTTGTTAAAGTTTCTGTTAATAAAGTAGTGAAACAAATGCATTCTTATGTGTAAGTTATCGATAGATAAGCAACTGTTATTTGGTAGATACTATAATATGTTAAATATTTGGAGTTGTTTCCTTTAAAAAGAGTAAAAGAAATCTTCTATAAATGGAGATCTTTTGCTCTTTTTATAATAAAAATAAAAAATTATTTGACGTTTTTTCGAAAGAAATTTTTAAGACAAGGCTTTTAGGTTTATGAAAACCTTTATTCATGATAGCAAGATAATTTTGATAAGAAGTATATAGTAAGAATGATTTGGAGATACCGATGGGGATATAACTATTTTATTTAGGACGGTGCAATTAAAATGGATTTACAGAAAGGGAAATTATATTGGAACACGACTTTTTCTAATACACCTTCTTATCCTCGTTTGGACGAAGATATAAAATGTGACGTACTAATAATAGGAGCAGGAAGTTCGGGTGCTCAATCAGCATACTATTTGAGTGAATCAGATTTAAATATTGTTATCGTTGATAAAAGAAAGGTAGGACATGGAAGTAACCTTACAAATACAGCACTTATTCAATATTTAGGTGATAAGATGTTTTTTGAACTTGTAAATACATTTGGGGAAGAGTATGCAGTTAAGCATATGAAATTATGTGAACAAGCTATTAATGATATTGAATATGCTGATCAAAGCTTGCCTTATTGCTCTGACTTTAAACGACGGGACAGTTTATATTATGCAAGTTATGAAGAGGATATAAAGAAATTAGAAAAGGAATTGTATTATTTACATAAGCATGATTTTAAAGCGGCTTGGTTATCAGAAAAACAAATTGGACAGAGATATCCATTTAAAAAACGTGCAGCTATTTATACGTATAATGATGGTGAAATAAATCCTTATAAATTTACACATAGTTTATTAGAACAAGCCTCTAATAAAGGAGTTCACATTTATGAAGATACAGAGATTGTTGGCAAAAAGTTAGAGAAAGAATGTGCTATCTTTTATACAAAGGAAGGCAATTCTATTACTGCCAATAAAGTAATTGTGGCTGCAGGATATGAAGGATTGGAATTTAAAAAGGAAAAGAACGCTACACTGATTAGCTCATATGCAATTGTTACTAATCCTGTGGAAGATTTATCTTCTTGGTATAAACGCACTCTCATTTGGGAAACTGCGAGGCCATATATTTATATGAGAACTACTGTAGATAATAGGATTATTATAGGTGGATTAGATGAAGATACAAACATTGCTCAAGAAAGAGATTCAAAATTAATCCATAAAAAAGAGAAATTAGTGAATGAATTTAATAAGCTCTTTCCCAATATAACAGTTGAACCTGAATTTTATTTAAGTGCTTTTTATGGTGGTACTCATGATGGTTTACCTATAATTGGAATGTATGAAGAGTTTCCAAATTGTCACTTTATCTATGCGTATGGAGATAATGGATTAGTATATAGTATGGTACTTTCTAAAATTGTTCGAGATATAATTATTAACGGTTCAAGTCCAGATTTGCATTTATATTTACAAACTAGACCAAAACTAAATGAGTAAACTGCATGTATGCAAAATCAAGGTAGTAACGAGTTTATTTAGGGTTCCATTATAAAAAAACGTATTAGTTTAATGTGACCATTTGTTATGTTTATGAATGCTTAAATAAAGCATTCATAAACAATATTATTTATTAAATCCATTTATCTTACTAAGTTCTGTTATTTGTATAATCCATTCTTGTTTTAGGTAGGGTAGAGTTGCTTGGATATGATGATATTCCCATTCTTCCTCAATGATAGGGTAAAGATCAAATAAGTGTTTTTCTTCATCATTTGTTACACTTGCTTTAGGATTGTCAGTAAGTTTAAAATAAATGTCGCACCATCCGCTATAGTTTGTTAACATGAATAAAAAATTAGGACATGTGAATTCGATGAGGTATATTTCTTTCTCTAATTGAATATCTGATAGTAATTCTCTCGCAGTCTCATAAGTAGGCTTCTTTTGGTAACCATTGCATGAATGCCATGCCCAAATGGGTAAATCTATAATAAAGTCAATACCTTTCTGTTTCATGTGTCTTACAATGTATTTATATGCTGTGCAATCTTCTTTACTAACAAAAATAGGATCGGCTATAAGCTTACCTTCATTCAAAAGTGTATTTATGGCATTTTGGTTTTGAAAAGTCCATAGGATTGTTGAATCTATAGATGTATTTAAGTTTGATTGTTTATCAAATTGTTTTTTCATCTTTCTCTCCATTTTCTTTTTTATTTTATAAGAGTTTAAGATAAGTACAAAGTGCATTATATTTTTATCTTTATTAAGAGTTGGAAAAATCCATTAAAGAATAGAAGAGTTTGTTTGCAATTACAAAAAATGATTCTTATAATCATTTAAAAATAACAGAAGTATTTGTTCTAATAAAGAATGAATTGTGCTTTAAGAATTAGAAAGGATAGCCATGCAAAATAAAATTATTGTTATGTTTCAAAAAGATTTTCGTTTATATGATAACCCAGCGCTATTTGAGGCTGTTCAGTCTGGTGAGGTTCTTCCTGTATATATACAAGATGAAACTTTTTCAATAGGAAGTGCGGCAAAGTGGTGGTTGCACCATGCTGTAATAGATGTAAAGAAGCAACTTGAGGCATTGGGCTCTACTTTTATAATACGTAAAGGAAAGACACAAGAAGAAATACTTTCTCTCATAGAACAATTAAATATAACGGCTGTATATTGGAATATTTGTTATGATCCGGACAGATTACAATCTAATCAAAAAATGAAAATGATGTTAGAGGATAAAGGTATTATCTGTAAAGAATTTAATTCGCATTTATTATTAGAACCGTGGATTATTAAAAAGAAAGATAACACTGAATATAAGGTGTTTACGCCTTTTTACAATGTATTTCAAAAGCAGGTAATACCTAAACCTTTTAGCAGAGTGCAGAGTATAAAGTGGGGAAACTCTTTACCAGCAAGCTTATCTGTTTCAGAATTACAATTGTTGCCGACTATACCGTGGACATCTCATATGGAAGTAATATGGGATCCGACAGAAGAAGGGGCATATAAAACATTCAAGAAATTTTTCTCTAGTAAATTAGTCTCTTATAGTGAAGGAAGAGATTTTCCAGGTCAAAATGTCCATTCGATGTTGGCACCGTATCTTTCATTTGGTCAAATATCAGTAAAGCTAATGTTTCATTACTTAATAAATAAAAGTACCGAAAGACAATGTAGTCTTTTTGAAAAACAAGTTAATAGTTTTATACGTCAATTAATTTGGCGAGAGTTTTCTTATTATTTACTATACCATTATCCATTTACAGTATATAAACCTCTTAATAAGAGCTTTGAACATTTTCCGTGGAATAAGGAAGAGGAGTTATTAAGAGTATGGCAAAAGGGGAAAACGGGTTATCCGTTTATTGATGCGGGAATGCGAGAACTATGGCAAACAGGTTTTATGCATAACCGGGCAAGAATGGCTGTAGCCTCTTTTCTTGTAAAGCATTTGTTAATTCCGTGGCAAGAAGGAGCAAAATGGTTTATGGATACACTACTAGATGCTGATATTGCAAATAATACAATGGGATGGCAATGGGTTGCTGGAAGTGGAGCAGATGCATCACCGTACTTTCGTATTTTTAACCCCATCACACAAGGAGAAAAGTTTGATAAAAATGGAGAGTATATAAGAAGATGGGTACCAGAATTAAAAGATATCCCAAACAAATATATACATAAACCTTGGGAAGCACCTGAGCATATTTTACAAAAATCCAATATAAAACTTGGTGATACATATCCTTATCCGATTGTTGATCATAAGGCAGCACGAGAGAGAGCCCTTTGTGCATATAAAAGTATGAAAGAATTTGTATGAAATAGGTTAAACAATATGTATTTAGAATTTTAATATTAGAATTTTATCCATTACAAGGACATACTAATCATATAAAGTTTCTATAATCTTCTAGTAAAAAGGAGAATGTTTATGAAAAAATCTAGTATTATAGTATTTTTCCTAACATATGGTTTGTTTTATGTTTCTAGTGTTTTATTCCCTATTGATCGTACTTGGTATGATGCGTTAGAAAAGCCGTCTTGGACACCTCCTGGTATGACAATCGGAATGATATGGGCTGTATTATTTGGACTTATCGCATTATCAGTTGCAATTATTTACAACAACTATGGATTCAAGCCAAAAACATTTTGGTTTTTATTCCTTTTAAATTATATATTCAATCAAGCGTTCAGCTATTTTCAATTTAGCCAAAAGAATTTGTTTTTAGCAACAGTAGATTGTTTACTAGTCGCTATTACTACGTTACTTCTCATTATGTTTTCTTCCAATTTATCTAAAGTATCGGCATGGTTGCTAATACCATATTTTTTATGGTCTGCATTTGCTACATATTTATCTTGGACAATTTATAGTATAAATTAAAGACGTAAATGAAAACTTGAGCACAATAAAAATGCTCGAGTTTTTATGTTTATTAATGATAATCTGAAATATAGAATATATACATCTTAGGGAGGTCATCTTTTTGAAAAAATGGATAAAAATTGTTCTGTACTCTTTACTAGCTATTTTAATCGTCGGAAGTATTACTTTTTTAACTTGGTCTCAGTTTACTTATAAACCAACGAAAGAGGCTTTGTCTTTAGTAGATGATAAAAAAGATGAAGATTATATAGTTTTTGGAGAGAAAGATGCAAAAATAGGAGTTATTTTTTATCAAGGAGCTAAAGTAGAAGCCGAGGCTTATAGTTACTTAGGAGAAGCTCTTGCAAAAGATGGGCATTTTGTAGTAATGCCTAAGTTACCATTAAACTTAGCGATACTTGGAATAAATGAGGTAGATAGTGTAATTGAACAGTATCCTGAAGTTCAAAAATGGTATGTTGCGGGGCATTCAATGGGCGGAGCTATGATTTCTAGGTATGCCTTTCAACATGAAGAAAAGGTAGACGGGATTATTTTCTTAGGTTCGTATCCTGCAGATGACTTCTCTACTAAGTCGATTCCGATGTTATCAATTTACGGGGAAGTAGATGCTTTAGCAACTGTTGAAAAAATAGAGAACAATAAAAAGTTCATGTCAAAGAATACTACTATGCACATGATAAAAGGGGGAAACCATGCTCATTTTGGCATGTATGGTGAGCAAAAAGGTGATAATGCGAGTTTAATTACGGCAAAAGCACAACGAGATGAAACGGTAAAAGTAATTGAACAATGGTTATTGGAACAATGATAACGAATTTAATAAATCTACTGAAAGAATTTTCCCAACGGTAGATGGGAGAGAGAATAAAGAGCCAAATCGTATGAATTGGCTCTTTTATTTATTTGCTATCTCCAATTGTCCCCTTATTTTCTCCGGAATATCCTCTTTAGAAATAATATCGTAAGAATACACATATTTTCCTTTCACATGAATTTTCAAGTAAGTTTTTCTTATAAAATCATTAGGCGTGTTCGTTCCAACTTTATATTCTTTTTCATTGCTTAGTTCATCAACACCCTTTAGTGAGTACATAGCTCGGCCTTTATAATGATAATCTGGAATGCCATATCCCTTCGCAACGGCGTATACATTTTTTTCTTCAGCAATCGGATTAAATCTGTCTAAATCCCCGCGTAATATGAAAGGTAGTAAGTATATAGGAAGGCCTATTCCTAGTATGCAAAGTACAAATTTTTTCATGGTCGTTTCTCCTCTTGTTCATTTACAGGATTCAGTATAGAAAAAAATTCTTATGAATATAGAGGGAAATTTCTTAAGGTTTTCTTAATAAAGTTTAACCGTGTGAAAAAAACTAACTTGAGCATTAAGCTTACGGAATGAATAACCAAATAACTTGTTTTCTTTATTTTTTGATATTTCTTAAGAACCTATCAAGAAATAAGTGAGTTTTAGGATTTAGAATAAATGTATCTTACAGTAATAAGAGAATTATCTAAAAAAATTAGAGTGAGAACAATTAAAGAAAGCATCTAGTGGATTGCTTTTTTCTTTTGGAATAGAGAATCACATGGGTCAGTTACATGTAATACGGCACTGTGCTTCTATGTCACTGAAAAATCCAATGATAAAAAAAGAGGGGGAAGGCATTTTTTATTGAAGTTTGTTAATGATAGATTTTTAACTAGTTAGGGGGGGATCGTAAAATAGATTATTAATCTCTTTAATAATTTTTATTTTCCTTATAGTTGGCATATTGTATTAGAAATTTTTAATTTTGAAAGGAGAATCAATAATTATGGGTAAGAAAAGAAGAATAAGTAATAAGTTATTACTTGTCAGTGCAGTTTTTACAATAGCAATTCCCTCAGTCTCATATGCGGAGGAAGTAATTTCACCTGAAAATTTTACGAGTTCTTCAAGTTTGTATGAGGGACGGAATACGGAAGTATTGAAAACAAGCTTATATCCTTATACATATAACTATCCGTTTAACTACCAATTTAGTTCGAAATTAAAGGAAGCAAACACAACTATAAAAAAAGTAGACAATAGTGATGATGAAAATCCTATTATATCTACTACTCTTTCATTTATTCGCCATATGAATAGTGAAGATTATAAATCTGCATTTGATTTAACCTCAAGGTCATTACAGAAAATAATATCCGAAGAATGGCTGAAGAGCTATTGGGAGGGACTCCCAGTGCAATTACAAGCAGGTCCTTTTATAGAAATTGGAGAGGTTACACAAAAAGAGACAAATCCTGTTCATACAAATGTAGAGGTTCAATTAGTTTTTGAAAAAATGACTGTACCTTTACTAATTAAACTAGATCCATCTGGAAAAATAGACGATTTTCAACTCAGCATGTCGTTTAGTCCTGTTGCAGAGCGTCCATCATATAGTAAGCCTGAATCATTTGTTGATAAAGAAGTAGTAGTTGGAAGTGGTGCATTTCCATTACCAGGAACATTGTCGGTTCCAAAAGGAAAGGGTCCTTTTCCAGCGGTTATTCTTGTTCAAGGATCAGGAGCAACTGATCAGGATGAAACAGCTTTTGCGTTAAAACCATTTCGCGATTTAGCTGAAGGTCTTGCATCGAAGGGAATTGCTGTCCTTCGCTATAATAAAAGAACTTATGAACATGGGTTGAAAACACAATTCAGTCCCTTTTATACAGTTGATAAAGAGACAACAGATGATGCTCTTCTTGTAACTCAATTTCTTAAAAATGAGCCTCTAATAAATAAAAATCAAATTTATATTTTGGGTCATAGTCAAGGTGGAATGATGCTTCCGAAAATGATTGAAAAAGACCAAAATAAAAATATTGCTGGAGCAATTGTAATGGGAGGGCCAGCTCGTACGATCCAAGACGTTGTTTTAGATCAATTTGAGTACCTTTTCTCTATTGGAGCAATGAACCTGGATCAATATAAATTCTACAAATCGCAATTTGAATTATTAAATGATCCTAATTTCTCTGATCAGAATCCCCCAAAAGATTTTTACTTAGGATCAGCAGTATTTTGGGATTCTATACGGAAAATTAAAGCGGCAGAAATGTCAAAAGAACAAAAGACACCGCTTCTTATTATTCAAGGAGAAAGAGACTATCAAGTTCAATCAAAAATTGAAATTCCTCTTTGGAAAGAACAATTAAAAGAACGAGATAACGTAGATTATCGACTATATCCAAAGTTAAATCATTTCTTTACAGAGGGTGAAGGGGAAATAAGTAAGCCAAATGAATATTATAGTCCTGCTAATATCCCTGAGTATGTTATAAATGATATTGCTGCTTGGGTGCAAGGCAGATCGCAATTAAATTAGCAACCATATGTTTTAATAAAGACTTTCTTTCCGTAATCAAAATAGAAATATTTTGATTAGGTTATATGTTTTTTAAAAGCACTCTTTAAAAAGGAGTGCTTTTTTATTTTTCTATGATTTCTATAAAACAATGGGCTTACCTTCCAAACAAATCGTTATTTGGAGCGCTTTTATCAAAGCAAAGTTCTTGTGACATTTCTTTGATATTAAAAACATGAATAACCTATTGTGTAAAATTTTTTGAAAATTTAAGTTTAACATCTTTAAAATAGGTGTATTACATATTACATAACAACTAAATAAAAAAATAAAAAATCTAAAGGAGGAAAGATACGATGCATACGAATGAAAGAAAAACGGTAGTTTATGAATATCAAAATGAACAGGAAGTAGTTATGAAAGTAAAAGAGCTAGAATTGCAAGGGGTTCGCCACGATGACATTTATGTTTTAGCACATGAAAAACATATAACAAAAAGGATTGCGGATGATACAAACACAAATACGATTGGAGTAAAAGAACAAGGATTGGGAACAAGTATTATCAACTTTTTCTCCAAAAAAGGGGACGAACTTCGAAATCAAATGGAAGAAATGGGGTTGTCGAAGGAGGAAGCTAACTTATATGAAGAAAAACTAGATCAAGGGAAGATTTTACTTCTAGTAACAGCTGAAGTACCAATGGCGAATGATAGGCAGCCGCAAAACTATCATTCTCTGTAATAGATTGCAACATCTGATAAATAGGTAAGGGAATTATTTTAGGTTGTAGCATGGAAGAAAATAAAAATAGAAAAGGATGAGAAAAATGAAACATACAATATTTAAATATGCTGTGATTGGAATTACGACCGGAGTCATCGTCTCCCTATTAAAAAAAGAAAATCGGAAAGCTATACAAACAAAAGGAAAAAGCGTAAAAGAAAAACTACAAGAAGGAAACATAAAGGAAACATTGGAGAAGGTAACTGAGACAAGTAAACAATTTTCTGTAACTGCAGCTAATGTTGCAAAACAAACATTACCACAACTGCTTACAGCTACACCAGTTGTGATTTCTACCATTAAAGAATTAACAGAAAACGAAAATAACAAAAAGAAAACAGATGAAAAGGATTACGAAATAAATGAAAATAGTAAGAACTTAGACGGGGAAAAAACGAAAAATGAAAAGAAATATGTGAAAGAAGGGAAAGAAGAGAGTGCCTAGATGTAACTCTAAAAATAGAAAGTGAGGAAAAAAGTATGAAATCTCTGTATGCAATTGATGTAGGAATTGGCTTTACCAAAAGGGCATATCGCCAGGATGTAGATTCTGAGATGACGGTTAAGAGTGAAGCTTCCACACTAGCCCCTGTACCTAATCATGCTGAAAGTGAAGATTTAACAAAGGTAAGTTTTATAGACTTAGACTTTGCATACTACATGGGAAATGAAGCACATCAATCTGACGCTTCATTTCTTCCTCCATTTGACGAAGAAATAGAAAATTATTATGAAAGCGAACGATTTAAACAACAAATATTTGGTTGCATTGCAAAGGATTATAAAGAAAATGTCGTGTTACCTTTAGTTGTTACCGGGCTTCCCATCAGTTGTTTTGGTAGTCAGCATGAGCAATTACAACGTGCACTAAAAAAAGAAACTTCCGTGCAAATTGATGGGAAATTTATTCATATTACGGTGGAAAATGCTTTGATTCTTCAGCAACCGGTCGCTTTACATGCCTATTTCTTAAAAGAGGGAATCATTCAGGAACGAGATCGCATCTTAATTATTGATGGTGGATTTCGCACATTAGAAATGACAGATATGAAACAGAATCTCATTTTAAATCATTATGAGACGGAACTAGGATGTAGCAAGCCTTTGAAAAATATTAAGAATATCGTGCAGAATCATGAGGGTGAAAGTAATCAATTGCATATTAACGACATGCCAAACATATTAGAAAAAGGATATGAATGTCGAGAAGAAAATCATGAGACAAATCAGGTTCATACTTTGATTCAAAAAGAGTTGGATGCACACTTCCAAGACGTCATGCGTGTATTACAAGAACAATTTAAGTTAGAACAGTATAACACTATTATTTGGACAGGAGGAATAGTAGATCTCCACAAAAAACGAATTGAAAAAATGCAAAGTGAAATTTCTTCTTTCCGTATGGTAGACGCTTCGAAAGAGGCTGCACTCCATGGATACTATATTATTGGGAGTCAAGTATTTGACGACATCACCAATCAATCTGCATATGAATCCAAATTATAATAACGAATGAAATGGAGTTTGTTGAATAGACGTGCCAAATTATGTAGCTTCTTTTCCATATATAATAAATTCTTTATAAGAAAAGATAAAAAGTGCTTGTATAGAGGAAATGTTTAAAATTGAGAATGAAAATAACTAATATATAGGGGGTCTTTCTTTTAAAAGAATAAGGCCTCCTATGTCATTTATTTTGTAATTTAGATGATCTAAAAACTTTTCCTCCAAGACATGAATACCTACATACAAATGTCATATTACGGTTATGATTCGATTAAACATAAAACAATTTAGAAAGGAAGAATAATATGGAATGCATAAAAATGACGAAATGGAGTTGGTATCATGTGAAAACTAGTGAGCTTGAAAAACTTTCTTCTATAATCCCTCGTGATGTAACATCTTATTTCTCTCAATTTGTAAAGAAAATAAGTTCTCCTTGTGAAAATGGATTATATGTTTATACGTTATCACCAAGTCAAACTTGTGTATATGGTTCGTTTTTATATGATCAAGATAAAAAGGACGCCAAAATTCAAAAATTTCTTCATTATTTCGTAGCTCATGGAATACTTATAACAGTTCAGGAAAAAGAGGAAGAGGATTTCAAAAAATTAATACATAATTTCCCTATGGGTACAAAAAATTGTAATAGTTCCGCTGAAGGATTATGTGCTATCTTATCAATGTTTATATCTCATTATTTGCGAAAGGTTGACTACTTTGAAAACAATTTCAGAAATGTATTATGGGATTTTTATCATCATAATAACATAGCAGTTTTAGAAAGGATTTATCATATTCGTCATGAATTATTTATGAACACACACGTGTTTCGCTTAATACAAGAAGTGTTACAAGGCCTAAAAGAAGCTTGGTTAGAAAAACTAACAAACACCCTTTGTTATAAACAAACACACGTAAAATTAGAGCGTGGATTACAACTTGTTAAAGAGTACCAAGAAGAATTAGACACGATGATTCATTTACAAGAAGTTGTTTCTTCTCATCGTGGGAATGAAATTATGAAAGCTCTTACTGTATTAACTGCTGTGAGTACGCCTTTGACAGCCTTAGGAGCATTATGGGGTATGAATTTTAAATACATGCCTGAACTAGAATGGAAATATAGCTATTTAATCGCTCTCTTATTTATTATTTTCACAACAGCGGGTATGTATATGTATATGCGATTCAAAGGATGGACAGGTGACTTATTACGAGTAAAGAAAAAGAAATCTTTTTTTAAATCTAATTAATCCTGTTTATAAAAAATATGATAGATATATGGTTTGTAATATTTATTAATTGAGATAGCAACATATCCCCATCAAGTTAAAGTTTTGATGTCCTCGCAATGATAAAAATGGTGAATATTTATATGAAAGATTAGAGCTCTCCTTCCTGTAGGAGAGCTCTAATCTTTGTTTAAAAACTATATCATATACTCTGAAATTTGTCCGGATTCAATTTAGAATATGGCAAAAGAGAACTTGCGGATTAAAAACAAGCTCTCTTTAAAAGAAATAACGTAATTGAGATACTTATATAGTAACAATTGTTTTCTTCTAATTCCATATGTCATATGTTGAGAAATAAATTATAAATGGATTGATAAAGCTAAAATGAATGATTGACATAATATTTTGACGATAATATAATGAATCTCGAATTCAAGATAACTTGTAAAGGATTGGTAATTATGAGCGTGATTAACGATGAGAGCTTATCTTTAAAGTTATTTGTTATATTATCAAGGGCAGTACAGTCAATTACTAAGCGTATTGAAGAGGATATAAAAAGTTATGGACTTAATCCAACTGAATTTGCAGTGCTTGAGCTACTGTATAGTAAAGGCGATCAGCCTATACAAAAAATTGGAGACAAAATATTACTTGCAAGTAGTAGTATCACGTATGTAGTGGATAAGTTGGAAAAGAAGCGGTTCTTAATACGAAAACCATGTCCTAAAGACCGCCGTGTCACGTATGCGTCAATTACTTCAGAAGGTATTGAATTGATGGATATTATTTTTCCTCAGCATAAAGAGGCGATTCGGCAAATATTTGGTGGTTTGGACTATATTGAGAAAAAAATGATAATCGAAAAGTTGAAAAAATTAGGGTATTATGCACTCGAACTATAAATTTTTAGAAATATATCTCGAATTAGTAATGTCCTAATTAAATATAAATTAAATAAATAGGAGGAAAAATTAATAAATGGTAGTAAATTTATTATAATACAAAATGAATAAAACGTGTAATTTCAATTGGTATAGTATGAAATAAAGTTGTTATGTTAACGTATACATATCGTCCTTTAAATTATAAATCTTTCATAAAGCGGAGAGTGGGTATCAAGAATGGAATTACGTCATTTAGAGTATTTTATTCAAGTTTGTAATAATAATAGTTTCACTAAAGCTGCGGAAGTTCTAGGTATTTCACAGCCGACTTTAAGTCAACAAATACGAGTTTTAGAAGGTGAACTTGATACACCCTTGTTTCATCGAGTTGGAAGAGGTATCAAAATGACAGAAGCGGGTAAGCTGCTATTTGATAAAGGAAAATTTATCATGCAACAATTTGATGACGTTTATAATGAAATTTTTGAATTAAAGGGTGTAAAAAGAGGTGTGATTACTATAGGAGGTTTATTAGAGGATCTCACTTATTTAACACCTTATATTATGAAGTTTCAACAACATTATCCCAACATTGTAGTAAAGATTATAGAATCCGAAGTTGCTGTAAATCAAATCGTTGACAAAAATATTGATTTCGGGATTACACGTAGTGCTCAAATTCCAGACACATTAACAAACACCCTTTTGTATAGTGAAGAGCTCGTCCTTGTAATTCCAAAAAATCATCCTTTGAATGAAAAATCATTTGTTTCTTTTCGAGAATTAGTAGGGCTCAGTAGAGTAATGGTTTCATGTAGTTGTCGTGAATCTATTAAGATATATTGTGAGAGTTTAGGGTTATCTTTATCTGAAGCAAATATAGAAACAAAATCTTCTATTTCTCTATTGAGCCTTGTATACAATGGACATGGGGTTGCTATAATACCTCTTTCACTGGTTAACTTTGTTAATAATGATACTTTGAGCATAGTTCGTATTACTGATCCAACACCAAGTCAAGATATTAATCTTATTCACTTTGATGATAAATTTTTAAGTTTTGCAGCACGTATCTTTATGCAGAAGTTAAATGATTCTCAAAAAGTATCAGTGTAATAGAAATAATAATGATTTTAGTGTAACAATTGAAAAATTAAGATCTATATTAAAGTCAAAAGGCAGTGGATTTATATGTGTGGTGTAGTCGATCAAAAGGGGATACCATTGACTTTTAATTAAGGAAAAAAGGAAAGACTTTGCAAGGAGAGAAGGTTATCAAAAACAAGTTAAGTTAATCAATCAATTCTTTGGTCTTATCGCATAGTAACAGATTCCATAAGGGATATACACTGCTATTTTGAATCTACATATCCTTATTGTAGAAAGAAAACCACCGGCATTATACCGGTGGTTTTGATTTAGAAAGCAAAGCAAGTACAACCAATCCCCCATTTAGTTCCATCTTTTCCTATTACGGTATGAGTATGTTGATGGAGAGGGTTACTACAACTATGTAACTTGTTATCATGGGAATCGTGAGAAAGTATAGTGTTGGCTAGGTTAGCACCACCATACCCATAAACGCCCGTCGGTGACCAATCAGGTGATGCTGGCGGCAATTCAGGTGATAAGTTTTTAAATTCATTATTTCCATAAACAACCTGCCCACCCATAATGGTGAGCAATGATTCAAGGTCTTTGATTTCTTCTTCCGGCACAGTAAAGTAGTCAGCAGACAATACAGCAATATCAGCAAACTGACCGACTGCCAGGGTTCCTTTTTTACCTTCATCACCAGAGAACCACGCACTTCCTTTTGAATATAATTCCAGGGCTACTTTTCTATCAAGTCTATTTTTTTCATCGTATATGGAAAGCCCACCAATGGTTTTTCCAGCAACCATCCAGTAAAGAGCAACCCAAGGGTTATAGCTGGAAACCCTGGTTGCATCACTACCGGCGCCAACAGGTATACCAAGGTCTAACATACGATAAATCGGAGGAGTATGCTTTGCAGCTTCCTTTCCGTATAAGTCAACAAAGTATTCACCTTGAAAAGCCATGCGGTCTTGGATGGCAATACCGCCATATAAAGCCTTAACACGTTCCATACTACGATCTGAGATTGTTTCTGCATGATCAAACCACCAGCGTAGCCCATTAAAAGGAATTTCTCTGTTAACTTCCTCAAATACATTTAAGAAACGTGTGATTGACTCGTCATAAGTTGCATGTAAACGGAATGGCCAACGGTTTTCCACCAATAGAGAAATTACTTTCTTTAAGTCGGCTTCCATTACTGTAGCTAGTTCGGGCCGTGGCATTTGAAATTTTTCAAAATCAGCTGCAGAGAATACTAACATTTCTCCGGCACCATTCATTTTATACTTATCATTTCCTTGACCTGGAGAAACAATTTTTGTCCATGAAGCAAAGTCTTCATATTCATGATTAGGATTTTGCGTAAATAAATTATAAGCAATACGTAAAGTCAATTGTTCCTTCTCGGCTAAATGTTCAACAACTTTGTAGTCGTCAGGATAATTTTGGAAACCACCACCTGCATCAATGGCACTTGTAATACCTAATCTATTTAATTCACGCATAAAATGGCGAGTTGAGTTAATCTGGTCGTCAAGATTAAGTACTGGAGCTTTACCCAAACTTGAATAAAGAATAGAAGCGTTAGGGTTAGCAATTAAAAGGCCCGTTGGATTACCTCTTTTATCCCGCTGAATTAAACAGCCTGGAGGGTCTGGGGTATCTTTCGTGTATCCCAGTGCACGTAGCCCTGCACGATTTACAAGTGCTCTATCGTAAAGATGTAGCACAAAGACAGGCGTGTCTTCAGAAACAGCATTAATCTCTTCTAATGTTGGCATCCGTCTCTCTTTAAATTGAAATTCAGACCAACCTCCAACTACTCTTACCCACTGAGGAGCAGGTGTACGTCTTGCCTGTTCTTTAAGCATTTCTAGAGCAATAAAAAGTGATGGTACGCCTTCCCAACGTAATTCCATATTATAATGCAGACCACCACGAATAACGTGTATATGAGAGTCATTCAGGCCTGGAATAGCTCTCTTTCTTTTAAGGTCTATTTTTTTTGTTTTTTCCGTGGCACTATTAAGAAGCTCATCTCCACCTACTGCAGTGACTAAACCATCAGTTATGGCGATAGCAGATACCTCAGGCTGAGAAGGGTCAAGGGTAGTAATTTTTCCGTTGTATAAGACCATATCCGGTACATTCATATTCACACCTCGTCTACTTCCTATTATTTTGTAACCATGGATGAAATAATTTACCGAAAATCGGCATGACTACCCATGATAGCAAGGACACGATACATACAGAAACAAAAAAAGCTGACATAATAGGATTCATATGTTTTATAATAGGTCCTATCACTTTAGGAACTAACATGCTAAGAGGCCATACACCCAGAAGGGTAACGATAGACATTTTCCATTTTGGCGGTGGAACTGGCGTTTTCGGAGTAACAAACCAATAAGCCAAACTGCTTTCAGTTTTGTAAGTTGGATTAGCGGCTTGAAATTGCTCCGCCGTTTTTAACAAATCCCGGCGAACATCTGATTCTTGCCAAGCACGTAGATGCTCATACGTATCAAAGCGAAAAATAACAGTATACTCTCTGGATTCGTTACTTGGGACTATTAGATTTACACCTAAATGTCCTGGGAATTTAGTAGCCGCAGCCTCAATTTCATGTCTCCATGTTTCAAACTGTTTTTCTCTACCTTCTTGAATTTCCCATGTAACAATCGTTGTTACTGGATTGCCGGCATCCATCGTGTTCCCTGTATAAGTCTCTTCGACAGCTACTCCTTCTTGTTTCATATTTTCCTGCTTGGAAGCGCGCCATGCACCATAGTATATGCGTATTCTACACCTTGACCATAAGCACCAGTGTGTTCCTTTACAATCTCCATTACAGCATCATAAGTGTCTTTGTGTGCCCAGTCACGTTGGTATTCAAGTAAAACTTGAATTGCTGTTACTGGAATTGCACCAGCTTGTTCTACACGACGCATAGCAGCGTTATGTGCTGTCAAACTAGTACCACCTGAAGCATCATCAACTGCATATACCTCATAGCCAGCTTTAATTGCTTCAAGCACAGGGAATGCAAGGCAAACTTCAGTCCAAAGTGCTGCAAATATTAATTTCTTTCTACCGGTTGCTTTAACTGCCTCAACAAATTTCGGATCTTCCCAAGAGTTCATTGAACTACGTTCTATAATTTCATGGTTTGGGAATATATCAAGAATTTGTGGCCAAAAATAACCAGAAAAGCTGCGTGTTTCAACTGTAGTAAGAATAGTAGGTACGTTAAAAGTTTTTGCTGATTTAGCAAGTAGCATAACGTTATTAATCAATGTTTGTCTATCAATACTTGCAACTCCAAAAGTCATTTGAGGTTGAAAATCAATTAAAATTAAGGCACTGTTCTCCGGATTTAACAATTCTAAATTACTCATAATAAAACGCTCCTTTTTCAATTGTTTATTGAAAGTAATGTATCTTCTGTCAATTGAAGCTCTACTATACTTTTTAATTTAAATTTAGTGCTGATTTAATCAGCACTAAATTTATACTATCTACTTTAAAAAAGGTGATTTAAAGCTATTTACTTGAGATACATTTATCCCGCATTAACGGGCAGTAAGACCCCCACCTCAAAATTCAGCGGAAGCAAAGAAGTTAGGTGGGGGATCAACTGCCTGTAAAAGCCCGATTGGTTCAACTAATAATCAGTGGGGGATGAACAAAACCCCCACTGATTAAAGTTTCACTTTATGCATTTTGTTTACTAAGATCTCGCTGAGCTCCTCTATAGCTTCCAATTATATTTTGATAGCCTGGAAGATTGCTAGCAAGCAAATTGCCAAAACCTTCGACATCGTTGCGCCAATCGCGTTGTAATTCGCAAGCTACGCTAAACCAGTTCATAAGTTGCACGCCACTATGTGTCATACGTGTATTGGCAGCATCTGCAACTTGTTTACTGAAAGTTCCTGAAGCATCAGTAACAGCAAATACTTCATATCCAGCTTTTATAGCGGAAAGTGCCGGGAAAGCAACACAAACGTCCGTAACTACGCCTGCGATGATAAGTTGCTTTTTTCCAGTTTCTTCGATTGCTTTTACAAAATCATCATTATCCCATGCGTTAATTTGTCCAGGTCGAGCTATTTTTGGTGCATGAGGAAAGAGATCAACCAATTCTTGCATTAAAGGTCCATTAGGCCCGTTTTCAAAACTTGTTGTTAAAATAACTGGTAAATTAAAAAACTTAGCAGTATGAGCAAGAGCTAAAACATTGTTCTTGAATTCATCAACACCATAGTCACGTACTAGTCCGGACATAAGACCAGTTTGATGATCTACTAAAAGCACGACAGCATCATCTTTGTTAATACGAGAATAGAGATCAGTCATTATGTATTCCTCCTAAAAATTAAGTATTCGAAGAAAGTTTAAATAGTCGGATACTATCATAAGTTTCTTCGTTTATAACTAAGCTGACCAATAATATTGGTTATAGCAGCATTCACAGAACATGAAGTGCTATACAAATTTATAGTATTTGAAAACTGATTCGTTAATCAATTCTAAATTATCTATAATTCGTATAGGTCGTAACTATAGTTGTTTTCACTATAAAATAGATTGGTTTTACCTATACATCCTATAGATAGAACGATATTGATAGTCACCTATTTTTGTTATTACAATTGAATAGGAGTAATGTTCAGTAATTATTTTATGATGCAAAAGGTATTAGAGGGGGGATTGTTCCAAAAGGAGAAAATGAATGCATTGGAACAATAGAGTTTCATACTTAGAGTTCACAACATAAACGTGCATGAATAGGTTATGACATTCATCCAGATTATTGAATAAAAGGATGCATATTGGAATATTTTTAGGAGGTAGAAGCATGGCTAAAATTACTGTAGGAACCGAAAAGCAAGAACCAATTGAGATATATTATGAGGATCATGGCACAGGAAAACCAGTTGTACTCATTCATGGTTGGCCGTTAAGTGGTCGATCTTGGGAATACCAAGTTCCCGCTCTTGTTGAGGCTGGATACAGAGTTATAACATATGATCGTCGAGGATTTGGACAATCATCTCAGCCGTGGGAAGGGTATGAATATGATACCTTTACTTCTGATTTACATCAACTATTAGAACATTTAGAGCTTCAAAATGTCACACTTGTTGGTTTTTCTATGGGTGGAGGCGAAGTAGCCCGATATATTAGTACGTATGGAACAGATCGTATTGAAAAGGCTGTTTTTGCTGGGGCAGTACCTCCATATTTATACAAATCAGAGAATCATCCTGAAGGGGCATTAGATGATGCAACAATTGAAGCATTCAAAAGTGGTGTGATAAATGACCGCCTTGCATTTCTTGATGAATTTACTAAGGGATTTTTCGCGGCTGGTAATCGAACAGATTTAGTTAGTGAGCCATTCCGTTTATATAATTGGGATATTGCAGCCAGTGCATCACCTAAAGGAACACTTGATTGTATTACCGCCTTTAGTAAGACAGATTTTAGAAAAGACTTGGAGAAGTTTAATATACCTACTCTTATTATTCACGGTGATTCTGATGCAACTGTACCATATGAATATAGTGGGAAATTAACACATGAAGCAATTCCTAATTCTAAAGTGGCCTTAATAAAGGGTGGTCCACATGGGCTACATGCAACGCATGCTAAAGAATTTAATGAAGCACTCCTATTATTTTTAAATGACTGATTACAACTATATAATTGTTAATTGATAAATTATAAACAAGTAAAAAATAAAGCTTTATAAAAGATGCTCTTGGATAAATCCAGGAGCATCTTTTTAAATGGTGATATTGAGATGTTAGGTTGATAAATCTCCATTAATTTTGGATTGAATACTCTTCTTAACAGTTAAAATATATTGATTAGAGTTTTTTAGATTTCTTAGAAGTATTGTTATATTACTATCAAGATAATATTTTGAATAATCCTCAAAACAAAGAAATATACATTTTTCTGAGGAAGAAATATCTTGTCAGAAAACAATAAAATCTTATTAATTT
Source organism: Bacillus sp. PK6-16 (assembly GCF_056530295.1). Taxonomy (NCBI): domain Bacteria; kingdom Bacillati; phylum Bacillota; class Bacilli; order Caryophanales; family Bacillaceae; genus Bacillus; species Bacillus sp. PK6-16. Next base: position 2,295,462 of record NZ_CP096511.1, read on the forward strand.
TTATAATTGGTAGAATTTTTGTGGAAATAATTCTCTTAATATATTAAAATAACATCGTATTATGTCAGATTTTAATTAGGGGAGAGAAATTTTATGTTGAAAAAAATCATTCCAGTTGCTTTAGCATTAAGTACAGTTACTTTTACTAGTGTATTTGCTGCGCCTTCAATCCAAGCAAGTACAGAACAAAACCGCTACATAGATGTACAAATGCTCGGTATTAACGATTTTCATGGGCAACTAGACACTGTAAAAAAAATTAACAATAAAGATGCAGGGGGAATTGAGTACTTAGGGGCTTATTTACGTGATCGTGAAAAACAAAATCCGAATACATTAAAGGTACATGCTGGCGATGTTGTTGGAGCAAGTACTCCTGTTTCAGCATTATTACAAGACGAACCTACGATTGAATTTCTAAATGATTTGAAATTCGATGTTGGAACGATAGGAAATCATGAATTTGATGAAGGTGTTGAAGAAATGAACCGCCTTATTTATGGTGGATACCATGAGAAAACAGGTAATTTTAAAGGAGCAAAATTCCCATATGTTGCTGCAAATTTCTATAATAAATCCACCGGTCGTTTATTTTTACCACCATTCACTATAAAAAAGGTACAAGGAGTTCCTGTTGGATTTATCGGAGTCGTAACAACGGATGTTCCTAACCTTGTTATGCCTACTATGCTAAAGAATGTAGAAATTACAGATGAAGTTGAAGCTATTAACAAATCCGTAAAGCAATTAAAAAAACTAGGCGTTAAATCTATCGTTGTTCTTGCACATAACGGAGGTATAACAGATGGGAACGGCGTAACAAATGGTGATATTGTCCGATTAGCAAATGAGACTGATTCAGAAGTCGATGTTATTTTTGGTGGCCATAGCCACACCTATGTAAATGGAACTGTTAATAATAAACTTGTCGTACAAGCAAATTCATATGGTATGGCTTTTGCTGATGTTGATGTAAAGATTGATCGTAAAACACAAGATATTGTTGAGAAAAAAGCAGAAATTGTTACAACTTACCATGAAGGCATGGAGCCTGATAAAAAAATCAAGAAGAAGATGGAGAAATATCAAGCAAAAATCGCACCTCTTGTTAATGAAATTGTAGGTAAGTCTATTGCTCCACTAGATCGTAAACTCAATACGGCTGGTGAATCTACTCTCGGAAATTTAGTTGCTGATGCTCAGCGTGCAACAATGCAATCCCAAATTGCACTTATGAATCCTGGTGGTATTCGTAATGACTTAGATGCTGGTGATATTACATGGGGAGAGATATATGGTATTCAACCATTCGGAAATCAATTAATAAAAGTAAATTTAACAGGTCAAGACATTCGTGATATTTTAAATCAACAATGGCAAAAAGACATAACAAGAATGCTTCAAATTTCAGGGATCCAATACACTTGGGATGCGAACAAGCCTAATGGAGAAAAAGTAACAAGTATTCGCTTAACAAATGGAGAAGAAATTATTCCTTCTAAAACTTACAGCGTCGTTGCGAACGCATTTCTAGCTTCAGGTGGAGATGGATTTGTATCCTTTAAAAACGGTAAAGATGCTGAAACAGGACCAACTGATTTTGAAGCATTAGTAGATTATATAAAAAAATCAAAAGAACCAATTCAGTCTATTATTGATGGAAGAATTCAAAAGATAAATTAGTTTTTTATTAATCTCAAAAACAACTAGATTACCTGTGCGCTATACTCTTTAGTGTGCAGGTAATCTATTTTTTTGATTTGAAATAGTCTAACTGTGGCCAATGGGTATACCGTCTAGATGCAGAGTGCCGAAAAAATGAAGTGAACAAAAAATAACCCCTAAATTAACTCTATGATAAAGAGACTACAAACAATCAAAATTTGGAACTTCATATTAACCATATATTAACTACGTTAATAATACATACTGAAATTGAATACTTTAGATAACATCATCTATAACGAATATCTGTACATTATAATGTTATGCAATGAGGAATTTACAATACAATGAATTGAAGCTTATTTAGTTTTATATTCGTATAAGTGAATTAAGAATTTCTTAAGAACCTATTAAGAAATAAGTGAGTTTTAGGAACTAGAATAAATGTATCTTAACAGTAATAAGAAAATGAATGTTTTAAACGGAAATTGGCAGAGTATGTCAAAAAGCTATAAGTAAATATTTCAGGAGGTTTTTTATGAAAAAGAAAATAATTATTGCAATTGTTGCTTCTGCTATAACAATGACTCATTTTGTAGGAAATACTTATGCAGATTCGAAAACAGAGGTTTCTGTTACAGCTCCCTACAATACAAATCAAATAGCGAAATGGTTAGAAGCACATGCAAAGCCTTTAAAAACAACTAATCCAACTGCATCTCTTAATGATTTGAAACCACTTAAGAATATGGTAGGTTCAGCTTCAATTGTAGGTTTAGGTGAAGCTACGCATGGGGCTCATGAAGTTTTTACAATGAAACACCGCATTGTTAAGTATTTAGTATCTGAAAAGGGCTTTACCAATCTAGTTTTAGAAGAGGGATGGGACAGGGCCTTGGAACTTGATCGATATGTTCTTACTGGTAAGGGAAACCCAAGCCAACATCTAACACCTGTATTTAAGACGAAAGAAATGCTAGATTTACTTGATTGGATTCGGCAATATAATGCTAATCCAAAACATAAATCGAAAGTACGTGTCATCGGGATGGACATTCAATCAGTAAACGAAAATGTTTATAATAATATAATAGAATATATTAAAGCAAACAACTCAAAACTGTTGCCTAGAGTAGAAGAGAAGATAAAAGGGCTTATTTCTGTAACAAAGGATATGAATACTTTTGAAAGCCTTACGAAAGAAGAAAAAGAAAAGTATGTTTTAGATGCTAAACAAATTAGTGCTTTATTAGAGGAAAATAAAAGCTATTTAAATGGGAAATCTAAAGAGTTTGCATGGATAAAGCAAAATGCTCGTATTATTGAACAGTTTACTACAATGTTAGCGACACCTCCTGATAAACCAGCGGATTTTTATTTGAAACATGATATTGCAATGTATGAAAATGCGAAGTGGACTGAAGAACATTTAGGAAAAACCATTGTATGGGGACATAATGGACACGTTTCGAAAACAAATATGCTTTCTTTTATATACCCTAAAGTAGCAGGGCAGCATTTAGCAGAATATTACGGAAAACGGTACGTATCTATTGGAACGTCAGTTTATGAAGGACAATATAATGTCAAGAATAGCGATGGTGAATTTGGCCCCTATGGAACATTAAAATCGGATGATCCAAACAGTTATAACTACATTTTTGGACAGGTCAAAAAAGATCAATTTTTTATTGATTTACGTAAGGCGAATGGCGTGACAAAAACTTGGTTAAACGAACAACATCCAATTTTCGCTGGAATAACTACCGAAGGGCCTGATATGCCAAAAACTGTTGATATATCATTAGGTAAAGCATTTGATATACTTGTTCAAATTCAAAAAGTGAGTCCATCTCAAGTACATCAATAAATTTAGAATCATGTGCCTTAATGACAAATTTCATAGTGTTTCATATAACACAATGAAATTTGTTCTATATAGCAAGAAGAATAATCGCATTAGAAAAAATTAGCAGTTTAACCTGTTAAGAGTAAAACGAATCTTCAATATGTAAAGCGCAAAAACACTGAAGCGAAAAGCATCGGTGTTTTTTGCGCTTTCGGGCACAGATGCTACTTCAATCCTATTGTAGAAGTGATTTTGTATGTAAGGAATTTGTAAGGAATAGGTAAGAAAAAAGAGATTTTCATTGTGTAGGATAAAAATATAAGGAGGCATGAAGGGGGGGCAAGTACGGCCTACATATAAAACAAATAATCAGTAACAAGAGTGTTTTAAGGAAAAGAAGTAATTTCTATGGTTAATATGCATATGGAAAAAGAGTGATTTAGAGATTGTTAGGACACAATGGTGTTTGTGAAAATAATGATTAGTACGATAATTGCAAATTCAGTGTTGACTTTTATCATTGGGAGAGTTGATAGCTGTGTGGTTAGTATATGACATAGCTATTAACCATCAATACAATTTAAATAGAAGAGAGGAATTCTTTATGAAAACACGCAGTAAAATTACATGTGCAAGTCTAGCACTTTTAATAGCTGGAAGTTCCCTGTTATACATAACACCAACATTAATTGTAAAAGCAGAACCTACGCAAAATGTATCTAGTTCGTTACAAACAAGTACGCAAAGCGATCGTACTTCTGTTAAGAAAGCAATGCGAGATGAACTACAACTTGGATACCCGGGAATACTCGCTAAAATTTCTAAGGGGGGTAAAACTTGGAGTTATAGTGCTGGGGTAGCGGATTTGAAAACTAAGAAACCAATGAAAGCAGATTTTCGCTTTCGCATTGGCAGTGTGACGAAAACGTTCATTGCAACAGTTCTACTTCAATTATCTGGAGAGAACCGTTTGAATCTAGACGACTCCATTGAAAAATGGTTACCTGGTGTTATTCAAGGAAACGGATATGATGGTAACCAGATTACGATCCGGCAAATATTGAATCATACAAGTGGTATTGCTGACTATATAAATTCAAAAGACTTTGATATTACGGATATAAAAAAATCGTATACGGCTGAAGAATTTGTAAAGATGGGGATTTCACTTCCCCCAGACTTTGCCCCAGGAAAGGGTTGGTCTTATTCAAATACAGGATATGTAATACTAGGAATCCTTATTGAAAAAGTAACAGGAAACAGCTATGCGGAAGAGGTTGAAAATCGGATTATTGAACCGCTTGATTTGTCAAATACATTTCTACCTGGTAATTCAAGCGTGATTCCAGGCACCAAGCATGCCCGTGGCTATTTGCAACTAGACGGAGCGAGTGAGCTAAAAGATGTTACTTATATTAACCCAGGTAGCTCGGATGGAGATATGATTTCTACTGCTGACGACTTAAACAAATTCTTTTCTTGCTTACTAGGTGGCAAATTACTGAAGGAACAGCAGTTAAAACAAATGCTTACTACAGTTCCTACAAATAGAGAGGGAACCGGATATGGTCTTGGAATACTTGAAATTAAGCTTCCGAACGGTGTCTCGGTATGGGGACACAGGGGGGCCGTTCCAGGGTTTTCCACTTTTGCTGGTGGAACACTTGGAGGTAAACATACACTCGCTATCAATTCGAACAGTTTAAACATTAATAACCCGGAAGTTTTTAAAAACATTTTACTTGCTGAATTTAGCAAGTAGGAAAAACGGATAAATTTTGTCATTTGTAATTTCCATCGGAATGGATTACCGCTTGAAAGAGTATAGAGGGATTGAGTATCTAGAAACAATCAAGCCAATTATGAAGAATGGCTAAGTAAAAGGATTTGTTTGTACATTGGCCAATTAAGAGAGCAACAGATATAATGAGTGATTAGTATGTATCTAGTATTGCATTTGTATTGGTATCTTCACGGATTGTAAATTTGTATAAGGTGCGAAGTCTAATTTAAGACTTCGCACTTTTGCTGTTTAACAGCTTTTATTACGAAGCTATTAACAATAGAAAAAAGGAGAATGTAACTAGTTATGTGGATACTACTGTATGATTGGTGCAACAAATTGTGACTCTAACGTATTTGAAAGGCCTGATAAATTCAACGTTTATCGTCCTGACATTGATATTAAAAAGGCATTTAGTGGTACTGCAAGACATCTTGCTTTTGGATTAAGTATCTATAATTGTGTAGGAGCAGCATTTGCAAAATTAGAAATTGAAATAGATTCAACCATCAAAGATAATATTAGCAGGAAAAAATTGAGGGACATTAAGGATTTTGTGAAGAAGACTTCAAAAATGAAATAACATTGTAATAAGTTATATTTCTATTATTAATTGAAAGTTATTACCCTATAAATTCAGTCATTTATTATATAACTGAGTGCATAAAAAATGAACTGAAATCTAATAAACAACGTAAAAGCTAAAAGATTTTCGCTGTGAGAACATCTCAAAATATTAAATTGATGGTAACTTTGTTGTAGCTCTTTAAACATACCTATATTAAAACCCAAATATCTCAGCATTAAATTGAGATATTTGGGTTTTTCTAAAGGAATCAATTTTTTAAAAAATTTTTAGAAATTTAAACATAAAGTATTGTATACATGTAAGTATGATTAAAAATGAAAAGTTGTAAATGCTAAATTTAATTAAATACGCCTTACTCTCTTTAACATTGGCCTGAATGAATAGTTTATAGGAGATTACACTGGCTAAAGATGCGATAATTGTTCCAAGCCCTCCAATATTTACTCCTAGTAATAAAGCTTTCCAATCAGAAGTAAAGTTTGATAGAAGAATTGAAGTAGGAAAATTGCTAATCAATTGACTCAAAAATATGGAACTAAAGAAGACTGAAGTATCTCCTCTTAAATTAGCGCGAGCAAATGTCTCCAGTGCATCCGAATGTGAAATGTTTCCGATGAAAATAAAAAAACAGACAAAGGTTATTAGAAGAAAGTAATCGATCTTAAATAGTAAGTTTCTATCTAACGTAAATGCTGCCACCAATGTAACTATTAGCGCAATGTAATAATTAATGACACCAAAAATAGATGCAATGATAGTGATAAGTATTAAAATCCAGACGGTAGCTTTTTTTCGATTTTTCACGGTAATAACAGGTAGTTCTATTTTCAAATCTGTTTTTTGAAGTTTTTGAGTACATATAAATAACAAACTAATTCCAAGTACAGCTAAAAGCAGGATTGAACCTAAAAATGGGATGAGCTTAATTCCATAGTAAGAGTATAGGTATAAATTTTGTGGGTTTCCCATAGGCATCAAGCTACTACCGATGTTTGCCGCAATTGTTTGCAGGATGATTGTATCCATCATGTTCATTTGTGTTTTTTTACTAATGACAAGTGTTATTGGTACAAAAGTGAGAAGAGCGACATCATTTGTTACAAACATGGAGCAAATAAAGCATAACAAAATTAGAATAATAGATATTGACCTGCTGTTATTGCATTTATTTAAAATCGCAACAGCAAGTTTGTCTAATATCTTTAGCTGTTCCAAGGCCTTAATGGCCACCATTAGATTAAATAAGCTAATTAACACTTCAAAGTTAATATATTCGATCTTTGGCGAATGTATTAAGCAGCTTACAATTGCTAGTATCAGTGAAATGGTAAGCACTAAATCCTTTTTTAAAAATTCGAATTTCATAAGGAGTCTTTTTTTATTTTGAACGAATACTATTTCTTTCACAATACACCACCTGTAATCTATGTTAGTAAATATACGTTTTTTGGGATAACTCGATATTGCTAGAAAAGAGGATGTCATAAGGTCCTAAATAAGAGTTTTGTAATGTTTCATCCTTTCAACAAAATCCTTTTTTTCTTAGTGTCTTTCATGTTGTAAATATGTGCAATATAGACGAATCCAACTAGGGGGATTAATTGAGAAAACAAATGTTTTTTGTATGATACCATAAATAAATTAAATGCTTTATTTTTTTAATATTCTTATAATATTCTATTGATTCTTGATTTCAAATACTTTATATGAACTTCTAAAAGAGAAAAAGTATGCATGTTTTTATGAAGAAAATAGAGGCTTGTCAAAGGATAGGTAGAACAAAATCTGCGACGTTTGGATACTGTATAAAATTCACAAAATCTCACTGTTTTTTTAGATGAAAAATCTTAAAATATTTTTTTGTTTTTATAAAAATCTGTACTTTTTCGTAACATTCTGTACTTTTAATTATAAATTAAAGACAAGCTTCTCTTAGTTAAAGATTGAAAGCGCTTTATAGGTTTTTCGTGAAATTTTTACCTAGCCTATTTTTGAGATTAGTAGTAAGAAAGGAGATATTTCCATGTTCTTAAGAAAATTAACAAAAAACCAGTTAATCACTATTGATTATTATGATTTAAATATAAATCACCGGTAAACGAAACAAACATAATAGTACAACAACATTAGTGGATAAGAATATTAGTTTTGCAGAAGGGGATAGAGCATCGTGTGTATAAACGGAAAGTTTTTAGAAAATTCAGTTTTGAAGTTGCATGTTGCGATGTTTGTTTAAACAGGCCAATTCTATTCATATAGAAAATTTTTATTCTTGTTGTATTTGAATATGAATGAGGTATTTATGCCAAGGAATATAGGTGATTTTATATAGATTATGATAGATAAATTTTTGGTATGGAGTGATAATATGGAAAGATTTTTTGTAGAGTTAGTCGGATCAACAAATGATTTTTTATGGTCTAAATTGTTAATTATTATGCTTGTTATTTGCGGAATTTATTTTACATTTAAATTGAATTTTGTACAGTTTCGAATGTTAAAAGAGATGGTCCGTGTATTAATGGAGGGGAAAAGTGGTTCTAAAGATCAAATCTCTCCTTTTCAAGCGTTTTGTATTGGTATGGCAGCCCGCGTTGGAACAGGGAATATTACAGGAATTGCGATTGCAATTGCATTAGGTGGTCCTGGAGCTGTATTTTGGATGTGGATTATTTCTATTATTAGCTCGGCCTCCAGTTTTGTCGAAAGCACATTAGCACAGATATATAAAGTAAAAGATAAAACTGGTTTCCGCGGTGGTCCATCCTATTATATGGAAAAAGGGTTGAATAAACGTTGGATGGGAGTATTATTCTCTATTTTAATCACAATTACTTTTGGTCTTGTATTCAATTCAGTACAATCAAATACAGTTACAATTGCTTTTCAAAACTCATTTGGTACAGATCGTCTAACAGTTGGGATAATCATGGCCATTGCTTTCGCTGCGATTATTTTTGGTGGTGTACAACGTATTGCAAAAATGGCTGAATACAAGGTGGTATTTTTAGCGGTATTATACATTGGAGTTGCATTATTTGTTGTAGTTACCAACATATCAAAAATGCCGGAAGTTCTTTCTCTTATTGTTCAAAACGCATTTGGTTTTAAACAAATAGCAGGCGGTTCAATTGGTGCAGCACTTATGAATGGAGTTAAACGTGGTTTATTTTCAAATGAAGCTGGTATGGGAAGTGCACCAAACGTTGCCGCAACAGCAACAACAAGTCATCCGGTGAAACAAGGACTGATTCAAGCATTTGGTGTATTAACGGATACACTGATCATTTGTACTAGCACTGCCTTTATTATTTTGCTGTCTGATGCATATAAACAACCGGGGTTAAATGGTATTGCACTTACACAAGCAGCATTAAGTGAACACATAGGTCCTTGGGCATCGGGGTGTCTTGCTATCTTTGTTTTTTTATTTGGATTTGGTGCGTTAATTGGCAACTATTATTATGGTGAAACAAATATTCGCTTCTTACATACAAGTAAAGTGTGGTTAATGATATACAGAATAAGTGTGTTGGCTATGATTGTATTTGGTTCTGTTGCAAAGATTCAAATTGTATGGGATTTAGCGGACTTATTTATGGGCTTTATGGTTATTATTAATTTAATTGCTATTACCTTACTTTCAAAAGTAGCATTTGCGGCGTTACAAGATTATATAAACCAGAAAAAAGCTGGTAAAGATCCTATTTTTTATAAAGAAAACATTAAAGGGCTTGAAAATATTGAATGTTGGGATAGTTATGAGAAAACTTCAAAAAAGAAAAGTGTGTAATAAGAAGGATATTCAGACTGCAATATGTCTGAATATTTTTCTTGGTTCTAGTGCAAATATTATTGATTATAGTAAAGAAAAAATCATTCTATATAAAGTTAATAGTACGGGGGAATATGATTAAATGATAAAGGATTCTAGCGTTCAAGTTGAGGGTCAAGAAAAAGTTTGCTTAGATCAATGGGTAGCTCATTATCGAGCGTATGCAGCTAAGGGACGAAGCGCCAGTTATATTCCCGCTCTGGGGGAAATAAATGTATCGCAGTTAGGTATTTGTATAGTAAAGCCAGATGGAACAATGATAAAATCAGGAGATTGGGAGATCCCTTTCACATTACAAAGTATATCAAAAGTAATCGGTTTTATAGCCGCTTGTTTAAGTCGCGGTATTTCTTATGTATTAGAACGAGTTGACGTAGAGCCAACTGGAGATGCCTTTAATTCAATTATTCGTTTAGAGATACATAAACCAGGAAAACCTTTTAATCCTATGATTAATGCTGGAGCAATTACGATAGCTTCACTTTTGCCAGGGACATCGGTGCAAGAAAAATTAGAATCTCTATACGTATTAATTGAAAAAATGATAGAGAAGCGTCCCGCTATTAATGAAATAGTATTTCAATCAGAATGGGAAACGGCTCATCGTAATAGAGCATTAGCATACTATTTAAAGGAGAATGGTTTTCTAGAATCAGATGTGGAGGAGACACTAGAGGTTTACCTAAAACAATGTTCGATTGAAATAAATACAGAAGATATTGCCTTAATAGGGCTTATACTAGCACATGATGGATATCATCCTATTCGCAAAGAACAAGTGCTCCCTAAAGAAGTAGCTAGGTTAACAAAAGCTTTAATGCTAACTTGTGGAATGTACAATGCTTCTGGAAAATTTGCTGCTTTCATTGGATTACCAGCTAAGAGTGGGGTATCGGGCGGAATTATGACACTTGTTCCCTCAAAATCTAGGAAGGATTTATCGTTCCAAGATGGATGTGGTATTGGTATTTACGGACCAGCCATTGATGAATATGGGAATAGTTTACCAGGAATTATGTTGTTAGAACATATTGCAAAAGAATGGGATTTAAGTATATTTTAAAAAGGAGCACAGATATTTTGGTGTTAGAGCGAGTCCAAAAGTGTTCAGACCTTATATTGTGTCTGAACATTTTTGAGTTATAAAGTATCTTTCTAAAGTAGAAGGGTGTAATGAATACTCACAATCTAGAATGCTTTCGTTTATATCTTATTTATCAGTTTTTGAAAAAAATAGAGTAAGTATTGTATTAATGCAAATAGGTTTGTATACTGACTGTTAGGCGAAAGTGAGAAGTGATTATTTTGAATCTTAGTAATTTAGTAAAAAAAGACATCTATATTCTCGTTTTAATGATACTTACAGTACCCTTAGTAGGTGAAATAAAGTCATTTCCTTTAAATGAAACATTTAGAATGAGCTTTGGCGCACCAACATTTTTCTTTTTTTTGTTATTGTTTCGACGAATTCCAGCATTTTTACCGGGTTTTTTAACAGCGATAGTCGTGGTAGTATTTCGTATCTCAATGGATGTCATTATAAAGGGAAATATGGATTGGCTAGCCGCTTTTCATACTCACTATCCTAGTTTTTTCTTTTATTTTACTTATTCGTATCTCTTTCATTTAGCAAAAATCAAACGTTTTTATCATCAACCACTAATGATTGGTTTTATTGGTTGCATGATTGAAATACTGTCAGACTGTGTGGAATTAATGATTCAATATTTCGTATTAAAAACATCGATCACATCCGAGGCAATAAATGAGATCATTGTTATCGCATGTTCCCATAGTTTTATAGTTCTAAGCTTTTTCAATATGATGAAATTGTATGAAGCGCAATCAAGGGAGAGACATATAAAGAAACAAAATGAACATATGCTCATGCTTATCTCTAATTTATATGAAGATGCTGTTCATTTAAAGAAAACATTACAAGATGCTGAGAATATAACAAAAAAATCCTATGATTTATATAAAACCTTAGACTCTTTTGAGCACAAACAGATGGATTTTCAGTTTGAGGATTTAAGGCAACAGGCATTACAAATTGCTGGTGAGGTCCATGATGTTAAAAAGGATAACCAACGTATTTTTGCGGGACTTTCAAAATTAATTTCTGATGAAAGTTTTACAGATTATATGTCTGTGCATGAACTAGTAAATATCATTATACGGGCAAATACGAAATATGCACGGTTGCTAGAGAAAGACATCCAATTTGTGTATAAAATTGATGGTGTGCATCCTCATTATCATATTTACACAATCTTATCTATTATAAATAATATCGTTACAAACGCTGTAGAAGCTATCCAAGGTATGGGAACCATCACAATTGACATTAATAAAGACCACCATTTTGTTGAATTTCAAATAGGCGATAATGGTCCTGGTATTTCTTCAAAATATAAAGATTCAATTTTTGAGCCTGGGTTTACTTCTAAATATGATGATTTAGGCAACCCATCGACAGGTATCGGATTATCGTATGTTAAAGAAATGGTCGAACAACTTGAAGGTGATGTTACGCTTGAGGACAGAACCGAAGGAAAAGGATCAATTTTTATAATTAGATTAGGGATTGATCATATAATTTCGAAAGGGTGATTCTATGTATTTTTATATAGTAGATGATGAAAAAGCGGTTCGCTCAATGTTGGCTCAAATTATCGAGGATGAAGATCTTGGGGAGGTTATAGGAGAAGCTGAGGATGGTTTATCTTTAGAGCAACAAATGGTAATCCTTAAAAATATAGACATTTTATTTATCGATTTGTTAATGCCGAATCAAGATGGAATAAAAACAATTCGTCAAATAAAACCTTCGTTTAAAGGGAAAATCATCATGGTCTCTCAAGTAGAATCAAAAGAATTAATTGCTGAAGCTTATTCGCTTGGTGTTGAATACTATATTATTAAGCCAATTAACCGGATTGAAGTATTAACAGTTGTTCGGAAAGTCATTGAACGAATTCGTTTGGAAAAATCGATAAAAAACATTCAAGAATCGCTTAATATGGTACTAAAATTGGATAGTAATTTAAGTACGCAAGAAAAATACCGTAGTGAAAAACATTTAAATACTTTCAATCATTTTCAAAATTCCATTCATTTTCTTTTGTCTGAATTAGGAATAGCCAGTGAAAGTGGAAGTAAAGATTTAATGGATATGCTAGATTATTTATATAAATATGAACAAGATAACACGTTGGAACAAGGCTTTCCCTCACTAAAAGAGATTTTTATGAATTTGGCTCAAAAAAAACTTGGGGATTCAGCTGAAGATGCCGAATTAAAAAGGTTCATAGAAGCTTCCAAACAACGGATTCGGAGAGCAATTTATCAATCATTAAACCATTTAGCATCCCTTGGACTTACTGATTTTTTAAACCCGAAGTTCGAAAATTATGCTTCTAGATTTTTTGATTTTACTACCGTAAGGAGAAAGATGACAGAATTGAATAATGAACCAACATTACCTGCTCGTATTGATACGAAAAAATTTATTCAAGTTCTTTATTTTGAAGCAAAACGAATACACTTGGAGTTAAGATGATAAACTCTTGCTAAGTATTATTTTCAATTGATAGATTGATAATAATTTTTCTTTTTATTCTCCTTTATTTCATATTAGTTTTAAAATCAGAAAATTCCGTATCGATTCGGTAGAAGGGTATGAACTTAGAACAAAAGAATATGTATTTTTTATTTTTTTAAACATTAATATTCATTAAAAAAACGAGTATTTCCACAATAAAATATAAATACATAGTAAGTTGAGTTGAAAAAAGATGCTATCTTCTAGCATCTTTTTTTCTTTAAGAGGAAATATCATCGATCCTTATATTATTTGAAATTCAAATGCGGGCATATAAATAAGGGAAAAGGAGATAATATTTAACAAATTATAATTGGAAATGGTATTTTAGGTCAGAAATGCTTTTATACTAACTAGGTTATTGGTACGAAATAAGCATAATGTCTCGCTTTTCTGCTCTTTAATCTTATCGTTATTTTTTATTAAGTACATATCGTTTTTTAGAAATCTCAATCCTAGCAGAGTATATAAATTGGGTGATAAAAATGTGGAACATAATTACTTCTTATCTTCCGGATTGGAAAGTCTTTGTACAAGCTTTTATCTTGTTTTTAATTCCGTATACTATCTCAAGATTTTTTCATTGGGTTCGTATGTCAGAGAAAGAGTGGGAAGAATGAGTTGGTGGAAGTCAAGAGACAAACAAGTGAAAAAAAATAATATTCAAAGTAAAACGAAACAAGAGTATAAACCTTCTCAAAATACAATCGTTCATTTCACAAATGATTTTGCCTCTAACTTAGAACTTATAAAGCAACAAATCGGACATAATTCTGATGTTCGCTTTCGGAAGTTTAATATTGGGCGCACAGATATTCAGGCTGGGATCGTTTTTGTTGATGGTCTATCAGATAAAGAGATAATTGACAAACATATTATGAAATTACTAATGGATGATTTTTCTGATGAATATAAAAATGAATCTTCTTATGTGGAGGGGACTGTTTCAAAAGAATATATTAAAAATAAAGTTCTTACAATTAGTGAAGTAGCAGAAGTCCATTACATAAAAGATTTAATACCCAAAGTATTGATAGGTTCAACAGCTCTTTTAATTGATGGTTTAGCAGATGTGTTTATTCTTGGTACAACAAAAGCAAATAAACGAAACATTGAAGAACCAGTATCGGAGGCATTAGTCAGAGGGCCACGGGTCGGTTTTACTGAAGTATTAAGTGATAATACCTCACTTTTGCGACGACATTGTGCGGATGAGAGCTTATCATTAGTAAAGCTACCAGTAGGAGAACGTGCAAAGAAAGAGTTAGTCGTCGCATTTATTAAAGATCTTGCTAGTACAGAATTGGTGGATGAAATAAAAAACAGAATTCAGAAAATTGACATAGACAGTGTACTCGAATCTGGTTATATAGAGCAACTTATTGAAGATAATTATCTCAGTCCTTTTCCGCAGATTCAAAATACAGAACGACCTGATCGTGTTATTAGTGCTTTGATGGAAGGTCGAGTAGCTATTTTGTTAGATGGAACACCATTTGTTTTAATTGCTCCAGTTACATTTAGTATGCTGCTGCAATCACCAGAAGATTATTATGAAAGGTGGCTTCCTGGTACGCTTCTCCGCTTATTACGCTTCATGACAGCTTTTGTTTCATTATTTGCTCCAGCACTGTATATTTCTTTTATTTCATTTCATCCAGGATTAATTCCCACTAAGCTCGCTATTTCTATTATCGGATCGCGAGAAGGAGTTCCTTTTCCCGCTTTAATAGAAGCGTTAATTATGGAAGTAGCTATCGAAGTTTTGCGAGAAGCAGGTTTACGTCTGCCTAAACCGATTGGACCTGCAATGGGAATTGTGGGCGGTTTAATAATTGGTCAGGCTGCCGTAGAAGCAGGAATTGTTAGTCCAATAATGGTTATCGTTGTTGCGGTAACAGCTATTTCTTCTTTTACTATTCCGCAATATAGTGTGGGAATTACGTTACGCATTCTTCGTTTTATAGCTATGTTTTGTGCTGCGATATTTGGCTTGTATGGAGTTATTCTCTTCTTTCTTTTACTTTGCAGTCATTTAGTGAAACTGAAAAGTTTTGGCGTTCCTTATACCAGCCCTGCTGTTCCATATCGATTCAGTGACTGGAAAGATTTTATGGTTCGCATGCCATTAAAAATAATGAGACGTCGACCGAAAATAATGCATACCAAAAAAAATATCCGCAAAAGGTAGCTGATGACGAAAGGAAGTGGCCTTCAGTGATTACGAAACTTAAAGACCGAATAACAACTGCACAGGCAGTTGTTATTATTGTAAATTACATACTTGGGACAGGAATTCTCACTCTGCCCAGAGCATCTGTGGAAAAAGTGAAAACACCAGATGTATGGCTAAGTGTGATATTAGGTGGAATACTGGCAATGGTTTCAGGAGTAATTATGGTCAAATTAAGTCAGCAGTTTCCAGAAAAAACATTTTACCAATATAGTCAAGATATTGTAGGAAAATGGATAGGTAGATTACTTAGTTTTCTTATTATAGGGTATTTTCTTACAACTTCAGCATTTCAAATTCGTTCAATGGCAGAAGTAATAAGCTTTTTTTTGCTCGAAGGAACCCCCACATGGGCTATTGTTATGCCTTTTATGTGGATAGGTCTCTATTTGATTATGAGTGGTATTAATTCAATTGCACGGATGTTTGAAATAATATTTCCTATTACTGTTTTTATTTTTTTAATCATTTCCTTTATGAGCATCGGAATATTCGAGATAGATAATCTCCGTCCCGTATTAGGTTTGGGAATTAAACCGGTATTAGATGGGATAAAAACAACGTCTCTCGCATATACAGGTCCTGAAATTATGTTAATTCTTTTGGTATTTATGGAACAACGAAATAAAGCAGTAAAAGCTATTTTAGTTGGAATTTCTATTCCGTTAATCTTTTATGTAATAACTGTTGTAATGGTCATTGGTGCATTATCAATTGATGGAGTTGTAACAAGAACATGGCCGACAATTGACCTTATGCGCAGTTTTGAAATTTCTGGATTGATATTTGAACGTTTTGAATCTTTACTGCTTGTAATATGGATTATGCAAATATTTGCTACCTATACGATTAGTTATTATGCAGCTGCATTAGGATTAGCACAACTCTTTAAAAAGAGTATTCATCCTTTTATTTTTGCTTTAATTCCAATCATTTACATCATTGCTATGACTTCGAAAAATATAAATGACTTGCTTAAATTGGGGGATATGCTCGGTAATGCTGCTTTATTTTTATTTGGTTTACTACCACTGCTTCTTCTTATTATTACACGATTAAAAGGAGGAGTAGTGTGAAACATAAATTTAATTATATGCGGTTCTATTTGGCTTTGTTATGGACGCTTTTGCTTCTGTTTTTAACAGGATGTTGGAGCAGTAAAGAAGTAGAAGAGTTGAGCTTAACTGCAGGTATAGCACTAGATAAAGGGAAGGATTCAACAATTGAGAAAGAGGATGAGGAAGGAGGTTATCCTAAAAGAAATCTTATAACAGCTACTTATCAAATTGTTAGTTCGCAAGCACAAAGTAAAGGAAATGGACAACAAAAACGTTATATAAATGTTTCTGAGACCGGTGATTCCATTCATCAAATTGTTCGTGAGTTTTCATTGAAAAGAGAGAGCACAATGTTCAGCCCACATTTAAAAAACATTGTTATTAGTGATAGTCTTGTACGTACATACAGTTTAGAACAATTACTTGAACAGTATCTCCGTGACAATGAAGTTCGGCTTAGCTGTATGCTCTTAATTAGCAAGGGTCTAGCGAAGGAGGTACTGGAAACAAACAAAAAAGGAGAAATCCCAGCATTTCGTTTGTCTGGAATTGCAGATAATAGAAATAGAACAACAAGGATTTTACCTCCTGTATCGCTCGCTAAATTGGAAGGAAAGATGCGGTCAGGGTCCAGTTTTCTTTTGCAAAATGTAATCTCGATAAAAGGAGAAACAAAATTTGCAGGAGCTGCTGTAATCAAAGGAAAGACAAAAAAGTTGATGGGCTTTTTAAATGAACAGGAATTGGAAGGAGTAGTATGGATAAACGGAAAAAGGAATGGTGGTGTGGTAAAAACTTTTGATAAAGAATCAAAGAAACTCATTATATACGAAATAAAGTCAATAAAAAGCAAAATCATACCACATGTTAACGGAAATAATATTTCCTTTGATGTAAACATTGAATCAGAAGGGCGTTTGTCTGAAAATTGGATACAATCAGGAAAAGATTTTGAAAATGAATTTTTAAAAAGGGAAGAAAAAGCTATTGAAAAAGAAGTAAAGCACTTAGTACATCATGTTACAAAAAAAATACAAAAAGAATACCAAGTCGATATTGCGGGTTTTGGCAACCAATTAAGAATTAAACACCCGAGAACATGGGAGAAAGTCAAAAAAAATTGGGATCAAACATTTAGTAAGGTACCGATTAAATATCATATAAATGTAACTATACAAGATTATGGAGCGTCAAGTTTAAAACGGTGAGATACCTTAATTGAAATTATATTTGCATCAAAACAAAAAGTTACAAAAATTTTAATTTAAAAATTTTTGTAACTTTTTGTTTTTTTATGTCTTTCTTATTATAGATTAAAGAAATGATTTTATCCGGCTATTTGCCGGGCAGTAAGACCCCCACCTCAAAATTCAGCGAAAGCAAAGAAGTTATTAGAGGTATATGTAAGCTCTATATAGGAAGGAGAATTTTGAAATTCTATTGATAAACCAAGTAATTGTAATAGCCCTTATTTAGAATAATAATTTCAAAATCAATAAAATTTAGAGTAGAAGGAGCAAGAGCGAATTATTATGAATAAACAAATAGGATTCATCGGATGTGGAAACATGGGTATTGCTATGATAGGTGGGATGATAAAAAAAAATATAGTTTCTCCAGATCAAATAATTTGTTCAGATTTAAACGTCATTAATTTAAAAAATGCTAGTAATGAATATGGCATAACTATAACTACTAACAACAATGAAGTCGCTAACAGTGCTGACATTTTAATTTTATCAATCAAACCAGATTTATACTCATCGGTAATTAACCAAATAAAAGATCAAATAAAAAATGATGTAATCGTTGTAACTATTGCTGCAGGAAAAAGTATTAAGAGCACTGAGAATGAATTTGGTAGAAAGTTAAAAGTTGTTAGAGTAATGCCTAATACACCGGCACTTGTTGGAGAAGGAATGTCTGCGTTATGTTTTAATGAAATGGTTACAGAAAAAGATATAAAAGAGGTACTGAACATATTTAATATTTTCGGCCAGACGGAGGTCATAAATGAAAAGCTAATGGATGTTGTTACATCTATTAGTGGTTCTTCTCCAGCATATGTGTATATGTTTATAGAAGCCATGGCAGATGCTGCTGTACTTGGTGGTATGCCGAGAAAACAAGCTTATAAATTTGCGGCTCAGGCTGTATTAGGTTCTGCAAAAATGGTATTGGAAACAGGAATACATCCAGGTGAATTGAAGGATATGGTTTGTTCTCCAGGTGGAACGACGATAGAAGCTGTAGTAACGCTAGAAGAAAAAGGTTTAAGAACAGCTATCATTTCAGCTATGAAACGTTGTACGCAAAAATCTATGGAAATGTCTAGTTTAACTAGTAAGTGAGAAGCGAATTTATATAATATTTCAAATCTATTTAATGTAAAAGAAATATTATGAGGCTAGTTAATAACTAAGTAAATTTATATACAACACTAACGAGAAGAACAAACCTTATTTTAAAGGGGATACAGAAAATATGAGTAATTTACTAAAAAAGAAATCCGTTACACAATTGTTAGAGCATAATCAAAGCAAGACTTTAACGAAAACATTAGGGGCATTTGATTTAATTATGTTAGGGGTAGGCTCGATAGTTGGAACAGGTGTTCTTGTGTTAACTGGATTAGTAGCAGCAAGAAATGCTGGTCCAGCAGTTGTTTTTTCATTTATACTTGCAGCAATTATATGTGGATTTATAGCATTATGTTACGCGGAAATTGCTTCTACACTCCCGGCGTCTGGTAGTGTATATACGTACTCATATGCAACAATTGGTGAGTTTGTTGCTCATCTAGTAGGTTGGTCATTGCTGTTAATATATATCGTGGCAACAGCAGCTGTCGCTGCTGGATGGACAGGCTATTTCCACAATTTAATAAAGGGATTTGGATTAGAGATACCTAAAGCTCTAGTAACGATTCCTTCGCATGGTGGTATTGTGAATCTACCAGCAGTAATTATTACATTGATATTGGCATGGATGTTATCTCGTGGTACGAGGGAAAGTAAACGAATCAATAATATAATGGTATTGATTAAAATTGGAATGATTTTGTTGTTTATTACGGTTGGTATATTCTATGTAAAACCAATGAACTGGATACCAATTGCACCATACGGTTTAAGTGGAGTTTTTACGGGTGGAGCAGCTATTTTATTCGCTTTTACGGGTTTTGATATATTAGCAACTTCAGCAGAAGAAGTAAAAGATCCGAAACGTAATCTTCCGATCGGTATTATTGCATCATTAATCATATGTACAATTATTTATGTTATGGTATGCCTTGTTATGACAGGAATGGTTTCCTATAAAGAATTAAATGTTCCTGAGGCGATGGCTTATGTAATGGAAGTTGTAGGACAAGGAAAAGTCGCTGGTGCAATTGCTGCAGGTGCTGTAATTGGCCTTATGGCTGTTATTTTTTCCAATATGTATGCGGCAACACGAGTATTCTTTGCAATGAGTCGTGATGGATTGTTACCGAAATCATTTGCGAAAGTTAATAAGAAAACTGGAGCACCGACTTTTATAACTGGATTGGCAGGAATAGGGAGCTCTATAATAGCTGGGTTTATTGATTTGAAAGAATTAGTTAATTTAGTTAATATCGGTAGTTTGGTGACGTTTGCGTTAGTTTGTCTATCAGTTATTATCCTTCGTAAATCACACCCAAATTTAAAACGTGGATTTATGGTACCTTTTGTACCTGTATTACCATGCGTTGCAATTGTATGCTGTGTGTTTTTAATGCTAAATTTACCGTTAAGGACATGGGTGTACTTTAGTATTTGGATTACTATTGGGGTAGTAGTATATTTCCTTTATTCGATAAAACACAGTAATTTAAATGAGGAAACGATCTCGAAATTACATGATAAAATTGCGAGATAATAACGATCGAAAATTTTATTAATAATCATATTGATAGTTGAGTAACATAGAAACAGTTTTTTGACATTTAGCAAGAGATAAAATAAGAGATGCTAGGGCAGCTAAGTACTTTTTTAGAAACCTTGCTTGTTTTTTACGATTTAACACTGCTAAGGAGAGAGAAGTATGAGTGAATTGCATTTTATGAGTATAGAAGAATTGGATAATAAATTAAAAAAATCTGACAGTGGTATTTATTTCATTAAAGATTATAATGACAATATTATTTATGTAGGCAAGGCTTTTAGTATAAAAAGTAGAGTATTAGCTCATTTTAATAGTTATTCCAATATTGAGGAATATGTACATTTATTTAATAAAGTAGCGTATCTCATTGAAGATAGTTTGTTAAAACGCTCATTGTTACAAGTTACTTACATGATTAAATATAAACCAGTATTAAACAAAGAAGTACAAAAAGAATTCCCAGAGTTGTATACTCAATACATTAAGCAGACAAATAAAAAATCTATGTTGTTAGAAATTGATGAAGCTAAAGAAAAAAGGGATGAGTTAAAGAATAAATTAGTAAAATTAGTGGGTGGAAAAACTATGTTTTATGACATAATTTCTCTGTTAAATAATGGATATAACTATCATGTCCTCGCAAAAGTATTGAGCATAGAACTTCAAACTTTAATTATAATAAAAGAACACCGAAATAAATTCCCGATACCACATAATTATAAGAGGACAATAAAACATCAAGATATAATGTATGCTTTATCTGGAAAAAAGAATTTAAGTACTTAAAGGTTAAACACTTAACTTTAAAATAGTAAATTCGTTGCTTTTGTAGCTTTTATTGTTATATTGAAATGCAATGTACATTTGTGTTTCAAATTTAATTGGTGAAATAAGGGGAGGGAAAGGGTTCCTATAAAAATACTGGAATAAATTAGGTTATTCATGCGTAAATAGCATAATTAGGTACATGTTATTTATAAATATTCAAAGATACGAAAGTAATACAAATGAAATTCTTATTTCTGCTACTACAAGTACTATTGAGCAAATGAAGTATGAAAGTGCTTTTGAACTAGGGGTCACACTGGGACCTGATACATCACATCATCTGCAAATGGTTCGGATCGGTGGAGAGATTACAAAACGCTTAGTTTGAATGGCTGAAAAACAGTTAACAGGTCAATACAGACTACACTAAGAAAATAATCCGTATATATATGGATTGTTTTTCCTTTAATTTACAAAAAAATAAATTTCGAAATTGAAAAAACCTCTCAGATTCCTTTGTAATAAACTTTTTTATTTGTGTTAATGACATAGGTATCAAAAGATAATCAACCCGATACGAACGATGTATGAGCCTTTAAAAGAGTTTTGGTGTTATTTGCAATTTTAATTTCATAATACTTAAGCCGATATAATAAAATGTTTTATGTCTAAATTGATATAAAGTAATAATTATTAAATGATATTTCTTTTTTATAGAATAAGTAAAAACTGATATTGTAGTAATTACTGTTTTGAGGTCAATTTACTGTGCACCTTAATTAGTGAAGTTTTTTTGTTGATTAAAAACTATTGTATTTGGAAATTAATAATAAGTTTATCCCGCTATTTGCCGGGCAGTAAGACTCCACCTCAAAATTCAGCGGAAGCAAAGAAGTTAGGTGGGGGGCGGGCTGCCCGTAAAAGCCCGATTGGTATGGGCTAATAATCAGTGGGGGATGAACAAAACCCCCACTGATTAAAGTTTCACTTTATGTGATGCGGTAATAAAACTAGCTAGTTTGCTATTTTTAGTATTTGTAAAGTCTATATATTTTTTCCTCTTTTGTGGAAAGTAAAACTAATGTTACGACCAGTAATATAGTGTCATTTTTTGAATATTCCATTCGTTTTTTATTTTTAGTTGATGAAAAGACCTTTCTCTCAATTAAATGTTTAATTGAATCCTTGAATTTCCTCTACCTTGTATTTTTCAAAGCATAGTGCTTCAAAAATAGCCGTATCGCTTTCATCTGTTTCCAATTTCACAACTTCTTTATTATCTTTTTCTAAAATTTGGAGCAAAATAGTTTTTCAGTTTCACATGTAAATTAGCAGTATTTATTTTTTGAATTCAATTTGTAGAAAGGATTGAATTGGAACTTTGACTGTTATTTCTTGCGGTGGTACAGTATCTCCTGTTACTTTCGCTTTATTTTAAATCTTTTTCCAGCGTGGTCCTCGCATTGACTACCACTGTATTTTGTAGTACTTCACTATTTTCTCAAGTTCAATAATTATATTTTGTAGAATTAAGAAAAGAACTTAGTGTATTTCCTTTACGTATCTACTCTGATATTTAGATGCTAACTACAATTAAATAATATATGATTTTTATAAAAAAGATATAGTAATATTTTGTTGTGAATTGTACTAATTTGATATTTTATAGTATTATTTGTCGTGAATTATATATAACAGAATATATTTTATGGATCTATAAAGGAGAATGTAATGAATACTTCTATCGATATACAACACTTGTGTGATCTTGCACATAAAGCATTTAATGCCCCTGTACATATTTTATCTGCAGACAGAAAAATTTTATATCATTCTACATCTGATAATGTTTGTAGTCCTTTTTATTCTTCAAAAGAAGAACATCTTACTGATATTTATCAAGAAAACGATCCCTTTAACTTGCCACTTTTCCGAAGTAACAACTATCTTGAAAATTTTGTTCTAATTCATATAGAAAATCATGATGATATTAAAGGGACTATTATAATCGGTCCTACTATACATTCAAAAGATTCAGATGATATGATCATAAAATTTCAGAAAGAATTTAAATCAAATGATAACATTCAAGAAAGACTTGCCTATTATCAGTGTTTATCTGAGATTAAAAAAACTACATTAATTGATATGGGAATTTTATTACATTACATGATTTTCAATGAAAAGTTAGATGTAGATATTGTCTTGGAAAAAAATAAAGTACTAGAGGAAGTTCCTAATAAAATTGTGAAACCGGATTTATATATTTTAAAACGCCGACAAAACAAACCTAAAACGCACAATATGGCATTAGTAAATGATTTCTTTTCGACTATTAAAGAAGGAAATAAAAAAAAGTTAATACAGTATATGTATGCGGTTTCGCAAGAAGATGTTGAACTTATGCTAATAGAGGATCCGCTCAGGAATCAAAAAAACCTTGGAATTATTGCGATTACCTTAGCCACTCGATATGCAATAGAAGGAAACCTGCCACCAGATATTGCTTTTGCCCATAGTATTTTATATATACAAACCCTAGAACAATTAGATAATGTAGAATCTGTAAAGCGATTATCAGGGGACGCTTTACGTACCTTTGCAGATCGTGTGAAAGAATACAATGCAAAAAAGTATTCTTACGCGGTTACTACATGTATAAAACATATTAATAAAAATGTTTACGATGGAATATCTCTGAATGAACTTGCTAATCATTTAGAAATTACGCCTACTTATCTGTCTAAACTATTTAAAAAAGAAATGGGAATTACTTTAAGTGAATATATTCAAAGGGAACGAGTGGAAGAAGCAAAGAAATTATTAACCCTCACTACTTATTCGTTATCAGATATCTGTGCTTGGCTTAACTTTAATGACCAAAGTTATTTTATAAGAGTTTTCAAAAAAATCACTAGCATGACTCCTAGGCAGTACCGTGAAAAATATACAATAATATAAGCTTGTTATTTGCTGTCTCCAATGTAAAGACTTAAACATGGGTGTAAGTATCCCAAAAAATGAAAATTCACTAACCATTATTTTGCTAAAGAAAAAAAAGACAGAAGGCTGCAAAGTGTTCCAAGGAAGCTTTGCAGCTTTTTTGTAATTTAAAACCTATGTTTATAACGATGATAAGTTTATAGACTAATATCTTCATACTGAATATTTGTTAATAATGATATTAGGATGTTTTGTGAAAAAATCAACAATATAACATATATTACTAAATATATCTACATTTTATGCAATTATACATAACTAAATAAAGGTAAAAAAGTATAAAAAGACCTATTATATTATTCTATAAGTATTTTTTCTAAAATAAAATTTCTCGGTTGAGCTAAAATAGTTATTTTTAACCGTATACACATTAATTTGTAATCATTACAATTACAGAAATGAAATTTACGGATAACTATATTTATATAATTTTTTTCGGTTCATATTTTTATTTAACAGTAAATTATCGATCGTAATCGACAAAATTTTTCTATTTACGCATTAAAAATTTAATGTTTTAATGAACAACATAACTGGTATGACCAGACAGAAAGGATAAGGTTACGCTAATAGGAATTATAGTGAAGTTGTAAGTAACATTATGTTGAAAATATTTTTCGAATAGTCTATTTATTTACAAGAGGTCAAGAATCAAGTTTGTAATAAACGTGTTCTAAGTTTCTGCATAACAAAAGTGAAGTTATTCCGCAATAAAAGTATAAGCGATGTACAGTATAATTTCACCTTTTGTAGTCTAGTAAGGAGCTTGCTGATAAAACTAAGAGTAATATTATTAAATTTAAATTAAACAATGTTATGACAAGATTAACTGTAAGCATTGGTTTATTGATTCTCGCAGTTCTGTAAGTTAAACCGCAATTCTAGGGAAGAATTACTCATTTACTATTCATAGGGTGCTTGATTCAAATATAATTAATAAATTTTTGTTATTTATATTTGAAAAAATAAAGTATCGAAGTGAGAAGTAAGTAAAATCCTTACATCCTATTAGAAGTAAAAAATAACGATATTATCCTATCTGAAAGATTTCTCCTTCTTAATCAGTTTACAAAGAGAGAGGTCGTACAAGTTATATGAATTAAGTTATAAAAACAATGGTAAAGGAGTGTACGGAATGAAAACTAAAATAATTACAGGATTATTAGTCACATCCATTGTAACTGGAGGAAATATTCCTATCAATACTCTCGCAACACCAACCGTTCAAGCGGAAACTCAACAGGAAGGCATGGATATTTCCTCTTCATTACGAAAATTAGGTGCGCAATCTAAATTAATCCAAACGTATATTGATCAATCTTTAATGAGTCCTAATGTACAGTTAGAGGAAGTCACAGCTTTAAATACAAATCAATTCCTAATCAAACAAGATATGAAGGAATGGTCATCGGAACTCTATCCACAGTTAATTCTATTAAATTCAAAAAGTAAAGGATTTGTAACAAAATTTAATAGCTATTACCCGACATTAAAATCGTTTGTAGACAATAAAGAAGATAGAGAAGGGTTTTCGGATAGACTTGAAGTACTTCAAGAAATGGCTATGACGAATCAAGAAAATACGCAACGGCAAATCAATGAATTAACAGATCTTAAATTACAGCTTGATAAAAAATTAAAAGATTTTGATACTGATGTGGCAACTGCTCAAGGCATACTAAGTACAGATGGAACAGGAAAAATAGACCAGTTAAAAAATGAAATATTAAATACCAAAAAAGCAATTCAAAATGATTTACAGCAAATTGCATTAATACCAGGGGCTTTAAATGAACAGGGATTTGCTATATTCAAAGAAGTTTATAGTCTTTCAAAAGAAATTATTGAACCAGCTGCTCAAGCAGGGGTGGCAGCGTATAACAAAGGAAAAGAAATTAACAACTCTATTCTAGAAGCTGAGAAAAAAGCAGTGCAAGAAGCAACAGAGCAAGGTAAAACTGCTCTAGAGATTGAATCAGCAAAGAAAGCAGCTCGTGAAGCAATTGAGAAAAGCAAACAAGGTGAAATAGCAGCCGCAGCCGCAGCAAAAACACAAGAGTATGACCTGATGAAGGTCATTGATACCGAAAAGATTAAGAAAACATTTGGCGTTTTTGCTGAAGTAAATAAATTAACAGCAGAGCAGCGAGCATATTTAGATGATTTAGAGAAACAAAATCAAAAAATATATGATTTAACAACGAAATTATCAATAGCTGATTTACAAAAATCAATGCTTCTTCTTACACAAAATGATTTGCATACGTTTGCAAATCAAATAGATGTAGAACTTGATCTACTAAAGCGCTATAAAGAAGATTTAAATCTAATAAAAAATAGCATTACAAAATTATCTACTAATGTTGATACAACTAGCGAGCAGTCTCAAAAAGATACATTAAGACAATTAAAAAATGTAATAAGTTACCTTGAAGAGCAAGTATATAAATTTTGATATTACGTTTTTTGGAAATCTATAAAGAGTATAAGCATTTAGCGAAAGAAGGAGAATAGTCATGAAAAAATTTCCATTCAAAGTACTAACTTTAGCTACATTAGCAACTGTTATAACTGCTACTACCGGTAACACTATTCATGCATTTGCACAAGAAACGACCGCTCAAGAACAAAAAGTAGGCAATTATGCATTAGGCCCCGAAGGACTGAAGAAAGCATTAGCTGAAACAGGGTCTCATATTCTAGTAATGGATTTATACGCAAAAACAATGATTAAGCAACCAAATGTAAATTTATCTAATATCGATTTAGGCTCAGAGGGGGGAGAGTTGCTCAAAAATATTCACCTTAATCAAGAGCTATCACGAATCAATGCGAATTACTGGTTAGATACAGCGAAGCCACAGATTCAAAAAACTGCTCGTAATATTGTAAATTACGATGAACAATTTCAAAATTATTACGACACATTAGTAGAAACTGTACAAAAGAAAGATAAGGCAGGTCTAAAAGAGGGTATAAATGATTTAATTACTACAATCAATACAAATTCAAACGAAGTTACAGATGTGATTAAGATGCTACAAGACTTCAAAGGGAAACTATATCAAAATTCTACAGATTTTAAAAATAATGTTGGTGGTCCAGATGGGAAAGGTGGATTAACTGCAATATTAGCAGGTCAACAGGCAACGATTCCACAACTTCAAGCTGAAATTGAGCAACTTCGTTCTACTCAGAAAAAACATTTTGATGATGTATTAGCATGGTCAATTGGTGGTGGATTGGGAGCAGCTATTTTAGTTATTGCAGCTATTGGAGGAGCGGTAGTTATTGTTGTAACTGGCGGTACAGCAACACCGGCTGTTGTTGGTGGACTCTCGGCTCTTGGCGCAGCTGGTATTGGTTTAGGAACAGCGGCTGGTGTCACAGCATCTAAGCATATGGACTCCTATAATGAAATTTCTAACAAAATCGGAGAATTAAGTATGAAAGCAGATCGTGCTAATCAAGCAGTTCTTTCGCTTACTAACGCGAAAGAAACATTGGCATATTTATATCAGACTGTAGATCAAGCGATATTGTCTCTAACAAATATTCAAAAGCAATGGAATACAATGGGCGCAAATTATACAGATTTACTGGATAATATCGATTCTATGCAAGACCACAAATTCTCTTTAATACCAGATGATTTAAAAGCCGCTAAAGAAAGTTGGAATGATATTCATAAAGATGCAGAATTCATTTCAAAAGATATTGCTTTTAAACAGGAGTAGAACTGAAATATAAAACCTAAATTGGAGGAAAATGAAATGATAAAAAAAATCCCTTACAAATTACTCGCTGTATCGACGCTATTAACTATTACAACCGCAAATGTAGTTTCACCAGTAACAACTTTTGCAAGTGAAATTGAACAAACGAATAATGGAGATACGGCTCTTTCTGCAAATGAAGCGAGAATGAAAGAGACCTTGCAAAAGGCTGGATTATTTGCAAAATCTATGAATGCCTATTCTTATATGTTAATTAAGAATCCTGATGTGAATTTTGAGGGAATTACCATTAATGGATATGTAGATTTACCTGGTAGAATCGTACAAGATCAAAAGAATGCAAGGGCACATGCTGTTACTTGGGATACGAAAGTAAAAAAACAGCTTTTAGATACATTGAATGGTATTGTTGAATACGATACAACATTTGACAATTATTATGAAACAATGGTAGAAGCGATTAATACAGGGGATGGAGAAACTTTAAAAGAAGGGATTACAGATTTGCGAGGTGAAATTCAACAAAATCAAAAGTATGCACAACAACTAATAGAAGAATTAACTAAATTAAGAGACTCTATTGGACATGATGTTAGAGCTTTTGGAAGTAATAAAGAGCTCTTGCAGTCAATTTTAAAAAATCAAGGTGCAGATGTTGATGCCGATCAAAAGCGTCTAGAAGAAGTATTAGGATCAGTAAACTATTATAAACAATTAGAATCTGATGGGTTTAATGTAATGAAGGGTGCTATTTTGGGTCTACCAATAATTGGCGGTATTATAGTGGGAGTAGCAAGGGATAATTTAGGTAAGTTAGAGCCTTTATTAGCAGAATTACGTCAGACCGTGGATTATAAAGTAACCTTAAATCGTGTAGTTGGAGTTGCTTACAGTAATATTAATGAAATGCACAAGGCGCTTGATGATGCTATTAACGCTCTTACTTATATGTCCACGCAGTGGCATGACTTAGATTCTCAATATTCGGGAGTACTTGGACATATTAAGACCGCATCTCAAAAAGCTGAACAAAATAGATTTAAATTCTTAAAGAATAATTTGGATGCGGCTAAAGACAGTTGGAAAACATTACGAACAGATGCTGTTACATTAAAAGAAGGAATAAAGGAATTAAAAGTGGAAACTGTTACTCCACAAAAATAGGGAAATATTAATTCTGCGTAAAGTGAACTAAAACATAGAAAGTCTATGATTACACTGTTAAACAGAAAAGTGATAATTAATAAATCCTTATATAACAGAAAGGCGGAGTCTCATTAAAGACTTCGCCTTTCAATTATATATAAGTATGATTCGAATAAAAAATAACCTTGTAGTTTAATTGCTTTTTTAAAATTTGCAACAGAATCGGTTAATTTGAAGCAGATTATATACATTTTCTTTAATACTTTATGATTTGAAGGCTGCTAAAGAAAGTTCAAACGATACTGATAAAAGATGTAGAACTCATTTTGAAAGACATCGCTTTTTAATAAGATTAGAACTTGAAACCATACCTTATATAGGAGGAATACGAAATGATGAAAAAAATCCCTAATAAACTACTCGCTGTATCAGCGTTTATAACTATAACAACTACTTATGCAGTCATACCAATAGAAACTTATGCAATTGAAATTGAACAAACGAACATTGAAAATATATCTCTTTCAGCAAATGAAGAACAGATGAAAAAAGCTTTGCAAGATGCTGGTTTATTTGCAAAAGCTATGAATGAATACTCTTATTTGCTAATTAATAATCCAGATGTGAGTTTTGAAGGAATAACTATTAATGGAAATGCAGATTTACCTAGTAAAATTGTACAAGATCAAAAGAATGCAAGAGCACATGCTGTTACATGGAATACACAAGTAAAAAAACAACTTTTTGATACATTGACAGGCATTATAGAATACGATACAAAATTTGAAAATCATTATGAAACATTAGTAGAGGCGATCAATACTGGAAATGGAGATACTTTAAAAAAAGGGATTAAAGATCTACAGGGAGGAATTCAACAAAATCAAAAGTCTGCAAAAGCATTAATAGAAGAATTAATTCAATTAAAAAATGCTATTGGAGAAGATGTTAGAACATTTGGAAGTCATAAAGAGACATTGCAATCGATTTTAAAAAACCAAGGTGCTGATGTGGAGGCGGACCAAAAGCGTCTAGAGGACCTTTTAGGACAAGTAAAATATCAGAAAGACATAGAATCTAAGGGGTTAGACATGGTGAAAATCCCCTTTATTCCAACCTTGATTGCTGGTGGCATAATGATAGGTGATGCAAGAGGTAAGTTAGGTTGGCTAGAACCTGAATTAGCAAAATTGCGTCAGACTGTAGATTATAAAATAACATTGAATCGTGTAGTTGGAGTTGCATTTCATAATATTAGTGATATGCATAGTATGCTTGATAGTGCTATCACTGCTCTTACTTATATGTCTACGCAATGGGAGGATTTAGATTCTCAATATTCGGGTGTACTGGGACATATTGATAAAGCTGATCAAAAAGCTGATCAAAATAAATATAAATTCTTACCCCCTAGCTTGAATGCAGCGAAAAACAGTTGGAAAACATTAAAAACAGATGTTGTCACTTTACAAGAAGGGATAAAAATCGCAGAGAAAAAAGAACAGGATTTTTTGAATCAGCTTCGTCCATCAAACGTTTTCTACTTTTATAAAAAAATTCATAACGCATACACTTTTGAAATAAAGACTGGAACAAATGCGCCAAATGCGTCTTATAAAGTTATGAATTTAACGAAAAACACTGTTCATAATATGTGGAGTGGAGGGGCTAATACTAACATGTGGGCTGATTGGCTTTCATTCAATCCAAATGATGAATTTGCGGTAGTAGCAGTAGTGGATGGTAAAGAATATGTTGTGTATAAAGACAAAGTACAAAATATAATGAACTGAATCTGAAAGTAACGAAGTAATTGGAGCTGGAGAATAAACTAGACACCAAGTTAATCGAAAAATCCCCTTATATCCTAGAATATTTTGCTCAAGAAAAAGAATTTGTTCAGCGAAAAAAGTAAATATTGAATCAAGGAGTTAGTTGTATTATGTGTATGGTTTTACCGAAAGGTTTCAAGTACATTACCCATACAATTATGTAGTTATCCTGAAGCATCTACAGGTGTTCTTATCGACCTTGAAGAACTACTTAGCTTCCTAAGTGGAGTGATTTTATGCAAAATTAAGTGAACGTTTTTGTACATAGATTAGTTGACATTCATATAGATTTTTTCCATTTTCAAAGATAGTTTTGTTTTTTATGTTATTTTTCAAAAATTACTGCTGAAATTTCTATATTCATGACTCAGCATATAATCATTGTTTGATGAAATGACATACCACGTCCCTTAGAGTTTTATACGTATTACGATAACTTAAAGAAAAAAGATAATAGTAGTCAACGGTTACTATTATCTTTTTTGAACTATTTTTCATTAAAATATCCCATCTGCTGTGTTCCTTATTTACTTTTCCAGATTTTATCCTAGTTTAAAATTTATGCATTTGAACTGTTTATACAATTTGTAGGATTTTTAGCTTTTTTGTCGAATACACTTAATGCAAGGAGGGACATTACATGATTATTAAAGATTATTTCATCAACCTTTCTATTTTTTCTTTATTAGTTAGCGCAGCAATATTTATTCAAGTGTTTACAATTAATTCTAGTCGATATTTCGAAAAGCTCTATGGAGGGATTATTGCAGTTACGTTAATGTTCTTTTCTTTTCCATACATGGGATTTTCCTACGATCTTCGAGTTGTTCCTCTTATTCTATCTTTTATTTACTTTGGTCGTATTGCGGGTTGGATTACGCTAATTAGCATAATATTAATGCGTATTTTTTACATTGGAGAGTATTGGGAACCTCCTGTGATTGCTTATTTATGTATGGGGATTCTATTTTCTACTTTTAAAATTTATGTAAAAAAACTACATCCTTTTAAAAGTGCATCTTTATATTTTTCTGTTTTTATTGGAATAAAGTGGTTAGTTGGCGTATTATTTAATACTACATTACTTTACACAGGAGGCCTATTATATATAGCGTTAGGACTTTTAATTGGGCTATTTCTTATGGAAGCCTACCAGAGATTGTATTATTTAACACAGGACTTATCTAAAATGAATCGAGAATTAAAAAAATCGAAGCAAGAACTTGCAGATACCGTACATGAGCTTCAAGGAGGAATTTTTAAATTTAAAAAAGTGGATAAGCACTTTATACACACTTTATGTGATGGACAGTTTTATTATCAAAACGGATTTTATTCTGAACAGGTGGTAGGAAAAAGCTTACGTACTATTGATGCTTCTATTGTTCCTCCACATTTAGTTCCACAATTGATGAAGTACTATCTTCAGGCATGGGAAGGAAAAGAAATTATATTTGAATTACCTTGGCCAAATGATAAAACTATTATTCTTATTGCGCTTAGGCCGATTAAACGAAATGGACAAGTTATTGAAGTTGTTGGTTCTACAGTTGATATAACCGAAAGGAAAAAGGTAGAATCAGAATTAAGCGCTACCAAAGAATTATTGGAATCATTTATAAAGCACAATCTAGATGCTATTACCATTTCTGATCGAGAAGGGCATATTTTACAAGCCAATAAAGCTTATGAAAAGATATTTGGGTGGTCATCACAAGAAATCATAGGTAAGAGATTACCTTGTGTACCAGATTTTTTAATGGAAGAATCACTCGAAAATATTCAGAAAATTCTAACAGGAGAATCGGTGGTTACTAGATTAGAAACTGTTAGACAACGGAGCGATGGGAGTCTTCTTGATATCAGTCTGACAGTTTCTCCTATACTAGATGTAAGAGGAAATGTGATAGCTTTATCAGCAATATGTAGAGACATCTCTGAAAGAAAACAAGCAGAAAGAGAACGACATCGATTACACCAGCAATTAAGAGATAGTGAAATGAAGTACCGTGCACTAATTGAACAAGCAACTGATGCGGTATATGTAGTAGAGCTGAATGAAGATAATGCTCCAAGTCGATTTATTGAGGTAAACCCTGTTGGGTGTAGAAGATTTGGATATAGTAGAGAAGAGTTGCTCTCATTATCATTTTCAAATATAGTACCACAAAATTCTCAAATAATCGTAAGGTTATTAGAAAAAATTAAAAAGGGACAAACTTCCTTCACTTTGCAAGATGAGTATGTTTTTCCAACAGGAAAAGTAATAACAACTGAGTTTAGTGTTCGTGTTTTTAACTTAAATGGTAAAAAAGTTTTTCTAAGTATTTCTCGTGATATCACTGAACGGCTAAAAACAGAAGAATTATTACGAAAATCTGAAAAACTTGCTGTTGTAGGACAATTAGCGACTGTAATGGCTCATGAGATTAATAATCCATTAACTGCAATGAAAGGGTTCATGCAATTACTAAAATCAACGGAAAATGAGAATAATCAGGGTTATATTAATATAGTATCATCAGAGATTGAGCGTATAGAGAGCATAACAACTGAATTTATGGCGGTAGCCAAACCACAGGTAGTAAAAATGCAACCTAATAACATTAGTGTGCTAATGGATCAAGTTTTAATGCTACTACAACCTCAAGCAATGATGCATAATATAAAATTTAGAATCGATCTTAACCCTGGTATTCCATTGATTTCATGTGAAGGAAATCAATTAAAACAAGTATTTGTTAATATATTAAAAAATGCAATTGAATCTATGCCGATGGGAGGGGAAATTCTGATTCAAATAAATATACTTGATAATAATCAAGTAAGCATTCGTTTTATCGATCAAGGGTGTGGGATTCCAAAAGAACGTATACCATACCTCGGAGAACCTTTTTATAGTATTAAAGAAGAGGGGATTGGCTTAGGATTAATGATCTGTTATAAAATCATTGAAACACATCAGGGAAAGATATTTATTAAGAGTGAAATGAATAAGGGGACTACAGTTGAAGTCACTCTCCCTATTTGTACACTTCAAAATTAAGATATTCTCTTACTGAAATTTTTTAAGAAACCATACAGAATGTAATGCCAATGTTACTTAATGAAATAATAAAGAGAAGAACACTGGTAAATGTACCCTATAGAATAGACACTTGAAAAAGCCTGTTATAAAAACATCCTTTCTTTAGAACCAAAAGAAAGGATGTTTTTAATATTGTAATTTTTCTTGGAGACATTTCAAATTTTTACTTTTAATACATTTTTTAACTAATTTTGGTTAAGTTAGTTAAAAAGGCATTGTTTTTAAGGAGCATATTGACATATAAATATCCCTCATTTTTAAAATAGAAATTTCTAAAAACTATATATAGGTTCTTTTTGAAAGGAAGGGTATTATCAATTGAAACCACATGAAAAAGTACCTGTTAACTCTATAAAATCTTTGCAGGAATTAATGCAATTACTAAAAAAATCTAAAGATTTTATAACGTTGGAGATCGCTTCAAACAAATCCTCTATAGTCATTTCATATTTTAGAACCTTAATCGATGTAAATATATTTCATGAAGAGGTTTTAACTTATATAAAAGAGAAGAGCTTCGATTCATTACAAGATATTCGGTCTGTCTTACCCTTTGAAAATTCAAAAATAACAAATCAAATGGAAGATATTCAGGATAGTATTTTAAACGGCTATATACTTATTCAGTTCGATACAGATAAATTAAATGGCTTGTTAATCAATGTGGCAAAGAAAGAAAAAAGAGATATTACAAAAGCTGAAATTGAATACAATATCGTGGGTCCACAAATCGCGTTTGTTGAAGATTTAGATGTAAACTTAAATTTAGTACGTAGAAAGCTTCCAACACCTTATTTACAAATGAAGGAATTGAAAGTAGGCTCTCTATCTAACACAACCGTTGCGATTGTATATATTGAGGGAATTGTAAATGATCAAAATCTACAAGAAATTATAAAAAGGGTGAGTCTAATAAAAACAGACCACGTTTTGGATAGCACGTATTTGATGCAGTTAATTGCAGACAACCCGAATTCTATATTTCCTCAATTTTTGAATACAGAACGACCAGACCGTGTAGCAGCTGTATTGGCAGAAGGGAAAATTGCACTTTTTGTAGATGGCTCACCTTATGCAATCACTCTTCCAACAACATTAATTGACTTTTTTTCTACGACAGAAGATTACACCATGCCTTGGATTATTGCCTCTTTTTTTCGTCTATTAAGGCTTTTTGCTTTTATGTTTTCTGTCTTAACGACTCCATTATATGTTGCAATCTTAACATATCATTACGAGCTTATTCCAAAAGAACTTCTTGAAACGTTAATCATATCGAGAAGTAAAGTACCTTTTCCTCCATTAATTGAAGCGCTTTTTTTAGAAATAACGATTGAATTACTGAGAGAAGCGGGGGCACGTTTACCAACTAAAGTGGGTCTAACTGTCGGTATAGTAGGTGGTATTGTAATTGGACAGGCATCTGTAGAGGCAAGTCTTACAAGTAATGTACTTATTATTATTGTTGCACTTTCAGCGCTTAGCTCATTTACAGCACCAATATATCGAATTGGTAATACAATTCGAGTAATTCGTTTTCCTTTTATAATATCTGCACACCTGTTGGGTTTATTAGGAATTGTTTTAACAAGCTCTTTGCTTTTAGCACGTTTATTACGTACAGAATCATTAAGACGTCCTTATTTGTTTCCTTTTTATCCTACACGCCCTACAGATTGGAAAGATAGCATTATCCGTTTGCCGATCTCAGCGATGTTTCGACGTCCTATTTTTTCAAGATCTAAACAGCGTTTTCGTTTTAATCCAGAAGAGGTAGAGAAAAATAAAATTAAATCACGAAATGATTTTGATGATTGAAATTAACAGGGAGGAGCATTATGAAACAGATCCCAATTGAGTATCAAGTCTCTCCATATATGGTGTTTTTTTTAATTATTACTATACAGATGGGGGTTGGTATGCTTGGTTTTGAAAGGATTAGTGCAAAATTAGTTGGAAATGATGCGTGGATTAGCACGCTGCTTTTTGGAATATCTGTTAATCTTATGATTTGGATTATATATCAGATTTTAAATCAGGGTAATGGAGATATCATTGCAATCAATCAAGACGTACTTGGAAAATGGATTGGTGGATTGTTCAACTTCATTTTTTTATCTTATATTGTATTGTTAGGTGCAACAACACTACATACCTATATCGAAGTAGTACATGTTTGGATGTTTCCTTCCATTTCATCTTGGATTATAGCAGGGGCTTTTTTGGGGCTATGTTATTACATTGTGACTGGAGGATTTCGTGTAGTTGCTGGAATCGGCTTCTTTGGAATCGTTATCCCAAGCATTCTAATCTTCACATTTTTTTATCCTTTGCAGTATGCAGATTTTCAGAATTTATTTCCAATTGCACAGCATTCATTCCTAGAAATCATGAAAGGAATGAAAGGAAATATGTTTAGTTTTTTTGGATTTGAAATGTTATTGTTGTACTACCCATTTATTAAAAAGGCAAGAACCTCTCAAAAATATGCGCACTATGCAAATTTAGTAACGACTATTGTCTACACATACCTTATGATTTTAACTCTTGCGTTTTTTAGTGAAAAACAACTAGCGAGCGCGATATGGGCATATTTAAGCATGATTAAAATTATACAATTTCCCTTTATAGAGCGGTTTGAATACATTATTGTTTCTGTTTGGGCTTTTTTTATATTACCTAACGTTTCCTTTACATTATGGGGAGTAAGTCGTGGTATAAAAGAGGCACTGGGAATAAAGCAAAAATATGTTTTGCCAGTTATCATCCTGTTCATCTTTGTTTTATCATTTTTCTTGAATAACCGTAA
This sequence comes from Bacillus sp. PK6-16, assembly GCF_056530295.1. NCBI lineage: Bacteria > Bacillati > Bacillota > Bacilli > Caryophanales > Bacillaceae > Bacillus > Bacillus sp. PK6-16. The sequence goes on from NZ_CP096511.1 coordinate 2,332,367, forward strand.
TAAAATTAACTTATTAAATACTTGGACAGGTCAAATTGGCTTTGTATATATATATGTATACCTACCTATATTATGGCTAATTCAAACCGCCAAAATAAAGTTAAGGAGATAAACATGAAGCGATGGATACTTTTCCTTATAGTAAGTGTCTTCTTAATAGGTTGTGCTAAAACGAAAATTGTGGATGACATTGACTTAGTTCAAGTTGCGGCATATGATACCGAAGCAAAAGGTAAGCTAAAAGGAACCTTTGCGATTTCAGCTTATAAAGGAGGCGGGGAAGGTGAAACGAAAATCTATTCAGCATCAGGCCAGACTGGTAGAGAAGTTCTTGCAAGAGCATCCGAAAAGTCTTCTGGACCTCTAGAGTTGGGGCAATTGCGTGTTATTATATTTAATGAAAAAATAATTGAAAAGGGAATGCAGGAAATTTTAGAGACTTTGAATCGAAATCCTAGTGTAGGAAATGCAATTTATTTAGCAATTACAAATGTAAAAGGGGAATCATTATTAAAGGGGAACTATTCTAAAGAAAAAGAAATTGCTTCCTATCTATCCTCTTTACTGGAGCAAAATATGGATAATGGAACGCAGCCAAAAACAAATTTTTTTATGTTTTTAAACCAACTTAATGATGATGCGAGAGATTCATATTTACCGATAATATCTAAAAAAGGTAATGTGTTGGAGTTAGATGGAATAGCACTTTTTAAAAGATGTAAAATGGTTGATAAAGTAAACCCTAAAGATTTATTTGTATTTAAATTGTTGACAGATAATTTTAAACAAGGTACATACCAATTCAAACTACCTGGTTCCTCAAATACTTACGCCACGATAGAGAATATAAAAGCTAGAACAAAATATAAGATGGAGGGGAATAGTAAGCATCCATTCGTAAATGCTCATATTCAAGTTAAAGCTGAAATTCAAGAATTTACAAAAACAAAAAATCTAGATAATCCTAAAGAAATAAAAAAATTAGAAAAAATTATGGAAAAAGAAATAGAAAAAAAAGCAACTACATTGATAAAGAGATTTATTAAAAAAGACACAGATCCTATAGGACTTAGAAAGCTTGGTAGAACTCACGTAAGAAAATGGAACAGTCAAGAATGGGAAGAATCCTATAAACATTTACGTTTTCGTGTAACAGCTGATGTAAAAGTAACCCAATCTGGTGTTACAGAATAAATAAATCAAATAAGATATAGGAAATTTTAATAAAAAATATAGTCTCGCAGGAGATTAGGGAGAAGAGAAACGATTAACAAAGCATTTCATAAACATTAAGATGCTTTGTTAATCGTTTTTATACCTATAGCTTTATCACTTACAGTAATCATAATTATAATAAAAGAACACCGAAACAAATTCCCGATACCACATAATTATAAGAGGACAATTAAGCATCAAGATATAATGTATGCTTTATCTGGAAAAAAGAATTTAAGTACGTCAAGGTTAAGCACTTAACTTTAAAGTAGTAAATTTGTTGCTTGTAGCAATTCAACTAGAATGTGCCCCCCGAAATTTAGAAAGATCGGTTTATTAAGTAGCCTCTAGGGAATGAGCCTAGTACAATACTGGATTCATTTCCTTTTATTTTTCCTTGATTCTTTCATGATTATAGTATTTTATATACTTTGCTAATTCTTGTTTAAATTCTGTTATACTTTCAAATTCTTTCGATACAGAAATAGACATACAAAAACGCCATTCTTTCTTATAAATCTACAGAAAGAATGGCGTATTCTTCAAAAGTGAGTTCCTTTATTGAAAAGTTTTAGTTCTATATGAAAGATAAAAGGGCAAGCAACGCTAAAATAGCGAGAAATCCTTGTTTCATGATAATTGATTTATTGGATGTGAAACCTCCGAAAATAGCTGCTACCACTATACAAATGATGAAAAATAATTGAATCATATAACCAATGGGATTGTTTCCAAGTATAAGTCCCCGAATGAGGCCAGCTGCTAAGAATTCATTATATAAACCGTTTGCAAATTAATTGTCTAAGTATTTCTAAGTTTAAAGAGTACAGTGTCTTCGTTTTTTATTGAATCAACTTTTACATGTTGGTTCAATATTTTCTATTCTCTTGGAACTTAGTTCTCGTTTACTTCTCACAAAAGCAATAAAATCTATTATCTCTTCTGTTGACAGTGCTTCTCCATCTATTAAAAGTGTTGGATCTGGATCGTTTAGGAGTCTTGTAATATCAATTACATCTTTGTTTTGATGTGAATGTTCAATTCGGCCTAATATATAATCTACAGATGTATCAAATAAATCGGCTATTTTTGATAAAGATTGTAATGAAGGTAATCTATAACCATTTTCATACCCGGCATAGGTGCTTTTCGCAATCCCAAGTCGATCTGCTGTCTCTTGTAAGGACCATTTTTGATTTTTTCTTAATTTAGATAAACGTTCCAGCATTCGTCTCATACCCCATCTAATTTTATTAAATTAATTATAACATAGAAAAAGAATCAAGAATAGAAAAAAAGTACGCGTATTGAATACAAAATCTTGATTAATTCAAATTAAGTTCTATAATGATAAATATAAATACGCATTACGCGAACGCTATATCGTTGTTTATTTTATGGAGGGGTTGTGTATGAAGAAAATTTTATTACTTGCAACTGGTGGGACAATTGCATCTGTGGAGGGGAATGAGGGGCTTGTTCCAGGATTGTCCGCTGAGGAATTATTGAATTATTTTTCGAAGTCTTCTCGAAACTTAGAAATAGATTGCAAAATCTTAATGAATATTGATAGTACCAATATGCAACCTGAGCACTGGAAAGAAATAGCTAATGCTGTTTTTAATCACTATGATGACTATGACGGGTTTGTGATTACACATGGAACGGATACGTTAGCTTATACATCTTCTGCGTTATCTTATATGCTGCAAGGTTTAAGAAAACCAGTTGTTTTAACAGGTTCACAAGTACCTATTAGTTTTAAAAAGACAGACGCAAAGAAAAATGTAGCTGATGCTCTTAGGTTTGCCTGTGAGGATGTTGGCGGTGTGTTTATTGTTTTTGATAGTAGGGTGATTATTGGGACGAGAGCAGTTAAAATGCGAACAAAAAGTTATGATGCATTTGAAAGTGTGAATTATCCATATGTTGCTGAGGTAAATGAAGATGAAGTGAAATATCATTGGAAGCCGACTTCCTCACATAGTGAACTTTCAATAAATACTAATTTATGTACGGATGTTTTTCTTATGAAATTGTATCCAGGTACAAAGCCTGAGGTATTTGATTGTTTAAAAGATTTGTATAAAGGGATTATTATTGAAAGTTTTGGAAACGGTGGATTACCTTTTGAAGGAAGGAACTTGCTTTCGAAAATTCAAGAGTTGACTGAAATGGGAATTGCTGTAGTGATTACTACTCAATGCCTGGAAGAAGGAGAAGACATACTTCTCTATGAAGTAGGACGGAAAGTGGCGCAACATCAAGTAATATTGTCTGGAGATATGAATACGGAAGCCATCATAGCAAAATTGATGTGGGCGCTTGGGAAAACTAATAAATTAGAAGAGATTAAAAAAATTATTGAAGAGCCTTTAGCCTACGATTTAACAATAGAATCTGATAAGGATTGGTAATGACTTCATATGATTTATTTAGGTTTTACATTTAATATGGGGGAGAAATTAAAATGGCAATGACAAACAAGAACGTGCGAGTGGAGAATGATTTTTTGGGAGGAAAGGAATTACCTATTGAGGCATATTACGGAATTCAGACTTTACGCGCTGTTGAAAATTTCCCGATTACAGGGTATAAAATTCATGAAAGTTTAATTAGAGCGTTCGCAATTGTAAAAAAAGCAGCAGCGCTTGCGAATACAGATGTAGGAAGATTGGAATTGAACAAGGGCGGCGCAATCGCAGAAGCTGCTCAAGAAATTCTTGATGGAAAATGGCATGATCATTTCATCGTAGATCCAATCCAAGGCGGAGCGGGTACTTCAATGAACATGAATGCAAATGAAGTCATTGCCAATCGTGCGCTTGAATTATTAGGGATGGAAAAGGGAGACTATCATTATATTAGTCCAAATAGTCATGTAAACATGGCGCAATCAACAAACGATGCATTCCCAACGGCGATTCATATCGCAACGTTAAATGCATTAGAAGGCTTATTACAAACGATGGGTTATATGCATGATGTATTTGAATTAAAAGCAGAACAGTTTGACCATGTTATTAAAATGGGTCGTACACATTTACAAGATGCGGTGCCAATCCGTCTTGGACAAGAATTTAAAGCATACTCTCGCGTACTTGAACGTGATATGAAACGAATTCAACAATCGCGTCAACATTTATATGAAGTAAATATGGGGGCAACTGCAGTTGGTACAGGCTTAAATGCAGATCCAGAATATATTGAAGCAGTTGTAAAACATTTAGCTGCAATTAGTGAATTACCGCTTGTTGGTGCAGAAGATTTAGTAGATGCGACACAAAATACGGATGCTTATACTGAAGTATCTGCAGCGCTTAAAGTATGTATGATGAATATGTCTAAAATTGCAAATGACCTTCGCTTAATGGCATCAGGTCCACGTGTTGGTTTAGCAGAAATTATGTTACCAGCTCGTCAACCAGGTTCATCTATTATGCCAGGGAAAGTAAACCCTGTTATGCCAGAGGTAATTAATCAAATTGCGTTCCAAGTAATAGGTAATGATCATACAATTTGCCTTGCTTCAGAAGCAGGACAATTAGAATTAAACGTGATGGAACCAGTACTTGTTTTCAACTTACTGCAATCGATTAGCATTATGAATAACGGTTTCCGTGCCTTTACAGATAATTGCTTAAAAGGAATTGAAGCGAATGAAGATCGCTTAAAAGAGTATGTTGAGAAAAGTGTAGGAATTATTACAGCCGTGAACCCTCATATCGGTTATGAAGCAGCAGCTCGCGTTGCGAAAGAAGCAATCGCGACAGGGCAATCCGTTCGAGAACTTTGTGTGAAAAATGGTGTATTGTCACAAGAAGACTTAGAGTTAATTCTAGATCCATTCGAAATGACACATCCAGGGATTGCAGGAGCAACTCTTTTAAAGAAAAATTAAAAGAAGAGGGGGGGACAAGTCCCTCCTCTTTGTTTACAATATAGGGATTTTATACGTGAATAGAGGTAGGGAGATTATAAGTAAGTAACAGTGGCGTTTAATAGTTCATAGAAACAAAATTAAGAGGAGCAGCAATATAATCAACATCACTTTTAAATAAAGAGGATTTATTAAAACATCTTATCATGTTAACAACAAGTTTACATGAATCTTTATAAATAACTATGACCAACCATGAATCAATAGTTGGCCATAATGATCTTAAAGATCCATATCTTTTAATCCGGGACTATGCTCATTTGGCATTTCAGGAAGTTCTGGTACAGGAAAACCTTTTGGCGGGTCCGTTACTGCTAATGTTCCTTTGTTTCTACTTGGTGATTCACCTTGGAATATTTCTCCCATTCTTGTTGAATCTAAGCTAAAATTAAATTGTGCGTTATGGAATCCCATGTCTACATACTTTCTGCACTCTGGGTATTTATTAATATCATAGTTCGGCACAGGGAAGAGTTTCCCCCATTCAACACCCAATGTCTCTAAAGCCTTTGCGAAAGCATTTTGATGTGCATTATCACGTACAATTAAAAATGCAAGTGTTTCTCTAAAAGTTTGATTGGAACTCATTTCATAAATTCTAGTTTTTTGAAGTACACCTGTAGATTCAAGTACAACGTTATCTAATAAATCGCTAATTAAATTCCCATGGCTATATACCCAAGATCCATTCCATGGGTTGCCAGCTGCATCAACGGGCAATGAACTTTGAGCACCTACAATAAAGTGATGAGGATTGGCATGTTTAACCGCTTCATCAAGTGGTGCTGTGTCAACACCTGCATTTCCTGGTGTAGGTTCACCAGATCCAGTTAATAGTTGATTAATTGTATGTTGTACAAGTTCTACATGGCTTATTTCTTCTAAAAAAACACCTCGAAGTAAATCACGATATTGCTTCTCTTTTCCTCTAAAATTTGAGCTTTGGAAGAAGTATTGCATCATTGTACGCATTTCGCCATAATGCCCACCTAATATTTCTTGTAAAACTTTTGCGGCAGCTGGATCTGGCTTGTCCGGCTTGATAATATTAATCAGTTCTTCTTTATAATAAAACATGAAGTACACCTCTTTTAAGTTAGTTAACATTGTTATCGTGTCCGCTATTTGGTTACTTAATACTTTAATTCATGTTTTTACCAATTATTTATTACCTCAAAATGCAAAGTTTTTGAAAATAACTATTTTAGATGTGAGATGAAAATAGGGGATAGATACTTAGCATTTAATAAAAAAAGATAAGATTACGAAATGTAATCTTATCTTTTCATTAAGAATAATGAATTGTAGCTTCAAGGCTTCAGAATGACTTTTATACAATCATCTTCACGATTATTAAAAATTTGATAACCGTAGCTCGCTTCTTCAAGGGGGATTTTGTGTGTAATAATTTCTTTTGGATCAAATTCTTTATTTGTTATTTTTTCAAATAGTTCCGGCATAAAATGAATGACAGGTGCTTGTCCCATTTTAAGATTAATATTTCTAACCCAAAATGCCCCGAGTGGAAATGCATTATAATTGCCACCATAAACGCCAGTCATTTGAACCGTTCCATATTTCCTTACGGCTTTCGTAGCGATTTGAATAGGGCCGAGAGTTCCGCCTTGTAGTTTCAATTTTTGTTCCAGAAATTCTAGAGGCGATTTTTTTCCATCCATTCCCACGCAATCAATGACTACATCGGCACCGCCATGTGTAATTTCCTTTAAATGTTCTCCCATATCTGGAAATTTTGTAAACTCAAATACCTCAACATTGTTAATCTTTTTTGCATAATTCATCCGATAATCTAAGTAATCCACTGCAATTACACGTTTAGCACCTTGCATCCAAGCGAATTTTTGTGTCATTAATCCAACAGGTCCACAACCAAGGACGATAACAGTATCACCTGGCTTAACGCCTGCGTTTATTACACTCCAATAGGCTGTTGGTAAAACATCTGATAGAAATAGTAGGGATTCATCTTCAAGTTCGCATGATTCTGGTATAACAAATGGAGTAAAATTACCAAATGGAACTTTTAAATATTCTGCTTGTCCTCCTGGATGATTACCAAATTTCTCTGTATAACCAAAGTATCCACCAGAATCGTAATGAGGGTTTGAGTTATCACATTGACTTTCCATTTCATGTTGGCAATAGAAACAATGTCCACAAGAAACGTTGAAGGGGATGACAACACGATCGCCTTTTTTCACTTTAGTGACATCTGGCCCGACTTCTTCAACGATTCCCATTGGTTCATGGCCGATAATGTATCCTTGAGGTAAGGGCATGTTGCCTTGATATAGATGTAAATCAGAACCGCAAATAGCGGTTGAAGTAATTTTTACAATAATATCATCTTTTTTCTCTAATTTTGCATCATCCACTTGTTTAACCTGTACTTGGTTTGGTCCTTGATAGGTTACAGCTTTCATCTCATATCTCCTTTTGAATTATGTCTCAAAACATAATTTTATTTAATCTCTTGGTGAAATAGAAATCTTTCTTTTATTTACTGAAGGGAATTAGAAAGTATACATAGTGTTGTTATGAAAGTATGTTATATCAGTTATTCTTTCTTATATGTTTTGCCCTACTTTAAGAAAAAAATCAATTTTTATTCATAATCTAATTTCCATAAAAAGGATAATTATTATTTCATAATTTGTAGCATATTAAAAACATCGGAGGTGAAACAATATGGGAAAAAATAATAGTGGAAGTCGTAATGAAGTATTAGTTCGAGGCGCTGAACAAGCTCTTGATCAAATGAAATATGAAATTGCACAAGAGTTTGGTGTACAACTTGGTGCAGATACAACAGCTCGTGCAAACGGATCTGTTGGTGGTGAAATTACAAAACGTTTAGTAGCAATGGCAGAACAACAACTTGGTGGTAGAGCTAACCGCTAAGTAAATTAGCTTAAAATATAGCAAATATGTAAATCAATTTCTTTTGTGTATTCATAAAAATAAAAAACCTTATATTAAACAGATTCTCACTCAAAGATTATTGATAATCTTCTTTCATAATCTTTGAGTATTTAATTTGTAAACTACTTTCCTAAACAATAAACACGCAGTGTTGGAAAGGTGTTTTCCATGCATAGTAGAAAATCTTTTGCAGGAAAAAGCATACTTAAAAATTTGATTTCAATATTGAAATCAATATTTATTATGATATTTTCGAAAGGTAGGAATTTAAAAATGGGTATATTAAGTGGAAATCCTCAAAATGAACCTTTACATTACGGAGAAGTATTTGACATTTGGAGTTATCTTCTTGCTGCACAGGGTGCAATTGCAAGCCATCAAGTATTTATGAATCACACAGGTGACGAAGATTTGAAGAAGTTTTTAGAAGGCTTAATTGAAAATGATATGAATTCGGAGATAGAAGAATTAAAGGCACTTTTAAAAGTTAATGGGGTCGCTTTACCGCCAGCGCCTCCAGAACGTCCAGTTGCATCTATTGAAGACATTCCTCCGGGAGCGCGTATTAATGATGTTGAAATTGCTGCAGCTGTTTCTACAGGATTAGCAGCTGGACTTGTGACATGTAGTCAAGTAATGGGAAAATGTCTTCGAGAAGATGTAGGTATGCTATTCGGACAATTTCATATGAAAAAAGCGCAGGCAGGTGTAACTCTGCTACGTTTAAGTAAGAAAAAGGGATGGGTAGTTCCACCTCCATTACATGTAAGAAATTCTGACCAAGCGTAATAAATAAAAATAAAAATAAAAAAGTGGCGTTGGCCACTTTTTTATTTTTTAGGTGTATCCTCAAGCTTGGACTTATTTATTGTGGAAGAATCCATATATTCATCTGATATCTCCATAGCGTATTTATCATGGTGAATATGATTATGTTCTCTTAATTCATTGTCATTACGCAGTACTAACTTCTGCATATAAATATGGAAGAAAACTTCTATTCCGCCAATAATTAAAGCAGCTAAAAATGAAGTAAATCCAATATTATGAGTAGCATCTAAATTAGTAAACAAGGATGTTAATAACCAAATTCCAAAGAAGCTTAAACCGAAATCTGCCATTGTAGCAATCGCATTTCCGTATTTAGGTAAAATGAAGAGATCTCCGATTAAATAGGCAGTTCCAGTAAGGAAAAGAGAAATTAATAATACTCTAGGAATTGAAATACCTTGAAAGATACTGAGCATGATTAGCAATACTGCAGTTATCGCTGTGTATTTAATTAATAAGGCAACAATATGTTTCATTATTTTCCTCCATTGTTTAAATGTATATGGAATACAATATTTCATTAAAAACGGATTATGCTTTTATATAGCGTAACCCGTTTTAATCACCCTTTAATGGTAAGAAGTACAACCTGGGTAAGAAGCAGGCTTATACTATGGATAGTATTTGCGGAATATCGAGCTTTATTCATAAAGGGTAGTTCCATTCTTATAATAGAGATGTTGCCTAAGTACAGTGTTTTTTCATATTAAACTTAATATTCTTTGTTGTTTTGATTTTGCATTATACTTTGATTCATTAATATAAAAATAAACAAAGTATTTCCGCGTTTAATGCATCTTTTTATCTATATATTTTCCGTAATCAGGTACAGCAATTTTATCAAATTCTTGAACGAGTGTTTTGAGGCTTGTTGATAGCAATTCACCCGACATCGGTATCCCATGTCCAGTAACAGCGGTTAGAGGCTTTAACTTTTCTAGCTTAATAACTGACTCTTTAGCGGCTTTCCAGTTTGTTGTTAAATAGCGAGGCGGACCGCTTATTTCTTGTTCTTGAGTTATTACTTTATATAGATACTCCTGTTTCACTGTAACAAAAGCGTCCCCAGCAATTAAAGTTCGGTCTTTTTCTCGGAATAATGAAATATGCCCTGGAGTATGTCCTGGTGTATGAGTCCATCTAAACTCTGGCATATGGGGAACAGTTCCATCGATAGGTAGCGCTTTTACGTTATTTCCTAAGTCAATTGGTTCGTTTGGGAACAGAGGAGACATTTTCGCTACCATACCACCTTCAACTGTAGGGTCTGGTTCTGGATAGCTTTGTTGTCCGGTCAGGAACGGTAGCTCCATTTGATGTGCATAGACGGGAACATCCCAATGCTTGATGAGTTCAATTATCCCCCCAACATGATCAAAATGACCGTGAGTTAAAATAATTGCTTTTGGGCGACTATTGGTACCAAATCGATCCTCAGCGATAGAGATAATTTCATTTGCACATTTAGGCATTCCAGCATCAACTAAAACAAAATCATTGGTATGCGGATTTCCAACAAAGCATATATTGACAATTTGAATCGTGTAACAAAATAAATCAGGCAATACTTCGATGCCGTGACCACTTTCAATTGAAGTTGCTGGAATAAACTTGTAATCACTTCCATAATTCATTTCATTGTCCAATTTTTCTCCCCCTTAATATATTTTAATACGACATTATAGTTCCCTAATCTTGAAAATTCATTTTGGCGAATTTGAGAAAAGAATTAATGTGGGATTAAAAACAATAATTTAGTCCTAGAATTAAGAGGGATTCATATCAATTTATATAAAGTGCAAACAAAAAATATTGCTTTTAAAGTCACAGATTCTACTATTTTTGAGGCGAATTTATGGCTTAATAAAAGATTTATAAAGATATTCCAATATGGATTTATATAAAAAAGACATAACAAAGGTCGATAGAAATCCATTATGTCTAATGATTGCTTTTCATAATCAAAGAATGTTTAAGTTTGGTGATGTAATTGAAGTGAATTAGAGGGGAAATAGAAGTGATAATCTCTTCCTAACTTAATTATATCATGTAATTTACGTTCGAAATAGACTGTTTCTTCTCATTTACTACTGTTACAATCAAGAACACATGAATAGTAAGGAGAGGTGCCAAATGAGTTCTTTCGTTCTCGATTTTCAGGAAATAGAAAAAACGCAGCTTTTTCTCGTTGGTGGAAAAGGATTGAATTTAGGGGAGTTATCCAATATTCAAGGGATACAAGTGCCAGAAGGATTTTGTGTTACAACGGTAGGGTATGAACAGGCCATCGGAAAAAATGGAGCATTTCAAACTTTGTTGAATCAATTAACAATGTTAAAAATTGAGGAACGAGATCGAATTGGTGAAATTAGTAAGCAGATTAGAGAAGTCATTATGGCGGTGGAAATTCCAGTTGATGTAGTGGAATCAGTAGCTCATTATCTCTCGCACTTTGGCGATAAACATGCGTATGCAGTGCGGTCTAGTGCTACTGCTGAAGATTTACCGTATGCCTCGTTTGCTGGTCAACAAGATACGTATTTAAATATTATTGGAAAAGAAAACATTTTGCAGCATATAAAAAAATGCTGGGCTTCTTTATATACAGATCGAGCAGTTATATACCGAATGCAAAACGGTTTTGATCATAATCAAGTTTCTATATGTGTTGTCGTTCAAAAAATGGTTTTCCCTGAAGCTTCAGGGATTTTATTTACTGCGGATCCAATTACTTCGAATAGGAAGGTGTTATCAATCGATGCCAGCTTTGGACTTGGCGAGGCGCTAGTATCTGGATTGGTTTCTGCCGATAATTATAAGGTAAAAGAAGACGAAATCGTCGAAAAGGTCATCGCAACGAAAAAATTAGCCATCTATGGACGAAAAGAAGGCGGAACAGAGAGAAAGAAAATTGCTCCTAATCAGCAAAAAATTCAAACACTTACTGAACAACAGATTTTACAACTAGCACGCATCGGAAGACAAATCGAAGCTTATTTTGGTTGTCCGCAAGATATTGAATGGTGCTTAGTTGATGATACAATTTATATAGTCCAAAGCAGACCGATTACGACTTTATATCCAATTCCAGAAGTAAATGATGGGAAAAATCACGTGTATATATCAGTTGGTCACCAACAAATGATGACCGATGCGATGAAACCATTAGGTTTATCTTTTTTCCTGTTAACGACTAGTGCACCTATGTGTAAAGCTGGAGGCAGGCTATTTGTTGATGCTACGCAAAGACTAGCTTCACCTGCTAGTAGAGATTACTTAATAAACACTTTAGGTAAATCGGATCCGCTCATACGAGATGCATTAACGACTGTAATTGAGCGAAAGAATTTTATTGAATTGTTATCGGATGATGAAAAAGAAAAGGATCTTAGTAAAAAAGTGCCACCTGCAAGTTCGCAACCACAACCTGAAAACGATCCGGAAATCGTTACGAATTTAATAAAGAATAGTGAATCATCAATAGAAGAGTTAAAACGAAACATGCAAACGAAATCAGGCGTAGATGTACTTGATTTTATTTTAGAAGACATTCAGCAATTAAAGAAAGTATTATTTAACTCGCAAAGTATAGCTATCATTATGGCAGGTATGAATGCTTCATCATGGATTAATGAAAAGATGGAACAATGGTTAGGGGAAAAGAATGCAGCAGATGTACTTTCACAATCTGTACAACATAATATTACATCAGAAATGGGGCTAGCGTTATTGGATGTGGCAGATGTGATTCGGCCGTATCCAGAAGTCATTACGTATTTACAGCATGTAGAAGATGACAGCTTTTTAGATGAATTAATTCCGTTTAAAGGCGGGGAAAAAGTTCGGGATGCAATCGGGGCGTTTCTAAGCAAATATGGAATGAGATGCAGCGGAGAAATCGACATTACGAAAACGCGCTGGAGTGAACAGCCAGCTACAATTATACCGATGATTTTGAATCATATAAGGGACTTTGAATATGGTGCTAGTAAACGGAAGTTTGAAGAAGGGCTGCAGGAAGCTTTGAAAAAAGAAGAAGAGCTGTTAGAGCGATTGCAGCACTTGCCGGATGGGGAACAAAAAGTAGAAGAGACGAAGAGAATGATTTGTAACCTCCGCAATTTCATCGGTTATCGTGAATATCCGAAATACGGCATGATTCATCGTTATTTCATATATAAGCAGGCATTACTGAAAGAAGCAGAGAAACTTGTGCAAAATAATGTTCTGGATGAAATAGAAGATATATACTATCTAACTTTTGAAGAACTTTACGAAGTCGTCCGCACAAATAAACTAGATTATAAGATTATTCATAAACAAAAAAATGCGTACAAATTATATGAAAAACTAACACCCCCGCGTGTTATCACGTCTGATGGAGAAATCATTACAGGTAAGTACAAACGCGAAAATCTCCCAGCTGAAGCTATTGTAGGTTTGCCTGTTTCTTCTGGAGTGGTTGAGGGGAGAGCACGCGTTATTTTAAATATGGAAGACGCGAATTTGGAAGAGGGAGATATATTAGTTACGGCATTTACTGATCCTGGCTGGACACCTTTGTTTGTTTCTATAAAAGGGTTAGTCACTGAAGTCGGCGGGCTTATGACGCACGGAGCAGTAATCGCACGTGAGTATGGCCTACCAGCAGTTGTTGGAGTAGAGAACGCTACGAAACTAATAAAAGACGGGCAACGAATTCGGGTACATGGAACAGAAGGATATATTGAAGTGTTGTAGTTGTATTTTAGATAAATAAAGAAATCGTCCACTAAATATAGTGGACGATTTCTTTATGATTTTAATAGTTTTATCAACTTTCATCAATATTTTCTGGAATATTGATGAATCAGAATGTATGTTCATCTAAAATAAAGGATTTTTTCAAAAATATTACAAATTCAGACGATATATTGATTATTATCTGAATTTTCTGTAATATATAAACGTTGTATCGTATTTAATATTGGGGAGGAATGGGGATGAAGAAAAAGCCTTTTAAAGTGCTGTCTACGCTTGCGGCGGCAGCTGTGCTTAGTTGCACGTTTGGGTATGGGGGTCAATCTGTTTATGCGGCAACATCGTCTAATGGGGAAACTTTAAGTCCGATTGATGAAAATTTAATTCAAGAGGAGCGTTTAGCAGATGCGCTCAAGAAACGCGGTGTAATTAGTGAATCTACGTCGAAAGAAGACACATTAAAAGCTGTTGAAAAATACGTAGAGAAGAAAAAAGGAGAAAATGCGGGAAAAGAACCAGCAGCGGGGGATAGTGTTACGAGAGAAGCTGCTGACTTTTTGAAAAAAGTTAAAGATGCAAAAGCAGGTGAGAAAGAAAAAGCAGATCAACCTGCTAGTGGTCCAGTAGCGGGACAAGAGCCGGTTAAAGGGGGATTAAACGGCCAAGTACCAACTACTTCAGCGAAGCAAAAACAATATAACGGTGATGTTCGTAAAGATAAAGTTCTCGTATTGCTAGTAGAGTTTGCGGACTTTAAGCATAACAATATTGATCAAGTACCAGGTTATATGTATTCAAATGATTTTAATCCAGAACATTATCAAAAAATGTTATTTGGTAATGAGCCATTTACACTCTTTGATGGTTCAAAAGTACCAACATTTAAACAATATTATGAAGAGCAATCTGGTGGTAGTTATACAGTAGATGGCACAGTAACAAAGTGGTTGACAGTTCCTGGTAATGCGGCAGATTATGGCGCAGATGCAGGAGATGGCGGTCATGATAATATGGGACCAAAAGGACCTCGTGATTTTGTAAAAGAGGCATTAAATGCGGCTGTAGAAAGTGGTATTGATTTATCTGAATTTGACGAATACGATCAATATGACAATAATGGTGATGGCAATAAAAATGAACCAGATGGTCTGATTGATCACTTAATGGTCATTCACGCTGGAGTTGGGCAAGATGGGGGCGGTGGTAGACTAGGTGATGATGCAATTTGGTCACATCGTTGGCACCTTGGAACACCATATCCAATTGAAGGAACAAAAGCAAAAGTTGATAACTGGGGCGGTAAGATGGCAGCATACGACTACACAATTGAGCCAGAAGACGGAGCGGTTGGTGTATTCGCACATGAATTTGGTCATGATTTAGGTCTTCCAGATGAGTATGATACGAAGTACACAGGAGCAGGTGAGCCAATTAACTCCTGGTCTGTTATGAGTGGCGGTAGCTGGGCTGGTAAAATTGCAGGAACAACGCCACCGAGTTTCTCTCCGCAAAACAAAGAGTTCTTTCAAAAGAACATGGGTGGAAACTGGGCCAATATTGTAGAGGTTGACTATAATAAATTAAATAGTGGTATTGGCTATGCGACGTATTTAGATCAAAGTGTAACGAAATCAAATCGTCCTGGTCTGATTCGTGTTAACTTACCAGATAAAGAGGTAAAAGGTATTCAGCCTGCATTCGGTAAGAAGTACTACTATAGCACAAAAGGTGATAACCTTCATACAACATTAGAAACGCCAGTGTTTGATTTAACAAATGCAACAAATGCGAGGTTTGATTATAAATCAATGTATGAAATTGAAACGGATTATGACTTCCTTGAAGTACATGCAGTGAAAGAAGATGGTACGAAAACGTTAGTGGATCGAATTGGTGAAAAAAATGTGAAAAATGGTCTAGACACAACAGATGGTAAATGGGTAGATAAGTCTTATGACTTAAGCAAATTCAAAGGTCAAAAAGTAAAATTAGTATTCGAATACATTACAGATGGTGGTTTAGCGCCGACCGGTTTTACTTTTGATAATGCTACATTAACTGTAGATGGAAATGTTGTGTTCTCTGATGATGCAGAAGGCGAAACGAAATTTAAATTAAATGGTTTTGTTGTAGCAGACGGTTTTGATAAGAAGAAGCATAACTACTATTTAGAGTGGAGAAACTATGCTGGTGCTGATCAAGCGTTAAAATATAGCAGTGGTGTACCGTATAATACAGGTCTGCTAGTATGGTATGCAGACTCTAGTTTTACAGATAATTGGGTTGGTTTACATCCAGGTGAAGGTTTCTTAGGAGTTGTTGACTCTCACCCAGAGGCAATTGTTGGAACACTAAACGGCAAACCAACTGTTAAAAATAGTACACGATTCCAAATCGCAGATGCTGCGTTCTCCCTTAACCAAACGCCAGCATGGAAAGTGGTATCTCCAACACGTGGAACATATGATTACAAAGGATTACCAGGTGTAACGAAGTTTGATGACTCTAAATTGTATATAAATGATTTAATCCCAGATGCAGGACGTAAATTACCGAAATTTGGATTGAAATTTGAAGTAGTTGGACAAGCAGATGATAATTCTGCAGGTGCAGTTCGTTTATATCGTTAATAATGTAGAAGCTGTTGAAGGGGAGTCCTTTCAATAGCTTTTTTTACAGAAACATAAATTTCAAGTTATTAATAAAATAATAGAAATTACTAAGCAAGCGGGCTTATTTCTTTAAGCCAGCAGCATAAAAAGGTCCATGAACTGCGATTGTTGATAAAAAGCGAGCAATCTCCTCAGGTGTTTCTTTTTGTCCATTATTTAACCATTGTTGGATGACACCTATATGTGCAGATGCCATATAAGAAGTTAAATATTCGCTTGGAACAAGTAAATTCTCCTTATTAATGAGAGGACCATTCGTATCTTCAAATAATGTTTTCCACATAAAGTCTTTCAGTTTTGTTTGGAAAGATAAATCTCCTTTCGGACTTAGTACAGCTCTCATAAAATCACTATTTTCATTTAGAAATTCAAGAATAGAAGTGATAAGTATAAATGGCATTGTTGGAGAAGGATTTGATCCAAGGTCAGCAATAACTTCCGGGAATTTCTGTTTAGCAATGCTAGAAAACTCGTACATAATGTCTTCTTGGCATTTTGTCATTAAATCAAATTTATCTTGATAGTGCGCATAGAAAGTACCGCGATTAATGTTTGCTTTCGTTGTAATATCTTTCACTGTAATGGCGTCAAAACCTTTTTCTTCAATTAGCTCCACCAATGCATTTCGTATGGCAGTTTTCGTACGAACAACACGCAAATCTAAATTATTATCGCGCAAAGCATATCCCTCCTTAATTTTACTCAACACATTTGGAAAATGTGTCTTATAACCAACACATTCACGATTTTTGATTATTGTATAAGGTTCAACTCGAACATATAATTCAAAATATAAATAAACAACACGTTGTTGGTTATTATAGATCAAATTAAGGGAGGAGAAAAGAAAATGTTTAAAAATAAACTTTTATTTTTATCACCAGTTATTGCACTACTTGTTGTTTTTATTTTTTCATTAACGCTATTTCCAACTGTTCAACCGCAGCCGAAAAACTTGCCAATTGCAATTGTAAATGAGGATCAAGGTGTAGAAATTCCAAATCAACCGAAAATGAATATGGGGCAAACGATCGTTGATAACATGAAAAAAACAGCGAAATCAGAGGAAGAACCCGCAGTGAAGTGGGTAGAATTAAAAAATAAAGAAGCCGTTCAAAAGGGATTAAACAATAAAAAGTATTACGCGGCATTAGTCATCCCGAAAGAATTTAGCGCAAAAAAAGCGTCGTTACGAACACCACAGCCATCTTCACCTGAGATAGAAATATATATTAATCAAGGAATGAATACGGCTGCATCAACTATGGCAGGGCAAATATTACAGGCGATTGTTGATAATATGAACAATACTGTTCGTACACAAATATTAGAAGGGTTGAAAGCAAAAGGAGCTACTGTAACAACAGATCAAGCTGAGAAATTAGTAACACCTATTGTAAAGAACGTGAAAAATGTGAATGAGGTCGGCAAAAATAGTGCGAACGGTAACTCACCAATATCATTATTCCAGCCGTTATGGATTGCAAGTTTAGCTAGTGCAGCGATTATTTTTATTGCGATTAGTAAAATGCCAGTAAGCTCAAGAAAAGAAAACTTTCTGTTAAAAGTAAAACAAATCGTAACAGGAGCTATTGCGACACTTGTAATTGGGTTTGGTCTTACATGGATTGCAGATGGGATGGTAGGGTTAAATATTTCGAACTTCACGGATACAGCTCTATTCTTATCCATTACTTCTTTTAGTTTCTTCTTAATGATATCTGCAGTACTATCATTAGTTGGGCTAAAAGGAATCGGTTTATTCGCTTTATTACTATTCTTCGGGGCACCGTTATTATCATTAGCACCTGAGATGTTGTCTCCGTTTTATCAAGACTGGGTTTACTCATGGTTACCAATGAAATTTATGATTGAAGGCCTAAGAGAAATCTTCTTCTTCGGAAAAGGGTTAAGCTGGAATACACCTGTTACTGTACTCGTTTGGATTGGTATAGTAAGTATGGTTACTATATTAGCAACTGCACTCAAACGTAGTGTAGTAAAAGGGCATAAAACAGAATTGAACGCTTAAAAACAAGCCGTTTCACTAATTAGTGAAACGGCTTGTTTGTGATTTTTTCTCAATGTAAATGCCTGATTGTTGAAAAGTGTAGTGTTTAGAATTAAGGCGAAATCTTTAAAGATCGCGTACGTTCCAAACAATCTCACCACGTTTATCATCCCACGTACTGTGATGCCGCTTAAATCCTATCTTTTCTAGTACCCGGAGGGAAGCGATATTCCAAGCACCTACAGTCGACCAAAGTCTTTGGCGCCCAGTAGCAATCGCCGCGTCCAGTACAACAGATGCGGCCTCAGTCGCATAACCTTTACCATGAGCGCTGCGGAACAACTCGTATGCAATCTCCGGCTCTTCAAGTGTGGAACGACCGATAATTAAGCCACAGTACCCAATGAAATCGCCTTCGTCTCTCCTTCGAATAGTGAGAAGGGAAATACCATTTTCGTCTGCCTTCTTGCGCATCTCAATAAGCCGGTTACGAACGGAATCAACGGCTGGAATGTCCACGCCACGTTCGCCAATTAATTTGCTCAGCCAAACGGAATCGGATTCCTCCCACATACTAAGCTCAAGTCTTTCGGTTTTCAGCTGGAAGGCCATAGTTTTAAATAAAGATGGCATAGTGGTACCTCCTAGTTATATGACTGGATTCATAATAGCTTCGCATCTCAACACCACATCTGGTTGGAAACCTGATTCATTCGCGAATTTATAGCAACAGCGTACAAAAAAATAGTGATATTTTATCCGCTATTTGCCGTGTAGTAAAATCCCCACTGATTATAGTTTCACTTTATGAATAAGCAATTCCTTTACAAAATAGACCCTTTTCTCAAACTTTTCTTTCAATCTAAAGCCGTCCCGTTATATACACAGGCTCCTACTATTTCTAAATGCATAAAATGTTAAGCGAAAGTATGGGGGGATATGATGTATAATTCGAATTATTATGATTGGTATAGGCAGAATGATAAGTTAATTAGTGATATTGAAAAAGCTATAAATGGAGAGTATAGCGCTATAAGCTGCTATGCAAAATTAGCGAATATGGCTCCAAATCAAGTAGAACAAAAACAAATTCTTGAAATTCGTAATGATGAAATAAAGCATTTCCACAACTTTGTACAAATTTATACGAACTTAACTGGTAGGCAGCCAAAACCACAAATTACTGAAGACTGCCCAAATACGTATTTACAAGGATTAGAGTTCGCTATACAAGATGAACAAAAAACAGTAGATTTTTATTTGGAAATTTCAGATGAGACATCGGATGTACATTTGAAAGAGTTGTTACGGAGAATAGCTGCGGATGAACAAAATCATGCAGTATGGTTTTTATATTACTTCGTGAAGTCGAAGTGAACATTAAGAATGAACGACTGATGTGGTGCATATATTAAAAAATATTTTAAAACGTAGTGCAACAATTGAATGGAATATTTAAATGTAAGCAGAAGGAAACCGTTTCGCTAGTAGTGGAGCGGTTTTTTTATGATGTACTTATGTATCGACAAAATATAGTAATTACATTTCATATATAATGTATGAAACGAAAATGAATAAGTTAGGAGCAAGCATATGAAAAGAGGGATTTTTGTAGATATTCCAAATGAATACAGCAATGTACTTTGGAAAGTATTAAAGCCAATTGATATTACTGTATTTGATTGGCAAGTCATGGGAAGGGAGGAAGCTTATATAATAATAGGGAATGAATTAGGTCCAGAATTATTTTCAGAAGATAACGAGATCATGGAAGGATCAGAATTAAAAAAGCTAATAAAAGATAACATATATTATCTTTTATTTTTAGATCTAAAAGCATGTCCAAAAGGAGAGGTAATAGGAGAAATTGCAACATTTGAAGAATTTAAGGAGAGTAAGTGTGAAGTAGTCGTATTAGTAGCGGATGGCGAGTATATACAAATTTATGCGAAAAACCAAGAAGAGATTGAAATGATGTATGAAAACGCAGTGAATCAAGGATTTTATGTAGAATATATTACAGATGAAAATGATGGAAGGACTCGTTTGTCAGTATGGTAGCAATTTGAAAGGGGAAAGGCAATATGGAGAGAAATATAAGTAAAGAACATGCAATTCGAATTGCTACTGAAAATGAAAGTGATAGTATTATCCTTTTATTAAAAGAGGTAGCACAATGGCTACAATATAAAGAAGTGGATCAGTGGCAGTATCTTTTAGGAGAGGAAGCTACGGCTGAAATACTAGAATGTATAAGAGAGAAATATACATATGTTGTTCTGAAAGAAGATGAAATAGTTGGTACGGTTACAGTTTCTCCTAAACAAAATGAATGGGATGAACATATTTTTGGTAAAGAGGAAGTTTCTAATTCATTATATATTCATAGATTTGCGGTGAAACGGAAGTATAAGGGAAATGGAATAGGAGAATGGATTTTACGGTGGGTAGAAGAGAATGTGCAATGTGATAAAGAATATTTGAAGTTAGATTGCGTGGGGCATAATCGTACGTTGAATGATTTTTATAAGAAAAATAGTTTTGAATATGTTGGAAGTACGGATGGGCTTAGTAAGTTTCAAAAGAAAAGGAGAATGTGAATGCATCCAATTAACGTAAGTTTAGTTGAAAAGTTAATACAGGAACAGTTTCCTGAATGGGCCCATTTAGAAGTGAAACCTGTAAAGTTTAGTGGGCATGATAATAGGACGTTTCACTTAGGGGATGAGATGAGTGTAAGATTGCCAAGTGATGTGGCATATGCACCGCAAGTAGAGAAAGAAAATAGTTGGCTTCCTATATTAAATAAGGGGCTTTCTTTACCGATTTCTACCCCACTTGCGAAAGGAAATCCGTCTGAAGCGTATCCATTGCCTTGGTCTATTAATAAGTGGATAGAGGGAGAAACAGTTACGAAACAAAACGTTCGGGATTTAAATGAATTTGCGGCGGACTTAGGATCTTTTTTAGTAGAATTGCAATCTATTAATGCGAGTAACGGACCTTTAGCTGGAACACATAATTTTTACCGAGGCGGACTTATATCTGTATATGATGAAGAGGCGAGAGTTGCTATTGAAAATAATAAGGATGTTTTTGACGAGGCATTATTAAAACACCTTTGGAATGTAGCACTTAGTTCAACATGGGATCGTAAGCCAGTTTGGGTTCATGGAGATGTAGCGCCAGGGAATTTACTCGTTAAAGATGGAAAGCTTTGTGCTGTAATTGATTTTGGTATTTTAGGTGTAGGAGATCCTGCTTGTGATGCAGCGATGGCGTGGACGTTTTTTGATGAAAATAGTAGAAATGTATTTAAAGAAGTATTACGCATGGATGAAGAAACGTGGAATAGAGCGAGAGGATGGGCACTTTGGAAGGCGTTAATTACATATGATGCGAATAGGGATAGTAATGAAAAAGTAGCAGAAGAATCGTATCGTTTCATTCAAGTGATTGTGGATGATTATGAGAGGTAATAGAACAGCCTATTTTAAAATAGGCTTTTTCATATGATTAAATAGTAGAAATGGAAAGAAGGAATCTAATATAATTATACAGAATATTTAGATAATAGGAGGTGTCGAATTTTGAGTGAAATTGAATTAAAGAGTAATGTAATTAAGACAGGGCGAGAGAAGGGGATTATTCTTCGGTTTATACTTGCTAGTCTCGTTGGAGTGTTTATGTTTTTCGTTCCTGTTACGATAAACGGTGCATCGTCTATTATGATTGATCATATCGTATCGTGGATTAGGGCTTTGGTTCCTGGCATAGTACCTTATTATGCATTATTTGTTATGGCAATTGGTGCGATTTATCCATTTTATACGAAGAAATGGAATGCATCTATCGTAGACATTTGTTTTTCTATTTTAAAAGTAGTTGGCGTTGTTTTTGGCATATTATATTGTTTAAAAGTAGGACCAGCTTGGTTCTTTGCGCCAGATGTTGGGCCGTTTTTATATGAGAAGCTAGTCATATCAGTAAGTTTGCTCGTTCCAATTGGCTCGGCGTTTTTAGCGTTATTAGTCGGATATGGATTGCTTGAATTTATCGGTACATTTTGTCGTCCGATTATGAGGCCATTATGGAATACGCCGGGGAGATCGGCAATCGATGCAGTTGCGTCCTTCGTTGGAAGTTATTCGCTTGCTCTCCTTATTACGAATCGCGTGTATAAAGAAGGAAAGTATACGACAAAAGAAGCGGCGATTATCGCTACAGGATTTTCTACAGTATCCGCTACATTTATGATCATCATCGCAAAAACATTAGATATTATGCATTTATGGAATGTTTATTTTTGGACTACACTTGTTGTAACATTCATCGTGACTGCTATCACTGTAAGAATCCCACCCCTTAGTAGAAAACCAGATACATATGTAACAGAAGAAGGGTTCCCAGAGCCTGTTTATAAAGAGAAAATGTTGGAACGTGCTTGGGAAGATGCGTTAGAAGTATCAAAGTCTGCACCGAGCATTATGAAAAATATTGCAGTGAATTTAAAAGACGGATTTATTATGACAATGGGAATTTTACCATCCATTATGTCAGTAGGATTAATTGGTATCGTCTTAGCGAAGTTCACGCCAATATTTGATTGGATCAGTTATATTTTCTATCCGTTTACATGGCTATTACAATTACCGGAAGCAGACTTAGCTGCTAAAGCGGCATCCGTTGGTATTGCAGAAATGTTTTTACCGTCATTATTAGTTGTAAGTGCGCCACTTGTGACAAAGTTTGTCATTGCAGTTGTTTCCGTATCATCTATTTTGTTTTTCTCCGCTTCCATTCCTTGTATATTATCAACAGATATTCCGTTAAAAGTATCTGAACTCACTATTTTATATGTGCAGAGAACGATTTTAACGTTGCTTATTATTACGCCGATTGCTTATTTGTTGCTTTGAAGTTTTAATAAGATAAAGTTAAACAAAAGAAGCCGTCTGTAAAAAGGGGGCTTCTTTTGTTTAAAAGCGGGATATTCTTATTTATTTTTCGTATATGACGTAACGCTTCTTAAGAAGATTCCTAGTCCCGCAAAAAAGAATCCTAAGCATAATAAGCTGCCTGGCGTTCCCCAAGTAATTTGATCTAGCATTTTTTATCCCCTCCCGTTTATCATTATATAGAATTTATTGGGAATTATCAAAAAATTCTTTTTTTAATGGTTACTGATGAGTCTTCCTACCTTATACGAGAAGAATATATTTGAAAAGAATTCTTTTCTTTATATTTTTTTATTCTTATAATACGTTTTTGATTCTTATGATATAGTAACAACAAAGGGGGCTTAAAAATGGAAATTATTCACGAAAGAGCAAAGTTGCGGTTAATGGATAATACTGATGTCGAAACTTTGTTTTCGATTGTAGAAGGAAATCGGGATATTTGGGCGTATTTAATCTCTAAAATGGATAGTGTGCAAGATATGCAACAATACGTTCAAAAAGCGATAAAGGGTTACGGAAGAGGTACTCAAATACCTTTCATAGTCGTAGATCAACAGTCGAATAAGATTGTAGGAAGTACACGTTTATATAATATTTCAGTAGAAGATAAGACAGTTGAGTTAGGGCAAACGTGGTATCATCCGAGTGTGCAACGTACGAGTATAAATACAGAGTGTAAGTATATGCTTCTTCAGTATGCTTTTGAAAAGTTGCATATGCTGAGAGTGCAAATTAAGACGGATGCAAGAAATGAAAGAGCACAACGAGCAATTGAAAGGTTAGGCGCAGTAAAAGAGGGTGTGCTTCGAAATGAAAGAAAATTACCGAATGGTTATGTGAGAGATGCGGTGGTGTACAGTATTATCTCGAGTGAATGGCCAGGCGTAAAAGAACAATTGTTAGAAAAATTAGAGTTGTATAAAGAAAAGTTATAATTCGTGTTTTGAAAGGTATATTGTTCGTGAGACATGAAAAATATACCTTTTTTCTTACAAAATGCTACTTTATTTTAATTCCTTTTGTTTCATCGTTCCCTTCTGAGAAAAAATTCGTTACAATGTAGTTGTATGGTAATAAACTTATGAATTTAAAAAATGTAATGAAAACCGCAAATGAAAATGAATTGATAATCCTCAATTTTAAATGAAAACCCTTTTATACATAAATAACAAGTAAAGTTCCTTCTTTTAAATAAACTCAAACAAAACGATTTGATATAAATGTTTTTTATAGAAGTATGGATGATGTACGGAGGCAATTACAAATGAAAGAAAATAAGAAGAGTAAGAAAAGACGAATCTTTCAAGTATTTTTACTAATGATTTGTTCTGCTATTTTATATGTAAGTTATGCAGCTTACGATATTTGGAGTTATCGTTTTAAAGCAAATGATGACGTGAAAACAGATGCTGGTATCGTACTAGGAGCAGCTTCATGGAACGGAAAACCATCTCCTGTATTTAAAGAAAGAATTAATCATGCGATTTCTTTATATAAGAACGGAAATATTAAAAAGATTATTTTTACAGGTGGTACAAAGTTCGAGGCAGAACTTGAGGAAGCACGTACTGCAAGAGTATATGCAATGAAACAAGGTGTAAAAGAGGAAGATATTTTAATTGAAACTAAATCCCTTTTCACTGAAGAAAATTTAAAAAATGCGAAGCAAGTTGGAATAGAGAACGGCATACAAACATACACGATTGTAAGTGATCCACTTCATATGAAACGCGCAATGAGAATCGCAAAACATATTAATATTGAAGCGTATGCTTCACCAACGCCGACATCAGCATATAAAACGTTAGATACAGAAATACCATTCTTCTTTAAAGAATTATTCTCGTATATTGGATATGTAACCTCTTTGCCGTTAAAAGCATTGAAGGGGGACTAATAAGAAAAGAACCTATCTTTAAATAGGAACTTTTCTTATTAGTCAAAACCATTGTATTTTTATCGGAATAGTGAAACAATAGAGAGGTAGCTTCATATAATCATAATGACAAAATGAACGGTTTATGAATCGAGCATAAAGGAGATTATAGTATGGCACTCTCATTTGTTGAAACAGAAGAACAGTCTTTAATTATTGAGAAAATAAATAAATTGATTCCGAAGTTCATGGAAAGGGAGCATCAGTTAAGTGAATTAGGATCATTTCCGTATGAAAATATAAATGATTTGAAAGATATCGGATATACGAAATTAACGTTACCGAAGGAATTTGGTGGTAGTGCTATTTCTTTATATGACTTCGTTTTATTTCAAGAGAAAATCGCGGAAGGCTGTGGAGCTACTGCATTATCGATTGGCTGGCATCTTGGCATTGTGAAGGAGCTAGCGGAAAATCGCTCTTGGAATGATGAGATGTTCAAATGGTTTTGCGAAGAAGTACGTAATGGTGCGCTCTTTAACAGGGCAGCAACAGAACCGAAAACAGGGAGTCCGACGCGTGGCGGCAAACCAGAAACAATAGCGGTTCAACAAGGCGAGAAGTGGGTTATAAATGGAAGGAAAACTTTTACAACGATGGCGCCAGTACTTGATTATTTTATTATTTCAGCAAGTATGGAAGGCCGTGAAGAAGTTGGTGAGTTTGTTATTCCAAGAAATACACTCGGTGTATCTATTGAAGAAACGTGGGATAGCGTTGCAATGCGAGGGACTGCTAGCCACGATCTTGTTTTACAAAATGTAGAGATAGACAACCGCTTTTTTACGGATGTAAAAGGCGGGAAAGTGAAACAAAAGGGTATTGGCTGGTTGCTACATATACCAGCATGTTATTTAGGAATTGCACAATCAGCAAGAAATTATGCAGTTCAGTTTGCGGGATCATACAAACCAAATAGTTTAAATCATTCTATTAGTTTATTACCGAATGTTAGAAGATTAGTTGGAGAATTAGAACTCGAGCTTATGCAAGCTCGCGTCTTTTTATATCAAATTGCGAAAAAGTACGATGAGGCAGAAGATAAACTGTCACTGCAAGCAGAATTAGCGGCAGTGAAATACGCCGTAACAAATGCGGCGATATCTATAGTGGATAAATCGATGCGCATCGTAGGAGCAAAAAGTTTATCAGAAAAAAATCCGCTCCATCGTTACTATTTAAACGTCAGAGCAGGATTACACAATCCACCGATGGATGATGCAACATTATCTATGCTTGCGGATGCGGCGTTTCGGTCGTGATTTTTGAAGTTTACATTTTATTGTTTATGGATATTATAGTTGTTTTGAAAGCACGGGTTTGATTAGTAATCAAACCCGTGCTTTTTATGTGTATGAAGTACTTAATGGAGATGTAGGTTTTTAATATAAATGATTATCATGGTGTTGTGATTGTTTCTTGTTGAAAAATTCTTATTGTAATGCCAGTTTGGAGGCTGTATAAACATTTTTCGTATTTAATCCCAAATTAAAGGTCTTTCCAAGTTAACCATTCGCAAATATTGTAAAAATTGACCCGCATGGACCGCATCATGATAGGCAATTCGTAATAGCATATCACCTAAATATCGTTGATAGCCAACATCGCTTCGATCAATAAGTCTTGAATCTAGCTCGGCTATGCTTATTGATTGAACATATTCTATGAAGTCAGTAAAGTGTGATTGTGCCAATTCAATTTCTTTTTTTACACAAGTAATTGGCTCGTCATCATACGGGGTACGTATGTCGTTTATTGAGCCGTTGTTTTTTATAATCATATGATAGTAAAAAGTTGAGCTCCATACGTGACGAATCATTTCACCAAAGGACATAGCCTCAGGATCAGGCTTCCAATTAAGAAAATTATCGGGAAGAGAATTCCATAATTTTTCTGAGCGCCTTCTCGTTTCTTTTAAATTTAATATACTAAGATCAATTGCATTCATAATACATTCTCCTTTACTATTAAACTTAAAATAATTGTATCAATTTAATAGTTAGGGTATCATCGAAATATGAATGTATATCCGAATATCTCATATATAGCTAAACTAATTGCTGAACCTACAAGAGCAATCATCTTAGATTGTCTAATGAATAATCAGGCACTACCTGCTAGTGAATTGGCTTATATGGCAAAAGTGTCACATCCAACAATTAGTTCGCATCTTTCTAAATTAGTAGAAGGGAATTTACTTACAGTTGAACAACATGGTAGACATCGTTACTATCGACTTGCTAATCAAGAAGTTGCCGAAGTGCTTGAAAAGTTAGGGACAATTGCACCAACAGTTCAAGTTCGCTCTTTAAAACAATCAACCCAACTAAAACAAATTCGTTATGCTCGAACTTGTTATGATCATCTTGCAGGCAAACTCGGTGTAGAGATAACTGAAAAATTACTAGATAGGCAATTTATAATTTTAGAGGGTGGAGAATACATTGTAACGGAACAAGGTAAGAAATGGTTTCTGAATTTTGGAATAAATGTTGATGAGGCAGATACAAAAAGGAGGGTATTTGCAAAACCTTGCCTTGATTGGAGTGAACGGCGTTACCATATTTCTGGTTGGTTAGGGTCTGCAATTGCAAAACTGTTTTTTGAACAGGGATGGATTACGAAAACGGATAAGAACCGAGCTGTCCATCTTACAAAGAAAGGTGTAAAGTTATTGGAAGATCAATTAGGCATTGATATGAAAACTGAGGAAAGAAAAGTTTGAAATTAGAAAAGTCCGTCAAAATGACGGTTTTTTTCATTATGGTAGGAGTGTACATGAATAATAGGATGTCCCAAATAATTATTG
Source organism: Bacillus sp. PK6-16 (assembly GCF_056530295.1). Taxonomy (NCBI): domain Bacteria; kingdom Bacillati; phylum Bacillota; class Bacilli; order Caryophanales; family Bacillaceae; genus Bacillus; species Bacillus sp. PK6-16. Next base: position 2,360,425 of record NZ_CP096511.1, read on the forward strand.
CCAATAAAAAAATCTTTCTTTTCATTCTTCTTTTTTAAGTTTTAAAGGAGAAAGCTAGGCTTCTTATTTTTACTAATGTTATAATAAGAAAAAAGCACGAAAAGAGGTCATCTCATGCTAGAGGTTATTGCAACATGTTTAGAAGATGTAAAACGAATTGAAAGTGCTGGCGGGAAGCGGATTGAATTAATTTCATCTTATACAGAAGGTGGTTTAACACCGAGTTATGCTTTTATAAAAAAAGCGGTAGAAGTGGTAAGTATACCAATTCATGTTATGATTCGTCCGCATGCGAAGTCTTTTACATATACGGAAGAAGAAATTGAAATGATGAAAGAAGATATTATAGTTGCACAGAAGTTAGGAGCAGCTGGGGTAGTATTAGGCGTATTAAACGAACGAAATGAAGTGGATGAAGAGAAATTAGCGGATTTACTATCTGTTGTAGATGGAATAAATGTAACGTACCACCGTGCGATAGATGATATAAAAAATCCAGTAGAAGCGATGAGCACTTTAAAGAAGTTTCATAAAGTGACTCACGTTTTAACTTCAGGTGGACAAGGAAATATAGTAGAGAATATTCCGGTGCTTACAGAAATGCAAAAGGTAAGTGATGGTCAAATTCAGCTTGTAGCTGGAGCTGGCGTGACGAAAGAAAATATAAAGCGATTGCTAGATGAAACTGGAATCACGCAGGCGCATGTCGGTACAGCGGTAAGAGAAGGAAAATCATGTTTTTCTGAAATAGATCCTAATTTAGTACAAGAATTAGTTGAAATAATAAAATAAGTGCTTAAGAAAGAGGAGAAACGATGAAGGAAAATACGAAGAAAGAATTATTCTCTTGGGCTAAAACGATAGGTTTTACCCTTGTATTAATTGCTATTATTCGCGGTGTTTTATTTACACCTTCTTTAGTACAAGGTGAATCAATGATGCCCACTTTAAAAAATAACGAAAGAGTTCTCGTGAATAAGATTGGTTATAGTATAAGTGGATTAGATCGCTTTGATATTATCGTCTTCCACGGGAAAGAAGGATACGATTTAGTAAAACGAGTAATTGGTTTGCCAGGCGATACAGTTGAGTATAAAAATGATGTTTTATATGTAAACGGAAAAGCGATGGAAGAACCATATTTAAAACAGTTTAAAGAAAAAGCAGTAGGCCGTGTATTAACTCCAGACTTTACGTTAGAACAAATCACTGGGAAAATGAAAGTGCCAGAAGGCCAAGTATTTGTTTTAGGGGATAATCGTGAAGTTTCTAAGGATGGTCGCATGTTTGGCTTTATTTCAGAAGATGAAATTGTCGGAAAAGGACAAGCTGTTTTCTGGCCGTTGGAACAAGTAAGAGCGTTATAAAGTGTGGTGAAGTATGGGAGAGATATTCTTCCATACTTTTTTATTTGCTTAAAATCTATTGATTGAATTGAAAGAATATTTTATAATTTTAAATTATATGTTTGTTTCGAAAAACGGAATTTAAGTTCCGTAATTCGGAACGAAAGGGAGATAGAATGAGTATAAATAAAACGGCAGTTAAGACAATGGATATTTTAGAGTTGTTTTATGAGCATGAAGAGCTAAGTTTAACTGAGATGGTTCAGCTTACAAATATGCCGAAAACATCTGTTTATCGTTTAATTGGTTCGTTGGAAGAGATGGAGTTTTTACAAAAAAACGAAAAGGGGAAATATCGTTTAGGGGTCGTATTTTTACGGTTCGGTCAACTTGTTTCACACCGATTATCAGTAAGAAATATAGCAATTCCTTATATGAAAGAACTTAGTGATAGTTTAGGACAGGCAGTTAATTTAATAATTCAGGATGGAAATGACGCAATTTATGTTGAAAAAATGGAAGGTGTTCAGCCGGTACGCGTGTATACGGCGGTTGGAAGAAGAGCACCGCTTTATGCTGGCGCATGTCCAAGAATTTTACTATCGTATTTCTCTGAGGAAGAGAAACGGAGATACATAGAGGAAGTGGATTTAAAACAGTTTGCAGATGGAACAATCGTGGATAAGAAACAATTGTTAGAAGTGTTGCAAATGGCAAAAAAGGAAGGCTACACCATTAGTTATTCTGAGTTAGAAAATCATACAGCCGCGATAGCAGCACCCATTTTCGCGAGCGATGGAACGGTTGTAGCAGGCATTAGTATTTCGGGATTAGCAATTGAGTACAACGAAAGTAACATTTCATATTTTATTGCGAAGGTGAAAGAAACAGCGCATCGCATTTCGAAAGAACTCGGCTTTTTGGCATAGAAAGAGGGAGTAGGATGAAATTTTCTGCGTTAGGGGATCAAGCAATTATTGTTACATTTGGTGAAGAAATTAAGAGGGATATATATGAGAAAGTACAGCGGTTATTTCAAGCACTGCAGCAACATCCGTTTGCAGGAATGATAGAGTGCGTTCCGTCGTTTACTTCATTAGCTGTTTACTACAATGTATACGAAGTATGGAAGCGAAATGAGAGAAGTGAAAGGTCACATGATTACGTTCGCCAGTATATAAAGGAGCTGTGTGATTCTTATAAAGAAGAAGTAAAACAGGATGTGAAACATATCTCTATACCCGTTTGTTACGGGGGAGAATATGGACCAGATTTAGAAGAAGTCGCGCATTATCACGGTTTACAAGTAGAAGATGTGATTCGAATACATAGTGAAACTACATATTTTGTATATATGCTAGGTTTTACACCAGGGTTCCCGTATTTAGGAGGACTTTCAAAAGAATTAGAAACACCTAGAAAAGAAACACCACGGTTACAAATCTCTCCTGGTTCGGTAGGTATTGGCGGAAATCAAACAGGTATATATCCGCTTGAAACACCAGGAGGATGGAATATTATCGGCCGAACTCCTATTTCATTATTTAATCCGGAAGAAGAAATACCAACATATATTCAAAGTGGTATGTATTTACGATTTATTCCAATAACGAAGGAAGAGTACGTATCGCTTGAGGGGGCTAAAAAATGGATGTAGAGGTTTTGCATGCGGGAATGTTTACAACAGTCCAAGATTTAGGGCGATCTCATTATCAACAATACGGTGTGCCAGTTGGCGGGGGGATGGATCAAAGTGCACTTCGGATGATCAATATGTTAGTTGGTAATGAAGAGAATGAAGCGGGACTCGAAATGACGATTATGGGACCTAAATTGTTAATAAAGAAAACGACTTTACTTGCGATTGGCGGAGCAGATATGGAACCGTTATTGAATGGAGAACGTATCCCCTTATGGCGTCCAATTTTAGCGGAAGAAGGTAGTATGCTTTGTTTTGGAAAAGTGAAAAGTGGTTGCAGAGCGTATGTGACCTTTGCGGGTGGAATACATATTGAGCGTACAATGGGAAGTAAAAGTACGTACATACGTGCTGCGATTGGTGGTATAGAAGGAAGAATGCTGAAAAAGGGTGACTACTTCCAAATTGGTGCACAACCAGAAATGGCGAATCGTTTCATTCAAGACTTACAAAAAGATGAGCGTATAAAAACGAAATGGGCAATTAGCAACAGCATACTACCAAAGTATAAGAAACATCCTAAGCTTCGTGTCATAGCTGACTTTGAATACGATCAATTTACAGAAAAAAGTAGAAAGGCATTTTTTACGAAAGAGTATAAGGTATCTAATTATGCTGATCGTATGGGCTATAGGGTTGAGGGAGAAGTATTAAATAGGATGGAAGAAAAAGAGATTTTATCGAGTCCAGTTACATATGGGACCATTCAAGTTCCTAATGGTGGACAGCCGATTATATTAATGGCAGATAGGCAAACGACAGGTGGCTATCCGAGAATGGGAAATATCATTTCAGTAGATTTACCTCTTCTTGCCCAGCTAAAGCCGGGGGACTATGTTTCTTTTGAGAAAATTACGCTTGAAGAAGCGGAACAATTGTACATAGAACAAGAAGTAAATAGGAATCTATTAAAGAAATTCATTGCTTTACGAAGCTGAAATTAGGAGGGAAATAATGTGAAGACAATCGATTTAAACTGTGATTCAGGAGAAAGTTTTGGCGCTTATAAAATGGGGAATGATGATGAAATTCTTCCATTCGTATCCTCTATAAATGTTGCTTGTGGTTTTCATGCAGGTGATCCGTCTGTTATGCGGCAAACGATTGAAAAGGCAATGCAACATAACGTAGCAATAGGGGCACACCCCGGATTTCCAGATTTAATTGGATTCGGTAGAAGGAACATGAATGTTTCAGCAAGTGAAGTATACGATTATGTTTTATATCAAATTGGTGCATTAGACGGTTTTGTAAAAGTGGCTGGCGGGAAGATGCATCATGTGAAACCGCACGGAGCTCTATATAATATGGCGGCAACTAATCCGGAAATTGCAGATGCAATTGCAAAGGCAATTTATCATATAAATCCAAGTCTATTACTTTACGGATTAGCAAATAGCGAGGCGTTTATACAGGCTGCGGTAAAATACAATATAACTCTCGTACAAGAAGCTTTTGCAGATCGTACGTATAAGCAAGATGGAACATTAACGAGTCGTACGGAAGAAAATGCGCTTATAAAAAATGAAGAAGAAGCGATAAAGCAAGTGCTTCAAATGGTGAAAGAAGGCTATGTAAGTGCGGTGAACGGAGAGAAAGTAGCAGTTCAAGCGCAAACGATTTGTTTACACGGTGATGGAGAAAAAGCATTACAATTTGCGAAAAGAATATACAGAACATTCGAACATGATGGTATTTCTATTTGTGCACCGAAATAAAAAAATGTGGGGAAGTGTTGGAATTGGTGAAATTAATCGGGATATTACTAGTTGCAGTGGGCTTTTTATTTAGATTAAATACACTGTTAGTCGTTATGGTTGCAGGTATTGTTACTGGTATGGTTTCAGGATTAAGCTTTTATGATGTAATCAGCATGTTCGGTAAATTTTTCATAGAAAATAGATATATGTCTATGCCTATCATACTAACTTTACCGGTAATCGGAATTTTAGAGCGTTACGGTTTGAAAGAAAGAGCAGAAGCACTTATAACGAAATCAAAAGGTGCAACAACTGGAAGAGTATTAATGTCATATTTTACGATAAGAGAATCATCAGCAGCACTAGGGCTTAATATTGGTGGTCATGCACAAACGGTAAGACCACTCGTTGCACCGATGGCAGAAGGGGCCGCGCAAGGTAAATACGGTAAACTTCCTGAAAAATTAAGAGAAAAGATTAAAGCAAACGCAGCAGCTGCTGAAAATACAGCTTGGTTTTTCGGAGAAGATATTTTCATCGCAACTGGAGCTATTTTATTAATGAAAGGATTCTTCGATTCAGTAGGTATGCATGTCGGAGTATGGGATATGGCACTTTGGGGCATTCCGACAGCAATATCTGCACTTATTGTAAGCTGGATTAGATTTAGAAGGTTTGATAAATATATAGAGAAAACAATGAAGGCAGAAGGAAAAGAAGAGAAGGAGGCAATTTAATATGAACATCATCACAATGGATACAATCTATTATGTATTAGGGATAATCGTTGCTTTTATCGCTGTTCGTATCGCATTCGATCGTGAACATCCAAACAGATTCGGTTCTAGTTTATTTTGGGCATTGTTTGCAGTTACATTTTTATTTGGAAATGTAATTCCTTCGTTTTACGTTGGCTGTATCGTGCTCGCTATGGTCGTTTTAGCCTCGCTAAATAAAGTAACAAAATCAGAGGAAAAAGAAGTTCCAGTACAAGAACGTATGAAACATGCTGAGAAATTAAAAAATAAAATTTTTATGCCTGCACTATTAATTCCTATTTTTACAATTATCGGTACGTTGACCTTAGGGAAAATTAAATGGGGAAATGTCTCTCTTGTTGATCCAGATAAAGTAACATTAGTTGCACTAGCGTTTGGTGCATTACTTGCATTTGTTGCAGCGATGCGTATTACAAAATCAAAAATAACAACACCTGTACAAGAAGGAAGCAGACTATTACAAGCTGTTGGCTGGGCTGTAATTTTACCACAAATGTTAGCAGCACTTGGCGGTATATTCGCGAAGTCTGGCGTTGGACAAGTTGTTTCAGACTTAGTCGGACAAGCGCTACCGACAGAGTATCCGTTCGTTGCCGTTATGGCGTACTGTTTAGGCATGATGCTATTTACAGTCGTAATGGGAAATGCATTCGCAGCGTTTGCTGTTATTACTGGCGGAATTGGATTACCTTTAATAGTTCAAATGCACGGCGGAAACCCAGCAATTATGGCAGCGCTCGGTATGTTTGCTGGATATTGCGGAACGCTGCTTACACCAATGGCAGCAAACTTTAATATCGTACCTGCGATGCTTTTAGAGCTAAAGGATAAAAATGCGGTTATTAAAGCGCAAGTACCAATTGCTCTTTCAATTTTTATCATAAATATGTTTATTATGTATGGCCTAGTATATCGTTTCTAATTAGGAGGATAAAACTATGAGAACAGTATTATTAACAGGGTTTGATCCGTTCGGCGGAGAAAATATCAATCCAGCTTGGGAAGTAGCAAAAGGTTTGCATGAAAAAACAATTGGAGAATACAAGATAATAAGCAAACAAGTACCAACTGTATTTCATAAATCAATAAGCGTATTAAAAGAGTATATAGAAGAACTAGCGCCGGAAATTATTATATGCATTGGACAAGCTGGGGGCAGACCAGATATTACGATAGAACGTATCGCAATTAATATTGATGATGCAAGAATCGCTGACAATGAAGGGAATCAGCCGGTAGATGTACCGGTTGTAGAAGAAGGAGCGATTGCGTATTGGTCTACACTTCCGATGAAAGCAATCGTAAAAAAACTTCGCGAAGAGGGTATACCGTCATCTGTTTCACAGACGGCAGGCACATTCGTTTGTAATCACTTATTCTATGGACTTATGCATGAACTAGAGAAACATGATAAGAAAATAAAAGGTGGATTCATTCATATTCCGTTTTTACCAGAACAAGCGAGTAACTATCCAGGGCAACCGAGTATGTCACTTTCTACTATTCGTAAGGGGATAGAATTGGCAATCGAAGTAACGACGACAGTTAAAGTAGATATTGTAGAGGTTGGGGGCGCAACGCATTAAGTAAAATGAATTGTACAACACCTCTTGTAAACAACTGGTATAATAAGAATAGGAAAATACATAGAGGTGATTTTTGTGCAACAATTTGAAGAAGTACGTTCAATTTTAGAAAAAGCGAAGAAAATTACAGTATTAACAGGCGCTGGTGCAAGTACGGAAAGTGGTATTCCAGATTTTCGTTCAGCAAATGGATTGTATGCTGATGCGAATGTGGAGATGTACTTATCAAGAGGGTACTATAACCGAAGTCCGAAAGAATTTTGGAAGCATTATAAAGAAATCTTTCAAATTAATACGTTCCATCAATATAAACCAAATCGTGGCCATCGCTTTTTAGCTGAGCTAGAAGAACAAGGGAAAGATATTACGATTTTAACGCAAAATATTGACGGTTTACATCAATTAGGTGGCAGTAAGCATGTCATTGATTTACATGGAACACTTCAAACAGCACATTGTCCAAAATGTAAATCAGGCTATGATTTACAGTATATGATTGATCATGAAGTACCGCGTTGTGAGAAGTGTAATTTCATTTTAAATCCAGACGTTGTTTTATACGGAGATACACTGCCTCAATATCAAAATGCGATGAAACGTTTATATGAAACAGATGTACTTCTCGTTATGGGAACGTCGTTAAAAGTACAACCTGTCGCTTCATTCCCACAAATCGCAAAGAGGGAAATCGGGGCAACGACAATTTTAGTAAATGAAGAGTTAACAGGACAAGAATATAACTTTGATTTTGTTTTTCAAAATAAGATTGGTGAGTTTGTTGAAGGGTTATCTTCAATAAAATAAATTATCGAAAAAACTGAGGTATCCACCTCAGTTTTTTATTTGGGTAATTGCTGTATTAAGCAACATGAAAACAGGTCGATAATGTAGTAACCACATCTCTATAATTTATAAAAAAGGTTTTAGTCGGCAAAATAGCAGAATAGGAAGAAATGTTTTCTTTAGCAAATACACAATCGTCATAAAGTAAGCTAATATGTAGCTGTTGTAAAGGATTTATTTCGTTTTGCTTTAAGTATAAAACTAAGTCATTATAAAGTTGTTCACTATAATTACTTACGGAATATTCTATTGAAAGCTGACCTGCTATGCTAGTCCACCATACTTTAAAACTACATATTAATTCTTTAAATGATTCCTCATCACATAAATTAGCGTCAACAAGCTTCTTATAAAATATATGATTCTCCTCGTGAAAAATTTGTAAATCATATCTGTCGTTAGCGGTTTGTTTACGAAGAGTCAGCCATAATTCTTTGAAATTTGTTTTAAAGTCAGGGGAGAAATGTAATGTTTTTGTTATGTAAGGAAAACGAAAATTTTCTTTTTTTCCTTTTTGATTGAGATAAATATTTTGAATGTAGATCATAAAGTTTAAACAATGTGGTGTATTAGTATGTATGATAAACGAATCTGTCATTTTCGTTCTCTCCTTAAGAAATGTCTTTTATGAATTTATTTCTTTAGTATACAAAGAAATGTAAACTAATGGTATAAAAATCAATTTGCCCATTTTTCTTTTAGAATAATATTCATGTTATTGTGCATTAAGGGAATGGTAATAAATAGGGTATAAAAACAAAAAACTGAAAATTAAATCTTTTATTTCTTTTATAATTAATATAAAATTCTATATATATCATATAAATAAATTTGATACATAATGATTTTGCGTAGAAATGTTAATAGAATGAAGCGAGGGAGCGAAATGAGACAGAAAAAGGAGCAGAAAAAACAATCGAAAAAGAAAAAGACTCATATTCCATTTCGGTTAAATGTACTATTTTTTATTGTCTTTCTTTTATTTTCAGCTATTATAATTCAATTAGGTAAAGTACAAATCATTGATGGAGAAACGTATAGAAATGAAGTAAATAAAAAGGAAGATGTAACGGTAAGCACTCCCGTTCCTAGAGGGAAAATGTTTGATCGGCAAGGTCATGTTATTGTAAATAATAAACCATTACGAACCGTTACATATACGAAAATGAGAGGAGTAGACTCGAAAGAAGTTTTACAAGTAGCAAAAGATTTAGCCAAGCTAATTGAAATGTCGCAAGAGGACATGGATAAGTTAACAGAGACAGATAAGAAAGATTTTTGGATGCAGTTAAATGAAAAACGGGCAGCGGCGAAAGTAACGAAAGAAGAGGAGAGTAAATTTAGAAAGCAAGAAATAGAAGGAAAAGAGTTAGATAAAAAAGTAGAAGAACTGCGCCGGGAAAGAATTACACAAGAAGAATTGAATGAGCTTTCAAAGGAAGATATAGAAGTATTAGTAATTAAAAGCAAAATGAATGCGGGATATAAAATGACGCCGCAAATCGTTAAAAAAGATGTAAGTCAAAATGAATATGCTGTCGTTAGTGAAAGGTTGGCAAGCTTACCAGGGGTAGATACGACAGTAGATTGGGAACGTGAATACCCAAATGATAAAATACTGCGCTCTATACTAGGTAGCGTTTCTAATGAAAATGAAGGGTTGCCAAGAGAACAATTAGATTATTATTTAGTTCGTGATTATAATCGAAACGACCGTATTGGTAAAAGTTACATCGAAAAACAATACGAAGATGCACTACATGGAACGAAAGAACAGTCTAAAAATATTATGGATAAAGCAGGGAAGATTGTTCGAACAGAAAAAGTGACTGAAGGAAAAAGTGGAAATAACTTGATGTTAACAGTCGATATGGATTTACAGAAAAGAGTAGAGGGAAGCCTTGAAAAGAATTTACGAGCCTTTCATGCTGCAGAGCCGATGATGGATCGTGCGTTCGTAGTAATGATGAATCCGAAAAACGGTCAAATTTTATCAATGGCAGGAAAGAAAATTGTAAATAAAGATGGCGGTATGCAAATAGAAGATTATGCATTAGGAACGATGACAAGTTCTTATGAGTTAGGGTCAACTGTAAAAGGGGCTACTTTATTAACTGGATATCAAACAGAAGCGATTAAGCCGTATACACATTTCTTTGATGCGCCAATGTATTTTAAAGGAAGTTCTAAGCCGAAGAAATCGTGGAAAGAATTTGGGGATATTGATGATTTAAGAGCTTTGCAAGTGTCATCGAACGTTTATATGTTTAATACGGCTTTAAAAATGGCAGGCATTAATTATGTCCCAAACAATCCATTAGACATTAAACAAGAAACATTTAATAAAATGCGCTACTATTTTAGACAATTTGGCCTAGGTGTGTCGACTGGTATTGACCTGCCAAATGAATCAATTGGTCAAGTAGGTAGAACTGATAACATACCTGGATTTTTACTTGATTACGCGATTGGACAGTATGATACATATACGCCGCTTCAGCTTGCACAATATATTTCCACAATTGCAAATGGCGGTTACCGAATGAAACCACAAATTGTACAAGAAGTTAGAGAGCAACCGAATAGACCAGAGGATGTAGGAAAAGTCGTTCGGTCGATTGAACCAGTTGTATTAAATAGAGTGGATATGGACACTTCGTACATTAATCATGTAAAAGAAGGATTTAGAAGAGTTTTTCAAGAAGCTGACGGAACAGGTACCGGAACGTTTAAAGGTCTACCATATAAACCAGCGGGAAAAACAGGAACAGCTGAGACAGTATATGGTGGAGAAAGTGATATTGGAAGAGATGAGAACAACAACCGAAAAAAATGTTATAATTTAACTCTTGCCGGTTATGCACCATATGATGCTGATCCGGAAGTAGCTTTTTCAGTTGTTGTACCATGGGTGAATGATGATAAATCAGGAATTAATTCTGCGATTGGTAAAGAGATTTTGGATGCGTATTTTGAATTAAAAACAAATAGATCAAATACAAATTCAATTCCAGTAGAACAACCGAACAAGGCACAGTAAAAATAGTATCACTGCATGGAAACATATTGTGCAGTGATATATTTTTTGAGTTAAAAAGCGCTTTATAAGGTGGGAATGGATATGAAAAAGGAGATTAAGAGAGGCTGGGGAAAGTACATACTATTTATATTGGTGATAGTCATAGGCTACCATTCTTTTACTTTATGTAAGGTGGAAGGGGAATCGATGCAGCCGACTTTATATGAAGAAGACTACGTATTTGTAAATAAAGCGGTAGTACGTCTTTCTAATTTACAACACGGAGAAATTGTCATTATAAAAGAAGAGGATGAATCGAAATATTATGTGAAACGTGTAATAGGGCTTCCTGGTGATGTAATTAACATAACGAACGGAAAGGTATATGTGAACGATAAAAAGCAAGAAGAACCATATACGAACAAAGATTTATTTAACAACACACAAGTGTTTTATAACTTTCAAAAGACAAAAATTCCGCCAAATAAGTTATTTGTAATGGGAGATAACCGCGAAGTAAGTAGAGATAGTCGCAATGGCTTAGGATATATTGAAGAAGATAACATAATTGGCAAGGTGGAATTTGTATATTATCCATTTTCAAAAATGAAAATGATAGAATAAGTGGGGGGATGGGCAAAACCCCACTTATTAAAGTTTCACTTTATTTTCTTTAAAAAACCTTTTGGATTAAATGATATGAAAAATTTATGTTTAGACTCGTCGATTATGAAGTTATTATTTTTAGTTAAAAACTCATCCACAGCTTCCATCGGGCCAGGACCCCAATCGGGAAGAAGCGGATTTCCATTAATGGAGGTATCTTCTACAATTATATAACTGCCAGTAGTGACGATAGATTTATATAGTAAGAGTTCTTTGGATACATGTTCTTTACTATGATCAGAATCTAAAATAACTAAAATCACATCATCAGGTTTGCGCATGCTTACTATTGTTTGGATGGCCTGCACAGAAACAGAAGATGCTGTTAAATACGTAATCCGATTATGTGATGGCCGATTTGGCTGCGGAGTTATATCGATAGTAAGTACGTGACCTTTTCCAATTAAATCTAACATAGAAGCTAAATACAGTGCACTACCACCGTGAAAAGTCCCGCATTCAATAATTAAATCGGGCTTTAATTCATAAATGATTTCTTGATACAAAAAGAGATCAGAGGGAAGTTTACAGATTGGAACTCCAAACCAATGTGTATCTTTTAACCACACAAGGCTATCGTAATATTGTTTTAGAAATTCATTGCTTATAGTATCGATTTTAAATTCTCCTTTCTAAAAAGGCTTCTCTCGTTTGACGTAAAGTGTTTACGCATGAAAGTTGTACTATATATTATGTAGTAAGGAATTGTAAGGCGAGTGTTTTTACTTGAAAATAAGCCAAATAACTCATGTGGAAAATGAAAGGAAATAATCGTATGTACAAATACACAATTTGCTTTATTAGAAAAAGTGATAAAATATTGCTATTAAATAGAAATAAAAAGCCGAATATGGGGATGTGGAATGGTGTTGGAGGAAAAATAGAAGAGAATGAAACGCCATACGAAGGAATAATTAGAGAAACATTTGAGGAAACGGGTATAGAACTTTCAAGTGTAACGTATAAAGGGACTGTTGGTTTTAAAGGTAAAGATGAGCCCCAGGCTAGTGAAGGAATGTATGTGTTCGTTGCTGATCTGCCAGATGGCATGCAGATGAATACACCATTTCGTACGGCTGAAGGATTATTAGAATGGAAAGAAATTGATTGGATATTAGATGGTGATAATAGAGGTGTAGTTAGCAATTTACCAAAATACTTACCGACAGTATTAACAGAAGAAAATAAGTTAAAACATATATTCACGTACGATAACCGGAATATTATTAATTACACAACTGCATGTTTGACAGAAGATGATGCGAACAAGCGATATGAAAAACAACTTGTTTCTCAATAGAAGAGGATAGTGAAAAATCACGTTTTTACTCTCATTATATATGCGAGGTGATTATATGCTTCAGAAATACAATTCATTGGTCATAATTGTAATATGTATGATATAACTTTTCTTATGGTGAAAGAGTAGAGAACATGCGTAAACGGAACAAAAAAGAGGTGGCTTTGCCACCTCCTTTCCGTTAGTCACGAATCGCCTTAATGATAAATCGATGTTGCTTCACATCAAAATATCCTTTTTGCAAGATGATTTCATGTATACGATATAGTTCCTTATAATACCTTTCGACAGTAAAATCAGGAATTTGCCACGGAATCGCTTTTAAATAATAGACAATAGCGCCAATATCATAAAAGCGTTGGAAAGGGAATTCTTCTTTTGCATCTAAGATAGTAAATCCATTTTCCTCTAACTCACTACATGCCGCTTCAAGCGACCAACTTGCAAATTCGCTATTTAGTGGTGAGCCGAACTGCTCATTCAGTACCGCGCAATCAAGACCACCAACTTGTTGTGTAAGAAAAACGCCATGTGGAGAAAGAATTCGTTTTATCTCAGAGGCAGCATAGGATTCATGTTGATTTATAATGAAATCAAACTGCCCATCTTGAAATGGTAATACAGTATCATTAATCACTTCGACGACTGTAACTCCTAAAGGCTCTAATTTCTTCCGAGCAATTGGCACATTTGGAGCATAACCCTCAGTCGCATAAATAGTTGACGGGAAAGGTTGTAACATAGATAAAAACTCTCCGCCGCCAGTACCCATATCGAGCATTGACTTTGCACGTTGCATAAGCAGGAAAGCAATGCTGCCGTATGACCACGATAAAGGCTCGCTCTTCATTCGACCCGTTTCTGAAATGGAAGAAAAATCCCAGCCACTAAAATTTGTATTGGCGCTTTCTAATAAAGTTAAAAATAATGGATCACGTTTCATAATTATGTCCTCCTATTTTTTAATGAATGATATGATGAGAAAGGAGAACGGGAGGACCTCTTATGAAAGAGAAGCGGTTTTACGTTTCATGTTCGAATAGATTCATATACATTCGCTCCTTATGAGAATAATAATTTATATATTCGGGATAATCGAGTGGGAATCCTTTGAGGGTATAAAAGAAGGCAGTTGTTTAATGAAAAAATAAATTGAGTTATCTAATTTTATAGTGTAATTGTTCATCCATACGCATAAAAAAATTATTCTCTCCATAAAATAGTAAAATTATATTGGAGGTTGAATTATGGAAAAATTCAGTGTATTTTCAATAACATTGATGACTTTTGGAATGTTATTATTTGGATTAAATAGAATAATAGATAGCTATTCTGAGCCTATTATCCTATTAGGGTATATTTCTTTTTTAATTGGAGTGGTTCTGAGTATTATAGCGATTGCTAGACGTGAAGATGGAAGATTAAAATTCATATCACTTATCTCTTTCTTTGTTCTCCTGTTTTTCATTACTTGGTTTGAGTCGTTTCAGGTACTACGAATTATTACTTGGCTAAAAAATATCTATTAAAATTTAAATTGTTGGTAAAAATGGGAAACCTTAAATTTAGGTTTCTTTTTATTATATTCGATTATCAATATTAAAACTTATTAGAGCCATTAATAAAAGAAATAGATATATAAACCGAGTGTAAAAATATTTTAATTCTTTGAAAACATTCAGCGATTTAGTATTCTTTATATATGGAATATTTTGTTTATGCGAAAAGAGGGCAAGGTGCTATATGAAAAGAATGAAAAATGTAATGTTAGTATTTTTATGTTTCTTATATTTCTTATGTTTAAGTGGGTGTAATTATAAAGATGACGATCAGGTGAAAAAATATGTGAAAAAAAAGCACGGAATTGATGTGATTGTAACACATTGGGGTGCTATAAACGAAGGGAATATGGGGCATACATATCATACTGTTCAAGCAAAAAATAACAAAAATATTCAATTTAGAGTAGAGGTAGATGGATTCTTATATTCAAGAATAAAAGGTGATGAATATCAATACGGAAAAAAAACATATGAGGAATATAAGAAATTTAAACCAATGCTAGAAGAAATTAAAAAATTAGGTTACGTGGAACCTGAAAATAAAAATGTTTTTCAATATATAGTGGATGATGATATAGAGGAGAAACCAACGGATACGTTATTATTAACTTTAAAAACGAGTGACAAGATTGATTACAGTCAATTTGAATCAAAAGAATTAGATCGTTTATATGCTCTAATCCAATTCATTCAGAAGAGTAATAGAAAGATAACAACACTTGAAATTGAGGATTATAATGGTGAATCTATAGGCTTGCCTTTTCAAAATGTGCAAAAAGCTATAACGAAAGAAGAACTGCTTTTAACAATGAAAAACACAGTAAGCGGTTATTGGACATATTTGGTTCAAACTGAAACAAAAGTAGGCGTAAGGTTAAATGAAATTCAAAATGATCGTTTTGAAATTGAGGATATTACTTGTCCACACCCGAAAGACGGCAATTGTCTAGAGTATGAATTGACATTAGTTTTCAATGACAGTGAGATAAAATATAGAAATGATCCATATGTAATAGATGATTTGAGAAAGGTAGTCACTATTCTTAAAGAAGAACTATATAATAAGGAATTTAACATATATTTAAGGAACAAGGATGGAACAAGTTATTCACTCTGGCTATCATCCGAAAAAATTAAGGAAAGTAATAACATAGAAGAGTTAGTAAAATAATGATATAAAGAAGAAATTTAAAGTACTTTTTATGTTTGTTATTTCTGTATTCAAAAGGAAAACCGCTTATGCTTCATTTTTGAAGCATAAGCGGTTTTGTTTAAAATACTTAAAAAGAAAAATTTTTTGGTAAAGTACCACTTTTTATTACTGTTCTTAGTCCTTGTTTTATAATCCAAGGATTAATAGGATGCTGTTTATCACGTAATTGCTGTAACCATTGAAAAACGAGTTCTTTATCTTCTTTCGTAATATCGTTAATATGATTGGCTACAGATTTTTGAACATATTTAGAAGGGTCATTCATTAATGGTTCAAGAAGTTGTAAATTGTACTTAAAATCACCTTTTAGAGCTCCTATTTTTTTAGCCCAAGGAAGCCTTGGTCTTGTACCTTCAGAAACTAATCTTCTAATGTGGCTGTTTTCGTCATGAATCCACTGTTGCAATATGTCTAGTGTATCTTCATGATATGTTTGAAGAAAAGGCCGAATGGCATATTCAGCAGTATTCCTTTTCGTTATTTCATACATTGCATTGAACGAGATTTTAAAATCGTTAAGCCCATATTTTTCAACGTATTTTGCAAGAGGCATATACATATATCCATTTGTAAATGTGCCTACTTCTGTTGTATTTTCTGGTCCTAATGTCTTCAGTAATATATGTATTGCGGCATTAAAATCTTTTTGTAAAGCATTGTGTAATTCATCTGCAATTACTTCAATACGCTGTTTTAACTCTAAATTTTCAACTTTACAAGCTACAGAATCTACAAAGATGTTTTTAGAGAAATAAGGATCGTGTTTACAAATAGAATCAGCTATTTTTTCTGCTAATTCTTCATTAAATAAAAATTTTAACGGAACATATTTACCCATTTTTTCACCTCGGTGGTCAAATGAAAACAATTTTTATTTTTTAATCGACAATCCATAAACCAAAGTCTCACTCGGAGTCGTAATACTAAAACCTGTCGTCTTATAATCAAGTTTCACCGTATCACCAGTGTAGTCTTTCGTGAATGAATCCATTTGTACGATAAGCTCTGCATCTTCATATACAACATCATCTGCGTTATATGTATCCCAAATTAAATCGACATCAACGAAAATACTACAAGAGTTCGTCATTGTTCCTCTAATGCGAACGATCTTTTTATCTTCAAGTTCTAATCTATGTATAGCTGCTTTTGCTTCATCAGTAATGCGAATGTTCATTGTATCCCAACCTTTATTTATATTTCCTTTATTATTGCAAAAACAGGAGCAATAGGGAAGTAAAGAGGTTTGCAACAAAAAACGAGCAAACAAATTTGTTTGCTCGTTTCACTTTATTTTAGTTCACATTTATCAAGTGGAATCACTTTTGTTTTTTTCGTAAATTTATAACCTAACCATAGTACTAAGAAGAGTGGTAAACCGATGTAAGAAACGAGTACACCGTTCCAGTCGATTGACTCACCCATAAATGCCCCGTAGTTTTGTCCTAAAATTACGATGATACAAAGTGTAAATGCAAAGATTGGACCGAAGGGGAACCATTTTGCTCTATATGGTAAGTCATTTAAATCTTTTCCTTGTGCGATATACGCTTTACGGAAACGGTAATGACTAATTGCAATGCCGACCCAAGCGATAAAGCCAGACATTCCTGATGCATTTAATAACCAAATGTATACAACACCGTCACCGAATAAAGAAGCAATGAAAGCAATACTACCGACAATCGATGTTACGATTAATGCGTTAACAGGTACACCGCGGCTATCTAATTTACCAAGAAACTTTGGTGCCTTCCCTTGGCGAGCTAAATCCCAAAGCATACGAGTTGATGCATACATACCAGAGTTACCAGCAGATAGTACTGCCGTTAAAATAACAGCGTTCATAACAGAAGCAGCAAAGGCAACGCCCGCTTTTTCGAAAATAAGTGTAAATGGACTTACTGTTACATCACTTGCAGCAAGACTTTCAGTTGTATAAGGAATTAATAAACCGATAACGAGAATCGCAAGGATATAGAATAAAAGAATACGCCAAAAGATTGAACGAATTGCTTTTGGGATATTACGTTCTGGATCAGATGTTTCACCAGCAGCTACTCCTAATAGTTCAGTACCTTGGAATGAGAAACCAGCTGCCATAAACACACCGATAATTGCCATGATACCGCCGTTAAATGGTGCATCTGCAACAGTGAAGTTTTTGAAGCCAACCGTTTCGCCGCCCATAATTCCAAAAATCATCATGAAACCAACAATTAAAAAGATAATAATCGTAACTACTTTAATAAGTGCGAACCAATATTCAGATTCACCAAACCCTTTAACAGATAAGTAGTTTAAAAGGAAAATAATAGCTAAACATAATCCGCTCCAAATAAGAGAAGGGGTATCTGGGAACCAAAATTTCATAATTAATGTTACAGCAGCTAGTTCAGCAGCAATCGTAATTGCCCAGTTATACCAATAGTTCCATCCAAGTGCAAAGCCAAGTGATGGATCAACAAATTTTGTTGCGTACGTACTAAAAGATCCAGTAACAGGCATGTAAGCTGCGAGTTCAGCTAAGCTTGTCATTAAAAAGTAAACCATAATTCCAATTGCGGCGTATGCAATTAATGCACCACCAGGTCCAGCTGAATGGATGACACCACCGCTGGCAAGAAATAGTCCGGTACCAATTGTACCGCCGAGAGAAATCATCGTAAGGTGACGAGATTTTAATCCGCGTTTTAATTCACCTTGTCCTTGTGTAGTTTGCGTTTTAGAGGTAGATTGATTTGTTGCGCTATTCATGTTCAACACTCCTTTTCTTGTAGGTTAGGAAGGAGCGGGGGAGAAAAATACAAAAAACCGCCAAAGGAATTTGGCGGAACGTTTCACAAATAACCACCCCATCATACCCTTCCGTTAAGATAGCACCCCACGTTTACACGGTAATTTTGTAAACGTGACAGTTCTGTTCCTTTCGGAGACAGCCCCAGCTCATATTTCCAGAGAAGAAATATAAACTTCGGCAACTTTTCCTTTCAAACGGAGTCGGTGACATTCTCTGTGTCTCGTCCGTCGTACTCTTAAAAGTCGCAACCTCTACCTCATCGGATTGATGAGGATTTGATATATTGCTAAGATTTTTAATATATGGCAATTGTAATGACTTTCTGAATATATTGCAAGATATTTTGTTAGGAAAAGTCAAAAAATATCGGTTATTGTATAGGAAACGCTTGCAAAACTCCACCCGAACCTACTATTATGTAGCAATAAGCAAAGAAAAAATTGTTATACAAATGTTTCGCAAAAAATATTGAAAAACCCTCTAAATTAAAAGAAAATTCAGAAAATATAATTCGACATTCATAATAAAGTCATATTATTTGTTATAATTAGAGTAACGTTTAAGCAAAAAGGGGAAATCAAAATGAAATTAGAAACAGAAAGGCTCTATATAGTGCCGTGTACAGAAGAGAGGATTCAAGTCGCTAACGAGCAAGGATACAATAGCGGCCCGCATATTGTAGGGCATGTAAAGAATGTAAAACAAGATGCAACTTTATTACCATGGGGGGCGTGGTATGTTCTTCGAAAAGAAGATGATAGCGTTTTAGGTGATATTGGGTTTAAAGGGAAACCAAACGAGGATCAAACAGTAGAAATTGGCTATGGATTCATTGAGAAATATTGGAATCAGGGCTATGCAACAGAAGCTGTAAAAGAACTAATCGATTGGGCTTTCAAAACAGGTGAGGTAGAAACAATAATTGCAGAGACACTTCTAGATAATTATAGTTCGATGCGTGTTTTAGAAAAGTTACATATGAAGAGAGTAAATGCTACAGAAATGATGATTAATTGGAAAATAGAAAAATAAAAAATACCGCTCTAAATTGAGCGGTATTTTTTATAGTTATGGTAGCATTTGCTTCTGATCATTCGGATACTCAGCCGTTGACGTATTAGGACGATTGGAATGATTACGAACAGCAATGAAAATAGAAATAATAACGACAAGACCAACTGCAACGTAAGAAAGTGAAATAATAGTTGGATCCACTTTAAATGTAGTAAGCAGTGTACGAATGTTTGTAAAGATAATAAGACCACCAACTAATACGCCAAGTAAATGAGAAGGAACGATGCGAACTAGCCATGCCGCGATTGGTGCCGCTACGATACCACCGAGCATGAGAGAAAATACCCAAACCCAGCTTACTTGTTCCCAGCCAAGTGAGATGAAGAAGCCGATTGTTGCAGCGAGTGAAACAGGAAATTCACTCGTATCTACAGATCCAATAACTTTTCTAGCTTCATTTCCTCTTGCTAGAAGAACAGGTGTCGTAATCGGCCCCCAACCACCGCCACCAGTTGAATCAACGAATCCAGCGAATAAACCAAGCGGCACAAGTTGTTTTGCAGACATACGCTTATTTGAAGTGACAATTTGTTTTTGAATGATGAATCGTAATAAAATATAAACCCCTAAAGTAAATAAAAATACGGAAATGTACGGTTTGATTACATCTCCAGGCAAATTACTTAAAAAACATGCCCCAACAAATGCGCCGATTGCCCCAGGTAATGTAAGCCTGGAAACTGTATATTTATCAACGTTTCCAAATTTGATATGAGATGCGCCAGAAGCTGCAGTTGTAACGACTTCAGCTAAATGAACCGATGCGGAAGCTACAGCCGGTGCAATACCAAACATTAATAATAGTGAAGTAGACGTTACCCCATACGCCATTCCGAGTGCTCCATCGATCAGTTGAGCGAAAAATCCAATAATAGCAAAGACAATTAATTTCTGCATAAATAATCCCCCTGTAATAATAAATGAAAAAGACACTTTTCCCGTATGAGAAAAGTGCCTTTGGTTTTTCCAATCAGCAATAATTAAATTTGTTTCATTATAATACATATTAATCGTATAAATCAACTAGGTTTTAAAGTTTTTGAATTGAATGAAATAAAAATAAAATATACAATAAAAGGATGGAGAGAAAGGGGAGAAAGACATGTTACGATTTGATCATCTTGTTCACGCAGTTCATGGTACACCGGAGGAAGCGGCAAAACAAATGCAGGAACTTGGATTTCATACTGTATTAGGCGGAGAGCATACGAATTGGGGTACTTGGAATAGTTTAAGTTATTTTGATTTATCATATATAGAATTTTTAGCAGTTCAACATGAAGAAAAAGCGAAAGAAGCAGAAAATCCATTAGTACAAGAAACAGTGGTGAAACTACAAAATGGAGAAGGAATGCTACAAATCGCGATCCGAACAGATGCAATTGAGGAGCTAGCAGTTAACTTTAATAAGTACGGCTTACATACGATAGGGCCATTTGAAGGGAAACGCATGAGAAAAGATGGCCGGCTTTTAGAATGGAAAATGTTATTTGTTAGGCAAGAAGAGAACGGACCGAAATTACCTTTCTTTATACAGTGGAATGAAACGGACGAAGAAAGAAGAAACGATTTACGTAACAGTAGGACGATCACTGAACATAAAAACAAAGTGCAACAAATTGAAACGATTCATTACGCAGTAAAAAACGTTCGAGAAACAGTACGGAAATGGAAAAAAGTAATGGGACTATCTACAAGTTCAGTTGTGAAAAATGAAAAATGGAATGCTGAGAGTCAAAGTGTAGTGTTTGGAAATATTCATGTGCAGTTTTGTGAACCGATTGGAGAAGGGCTAGTACTAGAACATTTGAATAAGAATGGCGAATATCCATTTGCAGTAGAGTTTAAAGGTGGAAATAAACGAGAGCATGAAGTGCTAGGTAGTTTGTACATATATTAATAGAGGTGAACGTTGTGGAAGAAATGCTTAGGGAGATAGAGAGAATACTAGAATGGCCTCGTATGTTAAAAGCGACTGTTATTTCAAAAGGCTTTTCATTCGATGAGAAATATAAAATTGAATTAGAGAGTGGGGCCTCGTATTTTATTAAAGTATGCGATTCATCATATTTTGAACGGAAGCAGGAAGAATATGAATATATGCAGCAGCTAGATTCTTTACATATTCCTATGCCAAAATTAATTCATTTTATTAGTCTTACTAAATTCAATAAATGTGTACAAGTTTTTGAATGGATTGATGGATTAGATGGTGAAGATATATTAAGAACGTTGTCTACAGAAGAGCAGTATAGGGCTGGAAAAAAGGCTGGAGAAGTACTAAAAAAGATTCATTTAGTTGAAAAAGAAGATAAAAGTAATTCATGGGAAATGTCTATATGGAGTAAATATGAGAGATACTTAGAAGCGTTGAAAGAATATGAAGTAGACTTTTTTCGTTTAAATACAGTGATAGATTTTGTAGGAAATCATAAAGATTTATTAAAAAATCGTCCCATCGTATTTTTACATGACGATTTTCATCCGGCTAATATAATGATTGACCAAAATGAGTTTCGGGCTGTCATAGATTTTGCTAGATTCGATATTGGTGATCCTATTCATGATTTTTATAAAGTAGCACTATTTACAACGAATATAAGCAAACCATTTGCGGTTGGACAAGTTCACGGTTATTGCGGAGGCGAACCATCGCTTCATTTTTGGAAACTCTATACATTGTACGCCGCGATGACATTCCCAGCGGATATCGTTTGGACGAATCGAAGTACGCCGCATTTAGTAGATGATATGAAGGAAAGATTAAATGGAATTTTAGAAGATCATAATGATTTTTCATCCTATATTCCAAAATGGTATCAATCAAGCGAATGTAATAAATAAAGGAGTAATTTATATGGATAAAATAGCAGTAATTTCAGATATTCACGGTAATATTCAAGCATTAGAATCCGTGTTGAATGATATTAAATTAAGAGGAATCGAGCGCATTATTTGTCTTGGAGATTTAGTAGGAAAAGGACCTCATTCCAGTGAAGCAATTGAAATCATTCGTAAAGAATGTGAAGTAGTCGTAATGGGAAACTGGGATGATTTTATTACAAAGCCGACTGAATTTGAAGCATTAAAATGGCATCAAAAACAATTATCGGAAGAACAAAATGATTATTTAAGAAGTTTACCATTTTCAATCGAATTTTTTATGAGTGGAAAACTCATTCGTATGTTTCACGCTTCACCGAGAAGTTTATATGAAAGAATTCAACCACACGCTTCAAGAGAAGAACGTATTAGTATGTTCGAAAATAGTGATCTGACAGAAAATATAGAAGGAGAAAGAAAACCAGATGTCGTTTGTTACGGCGATGTTCACCAAGCGTTCGTTCAAAATTTCAGAGGGAAAACGTTATGTAATGCCGGTAGCGTAGGAAACCCACTTGAAATAACGCAAGCTTCCTATTTAATATTTGAAGGAACATATAATGAAAAAGAAGCGGCGAGCTTTTCTATTCAACTTGTACGAGTACCGTATGATATTGAATTAGCTATCAGATTAGCAGAAGAACTCGAAATGCCAGAAATTGAAGAGTATAAGCAAGAGTTACGGACGGCCTTATATCGGGGGTTTAAGGGGAAGTAAGCTAATAATATATCAACGATTTTTCAAATATATCTATCATAACTTAAAATATATCAACGATTTTTTCGATATATCAACGATTCGATAAAGGATATCGATTTACCGACAAATAGTGACATGGATTGTTACTTATAATTATATTATGTAAACTAATTATAAAGGGAGATATCATGAACCGAAAACAACGAATCAAAGAAATTGCAGGTCATATTGTAAAGCTAAACTTAACCTATCCAACAAGAGTTGGAGTAAGTGGTATTACAGCATCAGGAAAAACAACATTTGCAAACGAATTAGCGGAAGAAATAAAAAAACGAGGATTACCAGTAACACGCGCAAGCATTGATGATTTTCATAATCCAAGAGTGATTCGCTATGCAAAAGGAAAAGAATCTGCAAGAGGGTATTATGAAGATGCACACGATTATACAGCTTTCAAAGAAAGATTATTAATGCCTTTAGGACCTAACGGGAATTTACAGTATGAAACGATTTCTCATAACTTAATAACGGATATGTCTGTACATAATGAGCCGCTATTGGCCACGCAAAATATGATATTAATAGTAGATGGAACGTTTCTATTGAAAAAAGACGTTGCGTATTTATTTGATTACAAAATCTTTGTAGATACAAATTTTGAGATTGCGAGAAAACGTGGTACGAAGCGGGAAACTGAAGCTTTTGGAAGTTATGAAGAAGCAGAGAAGATGTTTTTGAACAGATATCATGCGGCCTGTAAGTTGTATATAGATGAGCATAATCCAAAAGAGTGTGCGAATGTTATATTTAAGAATAGTGATTTAGGAAATCCAGAAGTTATATTTCATGAAAGAGCGTAATACATAATCAGAAATATATGTATAGCCTTTTGTTTATTGTTATAATTAAATTAATTTTATGAAGCAAATAAAAGGGGATAAGACAATAAAAAACGCAAAAAGGGGACAAGAAATATAATGAATGAAGTACTCGAACTAAAAGAAGAACTACTACAAATTAAAAATAACAATTATGCTGTACCAGAAGACGTAGATGCATATCCATATGCGCAATGGATGCTAGATTATATCGGATCACCTGATGCTGAATTACGTGATGATTTAATTTATAGTACGCTTCACACATGGATTACAAATGATGTATTTAGACAAAAAGAGTTAAGAGGATTAATGTTACAAGCAATTAGTCCTGATTATTTATTTTATAAAATTGGTGAAAAGGGAACAGACTCTGTATTTAAACGTGCATTCTCCGTATTAATTCCACCACTTATTTTATCTGTTCATGAAAGAGAACCGTTGTTATCGGAAGAACAATTGTACAGTGTGGCAGAACAAGTGTTGGAATATGTATATTTAGAAGAAGATGTAAGGGGCTACGTAGAAGGAAAAGGCTGGGCACACTCTACTGCACATGCAGCAGATGCGCTCGATGCGTTAGCACGTACAATTCAAAATCGTGAGTTTTCATATGCGATTCTTGCGGCTGTTCGTCAGAAGGTTCGATTGAGTGATTACGTATATGTACACTTTGAGGATGAGAGATTAGTAAAGCCAATTATGTCGTTACATAACCAAAAGCTTTTAACTGAAGAAGAGTGGAGCAATTGGCTACATAGTATAGCAACTGTTGAGGACATCCGACATCCGCAGCATGCTATTTTAGTACAAAATATTAGATCGTTCTTAAGAAGTTTATATTTTAGAGTTTTAGAGACAGAGGGTAGTACAGCCTTTACAGATGATATATTGGAGACTTTGAAGGGTTTGCATAGGTATTAAAAATCCGTTTTTCTAAGAGAAAAGTACATAAAAACACTACATCCCAACCATACTAATAAAATGTGTTGGAGGTGAGTTTAATGGACAAAAAAGACTTTGAAAAAGTATATAATGATTATTTACATCAAGGGGAAGAGCAAGCTCAATTTGAAATAGCTCAGGAAGTTACTTCAGGAGCAGAACAAATTGTTGCTGTTCGTAAAAATGATGAAGGTGATTTAATTGCTTTTAAAACAAGTAGCGGGAGAGAGTTAGATTATATGACTGCTCTTAATGAAGCGAAATCAGGGAAGTTAGCTCATGTGGACGTATTTCATAAGTATGGCAGAGATATTATACGTAGTGAACCGGATGGAATAAAAGAAAATAACTTAGATAATTTACCTTCATTTTAAACGGGTAAACCTCAAGAAGAGAATGTTCATTTGGATATTCTCTTCTCTTCTTTTCTTTCTCTACAAATAGACGGTTCATTTCTACAGTGCAATCATACTTTTAAAGAGCGCTCTAAATTTCTCTTTATCTTCTGCTGTAAATGGTTTCGGTCCTTTTGTACGCTTACCACTTTTTCGAACCATTGCACTTAAATATCGTGTTTGTAACAATTGTTCAATGTTATCATTCGTATACTTATAGCCTTTATGGTGTAGTACGATACAGCCTTTTGCTAAAGCGAGCGAAGCAAGACCGTAATCTTGTGTTACGATTAAATCTTCTTTTTTTGCTAACTGCATAATTCGGTAATCAGCAGCATCTGCTCCGGAATCAACATATATTGTTTCCACACCTTTCGGCTGCTCTGCATTAGAATAATGAGAAAAACTAGTAACGAGTGTAACAGGAATTTCCGCATTCGTAGCTTCAAAAATAATTACATCTTTTACAGGACAAGCATCTGCATCAACGTAAATTTTCATTTTTATCACTCCTATAACTAGGTTCGTGTTGATAATAATGGTAGATTTAGGTTTTGTCAAACGAGCAAGCTTTATTTAAAGTTATTTTCACATACCAAAATAGCCTCCCGCAAACGAGAAATACCTTCCTCAATTTGATTAATATTCACTTTTCCATAAGATAAACGTATATAACCATCTTTTGCGCCGAAAATACTACCTGGCATAAAAGCAATTTCTTGTTTTAAACTTTGCATAATAAGTTGTTTTTCGTTTATCGGTTCTTTTAATTTTCCCCATATGTATATTCCACCGGTCGGATTTGAAAAAGAGATTTTATCATGAAGTTGCTCGTTTAAGGCGCGAACGATAACGTCTCTTTTTTCTGCTAGTTGTTTTCGTAACGGTACGATATGCGACTGAAATGGTACAGTTTCAAAAAATTGTTGCATAAGCCACTGCGGGAATATGCTCATACCCAATTCCATTTGGTGCCTTGCGTCGGATAATCTTTCTACTACAGACTGCGGGGCAACGAGCCAACCAACTCGTAAGCCTGGTGCAATCATTTTTGATAAAGAATGTACATAAATGACAGTTCCATTTTCATCAATTGATTTCAAAGTAGGGCAAGGTTGTTTCTTTTCTAGCGTAAGTAAACTAGACGGATCATCTTCCACAATCGCAATTCGTAAGTCTGCACAAAGTGATAATAGTTTTTTTCTACGGTTTGGATGAAGCATCGTTCCCGTAGGGTTTTGGAAATTTGGATTTAAAAAGATCATTTTAATACGGTGTTTTCTATATAATTCCTGTACATCGTCTGGATTAATGCCGTGTTCATCGACAGGTAATGGGAAAATACGAATACCTGCTGATTGGAATAACGGCAAGGAATAACAGTGTGAAGGACTTTCGAAAGCAACAGCATCACCTGGATTTAATAAACATTGCACGATAAGGTGAAGTGCTTGCTGTGCGCCAGATGTAATCATAATGGATTGTTCAGTCGCCTCAACTTTTAAATATTCCTTCATATATTTTACGACCGCTTGTCTTAGCGGGAGATAGCCTTGCGGATGATCGTAACTTAATGAATGCGTTAACGGTTGTTCACGTAAAATCGCTTGTAGTTGATCGTGGGGATAAAGATTACAACCGAGCTCTCCGTTTGCAAAATCAATAATATTTTCATTTTGTTGTACTTCTGCCCGAATATGGCGAAGTAACGGTAAGTTTGGTAAGAACGTACCACCTTCTACGAAATTTCTCCAGTTGGGTGTTAATGTTGGAGAAACGCCCCACATATGTGTACTTACACGTGTACCTTTACCAGTGGTACTTTCTACAATTCCCATCGCACGAAGTTCATTATAAGCAGTCGTTACTGTACTTCGGTTTACATTTAATTGCGTAGCTAATTTCCGTTCTGAAGGTAGGAAGCTTCCTGGAGGAAGTTCTCCGTATGTAATGCGTTTTTCAATAAAGTCAACAACTTGCTGATAAATAGGGATTTTACTGTCACTATCTAGTTTCCATTCCATAAAAAACGCCTCCGTATCTCTTATATACATCAAGTATAGCAAATTGGCTGGGTAAAAAAACAGCCAATTGGACGGTGTTATATCCAGCCAATTTTACTATGCTAAATAGGGAAGGGGAGATTCGGATGAAACGATGGCAAATGGAATGGCTCCTAGTATCAGTTGCATTAGTATGGGGAGCAAATTATACAATAGGAAAGTATGGAGTGGCATTTATGTCATCCATTCAATTTAATAGTTTACGATTTTTAGTAGCATCACCGGCATTATTACTTATCACTTTTATGATGGAACGCTCATTACGTATTGAAAGAAAAGATTGGTTACGATTAGTAGCAGTCGGTATCGTTGGTACGACAATGTATCAAACGATGTTTATGCTATCTGTGAAATATACTTCAGCAACAAACGCCTCATTATTAATTGCAATGTCACCTATTTTTACAGGGATATTAGCAGTATTGCACAAACAAGAACGTTTTTCGATGAAAGTACAAATTGGTTCAATAGTGGCCTTTGTTGGTGCAGCATTCGTTTTATTAACAGGGCATACAGGAGGAGCTACTTACGAATATGCGTGGCTCGGAAACATAATTGGATTAGTCGCAGCGATTGCGTGGGGATGGTACCCAATATTAGCGCAACCTCTTATAACAAAATATTCCGCAATGAGAGTCACATCTTGGTCAACTTTAATCGGAATTGTACCTCTCGTTGTATATTGTTTATTCAACATAAATACATTAACGTGGCCAGTAGATATGCCAAGCTGGGGATCACTAGCATATTCAATCGTCTTTGCGACCATATTCGGACTTGCAATGTGGTATATCGGTATTAGTAAAATAGGCTCAACGAAAGTAATGGTTTATATGTATCTTGTACCATTGTTCGCAGTTATCTTCGCGGCAGTAACTATCGGAGAGCAAATCAACATGATGCAACTCGTTGGCGGACTTATAATCTTTATCGGCTTATATGTTGTAAAAAAGGGTGGAATTCAAAAGCCAGCTCTCAATTTGAAAAAAGTAAGTTAACAATAAAAAGGATCTCTTTCATATAGAAGGAGATCCTTTTGGTTTTTGTAATAAAAGCGCTTGTTCAACAGCCCATTTTTGATGATCATGAATGAGAAGCTCTACAGCAAGTAAAGGAGACATCCACCGCAAAACATGATCTTCCTCACAGTTTTCAGTTTGTGTCTGCACCATGTTCGCAATATAAAAAAATCCATCGTTTAAATAATATGTATCTTCTTTTTCCGCATAAAAATATCGCATTGCATTACCGATATATTGATTAATTTCAATTGCCCATCCTAATTCCTCTAGTAGTTCACGATGTAAGCATTCATCTTTTGTTTCGGTACCTTCCATACCGCCACCAGGTAAAAAATAACGGTCTCCTTTTTGGATAATAGCAATGTTTGAAGAAGTTGAGTTAAAAATAATTGCATAACAACTAGGCCGTAATACATATTGCTCAGTAGGCTTTTTATAACCAAAAATAAGTTTAGATATCATAAGACACGTCACCTCTCTATAAAATACACAAAAGGAATAATAAGGTAAAAATAGAATTGTATAAGTATAATCTTACGAGATTGGAGTGATAACAAAATGATAAATCGAAAGTGTTCGCGCTGTAAAGAAATTACAGGTACATTGCACGGTGGTAAAAAAATTAAGGAAGAATTTCTATGTGAGGACTGTTTACAAAAAGGAATTGCGAGCGGTGAAATCGAATTATCACAAGTGGAGCAAGAACAAACTTCGTATCTTTCTATAAAAATATTAAAAATAATGAGTGTGATTTATTTAATAGCATCTATTTTAATGGCTTTTTCAACCGGTCCATTTATACATAATATAGGATTTGATGAAATGTCCATTTCAGGCCCAGAATTAGGTTTAATAAGTATTGTTATGCTAGGTTCTTTATTCCAGTCTGTTCTTGTATTTTGCGGGATATGGGTATTCATCCTTTTAGTAGAAACAGTCATTAAAATTTATGAAAAAATGAAGTGAGTGAGAGGGAGAAACATATGCGAGTAAGAAACATCCAAGGGGAAGATTATGAAAAGATTCATTCCGTATTAAATGAATGGTGGGGCGGGAGAGACATGGCTGCCATGTTGCCAAAATTGTTCTTCATTCACTTTCAAGAAACGAGTTTTATTATTGAAGAAGAGGGAGAAACGTTAGGTTTCTTATGCGGATTCTTCTCACAAACGCATAAAGAGGAAGCGTACGTTCATTTTATTGGAGTCAATCCGAAGTATAGAAGAAGAGGAATCGCATCGACATTGTATTCTTATTTCTTCGATGTAGCTCGTGCAAACAATCGTAAAGTTATAAAAGCAATCACGTCACCGGTTAATAAAAAATCGATACAGTTTCATAGGGAGATTGGCTTTCAAATTGAAGCTGGAGATGATGAGATAGAGGGTGTATCGGTACATACAAATTATGATGGGAACGGCGGGAGTAGAGTTTTATTTTTGAAAAATGTGTAGAAAAATAAGCTTTACCAAAACGCACTGAGTTAAATGTATATGAAAATGTTATCCGTTGCATAAAGAATGGCTGACTTTGTTAGCTTGATAGAAGCTAGTATGATAGTCGAAAGGAATTTCCATAACATAATTTTATCTAAAAAAGAGGGATCTATATGAATTTTGAGAGGGATAGATATTTTTTACAGATGGCATTGGAAGAAGCAGAAAAGGCATTAAAAGAAAACACATATCCAGTAGGAGCAGTTATTGTTGATGAAAATAATAATGTCATTGCAAGAGGAAGGAATAGAGTGCATCCAGAAAAAGACATAACAGCTCACGCAGAGTTAGTCGCTATTCGCAATGCAGGGGAAGCAATGTTTGATGCAAAAATAAAAAATGAGAGGTTTACTATTTATAGCACGTTGGAACCGTGTCCAATGTGTACAGGTGGTATTTTATTTGCAAAAATACAGAGAGTAGTCTGGTTACTAAATGATGACTTAGGTTTTGGTGGATATAAAAAGATAAAAAATGCTTTAGTTTTCGAAGGGAAATTTAATAAAATCGACATGGTGGAAGAACCATTTGAAGACTTAAAAACAAGACAAAGAGAACTTATGAGACAATGGGAGCTAAATCCCAATAATATTATTAACTTGCGTAGGGCTATAAAAAAATAGTTATTTCTTTAAATTAAATTAGGATAACGCCACATTACCATCAGCTTAAAAAATATAGTGAAATTATATCGATTTAACAATAAAATATGGAAGAATCTATTACGAATAGAAAGCCGTCCTAAAAGTATTCTAGGATGGTTCTTTTTGTTGTGAGGAGCTAAAAGTATGGAGAGTAAACAAAGTAGAAATGAATACTTACGACGCATTTATAAAGTGCAAGATTATATAGAATCAAACATAAATGATTCACTTTCAATTGAAGAGTTAGCGGATGTAGCAGGATTTTCAAAGTTTCATTTTCATCGGATTTTTAAGGGGATAGTAAACGAGTCATTATCACGGTATGTAAACCGATTGAAGTTAGAAAGGGCAACACATCTACTTACATATCGGACAGATATGACGATTACAGATATTGCGTATCACTTCGGATTCACAGATTCAGCAGTTTTCTCCCGAACATTTAAAAATTATTACGGCGTAAGTCCATCTCAATATCGAAACGACAATAGCAAGAATTGCAAAGACGTAAGAAGAACTTCTCAATACAATGAATGTAAGAAGGTTCGAGGAAATGTTGAAATTGTAACAGCGGACGATATAAACGTCGCATACATAAGACATATCGGTACATATGAGGAGTTAACTATAGCTTTTCCAGAAATGATAGAAAAACTATTTCATTACGCAGCTAAGCAAAACTATCATGTATTTGATGATACGAAAGTATTAACCATTTACCACGATCATCATGAATTTACTGAAGAATATCATTTAAGAACAAGTTTATGTGTAACAATTTCAGATGAATCCACAGTAGAAACGAACGACGTTGGAATAATGGTAATACCTTCTGGAAAGTATGCAGTAGGACATTTTGAAATATGCCAAGATGAATATAAAAGAGCATGGGACTTTATATACGGTGAGTGGCTTCCAAATAGCGGATATAAACCGAGAGATTTGTATCCTTTTGAAGTATATAGAAATGACCCAAAGCAGCATCCAAAGCATAAACATATAGTTGATATATATGTACCTATCGAACCTTTTTAATTATAGGTTAAAGGGGAAGGAATAATGAAAACTGCTGAAAAGTTAGATCAAATTATACAAGAAGAATATAAAAATATGAATGGCATGTTAGTAGTGCAGAAAGGTAATGTTGTTTTTGAAAATTATTATAATGGTTACAGTCCAGATAATGCGTTTCATGTAGCGTCAGTTACAAAAACGATAATCTCTGCGTTAATTGGGATATGTATAGATAAGGGCTATATAAAAAGTGTTGATCAAAAAGTAATAGAATTTTTCCCGGAATATAACGTTAATTCATCTGAAATAACAGTACGACATCTGTTGACAATGACAGCTCCACATCCTTTCGTAGACTGGCAGGAGCCGTTAGAAGAACTATGTATGCAACGAGATTGGGTAAAGTATACGTTAAATAGGATAGGAAACGGCGGAGAAATTGGATCTTTTAAATACTCATCTGCAGGAGCGCATGTACTATCAGCGATTATTACGAATGCAACAGGGAAAAGTGCACGTGAATTTGCGAATGAGTACTTATTTCAACCACTGGGCATGAGCGAAATTCCAAACTACAATATGAAAGCATTTGGATTCGATGACTTATTCGGAAAAGATGTGAAGGGATGGGTTCACGATCCAAATGGTATTTCGACGGGCGGCTGGGGAGTAACGTTAACGGTTAGGGATATGGCTAAGTTTGGACAGATGTATTTGAATGAAGGTATTCATAATGGAAAACAAGTTCTATCAAAATCATGGATAAAAGAATCAATAGCGATGAATTCAAATCAATATGGTTACTTATGGTGGTTACGAGAAGAAGAGGGTGTCTATTCGTATTGTGCAATGGGTGATGGTGGGAATATGATTTGTTGTATTCCAGAGAAGGAATTGGTGGTGGTGATGGCTTCTGAAGTTGTGCCAGAAGCAAATGATAGATGGAGATTAATCAAAGAGTATATACTTTTAACAGAGTAATGGTGAGCTTGTAGAAAAATTTAAACGCTCCCCGTAACTTTCCTCAATAAAAAATCGTTAAACATTAGGAAGGGTTATTAATCACGAATGGGGGAGAACTATGAAGATATTAATTCTAGGCGGTACACGATTTTTAGGAAGAGCATTTGTAGATGAGGCTTTACAGAGGGGGCATGAAGTTACGTTATTTAACCGCGGAACAAACAAAGAAGTTTTTCCTGAATTGGAGCAGTTAATCGGTGACAGAAATAACGATGTATCAAGTTTAAAAAATCGAAAGTGGGATGTTGTCATAGACACGTGTGGATTTTCTCCACATCATATTAGGAATGTTGGAGAAGTGCTCAAAGATAATATTGAACACTATGTATTCATCTCAAGCCTTTCCGTATATAAAGATTGGATTCCGCATGACATAAAAGAAGATTATATATTACAGCCCGAACCGACGGATGATCAAATAAAGGCTGTAGAGAATGGTGAAGTTTCACCTTATGAGTATTATGGTGCACTGAAAGTATTATGCGAAAAAGAAGCAGAGAAGTATTGGCCGGGGCGTGTGTTACATGTAAGAGCAGGTCTTCTTTCAGGAATGTTTGATTATACAGATCGACTTCCATACTGGATTCAACGTGTAGCAAAAGGAGGTAACGTGTTAGTTCCAGGAAGAAAAATTCGTCCCGTGCAATTAGTTGATATAAAAGATGTCGCGAGATGGGGGCTAAATATGGCAGAACATCATAAAGCAGGAACATTTAATATAACAGGTCCGAATGATGAATTGACGATGGAAGAGCTATTAAATACGTGTAAAAAGGTTACGAATAGCGATGCTGAATTTGTTTGGGTAGACGAAGCGTTTATGAGTGAACATAATGTGCAGCCTTGGACAGAAATGCCTTTGTGGATTCCAGAAACTTTCCCATTAGATGGTGAGACGAAGCCGTGGAGAGGCGGGTTTTCTATTTGTATCGAAAGTGCGGTTAATGAAGGGCTTACTTTTAGAAGAATAGAAGAGACAGTTACAGATGTGTATGAGTGGATGGAGAGTACGGAAGAATGGGAATTAAAAGCAGGTATTTCAGGCGAGAGGGAGAAGGAATTGTTAGAAAGATGGTATCAATAAATTTAGCGGAGTTCTTTGAATATGCTTGATTGCACATAAGGAGGAAAAGGTGATGTGGAAAGACACCATTCACAGTATCTCATCAAATTTAAGCTTGAAAAACCCAGCTACGAAGGATGAACTTACTGATATACAAAAATGTTTACATGTGGAGTTACCGAATGATTTATATCAATTATTACAGGAAACAAACGGTATAGAAGGTGAATACGGTGACTTTATATGGTCTGCTTCAAAAATTAAAACTGAAAATATGAGTATGAGAAATATAGTTGATTTTAAGGATTTATACATGCCTTTTGACTGTTTATTATTTTTTGCTGATGGGGGAAATGGTGATTTGTTTGGCTATTCTATTTTGAATGGAAAAGTACAAAGAGATGATATATATGTATGGAACCATGAAAATGATAGTAGAACGTGGGTTGCTCCTTCTTTAAAGACTTTTATGGAGTGGTGGGAGAGTGGAAAGATGATAATTTAAATATAGTATCAAAAAAAGTGCCTTGTTACTAAAGAAACAAGGCACTTTTTCACGAATAATTAATCTACCACTCAATCGGTTCTTCCCCATACATCTCCCATAGCCTAGGAAACATCTTTTTTAAACCTTCTTCATCGTCTTCATTCCAGTCAAATTCAAAATCTACATCGTCGAATTCTTCATTAGATAAGACATGGTAAAGTGTAAAGTAAGTATCATCTTCGTCACCAGTTTTTTCTGCATATACAGTGAAACCGAAATATAAAGAAAGTTCTTCTATTTCTGGGACGTCATACTCACTCAAATTTTCTAATACAGGAATTAATCGTTCTGGATCTTCAATACAAGCTTCGTATGTCTCTTTTCCTTGATATAATAACCATCCGCGGAAGTAATCGAAAGTATCATCTGAACAGCCACCCATAATAATATAGGCTGCTGCCCATAAACGGGAGGTATAGGAGTCTTTCAAAAGGCTATGCATATGCGTATCAAAAGCTACAATTTCATGTACTGTACGTTTAGCAAGGTGAGAAGTAAGCCATTCTATTTGTTCTTCTTGGTCCTCACCTTTCGTTTTTGCACGATGAAGTAGCTCCCAAAATTCTTCTTCGGTTATCGTTTTTTCTTTTATGTAATCTTCCCCAGGCAACGGGTCTGTATATCCTTTTTTACGTTTGGAAGCAACTAGTTTATTAGCTTCATTCATACATTCTTCTTCTGTTTCAAACTCTTTCGCTTTCACACTGCCAGCTGTGCCAATTTTTCCGTAAAACACAACATAGTCTTTTTCTTTCACAACGATTTTCCAAAACTTATTTGATTTCTCAGTTTGCTGGATTAATAACGTTTCCATCCGTACCCCCATAATGTTTTCTAGTGTGCAATATGATTGTAACATATGTATATACACTTGTAATGATGAAAAATAATAGTTTAGAAAATTCAAAAACCATTGAATGGAGTGGATAAATTTAGTAACCTTATTTGTACAGTAATTACATAATTGTTTTGTAATAATTCGATATTTATATAAGGGGGCGTTACGGATGGATCTTACGTTTAAAGTTGAGGAAACATGTTTTAATTACCGCGTTGGAGCAATTTGTAAACAGGATAATAAAATACTTATTCTGCAAGGTGACGGTGAAGATTTTTGGTACGTACCGGGCGGAAGAGTGAAAATGTTAGAAAACAGTGAGGATGCGTTACAACGGGAACTTGCAGAAGAACTAGCTGCTCCTATTAAAGGGAAGAGATTAATATGGTCAGTAGAAAATTTCTTTACACTTTCTGAGCAAAAGTTTCATGAGATTAGTTTTTATTATGAAGTAGAGCTACATGAATTACCTGCAAATGGAGCGGATCAATATATTTTGGAAGAAGAGGATAGAACATATTTGTTTAAGTGGGTGCCGGTAGAAGAGTTACATGCATATAATTTACAGCCTGCATTTATAAAAGAGAAAGTAAAGAATATAGCAGTTCATACAGAACATATCATTTTACAAGATTAAATGTATTCGGAGGAGAAAAGGATGAAGGGGATTAAAAAAGAGATACATATAAATGACAAAGTAATTTATTACACACATATCGAAAAAGGTTCTAGTACCGTTTGCTTTATGTTTTCAGGTTCAGGATACAATTATGATAAGCCGTTATTTTATTACGCGACGATGCTTATGCTTGAACATAAAATTGATGTTGTACATATTCATTATTCTTACGACGAACAAGTAATGAATAAACCAATGGAAGAAGTAACAAAAATAATGATGGATGATATTAATCCTGTAATGAAGGAAGTATTAAAAGCTGAGCAATACAACGATACTATATTTTTAGGGAAGTCACTCGGAACAATTCCAATTGCGAATGATTTAATGAAGAGAGAAGAGTTTTTACAGTCGAAAATGATATTACTTACCCCTTTACTGACGTTTGATACAATTTTTGATTCTATCTTACATAGTCGACACGAAGGGTTTTTAGTTATTGGGGATAAAGATCACCAATACAATGCAGATCAAATTGATCAGTTACATAAAACGAATTTACAGATTGAAGTTGTCAAAAATGCAAATCATTCTGTAAATGTTGGGGGATATGAAACGGAAAATTCAATTGAGGCTATAGCGAAAATAATAGGAAAACTTAAAGAAGTTGTTAGGACAAACTAACCTATTAATACATGCAAAAGAGGTGCGAATTGCACCTCTTTTGCTTTAATAAGCCTTCAAAACATGAAGTAAATAATCCTTACGATTCAGCGGATTATAATCAACACGTTTTCGAGTAGGGAAGGGAGCCATAAGTTTTGTGAAACCAGCTGGCTTCGTTGTAAATATGCCTTCTCCTTCTGTAAATGAATGTAGTATTCGTTTGAAACTCTCTGTTTTCGCAACAGGTAATGATCCTGTTAACTGATAAGAATTGTTATTGAATATAGGCTCTGCAAAAGTTGCTGGAACGGCAGCAAGCTTATACATTGCAGTACTAATTGCGTGCTCCGGTACAGTTAATTCAAATTCATTTACTGGTTCATATACATATGTTTCAGCTTGCTTTAAAGCATCCATTAATACGATCGGTGTTAAATTTCTAAAGTCACTCGCTGTTGTAACAGGACTAGCATAACCAGTATGTGTTAACGTGACGATAATATCTGTAACTTCCCATCCATATAATCCTTGTTTTAACGTTTGAAATACTGTATCTTCAATTGCTTTGTGAAATGCTAAAGGCAATGAACCAAGCTCAACACCTAATTTATACGTTATGCCAGAGTTAAGTTCACCACGTTCAATTTTAAAACCAATTGTTGCGTAAAATGGATTCGCTTTTTCACCCATGACTTCAACGGAATTCCCAATGCCAATTGGCTTCTCCATACATACAACTCGCGTATTTGAGAAAGTAACCTGTAAGTTATATTTATCATAAAGTGTTGTTTCGATAACCTCTTTTTGTACTTCACCGAAAAGGCGAATATAAAGTTCATTATGAACATCATCTTTCCACACTTTAATGAGCGGATCTTCTTCACAGAGTTCCATAAGTGCAGCGTATAAATCATGAATTCGCTCTTTAGGTACCGCATCAATCGCTGCTTCCATTTGTGGTTCGGCAAAGTGAATATCTTTTATATAATCCGTACGTTCACCGATAATATCACCAATTTTTATATCATTCAGTCCCCACACTTTGCAAAATTCTCCGCTAGGAACGATAGTAGATTGAACAGCATTTCCGCTATGAAACATACACATTTTTTTAATCTTTTCTTTATGTGGTAGAGACTCATCGCGCTGTATATCAACATATTTTCTAACATGTAAGCTACCTGAAAAAACTCTTATATACGCAACCTTTTCTCCAGAAGGTTCACGTTCAATTTTAAAAACAACACCGGATAATGGTTCCTCTTGTGCCGATGTAAGAGCTGGCATTAGGGCCGGAAGTTTTTCAAGTATTTCAGTTACTCCTATACCTGTCATTGCTGAACCGAAAAAGATTGGATACACATTTGCTTGCTGTATTTGCTGTTCTAGTTTTTCTCTTAATAGTGCGTCCGGTATTATTTCGTTATTTACATATGATTCAAGTAACGATTCATTAAATGGTGCTAACAGTTCCATACAATCGTCATATGATTTGTATTCAATGATCCGGGCTTCTTTCGTTCCTTCGTTTAGAACAGAGTAGAAGGGGAATGCTTCATTTGAAAGAACCTCTTTTATTTGTTTCATAACTTTTTCAGTGTTTGCGCCACTACGATCAATTTTATTAACGAATAAAATAGTCGGTATGTTTAGTTTCTGTAATGTTCGCATTAAAATTTTTGTTTGTGCTTGCACACCTTCAACGGCAGAGATAACTAAAATCGCACCGTCTAGAACGCGGAATGATCGCTCCACTTCAGCGATAAAATCAGCGTGTCCAGGTGTATCAATGACATTTACTTTTACAGCATCAATAAAGAAAGAAACGACAGATGCTTTAATCGTAATTCCGCGTTGTCTTTCTAATTCCATTGAGTCAGTTTGTGTATTACCACTATCTACTCGGCCAATTTCTTTAATCACATTCGTTTCATAAAGAATACGCTCAGTCAAACTCGTCTTGCCAGCGTCTACGTGCGCGACAATCCCTATATTTATTGTTGTCATTTGTGAATATCCTCATTTCATTTTCCATTTTCAATTCCTCATTTCTATTTGTATATTGCCGCATTATCAATCACTCTCCAGTTCTTTAAATTAGTATTATTATAGTGCAATTAACATTATTTGTAACGCTACAAAGCGCCTTAATTTGGAAAAAATAAAATGAAAACAAAATGCTTGCATTCTAAATCGATATAGATTATATTAATTGACATATCAACTATTGATACATCAAATGTTTTTATTTTGATTGTAAAGGAGGGTTAATTTGACAAGTTCATGCTCAAAAGAAGCGATTATTTTATATAAATTACACTTTCTAAATAAAGAAGTAGGTTCGAAATTTGAAGGGTGTACGGGTATGAGCCAGTCTCGATTAGAGCTTATACTTCAGTTATATGAAGTAGGTGAAATTAGTCAAAAAGCACTTCAACAAGAAGTGAATATTGATAATGCTGCGATAACAAGGCATTTAAAGCAGCTTGAGGCCAATGAAATGATTGTAAGACGTAAAAATCCAGATGATAACAGAATTACGTTAGTTTCTCTTACTGAAGAGGGGCGAAATAAAATTCAGGCGTTTCAAGAAGAAAAAGAACGTTTTGCAGCATCTGCATTTAAAGGATTAAGTGAGGAAGAACGCGATAATCTTTTAAATATGTTAAATCACATTCAAGAAAATATAAAAGAATTATAAAAAAGGGAGAATACAACTATGACTAACTCAGTAAAAACAAATGATTTTAACGAAATTTTAACAGGACGTCGTTCAATTCGTAAGTACGACCCTTCAGTGAAAATTAGCAAAGAAGAAATGACAGAAATTCTTACAGAAGCAACACTTGCACCATCTTCAGTAAACATGCAACCATGGAGATTCGTAGTGATTGAAAGTGACGAAGCGAAAGCAACACTTGCGCCACTTGCAAAATTCAATCAATCTCAAGTAGAAACATCTTCAGCAATGATCGCTTTATTTGGTGACTTAAACAACTTTGATAACGCAGAAGAAATTTATGGTACAGCAGTAGAGCGTGGACTTATGCCAGCAGAAGTAAAAGAAGATCAAATGAAAAAACTTTCAGCTTACTTCTCTATGGTTACACCAGAAGTAATGAAAGATACAGTATTAATTGACGGTGGTCTTGTAGCGATGCAATTTATGCTAGCAGCTCGTGCTCACGGCTATGACACTTGTCCAATTGGTGGTTTTGAGAAAGATCAAATCGCAGAAGCGTTTGGACTAGATAAAGAACGCTACGTACCAGTTATGTTAATTTCAATCGGGAAAGCTGCTGACAGTGGTTACCAATCAGTACGTCTTCCAATTGACAAAGTTGCTGAGTGGAAGTAATCTAATTAGGTCATAGAAATATATGGAATATGAAAGGGGAAACACCATGATTATTATTCACGCAATATTTCAAGTAGACCCAGCAAAACAACAAGCATTTTTAGAAGAAATTCAGCCACTCATTCATGGTTCAAGAGAAGAAAGTGGAAATGCATCTTATGACTTATATAAAGATACAGAAAAAGAAAGTGTTTATACGATGGTAGAAGTATGGAAAGATGAAGCAGCAGTTGCGAGCCATAATACGAGTGAACACTTCACATCTTTCGTTAGTAAAGCAGCACAATTTTTAACTGCTCCGCTTAATATAAAAGCTTATAATGGAGAATTAGTAAAATAATAAGGTAGAAAAAGATGACTTTAGCATATGGCTGAAGTCATCTTTTTTGTATAAGTAGAATCCATTTTGGACTCAGTTATGTTGATAGATAAGCGTTGCTCGCATCCTCAGTAACAGTGCTGAATTGTATGTTAAATTCGAACATTCGGTTTATTGGGATATTTTTCCGTGGTATAATTTTCTTGTAAATAAAAGGTAGAGGGGAGTAAGTAATGGGAGAATTTCAAAGTAATTTGCATACGGCAACGCAACTTGCAACGAAAATGAGAAATGCTTCAGATAGAATGCAAAGTGCTACTAGTCGCTCTATAAATAAGGCAACGCGTACGACACTATCTGTGAACTTCCAAGCACAAGAGGCAAATCAACAAAATTTACAGATCACGAAACAATTTTGTACTGCTTTTCAACAAACAATTGA
Source organism: Bacillus sp. PK6-16 (assembly GCF_056530295.1). Lineage (NCBI taxonomy): Bacteria > Bacillati > Bacillota > Bacilli > Caryophanales > Bacillaceae > Bacillus > Bacillus sp. PK6-16. Next base: position 2,400,927 of record NZ_CP096511.1, read on the forward strand.
TAATATCCATTCCGTAGCAAATGAATTTGAGAAAATGGATACAGGACTTCAAAAGACTTTTCAATAATGTAACAACCTACGTAAAGGGGAAAAGGTAGGGAGAAAAGATGAGTCAAGAAATTGAAACGAGAATCAGTCAATGTAATCAAAAATTACGAATTATATTTGAAGAACAAAATGAAAACCGAATTGCGCTGCAAAATCAAGAACGAGCTGAGGTTAGTTTTCATGAATGGAAAAATAGAAGTAATCGTTTATTTAACCGAATACTAGAAACTTGGCACGGCGACAAAGAAGTGTTTCACCTTTTTACGAATATGCGGCAAGAAATCGGACAGTATGAAAGAAAACTTACATTCGAATTAGAAAATGAAAAAGAGACGTTGCTTAAAGAAAAACGGCATCTCAGTGAGAAAGAAAACGACCTTTCCTATGAACAGCAGCAACTACAAAGGGAGGCCAATACATGAGTTTAAACATGTATTTGGGAGAAGTACAAAGTCAAACTCAAAGTATGAACGCTATATGTAATGCTACGATTCAAAGTATGGAACAAGCCATTCAATCTATTGATGCATTTGCGATAGATACAGTATTACAAGGACAAACATACAGTAGTGCAAAAGCCTACCTTGTCCAAACATTTCGGCCATTAGCGCAAGGAATCATATGCTTATGTGAAGAATTAATTCGCCAAAACGAAGCATTCCCAAATGAGTTCCAAGCAAAAGTTGCTTCAACAGATGTGATCGAACATGAAATAAGACAACAAATACAGGAAATTAATCAATCGATTGCAAGTATAGAAGCAATCGAAGTACTTACACCGATGCCTGGAGTAGACGCAATTGTAACGGTATTAAGAGCAATGAGAAAAAAACTGGAAGAAAAACTAGAGCATTTATATGAATTCAATCATTCATCCAGCAACAACTACAGCACCGCCCTCCAATTAGCAGCTAGCATCACAGCCGGACTCTCTGAAGTGCAAAGCGGGAAAGGATTTAGTCCTGTGAGTGGTACGTTTCATAGTGAAAGGTTAAATATGGAATGGGCAAAACAAATTCAAATAACTATAGAAGAGAAAATACGGAAATCTGACAATGGTATTGGAAAAAGCGTAGACTTAGAGCACAATGTGTATAACGAAACGGAAGGAATAAGTAGCGAAAATATATCTATCAACAATAGATTTACAAAAGAAGAGATACAAGCGACACAAAAATATCTTGAAGGAATTAAAAATGGTACAATAAAAGGGAATATAGGTGAGGATTTCCAAGTTGAAACCGATGATTATGAAATGGAGCATAACATTTTTGGCCAGCCAGTCGGTGGTAGAAGGCCAGTACTCGATCCTTTTTTAATCGGTGTGGCGAAGTTTGGATTCGATTTTTTCTTTGGTGATCTTTTCACACTCTTTGACTCAGAAGCTACCTATGGTGAAAAACTCCTAGCAGTTGGAATGATGTCCCCATATGGGAAGGGTGTAAAAATAGTTGATAAACTTCATGATTTAAAAAAGGTTGGAGATGTGAAGAAAGCAACGGCTGGGAGTGCGGGGGTTACTAAGGGGATAGATAATCCTTTACTACCAGGTGAAGGGAAAGTTGGAACATATGAAGAATTAATTGATGCAGGAACACGTGGAGACAATATAACTCCTCACCATATGCCGTCTGCAAAATATATGAAAACAAAAGCAGAGGTACATAAAAATGATGGAGTAAGTATGAATATGGAGCACCCTCATCCAGGGAAAGGGGGCAGGCACCGTCAAACTGAAACATACGGAATGACTGGTAAGAAATTAGATGCCTATCTTAACCTTGAACCACGTGACGCTTTAGCTCGTGATATAATTGATGCAAGGAATATTTATATAAAAGAAGGACTTTACACTCCTGAGATACGTTCAGGACTATTGGAAGTAATAAAATTAAATAAAACAAAGTACCCAAATATTTTTGACAGACAATAGGAGGTGGGGAAAGTTGGACATTTTAGTCGAACTTACCGAATTAAAGAATAATCGTTTATTAAGAGATGAGAATGAAGTAGAAAAATTTGAAAAATCTATTGGGAATATTTTAGAAATGGAGGATGTTAACCATATAGAAGTATTGTGTCAAGGCTTTGATGATTTAACTGAAAATGATGAAGTAATGTTTGGTTTAATTCATGCTATAGAGTCGTATGACAAGATTGTTAGTTCTGAAGTTTCGCTGAAAGTGTTAGCTAATTCTATTCCTAAGATGATTCCTCATGCTAAGGAATGGTTAAAGATACTTCACAAAAGAATATTGAATCATGAACCATCGAGGAATATTTATAAAAAAATCATCCCTACATTAAACAATGATATTCAGAAATATGTTGTTTCTCAATTAACTAGTATTAAAGAAAGAAACCCAAGTCGTTTTGAAGAAAGTGTAAATTCAATATTAGATTTTTTAAAGTAAGTTAAAAACCTTGACTGGCTAAATGCCTTTCAAGGTTTTTTAGTAAACTAAAAGGTTTTACTTTTTGAAGATTTCACATGTAAATCAAAACTTATAATAGTAAATTGATATTCAAATATAGCGACAAAACTTACAGAATAATAGTTATCTATTAAATGAAACTACAATTCATAAGTGTTGATTTCTTTTTCTACCATTTTAAAACAAATATTATATTACTCCTGAGATTAACGCAAATAGCTACCACAATATTAGGCGATAAGGTACTAAATAAAGTAGGACATATCGCAAAAGGAGCAAAAGCATCAAGTGGAGTAAGTACAATTGCTAATGCAGTAAAACTAGCAAAAGAATTGAAGCCTACCCTTGAAATGCTACAATCATTTAAGAGAGATGCTTCCTATGCATTCTCTAGTGTTGGTGGAACTATCGTAACCAAAATACCTCAAGGCGAATTAATAGAAGCTTATTATAAGTTTGCGAAGTCTAAAGGTTATTTTCAAGATGCAAGTGGAAGGTGGCATCGACCTGGTGGGGGTTACGCAAGTAATAAAGAAGTGGGTTTACCTGTGCCAAGTGGCAGCACTAAACGTTTGAAATATATGGGTAGTACACCTAGCAAAGACTCCAGAACTGGTAAAGCAGTAATAGAGAGAATGAAAAATGAAGATCCACCAAAAATACGAACAGTACGTGGTAAAACTGAATTTTTAGACACTAACAATAAATGGCGTCCGTTAAGTGAAGCAGATATGGCACATAAAACAGATGCAGTTACTTGGTGGAACGAAGTCGGACGGAATTATGGACCAAGGTCTAAAGAAGTAAGAGATTGGATGCTTGATCCAGATAATTATTATTTGGAACACTATAGTAAAAACCGTTCTGAAGGTGCTAGTTTAGGACAGACATATGTACCACCAAAATAATTAGGAGGAGCTTAAATTGGAATTACAAGATGAACTTTATGACAGAATAGTAAGTATATGTTCTCAAGGTGATAATTTAGTTGATAGGTTTGAGTATGAGAATGCAATAGAAAAGTATTTGGAAGCTTTAGATTTAGTTCCAAAACCAAAATTTAACTGGGAATGTAGTACATGGATTTACACAGCATTGGGTGACACGTGTTATATGAATGGAGATTTTAGTGCTTCTAAAGACTTTTTATTTAATGCAATTAATTGTCCTGATGGAATAGGAAACCCTTTTATTATGTTACGTCTGGGTGAATGTCTGTATGAATTAGGAGACCTTAACAAATCTAAAGAATATTTGTTAAGGGCATATATTCTTGAAGGTTACTCGATCTTTGATAGTGAAGATGACAAATATTTTAATGTAATTAAAGATGCAATTTAGGGGGATTAATAATGGCTTATGTAGCAGGTGAAAATGGTGTCTATATACAAGAGTTAATGGATAAGAGTAATGAAGAGTTTGATAAAGGTAATTTAGATGAGTCAGTTTTTTTATTGGAACAAGCATGGAAAGAGCTCCCTGATGATAAAGTGATTTATGATGAGAGCTTTTTAATAATATGGGGGATTTTAGATATCTCTATTGTATTAAATGATGTTGAACGGATGAAAAAATGGGTTGATAAAATATTTGTCGCAGATCCTGAAAGAGGAGATACAGGTGAACGAGAACTCTGGGCTGGAAAGGTGGCTTATGAGGTAGGGGATTTCTCTAAAGCTAGGGAGTATTTAGAGATAGCTAATAAGAAATCCAAGGGTAGATGCTTTAGCGCAGAAGATGGAAAGTATTTAAAATTTTTGAAAGACAAATAATAAACTTAGTGTTAATTATTGTGGGAGTTAATCTAGACTTGAAATTTTGTAATTATGTAAGTGATTAATGTGCTCAGTACACCATTAATTTGGTCATATTGAGCTTTTTCTTATTCCTATTAAAAACTTTTCATTTGAACTTAAGGATAAAATGTAAAATGATAAAAAATTATTTACGATTGATTACAGTTCGAAAGTGTTGTCTTATTCAAGATGGAAATTTTCTTTTAGCAGTTCAGTGAAAGAGACCAATTCTAAGTGGGACGGGTAATTTGAGCTGGAAAAGTAGCCCAAACATTAGAAGCAGTTAGAGCACAACAACGTACGGTAATAGAATCAGTAGAAAGTGGCGAAGTAGCTTTAAAAACAACGAAGCGTAAAGGGAATTATGGTGAAATGAAGATGGATGACTTTTTTGAAAGTCAAACATATACCAGAATTAGTGATGATCGTGTAATAACATTAGATCAAAAAATTGTTAAGGGAATAGATGCTGTATATGAAAATTCATCTCCGCCACCTAAGTATGTAATAGCGGAGGCTAAGTATAACACATCCAAATTGGGAAAAACAAATGATGGTAAGCAAATGAGTGAAGATTGGATTCTTGGAAGTGAAAGGTTAGATAGTACTTTGTCAAAAGAAAAAGCAGATGAAATTGTGGGAGAGATGTTGCTGAATCCAGAAAATGTTCAAAGAATTGTTATTCAAGTTATGCCTGATGGAACGATTGTGAAGAAAATTCTTGAAGTATAAAAGGTGGAAAAGAAATTATGCTAAGGGATAAAATCAAAAATGATATATATTTTAACAAATTTATCAATTATGAGGAAAAGAGAATAGAAAAGTTTTTATTATTGGTTGAAAAGGTTATTGAGGAAAGAGGCAAAGATGATAAAAGTGTAAAGAATGGATATATAGCGTTACAAGGGTATCATTTTAATAAATTAAGGGCAATGTACTCTGCGGGTTGTTCTATTCAAACTATTCGTGATTTTTTACCTGAAGTAATAAATATAATGGAAAAAGTGTGGAATAAAGAAAGTGGATATATACGTATGTTATGGATGATATCTATAGCAGTAATGCTAAATGTTGAAGATAAAGAATTTAATAGACTAATAGCAATGGTAAGGAGAGAAGGATTAAATGATTATTTGATTAATTATTTTATTGCTTTTAGAAATAGTGAGCCATCAGATTTTTATGAGCAAAGTGAGTTTTATGTACAATATCCATATTTCAAATTAAAAGAAGTAATTGAGAGTAATAAAATTTCACAAGAGAATTCTATAAAAAATTTAGAGAAATATATAAAGGAGTATTGGTATAAGGGACATTTAGAAGAAGCATGGTACGATGCACATGAAAATAAACATGACATTTATAGTGGTTACTGGAGTTTTGAAAGTGGAGCAATCGCTAAAATTTTAAAATTAGATGATTCAACCTTGAAAGATAGTTCATATTACCCTTATGATATGGTGCATTGCCAAGAAAAATAAATGTTGGAATCCACAGTGATAAATTTTTACACTGTGGATTTTTTAGTTTGTGTTAAAGTAGCTATAAGGGTAATGTTGGTAAGGGATCTAGTGAGCTAGAAGTAAGATTGATGCAGAACTAATTAGGAATTATCACTGGATTTTTTTATCTAAATATCCATAATAAATGGATTGAAGTTCAGAGGTTATTTAAATGATGCTGGGGAGATAACTAACTTTTTCCCAATTCTAGACTGATATTATCAAGATACAATATTTATAGGAGGATAAAATGAATAGTAATTTCGAATTTATTGAAGATAAAGAGAAAAATGATGAATTGATGTCAATATATTTTAACTTTATAAACGGTAAGTACTTGGAAAGAGCTTTGAGTTTTTTTGTAAAAAAAGAGGGGTTTGGACAAGAAATAGTATTCGTTCATTTTCAGTCTGATTTAGATGAATTTGATATGTCACAGCTACCTACACCTTTAGATGATAAGCATGTGTTAGTTGAATTAGATTCTCCAGCTGTTGAGTTTGAACAACAAGTGTATTTGGACTTTGAAACTTTTTATAATTATTTGGAAGAACATGTGAAAAAAGAAGTGGAAAAAAATCCAGAAAGAAATGGATTAATGGATTTATTAGTGCAAGTTAAGCGTAGCTTAAATTTGTAATATCTTATAGCCATTTTACTAGATTCGTAGGGCAGAAAAAGAACTTTTTGAAGAACGCGTTTTTATTAGGATTTTATTATATTTCAATAAGGAAGATTGTCTGATATTGAATAAGTAAAGAGGAAGTTATAGATGAAAAAGACTCAACAAAAGAGACTTCACATTTGAGGTCTCTTTTGTTGATTTCAATTGAAAATTATTATTTGAGCGAATGCACTTTCGTACCTCACATTTCACAGGCACATAGGCTTCAATTGATGATATATAGTATGTTTTTCAATGTCAAAAAACATTAAAAAACAGGGCAAAATTATTAAATAGCCGGTTCCATTGTAGAAATGTTTGAAGGTATCTCGCTCATAGGCGGATCTAATTTCTTAACTATCATGGCAGAAGTAGGAACTGGTGGGTTAGCATCACCAATTGTTATTCCATTAGATATAGTAGCAACAGCTACTGGGGCAAGTCTTTTTGTACATGGTGGATTTGTTTGGAATAAATCGATTCAAAATACTAAGGATACTATTCAAAAAATCCAGTCTTCTGGTGGAGGTGCGGCTAACGGTAAACCTAGCAGTAACAAAAATACAACTGTAGATAATTTTGATGCAAAAACAGCTACAAATAAGCAAAAAGGTAATTATGGTGAAATAAAATCTAGTGACAATTTATTGAATAATCAAAGTTTAAAAGAAGCTGGATTTGATTTAAAGCCAGTCGGAAAAAGTGCACCATCAGGCATAAATGATAAAATAGTAAAAGGAATTGATGGATTATACGAAAATGCAAATGCAGAATCAAAGATCAAATACGTTATAGATGAGGCTAAGTTTGGTAGTTCACAATTGGGGAAAACTAAAGATGGACGACAAATGTCAAATGATTGGTTGAATGGTGCGAAGACCCGAAAAAGTAGAATATTGAAGGCAGTTGATGGAGATGCAAAATTAGCATCAAAGATTACGAAAGCATTACAAGATCAGGAAGTTGAGAGAGTGTTATCAAAGGTTGATAGTAGTGGAAATGTGAAAACATTTAGAATAGATGCAAAGGGAGACATAATTGGAGAATGGCCATAATTTAAGGCACTAGGAGGAATTGAATAGTATGAGAGATCCTTTATGTATAGAAGAAAAATGTAGAGAAGGAATAGAATATAATAAAGAGTTTATTGAGGAAAATAGAGAGGAGATTAAAAGTTTTGAAGAAGATGAAAGGAATGGTATTCAAAGAAAGGCTAAAGATAATAAAAGTCTTATAGAAGGAAGGTATCTATTAAATTTTAATTATGAGTTAGAGGATATTAACGCAAAATATTCCCTAGGAGAAGCTATCCATACAATAGAAGGAGATTTTGACAACGCTCTTATTGATTTGAGGCATATAGGGGAAAATGAAGTTGGATATTTAAATCTAATTTGGATGATATCTCTAGGGATTTTATTAGAGACGGAGAAAAAGAATCTTGTAAGTTTAGCCAAGCTAGTTGAGAAGGAAAATATGAACGACGCAGTAATCGATTTCCTCTTATGCGCTAGTGATATCGGATACACAAAAATGACGAATGTTTATTTTAAAGAAAATCCATATGCAAAAATGAGAGAGATTATAGAATTTGCACAAACAGATAAAAAAGAAGCGTCTAAAAGATTGCAAACGTACATGGAGAAAGAATGGTTTAAAGGCCATTATGATTATGAATGGAAAAATGCACATAAAGAACCTGGATATGTGGGGTATTGGAGCTTTGAGACAGCTGCAATAGTAAAGATACTCGGACTTGATGATACAAGTTTAAAAGATAATAATCATTATCCATATGATTTGGCACATTATAAAAATGAAATGAAATTCAAGCATATAGACCTAAGTGAATATCACTATGAAGATGAGACAGAAGAAATCGAGGATATAGTAGAAGGAATTGAACATAATCCTGCATTGGAAAATATTATTCCGCCAAAATGGCATTCATTGGTCAATGAATTAATACATGATTATGAGAATATGGATGATAGTAGTTTTTATGAGAAATACAAAAAAACAATAGGAATAGGTCAAGTGTGGTTCTTACCACAAGAGTATGAAGAAGAAAATGAGCAAAAAAATCTATTAGGAAGTTTAATTGTGTTTGCCCTGACGGTAAGAGATTATATATTACAATTGGACTATAAAGAAGATTTAGAGGACTACATTGATAATCTTAAAAATTTCTGGAATGTTTCAGAAACAAAGTTAGTTCAATTTATGTTAGAAAATGATCAAAATTATTATGCATGGGTACCAAAAGAAGCAAGCATCCCAAATATGTATGAAGTGAAGATAGAGAGTGTCGATGTAGAGGAAGTTCTATAACGAACAAATCGAAATGGTTTTTATTATATGTAATATTAGAATGCATTTTACTAGTTAATTGAAAACAATGCATGTGTGGGAGTAAAAAGGATGTATTGTTACTAAAAATTAGAGGGAAAGAAGGCTGTTGGATTGAGTTAAGCACCTCATTGTCAATATACGACAATAGGTGCTTTTTTGCGTGCAATGAAGAAAAAATAAAAGATTCATTTTCACTCTATTTCATCTTCGAATTACATGTTATAATTTGGAAAAAAGTATGTTCTTAATTTTTAGATAATTAAAAGGTGGTAGATAATATATGAGTACATTAAAGAAAATTACTAATAATATTTCGAAGGTTATTATAGGAAAAGACGAATCGATTGAACTGGCAGCTATAGCTCTTATAGCAAGAGGACACATTTTATTAGAGGATGTACCTGGGACAGGAAAAACAACATTAGCGAAAAGTTTGGCTAAAAGTGTGGACGCTAAATTTCAAAGAATACAATTTACAGCGGATACTTTGCCTGGAGATGTTATTGGCCTTGAATATTTTGATGTGAAGGAATCGGATTTTAAAACGAGGTTAGGTCCTATTTTTGCAAATATCGTATTAGTGGATGAAATTAATCGAGCTGTACCGAGAACACAATCTTCGTTACTTGAGGTTATGGAAGAGCGTACTGTTACAATTGCGAAACAGACACATTCATTACCAGAACCTTTTTTAGTTATAGCAACGCAAAATCCACTCGAATCAGCGGGCACATTTCCTTTACCAGATGCTCAGTTAGACCGGTTTTTACTCACAATACGCCAAGGTTATCCTACGAGAGAAGCTGAAAAGGAAATGATGAATCGGTTTCAAATGAATGATCCGTTAGAAACGTTACATTCTATTATTTCAAGTGAAGAAATTATTACGATGCAAAAGCGTGCAAGAGAAGTGTTAGTAGGGAATGATGTGCAAGATTATCTCCTTGAAATTATTGAAGCAACTCGTAACCATGAGTTAATTGAAATTGGTGTAAGCCCTCGGGGAACGTTGGCATTTATGAGAGCAATTCAAGCACGGGCAATATTAAATGAAAGAGATTACTGTACGCCAGATGATATTAAGACGCTCGCTGCATCAGTTTGTGCTCATCGTTTAACGTTAACGATTGAGGGAGAGATGAAAACGACGAAAGAACAAATTATGAAAGAAATTCTTCATACGATTAGTGTGCCAGTGGAGAATGTACGATGAATCAACAGCTTGTGTATACACCTTTAGCGGAGCCTTTCGTAATGGGGGTTATGTCAGTTGTAGCCGTTATTTTAAGTGTATTTTCAAGTAATCTACTGTTTTTATCTCTCGTATTTTTATATGTAATTTTAATAGGTGCTATGTATGTATATATACGTAAAGTATCTCGTGTTGAATGGGAATACAGTCAAGGGAATTCGAATGTTTTTATAGGTGAAACGAATATGTGCAAAATGAAAATTTCAAACAAGTCGATATTTCCTATTCTTAATATCGTATTTCGATTTAAATGTGAAAATAAGCTAACTTGGAATCATGATGAAATAAACAAAAATCATAGTACAGGTTCAAATTATTATATGAATTTTAATTTAAAAGGAAGGGAGTCAGTTTCATTTGATTTGCAAGCTGTAGCGTTAAAAAGAGGCATCGCGAAATGGGAAGAAGTTGAAATTGTTATTACTGATCTCTTTGGATTTATAACGAACCATATAACATATAAACAAGTTGATACGCCCTCTTATTTAGTCTTACCAGCTGTTCCGAAAATACAAGTTCCTGAATTACAAGAATGGTCACGAGGATTTCGAAAAGCGATGTCTTCACCCTTATATGATGAAACGAAAGTAATGGGAGTAAAGTCTTATGAAAATGAAGATTTTCGTTCCATCCACTGGAGTGCAACAGCGAAAGCAGGGATGATAATTGCGAAAAAGTATGAGCGAACACAATGTGATAAATACGCGATTTATCTCAACTTGCAAAATAAAAGTGGTGTTTCTTTGCGAAATGATATAGAGGAACTAATTGAATTAACAGCAGGTATATGCAAACAACTTCTTATGCAAAACTGTTCATTTGAAGTATGGATCAATAGTGTAAAAGATAACGGTTTGCTACATATAAAAAATGGTGATAATCGGAAACATTTGCAAAATGTATTAAGGGTACTTGCCCCGATATCAGACCAAGATACGCCTATATCTTCTTCTTACTTTTACACAGCAGGCTTTCGTCGAAAGGAACTGGATGCGGTTCCTTTAATTATTGGTACTTCACCAAAGAAATACAGTAGAACGAATAAATGGATTGTAATGAAAGAATAAGAAGGGGCTTATGTCATGGTGAATAAAAAGCGACATATGAAAGTGAAGTTATGGAGTGTGAGAACTTTAATCATACTTTTCTTTGCGATTAGTGCAATAACGTTATCACAAGGTATTGTGTATGTACAAGACATAGTAAAAGAGCGTTTTTTCAGTAAGACTAAGACAATATCGGAAAAAAATTATGACTTTACTAGTATAGGTGAAAATTTTGATGATTCCAAAATAGATGAAGATGAATATGAAGAAGTAGAAGATACAGGTATAAGAACGAAAACGGGTAAAAAATTTCAACCTTTCGAAAGAGAAGGTCTATGGAATGACGTGCTTTCTGTTCTTTCAAATGTATGGATTACTATAGTTTTTTATGTGATAATCGCAATATCAATTATATATGCCATCTACAAGTATATTAGGAAAAAATTGACGAAAACAGAAATAGTACAGGAGAAAGAATCGATCACAAAGCAAACTGCGGTAAGAAGCATAAAGAATGAAAAAGTCATTCATCAGTTAGAACAGCCGTTACCGCCAGATACGATAAGAAAAACGTTAGTTGAATGGGAAAGAACATTACCATTTCATGAACAAAGAAGGTCCTATGAAACGATGCAACAATGGTTAAAAAGAATTTGTAGAACAAGGGATATTATCTCGTTATATGAGTCTGTTCGTTATGGGGAAAAGACGTATACGGATTTAGATGTGGAAGAAATAATGAAGTGGGTAGAGGGAGATGGGAAGGTGGATACATAAATATCCACCTTTTCTTTTTTTATACGGAAATTTGATTAACATGAATTATTTTCTTATATGAAACCGTATTTAAATAGGTAAACAAAATTAACTTTATTTACTTATACTTCATTACATGTTAACCTATACTTAATTTTTATAAACTATAATTAATTTTTAAGTTTTTTAAGGGTGTGAAAATGTAATGAAATCGGTATTAAAAAGCATACTTATTTCCTTTGTTTTTTCTGCAGTAGGTATGTGTTGGTTACTGTACGTATTATTCAAAGGGGACGGAGACTGGTTATTGTCTTGGATAGGTGTATTAATGGCATATTTATCTTTATATACTTTAATAGATTTATATTGTAAAAATACATACGATAAAAAAATAAATAAATGGCTTATAAAAACAGCGGTGACTAGTTTTAGTTTTTCTGTATTAGGAATCTCATTTTGTATCATACATGAGCTATTAACACCATGGAGTCTTAGTTTAATGGTGTGGTATTGGTTGCTAATGTTAGTATTATTTTTAACAACTATAATATCATTAATCAGTTTAGTATTTGTTAATCGTAAAAATCACAATTTCACCGTTGGATATAGAATGCTCATACTTCTAAATATATTTCTTACACTAGGACCAGTATTATGGCCACTATTACTTTCTATTATTGGAAATGGTATGAATGCTAGTGCGGGCTGGTAAAAAGGAATATAAATTAGTTGTGTAAAGAATAGGATGAAAAGTTGATATAGAATTTTAAATGTTTAAGAGAACATGTTTACATAAAAAATGAAAACATGTTCTCTTTTTATTTGCATGCATAACTCTTCCTCAGTTTACCCTATTTAAATTTAAAAGTAAGTATTTCGTAAGGAATGGATAAGAAAAAAGAGAGATTTATCATATAGGATGAAAGTATAGCCTGAATCAATCCGATATTAATGGAGGAGAGAAAGCCTTATGAAAAAATGTAATTCAATTAAGTTAGCAAGTTTTGCAGTTTTATTAGCGGGTACTGCTCTATTCACACCTGGTTTTACTGTGACTGCAGAGTCAACCCAAAATATTTCTAGTTCGTCACAAGTACATGATCAAAAGAATCGTAATGGCTGGAAACAAGTAATGCAGGAAACAGTACAGCTTGGTGCTGTAGGAATATTAGCTAAGGCGTCTAATAACGGAAAAACTAATAGTTTTACTGCAGGCGTGGCGGACTTAAGTACAAAGAAACCGGTGAATTCGGATTATCGCTTTCGGATTGGTAGTGTGACGAAGACGTTTACTGCCACGACTATTCTTCAATTAGTAGGAGAAAATCGCTTACAACTTGACGATCCAATTGAAAAGTGGCTACCGGGTTTCGTGCAAGGAAATGGGTATGATGGTAATCAAATTACGATACGACAACTTTTGAATCATACGAGTGGTATCGCTGAATACTTAAAGTCAAAAGACGCGGACATAATGAATTCGAAAAAAACGTATACAGCGGAAGAAATAGTGAAAATAGGCCTTTCGCTGCCTCCAGATTTCTCACCGGGTAAAGACTGGTTGTATTCAAACACAGGATACGTAATACTAGGAATGCTTATTGAAAAAATAACTGGAAATAGTTATGCGGAAGAAATCGAAAAGCGAATTATTGAACCTTTGGACCTATCAAATACGTTTTTACCAGGAAATTCACCCGTCATCCCAGGAAAGAATCATGCTCGTGGATATGTAAAAATGGAAGGAACAGGCGAGTTGAAAGACATTACGTATTATAATCCGAGTTTAGCTAATGCAGCTGGAGATATGATTTCTAATGCGGATGATTTAAATAAGTTCTTTTCATCTTTACTCGGTGGTAAGTTACTGAAGGAACGCGAGCTAAAAGAAATGCTTACTACAGTTCCTATAGAAGGCAAAGGGGTTGGTGACGCATACGGTCTTGGAATCTATGAGACTAAACTTCCAAACGGTGTTTCAGTTTGGGGGCATGGAGGAGGAATTCCTGGATTTACAACTTTTGCTGGGGGAGTAATTGGAGGCAAACATACATTGGCTATCAGTCTCAACTCTATAGGTGGGGTCGATATTGTTCCGCAGTTTAATAAAATGATGCAAATTGAATTTAATAAATAGATGAAAAGAAAGTGAATGGAATTTTGTTATAGTTATATTTAAAAGAGGTGCTTTTTTAAGTTCGTAACTATGGACAGTAGTTGCATTTATGATATGACATCAAGTGTATTCCAAAGTGAAAATCAATCTTAATGCTTACGACAAAATAAAAAAGGATGTCAGTTACATGACATTCTTTTTATTTTGGATAAAAGAGGTATGCATATAGTTCTGAAAATTGTTATTTTTAAAATTTTTGCATATAATGAAGGATATAGGGGCACCAATTGGGGAGTTATGAATGAAAAATACTTTAGTTAGTTAAATATTACTCGTTTTAATCAAAATAATTATGAGTTGATTTGGAGTTGAATACAATGGGGAAAAATCATTATAAATGGAGTAATAAACAATTACGAGAACATGTTGAAGTACTAGATGGTAAGAGAAGCACACACATATTATTAAAGAATGCAACATATTTAAATTCTTATATGCGCGAGTGGATGACAGCGAACATTTGGATATATAATGATCGAATTGTATACGTAGGGGAGCAGCTGCCAGAGCAATTAACGGAGTGTGAAGTTGTTGATTGCGAAGGAAAGTATGTCGTACCCGGATACATAGAACCACATGCACATCCGTATCAGTTGTATAACCCAGAGACGCTAGCGAATCATGCGATGCAGTTTGGGACAACAACTTTTATTAATGATAATTTAACTTTATTTTTCACATTAAAGCGTGAAGAAGCATTTCGTTTATTAGATGAATTCAATAAGATTCCAGCAAGTGTGTATTGGTGGTGCCGTTTTGACGGACAGACTGAATTGCAAAACGGGGAATCTTTGTTTAATAGTGAAGAAATAATAGAGTGGCTGCAGCATGAAGCGGTTCTTCAAGGCGGCGAGCTAACAGCATGGCCAAAACTATTACATGGCGATGATGAAATGTTAACTTGGGTGCAGGAAACGAAGCGATTGCAAAAGAAAGTAGAAGGACATTTTCCGGGTGCATCTGAAACGACTTTAGCGAAGTTAAAACTGTTAGGTACAGATTGTGATCATGAAGCGATGACAGGGCAGGAAGCTTTCACTCGTCTTATGCAAGGTTACACTGTTTCCTTAAGAAATTCTTCAATCCGCCCAGATTTAGAAGTTTTACTGAAAGAATTGTTGGAACTAGGCGTAAAGCAGTTTGATAGATTCTTTTTTACAACAGACGGCTCACATCCTTCGTTTTATGAAAATGGAATGACAAACGTTATGATTTCTACCGCGATAAAACAAGGAGTACCAGTAATAGATGCATACGATATGGCAAGTTATAATATTGCTCGCTATTATAATATGGAACATGTACATGGTTCGATTGCGACAGGTAGAATTGCTAATATCAATATTTTAGAAAGTAAAGAAAACCCAGTACCAATCAGTGTCCTTGCAAAGGGGAAATGGGTGAAGCGTGACGGTGTAAATACACATGAAGCATTACATATAGACTGGAGTAAACATAAAGTAACTCCATTATCATTAGATTGGTCCATAGAAAAAGAGGATATGATTTTCTCTAATAAAACGGGGATACACTTATTAAATAACGTTATTACAAAACCATACACTAGTGAAATCAATATAGACTGTGATGAATTGTCCACAGATCATGATGAATGTTTCTTTATGATGATTGCTCGTGATGGCAGTTGGCAAGTGAATATAGTTGTGAAAGGTTTTGCGAAAGAACTAGGTGGGCTTGCTAGCTCTTATTCTGGTACAGGTGACATCATTCTTATCGGAAAAAGAAAAGAAGATATGCTTACAGCTTTTCGTAGAGTAAAAGAGCTTGGCGGGGGAATGGTAATAGCTGAAAAGAATGAAGTATTACACGAAATAGCATTACCATTGCTCGGGATTATGTCTAATTTAAAAATGAGTGAATTAATACAGGAAGAGAAGCAGATGGTGAAATTACTACAAGAGCGTGGCTACGCGCATGATGATCCAGCATTTACAATTTTATTCTTTTCTGCGACGCACTTGCCTTTTATACGAGTAACACCTATAGGATTATATGATGTGAAAAGTAGTAAGGTAGTTGCCCCGCCCGTGAATTTGATAAAGCAATATTAAAAGGAAAGATCCTATAAAAATTTTATAGCATAAGAATATTGTAAGCCTCAAATGATATAGTATCTAAATCATTTGAGGTGATATGTAAATATGAAAAAAATATTTTACATTTTAAGCGTATTTATTCTGTGTGTATCGATACAACACGTTGTACATTCCCAATCAGATGCACCAGAATTATCTTCGGATTGTCTCGAAGAAAGAAAAGTTAGAGATGAAAAGCATGTGAAGAATATAATACAGGACATTAAATCCACATTTAATTTAAATATTGATGAACATAGTTTTTGGGAAGTAAGTAAAAGAGATCTGGAGGCTGCTCATTTGATGTATGGTGGAAAGGAAAATGATTCTTATTATAATTCGCTAACTAAAATTTATGATAGTGGTGGATTTAGCGAACAGCCCAGCTTATTTGTGAGGGCACAAGAAGCATTTTTACTTTATAAAGAAAAAGATAATATCAATGTAATGAAACGCCTAAAACTAGACGTTGAAAAAGGGGAATGGCTCGTTATAAAAACGAAAAAGAAGAAAGGGAAAAAAGTAAAATTCAAGCCGTTGCAATGTGAAAAAGATTATATGAAAAAGAGAAATGAATAATAAAATACTTATTCATACTGTTTTTATTCAACGATATTTTGCTGTTGATTTGAAATAGAAAAAGGTAAACGAACATATTAGCTTTATGGAATATGTTTGTTTACCTTTTTTTGAGAGATTTAATAATTGGGGATTTTTCACTGGCTAATGAACTTATAATATTCAATGAATTTGTTCTTCATAAACATTAGATTTTGTGTCAAATGATTTATACATTGCCGAACCACCTATGTATATTTTATTCTACAGTATTTATAAAAGAATGTTGGCTATTCATAAGAAATATGATTGGCACGGTTTTTGCTTGTATTACATGTAAGGAAGGGAGATTGTATGTAAGGAATCTGTACTCGTAATAGTATAAAACAAGCTACTATTGCATTATTAATCATAGTTGTATTTATAGCGGAACTGTAAATACATACAAATAAGTGGTTTTTTTTGGTTTTAAAATTCTGAATTTTCTTTTAAATTATTAGGGGGCAATGGGATGGTTAAATATTCGAAAATTTCTAAGTGGATTCTTGGTGTTGGATTAGTGACAATAACGTGTAATGGTTTGCAAATTCAAGCAGAGACAAAAGAGAAAAATGTGAAGAACGTATTACAAATGGAGCCGGTAGGAATACAGAAATCTGTTGATGAATTGGCGCACCCTTCAAAAGTACAAGAAAATGCATCTTTTACAAAACGGTTAAAATTAGCGGATTTATCGCAACGTCCACTAGCACCAACCGATAATATTAAACCGTTAGCTGAAGAAAAAAAGTATTCGATGGCTGAGTTAAATCAATTAAATAACAAACAATTAACTGATCTTCTTGTGACAATTAAATGGTATCAAATTCCAGAATTATTTCAGTTTAATAGTGATAGTCTTAAATTCTATCAAGATGATAGCCGAATGCAAGCAATTATTAATAAACTAGCAGAACAAGGACAAGCTTATACGAAAGATGATTCAAAAGGGATTGAAACATTAGTAGAAGCTCTACGTGCAGCATTTTATTTAGGTTTTTACCATGATGAATTAAGCAAACTAAATGAGCGTAGCTACCATGATAAATGTTTACCAGCTTTAAAAACAATTGCAAAAAATCCAAATTTCAAACTTGGTACATCAGAACAAAATAAAGTAATTGCATCATATGGAAAATTAATTGGAAATGCATCAGCAGATGTTGAAACGGTTTTATATGCAGGTGAAATTTTTAAACAATATAATGATAATCTTGCAACCTTCATTGAAGACCGAACAAAAGGAGACGCTATATATGAGTTGATGAAGGGAATTGACTTTGATATTCAGACGGATATGTACACGACTGGAAAAGAGCCAAAAGATACGATGTGGTTTCGGAATATCGATAACTTTATTAATGAAGTAAATCGTTTTGCACTACTTGGTACAGTAACAAATAAAAACGGATGGCTAATTAATAATGGAATTTATTATGCTGGCCGATTGGGCAAGCTTCATAGCACGCCGACAAAAGGACAACAAGTTGTTACAGATGCAATGCGAATTTATCCATATTTAGGAGAGCAATACTTTGTTGCGGCAGAACAAATTACTACAAATTATGGAGGAATAGATGCGAATGGAAAAACTGTAAATTTAGATCAAATTCGGGAAGAAGGTAAAAAGAAATATTTACCGAAAACGTATACGTTTGATGATGGAGCAATTGTCTTTAAAGCTGGGGATAAAGTTAGCGAAGAGAAAATTAAACGTCTATACTGGGCGGCAAAAGAGGTGCGTTCTCAATTTTATCGTACAGTTGGTAGCGATAAACCACTTGAAAGTGGACATGCTGATGATGTGTTAACGATGGTTATTTATAATAGCCCAGATGAGTATCAATTTAATCGTCAACTGTACGGATATGAAACGAATAATGGTGGGATTTATATTGAAGGGACAGGGACTTTCTTTACATATGAACGTACACCAGAGCAAAGTATTTATAGTCTGGAAGAATTGTTCCGCCATGAATTTACGCACTACTTACAGGGAAGGTACGAAGTTCAGGGATTATGGGGCCAAGGGGAAATGTATCAAAATGAACGTTTAACATGGTTTGAAGAAGGGAATGCAGAGTTCTTTGCAGGTGCAACGCGATTAGATAGTGTAGTACCGCGAAAAAGTATAATTGGTGGGTTATCTAATGATCCTGCAAAACGTTATACAGCATCACAAACATTAAATGCGAAATATGGAACGTGGGATTTTTATAATTATTCGTTTGCACTGCAATCATATATGTATAATAAGCGCCCAGAAATGTTCGATAAAGTACATGATTTAATTCGCGCAAATGATGTTTCAAGTTACGATGCATACCGTGCTACATTAAGCAAAGATAATAAGTTAAATGAAGAATATCAATCTTATATGCAAATGCTTATTGATAATCGCGATAAGTATACAATTCCACAAGTATCAGATGAGTATTTAACTCAGCATGATCCAAAATCGCTTTCGGACGTTACTTCAGATATTACGAATGAAGCGAAATTAAAAGATGTGAAAGTAACAAAGAATACATCACAATTCTTTAATACATTTACACTACAGGGGACATATACAGGAAGTGTGGCTAAAGGAGAAGTTGAGGACTGGAAAGTGATGAATGAAGCAACAAATGATATGTTGAAACGTCTTTCAGGAAAAGAGTGGACTGGATATAAAACATTGACTGCTTATTTTGTAAATTACCGTGTAAATAATGCTGGGCAATTTGAATATGATGTTGTGTTTAGCGGAGTGAATACGGAAGAAGGTACGGCTGTAGAAAAAGAACCAAATAATTCATTTGAAACAGCAAACCCACTATCTTTGAATATTTTGTTAAGAGGAAGCTTGAGCGATCAAGATCAGGGGGATAAATTTGTTATTGATGTAAAGGATCAAAAAGATTTACAAATTTCTGTTACGAACGAACAAAATCTTGGACTGAACTGGGTATTATATTCTGAATCAGATTTAAATAATTATGTAGCTTATGCAACAAAACGTGATGGAAACAAATTGCTTGGAAATTATAATGCAAAGCCAGGGAAATATTACTTAAGTGTATATAAGTATGGTGGTGGAACAGGGAATTATACGGTACAAGTAAAATAGTTTACTATAGTTTGTTTTGAAAGGCTACTTATCGCATTTTTTAGCGAAATAAAGTATTTAATGTTAAACATTAAACTAATTCAACATATCCCTGTTCTAATTATAGAATAGGGATATGTTGGCTTTATATTTTCAAATTAAATAACCTCATTGGATTTTGACAAGAAAATAATTAATATAGATTTGAATTCTCATTCGTAAAGCATGTTTTAATCTTCTTAATGCTCTTTCATTTTTGTCTCGATTTTTGTTTTCAAATCAGTGGATACTCGATTGAAATACCCCAAAACGATCTTCCTAATATCATCGGATATAACTTTCAAATCACTAGCTAAGTTTTCAGCGAGATGTTCTTTTTCTATCGGCTGTAACTTCGTGTAAAATTCACCAGCCTGCGTAAAGTCATCCTGTTTCGTTATAGAAGTTCTTTCAAGTTTACCTTCAACGTACCTTCCTTCACCGGTTGTAATTTGATTAGCAGGTGTCCAATCTTGCTGCTGGTTAATCGTTAATTTGCGAAATTCGGGACCAATTCTTCTTCTTTGTGAATCACTGTAAATGTTAGCGCGCCCTTGCAGCATTTTATCATCTGATAACTCAGCGCCTTCTAGCAAATTAGAAGGAGAGAAGGCGACTTTTTCTACTTGTTCCATAAAATTTTCAGGATTTTTATTTAATACCATTTTCCCGACTGGTATGAGAGGATACGTCTGTTCATCCCATACTTTTGTGTCATCTAAAGGATCATAAGAAAGATGCGCTTCATCTTTCGGATCCATGAGCTGGACGTATAAACCATACTCCACTGGTTTACCATTTTCAATAGCATCATATAAATCTTTCCCGCTATAATCAGGATTTTCGGCAGCTAGTTTAATTGCTTCTTTACTAGTAATGTACTGTACACCTTCAAATGGGTACCAATGATACTTTACATACTTTCGATTACCTTCCGCATTTCTCCATACATATGTATTAACACTATGTCCTGGAATGTGGCGAAGACTTTTGGCCGTACCATTATTAGAGTATAAACGGACAACAAAATGAATAGATTCAGGTGCTTTAGCGACAAAACTCCAAAATCTATTCGGGTCTATTAAGTTATTTTTAGGTGAAGGCAATAATGCTTGAATCGTTTCAGGGAAACGCATCGGATCACGGACAGAAAAAACAGGAATGTGATTACATAAAAGGTCAAAAATGCCTTCTTTTGTATAAAATTTTGTAGAAAAACCGCGTACATTTCTAGCAGTATCCGGTGTTCCTTTCGTACTAACAGCTAACGAAAATCGCACCATAACAGGAACTTTCTCATTAGAATTTTGTAAAAAACTTAATTTAGTATGTTCAGACATCGAATATATCGTTTGAAAATAACCGAACGCACCAAATCCTTTTACATGAACAGGTCTTTCTAAAATTTTTTCATGAATAAATTCTTGTAACGTCTCGTGAAGTACACTATCTTGCTCTAGTACGGGTCCACGTGAACCAACTGTTTGAGAGTGAAATTTAGCTGGTTCAGTAAGTTCTCGATGTTTATTAAAGTCTTCTTCTAATAATTCTTTCCTATGTTTATCATATTTTTCATTCATCGATATAGCCTCCAAATTTTTTCGTCGATTGTTACTAAATATGATTTTATAGTCTCGATTATGTATGACATACAAAGTTCAAAGCAGTAACATACCGCTAGATGAAAAAAACACATATGTAGTGGACCTGTTGAAATAGAAGAAATTATGGAAAAATGAATATCGGGAAGAGAAAGCACACGTTTTAATAAAAAATGTGGAAGAAAACCACTATTAAAGTTTCAATCTTAAAACTTAATTTATAAACGATTATATAGAGAATGAACGTTAAAAAAGGAAAAATAACTAGGAGGAATTTAACATGTCGGATTGGTTTCAATTAGATAAAGAATATATGATGTCTACATATTGTCGGACAGAGGTTGCAATGGAAAGAGGGGAAGGATGTAAACTATATGATGTAGATGGTAAAGAGTATTTAGATTTATTTTCTGGCGTAGGAGTAAATGTACTAGGATACAATCATCCTAAAATTGTACAAACGACAATGGAGCAAGTTGTGAAATCGTTGCATTTACCGTTTCATTTCTTAAACCCAGTTGCAATTGAGTATGCAAAGAAATTAGTAGAGTGTACTTTAAAAAGCGGAAAAGTCTTTTTTACAAACTCTGGTACGGAAGCGACAGAAACGACATTAAAATTAATTGATAAATATAGATCTATTGCGAATGAAGAGCGTGACGGAGTAGTTGTGTTAAAAGATAGTTTTCACGGGAGGACGTTAGGGGCACTACATTTTACGAGACAAGAAAAGGTATATCAAAATTTCCCTAAAACATCTATTCCTGTATACGAAGTAGAGCGTGAGAATATAGACCAATTAGAGGAGACCATTATTAAAGAAAAACCAATTGCGATTATGCTAGAGCCTGTTTTAGGAAGTGGGGGAATTTATCCTTTATCAAGTAAATATTTGCATGGTGTTCAAAATTTATGTGAAAAATATAATGTACTTCTTGTCGTTGATGAAGTTCAAAGTGGTATGGGTCGAACGGGAAAACTATTTGCTTATCAAAATTTTAATATCACACCAGATATTATTCAAATTGGTAAAGGAGCAGGAGGCGGGATACCGCTAGGAGGAATTATTGTAGGTGAAAAGTTATGTGATGTATTTTCACCAGGAGATCACGGGACAACGTTTGCTCATTCATCAATGGGAACAGCTTTAGGGTTAACGGTATTAAACACATTGATTGAAGATGGTTTAATGCACGAAGCGTATGAAACGTCACTATATTTAAATGATAAATTACAAGAAATTCAGAAAGAAAACTCTTATTATATTCAGGAAGTACGTCATGCTGGTATGATGTTTGGAATTAGTCTGAATGATACGAATGAAAATGTGAAGAAATTACAGGTTGAGCTAATGAATAAAGGAATGTTAGTCGATGTAACACAAGGGAATATTATTCGATTACTTCCGCCGTATATTATTACGAAAGAGGAAATTGACGCATTTATGAATCAGTTTATTATTTGTTTAGATAAAGTTGCTGCTGTAGTAAGTGCTTAAAAATTAAAGCTATATTTTATAAAAAGTGCACTCTAATTGTTAGAAGTAGTTTTACAATTGGGGTGCACTTTTTATAGTAGAATTTTATTTATTGATATTTGGTTGGTGAGGAAAAGAGAAAGTAAATGTGTAAAGATAGTAGATAAAACGAGTGGTACTAACAACTAATGATAGAACGTTTTGAACATAATAGCATACGAATATATATATGATAAGAATGAGGTGATATATTGGAAAATAATGATATTCAATTTACTTCTTTACAAATGCGAACTGATAGATTTGGGTGGGCTGGTATTCAATATACAAATAAAAAGCAAGCCATCTTATATACTCGAAACGGAGGAGTAGAATGGGATGTTGTTAACCCTCTAAATTCAATTGTAATATTTGGATATCCAATAAATGCTCGAAGCTCTTGGGCATATGGTTTAACAAAAAAGAATGATGATTTATTACCCGCTATATTTTATACAGTTAATAGAGGGGAAAGATGGAGTGAGTTTATATTACCAATTGAAGAAGAGTGGGAGAAATCGACGGATGTTCAAGTACAATTGCATGCCGCGAATATGGATAGTATATGGATTGTATTGTCTAGAAAGCTTGCATCAAATAAATTTGAACATAATTTATACTATATGAAAATGAAAGGGAGAGTATGGAAAGTAATTAAAAATATAAGTATTAGTGATAGTATTTCAGGAATAACATTTATAAACGAGTTAGTTGGATTTATTTCATTACACAAACAATATGAAACATCAGCGGTATTTAAAACAATAGATGGTGGGGCAAGTTGGCAGCCTATAAAAGATATTTCAAGTCTTGAAGGAATTAATAATGAGACTGCTATGGCTTATAAAGCAATCTATAAAAATAACTTGTTAGTAATACCAACTAAAATGAATAATGATGTATTTTTAATGAATTACTCATTTGATAAGGGGAATTCGTGGCATATTTCAAATAAAACAATAAATACTAGTAAAGCGGCTGTTTCTTTTTTTAGTTCCTATTATGGCTGGGTTATAAATAGTGAACATGGAAGTGTATATCAAATAATAAAAAAAGGAGCAAAATGGATAAAGGTATCAAGTAATCCATTGCTGAAAAATGTATTTTGTTTACATTTTTTTAATCGGCGTAAAGGTTGGGCTTGTAATAAAAAAGAAATATTTACTACAAAAGATCGCGGTATAACATGGAAAAAGGTTGTATATAAAATTAATGATATTTATAAATTAGTGTAAAAGAGTCCTAAAGAAATTAGGACTTTTTTTATTTTTAAATGGTGAGAGTTGTAACAGACAACGATAAGAGGAGGGATACAAGTGTAGAGATTATATTTTCAAAAATAGACGTTTGTTTTCACACAGTATAATTCACTTTTGAATATGTTAATAAAGTAGCAAATTCATAGGAAATGGTAATACTTAATATTTTATGTCACATGATGTGTAAAGGGGGCGTGTAATGAAATCGTTAACGGTTATTATTTTGTACAGTGAAAGAGAGCAAATATTAGAAGAGTCAATTCAATCTATATGGAAGCTAAATCCTCTTGAAATTATAATTTTCGTTCCTAACGATAGAAGTAATTTGTATGAAATAGCAAAGAAACATAAATGCCATATTGTTTTGATGGATAAATATAGTACGTATTATGATGGGTATGAAGCTTCTGTAAAGGCAGCAAAAGGAGAAGTTTTATTATTTTTAGAAGGCAATTTTTCGTTATCCACAAATGAAATGCAGAGATTTATTGAGCCAATTGTTACAAATCAAGCCGATGTAGTTTTAAATAAAATAGATAAATTGATAGAAATAGGTAAATGTCCAAATATGGATATTGTATGGAGAAAAATGTTAAATGAAATTTTAAGTCGACCAGATTTAAAAAGCAATTCAATACTTTCGTTACCATATGCGCTTACGAAAGAAGTAGTGGAAAATATCGGCTTTAATTATATGGAAGATATCGTTCTATCTCATATGAAGATTGTGAATCAAGGGTGGCGGATTAACGATCAATATGCAATCAATACGTTATCTAAAGATGAGACTATAGAGGAAGGAGGATATTTAATAAAAAAAGAGTTAT
Source organism: Bacillus sp. PK6-16 (assembly GCF_056530295.1). Taxonomy (NCBI): domain Bacteria; kingdom Bacillati; phylum Bacillota; class Bacilli; order Caryophanales; family Bacillaceae; genus Bacillus; species Bacillus sp. PK6-16. The sequence goes on from NZ_CP096511.1 coordinate 2,425,977, forward strand.
CCAAAAATGAAAAAGAGAAAGTAGAAAGATATTTACGCGGTATAGCTAAATGGATAGAGAAAAAAGGAAGAAGAGTAGGGTTTACTGATGCAGGAAAAAGAAGAGATATTGTTCAAAAACTAGGTGAATGTAAGCGATATCCTTCCTATCATCAAGGGTGGGGAATGCATTCTTCAATTTATGATGGGAAGCAACTTTCTGTCATTATACCGGTACAAAATGAAGAAGAGACTATAGAACAAGTAATACTTGAGGCGAGAAAAATAGAACCACTAGAAATCATCGTCGTTGTAAATGGTTCGACAGATCAAACGGCTAATATTGCTAAAAGACTTGGTGTTACTATTATTGAATATAACGAACGACTTGGTCATAATGTTGGACGTGCTATTGGAGCGCTTGAAGCTACAGGAGATATTCTTTTATTTATTGATGGTGATTTTAGTGTTTCAGGAAGTAATTTGCATCATTTTACAAAAGCAGTTTCAGCTGGTGTAGACATAGCATTAAATGATTTGAATCCGATGTTACACCCTCCGTTTTATGTTGTAGACGTCGTAAAATATATGCTTAATTTAGCATATAATCGTCCAGAATTAAGCAATGGCTCATTAGTAGCAATTCCACATGCTATGAGTAGATCATGTTTAGATGCAATAGGCTGGGAAAGCTTACTATGCCCTAGTCTTGCACAAGTAAAAGCAATATTACAAGGGTATAGAGTAGAATGTGTACATTACGTTGATGTTGTAAAACCGAATAGAATTCGTTTAATGGAGAATGTAAGTCACAATGGGCATCCTCCGGCAGTATTAAGAATCATTGGTGATCACGTTGAAGCTCTCTCTTACTTAATAGAACATCTTGAAATAGATGGAAAGGATGATTAAACTGTTAGACCAGTACAAAAAAATTAACATTTCATATGAACAATTATGGCAAATGGATTTTCAAATTACAGAACCATTTATACTCAAGGTTGATTGGGATAAAGTAACGTATGAATTTTTAATTCGTATTAAGCCCGATGCTTCTAACACTATTGTTTTTGGATCCGGAGCAGGTGGGTTTCAAGAACAGCCAATTGGTCCACCTATTTTTCATCGACATTCTTGGATGGATGAATTTGAAGATACTGTTATATATTATAATGACCCTACGTTATATCTTGGAAAATTATCTTTAGGTTGGGGACAGGGAGAGTTAAATAGATTTTATTTACAAGATATAGCAAATATTTTAGAAATAGTATTTGTAAAGTTAAAAGTTGATTCGAAAAATGTGTTGTTTTATGGCAGTTCTGGGGGAGGATTTATGTCTTTAATTTTAGCTGGATTCGTTAAGGGCTCCACAGCTTTCATTAATAATCCTCAAACAAATTTATTAAAATGGATACCTGTACCAATAAATCTAGTTTTCGATTTGTCTTATCCAAATTTATCAAGAGAAGAAGTTGAAGAGAAATTTGGCGAAAGAATTAATGTTGTGAAATTTTTTAATCACATTAAATATGTACCGAATATTTATTTTTTGCAAAATTTCGCGTGTGAATTTGATGTGCAAAATCATTTGCTACCATTTATTTCCGAATTAGAGCAACTTGATAAAGACACGGAAGTAAATCAAATTATAATTGACTTATATTTTGATAAAAAAGCAGGGCATGCAGCTGTAGGGAAGAGTGAAACAATTGAATATATAAAAAAAGTAAAACCTAATCAGACTGTAAAAGAAGAACAAAAAGAAGTGGACCTATCCGTTGTTATAGTTTTAGGAGAAGAAAAATCAAAATTGAATCAAATTTTAAATAAAGTGCAGCATATAAAACCACTAGAAATTATTATTGTAGCTGATGATAGAATGAGTGCGATACAATCTATACCAACATTTGTTGAAAGTAACGTTGTTGTGATTGAGGAGAAAAGTAAATGGAAAGCACCAGTTCATGGGGCAAAAGTCGCCAATGGTGATGTAGTCTTATTTTTAAATGGAGAAGATGTTATTTTTTCGGTAGAATTAGAACGATTTATAGAACCGCTACTAAAAAAGGAACAGGATGTAATTTTAAATAATATAGACTCGGTTTGTTTTGAAAAGATGAGAGTAGAATGGCCAAGCATTGCTATGGTGTATAGAAAAATAGTAAACGATGTATTGGGGCGTATGGATTTAAAATATGATTCGATGTTATCTATGCCATATGCTATTACTAAAAAAGCAATTGAAGACATTGGATATGATATCTTGCAGAACCCTATTCTGTCCCAAGTAACTCTTATTGAGAAAGGGTGGCGACTACAATCCTCGTCAGCCATCACTAACACCTCCTTGAATAATATGCCTGCAAACAAAACCTCTTTCTATAAAAATGGATTAACTAAATTAGAAGTATATGAGATTAAAGAAAATATAAAAGCTTTGGAGAGTTGGTTACAACGAAAAGATGATAGAGGCAATTATACAGATGGAGGAAGAAAAAGAGAAATTATAGAGCAGTTAAAAAAACAAAAGAATTATTCACGTTTCCATAAAGGATGGGGAATGAATTCCTCTATTTATAATGGAAAACAGTTATCAATTATTATACCAGCACAAAATGAAGAATCAACGATTAAAGAAGTTATTCTTGAGGCAAGAAAAATTGAACCGAAAGAAATAATTGTTGTCATTAATGGGTCAACAGATCAAACAGAAGCAATTGCTAAGCAATCAGGGGCAACAGTAATTGTTTATGAAGAAAGATTAGGGCATGATGTAGGACGGGCAATTGGTGCACAAGAAGCGACAGGAGATATACTTCTCTTTATTGATGCTGATTTTGCTATTCCAGCAAAAGATCTTCATCCGTTAACGCAAGCTGTTGCGGATGGTGTTGATATGGTTTTAAATGATTTAAATTTAAATCTTAGATTTCCTCTATATATTGTAAGTTTATATAAATATATGTTGAATATTGCTTGTAACCGTAAAGATTTAGGGGTAGGATCTACAATTGCTGTTCCCCATGCTATTAGTAGAAAATGTTTAGAGGGAATTGGCTGGGACACTCTTCACACAGCGTGTGTTGCACAAGTAAAGGCAATATTAGAAGGGTATAAAGTCGAATGTCTCCATTTTGTAGATGTAATGAAACCAAATCGTATTCGGCCACAAGAGCATTTTGCGACGATAGGACATCCACCAGCTGTACTGAGAATTACTGGGGATCATTTAGAAGGACTTTCATATTTATTGAAGAATAAGGATTTTAAAGATTTATTTTAAAAGGTAAATTTGTCTATTGAATGAGTAACTTAAACATTTCATTTATGCAACTTGACGATATTTAGTATTGCAATGAAACTAAAATCAAAAATTTTTATTATTTTTAGCTCAGGTACAAGTGAAGAGCATGTTTCACTGACTGATAGTAAATGAACAAGTAACTAAAAGGTAAAGGCTTCTTTATATATATGAAGAAGCTTTTATCTTTTTTATTTTAAGTATGGAAGGTAAAGAGTAAATAAAGTTGTAACGGTATTTTTATTTTTGGATAAATTGATATTAGATATAAGAAAGGAGGGAATATCTTGTCTTGCATCAATAAAAGTTGTTTTCATATTTCTTTAGAAACTAAAGTCAATCCAAATGGTGGGGCAGAAATATTCGTAAGGTGCAATGATGAATGTTTATCTAATTTTAATGTAATACCGTTTATTGCATGTGTTTCTATTTCAGTAAAGGATGATTTGAGTTTTTTAGTTGATTTAGATAGTTTAATAAAACGTTAATTTTCTATGCAGTTAATAATAAAATAACATCTAATTTATAAGACTTAGTAAGAGAGTCGTGTCCGAATTTAATTAACTGCATATATTGTTAAAAGAAAGGAGGGAGAGTTATGGCATGTACTACGAATAATGTTTGTTTAGATGTGTGTCTTAAAATTACAATTACCCCTGGTAGTGGAATTGATGCAGTAGTCGATTGTGGAGGCACATGTGGGACAAGTCCTACTATTGTAATTAGTCCTAGTGGATCAATTGTTATTACTTTACCATTAGTTGCATGTTTCTCAATTGCACTAAAAGATGATTTAAGTGTTGACTCTTCATTAACAAGCCTCTATTTTCAAACTTCTTAAGAAAGATACAGAAATGAAAAGCCTGCCTGCTACTTTTCTTTTGATCTAATGTAAAAATAAAAAAGATGGTTACAACCATCTTTTTTATTTTGCTATATATTTAAAATGAATTCATATATTATTTGGTGGTAAGAATATACAATTAAAAGCATTCAGTGTTTCTTTTTTGTTCGATGAGGTAAGAAATTGCTTCTATATGATCACCAATGATTTGTTGCGTTGCTAATGAAAGGTAGCCTTCCTGCGAGAAGTGTTTTTCTGGTCGAACTCGATTTATCTTGTCAACGTCGATAGAATGAACATTTTGTACATGCAATCCTGCTAAAATTGTTTTAACTTGACTTAAGGTTGGTGAAAGAAGAGAATCAAACCCAATTGTATCAATGCATTTTCGACTAAAAGCATGAGGGACAGCAGTTGTGGAGCCCATACCTAAATCTTTTCGATTACATGCTAAATTAACAACATGCTTACATGCAGTTACGATAGTATAAGGAACACGATACATGTAGTAGTGCTCTAATTTATTTAAAGCTAAATCGGTTCCATTTTGAACAGATTGTACAAATGGTAATAAATCAGAACTAGGAATTAAGAAATCACCATCAATAAATAATAATATATCACCTTTTGCAAAATATGCACCAACGGCACGTCCGGTATCAATGCCGAGTGCTTCTTTGTAAGTAATAACTGTTGCACCGCAATTCTTCGCCAATTCCTCTGTTTTATCTGTTGATCCATTAACAATAATGATGATTTCTAAAGGTTTTAATTTCTGCACCTCAAAAATGATAGATTCTATCGTTTTTTCTTCATTTTGAACAGGGATAATGATGGATAATTGTTTATTTCCATAAGTATTTGAATAAAACTCTTTACCTGTAATTATTTTGGATATAGCTCTTTGTTCGCCGTTTTGAAGTTCTAAAATAATATCCCGTCTTCGATTATTATCAGTATAGTTTCCTCTTGAGTCTTGTAATATATTTACCCAATCTTCAATTGCTTCTAGGTGATAACGAATGAGTTGTTTTGAGAGGAAGGAGGGAATTTGCGGTATAGAAATTTTGAAATGATTGCTAATGCGAAATTTATTTTTAATAATTTTCATTTGTGCTAATATCGGATTTAATAAACTTTCTGGAGTAATTGCATCAAGAATCTCTTTTGTTATTGCATAGGGAGGAAATAATAGTGAGTTAACATGTAAATCTGGACGATGAAAAAAATGATTCGTAACTTGCTGCCAAATCATTTCTATAGTTGGCTTTTGCTTTTGATAAAAAAAGTCATCTAAATTGTTTAATACTATGTCAGCTGATTCGTCTAGTAATGGTTGAAGAAATTGTGTAAGTAAGGAAGATTGGATAATGTAATTTGCATCTAAAAATAAGAGGTACTTACCCTTTGCTTTTTTTGCACCAATTACATAACAATTAGTTAATTCTGCCGGTTCTTCTAGTGTGATAATTTTACAATTGTAAGATTGTGCAATATCAATGGAATCATCGATACATCCGTTAATAGTAAGGATAATTTCTAAAGGCTGTAGTTGTTCACAGGCTTTCAAAATTTCAGGTAAAACTTTTATGTTATGCTGTATACGAATAATAATAGAAATCGGATTTTTACACATAAGTAGTCTCCTTTTTAATCAGAGGTAGTTATTAATAAGGTTAGATAAAATAGGAGATATATATTTTATTATATACGTAACCACTATTTAGTTTTATCAGACTTAGAATTTTCATTACTTGAATTGGAACCTTTATTTATTCCAGACGCGAGTAAATTATTGAGAACGCTAAGGTCTAATTGCATAGGGATTGAGTTTTCGGATGTAGTTTTCTCATTTTCTTTTTTTGTAGTTAATATAGTCTTTATATTTTTTATTTCTTTATATTGTTTTAAGGTAATGAAAAATCCAGAAATAATGAAGAGAAAAGAAACAGTAGCAAGTAAAAGTATTATTTCCAACATAAAATAGCCTCCTTTAAATCTATAATAATACTATAGTTGAATGTAATAAGACAAAATTCGAGCTAATGAGTTCACTTTTTAAATATATGCAAATCTTTAGTAAAAGTTACTAATTTCTAGGTTAAAGGAAGCAATTATAGAAACGTTATAAATATAAATAAATGAAAGTTTCATTTGTAGTGTAAAGGTATGTGTTATATAAGCTGAACGTCATTCTATAACAAGTTAAACAGGGTTTAATTTTATATAAAAAGAGCATTTAATTGGACAAATAATTAATTATGTGAAATAATAATAACAGATAAGGAGACGTTGCTTTTCCTTAAGTGCTTCGAATTAATTTTATTCAATAAGAGAAGGTGTGCTTAAAGAAGTTAAATTAAATAAGGAGCTGTTTTATTATATGCAACAAAATAATGATTTAAATTTTGAACCTCAAGACGTTAATATTGTTAATCCTAAACAAGCCAGGAAAGCAGTAATTGCTACTGGTATAGGGAACGCAATGGAGTGGTTTGACTTCGGATTATACGCGTATTTAGCGGTAATTTTAAGTCAATTATTCTTCTCTGGTGTTGATAATAGTGGATTGCAACTTGTACTTACATTCGGTACATTTGCAGCAGCCTTTCTCGTTCGACCAATCGGAGGTGTATTCTTTGGTAGAATAGGAGATAAGTACGGCCGAAAAATCGTGTTAAGTACTACTATTATTTTAATGGCACTTTCTACATTATTCATCGCATTACTACCAACCTATGAACAAATTGGTGTATGGGCACCAATACTACTTTTAGTTGCCCGAATGATTCAAGGCTTCTCTACAGGCGGCGAATATTCAGGAGCAATGGTTTATATCGCAGAATCTTCTCCAGATAAAAAGCGTGGTATACTCGGTAGTGGTCTTGAAATTGGAACACTCTCAGGTTACATTGCTGCATCGGTAATTGTTACCATTTTGACGTTATTGTTAACAGATGAGCAAATGCTCAGCTGGGGATGGCGTATTCCGTTCTTAATAGCTGCACCAATTGGTTTGGTCGGTTTATACTTACGCCGTCATCTAGATGAATCTCCAATCTTTGAAGAGATGGAAAAAGCACAAGAGGAATCTGAAGACAATGAACAATTTTCATTCATGGATATTATTAAATATCACAAAAAAGACTTCTTATTAAGCACAGTAATTGTCGCCTTCTTTAATATTACAAATTATATGATTCTTTCGTATATTCCTTCTTATCTAACTCAAGTACTTAAAGTCGAAGAAACAACAGGCTTATTAATTATTTCTATTACGATGGCACTTATGATTCCACTAGCACTATATTTCGGTAAATTAAGTGATAAAATTGGTAATAAACGCGTTGTGCAAATTGGTTTACTTGGTTTAACTGTATTTGCAATTCCAGCATTTTTACTAATAGGTAACGGACATATTGCAGCTATATTTGCAGGTATTTTCGTACTAGGTTTCTTCTTAAGTGTATATGAAGGAACATTACCTTCATTATTACCATCACTCTTTTTCACTGATGTACGTTATCGAGCACTTTCGATCTCATTTAATATTTCTGTATCGATATTCGGTGGAACAACACCGCTCGTATGTTCATACTTAGTTCATGCAACTGGTAACCCGCTCGCACCGGCATTTTATTTAGCAGGTGTAAGTATTATTGGATTAGTTGTATTTAGTGTACTATTCGTTACAACTTCAGGGCGTGCGCTAAAAGGTTCATATCCTACAGTAGAAACGAAAAAAGAAGCACACCAAATCGCTAAAGAAGACCCTGAAGAAACACTTTGGTGGCATGAAGAGTCATTAGAAATTGAAGCAGGGAAGAATGCTTCCATTTAAAAAGCAACGTAGAAGTACAAAAAGACTCCTATGAATATAGGAGTCTTTTTGTTACGTTATTTCTTTCGTTTCTTCAAACTTTTTTGATATGCATAAAGCTTATGAATCTCTTCCTTAAATTCATGTAGAAGTACAGTGTTTGCACTATTTGAATAACGCACCGTATTATAAGCATCTATAATAATATCACTTTGAATATTTACATCTTCTTCATCGTTTATTCTTTCTAGCCAAGCCTCAACAGTTTCTCCCCGTTTTCTATTTAAAGGAGGGGTTAACTTACTCTCTAGCTTGAAAATTCCCTTCCGAATTTCGTTATGTGGCGGTTTATTTCGTTTAAAACGATTTTGGCTCATTCCTTCTTTATCAGTAATGATAGTAGATTCGAAGGCGGGCATATTTGGTAAACTTAAATGTTTTCGTTTTTTTACTATTTTCCAAACGACGTAAATAGCGATAGCTGTACAGACTATTATTGTAGTGCTATTTATGAGTATTGGATCAAAATCAGGAATTTTTTTTCCGTCTTCAATTTTTGGTTTTAAGAGATGTCCTTTATTTGCCCAAACATCTTCAGTATCTTTTAATTCCGCTGCTTTAATTAATGGCATTAAAGCATAGCCGACGCCTAATGCGACTACTTCCGTTATAAAACCAAAAATAAGTCGAATGAAAGGAAATATTTGAACAATTAATATACTCATTAAGCCAATCGTAATGATAGAAGAAAAACGTAATAGTTGTTGTTTGCGATTTGCCCCGGTTAACCAAAATGTAATCATAAGATGCAAGGCTAACATTAATAGTTTCCACAACGGTGGAAAGGGTGCATAAAATATAGCTGAAACGACAAACCATACAATACCACCTAAAGATTTTTGAACTGGATATCCAGGTCCGACCACATGTACGATAAAGAAAAATAGTGGTAATATGATTGTGCCAAATAGAGAAAAAGGTAAAAATAAAGAGAAAAGAACGATTTGAAGAACTAAAAGTATTACAAATCCTGTTGTTTTTTTCTGCATAAATTTATGAATAAGAAATACTCCAATATAGCCTGTTGTTAAAAATATTGCAATACTAATTAGTTCATCTCTTTCTGTTAATAATGAAAGCAGAAGGAGCAGAATGAAATCATGAATGTGATATAGCCAAGTTTTCAACTGGTTCCACCATCCCTTCACTAGTAATGAGAAACGTTGGCTGCGAGAGAAGAGGGAGTTCATTTCTTTGTAAACCAATGTATATCATTGTAGACGATCGTTCTCTTTTTCTCTTTACATAATGAAGGAATCCTTGTTTCGGAAGTAACGTACTATCATCTGAAATACGGGCTAATTCTTCTAAAGCTTTTGCATATTGTGTTTGTCCTTCATTTAACGGTACATGTAATGCACCGCCTTCTGCTAATACACTAATAAACAATTCAAACGGAATGTGGTGCTTCGTTGCATACTGGAAAATGTATGTTGCATATGAAATAAGTTCTTCTACATTATCTTTCCAACCAAATCCACGATCGGCAGCTAAAGAAAGACAAATCGTCCAACTATAATTTTTTACAGGTTCATATTGCTTCGCCTGTAATTGTTGCATTTTAGCAGATGTCTTCCAATGAATAGAGCGGAAAGACTCACGCTCATATCGCTTTACACCGATAATAGATGTTTCATCATTGTAAAAAGAAAAATTCGTTCGATAAGATCCATTCAAAAGTTGCTGAAGTTCTTGCAAACCTGCTACTTCTTTAGGAGAAGGATACACAATAATTTCAGTCCTTAATTTATCAAAAACAGGTAAATGTACAGTTAATAGATGAAATGGATCTTTTAATACACATTCAAATTGTTCAATTTGAAACACACCACGCTTCGTGGCGGTTAATGTTAACCCCCATTTTTGTGCCGAATGTGCAGGTTGTGAAAATGGGAAAGAGAATAACGTTTTTGATATTTGTTCAATGCCTTGCTCTTTATGCGGTATAAGGGACGAATTTAAATGAAAGTAACAAACACCATTAACGATTGGTATGCTGGCTCCATTTTTTAAATGAATAAAAAACTGTCCAGATTCCTCAGGAAAAATCCGTGTAGTTTGTTTCTCATTTATGATTTGAAACTTCTTCTCTATGAAAGCGACATATTTATAAATAAAAATCGCAAATAAATAATAGAAGAAAAAGAGAAACATAAGCATTCGTTGCGGGAAAAAGAATGTGAAAAGTAATGCGATTGGAACGGTTAGTTGAATAATATGGAGTTGAAAAAATAAAGGCACAGTTACAACACGCTGTCCATTCATGCTTGTTCAATCTCCACAGGTACGTCAACTTCTTTTAAAATACTTTGCATAATATCATTCTTTGTCGTACGCAGGGCACCTTCCATTGATAAGACGATACGGTGATTCCAAACAGAAGGAACTAACAATTGTATATCTTCTGGTGTGCAATATTCTCTCCCACGTAAAAAGGCTAAAGCTTGAACAGCACGTACTAAAGCTAATGTGGCACGTGGGCTTACACCGTTAGCGATATAATCATGATTTCTTGTAGCATGAGCAAGTTTAATAATGTAATGTTCTAACGGTTCCGAAACAAATATTTCTTTTACTCGTTTTTGAGCTTCTAAAATATCTTCTAATGAGATGACAGATGTGACACTTTCTAATGGTAAATCGTTCCGAAAACGTCGCATCATTTGTAACTCATCTTTAGGAGTTGGATAACCGATTGAAATCGTCATTAAAAAGCGATCAAGCTGTGCATCTGGAAGAGGGAAAGTCCCTTGTGATTCAATTGGGTTTTGCGTCGCAATAACAAAGAATGGTTTCGGAAGAGGAGTTGACTGCTTCTCCAGCGTCACTTGTCGTTCTTCCATCGCTTCTAACAAACTCGACTGCGTTCTCGGCATTGCACGGTTAATTTCATCTGCTAGCAAAATGTTTGTCATAACTGGTCCAATTCTTAATTCGAATTCGCTTGTTTTTGGGTTGAAGTATTCAATACCTGTTACATCACTTGGAAGTACATCAGGGGTAAATTGAACGCGAGAAAAACTACCATCAATACTTTTTGAAATGGTTTTCGCCAGTAACGTTTTCCCAGTACCAGGCACGTCTTCGAGTAGTACATGTCCATCAGCAAGAAGTGAAACGAGCAGTAGATCAATAACATTTTCTTTACCAACAAACACAGATCCGATGTTTTCTTTCAATTTATTTATCATATGTACCATTCCTTTCGTTATAAAAGAGCTAATATTTCTATATTTTAACAAATTATTCAGAAAATTGGTATGATTTTTTAATTCGAAGAAATGGATATTTAATTATTAAATTACTCTTGCATATTTTGGAATATAATTATACAATATCGATATACGATGTATCGTGAATCGATATATCATAAAGCGATGTATCGGAGGTAGTTATAATGAATGCGAAGGCGCAAAAATATATTCCGTTAACTGAGGCGACATATTACATATTATTGTCACTCGTGAAGCCGTTGCATGGCTACGGAATTATGCAAATGGTAGAAGAGATGACAAATGGGGAAGTAAAGCTCGGCCCTGGTACTTTATACGGGAATACGACGAAATTACTTAAAGAAAAATTAATTGTTGAAGTTGCCTCTACAGATAGAAAGAAGTGCTATGAGTTAACGCCGTTTGGGAGAGAAGTGTTAGAGCTAGAATATAACAGATTGCAGAGATCTGTAAGGAATGGAAATAGTATATTAGGGGAGTGAATGGGAAATGGAGACAAAGAAGGTATTCAAACCTTTTGCGATATGGAGCTTGGAAAAAGAAGAAGCTTTTTTAAGAAAAATGCATCAAAAGGGATGGGCTTTACAAAAGTATAATGTAATGTATACGTTTAAGAAAACTGAACCAAAAGATGTAGTATATAAAGCGGATTTTAGACTGGATTATAAAGATTCAAAAGAAAAACAAAAAGAATATATTGAAATATATGAAATGTGTGGATGGAAACATGTAACGAGTTTTGCGAAGTGGAATTATTTTTGTAAAGAAGTAGACGAGGAAAATGAGTTACCTGATATTTATTCAGACAAAGAAACGAAGATACAAAAATTTGTTGAATTGATACAGTTCGTTGCAATTATGTTTGTAATGTTAATTCCAGTGTTTTACTTATGTTTTCTTGGAGTATCAGAATCAGGATTATATAAAGGTATGGTTGGGTTTTTAGTTTGTATATATTTATATGCGTTTATTAATTTATTTAGGAAGATTAAAAAGTTAAAAAATGAAATATTGTAACAAAGATTGGGTTTATTAAAGAAGATGGTTGTATATTGAATGGAAATCATCTTCTTTAATTTCTATATATCCTTGTTTTGTTGGGTATTATTTATATAATAAAATATTGTATATTTAAGGCATAGAACTAACAGTTACAAAGATGATACCAGTAACAATACCTAAAAAAATCATAAATGAAGAAGTAATTAATAATAACGAACTTGAATATCACTTTATTAGATTTTTGTTTTTTATAAAGGAAATAAAGTAAAAGACCACAAATAGTAGAAAGTATCCATATAGCTAAACCGTAAGAAGTCGAGATTTTCTCCCAATCGAAGATCCAAAAGTAAAAGATGACTATATGACAAGTTAATAGTAGAAATATTGATGGAAGCGTTATTTTTTTATTATTTGTTTTACCTCGCTTATGTAAACATTTCCAAAAGAGTGCGAAGTTTAACATATAATAAGGAAGAAATACATTTTTAATTAACGTATTAAACGAAAAAATCCCTTATAGAAAAATCTATTTCTACAAGGGATAATCATGTTTTTATTAGAAAGACTGATTTTGCGCAGGTTTAATAAATTGTTCAGGGTTTTCAACAAGTCCGCATACAGCACATTGGACACGGTATGTAGGTCCTTGATAAGCCATATGAAAAGCATTCATCGTTTCATTTGTGTATTCTTCTTCTACTTGACCAGTTTGTGGATTTAACTTGACTGGTTTTACTTGTTGCTCAAGAATATTAAAGCGGGTACGGTTCGTTTTACAACTTGGACATAGCATTGGTTCCATATGTATACACCTCCATTTGTATCATTTCTTAAAATCTTTAATTTTATGCAAGCAAAAAACTTTCTCAATATAAATAGGTGTTTAATGTATTTAAAATTCAGAAAAAATAAAATATAATAAAAGTACGAACTGGTTATGTCCAAACCAAATCTCCTGTTTTATGCCAATAAGCTGGGGGGCCGAGAAATCGGCCTCATTTTTTTTGCTCATTACTACAAGGAACAAGGTTTTTGTGAGACTTTTGTCGAAATTTTAGGGATAGATACAAGGGGGGATGTAAAATGGATTTGAAAATGAAGTACATCATTTTATATGTAGAAAAGTTTGAGGAATGTTTAAAATTCTATAAAGATATTTTACAGTTACCTATAAAAGCAGAGCACGGTACATATATTGAATTTAATACTGGAACTACCATTTTAGCGATGAATACGCGGCAAGATGTGAAAGAATTAACAGGACTACCGCTTACAGAAGGTGAATTAAAGTTTTCTCATTTCGAATTAGGATTCGTTGTTGAGAATGTACAAGAAACGATTGAGCAATTTAGAGAACAAGGAATCAAGATTTTAGTTGAACCGATTGTAAAACCGTGGGGACAAACAATTGCCTACATTGCTGATCCAGATGGAAATTATATTGAAATTTGCAGTTCATTAGAATAGAGGGAGAAAGAGAGATGGGATTTCCAAAACTAGAAACAGAACGTTTACTCTTAAGAGAACTTACACTATTAGATGCAGAAACGATGTTCCAATATTTTTCGAAAGAATCAGTTATACGTTATTTCGGAATGGATTCTTTCGAAAATATTGAGCAAGCGAAAACCACGATTCAAACGTTTAAAAATCGTTATGAAGAGGGCAGTGTATTTCGCTGGGGAATCGAGAAAAAAGGAACGGGCCAATTAATCGGAACGTGCGGATTTCATTTAATTAATAATCATCATAAACGAGCTGAAATTGGTTATGAATTAGATGATACATATTGGGGACAAGGATATGCATCGGAAGCATTACAAGCGATTTTAGCTTATGGATTTGAAATGCTGCAACTAATAAGAATCGCAGCGGTTGTATATGTAGAAAATAAAACTTCTCAAAAATTGTTAATAAAAGCAGGATTTCAAGAAGAAGGATTACTTCGAAAACATATGATTCAAAATGGTGTTGCTCATGATACCATTCTATACTCGTTATTAAAAGAAGAGTGGAAGAAGTAATGAGTACAAATGAGCTTATAAATGTTATGAAGAAGCATAAAGAAAACCGCTTTATTTTAGGGATAGATGGTTTAAGTCGATCTGGAAAAACAACATTCGTAGCCAATTTAAAAGAAAATATGAAACAAGAAGGCATTCCGTTTCATATTTTCCATATTGATGATCACATAGTGGAGCGTAATAAACGATATCATACTGGATATGAAGAATGGTATGAGTATTATTATTTACAATGGGACATTGAATGGCTAAGGCGGAAATTTTTTCAAAAGCTACAACATGAAACAAAATTGAAATTACCTTTCTTTCATGAAGAAACAGATATATGTGAAATGGAAAAAGTACAGATTCCTATTGTAGGGGTAATTGTTATTGAAGGAGTTTTTCTGCAGCGAAAAGAATGGAGAGATTTCTTTCATTATATGGTCTATTTGGACTGTCCAAGAGAGACAAGGTTTCTACGTGAGAGTGAGGAGACACAGAAAAACCTTTCAAAATTTGAAAATAGGTATTGGAAAGCAGAGGATTATTACTTAGAAACGGAATTGCCGAGGGATAAGGCGGATTTAGTCATTGAATGATTTGATAATAGAAGGTGAATAGAATGAATATTTTATGGGATTTTGATGGGACGTTATTTGATACGTATCCTGCATATACAATGATGCTTTCTGAAATATTAGGTGATTCAGTAGAAAAACAAGAAATATACAAAAACTTAAAAATATCATACTCTCATGCAATTCAGTATTATAATATTTCATGTGAGCAGGAAGAAAAGATTAAAGTTTTGAAGGAGAAATTCACGCCAAAAGATATGAAACCTTTTGCAGGTGTCGAAGAGGTTTTGAAATTTGCAAATAAAAATGTGATTATGACCCATAAACATAGGGAAGGGGTTATGGGCATTTTAAAATATTACGGCTGGGAAAAATACTTCGTAGATATGGTTACAATTGACGATGGCTTTCCCCGAAAGCCCAACTCTTTAGCTTATAATCATTTACATAAAAAGCATAATATTGATTTAGCTATTGGAGATAGAGAATTAGATTTATTACCTGCAAAAGAATTAGGTATTTCAACATGTATGTTTCAAGGTAATTGTGATGTAGCGGATTATTCTTTATCACATTACTCGGAGTTTTTTAAGGTAGTGATTGATAGAGAGTTTTCTTTATAAAAAAAGTTATTAATAAAGACTGTATCTTTCATTTTAAAGGTACAGTCTTTATTTTTTAGAACTCTTTCATTTTATTCCGCAATAACGGGCAGCCTGATTGCTTCAACTAATAATCAGTGGAGGGTGAACAAAACCTCCACTGATTAAAGTTTCACTTTATTTTCTGTATATAATAATTACTAGAGGTTAAAGAATGATCGTCCATCTTTATTAAAGAAGTAGCCAGGTTAATTGTTAGATAGAAATAAACTGAAAGATAAAGTGATAGTGTTTATCTTTTTTTGCTTTAACCAAATTATGGTTATTCATGCTAATATAAACTCATAGCTATATAGAAGGGGTGGGATTAGTATGAAAACAGAAATAGTTCCTAAAAAGAAGTACAGTATAATAAGCTATATATCTTTACTCATCGGTATTTTGTGTTTTCTATTCGTTTTTATAACGCCAACAAGGATAGCGAATGCAGGTAATATAGTTGGAGATTATATTACAATTGCCCTGACAGGTGTAGGGATCATGCTTTCAATAATCACAATGACGAAAAGAACAGAGAAGAAGGGGATTGCTATCCTTTCATTAATACTGTCCTCATCATTTTTTATATTTTGGATCATAGCGATTATCCTATTGTTTACTGGTCAAATTAGTTTTGCACCGTAATGTGTAATAAAAAGAGTCCTTCTCGTATGAAGGACTCTTTTTATTCGGTATCTTTAGGTTGATATTCTAAAATATCCCCCGGTTGGCATTCTAATGCTTTACATATTGCTTCTAAAGTTGAAAAACGGACTGCTTTTGCTTTTCCATTTTTCAAGATAGAAAGGTTAGCCATTGTAATTCCAACCTTCTCCGAAAGTTCTGTTACACTCATTTTTCTTTTTGCTAACATTACATCAATATTAATAATAATTGCCATATTATTCACCTCAGACCGTTAAATCATTTTCTGATTTTATATCTATAGCATCTTTTAATAGTCTTTGGAGAACGGCAGCAAAGACCGCGATTACCATTGAAGCAAAAATCATAATCATTCCGATAATAATAATGCCAGGGGCGTCATCTCTCTCTGCCACGAGATAGAAAAGTGGCATACCTAATACATATAATACACTAATTGCCAATGCGCTGTACTTAATATTTTTTAAAGCTTGAACAGATAACTCTGAGAATGCGTTATTTTTATCAATATAGTTTAAAAGCTTAAATGTTTGATACAGTGCGAAGTAATAAGGTATTGCTGTTGCGTATAAATTGATAAATACAAGATATTTAATATATGAAATATCTGGATATAATTCTGCGGCGAAATTTCCTATTTTAGGGACTAAAAAAATGCACATAGCAAGAACGGGGATTCCAATCAGAATCACAACGGTCTTTAAAAAGAGTGTGGATCCTTGTTTCATAAAAAGCACCTCATTTATTTAATATCTTATTAATTTAACACAGAATTTATTGTTTAACAATAAATTTTTATTTCTTTTGATCGAGGATTTATTGTTAAACAAGTAATTAATGAAAAGGATGTTAAATCTTTTTTATAAGATAGATGATACATACCGATATTTAATAAAGGAAAGAAAGGGAAAGTAACTATTGTTAGCTTTATGAGAATTGGGAACTAATAAAACATATGTAGGTTTTGGTATGGAAAAGGAAATAGTGTGTATTTAAATGAATGCAAAGTTTATGGAGGAACAATCATGTTGAATTATGGTGTGAAGATGAAAAAGTTGCTATTAGTGGCAGCTATAATAGTAAGCGTATTAAGTACGGAAAGTATGATGAATTATCATGCGGCCAAAGCTAAGGTGAAAAAAGTAGAACATCAGCCTAAAAATATAATTATGATGGTTATGGACGGAACGAGTTCAACGGCGACAACATTGGCTCGCTGGTATAAAGGGGCACCGCTTACGTTAGATCAAATTGTAACAGGAGGAGTTCGTACGTTTTCGGCGGAATCAGCTATTACAGACTCAGCGCCAGCAGCAACAGCATTAGCAACTGGAAATAAATCAAATTCAGGATATGTAGGTGTATTACCTTCTATTGTAAGTTCGCCTAGCTTAGAGCCAATAAAAGAAGAGGACAAGTTACGGCCGGTCGCAAACGTATTAGAAGGTGCAAAACGTACTGGTCGTGCAACTGGAATTGTTGCTACATCTGAAATTCAGCATGCTACTCCGGCGGGATTCTCGGCTCACCATGTCAATCGCAAGCAATTTGACGTAATTGCGAAGCAGCAAGTATATCAAAATATAGATGTCGTATTAGGCGGGGGAAAAGCGGCGCTGTTACCTATGAAAAGTAATGGAATCCGAAAAGATGGTGAAAATTTAGTAAAGGTGATTCAAAACAAAGGATACGATTTTGTTGAAACGAAAGATGCGTTATTGAACTCCAAATCTAATAAAATTTGGGGCTCTTTCTCACATCATGCTCTTGCGTTTGATATGGATCGTATAGCAACAAACCCAGAACAACCAACACTTTCTCAAATGACAGAAAAAGCAATTCAAACATTATCAAAAGATAAAGATGGTTTCTTTTTATTCATAGAAGGTAGTAAGCCTGATTGGGCAGCCCATGCTAATGATCCAATTGGGATGATTAGTGATATATTGGCATTTGATGAAGCGGTAGCAAAGGCGTTACAATTTGCGAAGAAAGATGGGGATACGATGCTCATCGCTTTAACTGATCATGGTAACAGCGGCATCTCTATAGGGAATAGGAATACGACAAAAGGATACAATACTACACCGGTTTCTGCATACATTGACCCATTGAAAAAGGCGAAAATGACACTTGAAGGAACTATAAATAAACTGAAATCTGATTTATCAAATGTAGAAGATGTAGCTAAATTATATGGTTTGGATAATCTAACTCATGATGAAAAAGAAAAATTAAAAGCGGCAAAAAAGAAAATGGATGTAGGACGAATTCTTACTACATTATTGGCTAATCGTGCAAATATCGGCTTTACGACAGGAGGACATACAGGTGAGGATGTATTCTTACATTCTTATGGACCTCAAAAACCAGAAGGCTTAATCCAAAATACAGACATTGCGAAGACGATGGCGAAAGCGATGGGCTTTAACTTAGAAGAAGTAACGAATAAAATATTTTTAGAGAGTGAACAAGCCTTTAAGAAGATCGGTGCAACTGTAACAGCCAACAAAACCGAAGGAGCAAACCCGTTACTGGTAGTAAAACATAATAAAGTAGAAGCACAATTATTTGGTAACAAAAATATAATTCGTATCAATGGTAAAGGGTATGAATTAAGAAGTATTATTGTAGAGAGTAATGGAAAGTGCTATGTACCAGAAGAAGCAATTCAACTATTTGTAAAGCATTCTCGTTAAAAAATTGCCAACCAGTTAAGCTAACTGGTGGCAATTTTTTGTGTTTATTCTAAATGTAAGTGTTCGAATTATTTTGTAAAGTTTTCCATATGAGACTGGTATCAATGTTAAAGGGAAAGTATAGTTTTTTCTTACATTAAAAATTTCGTTTTGTAGAATAAGAAGTTATACATATAGTAAAGTCTAATGGGTTATCAATTAATATTTACGAAAAATATATTAATACTTTAGAATTTCTTTAATGTTCATTATTTTTTATTTAAGGTTATCCGTTATATTTATAATGTGTTTATTTCAATTTATTGTATTGAAGCTCAGTTTTATATAATTATAAAGCAATCATCAAAATAAAATCTCCACTAGAGTAAATTTATTATTTTTTTGCGAAAATTATTATGCAGTTAAGAAAACTGTAATTTATTGAATTAGAAATATATTAGAATTTAGTTGAAGAAAGAGAGAGGGAATAAAATGAATATAGTGCACTTACGTCCTAAACAGCGGTCTAAGTATCGCATTATGCTAGGGAAGTGGTATTACTCTACAAAGAGGCACATTCAGTGGTTAGCAGACGGAAAAACATATGCAAAAAGGTTCCAACAAGAAAAGCTACCTTGTACAGCAATTCAGCACCAAACAATATTACTTCGTAAGCTCAAAGATGTAGATATGTGGTATCAACAGAATAAGGTTGTTAATTTGAAAATTGCTGTTAAAAAACTAAATGGTATCGTCATTAGACCGGGAGAAACATTTTCTTACTGGCGTTTAATAGGTAAGCCAACGAGGAAAAAAGGGTATGTAGAAGGTATGGTATTACACTACGGATCTTTTCAAACAGGTATTGGAGGAGGTCTTTGTCAGCTTTCAAATTTAATATATTGGATGACGCTACATACACCACTGACAGTAACCGAACGATATCGTCATAGCTTTGATGTCTTTCCTGATTCTAGGCGAACTCAACCGTTTGGGAGTGGGGCAACTTGTTCCTATAACTATTTGGATTTACAAATTAAAAATGAAACGGATCAACCGTATCAACTTCACCTTTATATGACAGATGAACATTTAGTTGGTGAATGGAGAACAGTCTATCCGCAACTTTATCAATATGAAGTGTATGAGAAAGAACACTCAATTCAACCTGCATACTGGGGCGGTTATATACGACATAATGTGATTCAACGTAAAGTATATAATCTACAGAAACAGTTAATAGAAGATCAATATGTAACAGAGAATCACGCTATAATGATGTACGAACCACTATTAGCTTGTAATAATGAGATTAGTGAGTAATATGGTAACCCATAGATTAAGTAGTATAGAAAATATTTAATTCTTATTTTTACTAAAAAAGTTCACTGTTATTTATAGGTGAGTTTGTTTTTCTATCTTATGTATTTCACCCTGCATAAAAAAATATTTCTCAACATTTTATTTGTTGAAAAAGATTGAATATTCGTATTATAACGAATATTATGTTGTTATCGGCAAAAAACGATAATTTGCAGACACTGGGGAGGAAATACATTGAAAAAGAAAAAGAAATTAAAACCATTAGCGGTATTAACAACAGCAGCAGTACTAAGTAGTACGTTTGCTTTTGGAGGTCACGCAGCGTATGCTGAGACACCAACATCATCTCTACCAATAGATGAGCACTTAATACCGGAGGAGCGTTTGGCTGAAGCGTTAAAACAACGGGGGGTAATTGATCAATCTGCATCGCAAGCTGAGACGTCAAAGGCTGTCGAAAAATATGTTGAGAAAAAGAAAGGGGAAAACCCTGGGAAAGAAATCTTAACAGGAGATAGTCTTACGCAAGAAGCTTCTGATTTTATGAAAAAAGTAAAAGATGCAAAAATGAAGGAAAATGAACAGGCGCAGCAGCCTGAAGTAGGCCCGGTAGCTGGACAAGGTGCAGCATTGAACCCTGGGAAATTAAATGGAAAAGTACCTACTACATCAGCGAAGCAAGAAGAATACAATGGAGCTGTTCGAAAAGATAAAGTACTTGTTTTACTTGTAGAATTTAGCGATTTTAAGCATAACAATATTGATCAAGAGCCAGGATACATGTATTCTAAAGACTTTAATCGTGAACATTATCAAAAAATGTTATTTGGTGATGAACCATTTACTTTATTTGATGGATCGAAGATTAACACATTTAAGCAATATTATGAAGAACAATCTGGTGGTAGCTACACAGTTGATGGGACTGTAACAGAATGGCTTACTGTTCCAGGAAAAGCATCAGATTATGGTGCTGATGCGGGTACTGGGCATGATAACAAGGGGCCTTTAGGACCAAAAGATTTTGTGAAAGAAGCATTAAAAGCAGCGGTAGCAAAAGGAATCAATTTAGCAGACTATGACCAATTTGATCAATACGATCAAGATGGTGATGGAAATAAAAATGAGCCAGATGGCATTATTGATCATTTAATGGTTGTACATGCTGGCGTTGGTCAAGAAGCTGGCGGCGGTAAATTGAAAGATGATGCGATTTGGTCACATCGTTCAAAACTAGGTTCAAAACCATATGCAATTGATGGCACGAAATCTTCTGTTTCGAACTGGGGCGGAAAGATGGCTGCATATGATTATACAATCGAGCCTGAAGACGGGGCAGTTGGTGTGTTTGCACATGAGTATGGCCATGATTTAGGCTTACCAGATGAATATGATACAAAGTACTCAGGACAAGGTGAACCTGTTGAGTCATGGTCTATTATGAGTGGTGGTAGCTGGGCTGGAAAAATTGCAGGAACAGAGCCAACGAGTTTCTCACCACAAAATAAAGAGTTTTTCCAAAAGAATATGAAGGGGAACTGGGCGAATATCCTTGAAGTAGATTATGACAAACTTAGCAAAGGAATCGGTGTTGCAACATATGTAGATCAAAGTACTACAAAATCTAAACGACCTGGAATCGTTCGTGTTAACTTGCCGGACAAAGATATAAAAAATATCGAATCAGCGTTTGGTAAGAAATTCTATTACAGTACAAAAGGAAATGACATTCATACAACACTTGAGACACCAGTATTTGACTTAACAAATGCAAAGGATGCTAAGTTCGATTATAAGGCATTTTACGAACTTGAAGCGAAGTATGATTTCCTTGACGTATATGCGATTGCAGAAGATGGAACGAAGACACGCATTGATAGAATGGGCGAAAAAGATGTAAAAGGCGGCGCGGATACAACTGATGGTAAGTGGGTTGATAAATCATACGATTTAAGCCAATTCAAAGGAAAAAAAGTAAAACTGCAATTTGAGTACTTAACAGATATTGCAGTAGCTTATAAAGGGTTTGCGTTAGATAATGCAGCATTAACTGTAGATGGAAAAGTTGTTTTCTCTGATGATGCAGAAGGTCAGCCAGCAATGACGTTAAAAGGCTTTACTGTGTCTAACGGATTTGAACAGAAAAAACATAATTACTATGTAGAGTGGAGAAATTACGCTGGTTCTGACACTGCGTTACAACATGCACGTGGCCCAGTATTTAATACAGGAATGGTTGTATGGTATGCGGATCAAAGCTTTACAGATAACTGGGTAGGCGTTCATCCAGGTGAAGGGTTCTTAGGAGTAGTAGATTCTCATCCAGAGGCAATTGTAGGGACATTAAACGGACAACCTACTGTGAAGAGCAGTACGCGTTACCAAATTGCCGATGCGGCATTCTCATTTGATCAAACACCAGCATGGAAAGTAAATTCACCAACTCGCGGTATCTTCGATTATAAAGGATTACCAGGAGTGGCAAAATTTGATGATTCTAAGCAATACATCAACAGCATTATTCCTGATGCAGGACGTAAGTTACCGAAACTAGGACTGAAGTTTGAAGTGGTAGGCCAAGCTGAAGACAAGTCTGCAGGTGCAGTGTGGCTTCATCGATAAAATAAGGTAAAACGAAGAGGAGCTGCGATAAGTCGGTGAAACTGACTTATCGCAGCTTTTTTCTTCTTGTGAAAAAACTTGCTGTTTTTTTTATGTACTTATTGGAAAAATTCGAAGTTTCTTTTATAAATAAAATACTCCGCCTGTCCAATTATAGAAGCTGTTTTGGGCGTAAGTAATTTGTAAGTAATGAGTAAGAAAAAGAGATTTTCATAGTATATAATATTTATTATAGCTACTTTTAACACCTGATACTAATAGTGTGCTATAATATGAATTAGCAACAAAAAGGAAAGGAATTAGAACAATGACCTTAGAAAATACTAAAAATTTAAAAAAACAAGTTGCTCCTTTTGAAAAATCAACGATTAAAAAAAGTGTTTGGCAACTGATCAACACAATCGTGCCATTTATTATTTTATGGTACCTTGCTTATAAAAGTTTGTCAGTTTCTTATTGGTTAACATTAGTTCCAGCACTGTTAGCCGCTGGATTTATGACAAGAATTTTCATTATTTTTCATGATTGCACCCATTATTCGTTCTTTAAAAGTCGACGTGCAAATAGAATAGTTGGAACGTGTATGGGTGTTTTAACATTATTCCCATTTGATCAGTGGGGGCATGAACATTCTATTCACCACGCTACAAGTGGTAATTTGGATAAGAGGGGTACAGGGGATATTTGGACGCTTACAGTTGATGAATATGTAGCTGCACCATTTAGACTTCGTTTAGCATATCGCTTATATCGCAATCCATTCGTTATGTTTGGATTAGGTCCGATTTATGTTTTCTTGCTTAAAAATAGATTTAACCGAAAAGGTGCAAGGCAGAAAGAACGTATGAATACTTATTTGACGAATATTATAATTGTTGCTGTAGTAGCTATACTTTGCTGGGCAATTGGGTGGCAATCGTTTCTGTTAGTACATGGTACTATATTCTTAATAGCAGGTTCAGTAGGGATTTGGCTGTTTTACGTACAGCACACATTTGAGGATTCTTATTTTGAAGAGGATAAAGATTGGGAATATGTGAAAGCGGCAGTGGAAGGAAGTTCTTTTTATAAGCTTCCTAAAATTTTGCAATTCTTAACTGGTAATATTGGATTCCATCATGTTCACCATTTAAGCCCAAGGGTACCTAACTATAAACTAGAAGAGGCACACAATAATACGCTTCCGTTAAAAAATGTACCAACGATTACGCTTGCTACAAGCTTACAATCACTACGTTTCCGTCTTTGGGATGAGAAAAGTAACAATTTTGTTAGCTTTAAAGATGTCAAAAATATAATTAAAAATAATGTTTCTGTTCGAGTGAAATCTGAACTATAATTGCATCGTATATAAAACTCCCCTTAATCATTTTCAATTTAAGGGGGGTTTGTGTCTAAAGAGTAGATGCCAGATAAGAGGAAAATTTACATAATTCAAATTGTAATTGAAGCAGATTAGGAATTGCTCGTACGTAAGTACAAATATAAGATGACAGTAAATGCATTATGTTAACAAATTCATAGTAAAAGGGGGGATCGTACAACATTATATCCAAAAATAAGAAAAGACTTGAACGAAAATTCCATTCATTTTTCTTGGTGTTCCGCATTCCATACACTTAAATAGGACGCATATTCTAATTCATCTGGATTCTCATGTAACATAGAAATGAATTCTAATTTGTTTCCATCACAATCTAGAAAGTATACACTTGCAGCAGGCATCCACCTTTGGACAATTGGCTCTTGATTTCCTTTTCCTTGACTTCCTATCACTGCTATTCCACGTTCCTCTAACCACGCTTTAGAAGTTATTAAAAACTCTAAATTTACACCAAAAGCAAAATGTCTCGGCTCAAAGTCTTCAATGTTATGTACTTCCCATAGTCCAAGCATTTGTTGTTTATTTTCTCCGATCCAAAAGAAAGCCACTCTTCTTTTGGAGAGTTTTCTTGCTAACGTTAATCCTAGCTTGTTTTGATAGAAATTTATTGCCTTCTCTAAATTTCTTACATGTAAATGAGTTTCGTATATGTTCTGTATTATTATGATCATTCCTTTCTTTATTGGTAACTACCAATTGAATAGTGAATATAATTCTAAAGTTGAAATATGTATAAGCCTAGTAATGTACATCTATATCCGATATACCTATTTACTATTATATTGAAATTGGAATGTGATAAATCCCACTGAGGTAGTAAGTGTTTAAATGAACACTCTACTACTTTTGTAGGAAAGGGGATATATTCATTAAATTCAGATGAAATCATATTAAAATAATGAAAAAAGACCACACATGAAGTGAAACGCTATGTGTGGTCTTTTATGTATAGTCAAATATTACGAAGTCTCGCTAATTTTAGTTTCACTATGAGTGTTAGTAGAATTTCTTTTCTTAACTTTAAAGTGATAGTAAGTGTAGCAAAAGATGATAAATGGGACAGTGCAATAGATTCCAAGTCGTTGTTCTGGGATAAAAATAAGACTGATTAATATAATGCCATACAATCCAAAACCAAGAATTGGTACGAGTGGATAAAGTGGCGTTTTAAATTTTAAGTCTTCTAATTTTCCGCCGTCTGCTAAATAATGTTTGCGGAAAAAGAATTGAGAAACACAAATTGACATCCAAACAATAATGGTAATGACTCCGGAAATTGAAATGAGCCACAAGTAAACAGTTTCAGCAGCTACTACACTTGTCAAAAGAGAAAAAGCAGAAATAGCAATTGTCATGATTAAAGCGTTGAGAGGAATCCCACGTGATGATAATTTCTTTAAAAATGCTGGAGCCATTTCGTTTTTTGATAAAGACCAAAGCATTCGAGTAGCAGCGTATAGTCCTGAGTTTGCGACAGAAAGAACAGCAGTAAGAATAACAAAGTTCATAATATCAGCTGCATATGGGATACCAATATTATCAAAAACAGCAACGAATGGACTCTTTGTTAATCCAGCTTCTTCCCAAGGAATTAAAGCAACAAGAACAAAGATTGCTAAGACGAAGAAAAACATTGTGCGCCATATAATATTTCTAATAGAACGAGGTAAAGTTTTTGCTGGATCTTCACTTTCACCTGCTGCGATTCCGACAAGCTCTGTACCTTGGAAGGAATAATTGACTGTAACCATTGTTAATAGAATAGCTGCAAGTCCATTCGGAAATAAACCACCATGATTTACGAAATTTGAAAGAAGTGGAGCTGGTTCATCGCCTTTTAAATCAATAAAACCGAACATAGCGGCGCCACCAAGAATTATAAAAGCTATAATGGCAGATACTTTTATACTTGAAAACCAAAATTCTGTTTCTGCATAACTACGAGCAGATAATGCGTTAATAGTGAAGATGGTAACGCCAAATATTAAACACCAAACCCAAACAGGAATATCAGGAAACCAGCGCTGCATTGTAATACCGGCAGTTGTAAATTCAAGACCGGTCGTATTCGCCCAGCTTAACCAATACAACCATCCGATTGTAAAGCCAGTTGCAGGATTGATGAATTTAGTAGCATATTCCTGAAAAGAACCTGAAACCGGCATGGCTACAGCAAGTTCACCAAGACATAGCATAACGAAATACATTAATAATCCACCAGCAATAAAGGCAAGTACGGATCCACCAGGTCCAGCCTGACTTATAATAAAGCCAGATCCGTTAAATAACCCGGTTCCAATCACACCACCGAGTGCAATCATGAATAAGTGTCTACTTTTCATCGTACGTTTTAATTCATTGTTTGTATTGCTTACTTGCGCCATTGTTTTCCTCACTTTCGTAGTTGATAGAATAATGTTTGATGTTTTTCCGTATTATGGAATGTATTCCGTGATGTGAAATCTTGTTATAATTTTCAGATAATTAAAAAGAAAAGTCAATATTTTTTTGTTTGCGTTTTCAATTCGTTGTTAGTGATATGTTTTTATTATTAGAAAATTAAATAAATAGATTGATTTCATTTCGAATGTTTGCTAAATTGATAGTTAATTAAGCGTACTAACATATTACGAGTAAAGTTGAGGCGAGTTATGGTACAGTCCATTGATCGAGCGATAAGTATTATTAAATTATTGAATTCTACAAATGAAAAAGAGTATTGGGCTATTTCTGATATAGCTGATGGAACACATCTCCCGGTTAGTACAGTACATAGATTACTTAACTCTCTAATGGAGCATGGGTTAGTTACACAAATTACAGAGACAAAACAGTACAAAATTGGACCAATGTGGATGGAAATAGGGTTGCGTCAATTGGAGAAGGTAGACTATAGATCTGTTGCAAGAGAAGTGATGAAACGTTTGGCTTCTGAAGTGGAAGAAAGTGTCTATTTGAATATTCCAAACGGAACACATTCTATTATCATTGAAAGAATTGATAGTCCTTTAAAAATTCGAGTTATCGATAATCTAGGAGAACAAATACCACTTTCAATTGGTGCCGCAAATAAAACGATGCTTGCCAATATGAAAACGAATGAAATGGAACATATTGTAGAACATTTACTTTCTTCATTACCAGAACAAAAGCAAATTCTTCTTAATCAAATAAAGCAAATAAAAAATGAAGGATATGCTGTCAGTTATGGTGAAAAAACAGAAGGGACAGCTTCAGTAGCTGCACCTATTATCGGATTTAATCATAAAGTAGTAGGAGCATTAAGTGTTGGGTTAATTAGTCATCGTATTAATGATGATCGACTATCTTTTCTTATTAGCAAGGTAAAACAAGCGGCTCATGAAATATCAATAAAAATCGGCAGTACATCAGAACTATAATTTTGGTAGCTGTCGTCATTTTTTATTCATATACTGGAATTAGTTTTCATAATGCGGAAAATAGGGGGATTTATATGTCAAAGTGGCAATCAAAAGAACAATTGGTTCAATTATTAAGCAGTCTTGTTGAAATTCCTAGTATTACCGGTTCAGAAGCTGAAGTAATATTGCCAGACTTTGTTGTGGAACAATTATCTGACTTACAGTATTTCAAACAAAACCCGCATCATTTGCAAAAAAATCCGACAGGGGACGGACGATATTTTGTTACAGCACTAGTAAAGAAAAGTGATAGTACAAAAAATACTGTAATTCTAGTAAGTCACTTTGATGTTGTAGATGTACAAGATTACGGAATATGGAAAGAAGATGCATTTAATCCTAAAAAGTTAACATCTTTGTTTTATTCTCATAAAGATGAACTTCCAGACCATGTACGTGAAGATATAGAACATGGAGAATGGCTGTTTGGTAGAGGAACAATGGATATGAAATGCGGCCTCGCATTACAAATGGCAATGATTGAGCAAGCTTGCGAAGAAAGATTTGATGGGAATGTTCTTTTATTGGCTGTACCAGATGAAGAAGTAAATTCTGTAGGGATGAGGGCTGCTGTTCCGAGACTGTTAGATTTAGCAAGAGAGCATAACTTAGATTATAAAACGGTCTTAAACTCAGAGCCTATGTTTTCAAGACATCCTGGTGACCAAAATAAGTATATTTACACTGGCTCTATTGGTAAAGTGTTACCTGGTTTTCTTTGCTACGGAAAAGAGACACATGTAGGTGAACCTTTTGCAGGGTTAAATGGGAGTTATATGGCTTCATTAATAACAGCAGAATTAGAGTTAAACACAGACCTTTGTGATATTGTAGAAGGGGAAGCGAGTCCTCCGCCAACTAACTTACTTCAAAGGGACTTAAAAGAGGATTATTCTGTACAAATTCCGCATCGTGCAGTTACATTATTTAATTTGTTTTTATTAGAAAAATCAATGACAGATGTAGTTTCATTGTTACGTCAAAAAGTAACGAAAGTAGCAGAGAAAATAGAAGAGTCGTATGAAAAACATGCATATCGTTTTTCTAAATATAATCCATTTATACCACCTAATCTCAAAGTAAATGTATTAACTTATGAAGAGCTTATCACATATGCAATTGAGCAACATGGACGAGAAAAAATAAATCATATTCAATCTAATATTATAAAAAATAGAGGAGATAAAGATGATCGTGCGGTAACCATTGATTTAGTAGATAAATTAGCGATCTTATGTAAAGAAAAGGCACCGATGATTGTACTTTTCTTCGCTCCGCCGTACTATCCAGCTGTGAGTTCACGCAACAATCCTTTAATAAAAGAGGTAGTTGTAGAAATGGAAAAGTATGCACACTACAATCATAAAATTACATTTGAAAACCAAAATTATTTTGGGGGGATTTCAGATTTAAGTTATGTAGGCTTGCAGTATCCACTGGATTCAATGAGTTCGCTTGTAGACAATATGCCATTATGGGATAAAGGTTATTCAATTCCGCTTCAGGAATTAGAAGAGTTTGATGTTCCAGTATTAAATATGGGGCCGGTAGGAAAAGATGCACATCAATGGACAGAACGTCTAGATGTAAACTACGCATTTGAAACGCTATTAGATATGTTACCGAAATGCATTGAAAAATTATTAGTTTCTAATAAAATTACACAATCATAGTAGGGAATAGGTAAGGGATAAAACAGAACCTGTAAAGAAGATTTGAACGAAATTATTTTAATATAATTAAAACTGAAACGGCCAAACTCAAGTATATATGAGTTTGGCCGTTTATCATGTAGTGAATTTCTAATTAAATTCATATGAATTCATAGCTAACGCGATCTCTTTTACAGTTTTACTTTTTAGTTTGACCAGATAGTTCAACAGACTTTTGCGTACAACGCTGCATAGCTGAAATAATCGCTGTTCTCAGTCCTTTTTCCTCTAATGTTGCTACAGCTTCTATTGTCGTTCCGCCAGGAGAACAAACCATATCTTTCAATTCACCTGGATGTATTCCTGTTTCTAGTACCATTTTTGCAGAGCCTAACACAGCTTGAGCAGCGAATTTATATGCTTGATTTCTTGGCATACCATCTAGTACAGCAGCATCTGCCATCGCTTCTATAATCATATATACATAAGCTGGTGAAGAACCACTTACGGATGTGACAACATCCATTAATTTTTCACTTACGATCTCTGTTTGACCAAAACTATTGAAAATGTTTAGTACATCTTCTAAATCTTTTTCTGTCACCATTTCATTCGGGCATAATGCAGACATTCCTTCTCCAACAAGAGCAGGAGTATTAGGCATTACCCTTACAACCTTTACTTTTTTATTAAAGGTATTTTCAGTACTTTCAATACTTTTCCCAGCAGCGATCGTAACGATGATAGCATCGTTTTTGATTACTTCTTTTATTTCATTAATTATTGACGCGTATAGGTCTGGTTTGATTGATAAAATTAAAATATCAGCATTTTTAGCTACTTCATTGTTGTCGGTAGTTGTAGTTAGCCCATATTTTTCACTAGCATTTTTTAAATTAGCAGTGTTTAAATCTGAACAAATAATTTGATTTGAAGACACTATATTTTTGTTTATCATTCCGCCAATCATAGCCATTCCCATATTTCCGCAACCGATGAATCCAATTTGTTTATCCATAATAACTCAATCTTGCTCCTTTTATAATCAATTATATCGGTTTGATATTATTTTCTTAGAATAAGAATAACATCCCTGTGCAATATAAAGAAACATTCTAAGAGAATATATTCCTTTTTGCAACACTAAAAGATAAAAATTAATTATATTCGACATTATGTAAATATATACACTATAATGTAAGGTTTTATGTTTATGAATATGAGTTAAACTTATATCATTTTGTATTTTCATTCAGTAGGGCGATAATTTCATACAAATAACTTGCGGCTCTATTTATTTTTAAAAATACCTCTTGACACCGAATCGAACTATATCGCATAATATAAAAAAATTAGATTGAAAATCGTTGAAGGGAACTAGTACATATGTCTTCTTGCGAAAGAGAGTGGAATTCACCGGCTGAAAGATTCCTCGTATAGAATATATCGAACCTATCCCTGAGTCTTAAATGAAAGTTTAGGCGTTCGCCTGCGTTATAGGCACCAAGTGGATATCTATGTATATCAATTAAGGTGGTACCGCGGAACAATGACCGTTTCGTCCTTTTTATTTTATTAAGGGCGAAGCGGTCATTTTTATTTTGCTCTTAAATACTTCATTGCAGCATTGATGAGAATAGATATAGTTACAAAG
The DNA here is from genome assembly GCF_056530295.1 of Bacillus sp. PK6-16. Taxonomy (NCBI): domain Bacteria; kingdom Bacillati; phylum Bacillota; class Bacilli; order Caryophanales; family Bacillaceae; genus Bacillus; species Bacillus sp. PK6-16. The sequence goes on from NZ_CP096511.1 coordinate 2,456,865, forward strand.
TGAATGAAGTGTAATTTATAAAAAACTTTGATTTTAGACTTGGGGGATAAAAAAGTGAAAAAACAACGAGTTGTTGTAAAGATTGGGAGTAGTTCCTTGGCAGATAGTCACGGAGGCATCTCTACAGAACAGCTTTCAGATCACGTTGCCGCATTGGCTCGGTTGAAAGAAGATGGGCACGAGGTTGTGTTAATTACATCTGGAGCCGTCGCTGCAGGTTTTTCAGCGCTAGGATATCCTAGCAGACCTGTAACGATTAAAGGGAAACAGGCTGCAGCAGCTGTCGGACAAAGTTTGTTAATGCAGGCGTACACCGAGGAATTCCGTAAATATGGCATCGTTACTGCGCAACTTTTGCTGACGAGAAGTGATTTTTCTAGAAAAGAACAATATAGTAATGCTTACGCTACGTTAGGAGAATTATTAAACCGCTCCGCTCTTCCAATTATTAATGAAAATGATTCCATCTCCTTAGAGGAGCTGACGTTCGGTGATAATGATATGCTGTCAGCTTTAGTAAGCGGGCTTGTTTCGGCGGATATGCTTATGATCTTTACGGATGTGAACGGGTTATATGACAAAAATCCTCAGAAAAATGCGGATGCAAAAAAATATTATTTTCTTCCTGAAGTTACGGAAGAAATTTCTTCTCTTGCAGGAGATGCTGGCTCAAAACTTGGGACTGGCGGTATGAAATCAAAAATCGATGCTGCAAAGACAGCGCTCTCTCTTGGTGTGAGTGTATTTATCGGAACAGGACGTGGACAGGAAAAGTTTGTAGATGTTTTGAAGGGTAAGGGTGATGGAACGTATGTTGGTAATGCTCCTCAAAAAGAAATGAAGATGAACAAGCAATGGATTGCCTTACATTCGCTTGTTAGCGGACAAATTGAAGTAGATGCTGGGGCAGCTACTGCCATCATTCAGCATGGTAAGAGTTTACTTCCAGCTGGTGTTACGAATGTATCAGGATTTTTCCAAGTGGGTGAAGTTGTAGAGGTTGTAACGCAACAAGGGCGCGTAATAGGAAAAGGACAATGCACATATAGTGCAGAGGAACTAAGAGATGTAAAAGGTATGCAAAGCCAAGATATTCAAGTAAGAGGCGAGAGACATAGTTATGAAGTCATCCATAGGGATCATTGGGTTTCACTTTAAAAAGGAGGAAATAAAAATGAATGAAGTGTTGGCAAAGGGGATAAAAGCAAAAGAGGTTGCTAGAGAGCTTGTGCTTAAATCTACAGAGCAAAAAAACGAAGCACTTTCCGCAATAGCTGATCAGTTAATATTAGAAACAGCTTATATTTTAGAAGAAAACAAGAGGGATATTGAAGAAGGTAAGGCAAAAGGATTTTCTGATTCACTCCTTGATCGTCTTCTGCTAACTGAAAATCGTATTATTGATATGACAGAGGGGATTAAGCAGCTAATTGAATTACGTGATCCTGTAGGAGAATGTGTAAGTGCATGGGAAAGGCCAAATGGACTATCTATTCAGGAGATGCGCGTACCACTTGGTGTTATAGGCATGATTTATGAGGCAAGACCGAATGTAACAGTGGATGCAGCTACAATTTGTTTGAAGACAGGAAACGCAGTCATATTACGTGGTAGTTCTTCTGCTATTCATTCTAATAAGGCCATCGTTGCCGTTATTCACAGAGCGCTCAAACTAACAAGCTTACCTCAAGAAAGCGTACAGCTTATAGAAGATACAACGCGAAATAGCGCGAAGCAGTTGTTTACAATGAAGGATTATCTAGACGTTCTTATTCCAAGAGGTGGCAAACAATTAATCGATACTGTTGTGAGAGAAGCGTCTGTTCCAGTACTTGAAACAGGTGCGGGAAATTGTCATATATTCATTGATGAAACAGCAGATAAACAAATGGCGTTTAATATTATTATAAATGCAAAAACACAGCGTCCATCTGTATGTAATGCAATTGAGACGATTGTACTTCATGAGAATTGGGCAGAGCAATATGGTAGCGAGTTGTTTTCTTCCTTGAAGGAAAGAGGAGTGGAGCTACGTGGTAATAATAAAGCAGTGGCGATTGATTCTTCTATCTTACTTGCGACAGAAGAAGACTGGGAAACTGAGTTTTTATCTCTCACACTAGCAGTGAAAGTGGTTTCCACTGTTGAAGAAGCGATTCATCATATAAATACGTATGGATCTATGCATTCTGAAGCAATTATTACTGAAAACGAGGAAAACGTCAGCAAGTTTTTTACTTCTGTAGATGCCGCGGCACTTTATCATAATGCATCGACTCGTTTTACAGATGGATCCGAATTTGGATTCGGAGCGGAAATTGGTATCAGTACACAAAAGTTACACGTAAGAGGACCAATGGGGCTTCCAGCATTAACTTCTACAAAATATGTGATTCGTGGAAATGGGCAAATTCGAAAATAATAATAAAAGACACTCAATTGGCTTGGGTGTCTTTTATTATAAAAATTAATTACCATACAAATAGCCCAACGAGCATAGCACTTAATAAAGAAACAGCCATCCCGCTAACAAGAAGCTTCCAAACATTTTTACCGATGACTGATGATTTTTCTCCGCCAAATAATGAATTGTAAGTTCCGTAAATCATACCTACTGTACTAAAGTTAGCAAAAGAAGCTAGAAATGTCGTTGCAACCGCAACCGTATGCGGTTGTAGCGACTTTAAGTTTGATTTTAAATCCATCATTGCAACAAATTCATTCGTCGTTATTTTGATCCCCATTAGTTCAGCTACATACATAGCATCACTGCCTGATAAACCGAGTAAAAATGCAAAAGGACTAAAGATAATGGAGAAGATTTTTTGAATTGTTAACCCCGTTACAAAAAATCCTAAAATCCCATTTAAACATGCTGTTAAAGCTACATAACCAATTACCATAGCTAAAATAACGATAACCATATTCATCCCAACTAACATACTGTTTGAAATAGTAGAAAAGAAATCCTTTTTTTCATGTTTTGAAGGTGTGTAAACAACGTCTTCTTCTTTCGAAACTTCCACAGGATTTAATACATTGGCTAAAATTAATGCGTTAATACAGTTTAATGGGATTGCGCTGAAAATATATGTTGCTGGAACCATTGATAAATAAGCACCAAGAATGGATCCGCTAACGCTACTCATACTCATAATTCCAAAAGTTAATAATCGATTTTCTTTTAAAACAGATAATTGATCCCGAACAACCGCAAGTGCTTCGGTGTTTCCTAAAAACATCATTTGAATCGAAAAGAAACTTTCTAACTTTGGTAAACGAGAAATCTTTGAAATAACTGCACCTACTTTATCAATAATCCAAGTTAAGATTCCGAAATAAGAAAGAATATCGAAAAAAGTAATAACAAAAATGATAGGAAGTAACGCACTAAAGAAGAAATCAATGTGCTGACTTTCCATAGCTGAAGGAAATGCAAATCGAATACCTTCATTCGCACATGCTAGTAGCCAACTGAAAAATGACGCAATTTTATTAATGATAATACTGCCGAGCTTTGTGCCTAACATAAACCACGTAATAAAAAGCTCCAATAGGATGAGAATTACAATTGGTCTCCATTTTATATGTTTTTTATTAGGCGAACATAAGAAAATGATTAATATGACAACGAAAATCCCTAACATATTCAATATGAAATACATGTCAACAACTCCTTGAGAGTTATTATTTGTATATAAAAAAGCATCTATTCTTCCAAATTTGGATTATGATTAGAAGTTATGAAGCATGTAAGTTATGTTAGGAATCAATGTATTTTAATTTGCTTTATTTTGAGCAATCGTAGTAATTATCGAACAATTAGCTGTTTTCAATTGTTTTGTTGGATATTAAACGTATGCGATTTTAAACATCGTTTATTCCGGATTAACGGGCAGTAAGATTTTTACCTCAAAATTCAAGGAAAGCAAAGAAGTGAGGTGGGGATGGGCTGGGCTGCCCGCAAAATCCCGATTGGTAAGAGCTGATTAAAATTTCACTTTATAAATAAGAACGGTGAGTTGGCCATGAACCTTGAAGTTTCCGAAGCTGTATAATTTGTCCTGTATGATAAGCATCATGCAAAAGGATATTCATATATTGTTGCCAAACTGGTAGAGAAGGACTTAGTTGATCTAGTTCTGCTTCTTGAAGGGCGGTTAATGAAGATTGTAAGGCATCATGTACTTGAAGCGTTCGCTTTACGGTTTGCTGCCAAGCGGCATCATCATTAGGTCCACCTTGGATAAACGTCTCATCATTATTTTGTGGAGCAACAAATGTGTCGTCTTCATGTAAGCGGGAAAGTAGGCGTTCTTTAAAGATTAATAAATGGTTCACATTTTCCCAAATCGTATTACTGGCAGCACCTTCTGGTTGCCAACATGCTTGTTCAACCGTAAGATTCTTTAACGCTTCTGATATTGGTGGGTACCATTCTTCTTCGTAAAAAACTTGTTGGACTCCATTTTGCAACATTTCTTTTCTTCCCATTCGTATAGCCTCCTGTTCATTTTTCTTAATAAAACCAATTCTTTTTTCTCTTCAATAAACCTTTTCTATAGTTGCACAAGAGGGTGAAAGACAACTTATAACAGAGCCATTAAAAAACTTCTTTTTAATATGATACTTAATAATCAAGGCTTTAATTAAGTCAGAATGAAAAAGAGTATAAACCTTTCTCTATTTGCTCATTGATTAGAGTTTTTTTGAAGTCGCAAAATAATTCTAAAAATATAGAAGGTTAAATTCGATAAAAATAGAATTTAATATATAGCAAACAAGGAGGGGATAAAAATGGAGGTCTATCACATAACGAGTAGAAAGAGGGAAACTTATAACGTTCAAGTGAAATATTCGATACTTTTCGAATGTGCGCTTGGCATTGCAGCAATTACTCATAAGAGGTTAATTGATACACTTGAAAAGAGTCAAAATGAATGGGAAGAAATTAAGAAATCATTAACAGAAGAAATGAGAGAGCACTTACAATTTGTCGAAGAACATAATACGTGGAAAGCATTGCTTCAGTTGTTGTATGAAGAAGACATACAGGGTGTATCGCAGTTTCATGCTAAAATCGATTCACTTTCAGAAGAAGATTTGAAGTATACATGTTTACCGTTTTTAGGGGAGAAATATGAGAAAAAAAGACGTTTAGCCGCAAGTAGAGATGGAACTGCAATACATGAATTAAAGGAATTAACACAGGATCATGCGTTTTTCTCTACTTATATTCGTTTTATATGTGATGTTGATGTACAAGTGCTGAAATCTCATTTAATTGCTGTTATGAGAGGTTGGTATGAGAGTGTGATTCAGAAAGAGGAAGAAGAAATACGTTCTATATTAAAACGAGATTATGAAGCAAAGAATGAAATGAATAAACAGATGAAACCAGAAGAGTTTGTCGAGTGGGCTACAGGTGGCGTTATTTATATGCCAGAGCCAAGTGTTCATCACGTACTTCTTATTCCGCAAATGACGTACAGACCGTGGAATATTGAGGCGGATATTGAAGATACGAAAGTATTTCATTATCCAGTTGCAAACGAAAGTATCCATCCTGAAGATCCATATGAACCGAATTATTTTTTAGTTCAAAAACATAAAGCTCTTGGAGATGAAGCGAGGTTACGCATTGTAAAAATGTTGTTCGAAAAAGAACGAACATTGCAGGAAATTACAGAAAGATTGCAACTTGGTAAATCGACTGTACACCACCATTTGAAATTGTTACGTGCAGCGAAGTTAGTGGATATACACGATGGAAAATATGTATTAAGAAAGAAAGCAGTACAGTCTTTAGCGAAAGAATTAGATATGTTTTTGAATAGATAATTAACAACGAGAATGTACATAAAGGGAGGAATATAAAAGAAAAGTTGGTGTATGAAATTGAAAAATGTATTGAAAAATCGTTCGTTTTTTTTTATGTGGATTGGTAGTGCAATCTCAGAATTAGGAGGGGCTTTCGGAACGTTATGTAATTCAATTCTAGTATATGAGTTAACAGGATCAGAAATGGCTTTAAGTAGTATGTGGTTATTATATTTCATCCCATCACTCATACTGCAATTAATCAGCGGCCCATTTATTGATAAATGGAGCCGGAAGTGGATTATGATTTTTTCACAATGGATACGAGCGTCCGTATTTTTATTACCTTTAGTGATGCTAGTTTCAGGTAGTATAGAAGTTTGGCACATTTATGTTGTTCAAATTGTAGTGGGACTTATTACACCACTTTATACACCTGCAAGTCAAGCCATTACACCGAGCATTGTAGGGAAAGAACAACTTCAAGATGCAAATGCGTACATTGATGGAATGACTCGCCTTATGATGTTTCTTGCGCCAGTATTAGGTGGAGTGGTCATTCATTTCATTGGAACAGAACTTACATTATCTTTCGTATGCATTTGTTTATTTGTTAGTGGCACTTTCTTACTTTATATAAAAGAAAATAGAACGTCGCAACCTATTCGGAAAACGTGGCTTGGACAGTTTCTTCACGGTTTTACATATTTTTTTACAAAACCAATCATCGTTTGGCTCGGTATATTTCTTACTTTCGTGCAGTTTGGAGTAGGGGTAACGATGGTCACAAATCTTCCTTATATAAAAGACGAGCTGTCAGCGGGATATGCAGAGTACGGTTATTTCATGGCAGGTTTTCCACTTGGCTACGTAATTGGCTCAGTATTAGTCGGAAAAGTAACATATAAAAGTCGGCGTATACTTATGCTTGGAGGATTGTTTATAGGGGGACTCACATACATTTCATTAGGATTCAATCATAGTATTATCATTGCAATAATAATTGAAGTAATAGCAGGGATTTGTATTGCATTTTTCAATGTTCATAACACGACAATATGCCAACAAACCGTGCCGAATAATATGATAGGACAAGTATTTTCAGTGCGCTTATTTTTCATACGATCCGCTATGCCGTTAGGTGTGTTAGTAGGGGGCATATTGAGTGAAATGTGGGGAGTAAGAGCACTATACTTTATTATCGGTTCAATTATATGTGTCACTTCTTTAGTCGGAATCTTACTCCCATATTTCAAATTTTTAGATGAGGCGATAGAAGAGAAAACAGCATAATTCGAAAAATTTAAACTTTATAATTGAAAATAATTATCATAATCAACTATAATAGAAGTATAGTAGTATTCGTATTACAATGAAGGAGTGGGATATATGTTTATCGAAACGAAAACATTTACAGTAAAAGAAGGTACATCAAATATAGTTGTAGAACGTTTTACTGGAGAAGGTATTATTGAAAAATTTGAAGGCTTTATTGACTTAAGTGTTCTTGTGAAAAAAGTAAGACGCGGCGACGAAGAAGTAGTCGTTATGATTCGCTGGGAATCTGAAGAAGCATGGAAAAACTGGGAAACAAGTGAAGAACACTTAGCTGGACATAGAGCGGGCCGTGGTAAACCAAAACCAGATCATATCATTAATGTGGATCACGCAGTTTATTATGTGAAATCATCAAAAGCGGCTTATCAGCAGTCGTAATATACAAGCAGAGGATACATGTTGTAGAAGCAATCATGTATCCTCTTTTTTATGACTGGGGGATGGGAATGATAGAAAAACTTGCATTCATTACATATGAACAACATAAAAAATTAGTGCAAACAATAGTAGCGGAAGTCTTATCTATGGAAAAGGTAAATGGATTCATGCTAATTGGATCTGTTGCAAGAGGCGATGCATATCCTGAATCTGATTTAGACTTCTATATTCTTTTAGAAGACGGACAAAAGAAGAAATTTCATTCTGAAATGAGAGAAGATATTTTAGTTGAATATAAGGGTGCAGATTTTAATCAAATTCAAGTAAACTTTAAAAACAATCCGATGGAACTATACTCATTTCTAGAAGGGAAAATTTTGTTTGATAAAAGCGGTGAGTTAAAAAAGTTAAAGGAAATAGCTACATATGAATTTGAAAACTATCGTGTTTCAAGTGACAAAATGAAGGGCATTTCTCATTGGTTGCATAGTTCGCTTATTAAAATTCAATCTGCTTTAAAAGCAAATGATGAGTTAAAAGCTTCATACTTAGTTCATACGTCAACTTGGACATTGTTAGAAGGGATATGGGCTATTAATAATAAGCCAGTACCGCCAGCGGGATCTGCTTTAAGGTATATTCAAACGTTGCCGAATAAGCCAATTCATTTAGATGAGTTACTTAATAAGCTATTTTTAGGTGATACAACAGAGCGCATCCCTTCAGCAATTTTCCTGGTTGAGTGGGTTCTACACAATCTGGAAAATAAATAATGAGACTATTTTATATAGGTACATTAATATTTCACGTCGAACGGTTTATATAATTGCAGTCATAAAAAACGTTCTAGGCTATGGAGAAAAGTATTAGACTTATAAAGCATAGTCTTAGACGGAACGCTTGAATATCTTACCTTACATATTTAAGTGTTATGAAAATGAGTCTACATACCCTCTGCTTAAAAGGAGATGAGTGAATGAAGTTAAATCATTTGAATTTATGTGTTGATGATTTATCAGAAGCGAGACATTTCTTTGAAACATTTTTTGATTTTCAATTTTTGGAGCAAAAGGGAAAGGCACTAGTAGTGATGAGTGATGAAAGTGGATTTATACTTGTGCTGAGCGATCCAAAAGCATTTAAGGGAAATAAGGAAGTGATGTATCCTGAAGCTTTTCATATTGGTTTTTTAGTGGATACTTCAAATGAAGTTGATCAAGCGTATAATCGTTTAGTAGCAGGCGGCATTGAAATAGATAAGGAACCTTATTCGATGCGAGGTAGTAGTTATGGTTTTTATTTTACAGTATTTAATGGCTTATTAATTGAAGTGTCTTGTCTTGATTATAGAGAAGGTAAGAAAGTTTCAAAGCTTAATAGTAATCACCAAGAGTAATCATTTGAAGGTGTATATTTAGCCCCTTATCCAGTTTGGAAAGGGGCTTGTTTATTTTATTACCTTATTTATCTTACTATTTGTGGATTGATTATAGTCTCACTTTATTTGTCTATCTGAATTTCAAATTCAAGTACAGCTTGATCTTTCCTAAACGGCATACTGAGTTCTTTAAATCGTAAGCTTATTCCAGACAAATTATCAGGAAGGACAGGAGATATAACGAATTGATGATTCATATGTCCATCGGTGCCGCCACCACCTTCTGACCAGCAATAGTATGTATCATCTATTGATAATTGGAAGAAACTATGAGGCTTATTTTCAATAAAATCTTCATCCGTGGAATCCCAATCGCTATATAAATAAACTACACTAGCATTTGCATATTGCCGAATAAAAGTTACAGTATACATGACGCCATTATGTTCATAAGTTTTAAAAACAGGTACATGTTTTTTAAACTCAGTTGGTTCAACGCGAGGTTTAAATTCTTCTTCATCCATCATGGAAGAGAATAATGAGTTTAGATAGTCTGGATAAAATTCGTATTGCTTTGCCCATTTATAAATCGCTTCATCATGTGGAAAACCTGGGTCACCACCTGAAAGTTCTTTTCTTTCTTTTAATAGGGCGCAAATTTTTTCATCAATAGAGTATAAGCGTTCATCGTAATGATCGGTAGGACGTTCGAAAGTCATTCTTCGCATAATCATTCCTCCTTTACTTTATTTTAACAAAAAAGACAGACTAATAAATAGTCTGTCTTTTCACATTAATTCTTCACATCATCATAAAGTTCAAGCGCCTCTTTCACATTCAATCCATTCTTCACAATGCCATGTATCGCTTGAATCATCGCAGCTGGGTGCTCGGATTGCCATATGTTTCGGCCCATGTCTACTCCAATTGCGCCTTCTTGCAGCGCATTGTACGTAATGTTTAATGCGTCTTCAATTGAATCTAGTTTTGGGCCACCTGCGATGACGACTGGGGCAGGGCATGTGCTCGTTATTTTTTCGAATCCCTCGCAGTAATACGTTTTAATAATATCAGCACCCATTTCAACACATACGCGGGAAGCAAGTGCTAGAAAGCGAGCTTCACGTTTTTGTAATTCTTTTGCGACTGCGGTAATGCCGAGTACAGGTAGGCCGTAATCGTGAGCTTCAGAGACTACATTTGCGAGATTCGAAACAGTTTGTGTTTCATAGTCTGATCCGACAAAAACAGAAACGCCAACGCCAATTGCGTTTTGCTTCACTGCTTCTTTTACAGGTGTAACAATTGTTTCATTCGCTAAATCTTTACCGACGACAGTAGCGCCGCCAGATACACGCATAACCATCGGTGTGCTGCAGTTTTCAGGAATACAGGAGCTAAGTACACCGCGCGTTAAAAAGAGGGAGTCTGTATAAGGAAGTAAGTTTTTTACTGTTTCAAGTGGTTGTTCTAGTCCGTGAATTGGTCCTAAGAAATAACCGTGATCTATTGCTAACATAACCGCTCTACCATCAGGTAAAATTGTATTTAATCGATTTTTAAATCCCCAAGTCATTCCAAATCACTCCTTCGTTAATGTTGGATTTTCCGTTTGTACAGTATCTTTATTTGGTAAATGTGGTGACTTAATAAAAACAGCTTTAAAAGGTTTGTCAGAATGGTTAATAAGATAGTGAGATTCATGAGGACGAACTTGCAGGACATCACCTTGTTTAATTGGAACTCTTTCATTATTCACATAGAAATCTATTTCACCTTCTAATGCATAAAAGACCTCTTCGCACGTCGTATGATAATGGTTTTGAAACTCCTGGCCCGGTTGAATGACAACAAGGCCAAGATCAATATTTGGACCTTGTATTAAATATTTCGGCCCGTTATCACCGAAGCGATAGGAGAAGTCATTTTCATTCGCTTTTAACATACAGTTCACTCCTTTATGTAATGTGTTACAGTGCACCAGGCGCAATCCACATATGTGAGGTGAGCCCTTTATCAGCTAAAGCGAGCTGACTGTCATATACAGTTTTCCATGTTTCATAGAACTCTTTATATAGTTCGTGATTTTCAGTAACTGGTTCGAATGTTTGCTCCCACTGTACAAACTCTTCGGCAGTTTCTTCCATAGATGAATATATGCCAGCACCAACTCCAGCAGCAATCGCAGTTCCTAAAGCAGCTGCTTCTTTCACAACAGGTACTTTTACAGGAATACCGAGTACGTCTGATAGAATTTGTGGCCATAGTTTTCCTTTAGCGGCACCGCCAGCAAAAATAACTTCAGAAGGGAATGTGCCAGTTAGATTTTTTATTAATTTTAAGTTTCCAAGTGTAATGAAGGCTGCATTTTCTTCAATAGCACGAAACAGTTCTTTTTTTCCGCATTTGTCAGCGTCTAAACTTAAATTTAAAAAAGAAGGTGCGGCATGACGCCAAGAAATGTAGTTCATAACGTTTGAAAAAGTAGGGATAATGCCATGTGAACCGACAGGTACGTCTTTCGCTTGTTCTTCTAGTAATTCATAAGCATCTACACCGAGTTTATCAGCAAGTTTCTTTTCTTCTTGGCAAAAAGCGTCTCGAAACCAGCGCATAACGAGACCTGGGAAAAAGGCGATTGTTTCATATTGCCATAGGTTCGGAACAACGTGACAATTTACTCGAATCGCAGCATGTGGATCTGTTATTGGCTCAGTAACATTCACTTCTTGTTGCCAAAAGCTCCCCCCGCATATTAACGTTTGATTCGGTTTCACGATTCCTGTTCCGAGCGATGCCATTTGAGCATCTCCACCCCCGGCGACGACAGGAATCCCTTCACGTAATCCAGTTAATGCTGCACACTCTTTTGTAACGTTGCCAATTACTGTACCAGCTTCATTTACTGTTGGTGAAAATGGCAAAGATAGGCCGCACTCTTTAGCGACATCGTTATCCCACACTCTATTTTGTAAGTCAAAAATACCTGACGTGCATCCGTTTGAGGGATCGATTTGTAGTACGCCGCTTAGTTTATATAAAATCCAATCGTTTAACATTGTAAAAGAGTGAATATTATTATAGACGTCGGGTTCATGTTTTTTTATCCAGAGTAGGCGTGGTAAAGCACCTAATGAAAAAGTTTGACCAGACTTTGTATATAAATCTTTTTCAAGATGTGACCGAATTTCTTTTAATTCACTAACTTCGACGGATGCGCGCCCATCAACATTTGCACACGCCCATATTTCTTGCCCATCTTGATCATATAAAACAAATCCTTCTCGCATACTTGTAGCGCTAATAGCAAGAATAGAAGAGGCAGGAGTGTTGCTTTTTTGAAGCACCTCTTTCGTACATTCTTGTACTAGCTTCCAATTTTCTACTACATCAAAGTTCATAGAGCCTGGATAACGAAGGTCAGATTTGTGAATCCATTCTTTTTGACTTACTGCAATTTGATTACCATGTAAATCAAAAAGAACTGCTCGAATGCTCCCTGTACCAGCATCGAAAGCTAATAAATGGGACATTAACAATCACCATCCTTTCGTAATAAGGAGAGGGCAGTTTCCTCATCGGTAATTAATGAATGAATAAACTTTCCTTTTAAGGCACCATAAATTGCATCTATCTTTTCAGTACCTCCAGCAACACCGACGACATGCTTCATATTGCGCAAAATAGAGAGGGGCGTGCCAATTAGACGATTGTGATGCGAGAGCTCTAATAAATCGCCATTTGTATTATAAAACTGTCCTAAAATATCGCCAGCACCGTTTTGACTACGAATATATGTCATCTCACGTAGTGTTAATTTTTCTTCTTTTACAATCGTAGCGTCTTGAGATAATCCCCCAATACCGACAACAGCCGTATGAGCAAGTGAAGCGACTTGAAGCATATCTTTTACGCTCGGTTCTGATAGAATACTTTGTGCCATTTCGGTTGTAGACGCTAGAAACGGCGTAGGGATAATGTGAAGTTCGCCTTGCATGTAGTGTAAATAGTTTTGTTTTCTCGGGAGATAGTGATTTACCCCGCCTGTGAGCGTTACGATTGAAAGGTTGATAGAACTTTCAAAATGAATGTTTTCTAGCATTTTGCTAATTGTTTCTCCCCAGCCAATACCGAGTAAATCGCCTTGCTGGAGATGAGTTTCTAAATATTGTGCAGCAGCTTTTCCGAGAGAAGCGTGATAATTGTTTACTGGGGTAGGGATAATAAAAGCATCTTTTAAGTGGAATTTTTTCATTAGGTCACGCTCAATACTTAAACAGTGCAAACCAGTCCCTTTTACGTGAAATGTAACGATACCTTCACTCCGCGCTTTATCTAATAACCGGACGACTTTATTTCTTGAAATATGAAGAAGTGACGCGATCTCCTGTTGTGTTAATTGGTCTTTATAATAGTACCAAGCTACTTTAGTTAATAAATTTTCTTCAAAGTTCAGCTGAGTCATACTCTTCATCCCTTTCAACAATTGACCACAGCTTAAACATATGTACCATATATTTTGTTTATTCCAGTTGAAACGATTGATAGTACGTAGAAAAAAGTGTTCTAGATATAAAAAAAGGAATATACAATGCTACAAAACAAGTAGAACAAATAATCATTTTCTCAAAAAATGTTCTGGATAAAGGCAGGTGACATCATGTGGAGAACGTACCTTTATTACAAGTAAAGAAAATGAGTAAGGCGTTTTTAAATCAACTTGTATTAAAAGAAGTGAACTTACAAGTAGAGCGCGGAGATATATACGCTTTAGTGGGGGGAAATGGCGCCGGGAAATCAACATTAATGAAAATATTAACGGGGTTATATTCGTATGATGATGGAGAGATGTATGTAAAAGGAATGAAGCAACAGTTTTCAAATCCATCAGAAGCACACCGAAAAGGTATTTATTTAATACCGCAAGAACCACTCATTTTTCCGCATATGACTATTGAAGAAAATATGTGTATCGGGTTAAAAGAAAAGAAAAAGAAACTAAAAGTACAGATTCAGCAATTGATTAGCAGCTTAGGATGGGATATTGACCTTAATAAACTAGGAGGAACATTATCGATTGCGCAACAACAGTTAGTAGAAATCGTTAGAGGATTAATAAGAGAAGCTGAGATTCTTATTCTAGATGAGCCAACATCGACATTAACAACACACGAAATTAAGAGTCTTTTTGTGTTGATGAAAAGTTTACAAGAAAAAGGAATCGGGATGATTTATATTACACATCGTTTTCCAGAAATCTTTGAAATTGCCAACAAAGTAGCAATACTACGTGATGGAATGGTTGTAAGCCAAGGTGATGTATGTGACTATACATATGACATGCTGATGGAGGGACTATTGCCAAAAGGATATAAACAGAAAGAGAAAATAGAAGTAGTTCAAGAGACAGTAAAGACGAAAAAAATATTAGAAGTGGTTGATATAAATGGTCACGCATTCGAGAATATATCATTCACTGTACATGCGGGTGAGGTTGTAGGTGTTGCTGGCATTATAGGATCTGGCAGAACGGAATTAGCAGAAGCGATATTTGGATTGAAAACTATAAAATCAGGGTCTATCTTATTGGGTGGAAAATCAATTGATACGTGTTCTTTGCATAAAAGGCTAGACGAAGGACTAGTTTATGTGCCAGAGGATAGAGCGAGGAATGGAATTTTCTCAATTGCTTCTGTTAAAGAAAATATTGCAGCAGCAAGTTTATATCAAAATAATCGCTTTTTTATAAATCAAGAAAAAGAAAGCGCTTTAGTTAATTCGTTTATAGAACAGTTCCGAATTGTTGTACAGAATATGAATAAAGAACTGGCATCTTTATCAGGAGGTAATCAGCAGAAGGTCGTGCTTGCGAAGTATCTTGCATGTAATCCTAAAATTATTATTCTTGATGAGCCGACTCGCGGAATTGATGCGAAAGCAAGGCTTGAAGTGTATGAGACGATAAAAAAAATGAAAAGGGAAGGACTCGCAATTTTATTAATCTCTTCAGATGTTGAAGAAATTGTCCAATTAGTAAACCGTGTATATGTAATGAGAAATGGGCGATTTGTTTCTCATATGGAAAAAGAACAACTGAGTGTGAATGAAGTTACACGCCTTGCATACGGAGGTGTAGCGGAATGAAACATATGTTAAAAATGCATGAAACGTCTATCATACTGTTACTACTAATTTATATAGCTATTGTAGGAATGATAAACCCTAGTTTTATTCAATTTAACTCGTTATCTTTACTGATGAAATCAAGCGTTATTTTAGTCGTGCTAGCAATCGGTCAATCGTTCGTCTTATTTACGAAAAATATAGATGTATCAGTTGGTTCAAGCATGGGGTTAAGTGCAGCAGTTTGCGGAATGATGTTAACGAATGGGTATAGTGCATTCTTGTCGATATTTGTAGCTATTATACTTGGGGCTATTATTGGTTTCGTAAATGGTATTGGAGTTGCGAAGTTTCGGGTACCAGCCATTATTATGACATTAGGCATGTTAGGAATTATTAGAGGTACAATGTTAATTTTCACAGGCGGGAAGTGGATTGAAGATATTCCAAACGATTTTAAGCAGCTGCCATCTATCATCATTCTTGGTTTACCTATAACTGTATGGTTCGTTCTTATTATTTTACTACTACTATACTTCTTTTTAAGAAAAGTGCCATTGGGAAGATACTTTTATGCGGTAGGTGATAATGAAGATGGCGCGAGGCTTATTGGTATACCTGTTAATAAAGTGAAGATATATGCGTTTATGATTTCAGGCATAAGCGCTGCGATCGCTGGTTGCATATTTGTTATGAATATCGGTTTCGTGCCAAATCAAACAGGTACAGGATTAGAATTACAAGTAATCGCAGCCGCTGTACTAGGAGGAATTCACTTAAAAGGAGGAACAGGATCTTTATTTGGAGCTGCATTAGGAGCGTTATTTTTAGAAACAATAAGTAGCTCACTCGTCTTTTTAAAAATACCAGCATTTTGGAATAATGCTATTTCAGGTTTTTTATTATTACTTATCATCATATTAGATAGTGTTATGAAAAAGTGGAAGGCAGAAAGGAGGATGAATCTATGAAGTATGTATATAGATGGGAAGGGGTTCTAATTGTATTACTTCTTGTAGAATTCATCCTTTTTAGTTTAATAAATAGTGATTTCTTAAATATTAGTAATCTCCTTTTTAGTACAAATGATTTCTTATTTATCGCAATTGCGGCGATACCAATGACTTTTGTTATAGTAACAGGAGGAATTGATGTATCGATCGGCTCAATAATGGGGCTCACTTCGATCTTAATCGGTGTACTTTGGATGAACGGAATACCTATTTTGTTTGCCGTTATAATCGCCCTAATAATTAGTTGTTTAGCAGGCGCTTTAAACGGACTCATTATAAAAATGACGGATGTAGAACCACTCGTCGTTACACTCGGAACGATGTTTTTATACGGGGGAGTTGCCCTCGTCATTTCAGGAGGGGCAGGTGCTTCTGGGTATGAAGGAATAAGCGGTTTACCAGACGTATTTGTACAACTGGCAAATGGTAGTTTTATAGGAATACCGAATTTATTATGGCTACTGATCGTATTAACAGTTTTATGTACTGTGTTATTTCATCGAACTATATACGGGCGCCATGTAAAATTAACAGGTGCGAACGAAAATGCAGCAAAATACACTGGGATTAAAACGAAAAAAGTAGTCATTATTGCTTACATACTTTCAGGGTTAGGAGGTGGATTAGGAGGCGCTTTCTTAACTGCCTACTTCGGTTCCGCACGTGCTGATATGGGAAGTGAAACAATTTTACCAATCATTACAGCAGTCGTCTTAGGCGGTACACTTATTACAGGCGGAAAAGGAAGCATTATTGGTACTGTACTGGCGAGTATTTTCATTGGGCTCATGCAGTATGGCTTGCAAATGACGGGTTTAACAAATGAACAATCCAATGTAGTAATAGGTATTATCCTTATTCTTTCAGTTATTATGAGACATTTCAAATTACATCAATTCTTAGCGGAGAAAAGAAAGAATTTGCATAAGGGGGAAATGTCATGAAGAGAAAACTGGGGATTGTATTGATTGTATGTATTTGTTTAATCGGTTTAATTGCGTGTTCTAGCCAAACGGCAGATAAGAAAAAGGTTGATGATGTGAAATTTGCATTTATTCCGAAATTAACAGGGGTTGGTTTCTTCACATCGGGTGGTGAAGGGGCAAAAGAGATGGGAGATAAGTTAGGCGTGCAAGTGAAGTATGATGGACCGTCTGAAGCGAGTGTTTCAGGGCAAGTTAAATATATAAACAATTTCATTAATCAAAACTATGATGCACTTATGGTTTCATCTACGTCAGTGGATGGGTTATCGCAATCACTGCAACGTGCTAAGAAAAAAGGGATGACGGTATTAACATGGGATTCTGATGTGAATCCGAAAGATCGTTCTTTTTATATAAGCCAAGGAACACCAGACCAACTTGCTAATTTATTAATAGAAATGACTTCAAAGCAAATTGGAGATAAAGGAAAAGTAGCCTTCTTTTATTCTAGCCCGACAGTAACGGATCAAAACCAGTGGGTAACGAAAGCGAAAGAAATTATTAAAAAGAAATATCCGAACTGGGAAATTGTAACGACGCAGTACGGTGAAAATAATGCGCAAAAGTCTTTGTCAGTAGGAGAGAATATTTTAAAAACGTATCCTGATATTAACGCAGTCATTTGTCCAGATGCAACGGCACTTCCGGCAATGGCACAAGCGGCTGAAAATTTAAAAATGGATAAAAAGGTTGTCGTAACTGGCTTCTCTACACCAAACGTTATGCGTGATTACGTAAAACGAGGAACAGTAGCACAATTTGGTTTATGGGATGTAAAACAACAAGGTGCTCTCGCAACGTATGTAGCAAATGAAATTGTTGTAAAAGAGAAGAAGTTAAAAGTAGGGGATAGCTTCGAAGTAAAAGGAATTGGAAAAGTGAAGGTAGAGCCAAACTCCATTCAAGGATATGATTATGAGGCAGAAGGGAATGGAATTATCGTATTACCAAAACGAGTTGTATTTACGAAAGATAATATTGATAAGTATAATTTTTAGTAGACAAAAAAACGTCCGAATATATCGGACGTTTTTTTATTTCTTCATTAATTATGAACAGTTTCTTTTTCGTTTAATCCAAGTGTACGACCAGTAGAAGTGTGAAGATCTTGGAACAATCTTGGATTTTCAGTTAGTGAAATGCCATATGAAGGAATCATTTCTTTTATTTTTTCTTCCCATTCTACCATGCGGCTTGGGAAACATTTTTCTAATACTTCAAGCATGACGTGAACAGCAGTAGAAGCACCTGGTGATGCGCCTAGTAATGCGGCGATTGAGCCGTCAGCTGCACTTACTACTTCTGTACCAAATTGAAGTGTCCCTTTACCGCCAGCATCAGTATCTTTAATTACTTGTACACGTTGCCCAGCAACTACAATATCCCAATCTTCACTTTTCGCGTTCGGAATGAATTCGCGTAATTCTTCCATACGTTTTTCATGTGATAACATAACTTGCTGAATTAAGTATTTTGTAAGTCCCATTTCTTTTACACCAGCGGCTAACATCGTTAAGACGTTATTCGGTTTTACAGAACCGATTAAGTCAAGATTTGAACCTGTTTTTAAGAATTTAGGTGAGAAGCCTGCGAATGGTCCAAACAGTAAAGCTTTTTTATTGTCTATATATCTCGTATCTAGATGAGGTACAGACATTGGCGGAGCACCAACCTTAGCTTTACCGTACACTTTCGCATGATGTTGCTCTACAACTTTTTGGTTTTTACATACCATAAATAGTCCACTTACCGGGAATCCACCGATATGTTTTGATTCAGGGATACCAGTCTTTTGAAGTAGAGGTAGGCTACCGCCACCGCCGCCAATAAAGACGAATTTAGCAGTATGATGCTCAATTTTACCACTATTCATATCGTGTACTTTTACTTCCCACAAACCATTTTTCGTGCGCTTAATATTTTCGACACTATGCTTGTAGTTTAGCTCGACATTTTTTGTTTTTAAGTAATCAAACAACATACGTGTTAATGCACCGAAGTTAACATCTGTTCCAGAGTCAATCTTCGTTGCCGCCATCGGTTCATTAGATGTGCGGCCTTCCATAATGAGTGGAAGCCATTTTTTTAATGTTTCAGGAGCATCAGAAAATTCCATTCCTTGAAACAGTGGATTTTTTGAAAGCGCTTCAAAACGGTTTTTTAGAAACTCAACATTTTTTTTCCCTTGTACTAAACTCATATGAGGTAGTGGCATAATAAAATCTTGTGGATTACGAATTAATTTGCTCTTTACAAGATATGCCCAAAATTGTCTTGAAAGCTGGAATTGCTCATTCACTTTTACAGCCTTACTAATATCTATAGATCCGTCAGCTTTTTCGGAAGTATAGTTCAGTTCGCATAGCGCAGAATGCCCTGTACCTGCATTATTCCATTCGTTAGAGCTTTCTTCCCCGGCACTTGCGAGTTTTTCAAAAACTTTAATTTCCCATTCTGGTGCTAATTCTTTTAGTAATGAGCCTAACGTTGCACTCATAATTCCTGCACCAATTAAGATAACGTCTGTTTTTTGCTGCATGTTGCTCATGATAATCTCTCCATCCCCTATATTGGCAAAAAAGTGTAGGTGTTTTCTATGTCTAAGCCGTAAAAGAGAAACACCGCCTAGGCCCCACCTAGGTGTATACCTTTTTTGTCTCAATTATATAACCATCTCATACTCTATTATAATAATTAATAGACTAAAATATCTAGTGTTATCTGATAATTTTAAACTATTTAACGTTTTATTCGCTAAAAATCTTATTTAACAAGCTCTTTTAAGGTGATAAATAGAAAAAAATTACAGTTTGAAATTATCTCGAAAAAGCTTACGTATCCTTAAGGGACTAAATCGAGTACCTTTTTATGGGATTATTCTTTCTGTAATGGTAAGATTATTCTGAAAAATAAAAAGGAGGGATTTTAATGCGTACAAAAGAGCAAATTTCAAACTTATTTCGAAACTTTTCAATAAAGGAATGTAAAGGGTCAAGTGATTTATATGAATATTTATCAATGAAAATTGCTGAAGATGAGGAAGTACTTACACTATCGTCCTCTGCTCAGGTAGGTCAACCAGTCCCAAACTTACTATTAGGTGCAGTACATTATTTATTATTAACAGGGAAAGAACATCATTTAAAAACGTATTATAGTAGTTTAGTTGAAAATGCCGATACAAATTTAGATAAAGCTTTTGATCATTTTAAAGATTTCTGTAAAGAGTACCGAGAAGAAATCATTACATTGTTACAAACGAAGCTCGTTCAAACGAATGAAGTAAGACGGTGTGCATACTTATACCCAAGTTTCTGCTACATATTTAACAAAGTGAAGAAGCCGTTAGCGTTAATTGAAATTGGGACAAGTTCTGGGTTGCAATTGTTCTGGGACCAATATCGTTATTCGTACGGAACGAATAAAATGTACGGAAATATAAATTCAAATGTGCATGTAACTTCTGAAATAAGAGGGGAAAATGTGCCGTATTTTCTAAAAGAAAGCCCATCTGTCGTAGAAAGAATCGGACTGGACTTACATGTGAATGATTTACATAATGAGGAAGATTATTTATGGTTACGTGCTTTAATTTGGCCAGAACATAAAGAAAGGCTTGAGATGTTTGATCAAGCTGCATCTTTAGTGAAAAATGAATCTGTCCAATTAATAGAAGGAGACGGTGTAGAGCTATTATCATCTATTATTGAACAAATAAGTGAAGAAGCTGTTATTTGTATTTTCCATACACATGTTGCAAATCAAATACCAGAACAAGTAAAACATAAGTTAGAAAAACAAATACAAGAAATTGGAGCAAAACGTGATGTATTCCACCTGTATAACAACATGTGGGATCGTGACCTTCATATTGATTATTATATTAACGGCAACGAATATCGTGAAACGGTTGGAGAAACAGAAGGGCATGGGAGATGGTTTAGCTGGAAGATTGGAAATGAGACGCTTATTTAGATTAATAGGGGCGCCCTCACTTGTAAAAGATGGGGCCATAGGCTCAAGCATTGACTAAATGGTTAAGGAATAAATGTATTAGTAACATACAAAAAATGCTTCGGAGAAATCCTAAGCATTTTTTGAATTACATTTAAACCCCATAATGGATCATGTACTTCTGTTCTGCTGCAGCTTGTACAATTTTTGAAGCTAACTCATTTAGCTCATCAGATTTTCTGAAGAACTTTGAGGATGTAACTGTTTCATAGAAAATTGCTAATGATTCAGGCGGGATAATTGTAATACCACAATAAGCTAAACCGTATTTCTGATTTTTGACTGTATGGAAGTAGGTTTTCATAATTGATAAATTTTGATTTAAACTACTGATAATATCATCATCAACAGATATACAATGATATTTCTCTGGTGTATAATCTTCGTAATTTTTTTGAGAAGTAAAATCGTCAATTATTCCAAAATCATGGACACATGCCATCATTATCATCCTTTCAACTTTAATAAAGTGAGTTCTATTAAAGTAAAATCGTCATTTTGTTTACGTGTAATAGAAATGATTATGTAGTTCATTAGTATAGTACTTCATAAAATATCTTCGTTTCTTCTTCGTGAAGACAGTTTACTTATCGGTAAACTCATCGGGAGCCCAAGTGGCGATTTCATTCCCGGGTGCAGCGACTACAAGCCATTGCTCACATAGGACACCAGCTTGCCAACATTCATAATAATCATGAAAACCATTTAAAAAAATAATTTGTCCACTCTCTAATGTAATAATTAAATGAGGGCTTTCTAAGCCAAGTTGTATATCGGTAACTTTTTGTCTTCTTATCTTACATATTCTTTCATATTCTTCTTTCTCAGAATAAACTTCAAATTCATCTTCATTTAATGGGTAGCTTTTTTGAGGTTTATTAAATAAACACCATTTGGATTCGATATTGATATATAATTGTCCGTCATAATCAACTGAGTCGTGAAAGTTTGTGAAATGAATCTTTATAGCGCCTGGAGAAATACCAAATTGTAATCCATCAACTTGTGATCCGATGAATAGATTTTTTAACACTTTTTCAGCGTGAATTTTATCCTCTGTATTCATTATTGAATTCCTCCTTTTCATAAAAATATACCTTATATTTTTATTGTAATAAATAAATTTTCATGTAAAATGAACCTTTTGTGAAAAACGAGCGAATATAGTGTGAAGGATTATGAGAGGGGAACGGAGCTTTGGATGAAGTACAATTAAAAGAATGGCTATATAAACGAAAGTATGTTATCTAAAAAAGACCTTGAGAAAGTGTTACTTTCGATTGTTGAATAGATATTTAGTAAGAGAAATAACTAATAATTATATTATGTAAACTCTTTTTGTAAAACACCCATAAAAAAATGGATGTTTTGTATTTAGATAGATTAGGTGGAGTGTATATTTTAAAAAAGCGGAATACTTTGCGGAAAGTTAAAAACATTTTTCGGATCATATTTCGCTTTTACTTCCATTAATCGGTCAAAGTTGCAACTGAAGTATGCATCTGGCCAATTTTTAATGGATAGGTCAGGCGTATTAACGTAGACACCTTTTGTAAATGGAAGCATCGCTAAGCGGAAGTCTTCAACCCATCGAATACTTCCAGCGGCACCTTCTGGTTGCTCCCAAGTAGCGAATATTGACATGTTTGATAGTGCTTTTCGGTAAAAGTAAGCAGTTGCCTCATTTGGCACCTCAGCAACAGCACCGCCTAATCCGTGGAAAAATACGGAGGTGGTGGAAAAGGGAGGTGCATTATTAATAAAGTGATCGATAATGGATAGTCCTTCTTCTGGTAATAGTTCATATACATATGGACCAACACTTTTAAATGGTAAAGGTGTTGCAGGTTGCTTTTCAGCTATTTTTGCTGCTGCTTCTGCCCAGGGTATTTCTTCGATAGTTACTTGCATTGGTGAGCCGGCTTCTAATAATGGCTGTAGTAGCGTCTGCAATTCTTGAACAGAACCGAGAAATACACCTTGCATTAATAAAGATGCTTCTAATCCAGCAGACATAAAAAGGGTAGTTGTAAGTCGTTTATCAGCACAAGGTAGTGTGTATTCTTGCCAAGAGTTTAATACATCTTTTAAGTCCAATATCCCCCAGCTTATTTCTGCAAATCCTACCGTATTAATTTTATGTGTTCGAAACTTAAACGAAGTACATATTCCAAAGTTACCACCACCAGCACCGCGCGAAGCCCAATAGAGATCGGAGTTACACTTGGCGATAGCGCGTATTATACAACCATTCGCGTCTACCATTTCTAATTCAAGTAAATGATCGAGAGTTAATCCAAACGGACGAGAGAGAATACTATGTCCGCCACCTAAAGTAACACCTGCAATCCCGGGAGTAGGACAAACACCACTCGGCACAACTAACCCTTCAGCTGCAAGTGTTTCAATTAAAGAAATATTTCTCCATCCAGTCCCGATAGTTACAGTTCCATTATTGTGATCTATTTCTAATTGTTTCATTTCACTTACATCAATTACAAGACCAGCATTACTGACGGATAATGCCTCATAATTATGACGTCCAGAGCGCATGCGTATAGGAACGTTATGTAGCCTTGACCAGCGAACAGCGTTTACTACATCCTGCGTATTTTGAGCAAAAACAATGATTAACGGAAATTTGTTGAAGAATGTATTGAATTCTTCACGCGCTGAATTATAATCAGGATCATTAGGTGTAACGATACGACCAGTAAGTTCAATTTTTTGATTATTCATTTCAGTCATCTCTCCTTGACGTGAAATATTTATAATGTGGAAATACAGAACATAAAGAAGAACTGACAATACTTTATAAGTAAATGAATAAAGGAAAAGGATTATTCCAATAAAGAAAAAGGCAGTGCTACATAAGTAGCGCTGCCTTTTTGGAATTATATGTATGTGCTCAAAATTTCCCTAGGTAATCCATCAATCTCACAAACTTTCTCCGATGTAAAACCTACACTTAGTAAAATTTTGCGAGAAGGGATATTATTCGGATCGATAATTGCTTTTAGTACGTTTACATCTGTTTGCTTCGCTATTAAAGCTAGTTGTTAATTTTTGATTGTGTACGTACATACAATATGTAATTAAGTGAATGACCATCATAGTAATTACAGAAAAGGGTGAATGAAGCATATGAATCAATTTGAGCAAATGATGTACGTTGGTGTCATCATGTCTATTGTACTATCCGTAATGATTTTAGGGTCCTTATGTTATAATCCTCGACTTTCGTTAACTGATTATCCGAAAGATATTCAAAAAGTAGTTTTTCCAAAATCGATTCATGAA
This sequence comes from Bacillus sp. PK6-16, assembly GCF_056530295.1. NCBI lineage: Bacteria > Bacillati > Bacillota > Bacilli > Caryophanales > Bacillaceae > Bacillus > Bacillus sp. PK6-16. The sequence continues at coordinate 2,481,215 of NZ_CP096511.1, forward strand.
AAAAAGCAAACCATTTATTTTAATATTGTATATAATACTATTCTTTTCGGTAGTCCTTTCGTTTCTACATATATACTACATAAGCATGAAAAGTTAATGTATATGGATGCCTATTTACACACTTTTGGTATTTTAATGATTTTCAATTTAGTAGATTTACTTATAATTGATTGGCTAATTTTTTGCTGGATTACTCCAAGGTTTGTTGTGATTCCTAGTACGGAAGGTATGAAAGGTTATAAAGATTATAAGTTTCATTTAAGAGGGGCTATAGTCGCTACTCAAATTTTAGCAATCGTAAGTTTATTTTTGGCGGGAATTGCCACAACTATTTAGTGTGAAGAAGGGCATGGAGCTTTTATAAAAGATAAGGAGAGTTATAATATATAGAATTAGAAATGAGAATTTGATAGTATTGGAGTAAGGAGTTTTAATAACAGTATATTAAATAATATTAATATACTGTTGCAAATGTTTTGATATTATGTGAAATTATACAATTTTACAGAGACATTTGATAAAATTCAAAAAAATTTAATGGAGGGTAATATGAAAAAAGTAATTGGCGCAGCAACAGCAACTGTTTTTGGATTGGGAGCGTTTACTACAACTGCTACCGCAGAAACAATCGTAACAGCAGATGTACTTAACGTACGTGAAAAACCGACTACAGAATCAAAAGTGGTCGAAAAAGTAAAGAATGGGCAAGAGTTAAAAGTCATAAATACCGAAGATGGCTGGTCAAAAATTGAGTTGAACGGTAAAGAAGTGTTTGTAAGTTCGGAGTTTACAAAAGATGTATATCATGTAACGGCGAATTTGTTAAATGTACGTACTGAAGCAAACACGGATTCAGAAATTCTTGGCAGACTAAAAAAAGATGATGTAATTGAATCAACGCATCAAGTAAAAGACGGATGGCTGCAATTTGAGTATAAAGGAAAAACTGCTTATGCAAACGTTTCTTTCCTATCAAGTACAGCACCAACTGAAAAGAAAACTGAAGAGAAAACGAAGCAAATAGCGAAAGTACAAAAATCAGTTAAAGAAAAGAAAGAAATAAAGACGCAGAAAGTAGCAAAAGCGAAAGAAACAACGAAAGCACAAGAAATAGTAAAGCCTAAAGAAGAGGCAAAAGTAGTAAAAGTTAAAGAAGAAGAGAAAGCGCAAGAAATAGCAAAGGCTAAAGAAGAGGCAAAAATTAAAGAAGAAGTAAAAGTTAAAGAAGAAGAAAAAGCGCAAGAAATAGCAAAGGCTAAAGAAGAGGCAAAAATTAAAGAAGAAGTAAAAGTTAAAGAAGAAGAGAAAGCGCAAGAAATAGTAAAGGCTAAAGAAGAAGTAAAGGCTAAAGAAGAAGTAAAGGCTAAAGAAGAAGTAAAGGCTAAAGAAGAAGTAAAGGCTAAAGAAGAAGTAAAGGCTAAAGAAGAAGTAAAGGCTAAAGAAGAAGTAAAGGCTAAAGAAGAAGTAAAGGCTAAAGAAGAAGTAAAAGTTAAAGAAGAAGAAAAAGCAAAAGAAATAGCAAAAGCTAAAGAAGAAGAGAAAGCAAAAGAAATAGCAAAAGCTAAAGAAGAAGAAAAAGCAAGAGAAATAGCAAAAGCTAAAGAAGAAGAAAAAGCAAGAGAAATAGCAAAAGCTAAAGAAGAAGAGAAAGCAAGAGAAATAGCAAAAGCTAAAGAAGAAGAAAAAGCAAGAGAAATAGCAAAAGCTAAAGAAGAAGAGAAAGCAAGAGAAATAGCAAAAGCTAAAGAAGAAGAGAAAGCAAGAGAAATAGCAAAAGCTAAAGAAGAAGAGAGAGCGAAAGAAGCATCTAAAAACAACATACAGTCTGCTAAACGTGAATTAACGGTAGTAGCGACAGCGTATACTGCTGATCCAAGTGAAAATGGTACATATGGTGGACGCGTATTAACTGCGATGGGGCATGATTTAACGGCAAATCCGAATATGAGAATTATTGCAGTTGACCCGAAAGTAATCCCATTAGGATCTAAAGTATGGGTAGAAGGCTATGGAGAAGCGATCGCTGGTGATACTGGAAGTGCAATTAAAGGTAATCGTATTGATGTTTTAATGGGTTCAAAAAGTAAAGCTATGAATTGGGGAAGACAAACTGTTAAAGTGAAAATTTTATAATAACAATAATTATCCAAATAGAAGTCAGTTCTCTTTATTGAGGCTGGCTTTTATTTTTTTAGTAGAAGGATAATAGGATTTTTAAAGGGCTTATTACTAAACCTGTAACAAAACATAAAAATTGTATGATGTTTAGAAAATAAAACTATTAAGAATGAGATAAGGAAGTAGAGAAGAGTAGAGTAGTATGTTGAAAACGAAGGATTAATGTATAATGAAATGTATAAATTGGATCAAATCGTTTACTAAACACTTTCAATCATAATAGTGTAATTAAGTTCAAAGGATAGGTGTATTTCATGAAAGAAGTAAGAGAATATATTGAAACAAAGAAACAAGGTGTATTAGAGTTGCAAATAAAAGAAACTGAAGAAAAGTTAGGTGCTGCTTTCCCAAATCAATATAGGGATCTTATTAAATTAGTTAATAATGCTGAAATAGGGGAATGGATACTATATCCGATTAAAGATAATAGAAATGTAACGAAAACTTGGGATGATATAGTTAGACAAAATGTTGACATGAGAGATGAGTATATGCCAGAAAACCTTATCATAATTGGTGACGATGGTTCAGGAGATAAATTGTGCTTTAAAATAAATAATGGAAAAATGGATGATGAAATATACATTTGGTATCACGCGGATGACGAAATGGAAGAAATATCTCCGAGTTTAAAAGAATTTATTATGGAAACTATTCAGGAAGACGATGTTTTTTAGTCTTAATTATTATCATTTTGTGAATCATTCTTATAAAAGGCGCAGATAGAATATGACAACAGAATTATATGGTGCACATTGCAAAGAACGGAAAGGGTATAGAGTAATTGAAGGAAGAGGTTCATATAATCATTACTTTGGCGGTCAAGATTGTAATTTGCCAGTATGTAAGTTATGCGGTGAAAAGATGCATCAAATTCTCTGTTGTGATTTAAAAGATGGGAGACTTGCTGAACTTAAAAGTAATGAACTAAATATTTTACCATTCGTTTCATGTTTGAACTGCGCGATGGTATGGGAACCGCAATATTTTCAGTTAAGTGATGGAGGTAAAACTGTTCAAATCATACAGCAGCAAAATACATAAGAATGGATAATGGAAGAGGAATATAAGTTACCAGTTTTATTACCAAAAACAACGGTAAAGCTTATAAATATGAAAAATGAAGATATACCTACAGATGAAGATAGTTACTGGGAAGCTTTTGACTTGTTCGGTTCTGAATATGTATGTAGATTATTAGGGGTACCGTTATATGATAATCTTCCAAAGGATTTGGCGTGTCCAACTTGTGCGAAAGAGATGAAATATGTTGCTACAATTACTCAAGATATTGAGGAACGTGGACTTATTTCAGTAGTTGATTTCCAGTTTGGGGAAATGAATATATACTATTATTTATGTATAGATTGTTTAATTATAAAAACTGAAATACAAAATATATAACAAGCCTAACATATTATGTTAGGCTTGTTTTTTGATCGCAACATCATTAAGAATTGCATCAAATATATCTTTTTGCGTAAAGTTATCTGTAAAAATAGTTTCTCTGGCAACCTTAATTGTATCGTGCGGATTATACCATTTTTGTAGGGAATCCTCACCAAATTCATGTCGTTTGTCTCTTGTGTTATGTCGTCTAATAGTTTCCTCTAATGATAAATCAAAGTAATATGCAAATGCATTTTCATCAAAATAACGAATTAATTCTTTTAACATCTCACCATACCTATGACTGTTCAATATACCTTCTAAAATAACAAATTCACATTTTCCTTTTCCGTACTTCGTAATTTCAAATAGTAAATCATGTGATAAATTACCCATTGTGTCGTGTACTCTAAGCATATCTCTACGTACAACATCCTGTGATACTAAAAGTGTCCCTTGTCCGAAATGTTCTTGTAGTTGTTTTGCAATCGTTGTTTTACCACTTGCGGAGTTTCCTCTAAGAATGATTAAAGTGGATGTAAATATAGGATTAGACATAATATATTCCCCCCCTGAACAGTATTAATTATATAGAAAATTTTAACAAATAAAGTGAGGAAAGTGTATAATCAATATGATGGATATTTAAGGAGGGGGTAAAATGGGGGATATATTAAAAAATGCACAACCAATATGGAAACGGACTTGGTTTCGTTATCTAGGGGCATTTTTTATTGTTCAGTTACTGTTTATCCCGCATTAACGGGCAGTAAGACCCCCACCTCAAAATTCAGCGAAAGCGAAGAAGTTAGGTGGGGGATCAACTGCCCGTAAAAGCCCGATTGGTGAGGGCTGATAATCAGTGGGGGATGAACAAAACCCCCACTGATTAAAGTTTCACTTTATTTTGTGTGAAATCACTGCGTGGGCGCCAAACTTTAGGCCAGGCGGAGAGTTTTTTAATAGAATATTAAATTCTCAATTTTTCACTGAATGGTTCACACTCTATACAATCCCGCAATTTAACGTATTTACAGCATTTTTTGCGATTACATTACTACCATATGCATTAGTAGGTGCAATGAAAGATGTAGCAGCAAGAAAAAATATAAAGGAATAATAGAGGTATAATATGCTTTTTCAAAAAGATGGTTTATTGATTAGATACGTAATGGAAGATGATGCATCTATCATTTCTAAATGGTTAACGGACCCAGCAGTCTTGCAGTATTACGAAGGACGAGATAATCCGCAATCTGTAGAAAAGGTGCTTGATCATTTTATACATAGTCCAAACAGTAATGAAAAAAGATGTTTAATAGAATTTGATACCGTTCCGATTGGTTACATACAAATGTACCCAGTGGATTCAGAGTGGAAAGCGTCATATGGCTATAAAGAATCACAAAATGTATGGGGTATGGACCAATTTATCGGTGAACCAGCTTATTGGGGAAAGGGAATTGGAACAAAACTCGTTCAGGCAGCAATTACATATATTATGGGTGAAATGGGAGCAGAAGCAATTGCAATGGATCCGAAAGTAAATAATGAACGAGCAATAAAGTGTTATGAAAAAAGTGGATTTAAAAAAGTAAAGATTTTAAAGGAACATGAGTTGCATGAGGGGAAATTAGAAGATTGTTGGATGATGGAATATAAACAATAATAATGGCTTATACAAATAAAGGGGGATGTGTGAAATGAAAAAAGCATTAATCGTAATTGATGTGCAAGCGGGTATGTATACAGCTGGAATGCCAGTACATAATGGGGGAAAGTTTTTACAAACATTGCAAGAGCTTATTAGGGAATGTCGTTCAAATGATATTCCAGTTATTTATATCCAACATAACGGTCCTAAAGACCATCCGTTAGAAAAAGGTACGGATGGATGGCGAATCCATGCGGCCATCGCTCCGCAAGAAGGAGATAATATAGTTGAAAAGACGACTCCAGATTCATTCCATAATACAAACTTAAGCGAAGTGTTACAAGAGAAAGGAATTGAACACGTTATTCTTTCGGGAATGCAAACAGAGTATTGTGTAGATACGACAACGCGCAGAGCATAAAGTAACATTAGTGAGGGATGCGCATAGTACATTTAATACAGAAGTGTTACGTGCTGAAGATATTGTGAAACATCATAACGCAGTATTGGGAGCGTTTGCGGATGTTGTTGCAGTAAAAGACTTAAAAGTGGCTGCCTCTAAATAAGAGGCAGTTTTTTATTAGAAAAAATAGCGTCAAATATTGTTAGTAAGTCGGTATTTTGAAATAATCACTTATATAATTTCACGTACCATAATGAAAAAATACAAAAAAGGAGCACCACATAATTAAAAAGGGCGCTCCTGCATTAAAACGTTACTTTTTCTTATCTTTATCCAATATATTTTGTTCTTCAGCAAACTCTGTACCATATGCAAAGCGGCGATTAATACGAATGTTATCATTGTTGTGCCTTGTATGAGAGTTAGAGAAGCGATGAACGATTACTTCAGATAAAGTGAAGACGATGGCAGAAAGGATACTGCCCCATGCAATTTGCATATAGTTGTCTAATAAAATATTACCGAAAATCCATACGCTTAAATATGTTAATAAGAAATCCGACATAATGGCACCAGTATTGCCAATTCGATTTGAAATAATTTTATCAACGAACATGTAGGATACGATTGTAACAAAGAGACTGAATGAAATAATTTGAACAAACGTTGCAGGGAAAAATAAAGCAAGCCCAATGCTAAATGCGATAATGCACGATATAAACTTGATAAGCACTACTGTGAAATCATTCAAAATTTACACCTCCGATTTATACATAGTTTTTCAATAAATTCTGGAGTTCATACATTGTAACGGATTTATTTACATAAAACTTTTTCATGTTCGGAATTTAGTCTAAATATTATAAAAACAATGAAAAAATGTTATAGTAAAATGAGAGTATATGACATTTTTAGGTAAGGGGGAATCCAAGATGTGGATTACTTCAGAAGTAGAAATTCCAGATGAGTTAATTGATCACCTTGAGCAAGGAAAGTTAGTGTTATTTGTTGGAGCAGGAGTTTCTATGAAAGGGAAATCAAACTTACCGAATTTTGATGATTTAGTTGATGAAATTGCAAAAACGTTATATGTCGAAAAACGTGAAATAACAGAGCCACATGATTATTATCTTGGTAAAATTGCGAAAACAAAAGATGTACATCAAGTCGCAAGAGATCTCGTTCATATAGAGAAATCAAAACCGAATCCATTGCATTATGCAATTCCAAGGTTATTTCCTTTAGATACAGATATCCGCATTGTAACAACAAATTTTGATCAACATTTTACAACTGCAATTAAAGAAATAAATAGAGATATCAATGTTTATTACGCTCCAGCTTTACCGACTGGGAGAGCTTTTAAAGGTCTTGCTTACATACATGGTAATGTAGAACAGGAGAAAGAGGCTTTAATTTTAACAGATGGTGATTTTGGAAGGGCTTACTTAACGGAAGGGTGGGCGAGAAGGTTTTTAGTTGATCTATTCTCAAATTACACCGTTTTATTCGTTGGATATAGTCATAATGACCCAGTAATGAAATATTTAGCAACTGGTTTACCACCAAGTACAAGACGATTTGCTTTTGTCGCACAAGGAGAAAATACGTACCACTGGGAACATTTAGGGATAAGACCAATTGTGTATCCGAATAAGGTAAATAATCATCAATCCCTCGTAAAAGCGGTAAAACGCTGGGCTGAATTAATGGGTGATAATTATATTACGAAAAGAATGCGTATTCGGGATATTGTAACGGTTCCCCCGTCAGTAGAACAGGAACAATTATCATACATAAAGCAATCGATTAAAAAAATTGAAACAGTACGTTACTTTGTGGAATTTGCTCATGATTATGAATGGGTCGAATGGTTAGAAGCAGAAGGTAAATTACAAAATTTGTTTATGCTTACGCCAAACTATAATGAAGTAGATGAATTACTTGCAGAATGGTTAGTGGAACAATTTCTTTTTAGTCATCAGAAAGAATTATTTCAATTAATTTATAAAAACTATTCTAAAATATCACCGTTATTATGGAGAACAATTTGTAACTACTTAAACGAAACGAAGAGTAAGATGGACCCGTTGTTGTTTGCAAGGTGGACCCTCCTTTTATTAGAAACAGCTGAAAAAGATAGTAGCTCTATAGAAAAGATTTCTAAGTTACTGCAAAAATGTTCTTTTCCTGAGCATAAAGAAATTGCCTTATTGTTACTAACTTTTATTTTAGACGGAAAACTGAAGTTGAAACGTGTAAGAAAATGGGGAAATGATACGCAAGAATCAATAGAACTCGAGGAATCGAGTCGCTTACCAGTATCTACATTTTCTCATGTGGAGCAAATTTGGAACGAAAAGATGAGGCCATATATCGCTTATTATGCTGTTCCAATTATGATGATTGGATTAGAAAAATTGAGAATGTTGTCGTTAAGACAAACTGCACTGAAAAAAAGAAATAAGGAAAATGTAGAGAAAGAGTTTCATCAAAATGATCTTGCATTTTTAATACGAATTGTAAAAGAGTGTCTAACTTATTTATGCGAAAACAATGAGAAAAAAGCGGATTATTATATTACAGAAATGATAGAAGCAAATAGTGTACTTCAAAAGCAAATTGCAATTGATGCGATGAATAAAAATATTTTTGTTCGTGTAGATGACAAAATGAAATGGTTGTTACATGAAGGACTTCTTTTAGATTTCACTTATAAACACGAAGTTTTTCAACTTTTAAAAAGGCATTATGCACATTGTTTAGAAAAAACAAAAGAAGAAGTCATTCGAACTGTAATAAAGCATCTTACAGAAGAGAGGGTATTTGATGCATGTCTCGTATTAGACTTATTATTCAAGTGTGATTCAAATAGTCCATCTACGGCAAATGGGTATGAGTTAATGAAGCAAAAGCATCCTCATTTTCATTCCGAACGATACAGTGTACAAAAGAAAGAGGATACAGAGCAAAGTATTACTTGTAATGTAACTGCTGACGGATTATTGCAACTGAAAGATGTTGAAATTATGAAGCAAGTTCAGCAATTTTCGCAAGATCGTGTTTTGGAACAACGCCATTTTTTAGAGATGTTATCAAAAGCATGTAAATTAAACACAGAGTGGAGTATTTCATTTGCATACCAATTAGTAGGAGTGCAAGAAATAAGTAATGAAGTATGGTTTGTTTGTATTAGAGAATGGCGAAATAATCGAGGATTGACAAATGATCAAATCCAAAAAATTATTCCGCTATTGCAGAAATTTGTTAGAAATACTGCTTTTCATTGGTTAATTAGTAGTTTTTTATATGAAATTAGTAATCGACTAGAAGAGTTAGAAGAGAATAGTATACGTGTTGTAAAACGATTTGCTTTTTCAGTGTTTCCTCAAGTTATGAAGAGTGATACAGACTTTAAGCTTGGGAAACAAGATTTTTACAATGAATCAATTCAGCATCCAGTTGGAAAAATGACAGCTGTATTATTAAAGTTGTTATCATATGATCATTTATACGATCGTAATGTATATGAATATTTATTTTTATTTGAAGAACAAGTAAGAGTTAATTCGGAACGAACAAACTTTATGTTTGCTCGTTTAATAGCAGATATTACATTCCTATATCATATTGAAAAACAATGGTGCCGAAAATATTTGTTACCATACTTAGATTTAAAAAAACAAAATGAAATTACGGAATATGCATGGGCCGGCTTATGTTACACGCAAATAAATCTACCTTTATTTACAGAAATGAAGCGATTTATTAAGTATGCGATAGAACATTTGGAAGTATTACATCCGCATACGAGAGAAGCTTTCTTGAAGTGGCTTAGCTTTGTATTTATTAAATGTGTACTATATTGGGATCAAAAAACAGGTTGGTTATACCCGTTACTCATACTAGAAAATGAAGAAAATAAAATTAAGTTTATGCAGTTTTTATGCTATTACGTCAAAACATTAAGTGTAAAAGAACAACAAAAATTTTGGACAGCTTGGCTCAGTGTATTTTTGCGAGAACGACCAAAAATGGGTGAGATAACTGCAAGAGAATATGTAATGCTTTTACGTATTATTTTATACATGGATGAAATATTAGAAAAAGGATTATGTATTATGTCTCGTGCATTTTCAAGTGTACATGGTAAATGTGCAGGTGAGGAAATGAAGCAGTTATTGATTGAAATGCTTCATAAAAAAGAAAGTATGAAAGCGCATAAAGAAATATTTGCAAATGTGTTTTTTATTTTACTACAAACATGTCACGAAGCCGTTTTATTTGAAAAAGAAATCATAAAAATAAAAGAATTATTAGTTCAGTATGAAGTAGAGGAATATGTTTTACATTTACTAGAAAATGAAATAATTCGCATAGGAATTGTAATGGGTGATTTACAAAAAGAATTATAGGACGAAAGTGGAATTTAAAAAAATATATAAAAAGTTGTTGACAGTGTTTTGAAAAGCGTTCTATAATACGAATCATACTTATTCAATTTCAAAAACATTTGAATAAACAAAGTGCAATGAAGAGATCACAGTAGTGGTTAGTCTTACTGTAACAGAGAGCTGGTGGTTGGTGTGAACCAGTACAGGGATAATCATGAATTACAGTCTTGGAGCATCTTTTTCGTAATAAAGATAGTTTGTCTTTATGAGGAAAAAGCGGTCAATTGATCGTTAACAGTGAAGAGAGGTAGACGGAAAGTTAGTCTACAACTAGGGTGGTACCGCGATAAATATCGTCCCTACTGATTTATTCAGTAGGGACTTTTTGTATTTTAGTGGTTCAACTTGAAAATTAAATAGTCATGCATTGAAAGGAAAAGCAGTAGTTGTTGTTTCCCTGTAACAGAGAGCTGGTGGTTGGTGCAAACCAGTACATAAACAAGAGCGAATTACAGTCCTGGAGCATCTTTTTCGTAGTAAAGATAGTATTGTCTTTATGAAGGGAAAGACGGTCAGATGATCGTTAACAATGAAGAGAGGTAGACGAAAGAAGTCTACAACTAGGGTGGTACCGCGATAAATATCGTTCCTACTGATTGGATCAGTAGGGCTTTTTTGTACAAAAAAGTGGGTTTTTAACTAGTAGTTCATGTCTTTGTAAGAATTATCAGTTTAAAATAAGAAGAGGTATCGATTCCACTATGAATTTGTATAATTAGTCAGTTCAGAAAATAGAGAATTTTTTATTCTCTTACTATACTTTTAAAACATTAGAGGAGGATTTCCAAATGGCAAATCATGAATTAGATCAATTACGTAAACAGGTAGATGAAATTAACTTACAACTATTACACCTTTTAAACAAACGTGGTGAAATTGTTCAAAAAATTGGAGAGCAAAAGCAAGTACAAGGCACGAAACGCTTTGATCCAGTACGTGAGCGTGAAGTACTTGATATGATCGCAGAGCATAACGAAGGACCATTCGAAACATCAACAGTTCAACATATTTTCAAAACGATTTTCAAAGCAAGCTTAGAGTTACAAGAAGATGATAACCGTAAAGCGTTACTAGTATCACGTAAAAAGAAACAAGAAAATACAATCGTTGATGTAAAAGGTGAATTGATTGGAAACGGAACACAAACGTTCATTATGGGACCTTGTGCAGTAGAAAGTTTAGAACAAGTTCGTCAAGTAGGGCAAGCGATGAAAGACCAAGGCTTAAAATTAATGCGCGGTGGTGCATTCAAACCGAGAACTTCTCCATATGATTTCCAAGGTTTAGGAGTAGAAGGACTTCAAATTTTACGTCAAGTAGCAGACGAGTTTGACTTAGCAATTATTAGTGAAATTTTAAATCCGAACGATGTTGAAATGGCATTAGACTACGTTGATGTAATTCAAGTTGGCGCACGTAACATGCAAAACTTCGATTTATTACGAGCTGTAGGTAAAGTTAACAAACCAGTATTATTAAAACGTGGATTAGCAGCAACAATTGATGAGTTCATTAACGCAGCGGAATACATCATTGCGCAAGGTAACGATCAAATTATTCTTTGTGAGCGCGGTATCCGCACATACGAAAGAGCAACACGTAACACATTAGACATTTCTGCAGTACCAATTTTAAAGAAAGAAACACATTTACCAGTTATCGTTGATGTAACACATTCAACTGGACGCAGAGATTTATTATTACCAACAGCGAAAGCGGCACTTGCAATTGGCGCAGATGCAGTAATGGCTGAAGTTCATCCAGATCCAGCAGTTGCATTATCAGATTCTGCACAACAAATGGACATTCCAGAATTCCATAGATTCATGGATGAGTTAAAAGGTTTCAAAAATAAATTATCTTAATTCCATATCATATATGCGTTGAAGAGGAAACAGTAGTGCTTATCTCACTGTTAAAGAGAGCTGATGGTCGGTGTGAATCAGTACAAAGGTAAGCATGAATTACAGCCTTGGAGCATCTTTCCCGACAACTTTTGGAGGGTAAGACGGTCAAACGATCGTTAAAGAAGAAGAGAGGTAGACGAAAGAAGTCTACAACTAGGGTGGTACCGCGATAAACATCGTCCCTACTGAGCGCTCAGTAGGGACTTTTTTGTACAAAAAAATAGTAAAGGGGCAAGAGAAATGAGATACATTACAGCTGGAGAATCACATGGACCGCAGTTAACAGTTATTTTAGAAGGTGTACCAGCAGGTTTGACACTTACGGCGGAACATATTAATAAAGAATTATTAAGAAGACAAAAAGGTCATGGACGCGGAAGACGTATGCAAATTGAAACAGATACAGTTGAAATTGTAAGTGGTGTTCGTCACGGGATGACACTTGGATCACCGATTACGTTAATTGTAAAAAATGATGATTTCAAACATTGGACGAAAGTAATGGGTGCAGAGCCAATTTCTGAAAAAGAAAGTAAGGACATGAAACGTACAATTACAAAACCACGTCCCGGACATGCGGATTTAAATGGAGCAATTAAATATGGTCATCGTGATATAAGAAACGTATTAGAGCGCTCATCTGCAAGAGAAACGACAGTTCGTGTAGCTGCTGGTGCAGTTGCAAAACAAATTTTAAGCGAATTAGGCGTGGAAATTGCAGGACATGTTCTTGAAATTGGTGGAGTAAAAGCAAAACATATTTCAAACTTACCGATTGAAGAAATCCAAACGATAACTGAAAACTCACCAGTTCGATGTTTAGATAAAGAAGTAGAGCAAGAAATGATGGATGCGATTGACAACGCAAAAAGTAGCGGAGATTCAATCGGTGGTATTGTGGAAGTTATTGCAGAAGGTATGCCAATTGGCGTTGGTAGTTACGTTCATTACGATCGTAAATTAGATGCAAAACTTGCTGGTGCAATTATGAGTATAAATGCATTTAAAGGTGCTGAAATTGGCGTAGGTTTTGAAGCGGCAAGACAACCAGGAAGTAAAGTGCATGATGAAATTCTGTGGGATGAAGAAAAAGGATACACGAGAAGAACGAATAATGCCGGCGGTTTAGAAGGCGGTATGACAACAGGTATGCCAATTATCGTAAGAGGCGTGATGAAGCCAATTCCTACTTTATACAAACCGTTAGCAAGCGTTGATATTGATACGAAAGAAGCATTCCAAGCGAGTATTGAAAGATCTGATAGTTGCGCAGTACCAGCGGCGGGTGTAGTAGCTGAATCTGTTGTGGCATGGGAACTTGCAGATGCACTAGTCGAACAATTCGGAAAAGATCGTATGGAATTATTAAAACAAAACATTATGCAACACAATAACTACGCAAAAGAATTTTAATAAAAAGGTGGGTTTAACGTGCAAGTAAAAGATCAACTATCATCATTACAACCATATAAACCAGGTAAATCACCAGAACAAATGAAAGAAGTGTACGGAGATCATTCGTTTGTGAAATTAGCATCGAATGAAAATCCATTCGGCTGTTCGCCACGTGTTTTAGATGAGTTGCAAAAATCGTGGTTGGAACATGCTTTATATCCTGACGGAGGTGCTACAACGCTCCGTCAAACAATCGCAGATAAGTTACATGTGAAAATGGAACAAGTACTTTGTGGTAGTGGTTTAGATGAAATCATTCAAATAATAAGCCGCGCCGTATTACGAGCGGGAGATAACATTGTAACAGCAGGTGCAACATTCCCACAGTATCGTCATCATGCCATTATAGAAGGTTGCGAAGTGAAGGAAGTTGCGTTAAATAACGGTGTATACGACTTAGAAGAAATTTCTTCAGTAGTAGATAACGATACAAAAATTGTATGGATTTGTAACCCGAACAATCCAACAGGCACATATGTGAATGACCGAAAATTGACTCAATTCATTGAAGGTATTAGTGAAAATACGTTAATTGTCATTGATGAAGCGTACTATGAATACGTAACAGCAAAAGATTTCCCAGAGACATTACCGCTTTTAGAAAAACATAAAAATATTCTTGTACTTAGAACATTTTCTAAAGCGTACGGATTAGCTTCTTTCCGCGTTGGATATGCGGTTGGACAGGAAGAGTTAATCGAAAAATTAAATGTCGTTCGTTTGCCATTTAACGTATCTTCATTAGCGCAAAAAGCAGCGACGATTGCTTTTGGTGATGACGAGTTTATTGAAGAAATAGTTCGTGTGAATACAGAAGGGTTACAACAATACGAGAGCTTTTGTAGGGAAAATGATATTCCATTTTATCCATCGCAAACAAATTTCATCTTCTTGCCAGTTGAGAATGCTGGAGAGATTTATGAAGCTTGTGCACATGCAGGATTTATTATTCGTCCGTTCCCGAATGGTATCCGTATTACAGTCGGAACAAGGGAGCAAAATGAAGGGGTGATTTCAGTGTTACAACAACACTTTGAAAATAAAAAAAGAAAGTCTCGAGATGAGGAAAATGCGTAAAAAGGTAGTATTAATTGGAACTGGTTTAATCGGAGGCTCTCTCGCATTAGCAATTAAGAAAGAGCACGATGTAACGATAACAGGTTATGATATATTTCAAGAACAAGTAGAGTGTGCAAAAGAATTACACGTAGTAGATGAAATAGCAGTTGATTTACAGCATGCATGTGAAGAGGCACATTTAATTGTTTTTGCTTCTCCAGTTGAAGAAACAAAGAAGCTATTACACAAACTTGCGTCATTCCGTTTACGAGAAGATGTTATAGTGACTGATGTTGGTAGTACAAAAGGCACGATTATGAATGAAGCAGAAACTTTATTTTCAAAGGAAGTATCTTTCATTGGTGGACATCCAATGGCAGGTTCTCATAAAACGGGAGTTGAAAGTGCAAAAGCGCATTTATTTGAAAATGCATTTTACATTTTAACACCGATGCATCATGTGCCAAATGAACATGTGGAAGAGTTAAAAGATTGGTTAAAAGGAACGGGATCACATTTCCTTGTTTTAAATACAGAAGAACATGATTATGTAACAGGAATCGTTAGTCATTTCCCGCACCTTATCGCAGCAGGTTTAGTGAAGCAAGTAGAGAAACATGCAGGAGATAATCCGCTCATTCATCAGCTAGCTGCTGGAGGGTTTAAAGACATTACACGTATCGCATCTAGTAGTCCGAAAATGTGGAGTGATATTGTAAAGCAAAATCGTGAGCATTTAATGGTATTATTAAAAGAGTGGATCTCTGAAATGGAAGATTTATATAAAACAGTTTCTACCGGAGATGCATGCGAGATTCAAAACTATTTTGCAGATGCGAAAGAATACCGTGATTCTTTACCAGTAAGAAAGAGAGGGGCAATTCCTGCCTATCACGACTTATACGTCGATGTATTAGATAAGGTGGGGGCATTGGCTCATATTACGAGTATTTTGGCGCGCGAGGAGATTAGTATTACGAACTTGCAAATATTAGAAGCGCGTGAAGGACTGCTTGGGGTATTACGTATTAGCTTCCAAAGGGAAGAAGATCGTATGAAAGCAAAACTAGCGCTTGGAGAAGAAGAATACCAAACTTATGAAACAATTTAAATGAGAAGGTGAAAAACGTGAAAGAAAGAACAATACAACCTGTTAATAACGGATTGAATGGCAATATTACAATCCCAGGTGATAAATCCATTTCACACCGTGCTGTTATGTTCGGTTCTATTGCAGAAGGGAAAACAACAATTAAAGGTTTCTTGCCCGGTGCAGACTGTTTAAGTACGATTTCATGTTTTAAAGAAATGGGAGTAGAAATTACGCAAAACGGTGATGAGGTTACTGTAGTTGGTAAAGGATTAGAAGGTTTACAAGAACCAAAAGCTGTATTAGATGTTGGTAATTCTGGTACAACAATCCGATTAATGTCAGGTATATTAGCTAACACACCATTTTTCTCTTGCGTACAAGGTGATGAATCTATCGCAAAAAGACCGATGAAGCGTGTAACAAACCCATTAAAACAAATGGGCGCAAACATAGACGGCCGAGAAGAAGGAACATTTACACCGTTAACAATACGTGGCGGAGATTTAAAAGCAATTGAATATATTTCTCCTGTTGCAAGTGCACAAGTAAAGTCAGCTATTTTACTTGCAGGTCTTCGTGCAGAAGGTGTAACAGCTGTTACAGAACCACATATTTCACGCGACCATACGGAAAGAATGCTCGAAGCATTTGGTGTTAAAGTAACTCGCGAAGGGAAAACAGTGAAGCTGTCAGGTGGACAAAAATTAACAGCAACAGACATTCAAGTGCCCGGTGACGTATCATCAGCAGCATTTTTCTTAGTAGCAGGTGCAATCATCCCAAATAGTAAACTAGTATTACAAAATGTAGGAATGAATCCAACCCGTACAGGTATTATTGATGTTTTAGAAAAAATGGGTGCTACGTTCACTGTAGACCTAATTAACGAAGGGGCATCAGAACCAGCTGCAAATATTACAATCGAAACATCTTCATTAAAAGGAATTGAAATTGGCGGAGATATTATCCCTAGATTAATCGATGAGATTCCTGTAATCGCATTAGCGGCAACGCAAGCAGAAGGAATTACAGTAATTAAAGATGCACACGAATTAAAAGTAAAAGAAACAAACCGTATTGATACAGTAGTTGCTGAGTTAACGAAACTAGGAGCTCGAATAGAAGCAACTGATGACGGTATGATCATTTACGGAAAATCAGCTCTAAAAGGCAATACAGTAAATAGTTATGGTGATCACCGTATCGGAATGATGCTTGCAATTGCTGGCTGCCTAGCAGAAGGAAAAACAATTATTGAAGATGCAGAAGCAGTAGGTGTATCATATCCTACATTCTTTGACGAACTTCAAAAGTTAGCTAAATAAAAAGGGTGGAAAGCAGATACGTGATGTATCTGCTTTTTTGTTAAAACGTCCTTGTAATTTCACTTACCGAACTATAATAGTGAGAATTATGATACAATTCAAAAAGGGAATGGAGGAGAATTATATGAATGTCATACAATTAAAAGAAGATAAATTCAGAGAAGCATTACGTTTATCAGAATACGCTTTTCAATATAAAGTAGATGAGGAACGATTACAGCAGCAACTTACAAAAATGAAGGAAAGTCATGAAATATACGGCATTATGGAAGGGAAAGACTTAGCTGCAAAACTACACCTCATCCCGTTTCATATTTACATAGGTAAAGAAAAATTTAAAATGGGTGGCGTTGCAGGAGTAGCGACGTATCCAGAGTACAGAAGAAGTGGGTATGTAAAAGAGCTACTTCAACATTCACTTCAAAGAATGAAAAAAGATGGCTATACAGTCTCTATGTTACACCCATTTGCTGTTTCATTTTACCGTAAATACGGCTGGGAACTTTGTGCGAATCTACTCAAATGTCATATAAGTAAGAGCGATTTAGTGATGAAAAAACAAGTAAATAGTACTGTGAAACGTTTTAATAAAGAAAATCATCCAAAAGAAGTCGAGAAGCTCTATGAAGCATTTGCAGAACGTTTTTCATGTATGTTAGTTCGAGAGAAGAACTGGTGGTTACAAGCGGTTTATGATGATTTAACATTAGCGATTTACTATGATGAAAATAAAAAGGCAGCAGGTTACATGTTATACAAAATAGAAAACTATA
Organism: Bacillus sp. PK6-16; assembly: GCF_056530295.1. Taxonomy (NCBI): domain Bacteria; kingdom Bacillati; phylum Bacillota; class Bacilli; order Caryophanales; family Bacillaceae; genus Bacillus; species Bacillus sp. PK6-16. The sequence goes on from NZ_CP096511.1 coordinate 2,498,905, forward strand.
AAATGACAGTAGAAGAATTTGTACCACTGCATAATGAAGCACGAAATGGTCTATGGAATTTTATTTGCCAGCATGATTCTATGATTAAAGAGCTTGAAATGAAAGTAAGTGAAAACGAACAGTTGTTATATACATTGCAAGAACCACGTGTGAAAACAGAAATAAAACCATATTTTATGGGAAGAATTGTAGATGTAGAGCAGTTCTTAAAACAGTATGAGTTAAACTGGAACAATGTACAACAAGAAGTCATTTTACATATTACAGATTCATTTGCACCGTGGAATAATGTATCGGTGAGACTTGCAAATTATGAAATAGCAATTATAGAAGAACCAATGGATAAAGGGATCAAGCTAGATATAAATGCACTATCTACAATACTGCTTGGATACAAACGCCCATTAGAACTAAATGAATTAGAATTAATTAGCGGAAGCGAAGAGGAAATACGGGCATTTGAGAATGTAGTACCAGTGCGCAAGCCGTTTATTTATGATTTCTTTTAATTTGCATATAAGATGGAGTTGTTTCGAACAAAATTTTGGGATAGCTCCATCTCATTGTATTAATTTTTGTCGGTAAGTTGATATATCCTGAAAATCGCTGATATAATTTTATTCACATACAAGAGAATAGAATCGCAACTATACGTTGTCACGCACTTGACTTTTATTCCCTGTAATTTATAATTAAAAACGGAATGAATTTTCATTCCTGAAAATAGAGGTGGAAAAAATGGCTAAAAACAAACAAGAGGATATTTTTGATGCTGCGATGCAACTTTTTGCAGAGCGTGGTTACGATGGTACGACAATTCCAATGATCGCTGAAAAAGCAAATGTCGGTGCGGGTACTATTTATCGCTATTTTGAAAATAAAGAGGCGCTTGTTAACTCATTATTTTCAAAAAGTATGTTACAGCTTTCTGAAATGATAAAAACGGATTTTCCTGTTGAAGCAAATATTCGTGAACAGTTTAGTCATACGTATAACCGTTTATTTGAATTTGCGAGAAACAATGTGGATGCTTTTTTATTTACAAATTCTCACTGTGATAGTTATTTTCTTGATGAGCAGAGTAAGAAAATATTTGACGATTTTATAGGCTTCTTTATGAATATTATTGAAGATGGAATCGCAAAAGGTTTGCTTCGTCCATTGCCTCCAGTTGCTTTAATTATTATTGTATATCAACCGTTAGAAAAATTAACGAAAGTAATTGCAACAGGGCAATTAGAATACTCGAAAGAGTTAGTAAAAGAGTTGGAAGAAAGCTCTTGGAACGCTATTAGAATCATTTGATTCTATAGCTTTATAAGGACAGGAATGAATATTCATTCCTAAATAGAATTAAAAAATGAGAGTAGGAGAGGGTATTTGTGCAACTAAAGGAATGAATATTCATTCCGGAAAGACTAGTTTAATAGAGTTTACAAAATAATGTAATAGAATAATAGGAATGAATATTCATTCCGTAACTAACGTAAATTTTAATCGCGGGAGATGATGCAAATGAGCAAGCTGAAAAATTGGAGAAGTTTATCTTTTCTATTATGGATAGTTATTACCATTACAATGATCGTAACGATGCCTAATATGGATAAATTAGTGAAAGAAAAAGGGCACATTACGATTCCTAATACAGAACAAAGTAGTATTGCTGACAAAATGATAAAAGAAATGGATAAAGACGGGACAGAAAAGTATGACATTATAGTTGTTTTTAATAGTGACAGTAAAACAGCTTTAACGACTGAGCAAAAAGAGGAAATAATAAAAACAATCAACGCTTTGCAAAATGAAAAAGAACAATTAGGAATTAAAGAAGTTGTTTCACATTTAGATAATAAAGAATTAGAGAAACAATTAGTTTCTAAAGATAATACGACTATTTTAACGCAAATATCGATAGATAAAAAGCATGGTGAAATATCGAAAGTTACAAATAACCTTCATAATAAAGTGAAAACGAAAGGGGTAACAACGTACTTAACAGGAAGTGATTTAATAGCAGGAGATTTCCTTACATCTTCTCAAGAGGGAGTGAAAAAGACTGAAGTTATTTCAATCATTTTCATTCTTGTAATATTAATCATTGTATTCCGTTCACCTATTGTTCCAATTGTTTCTCTTCTTACTGTTGGGGTATCATATTTAGTTTCAATGGGGATTATTGCTCATTTAGTAGATCAATTTAATTTTCCATTTTCTAACTTTACACAAGTGTTTGTCGTTGTTGTCCTGTTTGGGGTTGGAACAGACTATAACATTTTATTATTTACGAGATTTAAAGAAGAATTAAGTAAACAAGAAAACGCATTTTTGGCTACGAAAGAAACATTTAAATCGGCAGGGAAAACCGTTTTATATAGCGGGATAGCAGTACTAATTGGTTTTGCATCTCTTGCTTTAGCGAGTTTTAAACTATATCAATCTACTTCAGCGGTAGCAATTGGTGTCGCAGTTTTATTACTAGTATTAACTACGTTAAATCCGTTTTTTATGGTGCTTTTAGGAAAAGGGATGTTTTATCCCGTTAAAACATTTAAAGGTCATGAAGACAGTCGTCTATGGGGATTCTTTGCGAATAACTCAGTAGTGAGACCATTTGTAGCTTTAATTATTGTATTCGTGATATCAATTCCTTTCATATCAAAGTATTCTAATACACTTAATTACAACGATTTATTTGAAGTAGACAATAAATATGAGTCGAAAATGGGGATTAACGTAATAGAAGAACATTTTCCACCTGGTTTTTCTTCACCAAGTACGTTAGTCATTCAATCGAATAACAAGTTAGATGAGGCGAGTTCGCTTCAAACTTTAGATGAACTAACTGATAAGATTTTGAAAGTAAAAGGTGTTTCAGAAGTATATTCACCGACACGTCCAACTGGTGATAGGATTAAAGAACTATATATAAATAAACAAGCGGGTGAACTAAATACAGGTTTAGGAGATGCCAATGGTGGTATAAAGGAAATTAATGATGGATTAACTACTGCGAAAGATAAGATGGGTAATAAGGACTCAAATAGTCTTGCGAACGTTCAAAAGTTAATTGATGGAACAAATGAAGCGAAAAGTGGTGTATCAGCATTAGGAACAGCTTTAAATCAACTATCCAATGGCATAAATGACGGAGCACAAGGTGCGCGGCAAATTGAGAGTGGGTTAACTTCAGTAAATGAAAATATAAGTGTATTATCTCAAGCAACTTCACAACTTCATGCTGGCTATACACAGTTAGAAAAAGGTTTAAGTTCTTACGATCAATACTTCGGAAGTATTTCTCAAGCGATTGACGGTGCGAAGAAAGGTTATGAACAAATTGAAATGTTAATGACCAATTTCGTTCAAACGAAACCAGAATTAGCGAATGATCCAAACATACAACAAACGATAGGAATTGCTAAAGAGGCTCAAAAGAAATTAAGCGTACTTTCAAATGAATTAAATCAATTAGCAACGCAGCACAAAACGGCGATGAGTTCATTTAAAGAAGCGAATCAATCGTTACTGAAAGTGGATAACGGCTTAAAAGAAATGAGCAATGGAGTTAATAAGTTACAAAAGGGAGCAGCCGATCTTAAAAATGGATTAAATGAAGGTTCTTCAGGTTCAAAACAAATTGCAAATAAATCAGTTGAGTTACAATCTGGATTAACGAAAATAAACGATGGGCAAGGTCAGCTATTAACCGGACTGAAAGACTTGCAAGAACAGATGGGTCAATTACAATCCGGACTAACTAAAAGTACAGAAGGCCTTGAAAAGGTAAGTAATGGCCTAGGGGATGCTCAGAAATATTTAGGAGAACTGAACGAATCAAAAAGCTCTGAGAAATTCTATATTCCAAAAGAAGTTTTGGAGGGAGAAGATTTCCAAAAAGCTTTGAATACGTACATGTCACATGATAGAAAGACTGCTAAAATGACAATCATTTTAGACGTAAATCCGTATTCAAAAGAAGCGATGCCAATTATTCAAGAAATCAATAACACAATAGATGGTACTTTGAAGGGGTCGGAATTAAATCATGCGAAAACAGCAATCGGAGGAACGACAGCTAGAAACGTTGATTTAAAAGAAGTAACTGGGCAAGATTTCTTACGTACAGCTACAATTATGTTAATTGGAATCGCGATTGTATTAATTGTGATTACACGTTCATTATTAAACACCATCTTTATTATTGGATCGTTACTATTAGCTTACTTTGCATCATTAGGGATAAGTGAACAAATTAGTACGCATATTTTACATGTAGATTCATTAAGCTGGAATGTTCCATTCTTTAGTTTCATAATGATTGTCGCTTTAGGAGTGGATTATAGTATTTTTGTAATGATGAGATACAATGAGTTAGAAGGGGACCCAGCGACGAAAATTGTAACTGCTTCTCGTCATATCGGAGGAGTCGTATTATCAGCGGCACTTATTTTAGGTGGTACATTTGCTGCATTAATCCCTTCAGGTGTATTAACGCTTATACAAGTAGCATCCGTAGTTGGCGTTGCACTTCTTCTATTAGCTTTAATTGTGATGCCGATATTATTACCGGCATTAATAGGGTTAACGAGTAAAATGAAGAATTATGCAAAGAAATTAAGTGAAAGAAAATAAAAGAATCCCCTTTTAAAAGTAACTGTTTCAGTTATGGGAGAGAACATATAAAATAACACACAAATTAGGGATGTAAATCACATATGATTTAGCATCCCTTTTTTAATTGTTATTGCATTGTTTAAGTACTTTTATCTAGTTAAATTGCAAAGGAAGAGAAAAAGAAAACAGTAAAAACACCAGCGCAACGATTGGGGATTACTGACAAAGTATTTGATTTAAAAAATATAATTTACTTTAGATAGTTCACTCAAATAATGGTGGACTATCTTTTTTAAAAGGTAAATGGAAATTTATGTTAAAATAATGATAGAGATTGTGAAAAAATGTTCTTAAACTAACGGTCAGGTTACTTTAAGAAGGATTTTTCAAAGGAAATGTTGAATATCGTATTTTGAAGGAGTGATTGCAGTGGAGTAAGTAATTTTTTAAATCTTGGTTAAATACTTTGAAGGAAGGGATTTATAAATATGAATACAAAACTAATAATAGTAGAAGGTTTACCTGGATTCGGAAAATCGACCACTGCAAAGCTAATAAATGAAATTCTAAGCCAAAATATAATTGAAGTTGAACTATTTTTAGAGGGGAATTTGAATCACCCCGCCGACTATGATGGTGTATCTTGTTTTAATAAATTTGAATTCGATAGATTAGTATCTAACAGTGGAGATTTTAAAGAAGTGCTTCTTAAAAGAGTTTTAAAAAAAGGAAGCAATTATTTATTACCATACAGAAAGATAAAAAATGAGTTTGGTGACCAGTTTTCGGACCAATTATGTAATGATATTTTTAAAAACGATATATATGAATTACCATTCGATAAAAATGTTGAATTAATTGCTGACAAATGGAATGACTTTGCTGAAATTGCTCTAGAAGATAATAAGGTTTATATTTTTGAATGTTGTTTCATACAAAATCCATTAACAATTGGGATGATTAAATACGGTGAACAAAAAGAAAAAATAATAAATTATGTAATGAAAGTTGCAAAAATCATAGAGAATTTAAATCCAATGTTATTCTATGTAGAACAAGATGATCTTGAATTTTCATTTAGGAAGGCATTAAAAGAAAGAAATCCAGAATGGTCCACAGGAATTGTCGACTATTATACGAACCAAGGCTATGGGAAAGAACATAACCATTCAGGGGTAGAAGGAGCGATAAAAGTTCTTGAAGCTAGAAGGAATTTAGAGTTAGAAATATTCGATATGTTAAAAATGAAAAAAGAAAAAATCAATAATACAAAATATGAAATTGCCTCATATAGGTCAATGTTAAAAGATAAGTTAACAATACAAATGGTGAAATAGCTTTTTACACTACCTGGTGCTTTAGTTGGAGAAGGAAATGAAAACGCTCAGAATATTTTCTGAGCGTTTTAGTTTGCTATTTATAATGCGAAATGCATACAAATTATTGTGTTATTTCAATTGATAAACATAATGCTCCAATTATAAATGTTTTTTCAAAATGAATCCTCTTTAAAACGTGTATGTAACTTTAATCTAATTAAAAACAAAGGTTTTATTCGAGTTTGGAAAGAAAGGAATAGCAATCAACCGTTGCTATTCATCCAGCTTCTACTATATAATAGCTATAGTCTACAATAATTGAGTCGTAATATGCGATTTTTTAAGACAATCGGTGAGAAAACGCTGAAATAAGCGGTATTAGTAGGAGGACACAAATGATTACAGTAAGTAACGTTAGTTTGCGTTTCGCGGATCGCAAATTATTTGAAGATGTTAACATAAAATTCACGCCAGGTAACTGCTACGGTTTAATCGGAGCAAACGGTGCTGGTAAATCTACATTCCTAAAGATTTTATCTGGAGAAATTGAACCATCAACAGGTGACATACATATTACGCCAGGTGAGCGTCTAGCAGTATTAAAACAGAACCACTTCGAATATGAAGAGTTCCCAGTATTAGAAACAGTAATTATGGGTCACACGCAACTTTACAAAGTAATGCAAGAGAAAAATGCTATTTACATGAAAGAAGACTTTAGTGATGAAGATGGAATGCGCGCTGCTGAACTTGAAGGTGAGTTCGCTGAGCTTAACGGTTGGGAAGCTGAGTCAGAAGCTGCAATTCTTCTTAAAGGTTTAGGTATTGGTGAAGATCTTCATGATAAGAAATTGTCAGAATTAACTGGGGCAGAGAAAGTAAAAGTATTACTTGCTCAAGCTTTATTCGGTCAACCTGACATTCTATTATTAGATGAGCCTACCAACCACTTGGACTTAAAAGCGATTCAATGGTTAGAAAACTTCTTAATGAACTTTGAAAACACAGTTATCGTAGTATCCCATGACCGTCACTTCTTAAATAAAGTATGTACGCACATGGCTGACCTTGATTTCGGTAAAATTCAACTTTATGTTGGTAACTATGACTTCTGGTATGAGTCAAGCCAATTAGCTTTAAAATTAACACAAGATGCTAATAAGAAAAAAGAAGAGAAAGTAAAAGAGTTACAAAACTTCATTGCACGCTTTAGTTCAAACGCTTCTAAAGCGAAACAAGCAACTTCTCGTAAAAAATTATTAGACAAAATTACATTAGATGATATTAGACCGTCATCACGTCGTTACCCATTCGTTGGCTTCACACCTGAGCGTGAAGTAGGAAATGACTTATTAACTGTTGAAGGTCTTTCTAAAACAATTGATGGTGAAAAAGTGTTAGATAATGTGTACTTCACTTTAAATAAAGGTGATAAAGTTGCATTTATCGGCCGTAACGATATTGCGATGACAACATTATTTAAAATTCTTATGGGTGAAATGGAGCCGGATAGCGGTTCATTCAAATGGGGTGTTACAACCTCTCAATCTTACTTCCCAAGAGATAACTCTAAGTACTTTGAGAACAGTGATTACAACTTAGTTGAATGGTTACGTCAATTCTCTCCACAAGATGAGTCTGAAAGCTTCTTACGTGGTTTCTTAGGCCGTATGTTATTCTCAGGTGAAGAAGTTAAGAAGAACGTTTCTGTATTATCTGGAGGCGAAAAAGTTCGTTGTATGTTATCTAAAATGATGTTAAGTGGTGCGAACGTAATCACACTTGACGATCCAACGAACCACTTAGACCTTGAGTCAATCACAGCATTAAATAACGGTTTAATTGCATTCAAAGGTACAATCTTATTCACATCTCATGACCATCAGTTCGTGCAAACAATTGCAAACCGCATTATCGAAGTAACACCAAACGGTGTAATCGATAAAGAGGCTACTTATGATGAGTTCTTAGAAAATGAGGAACTTCAAAAACAAGTAGATGCAATGTACAAAGGTCAATAATATATAATGAAAAAACTCGCTCTTTTTAGAGCGAGTTTTTTTGTCGAGAAAACGTAACATCGCTGGTCGGTCAAATGAATAATTATTCAAATATAATATTAATGAACAGGAGAATTTTTTCATGTATGAAGGGATGTAATGACTTTAAGATTTAAAGAGTTAGTTGAAGAAGGGAAATGTAAGTGGAGTAATATAATCAAATCGTATTATTTTGTCATGTGAAATATGTACCAAATTTGGAGATAGAATAGTTTGCGAATGAGTTTATAAAGGTATATAGTATGGGGTGTCATAATTAGTGGATGAATCTTGGGAGAAAACAGGAAATGTTACAAATTTATTTTGTTAAATAGAAACCAAGGTCAAAATGTCTAGAAAGAAATAGTTGAATAAATACTAGCTTCAAATTATAATTACTAATATTCTTCATATAGTTAAATAAAGATAATCTATTTGAAGAAGAAAATTTGAATAGAGAGACAGACTTATAAAAAAATAAGCCTTGGATGATCAAAAGAGGTGGAGAAATGAAACAGTTCTTATTAAAGAGCAAAAGTGTGTTAAGCAATCATTTTGGATTCTTTCTGTTTGCCGTTATTTTATTGTGGCTCAAAACATATGCAGCTTATGTAACGGAATTCAATTTAGGAATTTCAAACACAATTCAAAAATTCTTGCTGTTTTTTAACCCGCTTAGTTCAGCAGTTCTATTTTTAGGACTTGCATTATTTGCAAAAGGGAAACGATCTTATATTTGGTTAATTATCATTAATTTGTTATTGTCGATTCTTTTATACGCAAACGTAGTATACTATCGCTTTTTCAGTGACTTTATTACGTTCCCGACATTAACACAAACGAATAACTTTGGAGATTTAGGTGGTAGTATTCTTGCGTTGCTACATCTTTATGATCCATTATACTTCTTAGACACGATTATATTAATTGTGTTAGTCGCAACAAAATTTGCAAATCCAAAACCAATTCGTGTTGCGAAGCATAAATTATCTCTAGTATTTGTAGCAGGTATTTTATTATTCAGTGTTAACTTAGGTCTTGCAGAGTCTGACCGTCCTGAATTATTAACAAGAACGTTTGACCGTAATTATATTGTGAAATATTTAGGTGCATACAACTACACAATTTATGATGGAATTCAAAGTGCGAAAGCATCGACAGAACGAGCATTAGCTGATGGCGATAATATGACAGAAGTACGAAATTATTTAACATCAACTTATGCAAGTCCAAATCCTGAGTATTTCGGTAAAGGAAAGGGAATGAACGTAATTTACATTCATTTAGAGTCATTCCAAAACTTCTTAATTGATTACAAATTAAATGGTCAAGAAGTTACACCGTTCTTAAACTCATTTACAAAAGATGCGAATACACTTTATTTTGATAACTTCTTCCATCAAACAGGACAAGGGAAAACATCTGATGCGGAGTTTATGTTAGAGAATTCAATGTTTGGTTTACCGCAAGGTTCTGTCTTTACAACGAAATCTCATAATACGTATCAATCAGCACCAGCTATTTTAGGACAACAAGGATACACATCAGCAGTATTCCACGGTAACTACAAAACATTTTGGAACCGTGACGATATTTATAAATCATTTGGTTTTAATAAATTCTTTGATGCGTCATACTACGATATGAATGAAAAAGACGTAGTAAACTACGGGTTAAAAGATAAACCGTTCTTTAATGAATCTATTCCGTTATTACAAACGTTGAAACAACCGTTCTATACGAAGTTTATTACGTTATCGAACCATTTCCCTTATCCAATCGATAAGGCAGAAGCAACGATTGAACCAGCAACAACAGGTGATTCATCAGTAGATACGTACTTCCAAACAGCACGCTATTTAGATGAATCTGTAAAAGGCTTCATCGATTACTTGAAACAATCTGGTTTATATGATAACTCAATTATTGTTATGTACGGAGACCATTACGGTATTTCAGATAATCATAACGCAGCAATGTCAAAAGTAATGGGTAAAGAAATGAACTCATTTGAAAATGCACAGTTACAACGTGTACCATTAATCGTTCGTGTACCAGGAGTGAAAGGTGGCGTACAACATCAATACGGTGGTGAAATTGACGTTCTTCCAACGCTATTACACTTACTAGGTACAGATACAAAGAATTATGTTCAATTCGGTTCTGATTTATTATCACCAGATCATAAACAAGTCGTTGCGTTCCGTAACGGTAACTACGTAAGCCCAACAGTTACTGCACTAAACGGCAAATACTATGATACAACTACTGGAAAACCTGTAGAATTTACAGATGAAATAAAGAAAAATGAACAAATGGTTCAAAACTCACTAAAATACTCTGACCAAGTCGTGAATGGTGACTTATTACGATTCTACACACCGGAAGGATTCACTCCAGTAGATCGTTCGAAGTATAACTATAACAACCGCGATAAAAACAAAACGAAGGTAAAAACGACTCCGGAAGGGGAAGCTAAATAAATAATAAAAGGCGCTATTCATATGAATAGCGCCTTTTATTTGTAAATATACCATCATTATGAGACAGAACCAGCTGTTGCTTTTTGTTTAGCCTTTCCGAAGAAAACTACGCCGATGATGATAATAATGATAAATGCCCATTTAACCAAAGGGTTACTTTCGAAAAATCCAGCGAACCATTTCTCATCTACAATCATTTTCGCGGCAGTATAAGCTAAAACGGCTGCTCCAATCGTAATGATGACAGGAAAACGATCTACCCATTTTAAAATCAATGTACTGCCCCATACGACTACTGGAATAGACACTAATAATCCGATGATTACTAAAGAAAAGTTACCATGGGCAGCTCCTGCAACAGCGAGTACATTATCGATGCCCATTAACGCATCAGCAATAATAATGGTTTTAATAGCAGACCAAAATCCTTCTTCGGCCTTAATATCATGATCTTTGCCTTCAGCAATTAATTTATAAGCAATCCATATAAGGAGTACACCACCAATTAGAAGTAGCCCTGGTATTTTTAACAACCAAACAACAACTAAGGTAGCGAGGGCTCTAATCGCGATTGCCCCGATAGTTCCCCATATAATAACTTTCTTTTGCTGATCTTTCGGTAATCTTCTTGCTGCTAATCCAATTACAATGGCATTATCACCGGCTAACACTAAATCAATTACAATGATGGCAAGTAGGGCGGACAAATATTCGGCTGAAAGAAAATCCATATACATATCACTCCTTAAGAGTAATATGTGCTAAAGTGTTGATAATATAAAAAATAGGATTGAATTTGTATATTCAATCCATAATTTCTTACTGTATTTTGATATATGTTTTAATTTCGTATAAGTCGCTTTTGTATTCTTTTTTGTTTATCGTTTCGCTTTCTTAATTTTCGATTCATCTTTTTAATGCGGTTTTCTTTTCTATTATCCCAGTTATCACTTCGGATTTTACTAATAGACTTATCTGTCTTAGCACGAAAACGTCTTACTTTTTTCACGAAGGAAAGGGGTATTTTGCCGATAACACCTTGTTTTTCTAACGAATCCTCTTTACCTAGACACCAATCAGGATGAGATAATAAATAGTCGAAATCAAATGTTATCCCGTATTCTTTATCCATATATGTATACCATTCATCTAAAGTACACTTATTTTTTGTATGTAAATATGTTGATCCATCAGTCATAGCACAGCACCAATAGTCAAAATAGCTCCATAGTACCCATTCTTTCGGTACATCTAGTGTTAAAATTACCATTTTTGAATTTGTTCTACCCCAAGCTTTATGATTTCGATTTGGGTAATTATTTGCTTCCCAGACCCAAATAGGATAGTTACCTTCGTAATGAGGCAATCTTGTTTTAGCGACGCGCACCATCCAGTCATATGAATATACATCGTCTGGATCGATGAATTCTTTATTACCTTCTAAATAACCAAGTTTCTTAAATTGTTTCCATGCTTCTTCAGTTTGTACTGTATATACGATCATATGGCACCTACTTATTTAAACTAAATTATAGTATAACATGTGATTTTGAATTTTTATTGATATTAGAGAAGGGGGAGTTTGAGTCGAATATACGAGGAGTAATTCCCAAAATGATAAAAAGACTTGATTCCCAGCTAAAGGAAATCAAGTCTTTTCATTACATACGATTATCATGCCAGAAGTTTAATGGGAAGTGTTCGTTCTCATTATATGCTTCTAATTCATATCCTTTTTCTTTCAGTCCTTTAATAATTCCAGGAACTGCTTTTACTGATTGTGGATGAATATCATGCATAAGAATAACTTCTGTTGGATTTGTAGCACCATGTAACACGTTTTCTACAATTTTAGCAGATGCAGCATCAACTTGCATTTTGTTATATTTCCAGTCTAAAGAATCAATTGTCCAATCCCAAACTTTTAAGCCATTTTCTACAACTTTGTTGCGAAGAGCTTCGTTTAATCCTGGCATAGAGCCGTAAGATGGACGAGTTAATACTGGTGATTTACCTAAAACACCAGCGATTAAGCCTTGGTCTTCCTTCATTTCATCTACGTAATGACCTTCAGTGTAAAGTTTCTTGTAGTTATGAGTCATACTGTGCATCCCAACGTAGTGACCTTCAGCATCTTCGCGTTTTACAAGATCAGGGAAAGCTTTTACGTTTGAACCAATTAGGAAGAATGTTGCTTTTGCATTTTCTTTCTTTAACATATCTAAAAGCTCAGCTGTGTATTTTCCAGGACCGTCATCAAATGTTAAATAAGCGACTTTTCTAACTTGCCCGTTATAATGTTTTGGAGCTTCTTTCGGAGCAAGAGATGTTTGAATCTCACTTACAAGTTGAACAGATTTTGCTTCATCCTCTGTACTAGCTAGAGCAGTATGTACTGATCCAAAAGCTACTTCGTATGTGAATAATACCCCCGCACAAACTAACATAGCCCTTTTTACTAAAGTTGTCATTCGAATTCCATTGTGCATAATTTTCCTTCTCTCTATAAAAGTTCTACTCTACTATATTAGCAATTATAGGTAGGGAAATGCAAAAAAAACTTTTTTACAAGTGTAAAAAAGTTTACTCAAAAGTATGCAAGATTTTATATCAATTGCAGTTTTGAAAAATAGGATGAATTTAAACTTTATTATTTAAACTTTCAATCACCAAATCATACTTTCGTATCACTTCGTTTTCGTTCCAATTATTGATTCGAATGTTTTTGTTTTTTATTAAAATATTGGTAAAGAAACAATTACATGAAAAAAGGAGTGGGAATATGGATAATTATATTTGCACTACATGTGGAGTACAGTATCCCGAAAATGAAGAAGCACCTTCTCGCTGTAAAATTTGTAACGAGGAAAGACAATATGTTAATCCAATTGGGCAGTCATGGACAACATTAGAAACGATGCAAAATAGCAATTTATACAAAAACGAAATAATAAAAGAAGAAAGCGGTTTGTATAGCATTACTACTAAACCTAAATTTGCGATTGGACAAACAGCATTTTTAATACAAAGTAAAACTCTAAATGTTATGTGGGATTGCATTGGTTATTTAGATGATAAAACGATACAACGTATATATGATTTAGGTGGTATTCAAGCAATAGCACTTTCTCATCCACATTATTACTCTACACAAGTTAAATGGGCGGAAACATTCAATGTACCTATTTATATTCATGAAGATGATAAAGAGTGGGTGGTTCGTCCGAGTAAGCAAATTAAATTTTGGTCTGGGGAGCATCTGATATTATCGGAAGAACTTACATTGCATCGCTTAGGAGGCCATTTTAAGGGTGGAACTGTTATACATTGGAAAGACGGTAATGAAGGGAAAGGTATTTTGTTATCAGGTGATATTATACAAGTAGTTTCGGATCGAAAATGGGTAAGTTTTATGTATAGTTATCCCAATCTCATTCCATTACCAGCGAATAAAGTTAGAGATATGGCAGAGAAGGTAAAAGATATCCAATTTAGTCGACTATATAATGCATTTCATGGTGTGGTGGAAGATGCGAATAAAGCTGTACAAAGATCTGCTGATCGGTATATAAAGGCCCTGCAAGGAGAACTATTTCATACGTAATAGCTTGTAATTCATCTCTATATTTATATAACTAATTTTATATGAATTTTATACTAAAGTCCTATTGTTTATTAACTAATAGGTCTTTCAACTTAGGAAGTTCACACTAATGAGGGATGTTAAAGGGAATATATGTAACCTATACTAATTACTATAAAGCTTTGGAAAATGAAAAGGAGGAGATTTGCATGAAGAATTGGGTTCAATTTAGAATTGCAAGACCAACAGATAAATTTGAAGAAGTGATAAGTTTTTATGAAACAGGATTAGGTTTAAAACGTATAGGGGAATTTCACAATCATGAAGGATATGATGGGGTTATGTTTGGCTTACCAGATGAAGAGTATCATTTGGAGTTTACTACACATGTTAATGGAAGTCCATGTCCGGCACCGACAAAAGATAATTTACTAGTTTTTTATATGCCTATTAAAGATGAAATTGAAAAGATAGTGAATCGATTAAGTAATATGGGCTATCATGAGGTAGAACCTGAAAACCCGTATTGGATAGAGAAAGGAACCACAATAGAGGATCCAGACGGTTGGAGAATTGTGCTTATGAATGCATCTGAATAAGAAAACTATTTTCATATGAAATAGAGTGTAACAAAATGATTTAGACATAAATCCCTACAGTGTTTGTAGGGATTTTTATATAAGAAATTTTTATTGAGAGAGTTATTAAAATGTAGAAAGTATTTTGGCTAAGAACAAATGTAGTAAACATAATTTATGAAGGAGGTATAAAAGTATGATAGTAAACCATTTTGAAGCGTTTTCTAAACATGTTGGAAATACACATCTTATTAAAAGTTCTTTCGTAGTTTATATCTTATTCTACGCAAAATTGATACCATCAAAAAACTGTATGTTTAACATGTATAGTTTTTTTGATGGTATAGCTGTGCAATGTTTAAAAATTTCACATACCGTATTTTAAAAATAAATATAGGAAAACCAAAAAGTAATGTAGAATATATCGTACATACATATATACAGTCAACATAAAAGATAAAGAGGTGGGTATATGTTACTTGAGGAAGTAATGCGGCAACTAGAGGAATATGGAACAGAACAAAATCGAAAAACGTATAAAAACCACGGAGCGAAAGAGCCGTTATTTGGAGTTAGTTTTGCGAATTTAAAATTGTTAAAAAAGAAGATAAAAAAAGATCACGATTTAGCAGTTGAATTGTGGGAAACGAAAAATATGGACGCAATGACATTAGCAACTTATATTTTAGACCCGAAAAAAATAACGACAGAACAGCTTAATAGTTGGATTCAGGATGTTGATTATTACTGTTTAATGGATGTTCTTATGACATCTATATGTACTTCGCCAATTGCAATAGAAAGAATGGAAGAGTGGACAAAGTCTAATGATGAATGGATTGGAAGAGCTGGCTGGTCTTTATTAGCAAATATAGCGATTAAAAATAAAACGTTACATGATGATTTCTTCTCTCCGTATTTAGAAGAGATTAAAGAAAATATACATAATGAAAAAAATAGAAAAAAAGAAGCGATGAATAGTGCTTTAATCGCAATAGGAATTCGTAATGAAGACTTAGAGCGACAAGCGATTGAAATTGCAAGTGAAATTGGAAAAATAGAGGTTGATCATGGTGCAACATCATGTAAAACACCAGATGCAGAAAGCTATATAAAAAAAGCGAGAGAAAGAGCTGAAAAAAAGAAAGTGAAATAAGAAAAGAGGATCGGTTATGAAACCAATTGAAGCAGCACAAAACATAATTACATTACAATTTCCGAATTGTGATGTAGCTTTACTCGGCGGAAGCGTTGCACGAGGAGAAGCGACGAAAACATCTGACCTTGACATTGTAATAGTCGATCAAAGTTTAACTTCTTGCTATAGAGAATCTTTCTATAGTAATGGATGGCCTGTTGAGGTGTTTGTTCATAATTTCGAAACATATAAAACCTTTTTCAAAATGGATTGTGATCGAGGGAGACCGTCGTTACCACAATTAGTTTCAGAAGGGATTGCCTTAAAAGGGGAACAGGAAATTGTTGAGAAATTAAAAAAAGAAGCGAATGATTTACTACATAAAGGACCGGCTAAATGGACCGAAGAAACGATTAAGCAGAAGCGATATTTTATTACGGATACTTTAGATGACTTTATTGGTGCAACAAAAAGAGAAGAAGAATTGTTTATCGCTAATTTATTAGCCGATTTAGTACATGAATATGTATTAAGAGTAAATGGTAAGTGGCTTGGGAGTTCAAAATGGTTTATTAGAGTGCTAAAAAGATATGATGAGCAATATGCAAACAAATTTGTAGCCGCTTTTGATCATTTTTATAAAACGGGAGGGAAAAATGAATTAATTCATTTTATAGAAAAGACGTTAGAACAGTATGGTGGAAGAGTGTTCGAAGGATTTTCTATTGGTAAATAAAGAGAGGAGAAAAAAATGAATGTACCATATGTTCAATTAAGAGAATTGACACTAGATGATGTAGAAGATCGCTATCAATGGTCATTAGATAGAGATGTAACAAAGCATTTAGTTGTACCAGATCAATATCCTCCGTTCACTCGTGGAGATACGAGAAACTGGATTGAAGCTTGTATAAGCCGAAAAAATGGTTATGAACAAAGGGCAATCGTTACTGAGACAGGTATACATATTGGATGGGTAGACCTTAAAAATTTTGATAAAACAAATAAAAATGCTGAACTAGGAATTGCGATTGGAAATAAAGACTATTGGGGTAAAGGATTTGGAATGGCAGCTCTAAACAGCATGTTACAAATAGGTTTTTCTCAGTTTGAATTGGAGAAAATTTGGTTACGTGTAGATGAAGATAATACAAAAGCTAAAAAGAGTTATGAAAGTGCCGGATTTGTATGCGAAGGGTTAATGAGAAATGATCGATTGAGACAGGGAAAGTTCATTCATCGCTATCGTTACAGTATATTAAAAGAAGAGTATGAATCAAAAAATAATAACCTGTAAAAATATTATGTAAATTAAAAAGGGGAAAATAAAATGATTCGATTACTTACAAAAGCGGATGCAAAAAAATATTGGGAGTTGCGTTTACAAGCACTACAAGTAAATCCAGAAGCATTTATAACGACTTATGAAGAAGCAGTACGTCAAGAAAACCCTCTTGAACGAGTTGCTAGTAATCTTTCATCCAACAGTAGTTTTACATTTGGTGCTTTTAATAATGAAAATCGTTTAGTTGGGGTTGTTACTTTATTAACAGAAGAAAAAGACGCATATAAGCATAAAGGACATATCGTTGCAATGTATGTAGATACTGAAAATCGAAGAAGTGGTCTTGCACGTGATTTAATACGTAAAGCAATTGAAAGGGCAAAAGAGATGAAGCTAGAGCAATTGAATTTAGGGGTTGTGTCAACGAACGAACCAGCCAAACGATTATATGAATCAATGGGATTTAAAACATACGGAATTGAAAAAAGGGCTATAAAAATGAATGGTGTGTATAGTGATGATGAACATATGGTGTTGTTCTTTTAAGAGAGGAAGTTTTGTATGAAAAAGGCGAAACTGCGACAATAAGATGGGGAATATGGCATATAGCAGATCATAATCGGTATCATCAAGCCCATATAAGTCGATTGAAGAAATTATACAGAGAATATAAACTACATATTCTTTAATTTTTTAATGAACGAACGCCCCTAAATAATAATTAAAGGAGGCGTTTGTTTTTATTCGTTCGCTTTTCTTCCCAAGCTATCATTAAATTTTTATGATAATCTTTTGGTTTCTCAATAGAAAACCAGTAAATTGAATGTGCAATAGTTGGTAACCATCTTTTATAGCGGATGCGTATATTTTCATGGTGAGTATAGTGGGGCGAGATTAAAGTAGATTTTGACCCTTGAAAATTTTGACATGTAATGGCCTCGATTTCATACCAATGCACTTTATTCCCATGTAAATCTACTACAATTCCTTCATCATCACTAAAGTGAAATGTAGGTTTGAATGTAGATTTTTCATCGCGTATACTAAAATATATGTCATAGAGATAAAAAATTAAATACAAGGGGTTTTACAATGAAAGCAATTGTTATAGGGATACTGGCATCATTTTTCTTTGCCTTTACTTTTGTTTTAAACAGGGCAATGGACTTAGAAGGTGGAAGCTGGATTTGGAGTGCATCATTACGGTATTATTTTATGGTTCCAATGCTATTACTTATTGTTATGTATAGAGGGAACTTAAAGCAACTCTTTCAATATATGAAAAACAATCCGAAAGAATGGTTAGTGTGGAGTATCGTTGGATTTGGTCTCTTTTATGCACCGCTTAGTTTTGCTGGAGCGTTCGGACCAGGTTGGCTCGTTGCATCAACATGGCAAATTACAATCGTTGCAGGGATTTTGTTAACACCATTTTTTGCGGTGGATCCACTACATAAAAAACTTCCGATGAAGGAATTAGTAATGTCGGCCATTATTTTATTCGGTGTCGTTCTCATGCAAGTAGAACATGCTTCTTCATTAGGTATTCGTGAAACCGTTTTATGTGTAGTTCCTGTACTTATTGCAGCATTTGCGTATCCTCTTGGAAATAGAAAAATGATGCAAGTTTGTAAAGGGGAATTAGATGTATTTCAGCGAGTACTCGGTATGACATTAGCAAGTTTACCATTTTGGTTTTTATTATCTGGTTACGAAGTATCAACAGGCGGATTACCGTCAAGTAGCCAAGTTTTTCAATGTTTTATTGTAGCAGTTAGCTCTGGGTTAATCGCGACAGTATTATTTTTCTTTGCAACAGATCTTGTGAAAGATGATCCGCAAAAATTAGCAACAGTGGAAGCGACGCAGTCTGGTGAAGTTTTATTTGCGCTAGTAGGAGAGTTGATCTGGTTATCTGCACCAATTCCATCATCATTATCTTGGATTGGTATGAGTCTCGTTATTATTGGAATGATACTTCATAGTTATGTGGCTGTCGTTGTAAAAAAAGAAGAAAAAATAACGGCGTAATGAGATTAGCTCTTTTTATTAAGAGCTAGTCTTTTTTCATAGAAAGGGATGAAAGTATGAATTTACAGTGTGTTAAACAAATTGAGAAAGATTCAATATTAAATGTGCTACAATATGCCGTCGGTCCAAATGAAATAAGCTTAAAGAAGGCAGTAATATTTTATCAAAGTAATAAAGGGACTTTGTACAAATATGAAGAAAAAGCTTGTCTAGGTATTGAAATAATCGGAGAAACTAAAGCACGCATATGTCATATAGCAGTGGCTCCAGATTATCGTCAAAAAGGAATTGCACTGCAAATGATTAAAGAAGTGGTAAGGATATATCAATTGACTTATATAGAAGCGGAGACAGACGATGGGGCGGTAGAATTTTATAAAAGAATTGGTTTTCAAGTTAAAAGTTTAGGAGAAAAATATCTAGGGATAGAAAGATTTCATTGTTACATGGAAAAATAGTATAAAAATATGCATATGGAGTATAGTTTGAAAAAATAGGATTTACATTTTTCTTCATTTCAAAAAACTCTCGCTCATCATTATCTACGATTTTAATAGAGTTTTGAGGCTTCAGTATAATAATATACATATTTTTGTAGTAATGAATATGATTAAGTTAAAAATTAAGAAAAATATGATAATATATTTATATAAAAGTTTAAATTTACGTGGCTAGTGGGGGAACCAATATGAAAATGAATGAAATAGTAGCAAGTACACAATTTCCAAATACAATCGAAACAATAACAAAAGATTTAAAAGCATTAGGAGTCGAAAAAGGAATGACAATTATCGTTCATTCATCACTAAGTTCTATCGGGTGGATATCTGGTGGTGCCGTTGCTGTAGTAGAAGCATTAATGAAAGTTGTTACGGAAGAAGGAACGATAATAATGCCAACGCAATCTTCGGATTTGTCCGATCCGAAACATTGGTCAAGACCACCTGTACCGGAAGACTGGTGGCAAATTATCCGAGATAACGTCCCAGCATTTGATTCACGTATAACCCCAACAAGGGGAATGGGTGAAATAGTTGAATGTTTTCGTACATATCCGAATGTAGTACGTAGTAATCATCCGTTAGGAAGTTTTGCTGCATGGGGAAAACATGCAGTAGAAATAACAATGAACCATTCGTTATCAATGAGCTTTGGAGAAGAATCTCCATTAAGAAAAATATATGATTTAGACGGGTACGTATTATTAATTGGTGTTGGATATGATTCCAATACGTCTGTTCATTTATCCGAGGTGCGTTCTGGTGCATGTGAGTTAATACAAGTAGGAGCACCTATTATAGAAAACGGTGAAAGAGTGTGGAAAGAGTTTGTTGAAATGGATTACGAATCTGAGAAGTTTGTAGAAATTGGTGTGGAGTTTGAGCGAAAAGGAACTGTAAAAAATGGGAAGATAGGGAATGCAACGTGTCGTCTAATGAAACAGCGTGATATAGTTGACTTTGGAACAGAATGGTTTCGTAAGAAAAATTAGTAAGGGATGGTTACAATGAAGGGGAAAAAGGTATTAATTACGAGCGGTGGTTGTCTAGAAAAATGGGATCAAGTACGCGGGCATACGAATATGGCCAAAGGTACAATCGGAAGGATAATCGCAGAAGAACTTCTAGCTAAAGGGGCACATGTTATATATTTACACGGTTATTTTGCGGAGAAACCGAGTGATATACATAGAGGGTTAGAATTACATCCATTTGAAGGAATCGTTGATTTACAAGATAAAATGAAAAGTATCATATCACATGAAAAGGTTGATGCAGTCATTATGGCAGCAGCTGGATCAGATTGGATTGTAGAGAAAATTTGTGATCAAGATGGTAATGTTCTTAATATGAACGGAAAAATTTCAAGTGATATAGCACCGATTATTCACTTTCAAAAGGCTCCAAAGGTATTAAAACAAATAAAAGAATGGGACCCAGAAACAGTACTTGTTGGTTTTAAACTTGAAAGTGATTTAAATGAAGAAGAACTGTTTGAAAGAGCAAAAAATAGAATGAAAGAAGCAAGGGCGAATGTAATGATTGCGAATTCACCACATTCTTTATATTCGCGCGGGGCTGTGCATTATGTAATTGGACAGGATGGTAAAGGGAAGTTGTGTAATGGGAAAGATGAAACAGCGAAAGAAATTGTCAAAAGCTTAGAGGTATTATGTAATCGTGTCACTGCTTTTTAAAATTAAGTTTTTAGATGAGAATGAATCCGCATAGTATAAGTAAGCGAAACTTTAATTGGTGGGAATTTTACTTTTACACGAATGTGAAGCGTATACCAATCAAGAGCTATACACAGAATAATTGGTGAGGAGTGGATTCTATGGAACATTTATTAAAGCAAGCTATTAAACTTAGAAATGAAAAGAAATATGCGCAGTCTAAAGATATGCTTATAGGATTAACAAACTTTACAAAGGATGCAGAAGTACTGTATCAGTGTGCGTGGATACATGATGTAATGGGGCTAGAAACAGAAGCAGTTCCGTATTATGAGCAGGCAATCGCAAATGGACTTGATGGCGAATCGCTTTGCGGTGCTTATATTGGTTTAGGAAGTACATATCGTTGTATAGGGGAATATGAAAAGGCAATTACAGTATTAGAAGCTGGGGTGAAAAAATTCCCAGAGAACGCTCCAATGAAAGTATTTTTATCATTAGCAAAATATAACGTAAACGATCACGAATCAGCGATGAAATTATTACTTGAAACTGTCGTGAAAGTAGAGGAAGTAAAAGAATTTGAACGTGCCATTTCATTTTATAAAGACCATTTAAATGAGGTTTTTAAATAAAGGAGTGAACGTATGAAGGTTACACTATCACGAAGGCGAAAAGGTACTTGGATTGGACTCGTCTCTTTAATTATGCTATCAAACTATTTATTGTATGCCCTTCCAATTGTATCAGTTGCGCCGAAAGAAGTTGTGCTTGGGTCATTATTAGATTGCATGTTTGTCATTCCAATCATCACGTATTTCTTCATTATTCGAAAAAGATACTCGTTAACATATATAGTTCCTGTTGTAATAGCTGGTTATATTTTTGCAAGATTTGTTATTCCAAGTGACTATTTACAAGCTTTTTCATTCATCTCTTATATTATTGTTGCGGCTGAAATTGCATTTGTAGGTTTAGAATTATTCCTTCTCTATAAAATTGTTAGAGTGCTTCCTAAAATAATAAAAAAATATAAAGAATATAGAAGAGAAAATTATTCCTTTTCTTATGCAATTGATGCAGCGTTTGACGCTACTATGAAAAGAGGTAAGTTAATAGATGTCATTCTAACAGAGTGTAAGTTAATCTATTATGCGTTTTTATCGTGGCGTGAAAAAGTACCAACAGGTAAATCTGTATACTCATATCATAAAAAGACTGGTGCTATAGGTGTGTATATCATGATTATTCACGCAACAGCAATTGAAAGCATTGGTTTTCATTATTTACTACATCAGTGGAATCCAGTAATAGCATGGATTTTACTTATTTTAAATGTATACGCGATGATTTATTTTATAGCTGAAATACAAGCGATGCGCAAAAATCCACTTGTCGTAACAGAAGAACAAGTAATCATTCAAATCGGATTAGGAAAGAAAAGGGTGAATTGCTAACGGCAAAAGAAGGGAGACAGGTATTGGATGCAACTGTTATGGAGTTCATAAAAGAACCTGCTACTTTTGAAATAACATTAAAAGAGCCAGTGAAAGCGCAGTTGTTATACGGCTTTTCTAAAACAGTAAGTCGTATTTACTTAAATGTTGATGAAGAACGAAAATTTTATGGTGCGGTTAAGGAAAAGTTAAAACATGAGTAATAGTACTGTTAGTTGCATAAAAACAAATGAGCTTCCGTTAGAAGTGAAAAAATATGAAACATGGATAGTGAAAAACTCTTTCTAAATAAGAAGGAGTTTTTATTATGTATTTGTATAAATCATTATATAAAAAACTATATACTTCTTTATTACTACATAAATGGATATAATTGAGGATAGAACTAGCATAAGGGGAAACAAAATAATGAATAAGTTACTTACATCGAAAATTGAAATTATAGAAAGAAAAATCCGGTATAACTCAACAATAGTAGATCACAATTGCTTATTACTTGAAAAGCAATCACAAAGTATCGTTTTATTTCACGAGGTGCAGTATTCATTTACAATGACTGCAAATGATACTAAGTTAATAATCCCAAAAGGGAGTTATACAATCGCATATTACTGGAAAGATCGTCCGTACAATTTATACGTATGGAGAGATATAAAAGGAAAGTATTTAGGTTCCTATTTTAATATCGTAAAAAACACACAAATAAAAGATGAAGTGGTTTCCTTTGAAGATTTAATCATCGATATTATGGTACTTCCAAATGGAGAATACTTCATATTGGATGAGGATGAATTACCAGAACCATTAGGAAATTTCGAAGGTGGTTATGTGAAGAAAGCTCTTTATGGATTAAAAGAAATCATTCAAAAAGAGCTGCCACCAATAGTTTTGGAGACAGCCAGGGTGCAGAGGAAATAAAATTTAATTACATAAATATTTTGAATGGGAATGAGTAGTCTCAAGTTATATGATCTAACTTTTTTAATAAATCTAAGGTTAGTAGCATATCTCTTGAGATTACTCTTTTTTTGTAGAAATTTCGTCGCTTAGTTATTAAATCGATTTTAAATTTATGAAATAATATTGACTGAATCAAGTTCAGTCGTTTATGATTGAATCAGATTCAGTCGTGGTGAAAACATTGTAGGAGATGACGTATGAAAAGAATATCAAAAGAACCAGATGTAAGACGCCAAGAGTTAATGGATATTGGTTTTGAACTATATATAAAAAATGGTATGAAAGGATTTGGCATAAAAGATGTTGTGAATCATGCAGGTGTAGCAACGGGCTTATTTTATTATTACTTCAAGTCTAAAGAGAATTTTGTTGATGAAGTTTTAAATGACTTTATTGTGAAAAATATGGAGTTAATTGAAGAAATACTTATTTCAAATGAACGGTCTGTCATGCAAAAGATGAAAGATTCACTAGATATATTTTGGACATTTATTGAAAAGTTAGCACCCTATAAAAATGTGAGTTCGTTTCAGACGGAACAACATTTTCAACTGGAACAGAAATTATTCGCACGTATGCAACCGTTAATTAGACAAGTAATTGAAGAGGGAGTGAAAACAGGGATTTTTTATACTGATAACTCATTATTAGCTTCTGGGTTTATTTTATACGGTCTTAGCAGTATTGCTCATTCAGAAGTAAAGTTGAATCTAGATACAAAACAAGAAATGGTTAATTTAGTATTAACTACACTACGATACAATCAAAAGGAAGGAGAGAGTATATGAAGATTATTATCGATGGAAATAATATCTCACAAGAGCAACTTATAAAATGGAAAAGAGAACGGATAAAAAAAGTATTATATATATTAGGACATAAAGAGTCTGAAATAAATGATACAGACGTCATGATAAAACAGCTAACGGAAATAAAGTTGCGATATACATACAATGAAATGTACGAAAAGTTGAAATCAAAACTTAGATTAAGTGCAATAGGTATGCGTATCTGTACTCTTTTATCTGGCGATAGACGAAAATTTTCAAAAACTAGTATTTATTTAGACGGGATTACAGCAGAAGAAGCCATACATGGAATTGATAGTTTGATGCTTGAACAATCACGTGAAAATAACAAAGTGAATTTATCTGCTTGTCCTGATCACTATGTACTAAGGCCCTTTGGGGAAAATGAATTAGAGGTTATCGAAACTACTGGTAATTCTCCGTTTCCAGTTCAATTTTTCATTGTTTTTGGTGACGAAACTGGATTGAAAACACCAAGAGATAAATCTTATCAATATCAATCAACAGGTGTTGCACGTATGAAAGATGGTACTACTATTGGTGGAGTTCGACATCAATTTAAAGATACTGATACAGGGATAGAAGTAAGTCTAGTTGTTGAGTTCCCAGCCCTTTGTCCTAATAGTCTAATTAAATCCCATCAAATGCATTTAGCGTGTGAGTTTTCTTATTGGTTACAGTGGATTAAAGATCAGAAAAAATAGTAAGTAAACGATATCGTTAAAATAAACAAAAGTAAAATGTTCAAACAAATCATATGTATGTTTTAATAAAACCTAGTTGACTTATCGGAAATATTTGTATAATATGTACTTAATTCCATAACGTATTGCTGATTGGAGAAACCGAAGGCATTTTATCTATTGATAAAATGCCTTTGGTTTTTTTATTGCATAAATACTGAATCTGTTCATTTATATGAATCATTTCAAGGAGGCGAAGAAGTGACTGTTTCAATTGATGGAGTATCAAAATATTTTTCGAAACAAACTGCTACGGTTCAAGTATTAGAGAATATTAATTTTCAATTAGAAAAAGGGGATTTCGTTACAGTAATTGGTCCGAGTGGTTGCGGAAAAAGTACATTACTAAAAATCATTGCAGGTTTAGACAGCGATTTTGAAGGTGAGATCACTATTGATAGGGAGCGTATAACAAAACCGAGTAAGAAGCAAGGATTTATATTTCAAGAGCATCGATTGTTTCCATGGCTTACAGTGGAAGAAAATATTGCAGCTGATTTGTCGTTAAAAGATAAGTATGTGAAAGATAAGGTGAGAGAATGGGTTGAAATCGTTCGGTTAGATGGCTTTGAAAAATCGTATCCGAAAGAAATTTCAGGCGGGATGTCACAACGTGTTGCGATAGCGAGAGCGTTATTAAGAGATCCAAATGTATTATTACTTGATGAACCTTTTGGAGCGCTGGATGCTTTTACTCGAAGTCATTTACAAGAAGTATTGCTAAATATTTGGGAGCAGAAGAAAACAACAATGATATTCGTTACACATGATATAGACGAAGCAATATATCTTTCAAACCGAATCATCATTATGAGTGCAAAACCAGGGAAAATACATAAAGTGATTGAAAATAATTTGCCTTATCCGCGAAATAAAACTTCTCAATCGTTTCAACAACTTCGAACGAAAGTATTACAGCAGTTTGAATATGGAGGGTTGATTCAAACAAGTATATAGGAAAAGGGTGATTTTATATGTATAAAAAATTTAAAATTCTTTCTTTTGCTTTAGCTATATCAGTATGTTTATTAGGATGTGAAAAAAGTACAGCAAGTAGTAAGAAAGAAGATGTAACAATACAAATTGGTATACAGCAAGGGTTAAGCCCGCTATTACTAGCAAAGAAAAAGGGGTGGTTTGAAGAGGAGTTTAAAAAAGAAGGAGTTAAAGTGAAATGGACAGAGTTCCAAAGTGGACCTCCTTATTTTGAAGCAATCGCATCAAACCGATTAGACTTTGGTGAAGTAGGGAATTCTCCAGTCATTTCAGCGCAAGCAGCAGGTATTGGATTTACCGAAATCGCCAATACAAGTTATGCAAGAAAAGGAACTGGAATTCTCGTTCAAAAAGATAGCAAAATTGCGAGTGTAAAAGAGTTAAAAGGTAAAAAAATTGCAGTAGCAAAAGGAAGTAGTGCCTTTAATTTATTGTATCGAGCACTTGATAAAGAAGGGATTGATGCAAAAGAGGTAAATGTCATTCAATTACAACCAGATGAAGCGCAGCCTGCATTCGAATCAGGATCAGTAGATGCATGGGCGATTTGGGACCCTTTCATATCATTACATACGTTAAATAAAGGTGCGAAGGTGATTGCAGACGGTGAAACATTAAATGTCTCTTCGCCAGAATTTTTAATTACGAGAACAAAATTTGCGAAAGAACATCCAGAATTAGTTGAGAAATTCCTCGAAGTTTATGAGAAAGCACGTGTATGGCAAGATGCTAACTTAGATGAAGCAATAAAAGTATATACTTCTGTAAAAAAGATAGATGCGGAGATCGTAAAAGAAGTGTTTAATCACGACAAACCAATTTTAGTTCCGGTAACGAAGGAAATAATAGCAGAACAACAAAAGACAGCGGATTTTCAATATAAGCTCGGTTCTATAAAGAAAGAAATTAAGGCGGAAAAAGTTGTAGATAATTCTTTCGTAGAAAAAGCATTGAAAGCGAAGTGAAAAGAGGTTTTGTAAAGTGGAAAATACGAAAGCTGTTATGAAACCAGCGAGTATAACGATTGAGAAAAACAGCGTTAAGAATGTGCGAAAGTTAAATGTAAAAGTTTTAGTAAGGGCGATTACTATACCGGTTATTATATTAATAATTTGGCAGTTAGCTGGCGTATTCGGTCTTGTTTCTAAAACAGTTTTACCAACACCATTAGATATTTTTCTAGCTTTCCAAGAGCTTATTAAAACAGGAGAGTTATTCGGCCATTTAAGTATTAGTGTATTCAGGGCTGCGGCTGGTTTCTTTATTGGTGGGGGCTTAGGAATCATTTTAGGAACGATTGTTGGATTTTCAACGAGAAGTGAGCAATATTTAGATCCATCTGTGCAAATGTTAAGAACTGTACCTCATCTAGCTGTTGCGCCACTTTTCGTATTATGGTTCGGTTTTGGTGAAACATCGAAAGTGTTATTAATTGCAGATGGTGCATTTTTTCCTTTATACGTAAACGCATTTTTAGGTATTAGAGGTGTGGATTCAAAGTTATTTGATGTTGCGAGAGTGTTAGAGTTTAGCAAAAGAAAACTAATTACGAAACTCATTTTACCATCTGCATTGCCTAACCTTTTACTAGGAGCAAGGTTATCGTTAGGTGTTGCATGGGTGAGTTTAGTAGTAGCAGAACTTATGGGATCTACAGAAGGTATTGGTTATATGATTATGGATGCAAGGCAATTTTCAAATACAGATATCGTATTTGTCGGCATAATTATCTTTGCATTTGTTGGGAAGTTTTCTGACTCTCTAGTACGTTTACTAGAAGTGAAGTTTTTAAGATGGCGAGATAATTTTAAAGGTGAGACTGGGAATTAACATATAAATTATTAGGGGTAATTTATATAGAATGTGTTAGTATACGTTTCAAAATAAATAAGGGGTGTGTAAAGGTATGGAATTATTATGGTTTATTCCGGCTTATGGAGATGGTCGATATTTAGGAACGACAAAACGAGGAAGAGCAGCTGAATATGGTTATTATAAGCAAGTTGCTGCAGCAGCTGATTATTTAGGATATACGGGTGTTTTACTTCCAACTGGTCAAGGATGTGAAGACCCTTGGGTGTTAGCTTCAGCTCTTGCTGCTGAAACAGAAAAACTAAAATTTTTAGTAGCAGTGAGGCCAGGACTAATGTCACCTACAGTTGCAGCGAGGATGGCATCTACATTTGATAGAATTTCAGATGGGAGATTGCTTATTAATGTAGTAGCTGGAGGAGATCCAGTTGAACTACAAGGAGATGGATTATATCTTGATCATGATGAAAGATATGAAGCAGCGGATGAATTTTTAAAAGTTTGGAAATCGACATTGCAAGGTAAAACGATCTCTTTAGAAGGAAAACATATTAAAGTTACAGATAGTAAAGTTGTATTCCCACCAGTTCAAACGCCATATCCTCCTATATATTTCGGAGGATCATCAGCTGCTGGAAAAGAAGTAGCAGCTGAACATAGTGATGTATATTTAACGTGGGGAGAGCCGCCAGAGCAAGTGAAAGAGAAAATAGAAGAAGTAAGAAAACTTGCAGAAGAGAAGGGGCGTACAGTACGATTTGGCATTAGATTACACGTAATTGTAAGAGAGACAGAAGAAGAAGCATGGGAAGAGGCCGAACGTTTAATTCAATATGTGGATAATGAAACAATTGAGCTTGCTCAAAAGACATTTGCAAGATATGATTCGGTTGGTCAAAAACGGATGACACATTTAAATAAAGGTACGAGAGAGTCGTTAGAGATAAGCCCTAATTTATGGGCTGGAATCGGACTTGTAAGAGGTGGGGCAGGTACTGCACTTGTAGGCGATCCGCATACAGTAGCAGAAAGGATAAAAGAATATGAATCGTTAGGAATTGATACGTTTGTTTTATCAGGATATCCGCATTTAGAAGAAGCGTATGAAGTGGCAGAATTGTTATTCCCATTATTGAAAGACAAGAAGAAAGAAGAAAATAAAATTGTTGGTGAAATGATTGCTGATGCATATGCATTAAAAAGATAGTGAGAAATAAAGTTTCACTTATTTATTGCTTCATTTTGTTTACTGCCTGTTAATACGGTATAAAAAATCCGCAAGTTATTCGCTTGCGGGTTTTCATCGTAAATTATTAGAAAATATGGTAAAATTAAAGGGTAACTTAAGGTGCGGTTGGTTGTTCAATTATCACTTCTCCGAGTAGGAGGGGGGTGATAATACGTGAGTGAAATAGCGTTGCTACTGCAAGGTGGACTGTTTCTCGTTGCATTGTTAACGTTCGTCGTCGTTTTAATAGACAAGCTCAAAAAATAACAACCCACCTATGCCTATAGAATGTGGGTTGTTTTGTTTGTAAGAAACAAATAGGATAAATGAACAATCCAATCTGCTAAGTTACGTGGACTAGTGTGTAGCCGCACACTAGTCTTTTTTATTTATATACAATTTATAATTGGTTTATGTGATTGTATTGTTCTTTTCATACTCATTATAACACAGTGTCTTTTCATCAAGAAAGGAGACCGTATGTTCTGGTCACTATTATATAGTAGGTGCTTTTTCTTTAAACAGCCCATCCATATACTGTTTTAAACTTTGGACATAAAATTTCTGTGTATTCACATTATTTACACCGACAATGGGTGATGGAAGGTCAAATCTTTTTTCTGATAAATGAACGACAACATCAAAGATGTCAAACAAGCGAATGAAGCAAAACAGACCGTCTTTATCGCTAAGTAAAATAAAGTAATGATTTTCACTACTTGTATTTAGCGTATTCCATAAAGAACTTTTGCTTAAATCACGTACAATGCTTTTTTCTTTTAGTTCCACGAAATCTGCATTTGAGAGAATGGTAGAAATATCAATTGCATCTTGATCTTCAAAGTAGCCATCAACTGCTTGTACAGCGAATGTATAAGCCATTTTTAATATACTCATTTTATATTTACGGTTATCTAATAGTAATTCACGTTGAATAGAACTCGCTACTTTCGTTACACGTTCCTCTTTCCAAATTTCATTATGTAAGGAAATATCGTGCTTTTTACATAGTTTCATAATTAATGCATTAGAATAAAGAATTTCGTCGCTTACTTCGACAACATCAGTCTCAGCAGCCGCAAGTTCCTCACCGTGCTCATTCGTATAGAGTGGGGAATCAATTTGTCTTTTCATTTGTTCAATCTTAAATTGACTCAATTTATGCCTAATTAAAGGACGATCAATATTTGTTGTCATTTGTTCATGACAAGTATCACAAATTGAGTTTGTGAAATAATATCCACATAATATTTCTGGAATGACATATTGTTCACTAAGTTCTTTCGTATCTTTTCTGCAAATGATGCATTGTGTCATTTTTATCACCTTTACCTGCAAATTTGTATGTAATCTCATTGTAGTGTATTTATCGGTATTTTGGAATATTGTAAAGGAAAATATTATGTGAAATTCATACTTATTTTGTTACAATGAAGAGAAGTGCTAGTTTAAAGGAGGCCATTTTTTTGAAATCAAAAGTGCACTTTTGGACATTAGAAGTGCTAATGGTTGTAGGAATCATATTTATTTGCACAAAAATATCATTTTTATTTCAACCGATTGGTATCTTCATATCAACATTATTTTTCCCAATCTTAATCGCGCTTTTTTTATACTTCATATTTAATCCTGTATTAATCTTTTTGGAGAATAAAAAAGTACCTAGAAATTTAGCGATATTGCTGTTATATCTTTTTATCATAACATTAACTGCGGTTGGCGTTGGAGTAGTTGTTCCTACGATTTCACAACAGCTAATGGACTTAGTAAAAAATATGCCAGGCTACATAAAAGAGGGAAAAGTATACATACAAGAATTATCACATCATAGGTTGTTTGAATGGTTATCTACACAAAACTACGTTTCCATTGAAACAATTGAAAAAAATGCGATTGAATACTTAAAAGATATACCAAATACAATTACGTCGAGTGCAACGGCTTTATTTGGTATTATCACGAACGTTGCATTAGTTGTATTTACTGTACCGTTCATTTTATTTTACATGTTTAAAGATGGACATGCCTTTCCAGGAAAAGCGGTAAGTTTATTACCAGAGTCTTACCGTGAAGAGGGGCTTCGTATCATTAAGGAAACGAACGAAACATTATCTGCATATATTCAAGGGCAAGCGCTCGTTTGTATATTTGTAGGTGCGTTTACTTTTATCGGTTATTTAATTATCGATTTACCGTACGCTTTCGTTTTAGGAATTATCGCAGCATTTACAAACATCATTCCTAACTTAGGTCCATTTATCGGGGCAGCACCAGCTGTTATTGTAGGACTGTTCGTATCTCCGATGCAAGCCTTATACGTAATTATTATCGTAACAATTGTACAACAGTTTGAAAGTAATATTATTTCACCACGTATTATGAGCTCGAAATTAAACATCCACCCATTAACAATTATTATCCTAATTTTAGGGGTAGGAAACTTTGCTGGAATCATCGGAATGATTTTAGCAGTACCAGTTTATGCAGTAACAAAAACAGTTGTTTCGAACTTAGTGAGATTGTTTAAGACGAAGAGAAGTAACCGAAAATAGTAAAAACTGAGGAAGATACACCGCTTTTTAAGTGGTGTATCTTTTGTTTATAAATAAATAATTAAAAGCGGGTTGATTTGATTTTATTATATATTTTTTATACATCAAATTCAGTGATAAACTTGTGTGATATAAGCTCTATAAAACTATGTGGAATCCCTCTGAACTATCCAAATCATTTCCTTACAGCGTGCTATCAACATCATAATCGACTCCTTTCAATTCTATATAGTTAAACGATTAAAGGTGAGTGTAGTACTTGCTTCTACGATCTCGAATTTCATCAATAACTTGTTTATATTGTCTTTCTTGTTTTAATTCATTTTGAGATATTGTTTCTTTTTGAATCGTAATCGTTAAAAAGAAAAGGTGAAACTTCATATGTGAATTCCTCCTTTCGAATTGGAATTACAGATGACTACAGTAATGACTTTGTCTTTCTTTTACAGAATTCATAGCCTGATTAATTTGTCGTTCATGAAGCATTTCAGACTCAGAAAATTTATTTCTTTGAATGGTAATGGTTAAAAAGAATGCTTTAAATTTCATAAAATAATTGCCCCTTTATAAATGATTTAGAAAAAACGAGTGTAATAAGAAATTATAGGTGACTACAGTAATGACTTTGTCTTTCTTTTACAGAATCCATAGCCTGATTAATTTGTCGCTCATGAAGCATTTCAGACTCGGAAAATTTATTTTTTTGAATGGTAATGGTTAAAAAGAATACTTTAAATTTCATAAAATAATTACCCCTTTATAAGTGATTTAGAAAAGACGAGTGTAATAAGAAGATTGACGCTCTTTTACTTCGTCCATAATGTTTTGAATGTGTTGTTCACGTAAAATCTCTTTCTGTGAGAGCTTACGTTTTTGAATAGTGATTGTTAAAAAGAATGCTTTAAATTTCATGAATATATTACCCCTTTAAAATATATTTTTAATACATTTGAGTGTAGTATGAACTTTTAATGTCAGTTATTTTATCAGTCAGTTGTTTTAACTGTTGTTTACGATTGATTTCAGTTTCAGATAAAGTATTTTTTTGAAGTACAGTCGTAAAAAAGAAAATATGAAAAGTCATAAATGAATTCCTCCTTTCGAAAAGGAATTACAGGTGATCACAGTAAAGTGCTTGGCGCTCCTTAACATCATTCATAGCTTTTTCAATTTGCTCATTATGAAGAATTTCATCTTTGGAAATTGTATTTCTTTGAATCGTAATACTTAAAAACAATACGCTAATAGTCATTGAATGTTGCTCCTTTCTTAGAAAAATAATGTAAGAGACTAAAAAATCGCGCAAAAAAACCACAGGAAGATACAGTTCTCCTATGGCTGGGCGTGAAAAAGCCACAGGAAAGTATACGACCTCCTGTGGCGAATTTATGAATTAAATGAAATAAAGTACGATTTTCAATTCTCCATTAGGGTGGTCGAATTCATATTTAATTGTCCAGAAAACACAGGTGCAGTTAACGCTAAAGTTAATGCATGTAATTGTAATTTCATCATTTCCTTCGACCTCCTTTTAGAATTTTTTTCTTACGTTAGTAAGTATATACAATTAATGGATAATTGTAAACATAAAAAATGAAAATTTTTAATTTTGATTAAAATGCGTATATTTAAAAAGGGATTTGAAAGTAAATATTGTAATTAACGAAATATCGATAAAAATGGGGGATGCTAAATGAAATATATGCATCATAACATGATCGTTATGCTAACAATTTTTTTATTCATTGCGGCTTGTTCTAACGGAGAAAGAATAAAAGATATATATGATGTTAGGTCAGATGATTTTAAGAAATATACTGGGACATACGTTGGTAATAATTCAGATGTGGTTGCAATTGTTAATCATTTACCCGGTGGTGGAACAGTTCAAAGTATAAGTTTAGGAAATGAAAATATAAAAGTGAACTATGGTGCAAAAGAAAGTGGGGCTCTTACAGAAGAAATGATTGAGACGTATTGGTTTGATGAGAAGGATACGATGAAGAAGAATTTTTTCTTTAATGCTATATATTTAGTGATTTTAGTACCAAATGCAAAAAGTTATGAGTTTCAGGTAGATAATAAAAACTTTAAGATAACGAGGGAAGAAATGTTATCAATTTTGCATAGTATATTCGATGATTTTCCAAAAGAAAAAGATATATGGGATAAAAATAAAGTTATAAAGTTCTTTAACGGCAATGAAGAAAAAATTAAAATGCTTGTGGAAGATAAAGATTTTCGGAAATCTTTATTTGCTAAATATCCAGTGAGCCAGTTGAAATAATGGAGGGGAGAAGATGGAGTTAGTATACAAAATTTCTTATCATAGAATGCAGGATTATTATTTACCTAAGTTAGTACAGGCGATTAGGCTCGTTAGTGAAGAAGATTTGTGGAAACAAGAGACCTCTGTTAATTCAATTGGTGGAATCGTACTACATATTTGTGAACATTTACAGAGAAATACAAGGCGTTATAAGGATCCCAATATAGTTTTTGAAAATGGAATTGAAGAATATTTTCCAATAAAACATTTAAGCTTCGAAACTTTGTTAAAAATTGTTGAAGAAACATTTGATGAGTGGGGAAAAGTATATATACAAGTATGGGAAGAAAAAAGGCATATTGATCTTCATAGTTTATTACATTTAGTGGAGCATACAAGTTATCATTTAGGGCAAATAGTAGATCGTACAAAGTCAATAAAGGGACAACAATTTAACTTTTGTCAAAATGGTATAAATGAAAAGAATTTGAGAACAAGAGTTGAAACCTCGAAATTTTAGAAAGAGAGTCATTCGTTTAAGAATGACTCTCTTTTTTGTAAAAGAAATTTATGGAAATAAATATATTTATGTGATATGGTTAATTACATAAGTAATGAACCTAAGAACCTAAGGTGGTGAAATTGTGAAACCTACTCTGGAGCAAAATAAATTAATATACTTACAAATTGCAGAAACAATTGAATCTGATATTTTAAAAGACATATTGCTTGAAGAAGAACAAGTTCCATCGACAAATCAATTTGCGAAGATGTTACAAATAAATCCGGCTACTGCAGCTAAAGGGGTGAATGTATTAGTGGATGAGGGGATTTTATATAAAAAGAGAGGGATCGGAATGTTTGTTGCAAAGGGAGCGAAAGAAGTCGTACTAAAAAAAAGACAAAATACTTTTATGACTGAATATTTACCTAAAGTGTGGGAAGAAGCGAAAGTACTAGAAATATCAAAAAATGAATTGATGGATATGATTCAAAAGATTACGAAGGAGGGGAAAGAGGGATGATTGCACTTGAAACGAAAGATATAACGAAAAAATATAAAAAGAAAATAGCTGTAAATGAAGTAACGATTTCATTGGAAGAGCATAAAATATATGGTTTGCTTGGAAGGAACGGAGCAGGGAAAACGACACTATTAAATTTACTTGCAGGTCAAATTACTTCAAGTAGTGGAAGTGTATCAATATTTGGTGAAAATGTATTTGAAAATAGTAAAGCAATGCAAAATATTTGTTTTGTTAGAGTTAAAGAAACTGCATATTTAAATGATAAAGTAAAAGATATTTTTAATTTATGTAACATGTTTTATAAAAACTGGGATCAAGAGTTTGCTGAAGAACTTGCTAGGAGATTTCAACTTAATTTGAAAGACAAATACCATAAATTATCACATGGAATGCAAACTGTAGTAGGAATTATTCAAGGATTAGCAAGTAGGGCGCCGATTACAATTTTTGATGAACCAACTACCGGTTTAGACGCAGCACATCGAGAGTTGTTTTATAGTTTACTATTAGAAGAGTATGGTGAGCATCCAAGAACAATTATATTATCAACTCATTTAGTAGAAGAAGTAACCCATGTTATCGAAGATGTAATTATCATAAAAGAAGGTGCAATTGTTGTTCAATCATCAGTGGAAGATTTATTACGACAAGGTCATATTATTTCAGGAAAAAAAGATAAAGTAGGTGAGTTTTCAATTAATAAAAAAGTTATAAATCGAGAAGTTTATGGAAAT
This sequence comes from Bacillus sp. PK6-16, assembly GCF_056530295.1. Taxonomy (NCBI): domain Bacteria; kingdom Bacillati; phylum Bacillota; class Bacilli; order Caryophanales; family Bacillaceae; genus Bacillus; species Bacillus sp. PK6-16. The sequence goes on from NZ_CP096511.1 coordinate 2,534,739, forward strand.
AAGGGGATTTCTGTTATATGGGAAGAACTTTCTAATGAAGATTATTACTCTCTTGAAAAAGAAGGATTATCAATTGATAGAATTACATTACAAAAACTATTTATTTATATAACTGGTGGTGAAATAAAATGACGATGTTAATGAAGCAGTTGAAGTTACATATAAAATATCAGTATAAAGCCATTCTTATCTTTTGGACTGTGGCATTACTTATAAAAGGGACAATGACTGCAACTGATTTAAAGGGAATAAAGGTAGCATTTTTACACGATATCTTTAATAATTCATCAATTGTAATCGTAATGTTTATTGTGATAAGCGTGTTTCTTATTCAACTTGATATTTTTCCTACAGTCGTCTCGTTTGGTGTTACTAGGTTGCAATTTTTGATTGGTTCAATATGTTTTAATTTATTGCAATCAGCATTGTTTTCATGTCTTCAAGCTTTGTTTTTACAGGATACATTTTATAAAACAGAACATGTAAATTTAGGAGCATCTGCAATTGAACAATTCTTTGTACAATTCATATTTTATAGTACATTAGCTTGTTTATTCCAATCAACAACTATTGTTCAGAAAAGATTTAATTGGTTCGGATTCGCCTTTAGTATAATAGTTTTATTCGGATTAGCGAGTACAATGTATGCAGGGATAGGTATAAAAGAGTTGGTGTTTATTAATAGTAAAATGTTACTAGCAATACCTAATTTCATATTAGTTTCGATAGTTCTTATTTGCATATATATTGTAATTAGCGCTCTATTTATTCGTAAGGTTTCGTTTGAAGATACAATTTAAATACAATTATTTTAGGGGAGAAGGAAGAGTAAATGGGAGATACTTCTTCATTAATAACCGTCTTTTTATGCATTGCACTACTAATATTTTGGCGTCGTTATCGCTCCATGCATAAGCCAATAAAGGGATCGGGAAAACGTATTTTATGGCCATTACTATTTTTAACACCAGGTATTGTATGGTTTTTAGGTCCCGTACATCCAGCTATATTGCAAGTAATTATAGCGGTATTCATTGGTGTACTTTTTGCTGTGCCGCTTATAGTATTAACAAATTATGAACGAAGAGATGATGGGAATATTTATACGAAAAAAAGTGCAGCTTTTTTAATTACTTTTATTGCACTTGTCGTTTTGAGATACGGTTCAAGAAAATATATTGTTGACTTAGATCGGCAAACAATAGGTTTATTATTTTATGTTGTTGCAATATCGTATATTTTTCCTTGGAGAATTGCCTGTTATATAAAGTTTAGAAAAGTTTGGCGGGAAAATAATAATCATGCTATATGAAAACTTCTCATTTGAGAAGTTTTTTTATTTTTACAGGTAAGCAAAACAAGTTGTTGAAGGGCAGGCTGTCATAGAATATGATACATATTATAATGAGGAAAAGTTGAGGGGATAAAAATGCGTACAATTTTACTTTTTCTAAACAACATGTTCATTAGCGAAATCGAGGACATTAGGCAAAAACATGATCCTTTATTTGGATTAATTTCACCGCATATTACAATTGTATTCCCATTTGAAAGTTCGATTTCAAATGATGAGCTGAAATTACATATTATAAATGTATCAAAACCGATACAGAATATAGAAATTGAATTTACGAATCAAATTACAAGTGAAAGAGAATATTTGTTTTTACGAGTTGAAAAGGGGAAAGAACAAATAGAGGAACTACATAATATTCTATATACAGGACCTTTATTACAATTTTTGAAAGAAGACATTCCGTACATCCCGCATGTAACAGTCGGAAGAAAAGAAAGTGCCGAATTAGCTGCTGAAGTAGTGAAGGAGATTCCTAGTTTTCATGGGAAGTTAAATTGTGTGATTGATAGAATAAGCGTGGAGCGAATTGGAGAGAACGGGGAATCAATTATTGAATTTGAAGTGCCATTTCTAAAAAGCTGACAAAAGTCAGCTTTTTATTTCGTAGCATGAAGTAATGCACCAATTGCACCGCTATTACCACCATCTTGTAAAAAGATTGGTGTTTTATTTTGATATTCGGTGTAGCTACTAATAATATGTTGAAGTTGTACGTTATTACATAAAGTCGAACCAATATAAATAATATGTTCAATGTTTTTTGTTTCAGCGAATTGAAGGCTTAATGCAGTAACGACTTCACCTACAAGTCCTTGTACAGTAGCTAGTATATCGGAGCTACTATTATTTGATTCTGTAATGGCTGCTTTTCCGAAGTTACTAGCAGTTAAGTTATTATCGATAGGGGAAAGAATACCACCATAAATATCTCCAACCGTAATATCTAGTTCTTTTCTAGATCCTACTTTTGTTAGAGGTATTATATCTTCAAAATGATCTATATTTGTTAACAATTTTGAGAGTCCCATAATAGTCCCACCGCCAACTCCGGTTCCACCAGCGCGAATATATTGTTCATTATAAACATAATGGATAGAAGTACCTGTACCGATATTGGTTAAAATAAAATTGTTTATAGTATGTTGTTCTTCTTTTAATATGAATTGGACACCTGCAAGAGTAGCTTCAAATTCGCTTAGCTCTATTATTTTATATGAACCTGTAAGCAGTTGCTGTAATAGTTTCGATTTACCACCCGTAATACATATTTGTTTTATGCCATTGTTGTTTTTAATCCAATCTATTATTTTATGTTGTTCATGCGAGTAAAATTTTTCAAAAGTTAATAGCTTTTTTTTGTTAAAATAAGCTATTTTCGTTAATGTGCCTCCAGCATCGATACCGATAGTACGTTCCATTTTCCTGCTCCTAACTACGTAATATGTTTTCCTATTTACTTAATCGGTTGAGAATAGATATTTCCAACTGATATAAGGAACACTTTAATCTGCTTGATATATTAATAGTTTTTCTATAGTTACAATAGGCTGGTCGTTTACAGTTGCAATACCTTTACCAAGAACAAAACCTCGGCGATTGCGCGTTAGCTCATAATGTAAATCAAGTTTATCACCGGGATATGCTTTTCCGTGGAATTCAACTCCATCTAAAGAGGAGAGGAATCCTAGTCCTTCAGAATCACTTGTATGTACAAATGCACTAAGCTGAGCAAGTGCTTCTACAATTAACATATGAGGCATATGTTTGTGACTATCATTTATAAACCATTCGTTATTTGTAATGAGTTTATATCCTGTAACGAATTCATCTTGTTTTACATTTGTTACTTTATCAATCATTAAAAATGGATAACGATGGGGAAGTGTGTCTTTAATATGCATATGAAAGTACCTCCAATTAATAATACCCCTGCTAAAGTTAAGCAGGGGAGCCGGAATTAATTTTTAACTAATTCATTTACTTTTTCAAGGACGAAAATGCCGCTATTTCTAATGTTTTCAACAACTTGTTGCAACACTTCTTTATCTTGAACGAGTGCAATACGTACGAAGCCTTCTCCGTGAGGTCCAAATGCATGACCAGGTGTAACAACGACATTCGCACGATCCATTAATGCATAAGCGAAGTCTAGAGAAGTCCACCCTTGTGGAATTTCTGCCCAGACAAACATACTGCCAGCTGGCTTATCGACATTCCAGCCAAATGTTCGGAATCCATCGACTAAAGTATCTCTCCGTTCTTGATAAATATTGCGGTTTTTCTCACAAAATGCAGCGCCATTTCTTAGTGCTGCAGATGCCGCTTTTTGAATTGGTAAAAATACACCGTAATCGGTATTAGATTTAAATTGAGTAAGTGCACGAACAATTTCTTCGTTTCCAATCATATATCCAATACGGCTACCCGCTAAACTATAACTTTTTGACAAAGAATTGATTTCTACACCAACTTCTTTAGCACCAGGTACAGAGAGGAAGCTAATTGGCTTATTACCATCGAAATAAAATTCAGCATAAGCAAAATCATGGACAACGATAATATTATGCTTTTTCGCGAATGCGATTACTTCTCTAAAGAAATCTTCATGAGCCATTGCTGGAACGGGATTCCCTGGGAAGTTTAAAATCATCATCTTTGCTTGATCGGCAATTTCTTCAGGGATGACTTCTAAGTCTGGTAAGAAATCATTCTCTTTCTTTAAAGGCATGTAGTAAGATGTTGCACCAGCCATTTGAATACCTGTTTCATAAGCTGTATATCCTGGATCAGGAACTAATATAATATCACCTGGATTTGCATAAACCATAGGTAAATGAACGAGCCCGTCTTGTGAACCCATTAATAATAAAACTTCTTTATCCGCATTTAATAAAACGTTATGAGTGTTGTTGTAATATTCAGTTACAGCTTCGTGAAATTCTTGAATACCTGATAATGTATACCCGTAGCTCTCTTTCTCACTCGCTGTATGTACCATTGTTTCTCTTACAAAATCAGCGGGCGGCATATCAGGATTTCCGATGCTCAAATCAATCATGTTATGACCTGCTGCAATTTTTTCTTTTTTATAGGCTCCTAATTCACTAAATATAGAAGATTGGAATGCTTTCATTCTAGTTGCTAACGTGTAAGTCATCAAAACCCCTCCTAAAACAGTGCTTTCATTCTGCGTTTTTAATTATTCTGAAAACACATGTTTATATTTTATCATTTTTTTATGAAAATTAAAACGATTGACAAATTTAGAGGAAGGATTAGTCTATTTTGAAAAGTATCGATGTAAATAGCGTAGATGTGTTAATTGAAATGTCTATTATAGGATTCATTTTATATAACTTAAGGTATTTTCTAGTTTTTATTAAGTATATTTCTCATGTTTTGAATGAAAAAGAATACGAAAACAAGGGCTGTTTTTGTGGCCGATTTCTAAAGTGAAATAACGCAGAAAATATTTTCTGCGTCTCCTCTGAAATGTAATCATTTCTTTTTATATGTGCATAATTTTTCGGCTGTCAAAAAGTATACATTTAATGTACCGTCGGCAACTTTTAAAGTTTGGTCCGATGTAAATGAATTACCATAATCAATGTGATATACATTAGAATTTTTGACAAATGAGCCTTTATATAAATCGTCTTTATTCTTTGTTGTCTGCATTTCTACTAAATTTTGCACAATTTCCTCTTTATTTTCTTTTTTGACAACTGTTTCAAATTTATAATATACAGGGCATTCACCTTTTTTATTGTCAACGACTTCCCAAGAACCGTATATATCGTTATTGCTGCATCCACTAAGTAGGATGATTAGTATAGGAATTGTAAGTAGAACCTTTTTCATTTTGTGCTCCTTTCTTTTAAATTTGAATAAACGTGCGAATACGATAGGGATATTATAATAAATAAAGTTTAAATTTTTTTAAAGAATTATTTAATTTCATATAAAAATTTAAGAGAAATTAAATAAGCATGAATCTAGTGTAAAGTCAGATTCATGCTAGTACTATAGCCTATGTTATGTCTTTTTTGAGGATAAATAAAGAGGAAAGCAGAATCACTATTCCATTTAATATATATACGCTTGCGATCATAAAGGCTAACGTACCTGCACCAAATCCTGCTTTATCGAATATAGAAGCAAATGTTGCGATAGTCAAAAAAATAATGGGAGTCAGTAGTAAAAATATGAAACCTGCCACGATTCTTTTTTTAAAACTATGTCCAGATAAGGAAATGGCTAAAAAGTTTAGGATGCTAAACAGAGCAATTGCAAAGAGCAGGACAATAAATACTTCGATGCCATCAGACATTTTACCACTCCTTTTATAAAGAGTACTTTTTATAATCTATTCGAAATAAAAGGGGGATACTCCTTTAGGTAATTTCAATAAACGTAATAAATAGGCGTATTATAAAACAAAGAAGTATGGATTCAATATTAGACCCATACTTCTTTGTTTATTTTATAAATTTGCAGATTGCGAATGCTGTTTTTCATAATGTTTCTGCTTAGAAAGGGAAATAGAAATAATCAATAATGAAACGACTCCAAAGATGAGAACCATATATTGTAACCCAATTGTATCTAAGAAGAAGCCTGTGCCAAGTAAGACGATTTGGAACATAACCCTCTCAAACATATTACGGAATGAGAAGAGGCGACCGTGATAACTTTTTTCCACTTTCGTTTGGAAAATCGTCGACATAATAGGGAAGAAGCAGCCAACACTAAACCCAAACAAGCCAAATGATGTAAGAGCCATCCATTTTATATCGCTAAAGAACAATGACAGATGTGCAAAAGCAGTACAAACTGCGAAGAAATATAGTAATTTTTCAGGTTTGAAATGATCAGATAGACGTTTAATTACGAAGGCACCTAACATAAATGCGACACCTTCAATTGTATATATGAACCCTTTAATCGTAGGATCATGTTGCATTTCGCTAATGTTAATAACCATTAAATTAAACCCAGCTATAAATAATAGAGGGATGATACTTAATATAAGTGCTGTAAAAGCAATAGGAATTCCTTTTAAAATACGAAATACTTCCATAAAGCTATTATCTTTTGCAGCTTGTTTACTTGGTGTTGTTGATTTCTTGTCTTCGAATTGTAGGAAGAAAGTCGAGAGGAATAATAAGGCGTATGCTGCCATTGAGAAGGCATACATGTACTGTAAACTCATCACAACTAAAAGAATTCCACCTAGTGAAGTGCCTGCAATACGAGCAATTGTACCAACATTCATATGTACACCGTTCATTTGTAATAACTCATGCTCACGTACGATGAGTGGAATTACAGATTGTAATGCAGGGAAATAAAATGCTGCTGAAATTTGAAGAGCAACCATAAATGCGATCATAAATGCGATACTTTCAAATTGAATAGCAAAAAACATGAAAATAACACTTAAAACTCGACCAAACCCAGCGTAAAGAAGAACTTTTTTCTTTTCATACTGATCGATGACACGGCCAGCCATAGGTCCAACTAGAACACCGGCTAATAGTCCGATAAATAATATAACTGATTTCATGAAATCAGAAGGGACATATTTTTGCATAAATTCAAGGTTGCCAAGAATACCAAGCCATAATCCTAGACCTGCAATAAACTCCCCAATTAAAACAATCCAAACGTTTTTATTACGCCACATAACATTAAAACCTCTCCGTCTTTTAAAATGAAAAACTCGTATATAAAACCTCCTTATTTATGTATTCTTTTCATACGAACTTTTTTAGAGTCAGAGTCTATATTACGTGTTTCATAATTGGATTTCAATCTTTTTGATTGGTCAAAAATTTGATGTGTTAATTGATGAAATAAGTGAATCAAAACGTAAAAAAATTATGATTAAAGCTAATAGAAAGTAAGGATACATATAAAAAAGCAAGAACGTATAACTACGCCTCGCTTTTCTCAAGTACAAAATTAAATATTAGATTCACTTAGCAACATTTACGCTCTTGTCCAATAGCTAAAGCGCTAAAAGATAGTGGGCCAACAACTTCTGCGCTTGCACCACTAGTAAGGTTTTCTACAGTTAATGAATATTCGTGTGTTCCACTGCTAACGTTTTGATCTATAGCTTGAAATGTTTGTACGTAGAATTGTTCAGAATCTGTAGATTCAATACCTACTTGCGCATTAAAAATTTCAATGTTATCACGGAAAATTCGGAATAAAACTTGTGAAGTCTCAGTTATACCTTCTACACCAATTGTAGCGATTAATTCTACTCGATTATTACGTGAATCTCTACTTGAAATTCTCAATTTCAAATTTGCTAAAATTGCTTTATTTGGAGAAGCTGGGATTGCAAAAGTTGTTTCACCAGTTTTACTAATAGGTTGAGTAGCTTGGTAATCAATGATATGAGTCATATTCTTCACCTCCTCATATACTAGAATATGAAAATAGTGAAGAATTAGCTTGGACAAATACTAGATTATTTAATAGAGTCAACAACAATTATTGAAAAGAAGAAATTCACATAAAAGCATTAAGAATATATCACAATAAGATGATATGCTTCTTAATGCTTTTTGTAATTAAGCAGAGTATTCTTCTTTACGTACTTCAAAAAATTCATTACGTCGTAAGTAATTATAAATTTTCTCTGAAACCTCTTCTTCTTCAGACACCAAGAAACGATGATCAAAAGCGTAGAAAGATTGACCTTTAATTAATTTTACGTAATACATATTAAACGCCTCCTGACACTAGATTATTACTTGCTTCATATTTATGATGGCCTATATGTCTGCTAAAAATACTTGAAGTTTCAAAGGGGATAAGCAGAGGGATGAAAGAGCTTACAATTCTGTAAGGTTTATGTCACCTTTTTCGATAGTTTACATTCGCTAATTTCTTCTATACTACAAATAAGTTACATAAAATAAGGGGGTAAAAAGATGGATGAAGTAATTGGAGAAGTTGTAGCAGGTATTTGTGAGTTTGTAGTGGAAGTAACAGCGGATGCTATAGGAAATTTAGTTTCCGGAAATGATGAGGAAAAAGAAACATTATAATAATTTGTAAAAGAATAAAGTTGATCGAATTATAAAGGCTGATTTCTAAAGGGGATTCAGCTTTTTTATTTTTTACATTATATTAACTTAATTTGAATATTCATTTGTTATCATATTTAAGAAGCCTATATAAGGAGGTGAATAAACAAATATGTCGAATTCAGGGCCTGATTTATCTGTTTCTCGTTTGATTGTGGTAAATATAGAGGAAAAAGAATATCATTTTATTGTTCGTGAACATCCGATTGTAGGGAAATTTATATCGCTATTTGAAAATGGAAAAGAATATGGTTTAATAGATAAACAAATCGCTAATAAAGATAAATTTATTACATCGGAGCTTACTAAGTTAGATTATTTTAATATAGATGTTTTATATCTTACACCTGGTTGGATATGGATTGGTATGGATCAATTTGGTTTACATGCTCGTGAGGCTACTTATAACGAAGTAGATGTTATTATGAAGTTGAAAGAGGATTTATATTATATAGATATATATGAAGAAATAAAAATGTAGTAAATATTTAGTCAGGTTAGGGGGCAAGTTCCCGTAGCCTTTTTTTGTTTAATGAAATAACGTATAATCATATTATTTTGATTATACGGGAACGTGATGAGAAGTGAGATGAAAAGAGGATTTGAAAATACATGAAGAGAATTGTAATAATTATATGAGTCGTATATGTAAATAACAATAGAAAGAAGATGATAATATGAGTAAAGAAGAGCTTGTGAAAAAACAGTTTGGCAGTAATGCAGATAAATATGTAAATAGTAAAATACATGCTAAAGGACTGGATTTACAATATGTAGTTCAACAAGTTGAGTCTCGTCATAATAATCGTCTTCTTGATGTTGCTACTGGTGGCGGACATGTGGCAAATATGTTAGCACCTATGTTTGAAGAAGTAGTTGCACTTGATTTAACAGAACAGATGTTAGAAAAAGCAAAAGTTTTTATAAAGCAGAATGGGCATGAAAATGTATCTTTTGTAGCAGGAAACGCAGAGGATTTACCATTTGCAGACCATTTTTTTGATACAATCACATGCCGGATTGCAGCCCATCATTTTACGAATCCGGCTCAATTTATTTATGAAGTAAATCGTACATTGAAGGATAATGGATTATTCATCTTAACAGATAATGTTTCGCCAGAAAATAATGAATATGATACATTTTATAATTTTATAGAAAAAAAGCGAGACCCAAGTCATGAACGAGCTCTAAAAAAGACAGAATGGCTTACTTTATTAGAAAAAAACGGTTTGCAAATGCAGTCATGTCTTACTTTTGATAAGAAGTTTGATTTTGACTGGTGGTGTAATATGATGGATGTCCCTTTACAAAAGCGTGAAAAATTAACAGAATGTATGATGAAAGCACCAAACGAAATGAAGGGATATTTTAATATTCAATTTAAAAATAATAAAGTAGAATCGTTCTATACTGAAATGGCTATGTTTATATGTAAAAAAAGTACAACGTTAAAAAGATAAATGTGTTGCAGTCTTTCTGAAGTACGATATACTTAGTACAGAGAAACTGAGAATTGAGGAATAGTTATAATGATTCGTGTACGCATTGAAGGTTCTGAGGAAGAAATGCTTGAATTTATGGGGAAAATGCCAGACATTCCTGGATTTGAAAAGACACATATGAGAGAGCCGAGAAAAGGAAATAACCCGAAATACGATTCAAGTAAAAATGTACTTGCATATTTGTCTTATAAAAAGATTGAAGTCGCCAATAAATAGGCGACTTTTTTAGTTTGCGCTGTTTCACCGCCTTGTCTTTTTCACATAATAATAATAGTAGATTATGCTTAAGAGGGGTGAGAATAGTTAATAAGAAAATTATCTTTTTTGGAGATTTTGGTATTGATGACGCCGTAGCGTTAATTTATGCAAATAAAACATGTAAATTAGATATTCTAGGTATTGTTGCTGAGTACGGGAATGTATCACGAGATATCGTTACGGAAAATGTTTATTTTTTAGAAAGGTACTATGCTACACAAGTGAAAATTATTGAAGGTGCGAGTAGACCGATGACAGCTGAAGAGCCTTTGTTTTTCCCTGAAATCCACGGGGATCACGGTTTAGGTCCTATTATTCCACCTGAGATGAGAATTTGTAAACGAGAAAATTTTTGTGAATTAATCAAATTAATCGAACCTTGTCCAGAAGATATTATAATTGTGGCGACAGGGAGACTAACGACGCTTGCTACGTTATTTTTATTGTATCCAAATATAATGGATCGTATTTGTTCGTATTATATAATGGGCGGCGCTTTCCTATTTCCAGGTAATGTTACACCAGTATCTGAAGCGAATTTTTATGGTGATCCAATTGCAGCAAATATTGTTATGAAATATGCGAAAAACGCTAGCATATACCCGTTAAATGTAACACAGGGCGCGCTTATTACGCCTGAAATGGCCAATATAATAGATAAACAAGGAACTGGACAGGCGAAACTCATTAAACCAATGATTGATTTTTATTATGAGAATTTCTATAAAAAAGAATATCCGGGTATTGGTGGAAGTCCTATACACGATTTACTACCGTTTATCTCGTTTATAAATGACAGTATTTTCGAATATAAAAAATCGGCAGTGTGGATTAGTACGACAAATGATGTGACTAGGGGCCAAAGTGTAGCAGACTTTAGAAAAATAGCTGAGCCAACAAGGTTTGATGATCGGCCGATTCAAAGAATTGCTGTTGGTTTTAACTATGCAGCTTTTAAAGAAGAGTTTATGCGAACAATATTGAAGCCAGATTGTTCTTAATGTGTGTAATAACAAGTCGGATAAATCGTTAGTTCAAAAAAAGGTTTAATCTGTGTGTATTATTCTCAAAAATCTTAAAGTTGAACAACATGAATAACTTATGAAAAATGTCACATAACTAATGGTAAGCAATTGTTTCTAATTATATTTTGATTGGTGAAATGTAAAGGAGGTTATTATATGATTTGGTCTTTAATCGTCGGTGGTATATTAGGATGGCTTGCGAGCTTAATTACTGGAAAGGACGTACCTGGTGGTGTAATTGGTAATATTATTGCTGGTATTATCGGTTCTTGGGTTGGTTCGAAATTACTTGGTAGTTTTGGTCCAGTCATTGGCGGATATGCAATTATTCCAGCTTTAATCGGTGCGATTATTTTAATTTTCATCGTAAGCTTCTTATTACGAGCAATGCGAAAATGAATGTAAGGACTGTTTACATTTGTAAGCAGTCCTTTTTATATGTTATGCTAGTATTATACAATCAGGAGGTGTCAGCATTGAAATCATTTACAGTAAATTTCCATCAAGAAGATAATGCAAAAGCGACAACAGTACATAAATTAAGTGAAGAGGACTTCAATAAAGCAACTGAAAAAGGTACTCGTCATTTATTTGATTTAGATACAAACGTTGGCTTCTTCGTATTCTTTGATGCAGAAGATGCAGAAGGAAATGATCAATACTTAATGTTACAATATGAAGGGGATCATGAAGAACCAACTGCATGCTACGGATTTGATTTAAAACTATACTATCAATTTTTAGCACTATACTTAAACGATCTTGAATTCCAAGGCGAAACAGATGAGGAAGAGGAAGAATACGGTCCAATTCATCATTTAGCGCATTTACTTTATCATATTGTTGAAGATGGTAAATCAATCGAAGTGTAATATACATATTTGAAGCTGCTCTTTTTGGGCAGCTTTTTTATATGACATTGAAATGGTGTACTGTAAGCTAAATAAGGTGAAATTTTAATCAGTGGGGGTTTTGTTCATTCCCACTGATTATCAGCCCTCACCAATTTAGCTTTTACGGGCAGCAGGGCCCCCACCTAACTGCTTTGTTTCCGCTGAATTTTGAGGTGGGGATCTTACTGCCCGGCAAATAGCGGGATAAATTAATAATAGAAATTTATTTATTACTTTCATGTTAGCGTCTTAAAACACCTGTTATAATGATTGTAATTAAATTCTTGGAGGCTAATTCTATGCTTGTAGATGTAAAAGCTTTTATTAAAGCTGCAGGTTTAACATGTATTTCATCATTAAGTGGAGATAACACGTTTGCTTATAATTTTGAAACAGTAAAAAACACTATCGCTACATTTTTTAAGAAGCTAAGATTTACCGTTTAATTTCATTTCAACCAGTAGGAAAAGAGTAATCACTTCCTACTGTTTTTTTTGTTTCAAGGAGCTGTTGTGACAGTATAGATAGAGGATATTATCATTGAGAAGAGAAGGTTTAAAGAAGGAGATGAATACGATGATTAACAATATAATTCCAAGTTTTTTAAAATTATGGGAAAGTGACGATTTAGAATTAGAAGTCCTTAATTAATACTATACTTCGCATCCAGTTGATTATCGAAATGAATAAAATACAATAGGGGGTAAAAATGATGAAGGTATATTTGAAAATAGTTATGTTATTTCTTACTTTTACATGCACATTTGCATTAGCAGCATGTAAAGGGACAGACGAAAAAAAGGAAGCAAATCCAGCCTCGGAAAATAATAAAAATGAACAAAGCAATTCTTCAGAAGAAAAGAAAAATCTTGAAGCAAAACCAAGTAATGAAAAAACAATAAAACCATCAGCTGAGCAAGATTCGAAAGATAGAACACTTAATCAAAAATCAATTAACCACGTTAAAGATTTGTTTGAACTAGCAAAAGAAGGAAAGGTACCTAATGTGCCATTTGGAGCCCATACAGGGGATATTGAAGAAATTGAAAAAGCGTGGGGGAAAGCAAATAAAACCGAATATGCAGGGAATGGAATGTACGCAACTTTTACAAATAAAAATGTTGTTTTCGGATTTAATAAAGGGTCACAAGTTTTTGATGTACGCTCATATCATGCAGAACTAAAATTGATTACATTACAAGAAATTGAAAAAGCATTAGGAAAACCATCTTCAGTTAAAGAGAATGGTGAAGATAAAATATATGTATACAAAGTAAATAACCAGTATGAATTGAAATTTGTCATTCCAAAATCGACTGGTAAGGTCGATCATATTTCCGTATTTTCGCCAGAGGATAGTATTAATAAAATGGCAGGATAAGAAATTAAGTGATTTCAAAAACACCTCACTTTCTTGAAGTGAGGTGTTTTTAGTTGTAAACAAGGAACGTCTCCTGTCATATAAAACATACTTTCATATGCGAAATACTTCACTTTTATTTTTTAGCATTTATCCAATAAGAAATGTTGATCTACTGAAAAAGTAGTAACCTATAAATTATGTGTAGGATGGTTCACGATTTTTTTACGTTCCAAACTTTGAACAAATAGCGCTTGAACAATACCTCCAACTAATAAGAAGCTAGCACAAATATAAAACAGCATACTTCCATTTAACTTACTTAATATAACTGCACCAATAACTGGTCCACACGTTCGAGATATATCCCAGTGTATACCGTAAATTGAAAAATATAAACCACGTTTATCATGAGGTGCAATTTCTGAAACGAATCGTAATAAATGGTTTAGAGCAATACTTTCTCCAATGACTAAAAAGAGTAAGGTGAAGAATAACGACAATATCGTCGTTGAATAACTAAAGCCAACTGCAGCTATTGTATAGCAGGCGTAAGAAATAAGGATGATTTTCGCCATAGAAAATCGTTCAGACCATTTTACGAGGAAGATTTGTAGAATGATTTCCAAAATGGCTTTGCATGTTGAAATAAATGCGAGTATGAATACGAGATTAGGAAATACATGTTCTGCAAAAATACGATAATTCGTCTCAGTTTGTGCATAAAAAAAGCTAATAGGAAGTGTAGAAACCATAAGACCTAATATGGCGTAATGTTTAAAAACAAATTGCTTTGGTGAACTTGCCTCAACTGTTTGTTTCGACTTACTCATAGGTGGAACGGTTTCTGGGAGCTGGGTCCAAACAACAACGGCATATATCGTAAGGGTTACACTTTGCACGATAAATAAATATTCTGGGTGAGTATTATAAAAACTTGCACCGATTAAAGGGCCGACTACGGATCCAATTGCTCCCATCGTTTGTAGGAGAGCAAAAATTTCTGCTTGCTGCTCTTGTTTTGTTAAATCAGCAATTTGTGCACGTTGAGCTGGAATATATAAGGAACGGCCAATACCATTAATGATATATAACAGTGCAAATATAAAAACGGATTGAGCGAAAACGAAACTACCGATTGCAACACCTTGTAGTAATAATCCGAGTAACATAATCTTTTTTCGGCCATATTTATCAGTAATTCCTCCAGCAATAAGTGTAAATAAAATGTCTGAAAGTGGCTGTAATCCGAAAATTAGCATAGTTATTATTACATTGCCGTTTAACATTTTATTGACGTAAATAATCATAATGAGAGCTAACATAGATTCAGTCGTTCGGGTTAATAATTCACCACACAATCTAATAAAAATAGGTTTATTGTAACGAAGTAAGAGATAATTCAATATTAATTCCTCCTTTCTATATTGAAATGATAAGATGAAAGGAGAGTTGGAAAAAGGGTAGAAACTATAGGGAGGATTTTTCACCTTTTAGGGGGAGTATGATGTTTATTTTAGATCAATACATTGAACTATGGATTGCTTATGGAAAAGGAAAAAAAGAGGGAGAACGATTGGAAGTAACAGTGCAAAATATATCTGGTACATTATTTTGTACAGAGCGCAATAGTAAATTAATTATAAAAAAATTAGATGAGTTAAATTGGATTAAGTGGTTTCCAGGTCGCGGCAGAGGAAATCGGTCTAAGTTAATATTTCAAAAGCACCCGATATCTTTAATTTTAGATAGAGGAAAAGAAATAACGAAAAAAGGGGATGTGAAAAGCGGAAGTATATTTGTGGAACGCTATAGCTCACATTTTCCATCGGTAAAGGGAGAATATCATTCCTGGGTGGATTCAATATTTGGTCATAAGGTTGAAATGACATCTGAAGGGAGAAGAGATGTACTCCGGTTGCAAGTACAAATGAATTTAGATATCATATTAGATCCTGTATACGCTACAATGCGTTCAGAATGCCATATGGTAAAACATATATTCGACACACTCGTGTATGTAGACGGTAATACAAACATTATAGAGCCAAGACTTGCATTTCACTGGGAATATAATGACGCTGAAAAAATATGGACGTTTTACTTACGAAAAGGAGTTCACTTTCATAATGGAAAACAACTTACTGCACATGATGTTATATACTCGTTGAATCGATTTATGAAGCTGGAAAATAATGCACACGCATGGATGTTACAACACGTTGAAAATATCCGTTCAGTGGATGACTACGTTTTCGAAATTCAATTACATACGGAAAATCGAATGTTTTTACATATGCTAAGTGCAGAACAGTGTTCTATCGTGAATGAAGATGAAGCAGGAGGGTTAATTGGAACAGGGCCTTTTCAATTATATAAAAGTAATGAAAATCTGTTCATTTTAGAAGGACATCCTTTATATTTTCGTGAAAGACCTTTTTTAGATCGTATTGAGTTGTGGAATGTAGAACAAGGTGTAAGTACATACGATGTTTTAGTAAAGGCGCAGTATAAAGATAAAGAAAAACATAATAAAGAATTGTCTCGGCTTGAGTCGAACGTGACATATATAACATGTAATCTTACGAAAGAAGGACCAATGCAAGATGCGTTATTTCGGAAAGCGTTATATAACATCATTCATGGTTATACAATCGTTCAAGAACTCGGCGGAGAACGTGGAGAAGTGGCAAAGAAACTAATATTAGCAAATGAAAGCATAGTAGATATTGACGAAGATATCGAAAGTTTAATTAAAAGGAGTACTTATCATAGTGAAGTGCTACAACTCTACACATTTACAGGACGAGATCATGTTGAAGATGCACAATGGATACAAAAAGAGTGTGCGAAGTACGGGATTCGTGTAGAAAATAATTTTCTTGAGATAGAAGAGCTATTGGAAGTAAGTACGATACAAAAGGCCGATATGATGCATGATAGTGCCACAATAAGTGAACGAATAGAAGATAGTTTATTATATATGTTTCTTACAAAAAATAGTTTTATTCATGGACAAAGCAGCATGGACTTTCATGAAAAGTTGTCTCCTTATTTTAGACAAGAAGAATTAGAGAAAAGAGTTACACTGTTACGCGATATCGAGGATACTTTGTTACGTCAAATTCATATTATTCCTTTATATCGTAATAAACAAGAGGTAAGTACACATGAAAAAGTTCAAAATATAATGATTAATTCACAAGGTTGGATTGATTTTTATAATATTTGGTTTAAATCTTGATATATAAGGGCTTTTGCACATTTTCATAAGATGTGTAAGAGCCTTTTTTGTATGTAGGAATAGGTTTGTTTTACACATTGTTACGCTACTTGTGATAAAAGTCTATTTACAGCGTAACAGTGTTATGTTACATTGTTGTCAGGAAGGAGTGTTATACAGTTGAGTACAGATTTAATTTCAAAAAAAGATTTATTAGAACTAACTGGTATTTCATACGGACAGTTATATAGGTGGAAAAGAAAAAATTTGATTCCGGAAGATTGGTTTGTACGAAAATCAACGTTTACAGGTCAAGAGACATTTTTTCCGAAAGAAAAGATATTAGAGCGTATCGATAAAATCCAAACGATGAAAGAGGATTTATCACTTGATGAACTAGCTAACATGTTTTCACCGAGTGTGAGAGAAATTCTTTTAACAAAGGAAGACATTTTATGCAAGGGGATTGCATCAGAACCAGTTTTACAATTTTTCATAGAACAAACGAATAAAACAGCAGAGTTTCAATTTGTAGACATTCTTTATGTGTACATGTTAGAAGAATTACTACAATCAGGAGAGATTAGTTTAGAAGAAGGAAAAATGGTCTTGCAAGTTTTACGTGAAAATTATGAAGCAATGAAACATAAAACTTGTGACTTAATCATCGTCCGAAAGTTAGGGATTTCTACATGTTTATTAGTTTCAAACGTGGACGATTTAATTTTTGAAAAAGGCACCAAAATCGTTTTACGCGAAGCGATTATGAAATATACCGAAGCATTAAAAACTAAATTGTTGTAGTGGAGGAGAAAGTATGTGTACAGATAATTTGATTATAAATGGTTACGGTTCATCGAATGGTGGCGAGTTTCATAAAGTGCAATTAAACGGAAAAGGAACTGTGAATGGAAATGTTGAATGTGAGCAATTTGAATGTAACGGTTACGGTGCAGTTACTGGCGATTTGAAAAGTAGCAGTGCACGAATTAGCGGATCTGGTAAAGTTGATGGCACAGTTCATGCTGAAACGATGCGAATTGATGGAAAAGCAACAATTACGCAAAATGTAAAAGCAAACAGTTTGAAAATTGCAGGAAAAGGTACGATAGGTGGAAATGTCACTGGTGAAGAATTTAAAGTCAATGGTCAAGCTACAATTGACGGTAATTGTGAAGTGGATACTTTTTCTTCAGAAGGACAATTTACAATCGGTGGTTTATTAAGCGCAGATGAAATTAATATAAATATTCACGGTACATGTCGAGCGAAAGAAATTGGTGGTCAAACGATTAAAGTAAGACATAGGTCAGGTACATTTAGTAGGCTATTTAAAACAGTATTTGGCTTGCAGTTAGAAGCTGAACTATTAGAAGGTGACAATATCGATATTGATTATGCTCACATAAGAACGGTAAGAGGAAACAATGTTACAGTAGGAGCAAACTGTGAGATTGAACTGATTGAATATACCGGTGTTCTTACTGTTGATAAAAATGCAAATGTAAAAGAAATTAAGCAGGTTTAACGGAAGGGAGAAATCAGTATGGAACATCCACATAGTCTCACAGTAAATGGTTCTGGTAATTCAGCAGGCGGAGATTATAATAAAGTGAAGATTCGCGGTGAAGGAACAATTACCAATGATATGAGTTGCAATGAGTTTAAAACGTACGGAACGAGTGATGTACGCGGTAATGTGAAAGTGAAAAACTATGTCGTGTATGGAGATAACGAAGTACAAGGAAATGTAGATGCGGAATATGTAAAAGTATATGGTAATACACAAATTCATGGTGATGCTCATATTGAAAAAACAAAAGTTAGAGGTATGATAGATATTGAAGGAAAGTTTTCAGGTGATTTCGTAGATGTAAAAGGTGCTTTAAATGTAAAGGGAGATATTGAAGTAGAAGATTTATCATTAACTGGTGGTCTTGAAAGTGATGGATTACTTAATGCTGAAAATATTCAAATCTCACTTCGTTATGAAGGCAGTAAGGTAAGAGAAATTGGTGGTAAAAAGATTACTGTTCGTAAAAAAGCGAGATTTATTCCTTTTACTAGTCATGCTGGAAACCTCCAAACTTCGATTGTTGAAGGAGATGATATCTATTTAGAACATACGATTGCTGAAGTTGTAAGAGGCAACAACGTCACAATTGGTCCTGGATGTGAAATTAGTGTTGTAGAATATCATACTAGTTTTAATCAAAAAGGTAATGCAGTCGTAAAAGAACATAAACAAATATAAGTAGTATGAGGGAGAGCAAGAGATATGGTTGAGAAGAATAATAAGCTCGGCTTTGTTGTGGCGGGCTTATTGCTAGGTATTTTAATGGCATCGATGGATAATACCATTGTCGTAACGGCGATGGGAACAATCGTTGGTGACTTAGGAGGCCTCGAAAACTTTGTATGGGTCGTTTCTGCCTATATGGTCGCAGAAATGGCAGGCATGCCGATTTTCGGTAAGCTATCAGATATGTATGGTAGAAAGAGATTCTTTATTTTCGGTTTAATTGTCTTTATGATTGGTTCGGCACTTTGTGGTACTGCTGAAAATATTACACAGTTAGGTATTTATCGTGCCATTCAAGGTATTGGCGGCGGGGCATTAGTGCCAATCGCGTTTACTATCGTTTTTGATATTTTCCCACCTGAAAAACGCGGGAAAATGGGTGGTTTATTCGGAGCGGTATTTGGATTATCTAGTATTTTCGGGCCATTACTTGGCGCATATATTACCGACTACATTAGCTGGCACTGGGTATTTTATATTAACTTACCACTTGGCATTTTAGCACTTATTTTTATTACATTCTTTTATAAAGAATCACGCGTTCATAGGAAGCAAAAGATTGATTGGTTTGGTGCAATTACTTTAGTTGGTGCAGTAGTTTCTTTAATGTTTGCGCTTGAACTAGGCGGACAAAAATATGATTGGGATTCTAGCTTTATTTTAAGCTTATTTGGTGGATTCGCTATTTTAATCATCGCATTCATTTTTATTGAACGAAAAGTAGAAGAACCAATTATTTCATTTGAGATGTTTAAGCAGCGCTTATTCGGAATGAGTACAATTATTGCTTTATGTTACGGTGCTGCATTTATGTCAGCAACTGTGTACATTCCGTTATTTATTCAAGGTGTATACGGTGGTACCGCAACAAACTCAGGATTATTACTTTTACCGATGATGTTAGGATCAGTCGTAACAGCGCAGTTAGGCGGATTTTTAACAACTAAACTTAGCTACCGAAACATTATGATTATTTCTGCGGTTATTATGCTAATTGGACTATTCTTATTAAGCACGTTAACACCAGAAACAAGTCGTGCATTATTAACAGTTTATATGATTATTATCGGATTTGGAGTCGGTTTCTCATTCTCTGTACTAAGTATGGCAGCTATTCACAACTTCGGTATGGAACAGCGCGGGTCTGCGACTTCAACGAGTAACTTCATTCGTTCGTTAGGAATGACACTAGGCATTACAATCTTCGGAATGATCCAAAGAACAGGTTTCCAAGATCAATTAGAAGAAGCATTTAAAGGGATGAGCGGGGGAATGAATACAAACGCTTTAGGGGATTCAAGAGCTATTCTATCAGAATCGGCAAGATCTCAAATCCCTCCGCAAATATTAGATAAGATTATTGACGCTCTTTCTAGTTCAATTGTTCAAACATTCATGTGGGCATTGGTACCAGCTGGATTAGCATTCATATTCATTTTCTTTATGGGAAATGAGCGCATGGTAATTAAGAAACAACAAACGAATAAAAAGAGTGAAACATCAAAAGCGTAATGAAAAAGCTCCTTTCTAATTGGAAAGGAGCTTTTTCGTATGTACGGATTTAGATTAGCCTTCGATAATTTCGTATTCTTCGTCTGCTAATAGTAAAATTTGTGTTTTCTTACCTTTGTTTTGAACTTCGATTACATCGTAAGCACCTAAGTCTCTTACTTTGCTTTGAGAAGCGTTAACCATAACTTCAATAGAATCAATTAAGATATCTTCTTCAATGTATGATTCAGGCAATGCCATATCTTCAGTATCTAATACACATGCGTATAGATTTTGTAAGTTTTCAGCAGTTGGGTTTTGTTCCTCAACATCAATGATGTTTTTTACTGCTTCCATATTTTCCTCTTTTGCTTGGTATACTTTAATTTTAGCCATTGTTTTAATCTCCTTTATAACGTAATCGTAGAGGCTACACCTTATTATAACGTTTTTTTCATGAAAGATGAAATTGTTATATGTATTTATAGTAAAAATTATGTGTCCTTACTCAAAAATGGTGTGATTTCCATATAAATGTACGATTAGGTAACGATATTGCTACGTTAACGTTATATTGTCCAAGCTTTTCTTATTTTCTTCTCATATATATGTAGCAGCAATTCTATATAGAGAAGGGATGGAGTGTAAGTGGGGTGTGAACCGAAACGTAATTGTGGGTGTTGCCAAAATAGTATATGTGAGTTTTTACAAAGTCTAGAACCGTATACTAAAGTTGAAAGTATCATAATAGAAGGAAACGAAATTGCTGTATCTTATTTTCTTTCATTTAATAAGAAAACAGGTATCGTATCATTCGTACAAGAAGACAATGAGGTTATATTTGTCGATTGTTCAAAGATTGATGCAATTCGAATAGGGAAAGTATGTAGTTGCAAAACAAAAGTTAAATATATTGAAGAGGACTTTAGCTTGCTAGGAAATGTTTGCCCGCATTGTTTAACAGAGGGGAGTACAATCTTTTTCGATTTTAACAATCCTGAATTAAATGTGTCTTTCCAAGCAACAACAATTAATCCACCTAGATGTACTGAATTTACAGATGATCTCGGGAATGTAGTAAAGCAAATTACTATAGTAGGTGAGGCGAGAGTTTCTAGAGATTTTGTTCAAGTACCTGAACTGGTAGGTTTTCGATTACTTTTATCACATCCAGCTGGAGACCCTTTAAACTACGGATTATTATTTATTAATTTTCCTGATACGATTTTTATTTTTATATTGGCATCAAGCGGATACCTTTCCATTTCGAACTGTTTAAAAATAGAGGGCGGAACTGGTGATGCCGAAATAGAAGAGATGAAAAAAATGATAGAGGATGACGTTAACACGTACAAATCAGTTGTTAAATTGACTAAAGTATATAAGAACGGTGAGACGGAATCTTTTATTTATAAAAATGAGTTATAACACATGTATTTAAATGCACCCTCAAACTATTGTTGAGGGTTGTTACATAATTAATTATGTTGGTCCTTCAAACCGTTTGTTAACGGGTAAGAAATATATTTATTGTT
This sequence comes from Bacillus sp. PK6-16, assembly GCF_056530295.1. NCBI lineage: Bacteria > Bacillati > Bacillota > Bacilli > Caryophanales > Bacillaceae > Bacillus > Bacillus sp. PK6-16. The sequence continues at coordinate 2,556,791 of NZ_CP096511.1, forward strand.
GACTTATTTTATATGTTGATCATTTCATAGTTAGTAGATGTTATAATCATTTTATGTTTACTGATATTTTATAAATATTCGAAGTTTTAATTTAATAGTCAATTGCTTTTATGATGAACAGGTGGGTATGTATATGAATACGAATTATGGAGCGCTCATGAAAATGTTAAGAGTAGTTGATTCTAAAGAAGGCGGGAATGTAAATGATATATGAAGCGAATATACATACAAGAAAAAAACTAGTTTCTATGTTTGAGGATTTCAATAACGTTGTTTTACTTTCTTATTTACAAGGGCATATGGGTACTGCTTGGGTAAATGATCTTGAAAATCCAAAAGTAGCACAAGTTACGGTAGGGATTTTTACATTTTACGCTGGAGACCCAAATACGAAAGAAACAGAAGAGTTATTACGTAATATTCCAGAAAGAATTTTAGTTATCGTAAATAGTGAAGAGTGGAAACAACGCTTAGAAACATTCCATGAAAGAAAAATAGATAAGTTTTTACGTTATAAATTCAAACGAAATCCAGAAGTTTTTAATCGTTCAAAATTAAAATCTTTTATATCAGCACTTCCAAAAGAATATGAGTTAAGAAGAATAGACGAGCATATCGCAAATAGCCCTACATTACATAAGATATCTGAAGATTTCACAAGTCAATTTCATTCGGTAGAAGATTATATAAACCGTGGTATAGGTTATAGCATTTTATATAACGGAGAAGTTGTATGCGGTGCATCCTCGTATAGTATTTATAATGATGGGATTGAAATTGAAGTTGCGACTGATCACAATCATAGAAGAGGGGGCTTGGCAACTGTAGTAAGTGCAGCTCTTATATTGGATTGCTTAGAAAATGGAAAGTATCCAAACTGGGACGCAGCGAATACTACATCTGCTAAACTAGCAGAAAAGTTAGGATATGAATTTGATAAGGCATATGATACTTATTTTGTGGATAATAGATGAGTGAAGGAGTTACATACTAAAAAATAAATGCGCCCTAGTACGTAAGTCTAGGGCGCATTTATTAGTTGGTAAATATCTTCATAACAATCATATCATATTTCATCTTTTGAATGTTTGGAATTAAAGATATTTATGTGACTTTTTGAAAAAATAAAAGAGCAGCTAGCAAAAGCCAACTGCTCCTCTCTCAGGGGGAATGGAGAAATACAATCATATTATCTATAGTATTGACGGAACATAGAGTTTTAATCAAAGCCCGATTGGTGAGGGGTTTGATTAAAACTCCCACTGGTTAAAGTTTCACTTTATTACATTTACAATTTAAATAGTAGAACGTGTTTATCGTAGTTCTCCAAACACCAATTATATTTTTTTAGAATAATTGGATGGACTGCTTCTGTCGTAGTATCGACTTCAGTATATCCATATTTCTTATAAAAGTTTTCTAATTCCTCAAAAGGAAGACAATATACATTTTGTATTTGTGATTTTTTCGCAGTTTCTACTAAAAATGAAACAAGCTCACCAGCTAATTGAAGCCCTCTAAATTGAGGCAGAATAAAAATCCCGCCCATTTCTAAAGTATCTTCATTTATTTGGACTAATCGGCCAACACCTGCATACTCGTTGTTATATGTAATAATTGCAACTTTATCTCTTTTTAAATCACTTCGTACAAATCCTATTAAGTCATATTGACTATTAATCCATTTTAAATCGTTAGATGTGGCCAATTGAATACTCATATACATCCTCCTTGGAAATACTAGCGCTTTCTTCATTATATAGAACATAAGATACTATATCAAAGGAACCTTGAGGTAGCCCATTTGTTTAAGTTATTAGTTAAAAGTGTGGGGTTGCTGGCATTGAAATGATGGCTTCACCAAACATAGGATAATAATCTTGTGAATTTAGTGTTACATAGTCAAAATAAAAATTAGTTCATGCGTTCGGTAATGCACGATGGTTTAAGTGTAGAGAAGATCATAGGGGTATTTTAATTAGTAGCTACTGTATTCATTGAAGTTATTAAGGAAATGTCGTAATCCCTAGCCTTAGTGATACAAATCATATTATGGTTTAGTAAAAAAACTCTTCCTGAAAAAGAGGGGGATTAAAGATAAGAGCACTTCGAAAAGTGCCCTTCAGTAAACGACTACTTATTCTAAAAAGAAAGGATGCAATATATTATATGAAGTTTAGTGTATTTAAGTATGGGTCTTTTATATAAAAGTTTTATTTTGTTCCGAATAAAAAGGCGGTTGTTTCCGCAACCACCTTTCAGTAAAACAAAGCACTTTTTATGAAATAAATTATGGATGGTCCCTAAAAAAGGTTATAGGATATACCCACATTTTTATAACTAAAGTGACGAACTCAGGTTATAAGGAAGGAACAATTATATTGTATGAAATCTATTCTAGAGTAGTCACAAAGAAAGTTGTCTTCTTATTAGAAGGCAGCTTTTTTTATTAGAAAAAGAAGTAGAAGATTAAGTTACTTGTCCAAACAAATTTTAAAAAAATACATAAAATGCTATTAGTTAGTCAATATTTTAATATTGCTAATTTTTAAGACTAAAAGGGGTGATTTTATGTGTGAATGTGAAGTTTGTAGACGAAAGAAAAATCGGGATCCATTAAACCGGGAGTTTGAGCCGAAAAAACGAGTTCATGAGCCAAAAAAAGAGGATTGTGAGCCAAAAAAAGAAGATTGTGAGCCAAAAAAAGAGGATTGCGAATCATTAAATGATTATTCGTTTAGTAAAAATGCAAATTTTTTAGAGGCAGCTATACAAACAGATGAAATCGATCAAATTTCTGAGGAATATATTGAAATAGTTGATTCAGCAGATGTACAAGTTACTACTACAGATACAAAAGCTGCGCTATCTATCCAAGCGGCATTACAAGCAGCTATCGTAGTTGTAGTAAGTATTTCTATAGCAGATAGTGAAAAGGCAGATAAAATAACACAAGAATTATTTCAAAAATCAGCTATTAAACAAATTAATAGACAAAAAACATTTATTAAAAATTCTAGAAACGTAACCGTAACAACTACTGATACAGATATTGCAGTGAATATTCAAATTCTCCTTCAAATTTTATTAGCTTTATTAGTTAAACTAAACATTTTATAAAGTGTCTATCCTATTGATATTTAGCTATAAGTTTTCACTCTAAGTAAATGTTTTTTGTTGTAATACGTGGTACAAGCTTGGACTTTTTATTATGACTGAATTAATATTCAAGATTAATGGTAAAGCAAGTGTGGAAAACTACAAATAAAGATAAAATACATGATTTAACAGTAATGAAACTTATATTTATGTGAAGTGAAGGAAAGCTGTCTTCTTATTAGAAGTCAGCTTTTGATTTTATTAGCAAAAAGAAGTGAAAATAGAAGATTAAGTTACTTGTCCAAGCAATTTTTATTTCATTACATATAATGCTCGTAGATATTTAAAATTTTTATAGAAAACTGATAGGAGTGAACATTGTAAATGGATGATTTAAATAAATTTTCTTCCTTTAAGTTTGATAAGGATCAAAAGAATATAATTATAGACCTTTTACTCTCAGATATTTTTAATAGGCATGGGATAAATGAAGAAAAATTAAAAAATTTATCACCAGAAAAAAAGCAGCAAATTAAAAGTATTGTTTCTGAAATACAATCACAAGTTAATAATTATTTAGATTGAAAGGGGGTGAACATATGGACAAAACATGTCATTCAGATGAAAATAAAAAGTGGAGTGCATTAGATTCCTCAAATCCTCATCCATCTTTTAAAAATGCTAGCGTTTCAGAAGCAGCTGCGCAAGAAAGTAAAACGTATCAAATTTCTGAAGAATCTATTACAATTGTAGATTCAGCAGATGTAGAAGTTACTACTACAGATACAAAAGCTGCTTTATCTATTCAAGCAGCACTACAAGCAGCTATCGTGGTTATAATAAGTATTTCTATAGCAGATAGTGAAAAAGCTGACCGTGTAGCACAAGAATTGTTTCAAAAATCATCTATTAAACAAATTAATAAACAAGAAACTGTTATTAGAAATTCTAGAAATGTTACAGTTACGACTACGGATACAGACATAGCAGTAAATGTTCAAATTCTTCTCCAAATTTTATTAGCTTTACTAGTAAAATTAAATATTTTATAAAATGTTTAACTTGTTTTTATCTAGTGATTCTTACAGGTGAATATTCACTGTTTTAATTATAGTACAGGCTATAAATATTTATCATAACTGGACTAATATTCAACATCACCAAAGTATGAATGTAAACAAACAATTTGATGGAAAATAAAGTTTGGTTATTTTATGAAAATGTAAAAGCCATTTCCTTTATTGGATTTGGCTTTTACATTTTAAACAGTATGAATTTGAAAAGATTATATTAAGATAAAGAATTAAAATATAATGATACAAAATACTTATAAAATTATTCGTGTTTTAGAAAAATAATAAGAAAAAGGTGTTTAAAATAGAATCATTTTCATTAACAGTTCAAGTTTTGAAGAATAGTGCATACAATATAAAGTGTTTTCCTTTCTTCATTTAAGTTTTACGTATATAATTTAAAAGTACTATTTTTATTTTATTATTTTATATTTATAACAGAATAGAGGTTTAAAAATGGGTGTTAAAATCATTACGGATAGTGCGGCGGATTTACCAGTAGAATTGCTGCAAGCATATGATATTGATTTAATTCCACTCCGTGTATATTCTGAAGCAGAAACAGAGTATTTAGATGGAGTAACATTAGAGTCAGTTACATTATTGCAAAAAATGAGAGAAGGCGCTGTTTATAGAACGTCATTGCCTTCACTTGAAACGTTCCAAGAAAAATTTGTTTCTTATGCAAAAGAAGGTAATCCTTGTATATATTTAGCTTTTTCATCTGAACTGTCTGGTACATATCAATCATCAGTTGTCATTAAAGAGGAAGTAAAAGAAACATATGCTAACTTAGATTTAGAAATTATTGATACGAAATGTGCTTCGCTTGGTCAAGGTCTTGTCGTTTTAGAAGCTGCTAAAATGGCAAAAGACGGCGCATCAAAAGAAGATATTTTAAAGCGTGTTGATTTTCTAATGAGCCATATGGAACATATCTTCACTGTAGCTGACTTACAGTACTTAGTGAGAGGTGGACGTTTAAGTAAAGTCGCAGGATTTATCGGTGGTTTACTAAACATTAAACCGATCTTAAACGTGGAAGAAGGAAAACTTGTACCACTTGAAAAGGTACGAGGGAAAAAGAAAGTATTAAGCCGTATTGTTGATATTATGGAAGAACGTGGTAAAGACCTTAAAGGTCAAACAATCGGTATGACTCACGGTGACGATTTAGAAACAGCTGAAGCATTAAAATCATTAATTACGGAAAGATTTGGCTGTGAAGTATTTATCGTAAATACAATTGGTGCAGCAATCGGTGCACATACAGGACCTGGCGTTATAACGTTATTTTTCTTAAATGAAGTAGAGTAAAGGATTGATCTTTTGATCAATCCTTTTTTATTTTTTAATCTGTGATAATCGGTCGATATGGTATTGATGAAGATAAAATCTTTGAAGTTTTCCTATATCAAATGCAATCTTGTAGAGGGAGTATTTTTTATATGTGTAATGATATTTAATGGTAGAAGAAAAGAGTATAAATAAGAATATATTTATAGGAATTTAAATATTTGAAGATATCAAAATTTTGCCATTTCATATATAATTGTGTGGGGAGAAATATCTGTAACTATTTGTAAAAATAGGAGGCGGCTATAAAAATGCAAGAAAGTGCTAGATGGGATTTAAATCGCTTGTATTTGAATGAGGATATTCTATTTCCGATTTTGGAGTTGAAAGAGCAATATTTTGTAACAAAAGATGTAGAGATTCTTTCAAAGCTTATACAAGCTATTGAAAAAGCAGAATACTATTTGTACGGTCGATCGGTTGAAGAAAGTGTTCCATCTGACCTTACTAAATTGACCGTGAAAGTGAAGGAACTAAAAAGTGAATTACAGCAAGTAATAAAACATAATGAAGTGGAAACTTCAGATAATACTAAGTTAATAAAAGATGAACTTAATGCGTGGGAAAATATGTACATACAATTACGGGATAGGATAGAAATAGAGCACAATAATAAACTATTATCCTTTGGACAAGCAAATACTATTGCAATGAATAGTGATAATGAAAAGGAAAGATTAGAAGTATTCGATTCATTAACATGTGCTTTACATAAGGAAAAAGAAATCTTTGCTACTGTATTAAATCAAGTAGGGAGATTGCGTAATGCAAAGAGTAATGAAATAGAAGATAGAGAGATTTTAACACAATCTTTTCATGCGAATGGCATTTCAGAAACTGTATTATTCCAAATGTGGAATTTGACAGAAGAAAACCTTGATAAATTAGTAAGTGCTTTAAACGTGTATAAGAAAGGGAAAGCTTCGATTACATGGCATGAACTTATGACAGTAAAGGAAAGTAATGAGGTCATGATTCCTTTTTCAGTAGCAGTACAAAACGTTTATGATGCATGTAAGAATATTGATGAAGAATTAGCAGAATTTGCACGTAATGCGATAGAAAGTGGATGGATAGATGCTGAACCGAGAGAGAATAAACCACCAGGTGGGTTTTGTGCTCCATTTTTCAGTGAGAAAGAATCGAGAATCTCCATGCGTTATGATGGGAGTATAGATAGTGTAAGAGTGCTCGCTCATGAATTAGGACATGCTTGGCATTTTTATAATATGAGTTTTGAACAATCTACATCTTTTTTAGATGATTATTTGCCGATGAGTACGGCTGAATCAGCATCTATTTTCTTTGAAACGGTACTCTTAAATTATCTAATTGAAACAACGGATAGTAAAGATATGAAAAAGGTATTGCTTAGCTGGAAAATAAGAAATAGTTTTAATTATGTAATGGCAATACGAGCATCGTATCAGTTTGAAAAAACATTTTATGAAAAATGTAAAGAGGGTCCATTAAGTGCTGATGAAATTGAGAAATTATCTATAATGGCACAAAAAGAAGCTTATGGAAAAGCTTTAAGTGAATACCAGCCGTTTGTATGGATGAAATATATTCAATTTTATATAGCAGATGTTCCTTTTTACAATTATCCATACACGTTTGGATATTTAGTAAGTTTTAGCTTATTAGAAATAGCTCAAGAAGGTAAAAGTACTTTTCATTCGAAATATAAAGAGTTCTTACGAGAAACAGGAAAGGCTCCAGTAGAGGAGCTTATGAAAAAACATTTTGAAATAGATATAAGAAATTATGAATTTTGGAATAAAGCTTTTATTCAAATTTCTAAAGACATTGATGAATATTTGCAGCTTATATAAGGGGAGAGTACAGTGGATCAGCAATTTATAAAAGGTATACCTTTTTCAACTTTAGAATATGCAAAAGCTATAAGTTTATTAAAAGGTTGGTTATATGAACAACAAGAGAAACCAAGGTTTGTAGTAACTGCAAATCCTGAAATTGTTATGTCTGCAAAGGAAAATACGGAAAAATCAAAGGAGTTTAAAAAGATGTTACTATCTGCGGATTTAATAACAGCGGATGGGATTGGTGTCATAATTGGCTCGAAAATATTAAAAGGAACTTTGAAAGAACGTGTTACTGGGGCGGATTTAACTCACGATTTAATAAAATATTGTAACGACAATGAATATCGTGTCTTTCTTTTTGGAGCTGCGCCAGAAAGTAATAAAAAGGCATTAGAAAAATTAAATGAGCAGTTCCCAGGAGCACAATTTAAAGGACAGCATGGATTTGTAAATGGTGAAGAAATAGAAGAAATAAAAATGAAAATTAAGCAATTCAAGCCGCATTTATTACTTGTAGGACTAGGTTCACCAAAACAAGAAGAGTTCATTTATGAAAACATACAAACATTAAACGTTCCGCTATCTATTGGTATCGGAGGAATGATTGATATAATATCTGGTACTGTAAAAAGAGCACCGAAAATAATGAGGGATACTGGAACTGAATGGCTGTATAGGTTACTCTCACAGCCGAAAAGATTAAAGAGACAACTTGTACTTCCGAAATTTTTATTGTCGGTTATGTCAGAGAGGATTAAAGGGATTAATTAATAAAGGGGACTACATACATGAACAGAATCGGCATTATCGGAGCAATGCAAATTGAAATAGATTTACTTTTAGAAAAGCTAGTAATACAAGAAGAACAGACAATAGCGGGAATGCCATTTTATATTGGAGAATTCATGGGAACAGAAGTAATTATTGCACGTTCTGGTGTAGGGAAAGTAAATGCAGCTGCATGTGCGCAAACATTAATTCATAAATTTAATGTAGACTCTATCATCAATACGGGCGTTGCTGGTGGATTACATCCAGATGTAAAAGTTGGTGATGTAGTTATTTCAACGAATGTTACCCATCATGATGTAAGTAAAAATCAAATGAAAAAATTATTCCCGTTTCAAGAGGAGTTTATTGCAAGTAAGGAATTGATAGAGTTAGCACGTAAAGCATGTAACAGTAATAGTTCAAATATTCAAGCTCACGAAGGAAGAATTGTAAGTGGTGAATGTTTTGTTGAAGATTCAAAGTTAAAGGCAAAATTAATAGATGAATACGCACCTCATTGTACAGAAATGGAAGGTGCAGCAATTGGACATGTTGCCTACATAAATGATATACCGTTTCTTGTTATACGATGTATTTCTGACAGTGCAGATGATGAAGCTCAAGTTTCTTATGATGATTTCGCGAAAACTGCTGCGAATTATTGCTCAGAAATTATTATTGAGATGCTTAAAAATATATCTGGTAAAACTATAGTCCAAAAGGAGAGATAGGAATGTTACAAGCATTAATTTTTGATATGGACGGAACATTATTTCAAACAGATAAAATTTTAGAATTATCGTTGGATGATACTTTTGATCACTTAAGATCACTTCAATTATGGGATACGGTAACACCGATTGAAAAATACCGTGAAATTATGGGTGTGCCGCTACCGAAAGTTTGGGAAGCTTTATTACCGGACCATTCTATTGAAATAAGAGAACAAACAGATGCATATTTTTTAGATAGACTAATTGAAAACATAAAAAGCGGAAAAGGCGCTTTATATCCAAATGTAAAAGAAATATTTACATATATAAAAGAAAATAATTGTTCAATTTACATTGCTAGTAATGGTTTGAAAGAATATTTACGAGCAATCGTAACGTATTATGCTTTAGACAAGTGGGTGACTGAAACGTTTAGTATTGAACAAATACAATCGCTAAATAAAGGTGACTTAGTTAAAAGTATTATGAACAAATATGATATAAAAGAGGCAGCGGTAGTTGGTGACCGGCTATCTGATATAAATGCAGCGAAAGACAACGGTTTACTTGCAATTGGATGCAATTTTGATTTTGCGCAAGAAGAGGAACTTGCTCAGGCTGATATAGTAATAGATGATTTAATAGATTTAAAGCGGATACTGCCTGCTGTACAGAAATAAATAAAGTGTGTGCATTTTTTTCGAGTCCTATATGTCTTATTTTATGGAGGGGAATATGCTTAAAAATAATTTTAAAATTAGTAATATTCCTGCGGTTTTATGGGGAGATAAGAGTGAAAAAGTTTTTATTGCAGTACATGGAAATATGTCAAATAAGGAAGATGCAGTTATTCAAATATTAGCTGAAGAAGCCGATCAAAAAGGTTATCAAGTATTAAGCTTTGATTTACCTGAGCATGGAGAAAGAAAGAATGATAACACTCCTTGTAAAGTACAGTTTTGTGTTAATGAATTATCTATAATTATGAACTACGCAAAAGTACATTGGAAAGAAATAAATGTGTTTGCATGTAGTATGGGAGCGTATTTTAGTCTTTTAGCTTATCAAAATGATGTGCTAGAAAAGGCATTATTTTTATCACCAGTAGTTAATATGGAACGAATTATCGAAAATATGATGAAATGGTTTAATGTAACACCGGAGCTTTTACAAAAAGAAATGACTATAGAGACACCTATTGGTCAAAAGTTATATTGGGATTATTTATGCTATGTAAAAGAGCATCCTATTAGTACATGGAATACAGATACATATATTATGTACGGAGCTAAGGATGAACTGTGCGAATTTGAAACTATTAACTATTTTACAAAAAAACATCGTTGTGAATTAGAAGTTATGGAGACGGGTGAACATTATTTTCATACTGAAGAACAGTTAAAAATATTTGAACAGTGGTTACACAAACATATCAATTAACAAATTATAATTTATCTTGAACCTGTTAGAGAAGAATGGGGAATATATAAACTGATAGTATATTTGAGAGAAAATATAAATGTGAATGTATACACTTAAACAAACAGATGCTTTAGTTAAATAAGAATTAAATAACTATATTATCAATTTATATCTAAAGTGAAGAATACACATACTACGAATTGAATAAGATAACAATCATAAAAATGCTCAGAATCAAAAATTCTAGAGCATTTTTATGTATTTTCATAGTAAGGGGGGATTTACTTGAAAGATATATATATTCAACAAATTGAAGATTTAATGATATACGAACACGATTATCTTGTTCAGGAAAGCAAAGACGAAGGATTTTATTTCCTAATAAAACTAATAAGTGAATATGAAAATAAAATAAACACGTTTAATAAAACTGGTGAATGCTTATATGGGATTTTTCAAGGGGAAAAGTTAATTGGAATAGGAGGGTTAAATGAGGATCCATATACAATAAACAATAAGATTGGTAGGATAAGGAGATTTTATATTGCAAAAAAATACCGAAGGAAAGGATTAGGGAGGTTATTATTAGTGAGAATTATAAACGATGCGAAAAAACATTTTAATATTGTTGTTTTAAATACAGATACAGTACAGGGTGACAAATTTTATACTTCGAGTGGATTTGTGAAAGGGACAAAATATATGGGAGTGAGCCATTATTTGAACTTATATAAAAGGATATAGTGAATTATTGTTTACTTATCCATTAGAACTTTTGTTCTGTTTTGTGTAGATTGATGTTATAATTTATAAGAATCTAATATTAGAATGGAGAATTGGATGATGGGAGAAAATAAAATTATTAATGATTTCAATGAATATTCAATTTGGATAAATACATTGAAAGGTATGAAAGAGGAATTGTGGGTGGCACCAATATCAGAGGGGAAATGGACTATTGGCGAAATAATATCTCATATTATGAACTGGGATGACTATCTATTACGTGAGACATTATCATCAGTGAGAGATGGGAAGGGGATGGAGTTCCCTGAATTTGATACATATAATAAACTAGCATCTAGTTATGCCAAATCCGGTATATCTAAGATGAAACTTCTTGAAGAAGCAAAATCTAAAAGAGAGTTACTCGTAAAAGAACTTAGATTACTATCTGCTGGAAATCTAAAGAAACCTTTAACGGCCAATGGAGTATCACATTGTCCTCATACCGGAATGCCATATTCTCTTATATATATTATTAAAGAATTTGTAGATCATGATAACCATCATAAAAGACAGGTTATTCATTTTTTAAATGAAAATAAAATTATTAATTGATAAAGAAAGATCCCGCAAATCATATTTGTAGGATCTTTCTTACATTATAACTTAACCTTCATTTGTTTCAATAATAATCTTGGTTTACCTTTTACATAATAAAAATGCGGATTATTTTCATCATCATAAAGCATAATATAAGGCTTTTCATTTAGTGGGAGCAGTATAAGTACTTCGTCTATTGTAGTGTGTAACCATTGATTAGTAATAGAAACCGGCTTAGATAATGGGATTTTTATCATATAGCCATCTTTTGGAACGACATTTAAGTTTTTAAATGGACCAGTAATTGCTTTAGCGTATTGAACTGCTTCTTTTTGGATTACTGGATCTAAAGATTGTTTTTGAATGACCATTTCTTTTTGACAATCAAATACTTCAATTTGTTGATTTGTATTTGCAAACACATTTGTTGATAATAGAAATAAAAGAAGAGAAATGACCCCGATTTTTTTTATCATAATACAACACCTCAACATTACTATCCCCTCAAAAGCTTTAAATATTTTTCTGTCACATTCATGTAACAAAGATGTTGTATGATACAATTGGTTTTTGTTTAAAAGCAATGGAGGAAAAAATATGAAAGTTTTAATTGCAGATGACGAACAAGATATGTTAAGGATTTTAAAAGCTTATTTTGAAAAAGAAGGATTTGAAGTTTTTTTAGCAAAAGACGGGGAGGAAGCACTTCAAATATTTTATGATGAAAAAATTGATTTAGCTATTTTGGATTGGATGATGCCAAAACATAGTGGTATTACTGTCTGTCAGGAAATAAAAAAGAATTCAAGCGTAAAAGTATTAATGCTTACGGCGAAAAGTGAAAGTGAAGATGAATTAGCAGCGCTTCAAAGTGGGGCAGATGAGTACGTGAAAAAACCATTTCATCCAGGAGTACTAATTACGCGAGCGAAAAAACTTATTCAGCATGATGATATTATTCAAGTACAAGATGTAAAGATAAATTTCGCTAAAAATAAAGTATATAAAAATGATATAGAGTTAGAAATTACAAAAACAGAGCTCGAATTAATAAAATGCTTTTTAAATCATAAAGGAACAATTTTAACTCGTAAAAAATTGCTAGATATTGTCTGGGGATTTGACTATTTTGGAGAAGAGAGAACGGTTGATACACATGTAAGAAGGCTACGTAAAAAAATTGGAGAAAATATTATTAAGACGCATCGTGGGCTGGGTTATAGTTTGGAGGAACAAAGTGAATAAACTTGGGAAAAAGCTATTTCTCAGCATTTCTTTAACCGTTATTCTTATATTTACAATTTCTTTATTATTAATTAACTTTCTCCTGCCGAAATATAATATTTATAAAACACGTGAAAACTTAAATAAATTTACAACTCAAATACAAAATGCGCCAATCAATGATTTAGAAGATGTTATTCATACAATTGAAAGTGAAAATAACGTTACAATTGCGTATACGCCAATTAATCAGTCGGAAGATGCTATGAACGACGCGTTACGCATGCAACTTACGAAAAAGAAAGTAACGTTAAATAAGCTTTGGATTACGAAAGACGAAGTTATGAAAGTGAAGGCGGAAGGGCAATCGAATAAACTGTACGATCAAGGAAAGGTAAAAGCGAGTTTTTTTGCTAAATATATTGCGAAAGATGATACGATAATTTTAATTGGGACTTCCATTGCGAATTCAAATGAAATTATAAATACGTTAAATACATTTTACTTATATATCCTATGTTTCTCGCTCCTTCTTATTATTTTACTTGTGTGGATACTTTCAAAAATAATAACGAAACCACTGAAAGAGTTAAGTGATGTGGCTCAGGATATTTCACATTTGCAGTTTAAAAGAACGAAAGTGAAAACGAATGATGAAATAGGAGAGTTGGCCAATAGTATTAATATCATGAGTGAAAAACTACATGAAGCACATCAAGACTTAACTGATCGTAATGAACATTTAAAACGATTTATGGGTGATGTAACGCATGAATTAAAGACACCGATCGCATTAGTAAAAGCATACTCTATGGGGATTAAAGATGGATTAGATGATGGGACTTATGTAGATACAATTATTAAACAAACAGATCAAATATCAAACTTAATTGAAGAACTATTACGATTTTCTAAACTAGAAAGAGATATTTTACAAAAAGAAGAATTCCCCATTGAACCACTGGTTCAGAGTATATTAGATAAGCATCAGATTGAACTGGATTCGAAAGAAATTAACTTGCAAGTAAATTGTAATGCGGGCGATACAATCGTTTATGCAGATTTAAATAAAATGAGAATGGTGTTTCAAAATTTAATTTCTAATGCGATAAAATATACAGCAAATCAAAACATAATAATTACATTAGAAGATAGAAATAAAAGTATATATTTCCAAATAAAAAATGGCATTCCTACGGATAAAATTAAGGATATCGAGAAAATTTGGGAGCCTTTTTATGTACTAGAATCTTCTCGTAGTAAAGAAAAATCAGGTACAGGATTAGGTTTAGCGATAGTGAAAAGTATTTTAGAAAGGCATGGTTTTGAATATGGAGTTTCCTCTATAGATGGAGAAATTCAATTTTATATAAATGTGAAAAAGGACTAATGAAAATATTAGTCCTTTTTGCAGCTTTAGAGATTAGCGATACAGGATGAATCACTATAATTTTCAAAATTGATGTATTAAATGGAGAATTAGCAAATGTTCTACTTTCATTAAATTCACGTGAAGTTCACAGGAAAACGTTATATTTACATAGTTATATTTGAATTTAATGAAGTGAGGTATTCAGATTTGAAAAGAAAGAAATTAGTAATTGGTAGCATTTTAATGGGTATGACGTTATCTTTATCTGCATGTGGTTCATCAGATAATATTGTAACGACAAAATCAGGAAGCATTTCAGAAAGTGATTTTAACAAAAAATTAAAAGAAAACTACGGTAAACAGAATTTATCTGAAATGGTAGTAGAAAAAGTATTACATGATAAATATAAAGTTACGGATGAAGAGGTAACGAAACAACTAAAAGAATTAAAAGACAAGATGGGCGATAATTTTAATACATATATGGAATCCAATGGTGTGAAAAATGAAGATCAGTTGAAAGAGAAATTAAAGCTTACTTTTGCTTTTGAAAAAGCTATTAAAGCAACCGTAACGGAAAAAGATATTAAAGATCATTATAAGCCAAAGCTTCAAGTTAGCCATATTTTAGTAAAAGATGAAAAGACAGCAAAAGAAATTAAAGAAAAATTAAATAGTGGCGAAGATTTCGCGGCATTGGCTAAACAATATTCAGAGGATCCAGGTTCTAAAGAAAAAGGTGGGGAACTATCTGAATTTGGACCTGGTATGATGGTGAAAGAATTTGAGGATGCTGCGTATAAGTTAGAAGTTGGTCAATTGAGTGAACCTGTTAAATCTTCTTTCGGATATCATATTATTAAGCTAATGGATAAAAAAGAGCTTAAACCGTATGAGGAAGAGAAAGAGAATATTCGTAAAGAATTAGAACAGCAACGTATACAAGATCCTCAATTCCATCAACAAGTTACTAGAGAACTGCTTAAAAATGCAGATATAAAGGTATCTGATAAAGACTTGAAAGATACCTTTAAAGAGTTAGAAAAATAATAAATGGAATGTAAGGCAAGCGATAGAAATATCGGTTGTCTTTTTCTCTATTTATCCCGCTATTTGCCGGGCAGTAAGATCCCACCTCAAAATTCAGCGAAAGCAAAGAAGTGGCCCTGCTGATCGTAAACGCCCAATTGGTGAGGGCTGATTAAAGTTTCACGTTATAAAGAAGGAGGAAGTGGGAAAATACTTTCATACCTGCATTAAATTTTACTTAATAAGAAATCTTTGAGTTTCTCAACTTTTATATAAAATAAAACTGAATTTTCAGTTATTTTGTTATATAGTAAAAGAGAACGAATAAGGGGAGGGAACATTTTGAGTAAAAAGAAAATGGCAATTACACTGTCAGCAATGCTATCTGCAACAATTATACCTAGCTTTACTATGGATGTGCATGCAGAGAAGAAGGAAGAGACTAAAAGTACGAAAATTGAATTAGAAAATGGGATGACAAAACCGATTTATTCTCTCGATGAAGCTATTATCGAAAATTTATATGTAGAGACAGAAGTTGATAGTGATCGAGACGGTAAGAAAGACAGAGTATCGATAAAAGTTATGCGTCCAAAGACAGATCCGAATGTGAAAGTTCCTGTTATTTATGAAATGAGTCCATATCGATCTGGATTAAAAGATGTTCCTGTATATAATGTAGATGAAGAATTGTATGCGTATGAAGGAAAACCGTATGGAGCGGTTAATCTTGGTTCGTATGGGAACTATTACGTGCCAAGAGGTTATGCAGTTATCCTAGGCGAAAGTATCGGTACTGGAAAATCAGATGGATGCCCTACAACTGGAGATGAACAAGAGATACTCGGGACAAAATCTGTTATTGATTGGGTAAACGGTCGCGCGAAAGCATTTACAGAACAGGGTGAGGAAGTTCAGGCAAATTGGTCTACAGGAAATGTAGGTATGACTGGAGTTTCCTATAATGGTACATTACCAAATGCTGTTGCGACTACTGGAGTCGAAGGTTTAAAAACAATTATTCCAATCGCAGCAATTAGTAGTTGGTATGATTATTATCGTGCAAATGGTGCAGTCATTGCTCCAGGCGGATATCAAGGGGAAGATACAGATAATATGGCAGAAGCAGTACTGACAAGGGAAAACCCTGAAGTTTGCGGACAAGTTATAAAAGAGTTAACGGCTGGACAAGACCGAAAAACAGGTAATTATAATGATTTTTGGGATAAACGTAACTATGTAAAAGATGCTAAAAATGTAAAAGCGAGTGTATTTGTTGTTCATGGTTTAAACGATTGGAATGTTAAAACAAAACAGTTCGCGCAATGGTGGGAAGCACTTGGAGAAAATAATGTTCCGCGTAAAATGTGGCTACACCAAGGTGGTCATGGTGGGACATCAAGTAATAGCTGGCAGCAAACACAAAATAAATGGTTAGATTATTGGTTATACGGGATTGAAAATGGAATTATGGATGAACCAATGGTTGATGTGCAAAGAGAAAATAAAACGTGGCAAAAGATAAAAAATTGGCCAGATCCATCAGCTGTACCTTCAAAAATCCGTATGTATTTAAGTAATAAATCAGTCAATTTTCCATTAAGTATGGGATCGGCTAATAAAGTTTTCTCATTCTTAGATGATGCACAAATGAAATCAAACCAATTAGTAGCAAATCCAGAATTAGAAGTAGCAAATCGATTAGTATATACAATGCCTGTACTGCAAAAAGATACGCGTATAAGTGGTACACCAAAGATTTCAATTACAGGAAATATTGATCGATCTGTATCAAATTTAACAGCATTACTTGTTGACTATGGAGGAGCGAAGCCGGAAATCGTAACGAGAGGCTGGATGGATCCACAAAACGTAAAGAGTATAGAAAATTCAACAGCGATTCAAGCGGGCAAAGATTATACATTTACATGGGACATGCAGCCAGATGATTATGTATTTAAAGTGGGGCATCAAATCGGAGTTGTTTTAATTGCAAGTGATTATGATTATACAATTAGACCGAAAGCTGGCACGAAACTTACAGTGAAATTAAGTGAAGTGACATTGCCGATTGTGAAATAAATATTTTTTCTAAAGAGCTTACTAAAGTAAGCTCTTTAATTTGTAGTCTGAATTTTTAATTTTTATATTTCAAATTGGAAGGTTATGTAATACAATATCATTATATTCTATGGAAAGTGAGTGATATATTATGATAGTCAGCTCTTTCGAAATCTCATTAAAATTAGAGGTACAGGAAGATTAGTTGAATTGAAATCTTCCGTACGTAAAAACGGAGGAGAAAATAAATGTTTAGCTTTTATAGTACACTTTGTACGGAACTGTATGATTACACAAAACCAGTCGGTTATTCTTTAAATGGTGATATTGAGTATTACAAAGAACGTTTAAAAGATTGTAGAGGAAGAATCCTCGAAGCTGCAGTAGGTTCAGGGCGTGTCATCATTCCGCTTCTAGAGGCTGGTTTTAAAGTGGATGGGATAGATTATTCACCTGAAATGCTAGATTCTTGCCGTAAGCGCTGTAAAGAGAGAAGCTTACATCCTAATTTGTATGAAGGAAGCTTGCAACAATTTTCACTTCCGCATAAATATGACGCAATTATCATTCCTACTGGATCTTTTTGTTTAATTGAAAATCGTGTGGATTCTATAAATGCATTGAAATGTTTTTATGAACATCTTAATCCAGATGGACAATTAATCGTAGATATTATGCTTCCGCATGACTGGAAGACTGGAGAAATTCATACATCGACTTTCTCTTTGCCGAGTGGAGACGGAATCACATTAGAAAATAAATCAATTGAAATAGATTGGCTGGACCAAGTTACTGTATCATATTTGAAATATGAAAAGTGGAGTAAAGGACAGTTAGTACAAACAGAATTGCAACGCTTTGCGCTGCGCTGGTATGGAATAGAAGAGTTTATACTTCTTTTAGAAAGTATAGGTTTCTCAAACATTACTTGCTCTGCTGAATATGTTTATGAAAAAGAACCGTCAAACGCAAATCAAATGATTACTTTTGAAGCTGTGCGAAAAGAATAGAACTAAAACTATGAATAAAAAATAAGGCAATCGTTTTAAAATCGGCTGTCTTATTTTTTATTTTATGTAATGGTTTATAGAGAAAGATTGGAGGGAAATAAATGAAACTTATATTAATATTTGGCCCACAAGCAGTTGGAAAAATGACAGTGGGACAAGAATTAGCAACATTAACCGGTTTAAAACTTTTTCATAACCACATGACAATTGATTTAGTAAGTCCAATTTTTGATTACAGTACGAAAGAAGCAAAAAGGCTAGTAAGTTTATTTCGTAATGAAATATTTGAAGAAGTATCTAAAAGTGATTTATCTGGAATGATTTTTACGTATATATGGGCATTTGACCTCCAAGAGGATTGGGATTATATACATCATGTAGAAAATATTTTTGAATCAAAAGGTGGGACAGTGTATTTTGTAGAGCTGGAAGCGGAATTAGATGAAAGATTAGAACGAAATAAAAGCCCGAATAGATTAGAACATAAACCGAAAAAAAGAGATATTGAGTGGTCTGAAAATAATTTGAAAGAAACGATGAAAATGCATAGATTAAACTCTCTTCATGGTGAAATTGAAAAAGAAGAGTATATAAAAATTAATAACACGTATTTGAGTGCAAAAGAAGTAGCGGAAATGATTAAAGAGAAGTTTCAATTGTAAAATTCCCGAAGTCTATTTCGTTTCTATTGTCCAAGCATTCTCCTACTAATTACATATACTATTTATGTTAAAATCGGTCACTATTTTAGATGGTGCTATTTTAATATATATAACTATGCAGGGAAGAGGGGAGAATAAATTTGGAAAACGTAGAACAAGATAGAATTGAAAATCAAGTGTATTCAAATCGTGTAGTAAGATCAGAATTTGATTCGAATTGGGAAACTTGTATATCAAAGAGTGGTTATGTAATTTATGTAGCAACAAGTAATAATGCTGAAGTAATAGTGCTTCTTGCAGATGGTTCAAGTAAATTATTAATTTTCGAAAAAGGCGGTAAAGTAGTAGTAGGTGGCGGTGGAACAAGTCATTACAGTAAGCCGCATATTGCAAGAAATATTTAAGATAGAACATGTTGTTAATTAAGAAGAAGCTGGAAAACGGTTGTCATTCATGTTTAGGGCATGATAGACGAACCGTTTTTTTATTTGTTTATAAATTTAGAAGAACTTCATTGATTACAAATACATCGGGATGACCAGCGAAATTAGAAGAAAACTTGGCGGCTAATGGTACAAAATATTATGTAGGTTTGCAAGAATCTTATAAGCGATATAAAAAGTATTTCCTATTTGGGGAAACACTACTTCTATGTTATAGTATAATAGTGTTTTTAGAGGACGCTATTTTAATATATCTATAATTTTGTTATGTATTATTTTCATATTAAATAAGCGTCTAAAGTATTTTTTTATATAAGGAGTAATAATTAGAGAAATGAAAAATATAGACTTTATACTAGAAAGTGACGAGGCATTAAAACCGTCTGAACGATTAGTACTATTATTATTAGAGAAGCATAGAATGTTATATACGAACGATCTATTGGCATTATCAAATTTATCATATAAAACATTAACAGATTCATTAACGGCGCTAGTTTTAAAATCGTATGTGTTAAAGGAAACAGGTAAGGGAAGAAGACAGAATTGCTATAGATTAGTATGATAAGGCAGCTGTTTTAGAGACTTTTACATATGTTTTTTCAATCGTAAGGTGAAAGTGTATTTTTGTTTTCAAACGAAAAACTAACTATAAGAGGGGCTAAAATAGTAGTGTTTCATTTTTGTAAATGTAATTATTTCATCATTGAAAATACGAAAATAAAATAAACAGTATAAAAAAGAAACAAAAAAACAATCCATTCTAAAAAGGGATTGTTTTTTTATTGGAATAATATTATTTGATGCGTCGAAAGCATGAATAGCAGTAATAGACATTACCTGTTTTATTTCATGCAACTGAACAAATATGATGAAAACTATGTGTATAGTTTTTTGCTTGCTTTTTCAGTAACTCTAATGAAATCATGGTCTTCATTGTTTAAAGGCAGTATTTTTAACATTATTGCTATTCAGCATTAAGCACAAAATAAGTGGTATATAATATTGTTATGTAAACTTAAGATTTTAAAAGGAAAATGTAATAATGAATAGAACATGTAGAAGGAGATGCTTAAATATTTTGAAGGATGGGAGATTATTATGGAGTATTTACAATCAATAGCACAAGCTGTGATAAGTGGTAATAAGGAAAAAGTAGTAAAGTTTATAAAGGCGAGTCCAAGTATTGTTAACGAATGTAGTGAAGATGGCTGGACACCACTTCATTTAGCAGCTTATTTTGGACAGAAAGAAATAGCGAGTTTTCTTTTAGAAAGCGGTGCAGATATACATAGTAGAGCGAAAAACGAAAATGAAAATACGCCTTTGCAAGCGGCAATTGCGAACAAGCAAAGTGAACTTGTCGCTTTCTTAATTGAAAAAGGATCAGATGTAAATATTATGCAAAGTGGTGGCTGGACAGGACTCCACGAAGCAGCATTATTAGGAAATGAGGAAATAATTATGTTGCTCCTTAAAAATGGAGCTAATAAGATGATTAAGAAAAGTGATGGAAAAACAGCGTATGATATTGCATTAGAAAAAGGATATGATCACCTTTTACATCATTTGAAACAGGAAGTGAACTTATGATGAATAAATGGAGTGTTGGTATATTTTTATTTAATGAAGTAGAAGTGTTAGACTTTGCAGGGCCATTTGAAGTTTTTTCTGTAACTGAGGTGAATGGAGAAAAACCATTTACTGTTTATACAGTTAGCGAGAATGGGGAAATGATTACAGCAAGGAATGGATTGAAGGTACAATCAGATTATAGTATTGAAAATTTACCACCAGTGGATATTTTAATAATTCCGGGCGGGCTAGGTGCTAGAAAATATGAAATAAAAAATGAAATAGTAATAAAATGGATTCGCCAACAAATGAAAGAAGTAAAGCTGATGACTTCAGTTTGTACAGGAGCGCTATTACTGGCGAAAGCAGGTTTACTAGAAGGTTTAAAAGCAACAACACATTGGGCTAGTATTGAAAAGTTTAAAAATGAGTTTCAAAATGTTGAAGTTATAGAAAATGTAAAGTTTGTAGATGAAGGACATATTATAACATCTGCCGGAATTTCAGCTGGAATTAATATGGCATTTCATATTGTGAAAAACTTGTTAGGTGTGCATGTTGCAGAGGACACAGCGAAGCGAATGGAGTATGATATTAGTTTCCCAAATTAAAAAGCCCGGATTGGGCTTTTTATATTGAATGAATATAGTTAAGCTCTTCATCACTCAACATAGGGCGAACAGATGCATTTGCATTTTCTTGTGCTTGTATTCCTGTTTTGGCACCAGGAATTACAACACTTACTGCCGGATGAGAGAGTACATAGCGAAGTGCAAGTTGCCCTAAGGTCTGATTTTTATTTGAGAGCAACCGAAGTTTCTCTACAGTTTGTAAGTCTTCTTGAAACCAAGTTTCATTTGGCCAATCTTTGCGTAAATCTCCATCCGGAAAAATTGTTTTATTTGAGAATTTTCCAGTTAAAATGCCCATTTTTAATGGACCACGAATAACAGCTCCTAAATTTTTCTCTTGTAAAAATGGTAATATATCTTTTTCTGGTTTTCGATTTAATATATTGTAATCAAGCTGTACGATATCAATTTCGTTGTTGTTATTGAAATGATGAATGTATTGTAAATCATGAGTCGAAACACCGACTGCTCTTACTTTGCCATCACGTTTTAATATGTCAAATGCACGTAGAAATGCTTCTGTTTCCCTACGATTATGCCACCAAATATGACAAAAATAAAGATCAATATAATCTGTTTGAAGACGTTGTAAACTTGTTTCGAATACGGCGATGATTTTTTCGGGAGTATCATATACAGGAACTCCATTAGGGTCGTAGTGGTGTCCGATTAAACCACCTTTCGTTGATAGGATAATATCATTACGATGTCCTTTAATCGCGGTAGCCACCAACTTTTCACTATGTCCTAAACCATACACATCCGCAGTATCAATAAAATTCACACCACACTCAATTGCTTTTTTTATAGCGGTTATAGATTGTTTATCGTTAACAGGTCCCCATTCATCCCCACCGATTGCCCATGCGCCAAAACCTATTTCAGAAACAGTTATTCCAGTTTTACCTAATGTACGGTAATGCATATTCCCCCTCCTTGTAAGCATGTTATAACATGGATATGTGGGGAAGGAATTTTGTGTGTGAAAAAACTCTTCTACAATAGTAGAAAAAGAATTACAGAAACTACTATTTTATAGCAGCATGTATAAAAAAAAACGGTGTAAATATGGAAATGTCGTCGAATGCTATCTTTAATTGGTTAATTTATGGGATATTTTTGTGAAGGAGTTTATTTTATAAGAATAGAATTAATTTAGTAAGAAAACGTGCCGATGGTAGTGAAAAATATGGGTTAGGGGGATTTGAATGAGGAAACTCAAACGAGTAAATGTTCCTAATATACCAGAGCAATTATCACAACCTAGTGACAAGCGTAGGATAAATAAAAAGAAGTTAAGGCGACTTATTTTAATGGTCCTTTTTATTGCAGCAACTACTCTGTACGTTCAATATATTTTAACGAAACAACAAGAAGTAATTGATAAAAAGAAAGATACGATTACGGATCAAAAGAAGCAATTAGTATCTTTAAAGAAAGATAAAGATTCTTTAAAGACTAACATAGAGAATTTAACAGACGATGAGGAAGAAATTTTGAAGTTAGCGAGAAAAGAGTATCAATTTTCTAAGTCAAATGAAACTATATTTGTGATGCCAAAGTAATAAAAAACAGTTAGCCATTGAACTGCACCTCCAATTGTTAGGCAGCGTCTAACAATTGGAGGTGCAGTTTTTTATGTATGAATGTCATGGTACAAGGAACAATCACATATTGTAAAAATGAAGAGTTTAAGCTGTTTTCATAAATATGGAATATGCACTAAAATAAATGTTGTTAAAATTCTGTCAATTATATTATAATACAAGGTAAGCGGATACATTTTTTAATCAACGTTGAGTTCCTCGCTCATACGACTATTAAGAAACCCGTTATCCTCGTATAAGAAAGGAAGATAGCTGTGTACGCTTCAAATACAATTTATATCGTAGGGGATGCGAAAGCACCTCAAAATAATCCCATTACTGAAAAGTTTAAAAGCTATTTCGTAGCATTTATACTTGTTAAGGATACAGGGGAAATTGTAGATGCAGACTGCTCAGCGACAATTGCATTAACATCTCAATTTGTTAAATATTTATTTCTACATAAAAATATAAATGACCCGGCGTTAGTAATGGAAGTAAAGAACCGATATTTCGGTTCTTCTCAAAAAGCGTTACTTGTAGCGCTAAAAGATGCACAGAAAAAATATAATCAGCTTGCTGCTTTGTCTACTCAATCATAGACAAAATCCAGCCGTAAGAATCATTCTTATGGCTGGATTTTTTTATTTCACATTATCGTCCTACATTAAAAGTAAACGAAAATAAAGTAGAGAGATAGGAGAGTAAATGCCCAATGGGTTTACCTAATAATCCGTGGGTATAAATCTCCGGTGGATTAAAATTTCACTTCATTGGAGAACGAAAGGATGAACAAAATGAAAATTACAGATGTAAAAGTAAATCGTAGACGTGTAAAACTGCATACACCGTTTAAAACCGCGCTTCGTACTGTAACCGAAATTGAAAGTATAGATGTTTATATTCATACAGACGAAGGAGTGATTGGTAAGGGGGCTGCAGCCGCAACGCCAGTTATTACGGGGGATTTCACCAGCGGAATGGAAGAAGCGATTTTAGGGCCGATGCGTTCATGTTTAATTGGTCAAAATATCATTCAATTTCAGCAGTTACTACAGCGCATTCAAATGAGTTGTATTGGAAATTCAAGTGCGAAAGCAGCGGTAGATATCGCTTTATATGATGTATATTGCCAATATCAAAATGTGCCGTTATATGCATTGTTAGGCGGGAAGAAAGAAATTCATACCGATATTACAGTGAGTGTGGATGAGCCTGTATTAATGGCAAAAGAAGCGAAGAAACATATAGAAAAAGGATTTCAAACATTAAAGATTAAAGTGGGTAAAGAGGCGCATTTAGATTTGGAACGTATTGAGGCAATTCGAAATGTGGTACCAAGAAATACGACATTACGTTTAGATGCGAATCAAGGTTGGAGTCCAAAAGAAGCGGTCTCTATCATTCAAGAGATGGAAAATCGTAATTTAAATATAGAATTTATTGAACAACCAGTACACGCGAAAGATTGGGATGGGTTAAAGTACGTCAAAGATCGTGTGCAAACGCCAATTATGGCCGATGAAAGTATATTTTCAGCAAGTGACGCATTAAAGCTCGTTCAAGGAAGATATGCAGACTTCATTAATATTAAATTAATGAAATGTGGTGGCATACGTGAAGCATGGCGTATTGCTGATATCGCAGAAACAGCTGGTGTGAAGTGTATGGTGGGCAGCATGATGGAGTCTTCACTTTCCGTTAGTGCTGTTGCGCATTTAGCGGCAGCGCATCCTAATATTCATTATTTTGATCTTGATGCACCGCTTTGGTTAATGGAAGAGCCAGAAGGAATGACTTATTCTGGATCAAAGGTAAACCTTCAATCGACAGTGAATAGTAAATCTTAGGAGAAGAGACAAGTAAACTATCTTTTAAGGGGGATATATATGAAAAAAGTAGGAACTGCATTTTTAACAACTTTATTTATATTTTCATCGTTTACATCGGCAAATGCTGAAGAAAAGAAGGATAATAAAGCATTTATAGATGTATCTGCTGCAACGTTATGGACAGCACCTGATTCATTAAGACCAATCGATACACCGAGTGCAACAAATCCAGTGGATCTATGGAAATGGACGAAATCAATGACACTTGACGAGAAACTATGGTTAACAAATGCAAATAAATTAGAAACACAAGCTTTACTCGGTCAAGAAGTAACTGTTATTGATAAGAAAGGCGAATGGGTGAAGGTATTAGTGCATGGACAGCCAACACCACGAAATGAAGAAGGTTATCCGGGCTGGATGCCTGAAAAACAATTAACATATAATCAAGAATTTGCAGATAAAACAAATGAACCTTTTGTCTTAATAACCAAACCAACAGCGATTTTATATATAAATCCTTCTGAAAAACATAAATCACTTGAAGTCAGTTATAATACAAGACTGCCGCTATTAAGTGAAGACACAATTTCATACCGTGTATTGTTGCCAAGTGGTCAGAAAGCATGGCTACGAAAAAATGATGGAACAGTTTACCGATCTCAAACTGATATTCCAACTCCGGCGGCCGATGATTTAATTAACACAGGGAAAATGTTTTTAGGCTTACCGTATATATGGGCTGGTACAAGTGGTTTTGGATTTGATTGCTCTGGCTTCACACATACGATCTATAAATCGCACGGCATTACAATTCCGCGAGATTCTGGACCGCAATCAAGAGCAGGGGTTGCAGTTGATAAAGAAAATCTACAAAAAGGAGATTTAATTTTCTTTGCACATGATCAAGGGAAAGGTAGTGTCCATCACGTTGCAATGTATATTGGTGATGGCAATATGATTCACTCACCAAGAGCTGAAAGGTCGGTAGAGATTATATCGCTAAATACACCAGGATATATAGAAGAATACGCTGGTGCTCGTCGTTACTTACCTTAAAAATAGAAGGGGGTTTTTAAATGAAAAAAGTTATTCGTTACTCATTAGTTAGTACGCTATTAGTTTCTTCATTTTTAGTTGGTTGCGCAAAAGAAAAAACTGCAACAAAGCCGAAAGATGAGAAGAAAGTATTACA
Organism: Bacillus sp. PK6-16; assembly: GCF_056530295.1. Lineage (NCBI taxonomy): Bacteria > Bacillati > Bacillota > Bacilli > Caryophanales > Bacillaceae > Bacillus > Bacillus sp. PK6-16. Next base: position 2,582,998 of record NZ_CP096511.1, read on the forward strand.
GTTACTAGAAACAGGTGAAATTCCGTCGTTAAATTCAGGGAAAGTAACAGATGCAGTCTCGTTTAACGTTTTGAATAACGTAATGGAAGGACTATTCCGTCTATCGAAAAATGATGAAGTAATTGAAGCCGGTGCACAAAAATATGAAGTGAGTAAAGATGGAAAAACATATACATTCCAATTGCGTGATGCGAAATGGTCTAACGGAGAGCCAGTAACCGCTCATGATTACGTATACGCTTGGAAGCAATTGATAAATCCAGATACTGCTTCTCAATATGCATACATTGCGTACGATGTAAAAAATGCTGAGAAGATAAATAAAAAACAACTAGGTCTAGATGAATTAGGAGTAAAAGCGAAGGATGATAAAACATTCGTCGTAGAGCTAGAACATCCTGTACCGTATTTTACGAAATTATTAATTTTACCATCCTTCTATCCAATTAACGAAAAATATGCGAAAGAGCAAGGTGATAAATATGGATTAGAAGCAAATAAAGCGGTATATAATGGACCGTTTACATTATCAGAGTGGAAGCATGAAGCTAGCTTTACAATGAAGAAAAACGATAAGTATTGGGATAAAAAAGAAGTGAAGTTAGATGAAGTAAACTATCAAATTGTAAAAGAAATTTCAACTGCGGTAAATTTATATGAAACAGATAAAGTTGATAGAGCTGTTATTTCTACAGAATTCGTAGATAAATATAAAAATAATAAAGAGTTAAAACAATATACAGATCCAGTTATGTACTTCTTCCGATTTAATGAAAATGTACCGATTCTTAAAAATAAAAATGCACGTCTTGCGCTAAGTACAGTTTTTGATAAGAAGGGACTCGCAGATTCATTTTTAAATGATGGATCGGTTGCAGCAAACTATTACGTACCAAAAGGATTTTTAAAGGGGCCAGATAAAAAAGATTTTAGAAGTACGGCAGGTGAGTTTAATAAAACTGATGTAAAAAAAGCGAAAGAATATTGGGAAAAGGCAAAGCAAGAAACAGGTACAGATGAAGTGACGTTAGAACTATTAAATTATGACTTGGAAAACTTTAAAAAAGTTGGAGAGTACATTAAAGAGCAGCTTGAGAAAAACTTACCAGGATTAAAAGTGAATGTGAAATTACAACCACATACGCAAAAATTAGCACTTGAGAAGAAGAAAGAATATGAAATGTCGTTATCACGCTGGTTACCGGATTATCCAGATCCAATGACTTACTTAGAAGTATTCCTTTCTGGAAGCAGTGTTAATAATACAGAATATGCAAACCCAGAATATGATGCGTTAATTAAGAAGATTAAAACAGAATTAGGTAATGATGAAAAGGCTCGCTGGAAAGCAATGCAAGATGCTGAAAAAATGCTACTGGATGATGCAGTAATTGCACCGGTATTCCAGCGTGGATTATCTTACTTACAAAAACCATATGTGAAAGATTTATATGTACATCAATTTGGTCCAGCTACAAGTTTAAAATGGGCAGATGTACAAAAATAAAAGAATGGAGAAACAGACTTCATGTATGTGATAGTCTGTTTTTCTTATTTAAAGTTAGAAAAATAGTTCATGGTATAATTTATTAGTCTGTAAACAGTATTTGGAGGGGAAATGATGTCTATGTTTGAAGAAGAGAAAGTAATTTATACAAAAAGATTATTTATGAGGAAACCAATTGTAGAAGATATTAATCAGTTTTATAACATATTAAAAAAAGATACTGTTGGCAAATGGTTGGCTAAATCAAGAGGAATGTCGAAGGAAGAAACAAATGATTATATTGGGCAACTTATCATACATTGGGAACAGTATGACTTCGGGGTATGGTTGTTATTTAATAGTGAAACAGGAAAGCTTTTAGGACATTGTGGTTTAAGAAAGGTAGATGAAACAGGTGCAATAGAAATTATGTATCTCCTTGACCCAGAACATTGGAGGAATGGGTATGCATTAGAAGCAGCAGAGGCTTCCATTAAATATGCAATAGAGACTTTGAATGTAACAAGAATAATTGCTAGAGTTAAAGTAGCAAACGAGAGCTCGAAAAAACTTTTACGAAAGCTCGGGTTTATATATACTCATGAAGTTAATCATAGCGGGCGTTTATTATCATATTTTGAACTTCATACATCATCCGAAGAATTCTAGACATTTCATATGTTTTTTTATTGTTAAAAAATAAAATTATTACTAAAATTCCAGTGTGAAATTTATGTAGAATCTTGTATAATTAACATGTTTCTATGGAAACATTTTCTTGCGCTATTTATATAGGGCTTAATAGAACAAGGAAGGAAATACATACATGTATATAATAGATAAATAGAATGGAACATGTATAGAGACAAAGGAGAGAAAAGATGACGTGTCAAAAACAAGGGTTACAATTTAATAACGATAGAAAGAGGGACAGAAGATGAAAATGAAGCATGCTTTTGGTCCTATAATTTTAGCATGTGTGCTTTTTTTCATTATCATTCTAATCCCATCGAAAAGTTTAGTATCACTTATTAGTGATAAGAAGGTAGAAGATGCGGCAACTTCTTTACAAAAAGAGAAATTACAAAGTGTTTTCTTACAGCAAAAAATGTTAGAGAATTCACAGTATTTACCGATGTACGGTTCATCAGAATTTTTACGAATGGATGCATATCATCCGTCTAATTATTTCAAAGTAAATCCAGCTGGTTTTACACCGTTTTTAATTGGAACTGGCGGTACACAAAGTTTAGCTCATATTTTAAATATGACATCTACTATGGATGAATTAGAAGGTAAAAAAGTAGTCTTTGTTCTTTCACCACAATGGTTTACAAAGACTGGTGTCTCACAAGGGGATTTCACTAATAATTTCTCCAAACAACAAGCATATCATTTTATTTTTAATGATGAGATAAATCCAGAAATGAAAAAGCAAATCGCGAAACGGCTATTAGATTATAAAGTTGTTCAAGAAGATGATATATTAAAAAATTCATTAGAAGGTATTGTATATAATGATACGAAACATAACATAAAAGCAGGTTTAGTTAAACCACTTGCTTATATGCATCGAAATATTTTAGATCATAGAGATTTATTTAACTCTTTATTTAAAATCGAACCGATGAAAGAGAAAACAAATATCGGACTTCGTTCAATTTCTTGGGAAGACGCACGTAAACACGCAGAACAAGAAGGGAAAGCTGAATCTACTACAAATACATTCGGAATTGAAAATCCGTATTATCATAAGAATAATCTGAAGAAAAAACTAAAAGGTTTAAAAAACTTTAGAGCAAATGAAACATATGATGAATCACCAGAATACGGTGATTTACAAATTATTTTAGAGTTATTTAAAGAGAAAAATGTCAAACCACTCTTTATTTCTGTACCTGTAAATGGGCCTTGGTATGATTATACTGGCTTCCCGAAAGAACGCCGCGAAGTGTATTATAAAAAAGTTCGAGAACAGGTTGAGAAAGCAGGATATCCAGTAATTGATTTCTCTGGTCATGAATATGATAAGTATTTCTTAAAAGATACGATTCATTTGGGCTGGAAAGGTTGGATTTATTTTGATGAAGCAGTGCAGAAATTTTATTCTGAGAAATAAAGTACAGAAATCGGAATGGCTATGAGCCGTTCCGATTTTTTTTAGTATAGAGGATTTTGGTGAGGGCAATTTGGGAATGCATGTATATCTTGAATTTGTCTATAATCATAATGTTTCATTGCAAACTGAGCTTGGTAAAGGTATTCATACACATATAATTGACCATCATGCGCTGAACATAATACACCAGAAGTTCCTTGCCCATTTATGAAGGAAATGCCGATAGGGCGTCCGATTAAGTACGGTATTTTTTGCTGCCAATGCATAGGGGAATCACTCCTTTTTGAGATAATATACGAAAGAAATGATTAAATGGTTGCTTATCCATGTAAATGTAGATGGAAAGGTGTTATATAATTCCTGAAGATTAATTCATATATAAATAAAAAACCGCTATAATTCCGAATGAATTTATAGCGGTTTTTATTATATTCTTAAGCGAGATTTTTACGCTTTTTTGTCCATTTTTTTATAACGAAATATAAAAGTATAAGTACGACGCCACCAATTGCGAATGATTTCACATACGGACCAGCAATATCATTTATATTCTCCCAATTTTCACCTAGTTTTTCACCTAAATAAATGAAAATAATAGACCAAGGGATAATCGCAAGTGCTGTTAATGTAGTGAAACGTAGTAATGGCATTTTTGTAATACCAGCAGGAATTGAAATCGCATGACGCACTACTGGAATGAAGCGTGCTGTAAAAATGACGCCAGTTCCGTAACGATTAAACCAATCTTCTGCAGCATCTATTTGTTTTTTATGTATGAAAATATATTTTCCGTAACGTTCTAATATAGGGCGTCCGCCGTATCGTCCAAGCCAATAAATAAAGATTTGAGCAATAACACCGCCAATTGTACCGAATACAACAGCGCCTATAAATGAGATACTTCCATTGAATACTAAGTATCCTGCATAAGCAAGGACAATTTCACTTGGGATAATTTCAATCATAAGTCCAAGCATAATGCCCCAATAACCTAATCCTTCAAAAAACGTTAATACTGAATGAATAAAACTACTTAACATTGTTGCACCTTCTAGTTTATGAATTTTTGAGTATAAGAACCTTTTATTTAATGACGTAAAAGGTTCACTATATGTAGATTATACCTTATTTACATAGGGGATTGCTATTTCAATTCTTTTATGTCTCTCATAATTATTATAGTAAAAGATATAAGCCACGTTTTCATGAAGGGTTAATGAAAAGATTATTAAAAATTTCTCATATATCAATGATAATAGACTGAAAATTAAGTATAATGGTATAGGTCTTTCATTTACAAAAATAGGAGGAGAACGTATGTATATTACAGATCCGATTTATGGACCAATCTCTATTCGTGATAGAGATATCCTTCGATTGATAGATACAAAAGCATTTCAAAGGTTGGCAAATATTAAACAACAAGGACATACTTATTTTTTACATGAGAACGCAATACATACGAGGGAAGAACATTCGATAGGTGTATATGTGCTAGTAAATAAAGTGATAGAACATCTTACTGAGATTGGTGACATACATTTATCGAAATATGAACGAAAGCTAGTATCTACTGTAGCCCTTCTACACGATGTTGGACATGGGCCATATTCACATTGTTTTCAGCAAATATCGGGTGAAGATCATGGTGAGTGGACGGTACGAATCATTCAAGAGGACGAAGAAATACGTACGATTTTAAATCAAACACATAGATTATTAGATGATGTAACGAAAGCTTTAACAGAAGATGGAGTTTTTCCAATTATAGATGAGCTCTTATTTAATTCATTAGGAATGGATCAATTAGATTTTTGGAATAGAGATTTATATTACTCATCGCTTGAATTAGAAGGTTTACAGATAGAAGAATTGATTGCTAACATGCGTTTAATTGACGATAAACTTGTTATTGAAGAATCAGGAATCCCCTTCATCGAACAATTAATGAAAATGAAAGAAGAGCTTTACAATAATGGATTTGGCCACCCGTTTGTGATAGGAAAAGACATATTGCTGCAAACAATTTTAAAAATGATAGAGGAGAAAAATCTTTCGTTCTATACTCCTGAACTTCAAAACTTCTTTCATAAAGGAGAGAAGTTAGAAGTAGAAGACTTTCTTCCTTTACAAGATGAAATGATTTTAAATGAAATAAAGTACTTTGCAAAATCAGAGGACGTACAATTAGCGACGTTAATTCACCTTTATTTTTCAGAAGCCAAAAGTTTATCTTTTGAAAAAGGACTAGAGGGTGATTTTAAAAAGGAAAATAGCACCTTAGCAGTAATAACTGAGAAAAAGGCGTACAGTTCATATGTAGGTGGTATTTACGTCTATAGTGAGGGGCAGTTAGAGGACATTTTAGAGAAATCAAATTTCATTCAAGAGATAGTAAAATTGCCTAAAAAAGAATATGCCTATTCAATTTGATTTGGTTCGAAAATAAAAAATGAATGAGATGGAAACGTAAATTTAGAGGAGGGAATAAAATACATGAAACATAAAATTGCTGTACTGGCAGATGTACATGGAAATGCAACTGCTTTAAAAGCAGTTATCGAAGATTCTATGAAAGAAGGTGTGACTGATTATTGGTTTTTAGGAGATTTAATTATGCCTGGTCCTGGATCGAATGATTTATTTGAAATATTAGAAAGTATTAACGTTGATACTTATGTACAAGGAAACTGGGAAGATAGTTTTCTTGACGTTCTTAATAAAAATATTGATATTGATAACGCAACTGATATTTATGTTTCTAGATTAGTTCAGTATCAATGTGAAAACTTGGATGAAAACTATATTAAGCATGTTAAAAATTTACCATTACATATAACAAAACAGGTTAATGATTTATCAATCAGTATTAGTCATAATCTACAAAATAAAAATTACGGGGGAGATTTGTGGCCCACTAATAATCAGGAACAGTTTGATCGGTTATTTGATCGTGATTATGATATTGCGATTTACGCTCATACCCACCATCAATTATTGTGCTATAGTAGCAATGATCAATTAATTATTAACCCAGGAACAGTTGGACAACCTTTTTACAAGTGGAATAAGCTAAACTCTGACTTACGTGCTCAGTATGCAATTCTTGAAATTGATGAGGCAGGGATTACTGATGTGAGGTTTAAAAAGGTTTTTTACGATGTAGAAAAGGAATATAAAAATGCCATAAATAAAAATCTTCCTTATATTGATTTATATCGTGAGCTGTTAGAGACAGGAAAAACTCATACGCATGATATTGAATTATTACAAGAAATTAATGACAAATATAATTATAAAGATGAAGTAATTAAGTTTATCGAGAAAATCTGATGGGAATTTAATAAAAAGAAATGAACATTGTTGAATGTTAGGTTAGTCATGATTTTTACATAATCAAGAGCTATTGTAGAATGAAACTTAGATGTAAAATGATTTTTGTATTTTATATTGATTGAAAACAAGCATCCCCCTGTACTACGTATATGACGGGGGGATGCTTGTTTTTTACGGCTTCACATCTAAGTTCTGTAAAAATAAAGTTGCTGTTACGTAACGCTTTGCTAACATTTGTACATATGCGGTATGTACAGAAAGGGTCGCAATAATAATAGCGTTACGAATTGCTTCGCGTTGTTCATTATTGATTTGATCGAACTTGCTTGCGATTTTATCAGCTTTTTCTTTTACGATGTTTTCAATTGTATGAACGGTATCTGTTGCATTTAATTGTAAGCAATTCCCTTGATTGAGTTCTTCAAATAGAGAAGAATATGCTACATATAAATGAACAGGATTGATTAAATCATCACTTCGATCGGCTGGGTCATTTACAATAAGGCGTAATAGCTTACGAATGGATTCAAAATCAAGTGCTGTTTTTAAATCTTCGACAATAAATAGTAAGGCTGCTTGTTCAATTGAATATTTTTTCCCTTTTTGAGGAGAGCCAATCATTTCTTTTATATCTCGTTTCACCCAGTTTTGCATAGCAGTTACAGAGAAACTTGTGTTTTCAATCTGATTGCCAAGCGCAACTATTTCATTTAAAGAAAAACCGACATCAGTATCGTCAATTTTAATCAGCTTTTCAAAAATAGGTGAAAGTGCGGTAGTAATAAAAGCTGTAACGCTTTGTCCGCTTTCAATATCTTTTTTATGTGACTTTGCCCAAGCTTCTTGTAAAATACCGAGAGGCTTTTTCGTATTCCATCCTCTTAGTGATAGAAGAAGGGTAGCCATTTCGTTTCGTGTGAGATGAAATGTTTCCATCTTTTCACCTCCAAAATAATAAAAAGTTCTTATGAACTTATAATATGTTTTGTTTCATTTAAAGTCAATTCTGTTTTGCTTAATTTTTCCTTTGTGACCAAACTGTTGAAAGTAAATAATACTTGCATATTTCGACAAAAGTTCATATAATAAGTTCATAAGAACCTTTAAAATGTTCTTAAAAACAAATCTATCATTCTGAATTTACTAGAAAGATAGATTTCACATATATCTATATAAAAGGAGAATGGATATAATATGTTGAAAAAACTTGTAGCAGTAATGACAGCATTCATGGTTATCTTTGGGGCTAGCAGCTTTATGTTCGTAGATCATGCAGCAGCGAAAAGTTACAAATCTGGTAAAAAATCATTTACACCAAGTTCAGGTCAAAAGTCAAAAGTTGATTTAAACAAAAAAGACTCAAATGTAAATTCTCAAAAAACGACTCCAGATTCAAAAACGAAAGCAACAAACACGGCACCAAAAAGTAATAAAGGAAGCTTTATGAAAGGTTTATTACTAGGTGGTCTTGGTGGTTTACTAATGGGTAGCTTATTTGCAAATATGGGAGCTCTTGGTTCTGTATTAGCGTTTATGGTAAATATGTTAGTAATGGCTGGTATCGTAATGTTAGCAGTTCGTGCATTTAAATACTTCAAAGACCAACGTAAGAAGAAAGCAGATGAAGTAGCATGGAAACAATAAAAATTTCTGAACAAGAGCTTATAAATGCGCTTTGCGTATATATAGCTGAAAAAAGACAAGTGGGTCCAGAAGAAGTGTTAGTTGAACTCATGTATGATGACGACTACGGTTTCTCTGCGGAAGTAGAGGTAAATGGTCGCCAGCAAATTTTAATTCAAGCAAACTTAATCGAAGCTTTACGCTTATTGCTTGACAGAGAATATAATGTCAATCCATTCGCAGCGAGATTACAACTTGAATTAGATGATGAAGAAGGCATTTACGCATTAGCGAAATTTAATAACTCAGATGACTAGAAAAAAGAGCTGTTGAGAATAATCTCAACAGCTCTTTTTAGTATGTGCATATGTAGAAGAATAATCACGCCAAATTTCATTCATTTTTCGTCTACCGATATCTAGCATAGGATTAAACTGAATTGTAGCTTTCTGACGAACAAAGTGAACGTTTTGAATGGCGTGAGATAATTGTTGGTCGACTATATCAGGTTTTTTACTTGCATATTTAGCAATAGATAGACCTGCAACTGTTCCTTGCGCCATCGCAATTTTTCCGCTTTCAATGCCTGTAATATTGCCGGCTACAAATAAACCGGGAAGAGGGGTTTCCATTGCTTCAGAATGGAGAGGAACGTGTCCACCTAATTCTGAAATGTAATGGAAGGGACAACCAGCTACAGCTGCAAGTTCGGCAAGTGGGTATAATCCCCCGGCAATACATACAAAATCTGCTTCGTATATTTTCTCTGTTCCATTAATAACATTTCCTTTAGAGTCAATATTAGCAATACGTACACCTTCAACTTGATCTGTTCCGATAATTTCAAGAGCTGCTTTCCGAAGGTGAAGTGGCGTTCCGTTTATTTTCATTCCGTTGTTTGGATAGAATGTTAATCCAGCTTTTCGAATCCAATCGAATTTCATAAAGTGGCTACCTATTCGCAAGAAAGCAGAAGGAGCGAGGTGAGCTGCATTTAAAAGAGAGTTTAAAACTTCTTCAGGTTCACCAGCTTTTTGACTTAACTCGCTTTTCTCAGGGAGTACAATATGATCCACTGTAATTCCCGCTAATTGCAATTCACTTAAAATGGCGAAAGACAAAATGTTAGCACCAATAATAATTCCTTTTTTTCCAACTTGCACGCGATGAACATTTGTCATAACTTGAGCTGCTCCAATTGACATCACTCCTGGAAGTGTCCAGCCAGGAAGGGGAATAGAATATTCCGCAGCTCCAGTAGCAAGTAGTACGAAAGGTGCTTCTAACGTACCGATATTAGTATGTACAAACCAATTGTTTTCATCTCTATCTAAATTATAGACCGAAACACCGCACCTGATATGTACTGAAAGTGATTCTGCTTCTTCATGAAGTCGCTTGGATTCTTCTATTCCGTTCCACCATTCTCCAGTAGGCTCTTGATGCAACTGTCCTAACAATCTCCCGCCCGGCTTCATAAATTCATCAATAACGAGCACTTTTAGTCCGAAACGAGCACAAGAGATAGAAGCAGATAATCCCGCTGGCCCTGCACCTATAATAATTACATCACTCATCGCTTTTTCACCATCTCTCTCACGATATTCGGATGCTGTTTCCCGCTTTCAACAACCATGTTTTCTTCTACAACAGTTAAGCATGCGCGTACATTTGTTTGATTATTTACTGTCACGCGGCATTCGGAACAGTGCCCGATATTACAATAAATACCTCGCGGTGTTCCGCTATCTTCATGAACTCTTAATGTCCTTATTCCATTTGCTAACAGGGCAGCAGCTATCGTTTCATGTTCATATGCTTCGTATTGATGACCGTTAAATTGAAAGGTAATACGCTCACTACTTTGTAAAGTACCTAAAATAGGGTGATGTGTAATTCTACTCATTTACTTTCACCTACTGATCCAAAAGTAACTGCACGTATTGGTGGTTGATATTTTAACGGTAGTTCATTAAGAGTTACGTCAGGATTCACATTTTCAATCATTCGATCTATCATTATTCTGCATGTGCGACCACCGCAAAATCCCATGCCAGCACGTGTTCTTAATTTTAATTCTCTTGCCGAGCAGTTATATTCAGCAATTGTCGATTGAAGTTGCCCATATGTAACCTCTTCACAACGACAAACGATTAAGTTGTTTTTATTTGTCATGTGTATTCCTCCTCTAGTTCGATTTTCACAAATTATATATGCAAAAATCATGCCAATATAGAGAGGTGGTGGCTACCTGTAAACGCCTAATCGGTGCATACTGATTCTTTATTGAAGTCCAAGTTTCTTTAAACGGTTATATAAAGTAGCCCTTGTTACACCAAGTTGTTTTGCGCATTCTAATTTATTCCCATTTAAAATTCGTAAAGCCCTTTCAATAACTTTTTTCTCATGCTCATCCATCTCTTCTTGTAAAGAAAGGATTGTATTATTGTTGCTGAGTAATAGGGAATGAGCTGTATGGTTGTCTAAAGTTTCAGTCGTATGAAATGGTAAATATTCTTGTTTTATAATTCCGTCTGTTGCGAATACCACAAGCCGTTCAACAACGTTTCGAAGTTCGCGAATATTACCTGGCCAATTGTAATGAAGCAGTTCATGCATAATGCTTGAAGGTAGGTCGCGAATTGGTCTGTTGTAGTTGATTGAAAAATCGTTTAAGAAAGAATAGGTTAATTCAATAATATCCTCGCGTCTTTCGCGCAGCGGTGGAATCTGCAAACTAACTACATTTAAGCGGTAATATAAATCTTCTCGGAAAGTTCCTTTTCTCATTTCTTCTTGTAAATCACGATTTGTAGCAGCGATAATACGGAAATCAATATTAATTTCTTTTTCACCACCAACTCGGTAATACTTTCGCTCTTGCAGTACACGTAACAGTTTTACTTGCATATCAAGTGGCATTTCACCTATTTCATCAAGAAATAAAGTACCGCCTTGCGCGAGTTCAATTTTACCTTTTTTTCCTTTACTATTTGCTCCAGAAAACGCCCCACGCTCGTAACCGAATAATTCACTTTCAAATAACGCTTCTGGAATTGCCCCGCAGTTAATCGAAATGAAAGGCGCCTTCGCTGCCTCACTTGCTTCATGAATCGCTTTCGCAAATACTTCTTTTCCAACTCCACTTTCCCCAAGTATTAAAACAGTTGATTTTACCGAACAAACTTTTCTAGCTAATTGTATCGTTCTTTGTATAACAGGACTTTTCCCATTCATCGCAAGGAATGGATCGGATTCATCTTTATACTTTGCCACTTCTTGTTCTAAACGGTGCATTTCATGTGACATATTAAATAGTTTTTCATTTAAAGCGACTTGATTTGTAACATCTGTTTCTGAAACGACTGCTCCTATAATTTCATCATTACAATAAACTGGATTTGAATTAATTAATACGAATAAATCGGGACGAGGTTGATGGAACTGAGCGACTATGCTTTTTCCATCATGTAAAGATTGTAAAATTTCCAAGTCTTTATAATCAAAAAAACGAGTAATCGGTTGCCCAATAATCTCATTATGGTTGACTGAAAATATTTTTTCAGCGCCATCTGTCCAAGTTCGAACGTATTCTTTACTATCAATGACTGTAACAGAAGAGTCAGTTGTTTGTATTACAGTGTCATAAAATGACTGTAGTTCATTGTAGGACTTATAAAGAAATGGAATCATTTGCTGAGAAGTTATACAGCATAGCGGCTCATCGTTTTCGTTAAGGATGATAACAGCTAATTCATAAGAAAAAGCGTCAATTAATGCAGTGAATGAGTCATCTACATAAATAATTGCGCAATTATATTCTTCTGTAGTAGAAGGGAGATAATAAAACCTTTCGTTTATTTTCTTAATGCGATCAAGGCTACATGTATGATTGATTAAAGCGTTTTCCAAAAATTCTTGTATAGTCGGAAATGAAAATTCCATAATGTCCTCCTGTTATGTATAAAAATTTTGACAGTGATAAAAAAATAATACACCTATTCACTATAAATTTAAAATATTTTTACAAATAAAAATATTATTTATAAAAATTGTATATGTACAGAATTGGCACGTCAATTGCATAAAAAGAAAGTGAGAGGGCTAGGAAAGGAGGAGTATATTGTGAGGCACTGCGACGTTTTAATTATAGGTGGTGGAATAATAGGGTGTTCTATCGCTTATTACACTTCAAAATACGGAAGAGACGTAACAATCATTGAAAAAGGGGAATTTGTCAGCGGGACGTCTTCACGGTGTGATGGGAATATTTTGGCCATTGATAAAGACCCAGGATTTGATAGTCAAATGTCTTTAGTAAGTCAAAAATTAGTAACTGATTTAAGTGAAGAATTAGAGCATTCATTTGAATATAGGGCACCAGGAAGTATTCTCGTATGTGAGTCAGACGAAGAGATGGAAGCTGCGCAGCAATGGGTAAATCGGCAAAAAGAAGCTGGATTACCGTTTCGAATGCTTGATAGGCAAGATATAAGGGAAGAGTCGCCTTTTTTTGCTGAGGATTTATTAGGCGGTTTAGAATGTGCGACGGATTCAACTGTGAATCCATATCTCCTTGCTTTCTCGCTTCTGTCAGAGGCACAAAAGTTTGGCGCAAAAGCTTTTAAGCAGACGGAAGTAAAGAGTATGGAAATAGAGACGGATGGTTCATTTGTTGTAGAAACTACGAATGGAACTTTTACAGCACAACAAGTTGTAAATGCAGCCGGTGTGTGGGCTCCTAAGATTGGTCAGATGTTAAATATAAATATACCAATTGAACCGAGAAAAGGGCATATTATTGTAGCTTCAAGGCAACAACACGTAGGATGCCGTAAAGTAATGGAATTCGGTTATTTAATTTCTAAATTTGGCGGAAAACGAAAAGTAGATGCTTTAACTGAAAAATACGGGGTTGCGCTCGTATTTGAGCCTACTGAAAGTCAAAATTTCTTAATTGGTAGTAGTCGTGAATTTGTAGGATTTCATACGAGGATAAATAATGAAGTCATTAAATGTATCGCAAATAGAGCAATTCGCTTTTATCCGAAAATGGCAGATATGATGGTAATTCGTTCTTACGCTGGTTTACGTCCGTGGACAGAAGATCATTTACCGATTATTTCACGAGTGGAACATATTCCGAATTATTTCATTGCCGCTGGACATGAAGGTGATGGGATTAGTCTTGCAGCAGTTACTGGAAAAGTAATTGAAGAGTTATTAAATGAAAAAGAGACAATTATTCCTATTGAACCACTTCGTTTGAGTCGTTTTACAGAAAGGGTGTTAAACAGATGAGGTCACAAAGAGTCTTTACGACGATTGATACACACACAGGTGGGAATCCAACGAGGACATTAATTAGTGGACTTCCAAAGTTGATTGGAGAGACGATGGCAGAGAAGATGTTACATATGAAAAAGGAGTATGATTGGATTCGAAAATTGTTAATGAATGAACCGCGTGGTCATGATGTAATGTCAGGAGCATTATTAACAGACCCGTGTCATCCTGAGGCTGATATAGGTGTTATATACATAGAGACAGGTGGATATTTACCGATGTGTGGTCACGATACAATCGGTGTATGTACAGCGTTAGTTGAATCAGGTTTAATTCCGGTAGTTGAACCGATTACTTCTTTAAAACTAGATACACCGGCTGGCTTAGTTGAAGTAGATATTGCTGTTCAAGATGGAAAAGCAAAAGAAGTATCTTTCTGTAACATACCAGCTTTTTTATTGAAAAATATTACTGTACAAGTGAAAGACATTGGGACTATAGAGGCTGATATTGCGTATGGAGGGAATTTTTATGCCATTATTGATGCGAAATCAGTAGATCTAGAATTAGTACCAGAAAATGCATCTACAATCATCGATAAGGCGATTCATATAAGAAACACAATTAATGAGAAGTTTGAAATCACTCATCCAGAGTATTCGTTTATAAGAGGATTAACACATGTTGAATTTTATACAGATCCTACTCATGAATGTGCGCATGTGAAAAATACAGTTGTTGTACCACCAGGCGGAATAGATCGATCTCCATGCGGTACAGGAACATCCGCGAAGCTAGCTGTATTATACGCTCAGAAAGAAATCGAAATTGGTGAAGAGTTCATTCATGAGAGTATCGTTGGTTCTTTATTTAAAGGATATGTCATGAATACGACACATGTTGAAAATATTGAAGCTGTCATAACGAAAATTACGGGATCAGCTTGGCTTATGGGTATGCATAGATTTTTTTACAATGAAATGGATCCACTTAAAGAAGGATTTTTGCTAATTCCGCCGATGGAACATGAAACGGAGGATATAAAATGAACATTCAAAAAATGTATACAGCAGTAGACGTACATGTAAATGGCGAGGCATTTCGTGTAATGAAAGACGTACCATGCAAATACTACTACAGTTTGGAGCAATTAAATGAACAATTTTCAGGTGAATTAGCAGAAGAGATGAAGCTTTTATTAAATGAACCACGTGGTTTTATCGGTTTGAATGGGTGTATTGTCGTTCCATCTATCCATAATGAAGTGGATGCAGCTGTATTATTTTTTAATCATGAAGGTTCGATTCCGCTTCATTATGGAGGCATTGTTGCAGTAATAACGATGTTACTCGAAAGTGGGTATTTAAAAAAGAGAGAGTCCAATCAATACAAAATTGAAACGTTATCTGGAATATTTTTAGTTCATGCGTATGTAGAGAATGATGAAGTTATATCGGTTTCGTTTGAAAGCAAACTATGCTATTTGATTGAGGAAAATTTACAGGTTGGTAATGTAAGTTATTCTCTCATACAAGCAGATAAAGTATATGCAGTTGTAGAAAAAGGTGCGTATTCGCCAGAAATTCGTGTTGAAAACATTTCAGAATTGAAAAGATGGGGAGAAGCTACACTGCAGGCTATACAAAAACAGTCGCTAATAAAAAGGCTTATTTTAGTAGATCCTTCGCAAAAAGAAAAGAACCATATAAAGTCGATTACATTTCATGAAGATAACTTTATCGTACGTTCGCCAGGTTTTGTTTCTACTATCGTTTCCTATGTTCATGCGTTATTTAAAAATGATTATATGGCGGATAAACCTTTTAAAAATGAAAGTATATTTAATAGTTTTATAACTGTGGAAAAAGTGAAGAAGGAGGAACTAGGATACATTTTCCGTTTTGAAAGTAGAGGATTTATTACAGGAATGCAGACGTTTCTATTAGACCCTACGGATCCATTTCCGGCAGGTTTCTTATTAAAATAAAATGTGATAAGGAGAGATAAATATGCAAAAAATTAAAGGGGCATTTCCAGTATTAATAACACCGATGGATGAATTTCAGGAAATTAATTGGGATGGGGTAAAACAAAATGTAAATTACTTTATCGAACAAAAGGTTGCAGGTGTCATCATTAATGGAAGTACAGGAGAGTTTGTAAGTTTATCAAAAGAAGAACGATTTAAAATGGTAGAAACCGTGTTGAAAGAAATTGATGGCCGTATTCCAGTCATTGTTGGAACTGCAGCAGAGACGACGAAAGAAACAATTGAATATACGAAACATGCAGAAGCGCACGGAGCGGATTGTGCATTAATTATAAACTCTTACTATTGTAAACCGAAGGAAGAGGAGATTTATTTTCATTTTAAAGAAATCTCAAATTCTGTAAATATACCAATTATGCTATACAATAACCCATTTACTTCTGGTGTTGATATGAGTACAAAGCTAATGCTCCGTATTGGAAAAGAGTGTGAAAATGTTACACATATTAAAGAATCTAGCGGAGATATTCGAAAAGCGAGAGATTTAGTAAGACAAAGTGAAGGGGCTTTCCAAGTCTTCTGTGGTTCTGAAGATTTAGTTATGGAATCATATTTAGTTGGTGCTTCGGGATGGGTTTCAGTAGCAGGAAATATCGTTCCCGGTCTCGTTACAAAAATGTATGAGCATTTTCAAAATGGTGAATTAGAAAAGGCGTGGGAAATAAACGATGCTATTTTACCACTTTGCGAGTTTCTTGAAGGATCAGGGAAATATGTTCAAATCGTTAAACGTTCCATGGAATTACATGGGCAAGCGGGAGGACCTTCTCGCTATCCAAGACTAGGATTAACTGTTGACGAAGATCAAAAGCTTCAAACGATTTTATCAAATATTGCAGCTCATGTAGCTGTTTAAATAAGGAGGAGAACATAATGTTAAAGACAAATATTGAGCTGAAACCAAAAGTGGAAGCGTTTTTAAATGAAGAAATTAAAATGTTTATTAATGGCGAATTTGTTGCTGCTATTGGGGGAAAGACGTTTGAAACGTATAATCCAGCTACAGAAGATGTTCTAGCTGTCGTATGTGAAGCGCAAGAAGAGGATATTGATGCTGCAGTAAAAGCGGCAAGATCTGCATTTGAATCCGGTCCGTGGGCAGAAATGACTACTGCTGAAAGAGCGCATCTTATTTATAAATTAGCAGATTTAATTGAAGAACATAGAGAAGAATTAGCGCAACTAGAAGCTTTAGATAATGGAAAGCCATATCAAGTAGCACTTGATGATGATATTTCAGCAACTGTAGAAAATTATCGTTATTACGCAGGATGGGCTACAAAAATTATTGGGCAAACAATCCCAATTTCACAAGATTACTTAAATTACACGAGACATGAACCTGTAGGTGTTGTAGGTCAGATTATTCCGTGGAATTTTCCGCTCGTTATGTCTTCTTGGAAAATGGGAGCTGCACTGGCGACAGGTTGTACGATCGTATTAAAGCCAGCAGAGCAAACGCCTTTATCTTTACTATATACAGCAAAACTTTTTAAAGAGGCTGGATTTCCAAACGGTGTTGTAAACTTTGTACCAGGCTTTGGTCCTGAAGCAGGAGCAGCAATTGTAAATCATCATGACATTGATAAAGTTGCTTTTACAGGATCTACTGTTACAGGAAAGTATATTATGCGTCAGTCTGCAGAAATGATTAAGCATGTAACGTTAGAGCTTGGCGGCAAATCACCAAATATCATTTTAGAAGATGCGGACTTGGAAGAAGCAATTAATGGTGCATTCCAAGGTATTATGTATAATCACGGTCAAAATTGTAGCGCAGGATCACGTGTATTTGTTCATCGTAAACATTATGAAACTGTAGTAGATGCACTTGTGAAAATGGCGAACAACGTAAAACTTGGAGCAGGTATGGAGAAAGGAACGGAAATGGGTCCACTCGTATCTAAGAAACAACAAGAGCGTGTGTTACATTACATTGAGCAAGGGAAGAAAGAAGGTGCTACAGTTGCGGCTGGTGGTGAACGTGCGCTTGAAAAAGGTTATTTCGTTAAACCAACTGTATTCACAGATGTTACAGACGATATGACAATCGTTAAGGAAGAAATATTTGGACCAGTTGTTGTTGTACTTCCATTTGATTCGACAGAAGAAGTAATTGAACGAGCGAACAACTCATCCTATGGCCTTGCTGCGGGTGTATGGACGCAAAATATCAAAACGGGTCATCAAGTGGCAAATAAATTAAAAGCAGGAACAGTGTGGATTAATGATTATAACTTAGAAAATGCAGCTGCACCATTTGGTGGATACAAACAATCTGGTATTGGCCGCGAATTAGGTTCATATGCGCTTGACAATTATACAGAAGTGAAAAGTGTTTGGGTAAATATAAAGTAATAGGGTGTTTTACTGACAAAAATTGAGGGATGAAATAATGAAAGATGCGGACAACTAGAAAGTTTGATAATAGTTGTCCGTTTTCTTATATACAAAATTGCTTTTCCAAAGAATGATAAGGGGGATTTGGATGGAGAATTTAGTAGAATGGTTAGTAGGGCAAGTGTGGAGTATCGGTTTAGTTGTTTTTGCATTAGGGGCAGGCGTATATTTCACGATTGCAACACGTTTTTTGCAAATTCGTTATTTTAAAGAGATGATTAAACTATTATTTGAAGGAAAGAGTTCCGAGACGGGAATATCATCTTTTCAGGCATTTTGTTTAGCCTTATCAGGAAGAGTTGGAATTGGTAATATTGCAGGGGTAGCGACAGCGATCGCTTTCGGCGGGCCTGGAGCTGTATTTTGGATGTGGGTAATGGCTTTGTTAGGGGCAGCGAGCGCGTTTGTAGAATCAACATTATCTCAAGTATACAAAAGTAAAGTAGGGAATGAATATCGCGGCGGTACTCCATATTTCATTGAGAGAGGTTTAAAAATGAAATGGTTTGCAGTCATTGTAGCGGTAGTTGTAACACTTTCATATGGCGTGTTATTACCAGGTATTCAATCTAGTAGTATCGCAGTTGGATTCGAAAACTCTAATGGTATTAGCAAATATATAACTGGTATATTTTTAGTCGTGTTACTAGCAGCAATTATTTTTGGTGGTGTAAAGAGAATTGCTGGCGTTTCTCAAATGCTTGTGCCATTTATGGCAATTGGTTATGTAATTGTTACATGTATCATATTAATTGCGAATGTAACGGAGATTCCAAGTATGTTTGCTTTAATTTTCTCTAGTGCATTTGGTGTAAATGAAATGTTTGGTGGAATTGTTGGTGCAGCTATTGCATGGGGCGTAAAACGCGCTGTATTTTCAAACGTTGCTGGTGTCGGAGAAGCGACGTATAGTTCGGCTGCTGCTGAAGTATCGCATCCTGCAAAACAAGGGTTAGTTCAAGCGTTTTCCGTATATATCGATACAATTGTCGTATGTACAGCGACAGCTCTTATGATATTAATTACAGGTATGTATAATGTTATACCTGAAGGGAAAAGCGCTATTGTAAAAAACATAGGAAATGTGGAAGCAGGTCCAATTTATACGCAACAAGCAGTTGAAACTGTGATGACAGGGTTTGGTCCAATATTTATTTCAATTGCAATTTTCTTTTTTGCATTTACAACGTTACTCGCTTATTACTATATTGCTGAAACGACACTTACTTATTTAGATCGTCAATTGAAGTATGGCTGGTTAAAACCAGTTTTAAAATTTGGATTTTTAATTATGGTTTACATCGGTAGTGTTGAATCAGCGTCGCTTTTATGGAATCTCGGAGATTTAGGAATCGGTAGTATGGCATGGTTAAACTTAATCGCGATTCTATTATTAAGTAAAATCGCATTAAAAGTGTTAAAAGACTATGAAACGCAGAAAAAAGAAGGGAAAGATCCAGTATTTAATCCTAAAAATGTGGGGATTGAAGGATTAACATTTTGGGAAGAAAGAAGTAAAGAGGTTGAAAGAAAAAGTTCTAGAGAAAAAGTTATTGTAGATGATAATTTAAAATTATAATATAAATTAACTGAAAATTCTTAATTTAAAAGAAGGTATATTGCCTCCATTTCATCGCATACTACAATAGGTATGGATAATATGACTGGAGGGAATAAGATGGAACATGAGCAACATAGTTCGATAAATGATATTCTACATCATTATAAAGAAGGTATAGGTAGTTTTACAAATCAAATTCCTGAAATCGCTGAGACATATAATGCGTTCACGCAAGCTTGTTTTCAAGAGGGTGCTTTAACAAAAAGAGAAAAACAACTTATTGCATTAGGAATTAGTTTAGCAACGCAAGATGAGTATTGTACAATTTATCATACAAAAGGTTGTCTTGATCAAGGATGTTCGGATAAAGAGATTCTGGAAGCATGTGGTGTTTCAGCAGCATTTGCTGGCGGAGCTGCGATGAGTCAAGCGGTAACTTTAGTGCAAGAGTGTTTAACAGAACTGAAAAATCAAAAGCATTGAATAAAAAACGTTTTAAACTTTATGTTTAAAACGTTTTTTATGTGAAATTAAATTTGAGTATAAAAATTATCTAGGATGGGTTCAATTTTTATCGTTTTCAATTTGTATGCAATTTAATATTCTATATCTTCATAAATAGATTTTTCTACATCAGGAAGAACTGTGTATATACTCTTACCGATTAAAGCTTCTAATTCTTTCTTAATCGCATAAAACCCTTTCCAATGTAAAGATGTATGAGATGTTGTACCATGACGCAAACCAACAGAAATTAATCTTCTTTCCAGCGTAGTAAAGCCACCCGCATCAGCAAGAGCGTCACAAAGAGTAATTACTTTATTGTATAAGTCGTAGTTACAATGTTCATTTAATATTTCAACTAACCGGCTTCTCATATGGTCAGGAACGAGACTCCATTCCGCTGCGATATCTATATGTTCATTTTTGCATGGGAATGAGTGTGTCACACAAATAACAGCGTTTCCTGTATACCCTAAATCATTCATATACATATAACCATCATAGGAATGAATGACCGATTTGGTAAAACCTTTGTATCTTCCGATATCATGCAAAAGGGCAGCGTTATATGCTATGTCAGCATCTAGGTTATACCCATTTTTAATAAGTTCTATAATTATGTTTTCAGTTGCATGAGCAACATGTAGTGAATGTTCAAACCAAGGGCCCGGGTTTTGTTCATATGCCCATTCGAGTAATTCTTTTGCGTACGTTCTATCTAATATATATTTCATATCGTTATCCTTTCACAAAAAATCATATCTTTCTATAAATTCATCTTATTATTTCATTATTCCTTCTTTAAAAATTGTTACAATGAAACAAAAGGGGGAAAAGTAATGCGAAATTTAGTAATTGAAGAAATTAAGCAACTAGAAAATGATATGGAAGAACTTTCGAAACTTTTAAAAATGGTTGTAAATGATGGGGCATCAATTGGTTTTTTGCCTCCACTGGAACAAAAAGACGCAACAAAGTATTGGCGAACAGTATTAGCGCCAGAAGTGATATTGTATGTGGCTAAAATAAACAACGAAGTAGCAGGGAGTATTCAATTACAATTAGTTACTAAGCCTAACGGAATTCATAGAGCCGAGATTTGCAAATTAATGACTCATCCAAACTTTAGGCGTAACGGTATTGGACGATCGCTTATGCAAAAAGCAGAGGAACGAGCAAAGCAAGAAAACAGGTCTCTTTTAGTATTAGATACTAGAGAAGGAGATCCTTCCAATAAATTGTATAAATCACTAGACTACCAAGAAGTTGGAACAATACCAGGGTATGCAATTTCTCCGAATGGAAAGTTAGATGCTACGGTTATTTATTATAAAAACATTTAAGGTATAATCAAACGGGGAGAGTGCTTAATTATTAGTAAGTGAATAATAAACGACTGTTTTTAACACAGTCTATATTTTTCTGGCGGTGTTAAAATAGTTAATTATAATCTAATTAACGCACTAAATGAATTTGAGAAAGTTTTTAGAGGGTTCTTTTAGTAATGATTCTCGTCTTATAATAAATGTAGAGAAGATGACTAGCCAACTATAGTTATTTTCGCTTTATTATCGGAAGGGGATGAAAGTATGAAAAAGAATAGTTTACAAAAGATGAAGAAAGTTATTTTAAGTGGTGGAGTATTACTTACGGGATTATTAACATTTGGATTTTCAGAAAAGGCTTCAGCTCATGGATATGTAGAATCACCAGCGAGCCGATCTTATTTATGTAAGCAAGGGGTAAATGTAAATTGTGGACCGATTCAATATGAACCACAAAGCGTAGAAGGGATAGGTGGATTTCCGCAACTAGGACCTTCTGATGGACAAATTGCAGGGGCTGGTCATTTTCCCGCTTTAGATGTTCAAACTGTAGATAGGTGGAAGAAAGTTACGTTAAATGGCGGGACGAATACATTCAAGTGGAAACTAACGGCTCCTCATAGTACAAAAGAGTGGAAATATTATATTACGAAAAAAGGTTGGAATCCAAATAAACCTTTAACGCGATCAGATTTAGATTTAGTGCCATTCTATGTGAAAAATGACGGTGGAGCTAGACCAGGGACAACAGTAACGCACGAAGCAAATGTACCAACTGACCGTAGTGGATACCATCTTATTTTAGCTGTTTGGGAAATTGCAGACACTGGAAATGCGTTTTATCAAGTTATAGATGTAAACCTTTTGAATAATGGCTTATCCTCAAATTTCGCTTTTAACAATGTAGTGCAAGCTCCTACACTATTTTAATTGAAACATACATTTCGATCATCTAATTCATTTTAGATGATTTTTTTTATGAAAATGATGAAAAATATAGAAGAAAGTGCAATTATTTATAAAAAAATATGCTTTAAATATTGTCATATTTGCTTCTTTAAGATATCCTTTTCATGAAGAGGTGGAAAACATGGAAAAAGTACTAGTTTTCGGGCATAAAAACCCAGATACAGATGCAATTTGTTCTGCAATTGCTTATGCAGAATTGAAAAAAGAATTAGGAATGAATGCTGAGCCTGTACGTTTAGGCGAAATCAGCGGTGAAACTCAATTTGCGTTAGACTATTTTAAAGTAGAAGGACCGCGTTTTGTTGAGACAGTAGCAAGCGAAGTGGACAACGTTATTTTAGTTGACCATAACGAGCGTCAACAAAGTGCTAACGATATCGAATCAGTTCGTGTGTTAGAAGTTATTGACCATCACCGTATTGCTAACTTTGAAACAAGCGATCCTATATACTATCGTTGTGAGCCAGTTGGCTGTACAGCTACAATCTTAAACAAAATGTACAAAGAAAATGGCGTAACAATTCGTAAAGAAGTTGCAGGTTTAATGTTATCTGCAATCATTTCAGATTCTTTACTATTCAAATCTCCAACTTGCACAGAACAAGACGTAGCAGCTGCTCGTGAATTAGCGCAAATCGCTGGTGTAGATGCAGATAACTACGGCTTAGAAATGTTAAAAGCTGGTGCTGACTTAAGCGGAAAAACAATGGAGCAATTAATCTCTCTTGACGCTAAAGAATTCCAAATGGGTAATGCGAAAGTTGAAATCGCACAAGTAAACGCTGTTGATACAAACGACGTTCTTGTACACCAAGCGGAACTTGAAAAAGTAATCTCTGCAGTAGTAGAAGAAAAAGGTTTAGACCTATTCTTATTCGTTGTAACTGATATCTTAACTAATGATTCTGTCGGTCTTGCGATCGGTAAAGCAGCAAACGTTGTTGAGAAAGCATACAACGTATCACTAGAAAACAACACAGCTACTTTAAAAGGTGTTGTATCTCGTAAAAAACAAATCGTACCAGTATTAACAGAAGCATTCCAAGCTTAATCGTATTGCGTACAGATGAACAGTAAGGACAAGTAGTCAGATTGGCTACTTGTCCTTTTTTAGCTCTAAAAAACAGAAAATTAAAAACGGGAGGATTGTGTATGTTTAATGATTTGGAGAGTAAATTACAGTCACTTTTAGAACGAAATATTACGGCGGTTTCAGAATTAGAGAGCTGGCTCTCGGAGGAGCTACGTTTAAACGCTGAAATACAGAAGTTGCGTTTGACTTTTTAGAAGAAAGGATATAAAGTACTGCAAGGGTCATTCTAAATTTGATTAACGAATTAAAATAAGGATAGCGTTAGCCATCCTTATAATCGTTTATTCGTAAGATTTTTTCTTGTTTATATAAAATGTAATTATAGCAGTAATGAAGAAAATAGGTATCGCATACACTTGCCCAACAAATAACTTCCAGCCGACATAATTATAGCCTTCAGATGCTGGGATGATAACGGAAATAACGCAAACAATAAAATAAACTAATAGTGCAGGGATAATATTTTTCATTTTTATGGACCCCCTTCCTAATTTAATTAATAAATTATAATATTGCAATTTAGTTATAATAATTTGAAGAAAAAAATGCAAAAATTTTTATGGTATTATAATATTTGCAATGAGAGTGATCCATAGTACATATATGGTAAAATGTGTAATTTAAACTTTTCAAAATTATTATATAGTATTTTGAGAGAAAAATGTACAAAATAACGAATTTTATTTACCAAAGTAAAGGGAGTAGAAATATATATGAAAAGGATATGTATAATTCCATGTGGAAAAAAGAAAATTTGGGATAAACATTCAGACTACGGACCGATGGAAGCAAAAGATGTGTATATTAGTCCGTTCGGAAAAGCATGTCAGGCGTACGCAACTATGTTTTTCGAAAACTGGGTTATATTATCGGCGAAACATGGATTTTTAAGACCAAATGATATTGTATTAGAAAACTATGATCTTGCATTTGATTCAAAAAGTGATGAGGTAATAAATATAGAGCAATTACAAAAACAGATGGTAGATAAAAGTTTATTACAGTTTGACGAAATCGTCTTACTAGCAGGGAAGAAGCATAAAAAAGTAGTGACAAAGTTATATCCAGAAGAAATGATTACATATCCGCTAGAGGGGTGTAAAGGGATTGGATATATGTTGCAGAGGTTGAAAGAAGCTGTGAAGGAAGGGGAGGAAATATAGGTGTAGTTTCAGTGATTTTAAACTCTATTTATTTAGGGAGCTGAAAAGTAAAATAGAGTTTTTAGGCATCGCCGAAAGGGTGATGCTTTTTTTGTTCGTGTCGTCATTCATGTAAAAGTAATTTAGAGAATAAATCATTCGATTTATGAAGCGATAGCTTTTTTATATCGAGAACAAATTGCTTCACTTCTAGAAAATGTAGGACATATGGGTACAGTTAAGATTGTAAGTGGGAATAGCAATAAGACAAGTTTTGAATAGGATATTAAGAAAGGAGATGTTGATAAATAATGGCCAGATATAGTTTGCACGGAGGACACAATAGTATTGTTCAAGGTGCTAATTTTGGGAATCGGAAAGAACACGTTTTAGATAGGCAAGTTAAAGATGCTGTGGCGACTAAGTTAAGATCCCTAGGACACACGGTTTATGACGATACGGACGAGGTAGGGGCAACTCAATCACAAAATTTAAATAATATCATTCGGAATAGCAATTCCCATGCTGTGGATTTAGTTATTTCTTTTCATCTTAATGCAAGTGATGGAAATGGACAGGGTGTTGAGGTTTTGTATTATGATCAGAAAGATTTGGCGGCTAAAATCTCAGCTCAACTAGCAAAAGATATTGGATGGCGTGATCGAGGTGCGAAACAGCGTACAGATTTAGCGGTATTAAATGGGACGAAAGCACCTGCTATTCTTATAGAATTAGGATTTATTGACAATGAATCTGATATGGCAAAATGGAATGTTGATAAAATCGCTAATTCTGTTGTATTTGCTCTTACAGGACAAACTGGAGGAGGTGCAGCGGATTTGCTCAAAGTAAAAACTGGTGGTGTAGCATTTAGTAATTTACAAGCTTTGGCTCAAGCTATGGTAGATGCGGGTATTGATGGACAAATTGTCGTTCAGAAAGATGGCATTGGTTATGCTATAACGAATGGCTATCCGTCTGGAAATATCGCTAAATTTACAGCTTGGTTAGATGCACGAAAATGGTACTATGAGTACGTGAGATAAAAATTAGTTTGATTAAAAACTAAAAATTGTCTTATATTTAGTTAACAAGTATATTAAGTAACTAATAATTATGTAACTATAAAAATATGGACAATGTATATGTAAATTAGTAAACAAAACCACCTGTCAGAAAGGTGGTTTTGTTTATCTAGCTATTTGTGGGCAGTAAAATTCTTATCTCAAAATTCGGATGAAGCTAAGAAATTAAGTGGGAATTTCACTGCTCGTAGCCTCCTACTAATTATAGTTTCACTTTATATAGTTTAGAGCTTTGTAAATCTTTACTTGTTAAACCTGTAATAATATTTTGTTTTCTCAATACATAAGCCGAATTTTAAATTATTACCCAATAATATACTACCTCTCATACTATTTATTAGTTGATAATAGCAAAAAAACAAGCTTTGAATATAATAATGAAAAAGGAGATGTTAAATAATGGGTTATATTGTAGATATTTCGAAATGGAATGGCGACATTAACTGGGATATCGCAGCACCACAATTGGATTTCGTAATTGCACGTGTGCAAGATGGTTCAAACTATGTAGATCCTTTATATAAAAATTATGTACAAGCAATGAAAGCAAGGAATATTCCGTTTGGTAATTATGCGTTCTGTCGTTTCGTTTCAGTAGAGGATGCACGGATAGAAGCAAGAGACTTTTGGAACCGTGGTGATAAAAATGCAACAATTTGGGTAGCTGATGTAGAAGTAAGAACAATGAACGATATGAGAGCGGGTGCACAAGCTTTTATTGATGAATTACGCAGATTAGGAGCTAAGAAGGCTGGTTTATATATTGCTCATCATATGTATGCTCCATTTGGAATGGCAAATGTCAATTCTGATTTTGTATGGATTCCTCGTTATGGTGGTAACAAACCGGCGTATTCATGTGATATTTGGCAATACACAGAAACAGGGAATGTGGCTGGTATCGGCAAGTGTGATTTAAATAAGCTGATTGGAAATAAGCCGTTAGCTTGGTTTACAAATCCAATTGTTGAGCCGATAAAAAAACAAGAAGGGATTGGAATTATAGTGAATAAATATAACAAAGTAGTTACTTATGAATTTGGTGTAAATTTAGTTCCTGACATGATTCAAATGATGGATAAGCTTGGATATACTTCTAAAATAATATCTCGTGGAGATAACCAAGGGCTTGTGTATTTCGAAACAGATTATCGTCAAGGGAGCGAACTGGACAAAGCAACAGCTTGGTTAGATACGAAAGGAATTAAATATTTTTATACAAAAGAGTAGTTTGCTAAATAAAAAGCCGTCATGTGACGTTTTTTTATTTTTATGTAATCTTTTAACTCTACTTATAATATGGAGAAAATAGACTAATAAACAAGCCTTTGTATACTTTTAAACATAGAATATGATGAATTCTATTAAGGAGGAAGCAAATTCATGGGGAATACTTGTCATTGTGGGCATTCCCGAAATTGTAATACATTTTGGGATAATTTAATGTTTGGGAGATGTAGATGTAAACGCAATGATTTTCACGAATGTTGTTGCAAAGAGAAACCGAAATGTGAGTGTGAAAAATGTCATTGTAAAACAAAACCGAAATGCCATTGTATTCATGAAGAGGAAGGGTATTAATAATAAAAAAGAGTACGATACGTACTCTTTTTTTGGGTGATTATATTCCATCTTGAACAGATTTCTTTACAATTACCCATGTGTCTTTCTTTTTAACCGTTATAGCTACATTAGTTCCATTAGATTCCTTATAAAAGATATATCCATTGTTTGAGTTTACATATGTTGCTGGTTCGCCTATGCAATCTCGCGAGCAGGATTTGTTGACCAGTTCAATTAGGGATAGTTCACTTGGATCGGTTTTGCTTGCTTCTATAACAGCATCAAGGCTTGTTTTTCGATAACCTTGCAAGTTTATATGAAAAAGCTGCTCTATTTCTCCTGTAATGCTAGTGTTCATTACTTCTACTGAATTCTTTTTTTCTTGAAGAAAGCCGTTTTCATAAAGTAATTTTGTATAGCCAATCCATGCTATTAACACTAGCATGAAAAACATACCCGTCATTTTAAGTATTCGAAGTCGTTTGCTTATAATTGTTTCTGAGTATTTCATTCACTCTAATCCTCCAATGTTTTTAATTTAAAATATGCTTGGATACATACTTTTAGAAGAGGATGAAAGTTAATGAGTTTTCAATAAAAAAGAAAACATCCAGAGTTAGATGCTTTCTTTTTTTGTATTTTTGGCTATCTGTTCGTTACTTGTTTCATAAGTGGTCTTATTTCTTTAACTGGTGGTTTCTTATCATAGGCATCAACGTAAGAAAAGTAGTAGTTTAAGTTTCTTAGAAGACCTTTTCCTATTTTTGCACTTAAGAAAGGAAATACTTGTCCGGTATAATCATCGAGAGATTTACAGTAATATTTTTCATCTAAATATATACTGTATTTACATGTTAGTTCTACTAAAGGATTCCCTTCATCATCAAATACTTCTTTAGAATCAATAATATCTATTAGTGCAAATTTTTCATTTAAGTAAACTTTCTTTTTTTTCTCGTGTTTATTTGTAAGTATAAAAACGAGACCAATTGCGTTAATCAAACTATTTCCTCCTATAAAAAACGGATATTAATAAAATATATCGATATAAGCTAAATGTAAAGAGGAGAGGTGAAATATCATAGAGAGAAAACTAAATAAGCCGATTTATGTTTGGAAATCGACTTATTTTTATCAAGTACTACTTAGTAGTAATACCTACTCTGATTAAAGTTTCACTTTATTGAAATACTTGCGGGAATTGTTTTACGATTGCGTTTGTTATCATGTCGGCCATTTCCAATGCTTCTTTTTCAATTTTATCGTAAAGTTTTACTCCTGCTTCATAATCTTTATTTAGGAAGGCAAGTGCTTCTGCTTTCGTTAGTGCTAAATGTTCATAAAACATTTTTCTAAATTCTTCTTTATCTATATATGGGTTGATACTGTTAAGAAATTCAATAATTTCATCACCATTAGCGTACCATTTTTTCTCTATAGCGGCCGCTGCATTTTGATTACCAGCTTTTGCGGCTTTAACAAGATCCGCTGCAATTACTAAGTGATCTTTAATTAATGCACTATATTTTTTCACTGCATCCTCACCGTAAAATGGTTCAAGTGATAGTCCCATATGTGTTGCGTTTTGTAGAAGTCGTCCAACAGTAACGTTAACATCTGGTAAATTAAAGACTATACTTATAATAGCCAATCTCGTCCAAGCGACGTGTTGTTCCCATAAAGAACGCATATACCCTTTTAAAAAATTCTCATTTTTACTAATTCGGTAGTTCCGTACGGATAAATCATAGTTTACATAAGGGTTATGGTAGGGGGAGTAATACGATTGCCAATAAGAATACATAAATAGTAACACTCCTTTGAACATGTATAACTCAAAGTATGATGAAGATTTATTTTTAGTTACGTGTCCTAGATTATTTTTAGGGAATTTGAAATGGAGAAATTCAATGAATGATGTTGTGGTATATATGAATAAATTGAATATAAAGTAAAAGAGGGTCTGCAAGGGAAGTTGCAGACCCTCAAAAGGGTATTGCCGAGATGTCGGACTCGACTACGTAATGTTATCATAAAATTCTTTTGAAAAACCCTGGTAAATGTGTCCAAATGAAATTAGGACCTTCATACAGTCAAAGGGACCTGCTTCCCGCGGCAGGCCCCAATAACTAGATAATGTCGATGAGCAAAAAACTCATCTGGAGTACTTTTATAGTAACAAGTAAAATGTCTTTTGTGTATTGAGAAAGAAGAATTGCATAATTATATGTGAACAATTTAACTCCCAACAATTCATGATAATCATGAATTGTTGGGAGTTAAATATGGTTATAAAATGGAGAAAAGACTTGGAAGTGAGATCGAGGTACACAGAAGTATGTAATCATGAAAAAGACCTGCTAATATAAGCAGGTCAACTTAAGGGGTTTATCCAACAGATTATTATATATGGTAACAACTGAATTGTAGTAAGTCTATACATTTAATATTGAGAAAAATTCTGTGAATGATATATTTTTTGCGCATATATTAACGTCTAAAAAGTTGAGAAAGAAAATTAAAAAGCTTTTTATAAGAGAATAATGGCTGATACTTATAGTATGATTCATATTTCCACGCATCATTATTAGAGAATTGGAGTTTTTGTGTTTTCGTTTTCGTTTTCGCTGTGATGGAACTCATATTACGATGCTTCATATAGTAACCTCCTGAATTTATATGTATACGATTAGTAGTATTCAAGAAAGGGAAATAAAATGAACATTTAAATTGAAACTCTTTCTTCTTGTGTACTGGATTTACGTTATAAATGTTGTAAAACATATAAAACACGAATGCTAATTCATATTAAATATAGAATAATGAAAAAACAATAAGCGTTTATCCATCCCTTTCAAGTCGCATAAGTGATTGATATAATAGAAGTAGATGAAAGATAAAGAAAAGCAGGTGACTCTTTTTTGTTTACTAAAGCACAAGAACTTTTAGCGTCCTACTTTGGTTATTCTTCGTTTCGAAGAGGACAAGATGAAACAATTAAAAATGTACTAGATGGGAAAGATACAGTTTGTATTATGCCAACGGGTGGCGGTAAGTCAATTTGTTATCAAATTCCGGCATTAGTATTTGAAGGCACGACGTTGGTTATATCTCCTTTAATATCACTTATGAAGGATCAAGTAGATACATTGGTACAGAATGGCATTTCAGCTACATATATTAATAGTTCTATTTCTATTGCTGAAGCAAATCAGCGAATTCAATTAGCGAAACAAGGACATTACAAATTACTTTATGTCGCGCCTGAGCGTCTTGATTCGATGGAGTTTGTTGACCAACTTATCGATATGAAAATCCCTATGATTGCGATTGATGAAGCACACTGTATTTCACAGTGGGGACATGATTTCCGTCCAAGTTATTTACATATACATCGCATATTAGATTATCTTCCAGAAAAGCCGCTTGTATTAGCATTAACAGCAACAGCAACACCGCAAGTACGTGATGATATTTGTAATACACTTGAAATTAATCAAGAAAATACAATTATGACAACGTTTGAGCGTGAGAACTTATCGTTTTCTGTTATTAAAGGGCAAGATCGAAATGCATATTTGGCGGATTATATTCGTCAAAATCAAAAGGAATCTGGGATTATATATGCAGCTACTAGAAAAGTAGTCGATCAGTTATATGAAGATTTAATGAAGGCAGGAGTTTCTGTATCAAAATATCACGCTGGTATGAGTGATATTGATCGAAATGAGCAACAAGAACTCTTTTTACGAGATGAAGTAAGTGTAATGGTAGCAACATCTGCATTCGGGATGGGTATTGATAAATCGAATATTCGTTACGTAATTCATTATCAGCTTCCAAAAAATATGGAAAGTTACTATCAAGAAGCAGGACGTGCTGGTCGTGACGGATTAGATAGTACATGTATATTGTTATATTCTTCTCAAGATGTACAAGTACAGCGTTTTTTAATTGATCAATCAACTGGAGAATCACGTTTTTCAAATGAACTTGAAAAATTGCAAAATATGACCGATTACTGTCATACAGAACAATGTTTACAATCATTCATTTTGCAATACTTTGGAGAAGAACCGAAAGAAGATTGTGGACGCTGTGGTAATTGTACCGACAATCGCGAGAGCATCGATGTGACAAGGGAATCACAAATGGTTTTATCATGCATGATTAGAACGAACCAACGCTTTGGAAAGCAAATGATAGCGCAAGTATTAACTGGGTCGAAAAATAAGAAAGTTATTGAATTTAATTTTCATACTTTACCAACGTATGGGCTTTTATCGAACCGTAGTGTAAAAGAGGTCAGTGAGTTTATCGAGTTTTTAATTTCAGACGAGTTAATTGCAGTTGAACATGGCACTTATCCGACGTTAAAAGTAACTGAAAAAGGGAAAGAAGTATTACTTGGTAAAGAGAATGTTTTACGAAAAGAACGAGTAGAGACAAGACAAATTGTTCAAGACCATCCTTTATTTGAAGTGCTTCGTGAAGTACGTAAAGAAATTGCACAAGGAGAAGGTGTACCTCCGTTCGTTATTTTCTCTGACCAAACATTAAAAGATATGTGTGTGAAAATGCCGCAAAGTGATTCCGAATTGTTGACGGTAAAAGGTATCGGAGAACACAAACTTGTGAAATATGGTTCGCACTTCTTACAAGCAGTTCAGCATTTTATTGAGGAAAATCCAAATTATGCTGAAACGATTAAGACAGAAGTAGTTTCAGAGCGTAAAAAATCAGGAAAAGCGTCCGCAAATTCTCATTTAGAAACGTATGAAATGTATAAACAAGGTATTGATTTGAATGAGATTGCAAAAGAACGTAACTTATCAAGACAAACAATCGAAAACCATTTAATTCGCTGCTATGAGGATGGAATGGAAGTAGATTGGCACAGCTTTGTTCCAGCAGAGTATGAATCTCTTATTGAAACTGCCGTTCAAAATGCAGATGGTGGTCTGAAATCTATTAAAGAACAGCTTCCGAATGAAGTGAGTTACTTTATGATTCGTGCTTATTTACAAATAAGAAAGTAGAGGCATATAAAGGGGATAAGAATTTATGTATCATGTTTTCGTTTATGGCACGTTAAGAAGAGGACAAACGAATGCTCATTATATGCTAGGTGCAACATGTATCGCAGACAGAGCTTGGACATATGGAAAATTATTTGATACGAACGAAGGATATCCGGCCATGACTTATTCGATTGAAGAACAGGTGTATGGAGAAGTTTATGTAGTAAATGATGAGATATTGTGTAAGTTAGATGAACTAGAAGAATATAGAGGCAATGCGGAGACTGATTTATATGATCGAATCACGCAAACAGTATATGTTGCTGATGGGGAAATTGAGGCATATGTGTATATCGCTCAGGATAAAAAGATGTTAAAGAAAGTGATAGACTCTGGTGACTGGCTTATGTATCAAAAAATATAATAAGGTAGTTTTAAAAATTGGAAAGCAGATAATGACGAATTCATTATCTGCTTTTTATTGTGTGAATAATTGTCGTTCTCTTTTTATTCTTATAGTTCTTAGTACGGTTCCAATTCCGAGAAATAAAACAGTAGCAGCGACCCCGCTAGTAGGATTCAACCAAAAATCACTACTGTTTGTAAGAGTAATAATCCCTGTTATTGTAACTAAAACAGTAGGAACAGCATCCTCGATCGCATGCATGATAACACATGGCCAGACGGATTTTGTAAGTCTATATATTTCAACATACATAATTGACCAACAAACCATAAGGATACAGCCAGATAGAAGCATATTTAATCTTGAGATAGATTCAAAATATTCATTTGAAGAGCCTCCTTTACTTTTATTTATCCTACTATTTATGGGCAGTAAAACGCCCATTGATTAAAGTCTTTAATTTTTACAATGTTTTTTAATAGATAAATTAAATAGGAGACAAATAGAAAGAAGTATTTTTTACATGCATCACTATACTATATGTGTATGTGTGTGATTTAGATGTTGCATATTCTTTTTAAATTAGAAAGATGAAAAGTAAGTTTTTTCGGAAAATTTAAATAGAAACTATTGACTTTATGATTGGATTTTTAATACAATGATACTTCGACTGAAAAATTAGAACGGACAGGAGGGAATCGTCGAAATGAGCAACATATTTGAAGATGAGTTACAAAAAATGAAGGATACTTTACATACGATGGATGAGCAATTGGATAGGCTTGAAAAAATCCCGGTTTATTATGGAGAAGATTTTAAAGAGCAAATTCTTGAAAGTATGAGGGAGTCTAATAGACAAAACTTACGTATTGGTGTGCAAGAGCCGTACTTTGGAAGGTTAGATTTTCAGGAAGATGGAAAAGAAGAAGTTATGCCGATTTATATCGGAAAAGTAGGGGTTTCGGATATGGACACGATGAAGCCAATCATTATTGATTGGCGAGCGCCTGTCGCAAGTATGTTTTATTCATTTACCGGTGGAGAAGAATTAGCATTTTATCAATCACCAGATGGGTTAGTAGAAGGTGATGTGTATTTAAAACGAAACATTTCCATTCGAAAAAGAGAACTTGAACGTGTTGTTGATACATATGTAAAAGGAAATGAAGATGTATCACATGCCGATGATTTTCTTCTATATCGATTAGGTGAGAATAAAGATAATAAGCTAAAGGATATTGTTTCAACGATTCAATCGGAACAAAATGATATTATTCGAGCGGAAAGAAATTTACCATTACTTATTCAAGGGGTTGCAGGGAGTGGAAAGACAACAATTGCTTTACATCGCCTTGCTTTTTTAATTTATGAATATCGTGAACAACTAGAAGCAGAAAGAATGATCGTATTTGCACCGAATAGTCTGTTTTTAGACTATATTTCGAGTGTACTTCCTGAATTAGGTGTAGGGAATATTAGTCAAACAACGTTTCCAGATTGGGCATTACGTACGTTAGATGATTCAGTGAAACTAAAGCAGACAGAAGAAAAATTGAAAGAAGCATTTTCAATTAATCGTGATGAAAAGAAGGTAATGCTAGGTAAATTAAAGGGTACGTTGGAATTTAAGACGTTTATTGAAGAGAGAATGATCCAATTTGAAAATGAGTTAGTTCCGACAAAAGATTTTGAGGCGTGGGATAGAGCGATTATTCCAGTAGAAGATATTAAAAAATGGATGCAAGTTGAATATAAACATTATCCTTTACAGAAAAGAAGAGAACGATTAGTAGGACGAATGAAGCGCTGGATTGAAATTGAGCTTAAAAAATTCGGGGAAACAAACGAGAAAAAATTACTAAAAAAAGAAGCGACTAAGAGACTGAACGCATATATGAAGTTTTGGCCGAAAATGAGTGCTCTTTCACTGTATAGTTCAATAGTAAAAAGTAAAGAAATACTTGAGGCATTACCTGAAGAACTTGTTAAAGAAACAGAAAAGAGTTGTCGTAAAAAAGAAGTGTATGTAGAAGATTTACCAGCTTTAATATACATACATCATCGTATAACAGGGATTGAAATCGGGCAGAAGTTTCATCACGTTGTTATTGATGAAGCGCAAGATTTTTCGCCTTTCCAAGTTTATGTATTAAAAGAAATTACATTAGGTAATTCTTTCACTATATTAGGTGATTTATCGCAAGCGATTTATGATTACCAAGGAATTGAAGATTGGAATGCTTTTAAGGAAGTATTCCAAGAAACCGGTTATTATGAATTGACAAGAAGTTATCGTTCTACAAAAGAAATTATTGAATTTGCAAATGAAATAATTAAAAATGCAGAAATCCCAGTAGGACTCGCAACACCAGTCTTCCGCAGTGGAGAAGATGTGAAAGTAATTCATGCAGAAAATCAATTTACTGAAATTGTGAAGACGGTAAAACATTTGCAAAATGCAGATGTGAAAACAATTGCGGTAATCGGAAGAACAGAAGATGAATGCCGTGATATATATGTGAAATTAACAAATGCAGGATTAACGGTCAACGTAATTGAAGCAAACCAAAGTAAATATGAAGGTGGTATATCAGTAGTACCTGTCTATTTAGCGAAAGGTTTAGAATTTGATGCGGTGCTTTTAATTGATGTGGATGAAGAACATTACAAAAACACAAAACATGATGCAAAATTACTATATGTCGGATGTACGAGATCACTTCATGACTTATGGATTTTCCATAGTGGGGAAGCGTCACCTTTAATTAAAGGATTAAAATAAAGTGGAACTATAATCAGTGGGGAGTTTTACTGCAAGCTAATGTGGGATAAATATAAAAAGAGGATTTTCTAGTACAGTATGAAGATCCTCTTTTTTATATTGAAATAGTAGACGTGTAAAATAACAATAAAGTTATTTAATTTTAAAACCAAAAACAAGTATAACCCCGCTCTAAATTTAGGGGGGGGTTAAAACATAGTTATTTAATTTTCGATATAAGATACTTCACTACACCTAAAAATATAAAGTTGTTTCTGTAGTGCTTTAAAAAAGAATGTACTTTTTAATAGACTACATGCTACTAATTTAAGTCTTTAATTTATAGCTGTAGAATAAATAATAATGAATAAAGAGAATGATTAATATATAATTTAATGAGAACTAATGTACATTTATTTTTAAATGTGAGTTCTAAAAAATAAAAGCCTTTTCTCAATATCGAGAAAGTAGGCTCTTTAGCATACACTTTATTTTTCACATTCACAATCATCTAAATAATATACAACAAATATTTCCCGATCTTCATCTATTTCTGATGCACATCTTTTTAATGGCCTCGCCTGTAGAGAAGGATTAAAAATTAAAAGATGAGGTAGTAAGTCAGAAGTACTTTCTTTCTCAAGAACATGAAGCACCTCTCTTTGCGATGGGTCATCTTCATATTTTCGGTATTCAACACATCTAAAGTTGTATTTCTTTGATTGAGTTAGGTAAGTTGTTTCTTCCTCCAACTTTTTAAGTTTAATTCTCACTACATCATCAACCCAAGAGCCTATATTCTCGTAAACTACACCATTACTTACAATGTAATCAGTTATTAATCTCGCAGATAGCTCTTCATTTTTTAAGTTTTTACGTGAAAATAATACTTCTTTCGTTTCAGTAATATATTCGATGGTATTCATTTTTGCATTAGCCTCCTTCACTTAGTTTAAAATTAGCTTATAATATAAATAAGACAGATTTTGTCATATTTTATGAAAAAGGTGATTAAATGTCTAAAACTAAACGTATCATTAGAATTATGCTGGCATTAAACAATAATAATTCCATTACTG
Organism: Bacillus sp. PK6-16; assembly: GCF_056530295.1. NCBI lineage: Bacteria > Bacillati > Bacillota > Bacilli > Caryophanales > Bacillaceae > Bacillus > Bacillus sp. PK6-16. The sequence continues at coordinate 2,619,807 of NZ_CP096511.1, forward strand.
CAAAGGAACTTGCTAAATCCGAAGGAGTCTCAGAGAGAACAATCCTCCGAGATATACAGGAGCTAAGTGAAATTTACTTTCCAGTCTATTCAGAAAGAGGTAGAAATGGAGGGTTTAGTACACTAAAAAATAAAATGATCCCTCCTATTTGGTTTAGTGAGGATGAAATAATAGCTTTATTTTTTGCAATAGATGCCATGCAATATGTTGGCGCCACTCCTTTTTCTACTTCATATAAAGTAATTCTAAATAAACTGTTCAATATGATTCCTCAGGAAACTTCCGATACAATTGAGAATACTAGAGACAAAATCTTGATGTGGCAACCAAATATTAAAGTAGATAAAACGGTGCTAAGAAACCTTTATGATGCATCTGTAGAAGAGAAAACTGTTAATATCTTATATGAAACAACTGAAGATGAAATCTATAGAGAGATAGAACCTATGGGCTTATACGTATATAACGGGTATTGGTATTGTCCCGCTTACTGTAGAATGAGAAGAGGCATAAGGCTTTTCAGGGGAGATCGAATAAAAAAAACAATTATTAATTCTGCTTCTCATTCCACTAATGTCCATTTGAATGTTAAAGAATGGCTGTATTCTGAGTGTGAATCTAATCTCATAAAGCTCGAAGTGAGTTTAAGCAAAGAGGGAAAAAGAAAAGCTGAGAGCATATCATGGTTAAGAGATAATATGGAATACAATTCAGATGGAACCGCGAAAATAACAAAGAATATTAACCCTTCAGAAGAGTGGTTTTATGTTGAACTACTTTGGAATATTGGACAAGAAGCAGAAATAATAGAACCTGATTTCATAAAAAATAAGCTTATTGAAAGGGCTAAATCAGTGATAACGAAATATAATAACTTTTAGCTTAATTTGCATTTAATTTTATACTACTAGAAAGGATCACTTCATAGATAATTGTTCCTTTATTCAACTAAAGGGTGCGATTGTGGCATAAAATAGATAAAAAATGATCAAACTTTATTTCAAATCCACAACGGATGATGGTCCTTTTAGCAACGAATTGTATCTATCTTCCTAAGTCTATTAAAACGCCATAATCCTCTACTCGTGGTTTAGAAAGTAGGGGATATTTTTTGTAAAAGATTTATCCTTTTTTATCAAAGCACTACACTACATTTAAATAATGTTCAATTTTAAACGAATAAAGCCATTAATATTAAATTTTGATAGCTATCATCCAATTTTACACCCTTTGCTTTTCTACCCTCTTCAAAGAAGCCTAGATTCTTATATAACTGGATTGCACCTAGATTATCTTCCATTACCTCAAGACAAACTTTTTCAATCTTACTGTTATTTTTAGCCCAATTGATTAACGTTTCTAGAAGAGCTCTTCCAATACCATAATTTCGATATTCAGGTAGTATGGTCATCGCAAAAGCCCCTTGATGACTAATTTTTTCTTTGTTTCCGTTCTTAAAATCTATTGCACCGACTAACTTACCATCAACTTCAGCAATAAACTGTACATAATTTGGATTTTCATGATAAGCTTTTAACGTTTTTTGAATAGCATCGATACGTACCTTTTTTACATCCTCAACCGTACTTAGCATGTATGGAGCGTTTATTAAAGCTTTTGAAGCAGAATCTAGTATTCTTTCTGCATCATGTTCTTTAGCTTCTCTAATTATTACTGTTTTTCCATCCTTAGATTTATAAGTAAAAACATTAGTTGATAAGATACTACACACACCCTTTCGGAATATAATTAATTAAAATTTTCAACTGTTTCGCGATTCTTAAGTAAGAAAAAGTCGTATCACCTTTTTCTGCAATCGTTCTGCTTCAACTTAATAATGATTATTTCAAATATTTCTAATTTTTACAAGGATTCATTCCATTATATAGTCCGATTGTTGAATAACATGACTGGCGTTTTTCAAACAATTTTATTATGTTTTAAACAACTTTATTATCTCTGTACAAGATGAATTAACGACTTGAGCTGTTGTGTAAATAATATACAATGACCATTTCTAATTCCTTAGTTTGTTCTTTTTCCCATATACGAACAGCATCTACTGGAATTTGTGTATGTTTTAACCAATCTAGAATTAAGTGTAGTTGTTCTTGTATTTGACCAATGTTTTGCTCCTTTATGTTCTTATTCTGAATTCTATTAGTTAATTGAAGCATATAGGGAAGTTTTTCTATACATTCGCTTAAATCTCCGCAATAACCTGAAGGGAATTCATGTGTACCAAATTTTAAAGTATTGATGTAATTAGAAACTAGGTATATCATGGCTTCTTGTTCGGTATCACCACCTAATTCAATCGCTTTTCGAAGGGATTTTTCTAAATCGTCTTCTTTATTGCTAGAGTCCATATAAATTCCTATCCATCTAAAAGGCCTTGAATCAAATGGGGTGTTTTCTGTCCATCTATATAGAATGTCAATTAGAAAACTATTTAGTGAGAAAGTTAACACCTCATCTTTTTCGTTTGATGCATCTAAAATAGTAAACAGTGAAATGGCAAACTCCTCTTGATCTTTTGATTCCCATTTCTTTGCATTTGTAATAAATGTCTCTAAATGTTTATAAGCTAATTTTCGAAGTCCCGCTTCGCGATGCTGACAGTAACAAATAAAATCATGCCAATGTTCATTTGTATTCATATGTATAATAATAGTTTGTAATGCAGTGAGAGGTTTATCCATTATAAGTCCCCAATCTATTAAGCACGTGTTGAAAATTTAGTGTTATTATATCATTACATAAATTAAAGTGGGAAGAATTTAAGGTGGATTTTATTGGTCACAGGATCCAATCGATTGGTAATGTAGCGGTTCTAACAGGACTCATTATTGAATTTGAAGATGAAACGTAAAAAAAATTATTATGTTTATCTGAATGTTGAGGGAATACAAGAGTTTTATTTATCTAATTTTTAGAAAACATAGACTATAATATTAATAAATGGTATAATTTCCTTGTTATTGGAATTAAAATGAAAATATTTGAAGAAAAAGGATAGGGTTGGTTTTAATGGGGGATTCTGATCACAAAGAAACAAAGGCAATATTAAAGTTATGGTTTATTTATATACCACTTGCATTTGGAGAGTTTGTCTTTTCGAATATCATAGATTATTTAAAAAAATAAAGATTTTGCATTTGAAAAACAATTAACCTAATTTAATTGTTTTTTTATTTTTCTCTAATAAACCAAACAAAAATAAAGATTTTGAACAAGATGAAGTTTATGAAGGAAATAACGTTGATTAGGTGCTGAAAACGGTGTGAAATCAACAGTGCCTAAAGAATAAAACAGGAATCATTCAACCATGATAATTTTCCGTTTTATTAGCTTCCTATAGTGAGATGTTATGTTCACATCATATGTATACGATAGTTGTCACTTAATATAGCATTACTGGAACTTCAAAATTAGTAGTTAAGGTTGTTACCTTATAGAGTGTTATATATAACTTAGCTAAAAAAGCACAAATCATATAATTTGCGCTTTTCATTATCTGTTTTTGGTAAAAAATTATAGTTTTTGTCACACTAATACTGTACGATACATAGTATAAAACACATACTGTATGACATATAGTAATGGAAATGAGGTGAGTGAATGGATACTTTATTAAACTCGTTAATTACTGAGTTAAGAAGAGGGACATTAACGTTAGCTGTTTTAAGTCAATTAAGAACGCCGCAGTACGGATATTCACTTGTCCAGTTATTGGAGCAATCAGGGATTACAATTGATCAAAGTACTTTATATCCACTACTTCGCCGATTAGAAAAGCAGGAATTAGTGACGAGTAGTTGGGATAAAACGGAGAGTAGACCTCGTAAGTATTATGTTTTAAGTGATTATGGATTAGAAATATTTTTGCAGTTGAAAAAAGAATGGATAAAGGATTCGAAAGAACTTTATAACTTATTAAAGGAGGAAGAGAATGAATTTAATTGATCTCTATATCCAAGAGGTTGCGAAGAGATTACCTGAAAAAAATCGTGAAGATATTACACTTGAACTAAGGTCAACTATAGAGGATATGTTACCTGAAGATTATAGTGAGGAAGATGTAAAGAGCGTTCTCAAAAAATTGGGGAGTCCGGTTTCATTGGCTAATGGTTATTTGGATAGACCGATGCATTTAATTGGACCACGTTATTTTGATGTATATACAACGTTGTTAAAAATAATTATACCAATCGCAGCTGTCATTGCACTCATATCAATGGTTGCAGAAAATTTTATAGGCTATAGTGGTGATCAAGCGGTATTAAATGTTATTTTGCAATTGATAGGTAAAGGCATTGGGGAAATTTTTGAAGTGGGCCTCCATGTATTTTTCTGGTTGACACTTGTGTTTGTTATTTTAGAAAGAACAGATAAAGACAAAGGTATCGAGCCGTTGACGACAAGTTTAAAAAAATGGACACCAGATGATTTGAAAAACATCTCGTATATCCCAAAGAAAAAAGCAATCTCGAAGTTTGAAGTTTTTGCAGGTTTAATGTGGACAGCAGTTTGGGCTACACTTTACTTTTATGCGAATCATCTTGTTGGCGTATATAACGGTACGGCAAATGGACTGAAGTTTGTTTCGCCAACTTTTAATCAAGATGTTTTATTGCAGTACTGGCCAATCGTTATAATTATGATCGTTTTTGAAATATGTATATCCCTTTATAAATTGGTGCAGGGACAATGGACTCAAAGATTGGCGATTGGGAATGCTATTCTTCAAATAGCTGGGACGATAGTATTCATTGTAATTGTAGTAAATCCACATGTATTTAACGCAGGGTTTATTACGTATTTGGCAAATGTATTTACTATTTCCCCAGAAGGATTTAAAACGTGGCTCATTGGGGGAGGAATTTTCTTCTACACATTATCTGCTGCAATAAATATATTTGATGGTTTCCGAAAAGCTAGTATTCGTATGTAGATAAAAATCGGAAATTTCGATAAAATAAAACTATTAAAAAGATAGTGAAATAAGATGAACATGATGAAAGGAAGAAAACAATGATAAGGGAAGCAACGAAAAGAGATTTAGCATACATTTTAGATATTTATAACGATGCGATACTTTATACAACAGCTGTATATGCGTATAAACCTGTAACCCTTGAAAATAGAATAGATTGGTATGAACAAAAAAAGGCTGAAGGGTATCCAATTTTCGTATGTGAATTAGATAATAAAGTAGTAGGATTTGCGACATTCGGCCCATTTAGAGCGTGGCCTGCTTATAAATATTCAGTTGAACATTCTGTGTATGTAGATAAGGCATATAGAAAAAATGGCATTGGGTCTTCATTAATGAAAGAATTAATCAAAATTGCAAAGGAAAGAGAGTATATGACCTTAATTGCTGGAATTGATGCAGAGAATGAGAAAAGTATTGCCTTGCATCAAAAATATGGATTTGTTCATGCAGGAACAATAAAACAAGCTGGTTATAAGTTTAATAAATGGCTAGATTTAGCTTTTTATCAGCTGGAACTTAACGGTCCTGAAAATCCTATAGAAGAATAAATATTTTTCGGTAGCAAGAAAAAATTCATGCTACCTTTTTCTTATTTTAATAGCTAATGAAAAGGTTTTTTACATTCAATGTTGAAATATTAGAAGTTAATATAACGATATAAAAAGAGGGATGGAAATGGAAACTGTTATAAATAAAATAAAATAAAATAAAATAAAAGAGGTACAATCTAATTATGTGGGAATGGCAATTTATTCTACAAAAGATAATCGGATAGTTGCTTCATATAATAATGAATTAAATATTCCGTTAGCATCAGCAGCAAAATTAGTCATTGGATTTGTAGTAACGCAAATGGTGAAGGAAAATAAAGAGGTAGATGAAGCTTTTGCAGCAGTTTTAAAGTACATATACAAAGAATATAGTGAAAGCATGCTAGGAGTGAGCGATTGAAAAAAAACTTAAAGACTTCAACAATCATTATTTTAATTTTAACGATTATTGCTCTTGAAGTTGGAATCGCACTATATGATCACAATTTGTCATTAGATACAATTTACTTTGCAGCGATCCTTATTTGTATTGTATTGCTTTTTGGCACACGTGTTTCTGAAGAGAAAGAAAGTACATCGAAACGAGGACGAAGAAAAATAGCTGTTATATTTTGGCCATCTATTTTATTGTCTATCGCTTGTTTTGCAGTTATAAGTTACATAAGGGTAGGCTATGTCTCTGTACCAGGGATAATTGGCTTTTCATGCTTTGTTACATATGGTGGATTCGTTTTGATTAGTATTTTAAAGGGGAAAAATAAAATGTAGCTTACTAAGTTGAAAGGAAGCAATGTATATGAAACATATAGAGAACGGTACACGTATTGAAGGAGAATACATTAAAAATAAAGTTATTCAATATAATATGTCCATCTTAACAGATGAAGTAAAACAGCCGATGGAAGAAGTAAGCCTCGTAGTAAAAAATGAAGAAGGGAAAATATTTGGTGGTGTAACAGGTACGATGTATTTTTATCATCTTCATATCGACTTTTTATGGGTTGATAAATCAGTTCGTCATGACGGTTATGGTAGCCAACTTTTACATAAAATTGAAGAAATTGCGAAGGAAAAAGAGTGCAGATTAATATTGCTAGATTCATTTAGTTTTCAAGCGCCAGAATTTTATAAAAAGCACGGTTACAGGGAGTATGGTGTCGTTGAAGATCATCCGAAAGGTCATAGTCATCACTTTTTTGAAAAGAGATTATAATAGTATTATGCATACTGGTTGATGGGAGAAAGCATATGTACACGTATAAATTGCAACAAGAACAACCAATCTGTGCAGAAAAAATAAAGAAGCTTTATGATTCTGTCGGTTGGTGGCCAGAAAGAAAAGAAGTCGATATTGAAAAAATGTTAAAGAATAGTATAGGCATTGGAGTATGGGAAGAAAATGAATTAGTTGGATTTGCTAGAGTCGTTTCTGATGGTGTTTTTCGAGCATACATTGAAGATGTTGTCGTACATGAGAGTGTAAGAAATAAAGGTATTGGAGAGAAAATGCTTACAATATTACTTCGAGAAATATCTCATATTGATATTGTTAGTCTATTTTGCGGTGAGAAGCTAATAAAGTTTTACGGTGAGCAGCAATTTCAAGCAACGAAGCAAATTGTGATGCATCGTAATCAAACAGGGAAAGAATAAGAGGTGCCAATTAAAATGAATGCAACAAGAGCGTACTGTTTATCGAAAAGAAAAGCGACAGAAGATTCTCCAGATGGCTGGAGTGCAACATGTATGAGGCTTAATAATAAAATATTTGCGATAGTAAATCATGAAGAAGGCGAAAAAGCTGCGATTACATTGAAGTGTGATCCAGAAGTCGCATTAAGAATAAGAGAAGATTATCCAGAAACAATTATTCCAGGGTATCATATGAATAAAAAACATTGGAATACCGTTTATATTCATAAGGGTATAGAGCAGGAGCAAATTAATAAAATGATTGATTGGTCGTATGATCTAGTATTACAATCATTTTCAAAGAAAAAACAGCAGGAGTTAATGGATTAATATGTATTAGGAGTGTGTGTAATGAAAGATTCGATTAAAGATACGTATGATAAATTAGCGAGTACATATAAAGAAAATCTAGATTTTGCAAATCCATATAACAGTTATTATGAAAGACCGGCGATGATGGAGCTTATTCCAAAGGAACTAGAAGGAAAAAAGATATTAGATGCTGGATGTGCAGCTGGATGGTATACTTCTCAATTCATAGGAAGAGGAGCAAATGTTACAGCAATTGATGTAAGTCCTGAAATGGTAAAAGCAGCAAAAGAAAATATAGGAGAAGAAGCAACGTTCCTTTGTCATGATCTGCAAGAAACATTGCCATTTGAAGATAATACGTATGATGTGATTGTAAGTTCGTTAACTCTTCATTACTTAGAAAATTGGAATCAAGTATTTCAAGAATTTCGTCGTGTATTGAAGCCAGGTGGGGAACTTATTTATTCTATTCATCATCCTTTTATGGATTTCACAAAGTTTCTATGTGAAAATTATTTTGAAAAACAGTTATTAATAGATACTTGGGTTAAACCGAATATTACTATTGAAGTCAAGTTTTTTAGAAGATCATTACAAGACATACTAAATGAAACTACAAATTATTTTGTATTAGAAGAGATAGTAGAACCGAAGGCAATTGAAAAAATGAAAGAAGTAGACGAGAAATCATATTATTATCTAAATACGAATCCACATTTTCTTATCATTAAAGCAACTAATAAATAGCTAGTAAAATAACTTTGTTTTACTAGCTATTTACAGTTTTACATTACATATTAGGTGACTTTAAAATGAATACGAAACGAAATAGAGTAGTATATGCACTATTTACTATAGTTATTATTATTTTAGGTCTTAGCTCAAGAAAGTTCGCTTTTGCACTACCACATCTATTAAATGATTATTTAGGTGATGCTTTATGGGCATTAATGGTTTTTACTGGCTTTGGATTTTTGTTTCCTAAAACAGAGACGAAGAAGTTGGCTTTTATTAGTTTAATGTTTTGCTATGGGATTGAAGTGAGCCAATTGTATCATGCAAATTGGATAGACAGCATTCGTGCAACGACTTTAGGTGGACTTGTGTTGGGATATGGTTTTTTGTGGAGTGATTTAGTGGCATATACAATTGGTGTTGGAGTGGGAATACTGTGTGAGGTTATTTTTCGGAAGAAATAAGAATTGCAAAAGGGGTATTTGTAAATGGAACAAGCACTGGAAATTGCAAAGTTTTGGTTTCAAAATGAACATGTCACAGCTACTGTAATGCAACCAAAAGTAGCGAAGGTTTTATGCAAGAATAAAGAGTACATTTTAAAGAGAACGGGATCGATAAAGCAACTTCTAGTTGAATTCGATGTTTTGAAGCAACTGTATGAAAAGGGAATTAAAGTACAGAGAGTAGTAAAGACAGAAAATGATGAACAATATGTATTATATAAAGAAAAATATTATTGCTTATATGAGTATGTTGCCGGAAGTGTTTTAGAAATAAAAGATACGAATAAGCTGGAAAGGCTAGCAAGTACAATTGGAGAAGAAATAGCTAATCTGCACAAAGCATTACATTCGGTGAATAGTGACCATGAGTTAATAAAAAGAGATTTATATAAGATAGTATTTGAATGGGCTATACCGATTTTAGAAAAGAATGAGTATGTTCATCGAGAGGTAATTCAAAAGATGGAGCGAATGCACGCAGCTTTCAAGGAAACGGTCCATCCATTACCGAGACAAATTATTCATCGTGATATGCATCTATCAAATGTAATCTTTAAAGATGATAAACTGGAAGGGTTTATAGATTTTGAGATTTTAGAAAATAATGTAAAAATATTTGATTTATGTTATTGCTGTACAAGTATATTAAGCGAGCTATTTAGTGATGAAAGATTAAGAGGGAAATGGTTACATATCGTTAGCAAAGTCTTTGAAGGTTATTATAAACAAAATGATTTAACGAAAGAAGAACTAAAAGCTATTTGGTATGTTATGCTTTCAATTCAAATTATCTTTATTGCTTATTTTGTCCAGTTACCAGATTTATTAAAGTTAAATGAAGAAATGTTCTTCTGGATTTTCGCTAATAAGGAAACTATTGAAGAAGTTATAGAAGGTATCGTAAAGGTATGAAAAAAATAATATTAATTGGTTCTGGTGGTTCAGGAAAATCTACATTAGCAAGGCAGTTAGGAAATAAATTAAATATTAAGGTGCATCATCTTGATGCATTATTTTGGAAACCGAATTGGGAAGGTGTTCCGAGAGAAGAACAAATAACAGTTCAAAATAACTTAATTAAAGATGAGAAATGGATTATTGATGGGAATTATGGCGGGACGATGGGTATAAGACTGAATGCAGCTGATACAATTATCTTCCTTGATATTCATAGAACAATTTGTATTTATCGTGCTTTTAAAAGAATTGTAAAATACCAGAATAAAACAAGACCAGATATGGGCGCGGGATGTGAAGAAAGATTTGATTTGCAATTTTTTAAATGGATATGGGAATATCCTAATGCTAAACGACCTACAATTTTAAAAGGGTTAGAGCAATTGCCGGAAGAGAAAAAGGTTATTGTTTTAAAATCTCCAAATGAGGTTCGGAAATTTTTAGAGCACATATAATTATAGAATGTAACACAAAAATTCTTTGTGAATCTTACCGATTAGTTTAATAAAACTAATCGTTTTTTATTATGAAAAATTTAACGCTTTTTGAAAATTCTATTTTGTAATGAGTATATGACTTTAAGTTCATATAAAATGAACGTTTGGAGGAATAGAAAATGACTAACGATTTAATTCAAACAATCGATTCATTAATGGTAAATATTCCAGTTGGAGAGGTAGTATTAAGAGATGATCGAATAAAAAAAGAATGGATAGTGCAAATTCAACCATTTCTTCTTGCAAAGTATGCTGTAACAATGGAACTATATGATGCTATTACAAATAGTACATTAAATAATTTTGATAAAAATCATAAACCAGTTGTCAATATTTCATGGAACGATGCCATTGCGTTTTGTAATGTACTTTCAAAAAAAGCGGGAGTAAAAGAATATTATTCTATTAGTGATGGTGGTCAAATTGTGAAATGTAATTTAGATTCGAATGGCTACCGATTACCATCTGAGGCAGAGTGGCAATATGCATGTAAAGCAAGTACAACCGGATATACATACGGGAAACTCCATGATATAGCGTGGTATAATGAAAATTCAAATGGAGAGATTCATGAAGTTGGCCAAAAAGAACCGAATGCATGGGGGCTTTATGATATGCTAGGGAACGTTTGGGAATGGTGTTATGATTTGTATGATGAAACAGTGTACGGATCATACCGCATTTTTCGTGGTGGTAGTTGGGCTGAAACAGCGAGAGGATGCGGCGCTACTTGTCGTCGTCGAAGCCATCCTACATTTCATATAGATGATCTCGGTTTTAGACTTGCTAGGTCAATTTAGTAGGAACATGTTACGAACAGCTAGGAAAAGAGTATGGAGAGAATCCGTACTCTTGCCAACATAGAAACGATTTAACGTAAGGAGTGTTTATTATGGCGCGTGTTTTATTTATTAACGCTGGATCAGAAGGACATATAAATCCAACTTTACAAGTTGTAGAAGAATTGATTTCTCGTGGTGAAGAGGTCGTTTATTTTTCAATAGAAGCTTTCAGGGAGCGGATTGAGAAGACAGGTGCTACTGTACGAACGATTGATGATCAAAAATTTATAAAAGCGTTTCTATCTGGAGGCAGAAATTATTTACAGGAGAGAATAAATGGCCTTCTACATACAGCGGATATTGTAATACCTAGCGTTTTAGAACAAATTGAAGGTGAACATTTTGATTACATAATTCATGATTCTATGTTTGGCTGTGGACATTTAATTGCTCAAATCCTTAAACTTCCAGCCATAAATTCATGCACATCTTTTGCGCAGGATGAAAAATCCTTTGAGCAAATGTTAGGTCATCTATCAAAAAATATCCCAGTAGAAATTTATGATAAAATACAGAATGATTTTCAAAACTTAACGAAGGGAATTGCTGAAAAATATGGTGTTGAAATAAAATCATCGTATGAAGTTTTCTGTAATCCTGCACCCCTTACTATTGTATATACAATTAAGGAGTTCCAGCCTTTTGGTGATACGTTTGATGAAACATATAAATTTGTAGGACCATCTATCTCTGCACAAATGAAAAACAGAGACGTTGATTTTACTTCAATTGAAGAAAAAAGTCCGATTTATATTTCATTAGGTACTGTTTTTAATGAAGCGATTGACTTTTATAAACTGTGTATGAAGGCCTTTGAGAATAGTGAGCATACAATTGTTATGTCTATTGGTAGTAAAACAAAAATAAGTGATCTAGGCGAAATTCCTAAAAACTTCATTGTGAAAAACTATGTACCCCAAACTGAGCTGCTTACATATACGAAACTATTTATTACACACGGCGGGATGAACAGTGCGCATGAAGGACTGTATAACGGGGTTCCGCTCGTTGTAATACCGCAAAGTGCAGATCAGCCAGTAGTCGCAAAGCAAGTGGAGAGTCTTGGAGCAGGAATAAAATTACAAATGCAAGGATTAACTGCGGATCAACTAAGTGAAAGTGTAGAAATGGTATTAAATAATCCGTCATTTAAAGAAGTTGCTTTGAATTTGAAGAAATCTTTCCAAAAATCAGATGGATATAAGGAAGCTGTTGATGAAATTTTTATATTTGTAGGTCAGTGAAAAAATGAAATTATACATTAGAAAAGCATCTAAATAGGATGCTTTTTATTTAACTTTATAATTCTTATTTTTAATATCTAGTATGGTTAAAACTAAGGCACTGAGAGATATAAGTATAAGAATAAAAGTTAACTAGTTAAATGTATTGTCAATTATGAAGTAAAGATGATAGATAAATATATTCAAATTTTATTTTAAAATGTTAGGACTTAGTTTTACATGTTAGTAATAATTTCACTGTTTTTGCACAACTTCTGCACATGCTCAGGTAATTTCTATGTCATGATATATTCATAAAGTGAAATATTTCACAAGAAAAATATAATTTCACTGCGGTGTATGCATAATTAACACATACATCGGTACAAGTTTGTCTCTTGTTATTCTTTTACATCAAAGCCCACATTCCACTACAAAGTATAACAAGAAGGAGACATGAACATGAATAATCGATTTTTAAAACAACTACAAAATATGAAAATGAACAAAAAAAGTTTAGGAGCTGTAGCATTAACAGCTGGAATTATTAGTACGACACTTATTCCTCAAAATGCTTATGCGCACGGTTTTGTTGAAAAGCCTGGTAGCCGATCTGCTTTATGTAGTCCAACTTATGGTGCGCTAAATGTAAACTGTGGAAGTGTTATGTATGAACCACAAAGTTTAGAAGCTCCAAAAGGGTTCCCACAAGGTGGTCCAGTAGATGGACAAATTGCTTCAGCAGGCGGAAAATTTGGTGGTATTTTAGATCAACAAACAGCAAATCGTTGGTTTAAAAATACAATCACTGGTGGGGAAAATACATTTACTTGGAAGTATACTGCGCCTCACTTAACGAGTAAGTGGCATTACTATATTACTAAAAAAGGATGGAATCCAAATAAAGCGCTAACAAGAGCAGATTTTGAACCAATTGGAACAGTACAACATGATGGTTCTGCAGCTTCAAATAATTTAACTCATAAAATCAATGTACCTACTGATCGTAGTGGATATCATGTGATTTTAGCAGTATGGGATGTAGCTGATACAGCAAATGCATTCTATAATGTAATTGATGTTAATCTTATTAATGATGTGAAACCAGACATAGAAGCGCCAAGTATTCCAAATGGACTTCAGACGCAAAAAGTAACAGCGAATAGTGTAGAACTAACATGGAACGCTTCTACGGATAATGTAGGGGTAAAAGGATATCAAATCTTCCGTAACGGAGAGATGATTGATACAGTACTAGGCACTCATTTTATTGATAAGAAATTACAACCAAGTACAGAATACTCTTATACTGTAAAAGCAATTGATGCAGCTGGCAATGTATCGAAAGAAAGTGCAGCGCTTACAGTAAAAACGACAGTTGAGACTCCTGATACAGAAGCACCAACACAACCAAAAGGATTACATAGTATGGGAACAACAGCGTCAAGTGTGGATTTAATGTGGAGTCCATCTGACGATAATATTGGTGTAGACCATTATGATATTTATAGAGAAACAGAAGGGGCAATGAACAAGATTGCAACATCCAATACAACTTCTTATTTGGATAAAAATCTGCTCGCTAATACTACTTATAAATATGTAGTAAAAGCTGTTGATGTAGCTGGAAATGAATCCGTACAGAGTGATATATTCACAATTACTACAAAAACCGAAAGCGCTTCATATGAAGCGTGGGATGCAAAAAAAGCATATAAAAAGGGAGATAGAGTTCTGCACGAAGGAAAAGTATATGAAGCAGTCCAGAGTTATCAAGGAAATGGTGATCCGAACTGGATTTATGCATTATCATTATGGAAAACAGTGTAAGCTTTACCTAGATATGAACTAAGAGATGATGGGCTTTGATTTCAAAAGAGAATCTTGAGAATTCACTTTTCTATTAATAAAAAAGGGTAGTGTATGAATACATAAGATTCATATACTACCCTTTTTATTATGATAACACTTTCGTCATAAGTATATGCGGAATGCCATCTTCCATAAATATATCAGAAGAAGTTTCATAACCTAATTTTTTATAAAATCCTTCAGCTTGTGTTTGCCCGTGTAGTTTCACTTTTGTAGCTTGTTCGTTACGAGCAATTTCTTCTAACGTTTGAATGATGACTTTACCTAATCCGTATGTACGATAATCTTTTAAAATGCAAATACGTTCTAATTTTCCGACGCCATCAACAAATCGTATACGCCCTGTACCTACAGGAAGCTCATGATAATAAACTAAAATATGTTTACATTGCTCTCCGATTTCATCGAATGTATCGAATTCATCTGTAAGAGGAACACCTTGTTCTTTTACAAATACTTCTTTTCGAATATGAAAGGCAGTTTCTAAATCAGTAAGTTCTGTTATAAGTTTGGATTGCAAAATGTTCAGTCCTTTCTAGTGTAATCAGCTTGTGTTTTCATAGTATATCATAATAATGCACTATAAAGAGAAGAACATACTAAAAAGCCAACTTTAAAAAGTTAGCTTTTATTACAATTCCTTTATCCCATTTTTAGCGCCGATAATTACTTTACTCGTCATACTTATAAACAACCCTGTTTCAACTACACCAGTAATCATTTTTAATTGAGTGTGTAAATGGGCAGGATTAGAAATATGATTAGGGAATATACAATCGATAATCATGTTATTGTTATCGGTTATATAGGTTTCATTATTTTTCAAACGTAATGTTGTTTGACATCCTAAAGACTGAATTTTATTTTCGGTTTGTTTCCATGAAAAAGGGATGATTTCAATAGGTAATGGAAAAGTACCTAAATGTGTTACAAGTTTCGATTCATCAGCAATGATAATTAGTTCTTTAGAGGAAGAGGCAACGATTTTTTCACGAAGTAATGCACCGCCACCGCCTTTTATAAGTTGTAAATTTGAATCAATTTCATCCGCTCCATCAATTGTAAGATCAAGACTTTGTACGTCGTTTAACGAAATTAGGGGGATATTTAGTTGATGTGCTAATGCTTCAGTTTCCTTTGATGTCGGTACAGCTTGAAATGATAATCCTTCTTTTACACGCTCACCTAATTTTTGTATTGTCCAATATACAGTAGAACCTGTACCAAGCCCAATCTTCATGCCATCATTTACAAAGTTAGCGGCATATTCGCCAGCGAGCTGTTTTAAATTCATCGCTTTACTCCGCTGGACGCGGTCCAGCATCAAGACCTGAATTTTCAACTGTAAGTACCGGACGAACGACTATATCTTTATGTACACGCATTTGACAAGATAATCGTAAATGATCTTCAATCCCTTTTTCCGTCATTGCATGTTTCTCATTCGCACTCGCTTCACAGAAATCACCTGCTAGTATTTCTACTCTACAAGTTGTGCAACGTGCATTCCCGCCGCAACGATGAAGAATGTTGACACCGCTATCTTCAATTGCTAATACTAACTTCGTTCCTTCTTTTACATCAAATGTTCCTGCACCTTCAATTGTTAATTTTGGCAAATTTGTTCCTCCTCACGTAAAATTGTACATAACATATTTATGACCGCGAATTATTGAACATAAACATTATTTTTTTATATCCCCGTAACTTTTTTTAATGTTGAATCGTTTATTAAGTAAGCGCTAAAAAGGAGTGGTTATTTTGTGCACAAAAGTAACTCATGTTTTAAAGAACCATATCGATATGAATCATTCAAATATAAACTTTTTAATTGAACAATATGGAGAGTTAAAAAGATACTGTACTTTTTTAACGAAAAACAAATGGGATGGGGAAGATCTCGCCCAAGAAACAGTGTGTAAAGTGCTTCAAAAATATAGAAATAAAGATATTTGTATGACACTCGTCTATAAAATAGCAAGAAATCGTTGGTTAGATCAGATAAAGTCTAAGTCTGTTCATGAAAAAATAAGAGAACAAATCACTTTTGAAGAACCACATGAGAACATTGCAGATTTGCATGAAATGGTGGGGAAAGTATTGTCTTCATTAAATGTACAGCAATCCGCAATTTTATTATTAAAAGATGTTTTTCAATATAGTATCGCTGATATTGCTAAAGTGTGTTCTGTATCAGAAGGGGCAGTAAAAGCTTCTTTGTTTCGTAGTAGAAATAGGCTGAAAACTGTAAGTGAAGAAGGGATTGAGATAGTTGAATTCACAGATGATATGGAAGTTGTAGTAACGTCTATTCGAGAGGAGAGACCGGAATTATTAACGAAACTGCTTCCGACAATAGATTTTACTAAGTTACCATCTAAACAGCCAGTCTTATTATTTAATGCGAAAAAACCTTCTTCCTACAGTTGTATGCTTTTAGCAGCATAACAATTATTGGAGGGATATAAAATGAATGCAATTCCATATGTAGTGGAACAAACGAAATTAGGAGAACGTTCCTATGATATATATTCAAGGTTATTAAAAGATCGTATTATTATTATCGGTTCAGAAATAAATGATCAAGTAGCGAGTAGTGTCGTAGCTCAATTATTATTTTTAGAAGCAGAAGATGCAGAGAAAGATATATTTTTATACATTAATAGCCCCGGCGGATCAACGACAGCGGGATTTGCTATATTAGATACAATGAATTTAATTAAACCAGATGTGCAAACGCTGTGCATGGGCTTTGCGGCATCATTTGGTGCATTGCTATTATTATCTGGAGCAAAAGGAAAACGGTTTGCGCTCCCTAACAGTGAAATTATGATTCATCAGCCGCTTGGTGGTGCACAAGGGCAAGCAACAGAAATTGAAATAACTGCGAAAAGAATATTAAAGTTAAAGCATGATATTAATAAAATGATTGCAGAAAAAACAGGCCAACCGATTGAAAGAGTAGCACATGATACAGAAAGAGATTATTTTATGACTGCAGAAGAAGCGAAGGAATATGGGATTGTAGATGATGTTGTTACGAAAAAATAAGATGAAAAAGGCTAGAGGATATATTAATTCTCTAGCCTTTTTATTAATCCTTTACCCATTCATCAACTAATGCTTGATTTTTTTTAATCCATTTTCGCGCAGCTTCTTCAGGATCTTTTGTTTTATTTAACATGACCATTAACGTACCGAGCTGTTCATCGTTCATTTTCCATTTATCAAAGTATTTTATGATATCCGGGTGATCTTTTTCGAAACCTTTACGAACGGAGTAATAAATGTCATCTTTTTCACCATATACTTTCTTAGGGTCTTTTAAATATTTTAAGTCAAATTCTGAAAAACCCCAATGCGGATTCCAAAGCGTAACAGCGATTGGTTTCTTTTTTGTATATGCTTTCTTTAGTTCACTCATCATCGCAGCTTCAGAAGATTGGACAAGTTTTAGTTTTATATCATATTCTTTCATTGCTTTATTCGTTAAATTCATAAGACTACTACCGGGTTCGATACCGACAATTTTATTATCTAGTTCATCTTTATGAGCATTTAAATCTTCGATACTGTTTATGTTTTTCATATAAGAAGGGACGACTAAACCTAGTCCAGTACCTTCGTACCATTTTGATTTTAAGACAATATCATCTTTATAACGATCGTTTAGCGGTTTATCTGTAACTGGTAGCCATACTTCTAAATTCGCATCAACATCGCCACGAGCGACACCAGTCCAAATTGCGGCTTTTTCTAAATACATGAGCTCAACTTTGTAGCCTTTTTCTTCTAATAAAACTTTCCACATGTTTGCAGTTGCAATATTTTCTTTCCAACTTGTTACACCAAGTTTAATTTTTCCTTTCGAATTTGCATTTGTTGCATTACATGAAGTGAAAATCATAGTAATAAATAATGCAAGGCATATAAACCAAATTTTTTTTCGCATCGAAAACCTCCTAAGTAACGTTTGCCTTATAAAATAAATGTATAAGTAAGCATTCTTATTATGAACGGAAACGAGAATTTTAAAGAAATCTTATGAATGTCATTTTTATGTAATATTTCTTTGTAAAATCGCAACACTATGTGAATAGATGGGTAGAAAAGGAGTAGTGACATGGATAATACAAAGGTGCGTGTTGAAAACGTAACAAAAGTATTCGGGAAACATCCGCAAAGAGCCCTTTCCTTATTAAAAGAAGGAAAAAGTAAATCGGAAATTTTAAAAGAGACAGGAATGAACGTTGGGGTGAAAAAAGCAACGTTTGAAGTTTACTCTGGAGAGATTTTCGTTATTATGGGTTTGTCTGGTAGCGGGAAATCTACGCTAGTTCGTATGTTAAATCAATTGATTAAACCAACTGCAGGTCATATATACATAGATGGTGAAGACATCGCAACGATGGGAAAAGAAGAGTTACGGAGAGTAAGAAGAACGAAAATGAGTATGGTATTTCAGAAATTCGCTCTATTTCCGCATCGTACAGTTATACAAAATGTTGCATATGGTTTAGAAATACAAGGAGTTCCGGTTGAAGAGCGAGAGAAAAAAGCGTTAGAATCGCTACAGTTAGTAGGACTCGATCATCATAAAGATAATTATCCAAGTCAACTTAGTGGTGGTATGCAGCAGCGCGTTGGAATCGCAAGGGCACTAACGAATAATCCAGATGTATTACTAATGGACGAGTCATTTAGTGCATTAGATCCACTTATTCGAAAAGAAATGCAAGATGAATTGTTAGAGTTACAAGATAAAATGGAAAAAACGATTATATTTATTACGCATGATTTAGATGAAGCGCTTCGAATTGGAGATCGTATCGCATTAATGAAAGATGGAGAAATCGTCCAAATTGGAACGCCAGAAGAAATTATGATGAGCCCCGCAAATGAATTTGTAGAAAAGTTTGTTGCGGACGTGAATTTAGGAAAAGTAATTACGGCTGAGTCTATTTTAAAACGACCAGAAACTTTATTGATTGATCGTGGACCTCGTGTGGCCCTTCAAATTATGAGGAATGCAGGCGTCTCAACTGTATATGTTGTAAACAAAAAGTATGAGTTTTTAGGTATATTAACTGCGGATGATGCGAGTAAAGCAGTACAAAAACAGTGGCCGATTGCTGATTTATTACTTAATGATATTCCGCATGTGTACTTGGATACTTTACTGGAAGAGACATATGCAAAAATGGCAGAGATGAAATATCCGTTACCAGTAATCGATGAGAAGAAAAGGCTAAGAGGAATTATTAAACGTGAAAGTGTCATTCAAGCTCTTGCAGGAAACATTGAGGAAGAGGTGAAAGACGATGAATAGTATACCACGTATTCCATTAGGGGAATGGGTCGACTCATTTGTTGCAAGTTTATATGAGCACTTTGAAGGCTTATTCCGAGGATTCTCTTATATTATTGGTGGATTCGTTGATTTACTCACTAATTTTTTAATAATAATACCTGCCATATTGATGATTATTATCTTGTGTTTCTTCATTTGGTACACAACGAGGAAATTATCTTTAGTCATTTTTACGCTTATTGGATTATTATTCATTTTGAATATTAACTACTGGGCACAAACGATGCAAACATTAGCACTCGTACTTACGTCTGTTATTATTTCAATTATTGTCGGAATTCCAATTGGTATATTAGCATCTCAAAATGAGCGTTTCTCAAAATTTTTAAAGCCAACATTAGATTTTATGCAAACAATGCCGGCATTCGTATACCTCATTCCAGCGATTACATTTTTCGGAGTTGGTGTAGTACCTGGAATTATTGCATCGGTAATCTTTGCAATGCCACCGACAATTCGTTTTACTGACTTAGGAATTAGACAAGTTCCAGAAGATTTAATTGAAGCAGCGAATGCGTTTGGATCCACAGCATCACAAAAACTATTTAAAGTACAATTACCACTTGCAACCGGAACGATTATGGCTGGTGTGAACCAAAGCATTATGCTTTCGTTATCGATGGTTGTAACAGCATCACTTGTAGGAGCTCCAGGGCTTGGAGTTGATGTATATCGCTCTGTAACACAAGTTAATATCGGAATGGGATTTGAAGCTGGATTAGCTATCGTAGTAATCGCAATTATATTAGATCGAATTACACAAGGGTTCCATACGAAAAGAAAATAATGACCAAAAAACACACTTTTATAATACAAAGTGTGTTTTTTATTGTATCTAGATTACATATGAACGATAACAGAACCTCCAGCTGGTGCACAAACTTGGTTTTGGTGTTGTTCCATTGATTTGATGAATTGATTATTTTCCTCGATTAATGAGATTAATTTAGTTAATTGACTTTCAAGACTTGCGATATGATGCATCATATATTGTGAATCATGATGCAATGTATTCCTTGCGGGATGGGGGGAATAAACATACTGTTGATTTATATTTGGATTCCAATGAGGATACATTTGAATTGTTCCTCCTTCAATAAATTACGAAGCTTTCTTATAGTAAATGCCTATGTATAATTAATAGTTACTTGAAAATTTTTCAATATAAAAGGAGTATGTACAGAAAATGGAAAATATTATATGTGAAGTTAAAGTACATTTTTTTGAAATGTTCAAGTGAGATAGTGAATATATTAATACATTCAAGTAAGTGTATGTTGTTTAGCGAGAAATGATGGGAGGAGATGCAATTTTGGCTAAAAATAAAAAAAGAAATGATGCTTTGGCAATAGGTATTGGTATAGGAGTTGTAATCGGTGTATTCCAAGGTTATTTTACAAATAATTTAGTAATCGGAATTGGGATTGCGTTTTTGAAGAAATAATGAGGTTTAAATTCATTTCAAAAATTGCTGTATCAAAAGAGTGAATCTTCGGAATATAAATCCTGTTTTTCCTTTTTTTATGATATTATATATGAAAAGGATGGTGATGAATATGTCAACGAACGATCAAGTAAAACTAAACTGTTTTATTTGTGAAAAGCATAAAGGAAATATTATAGTTCCAGGTGGAGCTATTTACGAAGATGAACTGCTTTACGTTGGACATGTCCACTGGGATAGTGAAGAAACATACTTGGGTTATGTAATGATAGATATAAAAAGGCATGTACCTGGCCTCGCTGAACTAACAGATGAAGAAGCGAAAGCGTTCGGACTTATAACAAGTAGAGTAAGTAAAGCGCTAAAAGAAAGCGAAGGTGCAGAGCATATTTACACTTTTGTTTCAGGGAATGGTGTACCACATATGCATATGCATATCATACCGCGTTATGCAAATACACCAAAAGAGTTTTGGTCACCAACCGAGATACCGAAATGGACCGGCGCACCATATGGTGACGCAGCGAAAATCAAAAAACTATGCGAAAGAATACGAGAGTATATGGTGAGTGAATATGCATACAACAAATAATAGACAACATTCATGGGTTGGAAGTAGAGAAATGTGTTTAGACGAAATTTCGGTAAAGCAATATGGTGATATCGTGCTCGGTGCATATGGTGGGAATATTAGTGCCGGAGCAAAAAAGAACGAAGATGGTGCGTTAGTTTGGTCAAATGGTGATTGGGAATTTGCAGCTATATTAGATGGACATAATAGTGCAGAAAGTGTTGATTTAGTAGTAAATACAATCGAAAAAGAATATGAAAATATAAAAGTAATTTTGAATGAATCAATTAATACAGTGTTTCAATCTATTGAAAATCATATACTGACAATTTTTCAGTCATCTTCATTTAAGGAAAAGTGCAAAAAAATTAAAGGTGAAACAGCTTGCTTACTATGTGTAAGGAAAGAAAATTATATATGGTGGCTTTCTATCGGTGATTGTTTAGTGTATGTATTTCATGAAGAGTTACATAAGTTAGGGCAATATGCATTAAATCAACGTCATTTTTACGAATGGATTGGGAATGTAAACACATTCGATTTACCTGTTCCTTGTTATTCATCAGGTATTCGTGAATTACGTACTGGAAAAAACCGAATTGTAATAGTGACAGATGGAGTATTAGAATGCGGGGAACGCCGATATGAAACACCTGTAAATTTGTATAATGCTATGAATAGAAATGATAAAACACTTAAAGAAAATATTCACAATGTTTTAGAACACGTGCATCATCAGTTGGGACGTGATAGTGCGACAATTATTAGTTGGGACGTAGAAAATAAAAGGAATGCTACGTATCCGAGTGATCAGCCGGAGAAAATGCAAGTAAGAAAATAAAAGGATAGGGTTTTCTGTCAATTATAAAAATAACTCTATTAATTTTATCGGTACTATCTATATTCGTTTTTGAAAAAATAGAAAGAAAAAGGATAAACATCCCGAAACAAAAGGGATGGAAATAGATTGTTGTTATACAATACATAAAACATGTTTTGATAAAACTACTATTAAAGAAGGTAAAGAAAATGAATACATTATCTACATATTAAAAAATATATAATCCACTTTGTTACGAAAACATAATTAATTTAATAGGAGGGAATGCAATGGGCAACTCTACTATTTGGATTATGGTTATTATTATGATAATTGGAGGATATTTTTTAGAAAAGTTTTTAAGAAAAAAACTAAATATGCCAAAGGGCAATGCTTGGATATATAAGCATGTAAATAGTTTACATGTAAAATTAGAAATAGGTCTTTTTATCGTATATCTTATAGTAAGTTTTATTTATCTGTTCAAAGTAGAAAATGCTAATATAGGAATTGCTGTACTTACTTATTTCGGAGCAATTTCCTTATTACGCGTATGGATGGAATGGAAGTATAACAGAGAGACAAAGGAATATATTCTTTCTATAATTGGATTCTTTGCATTTGTTTTTATGGTTTCAATGTTACTTTATTTTGATCCTCTTTCTACATACTAATGTCGTTTTGGTTTTTCATGATGAATATTTAAAAAGAGTAGCTACCATTATTTATCTTGATAGTTACTCTTTATATTTACATCTTCTTAAAGCTTCTCAAAACAAGGTATTCCCACAACTTCCAAGGAAGAATCTTCTTCGTAAAAATCATAAATTTCACACCTTTACCGATTGGATATCGTAAATTTGTACGCTTAGATTCAGCAATTTCAACAATTTTATTAGCAACATCTATCGGATTACCAAATGTATTACTACCGCTATTAATATGTTTTTGTATTTTATCCATATACTCTTTGTAAGGAGATGTTGTATCAGATTGGTTTTCAGCTAGTTGTTTCCCAACCTCCCATATGTTTGTGTTATAAGAACCTGGTTCAATTAAAGCAACATCTATTCCGAAAGGTTTTACTTCTAAGCGAAGCGATTCACTCCAGCCTTCTAATGCATATTTTGAAGATACATAAGGAGATAAACCAGGGAATCCAACTTGACCGCTAATGCTGCTTATATTAATGATTTTTCCACTTCTTTGTTTTCTCATATACGGTAAGACAAGCTGGGTAATTGATATAGCTCCAAATAGGTTTGTTTCAAATTGTTTACGGTATTCCTCTACTGGAATTTCTTCTACAAAGCCGCCATTTGCATATCCTGCATTATTAACAAGAAGGTCTACTTTTTGTATTTCTTTTAAAAATAATTGGAAGTTATGTATAGAATTTTGATCGGTTACATCTAATTGTTGAACTTTTATATTTTGCTGTAAGTTAAGTTGAGTAACTTGAGATATTAAGCGCACTTGTTTTTCAAGGTTTCGCATTGTAGCGATAACTAAATAATTTTTTTTTGCGAGTTCGAGTGTAGTTAATAGTCCAAATCCACTTGAGGCTCCTGTAATTATTGCGATTTTTTTATTCATTTTCCGCCAGCTTTCTTTTTCTTTTATCATAACGAGTTATGATAAGAAAATCTATTATTCTTACATTCAGTATGAAATCAATTTGTATGCAAAAAAGGGGATTATAGGGAATGAGCGTATATAGAGTAGTGTATATTAATATGATAATGAAATGAGGGAAGAAAAATGGTCCATGTGAAAGATGTATTAGCAGATCAGTTATTAGCAAATGCGAATGATCCCAGTTGGTATATGCCATTTTCAGATGCAGTTAAGGATTTATCTGAGAGGGAAGCTTTCTGGAAACCGAATGAAGAGTGTAATAGTATAGCCGAAATCGTACAACATTTACTGTATTGGAACTCTACGTGGCAAACTAGGTATAAAGAATCACATGTTAATGCAGTACCCGCTATAGGAGATAATAATAAAAGTTTTATGCTTTCAGATAATCAAACTTTCGATGAATTACGGGAAAAACTACTAGAAAAACTGCTACAATGGCAAACTCTCATAAATGAAGAAAAGGTTGAAAGTGATGTAGTGGGATTTCCTGTTTCTGCAAAATGGTGGGAAGTGTTAGCGAATGTAACAACTCATAATGCATATCATATTGGGCAAATTATTTACATCCGAAAATTACAGCAGAGCTTTGATAATGAATAAGATAATAGTTCTCAAATTAGGTGAACAAAAGTGGACAAAACGAGACAAATGTCTCATTTTGTCCACTTTTTATTATGAAAGAAAAGCGAAAACCTATTAAAGCAAGGATTAGAATTTGGCACGGTACTTGCAATATAAAAGACGAACAAGAAAATAGGAGGGCTGGACATGTTAAAAACAACTGAAAGTAAAGGGAATGAAATTACGAAAGAACAAGCTCGTTGGATGTACGAAAAAATGTTAGAGATTCGTAAGTTTGAAGATAAGGTGCATGAATTGTTCGCGCAAGGCGTTTTGCCTGGTTTCGTTCATTTATACGCAGGTGAAGAAGCAGTAGCAGTTGGTGTATGTGCCCACTTAACGGATAGTGACAGTATTACAAGTACACATAGAGGTCATGGACATTGTATCGCAAAAGGTTGTGATTTAAATGGTATGATGGCTGAACTTTTCGGGAAAGCGACAGGATTATGTAAAGGTAAAGGCGGTTCCATGCATATTGCCGATTTAGATAAAGGAATGCTTGGTGCGAATGGCATTGTAGGCGGGGGTTTCCCACTTGCTTGCGGTTCAGCATTAACAGCTAAATATAAAGGAACAAAAGATGTAAGTGTTTGCTTCTTCGGTGACGGAGCAAATAATGAAGGAACATTCCATGAAGGGGTTAATTTAGCGGCGATTTGGAAGTTACCAGTTATTTTTATTGCAGAAAATAACGGTTACGGTGAAGCAACTACATTTGAATATGCTTCAAGTTGTGATTCTATCGCTGATCGCGCAAAAGCTTATAATATTCCAGGTGTTCAAGTAGATGGAAAAGATCTTCTAGCTGTATATAAAGCTGCTGCAGAAGCAGTGGAACGTGCGCGTAATGGGGATGGTCCAACAATTATTGAATGTATGACATATCGTAATTATGGTCATTTCGAAGGTGAAGCGCAAACATATAAAACATCAGAAGAAAAAGAAGAACATTTAAATGAAAAAGATGCAATTGTGAATTTCCGTAAGCATTTAATTCATGAAGGTTTATTAACGGAATCTGAACTTGTTGATATGGAAAAAGCAGTAGATGATGCAGTACAAAGATCCATTGAATTTAGTGAAAATAGTCCATACCCAGACGATGAAGAATTATTAAAAGATGTATACGTTTCTTACAAATAAGAGGAGGGTGAAAAATTATGACTAGAACAGTAAGTATGTCAACTGCAATTAATGAAGCGATGAAAATCTCAATGCGTCGTGATGAAAATGTAATTTTAATAGGTGAAGATGTTGCAGGCGGTGCACAAGTTGATCATCTGCAAGATGATGAAGCATGGGGCGGTGTTCTTGGTGTTACGAAAGGACTTGTACAAGAGTTTGGCCGAAATCGTATATTGGATACACCAATTTCTGAAGCGGGTTATATGGGAGCCGCGATGGCAGCTGCTGCAACTGGCTTACGTCCGATAGCTGAGTTAATGTTTAATGATTTTATCGGTAGTTGTCTTGACCAAGTATTAAACCAAGGTGCGAAATTCCGTTATATGTTTGGAGGTAAAGCAAAAGTACCTGTTACAGTACGTACGATGCATGGCGCTGGTTTTAGTGCAGCAGCTCAGCATTCACAAAGTTTGTACGCATTATTTACGAGCATACCAGGTATTAAAGTTGTTGTTCCTTCCACGCCGTATGATGCAAAAGGCTTATTATTAGCAGCAATTGAAGATGATGATCCAGTAATCTTCTTTGAGGATAAAACACTTTACAATATGAAAGGTGAAGTGCCAGAAGGATACTATACAATTCCATTAGGAAAAGCCGATATGAAACGGGAAGGTTCTGATGTAACAATCGTTGCAATCGGAAAGCAAGTTCATACGGCGCTTGCAGCTGCAAAGCAATTATCGAAAAAGGGGCTTGAAGTAGAAGTAATTGATCCACGATCTTTATCACCGCTTGATGAGGATACGATTTTATCATCTGTTGAAAAAACAAATCGTCTTATCGTCATTGATGAAGCAAACCCAAGATGTAGTATGGCAACAGATATTGCGGCAATTGTAGCGGATAAAGGTTTTGATTTGTTAGATGCACCTATTAAACGAATTACAGCACCACACACACCTGTTCCGTTCTCACCGCCACTTGAAAAGTTGTATTTGCCAACGCCAGAAAAAGTAATTGAAACTGTATCAGAAATGATTGGAGACCAATCTTTATTACATGTGTAATAAAACGATGAGAAGGGAGAGAGAAACATGGCTGTAGAAGTTGTAATGCCGAAGTTAGGTATGGCGATGAAAGAAGGTATTATTACGAGCTGGAATATTAAAGCAGGCGATAATGTAGCAAAAGGAGAACTAATTGCTAGTATTAATTCAGAAAAAATTGAAACGGAAATTGAAGCGCCAGCTGATGGTACGGTGCTTGATATAGCTGTAAGTGAAGATGAAGGGGTGCCGCCTGGTACTGTAATTTGCTACATCGGTAAACCGAATGAAAAAGTAGAAATGCAGGAAAGCACACATGTGATAGAAGAAAAAACATTTAATATAGAAGTACAAACTGTACAAAATCAAGAACCAAATGGGAAAGAAGTAGCCAAGCAAAGAATTAAAATTTCACCTGTAGCGAAGAAAATTGCAAAGTCTGAAAATTTGGATATCAAGGTATTAGTTGGTACAGGTCCTGGCGGAAGGATTACAAAGGTAGATGTATTAAAAGCACTTGAGGTAAGAGGAATCGTTCCGGAAATATCTGAACAAGAAGAAAGTAACGTGATTCCTGTTACTGGTATGCGTAAAGCGATCGCAAATCGTATGCACGCAAGCTTACAAAATAGCGCACAATTAACGTTAACGATGAAAGTAGATGTAACAGATTTAGTTGCTTTACATAAAGAAATAGCGAAAGTTGTACAAAAAAGATATGATAATAAATTAACCATTACGGATTTCGTCTCGCGTGCTGCTGTATTAGCACTTGGAGAGCATAAAGAAATGAACAGCGCTTATATAGATGATGCAATTCATCAATTTGAACATGTGCATTTAGGCATGGCAGTCGCATTAGAAAAAGGGTTAATCGTTCCAGCTATTCGCTTTGCAAATAATTTATCTTTAGTAGAATTGTCTAAAGAGATTAAGAATGTGGCACAAAAGGCGCGAGCAGGTAGCTTAAGTAGTGATGATATGCACGGAACGACATTTACAATTAGTAATTTAGGTAGCTTTGGTATTGAATATTTCACACCTGTATTAAATACACCTGAGACTGGCATTTTAGGTATTGGCGCAATTGAACATGTTCCTGTATATAAAGGGAAAAAATTAAAAAAAGGTAGTATGTTACCTTTAAGTTTAACATTCGATCATCGTGTACTAGACGGTGCACCAGCAGCTGCATTTTTACGCACAATTAAACATTATTTAGAAGAACCTATAACAATTCTTTTATAAAGAGAAGGTGAGAGAATGAGTAAACTAGTTGTAATTGGAGGCGGACCAGCTGGATATGTAGCGGCAATTACCGCAGCTCAAAATGGCAAAGGTGTCACTCTTATTGATGAAGCTGAACTTGGCGGAACGTGTTTAAATGTTGGTTGTATGCCTACGAAATCACTGTTAGAAAGTGCTGAAATACATGACATTGTGAGAAAAGCGAATGATTATGGAGTTACGCTTAATACAGGAAGTATATCAATTGATTGGGATCAAATACAAGCGAGAAAATCACAAATCGTAATGCAACTCGTCCAAGGAATACAATATTTAATGAAGAAAAATAAAATTAAAGTTGTAAAAGGAAAAGCGAAATTCGAAACGGATCATCGTGTGCGAGTTGTACAAGGAAATAAAGAAGAAGTAGTTGATGGAGAGAGCTTTATTATCGCATCTGGTTCCGAACCTACAGAATTACCATTCGCTCCGTTCGATGGAAAATGGATTTTAAATAGTAGCCATGCCATGTCTCTTGAGAGTGTACCATCTTCATTGTTAATCGTTGGCGGTGGTGTAATAGGATGTGAGTTTGCAAGTATTTATAGTAGACTTGGCACAAAAGTATCGATAGTTGAAATGGCACCGCAATTACTACCTGGTGAAGATGAAGATATCGCGAATATTTTAAGAGAGAAATTAGAAAAAGATGGTGTGAAAATTTTTACGGGAGCAGTTTTAAAAGGATTAAATAACTATAAGAAGCAAGCTTCATTTGAGTACGAGGGAATTACTCACGAAGTAACTCCAGAATTTGTTCTTGTTTCTGTAGGAAGAAAACCACGAGTGCAACAATTAGGATTAGAAAAGGCAGGGGTTCAGTTTTCAAATAAAGGGATTTCTGTGAATGAACATATGCAAACGAACGTATCGCATATTTACGCAGCTGGTGATGTAATCGGTGGAATTCAGCTTGCTCACGTTGCCTTCCATGAAGGAACGACAGCAGCATTACACGCAAGCGGAGAAGACGTGAAAGTAAATTATCACGCTGTGCCCCGTTGTATATACACAGCTCCAGAAATAGCTAGTGTAGGGTTAAGTGAAAAAGGTGCAAGAGAACAATATGGTGATATTCTCATCGGAGAATTTCCTTTTACAGCGAACGGAAAAGCTCTTATTTTAGGAGAACAAGTAGGTAAAGTAAAAGTCATTGTAGAACCTAAATACCAAGAAATTGTAGGGATTTCTATTATCGGTCCTTATGCAACTGAACTTATTGGTCAAGGAACCGTAATGATTCATACAGAAGTTACCGCTGATATAATGAGAGATTATATTGCAGCACATCCAACTTTATCTGAGGCGATTCATGAAGCGTTAATGCAAGCAGTAGGACATGCTGTACATGCTTAAATAGAAATATGATAAACCACTATTCTCTAAATGAAAGAGAGAATAGTGGTTTGAATTTTTATAGAAGAAATTAAATATCTTATTACTATTTAATTTCAATCGCTGAAGTAATATCGTTCCAATCAGCAGCTAAATTAGCAGTTTTACCGTACCAATCAGCATGTTTAAATAAAACGCCTTTTCCATATCCTTGTGTTGAAGTGTGCTCCCAAAGTGTAGTTGAATAACTTGCAGAAGGTGACGCTGTACTTACAGAAGAAATTCTGTCATTCCAGCTAGATGGTAAGTTTTTAAAGCCGCTACTCCAGTAAATATATTGTCCACCTTTATCTTTATGTTCATAAAAATCAGTACTACCAGCACCGCTACCTAAAGGATTAATTTTATTTTTAATTGCTTTTTTATCCTTTTCAATATACGCATCTAATGTTTCACGGCTAGTAAAACCATAAGCTAGCCAATCTCCATTTTCATTTTGCTCTGGTAATACCATAGTAATTTGGATATCTTTCTTATCCTGCTCACTTAATTTTGCAAATGAATTAACATTTTGTTCATCCACTTTTAAATAATCAAATGACTTAATTGTGTTACTTTTTTCTTCAGCACTTACCGCACCTAGTCCTCCAGTTAGTGCAAAACCCGCTACTAATGTCCCTGCTACTAATTTCTTCAACATATAACCATCCCTTTTTGTTTGAATTTTTGTACAGGTGAATCTTGTACAGCTAAAATGTATTCTAATTTTATAATTTTGTAAACATTCTGAAGTTTTAGAAAAAAATAGGCGGAATATTTACAGTTTTACATTTTTTCTTTAGAAAGAATGGTTATTGGAATGATATAATAAGTAGATATATTGTTTTTACTGGATGTAAAGATGTTTTAGGAGAGGTGTCATTGAAATATTTTACAAGAGATTGGTATAAAGAAATGCAAGTTTTAGAATTTGTAAGTTTTATAGATTCTATAAAAGAATGGTCGGAAATGGATATAGAAAGTTTAAAGGAGGAAATTGAGAAAAGGAAAATAGATTTATTAAAGTTCCTTCCTGAATCGATATACTCAATTATACAAAACATCACAACTAATTCAGAATACCCATCAGGTGAACTGAAAAAACGTATGCGAAAGTGGTCAACAGATTATGAGAAAAGAGCGGCACAATTAGATCAATCATACGTAGAATATTTTAATTCCATTGAGAAAAAACTTCCGTCAAATGTCGTTCAGTTACACAAGACATCATTACACGACAGTGTAATTAAAGTAGTAAAGAGAAAGTCAGAAGATACTTTGTCTATCGTATTAGATTGCAGTGGTACTTTTAGTGAATTTGATAAATTTGAAGTAACCTTTATAGGAGTAACAAAGTGTTCTATGCCGGAAAACTTTGAAAATGCTTGGTGGTTATATCATGAAATAGCTCTTACTGAAGATGGTTTTGAACTAGGTGTTTTATTCGACTGTCCATTTAGAGAAGTGACGATTTGTGCGACAGATGTATTACTTGTGAAGAAATAATTTTTTATGGAGCATTACAAACGTTTGACATAATAAAAAAATAAAGTTATTGTAGATACATGAAGTCTACAATAGGGGCTGTACTATGAAATATTCTAAAGCTACAAATTATGCTCTTCATACAATGCTTTTTCTGGCAAAGGCTACACCAAATAAGTTAGTTAGTGTTCACCAATTAGCAGAAATGCAAAATGTTTCACCAACGTACTTGTCTAAAATACTAACTAAGTTGACGAAGGAAGGGATGATACATTCATCATCTGGTCCAAAGGGCGGTTACTCGCTTAGTAAGAATTGGGAAGATATTTCATTTTTAGATATTATACATGCAATTGAAGGTAAAACATCATTGTTTGAATGTTGTTTACATGACAAACCTGGATGTTTAATTAATGAAGTAATGCTTGCAGCAGAAGAGAAAATGGAAGAAGAGTTACGAAATCAAAAAATCGTAGATCTTGCGAAAAAAATAAAAGTGGATTTTTAATCTGCTTTTATTTTTAAATTAATTAAGGATAAAAAGACTCTTTGATATCTTTAATTGTAGTTAGAAAATGATATGAAGAAGGAGAGAAGATGATGACTAAATTTTGGAATGATCGATATAAATCAGATGAATATTTTTACGGGGAAGAACCTAATACATTTATTAAAGAACAAGCATTTCGTTTAGCAAATCACGATAAAGTAATAGCTTTTGCGGAGGGAGAAGGTAGAAATGCTGTATTTCTAGCAAGACAAGGGAACGAAGTAACAGCTATTGATTATTCGGAAGATGGATTAGAGAAGACAAAAAAATTGGCAGAGAAGCATAACGTAAACGTGCATACAAAAAAAGTAGATTTATTAGCTGATAGTTTGCCAGAAAATGAATATGATGCAGCAATTATGGTATTTGGACATTTTCATGATGATTATAAAAAAATGATATTAGGTAAAATGATACAAACGATAAAGCCTGGTGGTTTAATTATGTTTGAAGTTTACTCAAAAAAACAAATAAACTATGGTACTGGTGGACCAAAAGATGTTGATATGCTGTATGATCCAATTGATATCCTTACTTGGTGTGAAGAACATAAGGTAATTCATTTCTTTAATGGCGAACAAGAGCGAATTGAAGGGAAAGGGCACACTGGTTTAGCTGATGTTATTCAAGTTGTTATTAGAAAATGAATATAAGTGTTAATGAAAGTTAAATGTATGAATGTAAAAGACCAGTCATGTAAGACTGGTCTTTCTATTTAGATACTAAATTATCAAGCTTCCAATATGTATCTGTTAACGGCGCTGCTTTGCTATCTATGTATAAATACATATTATTTAAATCTTTTGGTGAAGTTTTCATATTAAATTCAATGTCAGTAGTTAAAGAAAATTCAGATGGAATTTTTTTAGCATTTTCATTTTGTATAACTTTACCTTCGTATTTTTCACCCGTTTTGTCATCTTTTATGAAATATTTTATTTCTGAAAGATCTATCGTTTGTCCGTCAACACGAGCGTTATTTATAGTAACGCGAGCTGTGAGACGCCACTCTTTGTCTATTTTTTCGAATTTAGCATTTTCAACAGTTGCTCTATAGTATTCGTTTTTAAATATTTCCCCATAGTGCATTGCATTCTTTTCGAGAGCGCTCTTTTCTTGTTTTGATGTAGTATTGCTATTACATCCTGTTAATATTCCAGTAAATAATAATGCTGTACATGTCGTTTTGATTAATGGTTTCATAGTAATCCCTTTCTGTATTAAAAAGTAAAACATAGGAATAATTTTACATCAATAGGAAGATGAATGGAAGTATTTTTTGTAATATACAGATATATATTTATTCGGTTGTCAAGTTAACAGGATAGAAAGAGGGAGAAGACTGTATAAAACGGAATAAATAAGAATTGAAAATATTGTAAAACGGAAGAGGCATGCATATAATTAAAATAAAGTTTAAGTTTCTGAATCTTCAATAACGGTGGTGATAACATGTTTACTGAAGAACGTCGAGAGAAAATTTTAGAACTACTTAATACAGATGGAAGAGTAATCGCAAAGGATCTTGCGGAAAGATTTGATATGTCTATTGATTCTATAAGAAGAGATTTGTCTATTATGGAAAAGGATGGTTTATTAAAAAGAACGCACGGAGGTGCAATTGAACTTACGCGAGTGAGAAATTTAGCTGCGGAACCAGCTAAACGTTATAGTGATAGCTCAATATATGAGGACACAATTGCAAGAGTTGCGGTATCTTATATACAAGAAGGTGATTCAATTTTTATTGGTGGGGCTTCCGTTCATAATGCGATGCTGAAATATTTACCAGAAGTATCATTTACGGTTATTACGAATTCTATAGAAATAGCTGGTTATCTACGAGAATATAAGAATATTGATACGTATTTAATTGGCGGAAAAGTAAAACCTTCAGGGAATATTACTGATACACTTGCCTCTGAATTGATAAGTAGATTTTCTATTGATCTTTATTTCTCTACAGGTGGAGGCATTTCATTACAAGGTATTAGTACTGCAACACCTGAAGTTGCTTATTTTAGTAAAAGAGTAAGTGAAATTGCTAGAAGAAATATTTGTTTAGTTCCGCATAATAAACTTGGAATAGATTGTTTTATAAGAGGAGAGTCTCTAAAAGAAATTGACATTATTATAACTGACGAAGAGGCTAGTAAAGAAACTGTTCAGGACTTTGAGAAACAAGGTAAACAAGTTGTAATAGCGCCATTATATTCATTTGAAAGGAGTTTGACATGATTGTAAAAGAGCAAGAGTTTTATATAAATGGATTAACTTATACAATTCGTTCTGCAGCTGAGAAAGATGCTGAGCAGTTATCGAAAATTAGAGTTCAGATTGATGGAGAAACTGAAAATATGGATAGAGATGCTGGAGAGGGATTTATAGATGACCTAGGGTTTCAAAAAATAATAAAAACAGATAGTGAAGAAACGAAGAATCTCTTTTTAGTTGTAGAAGTGCACAATCGAATTGTTGGATTTTCAAGATGTGAAGGATCAAATTTTAAGAGATTATCTCATAAAGTGGAGTTTGGCGTTTGCATTTTAAAAGAGTTTTGGGGATATAGAATGGGGAAGAGCCTATTACAACAATCTATTAAATGGGCTGACGAAAATGCAGTGAATAAAATATCTTTACAAGTATTAGAGACAAACGAGAAAGCTATTCATCTTTATAAAAAATTAGGTTTTGAAGTAGAAGGCATTTTGAAAAATGACAAAAGACTATCGGATGGAAAGTATTATAATACGGTAGTGATGGGAAGGTTTACTGATACTTTTCATAAAAGAGGTGAAGAAGTATGTTTTATAGAAGGAAGTACTATGTAGTGAAAAATGAATTTATAGAAGTATTTAATGATCATTTCAATAATACGAACTTACCTAATCAATTAAAGCATGGTTCTAGGCTAATAGGACGCTGGATGAAAGATAATAAGAATGGTACGTATGAAGTATTTGCCATATGGGAATATGATAGTTATGAACAGTATAATGAAATAGAATCGAAAATTAGAAGTGACGAGAGGCATATTAAAAGAATACATGAATGGTATGAAAACCATGGCGGGAAAGAATATGTTTTACAGGAGTACATAGTAGAGATGAAAAATGAAGAGTTAGTATGTACTGTAAAGTAACAGAGGGGTGAGGGATAATAGAAATTAAAACAAAATTATATTTTAGTTTAGCATCCGCTATTTTATTTGCAATAGCCGTGATTGTTTTCTTTATAAATGGTAATCCACAAAAGTGGTTTTGGTTATGTATTTTCTTTGCGTCCATTATACAAAATATAGTGCTACTAAAAAAGAATAAAGAAGTGCATTAGGATATTCAAATTATTAACATATTTGTGTCGTATTGCTAGTTGTATTGAAAACGCTTTTATTCAGTTTTATAATAAAAGTATGTTTTATAAATCTCCAAAACAATTAAAAGGGAGATGATACAATGTTAGCTTCACCGTTTTACTTACATACATGGAAAAAGTTTGTTAATGAAGGTGTTCTTGATTCAAATCGCATAAATCAAAGAATTTCAGAATCGTGGCATCGATGTAAACAGGCTAATGTTAATCCTCATATGAATAAAGGTCAGAAAGTTTTGTCTTCTAATATTTTTCGAGAACAAAAGAAAAAGAGTGAAATTTTCCTTGATATAGCATTACCCCAAATACAAAATATGAGAAAAACCATTGATGAACTACAAATGATGGCATTATTAATCGATCCAGATGGTTATGTCCTATCCTTAAGTGGAAATAAACAAACGTTAAAGCGAGCGAAACATATTAATTTTATTGAAGGTGTAAAATGGACGGAAGCAGCTGTGGGGACAAACGCAATAGGAACAGCGCTAGAAATTGAAGAAGCTATTATGATAAGTGGTACTGAACATTACTCCGTGGTATCTCATAGCTGGAGTTGTGCGGCTGCTCCCATTCATAACGATGACGGGAAATTAATTGGTATTCTAGATTTCTCCTGTCCAATTGAATTTTCGCATCCATATATGCTCGGTATGGTAACTTCAATTGCACATGCGATTGAACGTGAATGTAGCATAAGAGTTCATCAAAATGAATTACACTTAATCCATCGTTTTTTAGATGTCATTGATAGTGATGAACAAGTAGTTATTTGTAATCATCGTGATGTTATCGTTTCTGCGAGTAAGAGCGTTCGGGAACGAGTAACTAATTGGTCAAGAATGAAACTTGAAGATTTAGTGCACCATGGATTGGAAACTAAATTAGAGATACCGGTATATAGTAATGAAAGAATGATCGGGAAATGTATGTATTTAAAGGAAAACAAACAAATGAATACATATTCTGCTTTCACATTTATAAAAGGAATTACTTTTCCAGGAGTTACCGGGACAAGTAAAGCATTTCAACACACACTAGAAGAAATTAAGCTTGTTTCACCGACTGATGCTAGTGTGTATGTATGTGGTGAGACAGGAGTAGGAAAGGAATATGTCGCGAGAGCGATTCATGAAAATAGTCCAAGAAAAGACGAACCCTTTATAGCTGTTAACTGCGGTTCTTTGCCTAAAGAATTAATGGAAAGTGAATTGTTCGGTTATGCTGAAGGTGCGTTTACAGGTGCGCGACGTCAAGGATATAAAGGGAAATTTGAACAAGCGAATGGAGGAACACTGTTTTTAGATGAAATTGGCGAAGTACCACCAGAGATGCAAGTAGCCTTATTGCGTGTTTTACAAGAACGCACAATAACTCCAATAGGAAGTTCAAAAGAGGTACCAGTAAATATTCGTATTATTACTGCCACACATAAAGATTTACTAAGGTTAGTAGAAGAAGGGAAATTCCGTCAAGATTTATATTATCGTTTGCACGTTTATCCGTTATATGTTCCATCGTTAATAGAAAGAAAAGAGGATATCCCATATTTTATACAACACTTTTGCGAACGGAAGAATTGGAATGTTGTATTTCCAAAGAGTATATACAATCAATTTTTACAACATACATGGCCCGGAAATATTCGGGAACTAGTAAATGTATTAGAACGTATTTACATTTTGTCGCAAGGACGGGAAATATGCGAAAAGCAAGTCGCTTTTTTGATACAAACAATGACGGGAAATCAACAACAACTTGAGTTACAAGTTGAAAATAAAACAGAACATACATTGAATTTTCGCGAAAAAATACAGCGTGATAGCATGATTGAAGCGTTAGAAAAGACGAACGGAAATGTTTCGTTAGCCGCAAAACTGTTAAATGTTCCTCGAAGTACATTTTATAAACGAATGCAGAAATATAAGCTATAAAGTAGATTTTTGTAATCTACTTTTTCTTTGTGGGCTCATGTTCTGTCGGAATGTGCGCTTACCGGGGAAATAATAGAATTGTTAGAAAATAATTCCCGGAAGGGGGACTTATGTGAAGTATATTGAAATTGGCTTCGGAAATAGGTGGTTCGTTCGAACAGAAACCGAAAATAAAGATGGAACTGAATTTGAAGAACGAGGAATTATAAAACCTATTTATTTTGAGTCACTATATGTACGAATGTGGTTTCGGAAAACGTGTTTAATTTTTGATACGAAAGAAGGATTTAAAAAGATTAAGAAGAAGAGGATTGAATATAAATTTATAGTTGGAATTGTAAGTAGACTGAATAAAGAAAAAGTGTGCTAACATACATAGTTATATTGGCCAGGAAATTCTATTGACTTATATCAAACTCATAAAAAGTAATTTTACTAAATATAAATTGTTAATAAACCACTAAGGAAACTTAGTGGCTTCTTTTTTTATAGGAAGGATTTTCATATGAATAGGATCTTAACGATTGTACTTGCAATTATTGTAATGGGGTATTCCATTTATAGTTGGAATGATGTTTCGGAACAGAGTATGCTAATTTTACAAACGCTTATAGGGATTATGTTAGTTAGTTTAGGAGTGCAAAATTTTAAAAATAAAGAAAATAAAAGTATGGGCATCGCTTGACTACTCGTTGCGTTATATTTAATTGTTGTATTGTTAGTAAAACATTTTGCATGAATAAGTATTTAAATTATTTATTCATGATTTTCTTATTACGAAAAACATTCTCGCAATAAAAGTTAAAATTCCACTTGTATTTCACTATATAAAATATGGCATAATGATTTAGTTAAACAGAAATGGATAGGGTATTTGAGAGGGGCAGTATAATGAGTTTTGCAATTGAAATAGTAATAAAAGCACCAATGGATATTGTATGTGACTATATAATAGAAGATGAAAAAATAAAAGAATGGAATACGTTTATAATAGAAAATCGCTATCCTTCAAATATGGATAAAGAGAATCCACGTGTAGGAGATAAATATATTACTGTTCAAAAAGTCGGCAAGAAAATATTCGAGGCTGAAGTAGAAATCCTTGAATACGATGTACCGCATATTATTTCACTTGGTAGTGAAATGAAGCAAGGATATTCAGCAATGACTTATATGTTAGAAGAAGATGAGGAAGGTACAGCACTAACATTAATTTCAGAATATGAACCTAGTAATTTTTATTATAAAATGATGTATAAGTTAACAGGCTGGATATCACGAGGTTTAACTATGGAACAAATGGAGCGTCTAGCAGAATGTGTAGAAGCTGCTTATCATAAAGAAGATTAATATTAAAAATATATTAAGGTAAAAGCGTTACTCAATCTCATGAGTAACGCTTTTACTGTTTGAAGATTTTTCATTGAAAATCTCAATAGCTCTTTCATATATTTCTTTATCAACACAAAATCTTTCTGTTATCCAATAATTAAGTTCAGAAGATGTAATGATTTGTTCTCTTTTCTTACCTTGGAAATATTGTTTTAAAACATTATCATTTATAGAAGTCGGAATGCCATCGATATAACCGAAAATCTGAATTTTAGCACTACCATACCCAGATCATATATTTTTATAGATGTAAAATAACACACCTTACTTATTGAAGGTGTGCTATTTATATAACCCGGTCGTATACATCTCCGTTAACGTATACACAATTTCCTCTAAGTTAATCTTTTTGTCATTTTGCGTAATAGTCCAAAGAAACGATTCATTCATCGCGAACCAACCGCGTGCTACAATCTCTTTATTTAAATTAGGTTGTGCTAATCCACTTTCTTGAGAGTAAGTAATATCCTGTTTAATGCTTGTTATAAAACGTTCCCGAATCTCATCCCATTTTTGCCGTATTTCTCTTGATAATCCTATCGCTTCCTCTACAACTTGCAAAATAGCGCGTTCTTCATCTGCTAATTGCAGAAATGCTCTAACTTGATTTTGGATCATTATACGTGCTTCCTCTTTTGTTTGTGGAGAAAAAGAGCGCTCAGCAATATTATAAAATTGATTCATAACATCTTCCATTAAACTAATTAGGAGATCATCTTTGTTTTTGAAGTATACATATGCTGTTCCGTAACCAGTTTCTGCATGTTTAATAATTTGTGTAATTGTCGTTTTTTGAAATCCATTATTTATAAAAATAGTGTAACCAGAGTGTAATAGTTTCTT
Source organism: Bacillus sp. PK6-16 (assembly GCF_056530295.1). Taxonomy (NCBI): domain Bacteria; kingdom Bacillati; phylum Bacillota; class Bacilli; order Caryophanales; family Bacillaceae; genus Bacillus; species Bacillus sp. PK6-16. Next base: position 2,658,875 of record NZ_CP096511.1, read on the forward strand.
CTTCGTTTCTAAGGAGCGGTGTTTTCTTGATGAAAGAGTAGAGTTTTTCAAAGAATCACCTCTTTATACTGAAATATCTGAAAATATAACTGTATTGTAAAAGAAGTTCATATATAAAGTCAACTGACATAATATCATTGACGTTGTATCAATTAAGGTGATATATTTCAATTAGTTAGAATAAAAAGAAAATTAAGAGAAGGTGACACCATGTATAAAGAACCATTTCAACCAACTTATGAGTATGCGCTTGAATGTGATAAACATGATGAACTGAAAGATTTTCAAACTGAATTCTATAAAAAAGAAGGTACTATATATTTAGATGGAAACTCATTAGGGCTACTTTCAAAAAGAGCAGAGAAATCATTACTTACGTTGCTAGATTCGTGGAAAGAGTATGGCATTGACGGCTGGACAGAAGGTGAGCACCCGTGGTTTTTCCTTTCAGAGAAATTAGGTAAACTTACAGCCCCTCTTATTGGTGCTTTACCGGAAGAAACTATTGTAACCGGTTCTACAACTACAAATATACACCAAGTTATTGCGACGTTTTACGAACCAAAAGGAATACGTACAAAAATACTTGCGGATGAATTAACTTTCCCATCAGATATTTATGCACTTCAAAGTCAAATTCGTTTAAAAGGATTAGATCCAGAGGAGCATTTAGTAAGAGTGAAAAGCCGAGATGGTAGAACACTTTCTGAAGAAGATATTATTCATGCGATGGAAGATGATATCGCTTTAATTTTATTACCTTCTGTTTTATATAGAAGTGGTCAAATTCTTGATATGAAACGTTTAACAACGGAAGCTCATAAACGCGGCATTCACATTGGATTTGATTTATGCCATTCAATAGGATCTATTCCGCATCATTTCAAAGATTGGGATGTCGATTTTGCTGTTTGGTGCAATTATAAATATTTAAATGCAGGACCGGGTAGTGTTGCAGGCCTTTATGTAAATAGTAAACATTTTAATAGACTGCCAGGATTGTCTGGATGGTTTAGTTCTAGAAAAGATAAACAGTTTGATATGGAGCATACATTAACAGCTGCTGATCATGCAGGTGCTTATCAAATTGGTACACCGCACGTATTAAGTACAGCACCATTAATTGGTTCACTTGGAATTTTCAAAGATGCTGGTATTGAACGTTTACGTGAGAAATCTTTACATATTACGAGATACATGCTGAATTTAATTGGACATGAATTAAAAGATTTCGAATTTACAATTGGAAATCCATTAGAGGATGAAAAACGAGGCGGGCACATTTATTTAGAGCATGCAGAAGCAGCACGTATATGTAAAGCACTAAAAGCAAATGGAGTAATTCCAGATTTTAGAGCGCCAAATGGGGTGAGACTTGCGCCGGTCGCTTTATATAACACATACGAAGAAGTGTGGAAATCTGTACAAATATTAAAGAAAATTATGAAAAATGAAGAGTATAAGCAGTTTGAAAATAAGCGAGAGGTTGTGGCATAAATATGAAAACATCAGAGTGGATTGATATTTCACAACCGCTAAATAATAATATTGCAACGTGGCCAGGAGACACACCGTTCTCGTATGAAGTTTCATGGTCAAAAGAAGAAAGTGGCTCAGTAAATGTCGGAAAGTTAACGATGAGTATTCATACAGGCACTCATATTGATGCACCATTTCATTTTGATAATGATGGAAAGAAAGTATTGGATTTAGATGTTCAAGTTTATGTTGGCCCAGCACGGATTATTGACGTTTCTAATCTTAAAAGCATCGGGAAAAAGGAATTAGAAAGCTTTCATTTAGAAGGTGTAGAACGATTATTATTACGTACATCTTCACATGGAAAAGCTGAAGAATTTCCAGAGGTGATCCCTCATTTACGTGCAGACATAGCGTCGTTTCTTTCAGAGAAAGGTATTCGTTTAATCGGAGTAGATGTACCATCAGTTGATCCGCTAGACGATAAAGAATTAGCAGCGCATCATCAATTATTTAAACATGGAATTCATATTTTAGAAAATGTCGTACTAGATCATGTAGCAGACGGTGATTATGAACTTATTGCATTACCACTTGCATTAACTGATGCAGATGGAAGTCCAGTTCGAGCCGTTATTAGACCAATATAAGTAGAATCATATAAAAGGGGCGTTTGACTAATATGAAAGAAAATGAAAAAGTAATTATGGAAAAAGGGATTCATACGGATTTTAAAGAGAATATGACGTATGGGGAGTATTTACAATTAGATAGTTTACTAGCTTCTCAAAAAAGATTATCGGACCATCATGATGAAATGTTATTTATCGTTATTCACCAAGCAAGTGAGCTTTGGATGAAGCTCATTTTACATGAGCTAAATGCGGCGATTGAATCTATTAAACAAGATAAATTACAACCAGCTTTTAAAATGTTAGCACGTGTATCAAAAATTCAGTCTCAAATTATTCAATCTTGGGATATTCTTGCGACATTAACACCATCAGAATATATTGAGTTTCGTGATTCACTCGGTCAAGCTTCAGGTTTTCAATCGTATCAATATCGTATGATTGAGTATGCACTTGGCTATAAAACGCCACACGCATTAAAAATTTATGAAAAGGATCCAGAATTACATGCACGACTTCATAAAGCGCTACATGCACCAAGTCTATATGATGTCGCGATTCAAGCATTAGTAAAAGAAGGATTCCCTATTCATAAAGATGTGTTAAACCGTGATATTACGCAGCCTTATGAAGAAGATGCAACAGTAGAAGCAGCATGGTTGGAAGTGTATGCGGATGTGAAAAAATATTGGAATTTATATCAGCTTGCTGAAAAATTGATTGATATTGAAGACTGGCTACAACAATGGCGTTTCCGTCATATGAAAACAGTAGAAAGAATTATTGGACATAAAATGGGTACAGGTGGATCCTCCGGTGTTTCTTATTTAAAGCGAGTACTTGATCAACAATTCTTCCCAGAGCTTTGGAATGTTCGTACGAAATTATAAAAATAAACCTGTCAGTTCATTATGGCTGACAGGTTTATTTTTATTTGAGCACAATTATGTTTAAAATGAAGGAACAAGATATAATAAATGGAGTAACTATTTAAATGGAGGTAAAGTTTTTGGATTTCAAGCAACTAGAAAATAAATTCGAAAAGAAAAAAGTGAATACATTTCTTGTTTATCAAAAAGGGGAATTAACAACTGAGTATTATAAAACACCCGAATGTGCAAATAACTTATATAAAATAAATTCGATTACAAAAAGTATCATATCTTTATTAATTGGTATTGCAATTGATAAGGGCTATATAAATGATATACATACATCAATTACAGAGTGGATTGAAAATGTACCTGGGGAAAAACATGATTTAACGCTATATCACTTATTAACAATGACTACTGGTGAGGACTGGAAAGAGTTTGGGAATGGAGTAGTATTCCCAAATGACTTTGTAGAATCAGAGAACTGGGTACAGTACATATTAGAAAAGCCAATAATTGAAGAACCTGCTACAAAAATGAATTATAATTCAGGTTCTTCTCATTTACTGAGCTATATTATTCAAGAAGCTACTGGAATGTCAACAGAGCGGTTTGCAAAGAAATATTTATTTGATCCATTAAAAATTAACGAATACGAGTGGCAACAAGATCCGCAGGGTATATATGTAGGTGGCTTCGGTATGAAAATGAAATCTACCGATTTATTAAAATTAGGAAAATTATGTTTGCAAAATGGATATTGGAATGAAAAAGAAATTGTATCAGCGAAATGGTTAGAAGAGTCAAGTAGGGCGCAATTTGAAACATATGAACATGTGGGCGCATATGGATATCACTGGTGGGTATTACATAACGAAAGATTTCACATACCGTATTGTATATATTTCGCTATGGGATACGGCGGACAATACATCGTTATCATTCCTCAATTAGAAGTAGTATCTATTATAAGTAGTCATATGCCAAAACGTGGGCTCGTTCCGTTAAAATTATTTATTGAGCATGTACAGGGAAACTCCAATTATATATAAGAAAAGGAGGGAATGTATGAGGGATGAAAAAACTTTATCTTTATTTAGATTCTGTTTAAGTCTTCTAGTATGTAGCGCCATTATTACGCAATTCATAATTAGGGCACAAGTGAAACCGTTCAACCCAGTTAACTTTTTTAGTTTCTTCACTATCGAAAGTAACATTTTAGTTGCATGTATTCTCCTTTTAAGTAGTATCGGAACAGCTACATTTGGTCGCTCAGAACAGTTTGGTATACTTCGTGGTGCAGCAACGGTATACATACTTACGACTGGACTCATTTATTTTTTATTATTAAGAGGGTTAGAAGAATCACTTCAAACGGCAATACCATGGGTAAATACTGTGCTACATTATATCATGCCGATTACAATGCTTTTAGATTGGATTTTAAATCCACCTATTAAGAAAATCACTTGGAAACAAGCTGCAAGTTGGCTTTTATTCCCGTTTTTTTACGTTGTATATAGCTTAATACGTGGTCCAATCGTGAATTGGTATCCATATCCGTTTTTAGATCCGAGAATAGGTGGATATGGTAAAGTACTTTTATACAGTATAGGGATAGCAGTTGTAATTGGTGCTATTTGTATATTGGTAAGATTTTTAGGGAATCGAAACTTTAGAAAAGAATTTTAGAAATGCAAGAACCCCCACTGTGTCTGTTTTTAACAGTGGGGGTTTCACTTTATCCAGCTATTTGTCGGGCTGCCCGTAAAAGTCCGATTGGTGAGGGCTGATGATCAGTGGGAGATGAACAAAACCCCCACTGATTAAAGTTTCACTTTATCTACTCGTCTTCTGAAACGACAGCTTTATAAATTTCTCCGTCTTCGTTTCAAATTCTACATCAACAAAAACACCGTATTCTTTTCCGTTCTCACGTAACCACAATTTAAATTTTTCAACAGTTATTTGAACTGTTTTTGGTTTTCTACCTATATGAAGATAGTCAATAATTTCTGCTTTGGGGTATTGTTCTTTCGTCTTTTCTACGGCAAGTTTACCCCATTTGGCATACGGTGGCTGCGCATGAACAATTGATGAGCCTGTATATATATTTGAACATGTTGTTAGGAACAGAATGACGAGTGCGACGTGTTTTAAAGATTTCTTCATGATGAACTCCTTTTATCCTTTTTTTATATTGTTTACATATTTTTTCAACGATATTAGTTTGGATTTTTTTGTCTTCTTTACATAAAAGCGAGGCTTTTACAAAACATAACCAAGAAATCATTTCCGTAATTAAGGAGGGAAAATTATGCGCCAAAAAGCTATTTTTAAAATAGCAGTTTTACTTGCGTTCATAGGACTGTCTTTAATGGTCAGTAGTATACAACTAAAGAATGTAGAAGCTTTTTCTAATCAAGTTATTCAAAGAGGAGCATCTGGCGAAGATGTCATTGAACTGCAATCTCGTTTGAAATATAACGGATTTTATACGGGAAAAGTGGATGGTGTTTTCGGATGGGGTACATACTGGGCACTTCGGAATTTTCAAGAGAAATTCGGATTACCCGTTGATGGTTTAGCTGGAGCTAAAACGAAGCAAATGCTCGTGAAGGCAACGAAGTATGACAAGTCAACTGCTAATAAAGGGACGACAACAAATAAAGGAAATAGCGGCGGAACTGCACAAGAGAATAAACCACCTCAAAATAAAGGGACAAATGTTCCGAACGGTTATTCTCAAAATGATATTCAGCTTATGGCAAACGCAGTATACGGAGAATCACGCGGTGAACCATATTTAGGACAAGTTGCAGTAGCTGCTGTTATTTTGAACCGTGTTACAAGTGCGTCATTCCCAAATACTGTTTCAGGTGTAATCTTTGAACCTAGAGCATTTACAGCGGTAGCCGATGGACAAATATATTTAACGCCAAATGAAACAGCAAAAAAAGCAGTTTTAGATGCGATTAACGGATGGGATCCAACAGGAAATGCTTTATATTATTTCAATCCAGATACTGCGACTAGTAAATGGATTTGGACTCGTCCACAAATTAAAAAAATCGGTAAACATATTTTCTGTAAATAGAGCGGAGGTGGGACAATGTTACGAGGTATTATCATTGTATTATTAACAGTCGGTGTAGTAGGAACAGGCTATTGGGGCTATAAAGAGCACCAAGAGAAAAATGCAGTTTTAATTCGAGCGGAAAATAGCTATCAACGTGCATTCCATGATTTAGCATACGAAGTCGATTTATTACACGATAAAATTGGCACAACACTTGCGATGAATTCACGATCATCTTTATCACCTGCATTAGCGGATGTATGGCGTTTAACATCTGAAGCTCGCTCGGATGTAGGGCAACTTCCTTTAACATTAATGCCATTTAATAAAACGGAAGAATTTTTAGCGAATATCGGTGATTTTAGTTACCGTGCAGCCATTCGTGATTTAGAAAAAGAACCGTTAAATGAGCAAGAATATAAAACGCTACAAACTTTATATTCAAATGCAGGAAATATACAAGATGAACTAAGAAAAGTACAACATCTTGTTTTGAAAAATAATTTACGCTGGATGGATGTAGAAATGGCACTTGCATCAAATCGTGATCCAGCAGATAACACAATTATTGATGGATTGAAAACTGTAGAGAAAAACGTAACATCATATTCTTCTACAAACTTCGGACCGACCTTTACAAGTGCGCAAAAAAATAAAAAAGGCGGATTTGAAGCGGAAGGAAAGGCAATTTCTAAAGATGAAGCAGCGAAAATTGCCAAATCGTTTTTGAATTTAAAAGGAAATGAAAAAGTAGATGTAGAGAAAAGTGGAAAAGGTGCGAAAGAATCCTTCTATAGTGTGAAAATTAAAGATGAAGCAACGAACAATGAGTTCTATATGGATATTACCGGAAAAGGCGGATATCCAATTTGGGTTATGAATAACCGCGAAATTAAAGAACAGAAAGTTAGTTTAAACGATGCAGGTAGTAAAGGTTTGAAATTTTTAAAGGACCATAAGTTTAATAATATGGAGCTTTATGATAGCTCTCAATATGATAATGTTGGTGTATTTACGTATGTAGTAAATGAAAATGGAGTACGAATTTATCCAGAAGCAATCCAAATGAAAATTGCTTTAGATGACGGTTCTATCGTAGGGTTCTCCGCAAAAGAATATTTAGCGTCACATCAAAAACGAACAGTTCCATCGGCAAAGCTAACTGCAGCAGAAGCAAGAAAGAAAATCAATCCGGATGTAAAAGTTATGGAAGAACGTAAAGCTTTAGTAGTCAATGATTTGCATAATGAAGTACTTTGCTATGAATTTGTAGGCACTTTAGGAAAAGATACGTACCAAATATTCATTAATGCTAATAGCGGGGGCGAGGAAAAGGTAAAGAAAATGCAAGCTGTTGAAAAAATTTATGATTAAACCTTAATAGTGAAGTGGTGAAAATAATGAAAACTCTAATATATATATTGATGCTTTGCTTCGTTATAACTGGATGCAGTATTGGAAAAAAAGACAATCCAAACGAAAAGCCGGAACAAAAAAATGTTTCAATGAAAAATGTTAATTATACGAATAAATCAAATAAGCCAAATGAAAAAGCAGCAGATCATTTAGCATCTTTAGCAGCAAGTGTGCCAGGTGTGAATGATGCAACAGCGGTCGTTGTTGGAAAATATGCTATTGTAGGTATTGATGTAAAAGCAAAACTTGATCGAACTCGAGTTGAATCAATTAAATACTCTGTTGCAGAAAGTTTAAAAAATGACCCTGACGGTGCTAATGCAGTCGTTGTAGCAGATGTTGATACGTATGAACGCCTCAAACAAATCGGAAAGCAAATTAAAAAAGGAAAAACAGGTGAAGGTATACTAGATGAATTAGCCGCTATTGTGGGCCGAGTAATGCCACAAGTTCCAAATGATATGATAGAAAATAGAGAAACGAATCCAATTAAAGATAATGATAAACAATTACCAAAAGATGAAGAACAAGAGTTAAGAAAAGAACAGGATGATCAATCAAATAATCATTTGAATAAATGAAATTAGCCTCGTACTTAATTGTACGAGGTTTTTAAATATAATATTAAATATTCAGTTTATTTTTAAGGGAATATATGGTTTAATTATCATGGGAGGGACAACTGTTATGATGAAAAAAAGCGCATGTATATTGTTTAGTTTATGCTTAGGTTTCAGTATGACAGCGTGTGAACAGAGAAAAGAAGTGAAAAATCAAACAGCAACTTCTTCTACTTTGATGGAAAGGCAACAGAAAGAGTCTATCAATATAAATCATTTCTCGAGTATAAATGAAGGAATGACTTATACAGAAGTGAAAGATTTAATTGGTTTTGAAGGAGATTTACTTATAGAAGAAGGGGTAGAGCATTCTACACAAATTAAACAAATTTTTGCTTGGAAAGGGAACGATCCAAATTCATTTGTTGAAATTACCTTTTTAGATGGAAGAGTGCATTCAAAAGCACAGCAAGGTATAAGTTAATAAGCTAAAAAATGGGAGAGTTTAGCATGAACATACACACAGGGGAAATTCAATTAGCTCCGTATAAGGAGAAATATAAAGAAGTTATACAAACATTTACTTTACCAAGTGAACAAGTTCAGTTTACATCAGATCCAAGCGCATTACTGGAGAAAGCAAAAAGTGATCATACAAAAAATGTGATTGTTATTTTAGATCACAATGGGGTACCGGTGGGTCTTTTCGCATTGGAAACGGGAGATAGAGTAAAGGAGTTCACAGATAATGAGGATGCTTTACTTTTAACATCATTTTCTATTAATCACAATAGACAAAGAAAAGGATTCGCTAAAAAGTCATTGTTATTATTAGAAGAGTTTGTAAAACGTTATTTTCCAATAAAAAATGAAGTTGTACTTGCTGTGAATGAAAGAAATATTCCTGCACAAAATTTATATGCAAAAGTTGGTTTCCAAGATAAAGGTTTTAGAAGAATGGGACCAATTGGCCAACAAATAATAATGCATTTACCTATAATGAAATAATGAGATAGAAAACTTACTCTTGAATATTCAAAATGAAGGATATAAAAAATGATCAAGATAGAAAATGGAATATCGTTGGAGGAAGAGTGATTAAAACTGGGATTGCAGTTTTTCTTACAGTGTTAGTTTGTGATTTTTTTAACATCCCAACTTGGAGTTATAAAAATGATTTAAAAGATTATAAACCAAATCATTATCATCACCATTTTTCAAGTGAATCTATTATTTTATTTGAGGTATTATCTATTCATGATATGTTAGAAGAATTAAAACAAATATCCGAGAAATATGAGTGGGAAAACCGATTCAATTGATAAGTTCATTTTACTGTGGGGGGGGGATAATATGACACTTTATATTGCATTACTAAGAGGAATCAATGTCGGTGGCCATAAAGTAATCAAAATGGCTGATTTAAAACGAGTGTTTGAATCAATAGGGTTAAAACAAGTGAAAACATATATACAAAGTGGTAATATTGTGTTCGAATCTGAGAAAGGTATAAACTTTCTAAAGGACCGAATACAATCTGAAATAAAAAAAGAATTTGATTTCGATGTTCCAGTCATGCTAAGAACACATGATGAATTTATAAATATTATTAAACAATGTCCATATGAAGTTCATTCATTGTTAGAAGGAGAAAGTGTTCATATTGCTTTTTTAGCTAATGTACTTTCTGAAGAAGAGAGTAGTCAATTGCTTACATTTAAAAGTGAACTTGAAGATTGCTATATAGATGAGAAGGTCGTTTATTTATTTTTCAAAAATAGCATTCGAAATTCTAAATTAATGAACCAGTTTCAGAAGTCACATACACTAGCTACAGTTAGGAATTGGCGGACTGTGAATAAATTAAAAGCAATTGTAGAGAGTATGTAAATATAAAAAGATGAGGTTTTCTACATGTAGAAAACCTCATCTTTTTACTTATATTGTTTTGCAACTATGAGTTCGACAATAGGATAAATAAAGAATGAAGAGCAAATTGCGATGAACAGGGGGAGGTTTTTTACTCCATCTAAATTAGCCCCCATAGAAAATCCTTCGGAGAAGATTAATAAAAGGAACATTACAACTACAAGCACAAAATACGCAATTTTAAAGCTTTTATATGTAATTTGTTGTCCCATCTCATCTTGACTTTCTTCTGACACACCGCGGGGATCTCCCCAAGTAATGTGATTAATTAAATTACTAAGTATTAACGAAATAGCAAAAATCGTACCACCTAAAATAGAACCTTCAGTTATGTATTTATATGTGCCATGTACTAGTATTGCAATTAATGCTAAAACAATGATTATAAAAATAGTTTTTTTAGTATTCAATAAATAATTGCCCCCTCGATTGTAAAAAACTTTTTACAAATATAAGTATAAAATTGGAAAAGTATCATGTCAAATACTTTTTACACGAAATATGTAAGTATGCAATATTTTGGTTTTATGATAAATAAAAAATTACAATACATTTGAATGTAAAAGAATGGGCTCGCATATATTTGGAAGGGATGTCAGATTAATTTAGGGGGTAGTTATGTCTATACTTTTAAAAGCTGGTGCAGATGCAGGAAACAACGGTTTGAAGTTAATGGTGAAAGGGCAAGACCCTATTTTTATTCCGAGTATTTATTCTTTATATATAGGTGAGCCTACAGGACTCTTAGATGAGGTAGATGTTTCATTATCTGAATTAGAAAACCACATTGATGTGACTATAAGTTCGCCATCGTTAATGCTAAATAATGTACGATACATCGTTGGAGAAAAAGTTATTCAAGATCAATTAAAAGGTACTGAGGTAGAGAAGAAATCGAATAAGTCAACGGATGAGTTAATGGTTATTACAATACTATCAGGTTTGGCGGTAAGCGCTATGCGTCAAAGTCCAACTTCTAGCCATATTAATATTCGTTATGATTTATCTGTCGCTCTTCCTATGCAGCTTATTACACAAGAAATAGCTGCTGAAAATGCAAAACGTTATATGGGAAATCATAAGGTTATTTTCCATTATCCGAACGGACGCGATGTGACAATTAATGTTTCAATTGAGTATTGTAAATGCCTGCCTGAGGGCGCTTCTGGTACGTGGGGCATTGTATACGATGAAGAAGGAAATGTTGTGAAACATAAAATAGAATGTGAGCAAAATCAAGTTTCTGAAATTGATTTTGTAGATAAAACTCTACTCTCTTTTGATATTGGTGCAGGGACGACAGAAGAAGTCGTTTCATTAGGGGTGAATTTCCGTCCGCAACTAAGTAAAGGTTTATCTTATGGTGTAAAAGAGACGTTACTACAAATCATTACGAGATGGAACCGGAAGTATCCAACTAAAACGATTGATAGTATTACAGAATTCAATCAAATTTATTTAAATGATAAGCATCCGAGAAATACCTTATTAGTTGAGGAATCACAGCCAGCGCTATTAGGTTTAGCAGCACGTGTTGCAACAGATATTATAAATAAAATTGATGATATGAAAGACGATCCATACGTGTTTATTTATGGCGGGGGTGCAGTAATTATTAAAAACAGTTTAAAAATGATTTTAAAGCAAAAAGGACGACTCAAAAATGTAATCTTTGTAGATAATCCGTTATTTACAAATGCACGAGGATTATTAGTCTATACTTGTTCGCCAAAATATAGAGAGCATAAGCAAAAAGAGTTAGGATTTACAAACTTAACGATAAGTTAGTTGGTGGAAGTATGCGATCTAGGCGATATAAACGTGGTGATCGAGTAAAAATCAATATTCATAAATCGGTATCACCTGAAATGCTTGCGTGGCTGAATAAACAATCAAATCCAACTAATTTCTTCTTTTTTGCTGCGCAGCAACTATTTAAACAAGTTGGAGATATTGACGTTTCAAAAGCTTTACCAAGCAGCCATGTTTTCTCATTATATGTGGAGCCTTCATCCTTATTAAAAGTCGAAGTAAACCCTTTTAAAAACATGACACTAGACACAAATACATCCACCGAAAATGCAAAAAAAAAATTATGGGAATCTGTTGATCAATTAGATTGTCCATTTTTTTAAACATAGAAAAATATAAAAAGTCCCCATCACTATACATACGAATACAGTGATGGGTTTTTGTTTGTAACTAGAAGGGGGCACAATTTGTGCCCCCTTCCATTAGTTATTTATCTAAATTTTAGATGTATGTTTAGAAACAGCGTTAATTATGCTTTCCCAGTCATCTGGATGGTTTTCATGGCCTGCCCCTTTAAGGGTTAATAGTACTGAGTTTGGAATTTCATCAATTAGTGCGAGGCCATGTTCAAATGGTAGTGCTGTATCGTCTGTTCCGTGAATAACTAATGTAGGTGCTTGTATGGATTGAAGTACACCTTCATATGCATCATCACCTTGAAGTAAAGCGTGATTAAACATACTTAATAAATTGTTTGCGCGTTCTATTTCTTGTTTTACTTGTTTATAAACTCTATTTTCATCAAATATTCGTTCTGATCCACATAATAGACGAGATCCTGAAACTAAATACTCTGCCACATCATTTTTATTTGCCCAATCTATACTTGTGCCATTTACATGATGTGTTAAAATCCTTTCATCCATTGGAGGTAAATCGCGAGTATTGTCATCAGATCCTATTACACTAGTCGCTAGTAAAGTCAGCGTCAAAATTCTTTCGGAATGTTTTACAGCAGCAATTTGAGCAATCATACCACCTAATGACATACCAAATAGGTGAGCTTTATCAATATGATAAGCATCTAGTACTCCAATTGCATCTTCAGCCATATCTGTTACTGTATAATTGGAAGTTCTAGGTTCATAGGCAACAGAGCGTCCAACATCACGGTTATCAAAGCGAATAACAAACTTCCCCGTACTAGCCAACAGCTCACAAAACTCTTCGTCCCAATAAACCATGGAACATGTAGCGCCCATAATTAATAAAATAGCAGGGTTCTTAGGGTTCCCGAAGCTTTCTGTACATATATCAATACCGTTTATTTTAAATATCTTTTCACTCATAAAGTTAGCCCCATTTCTTTTGAATTTAATTAATAAAACAGTTTTGGATGATTCTAAGATGTGTGTAAGATTCTTTTTGAAATTCATCCCGCTATTTACCGGGCAGTAAGAGCCCAATTGGTGAGGAATGATTAAAGTTTCACTTTATAATGCTTTTTGCATAATTACCCCCAAAAATAAGTATATGGTAATTCAAGGCAAAAAATTTTGAGAAATAATTGTATGTTATTAATATAAATAGCAAGGAGGAGAGGAAATGAAAGCAATTGTTATTGATCAATATGGTAGTGTTGAAGAATTAAAAGAAAGACAAGTTTTAAAACCGATTGTTAAGAATAACGAAAAAGCTCAACAATAAATAATATCCCATACTACATATTGTCATTTCAGACTATTATTTATTGTTGGCTATTGTGATATTGCTTCTAGCAAATACTGTTTCGTATTGTATCGTGTAATTTCTCTAATCCGATTTCCATATCTTTCTCGTTTAACATTGAATAGCTAATTCTTAATTGGTTATCATTTGTTTCGTAATTTAATAGACAAGCTGTTCCTGGTAAAAAAGAGACATCTACTTCATTTGCTTTTTGTAATAAGGTAAAGGGATCTATCGAATCAGGCAGTGTCACCCATAAATTAAAACCTCCATTTGGTATTTCAAAGTGTAGTTCTTTTAATGGCGATAATATATCAATTGTTAAATCACGTCTCATTTGTAAAGCTGTTCGTAATTTTTCTAAATGATTTTTCATACGTTCCGCACGTAAAAACGGTAGAAGTGCCTTTTGTGTTAATAAAGGACTACCGATATCCATTGAACCTTTCACTGCATATAGCCATTCAAAAATAGGGCCATCGGCAATAAGTGCTGCAATACGCAATCCTGGTGCTAACGTTTTACTAAATCCTTTTATATATATTACGTGGCCATCCTTATCAAAACTTTTGATTGGAGGTGGTACTACAGCATCCTCAAAATATATTTCTCCGAAAGAATCATCTTCAATAATAAAAAATTGATATAGCTCCGCTAGTTCTATAAGTTCCATTCTTCGTTCTTTACTCATTACTGTACCTGTCGGATTCTGGAAGGTCGGATTCGTATACAATAAAACGGGATTTTTACTTTGACAAATATCATCAATTAAGTCGGAGCGAACTCCATGATTATCAAGAGAAACGGGAATGATTTGAACACCTTTATTGATGAAAATATCAAGCGCAGCACTGTAACATGGACTTTCTACCAATACAATATCTCCAGGTTTTAATAATGTTTGAGCAATTAAATCAATTCCTTGTTGTGCGCCGCTTGTAATTAATAATTGAGATGGGTCTGTCACTAATTTCTGGTGTTCATGTAAGTAATTTGCTATTTCAACTCGCAATTCATAATCGCCTTGAACTGGCCCATAAGTTGCTAACAACATCGGATTTTTATCCAGCAATTTATGCATTTCATCTGCCAAAAATGGATTTGGTAACAGACGAGGATACAGAATTGCTTGTGAAAAATTATAATATTTACGGTGCTTATTCATTGCATATTGAGAACGCATAACATTAATCGTTTTCGTTTGTTGCCATTTATACGGAATTGGTTTGAAATCTTTCTTTACCCGTTTATATATGTAAGCACCTTTTCCTTGTTCGATGCGTATATACCCTTTCGTTTCTAACTGTTTATACGCTTTACGAACTGTTAATACATTGATTTGTAAATCTGTGGCCATACAACGTAAAGAAGGAAGAGATTCACCATGTGAAAGCATACCACTTTGTATTCTGTCAACAATTTGCATATATATTTGCTTGTAATACGGTATGTTTGTTTCTTTACGCAATACAATTTTCATAGGTTCACCTATTTTTCTTTTTAACTTAATTAAAGCGAAAAATATATAGGGAATCAACTACAACTTGAAGTAACTGTTATATGTACCGATACACTGTTATACACCATAGCCTCTATACTCATTCTAAGAGTAAAAAGGAGGAAGGAAAATGGTCATTTTTAATTACATTTTAGTATGTATTATTTTCGGGACAACATTTTTAACGATAAAAATTGGAATTGAAGCAGGAGCGCCACCGTTGTTTTCAGCAGGAATTCGCTTCTTTTTAGCGGGCATAATCCTTATGATTATTTTTAAATTAAAGCGAAAAGAAATTATGCCACATATATTTTCAAAACGCATTATGTATGCTGGATTTTGTTTAACATTTATGACATTCGCAAGTTTATATTGGTCAGAACAATATATTTCTTCGGGATTAGCTGCTGTTCTTTCTGCTACGGGACCAATGATGATTTTGTTAATACAAGCAAAGAGGAATAGGGAGAAATTACAAAAGGAACAACTTGTTGCTTTAGTTATTGCACTAATAGGTGTTATATTTGTTTCTTTACCAGGAATGCATCAACAAGTAAGTTTCATATGGAGTATTGCTTGTATTGTTTTAGTTATAGGGGAGTTATTTTACGGAATAGGCTCTATTCGTTCGAAAGAAATACTGTCAGATTTATCAAATGTATCACCATTTCTTATTAACGGTATTCAAATGTTTTATGGAGGGATTTTACTACTAATCGCATCTATTATTGTAGAACAACCAAATGTAACCGTATTAACTTCATGGAGTGTGCAATGGCCTATTTTATATCTCATATTTATCGGATCGATTGGTGGACACGGATTATATTACTGGCTCTTATCAAAAACAAATCCAGTATTTCCATCGACGTGGTTATATGTATCACCATTAATTGCAATAATTGTGGGATATATCATTTTAGGAGAACCTTTAAATCCTACAATGGGAATGGGGGCTTGTCTTATATTGATTGGTGTATTTTTGGCCAATCGTTCAACACTACGGGCTTATTTCAAAAAAGGGCAGTTATTAGAGAAGGAGATGTAGTTCCACAAAGTAACAGCCCTGTATATTACAGGACTGATAAAATAAAAAACACAGTTGGAAAAATAACCAACTGTGTTTTTGATAATTAATTCACTTTTTTAATAAAGCCTTTATAATGACGTTTTACAAGCTGGCTTTCTAACGTCTTCATAGTTTCTAGTGCTACACCGACAATGATAAGTAAGCTTGTACCACCAATTTGAGCAGAAGGTGGTAACGTAGCAATTTTCGTGAATACGAGCGGTAATATAGAAATAGCACCTAAGAAAATTGCACCGATAAATGTTAGACGGTATAGAATTTTAGTTACATATTGTTCAGTTGCTTTACCAGGACGAATACCAGGAACATATCCATTTTGCTTTTTCAAATTCTCAGCCATTTGTTCAGGATTTACTTGAATAAATGCGTAGAAGTATGTGAAAGCAACGATAAGACCGACATAAAGTGTCATTCCAATTGGATGTGCGAAATCAAGATTTGCAACTAACCATTTTGATACGCTTGAATCAGGGAAGAGCTGCGCAATTGTACGCGGCGTCATTAAAAATGCAGAAGCAAAGATAACTGGTATAACACCAGCACTATTTACTTTAAGCGGTAAATGAGTGTTTTTTGCTCCTTGATATTGATTGTTTCCTGAAACAGCTTTTGCATATTGGATCGGTATTTTACGTACAGCTTGTTGAATGTAAATAACACCAACAACTATCGCTAAAATTACGAGTCCAATTAAAACAATTTTTATTATGTGCATAAATAGCTGATCGCCAGCATTTTGGAATTGTTGTAAATAAATTTGATTTGCAACATTTGGAATCGCAGCAACAAGACCTGCGAAGATAATCATCGAAATACCATTACCAACTCCGTTAGCGGTAATTTGTTCGCCTAACCAAAGTAAAAATGCAGTACCTGCAGTTAAAACTGTCGCAATAAATAAGTATGTAGTCCAGCTTTGATCTGTTATTAATTGTCCACCTGCTATATTATTAAAGCCATAAGACATTCCGATGGCCTGTATGAATGCGAGAATGATTGTAAAGTATCGAGTGAATTGAGCTGATTTCTTACGGCCCATTTCTCCTTGCTTTGCCCATTCCGAAAATTTAGGTATAACATCCATTTGTAGTAACTGTACTATGATGGAAGCTGTAATATATGGTGTAATACCTACAGCAAAGATTGAGAAGTGTTGCAATGCTCCTCCGCCAAATACGTTTAACATACCTAGAACGTTAGCTTGATCTTGTACTTTTAATACCTCTGCGTTAGTATGAGGAACTGGAATAAACGTGCCAATTCGAAAAACGATTAACATCGCTAGTGTAAAAAGGATTTTCCTTCTTATCTCAGCTACTCTCATGAAATTTGAAATCGTACGAAACATTATGTCGCCTCCTATATTTTTATCAGTAAAAAACTGATTATTATACCCTATGAAGTAACCACAAACCTCCTTCCGCACTAAATTCATTTGACAAATGGATTTTCATACACTTTGTAGTTTTCACGGATATAAAAATATAAGGTGTTATATAAGCGACCTATACACTTCACGTAATCATTCAATACCCATAATATATCGAATAAATTAACAAATGTACATACATACGCATTAAAAATGAATAAATAGGGTCATTTTTTACATGTATTTAATGATAAATTGATAGGACATTATTATTCAGGATTGTTATACATGTTATAAAAATAAAGGCGAGCCATTATGATTTATAACTAATATTCATTCAAATGTATCAGCTAATAGTGTCTCCCAATCTTTAAAGGATAATTTATTATTTATATGTTTTAGTGCGTTAGGTACAACAATATGACAAATAAGTTCTAAGCTATTACCATCTGGATCAATAAAATAAACAGATGCATTACCTTGATGTGGACGGACAAAGGGTTCAATAGATTCATTACTCCCAAACGGAACAGCTTTAATTTGAAGTGAGTGTAACCAATGTAATGATTCTTTTAAATCCTCATAGGAAACTCTAAATGCAATATGACGCAAAGAAGGATGATATTTTGTTTCGTATTCAGAGCCCGCCCATAATCCTAGCCAACTTTTCCCATCCTCAATCCAAAAGAATGCTGTTGCTTCATCGCTCCAGGCTAACTTCAACCCTAGTTTTTCATAAAATTCGATAGATTGTTGTAAATTACTCACTGGTAAACGCGCTTCGTATATTCCTTTAATCAATTAAAATCCTCCACCTTTTAAAAAGAATATAAAATCAAATAAAAGTATGAAAGTACATACTACTTTAGTAGTAATAGTAATCAATTATATTTCAATTCAAATTCATCTCCCGCTGATTAAAGTTTCACTTTATATGATTAGAGAATTCTTTTTATTTAAGAAGGAATAAATGTTAAAGAAAGCTAATTAAACAGTGTACATATTTATAGGGGAGAAGATATAAATGAAAGTTGTTATAAAAAAATTACCACCATTAGAAGTAGCGTATATAAGACGAACTGGTAGCTACTTTGAACCGCAAGATCACTGGGGAAAGTTACTGAATTGGTCAATTGAAAATAAACTGTATCCACCAGAGCAATCATTTATCGGAATATCATTGGATAATCCTGAACTTGTTGCAAGTCATAAGTGCCGGCATGATGCATGTATTACGATTCCTGAAAACTTTGATAAAGAAAAGTATCATACTGTGCAATTTAAAAGATTAGATGGAGGTACATATGGTCTATGCCAGTTCTATGATGAACCTCATAAATTAAGTGAAGCGTATCAATACATGTATGCAGAGTGGCTACCAAATAGTGAGTATGATGCAGATTATGATAGAGATAATTTAGAGTTTTGCTTAAATAATGTTGCTGAAGATCTAGAAGGAAAGTTAAAGGTTGATTTATTTGTGCCAATTAAAAATATATATAAAACAAATAACTTCATTTGTGGTTTTAAAATGAAATTGGACTAGTAGTGAAAGAAAATCTTTTTTCGAAGATAATATTTCTAGCGTAGAAATTTAAGTATGTAGGCTGCAATGAAAGGAGAATCCACATGGATAAAATTGTAAATGACAAGTTTTATGAAACGAGAAATCAATTAGTTGAGGAAATTACTTTGTTGAGTAATGCTCAATTTAATAGGAAACCAGATAAGGATAAATGGAGTATTGCACAAGTTTGTCATCATTTAGTTTTATTAGATGAGAAAGTGATAACAGTTATTTCGTCAGGATTAAAAAAGTTAGATAGTACCCAAAATGAGCGTAAAGAAATTCACACTATTTTATTAGATAGAACGAAAAAGTTTATAGCTCCAGAAATGATTGAACCAAGTATAGAACCATTTGAAGTGCAGCAAATGCTCAATATGCTAAGCAAATCAAGAAAAGAATTGATGCGTTTCCTGAGTACAATAGAAGATGAGTCTGTATTAGAGAAAAAATCAGTGATGCATCCAGCTCTTGGAGAATTGCCCCTTGATCAGTGGATAGAACTGATCTATTTGCATGAACAGCGTCATATGTTACAAATCAAAGAGATAAAATTGCTTTGTGAAATTGAAAAGTAAAAATTATTCCCTATTTATTATCGATACGTATTATAAACAGGGAAAACGGTTGATTCTTATTGATTCAGAAGAAACCAAAAATAGAATGAAATTAGTTGAAAGTAACCAATAAGCTGAAGAAAATATGAAACTATCCGATTTTCTGTATAAGTGTAACCCCCGTCTTAAATGAAGAGCGGGGTTATTTTTTTGAAAGTGTTTTTATTTAGAAGGAGATAAATCAGTAACTGTATATGCCCGTTTTAATAAATTGAAATGATGATTTTTATGATGATAAATGATATGTCCTTATTTTGAAAGTACACTTCACACTCTTAAGAAAGGGGTATTCTGACAGGACATGATAAAATACAATTCTGTTAGAGGATGTATGTAATTTATTCTCTTTATTTTTGCAACAGAACCACCTTCAAAATTATCTTTTGTAGTTGAAGTTTCCTGAATAATAAGTTACATTTTTAAAGTTCAAGCAACTTTATGAAAGTACAAAAAGGGGAGAAATATTATTATTATGCAAAAAATGAAATGGAAGAACTATGTATGTTACTTTGTAATTCTATTACTGCTTGGAACGGCAGTAATAGTCAAACCATCTATCTCTAAGGCTGAGGAATCTGAAGTTAATATCACATTGTTAGGTACTGCAGATATTCATGGTAGATTTATGCCTTGGGATTATGCGCTTGATGGAGCAAATATGAGTGGAAGTTTGACACAGCTTTATACGGTTATAAAGAAGGTCCGTCAAGAAAATCCAAATACCATATTAGTAGATGCTGGGGATACAATTCAAGGAAACTCAGTAGAATTATTCAACGATAAGCCACAATCGCCAATGATGGTAGCGATGAATACAATGGGATATGACGCCTGGGCATTTGGAAATCATGAATTCAACTTTGGATTAGATACATTGAAAAAAGTTAGTGCGCAATATAAGGGAAAAACGTTAGCAGGAAATATTTATAAGGAAAATGGAGAGCGCTTTCTTCCTGCATATACAATTGTAGAAAAAGGTGGAATTAAAGTTGGGATTATTGGTATGAATACACCAATGATTAGTGATTTTGAAAAAGGGACAGATCACTTAGATGGTTTAGTGGTGAAAAATCCGGTAGAAGAGACGAAAAAGGCAATTAAGGAATTAGAAGGTAAAGTAGATGTAATGGTAGGAGTTATGCATATGGGATTAGAAAATGAGAATGGTATCCCTGGTACTGGTGTTCAAGATATTGCAAATGCTTGTCCGGAACTAAGCGCTATTTTTGCGGCTCACATGCATAAACTTGTAAAAAAAGAAGTTGTAAATGGCGTAATTATTACAGAACCAGATAAATATGGAACACATATTTCACGTATTGACCTTACTTTTACAAAGCAAGATGGGAAATTGGCTTTAAAAAATAAAACTGCTACCGCTATACCTGTAAAAAATGCTGATGGAACAACGATATTATCTGATCCTACACTTGAAGAAACATTAACACCTTTTCACGAATATGCGAGAGGAGATGCAAATGTTGTAGTCGCTCAATTAAAGGGTAGAAATCTTGTTCCTGAAAATGAAATAAAGGGTATTCCAAGTGTTCAGATTCAAGAAACACCTTTATCAGATTTCTTTCATGAAGTTATGCTCTACTACAGTAAAGCAGATGTAGTAGCCCATCAAATTGATAATGATTATGCCCGTTTAGATATAGGTCCTATTAAGAAAAAAGATATTGCGTACAATTACCAATATGCCTTGGGAGAAATTACAGTATATAAGATTTCTGGAAAAGATTTAAAAGACTATATGGAATGGGCAGCAGGATATTTTAACTCATCTCGTGCCGGAGATGTAACCGTTAGCTTTGATAAAACCCGCCGTGCCTCTAAATACAGTACGAACGATTTCTTTGGAGGCGTAAAATACGAAATTGACTTAACAAAACCATATGGAAGTAGAATTACAAATTTACGCTCTATTCGTACAAACAAACCAATCAAAATGAGCGATGCTATGACGCTGGGAATGAATGCATATAGAATGGAGGCTCTTCAGGCAAAAGGAGGAGCTTTAGAGGGGCGTAAGTTTGAACAAATTTGGTCATCTAAACAAGAGAATGCATTTGGAGAAACAGGTGGGACCATTCGTAACCTTGCTATTACATATTTAAAAGAGGTAAAGAACGGTGTATACACGCCAAAAGTTATGCGTAATTGGAAAATTACTGGTGTAGATTTACATTCTTCAGAGCATAAGGCGGTAGTTGATCTTGTGAATAAAGGGATTTTAGAAATTCCAAAAACAGAAGACGGAAAATACACAAATATAGCATCTATAAATACGAAAGACTCAATTTCAAAAGAAGAGATTATATTACTCTCACAAAAAGCAAATATTAATCCAAATCAGTTTAATCATGTAAAGACAAAAGGTGAATTTTACAAAAAACTTAGTAGGATTACTAAAAAATATAAATTATAAAATTTCTTATAGTAATTGTTATTTTAATAGCATGAAACCCACTCTTAAAATAGTTAAGAGTGGGTTTTTATGTTGTTATTTAGATGTAAGTATACTTTTATTAGAATGAATATAGATAATTAATAACTAACCAAGTGGATGAGCGTCTTAGGGAGCTCTTTTTTATTGAAATTAATGCATTTATATGAGTTGTTCTTTAATTGTAGCATCATCCTTAATTTATGTAATTTTGCATAATGTTACATAAATTGTGTATTTTCTCTTTTTTTAGACATTAATAGACAGTATACTTTGTACAAGCTTTCTATTTCAAAAATTATACGAGGTGAAATAATGAAAAACAAAAAGACATTAACTAAGGTAGCATTAACAACAGGATTAGCTTTAACAGCTGTGGCACCATATGGGGTAGGTCATGCAGAGGAAACAGATCAACTACAAGTTCAAATTCAGGAGGAATCGTTCCGTTCAGGTGAACTTACACAGCCGTCACAAAAGGCACCAGAAAATGTAGTAAAGGATGCACTTAAGGAGAAAACAGAACAAGCTCTGTCCCAAAAACAAGTCAATGGAGAAGCAGGAGTAGATTATAAAGTCCTTCAAAAACGTGGTTCGTATGATGGAACTACACTTGTGCGTATGCAGCAAACATACGAAGGAAAAGAAGTATATGGACATCAATTAACTGCACACGTAGATAATAAGGGTGTTATTAAAAGTGTTTCAGGCGATAGCGCGCAAAATTTAAAACAAGAAGAATTGAAAAAAACTATTAATCTATCAAAAGATGAAGCAAAACAATATATTTATACGAAATACGGGAACAATATCAAGTTTATTTCTGAGCCAGAAGTTAAAGAGGTTATTTTTGTTGATGAAAATAATGGACAAGCTAGCAATGCATACCAAGTTACCTTTGAAGCTGCAACACCAAACTATGTTTCTGGTACTTATTTAGTAAATGCACAAAATGGTGATATGTTAAAAAATATGGTAAAAGAATCTAACTTAAAAGCAAGTGAAAAACTAGTTGGAGCCTTAAAGAAAAGTAAACAAAGCAGTCTTACATCATTAACCGGAACAGGAAAAGATGATTTAGGTATTTCTCGTTCATTTGGTATCTCTAAACAAAGTAATGGCAAATATGCTCTTGCTGATTATACAAGAGGGCAAGGCATTGAAACATATGATGTGAATTACAGAGATATTACTAAAGAAGAAAGCTATTATCCTGGTACATTAGCGACAAGTACTTCGGCAACATTTAACGATCCAAAAGCAGTAAGTGCTCATTACTTAGCAACAAAAGTATTTGATTTTTATAAAGATAAATACAAGCGTAATAGCTTTGATAATAAGGGACAAAAGGTAGTTTCAGTTGTACACGCTTGGGATTCTGAAGAGACGAATGATCCGAAAAATTGGCAGAATGCATTAAGTGCTAATAATGGAAGTATGCTTGTATATGGTGATCCTATTGTTAAAGCATATGACGTAGCTGGACATGAATTTACACATGCTGTTACTTCTAGCGAATCTAATCTTGAATATTACGGGGAATCCGGTGCGATTAATGAGGCGCTATCTGATATTATGGGAACATCTATTGAGAAATACGTAAATAATGGAAACTTTAACTGGACAATGGGAGAACAAACGGGATCTGTTTTCCGTGATATGGAAAACCCAGCTTCTGTGCCATCTTCACTTGGAGTGCCTTATCCAGATGATTACAGTGAATTTAACGATTTTAATGGATGGGATCAGGGCGGTGTTCATTTTAATTCAAGTATTATTAATAAAGTTGCGTATCTGATTGCAAAAGGCGGAACTCATAACGGAGTAACTGTTAAAGGAATTGGTGAAGATAAAATGTTTGATATTTTCTATTATGCAAATACAGATGAGTTAAACATGACTTCTAATTTCAAAGAATTGAGATCAGCATGTATTCGAGTGGCAACTAATAAATATGGTGCGAATACAGCTGAAGTTCAAGCAGTTCAAAAAGCATTTGATGCAGCAAAAATTAAGTAATTTAGAAATATAGTTATCATTCATATATTAATACATTATGAAAAACAGCTAATGTCATTTTAAGGATATTAGCTGTTTTTTACGTAGCAATGTATTATTGAAAATAAACTGACTAAGCAATAATGAGGCACTTTACCTGTAAGAAGTTGTGACAAATAAATAAGGTTTAAAATATATAAAAACAGAAAATTAATAATATATTGACCTCTTGATAGAAAGTCTATAAAATGAAAGCGATAACAAACGATTGCTTTAAAATGTTTTCCCTGATCTTTTAGTATTTACAAATATATGAAGGCATAAACAAATCTATTTTTTTAAGTACTAATGCAAACGTTTTCGTATTAAAAGGTCATTGAAATACATACGTGAAAATAGCCAATACGGAGGTGAAGTAAAAGAGATTTCTAGATTAATTTAAGCAGTGTTATGTAGTGAAAGCATAATAAATCGTTAGTAATATTTGAAGAAAGGGTGTATGTGGTGCAAATTATAAAAAGATTAATTAACAAAACAGTTTTATTACTTACTTTAATCGTTATGTTATCATCTGTTTTCTCCTTTCAGAGTGTGAAGGCAGTTTCAAATTCGAAAACAACTGAAATTATCATTCATTACAAAGAAAAGCTTGGAAATACAAAAGACTGGAATCTTTGGTTATGGGGAGAAAATGCAAATGGTACATCTTATGAATTTACTGGTGAAGATGAATTTGGAAAATACACTAAGATAAAAATAGACGGTGACTATAATCGTGTAGGATTTATAGTTCGAACAAATGAATGGGAAAAAGATGGTGGGGATCGTTGGATTGAAAATATAAAGGACGGTCGTGCTGAAGTATGGATTCTTTCGGGGGATGAAAAAGTATATAATTCTAAGCCATCATCGGATCTCTCAATTCAAAAGGCAACTATTGATAGTTTCCATGAAATTACTGTAACGACTAATGTCCCGTTTCATATTAAGGAAAAGAAAATTGAAATTGAAGGCATTAAAATTAAGAATATTACTCCTTATGATATAAACAGTGGAGATATTACTAATAAGGTCAAAATAATTACGGAACAGAAAATTGATTTAAAACAAACATACAAAGTTAAAATAGAAAACTTAGCTGATACGAATACTGAAATTGGTAAAGTCATTCGTAGCGAAGAATTTGATAATTTATTTTATTATGGTGGTAACGATTTAGGAAATACATATACTCCGCAACATACAAAGTTTCGTTTATGGGCTCCTACTGCAAGCGAAGCGAAGTTAGTTACATATAAAAACTGGAACGATAAAATAGGTGCTGAAATAAACATGCAACAAGGTGAAAAGGGAACTTGGACAGCAGAACTAAAGGGGAACCAAAAAGGGCTCTTTTATACGTATAAGGTCAAAATTGGTGATAAGTGGACTGAAGCGGTTGATCCATATGTGCGTGCTGCTTCTGTAAATGGGGATAAAGGTGCAGTCGTTAATTTAGAAGAAACAAATCCGAAAAAATGGAAGGCAAACAAAAAGCCAAAATTAAAAAATCCGGAAGATGCTATTATTTATGAGTTACATGTACGCGACCTTTCCATTCAACCTGAAAGTGGTATTAAACAGAAAGGGAAGTATTTAGGTGTAACAGAAAAAGGAACAAAAGGGCCAGAAGGTGTAAAAACAGGACTTGATCATATAAAGGATCTTGGTGTTACTCACGTTCAGTTTTTACCGATATTTGATTATGCTTCTGTAAATGAAGAGACTTTAAATGAACCGCAATATAACTGGGGATATGATCCTAAAAATTTCAATGTTCCAGAAGGCTCTTATTCTACAAATCCTTATGAGCCGACTGTGCGAATAACTGAATTAAAGCAAATGGTTCAAACACTACATGATAATAATCTTCGAGTGGTGATGGATGTAGTATATAACCATATGTATAACGCTGCTGAATCTAATTTCCATAAGTTAGTTCCAGGTTATTATTATCGTTACAATGAAGATGGAACATTTGCAAATGGAACTGGAGTAGGAAATGATACTGCTTCAGAAAGAAAAATGATGAGGAAATTTATGATAGATTCCGTCACATATTGGGCAAAAGAATACAATTTAGATGGATTCCGTTTTGATTTAATGGGTATTCATGATTATGAAACGATGAATGAAATACGTAAAGCTGTTAATCAAATTGACCCTTCTATTATACTACACGGAGAAGGATGGGATTTAAATACACCTCTTGCAGCTGAGCTAAAAGCAAATCAAAAAAATGCAGAGAAAATGAAAGGGATTGCTCATTTTAACGATAATATACGTGATGGGTTAAAAGGTAGTGTATTTGAGGAAAAAGAAAATGGTTTTATAAATGGAAAGGAAAACATGGAAGATCGTATTAAAAAAGGTATTACGGCAGGTATTGACTACGATACAAATTCGTCTACCTATCAAGATCCAGAGCAGGTGCTAACTTATGTGGAAGCACATGACAATCATACATTATGGGATAAACTTGAGTTAACTAATCTAGGTGACAGCGATGAAGTGCGAACACAAATGCACAAATTGTCTTCTTCGATTTTATTAACATCACAAGGAATTCCATTTTTACATGCAGGGCAAGAGTTTATGCGGACGAAATACGGTGATCATAATAGTTACAAATCTCCAGACTCAATTAACCAGATGGATTGGCTGCGCCGTGCAACGTTTAATAATGAAGTAGATTATATGAAGGGTTTAATAGAATTACGCAAAAAGTACTCAGCTTTTCGAATGACATCTGCAGAGCAAATAAAAACACACGTATCATTTATTGATGCTCCAAAAAATACTGTAGCTTATATAATAGAGGGGAATAAACATGAATACTTTACATTGGCTCACAATGCAAATAGAGAAGCTGTTGAAATAACACTTCCATCAAAAGGGCCTTGGAAAGTACTAGTAGATGGCAAGCAGGCGGGAAGTAAACCACTTTATGTTGTCCATGACAATAAAATTAAAGTTCCTGCATTAAGTTCCATTGTTTTAAAATCAGAAAAACCAATTAAATAAAAGCAAAGAGTGTGGAAATAAATACTGCATTGAGCAAAGTTAATAAGGATTGCAAATGAAAAAAGCGAAGTAAAAACAACCTTTACTTCGCTTTTAAAATTAATATAGCATAATTTCACATACTGTAATTAAATTAAGATCCAATAAAGAACACACAAAAAGAGAAGAACTCATCAAGGTTCTTCCCTTTTTAATGTTTCATTAGGAGATCTTTCATTTTTTATTGGGTATGGATTAGCATGACGATGATTTATATATGTAATTGGTTAAAATGAAACATTACAAGTATAAGATTATGTGCTTAGTAATCTCGCGATTTAAGGCACGACATTAGATAAGTGCGGGGAGTTTAATCGATGTTGAATAAAATTAATAGTATCAGCGGCAATTTTTTTACGTTTAAGAACTATCCCGGCATGCCCACACGTATAAATATATCGTGTAGGTCTTTCCCAAGATTCCCACAAGTAGTCTGTATCCTCAGAATGCACATATAGATCATGCTTACCTGAAATTAATAAAATATTTTCTTTTTTTACTTTTGACAATGCTTGACTCGGTTCAGTGATTTTCCAATAATCTATTAAATCATCATACGTAACACCATGATGTTCCAAGTCTTCTCTAATAAATTTACCCGGAATTGTATTCCAAATAGAATAAGAAAGTCGATTTGCATAGAAAATGGATGCTAACACATCAATTTCTTCTTCAACAAGAGAGGTTAAGTTAGTAATAAATCCGCCTAAACTAATCCCTATTAGAATCAGGGGACCATTTTTATTTGCTTTAATCCATTTAATCAAAGCTCGTAAATCAGCTACCGCTTGTCTAGTTGCTTGTACTGTTCGTTCAATATTTGCACTTACCATATACTCTCCACTGAATAGGGATTGATCGGGTTTTCTTTCAAAATGATAGGGTAGAGTGAAATAATACATATTCCACTTCAGGGTGGTCATATGATTGTGGAATATTTTTTTCACACGTTCGTTAGAATCCATTCTCCAACCGTGAACAAAGATAACATGAGGTGCATTTTCATTTTCATGTAAGAATAATTCCCCAGTTACAGAGTCGTTGCGTGAATCACCGGATTGAACCGAGCTTTTATAGTTGAATTGTCCAAGCATGTATTCATTTTCCTGCTTTGAATGCTTAATGTCAAAATGAATATGTGATGATTTTACTTTATAAAAAGATTCTATGTCCTTTATATTTAATGAAGTGTTAGAAAGGGAAGTAAACTGAAACGCTACACTTCTTTTTTTGTGTAAATCATATAAGGCGTACCGATCAATGAGTTTTGAAAAAATCAAATTAACCTCCTCCAAAGTACATATTGTTTAAAACATAGACAAAATTTATGTTTTAAATTAATTAGGAAATATTCTCTTTTCCTAATAGTAGGTGCTTGAATTATAAAAACAGGTGATAAATTTGCATATTATATTATAAAGCTTACAATAAATAATTTATACTAAAATTTAAGAAGCAAGTTAATATTCTTATCCATATAAAAGAATGCTAACTTGCTTCTTTTCGTATTAAAAGATGTAATTTCTATGAGGAACAACTTAAATTCCCATATAGATATTCACAAATAGGTTCTCTATATTTATTGTGTGGAAATTATATAATAAATATATTTTTTATGTTACATACATTAAATCAATCTTAACCTCTCTTTTTTCTATAAGTTCCTTAAATTGACTAACTTCTTACCAATATTCAACAACGACTGCGTTTTTGAATTTGTTTTCTAGCTTTTCTTGAACAGGTGAAATTTGATTTATCATAAAATCAAGCCATAATCAAAATGGTCTCCCTGTACTGAATGTTAAAATAGTTTGTTGTTCCCGTTTTAATAATATTTGAAAAAAACTTGTAAGATATTCTACAGGTTCTTTTTATTATAATCGGTTACTTATATCATGGGATAATCACACATAAAAAACGGGACATTACCTAGATGTATGACCTAAATATCGTCCCGTTTACCTACTCTGTATAGTTATTGCAGAATTAAACCTACAATCATAATTAAACTAAATACTATCATCCAACCAAACGCACAATAGCCAAAAATTCTAATCCATTTAGGTAATTGATGCATATTAATTTTATTTGTGGGAACTCCTTGCATAGAAAACATCATTTTTTGATCTCTATCTCTATTATTTTGTTGTTCATACATAATATCATCACCTTTCCAGAACTATTGTGTTTATGGTATATCAGCCTAAAGAAAATTATGTACAGAATAAGAGGAGATAGCATAAATATTATGTGGTGAATTTTATAAATAAATGCATTTAATTGCCATGGTTCTAAGCGCTAATCCGTTATAAATACTGAAAAAGAGCCCTACATAAATAGGACTCTTTTTCTTCAAATATTAAGTTGCTGAATATAAATCAGAACCAAGGTAACGCTCTTTTATAATTTGAAGATGATGAAGCTCATGACCAGCAATGATGTATGCTAATGCACGAACTGTAACTTCAGAATTATTCGCATTTCCTCTTTGTGACCAAGCTTCTTTACCTAAGCTTCTAAGTAAATACAGGGTAGATTGGCGAACCACTATTAAATTCTCAAGAAGATCTTGCATAGATTGCTTATCAAAAGCAGCTTTAAGAACATACATATCATCGTTATAGCCTGGAAGTTCCGCTGTCTCGCCTCGAGCAATAGATAACAAGCGATATGCCATAATACGTTCTGTATCTGCAATATGGCCGATTACTTCTTTTATACTCCATTTAGTAGGAGCGTATCGAAAAAGTCCCTCACTATCAGAAATTCCCTTTAATAAAAGATTTGTTTCCTTCATTTGTTGTTCTAGAATATGTATGATATTTCCGTCTGATACCAAGTTGGTATACGTTGCATAATAGGAGTTATATTCACTTACCTTTGGTCTTATTTGCATATGAATCATCCTTTATATTTAATCTTTAAGTACAGCTTATCACAAAATACCTTCAAATTAATCTGAAAATTAGAAATTACAATTAAAAAATTCACCTACTACCTTAGTTGAAATCGTGTACTTTCACATCAATTAACAAACAGAAGAAGGATTTTTGATTTAACTCTTAGAATATCGTTCTATTACGAGTTCTTTGATATGAATTGTTTTTTTTGATTACTTTTGATGATTACTAGGAAATATAGAAAGGTTGTGAAATGATTTGATGGGTTATAAAGCGATGCTGTTTGATTTAGATGATACATTACTTGATAGGGATAAAGCAGTAGAGGCATTATTTTTAATTGTTTTAGAAAAGTGTTATGAAAATGTAGATGGTACGGCTAAAAGCAACATGTTACAGAAATTCAAAGAATACGATAAAAGAGAATATGGCATAAGTAATAAAACGACAGTTTTAGAATCATTGTTTGATGAATTCACGCCAAGGTATAGATTGCCACGCAATTACATCCAAGATTTTTGGAATAATAATTTCCCTAGATGTTTTTCAATAGACAAAAATACTATTCATTTCTTAAATCAAATAAAGAAGCACTGTAAAGTTGGAATTATAACAAATGGCTCAACTCAGAGGCAAAAAGCTAAAATATTTAACACGAATTTAAATAGGTATTTTGAAACAATCATTATTTCTGAAGAAGTAGGATTTAGTAAACCTGATAAACGTATATTCGAACTAGCATTAAATAAGCTAAATTTACAACCGGAACATACTTTATTTGTTGGGGATGACTTAGAAAAGGATATTGCTGGTCCTCAAAATGTAAATATAAAAGGGGTGTGGTTTAACCCTCAGAAAATCAATAATACTACCAAAATACAACCATATGCCGAGATTAACACTTTGGATAATTTGTTAAGCTATGTTACTCCACAATATTTTTATAACAAGTAAAAGTAATTCCGCATATATATATTAAATAATATAAAAAAGAGAAACTATCATTAATTTCATTGACCGTATTAGTAATAAAAAATATATACTTACTTACTCATACTGAGTAAATTATAAAGGGGGATGACTATGGAAATAAAGAGAGTAGTAATCGATGGAATCAATATTGCGGTCATTAGGAACGATAAGGTATTAATATCGGATGTTCAGTCTGCATTAGATACTATGGCAACAGTTCAATATGAGGTAGATGCGAAACATATTATTATCCATAAATCTTTAATAAGTGAAGATTTCTTTGACCTAAAAACACGGCTTGCGGGCGATATCCTTCAAAAGTTTATAAACTACAAGGTAAAGATTGCTATTGTTGGAGATTTCTCTATGTATACTAGTAAAAGCTTAAAGGATTTTATTTATGAATGTAATAAAGGGAATGACATTTTTTACTTAGCAACTGAACAACAAGCAATTGAAAAACTAAGTACATTAAAGTAATAATTATATTCTGCTAAATTCCCCCATTTCACTTAGTTCATAATTATATACGATATAGGAGAACTGATGTTTGTGGTAAACTAAGAGATAAATAAAGGGGGAGTTTTTTTGAACAATTTTAACAACATAATCCAATATTTAAATAATATAGTTTACAAACCTAACAACTTAATGATTACGAATCTAAAAGAAGAAAAGCAAAACGCAGAATATGCCGGATGTTTATTCCACTTAAATAACAAAACCATTCGTTTTAGAAAATCAAAAGTTACACCTAATAAAATTGGGCAATTCGTTTCTTTTTGGGAGAAAGATGAAAATATGCGAAATAGGGCTTTCTCTTATGAAGCTGCTCCTGATTTATTAGTAATCACTTGTATTGCTGATAATAAACTAGGGCAATTTATTTTTCCTAAAGAGATTCTTCTTAAAGAAAAAATATTGAGAACACAAAGTCAAACAGGGAAAATGGCAATGAGAATTTATCCTGTTTGGGATACCACTGTTAGTAATCAAGCTAAAAAGAGCCAAACATGGCAACTTCAATATTTTGTTGATTTAAGTGATAGTAATAGTTTGCCTATAGATAAACTATTAAATTTATATTTGTAGCTTTTGGTTTGCCACAAAAAGAAGTGATTACAAAAAACATGTGTAATGACGCCTCCTATGTGAATCGTAATTTTTGTACCGGTACAGTTAAATGAAATGTACGTTGTTACAGTACCCCTTAAAATTTACAATCAGCATATATTATTTAAACTTATAAATTTTTAAGGGGTGCTAAATATGACAAGTTTACAAGATCAGCTTTTCACAAGATTAAATCTAAAAAAACGTAATGATGTAACGTTTGAAGAATTACCTACCATACTCTTTTCGTTTGCGCATACTATACCATTTGAGAATTTAGATGTTATAGCACGAAATACGAATCAAATCTCTCTGGAAAACTTACGAGAGAAAATTTTAACTAGTCCCCGTGGTGGACTTTGCTACGAATTAAATACTCTTTTTTACTATTTCTTAAAAGACTGTGGCTATGATGTACAACTGGCATTAGGTACGGTGTATAAAAACGATATAAATGCATGGGCACTTGAGGATGGCCATATAACAATTATTTTAACTTATGATAATGTACAGTATTTAATTGATGTAGGTATAGCTTCGTTAGTACCTCTTGTTCCTGTACCTTTTACTGGTAAGTCTGTTTCTTCAAAAAATGGTTCGTACCGGGTGAGACGAAAAGATACGAGTAAAGGAAATTATGTTTTAGAAAGAATAGATACTGATGGAGAATGGAAAGTTTGTCATGCTTTTTATAAACATAATATTGATGAGATAGTAGTAAATGATGTTCAAAGAAGAGTGATAGAAGATGAGAAGTCTATTTTTAATAAAGGACCAATTGCAGTAAGGTTGACGAACTCTGGCCATATTTCATTAACGAATACAAGTTTAACCGAAATTATTCATGGGGAAAAAACTAAGCATGAAATTACAGAAGATCAATATAAAGAGTTTTTATATACTTTATTTGCTATTAAGTTATGAATAATAAAGATAGCCGGTTCCTATTCAGAAGCGGCTATCTTTATTATTTTTGGTGTAAATGGTTTTCTTCTAATATGTTTTGGAAACTGTGGTATAGTTAATGTTTCCTCAGCTTCTTCATATGTATGAAAAATTGGTTCTTTTCCATCATCCCCTTGTAAAACTAGCCCTTCATCTCGGATTACATATGGCATAAAACCACCCCATCTAGTAAAGAATTATGTTCTTTTGCAGCAGAATAATACGATTTAGAGTTTGATTTTCTTAATACATATAATACACTAGAACAGTACGAAAAAGTATGTACAATGAATTTTGAATGTAAAGGAAGATTATTATGTCAGTTATTGATAAATTGAAACTTAATAAGTATACAAATATGGTCGTTATTAACGAACCAAGTGATTATGACATTTTTACAGGTAAAGAGACTGCATTCTCAAAAGGACACGATGCTATCTTTATATTTGTAGAAACGCTTGATGAAATGGTGAAACAAACGAATTTTATTATTAGTAATGAAGAATTACTAATTGAAAAAGGTTACGTATTCTTCGCATATCCGAAAAAAGGTAATGCGCGTTATAGTACGTTTATTCACCGTGATGAGATGTTTCCGGCATTAAACGTTGGAGAAGATGGTTATGTGGGAGAAAGCGATATTAAATTTGCAAGAATGGTAAGTATGGATGAAGTCTTTACTGTTGTTGGTTTAAAACGTGAAAAGAAAAAAACAACAAAAACATCTGCTATGAGTCAATGTGTTGCCGATTATGCAGATCGAATTAAAGATGTTGAAGCATTATTAGCTAATCATCCGAATGAACTTAAGTTTTATCAAAGTTTAACGCCTGGATACCAAAAAGATTGGGCACGTAATCTTTTTTCTGTGAAACAAGAAAAAACTCGTGAAAAACGTCTAGAGAAAATGATAGAAATCCTTTCACAAGGCTATAAAACAATTGAATTATTCCGTAAGAAGAAAAAATAATGATTAAGGAAGTCACAATGCTGCAACAATTAATTGTGATGAGTACATTGAAAAAAGCATTCCTTCCATTATACTAAGGAATGTTCTTATATTTATATAATTAGCAAAAGAGAAAAGGTGTTTGAAATGAAATCGTATATTGTAGTTGGATCTGGAATTTTAGGAGCGTCTACTGCTTATCATCTTGCTAAGACAGGTGCGAATGTTACTATCGTGGATCGCCAACAATTAGGGCAAGCAACTGATGCAGGAGCAGGAATTGTATGTCCATGGTTATCACAGCGTCGTAATAAAGCATGGTATAAAATTGTTAAAGGCGGTGCACGTTACTATTCTTCGTTAATTCAGCAATTAGAAGAAGACGGTGAAACTGACACAGGATATAATCGTGTAGGTGCAATTAGTTTACATACTGACGAGAAAAAGTTAGATCAAATGGAAGAGCGAGCTTATAAACGACGTGAAGATGCCCCGGAGATTGGTGAAATCACTCGCTTATCAGCTGAAGAAACAAAAAAATTATTCCCAGCATTATCAGACGAATATAGTTCTGTTCATATTAGTGGTGCTGCACGAGTAAATGGGAGATTATTACGCAATGCATTAATAAGTGCTGCGAAAAAACATGGTGCAACTTTCATAAAAGGCGATGCTATATTAGTCCATGAAGGAAATCATATTACGGGAGTTACAGTAAACGATGAAACAATTTTAGCAGAAAAGGTTATTGTAACTGCAGGCGCATGGGCGAATGAAATCTTGAAACCATTAGGAATTAATTTCTTAGTTACATTCCAAAAAGGACAAATTGTTCATCTGCAAATCGAGAATACAGCCACAGAAAATATGCCAGTTGTTATGCCACCGAACGATCAATATATTTTAACGTTTGACAATGGGCATGTCGTAATTGGTGCAACACATGAGAATGATACTGGTTTTGATCATCGTGTAACAGCAGGTGGTTTACATGAAGTATTCCATAAGGCATTAACAGTTGCGCCTGGCTTAGAAAATGCTACAATGCTTGAAACGAGAGTTGGATTCAGACCATTTACACCAGGATTCTTACCTGTTATCGGACCGCTACCTAACTTTGAAGGAATTCTCGTTGCGAATGGATTAGGGGCTTCGGGTTTAACAGCTGGTCCATATCTAGGAGCGGAACTTGCTAAACTAGCGCTCGGAAAAACGATTGAATTAGATTTAAATGATTATGATGTTGCTGGCGCAATTGAATAATATAGGGTACTGCTAACATTTAGGAAAAACCATGCTAAACAAATTCGACAAGAAATAATCAGTTTTTCCTCTGTTAAGAGTAAGCCTGTTTATGAAAAATAAAATTTTTTAAAAATAGAGGGCCGACATTATAAACCTGCATTAATAATGTAGAATTGTGATGGCGGCTCTTTATTCATATTGATTTAAAACTTATTTTCGAGAGGAGGTTAAGTAATGAGGGCGTCATATCAAGTATTGATATTTCCTTATATAAAAACTGCCGATTCTATTCAATATGCCATTTTTAACCGAAGTGATTATGGTTATTGGCAAGGAATAGCTGGTGGCGGAGAAGACGGTGAGATTCCTATTGAATCAGCAAAACGGGAAGCATTTGAAGAGGCTGGTATTACAAGAGAATGTCCATATATACAATTAGATTCTGTGTCTTCACTATCAGTAGAAGATGTAGTTGGAGGATTCCTTTTGGGAGAAGAGGTTTATGTAATAAAAGAATTTTCTTTTGGAGTTAAAGTCCCTACAAAAAACATATCATTATCTAAAGAACACTTCAATTATAAATGGTTATGCTTTGAGGAAGCAGTAACGTTTTTGAAATGGGATAGCAACAAAACAGCATTGTGGGAATTAAACAAAAGACTATTAAAACAATAAAAGTTTTAGCTAACAAAGATAGTAGTGGAACAAGAATTGAACCATTAACAAACCTTTGCTACACTTCTAAACAATGTTTTAGATTATAAAATAGAGTAATATAGATTTTGTATAGGTAATTTACTAAGAGAACTTGTACTAAGAAAAGCCCTATACAGTTGACTCTGAAAAAATGAAAATAATTAGAAATATTTTTATATCGTACGGTTTTTGGCTATGAATAACGGAATAAATATTAAGTATTCAACAGTTTAAATAAAACGAGTTAGCTTTTTATTTTAAGAAGAAAGATGACTCGTTTTATGCTAAAATTCGCTTAGTGTATATTTTCGTTAAAATGTGGGTGGGCCCCCTTTTAGCAAAACCGGAGTGGGAATGATGAGTATAAATAGTTTTGTGGGATTGATAAAGGACGAATTATTAAAAGAGGTAAGTATAAGAAGTGAGGATGAATTCGAGCCTGTAGTAGTTAAAGATATTCCTAGACTTTGGAAGTGTTTAGGAACAGGTAATTATGCCGCAGTATTCATGCACAAAGAATACAAAGATTGGGTAGTGAAAGTTTACGTGCGAGAAGGAGAAGGAATTGAAAAAGAGTCAGAAGTATACCGAAGAATTGGAGATCATCCTTCTTATTCAAAGCTTATATATAAAGGAGAAAATTTCATAGTATTGAAACGTTTAAAAGAAATTACCTTATACGATGCTATTCATAAGGGGATTAAAATTCCTAAGCAAGTAATACTTGATATTAATGAGGCTTTAGAGTATGCGAGGGAACAAGGGTTAACTCCTTGTGATGTTCACGGGAAAAATGTGATGATGGAAAAAGGAAGGGGATATGTAGTCGATGTATCTGATTTCTTAAAAACAAAAGAAGATAGTAAGTGGAGAGACCTAGAAAAGGCATATTTCACCTTTTATTTTCCTTTCATTTATAAATTGCCTTTCCCCGTTAAAATACCGTATTTTATGTTAAACATTGTTAGACGTTCGTACAGAAAATATAAGAAGCTTAAAAAGAACTTCAAATTATAAAAGGACCACATATGTTCCTGAAAACGATTTGAATTCACATAAATAACTTTAGAAAAATTTAAAATTTTGTTTAGGGGCTACTTCAAGACCTTAGCTTGCTGGGCATGTGGTGTTACCTCAAAAAATAAAAAGATTAGGAGTGAATCCTAATCTTTTTATTTATACATATTTTTGTTAGTTATATCACTATCAATTCCAAAACGAGATATTTTGAATAAATGAAACTGTTAAAATAAATGTTGATGCGCAACCAGCAGTTAATAACATTACTATTTTTCGTCCATTCTGTTCTTTTGAAGGTTTTATAAGTTTTGTAATTAACACAATCCATATTATGATAGAGATTATTGAAATAATATTTATAGACATATGTAACACACCCCTTCGTGTTTTTACATAAATATTTCTTCTTTTATAAAATAAAAGCAATTTAACAAGAAAATATGTAACGCATTAAAAATCAATATTTTCCTGTTAAACCACCTTTTTTAAATAGAAATACGACTGATAAAACAATAATAACTGCCTTTAAACTGCCCCAATATGGATAAATAGCATGATTTGTTAGACTAGCATGCTGAAAAATGTTCTCTAAACCGAAAATTCCTATCATGACTGCGAAAAGGAATGAAGCTGATCCATACGTCCCTTTACGATAGAGGGTAAATAAATAGACTGCGAAAATTAGTGGTAAGATGATTTGTAGTACGATTATCATAGTTCGTCCCCCAGATTATTTATAATTATATTATATACAAAATTGTAATAAAAAGGAATACGACTTATTTGATACTAACAGAACTACTCTAATCATATTCTTCTATAAAAAGAAGAAAAAGGGGTGTACAGTTAATTGACAAAAGTTAAAGTTAGTTTACGACCCATTGTTCATAATATAAATTTACCAACCGTATTGAAAACAACAATCCTTCCAGGTGAATCGACCGAAAGACTATTTATCGCAACTCAATTAGGGGAGATTTTTTACATAGGGGACGGAGTTATAAAGACATTTTTAGATATTCGTCACCTAATTATTAAATTAGGTACATTTGAAGAAGGTGTTTCTAGTAGCGGTTATGATGAACGAGGATTGCTTGGACTTGCGTTCCATCCACAATTTTATCAAAATGGGTTATTTTATCTTCATTATTCAGTAGCTGGAACTCAAGGGCCAGGTGCATTTTCTGAGCAATTTAAACCGAATCCTTGTGACCCTAAAACGCTAAATTTAAAGTGGGTTAATAGAAATACGCAATATGATCACATTGATACAGTAGAAGAATGGACTTTACAATCTAATGGTCAAGCTCAAAAGCGACGAACATTACTGAATGTAAGAAGACCATTTTTTAATCATAACGGAGTCAATAGTTTAAACTTTTCACCTGAGACTGGAAAACTTGTTTTTACAAATGGAGATGGCGGGTCAGGTTATGATCCATTTAATTTAAGCCAAGATGATTTAGAAATAGCAGGTAAAATTATTGAAATCGATGTAAGTAAAAATACATTCATAAATAATCCTCCATTCGTTACACGCTTTAATGAACTTCCTCTATCTATACAAGAAACACTTACAGTAATTGCGAAAGGTGTTCGTAATATAACCGGTATTTCATTTCAAAGGTTTTATAATCAATATATCAAATACGCCGGAAATGTCGGACAAGATATTGTAGAGTCTATTTTTTCATTTATTCAATATAAACCTATACCGGTTACAGAACTTGTTCAAATGCATTTTATGGGGTTAACTCCCAATCAAGATGGGGTTATCAATTTTGGGTGGCGAGGATGGGAAGGGGATTTACCTACTTCTTTTATACGACATTGTTCTGAGAATCAGACTTTGGATGAGAGAACAATGGTTTATTATGATGAAACAATACAAACTTCAGTGAAGCGTATTCTGCCTCTACTTAGTTATTTTCATAAAGATTCTAGAACAGATAAGTTTGGAGGAACTTCACTTACAGGAGTTCAGCCATATATGGGAAATGCAATTCCAAATTTAACAGGTAGCGTTGTTTTTACTGACCTTGCCAAGAAAGGAAAATCTCAGTCTCCAATTAAGGGTGTTTTAGCCTATACTAGAGCAGGTACAGACGGTAAACACGCTGACTTTCATGCTATTGAAACCAATTATGATTTTGGTACGCAACCAGCTTATTATATGAGTTTAGGAACAAATTCGGATCAAACTAAATTATATTTAGGAGTTTACAGTTCTATGAAAGTAACTGATTTTAACAAAGGTACCATTTTTGAAATTATTCCCTGATACGATACACACTCGTAGTTTAATAATCCAAGGAATTTATTTTGTTTCAAAACGCACAATTTATCCCCCTAAAAGTCTTTTATTATATAGTAATTCATAACAAGTAGAAAGCAGCTCATAAACCACTAGTGTATGAATAATATAGAAAGTAATGAATGAGGCATCTTTAGGGGGAGATATTGATGAATTGGTTTGTACGTTATTGGTATCAACTGATGATAGAACATGATACGAGCTTTGTTCATAAAAGAAAATTGTCCCTTGCGAATAAGTTAGTACTTACAGCTTTGATGAGTGCATTGGCCACCATGTTTCAAGCAGCTGGGAACTTAGTTCCTGGTATAGGTTTGCTCATTAGTCCATTTTCGACATTACCGATTTTTTTTGCTATTTTCTATTCTATTCGTGAGGGAATACTTTCTTATATTCTTACTATTTTTCTATTATTTATTATTGAGCCCAGTGAACTAATTGTCTTTCCTTTTACTACAGGCTTATTAGGTCTAGCCTTAGGAGTATCTTTTTTAAAATTAAAGAGGAGAATTTGGATTGTTTCCTTTTCAGCAACTTGTCTACTTATTGGTATTATGATCGTTCTCGATGTTTTCCGTTTTCCGGTACTTGGTCCTGCTGTTCATACAACTATGGATATAAAAATTATTTTATCAATATTTATAATGAGCTTTCTATACTGTTGGATTTATGCAGGTTTTTGCAGAATAATGATGAATAGATTATATAAAGTGTTGTATTGACAATGGCATAATGAGGATTGGAGATTGAATTCATGACTAACGTTGCAGTTAGAAGACCGAATTTGAATGATATAGATGAACTATATTTATTTTTCCGTATCGTTATTACGAATACATACAAAAATGAAGGATTGTCACAATTATTAGATGACATAGAAAATGAAATTAACTCAAAAAAGCAGTATTTGAAAAGTGATTTTGATAGTAACGGAGAAAGTCGTTACTTTTTATTAGCAATTGATACAAGTAACGATAAAATCATTGGAACAATCGAAATCGGTCCAGCAAGTACATTGATTAATAGTTGTACAGGTGGTGTACTTAAAAATTTGTATGAAATAGGAACTGTATTCATACTTCCGGAGTATCAGAGAAAGGGAATAGGGAGTTTATTACTACATACAATGTTTCTTACATTACTTAGCAGAGGGATAACAGAATATTGTTTAGATAGTGGATATAAAAATGCGCAAAGTATATGGATAAAAAAGTTTGGAAAACCTAGCTA
The DNA here is from genome assembly GCF_056530295.1 of Bacillus sp. PK6-16. Lineage (NCBI taxonomy): Bacteria > Bacillati > Bacillota > Bacilli > Caryophanales > Bacillaceae > Bacillus > Bacillus sp. PK6-16. Next base: position 2,699,399 of record NZ_CP096511.1, read on the forward strand.
TGTATTGAAAGATTACTGGGGAGAATCCAGTGATCATATGATTTGGAAGAAAAGTTTACATGATACACCTATAATATTTGAATTATAAAATGAAATATGCCTCTGAACATAGCTTTTCTTACTTATTTATGCTATTATTTATCTTTATAATAAAAGAGGACGTGAATGAACTTGATTAAAATTAATATTCCTGAAGCTGATGTTTCAATTACTGAACGTAAACAAGTTATTAAAGGAGACGAGCCAATCATTACTCCAATTAATGGATTTATCGATTTCCACTTGTTCCCTAGAGATAAAGGCGGCATTTTTATGTTTTACAATATTAATGACGAACTTCTTTTCGTAGGTAAAGCTCGTAAAATTAGACAACGTATTAAGAAGCATTTTGAAGATAATGTTTCACCAATTAAAAATCACCGTGATGAAGTATACCGCATTGATGCATGTATCGTAGAAGATCCAACAGAAAGAGAAATTTACGAAACATATATCATTAATGAATACAAAGCGAAATATAACGTTGATAAAGTATTCTACAAATAATCAACATTAATAAAAAACAATCCTAGCTAATATGCCAGGATTGTTTTTTATTTAGATTTATTCTTCATATCTTTCTCCTTTTTTCAAATGATTAGCAGCAACAAAACAGATTACACCTATAAATATAAGTACAATACCAACCGTTTTATGTTTTCCCTCAAAGAAAGGAATATCTGAAATAACATTTGTCATACATAGTCCTAAAAATACAAGGATAGGGCCCACCCAAAGTAATACATTACCGAATTTTGTGTGCTTCCACATAATAACCCTCCTTAACCCTCTTTACATATATATCCATAAATGAAAAGTAAATTCATAGAGAAATATAGTTTTTTTCATATCGAAAATTTAACCCTCATATATTGGTACAAGCAAAAGAGAAAGGAGACCATCATGAATTGGTTAGAAGCTTTCATACTAGGTATAATTCAAGGTTTAACAGAATTTTTACCAATCAGTAGTACCGGACATCTTTATTTAGGAAGGCATTTGTTCCGATTAGATGAGGCTGGCTTATTTTTAGATACGATGCTGCATATTGGGACTTTACTTGCGGTTTTTATTTATTACAAAAAAGAATTTATATATTTAATTAAAAACCCATTTTCAAAGCTCATGTTATTACTTATCGTTGGGACAATACCCGCAGTTGTAATTGGTTTATTGTTTAAAGATTTCTTTGAAGATATTTCAAAAACAGGAATCACGATCGGTTGGGAGTTTTTAGTGACCGGATTCTTTCTCTACACGGCAGATAAACAAAAGAATGGTCGTAAAAAAATGGATGACATAACATATAAAGACGCATTAATTATCGGTTCATTTCAAGCTGCTGCTATTTTTCCAGCCATTTCCCGTTCTGGAATGACAATTGTCGCTGCATTATGGAGAAAATTAGACCGTGAAACTGCTGCTTACTTTTCTTTTTTATTATCGACACCAGCCATTGTTGGAGCTATCATTTTGCAATTTGTAGACGTTTTTCAAGGGAAAGCAGAATCTATTTCTAGTACATCTTTAATTGTCGGAACGTTATCAGCAGCATTTTTTGGATACATAGCCGTTTCATGGATGATTCAATATTTAAAACGTCACTCTTTAAAAGTATTCGCGTATTACGTATGGGGATTAGGTATTTTAATTTTAATGTTGCAATTTACTGATGTATTTTAAGTATAATGATAAAGAAGTTAATTAGTTTAAGATCCTGTTTCATTCATACAAGGCAGGATCTCTTTTTATTAAGGGGGAAAATATGTTTAATAAGGCTATCGTTATTGGTGGAAGTATGGCAGGAAAGTTTGCAGCAAAAGCATTATCAACTTCTTTTAAAGAAGTAATCATTATAGAAGCTGGTGAAAGATGGGATGGAAAGTCTTCGAGAAAAAGAGTTCCACAAAGTAATCATCCTCACGTGTTATTAAAAGGTGGAGAAAACGCAATTGAAGAATTGTTTCCTAATATTACGAATGAATTAATAGAAGCAGGTAGTATCGTAAATAACTTTACTCGTGATTTAAAATGGCATCAATTTGGTTTATGGAAACAGCCATTCATAGGAGAAGTACATATGATTCAACAAAGTCGTCCTTTACTAGAATGGCATATTCAAAAACGAATACATCAAATTTCAAATATTACTATTAAATATGAAACATTGGTTAAAGGGTTATTGGTAGATGAAAAGCTTAACAAAGTGTGTGGAGTAAAAGTTAAATATTTAGAGACAGACATACAAGAAGAAGTTCATGCAGACCTTGTAGTTGATGCGAGTGGATTTGGCTCAAAAAGTATAGAGTGGTTACGAGAATACGAAATTGAAGTACAAGAAGAGAAAGTTCGTATTGATTTATTTTACGCAACGAAAATGTTCAAACTTAAAGAAAATGAGAAATTAGACTGTTGCAATGTGCTAATGTCTCCGAGTTTCCCTGATAACCCTTATGGCGTTCTTATTCAAACGATAGAAGATAATCGTTATTTTGTTACTTTCAGTGGATACGCAAACGAGAAAGCACCACAAACAGATGATGAGTTTTATGATTTTGCTGAAAACCTATCAATTTCTAATGTTACAGACTTCCTAAACAAGGCTGAGGGAATTACTGATATAAAGACATACAAAATTCCTTATCAAGTACGCCGGCGATTTGATTTAGTGAATAATGTACCAGAAGGCTTATTAGTTGTTGGAGATGCGCAATGTCGTTTTGATCCCGTTTTCGGCCAAGGCGTATCAGTTGCTGCTATGGAGGCTCACCAATTGCAATTACTTTTGCAAGATAGAAAACAACTTGATAAAACATTTACACAACAATTTTATAAAAAGGCAGCTACTATAATAGAAACCCCTTGGGATATGACAACAACAGAAATATCACGTCACCCGCAACTAAAGAGAGAATTAACTACAAAACAAAAATTTCAGCTATGGTATACGAAACAAATATATCGACTATCTGCAAGTAATTCTGATGTTTATATTCGGTTAGTACGAGTGATGAACTTAATTCGTAATCCATTTCATCTTTTTCATCCGAAAGTGTTACTATCTATATTACTTAATCGAAAGAAATAGCAGGAATATAATTGATTAAAAAAGAATGTATAACAGTTAGTAAATCAAGAAGGAGAATACGGGATGGAAATATACATAGAGCAACTAAAGGAACAAGATGCTAAGGATTTATTTACGTTTGAACTTACGAATAAATCTTTTTTTGAAACACTGGTACCAAATCGTGGCTCAAAATATTTTGAATTTGAATATTTCCAAAAACTACTAGACGATTTATTAATAGAACAAGCGGATGGAGATTCTTATTTTTATTTAATTCGTAATGAAGAAAAAGAAATTGTAGGGCGAATTAATTTAGTAGATATAGATACGGAAACTCGAATTAGTTCGCTCGGGTATCGGGTCGGAGAAAAATTCACTAAAAAAGGAGTTGCAACAGCAGCCGTAAAATTAATTTTAGATGTAGCGAAAAATAATGAAATTACTGAAGTTCATGCTAAAACAACGACTAATAATCTCGCATCACAAATTGTACTAGAAAAAAGCGGATTTTCTTCTTATCAAAATGAATCAGATATAACATCTGTAGAATTACATGGAGAACATGTGAAGTTTGTACACTATATTTGGAGAAATACTTCGCGCTTATAATAAGGAGGACTTATTAATGAATGATTTACGTTATCCAATTGGCCAATTTACATACAAACGTCCTATAACTGAAGAAATGATTGATACATGGATTCAAGAAATTGAAGATTTACCTAATGAACTAACAAAGGCAATTAAAGATTTAGATCAGAAGCAGTTAGATACACCATATCGCGTTGGAGGGTGGACTGTCCGTCAAGTTGTTCATCACGTTGTTGATAGCCATATGAATAGCTACATACGCTTCAAATTAGCACTTACAGAAAAGAATCCAACTATTAAGCCGTATAAAGAAGAGAAGTGGGCAGAATTACCCGATTCAAAATTACCGGTAGATGTTTCACTAGTAATGCTAGATTCATTACATAAAAGATGGGTTAACCTTTTATATTCTCTAGAAATTGAAGATTTAGAAAAGACATTTAACCATCCTGAAACTGGTGAAACAAAACTTGCTGTTGCAATAGGACTATACGCATGGCATGGTCGTCATCATACCGCTCATATTACCTCGTTAAGAAAGCGACTTAATTGGTAACATGGAGATTACATTAGAGAAGGCGACAGAAAGTGATGCAACAGATTTATTTCAAATGCAAATAGACTCATTTAGCCCTTTATTACATAAATATAAAGACTACGAAACAAACCCAGCAAATGAACCTATTGAAAAAACTATATTTAGAATAAATAATCCCAGCAGTAATTTTTATAAGATGATAATAGATTCGAAACTTGTTGGAGCGATATGTATATCCCAAAAAGAACTACCTTATAAATTTTGGATCAGTCCAATGTTTATTCATCCAGTCTATCAAGGGAAAGGAATTGCTCAGAAGGTACTTATTTTAATTGAAGAGATGTTTCCAGAAGCACGAAGCTTTGAACTTGCTACGATTTTAGAAGAAGAAAGAAATTAAATGATAAAACTACACTTGTTTATTACAAAAAAGAAAGGTAAAGCATTTAAAATACGCTTTACCTTTTTATGTTATTTTAGATTAAATATACAAAAATAATGTATGTTCTTCCAAAATACTCGGGTTAGTAATTTTGAAAATGAATAAAGATACAAAAACCACTACTTTGTCGTAAAGGTTACTAGCGCTTTTTGAATGCTTAAAATACTATCGTCACTTTTAAATTCTTTCGTAATTGGATCCTCCATACTAGACACCCAAATTTTAAGTTCTGCATCTAAATCAAAATGCCCAGCCGTTTCGATGCTATATTGTGTAATACTTTTATAAGGAATAGAATGGTATTCTGTTTTTTTGCCAGTTACTCCTTGTTTATCTACTAAAATAAGACGACGATTTGTAAATACGATTAGATCACGAATTAATTTATAAGCATACTCTACTTTTTCATCGTCCAGCATAATCTTCTCTAAATCACGTTCTACACTTTCAGAACTTGTATTTGATGCATTTCCTAAAATACCGCTAAATAAACCCATATTAAATTCCTCCTTTAATATATGTGGAATGAATTACTTATATTGTAACATGTTACTCACAAAGATATTATGACATTACTTTAGTAGTTTCTGGTTATTGTTGTAATTAGTTTATATAACCTCATCTTAAAATCTTATGCTAATATGAAATTAAGAAAAAAGAAGCAGAGGGATATAGCATGAAGAATATTGGTTTAGTGTTAGAGGGCGGAGGAATGAAAGGTTTATATACTGCAGGTGTACTCGAATATTTCATGGAAAAGAACTTATTCTTTCCATATGTAGTCGGCGTATCAGCTGGAGCCTGTATGGGAGCAACCTATTTGTCACGTCAAAAAGGTAGAAATAAGAAAGTAAATACAGAGCTAGTATTAGATTACAGGTATATATCTTATCGAAACTTAATTCGAAAACGTGAATTATTCGGAATGGATTTTTTATTTGATGAAGTACCTAATAAAATTGTACCATTTGATTTTCAAACTTTCTTAAACTGTAATGAACAGTTTGTTATAGGGACAACTGATTGCGAATCAGGACAAGCCATTTATTATAATAAAGCAGAACACGGAAATGATATTTTAAAAATCATTCGTGCATCTAGCTCTGTGCCATTTATAGCACCTGCTGTAGAATATAATAATCGAAAATTATTAGATGGAGGGATTATAGACCCTATACCTGTTTTGAAAGCCCAAAAGGATGGTTATGAAAAGAACGTTGTAATTATGACAAAGCCAGAAGGATATGAGAAGCAGCGAAATAAATTTTCAGGCCTGGCTAAAATTTTATATAGAAAATATCCGAAAATCGCAGAGAATTTAGTAAACCATTATCGTTTTTATAATGAGACGATATCTTATATGAATCAAGAAGAACAAAAAGATAATTTTTATGTAATTCAGCCAAGTGTACAGCTTCCTATAAGCGGAATAGAAAGAAATAAGGAAAAGCTTGTTAATATATATAATCTTGGGTATATCGATGCTCAATATCATTATGAAAACTTATTAAATTGGATAGAGAAATAAAGGAGGAGAAAGTTGAAGTTAGGAAAACAAATTATTTTTAAGGAATTGCAGAACATGCATAGTCCACTTCATAAACCGTTTCCTTATCGTGCTACAGCAAAATTGCAACGAGACCTAAAAAGTAAATTTACCGAAGATGACTGTATAAACGCTGATTTTAATCATTATTGGATGCATACAGCAGCTACTTTAAATTCTATACTAAATGGAAACGAACAGAACATTACGTTTCAACAAATAAAGTGGTTAAGAAAATCGTTTTTTGAGTGGTTTCCGCAATATCGTTTTCTAGAAACAGAAATTGTGAATTATCCCATTTTGTATAGAGATTTCATAAGTTATGAGAAGACCAGGAAGCTATTACTTTATTATCTTACTGAATAAAAGCGAAAACGTACAGATTACATTATACTTGTACGTTTTTTTGTTCATAAAACATTCAATATTAACAACTAGTTTATATAGGAATTCTAATGAGAAAAAAGAAGTACATATAATAGAATGATACAGGGAGGAGAGAGGAATAGCTGTTTTACTTTAAGTTATTGTCCAACTCGAATACAGTTAGTTATTTATGTTAAAATATTTCGAGTGAAATCAAGCTTTAAACAAAATAAGTCAACAATGCAGAAGGGACAACATTAACATGGAAAACGTATCAAAAATAGATAAATTGGAATCAATAAAATCTTTACAGTCAACAATCCGTAAACTTGAAAATGCCTTATCACAGATGACTCAAAAGGGCTCAAATACTACTTTAGTGAAAAAAAGACTCAAAGCAGCTAGTATCGGCTTAGCTATGTTAGAAAGTGTTTGGAAGCAAGAAACTCATCATTATACTCAGGAAGATTTAGCAGAAGCTCGTAATGTTCTGATTGGTTTGCTTCCATCAATTGAAAAGATTTACGATAAGTCAAAGCTTGGGAGTCCTCAAAGAACACTTTTAGAAAGAAGAATAAAATCATTGGAACTTTCTATTCAAGCGATTGATCATTTTTCTAATCAATAACTTCTCTAAACACATTACTTACGACTACTTTTATATAGGGATTCTAATGAAAAAACTACATATAGAGTACTACAAAAGAGGAAGAGAGGTGACTTCGATCATTAGTCATAAGTTAGAGCAGCTTAAAAATCAATTAAAGAATGGAAACGAAAAAGCTCTTTATACTTTTTTGCATGAAATCAAGTCAAATCATACACCACTAATAGAACAATGCCCTATAGATAATCAGTATAAACTTATAACGTATATATGGTTAGGCGATCAAAATACTGAAAATGTTTATGTATTCGGTAGTTTTCCTGGTAGGGATCTGTCTGTAAATCAATTACAACGATTGTTACAGACAGATATTTGGTATGGTACGTTTAGGACGGATAAGAGTTTTATTTCAACGTACTATTTTTCAGCAAACGATGTTTTCGAAAATGATTGGATAAAGCGTAGTGAACAGTACGAAATAGACCAATTTAATCGAAATACATTTGGAGAAGGTACCAATAAAGCTTCTGTGTTAAACATAGGAATGGAGGTGCAGTATAGCAGTCGTTTTCCTTCAAAGGATTATCCATCCGGAAAGATTGAAACATATTCTTTTTATAGTTCGATTTTAAATAACACACGCAAAATTCATATTTATACGCCTCATGATTATTCTCACACTTCACATCTTCAAGAACTTCTCATTGTATTTGATGGGAATTCATTCATTCAGAGCCTTTCAATTGAAAAAACACTTAATTATTTAATTTACGGAAAAGAAATCCCATCGTGTCTTGCTGTTGCTATAGATCCTGTCGATCGATTAGAAGAGCTAACTTATAACGATAAAATGAATGCATTTTTAACGAAGGAATTACTTCCGTGGATTCAAGCTAAGTATCACGTTTATCAAGAAAAGAATCATACAACAATTGCTGGTTTCAGTCTTGGTGGCTTAGCAGCTTTTTATGCAGCACTTCAAAATCCACATATTTTCGGAAATGTGTTGTCAATGTCTGGATCCGTACATTGGAAAAAGGATAATTATGAAAATACAATTCCTTGGATTGAAAATCAAATTTCATCAATAAATTCTAATGCGACTCATCTACATTCTTACATAGCAGTAGGTGAACTCGAAAACGAACCTCTTTTAACGGCTAATAGACGGCTATATAAAGCTTTAGAAGCAAAGAAATACCAAACCACTTACGAAGAGTTTCAAGGTGGACATGATAGCGTATGGTGGCGAGAAAAGCTATTCGATGGATTAAGGGCATTAGAAAATAAAAAGGAGAGAGAATCTATGAATCAAGAAGAACTAGATAAAAAACTAAAAAAACAAGAGATTTTAGTAAAAGATGAGAAAGTTTGGTCTTATACGTATGAGGATCATATTAGTTCTATCGTTAAACAAGCAGAACAGAAAGGAGCTTTTGATCATTTACCTGGTAAAGGGAAACCTCTTAATCTTGATAAAGATCTTTCGTACAATCCTGAAAAGCAACTTTATAGAACTTTAGCAAATAATCATGTTTTACCTAGGTGGATTGAGCTTTCAAAAGAAATTGATGATTTAAAAGAAAAGCTAAAAGAAAATACAAATACTGCAGAAGCAGCGGATTTAATTCGAACTATTAATAAAAAGGTATTAGAACATAATCTACTTTGTCCACCAAGCGCGCAAAAAATGAGGGTGAAAATGGATTTTTAACGATTTTCAATTAAGCTATCGCTTACTATATAATTAAGTTAGGCATTTTCAATTCATTACTAAAAGGAGGCAAATATAGTGAAGAATACGTATCAACTTCAAATTCCGAAAGAACTAGAACAGTATCGTAGTATTTTAGAAGAAAGTGTGAAACCGTATGTTAAAGTGTCTGGAACATTAGCAGAGACAACGCTTTTTGAAAGTAAGTTTGGTGGATATCCGTATTTACCTATAGATCAAGAGCATCCTAAAGACTCAAACGGACAACCTATGATGCTACTTGCGCAGTTAAACCTTGAAGAAATACCAAACATTGAACATATGCCTCAACATGGAATGTTACAGTTTTTCATAAGTGCTGAAGAAGATCTTTTTGGAGCAGATTTTGATCATCCCACAAGCCAAAAAGACTTTCGAATTGTTTATCATTCTACAATCACAGCGGATTTAACTAAGGTGATTACTGATTTTAGTTATTTAAACACTTTAGATTTAGAGAATTTTATCATACCCAAAGCAGCAAAACTAAAGTTTGAGTTGGCATATCAACCAGTAACACCAAGAGATTATCGATTTGAAATGATTTTTAATGATAACATTGATTGGGAAGAAATTGTTGATGAAGAAAATAATACAGAATTAGGCGAACTGTATGATGATTTATGTAAGGATCAAGGACATAAAATTGGTGGTTATCCATTTTTCACACAGACAGATCCAAGGGAATGGGAAGAAAAATACCAGCAACATGACATATTATTGATGCAAATCGATACAGACGATTCATTAAATATTATGTGGGGCGATTCTGGGGTTGCTAATTTCTTTATACGTAAGGAAGATTTGTTAAATCTAGATTTTTCCAATGTCATTTACAATTGGGATTGTTACTAGAAGATATAAATAAAATAATAGCAAACAAAAAATCTTCCTGAAGGTGAGGAGGATTTTTTTATGTTAAAAATAAGCGTTATGTTAACTAGAATAAAAAACAATGAGTGTAATGAAAGTCAAGCCTAAATAACAGAAATAACAACAAATAATGTAAAGTTGTAAAACATGTGCAAATAGCAATTAATTCATTAAGTAAAACATAAAATAAAATTATTAATTTATATTTTGTATAGAAATAATTTTTCTGTATAAAAATTTCTTGCCAATCAAAAATGTTTTTAATTCGTTAAATCTTAAGCGATTATTGATTAAGATTTGCTGTGATGAATTTATAACAAATAAAAACGATAAAAACTGAAGAAATTTGTTTAGATAAGATTTAATGTAAATCTCACCAAAAATCTCCGTTTCGTCTCATTAAGTATAGTTTACTTGGGTTTTGATACCTGGTATTGCTTTGTTTCTATAACTACCTATAATATATATTATGTTAACTAACTTTAAATAATAAACTTATTATAGGTAAGTTAGTTTTGTGATTAGCCTCCCCTCGTTCTTTTTAATCATTCTGTGTGATGGATTGTTTAGTTGTTTGTTTTATAAGTTGTTGATGAAAATGTCTCCAGATATAAATTATATTTAAGACAATAAAAAATGCAATTCGTTTTAACTGAACGCATTAAACGAATTGCATTGATATGATTACGAATAAGTTCTTAAAATTAGTTTGCTACAGCAATTGCTTCGATTTCAATTAATAAGTTATCGTTAATTAACTTTCTAACTTCTACAGCTGAACTTGCTGGTGGATTATTAGTGTCAATGTATTGATCTCGTATATCTCTAACAGTGGCCATTTGAGAAATATCTGTTAAGAAAAATGTTAATTTTATTACATCATTAAATTGTAATTCTAAAGTATCTAATGCACTTTTAATGTTTTCGAATACTTGTCGCGTTTGTATAGCTATATCACCAACACCAACTATTTGACCATCAGTATTGATTGCTACTTGTCCAGATATGTAAATTGTTCGTTTAGCGTTACTAACTTCAACTACATGTGAATATCCAAAAGTTGGTGGCATTGTTTCTGGATTGATAAATTTCTTTTGCAAGGTGTCTCTCTCCTTTTTTATCAAGACAATTGTAAAATCTATGTATTTACTATATTCAATTAATAAAATTAAGAATCCTTTATGATTTAAAAATTAAAAACCTTAGAATAACTATCTTCATACCTATTCTAAGGTTTTTTAGGATTTTATATTCAGTTATCGCTAGTGGACATTGTTAAATTAATCTTTTCATAATCTCTTTTAAATTGATTATCATTTTTTAGCCAACGTTTGAAAGCCGATTCGCTTATTTCTAAATTTGAACAAGTTGTAGCATTACATTTATTTTTCATATATTCTTCAAGGAAATTTTGTTTTCTTTGTTTAACGGCAGTTTGAGTTTGTTTTAATTTTCGATCTTGTAATTGATCTAAACTCAGACTTTCTTTCTGAAACACTTCATATTTTCTATGCAAATAAATACCTTTATCTTTATAAATCCACTTTGAAAATAATTGTATTGATTTTCTTCCAGATAAAATGACACGATAATGTGTATTTTGATTTATTAAATAGGAAGTTAAATTGTGATTTTGTAGTACCTGATTTAAAGAATTCATAAAGTTATATGATCCTCCTACAAAGCTTACTGTATAAGTTTCATACTTGACGTAACCATCCCCATCAAAATATCCACGAACAAAATGATGCAAATATTCTTCTGGTACTAAAGGAAATTCAATGTTAAAAGATTTACATGGCATGATTCCGTGAATATTCATTAGATCGTCTTTTATTACTTTGCTATTAATATTTAGCATATATACGTCTGTTTTTTTATTTAGATATAGTGGCTGGTTGGTGTTTAGTTCTTGTTTTATATCTTCTAAAATGTAATTTTCTTTTTGAGATATACTGACACATTGATTTTCTTTCTGTATAACACCATCTGCTGCTATAAACCCTAAAATATAAGCCATATTGTTTGACCACGTTTTAAAATAATCTTCTGTTATGTCATACTTTCTCTTCCAACTCCCTATAGCGCGCCTTGGTACGTTATTGTCTGATAAAACCATACGAATATACCTTGCAGACACATTAGCAAGCATGGCGATTTCTGAGGTGCTCTTCCCTTCTGCATACAAATGAATGATTTCCGATTTTGATAGTTTACATTTTGAGTTCTTTTTTCTCTCTATTTGCACTTACGTCCTCTCCTTCCTTTCTTTTATTAGAGATATATTTTCTTCTATAACATAAAACGAAACATATGTTCTTTGTTACGTATAAGAAGGAATTTACTAAATAAAAACAATTTACATGTACTTAATATTTGTCTTAGCTGCTGTAGGATTTACATTTTATATATACAAATAATGAATTTGACAAATTTATGAAATGTACAGCATTTAAGGTGAAAGGTAAAATGATTTCGTTTAAACTACAAATAGCTACAATAACAACATACGTATATTGTTAAACGTAAAAAGGAGAACGAATGAAAAAGAAATATATAAATCAAATCGATACTGATGTAAGTTTTAAACCGAAAGATATTATAGGTTTAATGACTGATTACTTAAAAATGAAATCAAAGCTGCGTCCTATAAAGGATTTGCCTATTGTTTTATCAAATAAAAATAATGGACCGTTAGAGAGTGTTACATGGTTTGGACATTCTGCTTCTCTTTTGAAAATAGAAGGTAAAAAACTATTATTAGACCCTATGTTTGGAGATGCCTCTTCCCCATTTCCTTTGTTTAATAGTAAACGCTATAGTGGTACTTTTTCTTTAGAACGTGATGACCTTCAAGAAATTGATGCGATTATCATTTCTCATAATCACTATGATCATTTGAATTACAAAAGTATTATGCAGTTAAAAAATCGCGCAAAATACTTTTATGTTCCAACTGGAGTTGCACAATATCTTATTAAATGGGGTGTTTCACCTAGTAAAATTAGTGAGCATAATTGGTGGGACGAAATTACGTTTGATAATATTAAGTTAGTATGTGCGCCTGCAAGGCATTTCTCTGGACGTGGTATGACAGATAGAGATCGTTCATTATGGTGTTCATGGCTTATTCTTGGTCAAGAGACTAAAATTTTCTTTAGTGGTGATAGCGGTTATGCCCCTCACTTTAAGGAAATTGGTGATAAATACGGTCCATTCGATCTTACATTAATGGAATGCGGGCAATATGATCCGAGGTGGTCTGCTATTCATATGTTGCCTGAAGAAACGGTACAAGCTCATATTGATGTTAAAGGAGAATTACTTCTTCCGATTCATTGGGGTGCTTTTACGTTAGCATTACACGAATGGAGTGACCCGATAGAACGTGTTACGAAAGAAGCTAACCGTTTAGGAGTTAAAATTACAACGCCACAAATTGGCGAATCTATTACGTTAAAATCTACAGACTATCCTTCAACAGCTTGGTGGAGAGAAATTTAATTATAAATAGAAAAAGAGCGAACTCTCTTATAAGGAATTCGCTCTTTTTCTGTATTTAAACTTATTTCACAATATTGGATTTCCCACTATCTAAAACTCTATTTGCTGGTACACTGGACATTTCAACCACTGTATTCATACTCTTATCAGTCAGTTCAATGAGTTCGGTTTCATGTTTTATTTTATTTAAATCCCACACCATCCCATGAAATTCATTATGCTGACCACTTACCTGTATAATGCTTTTTGTTTTATTTGAAGGCTGTATTTGAAGATTTGTAAATTGATTCCCACTAATTTCATTTGGCGTAGTTACTTGACTATCCATATAAATCATATTTACACAGTCTTCTAAAGAAAAGTTCATAAAACGATTGGCATTTATCCAAGCTTGTCCGGTGCTCGTTTTTTTTGCTACTAATTTTAGTCCGGTTTCCATTCCTACAATTTTAATGTTTTCGAAGTTAACAAACGAAATTTCATTTTCTTTTCCAGCAGAGTATAAAGAAATTCCGGTACCTTTATTCGTTTCCGTCCAATTAATAATATTTATATCTTTTATTTGTGTTTTGTTCCAAGTGTTATAATATTTATTTTTACCGTCTAAATAAATAACTTCAGAGTTAAATTTAGGGTCGTCAATAGCTATATACGCTCCTTCAATGGATGCGTTGTTCTCCAGTTCTAGAACTCTAAAGTTTCCCTCAACTACAAATTGGGATCCATAACCAAATAATAATTTCACACCTTTTTTAACAATGATCGGTGACGTAATTTTATACTTCTTATCATCAAGTAATACCGTTTTAATTTTACTAGATTCTGCTTTATTAATAGCAGATTGTATTTTTATTGAATCATTTTCCCCTTTAAAGTTTTCTACATACAAGTTAGTACTTTTAGCTGCATAGTCTTTTTTGTTGTATTGATAAAAAGCAAACATAATTAAAACTATACCAATGAGTAAAACAATTATTTTCTTCATCATACTCACCCCATATCGATTAATCTATGGCTTTTATATTGAGGTTATTATTATTTTACTTTGTATTTCAGATTACCATTGCTGCTTTGTCTATGAATTATATTATGTAGGAATTAGTAAACTGTTTGCTTTACTAATACATCATTCTTATAATGTATTGATTTATGATTTCATAAAACAAAAGTCTGCTTGTACATAATGTAATCCCTTCCTCTATCCCTAATAAGCTCTTACTGGTGATATAAGATGTACTGCTGCAGATTGCTCTCCTGCTTCAATCAATATCGGTCTCATAGAACCACCAAAGCTTAAAGTAATCGTTTCTTCTTTTATTGCTCTTAAAGCATCAACCATAAAACGCCCATCGAAAGATATATTTAATTGTTTTTCACCTTGAATCGCATCTATTTGTTGCGTTTCGGATATTTGCCCAATTTGAGAAGCATTTGAAGAAATTTTAATTGTAGATTCGTTTATGATTTCTAAGTTAACATTGTTATTGGCCCATTCACTTGCTAATAAACTTGATCGGTCTACACCTTGTAATATCTTTTTTCTATCTATGTTAATAATCGTTTTAAAGTCGTTCGGAATAAGCTTGGAAATATTAGGATATTTCCCTTCGATTAGTCTTGAATATAATGTAGTTGTTCCGAGCGTAAATATAATATGACTCTCTGAAAGATAGATATATACGAATTCTGAATTGCTGTTCATTAATTTTAGAAGTTCACTAATGGTTGCGCTTGGTACAATACAATTTGCTTTTACATCTGAGGAAAGCAATGTTTCACGTATCGCTAGTCTATGTGAGTCAGTTGCAGCACAAATTAACTTATTATTAGATAACTCTATATGCACCCCAGTAAGAACAGGTCTAGATTCATTTTTCGCTACCGCAAAGACTGTTTGTTTAAATACTTCAATCAATCGCTCTGTCTCTACTTTGATTTCTGCATGATTGTCTATAAGCGGTACATTCGGAAACTCATCTGCAGGAAATCCATTTAAACTTAATGTGATTTCTTCTGATTGTATCGTAATTAATTGCTCATTCTTACTTTTTATTGCTATATCACTTGGCATTTTCTTTATTATTTCAATGAAATACTTTGCAGGTACAACAATAGTTCCTGCCTTTAAAATAGTTGCAATCTTTTCGTCTTCAATTAAAACAGGAATGAATTTTTCAATAAAAATATTCGAGTTACTTGCAATTAAAGTAATTCCAGATTGATCTGCAGTTATTTTTATACCAGATAATATAGGAATTAAAGATTTTGTTGATATTGCTTTACTTACTTCTGAAAGTGCTTGAGTGAATTGTTTGTGATTAACGATAAACTCCATGTTTTCCCCGCCTTACATGAGATAATATTTTTATGAAGATTGATGAACGATTGTTCCGTTAAAAAAATAAGGTACTGTTTCTTTCTTTTGTAATAAATCTAGTAAATGTTCTGGTATGCGTAAATATGGAGCTGCTATATGTAATTCCATCCAAGTAATCTCTTCAATTTCTTTTGGCCTTGATATATATGTCTCTCCGCCAATTATTTCACCTAGAAAATTAAAGAAAATTGCATGATGATCTCTTTCCTCGAAAAAGGCTTCGCTGATAGAACAAATCCCTTTTACGTTTATATGTAACCCTGTTTCTTCTTTTACTTCTCGAATTACTGCTTCTTCCAATGTTTCTCCTAATTTAACTGCGCCACCTGGTAATGTATAATAAGAACCATTTTCCCCTTTGTTTTTTACCATTAAAATCTTTTCATTAGTTTTATCGTACAAAATCGCGTATGTAACATTAACTTTTTTCATATGTACCTCCTCTATTTTTAATAAAAGGAATTTTCTGTCTTCTATTCATTCTACCATTAACTCCTTTTAATATATATAAGTTAGTTAAGTCTTGCCTTTACCACTATTGGTGGAGTTAATAAGAATAGGCTACTGATATAAAAAAAGAACGTACCTTAGGAAGATTATCCAAAGTACGTTCTTGCAGTTTTAGAATAAAAATTGATTCAATTAATACTGAAATTAATAATAACCTCGCCCTTATTGCATGTGTATTCCAAATACTAATGTTAACAAATTCTATATACTTTTTAGCCGTTTTTCTAAATAATAATGATTATGTCCTTTCGGATGATCTTCACTTACTCCGATTACTTTATATCCATGCTTCTTATAAAAATCAGGCGCCTGAAAACTAAAAGTATCTAAATTGATTAACCTGCACTCTTTTTCAATTGCAAATTCTTCAATAAGTTTTATTAACTTGGTTCCGTAACCTTCATGTCTATATTCTTCAGAAACCCATAGAAAGTCAACGTGTATATGGTGCCAAAAAGTTATTGCTGTTACCCCACCTACTATTTCTTCTTTTTCATTTCTTACTATGAAACTAACCTTTTCTGAAGGTGTTTTTTCTTCATCTGCGAGATATTTTTGATTGTATTCAATTACTTTCTCTCTTATGTAATCACTATCTTCTTGTACCCACTGCTGTACTATTTTCATTTTAAGTGTCACGCTCCTTTTTACTTATCTATTCAATTTTAAAATGATATTGTCCTATCTTTAATGAGTTGGTAAAGAAGCAAAGTTAATGGAATAAAAAAGAGCCCTAGTATGAGGACTCTTTTTAAAATTAAGCTACTTTCCGATGTAAATGTTTTAGTTCCTTTTTCTTCTCTGCATTTGGTGGACGGATTAATATTGAAATAATGAAGGAAATAACACTTAAAATACCGATTATAATGAAGGTTGGTTGAAATCCCCCGAGTATCGCTCCAATAAATGATCCTGCAAGCGCACCAAATCCGAAACCTTGGTAGACAATCCCGTAATTTGTACTATGGTTTTTTAATCCAAAAAAATCTCCGACAATAGCTGGGAATATAGTTATATTACCGCCGAAGCAAAAGGCGACACTTGCTACACAAGCAAAATAGATTCCGTAATTTAGCGGAATAAAACTTAAAGTAAAGACTGACGAACCTATAATAATAAACGTTGCAGAGACAATTTTCATTCGCCCGATTTTATCTGATAACGTCCCAAGAATGATTCTACCTACTGTATTAAAGATCGCAATCATAGCAACGGCGTTTGCAGCGGTTGCTGCGCTAAGTCCAACGAGTTGTACACCGATATCTTTTACCATACTGATTAAATACAAACCACCCATACACGAGGTGAATAACATAAAAAATAGCAGATATACTTGTTTCGTTCGCATCATTTCACGCGGAGTATAGTCATTGTGTAATGTTTCAGTTACAGCATTACTTACAATTGCCTCACGTAAGAAGAACGATCCGATTAACACTAAAAGTAACACGATAATACCCCAATATAAGAATGCTTGTGATACACCAAGGTTATCGATAAGATTTCCGTTTATATATCTAAAGATTAAGCTGCCCATTCCATACGCTGATACAGATATACCTGAAATAAGCCCTTTCCGATTTGGAAACCATTTAATTAAATTAGATAGTGATGTAATATAAGCTGTTCCATCCGCATAACCAACAACGACACCAGCTAATAAATATAATAGTGGTAAGGAAGAAACTTGTGAACTAAGTATTAAGCCGAGTCCTAAAACAATTCCTGCAGTAGCAATAAGTTTCCGAAGTCCTAATTTCTTCTGTAACTTTGCTGCAAATAAAGTTGAGAATGATAAAGAAAAACTTGTTATAGAGAAAGTTATCGCTACTGCATTAAGATTCCATCCAAACTTACTTACAAGGGGTTGATTAAATAAACTCCATGTATAAATTGTTCCAAGTCCAATTTGAACAATGATTGTACCTAGAACAATTAGTAACGGATTTATAGAAGTTTGTTTCATACTAACTGTCCCCTTCTTTTATCTTGACATGAATTTTCACAGTTAGTATATCCATCATAAATTGCAAGATACTCTACGGAAAATGGTAATTAAGTTCATATACACAAAAAGACACTTCATAAAGAAGTGCCTTTTGCAGGTTATATCAGATGTTTCTAAAGAAAGCTTTGTTAAGATAAGCCATTTTCAAATGCTTATGTATATATGTTATCAAATAATTTCTTATATGTGATGAGACTTAAGACGTATTTTTCATTCATCATATAGTCGGATGAAAAATTAATATTCGATTTCATCAAAATCCTTCGGCTGCGGTACAGTTTGCATATTAGCTGCATCTTTAGGATCGCTATAAATCGCATTTTGCTCTGTATTTACATCTTTTATATTTTGTTTTTTATTTTTGTTCACTTTATCTTTCACTTTCAATCACTCCTTTTTGTTATAGGAGTAATTATGCCCTATTACCGTTACTAAATGTATCAGCGACTAAATTACTAAATTCACGTAAATAATATAAGTAATTATCACCGCCGTAGTTATATCTTTTGTTATACATTTTTGCAACAACTACATTATATTCAGGTATTACTAAAATGGTCGGTCCAGTAATCCCTAATATTTGATAAGACCCTTTTGGAACACGTTCACCAAGTTCGCTTAATTGTGCAGGTTCATTTTGAACGAACCAAAACAAGCCATTTTGTGGTAGCTCTTTATTTACATATGTTGGACTCTGCAAACTCGTAGCGATTTTTATAACTTCTTTTGGAACAATTTGTTTATCATCTATCCTACCTTGATTTAAATGAAGATTGCCCCACTGCGCAAATTCTCTAGCTGAGACAAACAAATTTTTTTCAGTACCGTCATCTACCGTACTAATTTCACTAATTGCGTCTTCATTTGGATTATTAACAACGTCAACTAAATTTTCATCTCGCTGAACTCTCCAACCTGTTTCTTGAAAATTAGCAGGCTTAAAAACACGCTCCTTTAACAATTCAGGAAAACTTTTGTTATATAGCTGATAAATAAGACGTGTCATCATTCTTACATTAATATCTCTATACGCCCATGATTGTCCCGGTTCAAATTCACGAAAAATTGTCCTGTCATTCGTTTCTTCTAATCCGTGCGAATGTGTTACTAAATGTCTTATCGTCGTTTTACTAAGCAATGCAGGATCAAAGTCTTTAAAATATTTTATCGCTTCATCATCAATAGAGTTTATTTTTCCCTCATAAAGCGCATACGCTATCATTAATCCTAAATAACTTTTTCTAGCAGAAGCAACGTTAAATTGTGAAGATTCCGTTACTTTCTTGCTTGTAGATGTATTTGAGTGATAACCACTATAATGCTCTAGTACGATTTTATTATCTTTTATAATACAAAGTGCTGTAGCAGAACTATGATTTTTTTCTTTTATATCCTCTCCCCAAGAAATCAACTTATCATATGTATACAAATAAATCCCCCTTAATACACATCAAAATTACAGTATGAAAGAAAAGTGCAAAATAATTTTCACACCTTTCTTTCAAGTAAAATAGCTTTGATGTTCTATACTTAAATAATCCACCAGTTCCAGCAATTAAAGCAACCAAAACATCCAGCGCAGCCTACACATCCGCCACATCTGCCGCCGCAACCACCGCAGCGTCCACCACAACCTCCGCATCCGCCGCAACGACGTACATCGCCTTGAATGTAATAATATGGATATTGATTTTGTTGTTGATCCCAATACACAACATTGCCAGTTTGATAATCATTAAGGTTTAATGATTGTAGTTCTTGTTGAAACTGATTCATTATAAAACCCTCCATTTATAAATGTAAATTCCGTCCAAATATTAGAGTTAATAAATTCTTGTACACAAAGTAGAAACAAGACTATAGACTAAATACGTACATCAACAAAATATGAACTTACACTAGGTGATGTACCTTGTTTTTCAGCCTATTTTCTTTATATTCATTCGATGGACGTATTTACTATAAATAAAGTGATTTAAAAATTACTAATCCAACAATTTAGTAGTTCATCACTTAACTTTCTTTCTAGTAATTCCTTCACTAAAGGCATTGGCATGATTTCATAATGATTTAAGGCTTCTTTATTATAATCTATCCAGTGAAATGCTAAATGAGACTCGCTAGATTTCGGTGTTAAGTCCGTATGTAAATCTTGTGACTCTACTTCAAAAATGTGGTTAATTTCATGATGAAGCACTTCTTTATCTTGCCATTGATTTTCTATGACTCCTAAAAATTGTTGTATACTACAGTTTACTCCAAGTTCTTCTCTTAACTCTCTTATTAATGCATTCTCTGCTGATTCTCCAATTTCAATATGGCCACCAGGTAAAAAATAATGATGGCCAATATATTCAGCAACTAATAATTTTTCATCTTTTATCATGACTGCTCGTACAATATGATGGAATTTACTTTTCAATTGATATCCCTCCTAGTTATTCAATGTATAGTTGCTCAAAATAGTCATTTAGTATTGGTATAATATAAATCATAGGTGTTTCATACGGATGAATATCATTAATAACTTCAAGAGCATCTTTTACAAGTTCTCGTTTACACTTTATTTCAACTTTACATTCTTGCCCTTCGCATATTCGCCCAATTTCTCCATTAAAAGGAGATGCCTCGTCTAAAGGTCTCCAATATCCTTTCACTGAACTATAGGAAAGACAATGGTCATATTCGCCCGTTTTACATGCTCCAATTTTATTTAATTCATCCCTTAACGTTTCAATATATTCTTCAGGAATGAACACTTCAATTTTCACTTCAGTAAATTGCATATTTCATTTCACACCTTTACTTCCTAATAGTTAAACAAATAAACGATATACTTGCTCACCATCATACTCCTGTCCTAATGATATGAAACCATATCGTTCATATAGTTTCTTTGCAGAGATATTATCTTTATGTACTGTTAATCTAATTTCTTTACACGCCTTAAACGTATTTTTTATTATATTAATACTTTCTTGTAATGCTGCTTTTCCATAACCATTACCTTGCTGCGATTGATCAATAATAAATCCGTTAATCCAATACATATCCGATGTCTCTCTTACAACAGCATGCATAACAAAACCAACCATAAGGTCACCATCGTATATAGCGAATGGTATGTACTCTACATTGTCACCATCTGGTTTTATATATACTTTAGCAAGCGAAACTGCTACGGATGGCACAAATTTCAACTGATTTCCTTTAACTTGTAGCTTTAATGCTGCTTCCCAATTTTCTCTCGTAACAACCTTTAACTGGACATTCAATATTGTAAGCTCCCTTATATAGAGGATGTATGTTTATATTCAACGTAGCGAAATAATTCCCTTTTTCGACAACAACTTATAACATGATTTTTATAAAATCTTGAATGAATTTTTGTTCATCTATTTCTAGTGCTATATGGGCTCCATCAGATATAGAGCTAGGGCGAAAATCAGCAAATGTTTGTCCTTTCGTATCTCCGTATGTATCTACATTTACTGTAAGATGCACAAATTCAAAAAAACTTGGATTTACTAATCCGCTTATTGCAACCACATCATGTAGCAAAGGTCCTTCCATAGATGGATTAAGTTTTTGGTATGCGGATAGATAGTAATCATACATTGGTTTCATTATCATATGAAATGGATTCTTTGTATTAGCTTGAATATAGTTAAATACATTTGGTGTTAACACAGCTTTGTTTGTTACATTTAAAGGGAATATGAATAAATTCTTTGCTTGATGGAAAACAATTTTACTTGCTATCGGATCTCCATACACGTTTGCCTCTGCTAATGGCGTAACGTTTCCTACTTCTAAAAAAACACCACCCATGAAATAGATTCCTTTTACATTTAGCATTAAATTATTCCATAAATTAAAAGCAAGTGCTAACGAGGTAGATCTTCCTACATCAACAATCGTTAAATCTTTTCCGTACTTTATAAGAATCGCAGCAATACTGCCGAAATTATATATTGGAATAGATAATATATTTTCTGGAACATGGATGGGTCCTAATCCTTCTGCTCCGTGAATTTCAGGATAGTACGTAGTGATTTCTTCTGTAAGTGGTTTTGTTGCACCACTAATGACAGGAATGTCTTGTCTATTTGCTAACTGTAAAATATACGCTGCATTATGTGCAGCATGTATATGCTCAACATTTCCGTATCCGGTTACAATACCGACAATTTCAATTTCGGGATGCAGTAAACCATACATAATGGCAAATGAGTCATCAATACCTGGGTCTCCGAAAAACAATACTTTTTCCAAGAAATACTCTCCCCTCATAAAAACATAGAGTCATCAATAACTATGTATATGAAAAAAGCAAGTATATCTATGCGAATTTTAGGATGGATAATGTTTTACAAAATATTAAAAAGGAACTAGCCTATGCTAATTCCTTTCTTGAGTAACCATTCTCAAATTTAATTAGTTATCGTATCCTTCATAAATTGCATCATTTATTTGATTTTGTATTTTTTTATCATCAGGTACAGGTTTCCACCAATTTCCTGTAATAAATAACATAGTTAATAAATTATAACTATCACTAAAATAACTTTCTTTCTTATTCTTCATCCAATCCCAACCGCTATTTACCCACTTTTGATTATTGCTACTCGTTATACTTGCAGCAATAAACGGTGAAACAAATACAGCAGTTGAATAACTACCAATATTGGATCCGTTTAATTGATAACCATCCACAATTTTAGAAGGATTTCCATTCGTTTTATTTTGAATCCATGAAGAGACTTTATCAGAAATGACTTTACTTCTTTTCTCGCCGTACATCGCATAGTCCATTACAATTCTCAATGGTACCCGACTAGCATTGTAATAATATGCATTTGTATATTCTGACTCATCTAAGAAGTCTTTAGGTGCGGGTTGTGGTGGGTTTTTTACAACGAAATCTGAAATAAGTCCTGTATTTGGAGAGTACTTATTACTAAATTGCGTATAAACATCGTACAAATTATTAATAACAGTAAGCCAAGTTTTATCACCTGTAAATTCATAAAATGCTCTAAGGTGTGACATCATCCAATCAGATGGTCTCGTATCAAGTGAACTTTTAGAATCCCAATCTCCTAAATTTAGTCGATTATTATTTGTAACATTACTAGCTTTAATACCTTTTGTAATCATGTCTTGTGCTTCTTTCAAATAATTAACTGTTCCATTAGATCCCCACTGCTTATGAGCAAGAAGAAGAGAATACGCAATATCTAAATCTCCATCAGTAGCAGAATCAAAATGACCTTGTGCTTTTTTACTATCTGCGACAACCCATCCCATTAAATTAGGATTTTGAGAACTTTTAAAAGTTCTTGCTGTTTTAAATAAACCGTCATAGATTTTTTGAGCATTCGAATCATAACCAGCCATTAATACTGTAATTATCATCCCATACCCTTGACCTTCTGAAGTTCCAAGTGGCTTAAACCCATCAGCATCCCCTGTAATCTCTCCTTTTACATAATAACCACCAGGTAAAGAAGATAAATCATTTTTCAAATATTTCTTTTTCCAATTATCGTAGTAACTTCTTACAGAAGCATTTAAACTTTCCTGTGTAACATGATTCGGTTTTATAACACCTGCATAATTAACTTGCTGGGGAAATGGTTTCATCTCCTTTGCAGCAGCTACTTGTTGATTAACTACGGGAATAGAATTTTGTATTGAATTGTCCGTTACACTTGCTGCGAAACTAGAATTAGAAAAACTAGCTAGTCCAATTCCTACAATAGAAATACATGTGAAAATTTTTCTTTTTCCATTCATTATGTTGTCAGCTCCTTTTAAAATGCTTACTACATAAAATGTAACATACAATATTTAACTGAAATACAAAATATTATATTTATCAACATAAGAAAGAAACTATATAAAAAAGTATCATAAAATTATTATTGAATTACATTATACGGATTGATTATTTGCTAAATTCCTATGTTTTTCTTTTCTTAATACTGGTATATGAGCAATCACAATTCCAAGTATAGTAATCCCTCCGCCAATTATCGAAACTAAAGTTGGCACTTCTCCTAACCATATCCAAGCAATGAAACACGCCGTTATTGGCGTTAAATATAGAGAACTTGTTGCTTCAGAAGCACCAGCACGAGATATAATATAGGCCAATGCAATATACGGGAGTACTGTTGGAAAGACACCTAAATATATAACACTCAAGTTAACTTCAAGAGGAGCTGCTAATATTTCTTGATAAACTCCGGGTAAGAAAATAAGCATACATACAGTACTAGAAAAAATTGTATATATGGTAAATGGTAAGAAACCGTATTTTTTTAAGTAAGATGTTTGGAAAACGAAAAATAGACTTTCTGAAATCGCCGCTAACAATATAAATAACCCCCCGCTATTTAATTGAATAGCGTCGCCTTGGCTAAATGAAATTAAGGCAATTCCTGCAAAACTCATTACACCACCGATCCAGCCATTTAATTTCATTTTTTCATTCAAAAAAACAGAAGCAAAAATTGCCGTCACTATTGGAGTGACTGAAATTATTAAACTTGCAGATCCAGCATTGACTGTTTTTTCGCCGTAATTTAATGCGATGTGATAAATAGTAAACCCTAAAGCACCAAATATAAAAATTGCTGGGATATCCTTTAAATCCGGTAGTCGTAGTTTGTATATAAATGAAAATAACAAAAGTATAAATGAAGCGATTAATAAGCGTAGTAAAGTAAGGTGTTCAGGCGTATAAGATTCAAGCCCCATACGAATTGCTGGAAAAGCAGTTCCCCATATAAGAATTGTAAAAGCGTGAGCACATATAATGCGTAAATCCCATTTTTTATTATGCATATTTTCTCTCCTTCCCTAAAAAACCAACCATTTTTAAATTACCAATTATTTCTTTTCATCATATTTAATAGTTGATACAATGTCTTCAACCAGTTATTTATCGGAAAAACCAACCACTTTGAATCTTTTAAATAAACGAAGGAGTTTTTTATATGACAACCGATAAAAAAGTGCCCAAATATCGGCAGATAATAGACTATATGAAAGAAAAAATTGAAAACGGAGAATGGCCAATTGGAAGTAAAATCCCTAGTCAGCGGCAGTTAGCAAAATTATTTCATGTAAATCGAAGTACTGTAATAAATGCGCTAGATGAACTTATGGCAGATGGTTTAATTCAAGGACAAATCGGAGCAGGAACAATTGTAACAAATAATACATGGTCATTATTAGCAACTAATCCCCCGCCCGATTGGAGTGAATATGTAAAGGCCGGTATTCATAAACCAAGTAAGTTAATGGTGCGAGAAATAAATGAAGCAGAAGCAAATAAAACGCTTATCCATCTTAGTAAAGGTGAACTTGCACCTCACCTTTTCCCGCTCGAAACTATGCAATCTATAATTAAAAACGTCAGTGAGGAATTAGATTATTTCGGATACGAAGAACAAAAAGGTTTTTATCCGTTACGTGAAGCAATAAGCAAATACGTAAAATCATTTGGAATACATGCATCACCGGGTTCTATATTAATAGTCTCTGGTGCACTCCAAGCATTACAATTAATATCAATTGGTCTTTTACATAGAAAATCAACTGTTTTACTTGAACAACCTTCTTACTTATATTCACTTCATGTTTTTCAATCAGCAAATATAAATTTATCCGGTATATCAATGGATCATCACGGTATTTTACCTAACGACTTATTAAAACGAATTAAATATAGTCAAAAGAATAATATTTTATATTCAATCCCTTGTTTTCAAAATCCAACGGGGATATTGATGTCCAAAGAGCGAAGAAAAGAAATATTAAAAATATGTGAAAAAGAGCAATTGCCTATCATCGAGGATGATATTTACCGAGAGTTATGGCTTGATGAATCACCTCCAGCTCCTTTAAAGTCGATGGATAAACATGGACATGTATTATATATTGGTAGTCTCTCTAAAACACTTAGCCCAGGACTTAGAATTGGATGGATAATCGGACCAGAACCTGTTATTGATAGATTGTCAGATATAAAAATGCAAACAGACTATGGATCCAGCTCTTTATCTCAAAGAGTAGCTGCTGAATGGATAAATGAAGGTTTTTATGAAGCACATGTAGCAAACGTAAGAATGCACCTGAAAGAACGAAGACAAATAATGATACGAGCTTTAAATAAATATTGTGCAGATATTGCATCATGGGATATTCCTAGTGGTGGATTTTTTATATGGCTAAAAGTTGTACATAACATTCCGATGAAAAAACTATTTTCAGAGGCACTATCAAAAGGAATTCTTTTAAATCCGGGACGTATTTATGAAGAAGAATCAGATCAGTACATTCGTTTATCATATGGATATGCTACTCCAGAACAAATGACTAACGGAATTAAATTGCTCAGTGAATTAATTCGGAAGTTAATGGCATAAAAAAAATCCTCTTTTGTTTTTGGAGGATTTTTTTATGTATCTTATTTACCACAATTTCATTTCCTGCCCTAATAAAATAAGTTCTTCATAAGGATCTCCGTCAATATTTAATACTTGAGCAAAAGCAGGTTCTGTTTTTAAACCTTGTTCCTTTAAGCGAATAACTTCCTCCCTTATATGGGGATGCTGCATTAATAGCA
Organism: Bacillus sp. PK6-16; assembly: GCF_056530295.1. Lineage (NCBI taxonomy): Bacteria > Bacillati > Bacillota > Bacilli > Caryophanales > Bacillaceae > Bacillus > Bacillus sp. PK6-16. The sequence continues at coordinate 2,726,261 of NZ_CP096511.1, forward strand.
TGTGTTCCACTATCATGTGTCTATATGCATTTTGATTACGCACTGGCTTCGGTTGAGCAAATAATTCAAATTCAAAACCTTCGAATTCAAAATTCACCTTTATCGATTCAGTACCTTTAATTTTTTTCTTTTTTATGTTGAACCCTCCATAAGAACCATATAAAGATCTCATTTCCTGCTCAAAAACATCAAAGTTATATACTTCCATTACAATATCTAAGTCAGATTGAGGAGTATCAATTCTTATAGGGATTGTCCCGCAAAGAACGGGATTATATAAAGCTAAATCCTCCATTATGTTTAGGCTATTCAAAACATCATATATTTTTTGTTGTTTCTCATTGCCCGATTGTAAATATGTAATAGATGTAAACATAGAAGTCTCTCCTTCATTTAACATAATAATCATCTCACTAAATATTTAAATCATTGGGTTTTGTTCTAGGAGTACCTTTATTTCAATATATTAAGCCGAACTAACTATATTTTTCAACTTTTCTCCTATACTGCAATACTATAAAAATAAAAAAGGAGGAATTATTATGAGCATTTTTAACATTCTTTTAACCATACACATCCTATTTGGAACAATATGCTTAATCACTGGTATTGTAGCGATGGTTGCCCAAAAGAAGAAAGGAAAACATACCGAATGGGGCGAAATATATCATGCATCCTATGTTGTCATTACCCTTACGGCAATAATATTATCCATTATCAACTGGGATAAAATCGCATATTTATTTTATGTAGCAATCTTCTCTTATTCATTTGCGATTTATGGATACCTTGCACGAAAAAAACGTTGGAAAAATTGGCTCCATCACCACATTAGAGGTATGTTAGGTTCTTATATAGGTGCAGTCACCGCACTTTTAGTAAATGTCGGCATCCATATTCCCATTATAAATTTACTTCCGCCAATATGGTTTTGGTTTTTACCCACCTTAATTGGTATCCCCCTTGTAGCCAGTGTATCAAAAAAATATAAAAAGCGTAGTTGAAATTAATTACATTTTGATTACTTTCTGATTATTAGAATGAAAAATTATACTCTATGTATCACGAATGATATCATGAGTGCTCGCCCTATGAATATTTAAAATAAAATGCCGCCCAACAGGACGGCTCTTATTTTTACTTTACAAACGTAACATATTCACCAGAAACCCATTGATTTCCACCAACATTATACCAACCATCTTTATATCCAAATGATTGATATTTTTCACCTTGATACACGTTTTTCACAATGCCGTAATTTGTTCCTGGGCCGGTACGAACACGCAATACATCAGCGATTATAGTAACTACACCTACACCCTCGTTTGATGATTGTGAAGGTGTTGGTACATTTCCTCCCGTATAACGAATATATGATGGATCGTTATAAATCCACTGATCGCCACCGAGATTTAACCAACCATTTGATTGTCCAAATACTTTGTAGGACTCTCCTTTCCCTAATTGACGAATAACGCCATATCCAGTACCAGGTCCTTTTCGTAAATTTACATTACTACCGTTAATATAAGCAATCCCTACACTATCATTCGACGGGGGAGGAGTCACTACGTTTTGAGCACCTTTTCCAAAAGTATCCGTTCCATATCCTTTGTAGTTATATTGCAAATGCGCGCTATCCACAAATCCTTTCCAGTCACCGCCCCATTCAAAGCCAATTTGTTTAGCATAACGAATTGCTGATGCCCACGGTTCTTTATTATAGCCATTCCAATCTTCTGTACCATTCGACTGAATTGGAACAAAATCTAATGCCTGTCCTACTAAGTGATATGAGCGCATCGTTTGTGATGCTCCTTTACGAACATATTCACGTTGTTGCTCGACCGTACGGATTGTTTCATAAATTAATACTTCAATTCCATTGTCGATACAGTACTGATACCACTTAAAAGCTGCAGCTTTCGTATTATCCGCTAATTTATTCAGATTACTTACATTTCTATTGTGGTATTTCAATATGCAACATCTCCTTTTCTATTATCCTATGCAAAACTCGTCTCACGGGTTGTACATATACCTAGAACGATACGAAGTACAAATACATAGGAAGCCAATTCAGCTAAAAAGGTTTTTACTTCTAGCTTCAAACTTTGTAAGTTGAAATCGAAGCAATAAAAAAACCACAACCTAAGTCTTCAAGTTGCGGTTTTTGATATTTTCTTTTTATATGCTACATGCCTTCTTGCATTGATAATCCTAATATACAGGTTGTGTAAATTTTTCCTTCATGAATAACACTTCTTATTCATGACTTTTCCAATCCAATAATATTGAATGTAAACGATCCGGATAATTAGTAAACATCCCATCGACTCCCCATGAAAGTAACTTTTTCATATCTTTTTCATTATCTACTGTAAATGGATGAACTTCTAATCCGTTTTTCTTTATTTTCTTTACATAATCTGAATCAATATATTTGTAATTCATACCAAGACCTATGCAGTACATTTTATACTTTTCTATCTCTAATTTTGTTAATTGAACTGCTTTTTTATAAGGTAATAATTGTACTATGGATATATTACTATTTAAGCTATGAATCTTTTGTAGACTTTCTTCACTAAACGATTGAATAATCACTTTATCCTGTATTTCGTAGTGATTAATAATTTCTAATAATTTTTCTTCCATTCCTGGATATTCATCAGGTGTTTTTGTTTCGATATAATAGTTCGCGTTATGCCCAAACGTTTCAATAATTTCTGTCAATGTTGGGACTTTTGCATTTTCAAATTCTTTCTTTGCTAAGTTCGGATATTTTTCATTAAAAAAAGAACCTGCATTTAGTTGCTTTACTTCTTCTAATGTATGCTCTTTCACTAGCCCTGTACCATTTGTTGTACGGTTTAAGGTTTCGTCATGCATAGCCACTAAATGTCCATCTTTTGTCATTTGGAGATCAATTTCTATATAATCTCCATTCATTTGTTGGCCTAATCGATATGCTGCTATTGTATGTTCAGGCGCGAACGCAGAAGCACCTCTATGTGCGATATTTTTTATATGATTTGATTGATTCATAGCTTTAGTATACTTATGTTCATTAATTTTCTGAAAAACAAAGATACTTATTATTATAAAGGCACAAATTATTGTAACGAGATATATCTTTCTCATAACGATTTATAAGCTCCTATATAAAGACAATTTAACTTGAATGATTTACTCAATTACATGTCGATTTTCCAATACAGTCATTTTGCCGATAGCTTGAAATCCCGATTTTTTATAAATATTGATTCCATCGGTTGAAGCTTGTAATACACAATACGTATTTTTAAATTTTTGTGCTTCTTGCAGAAGGAAATTGAACATAGTAGATCCGAATCCTCGTCCTCTCATTTCTTCTTTCGTTGCGATGTCATAAATACCAATACTATCTTTTGAACATATCAATGAACCAACAGTTACGATTTCACCTTCATAAAATCCTAAAAATAGTTTCATATTCTCACTGTTCCATAAATCAAGATTAGAAATTTGATTATAGAATGCTTGTACATATATAGCTTCTTCTGATGTGCCGAATAGATTAGCTAACGTTTCTCCAAATTTTTTTATTAGTCCAGGTGAAGATGCTTGTTGAATTGTAAAACTTACTGGCATGTGTATTGTTGGAGAAATTGTTTTTAAGTCTGCTACCATCGCAATATTTTGCTCCGCTTCTTTTAAACCGATTTTATTTAACTCGCTTTTTATATCCCGCTCTTGCTCCTCATCCCATAACCAAACACTCATTGGAAATTTCTTTTGATTATAGTATTCTACCTCCTTATATAATTTCTCGACCCCTTCCGTTAAATTATTGTTCAGTAGAGTGATGATATTGAATGTATCGGCAGGTAATCCGCAATCAACAGCAATATAATCTTTCGTTTCTTTTATACTCATTCCGGGCACAAATTGCGCAACATATGAAGTTTTAAATGCAAAGTTATCTATTAGTAATTGTTTATAATTCATCAATAGTTCTCCTTTTCATAAAAAGTAATACTCGAATCTCTCTATATTAAATATAACATATTAGAAATTTACCTTTTTTTATAAAAAGTACCTCTTTAAATTGTGCTCTATAGTTTAAAATAATTAAAAATGATATAACGTTGTCGGAATGAAAAAAGTGGTATATAATAAATATTAACATTACTAGTAATTATTTTAGGTATTCCTAGAATAAAGGAGCGATACATATGAAAATTACTATTTATTTCGGAAGTCATGAAGATCAAGATGTTCGTACTATGGACTGTCATTTAGATGTAGAAGATACAGAAGAGATTGTTTCTGTATCATAATATAAATAGTTAGGGTAAACCCTATTCCCTACAGCGTTTAAGGCACCTTTTATAAGGTGTCTTTTTTGTTATATTTTCATCAAAAACCCTTTACTTTATAGCGTTTTAATAGTAAAATATAATTATACGAACAAACGTTCTTTTTATTTTAAACGTACATGAAGGGATGATTTTAACAATGGCTCCATTAAAGCGCAGAGGAAGAAAAAAGCAAGCACCTATTATTTCAAATACAGGCTTTATCGGCTCTGTCTTTATTGATACATTGGAGTTACAAAAGAAATCCTATTATTTCGCTCGTAAAAAACTTCAAATTGTTCATCACGTATTAGATGGTCTCTCTGGAGCAACAAGCGCTTTGTTTAAAGAACATAACATTTCAGCATACATGTCATGTGTATATTTACATAAACAAAAGAAAATTGGCTTTGTTCTTTCAACGAAACCATTTGAACAAAGTGATGGCGTTGCTTATTTTGTAAATTATTTAATCGAAAAGAATTTTTACGGCGGCCATGACGAAGATGTAGAATATCAAGAAGTATTTAATACAGGTTTTATCGGTGTAGTATTCGCTGATTTATCTAGTATAGATCGCTTTAATTTCGAGTTTGAAATGGGTATGTTAACGAAATTAATGAAAGATATGATTATTCCGGTTAAAGAACTCTTTTTACGCCACAATGTACCGGCATACATTTCCACTTCTCATTTAGAAGAACAAAACAAATTAGGTTTCGTTCTATCTGTCAAACCATATGATGAACGTGCAGAAGCAGATTTATATTTTGAAGCGTATTTAAAAGAGCGCGGGTTATTTATTGGTGATGAAGAAGATGATATTGATAAGATTGTTATTAGAAAAACAGCTGAATTACGATAGAAAAGCGCAGGATGCTAATCCTGCGCTTTTTAAGTTACGTTAAACACTATAATCTTTTGAATGAATTTCTAAATTAAACTTATTTGCTAAAATTTTATTCAAAGTAAAAAATACAATCCCCCCTGCAATGGGAAGCGTGTAGGCTGGAATGAAATTTAATAATAGTCCTGATATTGCAAGTGCTATTGGTTGCATTATTTTACCTAAGCTTAATCCAATACTAAGAACTCTTCCTCTATATTCTTCAGGAATCTCATTTTGCATGAAATACATTAAAGGAATATCAATTTGTGCTATCATAAATCCTAAAAAGAACATAATCATGCAATACGTAGTAACATATACCAAATTATTTACTACAATAGATTTAAATAAAACAGGTATCCCTGAAACTATCATAAAAATTGCCAACATAAAACTTATTTTTTTCAATAGATAAGAATAAGAATAACAATCAGTTATCTTTTTCACTAATATTGCACCAACTATCATACCTATCGGAAAAGTCCCTTGAATCATACCAAATTGCTTAGAATTAAGATTGAGAACTGTGTTAATAATGTATGGCAACGGAACGGTTACAGCAAAGCCTAAAAAGAAATTAAGGGAAATTAAAATACTAAAAGTATTTTTTAAGCTTTTCCGCTCCAATAAGTAAGAGTATCCCTCCTTTATATCTTCAATAAAATTAATTTCTCTAATTGAACATTCCTCATTTATGTTTTGCTCGCACAATTTAAAGTTTATAAACAATATGGATATAGCCGAAAGGATAAATGAAATACCGTTAATAATTATAAAAGTTTTCATATCAAAGACTGCAAAAACAATGCCCCCTAACATAGGCCCTAAAATTAAAGATATAGAATCGATAATTTTACTTATAGAATTAATACTCATTAACCGTTCTTTAGTAACCATATTCGGTTTTACGGCCTCTAATCCTATTCCAAAAAACGTTGTAAATACGGTCATAAGAAAGGTAGTAGTATAAATAATGAATAAGTTTAATCCATAATAGTTGCTTAATATATAAACAGTTATTAATAAGCACCCGCTTAATACATCCATGCAAACGACGAGTTTCTTTTTATCAACCTTATCAGCAATGACACCGGCAAATGGATTCATAACAATCATTGGAATCGTTCCTAAAATAAGCGTAATCGCGAAATTTAAAGCAGATCCGGTTATTTGTAATACATACAATCCTAATGCGAAACTATAAATAGAGCTACCAAATAGTGATACTGTTTTTGCAATTGAATATAAACAAATATTTCTTAGTTCTTGGTTTCTATTTTTATTTTCTATATGTAATCGTAAACTTCCCATCATTTTCCCCCCTGCATAACTTTGTATTACGTACATTGTAAGTTCTTGGGTCAGCCCAATAGCAATATGTACGATTTGAAAAGTTTTAAGGGAAAATAAATAAAAGATGGAGTTAACTCCATCTTTTTCCGAAAAATGAATATGTATAAATTTCTTCTCCTTGAACAAAGAAATCTTCGTACTTTCCGCCTCTTTTTAAATAATTTGAAGTGCTTTCATCAATCGATTGAAACTGTAAATTTTGGATTTCTTTCGTTACTTTTGCAGATGTAAAATTCCCTCGGAGTCTAGGTGCAATTTGGCTATTTATACTAAATTTATTAAATAAAATAAATGAACTTAATAAATAACAATTGTGTTTAAAAAGGGAATTTAATTCGCGCAATAAGAACTCCTCATGTTCAAAACTATAATTACTTGTACCTGATTGATCGATTACAATATCAATAGAACTACTCTGAATAGGTATGTTTAGAAAGTCGGCACAAATAAATACAATATTTCTTTTCACATTTCTTCTCTCAATTACATCTTTTAAAAGTAAAAGTTTATTCAAATCTCGATCAACAGCAATATATAAACAATTTTCCGGTAGTTCTTCATAAATATTTCGTAAAAAGAACCCAATACCAGACCCTAAATCAAGTAGTATTTTTTCATTTAAATCTAGTTGCATTAGTTTCTTTTTTGACCATTCTCCTCCTCTTTGAACATTTTCCAAAAAAGCAGTATCGGTTTCATGGATATAATCCGAAATAGAATCTTCAAGTGATGTCTTTTCATACGCTTTCAACAAGTTACCAGCTGTTAAAACCCCTGAAATAATCGCGTATTCTTCACCACAATTACAAATTAACTTTCCTTCAATAATTTGATTCTTATTAATAATCCCATCTTCAAGAATTAAATTTCCGTTACACTTAACACATTTAAATAAATGAAGTACTTTTAAATCTACCCCTAAAATTGAACTCGAGATTTCAGTTTCTATAGATAAATTATGTAACGCTTCCTTTAATTTATCCCGTTTCTTCTCCAAAAGTTCTATTTCCTGTTCCATTTCGTCATATTTTAGTTTAAATAAAGATTGGTAAAAGGTAATTTTTTCGTAATTCATAGATTTCGCTAAATTTTTATAAAAAAATAGTTCTTTAATTTCATTCAAGCTAAACCCTAAATCTTTGTAATGTAATATAAGTTCTAAATCTCTTTGACAATACTCATCAAAAAAATAGTGCCCTCCTTTTTTTTTCAGGAATAATGAGACTGAGATCCATATAATGTCTAATTGTATCAATACTTATGTTATTTACTTCACCAAACTTACCGATTTTCATAATATCCCTACCATTTAAATATTTTTTTATATAGATTTCTATTTTTATCTTTAAAAATCCTTTCACCTTTTTTTATCAGCATTATTTACGGAATAAACAAATAGTATTATTTATATTGTTGTGCCTAATAATATAGCATGCAACTTTTGGTTTTATGTATGTTAAATTGTCAGTATCAAAATTATTAAACCTAAATAGATTTATTACTCTCTACTTAATGAAATGTACCTATAAACGGACATTATAGCATCGCTTTATTGAATTGTTGGAGTAGGATTACTGTAGAAGGTTACATAGGGGGAGCGTCAGGAAAATGCCGATTTACAATGATAAGGGAATTCCAAATTAAAAAGCGCAATTTCTCTGCAAATCAAAACAGAGAAATTGCGCTTTTTAATTATTTCATTTTTTTATTGAATTCATTAACTGGAAGAAGTATTCAGGTTTATGAGTCTTATTTAGGTTATACCATGAATGTAATGCATCTGGTGTAAATACATCTATTTTTTTCAGTACCTCCCTTGCAAATTCCAGAGGAGCTATTCCTGATGCAGTAACTAAATTCGCATCAGATACCGCAGATCCCAACTCATAAAACTTTTCTCCTTTATAGTTAGGACATACCATTTTAGTATATTCTAAGTTATTACTTGTATGCTTTCTAGTATCCAAGTATCCCATATTCGCTAGGGCATCAGTTGCACCACAAATTGCAGCAACAATAGTGCCAATCTTTAGAGCTTGGCCAATTCTTTCCAAGATAGGTTGATGAATTTCTTCGCTCCAAGTAGTCCCTCCTGGTAAAATTAAAAGATCTTTACTCTCAAGAGTACATTCATCAAGGGAAATATCTGGTTTTATGCTCAGTCCTCCCATAGTAGTAATCATTTCTTTATTAGCTCCTACTGTAATTACTTTTAAAGGTGCTAAATCTTTTTTGAAATATCTTCCTGAGTTTAGTTCAGCAACTAAATATCCATATTCCCAGTCCGACATTGTATTAAATACATATAGAAAAACTTTTTTTGTTTGCATCCAATAACACTCCAATCACAATTTATATAGCTATTATAATATAACTTCCCTGACAGTTAACGTCAGGGAAGTTATCATACTTGATGAAATTTTATTAATTCCGACAGAACTTCAATAAGTCTTTTCTTAAGACTTATTGGCTCAATAACTTTAATAGATTTATTGTACGGTAAAAGTAAATAAGGTACATAGGTATGTATCATATCTTTTTCAAGAAGAAAAACAGCTTGATTTGAAGTCCGTTCTTGTAAATAATGTCCTAAAAACCAATGTTGGCAAATATCAGCTAATACATTTTTATCCCCATTAATAACCAAAGAAATAATATCTTTCTTATCTTCTATAGTTGGAAGAAGACTTTTTATAAAAAAGTCCCGTGCCGAAAAATTTTCTGGCCGGTTAAACTTATTTTCCGTTAACATTAAACTTTCAATTCGATCTACTCTAAAACTACGGATATCATTCCTAAGATGACAAAATCCAATCACATACCATTTATTATTCCAATAGATAATTCTGTATGGATCGACCAATCTATAATTTAATTTCTTTTCACCATTTTTATGGTAAAGAATTTTTACTGAGTACCCATCAGCTACGGCCTGCTCCAACTCCTTCAAAAAAGTTTCTATAGAGAGCGGACTTAATCGACTTATTACTTCAAGACTAGTTAAATGTTGATTTATCTTTGTTTCCTGCTCTTGATTTGAGTATTTACTTAGTTTTGAAATGGCCCTATTTAATGCTTCACCTCCATAATACCCGGCTTCCTCTGCAAAAACAGCAGCATGAAATAGTGAAGTTTGCTCCTCACAATCAAAAAAAAGAGGGGCTTCAATAAAATTGTTCAATAAAGTGTATCCGCCGTTATGTCCTGGTTCTGAAATTATAGGTACTCCACTAGTTGAAATTGTATCAATATAACGATACACAGTCCTTATATTCAGCTCTAACTTTTCTGAAATTTGTTTTGCAGTAATTTTTTCACCTGAACGAAGCATCCAAAGAATTGCTAACATATTGTCAATTTTAGGCATATAATCTCACCTCTATATGAAACTTATTTTCTATTATAAATTTCCGATTTTCGGTATAACTCATCAATTGTTCCTTAAACTTTTTCTTCAAAAATAATATCCATTCTGATTTCGTTCAGTTGCTGAAATTGCCTTGAAGAATTCTGGTTAATTGAACTGACACGTATAATAGCATAAATGGTACTGCAAGCGTAACTAGTTTCCTTACTTTTATATTAACCTTTCCCCTTGAAACTAAAGATATATCTTTTATATACTATTGGTTAAATTTGGATGGATGAACATTATTTTATATTGAAAAAATAAATACGTCAAAATTATTTTACGGAAATTATAAAAATCATATTATATATAGATTAGTAAACTACTGAAATAATGCCCCCTAAAAGCGAAAAACGTGTTTCTATCTGTGAATTTATAAGAAAGGATGACGTTTTTATTTCTATTTGTATGTGCGATAAATTACACCTATTTCCCTGAGAATTTTAAAAATCCTCATCCCCAATACCATATGAGTTGTTGCTACGGGTCTTGGTTTTGTACAAAAAATCGATAGAAACCAAGAAAATGATTTTATATCTTTTTATGTTTAGAGGAATTAAAAAATCACTCCCCCCCTTCATATACGTGTAATATACAGGGATTTATAACTTGATATAGAACATAAAAAGGAGATGTTTATATTATAAATAAAATGATATATATAAGTGGAGGGTTAGAAAATGAAAATTGCAATAGTCTGCTTCGATAACTTTACTGATATAGATGTTTTTCTACCATGGGATTTATTAAATCGTGTACGTTTAGTCGGTGGTCTTTCTGATTGGGATGTACAGCTTTTAGGAACGGAAGAAACTCATATATCTATGTCTGGCTTGCGTATTCCCATGACAGGAAGCATATCTGATATCCCTTTTGCCGACGCTGTAATATTTGCAAGTGGTAAAGGTGTAAAGGATTTATATAAAAACCAACAATATATTAATAGCATTCATGTAGATCCTCAAAGACAATTAATAGGATCTATGTGCTCTGGTTCACTACTATTAGGAGCTAAAAAATTACTAACTGGTAAAAAAGCTACAACATATCCATCCGCAGTAGAACAGCTAAAACAATTTGATGTAGACGTTATTGAGCAAAGTTTCGTAAACGAAGGAAATATCTCGACTGCTGCGGGTTGTTTTGCTGCTCAAGAACTCTCAGCCTGGATTATAAGGACCCTACTTAATAAAGAAATGGTTGATATTGTACTAGAAACTGTTCAGCCAGTAGGAAAAGGTTTATATTTTTAATCTCAAATCAAGTCAAGGAATTGTGGTTGCTCCCCAAAACGATAAAATAAGATTTTTGTTTCAAGTTAACACAAATTTCGTTCTAGAGTGCTATAAAAATTCAACTTGATGATGGCGTGCACCATTTATAAATAAAAAACCCGTGAACTATTCACGGGTTTTACCTTAATAACTAATTGCAATTGTACCTTCACCTGCATGAACCGCAAATGAAATTGGTAATGGATATAATTTGAAATCCATTTCAGGGAATGCTTGTCTAATATCTGCAATCCATTCTTCAGCTCCAGCTTTATCGTTAGCATGGAACATGTGAAGTACTTTTGGTAATTCTTTTTCAAGTTCATTTTTAATATATTCTCGACATTTTTGGATTTTACGAACTTTCTTTTCAAGTAAAAGCTCTCCACCTTTTACTTCTAATATTAAGTTGACACTTAATAAACTTCCAAGTAAAAATTGAACTCCCTTTACACGCCCACTTGCATAAAGGCCTTTTAAACTTTTCGGGAATACGTGGAAAGGTCTTCTTTTTTCCTCTACTAATGTTTTGTGTATATCTTGTAAAGTCATACCATCATTGTATAACGATTTCGCTTTTCTAATTAGTTCATCCATTGGATAACTTGTTGTTTCACTGTCTAATACCGTTAATGGAAAACCTGCCATTTCTGCAGCTAACTTCATATTTTGATAGGTTCCACTTACTTTTCCGCTAATAGCAACTGCAAATCCTTCTTCATATTCTTCTTTGCATTTCGAAAATAACTCTACCATTTCCCCTATGTTAGGCTGTGATGTAGTGACAGTTTTACCTTCGTTCAAAGCATTATAAACGCGCTCACGCACACCTTCTTCACAATCTTTGTACGACACACCATCAATAATAACTTCAATTGGGATAACAAAGTTATCTCCTTCTGTTTTAAAACTCGCAGTTGTACTATCAGTAATCCAAGCAACACGATTCATGTTGTTCCTCCCTTAATTCAATTCCTCTTTTCTAATTTTTCTATATATTTATGTTATGAAAAGAGAATATCCCTGTAATAGTAACAGGACTTTATTGTTTTGGCTATAGTAGATGCATATTAAATGTGACTATTTCTTGTCTATTTCACAAATAAAAAAGAAAATCAAGGAATTTGCTCGATTTTCTTCTTATCATATACTATTTAAAAGTTTCATTATCTAAAATTACTACATAATCATTCGTTAATCGTCCAGCTTCTTTTGTATAACTAACAAGCCTTTGTATATTATCACAGCAAATTTTTGCTCCCCATACGAGTAACGGTACGCCAATAAAATCAATATGGAACCTTCTAGAAAACAGCCCACCGAAAGTCATCGGTAAAGGCACTGTTGGTGATGTATTAGAAAATATAATCTTTTCATGGCTTTGATAATGTTTTTGCAAGATTTCTCCTAAATGCTTCATCGCTGGTACAACAACTTTTGATGCGCCACATCCAATCGTATATACAGGATGACCATGTTCATCGATTCCATGAAAAATAATTTTTCCCATATCTTCTGTTTTCAATTTATTAAAGTAATCTACATTCAAAATTTCTTCTTTCGTTAACTTACGATCCGTTGGTAGTTTATTTAAATGATACGCTGCAGCTAGTGAGGTAGTATGTGTTCCACCAAAATCTGTGTAAATGTATATCATATTATCATCCCTTGTTGTAAAAGTTCAATGTTAATTAGTATTACCGTTCTTAGCAATGTTAAACAAGGGATGTTATTTGTCCCATATGAATCATGGACTGGATTGTTACAAACCACAACAAAGCCGAAATGAGCCAAATACGGTTTATTTTCACTTTTCGTTCTTTACTTTGCATCAAAACAATAATAAGAACAACAAGTAAAATATCCATTTAGAATCCTCCTATAAACTTGTTTATCTTTAAAGCTTATATTCTCCCCTTCTCATCAGCCTTAAGCATTATTTATAAAAATAAAAAGACGTACTTTTTACTCGTACGCCTTTAATAACTCGTTTAAACTCCTATTTATCAACTAATTCCATACCTTTAGAATTAGTTTTACCCAACACTCGAATGTTAAATTTATTAATGGCTTTTAAAAAGATATTATAAATACAATATCCAAAAATAGAACCTAGAACATTACAGATCACATCATCAATATCAGTAATACGTCCCACTCCACTAAATAACGACTCAATTAATTGTAGCAATTCAATACTAGCTGATATAGAAAATCCTAATAAAATTGTATTTTTGAATTTCTTATATTTATCCCATAGGATAGGTGCTAAAAATCCTAAAGGCATTAATAATAAAATATTCCCGCCTACATTTCTTACAATTAGACCAATCATAAATAGGGCATCTCCATCATAAGCACTACCAATTTGATTGATGTCTTTAATAATTGATGCAAATGGTATTATATTGACCGAGCGATTCAGATTTTCAATATTAGAAGGAAAACCGATTGGTAAAGGGAATAAAGTTACTGCAACAACCATACAAATGTAGACCACGAATAAAAAACTTACTAGTTCTTTCCACCAAATCACATATTTTTTATTTTTGGTACCAATTAATATTCCACGTACAATTAAATAACAAATAACCCCTAAAATAATAAACAAACTACCGTTGATCATATACAAATTGTTAACACATCCTTTCATATGAAGTAATAATTAAAATTTACAACTATATAGTAATGTTTTTTTATTTAAAAATCCATATATTTATATGTAATTGTGCAGAATTACAAAAAACCCTTATTAAATGAATATAGGGTTCCTCGTTAACTAAAATATTTTTCAAAACAGAAACAAGCATGAAGCCGTTTAAATTATTTTCGTATCTCTTCTTTTATATCCATATAATTAAAAAGCTCTTTCTATTTCTGTCATTAATTTTTCGGGTCCTGCCCCTTTATTCGATGGAATAACTAAAGTGATTCCTAATTCTGGATATATAGCCGAGCGAAAACTGACGCCTGGATCATATCCCATTACATGATATTTGAATACCTTGTTTTGTCGTGTTTCAATCCATATTCCATATCCGTAAGATTGTTTATCATTTACTTGAATGTGGGGAGTTAAAAGTAACCTTGTATATTCCTTTCCTAAAATTTCATTATTAAATAGTGCCGCCCAAAATTTCAGCATGTCTGGTGCAGTAACATATGCACCTCCATCAGCTCCTCCTTTTATTGGTATAGAGTAGACGTTTGTTCTCCAATTTTGGTTGGTTTCGTCCTTTATATATCCTAGAGCTGTATGTCTTGGTAATCTATCTAACGAAAAATAGCCAGAATCATTCATACCAACAGGATTAAAAATGTTTGTTTCTATATACTCCGTGAATTTAAGTCCCGTCTGTTCTTCTATTATTAATCCAAGTATAATAAAACCTGCGTTGTTGTAGTGAAACTTATTTCCAGGTGCAAACATCATATTATTGTTTTGAAATAATGGTAAAAAGTCTTTTACGCTCTTTAATAGATACATAGGTGTTTGTTTCCAAAGGTCTTCGAAGTTATCCATAATACTTTCATCAAAATAATCTGGTATACCAGCACTATGTGTTAGTAGTTGATGTATTGTAATATCTTCATCGAAGTTTGGAAATTTTATCTCTAGACAATCTTTTAATTTTGTATGAAAAGAAATAACACCTTTTTCAACAAGTTGACAGATGCCAATTGCAGTGAAGATTTTACATCCTGAGGCAATGCCAAATCTTGTTTGTATCGTATTGTTTATACATTCACTTTGGTTTGCGTAACCCAATGCTGTTTCATAGACTAAATCTTTTTCTTTTTTTACTAAAACTACTCCAGAGAAATCTATTTTCTTTTGTATTTCTTTTACAATTTTATCAATTTCATCTTTTGTTTTTATCACGACAACCACCCTTATCTTTCGGTATTGTTCTTTCCTCTTATTAATTTTTCCATATAAAGAGGAAAGAACCCTCTTATTAAATACGATAAATTGTTAATGAGAACACAAAGTTCATTTCGAAGTTATCCCGCTATTTATGAGCAGTAAGACCCCCATCTCAAAATTCAGTAGAAGCAAAGAAATGAGGTAGGGGCCCTGCTGCCCGTAAAAGCCCGATTGGTGAGGGCTAATAATCAGCGGAGGATGCCCCCCTGATTAAAGTTTCACTTTATTGATTCAGTAGAATACAACTTAGATTGTGATGGGAATAAAGTAAACACACACAAGACAATAGTAATAAATAACATGATCAATGAACCTACAATAACTACAAGTTGTATAGAAATGAACTGAGTCGCAACACCAGATAATATTGTAATAAAGATTGTTACTAACGCAATAACAAGTCCATATATACTCCCGATCCGTCCCATTATATGAACGGGAACGTTATTTTGGTAAAATGTATAAAATCCTGTATTTGCATATGCCATAGAGAAAGATAAAATAAAGAATCCAATAGCAGCTATTAAAAATACATTTGAAAAAGCATAAATTATATAACCAATTGCGATGAATAATGATCCTATTCCAATTAGAAATGAAGGTGCTAATTTCTTTGATAAAATTGTATTTGTTATGGCACCTAAAATAAATCCTGCACCAGCTATACTAACTAGAAAACCGTATTCACTATCTGTTAGTAGTAATACCTCTTTCGCAAACGATAGTTCAAGTGAATCAGTAGCAGTTGCTAATACGAACATACTTTGAAATAAGAAATACACACATACGACATACACATGTTTTCTACTAAAATTTATAACAGTGTTCCAATCTTTTTTTAATACTGTAAGAGATAATGTATTACTTGTTGTATCCGAAGCTTCTTTCTTATCAAGATTAGGTAAAAGTAATGTAATGAATCCTGATAAGAGAAATGCTATAGCATTTATATATATAGCATACTCTGGTGTACTCGCAATTAATAATCCCCCCGCTACTGCTGGTCCAATTAGTGATGCACCAGATCCTATTAAACTGCGTAGTGAGTTGAAACGCTGTCTTCGCTCTACTGGAATTAATTTCGTCATATACGTCATAGCAGTTGGCTCATAAATTGCACTGGCCATACTTATAAAGAATACGAATACATAAACAATCCAAAGTGACGGAAGTAAAGGTAAAATAGCGATAAATAACGCACGATATATATCGAGGTGAATCATTAATTTCCGTTTATTTAAACGATCAATCATACTCCCAGACCAAGCGTTTGTAAATAAAATGGCTAATGGTTTTATTACATATAAAGTAGCAACAGCTAAGGCTGAGCCACCCATATTATAGACAAGTACATTCAGTGCTATTAAGTAAATCCATGCCCCTAAATTCGCAATACCAACTCCGGACAATAGTAATAAAGGATATTTCCAATCTTTAAGTAAGTTCTTCATTTTTGGCCCCCGCTTTCCAAATTGTTTTAAAACAATAAAAAAATCCCACCCCCAAGACTTTTAGTCTTAGGGACGAGATTTATCATCGCGGTGCCACCCTAGTTTATTAATATGTCGCCATATTAACCTTATCAGGTACTGCATTATTTTCATGCTTATACCTTAGCTCTATAACGGGAGCTCCCGTCACACCATCCCCTAATAATAGGTTCCGATGTGCTGCTCAGAGGCTTGGTTCAATAAAGAATTTTTACTCCTTTTCAGCTAAATGGAGCTCTCTGTGAAAAATTCATTTTATTTACTCTTCTCTTCACTGCATTTATTTTTTCCATATTATCACATATACTTTTAACTGTAAATAAACAATAATCAGATATTTAATAGCGTTTCACTGTTAGTTCTCTTATTTATTATTTTTTCTAAAAATTACGGTGCGTGAAATTACTTACAGCTCTAAAGAAAGAGCTATTTGCATATAGCTCCTTCCAAATGCCCGAATTAATTCGTATTCGCCTCTGTTAAAGGTTGTAACGGCGGTTCTAATTCTAGTTCTAGTGTATCTCCTTCTTGTAAATCTTGTCCTTTTTCAATACTTTGGCTCGTTACATAACCCGTACCAGAAGTTTTCAAATCTAATTTCAAAAGCTTAGAGAAATACATAACATCACGCATGGACCAACCTTTTATATTTGGCATTTGTGCGTTATTCCCCAATAAAAATATACGATCCCCTTCACTCATGACCTCGCCAGACTGTGGATATTGTTTTATTATTTTTCCTTCTCCTAAAATTATTGGCTGTAGCTTCTCTTTTTCTACACTTTTTTCTGCTGTACCCATCGATTGATTTACATAATTTTGTACTTTTAATTGTGATTGTTTCGTTGCATCAGCTATTTGTTTTTCTGTATACGGTTTCACCTTTAAATATTCAAGGCTGTTTTTTGTAACAGGTTTAAATATTTCAGCAAGAGGCTGAGCTCCATACTCATCTCCTTTTAACTTTGGCTGCTTAATAGCTAAGTATACGATTAACTCCGGATCATCAATTGGAGCCATTCCTAAAAAGGAGAAAATGTAATTCTCTTTCCCTTCCATATATCGGCCGTTTTCAGGATTCGGTATTTGTGCTGTTCCTGTCTTACCTCCAATTGGATAACCATCCACTTTATACATTGTACCAGTTCCTTTTGAAGATGTTATAACACGCTCCATTAAGCTTCTAACTTTGTCCGCTGTTTCTTTTTTTATCGGATTCCCAATTTCTTTCGGTTGATTTTCCATAATAACTTGTTTGTTTGTTGGATTTACAACTTTATCAACGATATATGGTTGCATCATTTTCCCGTCATTTGCTATAGCAGTAGCCGCTTGGATTAATTGAATCGGAGTTACTGTAGAACCTTGACCAAAAGAAGTTGTAACCTGTTGAATTTGCGTATTTAATAATAAAGTATTTTTACTTTCTCCAGGTAAATCTATTCCTGTTTTTTGATTGAATCCAAATTTATTCATATATTGCTTAAATTTATTTGGTTTCAGTAACTGATCTTCTAAAATAGAAAAAGCTACGTTTGATGACCTTTCAAAACCTTCATCAAATGTAATTGATCCCCATCCAAATCCACCATTATGATCTTTTATATCAGATGAACCAACGGAATATTTTCCAGATTGAAAATATTCTTTGCCGTTATATACACCTTCATTAATGGCAGCCGCTAACGTAAAAACTTTCATTGTTGAACCTGGTTCATATGCATTTGCAATCGGATCATTTAAAAAGTATTCGATATCACCTACATTAGGATTGTAACTAGGTTTACTAGACATCGCTAAAACCTTTCCTGTTTTTGGATCAGCAATAATTCCAATTAACATAGACGGATCATAATGCTCTTGTGCTTTGTTCATCGCTTCTTCTAAAAAGCTATTAATTTGTTTATCAAGTGTTAAATATACGTTATTTCCATTTTTAGCAGGTTCTACTTTACCTATATCATTTGTAAGCGGAATCCCTCTTCGTGTACCCACATATTCTATATTCCCGTTTGTAGAGCGCAAATATTTATCCAAACTCTTTTCAAGCCCAAACTTTCCCTCCGTATTCCCTTTATCATCTGGTCTAGCAAAACCAAGTATATAGGATGCAAAGTCTTCATTCGGATACACTCTTGCTTTTTCCGACATAAAAGATACACCTGGTATTTTTAAATCATTAATTTTTTCCTTCTTTTCCCTAGATAAGTTTCGTCCAATTTTCCCAATTTCAACTTGCGTACGCCCTTCATGAAAGTTTTTTAATACTTCTTCTTTATCAATTTCAAGCGCATCGGCTAATTGTTGTGCGGTTTCATCTTTATTTTTCACTTTATCTTTTCCTTTTAAATTCACAACAACTCGATACGTTGTAGAATCTTGTACTAACACCTTTCCTGTTTGGTCATAGATAGTACCACGATTTGCTTCTAAAACACCTTTTTTATTATGTTGTTCATTCGCGAGATCCTTTACATTCACATTATGCACGACTCCTACTGCCTGAATATAGAATATACGCAAAATCATAATAAGAAACAAAATAATAAAAGCAATCATCATATATCGAGCGCCTTTATTCGTTTGAAGTTTTTGCATGCTTATCTCCTCTCTTTTGGAATGGATTCGTACGAAGATGCGGTTTGAAATTTGTATTTTTTGTTTGTGATACTATATGTTTCGAAGTTTTCTTTTTAATTCCTTTAAAACAATGCAAAACTAGCTATTGTTATTTTGTTTCATTATTTTATATATTTTAAATACGGTGCGTGAAATTTCAGAATATTAATCCGTGCAACTTAATTACAGAGCACTCTAAACTCTTTTCGTATTTACTATAAAAAATTCCCCTCTGGATGTCCAAAGGGGAACTTTTTATAGTAAATTATGCGATATGGTTATATTTTGCTAAGAAAGGAATTCGTCTCGCTACTAATGCATACATTTTGAATACGAATTTCGCTATTGGTTCAAACATACGTGTACTTTGCATTACTAAACCGCTCGTAACAAGTGTTATGAAAGCTGCACCAAGTATATCTAAAGGATAATGAACACCTACATACATACGTGATATACCAACTAACACTGCCCATAATAGCGCGATATATTTCAGTTTTTCTCCTCTAAGAATAAATACGAAGGCGATTGAAAATACAAGTACAGAATGATCACTAACGAATGATGAATCTGCTACGTGTGGTACTAATTGATGTACATCATGTGATACAAACGGACGCGGATGGTAATATACCGCATGTATAAGAACATTTACTACTAATGCAATAATAACCGAAAGTGTCGTATATAAAACTGTATATTGTTTTCTAATTGCATTCTCTTTCTTTCCATTATTAAACCATAAGATAAACATAAATAAAATGGCTACGTATGCAGCGCTATTTGTAATAGAAACCATTAACGTATCTAATAGTTTAGATGAATCAGCAAAATTATTAAACCACTGAAATACTGTGTAATTCATAATACTCTCTCCCTACTTACAAGTGTTCTTGATTTACACAGTATACAATACCATTATGAAAATGGGCTTAAACTTTTCTCATCTAATTCTCATTTTACTATTACTCATGTGACAATTATAAAGCAAATTTTATACGCTATTTATATATAAAGTTCGTAAACCTTTATAATAAGGCGATTCGTATTTTTTTCATGTTTGGAATACATAACATGTTCATTTAAATATACTAATTGCAAAATCATATTTTTTAATTCATTTGAAGTACAATATTTCCAAATTGTTCTCCAAGTTCCATACGGCTTAGCGCTCGAATTGCTTCTTCTAACGAGTAAACTTTATCAATAATTGGTTTAATTTGATGTTTTTCTATAAACTTTATCATCTCATTAAATTCCTCACGGCTACCCATGGATGTTCCCATAATATCAATTTGATTGTAAAATAGCGCGCGTAATGGTAATTCAATTTTATCTCCTGAGCTTGCACCAAAATTCACGATTCTTCCGTTTGGTTTTAATACATCAAAATATTTCAAAAAAGTTGCTGGACCTATACTATCTATTATTAAATCTACTTTTTCACCTTGTAAGCTCTCTTCCCAATTTCCGGCACTATGAAAAGAAATATCTGCACCATATTTTGCAGCAAGTTCCCTTTTATTCTCTACCCTTGAAGTAACACTCACTTTTGCGCCAATTGCTTTCGCGAATAACATGGCAAATGTAGCAACACCACCGCCTATTCCCGGAATTAAAACGTGTTCGCCGCACTTCAATCTCCCTTTTGTAAAAAGCGCCCTATATGCAGTTAATGCGGATAAAGATAAAACACCTGATTCTTCCCAAGTAAGATATGACGGCTTTTCTACTACATTTTCAGCTGGTACAATTACATATTCAGCAAACGTTCCATCTTTCGGTCCACCTAGCACTTCCGGTAACTCCGGTACTTCAGTAGCATGTTCCCATCCAATACTAGGATTAATAATAACTTCTGTATGTAGTGTAATATTTGAAACTCCTTCTCCTATTTCTGTAACAATTCCTGAGCCATCTGAACCTATTACTAATGGTAGATCCATTTCTTTTCTATTGTTTATAATAAATAAATCCCTATGATTTAACCCTGCAGCTTTTAACTTTATTTTTACTTCACCTGCATTAGGACTTATCTCAGGTGAAAATTTATATTCTAACCCCTCTAATCCTTTTTCATATTGATGTACAATAGCTTTCATTGCTTAATTCCCCCTTAATATTTCCAATGTACTAGAAATATCAAAATAAATAAAATAGTTTGCCTCCAATAATTAGAAATTATATATTTTGTTATGAAAAAAATCCCCTCCCTATAAAAAGTATAGGAAGAGGTTTCAAAACTAGTTAGATCAGAATCTATAAATTCATTGAGTTCTAGCCAATTCTAATATTTTTCGAATAAACGGCGCTTTTGCCTTTGTATATGAAACACGATCAAAAGCATATGTAATAGCAAGCCTCTCCTTTAATTCTCTATATTCTTTACGTGCCCATTCATGGCTTATTAGAAAGTCACGAAATAAAATATTGTTTCTCCACTCATCGCTGTTATAAATATAAATATGCAAATGATGAGTACCCGCTCTCCATCTTCCCTTTCTAAAAAAACGCCAATTGGTTGCATCTTTTGTAACATACTCATATCCAATTTCCGATAGAACTTCAATCCAGTTTTCAGTAATTTGTAAGTCTGTTACGCCAATCATCATATCAATAAGAGGTTTAGCTCCTAATCCTTCTACTGCTGTGCTCCCTATATGTTCAACAGCGATTATTTCTTGTCCTAACAAGGAACAGAATTTCTCTTCTTCTTTTATATACTCTTCAACCCAGTCTTTTTGATACGGTTTAATAACAATTTGTTGATCCATTATACTCACCTCTCTATAAGTGTTTATCATTATATTTATAAAATTTTATGTTGTTAGCATAGGATTTCTATAAAATATGTCGAATAGTGGAATGTACAACTTAATTATATTAAATGTGAGGTAATCTATGAAAGATAATTCCGTCGAAATTCAGTTAAATAACGTAACATTCCAATTAAAAGAATATCATAATTTTGATTGGCTTATTAAATTAGGGACCGTATTTGCAGTTTTTGACCAGCAAGATTCAGGGAATATAAGTTTTGGTGTAGAAAAAGATGGGCATAAGAAATTTATCAAATACGCAGGAGCACAAACAATTGCATATGAAGGAACAACGGGTGATGCTATTAAAAGGCTAAAAAATTCAGTTACTATCTATGAAGATTTAAAGCATGAATCGCTCATAAGACTAATTAATCATTTTTCAGTCCAATCTGGATATGTATTAATTTTCGATTGGTTTGATGGTGAATGTCTTCATTCGCATTGGAGTTTCCCACCTCCTGAAAAATATAAAAATCCAAACTCACCATTTTATAAATTTAGGCATTTATCTGCTATAGAACGAATTCATTCCTTACATTCCATTTTTTCTTTCCATAGTTATGTAGAAAAGAAAAACTATGTAGCAATAGATTTTTATGACGGTAGTATTTTATATAATTTTAATACAAACGAAACAAAAATTTGTGATATAGATTTATACAGTAAGAAACCTTACATAAATAGAATGGGCCGGCTATGGGGTTCCTCCCGTTTTATGTCACCAGAGGAATTTGAACTAAACGCAACAATTGATGAAAGAACAAATGTATTTAATATGGGAGCAATGGCTTTCTCACTTTTAGGCGGTGAAAAAGATCGTTCTTTTATAAAATGGGAAGCAAGTAAGGAATTATATGAGGTAGCGTATCGCGCTGTAAATGCCACTCGAGCAGAACGGTATGCATCAGTTATAGAATTCTATGAAGCGTGGTTAAAAGCGAATAATGCGGAAAGGATATAACCCTAAATTATTAAAAGAAATATAGAGTTTATACTATTATCATGTATAATACATATGAAAAGGAAATTCAGAATAACGAGGCAAATATTATGGACTTTGTTTATATTAATCAAAACGTATTAAATAATCTTCTATACATTCTATGTAGTATATTTGTTTTTTATTTCATATATGATAGCAGGCATTATTTGAAAAAATACAAAATATTACTGATTACCCTTTGTTCTAGTATCCCGCTTATTTTATGTATGCGATACCCTATCTATATGGATGAAAGTTGTATTCATGATTTAAGACAAATTCCGGTCATAATAGGTACGCTTTATGGTGGATTCCCTGTCGGTATCATATTGTTTACAATTTTATTAATTACAAGAGTTTTATTTTATGGCTTTAACATGCTAACAGTCGTTGTTTACGGAATAATGTTCATCGTTACAGCACTCGCATCTTCAAAATTTAATACATATAATAGAAAACTTAAAGTAGCTTTTTCCATGTTTTTAACCTTTTTCCTAGCAATATTTACAACTTTAATTGTATTAACTTTATCAGATTTTGAAGTAAATAATTTGTATATTATTTATTTCATGGTATTACCGACTACTTTAATGTTATTTATTGTTTATATAAATGAAGTTATAAAAGATGCTGTATTAATGCGCTCTAAATTAATTAAAATGGAAAAAATGGAGATTGTTAGCCAACTCGCTGCAAGTATATCGCACGAAGTAAGGAATCCCTTAACGGTTGTAAAAGGATTTACACAGCTTTTAAAAACACCAAATTTAACTCCTGAATCAAGAGACGAATATATTAAACATATACTTGAAGAGTTAAATCGTGCCCAAGAAATTATCGATGATTACTTAACGTTTGCCAAACCTGCTCCAGAAAAATTAGATCAAATTTCAGTAAAACAAGAGTTAAATCGAGTTATTAATATGATATTGCCATTGTGTAATATGAATACGATACATATTACACAGGATTTTTCTGAGGCAACCATTGTTGGTAATAAACAGCACTTTCAACAATGTTTTTTAAACTTAATAAAAAACAGTATTGAAGCAATGCCTAATGGTGGTACCTTAAATATTTCCTCATCTATCAATAATAGTAAAGTTGAAATACGAATTGAAGATAGCGGAGTTGGAATGTCACAGGAGCAAATACATCGATTCGGTGAACCGTATTTTAGTACAAAAACAAAAGGAACTGGTTTAGGTACAATGGTTGCTGTTAAGATTATTGAGACGATGCATGGAAGTTTAAAAATCCGAAGTATCGTTAGTAAAGGAACGACTTTAACGATTACGTTCCCGAAATATAGTAAGAATACGCATTTAGACAAATAAAAAAGGAGCATAGTTGCTCCTTTTTTATTTGTTTCGATACATAAGTATCTTCAATGTTTTTTTAGTTTACATTTGTGAAGACTAATTAAAAATTAGTATCCTCCGCCCCAGCAGCTGCATCCTACAATTATTAATAGAATGAATAACACAACTAGTAAAGCGAAACCTCCACCAAAACCACAAGAACCACCGTAACTCATATTTTCTCCTCCTTTTGGTTTGAAAACTAATAGGTAGTTGATCATTTTAACTGGTTCGTATTATACATTATGTATATATCCCTTTTTTGAGCATGTCTACATAAAAATTAGTAAAAGCACTCGTTTAAAGAGTACTTTAAAATGGATACCAAAAGTTTTGAAATACGTTTAATTTTAAATATACCGCAACAATAAATATGAAAATACCGGCAAATAAAGCAATGAAATCTTCACGTTTCGCCTTACTTGTATAAAACCATGTACGTTTATCCTTCTTTCCAAATCCTCTTAAATCCATTGCATTTGAAACCGTATCTATTCTTTCTAGAGAATGAATGATTAGTGGCCAGAAAATTAAAACACGGTTCTTCATACGAACCCATAAACTTGCTTCTCCTTTTTCAAAAGCCACTCCTCTCGCTTCTTGCGCGTGTTTAATAATTTTATACTCAGACTGGATGTCAGGAATATAACGTAGTGCAATATTTATTGCATATGTAATCTTATAATGAATACCAAGTTTACTTAAGCTACTTACAAATTCGCTTGGATCTGTCGTGTAAATAAAAAGAAGTGTAAATGGTAATAACGTAAAATACTTTAATGAAAGTGTAGCTGCATAAAATAATGTTTCATATGTAATCGTTGCATATCCAACATGTAAAAACGCGGTATATGATTCAGTTAATTCAGATCCATGAGTTGGTGTAATAAATAAAATCATGACAGAGTTTAATAAACTAAATGTAAATATGACACTAAAAACAATTAAAATTTTACGAAATGGAATTTTAGCAATGCTGAGTCCGATACACCCAATAATAAATAATATTAGTAACACCCGAAAATCAAAAAACAAAAAAGTAAGCGTCATACAAAAAATAAATAAAAACAATTTCACTAACCCATCCATACGATGAAAATATGTACTATGCACCTTCCTCCCTCCTATTACTGTCTAAATAAAGCTCCATAAATTTTTCTGGACATGCAATCCCACTAAATTTAACAAGCTTGGTTAAAGAACTCTCTCTTAAGTTGGCTCTTTGCAACGTTTCTTGATCGCCTAATACATCAAACACTGTATTATCCGCAATAATTTTCCCTTCATGTAGAACTACTGCACGGTCTGTATATTCTAGCGCGAGATTCATATCGTGAGTGATAAAAACAAATGAAATTCCCTTTTTAGCTAGGTTTTTAATAAACGACATAAATTGTTTATAATGATAATAATCTTGTCCCGCTGTCGGTTCATCTAATATGATAAGCTTAGGATTTGTTGTTAATACAGATGCGATTGTTAGTCTCTTTTTTTGCCCATAGCTTAGTGCTTGAATTGGCCAATTACGAAATGGATATAAACCACAAATTTTTAAAATCCCTTCTACTTTATTCTTAATTTCTTCCTTAGAAAAATTATGTAATGTTAATGTAAATGAAACTTCTTCAAAAACAGTAGACTGTGTAATCATATGATTTGGATTTTGCATCACGTAAGATATGATTTCCCCACGTTTACGAATAGACCAAGAACTAATATCTTCACCTTTTAACGAAATTTTCCCATTTTTCATTTTGTTTATACCTATAAGACTATGAGCTAATGTTGATTTCCCTGCTCCATTATGTCCTAACAGTGCCACAATTTCTCCTTCATATATTAAAAGGTTTACATTTTCTAATACTTTTTGTTTATTAGGATATGAAAATGATAAATTCTCCACTTTAAGTAATTCCTTGTTTTTAGCATTCCTTTCTAATATGACTTGTTTCTCCATCCACTCTTTTATAACGTTGCTTACCTTTTCTTTTTGAAGGTTTTCCATTGGATATATTACGTCATTATTACGATCAAAATGTAATCTCTTTAATGCTTCGATGTAAATAGGCTCTCTTAAGCCAATACGTGGTAATATATTTGACGCTAAGATTTCTTTTGGTGTTCCCATCGCAATGACTTTACCTTCATCAATTAATATAACTTTGTCTAAATCCAGTTTTAAAATTTCTTCTATCCTATGTTCGATAATAACAATCGTTTTATTATACTGCTCATGTATATCTTTCATAAGTTCTATCGTATGTATGGCGCTTAGTGGATCTAAGTTCGCTAATGGTTCATCGAACAATAATATATCCGCATTCGTTGTTAATAAACCAGCAAGAGAAACTGTTTGCTTTTGACCTCCTGATAATTCATGTGGACTTTGTTTATGAAACGTATGCATCTTCACCTTTCTTAATGAGTCCGAAACAATCTTTTTCATGTTATCTTGCTTTACACATTCATTTTCTAAATAAAAAGCTACATCTTCTTCTACTGTCAGACCAATAAATTGAGCATCTTGATCTTGTAAAATTGTTCCTACCTGTTTACTTTGTTCAAAAATACTTCCTTCCCTTGGGTCTTTACCGGCAATTAAAACGTTACCTGTGCTATTCCCTTCGTAAGAAAATGGGATTAGCCCATTTATACAATGAGCTAATGTCGACTTTCCTGAACCACTTCGTCCAGCAATTAATACTTTTTCCCCAGGGTATATATGAAAGGTAATATCACTTAAAGTAGGCTGCGCAGCATGCCCATATTGAAAGGTGAATTGTTCAAACGAAATAATTGGTTGCATGTTAACATCCCTACTTTTCAATTTTTAAATGTGTATGTTTCTTATTGGATTTCGCCAAACCAATTGTAAGTGGCAATCCAAGTATTAAGAAAACGATGACATCGGAAATTGTTGCTCCTAATACTTGGATAACAATTTTGTCAAATGGTTCTCCCATCACAATAATATCGAATGCCCCAGCAAATATAATAGCAATGACAATACCAACTAGCCCAGTAATTGCTAAATAAGAAATATCTCCCTTGTTAAACGACCCGTTTTTCACACTAAAACCAACTCTTTTTTGAATAAGCCCCATTGAAAAACCAATAATTCCTGAACTAATAACCCATCCCCACCAAATACCCCATCCAGCAATCGTATCTGTTACGGTATGACCGATAAGTCCAATTAACAGTCCTGCCACTGGACCAAATAATGCTCCAAAAACAGTTAATATAGCTAATGCTGGTTTAATAAATGTATTCGGTGCAATAGAAAATCCCCAAAGTCCTAATATCCCGTATAATGCTGCTCCAATACCGATTGCTACTACTAACTTTGTTGATAATTTATTCATGACAATTCCCCTCTCATATTAGTCAACTTTTATTACTCTATATTTAATTTAAAAATGAATTATGCATCGACACTCCCTTTCTATACAACAAAAAAATGACCTCTTACATAAGAGGTCATTTTCTTTCACTTTCAAGAATCCTCTTATCTTTCAAAAAACACATCGTGTCCTCTGCGGAATTAGCACCTTCCTATAAAATTGCATAGGGGTTGCTGAGGTTTCTTAGGGCCGTTCCCTCCACCTCTCTGGATAAGTATTAATTTGTAATTCGTATTATGGCACTAAAGAATGTAAATTTCAACACTTTTCTTACTATTTTTATTTTTTATTAAATAGCACATTTAAATCATTGTATTCTTATCGGAATTGTGAAATAATGAATTCAAAATCGTTTCGGGAGGAATGCATTATGAAAGTTATTGGTTTGATTGGAGGATTAAGTTGGGAATCTACATCATTATACTATAAACATATTAATACACTTACACTCTCTCAATACGATCAAAATGCGAAGCTAATTTTATATAGTATGGACTTTGGTGAAGTAACTACTTTATTACAAAACTATCAATATGAAGAAGTGAAAAATGAACTAGTTACAGTTGCAAAGAAAGTTGAAAAATCTGGGGCTGAATGTTTATTAATGTGTTCAAATACTGTACATCTATTTGCCGAGGAGGTAGAACAAGCAATATCTATCCCGCTTCTTCACATTGGTGATGTAAGTGCTAAAGAAATGGTAGAACAGAATATAAAACGTATCGGACTATTAGGAACAAAACAAACGATGGAGCAAGATTTCTATAAATCACGATTAGCGAAATATAACATTGAGACAATTATCCCAAATGACGAGGAAAGAACTTTTATCCACCATGTCATATTAGATGAATTAAGTAGAGGGATCATTTCAGAAACATCTAAAAAAAGGTTATTACAAATTACAAAATCATTAATTCAAAACGGCGCTGAAGGTATATTATTAGGCTGCACTGAAATACCTTTACTCATCTCCCAAAATGATCTTACTGTTCCCGTTTTTGATACTGCTTTTTTACATGCAAATACTGCTGTACAATTTGCTGGATAAGAATACACAAGCATAAAGGTGAGAACCTCTATGCTTGTATACAGTTACGACTATTTATCCCGCTATTTGCAGGCAGTAAAGCCCCACCAATTAAAGTTTTACTTTATTTAAAAGAGATTCAATAACTGCAATGGCTTCTTTTGAACCACCACATTCTAAAAAGCTATCATTAAGTTTTCTTATACCATGTTTATACTTTTCATTTGAAAGTACATCTGTTACGGCCTCTTTTAAAGTGTACACATTAACATGTTCTTTCAATAGTCTATGTGCTGCTTCCAGTTCAGTTAATCTTTGCGCTATCATAGGCTGATCTTTATCATGCGGTATTATTACAAATGGGACATTATAATGAATGGCATCGTGTACGCTATTCATACCGCCATGTGTAATAAAAACATCTGCTTCATTTAATATTTCTGATTGAGGTACGTATGGAGCAATTATAAAATTATCTGGCGTTTGCTTTATTTTTGAAATATCATTTCTATCACCAATTGCCATTACAACTATCCCATCAAAATCTGAAAAAGTATCAATACAAGTATTAAAGAATGGTTCGAGTCCTTCAAGCAGTGTTCCCATTGAAATGTAAATAACTTTCTTTTCTTTAAGTGATTCCAGTGGGAATTTTATATTTGTTTTACGCTTTGAAATACTCGGTCCAATAAAAATGTTATTTTCTCCGAACGATTCGCTATTAGGTTGGAAATAACGACTTGTGTATACGAGACAAACATCACCTTTATTATTCATAAATTGAAGATTATTCTTTGGTTTTACTCCAAATTTATGTTCCATCTGATTTAGTAATTTTTCAGAGATTTCCTCTGGTTGGAATGGCATATCTGCATTTGGATGAAAAGGTAATGTCTTCAAAAATTCTGGCGGAATTAAAAATATAGGTGAGGACACTACACCTGGAACTTGTAAATACTCCTTTACTAACTCTCCTGCGCCAAATATATCATACATTACGAAATCAAATTTTATACTTTTACATAATTGTTTCGTAATTTCTAATATATATATAGAAGTTTGAACATGCACATGAAAGAAAGCATTTAACCCAGATGAGGTTTCAGCATCAATAGAAATCTCTTTTAATAGATCCGGATGAGTATGTACAGTAGCTCCTAAATCTTCAATTCTATCCTTAAAGTTTGTCGTTGTAATATAATGTACGTTATCCCCTCGTTCAGTAAAGGCTTTTACTAAATTTAATGTAGGGTTTACATGTCCCTCTGCTGGAAAATTAACCACTAAAATATTTAGCACTTATTCCTCACTCCTTACATTTCATTGTTTTAATTAAGCATACTGTTATTTGTACAAGTAATCTTCCCCTAATAGTCCTAATATGCTTGCTACATTATATTGATAAATAATTTTCAGTCATCAACATAAAAAAAGCATCTACCTATGTAGATGCCTAACCGTGATAAGGAGTGTTCTGTGAGGTTAGAACAAGCGTTTTTGCTTGTCCTATGCTATCAATATATGATTTATTTTATAAAATGTGAATCGTTAATAGAATTATTTTATCCATTTTATATGATCAAATGGATAAAATACCATTTCTACTTTACCTATTATATTTGATTCATCAATAAGTCCAAGTGTATTCCTACTATCTTTACTATGATTACGATTATCACCTAACACAAATAATTTATGCGTAGGAACTTTTATTTCTCTAAAATTTGAAAAACGATTGGATACTTGTGACATATCTAAATGTATATACGACTCATCACGCTTTTTACCGTTAATAAATACCTCATCCTCTTTTAGTTGTATGTTATCCCCCGATAATCCAATAATTCGTTTCACATAGTAAGTAGGCTCGTCTTCTTTTTTTATAATGACAACATCTCCATGATGAAAAGACGATAAACAGACGTTTACCTTATTAACAAGTATATAATCTTTTTCATTCAAAGTAGGTTGCATCGAAATTCCTTCTACCATACAAAATAAAAAGGACTTATTAATAAAAATAACCCCTATTATAATGAATATGTAGCTACATATGTTCCTCCAATATTTTAGAATAAACAGCTTCATATATACCTCATTTCTAATCTATTCCCAGATAAAAACGCCTCTAGTTTACAGGAATGCTAGAGACGTTTCGTACATTTTAATTCTCTTTAGAGACATCTGTTTTTGGCGCTTCACCAGTTAATCGCTTATTTTTCAAATCAAAATAAGCATCTAAAACTTCTTTTCCAATATCGGAGTTAATGCCCGATTTATCATTTTCAACCCACGGTACTACAACAGAAAATGCTACTTCTGGATCATCATATGGCGCATATCCAGCTAATGTTAAGTTATAACATTCTCTACGATCGCCTTTCGCATTTCGCCCAATTTCATTTTCTCCACCATATACAGTTTGTGCGGTCCCTGTTTTACCAGCTGGTTTATATGGTGCTTTTTGGAACGCTCTTACTCCCGTTCCATCTCCTTCTTGAAATACTTTTCTAAATCCTTCTTTTACTTGATTAATATATTCTTGTTTCATATCGATTCTATTTAAAACAACGGGTTCTATTGATTGTACTACTTTACCAACCTCATCTTTTTGAACGGTTTGTTCTCTAATCTCTTGAACAATTTGTGGCTTCATTCGATACCCCCCATTTGCGATAGTAGAAATATATTGTGCAAGCTGAAGTGGTGTATACGTATCATATTGTCCAATAGAATAATCTAATAAGAAACCAGGCTGATTATCTTTTCTTCCAATTTGTCCTGCAGTTTCATTTGGTAAATCAATACCAGTTTGTACACCTAGTCCAAATTGCCTGAAATAATACCTCATTTTATCAAAATATTCTTGTTTAATATCTAGTGAACTATTTTTCACATAACCCACGCCAGCAATTTTTAATGCTATATTAAACATATAAACGTTTGAAGAAACTTGTAACGCTCTTAGATCGTCTATATCACCAAAATTTTTCCAAGACTTCTTTTCCTTAGTTCCTTTAAATTTCATAGGTGCATCATAAAAATGTGTTCCAGGAGTTATTGCATTTGTTTCAAACCCTGTTAACACTGTCGCACCTTTAACCGTTGATCCAAGCTCATATGAACTTGTCAGCGTGCCTAAAGCATAATCTTCAACTTCCATTTTCCCGTCTTTTTCTACAAGCCTTTTCCCAGCCATCGATAATACTTGGCCATTTTTCGGATTCATCATTACTACGAAAGCACGGTCTAACATTGATTCTGATCCTTTATATTGTTTTAATATTTTTTCTATGCTCTCCTCTACTTTTTTTTGCAATTCCATATCTATTGTTAAAGTTAAATTTTTACCGCTTTTCCCTTCCGAAACCGTTTCCGTTCTAATAGTATTTCCTTGTTTATCAGCAATGCTTCTTACTTCTTTTTTTGTACCATGAAGTACATCTTCGTATTGCTGTTCGATATAACTTTTGCCAACTCTATCATTTCGGCTATAATCACGCACTAAATAATAATCTAATCGTTCACGTGGCAATCCTTCATCAGCATTTGAAACGTTACCAAGGACAGAACGGAATAATCCATCATTTACATAGATTCTCTCCCAATCAACTGATGCGTCTACCCCTGGAAGGTTCGCTAAATTTTCACTAATCACCGCATATTCCTGTTCACTAACGTCCTTTTTAATAATTTGAGGTGCCATTTGAAAACCTGAGGTCATTTTACTTTTAATAGCTAACACTTCTATATCTTTAGCCGTTAGTTCTTGAAGATTTTTTTCTGTAACGCGCTTCCTTTTTAAATCTTCTATTTTTTTGTCTAGCTCTTTTCCGGTAATATCCTTATCTCGGAACTTATCTATTTCTTTTTTTGATACTAAGTCTTGAGCAAGTTCTGGATTTAATTGCATCCAAAAGTCTTTCTTATCAGTCTCAGTTAACTTATCTATATCTTCTTGTGGCATTTCAATAATATCTGCAAGTTGTCTTGCTGATTTTAATATTTCTTCTTGTTTTACACCTTTCACCTTTGTATATGTAATCGTACGTAAAGACTTATTATCAACTACTGGATTTCCTTCACGATCAAATATTTTCCCACGTGGTACAGAAAGGCCCACGGTTGCATTTTCTCTCTTCTCTACTTCATTTTTATATGTTTCTCCATCAAAAATTTGCACTTTCCCTAACTGAATAATAATGCCAGAAAATAATAAAAATACACAAAGGAATAAAATATTTAACCGGAGAGGTACTACTCTACCACTTTTCTTCTCTTGCTTTTTCACCTTGTCATAATCTCCTCCTTACAATATTTCAAATAATAATCACATTTCTATATTAAAAGTAATGTACAATTTCTATACATTACTTTGTACAAATATTAATATAATGTTTAAAACTTAATAGAAATTAAAACAAAGGTAAAGAAAAGGTAAAGTTTACTAAATTAAATATAAAAAATACCCAATAACAAAAAGCTTAGTTTTCACTAATCGCTTTGTTATTGGGTATTAATTGATTTAAGAATTACTACTAGTGCGTATTGCTATACATTTGTCGTCACAATTAGAAAGAGATTGTTTACTTAGTACTTTCGGTAAGTAAATAGTTACTGTTGTCCCGACACCAACCTCGCTCATGATACTAATTGTCCCTTGATGACTTTCAATAATTTTATAACTTAACATTAATCCAATACCAGTCCCTTTTTCTTTCGTACTATAAAAAGGTTCACCTAATCTCTTAATTCTTTCTTCAGGTATTCCTATTCCTTCATCTATTACATGAATGATGACACCATCATCATTTATTTCTTTTATGTGAATTGAAATTTCCCCACCATTTGGCATAGCTTCGATTGAATTTTGCAAAATATTAATAAATACTTGTTTCAATTGATTTTCTGAGCATTCAATAATTATATCTTTGTCATCCGTAAATAGTTCAACTTGAATATTTGTCATAATTGCTTTTGTATTCATTAACGATACGACATTTTTAAAAATTTGATAAATATTTTTCTTTTCTGTATTTATCTCATCTGTTTTAGCAATTGCCAGAAATTCTTGCAGGATCGCTTCTATCCTTTCAATTTCAGAGAGCATAAGATCAAAATATTTTTCTTGATCTTCTTTATTAATTTGAAATAACTGTATAAAACCTTTAATTACAGTTAAAGGATTTCTTACTTCATGAGCCACGCCAGCTGCTAATTGACCAATTGCTGCAAGCGTATCTGATTTATTTAGCAATTCTTCTGTCTTTTTTCGCTCTGTAATGTCGCGTACAATAATCATAATTTTATCATGTAATAATGGTAAGCACCTAGCCTCAAAGAAATCAATACTTCCATTAAGTGTGAGTGGATATTCTACAATTACATTCGTTCCTTTTTCCTTCACTTGATTAATGGCTTCCTGAAACTGCTGTGCTACTGACGTTGGTAATACTTCGTAAAACTTTTTTCCCATAAAAGCTTCTGCGGGTACGTAAAACTTTGTAGGAGATCCTGCCTTGTAATCTATAATTGTGCCATCATCTTCTGTTAAAAAACATAAATCTGGTAAAGCTTTAAAAATTAATTCCAGTTCAGATGTTTGTTGTTTTAACTGCTCTTCTATCGCTTTTAAATGTGTAATATCTACACCAACAGCCCAATAACTATATCCTGTTACAGGAAACTGTTCTGATATATTCGACCACATTATTGTTTTGATTTCACCATTTTTACATGTTAAGTGCATTTCCCAATCTCTGAAATTTTTTCCACAAGTTAAAAATTTCTTTTGTATTTGATGGCGATAATTATGATCAGGATACAATAATTGCAGTGCATTGGGATTTCCAATTATTTCTTCAGCGGTATAACCTGTTACAATTTCGCATTCTCGATTCCACAAAACAAAATCTCCATTATAATCAAGCGCATCTACCATAACAGGCATGTTTTGTAAAATCGTATGTAGTTCCTCCTCTTTCTGAGAAAGCAACGTTGTATTTTTACTTTGAAATACTTTTATTGCGCTATCTAAAATTAAACTTGAGAGCATTTCAAAGTATTTTTGACAACTGAAAATTTCACTTTTTTTGGACCATACAACAAAAGATCCTAAATGTTGATTGTATAAGAAAATGGGGATTTCAATCTTTGGAAGTTTACTCTTTTTTATCTCATTCATTCCGAATGAAAAAACACACTCTTTTTCAGCATCAAGAAGTTGATGTGATATGTTAGTTAATTTATAAAATTGTTCTGCCATGGTTTCTATTGTACTCACATCAATAAGTTCCATTAGCCGCGAATTCATTCCTTTTTCACCTCAATATGTAAAATTAATACAAATCTAAAATTCATACTTCTCCATTATACGAAGAAAGCTAGTGTAGGTATATAGCTGTAGAATAATTATTCGAACAAATTTTATTTTTCAATTAAAACAAGAAAAGAATATATATACTGAATATACCTTTAATTAGTATATATTTCGTTGATTCCTCACTTATTGTCTAGATAACTTGAATTCCTCCTTACATTCACTGAATTTTCACTCGAGAGTCATACACGTTACTAATAGCGGTATAAACATGCAATAAGTATAAAGTTCATAAAATATTCACAATTTTTATGAAAAATATAAACATTTATTCCAATATATTCTATATAATAAAATGTAATAAGGCTTCTATGAATCTCATAGAATACCTTACCCCTAATAAAAAAGAAAAAAGAATCCATTTGGATTCTTTTTTCTTTTTTATTTACATTACATATTTATATAAAGCATGTGCCACACCATGTTCTTCATTTGATAACGTTTCGTATTTACACATTGCTTTTATTTCTTCTACTGCATTCCCCATTGCAATTGATATGTTCGCTTTTTCCATCATAGAAACATCGTTTAGCCCATCACCTATCGCTACAGTGTTTTCAACCGGAATATTAAGATGTTCTGCTAAAGTATATAATCCATTCCCTTTTTGAGCATCTCGATGATTAATCTCTAAATTGTGCCAATATGAAGATGTAATTGCTAAATCTGTATTATGAAGAAATGTTTCTTTTAGTTTTTTTAATTTCTCAATTTCATAAGAAAATGGTAATAGTTTATGCACATGTATATCTGTTTCTACAATTGGTTTACAACTTTCCGCACTATGAAACGCTGTATGCTCAAGATATAATGCTGCGATTGTTTCTAACTCTTTCAAGTCGAAATTTTCTTTTGAATTCTTCACATGCTCAATTTCATTACGTACACTCTCTACTCCATAATCCGGTACATACACACCTTTATCAGTATAGAGCTGATAATATAAACCATTCTCTTCAAGATATTCTACAATTTCAAGTGCCTGCATATTTTGAATTGGATATCTCTTCATCATTTTTTTATCTTTATATATAAGAGCACCATTTTCCGCAATGATTGGACACTCTAAATCAACTTCTAACAATAATCGCTCAATGTCAACAATAGAACGTCCTGTACAAATTGCTACAACATGGCCAGCTTCTTGACATGTTCGAATTGCTTCTGCATTTTCTTTACTTATCATTTTATTCCCCGAAAGAAGAGTTCCATCTAAATCAATTGCAATTAATTTCATTATTTCTTCACCACTTTCTATAAATACACGAGTTCTAATTAATTATTAGGTATCGTTTTCATACAATCCTCGTGAGGTACTTCTTATTTATAATTTATGAAAAGCGTTTCAGGTCAAGAAATAATTAAAAATAAAATCCAAAGCTTTTCTTTTTAAAAAAAGCTTTGGATTTTAAACTATGAATTATAACTAATGTATTTCGTCTCACACATGTACACATTTTTTTCTTCAGTTGGGATATATACTTTAAACTTTTCTAACCGTTTTCCATAGACATGAATCGTAATAACGCTTTCATTTTTGCTAATTTCAAGAATATGACAATCCGCTGGTGGAATTACTTTATCTGTTTCTCCTTCTCCCAAATAAAGATTTCCTGTATGTGTTAAATAAACAAGTGAATTTCCAAGTTGTTTCGTTTGTATAAAGTTCTGCACCATAATCCTTCCTGTAAAAACGCCTTCTACTCCCCATGTGCCGTCATGATCATGTAAAGGTGTAGATTGTCCATCTTTCCATACGAGAGCTAGTACTTCAAAACGTTTGAGCGGATCTTCATACAATAAATGTCGTGCATATTGAGTCAAATTGGCCTTCTGTTTATCTAACGGAAGCCATGTTTTCTTTTCTAAAAGTTCTTCTAGTAACTTTTCAATGCCACACACTATTTCTTCTTCAAATAAACCGTTTTCCATAAGATCTGTAACACCTTTAATAAACTTTTGAAATGATTTACTTCCATTACAAGTCAACATAAGAATCCTCCTCTACGTTTTATACAATTCCATATTAAGGTAATTACCGAAAACTCACAATTGAGAAACAAAAAACAAGATGCAAATGTATGCACCTTGTTAAGATTTTTATTTAGCTTTCAAACGAATAGGTAAGTATTTTAATGTTTGTTCATTTTCCAATATACATTTTTCTAAACAGAAAGATGGAGATAGCTCTATTTTTTCAAAAGTATTTATAAAGGTAGTTAATGCAATCTCAGCCTCTAAACGTGCAAGTGGTGCTCCTAAGCAAAAGTGAGGACCTTTCCCAAAGGTTAAATGCTTTTCATTTCCTGTTCGATGTACATTAAATTGAGAGGGTTGTGAAAATTTTTTCTCGTCTAAATTCGCTGCACTAACCCACGCAACAATCATCTGATCCTTTTTCATTAAAGGACCAAATATATTTGTATCCTCTGTAATCCTCCGGGCCAATGTAACAGGAAAGCGATAGCGTAATACTTCCTCAATCGCTTTTGAAATTAAGTTAGGTTCTTTTCTTAACTCTTCATAAATTCCAGGTGAATCTACTAAAAAGCAATAAAAGCTATTAATAATTAAATTTGTAGTGGTTTCATTCCCAGCCGCTAGTAAACCTAATGAAAAGGTTACAATTTCCTCATCGGTTAATCTTTCGCCTTCATATTCAGCTCGAATTAAATCAGATATGATATCATCGGTTAAATGATATCTCTTTTCCTGAACAATCGGTAAAAGGTATGCTTTGAATTCATTTAATGCTATCCCTTTCTCGGCATCCAGATCATTAAACTTTTCTTTACTATACGGCATAAATAAAATATCAGACCATTCTTTAATTTTTTTACGATCTGTTGTTGGGACTCCTAATAAATCAGAAATAATGGTAACAGGTAAAGGTGCAGCAAACTGTTCAACGATATTAACTTCACTACATTTTTCGATATGTTGTACAAGTTCATCTGCGATAGCCTGTATTCGAGGTTTCCACTGTTCTAAATTTCTTGGAGTAAATGCCTTAGAAACAATGGAACGTACATTGCGATGTTCTGGTGGATCTGTAGAGTTTATATTTATTCTAGTTTCTAAAGGAGGGATTGAGAATTGTCTGCGCTCCCTTCTACTTGAAAATAAGCGATAATCTGATAAAACACGATTTACATCATCATATAAAAAAACATTCCATACATCCTGCTCTTCATCATAATGAACTGGGTGATTATCCCTCATCAAACGATACCATTCATATGGATTCCATAATTCTTCTTTTGTTTTCAGCTTTGAAATTTCATGAACTAAAATAACATTTTCAGGTGAAGCCATAGTTCTTTCCTCCCTTTTCTTTTACAATAAAAGTGATAGGTCGGCAGTTCAAAGTTGTATAAACTATCATATGTTATTTTAACATATACAAAAGGAGATTTTTCATTAGAGAACTTGAGAAATATATAAGGGGGATTTTTATGTACGTTGACATTTTACTGCTAGCAGAATTAACGACAGGACCAAAACATGGATATGAAATCAAAAAAAATGTTCAAAATCGTTTAGGTGAGAATTTTGAGTTAAATCACAACATGCTTTACCCTGCCCTTCGGCGCTTTGAAAATATGGGTGCTATAACGAAAAAAATACATAAACAAGTCGGAAAACCAAACCGAAATATGTACGATATAACAGAAACAGGAGAAGAAATTTTTTCTGAAATGTTACGAGAGTTTCCTGAAAAACTTGCGACAAACAATACAGAATTTCTTGTTCGTATTGCTCTATTTGAAAAACTTGACTATGAGGATAGAAAAGAGATTTTGACTGTACGTCAAAACGTACTACATAATCAGCTTACTGCTATTCAGTCTCTAGATGTTACCTCATCCTTTATTACTGAAGTCATTGAATTTAGTAAATCACGAATTGAACATGAATTGAGTTGGATTACATCACTTATGAAGAAAATATGAAAAAATAACAAGAAAAGTTAAAAACAATGAATGAAAATGATATTTATTATCAATACTATCATTAATAAAAGGGCAACCACGATTTGGCTACCCTTAAAAAATTTACACTTCTGGATCGAATGTTTTGCAATCTGTTTCTTCCGTTGTAGATGCATGTTTACCTTTATGACTTACTACGTAAATTGCCTCTGCACTACATTTATTACCGTTCGCCCAAAATTTACAGTTGTTTACTTCACATAAAACGTCTTGTGCCATAGTATCACACCTCCTTGTTCTATTATCATTAACAAAATTCGGAGGTATGATACTATTTGTCATCCATTTTTCATTCCCTTTTTAGCTTTCTTAATGGTTCAATATCTCCGCGTACAATAGCATCAATATTTCCAGTTATTTTTTCAATATCAAAATGCCACCATTGAATTTGCAATAATTCTTGAATTATTTCATTTGAAAATCTCTCTTTTATTTTATTTGCAGGGTTTCCACCAACAATTGTATATGGTGCGACGTCTCTAGTCACAACAGATTTAGCTGCAATGATTGCACCATCCCCTATTTTTATTCCGGGCAT
The DNA here is from genome assembly GCF_056530295.1 of Bacillus sp. PK6-16. Lineage (NCBI taxonomy): Bacteria > Bacillati > Bacillota > Bacilli > Caryophanales > Bacillaceae > Bacillus > Bacillus sp. PK6-16. Next base: position 2,766,074 of record NZ_CP096511.1, read on the forward strand.
AATTGTTGTATCCATACCAATCCAAACGTCATTTCCTATAACTGTATCACCTTTATAAGGTAAATCAGACAAACTAGGTGTATACTTCTCCCACCCATTTCCAAATATATTAAATGGATATGCCGAAAATCCATCCATCCGATGATTGGCTCCGTTCATAATAAAGTTAACTCCAGATGCAATACAACAAAACTTTCCAATAATAAGGCGATCTCCAAGAAATTCATAATGATGTAATACTCGATCTTCAAATGTTTCTCCATCTTTCGCATCATAATAAGAATAGTCACCAACAAGTATATTAGGTTTTGTTATTATATTTTTTATAAATTGAACGTTTTGATTTCCTTCAATAGGGTATTTAACATTTGGATTAGGATTCATTTTGTACGGCACTTCCTTTACCACTTATTTCACTTTCTACCGCTATTACTGGCTTTAAATTGTATATAGGTAAAATAAACAATAATCCAATTATAAAAAGTAAAGCCGTCCCTTCATACATCATACTTAATGAAAACATCTCTTTTAATGAGCCAGCTATACTCATCGTTACTACCATTGAACCGGTAAAAAGCGGACTTAAAATACCATTTACACGACCTATAAAATCGGTATCGCTATTTTGAATAATAAGTGTATTTATACCAATTTGGATACAAGGAAGAGCTAAACCACTAAAAAGCTGCGCTGTAAGTGTCACCCATAAATTTGTAGAATATCCTATAATGCCAATACCAATTGCTTGACCAAGCATACCGATAATTAACATCTTTTGCGGAGCAACATTTTTCGCAAATACCATTGCTAATGCTCCGCCAACAATCATTCCCGCACCATTTACTGTTAGTAGCCACTGTAAACTCTCTTTTGATAATCCTAACTGCTCAGTCACAATAAATATACCTAATGGCTGAATTAATCCTATACCTAGTCCTGCAGCCATAAAACAAAGCCCTAGCAAAGTTAATGCTTTTTTCTTTTTGACATACTTAATACCATCCTTCATCTCCTGCAACAGAGTGATATCCTTCTTTTCTACGCCGTTTTCAAGATCTTTCGGAAGGAATAACAATACAACTGCCGCAAGTAAAAACGAAATACCTGTTATGATGATTGAAATATAAATTCCAAAACTATGAAAGATAAATGTCCCTAGTATTGGTCCTAATACCATAAATATTGCAAATATCGTTTGATATATAGACATTGCTAATTGAATTTGTTCCGTTGATAAATGTTGTTTAAACAACTTCATTCCAGATGGTTGTGAAAACTGTGAAAGGATTGCAGAGATGAGTGTCACAAAAAACACAATTTTCCACGTTCCAAACATAAGCGTAATTAATACAGCGAATACTGAAATGGAACTTAACGTTTCACACCATATCATTGTCTTCTTTGGCTTCCACCTATCAGCAAAAGTACCGCCAATAAATGAAAAAATAAAAATTGGAGCGAATTCAGCAACTGAAATCATCGAAATAGCAAAAGCATCACCTTTTGTCATTTCCATTACATATAGTAATACCGCAAAGTTTCGAACCCATATTCCTATTTGTAAAAATAATGCTGATGCTAAAATCCCTTGAACAAACCGATTTTTTAATACTTGTGATACCCCATTGTTTTGTTTCGTTACTACATTTGTCGACATAAAAAAGCCTCCTATTTCATGTTCTGAACAGGAGGCAGCACAAATCATATAAAAAGACTATATATTCGCAGAGCGAAATACATCCCTTTTCTATAAATGTACAGACTAACCCTATTCAGAAGAATATTTCGTTTTTTAACGAAGATCTCTTACAAATAGAATTAGTTGATCATTGGGATGTTTTCACCCTTCCGTTTCGAATTTAAATAACACATACATACTCTATGTAAATCATTTTCGATGTATGCATGTCTCCTTTTAACTATTCTAGAAAGTTAAAGGCAATTCCTCTAAAGAACGCATTAAATAGTTACCTTGCCATTTAATTTCTTCACGATTCCCTTTTATTTGTAGTTCAGGCATTCGATTAAACAAAGTAGTAATAGCAATCTTTGCTTCTAACCTCGCAAGTGGAGCGCCTAAACAGAAATGGCTACCATGACCAAAGGCAATATGACGATTATTTTCCCGAGTAATATCGAATACTTCTGGGTTTTCAAATACAGTTTCATCACGATTTGCAGAAGCTAAGGCAATGACAACCATATCTCCTTTTTCGATTGTTCGGTCGTGAATTTGAAAAGGTTCCGCTGCCCATCTTGCAGTTGTAACCTCAACTGGAGAATAATAACGCAATCCTTCCTCAATAGCCGAATCAATTAGTTTTGGATTATCTTTTAATAACTGTAATTGATTTGGATTTTCAAGAAGTGCTAATACCGTATTTGTAATTAAATTCACTGTCGTCTCGTGTCCTGCTACAATTAATAGCATTATCATTGAATATAGTTCCCGAGCGCTAAGTTTATGCCCTTCACTCTCTGCAAGTATTAAAGCACTCACTAAGTCTTCTTTTGGCTCTTTTCGTTTAATATCAACTAAATATTGAAGATATGTAATAAACTCAGATAGTTGTTTTTCGGTCTCTTTTATTTCTTCAGGTGTTTCTGGTGATGCAATAACAGCATGAGACCAAATTCTAAATTTCGCTTGATCTTCTTTTGGAATACCGAGCATCTCACTTATTACAATAATCGGTAATGGAAATGAATAATCATCCACAAGATTTAATGTACCTTTTCGCTCTATATCACTTATCAAATCATCTGCTATTTTCTCAATTCTTTTGTCTAATTGTGCAATCATCTTCGGTGTAAAAGCTTTTTGAACTAAAGATCGTAAACGACTGTGGTTAGGTGGATCTGAATTTAGCATATGTGTTGTTAAGTGGTCACTATTATCAACGGAAAGATACATGTTCTTTATATCTTGAGAAAACACATTTGTCCAATCTTTTTTTAAACGATTATCTTTTAAAAGTGGCAGAGCATCTTCATATCTAGTAATGAGCCATTCTTTACCGATTTCAACTTGGTTTACAAATAATATAGGTTGTTTTTTTCGCGATTCTTTATAAATTTCATACGCATCTTCTTTAAACTGAGCTGAAGCTAAATTAATGCCATCCTCTATGCTTAACCCAACTTTGTTTTTCATTGACATTGTATTCCCTCACTCTCATTTGTTTTTGAAAATCAACCCAACATATGCATTATACTCTAATAAAAACGCGAAAATTGTAAATTTTTAATCAAAATCTTACTTCGTATATTGAAAAATAAAAAAGTGAGAGAGTAAAATCGTTTCACTCTCCCACTTCTCTTTATGCGAAGCACATAAAATTACTAATTTGTTGATAGCGATAACTTACTTTACGACGACGACCACCCTGCCAAGTGTAACCTGATACTCCGTTTCTTCTCACTTCAGTCGGAAAGAACCATAAATCTCTTCCAAAAGGCCCAGGACGATGTAAACGTAAATAGCCCCATCTTCCTAAACAGTTACACATCCATGATTTCATATTGCCTGGTTGTGCCGGAGAAGCAAATGTAGACGGTAACGATGGCGCTTGTGACGGTGGTGGTGACGTTGGAGCATCCTCCGCATCATCTGGTCTGTAATCTTCTTGTTCAATATCTCTCACTTCATTTGTAGGTTCATACCCGTAGTTTTGTGGATTATAATACATCGCTTGATCATATGGATAATTTTGTTGGTTATACATATTAACAAATCACCTTCTTTTCATTCATTACCTTTATCATTCATATGTGATATGCCCTCTCTGGGAAGCTTATGTATAGCCCAAATTCAACTTAAAAAGCTCGTATTATTAAAAATACGAGCCTTTCAAAAATAGAATGTGTTTATTATTTCCTTAACTTCACACTATAAAAACGCATTTCATCTAACGAACCTTCAAATTCAAATACTTCTTGTTTAATTAATTGTTTCAAGCGATATTCTAAGAAGGTATCTCCAACCAATTGTTCAACAAGACCAAGTGCTTCACCAATTACTCTAGGAGCTTTGAGGAACTCTCGATCAGCACCCACACTTTTCGCGCATTCAATTATAAATTGATCAAAATAATCTTCTTGTACAAAATGCACTTCATTTTCTTTCCACACTCTTAAACATTCTATGCTTTCCGATAATCTATCCCACTCATGTTCAAACTTCATTCGCTTCTCTTCAGTTAAATAAGGTAACTTTATAAAACTTTTTTGGAATAGAGCTAAACTTTCAGGTGGTAATTCTCCCGTTCCACGAATATCATACTCTTGTTTTAATATTTCTCTACTTGCTTCAGACGTATTAATAACTCGAATGTTTTTCTTATCCTTTAATTGTGCTATTACAAAACTTAGGCCTACATGTTCATGTGCATTATCAGCCTTCCAAATTGTAATAGGTGTTTCAACAGGAATAGTATGTAGTTCTTCTATAGTTGCTATAAATCTTGATAAATATTCTTCTTCAAAATAACTATCATAAGCAGTTAAGTTATTTATTAACCACTCCTGTCTTGCTAGTTGCCCCTCATTCGTATGCAACCTATATATCGGTCCAATTGAAAAAAATTCCGAAAAAGCAACAACACTCTCTTCAAATAATTCTTCTTGACTTAACATATATTTTAAGCAACCAGCCGTTGAATCATCAAAAGCAATATGTACGTGCGTACTTTCTTTTACATTCCTTTTATAAGTAGGATTACTTGTTAATTGTTTCGGAATATCCATCAAATTTTTAATTGTATCTTCACTATAGTTTTCTTCTAATAAGTTTAACTGTATGAGAATACTTTGAAGTAAATCTTTAGCCTCATCTTCGTACATATCCTCTACAGCATTTTTTATTTTATCTATCACACAAATCCCTCTATTCATTTCAAAAATAACGTAGATTATAGTGTATCATTTTAGTATAGTTCTTTAAAGTCAGATCCAGATTACTACAGCAATCTGGATTTTCAACAAAAGCTCTCCTTATATTTTTGAATTGCTAAATATTTTTACTTTGAAAATCCTTGTATCTAAATGTATAATTATATAAAAACAAAAATATAGGAGCTATATTTATGGATAAAGTACTTACAAATTATAAACATTACTTAAAAAATTGGAGATTTATATTTATTTGCATACTACCTGCTATTGCCTTATTCGTTACTTTCGATGTCATCTTTGAACTACTGTTTCATCAAAATTTCTACTTATCTAACTTAATTTCTGCTATCATATTATTTTTAATATTTATTAACGTTAAAGATAAATTTAAAATTAAAGGCTAAAAAACACTATTTCAAAATAGACCTTTATTATTGCATCCTGCTATAAAATAAGGCTCATAGTAGATTTTCATAAAAAATAAGAGCACCCTGCAATTGGCTGCTCTTATGTGATTAGAGGTTTTTTCTGAGTATTAAGTAGGACACGAAGATCTTGTCCTACTACATAATATATGCTTGTACTTATTATTTCGTGCATGTATTAAGCACCATGTTCAGGTACTTAATATATGCATAGTCATTGCTAAAAAATCTACTCAATTATTCACTGTACAATTTCATATTTATAAATTAAAAAACATCCTCAATGGATGTTTTTTATCTAACGATTTTAAGCTTCCATAAACTTAGCCGGTACACCAATTTTTTCAACTACAGAAGATATATTAGTAGGATTAATCATTACATTTTCAATACATACTAATTTATTTTCTAATATCCCATTCTCTGTAGTAATAAGTTCTTCAAACCGATCTAAAGTCATTGAGAATTTATGTTCACTTCCACCATTCATACTAACTTTTACATACTTCATAGTGTCACCGCCTTTCATAATAATTTACCTTTCGACAAGAAGACGCTTACATCCTTTTTATTTACTCTTAGATTTCTCACGTTTACATATATTTTGAGAACGGAAACTACTATTATTCACTCACAAAATTATTGCTAATAAAAAAGATAAAGATAAAAATGCACAAAGTGGAATATATAAACCGGTATCCCTTCTTGCAAAGTGCGTATCTTTTTGTCGTTTAAAGATACCAAAATAGTTAAATTCACCAATTACTCTAATAGAAAAGACGATCATACAAATCCAGGAACCGACTTGAATAATAACATTAGGAACTGCAAAATGAACAATATTTGCTTGTTGCAACAAAATTATTGCTGCCATACTTAATAATAATGCAATGAACAATGTCATTCCGGCGCGAGGTGTAAACGCCTTTTCCCCTGATTTAGTTGGAATAACGCTATTTGTCCCCCAATTACCTCCGAAAGCCCAATATACATGTAAAAAGCTAACTAAGAATAATATACAAGCAGATATATATGTAATGATAAGCATTTTATCCTCCCCTTATTTTAGTTCCTATCTACAAAATATGCTATTCCCCTCCGCAATAGCAACCTTCATTTCATTACATAAAAAAACCGTAATGATTTATCAATATTAAGATAAGTCATTACGGGGTTATTAAACTTCATTATGCATTATACCTATTTCTTCGGCGTTCCATCCTTGTTTGACCTTGAACTGCATTTTCTTTGTATGGATCTATTTGCTCTGTCATTTCATATGTTGCAACTGGTTCTTCGTACTTATACTCATGGATTTTTTCTGGCATTTTACTTTTAGATTCTTTCCCACCAAACTTAAATAGTTTCATCTTTAATTTCGGTAATCTTGGAAGATGAATCTTAAATGATAATCTTTTGCGTTTCTTTTTTGGTCCAAGTAGATTTATATTTTCTTTATTATTATCTTTCTCTTTGCGGTGAATGAACATCGCAAGTAATCCTCCTATTACAAGTCCTCCAATTAATAGTAATATATATACATAATGGCTTGTCATTAAACTCATTATGCGTTCAAGTATGACTAACGACTGTACTTCTTTTATATCCCATAGTAAAGCGGCCCATAATGAGAATAAGCCCAAAGTAAGTCCATATGTACGAAAACGGAATAAACATGGAATTAACGCGACACATGCAGCAATTTTCGCATTTGCTATGATTGAGCTTGTTGCAATATCTTGATGCCAAATAACTAACAGTAGTGTTATAAATGGCGCATACGCTATCCAACTGCATATACGTGAATACATCTTTTTAGCAAAATAACTACCGAAACTAGTAAAAAATAAAAGCCCTCCAATATATATAGATTGTTCTAGAGGGATTTGCTTTGTAAGTCCTGCAATTGGAAAGAGGCCGCTCAGTAGCATTAAGAGCACATCTAATTTCTTCACAATTCCCCATTCCTTTCAAATTTTTTCAATTAATAAAAATCGTTTTTCCATATGAAATAGTTTTTGTATTTCTAAAAAACATATTAATCCTGTCTGCACATAAAGTAAATATGTAAACGAAAAGATACTTGACAAAGGATATCCTTATTTACATAAAAAAATGACAAATCCTGATCGATATAACGAGCAGGATTTGTTTACTAGTATTTAAAGTAGAATAATTGAATCTTTCTTTTCTACTTTTACTACATCTACATCCAATTCATCATCAAATTCTTTAAACTCTCTTGCATCTATGTCAGTAATATAACTCTTTATTACTTTTTCCATATGCATGGAATATGTAATGTGTACATTCTTTTTCGAAAGCATACTAGAATTACAGCACATGTAATGTATCATTTTAGCGATATAATCCCTTTCTACAGGTTTTACACCTAATGGTAGAATTTCAAGTATATATCGCTGAAAAATCCCACTACAATTAAGTGAATATTCACCAGTACTATAATACATCCCTTTTTGATCTGCATATAAGCCAATGCTATCTAAAGCATCATCACATTCTATTACACCGTAACTTGGTACATCAAAACCTGTATTTATTCTAATAATATTTAAATTTGGAACCTTTAACACCTCTGGAACAATATCAGGTAAAATATCTGTATTAATTTCTTTATTTTGTAACTCTTTTATCCAATACCTTCTCAAATTTGCATCTACAATGAAATAAACTTGTTCATTTTGTTCTTTTGCATATTGTACAATTTCCATTAATGTTTCGGAAACATATTGTTTAAAAAGAGCTCCCATATCATTTCTCTTTGATGGTTGTGGTAAAAATGCATTATGTTTATTTATATTTAATAATACGTAATCAATCGTTTGCCATTCTGTATTCCCATATAATTTATATAAAATTTCTTTTCCTTTTATTTTTGAAAGAATAGGTAAGAAATCAAATTTCGATATTCGTTCAATTGATAAATTAACATATATACAAGATAAATTTATCTTATTCCAACTACGCTTCAAAAATCCTTTTTGCTCTAATAAACTAAAAACACTATTTACAATTGTTTTACGAGATACACTTTGGCCTATAAATAAATTAATAAATGTTGAAATACGGTTTGCTCGTGCAAATCCCTCTCTAATGATTTGTTTTGGATCAATTTTTTCTCGTCCATCACAATTTTTCAATGCGATTAATGCTAATGTCGCATCACTGCGCTCGCCCGCGGTAGCATAGACAGCTTTCGTAACATCATCTACAAGATTTGTTTTATATTTTTGGCAATATTGCATTTTATATGGATTTTGTAACACCTTTTCAATATTGTATCTCACAATCTTTAATAACACTGGAAAATCTGTATTCAATACATAAGAATTTTCACCAACTTTAGTCAAAACAATTTGACTCTCAAGTAATGCTTGTTCTATTTCCAGCACTATATCTTCAGACCAAACTTCTAATGTTAATGTCTCTAATCCTTTTGGTGCAAATAAAGGAAAGAATTCATTTTTGTTATTTGTTACGATCTTTTTACATTCTGGAAGTATTGTGAAATAAGAGAATTTACGCTGAAATTCTTTAAATAAATACTCTCTTTCCTTTACTTTTATACCCGGTTCTATTTTAGTACCTTGAACTTTATAAATTCTCTCATTGTATGGAAATAACACCCTTTTATTTTCCCCTACAATATAATCTTTCGGATATTGGAGAATATGGTCTAAATCCACCTCTCCCCCTATTTGAAAATCATCTTTTAAATTTCTAAATATTTTAATCCATTTCATACCGGTTGTAGCTTGTTGTATTTTTAGTTTTACAAACCGTATTTTTTTATTATTTGACGCAAACTCTGAGGTAGAAATCAATATCATGCCTCGTTTCCTTCTTAAAAGTAAAGGAATATCTGGGTGATTATATTCTTGATAAAATCTCCGAATCCCTATTGAAATATTTAATAATGGAGCGTTCTCACCACCGCGGGTTATGCATTCGAATCGATATACATAGGAGAAAAAATCTTGTGTTTTTTCATCTTTTATCGGCCCTGACATCGCCTCACAAATATTTTGTGATCTAAGAGGGGAAAAATAGATTTCTTCTTCATTTGTATTTTTTAAATATATAGGACGCTCACAAAAAATATGTGAGATTAAAGCGGGCACCCACTTAGAATACGTTTCATTATCATGTAGTACTGGCAAATTAGAAATCAAATCGGATTGCCATTCATATTTTGGGGGTTCTACTAATCTATTTGGTTTCCAATCATGAATAATCTCATACCAACTTTGAAAAATATAATCGAGCTGCTCTTGTCTAATAGGTTCTTTCGATACAATCCATGGTGTATTTTCATTTAATACGTACGGATTATGCTGAATAAACAATATATCCGAAAACATATCATACAATCTTTCATTCAAACGTTTCAACTTACTCGTTAATAAAAATGTCTTATAATGTATCTCTACGATGTCCAACCATTCAATAGGAAAGTATATAAATGATACCTTTTCATTTAAAAGGGGGTCTACTATATTTTCAAATGTTAGCAGCCTTAATTTTTTCATAAAATGATTCCTTCCTTTCTTCAGTTGTCTTGATTATCAAAAAGCTAGAACAATAGTTACTTAATCTAATCCATTTAAATCAAGTATTTAAAAGAAAAGTAAAAACTATTTATCTGAATAAAACATTATCAAGTCGACTCTTTTAACAATTAAAAGTAATTATCATATACAGCACCTCATATATTTGTATTTTAATACATTTAAATTATACAATTTATATAATGTATTGTACTTATCATTTACAAAAAATTTACAAAAAACTAAAAAAGAACACCTTAAATCGGCGCTCTCTTTACAAATATTAAGCGTTATGTAATTGAACATATAGATAACAGTAATCCTCCAAATGAAATTGTTCCTAGTAAACCTACTACAAATCCTGTTAAACAAATACAATCAGCAAGACAAATAGAAGACTGCGATAATGGAACGAATGACCTACTTGTACCCGAACCATATTGTTTTATCTTCTCATAATTCATATCTAACATTAAATGTAGACATGTTACACCCTCCTCAATAGTATATACAGATTCTTTTTCTAATCGCTCCAATAATTTACTATCAAAAGCAACTGCTAGAGGGTACTGCTTATCCGATTTCATATTTTGATAAATTAGTTGCAAACGAGATAATATATTATTTTTCTTCTTTTCAGATGTTACTGTACATTTCATATTATTAAATTCATTTAATAACAGTGATAATTCATCTCTTTTTCCGTATAAATCTTTAGCTATTTTTCTCTTTAGTTTATACGAATGGAAAATAGATTTTAGTTCAACCATATTCATACACTTCCTAATTACATAGTATTTACCCTATTGTTTTGTAGATAAACAGTACTTTTTAATCTTATTTAAAATACACTTAAGCAACTTATTTTACTATCGATTAACATTACATTAACCTTACACGGTTGTAATAAAATCATTAGCTAGAAGGAAGAAATGCCCAAACTAGACAGATATTTAATGATAAAACCATAAGAAAAAAACAATGATTAGATTTTAAATCTAGTCATTGCTTTATCCATCACATCTTGATTACATCTATATATCTTATTGTTACTCTTTCACTTGAATGATTGAATATATCCATTAATAATGGCTATATTCTTTGTCGGCACGTACATATAACTAATGTTTTTTAATTGATAAAGTAAAACTTTAATCAGCTCTCACCAATCGGGCTTTTATGGGCAGTCCGCCACCTAACTTCTCTTTGCTCTCGCTGAATTTTTTGGGGGATGTTACTACCCGCAACTAGCAAGATAGATGTTATCAATATTCATACGTTACAATAGTACCGGTAGTATCAGTAAAACCATCAAAACAGTTAGAGCAACCACCACAGCCGCCACAGCCGCCACAACCGCCGCAACCAAAACAACCGAAGCAGCCAATACAACGGAAGCCACCACAACGGAAGCCGCCACAACGACCTCCCCCACAACCACCACAACGACCACAACCGCCACAGCGACGAGCAGCATCTTCAATATAGTAATATGGATATTGGTTTTGCTGGTCCCAATAGACAATATTTCCAGAGCGGTAATCATTAAGGCTTAACGCTTGTAGTTCTTGTTGAAACTGATTCATTTTCATAACCTCCGTTTATAAAATACAACCTCATCGATACTTCCCTATATTCCTGTTCGTTACATCTAAGTAGAAATAGCGCTATAAACTAAGTTCAATACGTACACCAACAAAGTATGACTTATCACTAGATGATGCACCTTGTTCATATACCTATTTTTACTATGGGCTCATTTTTATAAAGTGAAACTTTAATCAGTGGGGTTTTGTTCATCCCCTACCTAACTTCTTTGCTTCCGCTGAATTTTGAGGTGGGGGGCTTACTGCCCGGCAAATAGCGGGATAAATAAAAATTAAAAAATATGAATTCTAGCGTCATATCTTCATACTTACTAAGTTCAATTAATTTCTCAATAATTATGATGCCATATCCTATATATTTCCGTCTGCTGCTTAGATTTTTCTGTACTGTAAATGGCTTTCGCTATAACACCTCCAAGTGACCGGTTTCTATGACGGATAAGAAATTCCAACAAAAAAAGCCCTAATTAGGGCTTTTCATTCTATTTCTCCAGTAAAACTCTCTATGAAATTCCTAATAGAAAAAAGACACACTTAGATTGATGCGTCTTTTTGTGATGCCTCTTTTGTGAAATCATATAAAGCAATTGCGCCTAAAAGAACAAGTATCCCTTGAGGAACATCTAGCAAAATAGTTTTCCAAATTTCTGGAATTATCCATTTAATATCTGCTGCTGTTTCAAGATATGTTTGGAAATAGCTGATTGTAAAATTAATTATCCCTAAAAATACAAATAACGATAAACCAAATCGAATTAATTTCTTATTTGTAAACATATAACACCTCTCAAAATTCATTGGATATTCCTGCTTTTGCTTCTTTATATTTCTATATCTCTATATCTGATTTTAACACATAAAGAGCTCAAAAAAATACGATATGCATATTTGCATATCGTATTAACAACACTCCATGATAATTTAGAAATTCCTGCAAAGAAAAAACAACTCCGTTACAGCTAACAGCTCGGGTTTCTTTTCTTATTTAACTTCATACCACCAACATTTACGTTCTTTAATTGTAAAATAAATGTGACAGAAGTTTATCCAGTTAATGCGTAGACAAGTAAATGAGCTAAATTATCGATATTCTATTTCGCCATATCCGTAGCACTAATGACTTTACGCAAATTTGACAAGAAAAAATATATAGATAGGTATGATCCAGACCTATCTATAACATTACTTCTATTCTTTATCCAATTACGTCTTTTACGTCTGTATCCACTGGCCACTTTTCTAATGTATAAGCCATTTCCCAAAATGAATATTCATATTGACTGCTAATAATAAAATGCTGTTTCATACGTTTGCGGTCTGCCTCTGTTACTTTTTCAGCGATAGTATCTAAACGTGTAATTTGCTCTTCAACTAGCGTACGGAACCAATCAGATCCATAAGCAGAAATCCATTCGTTATAAATTGGCTCTTCCGGCTGGCACTCTTTTAAGCGTTCGCCAATTTCATAATACAACCAATAGCAAGGTAAAATTGCTGCAATGATATCTCCTAAATGCCCTTCATACGCAACACGATACATATGTGAAGTATACGCATATGCAGTTGGCGCAGGAATAAAATTATCTTTTTCTTCTTTCGTTATCCCTAGTTTTTTAGCAAAATTCTCATGTAAAGATAACTCTGCTTCATATGTATTTTGAGCATGATGTGCCATACGAGCTGTCGTCTCTAATTCAAGAGCTTTTGCAGCTCCTAAAGTTTGTACTCTAGCAAAATGACTCAAATAATATGAATCTTGAAGCACATAATAACGAAAACTAGCTAAATCTAACGTTCCTTCACCAAGTTTTTTTACAAAAGGATGGTTAAAACTCGCTTCCCAAATTGAATCTACTTCTTTACGTAATGATTGTGAAAAATTCATTTAAATCCCTCCAATAATATATAAAATATAAGTATTTATCCACAATTATTAAAGCTGTAAAATAAAAAAACTTTCTTTACAGGCGTAAAGAAAGTGAAATCGACAGTATTTATTTACTCATTAAATAGCAACGTCTTTCCCACTTCCCTACGCTGGCATTAACCAGATCAGGTACTAAGAGTCTCAAAATCACATTTGATCTCAGCCTATAAAAGGCCCCCCTAGTGGATAAATATTTTGTTTTTATAATGTATTCATCATAGCATACTTCGTGAAACTGTCAAAAAAATTCGTTATATAATTCCCTTAAAACCCTTCTTCTTTTCTAACTTTTAATGATGTTTCAATAATCATATCTAATAGTTTGCTATAACTAATCCCCGCTGCTTCTGCACTTTTGGGCAATAAACTTGATTGTGTCATCCCTGGTAATGTATTAATTTCCATTACATATGGAATTCCGTCCTTCACCATCATATCAACTCTTGCATAAACACTACATTTTAATGCTTTATAACAAGCAAGTGACGCTTTATTTACACGTTCCTTAATTTCTGCTGGAAGTTCGATAACTTCCTCAACTGTACTAGTATCATCATATTTTGCATTGTAGTCAAAGAACTCGGCTGCATGTCGAATTGAAACTATAGGTAACTGTTTTCCATCCAGAATTGAACATGTAATTTCATCACCTTTTATATACTTTTCAATTACTACTTCAGAATCCCATTCGAATACAGTTTCTAGCATTGAGATCAATTCATTTTTATTATAAACGATTTTCACTCCGACACTCGATCCGCCAGAGTTTGGTTTTACTACTAATGGAAATCCTAATTTATCTAACTCATCAAGATTTAGATCCTCCATTTTTGTAAGTTCAATCCAATCTGGTGTTTCTACACCTTCATAACGTAAAATCTTTTTCGAAATATTTTTATCCATACATATACTGCTAGATAACATATTACTTCCGCTATAAGGAATCCCTAAACTCTCCAGTGTTCCTTGAACTGTCCCATCTTCTCCGTATTTTCCGTGTAATGCGAGCAACGCAAAGTCAATGTCTTTCGCTTTTTCAACTAAATCTATTTTTTCATTTAATGTAATTGGAACTATTTCATACTTATTTTTATCTAAATGAGCAATCATTTCATTCCCCGTCATAATTGAAACTTGTTTTTCAGACGATACCCCGCCCATAATAACACCGATTTTCATTTTCTCAACTCCAAATTTCATTTTTTAATGTATCACCAATTATTTTAATTCCCCGAACTATTTCTTCTTCTTTCAAGCGCGAAAAACCTAATCGGAAAGTGTTCGCTCCTTCTCCATCAGAGTAAAAAACATCTCCAGGTGAAAACGTAACGCCTTTCTCATAACACTTTTGTAAAAGTGTGCGGGCATTCATATGCTCTTCTAGTTCTATAAATAAATGAAGTCCACCATCTCCAGTCATTCTTTTGAAATGAATGTACTGGTCACATGCCCCGACAGCTAACTCATATTTTTTCTTATAAACAGATCTTGCCTTTTTTAAATATTTCTCAAAATATCCCTCATGTAAATATTGAAACAGAACAGCTTGATCTAACGTAGATGTGTGGATCGTTCTTGCTCTTTTTACGCTTTCTAAATAATGAATCAGCTCTTTATCTGCAATAATCCAGCCTACACGTAAACCAGGGAAAAGTACCTTTGAAAAGCTACTAATATAAATCACATTATTGCCAGCTCCAGCAAAAGTTAATAATGGGGCTAAATGTGAACCTGAATAACGTAATTCTTCATTAAATCCGTCCTCTATAATAGGAACCTTGTATTTTGAGAATAACCTCATCAATTCCGTTCTTTTCTCTGAACTCGTAACAATACCGGTTGGATTATGATAAGAAGGAATTAAATAAGCAAAATCAAAATCTTTTTCACGCAAACTTTTTTCAACTTCATTCGTATCAATACCATCCTCATGCATATCAATCCCATGAACTTCAAGTCCATGTAAACGGAAAAGCTTAAGTGCAGCGTGGTGAGTTGGATTCTCACAAATGACACGCCCGGATTTTTTTGATAAAGAAGAGAGTACAATATCCAATCCTTCTGTAAATCCATTTGTAATTAGAATATCTTTATTCGAAATGTCTACACCTTTCATTTCCATGTAATGAAGTAAATAATTCATTAACGGTCTATATCCCTTTGCATATCCGTAGTTCAATACGATGTCTCCTTCAATGGACATACGAGTAAGAAAAGCTCTTTTGAAATTTTCAACATCAAATAGCTTCTCATCCGGGGCTATACTATTAAAAACAATCATTCCCTTTTCCCAACGAACACCATGTTTCATTAAATCTAATTCATCCGCTAATGCGGTCACTGTATTAAGTTTCTTTTTCCAATCTATTTCAACAGACGAAGTGTTAGATATATCCACCTTCGCAACAAAGTTCCCTTTTCCTTTAACTGCATAAATGAGTCCTTCTTGCTCTAAATCTGCATAAGCAGCGAGTACAGTGTTTCTACTCACACTTAGTAATTCACTTAGTTCCCTTGTTGATGGGATTTTTTGATTCCCGAGCAAATGCCCTTTCATAATCATCTTCTTCAAATAATCTTTCAACTGAATATAAACGGGACGATCTTTAACAACTTTAAAATCCTTAAACAATTCCTTACCCCCTGCAATCATTTTTGCATATTTATTTCATTCTCAAAAGGTCCACGACATATGTATTTTTTATAAAGGGCGGTACGTTCTTACAAATCTTTTCGATATAAGTTAATTACATCTTTTAAAGCTGCAGCTGCAGCGCCTCGTGGATTAGAAGCCCCACCAATTGTAGTAACTTGTCCCATCGTATCTGTAAAGAACGTAATTCCTTTTTCGGTCCCATTTACTTTTGCTAACGGATGATCTTTTTCTATTTCGCACGGTTCAACATTTAAATTGAAATTGCCACCCTCATCCTTATATGCTGATGCTATTAATTTAATAATTTTATGTTGTTCCTTAGCATTTCTAAATTGCTGTTTTGTAACGTGCTCGATTCCTTTTATATGTATATCAGTAAGTGTTTTCTCTGTTTCCATTAAGCTGTTTGTCAAAAGTAACAATTTACACGCACTATCTGAACCACTTATATCTAATATAGGGTTCGTCTCAGCAATTCCTTTATTTTGTGCTTCTTTCAGTGCTTCTTCAAATGTCATATCTTCCTCATACATTTTCGTAAGAATATAATTAGTTGTTCCATTTAATATTCCTTCTATTTTTTCAATACTGCAACCGGCTAAACTAAATTGTCCGATATCTAGTGTCGGTAGTGCAGCGGCTGTTGCACCGCTATATCGAATTCGTATATTTGCGCCTTTTGCTGCTTCATTTATTTCTCTCCAGTTTGTAACGAGCGCACCTTTAGAAATTGCTACTATATCCATCTGTTTTTCAATCGCTTGTTTCATATATTGTTTCCCTGGATTTCCATCTTTAAGATTTGTAACTGTTGATTCTACCAATACAGTACCACTTATGCTAGTTGTTGCACGTTCCTTCGGATGATACTCTAAATATTTTTCAATTGCAGCGGTACCGCCACCATACATTAATAAATGATGAAGTGATAAGCCATCTTCATTATGTATTGCAATATTTCTCCCTAATACGCCACTTACAACTAATTGAATCCCATATGTTTCATATATATATGAATATTTTTCATTTAATAATTTTATAAACTCTCTGCCTACTGTTCCGTATCCTGATAATACAACTTGAATTTTCATAATATCCCCCCATATTTTTCTACCAAATCCCTCTTTCAATATAATATAAAGCGCTCTCGAATTCCATCGAGAGCGCTTTATTATTACCTATTTCGGTAAACGTGATAGCTTTTCAGCAATTGTTCTATAAAACTCTTGAATGCTAGAAAAACCTAACGAGTCTGAAACACTTAATCCTACCATATCGAGATGATCCCAATTCGCTTTCGTTTCGATATGATTCCATTTTCCAATCTGTAATGACCCATTATTATTTACAGCAACATTAGAAGATGGTGCAATCATAGAATTCGTATTTACTACACCATCATTTTGCCACCAAGAAGTATCAACTAACGGACGGTTTTCTTCATATCTCGCATAAGAACCTAAGAAAAATGCATTCCCCATCAACACTTTATTCATCGTAATATGCGGTAAATGTAAACCTGTTATAGGTGCTGCTTGTGATGCATGTCCACTATAGGATAAATAATACACATCTGGTTGCGTCTTTACCCAATTATTTAACTCCTTTGCACCATCTGTACTTAAATCCCATTGACTTATATCTTTTGTATTTTTCCAAAGTGAACTATTTAGAATACGATTACTATATTGGAAAAAGGACTCTCCAGCATTTTTCTTTATACCCCATTGATCCAATTTAAAATCATATAATGATAAATTATTGTTTCCTCCAAAGCTTGCAGCTGTAATGAGTAAATCTTTAACGAACGGTAGCAGAAGACTACCATCCGCAAGTGTTGTACCGTTGTGAGGGGTTGCTAATGTTGTAACACTATGAACGTATGATTTTCCGCCTTCAAATAGTGGTGATATTTTGATGTCTGGGTGATTTTTCACATAATTCTTTTCTTCAAAACTACCTTCTTTTAATAGCTGTACTAATGTTCTAATCGTTTGTCCACCCATGCTATGTCCAACTAAATGAACTTTATTTGTTTCACTCCAATTC
This sequence comes from Bacillus sp. PK6-16, assembly GCF_056530295.1. Classification (NCBI taxonomy): domain Bacteria; kingdom Bacillati; phylum Bacillota; class Bacilli; order Caryophanales; family Bacillaceae; genus Bacillus; species Bacillus sp. PK6-16. Next base: position 2,784,199 of record NZ_CP096511.1, read on the forward strand.
GGCGCAAAACCACTATAAGTTCTGCCAAAACGATTATGTCCATGTTTCTTAGCATGGACTGCACCATAGTCTACTGTCCCACCGCTAATTTGTGCATACAATTCACATGCACGATCCCAGTTACTAGAAACAGGTCCAACAGCTGCGGTATGTACCGTATAACCATTTCGTTTCAAATCTTCCTGTATATCATGAACACCACCCCAATATTTTACGCCAAGCATTTCTTCTCTACCCCATCCAGCAAATCCATTCACCAATATGATAGGATAATTATTTTGTTGCCTCTCTTCAGCGTATGATATTTTCGCTGCGAATGAACATACGGTCACTAATGCAAAAAAACATATTTTTAAAAATAACTTCCCCATACTTTCTCCCCCTAATAAAACGTTTACATTTTTCTTTTTTAAAAAATTAACAGAATATTTTAACAACTTAAACATAATGTAAAGTATTTTATATACGTTGTATATATAGAAAACATATAAAAATGTTGATAAATATTAATTCAAGTGAGTATTTACTTTTTACAATATAACTTGTAAATCTATTTATTTAGATTTATAATTAGATATAGTTTCCTCATGTTAAAAAGATTTAAAAACCATAAGAAAACTAATCTCATTGCTTGAAAAGGAGGAAAAATCATGCAAATCGGATCAAATATTCATACATTGTCTCAACCTACTAAAATAACTCCATCTAATCTTGAGCATAATACTATCTCTTCTACTAAACTTGAAAGTAAGAAAATAAATGATCCTATCAAGTTTGATATTCGTTTATCTGAAAAAGAAATGAAACAGCCTGAGCATAAATTTAATGAATTAGATTTATGGAAGATGTTAAAGGATAAAGGTGTTCCCTTATGGATCATCCTTGAAATGCTACAAAAGGCTCGTAAAGAAAAAGAAGCCCAAAATAATTCAGTTCAAAATTCAAATGGGATTGAGGAAACGAGTGAGACTCGATTAAATGAAGTAATGTAAGTTATTTAAACGGTATTAAAAAGGGCTCGAGGTTGATAAAGTATCCATCAACCTCGAGCTCTTTTTTAAGATTTTTCTCCAATCGTTACAAACTGAATTGATACCTCATCTCTATAACCTTCAATTAACTTTCTTACTTTTACTTTTTCATTAATCAACGTATTATCTGTCGATATTTTAGGGTTTTCATCACCTAATGACTTTTTCAAGTGTAGAAATTGCATATTCGTTTCATTTGCTTTTATTTCTTTATACACACTATTTTTCGCCACAACGATATACCATAGTGCTCCATAGTCACGTTTATTGCCAAGCCAAACATCACTACCATATGTAACAGGTATCTTGTTTCCTTCTATTTCAATACTTTTTATATTCTTTTCTTCTTCATTTATAAATAATAGGGAACTTTCTTTTGGAAAATTCGGCAACGTATCTAACGTTTTAGAAAGGGATGCTTGATCACGTTTACGAAAAAGCTTTGCATTCATCATCGCTTGTGCAGTAGATTCATTTATTATCAGAACCCTTTTTTGGTCAAATCTACCTGTTTTCACTGCAAAAGCTTCCTGTTCTTTCGTGTTTTCCTTATAACGATTCATAATTGCTCCAGTATGATTCTCATCTCCAATGATTAATACACCGTTAGCTGGAAATCTGTTTTCGTTTTTAGAGCATGCACTTACACTTAATAACAATAATATACTTAATATGAAAATAGATAATTGTTTTTTCATCACAGTTCCTTCCATAACTTCAAATTGTTTTTTTACATGCTTTTCTGCAATCTTACTTGCTGATTTTCTCTATTGTTCCATTGTCTTATGAAGCTTTTGTAAATAACGCCAACGAGTTATAAAGAAATATAAAACTTGTATACATATAAATGAAATTAAAATGACGATAGAGCTATTTAGAATAGAAAAATCGACTAATTGTTGTAATGCCATATAAGCGACTACAGTATGTATTACTGCAACGACAATTGGTAAGAAAAACATTAATAATAACTGTCTCGTTACAACTTTCTTTAGCTCCCGTTTACTTAACCCCATTTTCGAAATCATTTTATACTGCTGTTGATCACGATTCAAATCAGTATATAATCGGAAATAAATAAAACTAGCAGCAAATGTGAAGAAAACGATTCCGACTAAAACACTAGCCATAAGTAATAACCCATTCGTTTGTTTTGCACTTAACAACTCTATTGTTAGTGCTCTAAATTCAAAATGTATATCTCTAGGTTCTTGATCAAATATATTATTTAATTGGTTTGAAACCTCTTTCGTTTTTATCCAATCATCTACAACAAATCCGTAAGTACGATATTGAATAATATCTTCATTATCTGGACCACTATTAAGTGGAATTCCATCATATACATGATCTTGAATAGCAATATATATCCCTTTCGTATCATGTGGCAAAACTAAATTATCGACAGTTTTTTTCACATGAAATGTCTTTGTCCAATCGCCTTGAATGACTTCAATATTCTTCTTATAATCACCATTTTTAAATTCTTGTTTTTGTGATACCATTCCAGGAATTAATAACATTTCATCTTCTTTTTCAATCATTTCTTGTTGATATCCAAGTGCTCTCGCAAGTTCGTTATACTCACTTAATTTCATTACATATACATTGCTTTCCGTATATATATATGAAGAGGAAGCCATTCGATATGGAATATTAGCATCAGCCAGATGTTTTTTTATAATAGAGAGATGTTTATCCGCTATTTTGTTGTTTTCAGGAGCCATGTATAGTAACGTATACGGATTCGTCATTCTTACTAAATCTTTATTTCCAAGAGCAGCTGTTGTACCAATAGCTGTAAATGCAACTGCTGAAATAATAGATACAATAAAAAACATCGTTGCATTATCTTTCATACGGTAAATTAATTCAGAAAACGTTAATATATTTGTTCTTTTTAAAAAGAAAGATTCTCTCCTTTTAGCAAGGTGCAATATATAAACGCTACACTGTGTATATAAAAAGTACGTTCCTATAATTACTAGGAGCACACCTATTCCAAGCGTAATAAAATTGGTACTTGGTATGAAGCGAAATACTGAAAAATATCCATATCCTATACTAATTAAAGAAAGTAGCGATAATAAAACTGAAGATTTCGGTTCAGGTTTTGGCTTTTCCTCTGCTCGAATAAGTTCCACAAGTTCCGTTACTTTTATCATTTTAAATGTAAATAATGAAACAATTAAAAACAAGAAAAGAAATGTGATAATTGTTAATAATACAGCCCACACTGGTATATAAAAAGGTAAACCATTATTAATCATTAATACACTTGCACTTATCAATAAGACTAGTTTAGAAAATATGAGTCCAATGAAAATCCCTATACAAATTGAACCAAGTCCAATCAACATATTTTCAATTAATAATAATTTCTTAAGTTGTCTCATTGACATACCTTGCATCATTAAAACGCCAAATTCTTTCTTACGGGTTTTTAAAAACGAACTAACTGAATATAAAATGAAGAAAAATGAAAATACAAAAATCAATCCTTGCGAAACTGAAAATCCCAATGTACCAAATGCACTTATTGTTGCACTTGTCGATTTCAACTCACCTTGTAAATCAGGATGAAATAATAAAAGAGCATACGTAAAGAAAATCATAATAGAAAATGCACTACTTAAAAAATGGGCAGCATATGTACGCTTATTGCGAAAAATATTATTAAATGCGAACTGACGAAAAGTCATGCCTTTTCCCTCCTAACAAAGAAAGGACATCCATAATCTTTTGATAAAAAGTTTGCCTACTTTCACCACAATAAATTTCGTTATATAGTTGACCATCTTTAATAAAAATTACTCGGCTGCAAAAGCTCGCTGCATACGGATCATGTGTAACTAACATCATCGTTGCTTTTTCTTCTTTATTTAGAGTATCCAGCATCTCCATTACATCATTTGAAGATTTAGAGTCCAAGTTCCCTGTTGGTTCATCTGCAAGTAATAATTGCGGCTTATGAACGATCGCACGAGCGATTGCTGTTCTTTGAGCTTGTCCCCCTGATATTTCAAATGTTCTTTTATTCAAGATATCTGTAATATTTAACTTCTCTGCAATCTCTTCCAATCGCTTGTTCATTTCTTGCACGGAAACACCATCTAAAGTCATCGGCAATACGATGTTTTCTTTTACAGTAAGTGTGCTAAGAAGATTAAATGATTGAAAAACAAATCCTAATTGTTTTCTGCGGAATAACGCTAAATCTTCTGATGATAATTGGAAAGGATTTGTGCCATTTATTAAAATTTCTCCCGATGATGGAGAATCAATAGTAGATACCATATTTAATAACGTTGTTTTTCCACTACCAGATGGCCCCATAATCCCTACAAATTCACCTTCTTGAATTGATAAATCAATATCAACTAATGCTTTATAAGGTACTTTCCCTTTATATACTTTACTAATACTTTTTGCATGTAAAATTCCCATGTATATTCTCCCTTCATTTGCACGTCTCATAACAGAGTGTAAATGAATTGTCTTACAGCTCATATTGATTCGTCTTTCATTTATCTTACACGCTTGTAAGATTTCTAAAAAAACTGATAATAAAACTATTTTCAAACTGAAATTAACGCATAACTATCTTATAATAATTGTATAGTAGCAGGAAATACAAAGTATATGAAACCTTTATTATATAAATGAGAAAAGACCGATTGCTTTATCGGTCTTTTACTACCCAACGTTATATTTTTATCCACTCAGATCTTCTCAATATATAATGATTACATATTTGATTTTCTATCCTCTGTTGGCTCTTATAAATAAACCCACATTTTTCAATAACTTTATTTGATGCTACATTGTTAATTAAAGCAATTGCGTTAAGGTGATCTACATTCGTTTTTCCAAACAAATAGTTAATCATTCCTTTAGTTGCTTTCGTTGCATAACCATTATTATGATATTCACTTGAAACTGCATACATAATTTCTCTATTTGGTAAAGGAAGTTCATCTTTAATACCCGTACAGCACCATCCAATAAATTCATTTGTGGTTTTCTTAAATATTCCTAGTTTTAATATGTGATCATCTATGTTAGTCGTAGTTCTCACTGCATGAAGAAACGCTTTATTTTCTGGTATTTCATAATTTACAACCCAATTAACCCTTTGTTCTTTTGCTGATTTCCAGTCTGGTAAAAACTTTTCTATTTCTGATTGATTGGATATGTTATAAATACTCTCTGCATCTTTGACCGTAAACTCTTGTAGGTATATATCTCCACAATCTATTTTAAATAACTTAGTGAATCTCTCTTCATCCATGTTAATCCCCCTTACTTACATTAAAGCTCCTTAATCTGCTTCGTAAGTTCCATAAACCGTTCATCCAGTGCTTTATATTCTTTGTCGTTAGAAGTTAAAAAGCTTAATTTCCCTAGTACTTCTTGTCTCTCTGTTTCTAACGTTAAACGTAGCTCTTCAATATCATCTCTTGTTTTCGTAGGTTCTTCTAGCTGCTTTTGTATCGTATTGTTTGAAAACACGAGTTTTGTGTTAGTTGTTTTCTCCAAAAAATATCGATCGTGAGATACAATTACTAATGTTCCGTTATACTCAGCTAATGTATTTTCAAGTTGTTCACGTGAAGGTAGATCCAAGTGATTCGTCGGTTCGTCTAAAATGAGTACATCTTTTTCATCTAAAATATAAGCCATTAGCTTACATTTTACTCTTTCTCCCATACTCATATGCTCAATCGACTCTTTCCATTGAGAAGCTTGGAACCCTAAATGTTTCATTAAATTTTGGACTTTTCCTCTTTCTTCAAACGTCTCTTTAAAAAATAAATTTTCTGGTGTTTTATCAAGCGGTAAATCAAAAACTTCTTGTGTTAAATAGCCGATGTTCGCAGATGGTGAAATCCATATTTCTCCTTCAGCAGTTTCCGTTCCCATAATCATCTTCAGTAATGTTGTTTTCCCACTACCGTTTGGTCCAACAATCGCAACTTTCTCACCGTGCTGAATTGTAAAATTAACGTTTTCAAATAATACTTTCCCATGAAAGTCTTTTTTTAATTGCTTCACTTCTAAAAAACGTTTTCCTACTTTTTTGTTCGCTTGAATAGAAAACTCAACTGAATACTCTTCTTTCACACGTTCTACTTTCGCTTTCTCCAGCTCTTTTTCAAGTCGTTTTCGTTTTGACTTCACTTGTGCATCCATTCGCTTCGCTTTTACACGATAGAATTCTTTCACACCTTCTTGTTTTGTAGACTGCGCGTGTGCCTTTTGTGACCATGAACTCAATTCTTTTATATGTGTTTCTACTTGTTCTATCTTTTTTTGTTGCTTTTCATATTCACGCTGCTGCGACTTTCTTTTTTGCTCACGTGCTTTCATGTAGCTCGTATAATTACCACTATGCTCAATTAATTTTTTGTCCTCAATTGACCATATTTTTGTTGCGACAACATCTAAAAAATATCGATCATGCGATACAACGATAACTGTACCTTTCATGTTTTTTATTTGTTTAATGAGAAATCCCGTACTGATCTCATCTAAATGATTTGTCGGTTCGTCTAATATTAAGACATTAGGATTTTCAGCAAATCCTTTTGCTAATCGAATTTTCAGCTTTTCACCACCACTTAAAGTATGAAAATCGTTCGTTGGCACGCCCCATTTTGCAAGAAGTTCTGCTTCTTTTGCAATTACATCATTACTAATAAAAGATTCTATTTCTTGCTCAACATATGCTGTTGTCATATTCATTTGCATCCATTCAACAGTACCTTTTGAAGGTTCAATCTTCCCATTTATTAATTGAAGTAACGTTGATTTACCAGCACCATTTTTACCGATTAATCCGATAACATCCCCTTGTTTTACTGTCACATTCATTTTCTCTAACAACATATTTTCTTTTATTTCAACATAAACATCATTTAATTTTAATAGTTCTTTCATAAATACCGATCCCTTTCATTAAGGGAGAATAAAAAATCCTCCCAAATAAATTTGGCAGGATTAGTCATTACATTATTTATACCCAAATAAGCTATTGCGCAATATAAATAGCAATACCGTTGTATGGAAATTGGGCAGACTAATCCTATTTTTTAGAAATTGAAATTTATTGAATTTCAACATTTAAAAATAAGATTAGTTAATCATCGTCCACCCATCATTCCTTTCCGTCGTTAATAACCATATTGTACCATACTAGTACTGTATGAGTAAATGCAATTATATGTGCTGTTAAAAAGATTGCTTTCTTTTAGGTTTATTTATCATTCCTTAACTTCATGTTGAATAAGCACAAGTTACATTGATTGTAATACGTCCTTTAGATTTCCCCAGTAGTAAACTTCTAAGCACTCTCTATTATATAAAGTGAAACTTTAATCAGTGGGGGTTTTCTTCATCCCCACTGATTATTAGTTGAACCAATCGGACTTTAATGGGCAGCCCGACCCCCACCTAATTTCTTTGCTTTCGCTGAATTTTGAGGTGGGGGTCTTACTGCCCATTAAAGCGGGATAAATTTTGTATAAAAACAAAATGTTATTCACTATCCAATAATCACTTATTGTTTTTCGATAAATTTTTATTGATTATTCCCTTGTAATAAGCTATTATATCTTTACAGAAAATATTAATGTAAGGATTGAATTTATGGACAGGACATTAAAAATCACAAAGTTAAATATGTTTTTAAGGATTTTTCTCGTCCCGATTATAGTAGGGATAATTGTTGGTATACTAACTAAATTGGGGCAAGGTATACTTCCTGGACATTGGAATTCATTAGCTAATCTAGGAAGCGTTTGGTTAGTTCCATCCTTTTTTGTGGCTAGCTTTAGTTATTCTAAGCGTACAGCTATACTTTCTGGTATCCTTGCACTACTCGGTATGGTATTAGGCTACTATGGTTATGCAATAGTTATTAAAAATGTAGCTCACTCTATTTATTTTATATCCGTATGGATTGTATGTGCATGTATAGGAGGAACTATCTTTGGAGTTGCAGGTTTTCTATGGAAAGATACTACGGATCCACTTCATAAATTCGGAAGCGCGCTTATTAGTGGCGTTTTTGTAACGGATGGACTTCACATTCTTTTAAATTTTGAAGACTATAGTCACATGTTACCTGTTGGATATACCGAAGTCATAGTCGGGATTATCTTGATTCTTGTATTAGAACGCTCTAATGCTAATCGAATTTCTTCTTTCTTAATGATGGTTCCTATCACTATTTTAGGATTAATTGGATATAAATTATTAAGTTTGTTTACTTAATTAAAATTCATGAAGCTAGCTCTTTCAAAGGGCGAGCTTTTTTCTTACAAAAAACTATTTAAATATTAATAAATTATTAAAAACCTCTCATTTAACAGCCTTATTTATTATTGTGTCATTACACATACTTACACGACCTTTTATTAGGATCATACCAGTCTTTTATATCATTTTATTTAATCCATATAAAGTAAGGCTAAAAAACTTATTTCAAAAGCTCTTTAGCCTGAGTCATTTTTACACATTTAAAATTTAATACGTACAACGGTACCTTTACCAACTTCTGAATGGATTTCTACACTATGTCCTAATTGCTTCGTAATTTCATGTACGAGATATAGCCCCATTCCAGTTGATTCTTTAAAATCTCTACCATTTTCTCCTGTAAAGAAAGGTTTAAACACTCTTGGTAAATCTTGCTTCGGTATTCCTACACCATTATCAGCAATTTCAAGTATAACATTATTACCTTCCTTACAAGCTTTCACTTTAATCTTCTCTCTACTACCAGATGAATATTTAATCGCATTCGATAGTATTTGTCCAATTAAAAATTGTAACCATTTCGCATCACTTTCTACTGTAATGTCCTTATCAATTTCAAGCTCTGGATATACAAAATTCCGGATAAAGAACCGTTTATGCTCATGTACCGAATCATTCACTATTTTATATAGTTGTACTCTTTCTACATAAAAATCTTGTGTAAATGCTTCTAAACGTGCGACATACAGAGCCATTTCTAATCCCTTTTTTAATCGATCAGTTTCCTCATTTATACTTTCAAAACGTGAATCTACTTCATCCTGTGTAATTAATTCTATTACAGATAAAGGTGTTTTCATTTGATGAATCCACTGATTCATAAAGGTTAGATGGTCATTATTTTTTCTCTCTTGCATTTGCAGCTGATTTTGATAATGTCGATATTGCACCTCAAGTAGTTCTTGAAGAGCAGCCGATACAGCTGCAAAATCAGATTTTTGAACAGATTCATCCAAAGATTGCATCGGGTTTGCTAAGCGTTCATAAAAAGAACGATGTGTAAAATAACGAAACATTAAATAACTTCCCATAAAGAAAACACCTAGAAACATTGCATATAACGCCGTTGTAATATGATTATGCCCATCAAACCAATATACGAGAAATATAGCTAGTAGTTGAATTATAGTAAAGCAAATAAGTGGTATATGATCACGTATAAACAACCTTATCATTTTTCTATACCAGTATCCCAAGTAATATGCAATCTATATCCAACACTACGAATCGTTTCAATCGCACCTTCTATATGTAACGTTTGTAACTTTTTACGCACACGTGTTGTATTTACACTTAATGTATTATCATCAACATAAGATTCGCTATCCCATAATTTATTTAACAACACTTCCCTACTCACAACACGCGGATAATTTTTCATTAATGTCTCTAATAAAATAGCTTCGTTTCTCGTTATATCAATCTCTTCGTTTCTAAGTTTCAATACAAGTCTTTCAGGATATAAACAAAGGCCTTGTTGCTCAATCATTCGCTCTTCTAGTTTCGGTGCATAATCTCCATATGCACGTCTTAAATGACTACGAATTTTCGCCACTACAACTTCATAATGAAAAGGCTTCGGAATAAAATCATCGCCACCGTTTTCTAACGCCATAACTTGATCCATCGTACCTTCACGAGCCGAAATGAATAGTATCGGACATGTAGAAACACCACGAATTTGACGACACCAAAAGTAACCATCAAAACTCGGTAAATTAATATCTAATAAAACTAACTCTGGTTGTTCATCTAAAAAAATGTCTAATACATTTTGAAAGTCCGATACAATAACTCCTTGATAACCATATTTCGCAACATATGTTGATAATAGTTCTGCAATTTTCATATCGTCTTCTACAATCATAATTTTGACCATTATTGAACTCCTTTTTAATCCACAATCTCAAATATACTTATATAAAATAAATACTACCTCTTTTCACAAAATCCGTAAATTAAAAAAGGATGCTTTTATACAAAAGTATCCTTTTTCGTCCCTTATCTATTTAATATGAAATTTACTAAAAGTAAATCCTAGTTTCTCCACATAATCCATCCCTAATTCCATACGCGCCGTTTTCAACGGATCCACAACTTGGCAAACTTTTAAATCACTGGCAGCTGATGTGTGCCACATGAAATGCTCTCTTCTTTCGGTGCAGTACCAATTACACCAATTATTTGATTAATCAGAATTTGCAGTTCGTTTGAAAACAAAACATGTTCATTATGTATTAAGACGATTTTTATTGTATTTTCATGTAGATATTCACCCATTACGCCAAGGTTCACCCCTGTAGTTAAAACACCTTGCTCTGCAATTTTTATCTTTTCAATCGTTACAGCTAATATGTCACCAGGTTCTGCACCACTGATATATACAGGTCCAGTCGTCGGATTAATTCGGTTTCAACCAAATTCCTGAAACGCAACATCTTCAGAGTCAATTTGATTCTCAAAGCAATCATATGTTCCAAATATAAGACGACTCCCAATTTCTACTTCCATATGTTGCTTTGAAATAAACTTTGATTAAACATACCTCACAGACTCGTAATTTATGGTAAACAAGAAGAATTCATTTTGAAAAAAGATTGATCAAAATGAATTCTTATCTAACAAATTTAAGTTTCTATACTATAAAAAGTTTGGTCATTTTCTATCTTTATTCTTCAACAAACGCGCCCTTTTCTTAAACAACATGCATCGTATTATAATTTAGACATAAAGACAAAACCCTAAATTACGAAGTGTCTTATAACTCTTTGGTGTGCTCATACACTACCGATTGATACGTTTCCGGATTAATTCTCAAGAATGTCGTGTAACCTCTCAGCAAACTCTTTATGATGCACTGTGTTATAGCCCACATGGTTTCCTGGAAACTCTGCGAATTCTGTTCCGAGGTGTTCTGCCAAGTTGAATGCGCAATGGTAAGGAAAAAATTCTCGTGAAATACTTCCACCGGCTGGACGTACCTGTATCGATGCAGGTTTTAATGAGTGCTTTAATGCATCGATGTTTAAAGTATAGCTGAGAATTCCCGGGATTTCATACTCAGTGAAATAAATCGAATTGCCGAGTAGTCGCTTTGTTAGCATATCCTTCGATAGTCCGGAATTGCTATCATCGATATTTGACAATAACTTCATGACCTCACTTTTATGATTCCCTTTAAGGTCTTCCATGAAATTTATAGCCTGCTTCAACTCATTTTCAGGTAAAAGTTGTAATAAAACCGGTTCGTGTGGGATTAGTAACTGTACCTGCCCAGGATGGCGTATACACAAATCAAGTCCGATGACAGCACCAGAACTACTTCCGAATATATAAGCCGGTTCATTGGTCAAATTGGCTAGCAGCCGGTGAGCGTCTTCACTATGTGTTTGCACATGGTAATCCTCAGTTTTATTGACGAGATTGCTACGGGAATGACCACGACGATCGTAAGTAACAACGGTATACCATTTAGCAAGATGGTCGGCAATATTATGGAACTTGTCGGCATCACCACCCCCACCATGAATCAAAAGAAGAATTGGACCCGAGCCACGCACCTCATAATAGATGCTTGCTCCAATTACTTGCAATGTTCCGTTTTTTACTATACTCATTTGTACATCTTTCCTTTCTTTTGTCATCTCCCTTAACATTACATGATTGGTGAATGATATAAAATGCAGGAAATAACTAAGAAACAAATTCACCATAAGAAAAAGCAATGTGTGGCTTTAAAATAAAGTTTGATTAAAAATATTGTGTTAAACCGTATTCTATGTTAAATAAAAAGAAACCATTTTGAAAAAAGTTTAATCCAAATGGTTTCTTATCCAGCAGGTTTCTGTTTTATAAAAAAGTTTGATCATATATTTACAATTCTTTGATTAAAGAGATACAGCATCGCAACTTTATTTCAAAACTACACCATACATGGTTTATTCTCTGATGACATCGCGTAAATAATATGGTCTTTATGAATTCGATACATAATACCTCTCCCTTTTATATTTATCTACTATTACTAATTAGCTTTTTTTATACAAGCTCCTCTTAAAATTAAATGTTATTTTTAAGTAAAAAAGCACGCAGATTGTTTTATAACATACACTCTTTACTATAACAGAAAGGTGGTATCACTATGCCCCTTATTCCATACAACGAAAGTGATGTTGATTTACTAGCTCGATTAATTCGTGCTGAAGCTGAAGGCGAAGGTCGCCAAGGTGAGGAGTTAGTTGGATGCGTTGTAGTAAACCGTGTATTTTGTGATTGCTTAGATTTTAAACAACTCCGTACCGTACGAGACGCTGTATATCAAAGCCCCGGCGGATTTGAAGCAGTACAATATGGATATTTTTATCAACGCGCTCGTGAATCAGAAAAAGAAATCGCACGAAAAGTTTTACAAGGTCAATGGCGCTGGCCTGCACGATGGGCTCTTTGGTATTTCCGTCCAGTTGGAGCTTGTCCACCTGAATGGTATAATCAGCCATTTGTAGGACAGTTTAAAAGCCATTGTTTTTATGAACCAAGTGGTGATGAATGTCCGAAAATGTATTCACGATAGTAAAATTTGCAACGCAAGTACTTAGAAATTTTGGTACTTACGTTGCTTTTAAATGTGTTTTAGAAATCTAATAGTGTGATGAATTTTTCTATGCCTACTACATGTATTAATAATGGTATACGAGGACCATTTGATTGATTCATAATGAGCTTATATATAATAGTGAATAATTGTTTTTGATTTTCTTTCATTATTTTTTTATTTTCATGATGACAAATCGTATATAATTGCTCCATTAAGTTAGAGTAATCTTTAATAGAACGAAGTATTTTACAAACTTCTACTAGCCATTCTTTCTGCCTTTCATCTAATGTGTAGTAAAACTCAGCATTTTTCTCCTGATTTACCGCGATTAATTTTTCAGATTGAAAGTTTCTTATCCAATACTCTGCGCGATTACTTATCACTCTCATTTCATCTAATGCATAACTCCTATCTATTTTCTTTAATATCCCCTGTAAAATAGTTGAATCAAAATTTAATAATGGTAACGTTCCTGCTACTTGATTAAATCTCGGATATTCTTTAAACTCGCTATCAACTATAGATAGTTTAATTGCATCAAATAAATCTTCATTTTTGAGCATTTTATTTTCATAACTATCTTTCAATCGTTCATATTCTGTATAATTGCGAATCACATCTTCATCCAACCCAATATGAAAAGCAGCGCCTGGTTTGTATTTTGCAAACATAAAGAGAATTACTTCTGGTATATACACTTTCAATAAATCGCTTGGTGTAATACTATTCCCTGAAGAGCTAGACATTTTTTCATGATTTCCTTTAATACCAATGAAATCGTAAGCAACGTAATGAGGCGCTTCACGATTGAATATTTTCCTTGCAATTTCTTTTGATACATTATAACTACCCGTTTCTGATGAATGATCTCTTCCACCCGGTTCAAAAATAACATCCTCTATCATCCATCTCATCGGCCAATCGATTTTCCAGTTTAGTTTCATTTTATTTGTATTTAATACGGATAATTCTTTTTCATTTCCGCATTCACATTCATACCGGACTGTTTTTAATACTTCATCAAAATATGTAATAGTTGTTGTATCTTTTCCACACCTCTCACAATATAATGCAGCTGGATAAAAATTGTTTCGCTCTTCTTCACTACACTCTCCAGTTTTAAAGTCCATTAAAATATCATATATTTCTTTTCGTTTATACAAAGCCTCTAAAATATTTTTGTTATACCTTCCGCTTCTATATTCATCATGTTGATAAATAAATTCTACTTCAATTCCAAATGCTTGAAGCGATTTTTCAAACTCTTTTTCAAAATGCTCCGCATACGAGTTATAACATCCATACGGATCTGGAATATCACAGTATGGCATACCAATATACTTCGCAAAAGAAGGATCAATATTTTGGGGAACTTTTCTAAACCTATCATAATCATCCCACGAAAATATAAAACGAGTCTTTTTCCCTAAATCTTGAAGTGCTCTTACTACGAAATAAGTCGTTACGATTTCACGAAAATTCCCAATATGAACAGAACCTGACGGACTAATTCCTGATGCACAAACAAACGTTTCTTTATTTGGATGTTTCCTAATTAATTCATGTGCTACTTCATACGCCCAATGCATATATTACTCACCTCGATTATTTTTTTGTTTTCGCATTTTCAGTTTTATGCAATAAAAAAACTCCCACCCCCAAGATTATTCATCTTGAGGACGAGAGTTGTTAGCTTCGCGGTACCACCTCAGTTTGTTAATATGTCACCATATTAACCTCTTCAGGTACGGCAAAATATGCTTATACCCTATCTCTATAACGGGAGAATCCGTCACACCATCCCTAAATAAATTAGTTCCTTGCGCAGCTCCAAGTCTTTTTTCGTTAAGATGTATACCGCTCTTTCTCAGCTACCAGAGCTCTCTGTACGTATTCTTTCTTAACTACTCTTCTCTTCCATGCCATTTTAAATATTAGTTTTTTAATATGATAATTTATAACACTTTTATTGTCAAACTTTTCCGAATTAAAAACATATAATTACCTAAAAAAATTCTTTATCGCTTCTAATTGAATTTTATGACTACACTCATCACAACAATATACCCCGTTTGGTTTCTCTTTAAATCGCTTATATTTTTCACTGCCTTCGTAAACACGAAATATATTCTTACAAGAAAAGCAAACAATCTCATAAAACATCATATGCATTTTCCTCTCCTTGTTTATACACTTTTTTAATCACTTGTGAGAAGGTCATTTTTCTACAGTATAAATTTTAATATCCTTTGACTAAAAGGTTTACCTCTATTCTTATCGAATTATATTAATATCTTATAACGCGAGGTGAACATCTTGTTCAGTAATATAGAATTAGTTTTAGATGCTAAAGCAAGTTTAGCTGAAGGACCATGTTGGAATGGAAAAAAGCAACTTTTATATTGGGTTGATATTATGGAGAGAAAATTATGCATATACAATCCTACCGCTAATACGAACCGAGTAATTGCTCTCAATCAACAAATTGGCTGTGTTGTTCCATATTTAGAGGATGTACTACTCTTAGCTATGGAAAAAGGCTTTTATTCTATTAATGTAAATACCGAAAAACTGACACATATTTTTGACCCTGAACCACATTTAATAGAAAATCGTTTCAATGATGGAAAATGTGATCCAGCTGGTCGTTTCTGGGCAGGTTCTACAGATACATACGGTATGAATGCTGCAGGTTCCTTGTATTGTTTACATCATAATTTAAGTGTAGAGAAAAAAGTTTCACATGTAAATACATCAAATGGAATTGCTTGGTCACCTGATCATACATACTTTTACTTTATAGATACACCTACTAAAAAAGTGGTTCGCTATCAATATAATATACGTACTGGAGACATTCATAATCCAAGTGATGTAATCATTTTCTCTGAAAATGATGGTCTACCTGATGGTATGACAATTGACGAAGAAGGTTGTTTATGGATTGCACATTGGGGAGGTTCAAAAATAACTAGATGGAATCCATCTACTGGAGAACAAATATTAAATATTCCAATTCCAGCTTTATATGTAACATCATGTACATTTGGAGGACCTAATTTAACAGATTTATATGTTACAACAGCCAGAACAAGAATGACGGATGACGAATTAAAAGAGTATCCACATGCTGGTGGTATTTTTCGAATTCAAACAAATATAAAAGGTTGTCCTACATATGAATTTTGCAATAAAAATATTGGAGTTGAAACAATGTGAACCGTATCGATTACATAAGACAAGAAGAAAAGAAATATCACGACCTTTGCTATGAACAATATAAACTATTTGAAATTGGCTCTTGGCTGTACAAACCGGTTAAAATAGTTATGGACTTGATGGATCACTTTGAAGGACAAAACAACTTGCAAGTACTTGATCTTGGCTCTGGCGTCGCTAGAAATAGCATTCCAATTGCACAAAAGTTAAGAAATACTAGCGGCACTGTTACATGTGTTGATTTACTTAATTCCGCTTTAACAAAGCTACAAACTTATAGCAAAGAACATGCTGTATTCGAGGTTATAAAAACAGAACAAGCAGCAATTGAAAACTATCATATTGACTCTAACGCTTATGATTATATCGTTGCAGTATCAAGTTTAGAACATGTCAAATCAGAAGAAGATTTTAAAAACGTACTTCATTCTATGAAAAAAGGGACAAAAAACGGCGGTATTAATTGTTTGATTATTAACTCTAACATACAAGAAATTGATTTAAAAACGAATGAAGAATTAGAAGCTTTAATTGAAATTAATCTTTCAACCGAAGAAATGATAAGTACTTTAAAAAGCATTTATAAAGAATGGAAAGAACTAAAAGTTGAAATAAAAGAATTAGCTTATGATATTATTCGAAATGAAAGACACATTCAATTAAAAACAAATGCTATAACGTTTGTAGTTCAAAAATAATCGTATAATAAAGATATGATTATTTCTCTCAGATTTATTTTTATTGCACGAAATTTGCAACTATAAATATTTATGAAACAAAAAATAAAAGAGCACTTGTTTCCGCAAGTGCTCTTTTTGGGGATTTTGAGATATCCTATTAAAGAAAGTTAAGGTTACTTAAAGTTAATAGGTACTTCTATTATATGCTTGTCCTTTTTATTTGTGCATAATCAATATATAAACATCTTTAATCATTCTTAATAACTTTTAATTATAGTTCTCTCTTACATTTTATCGTAAAAAAATTGATTGAAGGTTTATTTACCACGTTCTTATTTGGTTCATCAATTTCCGAAACTTGTACTAATCCATATTGATTAAAATCTCGTTTTATAGATTCAGAATCATAGAAGAACATTTTTACGCCTTCCATTATTTCATAATAGTCTTGCTCCAGCTGTTTTCCTTTTCCGTACATTGGGGCTTTTTGAGAAACAGTTGTAAAAACCATATATCCGCCTGGTTTTAACTGATTATAACAATCTTCAATAAATTTCTCTCTTTCCTGTTCATTCAACAAATGAAGAAGTGCATGACTAAATATCCCATCATACAGTTTGTTATTAAAAGGCATCTCATTTACCGAACCGTGATAGATACTAATATCTTCTAGTCCATTTTGCTTTGCTAAATCAATGGCTGTTTTTGAAATTTCAATACCTGTTACATTTATACCATTATCGATAAAAACCTTTGCATTTCTTCCATATCCAATACCTGGAATTAATATATCTTTAACGTTCTTTTCAAGAAAAAAATCTTTTGTCAAAATTGCAGATTCTGTAGATTCAAATCCCCACATCGTTTGTTTTTCGATAAAACTTGATTCCCAAAATTCCATTATGTATCTATCTCCTTATTTTCAATCCATTTTTAGTACCACATTAAAAACTTATAAATTTTAACGCTGCGTCTACCTATGCCAAATTAATTTTTTACCACATTCACTATAAGTCCATTGAATATAGCACAATTATAAGCCTATATCTATTATAATGATTGGTTTAAAATCCACCCTATTTTATTAATCCTTACATTTGTAGAAAAATAAAAAAGCCAATACTTCCGTTATAGTATTGGCTTTTTCTCACGAGAAATTATCTTTTTATATTGTACCGATCTAATACTTTTTCTAACATTTCTAAAGTTATTGGTTGTGCTTCTTTTATTAATTGATAACCAATACGACCATTCGGTTCCGCTGTAACTTGCTGTAAACTCTTTACATCATGGATTCCTTTTTCTCTTAATTGCATATATAGTTGTTGCTCCGACATTTTTGCCTGCATCAAATTCTCTTTTACAATCTCTCCGTTTTCAACAATTATAATGTTACTTCCATTTAGAAATTGTTCCACCTTCCTTGATTTCAATTCAAAGAAATGAATGATAAGTAGTATGCTTGCAAATATGATAGCCGCAAATATAGATGGGACTACTTTTCTACTTAATACAGGTTCCACAATAATACGGCCGATTGATACAACTATAATGATTTCAGCTCTTGTCATTTGGCTGACAGATGCACTACCTGTCATTTTCAAAACAATTATTCCAGTAAAAGTTAATATAATGCTTTCCAAAATTATATTCATAATAACCCAATCCTTTAATGGTGTATTTTACTATCATTCCCATTAAAGTTGTGTTTTACTTACCTATTAAGTTGTTAAACCCTTCAGACCATGATGGAAATAAAGGTATCCAACCATACTCTTTACGCGCCTTATTATTGGAAGCTCCTCTTTCCCAACTATCTTTCCCATCTTGAACTTTAGGCTTAGGTGCCCCTATCGCTGCTGCATATATTGGTAACCATTCTTTACTAGTTGCTGGATAATTATCTACAATATTTACGATTCCTGAAGGCCAATTAAGGGCTAGCATAGTAGCTCTTGCAGCATCTTCGACATGTATAAACGAGATTATCCCATCTGATGCAATAATCTCATGATTACGAACTTGATTTGCTATTAATCCGTTTTCCGCATACCATGTTCCTGGTCCATATAATGTGCCATAACGAAGTATTACCGATTCAGGTAACTCAGTAACAGCTTCTTCTAATTTCAATATGCCATTAACAGTGACTTGTCGAGGCATGGAAGCAGTAATATGTAGTGAATCTTTTTCAGTCGCAAATGTATCCCCTGGTTCATACGCCCATGAAATACTTTGAGCGATTATTTTCTGTACCCCTACATTTTTAGCTGCATCGACAAGGTTACGAGTGCCTTTTGTTCTAATTTTTGCATTATCCTCAAAATCCCATGAAGATAATGACGTTAATTGATGAATAACTACATCGGGATTTGTTTCTTCTAATACAGAAAATACAGCCTTTCTATTAAATACATCAGCTATTACTGGTATGGCACCAACCTTTTTCATTGCTTCTACTTGCGAAGTATTACGGATCATCGCAAAAACTGTATGCCCATTTTTTATTAACATTGGCAATAAAGAACGTCCTATTACACCCGTTGCACCTGCTACAAATATTTTCATATATGTTCCTCCTCATTTAGTAATCATAAATGTGACGAAACATTTGTAAGGTATGTGACAAATATTTTCTCATTTTTTTCGTTATTCATATGAAACATATACTTTTAATGGTTTAATTATCCCTAAACTCAATTCATCAAAGCATTGTATGAGTGAAGTATAATGTATTTCATGTTGAAAGATCTCTTCTATAAATGATGTTTTTCCTATTTCTTCAAAAAAACAATCTGCATGCTTTTGATAATCGTATCCATCACTTGATCCAATGATTTGCAATTCTTTCTGATAAAAGTTAGCAGTTAATGTTAGTTCTTCTATATTACCATCAGATAGTATACATATTTTACCATTAGTTTTAAGAGCTTTTTGCAAAGTATGGAACCCACTATTTGTAGCAGAACATTCGAAACCATAATTATATGTTTCTATTATTTTCTCTTCTGAATCATATATGTTTTTCGGACCAAACTTCTTTGCAAAATCTCTTCTATTTTTATTAGGCTCAACAACATCCACGTGCTCAATGCCTACATAGTATTTTAAGAAATAACAAGCGAGTAAACCAATAACTCCCATTCCAGTTATAAGTACTTTTTCATCCTGTCGCGGGTTTAGTTTCAATACTCCTTTAGCGGCATCACACGAAAGAATAGATAATAAAGCAACTTTAGGTTGTATAGAACAAGGCACTCGGATTACTTTATGCCCCTTAACTATCCCTATCGTTTCATGTCCATAAAAAGAAACTACTTTATCACCTACGTTTACATGTGTTACTTTATTACCAACTTGAATCACTTCACCATAACTTTCATATCCAGTTTTTCTTGGATAAAAAGGATTCGTTTCCGTAACATCGGATCCATTATACTGTGGTAACTCGGCCCCAATGCTTATCGCTCCTGCGATTGTTTTAACGATAATTTCATCGTCCTGTATGTCCTTAATTTCATTTATTTCCCACTTGAGTTGTTTAGGCCCTTTTACAATTAACTTATATTGTTCCATTTATATCCTCTCTTTTTATAAAGATGTTATAAGTAATATTGTTATCCATCTAGATTTCGACTAAATTTATTTACCTAATAGATGATAAATTACCCTTGCCCACGTTTATACCGTTAATGCTCCTGCACCTTTCTGTTCAGCGTCTAATACTTTAAGATTACTATTCTGATAACATTTTAAGAAAAGTCGTTGCCGCCCAAATGAAATACGCAAGTTGCGTAACGATATACATCGTAATTTCAAAACCTGTAAGCTTTCTTTCCTTTTTTATTTTCTTTAAATATCTATAAAAACAAAATGAACATAAAATCAGTAAAACAATAGACATTTGATATAGATTTTCCACTAAAAGAACTGCCATTTATTTCATCACCTTTCCAATAAAGTGAAACTTTAATCAGTGGGGGGTTGTTCATCCTCCACTGATTATCAGCCCTCACCAGTCGGCATTTAACGGGATAAAAAATATATAGTTCAAGCATATCATTTTAACGGAACTAATTAACGCAATTTTCAAATTAAATGAACTTCCTAAGTAAAAAAAGTAACTTTTTGGAAATGTTTCAATACAATATTATGTAATTCAATACGCTCTATATAATATTAGATTAGGTTTTCTTTTACTGTACATGCTTAGGAGGAAGTTTTACATGCAATTGATTCATAACATACAAAAAACGTTTAATAACCTATGTAACTACGATACGGTCAATTTAATACACGCTATTCAATCATTAAATATTTCACTTCATAAAATATCTCCTTTTATTACTTCACCAGTTAATCTTGAATACGGACGGAACGTTATCTATCAGTCTGAATTTGTAGAGATTTTAGTATTAAATTTCCCCAGCAAAGCAAAGACTTTTGTGCACGATCACGGAATATCTGTAGGATGTATACTAATAGTCAATGGTACGCTACAAAATATAACGTACGAAAATAATAGCGAGCGGATTGAAGAGTTTACAGAGGGAAATATTTTCACAGTAAAAAAAGATACTGTGCATAAAATGTATAATGCTACAGATTCGGCAGTAATAACTTTCCACGTATATTCCCCACCATTAAAAGATGTCCAAATATATGAATAGTCTTTAGAAGGAGGAAATATGCAAAATTTGAAAGATTACTATATAAAGAGCTTACAAGATGGTCGTAACGTTTGGCTCTATGGACAAAAAGTAGATGTAACTACAGACAAACATTTTGCAGGAACATTAAGTACCATTTCTAATTTATTTTCATTGTTTGATGATCCAATACGAAGAGATTCTGTGGGATATGTTAGCCCAAAAACGAAAGAATTTGTCCATACAGCCTTTTTAATTCCGAATTCCTATAACGAATTATTAATGAGGAGAACCGCTTTTGAAACGTGGAGTTATGCTACAGACGGTGTAATGAGTAGACTATCTGATTACGCAAGATCGAGACTTACCGGCTGGTACGTATCAAAATATTTTTATAAAAAATTCGATGTACCGTTTCCAGATAAAATTACATCTTATTATGAAGAAGCGAGAGATAATCACTTGTTCTTAAGCGTAGTTCAACGTGATCCACAAATAAATCGATCTACAGAATCAATGTTGAATACAAATGACTTAGGATTACTAAGAGTTACGAAGAAAACTTCTGACGGAATTTATTTAAGTGGTGCTAAAATGATCGGTACTGCTTCTCCTTATTCAAATGATTTATTAATCTATCCATTAGCAAAACTGACTGATACTCAAAAAGATTTAGCTCACTTTCTCATTGTGGCAGCCAATTCCCCTGGATTACATATGGTTTGTAGAGAACCATTTGCGAATACACATTCAATTACAGTTGATTCCCCTCTTAGCTCACAGTACGATGAAATGGATGCACTATTAATCTTTGATAATGTATTTGTACCATGGGAACGAGTCTTACTATATAACAACCCTGAAGCGTTATGGGCAATAAAGTCAGATGTAGCTTCTAGTAGTTTAGCTTATCACCAAGCAATTGTACGATTAATAGTAAAGCTAGAATTTATAACTGCAATTGCTTGTGAAATTGCTGAAGCGATCGGTGCTACTACTTATTTGCATGTTCAAGAGAAGCTTGGGGAATTAATTATGCAAATCGAAACAATTCGCGCACTTTTAATTGCTGCAGAAGTTGAAGGTACTACAAATGAAACGAAAACTTATTTGCCGAATTTTAAATATATCGAAACTGCAAGGAATCTTGGTTCCAAATATTATCCCCGTGCAATAGAAATTTTACAATTAATTGGAGCAGGTGGGTTCATTCAACTTCCTTCGAGCTCGAATGACTTCCAAAGTCCGATAGCTGATTTATTGAAAAAGTACTTTAAAGGAACGAATATAGATGCCGAACAACGCACAAAATTATTTAAGTTGACCTGGGATATCATTGGAAGTCCATTAGGATCTAGACACGAATTGTATGAAAGATTTTATGCCGGAGATCCAATACGAAATACAGCTACACAATATGTAAATTATGATAAAAATCATTTTAAAAAGATGCTAAGTAAATATTTACATTAATGAAAAAGAGCACTCTTTTCTAAGAGCGCTCTTAAAAAACATATAGTTATTCAGTTACATATATAGTTGCTCCGTCCACAACTGCTACTTTTCTCTGTAATGGTTTCATTTTATTCACCTTTAGTTTTCTTCTTATACATGATCCTTATCATATTTTCTCGTATAGACTTCCCCATTCTGAGTAACTAATTTTAATGCAATTTCACCACAAACTCCATGTGGTATTTCAAATTCACCTTGTGCATTTGAAATACTACGCATCTTACTTTCAATTGAATCTTCATAAATTTTCACATTAGTTATAGGTTCGTTATTTTGATCTACAATAATACCTCTTGAATACTTTGCAACTGCTATGCATTGATCTCTTTTTTTATATTTAGCCACAACCATTACACCAACTACTATAGCGCTACATACAAACAAGAGAATGATTTTTCGCCTCAAAACCAAACAAACCTCCTAATTCAAATTATTCTTTTCTAAACTGAAAATTAAACTGTCTTAATTGCTTGATTTCCCCAATTACTTTACGAATACCTTCTTCAATCTTATCTTCTTTTACATTCGAAACATTTAATTTTAATAGTTTTTCTTTAGGGAAATTCCTCATATAATTCTTATCAATAGTATCGACACTTATTTGCATGTCACCTAATTTTTGTATAAGTGTTTCTGTAACTATGTTTTTCTGCATTTCTAAACAGGTGTGTATTCCAAGTGTGTTTTGTCTATTATATGTAAATAATGATGAATTTTCATTTTGCACTTTTTCTAATGTTTCTGCTAGTTTTATTGATCTATTGTAGTAGGAAGAATTAATTTTACTTTTATGACGTTCAAACATACCGCTCTTTATATAAATTTCTAAAGCCGCTTGAGAAATCATCGGACTATCAATATCTAGTATTTTTTTGTATGTATAGAACGCATTTGCAATGGATGGTGGAATGACCGCAACTCCAACCCGTAAACCTGGAAAAATAATCTTCGAATAACTTTTCAAATATATGACATGACTACAATTATCCAAGCTATATAATGGATCTGCTTTTGAATCAGTTTCTAAATCTGCTAAATAATCATCTTCCACTATAAATACATTGTATTTCTTAGCCAATAGTGTGATTTTTTCTTTCTCATCTTTAGAATAAGACGTTCCAAGCGGATGATGATATCTCGGTATCGTATAGAAGAATTTTATTTTTCCGGTTTGAAATATTTGCTCCAATTCATTCAAATCGATACCTTCATTCGTACGTTTAATACCGATTACAGGAACTTTATTTATTTCTAGATAATCAATATATAGATGATATGTTGGTTGTTCAATTAATACCGTTTCATTTCCATTCGGAAATGGTATAGAAGTTAATATAGCAAGTGCCTGCTGAACACCTGATGTTATAAAAATATTTTCTTCTTTTGTAAAGACTTGATAATTTGCTAGTTGTTTTTGAATAACTGGTATTAAAGATGGTAAGCCTTTCGGCGTTCCATATACAAACAAATCATTTTTATACGTATCAATAGCCTTATTAATACAATGTTGAAAATCTAAATACGGAAAAACATCTGGATCTGGTGCTGAGGAGGCAAAATCAATTATCTCGTTATTTTCTATAGTACTCTCTGATTTTTTAACAACGTAGTATCCACTTTGAGGGACAGAATATATAATGTGACGCTTTTCTAATTCATGAAGAGCACGTATAACTGTTGCCTTATTACATTCATATTGCGTAACGAGTGACCGTATAGATGGTAATTTCTTTCCTTCTCTTATTTCTCCATTTTGAATCATATTTTCTATGTCGTTTAAAATATGTAAATACTTATACATCTTACACCTCCTTCAGCAATTTTATATTTAATTATATCGATTTTTCATTCATATAGCATTCATTCCTCAATTAGTTAATTTTCCGATCATCTATATCGTAAATCCCAATAGCATATGAATCATTTTCAATCCATTTCTTTACTGCTTCTGTTTTAAGTACCCCTTCAACTTCTTTTTCTATTTTCTGTCCAAGTTCTCTCGCCCCTACTTCATCATCGCTAATCTTAGTTTTTATATCAATGGTAACAGGTTGATTCTTTTTATAATTTATTTGCTGAATACCAACCCCTTCATATCCATTTTTTCTGAATACGCCATCAAATATCTGTCCAAAAACTAACTCCCATCTATGTTCTGCATTTACAATCTCCTTGTTTCTTTGAGATACATTTACTTTATAGGACATAACGCCTTGAATTTGCAATCTTTTATTAATTTCTTTTTTTATTTCGTTAGCATTTTCGCTATCAGCAATCTCTAAATCTACTATTCTTGCTTTTTCATCCCATATAGCAGCACTAAAAAAAGATTCCTGCTTTACCGCGGCTGTAGCAATATCCATCACTATAGACTCTTCACTTTTAGCATCTTCAATGTCATTCTCACAGGCACATAATAAAGCAAGTGGAAATAAAAATACAAGTAACTTCTTTCCCTTTCTCATGCAGCACCCCTCCATATATTTTCATTTACGATAAACTTTTTACTTTGACATATAAATACCTTCTTTAATTATTAAATTTAACATTATTTCACATTTACCCCACTTAACAAGGGAATTACAATTAATAAATAGAATATCTCTATGAATACATAAAAAGTGAGGGATATATAATGCAACATGTAAATACGATTGATATTAGTAATGTACTACAATTAGAAAAAACTCTTTCGTCTTTATTAAACAAAATGATTTCTTCAAAACTAGACCTTGAAAATTGGTTAAAAGAGCAGTCAAAAATGATTTGGGAAATCGAAGAACAATTAAGATCACATTATATCGCCTTTCAATGTAATACGGATGATGAAGAAATAAAAGATACTTTTGAACATGATCAACAATTTGTAAAGCCACTTTTAAAGCGGTACCAAAATTTATTGGATAATAAATATTTAGAGTCACCTTTTCGAATGGAATTAGATTCTAATCTATATGGTTTATTAGATGCAAAAATAAAAAATGCTCAAAAGTTATTTTGTGAGGACAATATCGAATTAGAAATAAAGGAAGACAAATTAGTCACAGAGTACTTTGAAATCACTGGAGGATTAAGTGCTATTTGGGCCGGAGAAGAAAAAACGATAACAGAATTACAATCGTATTTACAAGATTCGAATCGTGACATCCGTAAAAAGGCAAAAACCATTATTTCTGAACAATTTTTATCTGTTGAAAAAGAACTCCAAAACATATTAAATCAATTAATTGAAATTCGCCATCAAAAAGCAAAAAATATTCAACTAGAGAATTATCGCGATTATATGTTCAAAAAATACGAGCGTTTTGATTATTCAGCGATAGATTGCTATGAACTAGCTGAATCCATACGTAAGTATGTTGTGCCTCTTAAAGATAAAATATTACTAGAGAAAAAAGAGAAACTGCAAGTGGATACGCTTCGCCCGTGGGATGTATCAGCTGTAACTCCAGATCAAAAAGTACTTAAACCAATTGCAAATGAAAATGATTTAATTGAAAAGAGCACTCATATCTTTAATAAACTAGATGTTGAATTTTCAGCACTTTTAAACCGAATGTATAAACACAATTGTCTTGATTTAACAAGCCGCAAAGGAAAAGCAGCTGGTGGCTTTTGTGAGTACTTACCAGCTTCACAATTATCTTATATTTTTATGAACTTAAATTATACACAAGATGATATTGTCACTTTTATACATGAAATGGGGCATAGCATTCATAACGAACTCATAAAACCATTAAAATTACGACAGTATATAGAAATTCCAGCTGAAACAGCTGAGCTAGCCAGTATGACAATGGAGTTATTCTCGCTTAATTATTGGGATACCTTCTATACAGACAAAAAAGATTTAAAACAAGCAAAAATTAACTTCTTTAAAGATGTTATTTCATATTTACCTATTATGCTTATTGTCGATCAATTTCAACACTGGCTGTATGAAAATCCAAGTCATACTTCTGAAGAAAGAAATGAAAAATACTTACAACTTCAAAAACATTATCAGTCTAGCGTCATACATATTGATGGCTACGAAAACTGGATAGCAACGAGTTGGTTACCTGTACTCCATATTTTTGAAGTACCATTTTATTATATTGAATATGCGATCGCCCAACTTGGTGCATTACAAATGTATAAACAATATAAAGAGGATCCTAAGCAAGCACTAGAAAATTATAAAAAGGCATTATCACTAGGAAGCTCGCAATCTATAAAAGAAGTGTATGATGCAGCCGGTATTCGTTTTGATTTTTCTGGTGAAACAATTAAAGAATTAATGCTATTTGTAGAAAAAGAATTAGAATTACTTGAGCAATTATAAGAAGAAAGCTGCACCTATATTTTTGGTGTAGTTTTCTTCTTTATTTTATTAATCAGTTCTATGTACTGAGAATCTCCATATCCGATTGTAGGAAAAAGATGAAACAACTTCGTTAATAATTCTTGAGTTGATAAATCTTTATTTTTAGAAATGAATTTCATTACTGCATTATCTTCAGTTAACATTTCTAAAAATAAGTCTATAGCCTGATACATTACAGGTGGTACCTTATGAGAGGTCTTTTTATGGTTTACTAATACTTCATTGTATATAGAAGAATAATTCCCCAATTCAAGTTCAATTTGATTTACTTTAAATTCATCCTCTCTAAAGCTATTTAAGTATACCTTCCCTTCATAAGCAGACTGTTCAAGGTGAGAAAGTATGGTAAGTAAATTCATTTGGCAAAACATATCTTCACCAAACCATAGAACAATACATTTATACTTTTTCGTAAAAAGGTTTTCTAACGGATCTATAACCTTTTTTATATAACTTTCTACTGAACTGTTATGTCCTTTCGCTCTTGTTTTAATAAACTCTTCATTAAAAACTTGAGTAGTAGCCGAGTTCACACACATTGCCTCATTAAATGGTGCATAATCAGAATCACCCATTAGCTTTTCGTTTTTAAATTCTTCATACATAACTTGACCATTTAATATGTTAAGTACCTCTTTATCAAATAGCTCACTCTTCCTGTCTCGTAACTGTTCAACCTCTATTTTTCTAGAAATATTCATTTTAAACGCCCCTTCTTTATTTAAATTTAGTTTAACAAATGATTGAATAGGCATTTTGTTAAGTTGGTATTCTCTTGGATTCATTCCAAAAACATTTTTAAAACTTCTACTATAAGCCTCTTGGGAAGAGTAATCGTAATCCAATGCGACCTCAATTATCTTCCTACCATTCTTTAAATCTTCCGTAGATAAATACAACCTTCTAAGAAGAATATAACGTCTAATACTGAAACCCGTTACTTGATGAAATTTAAAAGAGCAATAATAAGGAGAATACCCCATGTAACGAGATAATTCATCTAATGAAAATCTCTTTTTTAAATTGCTCTCAATCCAATTAATCATCTGCTGTATATGTTCATTCATTTCCTTCACTCCTTATTTAAAAGTATAGGAGAAGTGCGTTTCTTTCTTTTGATATTTCTTGTGTTTTATAACATGAGCCTTTCTCTAAAGTCTTTATAATCTATATATAAGTATTAATTTTATATTTTTTCATCTATCTTATTTTGTCATACCTTCTATTCATTTTTCAATTTAGCGTTAATGAGTATGTTGGCAACACCTTACTAATTATTAAAGGTCAATTTACATCATATTTCATTTTAAAGGATTTCAAAAATTAAACACGAATTTTATAAAATAAAATTCTATTAATTCCCAAGTTAAAAAATTAAGGTTTGGAAAGGACGTTTCAATGAACAAGCTAGAAAAAGAAATACTTCAATTCATAAATGAACAGTATCCGTTGAATTTTATTAACATTAAGCCAATAACAAATGAGATGTATGAATGTCTTACAGAACAAGGTACATACTTCAGTAGAATTACAAACTACAAAACATATGAAGAACAGATAGAGGAAGTTTTATATACGAATTTTTTATATCAAAATGGTTTAGGTGTTCCACCAATAATCCCTTCATTACAAGGAAATTTTGTAGAAAAATTCCCATTAGAAAAGGAGATTTTTGCTGTATTATATAAAGCTGCTCCTGGTATACATTTACCAAGGTCTGAATGGAATTCTAATATATTTAAAAAACTTGGTAAACAAATCGGAAAATTACATCGTATATCTAAAAGCTTTGAAAAGATTAAACCAGTAAAACATATAAACGATTGGTATGAAAATGAAGAATATAATTTTCTTAAATACATCCCTAAAGAAGAAAATACAATAAGAGAAATTGCATCTGACGTTTTAACTTCCATAAAAGAGCTACCAAAATCCCCTTCAAATTACGGCTTAATACACGGAGATTTATGGTTAGAAAACATTTTAGTCGAAAATAATTCAAACTTAACAATGATAGATTTTCAAGACTGCGAAAAACATTTTTACATATTCGATTTAGCCGTTCCTATTTATAGTGCGATAGAATATTCATTCGCTGGAAATGGGAATATCGTTGACTATGAGTATTCTATTACAAAAGCACTATTTGAAGGCTACCAAGAGGAAAATGAGCTACCAAAAGAGATGATAGACAAGTTTCCATTATTTATTAAATTAAAGGAGATTTTTGAGTATAGCTTAATGCATATGTATTGGGATAAAGAAGACTTAACGGAGGAACACGTACGGATTATGAACCTTTATAGGATGAAGATCGAAAATGAGAATACCTATATCAATATTTAAGAATGCTGTTGTTTAACTGCAAGGAAACTTTGGTTAAACAACAGCATTTATTAATTAGCTGACAGCCTTTTTTATGACTTATAAATACTGATTCAATAATCTTTTCAAATACACTTCATTTTGCGGTGATACTTTTTCAGAAAATCTAGCTGCAATAATTATAGGAGCCCATTGAAAAACTTCATCTCTTGATAAGCCGGTACGACTGCAATATATATGTAAATACATCTCAGCTAATTCTACCGAAGATTGTGAGTACAACAAGTATGTTCGAAATACATCTGCGCGAATATCACCTGAACTAGCATCTACCCAATCTATAACTTTCACTTTCTCTTCCTTACTCAAAATCAAATTTTTTTGCTCATTAACACAAAGACCGATATAACGCTCTGCCTCATTTAAATTATTAAGCAGAAGATCACCAATGTTGTCCCCTTTTACATGTTCCATAATAATTGCCTGTCTATTTTGTATCTTTATTACTTCAAATACGTTTGGAACTGGCAGCCCGCATGAATACGCATATTTTTGTTTTTTTGCTTCCTTTATAGACTCTGTATCTGGGAGGTAATCTTTAAATAATTTTACAACCTTATCATCAGTTAAATAAATTTCTGCAGTATTCCCTTTTGCAATTGGATTACCTAAAACCACTTCATTTCTCCCCTTAACATAAATTAAAATAACACCTTATACTTCTCTTTAAATTCACTGTAACCCTAGCTAAAACCTTCTTCACGAATATACAAAAAACTTACCGCTTTTCATCCTTAAATAGAAAGCGGTAAGTTTAATTGTTTAGGAATATCAGAATGAAACTCTGATGTATGCACAATTGAAAATGTATATCCTTGCTCAATAAATGATACTTCATTACGTTTACATTCAAATGATACACTATTTTTCTTAAAGTTATTTTGGATTCGCTGTAAAAATGCGACGTCTGGTGTTCCAAAAGAAACGTGTACTTTCGGTGATAGAGCTTTCATCGCGATTGGAATCCAAGGTCGCTGCCACCAAGTTGCGACGACATAAGCAGTGCCACCAACTACAAAATTAAAAATATCCCCGTCTTCCATCGTTTTCATATTTAGATTTGATTTTAGCCATTCCGTAAAAACAGGTACACTTTTAACAGGAAGACCAATTTCCCTTACATATAAAATGTTTAAAGGTGACTGCGGTACTAATACATCTTCTTTAACATAACTATGCGCGATAATTTCGAGTAGATTTCCATCTCCGTCTTTAAAGTATAAATTGAATCGACCATCCTCTTCATCAATTATATGACCATCTTTCCATTTCACAATGAGTAATCCAGACTCCTCAAGCCATCTTGCTGTTTCATGAAATTTTGAATATGGGATTTCAAAAGCAAAATGTGCAGGTACAATTGGTTCATACACTTCTTGAAAACTAATTGTTGTATAAGGTGTTACTTCAAATTGAATGAAGGATGCTGTTTCTTTTTTTATTGGAAAAGATAATATGTCCTTATAAACTTGTTTTACCCCTTCTATGGAAACCGTTTGTAGTTTTATATCTGATATATGTGTAATCACTTTACATTCCCCCTCATTTCTTATTATCTATTCGTATTGTATTACACTTATAAACAGATAAAATCAAACGGAAGGATGGATTTTTCATATAGAAACTACAACTTTAGTATGAATATGTTAGCCCCAATTATTTTTTATTTCCGCTATAACAATTTCTTGTTTATCCCAGTGCAACATGTGTGTAGTATCAGGAATTACTTTTACTATACTGTCCGTTTTCTCTTTAAAAACATGTACTGTCTTATCTCTATAATCCGCCCAAACTTGTGGGACTGTAGCTCGAAGTAATACAATATTAGCCGGTAGCTTCTCATATATATCTATTGTTTCATCTTTATGCATACCTCTTATTATATTATTAGCTGTATTCCCCCTGGCATGCCACCATACTTTATTATCCATTTCGATCCCTAGATCCTTTACAGCAACTTCTAACAATGAAGACCACCTAGTATAAGCTTCTTTTTCACTTTTGAAAAATTCGTCCCAATTATTAAAAACGTATTCATCAAAGTCTTTTTCATAATAAGCAATTTCTTCTTCCAACGCTTCTTCTTGAAGCCTTTTTGTTTGATATCCACCATCAATAAGAATACTTCCTTGTACTTTTTCTGGATGATTTAACAAATAAAATAACGCTACAAAACTTCCCCATGAATGTGATAGAAAATAGAAGTGTTCGATTCTCAATTCATTTATTATTTCATTTAACCAATTTGCTAAATTTTGCATCTCATAATCTTCTGTTCTTTCAAATGGCGGGGTTTTACCGTGTCCAGGTGCATCAACGGAGATAAATCTATACTCTTCTTTTAATTCTTCAGCAATTTCTATAAAACTTAAACTCGTACTACCTAATCCATGTAAACAAAAGATAACGGGCTTGTCATTATTCCCCCATTCAGTAATATGTACATTTATTTTTTCATTGCTAATATAGTAACGTTTCAAAACATTTATCCTCCATATTTTGATTTTTTAATTTATACTTTATTTATTTCTATTATTTTCAAGTATTTCCTGTATTCTTTTCCACACAAAAAGCTGCTTTTCATTTAAAGAAAAGCAGCTTTTACACTAAAATATATTATAATTTAACAGCGATAATCATAAATCTTTTTGAATTCGTACGAATCCCTTTTTCAGAACTATTCGTTTCAATGAACTTTTGTAAAATAGTAAAATCTTCTTCCTCTTCTCCAAATCTAGGAATAATAGGCGTATGTTTTAATAAGAAAATGAGATCTTCAGACGTACTGTAATAATCAGTAACATCATATTCACGTACTTGCACGAGATCAAATCCTGCACTAATAAGTTCATCCATATACTTTTCTTTTAAAGTGCCATCTCGTTCATCTAAGCATTGTCCTCTGCCAAATGCTTCTTTCAGGTTTAATTTATCATTCTCACTTACTTGTTGCGTTAAGAAAAAAGCACCTCGTTTCATTACTTTCGCTAACTCAGATGCTATAAACGGTGCGTGACAACTTGAAGCGATATCAAAATGGGCATTCTGAAACGTTAACGCTTCAGAACCCATTTGAAGAAACTCAACATTTTGTACACCTGATTTTTTCAAGTTGGAATGTGCCGTTTCAATCATGCCGTTAGAATTATCAATTCCAATCAACAATTTAGCTGATGATGCTATGTTAAGTACATTTTCTCCTCCGCCTGTACCAACATCAAGTAAAATATGTGATGGTTTACACCTTTCTTTTACCTCACTATAAAAGTTCCATGTATCTCCTACAGTTTCACATTTTATTTTACTAAAATCCCATCCATTTAATCTTCCTACTTTATCATAGAAGCTTTTATACTCTAATTCGTTCATCTTATTATTTCCCCTTTGTAAAAATAAATTAAATATGTATAATAACCTACGACACTCCTTAATTATATATTATAAAATACAAATTATTAAAACAACATTTCCCTTCAAACTACAATAAGTTTACATAATATTTTTATGGTTTATCTTTATCTATATGTTCTAAATGCCCTCTTCCCCAACTACACATACTATCCAAAACAATACTGACTGTTTTTCCATGTTCAGTTAAGCTATATTCTACTTTAGGTGGTATTTCTTGATAAATTTCGCGTTTTATTAGTTGATCTTGCTCTAATTCACGTAATTGCTTTGCTAACGTCCCTTGAGATATATCTGGTATTAATCTCTTTAATTCACCAAAACGTTTCGTTCCATCTGTTAGCAAAATAAATAAAATGAGCGGCTTCCATTTCCCACCGATTATTTGTAATGTTGCTATTACCCCTTTTAACTTCGGTTCTTGTAAATCCATTTTTCTCACCTCTCCTCAGATATCATAAAGTGAAACTTTAATCAGTGGGGGTTTTGTTCATCCCACACTGATTATTAGTTGAACCAATCGGGCTTTTACGGGCAGTTGATCTCTTACCTAACTTCCTTGCATTTTCCTAACTTTGAGGTGAGAGTTTTACTGCCCGTTAATGCGGGATAAACAATATGTAGAAATTTTTCGTATTACTTATCCGCATAAATAGCAATTAGTACGAAATTTGCGACTATGTACATATAAAGTGCGTACTTTTCACTTGCTCCCTTTTAGCGAATAATAAAAGCATAGCACAGTTATATTCTAAAGTTTTTTATTAAAGGAGTGGCTAAAATATGTCTATTACTACATTAGAAAATAGCCGTATTGTTATCATTGGCGGGAGTTCTGGTATTGGATTAGCAACAGCAACTCAAGCAATTAAACAAGGCGCACATGTTATTATTGCCGGACGCTCGGAAGAAAAATTAAAAGTTGCTCGAGAAGTAATAAATAACAATCATCTTCAAACTTATATATTGGATAATCAAAATAAAGAGCAATTACAAAATTTTTTCAAGACAGTTGGGAACTTTGATCATTTATTCACACCGGGAGCCTCTTATACACTTGGACCAATTACCTCTACAGAGGAAATTGCTGAAAGTAGCTTCATCGGAAAGTTTTGGCCTCAATATTATGCCGTAAAATATGCAATTCCTTTTCTTTCAAACTCTGGATCGATCGTGTTAATGTCCGGTGCCTTTAGTCAAAGACCACTTAAAGGTGCGCCTGCTTATGGAGCTTGCAATGGTGCTATTGAAAGTTTAGGGAAGGCCTTAGCTGTGGAATTAGCTCCTATTAGAGTTAATGTGGTTTCTCCTGGAACAATACAAAGAGAAAATGAACAAAATGAAAATAGACTAGTTGCTTACGAAGCTTATAAATCTCTTTCACTTGTACAACGAGCTGGATATAATGATGAAATTGCACATACTGTCCTATATTTAATGCAAAATAGTTTTACTACGGGTAATGTATTATTTCCTGATGGAGGGTACACATATCATTAAATTATTTAAGACAAAAGCCCCTTATTACGGTGGCTTTTGTTGCTAATGTAAACATTGCTGAAATTTCCAAAAAGATGGTTGCATTTCTTTATTACCAACAGGTTGTTTTTTAGAAGATTCATTAAAGGAATCCATTATAATTCGCTCATTTTTTACATTTGCAAATAAAATTATGCTAGTAGTTGACGAATCAAATCAAGAAGTAATTTATCTTGATATTTATGGATAAGTTTATAAAGAAAAAAGGCATATAAATAATGCCTTTTTTCTTTATCTTCATTTAACTGGATAACAAACTTCTGTAACCCACTTATTAGGATCGGATTCCATCGCTGGGCTCACATGATAAATATTAAACATCGGGCCTGCTAATTTGTAACCCTCTGTCTCAATCCATTTTGCCGCAGCCTCATTTACAGCTGTCATCTGTTCATAACTTCCATTAACTGTTATAGAAGCTACATTAGTCGATTCCATATTTTTAAATGTAACGTCTTTTGTATTTTCGTGCTTACCTAGAATACTTAGCTGTATTTCTATATCTACATCATTTTCTTTGTATTCACGATCATGGAAAACCGCAATACTATAACTCGGTTGGGCAATACTAATATTTTTCATTTGAATTTCTTGCATTAATACACTCCATAAATCACCTTCGCAATTATACGATGGAATAATCTTTCTAACACTAGCTACAGTTCTTTCTGGAATTTCTTTTATTGAAACATGATAATTCATCTCAACAACATCCTCTCTCATCGTTTTCGTTGAGTCTTCGAGGAGACGTAATTGTTTTTGGAGGTTATTCATGTCTTCTTTAATTTGAGCACTACGATTTAAAAATTGCTCTTTTATGGTATCTATATTATCGCATTCTATTATTTCTTTGATGGTAGCAATATTAAACCCCATAGCTTTTAACGTTTGAATTTGATTTACTTTTTTTAATTGGTCTGCTGAATAAAATCGATATCCACTCTGCTCATCGACTTTTACTGGTTGTAGTAATTCCACTTTATCGTAGTGTCTCAACATTCGTATACTAATGGAAGATAGTTTTGAAAAATCCCCTATTTTAAACATGATTTCCTCCTATAAGTTACATCTACTTTGAAGCTCAACTTTATCTTAAACAATGACATTGTGTGAGGGTCAACTGTTTATAACGTTTGAATTATATTTCTTTAATTATTTACCCTTATACACTCTTCTGTCTTATACCTATAAAGATTGATAATAATCCGTTCACAGCTAATAAAATTACTATAATACTTGTAAGTAAACCTACATCTGCCGCAAATATTTTTATCGTACGCCATGGTGAGCTTGTACAATAAGTAAGAAGTGGGATGAAAATAATAGATAATAGTAGGAATAGAGTCCCTACGAATAACCAAGTTAATTTTTTTACAGTTTTCTTATGTTTATATTTTTTAATTAACATAATTGATGAAATGAAAAGCGCGAGTATAACTGTAGACATAACAATTTGTGTAAATGGTATGCTTTTATGGGGATCAACCGGTTCTTCTTCATTCAAAATATTAATAATCCCCTTTTTTAATACTGAAAGTGCTGGTTCTTCTAATACATGATTTTTATTTGTTAAAATCACACCACCCCAGCCACTTTTATTTAAAGTAAATATTTCTGTACGAGCATCGGGCGTTGATCCTGAATGCCAAATCATCGTTTCGCTTTCATTTATACTTGTTGTTCTTAATCCAAAACCATAGCTTTTTTCTGAATTTATGTT
Organism: Bacillus sp. PK6-16; assembly: GCF_056530295.1. Classification (NCBI taxonomy): domain Bacteria; kingdom Bacillati; phylum Bacillota; class Bacilli; order Caryophanales; family Bacillaceae; genus Bacillus; species Bacillus sp. PK6-16. Next base: position 2,820,628 of record NZ_CP096511.1, read on the forward strand.
ATAAAGTGGTGTAAGATAAAGGTCGATGTTTTCTTTCTTTAAAAATTGAGTATCTTCTTGTCGATTCAAAAACATAATAAATTGAATCATATCTTCCAAATTTGCGGTAATATAACCATACGGTGCCCCGGCATTATCATAGGACACTACACTTTTTCTTGGTATGCCAAACCATGACTGATAACCTGTTAAATAGCCTTTTTCATATGCAGTTTCTTTACTTGCTGCCGCACCATTCATATTTAATAGCTGAAAAACATGTTTTTCCATATATGAGGAATATGTATCATTTGTAATTTCCTCAATAAGTGCACCTAAAACAATATAATTCGCATTACTATATTGATATTTTTCTCCTGGTAGAGCAGTTAATTTTACATTTGAAAGTCTCATTACATTCTCTTTTAATGCTGTAGAACTTTTGGATTGCTTATCTGATATTAATAAGCCTTCATATGTGTTTATTCCGCTTGTATGAGTTAAAAGGTGTTGGATTGTTATAGATGAGGATATTTGAGAATCTTTTAGTTTAAACCAAGGAAGATGTTGTTGAACTGAATCCTCTAATTTTATCTTTTTGTCTTCTATTAATTTCACTATAGCTAAAGCTGTTAAAGATTTGCTTATTGATCCGATTGCAAATGGTGTTTTACTAGTTATTTTTTTTTCAGATTCCCCAGTAATCCCCCACGTTTTAGTGAAGAATACATCTTTATTATGTACAATTGCAACAGCAGCCCCTGGAATATTCTGTTCTTTTATAAATTTTTCAATATACTTATCTAAAGTAGCTTTAATATCTTGCTGAGCATATGATTTTGGATGAATGATACATAATACTATTACATTACAAAGAATATAGATTTGAAATAGTTTATAGATAGTTTTCTTCATTATACTTTAGATAGCTTTCTTTTTTTATAACTTACTAAGCTAATAAACACTACTACAGAGAGCATAAAGCTAATCATTATTAATAAAACGTTCCACCATTGATTCTCTGATATGCGATATAAAATATTATAATTAAATGTATTTTTGCTATTAGTTGAATTAAATGATTCAGTTAAAAATATTGAAAATGTAGTTTGCGAGATGAGGTAAGTAATAAATGCGATGAATATGCCACGTAAGATAAATGTGTTGAATTTTCCTTTTTCATTTTGAAGTTGTTTCATTTTAACTTGTAAATCAATTTCATTTATTTCTATAAAATCTTTAACAAATAATTGAGGGGTACCTAAATCATCTATACTGTCTTCACCATGTTCACGACACTCTTGAATATGTTCTAATATTTGTCGCTTAATATTTTCCCTTTCTTCTAAACTAATATCGTATTGCTTTAATTCCTTAAGTACGTCTCTTAAAAATTGCTTTTCTTTACCTATCAATTTATTCCTCATTTCAGAAGGTCTCCTTTCAAACCGCTTTTTAATAATGTTTGAATGTCCAATTGCAATTCTAACCACTCATTAATTTTCTTCTCAAGACGTATTTTCCCATTTTCATTAATTTCATAATAAATCCTTACTTTACCACTGTCTGTTACCTCTTGATAAGTATTAACCCACTCTTGATTTTTCAACTTAGTTAAAATAGGATAAATACTTCCTACTCCTTTCAATTTTAAATTGTTTATTTCAAGTTCTTTCATAATCTCATAACCATAACTTTTCTTTTTCGACAAAATAGATAATACACACATTTCTAAATGACCTTTAATTAAACTTGTTCTATCCATAGGATAAATTTAACAGAAATATATACTTCATTCAAGTATATATTTCTGTTAAATTTAAAAAATCAGACAATGCAAAATAGATTAACAAACAAAATATATCACTTACGAACCGTTTTCAACCTTAATTTTAGCTTTTATAATATAATAATTACATAATATATTATATCGTTTATCACTATTAGTTTTTTATCTCTCCTTCCATATTGCTTCTTTTCTTATCGAAAAATATTGTATGGAGGCATAAAAATACTAAAAGATCCAATTTCTTAATTTTGATATTAAGAAATTGGATCTTCTTTCATTACCTTCATTACCTTCATTACCTTTATTACCTTCATTACCTTGTATTAATTATACTGCGCTAATATATACATTATAAAGAATATATGTTTTATTAATTTATATTAATAAAATTTACTGATTACTCTCAAGACATTCATAAACCGCCATCATATCTCGTTTATCCAACTCACGTATGCGATTAAAAATTGGTATTTGTCCAACAGCTTCTGTTAATAAGCTTTCATTCACAACATCACTTGCTTTTCCAGTTAACCACGTTTGTACATCCACGCCCTCGACAACTTCTTTTAACCCTTCGTCATTAATACCACTTGCATTACAAGTTACACATGGAATTGTTAGTTTAAAGACACCATCATGTAGATTATCTTCGGTTATCACTTTCTTACCTTTACAAAATGGACATGGATTACTTTTTTTAATTTTATTAATTTGGGTAACTAATTTTTTGTATCCAAATGCTTCGTATACATACGTAAGTTTTTTATATTTACCATTTGTGAAATACTTATCTATAATGGTTTCTCTCGTTTCATAAACATTAGGGAAATCACAAACAGTTACTTGATTATTAACACTAATGGATTCGATATTTCCTTTTATTTCGCCCCAGAATGGTAAGACATTTTGTAACACCATTTCATAGTTTGAAAAGCTTGCTTGTTCTAATTCAAACATCTTCAGTGCAACTTGTGCTTTTCTTGGCAATAAAGAAATATCTTCCGTCAATACCATATCGCCACCAACAATAGACTTCAATTTAACAAGTGCCGGTAAATCACCAACTGTTTTCAATACTTTATTAATAGGCTGATTGATTATTTCACGAATATCTACGTTACCAAATTTAAGTGGTTTATGATGATTTAAAACCGTCCCCTCACAAATTGGACATTTCATCATTTTTTTTGAACTCTTAATTTCTTCTTTAATAGGTGCTTTTGAAATAACAATATATCCACCAATAATTGTATTAAACCCTACCCATGTTCTACGTGTCTTTCCTTTTTTATCATAAAATGATTTTTCAAAATATCCATACCAAAACGTATGCTTTTCTTCTTCTGACATATCATTATAGCTCTTTGACAAATCGTGACCAAGCTCATTTTTTATTTCTTCGAATAGAAATTCTATTTTTTCATGCTGATAAAATTTTAATACCTTCATGATTTCTGGATCGAATAGCCCATCCCAAAATGGAACACTTTTATCTTGAATGGCAATATCTTTATCAAAAACTTCAATTTGAAGACGTCCAGAACAAGATGGACAATGATTGTCCTGTGAATAGAAATCAAAACTTCTCGTATCTTTATTAATTGGATGAGCAGCTACAATATGATTAATTAATCCACCAAGCTCATATAAGAAACTATATTGACTATATAAATGTTTTTCAAGATCAATAGCAATAACAGGTGCGATTGTATCAGATTCATATTCACCATAAATTAACCTAGCCATTGATGATAAACTTTTTAAAATACCGCCCTTATAAACATTTTCGGCATTTTTAAAATAGTTAATATGATTTTCTTCTAAATAGTGAACTCCTTTTTTCTGCTTAAGCATTGAAGAGATATTTATTTTCTCTGTGCTATTCACATTACTTTTTTGACGATAGTAATCCTCATGATTAACAACATCCAAATGCTCTACAGATTCATTCTGCCTTTTTCCAAAATCAACTATATAATCAGAGCTTTCTAACATGTAACGATTATGCTCAATCATAATGATAGAAACTGATTCATCTTGCAGAATACCTCTAATACTATCGATAAATTGATTTAAAATATTTTGTGATAAACCTTTTGAAGGCTCATCAAAAATGAATAATGTATGTGGATTTCTAGTGTTTGCAAATAATTCCGAAACTAAATGAACACATTGAAACTCACCTGTCGATAATGTTTGTGTTTTTCTCTCTAATGTTAAATAGCCAAGTCCTAATTTAATTAGTAGGCTCAAACGTTTATAAGCGATATCTTCATTTGGAAGTTCATCAATAATATCCTCAATCGAGCGCTCAAAAATATCATCAATGTCTTCACTATACTTTGTTAGTTTCTTTTTAATATCTAGGAAAGTTGCTACAGTTGATCGACTTGTAATTGATTGATTTCGGTCTTGTCCCACCATAACTAATTTATCTTTTGGATATCTTTTCAAGAAATCTGTAGCTAGACATTCATTGACAAGTGTAGATTTCCCACATCCTGATTCTCCTGTAACCGTTACAAGCCTGTTTTTAGGAATTCGAAACTCCTCCATTTGGATATTACGGCAATATAAATCATAGAATGTATAATATTCTGTTGGTATTTCTTTATTTCGATCCCACAGTATTGACTTTGGTCTTGGTGATTCTTTCACAATTTTCCCGCCATATTTTCCGCTACCAGGTCCAAAGAACAATTGCTCATCAGTTGTATCTAGTACCGTATCTGAATGATCAATAAGCCAAATTTGATTTTTACGCCCTAATCGTTTAATCTCTTCCAAAATTTCCAATAATGTTTCATGATCAAGTCCAACTGAAATCTCATCAATAATAATTACAGCATTTTCACTTACTGCCATGAATTCAGCCAAATAAAGTCGTGTTAACTCTCCACCTGACAACGTACCCATAATTCGATTTAATGTTAAATAACCAATGTTCATATTAATAATATTTTGCAGTATATGCTGTTTTTCTTCACTAATATTTAATTCTTTTGCTAGTGAAAGAATAGATTCAACACTTAAATCATTAATATTTGAAATTGAATGTGGCTTGGCCAACAAATCAATTTCATGTTTTTCAATTTCTTCACTATAACGTTTTCCCTTACATTTTTTACACTCAACATTTTTTGTAGTACCACGTCCTTTACAACCAGTACACCAGCCTAATTGATTATTAAATGAAAAGACCTCTGGAGAAAGATTAAATACTTCAGCAAGTTTTTCCCGAACCTCTGTAAAAACACCAGTATGAGTACCAATCGTTGAACGCGGATTAGACGAAATCGATGATTTTCCTAGAAAAAGTACTAATGGCATTTCTTCCATCTTAATAGCACTAAAATTTGTTTCCATAATGTTAGGAAATAAATATTGATATTCAGCCTTTGGTAATAAAGAAACTAATCGTTTTTTTGACTCTTCACCAATTGTTTGGCAAAAAGTTGTTTTACCCGATCCAGATAACCCAGCAATTCCAAACGATTTATTAAACGGTATAGTTGCATCTAATTTATTTATGTTATTAGCAATTAATTGATTTACTTTCATATTAACCTCTATTCTTATTTATCCATAAAAGCATTTTTATAATATAATAATTACATAATGAATATTACCTATTATGTAATTATCCTCTCACTTCATGAATCTTACCCTTATATATTTCAAACCATTGTTGCCATTCATCTTTAGAAAATTCTTTCTCTTCTCCTTCTAAAACGCAAGAAAAAAGATTTAAACAAATATGCCAACCAGCTACATCTCTCGGTGTATGATCTGTTAATTCATGAATGTACTCTTTAAGAAGTAAAAGAGTACCATTTTCCTCTTTATGTATTTCAAATCGGACACGGTCTTTATCCCAAGTAAATTCAAGTACTGAGTTTAGTTGACACTCTAAAATATCAATATTTATGAATGAACCGTCCATCATGTCGAACTTTATTATTCCACCAGTTTTAAGGCTTTCAATCTGTAAATTGGACATCCATTTTTTCAGCTTACTGTTTTCTGTTAATACAGACCAAACTTCCTCTACCGTATATGGAAATTCACGTTCAAATTTTACAATATATCCATCAGTTAGTTTCCCAATTTCAGCTATCATTTTGATTGCCTCCTTATATAGAATATATGTTCTTATTTCATTTTACACGAATATAAATATAAAATAAATATTTATGTCAACGAAGTGTTAATTTAAAGCGAATGACGCTGAGAAAAACTTAAATATTTTCTAAATCGAGTTATATAGTATTGAAAATTAAATATAGATTTACGTACAAATAAAAAAGCCGCATTTGCGACTTATGAAATCATAGGATTAACTCCTTTTTTTGTTGAATGATTAGCGCTTAATCGCATCGACAATTAGCGATGGAAAACCAAGTTTATCGCCTTTATTTCTAGAATCATACCTTTTCAAACGGAAAATAACACCGTCGTTTGCATCCCATTCGTTGTAATAAAACCGACCATTTTCATCACAATATTCAAGTAAAACTACCTCGAATCCAGCAGTTTCAAACATTTTCGTTAATATTTTATAATTATGAACGATTTTATGACTTGCTGCTGGATGATCTTTCGGACCGGGGCCCCCTATTTGAACTATATTTTGATATGCCTCATCCTGAAAGAATGCATCAGGGACTCCGCACCGAATATGACCAGATGGTTTTAAAAATTCATAACAAATTTCAGCTGCTCTTACACCTTCTTCAAAAGTAAGGTGTTCCCATACATGCTCAGCTAAAATAGCTGAAATAGAGTTGTATTCAAATCTTTCTTCCCACGTAGCTTTATCTAGTAAATTAAGTTCATCTTCTTGCGTTTGAATCCAACCTGGATTATTATTAAACACTCCAGCTCCGACAACTACTTTAATTTCGTCTTGTTTTATTACCACCATTTTCACCTCTTGAATATTTTAATTCATTAATATATTCTATGTTTACTATTATGCTTCCTCCTTCAACAAATTTAGTAACATGAGTCCAGTACAATACCGAACTCATGCCCTAAAAACTCTCTAACGCAACAATCTGGCTAACTCTATAAAATTAGTTCATAATATACGATTTTTCTTACAGAAATATAGCACACCAAACATTAGCATAATACCAATTACGTAAAAAATTGTTGTTCCCCTCCCACCAGTATTAGGAATTACCCAGTTATTCTTCGCATTTTTCACTGTTATTTTTTGTGTCTTTACTGCTTCTGTAATTTCTATTTCTATTGAATCTCTAAGTAACATGTATCCGTTCGGTGCTTTTATTTCTTTAATCGTATACTTTCCAATTGCTAATTGGTTGGAAATCACCTTTCCTTTTTCATCCGTTATTAATCTACTAACTTCTTTCCCTTCTTTATCTAACACTTGAAATACAGCGCCTTTTAGCTTTAATTCACTATCCATATCATCAACTTTTTCAATTTCAAATTGCCCAGTCGGATCTGGCAATTTCTTATTTCCTATTTTAATTTCTACTACTGTATCTTTTTCTATTTTTACAGCTATTTTATCTTTTAATAATTCATAACCTTTAGGCGCCTCTATTTCCACTACGGTATAGTTTCCTATTGGTAAGTTTTTTGATATTACTTCTCCTTCTTCATTTGTTACTAGTTCTCCAACTACTTTTTTATTTGAATCTTCTATATGAAACTTTGCCCTTGCTAGTTTTTTATTTTTATCACTTATGTCTACTTTCACAAGCTTCATTTTCCCCATTGGATCTGGCAATTTCTTATTTCCTATTTTAATTTCTACTACTGCATCTTTTTCTATTTTTACAGTTATGTTATCTTTTAATAATTCGTAACCTTTAGGTGCTTCTACTTCCACTACGGTATAGTTTCCTATTGGTAAGTCTTTTGATATCGCTTCTCCTTCTTCATTTGTTACTAGTTCTCCAACTATTTTTCCTTTTGAATCTTCAATTTTAAACTTTGCTCCCTCCAATTTTTTATTATCATTATTACTATCAACCTTTTTTATTTTTACTTTTCCTGTACTAGGCTTGTTCCAATGTTTCCAGTTAAATTTGAAATTGTGAAACTCAAATCCACCAGTTTGTTGTACCGCACCGACAAATGCTTGTCCATTAATCGAACCGCCTTTTGTTTCTAATACAGCATTGGGAGCAAACACACTCCCAACAACACCATATCCTTCTGTTGTGATCTTTTTCGCATTAGGAAAAACCCAAATCATTTTACTGTATAGCTCAGTAAATGGTGAATTAGGAGAATAGGGTTGTGATGTGGGAATTATATCCGTAGCCCTTCCAATATTGTTCTTGTCATATAGAATAGCCCCATTTTTAAATGTAACCTCTATCGCATCCGAATACATTACAATAAAATCTTTGTCCTTAGCATTTGGTAAAAATACATCTCTTATATCTAAATTAATTTTTCCTGTCAATTCTGATGAAACATAAATATTAGGATTGTTTATATCTTTTCCGATTCCATGACTCATATTTGGAATTGGGGTATTCGTTTTATATTGACCTGCATTTTTACTGACTTGGTTCACTATATTGCGAAATTCATTAAATTTCGCGTCAATTTCTAGTTTTTCTTTATAAACGATACGATCATAAGAGGATTGTATGATGCGATCTGGATCACTCTCTTTTGTCATTACGACTATTCCGTTTTGAATGATAAAAGATTCTTCTCTTGATTTCTTAAATTTTCCAGACAATAACAAGGACGGATATCCCTCATCACCCCATTTTTCACCTACTATATTAGATGTTCCCGCTGCAGCACCTACAATTGTATACCCCGATGCATCCATATCACCTTGAACTGCAATTGCTCCTTCAATGTCGCCACCTATTGCTTTATGGTTACCAAAGACAACTGCATTATAACGCGATATATCACCTAGACCTTCTAAGTTTGTCGTGGATCCATATGCTTCTTGTGGTACATATACGACAAAACTTACACTTAACATTAACAAAACAATAAAATGAATACTTACCAGCTTTAATCGTAGCCTCAATTCCTTTGTTCCCACCTTTACCGTATTTTTTCTATAGTCGAATAAAATGACATGTTTATCAATGAGGATTTACTTCATTCCCTATATACCTTCTTTACTTATCTCTGAATTTCCAGTCCCAATGTCCATTAATGCAGGATAAATAAATACATTCTATCGAGTTAACCTTTTCTTATAAATTACGACTAGAAACACACATAACAATAGGATTGGAACTATTACAGTCCACTTATTAAATATAAATATCTCTGTAGTCATTTTTTGTTTTTCTTTCTCGTTTAACTCCATACGCACACCTCGAACTAGCAATCTATTGGTGTTTACTCCATAAGGCGTACACGTAATTAAAGTTGTATAATCTTTATTTTGTACAATTTGTAGATCATCCGTTTCGTGTGGTAACACTACTTTAATTTGATCTACTTTATAAGCAAGAACTTTGTCTAAAGAATGAATATAAAAAAGATCTCCTTTGCTCAACTTATCTAAATCTGTAAATAATTTTGCTGATGGTAAACCACGATGCCCTGTTAAAATAGTGTGCGTATTTTCTCCACCTACCGGGAGCGAAGAAAAATCTAAATGACCTATCCCGCGACTCAATACTTCCTCAGAGGTCCCTTGATAGATTGGCAGTTTTATATTAATTTTCGATATTTCAATATACCCCATTACATCTCCTAAATTTAACGCATCAGCATACGCTTGATAATTACTTTTTTTTTCAGAAAATGGATCTGTAAATGTTTTCGCAGAAGTTTGAACTTGTTTATTATATTCGGCTGCTTCTTTTTCCCTACGTTCGACTTCTTTCTTTTGTAATGCTTTAATCTTCTTATCGTAAGAGCTAATCTCAGAATAATGTGCACGGGTCGCCAACCAATTACTAATAGTAGGATATAAAAAAATACCTAATCCAAATAAAAAAATACCTCCCAAAACAAGATTTCGTTTCATATTTCCACCTCTGTATATGCTTAAATATCGAAAAGAGGGAAGCATTTTGCTTCTCCTCTTTTCATATGGTTACATGTTCCTAAAATCTTAATTTCTAACAAACTTTTTTCTAAAGAAAACAAATGCCGCTGTAAGCATTAAAGTAAGGCCTATTACAGTAAAAAGAGTCGTTCCTATACCACCCGTTACCGGAAGAATCCATCCACTTTTATTATTTTCTATCGTTAATTTAACCGTTTGATTATTTTCGCTAATCTTTACATCAATGGGGTCTTTTAATAATTGATAAGAAGCTTTTGTACCATCTTCTTTTGTATATGTTGGTGCTTTCGTTTCAAAAATTTGATAGTCTCCATATGGAATGTTAGACCATTTAATAACACCATTTTCATCTGATACACCTGTTACTTCTTTTCCTGCTACGACAACTATTTTTCCATTATTATCTTTAAGTACAAACTCTGCACCTTTTAATTTATTCTTATTAGCACTATCAATTTTTGTTAACTCAATTATTCCAGTTGTCGGAATAACAACTACAGGTTTAGATTCCTTTTCTCCAATTACATCATTTTTATTTGTAAAATGTATTTTTGCTGTATTTAAAATTTCCGAACCAGATGGTACTCCTTCTTTTACTTGGGATTTAATTTGCAAATGAAATTCGTTTTTACCATCTAATTTTGTGAAATCTTTTACTGTAGCTGTTACTTTTTGACCTTCTATAGCTACCTCAACAACGTTTGCATTTACTTCTGCTCCATCAATTTTCACGATTGGCTTTCCTTGAATCACTAAACGATTATCCAAAGTATCTGTTACCACATATTTTTTGTATTCCTTAATGTCTTCTGGAATTAATGTTTTAATATCATAATTATAATTAGTTAACGGATTTATTGGTAACGCTTCCAATTTTCCGTTAATTTTTTTATCAATTGTTGGTTCTTCATTGTTTTTCACTTCTATTTTAACTACTGTACCAGAAGTAATAGTTCCATCTTCATTAATTGTTCCGGAGTTCTTAACAAAAAACTCACGTTTAGTTGGATCTATTACATAGCCTTTCGGAGCTTTTGTTTCTTGGAAATAGTATTCTCCATACTCCAATCCTTGCACTCGGATATGGCCATTAGCATCTGTTGCTAACTCTTTTTTCACTTCTGTACCGTCTTTTTTAAATAAAGAGAATACTGCACCTGCTAATGCTTTTTCATTTACACCAGTTTTTATTAAATCCACTGCACCACGTTTAATCTCATTTTTGGGATACATGTGAACATCATAGTTTAGCACCTTACCCTCTTTATTCGTTAATGGGATATCCACTGTATACGTATTGGGATTTAGATTCACATGTGGAGGTCCTGCCACTTCTTTCACCTCATAACGTCCTAGCGGAAGATCTTTTAATACAGCTTGTCCGTTATCATCTGTTACTACTTGATTTGGAGTGGCTCCCATTACAGGTTTCACGTCTTCTTTTACGATTTTCCCATCGTTTGAAATTTTTTCAAAAGAAGCAACCCTTTTCACTTCAAACGTTACACCTTTTAATGGTTTCACATCTTTTGGCACCTCTTGATTTGCAGAACCGTCACCTTCTAGTCCCTGCGCTCCATCTTTTTCTTGTTCATACTTATGAATCGTTAAAGTACCTTTAGATGGTGAATCTGCCTTTACTAATACACTAGACCATGTAGAAAATGTTAAGAATAACACTAAAAGCACACTAAATATTTTTTTCATTTCTCTTATCCCCTTTACTACTTCTATCATTTTAAAAATTTCTTTATTACTATTACCTTCTTAAAAGCAATAGTGTGCCAAGTATCAGATTTAAACGAATAACATAAAACATAGTCGTCCAACAATCCATTGTTTACAATCACTTATTCACTTTTCTTATCTTCTATTATTACGTTGTCTCTCCACATGATATATGTAATTTTCTCCCCTAAATTACACGTATATCCCTATTTCAAGAATCATTACATTTGTTACATAATAGCTTTCACTACTAATTTCGACTAGTCACTTACTGTCAATCTATTCATTTCTCACTTCCTATCCCTATTTAAAATCCAATCTTAATCATTTTTTAATACATATAAGTAATAACCAACAAATAAGTGTGACGATTCATATTTTACGTTACTGTCCAAAACTATTACCTGTATATTCAAATAATATGTGCTATCCATGTTAAATTATGGTATTATTCTTAGAAGTTTATAACTTTTATTTATATTTTTTATTGATAAAGGTTTTCTGTATCTACTTATGAAAAAGGAATATATGTTTATTTAACTATTACGCATAACTGTAAGGAGGAAGAATATGACTAAAAAACTCAGTCTAGTTGAGATAGAGTACATTTGCAATATGTTTTTTCAATCTTTCGAAATTCCAGTTTGTTTTTTAGATTGTAACAAAAATATTCTTTTAGAATTTAAATCAAAAAATGATTCACATTCGTTATATACATCAAAAATAGAACAGTTACATATGCTTTTTCAGAGAAATGATACATATAATTCCCCCATCTTCAGAACTCACGAATATCTAGGGCACTTTATTTTAATTCACATAAAGAGCGATTATATGGTGAACGGTACTGTTATTATTGGGCCCTTGACACATGTAAATTTTTCTACAAGTAAAGCGGATAGTAACCTTAATTTTATTCCAAATTATAAAAGAACAAGAGACCATTATTTTTCATTGTCAGTCAAAGATCAAAATTTCTTTGTAAATATAGCGATATTGTTCTATAACATTCTCTATCAAAAAAATTCAGATGTAAGCACCTTTTCAAATAACAGTGACTCACTTCATATAAGTCATAGCAGCATCTTAAACGAAGATGTATATATTTCAATGCAAAAAGACGAATCCATTTATCATAATTTATATATAGAGCAGCAACTACTTAGTTCTATAGAAAACGGGGATAAAGAAACCGTACTCAAATATTATTACGAATTCCAACAAGAGACTCTTTCATCTTTATCTTCATTCCATCAATTAAGACGTCATAAAAACATTTGTATTTCATCCATCACGCTCGCTACTAGATATGCGATAAAAGGGGGACTTCCATCTGGGATTGCTTACAAAATTTATGATTTACATATTCAAAGAACAGAAGATTTAAAAGACAAAGAATCTGTTTGGGATTTATTAAAAAATGCTTTTTGTACCTTTGCAGACCGTGTAAAGGCACAAAAAACACAGCAACATTCACAGACTATTGCTATTTGCAAAAACTACATTTTTAAAAATATTTACAATCCAATATCTGTTAAACAACTTGCTAAATTTGCAAATGTGAATTCAGATTATTTATCTATATTATTTAAAAAAGAAGTCGGTATTTCATTAATTGAGTACATTCAACGTGAACGAATCGAAGAAGCAAAGAAATTATTAACTTTCACCACCTATCCTTTATCAGACATATGCGCTTCGCTTAATTTTAGCGATCAAAGTTATTTCACTAAAATTTTTAAAAAATTCACCAATGAAACACCTGGTAAATATCGAAAATCTCATGTTGTCATTTAGAGTGACACTTCCATTAAAACAAAGTGTTTTCAGTAACTTATCAATGGCAAATTAGAAGTACTCCTATATTCATGAGCTATAGGATTTATACTATTTTCAAATTAAAAAACACGTTACTATTCTTTTATTTTAATGAGAATAGTAACGTGTTTTATATGTAATATAGTTCTGTAGACAGAATAGTATCCAACTGCAAATTTTTATAAAAGCCAAATGTACCGCTTAACTATTAAAATCTTAATAAGTAAAAAATCCATATTTCGTTTTATTTACTTTCTACTTTATTTCTTTTGAATACTGAACTCTTTTCTTCAAACGAATGATCCCTACTATTATTTTTGTATCTTTCTAAATTTGCGAATCAAAGTGAGTACTGTACCTGCAATAATCATCAATATGCCGATTGCTGCACTGTTAGTTGTACTTACACCCGTCTTTGGCAGCTCCTTATATGTATATTCTTTTTTATCGGTATTACTGTTATTTGAGATATTATTGTTATTTTTCTTATTAGCAAGACCATTAGGTTTGCTAGTTTCTTTATCTTTCACTAATACTTTTTGTATCGTATTTACCTCATTACCCACGGAATCTCTTACACTATATATTATTTCATAAATACCGGCTTTATTTGTATCTATAGTTCCTTCATACGCTACTTTAGAAGTAAGGTCACCGTCCTCTTTATCAGTAGCTGATACCCCTACCAACGGATCAAATTGATCACCCTCAGTAATTGAAGTTGTAGCAGGTACTTTTAGTATTGGTTTATCATTTTTAACTTCTTCTCTAACTTTGACCGTTACAGTTTGCTTCGCCGTTACTTCATGATCTTTAGAATCTGTAACCGTGTACGTTAATACGTAAGTACCGGCTTTAGTTGTATCTACTTCACCATCAACTTTGATTTTAGAAGTGAGATCACCGTCTTCTTTATCGATAGCTAATACTTCTGCCATTGGAACAAATGAATCTCCTACATGAATTGTCGCTCCAACAGGCACTGTTAATTTAGGTTCTAAATCTGATGTTTCTCCATTTCCCTCTACAATTACAGTCTGTCTAGCCGTTGTATTTCTCCCTTGGGAATCAACGACCAAGTATTCCACAATGTATGTACCTGGTTTTGAAGTATCTACATCGCCTTTATGCTTTACTTTATTTGTTAAATCACCATCTTCTTTATCAACAGCTTTTACATTTCTCATTGGATCAAACGTATCACCTACACGTAGTGTAATTGTAAACGGCACAGTTAACTCTGGAGCTTGGTTTTCTGCTGTTTTTTCGTTTTCTTTCACCGTTCCTGTAATTTTTGCCGCATCAAAAGCATTTTGGACTGCTTGAACTTCAATTGAGTTCGCTCCATATTTATTGGTTGCCACTTTAAGGCATGCCAATCTCAATTCAGAGAAATTAGAAGTCATATTTAATTCATCATTATTTGCATAATAGAAAATATCAAACATTTTATCTTCACCAATACCATTTACATTTACACCGTTATGAGTACCACCTTGTGCCATTAAATACGCAACTTTATTAATAATACTTGAGTTAAAATGAACGCCTCCATAATCCTCTCCATTTAAATCATTATATTTACTATAATCATCAGGATACGGTAGTCCTTCTGAAAAATTAATTGCAGTTGGATTTTTCATATTACGAAAAGTCGATCCAGTTTGTTCTCCTATTGTCCAGTTAAATTCCCCATTATTTATGTATTTCTCTATAGCCGTTCCCATAATATCCGATAATGCCTCGTTAATTGCCCCAGATTCTCCTGAAAATTCAAGGTTAGATTCACTTGATGTAACTGCATGTGTAAATTCATGACCCGCTATATCGAATGCTTTTACCATAGGATCTCCATATAAAAGCATACTAATGTTATTAATATTAGTACTAAATGCATTCTCCCAATTTTCAGGATCATTTGTTCCTCCAGAATCCCATGCATGTACAACTGAAACTACTTTTTTTCCTTTATTATCAAAACTATTACGCTTATATTTTTCTTTATAAAAATCGTATACCTTTGTTGCTAAGAAATGAGCGCTTACCGCCTTTGGATCATTAAATGTTGTTGAAACACTAGTTGCTAGTATACCAGGATAATAACTTTCTTCATTTGTAATATCTCTATAATTTACATCATATGTCTCAATTCCTTGTCCTCTTGTGTAATCAGCAAGTGCATAATTCCCACTGGTTTGTTTAGAAATACCAAATGTACGAGTTACGCCTAAATCATCTTTTCCTGTTCCAGTTAATGATGTGAAATTGCTAGTTTTATTTTCCTTAACGGATTCAACATACTCTTCATTTATTTTCAAACTTGATTCTTGTACCATATCTTTTAACATTTCACCATTATGAGCATTCACTAAATAAGTTCCAGATACATAATTTGGTGTTGTAGCAGCAAATGTAACTTGATATGCATTGCTAGCCTGCCCATGATTTTCATCAACAAAAATAACTGCCTTAACTTCTGGCTCAGAAATAAATTTAGTATCGTTTCCGTACTTTTTATAAATATATTGTTTTGCTTCTTCTTTTGATAAATTAATAGGTTTCTTTAAATCTTCTTGTGTTAAATTTTGTGCGCTAGCTCCTGAAATGCTTTTAATAATACCTTTTTTATCTACGTGAGCAGTCAACTGGTGGCCATATACTTCTTTTCCTTCATATATTTGTTGCATGCGCAAAAGTGTAGTTCCATCATAAGAACCACGTTTTTGAAGAACTTTGTAATCTACTCCTGTTTCTGCACTAACTTGTTTTGGAGACAAAGCATGCTCCGTATTTTCCTTAAGTGCATCTTTCACTACATTCTCTGGCGCCTTTTTTGATGGTTGTGTAAGATCACCTGTACGGAACGAATCCTCTTGAATTTCAACTTGCATTTGACCAGGTTCCTCTGCATGACCTACTCCATATGGTGTTACACTTGTTAAGACGAATCCTGTTGTTAATGCAACTATAGCTATTTCTTTTTTATTTCCCATGATATTTACCTCGTATAAATTTCTATTATTTATATGAAACTGCTAAAATGTATACAATCTATTCCTAACATAAAAAGATGACTTTTGTAATCTACAAAAGCCACCTCTTCAATATGTAATATCCCTAAAATGTTTTTAATACATAATTTCTATACAAAAAGAAAAAAGCATTCATTAACGAGCATTTTGCAATACTTTTATTAGGTCATTTATATTTTCAACTTTCTGCTGAAACTGATCAAATCTGCTATGTAACAATGAAGGATTTTTATCTTCAGTTGAAATAACTTGTTTTAATTCGTTTTCTAATTTATCATACATATCAAAGAAATTATCAAATTCTACACTTACAAGCTCTTCATTTTCGCGATAGAATCTTTTTGCTTCTATATAAGTCATATATGATTTATTTAAAAATCCTAATGAAATTAAATATTTAGAAGTGTTTTCTTGATAAATAGCAATATCACACGCTATTTTAATATCAGAATAAGTCTTTTGAACGAGACAATGCAATTCAAAAATCTTAAACTTTAATCCATTATTCATTTCATCCCCTCCCATCGTATCTATTCTACATAAAATTAGAATATTATACAAAGAAAATTATTAGCATGAAATTGACAATTTAAAAAATAACTTAAGGATAAACAAAATCCCTCTCATTATAAATTATAGTTGCGGAGCATTTACCAACATAACAGCAAAATAAAAAGCGAAAAGAATAAATCTTTCCGCTCTTAGAGTAATAAATACATTTCATATTGCGCTAAAGAATTCTTTTCAAATCCACATTTCTTAAGAAAACCTTCCAGTAAATTATTGTTAGGAAACCCAATTGATAAACTTGATAAATGTAATTCTTCTCTTGCTACTTGTAATAATTTCATCCCAACACCAATATTTCTATAATCTTTGTCTACGAAAATAAAACTAATTTTACCTTGTTTATTTACACATAGAGAGCCTTTTAAGTCATTATCGACATATACACCATAAAATACATTATTTGTTTTTTTGATATAATCAATATCATTTTGCCAATTTATATGGAAGTTTAACCATTTCTGAATTTCATCTTTAAAAGTTGGAAATTCTAATTGTTTTACTTCACTATCCTTACAATCTTTATTCATTATTTTAGTCAAATCATTTAAATTATAATAAGAAAGATCGTACACTTTTTCATAGCCCAACTTATTATAAAAATGAATCGCTCGGTCATTTCCTACAATGACTTCGAGAAAAAGTTGCTTACATCCATGTTGAATTGCCTCTTCTTTATGCAGTTCAAATAATTTTTGACTCACACCAATACCGCGGTAATTAGGATGAACCGCTAATGTTCCGCAGCGCATAGTCTTTATACTTTCATAATCCTTTATACCACCTAATATTACGCCAACTGATTTGTCACCGTCTAAAGCAAGAAAAGAATGTTCTAGCAAATTACCTTCTGGTCCCAAAAAACGGTGTATAAAATCACCTTTTGAAACTTCCATTTTAATAATGTAATCTGAAAATCCAACTTTAAAAGCTTCATATACTAAATCAATATTTACATCACTACACCTTTTATATTGAATCATATAAAATTGCCCTCCAACTGCTTATATTAAACTCAACGTGTACCCATATAATATATTCCATCTATTATAAATTTCAGCTCTTAATTTGAAATGAGCGGACATTTCCCTACATATAACTCACTATTGATTTGTTTTATAACAAACTATCTATTATTTACTACATTAACCTCATAAACACGTAAAAAAGCAATTAAATGCTCACATGCTCTTTCACATGCTAGCATTTTAAAGATTTTTTGTTCTTCTTTCGTTTTATCATTTGCTTGATCTGAAGCAGCTTTTAAACAGAGAAATGGTTTTTTATTTATTTGACACACATAGGCGAAAGCTGCTACTTCTTGATCAACTGCCAATGCTCCATATACGGTATGGAGTAAATATCTCATTTCTGAACTACGAATACGTTGATCTCCGGATAAAAATGTACCGAAATGTATTGGATCATATGATCGTATTTTTTTTATTCTTCTTACAAGTGATTTTGTTGTTTCAATAGGTGCTGTTCTACCGTTATATAAATTAAAAACATCTTCCCCTGAGCCAGCTGCAGTAACATCGTGTTGTATTGCGTTTAGTGCCACTACAATATGACCGTTTTTCACCTTGTTTGATAAACTTCCGCATATTCCTGTCATAAACAACTCATCTGGCTGAAACTCACTAATTAACAATTGTACACAACTAGCGCAGCTTACTTTACCGACACCAGTAACAACTGATATAATTTCCAGCTCATTAATAGTATGAAAATGAAATTCCCAAGCTGCTCTTTTTTCAACACGTTCACTCGGATAATGTTGATGCAAATACGTCAGTTCTGGTTCCCATGCAGATACTATTGCAATACGTTTCATTACACGCTTCACTTCCCCTATTGTCATTTAAATAAGTTATCTATACTCTCTCGTTCATAATCTGGAATCCATTCTTTGTATTTCTTATATAAATCTCGTATTATTTCTTTATTCTTCGCAATTACTTCACATCCTCTATCATCATACATAAACATGACAATATCTTTCGTTGCATTAATGAGAAATACATCTGGATAAAAAATTTCTTTTTTTCGTCCAAATCGAGGATACAGAGCAGAGAAATTCTCATGATTAGCAGCTTGTATAAGCAATTTATACTTAATATCTTCTACGAGACATTTTAAAGAAAATTGATATGTACAATATAAATCTGCTTCTTCATCTTCAAATAGAAACGGTAACGTTTCTTGTCTTATATGAAATCTTAAATCTCTTTTCTTAATATATTTATTGTATACATTTATTTTCTGTGGAGTTTTTATGTTTTCCTTTTTAAATCTATAAACATTTGTCACTACAAACACTACATCTTCTTTTGAAAATATGTCTTCAAATAAGAATTTATTATATGTATATAGTTGAGAAAAGTATTCCATATTTAAATCGTCGGTTCCTTCTACAATTTGATATTTATCTTTTCCGAAATCAAAATGTAAATGATTTCCCCACTGAGAATATAAGTAGGGTCCTAATGTAACTCCTGGAAATGTTTGAGTCATATATTCTTTTAATTGCATTTCCTTGTCCTTTCTACTGTACAATTCCTTTTAAATCCCAGTATGCTTCTTCTAGCCACGGATGTATAACTTTAAATGTATCTTTCCTTTCCCACAAATATGAAATATATACAAAAGCTACTTTTTCTTTATCTACGTGAAACTTTTCTGCAATCTTTTTTGCCTCATTTGCTACACGAATTGAATGTTTATATGTAAACTCTTTATTATATTTTAGTAGAAAAGCTTTAATATCATTTTCTATTTTTCCAGTTTGAGTAAATGAATATTTATCATTACATAACATAGAAAATCCCCCTTATAACTACCTTTCATTATAATGTAGAATCTAAATATCTTTGTTATTTTATATTCGATATTAATCTTTTTACTCCTTTTTAATACGTTACATGAAATTTTATACAGAATCATCGCTACAAGTACATAAATGTTTGATATTATAGTAATGTTGATGATTTGTAAGGAAAGGAACTACACAATGAATAAAAACATATTAATTATTGATGATGATAAAGAAATTGTTGAATTACTTGCTGTTTATTTGCGAAATGAAGGCTATAACATTTATAAAGCTTATGATGGCGATGAAGCATTGCAAAAGGTTTCTACATATGAAGTTGACCTTATGATTTTGGATATTATGATGCCAAAACGAAACGGATTAGAAGTTTGTCAGGAAGTGCGTGAAAATAATACTGTACCAATTCTAATGCTTAGTGCAAAAGCAGAAGATATGGATAAAATATTAGGCCTTATGACAGGTGCCGATGATTATATGATCAAACCATTCAATCCATTAGAATTAGTAGCTAGAGTGAAAGCTTTATTACGAAGATCCTCTTTCCAAAATGCTACTTCGCAAAAGAATGAAGATGGTATTATTCGTATTCGCTCTGTTGAAATACATAAACATAATCATACAGTTAAAGTAAATGGAGAGTACATTAAACTAACCTCTATTGAATTCGATATTTTATATTTACTTGCGAGTAATACAGGAAGAGTATTTAGTTCAGAAGAAATTTTCGAACGCGTTTGGAATGAAGATGGTTATGGTTCAAATAAGACGGTAATGGTCCATATTAGCAACTTACGAGATAAACTTGAAACAGTAATAAATGGAGAAAAATTTATTCATACTGTTTGGGGAGTTGGCTATAAAATTGAGAAATGAAGCATTTGATATATTAAAAGATATTCCTAAATGGAAACTTATTTTTTGGCTTTTATTAGCTATCACACTCACTCCTATTACTGAATTAATTATTTATCGCCTCGTTACGAGTGTAATTGAAAGTTCACTTACTCTAACCGAACTCGGTAAAGAATTCATTCGAATTTTTGGTTATGAAAAGTATAAAGGGATTAAAGAGTCTTTATGGATGATGATTGTATCTTATTTGTTTTTATTTTCTATTTTTTCATCCTATCTTTACATTTTTTATCGTCACGAGAAAAAACTTTATTATGAAACTTGTATAAAAAAAATGATAGAAGAAATTCGTTATATTGCAAATGGAAACTTCAATCATAAAGTTTCTATTGTAAATCATAATTATCTAGAAGAATTAGCAATCGGGGTCAATGAAATTGTTGAACAATTAAAAGTCTCCATTGATGAAGAAAGACAAGCTGAACAAGCAAAAAGTGAACTTATTACAAATGTATCACATGACTTACGCACTCCCCTTACTTCTATAGTTGGATACGTAAATTTAATCCATCATGATAATTATAGAGATGAAGTGGAATTGCGATACTATATTCAAGTCATTTACGATAAGGTAACTCGTCTTAATGCATTAATGAATGACTTGTTCGAATATACACGTGTTCAAAATAAAGAATTAAGCTTGTATTCTGTTCCTATTGATATTGTAGAGTTACTTGGACAATTAACTGTTCAATTCCGTATACAATTTCAAGAAGCTAATATAGAATGTCGGCCTTCTTTCCCGTCTCAAAAGCTCATGGTATTAGCTGATGGTGACAAATTAGTGCGTGTGTTTGAAAATCTTATTATAAACGCTATCGCTTATGGAAGCGAAGGTCGCTATATTGACCTTACTGCTTATGAAAGCAATAATATGATTACAATTGATATAACAAATTACGGACAACCTATTCCTAGTACGGATTTACCTCATATTTTTGAACGTTTTTATCGCGTTGAGAAATCTCGCTCTACAAACACTGGTGGATCTGGACTTGGATTAGCAATTGCAAAGAGTATAGTCGAATTGCATAAAGGAACAATTGAAGTATATAGTGATGACGAAAAAACAACATTCACTGTAAAACTACTCCCATACAAATGTTAATATTACAAATAAAAAGTTCAATTTCTTACCATATAAGAAATTGAACTTTTTCCATAATTACCCTAAATTTAATAATCCTTTATAATTCTTTAGAAATTCTTTACCTTTTCTTTCTTCCTAATTAAGCATTCCTTTTTACAATACTATTATTGATGTCATAATAGGAGGATCGCTTATGCAATTCTTAAAGAAATTCGCTATTTTATTATTATCTTTTTTTATTACTGCACTTATCGTTTTATATTTTTATCTTTATGTAAATGGTCCGATTATTCAAGCTAAATCAGCTATTTTAATAAATGCTAATTCAGGTGAAATTGTTTATAAAAAAAATGAAGAAACTCCAGTACAATCAGCTGCTTTATCTAAATTAATGACAGAATATATCGTATTGGAGCAACTAAATGATAGAAAAATACAGTTAGATGACTTCGTACAAATAAGTAACGAAGTTTTCCGAGTAGAAACAAGCCCTATACAAGTAACATCGAATGATAAAACAACGGTTCGTGATTTACTTCATGCATTGCTACTGGCAGGGAATAATCGTTCTGCACTCGCCCTAGCAGAACACATTGCTGGAAATGAAGATAACTTTACAGTATTAATGAATAAAAAAGCAAAAGAACTAAAGTTATTACAACCATCTCCATTTCTAAACTCTACTGGAATTAATAATAATACAAATAAACAATCAACTACAACAGCGATAGACGCAGCTAAACTAGCAGCACGATTAGTAAAAGATTTTCCAGATGTATTGAATATTACGAAACTAACCTCTTACCAATTTACCTTCAAAGATTCCCAGGTTTTCAATACGAATAAAATGATATATTCCCTTAATGAAAACATTAAACTTCAAGGTGTTGATGGCTTACAAACTAGTTTTTCAACTAACGGTAATTATAGTTTTGTCAGTACAGTAAAACTTGGAGATACTAGACTAATTTCAGTAATATTAGATGCAGATGAAGAAAACATTTCATTTATTGAAACAAAAAAGTTGCTCCAGTATGGTTTTGATCCTTCCTCGTACTCTGCACTCCAAGCTTTTAAAGACGCCCTTACATCTTGGACAATATTGCTTCAGTTTAAAAATTTAATTATACAAACTATAATGATTTTTTTAATCATTACCACCTTAATGTTTTTACATATACGTCAGAAAAAATCCGAGGATTTCAATTAAGAAATCTTCTTATATATATAAAACCGACTTGCGCTTGAGATGCAAGTCGGTTTTTAATTCTATCATCCTCTTCCAAGCAAATTTGCTGAAACTGGTTGCAAGTTTAACTCTCTCGCCCATATAGATAGCTGACCAATATGATAAATTTCATATCCCATTACATGTCTTAAAACTTATGTTTTTTGAGGCATACATCCATCTCTGTTTCCTTTCGTTGTGTTCGTTTGTTTAGTTTAAATGGGTTAATCTATTAATTCTATTAAATCCAACAATTGAACTATTACACTTTAAAGTTCTACTCATATACTATAGTAGATTACTAGAAAGGAGGCTTAACTATGGATAGTTGTGTTGTATTTGTAAACGGACAACCTTTTTTAGTTCTTTCAGTAGCTGGTATTGAAATTGCTAGATTAGAGATTTCCCTTCAAGTAGCATTAGCTCTAAGAGTGCTTGGGATACCAATCTGTGATTAATTACCAAATTAAAAGAAAAAGCGGGCATTAGCCCTCTTTTTCTATTTTTTTCTCATCTTTTTTTAACAACTAACAAAATTTTAATTTTTATATTGTAATGAAAATCCGAAAAATCAATCCATTTTATTCAATAAAAAAGATCAACACCCATACCTCATTATCCGTTTCTAAAAAATTAGAATTCGATTAATTACAAGAAAATTTAAATATACGAACGTTACATAAAATACTTGTTAGAATAGCTGTCCTTCACACTATTTATTTCGCCGACGTTATATAATCAAAGCACCAATGATTAACTTTTTATACGGCTTATTTTAAGTGTGCTAGCATTCTAGGCTAGATGATCATGACTGCAAAAAAACTTCAAGTTCTCGTTTATATAAATCAGATAACGCTTTCACTTTTTGAATCGATTGATAATCTTTAAATTGCGGTTCTCTATCTTCTTCTTGAAAAGCACTAATCCAACTATACTCTACATCTACAATATGAAATAATGTTTCTAAAATACCCCCAGTTTGCAAAGTAAATCTTCCTCTGAAAGTTGTTCACACCACTTAAACCAATCATCTCTTACTTGCCAATTATATTGAAATAAAGTGTACACATTTATCTCTCTTACTTCAATTATCCACCTAACAGCATCTGTTATACATTTAACCATTGACAATCACTTCTCTTCGGCCAAGTTCCTCTACAGCGTGATTAATTATTTCACTTACAGATAAAGAACCATCCAATATGATATCTGAATTCGGCTTAACAGTATGAATTGCCTCTAAATAAGCTTTTCTCGCATATGTCATGTAATGTTCCAAATCATTATGTATTTCATCTATTGTACCTTCCTTAAAATCTCGCAAAATCCTTCTAGCCATCGCAATATCTAAAGGCGTATCAATAAATATAGTTACATCAATGAATTTTCGCATCTCACTATTTAAGTATGCAAAAGGATAATCTACAATAATATAGTCTAAGGTATTATTTTGTATAAGTTGCTCAATATCATGAATTAATGGTGTTAATACCCACTCGTCGTAATTCGCCCCATCATCAATCCATTTACAAATATCAGCAGGATAGTTATCAAATGTATAACTATCAAAATATAGAGCTTTTGAGTTTTTAAACTTATGCTTTAATCTTTCTGTAATTGTAGTTTTACCTCCCCCCGAAACAGCTGCAATTGAAATTATTTTTGTTTTATTATCCACTATACCCACCAAGCCCCTTTGTTAACATAATATAATTATAAATTACTATTGTTGCTACTTCTTCCATTCATATTCTAACATACTCATTTCCCATAAATTCCAATACGTTTCTCCTACTCTTTTTGACTCTCTTAATAAGCCTTCTTTTACAAACCCTATTTTTTCGTAACATGAAATGGCCGATGTATTAAAATCATACACACCAAGAGTTACTCTATGTAGTTTTAATTCGTCAAAAGCAATATGAAGTACTGCTTTCATCATATGTTTTCCTATAGAACGTCCTCTCATCTTCGTATTACCAACTAATACTTTTCCAATTCTAGCGGACTTATTAATATTATCTATTTGCCCAAGCGAAATATGACCAATAACGTCTGAAGTCTCTTCATCTACCACTTTGAAAGCGAGTGTATTTGCACTTTCTATATACTTCTCTAATTGCTGTTCGTCTAAAGGGAATGTGAATGCATTTCCTGACCATTGTATTAGAAATTCTTCGGAATTAATCCAATTTATTAATTGTTTAAAATCAGATTTCTTAAAACTTTCTAGTTTAATCACTTCCTTGCTCCTTTCGTACATCATGCTTTATAACCTCAAACTTATTTCTATATAAAGAATATATTCTCCTTTTATATGAAATTAAAATAAAGCCATTCATGTGAATGGCTTTACAAAAAAGCAGCATAATTATGCTTTGTTTGCTACATCAATACCATTAAAATCAAAGTCAGCAGTAACCGTTGTAACAGGTGGGAAAATTGCTTCAATTTTACAAATGGAAATAATTACTCCAACCGATCCAGGAATAGCCGCAAGCCTAACTACATCACAACTTACAGACGAAACAGTACCTACATAAGTACGTCCCTCTGTATTAATTTGAACTGTTCGATTAATTAATTTCTTAAGTTCATCTCTAATTCCTTGTACACAAGAATTATCACATTTCTCATGCTGTTCTTTTTTACACTCTTCGAATACTTCCCAACAATCATCTTGTTTACATGTACACTTCTTTTTACAATTATTAAATCGAGAACCCAATACCTCACCCCCTAATCCTTTCTATTAGTAAAGTATGTCCACTAGCTTAAAAGGGTACGAGGCAAACACATAAAAAGAAAAAAACAAACAATTGTACCAAACTTTCTTTTCATTATTCATTATAAAAACAGACTTCTCCTAATTAAAAGCTTTTTAATGAGCGGCCGTGAATTTAGTCCTACTCCATTTAATGTTTAGACACCACTTTCTAAAACAAACCTTTTTTCTTTTAAATAAGACGCCCCTTAAAAACACACTAGATTTCCCCATTAACTCACATATACATAGACTTTATTTGTGGATTTCCCATTTTTCATTGTGAAATATACATTTAAAAAGCGTACACGAAAATAAGATATTATTTGTAATCAGAACATTTTCTTCAACAAGTGTTTATTGAAAAATACCATAACTAGTAGTAGTTCTCTCCACTTTCTCTTAAAAATTAGCATAGTTTGTATGAATTCTATATCGAGTAGAAGACTCTCTATCATATAAAGATAAAATAGTAGGTTAATAAACAAGCCATTTTTTTATTAAAACATAGAATAATATGAACACTATTGAAAGGAGGTAGAAATAAATGTCCTGGAAAAATGATTGCTGGAGTTCTCAGAAAAAGCATTGCTGTGATGATTGGTGGAAATCTAAAGAAAAGCATCATTGTGATGATGATTGGAGTTCTCAGAAAAAGCATTGTAATGATGATTGGTGGAAATCTAAAGAAAAGTGTCATTGTGATGACGATTGGAGTTCTCAGGAAAAACATTGTAATGATGATTGGTGGAAATCTAAAGAAAAGTGTCATCGTGATGATAATTGGAGTTCTAAACGAAATAAGTGTCGTTGTAAATGTTTCTTTATTTGTTGCCATTGTAAAAGAAAAAATTGGTAATATTTTTAATGTCAACGTAAAGGAAAGAATATGTCTTTTGGAACCCATCGGGCTTTTCCGGAAAGTTGATCCCTCACCTACTTCCTTGCTTTTGCTGAATTTTTAGATGGGGGCATTACTGCCCGGCAAATACTAGAATGTAATATATAAAAAGCTGACTGCTTATAGTCAGCTTTTTATATATTAACACGTAAAGGTTTAAACAGACATATAAGCAGTCACGCTTTGTCATCACCTTGTTGTTGTAAATTAGTATTTCTCCATTGAATAGACATTCCATAATATCGTATTTTGATTAAAACTAAAAAACATACTTAACACTAATAGTAGAATTTTTCTTCTTCATCAACTTCACTTCTTCTCTTTTTATAAACATAAAAAAGGAGCTCTATTTATATAGAGCTCCTTTCTAATTTTATAATTTACTAGACTGTAACCCCTGAATAAACGGAACTACTTCAGGATTTACAAGCGATGATAAATCACCTAATTCTTTTCCTAAGTAAGCTGCTTTAATAACACGGCGCATTACTTTAGAATTACGTGTTTTCGGTAAATCTTCTACAACGTGGATGTCTTTAGGACACAACGCTTTTCCAATATGAGAGTTTACTAAACTCATTAATTCTTTCTTTAATTCTCCTGTGAATGTTACATGGTCTCTTAACACTACAAAACAATGACAAACTTCACCTTTTACTTCGTCAGGTACACCAATTGCAGCAGCTTCGATTACATCGTTATGTTTCACAAGAATAGATTCATATTCAGCAGGTCCAATACGTTTACCTGCAATATTTAACGTATCGTCTGAACGCCCTGTGATGATATATTGTTCACCATCGTAAATGACCCAGTCACCGTGGACCCATTTATTTTCAAAACGCGACCAATATGTGTTTACGTAACGTTCATCATCTTCCCAGAAGCTTTTCGTCATACCTACCCAAGGTTTCTCTAAGCATAATTCTCCGACTTCATCTCGAATTGGTTTACCTTGATCATCCAGTACGACAGCTGCCATTCCTGGTAAAGATGAGTTAAAACTAATCGGTGCTATTGGCTTAATAAGAACATTACCGAAAATCCCACCAGAGATTTCAGTTCCACCTGAGTAGTTACAGATTGGGACATTTCCTTTTCCAACTGTTTCAAACAGCCACATCCATGGATCAGGATTCCAAGGTTCTCCTGTTGATGCGAATACTTCCAAACTCTTTAAAGAATGTTTATTGACATACTCATCACCTTTTGCCATCAATGCTCGGATTAACGTTGGCGAAATACCTAGATGAGTAATCTCATATTTATCAACTGTCTCCCATAACCGGTCTGCTTCTGGGAAGTCTGGAACACCTTCGTACATAACCATCGTTGCTCCATTAATGAGTGAACCGAATAATAGAAACGGCCCCATCATCCAGCCCATATCAGTTACCCATAATACACGATCACCTTGTTTAATATTCATTCCAAATCCTGCATCAAAAGCTGCTTTCAAAGGAAATCCTGCATGCGTGTGTACTGTTCCTTTCGGCTTACCAGTCGTTCCTGATGTATAAATGAGCATTAATGGATCATCACTTTGCATTTCCTCGGCATGTATGAATGGTTTTTCCTTTTCTAGCGTACTCCACGAAAAATCATAGTTATGTGGTGTAAAATCATTTCCTGCATGACGAACGATAACAACTTTTTCAACAGTTGGGCAATGTTCACAAGCTTTATCTACTTCATCTTTTAAAGAAACAATTTTACCGCGGCGTGAAAATCCATCTGCGGTAATAATCATTTTTGAACCTGCCGCTTGCACACGTGTCATGACTGCATCAGATGCAAAGCCTGAGAATATTGGTGAAATAATTGCTCCGATTTTCATTACAGCTAGCATCGCAACAACTGTTTCTGGAATCATCGGCATATAAATTGTTACACGATCACCTTTCTCAATACCCGCGTGTTTCAAACCATTTGCAACACGACTTACCCAGTTGTCAAGCTCTTCATATGTAAATGATTTTGAAGTTCCATTTTCCCCTTCGTACTGAAGTGCTGGCTGTATTCTCGTCTCTTCATCCGCAAGCCAGCGGGATAAAGCTGATTCTACAACGTTACATGTTCCGCCATTATACCACTGTGCAAACGGTGTACCATTTTCTAAATCTAACACGTCTGTATAAGGTTTCATCCATTGATAGCCTACTGCCTTTTCTGCCTCTCCCCAAAACCAAGCTGTTTCCTCGATAGATTTATTATAAAAAGTTTCATAATCTTCATATCCCAATGATTTCATCCAACCATATAAACGTGTTTTTTCCTTGTACTCTTCTGTTGGAAACCAAACTGCTTGTTTCAATGTTTTCCCCTCCTTAACTTTTTGAGCAAGAAAGCCCTAAATAGGGCTTTTAAACTGGATATACAGGATGTTTACGATCCGTGAATACTTGATATTTACTCATATACATTTCGAAACGTCCTTTTAATTCTTCACGTAAATTGTTTGGATGAACAATACCATCAATCACCATCTCTGATGCTAAATGATAAATATCAATATCTTTCTTATACTCTTCACGTTTTTCAGCAATGAAGCTAGCACGCTCTTCTTCTGGTAAAGCTGCAATTTTATTTGCATATACAGCATTAACCGCAGCTTCTGGACCCATTACCGCAATAGAGGCTGTCGGTAATGCCAGGCAACAATCTGGTTCAAATGCTGGACCTGCCATCGCATATAAACCAGCACCATATGCTTTACGAACAACGATAGAAATCTTCGGTACAGTTGCTTCACTCATTGCAGAAATCATTTTTGCACCATGGCGAATAATACCAGCACGCTCTACTTTTGTTCCAATCATAAATCCTGGTACATCCGCAAGGAATAATAATGGAATATGATATGCATCACATAAATTAATAAACTTAGCAGCTTTATCAGCTGAATCATGGAATAATACGCCGCCCTTCATACGCGGCTGATTTGCAATAATACCAACAGGCTTACCATCAATACGTGCTAAGCCTGTAATTAGCTCTTGAGCAAATAATTTTTTCACTTCATAGAAGGAACCTTCATCAATAACTCTATTAATGAGATCTTTCATATTGAAAGGAGCATTTTGATTTTCTGGAATGATTTGTTCTAACGTTTTATCGAATTGTTTCGGTTCTTGAGGTGTAACCAATGGAGTCTTTTCTAAGTAGTTATTTGGAAAATATGAAATGTATTGTCTTGCTTGTGTAATCGCATCTTCTTCTGTCTTGCATAAAACATCTCCGCATCCTGATACAGAGCAATGCATACGAGCTCCGCCCATCTCTTCTAAAGTTACCTTCTCACCGATAACCATCTCAGCCATACGAGGAGATCCTAAATACATAGATGCATTTCCTTCTACCATCATTACAACGTCGCAAAAGGCTGGAATATAGGCACCACCAGCTGCAGAAGGTCCAAATAATAAGCATACTTGAGGAACTTTACCTGATAATTTCACTTGATTATAGAAGATTCTTCCTGCACCACGGCGCCCTGGGAACATTTCTACTTGATCTGTAATGCGCGCTCCAGCAGAGTCGACTAAATAAAATAACGGAACACGTAGTTTTTCAGCTGTTTCTTGAATACGTAAAATCTTTTCAACTGTGCGTGATCCCCATGATCCAGCTTTTACAGTAGAATCATTGGCCATTACACATGCAGTACGACCATGTATTTTACCCGTTGCCGTTACAACGCCGTCCGCAGGTAAGCCTGTTTGTTCACAGTTAGCAAATAATGCATCTTCTACATATTCGCCATTATCAAATAGAAGCGCTAAACGATCTCGAACAAATAATTTTCCTTTTGCTTTATTTTGTTCATGATACTTTGGTGCGCCGCCTTGTTTAATCGTTTCAACTCGTTCTTCAAATGAATTAGATTGTTGTTTTTGATCTAACATATTTACTCCCCCTTATACGTTGGTGTGCGTTTTTCCTTGAATGCTTGTAATCCTTCTAATCTATCTTTCGTATGGATTACACCTTCATACGCTTGTTTTTCCATTTGTAATCCGGTATGTAAATCAACTTGAATACCATTTGAAATTGCCTCTTTTGCTAATCGAACAGCAATAGGTCCATTACTAGCAATTTTCTCTGCTATTTCAATCGCTTTCTCTTCAAGTAAATTAGCTGGTACAACAAATTCTACTAAACCATATTCTTTTGCTTCTTGCGCTGAAATACGTCTACCTGTATAAATTAATTCTTTCGCTCTACCAACACCAATTAATCTCGGTAAGCGCTGTGTACCACCCGCTCCTGGTATAATTGCAAGTGTCGTTTCAGTAAGACCAAGACTTGCAGATTCAGCAGCAATTCTAAAATCACAAGCTAAACTTAATTCCGTACCACCACCAAGTGCGATTCCATTTATAGCAGCAATAACTGGCTGTGGTAATTGTTCAACCATCTCCATAGTCGTGCGAATCATACTAACAGCATGGCGAACTTGTTCCTCATTCATACCAGCACGTTCTTTTAAATCAGCACCAGCACAAAATGCTTTTTCACCAGCACCTGTTAGAATAACTACACGCGTATTGGACTCTTCACTTATTTGAGTTAATATGTTTTGTAACTCTTCTAATAACGCTAAAGATAATGAGTTTGCTTGTCTTTCACGATATAACGAAATCTTTACAACGTGAGGTGTTACATAATCAACTGAAATGTTTTGTAATTGTAGCATCTTCTCACCTACTTATCGTTTTATGTTGAAGCGCTCTATACACATGACTCGGTAATTGGATATTTAGCTTACTTTGAATAAATTGACTAGCTCGCAATAACTTTTCTTCGTCTATATTCGTTTGAACTCCTAATTTATGGAGCATATGTACTAGGTCATCAGTAGCAACATTACCTGATGCTCCTGGTGCATAAGGGCAGCCCCCGAGTCCACCACAAGAACTATCAAATGTTGTAATACCGTATTCTAATGATTTAACTACATTTGCTAGAGCCATTCCATACGTATTATGAAAATGCATGGCAAACTGCGAAGCATCATACTTCTTTAATAGATGTTCTAATACTTGTTCTACTTGTAATGGATTCGCTACACCGATTGTATCCCCAAGAGAAACTTCATAAATGCCGTATGAAAATAGTTGATTACATAATTCGTCAACTGCTGTGACACTTATATCCCCTTCATAAGGACATCCAAATACAGTAGAAACATAGCCTCTTACCTTTTTCCCTTCGAATAATGCCTGTTTTGTTATATCTTCGATTACAACTAACGCTTCTTTAATCGATTTATTAATATTACTTTTATTATGAGATTCACTTGCTGATAAAAAAACATTCACCTCATCTACATTTTGCAAAAAAGCTCGTTCCAAACCATTTTGGTTCGGAACAAGCGCAGCATATGTAACATTTGGATCTCTTTTCAGCTCAGAAAACACATCATTTGCATCCGCTAATGCTGGGACCCATTTTGGGTGAACGAATGAGGAAACTTCAACATACGACAATCCTGCTTCTGTAAGTAGTTGAATCCATTTTACTTTATCTTTTGTGCCAACAATCTTTTTTTCATTTTGTAAACCATCACGTGGTCCTACTTCTTTAATGACAGCAAAATTAGGTAGTTTCAATTCGCTTCCCCCTATATCTCCCTATTCAATTTCTAATAATACATCTCCTTCATTTACAAAATCGCCTTCTTGCACATTAATTTTCATAACTGTGCCGGCTTCTTCTGAAATGATTGGAATTTCCATTTTCATAGATTCTAAAATGACGACATCCTGCTCTTCCTCTACTGTATCTCCTACTCCTACAACAATCTTCCAAACGTTTCCTGCCATCGATGCGTATACTTTCGTCATCATTTTTTCCCCCTTAATATTGTTAGATCTTATTTTTTAACGAGTTGTTTCGTTACAAAACCCGTTGTATAAATACCCGCTTTGAACACTTCGTCTTCCAAAACTTGCATTAGCATTGGCGTGTTCGTTTTAATACCTTCTACTTTTAATTCTTCTAGAGCATCATGTAATTTCGAAATTGCTTCTTCACGAGTCTCGCCATGTGCAATGACTTTCGCAATCATTGGATCATAGAAAGGTGTAATCGTTACATGATTTTCTAAGAAGTGATCAATTCGTACATTTGACGGTAATGTTAAATCTGTAATTTTCCCAGGTGACGGGAAGAATGTTTTCGGATCCTCTGCATAAATACGAGCTTCAATGGCATGACCACTACGTTTTACATCATCCTGAGTAAATGATAGTTTCTCTCCACTTGCGATAAGGAGTTGCTGTTCTACAAGGTCTAATCCCGTAATTTCTTCTGTCACTGGATGCTCTACTTGTAATCTCGTATTCATTTCTAAGAAATAGAAATTTTTCTGATTATCTACAAGAAACTCAACTGTACCTGCATTTGTATAGCCAAGTGCTTTGGCAGCTTGTACAGCAACTTCTCCCATCGCCTTTCGTGTACCTTCATCTAAAAATGGTGAAGGTGCTTCTTCGATTACTTTTTGATTTCGGCGCTGTACCGAACATTCACGCTCCCATAAATACACTGTGTTACCATGTGTATCTGCTAAAAGCTGAATTTCAATATGATGCGCATCTGCTATATATCGCTCTAAATACATTTCCCCGTTACCGAAGAAGTTTTGCGCTCTTGTTTTATTACTTTCAAACGCTTTGGTGAGCGTTTGCTCAGTTTCCATCAACTGCATACCAATGCCTCCGCCGCCTGCGGATGCCTTAAGCATTAATGGATAACCAATTTGTTTTGCAATTTCAATTGCTTCTTCAGCAGTTTCAATATTTGTAGTAATACCTGGGACTACTGGGACATCTGCTGCTTGCATTGCGATACGTGATTCAATTTTACTTCCCATCTTCGTAATGATTTCTTCTGAAGGACCGATAAATACGATTCCTTCTTCTTTGCAGCGAACCGGAAAAGACGGATTCTCTGATAATAAACCATAACCCGGATGAATGGCTTCTGCATTTGTCTTCTTAGCTATTTCAATAATTTTTTCAAGGTTTAAATAGCTTTCTTGAACACGCGGTCCACCTACTAAGTAAGCTTCATTTGCCATTTTCACATGAAGGGCATTTTCATCTGCTTCAGAATAAATAGCAACAGTGCGAATGCCAAGTTTTTGACAAGTTTTCATAATACGAACAGCGATTTCCCCGCGATTCGCAATTAATATTTTTTGAAACATAGTGATTCCTCCCTTTTATCTACATCCTAAATGTCTAGCAATTACGAGACGTTGAATTTCAGAAGTTCCTTCACCAATTTCTAATAGTTTCGCATCACGAATATGTCGTTCAACTTCATATTCACGCATATAACCATATCCACCATGAATCTGTACTGCTTGATTCGCAATACGGCTTGCTGCCTCCGATGCAAATAGTTTTGCCATTGCCGCTTCTTTGCCGAAAGGTTTATCGTTATCTTTTAACCAAGCTGCTTTATGTACTAAATTGCGTGCTAGCTCTACTTCAGTCGCCATATCAGCTAATTTAAATTGAATCGCTTGGAAATTAGAGATTGACTTTCCAAATTGTTGACGTTCTTTCGCATATTGTAATGCACGTTCAAAGGCTGATTGCGCAATACCAACTGCCAATGCTGCGATTGAAATACGCCCTCCATCAAGTGTATATAAAAATTGTTTAAAGCCTTTATTTACATCACCAAGAATATTTTCTTTCGGTACACGAACGCCATCAAGTACGATTTCACAAGTATTAGAAGCGCGAACACCCATCTTATCGTAAGGACTTGAAATCGTTAATCCTTCACTCGTAGTAGGCACGATAAATGCAGAAATACGTTTTCTACCATTCTCTTCAATACCGTTGACAGCGGTTACAATAATTGTATTTGCATACTCTGCGTTTGTAATCCAACACTTCTCACCACTGATTACATACTCATCACCATCTAATACCGCTTTCGTTTGAGTACCACCTGCATCTGATCCAGCATTCGGCTCCGTTAATCCGAAGGCACCTAATGTTTTACCTGACGCCATCGGAACTAAATACTTTTGTTTTTGTTCTTCTGTACCGAAATAATAAATTGGAGAAGCACCTAATGAAATTGTTGCAGCATAGCTTAAACCGGTGCCACCACAAGCGCGACCAATTTCTTCAACTGCTAACGCATACGATACCGTATCGCCACCTGAACCTCCATACTCTTCTGGGAATGGGATGCCTAATAATCCTAGTTCGCCCATTTTTTGAAATGTTTCATATGGAAACTCTGCAGTTTTGTCATAATATACAGCTTTCGGTGCGATTTCCTTTTCAGCAAAGTCACGTACCATTTCTTTAATCATTTGTTTTTCGCGAGTTAGAGTAAATTCCATTCCGCTACACACCCCTTATCGAATATTGAGTTTCGACAGCGTGCGAGTTTCTACTACAAACATAACAACTTAAAAGACAAGAATATTAGTTAGACAATTGCTACAATTCTGTCATAACTTAATTTTAAAACAGATTCTGTACTAATGCACAAAAAAATTCCTACATTGTTCTACAACAACATAGGAGATTTTGTGTCGAATTATGTAATTTATTGTTTAATAATCTCTACCTTTTCCCGAATCAGAAATTTCTACTAATGCTTCAGGGTATGGTTCGAAATACGTTTGTCTTAATAAATACTTTTCATCAAATCGAATAGCCCATGATTTTAATATTGTAAGTAAACTACTAAGTGGTATTTTCTTTTCTGCATACTTTTGTAACAGTTCTATAAAATGATCTTTTTCTTGTTTTTTTAACTTTGTTTTAAAATATCCAAAAATGTGCTCGCATACATTTACATTCGATGTATAACGGGGCGCACGCATAAATAATTCATATAAAGTCTTCTCATAGTTTTCAAATACCACTTCAATCTTTTCATTTTTTTGATTTGCAATTATACGACCTAATTCCTTTTGTTTCACCTGATTATATGCCATAAATAAATATTTATTGTCCGACTGAAACGATACAAGTTCTTTCATATTTTTATTGTGTTTAATCATTTTGTAATATGCGATTGTAAATAACCTTGTAAAGAAATGCTCTCTAATAATAAAATTCGACAATCTACCTTCCTCTTCAATAGGAAGATGCGAAAAATTTTTTACTACTGCTCCGCCGAATAAGCCAGCTCCTTTTCCCTTTGCTGGCGCTTTTTCAAAACCAGAATAAATTTTCACATCACGCGTACCACAACTTGGTGAACGATTCTTTAAAATAAAACCATCCACATCCGGTATCGTTTGTAAAAAGTCATTTGAAAACTGCTCCATTTTTTCAGTTACATCTTCTCGTGTCGACGGTTGCACAAGTCTATTCTCACCATTTTCTTCTACAATTCGTATCGTTTCACGAGGAGTCCCCAATCCAATCTCCACTTCTGGACAAACAGGTATAAATGTAACAAATGGCTGCAAATTTCGTATTGTTACATCTGGAATCATCTCTCCATTATAACGACAAGCATCAAATTCTAAACACTTACTTACGACGATTGTAGGTTTTGCAAATTGTCGCATCTTATTACCTCCTTATTGCTAGCCCGTATAATATAAATTGTACTAAGATTAACATTTTAAGCAAAGTTTGATTCAGTTATTTTTATGAGAAATATATATCCAATGATATATTAACAATCATTCAACTCTATTTTCTATAAATGTGCGCCCTATTAATGAGGGTTTAGATATTGTGAAATGAATAATACACACATGCTTCGGAGAAATTAATGATTAAGAAAGGAGGGATTGTTATGAAAAAGAAATTATCATCTATCTTAAGTGTTTTAGCACTATCTATTATGTTTTTAGGTACATCTACGCAAGCTGAATACGATGGAAATAATATGAATAGAGTTAATAACACTGATATTTCAACTCGAGTAAATGACAATAACTTAGACAGAGTTAATAATGATGTAAGAACTCGAAATGTAAATACAACAAATGATTTAAATGATAATCGTGATAAAAATAATAATTGGGCTTGGCTTGGTTTATTAGGACTAGCAGGATTATTAGGTCTTAGAAGAAGAGACAAAGAAACACGCTGATTTAGAATGTTTTTAGTAAACAAGTACTTATTTATCAAAAATATATAATGAAAATAAATCGCCTTTTTAAAGGCGATTTATTTTTACTTAAAAGTAATGTATGTAATTCACACTTCAACGATTAAAATCGTGGAGTTAATCCATACAATATAAATTGAATCGTATTTTCAATTTCCGCTTCATCATTCCATTTTTCTTCAGGCAATAATAAAAATCGTGTTAATAATAAACCTAATACAGCTGATAAAGTAAGACGTAGTACGGAAGATGGTGGTATCTCAATAATTTCCCCTTCTTCTTGAAATTTCACAATCAACTTTTTGAAATGTGAAAACAGTTCTGTTTCTACTAATTGCTGTATTTCATTTTTCAGTTCTGGTTGGAATGGCACCTCTTGAATTAATATTTTTATCATAGGAAAGTGTTTTTGAGCAAATTTAAACCTATTATGAATTACAACCCTTAAAAGTCCTTCGTATGATTCATAATCCGATTTAAATATTTCTTTTGCAAAGGTTTGTACGAAAAATGGTGCAGCGAACTTAGTTAAAGTTGGCATTACGACCGCTAGTAATAAATCTTTTTTTGTTTTATAGTAGCGGAAGATGGTTCCTTCCGCTACACCAGCACGCTTTGCAATTTCACTTGTTGAAGTTGAAGCGTATCCTTTTTCTCCAAACATATCAACAGCCGCCTCTAATATTCGCATTTGACGTTCATTTCGTTTATCCGTATTAGTTGCAGCTATTAATTCCTCCAGCCAATCCTTCTGCATTTATAAAGCTCCTTTTTGTCATTATTATATTTTGCGATGTTTCTTTAAAGCAAATACATTTCCTACTGCAAATAATAGTGAAAAAAGTAATAATACAGTAAGATCTAATACAATCTCTGTAAACCCTTGATTCCGAATCATCACTTGTCTCATTGCGTCAGCGCCGTATGTGAGTGGAAATACTTTCCCTAACATTTGTAGCCACTTATTCATAGATTCCATTGGAAACAATCCAGAAAAGAAGATTTGTGGCACAATAACAAGCGGTATAAATTGAATCATTTGAAACTCATTATTTGCGTATGCCGATAAAAACGTACCTAATGTTAGTGCAGTCAAAGAGAGCATACATGTAATAAGTAACGTTAGCCATATGGAGCCAGCTACGTATAAATCTAAAATATAAACGGAAAAACTTACGATAATAATGGATTGTATAAAGGCAAAGATTCCAAAACCAATAATATAACCTGCGACTATTTCCCATCTTCTTACTGGGGTGGATAATAACCTTTCTAGCGTACCACTTAAACGTTCTCTTACGAAAGATACACCTGATAATATAAATACAAAGAAAAATGTAAAGAAACCAATTAATACAGGACCAAGCCCATCAAACATCGTAAAGTCTTTAGAGCCATGTAAATAATTTACTTCAGGTTTCATAATCGATACATCATTCTTCTCTGTGCTTTTTTGCAATACTTGAAGTACAGCACGATTTTTTGACGAATCACTACCTTCCAACAGAAGTTTCATTTTTCCATTCTCTATTCGAAGTATTGCATCTACCTTTTGTTTTTCCAACTCAGAAATCGCGTTTTCTTTACTGTATTCATAAATTGACGCTTCTTGATTTTTCATCACTTTTACTATTTGAGCGGGCATATCAACAACAGCAATTTGCGGTATATAGTCTTTTTGTGTAAACACTAGCGATAATAGCCAAAGTAATAACATT
Organism: Bacillus sp. PK6-16; assembly: GCF_056530295.1. NCBI lineage: Bacteria > Bacillati > Bacillota > Bacilli > Caryophanales > Bacillaceae > Bacillus > Bacillus sp. PK6-16. The sequence goes on from NZ_CP096511.1 coordinate 2,859,135, forward strand.
GGTGCCCCAAACATCATCGCTAACGAACGCTTATCTCGAAAAAATTGGCGAATAATACGAATGATTACACCAGTAACTCTCATGATGACACCACCTCTTCCAACAAAAAGACATCTTCAATCCGTCCAGATGACACGCGTTTTTTCAATTCTTCAGTTGTTCCAACCGCAACTAGTTTCCCTTCTCTAATTAATCCTAGACGCTCACAAAATTCAGCTTCATCCATAATGTGCGTCGTTACAATAATCGTTGTGCCTTTCTTTTTAAGATCATAAAATTTTTCCCAAATCGTTTTTCTAAGAAGTGGATCTATCCCCACTGTAGGCTCGTCTAAAATTAATATTTCTGGTTCGTGAAGGAGTGCTATTGCTAATGATAAGCGTTTTTTCATTCCACCTGAAAATTGTTGTACTTGCTTTTTCATATACTGTGACAATTGTACAAGTTCAAAAACCTCTGCAATTCTTGTCTTTTTACGTTTTCCCTTTAGTCCATACATCGTTGCTATAAAATCTGCATTTTCATATGCTGACAATTCTTCATATAATGCATCCGCCTGGGCCATATAACCAATTCGTTTCATTTCATTTAAATTAGGCATATTAGTATTATTAACAAGCACTTCACCTTTCGTTGCCTCATTAATACCTGCAATCATTTTAATGAGCGTTGTTTTCCCCGATCCAGAAGGTCCAACAAAACCAAAAATCTCTGCTTTTTCAACTTGCAATGAAAGATTGTGTAACACTTCTTTTTTTCCAAAACTTTTTGATACAGTCCGTAAAATAATTGAAGGTTGTTGCACGTTTCATCCTCCTTTTCTAATAAAAATGAGTGAGTACTCACTTTTATTTTACTCTTGCTTAATTATATGTCAAACTTCGTTGATTAGTATGTATGTTCAATCACCGATATTAAACAATGAAACAGAGTCGACATTAGAATTTCATTTCCTAAAGTCGACTCTGTTTCATTTAAACTATAAATTTCACTTTACGTTTTTAAATTCATATACTTCCGAATTCTAGCAACGTCTAAAGAATATTCGATAACTAATTGCTGTAACGGTAAAATAACTGTGTCAGGATATAAATGTGCATATTGTAATGTTTCTGCATATTTTTCTAACCTTTTTTCTAAATACTTTATTATTTGATCAGGATGACTTACTAATAAACATTTACAATAATAATGGATTTGTTCCTCAATCGCCGTGTATTCTTCAATTTCATATTCTTTATGCATGTGTACACCCCTTTAAGTTTTTTATATGAATTACTTATCACAATTTTCACTCGACAAATTTTAAGTTTTTTGATTATTTACACTATAACAAACACTGAGGGTCAAATTTTGTTACTTTATGTAACGTAGAAAATTTTTAACAAAATTGTAATGTTTACTCCTACAAAATACAGAAAGCCCCTTTACTCATTTTTGTATAAAAAAATCGTACAGCTTAATTTAGCTGCACGACTACAATTTCTGGCCTATTCAAAATCCTTTGCGGAATGATACTATTTCCTAATCCTCTACTCACTACCATTGATGTATTTTGTTCTACATATAAACCCGCTGTATATTTAGGTAAAACACCTTGATTTGGCGCAACTAATCCTCCGATAAATGGCAATCTAACTTGCCCTCCATGAGCATGTCCCGATAAAACCAAATCCAACCGCTCATTCGTATATTCCTTTATAAATTCAGGCCTATGGGATAATAATACATTATATTTATCTGGCTGCATTTCAATTTTCGCTTTTTTAATTTCATCTATTATAATATTTCCTTCATCACGGTTTCCAGTAACAAACTCTGGATCATCAATACCTAGCAAGTTTATTTCTTGCTCACCCTTTCGAATGCCTACATGTTCATTCCTTAAAACATTGACATCATATTTCTTCAACTCTTTTTCTAAATTGTTATACTTTCCAGACCATTGTTCATGGTTTCCTGTCACAAAATATACAGGATATTTCTTTACAATTTCTCGTATTAATTGCATACTAACTTCTGCATCGTATGATTTACTGTCAATTAAATCACCCGTAATCGCAATAATATCTGGGTCTATACTTTTCATTTTTTGAATTAACACATCTTGATTATCGCCAAATTTTTTATTGTGTAAGTCTGAAATTTGTAGAATTTTATACCCTTTAAAAGAGGATGGTATTTTACTAGAGGTTATTTTAACCTCAGTTATACTTATTAAATTGTTCTGTAAATATAAAAAGATTGTAAAACCTACTAATATACAAATAATCATTACAATTCTATTAATCTTCTTTTTCATATTTTCTCCTTTACATTCTCATCAAACACTTCTATATGCTAACTGAATTATATTATACTTTCTTGAAATTTATTTAAATTAATAAAATAATACAGTACATGAAATTTCATATGAGATATGTCATATATATTCGTTATATTTTTACTTTTACCTTTTTAATAATAAGAATACAAAAACGACTCTTATCACACGAAAAGAGTCGTTTTCTAACTTTATACTTTTAATACTTTCATGTTAAAAATGCGAAAACTAAAATACTATTACCTAAGAGCCTTAACTATAACTTTAGTTGCCTCTGCAATGAGTTGATTATCATAAGTTGCCTCTTTCTCATCTTTACTAGATAAAATTGCGATGATAATTGGTGCTCTATTTGGAGGCCAAACGATAGCAATATCATTTCTTGTCCCGTAACTGCCAGCACCTGATTTATCTCCAACTACCCAGTCAGTTGGTACGCCTGCACGAATAAGTTTGTCTCCTGTAGCATTTCCTTTCATCCACTCTGTAAGAATTTTACGTTTTTCAGCAGGAAGTGCATTTCCGACCGTAAAAGCTTTAAGATTCGTAGCAATAGCTTTCGCTGTACTAGTGTCACGAATGTCTCCTGGAATAGCTTCGTTTAATTCTGTTTCAAAGCGATCAGACATAGTAATCCGATCCCCCATATGCCTAAGCGCTTTTTCATATCCTTTAGGTCCTCCTATTTTATTAAATAAAATGTTCCCTGCAGTATTATCACTTGAACGAACAGCTGCCTCAGCAATTTCTCCTAGTTTCATTCCAGTATCTACATGTTTCTCTGTAACAGGTGAATAATCCACTAAGTCTTCTTTCGTATAGGTGATTACTTCATTTAATGAATCAATTGAGTTTTGCTGTAGTAATACTCCTGCTGCTAAAGCCTTGTAGGTTGATGCGAAGGCAAATCTTTCGTTAGATCGATAAGAGATTGTTTGATTTGTACCAGTATCAATCGCATATACACCTAATCGAGCATCAAATTTTTTCTCAATTTGAGAGAACTCTTTATGCGTCGCCTGATTTTTATGTTTCACTTGTCCAGTCTTTTCTTTCGCTTCAACTTGCAGTGCCCCTCCTGTAAAAGCTTCTAGGCTTGTAATACTTAAACCTAATATACCAACGCATATTCCTATTTTTAGCATCCTCTTATTTTTCAAAATCATCATTCCTTCCAAATTTTTAGTACCTTTTTATACGTACACATAATAGACAATCACCGAACCAAATTTGTTCCATAAACTGAAAAAAATTTTATAGCTAGTATGAGAGTTATTAACAAAATAAGAGATAGTAGCTATGATCGCCGCTATCTCTTATTTCACATTTCATTTTTTCTTATAAATGGCTTTATACAAACAGGTTCTCTTCCCTGAGAAAAGTATCTTAATTTTGCTTAGAACTACCTGTACTAGTAGATTCACCATGTATACGTTGCTGTTTCAAATCAAAGTATACATCTAAAACTTCCTTTCCAATTATAGAATTAATTCCATTTTTATCATCATGAAGCCATGGAACTACTACAGAAAATGCTACTTCTGGATTATCATATGGAGCATATCCAATTAACGTTAAGTTGTAACATTCCATACGTTCTCCTTTTGCATTTCTGCCAATCGGGTCATCTCCACCATATACAGTTTGGGCTGTCCCTGTCTTTCCTGCTGGTTTATATGGCGCGTTTTTGAAATACTTCACGCCAGTTCCATCACCTTCTTGGAATACCCATCTAAACCCTTCTTTTATCCGATCAATATGTTCTTTCTTCATATCAATTCGATTTAATACGACAGGCTCTATGGACCGTATAACTTTGCCAACCTCTTCTTTTATTGATTGTTCTCGTATTTCTTGTACAATTTGAGGTTGCATTCTATAACCACCATTCGCAATCGTTGAAATATATTGTGCTAATTGCAACGGCGTATACGTATCATACTGACCGATAGAAAAATCTAGTAAAAAACCAGGTTGACTATCTACTTTTCTCGTTTGTCCAATTATTTCATTCGGTAAATCAATACCTGTTGGGACACCTAAACCAAATTGCTTGAAATAATAGCGCATCGTATCAAATGCTCCTTGTTTAATATCCAATGAGCCATTTGGTACGTAATTAACTCCCGCAATTTTTAAAGCTGTCTGGAACATGTATACATTCGAAGATACTTGTAAAGCTCGTAAATCATTAATATTACCAAATCCGGATACATTCCACGATTTTTTAGCTTGTGTACCTTTAAATTTCATCGGCGCGTCATAAAATTGATCTCCTGGATGTATTGCCCCTGTCTCATATCCAGTTAATAAAGTAGCACCTTTTACAGCTGACCCTAGCTCATACGAAGTTGTCATGTTACCTAACGCCAAATCCTCAACCTCTATTTTCCCTTCTTTTTCTACAATCTTTTTGCCTGCCATAGATAAAATTTGTCCGTTATTTGGATTCGTCATGACAACAAAAGCTCGATCGAGCAGTGGCTCTGAACTCTTAAAAGCTCTCAAGTTTTTCTCTATACTTTCTTCCACTTTCTTTTGTAATTCCATATCAATCGTTAATGTTAAACTATTACCACTTTTTCCTTTAGAGATTATTTCTGTGCTAACAATGTTTCCTGATTTATCAGTAATATTTTTCACTTCTTCTTTTGTGCCGTGTAATACATCTTCATATCGTTGTTCAATATAACTTTTTCCAACACGATCATTACGGTTATATCCACGTACTAAATAAGAATCTAAATTTTCTTTCGGTAATCCTTCTTCACTACTCGTAATATTTCCTAATATAGAACGAAATAAATTACCATTTACATAATTACGTTCCCAATCAACAGTGGCATCTACTCCTGGAAAATCTCCAAGATTTTCGCTTATCCGCGCATACTCTTCATCTGTTACATCTTTTTTTATAATTTGTGGTGTTAGTTGATAACCTGAACTCATTTTACTTTTAATAGCTAACACCTTTAAATCTTGTGCTGTTAATTCTGCTAATTCTACCTCTGTAACGCGACCTCGTCTTAAGTCTTCTATTTTTTTATCTAACTCTTTCCCCTCTATACCCTTTTCTTTAAACTTTTCTATATCTTTCTTAGTAATCTTTGTCTCCGCACGTTTCGAATTCAACTGCATCCAAAAATCTTTTTTATCGATATCTGTTAATTTATTTATATCTTGTTCAGGCATTTCAAGTACTTTCGCCAAGTCATTTGCTGTTTTTAAAATATCTTCATTCGTAATCCCCTTTCCCCTTGTATACGTAATTGTGCGAAGAGATTTATTATTAACGACTGTTTTCCCTTCTCGATCTAAAATTTGTCCACGCGGAACTGGAATACTAGTTAGTGCATTTTGACTACTTTCCACTTGGTTCTTATAAGCCTCTCCCTCAACGATTTGTACTTTTCCTAGCTGCATAATAATAGCTGAGAATAGTACAAATATACAAAGGAACATTATATTTAATCGAATAGATATATATGTCTTCTGCTTCTTGCCTTTTTGTTCTTTCATAAATCCTCCATTTAATCCTTTCAGGAATTGCTATAAATACTAAAAACATTCCTTCTATATTAGATACCGATAATCGGTTATAAATATCGCCTCAATTTTTAGCTTAATCCTTGTAAGCATCCATTCCTTTTCGTTTAGCTACGGAATTAATAACTCTCCCTTCCTGTTTTCTCTCTATTTTTTTGCTGCTTGCATTAGAAGCGCTAAACTGTATAATGACTCTTATTAAACTTACATATAGACGTGCTAGTAATTTTTCATGCTAATTATTCCTTTCTTCATGCTGTAATACTTAATAGACAACCTAAACAATACAGTTGTTCCACATTTACAAAAAAAATAATTAAATATAAGATGAAGTAAGCTACATAAGGGAGGGTTATATGTTACATACAAAAAGATGGAGATTATTTGCGGTTCTTTCTATTGTAGGTTTGATTTTACTAATTTTATTAAAAATCAACTTCATTTCAATTACTATCGCAACTTCTTCAGCTGAAAGAGGAAAGATTTTTGATCGAAATGGTGCAATACTAGCTACAAATAAGAAAGCTAAGTCTCTATATTGCACTTCTAATGATGAAAAGCTATCGAAACAAGATACATCAAGCACATTAGCTTTTTTTAATCAATTTTCAAGCGAGTTTCAACATGATATTTCTACAGAGAACATAAAATCTCAATTACAACAATCTTGTAAAAAGCAGACTATGAATGATATACCGTTATACTCTGATATAACTGAGAATGAACTTGCATTCATAAACAAAAACAAACCCAATAATGTAATAATTAAAGATGAATGGATTCGGTATTATCCTAAACACGAAATTGGTTCACAAGTAATTGGGTATGTAGAAAATGACCTTAATTCAAAGCATATGGCTGTTGGAAAAAGCGGGATTGAGCTGCAATATGAAAATGATTTAAAAGGAAAACCAGGTAAAACTCTTATTTTTAAATTGAATAATAAAAAGTTCTTATGGAACATTCAAAAAGTACAAAAAGGAAAAGATGTACGGCTAGCTTTAGACTCTGAGTTGCAGCAAAAGGCAGAAGAAGCATTAAGATCGCAAATTAAGAAAACACCTGATGCTAAAGCTGGTTATGCTGTAGTGAGCGATGCAAAAACTGGCGCGATTTTAACTATGGTCAACTCGACAGTTTTTGATCCAAATATATTAAATACACATGTATCTTCTAGAAAAGAAAATATTAAATCTCTTTCGCAAAATAAAGTGATTCAAAAATTAAAGTATGGTGAATCTTATGTAAATATGGCTTCTACTATAAAACCACTTACTATTTTAATTGGATTAAACGAAAAACTTTTTCAACCCGAAGATACTTATTTAGATAAAGGTACTTTTCAGTATGATAATCAAAATAACATTACGAATGCACCTGGAACACCAACAGGTGAGATTACACCGAGGCAGGCTATCATTAATTCATCTAACACATTTATGACAGCAAAAGTAGCTCTACCATTATTTAACCAAAATAATGGAAATGTAGAAAAAGTGGCACATATATGGACAGATTATTTAATGCAATTCGGCCTACGTTCTAAAACCGGGATTGATTTACCCTTTGAAGAAGACGGTCAGTATGAATTCCATCCTTCTAATAAGTTTGAAAATGGAATCTCCGCTTTATTAAATGCCTCGTGGGGCGGAAATGAAGTGCATACTCCTCTTCAACTCGCTCAATATGCAGCAACATTGGCAAGTAAAGGTGATAAATATAAACCTCAAATCGTAAGTGCGATTATTGGTCAAGATGGTAAGGAAACCAAAAAGTTTAAAACCATTTTAGAAAGTTCAAATCGTTACCCGATGAACTTTTGGAGTGTCGTGCAAGGTGGAATGAGTCAAAATATAGAGGAAATTAAAAAGTTGCCCTTTGACGTCGCAGGTAAAACAGGTATTACAGGTTTTCCAAATGAGCAAGAAAGAATGATAAATCATTCTCTTTTCATTGCATATGCTCCTACTGAAGATCCACAAATTGCCGTTTCTGTCGTTATTCCTGGCAGTAATTCCGAAAAAAACATTGCCGCTCTCGTTACATCAGAAATTTTAGAGTACTGGAATACTCTTCAAAAAGAGAATAAAAACAAAGAGGAAGGTTCATTAAAGTGAACCTTCCTCTTTTACCATATAGAATCTATATTTATTATTTTCCATATACCTTCATTATTCTTTTCGAACATAAATGAATATTTAATATCAGTTAAAATGTACTCTTTCTGTACATATCCAGTATTACCGTTAATTGTCGATATTTTTATATATCCATCATTCTGCACTTTTTCTGGAATCCAAGCTTTTACCATTTCATTAGATACTTCATATAAAACTTGTGATTCTCGCTTTGGTTCTGCTAAAATTTTTGTTTTATTTCCAGTAACAGTTGCATATATAAAATGTGCTTGCTTTGGTTGGTTACTTTCCGTCAATCCACTTGGTACTTTATATACTTGCTTTGTATCATTTCCAAACTCTCCCCCCATTGTAAGGGCGACTTGCAACTCATGAAAAATATCTTCATCAAACTTCAGTTCATCCTTCTTATAACTCTTCCCTTTAAATAGAACTTCATCATTTAACGCTTTGTACAGGTCATTTTCATTTTTTGAGTTCGTACTTTGATATAGTTCATTCATAAATTGTTTTAATGATGGATCTTGAGCAGACTCATCTTTTGTTTTAGGCTTAATTTGAGTACTACTTTGTACTGGTGATTTATTATCATCAAGCCAAGGTTGTTGAACAATAAAAAATAACATTGTACAAACTAAAACAACTACAATAGGTAATGCTTTTTTACGAAATGGTCTTTTATGTTTTACAAAATCCACTTCATTATTTTCGTATATAGACTGCTTTATTTTAGAAATAAATTCTTCTTCATCTTTACGATTCTCCATTGGGCCTTTTTTTATTTTTCTATACCAGTCAGGATTTTGCTTATTGTTCATCACTACTACCCTCCCCTATTAATTTTGAAACCTTACTTCTCGCTCTACTTAATCTCGATTTTACAGTTCCAATGGATACTCCTAATGTTTCAGCCATTTCTTCATATGATAATTCATATTTTGCGTCCAATATAATTATTTCACGGTGCTTTTTAGGTAGTTTTAATACAACCTTCCACACCTCATTCATCTCTTCTTGGTTAAAAAATTCTTGTTCTGCTGACAGGGATTGCTTATCGTCACTAAAAAATCCTATTAAAGATATCCTTTTAAAATAGGAGGATTTCAAATAGTTTATTGCCGTATTTCTTGTGATTTTTAAAATCCACGTTTTAATAGATGACTCCTTTCGAAATGAATTCCAATTTTTAAACACCTTTATAAATACATCTTGCGTGATATCATCTGATAAGTGTGGATCTTTCGTAATAATAAATGAATAATTCCATACATCTTGCCAATAGTCTTTTATAACATAGTCCAGCTCATCATGATTACACTTTTCAATAAACGTCTGTTCCATTTCCACACCTCAAACTTATTTGAATAAACATAAAAACTGCCCTCACTTTTATTATGGTTTCAATATATAGACAAGATACAAGTTTCATTTGTTCCATTGTTTATCTTTTTTCAAGCAGAATAATACTACTAAAAAACAAGTAAAGCATACAATGATAAAATTCTACTCATGAAAATCTGTTTTTTGAATTTAACGTAACACTCCACTTGTCCATTTCAACTTGCTATACTCTTCTATTTACCATTAGCAATGCCAACTTTTCAGAAATGAAAATTAAGATAAGGTATTAACTTTCTAGAGTCGCAGCAAAAAAGCATTCTCGATTAGAAAGAATGCTTTTTTGAAATTTCATTGCTCTATATTTTCACCAATTTATATCTTTGAGTTAAGCAAACATGTAATAAATGTAGTCAAAAAATTCACCTTATAATTAAGTATTATTTCTGAAATACATGTTTTACTTTTTCACCTGGAACGTTACTTCCCCCTCTTCCTTTTACATCTTCAATCATCATTGTAACAATCATGTCTGGCGCATTTGCATCGAAAGCTGCGAACCATCCCAGTTCTTTTCCGTCTGCTTCTTTCGACTCTTTCAGTTCTGCTGTACCAGTTTTACCAGCAAGCGTTACACCATCAACCTTTGCAATTCTCCCTGCACCATCAGGGTCATTAATGACTTTGATTAATGCACTCTTTAATATTTCTTGATTCTTTTTAGAAACCACATTTTCTTTCCAATTCCCTGCTACTTTTGCTTCTTTTAAAAGATGTGGCGACGGAATATTCCCTTCATTCACAATCGGTGCATATGTTAATGCTAAATGAAGTGGCGTCATTAATACTTGTCCTTGTCCATAGCCCGTGTCTGCTAGTTGAATATCGTTTTTTATCCCATCTTTTGCAATGATTGAAATAGGAAATTCGTATTCGATTGGTAATTTTTCATAAAATCCGTACTTTTTAAATTCCTTTACATACTGATCTTTTCCCATTTTCAAAGCTTGTTGAGCAAAATAAATATTATCAGAGTACTTCATTGCCTTATCAAAATCAATTGGACTTGCATCCTTTACACGCGTTACATAGTAATTTCCCCAAGATGAATCTTTTGTCCACTTCAATCCTTGAATTTTAAATTCTTCCTTCGGATTTATTGTGTTTGTTTCCAAACCAATTGCACCTGTGATCGTTTTAAATACGGAACCTGGTACAAATGCTTGTGTAAAGCGATTCGTCATTGGTAGTTTCGAGTCGTTACTCCATGCTTCTCGTTGGGCTTTCGATGCTCCTCTAACTATTATATTTGGATTATAAGCAGGGCTACTTACAAGTGCGATTGTTTCACCTGTTTTAGGATTGACCGCTGCACTAGACCCTGCTTCAGTTTTCATCTCATTAAAGATTTTTTCTTGAATTGCAGCATCAATTGTTAACGTAACATTTTCTCCTTCTTTTGCTTCTTTTTTTGCTACGTTTTTAATCTCTTTCCCATTCTCATCTTCTATAAATACACGTCCACCCTTTTCACCACGCAATTTATTTTCTAACACTTTCTCTAAACCAGTCTTACCTACTAAATCATCTGCTTGATAACCTTGTTTTTGAAGTGATTTTAACTCCTCCGCATTCACCTTTCCTATATATCCAGTTAAGTGTGCCGCTGCTTCACCTAATGGATACGTACGAATATTTACTGGGTGAGATGAAACTCCTTCTAATTCAATATAATCATTCTGTCTGGTTCCCTCTTTTAAAATGCCAATTGGTACAAAGGAGTCTGGTTTTATCCATTTCGCTGTGAGCTTTTGTTCGACCTCTTCTATAGACATATCAAGTAATTGTGCTACTATTTCTTTCGTTTGCGCTGCTGTTTCGCCTAGTTTCTCTGGAATAATTCCAACCTCAGTCGCTTTACCATTCGTTGCAAGCCCTTTTCCATTTCGATCATATATTTCTCCGCGTTTTCCTTGCTCTATTTGCATACGTACTTTGTAATCTTTTTTCATACCTGGGAAGATGAAGTCTGGTGTCCAATCTATTTCCCAAGACTCTTTATCTTTCACAAGTTTTGCTTCATGGATGAATGAAACTGGTCCTACATCCGTATCCATCTTAACTTCAAAAAGAAAAAGCTCTTTATCTTTCGTATTCTCTCCTTTCATTTTAACTTTTAAATTATTAGCTCCAATCCCCTCATAGATTTTTTGATATTTTTCTGTGAATTCTTTTTTAGAAATCGATTTTTTGGCATGGTCTGATAAATGATCATACATATTTGCAAATTTTCTATCATTCCATAAATTGATATATTCTTCAAATGCTTGTTTTGGTGGTTCGTTTTTATTACATCCTACCAACAAAACTGCGAAACAAACGAAAAGCAGCATCCATAATTTTTTCAATTCAATCTTCTCCCTTAGTTAAAAATGATGATTCCTTTCGTAATTTATTTAATAAAAAATGTTTTAACGCTTAATAGACAGTGAAAGTAAGGATATTGTTCCATATTTACAAAAAACTAAAAAAGAGTGATAAGAATTCCGTAAATTTGGAATCCTCATCACTCTCATTTGATATTGTGCAAATCATGAATATGAAATAATAATTTCTAATTTCAAAAAATAATTTCAATTTTCCAACTAACGAGATAAAAATCATGTATTTGTTCTATTTTTAATAATTCATAAATTCGTTGAAATGTTCGCATCAAATTCATCTGATGTTTTGGTATCTATTTTTCTCCCATCAATTGTCATCTTTATTTTTTGTTTTTGGTTTGCTGTTACCACCCAAGCATTAGGTAAATAACGATCTTCATGTGATAATGTAGAAGGTGAATTTATAACCTTTCCTCCTAAATATAGAGTAGCAGAAGAACCACCATCCATAGCCATTGCATTTATAGCACCTTTTTCATATAGAATATCTTGACACTCTTTTAACGTAGCCCCTATACTATGCGTCTGTCTACCGTCAATGACTAGAAACATAATTGTACCATCTTCTTTTTGGGCCATAATACTTCGCGGAGCAGAACCCCAACCACCGTCTCCTTCTGTAATCATTTTTTCTCCATTTACAATTAACTGTGGCATAAATCCTGCTGCTGAAACGACTTGTTTATCCAAAAGTTGTTGTGTAGAATAATTTCCTGTTATCATTTGTCCAAACTTTGTTAAGCCTGTAATAATTGTAGGGGTATTTCTATCCATATTCGTATCAATAACTTTCCCATTTTCTATTACAATTCCAGTAGCAACATTTCCTCCACCCCTTCCTGTTTCATCTGCAAATCCACTTGCATTCACAGCAACAAGTGCATGATTACGCTTTGCCATTACGCTAATTTTTTCTCCTCTGTTAGCGCCCTGTGTTCCTTGATGGCTAACAAGTTTAACATTGAAGGGATTGCTAATAGTAACTAAATTTCCTTCAAAAAGAAAGCGACTATCTTTGTGACTTTTAATCGTTTCTACATCAATTTCTAATGGCTGATTTTTAAATTCTTCTAATCTTTTTCCTGCTATTTTTTTATAAATATGCTCATCACTATTTGACCATTTCGGATGATTAATTCTATCTTGCAATTTATCTAGTTCCTTTTGGGATAGGAATGTATATTTCGCATATTGCGGATGCTGAGAAGTTAGTATACTCCCAGCCATTGTTATGCGAAGCTCTCGGCCATAGCTAGTACCAAATAATATGCCTATACCAATAAGCATGAAAATAGACAATAGAAGCAAAATTCGTTTGAAGATTTTTCTGAGATGTTTCATAGTTTTATCCTCCAGCATTCATTACATTCAATAAATCCATTAAAATATTATTTATCTAAATACAAAAGTGTTTGATTTCCTCATGTCTGAATTCCCCAATATACTTTAGCAATTCAGGCAAAATACTTATTCCGATTTTCGTTTTTTTAGTGTATATTTATAAATTTAATAACGTTTTTGCAACCATGAAATAAATTACTAATCCTGTTCCATCAACAAATGTTGTAATAAATGGACCTGAAACAACTGCAGGATCTAATTTTAATTTTCTTAGAATTAAAGGTAAAACAGCTGCTACAAGAGAGGCCCAAATAACAATAAATAATAAAGTAATTGCTACAACTTGTGCAACTTCTGTTCCAACTCCTAACATATAAGCACGAGTGAGGCCAGCTATTCCAAGTGCAAGTCCGAGAAGCATCCCTATTGCAAATTCCTTTTTCATTACACGGAAAATATCTTTAAATTTGACCTCTCCAATACCGATTGCACGAGTAATTGTTGCTACAACCTGTGTTCCTGTATTCCCACCAGTACCTACTAATAACGGAACAAAGAAAGCAAGGGCAACTACAGTTTCAATTTCATCTTCAAAATACTTTAATACTGTACCTGTATATGCCTCAGCAACAAAAAGAAGTAATAACCATGGTAGACGTTTTAAGAAAATACTCCAAATGCTAGCTTCAAAGTAAGATTGATTCAATGGTTCACTTCCGCCTAACTTTTGAATATCTTCTGTAGCTTCTGCTTCCATAACATTCATTACGTCATCAAATGTTATAATACCAATCATTTTATTATTTGCTGTTGTGACAGGTATTGCTGCTAAATTATAATTCAGTAGCTTTTTTACAACTTCTTGCTGGTCAACTTCAGCGTGTACTGAAATTACCTCTTGAATCATGATAGTAGATAATATCTCTTCATCTGCTGCTAGTAATAACTCATGTATGGAAACGATTCCCTCAAGATAACCATGACTATCAAGAACATAACTATAAGATATTGATTCTACATTTTTAGAATGTTCCCTAATGTACTTCAATGTCATTTTTACTGACCAATTTCCTCTAACTGCAACAAAATCACTTGTTACAAGACTTCCTGCCGTTTCAAGTTTGAAGGTCATCAATTTTTTCACGTTATGTTTTGTGATTTTATCTAGATACGCCATTAATTTAGCCTGTTTTTCCGGATGAACCGCTAGCAGTAAATCTACTAATTCATCAATCGGTTGTAAATTTAGTAACTTTTTAGCTTTGTTTTCAGATAAGTGAATTAAGATATTATATTTTTCTTCTGCACCCATATATTGAAGAATTTTAGAGCTTTTTAATACAGGAATCGTATTTAGCAATATGACTTGATTTTCAATTGAAAACTGTTTTACTTCTTGTGCAATATCATACGATGGATGACGTAAAACTTTCTCTGCATCCAAGTTATTTTTGGTTACAAGTAATTCCTTTAATAATTTCTTCATGTTAACTCCTCCTCATATTGCTAAGGGAGACTCTAGAGTTTCATGAGTGGTTTTGTTTTATTTTATCTGCCTTAAATTTTTTATTAGAGCAATAATAGTTACATTGCAATAAATTCATTAGTTAGAATTACCTCCTTTTTGAATATAGACCAGATAAAAATAAATAAAATTAAACAGAAAAACCTTTACTCAAAAAGGAGTAAAGGTTTTTTCACAATACAAATAAATGATTATTAAGACCGCCCTACCAAAATCACAGAGGTGCCTTTCTATCAAATCGTATACCACTCCCTCGTTGAGTTTTAGCACTGTATAGCATAGGTTTTTATAACCAGCTACATTAAAAAGGGCCTTAATCCGACCGTTCCTGTTGACCCATTGGCGTCTCTCGACATTTTTGGGCAGCAGCGTTTCTCTATACAGGAGCCTCACCTAACAAAGTTTATTGAATTACTTCAAAATTTAAACCAGAATTTAATATTTGTCAACTGACTTTCAATTCCATTCATAAAAAAATCTTTTATAGAAAATGAAATTATATTTTATTTTAAATTTAAAATTCTCCTTAAAAAACATAGAATTCAAATAGATTTAATTCAAAGAAACGTAATAAAACATATGAAATTTATTGTTTTTAATCAAATTCCAATTTTATAACAAAAGATGAATAATTAGTCATTCTGTATATCAAAAGAACATTCATAAAAAAATCTTCTTTTATGATTAAAATCTTCTTTACTGTTTATCAAATTTATATGGTTAAACTACTTAATCAAACGATACACTACAAGTCAAAAATATGTACTTATACGGAATGATTACATACATTTTTTCAAATCATTTCTCAAAGGACTATAAAGCAATAAAACAGATAAAATTAGCAATATGGTTGCTTGACAAGCAAAAAAAATATATTTATGCTTGCTACACGAAACAAACACATAAAATTTATATTGCTTAACCTGTTAGGTGAGGCTCCTATGCAAACACAGGCTATTGCCCAAAAATGTCGAAAGACGCCAATGGGTAGAACAGGAATTGTCGGATTAAGGCTCTTCTTAAGATAGCTAAGTAATGAATTTTCATTACTTTACGTTGTATAGTGCCAAAGCTCTACTAGGGGGAAAAAAGCCTTATTTAGTCATGCCATTTTGAATCCCTCTAGTTACATACTAGGGGGATTTTTGCGTAAAAAAACAGGGAGTAAGCGATAGAATCTTCCTAAACAAAAGTCATATTTAGTAATTGACGAGAACAAGATTCTATTCATAAGCAAATGTAATATTATGTTTTGTTTTAAATCAGGAGGATATTAAAATGAAAAAAATATTAAAACTCGATTATCTATTGCTCCTTCCTCTATTCATAACATGTACTTTAGGTATTATCATGATGTATAGTGCAAGCTCCATTGTCGCTGTCCAACATTACGGTTATAACAGTAGACATTTTGTTGATTCTCAATTAACAAAGCTACTTTTAGGAACAATTGGGTTAATAGTTTGTGCTTTACTCCCATATGAAATATGGAAAAAACGAATAGTCTCAATCTGTATTATGGTTGGAGGGATTTTTTTATTGATTATGGTTTTATGGAAAGGAAAAGTGGTAAATAATGCCCAATCATGGATCTTTGGAATACAGCCAGCTGAATTTCTTAAATTAGGAACAATACTTGTAACAGCCCGCTTTTTTGCATTAAGACAAAAACAAGCTAAAAATAACTGGAGAGGTATCGGAAAACTTTTATTCTTTTTAGCTACAATTTTTTTTCTTATCTTTAAACAACCAAATTTAGGATCTGCACTTTTAATATTAGGTATAGGTTTTAGCATATTTCTTTGCTCAGGAATAAATATAAATCTACTAATCAAAAGAATTATCATCAGTTCTATTTTGTGGTTACCTATTTTATATTTCTTGATTCAAAATAGTTTGTCAGAAGTTCAAAAGACACGTATTACTACGATTTTCAATCCCTTTCTTGATGCGCAAGGAAATGGATACCAGCTTGTAAATTCTTTTATTTCCATTGGCTCTGGAGGAATCACTGGTCGTGGATTTGGAAATAGCATACAAAAAACAGGTTATCTTCCGGAACCACATACAGATTTTATAATGGCAATAGTTTCTGAAGAACTAGGATTTATTGGTGTATTTATTATATTGGCTGGAGTTTTGACTATAGTACTTCGCTCCTTAAAAATTGCACAATTATGTGTAGATCCATTTGGCAGTTTTATAGCAATTGGTATAGGATGTATGATTGGTATGCAATCTGTTGTAAATTTAGGTGGTATTACAGGACTATTTCCTCTTACAGGTACCCCATTTCCATTTGTAAGTTTTGGTGGAAGTTCTTTAATGGTCAATTTAATAGCAATAGGAATATTAATTAACATTTCAATTTTTAATAAAATTGAGTTTGATAATCATAATATATAATTTTTATATTTCAATTTAAAAATTTTAAAATTCGACCTCATTAATTAATCTATATTTAAAAAATTTCTAATTATTTTTTTAACTGTATAAATATTAATATTTATCTTCGTTTTAATACGAAAAAAGGCAGGCATAAATATATGCTTGCCTTCCGTTCTCAAAATCAATTACACCTAAAACAACGTGAGGTTAACCAAATCTAGATACTGTCTTCTACGCCCTATTTTTTACTTTTCTAAAACAATTTCTGCTATTTCATTAGCACATTTTTTAGAGTCAAATCCATCATAGTTACTTAGTACTACAACAGTCAAATATTCTTTTGGAAACCGCATGAAGTGTGAACGATAACCTGCCCAGCTACCTGAATGTTCCAAGTATCGACAGTTAAAACCTTCTGCAAGCCTTAGCCCAAAAGCATAATCTTCATTGTCAATAATCGTCTCCCCAGTTGGAGAAATTTTCGGACCTATTTCGCTCATTCTTTTAACAAGTTCTTTTCCACCAACAGTGCCTGTAGTTAAATTTTCTCCCCATCTTACAAGATCTTCAACATTTGTATGAACTGCCCCATCACCTGTATGTTCCCAAGGGCTTTCATAGATTTTATATTTTCCTTGCTCATTCTTCGAATACCCACTAATAATTGGTATAGTTGTTGGGTAGCAATCTACAATTGTTGTGTCTCTCATATGTAAAGGATCAAAAATACGCTCCTTTGTAAATTGACGTAGAGACTTGCCACTTACCTTCTCTACCACTTGTGATAATAAAAAATATCCTGTATTGCTATACTCAAATTTTGTGCCAGCTGGGAACCTTGCAATTTGATGATTTTTAAGGTGCTCTAACGATTCTTCCACAGTTAATGTATCTGTAAATTTAATATTTGCTGATACAGCCAATTCCATATAATCAACTAGTCCACCAGTGTGATGAATTAGGTGTCTCAATGTTACAGGTTCAGCATATGCTCCTATAGAAGGAACGAACCTTACAATTGAATCATCTAAACTCAATTTTCCCTCTTGTTCTAAGAGTAATATAGAAAACGCAGTAAATTGTTTAGAAACCGAGGCAATATTAAAAATATTTTTAGTAGTTATAGGTATATTTCCCTCTATAGTAGCTAAGGCAACCGCACCTTTATAAGTTACTCCGCTATCAAAACTAGCAATATATGCAAAGCCAGGAGCTTTTGGTGAAAACTTTTTTAATAATTGTTTAATCGATGTATGCGTCTTTTCATTATATGCATTATTCACCTCAATCACATCCCCTTCCCATTAAATGATTAGTATATTATCCTGTTATCTTTTTCAGTTACAAATTAGAAAAAAATCTTGTTCTGAGGGTACTATAAAATTTTAGCTTGATGACGATGGGGTACCGCCAGCATTTCGAAAAAAACCCACGCTAAGCTAAAAACACAATAAGCTGTCCATATGGACAACTTATTTACATAATTTTCGAAAGCTGAAGTTAAAAGTTTTTAATTTCTTGCTCACTTAAAGCACCCGTTAGTTTAAGTGTATTTCTTCACAATCTTATTTTTAAAATTAGAAAAAATTTTTACTCTTTTTTTAAAAATAAAGCCAGTAGTTAATCAACGGGGGTTCAACCTTAATATTTTCTTGATTTAATGATAATAGAAGATGGTCTCCGTTTTTCATTTATTAATTCTGGCATTTTTTCTAATCCTGTTGGAGTTGACTCTGGCTCAATAATTTTCTCTATTACAAGATCGTTGTCTATTAGAGTATTAATTAATGTTGAAATTGTTCTATGATATTTAACAACACCATCTATCCACCAATGTTCCTCCCTTTTTCCTTCTTCTTGGTAATTATCTAATGCCCAATGTAATCTATTTCCATTATTATCCTTAAACCAATTATTCATTTCCTTTCGAGCTGTTACTATTGGATGTTCTGTTGAAAAGATAAATTCACCATCATTTTTTAACAGACCACTTATTTTCTTAATTAGATGTGAGTAATCTTCTATGTAATGTATAACTAAAGAACTTGTTATTAAGTCGAATTTTTGATTTGGCAAATTAAGTTCTTCTATTGGTACACACATATAATCTATTTTTTCATTTTTGTTATACATTTCAGCTTGTTCAATCATATTTCTTGAGATGTCCACTCCCATAACTTTCGAGGCACCATTTTCTACACAGTACATAGAAAAGTGACCAGTTCCACATCCCAAATCTAATACAGACTTATCTGTAAGATTAGCAATTATAGATTTAATTGCTGGCTGTTCAACAAAATCATTAAAGGTAAATCCAGCTTCACGTAATGACTTATACTTTTTAAAGAAAAACGGATTATCATAAATGTTTTGTTTCATTATATACCCCCTATAATACAATCTATATTTTTTATATTCTAGAGGGCATCCGAAAATTCCCATATTGACCAAAATACAATTCAACTAACCTGCCATTTAGTTGAATAAGGAACAGTGTATATCCTATACATGTTAGGTTGATATAACGTCTCATTATAAGTAGCAAGGAAAAAGAGGAACCCTACTCTCTCAAGGAAACCTCCTTTTTTCGTTCTATGGACCTATGCATTTTTTCATACATTTCTATTCTAGCGCGGTTTTAGGTTTATCGTTTGTTTTTGGATTAACAAAAAAACTGTATTAAATCTTGTTTGATCCTAGGGGTCACTATATATGAACACTACGTATTTGACTTTCTCAATGACTAACATTACTTAACGTGGTAAAATAATATTCGGATGGGAATCCAATGTTATTAAAATTAAAGTGGTTATCAAGTCGGAGGAAGGCACTTTAGGGTGTCTTTTCTTTTTAAAATATATAAGCGCACCATCCCTTTTCTAATAGAGGCCCCCTCATGCCTCCTTACAGGGAGAATGATAAGGCATTTTTTATTTACCCAATTACCGAGCACTCATATGTTTTAAATAGTTACAATACTTGTATTGCTTCAATAACATATGATCATTCTTAAGAATGTCATTGAAATGTATCAATAGATTCTAGTGTAGCAAAATAAATTGTGCTATGATGTGAGCAAATATAAAGCTATCTAACGGAGGGATTCACATGCCGCATGTTGTGTTTCGTGGAATTACTACTGAACAATTAAAACACTTAAGTAAGCCATTAGTAGAAGAGCTCGCAGAAATTTGTGAGTGTGGTACGGATAATTTTACGTTGGAACTACCAAGTTCTACGTTTATATTCAATGGAGAAGAAATAGAAGCGTTTCCTCTTATTGAAGTGAAATGGTTCGAGCGTGGACAGGAAATTCGTGATCGATTTGCCAAGGCCATTACTACATATATAATGGATTTGGGACTTCCAGAAGTAGAGGTTGTATTTACGGTTTTCACAGAATCAGCGTATTATATTAACGGGAAGCATTGTGCAAGTTAGAGCTATTTGAAAGATTTTTGTAACATTTATAAGGGGTAGAACCACATCGCTATCAAGCTAACTAGACAAAATACCCCCTAAAAAGAAAAAGGCAGTATTCTTTCTGAGAAATCATAGGAAAGGATAACGCCTTTATATCAATATGGGGTATAACCGAGATACGTGTAAAAACAGGTCATATACTTACATTTTTTTACAATTATATTTGAAATCAGCTATTATATTTTCATAAAATTACAGCTTAAATGATATTTAGCTAATTGTCTAAAGAAAATGTATGCATAGCTTTGCTGTCTGTTTTATCAATGTAGTTTTTGGATAATATTTGGTCAAGTTGATACTAATACCCTCAATAAACAAAAGAAAATTAAGATTGTTCCGAGAAAAAGTAATTAAAAAACGCTCTTAATTTATTTAATTGCGTTATCATTCCATAAAAAATCTGATTATTTGTATAAATGGCATTTCATTAAAACGCTCATTTACAGAAGAACATTATTTAAGTGAAGCCCTCTATAAATCAATTACAACACCTTGAAAGTTTATGATACTATCCTGATCACACTTTTTATATTTAATGTTTTAAGGAAAAAAGCTATACTATAAGCGAAACTAAAAATCAGAAGGGAAATACCAGAAAATGGAAAATTATTTGCTATTTATCCTAACAGCACTCCTTATTATAATGATGCCTGGTCCCGGTTTTGCTTTAGTTACAAAAAACACTATCTCTCATGGTAGAAATGGTGGGAGAAAGACCGTCTTAGGAACGGTATCTGGAATGATGATTCATACAATAATGGCTACACTAGGACTCTCTGCTATCTTAATGAAATTTGCTATGCTATTTACATTAATAAAATATGCTGGGGCATTTTATTTAATTTATTTAGCTGTAAAGTCAATTAAAAGTGCCTTTTCTAAAAAAGAAGATATGTCAGGTTCAGTGGAAGTAAACTCTAAGGATATTGGAACGGTTAAAAGTTTTAGACAAGGATTTACCACGGCAATCTTAAACCCAAAAACGGCTGTATTTTTCCTTAGTTTTCTACCCCAATTTATTGTGAGTAATCAAAGTCATTTCTTCCAATTTCTTTTGTTGGGATTCACATTTACGACTTTGACAGCAATATGGTATTTATTTTATATCTCTCTAATACGTCAATTAAGAACTTTTTTAAGAAAAGAAAAGGTGAACCGTACAATAGAGGGTATTACTGGCACAGTATTATTAGTATTTGGAGTTAGGCTATTTTTCCAAAAATAAATATGTAATAGAGAGAGTTTAAAACTTTCGGTTTTTCCAATAAATGAATCAATATAAAGAGTATGGCTTTCAAACAGTAAAAAATGAACAAACGGGTATGTTTGTGGAATAAGCTTCAATAAAATAAAAGTTTACATTGGAGTTTTGAATCATTTGTAACTAATTTTGTAATAAATTTCTCAATATAAATATACTTGTTAATTACAGCTCTAATATTCAAAATTAACAAAAAAACAAATTATACTAACAATATGATGGTTATCCTTTTGTTTACTCCTTGTGCTAAAGATAAGATCGTATTTCCGAATCTTATCTTTTTATTTTTGGATTTTAGATACAAGAAAAGGAATCCTTAATAGCTTAAGGATTCTGTAACAGGAAAGAACAAACATATAATAATAAAAAGAATTACTTATATTATAATTTAAAAATAAGACAAAGATGTTGAGAAAACTTGGAATGGATTGAATATTTACATGTACTTATTTATAATTGATTAAGAGTTGGAGTAGTAATCTGTCATCTGTTCCTTTTTTAAAGAAGATTGATCTCAATCTTCTATTTTTTTGTGTTTTTTCCTCTTCTCTCGAAAAAAGGAAAAAGAATTACTTAAGAATTGTGGAAATTACTTGCTTATAGGCTAGTTGTTGCTTACCATGAACCATCATTAGGACGGCAGATTTATCTGTTGCAAGGATCTGCCCACGTACTGGAACGCCATTCTTTAAAAACACAGTAACTTCCCCTTTTTTCTCTTTCAATTGTTCATACATATCTTCTTGTAAGTTATACATGAAATACGCCCCCTAATTGTATCTACTTTTCTTTTAATACTTGCTGCTGCTCATTGTTGTCTATTTGTATTTCCCATCCATCTTCTATTTTTCTAAACCATTTTCCTATTTTGCTTACATAGTATTTTTTCACTTCACCATACGGAATCCAAATTTCACGTTCCTGTATTTGATTCATCACTTCATGAAGAATCTCATCATGCTCGTATTTTCTAGGGTTTCGATGTTGCGTTCTGACAAACTGTATGTATTCCCTACGTAACCAATTAGAAATAGGATCTTTTTGTTGTTGCTGGAGATGTGACCACTTTTTATTAGTCTGAAGAAGTTTTCTGTTTACCATTGTATGGTTTTTCATCAACACTCATCCCCCTTTTACCATCTAAATGCATATATACAATTATCGTATCACACTTAAATTAAAATACGATCTAGATACATATTTCGCAAGAAATCTATTCGAAATAAAAATAATATCTCCATTTCACATAAAATAGTATCCAAAATAGACGAGACCGAATCCATTAAACAAATTAATTAGAGAGTCTCACCAATAAAACGCGAATTTCGTAGGCTAAGGATTTATTTCTTTAAAGAACTTGTTTTTTTCATACGTTAAGAAGGTTCCTTAAACGGTCATTTTTAGAATTTGATAATCGAGTATATTTTATTGGAAAATTAGAGTTGACCATAAAACCAATATCCGATATATTGGTTTTATGAAAAAAGATATTATTAAACCCATTAAACGTATGTCATTTAGAGATGAAGTATATCTAACTTTGAAAAAAGCAATCGTTACATTAGAGCTGCAACCGGAGCAACGCTTAAATGACAAAGAATTAGCAGAAGAATTTGGAATTAGCCGTACTCCAGTTAGAGAAGCGTTGAAGCGTCTTGAGGATGAAGGACTTGTTGAATCTATTCCTGGTTCAGTTACTCGTGTTGCACCATTAAATATTGAGGAGGCAAAACACGCATTTACTGTGGTAGCAGTTTTACACTCGTTAGCTGCTCGTTTAGCAGTACCATTATTAAAAGAGTCGGATATTCAAGAATTAGAGTTCAGTAATAAGGCTTTACTATTATCTATTGAGAAAAAAGATATTATAAAAGCAATTGAAGCTGACGAGTTATTCCACAATGTTTTTTTAGATGTGGCAGGAAATCCTGAAATCATTCGTGCGTTAGAACGAAGTATATCTAAGATTCAACGTCTCGAAATTTCTCAGTTCACTTCTATAAATGGTCTAAAGTCAGTAGAACAACATCAGCAAATTATAGAGGCGTGCAAAAATAAAGATAAAGAAGTAACAGCGCACCTTGTAGAACAAAACTGGTTAAGTCTTGAGAAATTAATGACTTATGAGGCAGATTGAGGTGAGAAATTTGCGCCCTATTTTTTTAGGTATATGTGCTGCTTTCTTTTTTGCTTTCACATTTATATTAAATCGAGCAATGGAATTATCAGGTGGTAGCTGGATATGGAGTGCTTCATTAAGGTTTATTTTCATGCTTCCATTTCTTGTACTTCTTGTTATGAATCAAAAAAAATTAAAAGTATTATTACAAGTTATGAGAGAGGATTTAAGTGCGTGGTTTTTATGGAGTTTTGTAGGTTTTGGTCTATTTTATGCTCCATTATGTTTTGCCGCTGCACATGCACCAGGATGGATTATTGCGGGGACATGGCAAGTTACTATTATATCAGGATCTTTGTTAGCTCCTCTTTTTATCCAAACTTATCAAACACCAGATGGAATTATTAAGAAAAGAGGAAAAATTCCAATGAAGGGTATGTGTATGTCATTAATTATTCTTCTTGGTATTTTCCTTATGCAAATGGAACAAGCAAAATCGCTTGCTGTAAAAGATATTATGTTAGGTATTATCCCTGTTATTGTAGCTTCTTTTGCTTACCCACTCGGCAATCGTAAGATGATGGAGGTTTGTGGAGATCGTCTAGATGCTTATCAACGTGTCCTTGGAATGACATTAGCTAGCTTACCATTTTGGTTTTTATTATCCTTGTACGGTCTTTTTACAGCAGGAATACCTAGTAAGGAGCAAACTATGCAATCAATTTTAGTTGCTATTTGCTCTGGTGTAATTGCAACTATCTTATTTTTTAAAGCTACTGATATGGTTAAAGGAGATATGCAGAAACTTGCAACTGTTGAAGCAACACAATCTATGGAGGTGCTTTTTGCTGTTATTGGAGAACTAATCTTATTACATTCTTCATTCCCCTCTATTTTATCTTGGTGTGGCATGTTTGTAATAATGCTAGGAATGATAGCACACAGCTATGTTTCCCATAAAGGTGAAACAGTGCATAACCAAAATATTAGTGCTTAATTGATATTTTAAAATGTACAGTATCAACCCTTTTCTAGCTAGTAAAAGTAATTTTATTATTATAAGTTTTATGTCAGAAATTAATTAAGCAAAAGAATATGAACAAAAGCCGATACCCTTATATATAGGGAAATCGGCTTTTTCTTTATAAAAATTTTTCTTAGCTTCCTTTACATTAAAGGATTAGTTTGTATATTCGAGGAGATGTGCGAGACAGATGTATATTTAGGATAATCTAATATCTCCCATTCGAATATGATAGAATAGAAGTATACCCCAAATGGAGGAACAGCAAATGAACTCAAACACAAAACAGTTTATTTATGATATCCAGCAAAGAAAAAACAATTATATAGAAAATGCTTTAATAGCAATACAACACCCTAAAAAAGAGCAATCTGAACAGGTCATTCAAAATATAGTAGAGAAGATGGATATGATGATCAGTTTAGTTACTACTTACATGACTATTGAATCAGAATCTATAAAAGAATTAAAAGAGCTTCAGGAAGAAATTATTCATGCCCAAGCATATATTCAAAAACGAAAATTTGAAGAAACACAGAGATAAAACCCTGTGTTTTTATTTGGTGGTCTATTACGCTAATCTGTTATAAATCAAATTACATGTAATTTGATTATTGTTTTGGCATAATCCATACAATTTGTTGAATCCGTACAATATATGGCATTGTATCTTCAATGAGCAAGTGATCTGGTTTCACATCCTTTAACTTTCCTCTTACATTACCTCTTACAGTTTCAATAACCACATGTTTACCAATTACTGATTGTAATGTCTGATATACGTAGGGATTAGGCACACTTACCATATTTTGTTCACTAAAGTCATTTCCCTCCAAATAACTCATTCTATAAGACTCCCTTCTAACTTTCATTCTTTCTCCTAATATATGATATAAATCTTATATATATGCTAGAAGGATAATTCATTATAGGAACGGAAATAACATTTTAATAAGGTACGGTTTCTATTCCTAGATTGCTAAAAAACTATTTATATAAAGTTACTTTTACTAGTTAATAGATGATAATATAGGGGTATTTTGAATCTACATCTAGTTTGTTCCTTTCAAGATATGTATCATTTTAAATACGCCCTTTATTAGAATAGTGCTCATGCTTTTTTGAGATTCTTTATTAATACGTGCGTTAAATAAAATTAATAGGAGAAACGAAATAAATACGGTTATAGTTCTTTGGCATCTTCTCTTATTTTATGCCTTCTTTCCTTGCATCCATTTAAATTCCTCCTTTAAATTATCTATTTCACTTTAAATAATGCCTTAAAATCCCCTTTTTTTACGCTCTATTCCTAACATGTGGTATCATCCTTCCTTTTTAGTAATACTTTAGTAAACTAGACAACAGAAATGATATAGTCTAACATCTGTACACTGTTTACAGGGTTCCGATTAGTTTTCATAAAAAATCTGTTGTTTACGCTGAAATGGATAAGTTTTAATTTCATCTGTATCTAAATTTTCATGAAATAGATGTATGGCTATAATTTGTCTACAATCATAGGTATGATAATAATATATACCCGACTCCATACACATTGCGCTTGTATAAATGGTATTATCTAATGTACCTTCTTCCGTTATCACTCCACCTTTTGGAAGCTCACAATTCGATAAGATATGAAAAATGGCCGATACCCCTTCCTCTTCATTATGTATATCTTGGATATTTTGTTTGCCATATGCTGCCCGAACAAATCTTGATGGTGGGGTAAAATCACCCGGAAGCCCTATTGAACCTGAACCTTGTCCAAAAGCACTTAATGATAAATCCCCCCATTGTGTAGACTCATAGGGCTGCGATCTAAGACCAATATATTGTCTTAAATTTTGTAGATGCCAGTTAAACTCTGGACTATTGGTCATTACCCCTAACGGATTGTCATACACTTTTAGCCCCTCAGTTGTCGGCTCTAGTACAATACATTCTCCCCATTTATCCGCTATAATCCAATGTAGCGGCGGAGTAAGTCCTAAAATAGGTAATGGTACATCCAAAAAAGAAATACTATCAACAGACTTTCTTAACTCTTTAATAGAATTGAACTGCGTGAGACTCCAAGCCACAAAATCAAATGGAGCCAGATTCGTTTTATTGTCATCTATACTTTCATTATAAGTCGCGAAGCCTGGGAAATAGAGCGTTGCACAAGTCATACCTGCTTCATGGACTCCATCTGCCAGAATGACCCTTTCTTGATAGTTAATCCCCATCCCGATAACTGCTTGTTTCGTTTCGATGATTTCACCAGTTATATTGTTCCATCGATAACTTCGAGGAACTATTATTACTTCTTGATTGAAATCTAATGTAAAATCCATCGTTCTTGCAAAAGATGTTGGCCGTTTTTTGTCTGTAATGTCAAACTAGTACACATAAAGAACACCCCTTTGTTTAGTTTATTTAAACAAAAACCCATTTAATTTCTATCCTTAAGTTGATAGGCACGAATCTTTTTTCTTACTCATATTTATTGATACTCCTTTCAAAATTTGAATTTTCTAGTACAATAAATCTATTACTATAAGGAACATAAAAATGATCGAAGAGATTACTAATCTCCTTTATGATTCCCCCTAACAAGTTAAAAAGCTATTATAAACAAACTTCAATAAAAGATACCTTCTCCCTCCTTTTTTATTACTGGATTTTTAAGTGGTTGGATGTTATATAAAACAGAATTATTTATTGCAGATGCTTCTTTCTAATTAATTCAACCTCCTAGTGAATAGAAATAAATGTGTGATGTGAATGTGTTAGATTTGTTAAATGGAATACAAGCAGTACTTCCTTCTATTATCGAGCGCTAAACAAATAATTAATAAAAAATTAGAAGTTATCTGGAATATGTTTAGAATCACTTATTTTGCATTTTTCTTAGTCTCCTATTTAAACGGTATTTACTATGTAATTGTGCATATTAACTAAATACTTAATAAAATCAATGTTACATGTGGTAAAATAATTGAGAAAGGCACTTTCTATAAAGTAGGTTCTTAGACCAGAAGGCGTAACGCATCTTATATTCATGATGTAGCGCTACTGTTATCACCCATACATATGTAAACTATTTTTCAAATAAAGTCTATTGGTGTCTAGGGTCCTGTTTTATGGGAAGTGTTTTTATGGGATGGGGAATATATATATGAACATGGTTCAAGTCAAAGAAAAGGCACTCCTAGGAGTGCCTTTTCTTTGACTATTTAAATGTGCGAACGCTTTCAAAACTATTGGATATAAATTGATGTACGCATTGTATTAAATGGTGCATTTATAGATGTCTTTTGGTACTCAAATGTTCCTTGTTGGTGTCCAGAAGCATCCCATTTATAATACCAGCCAACGATCGGTCTTCCACCAATTATAGTGGATCCAATACTTTTTACATTAGATCCATTCATTTTAGCAAATGGGTTTTGGCCATATCCCATTTCTTTCGTGGTAATATATAAGTATTTTCCTCCGTGATTACGTGATGTGCTAAAGCTGTTCTGGTTAATCGTTTCTACTCCGCCCAGTTCAGATTCTACTTGTACGACGTTTAATGAAGTAAGTGGTGCTGCTGGTCCAGCAGAAGCCTCTGTTGCCATTCCTAATCCGACGAACGCTGTGATTGCTAACGATGAAATCCCTAGTGCTGCTTTTTTAAACATAAAAAACATCCCCTTCCATCTATTGTTTTCACTTACATTGCCAATATAATCCTTATAACCTTATATGTAAATAGATCCCAACTGTAGAAATAACAGAAAGAATATTCTGATTCATCAACATTAGAAATTTACTTTCAACAACTTGAATAAAGCATAAAACAATAATTCGAAGAGCTGCACGAGCAACCTCTGGTCATTTACCGCTGATTCTACCAGATGATCCACGAGACTTGTCAGAAAGACAATCTCGGCATCGGAATCATCCCGAAATCCGCATTTGAGCTGGCGAACCACAGTAGTCTGGAAATGGACAGTCCTTCCCTCCAGACCAGGATCGCGGCAATCTGAATCAAGGAACGTTACATGTCCTCATTAACCAGAAAATGCTTGAAAAGTTTCAGTAGGGAATAATAAAAGTAAGGAATAAATCAGCTGTTCACTCCTTTGAATTATAACCACAGGCTTCCGTGTAGCGTTGAAATAAAGATTGATAGAAAAGTGCTTGAAGCCTTATGTCCCCTTGGTTTAACAAATGATTTTTTGTAAATAATATGTTTGTTAAAAACTTAATTAAGGGGGGCTTTTATGCCACAGGATCGAAAAGCAGAAGTTCAAAACGATACATACGAAAGAAAAGTTATTATGCCAGATAATTCACAATCTCTACCACTTCACATGCAAAAAGAGCTGCCTCACGAATTTTCTGTAAATCCTTTGTTTGCCCGCGAAGGAGAATCCGTCGTTCCACGCTTTCATATGTCTGATGAAGGCATGTTACCAGAAACAGCATATCAAATCGTCCATGATGAAATTACTCTTGATGGCAACGCCCGCCTGAATCTTGCAACTTTTGTTAGTACATGGATGGAGCCTACCGCAGAGCAATTATATGCAAAATCATTCGACAAGAACATGATTGACAAGGACGAATATCCACAGACAGCTGAAATTGAGGAGCGGTGTGTCCGTATCTTAGCCAACCTCTGGCATTCGCCCAGCCCCCTTACGACTATGGGCGTTTCAACAACTGGATCGTCAGAAGCATGTATGCTCGGTGGGCTTGCCTTAAAGCGACGATGGCAAAATGCACGTAAAAGCGAAGGGAAGCCGGTGGATCGTCCCAATATTGTGTTTAGTTCTGCTGTTCAGGTCGTTTGGGAAAAATTCGCGAATTATTGGGAGGTTGAACCACGTTATGTGAAGGTTAGCCCTGAACATCCTCAATTGGATCCTCAGGGGGTCCTCGCAGCCGTGGATGAAAATACGATTGGTGTAGTACCGATTCTCGGTGAAACTTATACCGGTCTTTACGAACCGGTTGCCGCAATTGCGAAAGCGTTGGATGATTTACAGGCGAAGACTGGTCTTGACATTCCCATGCATGTGGATGCAGCTTCGGGAGGATTTATAGCACCATTTCTCCAACCAGATTTAGTCTGGGATTTTGAATTACCAAGGGTGAAGTCCATCAATGTATCCGGACATAAATATGGATTAGTCTATCCTGGATTGGGTTGGATAATTTGGCGGGAAGCTGAAGATCTCCCTGAAAATCTAATCTTCCATGTCTCCTATTTGGGCGGAGACATGCCGACCTTTGCTCTGAATTTTTCTCGTCCTGGCGCACAAGTGCTCCTGCAATATTATAATTATTTACGTTTAGGGAAAAAGGGGTACTATGATGTTCAAAAGGCTTCACAGAAAGTCGCTCTTTTTCTAAGCAAGGCCATTCAGAAGATGGAACCGTTCGAACTTTTGTCTGATGGGTCGGACATTCCGGTTTTCGCTTGGCGACTGAAAGATGGCTACACATCAAACTGGAACCTTTATGATTTATCTCGACAATTGCGTGTATTCGGTTGGCAAGTACCCGCCTATCCATTGCCTCCAGATATGGAAACGGTGACGATTATGCGAGTTGTGGTTCGAAATGGATTTTCCATGGATCTTGCGCATTTATTTTTGAGAAACCTCAAACAGACTGTTGCCTTTCTGGATTCCCTGGATGGGCCTATGCCACATGATACGAAATGTGATAATGGATTTCATCACTAAATAAAAAAGCCTAATTTCTTCACATTAAATTGAGAAGTTAGGCTTTTTTAATATTGGGATTTCCTTAACGTTGTAAATCCACATTTTTATGAAGCTAACCCATATTGGAGCAACTGTATTGATATGCACCCATTTCCAAATAGGCCACTTTGCTTTTGTTGTGGCCCATTTTCTTTGATCTGATTGGAGTGCTAGTGGTCATCATTCACTTGTAATGTTTCTTTCGCCAGCTGCTCATATTCTTCTAAGCCTGAGATAATCGCAAACTCAGCTATCGCAACAGGATATGCCGCATTAAGTTCGATAACGTGTTCTTTCATGGCAGGCCAGTAAATCCCCCCCATTGAAGATTCAACCATTGTGATATTTTTGGAGATTCAAATGCTCCAATAACAGATGTAAATCATTAGCCAGCGTATCATAGTCATAACCATCCTATGTCTGTGAAGATTTATTGAATCCCCGACGATCATAAGTTATGACTCTGTATCCAGCCTCAACAAGAGCTGGAACTTGACATTCCCAAGATCGATCACTTCACGGCCAAACATGAATTAATACAACTGGCTTCCCTATATCGTAATCTTCATAATATAACCTAATCGATGCTTAATTTTCGATTTATTATCATACCCCCAAAAGTAATTATTGGTAGCCTACCTGTTCTAGATTTAGGAGCTGAAGGTGATAATTTTTGAATTTTATCTGTCCCATAGACAAACTTTCCACTTACTACTATCAATGCAGACTCGATATGCTTGTTTTTTACCTCCAAGACTAGGGGGTTAATAGCAGAAAGTATGGATAAATGTGCATATTGTCTCTTTTTGATGTTACCTTGTGTTTCTTTTTCTGTAAAGAACCGTGTATTTCGTGCTGTATATAGGAAGACCTTGTTCTCAATTCAATCGGTTAAACATAAGATTTAAACGATTTTCACGATAAAACCTCATCATTACCAATATTTTAAAAAATATCCCAAATTCAAGATTATTTGCATGAAAGACGAAATATTAAGTCAATAATGTATTTAAGTTTTAACAAACTAACAATATATTATTTCTCAACATAGGGAGCATAGAATTATAAGAAACAAATTGTTAATATATAGATATCTCAATTGCGTTATTTCTTTTTAAAGAGAGTTTGTGTTTTTACACAAGCTCTTTTTTATTGCATTTCAGATATATTCAACAAGGTGAGTCTTTTCCACTTACAGCAATAGAAAATAAAAATTTGCTTCTAATACAAAAACTCCATACAATTCACAAATAACCTTTGAAACTCAGATATAACAATAAATAGGCATTCCCTATCCTGACTGGTGAAAATAAATTATAGAACTATTTCTCTGTAGCAAAATAAAGTAGAGCTATAGTCGGAAAAGCGATTCCTATCCATAATGTTAGATTCCATCCACCTAAGGCATATGCCCATCCTCCAATAAAGGATCCCACAGCACCTCCCAAAAAGAAAATAGCCATAAATAGCCCGTTTAATCGACTACGGATTTCTGGACTCAACGAGAAAATTAAACGTTGGCTAAGCACAAGGTTTGCAGATACTCCCATGTCCAACAGAATTGCAGCAATTACTAAAACAGCTATTCCAAAGGGCGAGCTACTTTGAATAAAAAGTGGAAGTAATAAAGAAATAATAACTACGGTGAGAGCTATCCCAGTGGCGGATCGTGTCCAGCCAAGATCGGCTAGTCGACCACCTATTGGAGCAGCTATCGCGCCTGTAATTCCCACAAGTGCATACAATGCTATGGCAGTTTGAGAAAAATGAAAAGCCGGACTAGATAATAATAATGGAACAGTGGTCCAGAATAAGCTGAAAGCCCCAAATACACAAGCATGATAAATGGCGCGACGACGTAAAATGGGAGTAGTTCGTAGCAGTTGCCACATTGAATTAAGTAAGACGATATAATTTGTTTTTGCTGTTGGTTTTCTTGTAGGGAGTACTTTCGATAAAACAAACGCCAGGACAATAATTACAGTAGCAGATAAAGCAAATATTGCACTCCATCCCCAAATATCGGCTACTAGACTAGATATCGGTCGCGCAAGCATAATGCCTAGTAACAGACCACTCATGACATTGCCAACTACGCGACCGCGTGCATTTTCCGATGAAAGATATGATACAAGAGGTACGAGCACTTGCGCTGCGACCGACCCCAGTCCGATAAAGAATGAAGCAATTAACAACAAAGTTGCGCTTTTTACAAAAACCATGGAAATGAGTGCAAATGCACTTAAAAATAACAAAATAAGTATCAATTTTTTATTCTCAACAATATCTCCCAAAGGTACAAGAAATAGTAAGCCAACAACATATCCAATTTGAGTTAGCGTTACAATTAATCCAGCGCTACTATTAGAAAGCCCAATTACATTACTAATTACCCCAATTAAAGGCTGTGCATAATAAAGATTAGCCACAATAATACCACATGAAGTTGCTAATAGAATGATTAAACCTGATGAAATATCCTTATCAATTGCTTTATTTTTAAAATTAGACATAACTACTTCCTCCCATACTTTTATTTCAAAATTACTAAATCGCCTTGGCAAGAACTACTGCGATACCATTTTTTATTGTAATAAATTAAGTTTGAACTACATTCTGCTTTTAAAAAATCCAATTTCACCTCTTGTTTATCCCCCTTTTCTAAATGTTTTTTAGCAATTTAATTTTTGAATTTTGGAACCTAAATGTAGCCATACCATTACAAGATGTTAGTTAGTTAATTAATAAACTGTACGTTCAGTTTATTAATTAACTAAAAATATATACTAAACGTTCAGTTTTGTAAATAGGCTATTTTGTTTTTTATTCATATTAAGTATACTAAACGTATAGTTTATGTTTTTGAAAGGAATGATTAATGTGCAAGGTAAAAGAGGTCGACCACGTAATATCGAAACCCAAAAGGCCATCCTTTCTGCGTCCTATGAGTTATTATTGGAAAGTGGCTTTAAAGCAGTCACAGTCGATAAAATTGCAGACCGAGCTAAAGTCAGCAAAGCTACGATTTATAAATGGTGGCCAAATAAGGCTGCTGTGGTAATGGATGGTTTTCTTTCTGCTGCTGCTGCCAGATTGCCTGTACCTGACACAGGTTCAGCGTTGAATGATATTTTAATTCATGCTACAAGTTTAGCCAGTTTTTTGATAAGTCGAGAAGGAACTATTATCAATGAGTTAGTTGGCGAAGGGCAATTTGATTCGAAACTAGCAGAAGAATATCGTGCTCGATATTTCCAGCCACGTCGACTGCAAGCAAAGCAACTTCTGGAGAAGGGAATTAACAGAGGCGAATTAAAAGAAAACCTCGATGTTGAATTAAGCATCGATCTCATTTACGGACCAATTTTTTATCGCTTGCTAGTAACCGATGAAAAGTTGGATGAATCCTATGTACATGACTTGGTTATAAACGCATTCGAAGGGATACGTTTGAAGTAATGAACATATAAACAAAGATTTAGATTTCCACTGTTTCCTATACTGATGTAACTCGCATTAACTTGATAAATAAAGTATCTAATTTTTTAAAACTGATGTTTATGGGATTGTCCCCCGTATACATCAGTTTTAAAACAGACTTAATCTACAAGCTAATCACGCTTCCTTTTTGATTTTTGGAAGGTTGTAATATTTATGAGTTATTGATTTTTCATTTAAAAACAGATTAAAACCACATAAGAACCCTGAATTTGTATTTTATACAGTTTACCTATTCTAATTAGTTTGCATCAAATAAATCAATGGTTTTAATTTGTCTACAATCGTAGGTATGATAATAATATGCGCCAGACTCCATGCACATAGTTCTTGTATAGATGGTATTGTCTAATATACCTTCTTCCGTGATTACTCCACCCTTAGGAACTTCGCCATTTGATAAGCTATGAAAAACAGCTGATATTCCCTCTTCTTTTAAATCGTGACATATTTAAGATATTGATGTCATTGGATCAAAGTAATAATTACTTAAAAAATTAATAAATAAAAACCCTCCACAACAAGGAGGGCTTAGTATTCTATATAAGTAAATCTTTAAATGGTAAACTTAATATTTTATTGTATTGGTCCTAATAATCCCATAATTTCTTCAGCTTTTTGGTTTTCGATGCTATAGTAAATTTCTAACCCCTGACGATTTCCTCTTAGAACCTTCCCTCTCATTTTAGATAAGTGTTGGGAAACTGTTGATTGTGGAATGTTTAAAATTTCGGTCATTTGGGTTACATTTAGTGTTTTATGTTTAGAAAGCTCATTGATCATTTTTAAACGCATTGGGTGTGCCATAAGTTTTAAAAGCTCTACATCCTCTTCTAAAATCGTGTTCTCTACATGCTGATTCGCAAATCTTGTCATAGTATACGCTCTCCCTTATTTGTTTTCTTCTAATGTAGTGTAACTTCCATATTACATAATATTAGTATGTTCGAATGTTTATTGTTGAAAAATGATACTTAAAGTATACAACTGTAGTTTGTGCTAGTAGTGGAGTTAATGTGTGGTTTGTATGAAGTTTTCATTTACTATTAATCTAGTCTGTTTAAGCTAGTATAAAAGTTATGCATATAATTAAAAAGACAAACTCTCCAAGATGAGGAGTTTGTCCAAAACCATGATCTCTTTAGTTCAACAATATAGAGTTCAGTTCCGATAAGAATTTTTATTTTTTTCATATCCCATGTTTTTTGCATCAGTACTAACAACAGTGGATTAGAATAATGACTGAATACTTGCTAAGACAGTAAGGATACCTATAATAATGACAAAAACATTGCTCGCTTTCCCTTTGTATTTAGCAAGTACTGGTACTTTATGGATCGCATACATTGGTAATATACATAAGATAGCAGCGACTAGCGGACCGCTAAGGGCATCAATGATTCCAAGAATACTTGGATTTGTATAAGCAACATACCAGCATGTTAATACGACAAAAGTAAGAATCATTGTCTTAACTGTTTTTTCTCCTATATCTTTCCCACGTTTTTTACTGGACTTGATAATCATGTCACGCATTACCTCATACGCTCCTATATAATGACCAAGGAAAGACTTTGTAATAGCCACAAATGCAATGATAGGAGCTGCAATAGTGA
Source organism: Bacillus sp. PK6-16 (assembly GCF_056530295.1). NCBI lineage: Bacteria > Bacillati > Bacillota > Bacilli > Caryophanales > Bacillaceae > Bacillus > Bacillus sp. PK6-16. The sequence goes on from NZ_CP096511.1 coordinate 2,894,926, forward strand.
TTACTGGCGAATTAAGCTCATTAGCAAGATATGATAGGATTGACAAGTTCTGTTCTTTTGCCACCTTAAGATCATTTGGAGTCAAACTTAAGGTACTGCTCCAAACAAAGAACATAACAACTGCGAATGTCATAATATAACAAACTTTTTGTATTTGAGCACATTTAGCATCAGTAGCATCTATTCCATACGTAGCTCTCTGTTTCATAACAAATGACGAAATCATAGGCGAATGATTAAACGAGAATACTATGATTGGAAGTATCATCCATATCGTTCCTAAATATCCTGTTCCTGTTGAAGCAGTAGAAACACTTGAAAAACTAAGCATTGACGTATTCCACTGTGGAATCAAAGATATTGCGATAAAAAGTAGAGAAGCTATAAAAGGATACACTAGCATGCTCATGATCTTTACAGTTATATCTTGACCAAAATTTAGTATAGCGATAAGACCGAGTACTAAAACAAGCGATAAAATGGACCTTGGAGGCTCCGACATGTGCAATTGATGCACGATAAAGCTACTAGCGGTATTTGTAAGTGCGACCGAGTACATCAGCACGATCGTATAAATGGAGACAAAATATACAATATTAAAAATGATACTTGCCTTATTTCCAAAATACTCTCTTATTGTACCTGTAATCCCCTCATCGGCAGAGTTCGAAGCGTAAATCATTTTAGCAAGCGCCCTATGTGAATAATACATAACAGGATATGCAAGTAATGTAATTAGTAGTAAAGATAATAAACCACCTGAACCTGCATTAATCGGTAAAAAGAGTACTCCTGCTCCAATTGCTGTTCCAAAAAGGCTCAATGCCCAGGTAGTATCCTGTTTATGCCACTTTTTAGGGTCTAGATATTTCTCATTTTTTACTGCAGTGTTATCAACTTGAAATTCTATGTTTTTTGCAGTATTCCAATCCATATAATAATTCCTCCTTGTGTCCTATTCTTAATTCTCTTTTTAAGATATAGGAATATAGACCGTTCTTGAAAAATGAATAGCTTATATAGTGCCCCACAACGAATATCCCCCTTCTAGGTTAATAAAAATCAAAAAATTAGCGAAGCATCAACCTGAAGGGTTTGTTACCACTTATAAAATATTTTAATTATATAGTAGTATATTTTATTGATAACTCCCCCAATATACAGACATCCTTAGGCGAACAATAGAGTAAAGATTGTTAAAAATTTCACAATATATTCGATAACTTATTGATTTGATTGTTTCTCCCCAAAGATTTTATTTTTAATGGCAATTCCTGTAGGTGTAGCTGCAATACCACCTAAACCTGTCTCTCTTAATTCGCGAGGCATCTGTCTTCCAACTCTATACATGGCTTCAATCACTTCGTCAGCATTGATGAGATTGTTTACGCCGGCTAATGCGATGTCCGCTGCTGCTAAAGCATTTGCCGTTCCAATGGCGTTTCTCTTTACACAAGGAATTTCTACCAAACCAGCGACCGGATCACAAACTAAACCGAGTAAATTTTGTAATGCAATCGAAAAAGCTTCAGAAGATTGCTGTGGCGTTCCACCCGCAGCTTCTACCGCAGCTGCAGCCGCCATCGCTGAGGCACTTCCTACTTCAGCTTGACATCCTCCATACGCTCCTGAAATACAAGCATTGTTTGCGACTATCGTTCCAAATAACGCTGAAGTGAATAGAAAATGAATCATATCTTCATGACTTAACTGCAACGTATCTTTAATACTAAATAGGACTCCCGGAATCGTCCCACTCGCACCTGCTGTTGGAGTTGCACAAATAGCTCCTAATGCAGCATTTACTTCATTAACACCGATAGCACTTTGAATCCCTAACACCATTAAATCTCCAGAAAGAGTTTTCCTATTTTCTCGATAGTTTTTAATTTTTACAGCATCCCCTCCGGTCAAACCTGTTGGAGAAAATACACCGTCGCCCTCGATACTTTTATTTATTGCATGTTGCATAGTCGCTAAATTTCGTTCCATTTTACTCCATACTTCTTCATAAGAAGTTTTAGTTTGTTTGATTTCCTGTTCGATTGCTAATTCATAAATTTGCTTTTGGCTTTTATTAGCTGCATCCACAATTTCTTTTATGGCCATATACATATTTTTCACTCCTTAATGTGACTAAAGAATAATAAGATTAGCTATATTGCTTAAATCTCCTAATTCCTTCTGAGCATTACCTGGCAATATCGAATCCAAAGCGAATGCATATAAATATTTTGTTTTATCTTCCAAACTATGAAAGTTGTTAATTTCCACATCATATTGTTTAAAGATCCTGCGTAAAACAAATTCAAAGTCAGCTCTTTCTGAAATCGCAATAACAACTGGCAATGGCCCCTGCAGATTTAAGCTAAATCCATCAATTTCAACATTTTTGACTTCAATCAACCCACCACCGACCGAAATACCCATTACTCTAATACTTCGACTTTCATCCTCTGCATATACATCTGCCGTATTTGGATGACCAGCAGGACTATTACCCAATTGTTCAATAAAGGTAATGTCAATTCCCTTAGACTCTGCTATTTTAATAGCATCTGGCACTTTGCTGTCATCAGCAGCTAAGCCTAATATACCAGCAATAATTGCAAAATCAGTTCCGTGACCTTTATGGGTTTCAGCAAATGATTCATAATACTTTACCACAACTTTTTTGGGAAGACCTTGAAATAATTTATTAGCAACTGTTCCAATAGCCAAAGCACCTGCAGTATGTGAACTTGAAGGGCCTATCATTATGGGCCCAATCACATCAAAACAACTTTTGTATTTAACAATCTTTTTTTCTTTAATAGATGCTACATTCATGTTCATATAAGCACCCCCATAATTTATTATTTTTAGCTGTAGTTGAATCTAAGTTATTAGAATGATCGATTCAAAACAAGTTTTGTTTGATAACGCTTTCTTTATTGAGTTGAATAAACTTCCCTTCTAATCCGCTATCCTCCGTATAGTAATCATATCAGTATGTCCAATTTTAAAAAATTACTGGCAAGTTCTTTAGAATTTTTAATCCAAAACGAGGTTTGATATTTTCTCTAGAGGTAATAAATTGTGTCTCGACGCCCTCATTATAACTTGTATATTTATAAGTTTAATCTTTTTTTATTTTTAGAAAGATTGAATAGACAGAATTTTGAATAGGTAATAAATTACACTTAGTATGTAGCAATTGTGTCCTTTGTTTGAAGCTGTATTAGTTAGTAAAAAAGCAAAAATAACACAGAGTTCCTTTCATAAACACATTGATTATATTGAAAAATCATTATAAAGATACTTATATTGTCTTTTGTTTGAACATCTTATTTTGAACGGGAAACCTGTTGCAATAAATAATTCATTCATATGAAAAGGAATACATTAATAAAATTTAAAAACGTTTTAGTATATTAATTATACATTTTTTATAAATATTAATTATCAAAAAAAACTAACTTCTTATTAGGATCTTAACATAAAGGATACATTCCAAATAACAATGGAGATTCTGCTTTATCAATTTCTTTATACGTTATATTTCCCTCTTTACCTGCAACAGCAACTTGTACTTTTTCATTTGTTTTCACATCTTCTGCACCTATTGCACCACCCGCCAATAATCCTGTACTTAACAGACTATCGTGAACAAAAGTTAGAGAGTTATGGAACAAAATATAATGTGTATGTACATACATTTCTTTTAAAAGAAGTTTTGTAGTATGCAACTGAATTAAAAAAATATAGATTTTTATGACTCTTTTTAGGGGATATAGCAAAGTGGGATCTTTTATATGCACATTGCTATACCGAACTAGATTTCAGCATAGTATTTTTTTGCAACTCATTGATTTTTACCAAACACGTATAAAAACCAACAATATGAAAATAAACGACTGGCTAAAATTTTACTTTCAATAAAATAAAAAAAGAACCTGCAAATTTGCAGATTCTCCTGATAATGATTTATATAAGTAAAACTCAAAAATATAATACAATGATTCAAAAATAAGTTCAAGTAAATCCAAAGAACCCGCTGGAGTTCGGGTTCTTTCAGAAGTGATGATGTTTTCTCGGATTTGCAAAGTGAGAAAATACAAGAATATAATACATCGAGATTTAGAGAATTTCAATACTTAAATTAGAGGTTATTTTAATATGATGTAACATCAGCATTTTGAAGGAATAGCAACGAATACCTTATACATTTCCAGTCTACATAACGCTTTATTATCAGTAGAAAGAAAAAGTAAATCCCTACTTTCACAAGAAATCCGCCTTTTTACTCTATTCATTTTTTGATACATTCCCATCCACGGTTTTAGGGTTCTCTTTTGTACTGTGTTAGCCGAAAAATTTTATAAATCATAATTCGTTTTTCCTCCACCTGTTTCACCCTTTCTACACCCTAGTTTTACAAAATAAGAGGTCATCAAAACTTATATTTATTACTTTCTGTTATCTCCTCTCTCTTGTTCTATGTATAGTCTATTTGAATTTTTATTAGCTACTAAAAAATTTACAGGACGATTAAAAAAAGCCAAGTGCATTGCACTCGGCTTTATGGTCGATTAAACATTTTTACTTCAGACGTATTAAACTGATGTAGATAGTCTTTAGTAGAAGTATAGCCTGAATTCATGAGTGTTTTCTTTTCTTCTTCTGTGATATCGAAATTAAATGACGGCGTAAAGAATGTATTGATAAATACAGTGCGGGCAGCATCTTCTTTGGTTGTTTTTCCACTCTCATGACCTTTGATCATGGTTTGAGACAAATTCCATGCAAAATGAATAAGAGAATGGCCAATATGATGTTCTGTTGAAGTTGCGATATGTTTTAACATGGCAACCTCGGCCTGAGATTCTAAACGGAAACCTAGTGTTTCTTTGTTGTAGACAATTTCATCTGTAGGATCAAAGAAAGATGCATTGTATTTCGTGTGTAAGCTTCTTAGTGTAGAATGATCCTCTATATTGCTTATCAGTTTATTAACCTCGTCAATCGTATCTGTGGTCGTGAAGTGTTCTTCCTTATTCACAAAACTTTTCCGATCAAATAAACGAATTGGGTAGTTATCGAGTACACCTCCGTCTACATAATAATCTTTATCCCATTCCACAGATTTAAAAAAGAATGGGATGGACATCGAAATCCGCACAGCAACTACTAACGGGACATCAGGTGTCGTTTCGCGAGAGAACGTACGAAGCTCGTGTGTAGAAACGTTCGTTCCTTGGAAAAACACGTCTTTTCCTGTTTTGTCATACAACTGCTGAAAAGTTGTGTCCTTACTCCCTGTCCACTTTTCAACAATCTTTCCTACCCACTCAGTGAAGAAATCCCCTTTATAGATACCAAAACCATCAAAAAATAAACGAATGTTATCTTGTACAATCGAAAAATCATCATCTTTAAACGCTTTGAAATTCATGTCTTTGTGGATTTTTACAAGATCTGCGAATGGAATAGAAAGACCTAAAAGTAATGCAGTAATCGCTCCTGCTGAAGTACCCCCAAATCGTTGTATTTCTGGTAAAATCCCTTCTTCATTTAGTGCACGGATGGCACCTATATAAGCGCTTCCCTTTACCCCGCCACCTTCAAATACTAAGTTACGAAATGGATATGCCATTATATACCTCCAATAGAGAAATTTTCGATTTGTTATAGTATCGGAATTATATTGAAATATATTCCAAATCTTATTAAAAAGGTTTCATGCCCTCCGATACGTATGGCCAAATTATCTTTATTTAATGGATAAATTGTTTGAAAGAGAAGGAATTTGCTTGGAATGGTAATTTAGTAGGATAGGAAACAGGAAGCGGAGCGCATCTTTGGATACACTGACTAATATCCCCTTTTGAAATTGTATATAACGTAACTTCTTTTCCAATGCATCCTCCTAGTAAAATCACGAGTAAGAAATCAAGGAACAACCTACATTTCATAAAGTCCTCACTCTCTTTAACATGCAATCCAGTAAAATAATTTTTTTCAAATACGTAGAAATATGGTTTAACCAGTAATCAATGATCAGATCTTCTTAACTTAAGTAAACCTAAATCTATTTGTCTCCATACAGAAAGAGATAAATAGTTTTGTTCCTATTCATGAAATAGTACAATATATGTAAAATTACATATCTAATTAATTGCTTTTAATGTTATATTTTAATAGCGATGAATGCTATTATTTCATAAGTTGTCAACAAGCGTTATGTATGTATGAGAAAAAGGAAGGAGCCAAATAGGCCCCTTCCTTTTTCTACTAATTAACTAAATTACTCTCTGGTAAAAATTTAAATAGTAATGCTCATTTACAGGCGTCTCATTATGCATTAAACATGCTAACTTAGCTTGCTGTCGGAAAAAATAAAAACGATAGCATTAAGTTATTAAGAGACAAAAATTCATCAACACGAAGACAGATTTGTCTTGGCTAGATAAATTTGGTGATAAATACAGGAAGTAACTCTTACGATTCAATGATTCTTTTTCCTGCCTTCTACCCTTGCCACTTCTGTTTCATGACTTGTAAATAGAGATCTTCAAACTCGTTAAAATGGACGCGAAAAACACCTAATGTATCGATATAAGCAGAAATCACATCTTTTTCATTAAAATGGATACCTTCCTGTGCTAAGTCATAGCTATCATTAAGGCTGTATAAATCAAAATATTCTTCTTCCCAATACAGGCCTCTATTTACTACTAATCGAGTAGAGCAAGTAATAGCTTGTTTAATATTCCATTTCTGAGCTACTAACTTTTCATTTAAGACTGAAAGAAGGATGTTTACCGAGGGGTTTTCATCAACTATGCGGCTATATGACAGTAAAGCCGATTCTATATATATCAGCTTTGCTTTAGACATTAAAGATATCTCCATAATTTCATATGGCGGGTGATCATTTGCTTCAATCAACCTATCGCACCATGAAATAACCTCCTCTCTATTCCAAAGTCCGCAGCCTAGTCCTAATGCATACAAGTGGGCTAAAGTTTGATAAGATTTCAATATGGTTCACCTTCAATTTAACTGTATAGTGGTATTGCATTCATTTTGGAAATAATCACGCTTAGTAATAAATATAATAAGCTGCCCAAACGGACAGCTTATTTGCATTAAAAACGCTACACATGAACTTTTTCTTTTTTTCGACGCACAAGCCACCAAACTAAAGATAACAGTACTAGGGGAAACGGAAATATCTGAATAAACAAAAATACTTCCCAAAAATCGTGCATCGTACTACCAGGGGAATCTGTTGCCATCCCGCCAATAAAAAAAGACAATGGAATGACAAGTATATTTATACCTAAGCTAATCATTAGGAATGATAGATTTTTCTTCCAGATTACTGGTAATGCAGCCACGATTAATAAAACCAATGCAGTACCCAGTATAAGAAACAGTGCTCCAAATAAAAATACAAAGTATAAAATAGCATTGATTAAAGGTTCCACAATAGCCCTCCTAAGGATTCATTCTATAGAAACACTCATGTTATTTAGAAAGTCAGGATGCTATACCTCTTAGTTGTCTTTCAATTTCTTCATCGCTATAGTCTTCATTTATCTGCTTAGAATACTTAATCTACTTGCTTATATTCTGGACTGCGTTAGGACATATGTTTCTATTGTACAACCAGCTAGCAAGAAACCCACACTTATCCCTGCTAATACGGTACCTTTAAAGGCTCTGTTCATATTCATTTGCCCCTTTTATCTTTTTGTATTTTTTCTCCATCCATAGACAGTCCATTATGAACGTTTTCATTATAAGTATTGTCTGCTCCTTACTATCTGTTTCGGCCCTGATTCTTCTCGTTTACCGTTTCAGTATTACGCTTCAATTCGCATTATCATCACATAAAAAGGACATACCTATTCATATATATACCTTTATTATTTTATATTGAAATAAATAATGGTTCAAAGTTATTTTGTGAAAATTATACAAAAATTAATAATTCATCAATTACCCAACAATAGATAATATGGATAAAGAAAAAATACTAGAGAATATCACATTGTAGTAGTCTCTAGTATCTTTTCATAGTATTTTAGCGGCTATGCAATACGGAGGGATAAAAAAGGACCTCTTACGGAAAGATAAGAGGTCATCAAAAAGATAAAAATGTTGTATTTGAAACACGCGAGTTTCTAATTCACATCATAACACAATATATTTGTATATTCAATATATACATTAAAGATAAGGAATATTACATCATTGAAGATTACGGTGAACCAGGAGATAGTGTTGAAAATGAACCTACTTTGCGCAACATTTTCCCGAAAAAGTATGCGGATGTAGCACCTGCTAAGACATTTTGAATAATCTTTGCAGCTGCTACATCAACGGGTAATTTATTGTATTTCCAATCTAGAGAATCAATTGTCCAATCCCATACTTTTAAAACTAGTGAAATAGATCTTTTTAATTACATACTTAATTTATTTTTTAATGTCCAATATTTTTCTCCATTAGCTTCAAAAGAGAATTCTACCCATCCATTCGGATCTTCACGATAAATAAAGATGGTTGTTCCAGGAGTTACTGTACCAACTTTATTCTCCTCGACAGCTACATCTGGTCTACTTTTAATTTTTAAATTAAATGGATAAGGTACCTGATAGTAAGTAGCTGATGATACAACATTTGAGCTTGAACCGTCTGCATACATTTTATATGGAATTTCATTAGATAACGCGTCGACATCTAATGTTTCAGGATTCTTTGGTAATTTTTTTGCATATGTATAGTCTTCTACACGAAACGGTTTAATACGTTCCATAATACCCGCAATTTTCTTAGCCCAGCCTTTATCTGATGCATATTTCACGTTCATGCCAGTTAATGTTGACCCGTTATAATACATACCACTTTCTTCTAAATATCTTTCTCGTACATAATTAGCGTTATAAGCAATACTATCGCCGTAGCTTGGTAAATATTTCGCATATTTAAACGGATCTCCATCATATGCACGTAGACCGAATAAATTATGTTTTTGATATGCGATTTCTGATTTTCCGTATCCAGATTCTAAAATCGCATGCGCCGCTAAATAATGAGCACTCACGCCATATTGATTTTGCGCATTGATAAAATCTTGTCCATGTCCAACTAAGGGACTATCTGAATGATATTTTGCAATAAAACTATCAATCTCTTGAGCTGTAATTTTCGAAGCCACTGTTAAATTTAAATCTTCATATGAGGTAGCAGTAATAACCTCTTTTTCATCGTTTAAATTTTGTTGTAACATATCTGTTTTTGCAGTAAGTTGAGCAGCTTCAGCACGTGTTATAAATCTATTTGGTTGCCAACCGTTCTCGGTACCATTAGAAATTTTTAAATCTATTAAAATATTGGCATGTTTTTCTCCCCAATGCCCTTTTAAATCTTCAAATCTAACCTGCTCGTTATGATTTGCTGTGCTTTGTAGTTTATATGCATTTACTAGCATGGTAGCCATAGCAGCACGAGTTACTTTTCCGGATGGATTAAAGATTCCATTACCTTCACCTTTAACAATACCAGCTTTTTCAGCAGCAGCAATATAAGGAGTAGCCCAGTGGTTTTGTGAATCTGTAAAAGATGGTTTTGCATTAGGCTCAATTTTTATACCTAAAACTTTTGTCATAATTTTTGTAGCCGAAGCTCTGTCTAAGGAGTCATTTGAACCAAAAGTTCCATCTGGATAACCATTTAATACCTGTTTATCAACTAAATAGTTAACGGATTTATCAGCCCATGTAGGAACATCAGGGAATTTATGAGTATCTGCTAAAATATTAGAAGAATAGGATAATATAGCTCCTGCAAGGATACCTGTTGCAATTAATTTGTGCTTCATTAAAATAAACACCTCTACCATTGTATTTATCAAATTGAGATTTTCTATTTTTATATTTACATGTTTGTAATAATAATAAAATCGTATTATCACGCATTCAATTTGATGTAACGAGTATAGTTACTTATATACACAAGTGTCAATGAATTTCTTTTACAAAAATACATAATATTTACATGATTTTATAATTGACTTATGTATAAATTTTGTAAAGGACCTTTTGATAGATTTTACCTGAAGAAATCTCTTTAGTTGTTAATTTGCCAATCTTTCTCGTTTACTATTAATCAATTAAAAAAAGAATTTTTTGTTTGAAAATCTTAAGTTGATGGATGTGTGAACGTACCGCTACTAAAATTCTTGCTTTTAATTTATTATTACTGTATTATATTTACGTATCAATATAAGGATTATATTATATAAAAAGGAATCAAGTCTATAAGTAAGATTTAAATCCTTTTCCAATTCAAAAAGATTTTGCCAAAATCTAATATAATTTATGCTTATCTTTTTAGTATGTATCTAGTAAAAACATATTTTTTATCCATAGAATTCTGTTTTCAATGATATGAATTAGTGTTCTAAACAAGGAATCCTACAAAGTGATCTGAAAAACCTGAGAGATATTGTATGTAGTTTGCTCATCTCCAGGTACTACAATAAAAGAGCCTTACCTCTCTAGGCAAGACTCTACTAGTTTAGTTGTATACTATTTACATGATAACTAAGAAACAGAAAACATATAACACCAAATAACAGCACCCTATTACTCCTCCTACAGCTAATACCTGTTTAACCCAACTCTTAAATTTTTGATTACTGTAAATCGCTTGCACTCTTTCCATATTTCCTCCTATTAAGGAGAACCCTTAAAGACTCTCACCTCGCTATAGTACCATTAAAAAATGAATAATAGAGATCTAATGTATAAATATGCAATATTGCATACGGAAATGTATTGTTATTATTGTAAGCGCTTACTATAATAAAGTTATAAAGATTTATTACATTTTAATACGAAAAAGAGGAGAGAATAATATGGAAATCGCAATGGCAGTTTTAAAATTTATAGGTGGAGCAATCCCATTAATTCAAGAACTTCTAAAAGCATTTATGTAAATTCACTATTTAGCAATTATTTATAAAAATTATCATACAAATGATCTGTATATCAAAAATGAATTGGCTTACAGATCATTTGCGTGATCAAGGTCCCTTTAACATGGCTAAGGGGCCTTTTTAAAATTTTTAAATAATTAAGGTTACGTCACATCACCCTCAAGTTAGCAAAATAAAATGAAACTTTAACTTGATGGTGATGGGGTAACAGTTGTGATTTAGAGATAAGATCAGATTATACAAAGTTTTGCACGTCAGCGATACCGGAAATAAACTTCGCCTTTAGTAGCAAGAATCCCCAATAAAGATAGTCAACTTGCCTATTTAGGAATAAGAGTGTCAATTTAAATAATGCATTCTGAAACACTACTCTTCTTCTAAAATAGCGTAATAATATTCATCCCACCATTCATTCCCATGTGGTATACACTTCCTGAAATAGCCTTCTCTTCTCATTCCAATCTTCTCCATTACTCGATATGATGGGGTATTTTGTGGCTGACATGTAGCTATAATCCTATGTAATTTCATTTCCTTAAAGCCATATTCCAATGTAGCTTGTGCTGCTTCAGAAGCATATCCTTTATTGAAATATTTAGGATTGAACACCCAACCAATCTCATATGTATGCTCACCAAAATATTTATGAAAAACTATATGACCAATCAGAATATCTTTATGAATTAATACTACAGGAAAGTTCTTAGCGTTTTCACCAATGTTTTCATTCACAAAGTTTCTTGTATTTTCTTCAGTAAAAACCCCTTCAGGTATGTATTTCATAACATTGATATCTGATGTATACTCATGAACAGCTTGCCAATCTTTGAACTCAAATTTCCGTATTAATAATCTTTCTGTTTTTATAAACATTTACTTTTCCCCCTCAAAAAATTGCAACTATATTTTAAATCCACATTTAACCCTTAAAACAAAAAGAACTTGTAGGACTCTCTACAAGTTCTTTTTGTTTTAAGGTGAATATACGAGCCAAACAAACTATCTTACAGATTGACTGTAGAAACTTTAGGGGTAATGCTTTGACAAATATATTATATAACAAATATTAACATCCACAGGATTTATTTTTGAAAATTATGTGAATTAAGAAAGGAAGTAGTTTTTTCTTAGCTATTATTATTATTAACTGACGGTATCATTATATTTTATTCTGCAACTTATTTAGAAGAGCTATGTACATTTCGAAGAAGTTCTTCAATAAGTTTTGTTTTTTCATTTACCTTTGTGGCATATGTGAAATCACCATAACAATATGGATACCTAAAATTATTTTTATTTCCACCACAAGTATACATCGCTGGATTTTGATCAACTTTCATCTTAGAAAACTTTTTGGCTGAATCCTCCGAGTGTTGTTTAACTTCTTGACTAGCAACAAAATCAATATAACCTGGCCCCATATTATAGCTTTGAATAATTGTATCCATGCTAACATCCTTGTCCGTTCCATATTTGTACATTTTAGCAAAGTGTTTTACCCCTTGTTCAATGCTCAAGCTTGTCTCTTGAATTTCATTTGGCTTTAATCCAAGTGATTCAGATGACTGCATAGGATCGTTTCCCTCACCTCTACTCTCTTGATACATAATTCCTAATAAAATTGGTGTTTTCTCTCCTAAATTATATTTTTCTAATTCTTTTTTTAAGGTAGACTCATATTGCAATACACGTTTTTCGGTGGCTTGCGCTTTATTTTGTTGAATATTGGTTTTATGATTAAAATATAGCATTCCAAGTATTATTACTAAGCCTAAAATACTAATAAGGAACACTTTTATAATTTGTTTTTTACTTGTATCCTTCATATATTCCTCCTCGTATAAAAAATTTAATTTTTCAAAGGTAATTGGTTATTTACAAACTATGTAATGAACATCTATCTCCCGCCCTTTTTAGACTCAAACATCAATACTTTAAGGTTTTAAGTTTAATATAAAAATTTAAAGATAAGGTAAAGATAAGATAAAGATAAAATAAAGGGTATTTTTTAGCGTACTTTAAAAGATATTGCTACAAAGGGATATATGGGACAACTTGTTGATATGAATGGATTTAGTGATAATTGAAAGGTTATTGTACAAGTTATTAATTATGGAGACATCATTCCAGAAGATTTAATCCATCTTTTCAATATGCTTTATATAAAAACCACAACATAACATATAATAAAAAACGGCGAACCCTCCACCTAGGAGAATCCACCATCACAAATAATTGATTATTTCACACCTAGTTTTTTTGCTTTCTTAGGGATCCCGTCTTCCAGCACTTCCTCTCAAGCTGTTACACCTGGAATATGATGTGATTGCATTTGAAACAGGGCTTTGGGAAGCAGCAGCTGTTCAGCAAAATTTTGATAACTCAACCGCTACAGAAGCGATGAAACAATCCTTATACTCTGTATGGAAAAATGAGGAACTTGAACAATTATTTACCTATATGAAAGAACAAAAAGAAAAAGGAAAGCCACTCACATTAGCTGGTTTTGATATGAATTTGTTTTATAAATCTTCATTCCGCTCTTATGCAAAAGAATGGTTGCAAAAAGTAAATCCTGAAGTAAAGAGTGAATTTGATACAGCAGTGTCAGAGTTGATTGAACTGGATAGGTATTACAATAAAAATAAAACATATCCCTATGATCGGTTTAAAATGGAGATACAGCCCGTAATTAACAAGTTTGAAAAGGTTAGAATGTTTATTCAGAATCATAAATCTGAATTGATTCAAGTTACACCACATCCTACGTATGATGTAAAAGTCAGAGGTGGCATCTCCTCACCTAACCTGACAGACTATTCTTTTTATATCCGAGATCAAAAAATGGCACAAAACTTCGCATGGCTAACTGAAATGCAGTATGGAAACAAACTGGCCCCCTTTAACAAGTAATAATTTGTTCTGCACCCATGTTGATAATTCTTCTGGTAATCGGAATGTAACGGAACCATGTTGCTCTTTTATAATGACATAGGGATTGCGGAATTCTTCTTGAATGCCGATTCCAATCACTTGATACAATTTCCTGCACTGACTCGGAAACAATATATTTGGAATGTCTAATGATTCAATTTCATGAAAAGAATGACGGAATCTCACATCCATTGCAAATACCATCACACCAACTCCCAGCTATACGTAAAACACAATTAGTATACCGATGAGATCTATGTTACGTGCAGAAATCCCCGTTTTCTCCCCAGACTTATCTACAAGAATAAAAAAGGGATGACAAGATATGTTCCCTTTTCACTATTTGTTTTCTACACTTTTAATTCCAATATTTCTAGATGCTGAATAGATCCGCCCCCTGGCAGGTAGACATCTTCCTCCTTCAGCAGGTATACGGAACTTTCCGTTTCTACTAGTGATGGAAGATTGCGCACGCCAAATAATAATACTTTTCCCCTATTGCCCAAATGACGTGGGGTATGCATGGAAATCGTAAGGTTGTTTATGCATGTAATTGTTCCTGTTCTTAAACATTTCCGGGTATCTATTTTTATTATGTTTTGCTTTTGTAGTATTTCTTATTTTTATTGTTTGATTGTTATGACTGGCATTTGCTCGTTTTCGGAAATTTCACTGTAACCAAAATAAAGTAGAAAAAACAATAAAATAATTGTCCAAATAAATATAAACAATTTATAACTATACTTCATATGAAAAACCTCATTTTCCCTATATAAGTGAATGTACATACACCCTATAAATCTAATTACATAAATTATCGGATGTTTTAGCAGTAGAGAATCATTAAGTATTAGGAATTGTTATTCATAAACATATCCAAGAATTCTTCAAAAAAATATCATCTAGGCATTTTAACATTTCATCAAAATGCACAGATGATATTTTGTACGTTTAGCTTGGTAATGCTTTTTATGTAATGAATTCTTATCTCTATTTCACCTTAATGTTTATATGTACAAGAGTCTGTGTAGCAATTAGACTGTACTTTAAATATGTACTCAATTGTGTGTGGGAAAGGAAGCACATTTTATTTAAAGTGGTTACTTTAAAGCCCTTAATTAGTTGGTAGTCTTCTTCATTCAGACAAAAAGGAAATTTAAAGTGTGCACGTACTTTCAACTCAGACTTTTTACTACACACACTCCTATACACATAACAATATTTATAGTTTTTTGTAACATTACGGAAATAACAAGAAATAATACCGAAACATTTATGATATATTGTAACAACTTAGCAACATTACTGTAACATAACGTGTATAATCGCACAATACTTTTTAACTGAAAATCAATAAATTTATGTAAGCACCCATAACGTATTACATATTGTTTGTGAAACCTTTTAATGAACAAGTATAAGTGGATAGCGGGAATTGAACCCACATCAGAGGTTCTGGAGGCCCCTGTTTTACCCTTAAATTATACCCCCTCGTGGTCGGAATGACAGGACTTGAACCCGCACATTCAACGGCTACTAGATCCACAATCTAGCAAGTCTAGCATTTCGCCACAAACTCCATAAAAATAGAAAAAGACCACCGAATGTACTCGATTGTCTTTTTGCCATGCATATCTGCACAAGAAGTGTATACTTCAAACCCTTTAATATTTTTAGCTATGAGCATACTTATAAAACTCTAAAAACTATTTGATAATCTTTTAGAATCTAACTTTCTTTTAATACTATTTGCTATTTCTTCAATATTTTCATTTAGAAAGAAATGATTACCTTCAAAAGAATGAAAAGTACACGTTTTACTTGTGTATCGTTCCCATTTTATTACTTGATCATATGTAGTAAATTCATCATTTTCCCCATTAAATATAAGAAAATCAATATCACATGGTTGTGTATTTTTGTCATGAATATACGTCTCAACGATTTTAAAATCTGCTCTTAGAATAGGGAGAAAGATCTCCATTAATTCTTCTGATTGCAGTACCCCAGATGGTGTACCTCCCATTGCAATAACTTCTCTTTTAAATTGTTCGTTAGAAAGATTATGTCGGATATTTTTTATTTTACTATTTGGATGATTTCTACCGGACAAAACAAGAAATTCAGGCGATACGTTTTTAGAATCTTTTATTTTTCTGGCTACTTCATAGGCGATCAAACTTCCCATGCTATGCCCGAATAGAATGTAGGGCGAATCATCTATCTGCATAACTATTTTATTGTAGACATCATTTACTGCCTCTTCCATACTTTGGTACAAGTTTTCTTCAATTCTATATCCTCTACCAGCTAACTCTACCGGGACTACCTCAATATATGGATTAAAGTGATTTTTCCATTTTGCGTAACTAAAAGCAGATCCCCCAGCATGTGGAAAGCAAAAAAGTTTAGTCTTCTGCATTGATTTTCTCCTTACTTTCAAATTTGTATATATTTTGGAAAATTGCATAAATGTCTTTAATTATTATCTCTTGCGGAAATTCATCCCTTGTTGCACAAGCAGATAACTTATAATTTGGATCAATGTTATATTGTTTAAAGTAAAAGTTTTTAGGTATATTCTTGTATGAAATTAAAGTTCGTGATTCTTTTTTTATAGAGAATGAATTTAATGGGGTATAAAGCCCTTTTCCAATCGTTTTTATATAGCTTTCTTTTAATGTCCATAAATCAAAAAAACAATTAATTTGTTCATCAGAATTCATATTAGATATATCATAAAATTCATCCGCTGAAAAAAATTCTTTTGCTAATTTAAGAGCCTCTATCTCTGAAATCTTTTCTATATCAATACCCACATTAAAATTAGCAGTAGTACAAACCACCCATTCTCCTGAATGTGACACATTAAAATGAAAGTCAGAAAAATTTTCAACAAAAGGTTTTCCATACTCATTATATTTAAATCTAATTTCTTCATTATTAATTTTATACTTTTGGCAGATTAGAGATCGGATTAGTAAATCCCCTATCAGGGTCCTATTAACGTCGCATGAGTTTAATAAACGCTTTATTCGTTCTTTCTTCTCATTTGAAACCAAGTTACTAAGTTGCTTAAACAAATGACTTTCAATATTCTTTGGTATTTTCACAGCTTGAATGTGTATGATAAATCACTTCCTTTTTTAAAAGATGGCTTCATATATGTGCGTTACATAAATTCAAATTAACTTTATTAAATTGCAAATACAATAGAAAAGGTGCATATTTACATATCAATGAAAATATGCACCTTTCCTCAGTAATATCATCAGGCATTCGCTTCTATTACAAAGATTTCTATGTCTCTACCAATTACTTTTTACATTATCCTCTTAAAAAGTAATACTCTTGATATATTCATTATTGCCTACACTTGATATGCAGGTATTGGTCTCCCCTTTTCGTTCATAGCGTTGCATCTTTTGCACTCTTTACTTTTCAGTTAATGAAAGGGATGTTTCTTTTATCTCTTCAAATTCATTTAATAGGTACTTAGCTATCTTTTCAACTGCGGGGAAGTCTACTATTTCCTCATGTGATCCAGGGACAGAATACTTATTTACTCTTCCTTTTAATAAAGGTCCCCAATCTGTAAACAACTCTTTTCCTTCCTCAGCACTAAAATAGAGAACTTCTCCAGAGTATGGTATTAAATCATGATCTGCCATTATGTTCAGGCATTTCCTATGAGCATTGATAACTTGCTTCAAATTCATAAGATCTGCATCAGGCGGGAGTACTCCTTCCATAAGTAATCGCTCTACAAGCATATCTTGTTCATGGAAGAGGCCTTCCCCCCGCTCAGTAAAATCTCTAGAAATGAAATGCTCATATATATATGAGAGCATATCCTCCGTTGTTTTATAGTCCTGCTCTGAAGGTACTTTAGTATCCATTAGTATCAACAACTCAACTTCCTCACCTTGATTCTTTAGTACAGTTGCGATTTCATAAGCAATCGCACCGCCTAAAGACCATCCTCCAAGACGATATGGACCTTCTGGCTGAACACGTTTGATTTCTTCAATGTAAAGTTGAATTACTTCCGGCAAGGTCAATTCATCAATTTCTCCCTTTTCTATAAGAGGATTCTGTAAACCATAAAATGAACAATGGTTCTTAAGTAATCTTGCTAGTTGAATGTAACAGAATACATTCCCCATAAACGGATGAACACAGAAGAAAGGTCTTTTCTCTGATTCTTGTAGTGGAACCAGCGCTGATACAGATTTTGTCATATCATGCTTATCACGAATAAGGCATGCGATTCCTTCCAATGTTGGATTCTTAATCAATGTAGACACCTTAATCTCTTTTCCAAACTTCTCCTTAATTTTTGAAATCAATTTAATTACAAGGAGAGAATGTCCCCCTCTATTAAAGAAATCATCATTTACATAGACATCTTCTATCTGTAACACATCCTGCCAGATTTTAATCAACTGATATTCAATTTCATCCCTTGGAATGATTGGTGTAGACAAATTATTTTCTCTTTGAATTGTTAAACTGTTCAATGCCTTTCGATCAACTTTTCCATTCGGTGTAAGAGGAATCTTGTCTACCTTTATAAAGTGTGCGGGAACCATATAATTCGGTACTTGTGTCTTGAGATATTCACGCCAGTCATGCATACTTCCATCTCCAACTACATAAGCAACCAATCTCTGCTCTCCTAGCTTATCCTCTGTCACCAAAACTACTGCTTCTTTTACCAATGAATGCCTCTCTATACTCGCTTCAATCTCTTCAAGTTCAATACGAAAGCCCCTAATTTTCACTTGATTATCAATTCTTCTCAAGTAATCTAAATTACCATCAGGTAAATAACGAACCAAATCTCCCGTACGATATAAATGCTCTTCTTCATTAAATGGATGACGGATGAATCGCTCTGTTGTTAATTCTGGACGATTCAAGTATCCTCGCGCTATACCTGCACCACCAATATATAGCTCACCTGTTACACCAACTGGAACAGGTAACAAATTTTTATCTAATACATAAGTTTGAACGTTCGGCAACGGACGTCCAATTGTAACTCTCTTACTATCTGTTTCGATATGATAACACGTTGCATCAACCGTACATTCTGTAGGACCGTATACGTTATAAAAATCAATTTTTTCAGTCTCTACTAGCTGTTTCCATAATGACGGCATGATTGCTTCACCACCGACCAATATCTTGCTTGGCACATGAACATCAGCACTTGTTTCTAGTAATCCTCCATCTATAAGTAATTGAAGTAATGAAGGTGTCATATCAAACATTTCCAATTTATTCTCCCTAATATAAGACACAAATCGTTCCGGATTAGTGCGAACTTCACTTGGGATAATATATAAACTTGAACCATACAGCAGCATTTGTAATTGCTGAATAGATACATCAAAGGCAATTGACGCATTCAAACCGACGCGCATATTACTAGGTATCTCATGTGAGAAAACTTCTTTTTGTAAACCATAGGATAGGTTTATTACAGAATGGTGCTGTACTAAAGCCCCCTTTGGATTCCCTGTCGAACCAGAAGTATAGATAACATACGCTAAGTTTTCCCCTGTTACCTCACATATTGGTGAAAGTTTGCTTTCTTGAGAAAGCATTGCTTGGTCCCTATCTAGGCAAACTGTCTTGATGTCTTTAGGTATCCATCCTAGTAATACCTCATTTGTAACTAACACTCTAATTCCCGTGTCTTCTAAAATATATTGCAGGCGGCTTTCCGGATTCGATGGATCTAATGGAACATAGGCTGCTCCAGCCTTCCAAATTCCCATGAGACCAACAACCATCTCAACTGAACGCTCAAAGCAAAGGCCAACTAATGACTCTGTCCCAATTCCACATTTCTGTAAATGATGGGCTAATTGATTAGCTCTTTCATTCAGCTCTCGATATGTTAGTTGCTGTTTTTCATCTACCACTGCCAACGCGTCAGGCGTACGATTTACTTGCTCTTCGAATAGTTGATGGATTGCATTCTCACGTGGATAGGATATAGTATTATTATTCCATTCTTCCAATAGCTTTCTTTGTTCAGCTTCCGTAATATATACTAGCTCCGATAGATTTTGATCAATGTTTTTGAGCATTTGCATTAACACTTGGTGTAAATGACCCAGCATTCGTTCAATGGTTACTCTATTAAACTTACTACGGTCATACATTAACTTTAACGATAACTGGATTCCTGGAACTACAGCTAACCCTAATGGGTAGTGGGTTTGTTCTACCCCTTCCAATTCACCAATTTCCAGATTTTCTGAAGACTCCTCTTTCACTGGATAATTTTCAAACACATATAAACTATTGAACAGCGGTATTCCTCTAGGAACTTCACTCCACCCCTGAATCTCTGTCAAAGAAGCATACTCATATTGTCTTCTTTCTATCTCTTCCTCTTGTATCTTCTGCAACCAATCTATTAATTTTATATCATCCATCAATTGAATTCGCGTCGGTGACGTTGTAATGAAAGGACCTACGATGTTTTCAACATCAATAATCTCCGTAGAACGCCCTGAGCTTGTTACACCAAAAACAATGTCATTTTCTCCACTATATCGGCTCATGAGATATGCCCATGCACCTTGAATTACTGTACTCAAAGTAAGTTTATTGCGTTTCGTCCATCCTTGTAACGCTTGAGTCTGCTCTTCTGATAAATACGTAACCTTCTCTGTGTAACCTTTTTCTTCCTCTTTACTTTCTAAGCCCAGCAAAGTTGGCGCAGTAAAACCTTTTAGCTTCTCTCTCCAGAATTGTTCCGCCTGCTCCTTATCTTGCTCTCTTAGCCATTGGATATATTTCTTATATGGTGAGGACTTAGGTAACTTCACAGCTTCTCCATTCATTCTCTTCTGATAGACTGTAAGTAATTCATTAAATACTAATGGTAAACTCCATCCATCCAGTAAAATATGGTGATGGGTCCAAACAATCCGATATTCTTCCTCACCTTCTTGAATGACTGTTACCCGCATCAATGGTGCTTCATCAAATTGGAAGGCTTGTTTTCGATCTAATGCCAAAAAGACTTTTCTTTTTTCCTCTATCTCTTCACTTGTCATTGTACGCCAGTCTTCTTTGTTCACTTTAAATGGGATATTTTCATACACCACTTGTACAGGTTCTTCAATTTCGTCCCATACAAATGCTGTACGAAAAATTTCATGCCGCTGAATTACAGATTTCCACGCCTGCTCAAATGTAGAAATATTCATTTTTCCTCGAATCATAAAACTCAATTGCACTATATACGGTGCAACATGTTCATCCCCTTGGTCATGCAATGTGTGGAAAATCATACCTTCTTGCAAAGGTGATAGTGGATATAAATCAGTAATCTGATTGTTCTTTCCGCGATGCATTTTGTTTAGTACATTTGTCAAACCTTCTTGGCTAAGATTAGCCATTGCAAAATCCGAAATGGTCAGTGCAGATTCTCTATCTGAAAATTGAATCAATGTACTCAGTTGATATAGCATATTCTGTGCAATACTTTGAATCGTTGATTTGGCAAATTGTCCAACATTGTATACCCAAGTGAACTGAAGTTTTCCATCCGTTACAACCCCAATTACATCAATTACATGCGATCGCTTGGAACCGGCAGCATGATCTAAACGCTTAAATTCGTTCTCCGGAATAAACATTGCATCGCTAGAAAACATTTGGTCAAATTGTCCAAGATAGTTAAAACTAATAGACGGTGTATATTGGGAGCTTAATGGCTCACACATTGTTGTGTTCATGTAACGCAACACCCCATAATCAACCCCCTTATTAGGAATTTTGCGAACTTGTTCTTTAACTGCTTTTAATGCTGCAATTGGCGTATTAGCATTAGTAATATTTAAATGAACTGGGTAAATACTTGTAAACCATCCCACGGTTCTCGATAAATCAACATCTTCAATAATCTCTTCTCGACCATGTCCCTCTAAATCTACGCTTAGTATCGGCTGCCCCGTACATGCTGCTGTAGCTTGTACTAATGCTGCTAATAATACTTCATTGATTTGGACACGGTGAGTGCTTAAAGTCTCTTGCAATAACATACGGGTCTCATTCTCGTTTAACACCACAGTAATTTCCTCAGTTACTGCGCTTACTGGATTACTTATAGTACCATCTACTGGCAGTATAACTACGTCTCGTTCAACCTGCTGCTCCCAGTAATGTAGCACTTCTTTTGATATTCCAGTTTGAGCGTAATGTTGTAATTTCTCCGACCATTCTTTAAAAGATGTACTCTTCATAGGTAATTGAATTTTTTGCCCTTGGACCGCTTGCGTATATGCTGTTTGCAAATCTTCCAATAAAATCCGCCAAGAAACACCATCCACGGCTAAGTGATGAATTGTCCAAAATAATCGACCAGTCTCCTCACCTTCATCAAAATACACCATTCTCATTAAAGGACCATCATGTAAATTCAATCTTTCTTGCGCAACATTAATCTCTTTTTGAATAACTTCATGCCAATCCGCTTCCGGCACTTCGTCTAATGAAATGACAGTCAGCATCAATTGTTCTTCAATTCCTTCATTCCACTGTTCCCAAGTCCCATTAGGTAAACGTTCATATCTTAAACGCAGGGCATCATGATGAAGTAGAAGGTTACGCGCTGCCTTTTCCAGTGATCCTATGTCCAATTTTTCTTTCGTTCTAAAGAACATGGATTGATTCCAATGATGTGGATTAGGATGATTTTGCGCAAAAAACCTTTGCTGAATAGGTGTAAGTATCGTCTCTCCAGTTATAATTCCTTGTTCAGCTTGTACACCTTGTTCTTCTTTGACTACTTGCGCTAACTCAGCAATCGTTTGGTGTTCAAATAGTTGTTTTGGTGTCAACTGTAAACCAGCTTGCTTTGCGCGAGAGACAATCTGAATGCTAAGAATTGAATCTCCACCAATTTCAAAAAAGTTATCATAAATACCAATACGTTTTGAACCTAGCACACGTTCCCAAATGATAGAAAGCTTATGTTCACGTTCATTTCTTGGGGCTGCGTAGCCTTCTTGTATTCCTTGATAATCTGGTATAGGTAACGATTTCCGATCAACCTTTCCATTTATAGTTAGCGGTAATTCTTTCATTTCGACAAAGTAGGAAGGTATCATATGGATTGGCAGTTTTGTTTTAAGATACTCTCGCCATTCTTCTACACTACCTTCGCCCACTACATAAGCTACTAACCTCTTATCTCCCGACTGATTTTCCCTAACTATTACAACTACCTCTTTTACCAAGTCATGCTCTTGTAAAGTCGACTCAATCTCTCCAAGTTCAATTCGAAATCCTCTAATCTTCACTTGATTATCCATTCTTCCTAAGTAGTCTATATTACCATCAGGAAGATATCTCACAAGATCACCTGTTCTATATAACCTCTCGCCTTCTTTGAATGGATGAGAAATAAATCGTTCGGATGTTAACTCTGGACGATTCAAGTACCCCCTTGCTAGACCTGCTCCTCCGATATAAAGTTCCCCCATCACACCAACTGGAACTGGCAACCTATTTCTATCTAATACATAAGTTTGGATGTTAGGCAATGGACGCCCAATTGTTACTCTCCTACTATCTTTTTTGATATGATAGCATGTTGCATCAACCGTACATTCTGTAGGACCATATACATTATAAAACTGGATTTTATCAGTCTCTACTAGCTGTTCCCATAATGACGGCATAATTGCTTCACCACCAACCAGTACCTTACTTGGAACATGAACGCCATCGCACGTTTCTAACAATCCGACATCTATAAGTAATTGAAGCAATGAAGGTGTTATATCAAAGATTTCTAACTTGTTCTCCCTAATATAAGCTACAAACTGCTCCGGATCACTTCGTACTTCGCTTGGAATAATATACAAACTTGAACCATAAATCAACATTTGTAATTGCTGAATAGATGCATCAAAGGCAATTGAAGCATTTAAACCGACATGCATGTTAGATGGTATCTCATGTTCGAAAACCTCTTTTTGTAAACCATGCGACAAGTTTATTACAGAATGATGCTGTATCAAGACACCCTTTGGGTTCCCCGTCGATCCCGAAGTATAGATAACATACGCTAGGTTTTCTCCTGTTACTTCACATTTTGGTGAAAGAATGCTTTCTTTTGAAATCATTGCCTGATCCCTATCTAGACAAACTGCCTTGACTTCTTTGGGTATCCAACCTTCTAATGACTCATTCGTAACTAATACTTGAATTTCAGTGTCCTCCAAAATATATCGTATGCGACTTTCTGGATATGATGGGTCCAATGGAACGTATGCTGCTCCAGCCTTCCAGATCCCCATAATACTAACAATCATCTCAACTGAACGCTCAAAGCAAATTCCAACTAATGATTCATTCCTAATCCCACATTGCTGAAGATAGTGGGCCAATTGATTAGCTTTTTCATTAAGCTCTCGATATGTTAACTGCTGTTTTTCAGCTACCACTGCTACCGCATCAGGTGTACGATTTACTTGCTCTTCAAACAGCTGATGAATCGTACTTTCCCGTAGATATGCTACAGCATTATTATTCCAATCTTTCAACTGTTTTTGCTGTAATCCTGATAATATAGGCAACTTAGCCAATGATTTATCAGGATTCTCCACGATTACATTCAACCAGTTTCCAAAATGTTCAGCCATGGATTCAATAGTTAAGCTGTCAAATAAATCAGTTCTATAAACAAAAGTAAGTAATAAACCCTCTTCCACTTCTGCAGCTGTTAAACTTAAATCAAACTTAGCGATTGGAGCATTACTTTCCATTACTTCTATATTTCTTCCATGTAGTTCTGGTAGCTTCTGTCCCGCATTTTGCAAAGTAAACATGGTTTGGAAAATCGGAGAATGGCTTGTATTTCGTTCAGGTTGGATAACCTCTACAATTTTCTCAAACGGAACATCTTGATACTCATACGCCTTCAATGCTTTTATCCGCACTTGAGACAACAACTCTTGAAATGCCGGTGCATTACTTAAATCAGCTCGATAAACCAAGGTGTTGACAAAGAAACCAATCAGCCCCTCAATTTCTCGATAATTTCGATTTGCAATTGGGCTACCAACAATAATATCCGTTTGTCCCGTATAACGAGCAAGGAAACTTTGATACGATGCCAATAAGGTCATGAAAAGTGTGGCCCCTTCTTGACGACTTAGTTCGTTTAATTTATCCAGTAATGGGCGCGATAACAAAACATTATGAGTTAATCCATGGTGGGTTTGCACTGGCGGACGCGGACGATCCATTGGCAACATTAAGACTGGTAACTCACCAGATAATTCTTCCTTCCAATATGCAAGCTGTTGATTTAGTACTTCATCTTTCAACCATTCTCTTTGCCACTGAGCAAAATCTGCATATTGAACTGGTAGTGGTTCCAGCTCTGCTTGTTTTTCACCAATCGCATTCTCATAAAATGCCATCCATTCTTGAAGTAAGATTTCCATCGACCATCCATCTGAGATAATATGATGCATATTACACAGAAGAACCCATTCTTCTTCTGAAATTCTTATGAGTTTCCCACGGAACAATGGCCCTTGTTCTAAATCAAATGGAGATTCGACTTCAGTTTGAATCCATTGCTCCAACTTTCTTTCTCTCTCCTCTAATGAAAGCTTAGTTAGGTCCATTTGGAGAAGCGGACGGAAAACGTACGGTTGAATCTGCTGCACAGGATAGCCATCCTCTTCATAAAATACAGTCCGCAAAGATTCGTGACGCTCTATCAACTGATTCCATCCCAACTCCAATGCTTCAGGTAACCAATTCCCTGTAAGGCGGCATGCCATTGGCATATTATAAAGTGCACTATTAGGTGCAAATTGATCAATAAACCATAAGCGCTGTTGGGCATAAGATAGTGGAATATTATTTCCGCGTTCCATCGGCACCAATGGTGGAATTTCTCGTTTTTCGCTCCCCTTACGTAACTGATCTATTCGTTTTGATAATGCCTCGACCGTTGAATATTCGAACAGTTCACGTACTGGCAATTTGATTTGAAAGACTTCCTGTAAACGTGAGACCACTTGTGTAGCAAGTAGAGAGTGACCACCAAGCTCAAAGAAAGAATCCTGAACACCAATTTCTTTTATTCCTAGCACTTGACTCCACACTGAAGCGATAAGTTCTTCCAGCGGAGTTCGTGGGTATACAGTATTTTCGGCGGATTGTTCACTAAGTATAGGCAATGCCTTCAAATCAAGTTTTCCATTCGGTGTAAGTGGTAAAACTTCCATCTCAATAAAGTTTGTTGGAACCATGTAATTTGGTAAATGTGTTTGTAGATGTTCTCGCCATTCATGTACACTTCCTTCACCAACTACATAAGCTACTAATCTCTTGTCACCTTGATTATCCTCTCGTACCAATACCACTGCTTCTTTCACAGAAGAATGTGCCTGCAAAACAGCTTCTATTTCTCCCAATTCAATCCGGAAACCACGAATTTTCACTTGGTCATCTATACGGCCATGGAACTGGAGATTACCATCAGAAAGATAACTTGCTTTGTCTCCTGTATAATAGAGACGTTCTCCTGACTTGAAAGGATGTGGAATAAATTTTTCCTTTGTAAGATCCGGACGATTAGCATATCCACGTGCAAGATTCTTCCCTCCAATATAGAGATCTCCAATTACACCAATTGGTACTAGCTGAAGATGAGAATCTAACACATAAACTTCTGTATTCGCAATCGGTCGACCAATCGATGGCGTACCTGTTGTCACTCCTACAGGTACATAACAATCTGTGGTAACAACGGTATTTTCCGATGGCCCATACTGATTAATTACCGCAAAAGGAATATCGTTAGATGGATACTGCGTTAATTGATCCCCACCAGTAATGATAAAACGAAGATCCGTTTTATCTGGCCAAGATAATTTCAAGAGCCTTTCCAGAATAGGCGTAGGTGCAAAGCTAGCTGTTATTCGTGAATCAATGAGCCAGTCCCTTAGTGCTTCTGGATTAATTCTCAGTTCCTCTGTTGACAAGTAGAGTGCTGCGCCAGCAGTTAGATACGGCCAAATCTCCTGGACAGCCGAATCAAAAGCAACCCCTGCAATCTGAGTCGCACGATCCTCTGCTGAAATATGATAAACTTCCTGATGCCAAGAAACCATATTCATTAATGAGCGATATTCAACCATGACACCCTTCGGTTTTCCTGTAGAACCAGAGGTATAGACAATATAGGCTAAGTTCTCTGGATTTATTAGACGTGTAGGTGCGATTACGCTTTCCACCGTTAATTCTTCTAACCTTACCATTTCGACGTGTGCGAAATGTCCTTCTTGTCCTTCCGCCGTCACTACAAATTGAATTCCTGCATCTTCAATCATGTATTCTAACCTTGATTTTGGATACAACGGATCTAAAACGACATAAGCTCCACCAGCTTTTAAAATGCCTAGTAAACTTGCCATCAGCTCAGCTGACCTCGGAAGATAAACTCCTACCACTGACTCTGGGGCTACTCCCTTTCGTTGTAAAACATTTGCCAACTGATTTGCTTGTGTATCCAGTTCACCATAAGTCCACTGTTTTGTTTGGTCAACTACCGCAATCGCATCAGGACGCCTTGCTACTTGCTCCTCAAATCTGTCGCAAACAAGACCCTGATGAGACATTTCCATTACAGTGTCATTCCATGTTTCTAATAACAAAGTACGCTCGGGTTCTGATAGCATACTCAGGTCATGCAACGGATTTTGTGGACGATGAGAAACTTCATGTAGCCATTTCTCAAAGTGTCCTGCCATCCGTTCAATAGTAGTAGCATTGAATAAATCCTTATTATACTCAAAAGTAAAAAGTAACCCCTCTTCCGTCTCAGCTGCCATTACACTTAAATCAAACTTTGCAATTGGACTATGGCTTTCTATCATTTCAATACTTCTACTAGATAACACCGGAAACTCTTGTTTCATATTTTGCAAAATGAACATAGTCTGGAAGATTGGCGAATGACTTGTACTTCGCTCCGGTTGCACAACTTCTACAATTTTTTCAAATGGAATATCTTGATATTCATACGCCTTCAATGCCTTTTGACGAACCTGATACAGTACATCTTGAAATGTCGGTCTACCACTCAAATTAGCTCGATAAACCAGCGTGTTAACGAAGAAACCAATTAGTCCTTCAATTTCTCTATAATTCCGATTCGCAATTGGGCTTCCGACCAGAATATCTTCTTGTCCCGTATAACGAGATAGAAAACTTTGATATGCAGCTAAAAGCGTCATGAAGAGTGTAGCCCCTTCTTTTCGACTAAGTTCATTCAATTTATCATGTAGCGTGCTTGGCAGAACCAGAGTGTATATCGACCCGTGATGAGTTTGTATTGCGGGACGCGGGCGATCCACAGGAAGTTGGAGTACAGGAAGCTCCCCAGACAATTCTTCCCTCCAATATTGGAGTTGTTGATCAAGCACCTCCTCCTTTAGCCATCCTTTTTGCCACTGAGCAAAGTCGGCATATTGAACCGGTAATGGTTCAAGTTCCGCTACCTTTCCATCCGTTGCTTTCTCATAAAATGCCATCCATTCTTCAAGTAGGATTCCCATTGACCATCCATCTGAAATGATATGATGTAGAGTACAAAGGAGTATCCATTCTTCCTCTCCCACGTGCAAAATACTTGTCCTGATTAATGGACCCTCTGTTAAATCAAATGGCACTTCTGTTTCTTGTTGAATTAAACGTTTAACTTCTTCTTCTTGATCTTCAGAAGAAAGCATAGTTAAATCCGTTTTCGGAATTGATTGAAAAGCATACGGTTCAATTTGCTGTACGGGTTGACCGTTCACTTCTTGAAAGACCGTCCGCAGTGATTCATGACGTTCTATTAGTTGATTCCATCCCGTTTCCAATGCTTCAAGTAACCAATTCCCTGTAAGACGGCATACCATTGGCATATTGTAAAGGGCACTATTAGGTGTAAATTGATCAATAAACCATAAACGTTGTTGGGCATAAGATAGTGGAATAGCTTCTCCTCGTTTCATTGGTATTAGTGGCGGAATCTCTCGTTTTTTATCTCCTTTGCGTAACTGATCTAATCGCTTTGCCAGTGACTCCACTGTTGTATATTCAAATAGTTCACGTACTGGTAAGTCGATTTGAAAAATTCCCTGTAAACGTGACACTACTTGAGTAGCTAGTAGTGAATGACCACCGATTTCAAAAAAGGAATCCTGAACACTAATATTTTTTATTCCTAACACTTGGCTCCAAACGGAAACGATGAGCTCCTCCACTGGTGTTCGTGATGAAGTAATATCTTCACTTATGAACTGTTCTTCTAATTCCAATAATGCTTTCCGATTCACTTTACCATTTGGAGTGAGTGGCATACCTTCAATTTGGAAAAAGTATGCCGGAACCATATAATGTGGTAATTGCTTCTTGAGATATTCACGCCACTCTCCAGTATCCCCTTCACCCACTACATAAGCTACTAACTGCTTATCTCCTGGTCGATCTTCCTTCACCAACACGACTGCCTCTTTTACAGATGAGTGATCATGTAAAGCTGCTTCAATTTCTCCCAATTCAATTCGGAATCCTCTAATTTTAACTTGGTTATCTATTCTTCCAATATATTCTAAGTTACGATCATTCATATATCTCACCAAGTCACCCGTTCGATATAATCGTTCCCCGTCCTTAAAAGGATGCGGAATAAAACGTTCAGTAGTTAAATCCGGTCGATTGAAGTAGCCACGTGCTAATCCTACTCCTCCAAGGTAAAGTTCCCCTGCCACACCAATCGGGACCACTTGTTGATATTGATCTAACACATACAACTCTGTATTATCAATCGGACGACCAATCGGAATAAGCATTGGTTCTTTTTCTAAATCACAATCATAATAAGTCACATCCACAGTTGCTTCAGTAGGACCATACAAGTTAATTAACTTTGTTTGCTGAGCATTGTAAAAGATCCCCTTAAACCGGCGAACCTGCTCAGTGTTTAACGCTTCTCCACTAGTAAAAACTTGAATTAAAGACGAGACATCCCTTTTCGAATTATATAGTTCCATATAATCTAAGAAAGTAGATAACATCGACGGAACAAAGTGCATGGTGGATACACGGTATCGTTCAATATACTCCTCAATCACCGCAGGATCTTTCTCTCCTCCTGGTGGAAGTAAACAAACACGTGCTCCTACAAATGACCACCAAAATAATTCCCAGACAGAAACATCGAACGAAAACGGTGTCTTTTGTAGGATTGTATCCTCCTCGGACAATGGATATTTTTTCTGCATCCACTGTAGGCGATTGATAACGGAATGATGTTCAATCATTACCCCCTTTGGATTTCCCGTCGAACCCGAAGTGTATATGATATAGGCTAAGTTATTTGCTGTTACTCCACTTACCGGAGCTAAATTACTCTCTTTAGAAATCATCACTTGATCCCGGTCTAAACAAATTGCTTGAATATCTTTAGGTAACCAGTCCTGTAGTGTTTCTTTTGTTAACAGCACTTGAATTTGTGAATTCTCCAAAATATATCTCAGGCGGTTTTCGGGATAACTTGGGTCCAGTGGGACATAAGCCCCACCTGCCTTCAAAATCCCAAAGAGACCGATAATCATATCAGGAGAACGTTCAATACATATACCGACCAATGATTCAGGTCCGATACCTCGTTTTTGTAGAAAATGTGCCAATTGATTCGATTTTTCATTAAGTTCTTGATACGTTAGCTTTCCACCCTCATAAACTACCGCCACTGCATCAGGTGTCCGTGCAACTTGCTGCTCAAATAGCTCATGAATCATACAATCATGACCATAAACTACGTCCGTATCATTCCATTCTTCTAGGAGTTGTTTTTGCTCATTATCTGATAACATTGACAGCTTTGCATATGATTCATCTGGATGATACGTGATTTCATTTAGCCAGTTCTCAAAATGTCCTGCCATACGTGCAATGGTACTACTATCAAATAAATCCGTGTTGTATTCAAATGAGACGAATAGACCTTCTTCCACTTCATAGGCAGTTAAGCTCAAATCAAATTTAGCAATAGACATATTACTTTCTACCATTTCAATACTTCTATCAGGCAAATCTAGTCGTTCTTGTTTTATATTCTGTAGCGTAAACATGGTCTGAAATATAGGGGAATGACTCATGCTTCGTTCAGGTTGCACAGCTTCTACTATTTTTTCAAATGGTATATCTTGATATTCGTAAGCTTTTAACGCCTTTTTCTTTGTTTGGTTCAAAATCTCTCGAAAAGTAGGGGTGCCACTCAAATCTGATCGGTAAACCAACGTATTAACAAAGAAACCAATTAATCCTTCTACTCCCTTATGGTTTCGATTTGCAATCGGACTACCAACTAGAATATCTTTTTGTCCCGTATAACGAGCAAGAAAGCTCTGGTATGCGGCCATTAAAGTCATAAATAAAGTAGATCCTTCTTGTCGACTTATATCCTTTAATTGACTGAGCAATTTATAAGGAAAAATTACATGATGCGTAGCCCCAGAGTAAGTCTGTTTAACCGGTCGAGGTCGATCCACTGGCAGTTGTAAGATAGGAAGTTCACCAGACAATTCTTCCTGCCAATACGTAAGCTGACGATTTAGCACATCACCTTGCAACCACTCCTTTTGCCACTTCGCAAAGTCTGCATATTGAATGGATAGTGAACTTAATTTAGCAGGATTTCCGCCCGTTTCTTCTTCATAGAAAGCAAGTAATTCATTCATGAATATACCAATGGACCAAGCATCAGAAATAATATGATGCATCGTACACAGTAATAACCATTCATCCTTCTCTAATTGAACAAGCTGATTACGAATTAAAGGACCATTCATTAAATCAAATGGTTCTTGCGCTTCTCTCGCAATTAAACTATCTACCTCTTTTTCTTTTACTTCTAGAGGAAGTTGAGAGTAATATCTTACAGGTAATGCTCTAGGAAGGAATTCGACAATTTGTTGCACAGGTTGTTCTCCTACTTCTTTAAAAACAGTTCGTAATGATTCATGGCGTTCAATGAGTCGATTGAATCCCTTTTCTAATGCTTCAGGTATCCAATTTCCTTTTAGATGCCATACCGTTGGAATATTATATAAAGAACTGTTTGGATTAAATCTGTCCATAAACCACAAGCGTTGTTGTGCATAAGACAACGGGAGTGCTTCTTTATTCTCCTTTTTTTGCATTTGCTTCTGAAGCCATGCTCTCTTCTCAGGAGAAAGTGAACTCAGCTTTGCAAGTAAATCACTTCTCATTTTTTTACCCCTTCCTCAATCAAATTACTCTCGAATATCCCTTGTGCTTCTTCCTCTGATAGCTCCTCTAATTGCTTAAGTAGTTCCAATAATTCTTCATCATTACTCACTTCTGCTTCTTTTTGAACATAGTCTTGAAGACTTACATTCTCCTTACTATCATTCTGCATTTCTTGATTTTTGTTATCGAGCAATTGATCAATCTGTTCTGCCAATTGCTGCACCGTATGAAACATAAATAAATCATGCAATGGTATCTCGATTCCAAAAGCCTCTTTAAGATTGGAAACAGCTTGCGTAGCGAGTAGTGAATGGCCACCAATTTCAAAAAATGAATCTTGAATTCCGATGTTTTCCATACCTAAAACTTCATGCCATATCGAAACGATTGTTTTTTCCGTAGACGTACGAGGAGCAATATAACCACTTGCTATCTCCTGTCTCTCTGGTGCTGGTAAGGCCTTCCTATCAATTTTCCCATTAGGAGTGAGTGGAAATGCATTTAATCCAACAAAATAGGCTGGAATCATATAATTTGGTAGTTGATCCTTGAGATAATCACGCCACTTTTGAGCATCCCCGTCTCCTACAACATAGGCGATCAAACGCGGATCGCCAGGATAATCTTCCTGCACCATCACAATAACTTCGTTAACCAGTGTATGCCTTTGTAATGTCGCTTCAATTTCTCCTAGTTCAATCCGGAACCCACGAATTTTCACTTGATGATCGATTCGTCCAACATACTCCAAATTTCCATCTGGTAAATACCTTACTAGATCTCCAGTCCGGTATACTCGCTCTCCTTCTTTAAACGGATGCGGTATAAAACGATCTTGCGTTAAGTCAGGGCGGTTTAAATATCCACGCGCTAACCCTGATCCACCAATGTATAGCTCACCAACTACACCAATTGGAACCATTTTTTGTTCGGCACTCAGTACATATACTTCTGTATTGAATATTGGTTTACCAATTGGTGGTACCCTATGCATGTCACACTTTTCTAATTCCATATACGTGGAATACGTAGTATCTTCGGACGGTCCATATAGGTTGTACACCTTTTCGATCGTACTTCTCTCGTATAAATCTTGAACAAGCGAATATGGCAATGGTTCTCCAGCCAAATTCATCACCTTTACCGAAGAAGGGATTGTTTTTGCTCGAACCAGTTCCTTCGCTGCCGATGGTACAGTATTAACCAAAGTTACACCTTTGGTAGACAACTTCTCTAGATGTAGAGCATTTTCAGTGACAATCACCTTACCACCCATCGTTAAGGGAACAAATACTTCAAAAACGGATAAATCAAAAGATAGCGAAGTTGAAGCTAACACTCCCGCTAATTCCTTTCGGGAATACGTATGATGCGCCCAATGAATCATTGTTACTGTATTCCTGTGCTCAATCATTACTCCCTTTGGATTTCCAGTGGAACCTGAAGTATAGATAATATAGGCTAAGTTATCGCCCGTCACTTCACTCGTACATACCGTAGTTACTTCTTGTTCTATTTCTGCTCGATTACTATCAATACAAATCACGTTGACGAGTTTAGGTATAACCATTTTTTGTTGTAACTTTTCCTGTGTCACCAGTACCTTTATTTGAGCATCTTCTAAAATGTACTGTAGTCGACTTTCCGGATACACTGGATCAATTGGGACATATGCTCCTCCCGCCTTCATAATTCCTAAGAGACCGACAATCATCTCAGATGAACGTGTGACGCAAATCCCAACTAATGATTCGCATGTTACACCATTTTTTTGTAAATAATGTGCCAACTGATTCGAGCGTTCGTCCAACTCTCGATATGTTAGTTCTTCATCTTCGCACACTACTGCAATTGCTTCTGGTGTTTTTTTCACCTGTTCTTCAAACATTGTATGAATCGTACTTTCTTCCATATCTATAACACGCGATTTATTCCATTCCTCTAGTAGTTGCTTATATTCTACTTTCGATAACATATTCAGTTCTGATAATACACCTTTTGGATGAGAGACAATTTGATTTAACCAATGCTCAAAATGACTTGCCATACGTTCAATGGTTGTATCATCAAACAAATCAGTATTGTATTCAAAGGTTAGTGATAATCCTTCTTCCGTCTCAGTAACAAATAAACTCAAATCAAATTTCGCTACAGAAGCATGGCTTTCCATGAGTTCCATTTGTCTTTCAGATAGCTGAGGAAATTCTTGCTTCGCATTCTGTAAAGTAAACATAGTTTGGAATATTGGTGAATGACTTGTATTCCGTTCCGGCTTTACGGATTCTACCACTTTCTCAAATGGGATGTCCTGATACTCGTATGCTTTTAGTGCTTTTTTTCTTACCTGCGACAAAAGTTCTTGGAACGACGGATTTTCACTGAAATCAGCTCGATAAACCAACGTATTTGCAAAGAAACCTATTAATCCCTCAATCTCTTTCACATTTCGATTAGCGATTGGGCTTCCAACCAAGATGTCATCCTGTCCTGTATAACGAGAAAGGAAGCTTTGATACGCTGCCATCAATGTCATAAATAAAGTGCATCCTTCTTGCAGACTTAAATCTTTGAGCTTTTCCTGTAGGGAATTCGCCACTATTAAGGACTGACTTGCACCACGATGGGTTTGAACTGCAGGTCGAGGACGATCCATCGGTAATTGTAAAACCGGTAGTTCCCCAGATAATTCTTCCTTCCAATATTGAAGGTGCTGATTCAAATTTCCTTCTTTTTGCCATTCCTTCTGCCACATGACAAAATCTGCATATTGGATAGATAATTCCTTCAATTCCGCCGGTTTTCCGCTTAATGCTCCTTCATAAAAAGCCATCCATTCTTCAAGTAAGATTCCCATTGACCATCCATCTGAAATAATATGATGCATCGTACAAATGAGAATCCATTCTTCCCTGTCCACTTTCAATATTCGTGTTCGAATCAGAGGATCTTGTCCAAAATGAAATGGTTCCTCAGCTTCGTTTTGAATGAGCCGTTTCATTTCTCTTTCCCTATCTTCCAAAGAGAGATCTGTTAGATTCGTTTGAGGAATATGTCTGAATACATGAGATTGAACTTGTTGAAAAGGTTCACCCTCTTGTTCTAGAATTATCGTCCTTAATGATTCATGACGCTCCAACAATTGATTCCATCCGGCCTCCAATGCTTCAATTGACCATTCACCTGTTAAGCGACACGCTACATGAATATTGTACATAGCACTATTTGGCATTAATTGATCAATAAACCATAGACGTTTCTGCGCATAGGAAAGTGGGATAATTTCTTCTCGTTTCATAGGTACAAGGGGAGCAACCTCTCGTTTTTTATCTTTTCGTAACTGATCCACCCGTTTCGCCAATGCTTCCACTGTATCGTGCTTGAAAAGTTCACGTAATGGAATTTTAATTTGGAACAGTTCTTGCAATCGAGAGACAGTTTGAGTAGCAAGTAGTGAGTGCCCACCACGTTCAAAGAAGGAATCTTGAATACCAATATTTTCTGTTCCTAACACTTGGCTCCAAACCGAGGCAATAAGCTCTTCCGATGGCGTCCGAGGTAGCACATTTAAATCTTCAATAGCTTGCTCATCAGGTGCTGGCAAGGCCTTTCGGTCAATTTTCCCATTCGGAGTAAGCGGGAAGTGTTCTAACTCTATAAAGTGCGCCGGAATCATATGATTCGGTAATTGGTTTTGTAAATACTCTCTCCACTCCTCGGTATTTCCATCGCTTATTACATATGCAACCAATCGTTGATCACCTGGACGGTCTTCTCTAACTAATACGACAGCCTCTTTAATAAACGAACATTTTTCTAAAGTGGCTTCAATTTCTCCTAATTCAATCCTAAAACCACGCATTTTGACTTGATGATCCATTCTACCTATAAATTCTATATTTCCATCAGTTAGATATCTTACTGAATCTCCTGTTCGATATAGTCGTTCCCCCAATCGAAATGGGTGCGAAATGAATTTTTCAGTAGTAAGATTCTGACGATTTAAGTATCCACGCGCTAAACCAGCACCACCAATATATAACTCACCCTCAGTTCCTATTGATTGCAAGCGTTGATTTTGGTCTAATACATATAATTGCGTGTTCTGTATTGGCTGCCCAATAGAAACAAATTCTTGATTAGGCTGAATATCAAATGCATTCACGTAAATAGTGGCTTCAGTTGGTCCATAAAAGTTGGTTAATTTCACTTGTCCACTATAATTCCATTTCTGTTGAAATCGTCTAACTAACCCTGAACTTAGTTCTTCTCCACCAGAAAATACATGGCGTACGGACGAACAATTCATGTTCATTTCAATATGATTGAAGTGATCTAAGAAAACAGATAACATCGAAGGTACAAATTGAACTATAGTAACCTGATGTTGTTTAATCACTTCAGCTATAATAGAAGGATCTTTTTCTCCACCTGGAGGTAGGAAAGATACACTTGCACCAACGTGAATGCCCCAAAACAATTCCCAAACAGAGACATCAAATGAGAATGGCGTTTTCTGCAAGACCACATCCTTTTCAGAGAGCGGATATTTATGTTGCATCCATTCTAGATAATTAATTACTGAATGATGCTCAATCATTACTCCCTTTGGATTCCCTGTAGATCCTGAAGTATACATAACATACGCTAAATTTTCTCCTGTTACACCACTTATACATGGGGTTGTTTCTTCTTTTTCAATTGCAGTATAATCTTTATTCATACAAATCGTTTCAATATTTTCAGATACAAACAAATTTTCAGAATTCTCTTCCGTCACTAGTACTTCGATTCCAGCATCCTCTAATATATATCGAAGTCGACTCTCTGGATAAGTAGGGTCAAGTGGAACATACGCTGCTCCTGATTTTAGAATACCTAATAACGCTATCATCATTTGTAATGAACGTTCCATATATACCCCAACTAGAGACTCTGGGCCTACACCATGCTTTTGTAAATAATGAGCTAGCTGATTTGCACGCTTCTCCAACTCTTTATAGGTAATTTGTTCATTTTCGTAACTAGCCGCGATTGCTTCCGGTGTTTTTTTAACTTGTTCCTCAAACATCGTATGAATCATGCCTTCAGCCGAATAATTAACTTGAGTATGATTCCATTCCTCTAGTAACTGTATCTGTTCTTCTTCTGTTAAATGAGTAATTTCAAATAGTTTTGAATCTAGGCTCTTCGTCATCTGAATTAATATTTGCAATAAGTGATTCTGAATCCGATTTATTGTTTCTTCATTAAAATAGCTTCGATCATACATCAACTTTAAAGTAATTTTCTTACCGGGCATTACAATGAGTGTTAAAGGATAATTTGTTTGTTCCGTGCTTGTAACATCTAGTAATCTTAAATCATCATTTCTCTCACCTTGAATTGGATAATTTTCAAACACATACAAGGTATGAAATAAGGAGCTATTTCGCGGAACCTCACTCCAGCCTTGAATATCTATCAACGAATTATACTCATACTGTCTTCGTTCCATTTCTTTCATTTGTATTTTACGAAGCCAATCTACTACTGATGTATTATCCGTTAATCGAATTCTGGTAGGTAATGTGTTAATAAATAGCCCCACCATATTCTCTGCTCCTATTAAATCAGTAGGACGTCCAGCGCTAGTTACGCCAAATACGACGTCACTGTCACCGCTATACCTACTCATCAAATAAGCCCATGCACCTTGTACTAACGTATTCAACGTTAATCGACTATTTCGTACCCACTCTTGTAAATTCTCAGTAAGTTCCTCAGATACTTGATAAGCAAACTCCCCATAACCCTTCTCTTGTCCTTGATCCTTTCTTTCCATTGCTAATGGAGTAGGTGCATAGAACCCTTTTAATTCTTCTTTCCAAAATTCCTCTGCTTGACTTTGATCTTGTTTATTTATCCATTGGATATATTTTTTATAAGGAAGAGATTTAGGAAGATTCAACAATTCTCCCTTTATCATCTTGAGATAAACTTCCATCACTTCACTAAAGACCAATGACACACTCCATCCATCTAGCAAAATATGATGATGTGTCCAAATAATTCTCGTTTCCCCTTCTGCTTCTTTAATCGCAGTGACTCTCATCAATGGTGCTTCATCCAATAAAAACCCTTTGCTACGATCTGCAGTCAAAAACTGGTGTAATTTCTTCTCCTTCTCCTCATGCGAATGGGTACTCCAATCCTCTTGATGAATAGTAAAAGGAAGACGTTCGTAAACTGCTTGTAGAGGTTTTTCTACTTCCTCCCAAACAAATACTGAGCGCAGAACCTCATGTCGTTGAATAACATATTCCCAAGCTTTTTCAAAAGTAGCAACATCCAATTGCCCCCCGAGCAAGAAACCTACTTGTACAATATAGGAAAAAGAATATTCATCATCTTGATCGTATAAAGTATGAAACAGTATTCCTTTTTGCAAAGGTGATAAACCATATATATCAATAATGTCTCCCATTTTTACACCCTCTTCTTTGTTAATTTAAGTAATACTTTGCTCAAGCTTTCTTCCGTAAGATCCTCTGCATCAGCAAAATCTGATACCGTAAAAGCAGACTCTGTTGTTGGTTTATTTATAAGTTGACGAAGATGCCTCAACATACCATCTGCTATCACTTGAATTTTTAATTTAGAAAACTGTTCCCTACTATACAGCCAAATAAAATGTAACTTTTCATCCTTCAACATTCCGATAACATCAATTAGATGAGATGGTTTGGAATCTGGAGCATGATCTAAAAATGTAAATCCTGTCTCTTGCATAAACAAAGAGTCCCTTGAAAACATCTGATCAAATTGGCCCAAATAGTTAAAGCTTATTGAAGGCTTTTGCTGATAAAACGGAAGTAATCCTTTATTCAAGTAACGTAAAATACCATAGTCTACTCCGCGATTTGGGATTCGACGCAATTGTTCTTTGACTGCCTTTAACCCTTCAATAGGTGTCTGAGTTCCTTGAAAATTGAGATGAACGGGATAAATACTCGTGAACCAGCCCACTGTCCTTGATAAATCAATACCTTCAATCATCTCTTCTCTTCCGTGTCCTTCTAGATGAATAGAAACGGTTTGCTGATTTGTACAATCGACGATAGCTTGTCCTAATGCCGTTAATAGTACCTCATCAATCCTTGTCTTATGAGTGACTAGAACTTCGTGTAACAATGCTTGTGTTTCTTCTATTCCTAAAGTCCTCGTCACTTGATCAATCGATTCTTCTGTCGTTTCTTGTATTGGATAGTCCATTGGAATTTTCATCGTTTCTTTTTCTACTTGTTCATTCCAATAATCCTTTACTTCTTTTGAAATACCCGAATCACTGTATGTCTGAAGTCGTTCAGACCATTCTTTAAAAGATGTACTTTTCGCAGGTAAGCGAATTTCTTGACCTTGTTTCATCTGGTTATATACCACCTGTAAATCTTCCAATAGAATCCTCCATGACACTCCATCTACTACTAAATGATGTATCACCCAGAATATTCGATCATTTTCAGTCAAGTTATCTTCAAAGTACACTACTTTCATTAACGGACCAGTAATTAAATTGAAACTAGCTTGATGAATATTCATCTCTTCTTGTATTATTTTATTCCACTCTTTTTCATTAACTTGATTCCGTTTTACAACATGGAGTACTGACAGCTCATCAGTCCCTTCATTTCTCTGCCTCCACGTTCCGTTTGGTAACTGTTCGTACCGGAAACGTAAAGCATCATGATGTTTCAGTAAATTTAATATCGCTCCCTCTAGTAATTTCACATCCAATCTTTCTTTTACTCTTAAAAGCATTGATTGATTCCAATGCTCTGTATGTGGATGTTCTTGCTCGAAGAACCAGCACTGAATTGGAGTAAGAGGCACATCACCTATCACAATTCCCTGCTCCGCTTGTACTCCCTGCGTTTCTATAGCCACTTGTGCCAGCTCAGCGATAGTTGGGCATTCAAACATTTGCTTTGGAGTAAGTTTTAACCCCACTTGACTTGCTTGAGATATAATTTGAATACTGAGAATTGAGTCGCCACCAATTTCAAAGAAATTATCATAGATTCCCACCTTTTTAACACCTAATACTCTCTTCCAAATGGTAGTTAGTATCTGTTCGTTACTATTCCGAGGGCCAACACATTCACTATTAATCTGCTTTTCCTCCGGCATAGGTAAGGCCTCACGATCAACTTTACCGTTAGCTGTAAGTGGAATAGCTTCCATCGCCACAAATCCCGAAGGAACCATATAACTTGGTAGTTTCACTTTAAGATACTCTCTCCACGCATCTACATTTCCATCTCCTACAACATATGCTACTAATCGTTTATCGCCCGGCTGATCTTCTCTTACAATTACAACTGCCTCTTTTACATATGCATATGTATTTAAAGTAGACTCAATTTCCCCAATCTCAATTCGGAAACCACGTATTTTAACCTGATGATCAATTCTTCCACGATAATCTAGATTCCCATCTGGCAAATACCTCGCTAAGTCTCCTGTCCGGTATAATCTTGCTTTCAGATCACTACTAAATGGATGAGATATAAAACGCTCTGCTGTTAATTCAGGTCTATTTAAATACCCACGTGCCAATCCTGCTCCACCAATATAAAGTTCACCATCAACACCTATAGGAATAGGTTGTTGATAAGCGTCTAGTATATACACTTCTAAATCGGGAATCCGCTTTCCAATATTACTTCTTGAAGCATGCTGCACATCATCTAAAGTAATTGGATAATATGTAACATGAACTGTAGTTTCTGTAATTCCATACATATTAATTAACTGTGGTTTTTTCTCCCCATACCTTTTAAACCACGGTAACAAGCTAATAGGTTCTAACGCTTCTCCGCCAAATATTACGTAACGCAGCTGCAAATTTTTATTCTTATCTTCCTGTTCACACACTCGTATTAATTGTCTAAATGCGGAAGGTGTCTGATTTAGAACTGTGACTTCTTCCTCCACCAATAATTGATAAAAATCCTTAGGTGACCGACTAATCCAGTACGGAACAACAACTAATTTTCCACCATATAATAATGCTCCCCAAATTTCCCATACTGAGAAATCAAATGCATACGAATGAAAAAGCGTCCAAGTATCTTTTTCATTAAACTGATACCAACAATCCGTTGATTTAAATAACCGAATGACATTGTGATGCTCTATCATAACGCCCTTTGGATTTCCCGTTGAACCCGAAGTATAGATTACATATGCCAGATTTTTGGGACCAACATTAGAAACCGGCAAAGTCTTACTTTCTTTCCCAATCTCATCTTGATCACAATCCAGGCAAATCGACTCAACATTTTCTGGTAACCATTTCAATTCTTTTAAACTTTCTTGCGTTACGAATAACTGAATGCTAGCATCTTCTAAAATATATTGAAGTCGCTGCTCTGGATATGTTGGATCCAGTGGAACATAAGCCCCACCAGCCTTCAAAACCCCTAAAATACCTACAATCATTTCGAGGGAACGTTCAAAGCATATTCCAACTAAAGTATCAGGTCCTACTCCCTTTTTCTGCAAATAATGAGCTAACTGGTTTGCACGTTCATTAAGCACCTTATAAGTAATTTTTTCTTTTTCATACGTAACTGCAATAGCATTTGGATAAATCATCGCTTGCCGTTCGAACATTTCATGAATAGTTACTTGAGGCGGGACATTCAGTTTAGGATTGTTGAACTCAACTAAACTTATTCTTTTATCTTCCTCAGAAATGATTTCTATTTCAGCCACCTTCTGCTTTGGGTTTTCAAAAGTATTTTCCAGTATCACTAACATAACGTTAAAGAATCGTTCTATCTCTTCCTTAGAAAATAGCTCCTCACGATAATCAATATGTACATGTATAGAGTCTATATCAATTAGATTTTCAATATGCACTGCAAAATCTTGTACCTCTTCACGGTTTGGAATCCATAGTGAGTCACCACTTTCATCACGATCCCTATAATCAATCGTAGTTCCGAAAAGTCTCACATTACTGTTATTCTCTTTATTAATCTGCTTTAATAACAAATCAAATGGATATTTCTGGTGTCTTAATGATTTACTTTGTTTTCTGGACACCCTACTAATAAATGAAAGTACTTCTTCTTCTGGATCAATATCCATTCTTAAAGGAACTGTACTCACCATCATTCCAATCAATTTTCGTTCCATTTTAGTCATACGGTTTCCGTAAGCCATTCCTAAACCAATATCAAGCGATGAGGTCCACCGATACATGGACAACGAGAAAGCAGCAACAAAAAGGGTGTATAAACTGAATTTGTAATCTTCAGAAAATTCTTCTATCTTTCTCTTCAAATGCTCCGTTAATATAAACGTCTCACGTGATGCTTTGGTACTAACTTGGTACGTATTATAAGGCTTCAATCCAGTCACAGATGGCAGTGTTTTAAATTCCTCTAGCCAAAATTTTTGATCTTTTTGAAAGCGACTACTATTCAAATATGTTTGTTCATTGGTCAGAAATTGAACATATGAATTTTTAATTTCGCCTTCCTCATTCTCGTTATGCATGTCATAATAATATTTTGCAATCTGCTCAGTAAATATTTGAATTGATAAACCATCCATAATAATATGATGAACATTTCCAAAGACTGCACATTCATTATCGTTTAATTTTATTAAAGCGAAATAGTATAAATTTGAATTAAATAATGTAAACGTTTCTTTTGTTTTCTGCTCAATCCATTCCTCAAGCAAATTTGTATTCTCCACATTACTGAAATCAAAAAACTCAAATTCTTGTTCTTCATGTTTAGTAAAATATTGTTTCGGTTCCTGATGCCCATTTTCTTTTAACCTAATGCACAGACCGTCATTTTCACTGATAACGCGATTCACAACTTGGTTTAAATTTGAATAGTTCATTTTTCGATGAAGTTTAAATAAAAATCTTAAATTACATATTCCTTTATCAGAATGAACAACTTCTGTATACCATATTCTTCGCTGTGGGTGGCTTAATGGATAACATTCCTCATTGGTCATAAAAATCTTCCCTTCAAAAATTATTTGCTCTTATAGGTTCGTGTTTATGTTTAGCCCATAAATATTTCTGCAGTGAAACTCCAATTACTCCAATAATAACAAGCCCAATCCCTCCATAAACATAGAGTTGAGTTACTCCAAATAAATGCACTAATGGACCACTCATAGCAGGAGAAATAATTAAAACTGCGTTTGTTAAACTGCTTTGAATACCAAATACTCTTCCTACTTGATCTTGATCGGATTCTATTTGTAATATGACTTGATTAGATACAAGCATCAGTCCACTTCCAATACCAGCGATAAAACTAATTAAATAGGCTAAAACGAAGACCGTACCGGGCGTTATCAAACCAATCCCCCCAAAACCAATTCCCATTAAAACCATACCTCCACATACTACCCAGCCATATTGAAATTGTTTTAATTTCTGAGTTAGTAATGCACCAAGTATTCCGCCAAGACCAATAATAGAAATGATATATCCCATTTTACTTTTATCATGTGGGAATAAGCTCTTAAATAAAGTTGGGAATTGTGAGTCTACTAATTGTAATACCGCCATGGCTATTGTAACGAAAATCATGGTTGATAATATTATCCGATTAGATAACACATAACCCCACCCTTGTACCCAAGCGGTCCAAGTACTTTGTTTTTGCTGTTCAACAAATTCTTTCGATATAGTTTCTTTAAATTTTATTGTGGGTATGAGAACTAAGGTAGCTAATAAACAACTTATAGCTCTTATAATGAGGCAGAACTCTGGTTGAAACCAGCTCAACAACACGCCCCCTATAAGTGGGCCTACTATTTTGGTACCCTGCTCTACTATTCCGTTGATACTTACTGCTTTAGTAAGCAAGTCCGGGGATACAATCTGTCTTGTTAGTGTTTGCTGTGCAGGATAATAGAAAACAATAAAAATGGAACGAATCATTAATGCCACTAAGAGCCAGTGGATATCTTGTACAAATAAAAGAGCAATTGTTATTAGACCAACCATTAGATTACAGAACATCATAATTGGAATTTTTCTAAAACGATCTGCAATAACACCTGCCCATGAGCCAAAAATAATTCCAGGAAGTGCATATGCAACAGGAATCAATCCAATCATAGTAGGATCTACTTCCCATTCAAACCCAACTATAGTCATAATCGCTAACATATCAATAAAAACACCAAGCATAAGCAATGAATAGGCAGAGAAAACTTGTAAATAAACCCTATTTCCTAATAGGCCTTTTGAATCAGTAGTTTTCATAAAAGCAAGCTCCTTAGGTTACTAATATAAACGCTTTTGCGTATAAGGTACCTCTTTATTAAACTTAATTAATCATTATTGACATCTCACCTAGAATTTAACTTCGTCAAAACTCAAACTGCTCTTATTTTTCATATATTTAAAATAGTCAGACAAGAGAAAGCGTACCTATTTCTTCATTTTTATATCAACTGTTACAAAATATATCTTTACCTTACACTAATAACAGCTAAACGTTGCCTTAATATAACCCTTTACAGTCGTTTGCACATTCAATTCACATCCTTTTTAAAGTTGGCTTTTTTCTATCTCAAATACTATCACACAAATATTTCACCTACTATATTCATAAAGTTGAAATATTTGAATCAGAAAATTCGGATAAAAAACAAAATCCACAAATCATACCAAACAATTATTTAGTTATATTGTCATTTTATAGATGGCTTTAGCCATAAGGAT
The DNA here is from genome assembly GCF_056530295.1 of Bacillus sp. PK6-16. Lineage (NCBI taxonomy): Bacteria > Bacillati > Bacillota > Bacilli > Caryophanales > Bacillaceae > Bacillus > Bacillus sp. PK6-16. The sequence continues at coordinate 2,939,919 of NZ_CP096511.1, forward strand.
ATCAAGAATTAAGTTTTTTAATTTTATTAACATAATAGTTTAAAGAGACCGTAAATCCTACTAAACAAAAAAAATATACAATAAAGTATATTTTTTTCTTATCCTACATATTTTCTATTCAAATTAATTCCAATAACTAAAGTTGATAATAAAAATATAATATTACTAATCACTAATGTACTCATAACAAGAATTGAATAATATAGTATTAATACTTCTGCACCTACTACCTATTTTATTTATTGGATATTTATACTTCAAAAAAATTACACATCATTCACAATTAAGATACATACCTAAAATATGATTTGAACATGTTATTATATTTTAAGATAATATCAGTTTTTCTATAAGAGAACTTAATTTTTTTGTAGTACGAAACTGTTAGTAATACAGCATATACTAATTTAGTTATAAAAACATTTAAAGACCACCTATTTCCATAAGTAATCTTTCTTTGTGATTCTGTATTTGTGCACTACTGTAGAAATATATCGTAGAAACGCTTTGTTTGCTAAATGTTTAGTTCTTTCCATTTACTAAAAAACATAGCTTCATACAATTAATATCATATTCGTTACATTGCAAACTATTATTTTGTCTTCTGTACAGGCAAACTACTAAAAATTAATTCAGCAACTTTTACATATCCTTTTGAGTTTGGATGAATTAAATCCTTAGACCAAAGCGTATTGTCATTAACTAAATGATGATTCCAAAAATCAACATGATGAAGCTTATACTCTCTGCTCAGTGAATGTATAACTTCATTTGCCTCTAATAATTGTTCTTTTATTACTTGTTTTTTTTCAGAAGCAAAAAGGAGCCTAACTGTAAAATCTGGAAGGTTTGCTATAATAATATCAGCCCCTGCTTTACTTAATGTATCTATCATAAATTCCATATCGTTCTTATATGCATCATGATTCCAACGTCCTTTTAAAACATCGTTTGCCCCTGCAATGAGACTAACCAAATCTGGATTAAAAGTTAACGCCTTTTCCAATTGCTGCAAGCGAATTTCTTCAGTTACTAACCCACGCTTTGCAAAATTGGCATATTCTATATCGTTTTCACACAGTTGAACAAAATGATCTACCCAGCTTTTTAATGCAATTCCCTCAACTTCATCCCCTATCCCCTCTGTAAAACTATCGCCAATTGCTACAAATCGCTTCCACATATGTATTCCCCCTTTATTATTAACCATATCTATACTATACAATAGCTCACACCGTAATTGTTATTTCTAAGTGGTTTTCGATTTCAATTATATTCCACTTTACTATATTTACATTCAGAATCGGTCATATTCATATATTTACTAAAGAAATAAAATCTATCTAGGAATTATACTTTTTTCAAAAAATTTGTTGTTCTTTGTTTCGCCCAGTTGATACATTTCTTTTCGATTAAATGATATGAAACTATAGAAAAAAGTATTGTCATTGCAATGCACAAAGTAAGAAGAAAAATTACACCCTGACATTCCAAGCTATCCACATAAGAATCTATAGTACTTTGAAATCTTTTGTTTCAAACTAATATTTAGTTGTATCCTATAAAATTAGCTTTTTACTATATCAATCGAACGATCCCACATACCACTAAAAAAAGATCCTGTTTTACGTATAAAACGTGTAAGCCAATTTGCTTGTTCGACATCAGATTTTGTTACAAGGTCTATTTGTAATGATTTACCTGATAAGAAACCAGAATCTGTATTATCTTTAGGAGAGATAATCATTTTACTAATAGTTCCCCCCTCTTTAATAGGCGCTCCTTGTTCCATATTGGATACTTTAAATTCTTTTTTATAAATGTCTTTATTGCCCTTCGGCATTGGAAGTGAAACAGCTTGCTTCGTTTGAACTACTACATCTTTTTCTTTTGCATTTGCCACTCGAACTGTTTCATGTCCTTTTATTACTGAATCTTTTCCGTAGACATTCTTCACTTCAAAATTCGCAAATCCATAATCGTATAATTTCTTTGTTTCATCAAAACGTGCCGTATGAGATTTTGCTTTTATCACTACAGAAATTAGTCGCATACCATTTCTTTCTACTGTACCAGTGAAACAATCTCCCGCTTCTGGAGTAGTTCCTGTTTTCAAACCATCTACACCTTCATATTGCTTAATTAAGCCTTTTAACATCCAGTTAAAGTTCGCCATATCAATTGGATATTTACCACCCTCTTGGAATGTTTTTTTAGGAATTTTTGCTGTATTTAATATTTGGGGGAAATCTTGAATAAGACGTTGTGCTAAAATTGCACAATCCCTTGCAGACATTTTATTTTTCTCTTCTAGAGTTGTCCCTTCTAGATGATATCCTTTTAAATCTTGATTTGTTAAGCCAGTAGAGTTTACAAACTTATAATCTTTCATACCAAACTCTTTTGACTTATCGTTCATCATTTTTACAAAATTGACCTCTTTACCAGCAATCTGTTCAACTAAAGCAATTGTTGCACCATTTGCAGAGTAAATTGCCATTGCCTCATATAACTCTTTTACCGTATAAGAGCCACCATTTTCTAATGGAACATTTGATAGTGAACGATCTTGCGAAATCTTATGTGCATATTCAGAGATTTTAACTTTTTGATCCCATTTAAGTTTTCCTTTATCCACCGCTTCATGAACTAAGTATTCGCTCATCATTTTTGTCATACTAGCAATTGCCAATGATTCATCTGCATTTTTTTCATATAAAATTTTCCCGGAATTTGCTTCTATTAAAATTGCTGATCCTGCTTCAACGTCTATAGCAGGATCTGTTTCCGCTGCTGCTTTTCCAATTGTAACGACCATGCTACAAAATATTGTAAGCACTGTTACTATTGCAATAACTCTCTTGCAAAACATACCTTTCACTTCTGTTACCTCCAATTTCTTTGTACTCAAAAAAAGCGTTATTCTAACATAATCCCGCAAAAAATAGACAGTGTTCTCAAATTGTATATACATATAAAACGTTAGAATCGCTTTCATATAGACCACCTCATCCGACACTTTTAGGTGCGCTAATACTTTGTATTCCCACACATATCCTTATTTTTAATCCCCTTATATTTTTCAAAATGATTCACACTTTCATATTTTTTAGGATTACAGTTAATAGACAATCTAAATAATACATTTGTTCCACATTTACAAAAAATAAAAAACTACACCCTATACTGGATGTAGTTTTCCTAACTGATTTATTTATTTTTCACTTCATTTTTATAAAAAGCAAATAATGGTTCGATGGATGGACTAGATAACAGCGGAATTGCCTTCTCAATCAATTTCCTATCCCAATCAAACCAACGCATTTCCATTAACATATTTATCTCTATATCAGTGAATCGTTTCTTTATTTCCTTAGCAGGATTTCCACCAACTATTGTATACGGCGGAACATCTTTACTTACGACAGATCCTGCAGCAACAATTGCCCCTTCACCAATAGTAACGCCAGGCATTATTATAGCATTCATTCCAATCCAAGCATCACTTTGAATGACTGTATCGCCCTTTGGTTCATATGATTGTTTGATTTGCTCAGCAAATGGATATACTGTAATCCATTCTGAGTGATGATTATGATTACCACCCATTAAAATGATTACCCCACTTGCAATGCAAACATAATTCCCAATAATGAGTTTATCAAGATGCCATCCCATCTGTTCAATTGGATTGAAAAGTGCTTGAGACTTAGCATCTCCCCACAAATACCTTACACAGCCATCTTCAAAATTTTGATGGCTATAATAGCCTGAATAATAGGAGTACTCTCCTACTTCAATGAGTGGATTTGTTACTATATCTTTTATATACTTTGTTTCTGACCAATGATTAAATAATGGATGCTTCATAACTTTATTCCTCGCTTCTAAGTATTATATATATTGCTATTTACTTAGAAGCTTACTACGACTGCTACATTTTTTAGCTTTCTCAAACGACGAATCATTATCTTCAAGCCTTTCTTTTATACTATAAAAAAGCATAACGCAATACATTACACTAGTCAAATTGTGTAATTTTGAACACATCTTAAACAGCGTAATACTGCAATAGGAACATGAAAACACTCTAACTTTGATACAAATAATATATTGATTACATTTAGTTCATATTTTGTAAAAAAATCTTAATTGCCATGACAAAGCAAACAATAACCACTATTGGTCGTATTAATGCCGTCCCTTTTGTAAGCACCATCTTCGCCCCAATATATGATCCTATTATTTGACCAAGCATCATAATCAATCCAATTGTCCAATCGATTTGGCCAAAAATAATAAAATACAACAAAGCAGCGAAATTACTTGTAAAGTTCAAAATCTTAGCATTTGCAGTCGCCCGTGTAGCACTATATCCACATAAAAGAATGAATGCTAAAGCAATTAAACTACCTGTTCCTGGGCCGAAGAAACCATCATAAAATCCTAGTAACGGAGCCACTGTTAACGCAAACAACAACATACTTATTTTTCTCGGTCGATCTTCGTTTGCTATATTTGGAGATAATAGAAAATAAATGCCAATAAAAACAAGTAAAAAAGGTAATATCATAATTAGATATTCTGCTCGTATCTGTAAAACAAGCCATCCACCGAAAACTGATCCAAAAAAGGTCATTAAGATGGACAAACGCATTTCTTTAAGATTAATTTCTTTCTTCTTAATAAAAAACACTGTTGCCATGAGAGTTCCGCTACTCCCTTGCAGTTTATTAGTTGCTATCGCTACAGAAGGAGACATACCTACTAATAACATTATCGGGATAGTTATCATACCACCGCCTCCAGCAATCGTATCTATCCATCCTGCTAATACAGCTACTAAAAATAGTAGTATAAGTAATTCAATAGTAAAATCCATACAAAGAATATGGGAAGGCTTGAGCTATTATACCCCAAACCTCCCCATCTTCCCTCCTCTCTTTAAACTAGTTAATTAAATCTTTAAAGTAACTTTCTTTCTGATCACGTAATCGGCTGGAAACGTATTGCCTGCAAACAATTCTTCTTCCGTATTTATTATTTCCAATCGGGATTTTATATTCTTCCTCAGATAACCTTTCTCTACCATGAGTTACATTTGTTTGTTTACCATAGTATGAATTTGGTATAAGTAATAAATCTTCAGATGTAAGTGGAACCTTATAAGTAGGCGTTGTTCGTAAGAGTTCTAAAAACATGTCAAATTTCAATTTTTCTTCTTCACTTTCTCCCACATAAATCAATCTATTTTCTGCTCCATTTAAACAAGTTGCAATAATATCGCCATTATCATCCAAAAATATAATTTGGTTTATTTCCCCTACAAATCCAGATATTTCACCATCAGCCATTCCTGCGATATGAGCAATAGGCATTTTACTTATCGCCAATATGTCATCTTTACTGAAGTGATTTTCTTCAAGATGCTTTTGAAGTAATTTTGGCGTTCCAATATGAGTTTGAGTTTTTAAATTTAACACTCCTTTTAATAAAAGAGCATCAACTCTAGTAAATTTGCCACAAGTAATTTCAGACACTATTCGTTCCACGGATTTATTAAGTCTATTTGATACAATTTCTAAATTTGTATTGAATGTATTCAATCTCGCTTCAATATCTGACTGGTCTTTCATATCTGTATACACTGTGGCATCGTTATGTTGATAAAAGTTCCCGCCACCGGTGCTTGCACCGACATTTCGCAAAACTTCATCGTTGTTTAAAGGTGAAATGAGATGAAATCTATTTTTCCCTGCATGTTCGGATGGGTGAATTAAAGCATCATAATTAAAAAGTGTGGCAAAAAGCCATGTGACCCATTCTGCATAAAAATATTTTTTCATTCTATCGTGTTCGTCTTCACCATAATTAAAACCTCTGCGATTTTCCCCAGGTAATAATGTTTCCATAGGATCACATGGAGTATTTTTAATAAGAGTAGGTGGTACGTTCCCGCCACAATTCGCTATTTTTATCACATGTAGTAGGTTTTTCATATCTGAATTCGGATTTTTCTTTGAATAGTCAATCAAACAATTAAGCCACTCTTTTGAAAAATATGCTGCTATTTCTTGATCACAAGTATAAGGATTATGAGTTTTCAATTCATTTTCTATCAGATTCTTCATTTTATCCTTCAATACATTAGGAATGCTAATTTCTTCAATTTCTGTAATCTGCAGTATTCCTTTATTCATTTTAAAACCTCCGTTGTTTTATTTTTTACACCCTATCTTCTATTAAACAAACTATCCACTTCTTTTTTACTCCTTTACTTTTCGTCAGAGCTATTAGAATTACCGATTTACAAATAAAAAACATGGAGTATAAGAGATTTCTTCTTAGTTACATTTCCCCCACAAACCTCTATTGAATTGACAAATTTAATTTAAAAATCTGATTCATTTTCATACTTTACTTTCAAATTATGTTTATATGATTTTCAATTCAAGTAAGAGTATTTCATTTTCTAAAGTTTTCCTAATTTTAAAATCAGAATTTTCAATACAACTATGTTAACACTAAAAATATAACACGAAACCAAAAAATGTAAATGAATAGTTTTTTTATAAAAAATAGTCAGACTATTTACAAGGTAATCCGTATTCCATTGAACCAACTACGGCCCCTCAATTTTATTGATAACAATAAAAAAGCCCCCTAAATGATAGAGGACTTTTTCCAAGTATATTCTATTTTAAAGTTCTTACTTACCTTTTACTTTAAAAGATATTGCTGTAACTTCTTTATTAACAGTTCCATCCCGTTTGGACTTACAATAATCTTCCCATTCGCTAACGAAATATTGCTGTCTGAAATATCCCCTGTAAGTGCACAAGCTCTTGGAGATTGATATTTTCGTAAAATAATCTGGTCCTCTTCTATAAACATTTCAAGAGAATCTTTTTCTACAATTCCTAAACTCCGTCTTATTTCCATTGGAATAACAATACGCCCCATGCTATCTGCTTTACGAGTAATTCCTCTTGATTTCATAAAATGCCACCCTTTATATTTATCTAATATTACGGTATTTATTTTAGCAATAAACAACAATTAGGAATAGTTCGTATTACAGTACTTTTTTTAGAAATAAATAACAATTAGGAATAGTTTATGTTAGAATTCTTTCTTGTTTATTCTTGATTTTTAATATATTTTTCCTTGATTATTTTTATATATTGTTTTCTTTCAGTTAGTTCAAATATAAATAATGCTTTTTTTATGTCTCTTAAACCAACTTCATTAGAGTGCTGAACTTTCAATAAAATTGCACCTTTTTCAAAAAACAATTCACCTAATAAGTATAAAGTATTCATATTTATGGCTAATTTTATACCTATTTCACTATACTTTATTGCTTCTTCATATTGATTTGCAAGGTGTAAACATTTTGTTAACGTATGAATGAGTCTTAATTTGATTTCTTTTTCTCTAGGAAATTCTATCTTATTAAAATTAATTAAACTTTGTTTTAATATATTTATACTTTTCTCATACTCTTTATTTTCTGCATGTATTATAGCAATTGAATTCATTATGCTTATTTCTTTTTCTGATAAAAAGTTACTACTACTTAAGGTTTGTTTTAGTGCTCTATTTAAAATGTCAAAGGCATTACTTGTTGCTCCATTTACATAATATATAGCAATCGCTTCATGCCATAATAGAAATTGTTTATCTTCTTTTGATTGGAAATTATTTTCGTTTTTCTCTTTTTTCACTATTTCGTAAAGCTCATTATATTCTTTTTGTTTCACACAATCTCTCATTACACATTTTACATTTTCAATATATTTTATTTTTTTATTTTTGGTTAGTGCGAATATATAATTTGGATCAATACCAAGTCTTTCAGATAATTGATACAACAATATGCTAGATGGATAAATAATACCTTTTTCTATCTTACTAATTTGACTTTGTGAACATATTCCATGACATAATTCAGATTGTGACATGTTTTTTTTCTTTCTAAGTTCTTTAATAATAATACCAAGATTGTAGAATTCCATCTTTCCTCCCTCAAATGTAACACTTTATGAGTATAAGAATATTTCCCAACTTTTAATGTAATGTAAAATTAATATAGTTACAATTACTAATTATATGGATTTATAGTTTCTTTTACAAACTTGTATCACAATACGAGAAATTATTAAAATATGGTTCACTAATAATTAATGGGAGTTTTATTCTCCCCCACTGATTATTAGTCCACTCCAGACAGGCTTTTACAGGGAGTTCGACTTCTTTGCCACATCTAAATTTTGAGGTGGGAGTCTTACTATCTGCAAATAGCCTGATTAAAATAAATATGATTTTTCACCTTTATTTCTTTTAATAGTTTCTTTTGATTTTTATATAAATAATTTCGAAGGAGCGTATTTTATGAAAAGAATGTTGACCGAAAGAGAGTTAGAAGTGGCTATTTATGTAGCAAAAGGATTTACAGATGTAGAAATTTCAAAAAAAATATATGTTACCCCTCGAAGAATTTCAACGATAATTAATCATATTAAAGAAAAATGGCATATTAATTCTAGAGTGGAATTAGGTATTTTAGTGTATCATTATGGTTTTATAGATGCACCCTTATTTTCAAATAAAGAAAATCATTTATTCGAAAAGGTTGCACAATAATTGACCAAGTATAATGTGTTCATTTACAAATAAAAACAGAAAAGTCGCTGAACTTTTATTATTTAAGGTAATTCTGAAGGTGATGGGCATGTATGGATTGCTAAAAGAAAAAATATAGATTGTATTTAGATATTTTAGTAAGAATGATTGTACCAGAAACAGCAAGTATAGCTTTTAATGTAGAAAATCCATCCATTTTGATTAAGCTTTTTTGAAAAAGGGTGGGTTTCTTCAGTTTATAGGAAAGGTATACTTAACTCATAAAAATTACAATAAAATAGGTAAACATGCCATCGCATCTTTACCTATCCTATGGATAAACAGGTTCTCATAAGAAATAGAAAACTTCCCTAAACACTATAAATATATTATTTTAAATTAATTGGTTGTTGTTGAGTAATACAATGGATCATACCACCATTTTTATAAAGCTCTCTTACATCAACCCCCACCACTTTACGATCAGGATAAAGTTTTTGAATCGTCTCATTTGCTATTTTATCATTAGGGTCATTATAGTTAGGAACTAAGATAACTTGATTCGCTATATAATAATTAATATATGAACCTTTATAATCAAGTTGCTTTCCGTTTTCTAATGTAACATTATTCTTGCTTAACGGCAGATATACATACTTGTACTTATTACCCTCAGCATCTTTTGCCTGCAACAACTTGTTAATATCTTTATCAGACGTTCCCCATTCAGCTAAATCTTTTTTGTTTAACGTTATAATAGTAGATTTATCGTGGAATTTTGCAAATCCATCAATATGAAAATCAGTAATATCTAAGTTAGGTACTCCATCTAACCAAATAAAATTTGTTACCCCAAGGTCACTAATATATTTTTCAATATCTTTTTCTGACAATTTTGGATTTCTATTTTTATTCGTCACAGCACTTCTAGTTAGTAAAGCAGTTCCATTACCATCTAATTCAAATGCGCCACCTTCAAGAACAAATTTATTCCAATCAATTCTTTCAATTCCTAACTGTTTACTAAGATTCTCGCGAAGACGAGCATCTTTCTTATATGGTGTTTTCTTTCCCCATCCGTTAAATCCTGGGTCTAATATCTTTAGATTTTTATCATTATCATAAACAAAAATTGGTCCAGTATCTCTTGCCCATACATCGTCAGTAGGTGCGATAAAGAAATCAATTTTCCCCATATTTACCCCATAATCTATTAAAACCTCAGTAATTCTTTCTTTTTCTTCTTGATCATATGCAACAATATGAACTTTTTCGCCTTTGCTTAAAGCATTTGTCATTTGAATCCAAATTGGCTCTACTTCTTGCTGATATTTTTGCCCATATGTAAATTCATGAGGCCATTGTAACCATGTTCCTTCATGTTTGCTTTTTTCATCTGGCATTGTATACTTTCCTACTTGTTTTCGCACCTCTACTTTCTTCATATCTTTTCTTTGCGTTTTTTCAATTTCCTTCGCCTGAACTTTCTCAATCCCCTTCCCTAGAGCATAACCACCGAAAATAGATGTGGTTAGTATAGCACTCATACACAAATTCGTTATTTTTTTCATTTCTTAACCTCCTTTTCTGTCTTACTGTAAACCTTTACATAGTGTGAAGGTCAAGCTTTTCTGTTTGAATTATTTAAATATTTTAAATGTGAAGTGCAATTTGATCGAACTCTATACAAAACAAGTAAGAATCAACTCTTCCTACTATAATCATCATTTTTCATAATATCTTACACTCTTTTCTCTTGTTATCCTTTTTATACCATGTACTGTATTATTTTTGAAAATAATACAGTACATGAAATTTCATACTAAATACATATATATTTATTCAGTTTATAATTAACTATTCAAAAGCAGTTACAATTCTCTCTTTCATTTTCTGTAATACTTCACTGCTCAATACTTTTTGACCAGCAGGAAGTTTTAATATGGCAGCGGCACCTTTACTAAGGTATATTTCTTGATCATTATTTTGATTTACTACCAATATTCCTTGCCCTTCAAATTCGAAATAACTAATATCTTTTGTTTCATTTGTATTATTCTTTATTGCTGTATATAATCCATATAAATCTTTACTTCTATTTTCTCCGCCCGTTCGAATCGGTTCAGTATCATTCGCAACAATTAGTCCTTCTGGCTGCTCACCCTTCATAATAAACCACAGCTTTTCATTTGTTGGTAATAGTAAATTCTTAAATTCAGAGCTATTTAAAATTTGCTGTGCTGGAATTGTTGCATAGATTGGTAACGAAAATGGAGATGTTGTTATTTTTTCAAAACTTAAATTTTCAGAAGAACTTCCCTTACTATATTGATAATCTTTTAATGCGATCGATTGTACTGATTCACTTTTATTTTTTGATGCATAACTAATTTTACTAGCGAAAATAATAACGGTCATTAAGCACATGCACAATATCACAAGCTTAAGTAGTTTTCCCATTTATGAACCCCCGCTTTTAATATTATTAGTTTGCATGGATATTATAAACAGTTTCACTCCACCAAAAATTATTATTGTTATGGAACGTACTGAAATTATGATTATAATGATCACCATACCAAGGGTCCATGTACGTTATATAATCTGTTCCATTTGTCCCTTTATAAAACCCATCAAGTACTAGAAAGTGTCCGATGTTAGCTCCATTTTGCCACATAATGAGTGCAATCATCGGCTGATTACTATTAATTTGACTTTTGAACCAATCATAAGATTTTGCTCCAGAACTTATAGCTGAGCTAACACCATATCCTGATAATCCATATTGTATTTCACGTGAAGTTGCAGGATTATTATATGATCCACCCTTAACATACCTAACGTACTGATCTTGTGAAGGAGTTTTCCCAAAATAATTTAGAACTGAAACCGAAGTGCCTGCCCAACACCAATTTGATCTTTCTTGTAATATGTTAGGTACAAATAATTTACGATCTATTGATGTATTTGGAGGATTTCCATTAATATACGCTGACGTTACATATACTTTTTTTCCATCTTTAAAATAATAAAACCAACGATTATCTAAATTTCCTGTCCAATAATCTTTAACCGTTTCACCATACTCCCATCCTTTAAAAGATACTTTTGTATTTCCGGGAATCACATCTACAATATTTGCATTTAAACTTTTTGCCTCTCTAACATTTACATTCAATGGAGCTGTTGTTCCTGAAAATTCAACTTCTTCTGCTATTATTTTCTGAACACCAATAAAACTAAATGTGAAAAACAATAAAAACATACAAACAATAAAATGCTTTCTTTCCTTCATTTCTCCACCCCTTCATCAGTACTAAAAAACATCAACAATTCATCCTTATTAATTGTTCAAGCTTAATATTACATACTAACGAAAAATGACTTCTCATAAAGTGAAACTTTAATCAGTAGTGGTTTTATTCATCCCCCACTGATTATTAGTTAAACCAATCGGACTGCCCGGCAAATTGCGGAATAAATTCCAATACAAAAAAGGAGCCTATAAATTTTTATAGACTCCTTTTTATTTCGTCGTTATTACTTAGCTAATTCTTTTGTACCCTTCATTACATCAATGAAGAATCCCCAGTTATTCACTACAGAAGAGATACTGATATGTTCATCTGGAGTGTGGACGTTAAAAATGTCTGGTCCGAATGAAATTGCATCTAATTCAGGCATTTTTTGAACGAATGCACTACACTCAATCCCCGCATGCACAGCGAAGATTTCAATTTCTTTATTGTATTTTTCTTGATGTACTTTTTCAAATAAATTACGAATTTGTGAGTTTGGATTGTATGGCCATTCTGGATACTCTGACTCTATTTCAAATGTAGCACCAACTAATTCAGCAATATATTTGATTTCTTCTGCAACATGTTGTTTTAAACTACTTACAGAACTTCGCACTTCGTTACGTAATTTAATTTCATCTTGCAACGTTTCAATAACGCCTAAATTTGTTGAACTTTCTACAAGACCTTTAATATCCATGCTCATACTTTGAATGCCATTTGGAATTAAGAATAATGATGAAATAAGCTGCTTTTGTGTCTCTTTAGCAAATACTTTTTCAACTTCTTCATCCAATTTTGTCAGTGTAACATGAACATCTGGATCAACAGCACGCATTTCTTCTTGTAATACACGTGTCCATGATTCTAGTTTTTCTTCTACTTGTCCTACATCTTCTGTACGAATTAAAATTGTAGCTACACTTTCACGCGGAATTGCATTCGTTTTTAATCCGCCGTGAACTTCACTTATGTAAAACTCCGTATGTACTGATAAATCACGTAATACTCGTCCTAATACTTTGTTCGCATTACCGCGTTGTTTATCAATTTCCATACCAGAATGGCCGCCTTTTAGACCACCAACATATATACGGTATGCATCCATATTCGCTGGCGTTTCATCCCAAATTACTTGAATTGTTTCAACAGCTTTCGCACCACCTGCACTACTTACAAGTAATTTATGATCTTCTTCAGAATCAATATTTATAAATATCTTTCCTTCAAAATGATTTGGATCAATAGCAAAAGCTCCGCCCATTGTCGTTTCTTCTTCAGTAGTGATAACGACTTCAAGTGCTGGGTGCGGAATTTCTTTTGAATCTAATAAAGCTAATGCATACGCAACTGCAATACCATTATCAGCACCTAAAGTTGTTTGATTTGCATATAACATGTCCCCAATGATTCGTAATTCAATTGGATCTTTTTCAAAATCATGTACTGTTGCTTGATTTTTTTCGCAAACCATATCCATATGACCTTGAATAATAATAGCTGGTACATTTTCATAACCAGCTGTTGCTTCTTTTTTAATAATGACATTTAATGCTTCATCTTGAATGACTTCTAAGTTACGCTCTTTTGCAAAGCCCACTAAATAATCACTAATTTCCTTTTCATTACCTGATCCTCTAGGAATCTTTGAAATTTCTGCAAAATGAAAAAATACAGGGTGCTTTGTTAATTGTTCTAAAGTAGAATACATTTTTCAAGCTCCTCTCAAAATGAAAAAATAATATGTAAGTCTCATATCATTATACCATGATTCATTATTTTATCTTTCTTTTAACTTTTATTGTTCATTTTATGTACAACACTCTTACAACATTGTAAGGGCGTTTAATCTACATCGATTTTTCTCATTTAATAATAGTCGTATACTTTTTAAAGAAACACATTAAAGGAGATAAAGAAAATGAAAAAGTTTTTAGCAATTATTACACTATGTTTATTATTTTTTAGTTTTACTATTGGCTGTGAGAGAGCGTCACTAAATAGAATTGGTAAAGATGTATATTACATGCAGATAAAAGGCGAAGGAACTATCGAAAAAGTAGATCATAGAAACTTACGAAACTATACGCTGTCCGCATTTGATGAAGATGGCGTCAAAAAACAAATTACATTTAGAAGTACAAAAAAAGAAAACAATCATAAATTAAATGAAGACGCGTTTTTACGCCTTTATGTAGATCAAGATGATAATAGCAACAATGAAATACCATCAATTGAAGTAAAGTCCTATGAAGAGATTCAGAAAACAGATTTACCTGAAAAAGTAAAAGATAAGTTTACTATTAAATAAAAAACAAAAGAAAATGCTCTATGCATTTTCTTTTGTTCTTTTCACCTGTATATATTTTGAACTACTATTATTCATCAGTTTCTCTAACCGATTTATATTCTCCGTTAATGCACCTTTCACAAGAGAGAAATCTGTATTTGATTCTTCTTTTTTTTCTTTAAAAAACGAAGACTTTTGTACATTGACTTCAGCCATCTCTTCTCCCCCTTTTCAAAAAGATACAACCTTTTATTTATATTATATAGCAAATGTAGAAAGAGTGTACACTTATGATTTTCTTTTTAATTCTTCTTCTAATTCTTCTACTTGCTGCAACGTATCCCCTTTTATTAAAGAGAAATCTGTTGTATCTTCGTTATCTTCTTTAAAAAAATCATTGTCATAATCTTTTACCACTACAATCACCTCTACCTGCTAGTGTAGGAATGATTGTCCAATTTTATTCAACTTTGTCGGATTTTGTTTTTAATTTATGTATAGAAGAAAAGGACAGAAAAAGATTCTGTCCTTATTTACTAAAATAACTATGATGTATTGTTAAATTATATACATTTTCAAAATCCCGATCTTGCAGGTTATTTTTCTTTCCATCAATAACAATGAAAACGTCACTTACTATTTTTGCTGGTATAATCCCGACATTTTCCACTTGCACCGCTTTCTGCTCATTCAATTGCTCGATATGTTCTAACGGGACGATAATACTAAATTGTGAGCGAATACCACGAAAGTTTGTATTTAATTCCTTCGCAGCTTCAAAAACAACAATTTTCGCGCCAATCTTTTCCCCATATGAATCTAAAAATGCATTTAAGCTCTTTGTATATTCCTCTTCCGTATGCCATTCCATCGTACCGAATACTGCTGGATTAACATTTTGAATAATTGTCGTGTATATTTCTCCTCTTGCTTTAGATGCAATTAATGATCGTTTTATGGATTGAACTGTCTTGCCAATATCGCTAAATTTTGCACCCCATATTTCTGAAATATTAGGCGTTAAAATGAACGCAATATCAACAAAAATAACCATTGCAGTAAACATTAAAAGATTTTTCCAGAGGGTTAAATCGATTCCTTTTATCATGAAATACACGGTGACAGATATGATAAACAAACCATACCAAGTCTTTCTAATACGTTGCTTTTTCTCCTCGTACAACTCCTCATTTTTCCAATAAAAGAAAACAAGGACTACAAAGACAATCGCTAAAACAAATAAGCCAATTCGAATGTTAGAGATCATTAATCACATCACCCTCCATTCAAAAACTACTCACGATATCATTACATGCGCAAGCTGCTCTCTTTATGACAAAAGACGTGGACAAGCTTCTAAAATTAGCTACATCGCATATATATTAGAAAGTACCACGTCTTTTATCCTGTTATTTGTGGGAAATAAGACCCCCACTGATTAAAATTTCACTTTACCATGAGTCTATATTGTATATGTAGACAAGCATTCATTTCAAATTTTCGTATTAAAAAGAAATATGTTTCGGAATTTCCCCTTCAGGTACTTCTCCATCCATACTTAAATAATAATGACGAATCGGACGTAAGTTTTCGTCTAATTCATAAACAAGCGGAATGCTAGTGGGAATATTTAATGAAACTACACCATCACTTGAAAGGTTGTCTAAATATTTTACTAGCGAGCGAATTGTGTTACCGTGTGATGAAATAATTACTTTATTACCACTTTTTAATGTCGGCGCAATTTCTGAATGCCAATAAGCAAGTACTCTCTTCTCCGTATCCTCTAAACATTCAGTTAATGGAAATTCACCTTTTTTGAGTGTTTTATATCTTGGATCGGTCGCTTCATATCGAGGATCGTCTTCAGTAAGAGCCGGTGGTCTTACATCAACACTTCTTCTCCAAATATGAACTTGCTCCTCACCATATTTTTGTGCAGTTTCATCTTTATTCAGCCCTTGCAATGCACCATAATGTCTTTCATTTAGCTTCCAAGATTTATGTATTGGAACCCAAGTAAGATCCATCTCATGAAGTACAATCCATAACGTCCGAATTGCGCGTTTTAATACTGATGTATAAGCCACATCAAAAGTATATCCGTTTTTCTTTAATATTGCTCCTGCTTCTCTCGCTTCACTTAATCCATTCTCTGATAGATCAACATCTGTCCATCCAGTAAAGCGATTTTCAAGATTCCATAAGCTTTGTCCGTGACGAATAAGTACAAGTTTTATCATTATAATTCCCCTTTCGGAAATGTGAATTTTATTGTTCCATTGCGTACACGTATAAAGTATCTAGTAATGTATCTTTTTATCCATTCACTCTATGACCAAATCATAGTTGCCAAATGTATGGATAAAATTTGTTCTTTTTCAAACGATAAAAACAGAAGTTTTTTCATTATTTTTGATCGACTGGTATTTCACGTTTCGATATCCAAGCATCAAAACCTGATCGGCTATTTGCCATTTCATTCATAACTTGGTGCCAATTGTCCTCACATGATTCACCAAATTTTGAAAAAATAGCACCCATTTGTTGTCTTTGTACATCACTCAGTTTTTTCTCTAAATCTGCACCTTTTCCTGTTAAAGACAACTGTTTTACACGTCGATCATGCATAGCTTCATTACTCTCAATTAAGCCCTTTTCCACAAGTTGACGTAGCGGTCCGTGGAGAGCTTGTTTACTTATTTCTAATAGTGATAGTAACTCATTTACACTTATCCCTGGAAAACGTGCAATAAAAAATAAAATTCGATGATGTACTCGTTGAATGCCATATTCTTTTATAATTTCATCTGGCTTTTCAGTAAATGTTTTATATGCAAAATAAAATAATGCTAATGCCTCATTCATCTGTTCTTCTTTATGTTGTGTCATCTACTTTCCCCCTGTATGTAAATTATACCACAATCTAGTAATGAATATTTTAATCAACGCATTAGAACTTATTTAGTCTATTGAAACATTCATTGCATAATTAGGAGATGATTCATTTGAAAAAACAATATACTATAAGTGCATATTTATTGGATAGACTACACGAATTAGGAATTGAACATATATTTGGCGTTCCTGGTGATTATAATCTTGCCTTTTTAGATGATGTAGTAGCACATGAAAATTTAAAGTGGATTGGAAATTGTAATGAATTAAATGCTGCATATGCAGCAGATGGGTACGCTCGCATAAAAGGAATCGCTGCTCTTATTACTACTTTCGGTGTTGGAGAATTAAGTGCTATTAACGGTATTGCTGGCTCATATGCGGAAAACGTGCCAGTTATAAAAATTACGGGTACGCCACCAACAAAAGTAATGGAAAATGGAGCAATCGTCCATCATACGTTAGGAGATGGAAAGTTCGATCACTTTTCCAATATGTATCGAGAAATCACTATAGCACAAACAAATGTAACACCTGAGCATGCTGCTGAGGAAATTGACCGTGTTTTACGTGCATGTTGGAATGAAAAACGCCCGGTTCATATTAATTTGCCAATTGATGTGTATAATAAACCAATTAATAAACCGACAGAACCTATTATAAATAAACCTATTTTAAGTAATAAAGAAGCATTAAATAAAATACTTCTACATGCCATTTCAAAAATAAATAGTGCCAAAAAACCTGTTATTTTAGCTGATTTTGAAGTAGATCGATTTCACGCTAAAGAAAATTTACATCAATTCGTAGAAAAAACTGGGTTTCCCATCGCGACGTTAGGTATGGGAAAAGGAATATTCCCAGAAAAACAGCCTCAATTTATAGGGGTTTATACTGGTGATGTAAGTTCTCCGTACTTGCGAAAAAGAATTGATGAATCTGATTGTATTATTAGTATTGGTGTGAAGTTAACTGATACTATTACAGGCGGCTTCACACAAGGTTTTACAAAAGAACAAGTTATAGAAATCCATCCCTACACTGTGAAAATTATAGATAAAAAATACGGTCCAGTTGTAATGCAGGATGTTTTACAACATTTAAGTGATTCAATTGAGCATCGTAATAAAGATACCCTTGACGTTAAGCCATTTATTTTAGAATCATCACCTTTTACTGAAGAGTTCATTCCAAAAGCACAAATGGTCACACAAAAACGTTTTTGGCAGCAGATGTACCATTTCTTACAAGAAAACGACGTCTTAATTGTAGAGCAAGGAACACCTTTCTTTGGTAGTGCTGCTATCCCTCTACCTAATAACACTGCATATGTAGGACAACCGTTATGGGGATCTATCGGCTACACACTGCCTGCTCTACTTGGTACACAGCTCGCCAATTTATCACGGCGCAACATTTTAATTATTGGTGACGGTTCTTTCCAAGTAACTGCCCAAGAGTTATCAACTGTACTACGTCATAATTTAAAACCGATTATATTTTTAATCAATAACAACGGATACACTGTTGAACGTGCCATTCACGGCCAAAACCAACCTTATAATGATATACAAATGTGGGATTACAATAAACTATCAATGGTATTTGGGGCAGAAGAAAAAAGTCTAACATTTAAAGTAGAAAATGAATCAGAATTAGCAGAAGTCTTAACAAATATAACTTTTAATAAGAATCAACTTATCTTTATTGAAGTTATAATGAGCCAAAGCGATCAACCTGAATTGTTAGCTAAACTCGGGAAAAGATTTGGTCAGCAAAATACTTAATATAAAAGCATAACCTAATTATACAATTGGTAGTGTAAAACTTGTTTTGAGAATAGTTTCGACACTCAAAATACATAAGGAAAAGGATGGAAAGCACCATCCTTTTCTATTTTAAGAGCGTTCTTCGACTAACGCCCCGTGCGACAAGCAAAAATTCTTAATCCATCTTTAACTTTATAGCTTTTGTCGCAATAAATGTTTTAATATGCTTATCTAATATCCTTGTTCCACCAAAATCATCCTCATAAAAACCTGTTATAGCAAAACCAGCTTCAATTTGGCCTTGGATTTGGTCTTCTAAAGTATGCGCATATTCTATTGTTTGATTTGAATCGATGTAATCTTGAACTTCATCCTCTGGTAAATAATCCAATGTTGATGAAGGAATTGAATGTTTAACATCAAGAATACCTTTTTGTTCTTGGTTATCATCAAAAATCCATAGTAACGGATTTGTAAATCCAGCAATAAGAACACCTTTATTCTTTAAAACCCTAGAAACTTCATTCCATACAAGATGAACATCTTTTACAAACAAGTTAGAGACAGGATTTACAACAATATCAAAATATTCATCCTCAAAGTCACCAAGGTCTGACATATCTCCTTGTACGGTTTTTAAAGTCAAACCATCCCGTTTTGCTACCTTTTCATCTTGTTCCAATTGCTTCTTAGATATATCAGTAACTGTTACATCTGCTCCAGCAGCAGCTAGAACAGGTGCTTGTTGTCCGCCACCTGATGCTAAGCAAAGTATCTTTAATCCATCTAATGACTTTGGAAACCACTTTCTAGGAACTGATTTTTCCGTAGTGACTGTAATTTCCCATTCACCTGATTTGCTTTTCTCAATAACCTCGCTACTTACAGGCTGCGTGTATCTAGAACCTTCTTCAACCTTCTTATCCCATGCATTACTGTTTTGTTGTGTAGTATCCATTGCGATTAGTCCTCCTAACGATCTAGTTGCATTCAATGTGTAAGCTTAATGCTTTCCTTTTTCTATTAACCTGCCTAATAGTTCATACATAGTTGTCTATATTTACATTAACAGATAAATGCAAAAATCACTAAAAAAATTCTAAAAAGACAAAAAATTATACATCTATTCCATTCATTTAAACTAATCATAGAATTGTTAACTTTTAAACAACTCACTTCCACATAAAAAAAGCATTCCAAACCTGTTGACAGTTGGAACGCTTTTTTATGTTATTTCATTTTTCAAGCTTTTAACTAAATCGATTAAACAAATAAGTTACGCTTTTTCTTTTTTATTCAGCAAGAGTTAACTGCCAAGATACACCATACTTATCATTTAACCAGCCAAACTTTTTACTAAACGGATAAGAACCTAAAGGCATAAGAATCGCTCCATCCTGCGCTAGTTTATGAAAGACCGTTTCAATTTCTTCTTCTGTCTCACAAGTTACATAAAGAGACATAGCTGGAGTGAATGTAAAATTATGATTTACATAACTATCAATACACATAAACTCTTGGCCATTTAGCGTAAAAGTTGCATGAATTACAGTTCCCTCTTTACCAGGTCCATTTTCATCGTAGCGAGAAATACTTACAATTTCTGATTGATCAAATAGCGACGTATAAAAATTCATTGCTTCCTCAGCTTTGCCTTCAAACATTAAAAACGTAGTAATTTTTTGATTTGTGTTACTCATATGGAGACAGCCCCTTGTTATATATTTATGTAAAACATAAGTCGGCCAAAAACCGAACGTATATTCCTATAAGTGTATTGTCTATAAAAACGATGAGTTTGTCAATTATCTACTTTATTATTTCTTCTTAAATAATGCTGTCCAAAGAAATGATTCTCCAAACATTTCTTTCGGTTGTTTCATTTGTTTCATCCTTCTAATCTCAATTACCTCAAATTCTTTAAATATCTCTCTTAACTTTTCTTCCGAGTATGCAAGACCACCTTGTAGACTCCATCCTCTATATACATCCCAATCTGTTATTTCCGATCCATTTCGCTCATCTAAATCGCCTGCCGCAAAACATGTTAATCCGAAATAACCACCCGATTTTAATGAGTTTTTAATTAAATCCACATAATTTATTCTTCTATGCGGTGGAATGTGATGCAAACAGCCCGAATCGTATACAAAACCAAATTCGTTTTGAACCTCTAAATTAAAAATTGAATCACAAATAAAATGAATTGCTACCCCTTTTGCCAATGCCCTTTCTTTAGCCCAATTAATGCCTTCTACAGATAAATCCACTGCTGTTACATCAAATCCTTGAGTTGCTAAATAAATGGCATTTCTACCTGGACCACATCCAAGTTCTAATACCTTCCCTTTTGAAACTCTCTCTTTTTGTATATACGAAACTAGATTCTCATCTGGAACATTTTCAAAAAACGGAACATCCTTTTCTCTATTCTCATAAAACTCATTCCAAAATGGTTCTGCAGGTCTTAATAATGAATCAAGCATTTTTAAAATGTCTTCTTGTGTGTGTAACGTTTCAGTTTTCATTAATACCCCTCCATAAATTAATAGTCAGAAAATTATTATATATCTTTTCGAACTTTCAAACAAAGAAAAAACTCCTATATTCAATAGGAGTTTTTGTCTTTAAAATCCGAGTATAGCTACCCATTTTAACAATTTCTCTTCTCGCGCTTTTAAATCATCATTCCTAAACTTGCCTAGTTGTATTTCACTAACAACTTCTCCGTCCTCCATAAAAAGAACTCTTTCTGTTTTCTCTACTACCTATACAACATGAGTCACTTAAGAAGGTTACTTTGCTGAAAAATAAAGCCGATTTCGTTAAGGGATATTTTTGCTAACGCCTCTTCTTTCATACATGTTATTTCATACAATCATACTTTTCTAATAAAATAACGCTTTTGTTCACTTTTTTGATACATTTACGAAACATTCATGTGTTACCTTCATTAAGTTCTTTTCTTTTTATAATGTCGTGTGAGATATACCAACAGAGGAAGCCCTAGATCCCCTAATCCTAGGGCTTTTTTATAAGAATTTTATACATTTTATTATTTCCACTAACTCTTTAAATTGTATATACATAATATAAAATTTTCATGTTGTTATATTTTTTGATGGCCTCTTATCTTTCCTTAAAAGGCTTTTTTTCAAATAACGCTTTTATTTAATTTATATTTAAAAAGTTCCTTTTCATAAAGACTTCCCTTATATGCTATACTCATTCTTAAATAATTGTATAAGGAATGTTAAAAATGGATGATAGATCGTCAAGACAATGGAAATTGCGACAAAAGTTAAGAGCACTGAAAACCAAAAACAACAATGACACAAACCCTTTGTTTAGTGAATGCCTTGAATCCCTAGGAAACGAAACTCTCATTTTCTCCCAAGAAAAAAGCCAGCAGATTGCTATTATTTTAATGAATTCATTTCCTATAACTGTCTCGGGAAGAATAGATTGGGAACAGATAGATAACCAATTCATAGCTTCGAACAAAGAACAACTAATTTCCCTTATTAGAGCAAACCAACTAGATTTTGACGAACAGATTTTTATAATATGGGATAACTATGAAATCCCTGTAGTAAGTACAAATCTTGATAAAGTATTCCAATCATTAGTTGACGTTGATGCAGTCAGTTTTTATTACTGGATATTAGACAAAGAATATAGATTCGTAATTGAAATAAATGATAAAGAATTGATTAGGATTGGGTTTCGCTAATACTCTAAGCATATGAAGCTAGTTCCCTTCATTTCTTAATATTTTCTTCGTCACCACCGCTATTATTATCATTATGAAACTTATAGCTAATATAGGTAAATAAATTTTCGTACTGAATCCTTCAAACATAAAACCATATACGACTTGCCCAATTGGTGCCATACATTGAGATACCGCTGTTATAATTGCCATTACTTTTCCTAGATTTTCATTTGGTGTTTTCTTTTGGACTACAGTAATCACATAGATGGATACAATTGTCATAATCATTGCGATTAGAAGAGAAGAAAGTATAAAGAGGATAAATGGTGGATAGTATCCTAAATTAAGAGTAAACGTTGTAACTGATAGTGCCACTGGTATAACTAATAAAGCTATGATAAGCATCCAATTATATAATGTTTTCATCTGTAACTTTTTAGCAAAGAAACCGATTGACAATGCCCCTAATATGGTTGCAAAATCAATTAATCCCATTCCAATTCCATACATCATATCGCTACTCTGCATAGTTACTCGTAATATAATAGGTCCTCCGACAACAAATAACGGTGTCAAAATTAAATTTAGTAAAGCTGCAAGTAACATAGCCTTCAAAATAAAAGGTTGCTTTAAAACACAAAGAAAACCTTCTTTCATATCTTTTACAATTGTCGGTACGATATGGCCTTCCTGTATTCTTTTTATAAATGGTATTGTAATAAACATTTGTAAAATCGCAGATAAAAAGAAAGCAAAACAACTTGTTATTACGAGCATTTTCAAACCGATTATGCCGTATAATAGTCCTCCTAGTACAGGTGCAACTATATTAGATAATGCTTGCACACCATTTACGATACCGTTCGCTTGTTCTAACTTTTTCTCTGGGACTAATTGCGGAATACTTGCCATAACAACTGGTGCGTACATTGCACTAACGACTGCTAGTAAAAACATAATTGTTCCAATCAATAAAATAGATATCGATTCAGTTAATAACAAAACTATAAAACTTAATACAATAGCAGCGTTTATAAAATCCAAAATGACCATTACATTACGGCGGTTGAAACGATCTGCTATCGCTCCGCCAAGAGGAGCTAACAAAAACGGGATACTCGTTACGGCATATAACCCTGCAAATATATCGGCACGTCCTGTTATATCTAGCACATATAAAGACAGTGCAAAACGTAATAGTGTTGAACCTAAAATAGTAATAATTTGACCACTTACCATTAAGTGAAAATCTTTCAAGGAAGATTGAATACTTGCTGGCATCCTCATCACATCCTTCATTTAGTTAGACCGACTGCCGGTCGATAATACTCAAACAGAAAATCACTATTTCTGTTTAATTAAAACTTCCATCATATAATCAAAAGATCCCTCTTTCGCTCCGACAGATGCTTCCATCATTTTGATATAAGCTTTAGCTCTGTTTATCATTTCTTCCGGTTTCCACTGGAATAAACCATCATCAAATATGACTTGTGCTGAAGAGAGTAATAATTCAATTGTTTCTTGTGGGTATGGAGTAGAAAATATGCCTTCTTCTATTCCTTGCTCTAAAACTTCCGTTAATATAGGAGATAAATGTATAATGGATTGCACTAAACTTTTCTGATGCATTTCTGCATTATTCGGTTGATGGAATTGTTCAATCATTTTTTCTTTTACATCTCCTGATTTTGGTGATTGTTCCATTAAAATTTTAAATAACTTATCTAAAACGGGGATATCGGGATTGGAGACAATCCTTTTCGCCTTAGTGACATCCTCTTTAATAATCCTCATAATGATTTCATCCATTACTTCCTCTTTCGACTTAAAATAATGATAAAACGTCCCCTTTGCTATACCTATTTCTTTTAAAATGTCATTTACGGTTGTTTTCGTATAACCTTTCTTAAGAAACAAACGCTCAGCTGTTTCTAAAATTTCCTTTCTACGCTCCTCATACTCCTTTACAATTCGCATTCAAGTTCTCCTTCCCACCTGACCGACTGTCGGTCTATTAAAATTATATGTTTAGTTTGCAAAAAGTTTCCTATTATTGTATATACAACATCCTACTTTCTATTTCCTTTATAAATTTTTATTTTTTAACGTACGCTCAATTTGTTTAAAACGTATCTCATGTTTTTTATCGTCACCTTTCATTTTAGGAAAAGAACGATGCCCTCCGCTTGATCCTATTTTTCTCGATTCTTCATCCAGACGCACAATACTTTGTAGTTTTTCAGCTCCTTCACCACAAGTCAGCGCATCTCCTTTACATCGATGACTTCAAAAAATGACATTTGATTCATACGATACGGTTCCCCCTCCGTTCAATCTATGTATTTATCAATGGAGTATTTTGTTGAGTTCCAATATGTAATATTGCATATTTCGCACTTTTAATTTTCGCACATGCGATAATTTATTTATAAAAATATAAATTATTAATAAGGGTGATTTATATGAGCAAGTTCCGAAAGAAGATGATTAAATATTTGCAAACATTTTGGGGATGCTTAGCATTTGGTGTATTAATGTTTGCTATCTTCTTAATTACGGATTTAACAGATGCATCTTTAAATACATTAGGCTGGAGAGACTGGCTAGGTTCTGTAGCAGGCGCAACCATTTTATCTGTTGGGATGTTTACTTTAAATAAATTGAATTTAAAATAAATATTCGGTCAATACTGTATGTAGGCTGTATGCCAACATTCATTTAAAGTAGTCTTCTCTGTATCTCCTTGTATTGAGCAGTTAGCTTTTGCTAGCCGCTCTTTTATTTTGTTCCGGTTCTTGCCCTATCTACTTTCCCCCAATAAGTACACATATCTATTCCCTATTGCTACAAAATGAAATCTTTATTTTGTTTTACGGATCGCTTCTTCAATTAGCCAAGATACAATATTAAAATCATTAGCTTCACCCTTTAAAGATGTTCCCTTCCAAAAGTATTCTTTCATCACTTCAAATAATTCTTCAACAGCTTCAATTCATCTCATATTCATTTTCCCTTTCTCCCAAATAACTATTTTGTTTTACTAATTAGCTGATTAATTTCACAAACACCTTTTAAACATTCCATGTTTCTTCACCTCTTGAATATTTTTCAAACAAAAATACATACTATTTTCAAGCCGCCGTTTCCACGGCTAATACCTCTTTCTTTTGTTACAGCAAAAGCAGGTAGGTTCTTCACTTATCTGCTTTCTCTGTATATTTTTTAAGAAATCGAAAATAATACCAACAAGCTGTTTGAACTAGCAGCTTCACTCTTCTCGCAATGGGGATGCAAATTATCACAATTAGCTAACTCATTGAACTCACTGGCAGACAACCAAAATCGTTGTCTGCTTTTTGTATGAGATTTTTCGTTTTACATATACTACTTTTGAACCTGCAGACCAATACGGGCCATTTTGGTGCTTGGGATTTCCCTTCCGGGGATAAGTATTTTTTACTTATCCCTTTTTTGTATAGACACGTATATTTAGGGTAAAACTAATTACAAGCAGATTTTCTGTTTATGCGTAGTTCTAAACAAGATTACTTTTTCTCCTATTAAAGGACGGCAGGTACGACTGCTAGTCCTTTTTTCTTATTTCGCATGCTGTCCCTTCTGGTAACTTCATTCTTCATTACCTTCATCATCATAGTAAGCAATTTACTAATAAGGATGGCAGTTGTGCCTCTTGAGTTCCCCATCGAACAAAAAGAACAAATTATTTTTCCAGTTTCCAACGATCGTACCCCAATACGAGTTAAATTCTTCATAAACTTCTCTTGTCCCCTTTCGATAATTGCGGAACGTGTAATGAAAATACTCGCTCACTTTAATACCTTTTCTTTCAACCAAAGTGTTCTGCCGAAATAATAGACATAATAAGTTCCGTTCTCTTTTGCTACTGCATAACATTCCCGTACCGTTTGAATATGTTACAAATTGCTTTCTCTCGATTTTTCCGCTTAAATATTTTTCATGCATAAGTTGCACTTGTTCTTGAATTGCGACATGGTAGTAATACCCTTGCTCTACTGGTTTTGGACTATAAAATTTCCTTTATAAATTTCAAATACGGTGAATGAAATTTTTGTTTTTTCTTGCCATCATCCTTGTTGTATACAAACAAAAAAAGAGCCACAATATTTTGCGACTCTTTTACAATTATAACTATTTAACGGCCACGTCTTTGCTGACCTTGCTTTGTACTACCTTTTTTATTACTTGGCTTATTAAATGATCGGTTATTTTCATTTCTAGAACTATTTCTCGAACTATTTCTTGAATCACTTCTCGAGCTATTTCTCGAATCACGTCTTGATTCACTTCTTGAACCTTCGCGGCTATCTCTTTGACGATTTTGACCTGATTTCTTTGGAACCGGCTTTGGTACCGGTTTTCCATTTTCATCTACACGTTTTATCTTCGGTTGTTCGATTATTTCTCTTTGTATTGGTGCACCAAGCGTTTTTTCAATTTCTTCTAAATGTTTTTCATCTTTCGCTGCAACGAACGTAATTGCAAGGCCTGATCCACCTGCACGTCCTGTTCGGCCAATGCGGTGAATGTAACTTTCTACATCTTCAGGGATATCAAAATTAAATACGTGCGTTACACCATCTACATCAAGTCCACGAGCTGCTACATCCGTTGCAATTAAGTACTGAATTTTAGCTTCGCGGAAACTCTTCATAACTCTTTCACGTTTCGCTTGAGGTATATCACCATGAAGTTCAGCACAATTATAACCTAGTCCTTTTAAATTATCATAAAGCTTACTTGCTCTAACCTTTGTACGACAGAAAATAACTGCTAAAAACGGCTGATCACGATCCATAACAAAACGAAGTGCATCTGGCTTTGCACGATCTGTCGTCTCAATGACACGCTGTTCAATTGTATCTACCGTTACTTCTTCACTTTGTACTTGAATCATTTGCGGCTCATCCATATAACGCTTCGCTAATTTTTTAATATCTTTTGGCATCGTTGCTGAGAATAACATCGTTTGTTTACTACCAGGTGTCTCATCTAAAATATCTTCAATATCATATAAGAAACCAAAATAAAGCATTTGATCCGCTTCATCTAATACAATCGTTGAAAGATTACTTAAATCAATTGTTTCACGGCGTATATGATCTAATAATCGTCCCGGTGTCGCTACAACAATATGTGTATTACCTTTTAATTTTCTCAACTGTTGTGCGACATCTTGCCCGCCATATATCGCTAGTACATTAATATCTTCTCTTTGAACAAGCATTTTTTTAATTTCAGTTGTAATTTGCAGGGCTAGTTCCCTTGTTGGCGCAACGATTAAAGCCTGAACATCACTACACTCTGGATCGATTTTTTCTAAAATCGGTAACACGAATGCTAACGTTTTACCCGTTCCTGTTTTCGCCTGCCCAATAATATCTTTACCTGACATAATAACTGGAATTGCCTTCTCTTGAATTGGTGTTGCTTCTGTAATTCCATTTTCACGTAATGTATGATTAAAAGTTTCACTAATTCCTAATTCTAAAAAGTTTTTCAAATAGACCACTTCTTTTCCTTATTTTTCACATTAGCTTTCATTGTACCATTTGTTTCGCTAAATATGAAAAATAAAAAAATTCTTATCTTCTTTTTTTATATTCATCCTGTACTAGATGGACAAATTCTTTTTGTTTTTTCTCAGATTTTATTAATGCTTGCATATTAGTAGAAGATAGAATGAACTTTTTAATTTTTCTATTACTCCAAATTAATCTTGTATACTTTGTATCTTCGTGTAGCCTTCGAAACCACTCAAATTCACTTAATTTTGCGATATGGTGTTTCAATTTCATGTCATTTCGAGGATAAAATAAAATAACATTTGCTATTACATCAAATCACGAACCCATCTTTTCCCCCTATACCCTTGCTCAAATTATATATATTCTTCTTTGCATATATATTTCAATTTTACCGAAATATAATGTTACTGATTTGGTTGAAATCGCAAAATATATGAACTAAAAACCCGATCTTTTCGATTTAGGAAAGACCGGTTTTCATTAGTTTATACAGTAAGCTTTCCTCCATGATAGCAATAATACTGCGCTGCTTTAAGACTTTTAATCTTATTTAATGACTCTTTTGCTTTTTCTATATCCAAACAAAAATTCGGATTAGCTATAACTAACTCTCGATTCTCTTGAACCGCTGCGTCTCCTGTAATTACACAGTCTAAATTCGGAAAATATAATGAAATATGCCCCGAAGTATGTCCTGGCGTCGCTACTATTTGACATTCATTATTCAAAATCATTTGACCATCATGTACTTTTTCATCGACGGAAATATGTTTTATATTTTTTAACTGTTGTATAAACCATTTACCAAATTCTTTTTCTTCATTTGGCATACGTTCTAGCATTTTTTCAGCTTGAGCCAACCTCTCTGATTTTATATCACCACTAATATAGTTAGATTCAATTTCACTAGCAATAATATTAATTTGAGGATATTTCAATTTGAAATCATATAAAGCCCCTAGATGATCATCATCATAATGGGTAATAATTATATTCTTTAAGTTTTTCATCTCATATCCATGTTTTAACATTGCATTTTCAATTAAAGGTAAAAAGCTTGGATATCCTGTATCGACTAACGTTAATTCATTATGTACTATAATTAAACTTGGATAAATACATTGTTTTTGCCCATTAAATTCGAATTCAATTGGTAGTTCTATTATTTTCATTTTCCTTCCCCCATACCGCTTATAAAATGCATAATAATAACTAAATCACCCACATACATCTTACAATATATATACTATGTAACGGAACACTGTGAATCGTTGCATAATCCACATTATATTATTTTGAACAGGTATTCCCCTATTTTTATGGAAATATATAATTAAGAAAAACAATAAAATTGATTAATCTCTCACTTCTTTGTCCATCCTTTTAAAAAATCTATGTTTTTGTAAAAGGAGTGTTTATATGGAGAAACAGACACTTTGGAAAAAGTTCAAAAAAAGCTCTGTAAACCTCGGTAAATCCAGCGTATATGAAAGTATTATTTTATTCTACACAATGAAAAAGAAAGAATTACCTACTAAAGCGAAATTCATAATATTAGCCGCTTTATCTTATTACGTATTAGCAATTGATTTCATTCCAGATATAGCTGCTATTATTGGGATTGGCTTATTAGATGATGTTTTAGCAATCGCTGTAGCGCATAAATACGTTATGAGACACGCAGATGCTGAAATTCGAGAGAAGAGCAAATTGAAAATGGAGTCATTATTTACTTCAGCACAAGCATAATTAAACTATCTAGTCATTTACCATGAGAGCATTGCAGAATAAATTCCTAAACAGTAAAAGAATTTCTCTTAGTCCTCAAACTGTAAACAAATAGGGTGTCAGCACTTATTCCTAAGTTCTGTCACCCTATTATTTGTTCTTATATCTATCTGTTATACAGTTGCACGTGTCCCCCTATACAAAACTGCTATTGCCGCGACTATAAGGATCACACCCATAAAAGCAGGTGCAGCATGACCAAGCGATACATAGATTTGCCCTCCAATAATAGGACCAATCATTCTTGCTAAAGCTTGAATAGATTGGCTTCCACCTTGAATCCTTCCTTGTTCACTAGAACTAACAGACTTTGAAAGCATCCCGTTGAATGAAGGCCCGAAAATTGAATCACCAAAGCCGAACATTAACATTCCGACGATAAGTAGTGGATACACCGAAAACAAAGCTGATGCTGCAATAAAACTGTAGCCTATAATCTCCGAAACCATCCCAAGAATTGCTATTTGTTTATCACTAAGCTTGATTAAAAGCTTTGGCATGATAAAACTTTGTGAAACAATGTCTTGAAAGCCCAAAATTGAAAACATAAGTCCGATTAATGCTGGTTTCCAACTGAAAGTATCCATTGTAAATTGCGTGAAAATTGCTTGTAAAGATCCGTTAGGTATCCAAATTAAAAACGCTGAGACAAGTAACCACTTTAAATTTTTCATGGAAAGTATGTTTGCTAGCTGTACAAAAGGATTTAACCTTACAAACGTAATCTCTTTCAACCTATTATTTTTTTCAAGGCTCTCAGGCATATATTTGATCCCATATACAACATTTATTAACGTTATGATTGCACCAAAATACATAGGTACAGTATCACCAAACTTGGCAAGTACCCCCCCAATGGTTGGGCCAATGATAGTTCCCGCACCTACAACTGCACTCACCCATCCAAAGTATTTCGTTCTCTGCTCTTTTGGAATGATGTCTGCAAAATATGCGAAGATAGTACTTATGCTCCCACCTGTTATACCTTCTATTATGCGTCCAGCAAATAGTACCCATAAAGCTCCTCCTATTCCCAAAACTAAGTACCCAATTGCAGAACCAAATAAGCATATTAAAAGTAATGGACGACGGCCATACTTATCGCTTAAAGCTCCGAGTACTGGTGCAGTTAAAAACACGCAGGCCGCATATACGGAAGTTAGTAGTGTAACAACTAATGCTTGTTCTTCTGAATTACTTATATATGGCTGTACTAAGAATGGAACTACAGGCATGATGATACTGAAACCTATACCACAAAGAAATACAGACATAAGTCCGAATAGTAAAGCATGTTTATCTATGTTTTTTTCAGTTTCCCTTTCATTTTGTGATCTAAATATAGACATTTAACTTCTCTCCTCAAAACATTTTGTTGCTGTGTCAACAAAATGATAACTCTGTTTTGTTGATTAGTCAACAAAAATAACATGATAAAAAAGCAGCCTATTCTCATTAGAGTAAGGCTGCCCGTAAAAGCCCGATTGGTGAGGGCTGATAATCAGTAGAGATGAAGAAAACCCCCACTGATTAATGTTTCACTTTATTATTAAAATGTATTACGATTTAATATGTACACCTTGTTTCTTTATTTCTGCATCCAAATGTCTACTATACTTTTCCACGAAACGAATTATACTGTCGAATTCTTCTTCAGTTACTTGCTCAAATACAGCTTTATCCCGCTCTTGAAACTCTTTGTGCAGATTTTCATGGATTTTATAAATTTCTTTCCCTTGTTCGGTAAGCCTAAAATAAATTTCTTTCTTATTTTCTGACTTTTGGTAGCTTTCAATAAGGCCTTTTTGTATGAGTTTCTTAGTCATTCTACTTATAGCACCGCGAGTCACATAAAAAGCCTCTGCGAGTTGTGTCACGTTAGAATCTGCATTGTTTTCAATATATTCAATGCAGTGAACTTCAGAAGACTTAAAACCTTTAAGACCTTCTTCCATCTTATCTTTATTAAGCCAAACCAGCTTATTATATAATTCCCTGAAACCGTTCATGACCTGTTCTTCTTTATTCATGACCTGCCCTCCTCACCGCTCATTAGCACATTAAAACTATTATATTAAATTTCTGCTTATGTTTCGACAATATTGAAATAATTATTGTAACGTTCAAGATATGTGTAAAAATTGGCGCTTAAATAAAACAATTCATTAAACAGCAAAATTATTGCTACTTACAGTAAACGGTAGACAAAAAGTAAGAGCTAAGATCATTTCTCTTAGCTCTTCTTTTATAAAACTATTTCACTTCATTAGCGACAAAAAAGTGCTCACATACACTTGATATGCGCTGTAAGTCCACGTTCCCACCGGATATAACAGCTACTACTTTTTTCCCTTTTATATAACTATCAACTTTTCCTGCAAGAAGTGCAGCAGTTGCTAATGCACCTGCACCTTCTACAACAGCTTTCCCACGTTGTAATAAATCTTTCATCGCTACTTCCAGTTCTTTTTCTGATACAGTTACAATATCATCTACTAATTCTTTTACAATTTCAAATGTTAATTCCCCTGGTATTTTAACTGCGCAACCATCTGCAATAGTAGGTGCCTCATAATGTTCTACGATTGCTCCTTTATCGTAAGATGCCTTCATTCCATGAACATTATCTGCTTGGACACCAATTATATTAATCGATGGATTAAAAGATTTTAATGCTACAGAAATACCAGAAATAATTCCGCCTCCACCTATTGGTACAATAACAGTATCTACATCCCACATATCATCAAGAATATCTAATCCAATTGTACCTTGACCAGCCATTACCTCTACATCATCATATGGATGTAAGTATGTCTCACCTGTTTCCCTTATAATTTCTTCACATTTTGCCTTTGCATCATCAAAGGTTTCACCATGTAAAATCACTTCAGATCCATATCCTCTAGTTGCTTCCACTTTCGCCTGCGGTGCAGAAATTGGCATAACAATTTTACTCTTAATACCGAGTAAATGAGCAGATAATGCAACTCCTTGTGCATGATTACCTGCTGAACATGCAATTACACCTTTTTCTTTTTCTTGATCCGTGAGCCGCGACATTTTATTAAATGCGCCACGGAATTTAAAAGAACCCGTTAATTGCATATTTTCTAATTTCAAATGAATTTCTCCGCCCGTTTTACTAGTCAAGTAAAAAGATTTTACTAATGGCGTTTTACGAGCATTTCTATCTAGAATCTTGTGAGCTTTTTTAATATCGTCTATATGTAATGGTAGTTTTCTAGTTATCATACTTACACCTCTTCCAATGTTCTATTCCTAAGTTTTCGTAAGTCGTAGCTCCTTTATACGAAAAGAAAAAGTCTTTATATATGTACCCCACTCTGAAATAAACACATTTGCAAACAATTTAACATCCTCTTCATGTCGCGTTCTTTATAATGATTTAAACATGCAATTTGGATCCAATTATTCTTTTGTAAATAAGATGACTCATAATGAACGATGTATCCTTGTAATGCTAATGTATCGCCTACTACTTTAGAAGAATAATCTTCGCTCAATACAATAGTAAGTATAATTGGCGCGGCATGTTCTTTAGGTGAAACAAGCCTTAAACCCATATCAGTAATAACTTCTTCAACATAATCATATGTCTCTTTAATTTTTACAAATGCCTTTTCATCTTCAAATCTCTTCAAAGCTTCTTGCAATGCATAAATTAAATTCCATGATTGTGAGTATGGAATACTTTCATTTTCTTCATACATGCCAATGTCCATATAGGCCGGCACAGCCTCGTTTATTTTTACAATGTGGTTATGAAAAACGAAAGAAATTCCTGTATATGATTTAATCGCTTTACCGCTAACACCACTTGCAAAATACACATCCTTCAAGTCTAATGGTATTGCTCCAATTGAGCTTATGCAATCTACACACAGTTTCATTTGATTCTCGTTACAAAGAGTATTTAGCTCGTTTAAATCGTTTAACATTCCAGTAGATGTTTCATGATGAACAAACCAAATCCATTCATAATTTCCAGTTGTCATAATTTCTTCTAATTCGGTATAAATAAATGGATCTCCCATTTCCTTTTTATAAGTATCAAAATGTAACCGTGCTCGTTTTGCATGTCCAACTAATCTATTACCAAATTCCCCATTTGTTAATACTAGTCCTTTCCCTTTTAAAGAACGTAACTGTAAAGCAATCGCATCATTTGCTAACGTCCCTGTTCCTAACATAAGCTGTACATGTTTTGCTTTTGTCATGTGAAGTAACCGTTTTTTCACATTGTCCATCATCACTTGAAATGACTTAGAGCGATGGGAAATAGGTCGCGTAGAAAATGCCTTTCGAACGTTCTCTTCAATATCTACTGGACCAGGTAAAAACGTATATTCTTTCGTCATAATCCCCCCAATACTCGACTCTTCAAACATAGCAGGGGTAACATACATTGGCTGGAAGGCTGCTTCTTCTGTACCAACTAACGTATGGAAAGATTCGAATCCCATTTGCTCATATAAAGCTAGTTCACGTGTTGTTGCAGAAATGAGTGCTAATTCATATCCATTTAGAAGCAAATAACGATGTAGA
Organism: Bacillus sp. PK6-16; assembly: GCF_056530295.1. NCBI lineage: Bacteria > Bacillati > Bacillota > Bacilli > Caryophanales > Bacillaceae > Bacillus > Bacillus sp. PK6-16. Next base: position 2,974,442 of record NZ_CP096511.1, read on the forward strand.
AAACGAATTAATCCTAACAACGCTCTTCCATTTCTATATTCACGTTCTACTGAAAGTAAACGAATTTCATACACTTTTTCTCCATGCTCTTGCAAATAAATATCTAAATTTGAAATTTTATAATCTAACGAGAATGGTCGTTTTCCCCGCACTGCGACCATACCTACTAATCTATCCTCATCTAAACAAATTAAATATGTATTTTCTTTATGAAACCGATCTATACGAAACCGTTCTTTCGTTTCTTCATGTTGTGGTATCTCTTCTACAAAAGTTTTATAATTCAATTTATGTATACTTTCAAATTCCCAATCTTGATCAGCAACTTTATAAATTAACCCCATGCCTTATCTCCTTTATCTATTTAATAAAAAATGATAAGTGGAGATTATCCCCACTTATTAAACACTCATTTTATTCTCGATTTACATATAGAATAAGTACAATAATTATTCCACTTAATATAGTGGTAACAATAGAATAAGAATAAAGAATCATACAAATTGGTAAACAAGCAATCGTAATTAGTCCTGGCTTCGTAAACCCTTTAAATATTAAATAAAATACAATAAAAATGCCTAAGAGGGTAAGCGCTATCAAATAATCAAATGCGATTAGTCCTCCTATAAATGTTGAAATACCTTTACCGCCCTTGCCTTTAAATAAAACTGGATAAATATGTCCAATAATAACGGCCAATAATGTTAACATTACGAATGTAGGATCTTCAAAAAGATATTTTGCTACAGCAACAACGATTGCCCCTTTAATTGCATCACCTAAAAATGTAGCGATGAAATACCCTTTTCCATATACGCGCCCCATATTTCTTGCGCCAGGATTTCCGCTTCCTTCATCCCTAATATCAACGTTATGTCTCAATTTTGTTACTATATAAGCGGTCAATATGTTTCCAATTAAATAAGAAGCCACCAAATATAAAAACTGCATACTATTAATCATGTAATCATTCACTTTCTACATGGGAATACATATACAATATTCAATTACTACGTATATTGTACGTTTTTAACATACATCCCTTTATACATTTTAACATCATATTTTTACAAATCATACAAAAATTCTCATACCTATTTTTAAAAATATATATCCCTCATTAAATAATATGTTCCTTTCACTGCCATTTCTGCTTGTGATACGAATGTAATTTCTTTCATACTTTCTTCACAGCATTTCTTAAATACAGCAAATATTTCAGGAACTAAACGCAATATACTGCCACTTGCTGCAATTGGCGTTGAGTGCTTAAAGTTCAACTTGTTATAAACATTTACTGTAATCCTTGCTAATTCCTTTCCAGCTTGCATCATAATTTCATGCGCATCATCATTGCCATCTCTCGCTTCCTGAATAACTAATGGGGCGATTGCTGCAATTTTATCTTTAGAAGAAGTATATACTAAGCTTTTTATATGAGACGGTGTCAAAAGTTGAAACTGCCTTTGAATATTCAAACTCAATGGACAAAGACTGATTCCTTGATCGAACTGAATTGCCATTTTCTTTAAAGCTTGTAATGCAATCCAATATCCGCTCCCCTCATCTCCTAAAATATGTCCCCATCCACCGCTATACTGATATACTTCTCCTTTCTTTCCTATACAAATTGCACCTGTACCACCTATAGTTAATATTCCATCCTTACCTTTTAAAGCAGCTGCATGTGCGATCATTGCATCATTAAAAATTTCAATTTTTGTTCCGTATTTCTTTTTTAAACGTAATGTTAATTCATTTGTATTCGCTCCGCTTATACCAGCTAATCCTAAACAAACACAAACGCAATGCCCATTTATTAAACTCTTCTGGCATTGATTAATTGCTTCCATAATATGCACAAGAGCTTCTTCAAAATCTATTAATATGTTTCCAAAACCACTGGTAGCTCTTACAAGTTCATTTCCCTCTTTATCAAATGCAATTGCCTCGGTCTTCGTTCCCCCGCCATCTACTCCAATCATATACTTCATATATTCGCCTCATTTTCATCTGCGTATGGAGGGAATGTTATATTCCCTAAAATTACGGAATTCTTAGCACCTGTTGCGCTCGGCACATTACTCGGATTACGATGATACGTTTCGTTTGCTAAAATAGCAAATGCAATTGCTTCTTTCGCTGCTGAAGAATGACCAATATCTTCTTGTATACATATGCTACATTTCTCTTCTCTTAATCCATTCCGTAACATTTCAACAAGTGTATTATTATAACTTCCACCACCACCTAAAATCACCTCATCAATTTCATAATACGGCAAAATAAACGCCTTATAATGATGAACAATTGAACATGCTGTAAACATCGTGACAGTTGCCAATATATTTTCTTTACTATGCTTTTTAAATCGATTCAATAATTCAGTCACAAACGCTTCTCCAAACTGTTCTCTACCTGTTGATTTTGGTGGTTTCATGTTCAAAAATGGATGGTTCATACAGTATGTTAAAATTTCATCTACAACTACCCCCTGCTTTGCAATCCAACCATTTTGATCATATGGTACATGAAATAATCTTTGACATACTTCATCGATTACCATGTTGCCTGGTCCAGTATCGAAAGCAATAACACTCTCTTTACTTCGTTTACTTGGAACCACTGTAACATTACCAATTCCACCAATATTTTGTAGTAGTCTATTTTTAGTTTGATGCCGATATAAAATAATCTCTGAATATGGTACAAGTGGTGCACCTTGTCCCCCTGCCGCCATGTCCATCGTTCGGAAATTCGAGATAACCGTCGTGTTCGTTTCATATGCTATTACTGCTGGTTCCCCAATTTGCAATGTTGAAGAAATAATATTCCCTTCTTGCTTTGGCTGATGATAAATCGTTTGTCCGTGAGAGCCTATTAAATCTAATTGTCTCAAAGGAAAATTGGCTTCTTTACAAACTTCCTTTACAGCATTGGCGAAGCATAAACCAAGTTTAAAATTTAAACTACATATAAGTTGGACATTCGAAGTTTCAATTGATAACGCTTGTTGGATCTCATTTTTCATATCATTACAAAATGGAACAGTAGTAAAATGGATGAGTTCGATTTTAGAATCTACACCACTTCCTTCTATATGAACGAGCGCTACATCTATTCCATCTAATGAAGTACCAGACATTATCCCTGCAATATACATAACGTGCATGACCTCCTATTTACTAAAAAACAATCATGTAAGTAACGAACGTACAACCAATCGAAAACAATATAAATCTAAAAAACAACTGAGCTTTCGATGCAAACGATCCATCAATGAAAGAAACAACTACCGTAAGCAAAACGCTTGCCGCAATACTTGTAACAAGCCAGATACTATGCATTTGTGATAGATTTAGCATGCCTAATAAAGGGACAAAAAGTAAATTTGCACAAATCACTCCAAATAATAATAAAAATACGCCTTTATAACTAAATTTTATATTCATTCTATTTCCCCCTTTCTAGTTTTAATGTGAAAGAAGTGATAGACAAAAAGTCTATCACTCAAAATAACAGCGTGCAGATTAAGGATTAACAGATTCCCCGTCACCATTTTTTTCAATTTCAAGCATATTTTTGTCGTACATTTTAAAGAATGGTAAATAAATAAGGAACGATATTGCTATATTTATAAAAACTAATACAATCGCACGCCAATCTCCACCTGTTGCTAAATATGCACCAATTGGAGCAGGTAGTGTCCATGGCGGCATAATATGCGTTGGTGTTACAAATCCCATCGCAGTTGCTGAATATGCAACAGTTGCTGTTACAAGTGGTGTAATGATAAATGGGATAATTAAAATTGGATTTAGTACAATCGGTAATCCGAATATGACTGGTTCATTAATATTAAAAATACCCGGAACAATACAAGTTCTTGATAATGCTTTCGAATATTTCGATCGACCAAATACAATCATAGCTAATACAAGCCCTAACGTCGCACCAGAACCGCCAATCCATATAAACCATTGATATAACGGCTCTGGTGAAATAAATGGCAACTGATCTGCTCCACTAGCAACTGCTTCACCATTTTTCCCTAGGTATACTTCCCATAATGGCCGAGCAACAGTTCCAACAACCGACACACCATGGATTCCGAATGACCAAAAAAACGTAATTAAAAACACTGGAATCATTACACCGAAGTAACTATCCCCAGCTTTTACTAATGGTGCTGCTAATTTATCAACAACATGGTGTAAATCAATGCTAAAAACGACAGTTACTAGACTCATTATAATAATAACGAATGCTGCAGGTATAAGTGCTTCAAATGAACGCGATACAGATGGCGGTACTTGTTCTGGCATTTTAATCATTACATTTTTCTTCTTACAAAACCTTAAAATCTCTACGGATAAAATAGAAACAATCATCGTCACAAATAATCCATGACCTCCGAGATTTGTCATCGGAAGCATGAATCCTTTTTTATCAATTAACTCAGGCGTTAATGTTAAAAGTAGTGAACATACCGCGAGCTGTGCTCCTGATAAAGCATCTAATTTATAACTTTTCGCTAAATTATATCCTATTCCAAATGCGATATATAAGGACATAATAAACATGGTTAAACGATATGGTATCAATATACTTGTTTGATTCTTTAATGCCCAAACTGATATAAAACTATCTTTCGGCAGTGGTGGAAATGCTACTATTAAAAAGAAGCTTCCTACTATAATAAATGGTAACGCCGAAATAACTCCATCACGGATTGCTTGTAAATGTCTCTGCTCAGAAAGCCTTGCCATCGGTCCAGATAAGTTTTTATCAAGAAACGTGACAAACTTATTCATAACGTTTCCCCCTAACTGATTAATTCATTTACAGTTTTTAATAAAGTCGGGCCGCCAAGCGGTGTGTATGCTTGCGGCGGTATGATGCCACACGGAATAGATTCCTCCTCTGCAAACTTTTTTACAGAGTCAAATCGGTGTCTTATTTGAGGTGCCACCATTACGACATCCCAGCCATTCTTTACTTCTTCCTCTACCTCATTCGTTCCAATTGCATGCACTTCCATGTTCACACCATTTTTCTCCGCTTCTTTTTTTAAAGCGTTTACAACAATTGCACTGGACATTCCTCCAGAACAGACGAACAAAACTTTCATTTATTAATCCTCCTATACTTATAATTTATTACCCTTCAAATGAAAGGAAGTTTCACTTTACTAACAAGCATATGAAGTAGTAAATGAATTTAGTTATAATGAAAGTAAATTTCATTAAAAATATTTCTCCTATTAAATTAATGTTTCAATATGCAATTTTCTCTATTGCAAGGTCAACCTCGCCTCAGATATTATTTTAAATAATCAATGATAGGGAGGCTTATAAATGATCGTTAAACGTTTATTAATGATATGTTGTATCGTTATCTTGTTCATCCCTTTCTCTTTCATTCCCCCTCACTCTACTTATGCTGAAGTAAATACTACGTACAAAAAACATGAATTACGTGCTGTATGGATCGCATCAGTTCTGAATATTGATTGGCCCTCAAAAACTGGCTTACCTATTGAAAAACAGAAGCAAGAATTTATAAGATTATTAGACGATGTAAAAAGCACTGGTATGAATGCAGTTGTTGTACAAATTAAACCAACCGCTGATGCTTTCTATCCTTCAAATTACGGTCCTTGGTCTGAATACATTACAGGAACACAAGGAAAAGATCCTGGTTATGACCCGCTCGCATTTATGATTGAAGAAACTCATAAAAGAAATATAGAATTCCACGCTTGGATTAACCCATACCGAATAACGATGAATCACACCGATATAAATCGATTATCAAATAATCACCCTGCAAGGCAACATCCCGATTGGGTTGTCCCTTATGGCGGAAAGTTATATTACAATCCCGGTATTCCGGAAGTGAAAAAATTTATAACAGAAGGCGCTTTAGAAATCGTACAAAATTACGATATTGATGCGCTGCATATGGATGATTATTTTTACCCATATAAAGTAGCCGGTGAAGAATTTCCAGATCAGAAAACGTACGAAACATATAATAATGGTAGATTTACAAATATAGAAGATTGGCGACGTAACAATGTAAATGAACTTGTAAAAGATTTAAATACTGCTATAAAACAAGAAAAATCATATGTAAAGTTTGGTATTAGTCCGTTCGGCGTATGGCGAAATATAGCTGACGATCCCACTGGCTCTAACACAACCGCAGGCCAAAGAAACTATGATGACCTTTATGCTGACACACGTGAGTGGATACAAAAAGGATATATTGACTACATTACACCGCAAATATATTGGAATATAGGTTTCACCCCAGCTGCATATGACATATTAGTAGATTGGTGGGTTAAAGAAACAAATAACAAACCGATTCACCTATACATTGGTCAAGCGGCCTATAAAATTAATAATAACTCCGTCCCTGCTTGGTCTGATCCAGAAGAATATCCAAAACAAATTGCATTAAACCGGCTATATCCTGATATAAAAGGTAGTATGCATTTTAGCTTAAAAGATATTAATAACAATCCACTCGGAGTTAAAGATAGACTTTCAAAAAACATATATAAACATCCTGCATTAATCCCGCCTATGCCTTGGCTTGATCATGATCCACCAAAACAACCGACTTTAAAAGGCGTCATTCCAAGAGATGAAGGTATTGCAATCGGTATCATTGACAATAGAGATAATGATTCTGCTTATTACGCTATTTACCGCGTGAATGGGAAAAATGAAGTGGATATACAAAATCCCAAAAATTTACTTACTACTGTAAGAAAAACAAAACTTGGAGAAATTTATGTAGATAAAACCGCTATTTCCGGAGAAACGTATACCTATGTCGTAACTGCAGTTGATCGATTGCATAATGAAAGTGTGGCTTCTAGTCATACTACCGTTAGTGCAAAATAAAACCTCATAAAAAAAGCGCCTTAAAGCTGTGATACTTAGCTTTTAAGGCGCTTTTTGTTATTTATTCTTAAACTTCTCAGTCGCTGCCCTCATCTTCACATTTAAATCGTGATCAATCGAGTCGCGAATATCTCGCTCTACTACTTCCATTTCTTTTTTGAAATTTTCCAAGTAGATCTTCAGTTCTTCTTCCTTCTCTGGTCTTTGTGAAGGTGGTAATTGTACTACCAACGATAACATGGCCGTTAAATCTTTCATTAAGAATGTTTCAAGTTTATGTTGTTGTTCAAACATGCGTTGCTCTTGATAGTACGGAAGTGCATTTAATACCGAAATTGTAATATCATCAACCGTTCTTTGTAATGAAGGATTTATTGAGCGTTTATACGCTTGAATTGTATTTAATGCGTCTGGATAACGGTCATAAAAATACAATTTGTAAAATGATAAGTCTGTCGGTTTTACAGTTTGCTGCGCTTCTTGTCTTAAGAAATCTTTCACTTTCATCGCAGCCACATCAATATCTTCATTCGTAAGCTTTTTCGTAGTTTTTGCCATTACATGCACTTTTTTCTGCTTTTCTTTCGGTAACATCGAGAAGACTTGCTCTCTCGTACGTTGACCTGATGCACAAAATAGAGTATTTAATGTATTTTGTTCTTTCTTTCCTTCGGTGCGAATCCAGCGATAAAACAGTGGATGTTGTGTAAATTCTTGTAGAAACGGTATTGATTTGTTTGATATCTTATCTAAAGAATCTTGCGCTCTTTTATATGGCTTCGTCCATGAAAAATACAGTTTCCGCCCGAAGTATACGACTAAAACAACGACAGTAAATGCTATTAAAAGCAATGTACCGAGTAGTAATAGTACTGTTTGAATGAAACTCATTTGTTCACCTCCTCTAATAATCCGTTATTTCCTTGGACGCTGAATGAGTTTCTGCTTCATCTCATCATTAAATGTGTCTAGTTCAATAACGAACTTCTTACTTGACTCGATAATACGTTCTGACGATTTTTCAGATGCTTCAATTGCAGCGAACACATTTTGGAATGATTCACGTAATTTATCCATGCTAATAGCAGGGTTTTCAAGCAATTTCGTCGTTTCTTCTGTATTTTGTTTTAACGCTTGAGAATTACTTAATACCATCGATTCAATTGCTTCATTCGTCGCATTTACGGCATCAATTGTTTTACGTTGATTCGTTAATGCAAGCTGAATAGCAGCTGAAACTGTTACAACGTTTTGCGTCATCGTAATTGCATTACGTATCGCCTCTGTTAATTTTTCATTATTTTTCTTAATGATGTCTACAGAAGCTATAGATTGTAATAATACACTTTTCGCTTGCTGCATATTACGTGTACGTACAAGTATCTTTTCTAATGCATCGTTAATTAACGGAATATCCCTTTGACGCTCTGGGTTTTGTTTCTCAGCTTCAAGCATGCCAGCAAGCTTTTTCCCTAAGTATACTTGTTTATCAAGCGCATGAATTTTATCGTGCGATTGTTCTTTTAACATTTCAAGACCAACTGTATCCTCTTGTAAGTTATCACGACCAATTAGAAGGGATCTAATAATTTCCTCAATTTGCTTATCTATAGATTGATATTTATGCACGTATGTTTCAAGTGGATTTTTCTTAAATACTTTAAACATAATTTTCTTCATACCACTTGCTTTTAATGAATTCGGATCAAGCTCTGATACTACTTTGCGTAATTCTAACAATGTATTTGGAATTTCTTCATTCTTTCCATTCATCATCGCTGTTACAGGGCGTTTTAATGCTGATAACGTTTGTCCTGCTGCTTGTTGTTCTTTATCCCCCAAATCTCCTAGCTGCGACAATACTTTTGATAAATCTGTATTTTGCTCGCTATTTAACTTTTGTACATAAAGATCGGCTTCTTTATTTAATTCATCAAGTTCTTCATCTTTTATAACTGTATCAACCACTACTTCTACATTATTATCTTTCACAATGGATACAGGTTCTTTTTTCTCAAGTTCAGTCAACAAAATCGCTCCTTTATTTATATGTGCGAATTTATATGCACTATATTTCATCAATTATATCGTATTTCATACACATTCTGATTGCTTGAAATCGATTTTTTTAGAAATGTCTGTTTATGCAGTCATTCCCTGTTTCTTACTATAAGTATACCTGTAATCAACATAATTTTCCTCAGACTTAAGACCTAGAGAACTACATGCTGAAGGCGGATTCTTCATATATTTCCTAAATAATTTACGTTCTTTTAATCGTGCTACACTCAATCTTTTGACATTCACCCGTTTTCAATGTGATAATTCTATTACACTCACTTCTATTTATTTTTGCGAGCTACAAATGCTCCCTTTTGAAACGCTAATAACACTGTTTCAAACGTATCATCTTCTTCAATCATTTTTATAAACTCATCTAATTCACTTGCATGAGAAGTTGCATTATCAACAACAAGAAAACCTTTTGGCTGTAACATACGTTTTATATGCTCAAACCACCACATGTATTGCGTGCGCTCTGAATCTAGGAAAATAAAATCAAATGAATGATCTAATTGGGAATCTAAAAATGCCCCTGCTTCTTGATTATGAATATCAATTCTTTGTAACAGGTTTGCCTTTTCAAAATTGACAAGTGCCTCTCCAACTCGTTCTGAAGAAAGCTCTACAGTTGTTACATTTCCATTTGTTTCTTCTACCGCATTAGCCAACCACAATGTAGAATAACCATTAGAAGTTCCAATTTCTAAGATATTTTTTGCATTACACCCTTTTACTAAAATTGATAAAAATTGCCCCATCTCACGAGAAACATTCCGTAATTTTTCTTCCCTTGTTTTTTTATTTCGATCATGCTCTTCTCCATATTGTTCAAGTTGAAGTAATAATGAATCTACTGTATCCATTCTTTTCATCGCCTTTCCAAGCAATATGATGAAAAAGCTCTTGCTGCCCGTCTACTTTTTATTATATGCGAAACAAAAACCTTTTTCCTGTTATATGACAAAGATTTATAATTTTTTATAGCATATTGTTTCGTTTTTTGGTAAAGTTAATTTCTACGTGCAATTATTCCATTCATATTATTTCATATTAAAATTGCAGTTATTAAATTATATAAACCCCATTTAAATGAATCGGTATTTCAAATTCAATTAAGCGCCCTTTTCGGACGCATTTTCTTTGTTTATATATTTCCAGAAGAAAGGATGCTTACAAATGAACGTGATTAGCTTAGATGCTGCTCGAAAACGAAAGCAGCATAAAAAATTAATGATTACTATACCGATTATTACACGTATTTATGAAGAAGACGGGGAAATTAAATTTGAGGTAGCTGGCGAAAAAGATGTACCTCTTGAAATGTTAGAAAAATAATAAAAAACGCATTTCTGAAGAAATGCGCTTTTTTATATTTTTACATTTAAATGCATAAGTTTTTCAGGATTAACCATCATATAAATATTTGAAATCTTCTCATCCTCAAATGCAAACGAAAGAACATATGTTACTTTATTATTTATTGTAACTATAACTCCTGGTATACCATTTACCATTTTGAAATCAACAGTGTACTCTTCTGTCAATCGTTGTGCAATCCCAAAGAACAAACGTATAATTCGATCTGCAGAATAAATTGGATTGATCGCAGTCGTAACTTTACCGCCACCATCAGCTTTGAATATAGCATCTGTTTTTAATACTTCCAACATACCTTCCGTATCCCCACACTGTAATGATGCTACAAACTTTTCAACATAAGAAGCCATTTTCTCCGTGCTTAATTTTGATTGCTTCGGTTTCTCCAACATGCTTTTTCGTGCACGTTGAAAGATCTTCCTGCAGTTCACACTACTCTTATCAACAATTGAAGCTATTTCTTCGTATTCATAACTGAAAACCTCTCTTAATATGAAAACAATTCTTTCTACCTCAGATAGTTGTTGTAAAAGTAATAAATATGCGGTGGAAAGGGATTCTTTCATTATAAATGACTTTGATGGCTCATCACTCTCTTCTACAAGTGGCTCTGGTAACCACATCCCTACATACACGTTACGTTTATGCGCTGCCGATCGTAATTTATCAATTGAACGATTTGTCGCCATCTTACATAAATATGCTTTCATATTTTCTATAGATTGTGGATCTTCTATATTATTTAGCGAGATAAATACATCCTGAACGATATCCTCAGCATCCATAACACTCCCAAGGATTCTGTATGATAACGAAAATAATAATGGTTGATACGCTTCATATAACTGCTCCGTTTCCATGATGAACTGCCTCACTTTCATATTGCTTTAAAATGTGTAACGCTGCACGTTTCCCGCTTGCTACCGCAGCATCAGCTAATATTTCATCATGCCCTGCCCAATCTCCTGCAACATAAACACCTGGCATTTCAGGTATATTAGGACCCGGCTTTTCAACACGGTCAATATGAGGAAAATCATGTACTACTGTTATTTTCGGTAAATATTGCTGTGCAACAACTTCTCTTTTCCAATTTGGATGTAACAACTCCATCGTACTTTCCAACTGTTCTTTATCTTCATGAATATGATTCATCTCTAGCACAGGATTATGGTACTTAATTAGACTCACTGCAATTGATCCGTCTTCACTTAATTTAGCTGCTCTCGATTGATTTGTGAAAAATATAGGTTGATCTAATCCTAATACAAATTGATGTATAGGATTGGGTAATTGTCTCAAGCCAATATCTAATGCACCAACAGTAACCGGTACCGATTGTTCACTCCATTTATGCAAACTTGTTCCTTCTGCACCTTTTATTATTTTACAAGCCTCTTTCGGCGGAGTCGTCACGATGACTGTACCTACTTCAAAAACCTCATCATCAACACAATGTATTCTTTGTTTACCTTCGGAATGCTCAATTTCCACAACATGCTTTTTAGCCAAAAACTGCACCCCGATATCATTCGCTATAGCTCTTAATTTTGTTATTATCGTCTCCCAACCACCATCTACATAAAGCACTCCTTCTTTTATAGAAAGCTGTATTTGCTTTAGTACAGATGATGCTAATTGTATTGTAGGAGCAAACGTATATGTTGTTGTCCGGCATAGCGCATAAAATATATTACGAACCATTGGATCTTTTATTTCATTTTCTGCCCATGTAGTTAGACTCATTTTCGGAACTTCTCCTACATCTAAATTTCCTAAACGAATCATAAGACGTGAGAATTGTACTTTTGCAGACCACGAAAGTAGTGGTGTTGATAAAATTGAGCGAAAATCTGTTGGGATGGTGAATATATCCCCTTTCCATATTCCATGTGCTTTTGTAGATGGTATTCCACCTGGAAGATTCAAACCGAGCTCATTAAAAGTTATAAATGCTGCCCCGCCTCTATATAAAGCATGTGCACCAAGATTCATGCAGATTCCATTTTTATTTATAGTCATCCCTCGGCCACCGAATTGACTGGATTTTTCTAATACAATCACTTTCTTTCCAGCTTTCGCTAAATATATAGATGCTGTTAATCCGGCAAGCCCACCGCCAACAATTGCTATATCAAATGTATTCATAATAAAATCCCTCCTTAATCGTTCTACATACAAGACGAACGATTAAGGAGGGATGTGACATAAAAATAAATTTTTATTATCCTACTTTGTTTCTTTACTTTTTAATTCGATCATATTGCATACGAAATAACTCAATTGCAAATGGAATATCCTCTTCACTCTTTAAATAATAACTGACCCATCCTGATTCAGGTAATACGTGATGTGGTTTTACCAATCCTTGCTTCACTAATTCATCTCGCTTTAACTTCGGAAATGGTAAATCAGCTAATTTATCACCATGAAGATGCCCAAGTTCTTTCTTACCATAATTTATTTCAATACCACCAAATCGATGCGGTTTTTCAGAAACACCCGCCCAGCTGAGTACTTCATTTCTAATCATTTCACTAAATGACATGAACATTCACTCCTTATAAATGATTGATGTAATTTTAAATTAACATTTTCATTACTTTTTTCCATCAATCCAAAGTATGAATGGGAATACGAATATAGTTTAATCTTTATACTTTATTCTTTATTCTTTATTCTTTATGGAATAAGTGAATTTATTAAGCTACCGACAACAGCACAAAACAAAGACTAGACACATATCCTAATTTTGTAACCTAACTTCCCTATAGAAAGGCGGGTAATATAATTGACTGCAAACATCGACTATACCTCCCCCTCAACCAATTTTACTTATGATGTAAATAAAAGTAATTTTTTTCGGAAAGATGCCCAAAATTATATAAATGTACTTGGTATTAAACAATTAAATACTTTAGAAAATACTTCATTATTAGATATTTATTTAAGTACAGGAAATGTTGTAGAACCACATATTCATCAAAATGCAGCTGAACTTGTTTATTGTATTTCAGGGTCTGCTGTTGTTTCTTTACTTAATCCATTTACGAATCAAATATTAAACTTACCGATAAAACCCGGGCAAGTTGCCAATATTCCACAAGCGTGGTGGCATTATGAAATTGCTACAGCAGATAATACTCATTTATTAGCTATTTTCAATGCCCCAGCGCCAGAAGTTATTTTCGGTTCTGATATTTTAAGATTAACTCCGGCTCATATGATGGCCCATACTTACTGCCTCAATGAACAACAATGGAAACAAGCGGTTTCCCCTATTCAATCAACTACCGTAATTGGTCCTCCGGCAAACTGCAATCAAAACCGTGAAATGAAAAATTATCCAACCCAGCCCCTCGCTCAACAACATAATCCGTATCCCCAAGATTCTTATTACTTTCCTCTTTACTGGGGCTATTAATTTGTAAATTTTTAAAAGAATCATCATTTATCTCCTAGGAAAATACCGAGGAGATTTTTTTATTGTATCTTCTCTTCCTATTAATAATAGTAACAATTGATAGTGTACATACATATAATATTTATATATTAAATTGGAGGTGATAGTACTATGAGTAATTATAACTATCGAAAAAACTACTCTTATAATAAAAATAGTAGCTCTTCAGCATCCTCTCAATCTTCCAATTCTCAATCTTCCAATTCTCAATCTTCCAATTCCCAATCGCAAAGAGACTTAGCCGAGCAAGGCTATGTAAAGAAAAAAGGATGTAACTGCAATAAAAATAAATAGTTTATTTTATGGATGAATTCTTTTTTTAAAGAATTCATCTTTTTTTCTGATCGAAAATTTTTAAAGTTACATAACTTATTCCTTAAATGAGAAAGGGTAAATTATACTTTTTTATACGAACTTAACAAAGAGTAATTGTTCAATTGATTTATTACTTATTTTCCAAAAAAATATAGTCCTTCCTAAATTTATTAGGAAGGACTATATACAAACCCCTGTTTAATTTCCTACTAAACATTGTAACAAATTAAACGATATTAATACCTGCACTTACAAATCCAGCAACTGCAGCTATTGGACTTGCTGCTGTTAATGAAACATATAACAGTATTTTATCCCCAGCTGCTACTGGAATAGCTTCAGGTATGATTCCTGATGCTGTAGAACCAATCGCTATTGCGGCAAATGCTGGTGTTAATAAAAGAGGTGCGCCTTGTACTGTAAACGTATTGCTTGCTGCAGGTGCAGTTAATATTTGTATTTGCACTTGAACAGGTGATAATGGAGCTAATGCAGCTGTTGCACTAAAGAAACCTGCTAATGACGTAATAACCCCTGCTCGTGGTGCTACAAATGCATAATCACCTACACCTAATGCTAATGTGATACTTGTTCCACCCGTTAATGCTATACCAGGCTGACTAAATCCAAATCCAAGAAGAGTTCCTGTATTAGCTACTAACGCATTAACTAACGCTGCTGGTGTTGTACCTGAAGCAAACGGAATAATAGCTCCGCCACCAGTTGCACCCGTTGCTCCTGTTAAGCCTGTTGCTCCTGTTAAACCTGTTGCTCCTGTTGGACCTGTTGCTCCTGTTGGACCTGTTGCTCCTGTTGCTCCCGTTGCTCCTGTTAAGCCTGTTGCACCAGTTAAACCTGTTGCTCCCGTTGGGCCTGTTGCTCCCGTTGGGCCTGTTGCTCCTGTTAAACCTGTTGCGCCACCAGTACCTGCTGGACCTGTCGCTCCTGTTGGGCCTGTTGGACCTGTCGCTCCCGTTGGACCTGTTGCTCCTCCTCCTGGACCTGTTGGACCTGTTGGACCTGTTGCTCCTCCTCCTGGACCTGTTGGACCTGTTGGGCCTGTTGGGCCGCCTCCTGGAGTAGCACCAATTAATTGAGTTAATAAGTTTAATAAAAGTTGTAAACTTGCAGGGTCAATAATTAAAGAGAAGAAGAATGGTGCAAGAGCACTGTAGAATTGTTGTAATAAAGAAAGTAATTGACTTAGATTTGGGTTAGGAGATTGTAGTAAATTAATAATACTTTGAATTAATTGTTTTAAGAAATTCCCTTCTGGAGAAGGTGCTAATTCATTTAGTAAGTTCAATAGTTGAGTAAACAAATTGAGTAAAGCTAATCTGTTTGCATCACTTGGATTTGCAAAAAACGCTGCAATAGCCGCTATTAAAGAGTTTAGTAAAGTAATTAATCTACCTAATTGCTCACTGGTAATTGGAACTGTTTGTGGATTGTTACAGCAATCTGGAGTGAAAACAATCGGATTATTGCAGTGGTTATGACCAAAACAATTATTGTTTGTCATTTATGTCCTCCTTACTTGTTTTATATTTGAGTTTTTCCTATTATAAGGATCATAAAGTTGTAAAAAAATATGTTATATATTGACTTAAAATAGGAAACATGAAATATAATTAAACTTACAAACGCTATTTAATTATGTTCATGACTCACATATTAATTATATGTTTTTAATAATTGACTGCTTAGATTAAATACCTAAACTTACGGGTTTATTTTATTTTTCCACGTTTATCTCTTAGGTTTAAATACACATATTAATTTGAATATACTCAACAATTAACAGTGCCATTTTTTTATATAAATATACATTATTTCTTTACTAAGATTGTGTTCTCTTTTTAAACATGAAGCCGTTTGTATTATAGAGAACTCTCATATAATATATTGAAAAATTCATTTTATATTTTATTCCAATACACTGTGAAAAGGATTGAAGTTAAAATCCCTATCATTCAACCATTTATGACAGCTAGAAATTGAATGTACCTTCACT
The DNA here is from genome assembly GCF_056530295.1 of Bacillus sp. PK6-16. Lineage (NCBI taxonomy): Bacteria > Bacillati > Bacillota > Bacilli > Caryophanales > Bacillaceae > Bacillus > Bacillus sp. PK6-16. The sequence goes on from NZ_CP096511.1 coordinate 2,990,592, forward strand.
TAATTTTAACTATTTAAATATAAAACAAAAAAAGACAGATTCCTTTTCATTAAGGATCTGTCCTTTTAATTAATAATGATAAATTGTAATATAATTGAAGATCCTTGCGATGGAGGTTGAGTATCCAATAAAGTTAATTTACCAGTACTCACCTCATATAATGGCTGTGGTTGCATTATTCCATTAATAAATAAATTAATATATGAAACTTCACTAGGCGATAATATATTCGTTGTACCATATTGAGGTATCCCATCGGCATCTGTATATATAAGTTTCTCTCCATCTGCAAAAGTATAATATAACAAATTGGTTGTTGTTATAGGGCCAATACCCCCGGTAGGACCTGTTGCTCCGGTTGGGCCCGTTTCTCCGGTTGGGCCCGTTATTCCAATTGGTCCCGTTTCTCCGGTTAGCCCGGTTACTCCAGTTGGGCCCGTTATTCCAGTCGGGCCCGTTTCTCCAGTTGGACCTGTTGCTCCGGTCGGGCCCGTTATTCCGGTTGGGCCTGTTATTCCGGTTGCTCCTGTTATCCCTGTTGTTCCCGTCGGTCCCGTTATTCCGGTTGCTCCTGTTATCCCTGTTACTCCCGTCGGTCCCGTTATTCCGGTTGCTCCTGTTATTCCGGTTGCTCCTGTTATCCCTGTTGCTCCCGTCGGTCCCGTTATTCCGGTTGCTCCTGTTATTCCGGTTGCTCCTGTTATCCCTGTTGCTCCCGTCGGTCCCGTTATTCCGGTTGCTCCTGTTATCCCTGTTACTCCCGTCGGTCCCGTTATTCCGGTTGCTCCTGTTATTCCGGTTGCTCCTGTTATCCCTGTTGCTCCCGTCGGTCCCGTTATTCCGGTTGCTCCTGTTATTCCGGTTGCTCCTGTTATCCCTGTTGCTCCCGTCGGTCCCGTTATTCCTATTGCTCCGGTTACTCCGGTTGCTCCTGTTATTCCGGTCGGTCCCGTTTCTCCGGTTGCTCCTGTTATTCCGGTCGGTCCCGTTTCTCCGGTTGCTCCTGTTATCCCTGTTACTCCCGTCGGTCCCGTTATTCCGGTTGCTCCTGTTATCCCTGTTGCTCCCGTCGGTCCCGTTATTCCTATTGCTCCGGTTACTCCGGTTGCTCCTGTTATTCCGGTCGGTCCCGTTTCTCCGGTTGCTCCTGTTATTCCGGTCGGCCCCGTTATTCCAGTCGGCCCTGTTGCTCCTGTTGGAATATAAATTGGTGGAAGAATCGGAAATGTAGGTCCAATATTTTCTGGTCCTATCATCCCCTTATTCAATGATAAATTGTCATTGCGTTTCAATTTAATACCTCATTCCACATGTTTTTTAATTCATACACATCATTATGACCCTATCATTAAAGAATAACTTTATAACTATTCTCTTTTTCCTTCCCAAAGAATTATTACATATATTAAACATTTTACCGTTGCTATAACCGCTTTAATTAATATAATAAATTAATCATTCTATTTAAAAAGATGAGGTGATTTATATTCAAGATAATAATGAAATTAGAAAAAAAGAAATAATGTCAATGGCCCTTGACATTATTTTCCCTTACAGGCTTACTGGACCTACGGGGCCTACTGGAAGTACTGGGCTTACCGGGAGTACTGGGTCTACCGGAAGTACTGGACCTACCGGAAGTACTGGTTCAATCGTTACAACAAACTCTATGTTCGCTAATAATACATCAGGTGGTCCTGTTTCAGTCATATTAGGAGGAACAAACATTCTACTTTCAAATAACCAAAGTCTTGGTAATTTTACAGTTAACGCTTCAAATGACGTATTTACAATTCCTGTAACTGGAAGATATCATTTAACCTATCAAGTTAATACGACAACCGCTCTACTTGCTGGAACTAGACTACTATTAAACGCTTCTACGCCAATTCCTGGCTCTATTTTTTCTCCCGCTTTATCAACTTCAAATTATAGTAATAATTTAATTACTAATTTAAATGCTGGTAATACAATTTCACTACAATTATTTGGTATATTATCCGTCGTGAATTTAGTTGGAGGTGGATCAACAGGTGCCTCTCTTACAATTATACGAATTGATTAAAAAATGATTCATTCTTTTTATAATAAACAATCTAAATACTCAATTGATAAATATTACGATAGTGATTAAGTAATAAAAATAAATTGTACTATATCCATAGTAGAAAACATCTATACTAAATTTTCCGTATATATATTATCAATTTACACTTCCCCCATGTCGATGTTACATTAAAGATGAAGATCGTTTCTTCTTTACAGACCATCTCAATATGTATTTGAGGAACATCTCCAATCCTATACGCGAGAGCAATACTATATTGACACTCAATTGAGTGTCTTTTTTTATATTCAAAAAAATAAAACCATCTCTTATAGATGGTTTTAACAATACACATTTACTTTTACTCTTTATATTATTGCCAGCTTATAAAGCTGGATAATAAATAGTCATACTTAACCGAGTTAATGTTCTTCCTGAATTAGTATAAGTATGCGGTCTATCCGCCTTAAAGCGAATTGAGTCTCCATTATTTAACGTATATTGACAATCATTTATGTCAATTGTCAATTTCCCTTCAAATACCGTTATAAACTCTTCTGTTCCTTCTTTATGCGCTTCTGAACTTAATTTCCCTTCTGTATCAATTTCAACCATATAGATTTCAAAATTCCTATCATCTTGGAAAGGAAATGAGGGATACACCTTATATCTCCCATTGTCTTCAGACAATACTTGAACATCATTTCGTAAAACTACTTTCGTATCAGGCTGTGGATTATTAATTAAAGAGGTAAATGATACTTTCAAACCATTAGCAATTTTCCATATTGTTGTTAGTGTCGGGCTTGAATCTCCTCTTTCTATCTGTCCAATCATTGTTTTACTTACACCTGTTAATTGAGAGACCTTTTCTAAACTTAATTTTTCTTTTTCACGTATTGATTTTAAATTTTTTGCCAGAATAAGTTGAATTTCTTCCATAAAAAACACTCCTACACTGTATACAATATAACGACCGTTATGTATAATAAAAAGCACACGTTATATTGTTCTTTTTGGTCATTATAACACACAAAAAATAGGGGGTTTTGAAATGCCTATATTTTCTTTTTTGTTATTTGTATTTATAAGTAGCTTCACACCTGGTCCCAACAATTTCTTAGCTATGACATACGCAAATCAACATGGATTAAAGAGAAGCATAAACTTTTGCTTTGGAGTAGCATTCGGTTTTTTCATCCTCACTTCTTTATGCAGTTTCTTTAATATTGTATTAATTAATATTATCCCTATAATTGAATTTCCTTTAAAAATTTTAGGTGTCGCGTATATGCTATATTTAGCCTTTAAAATAATTACTAGTAAAGGCGGTGCAGATCACAATGAAAAAAATAATAAAAACTTATTTACAGTGGGTATTTTCATTCAATTTGTTAATCCAAAAGGAATATTATTCGGACTCACAGTAGTCTCTACTTTTATACTCCCCTACTACAATTCATATTCAAGTTTTCTGCTTTTCTCATTATTTCTAGGTATAGTCGGTTTACTGAGTACATTTAGTTGGAGTTTATTTGGTTCAATATTCCAAAAATTATTAGTAAAACATAACCAATTATTCAACATCATTATGGCTGTTTTATTAGTTTTCAGTGCCGTTTCAATCGTTATACACTAATTCGATGCTCATTTTAGATTTTGTACTTTTTAATACCACTCTTTATCAATCAGACTACTTTATATACTAATCCATCCACATACCCTATGTGGTTTAAAACTTTTAAGAGGAAACCTTCTAACAATAGGTTTCCTTCCATATCATATTAAATAAGAAGCAGGTTAAATACGGAGGTGATTTTGATTAAGACTACTTTAATTTCTCATTTTTACAATGAAGAATATTTACTTCCATGGTGGTTAATGCACCATACAAAGCTATTTGATCATGGCATTCTTATTAACCGTGGATCCACTGATCGTTCAGTTGAAATCTGTAAAACATTCGCTCCTAATTGGGAAATACGAAACTCAAAATCACTCGAATTTGATGCTTATTTAGTTGATCAAGAAGTTATGGAAATTGAAAGAGAAATTACAGGATGGAAAATGGTATTGAATACGACAGAATTCCTGTGCTGTTATAATAAAGAACAATTTTTCAAATCACTTAACACTATGAGCGGCAATATGTTTTCAATAAGAATGATTATGATGATTGATGAACCGACTCATGGCTACACTAATCCAAGATATAGCTCTCCGCTTGTTAAACAACGTTATCACGGCATAATAATTCAACCTAATCCAAACCAACTATATCTTAACGGTAGATTAATTCACAATAATTCGCACGGGAACTATAGAGTCGGGAGACATGGTTCGCATTATCCTTATAGCATTTACATGGAACCTGCTTTTATTTTTAAATTTTTTTATAGTCCATGGAACGATGCAATGAAAAAACGAAAATTACAAATTGGGCCGACTCTTTCTCAACATAGTGTACGACGCGGATTAGGTTCTCATCACTTAACAACAATTGAAAAATTAGAAAAAAAATACAAATACTATGCAACCTTAACTACGGATCTCCGGTTATTCCCAGAATACCAAATTATATTTCCTGATCTTTGTCCTTAATGTCATGAATATTTAGTTTCGTCATCCATCCGTTTTTTATTAACATACCAACTCCAACTAAATACTTTTCTCTAGTAGAAATCTGAGCTAGGACGCTTGCAGCACGCAAATTCCTCTTATTTAATCTCGTATCACTAGCCTATAATCTTTCATACCATTTCATTAAGCACTTGATGTTGGATCAGAAATAAAAAATCGTAATTCATTTGGAAAATTTTCAATTTCAGATTATATACCTTCTAAAACAAAAAATTCAAACAATAGAACCTAAACTAATGTTTGAAGTTATGGCTTTATTTTTTTCTTATTATTCACTTTAAAATCTTTTTATAATAATATTGAAAAATACGGTATAATATAAATTACTGTTCTTTAGGAGGATCACAATGGCTGATAAGTATAAATTTTTTATTCTCATTGTTACCGCATTTTTTTCATTCTTTTCTTTAATAAAAGATTTCCGCAACACTTCAAAAAGTTTCTTTTGGGGTAGTTTTATCATTCTTACAAGCTTCATGATACTATTAATACATGCTCTAGATTTAACTCAAATACTTTTTTATCCAAAGCAAATTGCGCTTGAATTTATTACAATACCACGTAAATTATTTCTACCATCTGTCACTGAGGCCGCCAGTTTCCCTCCAACACTAAGATAATAATTTGATTAAGAGCTCTTTCTAAAAGAGCTCTCTTTTTTAACATAAACATACCATATACAAAATCCAACCTTAACCACTTAATTACTTATAAGAACCTAACTTATAAAACGCATAATAATTATACTTATTTACTAGTATACAAGCCGTATCTCTTAGTAGAAGCACAGCATAATATACGATACAGGACAAAACTTTCAAAAAACTTGTCTAAGTTAATTCTCAAAAAGGGGTGAATATAAATGCCTATCGTTAAACCTTTTATAGCCGGAAGACGATTTGTAAGTACAGCCGCAACAGGAACTGCTGCTGGTGCAGATTTAACTTTTGCTAACACAGACTTCACTGATGACACTGGTGCTGTAACAACATTCCCTGCTTCTTATGCCTTTTTAACACTTTATATTAATGGTGTTATTCAAACAGGTGATACTATTACTGGTGTGACTACTACAGCTGCTACTATTGTAGGAGGAGCAGTCCTAGATGGAGGCACTCCTATCGCAATTGAATTTACTATAACGTAAATTTAGTTGTCTTTTTAGAGGTTTCATTAAAAGAAACCTCTAATTTTAAAAATTCACATCAATTTTAGTAGCAACTACATAATACAGTGCAAATACTAGATAGAATGATAGAAATTTATACTCACTCTCAAAAAGAGCACTTATCTGTAGTGATCTTTTTGAGAGTGCAATAATTTTGCGCCTATTTGCTCTTGGAGAACCTACTAAGCAGTTAGCTAACTGCTTTTTCCATATAGTATTTATTATTATTCATAGCTTTATCCGTAATAGTAATGCTTGTGCACTATCTACTATAAATTTTCATATATTGTATTATGCTTGTCCAAAATGTGAAGTTAATACTCACGAAATCTAAATACAAGAAAGGAGTGAAAATATGCGCTCATCCATTCGTAAATTCGCTAATTTTAATTGTGAAGCACAAGCACCTAGTACACTACCTGCCCTAGGTTTTGCCTTCAATGCTACTTCACCTCAATTTGCAACATTATTTACACCACTACTATTACCTAGTACAGGCCCAAATCCTAATATTACTGTCCCTGTAATCAATGATACAATTAGTACTGGAACTGGTATTAAAATTCAGGTAGCTGGTATTTATCAAATTAGCTATACATTAACGATTAGCCTTGATAACGTTCCATTAGCCCCGGAAGCAGCACGCTTTTTCTTGACATTAAATTCATCGACTAATGTTATTGCAGGATCCGGAACCGCAGTCCGTTCTAATATTATCGGAACTGGTGAAGTCGATGTATCAAGTGGTGTCATTCTAATTAACTTAAATCCTGGTGATTTAATTCAAATTGTCCCCGTTGAAGTAATAGGTACAGTAGATATTCGTTCTGCAGCGTTAACAGTTGCGCAAATTCGTTAATAAAGTGAAACTTTAATCAGCCCTCACCAATCGGACTTTACGGGCAGTCCAGCCCCCGCCTAACTTCTTTGCTTCTGCTGAATTTTGAGGTGGGGGTCTTACTACCCGGCAAATAGCAGGATAAAAACAAAAGACTTGGCTAATTAACATTTATTGTTCCTTATACACAATATCTTTTTATAGATTTGACACACATTTATATTAAACAAGCATATTTTATTGTATGACTATATAGTCATACAAATCTAAAGCGTTCATAAAAGCACACTTATATGTGTGCTTTATTTTTCATTAAAACCTACAACATTCTCACACAATATCCATATATTATCTTGATTCCTCTCTAAATATATGGTTTGTCTCAGAGCGCTTTTAACAGCGTTCTTTTTATTTAAATTCCAATTTGTAAGGTTCGATTTTATGATTTACGTTATACACATGCTACGCTACTTTTGAAACAAGGTATACATCCAAAGACTATAAGTGAACACTTCAGTTATAAAGATATGTTCATAACATTAAATCGTTATTCACATGTTTTTCCTAGCATACAGGGGATGCTGTTAAAATATATAGTGAAAGACCATTTGAATAGTAATATTTACAAATATAAAAATACGGTTTCTCCTCTCAAGAGAAACCGCAACATATCAATGCTTTTACTATATTTTAAACTGGCTCGTATACAAATCAAAATAAAACCCTTTATCTTCCATGAGAGATTCATGATCCCCTCTTTCTAAAATTCCCCCATCCTTTATAACAAGGATTTGATCTGCTTTTTCAATTGTTTTAAGTCGGTGAGCGATCACAAAACTTGTGCGACCTCTCATTAAATTATTTAGTCCTGCTTGTATTTGTAATTCTGTTCTTGTGTCAATATTAGATGTCGCTTCATCGAGAATTAATATATCTGCATCTGCTAAAATTGCTCGTGCAATCGCAAGAAGTTGTTTTTGTCCTTGACTTAAATTCGATCCTTCTGAAGCAATTTCTGTTTCATATTGATTTGGCAAATGCTTAATAAAAGAATGTGCAGATGCTGCCTTAGCTGCAGTGATAACTTCTTCATCAGTAGCATCTAAGCGTCCATAACGGATATTATCCATAATTGAACCAGCAAATAAATACGTATCCTGTAAAACTACTCCTATTTTACTTCGTAAAGAATTAATATCATAATCTTTTATATCTTTTCCATCAATATGAATTTGTCCTTGCTGTATATCGTAAAAGCGAGTTAATAAATTAATGATTGTTGTTTTCCCTGATCCAGTCGGACCAACTAAAGCAATTGTCTCTCCTGGCTGCGCTTTAAGACTCACTTCTTTTAAAATCGTTTTATTTTCTGCGTAGCCAAATGAAACATTCTCAAGTGCAACATGCCCTTGTAAATTTTGTACAACGAATGCGTCTTTTTTATTTTGAATTTCTGGTACCTCATCCATAATTTCAAAAACACGTTCTCCACCAGCAACTGCCGCTTGAATTGTATTCATTAAAGTCGCAAATTGACTTAGCGGTCTTGAGAATTGACGAGAATAATTAATAAAAGCCGCAATAACTCCTACTGTTGTCATTCCGTTTAAGACCATAACTGATCCAGTCCCAATGACAAGCCCCATACCTAAGTTATTAATAAAGTTCATACTTGGAAAAATAAAAGCTGAAAATGTATCAGCCTTCGTAGCTGAAACTCTTAGCTGTTCATTAATTTTATTGAACTTTTGTACAGTTTCTTTTTCTTTTCCATACAACGTTGTAACATCCGCACCTGTAATTGCTTCCTCAATAAATCCATTTAATTCACCTAAATCTTTTTGACGCTTCGCAAAGTTTTTACCACTATATGCAACTAGTTTTTTTGTAACGTAAAACATAATAGGTACTGTAATTAAAGTTACAATTGCTAAAATCCAATTTAAAGCGAACATCGCAATCGTTACACCTATAAAAGTTAACGCTGATGAAATAATTTGTACAACACTTTGTGTCAAAGCTTGATTCAAATTATCTATATCATTTGTCACACGGCTCATTAAATCACCTTGGGAACGCACATCAAAGAACCGTAAAGAAAGCGTTTGGATTTTCTCAAAAATATCTTGTCGTATTTTTTGAATTGTTTTTAATGCAACGTTAATCATGACAAATGTTTGTAACCATGTTAAAAGTACAGTTACACCGTAAATCGCGATAAGTAACATACACATTCTTGCTGTACCACTTAAATCTTTCGGTACAATATATTGATCTATAATGACCCCCATAAAATAGGGACCTAATAATCCAAGTAAAGTAGTAACAACGACTAGAAATATAACAAACATAAGAGCAGCTTTTTGGTAGCCCATATAGTTCCATATCCGCATTACAGTTCCTTGAGCATTTTTAGCTTTCCCCATCTTTGGCGTGTTTCGTCCACCTTTATTAGCAAATTGCCCTTGAAAATTACGCATGTTCTTCCCCACCTTCTTTATGCAAATTACCACCTTGGGAAAGATAAATTTCCTGATAAACCTCACTTCGTTCTAACAATTGTTCATGTGTACCATTGCCAACTAATTCACCATTATCTAATACAAGTATTTTATCCGCATCCATTATGGAAGAAATTTTGGACGCGATTAATAAAGTCGTTGTGCCTTTATATTTTGTTTTTAAAGCTGTTTGAATAGTAGCCTCTGATTTTGCATCAACTGCTGATGTAGAATCATCTAATATGAGAATCGGTGGTTTTCTCACAAGTGCCCTTGCAATTGATACACGTTGTTTTTGTCCACCTGATAGATTTGTCGCACCTTGTGTTAAATTATATTGATAAGATTCTTCCAGCTTATTGATAAACTCAGTCGCACAAGCTGATGCAGCTGCTACTTCCAGCTCATCATGTGTTGCATTTTCTTTACCATAACGTAAATTCTCTTCTATACTACCTGAGAACAACAAAGCCTTCTGAGGTACAAACCCTATTGAAGCACGGAGTTTTTGCAAATCATATGTTTTAACATCTATTCCATCTATACATATTTCACCTTGATCCACATCATATAGACGTGGTAACAGTTTCGCTAAGGTAGATTTACCACTTCCAGTTGATCCAATAATCCCTACTTTTTCACCTTTTTGTATGTTAAACGAAATATCTTTTAAAACGTATTCATTATTTTTCGTATAGCTATAACTAACATTTTTAAATTCGATATTCCCCTCGATTTTCTCAGGTTCGATTGCATTCGCTTCGCTTATTATATCAACCTCGGTATTTAACACTTGCTGTACACGATCCGCAGATGGAAAAGCTCTCGCAATTTGAATAAATACCATGCTAATCGACATAAGTGACATTAAAATGATATTCAAGTAATTAATAAATGCCAAAATCGCTCCTACTTGAAGCGTTCCATTGAATACTTTTTCTCCACCAATCCATAATGTTGCGACAATCCCGCCACTTACAACTAGCATAATGATTGGCATCATTAAAGAAATAAGCTGCACAGCTCGAATATTTATCTTCGTTAAATTTGTATTTACACTTCCAAATTGAGCGATTTCATATTTTTGTCTTACATACGCTTTTATAACACGCACACCAGATAAATTTTCTTGTAACTTTGTATTCACTTTGTCCAATGCCTCTTGCACCTTTTTAAATGTACCACTTGCTTTACTTGCAATTAAAATAATCGCAAGTAATAAAATCGGAACAACTACAAGTAATATTGGAAATAACTCTCGCGCTGTTACAAAAACAATAATTATACTTCCGATAAATAACAGTGGACCACGAACGAGAACACGTAATGTCATCGTCATTGCCGATTGAATAGAAGTGATATCATTTGTTACGATCGTTAATAATTTACCTGTTCCAAATGAGTCCCGATTATTACTAGAAAATGTTTCTATTTTCGCAAACACATCTTTTCGTATGTCTGTAGCGAAATTAACAGCTGCTTTTGTAGAATACATCATACACCCAAGCCCTCCAACTAAACCGAGTGCTGCTGCTCCTATCATAAGAAGCCCCATTTTTATTACATAATTTAAATCCCGATTTGCAATCCCAACATCAATGATATGTTGCATAATAGTCGGTTGAATTAAGTCCATCGCAACCTCAAGTACCATAAATAGCGGCCCAATAATAGCGAAGAACATGTATGGTTTTAAATACTGTAATAACTTACGAAATGATTTCATACATAATCTCCTTTTCCCATGAAATTACCACTGAATAATTCATATCCCTCCTTATTTAAGCGATATATTTTGTAATTTCTTCATTACTTCTATTATATTATGTAAATTAATATTTAACATTATTAAATGATAAGTATTAATGACTTTCTGGTCAATAAATGTGCTTTATATTATGTAAATACAAAAACCGCATTCTTAATGAAAAGAATACGGTTTTTCATCTATATTTCTTCAATTGTAAAATTTAAAAACTCAGTCTCAAATCCCTTATTTTTAGAAGGACTACACGTGTAAAAACCTATTTTAATAGGCTCATTCCCTATATCCTCCATTAGATGAGCGATTCTTATTTGTTCCCATTGATGGCTCTTTTTCACATATATTGTATAATCACCGCGTTTTCGAATAATTCGAAAACAAAGTTGTTGCTTAGCTGCTTCAGTTGGATAATCTTGCGTTGACCAGTCAGAATATCCATTATTCGTTACGACAGCACCTAAGTGAGATGGCCCTTCAGGGATATATTCCAAAGATGTTTTTAGCCAACAGTTCTCCGAAATCATAACAAAAAGACCTGCTTGATCGAATTTTGAATTTGGATTCATACGTAACTGAACTTCAGCTTGAAAGTCTGTCATCATCTCATTATAAAATACATGACCATTCATTACTTCAAAACCATAATGTGTTTTAAGCCAAAAATCAGTTTCTGCTTTCGAACGGACAATAAACGCATGATTATCATTAATCTTATAGTACTCAGGTACATTCATTATAGTGAGTTGCTCAATACGTTCTGGTATATACGATATATTCATAGTTCCTCCATAATAAAGCATTTATATAGACATTTAAAACTCCGCTAATACTGGGAATTTATAACCTTTAAAATCTAACTCTTTATCACTTCGCACCATTAAATACTTGCTAGACTGTAATTCTGTAAACTGTATATCCTCAACCCCTAATTGATCCGGAGAAAAATAAAATTCGATTTCAGTAAACCTTTCATTGATTTCTCCACATAATTCATCTAAAACCGGAAGTACTGGCGCAAATACTCCAAATAATTTCAACTTTTCATTGTCTACTTCATAAACGATTAAAGCATCTAGTTTCTCTGAATAATACAATTTCTCATTCCATTCCGAATCATACATATTCAAATAAAATGAAGGATGGAAGTTTAAAGTTGAAAAACTATTTGAAAGTCTTTGGCTACTATCAATAGTTTCATGTATTAACTGTCTATTCTCTATATTATAGAAATCTAACTTTTTAAGTAGTGAATCGTTATTATTAATATTTTTATCATATGGTATAGTCATCAAATATTCCTGCACAACTTTAAACCCAAATGCTGTATATAGTTCAGGTTTTTCCGTAAACAATAATGCACATTCACATTTCTTATCGATTTCTTCTATCATTTTATCCATTAATTGTGTCATTAGCCCTTGTCTACGGAAATTAGGGTGTGTCATTACTGATTGAATACCCGCTGCATTTATTTTTTCACCATTAATTAATAATGGGAGTGAAAATGCCGCAACATTTGCAATCACTTTATCTTCTTGTAAAAACGATAAAGCTTTATATGTATCATCCCAATATCCTTTATCCGAAAAATCATTCAATGTTTGAGTTTTAATTCCAAACACTTCTTCAAATAAAGGAAATAACTGCTCTCTTTTCGGTTCTTCTATTAGAAGACTTGCCAATTTTTCAACATTCCCCATGTTGTACCTCCAAATATTAAATTCCATTAAATTAGATATACTTATATGACCTACTCTTAAAAATAGAGGTCTTACCAATCAATATACTATCATAAAACATAAAAAAAAAGTCTAATTAATTTTATGTTTTGACTATTTGAAAATAAGTCGAATAAAACAATATTAAGATTTCTGGATATTAATTAGTTTATTATATAAAAATAGCGCTTTCTAATTAGCTTTTACTAATAGAAATACACTATTTATAATAAAATATTTTTATTCTTTTATCCCTTCAAGTCTTTCCTTCGTATTAATTTCTTCTCCACTTATACGCTTTTCAAAAGACTTTCTCCAACTATTTGAAAGTGCATTTACTTCTAATATCCTTTTTACCCCTTCAATATTTTGTTTTTCCTTATGCATGATACGATTAGCAAACGCTACTGAAACACCTTTTGGATCAGACTGTAGTTTTTTTAAGGTATCGACTGATGATACCCATCCTTCTTTTAATACACGAAAATAAAATCCTGTATATCCTGTTTCTTGAAAATATAGTGGTAACTTTGGAATATTATATTTTTTTGCTAATTTAAAACAAGGTTGCCTTGGCTATGTTACCTGTACGATTGCCTGTCCTAGCTCAAACGTATCACCAATACAAACATCCTCTTCCCGCATACCACTAACTGTTATATTTTCTCCGAAAGCCCCATATACAAGATCTTGATTCAATTCTTTTTCCCAGTATGGATAGTGATCACCAGTATAAACACAAACTGCTTTATCTACTCCTCCATGATGAACTAAGTCAGCTTGTCCATCCCCATTAAATTTTACAAAGGATAAATATACCGGTTCTTTTACTTGTTTCTTATTTATGCCTGTATGAATTACCTTTCCGCCGTATGTAACCTCTTTTGGTAATCCTATATTTAAAGATAATAATTGATATTCATTAGCCATTCTATTTCCTCCTTTACAGGTGTTACATGTATTTTCTCTCGATTAATTTTTACAAACCTCTCTGTTATATAGAGATGATTATAAAATCTCTAAAATCATTGTTCAATTCAATTATTTATATAATAATGATAGGTATAACCTATTATTATACTTGAGGTGATTCCAATCGAATTACGACAACTTGAATACTTTTTAGCTGTTTCAAAAGAATTACATTTCACAAAAGCAGCTGAGAAATTAAATATTTCACAGCCTTCTCTAAGTCAACAAATACGTGCATTAGAGCATGAAGTAGGAATGCCACTTTTCGATCGAATTGGTAAAAAAATATCTTTAACTGAAGCAGGGAAGATTTTATTATCACATAGTAAAACCATTTTTCATGAAGTCGAACAAGCTCGTTCAGCTATTCAAGACCTAAACGGATTACAGCAAGGTTCCTTAACAATAGGGGCTTTGTTAACCGTCGTAAATTATTTACTACCACCAGCTATTTTAAATTTTAATAATTTATATCCCAATATAGAGCTTTCTGTATTAGGGCTTCGTACAGGAGATATTCGTGAAAAATTATTACAAAACGAACTAGATATTGGAATTACATTTCTCCCGGTGCAAGATAAAGAGATTATCTCCATCCCTCTATACAAAAGCGATCTTACATTAGTCGTGCCCACTGGTCATCGATTAGCTGAACGTAATCATGTATCTATTGCTGAATTACAGAACTACCCTTTAATTCTTTTACCTAAAAATTTCTTTTTAACCGAACTAATTACATCTCATTGTCAAAAATTCAACTTTAAACCAAGGCCAATTTTAGAAATTAGTACGATGGAATCTTTAATCCAGATGGTTTCTAAAGGAATGGGAATTACAGTGTTACCCAAACCATATATAGACTTTTTACAAAATAAAAACATTCAAGCTATTAAAATAGAAACCCCTACTCCAACAATTGAAATAGGGCTAATTTATAGAAAAGATAAATATATGTGTGCTGCAACTCGAGAATTTATTGAGCAACTAAAAATCACAGTACGTTCTTTCCAAAACTAAACAAAAGAGATTATCCTATGAAACCGTTTCACAACGATCTAGTAGAATAATCTCTTTTCAAAACAAAGTAAACATTATATTTAACTCTTATAAACTTTAATGTACCCAATTAAAGTTTTGTTAATATTGCTATAATAGCTTGATTTCAAAATAAAGTAGTTTGGATATCAAATGAGCAAAATACTTTCTTGAACCCACTTATAAGCAATCATCTAATTCATGAAACTAAGACACTTATTTATCAAAACAAAAGGAGAATTTATGTATGATTAATTGCAAACCAATTGATGAATTAACTATTGAAGACCTAAAACAAAACCCCATATGGGAATGGGCAATAGATGAAGAGGAAAATGAAGAACATGACGAAACATGGATAAAACCAGCAACAACTACTAATTTTACAGAGGAGTTAAACGGTTCAATCGTACTAGGCGAACTATTCTTACATAATGGTGAAAAATTCCCTATGATGTGTGAAATTGACATTGAAAATAACGAGGCAGTAATTCGTTCTGTTGTTTATTATAACGAAACAGAAAATGAGTATATTGCTATAGAAGATATTGTGAAAACGGTCGAAATGCCGTTATCGATTATTATTAACCTTACAATTCATGCAGAATCCAAAACCTTACGCTTCACTGCACATAAAGTAGATATTTATAAAAATTCAATAACAACTAATTTAAAGTAAAGTTGGTCGAAATATAGAAAACTATTATGAAATAAAAACTGGGAAATCATTAACGATTTCCCAGTTTTTTAAACTATATTAAAGTATCCCCTTTTCCACTAAAGTCTCTGCGATTTGAACTGAATTCCAAGCCGCACCTTTTAATAGGTTATCGGAAACAATCCAGAGGTGGAATCCGTTTGGCGTATCAGGATCTTTACGTATTCTTCCGACAAATGTATCTATTTTCCCTTCTGCATATAATGGCATTGGATACAGCTGTTCACTAGGGTTATCCTGCAAAATAACACCTGGTGCACCCATTAATACTTCCTTAATTTCCGCAACGGTTGCTTCTTTTTCCAGTTCTATATAAACCGATTCTGAATGCCCTGATACAACTGGAACACGTACACAAGTAGCTGCCATTTTCAGGTTTTCATCTTCTAATATTTTCTTCGTTTCTTGAATCATTTTTACTTCTTCAAAAGTAAAATCATTGTCTGTAAATATATCTACTTGAGGCAGTACATTAAACGCTATTGGGTAATGTTTTTTATCTTTTTTCGCCGGTAATATATTACTTTTCACTTCTTCACCAGCAAGCATAGACTTAGCCTGCTCTTGTAATTCATGAATCGCATGAATTCCAGAACCCGATACAGCTTGATATGTTGAAACGATAATTCTTTCTAAACCGAATGATTTTCGAATCGGCTGAAGTGCTGTTACCATCTGTAATGCTGAACAATTTGGAACTGCAATGATACCTTTATGCTGTTTTAAAGTGTGCGCATTCACTTCCGGAACAACGAGCGGTACATCTTGAGCCATTCGGTACTCACTTGTGTTATCAATTACAATCGCACCACTAGAAACTGCATGAGTTACAAATTGTCTAGATACTTCTCCCCCAGCGCTAAAAAAGGCAATATCTACACCTTCAAAGCTAGTTGTTTTTGCCTCTTGTATAATTATCTCTCGTCCTTTGAATCTTACTTTCTTATCAGCGGATCGTTTTGACGAAAGCAATGTAACTTCAACTATATTAAACTTCATTTCATTCTCTAACAGTTCAATAATTTTTTGCCCTACCGCACCTGTAGCCCCAACAACAGCTACATGATAGCCCTTTTTGATCATCTTTTCTCCTCCAATATCACCTGAATGAATATTTCTACAATTTCATTTTATACAAAATTTAATCATTTGGAAAATTAAAATACATGATATAATCATTCACAAATCATGATAATAAAAGAGGGATCGCTTATGGAAATGAGACATGTTAAAACATTTTGCGCCATTGTGAAGTATGGTAATTTTTCTAAAGCTGCGCATGCGCTAGGTTATGCGCAATCTACTGTTACAGCACATATGAAAGCTTTAGAGAACGATTTACATATTCCTCTTTTCGATCGGTTAGGAAAAAAAGTGCTACTTACAAAAGCAGGTCATCAATTTCATCCTTATGCATTAGAATTACTTTCAATATATGAAAAAGCGCAAGAAATCCCCCAAAATACAGATTATTTAGAAGGTACATTAAGTATTACATCTAATGAATCATTAGCGGTATACCGATTACCACAATTATTACGTACTTACAAACAGAAAAATCCGAAAGTAAATATCGTACTTGAAACAAACACAAATGAACAAGCATTACAAAAATTACGTGAAGGAGAAACAGACGTTGTCTTCATAATTGGAGAAAGTATAGAACATAATGATTTTATTACGCGAACTTTTAGTAATGAAACATTTGGATGGATTTTACCAGCTTATTCCGCTGCACATACAAATCCATTCCAGTTATTACAGGACACCCAGTTCATTTTTACAGAACAAAGCTGTGGCTATAGGCCAATGGTAGATCGTTTTTTACGTCAAAGCGAAAATATTCCAGCTAAAACATTTGAAACTTCCAATGTTGAAGTCATTAAACAATCCGTCATGTGTGAGTTAGGCATTTCAATTCTTCCTTATATCGTTGTACAAGAAAGTTGCCAAAAAGAACAACTATGTTTTCAGCCTATCGAAACTCCATCCGTTATTCAAAGTCATGTAATCTATCATAAATCTAGATGGATTTCCCCGGTATTACAGTCGTTTCTTTCCTTACTTGAACGAGATTAAGAAATTAAGAAGTACATATAAAAAGAGTAATTGCCTAATAAGCAATTACTCTCTTTCATTAATTAGTATATTATTTATTAGTCTGTCCCCCACCTGCAATTAATTTACTACCTGAATATGTACCTTTGTTCATAAACACTTGATTAATTAATTCTTTTTGCTCAGCTTCCGACATTACTCCTTTTCCTTCTCCTAAATTCCCACTTTGTAATTTCCAAATCTTATTATGATCCCCATCAACTTTTTCATATTTTCCTTGTTTCCATCGTTCTAAAATTTCTACATATGTACTTCCCTGTACAAGATCATTACTCTTTACAATATCAATTAAACTTTCAATCCGTTCTTGTGTAATAAAAATATAGCCCCACTTTTGATCAGCTTTCGCTTTTTGATGTGCCATTTCATGTAATGCTGTCTGTATGTTCTCATCTGTCCATTTAAAATTTTTATTAAAACCACTATTCGGCAATGAATAATTGCCATTTTCTAAAAGCTTTGCATCTTCTGCTTTTACGTTACTATCAGCTAATACTTCTACTGCTGGAGCAGCTGGTGATGCCTTTTTCGCAGCTGGTTTACTATTATTTAAATAATGCAGCATACCATATGTTAAACCTACTCCGATTACCGCCATACCAGCTATAACACCTATTATTTTCAAAAATGTTTTCATCTCGCTTGTTTCCTCCCAAATATCTCTGTTCTGACTACCTAATTATTTCTTATATAAAAACTGTTACTTCATTCAAAATATCGCATCCCCTATCATATTATTTATATATACTTCCTCATATTGTATTTCTTTTTCTTTAAAATTGAAAGATTATTCTGTTAAATAATGAAAATATTCTACAAATTTTTCCTTTATATTTATAAAGAAACAAAAAAAACAACGAGCGCGTTCTACAACACTCGTTGTTTTTACTTTATGCACGATTTTCTTTTAACCACTTCGTAATAGCATCTAACCTCGAAACATTAAAACGTCTTTCTTCACACACGTTCAAATTTTTTGAGTTTCTCACTATTTCTAATTCATTATTTCTTACACTTTTCGCCTCAATTAATTTACAATACCCATCTGTAACAGTATTTAAATTTTCATAATAACGCTGAAACGATTTTGATATATGTAAATGTTTTTCAAAGTTTCTTCTTCTTTTCGTCTCATCAGATACTTTCCGCTTTCTAAGTTCTTCATCGTTCGTATATAAATAAAAATATTGATCCGGAAAACCAATTTCCCTATTTATCATCTTTTCTTTATAAAAATTTTCTATTAAAGATAATGGCTGATTAAATATATCAAAATGAAAGCACCAATTATAACTAAGTGGTTGATATATATCCCCATCGAGTATTACTAATTCATATTGCTCTGACTTCTGAACAGCTATATTCCAGCGCTCAACTTGTTTTTCAAAATACCATGTTCTATGTTCATTTTTTGGCCTTTCAAATAAAGAATTCACTTCAGGTATTATATAAGCACCATAATTCTTTTCTAATTCACGGCACGTGGTACTTTTACCAACAGCGCTTGCTCCCTCAAATGCTATTATCCCCATAGTTTCCCCCTCTTTCATTAACTACAATTTCGTTGTTTCGCTTTTCTTCCCCATAACTTTCTCCATAAAACAATTGAAGCGATAGTGAGCATGATTGTTGTAATGATACTACCTTCAATTCCGAACGTGCCTCCATGCAATGTTTCTGGTCCATTTGTTATAGACTTAAAAATTGGAGTAGAATATACAGTTGTGCCACTAACTGCAAAGCCATATACATTATATTGAGCCCAGTTCCAAATTGAGTGCCATGCACATATTCCCCACAGACCATCTTCTTTCAATACGTATAAAGCTGCGAAAACACCCACTAATATTATATTCGATATAGATAATATTGTAATTCCCGGATTAAGTAGATGAAGAAATCCAAATAAAAATGAAGTTACAATTATTCCAACCCATATACGACTTCTAACAGAAAGAACCGGGAATAACCAACCTCGTACAATAATTTCTTCCGTTGCCCCTTGTATTAAAAATGCAACTAGAGATCCTACTATTCCTACTATTACTGTTGAGGTAATATGTTGTACTTGCAATTTCACACTCCCCATTAATAATAGTAGAATAACTGGCGTTGAAATAAATACAAACCCTATTAACGCACCTTTTAAATACTTTCTCATCCATTTCTCTTTCCAAAAGCCAATGGATGAAAAAGGTCTTTTTTCTACAAAACGAACCCATATAAATAAAATAAATATAGCTCCGCCAAACGTTAACACCATTCTAACATTGTCATAAATACCTTTCATGAATATCGTTTCAGCTTTTGGTAAAAATAACATAAATAACATAAAAAGTTCGCCTAAAGTCAAAAATATAATGGCTAATATTACAGCAAAGACTGGATGCACCTTTTTTCTCCCTGCTTTTGCTGCTTCAATTATTATAAATGAATTATTTTTCACTTTCTTTTCTCCTTTTATAATATTTAACTACTAACAGTTAACAACCATATTTTACCATAAAAAATGCAATATTAATATTTACTCTAAGTTTTTCTTACATGATTTTGCATAAATCCAAATTAGGAATAATATATAAATAAAAGAGGTGCCTTTGTGCCTTTACTATTATCACCCAGATTACTCAGTGGTATTACCAGCACTTGCTATTTCCAACCATTTGTTGTAAGATAGTAATTAAGGTCAATTTAACACTATATTTTCTTTGCATATTATCAAGTATCAATCAGGGACATTTTGTACTCCTTATGGGTTTTTGATAATATGTGAACTTTTATTTTCATTCAAATAAGGCCGATCATATTGTAATTTTTCTACTTTTAGGAGGCATTACCATGACATTAACAGGTAAAGTAAAATGGTTTAACAGCGAAAAAGGTTTCGGTTTCATCGAAGTTGCAGACGGTAACGACGTATTCGTTCACTTCTCAGCTATCACTGGCGACGGCTTCAAGTCTCTTGACGAAGGTCAAGAAGTTAGCTTCGAAGTTGAAGAAGGTAACCGCGGACCTCAAGCTAAAAACGTTGTAAAGCTATAATTCAAACAATAAAAAGGTTGTTACCAGCAAGGTTAACAACCTTTTTAATATATAACTAAAATTTTTTACATAAAAGGAGTGGTTACATGTATCGCAATCGAAAGAACGATGTAGCAGAAGTACCACCAGAACAAACCCCTGTTTGGGAATGTGAATCAGAGGATTGTTTAGGATGGATGAGAAAGAACTTTTCATTTGAAGAAGAGCCTAAATGCCCTTTATGTAAAAGTAGCATGAAAAGCGGAGAACGTTTATTACCTAAATTAGGTTAATTTATAATAAAAAAAACCTCTTTTAATTAAGAGGTTTTTTTTATTATAAATTTATGTCCTCAACATCAGTTCGCACTATAGAATACAATAATGCATCGTGTTGCTTATTTCCTTGATGAATATATCCACGCAATAGACCTTCCTTTTGGAAGCCAATTTTAGATAACATTCTACAAGAAGTATCATTTTCAGGATATGTAATAGCTCCAATTCTAAACAAACCTAAATCTTTAAATCCATAATCAATAATTTCTCGAGCTGCTTCTGAAGCGTAACCATTTCCCCAATAACGAGGATGCAGGTCATATCCAATCTCAGATCGTTTACTCCATAATTGTAAATTGTTTAGTCCAATTGTTCCTATTAAAACGTTCGTTTCTTTTAACACAATTCCCCATCGTATTGCCTTTTTCTCAAAGTAATTTTTCGAAAAAGATTCGATCATACGTGAAGCTTGTCCAAACTCCGTAAAAGAATTCATACCGTAATAACACGTTACTTCATCCAATGAAAAGATTTCATATATTTTTTGACAATAAGATTGTTCTATTTCAACTAAACGTAAGCGTTCTGTTTCTAATATAGGAAATGCCATAGGATCACTCCTTTCTCTCTACTCATTCATTATATCAGAAAAAATATTTATAATTACTAAAGTCCTTATTGTTCCATAAATCAAACATTTCTAATGACGCATTCCCTCTTTATTCTATATACACGAATTGGATACCTTCTGATTACTACTCAAACATTACGCTATAATTTCCATAAATCGAATTTCAAATTATCAAGAACTGTAAAAAAAATTGTTTCTTCATTTTCTCCTTCTAAACAACCACCCTAACCCATACATTTATGGTAAAATATAGTTAATCTATTTTACGCTATGGAGGTGTAAAAATCTATGTATATATTCATCGGTTTATCCCTCTTACTCATATTACTTATTTTTTTATTCGCAAAAAAATTCACACCAAACTCATTCATGATGACTAGCTTTAAAGGCAATAGCTTTAAGACATTTTCAATCGGTATTTTAATCGCTGCCATACTCTCACTTTCATATGGAACTTATCATGCAGTAACATATCAACCTAGTTATTTAGATATTAAATTAAAAAATCAAAACTACACTGTTTTCGGTAATGTAGGCGAATTCGGTTATTTCTCCGAAGAATTATTAAAAAAAGATACAGAAGTACAACTATATTTCGTCTCTTGGAAAACAATACAGTTAAAAAATCCGGTAATACTTATAGAATATCCTTCAGGAAAACAAGAAACATGGAAGCCAAATATCGTATCAATACCGGTAAATAAATTACAAGAAAAACTTGATATAAAAGATATTTATCAACTATCACCGTATTCATTTAAAGAGTCTGGAGAAATAATATTAACAATAAAAGAAAACAATGTAAAAAACAATACAATTTCCATTCAAATAAAATAAATAAAAACTGTTCCTCCATTTTGCTGAAGGGACAGTTTTTATTTATTCTACAGTATTATTTATTTAATGTATCCATTATTTCATTGGCTATATTCTTTCCATTTCCAATACACGCACCAATTCCAACACCATAATATGAGGCACCAGCTAAATATACATTTGGATAAAGATTCGTCATTTTTTCTTGTAATGCTTGAACCGCTTGATTATGTTCTAAATGATATTTCGGCATTAAATCTTTCCAATTTGTAACTTCAACTACTTCTGGTTCACCTTTAATTCCGAGACTCTTTTCAATATCATATAAAGCGACTCGTACTAATTCTTCTTCACTGTAATTCTTGATTGTTTCATATACCGGATTGGTACTCTTATAAAACATTCTAACTAATAATTTTTGTTTACCCGATGTATGTTTCCACTTTCGACTTGTCCATGTACAAGCATCACAATGTAAATCACTGTTTTCTGTTACAATAAACCCCGTACCATCAGCTGGTAGTTGTTCATCTAGTATGTCAAATCCTAAATAAATACTTATAAGAGATGAGTTTTTAAATGTATTAAACTGCTCATTTAACTCATTAGACTGTAATAAAGTTTGAGCTATATCATGTGGAGCTGCTAAAACAACATAATCAGCTTGTATTGTTTCATGATTTGCAAAAGAAATCTCATATCGATCTTCTTGTTTACTTACAGCCGTCGTTATAGCACCTTTTTTTACGACAGTTTCAGTCAGCACTTCTTCTAAGCGATTAATTATCGTAGATAGTCCACCTTTAAATGATACGAATTTTTTATTTCCTGCTGATTGAAATTGTTTTTTATTCTCTTCAAAACCTTTAATAATACTTCCATACTTATTTTTATAATCCAGTAAATACGGTAATGTAGATGCCATTGTAAGCTCATTCAATTTACCAGAATATACACCTGAAAGCACAGGAGCAATTTGTCTTTCCACTAACTCTTTCCCTAAAAAGCTTTCTAAAAATAAAGCAAGTGATGTATCTTTCGTAAACTCTTTATTTTTCGTTATGAAATCTTTTAAAGCTACGATTTTCCCCTTCGTTGAGACTAGCGTACTGCTAAACAACGACTGGGCGCTCATCGGTATCCCAAATATAGTATCAGAAGGAATCGGATGTAACATGTTTTCAGAATATATGTAAGAAATACCCGTTTCATTATATACCATTTCATTTTCTAAATTTAAATCTTTTACAAGTGGCATAACATGTTCATTGCGAGCAACGATTGAATCCGCCCCTGACTCCATAATGAAATCCTTTTCTTCCACACTATGGATTTTACCACCTAAATACTCTTCTTTCTCAATAAGAATTAAATTTAAATCGATATTATAATCCTTTTTTAATTTTTCTAAATAAAACATAGTAGAAAGTCCCGTTATACCTCCACCGATAACAACAACTGTTTTCATATGTGCTGCGCTCCTAACCGATACAATTAATAATTCCTTTTTATTATAACCAAAAGTCCTTATATTCGACTAGCAAGTTGCGCATTCTGTAAGAAATTAGACAATATATTTTAATATATTTTCAAATTACCTAATAAAAAAGAACTATAACATTTACAACCCCCGTCATAGTTCTCTTTATTTTAAAAACATAAAGTAATTGATTAATTTGTCTAGTTCTTGACTCAATGCCAATACTTTTTCATGTTGAATTCCATAATCCGATACTAAATATAAAAGTTCTTCTTTTTTTATTTCAATTACTTTTTCCAATTTCGCTAGTTCCATGTCGTTTTACATCTCTCCAAAAATAAAATGTATGTATTTCAGTATAGCCTACTTACATAATTAGTAAAAGTAAAATACGCATGTAAAATCTTACATATTTGAAAAAATAATATACTACTAACAAAAAAAGAAACTAGATTAAACATCCTTTTACAGATCATTAACATTCATTAAGAATTAATAACATAACGAAATTTTTCTAATGTGATATCTTTATAATTTGGAGCTCTCTGTATATGATTAAAATAACTATATGAGAATTTAAATACATGACCAAAATCCCAATCGAATTCACTATAGTCTTTTATCCAAAATATATTTTCAGTTGGTAAAATATTTGCACGTTTAGATTGAATTAAAGGTAATCGATCTATAGGTGAGTGTAAAGTTATTTCCGTATTCAGCTTGAGCTTTTGGCTAGCTCTTAGTACGTATACTAGTTTTAACAGCGGACGTATCCCTCGTTGAAATATATCTATATGTCCTAAATCGTACATTATATTAATTGCGTGGGAGTATGTAAGCAAATGCCCAATTAAATCATGATGTGATTCCGCTCGATAAATACTATTAAATTTCGATAACTCATTTAAAATGAACTGAGATACTTGTGTTGGATTACTCAATTCACTTTGTATCTCCTCTTCAAAACTTAATTGTTTTACTTCTTTCGTCGTATAACCAATCCACGATCTACCCGGAATTGTTTTTCGAAATGATAAAATAAGAGTAGTAATCCCTTCAATTGCTTGATTATCACCCCATTTTTGTAGCTCTTTCATAGCTAATAAACTTAATGACGCATAAATGACGTTATGCCCCACCCAATGAAGCTCATCAATCGTTTGTTCTAAAGATTTTATAATCATATTTTCCGCAATTTTAAAATCTATTTCTTTTTTATCATCAATCATCTCACCAATTTTTTTCTTGTTCAGCATCATCCTTGTTTGCGAATACATATTACGAGCTGTTTCTTCATCAATATTATTATCTTTCATAAAAAAATAACTAGCAATTGCAGCTGCTCCAAAATGTGCATGCCAAATATCATTTGTTTCTTTTTTACATTGAGAAATAATTGAAAGACCGCCTTTTAAAATACTTTTGTTTTCCATTGTTTTCCATTTTTTCCTCTCCTAATAAAAATCACTATATTTTCATCCTAAAGATGGTGTCAGGACAAATAAAATGTGATTCGATTCATCACTTTTATTCAAAAATCGATGCTTCACATTCGGTGGAATACGTACAACATCGCCTTCTTCTAAAAAATATTCTTTTCCCTCCAATTCCACATACACTTCCCCTTTCATAATAACAGCAATCTCTTCCTTATCTTCATGGGAATAATGGCTTTCTGTTGTATTTGCTTGTTTATTTAAATCCATCATTAACATTTCAATACGTGCTTTCATAAAATCAGGTGTTAATACATCATATACAATGTGATCATTGTTTTCCCGATATACTTTTTTTCGATCTTTTTTCTTAGAAATGAGCGAATCTGTATCAATATCGTTAATAAAAAGTGTAAACAGCGGTACATTTAATGCTTTTGCAATTAATTCCAAAACATTTAAAGAAGGATTAGCATGTCCTCTTTCAATTTGGCTAATTAGTGATGTACTAATCCCTGCATAATCAGCGAATTCACGAATTGTCATATTATTTTTCTTACGATAACTTAATACTGTTTGTCCAAGCCTATCATGTATCATAGTAAAACTTCCTTTCATCCATCATAATGCATATTTCATTGTCTTTGTGCTGACATACTAAACAAAGGCAAATAATCCTTTCCTATTATCTCCGGGACTTATATACTTACCTTTGTACATTATATCGTATTAAGTTTATTATAATAAACACTCTATCGGAGGGACAAACTTTGAAATCACCTATTCTTTCATATTTCATCCTATTTTTTGGTGTATTCGCCTTATCAACTTCAGCAATCTTTGTAAAATTGGCAGATGCTCCTGCGACAATCATTGCTTTTTACCGATTATTCTTTGCCACACTAATTCTGTTACCGTTATTACTATTTAATAAAAATAGTCGAAATGAGCTAAAAACTTTAACGAAAAAACAATGGACATTCGGATTCATATCTGGGCTATTTTTAGCTGCACATTATGTACTATGGTTTGAATCATTACAATATACTTCTGTAGCAAGCTCTACAGTTATCGTAACGTTACAACCTTTGTTCTCAATGATTGGTGGTTATTTTTTATTTAAGGAAAGATTTACGAAAGGAGCGGTTATTGGTTGCCTCATCGCTATTTCAGGTAGTATCACCATTGGCTGGCAAGACTTCCAAATTAGTGGAGAAGCTTTATATGGAGATATTTTAGCATTTATTGCTGCCGGTATCATTACTGCTTATTTTTTCATTAGCCAACACGTTCGTAAAGATTTGTCACTTATACCCTATTCAGTAATTAGTTATGGAAGTAGCGCTGGCTTTCTTGGCATATTTGCTTTCACGCAACAAGAATCTTTCATCCATTACTCTACACAAACTTGGTTGTGCTTTATTGGATTAGCTTTCATTGCTACAATTTTAGGACAAACCATTTTTAATTGGTTATTAAAATGGATGAGTGCTACTGTAATTTCAATGAGTATTTTAGGTGAAACAATTGGCACTTGTATACTAGCGTACTTTATATTACATGAGACCATTTCTTTACAACAAGGACTAGGAATTACCGTTATTTTTATTGGTTTAGTATTATTTTTATTGCAGCCAAGTTCTAATAAAAAAGCATGACAGTATACTGTCATGCTTTTAACTATTCATTATGTACAATTAAACCATTCGGTCTAAAACGACTCATCATAATTTCATTAATAAACTTTCCATGAGCTTTCAAATTCCCTATCTTTACTCCCTCTTCTACAAATCCAAATTTTTCATATAAAGCTTTTGCTTTTGGATTCGTTTCTAACACACCTAGTTCTACTCTCTCTAACATTAACCAATTATCAGCCAGATCAAGCATCTTCGTAAGAAGTGCTCTCCCAATTCCTTTATTATGATATTCACTGTCTACTCCAATGAATAAATCGCCTGAATGAGATCTTCGGCCCGGACTTTGTGTTAAACCTACAAACCCAACAACTTCTCCATCATATTCTGCAACAAATTCAAATTGATTTGGTGCTAAATTTCGAATTCTATTTTCCATAGCTTCTACACGCATGCTAGGTAAGAAAACCATATACGGTAAAACGTCATCCTGTATACATATACGATGAATTGCTCTAGCATCTTGTATTTCTACTGCTCTAACGTTGATTCCCATCTTTCTCTCCTCCATATAAATAACAATATATTTGTGTGTATTCTAGAAACGTTCACGAATGACCTTCTCGCCCGTATTTCTTTATGTCATTTTTACATAATTATTTCGATATAATACTTAATTTCCAAAAATATTAACGACTATATGGATTTAGTTAACTTTTCACCTTGTTATATAAATCAAGCAAATTTTCAATCAGAATACCATTTAGTTTCATGCCGACTATATCACAATTTTCTATTTCAATATTTTTCAGATTACTATTACTTATAGTGCTACCTTCCAAATCACATTTATCGAATACAATAGGTTCCTTCTCATCTCCGAGACTTGTATTTTTAAATTGCACTCCACCTAAAGTCACCAAATTAAATTTACTGCCAGAAAGATTTAAATCTGCATATGATGACCTTCTAAAATTTATATTTCTAAACTTGGATTGACTTACATTACAATTACTCATATTCATATTCATTATATTGCTACCAACAAATGAACTGTTTTTTAAATTCACTTGATAATACTCTGTATTTGCTAAATTACAGTTTTCGTATTGACTATTTTTCATATCTTTATTTGTAACTACACTCGCTTTGTTTGAGCTTGTTTTTATTCTTTTCACGTAACAATACTCATCTTCCGATTCAAAAATCATTTGGTAACCCATCTTTTTATAAAAGTGATGATTGTTAATTTGTCTACTAGATGTTTCGAGATCCCAAATCTTTATGTTCGGATATTCCTTTTCTATTAATTTTATAACATGTGATCCAATTCCTTTTCCTTGATAAACAGGATCTACAAAAATACGATCAATTCGACCGTACGACTTACCAGAAATCGTAACTATTATCCCTCCGATTATTTCTTTATCCATTACAACTTTGAAAGAATCCAATTCTTCAATGGAATATTCCATCATTTCAACTGAAGAATATCCTGGCGGTTGAATGTTATAATCAATGACATCATCTTGGCCGTATAGCCATTGTTTTGCTTCTGCATCAAATGTTCTTTTCATTATTTCTGTTAATTTCTCAGCATCTAAAATTGTAGCTTTTTCTATAGATATTTTCGTCATTTTCGTTTTCCCCTTCATTATTACAAACCAACCATTTTTGTGAATGGCATAATGATCAATTCACTTTATTACCCCCTATTAAAACATTTATATCCTTATTTTTTTAAAAACAAAGAAAATTAACACTAATCACCCTCTTTACTATTAAACTACAAATCACCCTATATTTTCCACGATTACTTAATATTAATGAATAATAAAAAGAGACCATGTAATATAAACATGTTCTCTTCTTTTATTCATTTTCAATTTTATCCCGCTATTTGCCGGGCAGTAGGACCCCCACCTCAAAATTCAGCGAAAGCAAAGAAGTTAGGTGGGGGTCGGGCTAATAATCAGCGGGGGCTGACACCCCACTGATTAAAGTTTCACTTTATATAATTAAAAATTAGATATTACTTAAGCCACTCGTTGCAAGTATTACTTAACTGCTGTAAATCTTCTATAAATTGACTCGCATCATATCCATCACAAACCGAATGATGTACTTGTAATGAAACTGGTAGCATAACCTTGTTTCCATCGTTAAAATATTTCCCACAAGTTATAATTGGCAATAGAAAATTTTCATCATTATTAATATTAAGATTAAATCCAGTAAAACTAGTCCAAGGTATGCTAGAAATCGGAAATACATTAGGCGGAATATTTTCTTTCGTGAAAAGACCATGAACACTAGCATAGCATCTCATATCGTCTTCATAATTATTATAAAAAGTGCGGAAATCACTTGAATAATCCGTCCATATACTTGAAAAAGACTTATCATCTTTATGAAAGATTGTATAACTCGGTATCATTTCCTCCCAATAGCCTACAACTCCTTCATCGTTAAAACATGTTCGAAATTTTTTATGATTATTTACTACTCTAGAAATTAAATATATAAAAACGGGATAAAATTTTATTCCCTTTTGATATACTTCCCCTAATAACATCGTGATATCAACATTCACAGTCATACTAAATGTACATTTCAACTTTAAATAATGCTCAAAATGCTGCTCTCTATTCCAATCTTCTCTATCAATTACATGAAACTTCATTCTAATAGCCTCCTAAAATTTTCTTTTTATTTTAGAAGGCTAATTCCCTTGCTTTCACCATAATTGTTCACTCCTAACAGTTTATACATTTGACCCTAATTATTTATTTAATTATATAACATATGTAAGAATCAATTCACATATTTCTGGAAATCCATCCACATACTATAGATAAATCAAATGAAATTTGGAGGATACATACATGAATGACAAAAATATGAATAAAAAAGAAAATGTTACTGAAAATACTACATCTATTCAAAATAATAATACTGCAAACCTTACTATTGAAGAACAAGCAATGAACGGCTTATACGGAATGCCCGAAACAACAATTGAAGATGCTGATCACGCTGCAGCTGATGATTTGACTTCAAAAAATTAATTAACTACATTGAAAAAAGCCAAGGGAAATATCCTTGGCTTTTTTCACTATGCATCCACCTTTTGTATTTCTTCACTCTTTCTTGAAAGTTTACCTGGCCAAAAAGCAAATCGACCTAAAACTACTGTAATCGCGGGTACAAGTAACGGTCTTACGATAAACGTATCTAGTAATACGCCAATTGCAGTTACAATACCAAATTGAACTAATACTTGAATTGGAAGTGTACCTAACACAGCAAAAGTTCCTGCTAAAATTAAACCTGCCGATGTAATAACACTACCTGTTTGTATTACACCATTTTTTACTGCATCCAAGTGATTTTGTGTCTTTCTGTTTTTCCATATTTCTGAAACCATAAAGATATTATAATCTTCACCTAAAGCAACTAAAAATACGAATGCGTACAACGGTATCGCACCTTGAATGGCCGGCGCTCCCATACCGTAATGAAGTAATATCCATCCTGCTCCTAACGCTGAGAAGAATGATAGGACAACAGTTACAATTAAATAAATCGTCGCAACAACCGATCGTAAATAGACAAGTAATAGTAAAGCGATAATGCTAATCATTACTGGAATAATTACTGATTCATCACGTTCCGTAATTTGCTTTGTATCATATAATGAAGCTGTTTCTCCACCAATCCACAATTGCTCTTCAGCATTACTAATCCCAGCATCTTTTAATACTTTTTCTACATTACTTTTCAATTTAGGAATTTGATCTAACGCTTCAATTGAGTATGGATTTTCCGCTAAAGAAACTTCATACATTTGTATTTGCTTATTTTCTTTTCCCTCTTTTGGCTCTTTCACTGTATTTACGAAAGAAAATTTCTCTAGTTCTTGTTTAATAGGAAGCTCTTTGCCTTTCGTATCAACAACAACTTTTACTGGTGCTAGTTCACCAGCTGAGAAATGATCACTAATTAACGTAAACCCTTCACGAGAAGGCATATCCTTTGGAAACGACTCTAATAAGTCATATGTGTATTGAATACGTGGTACGAATGAAGCCAATCCGCCTAATACAAATACAGTTAGCATAATTATTGTCCACGGTCTTCGTACTACAATATCTCCAAGTTTTTTACTAAAGGAGCCTTTTGATTTTTCAACTTTTACAGCCCTCTTTTTCTTTCTTGCAAACTCCTCATTCATTGAAGTTGTTCTCGGTATAAACGGGAAAAATGCAATTCTACCGAATATTAATAATAGTGCTGGTAAAATCGTTAAAGCAGCGATTCCCATTATAAATACAGCAACACTAAATGGTACTGCAAATCGATGAAAGGCTCCATAATGAGCAAGTAGTAATGTTCCTAATCCAAGTACAACAGTTAATGCACTCATTATAATTGCACCGCCAGAAGCTTTAATCGCAAGTTGTAATGCTTTATATTTACTTTCTTCTTCTAACAAGTACTCTCTATATCTCGAAATTAAAAATAGACAATAGTCCGTTCCAGCGCCAAACAATAATACTGTCATAATTGATATCGCTTGGGCATCTACTTTAATCCATCCGTGATCAGCTAAAAAACCGAGTGTAGGACTAATAATACCGTATGCAAAGCCAACAACAAGTATAGGTAAAATCGCTAAAATTGGTGAACGATACAGTAAAATTAACAAAACTAACACTAGTAGTACAGTAGCCACTAACAATTTCACATCTGCTTGACTAAATAAACTAACTGCATCCGTTTGAATACCTACAGGTCCTGATAATCGAACATGTAAACCAGATTCACTTATTTTTTGTTTAAATGGATCTTCATCCACCTTACTATTCACTATTTTTCTAAACTCTTCAAGATTTCCTTTTAATATATCCGTACCAGCAGATTTATTAAAAAATACCGGTGTAACAAATGATGTACCATCTTTTGACGCACTTTTTAATAATACTTGCTCTGGGATTGTATCAAATGGTGGTAACGTTGATTGTTCTTTTAAAGGACTAGCTTTTAACTCTTTATAAACATCTTGTATGAGTTTATAATCCTGTGACTGTAATCCACCATCTCTATACCATACTACTAACAATGGATTCCCTGCATTATTCGGAAACTCTTTTTTCATAAGTGCTTCCGCTTGCTGTGACATAGCTGTTTCAGGTAAATTTTTCGGATTCGGTTCTTTCGTACTGTTTACTTGTGGTAACGTAAATGAAAGTAATAATGTAATAAGAACCCACACCGATAAAGTGATCCACTGCGTATTTCTCCCTGCTACAAGCCTCCCTAACATATGTAACGGGTGCTTTTTCATAAAAACCCACCTTCCTTTTTTCCTCCATTATTAATTATATATACTGGTCGGTTAATTAATCAAGAATGATTGAAAATTATGTTATAATTATCTCAATCATAAATGTCAGGAGCGAATGTATTTGGAACAAAAACAACGTCCTCTCGGAAGGCCGCGTCAAAATAAAAATACAAAATCTACAAAAGAAACCATTTTAGAAGTAGCAACCCGCTTATTTCTTACACAAAATTATCAAGTCGTTTCTATGGATGAGGTCGCAAAAGTTTGTGGTGTTACGAAAGCAACTGTCTACTATTACTATTCAACAAAAGCCGATTTATTTACCGCTACTATGATCGAAATGATGGTACGTATACGTGAGAATATGTCTCAAATACTCTCTACAAACAAAACTTTAGAAGAAAGATTATTAGACTTCGCTAAAGTTTACTTACACGCAACGATGGATATTGATATGAAAAATTTTATGAAAGATGCAAAACTGTCGTTATCTGAAGAACAATTGAAACAATTAAAAAATGCTGAAGATAATATGTATGAAGTACTAGAAAAAGCACTCGATAATGCGATGCACATCGGAGAAATTCCGAAAGGAAACGCTAAATTTGCGGCTCATGCTTTCGTATCTTTATTATCTATTGGGAATTTTAAAGATGAAAATCACAATCCTATTCTTGCAAATATAGATGAATTAGCACAAGAAATCGTTTCTTTTTATTGGAACGGATTAGGTCATTCATATTAAACTAATTTGCTTTAATAAAAGAGCATGTTTGAATTTTTTCAAACATGCTTTTTTATCATTTAAGTGTTTTATTTATATACCAACAATTAGACTACACTTTAGCATCCATTATTAAAAAATTATTATCTTTACCTTTTACAAATTTTGAAGTTGAACATTTATATTCTCCTTACTTAATCCCCCATGGTAACAAACTACAGATTTAATATCTAGATTTAAATACTTCTTCAAAGACTGCCGTGCTTCCATAATATTTAAAGTTGTTGGGGCATGAACTCCTCCTAACACTCCATTCACACTATACATCGAGTCTCCAGCGACAAGAATTTTACTTTGTTTCAAATATAAACTAATATGCCCCGGAGTATGCCCTGGAGTATGGAGAATTAGTATTCCACCGCAATACGGAAGTTCTTGCCCGTCAATCACAGTGTCACTCACTTTTCCTTTTGGTCGGTTCTCTATATTTCCGTCCTTCAATAAAGGTAAATCCCCCTCGATATATGGCTTATCTAGTTCGTGCGCATAAACTTTAATATTACTTCGACAGCGCTGCAACAACTCCGGAAGACTACCTATATGATCAATATCCTGATGCGTCAAAATCACGACTTTTAACTTATCAAATGATACCCCAACCTTTTCCATCTCTACTTGTATATCTTCAATTTGTCCTGGGAAACCCGTATCTATTAATACTGCCATTTCATCATTCCATAAAAGAATTGGATGAATAACAAATTCTTGAAATTCAAGTTGTAACATTTCTATCCCTTTAGCAATCTCCATACAGCCATTCTCCTTTATGTTGAAGTTTGAAAATATGTACGAGTAAACTGAAAATATAAAGTGAAACTTTAATCAGTGGGGGTTTTACTACCCGGCAAATAGCGGGATAAAGCACCTCTATCTTATAATATGTTTTGTCATCCCAATAGAGAATGCTTCAAACCCTATAGATTCATAGTAAGATTGCAACTTTTCTACACACATAAGTTGTGGAATAACCTTGTTTTGTTCACAGTGCTGGATTAATCGTTTCACTATTTCTTTTCCGATGCCACTAGACTGATATTTTGGCAATACACCAACTCCACAAATAATGCCTGTTATGACTCCATCTGATATGACACGCCCCATCCCTACCAACCTCTTATCATCAAAAACATAAATTGCATACCAACTTTGCTTACACATTCGTTCTAACTCGTTAACCGTTAATTTAAGAGAATTCCATCCTAAAGATTCGTATAAGGATAATAATCCATTAAAATCTGTAGGATGTTCACTTGTGTAGCGTATACTATTTTCCATGTAAATACTCCCTATTCTCTGGCTTGTTTATATTTCATAAAATTCCTTTTACACAAATCTGATCGATGTAAAAATAACTAGAACAAACTTCAATAAGAAAGATAGAATTCCTTCTCAATATAAAATAAAAAGAAGTTATCTCACTTAAGATAACTTCTTTTTATATAAGACTCTCATTATATTATTAACCAAAAAATATACAACTGCATACGATTAGCACAAACAAAACTAATAAACCATTT
This sequence comes from Bacillus sp. PK6-16, assembly GCF_056530295.1. NCBI lineage: Bacteria > Bacillati > Bacillota > Bacilli > Caryophanales > Bacillaceae > Bacillus > Bacillus sp. PK6-16. Next base: position 3,025,059 of record NZ_CP096511.1, read on the forward strand.
GAGAAATACCCCATAGAATACTACCCCTTTATTTCATTATGTAAAAGATTTTATCATAAAATGATTTACAACATAATAACCGAAAAAGACATTGTATTCATTAGTTATATATGTTTAGTAATATTTTATTTTCGGTTATATTCTCGTTCCCTGAAAGTGCTTATCATACTCTTCTACTTCAGTTCATATAAGTTCAAAATATTAAATAATAAGTAAAAAAGACCTCCACCTTACGAGATCTTTTTTACTTATTTTCCAAATACACTAATTGATTCTTCCTCAATTACAAGTAAACAATTAGCATATTACATGATTTAATATCCCAATAGCCAATTCAACTCTATTAATTCGGTTCGACCTTAATATCCCCCTTTTATTCCAAAAACTCAATAATCGTTTCACAGACTTTATCCATCTCCTCGATATCTGGGAAATGTCCACTATTTTCAAATATAACAAGTTTACCATTTTTCAATTGTCTCGTTATTCTATAACTCATTCCTACACCCGTGTTATAGTCATGCGCTCCAACTATGACACACGTATCAATTTCTAAACCTTTAATACGCTCAATAAGCGGTAAAGATACTTTTGTTCCAAAAATAACTTTGCTCATCTTCCCTGTATTACTTAACTGACTTTCCTCCCAAAGACTCCGATTTAGCTTTGCAAATTCTTCATTTTTAAACAATAGTCGATCTACAGCTTTTGTATCAACTATACTCCAAACTTGATTATACCTTTCTTTTAAAGGAATTTCTGACTTACTTATTATCAATATTTGTTCTTTCATTTCCCCTTTCGTTACTTGTAGAAAACCTTCTATCTGCACAGTATACATATCATTAAAATCATCTAACGATGGTGCTTGTAATACCATTTGTTCAACATTTTTTGGATATTTCAAAGCATACTCTAAACAAATTTGTCCACCAAAAGAATATCCTAACAAATTTATCTTCTCTACATGTAATTGCTTTCTTAATTCCTCTAAATCTTCGACTAGAGTATTGATTGAGTACTCACCGTCATCTTGTGGTGCCTCACTTCGTCCGCAACCTCTTTGTTCGTAATAAACTACAGTCATATTTCCTTCTAACTTCAAACCAAGCGTTCTTTCGAATACATAATGATTACCACCTGGACCACCATGTACTATAATAAGAGGGACTGTATTATGAGCTGTCCCTGCAACTTTACACCAATGCATAATCCCATTGATTTTCAAATAGTGTATACCATCTTGCAACATTAACTGATTCATTTATCCTCTCTCCTCATCGCTCACTTATTACTATCTAAATGTATAAGTTCTGACCATTTACACTTTTCCCCTTTATATTCTTTAGACACTATCCTCATTTATATGAATAGCTTTCTTATTCAAAAATAGATTTTTAAAAATTCCTACTCCCACAATTAATAAACCTATACCAACTAATTTATTTACTTGTAATGGAACACTCTCCATTCCAAATAATCCGAATGTATCAATGCATAACGCAACGACCAATTGAGTAATAAGACTAATTAGCACCGTATATGCTGGGCCTAAGCTCTTTATTGCACCCATTATACAAATAATTAACCCGATACCAAACAGTCCACTTACATAAAACAAATAATTTGTAGTATACACTTTAATGTTAATACTGTTTTCTGTAATGATATAAAATAGAATAGAACTAATGAGACCTATTCCAAGGACACATGTAGTTGTTAACCACTGTCCTACATTTTCATTTACTTTTGCATTAAAAACAGATTGTACGCTAATTAATATTCCTGCTAATATAGCTAAACTAAATCCAATCAAAATCTTCCTCTCCCTTTCATTGCTCATATATATTATCTTTAGCGACTTCCTTCATTCTAGAAAAATCTTTAATTACAATAACTCCATTACTCTTTTCAATTAGTTTTTCATTATAAAATCTTTGTAATACCCGAATTACGTGCCTATAACTTACCCCTATAAAATCTGCAATACTCGTTACTGAAGTTGCATCCAAATCCCCTTTATACATATTCCCGTTACTATCTGTTGAAATTGAAAGCAAATAACTAGCTACACGTACTTCTACAGGATAAAGTAAATTAAGAGCAGTAAAACGAGTCGATATTTTTAACGTGTTGGCAATGTTTTCAAGCAAGAACTTCATAAATATAGAATCATGTAATAACTTGTTTCTAATAACCGTATTAGAAATAGAGATTGCTACAACATCTGAACAAGCCTCAACGACATTATGTGCTTTGCTATATTGAATTAATTCAATATCACCAACAATGGCCAATGGATTGATAAAGCGAAGGATTAGTTTCTTCCCTTCAGGTGTAATCGTGTAAACTTTTATTTTACCTTTAACAACAAAATATAAACGATCCATTTCGTCATCTATATTGCAAATAAGCTCGCCTTTTTCAAAGTGATTTAATTGAAAATAAGCTGTATCTATTTCTGAAAAAATCTCGAGCGTTTTATTGGTTCTCAAATAATGCGTAATTAAACCTGATTTATCCTCCATATTCATTTCTCCTTTCATTTACATATTAAATACAACAATACCTATAATCATTACTATTGTTCCCACAATATGATATCTCTCCATCTGTATCTTTTTTATATGAAACAGTCCTTTCATTTCAATAACTGTTGCCGCTAACAATTGAGCAACCATTAGTGTGCCAGCTGTCAATGTAACTCCTAGTGAATATATCGCCATCGTTTCTGCACAAATAATGAATCCACCAAATGCACCCGCTGCTAAATATACTTTTTTTACACTCTTTAAATCTGTTACTTTCTCTTCTTTCTTTAACAAAAATACAGTTGTTGCAATAAGGAATCCAATTAAATGGGTTATAATACTTGTCGACCATATACCGATATGTGAACTAAGTTTCGCATTAAAGGTTCCTTGAAGTGTTATAAATATCCCCGCAAAAACAGCAAATATAATACCTTTCAAAAAATCATCTCCTCATCTTTTATTTCTGACTTAATTAAAAGCTATAATCCTATAATGGCAAAAGGACAAATGTCACATCACTATGAAAATAACTTGGAATGAAAAAAACACACCTCAAAAATGCGAGATGTGTTTTTTTATTATTTATATATAATGTTTTACGAATAAAAATTACGCTACATTAAAAGATTTCTTTTTCATAACAAACTTTGCAAATAAGAAACGTACAAGCGGTCCCATAATAATTAATTGTAATGGATATGCCATTATGAAATTTTTAATAAAAATCGAAAAATAAATTGAAACAAATGAATCTCCTTGTAGTCCACCATGTAAATGCATCATAGCCATACCAAAAAATGACATAAAGAACACCATTCCAATTACCATAGTTGTCGCCATTGCAACGATAATATTTATTTTCTTAGATTTATCAAATGGCAACATGAATACAATTTTTTTCGCACAAGGTCCAACTATACACATTTCAATTAATAGCGCAATAATAAAGCCAATTAATAGTTCTAATGCAATCTCTTTAATATAAATTGATCCTCCTGTTTCATTCATTAGTAAATTGTAAAACGTCATTACGATAACCATTCCAAGGCACATCATCATGCCAAATTGGAGGTTTTCCTTTCTTGTTGTTGGCAAATTTCATCATCCTCTCTCTTTGAGTCTTTGTCATTATATCGACATTGGAACCCCCTTCGTAAGTGAACATTTTGTGAACAAATTTAAAGCGTTTTCATGCATTTTCTTTACTTTCAACTCAAATTCTCACTTTTACTTATAAAGGTTTTATATATTTCAATGTTGAATTACTAAATTTAACATTGCATTACATTATTACTAGGAGGATAACCATGAATGAAGCAGAATTTTACGCATATCACATCGTAACAAGGAAAAAAATGCATATCGGACAAATGATTCCTTTTAACAAAAATCAACACAATACTCTATATCACTTCTTTTTTGAAAGAGAACAATTAAATGCTAATGGTGAAGATGGCATACAAATTTTAAATAATCACTATAAAAATGACGAATTACATATAAATAATGAAAATGCTAAAGTAGTTATGAGTTATATGGATCAAACAATTAGAGCAGTTAGAGAAACAATAGTAGAAATGGTTAGACTACAAGAATTCCCTGAATACCCTTCCAGGTTATCTTGTTTATACGCTTCAAAAAGCTATGAAGATGCTTTAAAATGGAAAGCATTATTTGATTCTTACAATCGAGAAGTTTTACAGATTGTTAAACTACGAGTAATCGGAAGTTCTTTTGAAGGTGACGGTAATCTTTTACCGAAAGAAGATGGCATTCCTTTTTCTCAAAAAATCGAACAAGCTAGAGAGTATTGGAAAGGAAATATTAGAAATGAGCTTCCTGAGCTACTGATTAATGGCGAAATTGAAGTTGTGGAAATTATTGATGACTTCTCCTCAATTCATATTTAATTTCTAACTAAATCATATAGGATGGAGATTACAATGAAGAAAAAAGTGTACTTCAATCATGATGGCGGCGTAGATGATTTAATTTCATTATTTTTATTACTTCAAATGGAAAACGTTGAACTTACCGGTGTATCTGTTATCCCAGCAGACTGCTATTTAGAACCCGCAATGTCTGCCAGTCGTAAAATTATCGATCGTTTCGGCAAAGGTAATATTGCCGTAGCCGCTTCAAACTCTCGCGGGCAAAACCCGTTTCCGAAAGACTGGCGGATGCATGCATTTTATGTAGATGCTTTACCAATTTTAAATGAGTCTGGAAAAGTTGTAACACCCGTGGTGGCAAAGCCTGCACATCACCATTTAATAGAAACACTCCTACAAACGGAAGGAAAAACAACTTTATTATTTACCGGGCCCCTAACTGACCTTGCTCGTGCATTATATGAAACTCCCATCATCGAAGATAAAATTGAACGTCTCGTTTGGATGGGTGGTACATTTCTTACAGCAGGCAATGTACATGAACCAGAGCATGATGGAACAGCTGAGTGGAATTCGTTTTGGGACCCTGAAGCAGTGGCTCGTGTATGGGATGCAAAAATTAAAATCGACTTAGTGACACTAGAAAGTACAAACCAAGTTCCGTTAACTATAAACATACGTGAACAATGGGCAAAAGAACGAAAGTATATTGGTATGGATTTCCTTGGTCAATGCTATGCAATGGTTCCCCCTCTCGTTCACTTCTCAACGAACTCTACCTACTATTTATGGGATGTACTAACTACCGCGCTTGTCGGAAACACTAACCTTGCAAAAACTGAAACAATTAATAGTATTGTTCATACATACGGACCAAGCCAAGGACGTACAGAGGAAACTGCTGATGGACGACCTGTAAATGTCGTTTACGATGTAAAACACGATGTTTTCTTTGAATATATTACTAAATTAGCTAAAAAAGCTGCTACTTGAAACCTCAATAACACGAAAAAAATTTATTAAGAATGATATACTTTAATTAATATAACATGAGGTGATAAGATGGATTATGAGTTACTAAAAGAACGAATAGAAATTATAACTTCTAGAATTAAATACATAGGTGGTGAAGTTCAAGAAGTTTGTATAGATGAACCATCTTCCCTTGAACAAATAATCCAAGTAGAAGAAAAACTGGATATTAAACTACCAAATAGCTTCAAAAAAGTACTTTTAGAGTTCTCAGGAAATTTTAGCTTACGCTGGTTTTTACCTGACGATGTAGAGCTACCAAATGAATTTACTGATATTTTTTGCGGAACACCCCACTGGGGTTTAGAAAGTCTTTCTAAATTCGAAAAAGAACGTAAAGACTTGGTTGACGAGTTTTTTTCAAATTTAGATGATGAATATGATGTAGTTTGGCACAACAAATTAGCATTTTGTGAAGTGGGAAATGGAGATTATTTAGCATTTGATATGAAAGATGATATAGATGCTCCAATAATTTACCTAAGCCACGACGATGGAGAAGGACATGGGTATAAGATTGCGAATAATTTCATTGAATTCATTGAGAATTGGTCAAGAGTAGCTTTTGTAGGATGCGAAGATTGGCAGTGGTTACCTTTCACTACCAGTTTTGAAAGTGGTATAAATCCAGATGATGAACCAGCCAAAAAATTTAGAAATTGCTTGGGACTTAATATTTAAAAGAGTATTGAATTAAATTTCAATACTCTTTTTGTGCAATTTCATTATATTTGATTAATGTAGTGTCTTACAGATTATTCATTTCATAACCATTGACAAAATACGTTATTGTTTCTAACTCATCTTCATTTAATTCTCTATCTAGTTCTTGTTTGTACGCTGCCTTTATCTTCTCTTCATCGCCCTTATGAGCTTCTGTATAAGTTCCTACTGCTTTTAACATGCGAATCTCTTGTAAAAACTCCTCTCGATTTATCGCTTCCCCATGAGAAAGAATATATGTCTCAGCATCAAATTTTTCTAATTCATCTATTAATGCAAACGTTCTTTTCGTCGTATAGTTCCACTTCGAGGAAAAAATATCTGCATATATACAGTCCCCTAAAAACAATATCTTTTCTTCTTTTATGTACATAACAACTGAATCATGTGCATGATCTCCGCCCACATGTTTTAACACGCATGTCACCTCACCAAGATCTAATTCCATTTGATCCTGGAACGTTAAGGCCGCAGGAATAATGTTAATATTTCTCGCTTTTTCTTCAAACTCTTTCTTGATGCAATCCGCACAAAATTCAATTTCAGTACCCTCTTTTACGCGTGCATCCAACGCTTCATCTGTCCATTCATAAGATACTATTGTCTGCATTTCTTTTTTCGTTTCAGCGTGCGAAATAGTTAATGCATTCCGTAATACAGATAATCCAAAAATATGATCCCAATGCCAATGCGTTAGTGCTACAAAATCAGGATTTGATACATTTTGTTCTTTTAACATTTCTAAAAATAATTGTGCATGTTCTTCTGAATTCCCTGCATCGATCATTAACGTTTTTTCTTTTCCAACAACCATTCCTAATATAGGTCTATCTGTTTCAGAAACAGGTGTCATATACCAAAATGAGTTTCCTATTTTTTTAATTTGTTGCATAACCAATTCCCCTTTTCATTTTCTCACTTAAGTTTAATATATAGATTATAACGAATCACTACTTTTTTCTCTATACTCAAACACAATTACTTGGACTAATCTAACTTTTCTTTTCGTAAGCTAAAAATAAGGGAATAGAATCGGAGTGTGATACTATGGAACGTTTATGGATCCCAATGATTGTAACATTTTTTTCGTTCGGTGGATTACTATTAGGCGGTGCTGTTGGAGTAGCAACACGCCAACTCATTGAAGAAAAGATGCATCGTTTATACGCATTATGTGGCGGTATTTTGTTTGGGTTATTGTCACTTGAAATTATTCCTGAAACATTTTCAAGCTATGAAATGATTGGACCTATACTTGGTATAGCTATCGGTATTTTAGTTATGGGCTTATTAGATAACTATTGTCACCATCCAATGATACATAAAAAAGATCAACAAGCATGGCAAACCTTTCTTTTTCTCTCTTTCGCTATATTTATTCATAATATACCGAGTGGATTTGCGTTAGGTACAGCTTTTATAAATCATAATGAATCTGCCATTCCCTTTTTAATAGCAATCGTCGTTCACCATATTCCAGAAGGATTAGCTTTAATTATTCCATTTCTTTTTACAAAACATAAATATATTTCCTTTTTATTAACGACTTTATTACTTTCTCTTATTCTCGGTACTGGCACAGTTTTTGGCATTTTGATGGAAGGAAAAGCTCTTCACCTGCAAGGCCTCATTATGGGAAGTGCTATTGGTTCACTTGGATATGTCACAATTCATGAAATGCTTTGGAAAGCTAAGAAACAGCTCTCTTTCCTTACATTTCTAATGTGGGCAACTAGTGGTTTTTTACTAATAACAGTGTTCACTTTATTCGCTGGTCATCATTAAAGTTGCTAAAGTGAAACTTTTGTTCCTCCCACACTGATTCTTAGATTACAAATAACCAGATAAATTTTCTTATTTGTATATTTTCCCTTTTTATCCAAAACATAATGTTATCTACCTATTATAAGGAGGAACAATTATGTTTGGGAAAACAGCCGGTGAAGCATTAGTTGATTTATTAATTGACTGGGGAGTAGAACACATATACGGTATGCCTGGAGATTCCATCAATTCTATCATTGAAGCTTTAAGAAAAAAACAAGATCAAATTAAATTCATTCAAGTTCGCCATGAAGAAGCTGGTGCATTAGCAGCGGCTGCCTATGCAAAATTAACAGGAAAACTTGGCGTTTGTATGGCAATTGCAGGGCCTGGTGCTATTCATTTATTAAATGGTTTATATGATGCGAAACTCGATAAAGCCCCTGTTCTAGCAATTTCAGGTCAAGTAGAAACCGATTTACTTGGAACGGACTTTTTCCAAGAAGTAAATTTAGAAAGAATGTTTGATGATGTTGCGGTTTATAACCAGCGTATTATGTCAGCAGAGCAACTACCTGCCGTAGTGAATCAAGCAATTCGAATGGCTTATACGAAAAAAGGTGTATCCGTTCTTACAATTCCAGATGATGTCCCTAAATTCGAAGTAAAAAATGGTGCCCGTGTTACAAATACTTCTTTTACTTTGCCTGAGTTGTTTCCACAAAAAGAAGATTTAGATGCAGCGAAACTCGCAATAAATGAAGCGAAAAGGCCTGTGATTTTAGCTGGAAAAGGAACAAAACATGCAAGAGAATCTTTACTTGCATTGGCAGAACATATTGGTGCTCCAATCGTACTTACATTACCAGCTAAAGGAATTATTCCTGATGAACACCCTCTTTGTATTGGTGGATTAGGATTGATTGGAACGAAACCTTCTTATGAAGCAATGAAGCATGCAGATACTTTAATTATGGTCGGTACTTCTTATCCGTTCACCAGCTTCTTACCTGAAAAAGCAAAAACAATTCATATCGATACAGATCCTGCCCAAATCGGGAAACGTTATGCGACAGATATTGGTTTAGCTGGTGATGCTGATAAAACATTACGATGGTTAATTGAAAATGTTGAAGAACACACAGACCATTCCTTCTTAGAACATCACCAAGAAATGATGAAAAAGTGGGAAGAAAAATTACACGATCAAGAAGAAGACTCTTCCATTCCAATTAAACCACAACGCGTTATGCATGCTCTGCAGCAAGTAGCACATGATGACGCAATTCTATCAGTCGATGTCGGAAATGTAACAGTATGGACCGCAAGACACTTCCGTATGACAAACCAGCAATTTGTCATTTCTAGCTGGCTCGCAACACTTGGTTGCGGTTTACCTGGTGCTCTTGCTGGAAAAATTGCATTCCCGGATAAACAAGTATTTGCAGTTTGTGGTGATGGCGGATTTGGAATGACGATGAATGACTTCGTAACAGCTGTAAAATATAAATTGCCAATCGTTGTCGTCGTATTAAACAATAATAAAATTGCGATGATTAAATTCGAGCAAGAAGTTATGGGTAATATCGAATTCGAAACAGATTTAACGAACCCTGATTTTGCAAAATATGCAGAGGCGTGTGGAGGTATTGGATACCGTGTTGAGAATTTAGATGAACTCCTTCCCGCTTTCGAAAATGCAGTAAAACAAAATAAACCGTGTATTATTGATGTAGTTGTAGATGCTAACGAAGCACCAATGCCAGCAAAAATCACATTTGGTCAAGCCGCTGGTTATACGAAGCATATGATAAAAGAATTATTTGAAGAAGGTAAGATTGATTTACCTCCACTTTAAACGAAAAAAGATAGCTGAAAACAATTTGTCTTCAGCTATCTTTTTTATTTTTGTATCTCTCTATAAAAAGAAAAGTCATTCATAGTTGGTTGTACTTGTTTCTCTACTTGTAATTCTTTACTTTCCCTCTCTAGCTTTCTCACATTTCCTAACTTAATCGCATCTTGCATGCTATTACTAATTAGATTTCCAGCTAAAATTGTCATACTATAAAAAGCAATCGGTATAAGTACAATCCATGTATGAGTAGTTAAATGACGGAAGTTTTGACCAATTAGACCGGTCCATTCTTTTGTTACACTATCTGCCTCTGTACCAAAGATAATTGTTCCACCAAAAAATAACTCTAACAAGCCAAGATGCAAGAGAAGTAATAAAGTACTCACAAATTGTTGAGCAACAAGTAAAAAAAATGATGGTAATACGTGTGGCCATACGTGATTTTTCACTCTATGCCATTTACTGCCCCCAAGCACAGTTGCTGCCATCATAAATTCTTCTCTTTTTATCCGACGGACTTCCTGCGCTGTATATAACATAATTGTTGGTACCGCTAAACACGTAAGGATAACCATTTGAAATATTACCCTTAAATGAAACGGCTCTGGTACTGTCCCATTTTCAAACACTAAAACTTCCTTTAACACAAAAAAAGAAATCATAACCATAGGTACAATGCTGAACGGATCAAAAAAAGATGCTATAACTGGAAAAGAACGTTTGCTATACATACCAAGAAGCAAACCAATACCTCCTCCAACTATAACTCGTAGAATCGCTATAATTACGCTCGCACCAACTGTCCATTTCGCTCCTTCTATTATTAGCTGGAAAAGATCGCGTCCTTTCTCATCACTACCGAACCAAAATTTATTCGACGGTGAAAATGGAGCAGCCTCTAGTTCTCCTTTTTCGTTATACATCATCGTAAGTTCACGGATATTCCCATCGAAAAATAAAGTATTTCCAATACTAACAATCATAAGTACGCTTAAAAAAGTAACACCAAACCAAAATCTCACATCTCTTTTTACAACTTGCCACATGCTAAACACGCTCCTTTATTACATTTTGTAAAAACGTATGTAATAAACGAAATAGTATAAAAAGCGGTACGTATAATATAATTAAACTTACTGTAAATATTTCTAATTTCGAATTTTCTTTTACAAAAACAAACATACCGTACGTATTAAATATCCATTCAATAATATATAAATTTGATAACATAAATAAAATATTTGTTTTTGCATAATAGATTGTTGTTAACAAAACATTTCTTGAAATATGATTTGTTAAAATATGTCGTAAACTAAGCCCTTTACTTTTAGCAAATATACTATAATCTTTCTCTAATTCTTCTCTGAAACGTAATAGTAGTAGCTTAATAAATAATAGTGTTGTAGGCAAAGTTAGACATATTATTGGCAATAGGCGAGCCCTTTCCTCCCCAATCCCCGCTAGTTTTACTGGCATAAAGCCTGTCTTTTGAAAGATTATTACGACTAGAAGTTGCGATAATAAAATTATTAAAATATCTGGGATGCTTTCAAGTACAACAAAAATCCCATTCCACATTCGTTGCTTTGATTGAGACCGTTGTAATACCCACACAACGAGAACATACGCAATAAGTAATGACAGTAAAAATGCCGAAATAAATACAAACATTGTCTCTAAATAATGAATCCATATTTGCGGAAATAATTTCCTCGAATCTCGAAATCCATATGTAATTTCCCAAGGTTGGAGTAACTTTCCTCCAATAAACACAATCGTGTTCCAAAAACCAATTAAATCAATTTGTAATCCCTTAAATAATCGAGGGAGCGCACCTAAACAGATTATACATAGAATTGCAGCGAATAATTGTAAACAAGTAATCCCACACCACTTAGCAGTTCGCATCAACATAACTATTACCCCTTTAAAAAAGAATATTCAGAAAAAAGCAAACCTCTTCAACCATACCTTGAATTCGCTTTTTCCCACTTAGTAAAATAGCTTGGAATAAACACGTAACAAAAAATAATCAACCAAACACGATAAATCCCAAAAGTAATTTTTTTAAAGTTTCATTTTGGTATATATACCTAATCCCTTCTTTAAACTCTGTTATTAACATCTTCAAATTAACTTCTTTCCATTTTGTTCTACCATTTGGTAAACGAACTTTTTCTGGAATGGAGATCGTTTGAATCAAAATACCACTCGTAATAAAAGTAAGTGTATTTACTAAAATGCTCCCATAAATTCCAAAAGTCCAGTACACCATCGTTGCAATTCCTACACCAAACAAAGCATACAAACTATTTACCATTTGATTAATACCCGCTGCTGCACCGTATTGGTCTGATTCAACTACTCCCTGTATCATCGATTGTTCTGATGGAGAGAAAAATTGTATACATGCATTTTCCAAAAATAAAAATATAAAGACAAGTATAATCATCCCGTAATAAAGCGAAATTAGGATTCCAATATTACAGAGCGAACAACATATGTTACTTACTGTACATATACGTTGTCTATCAAAACGATTCACTACTGTCCCTACTAATAGAAAAAAGATTCATGCAGGTAATGCAATCATAATTTGTGTCATCGTTGCGTAAACTGGTTGTTTTCCGTATTGATCTAGCAAATAAAACATTAAAGAAATTCCAGCAATCATAGAACCGAGTCGCTCTAAAATATTTGCTAGAAAAAAACGTGCATACACTTTGTTGCGAAATAACTGTAGCATTTCTTTCATACTTCGTATCCTTTCTCTCGACAAAATAGTATTGTTTTAGTCATTTATTGGAAGTTACATTATATTTTTCGACCATTATCCAATCTTTTCCTTCTTAATAAAAAACATAAAAAAAGAGCCCTTATTCTCAACACAAGGACTCTTTTCATAAACTATTTAGCTACCTCTTCTTTCGGCATTACCATACCTTTATAAAGTTGAACAGTTATCCAGTAATAAATGAAATAAATGACTAAGAAAATTCCTATTGGCACCCACACTTTTACAAACGGGTCAACTAATATAAAGCTGAATAAGTTAAGCCCTACTAAAACGTGAGAAATGCCAATGATCGCTGGGAAGATAAATAAATATGAAATTTCTTTATATATACTTTTCGTTAACATACTACGTCTTACACCGATTTTTCGTAACATTTCATAACGGCGTACATCACGAGAAGCACCTGTTAATATTTTGAACATAAGGGAACTCGCCATCATTGCTAAAAAGGCAATTCCGAGGAAAAATCCCATAAACATTGTTCCGCTCATGAAACTGCTCGTTAACTGATAAATTGTCATTTTTGTAAATATGTCTACTTTTGTACCTGTTGTTTTTTCAATTTGTTCTTTTTGTCTCTTATCTATTTCAATCAACAACGGTTTATACTTTTTCATATCATCTACTTTTGCTAATGTTACAGTGTGTTCTGTTCCTTGAATTCCTTTATAATGCGCTTCATCTGCAATTCTTACAGGTTTTCCGTTGAATTGATTATGTGTAATTTGTATCTCTCTTACAATCGCATCTTCCCAATCTTTTGGCATACGAGGAAATTTTGCTACTTCAGGAGCTTCCAAAGCAGAATATATAGGTTCAGTTAAAGGTTCAGCCACCCGTTTACGCGCAGGCTCTTTTAAAGTTTTCGTATCAAAGCGTTCGGAAATTAGTGGTGGTTTCGCTGTTAAATCATTACGTAAGTAGTAAACCGCTTCCCCATCTACTTTATACTTGTACTTGCTTTCTTCAACAATTTCCATTTCTTTTAATGCTGTTGTATCTTGTTCATTTGGATCATGAATTACGACATCATATACACGAGAAAGGTCTGTCATAATACCTACATTTTTTTGGAAAGCCATACCTGCCGTCATCGCACCTGCCCCTAATGCAATTAACATCGCTACAGTACCTAATACTCTCGATAAACTATTTACTCGAAAGCGTAGCTGTGCATATGTAAAACTATTTAGACCAGTTTCATTTCGTTTTTTATTCCCCTTAATTTTCATCACAAAAAATGGGAGTAATGAACTAAAGATAAAATATGTTCCAAGTGTTGTAACGATGGTCGCTATAATAAAACCTAATTCAGCATATATTTTTACATTGATCATAAAATAGTACCCTGTACTTACTAGTAATACACCAAGTACTGTCATTATTATAATGCGAGTTTTACTTTTCTTCACTTCATCTAGTGTTTCATCTTCACGAATTAACTCTAGTTCAGTTTTACGTAACAATCGGACACTGTTCATTAAGCCAGTAATGAAAAATAGTATTAAGAAGAAAATAGCTGTAACTAAAATTGCTGGTGTGTATACAGATGCATAACTACCTTTTGCTGAAATTTCCATTCCATTCATTAAAAAGTTTCCTGCTACACTTGCAAGTAACATCCCTACTAAAATACCGATAATAATACTGACAATCCCCATACCGAATGTTTCAATAAATAATAACTGTGCTACTTTTTTCTTTTTTGCACCAAGCATCATGTACATACCGAGTTCTTTTCTTCTTAATGTGAGCAAGAAAGAGTTGGCATATATAATATAAAATACAGTAATGAAAGATAATAGTATTGCACCTACCCAGAATACGAGTCTAATACTACTAATAAGACTATTATCCTTCGTAAATTCACTATTCATCGCCATCGTTTGGAACATGTAAAAAATACTAATGCTAATAACGAGACCAATAAGTAAAACCATATAATCTTTTAACATCTTTTTCATACTATGACGTGATAATTTAAATAACATAGTTTCGCCCCCTACTTAGACTCAGCAGCTGAGCCCATATGAGCGAGCACACCTAAAATGTCTTGATAGAAATTCTCTCTAGTGCCTTGACGATTTAATTCTTTATAAAGAAGACCATCTTGAATAAATAAAATACGCTCACAATAACTTGCACTAAATGCATCGTGTGTAACCATCAAAATACTTACATTGTGATTTTCATGTAAATCTTGCATCGCTTCTAATAAACTTTTTGCGTTTTTACTATCAAGCGCACCTGTCGGTTCATCTGCTAATACAATTGCTGGATTATGTACTAAAGCTCTGGCCGCCGCTGTTCTTTGCTTTTGTCCTCCAGAAACAGCCATCGGATATTTTGTTAAAATTTCGGTGATGCCTAATTTTTTCGCAACGTCATTTACCTTTCCAGTAATCTCACTTGACGGTACGCCTTGCAAAGAAAGTGGTAAAGCTATATTTTCATAAATTGATAAGTTTTCTAGAAGATTAAAATCTTGAAAAATGAAACCTAATTTTTGAGAGCGAAAATCAGATAACGCATTGCCCTTCATAGAAGTAATATTTGTACCAGCTATCGTCACACTACCACCTGTCGCTTGGTCAAGTGTACTTATCACATTAAGTAAAGTCGTTTTTCCAGACCCAGAAGGTCCCATGATCCCGACAAATTCTCCTTCTTTAATACTTAACGATACACCCCTTAATGCTTTTGACTGATTCTCATTTCTTTTCCCATACGTTTTTTCTACACTTTCTACAGTAACTACATTTGTTGACATCTCTTTCACTCCATCCCTTTTGTATAAAATTAATTTCTCACATATTTCTTATTATTTTGTCATGTGAATCCTTAAGAATTTTTTAATTATTCATTTAAGAAGAGTTACACCTGTAACATGAACCTTTTTCCTACTTCATATTCTCATTTTTCTACAACTCGTTCCCTCGATTTCGCTTACATTTACCTTACATTTTTGTAAGATAAAAAAGAAAACACACTAATTTCTAATAGTGTGTTTTCTTTACAATCAATATTTTCTATTCTTTATTTCTTCTTCAATACTTGCCACAAATACATCTAGCGCAATAACTTCTGACTTCTCTTCCCCATATTTACGTACATTTACAGCTCCGTTTTCCATTTCCTTATCCCCAATAACAAGAACATACGGTACTTTTTGCATTTGTGCTTCTCTTATTTTATATCCTAATTTTTCATCTCGTGCATCTTGTTCAACACGAACTCCAGCTTGTGCTAATTTATGTGCAATCTCATTGGCATATTGTTCATGTACTGCATTTGAAACTGGAATTACTTTCACTTGAACTGGTGCCACCCATGCCGGGAACGCACCTCCAAAGTGCTCAATTAATATTGCTAAGAAGCGATCTAATGACCCTAAAACTGCCCTGTGAATAACAACTGGTCTTTTCTTTTCATTATTTTCATCTATATAATTTAAATCAAATTTCTCTGGCATTTGGAAATCAAGCTGGATTGTTCCGCACTGGTGACTTCTATTTAAAGCATCTTTAATATGAAAATCAATTTTCGGCCCGTAAAATGCGCCATCACCTTCATTTAGTCTATATTTATAATTTAGCGATTGTAATACATTTTCTAATGCCGCTTCTGCTTGCTCCCATAATTTATCATCACCCATTGAATCTTCTGGACGAGTAGAAAGCTCTACTTCATACTCGAATCCAAAAGTTTTATATACGTAATCAATTTGCGCCATTACGGATTTGATTTCATCTTCAATTTGTTTTGGAGTTACAAATAAATGTGCATCATCTTGGCAGAAAGTACGTACTCTTAATAATCCGTTTAACGCACCACTAAATTCATGACGATGTACTTGACCAAATTCACACATACGAATCGGTAATTCACGATAAGAATGCAATTTATTTTTAAACATAAGCATGTGTCCTGGACAGTTCATCGGTTTTAATGCAAAACTTTTATTATCTACTTCAGAGAAATACATATTATCTTTATAATGTCCCCAGTGCCCTGATCTCTCCCATACTTCTTGGTTCATCATGAACGGAGTGCGTACTTCTTGATAATTGTACTCTTTTTGAATTTCTCTTAAAAATGCTTCCAATTCGTTACGAATCATTTGTCCTTTCGGTAAATAAAACGGCATTCCCGGAGCCTCTTCAGAAAACATAAATAACTCAAGCTCACTGCCTAACTTACGATGATTTCTTTTTGCTGCTTCTTCAACGAAATGTAAATACTCTTCTAATTCTTTTTGAGAAGAGAATGCAACACCATATATGCGCTGAAGCACTTGGTTATTACTATCACCTCGCCAATATGCACCGGAAACGTGAGTTAATTGAAATGCTTTCAAATAACCTGTAGATGGTAAATGTGGTCCTCTACATAAATCTACAAATTCACCTTGTTTATATAGTGTTACACTTTCCCCACTAGGAATTGCTTCTAAAAGTTCTAATTTCAAGCGGTCGTTCATTTCTTGAAACAGTTTAGCTGCTTCTTCTCGAGAAACCTCAACTCGTTCTATCTTTATATTTTCATTTATGATCTTTTTCATTTCTTTTTCGATTCTCCGTAAATCTTCTATGTTTACACTTCTTGGAAGATCCATATCATAATAAAATCCATTTTCAATAACAGGTCCTACTCCAAGATTTATATCACCATACAATCTTTTTACAGCTTGCGCTAAAATATGTGCCGCGGAGTGTCTTGCAATTTCTACCCCTTCATTTGAATCTATAGTAATGATTTCCACTTCCGCATTTTCTTCAATATTTCGGCGTAAATCATATAATCCATCATTTACTTTCCCCGCGACTGCTTTCTTTTTCAAACTACTGCTAATGGATCCAGCAATTTCTTCTAAAGTAACTCCATTTACAAATTCTTTAACGCTACCATCTGGAAATTTAATTTCAATCATTTGTTCTTTCATTTTTCATCTCTCCATTTCATAATAAAAAGCACACTCATCCCTAAAATAGGGACGAGCGTGCTTTTACCCGTGGTTCCACCCAGATTCCCATTGTAAATATACAATGGCTTCGTTTACGGTAACGTCGTTTACACGGCACTAGATACTTCATTTCCCTAGTGCAGCTCTAAGGTGGTAAGTTATTTTTCTGCGTTAGGAAGTTCTCAGCTTTCCTTCCTTCTCTGTATAACCGGGGAAAATAACTCGTGTCCTTTTCTTCGCTTATTATAAAATTGAATGCAAAAAAGCATATTCATCCCTAAATATAGGGACGAATATGCTTATATCCGTGGTTCCACCCAGATTCCCATCACAAAAAACATAATGGCTTCTTTTGCGATAACGTCGCATACACGGCACTAGATACTTCATTTCCCTAGTGCAGCTCTAAGGTGGTAAGTTATTTTTCTGCGTTAGGAAGTTCTCAGCTTTCCTTCCTTCTCTGTATAACCGGGGAAAATAACTCGTGTCCTTTTCTTTGCTTTTTGTAAAACATCCATTTATTGTTATTTAATATATCTTATTCATTTTATTTTTGCAAGTGTTTAAAAAAATTATTTATTTAATTTAAAAAAGTGAAACCAATTTTTTTTGGTTTCACTTCACAATTTTACCAATCTTGTGGTTCGTAATTTAAGTCTGCAAATAGACGTCTTTTCTCTTTCTTCGTTAAATCTCTCCACTGCCCAACTGGTAAATTATTCAATTCGATATTCATAATTCTCGTACGTTTTAACGTGTATACTTGATAACCTAAAGCTTCACACATACGGCGAATTTGACGATTTAGCCCTTGTGTTAAAATAATTTGGAACTCATATTTTGATAACTGTGTAACCTCACAAGGAAGCGTTTTTGTTCCTAAAATTTTAACACCCGCTGCCATTTTCTCTAAGAAATCAGGTGTAATTGGCTTATCTACTGAAACGATATATTCTTTCTCATGTTTGTTTTCAGCACGTAAAATTTCATTAACAATATCACCATCATTCGTTAACAAAATTAAACCGTCTGAGTCTTTATCAAGACGTCCAATGTGACTAATTCGTAAAGGATGGTTCACTAAATCGATAATATTACCTTTTACTGATTTTTCACTCGTACATGTAATACCTACTGGTTTATTTAAAGCGATATATACGTGATCTCGAGCAATTCGAAGCTGCTCTCCATTTACTCGTACATCATCACCTGGGTTCACTTGGTCACCAATTTTTGCAACCTTACCGTTAATAATTACTCTTCTCTCATTAATTAGTTTATCCGCTCCACGTCGAGACGCTTTTCCAGCTTCACTAATAAATTTATTGATACGCAAATTAGGCACATCCTTTTCTAAAAAAAATTTCAAGCTCACACTGCTTCTACCGTACAATACAAAAGGGTAAGCCTCCTATTATAACTTAAATATATTAACATGAAAGGGTATATAACGTCTTCTATTAATTACTTGTTTATAAGAAAATATCTTTATTATACATTCATTTATGCACTTTTTCAGCGTTTAATATACAAGCCATTCTTCCTTACATACAGCTTGTTTTCCTTTTATCTCTTCTATCTCTTCATGAATATTAGCTAATTTATATAAACCTGGGAAAATCTCTTCCACATAATGTTGATGCGTCTTTTCATCTTTCCAATACGTTAACACTATGTAACGATTTTCATTTTTTAAAGACTTCCCAACTACTCCACCTAACATTCCTTTTGCTTTTTCCATTCCTTTATTCCAAATTGTTTCTTGCTTCTGTAAAAAATGATTTTCCTTTTCCACCTTTACATCACATATAGCAATTCTTACGAATGATCCTTCTGTAACAACGTCTTTCAAATGCGTATCAGTTATATCATACAACGTTTGAAATAATTCAATTTCACATGAAAGAAACGTATCCTCTTGATTACTATTTACATAAATTGTATCGTGAGCACCATTCATAAATGATTGATATGTACTTCTATCTTCCCATAAAGTAAATACACATGCCTCATCTTCATACCATCCACCAAATTGTCCATGAAACCCATCTAGGTGCCGTATATCACGCCATTTTCCTTGCGCATTTGAAAACAATTCCTTTTTCTCTTCTTCCACCTTACAGTAGATTGTTTTTAGTAGCATTTTTAATTCCCCCTTATCTTACATTCCATTTCCCATCTGCAATACTTTCTACTTTTCTCCTAAACGAACATTATTTTTACTCTCTATTTCTTCAGCTCTTATATGTACTAAAGAGGGCCTTTTCATCTCGTCTCCTTGTTCAACACGCATATTTATTTTTTCTGTTCCCACAAAAACGATACTTTAAAAGATAGGCTGTTAAATATCCATTTGAACTTCCTTTTGTCACATCTTCCGGGATCCCATAATAGTCTGCAAAATCACGAACATTTAGATCGTTCATTTATTTACATAACATAATTATATTCTTCTAGTTATCTATAGTATTCAAAAAAGCAGCCGCTCTTTCTATCAGCCATTCACCAAACGTACTTAAAAATAATAAAATTTCATTTATATCATTTATCGGTTCAATTACATATTGTAATGCCTTTCTCATATTTTTTTCTTGTTCGGGAAAATGCTTACTAAATAATTCATAGGCAGGATATAAGTCTCTGGAATAAAGTCCTTCTCTCTCAATTGTCAATGCTAGACCTGACCTGATTATTATCTTCATAATCCAACGACAACAATCCGCTATATCTTCCACGCCTTTATTATGTATTAACTCTTTGCGTGCTTGTCCAATTTGTTTTCCCAATTGAATAAGATGTTCATAGGCTAACTCCTGACTTACTTTATATTTAGGCAAAGACAATGTTACATCTTCACCAAATATACATACTCCATGTGTCTGTATCATGAAGCTTATAAAAGAAAAACTCTTGGAATTTATCACTTCTTTTTCACTGTAAAAACTCAATTCCACTCCTGTTATACAATTGAATTTTTGCAAAATTTTAATTTCTAGTTTCTTTCGCCAACTTAAGTCTATTAATTTAGGATCCTTTCGCACTAATATAATTACATCTATATCAGCAATACCTTTAATTCCAATCCCTCTTGGAATTGAGCCTCTTATATAAACACTGTGTAAATCATCCTGTAACAATTCACAACAAGTATTTTTTATTTCTTGTATTACCTCCATAAATATAGGTTGAACTTTTTCAATATGTGCATCATTTATAATATATCCTTCATCATCAGTAGAACAAAAACGACCTATCTTTTTTATACTTGGCAATTTGTCATCTCATCTCCATACTAAATATTATTTTATTCTATACACATAGTAATTATAATTTAAATAATTCAGAATTAAAAATCAAAAGATATAGAAAGTAAACAATCCTACAATATCATTCACTTCCTATCTCTCTTATCATCAATTATTTTTCAAATAAATAATACGTAATTTCTCCTGGATAATGTAATACAGTTACCTTCCGCTCCCCTTTTTTAAAACTAACAGTATGCCTGTTTTCCCCTAAGTTCTCCCATCCACTCGCCTTTGTAATTGGCATTACACTTATATATTGATAGTCCTCTTCATTATCATCGTTAATATGGATTGCTGACATTGGCACTGGAAAATCTTTAATTTTAGATTCTTTGTCTACATATATGAGTGCAAATAAACCAACTAATAACATAGCCATTGAAATACTTAAAACCAGTTTTCTTCTATTCATTTTCACTAAAAACCCTCTTTTCTCGCATATAACTTTCATCATTTTACTAAATTTAATTATTCACGTATAGAAAAGACATAATTTAAATTATTTCTAACCTATTTTCTCTACTTTAAACAACATTATTGTTATATATTATAATTATAAGTTTTTAAATTTTGGAGGCGTTACATATTGCAGAAATTACTTTTTACTAAATGGACAGTTGTTATTTCTATTTTCATCATTTTTGGTACAATTTTCTACGTTACTAATGTTAATAATAACAGCGAAAAAGCAACTGTAGAAACAGCGGAGACAAAAACTTTCAAAACGAAATTACAACCTAAAATTAATGAATTGACTACTCATTATAATGACATCATCGAAAAAGATTGGTTACCTGCCTGGGAAGAGATTAACACGAATGGAGATTCAGTAGATCGAAATAAACTATTAGTTACAATGAGTGCTGTTTCCAAACAGTACGAAACAATTATGAACGAAATAGACACGCTTAAAATTGAAGAAAACATAACAGATATAGATATACAAAAACAACTACTTCAATTCACAACTCAGTTTAAATCCGCATCAAATTTCATGAAAAATGCAGCAAATTTAATTATAGACGGAGCAAATAACTCTACTCCAACCAATGAAACTATTGAAAAAACAAAACAAGCTTTAGGACTTGCGGATCAACATATTGTCATCGCTTTATCTACTTTAAATGAAGTTGAAGATAAATTAGGACTTACAAAAAAATAAAACTATTTACTATTTTAAAATAAAAAATGATTGCAATTCACAATTTGTATGTCTATAATGTTTTTATTGATTTACAATCAATGTGTTTATAAATTTTATAATTCGGATGAACCATTCAGGAGAAGGTCTATTGATCTACCGACGGGGCAAAAAGTTGTTATACCAACTTTGAAACTCTCAGGTCTTGGTTACAAGTAGAACTGCATGGGGACGAATCTCTGGAGAGACTCCCTCTCGCTTTCATAGAGCGCGGAGGAAAACGAGCACCGAAGGAGCAAATCCGCTACTTTAGCGGATAATCTCTCAGGTAAAAGGACAGAGACAAGCGAAAGAAAAAGCCGATTGTATCGGTTTATTTTTCTATCCCTTGTTTCTCCAGAGACCATTTCATTTACTTGAAGTGGTTTTTATTTTTTCTAAAAAAGGAGAATAAAGATGGAGACAGTAAGTAAAGTATTAGAACAACTAAATCAATACGTGTGGGGATTACCAACTTTGTTGCTACTCGTTGGAACAGGTATCATTCTCACAGTGCGTTTAAAAGGTTTACAGTTTAGTAAACTATTATACGCTCACAAACTAGCATTTAAAAAATCAGAAGATGCCTCTTCTTCTGGAGATATTAGTCACTTCCAAGCACTTATGACAGCTATGGCCGCAACGATTGGTATGGGAAATATAGCCGGTGTTGCAACAGCTGTTACAATTGGTGGTCCTGGTGCAATATTTTGGATGTGGATTACCGCTTTATTCGGTATGGCAACAAAGTATGCAGAGGCAATACTTGCAGTGAAATACCGTGTTAGTAATGAAAATGGTGAATATTCAGGTGGACCAATGTATTATTTAGAGCGTGGTTTAGGTAAGAAATGGCTTGCTATATTATTCGCTATATTTGGTACAACTGCTTCTTTCGGTATTGGTAATATGGTGCAATCTAATTCAGTTGCAGAGGCAATGCGAATTAATTTCTCTTTCCCTCCTGCTTTAACTGGTATAGTAATGTCATTTTTAATCGCAATTGTTATTTTAGGCGGTGTAAAAAAAATCGGGAAAGTGACGGGATATGTCGTTCCTATTAAAGCTTTCTTTTATATAATTGCTGGTCTTATCATTATTTTCTATCACTACGACCAAATTCCAGAAGCATTTTCACTTATTTTTTCTGGTGCATTTAATGGTACAGCAGCTGCTGGTGGTTTTATCGGGGCAACAGTTGCATCAGCTATCCAAATCGGAATGGCGCGTGGTGTATTTGCGAACGAAGCTGGTTTAGGGAGTGCACCAATTGCTGCTGCGGCTGCAAAAACTGATTCGCCTGCAAAGCAAGCTTTAGTTTCAATGACTGGTACTTTTCTAGATACGTTTATTGTATGTACAATTACAGGACTAGTATTAATCACTACAGGCGCTTGGAAATCTGGTAAAACTGGCGTTGAAGCTACAACACTTGCATTCCAATCTGTATTTGGTACTGCTGGTAGTATGATTCTCGGTATCGCAATTATTTTATTTGCCTACTCTACTATTTTAGGTTGGTCGTATTATGGAGAAAAATGTGTAGCTTATTTATTCGGAGAAAGTGCAGTTAAATATTATAAAGCAATCTTTATTGTCATGATTGCAATTGGTGCTAATTTAAAGCTAGGAATCGTATGGACATTTGCTGATATTGCAAATGGACTTATGGCAATTCCAAACTTGATTGGTCTAATTGGATTAAGTAGTATTGTTGTTGCTGAAACGAATCGTTTTTTACAAGCAGAGAAATTGAAAGAAAATAATAAAAAACAGGCAAGTTAATCTATGAAAAAAGGAATGACTCATACATGATGAGCATTCCTTTTTTCATCCCCTCTTTTACTCAATTACTATCATTAAAAATATATTTATATCAATATTTACTCCTTTTTATTCCTCCAAAAGTTTTTCACATAAATGTCATAAATCGTATGGTCTAACTATATAGTTGAAAAGGAATGCGACATTAAAGTGTCGCTGAAAAACTCATCCAAGAAAAGGGAGGAAAAATCTTTTGAAAAACAAAATCATTGTTTTCCTATCTGTTTTATCATTTATTATTGGTGGTTTCTTCTTTAACACGAATACTTCAAGTGCTGAAACATCATCTACTGATTACGTTCCTAACCAATTAATCGTTAAGTTCAAACAAAATGCATCTTTAAGTAATGTGCAATCTTTTCATAAATCTGTCGGAGCTAATGTCTTATCTAAAGATGATAAGTTAGGTTTTGAAGTCGTACAATTTTCAAAAGGTACTGTAAAAGAAAAAATAAAGAGTTATAAAAATAATCCAGATGTGGAATATGCAGAACCGAATTATTACGTTCACGCCTTTTGGACTCCAAACGACCCATATTTTAATAATCAATATGGATTACAAAAGATTCAAGCTCCACAAGCTTGGGATAGCCAACGAAGTGATCCTGGTGTAAAAGTAGCTATTATTGACACAGGAGTTCAAGGCTCACACCCTGATCTGGCTTCGAAAGTAATTTACGGGCATGATTATGTTGATAACGACAATACATCTGATGATGGTAATGGTCATGGTACACATTGCGCTGGAATTACTGGAGCACTTACGAATAACAGCGTCGGAATTGCTGGTGTTGCCCCACAAACTTCAATTTATGCTGTCCGCGTATTAGATAATCAAGGAAGTGGTACTCTTGATGCTGTAGCGCAAGGTATTCGAGAAGCTGCTGATTCGGGTGCAAAAGTAATTAGTTTAAGTTTAGGAGCTCCAAATGGTGGTACTGCATTACAACAAGCCGTTCAATATGCATGGAATAAAGGCTCTGTTATAGTTGCAGCTGCTGGAAATGCTGGAAATACAAAAGCTAATTACCCTGCTTATTACAGCGAAGTAATTGCAGTTGGTTCTACAGATCAATCAGATAGAAAATCTTCATTCTCTACTTATGGTAGCTGGGTAGATGTTGCAGCACCAGGTTCAAATATATATTCAACATATAAAGGAAGCACATATCAATCATTAAGTGGTACATCTATGGCAACACCTCATGTTGCAGGAGTCGCTGCTCTTTTAGCAAATCAAGGATATAGTAATACACAAATTCGCCAAATTATTGAGTCAACTTCTGATAAAATTAGTGGTACAGGTACGTACTGGAAAAACGGTAGAGTCAATGCATATAAGGCTGTACAATACGCTAAGCAATTACAAGAAAATAAAGCTTCTTAAGAAAACTTTAATCAGTCGATCTACCATGAATGCGGAATAAAATAGAAGGAGAGACTTCTATAATTAAAGCCTCTCCTTCTTACAAACTATATTACTCTCCCTGCTTTTTAACCATATGTAAATACAGTACAAAATCCATCATTGTCGACGAATGACCAAGTTGACGGATCATCGCTGTTATATTTCCTCTATGATATGTACCATGATTTACGACATGTTGCACTAATTCTAAAATCGAAGTTTCTAATTTCCCTACGTATGGATTCTCAATAACAAATACAGCATTCACATCTTGTATTGTAATTAAAAACTCTTTATATTGATTTGCCATGTTTTCAAACATTTTTTCTAATTCATGTAACGATTTAGTTTCAATTTGTTTTCGTAACTCTTCTCGGTCTTGTATTGCTTCATTCATACTTTTACCATGCAATATATGTAACCACACTTGATCTGTAATATAAATATGCACAAAAGTATCCTTAATGGATGGGAATACACTCTGTATCTGCTCATTAAAAATTGTCTCATAGTTTGGTAACTCTTTTAATCGATTGAATAATCTAGTATTAGCCCAAGCATGGTAATCACACTGTTTTAATATATAATCTTTCAATTTATATTACCTCCTTATTGTATGAAACGAATGGTTTGTTTCTTCATTTCTGATTCTCTATCAGCCTTTGCAATCCCTTTTTCTTTCATTTCATGCTTATTTATCGTTTTATATTTTACATACGTATAAAATTCCGTTTGAAATGGAAATGGTGTAATCCGAATTGTTTCCTCGTCCACCCATTCAGCTTGAATAAGTTTCTCCTCTTTACTATTAAACATTTCTGTTCCTTCAAAACCATCTTTAAATAAGTCAATTTCATCTTTCTTTTTGACACCAGGCTTATTCATACATACGTATAAAGAAAGTTCATCACAAAACTTTAATAATCTATAATGCTTATCAAACATCGCAAACTGTTCCTTTGTTAACGTTTTCAAAATTCTTTTTTGTCGTTCTAATTCATGTTTATAAAATGACATCATCTCTTCATCTTCCTCGTTTAGTGGAAATGATAAAAAATGTTGACTACAAAGCAATGCCCCGTATGGATTAGAATTTTCAATTTCATTCAATCCAATCGTATAAAAAACAAAACGTAATGGGCTTGGACAATCCATAAATGTATATGGAATATTTTTAGCATCATTCAAAATTGGTACTTTATCAAGCTCTATCCATCCTCTGTCATGCTCATATATTGCATCAACTGTTTCTTTTAAATATGTTTTATCTTCAAAAAAGTCTTCTTTTATATGCTTTGCAATCTCTCCAGCTAAAAAACCATGATCATGTTGACGAATTAAAATACTTTCCTTCTCATTTTTTTCACGAAAAATCATTCGTATACTCCCCCTCATCCTCATATTAAAGCTTTTTATATGCATCGATTCTTAATTAATCCCTAAATAATAGAAGGGATTCAGTCTCTTGCAACGAAATTAACATAATTATATAGTATTCTTTCTAATCATAGTGATAGCTTTATCTTTACTATCTATTATACTAAAACATTCATTCCAAAAATTTTTTTATGAGGTGAAAACATGAACAAAACAGAATTAATTAAAAACGTAGCTCAATCAGCTGATATTTCTCAAAAGGACGCTTCTGCAGCTGTACAATCCGTATTTGACACAATTGCTAATGCATTACAATCTGGAGATAAAGTTCAACTAATCGGGTTTGGAACTTTTGAAGTACGCGAAAGATCTGCTCGTACAGGACGTAATCCGCAAACTGGCGAAGAAATTCAAATCGCCGCTGGTAAAGTTCCTGCATTTAAAGCGGGTAAAGAATTAAAAGAAGCTGTTAAATAAAAACAAGAAACCAGCCATTTTATAGGCTGGTTTCTTGTTTTTATTTAAGCAATTGCTTTATATTCTCTGCATGATACACTTCACAAATATAAAATACACATTTGCAGTTACTTACAATTTGATACTTTCTAGTCGGATACACATTCGCTGTAACAGAACATCCATCAAACAATTCAATAATATTTCCAGATGGCTGATATCCTTCATATAATACGTTTCTTCTTACTTCCATCTTTTCTATGAGCTTTTCAACAGGAATATTTCCACTCTCTAATTCACTCTTTATTGCGTCCGGTAAAAACGAAGTGTCTGCAAAAATTAGATTTTCAGATAACACCTTTCCTTTATAACTAACATTAGATACACGGTAAAGAAATGTTCCATCTTTATCAAAGAAATTCTTTGCTTCTTTCGGAATGTACTGTCTACCAAGTGCCTCTTGTTCAAGAACATCAAACTGAACTGTATCATTTAAAAGCTTTTCTAAAGCATGAATGGATGATGTATCTCCAGAAAATAAAATATTTTTAATTGCTTGTACATTATAAGTGAATTCATTCTTTCTATTTTCCGCTACTAACATGAGGAACACCTCTTCTGTAATTTTTTTATTTAAGATTTAAAAGTGCTACCGCGTCTAATTGCGTAATTTCAGTCACTTCCTTACTGAATATTGCAACAGAAGCCCTATAATCTAAACTAGGCCTTACATCTTCCATCATTGTATTACTTGCTAACTCTTGTCTATCCTTAAAAACCAACAAGTTTGGAGGGTCATTTGGAGCTGATACTGTAATATGTACTGGTGGAATCATTAGTCCTTCACCTGTCGCTTTCAGCACCGCTTCTTTTCGAGTCCAATATGTTAAAAAACCTTCTATTTTCTGTTCATTTGGCAGTTTCATAACTTGCGCTATTTCAATGTCTGTTAATACACCTTCTGCCATTTTCATAACATCTACATTTGGATTCATTTGTTCTACATCTATGCCAACAGGTGCAGATTTTGTAAAAGCAACGACAACCCACTCACCTGAATGCGAAACGGATAATTGCGGCATACCTTCTGGTAATTGTGGTCTTCCATGCTGCAATTTACATACTGAGCACATTCGATCAATTGGTACTTGGACTGGTGACATAGAAAGTATCTTACCGAGAACTAATCTACTTACTACGCAACCTATTATAAAACGAGCTCGATCTGCCGAATGATGATACGAATTTGCTTTCTCTCGCTCTATATCATTTAGTAAATTGTAATGCCATGATTGTAAATCCGAAATTCTTGCCCACCATATTTGACAATCATTCTCATTCAAAGTTGGAATAGAATCTACAACTTTACTTTCTATCATGTAAACTCTCCTTTATTCAACGAATATCAATTTTCATAAGAAAGCATGCGTATATTCTTATTCATTGACAAGTACTTTCTCTTTTTCTGATACAGATAATGTTTTTTCTTTCTTCTTTGACATTACCTCTTTATCAGAAATACGTAAAGAAAATAGTAGTGCTATGAGCAAAAATATTGCTGATCCAATTAGTGCTGCTTGATATGGTAAAAAATCGGATTGAACGTTATTACCTCCAAAACCAGCTAGTATACTAGCTAAAACAGCTACTCCTATTGCTGAACCTAGTCGATTTTGCACATTGAATATAGTAGTAGCTCTCCCCATAGAAGGCGGCGTGATATTGTTAAAGGCAGAAAATTGAACCGCACCGACAGATTGACCTAAGAAAATACCGATACCAAACAATAATGCGCGGATTTGCCACGGATTCGTATCGTGATTTACAAAACTCAATAAAACAAATATAACCGCCGTACATATTAATCCAATAGAAATTACCTTTCGAGCTCCTAATTTCTTATATGACCATGGCACAATTTGTGAAGAAATCATTAATCCAATCGCCTCTGGAAATGTCGTAAGTCCTGATTCTAGCGCGGAAACTCCTATCACATTTTGATACATAAGTGGAAAAACAAATAACATTCCTAATAAACCGGCTGATGAAAATAATGATATAAGGCTCATCTTTCTAAAGACTGGTTCTTTTAATAAGCGTAAATCTAACATCGGTTGCTTTACTTTCAGTTCTACGATTATAAACAACGTAATGAATACAACCCCAGCTACCCCGGTACTCATAATTTCTGGAGAAATCCATCCTTTTGACGGTCCCTGGCTTAGTGCATATATGAGCATCGCAAATCCTGGTGCTGATAAAATAAAGCCGAGCGAATCAAAGCGACCAGCTGATTTTTCAACATGCTCTGCTAAAAATAGAAGTCCAAAGAGCAATGCAACGATTCCAAACGGTAGATTAATATAAAATACCCAACGCCAAGACATTTGATCTACAAAGAAACCACCGATGATAGGACCAACTGCTGGTGCTACAGCAATTGGCAGTACAATGAACCGGGAAATCTTCGGTCTTTCCTCTGCTGAAAATGTTCGGAATAACATCGCCATTCCGACCGGTGTTAAAAGCCCTCCACCAGCACCTTGAATGATACGGAAAATATTCAATGAAGTAATATCGTTAGCCATTCCGCATAAAGCAGAGGCAATTGTAAATACGAAAAGAGCAATTAAAAATACTCTTTTCGTACCAAAACGATCTCCTAACCAACCAGAAATCGGAAGGAAAACAGCTAAACTAACTAAATACCCAACATTCACCGTCCCCATTGCAGATGCAGGTACTTGTAGTTCTCTACTTATCGTTTGCAGTGCTACATTTACAATCGTTGCGTCCATCGCAGCCATAAACATCGCAGTTATATAAACGATACTTACAACTACTTTTGGATTTAGTTTTTCTTTCATTATCGTTTTCCTACTAATGTTTTTTCGCGAACTTGATTACCTTGTGGATTCAAATCTTTCCAGTTATATTCAACATATTCTAAGCAGCTCTGCCTACTAGCTTCTTCATATACGACATTCCAGCCAATAGGTACATCGAGAAAAGCAGGCCAGAGAGAATACTGGCCCTCCTCATTTATTAATACTTTATATGTGTAATTATCATTTTCAAATGGATTCGTCATACTCTACTTACCCCTTTCTTATTCTGCAAATATTTCGCTAATACTTGCCCAATTTCCGTAAGTGGACCTGGCTGACATAGATCTTTATGTCTACAATCAATATCGTGCTGCACAATTTGCCCGTCTAAATAATTTAGCCACGTATTTGGAGAAATAGGATCAAACCAGTCTGGTATAACAGTAGATCTAAAGAATAAGATATCTCCGTTATAAACTTTCGGTACATATTTCCCTAACAACCCTACTGAATTTACATATGTTTCTTTCAAGTTCAATATAGTCTCTTCTTCAAGACTTGCTAATGCACTTCCATCTTTACGAAGGATTTCAACTGCACTTTCCATTGTAAGTGGTTTACCATCCATGTTATCTGGGTCATATCCGCCTAAAGCAAGTAATGCAATTAACGCTTCCTCTTCAGTAGGCGCTTCCGTATTTGGTAAGAAGTGTCCAGGATAAGAATCAAGCATAACGAGTAATTCTACTTCTTCCCCTTCATTTTGTAGTTGCGCCGCCATTGCATGCACAACATTTCCTCCAAGCGACCAACCTAATAAACGATATGGTCCATGAGGCTGTACTTCACGAACGTGTTTCAAGTAATCCGCCGCCATCTCCTCTAAACTTTTTGGAAGTTCTTCATTTTTAGCAATACCACGTGCTTGTACACCATAGATTGGATAATCTGTTCCTAAAGATTTCATAAGTCCTGCATAGCACCAACTTAATCCACCTGCTGGATGTACACAAAATAGTGGTAATTGATCCCCGCTTGCTCGTAATGGAAGCAACACATCAAGTGCACTTTGACCATTCCCCATCTCAAGTCTTTCAGCTAATCCTGCAACAGTCGGTGCTGCAAATAAAGTACCAATGTTTAGTTCCACTCCAAGCGCCTCTTTCATGCGGCTCATAAGCTGCACTGCAAGGAGTGAATGACCACCAAGATCAAAGAATCCGTCATCAATTCCAATTTGAGGTACACTTAGCACTTCTGTAAACAAGTCACATAACATTTCTTCTTGCGGTGTTCTTGGACCACGACTAGAAGATGATGCGATAAATTCTGGAGCTGGCAATGCCTTTCTATCTAATTTACCGTTTGGAGTTAAAGGTAACTCATTTACTACTACAAAAGCGTATGGAACCATATAATCTGGTAAACTACCACTAGCAAACTGACGCATTTCATTCGTATCAATCGCTTCATTATTTGATGCAACGATATAAGAAACTAACCGTTTATCCCCTGGTTGATCTTCCCGTACAATAACGGCTACTTGCTCAACTTTAGGGTGCTTCATTATGACTGCTTCTATTTCTCCTAATTCAATTCGGAACCCACGAATTTTGATTTGATGATCTGCACGTCCTATATAATCTAGCGTCCCATCTTTACGCCAGCGAGCTAAGTCTCCTGTACGATACATTCTTGTACCTGGCTTTCCAAATGGATCTGCGATAAAGCGTTCAGCCGTTAATCCTGCTCTTCCTAAATATCCACGCGCAAGCCCTGCACCTGCAACATACATTTCTCCAACTACTCCAGGTGGCACTGGTTGTAAATAGTTGTCTAACACATACACTTTAAGGTCAGGTATACTGCACCCAATTAAACTATTTGCTCGTAAAGAGACGATAGTTTCATCTAATTCAATATAACTAACATGTACTGTCGTCTCCGTAATACCGTACATATTAATAAGCTTTGGTGCGTTATGAGGATGTCGACTATACCAATCTTCTAAGCGACTTAGCTCAAGTGCTTCTCCTCCAAAAACAACATATCGTAAAGATAATTTTTGGCCAATCTCTTCATTTTCACGATCTGCTTGCATCAATTGATAGAACGCTGATGGAGTTTGGTTTAAAACCGTAACCTTTTCTTTAACAAGAAGCTGTAAAAATTCTTTCGGTGAGCGACTTACAGTATGTGGCACTACAACTAAACGCCCTCCGTATAATAAAGGTCCCCAAATTTCCCAAACCGAGAAATCAAAAGCGTATGAATGGAACATCGTCCAAACATCGTTTCCGTCAAACTGGAACCAATGATCAGTTGCTCCTAAAAGTCTTACTACATTTTGATGAGGTATCATAACGCCTTTCGGTCTACCCGTTGAGCCTGACGTATAAATAACGTAAGCAATATGTGATGGAGATAATGGCTTAATGCGTTCCACCTCATCAATATTTTCTTCACTATATTTCTCAACTTCTGCTATTACTTTTACATCATCAACTAAAACTTTTAGTGCCTCATCACATTCAATTTCCACTTCTGAATTCGTTAAAACACATGTTGGTTTCGCATCGTGTAGCATAAATGAAATACGGTCTGCTGGGTAATCTGGATCTAACGGAAGGTATCCAGCACCAGCTTTAAGAACAGCTAATAAGCTTACAACCATGTTTAATGATCTTGGCATCGCTAAAGCAACGAGTTGATCAGGACCAATCCCTTTTGCTATTAGGAATCGAGCTATTTTATTTGCTTTTCTATTTAACTCTTCATAAGTTAATTTCTTATCTTCAAAGACAACAGCAATAGAATTTGGATTTATATAAACCTGCTTTTCAAACAATTGTGGCAATGTCATTTCTGGTGCAATTTGAAAACCACCATTCCACTTTTCTAACACTGTATTTTTCTCTGCTACAGTTAATATTTCTAATCTGCCAATTGATTGATCCGGATTTGTAGCTGCATCATCTAATAACAAAATGAATCGTTCTATTAGTTTTTGAACCGTTTCACGTTTATATAAATCGGTACTAAACTCTAGTAATCCATGTAAACCGTTCGGAGTACCATCAACCCCGTTACTCTCACTAATTTCAAATGTTAAATCAAATTTTGCAGAACCGACGCTTTGAATTTCAAGGCTCGCTTCTAAACCTGGTACATGAAACGTTGCTTCTGGTGTATTTTGAAAAGCTAACATAACTTGAAACAACGGGTGGCTGTTTCGAGTACGTACTGGATTTAACACTTCAACAAGCCTTTCAAATGGAACATCTTGATTTTCATAAGCTGCAAGATTTACCTGCTTCACTCTATTTAATAATTCTTTAAAACTTGGATCTCCTGACGTATTTGTACGTAACACTAATGTATTTACAAATAAACCAACAATATCTGAAAGTACATCATCATTTCTTCCAGCAATCGGACTTCCAATTGGTATATCAGTGCCTGCACCTAATCTTGTAAATAGTGCACTAAGCCCTGCTTGCAATACCATAAACAAACTAACTCCATTTTTACGTGCAAGCTCTACTAACCTACTATGCATACCTTCATCTATATGAAAATGAATTGTTTCCCCGCGGTAACTCGTCTCAATTGGACGCTGGAAATCTGTAGGTAACTCCATTTGGTCTGGTAAACCTTTAAGTTCTTCTTTCCAAAAATCTAATTGTGTTGAAATAAGACTCTCTGGTGTCGTTTCATCACCTAGCAATTGCTGTTGCCAAAGTGCATAATCCGCGTATTGAACTGGTAGTGTCTCCAGCTGAACTCTGTCACCTTGACATCGTGCTTTATACGCCACTGTAAAATCTCTCGTTAACGGCTGTAATGACCAGCCATCACCTACAATATGATGTAATAAAATTAATAATACATGTTCGTTTTCACTCACTGTAAAAAGTTGTAAACGAACTGCCGGCTCAAAATCGAGGTTAAAGCTATATCTTACCGCCTCTGAAAGTACACTTTCTAATTCATCTTTACATGTATTAGTTATAACCATTTCTAGATTTAAGTTTTCCATATCTAAAATTCTCTGATAGGAACTACCTAATACGTTAGGGAAAATTGTTCTAAGTGTTTCATGTTTCTCAACTACATCATAAAAAGCACCTTGTAATGCTTCCCGATTCAATATTCCATTCATACGAATGACTAGCGGAATATTATAAGTAGGACTTGGACCTTCTAAACAATTTAAGAACCATAACCTGCGCTGTGCAAATGAAAGTGGAACTTCATTTGGCCTACTTGCTTTCTGAATAGCTGGTCTTGCACTTTTTGCATCGTTTAATTGTTTCGCCAGTTCGGCAACAGTTGGTGATTCAAATAGTTTCCCGATTCCTAATTCCACACTTAACGTTTCACGAATCCTTGCCATTAAACGAGATGCGAGAAGTGAATGTCCACCCATTTCAAAGAAATTATCATCAATGCTAATTCGAGAAACACCAAGTACTTCTGCAAATAAATCACATAATATTTCTTCTTTCGGATTTCTAGCAACTCTCTCATTGTGCATTCCATTAAAATCAGGAGCAGGTAATTTCTTTCTATCCACCTTACCATTTGGCGTTAATGGTAATTCTTCTAGCACAACAAATGCTGATGGTATCATATAATTCGCTAAACTTTCTGAAACATAAGAACGAATTTCTGAAAGATTAATCGGTTCCTTTTCTTCTGCAACGATATACGCAATGATGCGCTTATCATTTGGACGATCTTCTCGTACCATTACTATCGCTTGTTGAATATTTTTATGTCGTTGTAATACCGTTTCAATTTCAGCTAATTCAATTCGGAATCCACGAATTTTAATTTGATGATCTGCGCGACTAATGTACTCTAACGCACCATCACTACGCCATTTCACAAGATCTCCTGTACGGTACATGCGCTTCCCTGATTCTCCATAAGGATTTGCAATAAACCGTTCAGCTGTTAATTCAGGTTTTCCTAAATATCCGCTTGCAAGTCCCTCCCCTGCAATATATAATTCCCCAATAACTCCAGGTGGAACTGGTTGTAACCCTGCATCCAATACATACACTTCTGTATTGCAAATTGGCTTTCCAATAGGAGGTATACCCTTTTCACCTTCATCAATGTTCATAAAAGTAGACCAAATCGTCGTTTCAGTTGGTCCATATAAATTAGTTATTGAGCAACCTAATTCTTTTAATTTATTTGCTAAATGCGCTGGAAGAGCTTCACCACCAACTAGTATATTTAGCCCTTGTAGCTTCTCTGGATAATCAGTTACTAACGCCTGCCAAAGCGTCGGTGTAGCCTGCATAATGGTCACTCTTTCTTCTTGTAAAAGTGTCGTTAATGCTGATGGCTCTTGTATGTCTTCTTTTTGCGCAATTGTTAAACTTGCACCACTAATAAGAGGTAAATAAATTTCTAGAGCAGAAATATCAAACGCAAACGTTGTAACTGCTAATAAATGATCATTTTCATTTAATGAAAACTTTTGTTGCATAGCCATTAAAAAGTTACTTAAACCTCTCATAGGAATAATTACACCTTTTGGGTTTCCTGTTGAGCCTGAAGTATATATTGTATAGGCTGGGTTTAAAAGTGATACATCATTCTTACATGCTATATTCATACGAGAATATGTATGTAACGCTAGTTTCGTTTCTTCTTCATCTAATACAATTTTTTTCATATCATTTTCTATAACTAACTTAGATGAAACAGATGAATGTGTTATGATACAAACTGGTTTTGCATCATTTACTATATAATTAATTCTTTCTGCTGGGTATTCTGGATCTATTGGTAAATACGCTGCACCAGCCTTTAAGACTGCTAGCATACTAACTACCATTTCTATTGATCTAGGGAATACTAAAGCTACAAACTGGTTTGGTCGTATTCCTTCTTCTACTAAATAATGTGCTAGTTCATTCGCTCGTTCATTTAGCTCTTTATACGTAAGGTTTACACCGTCACAAGTAATGGCTAGTTTATTGGGATTTTTTTGCACTTGTTTTTCAAATGATATAGGCAGACTGATTAACTCATCGTCTTCCTTCGTTTCATTCCATTCCAATAAAACTTTATGATTTTCTTCAGGCAGAGTAATGTTTATTTTTCCAATCGACTCGTTTTTCTCATAATTATTTACTACTAATTCAAATAGACTCATAAATCTTTCTTTATGCAATGCTAGCTCCGCGCCATTATATACTTCAGGATTTGCATCAAAATGAATCATTAGCTCATTTTGATCAAAACGTTTATATACATTTATCGATAAATCATCGACAGGTCCTGCTGATAAATTATGCGTAATACCACGATTTCCAGCAAAATTTAGCCCGTAATCGAAAGGCATAACATTCACTAACGGTCCAAACAACCTTTGATTTTCACCTAGTAACTTTAAGTCTCTTCTTAATTCCTCATGACGGTATTTATAATGGCGACGTACATCTCGGATTTCTTTAGAAACTTGCTGCAATAATTCCGCAAGAGTTATATTTGGAGTTACTGTAATACGAAGTGGCACTAAATTCATTACCATACTTGGTGTATGAATAGATACCGAACCTAGACGTCCCATCATCGGTAAACCTAAAACAATATCATTTGCACCTGTTAACTTATGCATATAAATACTTGTTACAGCGACAATGAATTCCGGCCAACTTGTTAACGAAATATTGATATCTTCTAATAAAGTTTTCGTGCTAGAACTAGATAAATAAGCTGTTTCTCGTGAAAATCCATTTGATGTTCTCGGTGCTCGCTCTGCCAAGCTTACAACTTCTGGTTCATCCGCAAATTTTTCTAACCAAAAAGTACGATCTTCCTGAAATTTTTTAGACTCACGATACTCAATATCTTCTTGCACGACTTTTGTAAGAGAACCAAACGGCTTTTCATTCTTGTTTGTTTCTTCTATAAGTGATGTATACTCATTCGCCACTTTTTGGCTAAGAAGTGAAAATCCATAGCCATCCATCACAATGTGATGGATGCGCTGATACCAAAAGAAACGATTATTTTCAACTTGAATAAGTGCTTCAGTAAATAAAGTATCTTTTTTCAAATCGACTGGCATAGATAAATCATTTTTCATCCATACTTTAGCAGCTTCTTCAGGGTTTTCTTCTTTCCGAACGTCAATAAAATGCATATGAAACTGTGATTCTTCAATAACTTGCCATGGGCCAATTTCATCCTCTTCGAAGCGAACGTGAAGTGCTTCTGCTTCCATTACAACTTTACGTACAGCTAATTCAAAAATGTCTTGATGAATATTCCCGTTTATTTCTACATATTCCCCAGTATTATATATCGGATTAAGCGGATCTAATTGTTGCGCAAACCACATACCAGACTGCGCAGATGATAACGAATGACGAATCTTTTGACTGTTAGGCATTCTTTACTACCCCTTTATTATGTAGTCTATTTGTTACAGCACCTGTGCTGTTTGTGAAGATAGTAAACTGTACCAACCTGCAACAGTTGGACGTTCTGCTAAATGTGCAAAAGTGATTTCTTTCCCTTCACGACGCCACTTCTCTACTAAACTCATAATTCTGACCGAATCAAGCCCTCTATTTAATAAGTCCTCATCAATATCAATACTCTCTACTGGCTCACGAAGTAGTTGTGCAACTAGTTCATGCACTTCCTGTATAGTGATTCCTTCACTCTCATCATCTTTTACACTTTGTAAATCGTTTAACAGTAGGTTTGTTGATGTCGTTACTGCACATCTATTAGATGCATACTCCAATGCTTGTTTATGATGCTCTAGTGAAAAATCAGCAACTGCATCTGCTACAAAGAACGGCTCTATACCATCCATAAATGCTTCACAAGCTGTTAAAAGACAGCCAATATGCGCATAAATACCGCAAATAATGAGTTGATCTCTTCCTTGTTCATTTAAAATTTCTAATAGATTTGTCTTTTTAAATGCACTATATCTCCATTTTGTTAGGAATATATCATCCTCATCAGGAGTAAGTTCATCAACAATTTTCTTTTTATCTGGTCCAGCAGGTATACCGTCACCCCAAAAGTCTTGTAATAAACCTCGTTGTTCTAACGTTTGCCCACCAGGTTGTGCTGTATAAACAACTGGTATACCAAGTTCCTTACATTTTTCTCTTATCATTTTAATATTTGAAATAAGTTCTACTTTTGGTGATTCTTTATCGCTATATGCATCAAGAAAGTATTCTTGCATGTCATGAATTAAAAGTACTGCACGTTTCGGATCTGGTGTCCAATTCACTTTATTTTTTGGTAGTTCTGATTCAATTGGCATTTTATATACTGAAATAGATGGGATAGCCATCTAATCACTTCCTTCCGGTTTTTATTATTGTTTTACTGTAATAAGTTTTTCAGCAATGACTTTACGTAGTTCTTTTTTGCTGACTTTTCCGACTCCTGTTTGCGGGAATGATTCAATAAATTCAATTCGATCTGGAATTTTATAAGCCGCTATACCACGTTCTCTTAAAAACATTTTTAATTCACTTACTCCCGGAACTTGTCCGCGAACTATAACAAAAGCACAGGTGCGTTCACCTAAATAATCGTCAGGCATAGATACGATTGCTACGTCATGAATCGCATCGTGTGCTAATAGATGATTTTCAACTTCTTCCGCAGCAACTTTCTCACCACCACGGTTAATTTGATCTTTATCTCTTCCTTCTACAATGATGTATCCTTGTTCATTTACTTTTACAAGATCACCTGTGCGATAAAACCCATCCTTTGTAAATGATCGTGCATTATGCTCTTCGGCTTTATAGTAACCACGAATTGTATATGGACCTCGTGTTAATAAACTACCTACTTCGCCCGGTTGTACATCGTTGTCATTTTCATCAACAACTCGTACTTCATCGAGTGCAGACATTGGTCTACCTTGTGTATGAATAATAATTTCTTCCGGATCGTCTAATCTTGTATAGTTCACTAATCCTTCCGCCATACCGAATACTTGCTGTAACGTACATCCAAATGTAGGGCGTATACGTCTTGCAACCTCAGCGCTAAACTTAGCACCACCTACTTGAATAACCTCTAAGCTCGATAAATCGGCATTACGAGAAGATGCAGCATCAAGCCAAATCATTGCTAATGGCGGAACGAGCGCTGTAATTGTAACTTTTTCTTTTTCAATAAGAGCAAAGGCCTCATCTGGACTACCACCAGTTGCCAATACCACTTTTCCACCCGCATAGAAAGTTCCAAATGTCCCTGGAGAACTCATTGGGTAATTGTGTGCTACTGGAAGAACTGCCATATAGACGCTTTCTGCATTCAAATTACAAATTTCAGCGCTAACACGTAAACTATAAATATAGTCATCATGTGTTCTAGGAATTAATTTAGAAAGACCTGTTGTGCCTCCTGATAATTGGAGAAACGCAACATCACTTGGCTGAACTTCTGGTAATGAGACGGGATCCATATACAGATCATTTATGTTCACAAACTCTTCTTCTTCTCCCACTACAATTACATGTTGTAAAGTTGGCACTTTCTCTTTCACTTCTCTTGCTAGTTTTCGATAATCAAAACCGAGAGCCTTATCTGAAATAACGTAAGCGCTCGCCTCGCCAAAATCACAAAAATAACTAATTTCACTGCTTCGATGTGACGGCAGTGCAAAGACAGGAAGCGCTCCAATTCGAAATAGTGCAAAACATATTTCGAAAAACTCGATAATGTTAGGTAACTGGATTACAACTCTGTCCTCTTTCTTTATTCCTAAATTCAGTAAACCTGCTGCTAAACGATCTACCTTTTTATTAAGTTCACTATATGTTATATGCTTCTTACCACTTACAACCGCGATTTGATCTCCATATTTCTCAGCCCGCTCTCTTAACACTCCTCCAAATGTTTCACCAAGCCAACATCCTTCTTCTCGGTAACGATCGGCAAATTCTTTTGGCCATTCTGTATAACCTACTAGCATTCTTTCTTCCCCCTATTTTTCATTAAGTGAACTATCTCTTAGCCCTAAAGCTTTTAGCATTGTTTGGAACTTAGCTGATGTTTCTGCTAACTCATCTTCTGGTTTTGACTCAGCAACAACTCCAGCTCCTGCATATAAACGCAGTGTATTTTCTTGTACTTCAGCACAACGAATTGTAACAATCCATTCTCCATCTCCATTTAAATCGCTCCATCCTAGCATTCCTGTAAAGAACTTGCGGTCAAATGGCTCAATATGCTGTATAGCCTCTCTTGCTTTTTCCATCGGAGTTCCGCAAACTGCTGGCGTAGGATGAAGGGCAATTGCTAATTGTAAAGAAGAAGTATTTGGATCCTTCAGTTCACCTTTCAATTCTGTAGACAAATGCCACATCGCTTCACTATGAATAACTGATGGCTTTTCTGGAACATGTAATGTATGACAATACGGACGAAGTGCAGCGGCAACCGCTTCAACTACTACCGCATGTTCATGTAAATCTTTTGGAGAAGAAAGTAATTCCTCTGCTCTTCTTTTATCTTCTACTGGGTCCTCACTACGTGGCCTTGAACCAGCTAACGGATTAGAAATAACTTGCATACCATTACGTGAAACAAGTAATTCAGGACTTGCTCCAATTAGCGTCTTACTGTTCTCTTTTTCATCTTTCGGTAAATTCACAGCAAATGTATAACCATGCTTATTATGTTCTGCTAATTCTCGCAGAAGTTTTTGCTTATCAATCTTTTCGGAAGATTTAACATCTAACGATCTGGATAGAACGATTTTCTTTAAATCACCGTCCTGTATTTTTTTAATTCCTTGCTTCACACCATTCATATAAACTTCAGGGTCTGGCATTGGCGTCATTTCAAATGTTACGTTCTCATTTATTTCAAGCTGATTTGTTGTATCCAATTGTAAACGCTCAGAAATCCTACTATATTCTGGTACGATAAGTTGGACTTCTTTTCTACGATCAAATGGCAAAGCACCCACAACGATAGGATTTGGATTTCCAGCTTGTTTCGCATTACTTAATGTCGCTTGCACAAGCTCTGGGAAATTTTCAATTTCACGATGCTTTACTGTAGTAAACTCTCCTTCTGCTAATATCGTTCGAGTTGGTGAAGCGAAAAAGAATGAAGATTCAGTCTTATAATCTTCTAAAAGTTTTTCTGACAATTCCTTTACAGCTATATGTTCATTCATAATATAATAACCTCCTGAATTTTTATTAAACTCCTAACGTAGCACCGCCATCGACACATAAATTGTGCATTGTAATATGACTTGCTCTATCTGAGGCTAAAAATAACACGGCTTCAGCAACTTCTGAAGGTTGTGCAATTTTTTGTAATGGAATTCCGAGTCTATATGTATTTTGAGAACCAGCAATTATATTTTTAGCTCCATTCTCATCAGCCCATAGTAATCTTTGCATCTCAGTTTCAGTAGAACCTGGAGAAACTAAGTTGCAGCGTATATTGTATGCCGCAAGCTCTAGTCCTAAACATTTCATAAACATCGTCGCTGCAGCCTTTGACGCAGCATACGCAGCCATCTCCATTCTCGGCGTATTTGCCGCATTTGAACCGACTGTAACAATTGCCCCTGATTTTCTTAACATCATATTTTTACTTACCGCTCGGGACATATTGAAAACCCCTGTAGTATTTACAGAGAATGTTTTATTCCAATCTTCATCACTTAACGAATGAATTGGTCCCATACGTAAAACCCCTGCAACATTTATTAAAATATCTATTGGCGCTATTTCATTTGCAATATGATTTACCATGTCTTCAACAGCAGCGCTATGACTCACATCTAAACGAAACGTTTTCATACGTGTTTTATTTAATTCATTTTGATTTAAGAGTACATTTAACCCCTCTTCATTTTGATCAACCGCAATAACTGTGGCTCCTCTTTCTAAAAACATTTTGGCAACAACACTGCCTATGCCTTGTGCTGCACCTGTTACTAAAACTGTTTGCCCATCAAATTCCCCTAAGTTCATTTTCTCTATCCTTTCACATAAACATTAATTTCATTAAGTGACACAAATGATATTGATTTTCATTATCAGTTGTGTTGTAAAAAATAATACACTTACTAAACTAATTGGTCAAGTGCGCATTACTTTAAAATCCATTTTATTGATAATGTTTTTCATTTACTATCTTACACCGAAATGATAATGTTTCTCAATAAACTTGTCAATCTTTTTTTATTTTTCAGATAAAGTATTTTAATGCTTCTTAATAAAATCATATGTAAACGCATTAAAAGTACTTATATTATAAATAAAATTCAAAGTCCTCTTTTTAAAATTGAAGAAGCTAAACTAGAGATACGTTCATTTACAATGCTTTATGAAAAACTCAAGTATATATTTTCTCAATATTTTTCTGAAAATATATCTTACAAATACTAATGAATGTCTTTTTTGTCATTTAAGATTTAATATATATTTCGAATACGATGTATCGATTTATTATATTTCAATATAATCCAAATCGGCATTTCACTCACTTTTACATCTATGAAAATCACAAAAGTAATTTAACCTTGTTAAAATAACTCATAAAAAAGCATCCTAATTAATAGAATAGGATGCTTTTTCGTAATCATATTGTTATAGAAGATTTGTATACTTATGCTACGCTGCGATACTCTTCTTCTTGTTCTTTTTTCTGTTTAGGTGCTTGAATTAAAATTGCGATAATGAATGACACGACACATAATACACCGATCACCATGAACGTTGGTTTGAATCCACCTAGAAGTGCACCGATAAAGGAACCTGCAAGCGCCCCAAATCCAAATCCTTGATACACAATTCCGTAGTTCTTACTATGGTTTTTCATACCGAAGAAATCACCAACAATAGCTGGGAAAATAGTGATATTTCCACCAAAGCAAAACGCTACACTTGCTACACATACGAAGTAAATACCATAATTTAAATCTACAAAACTTAGAACTAAGACTGAACTCGCCATAACAACAAAAGTACCAGTAACGATTTTTAAACGTCCAATTTTATCCGATAATGGTCCTAAAATGATACGACCTAATGTATTGAAGATTGCAACCATAGCCACCGCATTAGCTGCTGTTGCTGCGCTAAGTCCTACAAGTTGAACACCAATGTCTTTTACCATACCAATTAAGTATAAGCCACTCATACATGATGTAAATAACATGATAAATAATAAGTATACTTGTTTTGTGCCTAACATTTCTTTCGTTGTGTATTCCTTAGTTTTTGTTTCATGAACTGCTCCTTGATCTGCAGCTTGATGGATTAAACAAGCACCAATTACAATCATAACTGTAACAATTAAACCCCAGTATATAAATGCTTGCGATACACCAACTGATTCAATCAACTGTGCGTTAACGTATTTAAAGATTAAGCTACCTGAACCATATGCAGAGACAGAAATACCAGCAATTAAACCTTTACGCTCTGGAAACCACTTTATTAAATTTGATAGTGAAGTGATATATGCTGTACCATCTGCATAACCTACAACAACTCCCGCTAGTACATAAAGTAATATTAATGAGGACGCTTGTGAGCTAAGTATTAATCCTAGTCCTAATGCTAATCCAGCTATCATAATAAGTTTACGAAGTCCCCATTTTTCTTGCAATTTACTCGCAAATAAAGTTGAAAAT
Source organism: Bacillus sp. PK6-16 (assembly GCF_056530295.1). Taxonomy (NCBI): domain Bacteria; kingdom Bacillati; phylum Bacillota; class Bacilli; order Caryophanales; family Bacillaceae; genus Bacillus; species Bacillus sp. PK6-16. Next base: position 3,068,678 of record NZ_CP096511.1, read on the forward strand.
GCTAAAGAAAGACTAGTAATTGAGAAAGTTATCGCAACAGCGTTAAGACTCCAACCGTATTTACTAACTAAAGGCTGATTGAATAAACTCCATGTATATATCGTCCCAAGCCCCATTTGTACTATAACTGTGCCAAGGACAACAAACCATGGATTAACAGTTGATTTTTTCATACCTTTCCGCCTCCTCTTTCTATTTCAATGCTATTCGCTAAATTTACTTTTTTTATGTTCATTTTGGTCACCTCTTTTGATTTGACACCTTCATTGTATAAGATGTTTTCGTTTATGTAAGCACTTACAAGACAGAGCGTCAAAAACGTAGAATCAGTTACAAAAAACGAAGGATGAAATACAAAAACTACTTATTAAATACGTAACAGTTATTTAATAAGTAGTTTTTGTATAAGCTCGATTTACATTTGTTTTTGAACCCTTTTTAAAAAGTGAAACAATAAAACCGTCTCTTTACTATTTATTAAAGAGACGGTTTTATTAGGTCAATTCATAAGCCTGACTTTTTTTATACGTTTATAATTGTTTCTTCAAATGTAACAATTGGCTCTACAAATTCCATCATAATGAAAGCATTTTTAATACGTCTTGTTAAAACTTCTTTTAATTCTGCACACATTTCTTCTGTAAGTGATTTTACAAATACAAAGTTGTGATAATAAATCACACTCTTCTCTTTACTTAATGGGTTTAAAAACATCCCCTCTTTTGTGACGAGAGCATTAGAATGCCCCGATAAAGTTGAAAGAAACGTCTCTAAAATTTTTATTTCTCTTTTTGAAAACGATTCTTCACAAACTACTTTAATATTCATTTCTGTTATCATTTATATATTCCCCCAACCATTTTTTCACAAGGGGATACTATAATACTATTAAATTTTCACAAGACTCCCCTTGTCGTTCATAAAATTCACCAGAAAACTAAGTTGACTAACTTGTTTTTTCCCTTTATTCATATAAATCTCTCCTTTCGTATATATTACTTCTCCATTTGTAATTGATTACCTTTTTATATTAAAGTTTTTCTATGTCTTTAATTGGAATTTTACCAATTAGAGATCTTATTAATAAACGTATATTTTTCTTATACTCCTGAAAAAAACTTTACTTATCTACTTTACGTTTTGTGCTACATAGTGTCTGTTTTTTGAATACTTTGTTTCTCTGCAGTATTTACATAGAAATATTGTTTCGCTAATGCTGAAAACAATTTACTTTGCTTATAATACAGTGAAACTTTAATCAGCCCTCGCCTAACTTCTTTGCTTCCACTGAATTTTGAGGCGGGGGTCTTACTGCCCAGCAAATAGCGGGATAAACTTAAATAAAATATAACTTTTAACATAGGAGTACTTTATACTCTTCAATTAGAGAACAAATTTTTTTCCAATAAATAAAACTAAATATTCACTAATATATCTATCCGTGGTTTAATATATATAATAAAAAAATATTTCTGTCTTTAATGAGGAGGTACTATGAAAGCAAACGTAGGGGATACTATACTTTTTCAACGAAATAATTTAAAGATTACAGGATCTGTATTAAAACTTTATACTGAATCGGTCTTAGTTGAAATTACAAATGTAAGCGGTGGTACTTTTGAATTTGATCGAACAATTGTAAATCATAAAAACTATAAAGTTTTAAATACAAATACATAAAACAACACAAAATAGCCCCTGCTCAACAGCAGGGGCTATTTTATATAAAAATATTTCACTAGTTTATATACCCTAAAACATTAACAATCTTACTCGCTTTTAAATTGTTAATATGATAATAAATTTCTAAACCTCTTCTCTCTGCTCGTAACACTTTACCCTTCATTTTTGATAGATGTTGTGAAACAGTAGATTGCGGAATATTCAGTAACTCTGTTAATTGTGTTACATTACAAGTTTTTCTCGTACTTAATTCATTTACAATTTGCAGTCGGATTGGATGCGCCATAATTTTTAAAATATCTACATCTTCTTCTGAAACTAAAGTTTTTCTCATTTCACTCGTATATGTTGTCATAAGACATTCCCCTTTTATATGAATTCCATATTCATAAGATCTATTTCCAAATTTTTTAAAACCCTTGATTAAAACTTTCATATAGAAATAAAAGGATTTTAAATTTTTGAAAACAGAACTTACATTTACTTTATTTATTTATTTATTTGGTACATATACATAATACAATGTTAATATGTGCTCTATGTGAAGTTCACATAAATTTGTGATGAAGATTTACTTAGCCACTCGCATCCTACTCATCTAATTACCCACTGCATAAAATCATCAGTTATTTTAACACATTTTAGGCGTTTGTATATACTATTTATAAAACAACTTTTATAAAGGGAGGATTCATATGCCTACAGCGTTACAAGAAGAAGTCGAAGAAGCACGGGAAACATATGTCAGTCGTATCATCTTAGTTGGAGGATCGACTTTATTTTTAGTAGGCGGGGTTATCTCAGCAATTTCAGCTTTTAAAGCTTATAATCGTTTGGAGAATACGCCGCCTTCTACAGATAATTCATAGATATTTTATAAAATAAAACGTCGCCTCCAATATGAAGAGACGACGTTTTATTATTCATACATATGACACTAAAAGTATCGGTAGATTCCCTACTCCATTTTTTAAGCTTACTTCACCACAAACCGCGTCTGACTACACCCATCCTTCTGCTTCGTTACTTCTAATACAGCCGGCATTGCGTTTTTCAGCTCTTGAACGTGTGAGATGACACCGATAAATCGGCCTGATTTTTGTAAGTCAATTAAAGCATCTACTGCTTTCGTTAATGATTCTTCATCTAATGAACCGAACCCTTCATCGATGAACATCGTTTCGATGGAAATACCACCTTCATATGCTTGAATGACATCTGCCATTCCTAGAGCTAAGCAAAGTGATGCGTTAAATTTCTCTCCGCCGGATAATGTTTTTACATCGCGCGTTTGGCCAGTGTATGCATCGTACACATCTAAGCCTAATCCACTTTGACGGTTTCTTTTTTCAACTCGCTCACTTCGTTTTAAATAAAATTGTCCATTTGATAATTTACGTAGTCGTTCGTTTGCGATTTGAACGATTTGTTCTAAATACTCAATTAAAATGTAACGTTCAAATGATATACGACTTTCGTTATCACCTTTCATTACTTCATATAAATCAACAAGTTCTTGGAAGGCTTTTTCTTCCTCGTGAATTTGTTCGTCAATACGTCTAATGTTTTCATGTAAATCAGAAATATATGTTACCGCATTTTGCGCACGTTGACGTTTTTCTTTAATGATATCAAGATTAATTTCTAGTTCTTTTATGTGTTCACCTAAAGATGTAATATCCATATACTCTTTATCTTTTAATTCTGAGTTTAACTCTTCGATTTGTTTTGCAAGCACTTCAAGCGATGAATAATAACCTTGAATTTCTTTTTGTAACATCTCCATCTCGGCATCGCTTAATTTGGCTTCTTTATACGTGAATTCATCTGTAAACCCACTTTGTTCTAGCTCTTTCATAAAGCGTGCGAAAGTCTCTTCTTTCTTTAATTTTGCACTTTCAAATTGATTAGAAGCACCTTTTTGTTCTGCTTGAATACGTATATTTTCATTTTGCCAATGCTGATACGCTTCCTGGACTTTCTTCCATTCGTCCTCCATTAACCTAAGTTCCTGCATAGCTTGGTCAAACTGTGCTTTCCAAGCTTGTACTGTTTGTAAGTTTTCTGGAATATTTCGTTTATCATGTTCATATGACGTACGAAGTTGCATACACTCCATTTCTGTACGGTGCTGCATTGTTTCCACTTCTCGTTTTTGTTTCTGAAGTTCTTCTATTTTTTCTTCTACGCTTTTCATGTTCGCAGCAATCTGCTTACGTGTTTCTTCACTTGCTTTTAACGTATTCACGTCTGCAGCTAATTGTTTTCCTTTTTGAACAAGTGCACTATATGTTTCAGCTAATTTTTCCGAATTGTAGCCGCGCTTCACAACTTCTTCTATCACTTGTTCATATTGTAGTCGATAGAAATTCCATTTCTCCTCTACTTGCACATGTAATTTTTCAGCAATGTTCTTCTTATCTCTTAAATTGTTTAACTCTTTTTCATCGATCGCATTACTTTGCTCTGTAGCTTTTTGCGGATGATTCGTACTACCACATACCGGACAAGATTCACCGTCATGTAAATGAAGAGCTAATATACCAGCTTGTTCACTTAACCAGCGGCGCTCCATGTTTTCATATGCACGAACTGCCACTTGCATTTTATTAGTTGCCGCTTCTTTTTCTTGCTCGAATTTTTGTTTTTCTTGCCAAACATCATATGCTTGCTTTAAAACTTTTGCATCTTCTCGCATATTCGTTAGTTCTTCTACTTTAGCTACATATTGCTCAAGTGCTTGTTCTAATTGCTGCAATTCATCAGACATTCTCTGTTTTTGGTTTGTATGCTCTTCTAGTTGTTGATCTAACTTTTGCATACTTTCTTTTAATTTCCCTATTTGAATTTCGGCATTTTGTAAATTCAGCTTTCTCTCAGCTAATGATTCAATGATTGCTTGTAACTCTTCTAATCTTTGAACAAGTTTTTTAGCCTCTTCTCGTTCAGCTTCTTTATTCTTTACTACTTCATACTTCTCCTTAGCAAGTTCAAAGCTGTTCATTATCTGTTCTTGTTTGACAATTATCTGTTTTAACAAACTTTCAACTTTCTGCTCATTTTCCATCGCTTCTTCATACCATTGTTCAAATGGTAATAAGCGCTTTGCTTGTTCCGCACGTTTAAAGGATTTTTCTTTCCTTTCAATTGCTGCACGGTTCTCTTGTAAAGTGTTATATTTCTCATTCTTTTGTTGTAAATCTATAAATTTCTCATTTATAGATTTTGCTGCATGAAAACGTGTTTCTGCATCCTTTAATTGCTTCGTTTGAACATCTTGTTCTACTTGTAATTGCTCAACCTCTGCTTTATACACGGTTGTTTCTTGTTCTAACGCTTCTACTACTTGATGCGTATTTACATGTTCTTGTGCCACTAATGTCTCTAATAATGCTCCATCACGGATTGGTAATTTAAAAACATTACGGAAATAGAGCTCTCTCTCTTTTTGTTTTTCTTGCAAGACATCTTTCCATTGTTTTCTCTTTTGATCAAGTAACTCACGCATTAATTTATAACGATCCGTTTTAAAAATACGACGTAAAATCTCTTCTTTGTTTTCCGTCTCAGATGTTAATAGTTTTCGGAATTCCCCTTGGGGTAACATAACAATTTGGCTAAATTGATGTTTACTTAACCCAATTAAATCTTCCACTTTTTTGTTTACGTCTGTTACATGAAAACGATCGACGGCTGGAACGTTTTCTCCATCAATAACTTCATATAATTCTACTGCATGTCCTGTAATGGTCTTATTCCCTTGTTTTTTATGTCCAAGTTGTCGTTTTATTTCATAGCGTTTCCCTTTTAACTGAAAGGTTAATTCAACACTTGTATAAACATTATCATCAGCAAATTGACTTCGAAGCATGCTCGTATCACTACGTTCTTCTCCACTAGCCTCACCATATAACACATAACAAATCGCATCAAAAATCGTTGTTTTTCCAGCTCCCGTATTCCCAGAAATAGCGAAAATACGATGTTCTCCAAGATCTTCAAAATCGATTACTTCTTTCTGTTTATATGGCCCGAATGCTGTCATAATAAGCTGAATCGGTCTCATCCTCGTTCACCTTCCCGTTCTTGCACTGTTTGTAATACATCTATAAATAGGCGTTCTTTCTCTTCTGATAAATCTAACCCTTTCATTTCTTTATAGAAAGCCTTTAAAAGAGATAAATCATCCGTTTTATGTCTTGAAACCGTTACTTCATTTGTATCTGTGAGTTCTCGCCTTTGCATCGCTCTTTCAACGTGCATTGCATTTGGATATACAGATCGTATTTTCTCCATTGGCTGTAAGACAGGGTTTTCGTCTAATAATTTTACAAATACGTAATCTTCACTTACTGGGTGCTGTAATAATTCATCTATTTTCGCTTCTACTGTTCGCATTTTACGACGTGGTGAAAGTAACCTTTTTTCAATTGCTACTTCACCAGTTTCATTCAGTTCTACAATGTAATAACCTTTTTTATGTTTCTCTTCAGAAATTGAATAGGCAAGTGGTGAACCTGAATATCGAATCGTCTCATTACGTACGAAATGCGCTTGATGTAAATGTCCAAGCGCTGTGTAATGAAACTTATCAAAATAATGACTATTTACATATTCAGCACCACCAATTGAAAGTGGTCGTTCTGCATCACTTGTATTCTCCTCCGCTTCTCCTGAAGAAGTTACAAATGCATGTCCAACAAATACATGTCTAGCTTCTTTATCCATCGTTTCGGAGAGCTCATTCATAAAAATGCGCATCGCATCATCATGAGAACGTACGTCTTCATTTTTCAACACGTGCCTCACTATGCTTGGGTCTGCATACGGTATTAAATGGAAGTGAACCTCTCCATATTCATCATTTAGTACAACAGGTTCATAGGGGAATTGAAATTGACCTGCAATATGTAATCCTTGTTTTTTCATTAAACTACTTCCAAAATGGATACGATCCGGACTATCATGATTACCAGCTACTGCAATAACTGGTGTTTGCAAATCAATAACTATTTTTTGCAGCACATCATTTAATAAATCTACTGCTTCTGTAGGTGGAATTGCTCGATCATATAAATCCCCTGCAATAATTACAGCATCTGGTTTTTCTTCTTCAACAGCCTGTACAAACTGATCTAATACAATCTTTTGGTCTTCAGTCATATACACGCCATGAACAAGCTTACCTAAATGCCAATCCGCTGTATGAAATAACTTCATATTTTTCTACTCCTTTTAATTTACTGATTTTAGTGAAACGAGTTGATAGTTTATTGTAGTTTTTCCGTTCTCCCACTCTAGCTTCAATATCGTTGCACTTCCAATTCTTTCTTCATTTGATTTATATAAAGGCAATATTTCTTGAACTGTAAATAAGTGATAACCATCCAATATTAATTGAAATATATTTTCTTCAATATGTAATCTTACTTCTTTTTCATTTGAAATAATTTTTGTGTGCATCTCAAATTTCATGATAGATACAACCCCTTTTTATAATCTCTACATTTTAATAGTATAGTGGGTATGCAAGATTGACAAGTACATACACAGCAAAGTACACACTTTTCTATTGTTATATGCTTTATGTATTTTATATAAAATACGGTATGTGAAATTTTATATTTTCCCCAAAATAAAAATGCCTATTGTGACATCTTTATTTTTGTATAAAGTCTTTCATTACATAATATAAAACGGTAATTAAGACGATTGCGACGAAAAATGAGAACACTGCGACAATGTAGCCATCTTTATTTAATAAAATACAGAATGAAATAGATATTATAAAAATCGGAAATACGAGACGTACTTTATCCTTCACTTCTTCTGTCGTATCTGTATGATGAAAATACTGCGTTATTCCTATCATTAAAAAAGACAAAATAATAACCGACAATAGTAAAGGTCCTGGCATTCCGATTTCTCCTTTCTCTATTTCTAATTCAGTGTAAAATTTTTTATTACAATTGTACGATTTATTTTTTCTTCAAACACACTTTTAGAATTGATAATGAACATTTCACACCTATATAATAGCGCTTTTATCATTATAACTTCAAATAATTACACTTACAGTAATGTTGTAATATTCCCCCTCAGTCTCTGAAATCCTGCAAAGATAACTCGTCAAAATATGCAGTGACCAAATTAATATTTACCGTCAACTTTTGACAAAATTTATAAAGGACATTTCAGTACATATCAAGAATTAAGAATAAGAAGATATGTAAGGGAGGATGCATTATGACTGAACAAGTTTTATTTTCTGTTAGTGAAAACGGCGTTGCTACAATTACTTTAAACCGTCCAAAAGCACTTAATTCTTTATCTTATGACATGTTACAACCTATCGGACAAAAACTTAAAGAGTGGGAACACGATGAGCGTATTGCACTTATCGTGTTAAAAGGAGCTGGCACAAAAGGTTTTTGTGCAGGTGGCGACATTAAAACTCTTTATGAAGCGCGTTCCAATGAAGTGGCATTGCAACATGCAGAACGTTTTTTTGAAGAAGAGTATGAAATTGATACATATATTTATCAATATACAAAACCGATTATTGCTTGTTTAGATGGAATTGTAATGGGCGGTGGTGTCGGTCTTACAAATGGTGCGAAGTATCGCATTGTAACTGAGCGTACGAAATGGGCAATGCCAGAGATGAATATCGGCTTCTTCCCAGACGTCGGAGCTGCATATTTCTTAAATAAAGCACCTGGATATACAGGACGCTTCGTTGCTTTAACAGCATCTATTTTAAAAGCTTCTGACGTATTATTTATTAATGCTGCTGATTACTTTATGACATCTGATTCATTACCAGCGTTTCTTACTGAACTTGAAAGTGTAAATTGGCATAAAGAAGATGATGTACATACTAATTTAAAAGAAGTTATTCGTACATTTGCAACTGCTCCAAACTTAGAAAGCGAGCTTGCTCCTTCATTAGAAGTAATCAATTCACATTTTACTTTCGATACAATTGAAGAAATCATCCATTCATTGGAGAAAGATGAAAGTTCCTTTGCTCTAAAAACGAAAGAAACACTGTTATCAAAATCCCCTATTTCACTAAAAGTAACATTAAAACAGTTTATTGATGGAAAAGATAAATCCGTTGAAGAATGTTTCGCTACGGACCTTATACTTGCTAAAAATTTCATGAGACATGAAGATTTCTTCGAGGGAGTACGCTCCGTTGTCGTTGATAAAGATCAAAATCCGAATTATAAATATAAACAGTTAAGTGACGTTTCAGAAGAAGATGTGAATCGTTTCTTTAACTTACTTAATGCATAAAATGAAATTGTCATGAGGGGAGGTTTTGTTCATCCCCCACCTAACTTCTTTTCTTCAGCTAAATCTTGTGCGGTGAAAATCTTACTACCCGCAAATAGCGGTATAAAATCGAGGCTATATAGTAGTGTAATTACAGCTACTATATAGCCTTTTTTATTTAATTATTTTTAATAAAATTTAATTTTATTAAATCCATTTTTGTGCTACACTGATTTTAATCAAATATTCTAAAAATAAAAAGGAGGGACGGCTATGATAGAAAATTATCTTCTTTTCATCATTATGTCTATTTGCCTCATCATTTTACCTGGTCCAGATACAGCAATGGCTACGAAAAATACATTGGTTGCTGGTAAAGTCGGTGGAGTGAAAACAGTGTTTGGTACATGTATTGCACTATTAATTCATACTTTAGCTGCTGTAATTGGTCTTTCTGCACTTATTGTAAAGTCAGCTCTTTTATTTTCTATTTTCAAGTACGTTGGGGCTCTCTATTTAATATATATCGGTATTAAAGCCCTTTTAGCAGTAAGAAACAAAGAAAACTTAGATACAAATGATCTATCTTTGAATAATGAAAACGAACATACTTCTTGCTTTCGCCAAGGATTTCTTACAAATTTATTAAATCCTAAAGTAGCAGTCTTCTTTTTAACTTTTTTACCACAATTTTTAAATCCAAATCATAATACATTTATTCAACTTCTTGTAATGGGCCTTACTTACCTCGTTTTAACAGTCATTTGGTTTGCATTTTATATATTTTTAATTGATAAAATTAATGCTTTTATGAAAAAACCGAAGACGCAACGTTATATTCAAGGGCTAACAGGAGTCGTCCTAATTGGATTTGGTATTAAACTAGCTTTTGAAAAAAATAATTAACAAGACGAAAACCGCCACTATTAATAGTGGTGGTTTTCATCTAATAACTGATTTGGTTGTTTACTCTATATTAAAACCAGCGCTCAGTTACAACTTTTTTACGTGTATAGAATTGAACGCCATCTGTGCCATTTGTACCTAAATCACCAAAGAATGAAGCTTTATTTCCTGCAAATGCGAAGAATGCCATTGGTGCTGGAACGTTTACGTTTACACCAATCATACCAGCATCGATGTTATCACGGAAGGTTTGTGCATGTTTACCATTTGACGTATAAATAACCGCACCATTTGCAAATTTAGATTGATTTGTTAGTTTAATACCTTCTTCTAAATCTTTAACACGTACAATACTTAATACTGGAGCAAAAATTTCATCTTGCCAAATTTTCATTTCTTGATTCACGCCATCAAAGATTGTCGCACCTACAAAGTAACCTTCTCCAACTTCTTCATTAATTTTACGGCCATCTACTAATAAAGTTGCCCCATCTGCTACACCGCTATTAATATAGCCTAAAACGCGCTCTTTATGAGATTCACGGATTAATGGTCCAACATAGTTATCTTCGTTAAAGCCATCGCCTACTTTTAATTTTTTCGTTTCTGCTACTAATACATCAATAAATTCATCAGCAATTTCATCCACTACTGCTACTACTGAGCATGCCATGCAGCGCTCTCCACTACTTGCAAATGCAGATCCAATTACACCTTGTACTGTTTTCTCAAGATTGCAATCTGGCATTACAATCGCATGGTTTTTCGCACCTGCTAACGCTTGTACACGTTTTCCGTGTTTCGTACCTGTTTCATATACGTAACGAGCTACCGGCTCAGAGCCAACGAACGAAACAGCCTGAATATCTTTATTTTCTAAAATGCTATTTACAACATCTTTTCCGCCTTGCACTAAATTTAATACGCCTTTTGGGAAACCTGCTTCATAGAATAATTCTACAAGTCGCTCCGCTAAAAGTGGCGTTCTTTCAGATGTTTTTAATACGAATGTATTACCGCAAGCAATTGCAAGTGGGAACATCCATAACGGAATCATCATCGGGAAGTTAAACGGTGTAATACCAGCAACAACTCCGATTGGGTAGCGCCAAATCGATCCATCAATTCCGCTAGCGATATTCGGAAGTGCTTGACCCATCATTAAATTTGGCGTAGATGTTGCAAGTTCTACCGCTTCAATACCACGCTGTACTTCACCTGTTGCATCCGTTAGCGTCTTACCATTTTCTAGCGTAATGATTTTTGCAAGCTCATCTTTGTTTTCTTGTAATAGCTGTAAATATTTATATAAATTTCTTGAACGATTTGGAACTGGTACTTTAGACCATGTTTCGAATGCTGCTTTTGCCGCTTCAACAGCTTTTTCAACATCTTCTTTTGGAGATAGTGGAACGTAAGCGATAATTTTTCCAGTCGCTGGATTTGGAACTGCTTCTACTTCCGTACCTGTCGATTCAACCCACTCACCGTTAATGTGATTTTTTACTCGTTTAATTTCAGTTGTAATCATTGTATTCTCTCCTTTGTATAATTTATTTTTGATTAGAAATTAATTGCTCGCTAACTTTCTTATATAAAGCAGCCATATCATTTTCACCATATCCAGCTTGACTCGCTTCGTCATATACGTTTAATAACATTTCGCTTACCGGTAAATGGAGTTCGCTTTCCTTAGCTAAGTCAACTGCAAATCCTAAATCTTTCTTCAATAAGTTCACAGTAAATCCTGGATCGTAGTTTTCAGGTGCTATAAAACTTTTATAATTACGTTCATAAATTCTACTTTGACCGTAACTTACATTTAAAATATCAAACATTTTATCTAAATCCATATTGTTCTTTTTCGCTAATGTTAAAGCTTCACTCACACCAGCTGTATAAAAACCAATTAATAAGTTATTAATTAACTTAACAGTTGTACCACTATCAATCTGCTCACTAACGTGGAAAATGTTCGCGCCTAGTACGCCCATGATAGATTCCGTTTTCTCATATACGTCTTTTGATCCACCAACCATAAACGTTAATGTACGGTTTTCGGCTCCGATTACACCACCGCTCACAGGTGCTGCTAAAAAGTCTACTTTCTTTTCCTTTGCAGCTTCCTCTAACTGTTTGTTTAACTGCGGCGATACCGTACTTGTATCAATGAAAACTACATTCGAGTGACCATTTTCAAATAATCCTTCTGCTCCAAAATATACCGCTTCAACAGCGCGAGGTGAAGGTAAACTTGTAAAAACTACATCACATGTTTCTGCTAGTTTTGAGATTGATAGACCGATAATTCCGCCTTCTTTTTCAAAGGACGCTTCCGCCTCTTTATTTAAGTCCACGCCATATACTGTGTAACCTGATTTAACTAGATTTTTTGACATTGGAAGGCCCATGTTACCTAAACCGATAAAACCAATCTTTTTCATATCGCTTTCCTCCTATTTACACAATATATTTCCCGCGATTTATAATAGCTTTCGCAATTTCTCTCTTCTTCGTAAATACGTTCGTGTATAAAGGCACTAATAATTGACGGATTTCAGCTAAAATCACATGTCTATCTTGTTCTTCTGTGACAGCCGCTGAAAGTACAGAAATCGCCGCTTCTTCTACTTTACGGTATCCTTCTTCACAAATAACATCCGTTATTAATTGCTTCGTACGTTCTTTTTCCTCACCATTTTTACTTACCGCTTTTCTCGTACGTAAAAACGCTGATTCCATGACGTACACGTCCGTCAACATATTTGAAATTACACGTGAATATTCTTGTTCTTGGTCAATTTTTAGGCCTGGAGTTTTAGAGAGCGTTTTCAAAGATTGTTTCAACAATTTTTTCGCTAATAAAATGTAACGATGGTTTCTTTCTACATTTGCTACATCACTTTCTACTTCAGTATCTTCTAATTGTTCGATTTGCTTCATTAACATTTTAGCAACTGTTAATCTATTAATTTCGTTCGTTCCTTCAAAAATACGACTAATTCTAGCATCACGATATAATCGTTCTACCTCATACTCTTGCATATAACCGTAACCACCATGAATTTGTACAGCTTCATCTACGATATAAGCAAGTGTTTCAGAAGCATTTACTTTATTCAGTGCACATTCAATTGCAAATTGGGACATTTTCTTCATAAGATCTTCATCGCTCTCATGAATTGCTTCATCGATTACACCTGCCGTACGATAAGCTGCACTTTCGGCTCCATATGTAGCAATGATCATATTTGCAATTTTCTCTTGAATCATCGTAAAGTCTACTAATTCCGTTTGGAACTGTTTTCGCTCTTTTCCATATTGAACCGACAAACCAATTGCTTGTTTTGCTGTTCCAATATTTCCAAAAGCAAGTTTAAGTCTAGCAAAGTTAAGAATATTAAGGGCTACGTGATGCCCTTTCCCAACTTCCCCTAAAACATTTTCAGCAGGGATGACAACATCTTCTAAAATAAGAGTCGCTGTTGAAGAACCTTTAATCCCCATTTTCTTTTCTTCTAATCCAATAGATACACCTTCACATGTTCTTTCGACAATAAACGCTGTCATTCCTTTATTTGTCTTCGCAAAAACAACGTATACATCTGCCATATGAGCATTTGTAATCCATTGCTTCTCACCATTTAACTTCCAAGCTGTTCCCTCTTCATTCAATACGGCGCTTGTTTTTGCACTTAATGCATCCGAACCAGCATTTGGCTCTGTTAAAGCATAAGCCCCAATCCATTCTCCCGATACGATTTTCGGTAAATATTTTTCTTTTTGCTCTTTCGTTCCATAATATATGTAAGGCAATGTACCGACACCAGCGTGTATATTAAAAGAAACGCTAAACGCACCAGCGTAACCCATTTTCTCTGCTACAAGACCTGAGACAGCCTTTCCTAACTCGAACCCGCCATAATCTTCTGGTACCTCAATGCCTAATAATCCAAGTTCCCCAGCTTTCTCAAATAATTGACGAGAAACTTTATAGTTATGTTGTTCAATATTCTCCATTTGTGGAACAATTTCTTGTTTAACGAATTGTTCTGTCGTTTTTGCGATTAAATCTTCATCACCTGAAAAATCTTCTGGTGTAAAGTAAGTATGATTTATATCTTTATTAAGTGAAAAAAATTCATCCCATGGTAACTTCGTTTTCTCCATATGTATCCCCCTATCATTCGGCTTTCATAGCTTTTTGCTTATGCTCGTCTACGATGAGTGGAATATCTTTTTTGAAAATAGAAGGCGATGATTTTTCACATCAAGCATTTTATTTTGCCAAAGATGTATTTTCATCGCCTTCGCTGCTTTATCTATTGATCTTCTGATAATACTGTTTTTGCAATACCAGTATCTAACTCTTCAAAGTCATGATATGAAATTGTTTCGTATAATTCACTTCTCGTTTGCATATTAGAAAGTGCATCTTTTTGAGAACCTGTTTCTTTAATTAAAGCAAACACATTTTCATACGCTTTCGCTGCAACGCGAAGTGAAGTTACAGGATAAATAACCATTTGGAAACCCATATTCGCAAATTCCTCTGCACTATAATATGGAGTTTTTCCGAATTCAGTCATATTCGCAAGCAAAGGTGCATTTACCTTGCTATTAAATAGACGGAATTCTTCCTCTGATTGAAGCGCTTCAGGGAAAATTGCGTCTGCACCTGCTTTTACATATGCATTTGCTCTTTCAATTGCTTCATCTAATCCTTCAACGCCACGAGCATCAGTACGTGCTACAATGTATAAGCTCGGTGCAACTTCTTTAATCGCTTTAATTTTTTGAACCAATTCTTCTGTAGTAACAAGTTTCTTACCATTTAAATGTCCACATTTTTTTGGTAATTGCTGATCTTCAATTTGGACAGCTGCTACTTTCGCTTCCACCATTTCTACAGCTGTTCTCGCCACATTTAGTACACCACCAAATCCTGTATCAATGTCAACAAGAACAGGTAAGTCTGTAGCTCTTACTAAATCTCTTGCTCTCTCAGCCACTTCAGTAGACGTCACGATACCTAAATCTGGTAAGCCTTTACTTGCAGTATAAGCAGCTCCTGATAAATAAAGAGCTGAAAAACCTGTATTTTTCGCAACAAGAGCTGCCATTGCATCATGAGCACCTGGAATTTGCAAAATTTCATTTGCTTCTACTAAAGCTCGGAATCGATTCGCAAGCTCCTCTTGTGTTGACTGCTTTTTCACAACCCAAGCCATTCTAAATTCCCCCCTATTATTAAATTAAGAATAGATCTACAAATTCGTTTACATTCATATTTTCTAGTTTTTCTTCATTTAAACAAACTTCATGAATTTGTTCTTGTTGCTTACTAGAATAATGACCTGCCATATTTGCAGTGAATTTTTGAACAACTTTTGGAATTGCTTCGTCTCTACGGAAGCGGTGACCAAGCGGATATTCACATTCCACATTTTCTGTTACTGTGCCATCTTTAAAGTGAACTTGAACAGCGTTGGCGATTGAGCGCTTGTTCGGGTCAAGGTAATCTAAACTGTACTGTTTGTTTTCAACAACAACCATCTTATTACGTAATTCATCTACACGTGGATCGTTTGCTACTGCATCTTCATAATCGTCTGCAACGATATCTCCTTTTAATAAACCAATTGCCGTAATGTATTGTAAGCAATGATCACGATCAGCTGGGTTATTTAATGGACCTTCTTTATCAATAATACGAATTGCTGATTCATGAGTTGTAATTGTAATACGGTCAATTTCATCTAATCTCTCTTTAATTTCCGGATGCAACTTCACTGCACATTCTGCAGCCGTTTGTGCATGGAATTCTGCTGGATATGACACTTTAAATAATACATTTTCCATTACATATGACTCTAGTGGTCTTGCTAATTTTAATTCTTGTTTATTGAATAATACATCTTGGAATCCCCATCCTGGCGCAGATAATGCTGTTGGATAACCCATTTCACCTTTTAGAGCAGTCATTGCAAGATGAACACCGCGGCTCGTTGCGTCACCTGCAGCCCATGATTTACGTGAGCCCGTATTTGGAGCATGACGATATGTACGAAGACTAGAATTATCAATCCACGCATGTGATAATGCATTAAAGATTTCTTCACGTGTTCCGCCAAGCATTTTCGCAACTACTGCAGTTGTTGCTACTTTTACATATAATACATGGTCAAGACCAACTCTGTTTAAGCTGTTTTCTAAAGCAAGCACGCCTTGAATTTCATGTGCTTTAATCATCATTTCTAATACTTCACGTACTTTTAAAGCTTCTTTTCCTTCTGAAATACGAACACGGCTAATATAATCTGCAACTGCTAAAATTCCGCCTAGGTTATCAGATGGATGTCCCCACTCTGCTGCAAGCCAAGTATCGTTATAGTCTAACCAACGGATCATACATCCGATATTAAATGCACCTTTTACTGGATCTAGTACATAAGACGTACCTGGTACACGTGTACCATTTGGCACGATTGTTCCTGGCACAACTGGTCCTAGTAATTTCGTACATTCTGGATATTGCAGTGCTAAAATTCCACATCCAAGTGTATCAAGTAATACGTAACGAGCTGTACTGAATGCTTCTGCACTAGTAACCTCTTTATTTAATACATAATCCGTAATCTCTTCTAATAATGCATCTTTTTGCTTAATTTCATTTGTTTTAATCATGCTATTCTTCCCTTTCTGTCGAAAATTCGTTATTATTAATGATGGGTGTCGGTCAAACACCCATCTGGCGGGCGGCGCTAACAACTCCCCAGTTGTTCTTATTTACTAAGTACATGTCGCTCGCCAATATAATTTACACGAGGACGGAACAAACGATTATTTGCATGTTGCTCAATAACATGCGCACATAATCCCACTGTTCTAGAGCTAAAGAAGATTGGTGTGTAAAGTTGAATTGGAATACCTAGCATCCAATATACTGGAGCTGCATAATAATCAAGATTTGGATAAATTCCTTTTTCTTTTTCCATAATCTTTTCTCCAGCTTCACACATTTCATATAGTGTATAATCACCTTTTACATCACATAACTGTTTTAAAGCTTCCTTCATCATAAGTGCTCTTGGATCCATCTTCTTCATATAAACACGGTGTCCAAAGCCCATAATTTTTTCTTTGTTATATAGTTTCTTCTGTAATAACTCTTCAAATTTCTCAACATTACCAGCTTCTAAAAGCATGTACATAACCGCTTCATTTGCACCGCCATGTAAACTTCCTTTTAAAGATGCAACTGCACCTGTTAAAGCACCGTATAAATCTGATTGTGTTGATGCAATAACGCGAGCTGTAAATGTAGAGTTTGGCATTTCATGCTCACTATATAAAACAAGGGAACGATCAAAGATCTTTTCCTCAAGTTCAGTTGGTTTTTTACCAGTTAACATATAGAAGAAATTCGCACTATAAGATAATTCTTTAAGAGGTTCAATTGGCTCCTCATTATTTAAAATATGATAGCTATTCGCTACAATGTTTGGCACTTTACTTAACAGCTTGTACCCTCGGCTTTTATTCACTTCTAACGAGCGGTTTTCGATATCATTATCGTAACCAGCTAACGCTGACACACCTGTACGTAATCCATCCATGGGATGCGTCTCTTTAGGCAATGCCTTTAGTACGTTGAATACACCTTCTGGTACTGCATATTCTTCTTTTAATTTCTTTTCAAGTGTTACTTTTTCATCTTCATTCGGTAGGTGTTCCTCCAATAAAAGGTGCACAATGTCTAAATACTCTTTTGTTTTTGAGAGTTCGATTAAGTCATACCCTTGAATTACAATTTCACCTTTTACTGTGTCAAGAAACGAGATTTTCGTCTCCGCTGCCACTATACCATCTAATCCCGGGGAAAATTTCTCTTCAGCTTTCATCATTATTTCCTCCAATCCTAATAGATCTTCGTGCACATAACTGTAAGCCTTTACAATATTGTGAAACTACATTTCTATTTCAATGTATCAGAGTTTTTAGAAGATTTCAATTTATTTTATAATGATAAGTTTCCTACACTTTTCTTACTGTAACAATACAATTTTTTGAAAATAATTCTTATATTTTATAAAGAAAGGATAGACTTCTTTGCGTATTTTCAAAAACAAGATATAAAGATTTTTCATATAACACCGCCAAATATACAATTATTCTAATTTTATTTGAGAAATAGAAAAAACGAGCTGTACATAAATACAGCTCGTTACTATATGATATTTATTTCACTATCTCTTAAATATAATTTTTATATAAAACTTATTCATTTTTAATAAAGTTATTATTTTACATAATTAAATTGAATTTCTTCCATTTCCTCATGATAACTTACAAATAAATCATAGTTTTGGAAATACCAAAGATCATCAGAATCTACAAAAAATATAATACCTTCCTTCTCAACTGACACTATTTCGCCATCGGGTTTCTCAGCAACAACCCCTAAAGAATATCCGGGCTGAATTGAACTATCCCCTCCGTACCTTACAGTAAAACGTACAGATTCACCGTGCTTTATACGTAATTCTTCCTGGAACCATTGCAGAGCTTTACGATCAATTGAAATTCTCATCTTTATTCCTCCAGTTTACGCAAACTCTTTTTTTCCTAATCGTTGTTTTACAAAGAAGACGAAAATAATTAAGGCTATCAATGCTGAAATTGCACTCCCTGAAAATAAAATACGATAACCAAACATTTGTGAAACAACTCCAAGTAAAATAGCACCTAACCCGATTCCTAAATCAAACGCTGTAAAAAATGAAGCATTTGCAACTCCTCTTTTACTCGGATCGACAATTGTAAGCATTGCCGCTTGCAAAGCTGGCTGCGCTGAACCAAATCCAATACCGTATAATGTTGCTGCGATAATTACACCTATCAAACCATTTGAGATAGTTAAAACAACTATAGCTAAAATAGTAATACATAATGCTGGAAGTATGATGAATACTTCTCCATACTTATCTAATAGTTTCCCTGAAATTGGTCTTACAATTGTTAATGCAATTGCATATACAAGAAAGAAAGTTCCCGGGTTTACATGAATTGATGATGCAAATAACGGTAAAAAGGTTGTTATTCCTCCATATGCAAACGATAAAAAGAATACTACAATCGTGATTGTTAATACAGATTTCTCAAATAGCTGAATTTTCCCTTTTTCTTTTTGTGGCGTAAATGGCATCTTCGTTATTAGTGATAATACGACTGCCATAAAAGATAACAACGTCGCTAATAAAAATAGACCATGAAATGAATAATTTTGCACAACCCATAATCCAATCATAGGTCCGATCGCCATTGCAATTGTCATCGCCATCCCGTACCAACCCATACCTTCACCGCGGCGTGAATCTGGAATAATATCCGTTATTGCTGTTCCAACAGCTGTTGTAGAAACAGCCCATGTTACTCCGTGAATAACACGTAAAACAGCTAAAAGGACAATAGTCGATGCTATATTATAGGAGTACATCGTTAAGCCAAAAAAGATGAGTCCGAAAATAATAAAGGATCTTCTACCATATTGATCTAACATTCCTCCAATAATCGGTCGTATTACAACAGCAGCTATTGTAAACATCCCCATCATAAGTCCAACTTGCGATTCATTGCCACCTATCTCTTTAACAAAGAGCGGGAGCGTTGGAACAAGTAAATAAAATCCTGTAAATAAAAATAACATTGCGAAAGTCATTTGAATAAATGATTTCGTCCATAATCGTTCCATAAAAATACCTCCATACACTCGTAAAATATTACGATTAACACCCTCATTGTATATATTTTTTATCTCTTTTCCCTCCGCAAATAGACGTATCTTTTCATATTAAATAGTCCACCATCAGCTTACATTAGTCTTAAGACTTTGTACGCATATTTTAAACGAAAGTCCTATATATGTACCTTTATACGTGTGAAAAGAATATACTAATTTATTATCACAACTTAGGAGTGATTATTTTATGTGGGTATTATCATCAAGAGTAACTGTCGCGGTTCCTTCGATACCCGAAATACATGCCCCCGCCGTTCATACAGCAAGTTCCGATGTCGGCATTGAACTTCCAGCAATTTGGCAACAATACCAATCACCAGGTCAAGCTACCCCTTCATTTTGGCATCATGGTGCCCATCCAAGTAGCACTACCTTTTATCATCCTAGCCACGCTCCACTACCTCAGGCTCAAGTCTTTTATCATTTCCCATCAATTTATTTTCAAAATTTTTATGGTACGTTTAACATTTAAAACACATCATTTCATAGCTACTACATTTAAACGAAAAAAGCACTTAAGATTGTAATTTTCACAAATCTTAAGTGCTTTTTAATATTTTTTATAAATTTTTCTTATTGCCCATTATTAGCAGGGGTCTCTCCTGCATTACCGCCAGTCTCTGGTTGTGTGGTCGCTGGTGGAGTTGTATTTCCTTGACCTCCTCCATTATTTGCCGGAGGTGTCGTATTTCCTTGACCTCCTCCGTTATTTGCTGGAGGTGTCGTATTTCCTTGACCTCCTCCGTTATTTGCTGGAGGTGTCGTATTTCCTTGACCTCCTCCATTATTTGCTGGAGGTGTCGTATTTCCTTGACCTCCTCCGTTATTTGCTGGAGGTGTCGTTCCTTGGCCATTTCCATTATTTTGTTCCTCTTGTTTCTTTTGCTCTTCTAGTTTCTTTTGTTCTTCTTGCTTCTTAAGTTCCTCTTGTTTCTTTTGTTCTTCTTGTTTTTTCAGTTCTTCTTGTTTCTTTAATTCTTCTTGCTTTTTCTCTTCTTCAGTTTTTTGCTGTTGATCTTGTTTTGGTTGCTCCGTTGTATCCGGTACGCTAGTATTTGGCGATGAATCACGTTTTTCACCTTTTATACGTAGCTCACTACCTTCTTGAATAACACTACTTGGCATTTTAAAGCGTGATTTATCTGTAGCCATTTCGCTCATCATTTCTTTAAAGATCAACTGTGCAATTTTCGTATTCTTACTACTAATATACTCGTCTTTACCATCTTTCATATACCCAGTCCATACTGCCATCGTATATTGCGGTGTATATCCAGCGAACCAACTATCACGAGTTGCACTTTCTGGAATTTTATATTGAGCTAATTGCTTTGATGAATAGTTTGTCGTACCCGTTTTACCAGCTACATCTAAGGAGCCTACATTTGCCGATGTACCAGTACCAGATGTAACTACAGAACGAAGCATATCAGTAATCATGTATGCGGTAGAATCTGTCATAACTTGTTTTGGTTTTTGTCCAAAACTTTGTGACTTACCGTCTGGATAAACGACTTTCTTAACAAAATGCGGTTTCGTATATTTACCTTCATTACCAAATGCCGCATAAGCACCCGCTATTTCAGTTGGCGATACTTCATTTGTACCAATCGCTGTCGATTCTGTCGGTGCTGTATTAAATGTAATACCTAGTTTCTCAGAGAATTCTTTCGATTTACTAATCCCTACTTCTTTTGCAGTTTTAATTGCAGGAATATTACGCGACATTTTTAATGCTTCACGCATTGTAATTGGACCCATATGACTTCTATCTGCATTTCGTACTTCTTGTCCCGTTGAATACTTAAATGGAGAGTCATCAATTTGATGGTACGTAGCCCATTTTAAATATTCAATTGCAGGAGCGTAGTCGAAAATCGGCTTCATCGTTGAACCAGCTGCACGATCTAATTCAATTGCCATATTATGCCCTTTAAATACAGCTTTATTTTCTCCACGGCCACTACCTATAGCACGAACTTCTCCTGTTTTCGTATCCATAAATGTGAATGCACCTTGGAATTTATCGTTCGGATAATCAATGATATTATTATTTAAAATATTATCAGCAAGTTTCTGTGCTTTCGGATCTAACGTTGTATAAATTTCTAAACCGTCAGAACCGATATTAGCATCTGGTAATTCTTTTTCTACTTCTTTCACAACTGCATCCATAAATGCAGGGTATGGCATTGTTTGTAGTTGAGCTGCAGGCTTGAGTCCCTTTTCTACGTCAACTTTTATTGCTTCTTCCATTTCCTGTTTTGTTATATATCCATGTCGGTTCATTAAACTTAGAACAACATTTCTTCTTTCTGTTGCTTTTTGAACATTTTCTTTTTTCGTTGGATCATAGTTATTCGGTGCTTTCGGTAAACCTGCAAGCATCGCAACTTCTGGTAATGTTAAGTCCTTCAATTCTTTACCATAGTAGTTTTGTGCTGCTGTTGCGATCCCATATGAACGGTTTCCTAAGTTAATTTTATTTAAGTACATCTCTAATATTTCATGTTTTGAATACTGTTGTTCTAGCTTATAAGCTAAATATATTTCTTGCGCCTTACGCTTTGGTGTTTTGTCCATTGATAAGAAGTAGTTTTTTATAACTTGCTGTGTTATCGTACTTCCACCTTGAGAACCATAATCCCCTTTAAGACTTACTAGAACAGCACGGGCAGTACCTTTAAAATCTACTCCGCTATGCTCATAAAAACGTGAATCTTCTGTCGCTAAAAATGCATTTTCTACTAATTTAGGTATTTGCTCATACGTAACATTCGTCCTTTTTTCTTTTCCATATTCATATACCAAATCCCCGTTTTTATCATAAATTTTTGAGGATAACGGATTAACAAGTTTTGCTTTCTCAAGTTTTGGTGCATCCTTAATCATTACGAAAAAGGTAGCAACCCCTGCCACTAAACCAACAATACCAAGTAATAAACAAGTAATTAAAAACTTGCGAAAGAATGATGTTTTACCTTTTGGCTTTTGTGTTTTAGAAGCTGGTTGTTTTTTCTTTTTAACTTGTCGTCGTTCCTCTCGAGAACGATAATTTTCTGACATGTTACTTTCTCCTGCCTTTCAATTCTCCCGTTGATTTACTTAAAAATATTGAGGTCACTTTCTAAAATAAATTTGATTAAGAAAGTATATTGACCTGGAGCATTCAATATTTTCCCAATTCACAGATTATAAATTTTAGAATACTTCTTATACAAACTATTTTCACTTCTATTTTTCCTAATAACGCTGCCCCTTGAAGCATAGAATGTAAAAAGTGAATTTTTAATACCTCGTATAAATAATATACCTTTTTTTCAAATGGTCAATATTTTCTTATTTATAAATCAAAGGTGAAATAAAAATAGCACAACGATATGTACTTCGTGTGAACTTCCTTATAATTACGTATAACAAACATTTAATATATTGCATATAAGTATAATACCTCTTAAATTATAAGGATTTCAACATCACAACCTCAACATCTACAAAAAATTATTAAAAATGAAAAGTGAGGAGTTGCGTAATGATGAAGCTATCTCCCGTAATTTCAAAAAATATAGTTGCTGTTGGCTACAATCCTTTTTCTATGATTTTGCGAATCCAATTAAAGAATGGTATGTACGATTTCTTTAATGTACCAGAAAGTATTTATACTGGCCTATTACATGCACAATCTAAAAGTTATTATCATAATACTTACATTAAAAATTCTTTCCGCCACACAAAAATCTAAACTTAACACCCACTAAAAAAGAAAGGAGGTTAATCCTCCTTTCTTTTAAAAACATTTTGCAGCTGAATTATCTTCGATTTCTCTTATTAATTTCATCATATGCTTGAATTTGTTTTTTCAAACGCCGATCAGCTTTTTTATCATGCACTACAAGAATTGCATGTATAACCCCTGGAACCCAAAATATTAATGTTAATATGAAATTTATGATTGCCTGAATTGGTTTTCCACAAAATAATACAGCAACAGGTGGAAGAAGAATTGCTAATAAATACATCATCCCTTGAAAACTCCTTATTTTGTATTTTATATATCACTTTTCAAAATATACGCAAAAAAACCTACTACCATTTTAATCTTAACCTACCTCTAAAATCAATGTATCTCCTTCTATTTAAACAAGTATTTCAGACTTTTTATTGTTTTCTAGCCTATTTTCTTCCTCTATTGCAGTTACTCCAATTGCAGAAATTAACGTTCCTATCGCTTGTATCCAAATACCAATGAGTGCAATGATTCTCTCATCCTTCTTATCAAAAATACTATCTTCATTTTCTCTCTCATCTTTCAATACATTTGAAACACCTTGATACGCTTGTAATCCAGCCCCTAAACTTTGCATGGAGTTACCCAGTATAATAATTTTCTGTAATACATTTATATCCAACAAAGCTGCTTCTACTCCTAAAAAAGCACCGATCGATTGTAAACTGTTCCCTGTAATGATAAGATAATCATTTTCTTTCAATTGTTCATTTATATTAAAATATGTTCCTATTACATTTGATATATTGCCTAATGCTAATAACTCAATTCCTATTTGATCAAGTAATTTACTTTGATTCTCTAAGCCTATATTTTGATTTTCTCTTTTTTCTTCCCCATCATCATAATTGCTCGCAATGATTTGTAATATATATCCGAGGGCTTGTAATGAGCTTCCTACAATAACAAGATCCGATTCAACTTTCTCTTCTCCAATAAATCCTCTTGTCGTTCCAATAGCAGCTGTAAGATTCCCTCCCACTTGAAACCATGCCCCTGTCACTTTTAAACTGCTTGGATTCATTTTTATCACCTATTTAAATATTTTCTAAAGCTTTCAAAACAAACAAATCTCACCCTTAATCTTTTATTTTATTTTTTAGATGTAATTTTGTGAATGATATAATGTGCTACTAATATAAAAGCACCTTAAAGGTGCTTTTTATATGCATGCTGGGCATGTCAATGAATCTCCATTTTTATCTATTGTTATATTCAATATATATTCAATTGCTTTATGTGACCAAGTTTCAGGTGTAGGCGATTCATTTATATATTGTGGCGCACATGACTTCAGCATTGGAGTACTAATACTCCCTCCAGGATCTAAAGCAACTACAGCCATGCCATGGGGTAATTCCAGGGCCATAGATTTAGTGATACCTTCAATAGCAAATTTCGAGGCACAATATGGCGCAAGCTCAGCCTCACCTTCTCTCCCCCAACTAGAACTCATATTAATGATAATTCCTTCTTTCCTAGCTACCATCGCTGGAACAAATGCTCTTATTACATTTACTACACCATTCACGTTTACATTCATTACATTTTCGAATTCTTGAGCCTTAATTTTCCAAAGTTGTGCATTTTGATTTACAATCGATGCATTATTTATTATCATATCGGGAGCTGTATGTGTATTAAGTATATAATTTGCCCAATTGTTAACTTGCTGAGAATCTGAAACATCAATTACTTGGAAATCATGTATTTTACTGTACTGTTTTTTTAGTTCTTCAATTTTATCTTTTGAACGTCCACAACCATATATGTTCCACCCTAATTCATGAAATCGATCAACCATCGCACGCCCTAACCCTTGTGTCACGCCTGTAATAATTACAGATTTACTAATTTCTTTTCGCTTCATTTCTCTCATCCTCCTTTCCTATATCTTACTCTCTTCATTTTTATTCAGCGATTTACTATAGTATCAACTCAACTCATACTTTAGTAATGGTTTTGATATTGTATACATAAACCAAAAAAGTAACCATCATGGTTACTTTTTGCTATATATCTAAAAATTCATTGTTTATTTCATTATTGTTTTTACATTTCAACTTCTCTTTTCCACATTTCTCACACTGGTAAATATAAACTACACCTAATGTACCTTTTTTAAAATCCTCATTATCCTGCATCTTAATAAAAACATATTTATGTTTACAATGCGATTCACCCAAATAATTTTTAAACCACTTTTTCAACACAACACATTCCACCTTTATGATAGAACCTTTATTTAGCTGCTTTATTACATACTTTTATTTAAATGTTCAATCTCATCTTGCAACTTTTTAAATTGCTCAAAATGCATGGTAATAGATTGGCTACTACCATAATCAACATTTTGTTTCACTAATATAACACCCGTATCATGAAAAAGCGCTTCAAGTTCTTTCCTAATAGACACTTTCGCAATATGAGCTGTTTTAATTGCAGATAAAATTGCAATTTCATTAAACTTTAATTTTATTTCATTTGGACAAAATGCGTCTTCAACTAATATAACTTCATTACTATAAATTAGTGCAACAAGATTACTTGATTTGGCATCTGTTAAATCAACTTTTTTCATAATATCTTTCATTACATTTTGCCTCCTTTATTTTCATATATATCGATTATACAAATTTTTTAAAAAAATTACTCAACTTTATTATATTAATTTTAACACACTTTTATTGAAATCCATGCTCCAAACGTTTTACTATTCCACAATTTTTATTATATGAACCATCTGGACTATAACTCCATATAGTAATGTTAACAACTTATTATAAAGCAGGTGAAAATTATGCCATCAGTTGTAGGAAATTTAGTTGTACAAAATAGTAATGGATCATTTAACTTAGGTGATTTCTACAACGTTTCTCCGAAAGAAAATACGAAAGCTTATAATGGTTCCGGCGCATCAAACGTTGGTTTTGTTGTTAATACTTTTAGCGGTGTTAGCGCGACCAATACATTTGATTCTGACCTTGCAGATCAAAACCAAGTGGGTACAGCCTAATCTTATGTTCAACTTTTTGTATAGAAAATTTTAATTTGTCTATACTATAATCAGGCTGTTTGACAGCTCTTATCGATTTTGGAGTACCCTATCTTTTTCTCCCTTTCCCTGGGGCTCAGCAGCTAGCACAAAGCTAGCTGCTTTTTCTTATATTATTTGTCTCATAAATCAGAAATAAAAAAAACTGCCATTTAAATATTCAGCTTCTTTTACATTATTTCAATAATATCCATAGCGTTAAATACGTAAGTTTTATAAAAGGCGTCTGTACAAATTACAATTTGTTTTACCGGATTGATATGTACAACAGTCATGTAGCTTGTTAATATGTAACCATCTTCAAAATATGTTACCAATATTTCTTTCTCAGACAGTAATGACGTTAATAATTTATCAGAAATCCTCTCTTTTGCTTCATTTGTTAAAAGCGGTTTTTGTACTTTTAATTTCTCTCCAATAATCTTTCTCATATTTAAAAGTTGTTCGGACATTACTGTAAACGGAACCCACTCTCTTTCTTCTTTTTGTATCTTTACATCGTTCATTTTTTATCTCCTTGATCATTTATACATTTATTTATTCATGCTATCCCTTAGTTATTTTTAATACTTACTAAACTCGAATTTACTTCTAAACTATAATTAGGTTACCTCTCAAAAGAACATTCGTTCTTATTATACACGAACTTACGTTCCTTTGAGAAGAGCTATACTTATTATTTCTTAACAAAAAACATAATTTTATTTATCTCCATATTTTTTCCTTTATCAAATAAACTTTTCATTTCTTATATAAAATGCATATAAAAACTAAAAGGCGACTTCACACAAAGTGAAATCGCCTTTTTCTAAAAAATATTCAAAGCTTATTTTTCTATCCTAACTAATGTTCTTTCTGGAATACATAATTCATCTATATTAAAATGATTTATTTTTAAGTTCAATTCCCCTACTCGTTCCTTATCTTCATCACCAACCCAACAACTAAATAATTCGAAATAGTCTCCATCTTCCAAATAACTTTCCATAATCTTGCATAAAGTTAAAAGTTTTTCTTTCGCTTCTTTTTTTTCCTTTACATTTTGCCACTCGACAAGTTCAATTCCCCAATTAGTTGAAACCTCATATGTGTAATTTGTTTGGAATTGATAATCTTGTACAATTTCAAGCATACTTTCATCTGAAAAACACGGTCCAAAAACAATTACATCATTAGAATCTGGATCCGTTAACGGAATTTCTACATTACAGCCTGTGTAACTTGCTAAACTCATTTTATACTCCTTCAATATTCGTATAAAAAATACTTCATAGTATATTTATTTACTCAAATATAAAATCCCTGCCTAAACGAAAAAGTTTTAAATTTTTATCGTTTATTAACCATCTATAACTGAAAACATATACTATGATGAACGAACTCACAAAGCATAAGAAAAGAGAGCATTTACAACACTCTCTTTTCTTACATACTCTATGGAACTTTACAAAACTGAATCAGTGATTTTTATTATTATATTTTATTACATATACTTAGGTTGTACTATTATATGTAACTCTCTCTCTGTATCCGCTTTTTTCGGATGACGAAAATAATTAAGTTCGTACTTTAACACTTTATACTCAACCATCCCAATTTTAATCCCTTTCGTTTGTTTTAATATAACTAATAAATCACTTATATTTTCATCATATGACTCAAAAATTTTCGCTCCGCCCTCTCCTTGAAAGATTACTTTCATATATTCTCCCCACCTTAATTTATTGATGTGGTAAATGATGCGTTTAAAACGATTCATTCTTTATCCTAAAATTTTCACAACAAAAAGAACATCCTTTCCAATCGAATGCTCAGCTTTTTACTAATTATCCATGTTAAATATTTATTCAAAAACATTATATGTATTATTTTTTAAATTATGTTCGATATTCATTATTAAAGAGTAAATATATGTAATAAACTTGCATAATGAAAACCGTAAAATATCCACTTTCGTTGAAATAATTATAAACCATAATTTCCCATTGTAATTCTTAATATTTAAATGTAATATTGTATTGTCTTACTATCTATTTATAACTCACACACTAATTAGAAAAGGGAACTCTATATGAGTTCCCTTTTCTAATTATGATTACAGTCATTATTTCTTTTCTAGAAATTTAAATGTATCTTTAAATTCTTTATTATTCACTTTAATATCAGCATCTTTCAATAAATCATTGACTACTTGTTGTTTCCATTTACCTGTCGTATCTTGTAGTCTTTGTTGTTCTATATCTTTACGAATTTTATCCTTTACTTCATCAAATGGCTTCAATTCTTTTTTATCCGTCACTTTAATAATATGGTAACCGTAAGTTGTTTTAACCGGATCACTTACTTGGCCTGCATCTAATTTATACGCAGCTTCCTCAAATTCTTTCACTGTTTGCCCAGGAGCAAAACCAGATATTTCCCCGCCCTGTTCCTTTGAACCAGTATCCTCTGAATACTGTTTTGCTAAGGCAGCAAAATCTTCACCATTATTTACTTTCTCCTTTATTTCTTTAGCCGTTTTTTCATCTTTCACTAAAATGTGACTTACTTTCATTTCTGGTTTATAGTTATTTTTCACATCTTTATCTGTAACTGTTGCTTTAATCGCTTTCTCAAATGCAATTTCTGGCTTCATTTTTTCTTTTAATTCATCTTCGTTTTTCAATCCAAGTTGTTCTAAAGTCGATTTAAAGTTCTCACCCATTTTATCTTTTGCTTCTTCTACTTTCTTTTTTGCTTCCTCATCTGAAACTTTATATTTATCTAACAATGCCTTACTTAACATCATTTGATATAAAGTACTTTCTCCATATTGTTGTCGTAATTCTTTACTTAATTCTTTCTCTGTAACATTCCCTACTTTTGATGTTACTACGTTGTCTGAGGAACCACATGCAGATAATGCTAGCATCACGCATGAAATAATTGTTCCAATAAATATTTTTTTCTTTTTCAATTCAAATACCTCACTTTTATCATTATACAAATTAACTATACACAGTCATTGTGAAAACAGTGTGTTTTCTACATGTAATTCATTTCATATGAGTAGACTATGTATCATGTATTTTCATTTTTAAACGTAAAGAGTCCTTAAAAACAATACTGCCGCTATAGTTACTTAATAATTACATGTTTTTCAGGTATCCAACTATTCTGCCCGATATCTACCGCATTTCCCACTCTACCCCACACTCGAAAAGATGTCGATCCATCTATATTCCCTTTATAATTCATACATTCAGGCTCTTCATAATAATTTACTCCGTAACCGACAGGATATTTCGAAGTTGCATAAAACCATTTCACATTAAAATGTTTTAAATATGCCCACTGCTTATCGTTCTCTAAACAAATCATATCTTGCTCACCGCCTCCCCAATAACCTGTTAAGATTAAATATGGAATTTTCTGAGTGAGTGCACCTGTAAATTGAGGGGTCATGGGAGTTTCATATAAATTTATTCCGTATCCATCAGGATATTTCGAAACTGCAATACCAATGCCATTCGGTTGCTGTGTATACACTATGTTAGATTGATTTGCTTTGTTGGAATCTATAAACCAAGAAAGTGACTTATTTCCTACTAATCGATTCAGATCACATTTCCCAATCCCAGGAACATTCCCTGAATCCGTATATTGCCACATATCGCATGGATATGCTGGCTTATTCCCTCCATAACGAGGGATCCATACGAAATCAGCTTCAATATTACATGCTCCAAATGATAAATACGTGTGATGCCCTACGTATAATCCTACTTTTTCCGCACCTAAACGGCGTAATTCATCAATAAATGCCTGTGTCCCGCCTTGCATATCTACCATCGTTTGAACTTCTATGTCCGCTACCCAAAACTTAGCAGATTGATCACCACGATTCCAAAAATCTTGTGCCTCTTTCTTTGCATCAGCAATAGATATAAAACGGCAAAAAGCATAATTACCGAATGGGATACTATGCTTTTTCATTTCACTAACATAATTTTGATACATAAAATCCACCGTATTAGAGCCATCTTGAACTCTAGCAATCACTAAATCTAGCTGAGATGCTGCAATATCCCAATTAATAGTTCCATTCCATTTTGAAATATCTACAATATACCCCATACATTCCAGCTCCTTTTGAATGTCTTATTCATAGCTTGTTTTATTGTAAGCCTCCTCTCTCTAAAACTAGCTATCTATAATATAAATAAAAAGAATCTTTACTGTTTTTCAAAATATATTCTCTTTCAGAAATATTTCTATCAACTTTAACATGTATGCCACATAAAACATTCGAAATATACCCTACTATTCATTTATTATGTAATCTCGTCCTATCAATCATTTTTACAGATATTAAAAAAAATCTCCTGTATTATTAAATTATAACTTTCAGTATCGATTTCCTTTCAACTAAAAAATTTCATCCCTCATTTTCTATATATTCTTAAGTCAAAATTACTACCTCTACATGAAATTTGAGATTTAGAAAAATTTTAATTAATTGAAGTTTACTCCTATTAAATTGCAATTTTCCAACCTGAACACTATTGGTGCATAAAAAAGACATTTTCTATTACTGAAAATGTCTTTTTACAGTTTAATAAAACAACTTTGGTGCTAAATCTGTATTTTGTAATTGTGAGTTTTCACTGCTCATAACACAACTTGTGGAAAATAGAATTGGGATACCACAAACCTCATCATTCATTACATCACGAAACACATTGGCCGCAACACCTGTAAACGTTTGACATAAGTTAGAAATATCGTCATTGAAAAACTGAATGACTTCCGCAGCGAAAACCGGAAAAACAACATTCGGTCCGCCAGGGAACTGAGGCTGTACCACAACTTGTTCAAAATAAGGATTATTTTCTAGTGCTACTTGAAATAAATGAGCTATTTCAAATGCATCTAGTGGACAAGGAAATGGATTTACAATTTCATTCTCATTATTCGTTACAATAACTGTCACACTTACATTCCCAAATTGTACAAAAGATTTTAAAAGCGTTGCTAATGCTCTCGCTTTTTCGTTGCTTAACGCATGCACTAAAATAATATAATTACCACCAACAGGAATAAGCGGCCCAACTGTAACAGTTGGATCAGCACCTATTGAATTTTTTAATTCATTAAAATATGTGATCCACGGTGGCGAAAGCTGAGCTTGTACATTTTCTTCCACTATTTTATACTACCCCCTTATACCATTCTTACTAACATAATATGTAACAAACAAAAAAATGCATTAGTTATATTAATCATTTGCGTATTTATTGATTATATTAATTAAACATTTTATTTTCCATTCTCAATTTCCCCTTTACATCTTTAAGCACTTTTACTACTATAAAATTCTTTATTATAAGCAAATCCACTGAAATTTCATATTATACTAATACGACTCTATATCCATTAAATTATAATACTCAATATTAGGAGCTGATTTCATGGAAAAAAAACCTATCGTGTTCAAAATCCCACCAAATTCAAAGCTAAAAATTACATTTTTCGGTCCTTGTAACGAAGTAATTACAAATGTGTCTATAATTAATCAACTATGCACCCCTAAATGTCAAACTATCACGCAATACCCAGACTTTAAGAAATATGTAACGGAAGTACGATCGCTATCCCGTTGTTAGTCCGCATAATGCACGATTTTCACAACTTTATTACCTAAAATAACCGAGAAAGAAAATAACTGCATTCCTAGACTAAAATTACTCATGTTATGATATTCCATTGATAATTCATTGATTTTTTACACGTTTTTATGAAAAGAACATATATTATCGTATGGAGATTATCCACTCATAAAACCTATCTTTCTTTGGAGCGTACTTTTTATGTATGCTCTTTTTTTATGTAACCGTCCCCCTTCTAAATTGACCAACAATATATTAAAATTCTTTATATACTCAAGGAGGTCAAATATGTTCAAGTTGCATCCAATACTACTCATCTTAGGATTGATTTTGTTTTTATATAGTGTAATCGCCTTTATGCTATTCTTTTCAGTGTATTAGCATTCCCTACACAAATTTATGTTCAATATATAATTTCTATATAGTAAAGAAAAAACATAATGATACGATCTTTTATGTATTCCGTCTTTCTTGTTCTATAAGAAAACTAGTAAACTTACTAACAATGCGTTTTTACAAGCATGTTACTTATTATTCTGTTTATTATCTGAAGAAGGTTGAAGCCCCTACAAATTAAACTACGCTTTACCTATTTACTTATATATTTTAGAAAAACAATAATAATCCCCCACCATTTGGTAAGGGGATTAACTAAACCTACTAAAAAACATTTAATAATCAGTTTTATTTAGTTGGAGAAGGAAATCTTGCCGCTTCAAAGTGAACCGTATTTACACCATTAACATTTTGTACAATTACGCCAGCAATACTACTTTCTGCAAAAACTTCAACTAAATCTCCTGCTTCTAATTGAAGAATAGTAGTTACGGAAACATCATTATTAAAAAATACTCCTGTTCCAAAGAAATCATTATCTATCGCTATTGCCGGATTGCCATTTACACGAATTTCTACTCTAGCTCTGTAATTTACATTAAAATCATTTGGAGAAAATGTTATATTTCCTAATACACTATATACCCCTCTAGTTTTCGGAGTAAAAATTGACGTTACTGGATTATATTCATTCGCTAGATCAAATTGTTCATTTTGAAATAATACTTTAACAGGAGTATTTGCTAGAACAGGTTGATTAACTGTATTCACAGCTCTAAATGCCGATGCCCTTACAAGCTCCTCTTTCTTATCATCACAACACTTCACCTTTACATACTTCCTATCACATTTACTACTTTTCCTATAACAATCATGACTTTCCTTTTTGTAATCTTTACAATACTTACAGTAATAATAAGACATAGTGAGTCCCCCTTTACACTTATTTTTACATAGTATGCTATATAGATTAGAATAGCTTGGACGACCTGTTACTATTTTTAATAGATTAAAAAACCCTCACCATTTCGGTGAGGGTTTACCTTTAAGCTTCTGCAAACTCATTGTTTAATGACTTTATTTAATTGGAGAAGGAAATCTTGCTGCTTCAAAATGTGCACCATCTTCTAAAGGACTTAAAACTCCATCTATACTACTTTGTGCATAAATCTCAACTTCATCCCCTGCATTCAATTGAACAATCGTCGAAACACTTACGACATTTCCAAAACTTATTGGACCAAAAAAGTCATTATCTATAGCTATCGCTGCGTTTCCATTCACACGAATTTCTACACGCGCTCTATAATTTAAAGTTGGATCGTTTGGAAAAAAACCAATCGTTCCAATAATAGAATATACACCTTTAGTCTTCGGCATAAAAATAGATGTTGCTGGATTATACTCATTCGCTAAATCAAATTGTTCATTTTGAAATAACACTTTCACAAAAGTATTAGCAGGAACATTTTGATTCACAGTATTTCTAGCTCTAAATGCCGATGCTCTAACAAGATTGTCCTTGTTATCATGGCACTTACAAGTGTTCTTACAACAATCATGATGCTTCTTTTTATACTCTTTACAATACTTACAGTAGTAATAACAAGACATACTGATTCCCCTTTCAAACTTATTACTATATATTATGTAAGATTGATTTATAAGGTTTGGACTAGCTATTTTTATTATTCATAAGGGCGCTATTAATCTGCACCCTTATTTATATACACCACTTCATTCCTTACTAGTTATAAGTTGTATATAGTTCCATATGGAATAGTAAGAAAAGAACTTCCGTACGGTGTAACATGATGTACTGGGTAAAAATACTCTACGGATGAGTAATATGGTTGTACTCCTTGCTGCTGCATTTGCATTTGTTGTTGCATTTGCAATGCTTGTTGAATAGCTTGGACTGTACTTTGTGCTCCACTATACGTTATAGATGTACCATATGCTGGCCGCATACCAGTTTCAGAATTAAAATATGAATAAAACATGATTTTCAGCTCCCTTCCCGTATAATTTATTACAAATTATATTATGATTCTTTATTTCAGTGGGTACTATAAAGCTAGTCCGCTCGCTTATATTCAAATGACAAAATAAAAAAGTAGCTGCTAGACTACTTTGACTCCTTCTTATCACCAAATGAAATGATATACATATTCTCCTGTTACACGCTCATTAATTCCCGCAACCCTAACGAACCTAAGTAAATCCGCTCCTTGAAGGAAATATACCGAAATCGTAACCGGTACTTGCGACCACATGAATTGATAAAGCTCATTCACTCTCTGATTCGTCGTAACGATTAAATCATTTACAGGTCCATGATTCCATGCAGAGGTTTGAACTGAAGTGAAAGAAAGGTCTTTCCCATTAACCACTATTCTTGATACGCTTTGAGTTATGTCCACAATAATCCCCTCCAACATTACAAAAATTGGACCTTTTTTAGTTCATATTATTATAAATATTCTTGACTGTAATAAATGTTTAAGGCAAATCCCTAATAAAGTGAAACTTTAATCAGCTCTCACCAATCGGGCTTTTACTGGCAGCCCGACCCCACCTAACTTCTTTGCTTCCGCTGAATTTTGAGGTGGGGGTATTTACTGCCCGACAAATAGCGGGATAAAATTTTTTTATTCATATCCCTCAATTCCCATTACAACCATATAATTTCTAACCTTATTCAATTTTTGGAATTAATATAAAAAGGCATCTTAATTAGATGCCCTTTACTTATCTTCCACTACAATTCCACTATTAAAATAGCAACGCCAAATCCGATGCAAACCAATCCTATCAATATAAATAGCAATCGGAATCCCCATAAATCACTGATTATTTCTATAATATGCACCAGCACAATAATAATAAAATCTTTAAACCCACTGAAACTATGTTCCTTTGTCTCTCTGATTCCATCAATTACAGTCAGACAAACAATAAAAACACCTAAACCAATTAATATAAAACCTAATACAAGCATTCATATATCCTCTTTTTTCTTTTATCTCCTATTAACGAACATTTTTACATTAAAATTCAGTACATACGAGGAAGTTAGATAAAAAATTAACTACCCGTAAAACCTTATTAGTGTGTACTAATAATTAGAGGGAAGGCCCTCCTCTTCACCTTATATTATCATGAAAGGATATGAGCTTCGGAGTTATTTCTTTATAAAATAAAAAATAGCTAATTCACTACTTAAAAAGTAAAAAAGCATCAGATTGACTAGTATGTAGATGGTTAAATGCATGTAAAATGATTTTAAATTATCTACTCTTTTTTTAGCTCGGAAGTAACTCTCATCTCGTCCCATCTTTATACACCACTTTCTTAATCACACTGAACGCAATATTCAATTGATGAGTTTGTCATTTCGTTACCTCCAATTAACGCTTTTGTTCAATGTAGTTATTTTCTTGTATAATAAAAGTTAATTAATCTAG
Organism: Bacillus sp. PK6-16; assembly: GCF_056530295.1. Classification (NCBI taxonomy): domain Bacteria; kingdom Bacillati; phylum Bacillota; class Bacilli; order Caryophanales; family Bacillaceae; genus Bacillus; species Bacillus sp. PK6-16. The sequence continues at coordinate 3,104,643 of NZ_CP096511.1, forward strand.
AAGGGATTCTGAGAAAGAGCGAAAAATCAGCTGGAAAGCTTATCGATTTAAATATCTATTCGAAATTAATAAGCGATTAATTTTAGTCCCTCTGCCCATACTCAATCAAAGTGTGGGCTTCTTTAATTTCTGTATAAAATTCAAAAGTTTGACACAATCCTGGAAAAAGCTTATAAAGAAAAGTGAGGTTCCATTATTTTCACACTTAGTAGCGCAGTCATGTTACATATAATTTTATAAGTGTGAACGAACTACAAAACTAAAAAACAAATAATAAGTTTGCAACATGTTTGCAAATACGAATTTTGCATATAAATTCGTGTGATATTGAAAGGAGTTTTACTTATGAAAGAAATTAAAACAGAACAAGAATTCAAAGACATCATCGCAAGCGAGGAGCCTGTAGTTGTTAAGTTCTTTACTACATGGTGCCCAGATTGCGTACGTATGGACAACTTTATCGGAGATGTAATGGAAGAGTTCAATAAATTTGAATGGTACTCTATCAATAAAGATGAGTTTCCAAGTATCGCTGAAGAGTATCAAGTAATGGGTATTCCAAGTTTACTTGTATACCAAAACGGTGAGAAGCTAGGCCACTTACATAGTGCTAATGCAAAAACAGAAGAGCAAGTTACTGAGTTTTTAGAAGCATACTAAAATGAAAGCCCTCTGGAAAATATTTTTCAGAGGGTTTTCATCTATTTTCACAATTATCTTTTGAAGTTTTTCATCGTTTAATGAATTACACCTTGTCATGATAAGAATAATACGTAGTAAGAAAAGTATTCGTTTCCTCATCCATCTACCCTCCTATCTCTTTAGTAAATAAACTCCAATTAGGTTCACACCTTGACTTTGTACTTTTCAACATATTTTTCCTTTACGAAACTTTGTTATCCCCTTCTTAAAAAGCTATAAAACGTCAACAATGTTTGTATAGACCCACACGACTTTCGTTTGATACTCTATTTATAGAAAGAATTCCTTTAAAGAAAGGTGAGTGATTAAAATGGATACTCTTTCTCATAAAGAAGCTGATAAAGGTGCTATTGTCAGCATTATGGCCTACATATTTTTATCCTCTATGAAAATCATCATCAGTTATATTACCCTCTCTAGCGCATTACGCGCTGACGGTTTAAATAACTTAACGGATATCGGTGCTTCTTTAGCGATATTAATTGGTCTAAAAATATCTCGTAAACCTCGTGACCCAGATCATCCGTATGGGCATTCGCGTGCCGAACAAATCGCATCACTTGTTGCGTCCTTCATTATGGCAACAGTCGGATTAGAAGTTGTTATTAGTGCCATTCAATCTTTCTTAAATCCGAAACAAGCAGCGCCTAATGTACTCGCTGCATGGGTTGCTTTATTTTCTGCTGTCGTTATGTACTGCGTGTATTTGTATACGAAAAAAATTGCAGCACGAACAAAAAGTAAATCATTAGAAGCCGCTGCAAAGGATAATTTATCAGATGCACTCGTAAGTATTGGTACCGTAGTAGGTATTGTCGGTTCTCAGTTCCAAATGCCTATTTTAGACCCTATTGCCGCTTTAATTGTCGGTCTTATTATTTGTAAAACTGCATGGGAGATTTTCGTAGAATCTTCTCATATGCTAACAGATGGAATTGATCCTGATAAAATGGAAGAATACGCTGATGCTATTGAGCATATTGGCGGTGTGGAAAACATTGTAGATATTCGAGCACGTATGTATGGGAATCAAACGTATGTTGATATTACAATTGAAGTAGATGCTCGCATGGATGTTGGAGAAAGTCACTGTATTACCGACAACATCGAAGCTATGCTGCGCAAAAAATTTGGAATTTACCATGCACACATTCATGTTGAGCCAATGAAAAAAGAACCTATTATGACATAGGTTCTTTTTTTATGAACGTTTTATGGAATATAACACATAAAACGAGCCAGCTACCGCCAGCTGCCCATCCTGCTAATATGTCAGATGGATAGTGCACGCCAAGATATATTCGGCTAACTGAAATAGATAATACAACAAAGCTTGCTATAAGAATAATTAACAATTTTTTATGCAACGAAATACGCTCTTCAGTAATTGTGACGTATGCAATAAATCCTAAAAAAGCAGTAGCATTCATCGTATGACCGCTCGGAAAACTATATCCAGTTGCAGTAACAAGCTGCGTAACATCAGGTCTTGCTCGTTCGTACCATAGTTTAAGCATACTGTTTAAATAACGAGATCCGTAGTAATTAATTGTTAGAAGTAACGCACTAAGCAACTTTTTTCTAACGAGAAAATACATTACAAGAATAATGAGTAATGGAAAATATATTCTTTTGGAACCGATAAAAGACACCCAAGTAAAATAGGTCGTCAAATAATCGTTTCGAAAGCTTTGAATAAAATGTGCGACTATATTGTCAAAGTTCTCAATACAAGCGGTATGATACGAAAGTGATAATACGACAAAACAAATGAGTAACGTAAAACTTAGCAAGTATAAATGTCGATATCGTTTCACATACATAACCTCACTATGCAAAAAAATGGAGCGGTTGTTTTAGTTTTCCTCTCCATTTCTTTTTTATGCATAGTTTATTAAAAAATATAATTATTAATTTTCCGCTTCATCTCAGGGATATCTTCTCTTGTTACGGTAAAACGAATCACCTTCTCATCAAGATCAAGTGCCTCAGCGAATAAACCAGCTAATCCACGTGATTTTCTATCTACTTCCATAATTATTTCTAGTCGGTCGTATGCACGTGGCAAGATTAATAATTCTAATTCATCTAATTTCCCATAGTACTCTCCAGAAACCGGAATAAACTCAAATTCTTGTGCGAATGGAACTTGCTTACGTAATCGATGCGGTAATTCTTCACATTCTATATGACGTGCTTTAAACCCTAATTCCTTTACACTATCTAAAACACTACTTAATAATGCATTAGGTAACACTTGAACGTAGTCGCGGTCACTTGGGTCTATACTACGTTTAATATCAAGACCTGTATGAATCCAAACCGTTTTCATACCAAGTGTAAGTGGTGCTTCAATTGGCATTGGAAAAGAAAATGGAATTTCAACTTTTTCATTCGGTTCTACAGAAAACGGTTCTGTTAAGCGTACTCGCTCTAAATCATATGTTGCTGTTACTTTTTTATCATCCACTTCTCGTACATACGACGTTGATAATGTTAAGTAAATGCTTTCAATTTGTTGGCTAACTGAACCTCCAGTTATATGAACTTTTCCAACTATTTCTTCCCCAACAATATACTCATCTTTTTCAAGAACAGTATCTACCTTTGCACTTCCAATACCAACGCTTGCTAAAAACTTTTGAAACATGGAGTCTCCATCCTTTCTAAAGCAGAAGCTACATCTTGTTTTAAATCTTGTACATTCTCATAGTACGGCGTTTTCATTTGTAACATTCGCATAAGCATTTCGCGATTATAATGTTCCAAAGTTAATTCTTCGTACCATGGTTTTTCCTGTTTTTCATTAGATTCATATCCTGCATATAATAAAAATAATGAGAAATGACCGAGCGCATAAAAGTCGCTACGAAAGTGAACTTCTCGCATCAAAGCTTGTTCACCTTCGTAAGTTGTAGCTCGCTCATCATCCTCACCTTTCCATTTAGCCAATCCAAAATCAATAATACTAATTTGATTTTCTTTCATTAGTATGTTTGGAATGCGTAAATCTCGATGAATAATGCCTTCACTATGAAACACCGATACAATTTCTAATATTTCATATAAAATCTCAAAAACTTCACGTTCTGTATATACATACCCATCTATGAAAATATAATCTTCAAAATTTTTACCAGGCATGTACTCCATCACAAAGAAGCTCTTTTTCTCCCATAGGAAATGATCATATAGACTAGGAATTGCATGATGATTTAATGTTTGTAAAATCATTTTCTCTTGTTCAAATGATTTTCTACCAGACTCATATCTTTGTTTACTTTGTCTTAATTGTTTTAAGACTTTATATCTATTTATTTGTAAATCATTAACGACATATGTAACCCCATAACTGCCCATTCCAATTACTGATTCAATTTTATAACGCTCTGCAACAATTGTATTTTTTCGCAGTGGTCTATCAAATAATGCTAGTACACGACGCCATTTCATCAGCTACTTGAAAAGAAGCTACGGCTTTTACGTTTTCTTTTATAATGTTGATGTCCATAACCAGATGAACGTCGTTTATAATCGCTACTTGAATACGAGCGCCCTCTACGACGATAATCACTACTTGAATACGAACGATATTTTTTCTTTCCTAATAAAGAATCAATAATTTTTTTGAACATTCCTTCACCTCTTGAGTAAAATTTCCTTTTCATTATACCAATAATTATTGACTATATTTGTGACAGGTTTGTAAAGAGTAAAAAACGACGAGTTATGCCCGTCGTTACTTTCATTCATCCTCTTCATCAAAAACTTCATCAATCATGCATTTCTCTAATAAATACTCAAATGTAATATCTGCGAGATCTTCAATTTCTTCTCGTTTTGGGACGTACCCTCTTTCAATTAGTTGCTCATAAAAAAACTCCGCAATCTCTTCCGTATCAATCACGACTTCAATTTCCTTCATGAGCATCACTCCTTTATTTCTGTTTTATGAAAAAATCTCAAAATTATGTATATGAGATTAGAAAAATAGATTTTATTTTTTTATAGGTCATAAGCTTTGGACGAGATGCATACGATTGTAGTACAAGCTATTCAAAGGGGGAAATAATAATGGAAAATCAATATGAAGTAGGACAAACAAAAGAAGAGTTCATGCATGAAGATCAATGGGCAGACTCTCTTATAAAGTGGCTTTTTATTTTTTTAATAGTTGTAGGCATACCTTATACTGCATATGTTGTTGTTCAATTTATTCTCTCTTTCTAGTTAACTATTTTTTCTCTGTCAATTTAACTAAATAATTATGAACAACATCCATTACAATTTTATATTCTTCATCTTTAAATGTATCGAACAATAATTGATAATCGTTATAAATATCAAGTAATCCATCAATGATTTCTTGACGATTCGTCTTAACACTCACTTTTTTCGAGTTGTTAATTGACTTTAACTTTCCTAAATCTAATTTATTCATACCGGCTTTATCTTGTTTCATTTTCTTCAAAATTGCATTTGCCGTTTGAGCATTGGCGAGTAACGTTAAATCTGATTCATCCGCTTCTAACCATTCACCATCCGTAATCCGTGACAATTCATAAATTGTATCTTCCCATGCGTCATTCTTATATCTCCATACTTCTGTACGAAAACCAACAATACGGAAAACATCTTTATCATATCCAGTTACTTGCACAAGATCACCAAACGTGAAATTATAATTTAATTCAATCCACTCCGTATCGCCCTTTTTCATATCTTGCTCTGTAACGTGCTGCAATGTTTGCTCTACGTAAAATCCATCGTGATTATTGACTTCGTATACATAAACTCCATCTAAAACCTTCATATTTGTGATTTTCCCAACGGTTCCATATAGCGTAATCACGACTATGTCCCCTACGTTGTATTTAGGTTGTTTTTTTCTTGCCATCTCTATCTCTCCTTTTTTTGACGTCGTGATTTTGATATCAGTATATGCAACCTACATAAAAACGCTTATCACAGAAGCTTATATTCATAAATTTTTTCAATAAAAAATATAATCTTATAAAATTTACATTGCACTCAAAAAAAGCTAGTAACTAGACTAGCTTCAAATCAACAAATTTCATAATAAAAAACATACAGAATACATTACTTTAAATAAAGTAATGTATTCTGTATGTTTTCAAATAGTTTTTATCTATCTTGTATGTATAAATCCCAGGCTTCATCAAATATAGACATACTTTCTAGCATTCCGCTCAACTCTAAGTATGAACTAATTTCATCATAGTCTTCAGATTGCTTCGGAAAACTTAAATCATCATACATCGCCTCTGCTAAATCTGAAATTTCATTTCTAAATAAAGCTGCACGATGCTTCATCATATAATGGTAAAATGTCTTTTTCAAAAATATTCCCTACCTTTCTAACTTGGGTACATTATACAAGGCAAAAAAGAAAAAAACCAGCATAAAAGCTGGTTAAAAGTCGAAATAATTTCTTTTTAATAGACGCGGTCTTCCCATTAATTCTTCATATGTTAGTTGTTTTGGTAAATCTTTCGTGTAAATTAAGAATAATTGATCTTCAATTTCTTTTACTGTATGGTCTGATTGATAGTCCATCCCGCACGAGGAACAAGAAATACATGGTGTCTCTTGGATTTCAATGGCTTTCGTACCATCTGGTAATTCCCAATATACAGTATTCAAGCTTTCTTTCGCTTCTGTACTGTCACACCACATACAATTCATACTGCATCACCCTCAGTTTTTTTGTCGTTTTCTTCTAACTTAGCCATTTGTGCTTGATATTTTTTATCTTTTAATTGATCGCGCTTATCACGTTTATCTTTTAAAGATGCATGAGTATCATTATCTTCGTAGTCTTTACGACGGTTCATACGCTGTAAGTCGTCTGGAACGAGGTTAAATTTCTTATCGCTCATAAGACCTGCGATACCAACATCTGAACGTTTTTCTTCGTAGTTCGGATAAATCTCTTTAAAGTATCCTTCCGCTCTTCCTGGAATATAGCTCTCTGGCTCTGGATACGTCGTAATAACACCTTCAAAGTTACGAAGTACAACTTTATCTGCACTTTGTGAGATTAAATAGTTTGGCTGAAGTGCAATTTTACCGCCTCCACCTGGCGCATCAACAACGAATGTCGGAACAGCATAACCAGATGTGTGTCCACGTAAACCTTCAATAATTTCAAGACCTTTAGATACTGGTGCACGGAAGTGACCGATACCTTCAGATAAGTCACATTGATAAATGTAGTATGGACGCACACGGATTTTTACTAAGTCATGCATAAGTTTTTTCATAATTGGAACGCTGTCGTTAATACCAGCTAAAATTACTGCTTGGTTTCCGACTGGAACACCGGCATTCGCTAACATTTCACATGCCTTTTTCGATTCTTCAGTAATTTCAATAGATGTATTGAAATGTGTATTTAACCATACTGGATGGTATTTTTTAATAATGTTACATAAGTTTTCTGTAATACGTTGTGGGAATACTACTGGTGCTCTCGTTCCGATACGAATAATCTCAACATGCGGAATCTCTCGTAAATTTTTTAATACATATTCTAAAATTTTATCGTTAATTAGAAGTCCGTCACCACCGGAGATTAATACATCTCGTACTTGTGGCGTTTCACGAATATAAGCAATTGCATCATCTAATTGTTTCTTCGGTACACCCATTCCAATTTGTCCACTAAAACGACGACGTGTACAGTAACGACAATACATAGAACATTGATTTGTTACTAAGAATAGTACACGGTCCGGATAACGATGTGTTAGCCCTGGAACTGGTGAATCTTCGTCTTCGTGAAGCGGGTCTTCTAAATCATATTTTGTTTTATATAACTCTTCCGAAATCGGTACTGATTGCATCCGAATCGGACAGCGTGGATCATCAGGATTCATTAGCCAAGCATAGTACGGTGTAATATTTAACGGGATCGTTTTCGTTGAAATTTTAACGCCCTCTTCTTCTTCAGGTGTTAAGTTAATCACTTTTCTTAAGTCATCTAACGTTTTGATCGTATTCGTTAATTGCCAAACCCAATCATTCCATTGCTCTTCAGTAACATCTTTCCATAATTCGATATCCTTCCAGTGACGATTTGGTTTGTATACATCATGTAACATTGCTATTCCCCCTTTTTATACGCTCATCCTTTATATAAGCAATAGTTATGCCAACTTTACATTGTTGATAAGTAAATGTGCGGAGAACCCTATTACATAAGCGAAAAAATATTTTTAAGCGTTGTATGAAATCAATACTTAACATCATATTCATTACTTTTTATATATGTAAACGCTCTTTTATTGGTGCAAACACACAAAAACCGCCGATTATTCGGCGGTTTTGTCGTACTTGCTCAGTTTATATTGAAGCGTTTGACGAGGGATACCCAACATTTTTGCGGCTTGTAATATATTCCCTTCCGTTTCAATCAACGCTTGATCTATTAATTCTTTTTCTGTTTGATGAAGTGCTTCTCTAAGTGGCATTATACCCTTCTTCTTCGAAAACTTCTCTTTCCGAAATGTACGTGGTAAACAATTGGCTGTTAATGTATTCCCTTCTGCAATAATAACAGCATGTTCAATCGTATGTTTTAACTCCCGTACATTTCCAGGCCACTGATAAGCTTGCAGTCTATCTTTCGCTTCCTCATCCATTTGAAGTACACCTTTTTTATAACTTTTATTATATTCTTTCAAAAAATAAGATGCTAATAATAGTACATCCTCAGTTCTTTCACGAAGCGGTGGGATATATAATGAAAATACGTTTAAGCGATAATATAAATCAGTGCGAATTTTATTCTCTCGTAAACATATTTCTGGAGGCTGGTTCATCGCGGTAATAACACGAACATCTACTTTTCTCGTCTTATTATCACCAATTCTTCTAATGACTCCATCTTCTAACACTCGTAACATTTTTGCCTGCAAATCAAGAGGCATTGAATTCAGTTCATCTAAAAATAATGTACCACCATCAACAAGTTCAAATAGCCCAGCTCTTTCAATCGCTCCCGTATAGCTTCCTTTTGTCGTTCCAAACAATAAACTTTCTAATAGCGACTCTGGTAAAGCTGCACAGTTTTGTGCAATAAATGGCTTGTTTTTTCTTTTAGAAGCTTCATGAATTGCTTGTACGAACAGTTCTTTTCCTGTTCCTGTTTCACCATATATTAAAACATTCGCGTCTGTTGGTGCTACTTTTTGTGCTAACTCTTTCGTCTGTTTAAACCGTGTATCATTTGTCACTATCGTCTCAAATGCAGCGTGCTTTTTAATCACTTTTTTTCTAGATGATCGCTTTATTTTCGACTGTAAGTCAACAATTGTGTCAGTAAGCTTTTGAATTGTAGAGTAATCCTTTGCAATTTCAACAGCCCCAGCAATATTCCCATCTATAAAAATAGGTAACGTCGTATTTACTGTACAAACATCTTCACCATTTAAATTTTGATAATGTTGTACCTGATGTACGATAGGTTTTTTTGTATCTAGTACTTTCATCAATGTACTCGTTTCCCTTGATAAAGACGGGAACGCTTCTAACAGATGTTTCCCTAACACTTTTTCAATCTTCGATCCATCGTGTTTTGCAGCTACAGAATTATAAAATATTGTAATTCCATTTTCATCTACAGCGTGTATAGCCTCATCAATACTGCCCAAAATCGCTTCAATGACTTCTTGTGTCGAAACTGCTAGCAATGTCATCCCCCCTCTTGCCGAAAATCCAGCAATTACATGCCGATTTTTCGGCACACCTATGTGCGATTGTAAGCATGACGATTCCGTTCTATAATTTTAATCAATTTTATATTTTCATTAGATAACTCGAAACTCTAATTAGTGCGGCTTTTTCAAACACCCAGCTCCACCTAACTGTTTTGCTTTACAGCCAAATTTTGAGGTGGAAGTTTTACTGCTTTCGAATAGCTAGATAGATCTTTCACCCATATATTCATATCTTCCAACTTATCGAAAATGTAGCAATTATTCGCCAGTCTCCCTGTATACGTATAGCCTAATTGATGAAAGGCAGCATTCATTCCGAAAGAAAGCGATCGAGCAATTGTATAGGAGCAGAAAATAGATCTTTCTTGAAGTTCTTCCTCTAATTTAATTAGTAAACTTTTCATAAATCCATGTTTACGGTATTCAGGTAAAGTAGCACAATTCGTTAATTCTGCATTCCCTTCCTTTATGTTCATTTCTGCAGATGCTGTACTAATAATTTTCCCCTCAAATTCATACACGTAGTAAATTGTATCGTCTTCTTTCATCGTCTGTAATACATAACTCGCTTCATTTAAAGGTGTCGGATACACTTCAAATACTTTTCCGAATACAGTTGCTAATTCTTCTGCATCTTCTTCAGTCGCTTTTCTCAGCAAAAATTTCTCTGGAACTACTTTTTCTTTTATTTCTTTTCCTTTTACACCGCTTAATATAGTATCTTCCTCAGTCCAATGCATACTATTTCGTCTTTCATCATTATTATATTTCACAAAAAAGTATGCATCGTGCCCTTGAAAATAATGAGGTATCGTTGCTTCCAACAAAAAACCGAAAGAGAGCCATGTTGAAACATGCTCTCCCTTTCCTTTAATAATACATTTAGTGAAAGAATGTTTCTCTGCTAGTTCGTCAATGGTCTGTATAATACTTTCAACATTTCCTGTATAGTGATCTACCCGAATACGCTTATTAAAATAATCTAAAACACCTTCTACTGTATAACAATTCGTCTGTTCTCTAAAAGATTCATAGTATTTCATTTTTTCACCTCACACCAATCTAGTAATGTACATGCAATAATTTTTGCGGTAGCTATCATTTTATCAACTTCTATATATTCGTTTGGATAGTGTGCTACTTTCGTCTCTCCTGGACCAAATACTATTGTTGGTACGTTTGCAATTTGTGTAAATAAACCTCCATCAGTCCCCCACGGAGATGCTTCAATAATTGGTTCGTTCCCTTCGATTTCAACAAAGTTGTGATGAAGTGTCGTAATGAGTTCATGATTCTCTTCTAGTTCACCAGGAACCCATCTCGCTCCAAACCATTCTACTTCTACTGGATTTTCAACAAACCAATTGTCCACATCATTTAATTCAGCAATCCAATTCTCAAACTCTTCTTTTGCCGCCTCTATAGTCTCATTCGGCGCAACACCGCATCTTCCTTCTAAAATTAATTCATCGGGAACAGAACTTGGCCAACTCCCTCCTTCAATTTTCCCAATGTTAATTGGAATTGGAATCGGAATTTCTTTAAATAACGGATCTGTAATTCGACTATTTCTTTTCTCCTCTAGCTTTCTTACATGTTCTATAACAAACATACTTTTTTCTATTGCACTAACCCCTTCATAGCGCGTTCCACCGTGTGCAGCTTTCCCTTTTACACGTAGACGAAACCACATGGAACCTTGTTGTTTCGGGAAAAACTTCATATTAGTAGGCTCCGGAATAATGACACCATCTGCCTTATATCCTCGTAATATAGTTGCTAATGTCCCTGCTCCGCCACTTTCCTCTTCTATTACACTTTGAAAATAGATGTCTCCTTTTAATTCAATGTTAGATTCAATAATCGCTTCCATCGCAAGCATAAGTGCGACATTTCCGCCCTTCATATCCGTCGTTCCACGGCCATATATACGATTTCCGATTTTCTCACCGCTATAAGGATGATGTTCCCACTGATTCACATCCCCTTCTGGAACTACATCAATATGCCCATTCAATATCATAGATTTCCCGTCGCCACTTCCTTTTAAAGTTGCTACAATATTTGGGCTATCTGAAAAACTTGTACGGGGTGATACAAAATAAGGATGATCTTTCATTTTAGAAAAAGAAGGCTCCCATATATCGAGCTCTAAACCTAATTCACGTAATTTTTCAATCACAATTGCCTGCGCACCGCTTTCATCACCAGATACGCTCTTTTCTTGAATTAATCGTTTTAAAAATTTCACACTTTCCTCTTCATGGCTCTCAATATAATCACAAACTTGCTTTTTTAATTGCTCCATATATTACATCTCCCTTCATTCAATTACTAGTAAGTTAGAACTAATTTGAAAATCAGCTTCTGTATGTCGTTTTACATCTTCTACTGTGTATGGGCTCATTAATTCTTGTAATATAAGTCCACTCGGAGTTACCTCCATGACTGCCATATCAGTAATAATTAAATCTACACATTTCTTTGAAGTTAATGGCAATGTACACTCTGAAACAATTTTTGCATTTCCGTACTTATCAACATGATTCATCACAACAACGACCCGCTTCGCTTTTTGTGCTAAATCCATTGCTCCACCAATACCTGGAACACGTTTTCCAGGTACAATCCAGTTTGCTAAATCACCATTTTCACTTACTTGTAATGAACCAAGAATCGTTATGTCTAGCAAACCTTTTCGAATCATCCCAAACGCTGTGCAGCTATCGAAATAACTCGCTCCTGTTATAAGAGAAGTTGGTAAACCTGCTGCATTACACAAATTTTCATCTTCATTCCCTTTACTTGGCGTTGGTCCCATGCCGACGATTCCATTTTCCGCATGAAACATAACATTTATATCTTCAGGCAAATGATTTGGTACAAGCGATGGTATGCCAATACCTAAATTTACAATCATACCATTTTGTATTTCTTTCGCCGCACGCCTAGCAATCTTATCCCTCACTTCTACGCCCATACCCATTTCCAGTTCACTCCTTCCGACGGTACAATATAATTTACGAAAACACCTGGAACGACAATTTCCTCTGGATCTAAACTTCCAAGCGGGACTATTTCTTCTGCTTCTACAATTGTTATATCCCCAGCCATAGCTACATGGGGATTCATATTTCGTGCACTTTTGTCAAATACAAGGTTACCAAACGGATCTGCCTTTTTCGCATATACAATTGAAACTTCAGCAGTTAATGCTGTTTCAACTAAGTAGGTCTTACCATTCATTTCAACTGTTCGTTTTCCCTCTTCCACAATCGTATCAACACCAACATCAACTAAAACACCACCAAGACCAACGCCACCAGCGCGAATACGCTCTGCTAATGTTCCCTGCGGAGAAAACTCAATTTGTAATCTTCCCTCGTTTAGTTGCCTTCCTGCATTTGGATTGGAGCCAATGTGAGAAGTAATTATTGATTTAACTCTTTCATTTGTAACAAGACGACCGATACCTACATCAGGAAATCCAGTGTCATTTCCAATTAAATTTAAATTTGTAACGCCTTTTTCTAAAATTGCCTGTATTAAAGATGGAGGGGATCCAATCCCTCCAAATCCCCCAAACATCAATGTCATATCATTATGGAACAAAGAAATTACTTCCTCAATTTCTTTTAATTTACCGAATGTATTTGTAATAGTTGTCATGCGATACTATGCCCTCCTTTTTGCATCATCTCTTCCACACTTTTAGAGAAAATTGAAAGTAATTCATCTAACTCGGAATATGTAGTTGTCATTGGCGGTGCTACAAGCAGTGCACTATCTTCTTTTCCTGCTTGCCCTGAAACTGCTTGGTATAAAAGCAGACCATTTTTAGCTGCAACTGAAATAAGCTCCGACGCTTTTGTAAACGGTTGCAATTCTACTCCGATTAGCAACCCTTTTCCGCGCACATCAGCAATGATTGTCGATTGTTGTTGAACTTTCTGTAAGCCTTTTATTAAATACTCTCCCTTTTCTGCTGTTTTTTCAGGAAGATTATATTTCTCCATATATTCAATAACAGCTAAAGCCGTTGCTGCAGACAATGGATTTGCACTTAACGTATGACCGCTCATTACTGAACGTGATCCACGTAATATTGGTTCCATAACACGATCACTTACAACTGTCGCTGCCATCGGTGTATATCCCGCTCCTAACCCTTTACCAAGTGTCATAATATCCGGCTCTACGCCCCAATGCTCCATCGCAAACCATGCTCCAGTACGACCAAGCCCAGTCATTACTTCATCCGCAATAAATAAAATATCGTAATGGTCGCAAATCTCTTTAATGACTTTATAATAGTCTTTCGGCGGAACAACCGCGCCTCCAGCTGCTCCGATAATCGGCTCAGCAATAAAAGCAGCAATATGCTCTGCACCAATTCTTTCAATTGATCTTTCTAGTTCAGTCGCACATGCCAGCTGACAAGTTGGATATACCTTTTGAACAGGACATCTGAAACAATATGGAGCTGGTATAGTCGGATAATCTTCCAAAATAGATACGAAACGTTGTCTACGTAGTGGATGCCCAGACATCGATAAAGCACCCATCGTAATACCGTGATAACTCATCCATCTTGATAAAATTTTATGTTTCCCTTGAATACCTCGCTCTTGAAAATGCTGAATTGCAATTTTCATAGCTGTTTCATTCGCTTCCGTACCACTATTTACAAAAAAACTCCAGTTCAAATCTCCTACACTTAAATCACTTAACTTCTTCGCTAATTTTTCAGCTGGTTCACTCGTAAACTGTGATCTATAAACGAAAGCAATCTCCTCAGCTTGCTTTTTAATAACGTCTGCAATCTCCTTTACGCCATGCCCAATACCTGCCGTAATTGCTCCTGACGAACCATCAAAATATTTATTGCCATTTTGATCATACAAATAAACACCTTTTCCATGTGAAATCATTGGATACGGCTGACCAACAAGTGGTTTAATTAAGTAATCGCGCATAGCGCTCCCCCATTTCTCCAATTTGTATATATATATGAAGAAAATTGACGTTTCTTTCATAAAAAAGAATCCTCTGCAAAAGCAGTGAATTTATCAAAAAACTATTATAAAATATACAAATGAGTGCTTAAAAATTTTTATAAAACAGAAAATTCAGAACTAAAAAACCGAAGACCAACCCTTTTCTATACGCCCAAATAACCCTCCTTTTTATATGAAATGACTACATCACCAAATGTTTTTATAGCATAATGCCAGCTGTCCTTAAATGCCGACATTCTGTACACTTCGACGGAACTCCCGTTAAACTCCTTCCTATTATCCTACTTTAAATTGCATATTTTAAAACAAATTTCGACACCCACCTTACTAATCAATTCAGATTCCTATTCATTATGTAAACTTTTCAGTTTTAAACTATAAAAAAAGAACCGATTAACCACACTAATCAGTTCGTCATGACGCTCTCTTATGGGTTAATACTGTCAATTGCTAAAATAAATAGAAAAATGAAGTTTACAAATTCATCCTACAGCCTATAACACAAAACCTTTTCATAACTTCATTCACAATTACTATCGGGATATCCCTATCCCGAAGTGGCACTCCTTTCCTCAGATTCAAAGTATCTTTCCTTTATAATTTATGTAGGACAATTATCACTTTGTATGTGTATTTGCCTATAATTAAAAAAATCCCTAGTTTTCTAGCGATTTTTGGACATGTATTCAATATGTTAATTGAAATGCACTTTCAATTTGGCATTTATTTTACTTTCGTACAGTCATATGTACTGCTTTACTCTGCGAAATTCTCGTAAGCACCAGCACCTCTTTATGAAAACATATTTGTTGTCAATTTTTAATTTTCCCTTTATAAAATCATTTTTTTTGCATAACCGCTTTCTTGCTTCGCATATAGTTTTAATGATGACAAAGGAGGAATGTTCATGTCTCAATCTGAAATCGAAAAATATGGACAAGAAGTTACACAATACGAACAACTCGCACGTTACTATCAGTTTCGTAATCCTAAAAAATATATAGAATTATATATGAAATATTACGATGCACTATCAAAACTTGTACAGGCGTATGAAACAAGAGACTCACAAGAAGCTGCTTTACCGTCACATATAAGAATTTTTCATGCCGATCCAAATATACCAGCGGTTGACATTTTAGTAAACGGACAAAAGGTTATTAAAAATATTTCATTTAAGCAATTCAGCCCTTATTTATCATTAGTGCAAGGTAAATACCGTATAGATATTGTTCCTGTCGGAAATGAAACTCCAATCTTTT
Source organism: Bacillus sp. PK6-16 (assembly GCF_056530295.1). Classification (NCBI taxonomy): domain Bacteria; kingdom Bacillati; phylum Bacillota; class Bacilli; order Caryophanales; family Bacillaceae; genus Bacillus; species Bacillus sp. PK6-16. The sequence goes on from NZ_CP096511.1 coordinate 3,120,366, forward strand.
CAGCGTTGGTACCAATAATGGGAAATCATACTTATACTCTTGCTGCAATAAATAGTGATAATCACCTACAATTACAGCCTATACTTGATAATACACATTTACCAGCTGGTCAAGCCAAAATACGGTTTGCACATTTCTCTCCAGATACCCCTGTTGTAAACGTAGATTTAAAAGATGGGGATCATTTATTTGAAAATGTACTCTTTAAACAAATAACAGATTTTTTGCAAGTTAGCCCTGGTACAGCAGATATTGAAATTTCACTCGCAGATAATAAAAACGTTTTATTGACTATACCTAAATTCAATGTTGAACCAAATGTTATTTATACAATTTCAATAGTAGGTTATTCAACTAAAGATCCTAAATTAGAAGCCGTTATACTCACAAATTAAAACAGTCTACACCATTCATTTGGTGTAGACTGTTTATTTTTGAAATGCAATTTGAAATTCTGTCCAATCGTTATCTGATCGACACATAATGGATCCATTATGTTTTTCCACAATTTGTTTACATACAAATAATCCAATACCAGTTCCTAACTTTTTAGTAGTTACAAATGGTTCAAAAATCGTTTCTACATTTTCAGCTGGAATCATTGGTCCATTATTTTTTATCACAATTCGAATAGCTTGATCTTCTTCAAATACATCAATGATAATTTTTCGTTCTTCTTTCATTGATTCAAGAGCATCAATTGAATTCATTAATATGTTTAAAAATACTTGTCTCACTTCACTCCGATAACCAACAAGCGGAATTGGATACGGTAAATTCTTTTCAATCAAAACATTCGCATTGACCAAACTCGGATATAAGAATTGTATAATGTCTTGAAACAAGTCATTAAGCCAAAACCGTTCCGATTCATTCCACATTTCTTTTTTCGATACGAGTAAAAATTGCGAAATACGAAAATTTAATTGATCTAATTCATGCGAAATAATATCTAAATACGATAAACTCGGATGATCCGCCTTTAATAATTTAACAAACCCCATAATAGAAGTAAGCGGATTACGAAATTCATGTACAAAACTAGCTGACATTTGCCCTAAAATCGTCAGCCTTTCTTTATGTGTTTCGTTAATATATTGCTGTTTTTCCTCTAAATTCTTCGATATAATTTCCGAGTATTTTAAAACGGTATAATAAATTAATTTGTCAAAACAAGTATGTATTTTTGCCATAATTGGTTTCAATTCACGAGCGCTAACATCTAATTCACACATCGCTTCGAAAAGTTCATTTCTTCCCACGTTTGCGTTATAAACAAAATCTCCAATATTCGCATCTGCTCCAGCACGTTCAATAGCAATTTTCTCACATAACGGTTGAAGATAATTTATATCTTTATCTTCCATAGTAAGTTCGATAATTAACTCTAGTAAATCCTCTCCATTTTGAACTACTTCTAGTTTAAATGGATCTTTTTCGGAAATTATCATTTTGTTTTTCCAGTTCTCTACGAATTGGTGCCTATTGTTTTTCAAGTGTGAACAAAATATTTCTTTAATATCCTTATCGATTGGAAAAACCTCCATTCCCTCCATTTCCATACGACGAATACCCTTTATATTTTGAATATTAACACAAAAAATACGATTCGTTAATAGATTTTTGTCACATTTTGTTAATTTCTGTTGATAAAATTATTTTTTCTTTCTTATTTAACTAATTGTATACAAATCCCCTTTTTCCTTCACATATTTTCATTATTTCCGTAGTCAAAACGACTTTTTTTTGCATCATTTTTAATTCTTGCGTACAATAGAAAATGAAAGGTGTGAAAAATATGGTAAATAAAAATGTGGAAGATTATCTCCAAGAAGGCATTTACGGCCAAAAGCAAAACAAACCAGAAGAACGTAATATGTATTTAACTACATTACGTGAGCGTGTGGAAATCGCTTTAACAATCGGTCAAGTAATGCAAAGTAATGTATACTCTGAAGTGGCGGGTAGCATGCGCTCTTCTCAATCATTACAACTCCTCCTAAATGGTGGCATTGCTTACCCACATTTATCAAAATACATTAAATTAGCAAACGAAAAAAATGTTCCTTTTACAATTGTTCAAAATAAAGATACAAAAACACCAATCGGTTTAGTATTAACTCATGCTACTGCTATAGATAAAGAACAAATTTATGTAGAAGATACTATTTTCAAACAAGAAATGAAGTAAAAGTTACACTTAATTAAATAGTTACTAGAAGCGTAAAAAACGAGTATGGAATCGTAAACATTTCCTACTCGTTTTTTAGTGCAAGTTTTAAGTTTTTCCACTTTATTTTTTAATACATACTAATTTCATTTCTGTCATTTCTTCTATTGCATATTTAATTCCTTCGCGTCCCGTGCCACTTTCTTTCACACCACCATAAGGCATATGATCTACTCTGAACGTTGGAATATCATTAATCATGACACCACCAACCTCTAGCTCATCAATTGCACGCATTGCTTTAAATAAATTATTTGTAAATACTCCTGCCTGTAAGCCGTAACGCGAATTATTTACTTGCTCAATCGCTTCATCAAATTCTTTAAATGTATTTACTGTCATGAGTGGACCGAATACTTCTTGGCACTGCACAGATACATGATCTGGAACATTTGTTAATACAGTCGGTTCAAAAATTCTTGCATCCCGCTTCTTACCACCGCATAAAACAGTTGCTCCTTCCTTAATTGCTTCTTGAACCCACATATCAATTCGCTCTACATCTCTTTTTGAAATTAAAGCTGATACATCCGTTTCCTCAAGCAGTGGATCACCAACAACAACTGATTCCATCGCTTTCTTTAGCTTCGAAAGAAATTCATGCATTTTCGTTTCATGTACAAAAACACGTTGTACTGAAATACAAACTTGCCCATTATTAACAAATGCTCCCCATTTTACACGTTCAATTATTTCATCTGTTAACTCTACATCTTCATCAATGATAACAGCAGCATTTGAGCCTAGTTCTAACGTAACTCGTTTTAGCCCAGCCTTTTGTTTTATTCCGATTCCAACTTTTGGACTTCCGGTAAAAGTAATAGAAGCAACGTAATCATTTTTGACGATTGCCTCACCAACCGTGGAGCCAGGGCCAGAAATGATATTTAAAGCTCCATTTGGCAATCCTGCCTCTTCAAATAACTCAACTAATGCATAAGATGATAATGGCGTTTGATCAGCTGGCTTTAATACAACTGTATTTCCGGCAGCGATTGCTGGTCCAACTTTATGCGCTACTAAATTTAATGGGAAATTAAATGGTGTAATAGCCCCTATAACCCCAATCGGCTTTCGGATTGTATATGCAATACGCCCATCTGCACCAGGTGCGGCGTCTAATGGCAATGTCTCACCATATATACGCTTCGCTTCTTCAGCTGCAAATTTGTATGTTTGAACAGTACGATCTACTTCTCCCCTTGCAGCACGTATTGGTTTTGCAGCTTCTTTTGCAATAATCTCTGCAAATTCTTCTCTTCTTTCATCCATTTTTTGTGCAACTTTCTCTAAAATAGTCGCACGATCATATGCAGATAATGTATTCATTTTTGTCATTGCATTTTTTGCAGCGGTAACAGCCTCTTTTACATCTTCTTCCGTGCCTTGTGCAATTTCCGCTAATGTTTCTTCAGAATATGGTGCGTATAATGGTTTATACGTGTTTACAGATTTCCAATCTCCATTTATATATAAATGCTTTTTCATACTTCTGCTCCTTCCAAATATATGTATACAACAATACTTCACCTAGTGAAAGGTTTGACTTATGTCATTGTATCATAGCCCTTATCCCTCAAAAAACATTATGCTCAAAAAAACTCTGCTATATAGCAGAGTTTACGAGCTAATTTGCTCTTGTAACGAAATTTGTTTTTCATCTTCTAAAATAACAATCGATTCTACTATCTTTGTAACTTCTAATCTTTTTATATAATGTCCATCTAATTCTTTCACACAAAACTTATAATTTTCAATTTCAATGGAATCCTCTTCAGCAATCTCTATATTCTTCGTTAAAATCCAACCACCGATTGTATCAACACCATCATCATCAATCCCTAAACCAAATAACGTATTCACTTCACTAACAAGTACTTTTCCCTCTAGTATCGTCTTCGTTTCACTAACTTGTTGAATTTCTGGCTGCTCATCCGTATCAAACTCATCCTGAATATCTCCAACAATTTCTTCCAGAATATCTTCAACAGTAACAAGTCCAGATGTTCCACCATATTCATCTATCAATATAGCAATATGTGTTCTTTCTTTTTGCATTTTCAAAAACAAATCATGAATTGGAATAGAATCGATAACTAAAATAATTGGTCTCATATATTGCTCTACTGTCTTCTTATTAACAGCTTTATGTTGTACAAATTCAGTAAAAATATCTTTAAAATTCACAAAACCTATTACGTGGTCTTTGTCGCCATCAACAACTGGATACCTTGTATATTTTTCACGAGACATTTTTTGCAAAGCTTCTTCAGCAGGCATCTCTTTACTTATAATATTCATTTCAGTTCGAGGTACCATTATTTCTTTTGCAATCCGATCATCAAATTCAAAAATTTTATTCACATATTTATATTCAGATTGATTAATCTCACCATTTCTATAACTTTCTGAAACTAACAACCGTAATTCTTCTTCTGAATGAACCTCATCATGCCCCTTCGGCGGTTTCAGCCCTAGCAGCTTCGTAATGATTCGAGCTGAACCATTTAATAGCCAAATGAATGGGAATGCAATACGATAAAAGAAAATTAACGGTTTAGAAACAAGCAAACTCACTTGTTCAGATTTTTGAATTGCAAATGTTTTTGGGGCCAATTCCCCTATTACAACATGTAAAAAAGTAATTAACAAAAATACTAAAATTACAGCAAAAATGTCTGCTAGTTGAGTAGAGATATTCCAATTTGCAAAAAGCGTATCAAACATTTGCTTTAACGCAGGTTTACCAAACCACCCAATTCCTAAAGCTGTAACAGTAATTCCTAGCTGACAAGCAGATAAATATTCGTCTAAGTTTGTAATGACTGTTTTGACCGATGTTGCACGATTATTTCCTTCTGCAATTAAATAGTCAATTCGTGAACTTCTCACTTTAACAATTGCAAATTCTGCTGCAACGAAAAATGCCGTTAAGGCAATTAAAACAATCACTATACTTATACTATATATGTCCAAATACTTTTCCTTACTTACTTTGTAAGCAAGGAAGCCACCTCCTACTTAATTTTATTCAAGTGAAGTAAGCATTCTAATACTCTAACAAAATTCTACATTAGCAACCACCTTTTTATATATTATATGCATACATAAAAAAGATATTTATCATTATGATAATCTAATTCATTTACACTCGTCAAATTATTCTAAATGTTACGATAAGACATTTTTATTTAAAAGAACTATTCTCCTCAACTCAATTTCGTGAAAAAACACTTTCTTTGCCGATTCCACACTTCTTTTGTCGCACTAGAAGGGAACTTACTTCATAGCTCGAAATCATTCAACAGGATATATATAGGAGGGATTATTTTGGAATATAAAACACCATTTATCGCAAAGAAATTAGGTGTTAGCCCAAAGGCTGTTGTCCGGATCGCGCAACAATTAAATCTTACGATAGAGAAAAACAAATATGGCCACTTTATATTCACACAAGAGGATGTCGATCAAATGTTAGAACACCATCGATTTCAAATAGAGCAATCTCAAAATTCTCAATCTACTCAAAAGGCTTCCTCAAATGAAGTTGAGGAATTAAAAACTCAAGTTAATACAATTGTTCAAAACATATCATCGAATGATTTTGAGCAATTAGCTAATCAATTAAACACTATTACGAGAAGACTTGATCGAATGGAAGAACAAATGCAAGATAAGGCAAATGATGTCGTCACGTACCAACTTTTACAACACCGTCGTGAAATGGAGGAAATGTTAGAGCGAATTCAAAAGTTAGAAGCTGCCCTAACGAAAGAAGAACCCATTTATATTACTCCGGATTCAAAACCAACATATGAACGAGAAAAGAAACCGAAGCGCCGCAAAATGATTTTTAGTATATTTGGATTATAATTTTTAGACCCTTATTAAAATAATAAGGGTCTTTTTTAATGAAGAGTTATATCCTATACAAATGTTATTCTCTTTATTATACATATTCACTTCGCTTTATTTCGTTAACATAATATTTTTACTGTATTCTGTAATTAATGCCTGTGCATGAGCATTCCCTTGAATCACATCACGAAATTCTTTTAAAGAATACAAATGCGTAACCCCTTTTCGAGCATGAATTCTTACTGGTACACCTTGTAAAGTATCATGAAACTGAAAAGGATTATCTATTGGTTCAATTGGAAAACCAAGTGTAAGTAAATACATATACATTCTTTTTGTTACTGCTGCAATGTACCATTCAGCTTTTGTTTCTAACGCATGTATAAATAAAATAGCTGTTAGCCTTTTGAAATGTCCTCTTCCACGAGACGTTTTCGAAATACTTAACTTGCCTATTTCATATACATTCTTCAAATCTTTTACTAAATCATTTTTAGAAAACGGATAGAAAAACTCAGAATTCGATTGTTCAGGTACCGTATACTTAATACATTCTACTGTACCAATAGGATGTTCATCTTCTATTAATAAAAATCGTGATGGATTTAAATTACGTTCTACGAACATTAAGTTTCTTTCTTCACAAAAATCTCCCCATAGTTGCTCGAACCCAAAATGTTCTTCCTTTGTTTGAACACGCTGGAACATATTTAACCGCCTTTCCCATCGCCGCTCTGTTTTTTTGATAACGCTTTCACTATCTATCATATAAGAACAAATCTTCGTATGCAACTAAAAATATTTATGACTTATTATATTCTGCAAAATGAATTAGATTCCAATTTAATCGACTTTTATCCCGCGCTCACATTCCTTTTAATAACACATTTGTAGCACTTTTCAAATCTAAATTACACTACGTTTCTTTCCATACAGCATATAATTCTTCTTAATCTAAAGAAATCCTTTATGAAAAAGGATTTCTTTTACTTCTTAATGCTTTTTAGCCATTTTTCAAAAATTTGTACCATCCCATGTTTTCCAGCTAATTTCTCTTCCCCTTGTTTCGTCTTATATGGATATAACTGCAAGAAAACACCGCATCCAGACTCAATTTTTTTACTATGCATATGGCTTCCTGGATATACACAAATGACTTCATAAATTGACCTTCGATAATAGACTCGCTTTCCATCCTGTTCTTCTACATACTTTATAGACCAGTACTTATACATTTGCTCAGTTGCTTTCGTATTTCCGACGTGCTGAAAAATATTGTACATTGGACTATACTTCACTTCAATAATAATAGAAGATTTATATACGTATTTCCCATCTTCTTTTACATAACAGTCTAAGCGAATATCTGGCTTCTTCGTATCCTCACCATTGTAAAAATTACTACCTTTACTTAATGCAATAAGAGGATGTGTTTCAATTAAGTCATTAAATGCGACATGCACCTTTATATCATCTCGTTCTAAAACTACTGTCGTTCCATCTTGTAATCCATCTACATAAAAATGTTCTTGTATTTGTTCACGGATGGAGTTTCTAGCCTCAAAACCAATTTGCTCTAAAAGTGAAATAACGATAAAAAAAGCGTAATATTCATACACTAAAAACGTTGGCTTATAAACAAATAATAATGATGGAGATTGATCCGTATATTGCGGGAGTACTTCTAAATGATGTAGTAATTGTTGATGTGGTATCGGTAAATCATGTAAGTTCATGTTACTTGTTTCAGTAACTTCCCTCCAAAATGAAGAGTGCATTAACATTTGAAAGTATTGTACATTTTCATGCACAATATGCGCCAATATTTTATATTCTTGTATTTTCATTGAGCTCTTTCGTAAATCGGCTTCTTTTAGTAAATGTATATTTTTATATTTTTGCTTCTCTCTATCGGTTACTGATCCATTACGCTCAATTGTTTGTATAATCGTTTTTACAGCTTGAAACTCTTCTGATTTTTTCTTTTTTTCTCTTTCTAAGATTTCAATTGTTTGACGTAAAAAACTTTTAGCTTCAATTAAATAATGATAAAATTGCATCGCTTTATATTTAAGAAATGCATTTTCCTTACTATTTTTTTGTTCCATAAACTTACGATTATAATGTTTGGCATAAGGTTTTCGTTCTGCCACTATAGTTCCTTTTCTTGTTGGCTTTCGCTCTTTTCCTTCCCATTTATATTCATTTATAAAAGTTGAGCTTGATTCTATTTTCTTAAAGATTTGCTTTATCATTTTCATTTTTTGCGGTAACTTTCTAAGTAACACTAAATAAGAAGAATCCTCAATATCGCTAAGTGCAGAGAAGGTCTTTTTATAGTAACCTCTATCCAAAATCAACTCATTTAAAATTGACTTCACATAGTCTTGAATCATTTCAAATTGATCATCAAAAAAGTTTTTCGGTACGATTTGAAATGCGCCATAATACGTTGTATCTTCTATACGCACTTCAAAATGGTATAGACCACAGCGCCATGGATAAAAGAATTCTGTTTTCCCATGTTCATATATTAATACTCTTTGTTTTTTTTCATTTATTTCATATTGAGCCTCTTTTATATTTTTCTGTCCCTCATATACTTTATTCCATATAAAAGTAATATTCATTGGGATTTCATAATTGTACTGTAATCTTATTGGTTTTAATTCTTGTACTTTATAAATACATTGAACTAATGCTGTAGTAGATGTACAAAGACGATTTAATAAAATATAATCTCCTTTCCCTTCATTTCCAATGATTAACTTTAATACAAAAGGGAGCGTTTCATTCGTATCAACGATTTTTGTTTCATAACGCCCTTCATTTTGCATATCCATACAACTCCAGTTCTCTACGTTTTTCTCGTATATATGCTAAAGAGTGTTCAAATGTAGATACTCTGTTTGCAAGTGTAGATTGCAAAAGAGGTACTAAGGTCGCCCCCCTTTTTGCTTCTTCAGAAAGTAAAGGCCCAACCATCATTTCGGTCCCTCTGATTTTCGTCAATACACGCTGCTTTATTTGTAAATCAAACCCCTCTTCTCTACTAATCATATAGGTATGGTTATTTTGAAACGGTATGTTTTGCAAATAAGTCGCAATTGCATTTGCACATCGGAAAGAAATTCCCTTAGACGCGTCATGTGATGACAATACGACATGCAACTTATCTAATAGCTCTAATTCTTCTTCAGAAAACACTTCAATCATCGCTTTATTTCTCATCCAATTTATCCGAAATTCTCCCGCCGTTACTTTCAAAGGTGGATGTAATACGACTTTCCCCTGTTCCATGCCCATCTCACAAAACGGAATTTTCTGTAACGTTATTAGGTTCGTTCGGTCTAATAATCGATCAGAGAGCTCTTTCGTTGTTTCATCAAAATTTACAGTACCTACAAATATAATATTTTCTCCAATTTCAATTGTTGATGGAATTGAATTCTCTATGTCCTGTACACCCTCATACAAGTTTAAAATACGATTTTTTGTTTCAAGTTCAAGAACAGATAGAAACGGAGTAAACCAATGCTCAATATGAGACATGTTCATTTCATCAAAAACGATTATATACAGTTGATTTGGATTTTCTTTCGCCTTCATTAACGTCCTAACTAACTTCGCTTCAGATTCAATAAAAGTACCATTTGGATGAAGGTAACCAAGTAAATCATGTGGTTCTTGATACGATGGCGAAATTGGAATCCAAACCAACTCTTCCCCATACTGTAACCCTAATGCTTCTGCATAAGTTTGCACAAAACGTGATTTTCCAACGCCCGGTATACCACCAAGAATCGTTAACATATTTGTTTTTACACTTATATGGAAATTATAAATATCCGTTTCATCCAAATATAACCCTTTATTATGCACCATACTTTGTACATACTGTAAAAAGGACGATTCACGCTCATCCCATTCCCATTCATCTTTTTGTATTTTTATATCCTCTACTTCAACTAACTTACCTTCTTCATGCATTCGTTTTTTTAATTGCTCATACACATAATCACTTACAAAATATAATTGATCTTCTACCGCTATTTCTACATACTTCGTCCAGTCACTGCAGTTTATATATTTACATTCACGTTTCTGTTCAAAATAGGCGATTGAGCTAATTGATGACTTTAGGGATATGTTTCCGTACAGTCTTCCATCGTGCCACAATAATTCAGGAGGCTCAAAGTCTTTCGGAAATTTTGGCATAAGAAATGATAAATAACCGTTGCTAAGTTTTCGCTCTAAAGATTCTCTTTTTTTATGATTTGTAACTTTAGGTGCCGGAATCATTTTATAGCTGCTTGCTATTTCTTTCGGTTCTTCTGTACATATTAACTCCACGTATACATTTCCTCTTTCATAATAAAGACGAAACATTACTAATTGCTTTTCTAATTTCCTCTTCTTTAATTCCGAAAAGATTTTTTCATTCTTTTTATTGCTACATAACCCTTCAAATACATATGGTTCATTTATAAATTGTTCCTGTAAAGTGAATGGTATTGGCGATAAGCATTGTACAAAAAAATTCTCTCCACTCTTCTCTTTCTCAGCTTTTGTAAATTTCCCTAAAAATCTCATATAGTACATTCGTTTTATAAAACTTGGCTGAAGAGCTTTATGTAATTTCACCTTAGTCACCTTCTTTTTTCATACTATTCTTAGTGTATGAAAGAAACGAAAAACTAGAAATAAAAAACCTGACGTTATCCGCCAGGTTCAATATAAAAACTTATATTAATGAGAAGGAAATGCTTTTTTCTCTTGTAAAATTGCATTATGAGCAATTTTCATTTTCGCAAGTACGTAACGTAATCGATCTTCAGCGTTTTCATCTTTACTTATTTGTAATTCCGCCAAATTTTCAACAGAACTTGCTAAATTTTCAATGACTCCTCTTAGTTCAGGATGATGATTAAAAAAAGATTCTTGCACTAATACTTTCCTTAACTCACTAGCTAAATCAATTATTCTAGACAACTGTTCTTTTTCTTCCATTCTCATCCCTCCTGAATATCTTATGTAGTAAATATTCTCTAAACAAAGAAAAAAGCCCTTTAAATGAAAAGGACTTTTTACATTTTTATATTTCCAGTTAATAACATATATATGGATGTGATAGCCGCAACAATAATTGCCCACATCACATACTTCTCTGCACCTACAAAGCAACGGTTCCCTTGTTCTTTTCTTGCAAACGTGTAAACAATAATTCCAATTCCATACACAATTGAAACGAGTAGTAAATTCTTTAAACCAGCTGCATAAAGAAGCCATACAGAGTAAATAGAAGCAATTAAAGCTAACGCTCCGTTTTTTAATTTAGCGTCTTTTAACTCGTTTGTAATGACTAATTTAAATTGGAATAACGCTGATAATAAATATGGTAATAAAATTGATGTTGATGCAATGAAATACATAATTTGATATGTTGATTCCGAAAACAAAACGATGATAAATATAATTTGGGCAACACCATTTGAAATCCATAATGCCATGTGCGGTGTTTGCTTCTTATTTGTTTTCGTAAAGACTCTCGGAAATACGCCATCTTTTCCTGCTACATGAGAAATTTCAGAAACAAGTAAAAACCAGCCAATTAATGTACCGACAAGTGAAGCAACTAATCCGATGTTAATCGCAACTGCACCCCATGGACCAACAACGTGCTCTAATACATGTCCCATTGACGGAGTTTCTAACACAGAAAGTTCGCCTCTTGTCATAGCTCCCATTGACAGGACAGAAATTAAAATATAAATGGACATTACTAAAATAAGTCCCAATACTGTTGCCTTACCAACATCTCGACTATTCTTCGCTCTTCCAGATAATACAACCGCTCCTTCAACTCCAATGAAAACCCAAAGTGTTACAAGCATTGTATTTTTCACTTGACCAAGTATAGCGGAAAGTGAGATCGTTCCTTCTCCCCAAAAATCATGTGTAAATGTGTCCCAGCGAAAGGCTGTTACCATTACAACAATAAATAAAACGATTGGAACTAACTTCCCTATTGTTGCGATCACATTCATAATAGAAGCTTCACGGATTCCAAATAAAATTAAAAAATGAAGTGTCCATAATAAAAGTGATGCCCCAACGATAGACGCAACATTATTTCCTCCTTTAAAAATTGGAAAGAAATAACCTAATGTACTAAACAGTAACATAATTGTTGCGACATTACCTAAGATTCCTGCTAGCCAATATCCCCAAGCACTATTAAATCCAATGTATTCACCGAAACCAGCACGTGCATAACTATAAATTCCACCTTCAAGTTCCGGTTTTTGTCTTGCTAACGTTTGATATACGAGCGCAAGTGGAATCATTCCCATCGCTGTAATACACCAGCCAATTATTATTGCACCACTGTTTGCTCCTACTGCTAAATCATGCGGTAAACTAAAAACACCGCCACCAACCATTGTTCCAACTACTAATGCGATTAATGGAAAAAATCCTAACTTCTTTTCTATTTGTACCACCCCATCTGTCATTCTAGGTGTTATGTTCGTTCAACTATTAAAGTCACCTTTTTCTCTAATAGACGTTTCTCTTATATTTTTTCAGGAAAACATTACTTATTCTAAAAGAAAATGAGCAAAAATGGAATACTTTTTTGAAAAAATGTATAAGTATGCACAAAAAAACCGCTCATTTTGTAATGAACGGTCATTTCAAACATATAAATTTGTATATTTCTTGTAAATTTAACGAAGTAACTTCTCTTTTTGTAAAAATTGTTTTGCGACTTCTTCACTACTTTTACCATTTACGTTAACTTCATAATTCATTTTTCGCATTTCTTCATCTGTAATCTTTCCAGATAATTTATTTAATACCTTTTCAAGTTCAGGATATTTCTGTAACGTTTCTTTTCTTAATAATGGTGCTCCTTGATAAGGTGGGAATAACCCTTTATCATCTTTCAGCACTTTCAGTCCGTATTGCTCCAATTCACTATCTGTTGAATATGCATCAATTACGTTAACATCTCCAGATTCAATTGCGCTATAACGCAGCTTCGGCTCCATCGTTTTAACATTCGAGAACTTATAGTTATATAATTTTTGCATTCCTTTATAACCATCTTCACGATCAGCAAATTCCAATGTAAATCCTACTTTGGCTTCCTGCGCAACATTCCCTAAATCAGAAATTGTATTTATATTCTTTTGATCTGCTATTTTTTTCGGCATAGCTAGTGCATATGTATTGTTATACTCCATTGGCTTCAACATAATCATATTATATTTCTTTTCCATTCCAATGCGAGCCTGCTCATATACTTCATCACGATTTGTACTCTTTGGTTCTTCTTTCACGAAAGTAGATAAAGCTGTTCCTGAAAATTCTGGGTATATATCTACTTCCCCTGATTTCAACGCTTCAAATACAAATGCTGTTTTTCCAAGACCTGGTTTTAATTGTACGTGTAAATCTGTATCTTGTTCAATAAGCTGCTTATACATTTGAATTAAAATTTCAGGTTCTGATCCAAGTTTGCCCGCAATAACAATATCTTTCTTTTCTGTACTCCAAAGAAATGGAGAAGCAATCATTATACAAACAATACATATCGTCAATATAACACGCTTAGAAGAGCGTTTCGGTCGTTCAAGTATGCGAAGTACTATATCAAAGAATAAAGCGAGTAACGCGGCTGGTACGGCCCCTAAAATGATAAGTGCATGATCATTTCGATCTATACCTAATAGTATAAGCTTACCGAGCCCACCAGCACCAATGAGAGCTGCTAATGTAGCCGTTCCAACAATTAATACCATCGCTGTACGAATACCAGCCATAATGATAGGCAATGCAAGAGGAAGTTCTACCTTCCACAATCTTCTCCAACTATTCATCCCCATAGCTTTCGCGGCTTCTATTAGAGATTCATCTAATTCCCTTATTCCTGTATATGTATTTCGTAAAATAGGTAATAGTGCATACACAACTAATGCGATAATCGCTGGAAGTTTTCCGATTCCTACTAATGGAATTAATAGTCCGAGTAATGCAAGTGATGGCACTGTCTGCATTACTGCAGAAGTTCCTATTATAAATTCAGCCATTCGTTCTTTTCTTGTTAATAAGATGCCAAGTGGCACCGCTATAATTACTGCAAAAAATAATGAAATAAGCGATATTTGTAAATGCTCACTTAATGCAGTTAGTAATTCTATTTTTCGTTCTTGGAACGTTTGTATAAAATTAGTCACTGTTTAGCCTCTTTCCTTCATTTGTTCAACAATGTAATTGACAATATGACGACTTGTTAACGTTCCAATATATTGACCGTTTTTTTCAACTGGAACGACCTCCTCATCACGCACACGAACTAACGCTTCGTGTAAAGAAGAATGTAATGATAGCGCCTGCCCTTCTAATTGCACACTTTGATCGAGCGGCAATACATCTGCTATACTTTTCCCCTCATACCAAGTTCGCCCACGATTTCCAATGAATTCCTCTACAAATTCATTTTTCGGATTATGTATAATTCCTTCTGGTGTATCTAGTTGAACAACTTTTCCTTCTTTCATAATACAAATGCGATCTCCAAGTGATAATGCTTCTTGCATATCATGTGTTACGAATACGATTGTTTTTTGAATCTTTTTTTGCAACTGTACAATATCCTTCTGAAGCTGTTCCCTACTTAATGGATCTAACGCACTAAATGGTTCATCCATAAGAACGATTTTCGGGTTTGCAGCTAATGCTCGCACGACACCGACACGTTGTTTTTGTCCTCCTGACAATTCATCAGGCATACGATTTCGATAAATATCCGGATCTAATCCAACCATATGTAACAATTCATCGACGCGTGCTTTAATTTCTTTTTTGCTCCATTGCCTCATTTCAGGAACAACTGCAATATTTTCAGCAATTGTCATATGAGGAAACAAAGCAATCTGTTGCAACACGTATCCTATATCCCAACGTAATTCGTTTATATTATATTGTTGAATATCTTTTCCATCGATTAAAATCGATCCTTCAGTCGTTTCGATTAAACGATTAATCATCTTCATTGTCGTTGTTTTCCCGCATCCACTCGGACCGATGAGAACAAAAAATTCTCCCTTTTTAATTTCTAAATGCAATGAATCCACTGCTTTCGTGCCATCTTCATACGATTTTGACACATGATTAAATTGAATCACAAATACAACTCCTTTAATGTTGTTTCCTTTATTTTGATGGAATATGGCATTCATTTCAAATGATACGCTTTTAAATTAAAAAAGAGCTCACATTTGAGCTCTAACGGTCGAACAATATTGTTTTCATAATAGCAGCATATTCGCGAACATACATTTTTCTCTTAGAACGAATTGGTGTTTCAGCAGCTAGTGCCTCCATCTTCATGCCTAAACGCTTTGCAATTATTTTCGTTCGATATAAATGATACGTATTACTTACAACTACCGCATGTTTCACATTATATAAATCCATACTAAACTTTAAGTTTTCATACGTATTTGTAGATTGATCTTCTATTAAAATACGACTCTCATCTATACCGTGTACCATTAAATAGTTTCTCATGCTGTGAGCTTCCGGTATATCTTCATCTTCTCCTTGACCACCTGAAACAATTACTTTCGCTTCAGGATGTGAAAATAAATACTCCAACGCTACATCCAAACGATTTTGAAGAGATAAAGACGGTCTATCTCCAAATAACTTTGCACCCAGTATAAGAACGTACGGAGAGTGATAGCTCAACTTTTCACGAGCAACTTTGTTCATTCTAAACGTCATATAAATGATGTATAGTGGCGGTAATAATAAAATGATAAGAAAGATCCATTTGTTCATAAATAAGTTTGCACTCCCTTTCTTTTTATTATACAGAAAAAGAAAGGGCGGCAGAAGTGTTTTTTTAAACGATTGATTTATTAGAAACATTCGCCGCTACTTTACGTTGTGATAGTACATAATAAATAGCGATTCCTAATGAGAAGATCAATATGCAACTTAATACGTAAAACGGAAGCATTACTCCGGCTTTAGATACACCCGCTGTAAACAGCATTAATAATACAATTCGTATTCCAGTACCAATTAGGCGAAATAAGCTGTCTACACGTCCCATTACTTCGTTTGGAATTTCCTCCATCATCAATACATTTCTCGCCACTCTTGTACCCGCATTTCCAACTGCATGAAAAATTGCAAGTCCATATAAGAAAATTACCGAAGGTTCAATAATCATTGCGGTAATTGAAATTACATAAATGAACATCGTCATAACGATTGAAACTTCTGTTTTGATATATTTCATTATGAGTGGAATACAGATTCCTGCAACAACCGCTCCAACACCGTACATCATCCCCTCTATTGCGTATACAGAGGCATTGGCTTTAAGTATATCCGAAATATAAACTGGTATTAAATAATTTGCCATCATAACACCTATAAACGGCATATAAGTGGCCAGTAAGAACCAAAAGAGCTTAGGACTTTTTTTCATAAAGTGAATTCCTTCAAACAATTGCTTCTTAAATGTTATTTTTCTTTTCACTTCTTTTTTCTTTACGTACGGTATACATAAGAAAAGAAAAAATGCTCCAGCAAAAGTTAACATATCTACTAACAAAATCCACTTCAAAGATACAATTTCAATTAAGAAGCTCGCGGCCGCTCCAGAAATAACTTGTGTTAACTGTCCTTGTATTTCCATCGTTCCACTTAAACTTTTATAATGTTCTGCTTGAAATATCTCTTGGTTGAACGCAAATATTGTAGGATAAAATAATAAATAGTAGAATGATCCGGCTATATAAATAAGAATATAGTGAATAGAATGATAAGGTTGCCCAGCAA
The DNA here is from genome assembly GCF_056530295.1 of Bacillus sp. PK6-16. Lineage (NCBI taxonomy): Bacteria > Bacillati > Bacillota > Bacilli > Caryophanales > Bacillaceae > Bacillus > Bacillus sp. PK6-16. The sequence goes on from NZ_CP096511.1 coordinate 3,137,314, forward strand.
ATCCCCATATAACCATTATTCCGATTACGGCTATTCCGATTCCTTCATTACATAGCAATAAAGATTTTCTTGAAAAACGATCAATACTTTGCCCAATGAATGGTGTTAATAAAAACATAATGAGGGTTGCAATGATAGAAACATAACCAAATGTTGTCTCTCCTCCACTCTCTTTAATTAACAGCCAAGGAATCGTTATCATAACAATTCCGGAACCAATAGCAGATAGACTATTGGCTCCTAGAATGTAATACAAGCGAGAATCATGATAAAGTGAGGACATATCATTCCACTCCTAGTTGTTTTTTCACCTCTTTATATACGCTCATATATGCTTTTAATTCTTTAACTACATCATGAATTAATGGTTTTGCATCTTCTCCAAGTTCACCATCTTGCACATGTAATCCATCAAGCACAACTTGTTTTGGAATTGCATTTGCATAAACACCTCTAGCGACCGTTCGCATGCTGTTTAATGCATTTATTCCACCTTTACCGCCACCAGCAACCGCTAACAATGCAACTGGTTTATGAATAAATTCACTACTACTTAAGTAATCTAAAGAGTTTTTCAGCGCACCGCTCATCGCATTATGATATTCTGGTGTACATAATACAACCCCATCCGCAGCTTTCACTAACGTTTTTAATTTTTTTACTGCCTCTAAATCACGTTGTGACTCTTCTCCATTGTATAAAGGTAACTCCTCAATTGCTAAATCATATAATTCCCCTTCAAATTGATCCGCAATATATTTTGCCACCACACGAGTTCGACCAAATTTTCTTGGTGTACCGTTAATAACGACTAGTTTCATGATTATTTCTCCCCTTTGTTTTCAAGTTCTACTTATATATTATCAGAAATTTCTATACAAAACACAATATAAAGAGTTAACTTGTTTCATAAAATAGTATGATAAACAAAAAAGAACTCATACTTTCGTATGAGTTTTGTACAATTACTTTGTTTCATCTCTCATGCTCAATGTACCTAAACTTTCATTTGCTTCAAAATGATTATATGCTTTTTCCGCTAATCTTTTCCGTTCTTCTGGTAATTCTATATATTTCATTACGTTTTCAATTATTTTTTCGTACGGAGTAAACACAATTCCTGGCCACTCTACCTCATCTTCTGGATTACTATTTTCGGAAATAATAAATTTCTTATTTGCGACTGCATAAGACACGCGAGGTGTTTCAAGAATTCCTGATAAATAAAAATGAATATTTAATATAATTTTAGCTCTAGCAATCAATTCATTTCTAACAATTCCCCACGCATTATTTTTAAAAACTATATTTAAATTCGGGGCAATCGCTTTTAGATGATCAAAAATAGCTTGTCGCCTCGGATTAAGAGCACCTATAAACAGAATATCAATATCTTCAATAATTTCATCTTCAAACGCAACTTTTTTTATTTCCAAAGTTGGAGCATAGTTCATTTCTACATGTTTTATTTCTTTTCCTACCCCTTTTTGTTTAAGCCATTCTATATTTTGTTTACTATAATCCCAAATCACTCTATCTTTTAATAATATTAAATAAAGGGGGTGCGCATATGGACTTCCTTCGTATAGCTGTTCTAAATTATAAACAATTGCATCTTTCGGAAGAAGGTTCGGGTTATATGCGTATGTATGTGCTCCAAAAACAACTGTATTCTTTACATTTTCCAGTATTGTTTCTGATATAATTACTGTATTTCCCTCCTGCTCCAACCTCCACTTTAAAGCTCGCGCAACATCTATGAAACTACCGTATGTCTTTGGGCATATAAAAAGACAATAATCATATTCTTTATTCAAATAAACTTCCATTAATCTTAAATTATTTTTATATAGATCTACATCCGGATGTTTAAGTACCAACTCATTTGCATGTTTTCTTGCTACTTTATATAATCCAGCATAATAAGCAGCGATGCATCTTCTTAATTCGATTCTTTCTCGGTCCTCATCTAATACATCCATGTTTAAAAGAAGATTTGCGATACAATACGCTTTTAAATGATCACGATCATAATAATAGTCTAGTAGTGGCATCAATTCTTCATACGTATTTCCATGCACCGATTCTCCTAGTTCAATCGCCCATCGTATTAATTCCATGATTACTCCACTACTCCTTTAATCGAAAATGTATTTAATAAAATTTCGCATTATTCTCTACTATATTTGCTATATGAAATGGAATCTTTTCTTTTATCGATTCCAAATACTTTTGCGACACCGCCCCTAAATGTTTTTTATGAGGTATATAGAAAGCACTAATAGAAATTTCATAGTCAAATAAGTAATCATACACATGATAATCTACAAATAGTAGATCATCCTTTGGAAAAGGAATTTCCTTCCCTTGCAGAGCATACATCAAAGCAATATTGTTTTGAGATCGTAATCGATACAACCTTGCAAGTTGGTATAATGGTTCAGCCCGGGTTGGTCTATATTCCCAAGCTTTTTGAAAATAAAAAACAGCTAATGCTAAATATTGCTCTTCTTGCCCTTTAACAGTTTCTTTTTCATCAGCATCTGTCACTTCATTTTGTTTATTTGCTGAACGATTTGCTAACTGCTCATAACAAAATCCTATTCGCAATAACGAATAGAATACCTCTTCAACCCATCCTCCTGCTTCCACTCGTTTTTTATACCATTTAATTGAATTCTCAAATTGACTTAAATGAAAATAAGTCTGAGCTAAATAAAATAAATATCTTATATGCAAATCTGGCGTTGTTTCTGGGTCGTTTATTCCCTGTAACAACAACCTCTCATCTCTTTCAAATTTATCAGCTTTGCTCCCGCCATCTCCGGGATCATTCACGACAAGAGTCTCTAACCGAGCTACCCTCGTATTGTAATTCGCTCCAACTTTTGAACGATCTATATCCCAATACTCATGAGTAACACCGACAGATTTCCATGGTAAAGAAGCTTTTAAAAGACGCGTAAGCCAATATTTAATATGAACATCATATTGTAATGTAAGATAATGATCTTCCGTTAAGCTCGTTTTATCGAAATTCGGATCAACCTCTAAAATCATATCCGCATCTAATATTAATAAATAATCTGCTTCTGGGTATGTTTTTTGCGCTAACGAAACAGCTAAGCTTCTGTTATAACCAAAGTTTTTAAACGGCTCATGATGAACCGTCCCAGGTATCTCATTTTCCTTACACCAATTTTCAATAATTTCAGGCGTATTATCCGTCGATCCAGTATCACAAATAGAAACAAAGTCTACAATTGATTTTGTTGCATTTAAACATCTTTCCATAATTCTAGACTCATTTTTGACGATCATACAAAGACATAACTTTTTTTCTTCCTTTACAGACTTCACTTGCTCATTTCCCATTTAACCACCTCATATTTTATTAACACGCTCTTCTCATATGTAACAACATTTCTTAGCTATACTGATGACATAAGCACCCTTTTACTATTTATGAAAACTTCATTTTATTTATTCTTACTTTTATGTTGGGACATATTTCATGCTTCGCTTTATATTTGATACAATCAATACAAAAAACATAATGCGGGAATCCGTACATTTCAAAGTCTAAGAGGTGGTTATATTTTGTTGGATTACATTTGGCTAGATGACAAATCACCAATTTTAGAACAACTACCAAGAAACTTTAAATCTGCAGCTATATTGCTACATCCTTTTATCCAAATGCCTTTAGGATGGGAAAAGTCTGTGAGAAAAAGACCATATGAGCACATCTATCCTAGCGCTGAAGAAATCATTTATAATGGGAAATCCGTTTCTTGGAAGGAAATGATGTCTTGTAGTGGATTACATTCATACGCAGACCTAGCAATGGCCATGTTGACTTCCATTAGTGCCCTTTCAGAAGAATATAAAAGAGAGGATTTAGCTGAAAAGCTACATTCAAACTTAAAAAAAGATCTTTATTATCCAACAGAAGATTATACGTCTATATTTTTATTACACAAATTACTTAAACTCCTCGGTTCTAAAGGTGCAAAAAATCTATATTTCTCTGAACCAATTCTTGATACAAACGGATTATTACAGGTAAATAATACTACTCCATTAGATATTTGGGACATTAGCAATAATGAGTTAAGTATTACTGGCGAAGACAATGAGTATGCGTTTATGAGTATATACGATTCCTTTACAACCTTATTATTAGCTAAAGAAGAAAATATAGAATATATTGTTCATTCAATGAACGTTGAAGCTATCATTTGTGACAAAAAAAACGATGATTGATTGGTATTTTTAAATTAGTAGTTTCTTAAACTATAAAAAAGAAACTTGCGCTTATACACAAGTTTCTTTTTAAAAACATCCTTATTTTTTCACAACTTCATGTCCACCGAACTGATTACGTAATGCTGAAACTACTTTTCCATGGAATGTATCATCTTCCTGAGAACGATAGCGCATAAATAATGACATAGCGATAACTGGTGCTGCAGCTTGAAGTTCAAGTGCAGTTTCAACAGTCCATTTTCCTTCTCCTGAAGAGTTCATTACACCTTTAATGCCATCTAGTTTCGGATCTTCTGCAAATGCTTTTTCAGTTAAGTCCATTAACCAACCACGGATAACTGATCCGTTCGCCCATACTTTTGCAACATCTTCATAATTGAAATCAAAGTCACTCTTATCTAGTACTTCAAATCCTTCAGCGATTGCTTGCATCATGCCGTACTCAATACCGTTATGAACCATTTTTAAGAAATGACCACTACCAACACGGCCAGCATAAGAATAGCCATTTTCTACTGCTAAATCTTTAAATAAAGGTTCTAATTGGTCGTAAATTTCTTTTTCTCCACCAACCATTAAGCAAGCACCGTATCTAGCTCCTTCTACACCGCCTGATGTACCGATATCTACATAATGTAATCCGAAGCTTTTTGCTTCTTCAGCGCGGCGTAACGTATCTTTATAGAATGAATTTCCGCCTTCAATAACGATATCACCTTCATCTAATAATGGATATACATCTTTTAGTACTGACTCTACAACTTCTCCTGCAGGCACCATTACCCAAATTGTACGAGGAGCTTCTAATTCAGCGATCATTTCTTTTAATGTATGACGTGCAGTAATTCCTAGTTTTCCTGCCTTTTCTACAAGCTCTTTATTTACATCGTATACAACTACTTCATGCTTGTCTTCATGTAAGTGTTCAGCTAATGGGAATCCCATTTTTCCTAATCCAATTAAACCTAGTTTCATATTAATCAATCTCCCATTCTATACAAATATATTTAATATCGAAATTAATCCAAGTGCTACAACTGATAGTATCGTCTCCATTGCGGTCCATGTTAATAATGTTTCTTTCACAGTCATTCCGAAATATTCTTTAATCATCCAAAATCCCGAATCATTCACGTGTGATAAAATTAATGAACCTGCGCCTGTTGCAAGTGCTAGTAATTCAACATTTACACCAGGTGTGCTTGCTGCAATCGGCGCAACAATACCAGCTGCTGTCATCATAGAAACAGTTGCCGATCCAGTTGCAATTCGGATTAGTGCCGCAATTCCCCACCCTAATAATATCGGTGAAATATGTGATTCTTTCGCCATATCTGCAATTGTCGTTCCAATTCCAGAATCTAATAATACTTTATTAAATGCGCCGCCTGCACCAATCACTAACAATATGTTTGCAATAGGTCCAAGGCAATCATTTGTAAATTGTAACACTTTATCTTTTGAGAAACCTTTTGCATATCCAAGACTAAAGAAAGAGTAAATGGTTGCAATTAATAAAGCCACAATCGGATCTCCAATAAAGTGTAATACTTGTGCTAGTTGACTCATTTTATTTAATGCAACTTCTGCTATTGATGCACCAAGCATAAGAAATACTGGAAGTAAAATTGTAAACAATGTATTCCAAAAGCTAGGAAGCTCTTTTTTATTATCTTTTTCAACAAATTGCTCCGCTATATCTAATGGTACTTCCTTATGTATACGAGCACCAATCCATTTCCCGTAAAGTGGACCTGAAATAATTGCAGTTGGAAGTCCGACAATTAACGCATATAAAATTGTCTTCCCTACATCTGCTTTAAAAATACCAACTGCCGCCATTGCCGCTGGATGCGGTGGAACAAGTCCGTGTACGACTGACAGTCCTGCTACTAGCGGAATACCAATTGTAATAAGTGATACCCCAGTTTCTAACGCAATTGTAAATACTAACGGAATTAATAGTACAAATCCAACTTGGAAAAATACCGGAATCCCTACTAAAAATGCAACGAACATCATCGCCCAGTGAACTCGTTTCTTCCCAAAACGATTAATTAATGTGTTAGCGATACGTTCAGCACCACCAGATTCGGCCATCATTTTTCCAAGCATCGTTCCTAGTGCTAAAACTATCGCTAAAAACCCTAACGTATTACCAAGCCCTAGTTTAATAGAATCAATAATCCCTGGATCTTTTGGTGAAGTTCCAATTAAAGGCATTCCCATTGCTAATCCTACACCAATTGCTGTTAAAATTAATGCGACAAATGGATGCCATTTTACTACCGTAATAAGTAAAAGTAGTATGACAACTGCCGCTAGTACGATCCCAACTACCATTTCTCCCAATCCCCCTATTGTTTACGTTGGAAAGCAGCTATACAATCAAATTCTTCTTTCAAGCGATTGTAAAGTCGTTCATACATATAAAACATTTCTAAATATATAGCCGTATTTTCTTTATTCGGTACATGGTGATGGACAATATCAATCCAATCCTTTACCTCTTCAAGAGAATCAATTTTTCCTACAGCATATAAAGCAACTGCCGCTGCCCCAAGCGCAGATGCTTCATGACTTTCAGGTACAAGCAATTCTTTTCCCATCATATCGGACAACATTTGTCTCCAAAATGCAGATTTTGCAAACCCTCCTGAAACTCGTATTTCAGTAAGTGGCCCTGTACAATCCCTGATTGCGAGTGCTACTGAATATACACTCATACAAACACCTTCCATCACTGCACGTATAAAATGTTCTCGCTTATGTTGAAGATTGATTCCAAAGAATGTACCACGAGCATTTGCATTCCAGTAAGGTGCGCGTTCTCCAGATAAGAAAGGTAAGAACAATAGCCCATCCGCTCCAGCTGGTACGCTTTCTGCATATTTAATTAATAAATCATAAGGATCAATGCCGAGCTTTCTTGCTACCTCTTGCTCTGGACTACCAAATTCATCACGTAACCATCTCAGTAATATTCCGCCGTTATTCGTTGGACCACCGATTACCCAGTGCTCATCTGTTAATGCGTAACAAAACGTTCTCCCTTTCTCATCTGTATTTATATTTGATGAGATTGTTCGAACCGCACCACTCGTTCCAATCGTAATTGCAGCCGCACCCGGTGATATCGCACCAACTCCTACATTTGCAAGAACCCCATCACTTGCTCCGATGACAATTGGTGTTTCTGCACTTATCCCCATCTTCTGTGCTAATTCTGGCTTCATACCTGATAAAATATATGTAGTTGGTACAGGGGTTGATAATTGTTCTGGTGACATATGTAACATAGTTAAAACATCTTCATCCCAGTTTAATGTTTCTAAATTAAATAACCCCGTAGCAGAAGCAATCGAATAATCAACTACGTAGCGTGAAAATAATTGGTAAATCACATACTCTTTAATGGAAATGAATTTATAGGCACTTGTATATAACTCTGGTTCCTCTTCTTTCATCCATAACAATTTAGAAAGTGGTGACATTGGATGAATCGGTGTACCTGTACGTCTATAAATTTCATGCCCATTCATTTGTTGTAATAATTTTTCTGATTGCTTCGTACTTCGATTATCTGCCCAAATGATAGAACGCGTTAATGGCGCACCATTTTCATCTACTGCAATTAATGCGTGCATAGCTGTACTAATACCGATTGAAGAAATATCTTCTGGTAATACATTACCTTTTTCAATGGCAACGCTTACACTTTTGTATACAGCGGCACATATTACATCAGGATCTTGCTCAGCCCATCCTACATTCGGTTGAATAATTGGGTAATCGATTGCATGTGATGCAATGACTTTTCCTTTTTCTGTGAACACAACCGTTTTTGTACTTGTGGTACCGATATCAATCCCGATTACTCTCCCCCTTGTTTCCATGCGAATCTTCCCTTCATTTCTAGCAAAATACGATTTAGTAAACCGTTTACATGAATTAGTATATAAAATATTTTTTCGTTTATCAAGTTATAAAAAGAAAATTTTTTTCATATCAAAAAATAAATCCCCTCATTCCATTTCACTTATATACTAAATTTAGCTTTTCCATGCGGTAAAATTACGTTATATTCGTTACGCAATACACTCTTTTCTCTCATTAACAACACATACATAGTCCTCCATACGTTCTACTTATTTGCTTGAAGAAAGAGTTGAAAAGCAATATTTATTTTTAGCGGTCACGTAACATCACCATCAAACCAAGAAAAGTAACTAACCGCAGAATGAGAATTCTGTGCATTTTACTCTTATTTATTGTTTTAGGTTCACTAGTCTTTTATCTTGATAAACATAGAGCGTGACCCCCTATTATCACTTTTTTATCTTGTAAATATATCTTGCATACTATAAAATCAAAAAGTATTTTTATTTTTCAGAAAAATAAAAACAATAACATGAAATTTATTGTATAATGTTGTAAAAAGATGTCGGAGGGATTTAATGTTAAATAAAATATCTCAATTCACAATTAAGCTTTCATCAATTCTTTTATCACTCTTACTATTATTAAATTTACCTTATTTATTTATTACTCAACAAGGATTTACCTTTCAACCAATTTATTTTTTTAATCAGACCGTTACTATGTTAAAACAGGTTTTTTCCCCTGAATCATTAGTGATTATAGGATCAGACCCGAAGTTTGGCCATTTCAAAAAACACCATTATTTCCAACGGTTTTAGAACCTTACCTATATTCATTTACTATATTATTTTTAGCCTTTTTTCTTGCTCTCTTTTTATCATCTAGCATGGCATTTTTTTATTTTTTAGCAAAAGATTATATAAAAAAATGGATAAACCGAATTGTGTTCATATTAGAAGCTGTCCCTGATATGATGATGATGATTTGTTTGCAAATTTTTTTCATATGGGTACTTCAGAAATTTGGGGAATCTCCTGTCACTATTATTTCCTTTAATGAAAATCGAGCTTATTTACTCCCTATTTTATCATTAGCTGTCTTACCTACATTACAAATGTTTCGGATGATGGTGTTATACATAAAAGAAGAGCAAGGAAAACATTACGTAGAGGTTGCATATGGAAAAGGCCTTTCATCAAGTTATATACTATGCATTCATTTATTCAAAAATATATCTATCCACTTCTTCCACCATTTAAAAACGATTTTTGTTTTCTTACTTTCTAATTTATTCATTTTAGAATTTGTTTTTAATATGGAAGGCATTATTCAATTTTTATTTAATAAGGCGTTTGTTTCACCTCCAGCTGCATTTATCATACTTGTTATGATTATTTTACCATTTTATGCTATTTTCCAAATAGTCTCATTCATGATGAATAGATGGAAAAAGCAATTGAAAGGAGTATCATTATGAAATCTATTTGGAAATCAAAACGCTTTTTAATCGGCTTTACTTATCTATTCATACTTATTTCAGCTAGTTTTATTTATAGTTGGTTCTTTAAAGATAACATCCCAAAACCTCCTCAGTTACTTTACAATGACAATAACGAATTACTTGGAAAGGCCCCCTTTCCGCCATCGTTAATTCCACCTTTTGGATCTGATCGTTTTGGAGAGTCTGTTTTCTTACAAATTGTAGAAGGAGCAAAATTCACTATTTTATTAGCCATGGCAATTAGCTTCTTTCGAATTTTATGCGGAACATGTATAGGAATCCTCTTAAGTTTATTTGCTCCAAAACTCAAAAGATTTTTCCAGTCATGCTCAGAAGTTTTTTATTATATTCCAACTCTATTTATCGCATTCATACTCATCACGCCCGTTAATATTATAATCACATCAAATGCTGATGGGGTAGATCCAAATATTTCATTTACGTTTTATCAAGTACTCGTACTTATTTTCGTCGCTCTGCCTACACTTTCTTTATACATATCCTCAGAGGTTGATGAATTTATGAAACAAGATTACATCTTAAGTTCACAATTACTGGGGGCTAGTCGTTTTCATATTATTAAAAAACACTTACGAGTCTTATTACTTGACCGCTTATTTGTATTATTTATGGAACATATCGTCCAAACACTCATACTCGTTATCCATTTGGCGCTGCTTAACATTGTAATTGGCGGCATACAAATGCGTGAACTCTATGACGGAGTGCTCAAACCTGTTTCTCTATCTAATGATTGGGCAGGTCTTATTGGATTAAATCGTAATGAAATGAATCTTTCATGGTGGATTATTTTTTATACTCTCGCTTCATTCTTTATTACGATTCTATTTATTAAGCTTATGACCATCGGGATTCAAGATGCACTGAAAGCAAGAGATTCGCAAATTGTAGCAATTCAAAACGTTCCAGATCATAAAAAATTTGTTAAACATAAAGATTCCTTTTCGTTTGCCAATAAAGTAAACCTTTAATCATTTCTCATTAATCAAGTATTAATTGGCATCGATATTAGTAGAAAATAAAGAAGATGATCCCTATTAAATACAGGGATCATCTTCTTATGCTGTCTAACTTTTTTACATGTCCTTTGCTAGACTCATGCTTTTTATATTTAAAGTGAATTATTTGCAATCACAATTATGTTTTTTAAAATCAATTACCATACGCCCTTGAATTCTACCTTGTTCCATTTCTTCGAATACATTTTGTACTTTATCTAGAGAACAAGTTTGAACAACTGGCACTACTTTTCCTTCTGCCCCGAACATAAACGCCTCTTCCAAATCTTTACGAGTACCAACTAGAGAACCAACTACTTCAATTCCATCCAGTACAAGTCGTGGGATGTTTAAGTCCATTGTTTCTACTGGTAGCCCTACTGCAACTACTTTACCGCAAGCACGTACTGCATCAACTGCTGAGTTAAAGGCTACTTTAGAGACTGCTGTTACTACCGCAGCATAAGCGCCACCAAACTCCTCTTGCACAATTTTATCAGCAGGACCTTGAGAAATTGGATTGATAGTCATATCAGCACCAACTTCTTTCGCTAAGGCTAATTTGTCGTCATTAATGTCTACTGCGATTACCTTTGCACCAAATACATTTTTAGCATATTGGATAGCTAAGTTACCTAATCCACCGCAGCCATAGATTACAATAGGTTGACTAGGTTTAATATCTGATACTTTAATAGCTTTATATGTAGTTACACCAGCACAAGTAATTGATGATGCTTGAGCAGGATCTAATCCTTCTGGTACTTTTACCGCATAATCAGCTGTAACGATACATTGTTCAGCCATACCACCATCCACTGAATAACCAGCGTTTTTAACTTCACGGCAAAATGTTTCTCTACCAGTTACACAATATTCACAACGTCCACAAGATTGGAACATCCATGCAATACTTACACGGTCACCTATCTTTAGTGAAGTAACATCATCAGCTATTTTCGTAACAATACCTACACCCTCATGACCAAGAATACGGCCATCAGTGTTACCAAAATCATGATTCGCAACGTGTAAATCAGTGTGGCACACTCCACAATACTCTACATCTACTAACGCTTCACCTGAGTGTAACGGACGTAATTCTTTTTCAATCACTTCGATGTTTGCTTTGCTGTTTTTATTAACCACTACTGCTTTCATATGTGATCTCCCCTTTAGTGTTTTAGCATTTTAATGAGTTTATCTCACAACTACTTTCTTCACTACTTTGGCTAGTTATTGTACCAAATTTAAGTGTTCAATCATCATTACATCTTCATCATAACATGACACTTCATAAACAACTTGTGAAATTATGAACAATATTTGAATTATTACACAAATCGGTCTTTATTTTAAATTTTTAAAAATGAGAGTTTATCATTGACTATAAGTAAGTCACATATTTCTAAAACAAAATAAAGTAACAAACTTCTCACCGATAAAAAAGCTCTTCACTCAATATTTTCTACATGTAAACACTTAGTTTCACAGTAATAACCTTTGCCACCAACATAAACTTTTTCTATTTTATTTTTGCTATTGGTTGCTAATTTAACTAATATTTCAGAAGGCGAGTGTAAAGAATAACCTTGTTCAAATACATAGACTTCTTTTTTCAAGTAGTCCTGTTCATAAAGGTAGCAAGCTAATGCACCGTTCGAAGTTCCAGTCGCTGCTTCTTCATTGATGTCGTATAGCGGAGCAAAATTTCTGCATATAATTCGATTGTCATTAAAAGTATATAAATGCATCCCGACAACATTATAATACTTGCTGATTTCTTTAATTTTTTCAAAATTAGGTTGCAGTGCATGTAATTGTATTTCGCTTTTGATAGGAATTAAAATATCTTTTAAGCCCGTGGAGACAATTTGAATTGGGTATTTATTGTCTATATCTTTACTATCAAAACAGTCGGTGAACTCATTTGGAGATACAACATCATAGAATATCGGTTTATTTTGTTCCATGAATATGATGTCATCTGTTATAGTAATAGCAAGAACACCGCTGTTCGTTTCAATCGTATAGCGATTCCTGAAAAGTTTATTTAAATGCATCAGTATCGCGAAAGAGCCAATTGTGGCATGACCACATAAATCAACTTCTTCTTTTGGAGTAAAATACTCAAATTTATAATCAGCAATTTCAGATTCTGATATAAATGCGGTTTCCGCATAACCCAGTTGTTTGGCTATTTCCATTTTTTGAGTAGTGGTCAATGTATTTGTATTCTCAATAAATACCACTCCTGCTTTATTTCCGCCTTTATGATCCTTGCTAAATGCACTTGCAACATAAACAGATATTTTCATAAGACATCTTCCTCACTTATAGTAAATTATAGTATAGAAAGCACTACATATAAATTCCATTGGATAAATTATCCTTAAAATAAGAAACAAACTATTTTTAGCATTTGAACTCTCCAAAAATAGTTTGTCTACAGTCTGAAAGCTCTTCATTTGAAGAGCTTTTTTTATATTCGCTTCATCGAAATCGTTTCACGTATACTTTGTAAATTTTTTAGAGTTTCCTCTTGTCGCTGCAACGACAACCCTACATACAAAGTATCTAATAAGCTTAACTGTGCTAATCGTGATGAACTTGCTTCTGTGCGGAATTCAGTCTCACGTGTTGATGTATATAACGTTATATCAGCAAGTTGACTTAATGCTGATTTCTTATAGCTCGTAATCGCAATAATTTTGGCCCCTCTTGCTTTCGCTACTTCTAACGCTTCAAGTAATCCTTTATTGCTACCAGAATGAGAAATACCAATAACAACTGAATTTTCCGAGAGTAAACCTGCTCCCATAATTTGAAAATGCGAATCAGTATGAGCGATACAAGAAATACCCGTTCTCATAAACTTATGATACGCATCCATTGCAATAATACCAGAGCCACCATTTCCATAAAACTCAATTCGACTTGCTTCTTGTAAGGCTCGTACAGCCTGCTCAAGTGCCGTTTCATTAAGCAAATGTAAAGTATCTTGCAGTCCTGTAATATGCGAATGAAAAACTTTTTTAGCAACAGTTACCATACTATCTTCTGCTGATACCTCTTCATGGATATTTTGCATCGGTGTATGTACAATTTCACGAGCTAATGTAATCTTTAAATCTTGAAAACCTTGCAAACCAAGGTTTTTACATAAGCGGAATATCGTAGCTTCGGAACTATTCGTAACTTCAGCTAATTCTGTAATAGATTTATGTACAACATCTTGTGGATGTTTCAAAATATGTTCGGCAATACTTCGCAATTTCGGTGATAAACCATTTAACGAAGCCTGAATCTTTCCAATCCCACTTCTTGTACCAGGCATAGCATATCCTCCCCTTCCATCGTAGCTTTATCCTGTAAAAAACGATTAGTTAAACTAATCATCAGTGGGGATGGTCCCCCACTGATTAGAGTTTCACTTTATTGTACCTAATTATCGAAAGAAGAAAAACCTATATTAGGGATTACTATAAATTTTAATTGCTCCTATGTATTCTGTCATACGATATAACAGAATTATTCATGCTTATGAATAATTCTCTCCATGTTTCACCGCGTATAATGCGGCTTGCGTACGATCATCCACTTCCAATTTAGCTAAAACGTTTGAAACGTGTGTTTTCACAGTTTGTTCTGTAATATGAAGTTCTGCTGCAATCTCCTTGTTGCTTCTTCCTTTCGCAATTTCGCGAAGTACCTCTTGCTCTCTTTTCGTTAACATTGAAAAAGGATTTTCCACTTCCTTCTTTACTGCAGAACGCCCCATTAATGCAGGTGTTACTTTCGGGTGAAAATTCGCATTTCCTTGATGTACTGCAATAATAGAAGCGACAAGTTGCTCAGGTTGTACTTCTTTTAATTGATAACCATCTGCTCCAGCTTCAAGTGCTGGTATAACATAATCTTGCTCTGAAAAACTACTTAATATAAGTACCTTTATTGTCTCATCATATTGCTTTAGACGTTTTGTTGCCTCAATTCCATCCATTTTCGGCATCGATACATCCATTAGTACGACATCTGGTCTTTCTTTTTGCACGAAATGTAATGCCTCTTCGCCATTTTCCGCTTCCCCAATAATTTCAAATTCTTCTCTCGTTTTCAAAAAGAATACAAGTCCTCTTCGAACGATATGATGATCCTCAACTAGTAGCAGTTTAATCTTCAACCCTATTCTCCCCTTCAAATCGGCAATTGAATTTCTATTTTTGTACCCTTTTTCAGCTCTGTTATAATTTGAAACGATCCCTTCATTAACTGAATACGTTCCTTCATACTTTTCAGGCCAAGTGCTGATTCCCTTACTTGTTCTTGTATAAATCCTATTCCATTGTCTTCTATGTAAAAATGTAACTGGTTATTTTCTATTTTCAAAAGAATATGTACCTTTTCACACGAAGCATGCTTTTTACAATTATGTAGCGCCTCTTGGCTAATACGCCATAAAACTTCTTCTATTTCATCCCCAATTGAAACCATCCCATCAATTCGAACTTCCACTTGAACTCCTAATAACTTCCCGTAATTTTGAATTGCTTCTGCTAATCCTTTCTCCAATCCTTCAGGTCTTAATTGCCAAATTAATAGCGTCATCTCTTGTAATGCTTCTTGTGATAATTCCCCAATATAACTTAACATCTCTTGCAATTCTCTATCTTGCGTCATATTCAGAGTACCTTTCGCCGTTAGCATAATAGAAAATAACAATTGTTTTACTGAATCATGTAAATCACGTGCAAGTCGATTTCTTTCCGCTACCACTACATATTTACGTTCTTTCTCAACTAATTGAATACGTTGTATTGTCGTTCCAATTTGAAATGCAATTGATTCTAATAATGCTAACTCTTCCTCAGAAAAATGAGTCTTATGAGGTGCAGCCACATTTAGTAGACCAAATTTTTCTGATCCAGACCTAAGCGGAATTGTCGCATGATGTGTAACATCTTCTGTCTCTCCCCAATTACATTCAATTGCATCTTCTATTCGCTTACATTCAATAATATTAGTCGCTTTTTCCAATCTCCCATTCACAAAACGTTCTACACACCAACAGTTTCCTTCACACATCGGCTTCTTCTTTTGCCACGTAAGAGCCTCTGGTAAATTTTCGTCTACAAGCATGCTGTGCTTTCCACTTTCATCAATAAAGAATATCCACCCTGTTTGTAAATTCATTACTTGTAACAATGTATGCAACACTTTTTCTAACATATCCTGTAAGTTTGTTGCTTCATTTAATAATTCAGCAATTTCTTTTAATGCTTCTAAACGACGCATCTCTTTTTCTTCAAAGTTCATTCTCATCACCAACTACAATTATAACATTAAGAAATTTCTAAATTCTATAAATAAAAAAAGAACCGAATTCCTTCAGCCCTTTCTTTATATCAATCATTTTATTATTGTTATTCTATCCAATGTTGGAAGCAGAATTTTTGTTAACAAACGATTCTACTTTAGCTGTCCGATAAAGATTGTCCACCATGGATATGCTGTAAACCTTCAGTAGTAACAACCATATTCGCTGCTGGCATTTGCACTTGATTCTTATGGAACATAGACATTAATTCAAATCTTACTTGTCTAGAAGTTTCAAAATAATCTTCTGGCTTTATTAAACCTGTAATACAAAATTCATAGCCAACATATTTCAAGTTAGGATTTAAGTCTGTAACACCGACGTATTTAAATGGTTCAACAGCCTCATCCTCTACTCTATAAAGAGTTTGATTCAATTCTTCATTACATATAATACATACTTCTTCTAACAATTCCTTCACTCTTGTTGGATCTTCCTGATAACTTACCGTGATGCGTTCAATTACACGCATCCATCCTTTATTAAAATTTTGTATCGTTCTAATCTCTCCGTGCGGGATGGTAAGTAGTTTTCCTGACCATTCACGAATTTGCATAAAACGAATACTAATCTCTTCAATAGTTCCTGAATTTGTTCCGTTAAAAGTTACAAAATCACCAACCCGAAACTCTTTGTCCGCTAATCTTGCAAAGCCTAATATAACATCTTTTAGCATCTGTTGTGCAGCAAAACCGATGACAACTCCAGCTATCCCTGCACCTGCAATAATACTTTTTATATCTACAAATTGGCTAATTAAATATATGATAAGACTGATGATAATGATATATCTAAAAATAGATCGAATTACACTTTGAATCGTCTGCTCTACCTCTTCATCAAAAAAGCTTGATTTCCTAAAAAACCAATCAATAATACGGTTTATTACAAAAGAAATAATGATTAAAACTAAAGCAAATAGTAAAAATCTTAAAAGTAAAAACTCTCTTACATAATTAAAAAATTCTTCAGTATACGTTAATAAGCTCATTTAACCACTTCCTTACTAATTAAAAAATTCATAATCGCCTAAGTTTGTTCCAGAAAAATCTATTATCCTAATCTAAAATGCCACTATCCTTACTATGTATTTTGACTCTATTACTAATTCACCTTAAACAGTATGTCTAGCTGTTCTTTTTCCTTTCCCTTTAAATATACCCTTTTTAATAACCTAAGGGGGAGCAAATCGTGAAATTTTTTTATACGTTAAAACTTTATTCATCTCATTACGATTTCAACTCATTTATTCATTAACTACGTAAAAAAAGAGCTGAATTTATCAGCTCTTTTATTCGATATTAATTGTTGTCTTACTACTTTTTTCTTCTTTCAATTTTGGCAATTCAATTGTCAATACGCCATCTTTATAATTTGCTTTAACATTTTCTTCCTCAACTTGTTTAAAATTAAAGCGTCGAGTTACAGAACCTATAGAACGTTCTTTACGAATATATGTGCCATTCTCATTTTTTTCGTCTACTTCATTATGATTCGTTGCTTGGATCGTTAATATATCTTGTTCAAAATCAACTTGAATGTTTTCTTTTTGAAAACCTGGTAAATCTGCTTTCACAGTATATTTATCAGATTGCTCATGAACATCTACTTTAAAAGTATCCATGTTCAGTGGCTTAAAGAAAGCATCTGTCATCCCTTCTAATAAAGAAGGCCCAAAATCAAAAATACCATTTTGACGTTTTGTTATCTCTGGAAATAAATTACGCATATTTTTTCCTCCTTATTATTTATGAATGAAAGATTATCTCTTTCTGCCTTTATTATAACATTTGGTCAAAAAAGGTCAAAGTTTTTGTTTGACCTTTTTTGATGTATATTTTACCAAATAAAACAAATAAGTTATATGTCATCTCTCCCCTTATAAAGAGGAATATATTTACATAATAACGAATAGTTTATTTACTCTTATTTTTCCTTACAGAGGTTACATACAATGGGATATATTAAAGAAATTAGAAAAGTTGTCGGATCAAGACCACTCAATCTAGCAGGAGTTGCTGTAGCTGTTTTCAATGAACAAGGACAAATAAAAGAGACCTTTTTTAAAGGCCTCTTTTTTCACTTCACTTCTGCATGTAAGCATGACTTAAAATGTCCAAGTGCATATTCATGCCCTTGTGCATTAAAAGATGCAACCGCCTTTTCATAAACAACAATTTTAAACCCTTTATTATAAGCATCTACTGCTGTATGAAGAACACAAATATCGGTACAAACACCTACAAGATGAACTTCTTCTATTCCTCTTTCTCTTAGCTTCATATCTAAATCCGTTCCAGCAAACGCACTGTATCGCGTTTTGTCCATATAATATACATTCTCTGCATTTTTATATGTTTCGTACACATCTTGTAATTCACCAAACAAATCTCTTCCACTTGTACCAGCTATATTATGAGGTGGGAATAACTTTGATTCTGGATGATATACATCATTTTCTTCATGTTTATCAATAGCAAAGACAACGTAATCTCCATTTTCAATATATTGCTTCGTTATATGTACAATTTCCTTCTCAATTTCCTGTCCTGGTTTCCCGCAAGTTAAAGCCCCCTTTTCCGCTACAAAATCATATGTATAATCAATATTAATAAGAGCTCGTTTCATAACCACTATCTCTCCTTCTTCTGTTTCACAGTAAACAATAGAAAATTTGTTATTACGACATCGTATGTACTATTCGACATTTCAAATGAAATACCTACATTTTTCTTCTGAAACTTACCTTAGTCCGAGTTTATCATATAATAGATAAACAATGGTAAAACAAATAGCTCCTATTAACAAGTCATGAATTTGATAATTGAGCGTTATTTGCATAAACTCTTGTATCGTAAACCAAATTACTGCCATCATTAGGCTAATCAAGATGATACGAATACACCGATTCACGTATTCAACCTCTTTCTCTGTCATAGTAGTAACAAGTGATTACTTCCTATTTAATCGTATTAGAAAATGAAATAAGTTATTCACTCTTGCACACTCTGTCCAAACAAAAAAGCACACTACTTTTTGAGTAATGTACTTTTTATTCTTATTAAGACGCAGGTTTTGTCTCAAATGTTGCTTGATTAAAACTAATAACCTTTCCTTTCGGGTCATTGTTTTCATACTGAACTGCAGTAATTGTATGACTACCTGTTTCCAGCGTTTTTTCTTTTAACTGCACTGTTGTCTGCGTTGTACTAGTTACTTGATGTTTATCTGTATACATTTGATCTACAAATACGAATGTTTCTTTATCACTTTGAAAATTAGAAAGTTCTAATTCAACTTGCTGAATTAACGTATCCTTTTTGATAAATACAGTCGGTATATTGCCGTTTTCAGAAGTACCATCTGGAGTAATAACTTTTACTTTCCCTTCTCCAATTGACATTGCTCCTTCAGGAAATACAACCATATTCTCATCACTTGCGTTTACAACTTGTTCTTCCTGTTTTGATTGCGCGTCCTGTTTTTCCTGTGGAGCACCGCAACCAACTAATAACAATACAGACAATCCAGTGATTATGAATTTTTTCAAAATTCATCCCCCCTGTAACTTCATTATAATTTATTATACAAAAATAACTTTTAAATTTTGAGACTACTTTCAACACTTTCATGAACAAATAGAATCTTGCTCACGATTAATGTATCATACTTTCCTTAATAGAACATTAATTTTTTTTATGAAATAAATAGTAATTCCCTCTTATCTATCATTTTAGCCCAACATATGAATTACATACCCTCAAAAATAAAAAGACATTGTTAATTCAATGTCTTTTCTATACAGCAATTAAAAAACAAACGTTGTAATCTCATCTACTTCTTTTCTTGGAAGTTTCTTCGGTTTATCTTTCGGAAATCCGAGTGAAATAACCATATTTATTTGTTTTTCAGGCTCAATTTGTAAATATTGGCGCAGTTCATCTTGAGCTAGTAATACTGGCCCTGTCATTGGACAAGTACCAAGTCCCTTTGCATGTGCAGCTAGCATTAAGTTTTGTGCCGCTAAACAGCTACTCTTAATGCCTTCTTCTTCCCAAACTGAATCTGGAACAAAAGCAATTGGATCAAATATCTTTTCACGGAACTTTGATTCATATGGTGTTGCCAAACATACGATTAATACTGGTGCCTCCGAGAAAGCTGTTGCATATGGTCCGAAAGAACGTGTAAGTAATTTCCCTGCTTTCTCTTCTCCATTTTCTGCTGCTTTTGCCGCAAGTTTATGTAATGCATCCCATGTCATTTGTTCAATTTCTTTAATCTTCTCTCGATTCATGATAACTAAGAATTCCCACGTTTGTGAATTCGTATCACTTGGTGCGTAACGAGCACAATCAATTATTTCTTTTATATCATTAGTAGATACTTCTTGATCTGTAAACTTTCTAACACTTCGTCTTCCGTGAATTACTTCTTTAAAATCTTCATAATTCATATATTAAATCCCCTTTTTACAGCGTTTTCAAAACTTGTCCTATGCTTGAATTATATCATGAAAAAAAGCTGGAAGAATACCAGCTTTTTTCTTCATGATTAATTTGTCACTTTCAACAAACGAATACTCTCTTCGTATGCAGCTTGTAGTTTTTTCGTAATTGGTCCTCTTTCACCAGCCCCGAACTGTTCATCACCAATTTGAACGACTGGGAATATTTCAAGTGGCGTCGCTGTAAAGAAGCACTCCTCAGCGTCATATACTTCTTGTAATGAAAACTCTCGTTCCTCTACATCGATATGTAACTCTTTCGCTAATGTAATTACATAGTGACGTGTAATACCATGTAAAATGAAATGATCCGCTGGATGTGTAATCAACTTATTATTCTTCACGATAAAGAAATTGGAATGACACCCTTCAGTCACAATACCATCTCGTACTAATATTGCTTCTTGATACCCTTGTTCATTTATTTTGTTTTTGATCATGATATTAGGAAGCAAATTTAAAGATTTTATATGGCAAAACTTCCACCTGATGTCCTCTTCTACTGTCACCTTAATCCCTGCCTCCATTGAAGCAACTGGTCTTGGGAACGAAACAAGATTTGCAAAATATGTCGGTTGTAAATCTGATTCATATACATGATTGCGCGGTTGTGCACCTCTTGATATTTGTAAATATACATTCCCATCTTCTTGAAATTGATTTTTTTCAATCATTTGATATAACTCTTCTACTAATTCTTCCTTCGTAAATGGTGGAATTAGTTTTATTTCTGCCATAGAGTTAAAGAATCGTTCCAAATGTAAATCTAATAAATGAGGCTTGCCATCGTATAGTCTAAATACTTCATAAATCCCATCACCAAATTGAAAGCCTCGCTCTTCTAATGCTACCATCGGCTGTTCTTCTTTCGTATTAATCATTCTCCCATTAAACAAGATCCAATCTTTATGAATAGCTTTCATTCTTCCCCACTCCTTTATCACATGATTGATTTTATTGTACAACTTATGACACCCTGAAAGAAGGAATTTTCTGTATTTTTACAAACTAAAAATACATCACTTCGTAAAAGTGATGTATTTTATCATTTATTTAAGGAAATATTTTTCAATATCATCTAACATAAGGTTCGCAGCTTTAATACCGCCTGCTGTATTCCAAATTACCTCATCTACTTGGAATACTTTATTATTTTTAGAAGCCTGTAGTTGCTTAAAGAGTGGATCTTCTGTCCATTCCTTCGCTAACGAATTTCCTTCATTATTCTTATCTGCATCTTTATCAGACGTGAAATAGAATAAGTAGTCTCCGTCCA
Source organism: Bacillus sp. PK6-16 (assembly GCF_056530295.1). Lineage (NCBI taxonomy): Bacteria > Bacillati > Bacillota > Bacilli > Caryophanales > Bacillaceae > Bacillus > Bacillus sp. PK6-16. The sequence goes on from NZ_CP096511.1 coordinate 3,159,145, forward strand.
TATTTGGAATCTGCTCTTTTGTAATTCCTTTTATCGCAAAATCATCTTTATCTTGTAATGGTGGTCGTTTAAATCCAATATCATTTAAAACAACGCCCGAGAATGAGTTTTTTTGATAAATACGAACATCACCTGGCACGAAACGAATAATAGAAACTTTAGAATTCAATTTATCGCCCAACTTCTCTTTCATTCCTTCAATGCGTTTTTTATAATCATCAAGAGCTTTTTGCCCTTCTTTTTCTTTATTTACAGCTTTTGTATAAAGTGTAAAGTTTTCTTTCCAATCACCGCGTAATGTTTCTGCATAAACAGTTGGTGCGATTTCTTTTAGCTGATCATATATTTTTTCATGACGCATTTTATTTCCGATAATTAAATCTGGCTTAAGCTTCATTACAGCCTCTAAATTAATATCACGTTCAGTTCCTACAACTTCCGTGTTTTTTAACTCTTTCGCTAAATGAGGATACCATTCATCACCAGCACGTGGTTTCGTAGTCCCCACTGGCGTTACGCCCACAGCTAGGAGAGCCTCTGCGCCTTCATTTGTTAAAACAACAACTTTTTTAGGTGTACCATTTACTGTCGTTTCACCCATTGCATGCTTTACCGTATATGAATCTTTTGCTTTCGCTGATATATTATTTTCTTTTTTCTCTTCTTTACTACATCCTGCAATTACAACCATGAGTATCATAATGCAGAACATAATTAGTTTTTTAGTATGTATCATATGTCCTCCCTAGATGAAATCGATTATCATTAACATTTAAAGATTAATGTATCTTACATACATTGTCAATGTATATCAGAAAACTTTTTTAATATATACTATTTAGATTCTATCCGCTTTTCTAATGTTTCTTTTTAAAACATAGTGCATAAGTATGAAAAAAATGTTGTTATTAAAATGCGTACCCTTGTTATACATAACAAGGATACGCATCCATATTGCACTATCATTTCAATTCCTAATATTGAGTATACTTAATATACGCTGAGTCATTATATACCCACTGATTTCCCCCAAGGTTTAACCAACCATTTTCATTTATATATACTAAATAAGATTCTGGAGAATTTAATTGGCGGATTACTGCAGATGTAGTTGATGGACCACTTCTTAAATTTACATTCATCCCTTGTATATATGCAACCCCAATTGGGCTTCCATCACTATTGCTTGTCTTTACAAAATTAATGTAAGAAGGATCATTATACACCCATTGTCCATTCCCAAAATCTAGCCATCCGTTACTTTCTTGATATACAACGTAAGATTCTGGAGAATTTAATTGACGAATAACTGAGGAAGAAGTTGATGGACCATTTCTTAAATTTACATTTTTCCCAAGAACATAAGCGATTCCCTTCGTTTGAGGTGTCGGTTGTGGGTTAGGAGGTTGTGGATTTGGAGTTACTCCAAAAATAGCTGCTATTCCATTTGCATACGCTTGACTTAAATCTTCAATAAATTGTGGATTTTTTAATAAATTTGCATCAAACGCTGTATCAATAAAAGCAGTCTCAGTTAAAATTGCATCCATTGCTGTTTCTCTTAATACCGCATAATTTTCTTTTTTTGCTCCTCGATCACGAAGACCATATTTTGTTAATACAGGATTGACAGCTGTATGCATTTTTTGTTGCTTTGCATATGCAGTGCTGCTATTGGATAATGCATTATAAATATAACTTTCAAAACCTGTACCCCCGCCGCTATTAATATGAAATGAAATAAAATAATCCGCACTGAAAGCATTAGCAATATTAGCACGTTCAGATAAAGAAATAAACACATCACTATCACGTGTCATTTTAATTGTAATTGGGTAATTTACCGTTAAAATGTCTCGAACGCGTCTAGCAATTTGAAGTGTTAAGTTTTTTTCTACTAAACCATTACCAACAGCACCAGAATCATATCCACCGTGCCCTGCGTCTATAACAAGTTTCATTTTATTGCCCCGCCCCTTTCTTGTAATATGTTTGCATTTCTACTCGTCCTATTTTATGTGAAATATACAAGTTCTGTTACAATTGCAAATAAAAAAAACGCCTTATGTAAGGCGGTTTCTATCATCTTGCTTTAACCAATTTAAAATAAATATATACGATTGATAGTGAACATAACGTATGCAAAATAAAATAAATAAAAGTGCTATTCCAACACCACTATAAAGTAAACCGAACTTTAAAAAAACATTTACAAGTGGTGGAAAGTTTATTAGATTTTGTAATGTACTAAGCATACAAAACATAATGAAAAAGACAGGGACGTATTGTAATTCATACGGCTTTTTTTTCTTAATCATTCTTTTCCGAATGATTATATGACATAATTCTGCTACTATAAAGCACCCTCCAATTAATACAAGACCAGAAGTCATCGTCATACATCCACCTGCCTTATATTTATTGTATCGCATAAATAATCATCGTTATATTTTCTTTACATACTCTTCATCTTCTGAAGTAAAACCAAAACTCTCTATGAAAGACTTCGCCTTTTCTGTTAATTTCTCTTGTAGCACTTTTATTTCTTTCACATTTCTTTGTTTCATCATTTCTTCAAATGTAAAATACGTATTTGTACCATAACCGTAACCTTGGTAATCAAAATGAATAATTAGCTGTGATAAAACAGCCCGTTCCTCTTGTACACTATAATCTATTACACCAATATATGTATCATCAACTTTCACACAGTACTGTACCTTTTTCTCACCTAAACTATGCGATTTAAACATTTCTTTAACAACGCTTTCATTTTCTACAGTAACTTTCTCAAACGTAATCATATGTTGTCCATCCTTTTACTATTATTGTATCAATAATACTTCCTATTTATGAAAAAAACCTTAAGACCGTATGCGATCTTAAGGTTTTTCTAATTAAACTAAGCTATACGCACGTTTTGTTTCTTCATGGAACTTATTCGTATCGTATTTATGCTCAACATAAATTTGGTGCCATACCATAAACGCAAGTACAGTCCAAATTTTACGGCTATAATCGCCTTTATCTGCACAATGTGCTTCCAGTAAGTTTAATACATACTGTTTGTCGATTAAATGCTCTGTCTTACTTTCGTTTATAATATTTATAGCCCAATCATGCATTTCGTCTTTTAACCAGTGACGAATTGGTACTGGGAATCCAAGTTTTTTACGATCTAATACGTGATCTGGAACGATTCCGCGTGCTGCTTCACGTAAAATAGCTTTCGTAGTTCCGTTAGCAATCTTAAATTCAGTTGGAATTTTAGATGCAACATCGAATACTTCTTTATCTAAGAACGGTACACGAAGTTCTAATGAGTTTGCCATTGTCATTTTATCAGCTTTTAATAAAATGTCACCGCGTAACCATGTGAACATGTCAATGTACTGCATTTTACTTACATCATCATAGTCTTTAATCTCGTTATACAATGGTTTCGTGATATCCATATAGTTAACACTTTCATTGTAATACTTCATTAATTCAGCTTTTTCTTCTTCACGGAAGATTTTAGCATTTCCATAGTAACGCTCTTCAATTGGTGTACATCCACGCTCTAGGAAGCTCTTACCTTTAAATCCTTCTTTAAGAGCACCACTTAATGCTTTTAGAACGCTCTTACCTGGGCTAGGAATGTAAGAGAACATTTTTAGTGAGTTTGGCTCACGGTAAATGTTATAACCACCAAATAGCTCGTCTGCGCCTTCACCAGAAAGAACAACTGTTACATGTTTACGTGCTTCTTTCGCAACGAAGTACAATGGTACAGCTGCTGGATCAGCTAAAGGATCATCCATATGCCAAATGATTTTTGGGAACTCATCCATAAATTCTTTCGCTGAAATGAATACGTTATGGTTTTTAACGCCTAATTTCTCAGCAGTTTCTTTCGCAACATCAACTTCACTGAAACCACGTTGCTCAAAACCAACAGAGAATGTTAAAAGATTTGGATTCATTTCTCTTGCGATAGAAGCGATGATAGATGAATCGATACCACCAGATAAGAATGAACCTACTGGTACATCACTACGCATATGCACTTTTACTGAATCATATAACACATCACGAATTGCTTGGATATGCTCCTCTTTCGTTGCACTTGAAGCGTTGAAATAAGGTTTCCAGTAGCGATGGATTTCCATCTCTTTACCAATTTCTTTTACGAAATAATGACCAGGCTCGATTTTATTAACATCAATTGTTAAAGTTTCTGGCTCTGGACCATATTGGTACGTAAAGTAATGTTGTAGTGACGTTGGATTAACGCCTTTATCTTCCATCACATGCATAATACTTTTCTTCTCAGATGCGAAGAATGTAGTATCACCTTGTTGTGCGATGTATAAAGGTTTAATACCGAAGTGGTCACGTGCACCGAAAAGTTTCTTTTCTTCACGATCCCAAATCATAAATGCAAACATACCACGAAGGTAATCTACACATTTTTCTTTCATATGTGCATACAATGCAATGATAACTTCTGTATCAGATTGCGTTGCAAACGTTGCACCTTTTTCAAGTAACATTTCACGTAATTCTACATAGTTGTAAATTTCACCATTAAAAATAATTACATATCGATCATTTTCATAAGTTAGCGGCTGATGTCCTGCCTCTAAGTCAATGATGCTTAAACGGCGGAAGCCAAATTGTACATGTTCATCACGAAAATATCCTTCGTCATCTGGACCACGGTGGAAAATCATCGTGTTCATATTTTCAAATTGATGTTTTTCTGTTTCTGAAAACTCTCTAGGGTTTTCACATAAACATCCTACAAAACCACACATACTTCTTACCCTCTTTCAGTTTTCATTCTGTCTCTATACTACTATATCAACCCTATTTATACTAGCATAATCAACTGAATATGGCGACCAAAAACTATAAAAAAATCACTCCATTTCACATTTTTAACAATTTTTTATGAAAACATGAAAACTAGGCACTCACCTTTCTCCGCTTTTGTCATATGATATTGCAAATTGATTTCTAGGAGGGAATACCATGAGTGAAGAAAAAAAAGATTCTTCTCGCCCACCGGTTCGTAATTACTTAAAGCAAATTGATGATTTCTTCGAGCAAACACCTCTTCGCAATGTAATCGCTGATTTAAATCATTTTTTCCAAAAAGGAAACCGTTTATTAACATTCCCTGTAGATTTATATGAAGTTGGTGAAGAACTCGTTGTTACAGCTGAACTACCAGGTATACAAAAAGAACAAATCCAAATTGAAATACAAAGTGAATACTTAAAAGTCTCTGTAAAAGAAGAGATACTTGAAGAGGAAGAAGAACAAACATCCCATAACTATTATCGCCGAGAACGTTCCATTTCAGAAGCATCAAGATTGATTAAATTGCCGTATTCAATTAATAAAAAAGCGGCAAAAGCTTCTTATCAAAACGGCGTATTAGAAATTCGGGCGCCGAAACTTCCCCAGCAACATGACATTTTATCGATAGACTAATGCAAAAAAATAAGGGTGCTATGCACCCTTATTTTTAACCAACTAATCGCTTCATATCACGTATAATGTCTTCGTATGGCGTATTACTAATGCCACTATACTTTTTCATTACTTTTCCGTTTTGATCAATTAAATAAAATGATGTACCATGCATGACCTGACCGTTCTCCGGCTTATCTACAAGTGATTGGAAATTATCTTTTGAAAACTTTGTAATATCTTCTAACGAATACCCCGTTAATAAATTCCAGTTACTAGTATCCTCTGTAAACTTTTGAATAAAAGCTTTCAGATTTTCTGGCTTATCAAGGTCTGGATCTACACTAAATGAAACAAACTGAACGTCTAATTTCTCTTCTTTTGCCATCTTTTGAAGCTTGGCCATATTTGCAGTCATTGGTGGACAAACTGTCTGACAATTTGTGAACATAAAATCTGCAACCCAAACTTTCCCTTTTAAATCTTTTGTACCAAATTGCTTTCCATCTTGATTTGTAAATTGGAAGGTTTCTAAATCCCAATTTAATGGTTTACGAAGCTTTGAACCTGATTCACTACATCCAGCAAGTACAAAGAGACAAAATACAACCATAAGACCAATTATTTTTTGATAACGCTTCATTTATAAACCTCTTTTCTCTATCCTAAATTTAAATAGGTTATGTTTATAATAACAAAAGTTAACACTACGAGAAAATTGTTTACTACATTTGTTCACGAAATCGTACGAATTTACGTATGTTACTTCTTTATTTCAAGCGAATTACTAGACAAAATATATTTTTTTACTATTATTTCTATAAATAAAAGTGATAAAACTAATTTTATTGTTACTTTTGTAAATACCTCTCCCTATTTTTTAACAATTCCTTAAACATTAATCCATGTTTTACACTGTATTCCTTAACAACATTTCGGTACAATACAAATACAACGATTTTAAATGAGGTGATGTTCATGGCAAAGCGCTATGAAAATATGGATAATGTTAGTACAAAAAAATCAATTCGCTCTTTTTTACGCTGGCGTAAAGAACGAAAGCAAAACAAAAAAGATTTTTCTTTCTTAGTAGAACAATCACCCGTTAAACAAAGTGCATTCTTGCAAAGTAATGTTGAAAAAACGACTATCACATGGATTGGGCATTCCACTTTTCTTATCCAAACGAATGGACTTAATATATTAACAGATCCAGTATGGGCTAATAAATTAAAGCTAGTTCCAAGACTTACAGAACCTGGACTCTCTATAGAAGCACTACCTAAAATTGATATTGTCCTTATTTCACATGGTCATTATGATCATTTAGATTTTTCAACTCTTCGTCAGTTGAATGATGATGTTCTATATCTTGTACCTATTGGATTAAAAAAATTATTTACTCGTAAGAAATTTAAACATGTAGAAGAGTATAAATGGTGGGAAAGTACGATAATTAACGAAGTTTCTTTTCATTTCGTACCTGCTCAGCACTGGACGAGAAGATTCTTATTTGATATGAATACGTCTCACTGGGGTGGATGGATTATTGATAATGAAACGACTATGGAAACCATATATTTTTGTGGTGACAGTGGCTATTTCCAAGGTTTCAAAGAAATTGGTGAACGCTTTTTAATTGATATTGCTCTTATGCCCATTGGCGCTTATGAACCAGAATGGGTTATGAAAGTATCTCATGTTTCACCTGAAGAGGCCGTGCAAGCTTATTTAGATTTAAACGCTACGCATTTTATACCAATGCATTACGGAGCTTTTGCACTCGCCGATGAAACACCTCGTGAAGCAATAACTAGACTTCGAAATAATTGGAATTTGCGCATGTTACCGTGGGAACAACTGCATGTACTCTTTTTAGGTCAAACTTTTATTTATAGTAACGCAACAAATAATAAGCAAATAAACGAAAAAATTGAAACTTTACATGTGTAACGTAATGACTGATTTTCTATATCCAACATATAATATAGAAAATCCTATAGTGAAAATTTAATTAGTGGGTTTTCTTCATCCCCACTGATTATTTGCCTTCACCAATCAAGCTTTTACGGGCAGCCCGCTACCTAACCTCTTTGCTCCAGCTAAATTTGAGGTAGAGAGTTTTACTGTCCGCAAATAGCGGGATAAAGGGTGTTTTCTATGAATGAATATTTACAGACTCGCTATATCATTAGCGGTAGTGCCTGTGTAGCTCTTCTTATTTCTTACTTTCTATTTACATAAAAAAGCTACTTGAAATATATTTTCAAGTAGCTTTTTTATTACTCTGCTAAATACATAAATCCGATTGCGCCCGGACCTGTGTGAGTACTAATAATAGGCGTTGTATAGAAAATTTCTGATTGAGCAAATCCACTCACTTTTTCAACCGCCGCTTTCATACTTTCAGCTAAAGGAATTGCTTTCGCATGCGGAATTGCAACAGCTTTTACGACTTTTCCAGCCGTATCTTGCTCAAATAACTTAGCTAATGTTTTTACAATTTGGCCTTGGCTACGAACTTTCGTTACAGGATTATAAACACCGTCTTCAAGACTAGCAATTGGCTTTATATTAAGTAGAGAACCGATAAACGCTTTTCCTTTACCGATACGTCCACCCTTCACTAAGTTTTCTAATGTATCCACTACTACATATAAACGAGTATTCTTTCTTACTTCATCTACACGTTTTAAAATTTCTTCTAGTGAGCGTCCGCCATTTGCCATTTTTGCAGCTTCAATTACTTGATATGCTAAAGCATGTGTAATAAATTGAGAATCAACAACTGTTACTTTTGTATCAGTCATTGATGCAGCGCTATTTGCAGTTGCTACAGTACCGCTCATTCCACTTGTCATATGGATAGAAAGGACTTCGCTTCCATCTTCCCCTAGCTTGTCATACATTTCTACAAATGTACCCATAGCTGGTTGTGATGTTTTTGGTAATTCCTCTGATTTAATCATTTCTTCAATAAATTCGTCAGGTTGTAAATCAACGCGATCTAAATATGTTTGTCCATTTACAGAGATTGATAATGGTAAAACATGAATGTCATACTTTTCGATTACGTCTTGTGATAAATCTGCCGTTGAATCTGTTACAATTTTAATTTTTTGCATACTATACTTCTTCCCTTTCCAATACGCTCTCCTTGTTATTATACTAGTATTCCCATTGCTTTCAACAATTTGGAACGAAATTTCATCAAATTAATTATATTTTCATATCTAAAATGAAAAAGACAGAGTTTACTAACCCTGTCCGTACTTCGTATCATGCATTTTTTTCAAGGGTATTTGTTTTATATACATTTAAATAATCATTCCACTTCAAACAATTTTGTAAATATTCACGGAAAGAATACGAAAATCTTGGGTGTTTTTGTTTTTGAATTTTTGCAATAAATAATTGAAGACGAGACTGAATTAGAAACGATAATGGATGCTGTGCCTGTAGGACAGGGATTTCGAATATTTTAATGCAATCCCCTGTTGAATGAGTGAAATAAAAACTTTTCGTAATCACAATATCAATCCTCTTTTTCATTGGATTTTGAACTTCCTCTACTTTGCGCTGTAACACGTTGTTTAAAGTGGAGTAAAATCAGCCTTATATGATTTCTGTAGTCCTTATCGCTAGAAGATTTATACTCTATTCATCTCCACCTAATTCACCTTCCCGTCCTAAATATCTCTGAGACGGGAATCTCATTATCCATCAATTGTTTAATACATTTAGTATAAGCTTATAAAAGCGCAAAGTTTGTCTAAATTTTGGAGATTCTATAATTTTTTTCTTCTATATATTGTATACGTTTATAGCTATAGTATAACAAATAAATAAAAAAGTGCCTTTATAACGAGGCACTTTTCGACTGCATTTCTTCTCTTTTCTTTTTCCTCTTACTAACAACCTTTGATAACGCAATACTTACTTCATAAATACAAATAAGCGGCACTGCAACTAAACTATGAGATAAAAAGTCTGGCGGTGATATACAAGATGCAATGATAATTAATGCTACGTAAGCATACCTTCTTATTTTTATTAAAAATTCCGCCGTAAGTATTCCAATACTAGTTAAAAACATTACAACGACTGGCAATTCAAAAATCACAGCAAATGGAACTGTTAAATTAAGTACAAAATGAAAATACTTTTCTGTCGTAAACATCGTATTAAACATTTCATTACCTATCGTAGTTAAAAAGTGAAATAGAAACGGCATTACAATAAAGTATCCAAAACATAAACCTGCAATAAATAATATAGACAATACCGGTATATACATTATTGTCATCTTTTGTTCATTTGGATGTAAACCCGGTTTTACAAATAACCAAATTTGTATAGCAGCAAAAGGAATTGTACAAACGATAGCAAATACTGTAGCAATCGAGAAAAAAATCCACAATACATCACTTGGACCGAGAACAGTTAATTTCATTGGTAAATCTTTTACAAGCCAAAAATAAATATCCTTTGTAAAAGTAAATCCAATAATTAAAAATAGTACAAAGGATAACACCGTATATATTACTCTTTTTCGAAGCTCAACAATATGTTCTACTACGCTCATTTCCCGATTTTCCATCTCGTTCACCACACTTTATTTATCCATTACAAGGAAAATACACTACATTTTTTCTTTCTTTTCCTTTTCTTGAAATGCGTCATCTGTCAATTCTTTCGTTGATTTTTTAAACTCTTTTAACGTTTCCCCTAAAGCCTTCCCGATTTCCGGCAATTTTTTAGGTCCAAATAAAATGAGTACTGCTACTAAAATTAAAATTAACCCTGGAAAGCCAATATTTGAAAACATTTCCCCATCCCCTTTATTAGTAGTTTCCTTGTCCTACTATTACATAATTTTATTTTGTCAAAAAAGTTTGAAAACGTCAACAAATCCATTGTCTTTTGTCAAAAAAATTCAAAAATATAATCAATTATACAAATTTCATTTTCTATTGCTCTTGTGTATGATATGGTAAGGGAAATGACATATTATTTTATGATAGTAGAAAGGATTTGCATTATGACTGAAAAAATGACACGAATGACCCAATTTGTAAAAGAAGAAATTGCAAATGCAATTACACATGGTATCGGTGCCATTTTAAGCATCCCTGCCTTAATCATATTGATTATTCATGCTTCTAAGCACGGTACCGCATCAGCCGTAGTTGCATTTACTGTTTATGGTGTAAGCATGTTCTTACTGTACTTGTTTTCAACATTGCTACATAGCATTCATCATCCTAAAGTAGAAAAAATATTTACTATTTTAGATCATTCAGCCATTTACTTATTGATTGCTGGCACGTATACTCCTTTTCTACTTATTACACTTCGTGGCCCATTAGGATGGACGTTGCTTGCTATAATATGGACACTAGCAATCGGAGGTATCGTCTTCAAAATTTTCTTTGTACGTCGCTTTATAAAGGCTTCAACTTTATGTTACATCATTATGGGATGGCTCATAATCGTTGCTATTAAACCACTTTATGAAAATCTAACTGGACATGGTTTTTCACTACTTTTAGCAGGTGGAATTTTATATTCTGTTGGAGCTATATTCTTCCTTTGGGAAAAGCTACCTTTCAACCATGCCATATGGCACCTGTTCGTTTTAGGTGGTAGTGCGATGATGTTCTTCTGTGTACTCTTTTATGTCTTACCTACAGCATAATAAAAAAGGATTCAGCTTACTATAAGCTGAATCCTTTTTTATTACTTATGTAATTGTGATGCAATAACTTCCTGTGTATGCTTCGTTAATTCTTTAATATCCATATTCGCATAATCTTCAGGTGTAATCGGCTTAGAAATTGTTACTGTTGCATGAGCTGGCTTCATACGATTTCCATTCGCTTCAAACATCTTATATGTACCATCTAACGTTACAGGTAAAATTGCTACACCTGACTTTACTGCCAGATGAAAACTACCAGCCTTAAACTCTCCAACTTCGCCACCCTTACTTCTCGTTCCTTCAGGGAAAATTACAATAGAATGTCCATTCTTTAATAGTTCAATTCCATCTTTAATCGCTTGAAGAGATTGACGACGATCGCTACGATCCATAAATACACAATTCATCAGTTCCATCCAAGTTGGTACAACTGGGAACTTTTTAATCTCTGCTTTTGAAACGAATCCAATTGGTTTATTTAAGTAACCTAGTAAAACAGGGATATCCATATTACTTTGGTGATTACTTACAACTAGTACTGGCTTGTCTTTCGGAACATTTTCAAGTCCTTTCACTTCTACTGCCCCTCCAGCTACACGTACCATTTTCTTACCAAACCAATTTGTCGTTTTATACACAGCATTGTCTTTTTCTTTTGGCGCCATCGTATTTACTTGTCTTTTAAGACGCCACATTCTCGGTGTAATCGCAATTACGATTAAAATTAAATAAAAGATTTTAAAAAACGTTTGAATCATACAGAACCCCCACCTATTATCATTCCGACCTTCATTATACTAGACAAACGAAGGAAAAAGAAGAAAAAAAGTCCAAACAGCAAGTGTTCGGACTTTTTAAGCATTCTATATTAGAAACGTTTTGCTAATTCACGAGCATTAGCAATTGCTGCTTCTTTAATTTCTTGTGCTTTTTCAGGGTTTGCATTCATACCTTCAACTGCAATATATTCAGTATCATTTACACCGACAAATCCTAATACAGTCTTTAAGTGATTGCGACCGAAGTCTACAGCTGCGTATGCTCCTTCAGAATATACGCCACCTGTTGCTTGAATGTGAAGCGCTTTTTTACCTTCTAATAAGCCGACTGGACCATTTTCAGTATATTTGAATGTTTTACCTGCGATTGCTACGTTATCTAAGTATGCTTTTACTACTGGTGGATAGCTAAAGTTCCACATTGGAGTTACGAATACATAACGATCTGCATTCATAAATGTTTCTAAGTTTGTGTTCATTGCTGCTACTTTTTGTTGTTGAACTTCAGTTAAAGCTTCAAAGCCTTCACCTGCTGCAAATTTACCCCAAGCAGCAAATACATCTGCATCAATTGCTGGTACTGTAGTGTTGAATAAATCAATTGTTACAACTTCGTCTTGTGGATGTTCGTTTTTATAAGCTTCGATGAAAGCTTCCCCTACTGCCATTCCGAAAGAACCTTCTGCTGAATTTGGATTTGCTGTAATAAATAGTACTTTTGTCATTGTATTCTCTCCCTTTTTTCTCTTTATCTTTAATTCAAGATTTGTTTTTTAAAAGTTAATAACTTACCTTATGTAAGTATAATACAAAAAGTTTTAATCAATGTCAATAAAAAATAGCTACTTTTTTTTCGTAAGTTAATGATTTACTTTGTTTCCTTAAAATTCAGTATACAGATATTAAGAACTCTTTCATATAAAAAGGCTACCTCTACAACTTATAGAGATAGCCTACTATTACATATTATTTTTGAAATACATGTTTTACTTTTTCAGCTGGAATATTACTTCCGCCTCTACCTTTTACATCTTCAATCATCATTGTAATGACCATATCTGGGGAATTTAAATCAAATGCAGCGAACCAACCTAGTTCTTTTCCTTCGGCCTCTTTTGATACTTTTAATTCCGCTGTACCTGTTTTTCCAGCAAGAGTCATGCCATCAATTTTAGCAATTTTCCCTGTACCATCTGGATCATTAATTACTTTCGTCATTGCAGTTTTTAATATATCCTGATTTCCTTTAGAAATTACATTTTCTTTCCAAGCTTTTGGTTGTTTATCTGTTTTAATAATATACGGTGACGGAATCGTTCCATCATTTACAATTGGCGCATACGTTAAAGCTAAATGAAGAGGAGTCATTAATACTTGTCCTTGTCCATATCCCGTATCTGCCATTTGAATATCATTTTTAATGCCGTCATTTGCAATTTTAGAAGCAGGGAATCCATATTCAATTGGTAGTTTCTCATCGAATCCGAATTTTTTTGCTTCACTCATAAACTTGTCTTTTCCGATTTTCAAAGCTTCTTGTGCGAAGTAAATATTATCCGAGTATTTCATCGCCTTATCAAGATCAATCGGATTTGCATCTTTCACACGCGTTACATAGTAATTACCCCAAGAAGAATCTTTTGTCCATTTTAATCCTTCAATTTTCAACTCTTCTTTTGGATCAATCGTTTTCGTTTCAAGACCAATTGCAGCTGTAATAGGTTTAAATACAGAACCTGGTACCGACAATTGTGTAAAGCGATTTGTCATTGGTTTTTTCGGATCATTATTCCAAGCTTCGCGTTGTGCCTTCGATGTCCCTCGTGCAATTATATTAGGATCATATGCTGGACTACTTACTAGTGCAATTGTTTCTCCACTTTTCGGATTAATTGCTGCACTTGAACCAGCTTCGCCCTTCATTTCATTATACGTTTTTTCTTGAACAGCACTATCAATAGTTAAAGTTACATTTTCTCCATCAACAGCATCTGTTTTTGCCAAGTTTTTAATTTCTTTTCCTTGCGCATCTTCTACAAAGACACGGCCACCTTTTTTACCGCGTAACTTTTCCTCTAATACTTGCTCTAAACCAGCTTTACCAACTGGGTCATCAGCTTGATAGCCTTTCTTTTGTAGCGTTTTTAAATCTTCAGCATTTACCTTTCCAATATAACCAGTCAGATGAGCTGCCGCTTCCCCTAACGGATATGTACGAACATTTACAGGTTTTGTTGAAACACCTGGTAAATCAATGTACGTATTTTGTGTTGCCCCTTCAGGCAAAATTCCAATTGGTACGAGATACCCTGGTTTTACCCATTTAGCAGCTAATTTTTGATCAATTTCTTCTACAGACATATTTAATAACTTCGCTACTGTTTCTTTCGTTTGCGGAGCAGTATCGCCTAACTTTTCAGGAATCAATCCGATTTCAGAAGCTTTCCCATTCGTTGCAAGACCTTTTCCATTACGATCGTATATTTCACCACGTTTTGGCTGTGTTGTCTGCATACGCACTTTACTATCTTTCGTCATGCCTGGGAAAATAAAATCAGGAGTCCAATCTATTTTCCAAGATTCTTTATCTCCATCTTTTTCTTTCACCATTTTTACTTCATGACCAAATGTAATTTTACCACCAACTGTATCCATGCTTACTTTAAAAGGAACAGGACCTTCATCTTTTTTATCTTCTTTTACTTCCCCTGTTTCTACCTTTAAGTCTTTCACTTCGATACCAGAATAAATTTTTTCATATTTCTCAGTAAACTCTTTCTTTGAAATATCTTTTTTTGCATTTTTTGATAGTTGATCATACATATCTGCAAATTTTTGTTTATTCCACGCTTTTACATATGTATCAAACGCTTCTTGTGGTTTTTCTTCTTTACCACATCCAACTAACATGAATGTTAAGCAAAGAAAAAGAATCCCCCATATCTTTCTCAATCGATTCTCCTCCTCTTTCTATATTAGTACTTTTGAAAATTTTAGCATTTTTACATGCTACCTATCATTATAGCACTATCGAATCTCATCTATAAACTTATATTAGTGAATATAAATAAAAAGATTGATGCGAATTCTCACATCAATCTTTTTTATTATTGTTGTTTCTCATATACATGGTAATAATACGTATACGGGTTTTTTTCATCCGTTAAACCTTTTTCTACAAAAATCTCTTTCCAATTTGTCATATCTATTTCTGGGAAGAATGTATCTCCTTCAAATGCATGATGGATTTTTGTTATATATAACTTGTCTACATAAGGTAAAAAGAGATCGTAAATTTGCGCTCCACCAAAAATAAAAATCTCTTCTTCATTTTTACATAGTTCAAACACTTCTTCTACAGAATGAACAACTTCACAGCCTTCAACATGATACCCTTCATTACGAGTTACAATAATATTACGTCTTCCAGGCAGTGGTCTACCAATCGCTTCATAGTTCTTTCTTCCCATAATAAGCGGGTGACCCATCGTTGTTTTCTTCACGTATTGTAATTCACTCGGTAAACGCCAAGGTAAATTATTATCTTTACCAATTACTCTATTTTCGTCCATAGCGACCATAAATGAAACAATCATTTTTTCATCTCCTCTACAATTATACTGCAACCGGTGCTTTAATTGCTGGATGCGGATCGTATCCTTCAATCGTTAAATCTTCCATTTCAAAATCGAAAACAGATTTCACATCTGGATTTAATGTAAGTTTCGGGAATGGACGTGGTTCACGTGCCAATTGCTTTTCTACTTGTTCAAAATGATTTGTATAAATGTGTGCATCACCAATTGTATGAACAAATTCTCCCACTTCAAGTCCGCATTCATGTGCAATTAAATGTGTTAGTAATGAGTAACTTGCAATGTTAAATGGAATTCCAAGGAATATGTCACCACTTCTTTGATATAACTGACAAGAAAGCTTTCCATCTGCTACATAAAACTGGAATAACGTATGACAAGGCGGTAAGGCCATACTTGGTACATCTTCTGGATTCCAAGCAGAAACGATTAAACGACGTGAGTCTGGTGTTTTTTTAATCATTTCAATTACATCTTTTAATTGATCAAGTGTCTCACCAGCTGTCGTTTTCCAAGCACGCCACTGTTTACCGTAAACGTCTCCTAAATAACCATATTTATTTGAGAACTCATCATCTTCTAAAACGTTCTTTTTAAACAATTCCATTTGCTCGTCGTACTGTACTTTAAATTCTTCATCTTGTTGTGAGCGAAGACCAAAATCAGTCATGTCAGGACCAGTATACTCATCACTTTCTACCCAGCTCTTAAAAGCCCATTCATTCCAAATGTTATTATTATGCTGCAATAAATAGCGAATATTTGTATCACCTTTCATAAACCAAAGCAGTTCACTTGCTACAAGGCGAAACGGTACTCTCTTTGTTGTTAATAAAGGAAAACCTTTACTTAGATCAAAACGCATTTGATATCCAAATACAGATACAGTGCCTGTCCCTGTACGGTCTTCTTTCTTCGTACCATGTTCCATTACATGGCGGCATAAATTTAAGTATTCATTTTCAGCATGTTTCATATGTAGGAAAACCTTCTTTCAATCGTATATGCAATTTATCATAACATGAAAAATGATAAATTTAATAATCCTAATTAATAAAATTTCTTGCGCTAATTCTTACAAAATTATTAACTTTCCGAATATAAAAAGGTTTTCATTTTCTATTACCGAAAGTATAGTGCGGTAGAACAAAATTTATATTTGGAGGTTAGAAGTATGTCTAAAATTGAAACGCCTGTTATGACTTCTTTACAAACAACGGTTGAAAAAATGATGAAGGATTTAAATGTTCCTGGTGCTGCTGTCGCTGTTATAAAAGACGGTGAAGTTATTATTTCAGAAGGTTTTGGCTATCGTAATATAGAAACAAAAGAGGCTGTTACACCGAATACTCGATTCGCAATCGGTTCCTCAACGAAAGCATTTGGCACACTTTCATTAAGCTTGTTAGCACAGCAAAAAAAGTTTAATTGGGATACCCCTATCCAGTCTTATATACCTAACTTTACTTTATCTGAACTACTTGCTAGCTCACAAGTTACAGGACGGGATTTAGCTTCTCATCGAACTGGAGTGAGTCGTCATGAGGCTCTTTGGTACAGTTCTTCCTTATCTCGAAAAGATCTCGTTGAAAAAATAAAACATTTACCACTTGATGCACCGTTCCGGACTGCATTTCTATATAACAACTTAATGTATGCAACAATTAGCTACATTGTTGAAAACATTACAAATCAAACGTGGGAGCAATACACTACAGAACATATTTTAGAACCTTTAAATATGAGACATACAAACTTCTCTGTTAACGATTCACAAACTACAGATGATTATGCTTTACCTTACATTGAAAATGACGGTGAAATAAAAGCAGTTCCATTCCGTAACATCGATACAGTTGGCGCTGCTGGGTGTATTAATTCCACAATTGAAGATATGGCAAATTGGGTACTTCTCCACTTAAATGAAGGAAAATTTGGAGATCATGAATTAATCTCCTCTGAATTATTACAACAAATGTATACACCACACAATTCAATTCCAGACCAACCGGTTTTATCACTCCCTGAATCTCCATTAAATAGTTACGGTCTTGGTTGGTTTATTAGCGCTTATCGTGGTAAAAAAGTGATTCATCATGGCGGTAATATCGATGGATTTTCAGCGCTTGTTTCATTCATACCAACAGAAAACATAGGCCTTGTCATTTTAACGAATGCTGGAGGAACATTACTTCCTACTTATCTCGCTAATCAAATTTATGACGAACTACTTGAATTAGAATCCATTGATTGGCATAAACGTGCTGTAGAAGATACTAAAAAAATGAAGGAAATGATGAAAGAAGCAACTGAATCCCTCCCTGAACAAATTAAAGGGACTACACCTTCGCACAAGTTAGAGGATTATACTGGTACTTTTGAACATCCTGCATACGGAACATTACAAGTATACAAACGAGATGATTCGTTATATGTACAATTTATGGAAATGGATATTCAATTAGGGCATCATCATTACGACATCTTCTCCGCAAAAGTTGACTTATTCCAAATGAAAATGAGCTTATTATTCGCTTATGAAATGAATGTAAGTGGTGAATTCCCATCCCTTCAGTTACATGTACCAACTACATTAAGTACTCAGCCGCTTACATTTAAGAAAATTAAATAAGTATCTTGATGGTAAAAAATAAAGGTAGGTGCGAATCACACCTACCTTTTCTATTTCATATCAATCTTATCTGGTTGAAACCAAATTGGCTTCGATAACTCAAAGTTATTATGATCCTCTAAAACTATAGTAAGACGCTCTAACATATCCTCTAACATATGCGGTGCTGCTCGTAATGTCCAGACAACTGAGGAGAAAACTGTCATGCCAACGTACACTGTGTATAATTTCCAGAACTCCTCTGGTATTTTCCTATTAAAGTATCCTTCTATTTGTCCGATTGAATACGGAATACTAATGTCCCTTGCAAACAGTGCAATTTTCACAAAATCATGAAGTGGGTCGCCCCAGTCGTAGCCATTAAAATCAACAACACCTACATATTTTCCATCCCGTACAATTATATTTTCTAAATGAAAATCATCGTGTTGAAATCGATTTGGGCGGTTCTTTAAAGATATTTCATTTTCTTCAATAAACTTTATGATTTTATCATCATT
Source organism: Bacillus sp. PK6-16 (assembly GCF_056530295.1). NCBI lineage: Bacteria > Bacillati > Bacillota > Bacilli > Caryophanales > Bacillaceae > Bacillus > Bacillus sp. PK6-16. The sequence goes on from NZ_CP096511.1 coordinate 3,177,813, forward strand.
TTTTATGTTTATTCCACATGTTTTATATGCCTCTAAATATTTACTATGTTTTTTCATTGCTCTTTCATACCATGGAAGTATATTATTAGGAGCTTCATATGTATGCATTTTTGCTAAATCTTTTCCTGCCTCTATACCAATATCATATTGTTCTTTTGGTGAATACGTAGGCAATAGCTTCTTCGCATCCTCCCCTTCTAAATATGAAAAAATGCCATAGCATAAACCTTCTTCTGCCAACAAACCCATTTCAATTGGTTTTTGTGCTTGCACACTACGATTTTGCATTTCATTTAAAATTTGAAACTCTATTTTCTTTCTTTCATACTCTTTTATATCGCCTGTCCGCAATAAATATTTTTCATTATTCGTACTCGTAATTATATATTTCTTATCAGGCGAAAAACCTTTAGAAATTTCTTTAATATCCACTGCATCTTTTACTATTTGTATATTATTTTGCCATGCTGTAATTATCTTCATATCTATTCCCCTTACATTTCTGCATTTGGTGTATAGGCAACTTCTACAATAAATCCATTCGGATCGTAAAAATCAATCGTATAATAACCTTCCGAATAATGATTCATTTCAATTGGACCACGTATTACCTTCACTTTCGTACTAGAAAGAAAATCTGCTACTTCATCAACTACTTCTCTATGAATAGCTTGATAACAAATATGTCTAGGCCCTAACGTCCTTACAATTTCCTCATCTACTTCTTTAAAGTATATTTCACTTTCTCCTGTGCTATATGCTACTTCATTTAACTTTCTCCACCCAATTATGGAAAACAACTTATTATAAAAAGAAATGGATTCCTCTAAATTTGCTACCCAAAATTCAATATGATGAATGCCTGCTCGCAGTGTATTCATATTAAGAATACGCTCCTTGTACTACTTGCACAATTTCCATCGGCTTATGAACCATGTAATCTGGTGCATCTTTTTTCACTGTTTCAATAACATCATATCCCCAAGATACCCAAATTACGTTCACTCCAGCCTTTTTACACGCTGCTACGTCTCGCTGTTCATCACCGACATATAACATATCTTTCTCTGTTATTTTTTTTGATTTCAAAAATCTTTTTATGATTTTATCTTTACCAAACAAATTTTTAGAACAATACACTTCTTGAATATTTTCGATACCATTCTTGTGTAAAAACGCCCGAATATGCTCTTCTGAGTTCGATGATATGACTGCAATTCCGTAGCCTTTTTTATGTAGTTCATCTAATACTTCTTTCATCCCATGGAACAAAACGAGATTTTTTATAGCAGGCTGATATAATTTATAAAATTCCAACGCTAATATCGGTAGTTTATACAGTGGTACATTAAGTTGTTTACATCTCTCTGGCATCGTTAATTTACGTAAATGTTCAATTTCGTCTTCCTTTACTGCTTTATACCCATGTTTTTCAGCAAGTTGATTATAAATCGGCACAAATATATTTTGTGAATCTACTAATGTGCCATCAAAGTCAAAAACAATATATTTTTGCATTCCCATACTCCCTTTGCTTCTTTTTTCTAAACCTATGTTATTCAACAACATAGTTGTCTGCCCCTTCTATAAAAATAAAAAAGAACAAGATTTTCTCTTGTTCTTTTTAAGACAACCATTTCGGTGGTACATTCGTATTCCAATAAATATTTCCTAACTCATGATGTCCAGAGTATCCATCATCAAAACGGTGGTAATGGAAATTAAAATAATAACCATCTTGCGGTGGATGATCTCTTCTTACATGGAAACGCAATAAATCATTTCCAGATTTCGTATCGTAGACGTGAAAAATCTTCTCGTTATTTCCACCAGCTGGTTTTTGAGAAATCGCTAATGATTGTAGTGAATCTTCTGGTACATCACTAGCAAGCTCAGCAATTGCCTCTTCAATTTTCGGTAATATTACATCTTTAAACTCATCTTCAATTACTGGACCAATTTTAGTACCAAACTTTTGCATCGACTGCTTCTCTGCTTCTTGCATTGCATAAGTAATAAAAGTATCGGTGGTTAACCTGTCATTCGTTTCTTCATATGTATAGGACGTGCTCTCCAAACTTTGTTGCCCAGCTGTGCTCGTAGGCTTGTCCGCAGCTTTGGCATTATCAAGTAATATGGAAGGAGGCGTCACTAAACCAAATGTAAACACGGTAATTAATGCGACTAAGGTTTTTCTAAACCAATTTGGCATTTATGTTCCCTCCCCTTTCACTCATTATTTTTTATATAACGGTGGTTTCTTCTATTATACAAAATGATTGTAATTTTTGCACTTTACAATTTTGTTAACGTTCACATATTTTTCACTTGAATATGAAATTGTAAGATTTCATACAATAAAAATACAACAACAATAAGGAGGCGATCAGATGACTTTAGATGTCATGTATTCCGCCGCAAGTATACTCGTTTTAGTATATTTTATTTATCAATGTGTTACAGACTAGAAAAAGAGCCGTCAATGGCTCTTTTTTTATGGTACAAATACAATCCATACAATTAATAAAATAAAAACAACGCTGCCTACCACAGCTGGCAATAAATAAAACTGTGAAAGTATAACTATTCCATATAAAAGTATTGCTGGTAGTAATAAATAACGATCTGCCTTCCATCTTAACAATAGTAATTTCCCTTCATCACAATATAAACGAAGAAACATCTTATTCGTAAATTCATTCCAATAATCACGTGCATAGCGAGAAATTGCAACTACAGCAAATACGAGAACAATAGCTGCAATCCACCTTGGAGTCATAATTATACTTGCAGTACTGATACATACAATTTGAATATAAAATATTCGTGCAGTACTTGTACGGAAAAATTCTTTCAAAAAAGATTCGACAATACGAGAATCAGCTTTTTTCCCTAAAAGTCTTTTAGAGCGCGGAAACATCCACGATTTTTTATTCGAACTACTCGGTTTAGCCGCATGACCACCAACTTGCATAATTCCGCTTGTCCAGCGCATGCTTTCCTCCTTTTCTTTCTCGATTTCTTTAAAAAAGAACTTTTTATAATTCATTTTCTCTTTTACTAATACACTACTTAAGAAAATTACTAGACCGATAAATAAAATTGAATACAACGGATTTTTATAAATAAAAAATAAACTAATTCCAAAAAAGGACACGCTCATAGAAAATACTATATTTTTTACAATCCATAAAACCCATCGTTTCCCCACATGTACATGAACAAATCTCGTTAACAACGACAACATAAATCGAAATATAGTAAAGAATACCCAAAATAATAGGACTTGTATTTCTGTTACTTCGATACTTTTCATCAACACCGGTAACATAATAACGACTACTATTATATTCGTTATCGCTATTCGAACAAATGTGTACATCATGCCATACTGGACTAATTTTCGCATATGTGTTGCATACGAAATTAAAAATAAACTATCCGCTTGCTCAAAAAATGAACGAACTCCTCTTGGATATGTTACTAGATAAAATGCGAGTAATCCTAATCCGAAATAAATCGTCTCTTCCGTTGATAATTCATTTATCCATAGCGATCGATAATAGATTCCCATAAATATAAGTGCTGGAATAATAATATATAATGCGACTGTCCAATCTGTTACCGAATATATAGACTTCCATTTCCGCTGGAGTTCATGGCGTAATCTCTTATAAAATTGTTGTTTAATCATGTTGTTCACGCCTTACAATTACATCAAAGCAGTCTAATAATGAACTACCCGGCATTTCCGCTAATATTTGAATAGATTCTAAATGTCCATCTGCGACTAATGTACCTTGTGAAATGAGTAAAAATCTTTCACAAATTTTTTCAGCAGTATCTAATACGTGCGTACAAAGTAAAATTCCTGCCCCGCGCTCTTTTTCTTTATATAAATAATTTAAAAACTCTTTCGTAGCTACTGGATCTAAACCGATAAAAGGTTCGTCAATGATATAAAAATCTGGCTCAGTTAAAAACGCCAATATTAGCATAGATTTTTGTTTCATGCCTTTTGAAAACTTTGATAAATACTCATGTTTATGCTTATTCATTCGAAAAGTATGTAATAATTGTTCCGCTCGTTCTTCCCAACTTCCCATTTCACTTCCACGAGCTGCCATTAATAATTCAATATGTTCCCAGAGCGTCAAGTAATCATAGTATGTTGGATGTTCTGGTACGTATGCATACGGATTTTTCTTTTCACCGAATGATATTTCACCGTCCATATTTACAAGTAATCCGAGTATCGTTTTAATCGTCGTACTTTTCCCAGCACCATTCGCTCCAATAAGAGCAACTAGTTCACCTTTTTCGATAGAAAAAGCTATATCATGAATTGTTTTTTCGCCTATTTCATATCCAGCTGAGCGGATATTTACTTCTAACATGTATTTCCCCTCTTTCCATTTCCAATACAATCAAGGAAAAGAATAACATATAATTATCTATATATCATTATAAAATATTTATTTTCATAGCAGGAAAAAACATTTTTTAACAGAATATTAAATGTTTGATTACATTTTATTGGGGTGGATAATATGTCTTTTCAAATTCGTGAAGCAACGATAGATGATATAGACGCACTTTGTTCTTTAACGAAAGAATTAAAAGGTTCCTCTATTTCCTATGAAGATATGAACAACCGATTACAATTCGTACAAATGAGTCCGTTTGATTTTTTATATGTTTACGAGGAAAAAGAAGCTATATTTGGATTACTTGGATTTCGTATACGTGAAAATTTAGAAGATGTAACACGTTATGGAGAGATTTCAATTATTAGCGTTGATTCTAACATACGACGGAAAGGCATTGGACAAGTTTTGATGGATTATGCCGAGCAATTAGCAAAGAAACATAATTGCATTGGCACATGGCTAGTTAGTGGAACAAAAAGAGTAGAAGCTCATCCTTTTTACAAAAAATTAGGTTATGAAGTAAATGGCTACCGATTTGTAAAATATTTTTAAACTACTTTATAAAGTGAAGGGACTATAACTATGACAAACATTAAAGCAATTTTCATTGATCGTGACGGTACAATTGGTGGTGACACTACAATACATTATCCAGGATCTTTTACATTATTTCCATTCACAAAAACATCCTTGCAAAAACTAAAAGCTAAAAATATAAAAATTTTCTCTTTCACAAATCAACCCGGTATCGCAGATGGAATAGCAACTGTAGCCGATTTTGTACAAGAATTAGAAGGCTTCGGTTTTGATGATATTTATGTATGTCCTCATAAACACGGTGATGGTTGTGAATGCCGTAAACCAAGTACAGGCATGCTGCTTAAAGCAGCAAAAAAACATGGACTTAATTTAACACAATGTGCTGTAGTTGGTGATCGTTGGACTGATATTGTTGCAGGAGCAAAAGTAAATGCGACTACGATTCTAGTCCGAACAGGCGCTGGGTATGATGCTTTGCATACGTACCGAGACAAATGGGCACATATTGAACCAAACTACATTGCAGATAACTTTGAAGATGCAACAAACTGGGTTTTAAATCAACTATAATACAAATGAAAATTTTGATTCACCCGAAATAATTTAAAACATAGTTAAAATAGCCTTTTTGGCAAATAATTGTATTCCACAAAACAGATCAACTCAAAAGGTAGCAAGTTCCCTTTTGATACGCAAACATTGCAATTCAAATTATATTTTTTATTAGTAACAACAATTAACGTAAAGAAGGAATAGCTTAGTGGCTATCCCTTCTTTATTGACTTCTATTATTTACATTTGTTATCTGTTTTTATTGAGTATTCTCATCGTTTTTATACTCCAAAATATCCCCTGGTTGACACTCCAAAGCTTTACATATCGCTTCTAATGTTGAAAAACGAACCGCTTTTGCTTTCCCATTTTTCAAAATAGAAAGATTCGCCATCGTAATTCCAACCTTCTCTGAAAGCTCCGTTACACTCATTTTTCGTTTTGCTAACATGACGTCAATATTAATAATGATTGTCATATCCGCCACCTCAGACCGTCAAATCATTTTCTGATTTTATGTGAATTGCTTCTTGTAGAAGTCGTTGGAGGATAGCAGCAAAAACGGCGATAACGAGCGAAGCAAAAACGATAATGAGTCCCACTAACCCAATAGGAGGGTCCATTTTTTTCGCTATAAAATAAAAAAGTGGCAAACTTAATACATACAAACCACTGATTGTAATTGCACAGCGCTTTATATTCTTTAACGCCTTTACTGATAATTCCGAGAACGCTGTGTTCTCATCAATGTACTGTAAAAGATTGAAAGCCTGATAAAGAGCAACGTAAAAAGGCACAGCTGCTCCATACATCACAATGAAAACAAGATATTTCATCGGAGCAATATTAGGATACAAATTTGCTGCGAAATTCGCCATTTCCGGCACTAAAAGTATGCATAAAGCAAGTACTGAAATTCCAGCAAGAAAAATAATTACTTTTAAGAACGTTGTTGAACTTCGTTTAAGATTCATTTACAATACCTCACTTATTTAATGGCAACATAATTTTATCACAATGTTTATCGTTTAACAATAAATAAATATCGTTTTCATTAATGTATTTTTTAATTTAGGCAAAAATAAAAAAGAATTTCTCATTACAAAGAAATTCTTTTTCTTGAAAATGCCTCTTTCAACTTAATTTTTTAAAACGTTAATTCGTAATGGAAATAACGATTATCTCTCAAATAGCCATTTTCAGCGTATAATCGTTGTGCTGATAAATTATCAATCTCTGTTTGCAATTTTACACCTTTTGCTCCATTTTCTAATGCGTATTCTTTAGCAGCTTCTAATAATTTTTTACCTGTTCCGGCTCCACGCTTCGCCGCTTGTACAAATAAATCATTTAAAATCCATAATTCTTTCATTGAAATGGAAGAAAATGATGGATATAGTTGCGTGAACCCAATATATTCGTCGTCTTCAACTGCTACGAAAATAACGGACTCTTTTCTCTCAATTCGATTTCGTAAAAATACTTTTGCCCCTTCTAAATCAGAATCTTGTCTATAAAACATGCGATAGTTATTAAAAACTGATGCCAGTCCATCTAAATCTGCAATTGTTGCCTCATATATTCTCATTTTACTCCATTCCCCTTCCAATACTGTCTCATTATATCCGTTGCCCATTTAGGCTGGTGTATTTCTTCTGTCGGCATAAACTCTTTCATTATTGGTTTTATATCCAATATAGGAGTGCCATCAATAGCATCTAATCCCTCAACAATAATTGATTTACCTTCTCTTTTGATCACCTTTACAATTGTTACACCTATGCGATTCGGACGATTTTTCCCGCGCTGTGCAAAAATACCTACTTCAGGATAATCCTTATTATTTCTAGGATGTCTAGCAAAATACTGAATTTGCTCGTCAGTTACTTTATGAAAATAAAAAACAACTTCAATATGAGAAAAATTTTCAATCCCTTGTATACTTTCTTCTGCATACATTTCAGTTAAAGTTATACGAGATCTTACTTCTCCCCACTCATCATCTTTTATTTCCTTTCTTTCATTATGTACAAATGCGATTGGTTGAACTGAAAACATACGCATTCCCCCTTAAATGTAACCACTTACATTATAAAATATTTTCTGAATGTTTTCCAGATATACGAATAGAGTTTACATAATATAATTATACTCTATCTAGAGCTACCTTGACCGCTTCAATTGCATGTATATGAGCTGTATCAAATATCGGGACAGATACGTTTTCTTGCTTTATTAATAATCCTATTTCTGTACAACCTAATATGATTCCCTGTGCTCCTTTTTGCACTAACTCTTCGATGACTCTTTTATAATATTCTCTAGATTGAGATACTATTTTTCCTAAACATAATTCTGTATATATTACTTTATTTATTTCTTTTCTATTTTTTTCTGATGGTACTATTACTTTTATATTATTTTCTTCTATACGTGACTTATAGAAATCTTGCTCCATTGTATATTTAGTTCCAAGCAGACCAACCTTTTGAATGTCTTTTCTTTTAATTTCTTTTGCAGTTGCATCAGCAATATGTAAGACTGGAATATCAATTTTCGCCTTTATTTTTCCAACTACCTTATGCATTGTATTTGTACAAATGATTATAAAGTCTGCTCCCCCCTTTTGTAATGAATATGCCGCATTCCCTAGAATTTCTCCAGCACCATCCCAATCTCCGCTAGACTGACATCGTTCAATCTCTTCAAAATCCACACTATTAATCAAACATTTTGCTGAATGTAGCCCTCCTAATCTCTCTTTTATTTCTTCATTAATAATTCGATAATATTCAGAAGTTGATTCCCAACTCATACCACCTATAAGACCTATCGTTTTCATATAAACACCTACCTAAACTATTTTTATAAAACTAATAACAATGTTTTATTATGTATATTATACATAATAAAACAAGACTTTAAGTTTGGAATATAAAGTCTTGTTTTAACGGAATAATAAAGAATAATTCTACTTTCATTTCCAAGGAAATTTTTATAGAATATTCTGAAATTAACAATCTGATGTTTTTATAAATTCTTTATACTTATAATTAAAACACTCTCGATACAACTCTTTGATTTCATCATATGATGGAACACGTGGGTTATTAGCTGGGCTACCACTTTCAATTGCATCTGATGCCATTTTAGAAATAGCATTTTCAAATTCAATTTCATCGATTCCGTATTCTTTTAAATTTGGAATACGAAGATCAAAGCAAAGTTTTTTTATTTCACCAAGTGTGTAGTCTGCTACTTCCTCATCAGAATTCGAATACAAATCCTTATTTAAACTACGTCCAATTTTTGCTAACCTTTTCATTGCACTTGTTTTTGTAAACTCTAACACTGTAGGTAATAGTATGGCATTTGATATTCCATGCGGTACATGAAATAATGCTCCCACTGGCCTTGACATTCCATGAACTAATGTAACTGATGCATTAGAAAATGCAATTCCAGCTTGTAAGGAAGCAATCATCATCGCTTCTCTTGCCTCCATATTACGTCCATCTTCATATGCTATACGTAAATATTTCATAATACTTTCAATAGCTGAAAGGGCAAGTACATCTGTAAGTGGTTGTGAAACTTTAGAAATATATGCTTCAATCGCATGACACAACGCATCTATTCCTGTTGCTGCCGTAATTTGTGGGGGTAACGAACTTGTCAAAACTGGATCTATAATTGCTACTTTCGGTATAAAACTAGGATGCTTCATCATCATTTTTACATCTGTTTTTTTATTCGTAATTACTGCTACACTTGTAACTTCCGATCCAGTACCAGAAGTTGTTGGAATTGCAATAAGTGGTAGTGGATTGTTTTCTATTTTAACATCCTTTTGGACATAATCCTCAACTTCTCCACCATTTGTATATAAAACCGCTACCGCTTTCGCAGCATCAATACAACTTCCACCACCAATACCGATAATAAAATCGCACTTTTCCTCTTTACAAAGAGATAACGCTTCTAATACGTGTATATTTGTAGGCTCAGCATCCACTTTATTATATGTACTAACAGTAATACCTTTCTTATTTAATTGTTGCATACACTTTTCAACATATCCTAATTTTTCCATAATTGTATCAGTAACTATAAAAGCTCTTTTCCCTAACTTTTTTGATTGTTCTCCCAGTTTTTCAAGCGAATTCCTTCCATATAATACCGACTTTGGCATACGAAACTCAGAAACCTCTTGCAAGTCCCCCACCCCTTCTTATCCTAATTAATATTTTATAACATAAATTATCGATTTGATGAATCTTTACGATTCAAATTTTTTAATAGAGTCCTGTTAAAGTATAGAATGCGATAACTAAAAATACAGCAACCGTTTTCAAAATTGTAATAGCAAATATATCTTTATATGACTGTTTATGTGTTAATCCTGTTACTGTAAGAATAGTAATAATAGCCCCGTTATGTGGTAGTGTATCCATTCCTCCTGATGCCATTGATACGATACGGTGCATAACTTCTAATGGAATATCAAATTGATTGGCCGCTGCAATAAATTTATCTCCCATTGCACTTAATACTATTCCCATTCCTCCTGATGCCGAGCCTGTAATTCCAGCTAAAATATTCGTCGTTACTGCACCATTCACTAACGGATTTGTGAAAGTAGCAGAGATGCCATCTCTCATAATTGCGAAACCTGGAAGTGCTGCAATGACACCACCGAATCCAAACTCAGCTCCTGTATTCATCGTTGCAAGTAGCGCTCCACCAATACTTGTATTCAATCCAGCTTGGAAACCTGTTACTACTCGCTTCCAATATAATAATAACGTTGTTAAGATCCCTATAATAAGTGCCAATTCTACAGACCAAATTCCTACTACTGCACTTAATTCTACTTTTCCAAATGCTTTCATACCAATTGCAGAAAAATCAAAACCGCTTGGATACCACTTCGGTATCATAATAGTAAACACTTTATTCATTACACCTACTAAAATAAGTGGTATAAATGCAATAAGTTGTTGTGCTCTTGTGATTTCAATGTTATTAATTAATGGCATATTTTTTTGTTCTACTTGCAAAGATGCTGCCATTTCAGTATTTCCATCATTAAAACCAAAGTATCCTTCACCTGCCGCTTTTGCCTTCTTACGTCTACTCTCTAAATATAGTAAACCTAATGTAAGAACAAAAATTGCTCCTACAATCCCAAGTATCGGTGCAGCATAAATATCCGTTTTAAAAAATGTTGTAGGTATTACATTTTGAATTTGTGGTGATCCAGGTAACGCATCCATTGTAAACGTTACTGCTCCAAGAACAATCGTTCCAGGGATTAAACGCTTTGGAATATTAGCTTGTCGAAACAACTTAGCTGCGAACGGATAAACAGCAAACACTACTACATACACACTAACACCACTATACGTTAAAATAGCCCCCATTAATACAATCGCTAATATAGTACGTTTTTCACCAACTAACTCAATAATCGTTTTTGCGATAGAATCTGCAATTCCTGACATTTCCACTACTTTCCCAAATATTGCTCCTAATAAAAACACAGGAAAATATAATTTTATAAATCCAACCATTTTCTCCATAAAGATATTAGAAAAGAAAGGTAATACATAACTAGGTTCTGTCAAAAATACTGCAAATAATGCAAATATCGGCGCGAATAAAATAACAGAAAAACCTCTGTATGCTACGAACATAAGTAAACTTAGTGCTAATAATATAATAACTAACTCCAATTTTACCCCTCCATCAAACAGAATATTCTAAATTTTATTGATAAATTTCTACTAACCTTTTAATTCTGACATCCCTCCTCTTATTCATACAAATTTTTATGCTAAAAATGTCTATTATAATTATTCGATTACATATGAAAAATCCCTTTAAACAGAAACGAATTCATCGTCATACGTTATAAAGGGATTGCTAGAATCTATATTTACTGCTTTATTAAATTTTTCTCTACACAAAAATGATACAGTTCTTCAACATCTTTCACTATGTAGGTCGCACTAACTTCAGTCAGTTCTTTTTCACAGCCATAGCCATATAAAACACCAATTGAAGCAATTCCATTCTGATTTGCACCTATTATATCGTGCTTTCTATCACCAATCATTATCATTTCTTCTTTATTTAGTTCTTCATTTGTTTGTAAAATATGAGCAATTATTTCTTCTTTTTTTATTCTCGTACCATCTAAATTACTTCCAATGATGTCTTCGAAATAATTCGTTAATTGAAAATGCTCTATAACTTGTTTCGCAAATACAGTGGGCTTTGAAGTTGCTACGAATATGCGATTCCCTGAACTTTTTAATTGTTGCAAGAGCTTCAGAATCCCCTCGTATACATTATTTTCAAACAATCCACGCTGCTTTAAATACTCACGGAAGTAAAAAACAGCACGTTCAACCTCTCCTTCACTCATATTATATCTCTCTATGAATGATTGCTGAATAGGAGGACCTATAAATGAATCTAACTCACTTATATGTACTTCTTCAATTCCTACTTTTTTTAATGCATATAAAACCGAGTTTACAATCCCTTCTTTCGGATCCGTTAAAGTTCCATCTAAATCAAATAGAAATGTTTTATACATGCTTCATTCCTCCACTTAATTTGCTGTATAAATAAGTGCTAACATCTCTTCCACTTCTCCCTATTATACTATCATTATCTATTTTTTCGAAAAATCAATTTCCATATGTCACATACTTTCAGTTACAAAATACGATAGATATGATACAGTAAAAAAGTTACAATTATTTTAATAGAAACTGGTGAAACAAATGTCAATTACGTTAATTTTTATAATGGCTTTCACAATTGTGATCCACGCAGTTGAAACAAGCTCTTATAGTATTCGATTAGCTGGAGTACGTTTAAAGAAGATTGCGGTTGCCCTGTCTGTTGTAGGAATGGTGTTACTTATTTCAAGAACATCAAACTTACTACAAGCCTTTTTAATCGGTGGTATTGTCGATGAAGCAAAACTAGATTCTTCTATTAATTTAGAGCATATTATACGACTCGTACTATTATCGGCTTCTATCGGTACATTAATCGCGATCATTCTTTATCCAACTTTGACAAAATTATTTGGATATGTCATTCAAAACTTTGAAACAGACGGTTCTTTCATTCGAATGATGAAAACGAATAACATTCAAAAATTAAAGTACACAAAAAAATATGTCCGTTTTCCAAAGTTAGAAATGATTCATAGACTGCGTATCGGTGGTATCCCAAAGCGTATTATGCTTATTAACATGTTTGCTACTGCTATTTATACAGCAGGGGTACTTTCAGCCCTTTACGCTTCTTTTTTAAATCCAGATTATGCAACAAATGCAAGTACAGCTTCTGGCCTTGTAAATGGTTTCGCCACTATTTTATTAACTGTATTACTCGATCCACGCATTGCTCTTTTAACAGAACGTGCTCTACAATCAGAAAGCGGTGCTGAATCTATGAGTAAAATGTATGGTTGGCTAATGATTTCTAGACTTCTCGGCACATTATTAGCACAACTGCTATTTGTACCAGGTGCTTACTGGATTTTATGGATTATTGAACTGATGCATTAATTTACTAGAAAGGTGAATTTATCAATGAAGATCAAAACAGAGAAAGATATAATTCGCTTAATAGAAAACGACGAATGGATGCTGAATGTATTACAAATGGCAAAATCACTAGAGCTACCTGATTGGTGGATTTGTGCCGGATTTGTTCGTTCTAAAATTTGGGATACTTTACATGACTATGAAACTAAAACGGCTATGCCTGATGTTGATGTGATTTATTATGATAGTCTACATCAAGATGAGATATACGAACAATCATTAGAAACGAAATTAATGAATATGGATGCTACTATCCCTTGGTCTGTAAAAAATCAAGCTCGTATGCATGTAGTGAATAATATGCCACCATATTCTTCTTCTGTTAATGCTATTTCTAAATTCCCTGAAACAGCAACGGCTTTAGGAGTTACACTTGATGAACTAAACAACGTTATCTTAACAGCCCCATGTGGTATTGGAGATGTCCTTTCTTTACAAGTGAGACCAACAGCTCATTTTCTTGAATCAAAAGAACGATTACATATGTACAAAAACAGAGTTATAAAAAAGAATTGGCAAAGTAAGTGGCCTAACATCACAATCACATATCCAGAAATTTAGAAAGGGTGCCTCTCATTTATAGAAGCACCCTTTTCTTCATTTCAAAAAATGTATGACTGTTTCTGCAAATCTATCTGCTTCCTCATAATGAGGTGAATGACCGCTCTCTTCAAATACGATATACTTGCCGTTTCGGGCATCTTTATTAAATGTTTTAATTTGTTCTTCACACGTTACTACATCATGTTTTCCTACTATTAATAACATTAGATTTTGTACATCTTTTATTTTTGATAATAATGATGTATGACATGCTCCCTCTAATTTTAATCTATCAAAGTGAATTTTGGAGCGATTTGAAAATATTTCCCACTCTTCATCACTGTATAAACTCTCATCTGTCCTATCTTCCTTATTATTGTAAATCTCCATTCTTTTTTCTTCTAATTCAGCGCTTAATCTTATATAAGCTTCTAACAACTCTTCTGAACTAGCATCGCTAGATGAATAAGTAAGAGACTCTTCTGCTACTTCTTCTTTTCCATACTTTTTTAATAAATGCCCTGTCTTTTGCAACAAAGCTCTACTTGTTAATGCAAAATTAAAAGTTGGTCCTTCAAATATTATTTTCTCTATTGAACTTGGATATATCGACGCATAAAGCAATGCTACATATCCACCGAAAGAATGTCCAATTATAGACCACTTCTCAATTTGTAATACTTTTTTTAATTCCTCACAGTCTTCAATCAAATCATTTAATCCAAAAGCTTCGTCTTCAGTAATTTCTTCTGAGCGACAAACACCTCTTTGATCTATCATAATTACATATAGAGAACCTTTTAAACGTTCCGCTTGATGAAATGAAAAATCATAACAACTCTCTCCTGGTCCACCATGCAAGTATAAGACTGGCTTATTTTTAGGATTTCCATGTGTTTCAACGTATAGCTTTTTTCCTCTAATATTCATGTATTTCCCTGCTTCTATCAAATTTCCCTTTATGATCATCACTCCTTTTTTTTACTGAATATTATAACATTTAATATTAAATAATCCCTATTACATTTAAGAAGACGATAATTATTGCAAGTGGTGCTACAAATCGAAGTAAAAATGCCCAACAAGTAAATACTTTCTTTCCATAATTTCCACCTACAAAAAACTCCGCTTCTAGTACCTTCTTCTCCATTTTGAATGAAACGAAAATACTAATAAATAGTGCACCAAGCGGCATTAATATATTACTAGATAAAAAGTCTACTGCATCAAAAATATTCTTTCCGAAAATCGTAATATCACTCCATACTCCAAATGATAACGCTGATGGTATACCTACTAAGAAAATGCCGAAACCGATCAGCCATGATAATTTCGTCCTCTTTTCTTGTTCACCATTTGCTAATGCTGAAACAACAGTCTCTAGTAAAGAAAATGCCGATGTTAATGTCGCAAATGTAAATAGTGCAAGAAATACTGTTAAGAAAAACCCACCAAATGGAATTTGACTAAATACAGATGGTAATACGATAAATAGTAATCCAGGTCCTTCTGTCGGCTCCATTCCTAATGAAAATACGGCCGGAAAAATGGCAAGACCCGCAAATAAAGAAACAAATAAATTCAATCCAACAATTGTTATTGCTGATTTTGGTAAACTTTCTTTTTTATTTAAATAGGAACTATACGTAACCATAATTGAAATCCCGATACTAATTGCAAAGAATGATTGCCCCATTGCAAACAAAATACTTTCTGAAGTAATCTTTGAGAAATCTGGTTGTAAGAAAAACTTCACGCCTTTCATAGCATCATCAAGTGTTAACGACCGAATAATAAGAGCGACAAATAAAACGAACAATGCTGGCAACATATATTTACTTGCTTTTTCAATTCCGTTTTGTACACCCTTTGATACAACCCATATCGTAATGAACATAAAAGCGAAATGTCCCATAATCGCCCAAGCGGGATTCCCAATTGTTTCAGTAAATAATATGCCGTAATTTTGTCCTGGAGTAATTAGTTGTCCAGTTATTCCTCTGAATAAATAAATTAATACCCATCCACCTACAACACTATAAAACGAAAGTAGTATAAAACACGTTCCAACACCAAGGCGTCCAATCCAATGCCATCCTGTATTTGGTGCAATGCTTTTAAATGCGCCAACTGCTTGTTTCTGCGTACTGCGTCCAATCATAAATTCAGCTATAAGTAGCGGTAGTCCAATTAAAACAGTAAATAATATAAAGATTAAAAAGAACGCTCCTCCCCCACTCTTTCCAGCGATATAAGGAAACTTCCATATCGCACCAAGTCCAATTGCAGATCCTGCTGCAGCCATTATAAAACCTAATTTCGAAGTCCATTGCTCCGTTTGTTTCATCTCATTTTCCTCCCAATTAAATCATTTTATATAAATAAATTAATTTTATAGACCTATCCAAATAAACCCTCCATTTCTTTTTCCATATAATAAAAAAATGGCCTAGCATCTCTATATAAAGAGACGCTAAGCCATTTACTTAACGCGGTACCACCCTTATTGATTCCATTATGAATCCACCTTAGTAGTAATCGTTTGATTACAAACCTAATATCGAAGGTTAACCGTTAAGATTTACTAAGAATGTGATTCCGTTCCACCTTACTGCTCCTAGGCGAGTTCAGGATGTCATTTGACTATGTCGCACCAACCCATAGCTCTCTGTACAAATACATGACCTTACTACTCCTATTCAACACATTTTAATATTTAGAATATATTTTCTTTTGAAATTAATATGAAGTATATCGGTTATATTTGTAACTGTCAAGGGGTATATTGATTTTTTTGTCGAAATGGTTCATATTTCAACTGACTTTTACTAAGCTTATTGGAAAAAGAAAGAATCTATATTTTCACCTTTTCAAACGAACTATAAAAAAAGAATCTTCGCGATAATCGCGAAGATTCTTTTTACGGTATGAGACGAGTACAATCTCTCGGAAAAGCACTCGCCTCTCGTACATTTGTTAATTCTAAAAGTTTATATACAACCCTTTCTAACCCAATTCCGAAACCTCCATGTGGTGGACAACCGTATCGGAATGTATTTAAATAAGATTGAAATTTATCTGGGTGTAATCCTTTTTCTTTAAACGAAGCGAGTAACATTTCATAATTATGAATTCGCTGTGCCCCTGACGTTATTTCTAATCCTTTATATAATAAGTCGAATGAATCAGTAATAGCTGGATTCTCTTTATTCGGCATCGTATACATCGGTCTCGCTTTTTTCGGATAATGCGTAATAAAAACAAATTCACTATTATATATTTCCTTCACATATTTCCCTAGTAACTTTTCACCTTCTGTATCTAAATCCCCTACAGGAGATTCTTTACGATACTTACTTTTCAAAATTTCTTGTGCTTCTAACAATGTAATTTTAGGTATTTCAGTAATAACAGGTACTTCTATTTGTAATAGTTGTAGTTCTATTTCACATTTTTTCGCTACTTTTTGAAACATATATCGTAAAACATCCGTTTCTAGTTGCATCACTTCATAAAAATCATGAATAAAACCAAGCTCTAAGTCTAACGATATATATTCATTCAAATGACGGGAAGAATTATGATGTTCCGCTCTATATACAGGTGCAATTTCAAAAACTCGTTCTAACCCACCTGCCACCATCATTTGCTTATAGAACTGTGGTGATTGTGCTAAATAAGCTTCTTTTTGGAAGTATGGAAGCTTAAAAACATTTGCTCCTCCTTCTGCCCCTTGCGAAACAATTTTCGGCGTAAAGATCCGTGTGAAATCGTTCTCTATAAGAAATTCACTAAAGCTCTGAACGAGTGTAGATTTCACTTTAAAAATCGCTGCGGTTCGCTCATGCCTTAATGATATTACTCGCTCATTAAGTAGTTGATCTAAGCCAACTTGTAACTTCTTTTTATTTATTTCAAATGGAAGTGGCTCTGCACCGTTTATTACTTTCACTTCATGAGCAAGTACTTCAACACCCAATTCTGTTTTCGATGTCTCGACTATTTCACCAATTACGTGGACGACACTTTCTACATCAACTTTATATCCAGCCAATTCATTTTCTAATACACATTGAATTACTCCTGTTCTGTCCCGTAATAATAAAAAACTAACATTTCCAAGATGTCGAATCTTTTTTACCCATCCTTGAAGTAATACAACCTTTCCACTTTGCTTTTTACATTCTTTTGTGAGTGAACGCTTCATTATTGAATCCATTATTTTTCCCTCCAGTAATTTTATATTTATTTACGTTATTGTTGTCATCGTCATCATCCACGGTCACTCACCCCCTTTCAAAGAATACAAAAATCCGCCCCTATAAATAGGGACGGATTTTTTCCGCGGTACCACCCAAATTGTCATATTGACCATCTTAGCCCTGATAACGGTAGGTACCGTTTGCTTTTACTAATAATCACGTTCAAAGCAACACTCACAGGTGTCTTTCCATCATGCGGTATCGCAACCTTCCCAGCAATCGGCTGCTCTCTGTAGACCTTTGCACCATGTACTTTTCCTGATCATCACTTTTTATATTTACAGAGTATTCTAACTCCTCACCTTATAAAACGCAAGCTTTTTTTGAAACATTCTGGTTTTATAACTCCTAACTTCTTCTAAATTGTGAAAAGTTAATTTTGTAATACATATTCTTATGTATTAAATCCAAAATTACACCTTTAATATTTTCCAATTTTTACATAAAAACTAATTCATTTACGCATATTAATAAGAATTTTAAAGCGAGGTGTGTATATGCAAAAAGCAATTAGTTTCTTTCTCCTTTTGTTTTGCTTAATTGTAGTAAACGAAACGTATGCCTATTCACCAAAATCTTTACCAATCTCTCAAAACTCTGATCAATGGCAAGTGAATATTGATAAACCGAAAAAAACAAACAAGAATATGCTTCAAGCTAAAAAAGATGAATTTCAAACATATCATTTTTCAGTAAAGAATGTCGGGAATAGTGAAGTATATAATGTAAACGTCGAAGTATTCCGCAACGAACCAAATAAGAAAACGAAATATGAACTCTTTTCCCTAAAGGAAAGTCGTTTGGCAAGTGGAAAAACTGGATTTGAACACGCTAATTTACCCGTTGCTACAAAAGCAGATGAAGTTGATGTTATTATTACATGGCAAGAACACCCATTCCAATCGATGCGAAATGGTCAAAAAGTTGAATCTAGAAAATTTAAAGAGCATTTTGTTTTTAAAGAAGCTAAAAAATAAATGGGATACGGATATATTCACACTATCATTGATATAGCTTTATTTACTAGTACCAGTTCGTAAGCAAATTAAAAAGTCGTGGCTTATAATGCCACGACTTTTTATATTAATTCGTACTAATGCCTCTCGCTGCCCAAATGCGATCGATATCAGCAGCATGTTGTCCGCCATATAAAAGAGCATCCGCTTGCTTAATCGCTTTCGCTCCATCACTGAATTTAGAGTTTGGTGTTAATGACCAGTGTGATTGTAAAATGATTTTTGTTGCTACATCACGGCCAAAAGCTTGTGCCATTTCGTATTGGCCTTGAGCCCAAATTTCACCATCATCATGCACTTCATTCGTTATATCTTTCGGATATACTTTATTCGTATCTAATCGGCGTAAGCATGTTGGATCTGAACTAGAATAAGCTGTCGCATCCCATTCTCCAACACATGCTTTACCATATCCAGTAGTCGATACTGCATCTTCATATGTAGCACCTAAGAAGTCGCCAAATCCTTCTCCCATCGCTCCACCTTCTGCTGAACTACCAAAGCCAGGAACTTGGTTATCTTGAATCGAATGCCCATATTCATGTGCGATAATACCAGCATCTTCTGCATCATCAACACCGCCAGTACCGAAAGTCAAAGCTTTTGTTGATGGAGAATAGAATGAGTTATCATCAGTTGTACCATTAACATTCACTTTTATCGAACGGTTATTAATATTTTTAAAACCTAGACTTTGAATGTAACGTTGCAATGTGTCGATATGATAGTACGACATAACATCTTCAAAGCTATCATTTGCGCGTGTATAGTTAAATTGTAAATTCGTAGATTTTGTTTTCGCTTTTGAAGAAATCGTTACATATTCTCCAATTAAAAATCCTGTTCCATCTAAACCTTTTAACGTAACAGTTTTCAGTTGGTTCGTTAGAGCTGTTGAATCTGCATCGTTATTATCTTTTAAGCCTACTTTACTACCGCTAGATACGACTGGGTTAGGTAAAAATACTTTTCCTGACCCTTCAGCTTTTCGGTTTATATCAACCTTTTTAATTAACTTTCCATTTTCTGCATCAATAAATGTTTCCCATGCACCAAATGGATTATTAGAATGGACTACAACTTTATATACTGGACGAGCAATTCCTTCTTCAATAATATATCCGAACTCTTTATCTGTAGGAGCCCATAAATTTTGCTCACTTGCTTCTCCAACATACGCCATTGATTTTTGTATTGCATCTTTTTCACTAATTTTTGTCGTTACTTCCTTCAAACCTGTAACAGGCTGATAATCAGAAACAGCGAGTACTCCCTTTCCTTCTCCGTTAAGCGTAACTGTTATTTGTTTTGAAAATACAGGTGCACCATTAACAACTTGTTGGAACCTAACATATGAAGCTACTGATGTTTCTGTTGTAGAAATATATTGCAAGTCTGAAAGATCTGTTTTCAATCCATACTGCGCAGCATTTTCTTTTAAATATTCAGTTGCTTTTTTCTGTGGCGAATAAGCTTCTAACTTTACTTGCTGTTGTTTTTCCAATGCCGAAACCGTAGAAATCGTCCCCATTACTAACGGCACGGTCATTGCCATTGCCACCATTTTTTTATTAAACATAGAACCACTCCCCCTAATAAAGTAGCTCAACCTTATCCCATTACCACTAGGCAATCATTCCCCGCAAAACGGATGGATAAAAATTGAATCTACGAGTAATTCTCTATGAACACTTCTATTACCTTTCCATTTAGGGTAAGTGAAATTTTCTCAATATTTATGTGTAAAGTGAACACAATACTTTAGAAAGAAATTTCTAAATCCATTCCTTATCCCTAAAGCTTTTCATATTACTGTTTAAAAAAATAGGCTATTTTTTACCTAACGGTAGGTTGAAAAAATCACTTGTAAATGATACGATTTAAATAACCTTTTTTTAGGAGGATCTATATGAGTAAAAGTGAAGAAACACTCTCTTCAATAATGGAAGCAAGTTATCGCCTTTTTGCTACGTACGGTATTGTTAAAACAACTTATACAATGATTGGTGAGGAGGTTGGTATCGCAAAACCATCTATATATTACTACTTTAAGTCTAAAGATGCTTTAATTGAATGTATTTTTACTGAATTATGTAAAGCTATGCAGTTCTCTTCGTATTTCCATACAGAAGAGTTTACAAAATCAAATTTTATTGAAAAATGTATTGCAATTGGCCTTAAAATAATTGATGAACAGCGAAACGACCCTTATTTTAACCGAGTGCTACAAGAATATGTATTACTATCTTCAAGAAACAAGATGTACAAAGATCGATTACTAACTGTGCAAACAGAATATTTACATGGATTTGAAGTACTCCTTACAAAAGCAAATGAACTTCAATTAATTGAAAATAAAAATCTAGTTTCAAAAGCTCATATGTTAGCATTAGTGCTTGATAATATCGGAAATTTTATGATGATTGATGCAAAGATAGATTATAAACAAATTTGGATTGAAGCTGTAAATAACATTTTTGAAAGAAGGGGTTGAAGTGAATATAAAAAAACGCATTATCGGCTTAGATTTGGCTAGAGCTTGGGCGATGTTTGGTATGCTACTTGTTAATTTCATGGTGATAACAGGTGCAGAAGGAAATGGTCCCCCTTTTTTAATAACCTTCATGTCACTATTTGAAGGTAGAGCCTCTGCTTTGTTTGTTATACTTGCTGGCATCGGTATAACTTTAATGACTAGGTCAGCCGTTGCTAGCAATGAACAAATAAAAATTTCTAATAGCCGAAAGACCATATGGAAACGATCACTTTTCTTATTTATTTTAGGATTACTACTATATGTAATGGAGTGGACTGGGGATATATTACACTACTATGGTGTTTACCTTTTCGTTGCTGCATTACTCATGACAGTACGCAAAAAACTATTACTTTTTCTTTCTATCATTATTTTATTGTTCGCACAATCTCTTCAGCTTACTTTCAATACTTTCGAGGGTTGGGTAGGTCCAACTCCATTTATAAATTATGTAGACTTCTGGACAATAAAGGGTTTTCTTCGCAACTTATTCTTTAATGGCTATCACCCTATTTTCCCTTGGTTCTCGTTCTTCTTAATCGGTATGTTAATTGGCAGGTTAGATCTTCATAATAAAAAAATAAAAAAAAGATTACTCTTACTCGGTATTACAATCACAATATTGACAGAACTTTTATCAAAAGGACTTACACACTTTTTTATTCCATACATCGGCAGAGAGGCCGCCACATTTTTATTTAATACAGGACCCATCTTACCAAATGTATTATATATTTTATCTGCTACAGGATCCTCTATTGCTATATTAATCATTTGCCTCTATATCGCTGAAAAATATAGAAATAATTGGTTTGTCACTTCCATTGTACAAACAGGACAATTAACATTAACTCATTATGTCAGTCATGTATTTATCGGTATTGGGACATTAATTCTATTAAATAGAATGGAAAATCAATCACTACTATTCGTTTTATTATTTGCTACTGCATTTTTCATTTTCAGCATTTTAATTAGTGTGTTATGGAGAAAGAAATTTTCTAGAGGTCCTATCGAATGGATTATGAGGAAATTAGCCGGATAAATTTCCATCATACAAAAAGGAAGTTGGAATCATTCCAACTTCCTTCTCCTTTAATGAGCCGCGCTTAATTTAATTCGAACTTTCGTTTCACCTAAAGAAAGTTCATCATCTTCGTTCGTTAAGTGACCAAATGTAAATTGTTTAACGAGTAAGTTTTCTTCCAATAAATCTTTATGGTTCGTTAACGTTCGCTGTAGCTCTACTTCTGTATCAAGAATAACATCCACTCGTAAATTAACTGGTAAATTCAACTGTTTACGATATTCTTGAACCGCACGAATGAATTCACGCGCTACTCCTTCTTGCAACAATTCTTCCGTTACATTCGTATCTAACATAACCGTATATTGTCCGTTAGTCGTATTAGAGAATCCTGATTTTGCAACTTTCTCAACTAACACATCTTCAGCAGTTACAACTACTTCTTCTCCTGGTGTTGCTTCGTAAACTGCTCTTCCTGTTGATACAAAGTTTTGTACTTCTTCTTGTGATAATTGTTTTAGCCAACCATTCACTGCATTCACATTTTTACCGAATTTCGGCCCCGCTGTTTTAAAATTAAGCTTCAATTGATATGATGTGTATTTTGTTTCATCGAGTTCAACATGGAATGCTTTTACATTTAACTCATCCATAACGATATCACGATAAGATTCCCAATCCATATCATTCTCGTTATGCTCAAGTAATACAAGTTCTGCTAGCGGCTGTTTTACTTTTAAAGAATGCTGATTACGGTTACTTCTTCCAAGTTCAACAACTTGTAAAACAGCATCCATTTCCGCTTCTAATTTCGGTTGAAGTAGTGATTCATTTACAACTGGATAATCAGCTAAATGAACGCTGCCTCCTTCTAAATTTAGATGAATGTCTTCCGCGACAAACGGTGTAAATGGTGCAATTAATTTACTAATTGTTACAAGCACTTCATGAAGTGTCTCATACGCAGCTGCTTTCTCAGCGTTCATACCAGATTCCCAGAAACGATTACGTGAGCGTCTTACATACCAGTTACTCACTTCATCTACAAGTGCTGCAATTTCACGAGCTGCATTCGTAAATTGATAATCATCAAGTGCAGTTCTTACTTTTTTCGTTGTACTATGCAATCTTGATAATACCCATTCGTCTAATTTTGTAAGCCTTACATCATACGTTTCTTTCGGATTATATTCATCTAAATTTGCATATAAAACGTAGAAGCTATACACATTGACTAATGTATCTACAAATTTAGATTTCGCTTCCAGTACTGTTCTTTCAGAAAAACGCTTCGCATTCCACGGGGCACTATCAACAAGTAAAGCCCATCTTAGCGCATCTGCACCAAATTTATCTACTAAATCAACTGGATCTAGTGCATTTCCTTTGCTTTTAGACATTTTCTGCCCTTCTTCATCTAAAACATGCCCTAGTGATAACACTCGTTTATACGGTACTTTTCCTGTATATAGTGCTGATACTGCTAATAAACTATAAAACCAGCCGCGTGTTTGATCAATTCCTTCAGCAATAACATCCGCTGGAAACTGCTCTTCAAATAACTCTTTATTTTCAAATGGGTAATGATATTGTGCAAATGGCATAGAACCACTATCAAACCAAACATCAATCACTTCTGGTGTACGATTCATTGTGCCTCCGCATTTCCCGCAGCACACTTGCACTTCATCTACATAAGGCTTATGCAATTCCAAATCTTCTGGTGTTTCTTTCGTACTATGCTTTCTTAATTCGGCAATGCTTTTCGGTGCGAACTGATGATCACAACTTTCACATTCCCACACGTTTAATGGCGTTCCCCAATATCTATTTCGGCTAATATTCCAGTCCACCATATTTTCTAAAAACTTACCAAAGCGCCCATGTTTCATATGATCCGGATACCAAGTAACAGAATCATTATTTTGTAAAAATGTATCTTTAATTGCAGTTGTTCGGATTAACCAACTTTCTCCTGCATAATAAAGTAGTGGTGAATCACAACGCCAGCAATGCGGATAGCTATGTTCATATTTTTCTTTATGATACAGTAAACCTTCCTTCGCTAAATAACGAACGATATCCACGTCACAATCTTTTACAAATTTCCCTTTCAAAAATGGTACTGCCTCTGTATACTCACCTTTTTCATCTACAACGTGCAAGAATGACAAGCCTTCACTTTGAACAACTCTATAATCGTCCTCTCCATATGCTGGAGCAATATGAACAAGTCCTGTACCACTATCTCCCGTTACAAAATCTGCTGCAATAACGCGGTAACCATTTGTAACTTCTTTCATCGGAAATGGCGCTGTATAAGATGTGTTTAATAATTCTTCGCCTTTATGAACAGATAATACTTCATAGTTCTCTTTTAATACTTCTTGTACACGTTCTTTCGCAACAATGTATACATGACTTTCTTGTTTTGCTTTAACGTATTCCATATTTGGATGGACAGCAAGCGCAACGTTTGCTGGAAGTGTCCAAGGTGTTGTGGTCCAACCTAAGAAATACTCATTTTCACTATCTTTCACTTTAAACTTCACAGTTGCACTTAAATCTTTTACTGTTTTATACCCTTGTGCAACCTCATGTGAGCTCAATGAGGTTTGGCAGCTTGGGCAGTATGGTGAAACTCTATGTCCTTTATATAACAATCCTTTTTCATGGATTGTCCCCAAAATATGCCATACACTTTCGATATATGGATTCTTTAAAGTTACATATGGATCATCCATATCTACCCAATAACCAATACTTTCAGTGAATTCACGCCACTGCTTCTCATATGTGAAAACACTCTCTTTACACTTTTGAATAAATGGTTCAATACCATATTCTTCGATCTCATGTTTACCAGAAATACCAAGTTGCTTCTCAACGCCTAATTCTACAGGTAAACCATGTGTATCCCATCCCGCTTTTCTTAACACTTTATAACCAGCCATCGTTTTATATCTTGCTACTAAATCTTTAATTGTTCGTCCAAGTGCATGACCTACATGCGGTAGTCCGTTCGCCGTTGGTGGTCCTTCATAAAATACGAAAGACTGTGCGCCTTCTCGATTCTGAATTGATTGTTCGAAAATATTTTGTTCGTTCCACTGTTTGCGAATTCGCATTTCTCTTCCTACAGCTGATTCTTTTACATCTACTTTTTCCATATACAATCACTCCTTTGAATATTTTAAAGCACACAAAAAACCCGTCCCTATAAAGTAGGGACGGGTTTACCCGCGATACCACCCTAATTCTATTAGCATTTTCACTAATAGCACTTAGCAACGTACTATCATACGTGTTCTTTGTAACGGTAGACATCCGTCCGGGCTTACTTACTTTCAGCCTCGGCTCCTCGGAGATGATTTTCAAATAACGTCTGCACACCGGCTTTCAGCAATATACCGGCTCTCTGGAGAGCAGCTCACTATTTTACTCTTTCTCGTCTTCAGATTTGTATACTTTGTTAAAAGTTATTTTATGCCATTTAGCAACTAATTGTCAACTAATTCAAAATATATCCTTATCTTTTTTCCCTATTCTTATACAATTACTTTTCAAATTCTCGCAATGCTGCTAAATTTTCATCATCCTCAATAAGTTCAGCAAAGAATCCCGATTCATCCTCACGAAGGACAAATTCAAGCTCTTCCTTCGCCTCTTCATTTCTATTTAACTGCGCTAAATAACAAGCACGATCATATCTTGCTAACAAATCACTCGCGTCAATTATTAATACTTCATTTGTTATTTTTTCCGCCTTTATCGTTTGGCCGACACCATGATATGAAGATGCTAAAGAAAGAAGAATTGCTGTTTCATTTGGATGATGTACAGAAGCATTTTCTAATACATGAATTGCCTCTTCAAACCTTTCTTGACTTTGATATATTTCTCCTAAAGCAAGAAATGCTCTACTTACAAACGGTGTTTGCTCTGTTAATTGTAAGATAATCTTTTCTGCTTTTCTTTCTTCCCCTGCTTTAAAGAATACTTGTGCTTGCAGAAGAAGAGTATCATAATCATCTGGTAGTTCTCGAACCATTTGTTTCGTTAATTCCAAAGCATCTCTTAACATATCTTCTTCCTCGCACTCAACGAAAAGATTTACAAGTTGCTTCGCTACGTCATAATCCCATTTATTTTCTAGTGACGTGTGTAGAATCTCTATTGCTTCTTTATTCATCTCGACATTCTCATAAAATAGCGCAAATCGCTGTGCTGCCATACTATTTTTCGGATTTAACTTTAAAGAGATTTCATATAAATCAATTATCATAGTAACCATTGAAATTTCTTTCGCACGATTTTTCATACGATAAAAAGCTCTCGTAATGATAGATCGTTTCGGCTGTTCATGCAGCTGGCGTTCAATCCATATTTCCGTAACCGCAGCTGCAGCATACATGAATGCTGCACTTCTTTCTGCTTTTTTCACCTTTAATGTATGAAGAAAATCTCGTATGTTAGACAATTTTTTATGTTGCTCTACTGCTTTTACATAAACATCAAATATACGTTCATTATCAAAATCTTTTTGTATTACTTTCATTGCAACTTCAATTGCTTTTACATTTCTTTTTTTCACTAATACTTTTGCATAATGATATAGTACTTCTATATGCTCACCATCTAATTGTAGCGCGTATTCAATCTGTGCTTGTTCTTTATCTGTTTCATTCATCGCTCCATACACATATGCAATCGCATCTAAACGCCATATTTCAGGTACTTCGTCCGCTAATTGTTCTAGTTCAATCAGCAATTCTTCCTGAAGGTTCATTTCTACTGAAAGCTGTGCCAAATATTCCATATTAATATGCAACGGCTCTTCTTTCATCGCCTGAACCATATGACTTTGTTCTTTAGAACGGTTTTCTTCTTTTTCGTATATTTCCGCAAGCTGTAAATGTACACCTACGAAATTCCCATCAAGCTCTAAACATGTTTCATACGCCTGCTTTGCTTCCGTCAATTGCCCTAATGCCATAAGTGTTTCGCCAATTCGGTAATACGGTAATGCCGTTTCCATTTGTTCTATCGCCTTATTATATCTTTTCATCGCTTGGCCGTACTGTCCAATAGATTCATATAAAATACCTGCATAACAACCGTACTCACTTACTTCATTTCTTTCTTTGTGTAACGTTCTTAAAAATGCTATACCTCGTTGTACAAATTCCGTTCCTTTAATTCGATTCACATATTCATCTAACGCACTTGCTACATTATAATCACTTTTCTTTATACCATTTTCTAACTTAGATAGTGCTACTTTAAACCCTTCTTCATTTCCAACAAGTTCAATTTCAGCATCCCATAAAACCATTCCTGCATTCATGAGGAAATCTTGGCTCTTTTCAATTTGCTTCTCAAGACCAAGAATATATTCTTTTGCTTCCTTATATTGTTCTCTTGCCATATAAACTTGTGTAAGTCCGAAGTGAGAATAAACATCCTCATCATTTTCTTCTAAAGCACGCTTATACAATACTTCTGCTTCTTCCAAGCTATCATTTTGAAAATGATAATCACCTAATTTTACGTAAAGAGGTGCTTTATCATCACAATTCTCAATACCGTTTAATAAAATTTCTTTCGCACTTTCCTCATCCTTCAAATCAGATTCGTATATTTCCGAAAGTTTCGTATAAATGTAAGGTGCATTACTATCCAAATGAATCGCTACTTTAAGCCCTTTTATTGCTAAATATAATTTCCCTAGTTGATGTGCACATCTCGCTCGTTCATACCATACATGCGCTTCATATTTGTACTCTTTTAACAAGTCATTAAAGATTTCATATGCTTCTTCATATCTTTCTAAATCTATTAATATTAAACCGTGATTTGTTAAAGTGAACCTTTCAGGACTACGCTCTAACGCAACTTGAGAGTATTGCAATGCTTTTTCAGATTGATCAATATACATATAGGATAAAGCTAGAAAACTCCAAGCAATAGGCTGATCTGCGTCTAATTGTAACGATAAACGAAAGCTTGAAATCGCTTCTAGATAACTTTCCTGTTCAAACGCATATCTTCCGTTTATTAAATGATATAAAGCACGATTATTTTTCTTCTCAACGCTTGTCAGCATTTGCTCCGCTTTCTCTACTTCCTGAAGACGAATAAAACACTGTGCACCATGCAATTTAACAAAGTCCGAGTTCGGAAACTTTTCCATTAACTTATCGATACAATATAAAATAAATTCTTTATCTACTTCAACATCTAAGTGCTTTATCGTATATAACCACGTATTTGGATTATCACTCGTTTCTTTTAAAAATTGTACTAGGTTACTAATTCCCTCTTTGTCATGTTCATCTAAATGATCCGTAAGAGAAAAAATAGATTTAAAATAACGATTTTCTTCTTCACTTAGAAACTCTAGTTGCTCCTTCTTTTCTTTCGGAACAAACGTGATTGCTAAACAGCCTGTATAACGATATTTTTCTTGTACTTTACTATATTCCACAAGAACTGGCTCTATAAAGTTTGGATCTTGAACATAGAAAGCTTGCAATGTATCATCATATCCAGATAGAACTTGTACGTGTGAAGCATGCTCAATATCTATACTTAATAAAACAGGAATTCCTTCGTCAATCAGTCTCTTATAATTCTCTTCATTCCCTTTAAAATAACGATATTCATAACCTAATTCTTCTAAATAAGAAACAGTATCTGAAAACTTCGAACCTGTCATATCAAAAATAAACTCTGCTATTTCATCTTGTGTACGTTTCTCTCCCCATATACGCAACATCATCTCTAAGCTTGTCGGAACACAATAATTATCCTTTTGTACAATAGGAACTATCGGCAAGTGAACCTTTTTTCCATCCGGATTTTTTTCTAAATTATGATATAAAGATTCTTTTAAACCCTTTTCTTCTTTTAATAGTTTTTGTAAATCTGCAAATTTATTCATTTTGTACAGCGCTTCTGCACGTAAATGTACAAAGTAAGTATTATAGGCATGATATGGCAGCTGAGTATTTATATTATCTATTACCGCTAACATCTCTTCATATTGCTCTAAATCTAATAAATACTTTATCTTCTCAAAATGAAAATATGGTACTTGTGGGAATTTTACAATCGCATCATCGATTAACTGTATCGCGCGTTTTTGTTCTCCTTTATTCGCATACAATTGTGATAATAAATAGGTAGATAACTCTTCACAATCTTCATGCTGCATGCCAGCAATAAATTGTTCTTCCGCTTTCTCCCATTCACCTGTATGCATATAAACGTAGCCCCATTTATCAAACACTGCGCGCGCACTGTACTCCTCTGCTTTTTGCATATACATTAACGCTTCTTCGTTTCGTTTCATTTCTAAAAGACATCGTACTAACGTAAAATATGTTTTCGCTAAAAAATCTGCATCTATTTCTTCTTTACTTAACTCTTCTAAAGAAGATTTTAACAACTGCTCCGCTTCAAGAATTTTCCGCTCATCAATTAACTCATCACAATATAAAGAGAGCGTTCTCATATTTGGGAATTTTTTATAAGCGTAACGAATGAGGAATGAACTGTATTGGTGCATAAGCCCTTCATCAGTAAGGCGAATTAATATATCGAACTCCTTATGCGAAGGAATATTGGCAAGCCAATTCTTCACAGAGGATAAAGTATTCGTTTCTTTTATATATGCAATTTCATTATTTATTTCCTGTAATCCATCTACAAATCTCTTGTCTTTTAAACAAGTTTCTAACTGCTTAAAATCTAGCATGCATTCACCTCGAATTTATATTTATACTGCTACTTGCTTAGATTTTACACACCATATAGTATGTATTCAACTAAAATCTCTTATAATGGATGGTATTAATTAATATTATTCAAATTTATAACAAAATATAGTAAAAATGATTGTTTTTCTCCGTATTTTGTTTGATTATATGGAATAACGTAACATGCGGTTTTAATCTTGTAGAAGCTGAAATTAGTACATAAAATTATATCGGCGATAATTCAAATATATCAGCGATTCTTTCATTTTATCGGCGATTTTCAAATTATATCGACCGATTCTTAACATTTATCAGCGATTATATGTCGAATATCGACTTATCGACATTAAACGACAAGCCTTATACATCATACCTTTTAACAAACTATGTCACCAAATGTAATTTTCATATTGGGAGCGTATACAAAAGAAGAATACACATGAAATATTTTAAAAAATCGTAGTTCAGCTTCATATTGAGCTAGCGCATTATCATATGTTAATCCTCTGGCTATTAAACGTTCTACAAATTGTTGCTTATCACCCGGATCACTTGCAATCCCCTCTTCTTTTAATGATTGATACAAATCGTTTTTATCATTGTGATGCATATTTGAATCTAAAAAGTTCACTTTATCGCTTACTCTACATTCAATATTTTTCACACCTAATTCACTTAAATATATCGGTATTTTCATGCCTATATTGCCATCTTTACCATTTCTTTGCGTATCACTTTCAAATAATTTCTGCAAAACACCTAGCTGAATAAATTCCGATTGTTTCTCCCCATCTAGTAAATAAGAAGCCATATTAGAAATCCAATGTGGTTCAAAACAGATTATTTTTCCACCCTTTTTAACTGAATGTATCATTTTTTCTAGCATTGTTTCTGGAGTAGTCATATGTAATAAGAAAGCATGACAGATTGCTATATCGTATTTATCGTTCAGTTCAATTTCTGTAGCATCTCCTTCAAGAAATTCTGAATCATACGGAAGTAAACGAAACAACTCTCTGGCTTCAGCTAATAATGTTTCTCCACTATCAATACCTGTATACTTTGAACCTTCTGGGAGTAATGGCATTAATACTAACCCTAAATAACCATATCCACAACCGTAATCAACCATATGTACAGGCTTAGTAATCTTCCAAACTGTATTTACTAAAAAGCTTACATAATCGTCGTTGTAATATAAATCTCTCGTGTTTTTTAAATATGTTAGTTTATTGTTCCAATCATACGTTTCCAACATCTAACGCCTCCTTTTATATACAAAACTAAAGTTCTCTATATAATAGCCGTATTCCTACACTTTTCTTAAAATTTCAAAGCAAAAAAGCTAGTGTATTTTTAATAATACACTAGCTTTTTATTTGGAAGAAAAATTTAACAAGTACAATCACAATCAAAACAATCCGTACAGTCTAAATCGTCACAATCTGCTTTTCTCTTTCTTTTGTTTCTTTTAAGATAATAATACAGTAGCCCAAACAATAGTATACAAATAACAAAAGCTATTATTGCTTCTGTATACTTATTTTGAGTCATAAAACCAATTCCACTTCCGCCTGAAATAAAAATTAGAATTAAGTAAATCCAGAACATCTATGTAAATACCTCCATTACTATATATCTTAAGATAATATCCATATAACACTAGAGGAAATGAATAATCCCATACCATTACCGCTTAATACACCAGTAGTTATTCTTAGCAAATTTGAGCTACTTCTCCATTTCCACTTTTGGGTGAACCCATCGATAAGTAACGGAATTTGAGCGAAAAATGATAGTATGATTGCCAAAAGAAATGAAGGTGTCATATAAAAATAAATTGGAAACATTAAAATACCAATAAGCATGCCTGTACAACGCGCACATAAAGGTATGTACTTTTGTAGTTTAAAAAAACTCCTATCTAATCTTCTATGACAAGGAATTTGTAAAATAAAAGTTCGAATCAATATGAATCACCCTCTCTAAAAAGATTTTAATTGATTTTGCAAAAAAAATATATATCCAATAAAAAAACAAACCAGGTTTATACTAGACCCAGTTTGTCAGTTTACTACTATGTTACATCTCCTCAGGTGCCCCCACCCCAAGTAAACGTAATCCTTCTTTTAATACAACCGTCACAGCATAAACCAATGCGAGTCTGCTGTCTTTTTCTTTGCTCTCTTCTAATATACGAACATTACCGTAATATTTATTGAATGATTGTGCTACATCTAATATATATTTCGAAATAATCGATGGCTCATTTTTATTGAAAGCCGCTTCAATTACTTGAGGGAATTTATTAAGTAATTTTACGACACTCCAGCTATGATCGTCTTTTAAAGCAAATGTACATGTTTCAAATTCTACACTTTCTTTTCTTAAAATAGAACAAGCACGTGCATGTGTGTACTGTACGTAAGGTCCTGTTTCTCCTTCAAATTTCAGCATATTTTCTAATGAGAATTCGATATTATGCATACGCTCATTTTTTAAATCGTGGAAGATGACTGCACCAACACCGACTTGCTTTGCTACTTCTTCTTTCTGTTTTAAGTTTGGATTTTTCTCTTCAATATTTTGTTTTGCAAGTTCGATTGCTTCTTCGAGTACTTCTTCAAGTAAAATAACTCTTCCTTTACGTGTCGACATTTTCTTACCATCTTTTAAAATGAAGCCAAACGGTACGTGTTCCATACCATCAACCCAAGTATAGCCAAGTTTTTTTAATACGGTGAAAAATTGATTGAAATGTAAGCTTTGTTCTGGACCAACAACATATAGCGCTTTATCAAACCCATAAGTGTTTTGACGATATAAAGCTGCCGTTAAGTCACGCGTTGCATAAATCGTCGCACCATCTGATTTTCTAATTAAACAAGGCGGCATTCCTTCTTCTTCTAAATTAACGACTAATGCACCTTCTGATTGTTCAAGCAACTCATGTTCTTCTAAAATCCCAATAAAATCTTCCATTAAATTATTATAAAATGCTTCTCCCTGAAAATTAGTAAATTCTACGCCGAGAAGTTCATAAATGCGAGAAAATTCTTTAAGGGACTCATGACGAAACCAATTCCAAAGTTCTACCGCTTCTTCATCACCTTCTTCTAGTTTCTTAAACCAAGCACGTCCTTCTTCTTCTAGTTCTTCGTCGTCTTTTACCTCTTCATGGAATTGGACATATAACTTAAATAGCTCACGTATTGGATCTTCTTTAACTACTGCTTCATTTCCCCATTTTTTATAAGCCGTAATTAACTTTCCAAACTGTGTTCCCCAATCTCCTATATAATTAATCCCTACAACTTCATAGCCACATTTTTCAGCGATATGTTTCAGCGAATTTCCTATCATTGTAGAACGTAAATGCCCCATCGAAAAAGGTTTCGCGATATTAGGAGAGGAATAATCAATTACTACTGTTTTTTCACAGCCAAAGTGGTTTTGACCGAACTCTTCTTTCTCCGCTAAAACTGTTTTTAATACTGCATCACTTACAGTTTCACGATTGAAAAATACATTTACATAAGGACCAACGGCTTCTACTTTCGTAAAAAACGGATCATTGAATTTCTCAGCAACTTCCTTTGCGATAAGAGCTGGTGCTTTTTTATATTGCTTCGCTAATGAAAAGCATGGGAACGCTGCATCTCCAAATTCATCTTGTTTCGGTGTTTCAATTAAATCTAAAATTTGTTTTTGCGTTAATTCATTCGTGAAAATATTAGATAAACTTTCCGCAAACTGCATTTTATAATCCATGATACAACCTCCTTATTTTTTAAAACACAAAAAACTCGTCTCTAAAAAAGAGACGAGTTTTAACCCGTGGTACCACCCTTGTTGTTCGTTACGAACCACTTTCCCGTTTATAACGAGGACAGGGGGCCTCGGCTTTCTCTACTATTCGTTCAAGAAGCATCTCCGAAGTGCGCTTCATCTTTTTCTTCCGTACTAGGCTCACACCATCCCTAGCTCGCTTTCCTTCTAAAAAAGACTACTCTCTTCATCACAGACAGTATATTTAATTAATTATTGCTTATTATACATCTTTTCAAACAATTAGCAAGGGTCAATTACACCAAAGTGAAACTTAGCACTTTTTCTTTTGTATACATAAAAATTGTGTTTTTCAAATCTAGAACTACGAAAATGATCTTTTAAAACGACACGTTTTCTCGCCACTCGTTTTGCCTCCGCAATTGTTTCGTCAGTAATATCATGATACAAAGCGAAGTGTTTTAATCCTTTAATTCCATCGGATTCTATGACAGTTTCTTCAAACATCGGATCAAGGTAAACGACATCGTAACTATTGTCTTCACATTGCGCTAAAAATGAAAAATGCTCCGTTTGCTTTACTTGGATTCTTTGCATTGCTTCATCAATTTCAGAAACAGATGAAGACCATGTTTTCAAACCATTTTCCATAATATAAGCCATATACTCATTGCCTTCAAGTCCTGTTACTTTTCCGCTTTCCCCAACAACATAACTAGCTACAATACTATCTGATGCCATCCCGAGCGTACAATCTAACACTGTCATTCCGCTCTCTAATTTAGCAGCTTGTACAAACGGATCGTGTTCTCCACGCATTAACCTTTTCACACGAAACATCGCTGAGTTTGGATGAAAGAAAAACGATTCTTCCGTACCTTTTGGATAAATAGCTAATCGGTTCTTCCCTACGACAAGCACATCTTGTTCATACTGCTCATGTAGCTTATGTACTGGTATGTCATTACGTTTAACGAAAGAAGCATTTAATTCTGCCGCTACCTCGTTTGCATAATCTGTCATTTCTTTGTTCGTTCTTCCTGCTGTTGTTACGATCATTGTTTCACCTCTATATAAAGAAAAGAGGGAGATTTACTCTCCCCCTTCTTTAGCAATTCTTTTCGAAAGCTTGTTCTAAGTTCGTAATAATTTCGTCCATAGTTGCACCTTCAATTTCATGACGGTGAATGAAGTGAACAACTTCTTTTCCTTTTAATAATGCCATAGATGGTGAAGATGGAGGAATTTCTCCGAAGTATTCACGCATTTTTGCAGTAGCATCTTTATCTTGACCTGCGAATACAGTTACAAGATGATCAGGTTGTTTTTCAGCACGAACAACCGCTTGACCTGCTGATGGACGTGCTAAACCAGCTGCACAACCACAAACAGAGTTTACAACTACTAAAGTTGTACCTGATGTATTTTCCATAAATTCTGTTACAGCTTCTTCTGTAGTTAACTCTTCAAACCCAGAACGCACTAACTCTTGGCGCATTGGGATTACCATTTGGCGCATGTATTCTTCATAAGCATTTGACATCTTGTAATCTCTCCTTCAACTTTCATTCCAAATTCATCATATCACGCTCTATTAATAGGTGCAAAAGAAAGATAACGATGATTTCATTTTTTTGTAGGGATTTCACAAACCCCACCACGGCAATGTCCCACTGGAACGAATTTTCTATTATTAGCGATATAATCGTATACTTTACTTCCAAAACCAAGTACGATAGATAGCTTTATAAAAGGAACTGCAAACCAATAAGATGGAACGGCCTTTGCTAATACATCTATGCTCTGAATACCGTCATACCACTTATTATTTTTAAAAATATACAGTCTTTGTTCCATCTTACTTTGTAGTTCTTGAGAAAGCTCATACTTCTCAACTACATCTTCATTTCGAAATGAAACAAATTTCATCTTACCCTTTTTATCTAATTTTTTCGTACGTTCTGCAACGGCCGTACACATCGTACACCAACTATCATAGAAAACAATCATACATTATTCCCCTTTACGAGACTCCGTCATTTGTTTCCATACAGAACCTTTTGCTTCTTCTCCGCCTTCAATACGCTCTAATGCTAGACGTGCTTGCATCGCTACTTCAAACTCTGGATCATCTTGCGCTGCTTTTAATGCTGGAATCGCACTTTCATCTCCAAGTTCAAATAAGAACATCGCTGCACGCCAGCGTACTAATTTACTTGGATCTTTCAGAGATTTAATCATAACGAACATCGCTGCCGGATCACCTACATCTGATAAACAATCTCCTGCAGTACGGCGAACACTTACAGAGCGATCTAACAACGCTTTATATAATAACGGTAATACTTCATCACCTTTTACCATACCTAAATACGCTGTTGCTAAACGGCGTATTGAAACTTTTTCATCATCTAACGCCATCTTCAACACTGGAATATCTTCTTCAGTAGGATCCATTTGTTCTAATGCTGCAAAACGGTTTTTCCAGTCAGAATCTTTCATCATCTCTTCTGTTACTTTATATGGCTCACGCTTTTGAATCGTTACTTCAACAGCACCTGCTTGATTTAATAATTCTTTAACCGTTTCATTTACACGTTCTTCTGAATAAGCAGCAACAATCTCTTCCACTACTTCTTTCCCAATTTCTTCAAAATTACCGTAACGTGTACTTTGTTCTACCCATTTACGCTCTTTTACAACGTTTGGTGCAGACATTTGCACTTTCATAATTGATTCTTTAAAACGATCTGGTAAGCCAACACGTTCTTCCGATGTTCCATCTGTTAACTTTACTTGCATTGGAATTGTAAAGAACATTTGAACAAACACTTTCACTTCTCCAAAATGAGACAGTTGTTGTTCTTCACTCCCTTCCACTACTTCTTCGCCAAAAACAGCACGAACTTGTTGTAATAATACTTTCCAGTCATACTTTGCATTTCGCTCGACTGCTAAAAAGTCGGCTACATGATATACACCTTTAATGCCTTCAATTTTCAAAATTTCTTGCACTTGCATTGGTGCTTGTTCTTTATTTTCATTTGTATAATTATTACGTGCTCCTGATGGTAATACTTCATTCAAAATAACTTTCATTGTATTTGGACTTGGCGTCGGTTCAATTGCTTTAATCTTCACGTAAAAAACTCTCCTTTATTGCATGATCTTAGCTGTATTGTAACATGTTATCACTCTATACTCCTACTCGGATGCTTAATTTTACTACTTTCTTCCCGCTACCATACTATTTCATTCTTTTTACATTTTAAATTAGGAACGGGATTTTAAAAGCTTTCGTTTCCGATGATTTTTATTTTTTATCCATTTCTTGAGGTACCGCCAGTATCAAAAAAAAAAAAACACGCTAAGCACAAAAATATATTAAGCTATCCATATGGATAGCTTATTTACATAATTTTCGTTATTGGTAGCAACAAAAAGGAGGATTCCTTACTCTCAGAAGGAATCCCTTTTTTATTTTCTATCACTCGATTCATCTTTTTATACATTCCTATCCTGTGATGGGTTTTATGGTTCTCGTTTGTTACTGGATTAGCCAAAAAACGTTATAAAACTTTGTATACTCTTTACTTGTTTTTTCAAAAAAGCTGGGGTATCCCCTCTTTAAGTTTATTAAAATACTTTCCACAATTTTTTCCGAAGCTATTACTTCAAATCACCTTTTATTACGATGCCCCCTCCCGCCTTCTCTCCAAAAAGGTAATACTCTCAATCACAACTTCAGTCCTATATATTCTCTTGCCTTGTTCATCATCGTAATTACTAGTCTGAATACGCCCTGTAATCCCAACGAGTGATCCCTTCTTACAATATTCAGTTACATTCTCAGCCGATTTGCGCCAAACGACACAATTAATAAAATCGACTTGTTGTTCACCTAAACTATTTCGAAATCCTCTATTCACCGCAACACATATTCGTGCATAAGCAACGCCTTGTTTTGTGTAGTATAATTCTGGCTCCTTTGTCAATCTACCGATTAATACAACTCGATTCATCATAAGTTATACCACCTCACATGTTTTTCTTCATTGTAAGGAGAAATGTTTGAATGGTAAAAAGCACAAAATGATATATCCGTGAGTAAAAAGTATTATTTTAGACCTTACAAAACAAAAAAAGAAACCATACATAGTTCAAACATGTATGGTTTCAAAATTTATTACACTTCAGTACAAGATATGTAATATCCTCCGCGAGCCATCTTTATTTCAGCACGGTACATTGCATTTTCTAAGTAGAAAGTAATCGGTTTAACTTTACTCTCAAATTTTAGTCTTTCATTGCATTCAGTTGCATATCCTTCAATCGCTGAAGTAATAACTTTTGATGATGGATACGTTAAAGCTTCATCTAGTTCTATGAAAAAACTTTTAGAAAATAGTTTTTTCATAATCCCCTTCTTCTCTTTCATCATATTCCATCTCCTTCACTTCAAGTTGCTATCATCCATATTATACCATACATTCAATATATCTTTGAAAATAAAAAAATCCTGCATTTTTCATGCAGGATTTTTTTATTAGTCATTTTTCGTAAAGTACGAAACGAAACGAAGAATTTCTAAGTATAACCATACTAATGTAAGCATTAGTCCCATCGCAGTATACCACTCCATATATTTCGGAGCTTGACTACGTACACCATTTTCGATTAAATCGAAATCTAGTAATAAGTTTAATGCAGCAACTACAATAACAACTGCACTAATAATAATACCGATTGTACCACCTTGGTGAATGTATGGAACAGTTACACCAAACATATTTAGTAGAAATACGACTAAATACATAACCATAATTCCAAGTGTTGCTGCCATCACGCCTGTACGGAATTTATCCGTTACTTTTACTACGCGTGTTGCATATAACACTAACATTGCAAATAGAATTGAGATTGTTAGTAATACAGCATTTAAAACGATAGAATCGCCAAATTTCATTGTATAAACTGCTGAAATACTTCCTAACACAACCCCTTCTACCGCTGCATAGATTGGTGCACCAAAAGGTGAAATGCGCGGGAAGAACATAGACGCAAATGCGATGATTGCCGCAACGATTAAAGCACCAATTAATACTGGCATCTTCATCGTCCCCTGCATCATCTGTATGTATGAATAGACAGACGTTGCAAGTAGCAAGATAAGCATAATGAACGTTTTGCCTACTGTTCCGCCAATCGTCATCGCAGAAGCACTTGCTCCCTCTTTACGGAATGCCTCTTTTTTCAACATTGGATTAGATGTTCTCATTTTTTCCCTCCTAAAATAGGTTCTACCAATAGTGTAAAGTTTTTCTCTTTACTTTTCAATATATGCAGCTTGTTTTTATTTTAATCCTTCAACGATGTCTGATAGTTCACTCCATCTTTCCATCTTTTTTTCTAGCTCTTCTTCTGTTTTCTGCTGTGCTTCAGATAATTCTTGTGCCTTAGTGAAGTCAGATCCAACTTTCGCAAGTTCTTCTCCAATTGACTCAATTTTCTCTTCAAGTTCGGCAATTGTATCTTCAATCGTTTCCCATTCACGCTGTTCATTGTATGAAAGTTTACGTTTACGTTGTTGTTTTGGAGCTTCTTCTACAACTTTTTTCTCTTTTTGAACTTCCGCTTTCTCCATAAGTTCTCTCGTTTTTTCCATTTCTAAATAATCTGTATAACTACCTAAAAACTCACGCACTTCGCCTCCGCCAGTAAAGATGAACAGTTCATCTACTACTTTATCTAAGAAGTAACGGTCATGCGATACAGTTAAAACGACACCTGGGAAATCTTCTAAATAATCTTCTAGTACTGTTAATGTTTGTGTATCTAGATCGTTCGTAGGTTCATCAAGTAAAAGTACGTTTGGTTCTCCCATTAAAATACGTAATAAATATAAACGTCTTCTTTCACCACCAGATAGTTTACCAAGTGGTGTACCATGTGAATGCGTCGGGAATAAGAAACGTTCTAACATTTGAGATGCACCAATTACTTTTCCATCTGTCGTATGAATAACTTCTGCAATCTCTTTAATGTATTCAATCATACGCTGATTTAAATTCATCTCTTCATTTTCTTGCGTATAATAAGCAACTTTTACAGTTTGTCCTACTTCCACTTCACCACTATCAGGAGATAACTTACCTGCAAGCATATTTAATAGGGAAGATTTCCCGCTTCCATTCGCCCCAATAATTCCGATACGATCACCCGGTTTCACAATATGATTAAAATTATGTAATACCGTCTTATCGCCAAATTTTTTCGTTACATCTTTTAACTCAAGTACTTTCTTTCCTAGACGACTTCCGCTTAGTGCAATATCAACTGACTGTTTTGCAGCTGGTCCTTCTTGTGCCTTTAGCTCATCAAAACGCTGAATACGCGCCTTTTGTTTCGTAGAACGGGCTTTTGCACCACGACGAATCCAAGCAAGTTCACGACGATATAAATTTTGGCGTTTCGATTCTTGTGCCAATTCTTGCTCTTCACGAAGTGCTTTCGCTTCTAAAAATGTACTATAGTTTCCTTCGTAGCTATATAGTTTACCATTATCTAATTCAAAAATACGATTCGTCACACGATCTAAGAAATAACGATCATGGGTTACAAGTAATACCGAACCTGTATATCTCGCTAAATATTCTTCTAACCATTCAACTGTCTCGTGGTCAAGATGGTTCGTAGGCTCGTCTAAAATTAATAAATCCGGTGTTTCAATAAAACATTGTGCCATTGCGATACGTTTTTTCTGTCCACCAGATAAATTCCCAACAATTGCAGTGAAGTCCGTAATTCCTAATTTCGTTAAAAGAGATTTCGCATTTGCATTTGCTTCCCATGCACTCATTGCATCCATACGTTGCTGCACTGCAAATAATTGTTCCTGTACTTTTTCATTACTTGGATCTTTTTCAATATTTAATAGTGCTTTTTCATAATCACGAAGAAGACGAATTAAAGGTGTATCGCCATGGAACACTTGCTCTAATACTGTCAGTTTTTCATCAAACTCTGGTTGCTGTGATAAATAACTAATTGTATACCCACGTGAATGCGTCATATCACCTGTATCAGGAGTTTCTAATCCCGCAATAATTTTTAATAATGTCGATTTACCAGTTCCGTTTACACCAATAATTCCGACACGTTGTCCTTCTGTAATACTACATGATAATCCATCAAATAACGGCTTTTCTCCATATGATTTTGATAAGTTCTCCACAGTTAACATTTTCATATTTGTGCATTCCACTCTTTCATAAATTGTTCAATAAACTGTTCCATATAAAGATGACGAATTTCAGCCTCTTGTTTTGCTGCATTCGTATTCATTAAATCTTTTAATTTCAAAAGTTTTTCATAAAAATGATTTAAAGATGGATCATTATTTTTTCTATACTCTTCTTTCGTCATTTCTTCACGCGGCGGAATAGTTGGGTCATACATTAATCTCCCTTTCGCCCCGCCATATGCAAATGTACGAGCAATTCCTATTGCACCAAGAGCATCTAAACGATCCGCATCTTGAACAATTTTCCCTTCAAGTGACTCTACTGTGCCGCCATGGCCACCTTTATAAGACATATTGGCGATGATATGAAGAATATGTTTACTTTCCTCTTCTTCAACACGTAGCTCTTCTAACCAATCAGAAACTTTTTTCATTCCTGCTTCTTCACTTTCATTTAGCTTTTCATCTGCCACATCGTGAAGTAATGCTGCCATTTCAATTATAAAACGATTTCCACCTTCTTGCTCAGATAAAGAAATCGCCATTTTATGTACACGTTCAATATGATACCAATCATGCCCACTCGCATCTTTTTCTAAAATATGTTTTACAAAAGTAATTGTTTTTTGAATTTTTTCTTGTTTTATCATTTTATCTTCACCCAGTTACTTATTGTAACACGCCCGCATTTTTTCATCACATATTTTCTTGTCCGCCCATACACTAGGTGGTAGGCATCATCATGAAGGAGGAATAAACATGTTCTATAATAATCAACCGCCTTATCCAAGGCAACCATTGTATCCTCAACAACAAGAACAGAGATACACAGAACAATACGAAGAACAAGAGTTACAACAGCAAGAGCAACAACATGACGAAAACCCATATGCAACAACGCAAAACCA
The DNA here is from genome assembly GCF_056530295.1 of Bacillus sp. PK6-16. Taxonomy (NCBI): domain Bacteria; kingdom Bacillati; phylum Bacillota; class Bacilli; order Caryophanales; family Bacillaceae; genus Bacillus; species Bacillus sp. PK6-16. The sequence continues at coordinate 3,220,050 of NZ_CP096511.1, forward strand.
AGAAACTGAATTTCAACAAAATCCATATGACACACGTCCAAATTATGAATATCCTCAAAATCCATATGCAGCACCACAAAATCAAGAACAGCGATATCCTCAAAATCCATATGTAATACCACAAAACCAAGAACAACAATATCCTCAAAATCCATATGTAGCACCACAAAACCAAGAACAACAATATCCTCAAAATCCATATGTAGCACCACAAAACCCATACACAACTCAGCCGCAACAACCGCAATATCAACAACAAATGTATCAACCAAACTACGACGCACGTGTCTCACCACCTAAACCACCAACAATAGATCCAACACAACCACAAATTTTACCGCCCGGACCAACACTAGACATTACACAACCACAAATCTTACCACCTGGACCAATTACTGAACCAACACAACAACAAATTCAACAAGTTGTCGGTACACAATTTTTACCTTTCAAGAAACCTGTACTAGATTTCGTAAAACCATGGGTAGATTACGGTTTAAATGAAGCAAAACATACATCACACGAACACGCATTAACAGAAGTTGCTGCGATTATGTTTTTAGTTGGTAAAGGCTTCAATCCGACGATTGCACATTATATCGTTGAATCTTGGGAGAAGAATGAGCAGTTTTAGGGTTGTTTATTTGATAAAATATAAAAAACACAAAAGTGCCAAACCCCTTATACCACAAGGGTTTTGGCACTTTTTAATATCTAAAACAAATTTTATTGAAATAATTATTTTTATAGATTTTCATACTTTTTTATATAGTACGTGAACATATACAGTACAAAAATACACCTTTGTATACACATTTTTAGAAACATCTTACGTTTATCAAACAATAACCAAAAGACGTACCTGCAACCTCATCATATAAATAATAGATATTAAAAAGAGGACACTATAAGCGCCCTCTTCCTTAGGTTTTAAATATGTTCTCCATGATCCATAAACACTTCAATTGCTTCGTTTTGTGGTATGTCTTTTGCATTAGTAAGACCAAAAGTAAAAACAGCGGATAACATCATCATTAATAAGATTGCTTTTTTCATTTTAGCGCCCTTCTTTCTATGCTCTTTTTGTCTGCATCTAAAGCGATGTGCAAATACTTGCTTGCTTTTCTATGATTTTCTGAACCATAGAATATTTCACCTAAAAGAGAAGCATATTCTTTTACCCAATCATATAATTCTTCTTTTTCAAAATACGAAATACCTTCTATAACCACATTTTCTAATTCTTCTTGCGGTACATAGTTATGTACTGCTTTTAAAATTCGGAAATGATGACGATAACATAAGTCGCTAATCTTATAGCCATTCTCAATATATTCATTAGCGATATGACTATAACCTAACTTAAAATGTTCTCTTGCTAAAAGAAACATAGTTTTAGCGTTATTTTCTAATGAATCCTCTAAGTGTTTAATTGCTAACTCTGGCATGTTTTGACTTGCGTATAAAAGTCCTAAATTATGCTTAACTCGTTTAATAAGAAGTTCATCATTAGATTTTTGGAAGGTACCTAGTGCTGAAAGTAAATATTCCTCTGCACTTTCGAATTCATTTAGTCGAATGTGTGCCATTCCTAAAGTATTTAAGCATGCTGCAGTTTTTAATTCATACCCTGGACTAATTGAAAATACTTCATTCGCCTTTGTAGCAAATTGAACTGCTAGGATCGGTTTTAATACGTGATAGTAATGGACTGCAAGCCAATAATTAAATTCAGCTTTTTCAATTTCATCATGCATGTACTCTAAAAACGTTTCAGCTTTTTCAAATTGCATTCTTGCTTCACTATGGTTTGCTTTATTAATAGCGTAAATTGCTTTAAATAAATGATGATAGTACTCTAAAAATGTTTCTGTAGACTCTGGTAAAGGCTCGATTTTGTCCAGAATATCTTTTGTACTATCCATATCCCGAATTAGCAGTTTATACCGTGCATTCAATAAAGCGTAGTAGACTAATATTGTTTGGTCTTCCTTAATATTATTGATTTTATTTGCAATATCTTCTTTTATTTTCTGAGACTGTAATACACGTTGTGAAATCATAGCTTGATACCAGTCGTTTAATAATTTTGTGATTTCTTCTTTAGAAATAATGTCAACACTCATCTACTTCTACCCCCTTTTGTTAAATGTTATCATGACATGCTTGTTTGCATAAATAAGTTTTTGAATATTCTAACTTGAAAAAATTATTTTTGAATATTCATGTTAACAAAATGGTCCCTTTTCAAACCCAAAAAAGAACACACGTTCGTTTGTAGTGGAGTTAAAAAAACAAAAGTGAGGTATTACATCATGGAATATAACGGCTTTCCTGTAGTACGTGGAAGAGGTATGGTGAAATGGAATCCGTTTGTTATCAAGACCTAATTTGTTAAAAGTCACGAAAATTAAAAGATGATACATGTTAGTCATGACTAACATGTATCATCTTTTATCTCTCATTATATTAGAATTTATAATTTATCGAGAAAGAAATTTTAACACTAGATGTACCTGTTCCGGCTCCCACAATTGCAATGGAATTTATATCATTCATCGTAATGGATCTACATTCGCCTGGTGCAACTACAAATCCTCCAACAGCTGTTCCGTTTACAGTGAGAGCAGCTGTTGGTCCAACTCCAACTGTTCCGTTATTTTCCACCATAATTGTCCCATTTATTACAAAAGTAGTAGCATCATCCCAAATAGGTAAAGCGGTACCGCCGGTATCATCTAAAATAATAGTGCAACATACAGCATCATTTACACAGCATAATTGTTCAGTGCAGCAATTTCCTATTTGCGCCAACATGAACCCCTCCTAAATTTATGAACAAGATACACTATTATATGTTTGATTTTTCTATTTTGTTTGGACAATTAAATTTACGGTTTAAAAGAAGTTTCGTTAGAGATACATATTACGAAACCCTAATGATTGTTAAGGCAGCTCCAACCGATCCACCAATCGACAGAAGTGTAGCAACTAAAAGAATACTACTAAATAATTGTAGTTGGATTGTATCTCCAGCATTTAAATTAACTATAACATCATTGTTAAAAGTGGATACACTTAGAGCTGGTCTTAATATAGAAGCAGGAATAGGAGTAGTATTGTTTAATAAAATCCTTGAACCAGCACCAATACCTACTGCAGCTGTAGTATTAATTTGATAAGTAATATAATATCTCCCTGATTGTGGCACTGTAAAAGTGGTATTTGTACCATTGACTGTAAAACCATCTAAGTTTTGATTATTAGGAAGAGGAATACTCGTAGCGCTACCTAAAGCGACATTAATAACGCTACCAATTGTATTAGAGGCAAACATGGAGTTAGTGGTTACTGTTGGTCCAGTGGAACCTGTTGCTCCAGTAAGACCTGTCGCTCCAGTGGAACCTGTCGCTCCAGTGGAACCTGTTGCTCCAGTGGAACCTGTTGCTCCGGTAGGACCTGTCGCTCCAGTGGAACCTGTTGCTCCAGTAGGACCTGTTGCTCCAGTGGGGCCTATTTTCCCACTAATACCACAACATCCAAGTGGTCCAGTGAAATTTAGTCTATTTGCCAATTTATAAACGCTCCTTTTTAATGAATAGTCCAATTAATTTATTAATAGTGTATGTCCTTTTTTAGATTGTGGACATGGATAAAATAAAAAACATAACAATTACAATAATTTGTAATTGTTATGTTTTTAGAAATAGTATTTTTCCTTATAACAATAATTAAGTTGTATTTGTATAGTACCCGCGACAAATTTTTGTGGGGTGAGAATTTCAATACATTTCAAATCTGATATAGTAAGAGATTGACAATGTCCTTTCGGGATAAACATTTTATAAGTTTTGGTTTTAGTATATAAAAACATTTGTAATTCTGAATCTGTTCCATAGTTATAAGAACTTGTTATAGTGGTAATATTATTTCGATGTTTTTTGCTTGTTTCCCATATGTTTTGAGGTGGACAATTTTGTGATAAACAAAAAGCTAAACAAAAGCTATCTTTTATCACTCTTGATTTTATCAAATAATTAAAAACTGGAATTTCTACAAAGGTCAAACCACAAAAGTCAGCAAGATTTACAAATAATTTACTTTTTGTATGGAATAATTTTTTCACACAGCAAAATTTATTTAGCGGAAATTTTTGGTTGTTTTTATTTTCTATAATCGGAAATGGAAATAATAATTCCAGCAAGGCACAATTTTTTTTAGTATCTACTGCTTTAACTATAAAAAAAGGAGTAGTAAATTGGCCTTTCTTAGTGTTACCTGCTAAGGTTAATAATTTTCCATCATAATTAAATAAACAAAAAGGTGGCGTAGTTTGCCATTTTGCAGAATGAGGAGTTTTGTTAATTTCTACAAGTTTTTCTAATTCTAAAGCAAGCCATCTATTCATATTTAAATCATCCCTTAAAATCTCAACTGTCTTTTGACGAAAACTAAATTTCATCAAAAGACAATGATAGGTACAAAACATTGTAAAAAATATAATATTTTCGTTACAGTATATGTTATTCAAGAAATTTAAACACAAATAAAATTAGGGCTAATATTAATAAAGGTATTCGAATTATGAAATAAAATAATATGAACCTATAAAGATTTAACTAATAATAGAGTTTCTAGGATGAAATAGGTATTATAATTAAATCTGAGTTTCGTAAATGTGCTTTAAAAATAAAATCCCTTTATTTTCTTATATCTGTTTATATATATCTCCGTATGCCACTTTTAGTTGATTTCTCAGTTGTTTATTTTCTTCTTCCATTTTTTTCAGTCTTCGCTTCAACGATTCAATAATTACATCTCTATTGCTATCACTTATCTCACATTTTATTTGTTTCGATGTAAGGATTTGCGCTTGTTGTTGGCGTAGGATTTCAATTCGTTTACGAAATTTCTGATTATTATACAGGGTTGCTTTAGCGATACCTGCCTCATTTGCTACGCTATTAAAATTAATATTCTGATTGGCTCGTAAGAGCCTTTGAATCGCTTCATCAACCTTTTGAGAAGTAATTGCCTTTCTGGATGCATGAAGTGCTTTTAACTGCTCTGTACGATCATAACTAGTCATATTTCACACCATACTTTCGTTTTATGCGATTTTGTCGACCAAATATAATATTCCCTTCTCGAATATTGTTTAAAATCCTTTGATATCGGTGTAGATTTCGTTCATGCTTTTCAATCATATCTTCACGATTATGCTGTTTAGCTACTTCTACTGCTCTTGCTGTTGTTTTTATGTGTAACTCATATTTTTCAATATCCAGTTCTGAAAATCCAATAGCCAAGTCTTTGCAAGGGCTACCACTATTGCATGTCAAACAAGGTGGAGCTTCCATATGTGGACAATCTCCTTTTAATCGTGCATGACACGTTCCATAAGGATTATCCATTGCATTTAGTTTATGCTCTTGCCAGAGCGCTTGTAATATATCCTCCGGAATATCTTCACCAGCATTAATTTTTTGTACCTCACCGTTCAAGTCAAAGCTGAAGACTCCTTGATTTATAACAGATTCGAATGCTTTTCGTTTAGTTTCATCTAATAGCTTAGCATATCGTAAAGTCATTTCGGGGGAAGCATGAGCAAGTAATTCCTGTACCGTTAAAATATCTGCACCTCCATTCAATAACTTTACAGCATACGTATGACGAAATTGGTGGGTCTTAAAACGAAAGATATCACCATTTTCATCTACAATGTTTTTCTTTTTTGCTAATTCATTCAAATGTTTTCGAATCCATGCTTGTGTATAGGGCTTACCTTTTCGTATCCCTTGATATCGTACAAAAATGTATTTTTCTGGATTATTATCTTGTGTGCTATTTTCTTTGGAATTTGAAATTAAAACCGAAAGAATTTTTGCGAGCTCCTCATCAATTGGGATTCGATGACCTTGTACAAACGTTTTTTCAATATCAGTTACAATAGAATATTTGCCATTCAATTGTACAAGGCAATCTGTTGTAAGTTCTAATACATCTGAAATGCGAAGGCCTGTTTTAAACGCTACCCATACCACCGGTATGATGTCTTTATGTAGTTCGTTAAGATGAGCGAATAATTGTTCCAGTACAAAGTCAGGAATATAATCAATTTGCCCATAGGGCTTTTTTTTCACTTTTGGTTTATCTCCTGGGAAAATTAATAATCTTATATTTGTAGTTGGGGCAATTTCGTATTCGTATTTTTGAATATCTCCTAAAAACTTACTGATAATCTTTAAACCTTCTGATATATATCTTTCTGGATTTTCAATTTTTTTATTTTTGGTATCTTCATGAAACCATTGAATATATAGCTCCATGTGAGATCGTTTGAGACCTTTCAAATCATTCCATGTTGGTTCTAATGAAAATATGAAAGAAAAAAATTTAGTTAAAGTTCTTGAATAAACTCTTGCTGTAGCGAATGAAAGATCTTGTCGTCCCATTAAACGTTGCTTAATATACTTTTTGGTACTATGTCTTATTTTCATTGGTTCTATTCCAGTAAAATCAAGAAAATGTGCGGTTAAACTTTTGCTGTAGTATATTCCATATTGGCTATGTAATATCCGTACATCCCAACGATCTTTTTCCCATTCATTACGGGAATCTGCTAACACCAAGAAGTTGGAATGAATGATACGAAAATAGGTTGCTGCGGGGGATTTATGTGTATATTCGTCGAACATTGTGGTCTTTGATGTCTTTGTTGTAGGAATTCCATGTTGTTCTAACCAAAACAACCATTCCCGTTCAGCCCTCTCCATATCCAAATCAAATAAAGAGGGAAGATGAGGGTACTTTTCGTTAAGAAAAATGGATAATTTCGTTAAAAGTGCGGCTTTTTGATTAAAACCGCTACTTAGTGCCCACTGTTCTTTGAATAATTTTTGATACCATACATATTTTATTTCAAGATTAACAGTTGGACTATTTATTCGAAAATGTACATTTCGACGTTTCCCCTTGTAATTATCCGCCATTTTCCGAAATTGAGGGATACTTTTTAAAAATTTGATATTCCAATTGTTATTCATTAAAAAATAGGGATTGTCCACACGGTTAGTGGTAACAGATCCATCAGATTGGATTGTTTTTTCTATATAACTAGAAAGCTCATACTTCAATCGTTCATGAAAATTTACTTCTCCTATATTTATTTGTCGTTTTCGCTTCATATTTACCACCTTCAGCTTTTTTCATCGATTTTAAATGCATATTGTGCTTTTTCCCAATCCTTACGGATATCTTCGTCCGAAGGATGGAGGTACAAATTCATTGTTGTTTGAATTTGAGCATGTCCTAGTCTCTCTTGTACTTGTTTGATGTCCTTTGTCTCTTGGTAGTATATGGTGGCATGTGTATGTCGTAACAAGTGAGGATGAATATCAATTTTTGTTTTCTTTCGCAATCGTTTAAAGAGGGATTCTACATCGCTATAATTCATAGGTCTACCCATATTTCTTCCACGTAGCTTAATAAAGACAAAGTTTGTTTCAATATCCAGTTCATCAATAATTTCATATAGATAATCATCATACAAATCCATAAGGTGTTGTGATACAAATATCTCTCGTTCTCCTGTTTTGAGCTTTGCACCATTCTCTAATTCTCCTCGATCCCTCAAGCGAATCCGATGCCCTTTTTTGTAGTCAAATATAAAGTCTTCCAAATATAGAGAAAGGGCCTCTCCAATACGTAATCCCGTTTCAAACAGAAGTTGAATAAGAAAAGCATCTCGTATATTTGTAGTAGCTGTGAAAGTTTGTCGCACTTGCTCTTTTGTTAGTATTTGAATTCTTTTACGAGGCTCTTTTACTTTTAATACATTTCGAATAGAGGGTTTATTTTTATTAATATGATGTAGAAAACTCTTATATCGTGTTCTTCCTCCTGTATAAATCTGACGCATTAGTTTTTCATTCATGTCTTTAGATATCTCTTCGTTACGGTATAAATAATCATAGAAATTTGTAACGGCAGTAATGGTTAAGTTTACTGTTTTTTCAGTCTTTTTAGATTTCACAGGAGTAATAGACGCTACATTTAAGCTAGTATACGGATGACGTAACCAACCAACAAAATCTGCCAAGTCTTCTAATTTTATTTCTTTGTAACTTTTTTCAGTTTCTCTTAAATATAAAAAATATTGTTTTAGGGCATAACAATATGTCTTTTGAGTATTCCTACTTTTACCTGTACTATCCAAATATTTGAGATATTTTACTACCGGAACAATCGGAATCCCTTTTTCATCAACTAACATGTATTTTTTACTGTTCTCAAGCAAGATCTCTTGTACACGCATAGAATTCCCCCTTAGATTTTATACTAAATCTAACTATTATTTTTACACCTACCTTATAGAAGTTACCCTCCAGCTACACCCCCTTACATTTTAAACATAACATACTAAATTTCTAACGCATAGTTAATCATTATATGATGCAATAAAAAAGAATAATAGGCTTTTATATTAAACATACTATTCGCTTTTTATTATAGTAGAGTTAACCGTTTGCTTCAATACCGGAGCAATACGAGGAAATACATAGAATGTTTGAGGAACAATATAAAGTACCTAAACCTTTTTTAACACAAGATACTATGGAACGAATAGAAAGAGCGTTAATGCAATCTTTTCACGAGGAAGAAGAAATACATATCTCATACTATCGTGATGGAATGGTGCAAGACATGTACATAAATGTATTACATATTGAACCGATGACGAAAACTATATATTGTACAGATGCTTTTGGTTTGAATACTAAGTTTAAGTTTGATGAATTGGTGAATATAAATTAAAAGAAGCCGCCCGACAGGACTGAAGTGGCTTTTGTACGACAAAAAAAGAGCTCTGCTATACAGCAGAGCAAAAGAAAAATATATAACCCTATAAAAATAATACAAATTATTGATACTTTCAAAAGACGAAATTTAAATTTCCATCACAATAATACCTATGTTTAAGTATGAAACATTCTACCTTCCCTATAGCTATGAATATTCTTATTTTAGAATTCCATAGTATCCAAATAGCTCTTTGAGAAATACCTCAATACCGAACTTCTTCAAAGAATCTTTTCTTTATTCAAAGAGAAGTTCTAAAACTTTTTTCTTATCTTTGTCTCTTCCATAATGAATCAACCTATGACAGTTCGGACATATACTAACTATACTTCCAACAACATCTAAACTATTTTCAAAATCATGTTGCATTCTTAACGGTATTAGATGATGGGCCTCCATATAATTTTTTCGGCTGGCTTCCGATACAAATGTTTCATGTGTGTCATCTATTTCACATTTAAATTCTGCCTGTTTAATAGCTTGTTTAGCTTTTTTCGGATCACGAGGCCATACTTCCCTACCAGATTCCATTTTAGTTTTTTTTCGATTTTCCGATTTCTCTTCTTCTGCAATCTTTACTTTACTAAAATCCGAATCAATATTAGTAAATCCTTGTGGTGTATGGTTCAATTTGTAGCCAAAGAAAGCTGCGAATTCGATTGCTTTAATGTTTACAGGTTTTAGGTCCTTAATAAAATAGATGTATTCCCAAGTTTCATCATTATCGTTTGTTTTCTAAATTTTTCTAGCCACATCTGGGTTATGAGTCTTAGCAAAAATTGTCCCGAAAAACTTAAATTCCCCTTTAGAATATGCTAAAATCCCGTCACCCTCTTTTAACTTTTCCCATCTATCAACATTTGAAGAACCAGGAGTTGCTCCCCACATACATACATTCTCATGTAATTCATTATCTTTAAGTTTAGTTACTGTATCGGCATCTAAATCTGCTAAACATGTAGAAATAGGATATGTTTTTTCAATAGTAGCTTCCAAATTTTTTATAGCACTATCATTACTTGCAGTAAAAAGATATAACATATTTAATTCCACCTTTTTTAAATTTCATTATATTTCTTTTTAGAGTCTCGAGATTTCTCTACTGGATATTTTTTATTATTTTTTCTATTTTGTTTATACTAATCTCTTCTAAGTCAATATCCAATTGATCTGCCAACTCATCTTTCATGTCTTCTTTTTTTGTTTCTACAGCTTCCTCACTGCTTTTCCACTGAAAATTCTCCAACAACTCACTCGCCTCTAAAGAAAGAGAAATAGCTAAATCTTTAGGATTGTGGAACTGCTTCCAGTTCCTATCATCCCGAAATTTTAGGACTTTCTCTAAAATAGTTTGATTCATTTTTTGAATCCCCCAGTTACTTTTCATTGGTAAACTCTTCTATTTATCAGGTAAACTATCATAAAAACGTTCAATGGCCGCTACTAAAACTAAATCTTCTAAATGAGCAGTTTTAGGGTTGTTTATTTTTAAAAACATCAAAAATACCAAATCCCTTATATCACAAAGGATTTGGCATTTTTAAGTATCTAGAACACACGCTAAATTTAAGGAGAAATTAACAGACATGCGTCCGGCATAATGCCATGTCCACACCCAAGGATCGGTTACATAAAATAACGTATCTAACATGGGAAGTCTATTGGTCTTTTCCCCTTATAGTAACACTCTCTTCTACTAAGACCTTTTCTTTCTAGGGCCTACAATTAATTTAATCGCTGTTCTTTCTTCATTATTGATAGAAATCTCTTGAAATGCTGGTACGAAGGCTAAGTCAATACCACTTGGAGCGACGAACCCTCTTGCAATCGCAATTGCTTTAATCGCTTGATTTATAGCTCCAGCCCCAATCGCTTGAATTTCCACATTACCACTTGTTCTTAGCACTCCTGCTATTGCACCCGCGACTGAATTTGGGCTTGATTTTGAAGATACCTTTAATATATTTTCCATGTAAGTTGCTCCTTCTATTATTTAATCTCTCTTTCGTTACAATTTTAAATATTTTAGCGTATCTTTAATTACTATTCACACCAAAAACAAACGATGCTTCATATGTACATTATTCTATATTTTCTGACTTCTTCCTGCTCAGCTACGCAAATAAAAAATAAACTGAATAACCTAATATACATACAGTTAAATATCATAACTTCACCAAATGATAACATCCATACAGCTAAAGATAATATTGCTGTTTTGTCAGACGAAATTAATATAGTAAAGTGAAACTTTAATGAGTGGGGGTTTAATTCATCCCCCACCTAACTTCTTTGCTTTCGCTGAATTTTGAGATGGAAGTCTTACTGCTCGGAAAATAGCGGGATAAACGTTTCCTCGTTACTTCAATCTATTTAGAAATTCCATTTATTTTTCTATCAAATTATGAACCTTATCATCTTCAAAAGGTGTTACAGGTAATACTCAAATACTACATTTCATCATTTGACCACTTTATATTCCACATCTATCTCCTTTTATAGTACAAGCATACACGCCAATTTTGATTCATCTTCATAAACTACTATGTGGTTTAAATTTATTAAGAATAGGAGGTAATATATTGGGTTCATACTATCATTCTTCAAACTCGTATAAAAAATGCTCATGCAAATCTTCTTCCAGTTCAAATAAAAAATGTTCATGTGGTGACCATTCACATAAACGAAGCTGTCCTGCATACGGAACTTTTTGGCAAACTGAATTTATAACTGTTCCTTTTGGCGATCCTTTTCCATTTAATCACGTTGGACCTTTAGCAGGAGGCGTTTCCTTACTAAATCCTACTACTATACACTTTAGACAAGCTGGTGATTATAGAGTTTCGTTCATTTCCAGTATTAATACTACTTTAAATCCTGTATTTCCACATATCCCAGTTATAACTATATTTTTAAATAACAATCCACTTGCTAATAGTCAAGGTGACTTCGCTATTCAAATGAATACTTCATCAAATAACGAATGTCTTCAACTTGTTGGCGAAACGATTGTTACAGTGCCTGCTAATTCAACTCTTCAACTTAGAAATAATAGTGGTTTTAATCGTCAAAGTATTGTAACTTGTGACAATGGTATAAATTCAGTTGAATTAACAGTTACAAAACTAAGTTAATATTATTTCTTTACATTCAGATGCTATTTCAGCATCTTTTTTTATTGAATAACAGTTTTCTTCGACTTTTATTATCTTTCATCACGCAAAAAAAAGTGCAGAATTCTTTCTAACACAAGATTTCTGCACTTTTATATTATGCTTATTTATTCTTCCTTATTTCTCTACATAAACCGACTTAACAATCGTACGATTATATGGTTTTCCTTCTTTATTCATCCCTTTTATATCCATCGTAACGTTATATACTCCCGGTTGTTTTATATCTTTCAAAGCACCTGTAAATGTATTCGTATTAACATTTTGTAATTCATTAAATTCAGAGACTAACTTACCTTCTTTATTAACGACCCTTACTGTTATGGAAAGATCCCCTTTCATTTCAGGTGCTACAGGTGATTTTTTCAGTTTATACTCAGGTTTATTTACTTTAACTTTTGTAGGCATTTGAAGAACAAATGGCGCGCTATCCTTGTAATCGCTTACAAATAAATATGCATCTTTCGACTGCTTCGCCATCATTTTGATTTTCCATTCGCCTACTTCCAATTTATCAAACTTAAATGTTCTAATTGTCGCCCCGTTAAAGAAAGATTCGCCTTCACTAGTAGTTATAGCGCTATCTTTATTTGCATAGATTTTTCCTTTTGGAGATACCATTTGTACTTCAACATCAGAAGAAGCAGTTAGTACAGAAACTATTCCTTCAGCCTTTTTATCAACAGAAATACTTTGCTCTATCCACTGATTTTGTGGTAATTCGCCTCCTAAAATATTTTGATTTGAAGTTGTATTTAATTGTTCTAGATTTTCATTTGAACTAGTGCTGGATGCTACTAAAGCTGGTAATCCCACATTTGTCGTACGTAAATATGGTTCAATTCGTGCAAAAACAGCTGATCCTTTTCTTATATTGTCATGATCAAATCTGGAATCTGTAAATAAATGTGTACCGTACGATAGCTTGGCACTCCATTCATTTACTAGTCCATCATTTGAACCGTACGATGATAAATATAACCCACCCATAGATAATGCAGAAAATGTTGGCCCCCAGCTAGTTCCAGTAGCCGTATAGTAACGGTTTAATTTAGCTGCTGGGTTGTTATCTATTATTGAACGAAACTTTGCCATTTCACCTATTTGTAACGAGTACGTACCATCATCTTTTTGACCTAATATAGAAGCAAGCCACCCTGCCCACCAACTATATGACAAATCTGCTAAATTTGAGCCGTGATGCGGTGTAGCAAGTGTAATAACATTTCCAACAAATCGATTCGCACCATATTCAACTAATGCAGCTTGTGTATCAATTCCACCTTTACTATGCGCTACAATATTAACTTTCTTACCGAAATGATTATATATTTCTTCAAGTTTTTGTGCCAACAATTTTCCGTTATCCCACTGACTAGCCGAACCTTTCCCCGCTGCATCATACAATTGTATAAACACTGTTTGATAGCCTGCTTTTAAAGCATAATCATACATATCATTTATATCATGATATACTGTCTTTCCATACCAACTATCAGCATTACCATTTCTTCCTTGTACAAAGAGAATTGGCGGTTTATTCTCATCATAATTAGCAGGTTTTTGGCCTAAAAACCATTCTCCAGGTGTGAATACTTCTGTATCAGGAAACCCCTTTCCAAGCTCTTTTACAACTTCTGCCTGTACATTTGTGCTAATTGTTGGAGCCATGATAAAAAATACAATTAGTAAGGCCACACATCTTCTCATCAGTCGCATATTACTCCCCCTATTTTTTTGGAAGAAGGTGTTCTTTATAATATTTTATATTTTCCCTTCCTTAATAATAGCTAATCTTTTATTTTTAAAAGATGATAGCCCTATTTTTAGAAGGTTACTAGTTGTATACCCTCTTCCTTAACTCTCGTTATTCTCTTTGTTTCTACCTCTTCCTTTTGATAGAATACGACAAAAAAGTTTCTCAATAATTGTTAACTTCGCTACATCCAGATATTTTTTAAATCATTATTGTTTATATAAAGCATACAAATCTTGAAAAAATTTTAGTAAAAAAACATTTTATTACTAGTTAGTTATTTAAAAATATAATAAAGATATGTACTTTCTTTTCATTAAATACAAACTAATTTTAAAGGAGCTTGTGTTATAAGACTTTCCTACGATTGAAAATTAAATTGAAATTTCAGAATATAAAATCATATTTCCAGAAACATATATTATGATAATTTCCGCACACTTGAATTAACTTTTTAGAAGTACTAACCTATCGGTGAGCAGAAGAAAATTCTGTAAAAAGAAAGGAGAATACTTTATGATGACCAAATTACAAAAGGAGTTTTTTAAACGCTTAGAAATTCCTGCAAAAGAAATAACATTTGATGATTTAGATGAAATTCTCTTGAAAATGGGAATGATTCTCCCCTATGAAAATCTTGATATTATGGCTGGTACTATTAAAAATATCTCAAAAGATAACTTAATAGAAAAGTTACTTATTCAAAAACGAGGTGGACTTTGTTATGAATTAAACTCCTTATTGTATTATTTTTTAATTGATTGTGGGTTTCAAGTATACAAAGTAGCCGGTACTGTTTATGATCTGTACGATAATAAATGGAAACCCGATGATGGTCATGTCATTATCATATTAAGTCATGAGGATAAAGATTATGTTGTGGATGCAGGTTTTGCATCTCATCTCCCTTTACATCCAGTCCCTTTTAACGGAGAAGTCATCTCCTCTCAAACAGGAGAATATCGAATTCGTAAGCGAAATACTCGAAAAGGTACGCATATTTTAGAAATGAGAAAAGGAGCTAACGGGGAATCTACAAGTTTCTTACAATCTGAACCTTCAAACGAATGGAAAATAGGCTATGCTTTCACTGTAGATCCAATAGATGAGAAAAAAGTGAATAACATTCAAAAAGTGATTGTAGAGCATAAAGAATCTCCTTTTAATAAAGGGGCTATCACTTGTAAATTAACTACTTATGGTCACATATCATTAACAAATAAAAATTATACAGAAACCTTTAAAGGCACTAAAAATAAACGACCAATAGAATCTAAAGATTATGCTCGCATTCTTCGTGAATCTTTTGGAATAACGCAAGAGAAATATGTAGGAAAAACACTAGAAAGAGGTTAGTTGACTACAAGTATTTCATAATAAAGCAGATTCTATATTTAGAATCTGCTTTATTTTATACTTTGTTATAAATTAATTTAATTTTGTTGTTACCCTTTAATTTTCAATTATATATTCATCATCATATTTATCATATTGTAGCCCTTCTCCTATCTTTGACTCCGTAACTTGATCTCTTAAAAACGGTGCAGCATCCATTTTGCTAGTTGCAATTTCAATTCCATATTTTTTCGTTAAATGAGCTAACTCTATTAAAAACCACTCTCTTCGCAATGTAACTGGAATATCCAATGTTTTTCTTTTCATATATAATAGCACCTCTTTTATTTTCATAACTTAACAACATCACTGGATGCACTTATTAAAACTACCTTTCACCGCTAACATCCAATGAAACATTATAGTATATGCATGTCCATTTCAAACGTGCTATCACAAATATGATATTTAAGTTTACATAATTATATTATGTAATAGTAGAAAAGGAAGGCATGTCCCTTCCCCTTCTACTATAGAGATTTAAATTAAGAACATCTTGGTACACCTAAAGCTAAAAATAAACCTGCTACTCCCGCAGTAATCGGTACTTTTAACGTAATAACATCGTCTACCTTCGTTACTAAAAAGTAAGCATTACCTTCTTGTAATATACAAGTTACCAACAATTGAAATTCCATTCAAATCTCCTCCTTTCAATCGATATACTATAATTTATGAAATCTCTTTCAAAACGTAATAGGAAATACATCCATTTTTCCTTATATATAAAATAAATGTTTATAAGTCTATTAAAAATATTAATTTTCTAAATTTATACAAAACGTGTAATATCCAATAAATTCCTATATAATCAATAAGAAGAATCTTACAAATGGAGGTATGAAAATGTCGATTTTAAGTAATATTGGTGCAGCTTTATTTTTTATTGCTTTTATTCTTTTAATCTTATGTATCATTTCATTCTTTAAGAAAAATGGAAAAGCAAAACAATATGGACGTCCTACCGTTATTCTTTTTATGATTTCTATTATATTAATAACGGCCGGTACAACAAAATCGGAACACCCCGTCGTCGAGTTTTTTTCTACTTTAAGTTTCATTCTATTTATATTCTTCCTTGTTCTAGCAATCTTATCTGTTATTAAGAAAACAGGTGTAGCGAAAAAACAATTTATTATTACAGCCGTATTATTTGTCATTTTTGTTGCGCTATCAGGTATTTCAGATCCTTCTTCTGAAAAAACGACAGCAACTAGTACAAAAGTTGCCTCTAATAATGAAGAGCCAAAAGATAGCGAACAGAAAAAAGAGCTAGAAAAGAAAGAGGCGGACGAAAAAACTCAAAAGCAAGAAGATGAGAAGCGTCTAGCCGAAGAACAAGCTCGTAAGCAAGAGGATGAAAAACGTCAGGCTGATGAGCAAGCTCGTAAACAACAAGAAGAGCAAAAACGTCAGGCTGATGAACAAGCTCGTAAACAACAAGAAGAACAAAAACGTCAAGCTGACGAACAAGCTCGTAAGCAACAAGAAGAGCAAAAGGCACAGCAAGTTCAAACACAACCTGCTTCAGGAAATACTAGTAGTGCATATTACAAAAATTGTGCCGCAGTTAGAGCTGCCGGGAAAGCTCCTCTATATAAAGGACAACCAGGTTATGACTCACATCTTGATCGTGATGGCGATGGAGTTGCATGTGAAAAATAGTAGTAAAAAAGAAGCTTCTAGTAAGCTTCTTTTTTATTATCAGAAACTATTATGACGAATTCCCTCTCCCTCTTCCTTTTATAAAACTCATTTTATTATCCTCAAAATTGACACATTATAAGTGATTTCAATCACCACATTGTTTTTCATTTATCGCTATTCTTAATTTAGATATTACATTAAAACTTTATGGAGGCATTCATATGGAACATACATTTACTGAAACTTCAATTGTTGGTGAGATTGTTACACAATTTCCGAAAGCTAGTGATCTTTTTAAATCATATAGAATAGATTTTTGTTGTGGCGGTAATAAGCCACTTATTGATGCAATTCATGAAAGAAATTTATCAGCTACTGAAGTGCTTACAGAGTTAAATACGCTTTATCATAATACGAAACGATTAAATGAATCGGAAATTGATTGGAAAAATGCTTCTTATCGTGAATTGATTGATTATGTTATAAATAAGCATCATCGCTATTTAAATGAAGAATTACCACAGTTAAGTCCGTATGTGACGAAAGTATTACGCGTCCACGGAGCAAGTCAGCCTCACTTAGCTCAAATTCATAAGCTATTTCACGAATTAAAGATGGAATTAGAACAGCATTTAATTAAAGAAGAAACAGAAGATTTCCCATTAATTTTAGAATTTGAACAAAATCCAATTGACGAAAACTATGTGAAATTACGTAAAGTAGTAGATGAGTTGGAAAATGAACATAACCACGCAGGCAACATTATTAAAGAACTTCGTAAAGTTACAAATAACTTTACTCCTCCAGAAGGAGCTTGCGGTACTTATCGACTTGTTTACCAACGTCTTGAAGCGCTAGAGTCTGATTTATTTGAGCACATTCATTTAGAAAATAATATTTTATTTCCACGTGCCATTACGAGAGCATAAATAAAGAGCAGGACATGAGTATACATACTTATGTCCTGCTCTTTCATTTGGTAAAGACTATACACATCCCTCTCGAATAAATCCGAATTTTAACAATTTGTGAATCATTATAAAAATGTGATAAATATCACATCTCCCCCTTATTTGATTTTCTATAATAAAAATATAATCCTTTGTTCAACATTTCACATAAAAAGGGGAAACGAAAATGAAAAAACGTTTAGTTATGATCGGAAATGGTATGGCTGGCATTCGCTGTATGGAAGAAATCTTAAAACATGATAGTGATTCATATGAGATTACTATTTTTGGAGATGAACCGCATCCAAACTACAACCGTATTATGCTCTCTCATGTTTTACAAGGCAAAACAAATATGCAAGATATCATTATGAATGAATACAGTTGGTATGAAGAAAACGAAATAACTTTGTATACGAATGAAAGAGTTCAAAGTATTAACCGAGAAGAAAAAATTATTATTACAGAAAAGAAGCGTACTCTTACATACGACAAGCTCATTATCGCAACAGGTTCTAGTGCTTTTATTTTACCTGTTGAAGGTTCCGCACTTTCTGGTGTAACAGGATTTCGAACTATTGAAGATACACAATTTATGATAGATACCGCTAAAGAAAAGAAAAAGGCCGTTGTTATTGGTGGCGGGTTACTCGGTTTAGAAGCCGCAAGAGGTCTAATTGATTTAGGAATGGACGTACATGTTGTTCATTTAATGCCTAGCTTAATGGAGCAACAACTAGATACGAAAGCAGCTGCTCTTCTGCGTGAAGATTTAGAAGCACAAGGCATGAAGTTTTTAATGGAAAAGAAAACTGTAAAAATTCTTGGTACAGACCATGTTGAGGGCATTCAATTTGAAGACGGTGAAGTTGTAGATTGTGATTTAATCGTAATGGCTGTCGGAATACGCCCAAATACGCAAATAGCAAAAGATGCTGGTCTAATTGTAAATCGCGGTATTGTAGTCAATGACTATATGCTAACAAATGATGAGTCCATTTATGCAGTTGGAGAATGTGCAGAGCATGACGGTATCGCATATGGACTTGTTGCTCCTCTTTATGAACAAGGTGCGATATTAGCAAAACATATAACAAATTTACAAACTGATGGATATTCGGGCAGTATCGTCGGTACACAATTAAAAGTTGCTGGTTGTGATTTATTCTCTGCTGGCCAAATTTATGAAGATGATCAAACGAAAGCAATATCCATCTTTAATGAATGTAAACGTTCCTATAAAAAAGTATTAATTCGTGATAATAAAGTCGTCGGTATCGTTTTATACGGTGATACAGCTGACGGTACACGCCTCTTTAGCATGTTAAAGAAAGAAGAAGATATACAAGAATATACACCAGCTTCCATTCTTCACAAAGCTGGTGAAGAATGTGAACTTGACGTTGCTACTATGAGTGCGGATGACACGATTTGCGGATGTAATGGTGTTACGAAAGGTACAATCGTTCACGCCATTTTAGAACAAGAGTTAACGACTTTTGAAGAAGTTAAAAGCTGTACGAAAGCCGCAGGTTCTTGTGGTAAATGTCGTCCACTTGTGGAACAAGTTTTATCTCATACACTTGGAGATGCTTTTGATGCCTCAGCGCAATCTGCCGGTATGTGTGGATGTACACCTTTATCCCGTGATGAAGTCGTAGCGGCCATTCACGAGAAAGGCTTAAAATCTCCAAAAGAAGTACGAAATGTTCTTGGTTTTGCACATGGAGACGGCTGTTCGAAATGCCGCCCTGCTTTAAACTACTATTTACGTATGGCGATTCCAGAAGAATATGAAGATGATAAATCGTCCCGTCTCGTTAATGAAAGAATGAATGGTAACATCCAGCACGATGGTACATTCTCTGTTATTCCACGTATGTACGGAGGCGTTACAACAGCTGATGATTTAATGAAAATTGCTGAAGTTGCGAAGAAGTATGATGTTCCACTTGTGAAAATTACCGGTGCAAGCCGAATTGGCTTATACGGTGTTAAGAAACAAGATTTACCTAACGTATGGGCTGACTTACATATGACTTCTGGATATGCGTATTCAAAGTCTCTTCGTAATGTAAAATCATGTGTTGGCTCTCGTTTTTGCCGTTTCGGTACGAAAGATTCATTAGGACTTGGTATGTTGCTTGAACAATCATTAGAAATGGTAGATACACCTCATAAAATGAAAATGGGTGTAACCGGTTGTCCGCGTAACTGTGCGGAAGTACTGACGAAAGATTTTGGCGTTGTTTGTGTCGAAAATGGATATCAACTTTATATTGGCGGAAATGGTGGTACAGAAGTACGTGAAGCTGATTTTGTAATGATTGTCCCTACTGAAGATGATGTCCTTCGCATCGCTGCAGCTTACATGCAATATTATCGTGAAACTGGTATTTACGGAGAGCGTACCGCCTACTGGACAGAACGTTTAGGCTTCGATCATATAAAAGAAATACTACAAGATGCAAGTATGGTTACTACGTTAAATGAACGTTTCCAAACAGCTCGTAGAACATATACGGAAGCATGGGGACAAGCACTAGAAACGAAATCATTAAAAGCGATGTATGAAGTAGAAACTGTGAAATAAGGAGCTGTGATCTAAATGATACAAACGAAAGAAAAAATAAAAGTTATGCGTGCGGAAGATCTTGCTATTCAAATCGGTAAAGAAGTGCAAATGAAAGGTATGTCTATCGCCCTATTCCGCCTTTCAAATGGCGATATTCGAGCTGTAGAAAATCGTTGTCCTCATAAAAACGGACCGTTAGCAGAAGGGATTGTGTCTGGAGAATTCGTCTTTTGTCCACTGCATGATTGGAAAATCTCACTACTAACAGGTGAAGTTCAAAAACCTGATGACGGCTGTATTCAAACATACGAAGTAGAAGTTATTGACGGTGACATTTATTTATACATGTAATTTTCGAAAGGAAGCCTCCTCTGGCTTCCTTTTAAATAAAAATTGATGAGGTGCAATTATGAACGGATATGTATATTTAGTTGGTGCAGGACCAGGTGATGAAGGGCTTATTACAAAAAAAGCGATAGAGTGTTTAAAACGTGCAGATATTGTTTTATATGACCGTTTACTAAACCCTTTCTTTCTTAGCTATACAAAACAAACATGTGAACTTATGTATTGCGGAAAAATGCCAAAGAATCATATGATGCGTCAAGAAATAATTAACGCACACCTTCTTCAATTTGCGAAAGAGGGCAAAATTGTTGTCCGATTAAAAGGCGGAGATCCATCTATTTTTGGCCGTGTTGGTGAAGAAGCAGAAACTTTAGCAGCAGCAAATATTCCATATGAAATTGTACCAGGCATTACATCTAGCATCGCCGCTAGTAGCTATGCAGGTATTCCCCTCACTCACCGTGACTACAGTAATAGTGTCACTTTATTAACCGGACATGCAAAAGGTCCCTTAACCGATCATGGAAAATATAATTCATCTCACAATAGCGACACGATTGCCTACTACATGGGTATAAAAAACTTACCTATAATTTGTAAAAACTTACTACAAGCAGGAAAAAAAGAAGATACGCCAGTAGCAGTCATTGAATGGGGTACAACTGGTAAACAGCGCGTTGTCACAGGGACACTGTCTACCATTGTTTCTATTGTCAAAAACGAAAATATTTCTAATCCTTCTATGACAATTGTTGGTGATGTTGTTACTTTGCGGAATCAAATCTCTTGGAAAGAACGTAAACCATTGCACGGCAAGAAAGTTTTATTTGCAGCTGCAACAAATAAAAAAAGCGCAATAAAGCAAAAGTTACAAGAGTCCGGTGCAGAAATATATCAAATTCCAACTTTCAAAAAGAAAGAATACACATTAACCTCTGAACAAATCAATAAGATTTTTAACGTTGATCGTCTTGTATTTTGTTCCGCTGACAGTGTAGACATCTTAATGCAATCATGCAGTAAATATCATAAAGATATTCGTTCCTTACAGGCAGAACTTCAGTATATGAACCTTTCTATTCAAGAAAAGCTCATGCAATATGGATTGTTCAGTAAACCTGCGCAATTTTCTTCGAATTCAACGATTTATTTAGGACGAAACATTAACCGAATTGCTGTTATTCAAGAAAAAATTGGTGCTGGTTCCTATATGATGACTCATGAGTACACAATTGATCATCGCTTCGATGAAATTCATTCCCGTATGCTTTCTGAATTCTCATGGGATAGCATTGTATTTGAAGGTCGTGCTTCTATTGATACGTTTCTAGCAGAAATAAAACGCCTTGGCTTTATCAATATTCTTACTCTCCCATTCTCGTATACCGACGTTCCAACTTTACACTATGCAAATAAAGTTGGGTTTCATAACGTAGATCATCAATTACAAGAAACTCTTATGAAGAAAGACATGGTGAGACAATGAAAGGAATTGTATATGTTGGACATGGGAGCCGGCTACAAGAAGGTAATGAACAATTCATTCAATTTATTCAATCTGTTATGAAAGAGCGAAACGAAAGAATTCAAAAAATAGCTTTTCTAGAACTAACGACACCTACTATTTCGGATGCAGTTACAGAAACGATAATAGAGGGAGTAACTGAAATAATGATTGTACCTGTTTTATTATTTGCAGCAGCTCACTATAAACGTGATATTCCTTTTGAAATAGAACAACTACAAAAGAAATATCCACAAATAACATTTTCAGTTGTACCTCCTTTTAGTACACATCCACATATGGTGGAACTTGTAGTGAAAAGAATACGTGAAGCTATGCCAATGCAAAATAGTAGTATTTTACTCGTAGGGCGAGGCAGTAGTGATCCACAACCGATACATGAATTACAACAAATCGGAGCAGCTGTCGAACGAAAACTTGGTATGCCAGTATCCTGTTCCTTTTTAACGAAAGGAACTCCCTCTTTTGCTGCTGAGCTCAAGGCTATAACATCGACTGCGTCCCATGTATATGTCATGCCGTACCTTCTCTTTACCGGATTATTACTTCAAAAAATTAAATTGCATACAAAAAAATATAATCATGTCACGACTTGTAACTGTCTTCAGTTTGATACATATATGAAACTAACATTATTAGAACGAATGGAGGAATGCATATATGTATAACATGTACCCTGTTATGTTTAATCTACAAAATAAAGTTGTCATTATCATTGGTGGAGGTAAAATTGCATATCGAAAAGCGTCTGGATTAAAAGATACAGGCGCTTTCGTCACTGTTGTCAGCCCAGAAATTTGCGAGGAAATGAAGGAACTTTCTTATATTACTTGGAAGCAAAAAACTTTTAGTAATGATGATATTAAAGATGCTCATCTAATTTATGCAGCTACAAATCAACATGCTGTAAATATGATGGTCAAACAGGCCGCTCATGATTTCCAGTGGGTTAACGTTGTAAGTGATGGTACAGCATCATCGTTTCACACACCTGGTGTCATTCGAAATGATGAATATGTTGTCACTATTTCGACTTCAGGTAAGGACCCATCGTTTACGAAGCGTATGAAACAGGAATTAACTTCTGTCCTTCCTAAACTTATAAAAAGAATTTCTCGTACTCATAAAATGGAATCTATCACTTAGCTAAAATAGGAATTAACTGTGAACAAACGTTTTTTAGAGGCGTTTGTTCTTTTTGCTTTAGTTTCGTTTTTTAGGATCAGACAAACAATTGGACAAGAATCTGTGAAGAAAAATAACGGCAACAATTACGGACAAAAAAGCAGTTGCTTGAGAGCAACTGCTTCAATACAGGTTTTATATTGGATATTCATTCAACCAAATTAGCGCTTGTTCATAATCATCAAAAAATCTCACAGATTCTTTCGTGTTAGATTGTTGTAAATAATCCATTATCTGCCCCTCTTCAAGGAGAAATGCAATTGCCTTACTGTTATTCAAAATGATTTCATTGAAGAACTTCTCTTTCCATACTTTTTGAACAGAAAAATGATTTGGCGTGTATCCTTTTCTATCCACCAACAATTTGTATTTCCGCCCTTCAGAAATGAATTGTTGACAAACCTGCTCAAAACCATTAAACCATTCATACACATCATCTGTTTTTATATTGCCAACTAGATGGGTAACAATTATATCTCCTGAAACTGTTGTGCTGATATTCTGTTTACTCAACTTGGAATCCCCCCTTAGTTACAATTTTGCGGAAAAACCGCATAAAATCAATAAAGAAAAAATTCTTACTTGACGCTCCCACCCCACCGCTATCAAACTAAGCTCATGTAACGTCAATTATAAGCGAAATTGTGTCTTTTTTCGCAAGTCTATATGTAGATGCTTTAAAGATTTTCATACGAAATAACCCGTAACGAGTTTCCTTTTTTTGAATTAAGCCACTTGATTATCAGACACGGTACAATTGTAAACGCCCCCCATATATCATAGACTGTTTTCTTCTCATATCGATGGGGTTTCCGTCCATCATTTACCGCCTCAAATCTATTCGTTTTTGCACGTATATTCAAAACAAAATATATGACAAATAAATAACAACAGTTACTGTAATAATACTGAAAAGTGTTGAAAATAAAACGATTTGTGCATGTAATTCAGGCTCTATTTGATATTCCATAGCAATGGTTGATGTATTTCTTGAAGTAGGAAAAGAACTTGCAATAAATAATGATTGTGCAACAATACCATCGATGTTTAGTATGTATATTACGGCAAGTGCTAATAATGGTCCCATCAGTAACCTTCCAATTAAAGCCCATGTTATGACTCGATGGAAAAAATTAAGTTTAATGTTAGATAATTGTGCCCCTAGCAATATGAGTGCTATTGCAACAAAACCATTCGCAAGCTGATTAAGAGGTAGCAAGATAGAATTAGGTATTTGAATTTTAAAAGATTGAAAGAGACCCCCTAATACGAGCGCATGAAATACAGGCAGTCTTAGAAATGATCGAATAATACCTCCGATTGTTTTTGTTGCTGATAGTAAGTTATATATCCCATATGAATAAGTTAGAAGATTCTGGAAAATAACAATAAAAATTTGAATGGAAACCCCCACTGGATTGTGACTGAAAATCAATTGACTTACTGGTAACCCATAATTACCAGAATTCATTAACGAAATGCTATTTTTTAGAGCTGCACTTTCTCCTTTTTCTAACTTTAATATTTTTGAAATGAAATGACTTACTATGATCAGACTCAGACTATAAAGCATTAAATAGTATATTATCTGGAGCAACAAACCTGTTTCTATACGAATATCATATATATTCACAAATACAGCCGCTGGCATTAAGCAATAAGTAATAAGTGTAGATAGCTGCTTTAAGTTAAATTGGAACTTTCTTTGTAAGATTGCACCAATTAGCATCAATATTAATATCGGTAATATTACGTCTAATATAATAAATACAAACATGTAAAACCTCATTCTAAATATATTTTAATTGGATTAAACGCTTTACTAAATGTGGACACATTTCATTCATCGGAAAACACCCTTAGTTCTCAATAATCAGAAAACTAAAATCGATAATATGAAAATGCTCATCAAAAATTCTTATTTCATTTCCCTCCCCTCTCTTTTCTTTAACATATCAAATATAACTCATAAAGAAAATTATGGATTATTTATACAAATTCATAATTTTATCTTATCGAACTAAACTGTATTCTTTAGTATAGTACTTTTTTCACAATATCCGTTAGCCTTACCAAAAAATTTGGCCCTAAAAAAATCTGATACTGCAGTTACTATGCGAAGAATACTTACATCAATCCCATACTTGTCGCTTAAACCACCTAACACACCTGATACTTGTTTATCTTGAGTGGACTTATATTTTTTTCATCTAAACATCCCGATTCAATTAAATATTTGCATTCTAAAAATGAGTTCGATCTTTAGAATAGATTTAAGATTTCCTTCACTAATCTACCCTTTAATTGAATAACTTTTGACTTCTATATTTTAAAATAAAATTCCATAAACCTTCTGTTTTTCATTTTAAAAGCACATTCTTTTAGAAAACGAGCGTTTGTTGAGATAGCAATAAAAACATGTTGAAGCCTATTACTAAAAGAACCATCCCAATATACTTTGGGATGGTTCTTTTTCCTTATTAATGATTCTTTAACATCACTAACAATTTCTCTTGGCTATACATCCATACTGTAATGATTAAACAAGCAAGTGCGACTTCTGATAGTGCCATAAATCCAATTGCATAATGACCTGTTAATTGGAATAGTAATGTTAAAATTAGCGGTGGGAAGAATCCTCCTAGTCCACCTAAAGCTGATACGAGACCATTTACAATACCAGCTTGTTCTGAGAAATACATTGGAACGAGTTTGAAGATTGTACCATTACCAATCCCTGCACAAAATGCTACTAGTAAGCAACCAAATGTATACACGTTCATACTAGGCATAAATGATAAAATAATACCTGATAGTGTTAAACCGATAAATACGAAGATTAATATTTTAAATGGATTAAACTTATCACCGAGCCAACCACCAATCGGACGCATAATTGTTGCGAGTACGATGAATCCGGCTGTCCGCATACCTGCATCTACTTTCTCTAATCCGAAATGAGATACTAAAAAGTTTGGTAAGTATACGGTAAATGCGACAAATGATCCGAAAGTTAAAAAGTAAAAGATACATAAAAACCAAAGTTTCTCATTTTTATATACACCTTTTATTTGTTCCATTAGTGGTGTATTCACTTTTTTCTCTTTACGATCACCTAATAAAAAGTTCATAAGTGCAAACACTGCAAGTAAAACTAAATAACATTGTACTGTCGTTCTCCAGCCAACTGAAGTTGCAATGACAGGTGCTAAAAACGAAGTAATTGCTGTTCCGGCGTTACCGACACCGTAAATACCATTTACAAAACCGTGACTCTCTTTCGGAAAGTATTTTGGTAAAGAAGTTACTCCTACAGAGAATACAGCACCACCGATTCCTACAAATAATCCACCAATAATTAAATCCATCATAGAATTGGCAACACTAATATAAAAAACAGGAAATAATAATAGAATAAAACTAATATAGAATAATTTTCTTGCTCCGAAACGATTTGTCCAATAACCAATTGGAATGCGAAGAATAGAGCCTAAAATAACAGGTACTGCTGTGACCATAGAAATTTGTCCCGCAGTTAATGGAATATCCGCTTTAATATAAGGCATTAATGATGATAAAATGACCCATACCATAAAACCGATAATTAGATTAGAAGTTTGTAAACTTAATTGAAAATTAGGACTTTTCATCCTGTTCCCTCCTATGTATGCATAGTTAAATTCATTCTCTCCAGCCCAATCACGTCCTAACATCATTAGGCTGAAAAGAATCAACCACCACTTACTGGCGGAATCATTGCTACGACATCACCAATTTGGATGATGTCATCCTCATTTGCGTATTCTTCATTTATCGCGACCATAATCTCGTTTGAAATTGCTATGTTGTATTTCTTAGTGAGGACTTCCTTTAATTCCGCAACTGTAATATTTTCATAGTCTATATGCAAAGCCGGCTTACTTGCTCCTTCTTGCAAATGTGCAAATAATAGTACTTCAATCATATTCTCATCTCCTTTCCAGGCTCGCCATTACCATATGCTGTTTTCTCTAACTGATCACCTATCCACCACTCTCCATCTTCCCAAAACTCTTTTTTCCAAATAGGAACAATTTGTTTTATGCGCTCCATAATATATTCATTCGCCTCATAGGCCGCTTTCCGATGTGGTGTAGACACAGCGACAACGACAGCAAGATCAGAAATTTGTAATGTACCAATGCGATGTGTAATAGCGACATATGTCCCCGGCCACTTCTCTCCTACTTCAATGCTAATTCTCTCAAGCTGTTTCTCCGCCATTGTCTTATAAGCTACATACTCTAAACAAAGTGTACGACGCCCTTTTGTAAATTCTCTAACAGTACCAACGAAAGTAGTAACTGCGCCACACTCACGACGAATTACTTTGTTTGTAACTTCCTCAATTGAAATAGGTGTATCAATTACTTCATAATACGTATATGTCATCTTGCACCTCTGATCCTTATATAAGTTAGCAATCCCTTTTTCTATTACTTGTATGATCGAAGCGGTTCTTCCCACGGCCACTCACTTCCGTTGTTTGATTCTAATAACAGTACCGAAACAGTAATTCCAGCTTCAAATCCTCTCGTTCCCCCTGGTAAAACGATAAATGCATTCGCTTCTGCAAGTGAAGAAATTGCGCTAGATTTATCTAAACCAACTGGTGTAACTTGTAATTGACCATCTATAATTTCTACTCGCCCTCTTACAAAACGAGTAAATGGGTTTGCTTTCGGAAAGTCTTTTTGTAAAATTGCCTCTGCACGATATATGTGCGAATCTTCCCTATGCAAGTATTTTCCAATCACTGGTCTAACATATAATTCACAACCGACATAACAAGCAGAAGGATTACCAGATAGACCAAATAGTAATTTTCCTTCTACCTCAGCTACAGTTGTCACACTTCCTGGTCGCATCGCTATTTTGTCAAAAAGTACATTAGCTCGTAATCTCTCATAGATGGCAGGTAAATAGTCATAGTCTCCTACTGAAACACCACCAGTTGTAATTAATATATCTACTTCTTTTATCGCCTTTTTTACAGTGTTATAACACGTCTCAAAATCGTCAGCGAATTGCCCATAATACTGTACAATCCCCCCTGCTCGTTCAATTTGAACAGCTACCATATAGGAGTTACTATTTCGAATCTTCCCTGGCTTTAATTTTTCATGTACTTCAAGCAGTTCGCTACCCGTCGTTACAATTCCAATCACTGGTTGTTTTATAACATGTACGAAACTATAACCAAACGTAGCAAGAAGCGCTGCTACTCCAGGATTAATAACAGTCCCTTTTTTCACAAGAATGCTATTTTGTTTTACATCTTCACCTTTAAAAGAAATGTTATCACCAGAAGAGAAAGATCGTTTTAATGTCATATAAGTCTTTTCGTTTTTTTCAAATCCTGCCGTTAGTTCTAACATAACAACCGCATTACACCCTCTCGGAATTGCGGCTCCTGTCATAATACGGACAGCTTGAAATGCTTTCACTTCTTCTGTAAAAACAAATCCTGCTCCAATTTCACCAATCACTTCAAACTGAATGGGGTTACTATTACTCGCTTCTTTCGTATCTTCCGCTCGAATCGCAAACCCGTCGTACGGAGAGCGATCAAAATGCGGAACATCATGATCTGCAATAACATCTTCTCCAAGTGTTCTACCGTAGCTTTCTATAAGAGAAACCTTTTCCATTTCACCTTGGTAGGCATATTTCATTACACGAGCAACTGCTTCTGCTACTGGAATTGGTATACGTTTTAATACCATTCTTTTTCACCTCGTTTTTGGAAAGTGAAACTCACTTTCTATTCAGCCTATATATTTTGCGTACAATCGTTTTGCTATTTTCACATCATTTGTCCCATGAATAAATGCCCTACCGTCTGTAAATAAAACGAAACGATATTCATCAATTAGAAATGCTAGTAAGTACGGCGTTTTTTGGACATGTACAATTTTTTGTAATCGTTTTTGAACTTCCTCTAAATGAAGAACACGTTTTACCCCTGAACGGATTTGAACCGTATTCCGTCCGCATAGCACTTCCGTTTTCATCTGTGCTTCAAATGTTAAACTTGGGTACGTGCGTGTATTTCCACAAGAGGGACATGTATTTTTCTTCTGTCTATTTACTTTTAATGAGAGATATTGATTGTTCCAAATATCAAATGATAACATTGTTCCTCTTAGCGCCTCGAAATCATCCACCAATATTTTCATCGCCTCTGTTACTTGATGAGCAACGACCATTTGTACAGCTGGTTGAATGATTCCTGCTGTATCGCATGTTGCACCGCCCATAGGATGATCCATTAAGCAGCGAAAACATGGTGTTTTCCCTGGAAGAATTGTATACGTTACACCGTAACTTCCAATACATCCACCGTATATCCAAGGTATATTTGCTTTTTGTGAAATGTCATTTATAAGTAAGCGCGTATCAAAATTGTCAGTCGCATCTAATATGAGATCCACTTCTTTTGTTAACTCTTTTATTTCTTGCAGTGTGACATCCGATACAACTGGTACAATTTCCACTTCAGAATTAATCTTTCTTACATGTTCTGCCGCTGCAATTGCTTTTGGTTTGCATTGTTTTGCATCTTCTTCTGTATATAACTGTTGCCGTTGTAAATTACTCCATTCGACATAGTCACGATCGGCAATTGTCAATTTCCCAATTCCCATCCTAGCGAGTGCTTCTGCATTCGCAGCCCCTAGTGCACCTGCACCAATTAAGAGCACATGTTTCTTTCTTATTTTCCTTTGTCCCATTTCACCAATTCTAGAAAACAACACTTGCCTTGAATATCGCTCTTGCATAAAGAATCCTCCTTTCGCTATCCACCAATGTAAGACATTTCAACTTTTGGACGTTTACTTGTACTTTCAACTGTTCTTTCATCTGAATATCGATCTGTTCTATATCGCCATGTATGTTGTAAAATTTTTAATAATGAGGCGTCAGAAATATTTTCTCGAAGAAGCGTTCGCAAATCCGTTCCTTTCGCTCCAAATAGGCACGTGAAAAACTTGCCGTCTGCCGAAATACGAGCTCTCGTACAAGAAGAACAAAATGACTCAGAAACAGAAGTAATAAATCCAACTTCTGCATTACTCCCTACATATCGATACAATTTCGCAACCTCTCCAAAATAACGAGGCTGAGCGGGCTCAATTGGATATACACGATTAATTTTCTCTATTAATTGTTCCTTCGTAATGACTTCTTCAAAATTCCATCCGTTTGTACTGCCTACATCCATAAACTCAATGAAACGGAGCTGAATTTCTTGTTCTTTAAAATAACGAGCCATATGAAGAATTTGACTATCATTCATCCCTTTTTTGACGACCATATTTACCTTTACTTCTAATCCAGCAGCATTTGCTGCTTCTATTCCTTTCAGTACAGGTTTTGTACTTACATTTCTTCCGTTAATTTTTTTGAAGACATGGTCCTCTATCGCATCTAAACTAATATTTACACGTTTTAATCCCGCGTCTTTTAGCGCCTTAGCTTGTTTTGCTAAATGAATTCCGTTTGTTGTGAGCCCAATATCTTTTAAGCCTTCTAGCTTTGCAAGTCTTCCAATTAACTTCGGTAAGTCTTTACGCAATAAAGGTTCACCGCCAGTAAGCCTAATTTTATTAACTCCCATACTTATAAATAATCTCGCTAACCTTTCTATTTCATCAAATGTTAATAAACACTCTTCCTGTAAAAAAGCATAATCAGGTCCGAACACTTCAGCAGGCATACAATATGTGCACCTAAAATTACAACGATCAATAACTGAAATGCGTAAATCTTGAAGTGGCCGCTTTAAAGAATCTTTCATGTTCTCGTGCATCTATATCCCTTCTTTTCTGCTGCAATCCTTAGTAAGCTTTCATTTTTTTATTTGCCTTTATTATAAAAAAGAAGCTACATATTCAATGTGACTTTTCTCACATTACTTTCCCCATTCAAAATTTTTTCACAAATCCGTTCGAATTTTGTTCACATCTTTAATCTCATCTACTTTGTCTATTGAATTTTTCAAACTAAAACTGAAAATCTCTTCCCCTTACGGTCATTGAAATTTCAATTTATTTTTAAAATAGCTCTTGCATTTTCATCATATTTACACTCAAAATAGGAAATGTATTGCTTATAAGAAGAAAGGTGATCACTGTGGCAAACAGTATGACATTATCTCAAGATTTAAAAGAATTACTTGCATCTGTTGAATATAAAATGCAGATAAAAAAAGGTAGTTTTATTTTTCAAGAAGGTATGGAGGCAACAGAGCTCTATATCATCCACTCAGGAAAAGTACAAATTAGTAAACTAAGTGCTGACGGACAAGAATTAACACTTCGAATTTGTTCAGAATATGACATTATTGGAGAATTAACATTGTTCACGGACAATGCGAAATACTTATTAAATTCAAAATGTCTTGAGGATGTGGAAGTAGGCGTTATAAAGCGTGAAGCGTTAGAAAAAGCATTACTCCAAAAACCTGCACTCGTATTTGAATTTATGAAATGGATTAGTGAACATTTAAGAAGAATGCAAACGAAGTTCCGAGATTTAGTATTACACGGCAAAAAAGGTGCCCTGTATTCTACCCTTATACGAATGACAAATAGTTACGGTATATTAAAAGAAAATGGGATTCTCATCGATTTACCATTAACAAATCAAGAACTTGCTAATTTCTGTGCAACTTCACGTGAAAGTGTAAATCGAATGTTAAATGAATTAAAAAAGCAAGGTACAATTTCAATTCATAAAGGAAAGATTACAATCCACGATTTACAATTTTTAAAATGTGAAATTGCTTGTGAAGATTGCTCTGCTTCTGTTTGTAGCATTGATTAGCATCTTATTTAGATGCTAATCTTTTTTCAATTTAAGCTATTTATTAACGGTTATTCCCTATGTAAACAAAAACGAGGCCTTCCATATTAGACCTCGTTTCGTTTTAACCATTAGCTCCTATCCGTTTACAGCAGTATTATTTTTTCAACTCATTAGGAATACGTCTTCTGTAAATTACATAACTACGGCTTACATATTTAATTGGGGCACTAAATACATGTACTAGTCTTGTAAATGGCCATACTGCGAATAAACCCATCCCTGCAAGAATATGAATTTTAAACCATACTGGTACTTCCATCATATATTCAACTTTCGGTTGGAAAATAAAGAGACTTCGGAACCAAGGGCCAATTGTTGTACGATAATCAAATCCTTTTGAATCGATATTTAAAAATGTTGAAGAAATTCCTGCTAACATTACGATAAGTAATAAAATAAGCGCAATATAATCTCCCTTTGTACTCGTTGCAATGATACGTTTTACAGTTACGCGGCGGTAAGTTAATATAATTAAACCGATGATAGAAGCAACACCTGCCGGAAGCCCGAAACTAATTGCCATTATGTGATACGTATGCTCAGAAATACCTATCGAACGGTATACAGCTTCTGGAATTAAAATCCCCATAACATGACCGCCAATTACGAACATAATCCCAAAGTGAAATAATAGACTTCCGATTCGGAGCATTTTCTTTTCTAATAGTTCACTAGATTTTGATGTCCATCCAAATTGATCATAGTTGTATCTAAAAATATGTCCACCGATAAAGATTGCAAAAATGATATAGGGAAACAATACCCATAGAAATTGATCCATCATTTTAACAACTCTCCTTTCTAATTTGTCTGTACACCCCATGTATCGATAGCGAGTAGAACAGCCGCAAGAATTGGTTCATACATACTACCTGCTTCTTTTAACTGAACGTGTAATGCTTGGATGTTTTCCTTGTATTTACTCATAATTGGTTCACTGTCTATCTCATTTGCATTTGCAAAAAACTCAAGCAATAGCGGTAAATAATCAGGTAATTCTTTATCTGTTACTTCAAAACCAGATTTTTTATAATGCTGTTTTAACTCCAGTAATTCAATACCTCTTTCTCTTTGTTCACCAGTGTTCATATAAGTAAGATACATATTTGTTTTCTTACCAAAATCGAATGTATATACGTAACTATCAATGAGTTGATCATTCGTTTTATTTAGCGCTTGTTTTATAAAGGCTGTAAGTGATGCTTTAACTTCTTCCTTTTCTATCGTTTCAATCTCTTCTTGCAATTCAGTTACAGCTTCTCTCCACCCTAGTTCAGGATAGGAGAGAAGAAAAGAAGAACAAGAAAAAGCAGTTTGTAAACTTTGTTTCATATTTTTCTGCCCCCTTTATTTAAGAAATTGTCATACAAGAGCCTGGACCACCTGCGAATGCTAAACCACAGCTTCCTTGTTCACTATATAAATCTGCAACTTGTTCTCTGTGAGATGTCGGGATAACAAAACGATCTTTATATTTTGCGATAGCAAGAAGACGATACATATCTTCTACATCCTGTTTCGTTAAGCCAAGTTCTTTTAATACAGCTTCATTTGGTTCTTTATTAATTTGCATTGCTCTCATATGCGTTCGCATAACAGCCATTTTTTTCAATGTAAGACGAATATGTGATTCATCTCCTGCAGTGAGTAAATTCGCTAAATATTGAATTGGAATACGCATATTATCGATAGCAGGGAAAATCTCTTCTGCTTTCCAGTTACTTCCTTTCCCTTCCACCATATTCATAATTGGACTAAGCGGCGGGATATACCAAACCATTGGCATTGTACGATACTCTGGGTGAAGAGGTAGAGCAATTTTCCAATCGATAATCATTTTATAGATTGGTGACTCTTGTGCCGCTTTAATCCATTCTTCAGGAATGCCTTGTTTTTTCGCTTCAGCCGCCACTTCTGGATCATTTGGATCTAGGAAAACAGTAAGCTGAGATTCATATAAATCTTTTTCGTCTTCAACAGACGCTGCTTCTTTTACTTTATCAGCATCATATAGCATTACCCCAATATATCTGATACGTCCTACACATGTTTCTGAACAAATTGTTGGCATACCAGCCTCAATACGTGGGAAACACATTGTACATTTTTCAGCTTTATTCGTTTGCCAGTTAAAATACACTTTTTTATATGGACAAGATGATACGCAGAATCTCCAAGCACGACATGCATTTTGATCCACAAGTACAATCCCGTCTTCTTCACGTTTATACATTGCACCAGATGGACAAGATGATACGCACGATGGATTCATACAATGTTCGCATATGCGTGGTAAATACATCATAAAGACGTTTTCAAAATCAGTTTTAATTTCTTCTTCCATTTTCTTTACGTTCGGATCTTGTAATCCTGTTATATGTCCGCCTGCTAAATCGTCCTCCCAGTTTGGACCCCATTCAATTTTGTCGATAAATTCGCCTGTAATTGCTGATTTCGGACGAGCAACTGGTTGATGCTTACGCTGTGGGCTATTTGTTAATGTTTCATAATCATAATTCCAAGGTTCAAAGTAATCATCAATTGTTGGTTGATCTGGATTGTGGAAAATGTTCATAAGACGTTTCATTTTCGAACCAGATTTCAGCTGAATTTCACCATTTTTCAATTCCCAGCCTCCTTTATATTTCTCCTGATCTTCCCATTGCTTCGGATAACCAATGCCAGGTTTCGTTTCTACGTTATTGAAATACATATATTCAGCACCTGGACGATTTGTCCAGGTGTTTTTGCACGTTACGCTACAAGTATGGCAACCGATGCATTTATCTAGGTTCATAACCATTCCGACTTGTGCTTTAATCTTCAAGCCAATCTACCTCCTTCAGTTTGCGAATTACAACGTTTAAATCGCGCTGGTTCCCAGTCGGACCATAATAGTTAAATCCATAACTTAATTGACCGTATCCACCAATCATATGTGTTGGTTTAACGTGAATTCGAGTTGGACTATTATGCGTTCCCCCCCGGTTACTTGTTAATTTCGTACCAGGTACGTTAATATGACGATCTTGCGCATGGTGCATAAACGCCATTCCTCTCGGTATACGATGCGTTACAACAGCACGCGCTACAACAACACCGTTACGATTAAAGCACTCAATCCAATCATTATCTGCAACACCCGCTTCAGCAGCGTCCTCTTTATTCATCCAAACAGTTGGACCACCTCTAAATAGCGTTAACATCGGTAATGAATCGAAGTACATACTATGAATCGACCACTTATTATGCGGTGTTAAATAGTTTAGTGTAATCTCTTTCCCTTCTACTTCGGGCCGTGATTTACGGAACGGTTTATGTTGCAGAATTGGTTTAAATGTTGCCATCGTTTCACCAAATTCTTTCATCATGTCATGGTCTAAGTAGAAAGATTGTCGACCAGTTATCGTTCTCCAAGGGATAAGACGTTCCACATTTGTTGTAAACGGTGAGTAACGGCGTCCACCTTTTTCTGAACCTGTAAATGCTGGAGAAGTAATTACTGTTTTCGGCTGTGCTGTAATTTGTTCGAATGTGAAGCATTCCTCTTCACGTTCTTCTGCTAAATCACGTAATTTTAGATCTGTTTGTTTTTCAAGTGCTTCCCATGCTTTTACTGCCATATGACCGTTTGTTGTAGAAGATAGTGTTAATACCGCTTCAGCAGCATTGATTGCTTCTTTGATGTCTGGGCAACCTTTCGCGATAGAATCCGTTCGAACAACTCCTAATTTGCTCTTTAATTGCTCATATTCTTTTTCCGCAGACCAAGAGATCCCTTTCGTACCAATCGGTTGTTTTCCGACATTCGGTCCAAGCGCAGTCATTTTGTCATAAATCGTTTTATAATCTCTTTCGACAACATGAATTTGTGGCATCGTTTTACCCGGGATTGGTTCACATTCACCTTTACTCCAATCTTTAATCTTGCCAAGTGGTTGCGCTAATTCTTGCGGTGTATCATGAAGAAGTGGTGTTGCAACAACTTCTTTCATTGGTTCAAGATCAATTTTCTTCGCTAAATCTGACACAGCTTTAGAAAGTGAAGTGAAAATGTCCCAATCAGAGCGTGCTTCCCACGGTGAACCGATTGCTGGATTAAAAGGATGCACAAATGGATGCATATCTGTACTACTTAAATCATGTTTTTCGTACCAAGTTGAAGCTGGTAATACGATATCAGAATACAGTGCTGTTCCAGCCATACGGAAATCTAAATTAATAAGTAAATCAAGCTTCCCTTCTGGTGCTTCTTCATGCCACTTAATTTCTTCTGGTCGTAATGAATCACTATCGTCATTCATTAATCCGTTTGTTGTACCTAGTAAATGTTTTAAGAAATATTCGTGCCCTTTACCGGAACTTGAAATTAAGTTCGCACGCCATACGAATAAGTTGCGCGGGAAGTTATTTTTGTTATCTGGATCTTCAATCGCAAATTTCAGTTCTTTTTCTTTTAGTTTTTGTGCAACGTATTTTCCGATTTCTTCTTGTGTTGTTGCACCAGCAGCAACAGCTTCTTTATATAGTTCAATTCCATTTTTCTCAAATGTAGGATAAGAAGGTAACCAACCAAGTCGCGCCGCTAAAACGTTATAATCACCGTGATGTTGATAACGAGAGTTTCCTTCCACTGGTGATGCTAAATGTCCAACTGGTGTATCTTCATAGCGCCATTGATCTGTTACGAAATAGAAGAAAGATGTACCATTTTGTAATTTTGGTGGCCCTTGCCAATCTTTTGCCATCGCGATTGTTTGCCATCCTTCTGCTGGTCGTAATTTTTCTTGCCCAACGTAATGCGCCCAGCCACCGCCGTTTACACCTTGTGCCCCAACGAGAAGTACAAGATTTAAAACGGCGCGATAAATCGTATCAGAGTTAAACCAATGGTTAATACCAGCTCCGACAATAATCATTGAGCGACCGTTCGTATCAACAGCATTTTGTGCGAACTCACGAGCGATTTGAATAATAAGCTCACGTTTTACTCCTGTCATTTTCTCTTGCCATGCAGGTGTAAACGGAACGTCATCATTGAAGTCTTTCGGCTCTTGTCCGCCAAGCCCTCGGTTCACACCGTAATTTGCTAACGTTAAGTCGTATACAGTTGTAACGAACACTTCGCCTTCTTCTGTCATAACCTTTTTCACTGGAATTGTACGTTCTAATACTTTGTTTCCATCATCAGAGAAGTACGGAATTTGTACAGTTCCAATCGATTCTTCCATTCCAAGTAAAGAAAGACGTGGATCAATCTTTTCACCTGTTTCTTCATCTTCTAAACGCAAGTTCCATTTCTTTTCGTTATCCCAACGTGAGCCCATTGTGCCATGAGGTGTTGCAAAATCATTCGTGTTCTCGTTCCAAAGAACAGGTTTCCATTCTCCTAACTTCGTTTCGCGTCCAATATCAGCAGCGTTTAAGAAACGATCAGCAACGAATTGATCTCCCTTTTGTTTCAATGTGACAAAGAAAGGAAAATCAGTATATTGCTTCGCATACTTTGTGAAATATTCCACTTGATTATCTACGTAAAATTCTTGTAAGATCACATGCCCCATTGCCATCGCAAGTGCACCATCTGTACCTTGTTTCACACTAATCCAATCATCCGCAAACTTTGTAGATTCAGCGAAGTCAGGACTGACAGAAACGACTTTCGTTCCTTTATATCGAACCTCTGCTAAAAAGTGAGCATCTGGTGTTCTCGTCATCGGTACATTTGAACCCCATGTCATAATGTAACCAGAGTTATACCAGTCACTACTTTCTGGTACATCTGTTTGATCGCCCCAAATTTGCGGAGAAGCTGGTGGTAAATCTGCGTACCAATCATAAAAACTAAGCATTGGTCCACCCATAAGTTGCATAAAGCGGCTGCCTGCAGCATGACTTAACATCGACATAGCTGGAATTGGTGAAAAGCCAACATTTCGATCTGGCCCGTATTTAATTACTGTATAAAGTAGAGAAGCTGAAACGAGTTGTAATACTTCATCCCAATTCGCACGAATAAATCCACCTTTACCACGCGCCTGCTTATACTTACGTGCTTTTTCAGGGTTTTCCACAATACTTTTCCAAGCATCTAGTGGTGACTCGTTATTTTGTAGTTCCTCTTGCCACATACTCCAAAGAACACCACGTACATACGGATATTTCACACGAAGTGGACTATAAATGTACCAAGAAAAACTTGCTCCACGTGGGCAGCCTCGCGGTTCAAAATCTGGCATATCAGGACCTGTCGTTGGATAATTAAGCTCTTGCCCTTCCCACGTCACAATTCCATCTTTTACATATATATTCCAGCTACATGAACCAGTACAGTTCACGCCGTGTGTAGAACGAATTACTTTATCATGCTGCCAACGCTTTCTGTACACATTTTCCCATTCGCGATCTTCATATGTTTCTTGTGTATGATTATCGTTATAACGATCTATTGGTGAAAAATATTTTAAACGTCTCATTAGTGCTGAAGGTTTTTTCTTCATACTGTTCACTCCTTTAATACGTCTCTCTTACATACCCTTACTATAAGAGAGGTTGTAAAATACAGATGTGACATTTCGCACAGTTCAAGAGATTGTCAAAAATTCAGTAGAAAATAAGTTTGTGAGAAAATCTTGTGTTCCGTTGTGAAGATTATGGTTAATCTTAATTATTAGGAGAATGGTATTTTGAGGTATCGACTATTTTGCAAAAGAAAAAGAGTTTTGATATTATTTCAAAACTGCCATAAGGAAAAGAGTATAAATTGTATGTAAAAATATTTTTCCTAATGTTATTATTTTATATCGAGTCTTATTTTACATAAAACTACAAATCATTATTTACTGTATTGCCCTTAGTTACGGAAACAATTATACTAGATGTAATCGAAATAAATAATCTGAATATTCTCAGAATTTAAGGTAGAAGTTTTACTATCTACATATAGAATTAGAAATATGTCCACTAAATTGATTAGAAAACGATAATAACATTAGGAGGATTACGATGCCCCAGCTTGATTCATTACATCCCACTGTAGAAAAAATAATCAATAATATTGAAAAAATAATGGTCGGAAAACGAAAAGAAACAATCTTAGCTTTGACAGCTCTCTTAGCTGAAGGTCATGTGCTATTAGAAGATGTTCCTGGTGTCGGGAAAACAATGCTAGTACGTGCTCTTTCTAAATCCATTGATGCTGATTATAAGCGAATTCAATTTACACCTGATTTATTGCCGTCAGATGTAACAGGAGTTTCTATTTATAATCCGAAAGAGCTCCAATTTGAGTTCAAGCCTGGACCAATTATGGGGAATTTTGTACTTGCTGATGAAATTAATCGTACATCTCCAAAGACACAATCTGCTTTACTTGAATGTATGGAAGAAGGCAATATTACAATAGATGGCATTACAAGACCTTTACCAAAACCGTTCTTTGTCATGGCTACACAAAATCCGGTCGAATATGAAGGAACATATTCTCTACCAGAAGCTCAGCTCGATCGTTTCTTATTGAAACTAAAAATGGGATATCCTACACCAGAGGAAGAATTTGAAATTTTAAACCGGATGGAAAAAACAAATCCACTCTCTCAATTACAAACCATTACTACAATACAAGAATTACTTTATTTACAACAAAGCGTACGGGTAGTAAGTATGGACAAAGCAATTAAGCATTACATTGTAAAGCTTGTTAATCAGACTCGTACGTACAGTTCTATACAGTTAGGTGCAAGTCCACGTGGCTCGATTGCTTTAATGAAAGCTTCACAAGCTTATGCATTTATCCATGGCAGGAATTATGTTATTCCAGACGATGTTAAATTTTTAGCTCCTTACGTTTTAGCACATAGACTCATTCTAAAAATGGAAGCAAAATTTGAAGGAATAACTGGCGAACAAGTTATCGCAAAAATCGTTGCACGAACTACCGTGCCTAATCAAAGGACGATGAACCCTTGATGAAACGAATGCTGCGAGCGCTATATCACGTTATGAAGTTATTGCTACTCCCTTTATGCCTAGTCTTAACATTTATGTACGCTATGTTTCAAGGCGGGTTTGTCAGTTGGTTTTTGTTTTACAGCATAATTCCCATTGCTCTTTATTCGCTACTACTCCCCTTCTACGCTTTACGGGACGCTGAAGTAAAACGAATAACAAACCAAAATGGATATGTAGTAGGAGAACAATTTGTAAGCACGATTACAATAAAAAGAAAACTTCCTTTCCCCTTACTTTATTTAGTTATAGAAGATGAACTGCCACCACAATTTATAAGTTGTAAACAAACAAAGATGAATAAGGTAGTACTCTTCCCAGGATTGAAACGAAATATTTCGTTTCAATATGTTATTGACACAATCCCTAGAGGCGAGCACACTTTTTCAAGCGTTCGTGTCAAAACTGGCGATTTATTCGGTATGATAGAGAAAGAAGTAACTTTTTCAGTTCCAGATACATTTTTAGTCTATCCCCAGTATGTAGATATAGCATATCGACAATTGGAAAATCATTTCGAACAAGGAGCGCTTTCAGCAAATATAAATTCAGCAAAAGACTCTACAATCTCTGTCGGTGTCAGAGACTATAAACCTGGTGATCGCTTTTCATGGATTGATTGGAAAGCAACTGCACGAACAAACAATATTATGACAAAAGAGTTTGAACAGCAGCGCAGCCATAATGTCATGATATTCATAGACAGAACCGAGTCTCCTCTATTCGAATCAGTCGTCACATTTACTGCCTCTATCGTAAGGGCTGTCTTGAAACAAAATTCACCAGCATCATTCGTGTCTATCGGAAAAGAACAAACTATCTTCCCTTTAGACAATGGAGATACGCAGTTACAACAAATTCTTTGTCATTTAGCAAAAGTGCAAGCAGACAGTGTATTCCCGCTCTCCCAGAGTGTAGACATGGAACTAAGAAAAATTTATGAGCCCGTCACGGTTATACTCGTGACCAGTAATCTTTCTCCCGATATTCAAAAGGCGGCTGATTGTGCTGCTATAAAAAATAGAAAATGTATGGTTTTTGTCGTGAAAGAAAAAGCGAATCAACTTTCACACCGAGAAATCAGTATAATAGAAACTCTAAAAAAACGACAAATATTTGTAAACACGGTTTATGAAAACCGGTATACAAACGTGTTTTTTGAGGTGAGCAAATGATAACATTACAAACAAAATACAAGTGGGATACGAACAGATTCTTTATGCATGCATGTGTATTTCTTCTTTTACTAGAATGGCTAAGACCTCTTATAGGTATTACAAATGTAGGTAGATTAGATATTTTCGTAACATTTATAGGAATTTGCTTCGCTCTCTCTTTTTTTCAGACGAGGTGGCAGATTCCAATAAAAATTGTCACAGTCCTATTTATCATTCATTCCCTATATTATAAAAATGCTTTTATAAATCCATCTTGGCTAACAACATTCTTTTCTGATATGTCTCGAAATTCCTCCCTATTTTTCCAAGGGAATTTACTAGATATTTCTCCAGTTTTTCCGACGGTTTTATTTTTTCTCTCATTTTGGTTTTTGAGTTCTTTCACTTCATTTTGGATTATTCATAAAAAACGTGGGTTTCTATTTCTTGTATTGACTATTATTTATATCGCAACTTTTCATAACTTACATTTATACAATGCAAACTACGCTATTATTCGAACTGTTGTCATCGGATTTTTTATGCTTAGTCTTCTTCAAGTAGAACGAATAAAAGAGCGTGAACACTTACAAAATTATGCTAGGGAAATCTCTAAATTACTTAGACCACTTACAATATTTATTGTATTATTAGCAACCATCGCATACTTTGCTCCAAAATTTGGCCCTCAATGGCCAAACCCAATGGATTTTTTAAAATTCAACACATCTGAAGCAAGTAAAGAAAAAAAAGTTTCTACAATTGGGTATGGTTTAGATGACTCACGATTAGGTGGTCCTTTTAAGGCGGATCCTACAATTGTTTTCACAGCACGAACGCAAAACAAACAATATTGGAGAGTCGAAACGAAAGATTTTTATACCGGAAAAGGCTGGGAGGTTTCTGAAAATCCGAAAAAGGTTTCTTTTAAAAATAAAAACGACGTCGTAAGCTGGTACGAACAAAATACAAAAACGGAAACGACTGAGGCAACAATTACCATGCAAAAAAGTTACCCTCACCTTACCTATCCAGCAGGATTAGTATCAGTTAAGGCTTCTTCTGATGTATCATACAGTGTTGACCCGTTTTCAGAAAAAATTTATACAATGAATGGAGACTCTTCTACTACTTTACATTCGTATAAAGTAACATATGAGATCCCTGAGTTTTCCATAAAAAACTTGAAAGCTGTAAAAACAAATGAAGGTCAAGAAACAAATCCTTATTTTATGACAAAGTACACACAACTTCCCGAGTCATTACCACAGCGCGTAAAAGACTTGGCTATCAATCTTACAAATGATAAAGACAACCGATATGATAAAGTATTAGCTATTGAAAATTACTTCACAGACAACTCTTTTACATACGAATCAACGAATGTCTCATTCCCTGCCAAAAGCCAAGATTATGTAGATCAATT
This sequence comes from Bacillus sp. PK6-16, assembly GCF_056530295.1. NCBI lineage: Bacteria > Bacillati > Bacillota > Bacilli > Caryophanales > Bacillaceae > Bacillus > Bacillus sp. PK6-16. Next base: position 3,262,966 of record NZ_CP096511.1, read on the forward strand.
CCTTTTCGATACAAAAAGCGGCTACTGTAATAATTTTTCGACGTCTATGATTGTACTACTTCGTTCTGCCGGGATTCCAGCTCGCTGGGTGAAAGGCTATACAGAAGGAACTCTTGACAATACACTTGCCTCTGCAGAAGGTGAGGATGTTTATACAATCACGAACGATAACGCACACTCTTGGGTCGAAGTATATTTCCCAGAATACGGATGGATTCCATTCGAACCGACAAAAGGATTTACTAATCCCTATAATTTTATAAATAATACGCCTGCTCCTATTTCACAAAATAGCGAAGCAAATAATTCTAATAACGAGCAAATACAACAACGAAATAATAAAGCAAAACTTAAAAGTTTAATAGAAAATACAGAAGAAGCTTCTACTAAAAAGGTCACAAATTCTAAAACTAGTTTTTCTTGGTGGTACGTATTCCTCTCTACGATACTAATTAGTATTATAGGATACATTCTCTTCACCACTAGAATGAAATGGATGACATTTCTTATTATTCATTTCTATAAATACCGAAAAAATGATGCTGTTTATCAAAAAGCTTACGGTGCACTTTTAAAACAATTTGCGAGAATTGGCATACCACGGAGTGAAAGTCAAACATTCCGAGAATACGCTCTCCATATCGATACACTTTACAACTCGGCCGATATGCAACAACTTACTGCCAGTTATGAGAACGCTATGTATAAACAGGAGCAGGCTGCAGAAGAATGGAAGAAATCTGTACACTTATGGGAAGTGCTTATGAAAAAAGCAGCTTCTCTGCCTAAATCAGATGGCTTTGATACAGTTATTTAATCTTGAAAATGTGAGTTTAAAGAAAACGTCTCAAAGAACTACATTGTTCTTTGAGACGTTTTTTAATAAAGTGAAACTCCTAATTATTCTCCAAGTACCTTCTCAATCTCAACTTCTAAATCTACCGGCTTCGTCTGCGGCGCAAAACGCCCTACTACTTTCCCGTCTTTTCCGATTAAAAACTTCGTAAAATTCCATTTCACTGCTTTCATACCGAGTAAACCTGGTGCTTGTTCTGTCATGTATGTATATAAAGGATGAGCCTTATCACCTTTCACATCAACCTTTGCAAACATCGGGAAGTTTACACCGTAGTTTAATTCACAAAAACTAGTAATGTCCGCTTCTGTACCTGGTTCTTGTCCCCCGAATTGGTTACAAGGGAATCCGAGTATTTCGAGTCCCTGGTCTTTATATTTATCATACACCTCTTGTAATCCTTTATATTGTGGTGTAAAACCACATTTGCTAGCTACATTGACAATAAGAAGTGCTTTTCCTTCGTAATCTTTTAACGATTTTTCTTCACCTGTAATTGTTTTAGCTGAAAAATCATAAACTGTCATTGTCTTTGCCCCTCTCTTCATTATCATTCTATGTTTATACTATACTATATTCGTGAATATACAACTCTTATTACGTACTTATAAGATATAATGATAGCGCTTTATTTCCATTCAAAATTCGACACATACCACTAGACTTTTATGATGGAAAGTTTTACAATTGAAATGTGAACAAAATGTGACAGTTTATATTCCATTATAAAAGAAAAGGATGGTGTCCATTATGAAAACTGCACAACATGAAACGATTTCAAATCGCGAGTTTTATTTCGTACTATATATGATGTTATTGTATGTTACTGGCTGGGTAATCGATGTAAATGGTTTATTCTTAAGCTCCTACTTTAATTTAGCAGGAGAAATTATGCTTCCATTAGTAGGCGGGATTGTTGGACTGTTCATTATGTCTATTAATAAACAACAAACGAAATAATAATATTACAAAAAGGCAGAAGACGAGCTTTCGTTTTCTGCCTTTTTTCTATTTTAGCGTATAATAGAAACATGCAGTATATAAGGAGTGGTAAATATGAAAAAAGTAGAGCAATTATCTTCTCACCTATATCTTATTGATGATTTCGATTTACAGCATAATGAACGAACAGGTACGTATGTTTTATTAGGTGACGATATTACTTTAATTGAAACTTGTGCAGCCCCTTCTCTTCCGTATATTTTAGACGGCTTACAACAATTACATATTGATTTAAACGATGTTAAAAACATTATCGTTACACATGTGCATTTAGATCACGCTGGCGCAGTTGGTTTAATGATGGAACAGTGTCCAAATGCTACGTTATATGTGCATTCTCGTGGTGCTCGTCATATGATTGATCCAACAAAACTTATTTTAGGTGCAAAAGCTGTCTACAAAGAAGATTTCGATAAACTCTTTGACCCAATTCTTCCAATTGAAGAAGAACGTGTTCATATTGTACAACATGGTGATACGTTAAAAATTGCAAAAGACCGCACCCTTACATTTTATGATACACCAGGACATGCGAAGCACCATATTAGCATTCACGATTCATTAACAAACGGGATTTTTACTGGCGATACAATTGGAATTTATTATAGAGAACTCGCAGACCTTGGTGTAGAACTGTATCTACCATCAACGTCCCCTTCACAATTTCAACCAGATGCGATGATTGCTTCTAAAAATCACATTCAAAGTATGGATGTAGATACTATTTATTTCGGGCATTATGGTGCATCATCCAATGTTACAGAAGTATATAATCAACTGGAACATTGGCTACCTATTTTCGTTCAGACTGGTAAGGAAGTCTTTGAAAAGTATAATGATTTCGATGAAGCGACTAAAGCTTTACAAACTTTGTTAATGGATAAAATCTCTTCTCATCTTACAAAGTTAAACGTTCCATCAGATCATTCCGTTTATAATATTTTACATTTAGATATAGAAATTAGCGCAATGGGTATTATTGATTATTTCACGAAGCAAGAAAAAGCAAACTCCACTATTAACTAACAGTAAAAGAAGAGATATACAACAGTAGTTATTGTATATCTCTTCTTTTTTTGAATATATTTTGAGTAAAGGATGGTGGAATATAATGCAAAAATTGATGCTATACCTCTGCTTCACATTATTTATCGTCTTATTATTATTTGTAGGAGTAAAAATTCAATTTTATTTAGATACAGATGCACAAGTGAACTTTAACGTTTATCCAAGATTATTCTACTTTACACTCTTCCCTCTTATAGTTGGCATTTTATTACGATTCCTTCAATCTATTAATCGCGAAACGAGTAAACAAAACTGGAGCTTTCAACCGGATAAATTTATTGCTATTACAGTGCCTACACTATTCATTTCCTTTTCCCCAGCACTACTCTTTTCACCACTTGCCGAATACCTACCTTATTTAGTTAATATTATTCTAATAAATACAACTTTTGTTACGATTATTAGTTTAATAGCTGGTTATTCCCTTTTAGATTGTTTTATACAAAAGGATCATGCAACGATGAAAAAATATAATTGAATACTTTATTTTCTTTCAATAAAAAAAGCTCGAAGCTAAAGCTTTGAGCTTTTTACTTATCGCACCTTTTCATTTACATACTCCATAAACTGCTCTGCTTTAATAAATCTTTCTTTGTACGCCTCAGGTACTTCTTCTACTTTCATTCCACCAGTTGATTTTGTCTTCACTTGTACTATTTCATATGTCATTAAAGCTTCCACATAGCGATCAAACTCTTCTTTTGTTAATATCTCTTTACTAGATTTATGACCATTTAGTTTATCAAAGTATGGTTGAAGGCTCATACTTACCTTTTTCATTTCTGCTCTTTTTCCTGGTGATAATTCATCATAATCAATATTACCGTTTGAATCTCCGTACGCAAGCTTTGCATTAGTTAATTTTTTCAGTTCTTTTGTAAACTCTTCATATTCCTTTGCACCCATTTCATCTTTCGCTTCTGATAATTTTGCATTAAAACGCATATACGTTTCTAATGTCATTGCTCCGGCATGTTTTTTTAAATTCTCAAAAGATCCATATATACCATCCGCCATAATAGATTGATACGCAAAACCTGTCGTCGGGATTAAAAGAGCTGCTGCAAGTACTCCTGCGATAAGGCGTTTCTTCCTCTTACTCTCGCCGTGCTTCATTTTTATTTGCACGATTACTTTTTCTTTTAAATCCGGCGGGGCAACAATACCCTTTGCTTCTTCTTGTATAGATTCCCTAACTCTACAATCTAAACTCATTTCACATTCCCTACCTCTCCTAAAAAAATTTCTTCTACTTGCTCTTTTTGACGTAGTTTCTTTAATGCCGCATGAATTCTAGATTTCACTGTACCGATTGGAATATGTAATATTTGTGCTACTTCTTCTTGTGAATAATCGTGTAAGTATCTTAAGATAATAACTTGTTTCAATTTATACGGTAATTTATGAATGAGTTCGATTAGTTTTTGGTTTGATATTTTACTTACAACATCGTTAGAAAAATCAATTTGCACTGGCTTTCTTTGCTCTTCTGCTTTTTTTATAATTCGTAGTCGCATCCACCTCTTTCTTCTATAAGAATGAATTTGTTTAATCGCAAGCCCAATTAGCCAAGGGCGAAATGGCTTCTCGCTATCATATTTACGAAGCGATTCATATAGCTGTATGTATACTTCTTGAACGACATCATCTACATCCGTTTTATCTTCAATTAAAAAATGTGCTGTTTTATATACTTCTTGAATCGTTACATCATACAATTCGCTATACGCTTCTTTATTGCCTGATAAAGTTAATTGAATTAAATGTGCGTAATCTATTTCATCCTTCATATTCCAGTCCTCCTTTGTCTTACACTATATATTGGCAGGTAATTCATATTTCGTTCGATTTTTCCGAAAAAGTTTTTTATATAAATTAATATAATGATCCACTGAGTTCATAAGCTTCACTTATAACCACACATAACTATTATATAATTTTCCAATTTCTGATAAAGATTTAAAATAATTTATATAGTCAAATTTAGGAGGACATATAATGAAAGCTATCGTTGTAACGTCGTTCGGTGGTCCTGAAGTGATGAAATATACAGATTTTGATATACCGGCTATTTCAGAAGATCAAGTTTTAATTCGCGTAGTTGCTACTAGTGTAAATTTCGCTGATATTAAATCACGTTATGGTAAAAAAGGAAATAAAGCACTACCTTTTATTCCAGGTATAGATGCCACTGGTATTGTAGAACGTGTCGGTTCTCATGTGAAAAATATTCACCCTGGACAACGTGTCATTACTTTTCCTCAAAATGGATCTTACGCAGAATACGTTGTTGCAAATGAAAATCTTACTTTCGTATTACCCCATGAAGTTGACTTTCACACTGCAGCCGCTTGTCCGATCGTATCTTTTACAAGCTATAATTTACTCGCAAATGTTGCAAGGATTCAAAAAGGTGAATCTGTACTCATTCATGCAGCTGCTGGCGGGATTGGTACTACCGCAATTCAATTTGCAAAACTATTAGGGGCTAGAACAGTTATCGGTACTATCGGAAGTGAAACGAAAAGAAAAATCGCTTTAGATGCTGGAGCTGATTATGTTATTTGTCATCAAACTGAAGATTTTGTAGAGAAAGTCAATGAGCTGACAAACGGAGAAGGAGTGAATATTATTTTGGACTCTATTTCTGGAACTGTTTCTGAAAGAAGTTTAAACTGCCTTGCTTTTTACGGTCGCCTCGTTCATTTCGGTAATGCTAGCGGTGAAATTGGTAACTTTCAAACGAAAGATTTACATGCAAGTTGCCGCTCTATACTCGGTTTTAGCTTTGGAACCACACGAAAAAAGCGTCCTGAACTGCTCCAAGAAACTGCAAATGAAGTTTTCCGTTATTTGCGTGACGGACGTTTACAAATTAAGGCTACGAAATCTTTTCCACTTCAAGATGCAGGGAAAGCACATGAATGGGTCGAAAGTAGAAAAAGTACAGGGAAAGTAATACTAACTGTTCAGTCCTCTTCCTGAAATGAATACTGGAAACAGAGGTGGCATTCATGGGATCACGAATTATGCATGTTATTATCGCTAACGGTATTGCTGAGAAACTATCTATTCACGATAAGACTTCTTTCTTACTTGGAGCTGTAGCCCCTGATGCTGTTCATTCAAAAAAAGAAAAAGGAACCTCACATTTTTATGACGGTACAACGAAGAACTATACGAGAAGAATAGATTATGATTCATTTTTTCATAAATATGAATCACATATAGATTCCCCATTTATTTTAGGCTATTATACCCACCTCATTGCCGATGATAATTGGCTAAGTGGATTTTTTCTACCTTGGCTAAAAAATAGAATAGAGAATGACGAAACTATCGCACCCCTGTACTATAACGATTTTAAATTGTTAAATGCAAAGTTGCTTCATCATTACGATCAAGAACAACAGCTTTTCTCTCTTCTCAATCAAGAGGCTCACATTGTGGATATTGAAGAGGTTTCTAAAGAAAACGTTTTAGAATTTCGAAAGTATCTTTTTGAAGATATGTTATATCCAAAGCAACATTTGCATGAAGACTTACAAGTATTTACGTTTGACCAAATCGTGGGCTATATTGAGACAGCTATTGAAAAAGGAGTATTTTTTATTAAACAACTCTCTAATGAAAAATCCACTTCAAAAATTTAATCCCCCTCCAATATATTTGAGGGGGATTTTCACATAGCAATATTATTATTGATTCTTCTCCATAACCGCAAAATAATTCCCTTCGCTATCAGCAAAGTTAAATACTTTACTAGAAGGCATAGTTACCATTTCTCCAACAGTAACATTTTTATTTGTTAAATCTGTATATAATTGATCAAGATTTTCTGAGAAGAACATTAAGGACGGTGTACCAAGATTCAATTCTGGGCTCATTTTAGAAATAACTTCTTTATTATGTAATATAATGCTCGTTTCTGCACCGTTAGTCGGAGCAATTTCAATCCATCTCATTCCTTGTTTATTATCTTCCTCTGCTACTACATGAAACCCTACCTTTTCCGTCCAAAAATTTACTGCCTCATCTTGATTATTTACATATAACATAATTTGTCCGACCTTATGAATCATTTGTATTCCTCCTATTGTTTTTATATTCTATGTAACTTTCTACAGATGCTATCGTTATTCCTTTTGAGTTGGTATGTACTTCTTTGCAAAATTTATCGACTGACTCATCCCATCCAGTTCATCAAAATAATCATTTCTTTCAATCATGTTATATCCGTCGAATCCAATTTTATCTAATACTTTGAAGAATATATCGAAATCTACTTCACCATTCCCTGCTGCGACTTCAATATACTTACTTGAACTATCGCTTTTCACCTTTGTACAATCTTTAATATGAGTTTGTACTATATAATCTTTTAATAGTAATAAACCTTCTCCCGGATTTTCATTTACATCACTTATTAAATTTGCTGGGTCAAAGTTAACAGCTAGTCCTTTCGAGTTTGCAGTTTCTAAAAATCGTTTTAATACTATTGCTTTTTCAGATCCCGTCTCAATGGCGAAGAATCCTCCAAATTTGAACGCTAATTCCCCTATCTCATAACAAACACGTAGCATTTTATCATAGTACTCACTATTTTCATCATCAGGGATTTTCCCAATATGGGCTGTTACTACGTTAGCTCCTAACCCTAACCCTTTATCAGTAATATATTTAAAACTCTCTATTACACATTCAGCTTCAGTTCCTATTATTCCATTTTCTCCGAAGCTAATTGCTAATGATGGGACTTGAATCTCATTAAAAGATAAGTTTTCTTTTAATGTATTCCATTGTATCTTTGAGATGTTAGCTAAGTTGAAAGTCGGATTCATAGCATATAATTGAATATATTCTAAATCCCATTCCCTTGCTTTTTGTATTCCTTCGTTTACTTCAATATGTTTCGTATTTAAAAACATTCCTAATTTCCTATCCATATGTGTACCTTCTTTTTATTATTTCGTGTCAGTTTAATATTCGACTTTTTTTATATTATTTCCTCGTATAAACCAAATAAATAAACTACCCTTTTTTCGATACTCCCAGTAGAAGCATATATATGATAGGCACATTAAAAACACTAATACAATTCCCATTATCGCTTGTTTACAAACAAAAAAGACGTAACTACAAATAGTTACGCCTTCCCTATCATTTATCTAGGCTTTTTCTTCCCAGTAAATGCTGGTTTCTTTTTCTTTGGTGCTTTCGGTTTCGTTTCTACAAATGATCCCTTGAACATTTCTTGCTTCGTAAATACGATGCCTAGTTTTTTCGCAAATTGTAGTAATTTACGCTCTTCTTGTGGTGTTACAAGAGACACGACAGTTCCTTCTTTACCCATACGTCCAGTACGTCCTGAGCGGTGAATATATTGGTCTACTGTGTCTGGTAACTCTAAATGAATTACGTGTGTTAAATCGTCAATATCGATACCGCGCGCTGCAATATCAGTAGCAAGTAGAATTTCTAATTTCCCTCCGCGGAAAGCACGCATTGTCGCTTCACGCTCTTGTTTACTTGCTTCTGCATGAAGAGCTGCTGCTTTCATTTTACGGAATTTCAATTTCTCAGTAATTTCATCTAAACGGAATGGGTCGTTTAAGAACGCAACTGCTTTTACATCGCCCATATGCATAATTCTTCTTACGTAATCATTTTTTTCGCGTCGCTCACAAATGATATACGTATGCTCAACTAAGCTTTTTGATTCTGCACGTGTTACACGTACTAATTGTGGTTCCACTGCTAAATCACGTGCCGCATCTTCTGCCGCTTTTGTCATTGTCGCCGAGAAGAATACTAATTGACGATCGCGCATCGTTGATTTAATTACATCTTGCACTGCGCCCATCATTTTTTGCTTTACAATTTGATCAAACTCATCAAATACAATTGTTTTTACTTCATGCATTTTTAGCTTTTTCATACGAATTAATTCTAAAATACGGCCTGGTGAACCGACAATTACTCTTGGGTGTTTCTTTAATTTTTCAACTTGGCGCTTAATATCTGCACCACCAATTAAAGATGCACCTGAAATTTCAGTTCCTGCTGTAAACTTTTGAACCTCTTCATGAATTTGCATTACAAGTTCACGTGTTGGCGCTAAAACAACAACTTGTGGCTGTTTTACTTCAGGATTAATTTTATGTAAAAGGGGTAATAAGTACGCTAATGTTTTTCCTGTTCCAGTTGGAGATTCAGCTATAACGTCTTGTCCTTCTAAAATAGTTGGAATCGCTTGTTTTTGAATTTCAGTTAACTCTTTAAAACCAGCCTTCTCCCAAGCTTGTTGTAAAAATGGTTGCATATCTTTTATCATTTGTTTTTCTCCTTTATCTCTATTTTTGAAGAAAATGCTGTATTGTTCGCACCGTTTCTATCATGTGTGAAATAACAGCTATTAAATCATCAACATGGTCTTCTGTAATCGCTTTTTGAAATAGAACCTCTACCTTATTATGATATGAAATCGCTTGCTTATTATATTCGTATGAAACTTTCTGCATAATCATTCTTTCTTTTCCCCATATAGAACGCATTAATGTTTCAATTTCTTCGCATTTTACTTCTGGTTGTTCTAACGGGAATGAAAATGCTAGCTTCATTTCACAACCTGGTGTAAACTGAGGCACTTCTAGTATTTCACCAGACAAGTTCTTTGCATCCACAGATAATGAAAATGTTGCTTCTACTAATGGTTCAAACGGTTCTGTTAATTGAAATGAGATATGATATATACGACTTAATGAAGCAAGATCCATCATATCTTTTCGATCTGTTACAAGAATATCTCCATGTAGATCAAAATCATACACAGCACCTTCTACGATTACTTTTAAATTGTCAAAAGCAGTTGGATCAAACATAATTTCCTCCAAAAAACAGGCGCCTTTCGATGGAAAGGCGCCACTTGATGTATATATAGTTTACAGATAAACGAGATGAATTACAACCTTTTAGAATAAACCTACTGCTTTTCCATCTTCATTTACATCCATTTGAAGTGCTGCTGGCTGTTTTGGAAGACCTGGCATTGTTAACATTGTACCTGTTAACGCAACGATAAAGCCTGCACCGATAGATGGTTTTAACTCACGAATTGTAACGATAAAGTCAGATGGACGACCTAATTTTGTTGCATCGTCAGAAAGAGAGTATTGTGTTTTCGCCATACAAACTGGTAGATTACTCCAACCTTCTCCTTCATATTGAGCTAATTGCTTACGTGCTTTCGGAGCAAATTCAATATCTTTTGCGCCATATACTTTTTGAGCAATTGTACGAATTTTTTCTTCTAATGGTAATTCTAATTCATAAAGTGGTGCGTAGTTGTTTTCACCTTTTTCGATTTTTTTTAGTACTTTTTCAGCAAGGTCAACTCCGCCTTGGCCACCTTTCTCCCAAACTTCTGTTAAGGATACTGCATAGCCACGCTCATTACACCACTCTTGTAAGTATGTAACTTCTGCATCTGTATCTGTAATGAATTTATTAATTGCAATTACGAAAGGCACTCCAAAGCTTTGAATTGTTTCAACATGCTTCTGTAAGTTTTCCATACCTTTTGCTAATGCATCTACATTTTCTTCTTTTAATTGATCTTTTGCTACGCCACCATGCATTTTAAGCGCACGAATCGTCGCAACAATAACAACTGCTTCTGGTTTAATGCCAGCTGCACGAGCTTTAATATCTAAAAACTTCTCAGCGCCTAAATCAGCACCAAATCCAGCTTCTGTAATAACATAATCACCTAATTTTGCTGCCATTGTCGTAGCGATAACACTGTTACAACCGTGAGCAATATTCGCAAATGGTCCACCATGAATAATAGCTGGTGTATTTTCTAACGTTTGTACTAAGTTTGGTTTTAATGCGTCTTTTAATAATAGTGTTAACGCACCTTCTACACCTAAATCTTTAACCGTTACAGGTTGATTTGCAAAGTTATAAGCAACTACGATGCGAGATAGACGCGCTTTTAAGTCTTGAATATCTGTTGCAAGGCAGAACACGGCCATAATTTCAGATGCTACTGTAATGTCAAAACCGTCTTCACGTGGTACACCTTGTACAGGTCCACCCAGACCAATTACTACGTTACGAAGGGCACGATCATTTAAGTCAACACAGCGTTTCCAAACAATTTTACGCGTATCAATTCCAAGTGTGTTTCCTTGTTGGATATGATTATCAATAAACGCTGCTAATGCGTTATTGGCAGTTGTGATCGCATGGATATCTCCAGTAAAGTGAAGGTTAATGTCTTCCATTGGTACGACTTGTGAAAAACCGCCACCTGCTGCTCCACCTTTTAATCCCATCGTCGGTCCAAGAGATGGTTCACGAAGTGCAATTACTGTTTTCTTACCAATTTTGTTAAAAGCTTGACCTAAACCAACTGTTACTGTTGATTTACCTTCTCCAGCTGGAGTTGGGTTAATCGCTGTTACTAAAACAACTTTACCGTCTTTCTCATCTTGTAAGCGCTTAAAAATATCAAGAGATAACTTACCTTTATAATGCCCGTATGGCTCTAATTCATCTTCTAAAATATTTAAATCAGCTGCAATTTCTTGAATCTTCTTCATACTCGCTTCTTGTGCGATTTCAATATCGGATTTCACTGTTGTAGTAGTTGTCATATACCCTAGTCCCCCTTTAATTGGTTCTGATGATATTGTATCAGTTTTTTGTATTTTCTGCACTTATTTACCTCCTAAAAATTCTTTCATTTCTTTATACGTTTTTTAACATAAATACCCATAAGAATGTTAACGATTGTTGTAACTCTGTAGGTAGTTGACCTAACATCTTCTCATTTACTCCGCGCTTATATACGCCGATGCCATCTATAACTTTAAAACCTTGTTCTTTCGCTAACTGTTCAAATTCCCAAGGCATCATCGTATTACAAACAACGTCTTTTCCATACAAGCGAGGATAACTGTTCTCTCGTGGCTTTGCTGTCGGCCCTAAAATTGCAATACATGCATATCCATCTTTCTTTAACACACGCTTTATTTCATTTAACGCTCGTAATGGCTCTTCCGTCCATTCTAAAGAATTAATTGCCATAATTGATTCAAATTGCTCATTTTCAAATGGTAATGCAGAAAGATCTCCTTTTATAAAAGATAAATTCGGTCCTTCTCCGCGCTCCTTACCTTTTTGAATCATCACTTCCGATAAATCTACTCCCACTGCTTTATAGCCTGCGCTACTTAATTTATATGTACCGTACCCATCACCACAACCAACATCGAGCACTTGTGCTTCTTTCTTCACGTATTGTTCAAAAAACGGAATAATTGTACTTCTGCTACCACTGTCCCACATCTCTTGACTATTTTGATTCCAAAACTCTGCGCTACTATCCCATTTCTTTTCTGCTGATTCATGCCAATTAAATTTCGTCATACATTCCCCTACCTTCACGCTTTATCACTCATTTCATTCTACATCATTTTCCAAAATTCCTGTTTTATCCCGCTTGCAGTAAGACACCTACCTCAAAATTCAATGGATGCGGACCAGTTAATGGGAGAGAACTGCTCATAAAAATCCAATTGTTGCTGGCTGATAATCAGTCGTGATGGAAAAAATCCCTCACTTTATCTTCAATAGGAGATGGATATGTTAACGATGGAATACGTATTCTCCATTTTTTGCTTTACTTGGGTTTAACTCATACTCATGTTCTTCTCTTTATGAAAGATACTATAGGTACACCCAATTGAAAGAGAGGGATGTACATGCGAAGAAAGAGAAATCATCATTTTAAAAGTGGTGAAAAAAACGAAGAGTATGCAGCTGAAATATCACCAGCTGGCATTCCAATTAGACATAAGCGTAAAGAAATTGCAAATGAGATAGAAGGTACAAATACCGGTGCAATGGTAGGCTATGTCGCTTTATTTCTTTCGTTATTCTCCATTGCTTTTTATCCAGTTACGCTCGGCTCCCTAGCAATTTTAGTTGGCCTATTAGCTGTCAATTTCGGAGCAAGAACACTTGGATATACAGCAATTGGTTTTGGTAGTTTTTCTGTTTTATTCACTTTATTTTATCCGCTTGCTTTGTCAGCGTTTTAAAAAAACACACCAAGTCATACTTGGTGTGTTCATTCATGATACAACATAATATGGCCGCATCCACAACAATGTTTCGCTGTAATTTCTTGAAACACTGGATAATTTTCTTCATCTCGATGCTCAATAAATACTTTTTCAAATCGATACATGTTTGGTGCATATGCCCAATCTTGTTTCGTACGTGCATATAACGTTGAGGAAAAAAACTCCTCACCGCCACAAACAATACATGTGTTCTTCATCAATACCCCTCCTATGCTTGTCTTACTTCATCTATATGAACATAAGCATAAAAAAAAGACCTTCTATTACTAGAAAGTCTTCTCTGAAACAAAAAGAAATGTACCAAACATTCCTACTCCGCTATATTCTTTTGAAACACCAGCTTCTGTTTTAAATGTTTGCTTTACAGTCATAAAGAATACACCATTTCGTGCATCTGTACTTTCAAATTGTAGTTTTTCTTTTTTACCATCTACATTTTGCGTGCATTCAAAACTACTCTCATTACAATTCAACGCATACTTATCCTGTACATACACTTTAAAATCTGATTCTTTCGGACAAGTTATAAGTAATATTGCCACGAGAATAATACTTATAATACCCACAATTATATAATATTTCTTCATTTGTACTCCTTTCAAATGACAAGAAAACTTGACTTCATACGCCAAGTTTTCTTAGTCAACAACCCATTGCCACTCTTGTTCTTTCTTATCAAAAATGAGCCAACCTGTTTCTGTTGCTTCCTCTTTCAATTCATCGATATTATCTAACACCTCATCCGTACTTTCATACGAACCAACTACATATACCGGAATTTCAAGACCTCTTCTTGACTCAATCTTCCCTGCTAGATCTATGTAAAGACCATCTTCCATTAGTGGAATCAGTCCCATGATCAATTCTTTTGAAATTGCTGGGAAAATTTTTGATTTTTGGAAGAAAGAAAAACGTTTCTTACCGAAAGCACCGAGTTTATACGGAATGACTTTACTTAACATTCCTACAAAATCAGCAATTCTACGATAATACACTTTGTTGTACCATCCGTCATCATGTGAAAAATAAACAAATCGATTTTTCAACAGCGGAAAGAATGTTCTTGCAAGTGGTTCTTTTTTGTGAGCCAAATATAATAATTCTGCAATTTCTTTCGGCTCTAATTCATCTAAATCGCTTGCATCATCAAAATCTACCCAACAAAATTCATCAAATTCATCAATCTCTGCTTGAATTAACTTATGTATATTTTCTTCCTCAACATATTCAAATAAAGTATGATAATGAAAATCCGTCCATTCAAAGTTGTGCTTCAAAAGCAACACTTGATGAAGCGGTGAAGGGATGTTACTCGCAAACTCTTTAAACGTAATTCCTGATGTAATAAAACAATGACCTCGACGATTACCATTAATATATATCATATTCTTTACTTGGTCAGATCCTCCAGACAAAGCACCTAGCCACCTTCGTTTTATATGTTTCAATTCTATAGCATATTTTAACATGAAAAATTTTAGAAACATAGAAAAAACTTCAAAAACTATTTACAATTTCATGTGTTTTATTACATAGTGATTACAAGAAAAAAACGCCTGCTCATAAGCAGGCGTTTTTAAAGGATTTCATCAGGGTTTTGAGGATGATGATTTCCCTCTTTCTTTTCTTCTTTTTGGAACATCGATTGAATTTTATCAATTGTTTGTGGAGCTAATTCAATCATTTTTTCTGCTAAATGTGTCGCATTTTGTAGATGCAGAATATTTACTCCATCTTTATTCACCACAAGAAATGCTACTGGTGTAATTGAAACACCACCCGCGCTACCGCCACCAAATGCAGGGTTACCGTTCGCTCTTTGTCCATCATTCGTTTGGAAATCAGAACCTCCTGCTCCAAAACCGAACGCTACTTTAGAAACAGTTAACACCACACCACCGTCAGCCGTTTGAACAGGCTCTCCAACAATCGTATTTACATCGACCATTTCTTTTAAATTTTCCATTGCTGCTTTCATTAACCCTTGAATTGGATGATCCACCGTTCATAACCTCCTTTGTCATATCTTTCCTAGTTTTTCCGAAAGTTTGTGAACTAAACATAAAATTTTATATTGATTTCAAAAAACTTAAGTTGTAATATTTAGAAAAATAAAAAAAGAGGTCGATTCGTTATGATGCGAAAATTAACAAAGAAAGATCATGAACAAGTATTCGCTTACCTAAAAGAAGAAGCAGCCCTTAACTTGTTTATTATTGGAGATATTGAAGCTTTCGGTTATGACACAGATTTTCAAGAATTATGGGGAGTATTTAAAGAGAATGGAACATTAAAATCAATTCTACTCCGATTCCACGATTCATTTATACCCTATAGTAAAGAAGAATTTATTACCACTGATTATGAGGCACTTCTTTCCACATATAAGCCGCTTAAACTCTCTGGTAAGTCAACCATTGTAGAAAAGTTTGAAACTGCTCCAAGTCTACAATTAGGCGTCAAAAATGAAATGTATTTTTGTGAATGTCTAAATGACAACAACTTACCTAGCACACCAATTCATGAAACAATTAAACTTGCCTCACTAGATGATGTAGAGCGAATTATGCAATTGCGAGGTAACATTGCTGAATTTCCAGTTGTTAATGAATCAGAGAAAATATTAAGACAAGCTCTCAAAACAAATACAGGACGCACATATTATATTGAAAAAGACGGTGCTATCATCGCATCCGCCTCTACTTCCGCTGAAAATTCATTATCCGCTATGGTAGTTGGTGTATGTACACACCCGAATTATCGCGGAAATGGTTACGCTTCACTCATATTACAAAAAATGATCCAAGACTTTACGAAAGAAGGCCGAACACTTTGTTTATTTTATAACAATCCAGCTGCTGGACGAATTTATAAACGACTAGGATTTAAAGACATTGGAATGTGGACGATGTATCGATAATAAGAAGTACTCTATAAGAGGAAATAGTTGTAACTTAGCAATAAAAGCAGATTACACAAAAACTTCAAACCGTTGTTATGAAGAAACTACTTGAGGAGCAAGGACTCTAACTAAAAAACGGTATGCATTCAAACTAAATTTAGACACATAAAAGCCCCAATTGTTGCATCTACTCCAGCAATTGGGGCTACCTGTTTATTCTCAAATTCTTTCCGCTACAAATAGAAATATTTATGAAAGATTTATCACACTTATATCACTATTATCTTTACGTGCAAATGCCCTTCTTAATATTACTGCTTCTTATTATACTTTGCTTTAAAATCAATATATTCCTGTCTCGCATCCTGATTATTACCTTGGTGACTATCAAAAGATGTATGTATTTGTGATATATATTCTACTAACTTACCTTCATCATTTCGCTTCTTATAATTTATTACAATACTTACTTCCAATATCTGCTCTGAACCATATTTAGAATCTATATGCAGTACAATCGATCCACCATCATATTCATCATATTGTATTTTCAACTTATCATTAATGATACTCTGAAACTCTAATTCAGTTAATTTGTATCCAACTGTACTAGGTTGATCAAACTTTTTTATATCATCTCCGGGCTTCATCTTTAGTTTCCCTATTCCTTTTAAACGATCAACAATTAAGTTTACGTATGAAACATCCAGATTTGAATCCGGACTTTTCACCTGTCCATTTTTATACATAATATTGGTACGATAAACACCTTCTTTTTTATTATCTTTGCTGTCTACTGCTGAAGTAACCGCTTGTGTTGTACTTCCATATAAACTTTTATCTTTCGTATTATATATCCCTTCCGAAGTTTGATAGATTGTTTTTCTATGCTCTCCATCTTCCTTTTGTTCATATGTACTATATATACCTCTTTGTTTCACATACGCATACCCATCATCACTCGCAGACATAACCTTTCTCATGTCACCTTCATCCAAAGCTTTGACAAATGGCTTATAATCTATCTTCGTCTCCCCAAAACTACATCCACTTAATAAACTTGATACTATTAACAGAACTATCATCATCCTAGCTTTCTTCTTTAACTTCATACTGACACCCCGTTGATTTCTCTAGGCATTTTTAGGTTCATTACATTCCCATTTTGATAGTAATATAGTTCACCTTTACTTACCGGTATTTATTAACTCATACAGATTATGTTGAAGATACTTTAATTTTTAATAGCATCGATTTTTATACAATCCTTAATTGTTTATATATTCCGTTCGAATTTTCAGAAAGCAAAACTTATTTTATTTCTTTGGCTTGCTTTTTTTCCTTTTCTTCATAAAGCTTTAGTCTTTTCTGACGTTCCCTTTCGTGTTCCTCCCATGAAATATAAAATGATGGAAATTTAAATCTACAATAGGCTAATAATTGGAACTCTGCTGCGCCTACGGCTACCGCGTACATTATTAAAGTTCCTCCCGCATACAATCCAAAAATCTTCAGTGTATAATCATTATGCACATAAATTAAAATGAGAAGAGTTAACACATAAATTACAGCACACTTAATTGCAATCCTCTTTGTTTTACTAAAAAATGAAGAGGATTCTTCTCCCGTATTAAATGCCCCTTTACTTGCCTGTATAAAAGTATCAATAGTCGCTAAAATATGTAATATGACTGCACCTAAAAATAATAACCCAACATACATTAATGTAATTTGATCAATTGAATAATTTGACGCTCCTGGAATTATCAACATTGTAAATGTAATAGTACCTAGCTGAAACGCATATAACAGTACCACAAGTGTTTGTAGTTTCTGAAATTTAAATGGCATCTTAGGAAACAGATAAATAATTAAAAAAATTACTTGAAGACTATAAAGCACTAACTCAAGGCTAACAATTATTTTATCAAAGAGAGTCGGGTAATAACTCCAACCAAACCTTATTAACCCTCCAATAAGAAAAAACATTATTAATGAAATAAAAAACATCGTTCCAAACATAAACCCTGTAGCCCAATCGGGGCTTAAGCGATTGTTGCAAGTACTTTTAAATTCATTTAAATCTTCTTCTTTTATATTCCACACCCTGACATTTCACCTTCTATACAGTTTAAATAATTTTCATTCACTAAAATTCTATTACATTCTTAATATTTTTAAGTACATAGATTTTTGTACAACTAAATTCAGATAATCTTTTAGGTATATCATTACCATATTAATTACCATAATCATCTAACCAGAATGCCTTTTGATGGTTCAAGTAGTGTTCTTTTTCCTCAAAAGTTCCAAATATTCTTCTTTCGATTAAGTATAACCGTTTTCATGTCACCTTCATCCAATGCCTTTATTAGACTCTCATACTCTATTTTGATTTACCAGAACTATACGCGCTCAGTAAAACATAACTGTTATCACAATAACTATTTTTTACTACCCCTTTACTCATATCTTCACAACATTTATCATTCTCAAAATTCAATTAAAATATATTATTTTTGATTTATATACTCTTTTTCATAATTTACATATTCTTTTTTGGAACTTTGATTATTATCTTCCCTGGTATGATAATATGTTGAAATCTCTTGATTGCATTTTATAAGCTTATCTTCTTTTTTTTCTTCATAATTTACCGATATTGTTATTTGTGTTATTCTCATTGGATTTTCTTTTGTATCATTAGGCGTATTAAACTCAATCATCAAAATTGCAGAATCAAATTTATCATATTTTAAATTTAACTTATCATTCATTATGCTTTTAAACTGTAATTCAGTTAAATCATAGCTTATTATGCTCGGTTCACTAGATCTTTTTTTATCTTCACTCGGTTTCAATTTACTAAGTTCATTTAATCCTCTAAACATTAATTTTACATATGAAACATTCATAGCTTGATCCTGGGCTACTGAACGGGATTTTTCATTTTTTAAATTTGTACTATAGACCGTTTCTTTTTTGTAATTTTGATTACTACCAACGTTTTTATCATTTTTTATATCAGTAACAACCTTTTGAGTTGTTTTCCCATATAAGTCGTCTTCTTTCACATTATATACTCCATGGGTTGTTTGATATATTATCCTGCTATGTTCACCATCTTCTTTTTCTTCATAAGTACTTTCGCTAGTCTCTTCTTTCACATATGCAT
This sequence comes from Bacillus sp. PK6-16, assembly GCF_056530295.1. NCBI lineage: Bacteria > Bacillati > Bacillota > Bacilli > Caryophanales > Bacillaceae > Bacillus > Bacillus sp. PK6-16. The sequence continues at coordinate 3,282,123 of NZ_CP096511.1, forward strand.
ATCCATCATCACTCGCAGACATAACCGTTTTCATATCCCCTTCATCCAATGCCTTTACTAATCTCTCATACTCTATTTTTGTTTCCCCGAAACTGCACGCACTTAGTAAAAACGTTACTGTCATTACAATAACTATTTTTTTAACTAACCTTTTACTCATGCCATAATTACACCTTTCCCCTTATTTTATACATTACTTATTATTCAAATATTGTTTTTCATACTCCTCATATCGGGTTTTAGAAGCTTTATCATTATCTTCTTTAGTATTTAAATAGATTGCTATTTTTTGATCATGCCTTATTAATCGGCCTTCTTTATTCTTTTTTTCATATCCCATTGTGATGCTTATTGTAGTGAATTCCATTGGATTTTCTTTTGAATCTTTCGCCGAACTAAATTCCATTAATAATATTGCTTCATCAAATTTATCGTAGTCCGCCTTTAACTTATCATTAATTATTTCTTGAAATTCCGATTCGGTTAAGTAATATGTTACCTTGGATGACTCACTAAATCTTTTTTTATCTTTTTTGGGTCTTAAACTATCTATTCCCTTTAATCTATTAAATATAAATCGAACATTCGAAACATCCAAATTTTGATCTGGACTTTTTGATTGATTATCTTCATATTTAATACTAGTTCTATATACAATCTCTTCTTTTTTTTGCTCACTATTTAATGAACTAGCAATTTCTTGCAAAGTTGTTCCATAGAACTTTTTTTCTTTAATATTGTATACTCCTCCTGTTGTTTGATATACAACGCTAATGCGATTATCATTTTCCGCCCAAAACGTGCTATCCCTAACCTCTTCTTTCACATAAGCATACCCATCATCACTCGCAGACATAACCGTCTTCATATCACCTTCATCCAATGCCTTTACTAATCTCTCATACTCTATATTCGTCTCCCCAAAACCACATCCACTTAATAAATTTGCTATTATTGACAGAACTATCATCATCTTGGCTTTCTTCTTTAACTTCATACTGACACCCCATTGATTTCTCTAGGCATTTTTAAGTTCATTATGTTCCTTTTTGGAAAGTAATACATCTCACCTTTACTTACTGATATTTACTTACTCGTACAGATTATATTGAAGATGCTTTAATTTTTAATAGCATTGATTTATATACAATCCTCAATTGCTTATATATTCTATTCGAATTTTCAGAAACCAAAACTTATTTTATTTCTTTCGCTTTCTTTTCCTCCCTCTCTTTATAACGCTTTAAGAATTCCTGACGTTCCCTTTCATGCTCCTCCCACGAAATATAAAATGATGGAAATTTAAATCTACAATAGGCTAATAATTGGAACTCTGCTGCACCTATGGCTATCGCGTACATGATGAACGTAAATATAAAGTAACCAAACATTATGCTCAATGAGTAATTATTTTGTATATAAATTAAAACGAGAAGAATTAGTACATAAATTACCACACCAAACATTACATTTTTCTTTGCCTTATTAAAAAATGAAGTAGATCTTTCTCCCATACTAAACGCACCTTTACTTGCTTGTTTAAAAGTATCAAATGTTGTTACACCATGAACAAGTATTGCTCCTAATACTAGTAAACCTACATAAATAAGCGTAATAAAATTAATAGAATAATTACTCATCCCTGGAAGAACAAACGCCGTAAGACCTATAGTACCTAACTGAAACGCATATAATAATATCACCAATGTCTGGAGCTTTTGAAATTTAAAACGTACCTTAGGGATCAGATATATAATAAAAAAGATTACTTGTAGGCTATATAACAACAATTCCATTCTGACTATTACTGTGTCAAAAAGAGTCGGATAGTAATCCCAGCCAAATCTAATTAGTGCTCCAAAAATAAAAAGCATCAATAACGAACTATAAAGCATTCCACCAAACATAAACAACATAGCTCCTTCAGGGCTTAAACGATTTCTACATGTTATTTTAAATTCATCTAAATCTTCTTCTTTTATATTCCACATTCAGTTTTTCACCTTCTATAATAGTTTAAATAATTTTCATTCACTAAAATCCCATTACATTCCTAATTTTTTAAGTACATTCATCTTTGTGTAACTAAATTTAGATAATCTTTTATGTATATCATCACTACATTAATTACCGTACATAATCCAAATGCTTTTGATAGTACAAATAGCCTTCTTTCTCCTCAAAAGCTCTAAATATTCTTCTCTCTTTCACTTAAGCATATCCCTCATACTCTATTTTTGTTTCTCTGAAATTGCACTCACTTAGTAAAAACGTTACTGTTATCACAATTGTATCTTCAGAAAGTTGATCACCTCCCATCGACAATATGCTAGGAGGTTATTACAGTTATTTAAAATTTGATTTTTATTTTAATGGATTCGATTTTTGCAAATAATAATGTTATTTAATTTGAGAGAAGCGAATACTAAAAACATACTGCTTAATAACTCGTAATTAAGTCTTCCCCCTCATATCTAGGGTCTTTCTCAACTTTACCATCTTTTGTTTTGATGACTTTTAGTCTACCTAACCACTCTGCTCCGTTATATGTCTCTTCACTTACCCATACATTATGCTTTTTACCATCTACCTCAACTACTAATGTGGGGTGTGTAAACATGAATTCCTTCTCTACATGCCTACCTACAATTTCTGCATGTAATGATGTACCTTCTTCAACTAGTTTACTATTTTGATACCCTTCGATAATAGGTAATCCAATAAATACAAAGAATATCAGTCCAAATACGATTACTTTCTTCTTTGTACTCCATTTATTCTTTTCTTTCAATTCCTTCTGTCTCGCTTCTCTTTCTTCGCGTTCATCCAAACTCTCATTTAAAGCATCTTCCCATGCCTTAACTTCCGCTTCGATTTCTGCTTCAGCTCTTGCTAGTTTTTCTAGTTGTTCATCGGTTGCTACCATCTCATATGAGTTATCTCCAACCAAACGAATTTCAGTACCATTTTCTTTTACTTTTCGCAAGTCTTTTTCTGTACAATTAAACTCTCGAATGATTTCCCCTTGTGTGTTTACCAATCTAACGTAAATGTTTTTTTTCTCCTTCTTCTTAAACATCTGAACTCCCCCTTATTTGTTTCCTATCATAGATAACCCTATTGCAATTAAGAGAAAGAAAACGATAATAAGGAAAGTCTTCCCTTTGCTTACTTGTGTTGTACAACCTTCCAAGACAGCCCATATAAGAATTGGAAAAAGAAGAATACCTAGGAGAATATCGACCAACTTTTTGCTACTCTTCTTTAGCGGTTTTTCTTCTACTATCGGTTTTATCTGAACAGCTTCTTTTCTTATTTGTTTCGGTTTCTTTTTCTTACGTCTATGATTCACCCAACTTACTCCTTTTAGAATAACTTTTTCCTAACTATAAAAATACCGAAATATCCCCATTTTCCATTTTATAAACCTGTCCAGGTATTACAAAATCTGTAGCTTTAATGGCGCCATCCAAAGGACCATATTCATTTATAAGACTGCGGCAATTCTTCATATTGGTCCCGTATACGTACTTAACCACACCCTTATTTAAAACAGGCGCAGGATTTAAAGCTAATACGTTTATATTATCTTCTTGATGTCTTAATGCAACTGTATTCGCTGCTCCGCCACCTAAAGAGTGCCCTAGTAAAGTTATCTTCTTTCCTTTATTACCCGCCTTGACTTTTTCATAAAATTTTTCTGCTTGACTATACTGAAATTCCGCTAATGACCCCAATATAGGTGAATTAGTTAAATTATGCAGCCAAATTGCTCCATCGGTTGCTAAATCGCCTATTTGGCTCGGTTGGGTTCCAACGTATACAATGAAAATTCCATGCGTGTTTCTATTCTCTAAAGCATATGCCCCAAATCCAGTTACTGAATGAATATCATCAGAAGCTATAAGATTAGCATTAAAGTTGTCTTGCAACTTCTGTTTATTTATTATTGGATCAGAGTTATTATATTTTTTTCTTGTGCATTATAATCATAAATATCTCTTGCTGATAATCTTAATTTTCCTACATCACTACTTAATTTATAATCTTCCTCGTTCACCATATTCTCCCCCTTATATATATTAATGGCTTTCTTTAAATTTCTTTTCATATTGTAAGTAATCTTTTTTTGATTTCCGATTATTTTCTTCTTTATTATGTAAATATGTTGTTATTTCTTGATCATGCCTAATCATATTATTTTCTTCATTTCTTTGTTTATAGCCTATCGAAATTGTTATCTCTGTTATTTCCATCGGATTTTCCTTTGTATCCTTAGCAGAATTAAATTCAATTAGTAGTGTTGCATAACTAAACTTCTCATACTCTAATCCTAAATTCCCATTAAATATCTCTTTAAATTGAGTTTCTGATAAATTATAGCTTATCGTAGCTGGTTGGCTGAAGCTTTTTTTATTCACATTTGGTTTCAATTCTTTTATTCCTTGCACTCTATTGAGCATTAATTTTATATTAGACATATCTTTCCCTCGATTTGAAGCTTCTAGCTGTCCATTTTCGTATCTTATATCTGACTTGAATACAAATTCTTCTTTATATTGTGGGTTGTCAATATGTTTTTCATCCTCAACTGGAGTATTGACTTTCTTTTGTGTCTCACCAAAAAGAATATTATCTTTAATGCTATAAATACCTTGCGTTGTTTGATAAACTACTCCTATTTGCTTATTATTATCCTCAATAAAAGTACTATCCCTCACCTCTTCTTTCCCATACGCATACCCTTCATCACCCGCAGACATAACCGTCTTCATATCACCTTCATCCAATGCCTTTACTAATCTCTCATACTCTATCTTCGTCTCCCCTAAACCACATCCACTTAATAAACTTGCTACTATTGACAGAACTATCATCATCTTAGCTTTCTTCTTTAACTTCATACTGACACCCTTATTCAATCAAAATAAGCTTTCCTCTTTCCATTTTGGAAGAGGAAAGCTTATTTCCTTTTAAGTTTATTTTTTTCCCTTTATTTCTAACTCTTGTGCTTGTTGTTGCTTTTTATTTTTTTCAATTACTTTTTCAACAAACTCATTCCGCCACATTTTAAATTTAGCTGCAAATTGACCTTCAATTTTATTTCGATACCCTTCAAATTTAACCTCTGCAATATCCGCGTGATTAAATAATTTATATGTCTCTCCGGTTAAACCCACTGGATGCAACACTCCGCCATAATCATAGAATGTATTTTCATCAAGTAATAAACCTCTCGTAGTGATTACATACTCCACATCTTCTTCTTCTTTAAGACCCAATCTCACAACACTGCCTAAAGGTAATACTTTATCCATATAGTCTTTCATATTAATTCACTGTCCCTTTTAGTACGCTAATTTTCTCTTCTATTTTTTGTCTTTTTTTCTCTAATTGACGAATCCGGTCAATAAATGCCTCACGTGTTTTTCCTTGTAATGTACTATCAATGCTACTCTCTAACCTTCTAATTTCCCCTGTTAAAGATGCAGCTGCTTTTTCCAATTGCACTACAACGTTTATAATTTGTTCTCGTCCACCACTAGCTGGAAATGTACTATGAACCCTTGACATTATCGTATGTAAATCCACCTTCATACCCCTCTCTTTTAAATTTATAAACTTGGAATTTTAATAATATGAAACTGCTCCTAATTCTTCGTCTTTTGCAAACATAGAAAATACCGCTTCTGAAACATCGTCGTTTAATTGCTTTAAATCTTTTGATAACTCCTTCACATCTTTAGCAATTTCACCTAATAAAGAACGGTTTATCCCCCTGCTGTTGTCATTCATAAAGAGATTTAACAATGAGTGACGATGACTTAATATATGTTCAGATACAATTGCAGCTATATTTGTATCAACCACAAAATCTCCCTTAAATAAATCTAGTAAATCTTGCACGTAAGAAGCTGCTACTTCTTTTGCAATTTCTAAAATTTCACTTGTAGCTAAATATACTACAACACTTCCAGCTAAAAAATTTATAGCAGTATTAAATACAGACTCTAATACTTCTAAAACTTTTTCCTTACATTTCGCTAAAGTTGTTTCAATCCATTCTACAGCGATATCTACCGCTCCTTTAATTTCAACTGTAGCCATTATACTAAATTGGATTGCTTCTGCTGTAATTTGAGACTTTAGTCCTTCATACTTTTTATTGAGGTTATAAATACTTTCTGTCACTTGACCCTTTATTTTTCTATATTCTCTCCCAGCTTGTACAGCATCTGAATAGGTAAGTACCGCCCATAAAATCGATGAAATCGGTGTTCCTTGTATGATAAAGTTTATTCCTATACCTGCGACTTGCTCTTCCGCTAAAGAAACTTTTCTTCCAAATTTTTTATTTATAATTCCTGTATAAAAAGCACCTGCCGATTGGGTAAACTCTACAAAACCTGGAATTATATCCCCTCCAGTATCATTAGTACTGGTTAATTTATCAAACCATATTAACTTGCCATGATTATCATAATCTTTCTTAGAAAAAACATAAGAATGCCATGCTTGGTTTGGAATTATATACATTCTCCCAGGTATTGTAAAGTCCGCCAATTTTATTCCGAGATGTAATGGATCCTTTTCGTTAATAACATTCCTAATATTATTCATATCAAATCCATTACCAAATTTATCAACATCTCGGTTTAATACAGGTGCTGGATTTAATGTTAATGATTCAATATTATCTTCTTGGTGTCTTAGCGATACAGTATTAGCTATACCACCACCTAATGAATGCCCTGTTACACTAATTTTGGCAGCAGGGTTATCATGTTTAACCTTCAAATAAAATTCTTCTCCTTGATCATACTGTTTGACTGTAAAATCGTGTTCCCAATTACCTAACACTATTTTATTTGCACCCGTTATATTATGTCCCCCAATTTCACCATCTGTTATCGCATCCGTTAGATCTTCTGTTCCTACGTACGTTATTATAATTTCCCCTGTTGTTTTATCTTCAAAAGCATACGCTGCAAATCCAGTATTTTCATCCACTTTATGATCTATATACTTTGCGTTAAAGTTTTCTTGTAATCTCTTTATATTTTTTTCGTCTGATTTATCATAAGGATATCTTCCTTCCCTAAAAGAATAAATATCAGTTCCAGACAGTTCTAATTTACCCCAATCAGAAGCTATCTTTAAATCCTTATCTTGCTCCTCATTGTTTTTCATTCCAGTTCCCCCTGTTTCTTAATCACTTTATATTTCCGTAACTCACTTTATAGTCCGAATATTCTTTTTTTGCGTCTTGTTCATTATCTCCTTTTTTGTTAAAATACGTTTTTATTTGAACCATATTTTCTAATAAATGCCCCTCATCATTCTTTTTCTTATAATCTATATCAATACTTATTTGTAATATTTGTTTAGGTTTTTTTGCTGAATCAAGATGAATTACAATTGTTGCTCCCTCATATTCATCATATTGTATTTTTAGTTTGTCATTTAAAATACTTTGAAATTCTGATTCAGTTAGTCTATACCCAACAGTATTAGGCTGATCAAATTTCTTTATATTATCACCCGGTTTCATATTTAGTTTCCCTATCCCTTTTAAACGATCTACAATTACGTTCACATATGAAACATCCAGGTTTGAATTTGGACTTTTCACCTGGCCATTTTCATACTTAACATTAGTACTATAAATAGTTTCCTTTTTATAATTTTCATTTGTCCTTTTTTGCTTATTATCTTCTATATCCGTAGCAATTGTTTGTGTCGTGTCACCATATAAAATTTTATCTTTTGTATTATATACACCTTCCGTAGTTTGACGAATTGTTTTACTATGCTCTCCATCTTCCTTTTGTTCAAATGTACTATATATACCTCGTTGAGCCACATACGCATACCCATCATCACTTGCAGACATTACCGTACTCATATCCTCTTCTTCTAATGCCTTAACAAATCTCTCATACTCTATCTTTGTCTCTCCAAAACCACACCCACTCAATAAACTTGCCACTATTGACACGACTATCATCACCTTAGCTTTCTTCTTTAATTTCATACTGTCACCTCGTTAGTTACTCTAGGCATTTTTAGTTTCATTATGTTCCCTTTTTGATAGTAATACACTTCATCTTTACCTAATGGCACTTCGTTGCTTATATATTTTATGTTAAAGATACTTTGATCATTTAATGGCATTGCGATAATTGCTGCTGTTAGTTTACTTCTCATTTTCATAGGTAGAGCTTCACGATTTCGGTCCATGTAGTCGTGGTGACCTGCTAATACAAAGTAAATGCCTACTGTACGAGATAGATCAATTAAAGTTGCTGCATCCTCCATTTCTAAATAAACAAATTTACTAAACTCTTCAACATTTGTCATGATAATGAGTTGTTTTGTGAATGCAGGAATTTCTCTACCTTCTTGTCTTGCTTGCGCTAATTCAAGAGCTCGTTCGCGAATTACTTCCATCCAATACTTCGCATGCATATTGATTTCATTTTCGTCTACAATGTAGTGCGTCACATTATCTTTATATTGAACGAAACTATACTCTGCTGTATCCACCAACGTCACACTTTCAAAATAATCTTTATTCAATTGAGATAGGATACTAGATACAATTTGTTTTCTCATACTATCATCTACACTATAAATCATTAAATGATCATTCACTGCAATATCATGAGCTACAACTTCTACGTTTGCAAAATCAAGCCCCATTGGAATTCTTGCTGCTTGTAGAGCTTTTGTAACGTCTTTATTTTTACGATAAGTAGCAATATCAATAATTTCTGGCATCATTGGAATTGCCTTCGGACGTTCTCCATCCCATTCTCGGTCCATATCATTTGCTTCTTGTTGTAATAATTGAATTTGTTGTAGTTCATCTTCTGCTTTCGTAGGCAATGCAGCCTGGAATAATGTAGGAGATTCTAGTTTTATTAACGCTCTTCCTGCTGTTTCTTCCACTTTTATATCAGATCTCCCTACAATACTAGCTACTTCACTTTGATCAATCATATATAGGCAAGTTTGGATTTTAATATTATTGTACAATTGAATTCTAAGTGCATTTTGTCGCCCTGCACTAATTAAGGTATGAATTCCTAAACTTGCACCATCTCGGACAATTTGCATAATTAGCATTTCAAAGCTTTCATAGAACTTCGCTTCTTTTACTGCATCATAATTGTCGATCGCAATAATAATATGTGGTATTTCTTTCCCACTTGCCTTTTCATACATTTCAATATTTGCAACGTCATATTCACTTAATAATCGTTTACGATTTTTCATTTCTTGAGTTAATCTTTCAACAAACTTTAAACATTTTTCAGATTCATCAATCGTAATCGTATCCGCTACATGAGGTAATCCTTTTAAAGGTAGAAGACCATTTGTTCCAAGGTCCACTAAATACACATGCAAATGCTCCGGACTATGCTGGCGAGCTACATCCATAATGACTGATTGTAAGAATGTTGATTTTCCGTAGCCTGGACTTGAGAAGACCGCTACGTGTCCGTCTTTACTAATATCTAATGTTAATGGTGTTTGTGATTGTAATTCAGGCTGATCTAGTAGACCAATTGTTGCTTGTAATGGTTTCTTTTCTTTCGTCCATGCTTCTTTGAACTGAATAGTATGTAAGTCTTGTAAATATACGCTTTCTGGAAGTGGTGGTAACCACGGTCTTGCTAATGCTTCAATTTCATTTATTTCTGCGTAATCGTGAATGTAGTCAATAACAGCATCCAGTTCAGATGGTACGCTTATTACTTCTTTACTACTACCAAGTCCACTTAAATCTTCACTTAATATTTCATATTGTCCTAGATCATTTATTGCATATATCGTTGCATCTAAATGTTCTTTATCTTCTTTGTTTTCTACATAGTCTGCTCCGCTCCAAGCTGATTGGAATAGTTCATAAATTTCATTATTCCCAACTTGTAAATAAGCACGTCCTGGTAATGTAATTTCAGCAGCATCCGGTGTTTTTAAAATTTCATTACTATCTGACGTATTTTGAACCTTTAATGCTAGTTTGAATTTCGAGTTACTCCAAATTTGATCATCTACAACACCACTCGGTTTTTGCGTAGCTAATATTAAATGGATCCCGAGTGAACGACCGATACGCGCTGTTGAAACTAACTCTTTCATAAATTCTGGTTGTTCTGACTTCAATTCCGCGAATTCATCACTAATTAAAAATAGATGCGGCATCGGCTCACTTACTAAGCCTTCTTTATACAGTTTTTGATACTGATTAATATGGTTTACATCATTTTCACCAAATAATCGTTGTCTTTTCTGTAATTCAGCTTTAATTGATGCGAGCGCTCTCATACTTTGTGCTCCATCTAAGTTCGTAATTGTTCCTAATAAATGCGGTAAGTTTTTGAATAAATTCGCCATTCCGCCACCTTTATAGTCAATTAGTAAAAAGGCTACTTCGTAAGGATGGAAATTGACTGCTAGAGATAAAATATACGATTGTATAATTTCCGATTTACCTGAACCTGTTGTACCTGCTATTAACCCGTGTGGTCCGTGTGCTTTTTCGTGTAAGTTTAAGTTTACGATATCTTCTTTACCACGTAATCCAAGTGGTACAGCTAAAGATTTATGCGCTGCATTTTTCTCCCAACGACTTGTGATATTCAGTTCTTTTACTTTTTCAACGCCGTACATTTCTAAAAATGTTACGCTTTCTGGAATACTATTTTTTAAGTTTTGCAAATGATTTAATGGTGCTAATGCCCGTGAAATATCTTCTAAATTAAACCCTTTCGGTACGTGATTTAGTTTAAATTGACGGTTAACAAGCTCTCCTTGCTCTAAGATGATGTTCCCTTGTTTTGCATCTCTTATATCTATTACCGTTTTCACATGCTCCGGTAAACTTTGCATAACATCTTGTACAAATACAAGTGATACACCTAATTGACTCGGATCATCATTAAAGAATTCCATAACAACATGGTCTAATATTAGTTTTTCATCTGTAATGAGAACGACATAGTGCGGTGCAAAGTACATTTTTTCATTAGTAGAACTTTTTTCATCTAGTTTTAATTTTCGTTCTTTCAATATTTGATACAAGCTATTTAACACTTGATCACGGCTACGATCATGGTATACAAATCCACGTACATTTATATCGCGAACACTTCCATGAGGTAACCAGCGCATCCAATCCCATTTTTCTTTTTCTTCTTCCGGAAAAATAGTAATAAACTGCAAGTCATAATAACTATGGAATAAAGCCGTTTGTGCAACTAATAATTGTAATTGCTCTAACACTAAAGAGCGTTGGCCAATATAACCGACTGGTCCATTCATTAAATCTGTTACAACTGGTACATCTTCCAATGATAGATAACGCTGTCTTAGTTCACGTGCTATATCGATTAATTCATCTTTCGTTTGACTAAATTCTTCTTCATTAAATTGAATTTCAAAACTCGTATTAGCTTGTCCTGTTCCAACGCTAAATGTTAAGAAATCATGATGTAACATTGTTTTTTCATAAATTCTAGGATTTACTTGAACTGCCATATTACGTATTACTTCTACATTTGGATTGTGATAATGTAATGCGTGACGCTGTTTTTCACTTTCTGCATGTAAATCTTTCGTTTTTTGTTTTATATACTCTCTATAGCTTTTATCTCGTTCAACAATGTCGACTTTATATTGCTTCAAATTTTTAATATACGATGTGACAGAAACAATGATTGTTACTAATGTCATCGCAATCGATGCGATAATAAACATTCCATATTTCATGAAAATAGCAAGTAATACAGTTACGACAATCATGACAAGTGAAGGTGCAATGATTCTTGCTAAATGCTCCGTTGGTTTTGATGGCATACTTGAAGGCTTTGCAATTGTCATTTTCTCTTCTGGTTCACGGTAAATAATACGTGGTGAACGATGATAGTCTGGATAACCACTTTGATAATTCGTTTCTGATTCTACTAAAATAGGTAACGCAGATTTCACTTTATCTTCTGAAGAAAGTACTTGAATGTCTTCACTACCAATCTCCAATAAAATACCATCAAAATATAATACGTCTCCTGATTCCAGCATAACGCTATCTTTTAACTTCGTATAATTATGAAATACATCCCCGCCATACACGTTCACTTTAAAAGAATCGTACAACGTTTCGCGAGATAGCATTAAATCTACACTAGTCCCGGTAATAGAAATATCATCGTATTCGTTTTGACTCACCGTAAGAGAATGTTTCGTTCCAATATCAAACACTTTAGTTGTGCCAACAATAGATATAAAGATTTTCAAGCTCACATCTCTTGTTTTCCCAATCTCAATTTCCTTATTGAATTCTATTAATTGATCCTGTACCACCCAAGCATTTACTTCATTATTCCACTTTAACTCTACTTCTTGTTCTAAACTTGGATTCGTAATATCATTTGTCCACTCTTTTCCAATCGACACTATTGATTGCTCATTTGGATGTAATGTGCACTTATATATTTTGTCTCCATAAGTCAATACTAATAGTTGCTCCATCCGTGTTCACTGCTCCTTTTCAACTGTCTCATCAAGTGCTTACTCTTTTTTCTCTGTGTCCGACAAATTTTTATCGTTTGATGAATTGCCATATTTCTTTTTATATTCATCTAATTGTTGCTCATATGTTTTTAACTTTTGATCACGTTCTTCCCCTGATAAATCCGGATTATTTTTCAGTGATTCAATTTGTTTAACAAGGCCGTACATAATAAGCTGAGGATCATCAAGTGTCTTAGCTAAATCTAATGATTTATCAAAATTACCTTTTCCGTTATACATCCAATACAGCAAATACTTTTCATCACTTTTCAAACTAATGTTTTTCATAATCGATTTCTTTTGAGCTTCACCTAGTTTTTCAGCTGTAATGTATGCAAATGCTAACTCATATTTAGATGCAATCGGTAATGATTCAAACTCCTCTTCATTCAATTGCGTAATGACTTTGTCATAATCAGTTGCTATGAAACTTGCATTTGCTTCTAACAATTTATTTTGATAAGGAAATTTTATAAAAGTGAAATATATTAAAGGAGCAGCTAAAATAACTGTCGCCGCTATGAAGGAAAAAGCTAAGTATTTAAATGATTTATAGCTTTTTTTAGGTACTAACTGCATATTTTTTTCTGTTTTTGTTTGTTCCTTCTCAAAGCTGTCATCAAGAAACTGCAGTAATGCATCTAAGCTTTCCATTTGAGCAACGGTCTGTTCAAATGTTGTTTCTTTTGCATCTTTTAGTAACCCAGCATACAAATCATCAAAGTTATGTTTTTGGGAGAATAAAGCAATAATTAGACACTTATATTGTGTTAAAAATTGCTCTTCTAATAACGGGGTTGGCGGAACAATATCTCGAATTCCTCTATGTATAATACTTGGTATTAAATTAGCATTAAAAACTATATTGTCTGGATGTAAAAAGAACGTGATTCGTTTATTTAAATATTTACGAAACTGCGCAACATTCCGAAGTAGTCTTAATTTCTCATTTCTTCCAAAACGGCTAAGATCGTCCCACTTATATAATTTTTTATCTACTTGATATAGAAACGTAAACATATCATCCGTTTCTTCTATTGTTAATGGTACAAATTCAGATGATTCGCCCGTAATTATATCGAATTGACGGAAGTCTTTTATACGTGTTTGAGATTTGGTCATCTCCAATTTCCAATTTTCTTTTTCTATTTGAAATTGATAGTTCATTCCATCAATTTGAATTATTTTTTCCGTCATGTTTATCCTCTTCTCCTTTTCTTTATAACCCGTAATAACTTATTTTCAAATAACTAAAAGTAAAAAATATTCTTTATAAAACTTGCAAAATATCTCCATCTGTTATTTGGTGATCAATTAAACGATCATTATCTGTTAAAACAATTGACTTATTTTTCACTTTAATTACAAAATGTGAACCTTCATGATTATCAATCTTTAGCGTATCTAATAAGTTTTTTAATAAATATTTAATAGATTGATGATTCGGAATACGCAAATCATATGTATTTCCATTCCATTTACTAAAATCTACTGTCACATTGATATGTGTTTGTATTGCCATCGCTTTACCTCCAACTTTTACGAAGAACCGTATAAATACCGATGCAAATAAGTAGAATGCCGCCGCCAAATAATAATATTATTGTTATACTAATTGGCGCTTCATTCATTGTTTCATTACTCGCTACTTCATCTGCACTTTTTCTGACAATGTATTCACTGCTAAATAAACTATTTTTCGTATCTTTAACACTATTATTCTCTTTTGGTTTTGTAAAAAGAGAATCTCGCAAAGCTTCCATATCTTTTTGTTCTTTCTTTTTCTTTTTCTCAATTTCTTCCTCTATATCTTTGTTAAATAACTCAATCGATGCTTTATCTAATTCTGTTTCTTTATGTTCCTTTTTATTTTTTTCTTGGTCGCTTTCTTCAAGTCGATCCACTTTAAACTTAATCTTCCCATCATCACCAAGATAACTGTCAGCCGCGCTCCTTATCGGTAGCGCGACAAACAGTAAAAGGATAGAGAGAAATGATAACTTAGCCACTATGCTCCATTGTTTGATCATTTACTTCTTTTTCCTCCCATTTCTTATGCCATACAAATAGATTACTAACCAATCCAATAATGGCAATTACAAACAATACGACAAAAATAACTTTCCCAGTATCTTTACCACTAATAAAATCATTTAGAAAACTTTCTATATACTGAAGCGGTGAGAATTGACGTATCTTTCCGACAGACGACATTTGATCTACTTTACTTCCAACTGCCTCAGTTAAAAATAGGTACATGCTTAAAAATACTAATAGTATAAACATTCCTACCATTTTTATTTGTCGTAATAAGTAGGTTGAGACCAATACAAACGCCATCATAATAAATGTGATGAACGCAATCCATAGTAAACTTTGATCCTGACCGAACTTTAAAAGACGCCCAGAAATGATACCTATACTAATCCCTTCCACAATTGATATACCGAAAGCTACTACTGTAGTTGGTACATTCATATCAATTAATGAGAATTTCTCTTCAAAATGATCTGATTGCATTCGTTTCTTTTCTTGATTCGCAATTGCGTATGCTGTAAATAATGCAACAATGAAACAAGTTAATACAATTAAGTACGGTGTAAAAGCATTACCTGCTGCAATTACTCCATCATTTTGCTTTTGAACTGGACTAGCTAAAAAGTCATATAGCATCTCATTTTGACGATCTCCAATACGGCTATTCGCTAAAATTTTCGTAAAGTTTTTGGAGAATGATTTATCATCTTCCATTTTCTTCGTAAAGTCATTTAATAATAGATCAGCTTTTGAAACAATTGTCGTTCCGCTGTCTTGAATTTCTTTTGCTTGTCCATTAATTTGATCAAATGTTTTATATACATCGTCTGAAGTTGCTAAACTATGCTTCGAACTTTCGACCAATGACTGACTTTGCATCATTAATGATTTAATACCAGAATCTAACGATAAAATAGCTGTTTGCTCACCAGCATGATTTGTTGTTAATACTTGCTGCTCTTCAACTAGCTTTAAGCTATTCTCACGCCATTTCGCTAAACCTTTTACATACTCTCCTAAATTTTCATTCATACTAGTTGCTTGTTGCGTCGTTCCATTTAATTTCTCCGCTAGTAGCATAGAATTTTGATCCGCACTAGTAATAGATTGTTGATAAGAGTTTATTTTTTGTTTTAAACCTGACATATCTTGCTTTATTTCTGTAGTAATACTTGATGAAACAAGATTTGAAATTAAATCAATTAAACTTTGTTTATTTAATACGTAGTACAAAGATTGATCCGTCGCAATTGCATCTAAACTTCCCTCTTCTAACTTAGGACCTACATCTTTCGTTCTTAAATCAATCCCATAATACATTTCGTAAAGGCTCATTAAACCTTGATAACTTTCGACTGTATCTACTGCTTCTTTTATTAATACACTAGATATATTTTTTGTTAATACTTCTGCTTTTTGATGTACTACTTGATTCGTTGTACTTTCAGTAACTTTACCGTTATCTGTTCCCGTTTCGCCTCCTGGATTTCCTCCGGTCCCGTTGTCTGTTCCCGTTCCGCCTCCTGGGTTTCCTCCGGTTCCGTTGTCTGTTCCCGTTCCGCCTCCTGGATTTCCTCCGGTTCCGTTGTCTGTTCCCGTTCCGCCTCCTGGGTTTCCTCCGGTTCCGTTGTCTGTTCCCGTTCCGCCTCCTGGGTTTCCTCCGGTTCCGTTGTCTGTTCCCGTTCCGCCTCCTGGGTTTCCTCCGGTTCCGTTGTCTGTTCCCGTTCCGCCTCCTGGGTTTCCTCCGGTTCCGTTGTCTGTTCCCGTTCCGCCTCCTGGGTTTCCTCCGGTTCCGTTGTCTGTTCCCGTTCCGCCTCCTGGGTTTCCTCCGGTTCCGTTATCTTTCCCCGTTCCGCCTCCTGGGTTTCCTCCGGTTCCGTTGTCTGTTCCCGTTCCGCCTCCTGGGTTTCCTCCGGTTCCGTTGTCTGTTCCCGTTCCGCCTCCTGGGTTTCCTCCGGTTCCGTTATCTTTCCCCGTTCCGCCTCCTGGGTTTCCTCCAGTTCCGTTATCTTTCCCTGTTGTGTTTTCCATTTTTTTAATAATAGGGTTTTTAGCACTGTGTACTAACGGCATTATGCCATACTGTGATTTATGAACCACATTTTCCACCTTGCTATTTTCCGTTTGTGTTCCTTTATCTTCTTTGTTAGGTTTTTCTTTTTCAGGACTAGTTTCTTTTTTATGAGTCCCACTCAATTCCCACTGCCACATTACAGGAGAGAAAACATCTATATTGATGTTTGGATCTTTTAACTTCACATGCAGATCAATCTTTATATCCCCTTCATTACGAGGAGCTATTGTAATTTCTCCTGCTTCGCTTTGAAGAAAATCACTTGTACGATCCTCACCATCAATATGTAAGAATCCTGTACTTCCATCTAGTTTAAATTCTTCTGGAATCTTTATCTTCAAAATTTGCGGAGATTCCATTTTAATTACTTTCGCAGTATCACTAAATGTAATTCCCTCTGTATAAAGTCTATCCTTTACTTCTTTAATAGCGTTTCCTAAAGATATTTTATTTACAGGATCATAATAAAAATTATTTTCTTTATTATATTTTTTTGTAAATTGAATTACATTTTGCAGTTGTAATTTCGTTGTATCTGGCAAATCACTTTGACCGATTTCTTCCATGTTTAAACTAGGTAATTTCGCAATTAAATTCTCGATTTGTTTCTTTATTCGAGCATCTGGTTGTTTCATTAATGTATTTATGAAGATTTCTTGCTTTCCATCATTCGACATAGATTGCTTTAACTTCTTAATTACCGTCTCTTGAATATCACTTTCTAACTTTCCTGCAAGTTCTGTATCATATTCAGATACTTGTTTTTTTACATCTGCTAAATATTTTTGAATCGCTGCAGCATCAGTTAAAATATTTGGTTCTTTCTCTGAAAACGTAAATTGATTTGAAATACTTTTATTAGCTGATTCCAATGCACTTAATTGCTTTAAAGCATCGCCTGTATTCATATCATTCATATATTGATTGAATTGATTTGTGAAATTATTCGCTAACAAATTGTTATCAGTTTGCATTTTTTGAAAGTTATTAAAACCATCTAAGTACGTACTGTTAGATTTATTCCCTTCATCTAACGCTTGACCGAAACCTTTTAAAACATCCTGAAATCCTTTGAAACTATTAACAGAAACACCTGTATAATCTTGTACTGTTTTAAATTGATTTGTGTAATTTGCTAACGGACTATGTATATCTTTTTTATACATAGTTGTTTGAACGTTTCCTTTTTCAATTATTTTACCTATATTATCTTGTGCACCTTGTAGCTTACCGATAATACTCGCAAAATAAACGTCGATTATTTGCTTATTGAAATCTTCTAAAATAACAGAAGCTGTATTTTCTGCCTCAGCTTTCAAATCCTTATTCCCAGTTGCATTTACTTTGTAGTTTAACGTTAATTTCTCTGGAATCTCTGAATCAATCGCAACTGCCTTCCTAGAAAAATCATTTGGAATAACAATCATCATATTGTAATTATTATTTTTCAATCCATTTTCCGCTACCCCGCGACTAACTACGTACCATTCTTGTTTCGTATTTTTATTTACATTTTTAACAAATTGATCTCCAAACGCTATTTTATTGCCCTCAAATACAGTGCCCTGATCTTCATTTACCAACGCAACTGTCATTTTTGGTGTAGTATTCTCATTAGCTTTCTTAACATTTTGATTTAATGCTAAATAGGAGACCCCTGTCGATAGTACAAGAGCTAAAATAATAAACAACAAGATGCTCCATTTGAACTTTTTCACTACTTATCACTCCTGCGACTGCGAGTCTATCTAATGAAAGACTTCGTATCTTACTCTAGTTTTAAAGTAATTTAGCCATACAACGTATGGTTGCATGGCTAAATTATATATTTCTTTTTATCTGTCTTATTGTAGACCGAAATTACGAGAAAGATCTTCGTCATGTCTAGCAACAGCTTCTGCAGTTTTATTAAGCTGCATATTAATTTCTTGTAATAGCTGTGCGAAGTTTTGTACTTTTGGCTTTAATTGATTGAACTGTTGGTCAAAACCTTCGAAAGCACGACCTTCCCATTCTCCTCTTAATTCATTTTGTAAGTTTTGTAGTTGACGTAAAATGTCCTCAATTTGATTTGCACCTTGTCCATATCGAGTAGCTTTCGATTTAAGCTCCTCTGGTGACATACGAATTTGTCCTGCCATTATTAAATCCCCCTTAAAATTAAAAAATAGTAAAATTAACCAATAATCAATTCTACAAATTGATTATATCAATAATTTAAAAATTTCTAAACAAAAAAATGATATTTTTCCAAAATTTCTCTTTTACTATAATAACGATATATTGTATAATGCTAATTTATTTGTTTTTTAAGCACACTCTATAAATCTACTATAAAATAAAGGCAAACCATCTATTTTATATATTTATAGGGACTTATTCACTTTAAATCCCAGCGAGAAAGTAGCCACTAAATCATTATTTTCTCCCATTCAGACTATAATACTCACTTCAAAGTCATAATTACCTGCCTTTCAACAAACCCAAACTCTTCGTACATCTCTTTTGCAAAATTCCCAGCAAATACATTCAACCGAATTTCTGAATACTTCTCCTTTAATTCCTTAATACCAGCTTCCATCAGTTCTCGCGATAATCCTCTCCCCCGATATTTTGGGAAAACGTACAATTCATATATAAATCCAAGTTTTTCACGAGAAAAATAGTCTGTATTTTCCCCTATTAATATCCATCCCATTACTTTATTTTCTTCTTTAATAATTAAATAGTATGCTCCTTTTTCTACAATCGGCTTTGTAATCTCAATTGCTTTCTTGGTACTTAATTGACAATTGCCTCTCGTCCCTTCAAAAAGCGATTGAGCCGCATATTTTAATATTTCATTGGTATCTTCTTGATTCGCCTTAATTATCATTTTTCACAACTCCCCTTGAATAATAGGCATTACTATCGCTTGTTCAAGATTCTCCGCTTCCATAACAATTGCCGTTAATCCGTGTTCTGTACTTGTTTCATGGAGCTCTCCCTTTTCCCAAAACACAGCTTGTCCCGCCTCTATCTTTATCTTTTCTTTATTTACTCCACATACATATCCTGTCCCGTCCACAATAAGAAGCAGTTGAGATACAACTGCTTCATGATTACCGATGATTCCATTCTCGTGTAAATGCATAGCACCGATATGTATATTTCCTCGATGGTTTAATATTTTCGATATGATGAAATTAGATTGAAATACTGATAGGTGCTTTCCTACTTTTTCACTAAAATCAAAAATTTTCATTACTAGTTCTCCTTATACGTATAAAACCATCCTTACTGTCTGCATCATATGTCCTTCAAAGTCTTCTTCAAATTGCTCTAATTCAGCAAAACCTTTCGCTTCATAAAAGCGTTTTCCTTTTTCATTTGCTGCTTCTACATGTATGTACAATTTCCGTATCCCATTTAATGCTTTAATTCCTTTTTGTAATAAAGCACTTCCGATCCCTTTTCCTTGCTGATCTGGTAACAAATAAATCGCACCTAATTCCGCTTCGTTTTGTAGTCTAACAGGTGAAAAGTTCGCAAACCCTATTACTTCACCCTCTTCTTCCGCAACGAATAAATGCGTATTTTTAAGACGATATTTCATTTTTTCATCAGAATATGCCTCGTCTAAAAAACTATCTTGAATTTCTCTCGGAATAATGCCTTCATATGTATCATGCCAAGCTATTTTTGCTACTGATTGTACAGCGTGAATGTCTTCTTGCTTCATTTCTCTAATTATATATGTCATCTCGATGTCTCCATTCTCTTTAAATTATATTCTGCTAATATACTAGAAGAAACGGCAAAACCATTTTCATAATTCACCTTAATTAATTTTAATTTCTCAATTGAAGCTGTTGCAAAATTAAACTTTCCATAAATATATTCCATTACACTTAAAAACTGCTTTGTATGTAATCTATTTGCAATTGTACAATGCGGAGCCCATTTTCCCGGTACGTAATATGAATTTGGGTTGTCATGAAAAGTTTTAAAATAATCATGATAAGAATAATGAAGTTTTAACAATTCATGGGTAACAGTCGGCGCTAGAAAGACCGTTCCATTAGTAGGAAAAATTCCAACAGAAGGAAAAGTTACTGCGTCTATATTTTCTTGAATAGCTACAAACTCCCCTAGTTTCTCCGTATACAAATGAACATCTAACTCATTATAATCCGCAATCGTTATATGAGGTTCTACTCCAGCTAATTGATTTGTTCCAATTACATTTGTTAATTCATTTTGCAGTTCTGTAATTTTATGAGTAAACACACGATCAAATGTAGCAATAATAGCGTACAATCTTTCTCACCCCTTCGTTACACATAGCGCTTCCCATTCTTCACGAATCATGCCCATTCGAATAGAATCATAGTATGTTCCGTTATAATAACGACACTTTCGCATTCTACCTTCTAAGCTCATTCCTATTTTCTCCGCTACTTTCATCATTCGTTCATTACCAGACCAAGTCGTGAGCCCTACTCTACCAATTTCCATCTTTTCAAATAATAAATCTCGATATAACGTTAACGCTTCTGTACCGTATCCACCATTCCAGTAAGTTGGATTATAAATAACAATTCCCATCTCCAGCCAACGCGTCGGTTTATGCTCCCAATAAAATCCGACCGTCCCTATAATTTGACCGTTATTTTCTATAATTAAATTTGACAGTGGTTCTTCTTGCAAACGAGTTTGCACCTTCTCTTTATAGGAAGAGTATTCTTGCATTGAGAACGGGAAATATGGCGCATCCCATTTCTTCCATTCTGGACTTTCTTCTTTAAATACGATATTCCATAATGTTTTTATATCTGATTCTTCTATTGTACGAATTGTAACTTTCTTCCCCTTTAATATAACGTTTTGCATAATTCCCTCCTGCATTCCTCTTTATTTCATATATAATTATAATATTTTTTCAGAAAAATCAAAACTAATATCATTTATTATATTGTATAATTTTGTTATTAGATACCAATTATTGATTTAGAAAGCTGGTGATTTAGTGAATAATCGATTTAGTATTGCTTTATTTCTCACTATTATTACGACAAATATTATTCTATATTTCTTCTTACCATCAAATATTGTTACGAAATGGGACTTCAATGGAACGCCTACATCAACAATGGATAAAAGCACTTTTGTAATCGTAAATATAATTATATGTTCCTTCTTATTCTTTGTATTTTTAGCTTTATCTAAAGCAGCGAATAACCAGAAATTTCTCCATTGGATCGGCAACACAATGTTACTATTCTTATTTTTTGTCGATATTGTCATCGCCCTCATTGCTCTTGGCTTTTCACTTCCTCTTGATCATTTCATATTTTTAGCATTAGGGCTTTTATTTATATTAATAGGTTATTTCAGTTCCAAAATTGATACGACTAAATCAACCGTTTCATTAGAATGGAATGATAAGCACCTTGAAAAAAGAGCTTCAAATATTAGTAGTATTTCAATGATGATAGCAGGTATTTTTTTAGCGATACTTCCTTTTATCGTTTCTGCTCCCTATAGAGGTTATGGCATACTAGCAATTCTTTTAGGAATGACACTTATCATTCTGCCGAGTACGATTTATTTACTTATTAAAGACAGCAAGCAATCTACTCCTTTAAAAAAATAGGAGGTTATATCCCTCCTATTTCAGCTTAATGTTTTATTTTTCACTTTTTCTATCTCAACTAAAATCCCTTTCTCTATCCAACCCTCTACGCCATCTTTTTTAATTAAATCATATCCTGAACAGCTATCATCAATGAGAGAAACGATATCTCCCTTCCTAACGCTTATTTGCGCACAAGAAATATCGGTTTTCACTGTATATTCACCTGACTTAAGTTGTTTCATATATTCATTTTTTACAGTGAGCACATTATTCGTTTCCTTTTGTTTACATACGGTGTAATCTTGCATCTTCTCGATAGGCTCTATGTAATAATACGGATATGTCACTCCGCCCTGCATTTCTGAATTCGCATTAAAATCCGCTATTACTTCGTACTCTGGAAAATAGTCTACATATGTATAAGAAAACGTATCGCCCGTTTGTTTCCTCTGAATAATAAATACGTTTAATTGCCCTGCTTCTTTAATTGCATTTCCTCCATCAATTGCAATAATTTTTTTCTCCTTATCAATAACTGGATTATTAGACGGTGCTTCTTCAGAATAGTTCACGACAGGCCAATGACCGACTATTACATACTTATTTGCTTTATGTGATTGATTGAAAAACTCCGGCATTGCTATCGCATTTTTGCGCTCAGTTTCTTTCCAATCTACTCTATCTTCTAGACCGGCATGCACAAAAATATAATCTTCTGTTTCAATCGCTGTTGGCAACTCTGTTAGCCAATATAGTTCTTGTGAAAATTCACTTAACAATGCTTCTTTCACTTCACGAATTGAAGTGCCCTCATGAACTGAAAAACCCAATTGCTCTAGCCATTCATTAAAAATTGAATGCTTCCTCGTACATAAATAATTAATAAGACCAGGATTTTCATTTAGAAGAGCATCAACTAAAACTTCACAATTCCCTTCAACAACGTGAACCTTTGAATTGTTCTTTACAAGATTCATAAGGTAGTTTACTACGCCTACACTATCTCGTCCTTTCTCGCAAAGATCTCCATTAATAATTAAATAATCTTCATCTTTAAAGTTAACTTTATGTAGTGCTTCTTTTAAAAGATTTAATTCTCCATGAATATCCGATATGACGATAACTCTAGCATCATTAGGGATTGATAGTTTTTTTATTTTTTTCAAGTATAAGCGCTCCAATCATTCTCTTTATTAAATTAAAACAATTCGACAAAATACACTATATAACCTTTTCAAATACATATACCATAACTTACAACCTATTTACGGTTTAATAATAACTGAAAAAATAAGAAGGAGCTGTTCCCAACTTTTGCGGGACAACTTCTTCTTATTTTTTATAATTCTTTATGAAAAGAATAACTCACCTTATCATACCCTTCTCTTTCATAAAAACGATGAGCATCAATTCTTGAAAATGCTGACGTGAGGACGATAGACTCACATTCGTTTTCCTTTCCCCAGTTCTCTATATACGAAAGTAATACTTTCCCATGTCCTTTTGAACGATGTGCTTCTGCTGTTACAAGGTCATATACGAAAACGTGTTTCTTATTATAAAAGTTCGTACAAATCGCTACACCTGCAAGGCTAACAACTTCATCATTCTCCTTACGCAGCGAAAATAGTTTATAATTTTCTTCTTTCATATTTCGAAATAAAGAGCTTGTTTCCTCTTTTGAAAGTTTCATTCGTAATTGCTGTAAAACAGGTAATACTTCATGTAATTGCTCTTCTGTTACTACTTCTTTAACATTCATTTTTAACTCTCCTCTAAATATTTATTTAATTTTCTAAATGTTATATCATTATTATAGAAAGTAACTGCCCTTCACTTAAGTGACAGTTTAAGTGTTTTTTATAAGGCCAGTTTTAAAGGAGAGTTTTATATGGATTTTACTATCCCATTGCAATTACAAAGTAACACACCTATTTACTTGCAAATTTACGAATATATAAAAGCTGAAATTATACAAGGGACTATTTCTGTCGGCACACGTCTACCCTCACACAGAAATTTAGCATCACAATTTAATATTAGCCGCATTACTGTTGAATCAGCTTATCAACAATTATTAGCTGAAGGTTATGTAGAAAGTAAACCGAAACGTGGTATTTTTGTAGCAAATTTCGATATTGACGTTATCCCAAATAAAAAGCCAAATGCAGCAAAGAAGACGAGCAATTTGATAGACGAAAAATTTGAATATGATTGTAGCCAAGGACTTATTGATCAAAATGCATTTCCGATTACAAATTGGAAACGAGCATTACAAGAATCCATACTTACATACGAAAATGCACTATTTGCCAAAGAAGACCCTCAAGGTGAATTCGCTCTTCGAGAGCATATATCAACATATTTATATCATTCTCGCGGTGTCCATTCTTCACCTGATCAAATTGTGATTGGCGCCGGAACGCAGCCACTTCTCTGGCTACTACTTCAACTGCTTGGCCCTACAAAAGAATACGGCATTGAAAACCCTGGATTTCACCGTATACACGCAATCATTAAAAGCTGTGATAGACAAATTCATCCCATACCATTGGATGAAAAAGGTATTGATATTTCTAGTTTATACAATACAAATTCCAATGTCGCATACGTTACACCATCACACCAATTTCCACTCGGGATTATTATGCCTTTATCTAGAAGATTAGAATTGTT
The DNA here is from genome assembly GCF_056530295.1 of Bacillus sp. PK6-16. Lineage (NCBI taxonomy): Bacteria > Bacillati > Bacillota > Bacilli > Caryophanales > Bacillaceae > Bacillus > Bacillus sp. PK6-16. The sequence continues at coordinate 3,307,106 of NZ_CP096511.1, forward strand.
AAAGTGGGCTAATGATTGCAACGGATACATTATTGAAGATGACTATGATGGAGAGTTTCGCTACGCTGGTAAGCCGATTCCTTCTTTACAAAGTCTTGATTCAAATGAACGCGTTATTTATATGGGGACTTTCTCAAAATCTTTTTTACCTTCTTTACGAATGGGATATGTTGTTTTACCACCACACCTTTTAAAAACATATCAAGAACTGCATGGAATTTTCAAACAAACAGTCGCTACAATACAACAACTTGCTTTTGCTAACTTTATACAAAGCGGGAATTGGGAACGTCACCTTAATCGGAGTCGTACACTATATAAAAGAAAACATCATGCGTTAGTAAAATCCATTATGAAAGAAATGGGGGCTAATGTTCAAATTCTTGGCGAACAGTCCGGACTTCATATTGTTTTATGTGTCCATAACAGTATGAATGAAAATGAACTGATTGAATCCGCTAAAAAACAAAGCGTTAAATTATACCCACTTTCTCCATATAATTTCGTGAATGATTTACGTAAGGAATCATACGTATTACTCGGCTTTGGTAGTATTCCAGAAAATAAAATTGAAACGTTGGCTACATTATTAAAAGACGCTTGGTTTCCTAGTTGCAAGGAAACTTTTTAACAGTGGATTTAACTTGTAACATGTTAACAATTCAACAAAATAAAAAAGAAGGCTGTTCCAAAATAACTTTTTGGACAGCCTTCTTCTAGTTATTCACCTGACCTAGCTTTCCTTCCCGGACGTTTCACACCAGTCGTTTCTGTTGAATAGGAAGCTTCGATTATAGCGGCTGGATCTACAGAGAGAACGAGATCTTTCATTTTCGGATAAATGAATCGGTTTGTAATGCAATAAATGATTCTCTTATGCTCCCCTAAAAAACCACCTTCTCCATGTAGATACGTAACAGATAGTTGCAATTCTTTCATAAGTAAATCGCCTATTTCTTTATTCTTACCAGAAATAATCATAACGCTCTTACCTTGATTAATACCATCTAATATAAAATCAATCATCTTCGTAACAATATAGAAAATTGCTAATGAGAACATCGCTTGTTCGATTGAAAATAAAATGGCAACAAAGATGAAAATAACTGCATTTACTGCAAGTAAAAATGTACTAATCGGTACATTAAAGTGTTTATTCATCCAAACTGCTAACATTTCCGAACCGTCAATTGCTCCACCCATTTTAACAACAATCCCAACACCAATTCCAAACAGTACTCCACCATAAAGTACAATTAATAACTCAGAAGTCGTAATTGCTGGAAATGGTTTTAAATAAATTAATCCGAGTGTTGTAACTACATTCGCATAAGATGTACGGATAAAAAATTTCTTTCCCATTACTTTTGCAGTAAATAATAAAATTGGGATATTAATTCCTAAGAACACACCATAAAGCGGCAATCCTGCAACTTTATTTGCCATAATAGCAATAGCCGTTACCCCGCCATCTACTAATCCATTAGGTGCTAAAATAAGCTCTAATGAACCTGCTACTATAATTGAGCCAATTGTTAATAATACGTATTCAAATACTTTCTTCATTCATTACCCCCAAAACTTATATATTTTCTTAGTATTATTTTAACGTAATTTTACTACTAATTCAAAGGTATCGATTTATATACACAAAAGTTTCTCCTTTATCGCTATTTTTATGTAACACATGTAACGCGTAATACTAAAAACACACTTACAAATTAAAAGTAAGTGTGTTTTTAACATCTATTTAATCTTTACGTACGGCTTCATTTTTAATTTGAATATTTCCTCAACTGCCCTTTGATATCCACCGGCATTTCTAAGCGACTCTCCCACTTTACGACTATTCTCCTTAAACGTCACATCCTCCATTACTTTCTTTACAGTCTCACGTAACAATTCAGAAGTTAACTCGTTGCGATTAAGTCTTATTCCTGCCCCTACTTCAGTCAATCGTTTTGCAACGAATGGCTGATCTCCTGTTACCGGAATTACAACTAATGGAACACCGTAATATAACGCTTCACTCGAACTATTCATACCACCATGTGTCACGAATACATCAGCATGCTGTAAAACTTCTAATTGCGGGACATAATTATACAACTTAAAGTTTTTCGGGATATTTTCAAATTGACTTATATTTATCTTCTTACCAACGACTAATACGACTGTCGCATCAACATCTTTAAACGCTTCAAAACATTTTTCATACAAAGCAGGTTGTTCATTAAAAACTGTTCCCATAGAAATGAAAATCACTTTTTCATTTTTTAAATCTTCGGTAGGAAAACTCCCCACTTCTTTTCGAGTAGCAATTGATGGACCTACAAATTTATACGATTCATCAAATACCTCTGAACGTGGCTGATATTCTTTTGAAGTATATACAATCGTAATATCACCAGGATGGTTCATAATATCATACATACTATTACATTTCATTCCATACTGCTTATTCCATCTTTCCATTCCCGCTAAACAAGATTGATATAATGGATCCATTTCATCTACTTGTCTCGCTTCTTGCTCATCATGAAAATTAATGTACTGATTAACAGCAAACGTTGTACAGGATGAAACGCTTGGTAATTGTAAAATATTCGCTATAATACGTCCTACTGGAAAATGATTATCATATATTAAATAATCATATTTTTCCTCTTTTGTTTCTTCTACAATTTGAGTAACAATACGCTCTGATGCTTCAATCATATGAGATAGCATCGTCAAAGGGCTCCCACCTTCATTTACTCGTTCCATAATATTAATTTGAGAGAGAAAATTCTCAAACACTCGGAATTCCGCACCTGTTGCTTCAACCTTCTTTCTATAATCTTCAATACAATAAGAAACAACTGTTTCCCCTCGCTGAATTAACTCACTTACAACAGCTAAAGTCGGATTAATATGACCTTCCCCAGGAAAATTTATTACGAGTACATTTGCCATAACATTCTCTCCTATCCAATTAATATAATAAAATTAACAATTAATTATATTAATTAATTTAAGTCTATTATAAATGAATGCATTCTACTTCTTCATGCTTTTCTCTTCATTTTATTATTGAGAAATATTTTCTATAGTCTACATTATTGTGATTCACAATCTTATAAATGAATGCTTAATTTTACTTTTACTCTTCATAGATTTAAAGATACGAGTCTTACATTCAAGTATTACCACCATTATTTTTAGACAATTCATACAAAAATAGAGAAATATAATATTTTTAATGAGTTTTCACTATAAATGTAAGTATGCTTTCAATCTTTTTATCTTTATCCTCATAACTCATCATCTGTTATATAATGAATTTATGGAATTTACAGAAAAAGGAGTCTTTTCATGTTACAACAACTATTCAATTCACCTATTCTATCCGTTCAAGCCTTGCACCCAGGTTATGAAGATCATGCAAGTGATGTTTTTCTCGTTCAAACAGAAGATACAGAAGTTATCGTTCGTGCTTCTAAAATGAATGAAGAACCAAATAATGATTTTTGGTGGGGATGTAAAAATCTATTTGGAATTGATCCAAGGAACGTCCATCATTTAGAAACTGTACATCCATTGCTGCAAGAACATACGAATCTTCCTATCCCAACAATATTAGAAAAACATGTTTTAAATAGCCGTGAATTTGTGGTGGTCGAAAAGTTAGTAGGTAACACAGTTCAATCTTTTATCGAGCAACCAGATTCTATTTTATTCAGCCTAGGAAAAGGACTTGCAGAAATACATAAATTTAAAGCCGATTTCATAGGAAATCCGTCAGGCACGTTCCAAGTTCCACTAGATGAATTCCAATCACATATTTTAAACGTGAGTAAAGAGCTTGTGAATATGTTTTATTCCGATGATGAAAGCATAAAAAATGCATTCCCTACCTTTGAATCACAACTTTCTTCCCTGTCCGTACCAAAGGAATCTACACTCGTCTTAATTGATATGGATCCTACTCAATTTTTATCTGACGGTACAACTATTACGGGTTTAGTAGATAGTGAAGCTTACGCTGTTGCTCCGCGAGAACTTGATTTTATCGGACTAGAATATGTACTTACCGAAAAAGAAGCACATGCCTTTAAAAGTGGTTACGAAACAATTATGTCTATTCCTCACTTAGAAGAATATAGACAGCCTTATCGTTATTTATACCGACTGTTATCTGTGCAAGGTAATGTGGAATTAAAAAAATGGTTAAGTCACCCATCCTATTTTTAAATACGAATGAGAGGGAATATACAATGGATATTCAGAAAAAGCGTTCTGTAACAGAAAGTGAAATACAGCAAATGAAGGATTTGGCTTATATTTGTGGGCAACAAGACAATCTTGATTACTCTTCAGATTTACATATCAACTTTTTAAAAAATCGAAATGAAGATTATATAAACGATTTTCTTCTTTATAACGGTACTCAATTAATTGGCGCTTTAAATATGTATGATTTCGAAAGACCAACAAAGCTTGAACTAATAGGCTTTGTACATCCTCATTTTAGAAAACAACGTTTCGGAACTATCCTTTTACAAACTGCAATGAAAGAAATACAAAATAGAGAGACAGATGAAGCTCTTCTTATTATTAATGGGGATTCTATTTCTGGGAATGAATTTGTAAAACATATGAAGTTACCATATTTATATAGTGAATATAGTATGGAGTGCAAAACAAACGAAATTCAAAAAACAACAGATAATAATATACAGCTTACTCTTGCACCTTCAGAATCACTTCTTGATCTTATTAAAATTTCTAGTAAAGCTTTTGGTGATTCAGTAGAAAATACGACTACATGGTTACAAAAAATGATGAATTCATCTTCCCATCAAGTTTACAGTGCCCTTATTGCTGAAAAAGTGATAGGAACAATTACAGTTTCTAAACAAGAGCAATCTACTACACTATCAGGATTCGCCGTTCATCCTTCTTATCAAGGTAAAGGATACGGAAAAGATATTCTTTGTAATATAGTACATACCCTTATTACAGAAGGAGTTTCAACAATTGAATTAGACGTCGAAACGAAAAATATCCACGCTTTAAAACTATATACACAATGTGGTTTTGAAATTAAAACGAGGCATGACTATTATAATTTAATGAATTTTTAGGTGAATACATATGTTAACAAAACAATTTATTCTAATTATGATATTTTAGCAGACATCTATAATAAACATTGGGGACATTTTGTTGAATACTCCCATCCAGCCTCGTTTTACAAGATGCTCTTCCCTACTCTCGTATATTAGATCTTTGTTGCGGGACTGGTCATCTCTGCCGGTGATAGTTTAATTTAGTTGAACTAAAAAGTGTGTCTCGCAAAGTTTACTCCGTATTACATAACGAGGGTATATTCGCATTTGATATGAATAAAAAAACTGAATCGAAATGATTCAGTTTTTTCTTAATATATTTACAACTGCAGTTGTTTCGTCATTTTCTTTATAGACACGCGGAATTCTTCTATCTAGCATACATGTAACTTCATAGTTTATTGTACCTAACATATCCGCTATTTCTTCTACTGCGATATTTTCTTCACCTTGTTTACCGTAGAATACTACTTCGTCTCCTACTTGTACTGGCATCGCTTTTGAAACATCCAACATTAACTGATCCATACAAACACGGCCAATAACAGGTACTCGAACCCCATTAATTAACGCATAGCCTTTATTAGATAATTGACGATTATAACCATCAGCATAACCAATTGGTACAGTCGCAATCCATTCTTCACCAGTTGTTACATACGTATTCCCATAACTTACACCACGATTCTTCTTCGCATGTTTAATATGAGCTACTTTTGATTTTAACGACAACGCAGGCTGTAAAGAAACGACTGAATGATCCACTTCTTTTGATGGATACATACCGTACACTCCTATTCCAACGCGTACCATATTTTGAAATGTGTTACTTAATTCCATTGATCCCGCACTATTTGAACTATGAATATATGGTATTTGAATTCCTAATTCTTTCGCTGTATTAACAGCTTTTTCAAATAAACTTGTTTGCATATTCGTATATGATTTATCGATTTCATCTGCCGTAGAGTAATGCGTAAACATCCCTACTACCTCTACATACTCCATACGGTTTAATTCTTCTAAAAATGGTTTAACTTCTTCTTCTTGTAAACCGATACGACTCATTCCTGTATCAATTTTCACTTGAATTTGTACTTTCTTTTGAAGACGGTTTGCAATTTCATTTATACCATGTAAATCTTCTACTCTATAAACAGTCATCATAACGTCATATTGAATTACATCTTCTACAGCCGCTACTGGTGTGTATCCTAAAATTAAAATTGGTACAGTAATTCCTGCTTCTCTTAATTCTATTGCTTCATCTACAAATGCAACTGCAAGTTGATGTATTCCCGCTTCAATTGCAGCTTTGGCAACTTCAACTGCCCCATGGCCATACCCATTCGCTTTTACAGCAGCCATCATCTTAATTTCTTCATCATTTACATGTTTTTTAAATTCTTTTACATTATGTTTTACAGCATTTAAGTCAATTTCTACAATTGTATCTCTTCCATATTTCAAACTCATTGGTCTAACTCCTAACTCAATAATTGCATTCCATTCTATTTCACGTTTCATATGACCTTTTACAATATAATACTTTTCATTATGCTAGTCAAACTACTAGAATTTTCGGAATTTTGAGTATGATATAATATCCTCAAGAAACTATTATATACGGAGACGAGGAGAATTACAATGTTTGTTCAATCTGCATTGCATCAACTAAAAGTTGCTATTGATACTTCTATTTATATGCTTAACCAATATAGTGAAAACGATTTAAAAATACAACCGATTCACTCAAAACGATCATTATTTGAAATGTGTGCACATCTTTCTCTTATTTGTCATGCTGATTTACTCATTTTAAATGGTATTTCAGAAAAAGAATTACATACCTTTTATATAGAACATACGCCCGTAACAGTTGCTCACATGCAACAAACGATGATTGAAGGATACAACCTTCTCTCTAAAACATTTCTTTCCTACTCCCAAATAGAATTAGCAGAAGTTATGACTGCCTATTGGGGTATTTCTTATTCGCGCTTTGAATGGTTACTTGAAATCGTTGCACACTTTTATCATCATCGTGGACAAATTCATATTTTATTATGCGAGCATATGAAAGATCCTCGCATTCCTTTATTTGAGTGATTTTCCACTCATTCATTAATTATAAATAGAGAAGCTACAAAACCAATAAAAAGTATCATTCCTAATAAAATAAATGTTTGAGCATAACCGCCTATTTTCATAAGATAAATAGAAATGATAGGTCCTATACTAGTACCTAAAAATAAAATAAAAGTATAAATAGATACTGCTATTCCCCTTGCTTTCCCTCCTAATTGACCTACAAGAGAAACTAAAGACGGAACGGATATAGCAATACCTATTACAAAACAGACACTCATCATTACAAGTAGAGATAGATACGAAACAAAGCCCATTGAACTTAGACTAAAAATAGCAATCAACAATCCTCCTTGAAGAACTTTCCTTACTTCAAACCTCTTTGTTAAACGACCTGCAAGTGGTGACAGCAACATACCAAACAGCCCTGCTAAGCGAAAATAAAGGATTTGTTCTGCAGTTAAATTGTAAGTAGGAGAGCTCAAATAATTCCCTAAAACAGTATACATATTAACAAAAGCCATTATTAAAACAGGATTTTTCACACTGACTAACTATTAGTTTTAAATAATGCGCAACTTCTTTAACGCATAAGAAATTCCGCCTTCACTCGCCTTCGTTGTAACGAAATCAGCCCTTCTCTTCAACTCCTCTCCACCATTTCCCATCGCAACTCCTAATCCTACATACTGCAACATTTCAATATCATTTCCACCATCGCCAAAGGCAATGGCTTCTGATTTACTAATATTTAAATGTTCCAATACTTTTTGAATTGCAGTTAGCTTCGATACTTTACTATCTTCCAATACATTTATAACGTAACCATGAAAACGCTCAAACGTAAGTGCTGGATATCTTTCAATGAATTTTTGAGCTTCTGTATCATCAGCATACAGACATATGCAATACATCTCATCTGATAAGTTTCTAACTTTGTCAGGATACTGCTCTAAATTTAAAGTTTCATTTAACGCTCGCATGACACGTTCATCTTTGGAAGCAATATTATTCATTGCAAATTCTTCTGTAAAGTAAGAAACACTGTGACCATGTAATTCAGCAAAATTTGAAATATCATGAACGATTTCGCTTGAAAGTACTGATTTATGTATAACTTCTTTCCCACATTTTATATGTGCACCATTTGCTGAAATAAACGTATTTATACCTAGTTCCTTAAATTGTGAGCATAAACTATATGGTCTTCCAGTTGTAACAACTACGTGAATTCCTTTATCTATTAATCTTTGTACCGCTTCTTTTGTACTTTCGTGCATGCTTCTATCAATCTCACTTAATAACGTACCGTCAACATCGAAAAATACAACTTTGTACATAAGTCTTTACATCCCGTCCAAATGATTCGTATCATTAATGAAATGCACCGTTTTTTGTTCACCCTCAATTTCAATTAAACTTATTCCCGTATCTCCCATTTTGAAATAGTAGTCCATTGAAATTGGCATTTTGAAAAATGCACGTAATAGACTATTAATTACGCCTCCATGGGCAACAATTGCAATTCGGTCATATGTATTCTCTGTCAAGATTTTAGAAAAGATTCCTTCTATTCTCATTCGAAACTCAATAAACGATTCCCCGTTTTCAAAACGATCATGAAGAAACTTTGGCTCTGGATATTTCTTTGCTTCTTCAAATGATAAGCCTGCTTGCACTCCATTATTAAACTCCATTAATTCCTCTTCTAATTGAATGGGACAACCAATTGCTTCTGCTAATGTTTCACCCGTTTCACGAGCGCGTTTTAATGTGCTTGCCCAAATGAAATCTGGTGAAAAATCTTTTTTCACTTTCTGTACAAGTCTTTGTACTTGTTGTCTCCCTTTGTCAGTTAACTCAAAATCAGCTCGACCTTCATGCACATGTAAAATATCAGCTTCTGATTCTCCGTGGCGTATTAGTAGTATTTGCATGTTTCTCTCTCCCTTTATTTAACATTCACAAAATTCCATTATATCACATTTTAAGATTCCAAAATAAAAAAGGAACGGTCTCACGTCCCTCATCCATTCACTTTTTCCGCATCATTCCAATAATATTTACTAAACGCTTCTGTTAACACATCAATTGTGTTATATAATTCATCTAACGTATTATCAACACCACCAACTTCAATTAACATCGCATTTTTCGATAAATCTTGATTATAAACGCCATTTCCATCTTTTTTATACTTTGGAAAAATCCCTCTACTTAATCCGTAATAGTTTTCATCTAAATAACCATTGATCGCTCTTGCAATTTTTTCATTTTCAGCACGGCCTTCATTTTCCATCCCAATTATAAAATATAATCTTGCATACGATTTTCCGTTAATTACTTTTGTTGTTACTTTCTTACGCTGATCGTCACGGTGTATATCAATCGGAAACGCAATTTTATTATTTTGTGCTAATGCTTCTTTTACATATTCATGAGACGCTTTATATGACTGATACCATACCCACTTTTTACTCGCTAATAAATCACCCATATTCGTTTTATCATGAACTACCGGAATTCCTTGTCCTTCAAGTTGCTCTTTCATACGTTTCCCTAGTAAAGACACATTTACATCTGGGCTAGATGGATCAGTTGCCCCTGGTAATAATGGAAAGAAGGATTCCCAGCTATGTGTATGATAAATATATACTGCACTTTCACCTTTTTTCGCTCCGTTCTTTTTCTGAACCGGATTATTCTTTTCTGCTTCTGTAACTTTATCTTTTGCTATTTCCCGTTCTTTCGTTACTTCTTCAATCGGTACACTAGATTCATTTGGGATATTCGTCAAGTTTGTCCCTTCCCCAGCTACGATAATATTAGAATAATACTTTGACATACCAGGTACTTCTTTACCGACGAATGTTCTTAAATCTTTAATTTTCAAATCTGTCGCGATAGAGAACATTAAATTCCCAACTGACTCTCTTTTATTCTTCTTAAAATAATCAAATCCGTAATAGCGATTCTCACTTTCTATCATTTGAACAAAACCTTGCATCGATACTTTTCCAAACCATTGATTTGCATAATTCGATTTCATTGTATGTAAAAATGACGTCAAAATCGACGCTATCATAATTACTATTAGCGCATATAAAAGGAGTAACGAAATCAGTTTCTTCCCATGTATTCGAGTTGCATACTTTTTCACTGCATCACCTTCTTTATACATGGATATGTACAAGTTTTTCAGAATATACGCACAAAAAAAAGAGAAATGGTATACCATTTCTCTTCCTCACTTTTATTGTTCTTTTCCTGTATCATTTGAAAGTAGTTTCTTCGCTTGTTTTTCTTTAAATATTTCTCCAATTGCCCCAAGAGTACCAAGTGTTTCAATTGCATTAGACGGAATAAAGACTTTATTTGCTGGTCCTTTTGCAACTTCAGCTAATGATTCAAATGATTTGTAAGCAAGTATACGCTCATCCAAATTTGCTTCACGAAGCAATTCAATACGATTTTGTTCTGCTTTTGCAATTTCTTCAATTGCTCGTGCTTCCCCTTGTGCTTCTAATTCTTTTGCTTCTTTTATACCTTCAGCTTCGCGAATACGCGCTTCTTTATCCCCTTCAGCCATCAAGATTTTACTTTGCTTTTCCCCTTCAGCGCGAAGGACTTTATCTTGTTTTGCTGCTTCAGCTTCTAAAATAATCGCACGTTTATTACGCTCAGCCTTCATTTGTTTTTCCATTGATGCTTGCACATCTTTTGGCGGGTTAATATCAACAACTTCGACACGTTCAATACGTACGCCCCATTTTTCTGTTGCTTCATCAAGCGCTAAGCGGATTTCTGTTGAAATTTTTTCACGACCAGATAACGTTTCATCCAGTTCCATTTTACCGATGATTTGACGCATCGTTGCTGAAGTAATATTACGAACACCATATTCATAGTTTGAAATACCATATGTCGCAAGTTCTGGTTCAACAATTTGATAGAAAATAATTGTATCAATCTCTACTTGAACATTATCTTTCGTAATTACCTTTTGCGGTGGTACATTCGTTTGTTGAATGCGTAAGTCATGATATACACGAACACGATCTACAATTGGTATTAAAATATTTAACCCTGGGTGCATTATACGTTGAAACTTACCAAATCTTTCAACAACCCCAACTTTTTGCTGAGGAATAATTTTAATTGTTAATGCGATAAATGTAACTACAATTAGTGCGAATATAATCGTTAACGTTAATGCTACCATATTTATTCACTCTCCTTTTTCACTTGTAATATAGTACTATGCCTCTTTATAACAACGACTTTTTCTCCAGCATCAATTGAAGAATCTGCAATAGCTGTCCAAGTATCTCCATCCACCTTCACAATACCATTCGCTTCATTTGTAATCGCTTGCATAACAATCCCTCTTTTACCAACAAGCATATCTACTGTATCAGTAAAACCTTTTGCTTCTCGAAAGTTTTTTGAAATTCTTTTCGTAAAGAATGTCAAAGTTAAACTTACAATTGCACCAACAGTAACTTGTAACAGTAGTGCATCAGGAGCAAACAAAGCAATAAGACCTCCGACAACAGCTCCAATTCCAAGCCAAAGCATGTAAAATGTAATCGACAACATTTCCGCGATAAATAAAATACCAGCTATTATAAACCAAATTACCCAAGCAGCCATATGCAACCCTCACTTTCTTTCTCATTTTCTATATGTATATGAAGAAAAGAATGGTTTATCCGCCCTTTCTTACACTTGGGCGTTTGCTACAAGCTATTGTACATATTCACTGTTACAATGATCATTAATATAATACTATATCAATATATTCTTCATTATACATGAAAATCCCTTTCAAAAAGTGACAAAAAATTAAATTCTTTAAAAATTTTAATTTTTAAATTACAATTATTACAATTACTAAATACTATTTTTTATAGAGGTGATATTCTTATTGAGAAACCTGTCACTAATCTACTATTTAGGTTCCAAAATATGCATTACTCTCGCTGACATCGTATATGTAATGATTATTACAACTCATATTTATATAGCAACTAAATCAGCTACTATTACTGCTCTTTTTCCATTATTACAAGTTATCACAAATCTAATTGCTAACATCTCTGCACCACTTATAATAAATCGTTTTCCATCTTATACGCTGTTATATACGCTCCAATGGTTGAAAACAGTCTTTTTACTATTATTAATGATTTTGTTCCCGGTCTTATCCACAAACATTATAGCTCTATTAACTTTTATTTTTGTCATTTCATTATGTAGCGGGTGGAGTGCTCCATTATTATACGGTATTCTTCCGCGCCTTACACCGAAAGAAAAATTAGTAAAAGTAAATAGTATCTTTTCCTTTTCAACACAAATTGTGCAAGCCGTTGCTTATTCATTTACGAGTATTGTCGTTCTTCTCATTGGCGCTACTTCTACAATCATGATTAATAACATTTTAATGATTTTCGGATGCATTGCATTACATTTTTCATTACGTTCCATACATACTGAAAGAATAGCAGATTCTCCCGCTTCCAAAAGTACTGTTTTATTGGAAGGTTGGAAACTCCTATTTCAAAATCCTTCTCTCCGTACCGTTACATATATGGACTTAATCGAAACTTTCGCAGGGACAATATGGATTGGCGCTATTACGATGGCATACGTTACGACTATCCTTCATAAGGGCGAAGAATGGTGGGGATATATTAATACAAGTTATTATGTTGGCACGTTAATCGGTGGTCTATTAGCCTGGAAAATGAGTTCCTATATTCAAAACAATTTAATACGATCTATGTCGATTGGCTCTCTTATATTTAGCATTCTTACATTTTTATATGGTATGACAAGCAGCGGATTTATTGCGGATTTATTGCGCTTTTTCTATGTGTTCTAATGGGACCATGTTATCAAATTAGAGATATTTCCCAAACGACTGTTTTACAATCAAGTGTCGCCCCTTCTTTATTATCAAAAATGTATACAGCACATGGCGCACTTCTTTCAACAGCCTCTGGACTATCTATGCTTAGCATTGGCATTATTACTGATATGTTCGGTGTTCGTACAATTTATATCATCGCTTCTATTCTTATTTTATGTTCCGCTTGTTTATCTTTTAGTTTATTAAAATATCATAAGACAGAGCAGAACGATATTTCAATTTAATCACTAAAACAAAGAGGACAGGGATTCCTGTCCTCTTTGTTTATTCTATTCATGATAAGTTGGGGATTTTTCTATGCTTTGTCGCTTGTTCAAAAGCATAAGCTAATTTAATTAATATCCCTTCACTAAAGGCAGTGCTTGCAATGGTAATTCCAAAAGGCCTCCCGCTTTCCATATACCCTGCCGGTATTGCTATAGACGGATAACCCGCTTTCGCACATATAGTAGAACCTATATAGGAAGGAAACAGTATCGCATCAAGATTATATTTTTCCAATGCAAAATCAATGCCTTGTTCTTGAGAAAAATATATATCTTCTAATCTCGCATTTAAATATTCTGGATTTCGTAACGTATTAGGAAAATCTTTTCTTCCCTCTAACTTAGTTTGTCCATATTTTAAAGCTCTTTCTGCTATGTTTTTATTAAACTCCATTAACTCCGAAATAGAATGTACCGGGATAGTAGAAGGTAATTTAGAAAGATAGTTATCTAAACTATGCTTCAGCTCATAAAGCGGAACTCCCCAGCTCCATTCTCTATGAAAAGAAGGAATATCAATATTTTCTACTACTGTCGCTCCTTCATTACGTAATACTTGGATCGTTTCCTTAAACAAGATTTCATCATACTCACCATTTTCGTAATAATCTTTTGGTGCATCGTTAAACACACCAATCTTCGCTCCATTTAAACCATTTGCATCAAGGTAAGATGTATAATCCCGATATGCCCTACCGTCACTTTTGTGAGTAACTACATCTTTCTCATCCACTCCAGTTAAACTTCCTAGCAAAATAGCAGCATCGGTTACCGTTCTAGCAAATGGTCCAGCTGTATCTTGCGAATAAGTAAATGGAATAATTCCTCTACGACTAATTAAACCGACAGTCGGTTTAATACCTACTACAGAATTTTGAACAGCGGGGCTCAAAATAGAAGCATCGGTTTCTGTCCCAACAGATACTACTGTAAAGTTAGCAGCAACTGCTATTGCAGATCCTGTACTAGATCCGCCAACAAACATATGATCCTTGCCAGTTCCATATGGATTGATTGTTTGACCACCTCTTGCACTATATCCAGCCCACATGTCAAAAGACATTGCATTTGCTAATTCTGTCATATTCGTTTTTCCTATTATCACTGCCCCTGCTTCTCGCAGTTTAGTAACGAGAAATGCATCTTCACTGCTTATATTTTGTTCTAGAGCTATTGTACCTGCACTTGTATGCATGAAGTCATTCGTTTCAATATTATCCTTAAGCAAAACAGGTATTCCATGCAATGGTCCCCTTACGCCGTTTATCTTTCTTTCATAATCTAACGCTTCTGCAATAAAAATAACATCTGGATTGATTTCTAAAATTGAATTAATTTTCGGCCCGTCTTGATCATACTTTGCGATTCTATAGAGATAATACATCACTAGCTCTTTTGAAGTTAGCTTTCCAGATTCCATTTCATTTTGAATATCTTGAATTGTTAATTCCTTTTTTAAGATTGGATTAAACTGAATTTCCATTTATATTCTCCCTTATATGAACTTTTTTTAGCATATACCCCTTACTTTTTCAATTTTTCATCTCAACACATCCTAAATTAATATCCCTTTAAAGAAATTCAATATCCTTATTTAAACACCTTTAATTTCCCGAAAAATAAAAAAAGTCTGAAACGGATTAACCTTCGCTTCAGACTCTTACATTACTGTGCGTATACTTCATCTAATAAATGTAAAAACTCACCTTGTTTTCCAGCTAATTCAGGGCATTTTGCAATATCAACCCATTCGTAGCAAAATACTAATCCTTTATCTTCCTCACCAGCACTTACAATATGTTCCCAAGTATCCTTTACATCTGTTAGTAAAGTTACATGGAAAAAGTGGCGTTTTTCATACTCCTGTTTTTCTTTCATATGTATAATGTAATCTGCTAAAAAACGCTCTATGCATAAATGACGCAATCCGGATTCTTCCTGTACTTCACGCAATATAGCAGCTTCTAACGTTTCACCTTCATCAACCGTTCCCCCTGGCACTTGAATACCAGCTTCATGTATATCACGATGTTTAAAAACAAGTAATTGCATACCCCCCTCTTGTTCTCTTGTAATATATGCATGTACTTTTTTCTTATATAACATCGTCATTGTACGTCTCTCCCCTCAATTGTTCACTCTGTTACTTCTTCAAGTGTCAGTTGATTATCATACAAATATGTAGCTTGTGGATTTCCCACATACCTTACGTGCCATGGTTCATACCGATAGCCCGTAATCGTTTCTTTCGCTTTTGTGTATCGAACCACAAAACCAAATTTATGGGCATTTTCAGAAAGCCACTGACCTTCTTTCGTTTCCCCAAAAACTGTCTCTAACTGAAATTTAGCAGATTGAGACGTAATATCCATAGCTAGTCCAGTTTGATGCTCACTTGTGCCAGGAACCGCGCTAGACATTGCTGTTTTTGCTTCCCCGTCTTGTTTTTTATACATCGTATTTAATGCTTTTTGTCGATCAAAAGATCTAAATCCAGAAACTGCAAAAAGAAAAATACGCTCGTTATCAGCCTGCTGAAACATATCCTCAAGCGCCCTCGCTGCCTCTTTTCTCATCTTTTTCTTTTCTTGATCACCTTCACTAGAGTAGCGCACTTTCGGAATAACTAAATCTGGCGGTCTATACCCATCTGGTAAACGCCTACTTTTATTTACAAGTACAAGCATTGAATTCGGATTATTAATTACCGCAATATCCCCATCCATATTAGCAATCGTTTCTTTCGCTTTCGGAAATATGCTATTTACACTTACTTCCCGCGCCTGCTTATCCTTATACATTTTATAATTGATTCCTGCTACTCCAATAATAATTATTGCAGCTACAATACCAAGTAGTGCCCATCTTTTTTTCATATAACGACCTCTTATTTTAATAATTTGGCCATTTCATACTCATCGATGCCCTTTCCATCGATAATAAGAGCAGCTTTTTTGACACCTTCTTTCTCAAATCCAGCTTTTTTATATAGTGCCTGAGCTCTTGTATTGTGGGCCATTACTGTTAATTCTAAACGCCATACATCATGTAATTTTGCCCACTTCTCAACCTCTTTAAACAATCTCGTCCCAATACCTCGCCCGTTATACTCTTGTAAAATACCAATTACAATGGTTGCCACATGCCTCTTTCTTTGAATGTTATTTCCATTCACTAATATAAAACCTACTATCCTCTCATCTTCAACTGCTACAAATATTGTTGCATATTCATTTTCTATAAAGCGATGGATCATTTTTTCTTGTTGCTCAGCTGTAGTTTTTCTTTCTCCTGGTTCATATAACATAAACTTCGTTTCTTCATCTAATTGCTTACTTAATTGCAAAAATGATGATGCATCTTCTATTTCGATCTCCCTAATCACTTCAATCACCCTACCAGTTTCATCATAAAAAGTTTTCCTTATAAAAAGATTTTCTCTACTTTCCTGAAAATCCCTTTGTAAATCTCCTGCTATAAATTGACAAATTTCGATATTACTATAACAACGACAAATTATGTCTATTCTGTGACGTCTCATCATTACAAAGAAAAAACGCAAGCATTACACTTACGTTTTTTCAAAAATACTGTGAATTCCTCCTCATCAGGTGAGGTCTCTCACCAATTTAAATTTCACTTTATCCATTCACTTTTTCTGCCTGCCAAAAATATTCACCAAATGCTTTAGCAAGTGCATCAATTGATCGATTCAATTCTTCCTCTGTATTATCTACACCGCCAACTTCTATTAATATCGCTTGTCCTGATAGGTCTTGATTATAGATTCCATTTCCTGTCTGGAACCCTTTTTGAATGACCCCACGGCTCACTCCTGGATATTTCTTATTAATCGCCTCATGTAAAGCTGTCGCTAATTGTAAGTTTTTTTCATAGTTTTTATTTCCTTTCCCTACTACAAATGCAAGCTTTGCATATGATTTATCTCCAATTGTTTTTGTCGTTACATTCTTTCGGGCACTATCACGATGCAAATCAAAAAAGTATTGAAGATCTTTATTTCCAGCCATAGCTTGCTGCACAATTTCTCGTGACATTTTATACGAACTATTACTGTTTAAACCTTTACTTATTAACTTTTGACCAACATCACTCTTATCGTTAGTAGCCCCAATCCCTTCACCTTCTAGTTGTTCACGGAAACGATCTCCTAATATAGAAATATTCGACACAGAACTCGTTGCTTTATTCGGATTCGGGTCATTCGTTAAGTTAAGTAAAGGTAAATAAGATTCCCAGCTATGTGTATGATAAATAAACGCAACTTGTCTCTTCCCAGTCGTTTGGGACGGCTGTTTTTTCTCTTTATTCGTATCTTGTTTAGGTGCTTGTCCAGTTCCACTAGTCCGTTCCTTCACTACTTCTTCAAGAGGAACACTCGACTCTATCGGTAAGTTAGAATAATTTGTACCCTCACCCGCAATTACAATTTCTGTATCGTACTTACCAAATCCCGGGAGCTCTTTCCCGACAAAACTGCGTACATCATTAAAGCGAATATTTGTAGCCATAGAAAAGAGAAAAGAAGAAATTGAAAAATCTTGGTTCAAATTTCGATACTCCTGTGTAAAATAATGATTCTCTTTTCCAAGTACATACATGTAACCATTCATCGATAACTCATTTAACCAATTATATAAATACGTTGACTTTGTCTCTTTCATAGAGGTTACCATCAGACTAATAAGAAAAAAAGTCGCTAGCACTGTAGTAATAACAAATAAAACTAACTTACGCATATTTGTAAACTTCATAAAAAAAAAGCCCCGATTCATACTATCACCTCTCTATTTCAAGTTATGTACAAGCCCTAGAGAATAGACCGTTAAAATTTCGGCTATATTGTTAATGAGGTGAAATGAATTGAAGCTATTAATAGGAATATTACCAATCGCTCTATCATTCATTTTTTATTTGTCCGCTAAGCAACCAAAAATCTCTATTGTGCTACATATTTCTGCGTACTTGGCACTATATGCACTTGGTACAATTATTTCCATTAATATATACGATGTTTTAATACAAGATTTAGTTTTCATGACGAGCATTCATGGAATTTTACTGAATCCATTTTTCCTTATTGCAGGAGCGTATATAGGAACATACACTTTGTACCTACTTTTGTCTCACATTATTATGAAAATAAAAAATGGAGCGTAATGAAATGCAACCACCATTTATCTGTCATACATGCAAAAAAAGAATTGTGAGAAAGAAAGACCTTATTACAGCCACATGGTACTTCCGCTTTTATTTATTTCACAGTGATTGTTTTAAACGACAGCAAGTGTTCATCTCACGATTTCTCCCTGTGAATACACTTTTCAATTTCTTTCTTATTATATATGGACTTATTTTTGGCAGTATTCTTATGATTACAGAACCATCTATTATTTGGCTGACTTTCTTTTTTCCTATTTTTTATCGGTTTCTTTCTTATTATTATGTTGAACGTTTTTTCTCTACATAACGCGCAGACTGACCTCTCGGAATACTTAAACATTCCCACTCATTTTCTTTTAACATCTTCCCAATGTAAATAATCTGACCAATATGCAATGCATAATGAGAAATTTGCCTTTCAATTGCTTGCATGACAGTATGTGCTTCACCGCGAATGTATACCGTCTTCAATAAGTGTTCCGGCGTTAAAGTATTCATCGTATTAAAAACATATTTCCATCCTTCTTGCCAAGCTATAAGGGTTTCTTCTTTTGAATGATAGCATCCTTCAAATTCACCATCTCGATTACGATCTGTTTTTTCACCATCAGACGTTAAAAAATCCGTCCATCTAGAACGCATATTACCGTGCAGATGCTTAATAATAATCGCTATACTATTTGTTTCTTCATGAGAAGACCATTGTATTTGTTCATATGATAATTGAGAAAGTGCCCGTTCCCCTTGTTTCTTTGTTGCTTTAAAGTTCGAAATCGCACATTGCAAATATTCTCGTCCGATATCCATATTAGCCCCTACCTTCACCCTAGCTAATTTTTGTTCCATTTGGCAATTCCATATTAGGCTGAAGTAACACAACATCATCAGCTTCAGGAACACCACCAAGCACAAGCACTTCTGATTTGAATCCAGCTACACGCTTTGGTGGAAAGTTTACAACAGCAACGATTTGTTGACCGATTAAATCTTCTGGAATATACCTTTTCGTAATTTGAGCACTTGACTGCTTTATCCCGATTTCTCCAAAATCTATTGCTAGTTTAATCGCTGGTACTCTCGCTTCTTTAAATTCCTCTGCATGTATTACAGTTCCAATTCTCAAATCCAAATTTAAAAAATCTTCAAAATTAGCCATTTATCATTCCCCCCAATTATTACTTAGACAAAATACAAAAATCCCCTTCAAAAAAAGAAAGGTGCCTAAGCACCTTTCTTTTGTAATTCACTTGATTCATTTGATTTATAGAAGAAGAAACCGAGAATCCCGCCAATACATGATGGAATTAACCATCCGATTCCTTCGTTATATAACGGTAACATTTGTAGTACATTAGAAATCGCGTCAATTTTAATTTTCGCACTTTCTAAACCGTTAAAGAAACTAATTAACAATGCACCTAAAATAGCTCCAATATAAATTGTATTACGCTTCCCAATCCACTTATGGAAATACGAAAGTACGATTAATACAATTGCAACTGGATAAATGATCATTAACACAGGTAATGTTACTGCGATTAATTGTGTTAAACCTAGGTTAGATACAATTAAACTAAATACACATACCATTGTTACAATCGTTTTATGCGAAAGTTTTGGGAATAAGTTTGTAAAGAAACCTGCACACGCAGATGTTAACCCAACAGAAGTTGTTAAACAAGCGAGTATAATAACAAGCCCTAATAAAAATTTACCACTCGTCCCATATAGCTCATTTACAACATTCGTTAAAATAAGGCCACCGTTTTCTGAGATACCAAGTGATGTACTTGTTGAACCAAGATAAGCAAGTGATAAATAAATTAACGTTAAACCAAGTACAGCAATAATACCTGATACTACTGTTATTTTTGCAATTTGACTACTCTCTTTTATCCCTTTAGAGCGGATAACTTGTACAACGACAATTCCGAATACAAGCGCGCTAATTGCATCCATCGTTAAATATCCTTGAATAAATCCACCAAAGAAAGCATTTTCTTTGTAAGCAGCTAACGGCGCAGCTGGCTCTCCAATTGGATCAATAATTGCCTTTCCGACAATAACAGCGACAATTAATACTAATAATGGTGTAAGAAACTTTCCGAACCAATCCACTAATTTAGATGGATTTAATGATAAATACCACGTTATTCCGAAGAAAACTATCGTGAAAAGAAATAGCATGTACCACTCTGAAACCATTGCCTCTGATAAAAACGGCTTCATACCCATTTCAAACGAAACAGCTCCAGTACGAGGAATCGCGAAAAATGGTCCAATTGCTAAATAACTAATCAATGGGAAAATAAACGCAAATATAGGGTGGACTCTAGAAGATAGCGCTTTCAAGTCCCCCTCTACAAACGCGACAGCTGTTACAGCTAGTAGGGGTAATCCGACTCCCGTTACAAGGAATCCTATTGTAGCAATCCAAACATTCTCTCCTGCTTGTTGACCTAAAACTGGCGGAAAAATTAAATTTCCTGCTCCTAAAAATAATGCAAATAGCATTAAACCAATTGCTACCGTATCACCTGGCCTTAAACGTCCCTTCATGCTCTTCATTTGCATAGCACTTTTTCATTGTTTATCTCTATATTTTACAATATGCTATGCATCCTCCTCTCTGCTCAAGATGATAAAATATGCCCCTTACAAAGCAGTGTCTTTCTCCATAATTTCTCCATTCCCCTTATTTTTACTCTAATCATTAATACAATTATTATTTTGAATTTTGATTTTTTTGAATTTTTAAATCATTAGAGTGTTATTACGTGGAGTGTAGATGTCAGACCTCTTTGTTTTTATCACACATATAGTAACATATTTAGTTGCAAAATAAAAACATATTTTCAAATTGATTTTTTTGAAAATCGAAATTATCTACATTTTTATTCTCTTACACAAATATTGTTACAATCTCACCTATTATTCAATTGTTATTTTCAAATAACTTTATACACGTAACATACAAAAGCCATCTAATATATAATTAGATGGCTTTTGTATGTTACTCTATCGTTTCAACTTCACGTGGATTTTTCATCTCTTCCACATACACAACTCTAAATCCGTGATCTTCTAAATCTTTCAATAATGTCTCTAATTCACCGTCGTTAAACTCTTCTCCTAATGTAAACATAATTCTACGAACTAATAAGGCATCATTATCAAAAGTCATCAAACTTTGAATACCAGTGTATTTCTTTAAAACTGTCGATAATTTTTGGATTGCTCCATTATAGTCTTGCGTTCCAATCATGACAGAGTATTTACTAGAGTGAACGCCCCATGCATCCTCTAATAACTCAAAAACTTTTTTATGCGTTAAAATTCCAAGGAAAACCCCTTTTTCATCAACTACTGATAAATAAGGCAATTTTTTTATTGTAAAAAATACTTTAAAGAAAGATGAATCTTCTCTCACAAATCCTTCTTTATCGTTTAATAATTGTATTACACTCTCATCAAGTGATCCTTTATATTCTAAAATATCTACTTTATATATATTCCCTAAAAATTTCTCTTTTTTTTCATCTAAAACTGGTACACAACGATACCCCGTTTTATTTAAATGCTCTAACGCTTCCCCAATCGTAATCGAACTTGAGCACAGTAAAACTTCCCTTTTCGGCACGTAATTCCCTTTAATCCTCATAAAAAGCCTCCTTATGTTAAAATACTTTCTGTGCCATAACTATATTATATTTTCAGAAAAAAATAAATGATTTATTTTATTTTTCTGAAAATTATTCATTTTCTTGTCATAATTTATTCATGAATCCTTCACTTGTATATTTTTGCTATCAAATCTTCTCTCTGAATTACTAAATGAAAAATATATTGTAACTTCTTTCAAAAAAAGCTAAAATAAGAATAAGAATTTTCTGAATATTCTAAGAGTAGGTGGTTATATGTCCTTATTACGCTCACATATATGTAAATTTATAATTGGTGTTATTGTTATTTTTGCCATAAGTCCTATTCCAGCTCTTTTTATTACACACAATTACTCTTATCAAAATGGATTTATTAGCATTTTTCAAAACTTCGCACAGCTTTCTTCTATATCAATTCCAAAGGTTGATTGGATGCATGAATCTATCTTTTTCTCAGCAAACCAAATGATACATACTTCTAATCATTCAACACCATTATTCCCTTACATATGGGAAATATATTTTATATCGATTGTTCGTTTTACTTTTACCCTTGCGATCGGATTTTTCATAAGTTTGGGTATCGGCCATTTATTTTTCAAAGCACCTAACTCGTTTAAAAAGTTTACTACTGTATTGAAATGGATACCTTACTCTTTTTGCACTGTAGTATTACAATGTTCAGTCTTATTACTACTTCTATACATCGCACAATTTATAAACCTTCCTTACTACTCATCATTTATCATCGTATGTAGTACTGCCATGATTATCGTTATGCAAGCAGTAAAAAAATGGATTCCTTTCTTAAAAAACACAAATGAATATGAAATAAAACATGATTCTTTTCTTGTGGATACATTGTTTTTGGCGCTTACTTCGAATCATAAATCAATTTTAGGTTCCATTATTCTTTCATTCGTTTTTATGGAATGCGTTTTTCATGCAAATGGACTGTTACAATTTATCGTTCAATTTGGCGGAAATTCACCTATAATTGTTACAATCGGCTTATTACTACTCTATATCCCATATAGCATACTTTCTTTCCTTCAAACACTATGGACCACAAACTACTCCAAGCAACAGTCATACACTTTAACGAGAAGTGTTCCAAAACCTTAATTTAAAATAACCCTCTATAATCTAAAAGTAGGGGGTTATTCCTTTTGTATAGCGGACAAAATAACAGCAAATTCAAAAACTATTACAGAAACATACCAATATTTACCCTTTTCCTTTGACTATTCTTTTCATTTGGATTTATTATAAAAGTATAACATAATTGCAGGAGGTGACATCTTTATTCCAGACCTTGGAATGGAGAACACGCTTGGACATATTAAATATTTTTCTCATCTTTGTACTTATTCTTATTTCTGGCTTTTTCGTTGCATCAGAATTCGCTGTTGTAAAAGTACGAAAAAGTCGAATTGACCAACTTGCAAATGAAGGTAATAAACAAGCTTTAGCTGCAAGAAGCGTCCTATCTAATTTAGATGTTTATTTATCAGCTTGTCAGCTCGGAATTACAATCACTTCTTTAGGGCTTGGTTGGCTTGGTGAACCGACTGTGGAACATATACTACGACCGCTCTTTGAAAAAATTAATATTACTGGAACAATGGCTAACACTTTATCTTTTGTTATTGCTTTTAGTGTTATTACATTTTTCCACGTTGTATTAGGTGAATTAGTTCCAAAGTCTTTCGCAATTCAAAAAGCAGAAGCAATCACACTCAAATTTGCAAGACCGCTTATTTTATTTGATAAAATTATGTATCCATTCATTTGGCTACTCAATAGTACAGCTATATTTTTCACAAAACTACTCGGATTAGAACCTGCGAAGGAAAGTGAACTTGCTCATTCTGAAGAGGAATTGCGACTCATTTTAGGTGAAAGTTTTAAAAGCGGTGAAATAAACCAAACCGAATATAAATATGTAAATAACATTTTTGAATTTGATGATCGAGTTGCGAAAGAAATTATGGTTCCTCGTACCGAAATGATTTGCTTGTCTACTGAAAATACGTTAGAAGAAAATATGGATATCGTCGCTACTGAAAAATATACACGCTATCCAATCATTGAAAAAGATAAAGATGATATCATTGGGATGATCAATACGAAAGAAGTATTCCATGATCAAACGAAAGGTATTTATAAACCACTTGAATCTTATATACATCCTGTTCTAACTGTATTTGAAACAGTTCCAATTCGTAAAACGTTAGTCCACCTTCAAAAAAATCGCGTTCAGATGGCAATCGTTATGGATGAATATGGTGGTACTGCCGGACTTTTAACGATGGAAGATATTCTTGAAGAAATCATTGGAGAAATTCAAGATGAATTCGATGCTGATGAATCACCTATGATTGAAAAGCGTACACCTAAGCTTACTGTTTTAGATGGAAAGGTGCTTATTTCTGAAGTAAATGATATGTTTGGCCTACATATTGATGATAGTGATTTAGATACAATCGGAGGATGGCTTCTCTCTCAAGCAGTTGACTTAAATATTGAAGCTGGCTATTCCATTGAATACGCTGGTTTTCAATTTAAAGTATTAGAACTTGATGGACATCAAGTCAAAAAAGTTGCTGTACATAAACTAGATATTAAAAAGGAGCTATAAAGTGACTGTTTTATTAACAATTTGTATCATTGCCTGTTTCGTTGTTTCATTTCTCGCCTTTATTTATCCAATTATCCCTGGCATACTAGCTGTCTGGGCTGGATATTTGATTTACCATTTCGGTATAAATGGAGGCGAATTAACAACTTCTTTTTGGATTATTCAAGTCATTTTCACTCTTTTCATTTTCGTTGCTGATTTTATTGCAAATGGATATTTCTTAAAAAAATACGGTAGTTCTAAATGGGGTGAACGTGTCGGAATGATTTCTATCATTGTCGGCTCGTTCTTCTTCCCACCATTCGGACTTATTATCATACCGTTCTTATCAGTATTTATAACAGAACTAGTACATAAAAAATCGCCAAAAGATGCTTTTCTAGTTGGAGTCGCTACTGTAGTTGGTTTTTTAAGCAGTACAGTAGCGAAAGCAATTCTCCAAATCATTATGATTATCATCTTCTTGTGTTATATCATCTTTTAACCATCCCGACTTCGGGATGGTTTTTTAATATGCAATACCTACTCGACTATTTTCATATATATTTTTCTTACATAGATCCCATGCAAAGTGTGCTGTATCACCCACTGTAATTTTTGATCCACCCTCTGGCAATATATCTTTTTCAGTTCGATATACCTCTGTCGCCTCACCATCTATTAAATGTGTCGGACAAACAACTGTCCAACATAAATTATTACTATTACTTAGTACCTTATATGCAGCCAAATGATCTTCCGCTGCCGTTGTCGTTTTCCTTTTTGATTCCGTTGATTGAAAACGATATAAATTTAGATCTGTTCTTGCTTGTAAAATACCAGCTGTTCCTATTGTTATGATCCTACGAACCCCATTTTCTTCCATTTTCTTTATAATTTGTGGCATACTCTTCGCTAATGTTCCATTTTGATCCGTTCCAAGTGCACTAATTACTATATCACTTCCTTCTATCGCTTTCTTTATATCATTTTCGTTCAATACATTCCCTTCTATCACTCTTAACCTTTCATGTTGTATTTCTATTCTATTTAAATCACGCGCTAATGCAGTCACTTCAGCTGAATCCTTTAATGCTAAATTAATTATGTTTGAACCTACTCGTCCTGTTGCTCCCAATATACATACTTTCATTTGTTTTCCCCCTCTTTCATTCTCTTTCTATTTTTCAATAATCTCAGTCAATTTACAACAAAAAAACTTCCTCATATATAAGAGGAAGCTTTATTATTACGTTATTTCTTTTCTTTAGAATCAGTAGACTTCTCGGTTCCGCTTGTTTCTTTATCCTTTTTGTCCTCTTGTTGTGTTGTTGTGTCGTCTTCTTTCTTCTTGTCCTCACCTTTACTACAACCTACCATTAATAAAGAACTTGCAAGTGCCATAGCAGTTAATGATTTAACCCATTTGTTCATTTGCGTTTCCTCCTTGTGATAGAATATGTACAACCTCATATTACTCTCTATTTTTAAAGGAGAGATTGAAAAACAGTAAATATACGGTAAATTTTTGTAAATTTTCCGATAACAAAACCTAATTTTAATTTATATATTTCATTTCCAATCGATACACAATAAAACTAGTTTTTTCTCTCAATAGACGTAAAAAAACTAAGGCGCATACCATTTCGCCTTAGTTTCTCATGCAAACTTTTCATTTTCATATAGATGTGTAATCTTATATTCCTTCTTCATAACATATTGCCACACACTATAAGCGTAACGGTTCATTTTCAGGAAACAATTTTCCAAAAATGAGCGAAACTCTGGGTTAGCAACTTCCACTGCAACTTGAGCAAACTTTAAAGCTAATCGTTTCAAATGCGCAATATAACTGGTTGCAATATGAATATCCCCTGTATATTTACTAACTGTTTCCTTTCCCATTTCATGCAAATCAAACTCCATTGTTTCACAGGTTATATGCTGCACATTCTCTCCTTCTTGAAAATTTACTTGTTCATTATATGCTTGTAACATATATGGTAAATGGTGCTGTAATAGATTTTTTAATTCTTCGTCTCTGACCTTTCCAGCATACTCTCCAACCTTGTATATTAGCATATAACTATATTTCATTAATTCTTTCATACAGTCCATTAAAGCGCCTCCCTTCTCTTTTGTCCATATACTATAAATATGATGCTAAAACATTCGCTATTCTCGCTAAAAACCAATCCCATCTACTAATTTTCTCAAAATCTTCTTCAGAAAATCGTTTTGATTTATGAAAGTCTACCTGTAATCGACTCCATACGTCATCAACAACTGTTTTATCATATATGATACAGTTAGACTCACAATTTAAATAAAAACTTCTATTATCAAAATTCGCTGTCCCAATATCAACAATTTCTCCATCAATAATTGTTACTTTCCCATGAAAAAATCCATTTCGATATTGATAAATCTCCGCTCCAGCATGTAACATATCTTTCAAATATGGATAGGCAGCTTGTTTTAACAATATGGCATCACTTTTAAATGGCACGAGAATTTTCACATTAACACCACGATTTAATGCAGCTTTTAACTCTTTCACCATTTCTTTACTTGGTACAAAATATGGTGTAGCGATAATTAAAGACTTTTTAGCCTTTTTTAAAAGTGCCCCATACTTTTCCCATAAGCCTTTTCCATTTGAAAATAAATATTGATATTTCACATTCCCTAATGTAGGTATACTTTCATGTATAGGCATTTTTTCTCCTGTATCTTCTTTCCAATCTTCGGCGAACTTTCTTTCCATATCCGCTGCACCCTCACCATGGATGCGCACGTGATAATCACGCCATGGCCCAAACTTTGGATTTTGTCCAAGGTACTCCTTTCCGATATTAAAACCACCGACGTATGATACCTTTCCATCTATCGTAACAATACGTCTATGATTCCGTTGATGCAAAGAATAGAACACATTTTTCAGTTTCGGTTTTTTACTAAATGTAAACTTCACACCGTTTTCCTTTAATCGGCTAATTACCTTTTTCTTCAGCTTATATCCACCTATCCGATCGACTGACAATTTCACTTCTACTCCGCTAGATGCTTTTTTCTCTAATAACTGTAAAAACTCTTGGCTTATTTCATCTTTTCCTACAATATAAAAATGGATATATATATACTTTTCTGCATCGTTTATATCCTCAAATAATTTTCTATATAACTCTTCACCGTTCGTATATAATTGAAATTCACCTAATCGAACTTGTCCTAATTCATATTCACTAGCCATTTCCTTCCCCATTTCCACATCGATGTTCATCCAAATGAATACACCTATTAAACAAAGGATTATAGCGAAAAAGTGCTTCATGGATAAATTCCTTTCTCCACTTACTGTTATTTCTATATCTTCCCTTTTTTATTACATTATCATTCAAGAAAATATGTCATTGCATGATATATGTCCATATCAAACAATAGCTCATTTGCATATTGTATGTTGTATCTTAAAATAAAAGGAGGAAATAACAATGGGCTTCGCACATGGTAATGGATTTGCGCTATTAGTCGTATTATTTATCCTCTTAATCATCGTCGGTGCTGCTTGCTTCTGCTAAGTAGCTACTGTCATATGATATGTGGATGAAAAAACTATAAAAGCGGACACCTATTTTTAGGTGTCCGCTTTTCATTTTAAAACCATTTCCGACTGCTATAGTAACTTAAATGGCTAAATATTCATCTCAAAAGGTTAACAATGTGGCTACTTTCTTACTCTCTGCCTTACGTATATGACGCTGTTCTGCACGTAACACAGCAATACGATGTAATTCTTTCTCTTCTTCTGTTTCAGGGATAACACGCGGTACTGGAACTGGATTATTTTCCTTACTAAGTGCCACAAAAGTAACGAATGACGTTGCCGCTATACGCTTCTCACCTGAAATTAAATCTTCAGCTACTACCTTCACAAACACTTCCATCGAAGTTCTTCCCGTCCAAATTACGAAAGATTCATAACTAACACAATCTGAAGAACGAACAGGATGTAAGAAATCGACCCAGTCCATAGATGCTGTGACACATTCCTTTCTCGAATGTCTGGATGCTGAAATAGAAGCAACCATATCCATCTCCGCTAATATCTTCCCACCAAATAGCGTGTTATGATCATTTAAATCTGTTGGGAATACTCGGCTCGTTTTGAACACCCTTGACTCATTGGCTGTTTTCCCCTTTACTTCTGTCATTGTTATCACCCCTTTAATGATTTATCCCTAATATTTCAATAATCACTATACTAAATGAACTACACGTTTAATATTAACAACATTCAGAACTTTTAGTCCACAAAAAAGAACCGATTTTATCAATCGGCTCCTCTAAATACATATTGTTCTTTCGGCTGTTCAACTTTATTCCATTTTGTTACTTCTAATACAGGAATATTCGCATGAAACGGCTGATAAAACTCAGTAGTTATCTCTCCTTCTACTTGAATCCAGTCATCATTATTCCACTCTACGCCTTCTGGCTTTTTCACTAACATACCATACACACCAGAATCTGCTACGCAATGTATAATACCGAAACGGAATAAGAAGTATTGTTCTTTTTTAGAAGAATCATCCCTAAAAACAAACCCTTTAAAAGATAATTTTTTCCCAGTAAACTCGCCAGGATAATTATAAATTGTTTCCATACCCTTTAGGAAGTCTTCATCTTTCAAATTAATATTGTCTTTCGTAACAAACTCTTTCTTCCCTTTTTCCATTACACCACGGTATCCTTCTTTCCCGTAATAAATGCTCGTATCAGGTCTTAGAAATTGTCTTGTCATAAATGGATCCTTACTTTCTGCTTGTGCAACAGGAAAGTGAAATCCTTTCGCTTTAACAATATCCGAATCTAACGTCGCAATTGGGAAAAATAACCCTGAGATAATTGGAAAACAAAACAAGGAGTACGAAAATGCTTTTTTCCACCATGTATTCTCATCTTTTGAATGATCATGCCCGCAATGGCTATGGTCACAACTGCAATCATTTTTCTCTTTTTCCTTTTGGTGCTCTTTTTGGAAAACGACGATAATTTGTATAATGGTTAAGAAACCTAAAATAATTGCTGCTGTTGTTGATAAATAGGCATACTTCATATTGATATACTTCGTAATGTTACCGGAAATATGAAGCTGCGCAATTAATATTGTAAAACCTAATAATATATATGCTCGAAACATAACCTACCACCCCATCGCATAAATGAGTAGTGAGCTTGCATAAACAACAAGAGTAACTGTAACTATAACAACAATTACAAATTTAGTTTTAAATGTCGCAAGCATCATAAACATATTTTTAATATCCACCATCGGTCCGTAAACGAGGAACGCGACAAGTGAAGCTGTTGAAAACGTACTTTGGAACGAAGAAGCGATAAATGCATCTGCCTCTGAACAAAGTGATAATATATAAGCAAGTCCCATCATAACAGCTGATGAAGAAAACGGACCTTGTCCAATAGCAAGAAGTGTTGAAGTTTGTACAAACGTTTGTACCGCTGCTGCAATTAACGCACCTAGTACTAAATATTTTCCCATTGAGAAGAATTCCTCAACAGCGTGTGTACATACATCCCACATTTTTTTACGCAGTGGACGCTTATTATTCACTTCTGGGAAGTGATCATCTCTTAATTGATGTTCTTTAAACATAAAGGATAATATAATTCCAACGATAATGGCTACGATAATCGCTACAATAGAACGATACCATACCATGTGCATACTACTCCCAAAGGCAACATAAGTAGCAAATAATACAACTGGATTAATAATAGGTCCAGTTAACATAAATGCAATCCCTGCGTATGGTGGAACGCCTTTTCCAATTAATCGTCTTACAATCGGAACAATTCCACATTCACAACCTGGAAACAACATACCTAAAAAAGTAGCTAATAAAACAGACAGAAATCGGTTCTTCGGCATCCATTTTGCCACCATATCTTCTGTCACGAACATTTGAATGAATCCTGAAATAAATACACCAATGAGCACGAAAGGAAGTGCTTCGATCAATATGGAGATAAAAATTGTATTCATTTGCAGGAATGCTTTCGGTAATTGAAACAATTCCATGATGTATTTCCTCCAACTTTTCATTAACAATATGTAATTTTAACCCCATTTCATTAATTGAACAAGGTTTATATGGCATACATACCCTTTATATACATTACATTGTACAAGTTATATTCTATTCAAAATTTGAGATTTCATAGCAAAAAAGCTGCTCTAGCGTAGTTATATAACTATGCTAGAGCAGCTTTCTTATCGTTAAAAGTAACGTTTCTTCCAAAAAACAAAAGCTAACGTGAAAGATAGTGTTACACATATGATGAGTACAATTACAAAACCGTGGGCTTCCCCTTCAAACGGAACCTTTACGTTCATTCCAAAGAAACTAGAAACCATCGTCGGTAAAGATAAAATGATCGTAATTGACGTTAACAGTTTCATAACACTATTTAAATTATTTGATATAACGGAGCTAAAAGTATTCATCATTCCACTTAAAATGTGACTATATATTTCCGCCATTTCAATAGCCTGTTTATTTTCAATTAATACATCTTCTAATAAATCTTGATCGTCTTCATACATTTTTAAAAATGTACTATTACGCATTAACTTTTGAATTACAATTTTATTAGCCTTTAATGACGTTGTAAAGTATACTAAACTTTTCTCAAGGCCTAACAATGTGAAAATCTCTTTATTTTTCATTGACTGATTTAATTGATGCTCTAAATCAATTGTTTTTCGATTTATTTGCTTTAAGTATCTTAAATAATAAGTAGAAATCGTATATAAGAGCTGAAGTGCAAAGCGCGTCTTCTTAAACGTATAAAATTCTTTAATACGTTGATTAATAAAACGTTCAAAAATTGGATTCTCTTCTAAGCAGATTGTAACAAAACAATCCGGCATCACAATCATACCTATTGGAATCGTGTCATAAATCGAATTTCCTTCTTCATCATGTCTAACTGTCGGAATATCCACGATAATTAAAGTATTATTGTCTTCCTTTTCAATACGAGAGCGTTCTTCATCATCCAAAGGGTCTTTAATGAAATCTAAGTCTACATTTAAAGTTTGTACTAGATATTGAATTTCTTCTTCTGTTGGATGAAGTACATTAATCCAGCACCCCTTTTGCATTTCCTCAATCTCTTGTAGTTTTCCGTTTCGGTCTGTTAAATATATATTTAACATACTATCACCCCGATTCTTTTTACATGTAGGAATCTACCTCTCTTAAATCACAGTTTTTAAACCGCCATTCTCAGCATATGAAACATACGTTTAAATTTCAATAGAAAAATTATTTTGAAAACGTTTTTATAAGAAAAATATTATAAAGTGAAACTTTAATCAATGGGGGGCTTCATCCTCACTAATTATTAGCCCTTACAAATCGGGCTTTTACGGGTTATCCGCCCCCAACCAAACTTCTTTTCTTTCGCTGAATTGTGCGGTGAGGGTCTCACTGCCCGTTAAAGCGGGATAAACATAGAAAAAGACAGAGTGCTCTCTGCCTTAAAAGCTTATGTTGCCTTTATAACATATTTAGAAAGCATCCACAAGTTAAACCCGACTGAAATCGTATAGCCCGCGTATGTTGAAATGATAAAACTTACATAATCGAAATACGGAAGCAATACAATATTTAAAACTATCTTCACAATAATTCCAATCACTAGTCCTAGCACCGTCTTCTGCTGTTGATTGATTCCTTGTAGCATAGCAGCCGTTACTGTAAAAAGAGAAAATAGTATGCAAGCAGGAGCATAATACTGTAAAATGATTCTCCCCATCTCTGGATCATTTCCAGCACCGAATAAAAGAGTATATACAGGTTTGGCTAACACCATCATTCCAATTGCCGCCGGTACCGTAATTGCTACTACTAATACATTTGTTCTCGTAAAATGTTTGTACAATAGCTTCGTATTTCCTGCTGTGTAAGCTTTCGTCATCTCTGGTACGAGAGACATACTAAAAGCTGTCGCAACGGATACCGGGATAAGCACAACCATTTGAACAAGACCAATTATCGCATTAATTTTTTCCGCTTCTCCTTGCATATACCCTATTTGTATAAGTAGTTTATTAATTGTAAATGTATCAATCGTCTGATACAACGGAATTGCTAAGCCCACCACAACAAAAGGAATAGAATATGTAAAGAGCTCCTTATACAATGAGAAAAAAGATTTCGTTGTTTGTGGTATACTTTCCATCTCTTTTTTCTTTAAGTGCCTTCTCCTTCTTATATAATACGCACTTAAAACAGTTAATCCACCTACAGCTCCCATAAATGCACCGAACGTTGAAATACCAACCGCTAGCGAAACAGAAGCTTTTAAAACATATAAAACGACAAAGCTTCCTATTAAAATGGTTAAAACCCGAAAAAATTGCTCTACAACTACACTTAATGCAGAAGGCCCCATCGATTGGAATCCTTGAAAGAAGCCCCTTAATAAACTCATTACTGGCACAAGTATTAACGCAAAACTTACAATTCGAATATTAGTAGTAACCGCTCCTACACTATTCCCCGTTTGATCATTCCCATCGATGACAAGTTTAGCTAAATGCGGAGCTAGCATATATAACGTAAAACACGAAATGACTCCCATTATAAACATAAACACGATTCCACTTTTCAACACTCTCTTAACCGTATGATAATCATTCAGTTGATCATATTTTGATACCATCTTTGAAACAGCTAGCGGTAATCCCATTGTTGCTATACTGAGCATGATGGTATAAGGACGATATGCATATGTGTATAGAACGTAACCACTCGTACCGACCATCGCTGTAAATGGTATAACATATATAAACCCTAACATTTTTGATATCATCGTTGCCATCGTTAAAAATATCGTTCCACGTATAAACGGTGACCCTTTCATCACATTCCTCCGCTACGCTTTATTATTACACATTATGGACAACTCCTTTTCTTTAGAACCGAAACAAACAAAAAAAGCCAATGAAAAATCATTGACTTTAACGCGCTGCTTTTTTCTTTTTGAAATATTTTAAACCAAAGTATAGAGCAATAAAAAGAACAGCTCCTATAATTATGTAATGTGTGTAATCAGATGCATACTCTTTAATTTGTCGCCAATTCCCACCAAGTTTTTCACCTAAGTATATAAATAGAATTGACCATGGAATGATCGCTACAACCGTATAAAGTGTAAATAGTTTTAATGGCATCTTAGCTAGTCCTGCTGGAATAGAGATCGCATGACGTACTACTGGGATAAAGCGCGCAGAAAATATTACGCCTGCTCCATAACGCTTAAACCAACCTTCCGCTATGTCTAAATGATGTTTATTAATAAGTAGATATTTCCCATATTTCTCTACAACCGGACGCCCTCCGTAGTATCCAAGCCAGTATAAAAAGATTTGCGCTAAAGTACCACCAATCGTTCCGGCGATAACTGCACCCACAAAACTAATTTTACCATTCGCTACTAAAAAGCCAGCATACGAAAGTACAATTTCACTCGGGATTACTTCAATCATTAAAGCAAGAGCTACTCCAAAGTAACCTAAGCTTGCAAAAAATTGCAATAACTGATCTATTATGTTTGCTAACATGTTCTTTTTTATCTCCTTTTTTCTTCACATACCATCCCATTATTACATAAAGGCTGCAATCTGCCAATATCTTCATTTTAACAATATGTACAATTCAAGCAGGATTAATCTATTAATTTCTCTTTCTGCGGGTCCTTCATGTAGGCAAACATCTCTTTAATTTGGTCTTCTGTATTTCTAGCAATTGATAAATTAGGCAATTCATTTTCACCAAAAAACTCCACCTCTTCTGTTTCAATACTAGTTTTCTTTTCTCCACCAATAATCTCGCATCCAATGAAAATCTTATATACATGCGTCGCCGATGGAGAGGGTTGATGTTTTTCTTTATCAAATATAGCTAGTAACTTAAAATGATCTACCTCATAACCAGTCTCTTCGAAAACCTCTTTTGCTGCAACTTCGGTTGGCGTATAACCGACATCAGCCCATCCACCTGGCAATGCCCATTTCCCATCGCTTTTTTCTTTCACAAATAATAACTTTTCATTTTGAAAAACAACCGCTCTTATATCAACTTTAGGTGTTTGATAGCCTGTCTCACGTGCAAATAATTTCTCTACGACTTCCCAATCTGTTTTCGTGTAATGTGACATCATTGAAATAGAAATATCTCGTAATTGCTGGAAACGCTCAATATCATACACATCCTTAGAATACGTTAAACCCGCTTGAGCTATAGATTGTATTTGTTTTACCCAATCAATCCATTTAATCGTCATATATCCGCATCCCCATTCTCTATCAAATATATTACTTCATTTTTATCGATACATCTTTATTATACAAAAAAAAGAGATTGATAACGTTTCAATCTCTTTCAAAATTAATCTAATTCATGTAAGTGGTCTTGTATATACTTTCTTCTTTTATTTATATATTCATAAATCATATCAGCCTCTTGATCAAATGTTTCTAATTTTTCTTTCATGTATGGATCTTGTAGTAAATATGGGCGAATCAATTCACACAACCCTTCTACTTTCGGCCTCATAAACGAAACTGTGAATTGATTTTCTAATATTTCTTCCAAAATACTTCGATACTGCTTTCTAAATACAGGTATGTCTAGCAATCTTGCACTTAACGTATTATACCCTTGAATGCGAATATATTCATGATTAAGTGGTCTCCCTTGTACATCTCGCCCCCAAGTCGCATCATAATCCCACGGTATAACTTCAAATAAATTTGTTTCATCGTTATGATATAGTGCATAGTTATGAACGAAACCATCAAAGTTTTGCGTAAAAATAACTCCTGCTAACCATCGTAAATATTTATCTACATGTAGAAACTTCCCAATTTCTTTTTCATAGGCTTCCCTCGTCAAAGTATTCGCTTGAAATACAAATTCACTCAGTTGTTCTTCACTATTTTTATTCGAATATTTAAATTCATAACCCGCAAAGAGCTCTGTCTTAACATCTTTATCTCGTTCACTCATTAATGAAAAATTCGCATCATCATCTATCGCATAATAAATAGAACCACTCGGTAATCCTCTATTTTTCAAAAAATTTTCATCAACCGATTCTAACTGTAAATACACACCTTGAATTTGACCATTAATTTTTATAAATACATGTTGTGATTTTGGCGAAAGTACACCAATATCATGAAAAAAATCTAAAGATAATTTATTTCGTATGAGAGACGGATCCATAAACTCCGAATTCAAATGAAACTCTTTCGCACCTTGAAATTTTTTAGGCTTATAAAACATAACATGATAAGACTTTTTCTCAAATTCGCGAATATGAGCTCCTCGGTATACGATATCAATATCATACTTCTTTTTTCCATAAGTTAATTTTGCTGGCACTGGACTATCTGACCAAATGTCCTTTTTCAATTCCACTAAGTACATTGGATGAACAAAAAAATCATATGAAGGCAGCATGTTTTCTCATCCCTTCTCAGTTCTCTTCATTCAATGTATGCGCCTTGTCTTGTCCATACATCCGCAATCATCTATTTATATAAAATTACACTCTTGTCCTGTTCAGAAAGATGCCTACATACATATCATGTTAAGGAAAAAGAATACCTTTTCACTTTAATACATGATAAGGAGGATTTCTATGAAACGTGATATTAGAAAAGCTGTTGAAGAAATCAAAAGTGCTGGGATGGAGGATTTCTTACACCAAGATCCAAGTACTTTTGAATGCGATGATGATAAATTCACTCATCATCATTGTACAACTGGATGTAAATGTACAACTGGGGGTAAATGTCCAAGAACAAGATGTACTCGCGTGAAACATTGTACGTTCGTTACAAAATGTACGCACGTAAAAAAATGGACATTTGTTACGAAATGCACACGTGTACGTGTTCAAAAATGGACGTTCGTTACGAAAGTAACGCGTAGAAAAGAATGCGTATTAGTTACAAAACGTACTCGCAGAAAACATTGTACATTCATTACAAAATGCATACGCTTTGAAAAGAAATTTTTCTGGACAAAACGAAGTTTCTGTAAAAAATGCGAATTCTTCCCTAACAGACACGGTCACTCTTGCGATGATTCATGTGATCATGGTAAAGACTGTCACGATAGCGGACACAAATGGAATGATTGCAAAGGCGGACATAAATTCCCATCTTGCAAAAATAAGAAATTCGATCACTTCTGGTATAAAAAACGTAACTGCTAGTTTTTATACCACCCAAAAAAGGCCGTTTTGCGGCCTTTTTTACATTTATTGAAAGTGACTTATATCTGCAAATTGTTTCACTTTACCAATACCCTCTTCAAATTCTATTATGCTCAAACTGGCACTATGCATAAATGGATCATCCCACACATTTTCTATTTCAATTCCCGCGAAATGCCCTACAAGTAATTTTGCTGCTGCCGCATGAGAAACAATCAATATGTTTTGTCCTTTATGCTTCTCTAAAAGAAGCTGCATCCCTTCAATTACTCTTTCATAAACGGCCTCAAAATTTTCGCCTGATGTTGACTGAAAAAGATGTGGCTCATTCCAAAACAGATGCACTTCTTCTGGAAATTGGTTTTCTATATCCGCGATTGTTTGTCCTTCCCATATACCCATGTTGATTTCATAGAAATGCTCATCCGCTATAATGGGTATATCACGTTCCCCCTTTATTAACTCTGCCGTATGAAGTGTTCTTTCGCTCGGACTACTATAGATCGCATGGATTGGTAAATCTTTCATTCGATTCCCTAATTGTTTCGCCTGAACTATACCATTTTCAGTTAAAGCAGAATTTTTCCGTCCCTGCATTCGCTTCGCTACATTCCACTCTGTTTCACCATGCCTTGTTACATATATAGTTGTTTTCATTTCTTACTCCCCCTCACCATGTTGGTCGTAATTCCCACGGTTCAACTCTCCCTACAATCCACTCCGCTCGTTTACTTTCAATCCCTTTTATAACTCCATCAGCTATCTCTTCATGAGTAAGCCATCTTCCATATGTATCTTCTAAAATAAAACCTAAAATAATTCTATGATAAATACATCGCGTACTCCCTATTTTTTGTGCAGGCATACGTGATGCTTTACTACCTAAAATATGAAATAAACTATATGTTTTAGACGACAAATCTAGTTCTTTACAAATATTTGATAGTACATGCTTTGCACTTGTGTGTACCCATGCAACAACTAATGTGATTGGGCCATTTTTCTCAATTGTACTTTTAATAGCTAGCTTTACATCTTCATCATTATGATAATCTAACGAAAGGCATGTAATATTTTCTGGTGCAGAACTCATTCGCTTAACATTTTCTAATTTCACTTCATCTCGCCCGATAATAGAAACATAAAATCCTTTCTCACAAAACCACATAGAAACTTTCTTTAGCATTCCTGTTCCACCAATTACAAGTGCATGCAAATGCTATCCCTCCCTAATAAAATGTCATATGAGGTTTCTCATCTCTATAATAATTTAAACGGTCTTGCAGTGTCCCTGAGTGAAACTCAAATTTATGACCGTCAGGATCAACAAAGTATATAGATTCGCAATCTCTTACATCACGTTCTCTTCCTTGTAAAATATGAACATCATTTTCTTCTAATCGCTGTATTAGACATTTAAAGTCTTCTTGTTCAACAGAAAATGCAATGTGCGTATAAGATTGATGAATCTCATTTCTCGAAATATGCGTCTCTTCATTAAGCGCTATCCATACTCCACATATGTTAAAATAAGCCAATTTTCTTCCTTTAACTAATAATTCTCCTTCTAATACTTTTTCATAAAACATAATAGAGTTTTCTAAATTAGATACCGAAAAACAAATATGATTGATTCCCCTTAACAACTATAATTCCTCCTTATACAAATAAAAGATGAGCGAAAATTCACTCACCTTTCATTATACTATTTTTTTGTAATATATGCCCATTTATAACTGAAGTCCCCGCCAAACGTATGGTTAGCAATGCCTTTTACAAACGGCTTCTCTAAATAAGCTGTACTTTGTTGGTACGTAGGAGAAATTGCTGCGTCTTGACCAATTAAGATTTTTTCAGCTTCCGCAAGTGCATTCCAGCGTGCTTTATCATCTTTTAATAGCTCTCCTTTTGATTTCGCTACTAAATCATCATACTTCGGATTAGAATAATCCATTTCATTAAATGAGCTTCCAGTAACAAACATATCAATATAAGTCATTGGATCCGGATAATCAGGGCTCCATGCAGATAATGAGAATTCGTATTGGAATTTCTTTTCTAAATCTAGCTTCTGCTTGTATGGTTGCTGTTTCAAATTTACTTTAATACCAGGCAAGTTTTTCTCTAGTTCTTCCTTAATAAAGTCGCCTACTTTTTTCCGGCTACCGTTATCATCGTTTAGTAATTCAACCGTAATTGTATCTTGACCAAGCTCTTTCTTCGCTTCTTCCCATAATTTTTTTGCTTTCTCTGCATTATCTTTACTATCACGGAAGTTTTTATTTACAGAGCGGAAATCTTTTCCATCCGGACCTGTCGTGAATTTTTCAGGTACTAAGAAATATGCTGGCAATGAACCGTCATTTAAAATGACATCAGCAATTCCTTTTTTATCGTATGCTAAATCAATCGCTTCACGTACTTTTTGGTTTTTAAATGTTGCATTTTTTTGGTTAAAACGCAAGAAATATATGCGTGGATCTAACTTCGTTTTAAATTCATCTGGCTTATTCTTTTTATATTTATCAACAAATTCAGAAGTTAAAATAACTCGATCTGCTTGATCACTATCATATAAATTTACTCCCGTGCTTGTTTCCTTCACAATACTTACATTAATTTCGTCTAATTTTACAGTATCTTTATCCCAATAATTAGGATTTTTCTTCAACTGATAATTTTGTTCATGTTTCCATTGACTCATTGTAAATGGTCCATTATATACTAATTTATCTGCTTCTAATCCGTATTTATCTCCTTGCTCTTTCACATATTTTTCATTTAATGGGAAAAATGTAGGGAACGACGTAAGCTCAAGAAAATAAGGTGCTGGTTGCTCTAATTCTACTACCAACGTTTTATCATCCTTCGCTTTAACACCCAATTGATCTGCTGGTAATTCACCTTTATTTACTTTCTGTGCATTTTTCACATCAAATAAAATGAATGCATATTCTGCCGCTAATGCTTTATCTAATGTACGTTGCCATGCATATACAAAATCTTGTGCTCGAACTGGATCACCATTTGACCATTTCGCATCACGTAATTCAAATGTATATGTCTTTTTATCTTCACTAATCTTCACATCTTTTGCCATACCTGGTGTTGGTTTATTATCTTTATCTAGACGATATAAACCTTCCATTGCATTTACAAATACACGGAAAGATACAGAATCCGTTGATTTAGATGTATCCATTGAAGGAATTTCAGCTGTTTCTAGCAAATTTAAAACTTGTTTATCGGCCATTCCCTTATTCGATTCTTTCTTCGTTGTCGAAGCCTTCTCACCATTCCCACATCCTGCAACCAATACACTTGTCGTTAACGCAAGTGCAGCAATTGTTGTTGTCTTTCTCTTCATTCTTCCTTCCCCCAATCTATATGTATAAGTTAAATCCTATATAATATATTTCATTATACAAAAGATTCTGATTATTTTAAATATTTATTTTAACAAACATAGAAAAAAGCGATCGGAAATTTCTTTCCAGCCGCTTTCTTGAATAGCATTTACTTGTAATCCATCCTCTATATCAAATGGATTTTGAACTTTAAATATTTCTTCCATCAGCTTTAAAAACTCTTCTTCAGTTTTAGATTCACCATTAACCATAAGTGAGTATGGTTCCACTTCACCTAATTTATAATCGACAACAAATTGAATCTTCACCTTTTGTCTTGGCGTTCCGGTGTTATATCCTTGGAATTCTACCAATTCTAACCCTTCCGTTCCACGATAATATATCCAACCTGAATTTTGAAAATAATTTTCGAAAGATTCACCTATTGAAAAGAAAGGATATTCATAAAGCGAGCTTGTACGAACCTTTTGAATAACGTCTCGATCAGTCGGAAAAAAGAAATGACTAAAAAATATGCTAGCAACTGCTAAAATAGTAACAATTGTCGCTCCCATTTTGCTCGTTCCGCCGCTATCATTGATTAGATAGTTTTCAACTGATTTATCTTTTATTTCTCTTGCTTTTATTCGGTATATACGTCTTTCCGCAAATTGATAGTATAATCCATTTGCAAAAATCCCCATTCCAAACAGAATAAAAATGAGTAATAAAAACGTAAGAGGCACCATATTAATGATTGGCAACGCTACATTAAATCCCATATAATACGAAAATGCATCACACGCTACTAATAACAACATAAATAAAGCAGCTGGTACATAATACTTACGATATCCTAGCCAGCCTATATTGAAAATAGCAGCCCAACCATTCCAGCTCCACCTAGCAATCCGCTTATTCTCAAGATCCCATTTCCTTTTGTAATACGGATATTGTCTCCCTACATATACTTCCAGTTCTTTATCTATTAACGAGCTACCTTCCTCTTGTTCATTATCCAAGTTTCGCTGACAACTTGCACAATTTAACTGTTCCTCCTCGCAAGGTTGCCCACAATTTATACATTTCAAAACAATCCCTCTTCCCATCCATACGTCATTTCAAAATACCTTCGTGTTTTAATAACCACTCTTTCCTCCATAAACCACCAGCATATCCAACAAGCTTTCCACTCTTTCCTATTACACGGTGACATGGAACAATTATTGAAATTGGATTCCGACTATTTGCCCCTCCTATTGCCCGTACAGCTTTTATATTTCCAACTTTCTCTGCAATATCTAAATATGAAGCACTTACGCCGTATGGAATAGTATAAAGTGCATCCCATACATTTTTTTGAAATGCTGTTCCCTCCGCAGACAGCGGGACCGTAAACTCTTTTCTTTTCCCTTTAAAATATTCATCTAACTCATTTATACATTGTTCTATCATTTCATTTTTATTTTCTTCTTGTCGTTCATCAACAAATATAACAGACGTAATTCCTTCTTGATTCGCTGTAATTTCAAGCAAACCTAATTCGCTTTCATAATAAGCCTGGTACATATGCCATCCTCCAATTCAGTTCATATTAGTCATTGTAACACGAATATACAAAATTTTTCGTATAAGCGTTTTATTAGAGAAACAAAAAAGAGAATGGTAAAATATAAGAAAATTCAATCAAGGAGGCTATTTGATGAATTCCAAGCTTTTTTCACCTTATACAATTAAGAACGTTACACTAAAAAATCGTATCGTTATGTCGCCTATGTGTATGTATTCCTCGGGGAATGAGGATGGCAGCGTTACGAATTTTCATCTCATTCATTATGGAACTCGCGCTGCTGGCCAAGTAGGTTTAGTTATGGTTGAAGCAACTGCGGTGTTAGCTGAAGGACGAATTTCTAACAAAGACTTAGGTATTTGGGATGACAACCTAATTGAAGGCTTACATAAAACGACTACTTTTATACATGATAACGGCGCAAAAGCTGCCATTCAACTCGCTCACGCCGGAAGAAAAGCTGAATTAGATACGAATGCTTTCGCTCCTTCTGCAATTCCTTTTAATGATAAGATGAAGATACCAGTAGAAATGAATATACAGCAAATCAAAGAGACTATATTAGCTTTTCAGAGGGCCGCGTTACGTTCAAAACAAGCCGGATTTGATGTTATCGAATTACATGGCGCTCACGGTTACCTTATCAATGAATTCCTATCACCACTTACTAATAAACGAACGGATAAATACGGCGGCTCACCTGAAAACCGCTATCGTTTCTTACGCGAAATTATCGACTCTGTAAATGAAGTTTGGGACGGACCAATATTCGTTCGTATTTCAGCAAATGATTATCACCCTGACGGGCTAACGGTTCAAGATTATGTTCAGTATACAAAGTGGATGAAAGAACAGGGAATAGATTTAATAGATTGTAGTTCTGGCGCAGTTGTACCAGCACATATTGATGTGTATCCCGGTTATCAAGTACAATACGCCAAACATATTAAAGAGCATACTAAGATTGCAACTGGTGCAGTTGGATTGATTACGACTGGGTCACAAGCAGAGCAAATTTTAAATAATAACGAAGCTGATTTAATTTTCATCGGACGTGAGTTACTTCGCAATCCGTACTTCCCGAGAATAGCGGCCAATGAACTTGGCTTTGAATTGCAAGAACCATATCAATACAAGCGAGCGCCAGGGAAAATTCATACGAATAAATAAAACCGAGAAGTCATTCTTCTCGGTTTTATTTATTCTATCGTTGTAATTTCATTTGAATTATAAGTATGGATACCCGATTCTTCTCGCAGCGCGGTTATATACATCCCTTTCGCCACATCTTTAGCTGAAATTGGTTTATACTTTTTGAAAGCCCCTTTAAAGATAAAAGGAATAATACGAGATAACTTTTCAGCCATTTGTTCGCCGAAACGAAATTCTTGTCGATTTCCTACTAATAATGATGGTCTAAAAATGTGAATACCACCGATCACTAACTTTTGCAATTCTTCTTCCATTTTCCCTTTCACTTGTGAATAAAAGAAAAATGATTTAGGATTCGCTCCCATAGAAGACACGACAAGGAAATTTTGTACCCCTTGTTTTTCAGCTAAACAAGCAGCTCGTAACGTATATTCATAATCTACTTTTTTAAAATTTGCTTTTGTTTTTGCTTTTTTTATTGTTGTTCCTAAGCAACTAAAAACATCATCCACAGCAAAGAACTCTTTATATTCCTCTAATACCGAAAAATCAACTTGTTTCTGCTGTAACTTCTCATGTTGCAATTGCATTGGCTCTCTTACAAAAATAGTAACCGAATCGTAGTAATCTGATTCAAGTAATAGACGCGTTATCTCTTGTCCAACTAAACCACTTGCACCAAGTATTAACGCTGTTCGCTTATTCATATATGCATATACCTCTTATTTTACTTTTCTCTCCTTCAGTAAAATACAACCTTTAGGAGTTTCCTGCTCTTATTTTACCACAAGTAAAACACTATGCGTACGCATAGTGCTTTACTCACTCTTTTTTCTCATTTCTCTCTTGTAATTTCGTTATTGTTGTAGCGTCCCCTAAATTACTTATTAATCTTCTTAAAAAAATTAATACGAAAGATAATGGCAATACTACCGCTAATATTAATAAAATAGCTTCCATTAAGTAACCCAAGCGCTCATCCCCCTCTTTACCTCCTTTTCAATATATGAAAACAGCGTTGTCACATATGCATGCATTTGCAAAAATAATACACCTATATTTGACAACTTTATAACAAAAACAAATCGGAATGATTATTATTTATTGCAACTTTATTAAAGATGTATTATACTAAGTTCGCAAACTAAAACGTAATTATTCCGTTTTGTATTAAAATGATATTT
The DNA here is from genome assembly GCF_056530295.1 of Bacillus sp. PK6-16. Classification (NCBI taxonomy): domain Bacteria; kingdom Bacillati; phylum Bacillota; class Bacilli; order Caryophanales; family Bacillaceae; genus Bacillus; species Bacillus sp. PK6-16. The sequence continues at coordinate 3,351,540 of NZ_CP096511.1, forward strand.
TTCTTCTATAATTGGGGAAAATATATCCGTAAAAAAGAAAAGAGGAGAACTTCATGCCTAAAAGATTGACTATATTTTCATTCTTACTTATTTTTACCTTAATTTTCGCTGGCTGCTCAAATAAAAAAGAAAGTAATGCCAAGAAAGATGGAAAGCTAACAGTTTATACAACGATTTTCCCACTTGCTGATTTCGCAAAGAAAATTGGTGGCGACTATGTAAATGTTGAAGCAATTTACCCACCTGGTGCAGATTCACATACATTTGAACCAAGTCAAAAACAAACAGTACAAGTTGCAAAAGCCGATTTATTTGTTTATAACGGCGCTGAATTAGAACCATTTGCTGAAAAAATGGAAAAAACATTACAAAAAGAAAATGTTAAAATTGTAAATGCATCTAAAGGTATTGAGCTTCGTGCTTCTACTGAAGAAGAGCATCATGATCATGGAGATGGCCATAAAGAAGATGAACATCATCACGATAAAGACCCACATGTTTGGTTAGATCCTACTCTAGCAATGAAACAAGCAGAAAAAATTAAAAATGCACTTGTAGAATTACAACCTGAACATAAAAAAGAATTCGAAAAAAACTTTGCAGCACTTCAAACTAAATTTACTGATTTAGACGATGGATTTAAGGCAGCTGTAGCGAACGCAAAAACGAAAGAAATTTTAGTTTCTCATGCTGCCTATGGTTACTGGGAACAACGATACGGCCTAAAACAAATTCCTATCGCTGGAATTTCAGCTTCTGATGAACCATCTCAAAAGCAGCTTGCTGACATTACAAAAACAGTAAAAGAACATAATCTAAAATATATTTTATTCGAAACGTTCTCTACTCCAAAAGTAGCATCCGTAATTCAAAAAGAAACTGGTACAAAAGTTTTACGCTTAAATCACTTAGCTACTATTTCTGAAGATGATGCAAAAAATAATAAAGATTACTTCACTTTAATGGAAGAAAACGTAAATACATTGAAAGAAGCAACAAACTAATCCATTATATTTTCTAGGCAGCTGAATCTGTTATTCAGCTGCCTTTTTATGTATTTATCCTTGACTTGACCAAAATAACAAGTAAAATTATCCATATTAGCTTGAAAGCTATATTAATTTAGAAGGTGAGTTGGAATTATGAATCTTCACATTTGTGAAGTAACAGCAAAAAATTGGCGTTCAGTAGTTGCTTTAGACGTCGCAAAAGATCAGCAACAATTTATTGAAAGTAACGCGTTTTCTTTAGCAGAATCATTATATGAAGGAAACGGAACGTCAGTAGGTTTATATGATGGCGAAACACTTGTAGGATACGCAATGTATGGATGGTATTCAGTAAAACATAAAAGTGTATGGCTCGATCGCTTTATGATTGACCAACAATATCAAGGAAAAGGATACGCAAAACGTTTCCTTCGATTACTCATTCAATTCTTACAAGAAAAATTTGAATGTAAAATAATTTACTTAAGTTTACATCCAGACAACAAACTTGCAATGGGACTGTATGAATCATTTGGTTTCCGCTTAAATGGGGATATTGATGATGAAGGTCCAGTTGTAGGTGTTGTAATGGAGTTACTAATAGACGAAAATACAAGCCTGTGAAAACAGGCTTTTTATTATACAGTTATCAATTTTTAGTTTCTTTCCCTTATTTAATTCTGTTTTACAATCTAATAGAATGCTCATAAAAAATAAGCCTACAATTTACGCAGACTTATTTCACACACTCCTCGAAATGTTCTTGGAACCACTCTTTATTAATATCTCTTCCGATAAAAACTACTTCACTTACTCGCTCTTCTCCCTCTTGCCACTCTCTATCGTACGAAGCAGCAAATAACGTATGTACACCTTGGAAAACGATACGTTTATCTACTCCATCTATCGATAAAATTCCTTTGTAACGATATAAATATTCCCCTAGCTCTTGCACGACAGCTGACATCCACTCATTAAGCTTTTGTAAATCCAGCGGACGTTCTTCACGTAATACAAATGATTTCACACCTTCTAAGTGGTTATGTTCTTTATGAGGGTAAATTTGCAACGTATCTTTCGTTTTAAACGTTTGGATTTGTAATAAAGATGGTATATCTACCTCACAGTTAGTCGCCTCAATTAACTTTGCAGTCGGGTTAATTCCTTGAATTTCATGCAAGAGATTTTCTTTCTCATTCTCTTCAATTAAATCTAATTTATTTACTAAAACGACATCAGCAAACGCAATTTGCTCTTTTGCTTCTAATCCTTTTTCAAAATGTTTATGTATATGATAACTATCTACTACCGTTACAACACCGTTAATTTGGTAAGCAGATTGAATGACTGGATCTAAAAAGAATGTTTGAATAATCGGGCCTGGATTTGCAAGGCCAGTCGTTTCAATTACTAAACCATCAAAATCCATTTTCCCTTCCGCTTTTACGTCCAGTAACTGTTTTAAAGCAACGAGTAAATCTTCACGTACAGTACAGCATAAACAGCCATTTGTCATTTCCATAATTTCTTCTTCCACATTCATAATCAACTGATTATCAATGCCAATTTGCCCTATTTCATTTACAATCACCGCTAATTTCTTACCGTGATTTTCTGATAAAATACGATTTAATAATGTCGTTTTCCCAGATCCAAGAAAACCAGTTAATATTGTTACTGGAATCATTTCGTACATCTCCTTCTAGCTATATGTTTCTACATTATAGCATATAGAGAAAATCATTTTTTTAGCAAAACATATTTATTGTATGTACCCCCCCCAAACTATATAATAATACGTAGTAAGAAAGCCTTTTCAAAATAATAATTATTCATCAAGGGGGTACTTATAATGGAACGAGTTCAAATGAATGAAACGCTAGAATTCTCTCGTATTATTCAAGGATTTTGGCGTTTAGCAGAATGGAATATGACGAAACAAGAATTACTTTCTTTCATTGAAGATTGTATGGATATGGGAATTACTACTTTTGATCACGCTGACATTTACGGCGGATATACGTGTGAAGGATTGTTTGGAGAAGCTTTACAATTAAAGCCTTCCTTACGAGAAAACATGCAAATTATTACAAAGTGTGGAATCGCTCCCCCATCACCGAAATTTCCAGAGCGATATGTTGCTCACTACAATACTAGTGCAGAGCACATTATTCAAAGTGCAGAAGCATCACTAAAAAATTTACATACAGATTATATTGACGTATTACTTATTCATCGTCCCGATCCTTTTATGGATCCAAATGAAGTGGCAAAGGCATTTTCACAATTAAAACAAGAAGGAAAAGTTCGTCACTTCGGTGTATCTAACTTCTTACCTTCACAATTTAATATGTTAAGTTCGTACTTAGATTTCCCGCTTATTACGAACCAAATTGAAGTTTCTGCATTGCAGCTTGAGCATTTTGAAAAAGGGACAATTGATTTATGCCAAGAAAAACGAATCAATCCAATGATTTGGTCACCTCTTGCTGGTGGGGAAATTTTTACTGGTCAATCCGAACGTGCCGTACGTGTACGCGAAACTATGCAAAAAGTTGCTACTGAGCTAGGTGTTTCTAGTATCGATACGGTTATGTATGCTTGGTTACTTGCTCATCCAGCTAATATGATGCCAATCGTTGGCTCTGGTAAATTAGATCGCGTAAAAACGGCCGCTCTTGCTACAAACGTTAACTTAGATCGTCAACAATGGTTTACAATTTTCGAAAGCTCTAATGGACATCCTGTACCATAATACACAAAAAGAAGAGCTGTTTCTTTACAGCTCTTCTTTTTTATATGTATTTCTCGTCATTGCAAATACACACATATCCCTTAATCCATTTCCATCTACCGCAACACTCGCACTTTCTAACGTACCTTCTAACTTAAAGCCTAATTTCTCAGGTATCGCTCTACTCTTCTTATTTAAAGAATCACAACGAATTTCTACACGGTTTGCTTTCAATTCAGAAAAAGCGTAATCCGTTATACCTTTCGCAGCCTCTACCATATAGCCTTTTCCGCTAAACCTTGTATCAATCCAATATCCGATTTCAAATTGAGGTATATCCCAATTAATACGATGTAATCCGGCTGAAGCAATAAATTCACCTGTTTCTTTCGAAAATACTAGTAATCTTAAATCCTCACGTTGCAAAAATTGAATATGTGATTTTCTAATACTTTCTTCTATTTCTTGCTCTGTTTGCTCTTTTTGTGCAAACACCATCCAAGGTTTCAGTTCTTGTATTGAAGCCTGAATTGCATCATATACAACTTTACCATCTCCTGGTTTCGGCATTCGAATAAAAAGCCTGTCAGTATAAAATTCAGAAGGAAAATCGAATAATAACGGATTCACTGTAAACACTCCCCATAATTCTTTTATATATAATAATATCCATCTCAAGTTATATAGTAAAGAATTTTCTGAATTAAAAACCTTTTACTCATTCACTTCCGCCGCTACACGAATTCCAGATTCAATCGCACCTTGAATCCATCCGTGATATAGCGTTGTATGATCTCCAGCGAAGAATATTCTCCCCTCTGGTTTGACAATCGCTGGTTGCAGCTCAGATTCTTGACCTGCTTGAAAAAGTGCAAATCCTCCAAGCGCATACGGATCCAATGTCCAGCTTTTTGATATTCCAGATATAAACTCATCATACACTTGACCACCTAATATTGTTGCTAAGTTGTGTAATGCGTAATAAATACGATCACCTTTTGATAAACCATCCCATAACAACGCGTCATAAGACCATGTATAGCTACCTAACATCATAGCCGGTCCTTTCTCCCCAATTCCATAGCTTGGATAATAGGCATAACGAATTGGCAAATCTGTTATAATTCTGCCGCCTAATTGTCCTTGTTCTTCCCAAAATCGGCTTTTAAATTGAATTCCTATTTTCGTCGCAGGCATATAATGTAATTCACGAATTGCTTTCCATTTTTCATGAGATATAGAATCAAACGGATCTACTTCTACAAAACGCATTGTCGAAAACGGAATGGTAACAATAACTAAATCTCCTGTAATACTACTATATTCAAAAGTTTCCTCGTTCCGATAGAAAGCTGTCACACCATTATCGTGTTGATGTAGCTTCATTAATTTTTGATTATATATAATATTCTCTTCTAATTGCGGTAAAAATGACTTTGGCAATCTATCGTTCCCGCCCACAATTTCACAAAATCCGCTCTCCTCTTGCATAATGTATAGAAAGCGTAAAGTCTCTACAAACGATCGTTCCAAAAAACCTTCTAAATCTAATAGAACACCAATCATCTCAATTGTTACTGGCGAAAAGTAAGTATTATACTGATAAGGATGATACTTTAAAAATTGCCCAGTAGAGTATCTTCCAAAATCCTTTACTACAACGTCCCAATTTTTTTCTGGGTTCTTTTTTATAAAATTTATAATGGGCTGTACCGCTAACAATAATAATTCCTCTGACGTTTTTCCAACTTCATTCATTTCCACAGGATATCTTAGAATACTTGGATCTTTTTCATATTGTTTTAACGTCGTTTTCCGTCCATTTACGTATATAATATCCGTCTCATTTCTATTAATAAAAGGTCTCACCTGTAGCCCAAATTTTCTTATATATGTCATCGTTAATGTATGCGAATATGGAATCCTCATTGCTCCAACATCTAAATATAATCCGGTATCTTCCATTCTAACCGTTTCTATACGGCCACCTACCCGGTTATTTGCTTCAAAAATTTTCACATCATGTCCTGCAGCCTTTAATAAAGATGCTGAAACTAATCCAGCCATACCAGCTCCCACTACAATAATTTGTTTTGGATTTGTCGTCTTCTTCAATCCTTTATCTATAACTTTTAACGCTTCATCCATTTCAGTGTTATACATTATATCTTTCTGCACAATTCCACCCCTTACTTCATCAAATGGACGTTAGTGGTTTAGTGCATTTTATTCATACATCCCCATAAACATAACACCATTGCAATTTGAATATTCACTAAAAGTACATAAGAGACAGATTTCATATTTCTTTATGCTTCGTATAATATAGCAACCGCAACGAAGGAGTGACTAAAAAATGAAACATACTTATGATTACCACGCTACAAAAAAGCATTTAGAATTAAAGAAACAAAACTTATGTAAAAAACTTAGCAATATGACACTATCTGAAAAAGAACGTGAACAGCTAAAATGTGAAATTGACAACTATGAATATATTTTAAATCTGGTTGAAATGAATCATTATGAACGCGGATTTTCTCGTTAAAAGCGGAAATAAGATTATCCGCTTTTCATTTTGAGCATTTCACTACGCATTTTTCATAAGTAAATATATAATAGGATGTACATTAAGATTGAGAGGTATATTCTATGATCAAGTTAAGTGTATTAGACCAATCACCTATTTCAGATGGTAGCACAGCAGCCCAAGCTTTTTCACATACAGTTACGCTTGCACAAGAAGTTGAAAAACTCGGATTCACACGTTTTTGGGTATCCGAACATCATAATTCCGTAAGCTTAGCTGGTTCAAGTCCAGAAATACTTATTTCTCATATTGCCGCAAAAACGGACCGTATTAGAGTCGGTTCAGGTGGTGTTATGTTACCGCATTATAGCCCATATAAAGTTGCTGAGAATTTCCGTGTTCTAGAAGCATTGTATCCGAACCGCATCGATCTCGGTGTTGGTAGAGCTCCTGGTGGTATGCCAATAGCAACTCGCGCACTTCAAGAAGGGAAAATGGTCTCACTTGATCAATATCCAGAACAAATTGCAGACGTTGCAATGTACTTACATGATCAAGTACCAGAAAACCATCACTATGCAAACTTAAAAGCCACTCCAGTTATCCCAACGTCTCCTGAAATGTGGATGCTCAGTTCTAGCGGAGAGAGCGCTAAAATTGCTGCAAACAACGGAGCTTCTTTCGCATTTGCACAATTTATTAACGGCTTTGGAGGCCCTGAAGTTATGAGGGCTTACCAAGAACAATATCAGCCTTCATTTTTAGGAGATAAGCCTAATTCAATCGTTGCCATCTTTGTTATATGCGGAGAAACAAATGAAGAAGCGGAAAAAATTGCTTCTAGTTTAGATTTATCAATCTTATTATTAGAGCAAGGAAAACGAACTACTGGTACACCTTCTATTGAAACTGCTCAAAATTATTCATACAGCGCTTATGATTTATTCCGTATAAAAGAAAATCGTCAACGTATGATTGTTGGTGATCCGTCTTCTGTAAAAGAAAAAATAATAAACTTAAGCAAAGCATACAATACTGACGAATTTATGATTGTCACGATTACTCATCAATTTGAACATAAATTAAAGTCTTATCGCTTATTAGCAAATGCTTTTAATTTATAATTCTAAAAAGAGATGCATCACATGTGATGCATCTCTTTTTCTTACTACTTATTGTTTTCATTTCCTATATATTCAATAGCTTCTTTTAATAGCTCTTCAAAGTTAATAGGATAATCATGATCTAAGTCAGGCACAACTTTATACTTATGTTCTATATTCTTCTCTCTTAATAGTTGTACAAATTGCTGCGTGGATTCGAAACAATCTTCATCTTGATCCCCGCATACTATATATCCTTTTATATGTTTATCCTGCAGCACTCTTAACAACTCATCCCATTCTTCAATCTCGGGAAGCCATGGTGCCATAAAAACAAAACCATCTACATTTATATCTTGTTGTAAAATCGTATATAAAGCTACTCTCGCCCCTGCAGAAAAACCACCAATGATTACACTTTCTACTGTATGATTTTCTATAAACTTATTGTAATGCTCTTTTAATTCCTCTTTCCCTCTCTCTATATCATCCCAAACAAATCCATCTGAAAACTCAATTTGTGAAGACTGTGGTAAAGCTAACATATAATCTTGTGTCAACACAGATTTCCAATATGGTTCTACTATTTGTATATTTTCTTGGTCACCGTGCAATGTAAGTAGTAGATTTCCCTCTTTCTTGCTGTATATATATTTCACATCTGGTCTTTCCTTTTTATGTGCTAATTCTTCTCTTTCTTTACATAATTGCACCATTGTATGAAATTCTTCAAATTTATGTAGTGATTTTAAATCTTCGTCGGAAATTAAATACTCATTTCCATACCAGAATCCCTTTTCTATAATGGCCTCTCTCATTAAATGTAATGCTTCTTTTTCAAGTCCCGATGCACTTGCGAGTGCATACTTAAAATTATATATTTGCGCCTCATTCCCTATTACACCTGTAGCGTTTTCCATTATATAATTGTACGCTTCAAAACTTCCTTTATTTGCATAACAACGTAACGTTTCATTTAATAATTGAATGTAAGTCATGCTATTTTTCATGTACCAATTCCCCCGAAACCTTTTATAATATTTATTTTGCGAATCTTTATACCACTTTGTGAAGATTTTATATAACTCGCCCTAGCAATATCTTATTCTCCGAATGATACTTAATAGTTGTCCTTCCCTGTCCAATACATTTAATATAAATATTAATAAACTGAAAAGTCAATATTTTAACAAACAAAAAAAGACAACAATATATGTATTGTTGTTTTCATTACATCTACCCGCTCTTTTGTTTTTTTCTATCTGGTTTACTTGAAACTAAATAATGTTTTTCTGAAATATATAAGTCTCTTTTTAAGCTACGATTTAAGTAAGGTCCTAGTTTCATTCCGCATATGAGGCGATCTTCGCTACCTTCAACAATTGGGAACATTTCTTTTTCTGTTACGTATTGATCTACTGCCTTTTGTACGACATCAATTTCTTTCACTAGGTTTAAATTTTCTGCTGTATGTTCAAATACCTCAAGCGTTTCCTTCGTTATGAGAAAATCATTTGTTGGAAATGCAGGTAAATACGGTTTTAACAAATCATAATTTACTGTATAATCTTCATTTACTAATACTGTATAAACGATATTAGCATTCGTTTCTAAAAACTGAGCCATCGCTTGTTCTAATTCATCTTTCGTAATTTCCCGCTCTTCTTTTCCAGTTCTGAAAAAGCGAAACATCGCATCGCCTCCTTTTTACTATATTATAGCATAAAAGAAAACTGAAAAATCATAAAAAAACCCATTGAAATAATTTTTCAATGGGTTTCTTTATATTTTTTATCGTTATTTTAAGAATGCACTTAGCATCCATACATGTTGTTCTAATGTTGTATGAATTGCTAACAGCATGTCAGCTGATGTTTCATCGCCAGCTTCACCTGCAACTTCCATACCTTCTTTTAATTCTTGAATAAGTGCAGAATAATCCTTCACTAATGTTTGCACCATTTCTTCTGCAGATTCTTTGCTTGTCCCTTCGCTGACACTAGATGTTGCGAGATATTCTTTCATTGTCGCTAATGGTTTACCTTCTAAAGCTAAAATACGTTCTGCTAACTCATCAATATACGTTCCAGCCTCATTATAAAACTCTTCAAATTTCTCATGTAATGTAAAGAAGTGTGGCCCTGTCACATACCAGTGATAATTATGTAGTTTCACATATAACACATTCCAGTTTGCTACCTGCTTGTTTAATACTTCAACAACATTTGTTTTCGTACTCATACAATCACTCCTCTTATCATTTTGTAATGTTTATCTTTTAATAACCTAATTACATTTTACCATACATTCCCTTTCCTTTCGAACAATTGGCTTATATGTAACAAAGTTTTAACACCTTTAATGCTTCCCTAATATCATTAAATTCATGTATTTTTTCAAACACTTCATACGTCTAATTGTCCAAGCTCATACATATGCATAATAGTACATCAAGCTCATCATAGTAGAAAGAGGGATAACATGGACAATCAACAATGGCAAGTAGCAAAGAAAGTAGCCGCTACTTATATCGGAACTGTCGTTGGAGCTGGATTTGCTACTGGACGAGAAATTGTTGAATTTTTCACAGTGAATGGATTATACGGGACAATTGGCATATGTGTAAGTGGATTTTTTTTTATTTGGCTTGGCACAAAGATGATGTTACTTTCATCACAAATCGGGGCATTTTCAGCGCAAGAATTTAACAAATATTTATTTGGGGATGTATTTGGGAATGTTGTAAACACATTATTATTACTCGTTTTATTCGGCGTAACGAGCGTTATGTTATCAGGGGCTGGTGCAGTATTTGAAGAGCAACTTCGCTTACCAAGACAACTCGGTATTCTTATTACAGTTATCGCTTGTCTCATTATAAGTAGCCGCGGATTACAAGGTGTTTTTGAAGTAAATACACTTGTCGTACCTATTATGATGATTTTTATTATCGGACTTGCTATTACAACCTTTTTTCACGGTACAACTCCTATTAACAACACTATTCCTGCAGAAAGCTGGAATATGAAATGGATTACTAGCCCTATTACATATGTCGCCTTAAATCTTTCTCTCGCCCAAAGTGTTCTCGTCCCATTAGCCAGTGAAGTAAAGGATCGAAAAGCTATTTTTTGGGGTGGGATTTTAGGTGGTGCTGGACTTTCTTTAATTTTATTATGCAGCCATTTAGCAATCTTATCAGTCGATCAATTTTACCAATATAACATCCCAATGGCTGAAGTCATAAGAAGATTTAATGCAACTTTTCACTTCTTTTTCGTTCTCATTATTTTCGGTGAAGTTTTCACAACTTTAGTTGGTAATGTGTTCGGAATGACAAAACAGATGCAATCTATTACTGGGTGGAAAAATAACAATATTATTTTCTTCATTTTACTAATTAGTTATTGCTTTAGCTACATCGGTTACAGTGACTTACTTCACATTCTATATCCTATCATCGGATGGGTAAGTATTGTTATACTGCCAATCATTGCGTTTAAACAACTTCAAAAAACATAAAAAGCATCCATGTTATTGGATGCTTTTTTATGCTCATTCACAATCATCACATACTTCCCAATACGGTCCCATTTCTAATGCTAAATATGGCTTTAACTGCAACCGAATCATTCGACTAGGCATGCGCTCTAAAACAAAGTGAATACCTTCTTCATCTTCGTCTAATTCAACTTTTGAAATCGCAATTCTTTGCATAGTCGTAATGGGAATTCCATCTTTATATAAAGTGATTTTCACCTCATCGTATTCATTAAAATATAATTCGACACTCATTTGATTTTTCAGTATTTCATCAACAATTTTAAATGTATTATTTTGTTCTTGGATTATATATTTCCATCCGCCTCTATCTTCTTTCGGAGCTGTTTGAAATAATGTCTCCAAATCCTCGTATAGCATAAGATAACCCCTCTCTTACTAAAAAACGATGAGTATTTTATATACCCTTTATCTCTATCACTATCCATAGCTATTGTACCATATATCAACGTTCTTACCGTATTCATTTGCTTCATACATACTTATAAAATAACTAATTCTATCTCCATTATTATGTATATTACCTCATTACTCCATACACTCTTACAAGTTCAAATAACGACAGACTTTAATCCATGCAAATATTGTCTACTCTCTGCTTTTATTAGCTCACAGCATTCACACTTTTACATATAGTAAGACTACCACAAATAAAAAAGGAGAGTGACTTATACCACTCCCCTCAAAAGACCTTCCCTATAGCTGCTAAAACTAATACGATTATTAAAATTGCAAATAATAATGAGACAATGAAACTAAAAATAGGTAACGCTTTCTTTTCATTCTTCTTAAATAGTAACTTTAAACTAAGAAAAATATTTACTGGTACAAATATAAAATAAAAATATTTAACAATTTGCACCGAGCTATTCGAAAGTGTTTTTAATATAAACACTTCAATTAGAAAAACAATAAAAAATGAAATACTTAGCCAAAATGAGACGTAACTAAGCCAAGAATGTCTTTTTGTCCCCCAATACACTCCCATAATACTCTCCTTTTATTTGTATTCTATACGTTAATAATTATACACAAAGCTAACAAATACCTCTATTTTTCGACAAACATTATGCAAAATACCATTTTAAACGTCATAAAGGAAGTTTACATCTCCATTTGATTTTACACAATAAAACAGACTACCCTCTATTGGCATAATGCTACTAGGGGATAGTCTGTTCTCTATTAAACTTTAAATCTCTCAATTAGTCCTTGCAACTCTTCAGCCATTTGAGATAACGTGCCGGCTGCAGATCCAATTTCCTCCATCGAAGCTAGCTGTTCTTCAGCTGAAGCCGCAACATTTTGTGTGCTTGTCGCATTATTTTGTGCTGTCATTGCAATTTGTCCTACCGAAATAGATACTTCATTTGCCCCTTTTGACATTCCATTAGCCGTTTCAACCATCGTCTTAATTTGATTCGCTATTTCATTTGTAGATTGTAAGATTTCAGCAAAGTTTTGCTTCGTTTCATTTGCGATAACAAGTCCAGATTGAACTTCCTCATTTACATGATTCATAGATTTGACTGTCTTACCCATATCATCTTGTATTTCACATATTAATTTACTAATTTCACTAGAAGATACGCTAGACTGCTCTGCCAATTTACGCACTTCATCTGCAACAATTGCGAAACCTCTTCCATGCTCACCGGCTCTTGCGGCTTCAATCGCCGCATTTAGAGCTAGAAGGTTTGTTTGATCTGCAATATTTTGAATTACTTCTAAAATATCACCAATTTGTTTTGATTTATTATTTAGTAATTGTATAACTGCATCTGATTGTGAAACCGATTCTGCAATAGACTGCATCTGGTTTACTGTTCTTCCTACTAGTTTCCCACCATCTTCTGCTTTTTCACGAGTATGTGCAGAAGCCGTATTAATAGATGATGAACTATTTGCTACATGTTGAATTCCTTCCGTTACATCAAACAGTAACATAGCGCCATTTTCTACGCTTGTTGTTTGCGTCGTTGCCCCACTTGATATTTCATCCATTGCGATTGTGATTTGCTCAGTCGCTTCACTTGCTTGCCTTACACTTGCAGTTAGCTCTTCAGATGCCGCTGCAACATGCCCAGCTGAATCGTTAATTCTTCCAATTAACGTCCGTAACGAATTCGTCATCTCATTAAAGCCTTTAGCAAGTTGGCCGATTTCATCATTAGAATGGATTTCAATTGTTTGCGTTAAATCCCCTTCGCTTATTTCTTTAGAGGTAACAACTAATTTCTTTAAAGGCTTCGTAATTGAAAGTGTCACAAAATAAATAAGTGCCCCACCTACTACTAATGAGATAAGCATAACAATTAACATATTATAAAATACAGGTTGAGCAGCTTCAATTACTTCAGTTGCGTACATCGTCCCACCAATTTTCCAACCTGTTTTTACGTTTGTAGCAAATACCATATTCTTTTCACTACCACCATAAGAATATGTAAAAGCACCGTGATTATCTTCATAAATTTTCTTTGCCCAAGAATCAGCTGCTTTATCCCCTGATTTTTCTTGTGGATGAGCAATGATTTTTTGCTTTCCATCTAAAATGAAGGCATATCCTTTTTTACCAATATTGATTAACTTTGTTGTTTTTAATAAATTGTCTAAACTTAAATCTAGCGCAACAACCCCATTTTTATCTTCTGTTTGTTTTGCAATCGTTACGACAATATGTCCATTTCCTTTTGCCTTATATGGCTCGCTAACAACAATACCACCTTGTTTTGCCACTGCATCTTTATACCAAGGTCGTGTTGTTGGATCATAATCTGCTGCCATTTGTATATTTGGTTCCTGTACAAATTTCTTATCATTACCGGCAACATACACTTGTTCAACATCTATATTCAAATTGATATACTGAGATAATGTCTTTCTTAGCTCATCCTGATTATCCCCTTGATACATATTCCCTTGAATTACTCGTGCAAAGTTATTCACATCGTTAAATTTTGCTTCAATCATTTGATTGATTAAATTATCTAATATTTTTATATTATCGTTAGCACTACTCGTAATTTGTGATTCAAAATTCTTTTTAGCAGTTTGATAAGACATGCCCCCGATTATAGAAACGGCTGCAATTAAAATTACAAAGAATGAAATTAATAGCTTTTTTGCTACTTTCATATCACGAAACAAATTTAATAGTTTACCCATTATGAACCTCCTAATTTTCAAATTTAAAAGTTAAATTGAGTTAATTATGAATATTTCCCATTCCTTAATTATTATTTTCATAACCTATTATGGTGAATACTTTGTAAAGTTTAAACAATTAATTTCTCTTTGTCTATATATACGAATAATATTATTATAAAATTTACAAATAGAAAAAACCAAAGGGGCCCCTTTGGTTTTTACATTTTTTTATGTTGTTTAGAAAGCTTTTTCCACTTATCACGCTCTGCTCTGGCAAGGATTGCATCTTGTTTTCTTATAAAATACGCCAGTTCTCTTTGTAATTTTTTATAGCTTTTCAAACGATCTATCGTAATAAGTCCGTTTTCAATTGCACTATACACCGCGCACCCTGGTTCATTCTCATGCTTACAATCACGGAAACGGCATGTTGTCGCAAGTTCTTCAATATCAGAGAATGTTGTTTGAATCGCTTCGCTTCCTTCCCAAAGTTGCAATTCCCTCATACCGGGAGTATCAATTACGAGAGCGCCACTTGGCAATTGAAATAACTCTCGATGCGTTGTCGTATGCCTTCCCCTACTATCCTCCTCACGTATATCTCCCGTTTTTGCTACCTCAATTCCTATTAGCGCATTTAACAAAGTTGACTTTCCTACCCCTGATGACCCAACTAAAGCAATTGTTTTCCCTGAAGAAACGAATTGTTTCAACGAATCAATACCTGTATGCTCTAAACTATCAACAACAAAAATAGGAACACCAATTGCTATAGCTTCCGTTTCTACAATTTTTTGTTCTATATCATTACATATACTACTCTTTGTTAAAACAATAACTGGCATAGCGCCACTTTCATACGCTAATAATAAATAACGTTCCATCCTTCTAACATTAAAATCATGATTAAGTGCATTCACTAAAAATAAATAATCTACATTTGCTGCTATAATCTGTTCTTCTGTTCTTGTTCCAGCCTCTTGTCTTGAGAAAGAGCTTCTTCGCTGGAAAATACGATGAATAATCGCTTTCTTTTCATCTTCTATTTTCTTTATATACACCCAATCACCAACTGCTGGATAATCGCCTTTCGTAACTGCTTCATGCCGAAACTTCCCAGACAGTTCTGCCATATACTCACCATCATTACAAATAATTCGATATATATGCTTATGCTCGAGTAAAATTCGTCCTACTTCAAAGTTCTCAACAGCTTGTTCCTCAAAAAAAGAATCCCAGCCGAACGATTCTAAAATATTTTGATTCAAATTGATATCCTCCCTAGTGTAAGCTAAGCGGAAGGATCGTGCGCTCACTTATATAGTCTCGCCCTTTCCATCCACCTTTGTATTTGGTTTATTATTCATATAAGTTATTTTTGCCATAATACATCACCCCGTTCTTCTTTTAATTACTCTCATTATATGGAATTCTCCTATAAAAAGCTACATTATTTAACGTAATTTTCAAACAACTTTCTTTTGAGCATTCTAATTTGTCCTCGGTGACTAATTTCATCTTCTAGCACATGATACCAAAGATAGTGCTGGTTATATATTACACCGTTAGGCCACTTTCTTTCTGACATGAGCCACTCATCACTTTGTTCACTTAAATACTTCAGAGATTCTTCTCGAACACTTTGTAGAAGTTGTACATAATACTGTATTTCATGACCACGGATCGCTCTACCCGCTTCCCCTAAATACAGTGCATCTTCCCATATTTCTAATTCTTCTTTTGTAAAGTCACGATTTTGAAATGAAATAAGCTGATGAACTTTTTCAATAGCTGCTATATGCTTTAATAAGGCGCCAATTGAATTTCCGCTGCTCTGCATAATTAAATCTAATTGCTCAACTGATAAATTTTTTACTTCGCCTAATGTTACAGCCCTCGTATGCTCCAGCATGCTTACTAATTCCCCTATATTTTTTGTATAACCATCTACACTTCTTATTCGATAATCTATCTTCATATCACGCACCCCTTTCTGCATTCATATTATTGTAAAAATGATTCATATAATAGACTGAAACTTTTCGAAATTTTCTGTTATAATTAAATTGAATACAAAATATACCCAAACAAACTTTCTCAATATGCTTATATGAAATATTAAAAGGAATCAATATAAAATAATCGAATCTTATTCACTAAAAGGAGTGGATTCGATGGAAATGTATCAATGGCTAACCGCTGTTCTCGTTGGTGGCATTACCGGCTTCGTTTCCCATCTAATCAATAACCAAGGTAAGTTATTGCTTCCACGCCGTTTGAAAACATTTTTTCATTTTGGATTTTTAACTGATATTTTTACTGGTAGCCTAGCCGCACTTCTTGGGCTCGTTTTATTCGATGTCACCGCGATAAAAGAAATTATAAAAGTATCCATTGTAACTGCTATTTCTGGCCAAACTTTCTTACTACATCAAGCTCTTGGTGGCGAACAGGCTAAAAATACGCAAATTGGGAAAGCTGATGAGAAGATTCAAGAAATTGACAAATTATTGCGACGTTAGTGTATACTTTCTTTTAAAATTATTGTTATAATGAGAAATAAATATTTTCTATTGCGTCGTTTGTCAGGAGAAAGGGTGTTTCGTATGACAAAAAAGAAAATAGAAGATTTCTTAACAAACTCCGAAAAAGAGGAACTGCTAGAAAACTATAAATGTTTACGAGAAGCCCGCACAAAAAGCGAAGCTAACTATTTTGGTGAAGCAGTAAACCATCTATTAAATAAAGCAAAACAACGAATTATTAAAGATGCAGGTATACATGATGAAAATGCTGCAACTGTTCAATCAAAGAGAAAAGCACTGTTTTAGCTACATTAGCTAAAACAGTGCTTTTTATTACAATACTTTTCACATTACTTTCACATCTATTTCACAATTATAAGTACTCCTATATGTTAAACTAGGTATATCCTTTTCCGAGGAGCTATATGCCGATATATAAATCCCTATCTATATAGGGATTTTTTATTTCCCCATAATTTTATTACAAATCCTTTTCAATCATACAGCTCAACAACGAATTATTAAAAATACAGCAACTATGCAATCAAAAAGCACCTTCTAGACTTATCCTAAAAAATTGTTTTTTGATTTACTAAAACTTTATGATGCAATTCCTGTTTCACTATTTTCAGTAAGTTTTTCACTTTTTCTAAACAAAAATAAAGCTCCTATATATAGTAACGCAGTAAAACTACCTATAAGTATAAAATTGTGAGATACTGCAAATAACATTCCTGCTATTGCCGCACCAATCATTTGACCAATATACATAGAAGCATTTGCAAGCGCGGCTCCTGTTCCTCTTGCTGCACTAGATATGTTTTGTAAGTGCCTCATCATTAATACAAACAAAATTCCTGTCCAAAAAAACAAAGCAAAGAACGATAACTCCACCAATACAATGTTCTTTACATGTGGAAGTAATACATATAGCACTGCTGTAAATATAATTCCACCATAGAAAGAAAGGTTATAACCAATTTTATTTACGATTCTAGGACCAAAAATATTACCAGTTAAATTTCCTAACCCTAATACGAGCATAGCTGTACCTACTTCATGAACTTGTAAGCCAAATTGAATGGAAAGCCATACACCAAAAAATGAAAATGCAGCAAAATTTCCGGTTTGAAAAACAAAGTATGCAAAATAAGAAAGTGAAACCTTTGAATCTGTAAGTAATTGTTTATAACGCTGTAAAATCGCTTTTTTATTTCCACCTATATGAACCGACTGTATTTCTGGTAATACAACATAAATAAGAATGACAAGTAGTGCTGATAATATACCAATGAAATAGAATGGGATTGTATAATGTATCGTTGCTAAATAAGCTCCCAGTGGCAGCCCTAAAATTTGAGAGATTGATAACCCTGCTGTTGCAACCCCAATTGCTTTCACAATTTGCTTCTTCTCTATAAGGAGCGGAATAGATGCCCACACTTGTGGAGATACAAAAGCTGCACTTACACCTGCTAAAACTCTAAATGTTAGCATCCATAAAAAACTCGGTGCAATTCCACACAAAAACGTACTTATTGCAAAAAAACTCATACCTAGTACCATCACTTTTTTTCTGTTTAATCCATCTGATATAGGACCAGCAATAAGCGCAAATCCAGCATACCCTAAAGCATACGAACTCACCATCCATCCTGACAACTCAGTTGAAACATGATACACCTGTTGCAATGTCGGCAACAGTGGTGAAATTAAGAAAGTATCTGTACCGATCATAAACATTATCATAAAAAATACAGCTAGTACTCTGTTCATTTAGACCTTCTCCTTATATAAACAGAGGGTACTCTCCCTCTGTTTAACTAATCTTCTAAAATAGATTGGATTTCTTTCATGACTCTTTCATTCAATGCAACGTCTACCGCTTTCACACTTTCTCTTACCTGCTCTGCCCGCTTTCCACCAGGTATAACAGTATCAATTCCTTCTTTATTTAATAACCATGCTAACGCTAAATGAGACACTTCAATATCATTTTCTTTAGCTAGCCCTTTTAACTTATTCACTTTCTTAAAATTACTCTTATATGTATTTTCTTCAAATAGATTTACATTTTGACGCCAATCGACTTCATTTAATTTAAAATCTTCTGTATATTTTCCACCTAATATTCCAAAAGCAAGAGGCCCATATGGAATAAATGAAATACCCGCTTCTATACAATACGGCAACAGTTCTTCCTCAGCTGTACGTTCTAACATATTGTATGGAGATTGTACAACATCTATATGACCATGTTGATTCGCCTCTTTTAATTGTTCTATGTTTACGTTCGATATTCCAATTGAACGAATTTTCCCTTCTTCTTTTAAATGAGTAAGCTCTCCGATTGAATCTATGTAACTTGTTTCAGGATTTGTAAAGTGTAAATAATATAAATCAATATATTCAGTCTGTAATCTTCTTAAGCTATTTTCCACAGCATTCCTTAAATAACTTGGTTCATTGTTAATATAAGTTTCTCCATTTAACAACGGTTGAATTCCACCTTTTGTAGCAAGTATAAACTCATGACGTTTTCCCTTTAATACTTCTCCTACTAATTCCTCTGATCTACCGAAACCATATGAATCTGCTGTATCAAAAAATGTAATCCCTTGCTGAATAGCTTCTTCTACTAATCGCTTTCCTTCTTCTTCATTCACATCAGCATATAAATTATGTCCCCCTACTGCATTTGTACCTAAACCCAACTTTGAAATATTTAATCCTGCCTTTTGCAATTTTGTATACTTCATTTTTTCTCCCCCTATATTTCTATTGTTCGAACATATTCGAACAATAGAAATATACCACTTTATATGTTATAGTGCAAATATCTTAACTTATACAAGTAGGTGAAATATGCGTACACTCTATCATCCAAATCGAGAAGAAATTCAATTTTCTTCTGTCTTATATGCACTTAGCGATCAAATTCGTTTACAAATTGTAAATATGTTACTAGAGAAAAATGAACAATCTTGTGGTGCTTTAAACATCCCTGTTGCAAAATCAACTTTATCTCACCATTTCAAAGTTTTACGTGAGTCAGGTGTTATGTACACGCGCCTTGAAGGAACACAACGTTTCATTTCAATTCGTGAAGAAGATTTAAATGCTAGATTCCCAGGTTTATTACAAGTTGTATTACATGCGACAGAGCCATATTAAAAAAACATCTCATATTCATATGAGATGTTTTTTTAATACGGCTATTCTTTTAATAAATCTAATAATCCATTACCTTCGGATGTACGTTCATACCCTAAAGGTACAGTTCTTTTAATAAGTTGTGCATATATTTCCGGCTCTGATAACTTTCGACCGTATTCTTTCTCACACTGTTTAATGAGCAAGGCAAGCGCTCCAGCAACATGCGGCGTCGCCATGGAAGTTCCACTTAACACTGCATATTTCCCATCTGGATACGTAGATAATATTTCATCACCTGGCGCTACTAGATCAATTTCTTGATTTGAATTACTAAAACATGTGATTTTCCGTTCTAAATTGACAGCGCCGACTTCAATTACTTCCGAGTAAGCACCTGGGTAATCTAGTTCCTCTGTATTATCATTACAATCTCCATTATTCCCAGCAGCACATACGACGAGAACATCCTGCTTTACCGCATTTTGAATTGCTTCATGTAATTCTGGAACATCTTGCGGACCACCAAGTGACATTGAAATAATTCTCACTTTCTCTTGATTCGGCCCTCTCCAATTTACAGCATAATGAATTGCCTCAATAATTTGCTCGTAACTTCCAGAACCATCTCCCGCTAAAACTTTTAATACTAACATTTTAGCAAGTGGTGCAACTCCTAATACACCGACACCATTTTCAGTTGCTGCAATCGTCCCCGCGACATGAGTACCATGTCCGTTATTATCAAGATACACATTTGGATCAGCTTCATAATCTTTTGTGAAATTTCTTCCGCCGATAATACGATCTTTTAAATCTATATGATTAGTATCACACCCTGTATCTAATACGGCAACGACTACATCTTGCCCCTTCACACTCTTTTCCCATACTTGCGGAGCGTGAATCAGTTGTACACCTGGTGGAATTTCATTTACTTGTTCTACAACTTTATTTACGATAAATGGAATCAATTGTATACCTTTTTGTTTATTCACTGTACTACTCATCGTAATCCCTCCTGAAAATGTATTATTTTCATTTCAGACCACTTTTGAATACGTGTAAATGTAACATTCGTTTTATTCTTTTTGTTTTCCTTCTTTTCAAATATTTCTCAACATCATTTACTAACTCTATACTACTTTTGTATTTCCCCTATGATTTATAGGAAATAACAGCCTGGGTCATTCAACTAATAACCAAAATAAAAGGACCAATTAATGGTCCTCTTACAGTCTTTTAAAAGAATGATATGTAATTTGAAAAATAATATAAATTAAGACTAAACCTCACTCTTGTTTAAAAACTTTTCTATTTCTTTTACTAAATATTCCGCTCCCTCTATCCCAACAGTAATATTTCCATTTGCTAATGATATGTTCTGCTCTGAAACATCACCTGTGATTTGGCAAGCATTGTAAGGTTGATATTTTTGTAAAATGATTTTATCTGCTTCTACAAAAATTTCAAGCGGTGATTTGATTTGTATTCCCAATACATCGCGTAATTCTTTAGGGATAACAATTCGTCCTAATTCGTCTACTTTTCGAATAACTCCTGTTGCTTTCATATTTCTCCCCCCCTTTCTCTCTATTAATTTTTTTCACCTCGCTTTTTCCATTTTATCACTTTTTGACAATACTTGCCTCTTTTTAGAAAATTTTGTACTCGAGTTAAAAAAACACATTTAATGCATACGTAATCTCTCTTTCAATTGTTTTACATAACGGGATCTTATAAGTAAGAAGTATACAACTTGAATACCTATGAAAATACTTAATACAATTGTATTTTCTTTAAACAATGAGTACTCAAACATTTGCCCTAACGCCGTTAAGGCTACTGCCCCATGTAATGTTGCAACACCAATTGGAACGAAGAATAAAAGCGCCAATCGAATTGTAACTACCTTCGATAATTCCCTACTTGTCAATCCAACTTTTCGAATCATTTCGAACAAGCGAACATCATCCTCCAAATCGGAGAATAAACGGAAGTAAAGGAAACTTCCTGCGCAAACGAAAAATACTATACCAATAAAGAAACCTACAAATAAAATCGGTCCTGCAATTTGTAAACTTTGGTTTTGCTCGTACTCTTCCGCACTAAACGTTGAATATTCTTGATACGGTTTAATTTGATGAGTAAGCTCTTTACCAATTTCAATCTCATCTTTCGTTCTTTCAGTTTTATACATATAATCTTTTGTCTCTATAAATCCATCTTGTAATGAATCATATTGATCATTAGAGATTACATAAACATTTCCTCTTAATATTTTCCCCAATGAAGATGAAGTAACTTTTTTCACCTTTAAACTTTCATTCATATTGGGTAAAGTAATTTCTTTTCTTTCTTTCATCGCTGGCCCTGGTATATCAGCTGACAAAAATACAACCTCTTTATTTGCTACAGTATTAAATGGTTCTCCCGTTAACTTTGCATATTCCTTATAGTCTGATTCTTTTATAAAAGTGGCGCTTCTTAACGACTGTTCCTCCGTTTTCTTTGTCAAAATATTAGTTTTTGAAGCTGCTATATTATGTTTCTTTAATCCTTTGTCAATCATTTGTATATGTTGTGATTCGTTACTATTCCCTTGCTTAGAATGGTAATGAAACGCAATTGGTCTCTCCATTATCCCTTTCGTCATGGATGCGAAGCCTACTAATGTCCCTATTGCGGAAAATGCTACAGTAGAAATAATGGTTACAATAAAGAACATTCTTGCGTTATCTCTCATACGATACGCTAAATCTGATAACGTAATAATATTAGTCTGTGTCCAATAGAAACGTTTACTTTTTTTACATAATCGAATAATAAAGACACTCAGCTGCTTGTACAACAAATACGTCCCGATAATAACTACCGTTGTAACAGGAATCATCATAATAAATACCATTGCTCCATGTGATAGAAGAGCTCCTACATAGCCAGCACTAAGCAATACTACTGCTAATATTGAAGAAATGATTGATGCTTTCGGTTCCGGTTTCGCCTCTGCTGATCCTCTAAACAACTTCATAATCTTATTTTTACGAATCATTCCTGCACTAAACAATGATATGATCATAAATAAAATAAAAAACATAATACCCGTTACAACAATTGCTTTCATTGGTATGTAATAGGATAAGGAGATATCTAGTTTCAATATCATCGGAGCGACAAATAGTAATACCCCTGAAAATAACATACCTGAAAGAATACCAAAAATAATTGCCCCTATTCCAATCATAATATTTTCAAAAAAGATCAGACGCTTTAATTGATATTTCGTCATACCTAGCATCATTAAAATTCCTAGTTCACGCTTTCTCGTTTTTAAAAACATTCCCATCGAATATAAAATAAAGAAGAATGTAAATAAGTAAATAATAGACTGTGCAAAAGACATACTTACGAATACGTACTGACCTAATTCTCCTGCACTTAATGCCGGATGAAACGCAAAAAATGAATACACAAAAAAGGCCATAATTGCAAATGCACTACTCAAAAAATAGGCTGAGTATGTCCGTCTATTTCGGGTTACATTCCGATATGCTAGTTCTCTAATGTTCATATTACTTCTCCGCCCTTCTACTATCTATGTTTTTATATTAGTAAAGTGCGGAAATACCTTCCATCGATTCAAATGACAAAAACCTTACATTTTTGAAAGGTTTAAAAAAATTGCTTATACGTAGTACTTTATTTATAATGACTACATTCATATTCATACACACATCCTATTGTATATTCGTTAGTTTTGCGAAATAATAAAGGATAGAAGTATGTACCATTATACATATAAACTTATTTACCGCTTTAATATGAATAGGAGGAAAACATAATGACATTACAAGAACAGATTATGAAAGCATTACATGTTCAGCCTGTAATTGATCCAAAAGTTGAAATTCGTAAACGAGTTGATTTCTTAAAGGATTATGTAAAAAAAACAGGTGCAAAAGGATTTGTACTTGGTATTAGCGGCGGACAAGACTCTACATTAGCAGGACGCTTAGCACAACTTGCAGTTGAAGAAATTCGTAACGAAGGTGGTAATGCAACGTTTATCGCCGTGCGTCTTCCTTATAAAGTACAAAAAGATGAAGATGATGCACAATTAGCATTACAATTCATTCAAGCAGATCAATCTGTTGCATTTGATATTGCTTCAACTGTTGATGCTTTTTCAAATCAATATGAAAACTTATTGGGTGAATCACTAACAGATTTCAATAAAGGTAACGTGAAAGCACGTATCCGTATGGTTACTCAATATGCAATTGGTGGACAAAAAGGGCTACTTGTTATCGGAACAGATCACGCTGCAGAAGCTGTAACAGGGTTCTTTACAAAATTCGGAGATGGTGGTGCAGATTTATTACCATTAACGGGATTAACGAAGCGCCAAGGACGTGCATTATTACAAGAGTTAGGCGCAGACGAGCGACTGTACTTAAAAATGCCAACAGCTGATTTATTAGATGAAAAACCAGGTCAAGCTGATGAAACAGAGTTAGGTATTACTTATGATCAATTAGATGATTATTTAGAAGGTAAAGCAGTTCCAGCTGACGTTGCAGAGAAAATTGAAAAACGTTACACAGTGAGTGAGCATAAAAGACAAGTACCAGCGTCAATGTTTGATGATTGGTGGAAATAAATTAAACATAAAAAAGAAGCTAATCTTCATTTAGCTTCTTTTTTATATGTTAACGATATACCCCTACTCTTTTCTCCAATAAATCTTGCAGGCAATCTTCATGTTGTTTACAAAATAACGGTGGCATGTCGTCTAACGGGAAAAACTTCAAATCCAACGTTTCATCACCATCTACTTTTTTGTCACCTCCAACTATTGAAAATGAAAAGAACATCACAATTGACTGGGCCTTGTCTCCATTTGGATATGATTGAAAATATTTTGTATACACTCCAATAAGCTCATTTATTTCTACATCATACCCGGTTTCTTCTTTTATTTCCCGGATTGCAGTTTCCGCAGCTGATTCTCCTATCTCCATTGCACCACCTGGAAAGCCCCAAGCGTTAAAGTCTCCTCTTTTTTGCAGTAATACTTCTCCTTCTTTATTAAATACACAACCACCGGCAAAGTTTAAGAAAACATAATCATGTCCTACTTTTTCACGTAATTCTTTTATATAATTCGCCATTCTCATTCCCCTTTTCATACCTCTTCTATCGCTATTTCTTATCTTTTTCAAGCAATTCAATGATTCGATCTAGCTTCTGGTTCATATTAATCACGTGGTGTTTCTTTGCAGCACTGCTTTGTAATACTCTTCTAATAAACAAAGTAAATGATATGAAAAACAAAACGATAAGTCCGATTACTAAACAAGTATATATCAATGTAAAAATATCGCTTTCGAACAAGTTCATTCCACATTCACATCCTTATCCTTTTATTTTATCACATAATTCTTAATATTCAAAAGTAATCAATAAATAAATAAATAAATAAATAAAAAAAGCACCTTTTACAGGTGCTTTTTCCCATTGCTTAATACGTAAATGTAATTGTCGCTAATGAATAACCCGCCAATGCACTATAAGGCGCTACTTGATAAGACACACGCTTTGCACCTTTTGGCCAATTTATTTCATTTAATACTTTCTTTATATCTTGCATCGTCCCATCCATGGACTGCTTATATCGCACTTCTACTTTTTCTGGTTTGGCTGCAAACTGTTGCTGCAACTTTTGCTTAAATTCATTATAATTTTCTGCTCCGTATTCTGCAGATAAGTATTGTAAATTTGTTTCTTTTAACACCTGCTCATATACGACAGTTTTTGAGCTACCAGCTTTTATTTTGTTTGTTAATTCACCAAAATAACTTGTAGTTGCTGCTGGATATTTACTACGATCCCAGTCGTGATCTTTACTTAACTGTTCGTCAGACATGTTAAAATATGAGTAAGTTACACGCCCTGCTTTATCTGGTACTGGATCATCAAATGTAGTATCTAGGTGATACCATTTGTTTTCAATGTTCACTAAATTCCACGCGTGAGCTTGTCCGTTTCCTGTGCCTGTTACAATATGGTTTTGAATACCTGCCTCTTTTAACAACTCATACGTTAATAATGTATATCCTTGGCAAACGGCAGAACGATTCGCTAATGCTTCATATGCTGTATACGCTTGATAAGACGTATCATAAGACACATGCTTAACAACGTAATCGTGAATAGCTTTTACTTTCTCATGCTCATCCATCCCTGGTTTTACAATTGATCCAACAATTGATTTCGCCTGAGCTTTTACATATTGAGTTTGTTCTTTTGATTCACGGTATTTTACTTGCAGTGTAAACGTATAGTCCCCTGGCATTCCTTTAATAGAATATCTAGTAGACGCTACATTATATTTTACATACTCATCAGCATCTACAATTTTATTAAACTCACCATACAATTGATCCATAATATTTCTAGCATTTCTATCTTTTGTTTTATATGTGATTGTAATATTTTCTTCTCGATTATCAATCTGTTTTTTTAATTCTTTTCTGAAATCATCTAATAACTTTACATCTGATTGTGCTGTCACTGTAGTCGGATTTGTAGCTGCATAAGATACAGATGACGCTTGCAAACCTCCCATTACTATAGTTGAACAAAGTGCGGCAGCTGTCACATACTTACTTGTCTTTCCCATCTTGTCACTCCTTATATTCTATAACTATACGAAAAAGTATCGTATAGTTTCAGAGTATACAATACTTTTTCGTATAGGTCATATGAGATTATGCATATTAACTAATTCACATAAAAAGGTTGTTCTTTTTAAAAGAACAACCTTTTTTCATTAGCATGTTTGTAATACACAGCATGTATTTTCAAAACGTTGATTTTTCAAATCTTCATTACTAATACAGAAATATAGCATCCCTAGTTCTCCCCAAACCATATTACAATTTTTATGATCTGAATCAATTTGGAATAAAAGAGTCATTTGCTGCGGGTCTACTCCCATATATTCTCCTGTCTCATATAACACTTCTTCTTGTACAGAGAATGGCTCACCAAACATTTGATGGTTATCGTAGTTATCTGGAATTAGCTCTTCAAGTAATTGCAAGAAACGATCTGAATCAGCCTCATCTTCAATGAAAAGTTCTGGTAATTTGTATGTCAGTTCAAAAGTAATTGCACACTGGTTATATTTCGCTTGTATTTCATTTTCTCTTCGTAATTGCTCTACAGGAACATCATAATAAAGTACACGCCCAGCTTCTGTTAGATTCACATTTTCTTCAAAATAATTTTCAATGCAAAAGAAATACAGCATCCCCGTCTTAGGAAGATTGTGATCCATACCAACGTTTTGTAAATCACTTAAGTTAAATTGCGCGATAAATTGTAGTGGATTTCCTTTATGCTTTGGATATTCAAATAAAGCTGGTAGATCAGGAACTCCTCCCATTTTCGAACTACCTATCGCAACAGTTCCCTGCTGCTTTGGCACAACTTTTATACAAGGAAATACAGTATTAATAAGTTCTTCTTTCAAGTGTGTTAGTTCATATTTATCAATTAATACTTCAATTTTTTTATTCATAAATTCTCCTTACATTTACATACTTATTTATATCATAGTACAAAGATTATACTTCATTCTTTACAAAATCAACAAGCCTCCCAAAAACGGGCTTATCCTTCGTACGCGAACAAGTTTAAAAAAGCATACTATACATTGTTCCTACAAACACGATAATTCTTTAGTTCTTCCAGTACATTTTCCCCTCGTTCATTTTTAAATATAAGGAGGAATTCCACATGGGTTACGGATATAGTTGCTGTGGTTACGGATACGGTGGCGGCGGTTGTGGTTACGGAGGTTTCGCTTTATTAATCGTTTTATTTATCCTTCTAATCATCATCGGAGCTAGCTGTTGGGGCGGCTTTGTAGGCTGCTAGTAAACTAAAAAACTATTGTAAAAAAGCACGTACAATACGTGCTTTTTTGCCATTTCTAAATCTTTCATCCGAAAGGAAGTATGTTTAATGAAGATTGATGGTGTTTTTGAAGGAGGCGGTGTGCGCGGTATTGCGCATGTCGGGGCAATTTGCGCGTTAGCCGAAAAAGGTTATGAATGGGAACGTGTAGCTGGTACATCGGCTGGTTCGATTATTGCAGCGCTCCTAGCGGCAGGATATTCTTGTTCAGAGTTAAAAACGATTATAACTGATATTGATTATAATAAATTTACGAAAAGAACTTTTATTGATAAAATTCCTTTTATCGGCAAGGGACTCAGTGCATGGACTACTCTAGGTATATACTCTAATGTATTTATAGAAGAATGGATTGAAGAATTACTTCGAAAAAAAGGTGTTCATTTATTTACTGATTTACCAGATCTAAACAAACTCAAAATCATCGCCTCTGATATTAGTAATGGTAAAATGGTTGTCTTTCCTGACGACTTACCAAACTACGGATTTTTAAATTATCGCTTCTCTATCGCTAAAGCGGTAAGAATGAGTAGTACAATCCCCTTCTTCTTTGAACCGGTAAAATGGAGAACTCCAAAATGGAAGCAGCCTTGTTATATGGTTGATGGAGGAATTCTAAGTAATTATCCAATTTGGATCTTCGATTCACCTACCGCTCCTCGCTGGCCAACTTTCGGATTTCATTTTGTAAAAGATGAGATTCAAGCTGATCCTGCTCACTATAACGAGCCTATTTCCATGTTCAAAGGACTATTTAAAACAATGATGCAAGCTCATGATTTACGTCATTTAGATAAGGAATCAAAAGCAAGAACGATTACAATTCCAACAGGAACGATTACAAGTACTAATTTTGAACTGACAAAGGAAGAAAAAGAATGGCTTTACAATTCTGGTTATAACTCTGCTAATAAATTTTTACAAGCTTGGAACTTTAGGCAATATATTGATGAATATAGAAAAGGAAATCAAGACCGAAAGACAAATCGATTTTTTCGTCAACTTGACTCATAATATTATTACTTTGCGTATAAATACGAGAACGTTTAACAACTTAATAATAAATAAGTCTAGTAATTTCTTATATTACTAGACTTATTTATTATTATATAATCTCGTACATTGTTTAAGGATACGTTAACCCTTCGGCTTCCTCTGCAGTAATAACTATGTAACGATTTCCCGTTCTTAATCCTAACAGTTCTGCTTTTTCAATCGCTTCTTGCTTCGTCTCCGCATAAGCAGCTAAATATTTTTCTCCATTGATCATTTGGCAAATTACATATTGTTTCATTACTTTCTCCTCTTACTTTTTCATTAGTTGTGCAAGTTTTTTTATACCTATTTCAATTTCTTCTAACGTTGCGTATGAATACGATAGGCGCAAAAATTGATTTGCACTTCTATCATATAAAGTACCTGGGTTTAATAAAACCTTTTCTTGCAGAGCTTTATCAAATAAACTGCGATATGAAATGGGTACTTTTATATGTATCCATATATAAAATCCCCCTGTTGGTTCATGCCAAGTTGCTATTTCACGAAGATATTTATCTAACATTAGTAACATAAAATCTCTTCGTTTTTTCAATTCACTTCTTACAAAGCGCAAATGCTCATCATATAGACCATTTGTAAACCACTCTGCTGCAATTTGCTGGGATATAGTGCTTGAACCATAATCTGTTTGCATTTTTATGTCTGACAATCTTTGAATTACTGGCTCAGGTCCAACAATCCATCCAATTCTTAACCCTGGACTAATTACTTTGGACATGCTTCCAATATGTAGTACGATTCCATTTTTATCATAGGCTTTTAAAGGTTTCGAACAAGGTGCATCAAACCATAAGTCTTGATACACTGCGTCCTCTATAATAGGTAATCCAATTTCATTACATATTTCCATCACTTCTATTCGTTTCTTCGCATTCATACTAAAGTTCGTTGGATTATGAAAAGACGGGATTGTATATAAAATAGATGCATTAAATTGCTTCTTATATTTTGTAATATATGATGTATTTAAACCGTTCTCATCCATTGGTATTCCAATGAAACGCATTCCTGCGGATTGAAAAACATTAAGCGAGTATAAATAGGATGGTTTTTCTAATAAGATGGATGCCCCTTTTGGAAGAAGCCCCATAGAGATAAGTTGCAGCGCTTGAATTGCTCCTGAAACAATTAATATAGAGTCAGGAGATACACATATACCATGCCCCTTTAAGTATTCGGAAATCTTTTCCCTTAAATAAAAATTTCCTTTCGGCTCTTCATATCCAAGCTTCACATTTGACTTTAAAAGCTTATTCATAATTTCTTTCATCTTTTTCTCAGGTAAGAGACTCGGCGCGAGCTCACCTGTTCCTAATCGAATTACATGTGGATAAAATTCAGCTTGATTAATCTCCTGAATAGCTGGGAGATTCGGATAATGAAGTCCTGTTTCTACATAAGACTGCCAATTAGGCGGGGGTGCGTAAGTTGAAGCATTCTCATTATTATTTACAACAATTGTTCCTTTCCTGCCATTCCCTTCTATGTATCCCTTTGCAACTAGTTCACCGAAAGCCATTACAATTGTGCTTCGATTCACACCAAATGTATGTGCCAAATCTCTTTGTGAAGGTAATTTCGTTCCAACGGTCCATTCTCCATTAACGATCCTTTCTTTTATATACGTTTCTATTTGTTTATACAGAGGAGTCGCTAGAGACATATTCGGTTTCCAAACGAATCTTTCCATTATATCACCTTATATTCTTTTTGGTTGGTAACCTCCCCAACCATATGGATGGATACAAATTTTCATTTCTTCTATACAATATACACTATCATAATGAATTAAAATAGGAGGTAATATGATGAGTGAAGCAATTAATTCATGGTATCATTCTTGCATTTGGACTTATCATTCCATTAGGTGTACAAAATGTTTTTGTCTTTAACCAAGGTGCGAGCCAACCAAACATTTGGAGGGCAGCCCCTGTAGTATTAACTGCCTCTATATGTGATACGTTACTCATATTGATTGCAGTGCAAGGTGTCTCCCTTGTACTCCTTACTTTTTCTTGGCTAACTAACTCGTTATATATAATTGGATTTTTCTTTCTCCTATACATGGGCTTTGTTATTTGGAGAAGTAACCCTTCCAACGATGTAAAACAAGAAAAAAGTATGCCCTTAAAAAAGCAAATCCTTTTCGCAGCATCCGTTTCGTTATTAAATCCACATGCTATTTTAGACACAATCGGTGTAATTGGAACAAATTCTATTCAATACATAGGAAGTGAAAAATGGGCTTTCACACTTGCAACTATTATCGTTTCTTGGATTTGGTTTATAAGCTTAGCATTAGCGGGGAAATTTCTAAAAAGACTAGACTCAACCGGAAAGACAATTTTATTATTAAATAAATTTTCTGGTCTCATCATATGGGGTGTCGCGCTTTATATGTTAAAACAAGTTATTTATTCTTAATGAACGAAAGAGAATTGCATGTTACTCAAAACATCATGCAATTCTCTTACAAATTATGAAGTAGGCTCTGGTTTCTGTTTTACCGTCTTTGCATCCTTTGCTGGTTTAATCCAAATGATTGCTATGACAGCACCAATGGCAGCGAAAATACTTGTCAAATAAAACACTTCATGGTCCGCCCCTTTCATGAAAAAAGAATATAAAGGTGGTCCAGCTGCTACACCGATAAATCGCATTGAACTGTAAAATGACGTAACCGTTCCCCTTTGCTCCTTTTCAATTCCTTGTGTAATGAGGGCATCTAAACATGGGAGTGCCATACCAATCCCTATCCCCATAATAACGAGACAAAGAAGTAGTAAATAAATCCCTTTTATAAATAAAGGAATGATGACTGATGCAGCTGCCATTAAAAAACCAATATAGATACACTTCTTCATAACATTTTGATTATCTCCAATTTTTTTACCGGCCATATATGAACTAAGTGACAGTACAAGTAACGGGATAGCAAGCACACACCCTTTCCATATACCATGAATGTCATACTTTGATTCCAGTATAGTCGACAAATAAAAGAGAATTCCGAATAAAATAAGCATAATAATTGCACCTAATGCAAAAATGGCAATTAACCATCTTCCTTTTTCTCGAAACGTAGACAGAATAGATTTTATAAACTCTTTAAGTGGTGGTACTTCTCCTTCTTGTTTCTTTGCCTTTACTAGAACAAGTAATAAAACAATTGATACTACGCATAAAATTGGAATCGCCCAAAATGGTAAGAACCATACAACGGCAGCAAGAGCAGACCCTAAAATAGGGCTCAGCACTTTCCCAAATGTATTGGATGTTTCTATGATTCCTAAACCTGTACTAACTTGTTTTTCGTCTTTGTATAAATCACCAACACACGGTATAACAACTGGCATTGCACCAGCAGCACCAATACCTTGAATCGCTCTACCAATCAATATCCAATTGTAGGGATTATCAACTTTCCAAGATACCCAACCAGTTATCGCTCCTCCTATAGCCGCAATCAGCAAACTCGGAACCATTACCATCTTTCGTCCCCATCTATCTGATAAATAACCAGCAATCGGTATAAGTAGAATGGCTACGATAG
Source organism: Bacillus sp. PK6-16 (assembly GCF_056530295.1). Classification (NCBI taxonomy): domain Bacteria; kingdom Bacillati; phylum Bacillota; class Bacilli; order Caryophanales; family Bacillaceae; genus Bacillus; species Bacillus sp. PK6-16. The sequence goes on from NZ_CP096511.1 coordinate 3,383,880, forward strand.
AGTAAATTGTAATAATCATGGATACTTGAAACGATGAAATATGTAATTTCTTTTCAATAGTCGGCAGAATTGGGATGAGCATTGAATTCCCTAATGTCATAACAAGTGGAACTGATGCAAGCGCAATTAAACAACAGTTTTCTTTTTTTAACATGTTGGCTTCGAAACCTTTCATCATATATTTCTTACCATATAATAGCCCCGCTGGAACGTAACTTTTCATTCCACCAGGGCTATTACATCTTTACTACTTCCCATTCACAACAAAAGAAATTGGGGAAATTATAGTATTATTCCTATTCTTTGAATCCAGTTCACAATATATCCATACCAATTAATTGAAAAAAAAAGAAAGGAAGAATCCTTCCTTTCTCCTATAACCTTCTACAATTAGCGAGTATATCCGCCACCAAGTTGTTGTTCTGCCATCGCTACAAGGCGTTTTGTAATTTCACCGCCTACAGAACCGTTTGCACGTGAAGAAGTATCAGCGCCAAGTTGTACACCAAACTCTTGTGCAATTTCATATTTCATTTGATCTAAAGCTGCTTGTGCTCCATGTGATGCTAATTGATTAGAATTACGATTTCTAGCCATTACCAATCACCTCCTTATTTATATATAAATTGTGTTAAATTCAAATTAAAATACATGGAAATTTTTGGTTATTTTTTACCATAAAAAAAGAGCCTCTAAAACGAGACTCTCACATCATTTCACATTACGAACTTACTACTTCTAATTTTCTATTTATTAATACTTTCATTTCTTCTTTTAATATCTCTTTTGAATTATGTCCAAACCATTCTAAGGAAGCAAAAAGATCCGTACCTCTCACTTCCTGAATAATCTCATCATAATTTACAATACCTTCAAATAACGGAACCATACCAATACGACTTCCTGCTGCAGCATATACATTGTTAGGTTCAAACACATGCAAATAATCCGCTGAAGATATATTCTTAAAATGGTAATGTAGTGTCCACGGCTTTAATCGATGGAAACTGTCTATTGGATTTGCGCCAGACTCCCATATATGAAGAAAATCAAGATTTATTTTTAAATTCGGATGATTTACTTCTTCTAATAGTTCTATAGTAGAAGGCAATGTGTCCGTTAGTGTATTGGGATGTGTTTCTAACAGCACATACATATTGTGCTGAGCAAATACATCACAAATCTTACGTATTCGCTTTACATACTCTTTTCTCTCTTGTTCCGAGAAGTCCTTGCTCCCTTTTTGCCCAGCAAACGTGCGAATTTTATTCGTATTAAACCAATTAGCTAGTACTACAAGTTGTTCACTTTTCTCTATCGTTTTTTCAAAATCTGCTGATAATGATATATCTAAGTAATCACTTATCATCGTAATTTCTAAGTTTTTATCCTTTAGAAAAGTCAATTCTCGTTCTGTCGTTTCGCGTTCTTGTATATACAAATTTTGTGCATGCGTCCCCCATAATTCAATTCCTTCAAAACCGTTTTCATATGCAAATTGAACAATATCAGTAAATGAAATTAATTGATGACGAAATGAAATGGTACATAGCGAATATTTCATAGCATTAAACTCCCCTATCTTAAATTCAGTTAGCTTATTAAAGAGTTGCGACAGATTGATTTGTTTTCATACCTTTCCATGATAGAAACTGTCTCTCTAATTCCTTCTTAATCTGCAGTTCAATTGCATTCATTTCATCCAGTTTTTCAATAATCGATACTAGCATACCTTTATTATTCGTCATTGCCATTTTAATTGCACGATACTGTACATTTGTAAATCCTTGTACAATAACCTCTACCCGATCACACCAATAATCAAATTCTTGCTCCGAATATTGCAACGTTTCACGGAAGTATGCAAAGGCATGCTCATAACTATATTTACGAATTGCAAGTACTGGTATTTGTTTTACTGCTGCTACAAGTCCAGAAAGCGCATATCCTTCTTCCTCATTTGCCATTTTTACAATTAATTTTTTCAGTTCCATAGTCAGTTCATTGTCGTTCTTTTTGAATGTTTCTGTGAAATAACTAGCTACTATTTCTTGCGTTGGCTCCCCAATTCCTTCTATATCAATGAAATACCCTCCACCAAATGGGTTATCTTGAATAGAGTGAAGTACTTTTTCTCTTTCCATATTTCCTTCCCAACGAAAATCTGGATCTAGCATGAACCACTCTTCTTCTTTCTCTGTTTTTGATATCATTAAATAATGTGGAAACGGTTTTTGATGAAATTTATTTTCCCTCTCTGGTAATAGAGACATATCAACCATTACAATGACATAACGATTTTCCGGCTTGTTTTCTACTAATTCTAAAAACGTTTCTACATTGCTATCTTTATCTTTTGCATGATCATACCATTCGTTTACTTTAATACCGTACAATTTTTCAAACCAAAGTAAATAATGATCATGGTTAATGTTTTCAGAGTGATATGAAATAATTCCGCCTTCTGTTATATCAAAATCTCCATCCCATAGTCCAAAATAAAATGGACGAAAATCAATGTCGCTACGCCTTTTTATAATTTCACAAAAACAACTCACTAAACAGTGCACTTTAATTGAAGTCATACTCTCATCCACTTTCCTAAAGGTTAGTTATTCACATTTACTTCCTGTAACGGCTCTAACTCCTCCATAAAATCAAGCAAAGATCCTACAGTAAGAAATGCCTTTGGATCTACCTCATCCTCTGGAACGCATAGCTTTACATCCATTTCTATGTATACAATAAGCTGTAACATCATTACCGAATCTATATATAAATCTTGATTTAAGCGCATCGTTTCTTCTAAATGCGTTACATTTTTCAGTTCCATTTTTTCTATCATAATTTTTAACACGGCATTCTTTAACGCTTCCCGTCTCATGTTGTAACCTCTCCCATCTCTAGTAACTTTCTACTTACTTTTCCAGTTTTATTTTTAGGAATTTCATTTACACTTTCAATTTCATACGGAACTTTATAAGAAGGTAAGTGCTGAATACACCATTCTCTTATTTTCACTGGATCAACATGAGAGATCACTTTCGCTTTAACTATTTCGCCCATCACAGGATGTTTCCCTCGATATACAATTGCCTCTTGCACACCTTCCAATCGAAGCATCGTTTCTTCTACCTCTATAGGAAAGACTTTTAATCCTGAAACATTAATTACATCGTCCATACGCCCCATAAAATGAATGCCACGCTCAGATTTATAACCTAAATCTTTCGTGAAAATTTCCTTATCATTCATTTTCACGACAATTTCTTCCGGTGCATTTTCATCTGAACCTATGCTAATACTTGCATGAGGTAGAGGGTTTCCTAAATCTAAATGGCTTTTCATATCATGACATATACTAATACAACCTGCTTCAGAACAACCGTATTGCTGCATCATATATGTTGTCATTTCTTTTAGTTTATAAAATAGTGCTTCTGGCAAAGGCGATCCTGATGTCATAATTTTATGAAACTGGAACGTTCCTAATGGAAAACTCCCCATAATGTGTAACATAAGTGGTACTGCATATATGATATGTTTTTCTGTATTGCGAACTATATTTAATGCGAATTTAGGATTTTTGTTCGTAATGATTACAGGTTTGCTCCCCCTCGTAATTGCTGATAACGTACCACATATTAGTCCGTATGAATGTGAAACAGGAGCCATAACGATTGGCACTTCATCTACTTCACAGTTTAAAGCTTCATTATAGGCAGTAATTTCTGTATCAACTTCCGTCCATGCTCTACGAATCAGTTTCGGTTCTCCCGTAGTTCCCGAACTATATTGCAATAAAGAAGGCTCTTCTAGTAAAAAGTTCCCTACTTCTAATTTTGTAAAATCGCCATATTCTCCATATAAAACTCCTACACAATTTGCACGCTTTGCCATTTCAATAACCGTTTCTTTTGGCGTATCTTCATGTATAAGTAATACTGATGATTTCTTTTCTTTTAAGAAAAACACAAGCGTAATAATATCGAATGGATCTTTCAGACAAAGTGCAAATCTATTTCCTTCTGCTTCTTGAAATTGTTCCAATTCCTCATAAACTTGTAATCTCAAATTAAAATCACTTTTGCTATACTCTTGTTTATTAACGATTAGCATAATTTCCCCCTGTAACAATTGATTTTTGTTTCATAAGTTTTCTTACTCTATACAATGGATTTGGAACTTCATGAACAAGCGATTCCACATCCATATATAATCGACGTTTCGTTAATTGTTCAGCATAGAATGTAGGTGCATATAATTGAATATTTTCAAATCTACCTTTCAAATGTGGATATATTCTTAAATGATCTTCAATTTCTTCAACAACCATCATCCAAAAATGTTCTTCTTTCAATCCATATTCATCCGCAAGTACGAATGCTAATTCTCCTAAATTAAACAGGAATAGTGCATCTAACACCATCTCTTGCAAACATTCAATGCCATCCATTTCAAAGAAATCATTCATTTTTCCATTCGCATATGTTTTATGCATTTTAGTAAAGTCGGGACATTTGTCAACTTCTTTCAAATATGGACGATAAAACTCAAGCCCTTCATGAAAATCCTTTAACGCAATACGAACAGGCACCCCTTCTTTATGGACTAGAATCATATTTTGTCCATGTGATTCCAGTGCGATGCCATGCTCTACAACAAGATGTATAACTGGTATTATCGCTTTTTGAATAAGTAATTGTAGCCAATCCTTCATTCCATATTTATTCAACCACGCATCAATAATTGGTGTACCATCTTTCTCTTTAGCGTATAAACCATTAAAAGGAATTGCATCCTCTTGTGCATCTAAATACTTATGAACGCTTTCGCGCCAAATACATCCTAATGAACCATATATAGCTTTCTTATTCGTGTCATACGTTACACTTGAAAACTCACTTAACAAGATTAAACGTGCTTCATCCATTAAATAGGCGTCATTACTTACAACATCATTTAACCAATTTGATATTACTGGTGCACTCACAACAGAGTATGGTTTCAGCGTACGAAGTGTTGAAGTGTTGAGTAAATTCATCGATAATTTAACGTACGGTTTCTTTGGACTCGTAATATTTCTTAACGTTCTCATTGACTGTTGCGCGCAATAATCGTCCTCTGATGTTCCTAAATAAATAATAAATTTACCCTGTATATGATCCGCATAATTTGAAATGATGAAATTCTCCCACTGCCATGGGTGAACAGGTATAAACACGTACTGTTTTGGATTACATCCCTTATTACGAATTCGTTCCATAAACTCTTCTAATTTACGATCGCCAATCTCCTCTTTTAAAAGGTTGTTATACATCACTTCATTCTCATAACCTACAGTCGCATAATTCTTATGTGCTGCAATCCATATGAGTTTTATTGGCTGCATAAATTCATAACCATATTGAAAATTGTCACGATATTGAAATCCAACACGTGCTTTATAACTAGGATGGTATGGATGGCCATCTATTAATTGGCTTTCAAACTCATCGTAAGATTTTTGAGTATGTTCTCTCTTATTATTTCTTTCATATTGTGCAATCGTGTCTTTAAATATTGTTTGTTCTAATTCGTGCATAAAAGAATCTAATTTAGCTTGTTCTACACTAGTAACCCGAAAAACTTCTTCTAGAAATTGCGAGACAGACTGTATTTCTTGCTGTTCATCTTGAACTCTTACTATTAATGAGTCTAACGAAATACGTCCAAATGTCATCCGTTCCCTGCCATAGCATTTGTACGTGACACTTTTGTCTTCTTCATCAAGTCCTTGTATTAGAAAAAGAAGTTGTTTTTCTTTTTCTATGCGAACCGGTGTAATAATCCCCTCATAAATTAACGATTCTACTAATTGACGTAGCACTCTTCTTCGTACTGAAATGTAATCTTCTGATTCGAGCGCCTTCAATACTTTCGTATGATACATGTCCACTCTCATAAAACCCTCCACCTTATGACAAAATACCATTATTTGTATTACGTGAAATTTTAACGTTATTTATGAACGAACAGCCACTTCTCTAACGAGTGGATTATGTACTTGCACATAAATAGCTTGCTCCAATGGATTACTTAACTCATCGACATCGAAAAATCTCGTTAGTAAATTTGCTTTACACGCTAACTTATCTTCGTCCAATAATTCTCTTAAAAATGTAGAAGGTTCCCGGTTATATGGAAGAAATGATTCAAGTACAGACCTTAATTCCGAGAGAAGAATTTCCTCCTTAATTAATCCTGCTGTGCCAAAACCATTAATGAGGCCAAACATATGATTGAAAATTAAGTAGTAACGAAATCTCTCATCCACAATATAGTCGTCATATAAATTTCCAGTACGTTCTCCAATACCAGCTAATTCATTATTAAGCATCTCTTTCATTGAGTTACAGAAATAAAATCCTTGATTATCACGGAAATAATATTTGATCGGATAACCATCTTTTAGCTGAACAACGCTATTTTGCTGATGAGCTTCTAATGCAACACCATACTGTAAATACATCCATACCATTGGCTTTAAAGAAATATTCATATATCGTCTAAACCACTCTAAGCTTACTTCTTCACAGCTTTTACTTTCTAAATCTGCTAGGCGATGAATAATATTCGATAACCGCGTACGCTCCCCAGGTATAGCGTCTTGAACTAACCCAGCAATTAATGTTGCGTCGTTTGCATGTTCACTATAAAAAGGATTCTCACGAATAATCACTTCAAATCCAGATTCTTGTGTTCCATAATTTAATGTAATAAAGGCTGGGTCACAAATAAAATCAAATCCTGGAAATCTTTCTCGTACTTCACCAATAGCCGTATTTAACATTTCCTTCCCTTCAAGACCACTCTCAAGTTCTTTCAGTTTATTAATACGCATTGAATTCGTTACTTTCACCGGAAATGAAAACTTAAGCATATACTTCGAATTGGGATGATATAGCGTCCTTAGTGATGATGTTGCCATATAATACTTACCTACAGGACCAATATACTCAAGCAATTCTTGAACTATCCAATCTTGTACGTAAGCTTGATGCAAGAGCCATTCTGCCTGAAGCGGATGAATTGGAATTAATGCATATTGATCTTCCTTACAGTACTTCGCTATAAATTCCTTACTAACCATCTCATCATTACTTAATTCTTCTTTTATAATCATTGTTGTAGAATCTGATAATAATGATTTTTCATTTACTATACTTTTATGTGCCCGAAAATAATGAAGCTGACATTCTCCTTTTAATTCTGGAGAATACATTGCACTTTTCCAATCCAATATCCCCTGTCTACTCTTTGGTGTAGGATGAGTTAAATGCCCAAATAATAAAGACTGCTCCGCTTCTATAAAAGTTGTATGAAAACCGTATAATGCGGATGTATCTTCTATTCTCTCTTTTGTAAATTCCTCAATATTTTGACAACTACGAATGACTCGAAGCATAAGTTCCGCAGGATTCGTTCCTTCTCCGTAGTTGATAGACATCTCTTTTATTAAAAATGTAATAACTGTAACATAATCTGCTGTAATAACAGAATGACTATCTCCAATTTGATAATAAAATTGTTCTCCAAACAAATGGCGATCTGTTGATGATTTATATATAACTTCTCCATACAAAGTAACGTTCTGTGCCGATAGCCGACAACATAAATATGTGGGGACTGTATCTCTATTCAACGTATTACTGAAGATACTTTTCATTCTTTCATCCTCTGTAATCCATTCTCCACTCCCTGTTTCTCTTAAATAACAGTTTAAAAAGCTTTGTAATGTTGCATGTTCTGCGATTTGTTTCGCATGCTGCATGTTGGTCCTCCTCTTTATATTAAAGCTATCGAAATTTTATATAATAAACGATAATTGAATATCGTTATCAATTCTGATTCTAATTGATAATGATATTCAATTCAAGAGTATATTTCAGAATTTTTTTATCTGATTTAATTTTCCTTGTTTTCTCCCTTTTCTTTAATCTAGTTAAAAATACACAAAAAAATAATCAGCTTCAAACTACATACTTACTATTTTTCATTAGTAATCTATCCAAAATGGTTAAACAAAAGAGGTATACCTTAATTGGTATACCTCTTTCAAACATAAAGTTTACATAATAATATTATTTATATCTCTCCAGCAATATGCTGTCTCTTCTACCTGTAATCGCTCTAAAAATTTTGTATCAATTTTTTCTGGGTTAAATTTTTCATAAAACTTTTTAGAAGGATTATTCGTAACAACCCAAACTAAAAGTGATTGCATATCATTCTTTACACATTCTGATAGTAACGCTTGAAATAACTTTTGTCCTATTTTCATTCCTTGATACTCTTGTAAAAGGTAGATTGCATATAATTCTCCATCACAATTATATGTATCAGTTCTTTCTATCCCCCCATCGATGAATCCAACTATTTCTCCATTTAAATTCTCTGCTACAAATCTAAATTGATGATTACCTTCTTTTTGAAAAATATCTTCCCATTGTTTTTCTCGTTTCTCATATGCTATGTTATCTAGAATTTCGTCAGCAAATATCCCTTTATACGCTGTCTTCCAACTATCGACATGCACCTTTGCTATACCTTGTATATCATCCTTTATTGCTCTTCTAATATGTATTCCCATCATTTCTCCCCCTTTATTACTCATCATTATATCAATTTCATTCCTTAAAAATCCAAATAAAAAAGAGTGAATTCACTTCACTCTTTTTTATCACAATTATCTACTTTCCACTTCAACTGAAACTACTCGATCAATCTCTTTCAGGGAACTATATAATTCTGTTGTATATAAATCTTCTGGAGCTAAAATAACCATCTCTAGTTGCTGAAATGCTCCACTATCTATATCTTTAATTTTCACGCGTTTCACATGCATGCCTAAATTTTTAATTTGCTTAAATATACCATCTAACTCATGATGCTCTTTAACAGTAATTTTTATAGATAAATCCTTTTGTCTTAATGAATACGGTCCTGCAATTTTCACAAGTTGCGGAAGTACATTAATCGCTAAAATAATTAAAACCATAGCAACTGTCGCTTGTAAATAAAATCCCGCACCAATTGCGATTCCTAAAGCTGAAGCAGCCCACACCATAGAAGCTGTTGTTAATCCAGAAATAACGTCATTACTTCTTCGTAAAATGACACCTGCGCCAAGAAAACCAATTCCACTAACAATTTGAGCGGCCAGTCGCATCGGATCCATATTTGTATGTCCTGGAACAGAATATACATGCACAGATTCAATTGAAACCATCGTAATTAAACAACTTGCTACAGAAATAACCATACTTGTTTTCACACCAAGTGGTTTATTCTTTAGCTGCCTATCTATCCCGATGAATAATCCTAAAAAGAGTGCTAAACCTAATTTGAGTAAAAATTCATATGACATATTCCCATTCTCCTTACTTTACAATGTTTCCCTTAGAATAACTCACTATAACTCTTTTATGATATCAATTCCAGTCTTTTCTATTCATTTAACGTAAAAAACCGAAAAAACATTTATAACGATGTTTCTCCGGCTTTTTATTACACTTTAGATTCTTCTTTATTTCTGATCTTTAATCTTAATTTCTGCACCTTTGTAGAATGCTAATTTACTGTCATTATACTCTTTTGTAAATTTGTTAAACTGCTCTTTCGACTTTTGTGCTTCCACATTTAATTCATTAACAGTTTTAACTTTTTCACCGATTTCTTTTAATTTCGTTTCTTTTACTTTTAATTTTTCATACAGTTCTTTTTCAGTCGCTAACACTTTCGTGTAATTTTCATTCATCTTTTGGAATGCATCATAACGATTCTTATACGACTCTTCTACTGCTTTTGCTTGTTTTTGTAACTTCTTATCTTCAATCTTCTCTATATTACTTTGAACAGATTTCGTTTCCTTCTGTGCTTTTTCTAGCATTTCTTTCTCACTTTTCAATACTTTTTCACGATCATCTACATTTGCAGTAGCTTGCTCTATTTTCTTCACAACTGCTTCATTATGATCTTTACCTTCTTGCAAAATTTGAGCATATAATTCTTGCCCTTGTTTCTCTAACTGCTCTAATTTTTTTGCTTCATCCACTAAAGATTTTTCTTGTGTTGCTGCTGTTTCAAAAGCTGTATATAGATTTTCTTCTGGCTTTTCACCGAAACAACCTGTTAAAAGTCCTACTGATAATGCTCCAACTACTGCTACTTTTCCATACTTCAACGTTCATTCCTCCATTACATACGGTTATCATGCCAGAAGTTCACTGGGAAGTGACTCTCTTCATGATAAGCTTCAAACTCATAACCTTTTTCTTTTAGCCCCTTTAAAATTGCTGGCACAGCAGCAACTGATTGCGGGTGAATATCATGCATTAAAATTACTTCTTGTGGTTTTGTTGCGTTTGTTAATACGTTTTGAGCAATTTGTGCTGCAGCTGCATCAACTGGCATTTTATTGTATCTCCAATCTAATGAATCAATTGTCCAATCCCATACTTTAAATCCGCCTTCTACCACTTTATTTCGAAGACCTTCATTCAATCCAGGCATCGAACCATATGGAGGACGTGTTAATTTAGGTGATTTCCCAATAATATTAGCGATTAAACCTTGATCTTCTTTCATCTCATTTACATACTCGCCATTTTTATATAACTTTGCGAAATTATGTGTCATACTATGCATGCCTACATAATGACCCTCAGCATTTTCACGTTTCACTAAATCAGGAAATTCTTTTACATTCGCTCCAATTAAAAAGAACGTCGCCTTCGCATCATGTTGTTTTAGCGTATTTAATAATTCAGCCGTATATTTCCCTGGCCCATCGTCAAATGTAAGATAAGCAACTTTTCTTTCTTTTCCATTAAAACGACTTGGTGCCGTTTTATTCATTTCAACTTTCGGCTGTTCACTTGCAAGCTGCACTACATTTTCTTGTTTCGCAACAGCTTTTGCTGGTGAAGTAATTGATTGAAACATGTAATACCCAATAGCTACTGCGGCAATCGCTATTAAAACGACTACTATTTGTTTAATTTTTAAAGCTTTTTCCATTCTATCGAATTCCTCTCCCTATTAATCTTATATATAAATCGCCCAATATAATTATACATCTATTTATTTTTATTTCACCATATAAATAGATTTTATTTGTATTATAATGGGAGTTTTATCAAAATTGTTGTTCCTATTCCTTCTTTGCTTGTAACACTAAGCACACCACCATGAAGCTCTACCATTTTTTTAACGATAGCTAAACCAATACCTGCACCTGCAGCATGATTATTAATTTGGTAAAATGATTGCTCAATATATGGTAAATGTTCTTTAGCAATTCCAATCCCTTCGTCTCTTACCTTAATCACTGCTCGTCCTTCTATTTTAGTCGCTTCAATGTGTATTGTACTTTTTTTATGTGAATACTTAATTGCATTTTGAACAATATTCAAGAAAACTTGCTTTAACCTATTTCGATCTCCCATCAATTCAATTCGGTCTATAGTAGTAATAAATTGAATTTCCTTCTCTTCCGATTTAGGAGTTAATTGCCAAATCGTCTCCTCTAGTATATCGTACAACTGCACCTTTTGTTTATATAAATTAAAATGATTTGATTGTAATCTTGAAAAATCTAGCAATTCTTCTACTAAATGAATCAATCTATCTGTCTCACCTGAAATAATGCCCATACCTTGCTTTATTTCTTCTTCTGTTAAATGATCTACTGTTTTTAACGTCTCACTCCAACCTTTAATTCCTGTTAAAGGCGTTCGTATTTCGTGCGAAATAGAAGCAATGAATTCATTTTTCATCTGCTCAGCCTTATCTATTTTATAGGCCATATAATTTAAACTATGTGCCAATTCACCTAATTCTCCAGGATAATCTTCTTTAATTTTTTGCTTTAATGTGCCTTCTGCAATTTGTGAAGAGGCTTGAATAATGGATTCAATTGGTTCAACAAATGAATTTGCCAAACGTCTACTAATTAAGAAGGCGACTCCCGAAATAACAATACCTACAGAAATAGTAAACGTAATAATTTCAATAATCTTTTTATTTACATTTGTTAAAACAGTCGTATATTTTAAAACACCAATAGTTTGTCCTTGATGTATAAGTGGGCTTAGCACCTCTAGTTGTTTTTTATTACCTTTCGTAGTAACTTGATTATACATTTCACCTTCTAATAATGATTGTGGAATATTTACTTTACCTTTTACCTTTTCACCACTTGAAGATTGTATAACCGAGCCGTGACGATCAATTAACTGTAATTCTGTTCCTTCTAATTGAAAGCTACTAATTATGTCACCACTATATTCTTGTAATCGAATAAAGTATAGTGAATTGTATTCTGAAAAAAAACGTGTACTCGTTTTCGCATGAGACTCTATATATTGCACAATACCATTATAATAGTATCGATAAATTGAGACTGAAAATACAACTTCAAATAATACAAGCATAAGTGTAATGACCGTCATAAAATATAAAGTCACTTTCCGTTTCATCTCATACTTTCCTTCCACACATATCCTTTTCCCCACACCGTAAGAATAAATTCAGGTTCTGATGGATTACATTCTATCTTTTGACGTAACCGTCTCATATTTACATCTACTACTTTCGTCTCACCTACGTAATTGGTTCCCCAAATCATATTTAAAATTTCATCACGCGAAACTGGCTTTGAAGCCTGATTCATTAAATACTGTAATATCATATACTCTGTAGGTGTTAAATCGACTAATTGTCCATCTTTATACAATCTTTCTTCTATAATATTTAACGAAAATGGACCTGACGTAACAATATTCGTTTTTTCTTCATGTACTTCTATTCTTCTTAATAAAGACTGTATACGTGCAGTTAATACTACTGGACTAAACGGTTTTGCAATATAATCATCTGCACCTATTCCTAGTCCTTGCACCTTATCTTCATCTTGTACACGTGCGGTTAACATAATAATACCCATTTTTTTATTTTCTTTCCTGATAGCCTTACAAACTTCTAAACCATCAATCCCCGGTAACATTACATCCAGCAGTGCTATATCAACAGTTTGTTCACTCAAAATCTGTAATGCTTCTTCTCCAGTAGTAGCTTCTATTACATAAAATCCAGCACGTTTTAAATTTAAAACAATAAAGCTACGGATCGTTAATTCATCTTCTAAAACTAAAATTTTTGACATAATTCCCACCTCCTACTCTTGTTGATAATCCGCTAGCGGTTTTATATATGCTTTCACTTTTTCAAATTCCGATTGCTTCGGTACTGCATATACGTGAGAAGCCGTTTTAATTGCTGCGCTGTAGCCTTTTATATTGAACCATTCTTTCCGCTTAAAAATATGAACTTCAAGCCATATTTTATTTGTTCTTGTATCCAAAAACTTTTGAGAATTTGATTCTTTTTGCTGATCTGGTATTGTAATTTTCCCTATTAACTCTTTAGGAATTTTCACATAATACCCTTTTTCTATATCTATATATCGTTCTTCAATTGGTTTAATTCCAGATTCACTCCACTGTATGTAACGTTCAAAAAGCGGACTGTCACCATGTGATTTATCCTCCCAACCTTTTGGACGTACAGTACGAACAAATTCAATAATGCCGTCTTCATTAACATCTTTACTTTCTACAACATATTCATTAAATAAATCTTCTTTCCCACCTATAGGTAATACTTCATAATGATCCTGATCAAATTTTGCTACATAAGTTATACCTGAATGAGCCCCTGTTCCCGCATCGATTACAACTGCCTTTAATGATTTAGAAATACGCCCCATTTGTATTCTTTGAATACTATTTATAAATGGATCGTATGACACTTCAGATAAAGTCTTAAATTGTTCCATGAACTCAACTGTCAGCTTCTCATCTTTTTCAAATGTAACAAGGCTTATATCTTTCAGTCCATTTTCATTTAGATCCTCTATGAATAACTTCGTATAACTTCGATTATATATTTCCTTCATCTCTTCATTTTCTTCCGAAAAAACATACATAACATGTTCTAACGATTCACGATTTACAGAGATTCCGATTAACAACTCTCTCTTCCCGTTCCCTGTAAAATCACCGACTTCAACGATATCTACATCTCCACCATCAAATTTATGTGTGGACTTTATTCTCCAGCCATTTCCGATTTCTTCATATACGGCTAAATATACGCTATGATCTTCATTCGGCAATTTATAAAATAAGATGGCTTCTTTCTTATTATCTTGTTTAAAATTCATTGACCAAATCATCTGTTTATCTTTGTTAGACATTGGAGTAAGTAAGCGATAATTAACAGGTAAATCTTTATCAATTTGTTCCTTTAATTCATTAATCCATTTTTCATTTGTAGGAGCTTCCATTAGACCTGTTGGAGCTTCAGACATTTTACATCCAGTCAATATAAAGATAATTCCCATCATGCTTAACCATTTCTGCATATGATATCTTTCCTTACCACAAATTTTGAATATGTCCTTTTACTTTTTTACCTATCCATTATACTCATACATATGAGTATAATTTTTCTAAACTAAAAAATCGTTACAGAAAAGTTACAAATACATTCCAAAAAAAAAGATTGGCAAAAGCCAATCTTTTTTTATTATTCGTTTCGGACTGATTTTGGCGTTACACCTAAATGATCATTTAATTTTTTTGAAATATCTTTTACATTTTTTTCATTTGGAATGTAATAATAAATACCGCCGATACGTTTATCTGTACCTTCTATTTGCAATTTTTCCATTTCTAAATTAGATCCTGCCATATTTTTTGTAATGGCAAGCATATCGTCAAATGTTAAGTTCGTTTTCATATTTTTATCAACCGCATCTAGTAAAGAGCCCATTTTGCTAATTGATTGAACAGACATCGCTTTTTTGGCAATTGCTTCTATTACAAGTTGCTGTCTCTGTCCACGCATTGCGTCACTATCAATTTTACGCGTTCTTGCAAGTGCAAGTGCTTGTTCTCCATTTAAATGTTGGTAACCTTTTTCTAAATGAATCATACCAGCTTGGTCTTTACTATCTTGTTCAGTGAAAGTAACTGGTACATCAATATCAATACCACCAATTGAATCGACAATTTGTACGAATGATTCAAAGTTAAACTTCACATAATAATCAACAGGGACATTCAAAAATCTTTCCACTGTATCGCGTGTACTTTCTACGCCACCAAATACGTGAGCATGAGTAATTTTATCTAATTTTTTTCTAGTTGGAATGTACACACGTGAATCACGTGGAATACTTACTAGCTTAACAGTCTTATCATCTTTATTAATTGTTGCTAATAAAAGTGCATCTGTTCGAACTGCTTCGCCATATTGGCTTTTTCTCATTTCACTTCCATCTACACCCATGATTAATATTGAAATATTATCCTTTAAAGGTTCGACTTCTTTATCACGCTTTGATGACTTATCAATTTTTGCATACGCATCATTTACAACAGCTTTTGCTTTATTATATATAAACGAACCATATCCTACTCCTCCAAAAATAAGTAGGAAAAATGGAATTAATATGAACCATTTTATTGACTTTCTTTTAGAACGCTTTTTATTACTTCTCGTATTTTGTTCTAATTCAGAGCTCATACCCATTCGCCTCTCTTTCTCTTTACCAAGTATAATGTAAGTCTATTTATCTTCATATTGAATTTCCTTTCACTAACCTTACAATTTTGTAAGGTTACTACTTAAACCCAATACGTATTCCATTTCACATTATACTCTCGTACTTATTTTTGGCAAGTCACTATTTACCAATTTCAAAAATTTAGCACTTCGCAACATGCGGATTTACAAATTTATTAACTCTTTCATTTTAAATTAGAATGTCTTTTTCCTAACAAACGATATGAATAAAGAATCCAGCTAATTATAAAATCGCTATGAATACAGTATATTTAACTTTATTATTTCTCAAACGGCGTATACACACTTTTCTTCCCCTGATTATCAATGTAAGCCGACTTTGCTTTTATTTTCGTTTTTTCTATTTCCATGTCTTCATTTGAGAAGTTTACAATGATTTTAATATCTTTTCCATAAGAAACAGATTGTACTAGCTTATCTTCTGACAAATACGCAAAATTCGTCATCTCTTCTTTTACTGCTTTTTCATGAACTTCATTCCAAACTTTTAGATGCTCTGTAATTTCTTTTTTATGCTTATTCCACTCTACTTCATCTAAATGGTACAACGGAGGAACATTATACAATAATTCAGACAGCATTCGATTTCCAACTTCATCTTTTACCTTTAAACTTCCCCATTCCCAATGATGCGTTGTAATAACGGAATCATTGTATACTAATTTATATAATGGTACCGAATATACTGGGTTTAAATATACTTGTTTATATTCTTCTTTCAATGGTACTTGTTTTGCATATTTTTCAGGCACATTTTGATTTGGTGACCAATATCCACCGACATAATACGGACTTGTTTTATTTTTCCGCATATCTTCATCGTCCCATTTAATAACAGGTGTTTCAATTCCGTGTGCAAATGCAATCGTACTACTAGCAAAATCATTTCCGCCTTCAGAACCAACGACCATACCCTTTTCTTGCGCAATGTAGTCCATTCTTTTTAAACGTGCTTTTAAATCTTGCTCTTGCGTCGTTATATGTTTCGCTGAATAGTCATCGTAAATTTCACCTGTCGCATCACAATCAATAAACCATGAATTATATTTAGGACCATTTTGTAATATATCATTTATGCGTTCCTTTACACTAGGCAGCGATAAAGTCGGGTTTAACTTGCGACCTCTACCTAAAAAGCCTTGCACCTTTTCTCCGTTTTTCTTCGTTACAGTAGCCTCTTCGTATAATGACGGGTCATTAAAGGATGCTGTGTTCCAATTTTTATCACTTTTTTCGTGAATGGAATGATATGAATCATACGGACCAACTAAATACCCCATTTCCTTAGCTTTTGTCACGAAATTAGGTTGCATAAATCCTTGTTCCCAGTTCGGCAGACCAATCCATGCTTTTTCTATTCCTGCCTCTTTCATTTCCTTTAGTATGTCCGTTCCATCTGCATTACCCCATTTACTTACCTCTTCAACCGCATCACCAAGTAGCGACTTTAATAAATGCTTATTTAAGCTATACAATTCTGTATTCGTTAAGTGACCTACACCTTTCTTTAATAGCACACTAGCTTCCTGATTAACGTTTTGAAAAATATCCTCTTTATAAAATTCCTTCATAGATAACACTTCGTTTATATAACGTAAAATAACATTTTTTTGATACTTATCAATAAAATCTTGTTTACTTACTTGATCTAATACATTCAGTTCCCCAGGCTCTGAACTATTCTTTTGAATAAGTTCTTTTATATGACTAAACAGCGGGCTATTTATTTGCTCCCTTAGTTTTGACCAATTTATATTACTTTCTGATAAACCATTTTGATTCCAAAAATAAAAATGCGCCGCTCCATATAACTTTTCGATTTCTTTATTTTTTCTAGCCTTTTCTTGTAATGTTTTAAATTCACCTTTTCGAACAATATCATCCTTATACAGTTTAGTAATGCTTACCGCATCATTATTTGTCACATATAATTGAAATCCATATGTTTTATTTTTATTTATGCTCGGAAATTCATGTGTAAAATCAAATCCTATTTTCGGATCCGAATGAAATTTCAATTCATTATTAAACATATTCTTTGCAATATATACAATTGAATATTTCGAACCATTTAATGCGAAAAACTTCATAGAAAATGATTCAGCAAATGAATATGCATCATCCTTTAAAAACTTCTTCCAATTCTCATCATTGCTCGGAATTTGCTTACCCTCCCATAACGGAAGTGTATAATTTTCAGCTTCTACTTTCGGCCATGTAAAGCTTTCTGCACCAGTCGATTCCACTTCAATGTTTAAGTGGTCTTTTTTCTTTTCTAATTTTATTTTTACTTTTTGATCTGGATATTCCCACGATGTACGATCCTTTTCTTTTTTTACATTCGATACCTTCATTTTCGGTAGGGGTTGTGATGCCTGTTCCTTTACCCCCTCATGTTCTACAGTTAATGTGAATGTTTCTGGATTTACATCATAAGTAAAATCTTTATACGTCGCTTTCTTTATTTTAGACTCTTGTACAGCATTACTACCTTTTACGTCACAACCGACTAAAGTCGAAAACGACATAGTTGTAAGAAGACATATCGCTATCATTTTTTTCATCCTCTGCACCTCCACCAATGAATATACAGGTGCTTTGTTACAGGAATGTGGCAAAAAATAATAGAGCTAGCATTTTGCTAGCTCTATTTGGAGTATTAAAAGTTGATATGAACAACTATAACTTGCTTAGAAGATATGTAATACAGTAACTGCGTTTTTTCTCAATAATTATGAAACTAAACAAATCAAAATTTTAACAAGCATTCTTCAACTGAAAAAATAAGTGTATACAATGTATCCTAAAAATAGTACTAAAATGATTATTCCTGTGCCTTTCCAATTCATACCGCCTGCTATATCAACTGGACTACCTGTTTCCGCTCTATTGAGTCCGTCATGTAAAGAACCCGTAGGATTACTTTTTAATTCACTTTGTCTCATATGCTCTCTTTTTTCTTCTGGTGACTCTTTATTCATGTAATCACCTCCAAAATGAATGCACTCTTTACTTACATTATTCAAAATCAACATTTGTTTTATATTTTCTTCCGAAAAAACCTAATTTAAAATAGGTTTGCAACGTAAAGAAAGCTAGCCATGCCAGCTTTCTTTACGATCCAATATGCTCTTCCTTATTTACAATAATACCTTTATGGTCGATTTCAAGCTCACATACTTTCATATCTGTAAATACTCTCGCTAATTGCTCAGCGATTTCTTGACGTTTCTCATATGGCGTTAATATAAAAATAGATGGTCCCGCACCGCTAAGTGCTGTACCGTACGCACCAAATTCTTTTGCGCATTTACGAATAGATGGTAATAACGGTACGAGTTCTAAACGATATGGCTCGTGAAAATGGTCTCTCTCCATCATTTCACCTACAACTTCCCACCGCTTTTGACATAATGCAGCTACTAATACGTTACTTATCGCACTCGCTTTAACTGCCTCATGAAACGGAAACACCTTTGGTAATACAGATCGACTTTCATCTGTATTTAATTCTTCATTCGGAATAAGAGAAATTACCCCTAACTCCTTGCTCTCAATTCTTACGACGGAAATATCCTTTCCATCAAGTGCTCCGATTACAGTTCCACCTAATATAGAAGCAGCAACATTATCAGGATGTCCTTCAAAATTTGTAGCAATTTGAACTTTTTGATCAGCAGTTAAGTTCAAATTGCCTAGTTGATTCGCAAGTTCTATCCCAGCTACAATCGCTGATGCACTACTTCCTAGCCCTCTCGTTAATGGGATATTACTAGTAACTTCTATTATATGGGGTGATATAGAAGGACAGACTTTACATGCCGTGCTAACGATTAAATTTTTATCGTCTGTCGGAATTGATTCTTCAAAGGAATGGATTACTTGCCATTTATCAGCTTTTTCTTTAACCACCACATCTAAATACAATGACAAAGCTATTCCAACTGAATCAAATCCAGGACCAACATTTGCCGTACTAGCAGGGA
This sequence comes from Bacillus sp. PK6-16, assembly GCF_056530295.1. Taxonomy (NCBI): domain Bacteria; kingdom Bacillati; phylum Bacillota; class Bacilli; order Caryophanales; family Bacillaceae; genus Bacillus; species Bacillus sp. PK6-16. The sequence continues at coordinate 3,403,559 of NZ_CP096511.1, forward strand.
CACGAACACTTAATGGTATCACGACATAATCACCCCTTTAATATGATCTTTAATTTGTTCTATATCATTTGACAAACTTGCGATGTCTAGTTGATTTGAAGAAATAGCGATATCAGGATCCTTCAAACCATTTCCAGTTAATACTGCAACAACTGTTTCTCCCTTTTTGATTTTTCCAGATTCAACATGTTTAATTACGCCGGCTAATGAAGCATTTGATCCTGGTTCAGCGAAAACTCCTTCAGTTTTTGCTAATAACCTATACGCATGTAAAATTTCTTCATCTGATACCATATCTATTTCACCACGAGACTGCTCGGCAGCCTCTACTGCATATGACCAACTTGCTGGGTTACCGATGCGAATCGCTGTTGCAATTGTTTCAGGTTCTTCAATTACATGCCCTTTTACAATTGCAGCTGCTCCTTCCGCTTCAAAACCATGGATTCTTGGCTTCTTATAACCTTTTTCTTTCTCATATTCACAGAAACCTTTCCAATATGCTGTAATATTTCCTGCGTTCCCAACAGGGATAGCTAGAACATCTGGTGCATTTTGCAATTGGTCACAAATTTCAAATGCTGCCGTTTTTTGCCCTTCAATTCGATAAGGATTCACTGAATTTACTAACGCAATCAGCTCTTCTGCAGCAATATTTCTTACAGCCTTAAGTGCATCATCGAAATTCCCTTCTATTGAAATAATTTCAGCTCCATAAGCGACCGCTTGCGCTAATTTTCCATGTGCAATCTTTCCTTCTGGTATTACGATAATGCATTTCATCCCAAGACGTGCCGCATATGCTGCAGCTGATGCTGATGTATTACCTGTTGATGCACAAATGATTGCTTCTGAACCTTCTTCTTTCGCCTTAGCAACTGCCATGACCATACCACGATCTTTAAAAGAACCTGTCGGATTCGCTCCTTCGTACTTACCGTATAGCTGAATCCCTAATTGTTTTGATATGTTTAATAATGGAATAAGTGGTGTGTTTCCTTCCATTAAGCTGACATCAGGTGTATTTTCATTCACCGGTAAATAAGAAGCATACTGTTTTAATAGTCCTTTATACATATTGTTTTTCCTCCTCAATAATGTAGTAACTGTTTATTTCACTTGCGACAGCTTCTATCGCTCCTAAAACTCGTTCAAATTGATACTTGGAAGTTCGATGTGTCACAACAACAACTTCTGCCAGTTCACGGTTTAAAGGTAATTGAATAACTTCTTTTAAACTTACAGAGTAATTAACGAAACATTCTGTTATTTTTTGCAACATCCCAGGCTCATCTCGTAATGAAATACGCAAGAAATATTTCGAAACTACTTCTTCATCACCTTGTAATTCATAAGGAACTGGTTCTTTTAACGCACTTTTATTTTTCGGCACTTGATTCATATTTTTAACGATGGAAATAATATCACTTACTACAGCAGAACCAGTTGGCAACTTTCCAGCTCCAGGTCCGTAAAACATTACTTCTCCTACCGCTTGACCGTGAACATATACTGCATTAAATTCATTATTCACATTTGATAATGGATGCTGGCTCGGTAAAAGCGTCGGTTCTACACTTAAATGAATGGCTGATCCTTGTTTTTCTGCTTTCCCAATTAACTTCATAGTAAATCCTAACTTTTCAGCCATTTGTAAATCTTCTTTTTCGACCTTTCGAATCCCTCTTACTTGCACATCATCTAATGAAACATTCATCGAAAAACCTAAGTTTGCAAGAATCGCTACCTTTCTCGCCGCATCTAGTCCATCTACATCTGCTGTCGGATCCGATTCTGCAAAGCCTAATTTTTGTGCTTCCTGTAAAGCCTCTTCATAAGACCATCCATTTTGACTCATTTTTGTTAACATATAATTTGTTGTACCATTTACAATTCCCATTATTTTTTCAATTTGATCTGATGCTAGCCCATCAGTTAGTCCTCTTAACACTGGAATACCGCCCGCTACACTCGCTTCGTAACATAAATCACAATCATTATCGTTCGCCAGTTGAAGAAGCTCTGCACCATATACAGCCATTAAATCTTTATTTGCTGTTACGACATGCTTTTTATTTCGTAAAGCCTTAACAATATGCTGCTTTGCTTCTTCAATTCCACCCATTACCTCTACTACAATATCAATATTTGAATCATTTAGAACTTCATCTGCATGACTTGTTACTGCAATTCCATCAATACAAACATCGCGTTCTTTTTCCAAATCACGTACAACGACTGTTTTCACTTTCACTTCGTATCCTGTATCAAGTGCGATTTTTTTATAATGTTCTTTCAAAATATGAACAACACCACTTCCGACCGTACCTAAACCTAATACCCCAACATTTATAACGTTATTCATCTTCTAATCTCCTCCTAAAAGTTTAATTGTTACATCTATAAATCACCTTACTCTGCTTTTTTGTCATGCAGGTGGTGGTTATTTCCGTACTTATAAATCGTTTCATATTACCGCACCTCCTTTCAAAGTAATAAAAAAAACACACCCATCCCTAGGAAAGGGACGAATGTGTTTTCGTGGTTCCACCCTTGTTCCAATCTAGACGTATTTCTCCCTAGATTGCTCAAGTTCAGATAACGGCTGATACCGTCAATAATTACTAGATTACTCGTTCACTATTGAAGTTCAAAGGTGGTAAAATCATTTCTCGTGTTAGGAAGCTCACACCCTTGGCTTCCCTCTCTGTAAACCGTAAAAATGATTTCTTGTCCTTATCGTTACTTTTTTCGTTCATGTTTATTTGTTAACTCATTATACTCGCATAAAAAACAAAATCAATACTATTTTTTAATTATTTTAAATTTTCGATCTATAATACTATAAAAAAACACATTCTTCCCTAGGAAAGGGACGAATGTGTTTTCGTGGTTCCACCCTTGTTCCAATCTAGACGTATTTCTCCCTAGATTGCTCAAGTTCAGATAACGGCTGATACCGTCAATAATTACTAGATTACTCGTTCACTATTGAAGTTCAAAGGTGGTAAAATCATTTCTCGTGTTAGGAAGCTCACACCCTTGACTTCCCTCTCTGTAAACCGTAAAAATGATTTCGTGTCCTTATCATTACTTTTTCGTTCATGTCTATTTGTTAACTTATTATAGTTATCAACTTTTTAAAAAGCAAGCCTATTTTTACTAACTATTTTCAAAATAACTTTTTATTATATTTCACAATAGCATTATGCAACTGCCACTCAATTTACCTATTTTGTCATTTCTCCAGTTTATAAATCAACGGTTCATATATAAAGTGAAACTTTAATCAGTGGGGATTTTGTTCATCCCCACTGATTATTAGCCTTCACCAATCGGGATATTACGGGCAGTTGATTCCCACCTGACTTCTTTGTTTTCGCTGAATTTTGAGGTAGGGGTCTTACTGCCCGTTAATGCGGGATAAATTCCCCATTCTAAAACCCGTACATATCTGCTCTACAAAACTATATTAATAAAATTTTTAATACAATCTTTTTGTATAACTTTCTTCTAAAGAACGTGCAACATCTTCTTCTGAAGTATTCACTTTCGCATGCTCCAGCAACATTTTTGCTGCTGAAGGTAACTCTTTTTTATTTAACCAAGATTCTGATTCCCACATCTTAGAACGAATAAACGCTTTTGCACAATGAATGTAACACTCTTCTATTTCAACAACAATTCCAAGTAACGGATTGCGTCCATTCGCCTGCATTTCTTTCAAAATTTCTTCGTCGTTTGTAATATATGCTTGGCCATTTATTCTGAGTGTCTCCCCAAGACCTGGAATAAAAAAGATTAATCCTACACGTGGATTTGAAATAATATTCAAAATGGAGTCTATACGACGATTTCCTGGTCTTTCTGGAATGATAATTTTATTATTATTGAGTACGTATACAAATCCAGGTGCGTCTCCTCTCGGCGAGGCGTCACACTCCCCCAACTTATTTGCAGTAGATAATACTAGAAAAGGAGATTTAGAAAGGAAATCTACACAATGGTGGTCTAATGATGAAATAACTTTTTTCAATGCTCGCTCACTTGGTTGCCCCAATATTTTTCGTAACTCTTCCTCTGTTGAAATAATCGATTTTATTTCCATACGCTCTATCTCCACTTATAATCGCCCCTTTTTCTTTATTTTCCCAAAATTCAATACGAATATTGTATAATAAAATTTGCAGAAAGGGGAATTAAAATGACAGAGTGGTTAACAATATTTGATTCTGAAAGAAATACACTTGGGAAGAAATTACGCGATGAAGTGCATCGTGACGGTGATTGGCACGAAACATTTCACTGTTGGTTTGTAGAAAAAGATGCTAAAGATATATTCTTATATTTCCAGTTACGCTCTAAAAATAAAAAAGAAGCTCCATGTATATGGGATATTACTTCAGCTGGACATATTATGCATGATGAAGATGTACAAATTGGTGGTCTTCGTGAAATCGAAGAAGAATTGGGGCTTTCCTTTCAAACTACTGATTTAGTATACAAAGGAATCTTTAAAATAGACTATGAAATTTCAAATCTTACTGATCGTGAATTTTGTCATATGTATTTTCACAATGTCATCAATCCACTTCCATTCGCACCAGGTGAAGAAGTAGACGATGTGATGAAAGTACATGCAACTTCTTTTCTACAACTATTAAATGGAGAGATTTCATCTTTAAAAACGATTTCAGTCTTAAACAATAAACCGATTACGATAACATTTGAAGATATTTATCCGTATGATCTTGCATACTATGAATTTGTTATAGAGCAAGGAAAAGAATTATTAAAAAATAATAGTTTATAAATAAAATAGGACTCCTAGCATAATATTGCGTAGAGTCCTATTTTTTATTATTGTTCAAGTATTTTTAATCTACTCTCTACTTGTATAAATAAACGAATGATTAATAACAGCATAACCACTATAATCGCTATTATTGTATGTGGATATCTAAACAGTATACTAATAACACTTCCAATTAACATCATGATAAATCCGTTTTGCTTCATCACTTCTGCACTATACCTGTTACCCGCATCCCATAATTCCTTATTTTTCATAGATCGTTTCGTACGATAACCATATGCCGCATTAATATCGGTCGGTGGATTTTTTTGAAGAATAATTGCCGCAAGTATAAAAATAATACCAATCAATATGCTTATTCCTATGTTTACTAGTGCATCAATCAATTATATCCCCCCTAACTTACACTTTCATTATACGACACAACCCTTATTTTTCCAATTTATAACACATTCACTTTCTTTCTTTCGATGTCTGGAACATACTTGGAAGTGTTACAAAACGTGCCCCTTTCGTTTTTAACTGCGGAATGATTTTGTCCAGTGCATCAACAGATCCTTGTAAATGCCCACCTGGAGTAGAATGCTGCAGTATGACACTACCTGGAAATGAATTCCCTAACACATTATTTGTAATCGTATCGGCACTTACACCTTTCCAATCAACTGTATCAACACTCCACTGTACAATCATAAAATTTTGCTCAGTTGCCCAATTCAATTGATTTTCAAGTATTTCACCATACGGTGGACGTATAAATTTAGGGGCATAGCCGGCTAAACGTTTTAATATTTCTTCCGTTTTTATAATTTGATTACGGTACTCATCCTCATTTACTTTCGCTAAGTTCGGATGACTATACGTATGATTACCAATTACATGCCCTTCATTTGCAATACGCTTTACTACGTTCGGAAATTTTTCTGCGTTTTCACCAAGTAAGAAAAAAGTACCTTTTACATTATGTTGTTTTAACTTATCTAAAATTTTTGGCGTGAATTCTAAATCTGGTCCATCATCAAATGTAAGAGCGACTTCCGCTTTATTATACGGTCCTGAAAATGCGTACGCATATTTTTCAACCCATGAAAATGGTGTCCACGATCCACGATCATCTGCTTTCATTTTCACTTCATAGTTTTGAGGAATATATACGTATGGCAATGCGCTTATATATTCTCCATAATAAAATGAGTTATATGGCATATAAGCATACGAAACATCTCGTTCTAGTCCCCATTGATATGGAGCAAACATTTGTGGCGAATAAAAATAATACATGATAAAAAACCTCCCTAAATTTTCATATGTGATTCATCTGCACTTTGTTAGAGAAATTGTTAGTCATAAACAAAAATAAGACTGTCCTTAATTAGGACAGCCTTACTACTTTATATTATTAATAAATTGATGTACTATCTTTTGGCAAAGCTTTCACATGTTTTAAATAATTCGTCACTTTATCATCCTCATCTTGCGGATATTGATATTCATATGTGTTAGCGATTTCGTTCGCCACTTCCCTAAATAAATCACCCATGACAAAGAATGACTCCCATATGTTTTCATATTCTGCATTAGAAAATGTCCTTTTAAATTGCTCCCACATATCTTCTTCAATATATTGCTCGAAATGCTTTCCAAACTTCCCTGTATTAACTGTAAAGTCTGTTTTCATACCAATATGCCATTCTAGCATTACGATGAACATATCTCGCACTGGTCCTTCAAGCATTCCTTTTGCATAAGAAAGTTCCTCTCGCCATAACCCTTTTGCCACATTTGTACTACACCACCAAAATTCATTACAACAATCTAAAAACTCTTTTTCTGTAGGCTTTTTTATTAAGTAATCCTTATCGCTTGCTGGCGGGAATTCTTCCAGACAATTATCTTTATCAAGAAGCAGTTTACTTAAACTATCTTGTCCAACGAACTTTTTTATTAACTCAACTGGAACTAGCGTTAAATCAATCCGATTCCCATCCATGAACTGCATTAAATACGGAAACTTCCCATCTTCATCTGGTTGAACTAACGACATTTCTTCTGGCATTTGTACTATCATTATTTCTCCAAATCTATGAACCCAATTATGATTAGACGTAAAAGATTGTATATCATTTACAACATACATAATATCATAGTCTTGAAAACAATCTCTTTTCACATTTGGATTTACACGCGATCCATTCATGATAACTGCTCGAATTCTTTCATCCTCTTTTGCTATATTTATAATTACGTCTAACATTTCTTTTTCAGTTCTCATCTACTTATATCCTCCAATTTTTTAATATATAATATAGTGTTATGTATACTGGAGGTCCACGAGCTAATCTCGTTATACACGATACATGTTATAATTTTTGAAACTTCTTTTTCATCCCTTTTTCCTCCTTACATCACTCTTTTACAACTGCCATCCCTTTCAATTTCCCAATGCTTTCTACCATTTACTTTTAATTATACCGAAAATTCTGTCTCGAATACAAAAAATAAAGAAGGGATATCTACCCCTTACAGAATAGATATCCCTTCTTTTAAATATAAATTTAATTCCTATGGATTAGTAGACCAAAGCCCAGCAGATTTAATAAACGTACGTTTATTTAATTTCAGCTGCGCTACGATAAATTCTGCAATATCTTCTGCTTGCATTACTTTATCAGGGTTTCCATCAGTTAATCCTAAATCTACAGCCATATCAGTTGCTACTGTACTTGGAGTTAAAGCTGTTACACGAATGTTATGTTTGCGAACTTCCATCGCTAACGATTCTGTTAAGCCAAGGACACCAAATTTAGAAGCACTATATGCACTTGTTACAGGTGCACCTTTTTGTCCTGCTGTAGATGAAATGTTAATGATATCACCAGATTGTTGTTCAATCATGCTCGGTAAAGCTGCACGAGTTGCATAGTATACACCCATTAAGTTTACTTGAATGATTTTTTCCCAATCAGCAACGTCTAGTTCTAAAAACTTACCGAATTTAGAAATACCAGCGTTATTAATTAAAATATCGATAGATCCTAAACCATTTTTTAACGTTTCAATCGCAGTTGTTACTTCTTCGTATGAAGAAACATCAGCAGTTGCAATAACAGCTTTTACACCTTCTGCTTCTACTTCTTTCGCTACAGCTTTTAAGTTTTCTTCTGAACGAGCTAATAAGCCTACATTTACGCCTTCTTTCGCTAATGCGATTGCTACAGCGCGACCAATCCCTCTACCTGCTCCTGTAATTAAAGCATTTTTACCTTGTAATAATTCTGCCAAGTATAACACTCCTTAATCATCTCAGTTATGTATTATATTAAAATTGTATCTATGTTTATGTAAAAAGGCAATGATGCACTTTCATGTGCGTAGGTTACTTGTAGGTAACTGTAGAAAATTACTATGCATTTATTACACGTATTTATCATTATTCATGCAAAATAAAGACACCCTCCTCATAAGAGAGTGTCTGCGTATGAAATAAAAAATGGTTCTTTATCACTACACTATTTTTCTTCATAATTAGGAATACGCACAATAAATTCAGTACCTTTTCCTTCCTCACTCTCCACTTTTATCTCTCCTTGATGAAGGTCGACTACTTTCTTTACAATAGCTAAACCTAAGCCACTTCCTCCATAGGCACGATTTCGTGAAGAATCCGCTTTATAAAAACGCTCAAAAATATGTTGTTTCTGTTCTTCTGATATACCAATTCCTGAATCACGGATACGCACTTCCACTACTGTCTCATGTTCCTTTAACTGAATAGTAATCGTACCACCGCTTGGAGTAAATTTAATACTATTATGAATTAAATTAATCCACACTTGACTCATACTTTCTTGGTCAGCAATAACATATACTTTTTCTAAATCTAATTCTAACTCAATTTCTTTTTCAGCCCAGAGTGGTTCACTATTTAACACAATTTGCTTTAATTGTTGATCTAATCGATAGCTCACTCTTTCTGGTGTATACTCTTCTGATTCTAAAAGAGTTAGCTTTAGTAAATTTTGACTTAGTTTAGATAATCTCGTTGTTTCAGTTTCAATAATGGTAAGATAATGCTTTCTTTTTTCCTCAGAAAAATTATCTTCTTGTAGTGCTCTAGCAAATCCTTTTATAGAAGTTAATGGTGACTGTATTTCATGAGAAACATTTGATACAAACTCTTGTCTCATTTTCTCCATCGTATTCAGTTCATCTGTCATATCATTTATACTTTTTACGAGCACGCCAATTTCACCATCATACTTTTCTTCATTTCTTATTTTTACGGAGAAGTCTCCTTTTGCAATTTTTTGTATCGGTTCAATAATAGTCCAAATCATCGCCTCTCGTTTTGGTCTCATTAATATTCCAATCAATGTCCAAATAAGAATAATAAAGACAAAACCGACCATATCACTAATTAGAAAGGCAACAAACGGCGATACGTTTACGTCAAAAGCATTCAATAAACTAGTTGCTACATAAAATGCGATAGACCAAATGATAGTAAGAATAGAAAAGAGCGCTAATACCGCTCCAAATACTTTCAGCATCTTCAACTTACTCATTCGTTTTCTTTTTCTCATTTACTTACCTCTAAGCGATACCCTAATCCTCTTATTGTTTTAATACTAAATTTCGATTGCTCTTCTTGAAACTTCTCACGTAACCGATTAATATGAACGTCTAGTGTACGTTCATTCCCTTCAAAATCATATCCCCATATTTCTTCAATTAATTGCTCTCTCGAACAAGTTCTTCCCGATTTAGACCCTAAAGTAAAGAGCAGCTCAAATTCTTTTAACGGTAACGTAACCGTTTGTTCTCCAGATGTAACTTCGAATGTTTTACGATTTAATAATACATTTCCAACTTGAATCGATTGCGAAACTGTAATTTGGTAACGTTTCAATAATGCCTTTACTCTCACTACTAATTCTATAGGATCAAATGGTTTTACAAGATAATCATCTGTCCCAAGGTGAAATCCTTTTACTTTTTGTGATGTTTCCCCTTTGGCAGTTAGCATCAGAACCGGGATATCATAGTATTTTCTTAATTCAAAACATACATCAAATCCATCCATATTTGGCATCATGATATCAAGAATAACCATATCGACTTTTACGTCATCCATTTTCTGAAGTGCATCTACTCCATCAATTGCCTCATATGTTTGAAAACCTTCTCGTTCTAAAAATACAGAAACGAGTTCTCTAATGTGTGGATCGTCATCTACTATTAAAATTTTAGGTATCAAAGGAACCATTTCCTTTCTACTTAGCATCTAATATATTGTTTAAAAATGAATCATCAGTGGAGTAAAATCCCACTGATGATTCATTTTATAATGCACCCTCTTTAATTTTCAATTGCTGCGTTGCAAACTCACGATACATATCATGCGTCTGTAATAATTCATCATGCGTACCACTACCTGTAAGATTCCCTTTTTCAATAAAGACAATTTTATCTGCATCTACAACAGTAGAAAGTCTATGCGCAATCACTAATGTTGTTCTGCCTTTCATTAAGTTATTTAACGCTTTTTGAACGACAGACTCAGATTTACTATCTAAGCTTGAAGTCGCCTCATCGAGCATAAGAATTTGCGGATTTCGAAGTAACGCTCGGGCAATGGCAATTCGCTGTCTTTGTCCCCCAGAAAGTTTCACACCGCGTTCTCCAACTTCTGTTGCATAACCGTTTGGTAAGTCATGAATAAATGCATCAACATATGCCATTGCTGCTACTTTTTCAATTTCTTCATCCGTTACTTCGCCCTCAACACCGTAACAAATATTATCACGAATTGTTCCATCAATTAACGGACTATCTTGTGATACGTAACCGATTTGACGTCGCCATGACTCTAATGAATAACTCGTAATTGATTCTTCCCCTAATTTAATGGCGCCACTAGTTGGCTCATAAAAACGTTCCAGTAATGAGAATAACGTTGTTTTCCCACTACCACTTGGTCCTACAATCGCTGTCACTTTTCCAGATTCAATTGTGAAATCAATATTTTTCAAAACTTGCTCTTCTTCGTTATACTCAAAATGTACATTTTCAAGAACAATCGGTTGCTTAGCATTTGTCACTTTCACACCAGTTTCATGATCTTCTACTTCATATTCTAAAATCGTACTAATTCTTTCCGTTGCACCAATTGCCTTTTGGAATTGTGTAAAGAACATAGATAATTGACTCATCGGCATTACAATTTGAACTAAATACAAAATAAACGCTACAAGTTCACCGGTTGTTAATGCACCGCTAGAAACTCGCATCCCGCCATACCCTACGATAATAACAAGTAGTGCCATTAAAACAAACGACATAACTGGCGAAATTAATGCTTGCACTTTCCCTTCTTTCAAACCAAATTGTAATAACTTTTGTATACCTGTATTGCCCGTTTCATATTCTCTTTTTTCTGTATTTGAAGATTTCACTAAACGAATTTCTGATAACACTTGCGTTAACACACTTGTAAAAGATGCCGTTTCATCTTGAAGCGCTTTTGAAATCTTATACATTTTTCGTCCAAGTGGAACTAAAATTAATACAGACAACGGAATAACCGTTAAAAGTAACGCAGTCATTTTCCAATCTAAAACAAATAATACAATTAACGATCCAACAATTGAAATACCGCCTGTTAATAAGTTTGACAAATGCTCAGAAATTAACGTTTTCACTACACCTGTATCATTCGTCATACGGCTAATTGTATCACCTGTTCTATTTTGATCGTAATAAGATACCGGCAAGATAAGTACCTTTTTCCACAAACGTTCTCTTAGTCCCGCTACAATCTTCTGCCCAATATAATTTAGTAAATATATAGACAACCCTGCCGCAATAGTTTGCATTACAAAGAAAGCAACTAATCCAACAATTTGTCCTGCACTAATTGAAGAAAGCGAAAAATTATCTACTAATCCTTTTGTAAGCATAGGAATAAATAAACTCGCTCCCGTAGAAAGCAAACTCATTAATAACGCAAAAACTAAAATTCCTTTCGGAGGATTTGTATCTTGAATAAGGCGTAAAAACTGCCTCCAACTCCCTTTTTTCTTCATTTCATTTCTAACTTCCATTCCTGTTCATCTCCTCGTGTTAAACAAAACTGTTCTTTCTAAAATTAGAATACGATACAAATGTAAACTGAATGTAAACACACTTTTTCTATTTTTACAAAATATACATAAAAACTCATCTTTACAACAGATATAAACATCTGATATTATTACCTGGTACTTAATATTATTCTATGTAAATTATAGATAAATAATTTACAACACGATATAAATCTCCAGTTAGTGAAAGGAGTATCCTTTTTGCAAACAAATATACATTCTAAAAAGGAAACAATTATTTTTATTCATGGATTAGTTGGCAATCGTCGCGCCTTCAAAAAGGAGCAAAAACGTTTTTCTTCCTCCTACAACATTATAACTTATGACTTATTAGGTCACGGTGATGATAAAGGAGAAGCAATCGACTTTTCATTACAGCGCCTCGTAGATCAATTATTAAACTTATATGAGCAAGAAGGTATTAAAAAAGCACATATTTGTGCGCTAAGTTACGGCTGTTACATCTCTACAATTTTTGCACAAATGCATCCAGAAAAAGTATTAAGTATTTGTCATATTGGAGGACATTACAATAACCCTTCTCGTTTATATAATGTATTTCAAAATTTTTGGGAGAAGCGAGGAGATGAATACTCTAAATGGCTCTCTCAATACGCAAATACTATTTTTCCAAGTGGTATACTAAAAGCAAATCCGTTCGCAGTCATTTCAAGAAATATTTACTACCGTTTCGGATTACAATTACATTCATCCATAATTGCCCAGTCATTACGACATCGGTTAGAATTCGATTTAAAATCTAAATTAAAATCACTTCCTCACCCTATACTATGGGTAATGGGAGAGCATGATCATCTCTATAAATCTTGTCTATTTGATTTGAAATCTATTTTGCCTAACGTTCTATATAGGGAAATACCTTTAGCAGGACATGCAGCGAACTTATTTCGTCCTAACTATTTCCATGACTTATATGATCGATTTTTAAATGGAAAGTTAAAATAAAAACTATTAAACTTCCAATTTATTCAACTATAAAAAGGCTTCCCAAGTTTCCTTGGAAAGCCTTTTCTCTATACGAAAAGTATATAAAACTACTTTCTTAGTATGCTTTTGTGTAACCAGTTAGATGTTTAGCCCAGTAAGAGTTATTAATTGAACTAATTCTTACACCAACTGTTTCATTCTCCGCACTAATGAACTTACCATTTCCTAAATAAATACCCATGTGAGAAAGACCTTTTTTATAAGTATTAGAGAAGTATACTAAATCACCTGGTTGTGGATTGCTTGTTTTTGTTTTCGAACTCCAGTATCCAGCAACATCTAAACGGCTACCTTTATGACCAGTTTGATTTAAAACGTAGTAAATGAATCCACTGCAATCGAAACCTCCTTTAGGAGTTTCACCACCGAATACATATTTCGAACCATCTAAAGATCTAGCGAATCCAGCGATTGAAGATGTATCTCCACCTGTTGTTGGTTGTTGAACGTTATTTGTAACGTTGTTTACTCCGCCTTTTACAAACTTAACGAAGTCTGCACTTACGTAACCTGTGCGGCCGTTATGGTTAATTTTGTACCAACCATTTTCAGCGCCAGTAACGTTTAATACTTTACCATTTGTTACTCCACCGATTACAGCGTTGTATGTAGCTGGGCCTGTACGTACTTTTAAAGCACCAGTGTTAACAACATAAGAACCACCAGTTTGAACTGTTGTAGTATTGTTGTTTGTAGTTGGTTGTTGTGTTTCGTTAGATACAGCAGAACCACCTTTTGTTACGAAGTCTTTGCTTACGTATCCAGTTCCACCATTGAAGTTGATTTTAAACCAATCTTGTACTTCACCTACAACTTGTACTGTTTTACCTTTGTTTACAGAACCTAATACTGTATGAGATGTACTTGGGCCTGTACGTACGTTAAGTGAAGAAACGTTTACTGTGTAAGTACCTGTTCCTTGTTGAACAGTCGTTCCTGTTTTGCCACCAGTCGTTACGAAGTCACCACTTACATAACCTGTTTGACCATTTACGTTTACTTTGAACCAACCATTTTCTTGTCCAACTACTTGTAGCACTTGGCCTGATTTTACTTTAGAAATAACGTTATGTCCTGTACCAGCACCTGAACGAACATTTAATACATCAGCAGTTACTGTGTATTTTAATTCAGAAGTTGTTTCTACAGTTTTTGTTTCAGTTACAGTCGTTTGAGTTTGAGTTTGAGTTTGTCCATTAATTTCTTTTAGCGCTTCATTTGAAACTTGTGCATGAGCAGAATCCATTCCTGGAACTGCAACGCCAGCTACAGAAGCTGCTGCTAAACCTGCAATTACTTTTTTCATAAGTTGTCTTTACTTCCTTTCCCTACTATCCTCTTAAAAAAAACTAAAACTTTAATACTTTACAATATTATCAAAGTAAAATATTCATCCAGTTCCATTTTTTAGCAAGAGTTTTATTTTTCACACAGAGTTCATTTTAAATGAACAAAGTGAAATCCGTGTGAACTTCATGTGAACTTTATCATTAAACACAGTGTTTTTGCAATGGTTTTTTCAAATTTCTTATATATCGCATGAAAATTCGACATTCCATTTAATATTTTAATATAAAATATCCCTTTTCTATCTATTATAAAAAATTCTATTAACCTAATACAAACTCAAGTATGTATTTCCTTATAAAGCTCCTTACATAAAGTATACTTTCATCATGACAAAAATCACTCTATTTATCAATAGTATAATATTTTTAGAAAACTAAATTTCTATACTATCTACAATTTTGAAATAATTTGACGAATTGTAAGATTTATTTCACAAAAGCCATTTCTCCTTTAAAGAAAACACACACTATACCAACTGTTCTCTTTTTCCGATAATGGAATTTATAGGATGTTTATAGTATTATATACATATCTTAATAAAAAAGAATTTTAGCGAACTGATTAAAGTTTCATTTTATAAAATGAAACTTTAATCAGTAAGGGTTTTATACATCCTCCGCTAATTTTTAACCCTCACCACTCGGGCTGCCCGTTAATACGGATTTTTATTGGAATAAAAAGAGGAGGCATATTTGTGAGAAATATAATAGATGATCCAATACAAAAAAATATAGAGCTATACTATGCTTTTATTCAATTCGTTTCAATGATAACATTACAAAAAGTATCCGCTATTGAAACACGTAAAAATGAATTAAAAAATCAGATGAAAAATGCCGGACAAAAAAACCCTTATTATGTATAAAAAAAGGTGAACAGGTTATATTCCTGTTCACCTTTTATCAAATTATTTTATTTATAAATTTTCACACGGTTTTCTAACGGTTGGAATTCTTTTTCACCAGCCTGTACTACCGGTTTACCAAATGGCATTTGCGCAGTGAGTTTCCAATTTTCTGGAACACCCCACTCTTTTCTCACTTCTTCATCAATTAGTGGATTGTAATGCTGTAATGTAGCACCAAACCCTTCAATTTCTAAAGCTGTCCAAATTGCAAATTGTAACATTCCTGATGATTGCTGAGACCAAGTTGGGAAATTATCTTTATATAATGCAAAGTTTGCTTGAAGGCCTTCCACTACTTCACTGTCTTCAAAATATAAAACCGTTCCATAACCACTTTTAAATGCATTCATTTTTTCTTCAGTAGGTACAAAGTTATTTTCAGGTACAATTTTTCGTAACGTTTCTTTCGTAATATCCCATAATTTATCATGTTGTTCTCCTAATAAAACAACAACACGAGCACTTTGAGAATTAAAAGCTGAAGGTGTATGTTTTACAGCATGATAAATCACTTCTTGAATTTTCTCATCAGAAACTACTTGCTCTTTACTAATCGCATAAATAGATCTTCTGTCTTCAATTGCTGAGTAAAAATCTTTTGCCATCATAATTCCCTCCAATTTTCAATTGAGGCTATTTCATATGTATATATCATATTACGCCCCTCAAACTTATTATTAATAAGCTTATAACTTTATAATATCACAGCAACAAATAAACTCAAATGTTAACACTTGTATTTAGACTCTTTTTCCTTTTTAAAATGAAAATAAAAAGACTGTTTGTTGTTATCTAAAATTAGTAACAACAAACAGTCTTACTTATGTAGCGATCTAGATTCGTATTTTACTTACTTAATTAACTAATCCAAATGCATACGACATTAACTTATTTGTCTCTGTAAAACGTTTTGTTTTACTTGATGTCCCCATGACCACTGTAATAATTCGATTATCACCTTGCTTTGCAGTCCCAGTAAAACAGTATCCTGCACTATCTGTAAATCCAGTCTTTAGTCCGTCTATTCCTTCTATATATAAACTTTTATTATTTTTATTTAACATGTCGTTTGTGCTTATAACATTAATATTATTAAATGCTAGCTGACTTTGACGTAAGTGAGTCACTTCTAATATTTCCGGATAATCTTTTATAAGATGATACGCCAATTGTGCTACATCACCAGCCGTCATTTTTGTTTCACTTCCATCTGGCTCTTGTAATCCAGAAGCATTTGCAAATTTAGCATGTTCCGACATTTTTAACTGTTTCGCTTTTGCATCCATAAGCTGAACGAAATCTTTCTCCGATTTTGCCATATATTCTGCTAAAGCCACAGCTGAATTATTAGCTGACTCAATCATTAATGCATGATATAAATCTTTAACAGTTAATGTGTCATTAACTTGTACTGGGATTCTCGCTCCCTCTGTTTGTGCCGCCTTCGCACTCATTTTCACTGGATCTTCCCAGCGAACTTTCCCGTTATGTATACTCTCTAGTAGGAGATACGCTGTCATCATCTTAGACATACTAGCTGGTGCAAAAGCTTCATTTTCATTATATTGATAAATAATATCTCCATCACTCGCATCGATAATCATAGCTGCTTTTGCGTTAATTTCTGGTGGGATGTACTTTGGCGGGACTACTTTTTCAGTAAATCCTGCTTTAGGTAGTTCTGCCACTTGCAAAGGTTGTCCCTCTACATTCGCTACGCTCTTTTGATTTCCTTGGAATAAGAACCAACATATCCCTAAAATAATGACTAATAGGACTGTCATCCTTCCCCATTTTAACCGATTCATTTCAAAACTCCTTTAGCAAACCTTTTATACACTCACATTTAACCTTATCAACAATTCCATTATACAGTCAAGGTAAAAGGTATATTTATTCATATACAGCAATGATTATTTTAATTTATTTATGTTAAACTTACAATGTTGAAACGTAAGAATATTCAATAATAAAATCTCGTAAATAAAGCGAAACTTTAATCAGCCCCCCAATCGGGCTACCCGTCAAATAGCGAGATAAACTATTTAATAGAAGGGATTCATACAAATGCTACTTCCAAAATCATTAAAATACGGAGACACAATTGGGATCTACTCCCCTTCTTCACCAGTAACCTACACTTCTCCAAAAAGATTTGAACGAGCAAAATCTTACTTACAACAGAAAGGGTTTCATATATTAGAAGGTTCATTAACAGGTCGATATGATTTTTATCGTTCTGGTAGTATACAAGAGCGTGCTGAGGAGCTAAATGTCTTAATAAGAAATCCTAATATTTCTTGTATTATGTCAACAATTGGTGGGATGAATTCAAATTCAATATTACCTTATATTGATTATGATGCTTTTCTAAAGAACCCTAAAATAATGATTGGGTATTCAGATGCAACTGCTTTATTACTAGCAATTTACGCCAAAACAGGAATCCCTACATTTTATGGACCAGCTCTCGTCCCTTCCTTTGGCGAATTTGAACCTTTTGTTGATTGCACATACAAATATTTTGCTGAAACTTTACTACATGATCATTCTCTTCCTTATCATATAAAACAACCATTATTTTGGTCAGATGAATTTATTAATTGGGAAGAAAAGACGAAGGAGAAAGAACTTCGACCAAACGATTGGATTTCAGTAATTGATGGAAAAGCTACTGGGCGTATTATTGGCGGGAATTTAAACACGATACAAGGAATTTGGGGTAGCCCCTATATGCCACATATTCAAGAAGGCGACATTCTCTTCATTGAGGATAGTTCAAAAGATGCAGCTACTATTGAAAGAAGCTTTTCATTACTTAAAATTAACGGTGTATTCGATAAAATTTCAGTTATCATTCTTGGAAAACATGAGCAATTTGATGATTGTGGTACAAATCGAAAACCTTTTGAAATACTATTAGAAGTACTTCAAAATCAAAGAATTCCTTTTCTAGCTGACTTCGATTGTTGTCATACACATCCCATGATTACCATGCCTATCGGTGTTCAAGTAGAGTTGGATGCAACAAATAAAACGATACATATTGTAGAACCTTGGAAAAAATGAATGCATAGCTTCTATTGTTTTACAATAAAAGCCATGATACTATATAATTTGGAATGTGAAAGATTAAACAAAATACGTTCCAATATCTATCATTAGAAAAATTAGGTATAAATATATATTTATATGCAAAAGAGAGTGAATAAATGAAACCAACTATTAAAAATTACGTATTTTTACATGTAGCTTTTTTGATATATTCTATCATTATGGTTTACATGAAATGGGCAGCTAAATTCCCCATTGCTTCCATCTCATTTTTTGTTGCTTATTTCGGACTAGTTATACTTTTATTCGGATATGCAATTTTATGGCAACAAGTAATTAAACATTTCGAAATTTCAAAAGCATATTCACATCGCGGAATTATTATACTGTGGTCAATGCTTTGGTCAGTATTTCTATTTGGAGATACGATTCAGTGGAATCATTTACTTGGTGCAGCTATTATTATTGTCGGAATTGTGGTGGTGACAAAAGATGAATAGTTATATGTTATTATTTATTTTCGGGATAATTTTAGCTAATTACTCACAAATATTATTAAAAAAAGCTACTTTGCAACAATACGATTCTAGAATAAAAGAATATGTGAATCCTTATGTTATTATCGGCTACTCTTTATTTGTAATTAACGCCGGATTAAATGTTATCGCCATGAAGGGTATGGCATTAAAACAAGCATCAGCATTAGAATCCTTAAGTTATATCATCATATTAATTTTCGGTTGGTATTTCCTAGGAGAAAAAATAACGAAACGTAAACTCATCGGCAACATGATTATTATCGTTGGTGTAATCGTTTATTGTATCCAATAGTAAAAAGCTCCGTTTATCACAAACGGAGCTTTTTACTATTGACCTAAATTTTGCACTTTATCTTTCAAATCTCGAACTTGATCTACCGTCTGCATAAGCTCAGAGTTTTTAAATTGCTCTACATCCACTTTCCCTTCTTCTATCTTTGTCATCGCCGTATCAATTAACGTATTTAATTTTTCGTTATATCCGACGATTTGTTGATGAAGATCCTTTGCTACATCAGGTGGCGTTAATTCATTGAATGCGGGTATATCTTGTTTAATTTCACTAAGCTTCGTTTCTAATTCTTTTCGAGCCTCGCTATCATTAATGGCCTTTTCTGCTAATGCTGGCGCATCATTTGCAAATGCACTTATTTCATTTACATAATCTGTCGCCTTTTGAGCATAATCTATGGAGTTCTTTCCTTCCTCCACTATTGAACATCCCATTAAACCAATTGAAACTATAAATACTAATAAAATTGATTTTATTTTCATTTTAGACCCCCTTCGTCCTTATAATTGTCTGTAATTTTCTCTATACATAACTTCTAGCTAAATTGTTTATAACCTTTTTCAAATAGCTATTTACCCTCTTACATGCCCTATTATCGTTACAACATCTATTTCTATATGTACGCTTATAATATCTTCAATTATATCCATATACCCTTGTCCTATAGCTGTTCCATAGTGTAATGTAAGCCCCTTCTTTTCATACACTGACTTTGGCACTGAAAAAATAAATCTCCTCAAGTTTCTTTCATCAGCTGGTTCCATAATTAAAACAATCCCATCCTCATCAAACATATACGCTCGCCCTCCAACTTTACATTCACTATGGCTCAGTATTGCCTTGGTCAGCAAAATTTAAAACATAATAAGTTAAGATACACTCTGCTCTATCATAAAGTGAAACTTTAATTAGCCCTCACCAGTGGAATCTTTATCGGCAAATAGCGAGATAAAAATAAAAAACATTCATTCTTTTTTGTTAAGAATGAATGCTTTTTAAAAAATCAATTTCTAACTCTAGCATCTTTTTTTGACGAGGTTTTACTTTTCTTACGGGAACTCCAGCGTAAATATACCAATCATCTAAACTCTCTTTTACCATACTCATCGCACCGACTGCCGTACCTTCTCCTACCGTTACATTTGGAAAAATAATAGAATTAGCACCAATAATCACATGTTTTTTTAAAATAACTTTTTCTGCTTTCACATTCCTATATTGATTCGGGACGGTTGGACCCATTAATGTATTTCCACTGAAATCATCAAGTACTGCATATATGATTGTTTTAGCTGAGATGTTTGCAAAATCATGCATTTCAATCCCAACTTCCCCTCCATATAACGCTGTATACGCTGATATGTGCGAATAACTTCCAATTGTGATTTTACCACTTAAAATGCAAAAATCATCAATTCTTACATGATTGCCAACTGATATAGCACTCGGATTATATATACTTGCTTTTTTACTAACCAATACATTTTTCCCAACAGATAAAAATCCAACTTTCTTTAGTTCTTCTTGACTATAAAAACTATTCATCTACCGACACCACCTTCTGCTCTAAACAAATTACAATTTGCTCTACTAGTTCTTTCGTCATTCCTTCCCATAAAGGTAAACTTACGATTCGTTTTGCTATTTTATTCGTCTTTGTTAAATCTGTAGACTTATAGTTTTTAAAAAGAACTTGTTGGTGGCAAGATGGTGAAAAGTATAATCTAGCTTCTATTTTCTGTTTTTTCAGTTCTTCTATTACTTGTATGTTGCGAACTTCTTCTGGACAAATGATAGGCATAAATTGGTGAATAACCGCTTCTGTCTTTTGGACTTTCCACCCTTTTTTCATTAACCCAGTATTTTGTAACAACTGTTTATACCATTCAGAAATACGGCTGCGTTCTTTTAATTTTTGATCCCACTTTTTTATAGTCGCAATCCCAATAGCGGCTGCGTATTCAGACATTTTACAATTAAACCCCATCATCGTGCATTCACGATTTTTATCAAATCCGAAATTCCCCATTCTTTTAATATGTTGTATATCTTCTTCGTTTTTACTATATATGAGCCCTCCTTCACCAATTCCGAACGGCTTTGTTGCATGAAAGCTATATACGATCATTCCACTAAAATCTTGACCGTAATGCATCCCTCCATTCATTAAACCAAATCCCGGCGCCGCATCTACGACAACCGGAATCCCCTTCTTCTCTAATTCTTCATATTTTTCTAAGTTCATCCATGATCCAAAAGTGGCGTACGGGATAACAATCGCAACCTCTTCTTTTAATTCTTCTATCTTATCCAAAAGTACGGTTTTATCCATATACCAATCATCTATTGAAATATCAATAAAGTAAGGTTCCAGTCCACACCAAATAGCGGCTAAGGCAGTCGCAGGGAATGTAAAACTAGGCATGAGAGCATACTTTCCCTTTCTTCTTTTCTTTAGTTGAATAGCCGCCATTAACCCTAACGTTGCGTTTGCTACTGTTGTAACAGCTCCCCTGTTTTGAAAAAATGACGACATAATTGTTTCCTCAAAACGTTGATTTATAGGTCCATAATTCGTATATATGTGAGATGTATCAATTTCCTTCAATTCGTCCAAATACTCACTTACAGGTACAGTTGAAGCACGTAAAAAAGGAATATTCTCCATATCTATCTATTCCTTCCTATCATTTTCGGACAATATAGAGCATATCTGTTTCAGATAATCCAAATTTCCTAGCACTTTTCATTCCTTGTTTTTCCGCTATGTTATATAATTCTACCTTAAATCCTGCATTCATTAATCGTTGAATAAATCCCGATTGATTATAAATTCTCACATGATCTTCTTGCCCAAAAGCTAATTTCCTCAATTGTGGTGTTACAATTAATTCATTCTCTACAATAAAATCTACATTCATTACGATTGGTACTTGAATAATTCCCCATCCATTTGGCTTTAACACTCTATATAACTCTCGCATTGCTTTGTCATCATCAGGAACGTGTTCTAACACATGGCTACATACTATTACATCAAAAGTATTACTATCATATGTAATCCTTGTAACATCAATTTCCTTCATTAATGGATCCTTTGGTTCTAAGTCACCACATACATACGTAATATTTTTATACTCGTTAAACCAATCTCTTAACTTCGCTTCAGGTGCAATATGAAGCATTGTATAGTTTCTATTTAACAAGTCCGTTTCCGTTTCAATGTACGCACGGTACAATCTTTCACGATCCATCGAATTACAAACTGGACATATCCCTGTATCTTTATTCCACATTTCAAATTTATATTTCGGAAAATCATAATGTGCTGGCCAAGGTGAAAATTTTTCAAATTGTTGATTACAATATTGACAATAACAAGATTCTTTCTCGAACATATGAGCAACTAACTTATTTAAGCCTTTTTTTATCTTTTCATTATAAATTTGATCTAGTTCGCCATTTCTTACTGCATCCTTAACTATAAATCCCGCATTTTCTAAACAATAAGATAAACTCTCTTTATACTCACTTTCGGAGCTTAAAAACCCACTATTATATGCATCTATAATTAATTCAATCCACTCTTCAATCGTCATTAAAATAAAATGCATTTGTTTTTGATTTTGTCCACTATGTTGTCTAAAATAACTAAGAGGTTCATGTATATAAACTACTTTTCCTTTCCTCATCATATCTAGCCAAGTTGCAATGTCATTAATAGCAGAATAAGCCTTTCCTTTAAAATATCCAAACTTCCCGTCAAACAAATCCCGATTAAACAAAACAGTTGTCGGCTCACCAACTACATTTTTCAAGTTTTTTAACATATAATTTCCTAATTCTTTTCCTTCAAAAAGTGTAGTTTCTTTCGCGATTTTCATATTTAATGTTGAAGGTGGTAATATCTCTCCATTCTCATCAATCAGTTCACGATATGACGTCACAAATGAAATATTTTCTAACGTCAAAAAGTATTTCATCATTCTCTCGATCTTTTCATGATGAAATAAATCATCATCTAATAAAAAGTTTATATAGTCCCCATTCGCAAGTTCTACACACTTATTAAAGTTTTCGGCAACTAACGGTGTTTCATTTTTAACATATGTAATACACTCATATTCACGTAAGTACGGTTGAATCATAGCATTGACTTCATTATTTGTGCTATCGTCAGAAATAATAATTTCAATATTTTCATATGTTTGATTCAAAGCGCTGTTGAGTGCTAATTCCAAGTAATAAGGTCTATTGTATGCAGGAATAAGTATACTTACTTTCGGTAATGAAGAATTATTATTTATATGTTGTTTTTTCTTTTCTATGTTTATTTTCTTCGCTCTAATTTTTTGGTAATAGTCTAATGTATATAATATTGATGATGGAACTATCCTTCTTGCATAATCTAGAAAATTAGTTATCGCTTTGTCTAACTCTTTTTCGGTGGATAAGAAACCATATTGTTCTCCTGCTATAATACTGTGTGAAAAATCTTCTAACCCATCCATCATTTTATTAGATTCATTTAACTGTTGATCTGGATGTAATCGAAAGTAACTAAGTGTCTCTGCTATATATACTGCTTTTCCTTTACTTAATAAAGATAACCATGAAGCTATATCTACGTTACATAAATACCGCCTCTTATCAAAAATTCCATATGGTTCTTGTAAATCATTTTTACGAAATAAAACTGTTGTCGGTTCTCCAATGTAATTTTTTTGATCCACAATTACCTTATTTCCTAATTCTGTTCCCTCTATAATGGTATCCTCTTCAAATAAACGGACAGTCGAATAAATATGTCGCAGTTCTTTCCCTTTATCATCAATTACTTGACGATGAGATGTTACAAGCTTAATTTCATTATCTAAATCATTGAAAAAATACTTCATCATTTTTTCAATTTTATTCACATGAAATACATCATCATCCATTAAAAAATTTATATACTCACCGTTCGCTTCATTAAATAACATTAATGCATTTTCAAATTGTCCGAGAGTTGATCTATTTTTTATATAAATAATATTTGAATGATCACATAAGTATTTTTGTAACAATTTTTCTGTTTCATCATTCGTGCTGTCATCTCCAACTATAATTTCTATATTAGGGTACGTTTGTTCTAACACACTACATAACGCCTTTTCAAAGTAACGAGGACGATTGTACGTAGGAATTAATACACTTACCAACGGAAGTTGCTCTACCACCTCTTCATTTCTTTCAATACGAGTTCTCATTTTAACTCTCTCACCTCTTCGCATATTATTTATATACGCGACACAAAAATCACATTACTTTAACTGTATGGAGCCTATATACTTTTATGCAAACATGAAACAAAATATCATACTTTTCGTTCCTAAATAAACATATTTAATAACGCGGACATTTTATTTGCACCTTTTTTATTCATATGATCACTATCATAAAAATCATCATCACAAAATAATGGTGAATCAAATAGATCTATAATTTGAAAAGAATATTGAGTTTGAAAATCATTTATAACTTTATAAAAATCTTCTTTTAATTTCTTACTACTACAATTGAAATAATGTGAAGTAACAGGGAACACAACAATTAATGGCTTTATATCATTTTTCAACAGTAATTCTAAATATTTCTTAAAAATCATTTTATTTTCAACTAAAGTATGAGGATACGCCAATTTAGCATGTGAAGCTGCTCTTATTTTCCCGTGTTCTTCAAAAGGAATATGAAGAGAAGTAGTATTCCATTCAGCATTTATCCAAGGCAGTATCAATGATTCATCTTTTAGTTCGTCTAATAAAATATATTCAAAATGCAAATTAAAAATAGAAAGAAGTGGTTTCGGAGTATTTAGATGTGAGAATCCATCAGTGGGTAGAGGAGAGTGAACTACAGTATGATGACCATCTTGAAACAATGGATAATATACTTTGTGAATTCTATATGATTCAGATGATAACGACATATCAAAGTAAAACGAGAAATAGGCTATTCCTATTAAACAATATTGAAATGAATGATTGTTTGATAAAAGTTGTGACGCTATTAAATAATCATAGTATAGATCTTGCGATGGAAGTGTTAATTTTATTGACTTTTTTGAGAGAAGCTCCGTATTTATGCCACAATGTGGATAAGACAAACCGGTAGCAAACAATTCATACGTCGGATCACTCTTTGCTGTTTTCATAGAAATGTATAAAGACATAAGATCCGGATTTATTTGATAGATAGAAATTAATTTATCCTTCCATTCATACATGTATTTTGTTAAATTAATAATTTTTGAACTTTGCACGCCCCTATTTATCAAGTCATTTGTAAGTTTTTCTGCGTCCCCTCTCCAAATGACTATATATTGAAAAGAACTTTCTATACGAACAACATCTGAAACGTCTACAACATGAACTATTGTTTTACATTTATTTTTGTCTAACGTATTTCGAATCCTCTCCCCTGATAACTCATCACTTAAAACAATGATTTTATATTGCTCCTTCATGTACATCCCCTCCATTATATGTATAATATGAAATTCATTTTTAATTCGTAACAATCATATACACCTGCAATCTAACAAAAAAAATAGCTCCACCATTAGGCGTAGCTATTTTTACAATTATTGCTTATTCAAATTATATTCCTTTATCTAACTCATAAAGTTTACGATACTTTTCATTTTCTTTCAGAAGTTGTTTATGACTACCTTGCATGACAATTTGGCCACGATCAAGGAATATAACTTCGTCTACATGTTCTATCCCTACAAGATGGTGCGTAATCCAAATAACCGTCTTTTCTTCCGTTGCAGAAAACATTGTTTCGATTAAAGACAATTCTGTTTTTGGATCTAAACCGATAGTCGGTTCATCAAGTACAATAATTGGTGTTTCTTGCATAAGAGTTCTAGCAAAAGCAACCCTTTGTCTTTCCCCACCAGAAAACCGCTTTCCCATTTCATGCATTTTTGTTTGTAATCCGTCTGGAAGAGAAGTAACATGTGCAGCTAATTGTGCTTTCTCTAAAGCTTTCCATATCTCTTCATCCGTCGCCTCCGGTTTGCCAATTCGTACATTATTTCCAATTGTTGTATCAAACAAATGCGGCTTTTGATTTAATACAGAAATATATTTAGATAAAAGATTCGTATGAGCTCGTTCACCATTCAATACAACTTGGCCATTTACTGGGCTTAACGCCCCTGTTAACAATTTTAGTAAAGTAGATTTCCCTGTCCCACTTCTCCCTAAAATAGCAATTTTCTTCCCTGCTTTTATTTGTAATGATACATCTTTTAATACAATCTCATTACTATCTGGATAACTATACGATACGTGATTCAGTTCAATATCTACATGTTTTGGTTCAATATAATCTTTCTCTCCATGCAAATCCGTTTCATCATGTAAAACACTATCACTTTCTACGCCATTAAGACGATGGGTAGATTCTACGTACGACGGTATTCGATCGATGGCATCTGCAATAGGAATAAGCGCGTTTGTTACAGATAAAGTCATTAATACGAAAGCTGCGATAACTGTAGGAGCAATTTGTTCACTTGCCGCTTCATTCCCAGTCCATATGATCATCGAAATAACTACAATACCTACTACTAATTGAATGATACTGTCCCGAATATGATACCAGCGTTTCACTCTCTTTTCGATTTTTAACAACTGATCATTTTGTTTTACATACTCATTAATAAATTCATCTTTACGACCACTTGCTTGCCAATCAGATAATCCAAAAACAGCATCTGTCAGTTGTTGATACAAACGGTTTCTTCCTTGCTTTAAAGTAACATGATGTTTCTTCATCAAAAGTAATGATACAAACGGAAGAAGAAAAACGATAATAGCTAACATACAACCTACAATAAGTGCAAAAACAAAATCAAATGCACCGATAACAAGTACGAAGATACTATAAACAACTAACGCTAATATGCTAGGAAATATTGTACGTAAATATAGGTTTTGCAAATGCTCTATATCTTCGGATAACACTCCTAACATATCACCCGTTTGAAATCGAGAACGGAAAAATAACGCCTGTGGTTCTACTATTCTATATAGCCTCGTTCTCATTTTTTCTAATATACGTAGTACGACATCATGCCCGACTAGGCGCTCTATATAATGAAACACAGCTTGCCCTATACTAAACGCTCTTGTTGCAACAATAGGAACATATACAGCCATTACATTTTCTGGTCTAAGGGCAGATTTTGAGATTAAATAACCTGAAATAAAAAGTAACATCGCTCCTGAACTAACTCCAAGAAGACCAAGGAAAATAGTTAAAGTCATTCTACCTTTATTTTGTTTTATATAAGGTTTAACCCAGTTACTCATTTCTCTCCCCTCTCTTCCCTATGAAAATGTAATGTCTCATTCTCTAAAAGTTCTTCATACGTCCCACTTTCTTTCATTTCCCCTTTATTTAAAATAAGGATATGGTCCATTTGTTTCATCCAATGTAGACGGTGAGTTGCTAAAAATACTAACTTTCCATTAAATAAACGTAACATCGCTTGCTTTATTTCAAATTCGGTTTCAATATCAAGATGTGCCGTAGGCTCATCTAATAAAATGATTGGTTTTTTACTTAAAAGCGCACGCGCCATAGCAACACGCTGTTCTTGTCCGCCACTTAGCATACGTCCACCTTCTCCAATTCTTTCGTGCATCCCATTTGGAAGTGATGTAACGAGTGAACGAAGGCCGACTTCATTAATAACTCTTTCAACTTCTTCATCTGTTGCATTTGTTTCATAAAAACGAATGTTATCCTTTAATGAAAGCGGAAAAATATAAGGTTGCTGCGGAATATAAGCAATATTTTTTTGCCAATCTTCACGAGTAGATCCATCAACTTCTAGACCATTTACTAACATCTTTCCACTCGAAGGAGATAAAAAACCTGCTAATACGTCGATTAACGTCGATTTCCCTGCACCACTTTCACCAATAACACCAATAGCACCGTTACCTTCCCAAGTAAAATTAATTCCTTCTAATATAGCCTTTTCAGATTCAGTATTATTAACTTTGATATCTTGTAATTTCAAGCTACTAGAGGCATTCCATACTATATCTTCATTTAAATCTTTCTTTTGTATTCCTTTTTGTTGTTGCAAAATCTCTTCTATTTGCTCCATCGCAATTTGTCCATCTAATGTCGCATGATAATTTGCTCCCACTTGTTTAATCGGCAGAAAATATTCCGGAGCTAAAATCAAAATTGTAAGGGCTGGTAATAGTATAATCGTTCCATCTATTAAACGTATCCCTAATCCAACCGCCACAAACGCAATTGATAAACTCGTAAAGAAATCTAATGCAAAAGAAGAAAGAAAAGCAACTCGCAAAGTACGCATCGTTGCTTTTCTATATCTTTTACTTACTTTTTCAATCTTTCCTTCGTGCTGTTCACTTTTCCCTAAATACTTTAATGTTTCTAAACCTTTTAACGTATCTACAAAATGATTCGAAAGTACACGATATATCTCATACTGACTATCTGCCATTTTTTGCGCTGCTAATCCGAGAAGAATCATAAATATGATCACGATAGGAATCGTTACAACTAAAATGATTCCAGACTCAATATCTAGCGTAAAAACATATAGTACAATTAGACCTGGAACGATACTACTTCTAATCATTTTAGGAATCGTTAATTCAATATATGTTTTAAATTTCTCAATCCCCTCAATTGATAAGGTAACCAGATGACCAGTTCCAACAGTTTGAACATACCTTGGACCTAATGTGAAATAGGCCTCTATCAATTGTTTTCTTAGTAACGACCCTGTTTTTTCAGCAAAACGTTCCACTAATATTTGTGATGTTCGAACTACTATGTTACGCGCTGCAAACGCGATACCAAAATAAACAACTTCACTTAATATTGTTTGTACTGTCTCTCCATGAAATAAAAACGTAATAGCTCGTGCTAAAAAGATTGTTTGCGCAATAATACTAAAAGCTTCTAAAATACTAATAATCGTTAACGCTACATATAAAATACGGCTACCGGGATAAGACGGAAGTCCTCTTTTTCTTTTCATTAGTACTCCAAATCGTTGTCTGACTTAACAGGTTGTCTAAATACATAATAACTCCATATTTGACTTCCGATAACGAAAGGCAAAATAGCAATCGCAAAGTAAGTCATAAGTTTTAATGCATAAGCTCCTGATGCTGCGTTGTAAATTGTCAAATCATTCATTGCTCCTAAAGAGCTAATCATAACACGTGGGAACATACCGATAAATACACTCGCACTTAGTAAAATGATTGTTAAACTCGTCATAAAGAAAGCCCAACCATCTCTTCTTCTTTTATTTAATAAAGTGGACACTAATAGTGCTACAAAAGCTCCGATTGGTACCATAATCCATTCTGTTCCATGAGCAGTGAAAATGTCGGTTTTCCATAACCCCACACCAGCAAAAACAAGAAGTGTAATTAATGAAAATGGTGCAATTTTTATTGCAGCAATTCGTGCACGTTCTCTCAATTTACCAGTTGTACGTATCGTAAGAAATTGTAATCCGTGAACAATACATAGTAGGAGAAACATTACTCCTCCAAGTAACGCAAATGGATGAAGTAATTGCAAGAATCCACCTACAACATTTTTACTCTCATCAATAGGTACACCTACCATAAAGTTTGCAATCGCAACTCCCCAAAGGATAGGAGGTAACATACTTCCAATAAACATCCCCCAATCCCATGCACTCTTCCATTTATGATTATCTATTTTCGCACGAAATTTAAAGGAAACACCTCTTAAAATTAAAGCAAGAAGCATAAATACAAATGGAATATAAAAACCACTAAATAAAGTTGCATACCAGTGCGGAAATGCCGCGAACATGGCTCCACCAGCACAAACAAGCCATACTTCATTCGCGTGCCAGAACGGTCCTATTGTATTTAAGTAAACTCGTTTTTCAAAATCATTCTTTCCTAAAAACCTCGAAACCATTCCTACACCAAAATCGAAACCTTCCAGTACGAAGAATCCAACAAACAAGATTGCAATAACTAAAAACCACAACTCATTAAGAAATAACATACTCTTCCTCCTTATCAAATGGATCATGGCTTTGATAATCCTTTTTCGTTTTCTTATTCGTGTGGCCCTTAATGGTACGAACAAATAAGTACACACAAATTCCACCCATAATTAAATACATTGATGTGAATGAAATAAGTGAGAATAATACTTCACCGAATGTTACATTTGGTGATACAGCATCTTCTGTTTTCATTACCCCAAATACTACCCAAGGTTGACGACCCATTTCAGTCATAATCCACCCTACTGTATTACCGATGAATGGAAGAGAAATTGCATACACCATTAATTTTAAATACCACGTTTTTTCAGCTAAACGATCTTTTCTTGATAAGAACCATCCGTAAGCTCCTAGAAGAAGCATGAATGTTCCACTCATTACCATCGCTCTAAAACTCCAAAACATTGTATGCACTGGAGGAATATAATCTCCAGGTCCATATTTTTCCTCATATTGTTTTTGAATTTGATTCATCCCTTCAACTTGACCGCTAAACTTATCATACGATAATAGACTTAGCATATAAGGGATTTGAATTTCAAACGAATTTTCTTTCTTCTCTGTATCAATTTTCGAAAATACTGTAAATGGTGCTGGATCCTCACTTGTATTCCATAGCGCTTCAGCTGCCGCCATCTTCATTGGATGTGTCTTAATTAATTGTTGCGCTTGTGCATGACCAAAGAATAATACAAGCGCCGTTGTAATTGTTCCAACAATGATAGAAATGCGGAAAGATTTTTTAAATACTACAGTTTCTTGTCCTTTTGTAATTTTCCATGCACTTACACCAGCAATAAAGAATGCACCTGTTGCAATTGCCGCTGTAATTGTATGCGGGAATTGTACCCATAGTTGTGGGTTTTGAATAATGGCTAAGAAATCATTCATTTGCGCACGACCATCAGCTGCCATTTCATACCCGACAGGTGACTGCATAAATGCACTTGCAGTTAAAATCCAGAATGCTGATAACATCGTTCCAATTGAAAGGAGCCAAATACACATTAAGTGAATTCGCTTCGGTAATTTGTCCTCACCGAATACCCATAAACCTAGGAATGTAGACTCAATGAAAAATGCCAGTAATCCTTCAATTGCAAGCGAGGGACCAAATACATCACCTACAAAACGTGAATACGTTGACCAGTTCATACCAAACTGAAATTCTTGTAAAATACCTGTTACTACACCTACTGCAAAGTTAATAAGGAATAATTGCGTCCAAAACTTTGCCATCTTCTTATATACTTCTTGCCCTTTTACCACATACAACGTTTGCATGATCGCAATAATAAAAGCTAAACCAATTGATAGCGGAACAAAAAAGTAATGGAAAATCGTTGTTGATGCGAACTGTATTCGTGCCAATTCGAGCGTTTCCATACTAAAATCACTTCCTTCATAGTTTTTATAATAAAAGTTAATTGAGCAATCTTATCAAACTCAATTATTAAGAAATACGAAAAGACAAAAACATTTTGTATGTATTGTCGAAAAATATGAAGTTTCAGTTTTTCAAACTATTGTAATGCTATTTTTTACCTTTTCACTATTTCTGTAGTGTTTTATTCGTTAATCGAATTGTATAATATACCTGCATAGTAAATTCAGGTTATTTTTGACGTATTATTGACATCATTTTGTCTGAAATATGTCTTTTGTCATTTTTTTGAAGCAGATTTTTCTCATTAGCAAAATGTGTTTTTTCAATATACTTCTTACTTTTATATCTATAAAACAATCGTTTTTTCTTCATACGCTTGACTTTTACCCGAAAAAATGTCCTCAAAAGCAACCTCGATAAATGCTTATTTTTTGTCAAGAGAAAAATGTATTTCCAAAATTCAAACTCGAAATAATGTTATTCAAAAATAGAAAATAACTTCCCTCTTCCTCGACTAAAAGTTCATTTTTTTGTCATGTTTCCAGAACAAATAAAAAAACTGAGAGTCGATTAAACTCTCAGTTTTTTTTATTTATTTTGCTGTATGTTTTCTAACGGCTGGTAAAATTTCAGTAGCAATGAATTCAATATTTTTCTCAATTTTATCAAATGATACACCGCCAAAATCAATTTGTGCCATAAAGCGTTGTTGGCCAAACAATTCATATTGGTAAAGCATTTTCTCAATGATTTGTTGTGGGCTACCAACCATTAAAGCATCACGGTAATCTATTGCATTTGTAAATTGCTGTTTCGGATACCCACCACCGCGCAGTGTAAGCATACCAGCATTAATGTGAGGGTAATATTCACTAAGTGCATCTTGTGAATTTTTTGCCGTATAAAATAAACTCGTTGTTGCAACTGGCAAACTTGTTGGATTGAATCCACTTTGCGCAGCCGCCTCACGATAAGCATCTACTGATCCTTTAAAGTTAATAGCTGGACCACCTAGTGTTGTTATCATCATTGGCACACCTGCACGTCCTGCTTTAATTGCACTAGCTGGTGGACCTCCAACTGCACGCCAAATTGGTAAGTTATTATTTTTCGCTCTTGGAATAACCGATGCATGTGCGAGCGGTGCTCTAAACTGTCCATTCCATGTTACATGTTCCTCGTTATTAATTTTTAATAAAAGATCCATCTTCTCTTCGAATAATTCTTCATAATCATTCACGTCATAACCAAGTAAACTATATCCTCCAATACGAGATCCACGACCAGCCACAATTTCTGCACGTCCATTAGAAATCAAGTCAATTGTAGCAAAATCCTCATATACTCGTACCGGATCAGATGTACTTATTATCGTTGCTGAACTTGCAATTTTTATATTTTTCGTAGCTTGTGCAATAGCTCCTAAAATAACTGTATGAGCTTGTGTTGTAAAATGTGTTTGATGACTTTCACCGACAGCAAACACATCAAGCCCTGCCTCATCTGCTAACTTAGCTGTTTCAATTAATTCATGAATTCTTTGTTCCGTACTAATTTTCTCTCCATTATGCGGATTTAAAACATGATCCCCAATCGAATATAATCCAAACTCCATCCCTTTACTTGTATCCATACGGTATTTTTCCATCATTACTCTCTCCTTTAATGAAGTGTTATTAGTTTCTCTTTTAAAAACGTTTGTAAGTCAAATGTATTTTCCTATTGCCTATAACTTCACTTGATTAGTCAATTGATAGTGTAAAAAAAATTACTCTTGCGGTAATTCTTTTTTTTCACTATGCTTATGAACTTTCGTCATCAGCTCATATAATATTTTCTGCTCTTCTTCATTTAATACATCATCAAAAAACGATGATTGAAATGCAAGTTGCTCTGGCAATGCTCTCTCTAAAGCTGCTTCTCCTTGCTCTGTAAGACTAATTGTTTTCGTTTTCCAATCTTGTTTTCGTACAATATACCCTTCCTTTTCAAGACGAGTTAACATTCGAGAAATGCCACCTTGTGTAACAGTTACCTTTTCAGCTAACTCCATTTGTGTTAGTGGTTGATACGTACGTATTTGCAAAAGCACATCAAATTGAGCTGTCGTTAAATCAAAACGTTTTAAAAACTCATTTGACATTTGATTACTTTGGTTCGTAAATCGTATTAAACGTAACCATATTAATGATCCTATCGTATTATCACGCATGTTTGATCACTTCCTATCGTGAATCTTACTATCACTTTACTACGCAAGTGATAAAAAAGCAAGAGAAAATGTAATAAATATAGCGATAGAGTATTGCATAAATAATGAAAAGTAAGAATTCATATAAACATGAATTCTTACTTTTCATTATTCTTAGCTTTTCATTTCATTCATTACTATATTTAAAGCTGACATAGCTTTTGGCCAACCAACGTAAAAAGCCATATGTGTTATTAATGCAACCAATTCATTCTCCTTAATCCCATTTTGTTTAGCTAGCTTCAGATGAAATGGTAATTGTTCTGTATTACCGAGACTGATTAGTGCTGACACAGTACACAAACTTCTTTCCCTTAATGTTAAAGTGGCATCCCGCCACACTTCCTCAAATAATATCTTTTCACTATAATGAGCAAATGCAGGTGCCATTTCTCTCATTTTCTTTTTAATATGTACTTCAATAAGTTCATTTTTCATTTTTTCTCCCTTTATTTTCACCATTTGTGCTATTCCTTGACCAAATGACCAGTTTTCAGCAGCTGTCTCATTTATTGTAATAAAAATATCCGAAGTTTTAACATCGGAATATTCCGTAATCTTCAAGGATACCGATTGATACAAATCTTTTTTCTGTTGCACCGTTCTTCCCGGTCCACATGTAATAGAAACATAAATCATATTCTCTGTTCTCTTTTCTCCTCTTTCCAACAAATAATATGGATTATATAAAAATTTGTTTTGTTGGTAAGGTAAGAACATTTGAAAATAATCATTTTCAGGGATGTTAAAATGTTCAATTAATGAAAGATGGATACATTCCCCCATTTTTTCCAACTCTTCTTCATTTAATATGTTTTCAGGATAATAAATCTTCACAAAAGGCATAGACTTTCATTCCTTTTCTTATTTTTAATATACAACAAAATTTCATCGTGAAATGTGTAAAATCTCATATACTGTAACACCCTTATTCACTACAATTTCAGGCTTCTCTTCATAAAACTCAAACCTACTATATCCCCATTTATCCGGATTATAAACGATTATATTCCCTAAACACTTTTCATTGTTTTGTACATTTTCATTCATCGTGTTTAATTGAGTCCCAATCAGCGTTTTACTTTGCGAAATACTTCCTGCATATTCAACAACATATCTACTTTTCTTAAATCCATCACTTAGATTAACAACTAATGGAACACCTATATGTATTTGTTGCCAACCAAACGATTGTAAAATATTATCGTAATACCCTTCAAAGATAAATTTATTCATCCCTTCATGCCCATTCCAAATATATAAAGGTGCATAGCAGTTATAAAAATTCCCGTCTTTCTCCGTTTCCGTAATTAAATAAGCTTTAAAATTTAGTGCTTGGAAACCATCAGTTTTATAGCCATTATCCTTTACCCTTTTCTTAATAATTTCCATGTCATAATCCTTTGGAAGAATGACCTTATATTGCATTCCAATCATGTTTATCACTCACTTTCAATCTTATATACATTATGATAAATCGATAAGTGGCTAACGTAAAATAGGTATAAATTATGTTTGGTATCATTTATAATGATAGTGCATAAGGGGCTGAGATACTTGGAAATAAATGATCTTATTATATTCAAAACTGTAGCCAGTGAGGGTTCTATTAGTAAAGCTGCTAAAGAGTTAGGATATGTTCAACCGAACGTAACTGAGCGAATTAAAAAATTAGAACAAGAGTTAGAAACACCTTTACTACATAGAGATAACAAAGGCGTTTCCTTATTACCTGCTGGTGACATTTTATTAGATTACACGAATAAAATATTAACTCTATTAGAAGAAGTAAAAGATGAAATTAAAACGAGTGGTTCTTCTTATATAATAGCGACGTCACAATCTATTTTGACAAATTATTTAAGTAAGCGTATTGAAGAAAACTTTAGAAATTATCAAATATATGTAGAAAGTAGTAGTCATTTGCAAAAATTACTGCAGCAACAAAAAGTTGATATGGTCATAACTTATGAGGATTATCCTGACGCATCGTTTAAAAAAGTGTTCACGACCTCAATTTCTGTAGGCTTATTAAAAGCGAAAGAAAAATGTACCATTGATTATTCAAAAGAAATTTTCTTCGTTAGCAATGACAAAAAGTGCCCTTTTAGAAATAAGACGATACAATTTCTAAAAGAAAATAATTTATCTCAGCGTCAACTTCAACAATTAGATTCTTATTCGCTTA
This sequence comes from Bacillus sp. PK6-16, assembly GCF_056530295.1. NCBI lineage: Bacteria > Bacillati > Bacillota > Bacilli > Caryophanales > Bacillaceae > Bacillus > Bacillus sp. PK6-16. The sequence goes on from NZ_CP096511.1 coordinate 3,439,594, forward strand.
TGGAAGAGTTTATTCAGGACGGAAAAGGGATAGCCTTTTTGCCGATTAAAAATGATAAATTGGTACCAATTGAAGATGTTCCAGTTGAGAAATTAGCTGTTCATTTTTTTACAAATCAAAACTCTTTCAAACAAATCCCTGATGAACTATTTGGTTAATAAAAAATCCCTCCTTTATGAATCTAAAAGAGGGATTTTCATATTCTATACAATTGATTTTTCACACATTTTGCTCCACTTCTGCACTTTTCTCCTTCTTATTCCGTTTCATATTCTTCAGTCCCTTAACCGTGCCAACTAATCCTTTCGGGAAAACTAGCAATACGATAATGTACAATAAACCAAGAATAATTGTCCATCGTTCAAAGATCGGATACTCTGTAGCTAGTTCTGATAAATAATATTTTAGAGATTCAATAATTCCAGCTCCTGCAATTGCTCCAATTAACGTTCCAACCCCACCAATCATCGTCATCAATAATGCATTTAATGTCATTTCAATTGAAAATACAGTCGTATTAACAAAACGCAATGTGATAACAAATAAACCACCGCTAATCGCAGCTACTACTCCTGCAACAATGCTAGCAATAATTTTATAATGAAGCACTTTATATCCTAGTGCTTCAACACGTTGCTCATTTTGGGAAATTGCCTTTAATACTTTTCCAATAGAAGATTTGGTGAAAAGACGTAACAGAACAAAAATGATAAGTAAACATATAAGTGTTACATAATAAAACGTAAAACGATCACGGAATACGTCTGGTACCCCAAATGTAAAACCATCTCCTCCGTGAGTAAGCCCACGCCATTTTTCAGCAAGTACGAAAAATAACTGTGAAATAGCAAGTGTTAACATTGCATAAAAATGACTTTTCAATCGTAAAGAAAGCAAACCAATTATATAACTAACGATTGCTGAAACGATAATTGCAGCTACTATTCCAATTAAAAAGTTCGTTATTGATACGCCTTGTCGATCAAATAAAAGCGCTACCCCATATGCTCCTATCCCAAAGAACATACAATGACCGAACGATACAATTCCTGTATACCCCAGCAATACATCAAAACTCATTGCAAAAATAGCAAAGATGAAGATTTGAGTGAACAAAATTAACAGGCTCCGTGAATCATTTACGAACGGAAATACACTTAAACAAATGAGCATACATACTCCGAAGTATACTTTAATTCGGTCCGATGTGTTGTTCACCATTTCACCCCTTTTCACCAACAAGTCCAGTTGGCTTCACTATTAAGAAAAATAGTAACATTAACATATTAATTGCAAGTGATAAATCTGGTATAAAATACGCTGTAAAAGCACCAGCTAATCCGACAATTAAAGAAGCAATAGCTGAACCTTGAACGCTTCCTAATCCACCGATAATTACTACTATAAAAGCTAAAATTGCATACTGCATGCCCATCTCGGCGAAAATAACGCCCGAATACGGTGCTAATAAGAATCCTCCCAAAGCTGCCATCCCTGCCCCTAATAAAAAGACGAAAGAAAATATCGCTTTTACATTAATACCAAGCGCTTGAACCATTTCTTTATCCATTACACCTGCACGGATCATAAGACCTATCTTCGTCTTTTTGAGTAATAGTAGTAGTGCAATGTAAATAATTATCCCAATTAAAATAACAAATAGACGATATTTAATTAATATAATACCTCCGAATGTAAAACTTCCTTGTAACCATAACGGTAATTTTGCACTAATAGGGTTTGGCCCCCAAAATATTTTAATACACTCACTAAGAACGAGCATTCCTCCAAGTGTAACGAGCAGCTGTCGAACATGATTTCCATATACCGGTCTAATAAGAAACCTTTCTAAAATAAATCCTAGGAACATTCCCATGGCTACTGCTCCAACTAAAGCTAATATATAACTTCCTGTCATATTAAATAACCAAACACCTGTAAATGCTCCCCATGCAAATAAACCACCGTGTGCAAAGTTTAAAACGCTCATTAGACCGAAAATAAGTGAAAGACCTGATGCTAACAAAAAAATGAGCATCCCTGTTGAAATCCCATTTACAAATAAATTGATTAACACATCCATCCTTTTCACCTCGGATTCATGTTAAGAGATTCCTAAATATTTATGACACATTTCCTTATCCTTTTTTAATTCATTCATAAAACCGTTATGAACAATTCGTCCGTTATCCATAATGTAAAAATAATCGCCAATTTGACTGGCCATCATAAAATTTTGCTCAACAAGTAAAACTGTTGTTTTCTCTTTCATCTTCAAAATAGCTACCATTAATTTCTCCACCATTATCGGGGATAGCCCTTTGCTCGGTTCATCAATAAGTAATAATCCATCACTATTAATAAACGCTCTTGAAATAGCCAACATTTGCTTTTGCCCTCCGCTCAAGAGCCCACTTTTCTTATTCCAAAACTGCTTTAAATCCGGAAATAGTTCCAGCATCCACTCTATTTTCCCTTCTACTTCCTCACCTTTTCCCCTAGCAAGAGCGAAAGTTTCTTCTACTGTCAAATCATGAAAAATACCTTGATTTTCTGGTACATACCCTATTCCTTTCCTTGAAATTAAATGTGTAGGTAATCCACTCACTTTTGCACTATCATAATAAATTTCACCATCTGCAATGCGGTGAAACCCCATCACTGAACGTAATGTCGTTGTTTTCCCTGCCCCATTTCTACCAAACAGTACAGTAATCGTCCCTTTCTCAACAGCAAGAGATACTCCTTGTAAAATATGAAACTGATCTAAATACGTTTCTATATTATTCACTTGTAATAGTGCCACTATATAATCCCCCTAAATAAGCACTTTGTACACGCTCATCTTTCATAATTTCTTCTGGCAATCCTTCAGCCAATAACTCTCCATGAAATAAAACGATAAGATGATCTGACAAACCTAGTATCATATCCATTTTGTGTTCGATAAGTACAATTGTGCTCTCTGGATGTTTCTTAATATTTTCAATCACTTGTAATATAGCAGGGACTTCCTCAACCGAAATACCTGCCGTCGGCTCATCAAGTAATAACACATCCGTTTTTAAAGCTAATAACATCGCAAGTTCTAGCTTCCTTTTCTCTCCATGTGCCAAATCTTTCGCTAATACGTTCTCTTTCTCATGAAGTAATACTGTTTTTAAGAAACGTCTCGCCTCTCCAACTTGTTGCTTTAATTTTGCTGAACTCGGGAAAAAACTATAGTAATCTTGTACGAATGATTGAACACTTAAACGGACATTTTCAAGTACCGTTAATTCTAGGAATATGTTTGTAAGCTGAAAAGAGCGACCGATTCCTAAGCGTGTTCGATCTGAAATCGATAGTTTTGTAATATCTTGCCCTTTAAAATACACTTCACCTGTTGTGGGTGAAATCTGGCCACTTAGTAAATTAAATAACGTTGTCTTCCCCGCACCATTTGGCCCAATAATAGAAATGAGCTTTCCTTTTTGGACAGTTAAATTTACATCTTTAATAACTTGATGTTCACCAAAAGATACACTAAGATTTTTCGTCTCTAGCAAATGTGTCACGAAATCCCTCCCTTTAAAGCCGTGAGTATGAAAGAAATATGTATAAAGAGGGTCCCCCCTCTTTATACAAAAACAACAGAAAATTCAGTCTATTTATTTTGAACTGGTGGTTCTGTTTCTTTCATCTTTAATTCTCGCTCTAACACTGGCACCGGATAATCAACACCGTCTTGCTTTTTCAATGTGATAGAATACAGTGTCTGCATCGCTTGGTGGTCCTTCTCTCTAAACTTCATCTTTCCTTTCGGTGTATCAAATTCCATTCCTTCCATTTTCTTAATCAGGGTATCTACATCTGTATCACCTTTTGTTTTCTTTAAGGCTTCTACAATAGAAATTGCTGCTGACATTCCTCCCGCTGTAAACAAATCTGGCACTGCACCATTAAAACGTTTTTTATGCTCTTCAACTAGCCAATCATTCACTTTATTTTTTGGAAGTGTGTGATAATATACAGAAAAACCTTGCATACCTACTAATGCATCCATTGTTTTTAATGCTGGTATATCTGGCGCACCTGTAGAAATTTTAATACCTTGCGCTTCCACATTCATATCTTTCAACTGTTTCCAAGGTGAATTTGCCCCTGCCCAAACGATAAATAAATAATCTGGTTTTGAACTAATGATATTTTGAATATTCGCTGTAAAATCTGTTGAATTTGTATCCGCGTATTGCTCATTCACAATGTTCGCACCTAATTTTTTCGCACCCGCTTTAAATGCAGCAATCCCTTCACGACCAAAAGCGTTATCTGGGGCAAATGTTGCAATCTTTACATCTTTTTTCGCAATTGCTGCTGCTCCTGCAATCGCATCTTGTGAGGAACTTCTTCCAGTTCTAAAAATATATTTATTCCAGTTCTTCCCGGTAATACTATCCGCAACTGCCGGTTCTACAACCATAATCTTTTCATATTCTTCAGCCAGTGGTAAAACCGCTAACGTATCACTTGAACTAGACGATCCAACTAAAAAATCAACTTTCTCTTCTTCTAATAACTTCGTAGCTTTTTTAACTGCTACATCCGCTTTCGTTTCTGTATCTTCTACAACAAACTTAATCTTTTTCCCATCTACTTTCCCAGTTCCACCAGTTGCATAATCTAACCCTAATTCAAATCCGTTCACTGTTTGTTTTCCATACGATTCTAGCGGTCCTGTTAAAGAAGCAAGGACTCCTACCTTAATCGTTTTTTCATCCTCTGTACTTGTTTTCTTTCCTGAACAAGCTGCCGTTATTAATAACGAACCTAAAACACAACCAGTAAACATTGTTTTTAGCCACTTACGTTTTTTCATCGACATTGTGATCCTCCCCATACTTTACTTTCTGATAGAATCAAACACGCCAAAATCCCCTGTCCGTAATCATGACTAACTAATTCGATAGATAATGGAAAACTCTTGTAGTACCCTCTACATTCGGCACAAATATATAATCACCTTCCTATGTAATGGAAACGAACATACAATCAATATATATTCTGCAATCCAATTGAAAATACTGTTTCATTTCAGTAATGACCATACAAAAAGACTAACTTATTTTTAAGTTAGTCTTTTCCCTTTAATTAGAGTTAAGTTCTACTTTCTCTAACCCTTCAGCCAATTGTTTCTTATCTAGTCCTTCTCCTATTACTACTAAGTTTGTCGGGAAACCGAAGTCTTGTTCTAATAAAGTTGGTACTCCGAACGAATATTGGAATAGGTGAGGGTATTTATCTCCATGGAATTTCACAAAACCTTTCACTCGATAAATACTATCTGGTAAATTCGAAAGCCATTCATATAATTTGTCTTGATCAATCGGTTTCGTAAATTGATATGTCATTGTTTGTATATGTAAATGCTGTTTGACATGTAGTGTCTCGTGTTCCTCATCATTTGGAAATTCTGCTTCTTCTATATCTTTTAAAGATATATTACAATACTTTGTCTCATACATTTTCGCATGATCATTTATTGCCTTTACTTCTTCAAATACTGTATTCTTATCTTCATCTGTTAGTAAATCTGCTTTATTAACAAGAATGTGACTACCAAATTTCAGTTGCTCATGCAATAGCTGTTGTACATTTGCACTTAATATACTTCGATTTAACCACCTTACTGCATCTAAAACGACTACAATTGATTTCACTTCCAGAAAAGGAGCTAAAATTGGCGAGACACACGCGTCTAACACTTCAATTGGATGCGCAACACCTGTCGTTTCTATATAAATTACATCTGGTCTTTCTTGTTGGTATAACGAATGTAATTGTATTTCAAGCTCTTCTTTTAACGTACAACAAATACATCCTTTAAGAAGTTCTCTTAAAACATTCTCTTTTCCAATAATATCTGTATCTACTGAGTATTCACCAATTTCATTCATTAATACTGCAACTTTTCTATTCTTCTTTTTCTCTGCTAACAATAAATTTTGTAATAATGTTGATTTTCCACTACCTAAAAAACCACCTAATATATGAATCTCCACTTTATTCATTCAACCGACCATCCATTTCTTTACTTCAAATGTATTCAAAGCGTAATAATTACGATTTATATTTATCATTTTATTAAAAGAATGACCATTTGTAAATATAAGAGATTCACTGTTCATTTACTTCATATGCAACTCTAACTCCAGACTCAATTGCCCCTTGCATCCATCCATGTGTTAATGTCGTATGCTCTCCTGCAAAATGTACTTTTCCAGATGGTGGTGTAATATACGGAAATAACTCGAGCTCTTGGCCTGGTTCGAAAGCTGTAAATGCACCGCAAGAATACGGATTTTTACTCCAGCTAAAAGATGTTCCAGTGACAAACTCACTATAGACGATGTCACCGTATATTTCCGCTAAATTTTTTAATGCGTAACGAATACGATCTCTTTGCGGGAGACTATCCCATGTTAACGCCTCATCTGCCCACGTATAACTTGCTATAACGATAGCTGGTCCTGGAGTATGAATGCCATAACTCGGATAGTATGTAAACCGTATCGGTAAATCAGTAATAGATTTACCGCCACACTGTCCCGCTTTCTCCCAAAATCTACTTTTAAACTCTATTGCAATTTTAGTTGCAGCAATATAATTTAATTCACGAATTGCTCTTTTTTTAAAATAAGAGAATAAATAGTATGGCTGAACTTCTACAAATCTTAACGCTGAAAATGGAATTGTAATAATAGCAAAATCACTTGTTATTGTAAATTGCTCTAACGTTTGTTCATGATTTCCTTGTAACATTACTTTATTATCTTCTTGTATAATTTTATCAACCTTATACGGCATTAAAATATGTTCCCTTAATTGTGGTAAGAATGCATTCGATAACTTATCCATTCCACCAGTTATTTCATAATATTTCGTTGTTGAAGTAAAGAAAATCATTTCACGTAATACTTCAATTAAGGACATTCCCATATAAGCTTCCATATCAAGAAGTACCCCAATCATATCTATCGCACCATCTGAATAATACTCCATTAAAAATGAACCAAGCGAATACGTTTTATACTTTTTTTCAACGATAAGCCAGTTTTTATCAGGATCCTTCTTAATGTAATTTAGTATTGGTTCTAATACTTCAATCATTAGCTCTTCTGCCGTTTTTCCTCTTTCTTTATCCAAAACCGGATATTCAAGTACACTTGGATCATTTTCAAACACATTCAATCTCGTTTGAATGTTATTCGTATAAATGATATCTGCAAAAGTTTTATTTATAAAAAGGTTTAAAGGTAGTTTAAATTTATGAATATACGCTAAGGTTAACTTATGGGTGTCAGGGATTCTCATCGGGCCCGCATTAAAATATAAACCCACACTAAATGGTTCCCGAATCGTATACACTCTGCCACCTATTCTGTTATTTGCTTCTATAATCGTTACTTCGTGCCCAGCCTCTTTTAATAAAGAACCTGCAACTAATCCAGAAATCCCTGCACCTGCAATCGTAATCCGTTTTGGGTTATTCTTTTTAACAAGCCCTGCATGAATAATATGAAGCATTTCTTCCATTGCTAATGGATTCCCCATGCCATTTCCCCTTTTACAAAGGATTTTACTGAATTATATTCGGTTCACTGAATTCCTATGTTTTGTTCGCTGATTTGCACGGATACATTTTCAAATACTTGAATATCTTTTATAAAATGTAATAAACTAGATATGACTCTATAGAAGTAAGACGTATTATCTTACATAATAAAATCAATGAAATTGCGAGGAATTTTGAAATGAAAAAAGGTATTAACCGTGTTGTATTAGTAGGAACAGGAGCAGTTGGATGTAGTTATGCTTACTGCATGATTAACCAAGCCGTAGCTGAAGAATTTGTTTTAGTCGATGTAAATGAGGCAAAAGCTGAAGGGGAAGCAATGGATTTAAGTCATGCTGTTCCATTCGCACCAGCTCCAACTAGAGTATGGAAAGGCAGCTACGAAGATTGTAAAGATGCTGACCTTGTAGTTATTACAGCTGGATTACCACAAAAGCCAGGCGAAACACGTTTAGATTTAGTTGAGAAAAACGCTAAAATCTTCAAACAAATCGTTCGCAGTATTATGGATAGCGGATTTGATGGCATCTTCTTAATCGCAACAAACCCTGTAGATATTTTAACTTACGTAACTTGGAAAGAATCTGGTTTACCGAAAGAACGTGTAATCGGTTCTGGTACAACGCTTGATTCTGCTCGTTTCCGCTATATGTTAGGTGAGTACTTCGATATTGGTCCACACAACATTCACGCTTATATTATCGGAGAGCACGGCGATACTGAACTTCCTGTTTGGAGTCATGTTTCCGTTGGTATCCAAAAACTACAAACACTGCTTGAAAAAGACAACACGTATAATCAAGAAGATTTAGACAAAATTTTCATAAACGTCCGTGATGCAGCTTACCATATTATTGAGCGTAAAGGCGCAACTTATTATGGTATCGGCATGTCACTTCTACGTGTTACAAAAGCAATTTTAAACGACGAAAATAGTGTATTAACTGTATCAGCTTACTTAGAAGGTCAATACGGTCAAAAAGATGTTTATATCGGGGTACCTGCTGTTTTAAATCGCGGCGGTGTTCGTGAAATTTTAGAAGTTGAATTAAGTGAAGATGAAGAATTAAAATTCGATCACTCTGTTCAAGTATTGAAAGAAACAATGGCTCCGGTTCTTTAATTAAGATAAAAAGCAATCCAATTTATTTTGGATTGCTTTTTATTTTCATTATCTCCTATGACTTTTTAGTGATTTTCTATCATTTCTTATTTTTTAGTCGCATCCTCATTGTTTATATCAAGTACATCTAATAAAAAGATAAAGATTGGTATCCCGATAATAAGCCCCCATATTCCGAGGAAATGCTCTGAGAAGATAAGAATCATAAATGTGTAGAATATTGGTAAATTTGTTTTTGCAGACATAAACTTCGGATTTAAAAAATAACTTTCAAGAGCATGGATTACTGTTATGAATACGAGTATGTATACTACGTACATAACTCCGCCTACGTTGTAAGCAATGATACAAAGTGGAAACAAAGAAATAATCACACCTGCAACAGGAATCAAGCCTAGTAAGAAAATCATAACAGCTAATACAAGTAGCTGTGGAAATCCTAAAACGATTAATGCAATAACAGTAAGAATACAATTTACCACGGCAATTAAAAACTGAGCTTCAATTACTTTGCCGAACGATCTTGCAAATCTTTCACCAAAATATGCAATTTCCTCATAAAAGATTTTTAACTTACTATCTTTAAACTTAGATGTAAATGTAATAATACGCTCTTTTTCTAATAAGAAAAATAAGCTTAAAATTAGAGATAATAATATTTGTAAACTTACCTTCCCTATATTTGCTATTGATTGATATATGACGTCTACACCTTGTTCTATATATTTTGATACTTCCATCCCATTAATTGTCGAAAGTGCATATTTAACGATTTCATTATCAGGTGGATTTTGAAAAAACAGTTTAAATTGATAAATTAATTGTGAAATTTGTATCGTCAGCACAGGTAAATATTTATATAATGTTGTGCCTATAAAGGAAACTAGTATTATATATAAACATGCAATAACAATTTTCCGGTTTACTTTCAATTTTCTTGAAATAAAACGTTGAAATCGATCCATTAAAAACGTCAGTATAAACGTAATTAATATTAAATTAATCATACTTTTTAATGCGTATAATACAAGCGCTACTATTATTAAAACGAGAAACCGTTGAAACCCTCTACTTCGAAAAAAACTCTTTACTTCATTCATTAAGAATTAACCTCCCCCTTCAATGGATGGAAATTGAATATATTACATTTTATGAACTCCTATAGACAATCTTTCTTACTAATTGAGAAGAATCCTTTTTTTCTTTTCATATTGTTAGATTCGTTTAACTGGAATCCACCAACATAATTTCGGTGGATTCCAGTTATTTTTCATATAATCTTTTATAAACTAGGTGATTTTCTATTTTTAGACTGCTGTTCATACGCATATCCAATATTGAAAAGCTCTTTTTCACCAAACTGTTTCCCTACAAACACTACACCGATTGGTTCTCCATTTTTATCATATCCAGCAGGAACCGCTAATTCCGGATAACCAGCTACAGCTGATAGAAGGACTTCATCGTTATTAATCATAACTAGAGCATCCAAACCTTTTTCTACTAAATACCTATCTAGCTCTTTTCTTGCATTTTCTTGACTCGTTTGCACTACGTTTTCAAACTCTTCTTTCGTTATAGCAGATTTTTCAGACCCTTCAATTAATGTTTGTCCGTATTTTATTCGTCTTTTACTATCCTTTTTATTAAACGCTATAATCTCTTCTAACGATTTTACCGGTACATTATTTTGCTGTGAAAGATAGTCGTTTACATTATGCTTGAACTCATATTCTAATGTTTGCAAATTATCTACACCCTCAGCACTTAACTGGATATTATCAGTTAATATCGCACCTGCATCTTGAAGGTCTTTTCTAATTTTTTCTGCTACTGCTTTTCTATTTTCATCTTGTTGGTCTACAGAAAAAAGAAGCCCTATCTTTTTCCCTTTTAATCCATCTATTGATAAATCCTTTGTATAATCAATCCTTTCTTTATCTTTCATTTTTTCTGTCATAACATCTTTTTCATCATAACCTATCATTGCATTAAATAGCGTTGCTGCATCTTTTACTGTTCTTGCCATAGGTCCTGCTGTATCAAGAGTTTCAGCTAATGGAATAATTCCTGTTCTACTTACCATACCTAAAGATGGACGTAACCCAACTACTGATTGCTGCGCCGCTGGTGCAACAATCGATCCCGTCGTTTCTGTTCCAATTGCAAGCGGCGCAAAATCTGCTGCAACTACTGTAGCAGATCCTGAACTTGATCCTGAAGTATCGAATGTAATCGGACCGTACGGATTTAAATTTTGTCCTTTCTTCCCGCTATACCCGCTTGGCATTGTAAAAGATAAATAGTTCGCCCACTCAGACATATTCGCTTTTCCTAAAACAAATGCTCCTTCTTCTTTCAACTGCTTCACAATTGTTGCGTCTTGATCTGCAATCCAATCTTTTAATACATAAGTTCCTGCACTAGTCGGCATCACTTTTTCCGTCTGTACATTATCTTTTACAACGACAGGAATACCATATAAATTCGACTTTTTGTTTCTCCCCCGCTCTTGATCTAACTTTCTTGCTTCTTCCATCGCATTAGGATTTATCTCTGTAACAGAATTTAATGTTATTCCATTTTGATCATGTTCTTGTATTCTAAAGAGATAAATACTCGTTAATTCTTCATATGACAACTTTCCATCATCAATCATTTTTTGAAGCTCATCTATAGTCGCATTTACGACTTCTTTTTCTTTTATCTTTACATTTTCTATATTGATTCCTTTAAGCTGATTATGTATCGGTTGTAGCACTCTTTCTTTATCATATACAATACGCTCAGGTTCCTTTGGAAAATAATTTTTATACACGTAATATCCGCCGGCACACGCTAATAAGACAATGCCTCCAGTGATAGACAGCGTTACCTTTACCCATTTCTTCATGTTGCTTCCTCCACTCTATAAGATGCTTAGCTATACAAAAAAGAGAGTTACCTTTTACTTAACTCTCTCCAATCAAAATGCTAAATGAAAAAATGAAAGATTTCAATCTAATTACTTCTTTTTTTGCATTTGCTTTGCTAACATTTCTTTCACTTGATTATACGTTAATCCTGAATTTTTATTTAAACGCTTTACTTCCTCAACATCAGTACCTACCACTGTATATTTTTTCTCATCATTCATTTTTCTAATTCCCTTCTCACCGTATTATTTCTTATATTTCTTCCCTAAATGCGCATAAATTAACACCACTACAAAAAAGGAAGCTGTTTTTTAGCACAGCTTCCTTCTCGTTACATATTGTATTTCTTAATAAAATTTCACTACATCTTCAGTAGGCAAGAACGTTCTTTCTGCTGGTTGTTCGTTTGGTTCACCAAATGGCATTTGACCTACTAAGCTCCACTCTGCCGGAATGTTCCAAGTTTCTTTCACTTCAGCATCTACGATTGGGTTGTAATGTTGTAATGACGCCCCAATTCCTTCAGCAGATAATAGCATCCACACAGTATGTTGTAACATCGCATTTCCTTGATGAGACCAGAATGGGAACTGATCTTTGTATAATGGGGCATTTTCTTGCATTTTTTCTACAGTTGCTTGATCTTCAAAGAATAGAACTGTTCCTACACCTGCATGGAAGCCTTTTAGTCTTTCTACAGTCGCTTCAAAGTTTTCTGCTGGTACGCGTGCTCTTAGTGTTTCTTTAACGATATCCCAAAACTTTTCATGCTCTCCATCCATTAATACAACCATACGACCACTTTGCATATTGAAAGATGTTGGTGCGTGTAAAGCTGTTTTTAACACTTCTTCAATTCTTTCTTTCGTAATTGCATCGTTTTTTGTTACTTTACGAATTGAACGGCGGTTCACGATTGCTTCTTTTAAGTTTGTTGTAGTTGCTGACATTTTAATTCCTCCAAATGTTTGTTTTATAATTTTTTTTGTTATTTCATAACAAGCGAATTAGCAATATCCATCGGTATTACATTGCATACCTTCAAATGAATTTGTTTTATCCTTTTCAATTTCTTTATCAATGACCCTTTCTAGTGTTTCTTTACTAGCAAGCCCTTGAATGACTTCATCTCCAATCATGACAGTTGGAACAGCCATAATATTCGCTTCATCATATGCGTGTTGAATTGCTTCTTGATGCTTTTCTTTATATTTACGAGTTACTAAAGCATCTTTAAATTCCGCCTCAGGAAGTCCTATTTCTACCGCTAATTTTGTTAACACATCAATATCTTCAATGTTTTGCTCTTCTTGGAAAAATGCTGTGAATACGCGGTGATGATACTCATTACCTAGTCCACGTTCTTTTGCAAATTGACATCCTTCGAAAGCTAAATGTGTATATGGATGTGGTGAAACACGTGGCAAGCGCATATCAATTCCTAACTTCTTTGCTGTCGGAAGAATGAAAGCATCCCATGAACCTAATTTTTCTGGTTCATTCCATGGATCTATTTTTGAATATGGACTTGGACGTAATTCAAATGGCATCCATTCAATCTCTACATCTTTCTCTTTCGCTACCTCATCTAATGGACCTTTTGCTAAAAAACAAAACGGACATATAAAATCTGAGTATACTTTCATTTTTACAGTCATAACTTTTACACCTTACCTTATCGTTGTAATCAAACCAGTTACATTGATGATAAAAAAATATAAATATTATTTAAACATTCATTTTTTCTTGCAAAGTTTCAAACAACTGCCCCATCGTAATATTTCTCAAAACTTCTTCCATCGCGGATTGTGCTTGAATTAAAATAATTTCTAACACCGCTTGAATATTCGCCCCAATTGGACAATCTGGATTCGGTTGCTCGTGAATATGAAATAGCTTGTCTTCTTCGACTACGTTCACTGCATGATACACATCTAACAATGTGATTTCATGTAAATCCTTTAGTAATCCCGCGCCACCCGGTCCACGATTTACGTAAACAAAGCCAGCTTGTTTCAAGTACGACATCATTTTACGAATGACTACCGGATTCGTATTTACACTTTCAGCCATATAGTCTGAAGTACAAAGTGAAGATGGATTGTTTTTCAAAATAGATAAAATATGAACAGCTATGGAAAAGCGGCTACTAATTTTCATCGTAATCACCACCTTGATGTAATCATTATAGTTACAACTAAAAAATAAGTCAATCCTTTTCATAGATTTTTTATAAGCAAATTAAAAAGTGCCCCATTATGATATATGAGACACCCCTTTTTATTCTGCAAATAGCGCTTGAAATTCTTCAATAAATAGCTGTACAGCGATTGAAGAATCCTTTAATGAAGGAACTGCTAAAGCAATTTCTCTCCATACTTGCGGTTCCAATTCTCTCGTTTGCACATTATGTGGTAAATTCGTTAAAGATAATTCAGCTAATATTGCAATGCCTAATCCTTCTTGAATCATATTTAAAGCTGTAGTAACGGTAGAAATTACATACTCAGCCCGAAGTGGTACGTTGGCTTGTTTAAACATATCAATGATGGGTGGTTCGTATCCGCCCTTACATAATATGATCGGTTCATTCTCCAAATCACGAATTGTAATAGAGTCCTTCTTACAAAGAGGATGATCCTCTCTTAAGATAGCAACCATTTTTCCCTTCGTTAACGGGACAATCTCCATCTCTTTATTAGGCAAAATAACAATTCCTATATCAACAACCCTCAATATTAACCAATCTTCAACTTCTTTAATTGTTCCTTCGCAAAGAACGACCTCTAAGCTCGGATACTTCTCCTTAAAATGGTTTATCATTTTCGGTAAGAAATGTGCAGAAGCACTCGGAAAACTCCCAATTCGAATCGTCCCCACTTCGTGTCCTTTCTCCATCGCAACTTCTTGTTCAATCTTCTCTACACCGTTCAAAATCTCTCTAATATGTACAAGAATTCTGTTTCCTACATCCGTAACGAGTAATCCTTGTCGTTTATCACGTATAAGAATCGTAACTCCTAACTCTGACTCAATACTTGAAATGGCATGACTTACAGCTGGCTGCGTCATATTTAACACCCTGGCAGCCTTCGTAAAACTACCTAACTCAATAGTTTTTATTAATACTTGTAGTTGTGTAATAGTCATAACTAATCACTTATACTCCTTATAAAAAAGATTCATTTTATTTATTACATTCGATATCATATCATAGTGAAATGAATAACAACAAGGAGGTCTTACCGTGACACAGCTTTCTCGAACTAAGACGGCCATAATCCTTACCTTCCTCGTTTTTATGTGGGGAATCAATTGGCCTTTATCTAAGTTTGCCCTGCATTATACACCACCCGTTTTATTTGCAGGCGTTCGAACTTTAATTGGAGGATTCATTTTACTCCTTTTCGCTCTACCCAAATATAAAGAATTACATTTAAAAGAAACGTGGCATTTATACGTTATTTCTTCTTTACTTAACATCATTATATTTTACGGGTTACAAACTGTTGGTCTTCAATATATGCCTGCTGGTCTATTTTCGGCTATCGTATTTTTACAACCTGTTTTACTTGGTATTTTCTCATGGATATGGCTTGAAGAAGCAATGTACGGCTTAAAAATTTTCGGGCTTGTACTCGGATTTATTGGTGTAGGTGTTATTAGCTCTAGTAGTTTAACTGGACATATTTCTGTCATTGGCATTCTTCTTGCATTAGGATGTGCGATTGGCTGGGCACTTGGAACAGTATTTATTAAGAAAACTGGTCACCGTGTGAATGCCATTTGGATGGTAACAATTCAGCTTCTTATTGGTGGTCTTTGTTTAATCGGATTTGGCTCAGAATTTGAAAGTTGGTCTAGTATTGCTTGGAGTATGCCATTTGTTAGTGTACTACTCTTTATTTCATTCTTTGTTATTGCAATGGGGTGGCTTGCATACTTCACACTCGTTGGAGCTGGTGAAGCGAGTAAAGTAGGGGCTTATACATTCCTTATTCCCCTTATCGCTATTATTGTAAGTTCAATCTTCTTACATGAAGCCATTACAATGAGCTTATTTATTGGCCTATTATTTATTGTTGTGAGCATTTGTTTTGTAAATATAAAGCCGAAAACACTTGCTGTAAGGCAGCAGGTTGAAGTGAAATAAATATGAGAAAGAGCCTACTATTTGTAGACTCTTTTTTATATCTTATTTTTTACGACGCACTACAAAAACACACGCACCTACCGAAGATACAATTGCCAAAATAGATAAAACAATCGCTATCAATTGCATATTACTAGTACCTTCATTCTTTTCTACATTAGATACTTCACCATGTTCTCCTATTAATGACGTACCTTTTGCAATTGTAGTAAGTGAATGCGGTTTTTCAGCTTTCTCATCGCCTGTCCATTCAACAATTTCTCCGTCTTTATATTGTTGATATGCATCCCAAGCTATTTTTTGTTCTTTATCCGGATTTTTAGCGACGAAAGTAAATCGCTGGAACTGACCGGGTAAAATCCCTTCTCCTATTGCTTCCCATACTACAGTTTTCACGTTTCCGGCATTATCTTTTTGCTCCTCAACTTTCCATCCTGGCACTGGTTCATACTGCTGGAACTCTACTCCAGACGGTATTTTCAGTGTAACTTTTGTTGTTGCTACATTTTTTTCAACTGGTACTTTTATCGTATATGTCTCCCAAGAACCAACGTCAGAAGTTGCTGGTTTTACAGTGACGTGCGCACTAACAGGTAACGAAAACATTCCCATTGCAATAATTATTGCGATCATTGTTGTTCCTAATTTTTTTATACGTTTCATTTTCTATTAGCTCCTTTTCATACATAGCTTCTTTTTATCTGCCACCGACAATAAATTTAAAATCTGTATCGAAACTATCAAGAGATTTTGTTAATCCATGAACATGTATATTCCAGTTTCCTGTCATATTAATATACATACCTTCTGCTTCATATTCTCCCGGTGAAACTGCCGAAACTTTAAATGATCCTTTTCCCATATTCATATCTAACGATTGAGTCGTTAATATAATTTGTTCCATATCAGTAACGGGTTGTCCGTTCTCATCCTTTAAAGTAATATGGAATATATTTTGTCCTACTCTATTAGGACTTACATTTAGCGTCATTTCATATCCATTATCTAATTGTTTACTCTCTGTAAAAGGTCCAGTAGGAGGCATCGGTGGTGTTTGTACGTTTGTCATAAAAGCTACGATTACGAAAATGATAATTCCAATGATAAACTCTACTTTCACCGTAGCACCTAATCCTTGCTGCGCTCGCATTCTCCCTTTCATATAATGAATAATTCCCAATATCCCCATGAAAATGAATAAAAGTATCTTTGTTAATAAAGCCAATCCATACTTCGTATCAAATAACGAGTGGATTGTTGGAATAAAAAATGTACTGTTAAAAAGGCCTGTTATTAAAATCACGATAACAGCACCTGTTACCCACGGTGAAAAACGCTTAATCATATCCCAATACATATGCCACTTGTTATCCTCTTTACGTAAAAGAAGAATAATAGATGATAAACCACCAACCCATAATGAAGCTGCGAATAAATGTAGAAAATCCATAACGACAGCAATCTCTTTAAACTTTAAACCATATGCGTGACTATTAAAGGCTTTCATAACAAGTAACCCTATAAATAATAGTATTGGAATACTCCATACTTTAAACGACGAATACTTCTCATGCTTCACCGCAAAATACGTAACAATTATAAGCGTACTAATGAGAACCATTTGAGTAATCCATACATAACCAAAAACAGAAAGCTGTAATGTTTCTTTTAATAGTAAAGGGTTGAATGCTTCTAGCCACGAAACATCAGCATTTATTTTCGCTTGCAGTGGTAGATTGAATAACAAGCTAATAAATATCCCTAATAAGGAAATCCATATTATGTTCTTACTCCTTGATCGAACCGAGGTTGCATTCCCTTTATACATAATAAGATTAAAGAATAGCACTCCTATAAATAGTGAGAAACTTGTATATAAAATTCCACGTTCCATGATCATATCAATTTGCGGAACATACCCCATCTCTTCCACTTGTACATCGTCTGTTTCCGCCTCCGCTAATCCAATACGGAATGGAATAACCCCTTGAATTGGATGTCCATCAGCTGAAATAGCTTTCCACTGAATAGAGTAGAGACCATTTTTGAGGTTTTCTTTTAATCCGGCTTCTAATAGTTTTTTATTTTTTTTATCAATATGAGCATCTTTTAAATCGACCCTTTTACCTGATGTATCTCTCACGTACAATGTATTAAAACGTGAAACTTGTATGTCCTCATCGAATTCAATTTTTACAACAGATGGTGCTCTCTTCAACGTTTCATTTTCCATAGGGTTTGATTTCACAACGTACGCATGAGCAGATGCACTTTTCGGTATCAATATGATAAGCACACATGCAAGTAATAACCATGTCCCTAATCTTCTCATTACTTTCACACTCATTTCACTTCTTTCTTCCTCATTGCTCTATTTTCATTCCTTTAACTTCCAAAGTTTGATTCTTGGGCAAAATATTAACCTGATTAAATATAAATTTCTATAAAGTATAACTCTTTATTTCTCTTCCACCTGTAAACTTCCAATATAATAGTAACTATTATGATGGATACAACTTACATTTTTAAAGCCGATTGTTATTATATCATAAAATATATTTATGTAAGTTATCAAAGAAGAAAAGTTATCGTGAATCATTTGTGAAGAAAATGTGAAATACATAAATAAAAAGGTATTACGTTATTACGTAACACCTTTAAAAAAATATCCCTCTCCTATTTCTCTTCCGGATAATCACAATACTCGATAATCGTTCCTTCAGTATCCGCTGGGTTAAGATAAATTAACCTTCTACCGTGCTTATTAATGCGTAGTGTATGCTCTAATGTCCGAATACCTTGTTCTTTTAACTCTTCTAGAGCCACATCTAAATCATCGACACGATACGCAACGTGATGTACACCTTTACCTTTTTGTTTTATAAATCGGGCAATTGGTGAAGTGGTGTTATTTGTCGGTGCAAGTAATTCAATTCTATCTCCATCCACTTCAAGAATGGCTACTTCACTTTCTACACCTGTTGTCTCACTTACGTAACGATCTATTAATTCTCCTGATAGAATCTGTTCATAAAAACGTATCGTACTATCTATATCACGAACTGCGATTCCGATATGATCAATTGTTTTTTTCATTTTATTTCCCCTACTACTTTATTTTTTCTCATTATTAATAGTAACAAAAAAAGCTATAGAAACAAGTTCTATAACTTTTTTTATTTAACCTATTTTCTTATCCGCTCTAGTTGCTGGTTGAACTTGGTTTTTCACTTTTAAAATGCTAAGTCCATATCCGATAAATCCACCGATAATCGCTGGGAAGATCCAGCCTAATCCTACTTCCTGCATCGGAAGGAATTTAGTGAACACTTGGCTTACTACTTCAATGTTAACTCCAGCTGCACTTAATCCATCGAATAAGCTGATGATAAATGTTACGATTAAGCTCACTTGATAAACTTCAGCTCTTCCTTTGAATAATGAATGGAAGAATGTTAAGAAAATCAATACGATTGCTAGTGGATAAATTGCTGTTAATACTGGAACAGAAACTGCGATTAACTGTGTTAATCCTACATTTGCAACAATTGCACTAAATACACATAGCGTGATTGCAATTGCTTTGTAAGGAACATTTGGGAATAACTTATGGAAGAATGAAGAACATGCTGATACAAGTCCCACACTAGTTGTTAAACAAGCTACTGTAATCATTAATCCTAATAATACTCCGCCATATGATCCGAAATAGTAGTTAGAAACTTTCGCTAATACTTCTCCGCCGTTCTCTAAATGTCCAAGCTTTGCAACACTTGAAGCACCCATATAAGAAAGTGCTGTATAGATAATTGCTAAAATAGATGCTGCAATAATTGTCGCTTTTGCACAAACGACCATAATTTGTGTTTTCGTTTTCGCACCTTTTTCTTTAATAGCATTGATAATGATAATCCCGAATACGAATGATGCAAGCGTATCCATCGTTAAGTATCCTTCTTGGAATCCTTTAAAGAATGCATGTGATGTATAAGCTTCCACTGGTGCTTGCATATCTCCAATCGGATGTATAAAAGCAACGATTACTAAAATACCGATGAAAGTCAACTTAATTGGTGTTAAGATTTTTCCAACAATATCGACAATTTTCGCGGGATTTAGCGAAAAAAAACAAGTGATACTAAAGAATATAATTGTGAAAAGAATTAAAGGTGTAGAACCTACTCCTTCTGGCATAAACGGTTTAAGACCAATTTCATAAGAAACATTTCCTGTTCTCGGTATTGCAAATAACGGACCAATCGCTAAGTATAAAACTGTTGTAAACACAATCCCAAACACTGGGTGAGCACGACTAGCTAACGACTGCAAATCATCTTTACCTGAAAAACCAAATGCTAGCACACCTAGTAATGGTAATCCAACACCAGTTACTAAAAATCCAGCGTTAGCAATCCATACATTCTCTCCTGCTGATTGACCAAGCATCGCTGGGAAAATTAAATTTCCCGCTCCAAAAAATAGTGCAAATAACATTAATCCAATAACTACTATGAACGAAAACGGTACTTTATTCGCCATAATATAACCCCCATTCAAGTTTCCTTATCTCATTTTCCAATTTTAACTAATTGAATTTTCTGAATATTTAATTTAAGTATCAACTATTCTTGAACTCATTATAGTTTGCTATATAATATTTTGCAATACTATTTTCGAACTTTTCTTTTATTTTATAAATATACATTTTTTAACATGAAAAATAGACTAAAAAACCAACATGGTCATCCATGTTGGTTTTTCCATTTACTATCATGAATTAAAATTTTGCTGCTACTTTTTTAACGTTTTCTAGACCTTCTTCAACAATTTGTTGTGAACGATCTGGATATTGATTGTGTCCTTCAATTACAACTGTCTCTGGATTTGTAATTCCCCAGAATCCAAGTACCGTTGTTACGTAATTAACTGCCATTTCCATAGGAGCCATTTGCTCTGAAGAGTAATCTGAACCACGAGCACCTAACACAACTACTTTTTTACCACCAACTAAACCTTCTGGGCCATTTGCTGTATATTTAAACGTTTTTCCAGCTTGAGATAAGTATGAAATATATGTGATTAATGGCGCTGGTACTGTAAAGTTCCATAATGGGAATGCAAATACAACCTTATCAGCTTCTAAAAACTGATTTAAATATTGATCTACTGTAGCAACTGCCTTCTCTTCTTCAGCAGTTAACTCCATGCCTTGGCTACGTTTATATCCACCTGAAATCGCGATATTTCCGTAATAAGGAAGATCTAATGCAAATAAATCTAATTCCGTAATTTCTGTATTTGGATTTGCTTCTTTATAAGTACTTACAAATGTTTCATACATTTTTGAACTAACTGCTTGCTCCGCTGGACGATCGTTTGCTTTTACAAATAATACTTTTGACATTTTTTTATTCCCCTCTACATTCGTATTTTCTTCTTTTTTACCAAATAATGAGCTAAATAGTCCCATTTTCTTCACCTAATCTTTCTTTTCATATTCATTATTCATCATCATAAAAATTCTTATTCTAAGAAAAAGTTCCAATAGATACCTTAAGTTACACTATCACAACTTTTTGTTATTTAATTACCTTATGTAAGTGATTGTAATATAGTCACTTACTTTAGTCAAGTAACTTTTAATAAAAAATAAAATCTCAACTTAAAAATATTAACTAAAATACAATTGAACACCAAATACATCTTTATTACTTGTATAATAAACTTTGAGAGGAAAATTCATATATAGAAAGGATTTATTCATGAGCACTATAGAAAAGCTTCAAACTTTTATTATTCTTTTTGCTGTTACATGCGGCATCGTACTCGGACAATTTAATATGATACATACGTATTCAGACAAATTTATTGTCCCCTTCTTATTTTTCATGCTATATGGATTATTCCTCAGCATTCCATTAAAAGAAATAAAAAACGGATTTCGCAATTTAAAATTTGCTGGAACAAGTCTTACTATTAACTTCTTATGGACACCTTTACTCGCTTGGGGGTTAGGAGCACTATTTCTTTCCGATCATCCAGCACTTTGGGTTGGATTTATAATGTTAATGGTTACTCCATGTACAGATTGGTACTTAATCTTTACTGAAATAGCGAAAGGTAATGTAGCACTTTCTACTGCAATTTTACCTGTAAATTTAATTTTGCAAGTACTGCTCCTTCCCATTTATTTATTTTTATTTGCTGGTGTCATGAAAACTGTAGCGATTTCTGTTTTAGTAGAAAGTATTGTTATCGTAATCGTCTTACCATTTATACTTGCACACGCTACAAAGTTCATTATGAATAAAATGAAAAAAGCTGAAACTCTCGAGAATAAACTCATTCCGTTTTTCAGCTCTGCTCAAATTATATTTTTAAGTTTAGCAATAGTAGCGATGTTTGCATCACAAGGTAAATATTTACTGCAAAATATGAATGTCGTTTTATTATTACTCGTTCCTGTTCTATTGTTCTTCATCATTAATTTTTTAATAGGACAATTTATCGGGCGCATGATGCATTTATCTTACAAAGATACAGTAAGTCTAAGCTTAACAACGTTAGCAAGAAACTCACCTGTTGCACTCGCTATCGCTGTGACCGCTTTTCCAGACGAACCTCTTATCGCACTTGCACTCGTTATTGGACCATTGATTGAGTTACCGGTACTAGCTTGTGTGTCACAAGTTTTGTTGCTTATTAAGAAAAAACGGCAATATGCATAATAAAAAACGTCCCATTTTGGGACGTTTTTTATTATGGAAAGATTACATACAACACTTACTTCTTATTTATCAATACAAATGAAATTACCGAAACTACAAACGTAATAATACCAATTAT
The DNA here is from genome assembly GCF_056530295.1 of Bacillus sp. PK6-16. Lineage (NCBI taxonomy): Bacteria > Bacillati > Bacillota > Bacilli > Caryophanales > Bacillaceae > Bacillus > Bacillus sp. PK6-16. The sequence continues at coordinate 3,462,246 of NZ_CP096511.1, forward strand.
AAATTGATCGGCTCTAAAAATTTTATATGTTATAGAGAATTAACTTTTCGTTACATTAACAGATCCTTTCTAATTAAAAATGATAGGAAACGTAAATATAACGAAAGCTGCCCAAAGTCCGTATATTGGCAAATACTTCGTAACGGCATCTTGGATAGCTTTTGGTCCTGATTTATTTTGCAAGAAACGCATATAGGAAAACATAATCCAAATTAAATTTGCCCAGACTAGTATGTTTACACCTAAAACAGCAAGTCTATTAGGTGTAATCCCGTAAGAAGAAAGTCTGAATACTATGGCTGACAATGCGACAGTGTCAATAATAAGCGCCAGAACAATTAAGGAAAAATTTATATAATCTGAAATGTTCTTTTTCTCGTCCGAGTCACTCTCAACGATAGAAAATATAGTAACAGCTAATACGCCAAGCAGTATTCCGTTGAAGGCCATTAGGAAATTGCGATCCAAGAATGGATTTTTTCCGACCCAAATTACCGTTATAAGATAGATAAGCAAGGTAATCAGGACGAGAGGACTAAAAATTTTAGATATGTATGGTGTAATATTTTTAGCAAGCTTAAGATTCATTGATACTAAGTATGCAGTCACAATAGCGAGAGCCGCTGCTCCAAATAAAACAACATTACTAAAATAGAATTCTCCTATATCTAAGTCAACAAAGCTAAATAAACGCATGGTGAATACCGCAAGTATCATTCCGCTCACTGCCATGCTCCCGTAGAGAAGACAATATTCTAAATTAAATTTAATATAGGCTAATCTTGTACTGCCTTTTGAATATTCATTTCCTGTAAATGCAAGCCCTACTAAGCCCCATAAAAATATAGGAAGATGTAAATACGCAAGTATGGTACTGTCTTTATAATTTACTGGCAGCGTATTAAGATAATACCCGGAAATTAGGAACAACGCTGCAAGGGAATAAATAATACTTTTTTTCGGAGTATTATTGTAAACAAAATAAGCAGCAATAAAGGGAATTACACCAAAAGCCAAATTAATTGGAGCAATTGCTTCCTGCTCAACAAAGTGGAAAATGATTCTAGTGCTTATGCCGGCCAGAATAGCTAAAAGGCCCATGAATAAGAAACCTTTTTGAAACAAAGATGTTTTTTCTTTATTTACCTTCTCCTTGAAATGCAACCTTTCATACCAAGCAGCTAGAACCTGGGAATCAGGATTTTGGTCCCATGCTTGTGAGAATGATTTTTTAAAAGCTTTCGGATCTTTTCTATACATCTTCTCCAACTCATGAGGGTTATCCATATTTTCGATAATCAAATTTTGATTGTTCATAATTTTACCTCCTCTAATAAAAAACAGCTTTGTTACCTTTCTATAAAAAGCATCTCACTGATTTATTATGATAATGATTTTAATACACAATTTATTGTTTTACAATAAATAATTATCAATTATAAAGATTTTTTTATTGTATATTTCATTTCAAACAAAAATATATAGTACTACTTATTCAAAAAAATATCCTATAGAATAGACTTTTTTAAGCGTCTATTCTATAGGATATTTTTTAATTATCATATTTTTATTTGTTAAAACAACTTAATTCTCAAACACAAAATTAATCTTATTATCTTTCCACTCTAACTTCGCATCAAATGTTTTCTCGCCCTTTTTAAAGCCTTTAATTAAATCGGTCTTTTCACCTCTTAATAGCTTTGTCATATTCTTTTGCGAAATTGTTTTACTTAATATTTTCTTCGAGATGGTAAAGTCACATTGTGTCGTGTTGTAATTAGAACAGCCGTAAAACGTTGACTTATCAATTACATCGCCATCACATTTTTTACAGCTACCAACCTTTTTACCTGTTGTAAATTTCGATCCTTTTCGCTCAATCGATTCAACATGCAATCCAGTAAAGTCCCATTTCTCTGACATTTCCACTGCATCTTCAATAATTTTAGCTGATAGCTTTTTCGTCTGTTCCATAAATGTAGCTGGTGAAGCTGTACCTTCACCAATTTCCGCAAGACGTTGTTCCCATTTCGCAGTCATTTCTGGTGAAGCTAGTATTTTGTCACCAATTGCGGTAATTAATACTTTTCCTTTATCAGTCGCATACACTTGGTTTTTCTTTACATCTATATACTTACGGTCTTTCAGCATCGTAATAATACCTGCGCGAGTCGCTTCCGTACCTAAACCTTCTGTTTTCTTTAATACTTTCTCCAGCTCTTCATTCTCTAAATACTTACCAGCTGTTTTCATTAACGTAATAAGTTGTCCTTCTGTATAGCGCTTCGGTGGCTGTGTTTTTCCTTCTTTCACTTTCACCTTTACAACTTTTCCTTCTTCGCCTTCAGCTACAATTGGAAGAATGGTTTCGTCATCTTTATCGTCTTGGAAAATAACTTTACGCCAACCTTCTTGAATTTGCTGTTTTCCTTTTGAAATGAATTCAGCACGTTCATCTACAAGCGTTACAATCGTTGTATAGTCAAAGATTGCAACTTCATAATGAGCTGCTATAAGCCTTCTTACGATCATATCGTATATTTTCTTTTCATCACCTGATAGTCTGCTTGGGTTTGTAACTTGCTCTGTCGGAATAATTGCGTAGTGATCTGTTACTTTCTTTTCATTTACATAACGCTTGTTATTCATAATGGATTCAACCGGAGCCGGTAATAAGCCTTTATATTCATCAAACTGACTTAACTTCTGTAAAATATCAGGGAACGTCGCTGCTTCTCCTTGTGTAACATAGTTAGAATCTGAACGTGGATAAGAAACAATCCCTTTTTGATATAGTGCTTGCGTTATATCAAGCGTCTTTTTCGGTGAAAACTTAAAGGCTTTATTTGCCGTTGCTTGCAGTGATGATAAGTTAAATAAAAGCGGCGGCTGAAACTCTTTACGCTCCGTTTTCATTTCCTTCACAACAGCCGGTTTCCCTTGGCAAAATGCCGCAATTTTATTCGCCATATCAGGGTCTTTTAAGCGGGATTCATTATCCTTTTCCCATTTCCCGTCATATTTCTTTCCTTCTATATTAAAGGTTGCAAACACTTCCCAGAAAGGCTCTGACTTAAAGTTTTCAATTTCTTTCTCTCGCTTTACAATCAATGCTAACGTTGGTGTTTGGACACGACCAGCAGAAAATACATCATTCATTCCTTTTTTCTTTAACAAAATACTAAAGACACGTGATGCATTCATACCAACAACCCAGTCAGCGCAAGATCTTGTGTATGCTTCGTAATACGTATTAATTGTATCTGATTCATCAAGTAGATTTTTAAATCCTTGGTAAATAGCTTGCTTCGTTAAAGATGAAATCCATAGACGTTTCATCGGCTTTTGCACGTTACAAAGATTAATAATATTTCGTACGATCAGTTCCCCTTCACGCCCAGCATCTCCTGCGTGAATGATTTCTGTTACCTGTGGATTATGTAACAGCTGTTTCACAACGTTAAATTGCTTATACTTTGACTTTGTTACTTCAAATTGAAATCGTTCAGGAATCATCGGTAACGTATCAAGTGACCATTTTTTCCACTCTGCGTGATAATGCTCTGGATTACATAACTGCGTCAAATGACCAATTGCCCATGTACAGTACGCTCCATTTGGAAATAACTCATTCGCTTCTACTTCTAAATATCCATCTTTCCGGCGATATTTAAACTGTGAAACAAGAGCCAACCCTTGATCTGGTTTCTCGGCAATAATTAATTTCATTTTATAACTCCCTATCTGTATTCCAGTGTTACTTTCATTGTCTATATGTTTAGAAGCGATGATAAAACAACAATCTTATTTATCATTCGCGGTTTGTCTCGCAAATGGGAGACCTATAATATTATACGCTTATTCTTTATGGCTTCACAATAGAAACTCATAATATAACAATTTCTTTCACATGCTTACAATTAAAAAAGACGCCCTAAAAAATCAAGCGTTCCTTTGCTTACATCTATGAAATTGTGCAGATAATATGCAGATATAAATTATCATAAGTACACATATGATAAAATGAACGATAGGACAAGGAGGTATCATAATGTTTGCTTATACGTTAACTACCTTAACACTTTGCTGTACCTCAATTCTTATTACATCCAATATTTCTAAACGTAAGGGTACCCTAATGGAGTATATGGTATTTATTATGTCTTTTAGTATGAGTATCGGTTTAAGTATTGGTTTTTATTTAGGCATTCTCTTTAAGGGGGAATTACTATATTCTACTTTACTTGCTATTTTAATTAGTGGTTTTATCGGTTTTTTAGTGGGTCTACGTTTTCACCTATATACTGCTTTAGAAGGAATGTTTTCTGGATTAATGGCAAGTATGATGGGAGCAATGATTACAGAAATGTTAAATGCTCAACAAGCTCATAGTATATTGTTCATTAGCCTTTTACTTACTATAACAATAACTATGTCATGTATGATTCAGTTTTTATCAGAAAGTTTTTCTGCTGTTATTCAGCGACGTTTTCCATTATTACTCTCAATTGGTGTAGTAATTATCCTGACTATATTTGTAACGTTCCCAGAGCATATCCCGCCCACCTCTTCCACAGAAGAACAACATAAACATTAACAACTATAATCGATCCCCTCTACTATTTCATCATAGTAGAGGGGATCGATTTCATTATTTTTATTTCTTAACAGACAAAGATAAAAACACTTTGAATTGTTAGTTCAAAACTTCTAAATCTATGAAATTCTCTTTACTTGAGAAAATATACTATTCCAGGTTGAAATAATAAAGCGAAACTTTAATCAGTAGGGGTTTTGTTCATCCCCACTGATTATCAGCCCTCACCAATCGGGCTTTTACGGGCAGTTGATCACCAACCTAACTTCTTCGCTTTCGCTGAATTTTGAGACGTGGGGCTTACTGCCCGTTAATGCGGGATAAATTTTCAATTAACCAATATATATTTTTGGATCCATAGCATTGCTCTTCTTTGCATTCCATTCACCTTTATGGATTTCAAAATGTAAGTGCTGTCCTTCAGATTGTCCTGTATTCCCCATTATGCCAATTTGTTGTCCTTGCTTCACTTTTTGACCAGCAGAAACAGGACGACTCTTTAAATGAGCATATACAGTCGTATATGTTTGTCCGTTAATATTGTGAGAAATAAACACAACATTACCATAGCTTGTAGAATAATAAGAGCGAGTGATTACCCCCTCTGCGGCAGCAACAACCGGCACTGTTCCTGAAGCAGCAATATCTAATCCATGATGCATTTTCCCACCACGTTTCTCAAATCTAGAAGTATATCTTCCTGCAGCTGGTTGAATAAAGTCATTTGTTTTATTTACCTCTTGGGATTGCCGCCGCTTCTCTGCATCAGTCTCACTTGTTTTTGATAAAAATTCACTTGATACATAACCGTTTTTACCGTTGTAATTAATTTTCAACCAGCCATTTTGTTCAAATAGAACCTGTACTTTTATTCCTTTTGATAATGCACCAATTACACCATGATTTGTACCAGCGCCGTTTCTTACATTTAACACGTTTACGTTAACATAGTAGTCACCAACTGTTGCCCCAGTAGATAGATTACTAGTTTCAGGTTTTGATGGTGTACCTCCTTTAACGAATTTTACATATTCACTACTTACATAACCAGTTCTTCCATTATGATTAATTTTCAACCAGCCATTTTCAACGCCAGTTACTTGCAATATTCGTCCGTTTAATACACCACCAATTACACTATGGTAAGTAGCAGGGCCCGTGCGAACACGTAAAGAAGTAGCGTTTACAATGTATGTGCCGTCAGTTTGAACCGTAACATTCTTTTGTTGTTCATTTGTTTGGTCTACATTTGCATTAGAACCACTCTTTGAAATATAATCTTTACTAATATAAGCAGTTTGTCCACTATAGTTAATTTTGACCCAATCTTGAATTTCACCAGTTACTTGAACAACTTGTCCTTTATGTATAGAGCCTAAAATTGCATGGGAAGTACTTGGACCTGTACGTACGCGGAGAGAAGATACGTTAACTTTGTAATTGCCACTCGCTACTTGAACTTTTCCATTGTTATTGTCGCTTCCATTTGAACTACCGTCTATTACAAATTGACTGCTTACATAACCTACTTCTCCATTATGATTAATTTTCAACCAACCGTTTTCTTCTCCAATAACTTGTAAAGCTTTCCCTTCATATACGCGCCCCATTATCGCACTAGACGTATTTGGCTGTGTGCGAACACGTAATACATTAGCAGTTACAGTTTTACTACGACTCATGCTTACATTTGTCTTCGCTGATACATTATTTCCCGAAACAAATTCACTACTTACATAGCCAGTTTTTCCTTTATGATTAATTTTCAGCCAACTGTTTTCTTCTCCAATAACTTGTAAAACTTCTCCTTCATACACGCGTCCCATTATTGCACTAGACATATTTGGTTGTGTGCGGACACGTAGAGCATTTGTATTTACTGTTACTTGATTTTCATATTTTACTACATCAGTCGTTTGCTCATGCTTCGTGTCTTTTGGTATAACAGTATTTTTCGCTTGAGCAGTACTAATAAATACACTTCCTGTAACAGAAGCTACTGCTACACTAGCTAAAATCTTTTTCATAAGTACAAAACACCTTCCTATAAACACATTCAAGTATCATTATATTTTTCCCACTTAAACCATTCAGCAAAATTATTCTTTTACTTCCCATATTAAATTTCTAACCATTCACAATACTCTATATCTAGTAATAAAAGAAATTTAAATTCATAACACTCTGAAAATCCTCTCATTCTTTCAACCGAACACTACACAATGTAGTTTTAATTACCAAAAAAATACCTAAAAAATAATCACCTATAATTAATACTACAAAAATAAAAAAATCATAATTGAATCCTTCTTCATTTAACTCATAATTTTGCTTGCATATCTGACTTCTCCTTTCACACTACGAATTGTAGTATAAAATAAAAGAAAGGTCAAATATAAGTATTCAATCTTGTGGAACTACAATATAATACAATAAATTTATCCACTTCTAATCAAAAACCACCATGTTTTTTAATTCTTAAATAACAAAAAACATTCTCACCTTGTAAACTCTTTCTACAGGATAACCTTCTCGTATTATCTAAACTTTTATAAAAATAATATTCCCAATTCACAACATGACATATAAAAGCAGCAACCTATTAAGATAACTGCTTTCATCATTAATAAACTACATGATTTTCACATTATTCTGGTTTATTAGGAATATTAGGGTTTGGAACATAACTAGATTCATAATCTGTATAGTTCACTTCCGTTACCATCCCTGCTGAAGCATGATGTAGGTCGTGACAGTGGAACATCCACTCGCCAGGATTGTCTGCTACAAAGGCTACTTCATATTCTTCTCCTGGCCTCAAATTCAATGTGTCTTTAACAATCGGAGAACCTTCTATCGGTTTTCCATCTTTACTCAACACCTGGAAGAAATGACCATGTAAATGCATTGGGTGATCATCCATTTTAGAACGATTTACCAACTTCACTTTTACTAAATCACCCTTTTTTACTTGAATTGGGTCAATATCCGGAAATACCTTTCCGTTAATTGTATATACCATTTCATTTCCATTCATTTGCGTATTTAAGTCCATATTATATGTGGCAGTATACTCTTGATTTAACGGGAAACTTCCTAATTTTTTAGTACCATATTTCATGATATCTACTTTCGGTAATTTTTCTTTTTCGTCTGCTTTATCTTTCATCTCTTTGCTGCCATCATATTCAATAACAGCTTTCATTCCTTTTGCACCTTTATTTTTCGAATGGTCTTCAACATACCATTTCCCAGTTTTATTAGCAGTAAATTCAATATCATAACGTTCACCCGGTGCGATTGAAATTACTTTATCCTTTATAACTTTTGGATCATTTATTGGTTGACCATCTGTCGCAATTACTTTTATATCATGACCGTGAACATGTATATCATGTGATAGATAACCAGCATTAATGAGTCGAAGACGAACTTTTTCTCCCTTATTCACTTTCAATGGCACTACTAAATCACCGCTTTTTCCATTGATTGTGAATAAATCATACATACTCATATCATGACCTTCCATCTTCATATTTCCATGGTCCATTCCTGCCATATTGCCAGAGTCTTTTTGATCACTGCCCATGTCCATACCAGAATGAGCCATGCCGTTCTTATCATTATTCTTTTCCTCATTTTCATTACCTTTAGATTTATTACCTATTTGCCCTTTTGTCATTTCTTTTAACTGCTTATTCATTTCTTTTTTATCTGTAACCCATTCATCCAACATTAATGTGTAATCTTTATCATATTTTTCCTTTGTATCTTCTACAATAAGTGCTCCATACAAACCTCTATCTAATTGATTTACAGAATCTTGATGCGAGTGATACCAGTACGTTCCTGGTACGTTCGCTTCAAATTCGTAAGTGAAACTTTTTCCTGGTTCAACTGCATCTTGTGTCACGCCTGGAATTCCATCCATGTTATTTGGGACAGGATATCCATGCCAATGAATAGATACTGGTGCAGATAATTCATTTTTTAATGTCACTTTCACCTTTTCACCTTTTTTCACCCGAATTTCTGGACCAGGTGATGAGCCATTAAATGTCCAGACTGGAACAATAACACCGTTACCTAACTTTTGCTTTTCTTCTTTCGCTACTAAAGTAACTTCTGGTCCTTTTTCAATCTTCAATGGTTTTGTAGCTGTTTCAGCCTGTATTGTTTTTTTATCTTTCATATTTTTATGATCATTTGTTGTATTTGTGGCCAAAGAACATGCAGCAATTAAAAATATTACAGAGACCGTAACAGCTGTTAATACAAATCGCTTCATGGAAAATCCCTCCTTTTTCTTTTTCAAAATCATTATAGAACTTGATTTTCAAGAAAATAAGGAGATGTAATTAGATAATACGTAAGCTAATTGGAAGATTACTAAAAGCGGAGACATTACAAGAGGCGAATATTTTAAAAATATAAAATACTTTCCTTGTAGCGACTATATTAGCCGTTCTCATATTTATTTTGACGTTATTTCTTAAGAAACAATAACACTGCTATTATTAAATAAGAAAAATGTAGCTAAAATGCTCTTCACAAAAGAACTTAGATTTTTGTATAATAAGAACTAATGTTCCTCACAAGGAAACAATGGACTCAAATTACACAAATATATCAAATAGAAGAGGATTGATATACGATGAAAATTGATAGACCAAAAATTTCACCAGAGTTATCTTCAAAGAATTTTCAAGATATTTTTTATGAAGAAGATCCAACATTGGAAGTGTGTGAAATTATAGACTCCACTTTCGAAAATGAATCTGTAGATAGAGTGCGATTATATGATGCGGTGATAAAAAACTGTAAGTTTACTAATACAGACTTTAGCAATATTGATATTACAGATGTTTGTTTTGAAAACTGTGATTTATCAAATGTTAATTTAAGCAATTCTTCTGTTCACAGAGTCGAATTTAAAAACAGTAAATTAATCGGAGTAAATTTCACAGAATCTAGCTTAGGAAATGTTAAATTTGAGAATTCAATTTTGAATTTAGCGGCATTTGGAAATTCCAAACTAGAAAAAATCATCTTCAATGAAACTTCATTAAATAATGCAGATTTTTTTGACTGTAAACTTAAAAAAGTTGAATTCCAATTATGTAGTCTTGATGAAGCTAATTTTGATCAGACATCACTGAAGGGGATAGATATTAGTTCTTCTACCTTTGATACACTTACAGTTTCAGTGAACGATTTAAGAGGATGTAAAGTATCAACATATCAAGCTGTTCAGTTTGCTACTTTATTAGGATTAATAATTAAAGATTAGTATTTCGAAGAAAAGAACCCTATCCCGAATCATGGATTTTTTAATTGTCCACGATTCGAGATAAAGTTCAAATAAATTAGTGATGACTCTTTTATTATTTAACTACAGCTTGGTTTCCTTTTACATGTTCATTATTTACACTCATAAATTCTTCAATTTCTTCAACTTCCCTAATGATATCTTTTGACAAGTTTTCATACCCGTCTTTCGTTACAAGAATGTCATCTTCAATACGAATTCCAATTGATTCTCCTTCAATATAAAGACCAGGTTCAATTGTTATAACCATACCTTCTTCTAACACTCTATCTTTATATGTTCCTACATCATGTGTATCTAAACCAAGGAAATGGCTGACACCATGATAATAGTATTTTGATAACTCTTCATCTTCTTGAATTAAACCGATTGCTTTACACTCTTCTACTAGTACCTTTTTTGTATGCTCATTTAATGCAGCGAACTTTAATCCTGGCTTAATAAGTGCTGTTGTTTCTTTTAATGCTTTTAATACAATATTATAAATTTGTTTTTGACGACTAGAGAATATTCCATTTGCCGGGAATGTATAACTAATATCAGCGTTATAGTAGTCTTTTTGAGCACCTAAATCTAGTAATACTAAGTCACCATTTTGAATTTGTGCATCATTATCTTCATAATGAAGAACTGTAGCATTTTTCCCACTCGCCAAAATTGTATTGAACGCATGGTACTTAATGCCAGATGACTTCAGCGTAAAATCAAATTGTGCTTCTAATTCATACTCCATCATGCCTGCTTTTGCATGCTTAAGTACGTTGTAAATACCGTCTTTCGTTATAGCAATCGCTTCTTTAATAATTTCAATTTCTTCCTCTGTTTTAAATACTCGTAATTCACAAATGTTCGGATATACATTACCAATTGTTACGTGTGGGTATTTTTCTCTTACATGTTTAGCAAATGCTAATGTTTTTGTCTCCGTACCATTCCAATCACGACGTTCTATATCTAAATATAGATGCTTCGCATTTTCTGTAAAAAGTATATTTGACATTGTCTTTTCAAAGCTATCTAAATATACAACTTTCTTTATACCTGAAATTTTCTCTGCTTCTTCGTTAGAAACTGTTTTACCGACCCATTTTTCCATTACTGGATCTGACTTTTCAATGAAAAGTGTTTCTTCAACACTACTTCCAACCTTTTTCAGCATAAAAATAACATTTGGTTCATCGATTCCCGTTAAGTAGTAAAAATTACGATTCGGTACAAATTTATAATGTGCATCAGCTGACATATGCGGTGCTTGTCCCGCAAATAATATCGTAATAGATCCCTCTGGTAATGTGTTTGCTAATCGTTCTCTATTTTGAGCAAAAAATGTTGATTTCATAATAATCCCCCTAGTGTTCTATGTATGCTTGTGAAACTAATCATCAATACAATTCATTCTATTATTGTTATAATTTTTCGTCAATTAATAGTACTCATAGCCAAAGGAGAATTTTCATTACTAAGGTCCCTTCCACGCTAAATTATGCATACCACTCCACAATTTCTTGACATTTATTCCATATACTTAAAATCACGTATATAGGAAAGGGGCCTACAAATTTGAAACATTATGTAGCAACAGGGTTAGCAATTACTTCTTTATTAATAATTTCAGGATGTTCTAGCAACGTCGAAACAGCACCAGTGAAAAAAGAAACGGCGCAATCTCAACCAAAAAATACAAAAACAGCAAATACGAATCCGCAAGACTTCTATAAAGAAATTACATCTGGAAAAATCGAGCACATTCATGGAATTGGCTATGCAGGAAATATGCCAGGTGTTTCTATTGCCACTCATAGCGGGATAAAAGTTTATCAAGATGGCAAATGGTTTGAAACTAAGACTGAGCTACATGATTATATGGGATTTCAGGCAACGAAGAACGGATTCTTTGCCAGCGGTCACCCTGAACCAGGTGCAAATTTAAAAAATCCTTTAGGATTATTGAAAAGTTCTGATGGTGGTAATACTCTTGAAAAGCTAGCATTTTACGGAGAATCTGATTTTCATAACCTTGCTGTCGGATATAATACAGAAGCAATTTATTTATACAATGAGCGTCCAAATTCTAAATTACAACAAGGTTTTTATTTCAGTACGAACAACGGACAAGATTGGGAAAATAGTAAGTTAAAAGGTCTTTCAAGTACGATTCATTCCTTTTCCGTACATCCGAATCAATCTAGTGTAGTCGCAGTAAGTGCCAAAGACGGTGTTTACTTATCCACAGATTACGGAAATACGTTTGAAATATTCGCTAAATCACTTGAATCGACCGCAATTACATTAAGTAATGAAGATGTTATTTACGCGCCTATCAATAAGCAAATCGTAACGAAGAAATCAATTGCTACAAATGAGGAGACAAACATACAAATTCCACCTTTAGATCCTAAAGATACAATTATGTATATATCACAAAACCCTCAAAATTCAGCTGAAATTGTATTTGCTACAATGAAAGCAAATGTGTTCCTTTCTACAGATGAGGGTAAAACATGGAAGCAGCTTACTAAAGAAGGAACATTCCAAATTAATTAGAAGGGTGAATATAACGTGTTTTCAATAATTAGTGAATGGAGCTATCAACTCATGTCTCCTTTAATAGATGTCGCGAATGCTACGAAATCAGTACCTCTTTTATTTGCGTTTTTATTAGGCATTGTAGGTACACTTGCTCCTTGTCAATTAACAGGAAACATTAGTGCTATTACACTTTATAGCAACCAATCTTTACAAAAAGGACATGTATGGAAACATATACTTTTATTCATTTTAGGAAAAATAATGGCTTTTACGACGCTTGGGCTATTAGTATGGTTTTTAGGAAAAGAGATTCAGCAAATATTAACTTTGTATTTCCCATGGTTACGCAAAATGATGGGACCCCTATTAATTTTAATGGGGTTAATGGTGGCAGGTATTATAAAAGCAAGAAACTTCTTCTCAATCAAATTTATAAGAAAACAAAATGAAACTGGCTCATTTTTACTTGGATTCTTCTTTTCCTTAGCTTTTTGTCCGACTATGTTCGTTCTATTTTTCGGAACGTTAATCCCTTTATCTTTCTCATATAATTATGGTTACTTGTTTCCAACATTCTTTTCGCTAGGAACTGCTCTCCCTATCGTTGGAATTATGTTCATCATCTCTTATCTTGGATTAAATGGAACATTACTTAAAAAAAGTAGGAATATTGGCAAACGCGTTCAACAGGTAGCCGGTGTTCTTCTTATATTAATCGGACTTTATGATACCGCTCTTTATTGGTAATACATACAAAAGATAAGCTTCAGTGAAATGAGCTTACCTTTTGTAATATTATATTCATTTTTTCTTTTGCTGTAGTTGAGCTAATAAGTTCTTAACAAACGCGAGAAACAGCGGGTCATTCTCTTTTTTAGGTGACCATTGCATAATAAGTTGTCGTGGAATTGTAATTTCTATCGGCTGTACAATGACGTCATGAATAATTTGCTTATGTAGTCCTGATAACGGGACGATTGTTATACCATTAACTTGTATAGTAAGTGCTAATGCTGAACTAATTGTTTCTGACTCCATCACTTTATTAACTGTTATTTCATTTTTCATCAAATACGGTTCGAGCACTTCTTTGCAACCAGAAAGCGGCATAATAAAAGGATAATTTTTTATATCATTAATAGTAAGGTTAGGCGGAACTTTTTTTGAAGAAACCATAACATACGGATCTTCACCAATGACATCATAATGAAATCCTTGTATTAAATTTTCTTTTATAGAAATAGAAAAATCTGCACTACCTGATGATAGCCAATCTAACACTTCTTGATAGCTTCCTTCTCGAACTGCAAGTACATATTGACTATGATCAATATTCCCTAGTTGAATACACTCCGCCAAACAATATACAGTAACGGAAGGATACGTAGCTAGTACAATTTTATACAAGCTTTTATTTTTCAACTGTAAAGCTGTTTCCTCAAGTTTTTCATACTCCATTAGAAGTCGATTCACACCAACCAAAAATTCTTTTCCATGTTCAGTTAGAATCGTTCCTTGTCTAGAGCGATCAAATAACGTTATAGCATATCGTTTCTCTAATTTATTAATAATATGTGTTATTGCTGGCTGTGTCATATGTAATTCCTTCGCTGCCAGACTAATGCTATTTAAACGAGCCACATATGTAAAGACTTTAAAATCAAAAACATTCATTCTGTTCTCCTTATATAAAATATATTTATATCATCTATAAATAACCTTCATTATATTTATAAAACCACTTCATTTATACTGAGTATACATCATCAATATTGCAAATAGATGAAACTTATATACCCTAGAGGAGTGTTGATTAAATGAGTACTTACATTTTAGTACACGGAGCATGGCAAGGCGAATGGGCATGGGAATTAGTTAAACCTGAATTAGAGGCTTTAGGTCACACAGTTGTTACACTAGATTTACCTGGAAGCGGAAAAGATATGACTCCTTCTCAAAATATTACGTTAGATTCCTATGTTAGTGCCGTAACGGAAGTTATAAATCAACAAAATGAACAGGTTATTCTAGTTGGACATAGTATGGGTGGAATCATTATCACTCAAACTGCTGAACTTATACCAAATAAAATCGATAAATTAGTATATCTTTGTGCCTTCTTACCACAAAACGGAGAAAGTCTTGGTAGTAAATTAGACGGAGAAGACGGCCCGCAATTCACTATAAATGAGAATGACTTAACTGCTGAACTTATACCTAATCTAATTGAACAAACATTTTTAAATGCTATAGAAGACGAAGCGATTATAGAAACTTCTTTTAAACAAATGCGTCCTCAGCCACTAGGACCATTCCAACAAGAGCTGAAAATATCTGAAGAAAACTTTGGAGCCATAGATCGCATTTATATTGAAACGACTCTAGATAGAGCGATTCCAATTGATTTTCAGCGCCGAATGAATACAGAAACACCTTGCAAGAAAATTATTACTTTAGAAGCTGATCATTCTCCATTTTTCTCTAAAGTATCAGAGCTTGTTCTTAACTTAAATGAATTAAGCTAAATTTTTCATAAAATAAATAGACACCTGTGAGTGTCTATTTATTTTACTAATTAAAAGTTATCTATACTCTATCTACATTGCCATGCCCTTTTGCTTCATCTCCCACTTTTTATACAGTAGTACTGCACCAAATAAAAATACTCCCGCAACAAATGAAGCTACTGGTAACATTTTTATCATTTCATCTGGAAATACGAGCGGCAATAATGGAAATGCATACGCTGCCGGAATACGTACACCAACAATTTTTAATAAAATAAGCATTAATATCATATTTAATAAAGTGACTACAATCCATGAATCAATTGCAAAGTACAATACCGTTCCAACAGTTGCAGATGCAGTTAATACGACTATTTGTTTAAAAGCCATTTTTTCATTGTACATCGGCTTTTGAAGTGATTCATACACGACAACTAATATTGGTGGAATAACTGCTAATTGTTCATAACCAGTTATCCAACATAAACTGATCCACACAAAGTTTAGTATTAGAAATACAATCATATACTTATACTGTATATTCACTTTTCGCTCCAGACCACTGTTCAATTTAAATATAAGTACACCAACCATTAATATAAATGTTAAAGCGCAGACCGCGATAACAAATGACCATTCCGTCGCATTTGTTACTAATGGTAATAAACCTGTCGCAATTGATGGTGCTAAGTTGGATTGAATTACACGCAAAAACAGCATCATGAATACAAGCGTTAAGCTTACTTTCCCTAAATAGGCTATATCCATTTGATTCACCATAAAACCGATTACAGCTGTTATTGACGGTGCAATAAAAATTTTTTCTGGTTGTCTTAACCATCCTGGCTCACGATACGCCCATAAAGCAATTGCCATCGCCGCTATTTCCGGCAAAATGACTTCTGGATCATTTAATAACACACCAGCTATTACCATAGCTAAAATAAATAAAATAGCAATCGTATATGAGATGATTGTTTCTTTCTTTGAAATTACTGCATTCATTATTGCATACTCCTTTTTGCTTATTGCTTTCATAATGTAAAACAACAAGTTAATATACCCTACCACAGTATTGTATATTAACATCTTTTCTATTTCAAGTATTAGTAGTCATTTACATTCTCTCTCACCCCATACACTTACAAAACAAGGCATTTTATAGACATTGACACTTATTAAAAGATAGGTTAAAATAACTATACATTAGTAAGTAGCTAATGTAATTAAATCTAACTAGAGGTGAAACAAATGAAAAATATTTTATTCCGTATTAACGAATTGTCAAAAAAAGAAAAAGCAACTGGATTAACAGTTGATGAAAAACAAGAACAACAAATGTTGCGTCAAAACTATACACAAACATTTCGTGGAAGCTTAGATTCCATTTTATTAAACACAAAAATTGTTGATCAAAATGGTCTTAACGTTACACCAGCCGCATTACAAGATGCTCAAATACGTTTAAAATTAAGCAAATGAGTTCCGCGCTAAAGAATTTTAATAAAACATAAACAGAGCTGGATTTCCTATATAGAAATTCCAGCTCTGTTTATTGTCTTTTCTAATTTAGTAAACGAGCGATACATCGCAATTCTCCACGACACAATCATCGCAAATGCAAGTAAGAAAAACATTCCGCTTAACTCTGCCAAATCAATTGATTGGCTTAAATATGACTTTAATGCCACGCGTACAGCTAATAAGCCTACTAAAATAAATATGAATGCTTTTGACGGTTTCATAAATATATGTTCGCCTTTCATTTCGAACTTAGTTGTTTTAATAAGAAAAATAGAAAAGATAAGCCCTATACTAATTGCCTCAACTATTTCTAACGATGTTAATCGAAACTCTGGTAAAAAGTACATCATTGCGCCTGTACTCATAAAAATTGGCGGCAATATAATTTTCTTTTTCGTTACCGGCTTTTTCGCTGCTTTAAAACGTAGAAACATTACCCCAACAGCCATACAAACTGCTACGACACTTGATAAAAGTGCTATCATACTTTTCACTCCTATCTATTTAAATGACTTTTTTAACAAAATCATAAACCAATAAGTAACTACATCCCGCATTATAGAATTTCTTCATTATATTCCTCCTGCTGTAAACTTTCCATATTCGCTGCAATCATTTTATGCAAAGTTTATGAACGGAATATGAACAAAAAAGCCATTCTGCAATTAATTATTGCAGAATGGCTTTTTAACTTATTTTAAATCGTCAATTGTGAAAGCACCTGGAAGTAATTGCTCAACAGTCACTTCTTTTTCATCACCTTTTACATTCGTTAATAATACAGGCATTTTCGGATCACAGAATTCAGCAATTACTTGTCTACACGCACCACATGGTGAAATAGGTCCATCAGTTTCTCCTGTAATAACTAAATAACTAAAATCGCGCTCACCTTCTGATACTGCCTTAAATATTGCTGTTCTTTCTGCACAGTTACATAAACCGTAAGAAGCATTTTCTATATTACAACCAGTATAGATTTTCCCTTCTTTCGTAACTAACGCTGCGCCAACAGGAAATTTAGAATACGGAATATACGCTTTCGATAACATCTTGTTTGCTTCTTCAATATATTTTTTCTTATCCATATTATTTCCCCCTCAAAGTAAATGAAATGATGATTAGTCAGTAATAACTGTATGAACTAATTTAGGAGCCACTGCTGTTTCAGCGATAGAGATGTTTTCATAAATTTTTGCTTTTACATCTTCTACATTTTCACGATTTGCGTAGATTGTTACGAATGGCTCGCCTTCTTTTACTGCATCGCCAACTTTTTTACGTAACATTAAACCTACCGCTAAATCGATTTCATCTTCCTTCGTTGCACGACCTGCACCAAGTAACATAGCTGCAATACCAATCTCATCTGCAACAATGTTAGAAATAACACCTGAAGTTTTTGCAGGTACATCAATTACATACTTAGCTTGTGGCATTTTTTCTGGATTGTCTACAATTGAGCTATCTCCGCCTTGATTACTTAAGAACTCTTTAAATTTCTCAATTGCTTTTCCGTTTTTCATCACTTCAATTAGCATTTCACGAGCTTCTTCTAACGTATTTGCTTTTTTCGCAAGTACAACCATTTGACTTCCTAATACAAGTACTAATTCTGTTAAATCTTCTGGACCTTCACCTTTTAACGTATCAATCGCTTCTTTCACTTCTAGAGCATTACCAATCGCAAATCCAAGAGGTTGTGACATATCTGAAATAACAGCCATAGTTTGACGTCCTACATTATTTCCGATACGTACCATTGCATGTGCTAATTCTTTTGCATCTTCTTCTGTTTTCATAAATGCGCCAGCACCTGTTTTTACATCAAGTACGATTGCGTCAGCACCAGCTGCAATTTTTTTACTCATAATTGAACTTGCGATTAAAGGAATTGAGTTAACCGTTCCGGTTACATCGCGTAATGCATAGATTTTTTTATCTGCAGGTGTTAAGTTTCCTGTTTGTCCAATAACAGCTACTTTGTCACGGTTTACAATATCAATGAACTGCTCTTTCGTAATTTCAACGTGGAATCCTTCTACCGCTTCTAATTTATCAATTGTTCCGCCCGTATGTCCTAAACCACGACCAGACATTTTTGCTACTGGTACATCTAAAGCAGCTACTAATGGTCCTAATACTAATGTTGTTGTATCACCAACACCGCCAGTTGAATGTTTGTCTACTTTAATTCCTTCAATTGCTGATAAGTCGATCGTTTCTCCAGACTCAACCATCGCCATCGTTAAATCTGCACGTTCGCGATCTGTCATATCTTTAAAGAAGATTGCCATTGCAAGCGCACTCACTTGATAATCAGGAATACTTCCGTCTGTATATCCATTAATAAAGAATTTGATTTCTTCAGTCGTTAATTCTTTGCCGTCACGTTTTTTTGCAATAATATCTACCATTCTCATTACAATCACCATTCCTTTTTATATTATATGAATCTATTAAAATAGTAAGCCAACGATTGTTGCTGATAAGAAACTTACTAATGTTGCACCGAATAGTAATTTCAAACCAAATCTTGCGACTACATTCCCTTGCTTTTCATTTAAACTCTTAACTGCTCCTGCAATAATCCCAATTGAAGAGAAGTTTGCAAATGAAACTAAGAATACAGAGATAATCGCTGTCGTTCTATCTGAGAAATTAAAGTTTCCTTGTGCTAAATCTGTCATAGCGACAAATTCATTTGATACTAATTTTGTTGCCATAATATTTCCGGCATTAACTGCTTCATGCCAAGGTACACCCATAATAAATGCAAATGGTGCAAATGCATAACCAAGAATTTCTTGGAATGAAATACCGATTACACCTTTAAATACTGCATTAATGAATGCGATAAGAGCAACGAAACCGACTAACATAGCTGCTACTGTAATCGCAACTTTAAATCCATCAATAATGTATTCCCCTAATACTTCAAAGAAAGTCTTTTTCTCTTCTTCTTGTACTTCTAACATATCTTCTTCCTCAGTAACTTCATACGGGTTAATGATAGAAGCAATGATGAAGCCACCGAATAAGTTAAGCACTAAAGCGGTTACAACATATTGTGGTTTTAATAACACCATATATGATCCAACGATAGACATAGAAACTGTAGACATTGCTGATGCACATAATGTATACATTCTTTTCTCTGGCAATAACCCTAGTTGTTTCTTAACTGAAATAAATACTTCCGATTGTCCTAAAATCGCTGATGCCACAGCGTTATATGATTCTAGTTTCCCCATTCCATTTACTTTACTTAATGCTAGACCGATAGATTTCACAATAATAGGTAATACTTTAATATGTTGCAAAATACCTATTAAGGCTGATATAAATACGATTGGCATTAATACACTTAAAAAGAACGAAAACTCTTTTTGATTTACTAATCCACCAAATACGAAATTCACACCGTCAGCGGCATATTTTAATAACTCTCCAAAACCATCTGCTATTCCGCTTATTAATATATTCCCTACACTTGTATTTAATAATAGAAACCCCAAAATGAATTGTAATATAACCATCGTTATGATTGGGCGATATTTGACTTTCTTCCTATCATTACTAGCAAGCCAAGCGATACCTAAAATCAATACGAGGCCAAAAACACCGATTAAGTATTTCATAAGCCGTTTCCTCCCATTCGTATCCGCTTACATTTTTTTTAATTATTAAAGCAATAGATATACTTTAAATGTATATCTATTGCTTTAATCTTTTATCGATTAGTAGTTATCTGTAGCACCTTTTGCATCATTTAATACGATTGCAACACTAGCACTTGCTCCAACGCGAGAAGCTCCAGCAGCTACCATTTTGTCTGCATCTTCACGTGTACGAACACCGCCAGATGCTTTTACACCAACGTTTGGTCCTACTGTTTTACGCATTAATGCGATATCTTCAGCAGTTGCTCCGCCAGTTGAGAATCCGGTTGAAGTTTTTACGAAATCAGCACCAGCTTTTACTGATAATTCACAAGCACGTACTTTCTCTTCATCTGTTAATAGACAAGTTTCAATGATTACTTTTACAAGAGCTTTTCCTTTTGCTGCTTGTACTACTTCATAAATGTCTTTTTCAACAAGTTCGTTGTCACCATCTTTTAAAGCGCCTACGTTGATTACCATATCAACTTCAGTTGCACCTTTTGCAATAGCATCTTTTGTTTCAAATGCTTTTGTTTCAGTCGTGCTTGCTCCTAATGGGAAACCGATTACAGTACAAACATCTACATCATGTCCAGCTAGTTCATCAGCCGCTAATTTTACCCATGTTGGGTTAATACAAACAGAAGCGAATTTATATTCCTTTGCTTCTTCGATTACTTTCATAACATCTTCTTTTGTAGAATTAGCTTTTAAAATTGTATGGTCAATTAACTTTGCAATGTTCATTATCTTCACTCCTCATATCTTTTAACAACTTCATTCTAACTCTTAGTTGAACAAATGTAAATATACTTTTGAAATTTTGTTCATTCTTTTTTAAAAGTAATTTTCTTGTAGCAAATAAAGCGCATTCTAACAAAGAACACTTCAGATATATAATCAAAATTTTTATGTTAACAATGGTAGTATGTATCTCCATATCCATAATTATTTTTAAAAAGGCAATTTGTGTTCAAAAAAGACTCCTATCATTCATACATAACAAAATAAAAGGCATTCTCAAAATTAACATCTTGAGAACGCCCTTTATTTCTAATCTTTTTGATAATGTAACAATTCTTTTGCTGTATGCTGATCGATAATTAATACATTTGCATACCCGCCACGTAACGCACCATCAATTGCTTTTATTTTTCTATTACCACCTGCAACTAAAATAGAGCGTTTCTTTAATTTCAGTTCCTCTAACTCAATTCCAATGGTACGCTTATTGATTTCTTCACTACTAATATTTCCGTCTCCATCAAAGAAACGTGAACAAATGTCACCGACCGATTGTTTTTTGAGTAAATTTGTTTCATCCTTATCGAAATAACCTAATCGGAATAATAGCGCTTCGTCTCGCACTGTTCCTACAGTGAAAATTGCAATATTCGCTTGTTTTCCCATTTCGATAATGTGATGAATATGTCGATCCTGCTCCACTAATTCTTTTGTCACTGCATTATCAAATATAACCGGAAGAGGTAGATTTCTTGGCGTCGTTTGAAAAGCATCTGCAAATAAAGCTATCGTCTCATTCGCATATGTATTTACACTTGAATGACTAATACCACCTTTTAGCTGGACAACCTCTACCCCTTTTACATGTTGCGGTACGATTTTTCTAGCGATTTCATACATAGTCATGCCCCAGCTTACACCAACAATATCACCGTTTTTAACCGTCTTTTCCATATACTCAGCAGCATATTTACTTATATACTCTGTAATCGTTGCATATTCCGGCACTGGAGAAAATACCACATGTGCCTCTAACAAGTTGTACTTTTCTTTCAGTAAATTCCCGACGTTATCTAAATCAGCAAATGGATCAGCGATGCTAATTTGAACAAACCCTTTTTCTTTCGCGTACTTTAACAATCTAGAAATCGTCGGTCTTGAAATATTTAATTTATTAGCAATTTCTTGCTGACTATAATCTGATTGATAATATAATCTTGCAACTTCAACGCTTAATTGTTGTTTATCTTTTTCCATAGTAACTCATTACAAATCCCTTCCTGTATTTCCCTTTCGTTACAAGCATTATACAGCTTTATGCAAAAAAATTCGACTACTGAATTTTATTTAACTGAACTTCTATTACGCTTATTATATATAATGAAATCGTTCAATAAGAAACATGAAACATCATCTAAAGACTACCTTTGCTAAAAACTATTCAAATACCCCTTATAAACAGAAGATACTGTTTATAAGGGGTATGTATTCAATTTAACTTTATAAAAATTGGATGGAAACAATGCAAGTTCTCACTTATTTAGAATAAGTGAAAAGATGATGTTTTATTTGTTCAATAAAATAATGATGGTGTATATTATCGTTAGATACTCGACTTGCCATAATAGCTCCCTCCATTGAAGATGCAAGAAAAGAAGCGAGCGATATAATGTCTATATCTTCTTTAAGTTCTTGTTTCTCTATTCCTTCCTTTATGAGAGAAGCCATTAACATTACTGTATCATCATAACCTTTTGCTGCTGCTTTTTGTAATTCTGGAAATACTCCAGTACTTTCGATTGCGCTATTAAGTAATGGACAGCCTCCAGCAATAGGAGGATTATTAGCTGCATCTTGATATACAAGGAATATTGCAAGGATTTTATCGATTGCATTCTTTTTATTTTCCATTGCTTTATGAAAATGACTCCACATAATCTCACCACTTTTGTCGTAGGCAGCAAGGACAATTTCTTCTTTACTTTTAAATCTACGATAAATAGATCCTTTAGGTAACTCAGTAGCTGTCATTATATCCTGAATGGATGTGCGAGTTATCCCATTAGTATTAAATAAATATAAAGATGTTTCAATAATTTTTTCTTTTACCTTATCAACTTTAGTCATGCTTTGTAATCCTCCTAATGAAAACGATCCTAATATTCTAGGTAATGTTTACCCTCTATTTTCTTAATTTTTTTGTAAGTATAAATAAGTTCGGAACAGAAATATCTTATCAATCCCTATCTTATGGAAACCTCAAACAATACAGTTTGAAAAGAAGTTTATCAAATTATATTATCTATATAACTTAAGTGAATTTTCTGTCAAAATAACATGACCGATTGTTTAATTCAGTCATATTATACAACTAATTTTACCTAAAATCGTAGAGGTGTAAAAATATATAGTTAATTTTAACGTATAGACATATGATTATTATATATAATTTTTATTAATATGTTTAGCTAAAGTGTTTGAACTACTCCCACTTTCACTTCGTATATTACGGGTATCTCCCGCAGTCCTTGCGGTTAAAAGCCTTATCACTTCATTCTATAAAAAGCTAATTGCCAAAAATGAATGAGTACTGAAATTTGCTTGTAAATAAGCAACTGAGATATAAATATATTTGTTGTTTACCATTTTTATTTTATTAATAATTTATAAAAGGGGTTTAAAAAACTAGAAACTTATAGTATCATTAGTTTCCGAACCGAACGGTCCGGTTCTGTATTTATATAAATATATTTTAGAAGGAGAACCTAATGCAGAAAGAAAAATCAAAGATTCTAAGTAATTTAATTATGGAGGTAATAAAGTGAACTTTATAAAAACGAATACAAAAGAACTTATTATGCTAATAATTTATACACTGTTTGTACCATTTCAAATCGGCTTGTTCATATTATTTGGCATATCACTTTTAACTAACAGCAATATAGTTGAATCAGAATTTGCTCTTAGTGCCATCTGTTTAACTATACCTGCTATTGTGGGAATAATTTTCTTTAGGAAAGAAATTATTGAGAGTTTTGCTTATTTTAAAGAGAAGACAATTTTGAAAATAGTAAGTGTTCCTCTGGTGGTTTTATTTACGGTAATTGTAGAACAGACTGTTATGCGTTTTCTGGCACTTGATCAGCCGGAGAATCAAGAACAGCTCCTTGAAACGGGCGCGGAGATACCTCTTATATTTACATTACTTGTATTTGGTATTCTCGGTCCAATACTTGAAGAAATTATATTTCGTCATATAATATTAAATCGTTTTTCACATTATATTGGTACTGCTATTGCATCTATCATTTCGATTCTAATTTTTACATTCCTTCATACGAACCAGCTTTCGGATTATGCTCTTTATTTACCTGGCGCGGTGATACTTACTGCAGCTTATCTTATTTCTAACAGATCCCTTGCATATGTTATGGCGATACATGTGTTAAATAATTCTATTGCTTTTATTCAATTGCATATGTCATAGGAAAACATATGTAATTACAGGTTTTGATACAAAAATACTCTATGTTTTTATCGAGTATTTTTGGCAACAAAACCACTTTTTCTACGGCATAATAAAGCCTTAAGAAAGCTAATCAAAAATTATAATATATTAGGAGAGTGTCAGTCATGATTGTAACAACGACTTCTGGAATTCAAGGTAAAGAGATTATTGAGTATATTGATATTGTAAATGGTGAAGCTATTATGGGTGCAAACATTGTACGCGATGTATTCGCCTCAGTTCGTGATGTTGTCGGTGGCCGTGCTGGTGCTTATGAAAGTAAGCTAAAAGAAGCCCGTGATATTGCGATGGACGAAATGAAAGAACTTGCAAAACAAAAAGGTGCGAACGCTATCGTTGGCATTGACGTAGATTACGAAGTTGTTCGTGATGGAATGTTAATGGTTGCTGTAAGTGGTACAGCTGTACGTATATAAGTAAATAAAAAACAGGCTCCCCCCTTGGAATTTATATTTTGAGGGGAGATCCTGGTTCTGTTGCAGATTTTAAAGAATAAAAAGAGATGTTGATAAAGCATTATACGTCGAAAAAACACAGTTTGAGTGTAAACTGTGTTTTTTTATATAGAAGCCTCATCCCATCACTATCAAGCTAAAATTTTGTGTTAACTTGTAAAAAATGTACATTTTTTACTTTGGGGTAATTTTGAATCCTTAAGCTTATGGGCATGTGCTGGTACCCTCTAATACTGTACAAATTTTTTATAAATGGTTGTAAGGTTCTACGTTTTTGACCATTCTGTATAACGATAACTTTGGTTTATTGATTTCACCTGTAATCTGGTAGCCTATCCTCTGATACAATTTAATGGCAAGTTGGTTCTCTTTCTTTACCGTCAGAGAGCATTTGGCAAAGCCTTGCAGCGAAGCTTGTTCCTCAGCAAACTCAATTAATCTGGTACCTATCCCTAGTCCTCGACTTTCGGGCAGTAAGGCAATTGTTCCGATGTGAAACTCGTCATCTTCTCCCTCCTTCAAGGTAAACATGGAATAAAGCATTTTGATATTCAGAATGTTATAAACAACAAAACCCAGCTTTCGGAACGAAAGCAGCTGTTTAAAAGTGGGCCAGGCAAGACGATTTAAAACGGGTATGGGATAGCAAGTAATCATCCCTAAAGTTTTCCCGTCCATTTGAGCTTCATAGGCGTATTGATGACTAAAACGGTTGTTCTCCTGCCGCCATAGCTTACAAAATGTCCAATCGACTGTGTTCTTCTCCTCAGATCCTGCAAGTGGAAACGCCATGTATTCCAATGCCATTACATTTAGCTGGGCGCCGACCATGGATTGATGAACAGCCTTTACAATAGAGATTTTATTCATTATCCTATTGCTCCTTTTCACTTTCTATATTATTAATATTAATTATCATGGATTTGAATCAGTTCACTTCCCTCTCAATTCATCCTTAGCTTTGAAACCATAATAAAATGTATTTAAAACAAGCTCTGCAGCAGATTTTTTAGCCACATTTCCTTCATGTACCTGTTCCCAGGTATGGAAAAGCAGAGCATAAAGCGTATTCAAAATCCATTCACTGCTAACTGTTTGCTGAAAGTAACCTCTTTGTTGTAGCAATTCAATAACGCGTCTTAAGGGTTCCCTCAGCTTCTCTTCTGCTTCACCTAATTCTTTGTTGTTAAATACAGATGCATCATGACCTAGAAAATAGATTTTGTCACCTAAAGGGATTAACGCTTCAATGAGTTCCGGGATATAGTTTTCGCTTCTTTCCTCATCCAGTGGAATCTGGTTTACAGTATCACTTACCAGTTGTATAGCCCGATGGCCCAAGAACAGCATCAATTTCTCCCTGCTTTCGACGTAGCGATGGAGTGTAGCAATTCCAATTCCCGCATATTCCGCAATTTCATTCATCGAAGCAGTAGGATTTTCAACAAGCAATATAGTAGCTGAATCAAGAATTGCATTAAATCTCGCTTCCTTCAACGCTGACAAGTCTTTCTTCATCGTCAATCTCTCCCTTTTTCTGTATAAAGTCGTCATTTTTGATAGATAAATATATCATTTGATATTATAATAAACAATCTCAAATAAAGTGTCCAGCTGCTGAATGTAGCTTTTCAAAAAGAATTATATTCCTGAAACTGATAGTACTTTGAATGTTTCATTTTTAGCATTTCATTATTTAGATAACGATGAAGAAATTAAATTCTTTAATGTAATAAATACAAGAGCCAAAGGAAATGGTACGAGTTACTTTCTGCATAAAGTTATCGGTTTATTTTAAAATTCACTTCCGGGTATTTGGTTATCAGCCTTTTAAGGGTTGAGCCGTCATCCTTCTGTTTTACATACTGGTCAAAAAATGCCAGGCTGAATTCGTTAATAATACGATGAACTTCCTTTGGATTTTCACCTGGGCTCTGCAACAGAGGTGAGAACAAATGTAAATCGGTAAAGCTTGTATGATCCGTATGAGGAATGACTATTGACATACCACCGCCAGCTAACCCGCGTCCGTATCGCTCCCTCACTTCAAAGGGATCTGCTTCATCAGGCTCTTCTGCATTCATGAGCAGAAATGGTTTTCCAATGCCACTTTCAGGCAAGATTTCACCATACAATGTACCATCCATATTGATAGCTGCTTTGACACGAGAATCTTTTGCAAGTATTTGTGCTGCGGTAGCTCCACCGTAAGAGTGGCCAAACATTCCAATTCGCGAGGTATCCAGTCTTCCTGTAAAGAAACCGGTCTCATCGTTTTCATTAAGTTTCTCTATCTGATTAAGGACAAAGCTGACATCTTCCTCCCATAATTTTATGTGACTATCTCCTTCATCAGTTAAATTGATGGGCTGTACGTAAGCAGTTCGACCACCTGGAAAGACGGTAGCTGCAGCATCAAAGGTATGATCGATACTTAGAACAATATATCCTTGACTAGCCAACTCCTCAACTTGAAACGTGTTTTGATTATGAAAACCATTAAAACCATGAGAGAAGAGTAATATGGGATAGTGATTCTCTGAGTCTGAGAGTTGTAAATCCATAAACGAATGAGACTTTACCAATTCCATGTGGCTGAATGCAAATGCAGGAATAGACAATGTTTTTTCCAATCCCTTGGAGAGCTCATTTATGTTACGAATATAAGGTTCTGGATCCCCCTTGCTTTTTTCAGCTGCAGGATACCAAATTTGCAGCATCAGTTCGCGCCGATCGTTTGGATTTTTTGAATATGGTTCATTTCTCTGATGATCAACCCAATGATATAGCTTCGTACCGACCCTATGTGGACCAGTTGGTTCTTCAAATGAAAATACTGGCATAAGTAAGGGTAGCGCAACTGCTACAGACAAATAGATACATAGTAACGAAGTCTTAACTATGAATATACCCGAACTTCTAAAGCCCTTTTTCCGCCCAGCTAATAAATAGCATAAAATTAAGATAACTGGGGATACATATGCCGGAATCATCTGCCACCTAAAACCTTCTGCCAATAACTGAACTGTAACCATTACAACGGCAATCAAAGTAGCTAATTTAGACCACTTTTTCGTTTCTCTGCCTATTAACAGTATCCAACTCAATAGACTAAAATTCACTACTATCAAAACAACTTCCCAGAAATTCATTGGCCTATCTCCTTTGCATGCATTTTACTTCTAATTAAAGAGGTAGTTTTCAGCCTAAGCAAAAGCAGATGAAACACCTATATAGTTGCACCAATTATGCTTAGTAACCGTTTCATCCACTCTACTCCTTTATTCAAATTAAAAACTTAAAATGCCCAGCTACCTTTACGAAAAATTGGTTCTACAGTTCCATCTGGTAGAATACCGTCAATGTCCATCTCACTGCTGCCAATCATAAAGTCCTCATGTGTTACTGAAATATTTGCCCCTAACGTTTCAAGCTGATCGTTTTCTAAATCTCTTCCACCCTCTAAGCAAGTTGGATAAGCTTTACCAATCGCTAAATGGTTCGATGCATTTTCATCAAACAATGTATTAAAATATAAAATTCCCGATGCTGAAATTGGTGATTCATGTGGTACAAGTGCTACTTCACCTAAATAGCAAGAGCCTTCATCCACATTAATAAGCTCTTGTAATAAATCATGTCCTACCTGTGCTTCAGCTTTAACAATTTTTCCTTCTTCAAATGTCAGTTTAAAGCCATCGATAATATTCCCTTGATAAACTAATGGTTTTGTATTGCTTACATAGCCATTTACACCTTGTTTCATCGGTAACGTATAAACCTCTTCTGTCGGCATATTAGCCATAAAGATAGTATCATCAGGAGTTTTACCACCTCCAGTAACCCATTTATGCTGTGGTGCTAATGCAATTGTTAAATCAGTACCTGGCGCTGTATAGTGAAGCTTCATATATTTTTTATCGTTCAGTAGGACCGCACGAGATTCTAAATTTGTTACATGTTCACGCCATTTTTCAATAGCACTGCCGTCACCAATACGAACAGCTTTAAAAATAGCCTCCCATAATGCTGGTACTTGATCCTCAGTTGCTAAACCTGGGAACACCTTCGATGCCCACTTTGGTGAAGGAACTGCTACCATCGACCAAGCTATTGAATCCTTCATTACGGCGTTGCGATTGTTTCTCAGAGCAGCTCCTGCTACCTTTTGATAGGTAGCTAGACGATCAGATGAAATACCTGTAAATTTATCAGGATCTGTAGCATCTATCATTAATAGTGCTCCTTTACGTTCGATCAGCTCATCATTCATTTTGACTATCCACTCTGGGAAGCGATTAAATTCTTCATCTGAGGCATAATCAAAGTAAGCACGTTCCATTTCTTCATCCGAAAAATTAACATGAACAAGCCCTGCCCCAGCCTTATAAGCCTCTTTCACAACTATACGGGCGAAATCCAATGCATCCACTGATGTATTGACTAATAAGTATTGCCCTGGTTGAATATTGACACCGATTTTCACCGTAAGTTCTGCATATGCTTGTAATTTTTCTTCAAAAGTCATATTATTTACCTCGCTTTTATTAAATTGGTTTTGAATTCCCCTCACTAACTTACTTTCTGAACAGGTTTTCTCAGAATTTCCATTTCCCATTTTTTATTAGAACATGATAACAACTAATGGATTTTTTCTACTACTCATATATTTAATTTCTAAACTTTGATTCAATTAATATTGATTTGTTTTTCAAAAAATCTAATCGAAGGGTATCAAACACTACATAAAGTTATAGAGTTCTTTATTGTGAAAGCTCACTCAGTTCTTCCCAATCTTTTCAATGCTGCTGTACCTAAAGACTTACCATCAATGGGGCGTTTAACATTCTCAATCACTCCTTTATCTTTACAAAAACATTTTTGATAGATAAACATATCATTTGACATAAGATTAAATCATTTTAAATGAATTATCAAGCCATAAAATTTAATTTTTAAAAAATTCGGTAAAAAACCATATAAAAATAGATTCTATCAAAGGGAGCGATAACGGAAAAATTTTTACGCACACATGGATACGAAATTACTGCTCAAAAATACCCTCTTACATTTATCTGCAAGGGGGTTTTCTTTTTATTCATTTTGCAAATAAACAAACGTGTTTCCACTTTACCTATTTTTTCATGTTTACATTATCCTATCTAGATGAAGCTATCTCCTAGAGGTAACGCCACATGCCCATCAAGTTAAGAGTTAAATTGCCCCCATAGAAAGGAAAACTGAATCGGATTGTATGAATAATTATGAAGAGATAGAATTTTCGTTTTGGAGATATTTCAAAAGTTTAGCTTGATGGGTATGTGAATCTCCTCTCTATAACAAATATTTTTTAGTAAATGTTAAAAATTTTACGAGAATGTAATTTTTTAACATTTTAATTTTTCTCAATTGTATAACTTTATTTTTGAACTATACTTAATTCGTAATCCCAAAATTAGGAAAGGAGCTTTGAGATAGGACATTTATCTTAATTGTTTACTTAGAGGAGTGATTTAAGAAATCAATGAAGGTAATGTGTTTCTAAATTAATCAGGAAGGGCACTTGAAGTGTTACTATGCTTTTTTTTACTCATCTAAAAATATCATCAACATTTTTTTATAAGTGTGAATTTAAAAAATCCACTTTCGGCATTAGTGAAAAAACTGATATTTCGTATGTAAGTAATAATGAATTTTAACGAAGGGACTGATCTATATGAACAGAAGAAAGAATTGTAGATTACAAAAAACTATAAAGGTGTTTGCAACATCTGCTATTTTAGCAACCACGTTATTTACACCTATTACGTCAAACAATTTAGATGTACATGCTGAAACTGCACAAACTGCAACTCAATTTGAACAAAGAGAGTTTGACCTTCCAGGTACAGGAAGTTTTTGGGATGAAGCAAAAAGAGAAAAAAGAAGTGAGCAAAAAAATTATATGCCAACAGGCATATATGTGAAACCTAATGAACAGGTTACAATTACAGTATCAGGAACGCAAAAGATTAGAGCCATTATTGGGACACATCAATATGATAAAGAATGGGGAAAAGAAATTGATCTTTCACCTGGCTCTAATACCATCTCTTCACCAAACGGCGGCGTATTAGGGTTAGATAATTTTCAAAGCACAGGAACAGTTAAGGTGCAAGTAACGCAAGGCGGTAGCCCTATTCCTTTCTTTGTATTAGGGAAACACACAAAAGCAGACTGGATTGCCATGATGAACAACTATCCAAATGCACATGCAGTACAATTGAAATCAGAACGAGCGGTGCTAACTGTAACTCGTGATAGTGCCAATAAATATATTGTAAATCAAGATCCTGTGCCCCTATTAAATAAATATGATGAAATGATTCGAGCGCAAGACAAGTTAGCAGGGCTATCTGAAACAGATCCTAATCCTTTACATCGTTCAACTCGTCGTATTTGGGCCTTTGTAGAAAATCCTAACGCACAAAGTTGGGGCATGTATGCAAGTTGGGATGGAGCCGTCTTTACGACTGCTGGTGAAGCTATCAAAAGTACTTTAAATGTCAATGAGTTTGGGTGGGGACAAATGCATGAAGCGGGACATGCACGACAACAATATCCATGGACGTGGAATGATTTAAGAGGTATGGGTGAAGTAACTAATAATCTATATTCTTTAGCTGCATTCAAGAAAATATACCCAAATATACCAACACGTTTAGATACAGAGGGAGATTATAATAGAGCTTTTGCGTATTTAAAACAAACAAATAAGGAATATAAAAATATTGACGACCTGTTTGTAAAACTTGTTATGCTTTGGCAACTTCATTTGGCATATGGGGATGATTTTTATCCAAATCTCCACAAATTATATCGTGAGATACCAGAGGATCAACTTCCCAAAACAGACGAGGATAAAATACAGGCATTTATTTACAATACATCGAAAATAGCAAAACAAAATGTACTGCCATTCTTTGATAAATGGGGATTGAAAGCAACACAAGAAACGAGACAAAAAGTAGAAGCTTTAAACAATCCAACATTAATTGCACCTATATGGGAAGCGACGGATGCTAAACCTGTTAAACCACTTGCTGTATTGTCAAAAAAAATAATGAAGGCAAGTGCAAATAGTGAGGAATCAACGGGCTCAGCTAGTAAGGCGATAGATGGAAAAACAGATACATTTTGGCATAGTACTTGGACACCAAATCAATATCCTTACAATTTGACACTAGAACTTGGTGATACACGTACCATTTCACAATTGGCATATCTTCCAAGGCAAGATTGGTCAGAAAATGGCCGTATTTTAACTTACAATATTTATACGAGTGTAGATGGCATTACGTATGACAAAATATCATCAGGAACATGGGAAAATAATAGTGATAAGAAAACGGCAACATTTACCCCAGTTACTGCAAAGTATGTAAAAGTGGAAGTAACGAAAGGACAGAATGGATTTGCTTCAGCAGCTGAAGTAGATATTTTAGGGTATTAATTATTTTCACTTGTAAATGAGTATATGATCACAGGGTGGATTTTGAAATATTTTGAGGATCTGCCCTGTGATATTTTTTGCGTATTTCATGTTCTGTTTTCACTTTATAATTTCTGATAGGAAATTAAGTGAATAAGTTTCAGTTAATACTAATAAAGTAAAAGTCTATAATGATTCTTCAAAAATTTCTTCCTCAAAAAATCTTTTTTGTTTCAACATTTTTCTGACTACTTAGTTTTTCAAACACTGCTTCTGCTTCTTGACCATAATCTCTAAATGTACCTCCAGCAACAGAATCAATTTCTAAATATTTTTCCTTTGAAATCAGATTAGGAGTTAAGGAACCCTTATTCTCATCTCCTACTAAAGACATGTACATAAATATAAGTAGAAATATAACTAATAATCCTAATGTTATTTTCCCTATTTATTGTCTCCTGTTCTAAAAAAACAGTTTCTGTCTATCATACCAACAATAGGGAATGTCCTTTTAGAATTTATAAAAAATATAAAAATACATGACAAACTTATATATAATTGCAAGTTCAACCCTTACAAAAAAACAAGATAAAAAAATAAACAGCAGAACTAGTCCACTGTTTACTTCGCCACGCCTTCATGTAATTTTTCTGTATAATCCTTTACATCTTTCCAGCTATCTTTCGCTGTATGTAAATCTTCTTTTATAAACGTAAACTCTTCCGGACTAATTCCTTTTACGTTTTGTAGTAAATTATTATATTTTGCACCTACTGTATACCATTGATTTGATATGTTTTGTAGTGCTGTAATTGCTGCATCAATTGTTTCTGTCATGTTTGTTGTTTTATTTTTTACATCAGTCAAAATTACGACTTCTGCTTGTGCTCCTGAAATTCTATCTTTTAAATTGGCGATTTCTCTTTCTGCATTTGCGATATCTTTTTTCGCAACCGCAATCATCGGCCCGCCAGCAAGACATGTTATTAGAGCTACGCAAAGTACGCCACCAGCAATGACCATATCATTACTCTTTTTAATCGAATCGTTATATGTATTTATTTGTTGCTCTAGAGCTGGAATACCAGCATTCGT
Organism: Bacillus sp. PK6-16; assembly: GCF_056530295.1. NCBI lineage: Bacteria > Bacillati > Bacillota > Bacilli > Caryophanales > Bacillaceae > Bacillus > Bacillus sp. PK6-16. The sequence continues at coordinate 3,495,691 of NZ_CP096511.1, forward strand.
ACTTGCCAATATCGATGTTAACTGATTTGTATCCTCTTTGAAACTATTTGTCTCTTTCGCCATTCTATCGCGAAAAGCTTTCAAATTTCCTAATAATCCATCTACCTCATTTTGATTCTTTACAATATCCGCATACAACTTTTCTAAATCCGCTTTTAATTTCCCGCTATCCTTTTGATCAATCGCTATTAACATGTCATTATAATACGATTGAAAAGTATTATTGTAATTTATAATATTTTGATCTGTTTTCATAATTTGAGGCTTCATATTATTTAACCAATATGCTGCATTAATTTTTGCATCTCTTTGATGCTGAATCATATTCCCTTTAAATTCACTATTAATCGAACTTATTTTACTTAAATCCGTCTCTTGTTGATTTTGAATTAATTTTGCATATGAATCCATTGCAAATATGCTTGATGTCGTTTGTGCCATTACATCTTGGAATCCTGCTGGTCCAAGAGAATAGTTTTTCACATTTTCTTGTAGCACCGTTACATTTTGTTCTGCTGCAAAAGGATGTAAAGGAAATGCGTTACTCGTTGCCACCCCAGCAATCATTACCGCTAAAAGACATTTTTTATAAAATCGTTTCTGCATATTTTTCACCTATTCTCTTTATAAGGATATCAAAAGCTCCTGCTCACAACTGAACAGGAGCTTCAAATCATTCATCAACACTTAACGCCCTAACGATTCGTATTCGATTATGCTTTTTTCGTATCTACTACTTTAATATCTTCAGCATAAATCTTTTCTGCATAGTCTTTAATGTTTTTCCAGCTATCTTTCGCAATGTTTAAATCTTCTTTAATGAAAACAAGATCGTTTGGACTAATTGAATCCACATTTTGAAGTAAAGAATTGTATTTTGATCCCATTGTATACCATTGGTTTGAAATGTTTTGCAACGCTGTAATTGCAGTATCAATCGTATTTGTTAAATACTCAGTTTGTGTTTTAATGTTCGTTAACCCAGCTACTTCTAATTGAGCAGTTGTAATTTGTCCAGTTATTTTTTGAATTTCAGCTTGTGCATTGTCAAGTTCTTTCTTCGCTAATACGATACCAGCTGTACCACCGCCTACAGCTGCTGCACCACCTGCAATTAATGCGACTCCTAGCGGTGTTCCTGCGCCCGTAGCAATAACTACTGCACCACCAATAATTGCAATTGGTCCTAGAGCTGTCGCAACAGATGAACCGATAATAATTGCATTATATTTACTAATTGCTTCATTGTACGTTGTAATTTGATTTTGCAGAAGGGGAATCCCTGCATCTTGACTAGCTAATATAGATGTAATTTGATTTGCATCACCCTTGAAGTTTTGCGTATCCGACGTCATTTTATTTCGGAATTTCTTTAAGTCTTCTACTAACTGATCCACTTGCGCTTTATTTTCATTAATACTACTTGATAATCTAGTTAGGCCTTTCGTAAGAGTCGCTTTATCTTTTGCATCTACCGCAGCAACTAAAGTATCATAATAGTTTTGGAATTTCGTATTGTAGTTAATGATGTTTTGATTCGTTGAAATAAGCTGTGGCTTTAATACATCTAACCATTGCTTCGCATTTCCTCTAGCTGTATCTTGGTGCTGAATCACTTTTCCTTTTAAAGCTGCATCAACAGTCGATACATTTCCAAAGTTAACATTACCTTGTTTAATAATTGTTAAAGCATACAGATCCATTACTAAAGCATTTGAACCTGTTCTTTCCATTGCATCTTTCAAGCCTTCTGGTCCTAATGAATATTCTTCATAGTCATTATAAGCTTTTGCTACCGCATGAACTGGAGCTTGTTTCACTGTACTTTCAGCTGCATACGCATGAGCCGGCATAATATTTCCTGCTGCAAATACTGCCATCAGTGCTGATAGAGCCATTACTTTATAAGGTTTTTTTGTCATTTTTCTTCTCTCCCTATATCGCTAATTATTTTTCTGTTTAATGTACTTCAACGTTTGTAACGTAATCTTCAAATTGATTTGTTTGCTTATTCATTTCATCACTTACTTTTTTAATTTGATTGAAATGTTTTTGAAGTAAACTACTGTCTGTATACGTGCCTTCTTCAACATTTGTTTGAATTTGGATCATATTATTATTTAAAACTTTCCAATCCGTTAATAACGTTTCTAAAGTTGTAATTTGACGATCAATTAATTCTGTAAAGCTATTTACTTGATCTTCAACGAATGTAATTTGAGTCGCTTCTGCTTCAGTTTGTGATAACTTTTGAATAAGTGGCAATAACTCTTTTTGCTTTTGCTGAATGCGAAGAGCTGCTTCTCTCGTTTGACTATCTGCAGCATTTACAATTTCATTACTTAAAGTACCGATAGAAACAAAATCGATTGTTTTCGTTTGTGCAGTTTGATTTGTGATTGTAAATACTTGTTTACCGATATTAATAGAACCTTTAATAATTTCTTGAGGTCTATTCAAAATAGTAGTTAGTTCAGCTTGAATTTCCCCTTGAATTCTTTTAATATCTTCTCTTAATTTCACAATATCTCCACTTGATCCTTGCAGTGTTTTTATTGCTTCATCGGCTTTAATTGATAAATTGTTACTATCTTTATCTAATACTGTTTTAAATCGATTTAACTCTAATAAATCTTGCTCCATACTCTCTTGGATGCTCTGTACTTGCAATTGTAATTTTCCATATGCACTCATAAAATCTGATTTTGCTTGCTGATCTTCATTTACGTTTCCTGCTAGTTCATAGAGCTTACTATAATAGCTATTAAATCTATTGCTGTATCTCATCATCTCTTGATTTAAGTCAATTAGCTTCGGATTATATTCATCAATCCACTCTCGTACATTCGCCTTTGCAAACTTTTGATGATTCGTTAAGCTACTCATCGCATTTACCTTAATGTCTGGCTGTTGCAAAATAATTAATCCGTATGCTTGAATAAGCGGTGATTGTGATCCTAACATTCTAATTGAGTTGGATAATGTATTTGGAGCAATTACATTTTGCGCATATACTGTTTTCACTTCCGTTTGCCCCTCCTTAGCGTAAGCGCTTACAGGAATGAAGCAACTCGTAGATACTGCTGTAACCAATAACCCTGTAATTAAAGTTTTTTTCACTTTAACTCCTCCTATGTATTAGCAACTATTACTATCGCATTTTATTATTCTATTTTCTTGCATATAATTTAAGATGGTTAAACTAGAGGACGTACTCACCGTGATTGACGTACGAACCATCTCTCCCAACTGTTATTGCTACAGTACTTACTTATTGTTATAAAACTTTTCATATGTGCTTAGTATGAATAACGTTGCATAAATTTTCTATCGACCCTCATTTTCCACATCGATACAGTGAATATATTACATAAAAATATTATTCATTTTAAACTTAATAACGTAAGTAAATATGAAATTCCGTTTTGTTTTCATATAAATTTTGTACTGTAAGGTCATTTAAACACAGCTGTTTATATATCGTAAAGAAGTATTTTCATTCCCTTTATTTTCAAGCTTTCATGTCCTTATTTCAAAATATAATCCGATTCGCTTTATCGATTGAAATATCTACATATCACAACAGAAAACACTACTTTCAAATAACCAATTAAATTATATTGGTATAATTTTTAAGCCCATATGCAATTATGCATAGCATATACACAAAAAGGATAGCTTCATTTTCACAAAGCTATCCTTAAAAATCTTCTTATTTTTTCAAATGATATGGAACTGTCGTAATAACAACATTTCTTTTATAAAGTAAATACGCACGTATGAGTAAACTGGATTGATTATGAAGAATGTTATGCCAACCTTTTTTTGGAATAAACTGTGGTATAACGACCGTAACACGGTAATTCGATTCACTCGCCTTATATTGCACTGTATCGATAAACTTCGTTAGCGGCTGAATAATACTTCTATAATGAGAATGTAATGTAACAAGCCTTACTTCAGGTTGCCACTTCTTCCATTTCTCTTCAAATTTCTTTTCCTCTTCTCTGTCAAAAGCAACATATACTGCGATAACTTGATCTGCCGAAAGGGATTTCGCATAGTTCAATGAATTTTCTACTACATGGGTCATACCTGCTACAGGAACGACAATTACATTCCCCTCAATTGGAATAAGAGGTTCGCAAGTTTTTAAACTTAATTGATCACCCACTGCATCATAATGCTTCTTAATTCGATGGAATAAGAAGATAATAACTGGTAAGAAAATAAGAATCGACCAAACTTGTGCAAATTTAGTTAAAAAGAACATGCTCATTACGATAAAACTAATAACTGCACCAATTAAATTAACCGTTAATCTTAAAGCCCATCCTTCAGGCTTTTCGCGAAGCCATTTTAATACCATCCCTGTTTGAGAAAGTGTAAATGGAATAAATACACCTACTGCATATAGTGGAATTAAATGTTCTGTTTGTCCTTGGAAAGCTACAATTAAAATAATCGAAGCAACTCCAAGTATAATAATACCGTTTGAGTAACCTAGACGGTCTCCTCTAATCGTAAACATTCTCGGTATGAATTTATCTTTTGCAAGGTTAACCGCTAATAAAGGAAATGCAGAATAACCTGTATTAGCAGCGAGAATTAATATTAAAGCTGTTGTACCTTGTATGAAATAGTACATGAAATTACGTCCAAATGTTTGTTCAGCAATTTGAGAAACAACTGTTACTTCTTTACTCGGAGTCACTCCGTAATAATAAGCTAAAAATACAATTCCTGAAAATAACACAGCAAGTAATGCACCCATTGCAAGCAATGTTTTTGCAGCATTGTTTGGCGCAGGATCTTTAAAGTTCGGAATTGCATTTGAAATTGCTTCAACACCTGTTAAAGCAGAACTACCTGATGCAAATGCTCTTAGTAATAAAAATAAACTAATCCCTGCAACTGGTGTACCAATCGGCGCATGTAAAGTGGGTGAAACATGACCAGTTAAAATATTATATATGCCCACACCAATTAATATAAATAGTGCTAAAACGAATAAATAAACAGGATATGCTAAAACGGAAGCTGATTCCGTTACTCCCCTTAAATTTAATATCGTAATTAATATAACAAATATAACCGCAATAATTACGTTGTGTGCATGTAAGCTAGGAAACGCAGACGTAATTGCATCTGTACCAGCGGACACACTTACCGCAACAGTTAAAATATAGTCAACTAATAAAGATCCTCCAGCAATTAAGCCTGGATTCATCCCTAAATTTTCTTTTGATACAACATACGCTCCCCCGCCATGCGGATAAGCAAAAATAATTTGACGATAAGATAAAATAAGGGCTGTCAATAATACTAATACCCCAACAGCGATCGGAATGGAATACCAATAAGCGATCGCTCCAACACCTGCTAAAGCAATTAAAATTTGCTCTGGACCGTAAGCAACTGATGACAATGCGTCAGAAGATAAAATAGCTAAAGCTTTCGTTTTATTAAGCTTTTGTTCTCCAAGCTCCGTTGATTTTAACGGTCTTCCAATTAAAAATCTTTTAATAGATGAAACCAATGCTGTCCACTCTCCAATAATTTTGTACGAACTTTTCTGCTTGTTACAGCCAGTAAACTATTTCCTCAGAAAACAAAAAATGTCTACAAGCCATAGCGAAATAGACTTGTAGACATTATTTTTTTTGTCGCACAAGCTCCACCTTCCTTCTCAATATAACGCTTACGAGGTTAGCTGTCGGATTCGGGCCTATGAGTAGCCCTACCTTTTTTAAGGATTCACCCCATCGGATTATGTACTAATCCGTAAAAACGGGTCCCCCGTACCATGCGGTTTCAGCGATTTAGAAAATTGAAACTGTGGATTATAATACTCCTTTATTTTCAAAAAGTAAACAAAAATTTTCAATAAGAAAAAAATTAAAATGATTGTGCATAATCCACTGAGAAATATACATAATGAATACTAAAAAATCCGCAAAGGAGACCCATATGTCTAAAGAAAAGAAGCCTATTTTTTCCGATTCATATTTAGATGCAGTAGCAAATGAAATTAATCAGTTATATGGTAAACGTGAACAGGAAATAAATTTGACAGATAGAACGAAAAGAAATAAATAATTTGTCATACAAAAAAATAAAAAAGATAGCAATACACTTATATATTGCTATCTTTTTTATTTTTTCATACATCTAATTCTATTACAGATCTGTTAAAGGTCATCTCTTCATACACCTTTAAATTTTGATATATAGTGCCTAATAATGGTGCCGCTATAGAAAATTTCTCTGCTACATCCAGTAAATATCCTTGCAAGTGCTTCCCTTCAATAAACGAACCCTTCTCCATATCACGTTGCATCGATGACTTCATATCATACGAAATTTTATCAATTGTTTTCATATGTTCCTCGGCAATATTTTCCTTTACGGGAGCTCCTAATACTCTCATGATTTGTACAGATTCCTCAAATACATTACGGATAAAATCACGGCCGCCTTCACTTTCACGGATTGGTCCAATTGGTGCACGCATTAACGTTGTCACACCGGACATTACAGTAATAAATAAATATTTATGCCACATATCTTGCGTAATATTTTCACTTAAAACAAAACTAGATTTCGTACCTGCAAATGCTTTAGAAATATGCTTTACTCTCTCTGAATTTTGAGACTTAATTTCTCCAAACACAAGTCTGTTGGCAGCGCTAGTTTGTACAATTTCTCCTTGATCGTTTAACGTCGTCTCGATAAAGCATAAACCGCCAATTACTTTTTCTTCGCCGAATTCTTTTTGTAATAGCGATAAATGAGCGATACCATTTAACAATGGAATGATTACAGTATTTTCGCCAACAAACGGCTTCAAATCTTGAATTGCCTCGTTTAAGTGATACGCTTTTGTTGAAAATAAAATGACATCAAATGGAGAAGTTCTCTCTTCTTTCGTTATTAATTTCGGTTGAAAGGAAAAATCCCCGTTAACACTTCGGATTACAAGTCCTCTTTCCTCTAATTGTTTTTTCCGTTTACTACGAACAAGAAATGTAACATCTTCTCCCTTTTCGACTAATCTGCCACCAAAAAATCCTCCGACTCCACCAGCGCCTAATACTAAAATCCGCATACAGCATCCCCCTTTTCAAAATAAAATTTTATAACTTTTAGTATACATAACATTATACATGTCCTCTGCTAAATAAGCTGAATTTTCACTCTCAATCGGGTATAAAACAGTGGTTATTTTCAAATAAATTTGGGCATGTTGTTTCTATAGCATATACGGAAAGGAAACAATGTAGATGGAGGTAATACAAGCAATTGAGGAAAAAGATGTAGCAACAGCTATATTTCAATTTATATTCCCGTTTTCTTTTAAAACTGGATATGAACAAAATATGTTCCCTTTCTTACAAAAAAACGATTTTCGTCCTTTTCGGCTCGATCATCTCGATGATGAAAATACATATTATGGGGAGTTTAAAGTTTCACATCAAAATATGGAAGCATACTATCTTTCATTTACCAATAAAATTCTCTTTCCTCACTCAGAGCATCAAAAGGGCTTGCAACGTTATTCAAAGGACCTTAACTTAACTGGACATTTAACAACAAACCTTATTTCAATCCCATTCAAGATACACTCTATTGATGTAACACTTTGTCCTTATGAACTTGGCTTCTTAACAATTCGAACAGAAGTAAACACTGCTCCAAACATGACTTTATCTGAAGCAATCGAATTCGCTGCTCGCTTCCGTGTACTTGAAACTAAAAATGATACAAATGAGACTATTTGTATTGAATGTAACGGAAAAAAGTATTCCCAAGTTGAAAAATTCATTTTTGGTTATTTATTTCATGGCGTAACTGATTTCTTTGAAAAGAAGAGATTAAGAAGTTCATACTTTCAAACCTTCCCTTTCTTCGAAGACCAAAGAATGTACGTCCAAACTTTATTGTCACTAAAAGAAGGTATGGAACTTAACGAAGTGGATGTTTATCGTACTTCTAGTCTTTCCGGATTAACAAGTGATGGTAAGCCATATGTGAGTGCAAATAACCTTCCTTACATTCATGACTATTTAAAAAAACACGCTTACCAGAGATGGGCTCCAAATCGTTATTTCATAATGGAAGAACATATTTTTACATGTGTAACAAATGAAGGAGAACGCGAAATCGCTAAACTTGCTAGTCAAATGTACGGGGAATTTTATTACGCTTTATTATTAAACCTATTCCATAAAATTGTTTTATTAAAAATGGCGAACGCCTATGCTGAGCTAAATATTGAACAAGATACTAATGAAATAGAGAAATTAATTTATTCGATCAATTCGTTCACTGCTAATTATTTTTCTTTAGAATTAGTATCCCAATCACAGAGTGAAGATATTTTCTTCCGCTTAAGAAAACTTTTTAATATTGAGGTTCTATACTCGAACGCGAAACAAAATCTTGATAGTTTGTTTAAATATCAAGAAAATGTCGCCTCTAAAAAAGATAGCCTTTTATTATTAATTTTAACGCTCTACTCTGTAGTGGGCCAAATGTTAGGGTTTACTATGATTGACCTTTTAAGAAACACCGATTCAAACAAAATATCGTCACCTCTTGAATTTTTCGCTCTATTAATTGCGATTAGCGGCATTGTCATTTCACTTATTTTAGGAGCCCAAAGTTTATACCAATGGGGTCTACAACATAAACGAAGAAAAGCTTGGGTAAAACAAACTGTACTTTCTGCCGTTAAAGAGAAAGAAGATAAAAATTAAAGAAGATTATTTTCAAATTCTTGGCCCGCTGCAGTAAGTGAATTTTTATCAGCGATTTTCCCATTATATCGGCGCAACTCGAAATATATCAGCGATTTTTTTAATATATCGACTTACCGACAAAAACCGACAAATAACAGGACCGGATAATAAAAAAAGGGTGCTCCAAAATTAAACTTGGAGTACCCCTTTTATTATACGAATTCAGTTTACTTCCCTGCTTCGATTTGCTCTAATGCAGCAGCTACTTGCTCTTCCGTTAATTCATGTTGTATTACGTAGCGGTTACGTGGACTTACACGACATTCATGAGAACATGCACGTAAATATTTCGCTTCGTTTTCTTCAGAACATAAAATTTTCTTATTACATTCTGGATTTGAACAGTTTACATAGCGCTCACAAGGTTCACCTGTAAAGTGGTCTTTACCAACGATAACATGTTCTTTTTGGTTTACTGGTACAGCAATACGCTCATCGAACACGTAACATTGTCCATCCCAAAGCTCACCTTGTACCTCTGGGTCTTTTCCGTACGTTACAATTCCGCCGTGAAGCTGACTTACATCTTCATAGCCTTCACGAACTAACCAACCAGAAAACTTCTCACAACGAATTCCGCCTGTACAATAAGTTAAAATCTTTTTACCTTCAAGTACTTCTTTATTTTCACGAATCCAATCTGGTAATTCACGGAATGATTCGATATCAGGTTTAATCGCACCTTTGAAGTGACCTAAATCAAACTCATAATCATTTCGTGCATCAATGATAACTGTATCTTCTTGTTTCATTGCTTCATAAAAATCTTTTGGTTCTAAATACTTGCCAGTTATTTCGTGTGGGTTAATGTCATCTTCTAGACGAAGTGTAACTAACTCTGGACGAGGACGCACGTGCATTTTCTTGAATGCATGACCATCAGCTTCATCTATTTTAAATACAATACCGTCAAAACGTGGATCATTGTTCATTGCTTCCATGTATTTCTCTGTTTGTTCTACAGTTCCTGAACAAGTTCCGTTAATACCTTCTTTCGCTACAAGAATTCTTCCTTTTAATTCAAGTGAATTACAAAATTCTAAATGCTCTGCCGCGAATTCTTCTGGGTTTTCAATTGTTGTGTACATGTAATATAGTAATACTCTGTATGGTTTTGTAGTTGCCAATGTATTTCTACCACCTATCTAATTTTTAAAATCATGTATAAGTTAACGTTCATATCAAAACATATATAATAAGAAAATGAATCCCATTTTCTTTTCTTTATACTATTTTCTATCAGTTAACAAAAATAAAAAACAAGATTACACATCAAAACACTATGGTTATGTTGTAATCCCAATATATTATATATCATACAAATGCAATTCCATCAATTAATATGCTGGATTATCGGCTTTATGTTCACATAAATTTCAAAATTGACCCTTTAATTTATTATGTTTCCCCACGTCATCACACCATAAACTCCCAATTTATTTTACGTTATCACACCATCCATTGCATAAAGGCATATAATTTGCATTAAGGAAACTTTCGTGTTCAAATGAAATTATCATATAACATATTTAAATGTATTGAAATAATGAGTAAGAATAAATACAATAATTTCATCAAGTTAACATTTTAAAGGGGAAAACTACTATGAATAAAGATATAACAAAAGATGAACATCTCCCTTCTGAAAGTACAACCGTACAATCAGCTCACTTAGCTTTAAGTGGAGAAACAAAAGGCTGGAAAAGACTGTTACCATTTTTAGGACCCGCTTTTATCGCGTCCGTTGCTTATATTGATCCTGGCAACTTTGCTACAAATATCGCAGCTGGTTCACAATATGGATATTTACTATTATGGGTTATACTCGCTTCTAACTTAATGGCTGTATTAATCCAAACTTTATCGGCTAAATTAGGAATTGCTACAGGAAACAATTTACCCGAAATAGCTCGTGAAAACTTTCCAAAGCCTGTGTCTATCGGCTTATGGATACAAGGTGAACTAGTTATTATGGCTACAGATTTAGCGGAATTTATTGGAGCTGCATTGGGGCTTTACTTACTATTTGGAATCCCCATGCTACCTGCCGCTTTAATTACAGCAGCCGGATCATTTATTATCCTTGAATTTCAACGTAGAGGATTTCGTCCACTAGAAGCTATTATTACAGGAATGATTTTCATTGTAGTAATTGCTTTTGGGATTCAAGTTTTTTATGCAAAACCAGAATTAAGTCCCCTTCTTTCAGGACTATTTATTCCAAAATTCCAAGGTGTAGACAGTATATTACTTGCAGCAGGGATTTTAGGTGCGACAGTTATGCCGCATGCAATATACTTGCATTCTGCATTAACACAACGCCGTGTGGTCGGAACAACTGACGAACAAAAGAAAAAGATTTTTCGTTTCGAATTTATCGATATTATTATTGCAATGGTTATTGCTGGAGCAATTAATGCAAGTATGTTAATTGTAGCAGCTGCACTATTTTTTAAAAATGGCTTGCACGTTGAAGATTTAGATGTTGCTTACACTCAATTTACCAATTTAGTAGGTCCTGTATCGGCTGCATTATTTGGGATTGGACTTTTATCAGCAGGACTATCTAGCTCTTCTGTCGGTACAATGTCGGGTGATATTATTATGCAAGGTTTCATTCGCATGCATATTCCGTTATATTTACGCCGATTTATTACAATGATTCCACCATTAGTTATTATCGCTTTAGGTGTAAATCCAACTTACGCTCTAGTCATGAGCCAAGTCGTCTTATCATTCGGTATTGCATTTGCACTAGTGCCACTTATTATGTTTACAAGTAACAAAAAGATTATGGGTGCACTCGTTAACCACCGTATAACAACATTTATCGCATGGATAATTGCTGCTCTCGTTATCGTTTTAAATATCTTCTTACTGTATCAAACATTTGTAGGGTAATGAAAAAAGGGTATTCCAATTTTTATTTGGAATACCCTTTTTCAATTCATTATTTGTATTAATCCTATAAACTCTTTTTAAGATAAATTATATAATCTATTTCCAGACAATAATTCCCTTACGCCTTGAATAATCTTTATTTTCAGATTAGATTATATAATAACAAATACATTCTATTTTCATGTGAAAAGGAGCGAAAATATGTTTCCTTTATTAAAAACTGAAAGACTTATTTTAAGAGAACTTACCGAAGAAGATGCACCGCGTATACTACAATGCTTTTCTAATACTAATGTACTGCTCTATTATGGCCAAAAACCGTTACAAGATGTTGATCAAGTGAAACAAATCATTCATAACTTTAAGTTGAGTTACAATGCAAGAAGCGGTATAAAATGGGGGATCGAATTAAAAGACAAGAAAGAACTTATCGGTACCATCGGTTTTCACGATTGGTCTTCTGAGCATAAACGAGCCAATTTAAGTTATGCCTTTTTCCCTGAATACTGGGGAAAAGGCTATGCGACTGAAGCTGTTTCTGAAGTTATATCATACGGTTTCCATACGATTCATTTAAAGCGTATTGGGGCAATTGTATTTCTTGAAAATGAGGCTTCCAATAAAGTGCTATTAAAACTAGGTTTTGAAAAAGAAGGAGTTCTAAAAAATTATATGTATCAAGATGATATCCCATATGATACGAATTTTTACGCTTTATTAAAATCGGTTTAATAGAATTCATGTGTAAAAAACCTTACTTTTAAAAAGTAAGGTTTTTTGTATTTATTCATTAGCAATATAAGCATTCTTATACGTATAAATACCACCAAATTGATGCTTTTCAATTCCTTTTACATAATCCTTTTGTACATATGCTGAGCCAATATGATAAAGCGGCGCCACCGCAGCATCTTCTAATAATACCTGCTCGGCTTCTCGCAACGCTTTCCATCGATTTTCCGTATCTAGTACAAAATCCGTTTTCGCTTTCTTTATTAATTCATCGTAACGAACATTAGAATAATTCATTTTATTATTCGGATTCCCTGTCGTAAATAACTCTAAATAACTAATTGGGTCTTTATAGTCAGGTCCCCAATTTGCCATAGTTATATCGTAATCACCTATTTGTTCTAACTGTAATTTTTGCTTAAATGGCTGTTGTTTAATTTGTATCGCGAGTCCTTGCAAATTCTTTTCTAAATCACCTTTTATATATTCTGCCATACGTTTTGCATTATCTTGTTCAAACGTTAAAAACTCGAGGTTTACTTGCTCTACTTCAAGCTCTTTTTTCGCTTCTTCCCAAATCTTTTGCGCATTTTGCAAATCATATGAAGAAAGATCTCCGTTTTCTTTTCTAAAATCTTTACCGGTCACTTCATTTACATGACCAACTGGTACAAGCCCGCTTGCAGGTTTTGCTCCGTTATTAATAAAGTGAGCAACGAAATCATCTTTATTTAACGCTAATGAAATAGATTGACGCACCTTTTTATTTGCTAACGCGGTATTTTTTTCATTAAAACGAAGCATAGCAATTCCAGAATCACTCGACATATGTAATTCCTTATTCCCTTTATACTTGTCTACAACTTGCGAATTAATAGGTACTCGATCCAAATCTCCGGCTTCATATAAATTTACAGCTGTCATTGTATCCTTTACGATATGAAAGTTTATTTCCTCTAATTTCACTTTCTTTCGATCCCAATATGTAGCATTCTTCTTTAATTGAAACTCTTGTTCATGCTTCCATTTTTCTAATACAAATGGACCGTTATATATGAGATTACTAGGTTCCAATGCATAATTGTTTCCTTGTTCTTTCAAAAATGATTCATGCTGTGGTAAGTATATAGGTAGTGCTAACAACTGTAAAAAATACGGAACCGGCTGTTCGAGTTCAACTTCTAACGTATAATTATTTATTGCTTTAACCCCAAGTGCATCAAGAGGCATTGTCCCCTTATTGATCTCTTTCGCATTTTTCACATAAAAGAGCATGGACGCATATTGAGAGGCTGTTTCAGGGTTAATTGCACGTTTCCACGCAAATATAAAATCATTTGCTGTTACACTATCCCCATTTGACCATTTTGCATCTTTACGCAAGTCAAATGTATATTTCTTACCATCTTCACTTCTTTTAAACGATTTTGCTATGGCTGGAGTAGGCTGATCTTGATCGTTTAATACATATAATCCTTCAAATATATTCTGCATAATGTGTGCTGATGTACCATCTGTTGTTTTCACAGTGTCCAGAGAAGGAATTTCTTCTGATACTGTTACATTTAACACTTGTTTTTTAACCTCTATTTCACTTTTATCCGCTTTATTATTACAAGCTGTTAATAATAAAGATGTAACAAGTGCCATTACCATTAAATGGCTCTTTTTTCGCTTCATGAGTTGTTCTCCTTAAATATAAAATATTATAAAGCGTAATATATTATAGCAGAAATACTAACAGAAAGATGCGACATTCTTTTGAATATTTATTCGTTCAAGAAAAAAGCTATCCTTTAAAAGGATAGCTTTTTCAACTGCCACATAATTATCTATCTTTGCAAACCTCGTTTATAACGACTTGCTTCAAATATAATACGCTCTTCATCTAACGTTTTACATTCGCCATTCCAAACGACATGTTTTCCGTTAATAATTACATCGCTTATATCTTTTCCACTAGCAGCATATACAAGGTGTGATAACACTTCATCCGCTGGTTGTAAATGCGGCTTATTAGACGGATCAATTGTAATGAAATCAGCACATTTTCCAATCTCAAGTGATCCTGTTTGTTTCATCCCGATTACTTCAGCAGCTCCTTTTGTCGCAAGTGTAAGAGCTGTTTCAACTGGTAATGCTGTTGCATCTTGGTGAATACCTTTTTGTAGTAAAGTCGCTATGCGCATTTCTTCAAACATGTCTAAATTATTGTTAGACGCAACACTATCTGTTGCAATTCCTACTTTTATTCCTGCTTCTAGCATCGCTTTTACATTCGCTATACCAGAACCTAGTTTTAAATTACTATTCGGATTATGAGCTACTCGAACGTCATTTTCTGCTAAAAATGCACGCTCATCGTCATTTAATACTACACCGTGTGCAATAACTGTTGGGCGTTTAAACAATCCGCAGCTCGCTGCATATTCTACTGGACGTTTTCCATATTGTGCTTCAATATCACGTACTTCACGCTCTGTTTCAGAAAGATGGATATGAACCATCGTTTGATTCTCTACTGCAATCCGTGCGCACTCTTCTAACAATTCTGTACTACATGTATATGGACTATGTGGTGCAACCATCGTAGTTAACATGCCACTTTCGTTATAGTAACGCTTCACATATTTCTCAGCTTCTTCAATCGCTTTCTTTTCATCGTCTTTCGTTCCGAAGCTAAATAAAGTCCTTGAAACAGCAGCTCGCATCCCGCTCCTTGATACCGTTTCCATAATTGCGTCTTGATCTACTCCAATTGGATTAAACATGTCAGAGAATGATGTTGTACCACTTTTCACCATCTCAAGTAATCCTAATTCCGTACTAGCGACCGCAATTTGGGGAGTAAATTGACTTTCCAGTGGCCAAATTCTCGTCTCAAGCCACGGCTGTAATAACATATCATCGCCAATACCTCTTAGGAGACTCATTACAACGTGTGTATGTGTATTTACAAGCCCTGGTAAAACCCACTTTCCTTTCATGTCAATTACTTCATCTACTTCAAAATCATTAGCGAATTTTCCGCTCTTTACATCTATAATTTGATCATTTTCTACAATGATATATCCATTTTCTATCACTTCGTTTTGTTCATTCATCGTTACAATTGTAGCGTTTACATAAGTTGTTTTCAAAAGTATTTCCCCTTTCAACTCTATGAAGTTCCCTTTAATAAGTTACCACCATTATAGTAACTTATTAAAGATTAAGAGTCAAAAGATAATTTGAATTCTTTCGTTACTTTTTCCTTCAAAATGCTATATTGTTTTTCATTTGTATCTGCAAATGCTTCTTTCCGATTTGACTTTTCATCCATATAATTCAATTTCCCATTGAATTGAGTCTCTGTAAAATCAAATCTCTGCCCATCTATAAAGTTATAAAAGTGCCATACCTCTCTTACTTTTGTCTTTTTAATTTCTCCTCCATATATGTCTTGAACGACTAGAGCCGTTACACCACACTGTCCCTTTGCTGGGTTTTCAATTGTCCACTTTGAACTTGTTTCAATCGACCACGATTTTATTAGTGCTTCATATATTCTTTTTTCCTTTACATCATCCATTCTAATCTTCCCCTACTATTAATAGTTTTACACATCATATTTCAAAAAAGGCAGTACACGACCCTTAAAGACAGTTGATGGTGTCTCTCCTATTAACTGTGCCCCCATTTTCAAGTAATATCCTTTTGCATTCGGATCACTATCAATCGTAAAACTTTTTAATCCTAGTTCATTGGCTTTTTCTATTACGTACTCCCAAAGTATTTTCCCGTAACCTTTTCCTTTGTAATCAGGATGAATGTACAAGAAATCGAGAGCTTTATCATTACGTAAAAATGAGAAAAAACCAATCTTCGCATTATCGTTTTCTAAAACATATACAAAATTATTTTTTATGTATTCTTCTGTAATTGTTAAATCTTCCTTACAAGCAAGTATGAATTCTTCACTATAATCCCACGTTGCTTTTGATTGTAGTGCGAGTTCACTTAATTCATTTGCTTCACTTAATAACGCTTCTCTTATCTTCATGATTCTTTTTCCTCACCTTCGATATGTAAACTACTAAATTGATTCGGAAAGCACTTCAAAAAACCTTTTATTTTCATAAATTAGAAATTAATTTTATAAATCTTTATTATAATCAGTACGATTTTCAACAATTTTTTTAAAGAAAAAGAACGCCATCCCTAAAAGTTGGCGTTCTCTTTTTCTAAAATTTAATCTTCAAACTCACTCATTCATTTTACTATTTCGTACGATACAAACCTATACAGTTTCTACTACCGCTTCAAGCATTGTTCCATTTTTAGCATAATTCGTATGCCAAGAAAAAGCTTTTTCTAAAATATGAGGAGTTTGTCCACCTCTTGTTTTTGCTTCTTCGTAATAGGCACGTAGTTGATCACGATACATTGGATGTGCGCAATTCTCAATAATAAGTTCCACTCTTTCTCTTGGCGCAAGTCCCCTTAAGTCGGCATACCCCTGTTCAGTGACGATAACATCTACATCATGTTCAGTATGGTCTACATGAGAAACGAAAGGAACGATACTTGAAATGTTACCACCTTTCGCAATCGATTTAGTAACAAAGATAGCTAAGCGTGCATTTCTTGCAAAATCACCAGACCCACCAATACCATTCATCATTTTTGTACCTAAAACGTGAGTAGAGTTAACATTTCCGTATATATCTAATTCTAATGCAGTATTAATTGAGATTAATCCAAGGCGACGAATGATTTCAGGATGATTGGAAATCTCTTGCGGACGCATCATTAATTTGTCACGATATTTTTCAAAGTTAGAAAATACTTGTTGCATTTTCTCTTCAGAAAGCGTGATAGAACAACAAGAAGCAAAATTGACTTTTCCAGCATCCATAAGATCAAAAACTGCATCTTGTAAAACCTCGGAATATACTTCTAAATCTTCAAATTCTGAATCTAACATTCCATGCAATACGGCGTTAGCCACTGAACCAATTCCTGATTGTAACGGCGCTAAACGATTTGTTAATCGGCCTACTTTAACTTCTTCTCGAAGGAATTCTATTAAATGCTGTGCCATAATAACAGTT
This sequence comes from Bacillus sp. PK6-16, assembly GCF_056530295.1. NCBI lineage: Bacteria > Bacillati > Bacillota > Bacilli > Caryophanales > Bacillaceae > Bacillus > Bacillus sp. PK6-16. The sequence continues at coordinate 3,513,218 of NZ_CP096511.1, forward strand.
TCTTCATCCGGAGGAACAATTGTCGATGGCGAATCCAATTGATTCGTAAACACAATTCCCTTTACTTTTTCAGGATCAATTGGAATACCGATTGTTCCAATTCGGTCATCTGTTTTCACAAGCGGAATTGGAAGCCTCTCCCCTTGTTTACCTGGTTCATATAGATCATGTAGCCCCTCTAATTGCGCGGATTGAGCCATATTCATTTCAATAATAATAGACTTAGCATTTAAGGAAAACGCTAAGGAATTTCCAATTGAAGTGGTTGGAATAATCATTCCGTCCTCTGTAATCGCAACCGCTTCCAAAATAGCGAAATCTATATCCAGAACGTCAGCGCGGAGTAACTCTGCTGTATGAGACAAGTGTTGATCCACAAATAAAAAGTCTCCGTTATTAATTCCTTTTCGCATAGTCGCGTCAGCTTGGAAAGGTAATCTTTTCCCTAAAATTCCTGCCTCAGCAAATAATTTGTCTACATCCGAGCCTAAAGAAGCCCCAGTATAAACATTTACTTTAAAAGATTCATCATTCTTAACTCGGTTTACAAGCGCAAATGGGACTGCTTTTACATCACCTGCACGTGTAAACCCACTTAAGCCTAAAGTCATTCCACTTTGAATCCAGGAGGCTGCTTCTTCAGGTGTAACTACCCGATCTTTTAGACGTTGATCTCTGATTCTATCTAAATTATTCTCCATATGTAATCCCTCTCTCATTGAATATTCATAATTATTTTACACATTAACACTATCAAAATAGGGATTTTAGTATACAATGCCGAAAATTCAGACAGAACAGCAAATCTAGGTTCTAAAGCAGCAAAATTTAGAATCCTAGAAGCTTACGGAAATAACTAGCGTATGATTGACTAACTGGTACTCTCTCACCATTATCCATCGAAAGTACAAAAGTAGAATGGGTATCAGGATAAATCGCTTTAATATGATTAACATTTACAATAAACGAACGGTGACATCTAATAAATGAATCTTTCGGAAGCAAGTATTCGAATTCTTGCAGAGAGTATTTATGTGTTCCTGATAACTCTTCTGAATTCACGTACGTCTTTTTATCTTTAGCCTCTAAATACATAACCTTTGAAAAAGGAACCGGAATCCAGCCGTCTGTTGTTTTTAAAGTAACGACTGACTTTCCATCCGTTAAAGCTGGATAAATTGCCGTTACGCACCCTTCAAGCTTTCCATTGTTTGAAAATGGTACAGCCATTCCATGATAAGGAATACCAAAAACATCCCGATTCATAAACTCAGAGGTTTTTTGATTCATCACCATCGCTTTATGAGCAATCGTTCCTTCCTTTATAGGATCCCCGACACTAATCTTTAAATCAATTCGTTTACTTGGCCGATAGTAAATATATTCTTTCGTATTCGAAACAGCAATTGAAATTTCATCTGAAAATAATTCCCCAACAACATCTAGTAATAAACCTAACGTTCTATCTTCCATTCTATTAACACCTCATTCACTATTATACTACTATTATGAACGAGCATCTGTTGCTTTATAAAAAGTTTGGTTTTAAGTTACTTTTAAAATTAGTTTTATTCACTATTACTTCGTTACTACAAAAAACCTCACTTCAGAAAAGTGAGGTTTCCTCTCACACAATATTTCTTTATTTTTTATTAAGTAAAGTGAATTTAAGAATTTATTGCCCCTATTTCTGTATAATAGATAATCCCAAACTACAAACAGTTTGGGATTATCTTTCTCATTTATTATGCGCATCTAACCACGAAATTAAATCTTTAAATACTTCATCCTTATTTACTTCATGAAACATTTCATGTCTACCATTTTCATATAAACGTAGTGTCACATCTTTCACACCACATTTTTTATAGTTTTCATATACTTCTTTTACACCTTTCCCCATATCGCCAACAGGATCACGATCACCAGAGAATATATGTATTGGAAGATTCTTTGGCGTCTTCTTGTATTCTTCTAGTTTATTTACTTCTAATACTCCAGAAAATAATTCTCGGTAAAAACTCGTCGTACAAATGAAACCACATAACGGATCCGCAATATATTTATCAACTTGATTATTATCTGAAGATAACCAATCAAATTTTGTACGATTTGGCTTAAAGTTCGAATTGAAGTTTCCGAAAGATAAAAAGTTTAACATTGGACTTTTCGTTTTTGCCCCGCGCAATTTCATTTCGATTGTTGCTACTTTATGACCAATAGCTCCTAAAAGCCCTGGATTTCCACCTGTTCCTGAAATCAGAAATCCATCGTATAGTTCACCCCTAAGTTGTACAGCACGTCTTGATAAAAAAGAACCCATACTATGTCCAAGTAAAAACAAAGGACTTGACTGCTCTTCTTTTATCCTTTCTGAAACAAAGATAACATCCGATACAACTTGATTCCACCCTATATTTGGTTCAAAATGACCATAATCTTCTTCTTTTTTTACTGTTTTCCCATGTCCTTTATGATCATGCGCATAAACACCATACCCTGCTTCCAATAAAGCATCTACAAATTCTGTATACACCCCTGCATGCTCTGTCATGCCATGTGCAATTTGAATAATTCCTCTCGGATCTCCTTCTGGTAACCACTTACGCAAATAAATTTCCGATCCATCCAATGCCGTAACGAAACTTTCCTGTACATTCATTTCGTCAGCCCCCAACTCTATTATGTATAGCTTTAAGAAAATGAATATCCATTCACTTTTCTTATTTTATATTATATGTAATTGCTTTCATTATGACAAATGATGTATTTTTCAGACTTGCTTTTAAACTAATTTCTTGACGAATTCAAAATAAAATTATATAGTTACTTACATAAAGTAACTATATAATTTTTAGGAGGTTCCTACTATTATGATGCCATCATTATTTTTAGCACATGGTTCGCCTATGCTCGCTATTCAAGATACAGACTATACACGATTTTTAAAAACACTTGGAGAAACATATAAACCGAAAGCAATTGTTATTTTCACTGCTCATTGGGAAAGTGAAGTATTAACGATTTCCTCATCAGATAACGAGTATGAAACAATTTATGATTTTGGAGGTTTTCCCCCTGAGTTATACGAAATCAAATATCGTGCGAAAGGCTCTTCTCATATTGCATCTATTTTAGAAACAAAATTTAAGAACAAAGGTATTCCAGTCCATCATAATATGACGAGAGGTTTAGATCATGGTTCATGGACACTCCTGCACCGCATGTATCCAGAAGCAAATATTCCTGTCGTGCAAATATCAGTCAATCCATTCCTTTCTGCAAAAGAACAATTTGAAATTGGAGAAGCACTTAAAGGACTCGGACAAGAAGATATTTTAGTAATCGGGAGTGGCGTTACCGTTCATAATTTACGAGCACTGAAATGGAATCAAACTACACCTGAAAAATGGGCAATTGAATTTGATGATTGGATTATTAAACATATGCAGAATAACGATAAAGATGCATTGTTTAATTGGGAGAAAAATGCTCCTCATGCACAATTAGCAGTACCAAGAGCAGAACATTTTGTTCCTTTATTTATCGCTATGGGAAGTGGTGAAAATAGCGGTGAAGTCATTCACCGTAGTTACGAGCTTGGTACATTAAGTTATCTTTGTCTTCGATTTTAAAGAAAAGGATGAAGCACATGCTGCTTCATCCTTTTTCTTTTTCATTCACTTAGTTAACTAACTTCCAAATGTCGTTTCTCTGATACCTCTTCGTTCTTATTATGAAAATAAACCCAAATACACGCAATAAATAATAGTGAAGATGTAGAGAGGAAAACATATTGGAAACCTGCATGCGCTGCAATTTGTCCCCCGAGCACTGGACCAATCATATTTCCTAAAAACTGAAATGATTGATTATATCCAAATATTCGTCCCGTAACATGGGTTGGTGTATGTTGTTTTAGTAGAGTTTGTACGGAAGGTAATAATCCTGCTTGTGCGATACCTAATAAAAATCGAAGAATTAATAGTTGCCAAGCTGAGGTTACAAATGCTTGCGGGATAAAAATAATTCCTGCTGCAAATAACGCTACAACTAACGTTTTTTGAGGACCGATATGATCTGATAATCTTCCTAGTCTTGGTGCTGCCAAAATAACGGCTAATCCTGTCGCTGACATAACTGCACCCGCAATTGTTTCAATATGTGCAGTATGAGGACCTACTAAATTTTTCACGTACAATGTAACAATTGGTTGAACTGACATATTAGCAAGTTGAATAATAAATGTTGTTACAAATAAACTAATAATTAAATGCTTCGCTGGGACCATCGTCCATACTTTTTTCGGCTGTATTTTTTTTGCTTGAGCAGAGTGATTTTCTTCATGCAGGAAGAAAAAAACGATGAGAAAGGAAAGGAATAAAAAAGCTCCTGTAACAAGAAAGACATGACGCATTCCAATTAATTCAGACAAATAACCTCCAAGTAATGGACCAAGTAACGAACCGCTCACACCACCAGTTGAAATTGTGGAAATCGCCCAACCTGAATGTTCTTTCGGAGTTTCTGCTGCAATAAATGTCATCGCTGTTGAAAGGAAACCAGATACTGCTCCCATTAAAAATCGTAGTGCGACTAGTTGATACACATCCGTTACAAACCCCATAAGCGTCATAATAATCGCCATACCGAGGCTAGCACGAATAAGCATCAATTTCCGTCCATGTATATCACCAAGCTTTCCCCATATTGGCGATACAATCGCACCCATTAAAAATGTTACACCAAATGCAAGTCCCGACCACTGTGCAATACTTGAAGTGCCAGTTACTCCTAATTCCTCAATATAAAAAGATAAGAAAGGAATTACTAAACTCATACCGGCTGCAGTGGTAAAACAACCTAGCCAACAAATCATTAAATTCCGTTTCCAGCTGGCCATTTTCACACCTTCTTTCTTTAGATACCCATTCTACACCCTTTCTTGTAAAAAGTTTAGTAATTTGCTTTATATGCAAATTTTACTACAAAACCCGCTATTTTCTAGTAAAAACCACTATATCTCTACATCATTTTCATAATAAAACCAACTCCCCTAAATGAAGTTGGTTAATTATTATCTATCGGTATTAAACGAGCATTACAATTTCTCTCGTAAAACTCAATGGGACCTGCTTGTCCAATAATCGCATATTCATATCCATCTTGCTTCATATTATATAAACAATGATGCAATAATTCTTTTCCTACACCTTTCACACGATTTTGTTTCGCTATGCCCATCGGACCAAACAATCCTTTCTTTCCTCTCACTACATCGTAACAGGCGAAGCCAATTATTACTTCCTCCTGCTGTGCAATATAGATAGGTAACTTTTCGTTATATGTCCGAAATCCATAAACAACCGACTGTAACCACCGTTCACCAAATTCATCCGCTACAAATCGTGATAACTTATCAAAGTCAGAAGGACTGGCTCTTCTTATATGACAAAATAATGTATTATAAATAGTTTTAAAACGATTTAATTCTACCACTAAGTCTCTCGGTACAGCTGTAATACGTAATATATCTTCTTGCATTTGTGTATGTATAAATTCACCAACATCTGTATCTATACGAAATAATGCATACATAATATGTCCTTCATTGATTACTACTTGCTGAAAGCGTTCCATACGTTTCTTCGCTATTTGTAAAATTTCTATCGCTTTATAAGATAGTTTATATTGCCCTATTTTTTTATATTCTTGATTATGTAAATCGAATCGTTTTCGTAACGAAAGTTTTTCTAAAAAATCTGGACCCACTTTATGAAACAAATACATAAATAACTCAGCACAAACTCCTGTACCTTCTTTACACATACCTATAAACAGATGGACCGGGTGAATTATGTTATACTCACTCTCTTTTGTTGCAATCTCCAATATTTTATGCACACGTTTTGTAAATTGAAATTCCTTCATATGTATTTCCATCCTCTACTAATTTACTAACAAACCGTAACCATAAATAATTGAAACAATTACACCCACTACCAATATACCTGGAAGTAAATTTGCCACCTTGATTTTAATAATACTAAGCAAGTTCAATCCAATAGCAGATATCATAATGCCGCCCGTAGCCGTCATCTCCACTATAAATTGGTTCATTAATTCTTTCGGGACAAAACTATTAATTTGTGTTGCAAAAACTGCAATACCACCTTCATATAAAACAACTGGAATCGCCGAAAATACTACGCCAATTCCTAGAGTTGTCGTTAATATAATAGAAATAAATCCATCGATAATCGCCTTTGTAAATAAAATATCATGATTTCCGCGAATCCCACTGTCAAGTGCACCAAGTATCCCCATCGCGCCAATTGCAAAAATTAAAGTAGCTGTTACAAAACCTTCTGATATGCTACCTTTCCCTTTCGATCCAACTTTATTTTCTAGCCAATCCCCTAAATGTTTTAACTTTTCTTCTAATTGTAACCATTCTCCAATTACCGTACCAATCACTAAACTCAGTATGACAACAAGAAAGTTTTCACTTTTTAATGCCATTTGAAGCCCAAGCACAGTAACCGCTAAACCGATTGCGTGCATTATCGTCCCTTTCATACTTTTTGGAATCCTACTAAATAATTTACCAAGTAAAGTACCAAATATAATACAAATTCCATTTACAACTGCTCCTAATATAACCATTTCTCATTCTTCACCCTTCGAATTCTTTATTTCTATATTTTGGTTTATACATTGATTTACAGGTCATCTATATGTTAACTTAATATTGAGAATATTAACAAATGTTTTCCACTACATAACCCGCTATTTTTTGTAACTTTAATTACCTTTAATAGATTCAGTGTTAATTTAATTGCGGGATAATATTAAAAGGGAAGGTATACATGAAAACTTTACTAAAACGATTTTTGTTAATAGCCTTTTTCATTACACCGATTGTTTTATTAATCAATTACTCTTTTATTTCAAAAGCAAAAGACAAACCCGATTTACAAAACAAATCTAGTAAAACCGCTTCAAAAAGCGAAAAGAAAATAGAAGACCAAGAAATCACACTCACCTTCTCTGGTGATACAATGTTTGATTGGCAATTACGTCCTATAATCGAAAAGAATGGGGCTGATTACCCATTCCAACATGTAAAAGAAGAAATAAAAAAAGCTGATATTTCTTTTGTGAATTTAGAGTCGGCATTTACAACGAAAGAAAAGAAATCACCTGGGCAACTGTTTTGGATTAAAAGTGATCCATCTACACTACAAGCTATTAAAAACACTGGATATGACATCGTAAATATTGGGAATAACCACACACTTGATTATGGGCAAGATGGATTATTAGATACGATTTCTCACGTAGAAAAATTAAAGTTCCCTTACACTGGAGCCGGAAAAAATGCGAAAGATGCATATACAGCACGAGAAATGACCGTAAAAGGGAAAAAATTTAAATTTCTTTCCTTCGTTCGATTTATGCCTGATTCTAATTGGGTAGCTGGTGAGAATAAACCTGGCGTTGCGAATGGCTATGATTTAAATCTTGTAACAAAAACAATTAAAGAACAAAAGAAAGATGCAGACTATTTAATCGTCTATATGCATTGGGGCGTTGAAAAATCAAACCGTCCGGTAGAATACCAAAAGCAATATGTACCTAAAATGGTTGAAGCAGGAGCTAACGCGATTGTCGGGAGTCACCCACATTGGTTACAAGGATTTGAGTATTATAATAAAGTTCCTATCGCTTACTCATTAGGTAACTTTTTATTCCCAAGTTATGTGAATGGAAAAAGCGCCGAAACTGGCGTATTAACTTTAACTTTTAAAGGAAAGGATGTCCAAATGTCATTCAATCCTTATATCATTCGCAACAACCAAGTTTCCCCTGTAAATGAGGAAGAAAAGAAAAAAGCTCTTCAATATTTACAAACAATTTCAACTGATGTAGAAATTGATGATATAGGGAAAATAAAAAACAAACGAAACTAGACAGTCCAAGATCTATTTCTCTGTAATATACTTTACAGAATAGGTGATAAACATGCTGAAAAACTTATTAGAAAATGTAAGTTTGTTAGAGAATATTTATAAAATGTCTATAGCAGTTCTACTTTTATGTTCAGTTTTCTCTGTTAGACTTCTAAAAAAAATAAAGCGTGAGAGAAATCTTACTCCTTTTGAATTTACAATGTATGTAATCATTCGTATTGCGATACTCTTTTGGTTAACTAGCTTTATTCTTCTTGAATTTAATGAGTATCTAGTTTAACTATAAAAAAGATAGAACAAGCACTATATTTCCTCGCTTGTATCTATCTTTTTTATTTAGATGCTAACTCTTCCCTTCTATTAAATAAGCAAATCAAACAAAACAGGGTTTTTATTAAGCTCCATAAATTGAATATTATTTTCTTTAAAGCGAGTAATTAATTGCTCATAATCTTCTTTATGTTTTAATTCTACTCCGACTAATGCTGGACCATTTTCTTTATTATGTTTCTTAATATACTCAAAGCGCGTAATGTCATCTTCTGGTCCTAATCCTTTATCAAGAAATTCTCTTAGCGCACCTGAACGTTGCGGAAATTCAATGATAAAGTAATGTTTCAGTCCTTCATAAATGAGCGAACGCTCTTTCATTTCTTGCATTCTATCAATATCATTATTTCCACCACTTAGCGTACATACAACTGTTTTACCTTTTATTTCATCCCTGTATAAATCAAGTGCTGCAATAGAGAGTGCACCAGCCGGTTCAGCTACAATCGCATTTTTCTTATACAGTTCTAAAATCGTCGTACAAACTTTTCCCTCTGGTACTAAAACAATGTCATCAATTACATCTTTACAAGTTTCAAAAGTTAACTTTCCTACCTTTTTAACCGCTGCCCCATCAACAAAACTATCTATTTTCTCTAATGCGACATTATCATTTTGAAGAAAAGCCTCTTTCATAGATGCAGCTCCCATCGGTTCTACACCAATAACCTTTGTAGTAGGACTAACACCTTTTACATATGTACCAACACCTGATGCTAATCCACCACCACCGATTGCTGTAAAGATATAATCAACCGGTTTCTCCATATCATGCATAATTTCAACTGCCACTGTCCCTTGACCAGCAACGACATACGGATCATCAAACGGATGAACAAATGTCATTCTATTTTCTTCACAATAACACTGTGCTTCTTGGAAAGAGCTATCGAATGTATCACCAACTAATACAATCTCTGCGAAATCACCACCGAAAAATTGTACTTGTGATACTTTTTGTTTCGGTGTTGTTGTGGGCATAAATATTTTCGACGGAATCTTCAATAAATTACATGTATAAGCAACTCCTTGCGCATGATTACCAGCACTTGCACAAACAACACCGTTTTGTAACTTTTCTTTCGGTAAACTTTGAATCAAATTGTATGCACCACGAATTTTGAAAGAGCGAATTAATTGTAAGTCTTCTCGTTTTACATAAACGTCACAATCATATTTCTCAGATAAAACTGTATCACGTTGTAACGGTGTTTTAATAACGATATCTTTCATGCAATTATGAGCCATTAAGATATCTTCAATTTTCACTCTCTCCTTTACCTTTTGCACCATTATATATCATCCTTATCTCTTTTAAATTGGCTCAATCAAAATTTGGGATTTTCAGAACAGCCCCTGTATTCGCCGATGTTACCATTTGTGCATAACGTCCAAGCCAGCCAGTTTTCACTTTCGGTTCTGGTCGTTTCCATTCTTTTTTACGCTTTTCTAATTCCTCATCACTCACTCTTACTTCTAACAAACGTTCTTCAACATCAATACATACAATATCCCCTTGTTCAAGAAGTGCAATCATCCCGCCCGCTGCTGCTTCTGGTGAAATATGTCCTACTGAAATTCCACGTGAAGCTCCAGAGAAACGTCCATCCGTTAATAATGCAACCTCAGCACCTAATCCCATTCCAGCAATTGCTGATGTTGGTGCTAACATTTCTGGCATACCAGGGCCACCTCTTGGTCCTTCATAACGAATGACAACTACATCTCCTTTTTTCACTTTCCCAAGCATAATGCCAGCAAGTGCCTCATCTTGTGAATTAAAAATAACGCAAGGTCCTTCAAAACGCTTTACCTCTGTTGCACCGCTTTTAATAACCGCTCCATCTTTCGCAAGGTTGCCTTTTAATATACGCAATCCTCCTTCCTCACTATGAGGGTTTTCAAGAGAGTGAATAACTTCCTTATCTTTAATCTCTGCCTCAGCAATATTTTCTCTTAATGTTTGCCCCGTAGCAGTTATTCGATCAAGATGAAGTACTCCTTCTTTCCGGCTCATCTCTTTCAAAATTGCACTAATCCCGCCCGCACGATCAATATCTTCCATATGCCAATTGGAAGCAGGGCTTACTTTACATAAATGTGGTACACGTCTTGAAACGGCATCAATACGGTTCATATCGTAATCTAATCCAGCCTCTTGCGCGAGCGCCAATGTATGCAACACTGTATTTGTTGAACCGCCCATCGCCATATCAAGCGCAAACGCATCATCAATTGCTTCTTCCGTTACAATGTCTCTTGGTTTAATATCTCTTTCAATTAAAATTTTCAATTTCTCTGCTGCTTGTTTAATTAACTCTTCACGTCTTGGATCAATTGCTAAAATACTCCCGTTACCAGGAAGAGCTAAACCTAACACTTCACATAAACAATTCATAGAGTTCGCGGTAAACATACCCGAACAAGATCCACAAGATGGACAGCCATGATCTTCAATATCTTTTAATTCTTCTTCTGAAATTTTCCCAGATTGATAAGCTCCTACTCCTTCAAAAACGGAACTCAGATCAACAACTTCTCCTTTAGATGTTTTTCCTGCTGCCATCGGGCCGCCTGAAACAAACACAGTCGGAATATTAATACGTAGTGCAGCCATCATCATACCTGGTGTAATTTTGTCACAGTTTGGGATACAAATCATGCCGTCAAACCAGTGTGCATTTACAACCGTTTCTACTGAATCTGCAATTATTTCACGACTCGGAAGAGAATAACGCATACCAATATGCCCCATCGCAATACCATCGTCAACTCCAATTGTATTGAATTCGAATGGTACCATACCTGCCGCACGAACTGCCTCTTTTACAAGTTTTCCAAACTCGTTCAAGTGTTTATGCCCTGGAATAATTTCAATAAAAGAATTACAAATCGCTATAAAAGGTTTATCAAAATCTTCATCTTTCAAACCAGTTGCTTTTAATAAACTACGGTGCGGCGCTTTATCAAAACCTTTTTTAATCATGTCACTTCTCATCTTGTCAAATCCCCTCTTACATATTTTTCATTTATACTCTCTTACTCTATTTCTTTACTAATTCTTTCGGTGCATGAATCCAACTCATCATTTCACGAAGCTCTGCTCCCACTTTTTCTAATTGATGATTTTGCTCTGCTTTTTTCATTGCGTTATACGTCGGACGCCCTGCTTGATTTTCTAAAATCCATTTCTTCGCAAATTCACCTTGCTGAATTTCTGTCAAAACACGCTTCATTTCCTTCTTCGTTTCATCTGTAACAATTCTCGATCCTGTTACATAATCTCCAAACTCTGCCGTATCTGAAATAGAATGGCGCATAGTCGTTAATCCACCTTCGTACATTAAGTCAACAATTAGCTTTAATTCATGCAAACATTCAAAGTATGCAATTTCAGGGCGATATCCACCTTCCGTTAACGTTTCGAACCCGGCCTTCACAAGTGCAGTTACCCCGCCGCAAAGTACAGCTTGCTCACCGAATAAATCCGTTTCGGTTTCTTCTTGGAATGTCGTTTCAATTACCCCCGCACGTGTACACCCTACACCTTTTGCATACGCCAGTGCTACGCTTAATGCCGTGCCCGTAGCATCTTGATGTACTGCGACTAATGCCGGAACACCATTTCCTTCTTGGAATACACGGCGAACGAGATGTCCTGGACTTTTTGGTGCGACCATCGCTACATCTACGTAACTTGGCGGATTAATTTGTCCGAAGTGAATGTTAAATCCATGTGAGAAAAGTAACATTTGTCCTTCACGAAGATTCTCTTCTACCTCTGCTTTATACACATGAGCTTGCTGTTCATCTGGCAATAACATTTGTACAACTTGTGCGGTTCGAACCGCTTCTGAAACAGACATTACTTCAAATCCATCCGCTTTCGCTACTTCATACGACTTACCAGGACGAACACCAACTACAACCTCTACACCAGAATCACGTAAATTTTGTGCTTGCGCATGACCTTGTGATCCATAACCAACTACTGCAACAGTTTTTCCTTGTAATAACTCTACATTTGCATCTTTTTCATAATATGTTTTCATATTCCATACACTCCTTATAATTTATTTACTTGCAGAACATCAATTAATTTTTTCAACTGACTAACAAGTAATGTCGCTTCATTTTCAGTACAAACTGCTGTGAGTTTCATTTCAGAAACACCACTAGTATCTCTTTCTTTTAAATGTAAAGAAGAAATATAATAACCACGCCGAGCAAAAACCCCACTTATACGTAATAAGACGCTTGGCTCGTTATGAATAACGAGTGAAAAAGTATGACTCATTCTTCCCACCTCTTCATAATCATTTCGTTATTCCCTTTGTTTGGCGGAACCATCGGAAATACGTTTTCACCTTCTTCTACACAAAAATCAACTACGACAGGACCTTCATGAGCAAATGCTTCTAACATCACTTGTTTTGCCTCGGTTGAATTTGTTGCTCTTAATCCCTTTACTCCATAAGCTTCTGCTACTTTCACAAAATCTGGTGATCCAATTTTTGATTCTGATAAACGATTTTCATAAAACATTTCTTGCCATTGCCTTACCATCCCTAAAAATTTGTTATTTATGATAAATACTTTTACAGGGATGTTATTTTCAGCAATTGTTTGTAGTTCTTGAATGTTCATTTGAAAAGAAGCGTCACCTGCAATACAAATGACAAGTTCTTCTTTTTTAGCTAGCTGAGCACCAATTGCCGCTGGAAAACCAAACCCCATTGTTCCTAATCCTCCAGAGGTAAGGAACGTCCGAGGTTTTCTTGCTTTATAGAAGTGAGCAGCCCACATTTGATGCTGACCTACTTCTGTTGTGACAATCGCTTCACCATTCGTTAATTCACTTACTAAGTTGATCACATGCTGTGGTTTTAACTCAGATTCTTTTTGCTTATAAGAAAGTGGATATTCTTCTTTCCATGTCTTTACTTTCTGAAGCCATTCGTCTGTTTGTGTATAAATAGACATATGTAACAGCATGTGTAACGCTTTTTTTACATCACCAACAATCGGATGTTCTACAGTTACATTTTTATGAAACTCAGAAGAATCAATATCAATATGTACTTTTTTCGAGTGCGGAGAAAAAAGTTCTAATTTTCCTGTTACACGATCATCGAAGCGAACACCTAATGCAAGTAGTAAATCACATTCTGTTACCGCCATATTAGCAGCGTATGTCCCATGCATACCAAGCATCCCTAGAAACAATGGATCATCCGGTGGATATGCACCAAGTCCCATTAAAGTTGAAACGACTGGAATACGGTTCTCCCTTGCGAATTCGAAGAGTTCATCGGATCCACCTGAATGAATGACACCTCCTCCAATATAAAGAAGTGGACGCTTAGATTTTGAAATTGCTTTAGCCACCTCTCTAAGTTTCATGCTGTCTGGTACAAGTTCTGGTTTGTACCCCGGAATATCAACTTCTTCATTAAAGAAACTGGTGACTTTTGCATTTTGAACATCTTTTGGAATATCAATTAATACTGGTCCCGGGCGCCCGCTTTTGGCGATGTAAAAAGCTTCTTGCACAATTCGTGATACATGATTCACATCACGAACCTGGTAATTATGCTTCGTAACAGGTACTGTAATTCCGACAACATCCGCTTCTTGAAATCCATCTTTACCAATTAAAGGCGTTGCAACTTGCCCGGTAATGACAACTAAAGGAATCGAATCCATATAAGCGTCTGCTAAACCCGTAACTAAATTTGTCGCCCCTGGGCCAGAGGTAGCAAAGACTACCCCGACCTTTCCAGAAGCTCTCGCATATCCTTCAGCCGCATGAATAGCAGCTTGTTCATGACGAGTTAAAACATGTTTCAAACCACTTTCGTATAAAGCATCGTATATTGGCAAGATTGCTCCGCCCGGATAGCCGAAAACGGTCGTTACACCTAATCTCTTTAAACATTGAATCACATGCCCAGCGCCTGTCATTTCTTCATACTGTAATTTCTCATACGCTGTATACTGCTGCTTCATTTCCATTAACTCCTCTCCTTATTTACGCTAAGCTTTCCGTCAGCCCGGGAACACGTACTCCTCTTTCTCTCGTTAATTTTTTAAATTCTTCGGTCAATTGTTTCGTTACACTTCCTGGTTTCCCATCTCCAATTTCTCTCGAATCTACTTTTACAACTGGAATTACCTCTGCTGCTGTTCCTGTTAAAAATACTTCATCCGCTACATATACATCATGGCGAGTGAATGGTCTTTCCTCACACGGAATATTCAGTCGTTCACATAGCTCGATAACACTATTTCTCGTAATACCTTCTAATGCTCCTAAATAGGATGGCGGGGTTAATACTTTTCCATCTTTCACAACGAAAACATTATCGCCAGAACCTTCACAAACATATCCTTGTTGATTTAACATAAGAGCCTCTAACACTCCTGCTTGTGCTGCTTCAATTTTTACAAGTACGTTATTTAAATAATTCATTGACTTAATACGTGGATCTAACGCGTCTGGCGTATTACGTCTTGATGCAACAGATACAACGCTTAGCCCATTATCATAAAATTCTTGTGGGAATAACTTTAATTGTTCTGCAATGATAATTACGCTCGGCTTCACACAACTTCTCGGATCGAGCCCTAAGTCACCTTTTCCTCTTGAGACAATTAAGCGAATGTAAGCATCAGCGTATTCATTTTTTTGGAGTGTATGTAAAACTGCTTCTTCCATTTCTTCTACCGTCATTGGAATTGTTAGTAAAATAGATTTCGCTGATTCATATAATCGTTTCACATGTTCTTTTAAACAAAATACATTTCCTCCGTAACTACGAATCCCTTCAAATACACCGTCTCCGTATAAAAAACCATGATCATACACTGAAACAACTGCCTTTTCTTTTTCTACAAATTCCCCATTCATGTAAATGTACTGGTTTCCCATCTCACATCGCTCCTCTTTTTTTTCTCTATTTTTTGCAATCTATTTCTACATCGATTGCTGAGATGAGTATTTTTAACAGAATATTCAGTATATAACCCTTAAAAATATACTCGTCTCAACAATCGATTACTTACATACTTGTAGCAATCCATTGCTGAGACGAGGGAATCGTGGTACCACTCAGCTTCCTTATACTTCTCACGAAATATAAGCTCTGCAAGTCCAATTAGACTTTTGTTTTTCTATCGGGAACAACCCCGCTACTTTTTACTAGTTTTCAAAAGTAGTGCTCCAAGGTGATTTTCAATGATTGAATTGTTACCACCCTCACAGCCTCGGGGCAGCTCTCTGAAACAATCTTTATCATTTACTCTCCTCTTCTACGCATTCTCTTCTTCTATTTTTAAAAATAAAAACTCTCGCCTCAGCAATCAACTACTACAATTTAGTAGCTTTGATTGCTGAGGCGAGAGTTTCGCGTTACCACTCAGCTTCCTTATACTTCTCACGAAATATAAGCTTTGTAGGTCCAATCAGACCTCCGTCCTTTTACCGGAGACGATGCCGCCGCCCTCTACTCAGTTTCCCTTTCGCAAGCGATGCTCCGAGGTGATCTTCAATGATTCGATTGTTACTACCCTCACAGCCTTGGAGTAGCTCTCTGAAACGATCATAATCATCTAATTTCCTCTTCTTTGCATATACAACATATAAAGTTAGAAAATTCTTAATTAACTTTTATTTGTTACACGTATTATAGGACGTTGTTCTTTTCGTTGTCAATATGTTTTTTCAAAAAAATCAAAATTCATTCTATTTATTTTTTCTCAAATCAAAATTGGAATGCATTACTTACATACACTCATATATTACTTAAGTATGTTTGCATTACTACATAAAGAAAAACTTATAAAGTTTATGAGGAGATGAGGAAACTATGTTAAAAGGGAAAGTAGCGTTAGTTACAGGAGCAAGCCGAGGAATTGGACGAGCGATTGCTAAACGTTTAGCAAATGACGGTGCATTGGTTGCTGTTCATTACGGTAGTCGAAAAGATGACGCTGAAGAAACTGTTCATGAAATTCGATCAGATGGTGGCCAAGCTTTTTCTATCGGCGCAAATCTAGAATCCTTACACGGTGTAGAAAACCTTTATAACGCTTTAGATACTGATTTACAAAAGCGCACTGGTGAAACACAATTTGATATTTTAATAAACAATGCTGGCATTGGTCCTGGTGCTTTTATTGAAGAAACGACTGAACAGTTTTTTGATAGAATGTTTTCAGTAAATGCAAAAGCTCCATTCTTTATCATTCAACAAGCACTGCCACGTTTACGTGACAATAGCCGAATTATTAATATTTCATCCGCTGCCACCCGCATTTCTTTACCTGATTTTGTTGCATATAGTATGACGAAAGGCGCTATTAATACAATGACTTTTACGCTAGCAAAACAGCTTGGAGCACGAGGAATAACGGTGAATGCAATACTTCCAGGATTTATTAAAACAGATATGAATGCAGAACTCTTGAGCGACCCAATGATGAAGCAGTACGCTACTACTATTTCCGCTTTCAATCGCTTAGGTGAAGTAGAGGACATTGCCGATACTGCTGCATTTCTTGCTTCTCCAGACAGCCGCTGGGTTACTGGACAATTAATTGATGTGAGCGGAGGATCTTGTTTGTAAAAAACATATATTTTCAAATCTTTTTTATTGCGCAATAAAACAATTTATATAATACTATATAAAACATATACATTTAGGAGGATTACAGCAATGTCCGAAAAAACATACGAACTCGCAACCTTCGCAGGCGGTTGCTTTTGGTGCATGGTAAAACCATTTGATGAACTTCCTGGTATTCATAAAGTACTTTCTGGCTATGCAGGAGGTCATGTAGAAAACCCAACATATGAACAAGTAAAAGCTGGAACATCTGGACATTTAGAAGTTGTTCAAATTACATTCGATCCTTCTATTTTTCCTTATCAGAAATTACTAGACTTATATTGGCCACAAATCGATCCAACTGATGATGGCGGACAATTTTTTGACCGTGGTCCATCTTATCGTACCGCTATTTTTTATCATAACGAAACACAAAAAGGGCTTGCTGAAAAATCAAAACAAGCTCTTGCAGAAAGCGGTATGTTTAAAGATCCAATCGTGACTGAAATTCGTCCTGCTGCACCTTTTTACGAAGCAGAGGAATACCACCAACATTTCTATAAAAAGAATCCAGAGAAATATGCTACTGAGCAAAAGGAATCTGGTCGTGAAGACTTTATAAAAGAAAATTGGCAAAAAAAATAATAAAAACGCATCGTGCTTTTTTAGTACGTTGCGTTTTTATTTTTGATAAAAGTACCATACAATTAACAGAACAATTGCTGTTAGTGACCAAAGTATTATCTCGTTTTTCACTCTATTCTTTTTCTTAGTCATTTCATTCTCTCCTAATAACTATTAAACATATTCAATTTTTTCTTTGTTTAATTGTCCATCTTATATACGTGAATACATCCTTACAAATTCTAATAGCAAGACCACCAATAATTCCGATTGCAATGGAAATTACTAGCATCTGTCCAAAACTAAAAGAATTTGTGTACGTTATATAGAGAACGATACATACAAGTAAAACATCCGGTAACAAAATCAAAAAATTTTTAAACAATACTTCACCTCTCTTATGTTTTATTTATAAATTATATCTTCCAAAAAGGAAATCTATTACCATTTTTAAAATAAAAGACCTCCAGTTCAAGCACTAGAGGTCTTCCATTTTATTTCTTCAATCGCTCAATAAAATCATGTAATTTATCAAGTGACTTCATATTCTGATTGCAAGCTACACCATCTTTGCAAATGTAGTTTCCCTTTTTAACGAAAGTTCCTGGTACATCGCCTTTAATTTCAACTAAAAACATTCCTACTTCTTCATGTCCATGACATAACGAACAAATGCTTTTTTTATTTAAACTTTGGAACGTTCCTTGCAGACCAACAAATTTATTTTTATCATTTTTCGCTATAATAAATTTCCTGCTTGACCCCTTATCAATCCAGCTTAAATAAGATATTTCTTTCATATCCATTTCTTCCATATCAGGAAGTTTTAACTTTTTCGCTTTAGGAAATAATTTTTTTAATGTTTGTGCTGTAACTTCTTGAAACGGAATTACATACGGATTTATTTTCATTAAAAATGATTCTGCATCTTCTCTATTTTGAACTGTTAATACCGTATCAATTAACTCTTTCTGTTCATCCGTTAAATTCTCAAATACATGTATTATCTTTTCAATCGCAAGCGATTTTAACGCTTGAATTACACCTCTATCATTTGCCGTTGCATGCCCGTTTGCTAAAATATAAGCTTGTGATTTTATAAAATTATATTGATCACTTCTAATAAACGCTTCCATCTTTATCACTCCATACAAATTGTTGATCTAGTTTTATTGTATACAATGATTACGTTTTTTGATATGTAAAAGATAACTTAGAAACAAACATTACATATATCACTTATTCTCTACCGCTGCATTTCCTGACAAAAGAAGCCATCATCTGTTTTCCATTCCGCATATAATACGTCTTCAAATTTAGTAATTCCTTTTTGCTTTATTTGTTTATAAAGCCATCCTTCATCAAATCCCGCTTCCCTCAAATTATCCTTAACTACTTTTCCATCACTAATTAATGAAATTGGTAAGTATACAGGCTTATGTTTTAAACTTAAATCATTTATAGTAGGAGATTCGTATTTACTTTTTTTCAGAACGCTTATGTTTCCGTTCGGTTCCAATATCATATATTCAACTTCTCGGATTGAAAATATATCTTTTTGTTGCCTAAGCATTTGTTGTAATTGGTTTATATCCAAATGATTTACGCTTAATTGTTCACGATCAATCTTTCCATTACGAATAATAATTGAAGGATATCCTTCAAAAAACCTTCTTGTTCCTCTTACTTTTTGTGTTATCACTTCTATAGTATAAATTAAAATTACCCAAACAAATACTGAATATAAAATAGACCATACTTTAATTTTAGGATCATATATTGAATTTCCAACGAGCTCACCTAGGACGATTGCAGAAATAAAATCAAATGGCGTTAGCTGAGATATTTGTGTTTTCCCTAATATTTTTGTAGCAATTAATAGAACAAAAAAACCAACTAAAAGCTCTATCGTTATTTGTCCAATATGATTCATATATGTTCACCTTTCTACTTTTCAAATGCTCTGTATACCATTTAATAAAAAAACGGCACATTTTTTCTATTATCATGCCCGTTCACACCTCATATATCCAATACATATAAAACAAAAAGAGTCTGATTCAAAGTAATATATGAACCAGACTCTTTTCCTCTTATTTAGAATACACAATCTTTTTAATCGTTTCCCCAGAAAGAAAATATTCTTCTGCAAGTTGATGAATAGCAATCCCACTTTTAAAAGCTTCTTTAATTGCTTTATTTCTTTCATCTAGTTGTTTTCTTCCGCCAGATCGTGTACCCCATTTATAATGTTTCGTTTCTTGTTTCGGAATGTAAATTGTTTCACCTTGTATATACTTTTGAATTTCAGTAATTAAACTCTCCGGTAAAACAGCATTAGCTTTTACGTATTTCATTTCTGCTCGCCCCTTATTTTTTATGGTTCATTTCAATAAGGTGCAAAGCCAAATATAAAAAATGATACGAGCGCATATAGGCGATTGTATATTACTTGTCTACCTCACGCAAAGTATCGCCATTTCCATACTTGGCTTTGCATGAGACGTTGCAGTGTCTGGCAATTGAATTATAATCGCCATATAAACACCTCCTAATATACCTTTTGTATTTTATTATATGATAAATTCCTTCTCCTTGCATCCACACCCTTCTTAAAGCACGAAATTACTTAGTTTGATATAATACTTTTTAATTGAATCAAAAATCATTGTGAGGTTACATTATGAAGAAAAAAATTATCATTACAATCGTTACACTATTCTTTATTGTCACGGCATTATTCGGAACATACAAATTGATGAACGCAAGAAGCTTTCAATTATTTGGAGATTTAACACAACGTGTAGAAACAAATGAAAAAGTGATCGCTTTAACTTTTGATGATGGCCCTACTAACAATGTAAAACAAATATTACCGCTACTAGATAAATACAACGCTAAAGCTACTTTCTTTTTAATTGGAAATGAATTAGAGAAAAATCTATCGTTAGGAGAAGCTATCGCGCAATCTGGGCACCAACTTGGAAACCATACATATTCTCATAATAGAATGGTTTTCAAAACACCTTCTTTTATTAAAGGTGAAATAGAAAAAACGAATTCATTAATCCGCCAAACAGGATTTACAGGCGAAATTGATTTTAGGCCCCCTAACGGTAAGAAGTTAATAGGGCTGCCATATTATTTAAATAAAAACAATATCGAAACAATCACATGGGATCTTGAGCCCGATACTTTTTATAAATCTGCGGCTGATAAAATTAAATACGTTAATAAAAATGTAAAACCAGGTTCTATCATTTTACTGCACTCTATGTATGATGAGTCTAATGAAAATTTACAAACGATTGAAGGTATTTTAGATTCTTTATCTAAGAAGGGCTATCAGTTCGTAACAGTAAATGAATTGCAAAAAAGAGCAAAATAAAAAGGTAGCGTATCTTTGTATGATACGCTACCTTTCTTTTTATATAATGCCAAGTACATTTAAGAATACGATAATAATCGCAATTGGTGCGATATAACGAAGTAAGAATAACCATAATACGAATAGTTTATAACCTTTATTTTTACTTACACCTAGCTCTTTCATTAATACATCTTTCTTCATTTTTAAAGGAACAAAGATAGAAACTAATAATACACCAAGTGGCATTAATACGTTACTTACTGCATAGTCCGCTAAATCAAAGACTGTCTTCCCGAAAATCTTCAGATCACTTAATATACCGAATGATAACGCTGATGGTACCCCAACAACGAAGATTAATAACCCTACGATTAAGGCCATTTTTTCACGTTTCCCTTTACCTTTTGATGTTAACGATGCAACACTAATTTCTAACATCGAAATTGCTGATGTAATCGTAGCGAAGAAGAATAGTAATAAGAAAACAATGAAGAATAATTTTCCGAACGCCATTTTACTGAAAATAGCTGGCAACACGATAAATAATAGTCCCGGCCCTTGAGATGGTTCCATTCCAAATGCGAACACAACTGGGAAAATTGCAAGTCCTGCAAGTAATGTAATAACAAGAGTTAAGGCTACGATAGAAAATGCTGAACGTGGTAAGCTTTCTTCTTTCGGTAAGTATGAGCTATACGTTACCATAACGGCTACCCCGACAGATAATGAGAAGAACGATTGCCCCATTGCGTATAATATAACTTCTGATGTTACATGTGAGAAGTCAGGTTGTAAGAAGAAACGAACGCCTTCTCCAGCACCATCTAATGTAAGTGCACGAACGATTAATACAAAGAATAAAACGAATAATGCTGGCATGAAATATTTATTTACTTTTTCAACACCATTTTGTACACCTTTACTTACGATGAAAATAGTAATAAGGATGAATAATAGCTGTGATCCAACTGCTAAATATGGATTGGAAATGATTTCACCAAACGTAGCTTCGTATGCTCCATTTCCTTCCCATAGTCTACCTGTAATTGCATTCCATAAATATAATAAAATCCAGCCTCCTACAACACTGTAGAAAGAAAGTAATATGAAACATGTTACAATTCCTAATTTACCTAACCAAGGCCATAACGTTTTAGGAGCAATCTCTCTATATGCATCGACAGCCTCTTTTTGTGTACTTCTTCCAATAACAAATTCAGCTAATAATAGCGGTAAACCAATTAATAATGTGAAACCGATGAAAATTAGGAAGAACGCTCCGCCTCCTCCAATGCCGGCCATATATGGGAATTTCCAAATCGCCCCAAGACCAATTGCCGAACCTGCTGCAGCTAATACGAAACCTAATTTCGATGTCCATTGCTGTGAATTCATTTGTTAATCTCCTCTCTATCTCTTTTTCTTTGTTACAATTCGGTATTTATATTGTTCTATCAATACTCTTTTCTAATACGTTCACTTCCTCCCTAATAATAAAAAAACGCCCCTACGTAAATACGTAGGGACGACAAAATTATCGCGGTACCACCCTAGTTGTGAAGAACACTAAGAAACCACCTAAATAAAAACGCCCCTACGCAAAAACGTAGGGACGATAAAATATCGCGGTACCACCCTAGTTATGAAGCCACACCAAAGTTAGGACCTAAATAAAAAACGTCCCTACGTAAATACGTAGGGACGATAAATATCGCGGTACCACCCTAGTTGTGAAAAAATCTTCACCACTTTATTTGATAACGGTATAAACTACCGTCTTTCATTTCCTCAAAATATGAGATTTATGAAAGATGCTCCAGGACGAACTTCATGAATAATCTATATACTGATTCACACCAACCATCAGCTCTCTGAAATAGGGAGATATTCACTACTATACCCTTTCATTGCCCAAATATTATTTTCCGAATTGATTACTATCATTTTTATCACACATTAAAAATAGTGTCAACTTATATTTCGAATTTTTATGTATTACAATCTATTTAAAAATTCGAAATATAAGTTTTAGTTTAGAAAACAAGTAGCTTAGTACATAACGAATTCTAACAGGCAATAGAAAAAGAATTACGTATTATTGATACTTATTCAATAATACAAATCATCTAGAAACATAACCTGTCTCTCTGTATTCATTTTTTAAGAGTTTGATGGATACCAAGAAAATTTCGCATCACTATCCAGTGGTCTATTTTTCGTTTCTTCTTTAATTACACGAAACCATTCATTTAGAATTTGAGTTTTGGGCAATTGAGCAGCAAGGCTATCTTCCCAAATTATATGTGAGAACCAGGCTTTCGTTTCCCATTCAAACTGCAATTGTGCGAACGAAATTATAGGGTGATCAGCTCCACGAAATTGCTCATTTACTGCATTTGAAACTTCTGGAGCTTGCGGTAACAACTCGTTCTGAATTCTATTTCTTATCGTCTCATTTTCTAGCTGATCCCAGAAATACAATTGCCCATTTATTTGATAAAAAATATCAAATGAAGCCTCACCTTTCTTCAAATTCAATAACACGAAGGCACGTTCCACATCATTGTCAGCCGCTTTTACAGCATTAACAATTATATTTTGTGCCATTGATACCCAGTAACTAGTCGCTTCCTCTACCGGTGATTCAACATACAATTCTTCACTTAATTCATGAAGAGTAGCTTCTTGCTCATTTACTTTTTCAACTTTTTTAAAAAACCTATTAAAAAACCCCATAACTTCCCCCTTATTACTATTTTCTATTTCACAAAATAAAAAATAGATTTTTCTTGCTCATCCACATTTACTCCTGGCGCGTATGTATGAACTTGTTGCAACACTTCTTCTATTAGCAACTCTAACTCCTGCACACTTTTTTCTGGATTCCCTATTAATGTGTCCGCCATACGTTCATATAATTTTTCAGGTTTAATAGTCATTCGTTCCACATTATTAGGCATCCATTTAAACGCTGGATGATGTACGTACATTTTATTCAAACCAAATAAAACACCGAATATGTTCCTTTGTACTTCGCAAATAACGTCATAAAGCATAAGCCAATCTTTCCGTTTTAAAAGCGCCTTTCGATTGTGCCAACGATTACTTAACCATAGATTTTCTGAAATCATCCGTTTTGCTAGTTCATCTGGATATGCCGCTACTTTTTCTTTTAATTCATTCACTTTCCCTTCTCCATACAAACTAACACCATCATGAATGGATGATACAATACATTGTTTTTCATAACTTATATCATATTGATCCACCACATCCGAAATCACTTTCTCTACTGTCTCTGTTAAAAAGTTACTAATCTCTAATTTAATTCCCTCTTTCGTTAAATACGTTTCCGACCATTCTTCTTCCTCATACGGATGATACGATAATATTTTCCCATCAATATGATAAATAGGGGCCCTACGATCCTCATCTTCCGGCGGTGTTGACCATAAAATATGTAATTCTATATCTGAATGTTCATCTTCAAGCTTTCTAGCTACTGAACCCGCTAAAATAATAGCTTCTACTTTCGGATTTTTCCTATAAATCTCTGACATCTCTATCGCTTTCTCTTTTAATCCCATTTCATTTCCCCCTAAAATTGCAGTAATCCCCTATATTTCATTTATCTATTTCGATATTATAGCTTGCATTACCTTTTCAAATTCCTACTTAATCATATTTCTATCCAATAGCGCTGAATAACTTCACCAGTACGAGAAGAAACTACTTCATTTTCTAATACACCTCCAACCTTTTGAATCGTTTTAGCAGAACCGATATTGGATTTATCGCAAGTTATTAATACTTTCTGCAATCCTAATTTTTGCGCTTCAGCTAATGCAAGCTTTAGTTGTTTCGTAGCGTAACCGTGGCGACGTTTATTTGGATGGACACTATATCCAATATGACCGCTTTCCCGTAATAATTCTGGAGTTAATCTATGTCTAATATTCACAAAACCTATAAGTTCTCCTTTTTCAAAACTTAAAAACTGACTAGATGGCACTCGATTAGCTAGTAAATTTTCTCCTAGTTCTTGTTTACTCACTTTTTCAAACCATTCATCAAGAGAATCAAAGTTTTGTAAAGAACTACTTCCATGTGGTTGTTCCCCTGAGTGTAAAAACGCTTGTCTATACGCCGTAATATGCTCACTATATTCATGGATTGGTTTTAATAGTTTCATTGTTCTTCTCCCCCTCTTCATTCCATAAAACAAACACCTTAATAGCAGCTATTCACTATTAAGGTGTTTCTATCCTTTTTATTCAAATAACCCCATGCTCAAATAACGTTCACCTGTATCAGGCGCAATACATAAAACTTTTTTACCAACGCCTAGGCGTTTCGCTATCATGATTGCAGCGTAAACAGATGCTCCAGAAGATGGCCCAACTAATAATCCTTCTTGTCTAGCTAAGTTTCTCATTGTCGTTAAAGCCTCTTCATCTGCAATTTGAATAATTTCGTTATACACTTCTGTATTTAAGTTTTTCGGAATAAATCCTGGGCTTGTTCCTACTAGTTTATGAGGACCTGGTACACCACCGGATAAAACGGGAGATCCTTTCGGTTCCACTACTGCAATATATAAGTTTGGCAATTTCTCTTTTAACGTTTCACCAGTCCCTGTAATCGTTCCGCCTGTTCCTGCCGTTGCAACAAAAGCATCAAGCTCTCCATCCATTTGTTCGTAAATTTCAAGTGCAGTCGTATAACGGTGAATATTCGGATTAGCTGGATTTTCAAATTGTTGCGGGATAAAACTATTCGGTATTTGTTTTTGCAGTTCTAACGCCTTCGCAATTGCTCCTGGCATTCTTTGTTCTGCTGGTGTTAAAACTAATTCTGCTCCGTATGCTTTCAATAAATTAATACGCTCTTTTGACATATTATCTGGCATAATTAAAATCGCTTTATACCCTTTAGCTGCTGCATTCATCGCTAAACCAATCCCTGTATTCCCGCTTGTCGGTTCAATAATTGTATCTCCTGGTTTGATGAGACCATTCTCTTCTGCAACGTGAAGTAAATTATAAGCAGCACGGTCTTTCACACTGCGCGATGGATTAAACATTTCTAGTTTCACATACACATCTGCTGCGTCTTCCGGAATAAATTTAGATAATCGGACGACAGGTGTATCTCCTATTAATTCCGTAACGTTTTCACACAATTTCATAGCGCATCCCCTATTCTATCGTTTTCTTATCACTTGGCAGTAACCATGAAGTGAGTCCAATTAATGGTAGACAACTACATAATAGCATAATAAATTGCAGGCTATATACATCTGCTAATTTCCCAAGAACTACAGCACCTAATGCTCCAAGTCCAAATGCAAGACCTACGATTAATCCTGACACCATTCCCACTTTTCCAGGCACAAGCTCTTGTGCATATACAACAATTACACTAAAACTACTTGAACTAATAAAACCGATACATAAAAATAACGGTACGACCCACACAAGTGAGACATGTGGTAATAACAGTGCAAGTGGCGCTGAACCTAACATTGAAAATACGATGATATTTTTCTTACCAAATCGATCTGCTAACGGTCCTCCGAAGAAAGTGCCTAACACACCAGCAATCATAAATGCGAATACGAAATACTGGGCATTTTTTATAGATAAACCGTAATGCTCTATTAAGTAAAATTGATAGAAATTCCCGATACCAGCACCGTACCAAGAGCGTACAAAAGTAAGAAAAACAAGAAGTATAATAACGAATTTAATGTGTGTACTTACAATTGCATTTTCCGCCTCAAGTGCAGCCCTCTTCTTCCTTCTTACAGCACCGGTTGCTAATTCATTTTTGTACCAATTCGATACGAAAATTAATAATGCAATTCCTACTGCTGCAAATGCTGTAAAACCCAATGAACCAATTTGACCGAGTGGAACGAAAATTAGCGCTGTAAAAATAGGAGCTAAAGAATTCCCCGTGTTTCCCCCAACTTGATAAATCGCTTGCGCTAACCCTCGTTTTGCACCTGCCGCCATATACGCAACACGAGCGCCTTCTGGATGAAAGACTGCGGAACCTAAACCAATAAATAAAACAGAAATAATAACAATAATAAAGTTTGGTGCAAACGCGAGTCCAATCATTCCAAGCATACTTGAAAACATGCCGAGTGGTAATAAAAATGGTGACGGCTTCTTATCTGAATACATACCAAACACCGGTTGCATAATCGATGACGTCATATTTAACGCAAACGCAATCCACCCTACTTGCATATAGGATAAATTCATCGTTTTTTCCAAAATAGGAAACAACGCCGGCACAACTGCTTGCATCGAATCATTTAAAAAATGTCCAAAGCTAATCGCAAATAATATTCGATATATTGTCGGTGTTTCTACTGTGTTTTTTTGCGAAACTGCCTGCATATGTGAATCGCTCCTTTCTGTACAAAAAATATATTTATTACAGTAGGTGTAATAAATTCTGACTTTTGAAACATTTCTATTCTATACTGCTTTCATTTCTTTTTCCAGAAATATAACTTAACTCCCATGATTGACTTGCATCCTTGTAACTTTCAGCAGTAAAACATTATAGAAAAAGGCAACCCAATCACAAACTGGGTTGCCTCTTACATTAAATTGCAAAACGCTTATACTTCTCGTAATCGCTCGTCTTACATTCCACTTCTAGTTTCGTACCTTCATTTTCATAACTCGTTGATAAAACGTGCGCATGATTATTGAAATACGAAACTACCTGTCCTTGATCATACGGAATTAACATTTCACATTTCGTATATTCTTTATAAATATGGGAACGAATCATTTCTACAAGCTCTTCCATTCCAACATGTTTCTTCGCAGATAAATACACGCGGTCTTCTTGTACTTTCGGAATTTCAACATCCACCATATCTGATTTGTTATAAGCATAGATCGTTGGAATATTTTCTACTCCAATTTTCTTTAACGTTTCATTTGTAATATCAATTAATTGTTCATAATTTGGATTTGCGTAATCTACGACGTGAATAAGTAAATCTGCTTCCGCTACTTCTTCTAACGTTGAACGGAACGCCTTCACAAGATGATGTGGTAATTTACTTACAAATCCAACTGTATCTGTTAATAAAAATGATTTATTATCTGGCAAATCAATATTTCGTACAGATGTTTCTAACGTCGCAAATAACATATCTTTTTCAAATACTTGCTTTTCTTCTGTACCATTATAAATTTCAAGCATTGCATTCATCGTCGTTGACTTTCCTGCATTCGTATAACCTACTAATGCTACAACAGGTATTTCATTTTTCTTACGTTGCTTTCGCTGTGTTTGACGCTGGGCAACGAGCGCTTCTAAATCTTTATTTAAAACTGAAATTTGTTCTTCAATTTTACGACGATCTAACTCTAACTTTTTCTCACCAACACCTTTATTTTTCGTACCAACGCCGCCGCTCTGTCTTCCTAACGATTCACGAAGACCGATTAAACGAGGCATCATGTACTGAAGATGTGCTACTTCTACTTGTAGCTGTGCTTCTTTCGTTTTCGCACGTTGCGCAAAAATATCTAAAATTAAAATGGTACGATCAATTACCTTACAATCTAAATCCTCTTCTAAATTTCGAATTTGTGAAGGAGATAATTCATCATTAAAGATGACCATATTCGCATCTATTTCGCGTACATACGCTGCTACTTCTTCAATCTTTCCTTTTCCGATATAATGCGACGGATTTACTCGTTGTAAATTTTGCGTTACTTGCCCAATTACCTCTACATCACAGGCTTCCGCAAGATTTGTTAACTCTTCCATCGAATACGCAAAATCATCTTCATTACCTACATTTACTCCAACTAAAACTGCTCTTTGTAATACTTCTTCCATATATTTATTCCTCCATTTCGATTACGTAAAATAAAAAACACAGGTCGCTGCCTGTGTTTTCGTAAACGGATAAGGGTTCACCAAAGAAATAGAAGAAAGCTATGCTTTCATCCTATTTTATAGTCAAAAAGTCCCAAGATCGTATACGTATCCACAATAAGCGTTCACCTATACAATCCCATTCTATTTATAAAGGCAAAACAAAAAGAGGGCGTATTCGTCCCTCCCTCTTTTTCACATATAAGCTTAATAAAGGGTTCCTTTAAAATAGGCAGACCAATCCCGTTCACTCTGTACACAGACAGAGCCTTTGAGCGCTATTCAATTATTGGCACAAAGTATTGAGACGTAATCTGATTAAGATCAAAGGAAGCCCCTCCGTTCATTTTAAGTTACATAAAGTGTAGCATAAGTAATTCGCTTTCACAAGGTTTAACAACCTATATCACACGAAAGAAAATCTTTATATTTTTACTTTAATCGTCATTTTTTGCGAGTTTTTCTCACAACAAAAATAAAAAAACAATCATCAATAACAAACCAATCATCAATAACAAACCAATGGAAATAATAACAACTTGCCGCCAATTTAAACCGCTCACCATCTCACCTTTTAAATCCACTTTCTTCGTCGGAACAGACTCTTTTGCAATTTGACTTAAAGCCGCTTTGTCCGCCCCTGCCTCATCCAATCTCTTCGTTCCACTACAACTATTTGTGTGTAATTGTTTTTCTGATCCTCTTTGAGTAGAAAATACTAAGTACCCTCCTCCTTCTACAAAGCGAAACATACAATCACCACCCTTTGTATATACGATAATTTGCGAAGAAGTTGTCCCTTTCCAAATTTTCTTCACTTCAAATAACACTTCAGTTCCAACCTCTTCTTTCCTTCCAACCTCAATTACTTTTCCCTCAAACACTACATCGTTTTTTTGAAATGCAGCTTCTGTTGATACTTTAATACAATCACAAGCATAAGATTTCTCAGGAAAAATAATAAGAATAAAGCTACAAATGATGACGACAGGAAACATGTGTAAAATCCTTTTCAAGGAGCTCAACTCCCTTCATTATCAATTTTAGAAACTTCTCGTATATTATTTTTACAGCACTCGCCAAATTCCTTCATAGTAAGTTAAGTATTATCGTTTTAATACAACAAAAATCTTTATCGACATTTTTATAACCTAATATTAGTATCAGGTTATAAAAATAAAAGTTAGGAGATGTTCCTATGCATTCTAAATCTCGTATTACTGCAATTGGTACTTATGTTCCAGATCAAATATTGTCTAATAACGATTTAGAAAAGATGGTCCATACGAATGATGAATGGATTGTACAAAGAACAGGAATAAAGGAAAGAAGAATCGCTAGTGACGAAGAATACTCCTCAAACTTAGCCATTAAAGCAATTAAAAATTTATGTACAACATATAAGAAAAACTTAGAAGATGTCGACTGTATCATTGTCGCTACTACTACTGCTGATTACGTTTTCCCTAGTGTTGCTTGCCAAATACAACAATACTTCAACATACCTCATACACTAGCTTTTGATTTAAATGCAACTTGTGCTGGTTTTACATATGGACTACACGTCGGTAATAGCTTAATCACTTCTGGATCACATGAAAAAATACTTGTCGTAGCGACAGAGACATTATCTAAAGTTACTGATTATAGCGATAGAACGACCTGTATTTTATTCGGTGATGGTGCTGGAGCTATTTTATTAGAAAGAGATGAAGACACCCCAAGCTTTATCGCTGCTCACATGGGAACAAACGGTGATGGCGGCATTCATCTATATAGAACAAACTTATCTACTACTATGAATGGCACATCACTGCAAACAAATGAAAAAATCGTTCAAAATGGAAGAGAAGTATATAAATGGGCAACACGCACAGTGCCAAAAGGCATAAAAGATTTAATACATACCGCAAATATGCAAGTAGATGATATAGACTGGTTCATACCCCACAGCGCTAACTTACGAATGATTGAATCTATTTGCGAAAAATCTCAAATTCCAATACAAAAAACATTAACGAGCGTGGAATATATGGGGAATACCTCTTCAGTCACCATTCCACTCGCTTTAAATTTAGCTATAAAAGAAGGAAGGTTAAATAACGGAGACACACTTTTACTATACGGATTTGGTGGCGGACTTACGCATTTAGGACTTATTGTAGAGTGGAATTTAATTTAAGTGTATAAAAAGAGGTTCTAGTCAGTAACTAGAACCTCTTTTTCATTTAATTTCTTGCCCCTTTTCGAGACCATATCACAACAGGAATAAGTAATAACGCTAACACGCCTCCAGCCAATGACAATGCCGCATAACTTGAATTCGCTACTACCATACCTGACATTGCTCCACCAGAAGCTCCAGCTAGCGCAATAAAAACATCTATTTTCCCTTGTGTTTTAGCACGTGTAGACGGTGTTGTGGAATCAACGATTTGTGCTGTACCACTTATCAATCCGAGGTTCCATCCTAGCCCAAGTAAAGACAGAGCAACGATTAATAATAATAAAGAATCACTTGGCGCTATCGCAGCTATGACACCCGCTGCAAGTAAAATCACTCCACCAGCTATGCTCATTGTAGTTCGGCCAATTTTATCAATTAACATTCCTGTAACGAGAGATGGAAGATACATTGCACCTACATGAAAACCTATCACAAGTCCTACTGCACTTAAACCGTGACCGTGGTGTCCCATATGAACTGGCGTCATCGTCATAATCGCAACCATCACTATTTGCGTAAGTATCATTACGATTGCTCCCACTGTAATACCTCGTTTATTTTCTTTCGCTTCTTCTGTTATTGGTTGTCCTTTATATGTATGTTCCTGTTTATATCTTTCTATTATGTTAGCAATAATCAAAGGATCTGGACGAAGCATAACAAAAAGAACTAGACCCGCCAGTATAAATGCTGCTGCCGATAGTATGAACGGACCTGCAAGCTTAGGAACTCCAATTGAATGAGCAAAACTTCCCATTACCCCTACTAAATTTGGTCCTGCAACTGCACCGAAAGTCGTCATTACCATCGTAATACTAACAGCCGTTGCTCTCTGCTTCTTATCTGCTAAATCTGTACCTGCATAACGAGCTTGTAGATTCGTGGCTGTACCGGCACCATATATAAGTAAAGAAATAAGTAAAAGAATAATACTATTTGTTAAAGCTGCCATTACAACACCAATTGCTCCAAATCCACCTACTATAAACCCTGTTGCAAGACCTATCCGGCGTCCATATCGTTGCGAAAGCTTCCCTACTATGAAAGCTGCTAATGCCGATCCTAATGTAAACATAGCAGTTGGTAATCCTGCAAATGCATCTGTTCCAAGCATTTGCTGCGCAAGAAGTGCTCCCACTGTAATACCAGCAGCTAGTCCTGCACCGCCAAACATTTGTGAAATGCTGACGATTATTAACGTTCGTTTGTATAGTTTTTGTTGCTCTTCTCCTGTGTACACATGATTATCTATTAAAGCCCCTGCCTTATCTAGCAATTCCCCATCCTCCTTTTAAAATTAATCCCTCTTGTTAATGTACTATGTATAACGTTACATATTCAATGGCATTTTCCATTCATCCCTTTCATTCTAAAAAACTTTCTAATCATACTCGACTTATCCCATGCTATATTAAAAATACTACTATTCACAATATGCAAGGAGAAAACAATGAAAAAAAACAGGCTAATAGCAGCCTGTTTTTCTTTACGCTTCTTCTACTAATCTTCCCCTTCTCTTTTTACTCAAAGCTTTCCCTTCCCAAAACAACAAACTTACGAAAGCACAAATTAAAATAATTGGCACACTTGCTTTATATAAATCTGTAAAACTCATAGCCATCTGATTCTTGGCATAATGATTCACATCATTCGAAAATGTGAGTACCTCTTTCTTTATACTTTCCTCTTGTTTTTCAACTTCTTTTGTCACTTGCCTCATAACTTCTTCTCTTTTTACATCTCTATATTCTACTGGAACTTCTCTTAATATTTCATCCGTCTTGTCGCGAATCAATTCTTCCTTTTTCTCTTTACTTAATCCCATTGTCATTGCATTTTGTTTCTTATTTATATTCGACTCTAAACTTTGATTCTCTATTTTTTCTTTAGTCATTTGTAAAATTTCAGTTTGCTCAGTACTATTCACATGAATATTACGCACCTTTTCTTCTGCATAACGATATACTTTTTCTTTATTTACAGTTAAATTGTGAGTTAAGTTCGAGACAAATATTGCGACCGCCAATACAATTCCGACTTGTCGTAACATTGATACAACACTTTGAGAAGCAGTTAACAATTCTCCTTCAAACGAAGACGCACTTAAAACTGTAATTGGCCCCACTACTAAACCATATCCAACACCTAATATCATACATGGAATAATAATTTCTATATTTGTTGAATGAACATCAATCATTTGCAACCAATAGTAGGAAAGCCCCATAATAAGAAATCCTGACAAAATAATAGTTACTTTTCCGAGTTTTTTAATTAAAGTTGCTGCAACTGGTGAGACAAAAAATATCATTGCTGAAATAGGTGTCACTAAAAAAGCCGCTTCAATTTCCGTTCGACCTTGTAGTTTCGTCAAGAACGTTGGAAGCAATACAGTAACTCCAATTAAAAATAAATTACTTAATATAACAACGATAGACGCTCCGACAAACATTCGATCTTGAAATAACTTTAAATTCACCATTGGATTATGAATCTTTCGTTCTACTAAAACAAATAGAATAAGAGAAATAGTGCTAATTGCATAACAAGACAAAGCAATATTACTTTGCCATCCCCATGTATTACCTTTTACTAATATGAGAGTAAATGAAAAAATTGCTGTGCTACTTAATAGTAGTCCTATCCAATCTATTTTTGAGATAATACGTTCTTCATTTTTTATTTGTAGCATGATGCAACATAACACGATTCCTATTATACAAACCGGAACATTAACGAAGAACACCCATCTCCATCCTAAATTTTGTGTAATAATTCCACCTATTACTGGTCCCATAGCAGCTGACAATCCTTGTGTTACTCCTAAAATCGCAAGCGCAACATGCCTCTTAGCTAATGGCATAGCTGATACACCAATTACCATACTTGTTGGAAATAAAATCGCTGCCCCAATACTTTGTATAAAACGAGAAAAAATAAGAAAATCACCTGTATTAGCAAAAGCGCAAAGTACCGATCCACCACCAAAAATCACCAGACCAAGAATATACATCTTTGCTTTTCCAAAAATATCAGCTATCCGCCCTAACGGAATGGCAAGTACTGCAATCGTCATTGTATAAACATTTAATACCCAAGACATCTTTTCTAATGAAGTATTTACACTCGATTGTATTGCCGGTAAAGCTATATTCATAATTGTCGTATCAATCATACAAAGAAAGATACCTAGACACATTAAAAAGACAATCTTAATACCCTTTGATTGCTCCATCTTTATATACCCCTTTATTTATTGTGAATGCGTTTTTCATTCTTCTGTTTTATTGTTTTCTTTTGCCTCTAACTCTTCTAATTTTCTCTTCAAAGTCTCCACTTGTGCACTATACGATGCAATACCTACATCTAGTGAAATTTCTTCGACGAAAGTAATACCTACTCTCCACTTTTCATATTTCAATCGAAGATCTGCAATGTACGCTTCTTTTCTTTCAATTTCATCTTTAATCCATTTTTTTATTGTCACATCATCACTATAGTTGCCAAAATACATTCTCATTAAAAAATCCGAACGTAAAACATCCTTCTCTACAGGCGTCTGCATGTATTGATAAAACTCTTCACGTCCTTCATCTGTAATAAAGTACATTTTCTTATTCGGTTTCCCCTCTTGCATGACAACCTCTTTTTTTATTTTCCCTTCATTCTCCAATTGTCGTAACGTTGGATAAATCATTCCAAAACTTCCATCAAAAAAATGAGTAAATACGTCTTCAAACACAATTTTAATATCGTAACCAGACAATTCCTTTTCCATTAATAAACCTAAAACAACATCTCTTCCCTTCAAAGTAAAACCCCCACATAGTATATAATCAATAATCATATTAACAATGTTAATATGATTATTGATTATATACCTTATTCTGTTAATTGTAAAATGTTTCTAAATAAAAAAATCCCATAATTTGGTTTCACCAATTCACAGGACCATTTTCTTTTTTACTCTTTAACACCTACATCTTGCAAAACTTCAATATCCTCTTTCATTTCATAATAATAAGAAGGCAATTCTATACCATGTTCTAAGAAATAATCCTCAATGAATGAAATAATGATTTTTAACGTTTTCACACGGGCATACAATTTATCGTTACTTTCAATAATATGCCACTTCGCATTTGGCTTACTTGTTTTTTCAAACATGTCTTCCATTGCTTCAACATATTCATCCCATTTTTCACGATTACGCCAATCTTCGTCTGTAATTTTCCACCTTTTTAAAGGATTTTTCTCTCTATCTTTAAATCTCTTTAACTGTTCCTCTTTACTTATATGGTAGAAGAACTTCCCTATTATGTAATGGTCATCTGTTAGTAGTTTTTCAAAATCATTAATCTCATCATATGCTCTCATCCACTCTTCCTTTGTAGCAAATCCTTCAACACGCTCAACTAACACACGACCGTACCATGAGCGATCAAAAATGGTGATTTGCCCGTACTGTGGAATTTTGCGCCAGAAACGTTGTAAATAATGGTAACGTTTTTCATGAGGTGCAGGCGCTCCAATTGGATTTACTTGGAACCCACGCGGGTCAAGATGTTCCGTCACCCGCTTAATTGCCCCACCTTTACCAGCCGCATCCCATCCTTCCATAACAAGCATAACCGCGATTTTTTCTTCTTTCAAAATTTGCTGTAATGCTAATAAGCGCCTTTGATATTTTTCGAGTTTCTTGTTGTACTTAGATTTTGATTCAATTTTTTTCGTTAAGTCTACTTTAGCAAGATGTCCATTTTCCATAAAACAAATCCCCCTTGTTGTATGACAATGTTATTTTAACATATTTTTGGGAATTTTTTCATATCCTAAAAAGCTGTGTAGAAACATCTCTACACAGCTTCCTTCTCTAATTTCACATATATAAGCACATTTAACTACATTAAAATAAATAA
Source organism: Bacillus sp. PK6-16 (assembly GCF_056530295.1). Taxonomy (NCBI): domain Bacteria; kingdom Bacillati; phylum Bacillota; class Bacilli; order Caryophanales; family Bacillaceae; genus Bacillus; species Bacillus sp. PK6-16. Next base: position 3,549,190 of record NZ_CP096511.1, read on the forward strand.
TTTATACGGAACTCTTAGGAAATTCTTTTTATTAAAACGTAAAAATAGCCCTTTTAAAAAGAGCGGCAATCTAAGTATAGAAAGAAAGAAAAAATAAATTTATTCTTTCTTTCTACATACGTAATGATGCCAGCTATAAGAGTAGTGAATAAGATATTAATTCACTACTCACAATACCCATTTTACATTATATGGTATATTCACTCGTAAAAAGAAGATAATAACAAGTAAATCCATTAAAGAATGGGAGCTCTAAAAAATGAAACGAAAAATATTAACTCTCTTTACGCTTATATGTTTAGCACTACCAATGCAAGCTAATGCTTACACATTTCAGTCACTGCCGATTGCGTCAAAGTCTAAACAATGGTATGTCGAAATTGATAAATCTCATAACTCAAACAAGCAAGCAATTCAGCCAAAACAAGGTGTATTTGATACGTATAGTTTACTCGTAAAAAACATCGGTCATGATGTATCAAATGTATCTGTGGAAATACTTGATAACAATCCTACCTCTAAAGCTACCTTTAAACCTACTACACCTAATGAAAATATTTCTAAAAGTCATACAAGCTTTGACTACATGGTATTCCCATTAGACTTTAATAGTCATAATTTTAAAGTTGTGATCACTTGGGAAGAAAAGAATTTCTCTTATAACGGCCATCCGGTAAATGAAGGTAAGAAAATGAAACAAACATTTGTATTTAATGAAGAATAAGTCCTAATTTCTTTAGGGCTTATTCTTCATTTTTGAAACCTGCTTGTATCGCTTCCGTCACTTCTTTTATGATTTCTAATTTTGTTGCTTCCATACTAATCTTTTTGTGCCAAATATGTACGGACGGTTTTTCATTACAAAGGTGTTTTATTAATACTAATTGATTATATGCTAAGTTATTTTCTATTTGGGTAGCGATATAGACTGTAAAATTTTTCGCTTCAAAGACCTTTTCTTCCAAAATATATTTACTCTCTAATTGCCTTGTTACTATATCTTTCAAGTTTTCTATAGTCATGCATATCGCCCTCTTTTCCCATATAATCAATTAAATCGACGAATACTCGGTACAGACAATGCTATGCCAATTGTTAAAATTACTAAACTAGCTAGTGTTATAATAGTTATCTCGCCACCTATGACAGTAGCTAACCAGCCTACAACTACGTATCCTAATGGCAATAAAGCAAAAGAACCCAACATATCAAGGCTTGCCACTCTTCCGAATGCTTCTTCTGGTACAAGCTCCTGTAAACTCGTTTCCCAAATGAGTCCAAATATCATCATGCCAAATCCTTCAATTGCCATTAAGAATATTAAAGCGGGTGCCCAAGAAATGAATGGCATAATTAATAAAGCAATGCCACTCATCAAAACACCTCCATAAGCCAGTAATCCTCTCTTATGCCACAGCTCTTTCCCACCAAATATTAATGCGGCAATTACAGCCCCACCACCAGAAAAGGCCATGCCAAGTCCATACACGTAAGCTTCAAAATGATGATGAACATTAAATAACCATGGAATTAATACGACGATAATGCCGGCATAACAAATATTTATAAAAGAAAAAACTAAAATTGTAATCCACAGCCACGGATGACTTTTTAAAACGAAAACACCTTCCATAAACTCTTGTTTGTAATTAAGCTTACTCTTTTCAATGGGTTTTACTTTTTTAAACTTAATTTCTTTTAAAAATAATAAACATAAAAATGATACTAAGTAGGTTGCTGCATCTAGTCCGAAACCTATCCCTGCAGATGCAACCGATACGATTAACCCACCAAGTGCTGGCCCAATTAATCGTATACCTTGATTACTCATTTGAGTGAGTGCGTTAGCTGCATTACGAATTTCAGGGACGAATACTTTCGCCCTTACAGCAGAATATGCTGGTTGGAATATCCCTTCCATAAGTCCGTATATGGCAACGAGAATATATAAAATCGTAATTGTTAATAAATCCATAAATATAAGCGATGCAAGTAATAGCATTAATATACAGCGGATTATATCCGTAAATAACATTAACCTAACCCGATCAATTCGGTCTACAATTAAACCCGCAAACGGTAAAGCAAGAATATTAGGTAGCATGTACATTGCCATCGTCATCCCCATTACAACTGTTGAACCAGTTAATGAATACACAACAACTGGAAGTATGACCATAGTTATCGAACTACCTAAGGCCGAGAGTAATTGTCCAATCCATAAAAACTTAAAGTGCGTTGATACTTTAACTGGTAATAATAATTTTCCAATATAACCTAAACTTTTTTCCTTTTGTATTTCCCCTTGCATGTCTCTCCCCTCTTTTCAAATGACTATAGAATACAAAATATATGACTGAAAATTTATAATATTATATTTCTAATTATATAAGAAACAATTATGTTATGGTAAAATTATCAAAAAAATATAAAGGAGAATACATCATTATGCCTCTAAATTCACATAACATCGAACACCAGATCTATACAATGTGTATGATCCAACGTAACAATGAAGTTTTACTCATAAAACGCCCCAACCATCGAGGTTTCCCTGGCTACATCGCTCCTGGCGGCAAAATAGATTTCCCCGAAAGTATCGTTCAAGCCGCTATAAGAGAAGTAAAAGAAGAAACTGGACTACTTGTTTCCAATTTAACTTTTAAAGGATTAGATGAATATGTAAATCCGAAAGGGAATGTTCGGTACATGGTATTCAACTATTGGACAGACTCATTTGAAGGTGAACTTCTTTTGAACCCTCCTGAGGGTGAATTATTATGGATGCCAATTGATACAGCACTAAAGCTACCTATGCAAACTTGGTTTAAAGAAAGATTCCCATTATTTTTTGAAACAGGCACTTTTGAAATTCAACGTGTTTGGGATAATGAGCTAAATAAACAAATTTCTATGACAATTACCCATACATAAAAAAGCTTGGAAACCCATCCAAGCCTTTCTTACTTCTGTGCAATTTTTTCAATCTTATAATGAATATGTAAAAATTCAAGTCCAAATAGCCACATGCTATGATGAGCTGTTAACATTTTATCCTTACCCTCTGTAATGATGAAAGTCTCTGCTAACGGTAAACGGATTGTTAAGAACCGAGTATGTAAATAAATCCCCTCATCTCCCTGACCATTTTCTCTTAACTTACTAGTAATGATTAAATCATGACTATCATTATATAGTTTCAAAATACCAGTCATATTCGAATAAGGTAAAGGTAAGGCGATATTCATATATGTCTCATTCTTATTTGTATGCTTTGAATAAAGAGCTACAAAAATAGATTCACCTGCTTCATTTTTCCTTATCCAAGCCCTTACATTCTCTCTTCCATCTTTCTCATCTATTACACTAATGATAGAGCCATGCATCGTTTCCCAATTGCCGCCCATCCCTAAATGTATTTGTTCTACACGCTTACTCATTTTCTCATAGCAAAGTGCGAACGGACGGAACCAACGAGTCCATTTAATATTCGATTGCAATTCATACTCTGCTGTATTTTCATAAAAATGAATCATACTTAAAGGAACCTTCGTCACATCAAATGCCTCACTATGAAAGTCATTTACTTTATCGACTAAACCGTTGTATTCCTTACTGTCTACTAAATTGCTGCTATATAAATAAGCCTCACCAATTGCCACATTTCCTCTTAACTTACTCATTGGTTTCCCATAGTATTTATAATTCGGAACACTCTTTTCAATCACCCAGCCGATAAATGCCGGTAAAGCTACTCCAATTCCATTGACAACACCATGAATCCAAACCATTTGAGCAATTGTAATCGTCATTACATGCTTCAAATTTCCGTATGAATATATAAGTGAGAACATAATTGTAACCATGAGTGTACTAGACGAAACAATTAGAAGAATCTTTGCACTGATAGCATTAAATTTTGCTCTCCAAACGTAAAATCCATACCCATAAATTGCACATAAATATAGGAACACTGCAAAAAATTCAAATATTCTTGAGTATGTAATTCCTATTGCAACTGTCATAGGTGAAATCATGATGATAAACATAATAGCATCATACACTTTACTTCTCTTTTCTCTTTTTCTCCCTATTAAACCAGCTGATAATGGCAATAGAAACGCCGAATAATGAAAATGTGCAGCTGTGAGTAAAACAATGTCAGAGCTAAAATGCATAATTGAAAGTTTTGCTACTGAAGCAGAAAACCAAAAACCACCTAAAAACAAATAAATAAACGCACTATCTATGGCGATCTCTTCTAACGGCTTCCATCCTCTTTCTAGCAATCTACTTACACCAAATAACGCAACAATTCCTGTATATACAAACCAAACTAGCGCAAATACATATTGATTTGTGACGAAAGCTAGCATTGCACAAATTGCTGCGATTGGATATAAAAATGATACGGATTTATAAAATAATAATTGCGATCCATCTCTTTTTCTTTTATCAATAATACAAAGTGACATTGGTATAAATAATAAAACAGATAATAATATAATTGCTTCAACAGGATTTATATTTGACCACTCACATATTAGAAAAATAACATAACAAGCAAGCCCAAATATTATATTTTTCATATCGTTTATTCCCTTTCCACAAATGTTCCCTTATATGAAAAAAGCGAACCAATTAACGGGTTTCGTACTTGTACATGAATTCGAAAACACTGAAGTGTTTCATCATAACTTTCAACAATTTTTGCCTCACCATACAAAAATTTTGGTAACGGCATTTTTCTTCCAAACATATAAAACCATTGTTTCTTTGAAGAAATATGCATTGCCCCTAACTCATCGATATGAAAATGCAGTGTAGAAACGAGTAAATGTGGTTCACCAAAATAATCTACAATTTCATTTTCGTTTTCATCCAATTGCATAACTGCATTAAAATATCTTTTCTTATTATGGAAATAAAAAGTACGGTTCCACCTTACTAATTCTCGTCCATATTCATCTCGCTCAGCTATGTTTTGTATCGTAAATGGAATTTCCTCTCCTCGTTCCGAGAAAAACATTCGAAACTTCGATGTAATGTTCAATATAAATTTCACGAAAAAAGAGCCACCGTAAATTTCATCCATCTTTCCTTCCCCTGTAAAACTATTCTCTTCTGTAATCGCATAACGCTTCTGCAATTCAGGATGAAGATTTTTATAGGTATCCCCTAATAATCGTTCATACATATTAGCCATACACTTATCCCTTTCTCGCCCTCTTGCAATTTTTCGCGCTTGGTAAATCGAAACTATTTATATAACCGACAATTGATAACCCCATTAGAAGAACATTTAATGTAATCGGATTAAACGCCCCTGTAAAGCTTGCAATATTCGTAAATCCTGCTGCTAACGTTAAAACTAGTAATACAATAATATGCAGTATAAATAATTTTCGTTTTATTATTGGCCACAGCCATACGACACCGAAAATTATTTCTAACATCCCAATTATTTTAAGTATACATATACTACTTTCATTTGAACCGATTAATACAGAAAGCATCTTTACTTCTTCTAAATGAGTAAACAGTAGTTTTGGCACTATCCCTTGATATATCCATACAAAAGCAAATAAAAAACATACGAGCCAATACGTCATTGTTCTTCTAATTAGTAACCTAGGATGAAGCCCCTTTTCTAACCATAATTTTAAAGCATCAAAACTCCAAGCAGTCGCCCAACCTAATAACGGCCGAAATATATAGCAATCTATTACATTCCCTACACGACCAAATCTTGTATCATAATCATATTGTGTCTCAAAATGGATGTATTCTTTATTTGGCGTATACTTCCAATAACCACGTCCTATTTGAATAAGAGATAATGTATTATCCGTCCAAAATTTTAAAGAAGAAATTCTTTCACCAGTTTCTTTTCTTATTTCACCTATTGATTCCCCTTCTCCAGCTATTTCAAGCCCAAATCCAATCTTTGTTTTATACAAAAACTTCTGTGGTTCTCCTTCTTTTTTCTCTAAATACGAAATTTCAGTAAAGCGAGCATCCCACTCTGTATGTATATGTGGTTCTTGCGTATATTCCCATAATTTTTCCATCGTCGTGTTCATTTTTGTCGCAACATAAATAGGCTGTTTCCTTTTCATTCTCCCCACCTCCTATGCACTATAAGTTTAATGTACATGCAATGAATTTATTTTGCTACATTTTTCACAAACTTCCCCAAAAAAAGAAAGAATTTTTAAAATATATATAAAACACTTGATTCCCCGAAAAATTTAAATTATTATAAAACAAATGTTACCAACAACTTCATAAATCAAACACTCTCGCCTAAAACGTGAGATAGAGGTTGCGATACTTATGAGTATTCTAATGGAGACACAGAGATGTCTATGAAGTTAGATAAAAGGAAGTATTGCCGAAATTGATAAATTTCTCTGCATTTATCAATTGGGGCTGTTTTCGAATAGAAACAGAACTGTCATATGTACAAACGTGTACGTATGAAGAGCTATCTACAAAAAAGAGATATCATTTTTTATGATATTCCTTTTTTGGCGGTTTTTTTATTAGCTCCGTTTTCTGTTTCCCTTTTCCTGTAACAGCACCATCCTCACTTATTTGAGATGGTGTTTTTTGTTTGTCTTTCTGGTAACTACAGGAGTATTGGGATTTATATATTTCCTAATCTATTCTTAAAAATAGACGAAAGAAGGAATCTGTAATGGAAACAATTGTTCAAAAATTCGGTGGCACTTCTGTCGGAAGCGTCGAACGCATTCAACATGTAGCAAATTTAATTATTGAAGAATATGAACGAGGTCATAGCATTGTCTCTGTCGTTTCAGCAATGGGAAAAAGCACAGATGAACTTGTCGCACTCGCTAACGCTATCACAGAAAATCCAAGTAAACGTGAAATGGATATGCTTCTATCTACAGGAGAACAAGTAACTATTTCATTATTAACAATGGCACTGCAAGCAAAAGGCTATCATGCAATTTCATTAACAGGGTGGCAAGCAGGTATTACGACAGAATCTGTACATAGTAGCGCACGGATTACTGACATTCATACAGATCGTATTCAATCTTATCTTGCTGAAGGTACGATTGTTATCGTAGCTGGTTTCCAAGGTATAAGTGTAGAAAATGAAATTACAACGCTTGGCCGTGGTGGCTCTGATACGACCGCTGTCGCACTAGCCGCTGCACTTAAAGCAAAAAAATGTGATATTTATACGGATGTTACAGGCGTATATACGACGGACCCACGAGTTGTAAAAGATGCTTACAAATTAGACGAAATTTCTTATGACGAAATGTTAGAGCTTGCTAATCTCGGTGCTGGCGTATTACACCCACGCGCCGTTGAGTTTGCTAAAAATCATAACGTAGTTTTAGAAGTTCGCTCAAGTATGGAACAAGAAAACGGAACAATTGTAAAAGGAGAATGTAACATGGAACAACAATCAATCGTTAAAGGTATTGCATTTGAGGATAATATTACACGTGTCACAATTAAAGGACTAGAACAAGGCTCGCTTTCAACAGTTTTCTCTACATTAGCATCAGCACACATTAATGTAGATATCATCATTCAAAGTATTACAAATGAAGGAACTGTACATCTCTCCTTCTCCATTCACTCGAATGATTTAAGAGAAACTTTAAAAGTTTTGGAACAAAATCAAGAAACTCTTCACTATGAATCTGTAGAACATGAAAACCACTTAGCAAAAGTATCAATCGTAGGATCTGGCATGGTATCTAACCCAGGTGTCGCTGCAAATATGTTCACTACTTTAAAAGAAGAAGATATTCATATTAAAATGGTAAGTACATCAGAAATTAAAGTGTCTGTCGTTATTGACCGCCTTCATTTAGTAACAGGCGTTGAGGCGCTGCATCAATCATTTATGGCGAAAATTGAGCCTTTCGTGCAAATGAGCTAATTTGATATGTTTAGTAACGCTTATAAAAAAATCATATTAATCTACTTCCTTCCTATTAAATAAAAAGCTATTCGTTAACAAGATGCTATATGACATATTAAAAGCACCTTGTCACATTTTCCTATACTGTGACAAGGTGCTTTTGACTGAAAGGAATTTGTAACTACTTAGTAGTATAATTATGAGGATGATTAAATAATGAACTTTTATACATAAGGAGATAAGACTATGGCAAAAAACAAATTACTACGAATGGACAATGTCAGCATCGTTGTAGAATCTCTTGATAACGCAATCTCTTTCTTTGAGGAGATTGGCTTGAATCTCGAAGGTCGAGCCAATGTCGAAGGTGAATGGGCTGGTCGCGTAACTGGACTCGGTTCTCAGTGCGTAGAGATCGCTATGATGGTCACTCCAGATGGCCACAACCGAATTGAACTTTCGCGATTTCTCACCCCTCCTACTATAGCAGATCACCGAAAAGCTCCGGTAAACGCCCTCGGTTATCTACGCGTCATGTTCACCGTTCAAAATATTGACGAAATGGTATCAAGACTCACTAAGCATGGTGCAGAGCTCGTTGGCGAAGTAGTTCAGTACGAGAACTCGTATCGTCTCTGCTACATTCGTGGAGTCGAAGGAATTTTAATCGGTTTAGCGGAAGAACTCGGTAATAAATAAGCAAGTGAAGTTTTATAAAAAAGAGGGAATAGCTCTATATTTAAGCTATTCCCTTACTTCTATTAAAACAGATGAATGTTTTCTTTCTTGCAAGCTTCACGTAAATCGTCAGGCCATACAGAAGATTGAACTTCACCGATATGTGCTTTACGTAAGAAGTACATGCACATTCTTGATTGTCCAATGCCACCGCCGATTGTTAATGGTAGTACGTCTTCTAGTATACCTTTATGGAAATCATACTCACGTTTGAAGTCTTCACCAGTTTTCGTTAACTGCTCATCAAGTGATTTACTATCAACACGAATTCCCATTGATGATAACTCAAATGAAGATTGTAGTACTGGGTGCCAGAATAAAATGTCACCGTTTAATTTCCAATCGTCATAATCAGCTGCGCGTCCGTCATGCTTTTCACCTGAACGAAGTGCATCACCAATTCCGATAATGAAGACTGCACCGTGTTCTTTTGCAATTGCATGTTCACGATCTTTCGGTGTTAATTCTGGATATTTATCTTCTAATTCTTGAGAAGTAACGAAAACAATTTCTTCCGGTAAATACTTTCCAAGGAACGGATATTTTTCAAATAAGTGATCTTCTAAATCTTTGAATATTCCATAAATTGTTTGTACTGTTTTTTGTAAGTATTCGACAGTACGCCATTCTTTTTGAACGATTTTTTCCCAATCCCATTGGTCAACATAAATGGAATGCGTTGCATCAAGTTCTTCATCACGACGAATCGCGTTCATGTTTGTATATAAACCTTCACCAGCTTCATATCCGTATTCATGTAATGCAAATCGTTTCCATTTCGCTAGTGAATGAACAATTTCTAATTCTTCTCCTGAATGTAACATATCAAATTCAATTGGACGTTCTACACCGTTTAGGTGATCGTTTAATCCTGATTTTTTCGTTACGAATAATGGTGCAGATACGCGGAATAGTTCAAGGCGTTTTGCTAATTGGTCCTCGAAAAATGTTTTAACTTCCTTAATTGCAATTTGAGTCTCTCTTACTGTCATTAATGATTGATACATGGTGGTTTCCTCCTAAAATGTTTGGATGTTGTGAAAAGAAGCCAACAAAAAAAGCCCTTCTTTCCCAAAAAACTGGGACGAAAGGCTTTGGTTCCGCGGTACCACCCAAATTAGCAACAGAGGTTGCTCACTTATACAATACGGAGATGAAATATCTCGATACTGTTCTTCTTGTAACGGCGAAGTTCCCGGCTAAGTCTACTTTCCTATAAAGGATTTCGGTTAGCAACTCCAGGAGGTTCTTCATAATAGGCTTCGTATCAGGCTCACACCACCCCTGACTCGCTTAAACTACGTCCTACTACTACTCGTCCTTTCATAGTCGTTTTGTTGTCACATCTCTGAAACATTTTATTAATGATTATTCTATACAAAAAATAAAGAAAGTCAACAAAAAGTTTTAAAATATTTTTCAATTCTTTATTTTACGGCTTTATTGATTGTTGTTAATTTAACATCTTTACTTTTTCTGCCTCGTCAATCCAAAAAATGTTTCACTGACCGAAACTAACGTATACACAATAATTAATGTGATCGTTCGGAATATAGAATCCGCAGTATTTCTTATTATTTTCATTTTCTTTATAATTCCTTTCAGTTTACTTGCAATTTCATGATATACTATAGCATTCAAGCAGTTTGTTTTTACTTAAAACAAACATAGTCATTTATCCAGAATATTTTTCTAAAACATTGGCTATTATTAAATAAGATTTTTTATATAACGGAGTGATCACATGAGTAAAACGAAAGCGAAACCCAAAAAAGGTGTAGGACAAGGTACAGGAAGTAAAGGATGGAACCGTTGGCAATCGAGTGCAAAGAAAAAGAAAGCTGCAAAGCCATACAAAAGTAAAGGTACAAAGAAGTAATTTAAATAACATTTGATTTCTTTACTTTGCACAAAACAAAATATAATTATTACAACAAAAAGCTATGCTTTCACATGTGAAAGCATAGCTTTTTCATATTAAATCATTAAAATATCTCGTATTTCTTCCTCCGTGATGGATGCTAATTTTTCTTCTCCCGGCTCAATCACTTCAGCAATTAAATTTTTCTTACTTTCTTGCAGTTCATGCATTTTCTCCTCGATTGTACCGTGGGCTACTAGCTTTATAACTTGTACTGTATTTTTTTGCCCCATTCGATACGCTCTATCAGCCGCTTGTTGTTCAACAGCTGGATTCCACCATAAATCGTATAATATCACTGTATCTGCACCAGTTAAATTAAGTCCGGTACCACCAGCTTTTAAAGAAATGAGAAATAGATCCCCTTCTCCTTCGTTAAACCGATTGCACAGCTTTACACGTTCCTGTGCTGGTGTGCTCCCGTCTAAATAAAAGTATGGAATTGCTTGGCGATTTAACTCACGACCAATAATAGAAAGCATCTTCGTAAATTGAGAAAAAATTAATATTCTCTTTCCTGTACTTCTACATTCCTCTAAAATCTCTAACAGTTGTTCAAATTTAGCTGAACTTCCTTTGTAATCATCAACAAATAAAGCAGGATGACAACAAATTTGTCGCAATCTCGTTAAACCAGCTAAAATTCTAATTTTATTTTTACGTAACGTATCTTTGTCTAAATGCTTTAACGTTTCTTCCCTTAACTTCGCTAAATAAGCAGCATAAAGACTCTTTTGATCGGGTAATAACTCCGATGATTGTAAGTGCTCTATTTTCTCTGGTAACTCATTTAATACGTCTCCTTTTAATCGTCTTAATACGAATGGTTTCACTCGCTTCGCTATATCTTCACGCCTTAAATCACCGAACTCTTTTCTTCCTGGTAATAATTCTGGGAAGACGACATGGAAGATAGACCATAGCTCTTCTAATGAATTTTCTACAGGTGTACCCGTTAGCCCAAAACGGTATTCAGCTTGAATTGTTTTCACAGCTCTTGCCGTTTGCGTTGTAGGGTTTTTAAACGCCTGCGCTTCATCAAGGAATAGTGTATGAAATGGTCTTGCATACAATCTTATATCTCTTCTCAGTAATGGATATGACGTAATTACAACATCAAATTCTGTTATATCTTTCAAAATTTTCCGGCGCTCTGCTTGAATTCCATCTGCAATAACAGCTCTAATATGCGGGGCGAATTTTTTCAATTCACTAAACCAATTATAAACAAGAGATGATGGTGAAACGACTAATATAGGCAGTTTCTTTTCTCGAATCTCAGGCAAAACAGAATCTATAAAAGCAATGCTTTGCAACGTTTTTCCAAGTCCCATATCATCTGCTAAAATACCCCCAAAACGGTAATGAGCAAGTGTTTTCATCCATTCGAACCCATATACTTGATACTTTCTCATTTCTGCATTTAAAGTATTTGGCACAGCAAACTTTAATTTTTTCGGGTTTTGAATGTTTTCTACTAACTCTTGAACAGAATCATCCAAACTTAAAACATTACCTTCATGAAGTCCGTTCATCCATTTTACACTTCGAATAAGCGGAACATTTACCTCTTCTCCATGTAAAAATTCTTTCCGAATACCTGATTCTTTTATAAACTGATTAATTTCATTAAACTCTTTACTCTCTAGCGATAAAAACGAACCATTCGCCAATCGATAATATTTACGTTTCTCTTCAAGGGCCGCTAATACACCTTTAATTTCTGCTTCTGGTATTCCTTTTATATCAAAACGAAATGACAACCAATCAATTCTTTCTTTTCTTCTCACTCTAATAAGAGGAACTGCATCCCCTTTACTAATTCGCAATTTGATTGCTGTCGTCGCATAAATATCAACTAAACCTTTTAATGTTGGCACAACGTGATATAAAAAGTTATACTCAGCTTCTTCATTATGCATAAAGTAACCGCCTTCTGTTTTTGCAAAGGCACTTTCACTCATAATGTCTAAAATCTCTTTTTCCTTTTTCTCATCACGATTAAAAACAGAAGGCTGTCCATCCTCTTGTAGCGGATTAATCATGACGTTCCCATAGTGAAATTCAACACCTGCTAATAAGCGATTTTTCACGCGGTCTAAATACAATTTCGCTTTTAGCGAGGGTGTTTCAACACGATCCGATATTACTTCATCAATGTGTACAGTTCCGAGCTTCATTAATCCTGGTACAACTTTCGCGACGAAATGTTCCATCTTACTTTCTGGAATATAAAACTGATTACTATTTGAGCGACTCATCATCTTTTGTAATTCAATAAGTCGCATACAATCTTCAATGTGTAAGTGATATAATTTCCCATCGTAAAGTGCATTGTTATACATATCCATAACTTGTACACGATTTAGACCATCTATATGAAGTGTAAATCCGCCATTATTTCCCTTCGTAAATTCAAAGTGTAACGGCAACAAACCTTTTGAAACTTGTAATCCCTGAAACAGTTGTTTATTTTGTTTCAGCTGTACATATTCAACTTTAGAAAGTGAAGAGAGCATATCTTTCCATGAAGCTGGTGGTATAAATATCATACTTTCATCTTGTTTCGCATGTACTTCTAACGCATCCTCATACATTTTTTCGTTATGATACATTTTAATGAGCTGCTGAATAATCGCATCCGTTTCTTGTTTGAAACTATGTACATCTGGTGTATATGTAAATTCATTTGAACAATGAAAAGACTCTCTTTTCTCCACCTTAGAAAGAAATTCTCTAATATAATTTATGAAATACACTTTGGCAAGTTTCAATTGAATTCCAAGTAGAGCCCCACCACTTCTCGTAGCTACTGGTGTACATATAAACTCAACATCTAATATTTCACGTGTATCAAAACGGTGTTGTTTACTTTTTGGCCTCAGTGGTTTGTCCGCGAACAGCTGAAACATACCACTTGTCAATTGATCATTTCTGTTACTAGTGGAGCTCATTCCACCTGTTTGTTGATTATAGTTTATTTGTATTAATACTGCTGCAACATGTTGACAGTACGTTTGAAAAGACGCTAATGAAGGACAACTACATTTTGCAACAATATCACCTTTTTTAGCTTTTTTTACTGTAACACGGAAATCCTCGTTCCCTTTTACTGTCGCCTCACAAATTTCTTTATTTTCATCGTAATGATCTATTATCACTTTATTTGATTTATAATAGGCTTCACCTCTTTTATATGAGGTCTCTCCGCACACTTCTTTAATAATCGATTTATTCAATGTGAAACTCATCGCTTTGACACTTCCTTAATATAAAACCATTTTCTCTTACTTAACATTTTACATGCTCCACAAGAAAATATAAAATGTTGATTTAACAAAAGAAGATGCTTATTTATAAGCATCTTCTTCACTCTATCTCCATCAACCTCTTCGCCTCAAAATACAACACTTGAATAAACTTCTTCGTATTAATTCGCGTATGACCAGAAGATGCGAGTTCATCTTTCGTCATTTCTGTCATCCGTTTTCTAACTACGGTAAAATCGAAAAATTTTGGAGCATAGCTTTCAAATTTTGGATTTGAAAAGTCTGTTAATCCTAAAGAAGCCAAATGATTTAACGACTGATAAATAGCTCGACGTACTCTTTGTTCAGACGCTTTTTTCTCTTTATCAATATCCGCCTCTAAAGCTAGATCCCCTAATTTCCTTATCGTAATATGATGAAAAATTTCTTTTAACGCAGGAAAGCCAAACTCAAATGTCTGTGCCTTTTCTTGACCATATAAATATTCCAGCATACTAAGTAAATCTTTACTTCCATTCTCTCCGGCAATACCGAGTTCTGATAGTAAAAAGCGCCCTAAATCCCCTATCTTTTTTCCTTCTTGCACTGGTTCAGTACGCAATTGCGGCTTTTCCCACTGAAACACGTTATTCAATGATTTTTGAATATCATGTATAGAACGCTCCAATCTAATACGCTCCATCACTTTGCGTACAACAGATACAACTTCGATTTTGTTTAATGGTTTTGTAATATAATATTCTACACCAAGTGTATATGCCTCACCTATAAGCTGCTTCGATTCCACTTGAGAAATCATAATGATTTTCCCCGTGAAAGTTGACGCAATGTGACGAACTGTTTCAATTCCGTCCCTCATCGGCATCAACAAATCAATAAATAAAATATCTACTTTTTTAAAATTTAGTTGATCCGCTTCAATAAAAGCTCCGTCATCCGCCTCACCAATTACTTCTCCAAGATCTCCATCTTCAATAATTTGCGAAAGCATCGAACGGAAAACTTCATCATCGTCTACGATATAATAAAACAAATCTATTCCCCTTCCTGCTTTAAACTATCCTCTGGTAAACAAACGATAAACTTACATCCTCTTTTATTTTCTCGGTCTTCTAATTTCACTTCTCCGCCTAGCTCTGTTACCATTTCATTTATGTAAGAAAGCCCAATACCAGTTGACGGTGTTCCCGTTTGATCATACTTGGAAGTAAATCCTGGCTTAAATACTAATTTCTTATACTTTTGTGTAATACCAGGCCCATCGTCAATTACTTCAAAAAATATATGCTGATTTCTTTTATATAGCTTAATAATAACGAAACCTTTATCTTCAATTGCTTCAACTGCATTTGCAACTAAGTTATTAAAAATTGATAGCACTGTATACACGTGGTATGCAGCATGCTCACCTTCTATATGTTTAGAAAAACGTATATCCTTTTCTAGCATTTCAGCATACTTCTCGTTTATTCTAACAATCATCTCTGCTAACTCATGTCCTTCTACATATTCAGCCACATTTTTATCTAATAACAGTTTAGATAATCCTGCAAATATCCTTTGATTATCCTTTTTTATTTCATGCACTTCCCCCGCTATTTTCAATGCTGTTTTACTACTTGAATCAGCGCTTACTTGTAATTTTCGATATAGTTGATATGCTTCTTGTGTAATTAACTCCGCATTTTGTAACGTCTTTTTCAAATGAACAGATTCCACATATAAATTAGAAAGATGCATTAACATATTTTCATTTTCTTTTCGAACTTGCGATTCTTTTAATTTCGTTTCATATAAATTCATCATATTTAAAAAACCAAGTGCAAAGAAACTACGAAAAATAGCAATAATAATAAGTTTATTCACTTCAGAAATCGTTATTGTTGTACCTAGTACTAACATGTGATAAAACGCAAGTTCTGACATACTTGCAACAATTTCAATTGAAATTCCAAGGCATCCAATAATGATTGGTTTCTGATGGAACTTATTTACCCTACAAAGCGAAAAAAAACTGCCATAAATAAAATAATAGAAGAACACAGGATAACGCAAATAAAATGATTCTGTCATATGAAATGAACCTTGCATGATCCAGTCAAGACATACTCGGAATAAGACTACAGATATACCAACAAGAATACCTGCAACTCCTGCTGGTACTCTTCTTAAAAATAATAATAAAAAGAAGAATAGCGGTGTACCGAAGCTAACTCGAAACGTATCATTAAAGGGATGAAAGTTCAGCTCCCCAGCAATCGGAACAACGACCATTAATATAATTAAAAGGGACATATCTTTCTTCCATAATTGATTCCAATTCAAAGGTGACACTTCCTATACTTTTTTTCAGTAGTAAAAGTGAAAGCCCGCTTATTGTTATAAACGGGCTTTTTTTCTATATTCTAACCTTTTCTACCGCTTTTATTTGGCGATACTCTGGCTTCCACATTGCTTCTTGCACTGCCATCTTGATATCGTTATCACTTAAGTTCACTCTTGCAACACCTTCTGCAACTGCAACTTTCGCTACTTCAATTGCAACCATTTCTGAGATATTACGTAATTCTTCGACCTCTGGTAAAATAGGTGCTCCTGGCTGACTTGTATCTACCATACTTGCAACTGCTTCAGCTGCTGCTGCGAACATTCCATCCGTCATGACACTTGCTCGTACTACAATTGTTCCAAGACCAAGACCTGGGAAAATCAGTGCATTATTTGATTGTCCAATCACATACGTTACACCGTTATATGTAACTGGTTCAAATGGACTTCCTGTTGCAACTAACGCTCTTCCTTCTGTCCACTCGATTAAATCTGCTGGTTTCGCTTCAGCAAGTGGCGTTGGATTCGACATTGGTAAAATAATTGGTCTTTCTACGTGAGAAGCCATTTCTTTAATAATCGCTTCTTTAAATGCACCTGCAACAGTAGATGTACCAATTAAAATTGTCGGTTTTACATGTTTCACAACTTCAGCAAGTCCGATCACATCATTTTGCTTCCACCCACTTACTTCTGCTTCTTTTCTTGCGTACGGAATTTGGAAATCAAGAAGATCTTCCATATTATCTGTAACTAACCCGTTACGATCAATACACCAGAAACGCTTATATGATTCTTCTTCAGATACGCCTACGCGGACCATCGCATCTCTAACTTGATCTGCGATACCGATTCCAGCCGTACCAGCACCAAATACAACAACGCGGTGTTCACTTAGCGGTACACCAGAAGCTTTCACTGCCGATAATACTGCCGCAAGTGAAACTGCACCTGTACCTTGAATATCATCATTAAACGTACAAACATCATGACGATATTTATCTAAAATTTTTCGTGCGTTACGAGAGCTAAAGTCTTCCCAATGTAAAAGTGCTTTCGGGAATTGTTTATTTACCGCTTGTACAAACGTATCAATAAATTCATCGTAAGCTTCACCTGTTATACGAGGGTGACGATTTCCAATATAAAATGGATTGTTTAATAGCTCCTCACGGTTTGTACCTACATCTAAAATTACCGGTAATACACGACTAGGATCGATTCCAACTGCAGCAGTGTAAACAGCTAATTTTCCGATTGCGATGTTAATACCACCAACGCCCCAGTCACCAATTCCTAATATGCCTTCTCCATCTGTTACAACGACTAAATCAATGTTCTCAGCTGTTGCACCGATATTCGTGAATGCTTCTTCGATACCTGATGGATCGTTAATTGATAAATAAACACCACGTGGTTTACGATATTCATGACTATATCTTTGAATTGCTACACCGACAGTTGGTGTATATACAATCGGTAACATTTCACGTAAATGATCTGTTAATATACGATAAAATAATACTTCATTTCGATCATGTAACGCAGTTAAGTATACATTCTTTAATAAATCATCCGGCTGAGAACTAAATTGTTCGTATGCTCGGCGTGCCTGTTCTTCTAACGTTAAAACCGCTGGCGGTAATAACCCTTTTAAACCTAACTCTTCTCTTTCATTTTGTGTGAAAGCTACCCCTTTATTTAAAAGTGGTGTTGATAATACTTCTGCTCCTCTTAATGTTGTTTCTAATGCACCATTAGGAGCTACTGTAAACTTGCTCATAACATCCCTACCTCTATTCATATATAGCATTTCTATATTGTAAACAAAAAAGAGGGGATTGTCCCCCTCTTCTTTTAATTTTTCTTTAAAAGAGTTGCTCCTGCAATCCCTGGGTGTGTCATTTCGAATGGATCTAGAATTAACTCTAAGTCTTCTTGTGACAATACACCATTTTTCACACAAAGTTCTCGAACGGATTGGCCTGTTGCAATTGCTTCTTTCGCAACGCGAGCTGCTGCTTCATAACCGATATGAGGGTTCACGGCTGTAATAATTCCTACACTTTTCTCAACATACTCTTTTAAGCGATCTTCATTCGCTTCAATTCCTTTTAAGCAATTATCTGTAAAGGCACGGAAACCGTTATTCATAATGCTAATCGATTGCAGTAAGTTGAAAACAAGTACTGGTTCCATCACGTTTAATTCTAATTGTCCTGCTTCTGAAGCAAGGCAAATTGTATGATCATTACCTATTACTTGGAACGCAATTTGATTAATAACTTCTGGCATAACAGGGTTTACTTTCCCTGGCATAATAGAAGAACCTGGTTGACGAGCTGGTAACATAATTTCCGCTAAACCAACACGTGGACCTGATGCCATTAAGCGAAGGTCATTTGCAATTTTAGACATATTCATCATACATACTTTAAGCGCTGCAGATACTTCAGTATAAGCATCCGTATTTTGTGTCGCATCTACTAAATCTTCTGCACCAACAAGCGGTAATTCACTAATTGCAGCTAAATGTTTTACAACTGCTTCAATATATTCTGGATCTGCATTTAAGCCTGTACCAACTGCAGTTGCCCCCATATTTACTTCATATAAATGTTGACGCGATTGTTGAATTCGTTTCATATCACGTTCAAGTACGCGAGAGTATGCTTTAAATTCTTGTCCAAGACGGATTGGCACAGCATCTTGTAAATGTGTACGACCCATTTTAATAACATGGTCAAACTGTTCTGCTTTTAATTCAAATACATCATGCATATAACCCATCGTTTGTAATAAGCCTTCTAATGCATTTAATGTTGCGATATGAATCGCCGTTGGGAATGCATCGTTTGTTGATTGCGCCATGTTTACATGACTATTTGGACTAATATAATGATAATCTCCCTTTTCCATCCCTAATAATTCAAGCGCACGATTGGCAATGACTTCATTTGCATTCATGTTCATTGAAGTACCCGCTCCGCCTTGGATTGGATCTACGATGAAATGATCATGCCATTTTCCATCAAGAATTTCTTGAGCAGCCTCTGCGATCGCACCGCCCTTGTTCAATTCCAATCTTCCTACATCTGTATTCGCAAGCGCTGCTGCTTTTTTTACAATTGCGAACGCTCTAATTAAGCCTTCATGGATTTTGTATCCTGTAATTGGGAAGTTTTCAACTGCACGCATTGTTTGTACGCCGTAGTATGCATAGTTTGGTACTTCTTTTTCACCTAAAAAATCTTTTTCAATTCGAACACCATTTTTAACTTCAGTTAATGTTGCCATGATTATTCACTCCTTAACGATTTCTTATGCTGCTTTTGTTTCTTTGACTGTTTCTACATATTGTTTTGCTTTCTCATTATCGAATTCGCCTTCCCACTTCGACATAACAATGGCCGCTAATGCATTTCCTAATACATTGACAGATGAGCGAATCATATCTAAAATGCGGTCAATTCCCGCAATTAACGCGATACCTTCTAGTGGTAGCCCCATCGAACCTAACGTTGCTAATACAACAACGAACGATGCACCTGGAACTCCCGCCATACCTTTGGATGTTAACATGAGAACGAATAATAACGTTATTTGCTCCGTTAGTGACATGTGCACACCGTACATTTGTGCAACAAATAATGCCGCTAACGCTTGATAAATAGCCGATCCAGTCAAGTTAAATGTATAACCTGTCGGAATTACGAAAGAGGCAACTGCCTTTGGACAACCGAACTCTTCCATTTTTCTCATTATATTAGGTAAAACAGCTTCTGAACTTGCTGTCGTAAACGAAAGAATCAGTTCTTCTTTTAAAATTTTCATTAATGTAAAAATGTTTACTCCAACCATTCGTGCATTAATACCTAATACAATCACAACGAATAGTATAACAGTTACGTATACAGCTAGCACTAGTTTTCCTAGCGGAAGTAATGTTGCTACACCAAATTTTGCAACCGTAACGGCAATTAATGCGAATACACCAAATGGTGCAAATTTCATAACTTGATTTGTAACCCAAAACATGGCTTCGAGTACACCTTCAAAGAAGTTAAAGACTGGCTTTCCTTTTTCTCCAATTGCTGCAACTCCTAAGCCGAATAGTACTGAGAAGAATATAATCGGTAATAGGTCACCTTGTGCAATCGATTCAAATACGTTTTTCGGTACAATGTGAACAATTGTCTCAGCAAAACCTTTCTTCTCTGTTGCATCTGCAGTTTGTTTATAAGAAGAAATATCACTTTGCTGTAAATTACTCATATCAACGCCAGTACCTGGTTGGAATATATTCGCTGCAAGTAATCCCATTAAAATAGCAATCGTCGTAATAATTTCGAAATAAAGAATTGTCTTACCACCCAGTTTCCCAAGCTTCTTCATATCTCCTACACCAGCTACTGCAACAATTAATGCTGAAATAACAATTGGTACTACAATCATCTTAATTAAGTGAATAAATATATCCCCAATTGGTGTGATATAAGAAATCGCTGTTTTATTGCCATAAAAGACTGCCCCTACTACAATCCCTAAAACAAGCGCGACAAAAATTTGTGTTGCCAATCCGAATTTTTTCATTTATGTTCATCCCCTTCATGCGAACGCTTTCAATTTGAATTTATAAAAGCTACTCACACATCTTATAAGCGAACCTACAAAATCATACAAAAACCTACAAGTTCGTCACAAAAAATTCAAATATTTTTCTTCTTTTTTTCATTGACACCATTTTGTTAAAAAACGATAAAATAAACTTGATAAGTAATCAGATTGTTTCGTATAATCAAAAAGATATATACTTAAAACAAATCAAAATGAAAAGGAGTGGATGTTATGAAAAACTATACAAAGCAATTCGTCCTATCTTCTTCTTTTCTTTTTCATTTTCTTAAAAAGGAACAAAGGCATTCGCCTTTGTTCCTTTTTTATTGCGATCTATATAGGGGGAATTGTTATGAGACCATATAAACGTGTCTTAATTAAATTAAGCGGCGGTGCACTTGCCGATCAAACTGGAAATAGCTTTAACTCCAAACGATTAGAACATATCGCAAACGAAATTTTATCCATTGTTGATTTAGGTATCGAAGTATCCATCGTCATCGGTGGCGGTAACATTTTTAGGGGGCATCTAGCTGAAGAATGGGGAATCGATCGCGTAGAAGCTGATAATATCGGTACGTTAGGTACAATCATTAACAGCTTAATGCTTCGCGGTGTTTTAACAAGTAAAACAAATAGAGAAGTACGCGTTATGACGTCCATTCCATTTAATGCAGTAGCTGAACCATACATTCGCTTGCGTGCAGTCCACCATTTAGATAACGGTTATATCGTTATCTTTGGAGGCGGAAACGGGCAACCGTTCGTGACGACAGATTATCCAAGTGTACAAAGAGCCATTGAAATGAATAGTGATGCCATATTAGTCGCAAAACAGGGTGTCGATGGCGTTTTTACAAGTGATCCGAAGCATAACAAATCAGCAAAAATGTACAGCAAACTAAACTATAATGATGTCGTTAGACAAAATATACAAGTTATGGATCAAGCGGCATTACTGCTTGCCCGGGACTACAATTTACCAGCACATGTCTTTAACTTTGATGAGCCTGGAGTCATGAAAAAAATATGTTTAGGCGAACATGTGGGGACATTGATTAATGATGATGTTACGATGTTGGTGCATGAAAAATAATATTTTGCATCGGAAGTTTTGTTCATCTCCAGGAATTATTAGCCTTTTACAAACAGTTGATCTCCCACCTCACCTCTTTGCTTCAGCCGAATTTCGAGGTGGGAATCTTACTGCTCGTTAATGCAGAATAAATAGTCCCCTACTTTGTATAACAAGGGGACTTAAGTTTTATCGTAACCTTATCAGGACCATTTATAATTTTAGAATTTATTTATGAGAGCTCTTCTGAATCCCAGATTTGAATAAATTCAAAACCTTTTAAATCACTTTGTTCAATAAGAACCTTCAATTCATCTGAAATAAAAACAGCTGTGGGATGAATTTTCCCATTTATATAAACCTTAAAAATCATCTCATTTTGAACAGTATTACTATCAAATGCGAATTTTTCGCATCCTATTATTAAACCTGTAATCAGTTTTTTAAAAATTGCTTTATCACTATCAATTGCATCAAGTACATTCAACACGTGGACCAAGTAATATACCTCACTAGTTGAATTGCGTAAGAGTGGTAAAAATTCAACATTATCACCTATTAAAGGTTTAAGTACTTGCTTGGCTTTTTCACTAATCATTGGAGCACCAGTTCCTCCCCAAAATTTAGGGAAATCACTATGAATATCTCCTTCAATACACTATATATATTTCCCCATGAATTTGCTAAATGAGTTACTGAATTTATTTTTTCATCAATATATTTTTTGTGATCTTCTTCAAAATTTAATAACTGGAAAGACTCATAGTTATCTAATACACTCTTTAATCCCCATATTTTCATGCTTATTCCCCTTAACTATTCTTTTATCTTCTAAAGTAAAATAGAATATTACGTAACAAAAAATTGTTTACTACTAGTTACTTTGTGATTCTAAAATATATCTTGAATATGAATTACCATCATTTTCTATACTTATTCATAAAAAAAAGCTTATACAAGTGCATAAGCTTTTTTTTACTCTATTAGATATGGGTTCACATTACTAATCTAATTAAATTAGATTTCTTTACGCACCCTCTTCTGAATCCCATACCTCAACAAATTCGAAACCTTTTAAATTGTTTTCTAAAACTTTATTTCTAAATTCATCAGATACTAAGACAGTAGACGAATGTAATCTTTGATTTAAGAATGTTTTAAATATTATCTGCCCCTCAACTTTATTGGCTAAAAATGCGTATTTTTCGAACCCTATTATTAACCCTGTACTTAGTTTTTCCAAAACTGCTTTATTGTAGTTAATTGCATCAACTGTATTTAGAACGTTTATTAGGTAATAAACTTCACTTGTAACATCATGAATTAATGGAAGGAACTCAACATTATTACAGATTAGAGGCTCTAATATTTCTTTTGCTTTTCTGCTAATCATTGGTGTACCAAGTTCTCCCCAGAACATAGGACAGTCACTTTTTTTATCACCTTCTACACATTCAATAAAAATTCCCCCCCACGAATCAGACAGTTTTATTGCCAAATCAATTTTCCCATCAAAATATTTTTTACGGTCTTCTTTTAAATTTAGTAGCTGAAAAGATTGATAGTTATCAAATAAGCTTTTTAATTGCCAAATTTTCATACCTTTTTACTCCTTCAGAATTTAATTATTAAGTATCTATGATTGGTTAAATTAATTTAGTTTTAAACTACCATCCAATAACCTCTCTCTTATACTATGCAAGGCAGCAACTGCATCTTCTTGATTACCCCCAAAGCGTTTCACTTCACTTAATACTCTGTATACTTCCCTTATATACTCTGGACTATGATTACCTATATGTAGCGCTTCAGTAGTCACATAATCGTTCACTTTATAGGGTAAAAATACTCCATTAGCCGCTGAATCATGGTGTATTTCAAACTCTTCTAATAGCTCTTGCACTTGTTTCGCCCTTTTATCCTTCCAAGGTGCAATATGATGTGTTGCATTAGGATATGGCGGTGTTTCAACTCCTGCATCTTTAAGTTCTGCACGCAGTTTTTGAGATGCTGAATAGGAATCGGGATATTCATTTTTCATCTCAACTCTATCAAAAACTTTATCTGCATAGTCCTGAATTACTTCTTGTACATCTTTAACTTTACTTCTTCCACCAGTTTTTGAAAACATAAATGTTTCACGAGCTTTGCGTAAAACTTCAAATGTTTTTATTTGATTGCTTCCAAATCCACTTGCACCTGCAAATGCCAACCGATCCGTCAGTGGCAATTTATTTGCGAAAGAAGGCATTCCTGTAGAGAATTTTGCACCTTTTGCTAATGTAGTAACTTTACTTATCCCCTTATCACCAATAAGTCCAAGTCCAATTTGTGTAAAAGCATAACTTCCCCACTTAGCACGACTTTCAGCGTCTCCATTTATTACATCATTAATAAACGAATCTGATAATGTGTTCCACATAGCAGGTAAGGTTTCATTTAAATGAGTAAAAGCGTACCCCATGTTCTCCCATGTTTCCCATTTACCAAGTGCCACAACACCATCTATTGTATCTTCAACTGCTTGACCCGTACCTGCTAAAATACCATCTATAATTTGTTCAGAAGTAGATTTTTCAGGAGGTTTCTTGCACACCGCTCCCTCTTCTATTGATCCTTCCTTTAAAAGATTATCAACTTGACGGTTTCTTTCATCAGCAATTTCTTGGATCGAAACGGTCCAATCCATATTTAATCCTTGTGTACTAAACGTACCACTTACAGGACTAAAGCCTTTTCCACTTTGGACTTCAGCAAGGCCGGCAGTAAGACTAGCCACAAGTTGAAGAGCTGTGTTGTAGTTATTACTGGATGTATAGTTAAATTCATATAGATGCTCTAATTTTTCTTGCAGTTTTTTTCTCATCTCCACTAAAACAATAACCATGGCATCTATTCCAGGCAACACTGTAGCAATACTAATCGATTCTATACTTGAGATCATTCGATTAATTTCTTGAATTTGCTCTCTTATTTCTTGTTCAATGACATCTGTAGAAGCAACTTGTGATTGAAAATCGCTTGGAAATGCATCATTTTGACGGATTAATTCTTCACATAAATAAATGATACCTTGTGCTAAAGGACGAAAAGTTTGGACAAAAAATATTTTTGCACTACTATATGTTTGCCCTTGTAAAACTGTATCAGTTGCAAAGGTATCAATTGATTGGATTGCTTGCTCCATAGCTTGGATCGTAGCGACACATACAGCATTCATGCTTTGGGTCTGATTTTGTACTTCCCCTAAATACATATTTAAACTCATGCTTTGTCCTCCCTTTTTAATCGCTGTTGCCGATAGGTAAGGTCGGTTTCTAAATCAATAAGATTGCGTCTTTCTTTAAGTAATGTTTCTTTTTGATTTTCCAATTCCAATGTTAATTTCCGCTCAATATGTTGCGACTCTTGAAGCTTATTCATAAAAAAATGAGAAACATCTTTATCACCATGCCATGTTTCTAAAATCCTATTAAATAAACGATTATTTCGATTTCTCAATTCGTGAAAGTCCATTTCTGCTTGTCTCTGAATTTGAATCTCTTTTTGATTTCGATCCTGTTTTTCAAATACTATCCGTAATTCATGATTAAATTCATTTATTTGTTTTGTCACATCTTGACTCATCTTATTCTCCCTACCCTTCTCCCTTTACCGTAGGTTGCCACATTAGCGAAATGTCTTTTGTAGTTCGTTATCCATCCTTTCAAAATCCTTAGCTACTAAATGAATATTATCAATTGCTTGTTGAAAGGCCCCACAAAATTGTCTAGTCAAATCTAGCATTTGTTGATTCGCTTCTTGCGCCTGAGCATTAACAGATAGTGTAGTACGGCTCGCCTTTTTTATACAACGATTTGTCGCACCTTGAATTGTATCCGATGCATTTTTCATTTGTGTAGCAATTTGTGTAGCCGTTTGAAAATTACTTTGAAAGTTTCCCATCATTTAAACACCTTCTAGTTTCAAAATTATCAATAAAATTATATCACGTTAATTGTTTATGTTTGTCAAAAAATTCAGTTATGAAACTTCAGTTTTTTTTAGAACCCTTAATAAGATAGAAGCAATATCTTAACTTTATTTTAGCTACATATTTCATTTTTTTGCTGAAGTGCAAATAAAAACAGCGGAGCCCCCGATAAACCAAACTGTTTTTAACTACCAATAATGAATAATGAACTATAAAACAAGAAAGAACCTTCTATTTTTGAAGGTTCCTTCTCACTTCTCTACTTGTTGAATAAACAATACAGCTTCCTATTTACTATATTCTAAATACCCAGTATCTCAGTTAAATCATCACAAATAAAAATCCACCAACCCTGCAAACTTCTCCTTACAGCGCTCCCAAAAAGATAACTTTTCAAAAAACTCTTTCGTCATTTCTTTCGAATCATGAAAATCCTCTGTTAACGCCTTATTAACTTGTCCTACAATAGGACCACCATAAATATAAAAATTCATTTCATCATTTATATTGAAGCTACGCGAAGTAAAGTTTGTTGTACCAATAACGGTTAATTCATTATCAATAAGCATTAATTTACCATGGAACATTCCTTTTTTATACCCATATACAGTAATCCCATTATTAACAGCTTGACGTATGTATGGATACGCCGCTTCTTTTATAAGAGGTAGATCTGGTTTATATGACCAAAGTATTTTTACTGTAACACCACGCTTTTGCGCCGCGATTAAAGCATTCATGGATTCTTTATTTTTTGCTATAAAATACGGCGTTGCAATTACAATGGAGTGCTGAGCTTGTTTTATGAGCTCTATATATTTTTCAGCAACGTAATGCCCATTGTAACTAGTCATAGTATGTAATGTATTCCCTTTACTAGCTTTATTCGTACTTCTCTTTATCTCTTCTTTCGTATCTCGTTTCCAGTCTAAAGCGAATTGCTGTTCTAAATCTTTTGCTCCTTCTCCTTTAAGTCGTACATGATAATCACGCCAATATCCAAATCGCTTATCTTTCCCTAAGTACTCATCTCCTATATTAAATCCGCCTGTATAGCCAATCTCCCCATCAATCGTCGTAATACGGCGATGATTACGATGGTGAAGTGAATAAAATCCGAATGGCAATGTAGGTTTTCTACTATATGTAAAATGTACACCACTTTTCCGCAATTCATTTATCACCTTTCTTTCAAATGATAAATCATTAATGCGATCAACTGATAAATAGACGTTTACTCCTTCTTTTGCCTTCTCTTTTAATAAGTTTAAAAAAGTATGACTACTTTTATCATCCGACAAAATGAAGAAATACGTGTAAATGGAGCTTTTGGCTTCTCTTATATCAGTAAATAATTGTTTATAAAAAGACTTCCCTTCTACATATAATTGAAAGTCACTATAATGAGGCGCATACTCTGTCGGCATGTTTTTCCCAGCTTCCATTTTCCTACCTAAGGTAACATCGATATGCATCCATATTAAAATAAAAACGAAAATAGCAATAACAATAGAAGTAACTCGCAATATTTTTTTAATCATTTTGATTTCCTTCCGATCATTTTCTTTCCACCTTTCTATTTTGTCATTCAAATTTAGATTTCATGCTTCATACAAAAAAGGATGTGACTTAACGTCACATCCTTTTCACATTAAACAAAATTCCTCGCATCATTATTTCTTCCAAACTTATAAATAGCAATTAAGAAGAATGCAATTGCGAAAGCGAATAAAATTAAAATGTTTAAATACAACTCCGAGAATGGTATTCCTTGTTGTAGTTTCGATACTGTGTCTAACAACCAGCGCTGCGGAAGAAAATTAGCTACTTTTTGTACTGCACTTGGCATAATGTCATATGGGAAATAACAACCCGCTAGTAAGCATGTTGGTACAATGACCATGTTTTGCATCGCATTTGCCGATGCTGAGTTTTTCGAAAAAGCTACAAGGACTAATGATATTCCAATTGCGATTAATGCAAATAGCATTAGTACGCCCATCATCACTATGAAAGGCATATTGATATTCGTATGAAAAACATTCGTTAGGAATAGGATTGTAATCAAAATTTGTACTGTTAGTATTATCATATTTACCCCGACATTAGATAATATGAACTTCTTCCCATCTATCGGCGTTGATAATAGTCTAAAGTACGTTCTATTCTCTTTTTCTTTTAAAATATGACCTGATAAGTTCGCTGCTGAAAACAGCATAAACATAATAAGGTAACCCATCGTTTGATTTGTCATATCTTTATTTTTCGAAGTATCTTCTAGCGTCTCAGTTTTCATTTTAAATGAACTTTTTTGATACCCTGCGTACATATTGTCGAATGTACTTTGATCTGTTCCTGCTACTTTACTAATAGCTGCTATATTATCAATATAATTATATAAATATGATTTTATAAATCCTGTTACTTGATCACCTTTAATCGATGAAATTTCAATATGCTCTGGTTTCCCTTCTCGAACACTTTTTGAAAAACCAGAATCTAATGTAATAACTCCATCAAGTTTTTTGGAAGTGAGTTTATCTTCTACTTCAGACTCCTTAACCTTACTCACATTCACATGATTTAATCCTTCTAAAAACTTTATCGTATCATTTGCTATTGGCTCATTTTCTTTATTTACAATCCCGATATTTAACGTTCCTTGCCCTGCATTTCCGTATATCGAAAAGGAAATGAGCGTCCCTATTATCGGCAAGCTAATTATAATGAGTAAACTTTTTTTATTTTTCAAAAGCACAGATAACGTTTTTTGTATGAGCCATAAAATATCCTTCATGCTATAGCCCCTCCCGTCTACGTAATGCAATAATTGCAATTAATAAAAAGAGTGCTGAAATTCCAATGTTTAAAGAAATGACTGGTAGTGCTGCCCCTACATCATTTGCATAAATAATTTTCATAACAGCTGTATTTGCCCAAGTTAATGGCGATAAATTCGTAACGAAATTTTCTTCTACTACGAAATATGCACCTCCAAAAATAGAAGCTAATTGCACAACAACCATAATAATTGCCCTAGACGCTTCAGCTGTTTTCGTGATATATCCGATTCCTAAACCAAAGCTAATTGCTAGAAAGACTTGTGTTAATAAAATAAGAAATATGATTCCAAGATGGTCGCCCCAATTCGCTTGAAAAACAAATTTACTAAATAACATGACGAGTAATATGCACAGGGCATTTGCTACTAGGCTACCAAGTACTTTTCCAATGAATATTTCAGCTTTACTTATAGGTGCAGCAATGAGACGATCTCCTGTTTTACGTATTCGTTCTCCTCGAATTAAAGAACTCGCTCCCATCGCAGCATATAGTGCAATCATCGTTGTCATTACAACCGCATAGTAATCCATAGAACCTGGTTTTTTCGCAGCTTGTAAAGATGTTTCTTTTATATAATCATTATGATTTCCGTTTGAAATAACCGTACTAACCTTAGTAGGATCTACTTTTGCAACTTCGACCGCTACATTGTACTTATCAACAAATGTTGTAAGCATTCCCTCCACAATACTTCCCTCAATACTACTTTTGTCACTCCCATAAAATTTTGCACCATCTTTATTTAACTCTACATAAGCAGCATATTTATTTTTCTTCACTTCTTCTTTCCCATCTATACTGCCGGAAGCTTTTTTAAAATGAATACCTGATTTATCCACTTCTTTCGTAAATGCTTCAAATGATTGAGAAAACGTGCTACTCGCTTCATCTTTATATAGCACTTGTATATCTTTAATCGAATGACTATCACTATTAAATGCGTTGGTTAACGCTGTTCCTAACACAAGCATAAGCACAATCGGAAATGCTAACATAAAAACTAAAGTTCTTACGTCTCTGAAATCTCTTTTAATATGCATAATTGCAATATTGAAGATGTTCAATTGATGAACCTCCCTTTACCTTTTCTTCATTTACTTTTTATTTATCTCGTAAGTTTCTTCCCGTCAATGTAAGGAATACTGTTTCTAAGTTGGGAGCCTGCTCCTCTAATGAACGAATTTCAATATCATGATTGATACAGTGTTGAATGATTTTATTTAAATTATTTAATCCCGCATCAGAATTCACTTTAATTACGTTTTCTTCAATTTGAACTGCTTTCACACCGTTTATCTCTTTTAATTTTTTCACGTCTAAATTTTCCACCGACTTCACTTCAATCCAAATATCTTTCGTATCAGTAATAATCGATTTTAGTTGTTCTTTCGTACCTTCTGCAATCACTTTACCGTGATCTACAATAGCTATTTTCGTACAAATCTCTTCTACCTCTTCCATGTAGTGACTCGTATAAATAATAGTGCTTCCCATTTCATTTAACTTCCGGACAGACTGAAGAATATAGTTTCTTGACTGTGGATCAATTCCAACTGTCGGTTCATCCATAATAATTAACTTCGGTCTATGTGCAATTGCACAAGCAATATTCAATCTTCTTTTCATCCCGCCAGAAAAGTTTTTCGGATAACTTTTCTGTTTATCACTAAGTCCTACAAATTGAAGTGCTTCCTCTACTCTCGCTCTTAGTTCGGCCCCTCTTAATCCGTACAATCCAGCAAAGAACTTCACATTTTCATAAGCAGTTAACTCTTCATAAATCGCAATATCTTGCGGAACAATACCAATATTCATCTTTGCAAATCGATTATGTTTCTTTATATTTTTTCCTAGTATGCTAATTTCACCTTCATTACTTCTTAACAAACCAGCAATCATATTTATCGTTGTACTCTTACCAGCACCATTTGATCCTAAAAAGCCAAATATTTCTCCTTCTTTAATAGATAAAGACATATTATCAACTGCGATGAAATCACCAAATTTTTTCGTTAAATTTTTAATTTCTAATGTATTCATCATTTCACCCCTATTTCGGTTTCTCTGCTGTTATTATAAACAAAAAGAATGAACCTGCTCAGTGCAGAAATTCATTCTTTTCACATGAGAATATTCACTTTTTTCATATGAGATGGTTCATCTTCATCCCATTCTCTTATATCGGAAACAACATTGTCACTGAAAAACCACTTGTTCCATCTACAATAATTTTTCCGTTTACTGATGCTGTTCGCTCCTCCATCCCCATAATACCGAGACCTTTCTTAACAAAAGCTGCGCCTTTCCCGTTATCCTTCACTTGCACCTTAACCATCTTGTTAAGCACATGAATATCTATAGAAATAACTGTCGCATCAGCATATTTCATTGCATTTGTTAGTGCTTCTGTAACATTCTCACCGATAATTTTCCACTGAATGGGAGAAATCATATCTAAGTTCCCTTTGTATACAAAAGGAATATTCACATCATTCTTACCGGCAAATTCCTCTATGAATAATTTCATACGATGAATACCAATTTGCTCAGTTGGTGGCTTCATATTTTTTAATGTAATGCGAATACTTTCAATTCCATCTTTTGAAATGTGAATTGCATTTTGTAATAACTCCGCAGATTTTTCTTTATCTATTTCCATTAATCTTTTTGCTGCTTCCATTTGAATAAGTGCACCCGTCATCGAGTGACCAATTTTATCATGAATTTCTTGCGATAACCGATTTCTCTCTTCTAGCTTAAATGTGTATTCAGATTGTCTTATGTACTCTTTATTTTCATGTAAGCTTTTCGTAAGTCGTTGCATATCTTTTCGCATCTTATCATTTTGCGATTCAAGCTTTACTACACGCGATATATATCGATCTGCCATAGTTAAAACGAGAAAAGAAAATGCAACAATTAATCCATAAGTCATTCGAATACTTTCATCTGCAATCGTAATTGGGAGCATCATAACGACAAAGCGTGGCCAATTCTTTTCTATGTAATGGAATGTAATTTCGTATAAGTTCAAAGGTAAAAACAAAATAAAAAATGGATGAACCCTCCATGTAAATAACATAACTATGCCAATGGACATACAGATTAATATTTTTTTATACATATCTTTTTTAAATATAGAAATCATTACGTTTACAGAGAGGTAAATAAGTAATGTAAATATAACCCATGGTAAATTTGCTACATTTGCGTAAATATAACTAAACACAATATATAAAAAGACAATTAATTTACTTACAGTTAACCAAAACTCCATATCATTAATCTACTTTCCCTGTTAAGTAATAAATCGCAATTTGTGTGCGATGTTCAAGTCCAGTTTTCCCTAAAACTGACGTAATATAATTTGCAATTGTTCCCTCAGATATAAAAAGCTGTTTCGAAATTTCTTTATTTGAGAAACCTTTTGCAATTAATGCGATAATACTAAGCTCCCTTTCTGTGAAAAGACTCTTATCAATTTTACATTCTTCCTCTTTACTTTCCATTAAATTAGACTTAATTTTATCGAGGACAACATCTTGCATAACAGTTTGACCGTTATATACTCCTTTTATCGCATCACGAATACGCTCCGGATCGTTATTTTTTAATAAATAACCTTTCGCTCCGTTTTTTACTGCATCCAAAATATACTCATCATCATCAAACGTCGTTAAAATAAGCGGTTTTGTTTTCGTCTCTTCACAAATGAATTTCGTCGCCTCTACACCGTTCATATTTGGCATACGAACATCTAAAAGAGCAATATCAACTTCATGCTTTTTACAATATGCTACAGCTTCTTCCCCATCATTTACAGTATCTACCACTTCGAACTCTTCGTATGTATTTAAAATAATTTTCATGCCTTCTCTAATAAAAGAGTTATCATCCGCTATTAATATTTTAATTTTCATGTTTGTTAGTATGGCCCTTCCCCTACTAACATTCACATCCTTTCTTCCCATAACATTTCCTACTTGCTCATTATATACTTCTCTTTACCATTTTTTCACACCTTTTTTCATCTAGCTCTCCTACAAAAAATATATTATTCTTTTTTTACAATATGTGTAGGGTGACTTATCATTCTTTACGTCTATATAATAGAATGCGTCAAAAAGGAGGGAGAGACCGATTGAGGAAAAACAATTAATTGAAAAAGCAAAGCAAGGAAGCGAGCATGCTTTTCGTATCCTTGTACAAACATATCGTCATTATATTTTTCAAGTTATCTTTTCTATTTTAAGACATGAAGAAGATGCGAAAGATGTTACACAAGAAGTATTCGTAAAAATTCACACCTCTCTCCCAAATTATCAATTTCGCGGATTAAAAACGTGGATGGCACGTATTGCCACCAATCACGCTATTGATTATAAGAGAAAGAAAGCTAGAGAAAACGAAGAACTCTCCTTATGTAAAGAAACAGAGGAAAATATAAAATCCTCTCATAACATTGAAGCTTTACTATTGACGAAAGAGCAAAAATTACTCATTGCTCAAAAACTGAGAGAACTTCCCGAAAATTACCGTGACGTCGTTCTCGCACATTACTTAGAAGAAAAAAGTTATCAAGAAATTGCTTTACAGGAAAACATCGAAGTAAAAACAGTCGAAATGAAACTGTATCGGGCACGAAAATGGATTAAAAAACATTGGAAGGAGGAAGAGTTTCTATGATGCATTATTCAAAAGAAGATTGGCGCAATTATACATTAGATTTTATAGAAAGCAATGAACGTGAATCTATGGAAGAACATCTTTATGAATGTGATGATTGTTTAGCACTTTATATGGAAAGTATTGATGAACAACATGAAAACCTTCCAATGATAAATGATGATTCATTTACGAACGAAGTTATGACGCAAATTAATTTTGAAACACTACAGTCTAATAAAAATATAAAAACAAACTCACTAAAGCGCACAATCATTCACTACATAATTGCGACTGCGGCTACAATTATTTTTATGGTAAGTGGTTTATTCCAATATATTTTTACAGCGACATCAAATTTCGAGAAATCTTCAAAACATAACGAGTCTTCTATTTCACAACAAATTGTAAACAAATCGGTAGACACATCGAAAAAGGACGGAGGTTCAAAGCATGAATAAAAATCCCTTTTTAGCACTTGTATTAGGGCTAATTTCTGGGCTTGGACATTTATACTTAAAAAAGCTAGGACGGTTTATTTTATATAGCGGGGGATCACTATTTCTATTCTCCTTTGCAGTATTTTGTACCATAGTAGTAAGAGAACGTGATATTGCTTTTCTTTCTCTATTTTTACTAGCTGTTCTATGGGCAATTAACTTACTAGATTTAGTTATCACCATTATAAAACAAACGAAAAAACAAGAAGCTGGAGAAGTGATAAATTCCTCTAAAGAGAGCGAACGATTTTATATCATTCTCTTATCCATCATCCCTGGACTTGGCCACTTCCAATTAGGACTTATGCAACGCGGACTTACATTTTTAGTAGCTTGCACAGGAATCGGAAGTATGATCATTTTCGTTGCACTTTTAACATCGCAAGAAAGTTTTCTTATCTTCCTTATTACGTTACCTGTTTTATGGATTTATAATTTCTTTGACGTTGTTCAGCAACTACAGAAAAAAGAACGTGGCGAGCAATTAATTGACCGTACTATTTTCGAAGATTTTGAAGAACATCGAGAGCAGGGAAAGAAAAGTAAAACATTTGCTTCTATTTTAGCGATGTTCCCTGGAGCAGGTCATATGTATTTAGGCTTACAACGCCGTGGTCTTCAGCTTATGGCAGCCTTCTTACTATCTATTTATTTACTCGACTTATTAAGACTTTCTGCATTTTTGTTTTTAGTACCAATCATTTGGTTCTATAGCTTTTTTGATGCGTTACAGCAAACAGCAAAATACGGAAAAGAACGAGTTCAAGACGAACCCATTATCGATTATTTTATAAATCATCAAAGATGGATCGGTATCGGATTAATTACACTCGGTGGTTATTATTTATTAAATCAAACAGTCCTTCCTATTTTGAATGATTATTTTGCAACTATATTTAATATTCATCTTAGTGAACTATATTATCGCTATTTCCAAACATCTATCGTTGCGCTCCTTTTAATTGGCGGCGGCTTTAAATTGTTACTTGGAAATAAAGAAAACAAAGGTGGGACAAGCGAATGAGGACTTGGCGTGTTGGAACATTCTCAATGGGGCTTTCTATTATATCGTTAGGATGCTTTTTACTATTTTCAGTCGTAAAAGGAATTCAAGTATTAGATACACTAACTGCATGGTGGCCAGTTTTACTTATCATACTTGGAGCCGAAGTTTTACTATATCTTCTATTTTCTAAGAAGGAACAATCATTTATTAAATATGATATTTTTAGTATTTTCTTTATCGGCGTTTTAGGAAGCGTCGGAATTGCTTTTTACTGTTTATTATCAACTGGATTACTAGAAGAAGTTCGTCACTCTATTAACACAACGAGGCAAACGAGTAATATTCCAGACGGACAATTTGATATACCTGAATCTATCAAAAAAATCGTAGTAGATGCAGGACATCAACCTCTAACGATAGAGGGAAATAATACAAATCAAATTCATCTTTTGGGAACTTATGAAATGACAACGAAAGCAAATGAAAAACTCAATTTAAAACGAGATGATTTCCTTTCAGTTCAAACGGCTGGAGAAACGATGTATATCACTTTAAAATCATTACCTGTTCAGCATACGTTATTTAATTCAGCACCACAGGTGAAACCAACGCTTGTTCTTCCGCAAAATAAAAATGTGGAAATCCGTGCTTCAAATAACGAACTATCTCTTTATCCAGGTCAATTACAAAATAATTGGTTTGTACAGGAAAGCTCAAGAGTGTCTGTCCATCTTGCAAAAGAAAGTGATATATCTTTAACAGCAGTAACGAATCAAAAAGAAACACATGGAAGTACACCTTGGGAACAAGTAGAAGATTTAACGAAAAACGAAAATACTTCTTCAGAAGAACATCCAGAATTAAACAACCAAGAACATTGGTATAAAAATTCGATTAAAACTGGAAATGGGACGTACAAGTTAAATATTGAGAAAGCTTATAATTTGAATATGAGTGTTCTCGAAAAATAAAAAACCTTCCGCAATTGCGGAAGGTTTTTCTCATATAATCGCTTTAATTCCTTCTAACACTAATCCAATCATAAATCCGCAAACAGCCCCGTTTACTCGGATCCACTGTAAATCTTTACCGACGTTATTTTCAATCATTTCGATTAACGTCTTATCATCTAACTTATCAAGGTTTTCTTGTACAAGCTTACCAATTTTCGAATGGTTCTTCTCAACAAGACTTACAACTTGTTTTTGTAACCAATCTTCTATTTTTTGAACTGTCTGTTCATCTTCTTTTATTTTATTCATTTGTTTTTGTAAAAATGGAATAACATATTTATCAGCAAATTCTTCATTATTTACAAAAGCAACTGCTCTTTGCTGTACTTGCTCTAGCATCTCTTTTATTTTGTCAGTAGCATTCCAATTGGCAATCCATTTTTCTTTCCAATTTTCTAATTCTTGTAGTAACGCTTCATTTTCTTTTACATTTATAATTTCTTGACGAATTTTCGCTAATATAAGTTGTCTCGTGCTATTATCTGCATCTTGTAAGCTGTTAATATTGCTAATAATAAACTTCTGCAAAATGCCGCCAATTTTATCTTCATCTACAATATTCATAAACGATTTCAATGTAAACTGTAAGAATCCATCTACTTTTATATTTTCCATCGCCTTCATACCTAAACTTCCAAGCTGGTAGCGTGCTTCATCTTGCGCTGTCCAATCTTTCACTTTTACTAAAATGTAATCAAGTGTCTTCTCATCATATTCTTGCACAACTAATTGATCAACAAGCACTTGTAAGATGTTACTTGTATTAATTGTATGTAAATACGTCTTTAATTCTTTTTCAATAATAACCGCTAATTTTTCTGTATCGATTGAAACAATCGCCTTCTCAGCAATCGTTACAATGCCTTTTTTCACAGCATCAGACTGTATTTCTCTCTCTGCAATTTGTAGCACCATTTGTGCTAGCTGCATTTCTTTTACTTTATTCGTAATACTTTCTTTCGTTAGCCACTCATTTTCTAACGTATTGATGAGCCCTTTCGTTACTCGTTTACGGTTTTTAGGTAACAAAGCTGTATGCGGAATTGGAATTCCCATCGGGTGACGGAATAATGCTGTAACTGCGAACCAATCTGCAAGCCCGCCAACTAACCCAGCTTCAAATCCCCCTTGTATAATCTCTCCAGCTATCGTTCCTTGAAAAGGGATAGAAGCCGCAAAGCCTACACCCATAACCCCAAGCGAAATACCCGCTATATATTTAGTCTGTAATGACATCGTATACACATCCTCTTATTATGTAAAATAAAGCTTTTTGTTGTATTTATTCAATATTAGCTATCCTTTATATATACTATAAAGAACTATTGTGAAAATAACAAAGATTTTTATGTACATGAAAAAATGAGGCTACAACTAGCCTCATTTTTCTTATACCGTTAATTCCAAACCTTTCCTATAATATTCATTCATTACATCTTTTGGAACCATACTTCCACCCGTTCCCCACACAATATGAGTACCTTTTTTCACCTTCTCTGTTAACTGTTGCTTTTGTAAATACTCATCTTCTTTACATACTTTCACTGGCCCTATCATACCTGCTAGTGCAGAAGGCTCTAAATAAATATTCTCCGTATCAGCTAGTTCTTTTAACAATCTATATAACTCTTCATCGCTTACTGTGTAATTCCCACTCAAAAATGGTTCCATCGTTTTCCCGACAAATCCAGATGGCCTTCCTACCGCAAGTCCATCCGCATCCGTTACATTATCAATTCCGATATCTTGAACGGCAATTTTGTCATGAAGGCCTGTCATTAAGCCGAGTAACATACATGGAGAGTGCGTAGGCTCTGCAAAGAAACAATGAACATTGTCTTTATACAATAACTTTAAACCGAATGCTACTCCACCCGGTCCTCCTCCTACTCCGCACGGAAGGTAAACAAATAAAGGATGGTCTTTATCTACTACAACCTCTAACTCTTCTAATTGCTTTTGTAATCGTGATGCTGCTACTGCGTATCCTAAAAATAAATCATGTGAGTTTTCATCGTCTACAAAATAACAGCTAGGATCCGCATCCGCTTGTCTTCTTCCTTCTTCTACTGCTTTACTATAATCATCTTCATATTCAATAACGTTTACACCTTTACTTCTTAATAAATCTTTCTTCCATTCTTTTGCGTCTGCTGACATATGAACAGTTACATTAAAACCTAGATTCGCACTCATAATCCCTATGCTAAGTCCTAAATTCCCTGTAGAACCTACTGCAATTGAATGTTTGGCAAAAAACTCTCTACATGTATCACTATCTAAAATGGAATAATCATCTTCTTCTGTTAACATACCGTGCTGCAAAGCTAATTGTTCAGCATATTTTAGCACTTCATAAATGCCACCCCTAGCTTTAATTGATCCTGATATTGGAAGATGACTATCACATTTTAATAATAATTCTCCTGAAATAGGTTGCTTGTAAGTTGTCTCTAAAGCTTCTTTCATAGAAGATATTTTCACTAAAGGTGATTCGATTATGCCGTTCGTCCCTTTCGTTTCAGGAAAAACTTTCGCAATATATGGTGCAAAACGCTTTAATCTCTC
This sequence comes from Bacillus sp. PK6-16, assembly GCF_056530295.1. Taxonomy (NCBI): domain Bacteria; kingdom Bacillati; phylum Bacillota; class Bacilli; order Caryophanales; family Bacillaceae; genus Bacillus; species Bacillus sp. PK6-16. The sequence continues at coordinate 3,587,619 of NZ_CP096511.1, forward strand.
TTCCGCATCTTTTACATTCTCTTCATTAAGTGGTGAATCTTTTATTGCCCTTTCATACTTTTCTATGTGTGGGTTTATCCAAAATACTTCTTCTGTTGCAATAAGTTTATTCACTAATGGGTATTCTGCTTGTAATGCCCCTATTTCTTTCATTTTGTTTCCTCCTTATATCCTTGTAGCTCACCATATAATAAATTATAATTAAATTAATTTTAATATAGTTTAACACAAATCGTTCACTTTAGTTAATTTTAATTTAATTTATTTAAATATAATTTAATGATTCTTAAGGAGATTTTCATTATGGAAAATATAGATATTGGTAAAAAAATTGAAAAACAAAGAAAAGAAAAAGGTTTAACTAGTAAAGAACTAGCAAAGATGGCCAATATTACACCATCAATGTTAAGTCAAATTGAACGTGGGTCCGCTAACCCTTCTATTCAAACATTAAAAGTGCTTGCTAAAGCTCTTGATGTGCCAACATTTAGCTTTTTACTTGAAGATACAAATACAGACGATTTAATTGTACGTTCCCATAAACGAAAGAAAATGATTATCGATAATTTATCATATGAAATGCTTTCACCTGATTTCACTGGAAATTTAGCAACAGCAATTATGACCGTCCCGCCTAATACAGCTTCATCAGAAAATGTGCTAGAACATAAAGGAGAAGAATTAGCATTTGTCTTAGAAGGGAAAATCACATTATATTTAAATGAGGAAGAATACGTATTAGAAACTGGTGACAGTGTAAAAATACCTGCTTATTTAAAGCATAAATGGGTGAATCATTTTGAGAAAAATGCGGTAGTCTTATTTTCTGTTACTCCGCCGATTTTTTAATATATGTAATAAAAAAATAGCCATGTACGGGGAATATCCGTTAATGGCTATTTTTTATTTTTTAGGCACCAACAAAATCCCTAAACTAATAATACAAAAGCTCATTATTTGCTGTGCTGATAGACCAAACAGAACCGAATTTTGTTCACTAACAAGCGAAATAATAATATGAGCAAACCCCTCAACAATTAGAAAAATACTTATATTCCTTCCATTTCCGAGCCTTTCATTTTTCATCCATAACAAGCCCATTATACAAAGAGCAAGGATGATCTCGTATACGAAAATAGGGTGATATAATAGTTTAGATTCATATATTTTCATTCCCCATGGTAATGTCGTTTGTGCACCTACTTCATGATGAAATAGAAAATAAAAGATAATGCTCACACACAATCCAAAAGGGAGTACATCAAGTAAAATACGAAGCGAAAATTCTTCCTTCTTACTTTTCCAAACAATGTATACACTAGCAATTACGCATCCTACTACAATATGTCGCATACTTCCAACAGCTAATAATGCTTGCACTGGCGATCCAAAAGCCCATACAGGATTTAAAATTGCTGGTGCAAACTTCCATACAAATACGATGATAAGAAACGCATTTGTTACGGCATCCATCATTTTTTCATATGATACATTTTGATGCCTCATCTTTCGTTTCATCAACATAAATCCAAATAGACTTCCAATTATAAGAGATACGGGTTGTAATCTCACGATCCACTCCATCATCACGAAATCCCCTTTTAGCTCTCAATCAATTTCTTAAATTTCTTTTCTAATTGATCTGGTGGCAATACACCTCGTACATGATCTACTATAATTCCATCCTTATTAACAAAAAATGTCGTCGGTAAAGAGAATACTTTATAATCTAGTCCAGCTACTCCGTCCATATCTAGTAGAACCGGAAACTCAAATCCATAGCGATTAGCAAATGCGCTTGCTTCTTGTACTGGGTCACTAACAGTTGCATTCACCGCAAAAATTTCAACATCCTTTTTATATTTATCATACATATGAACTAAGTCAGGTGCCTCCATTTCACACGGCCCACACCATGATGCCCAAAAATTAATAATATATGGTTTTCCCTTGGCATCATTTAACGACTGCAACTTTCCGTCTAATCCTTTTAATGTGATGCCAGGTGCTTTAAAACCTACTTGTGGTAATACTTCTTTCTCTTGTAACTCTGCTTGCTTTGCTTTTCTTTCCTTTTCTTCTTTCTTTGAATTATAAAAGTTAACCCCCGCCCAAGCGAGAGCACCTACTAGTATAATAGCAATTAGTTTCTTCACTTTTCTTCCTCCTCATTTTTAAAAACCTGTAAATCCACCGAATAGACGAATAAAGAATGCTGTAATTTTCGTCATTTGATTTGTATACAATAAAATACCTGTTACAATCATCATTCCACCGCCAATTTTCATCATGACATTGGCATATGTAACAATCCATTTTACCTTCCCAATAAAGAATGCCATCACGAAAAATGGAACCGCAAACCCAAGAGTATACGCTGTAATATAAAGAAGCGCCCCTTCAGGATTCGTCGCGCCAAGCATGAGTACAGCTGAAAATATCGGTCCAACACATGGCGTCCAACCTGCTGCATATGTCATACCGACTAAAATCGAGCGAATATATCCAGTCGATTTACTTCTATACTGCACCTTTTTCTCTGCCATAAGCCACTTAGGCTGAAACAAGCCCGTCATAAATAGCCCCATTAAAACAATAAAAATCCCACCAATTTGTTGAATCAATTTTTGGTTAGATGAAAATGTTATTCCAATCCAACTTACCGATAAACCTAACGCGTAAAATATAACCGAAAATCCGATCATAAAAAATACTGTATGTATAATCGCTGATTTTTGCATAATCCCACGATTTTCTTTTAAATCTTGAATAGACACACCTGTAATATAAGATAAATAAGATGGATATAGCGGTAAAGAGCACGGTGATATAAATGACAATACTCCCGCCCCAGCCACAAGCCAAATTCTTAAATCTGCTGCATTCATTTTATTCCCCCTAAAACACTACAATGAGTAGTGTTTATTCTTAAAAAAAGAGGCTATATGCACTCTCCGACAATAAGTACAACCGACATACAGAATAAACCTACTGTTACATATACCGAATTCGTATGTAACGGAATAGTAAGCTTAACAACCTTTTCATTTAACACTTGCTCGATTCGTAAATTTATTGCTGTTTTTGCAAATGAAGCTGTAACACATCGATTTTCCATTGTCTTTATTTTAATTAATTTTAATAACGCGCTACCTAACTCAAATGAAGATTCCATTTTTTGCATCGCATATTTATCAGCAGCTAGCTCCTTATACGTATGATATCGCTGTAACAACCCTTTTAATATCGGTATGTACATCATTCCTTCTGCTAATAGCGTAAAACAAAATAATTTTAGCGGATCCCAATTCTTTTGATGATATTCTTCATGGAAAATAATCGCATCAATTTCTTCATTTGAAAATGTTTGAAGCAACCCTTCCGACATGACAACTTTCGGACGAAATAGCCCAATTGTAAATGCCGCAACTTCCGTAGTCGGCAATATATATATTTGTTTTCTTTTTCGGACGAAAGGGATAAGTACTTTTTGTAATTTTTTACTATAGAAAAATTGTCGCCAAATTCTTTTGCACACGATTAATACAGTAAGTAATAATAATCCAGCGATTATAATACGAATCAGCGATAATTCTTTCATATGTTTTTCTAACTGGAACAAGCAAAAATTTGAAAGAAGGAACATCTTATTTTGAAACAGAAATGGATATGTAACGTAATACACTAACATACTGAAAAAGAGGGTACTAACAATTACTGCTAACAATACGATTTTACGCATTTGCCATTTCATTTCATTAATCCTCTCTTTTTAACTGACTCAATTTGTCTTCTAACTTTTTTATTAAAGTCGGATCAGCCTGCTCTAACTCATCTAACATATGATTTACAACTAAATCTCCAAATTCCCCCATCAATTCCTGTGTCATTTTCTTCGTTTGATTGGATAAGAATTCTTCTTTTGTTTGTACAGCACGATATATACCACTTCTTTTCACAGTCTGTTTTTCTAAGTGTAATTTCTCTACTAACCTGTTCATAACTGTCATAACAGTGTTAAAATTCACAGGTGATTCTTCACTTAATTTCTGCTGCACTTCTTTAATAGTAATACCATCGCTAGACCAAACAATCTCCATAATTTTCGCTTCAAGCGGTCCAAAGAAATGATTTAACCCTTGCTCATTTAACTTATAGTTTTGAGTAAACATTGTACAACTCCTTTCACACTACGAATTGTAGTATAAATTAAATGAAAGGTCAAACGTAAATGATATATATGAAAATTAACTACCCATAAATACATAGGCTATTCCATTCATTTTAAACCTAATTTTTCTCCAAATGTATCAAAAAGATACTGCTCTAATATTTGTACACTAAACTTCTCATTACGTCCAAGTGCAAATAATTCCCGATCTTTCGCTACGATAGTATCTAACGGAATAGCTACATTATCCACTATTTTTGTAATTTCAATTATATTACTTTTTACATTTACTTCTGTTTTAAATTCAACGTTTTCTAACACTATATGTGAACGTCTTCCTGATGCAAAAAAAGTAAAATTAGGATTTTTAACAACGCCAATTTCAGTCTCTAACGCATATAAATAGTGAAAAATTACATCTCTGTGTCCATCTTTTATTATTTTTTCATCCTTCTCATCGTCTAAATATTCTTTCAGCTTTGTTGTAAATTCAAATCGAAAATCCACTTTTTTCACGCTCCTTCTTTGTATTTCATATTAAATAAATATATTGAAATAATTTTAACATATTGTAATACAACTTCCTATTAAAAGTAAAAACTGTTTTAAAAAATCGCTATTATTTCCGATACCCTTTTAAAATATAAGTATAAATTCAATATGAATCAATGCGTCATTATATCTATTTAAACATATTTTTTCCATATTTTGAAACATTAGTATGAAATATTATATATCAATGTATGGTTTCTAATGCATTGGTATATATAGTCAGTAGTTTCTTTACTATTCCGATATACTTAAGCTACATTTTCTAATTATTGATTACATTACGGAAGGAATGTAACTCTCTTCTATCGAATTTTTATATAACAAAAATAATTAGGTGGTGCTTTACTATGAAATTAGCTGTCATTGGTGGCGGTGATTTACAAGATTCAAATCACTTGCCTATTAATGAACGCCTTATAGAATTAACAAATAAACAGTACCCAAAAATATTGTTTATTCCAACGGCTAGTCATGATGATGAAAGCTATATAAAATTATTTTTAGACACGTTTGAAAAACAATTACATTGTGAAGTACAAATTTTACGCATTACAACAGATTCACCTTCTAAGTATGAAATAGACGAGATGATTCATTCAGCCGATTTAATTTATCTAGGTGGCGGGAACTATATTCACATGCTTACGCAATGGAAAGAACATAGACTCGATGAAAAATTATTATTGGCTCTGCAACAAGGAACACTTATTGCTGGTTATAGCGCTGGTGCTATGTGTTGGTTCACGTCTAGTATCCGATCAGATTATGAGGGTTCTGGTTATATAGAGAGTAACGGTTGGGGAATTGTTAATAAAAGATTCTGTCCACATTATAATCAATTAAACAGAATGAACGCCTTCCATTCCTTTTTACAAAATCATCAAGGGAATATAGAAGGAATTGCACTGGAGGATAATTGCGCTTTATATATTACAGAGGAATCCTTTGAGATTATCGGTGAATCGGAAAAAGCATGGGAGTTTTATATGAGTGATAAAACACTCATTAGACAACATTTTGATATAACTTTAAAAAGCTATTTGTAAACCTGCACTTACGAAAAAATGTCCCTAAGTCTAATAACTTAGGGACATTTTTCTATTTAACTAACTAATCGTGTAATTCGTTTCTTTTGCCATGAAAGCTTATAATATGCATACTGCAATAGTAAGCTGACAATAAATGCTGCTGGATACCCGATCCAAATGCCTTCTATTCCAAGACTTGTATGGTAAGAAAGATAATATGCTACGGGTACTTCTACAAGCCAAATTGAAACAACTCCAATAACAGTTGGCCAAAGTACTGTACCGCTCGCTCGCATTGTCGCACTAATAATTTGTGCATGACCGAAAATTAAATAACTCCATAACGTAATCATAACTAAGCTATGAGCAATTTCAATTGTAGTTTGACTCGTTAAAAATAGTGATAAAATGTCTCTTGAGAATAAGTAAATAAGAGATATTAACACACCACCGATGACGTAGTTCATAATAATTCCGGCCTTCACAACTTTTTGCAATCTATCAAATTGATTCGCACCAATCGATTGTGCCGCAAAAATAGAAACTGTAATACCAAGGCTAACTGCTGGCATTTGTACATAACTTGCAACTTGATTCACAACGCCGTAAGCAGCTGTTGCATCCGAACCGTAACGATTTACAAATGCGATTACGGCAATTTCAGATAATGAAACTAATATCATATTAATACTCGCTGGAATACCGAGCCTTAGTAATAGCTTTAATAACTCCCCATCCATTCGAAGGTATTTTCTAACCGTTCCATCTAGTTGTAATGGGTGATTTTTCTTCTTTAAATACACAAGCATGACAATAAACGTAATAACTGTAGATATAACAGAGGCATAGGCTGCTCCATACACATCTAATTTCGGAGCCCCTAACCATCCAAAAATAAGAACTGGTAATAAAATCATATTTAGCCCTGTACTTACAATTAAAAAGTAAAATGGCGTTTTAGAATCTCCTGTACCTCTCATAAATGTTGTATATGCGAAATATAAAAATAATACTGGCATCGATATAAATAAAATCCGTGCATAATGTACACTTATTTCAATGATATTTTCTGGCGTTCCCATTAGACGCATAATATCCATCGCAAAAATACTGCCTATTATCGCCAACACAACTCCAATAATAAAGGTAAATGTCAGCGTCGTACCAACGATAGCTTTTAAACGATCTTCGTTTTTAGCACCAAACGCCTGACCAATTAAAATAGAGCTTCCTGAACCTATACCAATTACAAATGAAACGAGCAAGAAAAATAATGGGAAGAATGCTGATATAGCCGCTAAATCATTAACTCCAAGCCATCTTCCTACTACTACCATACCAAATAATTGTCCAACCGATTGTAGTACATTACTTAATAATAACGGTACTAAAAACATCGACATCGATTTCCAAATCGGTTTACTCTCACTTTCCAACTTATGTGACTCCGCACCTTCTTTATTGTTATCTGCAGGTGGTTTCAAATGTCATTTCTCCTTTTATTAAAAATCTATTTTCAATCTCTATCTCTTTGTATAGTTGTTATAATACTGTGCTTCTATTCATTTTCTTTTCGTATGATTATAACTTCACCCAATATTGACTTCCATCGGCTGTTCGATCTAAAAATCCATATTCGATTAAATATCTTCTTAAAGTTACAAAATCAGGGTATACATTTTCTATCACTGTATTTACTTCTTTTTCAGTATACTTTTTATTACTATCAAACTTCTTCACTAAATGGCGCAATATAATTAATTTACGCTTTTGTTTCTTCGGAAATTTAGAGAGAGGTCCATCCAATCCTTCTGGAAAATGAGCTTTTAATACTTCATTATTTTCTTCTTCCGTAATATTGTATCGATCATCCACCATCGTTGCTGTTCTATGAATTGGCACAAATTTCGTTTGTACTTTTGATTTTTCTTCTGATAATTCCATTAGCGCTAAAAATACTTTTGCTTGCTTCATTTTCTCTCGCAGTGTAAATCGATGATTACGAATTGTTGATGTACTCCCGCCATCCAACTCTTTTACAATTTCTTTATCATTCAGTCCCGTATAGAAAAACTGAACCATTTTCTTTTGTAAATCCGTTAATCCAGTAAATTTCTTATCCATATTTAGCAAATAATCAAACATAGACGTATGCTCATTTTGAATATGCAATTGGACGAACTTCTCTGCTTCATACAAAACTTGATTATCTTGATAAATAACACCTTTAATAAATGTTTCACCACAAGCTAAGCAAATGTACCCCTCTTTTTCTTCATCAAACACATACCCTTTCTTTAATTCCTCTATTGACGCATCCCAAAACTTCTCTGAAATATCGCTCATACTAAACACTCCTTCAAAATGTTTATTTAAAAACCAAACAAATCACTATATCGTTTATTATCACTTCATCATCTTATCACAACACAAACAAACATTTCAACGTTTCGTTTGCCCATTTTATAAACTTTTATAAAAACATCTATCGAAAGGATTTAATACAACGAAAAGCGAATATGTTTAGACAAATTCATTTTATAGGATGTAAAATAGAACATGAATATTCTTCAAGACCTATGGTTTACCGTTAAGTAAATTGCACAGAATACATATGCGATTAGTGAATATGAAACCGGTATTCACTCATTCCAAAACTTCAGTATTCAATTTTAACTACAAAAAAGATGTTTCCGTATAAGAAAACACCTTTTACTTTTTATTCCGCTATTTACCGGGCAGTAAGCCTCCCACTGATTAACGTTTCACTTTATATATTCTATTTACAGTCTCTACTAAAACCTTACTTGCTTGTACAAATGTATGCTTTCGATTTCTATCTTCAACAAATTTATTAGCACAACTACTCATAATCATCATACAACTAATTATGACTAACGCTATCTTTCTATTCTTGTAAGTCACTTTATGCCACTCCACTATTACAAAACTTCTTTTGAATTTATCCCATCAAGAAATTTTACATGAATAATAAAATGTATGAATATGCAATTCTGCATATTCACACGTTTTATCACAATGTTATGATTTAATTTAGTTAAAGGACAAGTATACTGAGGTGACTAACTTGAAGTTTAAAGCGAAAAAAAATCCATTCCACGTCATTTTCATTACATTATTTATAATTATTTTTTTCATTTCGCTATTCTTCCAAAATGAAAATTCTATTTTTTTCACCCTCATGATGCTATTAAACATCGTGAATCTTTCTTCATTCTATTTCTCTCACTACAACATAACGGAATCATCTCTTGTTGTAAAACACGGTTTCATTTTTCATACTGAAATTCCATTTGAAGATATTCGTCACGTTAAATACTCTGGTAAAAAACTTCATTCAAAAAAATGGACTAGACAACAATTAGAAATCCATTACAATTTATTTGACTCAGTGACCACTTTCGTACCACTAGAAGAAGAAAAATTCATTTCACTCTTAAAAGAGAACTGCCCACAGATGAAAGTAATGAATACGCCTGCTAACAAATAATATATTTTGAAGCTTGTAGTATTGCAAGTAGATGAAACATAAAAATGAACATCAAAAAAGCCAAGATTCTATACTAAGAACCTTGGCTTTCTCTATTACTCTTTTGGAGCAATCATTTTCTTCGGATCTACAATTTCATCAAATTGCTCTTCTGTTAGTAGCCCAGATTGCAATGCTGCTTCTTTTAAAGTTAACCCTTCTTTATGAGCATGCTTCGCAATTTTCGCTGCATTTTCATATCCGATATGTGGGTTTAGCGCTGTTACAAGCATTAGTGAACGATTCACATTTTCATTAATTACTTCTTCATCTGCTTCAATACCAACTGCACAATTGTCATTAAAAGAAACAATTGCATCCGCTAATAAGTGAGCTGATTGTAAGAAGTTATAAGCAATAACAGGTTTAAATACATTTAACTCAAAGTTACCTTGGCTCGCAGCAAATCCGATTGTTGCATCATTCCCCATCACTTGCGCTACAACCATCGTTAATGCTTCACTTTGCGTTGGATTTACTTTCCCTGGCATAATAGAGCTTCCCGGTTCATTTGCTGGAATAATAATTTCTCCAAGACCACTACGTGGACCACTTGCAAGCCAACGTACATCGTTAGCGATTTTCATTAAATCCGCAGCTAATGCTTTTAATGCACCGTGAGTATATACAACTTCATCATGGCTCGTTAATGCATGGAACTTATTTGGTGCAGAAACAAATTGTTTACCTGTAAATTGACTAATTTCCTCTGATACCATCTCACCAAATTTAGGATGAGCATTGATACCTGTTCCAACCGCAGTTCCACCAATTGCTAACTCTTTCATATATGTATTGCTCTCTGCAATCATACGCTCTGTTTTTTCAAGCATACGGTGCCATCCGCTAATTTCTTGCCCTAAAGTTAACGGCGTTGCATCTTGTAAATGTGTACGACCAATTTTTATAATATGTTCAAATGCAGTTACTTTTTCTGCTAAAGTTTCTTTTAATTTCGTAATTGCTGGTAATACGTGATTTTCTACTGCGATTACACAAGCTACATGAAGCGCCGTTGGAAATGTATCATTTGAACTTTGTGACATGTTCACATCATCATTCGGATGAATATGTACGTCAGATCCCTTCTCTTTCAAAATTTGATTCCCACGATTTGCAATTACTTCATTCACATTCATGTTTGACTGTGTACCACTACCTGTTTGCCATACGACAAGCGGAAAATGTTCATTCCATTTCCCTGCAATCACTTCATCCGCAGCTTCTACAATTGCTTCTGCTTTTTCTTCTGATAGCTTTCCTAATTTTTGATTGCTAAGCGCTGCACTCTTCTTTAAAATTGCAAATGCTTTTACAATTTCAAGTGGCATTTGCTCTGTTCCAATTGGAAAGTTTTCTTTACTACGTTGTGTTTGTGCTGCCCATAATTTATCAGCTGGAACTTTTATTTCTCCTAATGTATCTCTTTCAATTCTGTACTCCATGTTTTCATCCCCTTGAAAATATAATACCTACATCTCTTATAATAACAGACTTTCTCTTAAATGATAAGAATTCTCACTCTTATATATAGATATTCTATATTTATTTTTAAAAATTCCTCTTGACCTAAACTTAAGTTTAGGCTGTATCCTTTCCATTGTAACCTACTATAACACTACTGGAGGAATTCAATATGAAAAAATATGCTTTTATAACAGGTGCAAATAAAGGAATTGGATATGAACTTGTTCGTCAATTAGCAGAAAAAGATTATCACGTATTTTTAGGTGCTCGTAATGAACAACTTGGACAACAAGCAGTAGAATCTTTAAATGTTTCAAACGTTTCCTATATTCAAGTAGATATTTCAAATTCACAATCCATTCAAGAAGCAATAAAGAAAATTTACGAAATGACTGACCACTTACATTTATTAATTAATAACGCAGGCATAGCGCTAGACTTCAATACACTACCTAGTGAATTAAATATTGAAACTTTACGCCAAGGATTTGAAGTTAATTTTTTTGGAACTTTCCAAATGATGCAAGCCTTTTTACCATTATTAAAGAATTCAAGCAACAGTAAAATAATAAATGTAACAACTGACATGGCCTCACTAACAATGTTTGCTAATGGTGAAACACATCCAATTAATACACTAGGATATAATTCTTCCAAAACAGCTATTAATGCTTTAACATTAGCTTTTAGTAAAGAATTTTCCACTAACGGTCCCGAAGTATTTGGGGTAACTCCTGGTTTTACAACTACGGATCTTAATGGAAATTCCCCCGGTGGCCATACAACCACTGAAAGTGCTAAAATTATTATTAAATATGCATTAAGTGAAACAAACTATAATGGTAAAATACTTAACAAAGATGGCATTATACCTTGGTAATAAAAGGATGAATGATATGTATTATACAATTGGGCAAGTCGCCAAAATGCAACATTTAACTATTTCTCAAATACGTTATTACGATAAACAAGGACTGTTTCCTTTTCTGCAAAGAAACGAAAAAGGAGATCGAGTTTTTGATGAAGAAGCACTGAAATATTTAGAAATGATTTTGTGTTTAAAAAACACCAGTATGCCAATTCAAAAAATAAAACAATTTATCGACTGGTCTATGGAAGGAGAATCTACCATCCTTCAAAGGTTAGAATTAATGAAACAACAGGAGACCAATGTCTTACAGCTCATGCAAGACACCGAAAAAAACTTAAAAAAGATACAACAAAAAATTGCTAAATATGAGAATGAAATAACTTCAGCAAATGCTATTAAAAAATAAAAAAATCACCTTCTACATATTGTAGAAGGTGATTTTTATTTTATGATGCTTGCTTTCCTTTATCTGCATCATCTACATACCAGATGAATTTGCCTGTATATCCGTAAATAACTGCTAAAATTAACGATACGAAGCTTAACCACATAAACGGAACGTATGAGAACGTTGCTACACCTAAAATACCAGCCATAAAAATACCATTATCAGACCATGGAACCATACCTGAAGTTAACGTTCCACCTACTTCTGAGTTACGCGCTAATACACGACGGTCTATTTTTAATTTATCATAGCTATCTTCCATAATTTTTGGTGTTAAAATTAGTGATACATACATCGCACAACCAAATATATTAGCTAAGAATGCCACGATTAATGTAGACAATGTTACATTACCTGCAGAATTTAATTTCTTCTCAAATTTTGATACGATTACTTTTAAAACACCTAGTTTTTCAAGTAATCCACCAAATCCTAAACCGAAAATAATAACGGCTACTGAGCCAAGCATGCCGTTAATTCCACCACGGTTTAATAACTTGTCAACAAACTCAACACCAGATTGAATTGAGAATCCGTTATAAGCTGTTCCAATCGCCTCTCCAAAGTTCATCCCTTGGAAAAGAGTTGCCCAAATTGCACCAATTAAAGCTCCCATTGCAATTGTTGGCATAGACGGTTTCTTCATCGCTAATAGAACGATAACAATGACCGCCGGAACAAGCATCCATATTTTAATATCAAATTGCTTTAATAAAGCTTCTTTTAAAAATTCTACTCGATTCAAATCTACATTATCGCCGCCATACATCCAACCAGCTACAGTAAACATAATACTAGTAATAATATAAGCTGGAACATCTAATACGAGCATAGCTCGAACGTGAGCAATAACATCTACTTTCGCCATAGAAGCTGCAAGAACTGTGCTATCAGAAAGTGGTGATAATTTGTCGCCGAAATAAGCTCCTGAAAGAACTGCACCAGCAACAAGCGGAAGTGGTAAACCAAGTCCTTCACCAATCGCCATCATAGCAATACCTGCTGTTCCCACTGTTCCCCAAGACGTTCCTGTTGCGATAGAAGTTATAGAACAAATAATTAATGTTGCTAATAGGAATATGCTAGGGTGAATAAATTCTAATCCATAATAGATTAATGTTGGTACTACCCCACCAGCAATCCATGTTCCAATTAAAGCACCTACTGCAACTAAAATCAGTATCGCTTCTAATCCGTTAGAAATCCCTTTCGTAATTGCATCTTGCAATTCTTGATAACGAAATCCTAATCTTAATCCAAGCGCAATTACTAAAAACCATGAAATAAATAGCGCTAATTGAATTGGGAGATCAAAAATCGTTTGGAAGGAAAAGACAACAGCAAGAAATAGTAATAAAAGAACTATGATTTCTAGCATCGATGGTAATCTTACACTTTTCATTTTTTTCTCTCCTTACAAGTCGATAACATGACGTATGTCGTCTTACATGTATGTAATATACAATTAGCGAAGACAAAACAAAATTTTCATATTATTTCGATTTATTTTTCCAGTATAATATATTCACAACCCTTTCTATTGTAAAAGTAGATTACGTTTTTCGCAATGAAAAATATAAAAAATGTTGTATTTTTATTTATCCCGATATTTTCGGCCAATAAGACCTCCGCCTTAAAATTCAGTAAGTGCAAAGCACTTGGGTAAGAAATTAACTACTGTAAAATTCCGAATCGATATGAACATATTAAAGCTTCACTTTATTTACAAGGTACAATCCCATACTAACTTTTTTAATATTTGTTGCAACAAAACTTTTTACAACTATCTTCACTTTTTAATTAACACCATTATTTTCCACATAAAGATAGGGCACACATCCTTAAAATGATGTGTGCCCTATCTTTATTTATACATATTTTGTATTTCTTCTTTATTTTTAATTATTTCCTCAAACTTATCACTACAACCCTTCGGAAATAACACTCCCAGTCCATATGAATGCGCAAATTGAAAATGAGGGCACTTCGCTTTTACCTCATCCCAAAACTTATACACGCCGAAATCACCACTTCTAACTTCAATATCATGAAATAATACAATACCGTTTTTCGCGACTTTCGGTAGCCATGTATTATAATCGTGAGAAACAGCTTCATACGTATGATAGCCATCAATATGCAACAGATTTATCGTTTCATCTTGAAACCGGTCTACAGCATCATCAAAAGTAGATCGAATTAAATTTCCTATATTAAGGTAGTTATCGCTCACTACTTTTTCTACTATTTGAAAAACCCCTTCTCCATATGGACCTGTATGCCCATCTCCAGCCCAAGTATCTACTGCAAAGCATTTAGTCGATAACCCTCCATCTTTTACTCCTTGACAAAAACTGAAGAAAGAAGCACCTAGATGTGTACCTAACTCAACTAAAGTTTCTGGTTTTTCAAATCGTACTAAGTCATATGCAAAATCTAAATGTCCACTCCACGCAGATTGTGACCGAATAATAGGACTAAATGTTTCAAATTCAAATGATGGTTTATGAGTAACCCAGTTCATCGCATAACTCCTTCTGCACATATTTTTAACAAACCAAATTACTCTTATCTTTATTTTTTTATTGCCATGATTATGATTCTATTTCATGAAAATATGAAGAATTTATTCTTTTCTATTGAGGTAAAGCATCATATACATATGGGTCAGTTGGCTTATTAATTTTCTCGATTTTGTTTACTTTTACAAGTGGAAAGACTGTTCCTTTATATGTCGTTTCATCTAATAATCCTGTTATTTTCACCCATGTTTCTTCTGGAATTTTTTCAACATTTTTCCCGGTAACAATCATCCCCCAGACTGATGCATCCGCAATACAACAAGTTATACCATATCGAGCCACTACTGCTTTATTACCCGTCACATCTTTATCCTTATATATAAACCCTAAGAATGTAATTTCTTTCCCTTTAAACCAATTGACATTTTGACCAATTACATTCATTGTTTGAACATAATCCTTATCCTTTACTTGTAGTTTACGCTGTCCTAACATACTTTTTACTACTTGCTCTTCCGTTTTATAAGTCGTTGCTAAATTTGATGTTTCTTCTGGATCAACTGATACTTCTCGCCCATCAAACTTAACCTGTTTCCCCTCTTTTTCGTTCCTTTCCAGACTTCTCGCCTGTACACTTTGATTCATACCCCTTTTTCCTGCTAAACTTCCATCAATTGTTACACTTCCAAAGAGAAAAGCACTAACTATCGGAACAACAAATAAAACATATACAAAGAAACTTTTTATCCCTGATTTTGATGTTGTATGATGTTTACAACAATTACAATCATGCTGTTTTTCTCTTCCATCTCCCCAAACTTGTACAATACCAAAAATTAAAATTACTACAAAAGCTATATACGTAAATTTGATCATTTTTGGAGCAATAAAATTATAAATATTCCCTGTTACAAGTAGTTTAAATAAGAGCATTGCTAAACCAATTAAAATAATGCCACGAATATAGCAATGATATGCCTTCTGCTCCTCGTTCCCCATTCTTTCTCACCTCCTATAACATTATGATTTGCAGGATGGTATACACAGATACAATGACAATTCCCATCAAAAAGAATACAAATCTCTTTTGAAAATACGCAAATAGCATTAACGTATTTTTCATATCAAGCATAGGCCCAAACACAAGAAATGCAAGAAGTGCCTTTACCGAGAAAACATGTCCAAAAGATGCCGCTATAAAAGCATCGGCTGCAGAGCAAATTGATAAAACATAACCAAATCCCATCATAATAAAGGGGGCAATTACTTCGTTATGTGCTACTGCATCCAGTATATTCCGATCAAAAAACGTTTGAAATACACTTGCTAAAAAAGCACCAATCAATAAATACTTACCAGTATCAAAAAACTCATCTACAATGTGATTCATAACATCTTTCCAACTCTTTTTTTTGCTTGTTTGAACTGAAACCTCTACGTCTTTTAAAATATTTCTTTCGCGATAGCAATAATACACAATTAGACCTATAAATAGAGCAACTAGAATTGTTATCCCAAAGCGTGCATATACAACGTAATCATTTTTTGGAAACGCATATACAGTAGATAAAAGAACAACTGGATTCATAATGGGTGCACTCATTAAAATAACAATGCCTACATGAAGTGGTAACCCCTTTTGAATGAGCCTTCTTACAATTGGTATAATGACACATTCACACATTGGAAAAAGAACTCCCACAAATACTGCTGGAATCATTGCAACAATTGGAGATTTCGGCATTACTTTTTGAATCATATCTTCCGTCACAAACACTTGAATACATGAAGAAACAATGACCCCTAATAAAATAAAAGGTATTGCTTCAAAAATGATACTTAAAAATACCGTATTCACATTCAACCATTCCTGCGGCATATTTTTATGCAAATTTACTAGACTTGTAAAATCTACAAAAAATAATAAAAAGAGAAACATAGCGATAAGAGCTATGCCTACTACTTCTTTTGAAACTCTATTAAAGACCAAGCTTCCCGCCTCCATTTTATTTATATGTAAACATGTGCTTGTCCAAATGCTTCATACTACAGCACAAATTTTATAGTCTATTTCTATTCTTAAATCGTAATCATTATGATTTATTATTGATTTTTCTTTTCCCATCGTTTAATATAAAACGTAATCATTACGATTTAAAGGAGAGATCATTTCATGAAAAAAGTACCTATCACTGTATTAAGTGGTTTTTTAGGATCTGGAAAAACTACCTTACTACATCACATTTTGACTAATAAGAATAACTTAAAAGTAGCTGTTATCGTTAATGATATGAGCGAAGTAAACATTGATGCATCTCTTATAAAAAAGGGTGGTTTTTCACGTACGGAGGAAAAACTAGTAGAAATTCAAAATGGCTGTATTTGTTGTACACTACGAGAAGATTTAATGATAGAAGTGAATCGTCTTGTGGAAAATGGTGATATTGACTATATTATTATTGAATCTTCTGGTATAAGTGAGCCTATTCCAGTTGCTCAAACGTTTACTTATACAGACGAAGTTCTTAACATTGATTTAACGAAAAATTGTCGCCTCGATACGATGGTTACAGTTGTAGATGCAAATAGATTTTGGGATGATTTTGCAGATGGAGAAAGTTTATTAGACCGAAAACAAGCAATCGATGAGAATGATACCCGGGAAGTTATTGATTTATTAATAGATCAAATTGAGTTTGCAAACGTAATTATTCTTAATAAGATAGATTTGCTAGAAAAAGAAGATGTGATAGAGCTTCATCATTTACTAAAAAAATTAAATCCTAATGCAAAAGTTCTTGAATCTTCGTTTAGCAAAGTACCATTACAAGAAATTTTAAACACAAATCTATTTAATTATGAAGAAGCCAGTCAATCGGCCGGCTGGATACAAGAATTAAATAGTGACCATCATACACCGGAAACGGAAGAATACGGTATCAATTCCTTTGTTTACCGTCGCAAATATCCTTTCCATCCCAAGCGCCTTATGAATTGGCTAGAAAAATGGCCTTTAGATGTTGTAAGAGCGAAAGGATTCTTCTGGCTGGCATCTCGTAATAATATGATAGGGCTTCTATCTCAAGCAGGTTCCTCTATTACAATTCAAGGAGCCGGTGAGTGGATAGCGGCATTACCTGAAACTGAAAGAAATCAAATGATTACAGAAGAACCAGAAGTATTGAAAAACTGGGATAAACAATATGGAGATCGAATAACCGAACTCGTATTTATCGGAATTGATATGAACCGTTCTTTAATTGAACAATCATTAGATAGTTGTCTACTAACAGAGAAAGAAATGAAACAAAACTGGAATACATTTATTGATCCTATCCCGGCTTTTACTTATACTTCATAACAATTAATAAAAGGCTTCAGTAGAATGAAGCCTTTTTACTTTATAGCACTCTTATTTAATAGGTTTGCTTTAATTATAAATACAATTGTACCTAAAACAATTAATATAGCATATACGATACCAACTACCCCCCCTATTTTTTCTAAGCCAAGCGGTAATATTATAGTAGCAACTCCAACTATATAAGAAAATGCTCCTGAAAGCTTCGCTAATTTATTTTTATCTCCAACAAACGTTTCTTCTTGATATCCTGCTAACAAAAATAACCTCTTTTTCACATGTATTTGATACCCTAAAAAAATGATAAGTAACCCAACAAATAAACAAACTAAAAATCCAGCTAACATATCCTCCCCCTCCTCTACAATATTTTACTATACATAAAAAAAAATAAAATTAGAAATTTCAGTTTATTAACGAGTCATTCTGTGATATATTGCATATTGTATTCAATTTGTATTTTTAGAAAGGAGAACTTTAGATCATATGGATTCAAATCGATTAAAAGGAATTATAATGGTCATAATCGGTGCTTGTTTATGGGGCTTGTCTGGTACAGCTGCACAACAACTTTTTCAATATGACAATGTTTCAACCGAATGGTTAGTTACGATCCGTTTACTTATATCTGGAATTATTTTGCTCATTATTTCCTCATTCGGAACGAGAAAAAAAGAGATATTTGGCATTTGGAAACAAAAATCTGATGCTATTAAAATGATTTTGTTTGGTCTATTCGGTATGCTTGCTGTACAGTATACGTATTTCGCTTCAATTAAAGAAGGAAATGCTGCCGTGGCAACATTATTACAATATTTAGCTCCTATATTCATCACTGTATACTTACTTTTCAAATGGAACGTTCGTCCATCAAAAATTGATTTCATTTCAATTACCCTTTCATTAGTAGGTACTTTTCTCTTACTAACAAACGGGTCTATTCATAACTTGGCTGTTTCTACACCGGCTATTATTTGGGGGATTTTATCTGGATTATCTCTCGCTTTTTATAGTCTATATTCAAAGGGATTACTAGAAAGATGGTCTTCCTCTGTTATCGTTGGATGGGGCATGATTATTGGGGGTATTGGGGTAACGATTCTACACTTTATTACTACAAATGAATTCATTTTATTATCAACTATGAAATATGTAAAACTAAGTACCCTACCGCTCATCACATTTGTCGTCATTTTCGGGACACTTATTGCCTTTTATTTATACTTAGACAGCATACGATACCTGACTCCGAAAGAAACAACATTATTTGGTTGCACAGAACCACTCGCAGCTATTATTTCTTCTGTACTTATATTGCACGTGCCATTTCAATCTTTTCAGTTATTAGGCGCTTTTTGTGTCATTGTAATGGTGCTCATCTTAAGCCAAAAGCCGGATGAAGGGAAACAAAAATTAAAGCTTGTTCATGCAAAAAAGGAAAATATACAATGAAAGGATTGAATTCACTATGCCTGTCCCTCAAAATTATAAAAAACCAGGAAGAATTTCAGCAAAATCACTCGTTTTAAATCAACTACAAAATTGGATTATTGAAGGTGTACTGAAGCCCAATGAAAAAATTAATGATGGGGAATTGGCTGAGGCACTAGGAGTAAGCAGAACACCTGTAAGAGAAGCACTTCAAATATTAGAGCTTTCTGGATTAGTGGAAATGGTACCAGGGCAAAAAACGAAAATTGCTCCTATTAAGTTAGACGACGTATCTATCATTTATGAAACGATGGCTGGTCTTCACTCTATTATAGGAAAGCAAGCTCTTCACAACATTACAGACGCTGATATTCAACTACTTTCTGAAATAAATGATCATTTTCAGCACTCTATAGAGAAAAAAAACGCAAAACAAGCTTTAGAATTAGATATACAATTCCACAATACAATTTCTTCTATTGCTAAAAACCAATATATTGAACCCTTTTTAGAAAATATGCAACTTCACGTTTTACGTCTTGAATATTTGTTTTTCCAAAACTTTGTTCCAGCAAGACAATCTATTGAAGAACATCACTCTATCATTCAAGCATTACAGAAGCAGGACGAAAAACAAATGGAACAAATAATGACCCAAAACTGGCTCCGTCCCATGAAAGAAATACAAAAAATAATTTCTACGAAATAAAAGGAGAGCTGGTTACACAAAATCGTAACCAGCTCTCCTTTGACTAATCTATATAGCTATGCCTGAACATTTGCATAATCTTCCATATCTTCGTACTCTTTTTCCAATTCCTCTAAAGACAGCTCGTATAATTGTCGGTCGCGAATCTTAAACACACCTGCCCCAATTAACTCATCAATTAAATGCCTCTTACGATTTTCAACAGCAAAACGGAGTTGACTACTCATCTTTTAAAAAACTCCTTTCTACGATCATTGAAAATGATAATCTCTATCAATTACCACTTTTGATTATAAAAGATGACTCTTTATAAGTAAAGTAATTTCATGAAATATTTACCTTGCAAAGTATTTGTGGCCACATTATATATATGTATGCCGTGCGAAAAATGTTATGACACTTTTTCTTATCCTTTTTCTTTCATACTTTGCAAGTTGTCTCATCGTGATGAAATTCACCATCTATTTCTACTTGAATGGTGACATGTTCTACATGAAATTTCTCCTTTAATACATACGTAGCCTCTTTTAATACACTTTGCGTTTCATTCCCTTTAATAATAAGATGACATGTTAATACTTGAAAATCTGATGTGACAGACCATATGTGCAAATCATGAACTTCTTTGACAATCGGAATATTTAATAACGTACTTTTTACCTCTTCAACATTTATGTGCTGTGGTGCACCTTCCATTAATATATGAACCGTATCACGTGTT
Organism: Bacillus sp. PK6-16; assembly: GCF_056530295.1. Taxonomy (NCBI): domain Bacteria; kingdom Bacillati; phylum Bacillota; class Bacilli; order Caryophanales; family Bacillaceae; genus Bacillus; species Bacillus sp. PK6-16. The sequence continues at coordinate 3,608,450 of NZ_CP096511.1, forward strand.
ACACGCCATCCACTAATAATGACTAAAATAGACACAAGAATACTAGCAATCGCATCTGCAGCAGTCCATCCGAAAAATTTAATAAGTAACGCAGCAATGATTGCTCCGACGGAACCCAATAGATCGCCTAGTACGTGCAGGAAAGCACTTCTTAAATTCAAATTACCTTTCACATCTCCGCCTCTCATTAATATCCAAGCTGATAAAATATTAATAAGCAGACCAAGGACTGCAATAATGAGCATCCCATTACTAGCAATCTCAACTGGTTCTTTAAAACGACGGATTGCTTCAATAAAAATGTATACCGAAATGACAATAAGAACGACACCGTTACATAATGCTGCTAACATTTCGACCCGCTTATACCCGTATGTTTTCACAGTTGTTGCTATTTTTTCTCCGAGCTTAAACGCAAGTAAACTTAAAGCTAAAGATACTGCATCACTTAGCATATGCCCCGCGTCAGATAGTAGTGCTAAGCTATTTGTTACAAATCCACCAACAACTTCTGCAATCATAAAACTTGTTGTTAGTAGGAAGGCAATTAGTAACGCCTTTTTATTTTTTGAATGACCATGATCATGCGAATGTCCCATACTTATACTCCTTTAAGTACAATATCTGTATGTTAGTATGAAACAAACTCCCCGTGTTTATCCCGAATTAACGCCCATAAACGTCCGCTTCCTCTATCTATACATTTCGCTATTTTTCAAACAAGTCCTTTTTCTCAATAAAAAATAAGACTACTTCTTTTTCAGCTTCATATTGTTTACTAATGAAAGAAATTTGAAGGAGGTTATGGAATTGAAACGACTATTTCTCTGTATGGAACGTGAACTTATTGTTGTAAAAGAACGCTACGGTAACTATGAAGCTTCCTATCACTTACAAAATATGCAACCTACCTGTATTGCTGTTGATCCATTTCAAAAGAATCGTGTATATTGCGGAACATTTGGACGAGGTCTATGGTTAAGTGACGATAGTGGGGATTCATGGAGACCAATTGGAGATTCTTATCGTTACTTTGATTTCCCTAAAGAAGATGGTATTTTGCACTCCTCTATCACTTCCATAACAATAAGCTCAAATGAACAAGTTAACGGATATGGTGTCGTTTATGTCGGCACAGAACCAAGCGCTTTATTTCGCTCTGAAAATGGTGGTGAAACGTGGACTGAACTTAAAAATATGAAATCATTATTATCTTCTTATACGTGGGCATTTCCGCCTAGACCTTTTACCCATCACGTACGCTGGATTACAGTTGACCCAAACAACCCTAATACAATACACGTTTCAATCGAAGCTGGTGCTGTTATTCAAAGTAACGATAAAGGGCATACATGGATTGATAAAAAATTCGGTGCTCCTATCGATGCTCATCAATTACTTATGCATCCTGAAGCACCAAATCGCCTTTATGCATCATGTGGTGACGGATTTATGGGCGGACCTGATCGTGCATACCTTGAAAGTTATAACAATGGAAACAGCTGGATCTCATGTAGTGAAGGACTTGAACATCATTATTTATACAGCATGGCAATTGATCCAGCTGATTGTGATACGATTCTCGTTTCTGCCGCGCCAAGTGCTGATCTCGCTCATCATCGTATCCCTTATGAATCTTATATTTATCGAAAAACGAAAGATACTCCGTTCCAGCAAGTACAACAAGGACTACCATCTGCAATCGGTACAGTCATTTCGATGTTTGCTACAAACAAGTTAGAACCACATACGTTTTACACGTTAAATAACAATGGCGTCTTTCAATCCAATGATAGCGGCGAATCGTGGGAACAACTAAACATTCCGTGGAAAGATGAATATAAAACGCAGCATCCGCATGCATTGCTCGTTACTAGTTCTTAACGAAAAAAGACTGCCTAAATGATTTTAGGCAGTCTCTCTTTTATTTCTTTAAATCAATGACAATATCATCTAATACAATATCTTTACTCTTCGCTTCTTTTTTCGGCACTTCTATTTTCTTCTCTTTTCCATTCACATACTCCACTCCACCATGATTTTCAGGTGTATGAACTCGCAAGTGTACACGAGGTGTAACGATAAGCTTTGTTGCATTTTCGTTTAGTTTTTGGAATGTAGCACTCCAACTACTTTTATGCGGTTCTGCTACTGTACTAGTTCCGCCATTTCCTTCACCTGCATATTTATTTCCTAAATCATCTTTTATTTCTAATTCCACATCAGCGCTATCCCATATACTTCGTAATGCCTTAGATTCTTCCTGATTGTAAAAAACGATAAAGGACATCGGGTTTACTTCCATTTTGTCTATATTTACTTTTATTAATTCATTTTCAGAAACCCCATTAACCTTTATTTCCTTACTATTCATTGCCTTTAAACTAAGTGCGAAATTCCAATTCCCCTTAATTGAATTACCTTTATAATCCATCTCAATTTCTTCCATATCCCACCAAACATTTGCAACATCTAACCTTTTACTACTATTCCCACTCATCGTAGTCATACCTACGTACTTTTTCTCTCCAACTTTTGTTACTTGAGAGCTTCCTCCCCCGCCATTAAACCCCATCACCTGCGGATACCCAAATATATTTGGCTTCTCCCCTAAATCTTTATCACTCTCAATAGAATATGTGATTGTAATTGTTCTACCATCGAACACCGCATCATTAATGGTAACCTTAACCCCATTACTCTCTCTCGTCATATTCAATTCAGTCGAAAACTCTTTATAATTTTCATATAACCCTGTTCTACCATTATCTAAAAATCGGAATATGTCCCCTACAATTGGCAATCCCCCGGCATATGTAGGAAAACCGATACCAAGAGTTGCAACTGATAATCCTACTAAAATAGATGCAGCAGCGACACCTTTTTTCCAACTTTTCATCTTTTTCTTCGTACGTATCGATTGTTTTACATTTCGTTTTACTTTTTCCTTTTCAATTTCAGAAGCCTCAATTTCTTCTAGTTCTTTTTCGTCTATATCAATATCATTTAATAGTTCATAAATGTCTTTCATATTGCACTACCTCCAAAACTAATATTCGTAGCATTTTGTTGTAGTTTCTTTTTCCCCCGGTACACTCGATTATCAATTGCTGCCCGAGTTAATCCTAACTTGTCACCTATTTCCTCTGTCTTCATACCAAGTAAATATTTCATAATGAACACCTTTTGATCTAGCGGTTCTAATTGATTAATGAGCTTCAATAATTCTTCCCTATCTTCCATAACGATTAATTCGTCTTCTGCTGATTTTTCTGTACTGATATGAAGCTCATCTGAAATGATTTCTACTGTTTTAGTAGATTTCCGGTAATAATCAATTGCTTTAAACTTTGCAATCGCTGCAATCCACTTTTTAAAATCACTCGGCTCTCCATGAAATTTATTTGCGTTATTCCAAATGGAAAGAAATATATCGTTTATACATTCCTCTATGAGTCCATCATTTTGAATGGGAAGTAGAACTTTATGCGTGATCCCCTTTATGAGTGGTAAGTATGTATCGACAACAAATTCTAACGCGTCTTCTTTTTGCCGCTGTAATCTTTTTATAAAATTTTTCTCATTTGATTTCATGTAGCGATTCCCCTTATTGTTTTGTAAAAGCTTTTACACCCTATATAACGTCTGAGAAAATTTTTTCTCTCATCTTTTTTATTTTTTGTATGTAATGGAATACTTTCCCTTAGCCATTGTCTCATATAACTATGCGTTCAAAGAAAATTTTCTCAAGTCTGTAATTTAATTCATGTAGTACACTATTTATATAGTCATTTTTTAACTTGGTGTACATTTTATTTCGTTAATCTACTATTTTAATTTAGGAGATGAGATGTGTATGTGTGGAATTACAGGTTGGGTAGATTGGAAGGAAGACCTTTCAAATCAACATGTTATTTTAAAAAAGATGGCAAATAGTATTCAGCATCGTGGTCCAGATGCTGAAGGATTTTGGTTTTCACCTCATGCGGCCTTTGCACACCGGCGTTTAATTGTAATTGATCCAGAAGGCGGTACACAGCCGAAGACATTCCGTGCTGGTGATTATACGTATGCTCTTACTTATAATGGAGAAATTTATAATTTCCGTGAACTTAAAGAGCAGCTTCAAAAATGTGGGCATGCATTTGAAACCCATTCAGATACAGAAGTGTTACTACATGCTTATTTAGAATGGAAAGAAGACTGCGTGCGATATTTAAACGGAATTTTCGCTTTTGCCTTATGGGATGATCAGAAGCAACAATTATTTTTAGCGCGTGATCATTTAGGTGTAAAACCACTCTTTTTTACAGAAAGAAATGGCAGTATTATTTTCGGCTCTGAAATTAAAGCATTATTAGCGCATCCATCTGTCCCTGCTGAACTTGATGCGGGTGGAATAAATGAAATATTTGGATTAGGCTTATTTCGCACTCCAGGATGTGGCGTCTTTAAACATATTCAAGAAGTACGTGCTGGACATTCTATAACATTTACACGTCATAAAAAAGTAGTTACGAAGTATTGGAATTTAGAAAGTAAGTTCCATACAGACTCTATAGAAGATACATCTTCGCATATTTTATCTATTTTACAAGATACAGTAAAAAGACAATTAATTGCCGATGTTCCTCTCGTTTGTATGTTATCAGGCGGATTAGACTCTAGCGGTATTACTGCACTTGCTGGTAAAGAATTTGCTGCTGAAAATAAAACACTTCATACGTATTCTGTTGACTTTGTAAATAGCGCAAAAGATTTCGAACTGACATTTGCTCGCACTGGTTTAGACGCACCTTGGGTAAAACGCGTTTCTGAACATGTCGGGACAGCGCATCATGATATTATTGTGAATGCTGAAGAATTAGCAAATCACTTATTCGTTCCCCTTCATGCAAAAGATTTACCGAGTGCTGGTGAAATGGAAACTTCACTATATTTACTATTTTGCGAAATGAAAAAAGATGCGACCGTAGCTTTATCCGGCGAATCGGCTGATGAAGTATTCGGTGGATATCCTTGGTTTCATCAAGAAGAACTACTATATGTAGATAAGTTTCCTTGGCTAACAAATTGGAAAAATACATCTTCTCTTCTACTAAATGAAGTAAGCAACCAATGTAATTTAGAAGACTATATTGATACACGATTCCAAGAGGCGATACTTGAAGTACCTACCCTTGAAGGCGAAAGTAAAAAATCCGCGAAACAACGTCAAATGTTTTATTTATTTTTAACAAGATTCCTTCCTTTCTTACTTGACCGTAAAGATCGCATGAGTATGGCTGTTGGATTTGAAGTTCGTGTACCGTTTTGTGATTATAGATTAGTTGAATATTTATGGAATGTTCCTTTCAACATAAAAAGTATTGATAATATTGAAAAAGGCATTTTACGTAGAGCACTACAACCAGCTTTACCTGACGATGTACGCAATAGAAGAAAAAGCGCTTATCCAACTTCACAAGATCCACTCTACTTACAAACAATCCGTAATTTAACACTTGATATGTGTAACAATAAAAACAATCCTATTTTCTCACTTATTAACCATTCCATCTTACTTTCAATTGCTGATCAAAGTAATAAAGAGATTAACAATTTTGAAGCAAGAAGTGCCATGGAGTATATGCTACAAGTAAATGAATGGTTAAAAACATATCACATCCATATTGCTTAACAAAAAGGAGTTCAAGGATAAAAACCTTGAACTCCTTTTATATTAATTAGCACATTGTTTATTATCAGTATCAATAGACCATCCAATAATCGTGGCACAGTCTCTACCTTTCCACTGCAGTACATTTGTTAATACAGGCTCAATCTGCAAGCTATTTCCGTCGTGTAATATTTCTACTAAAGATTGATCATCATCAAATCTTCGTTTGTCACACTCTAAAATACCGTCCGTTGCCATTACAATGTGATTCATTCCTTTTTCTAATCCTCTTACACCTGACGTAAAGCAAGGTGTATTTGCTGCAAAAATATTTTTCCTGCCAATATATTCGTAATTTTTCCGTTTATTTAATCGTCCTTTTCCATTTTTCGTTTTCTCAGAATGGAATAAATACGCGAAACAATCACCAACTGATAACCAATATAAAAATTCGCCTTTTCGTAAACAAATTAAGCAAGCGAGTTCCTCATCATCTTGATCACACTTTTTAATAAATAACTCATCTGTAAATAACGCTAATAAGTACATATGTGTATGATGAAAAGCTAAATGTATTGGATATGAGAATAACTCTTTTAGTTTTTCTTTTCTTTCCGAAATCGCTTCTATTATATAATCTATATTTTTTGTTTTGTGATGTGTATCAAAAATCATAACAAATTCAAATTGTAATTCAGGATCCCACCAAGCCAGCACCGCATCTCCTCGTTCATATGCATCACTCTCTTGATTTCCCCCATATACGCCGACTGAAAGAGGACCACATTTTTCAACATGTATTTCATCTACATACATCTGTTCATGACTAATCCATTTGAATGTATTCACAGCTATCATCCTCTCTCTTGCTAAATGTATACCTTTACACATAGATTACCTTATATTTCAATAAAAATAAACTTTTTCAACATTTTTTATCCAAATAAAAGGGTTTTATTTCTAAAATGACGAATATATCTTACTATACGATATAAAAAGGAGATTTATTATTATGAACAACATTAATCAACATTGGGAGAGCATTTATTATCACTTACGATACGAATACGAGGACAACCTTTCCCACCAAGCAATTCGTATTTTACAAATCGTTTCTCGTGAGAAAGATATAACAATTGGAAAAGTCGCTACTGAGCTTAGTCTTTCTCATAACACAGCATCTGAACATATAAAACGCCTTATTCAAAAGGGTTTCATCGTTAAAGAGAGAAATAAAAAAGATGAAAGAGTGGTAAACCTTACATTAACAATTGAAGGAATTGGAGTATTAGAAAAACATACTTTACTAGATAAAGAAAAGATAAAAATATTAGAATCACAGTTATCAAAAGAAGAACAACAATTAATTGAAAAAGCATTTTCCTTATTAGCGAAGGAGGCAAAATATGCATTTCCTCGTTAAAGTAATCGTTTCGGCACTTATTATCGGCGTTATCACTGAAGTCGCTAAACATTACAGTACGATAGGTGGCTTTATTGCTGCCCTTCCTCTCCTGAGTTTACTTAGTCTATTTTGGATTTCATTCGAAGGCGGGAATAAACAAGAATTGAGTCAATTTGCTTTAGGGGTATTATATGGATTCCCCGCATCAGCACTACTATTATTTATTGTCTATATTGGTTTAAAAAATTCATTTACACTTAGTACATCTGTCCTACTCGGTATAGGTGTTTGGTGTATCGTTTTTGCTTGTCAAAAATTATTTCAAGCTTAGGAGGAATTAACATTCATAAATTTGTAGAAATAATGGGGCAAAATATAGAAGTACATATAAAAGGAGATGGTAAACAAACTGTAGTCATTGAAACCGGAATGACTTGCTCATTTTATGATTGGTTTCCTATTATAGAAAAGCTTTCAGAGCACTTTACAGTTGTTTCATACCATCGCCCAGGTTACGGAAAAAGTGATTTAGGCAATCAGCCGCGTACAATAAGGCAAGTTACAAAAGAGCTACATATGTTACTAAACAAACTAGCTATTCAAGAACCATTTATTCTAATCGGTCATTCCTATGGAGGATTATGTGCACAACATTTTGCGATGTTACATGAAGATAAGCTGCAAGCACTTATTTTAGTTGATTCTACTTCGATGAACTTACACCGTTTAGATGAACTTCATTTACCAATTTCTGATCAAACTGATTCTGATGATGTTTGGTTTCACAAATATAATATATATTCCAAAATGGATGTAGACACACTTTATAATGAACTAAAACCTATTCTCACCGATCAATCAAAACAGCAAATTGAATTCTCTACCTCGCCTTCATTATATAAAGCGACAGCTTCTGAACTATCGGCGTGGAAAAACTGTGCTCTCTCACTAAAAGAGCTATGTAAAACATTAGAAATACCATTAATCGTTATCGGTAGAGATCCTCAATATTCTATTACTCAATTGACTAATGGTGGCATGCCAAAAGAGGAAGCAACACAACTTGAAGCAATGTGGCAAGAGCTAATTCACGAACAATTACACCTCTCAACTAACAGCCAATATATTCTTGCCAAACATGCTAGTCACGGTATAGAAAATGATCGACCAGATATTATTATTGAGGCGATTCATTTCTTACAAATAAAAAAAGGAAGCAACTAAAGCTGCTTCCTTACTTATCTATTCATAATCTTCTTCATCATCGATTTCTTCGTAATATGAACTTCCATTACTTACATATATAGGGCCATTCGCAACATCAATACGTAGTACCCACGCCCACGGCACAGCTAAACGTTTATGTATCGCTCGCCAAAAGCTCATTGATTTTCTTTCGTACTCCTGGAACTCCTGAAGTAACTCTTTGTAGGAGGAACCGTCTAACTGAATATTTGCTTCTAACAAACGAGAATGGGCATAGTACTGTAACTCTAGTTCAGCAGCAATTTCCATTTCTTCTTCCGTTGCCATACCAATGATTGTTCCATCTTCTGGTGCAATTTCATATACGTTTTGAACTTCAATAAGCCCTTCTTTCTCTTTCTCAAACATGTAAACAGCCTCCTTTAACATATATTTTTTATGTTACAAAGTCATACTTCTACAATAACTTCTCTCTTTCCTCTTTTTTTGATAAACTTTTACAAAATATTTAACCGATGACCTGTTTTCTCTATTCTTTCAGCAGAAATGAAACGATTTTTATCAAAATTTAATTTATACACATCAGGCATATGAAGTGTTTTCCAAAACTCAAAATCATATTTCGAATTAAAATAATTCATGAGTAATACCATAATATTTCCATGCGTACCTATTACAATATTCTTACCTTCATATTGTTTTAATATATTTTGCATACATATTACAGCGCGCCTTTGTGCGATATCATTCGATTCTCCGCCTTCGTATGCAAAACTCCAATCCTCCCACACATTCTCGATAGCATCATTAAAATTTGATACTGGCTCTGTGCTCAATAATCTTTCACGCAAATCTTCTTCTGTTTGTATTGATAATTTATATGTATTCGCAATTCCTTGTACAGTTTGGATTGCTCTTTTGTACGGACTAGAAATAACAACATCAATATGTTTATCTTTTAATAAATGTGTTACATTCTCTGCATCACAGTGCCCTTTTTCAGATAAAGGTCGTTCCCGTTCTTCTTTTGTATATGTAGAATGGGCATGGCGAACGAAATATATTGTTGTCATTTTTCAACCTCCTTTCTTATTTTCAATTTATATTCAATAATAAGATTGGAAAATCCTGTATTACAAAAGAGCACTTTTCATAAGTGCCCCTTTGTTTACATAATAAAATTATTTCATTATAATTTATTTCTGAATTCCTCACTTATGACAATATCTCGAATAAAGTAATCCATATTACTTAGAAGCTTTTCAAATGCTTTTTCACTCAAATTGTTCATCATAAAGACAATCTCAATCTTATTCCCTTTTTTATCAGTACCATAGAAACTATTTGTTAATACAAATGCAGTAGAACCACCTTTCTGTCCAGCAAATTCGAACATACCCTCTCCTACGGTTCCTTTAAATATATTCTCAATCTCACCTTGCATTTGTGGTGTAAAATAATTTCTGCTATTTATCTTTTCCAGTAAACTCATGTAATCCTTCGCATTTGCACCTATAAACCGATCTGACCAAATACGCTGAAAGTCCATATCGGCTTTTAAAGATATCTCGCGTTTTGTCCATTCTTTCTCGTCTTTCATCCATTCATGTATTTGCCATACATGCTTAACATATTCATCATTAGACATATTACGTAGCTTGTCCAATGCTTTATTTTGAGGAATATGCAGTTCTTTTTCAACATAGCCCCTCATATATAATGCCCCTGTATACGTTGGATAAAATTCATCGTGACTATTTAAGCCTAACTCTTTCAAACTTTCATTTATCCGCGCTGCTCCAAGCTTGTCTAATAAATATGATGCATTCGCATTCGAACTATAATGGATCATTCCTTTCACTACTTCTTCTAAAGAAGTTTGACCACCCTTCACTAACTCTTTAACTTTTACATCATCTAGCCATGCAGGGTGTGCACCACCATCAGTATTTTTCACATAGTATTTTTCTAATTCTTTCAATGAAATTTGCTCGTCTTTTCTTATTTTCCCTTCAGCTACTTGCTTAGCATATTCAATTGCTATAACGATTTTCGACATACTTGCTAGCGGTAGTTTTTCTTTTTCATTTATTGATGTCAATGTTTCACCATTTCTTTTAACAATTAAAGAAGTTGTTTTATCATCCTTATGTTCTTTTATGTAATTTAGCACATAATTAGAGTTTTCTTTGGAATTGACATATTCCTTCACTGAAAAGAAAGCTATACAGCCTACTATAGTAATTCCAGCTATAATTCCAACAACTTTTAATCCCCTCATGATACTCCCCCTAAAATAAACATATTATATATTATACTAAATAAATTTCCCTTTTTAAGTAATAATTAGATTATTTATACAAAAATACTTTTTTTCTTAAACAACAAAAAAACATGCCTTCATTAGGAAAGCATGTTTTGTGATATCCTTCACATTGTTTAGTTAAAAAATAAATGTTTACTTACCATGATGTAACATTAAATCACTAAGTTCTTCTTCAATGTGATTTAATTTCGCAACGCCTTCTTTCCATTTATGAATATAACGTGAAACCCCAACAAAAAACAAAACAATAATTGTGGAAAGAATAATACCATATACGATTGCTACAGTACTCATAGTTACACTTCCTTATAATTAGTAATGTGGTTATTAGTTATATTTTTATTATAAACCTTTTTCTTTTAAAATACTTCGATTTCAACTTTTTGTAACAAAATTGATTTTTCTAACATTTTGTTCGTGAAAATGGCATATTTTTCACAAATTATACAAAACTTCACCATATGTACTATTACCATATGAGTTATATTATTAAATAGAATAAAGGGGATGATATACTATGACGACTTGGTTTATTGTAATGTTAGTTGTATTTGGAGCATTTAAAATTATCGTTTCTAGCCTTCCTAACTCTGTTATTGAATCCATTATTAGTCGCTTTGAAACACATCCACAACTCGAAGAAGAGAATGTGACTGTTACAATGAACGGAAATAACTTAGTAGGCGAAAAGAAATCAAAAATTATTCATGATTTTAACGAAGGTTTATTTTTAGATCGCTATTATGCACCACCCCATAATGAAGGCACACCTTTAATTATCAATGCAAAACGTGGTAAAAAAGATTTTACATTTTATATTTATAGTCATGAAGAGCATGTTGATGTTGTAAAACAATATAAAAAGAAGGTAGTTGCTTATAGTTTACGCTCTAAAAACCTTCAAAATAGTGATATGTTCGTGTCAGCTGATTTAGCTTAATACTCATATATAAAAAGGAATCCATGGCATATGGATTCCTTTTTACTATTTACTGAAAAATAAGCTCTGTCTTTAAACTATCTTTCGGTAACAACCAGCCTTTTTTCTCTAAACTCGCTATTAATAATTCCCTTTGTTTTGTCGCAATACTTTCTTCATTTGTTTTAAATGACACTTCTATTACGAAGTCATCTTCTAATTTCCCAGTATTACTTAATGGCCAAATTTCAATATTTGCTTTTATGTTTTCAAAATCTCCTGTATATCGCTTCATTAATACAGGACCGTAAATACGGGAATTCTTTAACATCTCTTCTCCCCAATTTGTATACAACCATTTGTTCATTTTCCCTGGTAATTTTTCTATTAACATGTTTTGAGCAGCTTTTTCGTTTGGTAAATCAAGTACTCCATATCCTTTCGCACTGTAACTTTTCTTATTTGAAATACTTAACGTTTTCTTCTCAAATCCCCAGTCTATTTCTGCCTCATAATTATCAGTTTTACTATCAAATCCATCTTTTTTAGCCAATTCTAGTGCATCTTGAATTACACCGTTTTGAATAGGGTATCTTTTTTTATATGTTAGCTCAAAATCTTTACTAAATTCTTTCTTTCGTATTCTAGCAAACCAGCCCTCATTACTTAAATTTTTATTTGCCGTATCTAAAAACTGTACTCGTATTCTTTCATAATTTGTACCAGCCTGGAAATGCTCTAGTACATCTTGCTTCATCTCTTTGTTAGGACCTAATACTTGTTCTGGCTTCAATAATAACTTTACTTCAAAACTAGGTTTCATTGGACTAGCAGCAAACCCTTCCTTAACGTTATAAAGGAAACAACAAAAGAAAATGCTTACGAATACAAATACTTTTTTCATATACCTATCCCCTTTGCATTTTAAATGACTTCTATACGTTCCATTGCAAGTGAATATACATTTTCATATCCTGCTGTACTTAGCTTTTGTTGTAATCGATCCGTATCCTCTTTCAAAGCGTGCACTAACACCGTATGTTCTGGTAATAATGTATTTAGCATCTCTTTAACGTCTCTTATACTTTGGTGAACTTTATACACAACTCGCTTCACCCTACATGTACTCCTTACATGTTCTTTCATAACTTTTTCTGCAAAACTCCCTTTCGCAATATGCCCAGTAAAAATAACGGCATTTCGCTTTTCATTCCGAAGTTGTTCATAATATAACTGCGCTCGTTTCGTTTGCATATTCGCATCACTCACTACAACTATTCCGTAACTATTTTGCATACTAATGTCATTATCCATCACTATTATGTTTCTTTTTAAACTCTCCATAATCCATTTAAATTCTTCATTATTTTTTATCCAATCTTTATATACGAACATCTCTTCAAATCCAGCCAAAATTTCTTTATCTACTATAAGCGGAAATTCTTTATATCGTTCATATAAATACAATACTATATCTTGCGCCCTACCAAGTTGTGGAAGCGGTAATAATGCTATTCCTTTATTTTGCATAACTCGTTCAATTTCTGCACATAGTTCGTTTACACGTTCATTTTGCGAAACATCCTCTGTGTGATAAGCGGCATCCACAATTGCGATTTTTATATTGTAGCCCAATTTCTCAGGTAAATTAGCTCGTAGTATATTAGAATCTGCTGAATAGTCGCCTGAATAAAATACGTATGTATTACACATATCAACTAAAAACCAAACAGCTCCTAATACATGCCCACTATATCCCCATTGAAACCGCAATGTAGGAGTAATTTGTATCCATTCATTTGGATTACTAATCTCATCAATACATACATAATTTAAATCTTTTATATGTTGGTCGCTATAAGGTAAATTCCACCCTTGCATCACATTATAGTTTCTCCATTTTTCATAATATAACGGCAGTTGCTCCTTCGTATAACGAGTCGTCCAAATTTTTTTCTTATAGCCATACTTCGCTAATAAAGGTAAACCCATCGTATGATCTTCATGAATATGTGATAAAAATACCGCATCTAAAAATGGAACAGCTTCTCTCTCTATTTTTGGATAACTATCCTCATAAGATCGATTAATACCACAATCAAATACTATTTTCGTTTCTTTATTTTTTACGAAGTAGCAGGAGCGACCGTATTCTCCTGCTCCTCCCCATACTTCCACTCTCATCATGCTACCCCTTTTCGTTTTTGCTCCATATGTTGTAGCAGTAATAAGCATATTGTTGTAAGTCCAACAGAAACAACGGCCATCGCCATGCCTATAGATACTTCACCCTGTTCAAATTGAGCAAAAATAAACGTTGCTGACGTTTCTACTGATGGAGGTAATACGAGAAGTGATGCTACTAACTCTCTTATCGAAATTGTAAATGTCATCGCCCATCCAGCAAGAATGCCTGGGATAATAAGAGGCAATATTATTTTTCTAAAAATATAAATATAATTTCCAGAAAAAACACTTCCTGCCTGCATGAGAGAATCATCAATTTGTCCGAGTGATGATTTTACATATTGCACCGTGTAAGGTAAAAACAGCACAACATACGTTACGATAACCATGACTGGTGTATTGTAAATTGACATAGGCATATATGGTGAATTCCAAAATAGAATAAGACCTACAACCATCACTATTCCTGGTACCATATTCGGTAACATACCGCACATATCAAGCCATTTTTCAGAGGTTTTTTTCCCCTTTCGAATCATAAGTGCCAAAAAGACTCCAATCATTACCGCGATAATCGCTGTTACGAGTGAAAAAAGAAAACTATTCCATAAAGCCTCTAATCCCGGAGATCCCATTGTAAACAATGCCTCATAATGGCTTGTTGTAAAGTTATTTACATGTAAACCGCCGCCTCTTAATTTTGAAAAAGAAGCAATAAGTATAGAAAAGTATGGAATTCCAATTGATACAATTAATAAACCAATTACATACATCCATGCTACAACGCGCGTAAATATAGACAAAGTATATCTTTTAGATTTCACACCTTTTCCACTAACCATTGCATATGAATACTTTCGATTCAATACATTTTGCATATACCAAATAAGCATACAAGCACTAAGTAATAAAGAAGATAATGCTGTTGCACTACTAAAATCAATTGGCCAACTCGAAATAAATTTATGAATTTCTGATGTTAACACGTGGAATCCTATTCTACGTCCGAATGTAGCCGGTGTTCCAAATTCAGCAATCGTCTTTACGAAAATGAGTAAAGCACCCATTACATAACTTGATACTAATAACGGCAATATTATTTTTCTTAAACGATAGAAAAAACTTCCGCCATGAACTGCTGCAGCTTCTTCTTTACTACTCCCAATCTGAAGTAACGTGTTTTTCAACATGAAATAAAGGAATGGGAATAAATGCAGACTCATAATTAATACCATACCTCCTAAACTAAAAAACGATGATGAAACTGTCTTTAGCATCGGGAAAAATTGTTCAAAATAGCCGTTAGGTTGCATGAACAAAATCCAACCCATCGATCCAATATACGGCGGTGTCATAAATGGAATCATAAAAACAATATCTAACTTACTATACTTTCCTACATCTGTTTTGCTCATAATAAACGCCAATGGAAATGCAAATATTGTAGCTCCTATTACAACGAGTACACCTAGAAGCATCGAATTTAGAAAAATCCCCGCTAATCCATCACTCTGCATCACTTCAAAAGGCTTTAAAAAATTCCAACTGCTATTTTCATATACACTAGAAAATAAAATAAGAAAAAGTGGAATGACGATTAACATCGCCACAAGTAATAACGCTACCGTCATTCCAACTTGTCTTACTGATACGAATCGATTTACCATGGAATCACCATCTTATTGAAATACTTTCTTAAATTGTTTTCCTATTTTATCTTGCTCTTTCTCAACTGTTTTCCAATCAATATTTAATACTGGAATCTCTTCTACATTTGGTCTATTTTCAGCTTTTATATCTGTTCTACCAGGCAATAAATACGCTTTAGAAACTTGTTTTTGTACATCATCGGATAATAAATAATCAATAAACTCTTTTGCACCTTCAACATTTTTACTATCCTTCATAATCCCCGCTGCACGCGGACTAATAACTGTTCCGCTCTTTGGATATACGATATCAACAGGTTCACCCTTTGCTTTTGCGCTATACGTCATATAATCAACACCCGCAATGACCATATCTTTCGCACCTGTTACAACTGGGTCTAACGCTTCCTGGTTTGCTCCTGCTACTGTAACTTCATTTTTCTTAAGCTGCTCAAATAAATTCCATCCATCTTGTCCATTCTTTTTCACGTATCCTGTTACAAAGTCTAAAGCTGAACCTGAAAGTGCTGGATCTGGAAGATTCACTTTCCCTTTCCATTCTCCTTTCGTTATATCGCTCCAATCTTCAGGCGCTGTCTTCACATTTTTTGTATTGTACACAATCCCTAATGCTGAAGCACTATACCCGAAATAATGTCCTTTATCATCTGACCATTCAGAACGCAGCTTATCAGCTTGTTTCGCCTCTTTATAAGCTAACGTTTGACCCTCTTTCTTTAATCCTTCCATCGCTGGTAAGGAAGCGAGTACGACAACGTCAACGACTGGATTTTTCTTTTCAGCTTCCATTCTCGCTAAAATTTTACCAGTTGTCCCTTGAAACATTTCCACCTTTATACCAGTTTTGTTTTCAAAGTCTTTTTGAATTTTTTCTGCTAATCCTTTTGGCCCTGCACTATATACAACAATTTTCTTTTCATTCGTATTTTTACTTTTTGCATCTGCATTACCTGTCTTTGAACTACAACCCGTTACTACAGTAGAAAATAGTAAAGTACATACAAATAAAGACTTAAGCGAACTGAATTTCTTCATACGATTCTCCCCCTATATGATGAATACATTTTTTTGGTACATATAACGATACTGGTTTCCCGATGCTTAGCTTACTATTGTGATAGGCTGTCCAGATGCCTAAAGTCCCCATATTTACTTTCACTTCATAACGTTCTCCTACATATGTAACGTGCTGAATTTCACCTGTATACATTTCGCACACATCATTTTTTGTCCAACTCACATGCTCTGGACGAATCATTTTTTCACCCTCTACAAGCCAATTCGCCTTACCAACAAATTTGGCAACAAATTCATGAGACGGTTTCACATAAATATCTTCCGGTGTTCCTTTTTGTAATACTTCTCCTTGTTTCATGACAATAATTTGGTCTGACATTGACATTGCTTCTGTTTGGTCGTGAGTGACATACAGTGCAGTTAAACCAATGGAATGAACGATATCCATAAGCTCTATTCTCATTTCTTCTCGCAAAATTGCATCGAGTGCACTTAGCGGTTCATCAAACAAAATAAAATGAGGTTTTGTTACAATTGCTCTAGCGAATGCGACACGTTGTTGCTGTCCACCAGAAAGTTCGTGTGGATACCTTTTCTCCATACCTTGCAGGCGAACTCGCTTTATCGCATCTTCTACTTTTTCTCTTAAATGATTCGTTTGCTTTGTAGCTCTTAAACCAAATGCAACATTTTCAAAAACAGTCATGTGCGGCCATAAAGCAAAATCTTGAAATACCATACCGATATTCCGTTCATGAGGAGATGTCTTTATCTTTTTTGTAGCAGAATACATGCACTGGTCTCCAAAATATATTTCTCCCTTATCCGGTTCTTCAAGCCCTGCTATCATTCTAAGTAAAGTCGTTTTCCCACATCCCGAAGGTCCTAAAAGTGTAGTAAATTCCCCTTGTTTCATTACAATCTGCAACGGCTTTAACGCCTGTATTTTTCCAAATGTCTTTTCTAATCCACTAATTGTAATATCCATTGCTTCACCTCTCTCCCCTCATTCTTAACCTGCTTTCATTCTATATGGAAGATTTATACTGAATGTTAATGTACTGTAAAGATTAAATTAAAAAACTTCTAATAAACTATTTATTTCTATAGATTTTTTCTATAGTTAAAATAAAAAAGGTGGCAATTCATAATGAATCTCTTAAAATTAGAAATTGTAGTACTTATTAAGAAATACAAAAAGCTTACAATCGTTGCAGAAAAACTTGGCGTTAAACAACCAACTATTACATTTCATATAAAAAGCTTAGAAGAAGAACTCGGTGTGTCTTTATTCGAATTACGTTCTGGAAGGTATTTCTTAACAGAGGCTGGTGAGGCTTTGCACCATTATGCTTGTAAAATAGATGCGCTTATGAAAGAAGCTAGACGTGTCACGCAAGAGTTTAAAGATTTTCATAAAGGTGCTATAACAATCGGCGCTAGCTATGTACCAGCGACTTATCTTTTGCCAGAAGTCGTTCATCAATTTCAATGTGAATTTCCCAATATAAAAATAACGCTACTAGTTAAAACAGCCCCTGAAATTCGAATGATGCTACAAAATCACGAAATCGATCTTGGGATAAT
This sequence comes from Bacillus sp. PK6-16, assembly GCF_056530295.1. Taxonomy (NCBI): domain Bacteria; kingdom Bacillati; phylum Bacillota; class Bacilli; order Caryophanales; family Bacillaceae; genus Bacillus; species Bacillus sp. PK6-16. Next base: position 3,626,426 of record NZ_CP096511.1, read on the forward strand.
TTCCGCTGCTCCATTTGATGAACCTCTTTTAAAACAAACGAATATAATGCCCGATACACTTGTTCTTGCCTTTTCCAAAGAACATCATTTTTCAAAGAAAGACAATGTATCGTTACAAAATATCGAAAAGGAACGCATACTATTGCATCGTAATCCATCTACAACGAGAGATTTACTTACACAATGGACGTTGGCGCACAACATTACATTCCAATCTGAAATTGAATTAGACTCATTAGAAACGATGAAACAAATTTTAAAATATGGTAATGGAATTGCCTTTATTTCTAAACTTGCTATCGAGCAAGAAATACAACGAAATGAGCTATGCTATATACCAATCCCTGAATTTGAATTTCAGCGTAATATTTATACGATTCATCATGAGGACAGATGGAATTCTAAAATCATTTCTTTTTTACTACAGAGCATCACTTCATTTACAACAAAAAATTAAAAGGCTGTCGTTATGCACGACAGCCTTTTAAACTATAAATCTATTTATTTTTCTTTGCCTCAATTTTTGCTTGCGCCTCTTCAGCCTTATCTAATGCTTCTGATACTTTCTTCTCTTTTTCTTTCACTTCATCTATACTATCGACAGCTTTAATAAGTTTATCGATTCCTTCTTCTTCTACCTTTCTACGCTTTGCCACTCTTTCATTTACTTTCTCTTCCACATCTTTTGCTTTTTGAAGCATATTCTCTGCATTTGATGTTACAGCTTTTTCAAGTTCATCATCTTTTTTCTTTTGTAACACTTCATTTGCAATGTCTTTCGCTTCTAAATACTTACCGTCTTTTAATGCTGTTGCTCCGTGATCCATTTTCTCAGCAACTTCTTTATATGATTTCGCTTCGTTTCCTGATTTCTCTTTTTCTGCTTTTTCGAACCACATTGTTGCATCACTATACTTTTCATCTTTCAATGATTGCATACCTGTTTCAATATATGTGTCATAATTGCTACATCCAGCCATTACGACTAATAGAAAAAGCATAACAAAACTTAATTTTTTCATGCTGTTGTCTCCTTTTCTTTGCAAGCTCACTTTACTTTAACATACATGAAAAAGAGTTTCAAAAACTAAAATACTAATTCGGTCATTTTTATAATGATAAGTCGAATTTTCATTATTTTCTTATTTTTAAGCGGACACATCTACTTGTTTTTTCACCATATGTTGCTTTACTCCAACTAATACAACTAACAATAAACCTCCGCCTATTGTCATCATAACAATGCTAGTTGGCAACATATCTAATAGTAGTCCATATACAATCATACCAAGTGGTGCGATTGCAGTCGCAATTGTTTCAAGTAGGCCAAACACACGCCCTAGGTAGCTCGGATCTGTCGTTTTTTGCATATGTACTTGCATTGGAATGTTTACAATCATAATTGCTATACCAGTTAACATCATAAAAGCAATATAGTAAATAAAACTTGCTACTTTTGGAATGATAACTAACAACGGAAAGACTGTACATAAACTTAAACCTGCAAACAAAAACAGTCCAGTATAAATAGAACGAAACGGAGTATTCACTTCTTTACGCACTGATAAAGCAATCGCTCCCATTAGCATCCCGACTGCTAACATTCCTTCTACAGTACCGAGTTGCTTTGAAGATAAATGCAATGTATGGACGATAATGTAAGGAAGTGCAACTGTTAGACCACACGCAAAAAAGTTTACCCACAATGCTATTTTCATTAAACCATATATTTCATGTTGTCTTTTTACATATAAAAAACCTTCTTTTATACTCGTCAAGAAATGCTCTGTACTCTCAGCCACTTCTTTTTTATATAAATCAAATACGATAAATAATTGCAAAATAACCGCTAAAAAGAACGTAATACTATTTAATAGGAAAAACGATTTAATTGAAAAGAAACCATATACAACTCCGCCAATAATCGGTCCTAAAATATTTGATAAAGAAGCCGCCGTTTGATTTAAAGCACTCGCTTTTTGAATACGTCCTTCATCTACTAAACTCGGAATAGACGAAGTTAATGCAACAGAATAAAAACTTGCACAAATTGATAATAATGCTGCTGAAATATAAATAAAAAGAAGTGATGGTCCAAATATAGTAGCAAGAATAAACATACTAAGCATCGTTAAACTACTTAATAAATCAGTACCAATGACAAGCCATTTTCGATTCACACGGTCTGCTACAGCACCAGCAATTGGGCCACAGATCATTCTTGGAAGTGATCCGCAAACGAGCGTAGTTGCAAACCCCATCCCTGAACCAGTAGTCTTTAATACATATAACCCCATTGCGAACGTATAAATACCTGCGCCTAATAAAGACGTCATTTTTCCAATCATCATTAAAATGATATTTCTCGTTGCAATCTTCATTCTTGAATCATGTTGTCCTATACTTATATCTTCCATTTTTGACTCTCTCCCCTTAAAAGTTAAATTGTGTTAAACTTATTATATAATCAACTTTCCAATTTTCACAACAAAAAGTTAAATACAATTAAACTTTTTAAATATAAAGGAGCAACAATATGGCAACTCTCGGCGAAAAAATTAAAGCATTACGAAAAGAAAAAAAGCTTACGCAAACAGCACTGGCAGGTTCGGAACTGACAAAAAGTATGCTTAGTCAAATTGAAAATGGAAAAGCTACACCTTCTATGAAAACATTACAATATATTGCGGAAAAACTTGAATGTGAAACGAGCTTTTTATTAGAAGAAGATGAAGGAGAAATTGTAGAACTCATTCAAAAAATGGAGCAACTAATAAAGGCAAATAAATGCGATGAAGTATACAAGACTTTACTACCTATCGTTCAAACAGAGCTACCTTCTACTTTAAATACAGCTCGCTTATATAAACAGTTCCTAACAGGAGCAACTATTATGAACGATTATCATATTCAATATTACGTTGAAACTGCTGTTTCTATATTTGAAAAATATACTTTATATCGAGAAAGCACTGAAACGAAACTACTGTTTTACTATATGCTCTTCAAACGTAAAAAATATAAAGAATGTTTACAGATGATTGCTACAATTCGTGATGAATATAAAGCGAAGAATTTAGAAATGGATCTCATTACACATATACAATTATACTTAAAAGAAGCCATTATTTTACTCGCATACGGCAATTATGAAAAATGTGAAAAAGTCATTTTAGATGCACTTGCATTTTCAAAAAAACATCAAGTGTATTATAAAACAGATGAATTTTATCGCATTTTATCTTACCAAAAAGTCATTACAGCTGATAAAGAACAGTATTTATATTACATAAAAAAATCGGAGCAATTTGCCATTTTTACAGAAGATATTCTATCCATTGCGATTATTGATATTTTAAAAGCTTACTACTACAACACAATTACTAATGAATATACAATCGCATTAGAACATCTAGAACAATTCCGAGAAAAACTAAAAGATGAACCAATCTTTCAAGACGATGGATTATATTATCTTGAAAAAGGAAAATCTTTGTATGGCTTAAAACGTTATAAGGAAGCTTTGGCAATATTAAAACACGCTACCATACCAGATTATATGAGTCATCCACTTGATCAATCGTGGGTATTAACAGCTGGGTCTTATCGTGCCCTGTGTCATATAAAACTTCAAGATAAACCAGCTGCTCTGAAAGAAGCAAAAGAAGCAGTTCAAACGATAGATGGTTATCCTGATTCCATCTTTTCTTCATTTATTAAAGAAACATTACAAATAATACAAAAACTTTAAGAATGTCTCTAAATGGTATATTATTCCTCTTTTTTAGCAAAGATAATAATGATGGGAGGAATATAAATGAATATACAACGTGCAAAAGAGCTTTCTGTGTCAGCAGAGCAAGCCAATGTCAGTTTTCAAGGCATGCCTGTTATGATTCAACACGTCGATGAAAGCAATGAAACCGCCCGCATATATGAAGTAAAAAACCCAGAACGCGAATTAACTGTTCCAGTTAATAGCTTAGAGGAAATATAAGAAATGCCACTTCTCTTTTGAAGTGGCATTTTTCTTCTTTCAGATTACTTACTATAAATTTCTTCAACCCTTTATTTTACATGAGCTGAAAAAATAAGAATTTTCTACTTCTTTTCTTTTTGTGACCTGCTAAAATACAAACTATGGATTAATTATTCGTACTATACATTAAGGAGGAAAAATAATGGCATCTACTTTAGAAAAAAACAAGCCTTATTATGCAGTTATATTCACTTCTAATTTATCAAATGATACAACAGACTATAATACCGTTGCCGAAGAAATGGAGAAACTTGCAAAGCAACAACCTGGATTTTTAGGTGTAGAAAGTGCAAGAGGTAATTCTGGACTCGGAATCACAATTTCTTATTGGGAATCACTTGATGCGATTGAAAATTGGAAGAAGAACACCTTACATAAAGAAGCGAAAAAAAGAGGTCGTGAGCAATGGTATGAAAACTTCCATCTGCGTATTTGCCTTGTTGAGAAAGAATTTAAGTTTCATAGAGGTACTTTATAACTATGAAGGAAAAATTAGCTCTCGTTATTGTTCATGAAATATATGGTGTGAACGACCATATGCATCACGTTACCCAGCACTTTACTTCATCTCATATAGATGTATTCTGTCCTAATCTTCTACAATCACAACACGCATTTCATTATCGTGATGAAGAAAAAGCATATGAACATTTTGTAAATCATATTGGATTTGATGATGGAAAAAAGCAAATTGAAGAATTCATTTCTCATCTTTCTAGTAGTTATACACATATTGGACTTATCGGCTTTAGTGTTGGAGCTACCATCTCATGGCTATGTAGTAACAATCCGAAAATAGATTTTATTATCGGATGTTACGGTTCTCGTATACGCGACTATGTTCACATAAAGCCTACATGCGCTACATTACTTATATTCCCAGAAAAAGAATCTAGTTTTTCAGTATCCTCTTTCATTCACACATTGCAGCAACAAAAGAATCCTTTATTAGAAATCAAACAACTACACGGTGAACATGGATTTCTAAATCCGTACACTGAAAAATATAACGGGCACTCTACAAAAGAAGCATACAATGTAATAGATTCATTTCTTGTAAAAAACACTCTTATAAAGGAGATGTAAATGACACTTACATTACTCTTACTTATTTTCATATTCATTGCCTTTTTCTCAGTGCTAACTATTATTTTCGTAACCGTAAAAAAGGGGGAGTTTTCCAAACGGCCCTACTTACAATCTATTATCGTTTGCATTTTATTTTTTACAAATTGGATTTTATATTTATCAACTTTTTATGCGTTACTTCCCGAGAAAATTAGTGAGTTCCTATTCCTACCCATTTGGTTTTTCCTTTGTATTTTAGGTTTTATAACTTTCTGGCGCGAATGGAGAAATAATCGTGTATTTTCCATATGTATCGTTCTTCTTTCCTTTATTAGTTTTTTATTTGGGTTATTGTTGTTAGTTCTTTTGGGGATGTAATAGAAGAAGGAAGAAAAGCCAACTTTCAACTTTTCTTCCTTCTCTGTTTACCTTTAGTTTTCACTGTCACTGATTCACAAGGTGTATAATATATTTGAGGTGTCGCCTTATCAACAAACATCATAAACGTAACGAAACCGATAATAAAGAAAATAAACAACGTTAACAAAATTGCTCCTATCGTTAAAAGTATCATAACACCACCCCTATATTTTCATGTTATTACACCTTTCGCTATTATATGAGCGTAATCCTTTTTAGAAAAAGAAACGTAACAAAATAATCACAACCACTCCTGTTAATACTGTACCTAATAAACTACGAGTATATATGGCTACAAGAAATGTTGGAATTGCTGCGATCAGGTAATCCCACTGCATCGTCTCATGCATAAATAATACTTGTGCTAAAAGTGCTGCTAATATTGCAATTGGTATGTAATTTAACCATTTTAAACCCCAGTCTGGAATTTGTAGTTTACTAAATACGAGTAGAGGTAAAATACGTGGCACGAGTGTAACAGCTCCTGCTGCTAATAAAAGTAATAATACATCTAATCTCATTTCCATTTTTCAATCACCACTCCAATCGTCGCAGCTAGTAATGTTGCGATAATAACCGCTATACTATCTGGCATAAATAGGTGTGAAACGTATGCGATAATAATCGCTACAATTGCAACACTTAAATGAATTGCTAGCTTTGGTTTACTACTTATGAGCTGAAGTACAAATAATCCGATAAACATCGCTGGTAATGCATAATCCATCCCGTATGTATGTGGATCTGGTATCCACTCACCAAATAGCCCGCCAATAATAGTAGCAAGTATCCAATTTAAATACGCTGTTACGTTAAGCCCAATCATCCATCTTTCACCCAAATATCCTTTTTGCGCTGCATGCTGCACTGCGACGCCGAACGTTTCATCTGTAATTTGCGAACCAATAATGACGTTTTTTAATAGAGGTAGTTTCGTAAAGTACGGTGCGAGGGCAGCACTCATTAATAAATGGCGTAAATTAACAAAAAACACAGTAAAAATAATTGCGGAAGCAGGAGCACCGGCTGCATACATACCAGCTAATATAAATTGGGCAGAACCTGCATAAATTAAAGTCGACATAAATGCAATTTCAATGATAGAAAAACCTGCTGTTTTTGCAATTACACCAGCTGCTATACCGATGCTCAAATAACCAAATACAGTTGGTAAACAATCTTTTACTCCTTGCTGAAATGTATCATCGCTCTGCAAAGCTACATGTGCCTGAGCTTTACTCATCTCTATCATTCTCCATTCCTTCTAAAGTTCGTTTTCCTGTTACGACATGAACTAAATCTATATTTTCACGCCATAACGTATCTAACTTATCAGCTCCAAATTCCTTTGTGATTTCTTCAACCATAATATCGTGCCGCACATACTCTGTAGCAACGAGAACTAGCGCTGGGTCATACGTTGTAACGGCCCATGAAGTGCTATCATTTGAAAAGTTCGCAATTAATACCTCCTCTCCATCACGAGCAATAACAGTTAAATGACCACCCATTCTCTTTTCAACAACGTGGGGCGTCATATAATTATGGTGAAACGTCGCTCCTATTTTTGTTTCTGGAGCTCCAAATAAGATTGAAAATATATGTACGCCTTCCTCTTCCTTTTGATGAATGTATGGCTCAATTTCATGCACTTGATCTTCCCATACAGAAATCCATAACTCTTCCTTTGCCCTATTAATTATATTGCATATCTCTTTTAAAACACGATCATTTGAGCGAATATGCGAAATTACATCTATTTGTCGCTCTTGTTCTAAACAATTTAATTTCTCATCTAAAAATTCAAAGGACTTTTCAAAGTCTTTTCGCATTCGATTCATTAATTCGGTAGCTGGTACTGGTACATATTTAACTGGTTCAGAAGGTACAATATGCACTGCTCCTTTATCCATTAACTTACCGAGTACCTCGTAAATCATAGAACGAGGTACTCCTGTTTGTTTACTCACTTCATAGCCTGTTACTGGGGAATGTTTTAGTAGTCCAATATACGCTTTACATTCATACTGGGAAAATCCTAACTTTTGTAATTCCTTTATAATTTCATCCATCGGTAACCCCTCACAGTCTAAATCGCCCTTACTTCAAAACGACGATTTTGCTTCCCTTTACTTTTTACTTTATCAATAACAAGTGTTCCTATTTCACTCGTATTTTTCACATGTGTGCCTCCACAAGCTTGTTCGTCTAAATTTTCAATTGTAACAATGCGGATTTCTTGGATGGTAGTTGGCAGGAGATTTATTGCTGTTTTAATCATTCCTACAGCATTTTCTGCTTCTTCGCGGCTCATATAACGAGTGGAAATTTCTTTATTTTGCTTAATAAGTTTATTCACTTCCTCAACAATTTCTTCTACTTCCACGCTCGATAACTCTTGTAACTCATTAAAATCGATACGTGCTTTATCAGGATAAATTTGATTTCCGGTGCATAGAGCTCCATACTTTTCATAAACAACAGCTCCGATAAGATGCAATAAAGAGTGATGACGCATTAAATTATGACGTCTTTCCCAATTTATCTCTAATTTAACTGGACCTAATTTTACTTGAGCTTCATCTTTTATATAGTGAACTATTTCTCCCTGCTCCTTCTTTACTTTTTCAACCTCAAATACAGACCCATCTTGTACGATGACACCCGTATCACACTCTTGCCCTCCACCAGTTGGATAAAAAACTGTTTCTTTTACAAATACTTTATTCCCTTCTACTTTTATCACTTCTGTTTCGCAACTCGTTTTGTATGCATCTTCTAAATATAATGCCTTTGTCATACTCTCACCTCTTTAGTAGTTATAGTTATACCTACTAATATAAAAAAGAAGCTCCACAAAGTCAATTGATAATTCTGAAATTTAAAATTAATAAAAGACTCCTTTATTAGGAGTCCACTATCTCAATATTTCATTCGCTTCTTTTTCATAAATTTTATCAAATGACGTCATAACGCGCTGTGACGCCGAAATCATCTTTTGATCTGTCATAAGATCTGCCATCTCTTTCGTCATATCTACATTTGAATTTTCTAGCATATGATTTTTTACTATTCCTGTTCCGTTCGGTAAATTAGCAATGTTTCCTTCTGCTAGTGTAAAGCTTTTATTTTCACGTTGTACGAGACGTGCATTCGTTTCTGCATCTACTGTTTTTGTTTGCAAACGAGCAATATTATTTTGTGTTACTTCATCATATAATGTACCGTCTGCTTGTACAGCAACCTTTGCTCCTTCTGGAATACGAATACGCTCATTATTCTCTCCCATTACGAAAGCACCTGAAGATGTTTGTAAATATCGATCACTATTTAATGTGAAACTACCATCTCTCGTTAAAAACGTTTCATCATTTTTAGAAGTAACAAAAAATGATGTTGTGCCGGCCGCGCCGTCATCTAAAAAGAAATCTGTAGCGCTATTTGTCATTTGTATATTTCCTTGTACTAAATTCACATGCGTTGCAGCTGGTACTACAGCGTAATCGACCGAACCGATATTTGTTACCGCCCCATCTCCGCGGCGATATGTGTCTTGTACATCAAATACTTTAGACGTCATATTTTCTGCTTTAAATCCTGTCGTTTGAGCATTTGCAACGTTATTCGAATGAACATTAATACGCTGCATGTAATTCATCATGCCCATAGAACCTATATAAAGACCGTTCATATTCGTTTGAATAAGGCAAGCGCCTTATTCTTCACCTCTTTTCTACGATGTTTGTAACATTTGTTTTGCTAAATGTTCAGCTGTAGCGATATGTATATTTTTCTTTATGTCTTGGCCATCTGTCATTAATACAATAGGAGCTGATGATACTGCTGGAATTTTCAACAATTCGCCACTACTTGCTGTTTCATCAAATTTCGTAAACACAATACCATCTATATGAATATCTTTAAAGTTTGTAATAATTTCAATCATATCTTTACTTTTCATTGAAGCTGATAACGTTAAACAAATATAATCTGGTTCTACTTGTCCCATCGTTTCAATCATTTCTTCTACTGTTTCTGACGTACGATAATTTTTTCCAGCTGTATCAATTAAAATATAATCGACGCGTGCTTCTTCTTTAAAATACGTAAGCGCTCTTGTCATTGCAGCTTCATCACGCACAGCAATTACTTCCGATCCAATTGTCTTTACGTTATCTTGCAATTGCTGCACTGTCCCTATGCGCGAATGATCTGTCGTTATAAAACCAACTGTTTTGTTCTTACCGTGAAATTGCCATGCCATTTTCGCAAGTGTCGTCGTTTTACCAACGCCAGTTGGACCGATTAATGCAATTGTTTGTACTTCTTTTTCAAAGACGTTTTCCGTATTGAAATGAGATTTCATATCTTCCAATATGTACCTGATAACTTCTTCTTCCGTAATCATCGTTGCATTTTCAAACTTTATTTTTAACTTTTCAGCATATGCATGAATGAAATATTGTTCCACATCGTTTTGTTCTAGCATCCGAATTACTTTTTGAATAATAAACGGTACAGATTCTTGGTTTTCTTTCTTTGTAACCACTTCTTCTTTCTTTAGTGGAACGACTTGTTTCACAACTTTTTTCTTTTTCGTTACTTCCGTTTCTTTCATCGGTTTCACCACGACAATTCCTTTTTCAAACAGCTTTAATAGTTTCTCTTTTTTTCTTGCCCATTCTTCACTATTTCCTGTTTGCATCGCCGCGTATGACATAGGAGTCGTTACGTTTTCTAAATTGTGCAGTACTGATTGAATTCCATTCGCCTTCACAATTTGTTCTGAAGGATCATTCACAACATCCATTAACTGTTCATGAAATTGAGCTGTACCTTCATTCACTTCTTCCTGTTTTTCTTCTGGAAAAGCAACTAACATTTCATAATCCTTTTTCCAAAAAAACGGTATATTTCGTTTTACACTTTCATCGACAACGTAATAATAATCTGTACCATATTGGTCAAATAACTTTCGATACAATTCATTTTTCGAAGCTGCTTTTATTCGCATTAACGCTTCTTTCTTTTCTGTACTTTCCATTACTTCACCCCCTACTATTCAATATAGGCAATTTGATCCACAACAATTTCTGGTGCTAATTCGCTAATACAAAGTACTTGTGCTTCCACTTGATAACGTTCTAGCAGTCTTACAATCGCAAATCTAAAATCTTTTCTACGTGTTAATAACACTGGTTCTCTTCCCATTAAACGTGCTTGTTTAAAGACGCGCTGCACTTGCTCAACGACACGTGTTTCTAAATCTAAATCCCAGTTTAATAAGTAACCTTGATATGAATTATTCACAACATCCGCATCTAACTCAATTGAATCAGAGAAGAGCGCTGCATATATTTTTCCATCTGGATTTTTCGCATTTTCACAAATAACTTTTGAAATACATTCACGAACAAATGATGTTACACCATCCACGTGGTTTTGATAAATTTCTTTGCCGTCAATAATACCTTCAATAATTGTTGGTAAATCACGAATAGAAATACCTTCTTTTAGAAGTTGTTTAATAACATTTTGAACGAGTGATAAATCAATTTCTTTTTTCTTAATCTCTTCTAATAGAACGCCATTATCATTTTCAAGCGAGTTAATTAAGTCTTTTACATGTTGGCGCTGAATTAATTCATGAAGATTACGTCTAACGACAACATCTAAATGTGTAATTAATATGCTAAGTGGCTCTAACACTTGATAGCCTTTCATTTGTGCATCTTGCACCATATGCTCTAAAATCCAATATCCATCTTCACCGAAAATTGGATCTTTCGCTGGCTCTGCATCTAAATCAGCCATTACGTTTGGCGTTTTCAATGCTAATAAATAACCTGATTTTAAAACACCCTCAGCCGCCTTCGCACCTTTAATTCGAATAATGTAACGTCCGCGTGGTCTAAAACTCGTATTATCTTTAAAGTTAATTCCAGGAACGTTAATACCAAGGTCAGTAATAATTGACTTCCTCATAAGAACAACTTTATCACGCGCTGTTTCCCCGTTAATTTTCTGCTTTACAAGTGCTGCTAAATCTAAACCGAGTTCTACTATAATTGGATATTTATCCGTAAATACTCCAAATGAATCTTCCACTTGTTGCAGTTGCTCATCTTCGCCTTGAATCATTTCTATTTCTTTTTGAAGCTCGTCTTCTTTTTCTTTCTTTATTCGATTTTTATTACGAATGCCCAAGAAGATAATCATTCCGCCAACGAGTGCGAATGGTAGAAACGGTAGCGGAGTAAAAATACCCATTGCGATAAACAAACCACCGAGCGCATATACAACAACTTCATGTGCTAATAACTCTTTAAAGATTCCTTCCGTTACCGTATCCGGTGAACCATCAAATACACGCGTTACGATAATACCTGTTGAAATCGCAAGCATTAACGAACCGATTTGGTTTACGATTCCGTCACCGACAGTTAACTGTGTATAATGAAGAGCCGCATCTGCAAAGCTCATTCCTTGCTGCATCATTCCGACAATTAAACCGAAAATAATGTTTACGAATAAAATGACAATCCCGAAAATAACGTCCCCTTTAATGAACTTCCCGGCACCATCCATCGCTCCGTAAAACTCTGTTTCCATATTTAATTTTTTTCGTTTTGCTTGTGCATCTTTTTCTGAAATAATACGCTGGTTTAAATCAGCATCGATAGACATTTGTTTCCCTGGTAAAGAATCAAGTGTAAAACGAGCTGCTACTTCAGCTGTACGCGATGCACCGTTTGCAACGATAAACTGGAATATGATTAATACTGTAAAAATAACGATACCAATTAATAAGTTTCCGCCAATTACGAACTGGCCGAACTCTTCAATAACATGACCGGCATTTCCGTCTGTCAAAATCGCTCGCGTCGTCGAAACGTTAATCGATACGCGGAAAATCCCGATTAATAACAACATCGTCGGAAATGACTTTAATTCATCCCACTCGTTAATACTTGTCGCTCGCATATAAATAAGTACTGACATACTTAGTAGAAAAACGATAATGATATCAAGTATAAATGGTGGAAGTGGAATTAAGAGCGCCACTACGAATGACGCTGCTAAAAAGATAGAAAAATAGGTTCTTGCAGAATCTATCTTAAACAAAGAGATCTCCTCCAAACGCGCTATTATACTTCAAGTTCGTTCGTCTGAATTAAATAGCGCATAACTTCAATTACAGCTACGTATAAATCTTCTGGAATCGTCTCATCTTCCTCGACCTGATAATATAAAGAACGAGCAAGTGGACGGTTTTCCACCATTGGTATTTCTTGTTCACGGGCAAGCGTTCGTATATATAATGCGAGCTCATCTTCCCCTTTTGCAACGACAATTGGTGCTGCATCAACGTGTTTATTGTAACGAAGTACGACCGAAATATGAGTCGGGTTGTTTACAATAAACGTTGCGCCATCCATCTTCTTCGCAATTGTTCCTTGCAAGATTGCATGCATAAAGTTTTTTCGTTTCCCTTTAACTTGCGGGTCCCCTTCATTATCTTTATGCTCTTGTTTCACTTCTTCTTTTTTCATCTTAATATCTTGCTCGTACTCCCATTTTTGATAAATGAAATCAATAATAGAAAGAACGATTAAAATAATTAAAATTGCTAAGAAAATAAATTTAATTTCCCTAATAATTTCAGTAAGTGATGCAGTCCAGTTAAATCCAATCATACTGACAATTTTCTCTAAATTCTTTTTAAAGAGAACGTAAGCGACGTAACCGATTAATCCCATATAAAACAGTGATTTCAAAATATCTACTAAACTTTTACGACTAAACAGTCTCGTAAAATAGTTTTTCGGATTAATACGTGACGCTTTCGGTTTAATGACTTTAGAAGAAAATAGGAAGCCGACTTGAATCATATAATTGAATAAATGAAAAGCGTATACGAGTATTAATATCGGAGCTGATACTTTCAGTAATAAAATCCCCATTAAATAAAAATACTCGGTTGAATCTGTATTTTTTCCAATTTGATCAAACAGCACCGCTACGGAATTTGCAATCTCATACCCTAGCCAATCTCCGAAGAAATAAACGACAACTGCTAATACGAGAATGGAAAATAAATTATTTAAATCTTTACTCCGGGCAATATTCCCTTCTTCACGCGATTTTTTACGCTTCTGCGGGGTGGCCTTTTCTGTTTTATTATCCTTTGCCATGCGCGTCCCCCTACTTCGTTAAGAAAAAGTTAAATAGTTTCGTATATTCTTCAAGTAATACATCCGTCATATTTTTAAACACATAACCGAGCATCGGTACACTCATCGCAATAAACAAAATACCACATGTAATTTTAATTACGTATGCATTCATAAAAACGTTTAATTGCGGAGCGTTTTTTGCAATTAAAATTAGAACAAAGTTAATGATGAATAAACTTCCCATAAGCGGAAGAGCAATTTCAACCGCTGATGTGATCGCAAATAATAGCGTTGCGAGTAGACTATCTAAGAAACTAGTCGTCAGCAATTTTGAAATCGCCTCTGTATATTGAAACGACTTTAAAATCGTGGCAACGAAATAATTAATGCCGCCAAGTGAAATAAAAATAATGAGAAAAAATATATCAAAAATGGTTGATAGTAAAGTAGACTGTGAGCCCGCATTTACATCAAACAAACTTGCTTGTGATAAACCGATATCAAAGTCTAAAATATGCCCGGCCATTTTCGGAATGTTCCACAGCATTTCTACAATTTTTGAAAGTGATAATCCAATTACAATTTGCGTTCCTGCATAAGCTGCAACGTCCCAAACTGTCTTGATGTGAGAGACATCTACTTGATCAGCCACTGTAATTGAAAGAGCAAGTCCAACAGTAACCTTCGCCATTGCTGGAATGGATCGGCCTGAGAAAAACGGTAAAAAATATAAAAATGAAGTAATGCGACAAAACGCAAAAAACGTTGCCGCCCATAATTCCATATTCATTTCAGTTCACCTATCTTAGTACGAACGCAATAGCGATGGGATTTTATCAAATAAATCTAAAATAAGCATCGTTAACTCTTGGAACATCCACGGACCTAAAATGATAATAACGAGCACAATACTCGCCATTTTCGGTAAAAACGTCAGCGTTTGCTCTTGAATTTGCATCATTGCCATAATAACCGCGATAATAATAACGACAATCAGACTTACAACGGCAATCGGCATTAAAATCATAACCCCTTTATAAAAAAAGGTTTGGAAAATATCTATAATTGGTGACGTATTCATTTATATGACTCCTATCACATAGCATCAAACGCTTCAGGCGACCGTCTTAAACATAATATCGACAATTTTTGTATATCCACCTAAATATACGAAAACGAGTATTTTAAACGGTAAACTTAAAATCATCGGCGGTACCATCATCATCCCGAGGTACATTAAAAGTGTACTAATAATCAAATCTATAAATACAAACGCTAAATAAATGAACATCCCTGTTAGTAAACCTTTTTGAATTTGCGTTAACGTAAAGGATGGTACAAGTGTAAATAAGGAAAGATCTTTCAAATCTTTCGGCAACTCTTCTCCGCGTACTTTCAGCATCATTTTCAAATCATGCTTATACGTATGCTTTGACATATATTCTTTCATAATAGGAGCTGTCGTTTCCGCAGCTTGGCTTACTGTTATTTTCTCTTTCGTCATCGGATCCCACACATCGCTCTTCAGTTGCCCGAGTACAGGCTGCATCGTAAAGAGTGATAAAAATAATGCAAGTCCAACAAGCACTTGGTTTGGTGGTAAATTCATTACCCCAAGTCCTTGACGTGTAATCCCAAGAACGATCATAAAATAAGTAAAATGTGTAAATAATAGAACGATAGAAGAAGATAATGATAAAAGGGTAACGAGCGCAAATAGTTGTACACTTGAATTACTCGTAAACTCTTTTCCATTTTCGAAATTAATAAAACCGTTCGGGGCCGCATACGCTGGATTTACAAAAATAATTGAAAAAACGATAGAAAATACGAAAATAACGGCTAATAATGATAACTGTTTCTTTATTCTCATGATGGATCCTCTACTTTTTTCGTTTCAGTCTTCACCGCGTCTTCTAGTGCTTGTTGAAACTGATTTCCTGTTCCGGTTAATTGCACAGACTGCACACCGTTATTACTAATAACAGTGAACACTTGCTTTCCGTCCACTTCAAATAAAAAGGCACTCGTTTGATGATTCAAATACACGCCGTCTTTTACTTGAATATGGCCATTTTCACCCTGCTTAAAAAACTGCTGTTTGCGCGTCTTTTTCGTCATATAATATGCACCGTAACCGAGCGCACCAAACAGTAAAACGACTTGAAATAAGGTCGTCATATACGACATATGACTCCTCCTCTACTCTTTATCTTGCATTTGACTTTGGGCTTTCATAAGCGCCGCTTGTTTCTTATCAGCTTCAATTTCAGAAATGATAATACCGAATTTCTCGTCCATTACGATTGCTTCACCGATGCCGACTTTCATATTACTTAAATACACATCTACTTTATGTCCTAAGTTTTTCTCTACTTCCAGAACATCGCCAACTTTTAACTGCTTTACATCACCAAGTGTAATAGATGACTTTCCAAGCTTTACACCGAGTTCAATCGAAATATCTGAAACAGTATCAATATGTGCCTTACCTGCTTCATTTCGCTTTCCTGCAAAATCTTCTAATCCCATTAATGACACGGGAGATACTTCATGCTTCATATGGATCCTCCTACTCTACAAAACTTTTAAATAGGAGCGCCTTACGCGTTCCATCTTTTCCAATAAAACAATTAAATTTATGCTTTCCATCTACATAACCAAGTAATTCATCCGAAACTTTCGTATGAAGCGGAATAATATCGCCTTCTTCAATTTGTTCAATCTCACTCATTGTCATTTTCTGCTCACCAATTGCAACGTGAACAGGTTTGTACACTTGATTTACTTTCATTTCCACTTCAGACGTATACTTTTTACGTTTATCTGAAGAATGTTCGACAATATTTTCAGACGTTAACTTATCCATAATTTCTTCAACAGATAAGAATGGAATTCCGATACGCACCGTCGTATTCCAAAAATCTGTTTTCATATTTACGTTAAGTAATGAAATAATATCGCTCGCTGTCGTAATCTTTAGTGCATTCGGATCTGTTTCTGTCGTTACAAATTTCGGTTCAATCGCAACAACACTTTCAAATGATTGCTCTAAATTTTTACAAAGAAGCAAGAATATATTATCAAGCGTTAAAAACTCAAACGCTGTTAACGGTCTGCGCATCGTAAAGTTACGTTTACTATCTCCGCCAAGCCAACATTCATGAATATAAATAACGAATGCTAAATCAATCTCAATAACAATTTCTCCAAGCTCTGGTAAACCGAGATCAATTACGCAATATAAATAATAATCTTTCGGCATCTTCTCCACATACTCACTCGTAAATGGAACTTGCTCAACTGTTGAAGGTTCTAGTTCAATCGGAATACGCATACGCGCTGATAACGTCTGTGACGTCTGCTTTCCAAACGTAGAAGCAATCGCTTGCAAACTACGTAAATGCTCAACACCGAACTTCTCTGGTCTATTAAAATCATACTCTTGAAATTTCTCTTGCTTTCCTGCTTCTTGTGCGAAAGCTGGCATTTCCTCGCCTTCATTTACCGCCTTCAGCAGGGCATCAATTTGCTCTTGGCTTAATTTTTCGCCACTCATGACAATCCCCTTCCCTACCTTTTCAATTCAACGATTTCAACGTACATCTTTCCATTCTTCGTCAAAATCTTTCCGGTTCCAATCTCTTCATTCTCAAGCATAAGACGCACCGTATTTTTCGTTGAATTTTCAAGACGATACAATGTACCTTTCGTAATATGAAGCAGATCTTCAATTTTCTTTTTCGTATTTCCGATTTCAAAATAAATTGTTAACGGAATATCATCTTGTAATTTCAAATCTAGCCAACTCCCATATCATGTTCACGAAAATTTCATGTTCTCTCTATATATGAAACTTCTTATTTTGAAACGTCGATATTTAATATTTTTTTAATATATCCTTGCGTTTCTTTAAATGGCGGTACGCCTCCGTACTTTCTCACATTACCAGGACCAGCATTATAAGAAGCAAGCGCCAATACTAAGTCGCCGTTATTTTTCTTTAAATAACCGCTTAACTCTTTCACGCCACCTTCAATACTTTCAGCTGGTGAAAAGGGATTCTTCACACCCATCTCCTTCACATTCGCTGGCATAAGCTGCATAAGACCCATCGCACCGGCATGTGACACCGTTTTCGGATTAAAATTAGACTCTACTTCAATCATTTTTTGAATTAACGTTTTCGGAATTCCATATGTACGACTTACTCGATCAATAATATCCTCATACTTCCCTTCATTGGAAGAACGTATTTTTTGAATATTATACTTCTTCGTTAATTCCCACGTATCAGCGGCCTCATTTTTCGTTTCTGGGAAACGTCGTTCAAACTCTTTTTGCGCAACTTGCACTTCATCTGCTTTCTTCGTTTCAGCCTTTTCTTCAGGCTTACTCGCTTCCTCTACTTTATTAATAGTTTCTGCCGGTTTATTAACAACCGCTTCTATTTTCGTAGATTGTACCGGCTGACTCATATCTTCTACTTTTGCCGGCTGCGTAGTTTCTTTCGTCTCCTTCGCAGGTTCACTCTGCAACTTCTCTTGAAAACGACTACTAACGAATGCTTGTGGACTACTTAGCTTTTGCTGAATTTGCCCTTTCTTATATGCAAGCACTTCTTTTACTATATTTCCAACTATCATAATATCACCTTTTCGGTAAACAAAGATAATCTAATATTAGAGTTTTTTTTTAAAGTTTGCAATAATCCTTTTAATAATTATGTAATAAAAAAATGAATATATTGTTAAACTGTTATTTTTTTATATTTATTAATTCGAATTTTTAGTTGACACCCGTTGTGGCAAGGATTACAATAAATCTCGAAATTGATTTTTTCGCATATTACCGTTTTTCAATTTGCAGAAAAGTCAATATAAAAAAATGGGGGTTTCTTAACATGAGAATTAATACAAACATTAACAGCATGCGTACTCAAGAGTACATGCGCCAAAACCAAGCTAAAATGAGCAACGCTATGGACCGTTTATCAAGCGGTAAACGTATCAACAACGCTTCTGACGATGCAGCAGGTCTTGCAATCGCAACTCGTATGCGTGCTCGTGAAAGCGGATTAGGAGTAGCAGCTAACAACACTCAAGACGGTATTTCATTAATCCGTACTGCTGATTCAGCAATGAACTCAGTATCTAATATCTTACTTCGTATGCGTGACCTTGCAAACCAATCTGCAAATGGTACAAATACTAACGAAAACCAAGCTGCATTAAACAAAGAGTTTGATGCATTAAAAGAACAAATCGATTATATTTCTACAAACACTGAGTTCAATGATAAAAAATTATTAGATGGTTCAAATAAAACTATCGCAGTTCAAACATTAGATAATGCTGATACAAGTAAGCAAATTAACATCAACTTATCTAATGTGTCTACTAAAGAATTAGGACTTTCTACTTTATCTATTGGAACTGATAAAGTAGAAAAAACAGTATATGAAGCTACTGCAACATCATTTGACACTCTTGGAAAAACAACAGATGCCACTAAAGCGGATCTTGATCCACAAGTAAATGCTACTATGAAAGAATTTGAAAAGGTTAAATCTTTCATGTCTGCAGATGATGTGAAAAAAATCGAAGCAAAATTAGATGCCTACACTAAAGCAGATGATGCTGGATCAAAAGTTGCAGCACAAAACTTAGGTAAAGAATTTGCTACTTTAACAAAACTTGAGACTACAGATCTTAAAGCTAATGCTTCTGGTGCAATTGCATCGATCGATACAGCATTAAAAAACATTGCTTCTAACCGTGCAACTCTAGGTGCTACATTAAACCGTCTTGACTTTAACGTAAACAACCTGAAGAGCCAATCTTCTTCTATGGCTTCAGCTGCTTCTCAAATCGAAGACGCTGACATGGCGAAAGAAATGTCTGAAATGACTAAGTTCAAAATCTTGAACGAAGCTGGAATCAGCATGCTTTCTCAAGCAAACCAAACTCCACAAATGGTTTCTAAATTATTACAATAAGCCATTTGAGTTAGTTTCCTGAATAAACCTCTCTGCTTGCGGAGAGGTTTATTTTTTCTATATAGATAGATTATTTATAAAACTTTCTTTTTTATGTGAAAGAGAGTATCTGCCATGCATAGAAGCGGTCAGTGCTTATCTTGATCCCCTCTTATGCTAAAACACAAATAGCAAATAAGCATAAGCCTTTTATCTTTTCATGACCTTTTATTAGCTTTAGAACACTAACTATATCAATCTATAAGGGGTGTCTATTATGCGTATTGGTACGAATGTTTTGAGTATGAATGCTAGGCAGTCGTTGTATGAGAATGAGAAGCATATGAATGTGGCGATGGAGCATTTGGCGACTGGTAAGAAGTTAAATACTGCTTCTGATAATCCAGCGAATGTTGCAATTGTGACTCGTATGCACGCGCGAGCAAGTGGTATGCGCGTGGCGATTCGTAATAATGAAGATGCACTATCGATGCTTCGTACAGCGGAAGCTGCACTTCAAACTGTGACGAATATTTTACAGCGTATGCGTGATTTAGCTGTTCAATCCTCAAACGGTACAAATTCAAATACAAATCGTGATTCGCTGAATAAAGAGTTTCAGTCTTTAACAGAACAAATTGGCTATATTGGCGCGACGACTGAGTTTAATGATTTATCCGTATTTGACAGTCAAAACCGCCCTGTTACATTAGACGATATCGGTCATACGGTACATATATCAAAATCTATTCCCCCTTCCCCTACACAACATGACATCAAGATTTCAACAGAACAAGAAGCAAGAGCGGCGATTCTTAAAATTGAAGAGGCTTTACAAAGTGTGTCACTTCATCGTGCCGACCTTGGTGCTATGATGAATCGTTTACAATTTAATATTGAGAATTTAAATAGTCAAAGTATGGCGTTAACAGATGCTGCATCTCGAATTGAAGATGCAGACATGGCGCAGGAGATGAGTGATTTTTTAAAGTTCAAATTATTAACTGAAGTTGCCCTTAGTATGGTTTCACAAGCGAACCAAATTCCGCAAATGGTCTCTAAACTACTACAATTATAAAAATTAATCTTCCATCTTTGGAACGATTCCATACAAAACAAAAGGGAAATACATATAAACTATGTATCTCCCTTTTATTTTGTACCCAAATTTTATTACTGTGTTACCGTCATAACTTGTCCGCTACGGTCAACCATTATTTTCATTTTTCCGTCTTGTGCATTATATAGCCCAAGTTTATGTAATTCCATTTTACAATCTTGTACGAAAGTTGGTAATTTACGAATTTGATCAATATCAGAACTTGTAATGAAATGAATTAAAAGCTGCGTCATACCTTTAATATCTTGTACAAGCTCTTCTTTCTCTCGTTTTAGCCTTTCATTTTCTAGTTGTAACGACTGCAATTCACCTTCTAGACTACGTGTATTCTTTGCTTCCCTAGAACGCCCTGCTGCCATGCTAGAAAGCTTATAAATACCTTCCATAAACTGATGTAGTTCGTCTTCTTTCCTTTCACTACATTGATTAATTGTTTCAAAATTATCAACGATACCAGATATAACTGTTACAAGATTTTTTTCATCCTCTTTATGCTGGATTTCTTCTTTTAATTCGTACTCATTTTCTTGTTTTCTTGCAACGATTGTCTCTTTTACTGGTATATATTTTCGCTTTCGTCCTGGTTTTTGTTTTTCAATATTTTCAAACGGTATTTCACGTTTTTTCAATTTATAATACGTATTTTGCAATTGACTTTCTGTTTTTGGAAAAAGATTTAGTTCATTTTTACTTACGTATTTTGAAATATTTAAAATGTTTAACCCGTGACGTTGACAAAATTGATACACTTCATACAGTAGCTCTAGTTCAGACTTCAGCCATGTAATTGCTGATTTTTCATATGCTCGCATCCCGCCATTTTTTTCTATATCTATTTGAAATAATACCATTCTATTATGTAAATCAACTAATTCTTCATACTTTACTTGGAATTCTTTTTCTATTTTTTTAAATTCCACCTCTAGTTGCATATCGTTCATTTTATTATTTGACATGTTTTGTAAAAGACCTAATACATTAATTGCTGTGTGGTGATACATAATCTGTGCCACTCCCCCTCATCCTTTCACAATTCTCATCTGACTCCCATGTCTTTTAAGAAAATAGCAATTTTTACATATCCATATTATAACAGTTCGAAATTATCTGTCAAATAATAAACATACAAAAATGTATAGAAAGTATAAAAATTTGGAAAATGTTTTTTATTAATATGCAAAATTGCATATTAATTACATTTAATTATATTATATGGTATTTTGAATATTTTTTCACCGAAAAAATTTGCGCTACCACGAAATATTAATAAAATAACCATTGAAAATGCGTTTGCTTATATTTTTAAATCAAAAATCTTCAAATGAAGAATTTTCATACATACAGCGACAAACACCCCAGAAACCTTTCATTTTTCTACCAGCTTAAAGTATAGAATACTAAAAAGGAATTAGCCATATGTAGCATTGGCTAATTCCTTCCTCTCTCTAACAGAATAGAGTTATAAACCCAGTCTTCAAATCCTCAATCGAAGTCTCACTTCTTCTTACCTAAAACTACTTCATACCTCTGAACTCACATCGCATGAGACTCTATTAAGCACTGAAAACTTCCTTACATAAGTAGTTCCTCTATTCCTACTAAATAGAAAAATGTTATACACCAGCTCTTCTAGTTACCTATATCTCAACATCGCATAGGGCTCTATTAAGCACTGACCGCTCAACACTTGGCTAGAGCTTCTATTCCGGCTAAATAGAAACTTTTAAAGTACTAACTTATCAACTAAACCAATTAGCTCTTGAATATCTGGCTTACTTACTTGAGCATTTGCTCCTACAGCTTCACCTTTATGGAATAATTCATTTGTAATTAATGAAGAGAAAATAATGACTGGTAAACGATTCATTACTTCACTATCCTTAACCACTTTCGTTAAATGATGTCCATCCATTTTTGGCATTTCAATATCCGTAATTAGCAAGTGAATATGTTCAAACATTTTTTCGCCTTGCTCTTTCGCTAATTTTTCAATTTGTGCTAACGCTTCTGCACCATTGCTGAAGAAGTTCATTTTCGTATATCCAGCTGATGATAATGTTTCTTCTAATATTTGGCGAAGCATCGCTGAATCTTCTGCAATGTAAATTACTTTTTCAGCTCGATCTGTTTTTTGTTCTAATCCTGCAATTGATTTATTGTCATAACCAGTGCCGCTAATTTCACATACAATTTTTTCATAATCTAATAGTAAGATGATTTTTCCATCTAGTTTTACAATACCAGATGTCGTTTCTTCTAGTCCCATAGATAATGAAGCAGGTTCATCAATTTGTTCCCACGAAATACGTTGAATACGATGCACTTCATCAACGCGGAAAATAACTTTCATTTGGTTTAATTCTGAGATGATAAATTTCGTTTGATCAAGTGGCTTTGTTGACTTTAAATTAAGAGCCATTGCCAAGTTAATAACAGGTAAAATTTCACCACGTACTTGAACAACACCTTCAACTGCATGATGAGATTCTGGCACAGTTGTAACAGGGAATGGATTAATGATTTCACGTACTTTCATTACATTAATACTAAATAGGTTTTCACCAACAGTGTACGTAACAATCTCTAATTCATTTGTTCCGCTTTCTAATAAAATACTTTGTGCTTGTGACATAAAGGTGTCGCTCCCCTTCCATTAATTCCGTATATCTAATTATTAAGCTTTATAAAAGCGAAAAAGTCAACTACCTATATAAAAAATATAGATAGTCGAACGATTCATTTTATTAAAAAACAATTAATCTTGTATAAACGAAGCAAGTGCCTCTAATAACACTTCTTGTGCTCCTACAATTTCGGTCGGCATTGCTTCCCATTTTTTCGAAAGCTCCGTCTCTACTCTTATTCTCAGCTCAGAATTCATTTCTGCTAGCACATATTCTTTCGTTGCTATATCAACATCAAGTAGCGCAAGTGCATATAATTCCGGGTCATTTATTTCTTCGAATAATCGTTTTAATACTACCGGTGCTATATGTTTTAATTTTTCAATATGAATTTCCTTATCCGAAAATAGTAACTCATATTGAATAAACGTAACATTTTCTTTAATCACTTTAAAATAACAATTATTTTTTTTATCATTCACAAAATAACCGTTTGGATCTGCAATAATACTCTCTACTTTACGAATTAAATCTGGCAAACTATTCGCCGCCATTACAGTCCGCTGCTCTACCTCACTCGGCGAAATGAATGTAACGCGATACTTATTTTGCGCCATCCTCCTCACCTCTCCTTTTATAGAAATTCAGTCTAATTGTATACTACAACTACCTTAAATTAACTTAAAACTATTTTATATTACCACTTCTTACACTACCATACTACTCTAGTAACGCTACATATCTCTGGTCTTACACATCGGTCGGGACTCTATTAGACACTAACCGCTCCAAAACATCGCCAGGTCCTCTCTCAAAACCTAAAAAGTGCTTTTAAGAACCTTTCAATAACTCTATGTTATTAAACCAAAACGCTATCTGCTGATCCGTAATATTTGGCAACATAACAAAAAACTCACGACACTTCATCTCATCCTTAAACAGTTGATACTTCCAAACAGTATCGCTACCAACACTTATGAAATAAAACTCATGGATACGGCCAATGATTGCTTGTTTTTCACCAAATGAATACGGAGGCACTTGCTTAATTTCAAATTGATCTGGTAAATATACATGCTCTTCTCGTTCTATTTTTAATACTTGCTCGGCAAGCTCACGTTTATTTTCGAAAAAAGGCAATTGTAAAATTCGCTCTTGTCTTGTCATACGAATAAAAAACCCTTTCTACTCCATTACATTTTTTCCATGCGATATATTATCGAATTAAGTTTACAACTTCATTTAATACTTCATCTGAAACTTTAATAACTTTCGCATTTCCTTGGAATCCGCGTTGATATAACATTAAGTCAACGAATTCTACAGATAAATCTACGTTTGCACCTTCTTGTGCACCACCGCGTACTTTACCTGCACCATTTTGACCAGATGCACCAAGAGCTAAAATACCTGTTGTATTCGTAGCTGTATAGTTACCATTACCTGTTTTCATTAGTCCGCCTTCGTTCGGGAACATCGCAACAGCTAATTGACCTGCTGATTTCATACTTCCATCAGAATATTTTACCATTACATATCCACCGTCAGCAATGAAGCAATCTTTAACCGTCGCTGCTGCTCTACCATCTACGTCTGTTACTGATAATGTTTTATCTGTTGGATGATTTGTTAAATGACTTAAGTCTAATCTTATAGAGCCACCGTCAAATGGAATATTGGCTCCTTGCTCTTTCGGATTTGGATTTCCGACAGCATCAAATGTCATATTACCACCTGCACCTGGAACATCCTTAAACTCTGTTTCTTTTTTCGAGTCATTACGCATTTGTACTTTATATGTATAGTTATGTTCACTCGTTTGTTTAAACTCTACACGCATTGTCCATGTATTCCCCGCATTATCATATACAGGTAAATCTTGTGTAATTTGTTTTTCACCAGTTGGAATATTCCCTTTAATTGTCCCTTTCGATGTTCGAATACCACCAATTGCTGTTCCCATTGGAATTTGCAACGGTCCTGGAATTCCAGATAAATCAACTTCACCAGTTGCCTCATTTGCAGGGTATGCAAATACGTATTGACCTTCAGTATTCGTAATATAGTAATCTGAAGATATCCCAAACGTACCTTTACGAGTAAATTCCATATTTCCGCCTTTTGAATCACCCACAACGAAGAAACCATTACCTTCCATTGCCGCTTGTGTTTTACCACCTGTTAACGTAATTGTACCATCACTATAATCCGTAACCGTACCACTCATTTTCACACCGTTACCAATACTTTTCGGATTTGTTCCGGCATATTTACCGTCACCTTTTGCACCAATCGAATTGTTATATAGTAAATCATCAAACATTGCTTTTTGTTTTTTGTAACCTACTGTTTGTGCATTGGCAATATTATTTGAAGTTACACTTAATGCATTTTGTGTTGCATTCATTCCTGTAATACTTGTATATAACGCTTTAATCATAACGTATGGACACTCCTTATGAATTTGTAGTTTTTACTTCTTCAGTTACTTTTTGATCGTCTTTCTTTGCGTCTTCTGGATTCGTTTCTCCAATCGGTTTATCAGACACTCTCTCAACGAAACGAAGAGATACAACTTTATTATTAATAACGAGCTGCACATCGTTATTTTCTGCAAGGCGAACTGTCTCTACTTGACCAGTTACTTTGTTTCCTTCGCCGTCAACACCTCTTACGTATTTCCCTAAAAACTTCATTCCACCATCAAGTGCTGTTGAATACATCGTTGATTGCAGCTTATCTACTGCTTTCGTCATATTCTGTACTTGTTCCATAAGAGATAACTGCGCTGTCTGATTCATCATTTGATTCATATCCATCGCATTAAATGGATCTTGATGTTGGAAACTTGATAAAAATAATTTTAGGAAATCATCTTTCCCCATTACCCCAGGAGTCTTTTGCGCTCCTGCCGAAACTCCATTACTTTGTTGCACTGGCGATTGTACACCATTAACAGGTACATTACTTTTTTGCGCTCCTGCTTGTAACGGAATATGATTTGTACTCGTTGTATTTAATCCAACTGTTGGCACGCTTTATTCCTCCAATAATCCCGCAAATTCTGTTGATTGTTGTTTTTCATGATTTGTATTTGCTAATTTTTGTTTTTGCCTTTGCTCTTGTTCTCGCTGTTCTTTACGATTTTCATCTTTATCTGAATAGCTAATTTGAATATTGATTTCTTTTTCTTTTAACTTTAATCTCAATTCATCAAAAATGATTTCAACACGTTTTTTCGCATCGTGTTTTTCCATTTCTACGTGAACGTCAATTTGATCTCCGTGTTTTTTCATAAACACTGTTAATGTACCAAGTTTTTCTGGATTTAACTGGAATAAAACACGTTCTTGTTTCACTACAAATTTTTGCAGCGCTTCTACTTGCGCTTCCATTTTCTTTCCTAAGTCAGGTAATGAAACTTTCTCAGCACCACTATTTGATTTCCCTACTTGTTCGGTACTCGTCGTTTTATTTAATAATTCTGCACCTGCAGAGCTCGAATCGTTTAATGCATCAACTTCTGGCAACTCTACCTTTGCATCATCGCTCTCAAGTTTCGGAAGATCTACCTCTTTAGACTCTTCTTGTTCCTTTGCAATATTACAAGTTTCTGTTTCTACAACCTTCAATGCTTGCATCGTTTGCTCTGGCATCTTCATTTTGTCTAATACCATTTGCATTGTATCTTCTAAACATATAGCATTTTTGATATTCATATTTGAAAGAAGTTCTTGTAATTGTTGTAATTCAGCTGCAGGTAATTCATTAAGTTTAATATTGCCATATTCTTTATATAGCTCTTGTATTTTTTGTATGTATTGATATAACAATTCCGGCTGCACATGTAATTGCTCAATTGCAACCATTTGCTCAGATACAGCTAATAACAACTGTTCTGTCTCTTTTTTTTCTTCTTTCTTTACAATTGGTTCTTCTTTCGTTACCGATGGTTTAGAAAGGTTATATTCTTTTTTCTCTTCTTTTGGTGCTTCTTCTCGTTTCGTTTTCTCCGTTTTTGGCTGCTTTTTATTTTCGATTCTCATCGTACGATCGAATGAAGAATCTTCATTTTTCGATTGTACTTCTAGCCCTTTTTCTTTTTGCGGAGGTAAACTTTGTTGCACCGGTAATACAGACTGTATCACTACATTCACCTCATCCATTCATACACATTTTCAAATCCAGAAGCATTTTTTCTTCCAGCTTTTCTTGTGCTTTCGCAAGCTTTCTGCAATCTTCTTGATACATCTCATCAATGACACGTTCTTTTTCTTTTACTTGCTCTAAAAGGCTTTCATTTTTTTGAATAAAACCTTCTGTTTTTTTAATTTTTCGATTCCATTCTTCTATTCTTTCAGGTGAAAACGTATGTGAAGAAAGCATGCCAGCCATAATACGTTGCCCAGTTTGTACGACTTTACTACGCGATTTCACAACATATAAATCATATTCTTTTTTTTGTTCTATTTTTCTTTTTTCAGCTGTTAATTCATACACTTCTTTTAAAATATGCTCTTTTTCTTGATTTATTTGCAATTTTATTGTGTCGTACTGCTGTTTATCCACCTGTTTTCATAGCCCCTTCCTATTATAACGTTCTCTTTTTCTATTATATAGTTTTTTTCCAAAAAAATCTGTGAAATATTAAAAAACAAAAAAATAAGACCTCTTGGGCAGAGGCCTTATACTATATGGTGTATCGCTTCAACGATATCATCAAATGGGAAACTATCCGATCGGCCTTGCTTTAAAAATGTATTTATGCCTTCTACTTTATTTTTACATTCAAAAATATAAGCATTTTCTTCATTTTCTTGAATCGTTCCTAACTTAAAATACAATTCATTTTCTTTATAAATTGATAAAATCTTTCTCATTTCATTTGCAAGTTGCCAATGATGTGGTGAAACGATTTCTTCCATAATCCTACTTACTGAATCTAATACTGAAATTGCAGGATAATGACTAAGCGTTGCAAGCTCACGCTTTAATACGATATGTCCATCTAAAATACCACGTGCTAAATCTGGTACAGGACCATTTAAATCATCCCCATCAACAAGTACCGTATAAATACCTGTTATAGATCCCTTTTGTGTTTTCCCAGACCGCTCTAACAACTTCTTCATATAACTTTCCATTAACAGTGTTTTACCACCAATCGGTAACTCTTTAACAGCAATATCAACACTTCTTCGTGCATCGGCAAAACGAGTAACAGAGTCCATCATAAGTAATACGTTATTGCCTTGATCACGGAAGTATTCAGCAATAGACGTTGCGAGTTTCGCTGCACGAAGTTGCATAAGGTGACTTTCATCTGACGTCGCTACAACAACGACGCTTTTTCGCATCCCTTCCTCGCCTAACTCTTTTCGAATAAAGTCTTTTACTTCCCGGCCACGTTCTCCTACTAAACTAATAACGTTTATATCAGCTTTTGCATTTTTTGCTATCATTCCAAGTAAAGTTGATTTACCAACACCTGACCCAGCAAAAATACCAATCTTTTGACCGATACCAATTGTTAGCATAGAATCAATTGATTTTATTCCTGTTTCAAATACATCGGTAATCTCTTCACGTTCAAATGCATGTATAGGCGGTGCATCTAGTTTTATTTTCTGTAATGGAATGTTTTCAGCTTCCTCATTTAACACTTCACCATTTGCACTTAACACTTTTCCGAGCAAGTGATTACCACGTGGTACAACAACATCTTCTGAAACTAGTGTCACTGAATCTCCATAACATACTTTTTCTGTCTGTTCAAATGGAAGTAGCATATTATTTTCTTTTTCAATGGCAATCACTTCACATAAGACGTTATGTTCTCCAACGAAGCAAACATCTCCGATCTTCGCTTTCGGCCCTTTTGCTACGAAAAACTGTTCTTGTACACTATGAACTTTGCCTACTTTCGTATACAGCGGTGTTTCAATGAACTTATTCCATTTTTCGTTCTCATTCATTAACAGGCGGCTCATACATTTTGCTCCTCAAATAACTTCTCTTCTTCCCATTTCTGACGAAGTTTCGCAAATATAGGTGCAAATTTAAATTCAAAGAACTCTTTCTCTTCTTCCAGAACAAATTCACCAAACTGCAGGGAGAAATCATATTTCCATTCTACTAATTGTAGTAACCAATATTCTTTCGTATTCTCCTTCTCTTCTTGAATACGTTCAAACGTTTCTGGATGTACTGTAATGATTAATTTTTCAAACGAAGTTGGCAATGTTTGCACGATGCCAGTTAAAATAGGTAGCACATCAAGCAATCGTGAATCTACCGCTTGATTCACGATTTTTTCTGCTAAATGAAATGATTGATCCCATAATAACTCTGTCCATTCATATGCTATTTCTTGTTGTTCTTTTTGAAACTGCACACGCGCTGCTTCCATCTGTTCCATTTGTTCATGAATATGCATTTGAAATTGTTCTTTATCTTGTAATAACTGCTGACGCTCTCGTTCTAGCATTTGCTGCTCTTGCCTTAGCTGATTCATTTCCATATGTAATGATTCTTGCTGGGCGCGAAGCTCTGCATGATCTGCTTGTAATTCTTCCTCTTCTATTTGGACTGAAGCTGGTTTTGGAAATTGTAATTCATACGTTTCTTCAGAAAAAGAAACAGAATTCTTCGGAATTCTGTTTTTAAATAAGGACATCCTCTTCACCTCTTTGAACGATAATTCTTCCTTCTTTCTCTAGCTTTTTCACTGTACCAGTGATCGTTTGCTGCGCTTTTTCAGCATCCGTCATCTTAAGCGGTCCTAAGCCATCTAATTCTTCTAGAATCATCTCTTTACGGTTTGAAGACATACATGTAAATAATTTCTCTTTAATTTCTTCTTTTGCAATTTTAAGTGCTTTCGCAAGAACACCGTTATCTGTAATTTCTTCTAATACACGGCGAAGCGCAAGATCTTCAAGACCAAGTAAGTCTTCAAAGACAAACATATTTTCTTTAATTTTCTCAGATAACTCATAATCGACTTCATCCAGTTTTTGAAAGACTGTTTTTTCAACACCTCGTGAAACATTATTTAAAATGTTTACGATTGTTTTCAAGCCATCAGTTTTATTAATTGCACTAAATGCCATATTATTTAATTTCGTTTTTAACAACTCACCAATTTGATTAATTAATTCACCATCAACTTGTTCTAGTTTCGCAATACCCATTACCGTTTCTACTCGCTTATGATCTGGCAATCTCTCAATTAATTGAGACGCAAGTTGCGGTTTAATATAAGAAGCGATAATTGCAATTGTTTGTGGTGACTCATCATTAAGCACTGTAAGAAGTGGTTCTAAATCTGTAAGTGAATTTAAGAATTCAAATGGATTATCTTTGTTATACCAAAGGTCTTCCAATAATTTTTCCAGTTCGTCTTCTGGCATGTTTTTAAATATACGACGAATATACTCTTTATCTGGAGTGACTAAGTTCAATTCTTTTACATTTAGTTCATATAAGAACTCTCCTAGTACATTCTCTAACGTTTCTGGTTTATATACACGAAACTTCGCAATTTCACGAAGTAATACTTCTTTTTCCTCAGCTGTCATATATTCAATGACTTTTGCTGCCACCCCTTCGTCTAATGTACGAATGAGGATGGCAGCTTTTTCTTTGGAGGAGATTTCATCTAACATCGTTGTTCCTCCCTTACTGTCCGTTTAACCATTTTTTAATTACTTTTGCAGTACCTTCTACATGTTCTTTCGTAGCATCCTGCACTTGTTCATCTAACGTTGGTTCTTTCGGTTCTTCTGGTTCAGGTTTTGGCTCTGGCACTATTTTTTCTTCAGGAATTTCCAAGATACTTTCATTACTTGCAGCAATTTCATCTTCTGCTAAGTATTCTTCATATTCCTCTTCTTCTTTCTTTCTCTTACGTCTTGCTAATAAGAACCATACTAGACCACCGATTGCTAATAAGCCAGCTGTAATTCCACCGAATAACCACCAGTTCATACCACTTTTTTCTGGCTCTTTCTCTTTTTCAGCTTTCGGCTGATCGAACTGAACAGTTACAACGTTAACTTGACCATTTATAAAGTTACCGTTCGGATCAGCTTGAAGTCCTGCCGCTGTTCCAATTGCTTCTTTGAAAGTAGTCATATCAATTCTTCGTTTTACTAACGTATCATTATCTACCCATACAACAACATTTGTTTTCGTTAATTCTGGGTGTTTCTTAATTGTTTCAACTGTTTTATCTATTTCATAGTTTTCGATTTTGTTGCCATTTTTATTATCGTAGACAACTTTACCATTTTGATTATTGTTCGTACCGTAGTTTGGCACTTCACCGTTCGCTGTAATACCAGCACCTTGCTTCGTATCTGCCCCTTCTTGCGCAGTAGAGCTTTCTTCTTGCTCTTGTTTACTACGAAGTACACCTTTATCACCATACTTCTCTGACTGACGTGTAACTTCATCGTAGTTTACAGATACTTTCGTATTCACTTTATATTCATTCGGTTTAAACATCGTCATTAACGTTGCATCAATATCTTGCTTTAATTTACCTTCAAGTTGGTGCTGCATCTCTACTTCTTTCTCATAAGAAGAGGAACTACTAGAATGTGCTTCATCTGCTCCTTTTGAGATAACACCTTTTTTACTATCAATAACACTTACTTCTTCTGCTTTCACACCAGGAACCGCTGCACTAATCATTTGCTGTATACCTGCAACTTGATCAGCCGTTAACAATTGTCCACGTTTCACTCCAACCGTAATCGCCGCTGTTCCTTTCGCTTTTTCTTCATCAAAAATTGTCTCTTTTTCAGGCAATGTAATTTGAACATTTGCCGTTTCAACTGTCGCAAAGTTTCTTACAATATCTTGTTCCAATTGCTTCTTCGTACCGACAATTTGCTTCATTTTTTTATCTTGTTCACTTGAACCGAGAGAGCTTTCTAATAAAATTTCTTCACCGCTTTTCGAATTAAACGGTAAGCCCATCCCATTCATTTCTTTTCGAACCCATGGAGCATCATTCTTTTGCACACGAATTGAACCATCGGCCGCTAATTGGTAATCGACACCTAACTTCGATAATTCTGCTGTAATCTCTTGTTTATCTGCATCATTTAAATTTTGATATACAACAACATATTTATCTGGCAAGGTGAAGTATAAAAGTGCTCCTGTTACAATCGCTAAAAGCGCAGCACCAATTACTAACTTATGCCACGTTTTTAACGATTGGATAACATTTTTCATCTTTTCCATTTAAACACACCCGTCCACTTTCCTAAATTTGCATATTAATTAGTGACTTATAATTTTCAATAAGATTATCACGTACAAGAGCAGCCGTTTTCATTTGAGACTCAGCTTTCTTTTGCTGAATTAAAACGTCATGTGTTTCTCCTACCCCTTTAGTTAGTAAATCATATACTGCTGTTTGTGCATTGTTTTGCGTTTGATTCATATCTTCCAATAAATCAATAAACTTTTTCTCCGGAGCTACCGATGTTTGAGAAGTTTTCGGTGCACCAATTGACTGAATTGCTCCAAATGGTTGTGTATGTAACATTGGTTGAATTTTCATATTACGATCTTCCCCCTTATCCTCGGCCGATTTCTAAATCTTTATCAAGCATTTTTTTATTCGCATTTAATACACTCGTATTCGCTTCATACATTTTTTGAGCAACCATTACATTCGTCATTTCAGCAGTTACATCAATATTTGGATAACGTACATATCCTTCTTCATTTGCGTGCGGATGCGTCGGATCATACACTAAATTTTCCGTTTTGTCTGCTTCAATACTTTTTATTTTTACTCCATTAGTAGGAGCCCCATCTAACATACTTGCAAAACTATTGTTTGATTCTAACACCACACTACGACGCTCATATAAATCTGCCCCCGGAGCCGCCGTCGTATTTGCATTTACAATATTGTTAGAAGTAACTTCCATCCACTTTCTCGCTGTCGTTAGCCCTGAGCCACTTGCATTAATTGCCTGAAACATCCGTTGTCTCTCCTTCTACTTTTAACGTCCGCGTGCCGCTTGGTTAATTGCATATTGTGTATTAATTGCGTTAATTGAAATACCGTATAACTGATTTGCTTTCATTAAATCTAGCATTTCTGTCGTTACATCCACACTATTTCCGTCTTTATTCGTTTGCATTGATTTTGTTTGAATCTTTGCATATGTATTTTTCGTATTTACTGTCGGTAAGTGCATTTCATTCGTTTGATATAAATCTGGATTGCTCTTTAAATCAGCCGCATTATTTTTATATAACGCACTACTTTTATTCATCTGCTCAGCAAATGTTACATCTTGTGCTTTATAGCCAGGTGTATTCGCATTTGCAATATTACTAGAAACAGTATTTCGTTTCGTCACTAAATAATTCATATAATGGCTTACATCACTCACTAAATCTGGCATATTCCACACCCTTCCTTTTCTAACCTAATGATCCACTGATAGAAGTTTCACTTCATTATTTATTTTCTTATATGCGTTTATTAAAATATTTACTATTATGTACCCTTACATATTTTATTCCATTTTTTCATTGTTGTCTTTAGAAAAATACAAAAATATAAAAAAGAATGCAAAAAACTGTATACACATAGTAATCTATAGAACATTTCAATAGATAAACTACAAACTAAAGTCCATTTTTCTATTATTTAGATTACTATTATTTTTTCATCACAGTCATAAAATGAAACCTCAATCAGCGGCGTTCTTTATGTAAACGAAGGAATAGACCCCCTTTTAAAAGGGGAATCTGTTTCCAAACGTTATTATTAATATTTACCGTAAAATGAATTAGCCTTCATTCGCCCATCATTTGTCATAATCATTTCTTCCAAAATCTTTTGCCTATCCCGAATATGCTGAGCTGCCTTAATAATGAACGGGCTTACTTCTGCTGCAACTTGCGCACGCGTTTCTTCATCCAATGTCATCATCCAGCGATTTAACATCTCACTCTTTTCAGCAAACTCTCTGTCTGACACTTGCAATTCACCGATTTCATTAAAACAGCTGACAAACGTCCGATAAATATCATTGTTCATTTTCAAGTGCTCCGCGGTAACCGTCTATTAAATCTTGTAACACTTTCACAATTGCATCAATATCTTTCGCTTCACGCGTTACTTTCATCGTTTGAATTTGAATGCTAATCCAATCATATAAACCATAGAGACTATCATATAAATCTTTCGTAATTTCAGGATTTAATTGAAGCTTTAGCTCTTCAAAAATACGTTCTAATTTTTCAAGAAGTGCGTCCCCTTCTTGTAGTTTAAAAGTATGTAAAAGTTCTTCTAAATTACGAAACTCTACAATACATCTTTCATAAATAAAAATTGTATTTTTAATCGGATTACTCGTCATAATATCATTTTGCATATAACGTTGCCATGCTTGCATACGATCACTTCCTCAACTTTCATTAATCATCACTTTTTTGTTTTGTCATTGCTTTAATTGTTTTTAGTTGGCTATCAAGCGCTGCTAATGTACTCTCTAGCTTTTGATACTTCTTCACAATTTCATCTTGTTTTTGCAAGTTTTGCGTCTCAATATCTTTAATCTTTTTATCTAAATCACTTACACGTGAGTCAATGTTTTTAACTCTCTCGCCGACTACACCTTTATCACCAAATAGTTTGTCAAGCGGTTCTTCCATCATTTTTCCTAAACCGTTAGAACTAAAGAAAAATTGCTTCGCTGCATCTGGCTTCTCTTTTAATGCTTTCGTTAACTTTTCGTCATCAACTTCCATCGTTCCATCTTGCTTTAATTGAATACCAAATGTGAATAAATAATTACCATCTTGAGAAAATGTTACGACATTGTTCATTGCCTGACGTACACTTTGCATAATAGCTTGACCTTGGAAAGCTCCACCTTTTCCAGCAAAGATATCTACTGTAGAAACAGCTTTATTATAATCAGCTACCATTTTTTTAATAACATTCGATGCATCTGTTACGTTTGAATCACTTACTGTAAATTTCAGATCTATACCTTTTGCTTTTGGATCTGTTGTTGTACCAGCATCTGGCGCTCCTTCTACTTTCGGCTCAGTTACCTTTAACAACTCAATTTTCACACCAGGAAGAGCTTCAATTGTATTA
This sequence comes from Bacillus sp. PK6-16, assembly GCF_056530295.1. Lineage (NCBI taxonomy): Bacteria > Bacillati > Bacillota > Bacilli > Caryophanales > Bacillaceae > Bacillus > Bacillus sp. PK6-16. Next base: position 3,661,996 of record NZ_CP096511.1, read on the forward strand.
GTAGAACCTTCCCCTTTGATACCATTAATAGTATACATAGCATTTTGTGCTTCATTGATTGTATTGAGCGCTGTGCCATCCGCCTTAGCTAAACCCATATCTTGAAATAGTGTAGATGTGTTCGCCTCAAACTTAATCTGTCCATCTGTTCCCTCTTTTTTCGAGGTCATAAAAATTTTATTTCCAAGTGTATAAGCCGATACGCCATAATCTCCATCATTAATCTTATTAATTAAATCTTTATATGTCATATCAGTTGTTACTTTTAGTTCTTTACCACCTAGTTTTAATGTTTCATCTTTAGGAAGCTTTGCATTTATATCTTTAATTTCATTTGAAGCTATTTGATGACGCTGTGCAAGCTGTGTAATCGTCATATTAAAAGTTCCTGCAATCGCACCACCATCAGCTTTTACATTAATATAACCGTCTTGTGTTGTCGTTACTTTTTTCTCATTTCCTTTAAAAGCCGCTAAGTTTTTAAAAGTTTGTGTAAAAGAACTAAATTCTGATTTTAAACTTGTATATAGTAGTTTATCATTTGTAAGGTCATTCTTTTCTTTCGTATATGGTGTTTTCCTCATATCTAAAGCATTCATTTCTAATTCGACGAAGTTAGAAGTATCGATCATATTATTTCCGAGGTTCCAAATTTGTTGTCTACCACCAATACCTGTCATCGTTGTTCCTGCCATTTTTCTCACTCCTTATAGATTACATGTAGTCTAAAATACTCGTTTTACTCATCGTACTAACCGCTTTAAGCGTCGCTTCATACGTTGCATTTATATATGCCAAGTCAGAAATTGCGACCGCTAAATCAACATCCTCAATTTCTTTACGGTTTTCTTGAAGCGCTAAATTTTGCTCACTTAAAATTGTTTTAAACGTCTCCATTGTGTTCATTGTTGAACCAACTTCAGTCGTACGGTTAATGATGCCATCTAAGTTTTTCTTGTTTTCTCCTAATAACGGTTGTAACGCTTTTTGGTCACCTTTTTGCATCGCTTCGCTCATCTGTTTTAACGTTTTTATAACCGGTGATAATAATGCTTCTCCGTTACGAAATGCCTTTAATTCATAACCATCATTTAATTGCCAGTTCACATCATTTTTTCCGCCCTGGTACGTACCATCTTCTGTAAATGGTGACTTTTCTGCACTATCACCACCGAAAATATAACGACCTTGCTCTTTCGTATTCGCTAAATATACAACTTGTTTTAAAATTTGATCAATCTCTGCACCGATGGCTTTCAATTCTTTTTCACCATTTGGCTCATTTAATGCTTGTACCGTTAATTGATCTGCTCTCGTTAAAGATTTAAAAATACCTTGTAAAGTATTCTCAGTTTGTGTTAATACATTTTTTGAGTCAGCTAAATCTTTTTGCATTTGTTCAATATTCGCCAATGAATGTTGAATCGCAAATGATTTACTCGCTGCAAGTGGATCTTCACTCATAAGAAGATTTTTCTTCCCTGAAGTTACTTGGTTTCTATGGTATTGTTGTTGCACATTCAAATCCATTAACTGATTCTTTGCCCAGTTTGCATTTTGAAATGTAGATACTCTCATTTCTATCTCCTCCTTATATATTTCCAATCAATTATTATCACTTATCGAATAATCGAAAATAGACTATCAAACACTTCATTCATCGTAGTAATAGCTTTAGAGTTTGCGACGAAATATTTTTGGAAGGCCATTAAATTTACCATTTCCTCTTCCATATTTACACCTTCAACGCTCATTTTTTCTTGTTGAATACCTTCTAGTAAGTCGCCATGAATTTTTTGATAACCATTTACTGCACTTTTATCAGATGCGACACGAACTATAAATTGGTCTAATGCTTGTTTATAAGAAAGACCTTCTTTATAATCGTCATCTGTAACTGCTGCTAGTTTATTTGCTGTTTCAGCAGACATTTTCATTTTCGAAACATCTTTTTGGAATTCTGGATTTAACTTCATCTCTTTCGCATAATCTCCAACGAAGAAATCTTTTCCCATCACTGTATTCACTTGATTTTTCATCGAACTCATTAAGTCTTCGAGATTTTTTTTATAATCAACAATCTTCGCTTTCGTATCAATCGCTGATTTTATCGCCCCGCTAGTTACAGAGATTTCTGAACCGTAAATCTCAACTGACATTGGGTCTTTTTCTTTATTTAATTGAAGTGGATATGTATCTTGTCCATTTACTGTTAAAATACCATTCATTCTAACACTCGCGATATTAGGATTCATAGATTCATAAGATACTTCGATGTTTGCATACTTAGACATCTCTGTAACGATGCGATCTCTTTCGTCTAAAAGTTGATTCGGCACTTGTGTACCTGCTTGTCCAATTTTATGATTCGCTTCTGCTAAACTAGCAGCAAGACGATTAAATTCATTAACATGCGCCTCAATATCTTCTGCTGTCTGTGCTTCCACTGTATCTAAGTTTTTCGCAAGACGATTCACTTGACTTGTGAACTTCCCAGTTTCAGAAATTAATGTATCGTAGTAGTTTGGTTGTTCTGGATTTTTTGCCACTTCACGAAAGGCATTAAAGAAACCGTCCATTAAACTAGATAATGAATTCTTTCCTGTCGTTCCAACCATAGACTCTACACGTGATAAAGTCGAATTCATGTAGTTATAGTAAGAGAGTTGAGATAATTGATCATTAAACTGCTTCGTCTTTACCTCATCAGTAATACGGTCAACACCTAGCGTTTGTACACCGTAACCAATTCTCTGTTCTGGCGTATGACCATTGCTTGCTCCAACAGATCCGTAATTCACCATTTGACGCACATAACCCGGTGTATGAATGTTAGACAAGTTTTGTTTCGTTGTTTGTAACCCCATTTGAGCCGCTAACATGCCCGATAGCGGTGTATTATAATCAGATAATCTCATAAAGCTTCACTTCTCCTTTACAATAGTTCGTTCATAAAGATTTGCGAATTATTGTTTCGCTCTAAATTATATTCAGAAACAGAATCCACAATACTTTCTGTAGTTTTTAATAGTACGTTTAAGTAATATTGATTTTTCAAAAGAATCATTTTTACATTCTCTTCTAATTCAGTTACGTTTTTTTGTAATTCTTTCATTTTTTCAATTTCTTCTTGAGAAAAATACGAAAATAACGCACTTACACGAAACGATTCAACTCCTTGTTCTTTACAGAACTGAACAACCATTTCTTCAAATGAGCTTGATAACCCTTTTAAACCATCAATGTACTGCAATTGCTCTACTTGTAACTTTTGAACTGCATTTACATTTTTATTTTTTAAATTCTCATATATTTGCTCTCCAAGCGCTTGAATATTTTCATACGCTTTTTGTATAATAACAAGCTTTTCATATAATTGTATGTACATATAGCTTCCTTCCTTTTACAAGACTAAATTTACAATTAAGCCATGGATTTCTCCAATTTGATTTAACATTTCTAAATGTCCTGTTTTCGTGTTAATTAAATTCATAACATCTTCTAATTCATTCAATCCCATTTCTGCCTGTTTCACAATCGTCATTTTCTGTGAATATCCGTAACGTGGGTGACGAGACATGACATCTTTATACTGCAATACATTATCAACGTAGAAATTCAAAAATGATTTTACTGTATTTTTGTATTCCATTACATTATCAAGCGTTAATTCCATTTCAATTTTCTCTTTAATTTCTCCAATATTATCGACAAACGCTTCCATTTGTTCTAGTAATTTATCTTTTTTCGGATCTGCATGCAAATTATCCGAAAATGCAAGTCCTGTTCTGACATTTGCTTCTTTCGGCATTTGAGTAGCAGGCGGTATATGCGATAAAATTGGATTATGCGAGATAGAACGTAGCATATATATCACCTATTTATTTTTTTATTTCTTCCTAAACTTAATCGTAAAATCCAGTTATTTATAATTATACTCTGAACAGTAATATTTTGCAGTTATTTTTTATAAAAGATATGTTACAATTTAGCATGAGGTGGCACAATTCTATGAATATTTTCCTTTGTGGTTCAAATCAATTAACAGCATTAGATCAAGAAGAAATTAAAAAATTTTTAACTGACTATGCTCACAAACATAAAATTTACATATTATGTTATAAATCTATTGAAAATGAGGTTCTTCGTTTTTTCGTTGAGAATGAAAGACTCGCTCAAAATTTATGCCTTTACACGCTGCAACCATTGCAAGCAATTACAGATGAATTCCAAGAAGTCGTTGATTACTTAAAAAAACACGGAGCCGAATATGTTGCTTTTGATCATCCTTCTGACTCCATTTACCGATCAGATTATATGTTTTTTGTTAAACAAATTATTGAAGACACTGATTTAGTTCTCTGTTTTTATAATGGGGACAAACATACATCTGTCATCCCTGTCGATGTTGCAAAAGAAGCAGGTATTGATGCTGTCATTTATGATTTACCAGGATTACATGAAAAGCAAATGAAAAAAAGCTTTGAACAAAAAATTCGTATGATGTAAAGGGGGAGGCACAATATCATTATTGTGCCCATTGTAAATATGATAATTGAACAAGATTATGATCATTTTATCGCGAGTTTTAAACAACAATTCAATATGGACATCGCTTCATATAAACAAGATAGAATGCGCCGTAGAATCGATGCTTTCATTTCGAGAAAAGGCTTCGAAAACTACACTAATTTTTTAAACAAATTACGCGCTGATCAAAATTTATTTTTAAATTTTATTGACTATATTACAATTAACGTTTCAGAGTTTTTTAGAAATAAAGAACGATGGCAAACTTTAGAGTCGAAAGCACTACCAAAATTACTCGAACAAAATAGCGGAAAATTAAAGGTATGGAGTGCCGCTTGCGCTGCTGGTGAAGAACCGTATACACTCTCTTTAATTTTATCGAAGCATCTTGCTCCATTTCGTTTTGAAATTCAAGCAACAGATCTTGATTTTCATATTTTAGAAACCGCAAAACGCGGTCAATATACAGAACGTTCTTTAAAGGAATTACCTACTGATTTGAAAGAACGTCATTTCACAAAAGAGAATGATCTATATTCATTGCATCAAAACATTAAACAAAACGTCTCGTTTAAACAACATGACCTTTTAATGCAGTCATTCGATACAAATTATGATTTGATTATTTGTCGCAATGTAATGATATATTTCACAGAAGAAGCAAGAGTAAAACTTTACGAAAAATTTAGTCGTTCTTTACGAAAAGGCGGTGTACTATTTGTTGGTAGTACGGAACAAATTTTAACACCCGAGCGTTACAATCTTCAGCGATTTGATACATTCTTCTACGAAAAAATATAAAAGAGGTCGTCACAATGGAGTGACGACCTTTTTACATAACTCGAATTAAAATAATACCGACAATCCATACAAAGAGAAAAAGAAGCGTCATAGACCATTTATGTTCTTGCATCGTTTGTTTCAATGCCTGTGATAATTGTGTCATGTTCATTTCCGCAAGCGCTCTCCATACACTTACATCCCGATCTTTAGCAATGCGGTCTGTAACACTAATTAAAATTGTTTCGTTAGACAATTTCGTTATATAAGCAGTAATAACCGTTACCATCAAATTTATATTTCCTTCTGAAGAATCACTTTCCACTCTAGAGATAAGTGCACTCACATCTAGTAACGGAATATGTACTTTTCTACCAAATGATAGTTGTACTTCAGCGAAATCATATGTTCCATCTAACAAAGGAAGTTCTTTTATATGCGCCTGCTTAACAAGCCCTTGTAGGCTTCTAATTACTTGTTCAAATATTTTTTCTGTTTGCTTACCTTCTCCAGATAACGTATGTAACTTTTTAAAAAGTTGTAACACTGTATCCATCTCTTTAGAAAGCATTTCCTTCATAATCTTTCCATCACTTAAACTTGCAAGTAAAATACCTATTTCATTATTTTTCGAAATAATTTTAGACTGTCCAGTAAACACTAAATTGCTACGCTTTCGTTCTTTCTGGATTTCATGCTCCGAAATAGCTGCAGGCTGTTTTAATGGTTGTAACGCCTTATCTTCAATTGTCGTACGTTTAATCTCCATTTAAGCGCCTCCACTACTATGAAATAATTAGCCCCATTCTTTATTACTCTTTAAAACTAAAAACAGTACGAATAAACCTGACATGATAGTAAACACATCAGAAGCTTGCACTCCCTGTTCACCTTTTTCTTCTTTCTTGTCTTTCGGTTCTTCTTTTTGTTCTTTCTTTTTAGAGGCAACTTGTTTGTTATTTTTCTCTTTTTGGTCCTTCGCCTTATGTACTTCCTTGTTGTCTTCGAACGGCTCTTTTATAACGTAAGTAAATTCCTCTTTCTCTTTCAACGGTTCTTTTATAAACTTATTTACGTTCTCATCTCGCTTCGGAATTTGAACAACTGGCAAATTTTCTTCTGGAACCGGATTTTTGACTTTGGAATCTTCTTGCTTCTCATTTTCTTTCTTATTTTCTAATTCATTTTCTAGTTTATTATCTAATTTATCTTCTTTCTCTTCTATCTTTTTATCATCTTCATTTTTTGGCGCCAAAACAGAAATGGTATATTCACTTTCCTCAACAAGTTTATTACCTGCTGCATCTATTATCTCTACAAGCAATTCGTATGGCCCAGCCGGCAATGCTTCTGTTATTTCAAATACTTTTTGCCAATCCATATCATGCTTGTTGTAGTCTAATAAAAACGAAAGCTCTTTATTTTCTTTCCCTTTTAATGTAACGCGCACTTCTTTTACAACCGATTCTATATCTGACGCTTTTACTCGTATATGTATAGAATCTCCCTGTTTTCGTTCAACTAAGTTCTCTTTTACTTCATCAATAGTAACTTTCTGTAACTTTGGCAATTCTTTATCTATAGTTGGCGTTTCATTTTTAATACGAATGAGCGGGACTTTCACTTCATTTTTTATGAGCTCTTCTTTCTCATTCTCTTTGTAACTTTGAACGAGCTGAAGATTCCAATCACCTTGCAAATCAAAATCCCCTACTTTATAGTTAGCAACCCAGCTCTTCGTTTCTTCATCATACTCAAAAGATAACATTCTTTCTTGCGCATATTGCTCCCCATTTTTTTGTAACTGTAATATACCTTTCATACTTTGAATGTTTTTCCCATTTGGTTCTACAGCAATTCGCACCTCTTCGCCAACTTTAAGCTCCAGCTTATTTACTGTAATAATTCCCTGTTCTGTTTCTATCTTTCTTTCACTCAATTGTTTATTTGCTACTTCTTGTTGTTCTGCTTCTTTTTGTTTCTCTTCTTTTTGTTTCTCTTCATCTTGTTTCGTTTCCACTTGCTCTGAAGATTTTTGAGATTCCTTATTTTCTTCTTGTACATTCACTTCATTTATTTTTTGATCTGACTCAATTTGTTCCTCAGCCTGACTTTGCAAGGGGAAGAACAAGCACACATGTATGCATAGCCAACTCATTAGAAAAAACTTTACGTTTTTCATCTACTAGTTCAAACTCCTATTTCAATGCCTTATAGTGATTTCGTCACTTTTACTCCGAAAAATCCATCTACATTTACAAGTTCACCATACGCCACTAATACATCATTTACATAAATACGAATTGGTTCATCAATATCCTCATCTAGTACAACTGCTTCATTTTCTTGTAAACTTAATATATCTTGAATCGTTTTCACTGTACTTCCAAATACAAATTTCACGTTCATTTCTACATTTTGTAGAATGGACGTGTCCATATATACTGGTTCCATTTGTTTTACTTCTTTAAATTCAATAGGTTGCACAACTGGTTCTACAATTTTTTCTTCTTCAATTTCTTCTGTGGCAATCTCTTCTTCTTCCACCATTGGATACAGAAGTCGCCTTACCATTTCTTTCGCTTCAGAAATTGGCAAAATTTGATACATTTTCGATTGAAGCAGATCACCAATTTCAAGATTGAACGTAATTTGAACGAGTTCGTCCACTTCCATTGACTCTCCCAAATACTCCATTTCTTCTTTTAACGTTACAAATTTAACATTTGGCGGCGTCATGTCCATTTTTTCTTGAAACATTTCTGACATCGCCGTAGCAGCGTGACCCATCATTTGGTTCATAATTTCTTTAATACCGCTCAGTTCTAATTCAGTAAGCTCTTTTTCCGGATCAACTTCCCCTGTTCCCATCATCATTAAATCTACCATTGTTAAGGCGACATCTTTCGTAAATACGAATACATTCTCATTCTTTAGCCCTTCAACAAAGTCAACATTTAAAATAACAAATGGCACTGGTACTCCATCATAATGACGAACATTGATTGCTTCCACATTTGGTGTACTAATTGTAACTGGCTGATTTAAAAGCGTTGACAATACTGTTGAAGCGGAACCAATTGAAATATTTGCAATTTCACCAAGTACATCTTTCTCTTCTTGTGTTAAATGCTCTTTTTCAACTTGTTCTTCTACAATCTCAGTTTCCACTACTTCTGCTGGTTCGACTGTTTCTTCTACTTCACCAGATAATTGCATTAATTTATTTACCATTTGTTTCGCATGATCAACTGAAACAATTTGTACAAGTTTAGAGTTTACAAGATTATCTATCTTTAAATCAAACGACACTTTAACAATCGTATGATTCCCATCAATTTCAGAGATTTTCTCCATTTCTTCTGATAACTTTACAACTTTAATCGTCGGCGGAGACATATCTACTGTATCTTGGAAGAATTCCGACATAGATGTAGCTGCGAATCCCATCATTTGATTCATCGCTTCTTGTACAGCACTTAGCTCTAATTCGCCAAGTTCTTTTCCGTCCTCCACTTCACCTGTTCCCATCATCATTAAATCAGCAATGGATAATGCAACATCTTGCTTAAGGACAAGAAGGTTTTCCATATCTAATCCTTTTGTAAAATGAATGTTTAATACAACATGTGGAACTTCGACATCTCTTGAATCATATAAATCTACCAACTCTATGCGAGGAGCAGTAATGCTTACTTGCCTATTTAAAATTGTTGATAATACAGTCGAAGCTGAACCAAATGATATATTTGCAATTTCGCCAAGAATATCGCATTCTTGAGGCGTTAAATGCTCATTTTCTTTTTCTAGCACAATCGTGCTCGTATCCCCTTTTGTGTGTTGCTCAGGCATTTTCCCTGCCTCCTCATTTCTGTTTTTCTATCAAATAATATAAACTCTTATTTTATTTTAGCAAACTCATTAGTATAAAACGTTACTATGTATCCCATTATTAGATTCGTAGCAATTAGCCAAAAAGCTCCCCAATTGTATACAAGTGGGGAGCTTTCCTTCATTCCTATTATAAACCTTCTGGGTTTAAAATGAGGACCACTCGTCCATCACCGAGAATCGTCGCACCAGAGAAATAGTTAGAACTCTCTGCAAAGAAGTCACCTAATGACTTTAAGACTATTTCTCTTTGACCGATAATTGTGTTTACAATAAGTCCATAGCTGCGATGTGTATTACGAACAATTAACACAGGAACCATTTGACCATCATATGACGCAAACGCCTCATCTACTGTTTTTTCACCAAATACAGTACTTAAATGTTTCACTTCAATAATTTGATTACGATAATTTAACACATCTTTCCCTTGTAAGGATTGGATGTCTTCTCTCTTAATTCGAATTGCTTCAACGATATTTCCAAGAGGTAAAGCATAACGCTTATCATTCGTTTGAACAAGCATAGATTGAATAATAGACAACGTTAATGGAAGTTCAATTCTAAATGTACTTCCCTTTCCTTCCTCAGAATCAATAATTAAATGTCCACCTAAACTATGAATCGTATGTTTTACAACATCTAATCCGACACCGCGCCCAGAAAGATCTGATACAACTTCAGCTGTACTAAATCCTGGTTGGAAAATAAGATCAAACACTTCACGATCTGTTAATCTATTCGCATCTGCTTCAGTTACAACGCCATTTTTAATCGCTTTTTCTAATACTTTCCCTTTATTAATACCGTTTCCATCATCCGTAATTTGAATAACGACATGATTTCCACTATGAAAGGCTTCTAATTTAATCGTACCTGTCTCATTTTTACCTGCATCACGTCGTTTTTCAACAGTTTCAACACCGTGATCGATTGCATTTCGAATTAAATGAACGAGCGGATCACCGATTTCATCAATAACAATTTTATCTACTTCAGTATCTTCACCTGTAATTTGTAAATCGATTTTTTTCCCTAAATCTTTCGCTAACATACGTACCATACGCGGGAAACGATTGAACACAGTTTCAATCGGCACCATACGCATATTTAATAGTACATTTTGAATATCTTTTGAAATATCGCCTAATCGATTTAAATGTTCAATTAGCTCCTTGTTTTGAATCGTTTGAGCCAATTCATCAATGCGCCCACGTTCAATTACACTTTCTTCAAACATATTCATTAATCTTTCGATTTTCTCTAATTGAACACGAATTGAACGATTCTCCACTTTAGCATTTTTCGTTTTTGTAGTACTTTTAGCTGGCATAGCACTTGAAGGTTGATTCGTTGCCTCTATTGGTGATTCTACCTGCGTAGCCACAGCTGGTTGTAGCTTTTCTTCTACTTGCACAACTTCTTGTGTAACGACTTTTTTAGAAGCTACTTCCTTCGATATAGGTTCTCCTTGCTTTACTTCCACTTTCTCAATTTCAGAAACATGAAGTACTACTTGTTTCAATTCTTCTATACTACAATCCGTATCCATAAATACTGTAAATTCAAATCCGAAAGCATCTGCTTCAATTTCTTCAATACTCGGAGCTGTTTTTTGTATATTCCCTACATTTTGCAATGCTTCAATACACATAATGGCACGTACTGCTTTTAAAATCGCTTGCTGTTCAACTGTTATATGCACTTCATGCGAAACTGCATCATCGTTGTCTATATGATTTTGCTCTATATGTTCCGTAGGAGTTTCTACATTGCCGTTCAATAACGCTTCTAATTTCTGTTTAGTTGAGGCTACATCAATATTGCCCATTCCACCTTGTTGCACATCTGCAACCATCTTCTCCAAATTATCAATGCACTCAAAAATCACATCAATAATATCCGCATTTACAACTATATTTCCATGACGAATTTCATCTAACACATTTTCCATCTTATGCGTTAAATCAGCCATCTCCGTAAATTCCATACTCGCAGACATACCTTTGAATGTATGAGCGGAGCGGAATATTTCTCCCACAACATCCATATCAGCAGGATTTTGCTCTAACACTAGCACATTTTCATTTAGCGACTGTAAATGTTCTTCTGACTCTTCGAAAAATATATTTAATAGATCTGTTTGCATTTTTATCCCCTACCTGTCTAACAAACATTTCATTTATGTATAACAATTTAGTGTTTTACAATGAGAAAAAAGGGGGCCACACGTCGATCTGCTATCACTGTTTTGATTCCTTGTGGCACCCCTTCTATATTAACTATTTGCTACTTTTGTTAAAGCTTCAATTACACGATCGGCTTGGAATGGCTTTACAATAAAGTCTTTTGCCCCGCCCTTAATTGCATCTAATACCATACCTTGTTGTCCCATTGCAGAACAAATAACAACCTTTGCACTTGAATCAATTTTAATAATTTCTTTTAATGCTTCAAGCCCGTCCATTTCTGGCATAGTAATATCTAATGTTACAATATCAGGTTGAAGTTCTTTATACTTTTGAATCGCTTCTACCCCATTCTCTGCTTCGCCGATAACTTCAAAGTCAGCATTACTTTTTAATAAGTTTTTAATCATCGTTCGCATAAACATCGCATCGTCTACTACTAAAATTTTATGTGCCATTCTTTTTAATTCTCTCCTTCTATGTATAAATATATCTTAATATTTCACCTTATCATTCTCACTCATTATACAAAATAAAATGATAAAATTTAATATTTTTTTAAAAGAATTTTCGTATTTTTATTATTTTATTATTAAAATAATAATATACTACTCTTTTATATAAATAACAACGCGACGGTTTTTTTCCCAGTTTTGCGGTGAATCATTTGGTACAATTGGCTTTGTGTCTGCATATCCTACCGCAGCTAGCCTTTTATCATCCACATTATACACTTCAATTAAATGGTGAATCATATTTGCCGCTCGTGCTGAAGATAACTCCCAATTAGAAGGGAATTTCTCGTTATGAATAGGTCTACTATCTGTATGTCCCTCTACAACAATTGGGTTAGGTACGGATTGAAAAAATCCAACTAATTGACTTATTATCCCTTTCGCTTCGGGCTTAACGTTTGCATCGCCTGTATCAAATATTAAATTATCTACTATAACGACGCTTACCCCTGTATCCTCCCGATATACATTCACTTGACTAATACCGTTATTATCTACATACGCTTTTAACTTCTTATATAATTCATCCATTCTCTTTTTTGAGATCATTTTTTCATCATTTTTTTCATGTGAAATATCTGGTATTGTATTTTCCATTACTTTTGCATCTACTTGCCCCGTATCACTAAACTTTTCAAGCATCTTTGACAATTTTACTGCATCTTGCTTTGATGTAGCAACTAGTAATACAAAGAAAGTTAATAATAACATCGTTAAATCTGTAAAAGTCGTCATCCAACGAGGCGATCCCTTTTGCGGTCCTTTACTCATCATACCACTCCTTGAAATATTAGGCTGCTCCTTTTACCTTTTTTACCTTTGTTTCGTATACGTATGTATCCAGTTTCAACTTTAATTTAGAAGGGATTTGTCCACGATACAATTCTGAAATTGCTTCTATTACAAACTTCTTCTCTGTATATAAATCTTCAATACCACGATATACTTTTTCCGCAAGAGGGATTGCAATCATATTCGCAAGTACAGACCCATATAATGTCGTTAACATCGCAACTGCCATCCCTGTACCAATTTGCGATGTATCTTGTAAGTTTTGGAGCATAATGATAAGACCAATTAAAGTCCCTATCATGCCCCAAGCTGGAGCAAAATCACCAATTTTATCTAATAATGCTGCTCCTTTTCTTAACTCATACACTTCCGTTTCAATATCTTTCAATAACACTTCTTTTAATTCATCTTCATCGTAACCGCTTAACATTAATCGAATTCCTTTTTGAATAAAAGGATTATCCACTTGCTCTCCATCTACCTCTAAAGAAAGCAAGCCGTGCTTTTTAGACTTTTTCGAAAAATCGACAAACAAATCCGTTAACTGTTCTAAATCTTCTTCTCTTCTATGTAAAACAGTAAAAATGCTTTTCGTATATTTTTTTATTTCTCCAAATCGATATGCCACAACAATTGTCGCTGTTGTTCCCCCTATGACAATTAAAATAGATGAAACATCTAAAAAGTTTTTGAAAGCTTTTATTCCACCGCCGCCAAGCATAATTGCCGCTATCACTATAATGAAACCTACTATAATGCCCACTGGGCTAGAAATATCAAACTTCCTTTTTCTTCTTTGTGGTCTAGCTAATACTTGATTTTTCTCTCCCATATTTCTGCCCTTTCCTTTCCATTTTTATATAACATTTTTTTATTTTAATAATACGTTTTCACATATAACATGTATTATACGCTTATCATCTGTTTATCGCAATATACTCATGAAATTGACACATTTCATTTCTATATTAGAATTATGGTATGAATAAATGAGGAGGATCACGATGGAACACAACATTTTACAAGTCATTGCATTAGCAGAAAAACTAAAATATGAAATGCGACATAGCTGGCTTTCCAACGGACGTCAAGAAAGTGTTGCCGAACATACATGGCGTATGTCTCTAATGGCCATTTTAGTTGAACCTTATTTGGATCAAAAAGTAAATATTGAGAAATTACTTAAAATGGTTATTATTCACGACCTAGTCGAAGCCGAAGCTGGTGATATCCCTGCATTTGATACAATGAATAGTCATGAATTACAGCTACAAAAACAAAAAAATGAACTAGAAGCTATTTTAAATATTAAACAAACATTAACAGGTTCTCTCGGTGAGGAATTATATGACTTATGGATAGAGTTTGAAGCGAAAGAAACGTACGAAGCAAAAGTTGCTAATGCACTCGATAAACTTGAGGTAAAAATTCAGCATAACGAAGCTGATATTGATACGTGGCTACCAATTGAACATAAAATGACATTCCAAGTAGCAAAGCATACAAACTTTGATTCTTTCCTATCTAAATTACAAAAAATTATTGAACAAGATGGAGAAAAGAAGTTAATTGCTGCCGGCATTGATGTTGAGGCATGCAAGCAATAATGAAATAAGACACTCAACAAGAGTGTCTTATTTCATTATTGTTGATATAGCCTGCTTATAAATAAGCTGTTGTTTTCCATCCACTAAGATTAAAACTGTAAATTTATCTACTCCAACAACTTCTCCTATTATTCTAACACCACTCTTTAAGAAAATTGTAACTGTACCTTTTTCTTCTTTTATTTGTTTATACAATTCTTCCTGTAAATGTTCCAATTACTGTCCCCCCTTTCCGTGAAACATCTTAATATAAAAAACTATAAATTTTTTATTTATGCACTTTGTCTTTTACATTCATAAACTTATTAATTAGTATATCTAAATCTCGGCTAAATAACAAAACTTTATCATGATCCAATCCGTGTCTCGCAACAAGTTGAATTAACTCTTTCTTTTTGTTTTCTATTTTATTTTTTAATTGTCCCATCTCCATCTCTATACTAAAACTCCCTTTTCCCATAATATTACTTGTAAAATTATAGTACATATTCTCTCATAAAAAAATAAGAAAATGGTTTTTTTTACAATTTTTTATTTTTTATGCCTAAATTATGAATTACGTAAAGGTTTATTTACAAATCACTAACATGCAATCCTAATGAATCTACAGGCATTTGTCTAATTATAAATGAGACTGGCTCGTTTTCTATACAAAAAACATACTGTATATAGTAGTCCATGAACCATATAGATTAACTTACTAAAAAGGAGGAAAACATATGAGTTATGGTGGAAGTTGCGCTGGTTTCGGCGGTGGATTTGCTTTGCTTATCGTACTATTCATCCTTCTAATCATCATCGGATGTAGCTGTTGGGG
This sequence comes from Bacillus sp. PK6-16, assembly GCF_056530295.1. Classification (NCBI taxonomy): domain Bacteria; kingdom Bacillati; phylum Bacillota; class Bacilli; order Caryophanales; family Bacillaceae; genus Bacillus; species Bacillus sp. PK6-16. Next base: position 3,677,117 of record NZ_CP096511.1, read on the forward strand.
TGGCGGCGGATACGGATATTAATATATCCTATCCTTGAAAAATGAACTAAAAACTATAGAAAAACAGCTCAAATATGAGCTGTTTTTTTTCATACTTTCGTATGAATTTATATCCCTCTTATTTGCGATTTCAACTAGCAACATATTGTTTACTATGGAATAAGAAACATTTTTCACTGATATAAAAGGTGGTTATACATACATATTACAAACAAAAATCATTTTAACATTAATTCTTGTCGGCATTTCATGGGGGATTATTGGAGGCGCTTATCAACTACTTCTAACGATCTATGCCGAAAAAATTTTCCATACGAACATTGGGATTTTATATACGGTTCAAGGGGCTGGGCTTATGATTGGAAGCCTTCTCGTTAATCTTTATATATCCCATAATAAAGAAAAAATGAAAAAAGTATTCGGTTGGGCCTACTTATTACAAGGAATTTTCTTTCTCGGATTCATTCTATCCGATCAACTTATTATCGGTATCATTACTTTATTCTGTATGCGTATAGCAGGAGGAATTATCGTTCCACTTGATACGACATTACTTCAAACTTACACACACGAAAATATGATAGGTAAAGTTTTTCATTCCATTATTCTATTTACGGATCTCTTATTCAGTTATCGATGTTTTTTACAGGAGGGCTGTTAGAAATTCTTTCTCCTCAAATGATTGGCTGTTTATTAGCTACATGCTGTATTTTTGTAAGTTTTATATGGCTGTTCTTGTTTTACCGCGGGGATCTCAGTGAATAATTTAATGATAATCAATACATTTTGATCCCACTCATTATTTGTTTCCTCATAATAAAATTGTTTAAAAATACAAGTCAGATTTTTTAGTTAAAGAGCCTTATATGGTAACACTATTTGAGAAAAAACTAGATATTTATGTTAAAATACAAATAAGTTTGTGAAATATTGCACTTAAATAATAGACTTTAACTAGTTAAACTTGATTAAATAGGAGGACTGTTTTGGGTATCACATTCATTTTCATATGTATTATATTAGTGGCTTCTATTTTGCAAGCAAGTACAGGTTTTGGCTTTTCCATAATGGCAACCCCTTTCTTACTTATGTTATTTCTACCACAAGAAGCTATACAAATAAATATTATTTTATCTTTAATTATCTCCATTTCACTCATTTGGAAAATAAGAATGGACGTTGATTTTGTTCTACTGAAAAGGTTTATTTTTGGAAGTATAGTTGGTGTTCCTTTTGGCATTTTAATTTTCATTTCCGTTAACATAAACACTTTTAAATTAGCAGTTAGCATCCTACTCTTACTATTAACATTGTTGCTAATATGCAACGTTAAGGTTAGAGCAACACAATCTAGAGATTTCATAGTTGGCGGATTATCTGGTCTTTTAACGACAAGTATCGGTATGCCAGGTCCTCCCCTGTTACTTTATTTTACAGGAACTAATACTGAAAAAGAGAAGTTAAGAGCAACTACATTAGCTTTTTATCTGTTTATATATTTCATTAGTCTAGTAACCCAAATACTCTTTACTGGCACAAACAAAACCATTTGGGAATCAAGTTTTTATGCCATTCCAATTGTATTTTTAGGTTTGTTTATAGGTCAAATTATTTTTAAATGGCTTAATCAACGAATTTTTAAAATATTTACGTATATTCTTTTGAGCTGCACAGGGGGTTATCTTCTTATTGAAAGTTTGAACTTGTTATAGAAGATGCTTTAGATTGCGCCATAACAGATATGTTCAAACAAAATTATTGCTGTATTTTCCGGCAGGGTATTCCATATCAAAACTTAAATAACTTTATTGACAGTTTACAATTAGCAATAATCTTTCTTTCATAAGATAAACATTTCAAATCAAATACTAAATAAAACGATAAAAAGCGGCTATTATGCCGCTTTTACTTACTATTGGCATTTCATTCTCATTTTCTATCACTTTTGTAAAAAATTATTAATTTTTATTTCTATGTATATGATAACAAACAAAATACCTAAGTTCAGAAAGAATAAACAACTTTCTGGGCTTAGGTATTAACAATCAAACTATTCACTTATACTAAAGTTTTATCACAAATCTCTGTTACATTTTTAAAATATTGCAGGTTCTCCTTCGCTTCACCTTCATTAAATAAATTGAGTTGCTTCATTATTTCAGTAGCAAATTCAACGTACGCAGACCCTACCGCTGTTATTATTTTTCCATCAACAGTTACATCTTTATTTTGTTTATATTCCCATTCATGTAAATGCGCTAAGTATTTTTCACCAGATGTTAATGATGTTGAGAATTTCTTCTTATTAAGCACTCCAGCCGCATGTAGTAAAGATGTTCCTGCACAAATATCCGCTATCCATTTATTTTGCTTATGTAATTCGTTCACGATAGATAACAATTGTTCATTTTCTAAATGATCAAAAATAAACTCGCTATATTCACTTCAAATTCTGCAAATCCCTCAAATAAAAAGATTAAAGCTTTTTTCATATTATCCCCCCCCTCTATACTTATTCGAAGACAATGACCTTTCTCCTCCAAAAAAGACAAACCTACATCACAGGTTTGCCTCTTTACTCACTTCTTATTTAATCCTTTTTCACTTAAGAACTCTTTCATATGCATTCTTTTTTCTTTAGACATAAACGAACTCATTGATTCCGTCCATGTTACGTTTTTCTTGTTTGATGATCTTTCTTTATAATACGCGATCATCGTTTCATCATATTCATTTAATAATTCATCATATTTCTTTTCATCATATCCATTTTCATGAAGGATTGCTGCTACTGGTAAACGTGGTTTCACTCCATGATCTTCATCTGGTACGCCGACTGTCATTCCGAATACAGGATATACTTTATCAGGTAAATGAAGCAGTTCACTCACTTCTCTCGGATTATTACGAATACCACCAATATAACAAATACCGTATCCTAACGATTCTGCTGCTAGTGCTAAGTTTTGCGCAAAAAGCGAAGCATCTACCGTCGCAACGATAAAGTCTTCTACTCCCTCATGCTTTATCTCTGTACTATGTTTTTCACATGCAATTTCAAGTCGTTTTAAATCTGCACAACAAACAAAAAATGCTGCACAGTCCTTCACATGACGATTTCCGGATAGCTCTGCTAGTTTAGCCTTTAATTCCTGATCTGTTACATATATAACAGAATACGCCTGTACAAAATGTGATGAAGCTGCATGTTGCGCAGCGTGCACCATCTTTTCTACTACATCTTTCGGAATTGATTCTTCTTTATATTTACGAACTGAAACATGTTGCTCCATCTTATGTATGATCTCATTCATGAAAATCACTCCTTTTTTCTCTTCATAATGAAAAATTAACATATCTTTTTCAATTTTCACAACTTATAAGCACAAAAAGAGCAATTCTTTTTGAATTACTCTTTTTTAAAACGTTTATCGATACGGTAAATGAAATTATACTTATCTTATTACGCCGTTTTCAAAACTTTAATACCTTTTACGATATTCCAAATGAAGTAGTAAATTCCTACAAGAATGAACACTGCATATGTGATAGCCATTCCAATTCCAGCACCGTCAGATTGATTGAAACCTAAACCGTACATGCCTGATACTGCTAGTCCTCCAAATAAGATTGCGTATGGGAAAACATGTGACCAAAATGCTTTTTTCGCGTGATACTTCACTTCATCTTCTGCAACAAAGTACACGATAATTGGTAGTAAAAATGGTGCAAAAAAGATACTAAAGTAACATAACGAAGATAAAATATTATTTCCTTTCATCCGATTCACCTCTAAATAGTTTTTGTTACCTTCATTATGTCAGGAATTCATTCTAGAAACTATCGCTTTACCTTTCACGAACGTGACATATTTGTAAGATTTCCCTCAAACTAAATCCCGCCTGAAGTTTCAGACGGGATCACTTTCACTATATTCGATTCATAAACCAATACTGTGTAATTGCTAAATATTCTCTTATATTCGATGGAATGATGATTGGTTTCGGTGTTTTTGCCGGAAGACCTTCTAATTGTAAACCTTGTTTGGCCGCTATTTTTTTCGCTCTAAACATGTGAAAATCGTTTGTTACGATCATACCTTTTTTCATATCGGCTGGAATTAACGGTTTTGAGAATGTAATATTCTCATCTGTACTCGTAGATTTGTCCTCCATTATAATGCGGTCTTCTGCGATATTTTGTTTTATTAGTCCTTGTTTCATTGCTAATGCTTCTGAAATGTCTTCGCCTTTTCCTTGTCCTCCAGATACGATAGCGATTGTTTTCTCATGTAATTTTAAATATTCAGCTGCTTTATCAATACGATATTGCAATGAATAAGATGGTTTCGTCCCATTTACTTTCGATCCTAGTACAATTATGTAATCAGCATCGTAGGTTGCATTCATATGCCCATGCTTATAAATGTGATATTGTAAAAACCCCGCATACACGGCGCAAATCATTATAACAACTAAAATGCCCTTCATTATTTTCTTCTTTCTCATATTCATATACTCCTATTTTCTTTTACTTCCTTCATGATAATATCCATTTATTTGTTTGTATACAGACAGATTCCAATAAACCCTAATTTATCCTCTGAAAGGTAATATTTATATTACTTTCGGGAATAGTAAGTACAACTTTACACGAAGGAGTGTCTCTATTGCTTCTCTTTTTATGTAACGTGTCGTTCTTTTTTATCTTATTTTTACTATCGCTTAAGTTACTCGGTAAATCCGCGTTAGCACAACTAACTCCTCATGATTTTGGGGCTATAATCTTTTTATCTTATTTAGCTTTCCAGGCCATACCCGTCTCTGGTGCTTTACAAGCATTTCTCGGTATGGTTGTTATCACATGTTTACATTTACTTCTTACAAAATTAAGCCTATTCAACAAACTAAATCGTTTTATTCTTGGACACCCTATCATTTTAATTAAACATGGTGATATTATTTTTGAGAACTTACAAAAAAGTAGATACCCCATTGCAGAACTACTTTCTAATCTTCGCGTTGCAGGATATCCAAGTGTTCATGAAATTGAATACGCTATTTTAGAAGCGAACGGCGCTATTAGTATTTTACCAAAAAGAGAACTTGTACCATTAACTCCAAAAGATTTAAACATAGAAGTTAAGTATGCTGGATTACCAATTGCACTTATCGTCGATTCACAAATTCAATACGATAACTTAAAGTTAATACATAAAGATGAAAAATGGTTATATAAAGAATTAAAAGAAAAAGGAATTACAAATATTAAAAACGTTGCCTTTGCTTCTGTTCAAGAAACAGATGGATCTTTTGCGATTAGTTTAAAGGAATAAAAAACCCCCTTAATTGCTTAAGGGGATTTTCTTCATCATATCGCTTCTTTCTCTCCTGCCATATTTAATGGCACAGGATGTTTCATGCGATTCATCGTAAATACGATAATTGCTGTCATTACTTCAGCAACTGGCATAACGAGCCAAATTCCATTTATACCAAATAATTTCGGCATAATCCATAACAATGGAATAATAAATAGTAATCCTCGGCTCATTATAATAAGTACTGATTTCTTCGTTTGTCGCACTGATTGGAAATACTCTCCATACACAATGTTATAACCTAAAAATACGTATTGGATAAAGAATAAGCTAATACCTGTTAAGGTTAACTCCAATAATTCTGGAGATTGAACATCAAATAAACCAATGATATATTTCCCGAAGAATAATCCGACAATTATCGCAATGCCTCCGAGGACAACTGCAATTTTCACAGCAAACTTCAATCCTTCACGAAGTCTCTCTGATAAATTTGCCCCATAATGGAAACTAGCAATTGGCTGTAATGCTGCTCCAACACCAAAGAATAATAGTAATGTCATTGCATGAATACTATTCACCATCGCATAGGAAGCTACTCCTACTTCTCCTGCATATTGGACGAATGCGATATTAAAACCAATCGTTACGATTGCAACCGTACTTTCTGCTGTAAAACTTGGGAAACCAATCACCATAATTTGTTTGACAGTATCCCATTCAAAATGGAATTTCGTCCACTTTAAAATACTACTTTTTCTAAAGAAATGAGTTAATAATACAAGGAAACCAATCGCTGCCGAAAGAATAGTCGCTGAAGCAGCACCTGTTACGCCCCATCCAAAGATAAAAATAAAGATATAGTCAAACACTATATTTAATACAGCTGTTACAACAAGACCAGCCATTGCTAAATTAGGATTTCCATCATTTCGTATGAATGTACTTAAAATATTTTCTAAAACGTATATCATTCCAAATGTTAATAATACGTGTAAATAGTCTAACGCATATGGTAGAATCACTTCATTTGCACCAAATAAGTATGCTAAATCTTCTATTCTCCATAAGCAAATCGCTGCTAAAATCCCTACGATAACAACTGCTACCGTCATGGATTGAGTAAAAATAGACCTTGCTCTTTCTCGTTTATTTTCGCCTAATGCAATGGAGTATAACGTTGCCCCGCCCATTCCGATCCATAATGAAATAGAGAAGAAAATCGAAAATGCTGGAATAGCCACGTTCACTCCTGCTAAACCGTTCGCCCCAACTCCTCTACTAATCATGACCGCGTCAATTACAATATTCACTGACATTAATACCATTCCAAGAACGGCTGGTATTAAATAAGAAATAAATAAGCTTTTTATCGGTTTTTCTCTTAATTTTTCTGTTGCTTCCATACTCTAATATGCTCCTTTTTTTCAACTCTCTTTTCTTAGTTTAAACCTTCAAGTAACTTGAAGGTCAAGAGAGAATTAAAAAACAGGTAACTGACTTATACTAATGAATGTAAATTTGTAATCAATTCAAAGGTTTTCATCTTATTTTTTTACTACAGGAATTTGAATTTCTGTTACTTGCTCCTCTGGATTTTCTGTTACAGACCAATCAATCAATCCAATCTCAATCGAATCTCCATGTACTTCGTAACCTTCTTTATCAATGTATGTAAGTAACTCCTTGTACGTTGCATCTGTTTCTTCATACGGTCCATGATGATAAGAGCAAGCATATAAACCTTCTTTAATTTCATCTGAAGTATGCACTTCATACGGCATATAATCCAAAAGAATAAATACACTGCTATATGCTTGAAACTCATTTTGCATTAATCCTTTTTTCGCAACAGTTACACCAATATCTCCAGAAAATAAACTATCATCCATTTGCCTCATATTTTTTTGTAACGAATGGATGTAGTACTCAAACATATCATCCGTCGTATTTGGAGCAACCGCAATTGCTGTAATTTTTCGCTGCGGAATCTCTTTAATTACCATTTGTTCAGCTTTTGCTTTTGTTGCTTTCTTAATTAAATGAATTCTGTGCTCCATTTTCGCCAAAGCATACTCAATTTCTCTTTGTTTCTTCAGCATCATCTCTTGTTGTTTTTCCAGTAAATTGAGTGCGTATGCTGGATTTCTTTCATCAATATATTTCTTAATTTCCTTTAACGGAATATTTAACTGGCGTAAAAATTTAATTGTATCTAACAGTGAAAATTGATCGATTGTATAATAACGATAATTCGTTTGAGGATCCACAATGGACGGATGAAAAATTCCTTTTTCATCATAATACCTTAATGTAGATTCTGCGATATTATGCATTTTCGCCATTTCTCCAATTGTAAAACGTTTATTTAATAACATCTTTTATTTCCTTCCATTTCTATTTATTTCATTATATGTTCATTTTCTCTTCAAAACAAAAAAGAATTCCCATACGAGAATTCTTTTTTACTATTAAACCTCTATTATTATAGGAAGAATCATCGGCTTTCGTTTTGTATTTGTATATATATACTTCCCTAATGCTTCTCTTACCTCCCTTTTCAAAATACCCCAGCTATTCACATTCTCTTTCTTTAAATTATTAATCGTAATAACAGCTAATTTATTTAATTCTCTTAGAAATTCTTCTGAATCACGGACATAGACAAATCCACGAGAAATAATATCTGGACCTGAAATTATTTCTCCATCCACTTTATTAAAAGTAATAACTATAACGAGCATTCCATCTTCTGAAAGTTGTTTACGATCACGTAATAATGCATTTCCAACATCTCCAATTCCTAATCCATCTACATATATATTTCCTGCCTGTATTCTTCTAGATTGAATTGCCACTTCATTACTTATATCTACAACATCTCCATTACGTACAATAAAGATATTTTCCTTTTCAATACCAATTGATTCTGCTAACAAACTATGGTGATGTAGCATTCTAAACTCTCCATGAATTGGAATAAAATATTTTGGCTTCATTAATGTAAGCATTAACTTCAACTCTTCTTGATATGCATGACCGGATACATGCACTCCAGTAGAACTACCTGATCCGTAAATCACCTTTGCTCCTAATGCAAATAAATTATCGATAATTCGAGAAACGTTACGTTCATTTCCTGGGATAGGGGTCGCGGCTATAATAACCGTATCTTCTGGTAAAATATCCACTTGTCTATAGTTTCCACTAGCTAAACGCGCTAAAGCTGCCATTGGTTCTCCTTGACTTCCTGTACAAAGTATTGCAACCTGCTTTGGATCTAAACGATTTACCTCATTTGCTTCAATCAACATACCTTCTGGAATATGTAAATAACCTTTCTCTAGAGCAACCTCTACTACATTTACCATACTTCTCCCTAGCAAAGCTAGTTTTCGATTTGTTTTTATACATGCTTCAACTATTTGCTGAACACGATTCACATTAGAAGCAAACGTAGAAATAATTACTTTTCTATTTGCTTTCATAAATATTTCCTCTATCCGTTCTCCTACTGACCTTTCTGATGGAGTAAAACCTGGGCGTTCTGCATTTGTGCTTTCAGATAATAAAGCTAGTACACCTTCACTTCCTATTTTAGCCATTTTATGAATATCAGGATGTTGATTATTTACTGGTGTTAAATCAAATTTAAAATCACCTGTATGTACTACAGTACCTTCTGGTGTATGAAAAACAATACCGAGACAATCCGGAATACTGTGGTTCGTTTTAAAAAAAGTTGCCTTAATAGAACCACAATCAATTTCTGATTCTGAATGAATAACGATTAATTCCGTATCATTTTGAAGATTGTGTTCCTTTAATTTAATTTCAATTAAACCTAACGTTAACTTTGTTGCATAGATTGGTACATTTAGTTGTTTTAAAAAATATGGTATTCCGCCAATATGGTCCTCATGCCCGTGCGTTACTATTAAACCGCGAATTTTTTCTTTATTTTCTTGCAAATATGTGACATCTGGAATTATTAAATCAATCCCTAATAAACTTTCATCTGGAAATTTAGATCCACAATCAATGACGACAATATCATTTTCATATTGGATAGCATACATATTTTTTCCTATTTCATTTACTCCACCTAAAGCAACAATAGACAAGTTATTTTTTAATGCCTTCAAATTATAAATCCTCCCTTTCACAGTTATAGTTCGTGAAATAGTATGTAGAATTTATTATTTGTAATGGAAAAGGACTTCATACTATTTTATACATATAAAATTCACACACTACTCTTACACCTATATCCCAATAAGACAGCTTCTTCCTCAAAAAGCTCCCATTTTTTCATTGATTTTTTATAAAATCTATTATATATTAATTACAGGTTCAAATTACGAGTTCAAAAGAACTTGTAATAAGACCCTTTTGTTTAATGGGTTTTACATATTTTCATTAGGCAAATTCCGAGAAATCGTATGATAAAATTAAAAATGACGAGGAGAGGATCAGATGGAATTCGAATTTTTCTTTCAAATTGCACTTATTTTATTAAGTACAAAGCTTGCTGGTGATCTTAGTGTTAGATTAGGTCAACCTTCTGTACTAGGTAAATTAATTGTCGGTATCGTTATCGGTCCAGCTGTATTAGGTTGGATTGAAAATTCAGAGCTTCTAACTCAATTAAGTAATGTCGGGGTTATTCTCTTAATGTTTATGGCTGGACTTGAAACAGACTTAGAAGAATTAAACGCAAATCGTAATTCTTCTTTAGCAGTTGCACTCGGAGGTATCATTCTTCCATTCGTAGGTGGTTACGTTTCCGGCCTTATTATGGGAATGGAACAAGGAAACGCTGTATTCTTAGGATTACTTTTATGTGCGACAAGTGTTAGTATTTCCGTTCAAACACTTCGCGATTTAGGAAAGATGAAAACACGTGAAAGTACAACTATGCTAGGCGCAGCTGTATTTGATGACATTCTTGTCGTTATTTTATTAGCATTTGCAATGAGCTTCTTAGGTACTGATGATGTTAACTTAACAATGGTTATCTTGAAGAAAGTAGTATTCTTCGCTTCTATTATTTTAATCGGATGGAAAGGTGTTCCTGCGATTATGCGCTGGTTATCACCACTGCGCGTATCTGAGTCTATCGTGAGCGCGGCCCTTATCATCTGTTTCTCATTCGCATATTTCGGCGAATTATTAGGAATTGCTGGTATTATCGGTGCTTTCGCTGCTGGTATTGCAATTTCTCAAACAAACTACAAACATGAAGTAGAAAAGAAAGTAGAACCAATTGCTTACGCTATGTTCGTTCCAGTATTCTTCGTTAGTATCGGTATGAATATTACATTTGACGGTATCGGCAATCAAATTTGGTTCATCTTAGCATTAACTGTTATCGCTGTATTAACGAAATTAATCGGCTGTGGATTCGGTGCACGAATGACTGGATTTGACGCTAAGTCTTCTGCAATTATCGGTGCTGGAATGGTTTCTCGTGGTGAAGTTGCACTTATCATTGCAGGAACAGGACTTTCTTCAGGTCTATTGGCACAAGATTACTTTACAGCAATCGTTATTGTCGTTATTTTAACTACAATGATTACACCACCAATGTTAAAATACACTTTTGGTGCAAAAGATAAAGCAATGAAAGCAAGTAAATAAGTTTACTATAATAAAAGGAGATTGCTATTTTATAAGATAGCAATCTCCTTTTTGTTTTATCTTTAAACAATCTCGTTCTTTTTTAACCATTTTTCAAAAATAGTTCGTGCTTCTTCATCATTGATATCATTACTAAATGAATACACCTTAATACCATAATCATCTATATATTCACCCAGTTTCATTTCCTCCACTTTCTTATAAAAATCGTCTGCCTCATAGTGCGGAAGATAAGCATCCCAAACTGGTTCATTTATTCTTTTGTACGCCGTCACTTCTAAATCATATCCGTCTTCATAATATCCGATGTGATAATGTTTGTTCGGATCATATTTATCCATTAAAAGTCCCCTCCTACTAAACAAAAGCGAGCCTTATATTAAAGCTCGCTCCTCTCTCTATTTATTAAATACGTTCCATCGCCGTCTTCAACGTTCCAACAACAAAGGCAATTTCTTCACTTGAAATAATAAGCGGCGGTGCTAATGTTAAGACGTTATTATACCCTACTGTTGTCATACCATTGCGTCCTATAATTAAGCCCTTTTCTTTACAAGCATTTACAACACTTGCAATTTTGTCGTTATCAATTGGCTCTTTCGTCTCTTTATCATTTACTAATTCAATTCCAACTAATAGGCCTTTTCCTCTAATATTCCCAACAAGCGGATGTTCCCCAATTTCATCTTTTAGTTGCTCTAATAAAAGGGAACCCATTTGCGCAGATCGCTCGATTAAATTTTCATTTTCCATAATCTCTAAGTTTTTAAGTGCTAATGCACAAGCTGCTGGATTTCCACCAAATGTATTAATATGGCGGAAGAATTCATATTCTCCTTTACCTTTAAAAGCCTCATATATTTCTTTTTTCACAGCTGTTGCAGATAATGGTAAATATGCGCTCGTAATGCCCTTTGCCATTGTAATAATATCTGGCTTCACATCATAATTCATAAACCCAAATGCTTTTCCTGTACGACCGAAACCGCAAATTACTTCATCACTAATAAGCAAGGCACCGTGTTTTTGACACGTCTCATGAACAGCTTTCATATAGTCTTGTGGTGGCATTAATATGCCCCCGCCTGTAATAATTGGTTCCATAATAAAAGCGGCAATTGTTTCACTTAATTCCCACGTCATAACACGATCGACTTCTTTCACACATTCTACATCATAAATATGCTGCCCTTCAATCCCAGGCATACGGTAACAATCCGGTGGTGTTACGTGTAAAAAACCTGAAGCAAACGGTTCATATTGATATCTACGCTGCGCTTGTCCCGTCGCTGCCATTGTCGCCATTGTATTCCCATGATACCCACGATAACGTGACATAAATTTATAACGATGTGGTTCACCTTTTTGAGCATAGTATTGTCTTGCTATTTTAAAAGCTGTTTCGTTCGCTTCTGAACCACTATTTGAGAAGAAAATAACATACTCTCCCCCAAGCCACTCATTTAACTTTTCAGCAAGCTTTATAGCTGGCTCATGGGATTGTGACATTGGAAAGTATGATAATGTTTGTAATTGCTTATAAGCCGCTTCTGCGAGCTCCTTTCTTCCATATCCACTATTGACACACCAAAGGCCACTCATACCATCTAAATATCTTTTTCCTTGTATATCTTCAACCCAGCACCCTTCAGCTTTTGCCCCTACCATTGTACTATTTGGACTAAAGGGACGCATTCCGTGCCAAACATATTGCTCATCTTTTGCTAATAATTCATCAGTTTGCTTCGTTTTCATCATTACTTCCACCTTCCATAACAACTTATTTTTCACAAAAGCTGCGCTGGTGCCATGATGACTTAAATTTCTCCCTACTATATTTTCATTCCACAAAATTAAGACAAATCCTACTTACAACTCAGTAATATTTACAAGAAAATGACAAAAGAAAAAAGAGCTTTTCTTATCTATCGAAAAGCTCCTCTTTTATTTAATGTGAAGACGCATCGCTAATACCGTGACCAGTATTAGATTTTACGAGAATTTCATCAAATTTCGCTGCATCTTCTTTCTTACTAGATAAAACAGTTCCTAAATATGCTGCAAGAAATCCGAGCGGAATTGAAATAATTCCTGGTGTCGTATATGGAAATATCGCTTCCCCAACAAAAATAGCTTTTCCAGCTACAGGGTTCCAAACATTCGGACTCAACGCTACGAGAACAATAGCTGATACGAGACCCACAATCATACCAGAAATAGCACCCGTTGTATTAAAACGCTTCCAATATATTGTAAATAAAATCACTGGTAGATTTGCACTCGCTGCAACTGCAAATGCTAATGATACTAAAAATGCTACGTTTAATGTTTGGGCAAATAATGCAAGTATGATAGATAGTATCGCTACTCCAATAGATGCATAACGAGCCATAGATACTTGCTCTTTTTCCGTTGATTTCCCTCTGCGAATGATTTCATTATAAAAATCATGAGCGAATGCTGATGCTGCTGTTAATACAAGACCTGCCACTACAGCCAAAATCGTTGCAAAAGCAATTGCTGATACGAAAGCAAATAAGAAGTCTCCACCTAACGCTTTGGCTAATAAAGGTGCCGCCATATTACCAGCTGGGTTCGCTTTAATAATCGCTGCATTTCCTACAAACGCTGCCGCACCAAATCCTAAGAAAATCGTCATAATATAAAATGCACCAATTAACCACGTCGCATATACGACAGATTGACGTGCAGTTTTTGCATCACGTACTGTAAAAAAGCGGACAAGTATATGTGGTAATCCAGCTGTACCAAGTACTAGTCCTAAATTTAAAGACAGTGTATCAAGACCATCCTTATACTTTACACCTGGATTTAAAAATGAATCTTTTAAAGGGGTAGCTGTTTTCATTTGAGCGAACATTTCAGTCACGCTGAAGTTGAATTTTGCGAAAACGATAACAGAAATAATAAACGTACCAGCCATAAGTAATACAGCCTTTACAATTTGTACCCAGCTCGTTGCTGTCATACCACCAAAAATAACATACACCGTCATAAGTGTTCCAACGATTAATACAGATGTCGTATATTCAATCCCTAATAATAACTTAATAAGTGCACCCGCGCCAACTAATTGTGCAATCATATAAAAGATAGAAATCGTCATCGTATTAAGAGCTGCAACTCCGCGAACTTTTTTCGCGTCAAAGCGTGCTGCAATCATATCCGCCAAAGTGTACTTTCCTAAATTTCTAAGTGGTTCTGCAACAAGATATAGTACAACTAAATAAGCAACTAAAAAACCGATACTATAAAAGAATCCATCAAACCCAGTTAATGCGATTGCTCCGGCTATACCGAGAAATGAAGCAGCAGACATGTAATCTCCAGCAATGGCCAGACCATTTTGCCAACCAGTTAATCCCCCTCCAGCCGTATAAAATTCACTCGCATTTTTCGTTTTTTTCGATGCAAAATAGGTTATGACGAGCGTACCAAGAACAATAATTAAAAATAGTGCAAATGCAGTAGTATTCAAGTTCAGCCCCTCCCTTTTTGCATATCTTGCAGAATTTTCCGGGAGATTTCATCAAATGATTCTGCTTTTTTGCTATAAATCATACATAGTGCCCATGTCATGATAAATTGGGAAAAAGCAAATACCCACGCCCATGTAACGTCTCCAAATGCAGGTGTATTAAGTACCTTTGAATACGATGTTAAAATAGGTAATGCGATAAAAAAACTAAAAAAGAAAATACTCATTGGAATGATAAACTTCTTTTTCGTATTTAATAACAATTGAAATTCTTCCGACTGAACGACCTCTGTATAATTCACCTCATTTTGCAACTTACGTGCTGACGTATCGTCTCGTTTCATTAACCGATCCCCTCTCTTACTTGAAATACACTTCCCCCTTGCATACCTAAAGACTAAATTTTATAAATATTCAGAAACTTACATTCATTTTAGACAATCCATGCATTCATGCAAAGATTTTTTGATAGACATTTTTCGGCAATTTCCCCTAAATTTTTAATATACTTTTTCAAAATAAAGTGACACTTTACTTATTTATCCTCATTAAGACAAAAGCAGTGCTTAACGCACTACTTTTGTCTTTTTTTCCTTTTCTAAATTACGAGCCGTTTCGCTTAGCTCAACATCTTTTCCGTCTTTCAGTGTTCCAAATATAAAATCGAATACTGGATTTGAAACACCAAACCAAAACTTTTCATTTTTATAATGGTGTAATATATGTTGTTTTTTTAGCCATCTTCCAAACTTAGTGACGGGACGAATCGGTCTATGAGCAATATAATGTTTCCATTCGTAAACGAGCAGCATAATAATCATTCCGATTCCAAATGAAAGTGTAATAGTAACACTTTTTGTAATACCATATGCTATAAGTAAATATATAGTAAAACTAGGTATACTAAACCATACAGGTAAAAACAAAAGTTTTAAATCATCTGGATATACGTGGTGATCATAATGCAATCTTCTTAACATTTTTAATAGAAATGTGTTTTTAGGTGGCTTTATATGGAATAAAAAACGATGTGTCATATATTCATTAAGTGTATAGAAAACAATCCCAAACATACATGCTAACATGCCAAACCACGTAAAAAATTGCATTTTTAAAATAATAATGAAAATAAATAGAATGCTATACATAATAACAATATCATGTTGTAAAAAGAACTCTTTCCCCACTTTCTTCATCTTGTTTCCCCCTTTTCCCAAAAAACAGCCGCAACATATCGTTACGACTATTTCTTTTCTATTCTTATTCTATTCACTTTACAAATTTGCCTGCTGTTCTATTGTCGAGAAAAAATTGTTTGGTCCAAATATATTTTGCTTCGGAATAATATGTTCCACTGCAAACACTGTTACTTCTCCTCTTTGCACTTCTCCAATAATGAGCCCAAATATTTCATGATTTACTGCAAACGTCGGTTGCTTTGTTTGTAACAATCTTGCGGCATTATGAAATACCGCTTCATATAGTGGATTTCTATCAGTAATTTCTTTTCGGATTTTTGGCGCTAACGTAATTATAATTTCTTTTCCGTCAATAGTGGTTCGATACATAAAAATCTCCCCTTCAATCTTATGTGAACAACTGTAAAGCTTTGTATGCAAAATGTATAGAGTAACCTACTAAAATAATACCTGCTCCGGCTGTTATGTAGCCAAGCGCTTTTGGTTTTAATAAAGTTCTTCCAAAATGTACAGAAAAAGCAATATTTAAATTCCATAAAATAATACCAACAATAATGCAAAGACTGTACAAAAAAGCTTCTTGTTTCGTTACCTTCGTAAGTAATGAGCTAAGTGTACTTCCATATATACCAAACCAAAAAACAAGATTTAATGGATTGGATATCGCAATTAAAAATCCTGCCATAAACGATTGCTTAAGGCCACCTACCTCTTCTTTTTTATATTCCATATTCGAGTCGAAAATTCCTTGTTTTACACTTTGAAATCCTAAATAAAATAACAAGAAAAAACCCGTGCAATACATGAGGGCTTGTACATATGTATACATAAACACAGAAGATAAACCGAAATAAATGAGAAGCATAAATAAAACATCTGCAGTCATTCCACCAATTCCAACAACCCAAGCGTGCCAAAACCCACGTTCAATTCCTCGTTTTAACATTTCAATATTAATCGGCCCTACTGGCGCAGCTAATGATATACCTAATACGATTTGCTGTATAATTGCTCCAAACATCGCTCTATCCTTTCTACTCTCTTTACTACTAGTTAATGATGTAATTTGAAAAAATAGACTAGCTTTCATAATAAAATACCCTTTTTTATCCAAAATATACAAAAGAGCCATCTAGGTGATGGCTCTTACTTTTCTATCCTATGAAGAAAAGGACATTTCCCTTTTATTGGCTCTACATCGTCTCCTATGAAATATTGTTTCCATTCACGATGCTCTGGGTCACCATAATGACTAATGTTAGGATGTTTCGACAATTGATCCCACTTTTCAACTCGCTCACGGACCATTTGTCTTGAATATGCTCCTTTAGGACGATCTCCCTCTAATCCATCAAAAATAGTGCGTGGCTGAAACCCAATAACGAGAGAATTCCCTAAATGTCTAGTTTTTCGTTGTTTATAAGCTGGCGCATTTCCAAATGCGAATATTGGCTCACCACCAAATGAAAATTCCCATAAATAATGGTCTGGATCTTCAGGAATTTGCTTTGGCCATGCTTGATTATCGTTTTCATGTAAATACTGTAACACTTTCCAAAAGGAATCACGGTAATATTCGAGTGGCTGTTCTTCACATTCCGGTTCTACAAAAAGGAAAAAGCCCCTTCTTACAATCGGCCTCTCTTTCATTAACTCTAAAAAAGATAACATTGTATGTGGCAAATGACTCCAATCATTATGAGAAAGAAATGAATAACGAAGTTCATTCTTTTTCAAAGCTGTTAAACCGAAATAACATGGAAAAGTTGGTTCTAACACAACATTTGAAAAAATCTCAAATTCTTTTGCAACCCAATCCGGTATGTCGGTTCTCGTTCTCATTCCTTCATTATCTAATAAGTAAGACTTATTCATTCTTTCACCTCATTATGTATAGCATTCAATTAAGAATATTACATACTCGGCCTGTCCTATACCTATTTAAAAATTTGACTGAAAAATTATTTAAAAATACAAAAAAATAAAATCGCTTACTTGACTAAATTCTCCCAATTCGTGTATATTTAAATTAATCATTTAGCAGAATATTCAAGAATATAGCATTTTTAGTTTATATTATTTTTTAAAATGAATTTCACTAAATGAAAATAGTAAACGCTTTTAGGAGGAATTGTAACATGCAAGGAAAAGTAAAATGGTTTAACAACGAAAAAGGTTTTGGATTTATCGAAATGGAAGGCGCTGACGATGTATTCGTACATTTCTCTGCTATTCAAGGCGACGGCTACAAAGCTTTAGAAGAAGGTCAAGAAGTATCTTTCGACATTACTGAAGGTAACCGCGGACCTCAAGCTGCTAACGTAGTAAAACTTTAATCCAACATATAACAGGAGGTTACCTTACTTGGTAACCTCCTTTGTTATTCCTTTGTATATTTCCGTTTTACAGAGCAAAAACTATGTGAAATGCGCACTATACAAAGGAGGAATTATTAATGGGATCAGAAGTAAATGATTTTGAAGAAGTGAAATTCCGTGTAGAAACAGCACAAAAAATGGTAGGATCAGCAACAATTTCAATGGATCCAGATACATTAGAGCATGCTACTACTGCTGTAGAAGCAGCTCGCTCTCAGCTTGAAATTATGAAATCTGTTGCGACTGATTTAGATGAACCATTTTTAATGAATGAGGAAAAGAAATTAAATAAATGTGAGCATCAACTAAACGAAGCAAGACACTAAAAAACATCCAGAGAATTTTCTCTGGATGTTTTTCATGACAACTGGTCCCCATACTTTTTCAATGTTTCTCCAACTGTACATTGCCTTATACAAAATGAATGAGCGTAATACTTACTATTTGTCTTTCGATTATGTTCTCGCAAAAAACAGCCTTCACAATACGTTTCTAATAAGTCATTTACCTCTGTAATGAGTTGCTTTTTATCCACCTTTGCACCTCTCTATTCAGTTATTTCTTTATGACTATCAATAACTGTTCCTTCCAATGCTTGCGTAGCTAATTGATGTGCTTCTTTATTTTGTTTTCTAGATATCGGCTCACATATAAGTTTTAATTTCATTTGCTTCGCCTTTTGTTCAATTTGATCTAAATAATGATTTAAATGTTCATCATAACAAGGCCATTCTCCGGCTAATTGCTGCAGTACCACTTGTGAGTCTCCGCGAAGTGTAACTGCTTCATACTTAATCCCTAGTTCCTCGAGTATATTCATACCGTATAATAATGATGCATATTCCGCTTCATTATTATCATATATACCTTCTATATATGCATTGCGGCGAATGCGGTAGTTTGTATTTCCTTTTTTATAATACACACATATACCAACGCCAGCTTCTTTCGTTTGCACATCATACCCACCATCAAAATAAACGAGTATTTCTTGGGGCTCTTCCTCTACTTGCTTACTTAACTTTTTCATCTCTTTTAATGACCATTCTGCGTCCATTTCATCATAAAATGAAAATTCTTTTACTCTTCCTGTTTTCTCAAAATCCTCTGCAAATTGAAGTACTTCTTCTATGCTCATATACTCTGTTGTTAATTCCGTCTGCAACCCGCGCTTCGTTTTATACAACCAATGAATTTTATATTTCATACTACATTCCCCTTATATAAGACTTCTTATATGTAGCCAGCTAATGAAAGCCTCACTTTATTTTATTATATTTTATCTAGAGTCACAGCATAATATTCAATATGATTACATACAAAAAGAGCTATCCCATAGGAATAGCTCTTTCATCTATTACATAAATCTTTCAAATTGTACTCGCTTATTAATCCAGTACATTACAGGCATACCGATCGCCATTACTACGAATTCTCCTGCTGCACATGTTAACCAAGTCCACATAAATGGTAGATCAAATGCAAGATGAAGTTCAATTGCAATCATAAACATTGTAATCGTAAAGATAACTGTATTAAAAATCATACGAGCCCAAACACCTTTAATAAACCGCATAGAAATAATCGTTGCAACTAATGCAAGAATAGATTGACCTACTCCAAATACTAAATCATAAGCGATCATAGGTGAGAAAAAGAGATTCGTTAAAAATACACCTAATACAATTCCGTAAATTGCTTTCTTGTTAAATACAACGAGATGATTAAACATCTCTGAAATACGAAACTGTACATTCGTAAAGCCAAATGGCTGAATAAGCATAGAAACAGCAATATATAATGCCGCTAAAATACCATTACCGACTAATGTTCTAATATTCATGACAAAATCTCCTTAGTTTTTTTACGTGGGATGGTTTCGAACCACGTTATTCGTTTTTTAAGCAACAAGATTATATTTTACGTGGTAGCCCCTCTTTCGTCAATAGATTCCTATCGTGAACTACCTTTTTTCTTTTAGACAACGTATAATAAAACATATGAAAGATTTAGGAGGTTTCACTTCATGACAGCAACAATTCAAAATGAAAAAGTGATCGTTTCCATTTCTGACAAAGGTGCAGAATTACAGAGCGTTCGCTTAAAAGAAGACAACATTGAATATTTATGGCAAGGTGATTCTACTTATTGGGGACGCCGTGCACCAATTTTGTTCCCAATTGTCGGTCGATTAGTAGATAATACATACTACGTAGACGGTAAAGCATATTCATTAACACAACACGGTTTCGCCCGTGATCTTACTTTCTCTGTGAAAGAACAAAGCGAAACAAAGATCACTTATACCGTTACTAGTAATGAAGAAACATTAAAAAAATACCCATACGAATTCGAATTACTCGTTTCTTATGAGCTAGATGGACAAAGTGTTCATGTAACATATGAAGTAAACAATCCTACTTCAAAAGAGATGTTCTTCTCAATTGGAGCACACCCTGGATTCAACTTCCCTTTATTGGACGGTGAATCATTTACAGATTATCACTTATCGTTTAATGGTTTGGAACGCTTAGAAACAAGCGTATTAGAAGGACCTTATCTTTCAAACAAAAAGCAATTAATCGCTGAAAATACGACTGAATTGCCACTTACATATGATTTATTCAAAAATGATGCGCTTATTTTTGAACATATGAATACGAATGAAATTTCGATTCGTTCTCATAAACATAATAAATTTGTAAAAGTAGAATTTGATGGATTTCCATTTGTCGGCGTATGGACACCAGGGAATAACGCACCTTTCTTATGTATTGAACCTTGGTATGGAATCGCTGATGAAGTAAATCCAGCAAAAGATTTCAAGGACAAAAAGGGAATTCAATCTTTACAAGCGAATGAAACATTTACATGTCGTTACAGCATCACAATCGGATAACTACTCTATCCCCTACTTCAAAAAAATATTTAAGTAGGGGATCATCTTATAATTTGGAGGTTTCTCATTTTGATTGAAGTATATATTGATGGTGCATCAAAAGGAAATCCTGGTCCTTCTGGTGCAGGAGTGTTTATTAAAGGCGTTCAGCCGCCTGTACAATTATCAGTACCACTTGGAACAATGTCCAATCATGAAGCAGAATACCGCGCTTTACTTATAGCATTAAAATATTGCATTGAGCATAATTATAGCACTGTCTCTTTTCGTACAGATTCGCAGCTTGTTGAGCGGGCTGTTGAAAAGGAATACGCAAAAAATACAATATTTGTACCTCTTTTAGATGAAGCACTACAGTACATAAAAAACTTCGATCTCTTTTTTATTAAGTGGATTCCAAGTAGTCAAAATAAAGTAGCTGATGAATTAGCTAGAAAAGCTATCTTACAAAATTAACGGGGGTATGAGTGTGAAAAAAGAGTGGATTGCTCCTCTTGCTTTATTATTTGTCTCTTTTATTTGGGGAGCTACGTTTGTTGTCGTTCAAAACGCTATGTCTTTCGTTGGTCCATTTACGTTTAATGGTATTCGCTTTTTATTCGCTGGAATTATTTTATTATTCGTTCAAATTATTTTTTCACAGAAAACTTCAAAACAAGAATTAAAACATAGTAGTTTAGCTGGATTAATGGTTGGGTTCTTCTTATTTGTCGGCTATTTATTACAAACATTTGGCTTACTTTATACAACTTCTTCAAAAGCAGGTTTCTTAACTGGGCTAAGCATTGTTATGGTCCCAATCTTATCATTTATCTTTTTAAAACAAAAAGCCACCATTTTCATCGTACTTGGTATTGCTGTAGCTACAACAGGTTTGTACTTATTAACAGCTGCTGATTCTTTCCAATTAAATATAGGAGATATACTTGTTCTTGGTTGTGCAGTCGCTTTCGCTGCCCATATTCTTATTAACGGCTTCTTTTCTAAAAAAATATCACCTTTATTATTAAGCACATCTCAAGTATTAGCTGTTGGTATATTTTCTTCTATTTGCGCTTTTTTGTTTGAAGATTGGGAAAAGTTATTTTCAGTATCACTATGGACGAATCAATCCTTTTTATTCGCACTCTTTCTAACTGCCCTGTTTGCAACATCTATTGCTTTTTTCATTCAAACATCGGCACAAAAACACACTTCTCCAACGAGGGTAGCAATTATTTTCGCAATGGAGCCCGTTTTTGCTGCATTAACAGGCGTTCTCGTTGCAAATGAACAACTTTCTATTTCTGCTATTATCGGATGTCTATGTATTTTTCTAGGCATGATTTTTGTTGAATTACCTTC
The DNA here is from genome assembly GCF_056530295.1 of Bacillus sp. PK6-16. Classification (NCBI taxonomy): domain Bacteria; kingdom Bacillati; phylum Bacillota; class Bacilli; order Caryophanales; family Bacillaceae; genus Bacillus; species Bacillus sp. PK6-16. The sequence goes on from NZ_CP096511.1 coordinate 3,699,396, forward strand.
CAAAACAAAAAAAGAAGCGCAGGCTGCGTGAAGTTACGCTTGTAACTTCCGCATAAAAGCCTTAGCGCTTTTTTTATCTGTAATTTCTTCCTCTTTCAATCGTTCTAATAACGCAACGAAATAACTACCATCAAACTGCAATTGATGTTTAATTGTGGCTTCTATTGCTGCGTTCACAATCCCATCAGACGCACCAGTATATCCTTGTCCAAACATAATAAACCCTTGTGCTTCCTCTGATAATTTAAATCCTTTCGTATGTAAGAATGAAAGATAATCTTCTACTGTTTGCATGTTATTCCCACCTACTCAAAAATTCTCCATCTCCTATCATACATGTTTTTACACGCTATGAGAATGAAATTTCTTTGACAACTTTGTAAATCAATCTTCTACTTCGCTTACAATGGAGGATTTTCTAACAATCTGAAGGAATATGTACAGTGGAACTTATTTCATATTAAAGGGGAGACACGATGAAACAAGCACTATTAATTATCGACGCTCAGCAAGAATTAATTGATGGAAATGAGCAAGAAAATGAAGTTTTTCGTAAAACTGAGCTATTATCTACACTAAATATAGCCCTGCAGAAAGCAATAGATTCAAATGCCCTTATTGTTTTCGTAAGAGATATCGATGTTGCTTCTGGTAGTGGCGAAGGATTTGAAGTACATAATCAAATTCAAATACCTCAGTCTGCAATCTTTATTAATAAAGCAGCAACCAATTCATTCTACGGCACTTCTTTACTTGAACTTTTAAAAGAAGAAAACATTAATCATATTGTTATAGGCGGATGTAAAACAGAACATTGCATTGACACTGCAGTTAGAGCAGCAACTGTACAAGGATTTGACGTTACATTAATTAAAAACGGTCATTCAACAACTGATTCTAATGTATTGTCTGCAGAACAAATTATTGGTCATCACAATAAAACTTTACACGGTCATTATAACGTTGATCATTTTTCTATGGTGAGAGATATCGAGGAAGACCTCTTTCAGCCGACTCATGATCAATATCGTGATTAGCGAAAAAGAATCCTTCATTCAGAAGGATTCTTTTTCACCCAAAAATTTGTGCTGCAATGCTATATAACTCATTATTCCTTTTTAATAATTGACCGCTATTTTTCATCATAATTGGTGGTGTATTCACCTTTTTAAAACCAGCAATCTCTAATACTTTCATGAAATCTTTCTTTCCTTCTAGTACATCAATTCTTAATTTACCATTATGCCCTTTTGCTAAATCATGTACAATTCTCATTGCCATCTCATCATTTTTAGCAACAACCGGCCCTATTATCTTATTTTCTGGTATTTGTATGCTTAAACCGTAACCTAATACATTTTGTTCCTTGTCCTTTACAACGATACACTGTTCACTTTGCATAATTCTTTTCTTTAAAAACTCTTTTCTATTTGTTCCAAACGCATATTCATCTATTTTTATTATTTTTTCTAAATCACCCTCTTCATAATTCATCACATAATCTTCATTTCTTGCACAATAATCTTTCGCATTGTATGAGTTACATATGTATTTAGAAACATAACTTACTGCCCTAAATCCTAACTTTTCATATAAAGGTTTTCCTTCATCCGTAGCAATAAGCATAATTGGAGTATGAGCTGATACGCTTTTAACGCACGCTTCCGTTATTATCTTTCCAATCCCTCTCCCCTTATAATCTGGATGTACAATCACCATTCCGATAGATGCTAATTTCTCCCCATATAATATTATTGCCGCGCTAGCAATTAGTTCCTCTTTCTCATTCCAAACACCGTATACAATCCCTGCGTTAAAAATAGTCTCAATTTCTTCTCTGTTATAATCCCAACCAATATAAGAAGATAGCGCTACAATGTCGCTTATTTGCTCTTTCCGAAGACGCTCCACTCTAATTTCCAATTCAATCATATTCCATCCCCTTATCTAGACATTTAAATCATTATTACGAAATCAACTTGTACATGTTTCGCTTTATTTGTCACACACATATGTTATTTTGACCAAGACTATATTGTAAATGAGGTGACAACATGCCCATTACGAATCGATTTTCTACCACCACTAACGGCGCACTCGCTATTACAGGTAATACTTTAGGCTTAAGTAAAATCAGCAATCAAAACCGTGCTGGTACAATCGGGGCAATTGGTGCATTCGCAACTACGAATACTGCTTTACAAGTAACTACTTTTCCTGCTGGTACAACATTAAACTATACACAAAATAGTTCTACCGCTATTTTAAATATCCCTGCTGGTAGTACTATTCTTTACGCAGAACTCGTTTGGGGTGGAAACTATTTATCTCGTGATCAAAACATTACGAGTGTATTAGGAAACCCAGTTTCTTTTACAACACCTGTTTCAACATACTCGATTACTCCTTCAGCTGTTACGGCTTCAAATCAAACTTTCGTTTCAAACTCTATTACATTTGGCTTTTACACTCGTTCAGCAGACGTAACAACTCTTATTCAAGCGGGAGGTGCTGGTTCCTATACTACAGGAGCGGTTCCTGGACTTGTAGATCCTATAGATGCTTCTAATGGAACAATTAATTCGGCTGGATGGACGCTTATCGTTGCTTATCAAAACGGGACATTGCCAGCAAGAAACTTAACCATTTATGTAGCTGGTAACCGTGTTTCTGCAGAAACTGGTAGTGCCGATGTATCTGTTTCTGGATTTTTAACACCTTCAGGAGGACCAGTAAGCGGGAGATTATTTTTAAGTTCTACCGAAGGAGATGCAGATTTAACCGGGGATCAAGCTTTATTTGGACCAAATTTCAGTTCATTAAATGCTTTATCTGGACCAAACAATGCTATAAATAATTTTTTCGGTTCTCAAGTTAATAATGCTGCAGGAAACTTAGATACAACAGGGACATTTGGAACGCGAAATCAAAGTGCTTCTACAAGTACAAACATCTCCGCAGGAAGACAGGGCTGGGACATTACTTCCATTGATATTTCTCCTTATTTAACAAACTCACAAGTATCCGCCGCAATCCGTTTAACTACTAACGGAGATGCATATATGTTAAATACAGTCGGCTTACAAATTAATATAAACTCCCCAAATATACAAGCAACGAAAAGCGTAAATAAAAGTGTTGCTGCAATTGGAGATATTCTCACTTATACAGTTACTATCCCTAACACCGGGCTTCTTCCTGCCAATAACGCTATTTTTATAGATAGTCTCCCTAGCGGTACTTCTTTTATCCCTGGCACTGTAACAGTAGATAACGTACCAAAAACAAATGTAAATCCTGCGGCTGGTATATCTCTTGGAACAATTAATAATGGTGCTTCTCGTACAGTAACTTTCCAAGCAACTGTCGTTTCTCTCCCAAGTCAAAACCCTATCTCTAACACTGCTAATATTACATTTCAATATACACCAATTGCCGGAGGAACAACCTTTAACGGTCTTGCAACAAGTAACTCTGCTGGAACACAAATTAACCTTGCAGATATTAATGGAACAAAATCAGTTAACAAACTTTTTACCGATATTGGTGAAACATTAACTTACAGTATTGCCTTAGCTAATATAGGAAATATCGCTGCAACGAATGTGATATATACGGATCCGATTCCTAGCGGGACTACTTTCATTCCAGGGAGTGTAACTGTGAACGGAGTTACTCAAGCTGGCGCAAATCCCGCTAATGGTATAACAATTGGTTCAATTGCCGCAAATTCCACTACTACTATTTCATTCCAAGTGCTCGTTCCTTCTATCCCTCAAACAAACCCAATATTAAATAGTGGAACAACAACATATCAATACATTCCTGTACCTAATCAACCAGCAGTAAGTGGGACTGATACGACAAATATTGTCTCCACTCAAGTGAATAATGCTACTGTAACAATGACGAAAACAGTAGATAAAAATTTTGCAGATATTGGTGATACACTAACGTACACCGTTTCCTTTACAGGTACAGGTAATACAAATGCGAACAATGTTATTTTTACAGATGTCATCCCTACTGGAACAACTTTCGTTCTAAACAGTTTAACAATAGATGGCACGACACAAGTGGGCGCAAATCCCGCTACCGGCGTGAACATTGGATCCATAACAAGCAGCACAACAAAAAATGTTGCATTTCAAGTAGTAGTAAACACAATACCCACGTCAAATGTCGTATCTAACGGATCAAGCGCTTCTTATCAATATACTGTCAATCCTAGCCAATCACCTGTTACAAAAAATATTTCTTCGAATCTCGTTTCCACTCAAATTAACAATGCGAATGTAACATTAACAAAATCAACAAATAAACAATTTGCTACAATTGGTGAAACAATCAGTTATACAATCCTTATTACAAACAGTGGAAATACAGCCGCTAATAACGTGCAACTAACAGATCCACTTCCAAACGGAACGATATTGACTCCTGGTACTGTAACACTAAACGGAGTTTTACAAAATGTAGATTCTCTCGTTGCTTTACCTATCGGCACAATCCCTGGTGGGGCTACTGTTACCCTTTCTTTCCAAGTAACAGTCATCAATATTACGACCCAAAATCCTATCATTAATAACGCCTTCGCTTCTTATCTATATACTGTAAATCCAAGTTTGCCACCGACTTCAAAAACAGCAAATTCTAATTCTGTTACATCAACAATTAGACTAGCAAATCTCCGTGCTAATAAATCTGTAGATAAAACGTTTGCGGAAGTTGGCGATGTATTAACTTACACCTTTTCTCTTACGAACGATGGGAATGTTGCAGCGAACAATGTATTACTATCCGATTCAGTTGCGAATGGAACCGCCTTTGTACCAAACAGCGTTATAGTTAACGGTGTTACTCAGCCAGGCGCAACACCAGCTAGCATCAATATTGGTAGCATCAATGCTAATACTACAATTACAGCTTCATTCCAAGTAGTAATAACTAGCATTCCAAATCCAAACCCTATTTCAAATAGCGCTTCCATTTCCTATAACTTTATCGTTGATCCAAACGCTTCACCTGTAAGTAAGAACACTGCTTCAACTACTACATTTACTCAAGTAAACGATGCAAATGTCATTTCAGCCAAAACAGTGGATCGAGCGTTCGCTACCGTAGGGGATACATTAACTTATACTGTTACTTTGACGAATGCAGGAAGTGTTTCTGCTGATAGTCCTACTTTCGTAGATACGAATCCAGACGGTACCACCTTTATTCCAAACACTTTTCTTATTAATGGTGTACTCCAAAATAACGCAGATCCAAATATAGGTGTTCCACTACCTTCCATTGCTGCTAATGGCTCACTTACTGTCTCTTATCAAGTAACCGTCACCTCTTTACCAACACAAAACCCAACATTAAATTCATCTAGTACACAGTATAGCTTTATTCTAAATCCGGGCGATCCACCAACTATAGAAACATCTGTAAGTAACACTGTAAGTACACAAATTAATTTAGCAAATGTAGTGATTGTCAAAGAAGTAGATTTAACTATCGCCGATGTCGGGCAACCAATCACATATACAATTTCTTTAGCTAATCTTGGCAATACTACAGCAAATAATGTTATTGTTACCGATATAATCCCTAATGGCTCCACTATCGTACCAAATAGTATTTTTATAGGTGGTACTTTACAACAAGGTGCAGACCCTAGTACCGGTCTTCAAGTCGGCTCCATTCCTTCAGGTGGTTTTGCAACGATTGTTTTTCAAATAAGTGCAAATGGGCTACCTTCACCAAACCCAATTCAAAACAGCGCTTCACTTCAATATAGCTTTATCGCTGATCCAAATTTACCTGCTCTCGTTAGAAACGCTGCTAGCAATATAGTAACTACACAAATTAATACTGCTAATATCGTTGCTACAAAACTAACGAGTACAAACTTCGCTGATGTCGGTGATGTCATACTATATGCAACTATTTTAACAAATAACGGGAATATCCCTGCTGCTAATGTAACGTTTACAGATATCATTCCAGCGGGTACCCTCTTCATTCCTAATACTGTAACGATTAATAATGTCCCTGTAGCTAACGCAAATCCTGCCACCGGCATTTCAATTGGTACGATAGGAGCGAATTCATCACGCACCGTTGCATTTCAAGTTTTTGTACCAACTATCCCTGCTGTAAACCCAATTACAAATCAATCAGGCACAACATTCCAATATACGTATGATCCATCCAAACCTGCTGTGATGCAGATGGTTGCTTCTAACACTGTACAGACAACTATTAATAACGCCTCAATTGCCGCTACTAAATCTGCAGATAAACAGTTTGCTAACGTAAATGATATTATTACGTACACGACTACTTTAACGAATAACGGGAACACACTTGCATCAAATGTAATATTTACAGATGTAATTCCAAACGGAACATCGTTTATTCCTAATAGTGTTACTGTAAATGGGAATACACTGCCTAATGTCAATCCAGCAAGCGGAATTGCAATCGATCCAATAAATCAGAATGCAAATACGATCATCTCGTTCCAAGTACAAGTAAATTCTATCCCGAATCCAAATCCAATTCCGAACCAAAGTAATACAACGTACCAGTATGTCGTAGATCCTAACTTACCTCCAGCATCCGCCAATACGTTAAGTAACGTAATAACAACTCAAATTAATAACGCTACTATTGTCGCTACTAAGTCTGTGAATACACCGACAGCTGCAATTGGTGATATTGTTACTTATACGATTGCAGTAACAAATACAGGTAATATCCCTGCTAGTGCAACTGTTTTAACAGATGGGCTTGGCGCAGGAGCTTCATTTATCCAAAACTCCGTAACGATCAATAATGTTCCACAACCAGGATTAGATCCATCACTTGGTGTTCACTTGGCAGATATTTCGCCAGGAGATACTGTATTCATTACTTTTCAAGCACAAATTTTAGCGATACCACCTAGTGGCACATTAACAAATAATGCTCTTGTAAATTATGAATATACCGTAAATCCAAACCAATCTCCTGCTGTTGGTAGCACTGTAACAAATACAACAGTTACACCAATTATTGACGCTACTTTAGTAATAAATAAAAGCGCTAGTACAACTTTCGCTACAATTGGTGATACAATTACATTCACTTCAGCTGTTACAAACAACGGAAATACTACTGCGAACAACATTATTTTTACTGATACAATTCCAAACGGTACTACCTTTATCCCAAATAGCTTTAAGATAAATGGTGTAACCGTTCCGAATGCAAATCCACAAAACGGTATCAATATTGGTAACTTGAATTCAAATGCATCTGCTACACTCAGTTTTCAAGTAAACATTGCAACACTTCCAAACCCTAATCCAATCCCGAATAAATCATCGCTTCAATATAGCTTTATTGTAGATATAAATGAACCGCCAGTTTCACGAACAGTTCAATCTAATAAAACCTTTACACAAGTAAATACTGCTTCTGTTATCGCAACAAAAACTGCAAGCAGTGCTTTTGCTGCTGTTGGAGATACAATTACGTATACAACTACCCTCACCAATAGCGGAAATACTGCCGCAAACACACCTGTTTTTATCGATATATTACCACCTGAACTTTCATTCGTTCCTGATAGCGTACAAATTAATACCATCCCACAACTTGGATTTAGACCAGATAGCGGGATTTCTTTAGACTCAATTCCAGTTGGAGGAACGACAACAATTAGCTTTCAAGCTATCGTTGGCTCAATACCAGTTACAAATCCAACTTTGAACCAGTCTAGCACGACATACTCGATCATTGTTGATCCTACCCAGCCGCCGGTGACAGAAACAGCTACAAGTAATCCAACTTTAGTTCAAATTAACGAAGCGATTATTCAAGCAACGAAAAGTGTGGATCGGCTATTTTCTGACATAGCACCTGGAAATTCATTTTTAACGTATACAGTTTTATTAGAAAATGTAGGAAACACAACTGCTACGAATATCATTTTTACAGATCCGATTCCAAATGACGCAGTATTTATAGAAGATAGCGTTCGAGTAGGCGGAGTTTTATTACCTGGAGTAAATCCAGCGAACGGGATACCAATTGGAGATATTATTGCCAGAGATTTTATAAATGTTACCTTCCGTGTGCAAGTAGTTAGCATTCCAAATCCAATTTTCACAATTGGACCAGGCGGACCAAACTCACCGGTTGTAAACGGCGCTTCTATTGATTATAAATTTATGACAGGACCTAATTTACCACTTGTTTCACGAAATACGACATCTAATTCTGTTTCGACACAAATAAATTCTGGAGAAATTGTGGCAATCAAATCTGTAGATAAAACTTTCGCAACGATTGGTGATACAATTTCTTATACAATTACATTAAGTAACCCTGGAAATGTCACTTCACAAAATATAATTTTCACGGATACTTTACCTGATGGGACGACATTCATATCTGGCACTCTTACAAACAATTCTGGTACACAGCAAATCGGAAATCCATCTAACGGGATTCAGATTGGAAATATAAACCCAAATGGAACGGCCGTGATTACTCTCAACGTACTTGTTACAAACATTCCAAGTATAAATCCAATTTCTAATTTTAGTTCTGTACAATTTGCACATGTAGTTGATCCTAGCCAGCCTGCGGTAACACAAACGAACGTATCTAATGCTGTTTCGACAACAATTAATAGTGCAATATTAACGACCAAAAAAAGCGTTGATAAATCTATCATTTCTGTTGGAGATACGATTACGTATACAACAACTATTATAAATACAGGAAATACGACTGCAACGAATATAACGTTCACGAGCGCAATTCCAGCTAACACTACCTTTATACCAAACTCAGTCAAAATAAATGGGGTTCAGCAATCTGGTGCGCAACCAGCACTTGGAGTAACTATACCAAATATCGCTCCTGGTGAAACAGTAACCGTTACTTTCCAAGCAAATGTTCTTTCTGTTCCCCCTTCAAGTTCAATTATGGGTAATGACACAATTTTATATTCTTATTCTGTCGATCCAAACGGAACTCCTATTACAACTTCTACTTCAACGAATATCGTTACAAACCCGGTACTAGATGCTATGATAACGATGGCAAAATCGGTCGATCAAACAATTGTTACACTAGGTGATACCATTACCTATACAACCATTTTAACGAATAATGGCAATACAAATGCAACGAATATTACTTTCACTGATCTTATTCCAGACGGCACAACGTTCATTCCGAATAGTGTCACAATCAATGGCAGTACACACATCGGACTCGATCCTAATACAGGTATAACAATCGGATCAATTGCTCCTAACAACTCAATATCTATCGCATTTCAAGTTACTACTACTTCTACACCAAACCAAAATCCTGTAGCCAATTCCGCTACTGCTTCTTACACATTTATCGCTGATCCAAATGCACCGATTGTTTCAAGAAACGTTACTTCAAACACAGTGTTTACTACGATTAATACAGCTAACATTCTTTCATTAAAACAAGTCGATAAATCCTTTAGCCGTATTGGAGATACACTCACTTATACTGTCGTTTTAACAAACAATGGAAACTCATCTGCACAAAATGTTATATTTACAGATACAGTGCCAAGCGTCACTACATTTATTGCAAACACATTTTCTATTAACGGAGTTCCTCAAAGTGGGGCGGATCCATCGAACGGTGTGAATATTGGGACAATAACAGCCGGGACTACAGTAACAGTTTCGTTCCAAGTTACTGTAACATCATTACCAAACCAAAACCCAATTGTAAATTTCTCATCAACATCGTATCAATTAGTCTCACCACCTGATGCAGAAACTTCAATTAGTAATCCTGTTTCAACCCAAATTAACGAAGCAATATTGTCTATGACGAAAAATGAAAGTGTATCCTTTTCAGATATCGGGCAAACTGCTTTTTATACTACTTCTATTACCAATGTAGGCAATACCGATGCAACTAATATTGTGTTCACAGATACATTACCAAGTGGACTCACATTTGTTCCTAACACATTAACTGTCGATGGCGTTTTACAACCTAACGCGGATCCAAATACAGGTGCATTACTTGCAACACTTCCACCAAACGAAATATATAGTATCGTCTTTCAAGTTACAGTGAACAGCATTCCCCCTAGTAACCCAGCACCCAATACAGCATCAACGACGTATGAATTTACTGTTGATCCTGTTAATTCTCCCGTTTCAAGTGCAGCTACTTCCAACACTACACTCCTTCAAATAAACAACGCAACTATTATTAGCACCAAAACAGCAAATCTTACTTTTGCGGATGTTGGTAATACAATAACATTTACACTTAACCTTCCTAATACCGGGAATGTGACCGCAACTGATGTAACTATTATCGATATTCTTGATAGCAATTTAAGTTTCGTTCCAAATAGTTTCACAGCTAATGGGCAAACAATTCCAAACGCCGATTTATCAACTGGTGTAAATATTGGTTCCATTAATGGTGGTAATACGGCAATCGTTACATTCCAAGCAACTGTTATTACACTTCCAACACTTAATCCCATTTCTAACTCTGCTTCTACCACATATCATTATGTCGTTGACCCTAGCCAGCCACCTATTACAACTTCTAATCAATCTAATACAACGACAACACAAATTAATAGCGCTATGCTTACTGCACAAAAAAATTCAAATGTATCTACGGTAGATATCGGGCAGGATATTACCTACACCGTTACAATTACAAATAGCGGAAATGTGAGTGCAACAAATGTTATTTTTACCGACCTTATTCCAGACGGAACTTCCTTTGAACCGAATAGCTTTACACTGAACGGAACTAGCATCCCAAATGCAGATATCATTACAGGCGTTCCAATCGGTGATATCGCGCCAAACGAATCTGTCATCGTAGCATTTCACATTATCGCCAATGAAATTCCGCCTATAAATCCAATTACTAATCAAGCTAGCGTTAGCTTTCAACATATCGTTAATCCAGCTAATCCTCCAGTTTCAAAAAATATTATTTCTAACAACGTTACAACAAAAATTGAAAGTGCTATTTTAAATACTATTAAAATAGGAGATAAAACTTTTGCGACGATTGGTGATACGATTACGTATACAACGACTATTACGAACACAGGCAATATTCCTGCTAACAACGCTATATTCTCAGACCCTTTACCATCGTGGACACAATTTGTTGCAGGATCAGTGATTGTTGATGGCACTCCATTACCATCCGCTTCGATTATTAACGGTGTTGGCATAAATACAATCAATCCAAATCAAACTGTTACAATCATATTTCAAGTACAAATCGTAAGTAATCCAACAACGTTCACACCTGAACTCCAAAACTTAGGATTTGTTAACTTCCAATATAACGTAGGCAATGCATTACTGGCTCAGCCTGGCAATGTGGAAACGAATGTCTTCGTTACTTCTATTAATACAGCAATACTTTCAGCTGTAAAAACTGCTAATACAGCCTTTGCAAATATTGGAGATACGATCACTTATACAGTTTTGATTCAAAATAGCGGCAATACAAACGCTACGAATGTAAATTTCTCAGACCCAGCTCCAGCAGGAACAACCTTTGTTGAAAATAGTTTTTCTGTAAATGGAAGTACCATTCCAGGTGAAAATCCAAATAACGGAGTGAATATCGGAACAATTAGCGCAGGTAGTTCCTTAACCGTTACTTTCCAAGTCATAGTTACATCAACTCCACCTTCAAATCCGATTACAAACGTAGCATCTATTCAATACACATTCATCGTTGATCCGGCCTCTCCTCCTGTTACAGGCACGATAAATTCTAATAGCGCTTCAACACAAATTAATAACGCGACTGTTACAACTGTTTTACAAGCAAATCGTTCAATTGTATCTATCGGGGATATAATTACGTATACAGCAACATTAACGAATACTGGAAACTTCCCTGCAAACTCTGTATTACTCATTAACGGAGTTCCTGAAGGAGCATTATTTGTTCCAAATAGTGTTACGCTCAACGGGATTTCACTTCCAGATGCAAGTCCAACTCTCGGTATTCCAGTTGGTATTATCGCACCAGGTGATTCCGCTACTATTACGTTCCAATTTCTTGCAAGTTCTATTCCACCGCAAGGAGCAATTATAAATCAAGCACTTACAAGTTACACGTATATTGTCGATCCAAGTCAACCTCCTGTTACAGCAACATCCTCGTCTAATACGGTTAATACAGCTGTTGTTGATGCATCGTTATCCGTAATTAAAAGTACAGATTCTCTCGTACAATCTACTGACGGTACAATCACTTACACCGTAGTCGTTCAAAACAACGGAAATACTACTGCAAATACAGTTACTTTAACAGATTTGGTCCCAGAAGGAACTGCCTTTATTCCGAATAGCGTAACTATTAATAGCGTTTCCGTTTCAGGTGCCGATCCTAACGCAGGAATACCATTAAACTCCATCGCACCGTCAGAAAACGTCACTGTAACATTCCAGGTTATCGTTCAATTCATTCCAAACGTCAATCCAATTTCTAATACAGCCCGTATTGACTATACTTTTATCACCGATCCAACTGCTCCTATCGTCTCTCGTACAATTACATCTAATCCTGCTTTCACACAAATTTCGGATGCGACTATCCTTTCTTTAAAAGCAGTCAATGCACAACAAGCAACAACAGGTGATATTTTGACTTACACAATAACACTAGAAAATACAGGAAATATTCCAGCTACGAATCTCATATTTTCAGATACGATCCCCCAAGATACTACATTCGTAAAAAATAGTTTTACACTTAACGGAACAACTATACTTGATGCCAATCCAAATGTAGGTGTTACTTTACCTACTTTAGCAGCAAACGCTACTCACCTTATTTCGTTCCAAATTCTTATTAACGATTCATTCTCCCAAGAATCGATTACAAATCAATCCAATACAACATATACAATCCAACCAAACCCAGGGCAACCGCCTATTACTGAAACATCTACTAGTAATATCGTCATTACAAATTTCGTGCAAGCACAATTGGCAATTACAAAAACATCCAATCCAACAACTGTAGATATCGGTGGAACTATCCTTTATATTTCTGAAGTGAAAAATGTCGGTAATGTTGACGCAATAAATATTAATTTCACAGATTCTATTCCAGCTGGGACTACATTCGTTCCCGATAGTGTCACAATTAACGGTGTCCTTCAGCTAGGTGTAAATCCTGAAAACGGAATACCGATTGGAACAATTCCAGCAAACAGTTCCAAAACGATACTATTTCAAGTGCAAACAAATAATCCACCGAATGAAACTGAAATTGTAAATCAATCTTCAGCAACTTACCAATATGTAAGTATTCCTACAGCCCCACCAGTAAATCGCTCTGCAAATTCTAACATCGTTACAACATCACTTCAAAATGCAAATATTATTTCTGTTAAAAGTGCGGATGTAAATTTCGTATCAATCGGGCAAATGATTACCTACACAAATACACTTCAAAATATAGGAACCGTTCCGGCTAACAATATCGTGTTCATTGATACCATTCCAGAGGGTACTATATTCATTGAAGATAGCTTAGCAATAAATAATGTAATTCAGCCTGGCGTGAATCCTGAAAACGGAGTAACTCTCGGCACGATACAACCAAATGAAACAGTCACTATTTCATTCCAAGTACAACTTACAAATATACCAGAGGGCAATACAGTCATTAATATTTCAGACACTTCGTACGAATACCAAATTGATCCTAGTTCTCCAATTATTCAGCGTAGATCGTTATCAAATGCAGTAAATACTGAAGTGCGAACGGCAAATGTTAGTGCAATTAAATCCGCTAACAGATCCATTACACGTATCGGTCAAATCATCACATATACAGTCGCAGTTACAAACGCCGGTACAATACCTATTACAAACACTCTCCTACTTGACGCAATTGCTTCTGGCACCACATTCGTTCCAAATAGCATTCTTGTAGATGGCGTACCAAGACCTAACGAAAATCCAATTACCGGTATCAACCTTGATATAATTCTTCCAAATAATACGATTATTGTTACGTTCCAAGTAAGCGTAGTCTCTATACCGCCACAAAATAACATTAATAATATCGCCGTCATTCACTATGAGTATCGACCAGACCCAAGCACACCACCAATTTCAGAAACGACCTCTTCCAATGCTACAAACATACAATTTATTGATGCTATTCTTATTACTACAAAATCTGCTAATACTGTATTAGCTACTATTGATGAAACCATTGAATATACAGTATTCATTCAAAATAATGGATCGGCTACAACTAACTCCATCTTTTTTACAGATACTATAACGGATGGAACAGTATTTATTCCAGGAAGTGTAATAGTTAATAATACTGTACTTCCTGCAGCAGATCCGAATATCGGCTTTTCCATTCCTAATGTCGCAGCAGGTCAAATGACTACAATAACATTCCAAGTTTCCGTTACGAATTTACCTACTGTAAATCCAACACCTAATACTGCAAACATCGTCTACGACTTTATTTTCAATCCTGACTTTGCACCAATTCAAAAATCTACTACTTCCAATACTACTTTCGTTCAAATTAATGATGCTGATATCGTTTCACTTAAAACTGTTGATTTAACCTCTGTAACGATTGGTGACATTTTAACTTATACAACAACTTTAACGAATACAGGGAATACGGATGCCACTGCTGTTGTATTTACAGACAATATACCTGATGGAACAACCTTTATTGACGGTAGCGTTTTAGTAAATAACATTCCTCAACTTAACGCCAATCCAAGTGTAGGTATACTTGTAGGAACGATTGCTCCTAACATTTCTATCCCAGTCACATTTTCTGTTACCGTCGTAGCTCTTCCTGCTAGCGGTCATGTTCAAAATCAATCAACTTCTCGTTATACAATAAACACGGAAGAACAAATATCGACTAGCAATATTACCTTCACTGAAGTTATTTCCGCTAATGTAATTGCGACAAAAACAACACCTATCCAATATGCTGACTTACAAACTATCATCCCTTATACAATTTCCATCATAAATAACGGAAATATACAAGTCGAAAACATTCTTGTTACAGATATTATCCCGGCAAATACGAGATTTATAGAGAATAGTGTTATTGTGAACGGCAACGCTCGGCCAAATGACAACCCTCTTAACGGTATACAAATTGATACTATTCCACCTAATACGACAGCAACCATTCTATTCCAAGTACGGGTTACTTCGATTCCACAAACAAATCCAATCTCTAACACGAGTACAATTGAATATGAATACACGGTACCAGATCGACCACCTATTACCGAAACTATTATTTCATCAGCTGCCGCAACAGAAATTAATCACGCAAATTTGAATAGCAATAAAGCTGTTGACCTTTCATTTGCAACGGTTGGTGATACGTTAACGTATACGATTACACTAAATCAAACCGGTAATGTTGCAGTAAATGATGTAATCATTCAAGATATTATTCCTCAAGGTACTACGTTTATAGAAAATAGCGTCATTGTAAACGGAGAAACTCTTCCAGGAGTGAATCCAGTAAGCGGCATACCAATTGGTACTATAACTATTGGTGGAGATGCTATCGTTTCATTCCAAGTAACTGTGACTTCTATTCCAACACCAAACGAACTAAACAACAGCGCAATTACTACTTTTAACTATATAGTCAACCCAAATAACGTACCTGTTACAAATACGACTACAACAAACACCGTCACAACTACTGTCCAAAATGATAATGTCATTGCGATAAAAGCTGTTGATTTCACAAGTGCCTTACCCGGTCAAACTTTAACGTATACCATCACGATTACTAATAATGGTAATATCATTATCGAAGACCTTCTTTTAGTAGACACAGCACCAGCAGATACGACATTTGTTATTGGTAGTGTTACGATTAACGGAATCAATCAACCTAATGCGAATCCGGAAAATGGTATGACGTTAGGAAATCTTGCTCCAAATGAATCTGTTATTATTACTTTCCAAGTGACAATTTCCTCTTCTACTCTTCAATCTACAATCAATAACGATGCTACTATTTCCTATACACCTATTGTCGGTCCAATCCAACCACCTATTACGATTACAAAGCAAACAAATACCGTTACAACGACAGTCGTTGATCCGATGGTTGACATTGAAAAAACAGCTGACAAATCTATTGTCGTTATAGGAGATATCATTACATTCACATTAGCGGTATTTAATCACTCCCCAATTCCGACAATCAGCACTTCCGTTATAGACACAATTCCAGCTGGTACAACATTTATAGAAAACAGTGTAACAATTAACGGTACTCCCGTTCCAAATATTCGTCCAGACACCGGTATTAATATCGGCTCTTTACCTGCAGATTCAGTAGCAATTATAACATTTCAAGTTCTCGTAACTTCTATTCCTTCAAACAGTACAATTATAAATTCTGCAACAGTTACCGCTGCCTTTCAATTGACACCACAGGATCCAATTATTACTTTCATTGTTAATTCAAATATTGTTCGTATACCAATTCAATTTATAACTGCAACAGTCACGAAAAATGCTTCCGTCAGCTCAGCTTATTTAAATCAATATTTTGATTACACGGTACGCATTACAAATACTTCCAAAATTTCACTCTCAAATATTTCTTTACAAGATACTATTCCAGCAGGTTTACACTTTATAAATGGCACTGTCTTTATTAACGGTGAACGCTCTCCACTAGCGAATCCGAATATCGGTTTCCTAGTCGCTACTAATTTGGAACCAAACGAAACAATTATCGTGTTATTCACAGTACAAGTGATAAGCCCACCTGTTAATAATCCATTTAAAAATACGGCCAATATTTCATTACAACTTCAAGTCTCGCCTACCGACCCACCAATTACAGTAACCGTTACAAGTAACGAAAACATCGTCACCTTTGTTCCAGAAAATCCAGATGAAGCACTTCCAAATTTAAATTGCTTCTTTGACGGTGAACGCTTCATTCGCATTACTCCTCGAAATGTACGAAATTACCTTTGGACTTGGATTTGGTGGAAGTAATTGAAACAAAAAAGAGATTGTAGTTTGGTTGAAACCAAATTACAATCTCTTTTTCATTACCTATATCCCACTACGTTGTAACTCGTCCAAAGATATACGATTACACACCATCTCAAGTTATTTTAGTCGTAATAAGTTGGCCAGCTTCATTAATAGTAACTTTCCATTTCACTCCACTAGCAGTCTTCATGATTATACCTTTACTTGCCTCTATTTCAATATCTCCAAACATTCTTCCGCCAGTTGTCGCTAACCAAGCACTCCCATTTTCCATAGAAGATCTTGCAAAGATACGATTAATTCGAAAACGTTTATGATCTTGAGAATAACCACTTAATGTAATTCTAACTTTATATAACTGACTCGCCTTCATATTCGATATAATTGTATCGCCAACATTTAATGGAACATCCAACGCGATAACCCAACTTCCAGTTGTGCTTAATGCATATTCAATTTTAATTTTCTTTGGGCTCTCTCCCCACCCAAAATACATTCCAAAACAATTTAACATTTGTATTGGTTTTTTCGTAAAATCAAGTTCAATTACAACTGGATTACTATCTGGAACGTCAATATAGTTTACACTTTGTTCATCTATTAAATTAAAGCAATTTGCGAGATTCCCCCCGTAAGGCACTTTCCCACTTACTTGCTTAATCGTATACTTCTGCTGAGCATTTACTAAAATATCATCTTGATTCCCTATTAAATGTGGTTTATTTAACGTAATTGGTAACTGAATTCGAAGAGATTCTTCATAGGTAGACTTACAAACATTGTATTGTCCTTTATCTACAATAGTTGTAGAAAGTAAATTTGAAAAAAGGTAGTTACGATGCGAATTAGAAGAAAATTCAATGACAATTTGTTCACTACTCATCCGGTACGTATCCCAAATCATACAATCAAATGTATTATACGCACCTGAACAACGAATTACTTTTTTCGTTTGTTGTCTACATTGCACTTGAATATCATGAAACGTATTTCCTGAACTTTCATTTGGCAAATCACTATTTCCATCTACTTCAATCCCATACACACATCCATCAATAAATATAGATTGAAATACATTGGCGTTAATCCAGCAAGGTGTATTAATATCATCTATATACTCTGTTTTCAAATATATTGCAGTTTGAAAGTTTTTAATTTGAATAAATTTGACTTGAAAGAAACTAATATAATCCCATGCCTTTTGACAATAAAAATGTATAGCTTTTCCTTTATACGATGGAGTTGTATTTATTATATTTATATTTGATATAACAGATTGATTAGGTACTTCGATTTGTTGTGAACCAGAAACATAAATAACAGCAGATTGAAACAATGTATTTATAACTTGAATAGTACCACCAACTATCGAAGCGTTACTTTGTAGCTCAAATGCATTAAAATCCCCATCAATTTGCAGCGTTACGGTAGGATCTAACTCTAATCTTACGTTTGATTTAATAACAATCGGCTTTACAATTTTGTACGTATTTACCCCTGTAATTCTAACCGTCGAAATTCGATTCGCTACACAATAATCAATAGCTTGCTGAATTGCTAATGAGCTATCATTTCCCGAGTTTGGAACTGCGCCAAAACAATCAATGTGAACGCTACTTTCTGGCGCACAATCTTCTTGGGAAGAAATATATTCTGACAAAATAAATTCACTCCTCATATTACCTTTTTTCATATAATATGTGAGTTTTCTCTTAAAAGTTTCTATAATAAAAAAAACAAACGACCTACCCGGTCATTTGTTTAATTCATATATATTTTTCGTTTCTTCTATCATTTTAGCTAACGAGAAATACCTCAATGCTTTCTCTCGTGCTTTCAATCTAATATCATTTACCCTTTCTTCATTCCCTTGTAGTTCCTCAAGTGCATTTGCAAATTCGAATTCACAATATTCAGATATCAAAACACCTGATTCTCCATCTATTGCTTCATGTATTCCACCAACATCTATTGAAACAATTGGTGTCCCTGTAGCCATCGCTTCAATTACTACCATTGGAAACACTTCACGAAAAGATAATAAAAGTAAGGCATCCATATTCCCTATAAACTCATGCGGCTCTGAAATATTCCCTAGCATCTTCACCCTTTGCTGTAATCCATATTTTTCTATTTCTTTCATAATCAATTCTTTCTCTGGGCCATCACCAGCAATATAAAACATAAAATCATTTCTCTTTTTCAACACATTTGCAATTTTGACAAATAGTTGATGGTTTTTCTCTTTGGATAATCTAGCTAATATCCCTATTTTATATGTAGATTCTTTCTTTTTCTGCTGGAATAAAAACTTTTCAATATCGACACCGTTATAAATTGTATTTATTTTTTCTTCTGCTACATGAATTGAAATTAAATTATTCTTTTCAAACTCACTTACTGTAATAATATTGTTCACATATTTATTCATGAAATAACGAAAAAGCGTTGGCATTTTTTTTTCTAATATCGTTACATTATGTTTCGTATAAACAATTTTCATCTTTTTTTTAATAAACTTTTGAAGTAGAAAAGCATATAATACCATTCGCAAACTATTTGCATGAATAAGTTCTATCTTTCGTTTACAAATTTCGTTTCGTAAATAATAAATATTTCTCAAATGATTCCATCGACTAAGTAATATAAAATTTTCTTTTCTAGTAAGAGATTCATATAGTTCTCCATCACCTGCAGCTGTATAAATCTTAAAATCATCATAACGCAAATTACTTTCCAATTTACAGAAATAGCTCTCGGCTCCGCCAGTTATCAATTTATCTGTCATCAACAGTATATTCATAATTGCGTCTTCCCAACTACATTGATTTTATTTTTTTTATAAGCATGATAAGCATACTTACTAAAATAGTAAAAAATTTGCACCGAATTTAGTCGTTCTTGTTCCCTTAACAATTTCCAATACCGGAAAGCTGCTCTAATTTTATTTCTAGAAACAGAATTTGTAACAATTCTATATTTTGCTAACACTTGCTGTATACCTTTTGCTTCATACCCTTCATGTAATAAGTTCAGCCATAACGCTGTATCTTCCGGCTGTATACTAGGCATTTCGACATATGGAATTTTTTCACGATCAATCATCACTGTTAAACAACCGATAATTGTATTTCCTACTAAATAATGATAGTCAACAGATTTTGGTGCACTCACTTCACGATTTAATTCATTACCGTTTTCATCAATTAAACTATACGACGCATATGAAAAAGCAATATTCATTTCTTCCATAAATAACAATTGTGTCTTCAATTTATGCGGCAACCATATATCATCGCTATCTAAAAAGGCAATGTACCTTCCTCTTGCCTCTTGGATCGCTAAATTCCGAGCTTTAGCAGCACCAACATTTTGTTTTAATGATAATAACCTAATACGTGAGTCTCCTTCTATTATATCTTTAATTTTTGTGGCAGATTGGTCGGTTGAACCGTCATCAACGATAAGCATTTCCCAGTTTTCATACGATTGATTCTGTACAGATAAAATTGTCTCACCTATAAATCGTATACTATTATAAGAAGGTGTTATTACAGAAACATAAGGCGGCTCGTTATGTGCTGATAGACATTTTACCATCTATCTTTCCCCTTCCTTCATATATTGAAATATACTTCACAACAACTGCTAAAAATAAAAAGAATGCTTCGTTAATAATGAGTGACAATGACATCATCTGAAATATAAATGCAATCATAGTCAATAGAAGATATGGTTTTTCACGAAACAAAGTATGCTGCGCTAGCTTGAACATTAATATGAATAAAAACGCGCTATATAGAAGAAAACCAATTGTACCCGATTCAGACAAGATTTCTAAAAATGTATTGTGTACATATAATTTTTCATTAAATTGATACTCATAATAATTCGAAAAGTTAAAAGCACCGATTCCGATATATGGATTGGATAAATAATATTTAAAAGCAGCTTCCCATAATGTAAATCTACCACTTCCATTATCATGGGAAAAATCAGAAATTCGTTTATTTAATATGTCATCTAATTGCCCCCCCATTACACTATTCGATAAACTAAAAATAACTACACTAAACAATACTAAACTTATAATTATTTTTATTTTTTTAGCGAAACTAGACATACATATATATACAAAAACGACAAGCACAAGCGCTAGTATACCACCCCTTGAAAAGGTTAATAAACTCGTCGTAACACATAAAATTAACCCTAGAATGTTAGTGATATTTTGTAAATTCGTCATATAGTACATAAAAAATATTGTATTATAGAAAATAAAGATGTTAGGATCATCTAGCAATCCAATTAACCGTGGATATCCTCTATCAACTAATAAACCAGCAAAAATTTCTCTCTCTTCTCCACCGTATAAACTAAAGTATTGTAAACCGATTATATAGAGTATTAGACTTACAACATTAAATACTACTCCTACATAAGCAATAGATGATTCAAGTACCACTATTTCAGTATTCCCCAATAAATTCCTCATTATAAAATAGCATCCTAAAACGAGTAGCACGCCAAAAATCATACGAATACTAGCATTTAAATACATAGAAAGAATTCCACTTAAACAATAAATGAAATAAAACAGTAAAAATATAACTTCATGAAAATATAATTTTTGAATATGAAAGTCTTTAATTGTTAAACAAAAATATATGACTAAAAAAATCATATATATCTTCAATGAAAATCCAATATATAAATTGTATTTACTTAACATAACAAATAATATTAGAAGAATAATCCATCCCATCGATACTTTCATATTATTTTCCATAGGCTATATCCCCTGTTTCGTAATATAATCCTTTTTGCGTATTTTTCTTATAAAAGAAAGAAGAAGTTTTTTTAGCTCATAATCATATAGGAATATGGCAGCTAGTACAATTAGTATATTAAGAACAAGCGCAATTAAATGATATGTATGCAATATATATTGCACTCCAATAAAGGTTACACCAAAATAAATTGCATACGGTATTACAATTTGGAATACAATTTTTTTCTTCACTACACTCACTGCTATATATCCCACTAAAGCGACTATTTCAAATAAAACCATAGCGTATGCCGCTCCTATCACTCCACCAAGACTACTAAAGCTATACAGCATAACCCCACCTATCACCAATGCTACACACTGCACAACAGTTCTCTTATTTTGACATCCACTCGTCGTTAAACCGTCAGCAATAGCAATATTTAAACTTTGTAGCACAATAAGAAATGATAATATTCGGAGTGGTTCTACTGCATTGCTCCATTCCTCATGAAAAAATATAGAAATAAAGTATGGTGCTAAATGATATAAACCGATCGTCATACATATTCCTACAATCGCCATTGATTTAATTTGAAGCAAATTTAATTTCGTATGCTCTTCTAAATTATTCTGGTTATAATGCTTAAAGAGCACCGGAAAAAACGCACCTGCAATTACCCCTGGTACTTGATATAAAGCTGCCGGCATCCGGTACGCCACTGCAAAAACACCTACCATACTTAATGGCAATGTATAGTTGAGCAAGATAGGTGCTAATTGTGGCGTACTCATTATTAAAAAACCGCTAATAATAAAGGGAGTTAATTGCCAAAATAACGCTTTATGAATTACGACTTTCATATTCATTTTCGTCTTTCTTCTCATGATATATATACTAAATAAACCACCGATCATATACCCAAAAGCATATAAACGAGCCGTTACATACACCGGTAACTCTCCGAAAATACAAAAACATGTAATTATAATGACAACTGATGCTGATACAACTTTTATGAGCGCTATATACTTCATACGTTCCGTCAGTTGAAAATAGGCAATTCCTATGTTTTGCCAAGTTAATCCTATTAACATGAAAAACATTACGTTTATCATCATATAAATTAAATTTTTATCCGCATACATATAATGAATAGCAATATAACCGATGATAGAAATAAAAATAAGTAGAATCATCCTTATTTTTATATACGATGATAAAATCTGCTCTAAATCTGCTCCATCCTTTGCCCCTTCTCGAAGAAACGTATTACTAAGTCCTAAGTCTGTAAAGAATAACATAACAAACGTCACTGCTATGGCAACACTAAACATCCCATAATGTTGTGCGTTAAAAAAGTTTGCTAAAACAATTAAACTGACGGCCTGAAGAAGGTTAGCTAAAATCGTACTATAAAACAGATGGATAATATTGTTTAGAATAGATCTACCCATACAAGTTCTCCTTTGCAAGTAACCTACTTACATATGTTGTTTGTTTACATATTTATCTTGCACCATTACCGTTCAATACAATTAAAACGGTTTTACATAAAATACGGATGTCCATCCGAAATGTTTTCATTTCAATATACTCCATGTCCAGCCTCAACTTTTCCTTTGGATCAAGATTATACCCTCCATTTATTTGTGCCCATCCTGTTAATCCTGGTTTTACTATTAAACGTTCCTTAAATTCTGGAATATACGCATCAAACTCATTATAAAAAAACTCTCTCTCTGGTCTAGGGCCTACAAAAGACATATCTCCTCTTAAAATGTTTAAAAGTTGCGGTAATTCATCAATTCTCGTTTTTCTTATAAACAATCCAACTTTTGTAATTCTTGAATCATGCTCTTTTGCCCATTGTGGGCCATTTATTTCAGCATCCTTTACCATTGATCTTAATTTAAATACATTAAACTTCTTCCCGTTTATACCTAAACGTTCTTGAAAGTAAATTGGAGCCCCTGATGTTTCGAAAGTAATCATAATACAAAAGAACAACATAATTGGTATCGTTAATAGTAACAATATGATTGAAAATATAATATCAAACAAGCGTTTTACACTTCGATTCAATATGCTAGGCTTTTCTTGAGCCGGAATCGTATACAACTTGGCTTGATTTGTTTCACGAATCATGGATCGTTACCCCCACATTCAAGAATATAAAATTATACCTATTAATTCACATTCTTTCCTATTTATATCCGCTATTACTTTTTGCACTGTACGTAGTGAATCTTGTCGCTTTTTAACTGCTAACACCACTCCATCGCATTTCTCTGCAATAATGTGCGTAGCAGGAAGATCAAATACTTCAGAAGAATAAAAGAAAATGTAATCAAAATCTTCTTTCCACTTAACAATCGCATTATCAAATTCATCCATAGCAACTAAGGGCGTCCCTGTGTGTACTGTTTTTTTTGCAGGAATACAATATAAGTATTTAGACAAATTACTAGAAAAAGATTCATAATTGCAGGGGGAAGAGCTTATTATATCGTTTACGGTTATCATGTGATCACTTTGTAATAATACATGTAATTGAGGGTCAGAAAAATTCACATCAATAAGTAACACCTTTTTCTTCATTTCTGCAAACACTAGACCCATATTTACTATAAGCGAGGCAACAACCCCTCTGTCCTTCGTTGAACTAACTGTGAATAGTTGTTTTCCAGATTTTTTCAGCTCGTGATACACCGTATAAAACTGCTCTTTCATCAAATCATCATGCAAATCGAATGGCAGCTGTTTCTTTGTTCTAAACATCGACATGTTCACCTCGATATATAGATGATTTTTTATCAACCTCTGTAGGTTTCTTTTTTCTATTTGGTTTCATATTTATGTGACCAATAACAGAGACTGTTGTTATTTTCTCTAAATCCTGTTCCGTGTATATACGTTCATCAAAATAATCTCGAAATACAGCTAAACCTATCCCAACAAAAAAACTAACAATTAAAGAAATAGGAATGATCAGTTGAAATTTTGGAAACAATTTTTCAGCCTGTTCCTGTAACTCAGGATCAGTTAATACTTTCACCCCTTGTACATTTGTGTACTGTTGAAAGCTTTTTTGTGATTGCTCTGCCAATGTCTTTACAATGTCTTTCACGATTTTCGGATTGGAATCTTTTACTGTAACAGTTACAATTTGTGAGTTGTCCGTATTCACAACCGAGATTTTTTGTGCTAATTCATAACTTGATTGCTCTAATTTCAAAGTTTTTTTGACTGTTGAAATAATTAATGGGCTTTTTAAAATATCAACATACGATGTTACTAGTTGCTTATTCTCTTGTGTTTTATTTGTTGAATTTTCCTTATTAAACTCATCTAAATTCCCAACAAGAATTTGCGTTGAATATTGATATGACGGCTTTAAAACATACATAGAGATAAGAACTAAAGAAGCGGTTAAACAACACATCGTTAAAATAATCGTTACGAATCTTCTTTTCAGTAATTGTTGAAAATCTTTTATACTCATTTCTTGCTTCAATTATTTCACCGCCCTTTTCTGAATAACATCCTGCAATTCACTCTTTACAGATAACCCTTTCTCTCTTCTATCCACTTGTTTTGTTACATACTTTCCGACTCCGAATGCAAATTTTTCTACATATACATACGAAAGCATTGCAAGTATAAACGAAAAAACAAGTGAAAAAATTAAAATAATAGGCAACGGTAATATTTCATGGAGCATGTATATAAGGGAAAACAACGATATAATATGGTATAAATAAAGACTGTAAGAAATCTTCCCCAAATATAACAAATATTTATTATGTAGCAAGGACGACAAAGTTGATATTGACAAACTTAATATGACCAATAAACATGCACTTATCGCCACTACGTAGTCTCGAAATATAAAATTATTGAGCACTTTCATTTCTCCAATAAGCCCTTCATACATAAAAAGTAAAATCGCAAATAAAAACCATGCAATTTTCGTGTTTTTAGTACAATTACTATAAAAAACTATTAAATTATTTTTATACTTCGCAACTAGTGCTCCTAGTAAAAACAGCACTGTGTAATGCAATGTTAATGCATAGCTTGTTAATGTTAAGCCCGAGCGAAACAAAAATAATATTACGACAGAACATATACTAAAACTAAACAATAATAGTAATGAACACCTTAACGTTTTTCGTAAGCAAATCATCAAAATTAACGGGAAAATTATTGATATTCGCATTTCATGGACAAGTGACCAAATCACACCGTTATATGCATCTGTATTATATTTCCCAACCAATAAAATATGTTGTGCGATTAAGCTTGAAGAACTTTCAATCGTCCATGAGCGATTAAACCATTCACTTAAATAAGAAATACCATATTCACTAATTGTAATCTGGCATACAATAGCTATAATTATTGCCACAATATAAGGAATATATATTCTGCATATACGTTTTAAAAGGTATGACCCATAGCTACTATAGTTTTTTTGAATAGATTCATACAAAACAAATCCGCTCAAAACAAAAAAGATAATAACTGATTCGTTACCACTACTAAAAATTAGACGAGCAGGCGTTTCTTTTAATAGATACACAACAAATGGTTTATTATCTTCATAACTGTAATTTTGAAATGCTGAAAAAATCATTAAATGATGACCAATCATTACTACTAATGAAGAAATCCCTCTTATAGAGTCCAATTCTTCGTATCTTTTCATCTTTTTACATCAACTCCTAATGAAATGATAATAATCATTTCAAAGCGACATCTTTATTCATATTCCTCTCCTTTCTTTTCATTCCAATTTTTCATATTAAAATGATTTTATAGTATAAATTTGAGTGTATTGTAACATTTTTTGTAATATTTTGAATAGAAAATCTCAAAAATTGGTATATACCAATTTCAACCTCGAAAAATGAGTAATATTGATAGAAAAACGCTATAAAAATATCTTGCATATTTACAAAATTAAAGAGCTGAATAGCGTTTTTTCAATATAAAATAAAAAAGATAGCCTATATAGGCTATCTTTTTTATTTTATTTAATTACTGGCACCACTATATGCTACATGTCGTTTCTCAATTCTCTCTTCAATTTCTTTCATATTTTCTTTATTATTTAATAGTGATTGTTTATTTTCAATTAATAATTGTTTAAAAGATTTTCTCACTTTTTTTCTCATTTTCATTGTCCTCCTTGGGGGATGATTTATATAAAAGATAAAGAATTATCTGTGTGTTCTTATAATAATTGATTGTTGTGAATTCTATTTGAACTTCATATGAAAATCTCGTTTATTTTCTGACAACTTTGTGAACACGAAAAAAAGACTCTCTAAAACTATGTTGAAATTAATTCACTTCATTACAAAAATCACTATTTTCATCAACTTTTATCATTATATCTTGTCGAAACATTTATATATTTAAAATTGAGTTCGACATAATTTTATTTACTATCATACTGTTTACAAAAACAAAAAGAAGGTGTCACCAAGTCAAAGTTCGACTTATGCAACATCCCTCTTTCCAAACTATTTATAGCATATTTATTAATATTTCAGGTCTTCCCCAATTCATTTCTTCACAAACAAATCTAAGTTTTTCTTCATCCATTGTGTGTAATCCTTCTTCTAGTGAACATGAAATTGGAACTTCACAGTGAATTTCGGCTAATTGTAACGAAATATTTAAGTTCTCTAAATCACTTTCAATCTTCGTACGCTGCGCTTTTGTTAATGATTCTACATTTTCTAGTACAGCGGATACTGTTCCGTGCTCTTGAATAAGCTTATACGCTGTTTTTTCACCGATACCTTTTACACCTGGATAATTATCACTTGTATCTCCCATGAAAGCTTTTGCATGGACGATTTGCCACGGCTCTACACCTTTTTCTTCCATGATTTTCTCCGGTGTGTAATATTCGTAATTTCCAATTCCTTTACGCAGAAGCATAACTGTAACGTTCTTATCAACAAGTTGAAGTAAATCTGTATCACCAGTTAAAATATAAACTTCAGCTTCATTGCAATATTGTTTTGCAAGCGTACCGATACAATCATCGGCTTCGTAGCCTTTCATACCGATAACTGGAATGGATAATTTCGCAGTCATTTCTTGCACTAAATCGAATTGAGGAATTAATTCTTCTGGTGGCGCTGCACGATTTGCTTTATAATTCGAGAACGATTCTGTTCTAAATGTCGTACTTCCCATATCCCAGCATGTAACGATATGTGTTGGTTCGATCGCTTGCGTAGCTGTTAATAAGTGTTTCATATAACCATGAATCCCGTTCGTAGGGGTTCCATCTTGTCGTTTCATAAATTGTCCGTAGACACTTGTTGCGTAAAAAGCACGAAATAATAGTGCCATACCATCAACTAATAATACTTTTTTCATAATTCCTCTCCTATTAAAAAAATAATAACCTTACGTTATCACGTAAGGTTATATAAATAGATTACCATTCTACGTTTTTGCTCAACTTTGTCTATTATACATTGTTTTTGTATATTTAGCACCATTAACACATTAAGACGTTCTACTACAACAAGTATGCAATATGCCTGAATACGTATTTTTTCCAGTAGAAACAACGACAGCCTTTGCATTTCCACTAACGATATGTGAACCTTTAAAACATACATTTTCAAGCTCAAGTGGATTATAATCTTTCATCCGTTTTAATGGAATAAATCGTTTACGTTCAAGGTGATAGCAGCTTTCAAACTTCTCTATATTCGCTTCGTTTCCCGTTAACACAGACTCATTCACTAATAAATCATCTGCATAAATAATACGTACATCAGCTGGCACAGCATCTCCAGCCGAAAGAAAAATTATATCTCCAGGTACAAGTTCTTGCACTGGTATCTCCATCATTTTCAGTTCACTATTTAGCCCTGTACTACTAGAACATTCTACTCTAGATACAGTAATCGTTTCACGTTGTAATTCATCACACACACGTTGTTTTGAAAAACCTGGAATCATGCCACCAAGCTTCATCATTACTTCTGCGAGAAGTGCTCTTTTTGAAGTTAGTTCATTTCGGCCATATACTTGAATACGTTTTTGTGCCTCTTTCATTGATAGTCCGTCTCTTGTTGTTTTAAAATATGCAAATACAGATTTTACATCTCTTGTTGCAATTTCAATTAATAAATCTTTATTTTTTTGGAGCATTGTTTGTTCTTTTATTGATTTTTTACTTAGTTTATATGACGTGTTACCCACAGTTTTGTTTGCATATAACATATTATCGTCTCCTCCTTTACAACATAGGAAGAAACGCTTTGTTTCTCAATTTATCCACTTTACTGTGAAAGTGTCTCGCGTTTTATAAACGCTACATTATGATAAATATAGAGGGAGGAACAAATCGTTTCCTGCCTACATCATATATTTTTGATTTGAAGTATATGGGTAACGGAACCGAGTCAGAATTTGACATGCTCCTCACCTCCTCGTTTAATTTTATAGTTTATACTATGAAATTACTCATAGCTTGGTAACAAAAAAGGCCCCTACCCTTAAGAGAGTAGCGGCCATTACATACACAAATAAACGATTTCTAATATAATTAGAAATCTACGGACCTCTCCCTCACCGAGTTTTAGCACTGTATAGCATAGGTACATTACCAGCTACGTTAAGAAAAACCTTAATTCGATCATTCCTGTTGACCCATTGGCGTCTCTCGACATTTTTGGGCAGTAGCATTTCTCTATACAGGAGCCTCACCTAACAGAGACTTATTTTCATTACATTGAAAATGTTACTCTTATTTAAAATAGATGTCAACCGTAGCCTACAATTTTTTCAAAAGGTATGGCAAACTAACATATATAAAGTGAAACTTTAATCAGCCCTCACCAATCGGGCTTTTACGGGATAAAATAAAAAACTTTACGTTTAAACGTAAAGTTTTTAATAAGTTATACAACCAGCAATTACAATCCCAATTGAAATTGCTAAAAACATAAGAAAAAGACCGACTGCTTGATTATCTTCTTCGAGACTTTTGTTTATATTAAAGCGTGGTGTAAGCCACTCAGCTAAATAAAAGACGATAATTTGAGCCAAAATCCCAACTGCTCCCCACGAAATCATATCAAGAAGTGAAATTGAATTAGCTGCTGTCGAATATAAAACAACAGCTAACCCAAGTAATCGTCCTCCAAGCACATAGCTTACCGCCTTATTTCCTTGAGCCATTAACTTAAATTCCTTTACTTTCGTTGTCACTTCCATCAAGAACAGACCTATACATAAAAGGCCGAGTGTTACTACTAAATATAATAAAAAATTAATCATTTTTTCCCCTCCTTTTTATACCTACCGGTAAATAGTACGATTCATTTCCTGTAATCTTTTCTCCCGCGCGAATACCGATACTACTCGCTTTTCCAGCAATTAAAAACGAACCAAACACATATGACAGTTTCTCGATCCCTTTTTCTGTTTCCAAGGATACGACTGGCAGTTCGATATACTTTTGAAATATCGGCAGTGACGTTTTATATGTTTGGTGTGCATTTTGAAGCATAATATTTTCGTCTTTATCGCGAATCGTAATTGTATCTCCTTCTCTCCCAAATGAAGGTTTTTGAACGAAAGAACCTTTTCCTAAAAATAAATCTGGTTCTAAATATGTAGGTAACATATATTCTTTAATCCACTGTTGTTCCTCATTTGTATAAAAGGCCTCTTCTTCTGCTAACCCCCAAATAAGACACTGAATTGATTTTGGCTGAAGTAAAAATGCTGACAAAGGATTTATTATAAAAAGCTTTCCGGCTTTTACAAGTTGTAACAATTCCACACCTACCAAATCTCCTGTTTCAGGATCTTGATCCTCAATTAAATCTTCTATCGGATATGTTTGGCGATATAAAACATCAATCTTCGCCCCATCTTTATCGACTAGAGCATCCTTTGTAATTCTAAGTTCTGACATTGGCACTACTTTATTTTCAACATGGCATAGCTGACTTAAATACATAGTGGTATTCCAATCCTCGATATGTTCAGGATGTGCTGTAAAAACAACATTTGGATTATCTAATCCCTTTGTCGCTTCCATTACTGCTTTCGTTACACCAGAAGATAGCAATCGTTCTTGATCCGAGTTTGGATCATCATAGCCTAGATTTCCACATACTTTCCCATTCATTTGAAAGCATTCCATAATAAAAGTTGGTGTATCACTATTAAACTCAAGCATTTTGATTTGGTTATCCTCTGTTACGGCAAAATCAAATCGCGAAATTACAGATTCAGGATAAAGCCCTTTCATTCTAATGAATGATAAGCTCGCAGGAGGAAAACCAAGCTCAAGAAGCTGTTCGTCACTTAAATTTCGCAAAAGTCTAGCAGTCTTAAAAAATATTTTACCCATTCGTTCAGTCGCTAAGTGTACTTGTTCCAAAGTCTGATTTGTTATAGAAAAAACATGAAACAAACTATACTCACATTCATATAAATCCGACCAAAAATTCGGATATTTTAAATAAAATTCTTTTCTATCCCTTATGTATTGCGACATATTTTAGCCCCCAAATCCTCCCTTTGAACCGCTTCCAATTCCACCTTTAAATTCAGCAGACGATTGATACGATTTAAACGCCGATGAATTTTTAAAAGTGGATTTATTTTGATAGTATCGTCCACCATAGAAGTAATGCCCACGATAACCTGAACTACTATCATCACACTGCCATACCCCAAGTTCATCATCCCAATCCCAATCAGAACAACTATTATCATTCGGTTTTGGGGGAAGATCTTGTGCGCAACCAAATAAAGTGCCAGTCATTAAAGACGTTACGACACCACCTACTAGCCATTTCGTTTTTGTCACCTTCGCACTCCCCTTTTTAAATTCTATTCCTATTATATAGGATGGCATGATAAAGTAGAAGAAAAAGGAAGAAGAGGGATTAAATGCGCTTAGAATATCGACTTAATGATGAAACGAAAGGGTATCCTGCTTTATGGAACTACGCCAATATTTCTAATTCTGAAATTATCGCACGCATGACTTGTGAATATTTTATTAAAGAGAAAAATACTTATGTTGTTACTGCAACTTCGGTTGATCCAGACGGAACAGCAGTTATTTATATTCAAAAAGAAGTTTTCACAAATGACCCTTCAGACCCTACATACTCCTACATCGGTTTTGAAATTAGAGAACTAAGTGAAACGAGTTCAAACATAGTAGATAGTCAAGATGTATGGAACTATGAAGAAATTTTACCATCTCTTCATTCAGATATTATATATATTCAGCGAGACGGCATGTCTATGGAGTTCTCCTTAGATTCAAGAGAGATTGATGAAGACAGAAAGTGCTACATTTATTACGGAAACTTCACAGGTGAATCAAGATAATATTGATATATCTATGCAACAAAAAACCTTACGTATAAAACGTAAGGTTTTTATATAGCCCCACATATGCCGTTCTCTCTAGATGTCCATAAACCTGCTCTCACAGGTGGATGCTCTCACAAATGTTTGTAACTTCCTTCTTAAAAAGATGGCATGTTAGCTACATTTAAATATTGAACTTCCATATTAAACTTATTGGTTTAAGACATGCATAAGCTACGTACACCGTAGGAATTTTATATAAGGTTAGTTGAAATAAGACCCCCGCACGTGCCGCTCCTCGTAAATGTCCAAAAACCCGCTACTCGCAGGTGGATGCCCTCACAGTTACCGTACATCTTCCTCCACAAGGAAGGCTTGATGATGGTCGCTAAATATTGAGCTTCCGTATAACTAACATCGGTTTTAGACATAAATAAGTTACGCACACCGCAGGATGTATTATTTACTTGTCGTTATATTATCACATTGTTTCTAATGTGTAAAATACAAAGTTTTTCGAGCAATCTCTTGCTTGTGACCTTATTTTAATACAAATTATTTTTGCATGCAAGTGATTAATCTTCTTCTTTTGCAATTTGATTTTCTGGATAAGAAATCCAATCACTCCAGCTACCTGCATACAATTTTACATTTTGGAATCCAGCCAATTTTAATGCAACGATATTTGGACATGCCGTAACACCAGAACCACAATATACAATTGTTTCCTTATCTTTCGACAGATTTTGGAATCGTTCTTGTTGCCCAGCTTCATTCTTAAATTGTCCTGATTGCAACATTCCATCCTTCCAGAAATGGTTTACCGCTGTTGGAATATGTCCTGCTTTATGATCGACAAGTTCCTCTACACCAGCATAACGTTTCGGCTCTCTTGAATCAATTAATGTAACATCCGCACCTGCACGGATATTCTCTCTGACCGTTTCCATCGTTACAAGCATATGATCTTGTATATTAGCTTTGAATGTTTTTCGTATAGCAACAGGAATTTCCGCTGTTGTCGGTAGTCCATTCTCTTTCCAAGCCGGGAAACCACCATCTAATATATATACTTTCTCATGTCCTACATAGTTACATAACCACCATAAACGAGCAGCATTTGCACCGGCTTGACTGTCATACGCAATTACTGTCGTATGCTCATCAATACCAGCCTCCGAAAGCTTGTCTGCAAACTCCTCAATATTTGGTAAAGGATGGCGGCCACCATGTTCTGCTATAGGACTTGATAAATCTAAATTCAAATCAAAATATAACGCATGAGGAATATGTCCTTCTTCATACTTTTCTCTACCCCAATTAGGATTCGCTAAATCAAAACGACAATCGATTATACGGACATTCTCATCTTCTATATGCTCACGTAACCATTCGACTGTAACTATCATCTTTAACGACCTTCTTTCTCTTTCAAACGACTTACATACTCCATAACCATTTCTTCTGTAACATATTTACGCTGCAAGGTAACACCATTTTTTGCAAGATCATTAATTTGCTTCGTTACAACATTAATGACATCAACCGAAAATTCTTTCCCATTTGACGCAAGAGATACGGCAGCTTCAATAGCTGCTTCACGCTGTGCATCTAATTGTAAACATGCTTTTACACTTTCATTTTGTTTACGAGAATGTGCTGTAATTGCTTTATGTACTTCCATCTTCTCTTCCCCCTAAATAGTTATACGTTTTTATTCAATTCCATTGCAAGCCGGATCATATCACGACATACAATCCCATTTTCAATAATCTCTTCTTCATAATGCTTCGAAAAGTAATCAAAATCAATAGAAAAAATACGAAATCCACATTTTTGATATAAAGCAAGTTGTGAAACACTAGAATTGCCTGTACCAACTTCAAGTTTTGACATACCGTATCCTTTAGCAGTTTCTACAGCATGCCTTAATAGCTTCTTCCCAATCCCTTTTCCTTGCAAATGCTCTGCAACCGCAATATTCATGATTTCCATCGTCTTTGGCCTTGTTTCCAAAAGAACATATACACCGATAACGCTCCCCCCCTGCTTAGCTACGTATGTTAATCCTCTTTGTACATACGTAGCTATTTGCCGTTCACTTGGATCAGCAAGTAACAATAGAGACTTCGGTATAGCCTCTTTTGGAATACGTTCTATTACAACAGACATAAAAAATTCCCCCTTCTCTATTGTTCTAAACCCTCCTTGTCTACCATAAGTAATAGAAAGGAGGGATTCACCATGGACAACAATGAGAAAAAATGCAACGTCATCTCTATTGATGGAAAGAAGAAGAAAAGCGACACGTATTCCTATCCAAAATTAGTAGTTGAAAACAAAACATATGAATTTTCTTCATTCGTCTTATGCGGTGAAACACCAGATGGCAGACGACTCGTTCTTACTCATATGATTTCTACCGATGAATTTGCTGGATTTGTAAAATCTTTAGATACTGTACTGCAAAAGAAAATTGAACGAATCTTTTTCTCCTAACGATTATATAACATAAATTTCTTTTTCAATCTCTACTAACTGCTTTTGCAATTGTTCTTTACTTTGTTCATATAGAGATACATCAATCGTTTCAGCCAATGCAAACAATATACTTTCATAATAGTTCATCACATCTTGCTGCATCACTTTTTGGAATAAGTTCCACTTCATATCCCACTCTTGCTTATAATGATGAACAAATAAATCTTTTTCATCAGCTACATAGTTTGATACGAGCGGTTCTAATACAGATTTAGCGTCTTCTTGCATAAAAGCTTTGTCATTCTTTTCAAAAAAGCTTTTCTCATTTTTAAAATGTGCCAATGCTTTTTTGAAATCTTTTATTTCAACTGAAGGAAACGGTTCTTTATGTGTAATATCTTTATATTCATACTCCACTGTTCCATTCATAGAAATTGATTCATTTTCTACTTTACAGTTCACTACAATTTCGTCCTTTGCACGCTTCATCGCTTCATCTATCCATTTTTCAAGGCGTAATGATGTCGCACGCATTTCTTGCAATAAATCATGCTGAATAAATGCTACTAATTCCATAACACACTGTTGCAATTGTGTTTTCACATTTCCATCCGTTCGAAGTGACGCCGGATTAATAAATTCAGTAAACACATCGTTATAGCGTAGGAATAGACGCTGTTGCACGTAATAAAGCAACTCTTTCACTTCATTTTGCATCGCCTGTTCTTCAGCAAGTACACTATATGATGAAATGATATGAAGTAGTTGATCACGCTCTGCTTCATATTTTTTCGTTTGCTTCTCTTTCTCTTCATTCCCCTGTTTTGCACCCTTTATCATGTTTACTAAAAGCTGATCTGCCCCTTGCAAAGCACCATATAGAGCATGCACAGAAACAAGCATTAAATCTCTCATCATAAAGGACGTAAATGATTCCTCAAACTTCGTAATCCCAGAGTTTTGTAAAATACCATACTTCTCTTTTTCAACATTCTTTCCTTGTTTCTCTTCAAGCGCACATAAACTTGAAATTGCAAATAAACGCGGATTTCTAATACCGTATTGCAGCAGCTGATCTGCGATATAACCTTTTACCATTTCAAGTTCTTCTTCAGACTCTGCTAAATCCGCCGCATTAATTAAGAAGAACATTTTATCAAGGGCAAAAGTATCCTTTACACGACCAAGCTGAATTAAAAATTCACGGTCAGCACGAGAGAATACATGGTTATAATATGTTACAAATAAAATAGCATCTGCGTTTTTAATATACTGGAATGCAACATCCGTATGGCGAGCATTAATAGAATCCGCTCCAGGTGTGTCTACAAGCGCTACTCCCTGCCTTGTTAAAGCACAATCATAATAAAGTTCCATATACTCAACGAAGCATGATTTCTCTTCATTCGCTACATAATCAGAGAACTCTTCTAATGTAACTTGTACTCGTTCTCCTAAATAAGTAGAAACTGCATCATACCCTTTTTGTACCGCTCGTAAAAAGCTAAATGTTGTTTTTTGCTTCCCAGTTGGTGAAGGATATTTCATAACTTTATCAATTTGTGCTAACGCTTCATCTAACGTAGCAATCTCATAATGAAACAGCTTATAAACAGCTTTCATATCTTCTAATAACGCTTGCTTTGATTTAAACTGAACAATTACTGTTCCGTGTGGTTTTCCCTCTGTAACCGGCAAAATTTGATTAATCGTTGCCGTCGTCGGGTTTGGTGATACAGGAAGTACTTTCTCACCGAGTAAGGCATTGGCAAATGATGATTTTCCAGCACTAAATGCTCCGAATAACGCTACTGTAAATTGTTTTGTTTCCACACGTCTTCTTTTCTCTATTACCTCTTGCTGTACATGTTTCAGCGCTGGCAATGGCTCTAATATCGTTTCAGCTTTTTTCACTTTCTCTAATATCCGCTGAATATTTAAAGCCACCGTTCCTTTCAGCTCTTCTTCATGAACCGCTACGTTATTGTTTACGATTTCCTGCTCTTGTAGTGTAAATTTCTCACTAACAATTTGTGCCTCCCTTTGCAATATCTCATCTATTTGCAACCCTTCAGGCGTAGCAACATGATCGTGCCAAACATTTCGTAAATAGTCTTCATATGCCTCCAAATTGTTACTGTATTGTAATTGTGTTTCTTTCGCCGTTTGCAACATCGTATATGTTTCAATCTCTTCTTCAATACGAGCAACTGCTTCCCTTACCTTTTGCTTCAAAACGACCGCACTTTTATCAAAAATTTGCTGTGCTTTTATAAAATAACGTTTCTTCAGTTCATTCGCTACATCCGCTGTATAAAGAAGTAAGTAATCACCTGTGAAACCTGCACCTTGTTTAATTACTTCGGCCAACATTTCTGGTCCGAAAGCAATTTCTAACCCATATATGTCTTTCCCAATTTCCTCCGTGAACAATCCTTCTTCTTTTAAGAAGGCTACAATAAATTCCTTCACATGAAAATCAAGCTGCGTTTCAACAATTTTTTGAAGGGCAGAATAAAACGCCTCTACACGTCTTTGTTTTTCTTGCTCCGTCTTTCCTTTCGAAAATAGCAAACCGACCTTAAATTTTGTTAATTTCGTTTCTAAATATGCATTTGCCAATTCTCTCATTTCAAATGGCATTAAATAAGCGTTATCTAATATAGCTTGTAAACCTTTTATAAATTCGTTTCTCACATGAGATTCTTTACTTGCCTCACGATTTTTCGCTTCCGTTAACTCTTCCTTCTTTTCAACTACCTCTGAAATAGAAAGTGGTGATGCTAACTCTTCCTCATATTTCAAAAGAGCTTTTTCATTTTCAGAAACAATAAACGAGAAATGTTCCCCCATTAAATATTCTGTTTCTCGCTCCATTCCAGTCCTTACATACTGCTCTTTTTCTTTCATAATAGAAGTAATTAACGCTTCTAAGCTTCTAATTTCATTATGTGGATGGTTCATCATTCGTAATGACGTATAATAAACACCATCTACTTCAATATCCCAGTTAGAGAATGATTGTTTTACACTATCTTTATAATTCTCAAACGATAATTCATTTTCTTTATGTTTATCTATTTGATTTACAACGAGATAAACCGTTTTATTACGTTGTTTCAATTCTTTAACAAATTGTAAATTCACTTCCGATTGGACGTGATTATAATCCATCATATAAAAAATGACATCTGCCAGATGAAGTGTCGACTCTGTCGCTAATTGATGGGCATCATCTGTTGAATCAATCCCTGGTGTATCAACTAACATAACCCCTTCAGGAATCGGCGCGTCGTTTCGATAAATATGAACACCAATTACTTCATCGCCGTCTTTACAAATTTGTTTTAATTCTTCTGCTGAATATGCACCGTCATATTCGTACTGCTCTCCAGATTTAACCGTTACAACAACACGATCCATTCCTTTTTCAATTTTGACAACGTTAGCGCTTGTCGGAATTGGACTTGTCGGTAACAACTGCGCTTTATATAGATGATTCATCATCGTTGATTTCCCTGCAGAGAAGTGACCGCAGAACGCTATCATAAGCTG
Source organism: Bacillus sp. PK6-16 (assembly GCF_056530295.1). Lineage (NCBI taxonomy): Bacteria > Bacillati > Bacillota > Bacilli > Caryophanales > Bacillaceae > Bacillus > Bacillus sp. PK6-16. The sequence continues at coordinate 3,737,671 of NZ_CP096511.1, forward strand.
TTCTTGTTTATATTTTTGAATTACCTCAAACAACTTTAAACTATTCTCTGCATCGCCGTGTTTTTGCCACTCTTCATAAAAACAAACAAGTTTTTTCATACCGTTTGTCTGTACTATGTTTGTCATCCCCTTGTTCCCCTTTATCCAAGATGTATATACTTTTCCCCGCTATTTGCGAGCTCATAACCAGTGAGAGTTACACCTACCCATTGATTACAGTTTCACTTTACTATCATACTAAATTTTCAGCATATTCTCATTAAAAATAAAAAATCCCTTTCATTCTTTTTACAAATGAAAGGGATTTTATGTCATATCACTCATTTTGCTGTTCCTACTCCATTTAAAACATACTTCGCAATAACTGCATATACAGCGACTGTACCTGCTACTAATGCATATACCATACTTACGCACCAACCTTTTTTGATAATGATTATCACTTTTGAATACAGTTTATCATTAAAGAGAATCATTATCAACACTTTTCATAAAGAAAGCTCCTTATAAGAAGGAGCTTTACTGCCTGTTTTGAAAAAGGTTAAAACTTGTTGTGCACTCTTATTATATCTCATCCTACATAACTTAACAGTTTAAAAAAATGGAAATATCCCCTATCCCCTCCACCTTACATTTTGTATAATAAAAGGAAATTACTTAACAAGGAGGAAAAAAATGACACAAAATCTCACACAAGGCGAGAGGATACACTCCATTGATGTTATTAGAGGAATAGCTGTACTAGGTATTTTTCTTGTGAATTGGCCTGTTATCGCCGGGGTTGACTCACGTGATCTTTCAGGAATTTACGAAGGGATAGACAGCTACATTCGCCTATTTTACGATATGTTTATTCAAACGAAATTTTATACAATTTTTTCGTTTTTATTCGGATTAGGTTTTTATATTTTTATGAGTCGTGCTGAAGCGAAAACAGATCATCCAAAAATTTTATTTGTTCGCCGCTTATTTATTTTATTATTATTCGGTTTCTTACATTACGTTCTTTTATGGGACGGAGACATTTTACATACTTATGCGATTGCTGGATTTTTCTTATTTTTATTTTATAAGAGAGAACCTCGTACTATTTTAATATGGGCTATCGTTTTATTGAGTATTTTTCAATTCATTATGCTAATGGCTGGTATTACGGTTGCATTGGTACCAAAGGAAGAGCTAGGTTTTTCCTTACCTATCATGCCATTAGAAGACTGGCTGTCACAAATACAAAATCGTTTCCATGCATTTTACGCTGATGGAATTGGATTAAATTTACTTATGCTTCCAGAAACAGTTGGGCTATTTTTACTTGGTTTATACGCCGGCAAAAAGGATATTTTCCGCCGCACGAAAGAGTTAGATCCAAAACTTAAAAAATGGCAAATTATTATGTTCCTTTTAACATTACCAATGTGGTTCTTCATGGTCCGTTACTTCTTATCAAAACCATTTTATGAACCAATTTATATGCAGGTCTTTACAATGTTTAGCGGAAAAACGTTATTCATATTCTACATTTTCACTCTAATGCGTTTATTACAAAAAGAAAAATGGCAAACGTTATTACGTCCATTCCAATACGTTGGACGAATGGCATTAACAAATTACATCTCGCATACAATTGTTACATTACTTGTATTTGGTCTATTACTTAAAAATTATTATCCTGCTCCATTATGGGTTGGACCAATATTCTGCATTAGTTTCTACACGTTACAAATCTTTATTAGCCGCTGGTGGCTTTCACATTACCAATACGGGCCACTTGAGTACATTTGGCGTCTTGGTACTTACGGGAAAATGATGCCACTTAAAAAGAAAAGCAAGGTCTCATAACGAGACCTTGCTTTTTTACGCTTCTCTTACTGCATTTTGCATAGATACTGGCTCTTCTTCTACTTTCACTTTACGCTGCGGCACCATATTAAATACGATATTTAAAAGTACTGCTGACGCACTTCCAAGTACAATTCCGTTATCTGTTAAAATACGAATGTTTTCTGGAAGTTGTGAAAATAATGTAGGAACGACTGTTACGCCAAGCCCAATTCCGACAGAACATGCAACGATTAATAAGTTTTCTTGTCTTCCGAAGTCAACGCTACTTAACATTTTAATACCGTATGCCATAACCATACCGAACATCGCTAACATCGCACCGCCCAGTACTGATTTCGGAATAATTGTTGTAATAGCTGCGATTTTAGGAATGAAACCAAGTACGATTAACATACCACCGCAAGTATAAATAATAACGCGATTTCTTACTCCAGTTAATTGAACAAGTCCTACGTTTTGAGAGTATGTTGTATATGGGAACGCGTTGAAAATGCCACCTAACACCATCGCTAATCCTTCTGCGCGATAGCCTTTTGTTAATTCTTTTTCACCGATTTTTTTATTGCAAATATCAGATAATGCAAAGTATACACCCGTTGCTTCTACAATCCCTACACAGGCAACGAGAATCATCGTAATAATTGGTGTTAATTCAAATGTTGGTGTACCAAAGTAAAATGGTTGAATACCGTGGAACCAGTCCGCCTCTCCAACCGCTTGCAAACTTACTTTCCCCATAAACGCTGCAACGATAGTACCGAACAACAAACCTAATAGAATAGAAATGGAACGGATAAATCCATCAAAGAAACGATACATAATAATGATAAATAATAACACTCCAAATGCTAACGCTAAGTTTTCAAGACTTCCGAAATCTTTACTTCCTACTCCGCCAGCCATATCATTAATAGCAGCTGGAACAAGTGTAACTCCAATTACTGTAACGACAGATCCTGTTACAACAGGTGGAAACAGTTTTACGAGTTTTCCAAATAATTTCGCAAAAATAACAACGAATAACCCAGCAGCAATAATTGCTCCATAAATTGAAGACACACCGTATTGTTTTCCAATCGCAATCATCGGTCCAACGGCTGTAAATGTACAACCAAGTACAACGGGAAGTCCTATACCGAAAAAGCGATTTGATAATGCTTGTAAAATTGTCGCAACGCCGCACATTAATAAATCAATTGAGACTAAATATGTTAACTCTTTTTGATTTAAACCAAGTCCACCGCCCACAATAAGCGGAACGATAATTGCTCCAGCATACATTGCAAGCATATGCTGCATACCAAGCGATGCAATTTTAAATGGATGCTGCTTCATCGTTTATTTCACCTCCGCAGTTTCTTGCTGTACAAATGTAACTGTGCCGTTATCAAGTGATGCAATTTCTGCTAGTGATTCAACACGAACGCCTTGTTCACGAAGCTTCTTTCCTCCATCTTGAAATGCTTTTTCAATAACAATTCCAATTCCTGCAATACTCGCTCCAGCTTGCTCTACTAAACTCATTAAACCTAAAGCAGCCTGACCATTTGCTAAAAAGTCATCGATGATTAATACACGATCATTTTCATCGATATGATTTCGAGATAATGAAATTTCATTTGTTTCTTGTTTTGTAAATGAATATACGTTTGCAACGTACATATTATCTTGTAACGTTAACGATTTACGTTTTCGTGCAAAAATTACTTTTACACCAAGCTCTAATGCAGCCATAACTGCTGGTGCAATGCCTGAAGATTCAATCGTCACGATTTTTGTAATGTTCTCTTCTTTAAAACGTTTAGCAAATTCTTTTCCGATTTCTTGCATAAGTACTGGATCAATTTGATGATTTAAAAAAGCATCTACCTTTAATACGTCACCAGATAAAACCTTTCCTTCGTTCAAAATCTTTTCTTGTAATACTTTCATGTTTGTTCCCCCTCTTATGCAATAAAAAAACTCCAAAAGCCGCCACCACTCGTTACAAGTGAGAGACGCGCTTTTGGAGTTTCGCAAAAAAAGAATGCTAAACAAGCAATTATATTCGTCCTCACTCATAGTCAAAGTATTTACGGTACTTCGGTAGAAACTTGCAGGCCATATCCCCGCGATTATATGAGTGTAGCTAACTATTTATTTTATAGAAGGATTATAACGTACTTTTTATGCTTTGAAAAGCATTTATCGAAAAAACACGTACAAATTTTTAAAAACCACTATTTTTGTTCGAGTTTTGCAAACTCTTTCATTTCCAATTACAACTTCGTTAAAATGATTGGCCCATCTTTTGTAATCGCAATTGTATGCTCATATTGAGCTGATAATTTCCCGTCCATCGTTCGTGCAGTCCACCCATTTAAACCTACTTTAGAATATCGCATACCTATATTTACAATCGGTTCAATTGTAATTACCATTCCTTCTTGTAACCGAGGTCCTTGTCCTTGTTTCCCAAAATGAAAAATTGCTGGTTCTTCATGAATCTCTTTACCGATTCCATGTCCCGTAAAGTCTCTTGCAACAGAAAAACCTTCATTTGTTACATAACTTTCAATTGCATAGCCAATATCTCCTACACGGTTATCGATTATCGCCTGGTCAATTCCTTTATACAAAGCATTCTCAGCTACTAACAACAACTTTTCTGCTTCATCAGAAACTTTTCCAACTCTATACGTCCAAGCAGAATCTGAAAGACCCCCATTTAAGTTTACTACCGTGTCAATTGTTACAATATCACCCTCAGTTAAAGGAACATCGGCCGGAAACGCATGACACATTTCATCGTTTACAGATGCACATATCGCATATGGATACCCATTGTAACCTTTCTGTTCAGATTTGGCACCATACTTTTTTAAATACATTTCAACAAACGTATCAATCTCTTGTGTCGTTATGCCTGGCTTTATCATTTTCGCAATTTCTTTATGACATGAAGCAAGTAATTTTCCAGATTCATGCATCAAATCTATTTCATTTTTCGTTTTAATTGTAATCATACTACCTCTACCTTTCCTTGCTAAACCTACTATTTGCTACTAAACTTCTATCATACACATCCTCTACCAAAATTTCAAAACCCTCAATTACAACAAGTAAAAAATATGTATCATATATTTCTAAATCAAAATAAAAAAACAGAAGATTTCTCTGTTTTTTAATCACGTTTACATATATAGTTCATTTTCAAAAACTCAAAACAACTACCATTTGTTTTCTGTATAAACGTTCCAACCGCTTCAAATCCCGCCCTTTTATACACTTTTATCGCTCTCTCATTAAATGTCGCTACTGATAGTGTTATATAATTACATCCGTATTTTTCTTCACTAAAAGCTAGTCCAGCATTCACGAACTGTAAACCAAATCCATTGCCAGTTATATCAGGTCTCATTCCAAGTCCTATATCAACCGTTCCATTATTTATTTTACAAACAGTAAAAAAACCAACGAGAATGCCATTTTCCTTCACTGAAAATGTATGATTCCCTCTACTCTCATCATGTAAAAATTCAGCTAAATCTTCTTCATCTGCCTCTATATCATAAAAAGAATATTTCCCCTCATAATGCCAGTTATACGCAATTTCCTCCGCTTCTTCTTGCTTCATTACTGTATATGTATAATCCATTCTATCATCCCCTTTAATAAAAAGAGCTGCAATTAAGCAGCTCTTTTTTACAACTCATAAATCTCTTTATATTTCGCTTCTAAATAATCGGCTAAGTAGTTTGCATTTAAACCTTCACCTGTTACATCTTCTAAAATTTCAAGTGGCTTTTTCGTTTTACCATATTGGTGAATATGTTCTGTTAACCATTCACGAATTGGTGTTACGTTCCCTTCTTCTAATAATGCATCAAAGTTCGGAATGTCTTTTAACATTCTTTGCTTAAATTGCGCTGCATACATGTAACCAAGTGCATAAGATGGGAAGTATCCAAATGAGCCACCAGCCCAGTGAACATCTTGCAATACACCTTGCGCATCATTTTCCGGACGAATTCCTAAATATGCTTCCATCTTATCATTCCAAGCTGCTGGTAAGTCCTTCACTTGTAATGTACCATCAAATAATTCTTTCTCTAATTCATAACGCACCATAACATGAAGCGGGTATGTAAGCTCATCTGCTTCTATACGAATGAATGACGGCTTCGATTCGTTAATTGCATCATAAAATTCATCGACTGACATATCATCAAATTGACCATTGCTATACTCTTTTAATAAATCATAATTTTTCTTCCAGAATGATTTATTACGGCCGATAAAGTTCTCAAAGAATAATGATTGTGATTCGTGAATACCCATAGATGTACCACTGCAAAGTGGTGTACCTTCAAATTGTTCTGCAATATTTTGTTCATATACTGCATGACCACATTCATGAATCGTTCCAAAAACAGCCATACGAAAATCTTTTTCATCATAGCGTGTCGTAATACGAACATCCCCTCTATTTAATGTAATTTCGAAAGGATGCACTGTTTCATCAAGACGACCTGCTTCAAAGTCATAATTCAATTGCTTTAAGAGTTCTAATGTAAAGTTCTTTTGTTTTTCTTTTGAAAATTGTTCTGATAAAACACTTGTTTTTAATCCTTTTTTAGACTCAGAGATTTCTTTTACAAGCGGCACGATGCGCTCACGAAGTTGACCAAATACGTGATCTAAAACTTCTACTGTAATACCTGGCTCATACATGTCTAATAATGTATTGTATTTATATGTTTCATAACCCCAATATGTAATAAATTTCTTTTTAAATTCAACAATTTTTTCTAAGTACGGGCGGAACATTTCGAAATCAGATTTTTCGCGAGCTTCTTCCCACACACTCTCTGCTTTCGCTTCTAATTTCACATAAGCCTCATATTCAGCTTGTGGAATTTTTTTATTTCTATCATATTCTTTCCGACACTCTTCAACCATTTTCTTCGTCGTTTCAGAAAGTTTATCTTCACGTATTAAAGCTTCAAGTTCTGTTAAATAGTTTCCCATCTCATCTGAAGTCGACATAGCAAACACTTCTGACGAAAGCATACCAATTACTTCTGAACGCTGATCTACACCTTTTTTTGGTGCACCTGTTCTTAAATCCCAAAACATTAAACTTAATGCTTCTCCGTAATTCTGTATCTTCTTCACGTATGTTAAAAATTGTTTTTCTACCTCATATGTAGCAACTGTCATCGTATAAAAGCCTCCTTTTTCTACCTCAAACTTAATTCGACACGGAAACATAAATTCCTTTTATAATAGAAAAAAAGCTTGGCAAGCGCCAAGCTTTCTCCTTATAATTCTTTACCTTCTACTGGCAGTACATTTTTCACAGCTGCAACTACTTTCTCATCTTCTGAATTAGATAAGAAAATTGATATGGCACCTTTATCTTCACTTGTACGAATTAAACGCCCAATTCCTTGACGAAGTCGTAAAATCATATATGGTACATCTACATCCCAGAATGGATCATTTACGTGCTTACGTTTCGCTTCAAACACAGGATCGTTTGGAGGGAATGGTAAAGACCAAATAATAACGTGCGATAATGATGAACCAGGAATATCTAAACCTTCCCATAAATGAACCGCACAAAGTACAGTCTCTTCTTCATTTTGGAAACGAGAAACGAGCTGGCTAATTTCCTGATCTCCTTCATATAAGAACGGAACCGACATTTGCTCTTTACTTACATACTCTTTGAACGCTGCAAGCTCTTGCGTTGTACGGAATAATACAAGCGTACGTCCATTTGTTTTTTGTATATTTTCAAGTGTATATTGACACTTTCTTTCCCATTCATTTTCTTTCGTATGTGATAGTAAGTTTACTGTCATTTGCTCTTCGTAATCAAACGGTGAAGCAACTGAGAATGACAAGTAATCTTTTACCCCTAGGCTATTAGCTGTGAAAGCGAATGAATCGTTGTTCGATAATGTCGCAGAAGAGAAAATATACGGTATTTTCTTCGAGAATACTTTCTCTTGTAACACTTCTTCAACTGCACGCGGCATAATAACTAACGTGAAGGCACCATCACCTTCTTCACCCCAAGTAATTACATTTTTCTCGTGCATGAACAGACGAAGTGAATGTTCTAATACATCTAAATGCTCATCAACAATATTTAAATCATACGTGTTTACTGTATGCATTTCACTTTCGAATACTAATGCATCTCCAACTTCACCGATTTTTGCATAAAGTCGTTTCGCTTCAGCTGTTACTTTTTCTGTCACAGTAATTTCTAGACGATCAGAACCGGCAATTTCCTTTTTATTCTCTTGTAACACATCAAAGAATCGTTCAGTTTGCCAAATTGTTTCTTCTACTAAATGTGCAAACTCCTCACGAATATCGTTTTGTAGCAATCTCGTTAATAGTTGCTCCATCATCGTTTGCTTTAAACGATATGTTAAAGCTTTTTGAGCTGCATATTCTACAAGGTGTCCTTCATCAAATACAACGCAGCTACTTTCTGGTAATAATGGAATTTGCCCTTCACGCTTACGAGCGTCGTACGTCCAAATATGATCCATATAGAAATCTTGAGAACAAATAATTAAATCTGCTGCTTTACGATAATGTTCACGAGAAAGAGTTTGTCCACAACGATGACGAGAATCACAAGTAAAGCAATCTTGGAAGTAATCCCAATTTACTTTTGACCATTCTTCGTCATTTAAAAGTGGAAATTCTTTTCTGTCACCATAGTGAGTAAAGTTTTGCATCGTACCATGATCGAATACAAACTGTGGTAACTCGTAATATACGTCTTCAATTACTTCTGGAGCTCGTCCACTCATAACATCTTCAAGTTTACGTAAGCATAAATAATTATCCATTGATTTTGCAAGCCTTACATCAACAGATAGCCCTAATGCTTCAGATAACTTAGCAATGTCTCCTTCTTCTTTCACAAGCTGTTCAATTAACGTTTCATCTGCACAAGCAATAATAGCTGGTTTCCCAGTATAACGCGCGTAACAAATTGCATATAGAAGATATACAATTGTTTTCCCTGTTCCTACACCAGCTTCTGCGAACATAACTTTCTTTTCTTGGAAAGCGCGTTCTAACTGAAACGCCATAAAAATTTGTTCATCACGCTCTTCAAAGCCTTTTTCCGGAAGGATGTCGTAAAACACATCTCCAATCCACTCATTCAACTTATCATAAAAATTATCTTGTTTTCCTACTTCAAATGGTAATCTCTTCTCAGTAAACATCCTTAGCCTCCAACCAAAAAGTTTTTCTATAAAAAGATAATAGCAACTGCTACGCATATGTATGCATTTGCTTTCCCCTGTTGCAATACATAGAAATTCACGAAAAAAAATTTTCCTTTCGAAAAAGGAAAATTTTCTTCTATATTAATGACTTTAAATACCGTTTATCAATCGCTGTTTCATGTGAAAGAGCTGACAAATATTCTTCTTGTGCTTTTTGTATTTCATCTACAATCGCACCTTGACTATCCACTTCTTTTCCGAGCTCATCATACGTACGGTGAATAGCTTTTTGAATCATTGATAATTGAAAATTATCCATATGACTTCCTCCTTTACGCATTACATAATAGCCAGTATATGCGCGCTAGAGGAGTTTTATACTATGAATTACGCGGTGGACGTTTTCCGAAGTATTGGTAGTAATCTGTACGGATAAATCCGTTAAACAGCTTACGCTTCTTCGACGCATCTTTTCCGTAACACTTCTCAAATGCTTCGTAGCTTGTTAATACATACGCTGACCATGTATCTAATGGGCGGAATACTTGTCCCATTTCTTTATACAGTTGTTCAACAAGTGCTTTTTCACTTAAACGTTCTCCGTATGGAGGATTCGTGACAACGTAGCCATAATCCTCTTTTGTTGTGAAATCTTTTACTTGCATTTGTTTAAATGTAATTAAATCGCCTAAGCCTACTTCTTCTGCGTTATCTTGAGCAACTCGAATCATACGATGATCAATATCTGATCCAATGATTTGTAATCGTTGATCATAGTTCGCTAAATCTTCAGCTTCTTGACGAGCTTCACGCCAGTTTTGTTTCCCTACCCAGCCCCACTCGTCAGATGCGAAACCACGGTTAAATCCTGGTGCAATGTTTTGTCCAATTAATGCTGCTTCAATCGGAATTGTACCTGATCCACAGAATGGATCAACAAATGGACGATCTGGCTTCCAGTTTGTTAATTTAATTAAAGACGCAGCTAATGTTTCTTTTAACGGAGCTTCCCCTTGATCCATACGGTATCCACGTTTATGAAGCCCAACACCGCTCGCATCAATTGTTAATGTTGCAATATCCTTGAGCATTGCAATCTCGATACGGAATAACGGACCATCTTCTTCAAACCAAGTTGTACGTTTATATGTTGTTTTTAATTTTTCAACGACAGCTTTTTTAACGATACGTTGGCAATCCGAAACACTGAATAATTCAGATTTTAAAGATTTACCGATAACAGGGAATTCACCATTCTCTGGAATATAATCTCCCCAGTTTAATGCTTTCGTTTTTTCAAATAGCTCATCAAATGTCGTTGCTTTAAATTCGCCAACTTTAATTTTTACACGGTCCGCAGTACGTAACCATAAGTTCGTACGACAAATCGCCTTTTCATCTGCTTCAAATGTTACTTTGCTGTTTTCTACTTGACATTCATAACCAAGATCGCGAACTTCTCGGGCAACTAACGCTTCAATACCCATTGCCGCTGTTGCAATTAAAGTAACTTTTCCCATTTGCATTCACCTCTTATGTATATTCAAACAATAATTAATAGCAATTGGTCCTATTAATTATTACATTTTACGAAAATTTTTCTCATTAACCATTTTAACTCATACTTTATAACTTCATACAAATAAAAAGCCCTCCTCTAACAAAGGAGAGCTGAGTTATTTCATAGTTGGTTCATAACGTTCTGTAAGCCATGTTCTGTTCCTTTGTACTACAAACGGCCCACGCCTCGTACTCCGGTGGCAATCATCTATCTACAGGTTATAAAACCTGTCCTTTCCCGTCGTTCATTTCCTTGGAAAAGATTCCCCTACCATTATTTGGGTTTCTCGCTCGTGGGGTTTACCTCGTTCCACTCCTATCATTTCTTCAAGGACTTCGTCACTGTGGCACTTTAAAGGTAGTCAAACCATATCCGAAAGGACTTAGGTTTTTTCCCTGCCGTTAAACCAGCCTTACAGCCAGAATACCCTAGCTTATGAATTGGCTAGGCACGAACACTACAGCCATCTCAGGCCGTGCGAGCATGGACTTTCCTCTACAACGTTGGCGTTGCAGCGATTACCCAAACGTTATGACATCCATTAGTATAGTGGAAACAAAAAGATTTTGCAACGTTTTTTTCTATGTAAAATGCTTAAACCTTTTCCCACCTTACATCATTCGTATAACTTACTTCCAAATACAGCTTTTTCTAAGTTAGATAAGCGTTTTAAAATATCCGTATTCGTGTTGTTATAAACCGGTTGTGCAACTGGTGTTTGTACAGGTTGTTGTGGAACTTGCGTTACTGCTAGTTTTTGTTCCTCTAATTCACGCTTTAAACGAGCATTTTGTTGCTTTAATTGCTCAAACTCTTTGTGGAAAGCTTCATAGTCTTTAATGATCATATCAAGAAACTTGTCTACTTCTTCTTGTTGATAACCTCTCATACCTGTTTTAAATTCTTTTTCTAAAATATCTTTCGCTGTTAATTTAATTTTATCCGAAATCATTTTCTTCACCTCAAATTTTTACCAAAACTTTCATTAACTAAATTTTTTCAGAAACAATGCTTTTTGTCAATCATATATACGAGTACTATATTACATATTACTCTGCATTATTCCACTGTTCCTCTTCTATTATATCTTGTAAATCAGAAAAAAGAATGAAATAACTGTGATAATTTTCTATTTCCCCTTTTTTCTTTGCTGATTCTACAATATATTTGGGACTTCCTGGTTTTTCTTCATCGTATACCGCTAAAAGCGCATCACTTTTTTCAATAAAAAATTGATTTTTTAATTTAAATTGCTCTGGGCTTTCATACTTCCGTTTCGTGATACTATCAACATGGTCTGCTTGAGAAAGAATAAATTCGTAATATTCACGATTATCTTCTTTCCAATTTTCTTCTTGTTCTAAAAACGGAGTGAATACCGCTAATTTTAAATCTGGATATTCTACTTGCATTTCAAAAACAACTTCAGCAGCCCATAATTCTACACCCAACTGGCCGCTTATTATAACCCACTCTAAACCATCTTCTACAAAAGTCAGTAATTTACGGTGTAATGCTTTCTTTATACACTCCACTCCTGGATGATCATTTTTAAATATTCCAAGTTCAAATGGCTTATATCCTGTTACTGCAATAACTTTCATATCAACACTCCAATTACAAAAAAAGAACTAGCATTTCGCTAGTTCTAACATATCATTTACTTTTTAAATATTCCACCAACGTTTGGTCCGATATTTGGACCTACTGGTGATACATTGTTTGGTAAAAACGGTGATACATTTGGTCCTGGTCCAAACGGTGATACATTCGGTCCTGGCCCAAATGGAGATATTTGATGACCGTGGTGATGATGGTGATGATGACCATGGCCACACGGTCCACATCCGCCACCGAATCCTGGGTCGATTGGGTCCACAACATTTACATTTGAATTTGTTTGCGGGAAGAAGTTTTGGTTTTTAATTTGTTGATGATGTACATGTGTTGTATGTGTTGGGAAAATGTGTGGCACCACCGTTGTTGAAAAAGAGTGTGTTACGCATTGTTTCGTCGGATGAATGACAGGAGCAGTCGTACAAATAGGTCCTGTAGGCTTATGCCCTCCAAAGCAAGGATGACAATGATGCATAGTTTTTTCTCTCCTCTCTCGTTAAAAAAAATCTGATTACACTTTACAGTATGAGAAAAGAGAGAAAGCCGTTTGTTATATATACCCATTTATTACAAGGAAATTTGTCTAGTCCTTTATTTCATTTACATTGTTTTTATAGACAATCCTTCAACATCACTTACCAAAAAAGCCTCCAACTTGCTTTACAATACCTGTCACTTGATTCATCGCATTCATCATTTGTCCAGCTGTATTCATCATTTTATTTACATCATAGTTACCATCTGATGTTTTAAATTGAGAAACAAAACTAGAAAACTGACTTGGCTGTTGTTGCTTTTGCTTACCCTGCGTCGGGTACGGTTGTTTTGGTGGATAAAACATCGCTTGTTGATTAGCATACGGCGATGGTGGTGGCATATAATATTGCGAATTCATATAAGGCTGCTGCTGTGGTTGATTCATGTATGGTTGCTGAGCTTGTGATTGTTGAGCTTGATTCACATAAGGTTGCTGCTGTTGTGGTTGTTGAGCTTGATTCACATAAGGTTGCTGCTGTTGTGGTTGTTGAGCTTGATTCATAAAGGACACTTCAAACGGTTGATAATAATTTTGATTTCCATAATAAGGCTCGAAAGGATACATATTATACCGTAAATATGTATCCGTATTATATTGGTACATATTTTGCTGTGCATATGGATTCGTTTGCTGATATAAGTTAGGTTGTTGAAACATGCATTCTCTCCTCCTTCACATAAGTTTCTACATATATAATATGTACCTATAAAATAATATGTGTGATGGAGTATCTGTCTATTTTTGTCGGAAGTTTAAATTTTTAAAAAATTAAAAAAGAAAACCCTTCCATGCTATGATAATGAAGAAGAAGATTCTCATGGGGGAGGAATCAACATGGTATTAGGGGATTTAAAACAAGCGTTTTCTCAAAAAAAGGGGTATTGCACAGAGAATGCAAATGAATTATTAGACTTTGCGAGACATTGGTATCTCGAAGGAAAAATATGCATATCAGATTATCGAACATTAATAAAAGAATTAGAAATAAACGGCGCAACAAAACCTACAACAATGACAGAAGCATAAAAATAACAAGAGGGCTCTCCCTCTTGTTATTTACATTGCTCAACTATATTTTGCAAAGTATACGAAATGGCTTGGTGTGTTTCAAAGAATCGTTTACCTTTACCTTTATTTACAAAGCATTGCAACACATTCGTTTGTAAATTATCATATACTTGATCAATTTGCTGTACATGTATATATTTTGGCTTTTCTTCTTTAATCCACTTATAAGCTAATTCTTTCCACTTCTTTAATTCCTCATCTACCATATCTACAAACGGTTTCATATCCTTATAAAAGTCGTATTCGGTTAGTTCTCTCTTTTTTGCATTCGCTTCATTATTATACTGCATGAGTTTTTCTGAAGACTGTATTAATGCTTCATTCTTCATTTCTTTCCCACCTTATTATGCACTCACTACGACGTTTTGAAATGTCTTTACCCAATTCCCTTTCTCTTCGTGATGCACTAATTTATTTTCCATATGTTCAATATGCATTTCTGTTATTTCTATCTTATTGCATATTTTTTCACTCGCATCCTTTAATGCATGATTCATTCTAATCCCTATATTCATTTCCAGCAAATCGAGAGAACTTAACATTTGATCCATTTTTTTCATTACATCTTCCTTCTGAACCATCGCCATATACAAAACGCCTCCTTCTTTGCTTTTCCTTTGTCATGTAATTTCGCCGAATGATTCACCACTCCTGCCCACATGACAAAACTAGTTGTTATTCGTCAAAGAAATCATTTCGTATGTCATTTATAGAAATGGTAACAATACAAAAAGGAGGTGTATTACAATGGCAAAGAACAAAAATGAAAAAAAGAAAAACCAAAACAAACAACAAAATAAACCCGAGACTGGCAATCCAAAGCTAGATGGTCCAAACTTCCCTGCTACATAAAGCGAGACTTTATTACGAACAGTTAAATTTCAAGTCACCCTTAATCTCCTACTAGCATTACGTTTTGAGATTAAAGTTGTAGCACACATAGCAGGATTGTTTCAAATTAAGAAGTCCCGTCTTCAAAATGGAAGACGGGACTTCTTTTTTATTATATCATGAACTCATCCATCCTTTTAGCAAAACGATTTGCGATAGATAGCCTATAGATTTGTTCTCTCTTTCTTCTATACCATTCTGTTATATTAACTTCCCCTTTAGGTTCTTCAGGTACAAATAGCACATTCATTTTCATATTTGCACAAAACCAATCTCTCATTTTTATTTCTTCATGTAAAATAACAGGATAAATATCTCTAAGTGTTGGCGTATAAGACTTTCGAGTTTCCTTTGCGTAAACTTCATAATCTTCTCTAGACCCAGTATGTGTAGTTTGCAATGCAAACTTATAAAACGAACCATTATAAATTGGATGAAACAATAACCATGCTAATTTTTTTCCTAGTTCTATACGCTGTTGTAACGTTTCAAATTGATAAACCGAAAATCCATACATTCTCCCTTCAATTGTTGGGAAGATAACTGCACTAATATGAAGTCTTTCTTGTACTTTAAAAAGTGCAGTATGGAATACATGTTTTTTAAAATATGTGTTCTCAATGACTGGTTTTTGAATTTTATTTTGTTCATTTATAATAAGCGCTGTCATAAGCCTATTCATATCTCTTCTTTCCCAGAAAAGTAACCATTCTTTTTCCATAAAAATTGATACGTTGAAATATTGCAACAAATGAAAGAGAGGTGCACGTCTCTTCTTACTTTCCTCATACAATAATAGCTGAGGAAATGCATCTAAAAAAATAATCCAATTAGCCTGTTCGTACAGAATAAATAAATGTTTTTTTACCGTTCTAGGTAAAACAGTAGCATAATATCTCCCTTCTAAATCAGTCATATTCCAGCCCGCATTTCTCGAAACCATACTCGCTAAAAAGGCCCACCTGATTTCACTATTTCTTACATAATATTCTTGATAAGATTGTGTCCGAGAAATATTGTCCACATTAGCTATTTCTGTTTTCTTTTTAATATTGTGAATGATTGCTTTTTCTTCCTCTGTACAAAAATTTTTTTCTCGATTTTGTTTCATTTTCATATAATCATTCCATGTAAACATAAATAAGTCATCATACCTTTCATCAAAAAGGTCACATCTTTTTTCATTTTTTGATATAATCACCTTTGTAAGTAATTCTTAGCAAGTTGGGGGTGGACACACTATGACCATTCGTTACCCAAATGGAAAAAGGTATAATCAAGCTTCACAACCTCAAAAAACACCTATAAAAACACATACTTATAGTAATAGAGGTATGTCCCTTGAAGAGGAATTGAATGAAACAAATCAATATTACTTAACCCATAATATTGCATGTGTACATAAAAAGCCTACACCTCTTCAAATTGTAAAAGTAGATTACCCCGCTCGAAGTGCTGCAGTGGTAAAAGAAGCGTATTTTAAACAACCTTCTACAACAGATTACAACGGTGTATACAAAGGGAAATACATCGATTTTGAAGCAAAGGAAACAAAAAATAAAACTAGTTTCCCACTTCAAAACTTCCACCTTCATCAAATTGAACATATGAAGCAAGTGGTTGCTCATAATGGAATTGCATTTGTTATTATTAAATTTACACTTTTTGATGAATTTTATTTACTAGATGCAAAACATATTATTGCATTTTGGAATCGTCAAAATACTGGTGGACGCAAGTCGATTACGAAAGAAGAAATAGAAGAGCATGGATCCTTATTATCATGCGGTTATCACCCTCGGATTGACTATATCCGTGTACTAGACATGGTTTATTTTTCGTGATAGAGTCATCACTAAGGCTCTTTTTTCGACTTTTGGGGGAGAGAATGAAAGGTAGGAGAAAGTATAATGTCAGATAATTATCGTTCTCGTACAGAACGAAATCATGTGAAAAATCAAGAGAAAAAAACACATAAAGAAGAAAAACCAAAGAAAAAAGGCTCCTTTTTCAAGAAATTTCTTATAGGTTGTCTACTTCTTGGTATCGTTGGTCTTGTAGCCGGCGTTTCCGCTTTCTTTGTTATGGTAAAGGATGCTCCAAAATTAGACAAAGCCAAACTTGTTAATCCTTTATCAACAAAGTTTCTTGATAAAAACGGGAATTTCTTCTATGAATACGGTGCTGAAAAACGAACACACGTTACTTATGATCAAATTCCAAAAGTAGTTGAAAATGCATTCCTTGCAACTGAGGATTCGCGTTTCTATGATCATAATGGAATTGATTTTAAACGAACTACAAAAGCAGTTATGGAAAATGTCACTGGTGGTTTCGGTTCCCAAGGTGGTAGTACGATTACACAGCAAGTCGTTAAAAACTACTTTCTAACGATGGACAAAACTGCTAAAAGAAAAGTACAAGAATGGTACTTATCTTACAAATTAGAGCAACAATACTCTAAACATGAGATTTTAGAAATGTACTTAAATAAGATTAATTTAGGTAACCGTTCATACGGTATTGCGACAGCAGCGCAAAAATATTATGGTAAAGATTTAAAAGACTTGCAATTACATGAAGCTGCTATGCTCGCTGGTTTACCTCAAGGTCCAAACATTTATGATCCAACAAAAAAGGAAAATGTTGAACGAGCAACAAATCGTCGTAATGTCGTATTATCATTAATGAATCGACATGGTTATATAACAAAAGAAGAAATGAATAACGCCGTTAAGATCCCAGTAACTGAGGGCCTTCAACCGTCTTCAGAAGTAACTGAGATGAAGTATCAAGCATTTTTAGATGCGGTTGTAAAAGAAGTTGAAAAAGAATATCCTGATGTAAATATCGGTTCAGATGGTTTAACGATTCATACAACACTTGATCAAGATGCTCAAGATTACGCTGAAAAAATTATGGATGGTAATCTTATTAAGTATCCAAACGATCAATTCCAAGGATCATTCGTATTTATGGATACACAATCTGGAGAAGTTCGAGCAATTGGTGCTGGACGTAAAGAAAATAAGTCCACTTTCAAAGGTCATAATATGGCAACTGATTTAAAACGCCAAGTTGGTTCAACAATGAAACCAATTTTCGACTACGGTCCAGCGATTGAGAATCTTCAATGGTCTACTTACCATCAATTAAATGACTCTGAATATACTTATTCGGATGGCACAAAGATTAAAAATGCTACAGGGAGTTTTAAAGGTGACGTTTCACTTCGTGAAGCATTGAAGAAGTCATTAAACATCCCGGCTTTAAAGACAGCTCAAACAGTTGGACTTAATAAATCAAAAGAGTTTGCTGAAGGTTTAGGCATGACATTTGAAAATGGAGTACATGAATCTACTGCAATTGGTAGTAACGATAGTTCTCCATTAGCAGTAGCAGGTGCATATGCAACCTTCGGTAATAGTGGTAACTATAATAAACCACACTTCGTAAAAGAAGTAACCTTCCCGGACGGGAAAAAGAAAAGCTTTAAACCGAAAGAACAACGCGCTATGCAAGACTATACAGCTTACATGGTAACTGACGTTCTTCGTGACGTAGTAAAACCTGGTTCTGGTGGTACAGGACCAACAGCATATGTTTCAGGTGTTGACGTAGCGGGTAAAACTGGAACGCAAAACTTTGATGCAAAAGATTTAAAGAAATACGGCATTCCAGCTGATGCAAACAGGGATAGCTGGTTCGCTGGATATACACCACAATATACGATGGCTGTATGGACGGGTTACGTAAAGAATGGTCCAGAAAACTACATTAGTGATCGTTATACTAAAATTGCACAGCAAATGTTCCAAGTAATGATGAGCAAATTCGCTACAGATAAATCTCGCTTTGAACGTCCTTCTTCTGTACAAGAAATAAACGGAGAATTATACGTAAAAGGTGCGAAAAAAGATGCAATTAAACAAATTAAAGTAGATGCCCCTAGTGGTCTGAATGTCACTTTTGATGGCGCTAGCACAGTTACACTAAACTGGTCTGGACCAGCAGAAGTCGATGCATATGCAGCCAGCTATAAAGCAACTGATGGTTCAAGTGGTAGCCTATCAATAAGTGGTACGACAGCTACTCTTGGTGGTATTAAACCAGGTGTTACTTACAGCTTCTCTGTAGTAGCGAAAAAAGGCACTGGAACAAGCCCAGCAGTTGGTGCATCCTTCACTGCGCCTGGCGGAACTCCAGATGCGAAAAAAGCTGAGGAAGAGGCTAAGAAAAAGGCCGATGAAGAAGCTAAGAAAAAAGCTGATGAAGAAGCCCAGAAAAAGGCTAATGAAGATAAAGTAAAACAAGACGAAGCTAAGAAAAAGGCTGAAGAAGAGGCTAAGAAACAACAAGAACAACAGCAAGAACAACAACGTAAACAGCAAGAAGAAGCTCAAAAGAAAGCTGATGAGGAAGCTAGAAGAAAAGCTGATGAAGAAGCTAAGAAAAAAGCTGATGAAGAAGCTAAGAAGAAAGCTGAAGAAGAGGCCAAGAAAAAAGCTGAAGAAGAGGCTAAGAAACAACAAGAACAGCAACACCAAAATACCGGAGGAGATACACCTCACGCAGACGGTGCTGTTGTTACAACAGAGTCCTAATATACAAAAAAAGAAGTCCGTTTCTCTTAACGAGAAGCGGACTTCTTTTTTGTTATCATTTTCTTTACATACAGCTTTTCTATTTCGATATACAACTGCGCTAATTGAATATAAGAATGATAATTACTCGGTTTCTTTATAATGAATGAATATCTTTCCATAAAATTAACAGGTTGCACTTTTAATTTATTCGTATTTATTTGCATTTCATTCAAACTATGAACAGGTTGTTCATTTAGCCAATAGACAACCGATAACAAGTGAGCTGCAAAAAGAATCATTGGTCCCTCAGCCTCTTGCTTATTTCTATTTCGAAACAGTATAGCAATGTCTTCATGCTTATTTTTCCATACATTCAACATCGCTGGAATGCTGTTTTCAATTTCCTTCCACGGCTCATACTGTCTTTCAATATCAAATATAAAGTAAGTATTTTGTATTATCTCTTCAAAAGAATTGTCTGTATGATACTTAATTAAATTTACACTTTCTTTAAAAAATGGTAAACAGTGAAATTCTTTCGGTATTTCTATAACTCGCTCCATCCTTTATTTCACCTTCATTCGCTTCTTTCCTTCACGACATACTTCTAACAGTCTGCACTCCTCACATTGCGGTCGTTGTGCTTTACAGTGATAACGTCCAAAGAAAATCATACGATGATGTGTAACTCCCCACTCATCCATCGGTACTTTCTTCATTAATGTTTTTTCTACTTCTAACACCGAATCTTTCCATCTACAAATCGCTAACCGTTTACTCACTCTTTCTACATGCGTATCAACAGCAATTGCCGGGATGCCATACGCTACCGAAACAACTACATTTGCTGTTTTTCTCCCTACTCCTGGTAATTTCGTCAACTCGTCCCGGTCTTCTGGAACTTTTCCATTGTAATCATCCAGCAACATCTGACACAATTTTTGAATGTTTTTTGCTTTATTTCTATACAACCCAATAGAACGTATATCTTGTTGTAACTCTTCCAAAGATACACTTAAATAATCTTCTGGTGTTTTATATTTTTGAAATAAATTTTTCGTCACTTTATTTACAAGTGCATCTGTACATTGTGCAGATAGTGCTACCGCGATTACTAATTCAAAAGGATTCTCATGAATTAATTCACAATGTGCTTCTGGATACATATCCGCCATTGTGTCTAAACAATAGCGAATTTGCGTTTTATTTAACATATACTTCCTCCTATATTACTGCTCCAACCAATTATAAAAAGGCACTTTTCCAGTAAATTTCGTCTCTTGTTTTGTCATTTGTTGTGCTCTTTGTTGATTCGCTCTAAATTTTTGACCTTGATTTTGAGCCTGATCTACCGTTTTAATTCCATTCTTTTTCCACTCAAATAAAATACGATCAATATATCGGAAATTTAGTTTTCCACTCATTACAGCTTCTCTAAGAGCCGCTTGAATTAAATTTGGATGATGTTGATCTTGGTCCTCCCACATTCCTAACGTTTCACATTCGAACGGCGAAAGTGGTCTTCCAAATTCTTTTTCAAATACTGTATATAAATTTACTTGCAGCTGTTTTTTTTCTTTTTGCTCTTCCTCTATCGATTCATCCATTAAGAAATGTAATATTTTTTCCCATAACGGTTGTAAAGAATAACTTTCGCACATCATCGCTTCTGATCTTTGTCCACCTTCTAGTGATAAAAACCCTTTTTGAATCAATGCTTGAATTACTTCCATACATTTCATTTCCGTTATCGTCATCCGTTCAGAAATCTCTGATGGAGTCGGAAACGAATTACCTGATTCTAAAAATGTGTGTACATGAAGTACGACCATAAATTCCGTCTCATTTAAACCTAATTTTTTATAATGCATCATAAGTAATTTTGGAATTGCAATGCTTCCCTGCTCAAACCACTGTAACATCATTTTCTTTTTCATCACCAAACACCTCGCTCTCTAGTATAACACACCTTTAGCTATTTCTTTTTGCCACAATTCGTCAAAAAAACCTCCCTATTAATGGGGAGGTTTTTTATATTACATGAATGAAATATAAAATTAAGCTTGCACTTTACTTTTCATAAATGTATGGATACGCTCTAATGCTTTCTCTACTTGTTCAAGAGATGTCGCATATGATAAGCGAACATTATTTGGAGCACCAAATCCTGTACCTGGTACAAGAGCCACTTTTTCCTCTTCTAATAGAGCTTTTGCCCAATCATCAACTGTTGCATATCCTGATAAAGCTACAGCTTCTTTTACGTTAGGGAATAAGTAAAATGCACCTTGCGGTTTAATGCAAGTAAAGCCAGGGATTTGAATTAATTTATCATAAATGATGTTTAATCTCTCTTCAAAGGCTTGACGCATTGTTTCCACAGGTTCTTGTGAGCCTGCATATGCCGCAATTGCGCCGTATTGAGCGATTGAAGTAGGGTTTGACGTACTATGACTCGCTAAATTCGTCATCGCTTTAATAAGCTGCTTATTTCCTGCAGCATATCCAATACGCCATCCTGTCATAGAATGAGATTTAGATACACCATTAATAATAAGTGTTTGTTCTTTTAATGCATTAGAAAGCTGGGCAATTGAAGTATATTCTACGCCACCATAAATTAATTTTTCATAAATTTCATCAGAAACGATTAAAATATCATGTTCTAAACATACTTCTCCAAGCTGTTGTAATTCTTCTTTGCTATAAATCATTCCTGTTGGATTGCTCGGTGAATTAATAATAACTGCTTTCGTTTTCTCTGTAATTGCCTCACGCAGCTGCTTTGCTGTAATTTTGTACTCATTGTCTTCTAAACCTTCTACATAAACCGGCTTACCGCCAGCAAGCTTTACTTGCTCTGGATAGCTTACCCAGTAAGGAGTTGGGATGATAACTTCATCTCCTTCATCAAGTAATACTTGGAATAATGTATACAATGCATGCTTTGCACCATTACATACAATAATTTCAGATGGATCATACGCAATACCTTGATCGCGAGTAAATTTCTTCACAATTTCTTGTTTTAACGATTGTAATCCACCTGTTGGTGTATACTTCGTATGCCCTTCTAACATCGCTTTATGTGCAGCATCCATAATATGCTCTGGTGTATTAAAGTCAGGTTCCCCTGCCCCTAATGCAATTACATCATGACCCTCTGCTTTTAATGCTTGTGCCTTTGCTGTAATTTCTAAAGTTGAAGACGGTGTTAAAGCAGCTACTCGCTTTGCTAATTTCATTTGTAGTTCCCCCTACATCTATTTTTCAATGCTATATCGTCTTAAAAATTTTCCATCTTTAAATTCAAGATAGTAATAACTATAACGATTGTCATCATCAATATATGTAACTTCCCATAGTGGTACATCATTTTCAAAGCCTAATTTCACTTTCATAATCTCTTTCGGCTTACTTTTTGATTCCTTACTTTCATTGCCGACTTGCTCTATTGTTCTTTGTATAGCCTCTTTTTCAGAAATACCTTCGCTCTTTTTCCTTACTACAGTATCCCCTTTTTTCTCAGGCACCCAAACGATAAGTTGTTCTCCCTTTTCATCTGTACCTTGCACGACTATATATGCAGATTTTCCGTTGTAATAATCAACAGATTTCACCTTTGTAAGCTTTGCTTTTTCTTTAGCAATTTCTACAAATTTCGACTCTTTTGGAATTTTCTTTCCCATCGCTTTATTATAAACATACGCCCCATATATTCCGCTAGCAACGATAACAATAATGATTGCAAAGATCCACTTTTTCATTGTATCACTACGTTCTGTAAATCGTAAATACAGCTGTTTCTTTATCTTTTTCGTCTAATGCTAGTCCGAACATGAGGTCCTGCTCTTTTAACGTACGATTTAAACTATCAACAATTTTATACAAATCCGACGAATATTTAATACGCGTCGTTGATAGTACTTCGATTTTCTTCTCCATGAAAAAACTCCTCCGTTACACAAAAATTTCTAATTATAGAAGAACGCAATGCGGTTACAATAAGAGTACATTCTTTACAACCCCTGCTTCATCACCCATCTATTATAGCAGGACATGTACAGCAAAAAAAGGTTTCAAGTCGAAAACCAACACATTTTGTATACAAGAAGTAAGAAAAATAAAATTCCTCCTACCCACATTTTTTACGCCTGAAGTTTATAAGTACTTCAGGCGTATTTTTCTTCCATTTTTATTCATTTGGTGGTTCTTCTAATTGTACTAACAATTCTTCTAATGGCCCTTCATAAAGAGGTACGTTAGGAATCGATTGTAGAAATCGTTTTCCATAGGAAGAACTCGTCAAACGACGATCTAGCACTACTACCGTTCCTGTATCTGTATTCGTTCGAATTAAGCGGCCGAATCCTTGTTTGAAACGTAATATTGCTTGTGGAAGCGCTAATTTAGCAAATACATCTTCACCTTGATTTTTTAGCCACTCACCTTTCGCTTCCATCATCGGCTGATGAGGAGGTGTAAATGGTAGACGGACTATAACAAGACAACTTAAGGCATCTCCTGGAATATCTATTCCTTCCCAGAAACTGCTCGTCCCTAATAAAATTGATTTGTCGAATTCTTGAAACTTTCGAATTAAGCGGCTTCGACTTCTATTATTCACACTTTGGGTCAGTAATAAATACCCCTCTAATTCATCATTATTTTTTAAATTCGCATACGCTTCTTTTAACATTTCATACGAAGTGAATAAAACGAGCATTCTGCCTTTTGTGGCTTTCGCTATCTTTGCAATATGTTCCGATACAGATTCAATATATCGCTCATTACTTACTTGCTTAATAAAAGGTACATCCGTTGACACCATTAATTTCATCTGTTCATCATAACGAAATGGCGACGGAACCTTTAAAGTATTTGGAGCGAAATCATGTAAACCAAGTTCCTCTTTTATATAATCAAACGTATCGTTAACTGTTAGTGTTGCGGATGTAAAAATAACACTCTTTTTTTCTGTTAAAAATTCATCAGCAAATCTTTCACCAATATGAACAGGCTGTGCATATAGAACTGTTGAATGAATCGTCCCTTTCGTTTCAGTCTCCATCCAAGTTACATACGAATTCTTTTCTAATACGAGTAACTGTAATGATTCTGCCATCTTTCTCAGCAACTCAATTAAATGCATAAATTCACCTGTTACAACATGCATCTCCCATTCTAACTTACTTTGCAATATATCCACTTGCTTCTCAAGAGCAGTTACTACTCTTCTTAATTCATATATAAAACGATTTGTTAATTCGACGATACTATCCCACAACTTACCTTTTTCTAGTTCTGCGTTATACCTATAGATGAGCGGCATATTATTCGTTCCTTGCTCTTGCTTTGTTTGTTTAAATATAAAAGTACGTAACATTTGGAAGAGTTCATCCGCATCAAACTTAAGTTCCTTCAAACTATAACTTATCATACGGAAAGTTGAACGAGATGCTTGCTCTGATTTTTTCATCATTTTATATACTTTGGAGAGTACATCTTCTGTTTCTAGTGTCCCAAGACGAGATATAACCAATTGAAAATACATACAAGAGAACTGTTCACCCAATGTTCTACTCGCGGCTTCTTCAATATGGTGAGCTTCATCAAAAATAATATGTTCGCATGAAGCGAACAACGGTTCTTCACTTGAAAAATCTTGAAATAATAACGCATGATTTGTAATAACGATATCTGCAAATAAAGCTTTATTCTTCGCTCGCTGGTAAAAACAACGACTAAACCAATTACTTTGCATACCGCCTGGACTATACGCATCGCTACAAATACGATTCCAAAGTAACTTTCCGCCCTCAGGAATATTTAATTCGTCTCGATCACCTGTTTCAGTTTGCAATAGCCAAACTAAAATCTTCGCCTTTGTAAGTGCCATATCATAATTTTTTTCTTCCTCTTGCAAAGCATACTCAAATTTATGTAAGCATAAATAATGCTTTCTTCCTTTTAGAAGAGCTGCCTCAAATGAAAATGGCATTATTTTTTGTAATAACGGAATTTCTTTTTCTAATATTTGTTGTTGGAGTTGTACCGTTTGTGTACTTATAATGACAGGTTCTTCTTTTCTCTTTGCAAAATAAAGACTAGGAAGCAAATAAGCGAGAGTCTTTCCTGTTCCTGTACCGGCTTCAATTAGTGAAAAACGAGAATCTCTTAACGCCGTATATATCTCTTTCATCATCAGTTGTTGACTTTCTCTTCTTTCAAACTTTGGCATATGTGATTCCAATTTATCCATCGTTTTATTCAAGAAAGCATCAAATTTTGATGAACACGTTTCTCCAAGGTTTAAGGAATAGTTCCGCTTTTTCAGCGCAATATTTCGATGTATTTCATACTCCGCTATATCTTCTTTACCGTGCATTACTTTCTTTAAAATATTTTCAGAAAGCACATCAGCTATATCGCTTTGGAACACATCACTTAATTCATAAAGCGATTGCAACGTGACAAGTGGTAACTTTTCAATTTCATTTAAAAATTGTAAAAATAATTCCGCTGTTGCAAGAGCATCACTATCCGCACGATGTGGTTGATCGTGCTCTAGTTCATGCTTCTTAGCTAAATCACGTAATTTATAACTATCGGCTGTCGGCAAAAGAATTTGAGCCAATTCAACCGTGTCGATTTTCGGACAATGTATTTCTGTATATCCAGCTTGCCTTAATTCTTCATTTAAAAAATTCCAATCAAAGTGAACATTATGCGCAACGAAAGCCGCACCTTGTAATAGCTCAACAATCATCGGGGCTACATCTTGAAATAACGGGGCTTGTTTTACAAGACTTTCATCAATCCCTGTTAATTCTGTAATAAATGGTGGGATCTCTCTCTTTGGGTTAACAAAAGACGAAAAAATCTCCAATATCTCTCCATCTTCTACTACAACAGCTGCAATTTGGGTAATTTTATCCTTCCCATCTTTCCAGGAGTTCCCTGTCGTCTCTAAATCAACAACGACATAACGCTTACTCATATATGTAACACCTCAATTTCTTACCTTTCAAACAACAATAATTTATATAATGTTACTATACCACGTTTTATCTCATCTTAATGAAAAGATGCACAAAAAAGCTATCTCCGCAATGGAGATAGCCTTTCTACTTATAATATCGTACCCGCTTTTTCAGCACCTAACATTTCAATAATTTGATTATTATCGTCTAGTACTGCAATTTTTGGTTCTTGTGTATGAATCTCTTCTTCCGTAACTAGCCCATAACAAATAATAATTACTTTGTCCCCTGGTTGTACAAGTCTTGCCGCAGCACCGTTTAAACAAACAACACCACTACCGCGTTCCCCTTTAATAACGTATGTCTCTAAGCGAGCACCATTATTATTATTTACAATTTGGACTTTTTCGTTTTCTACAATATTTACTGCATCCATTAAGTCTTCATCAATTGTAATACTACCTACATAATTTAAATTTGCCTCCGTTACAGTTGCACGATGTAACTTTGCTCTCATCATTGTGCGAAACATAGATGCTCCCCCTTATTTAACCGTTAATGTTATATTGTCAATTAATCTTACATTTTCAAACTTAACTGCAATAGCTAAAATGATTCTTCCTTCGACTTTCTCTACCATTGTTAATGACGGATATGCATATAAATCCGCATAATCTACAGTGCCTTTCGTATGCGTCTCAATATAATCTTTCACAAGATTTGTAATGATTTCCGTATTACGTTCACCTGCCTCAATTCTTTCTTTCGCTATACATAGGCTGCGGTATAAATGAAGAGCTTCTTCACGTTCATCTTGTGATAGGTACACGTTACGAGAACTTTTCGCTAAACCATCTTCTTCCCTTACAATATCAACTGGTACGATTGTAACTGGAATATTGAAATCAGTTACAAATCCTTCAATTACTGCAACTTGTTGAGCATCTTTCATACCGAAATAAGCACGCGTTGGCACCGTAATATTAAATAGTTTCATCAGTACAGTTGCAACACCAGCAAAATGACCAGGTCTTTGTTGACCGCATAATACGTCCGTGCGCTTCACAACTTCTACTGTTATTGTTTGTTCTGCTGGATACATTTCTTCTACACTCGGATAAAATAAATAATCTACACCTTTTTCTTTTGCTACATTTTCATCTCTATCAATATCACGAGGATATCGATCTAAATCTTCATTTGGGCCGAATTGCAGTGGGTTTACAAATACACTTAAAACTACAATTTCATTTTCTTCTCTTGCCTTACGTAATAAAGTAGCATGGCCTTCATGTAAATAACCCATTGTTGGAACAAAACCAATACTCTTTCCACTTGCACGAAGTTCGCTTGTAATTTGCTGCATCTCTTGCACTGTAGTTACGATTTTCATTATTGTTTTCCTCCGTATAACGCTAAGCATTCTTCCTCTTTCATTGTGAACGAATGTTTTTCTTCAGGAAATTGCCTTGTCTTTACTTCAGTAACATATTGTGAAATCCCACGCACAATCTCCTCTTGAACAGACGTATATTGCTTCACAAATTTCGGAACACGATTTACGCCGTATGAGATAAGATCATGATAAACAAGCACTTGCCCATCTACTTTTTGTCCTGCACCAATCCCAATTGTCGGTATTGTTAGTTGCTCTGAAATAAGTTCTGCTAACTGCATTGGTACACATTCTAACACAAGCGCTATTGCACCAGCTTCTTCACATTTCTTTGCATCTTCTATTAATTTTTTTGCACTCTCCGCATCTTTTCCTTGCACTTTATATCCACCCAACACTCCTACAGATTGAGGGGTTAAACCTAAATGCGCTAC
The DNA here is from genome assembly GCF_056530295.1 of Bacillus sp. PK6-16. Classification (NCBI taxonomy): domain Bacteria; kingdom Bacillati; phylum Bacillota; class Bacilli; order Caryophanales; family Bacillaceae; genus Bacillus; species Bacillus sp. PK6-16. The sequence goes on from NZ_CP096511.1 coordinate 3,765,831, forward strand.
AACAGGAATTCCTGCGTTTGTCAAATATTGAATCGTCGATATAACTTCTCCAGCACCTTCTACCTTCAGTGCGTGTGCCCCGCTCTCTTGAACGATGCGGCGTGCATTCACCATCGTTTCTTGTAATGATACGTGATACGACATAAATGGCATATCAGTTACAATAAACGTCTCTTTCGCTCCACGGCGTACAGCTTTCGTATGATGAATCATATCCTCTACTGTTACAGGTACTGTTGAATCGTATCCGAGTACAACCATCCCAAGAGAATCTCCAACTAGAATCATATCAACTTCAGCTTCTTCTGCTAATTTAGCAGATGGATAATCATACGCCGTTAGCATTGTAATCGGCTCACCTTGCTCTTTCATCTTCAAAAAATCTGTTTTTGTTTTCAAAAACTACTCCTCCTTTATGCAGGAGAGAGGAGATGGCCGAAATCATATAAAAAACCCCTCTGGCCATAAAAGGGCAGAAGGGTTGTGTGTTAGTCGGCATTATTCATCCCTCTGTCCCAGTCCGTTATTGGATCAAGGCAGAATCCAAGTTATTATTTTTCGTATGACTTCGAATCATGGTGCAGTTCGCTCTGATACTGCCCACATTCGAACTAATTATAGCAAACTACAAAAAGGAATTACTACATTTTTTTGAAAAAATAATTTTTTATTCTTATTACGGTATATGAAATTTAACACGAGAGTATATATGCTATACAGTTTTTATGGAGAATTCAATCCTGAAAAGATACATGTTTTTTCAACGCATGCTAAAAAAGTCCAAGTTAATTTTTTCTGTAATCCATTTAACTGTATAGTATAACTCTTAAACTAATGATGCAGGTTAATTGAGGAAAGTACTTAACAAAGGAGAATTGCGGATGTCTATGAACAGGTGGTTATTTCGATTCAGCAGTTTGCTTGTAATGATTGTATGGTGGATGTCTTTAGGATCCTCCCATGTATTTGCCTCAGTTACTGTCGTAACACCCCCCACCGATTTAACGAAAGTGATTGAGGTTGAACTAAATGATGATTACTTTAATCCAAATGTTATCACGATTCCGCTTGAAGGATCAACAACATTACTATTGAAAAATAAAGGTAAAAACGAGCACACCTTTACAGTGAAAAAACTCGGCATTGACGTCGTAATCGAGTCAGGAAAAGAAAAGAATATTACCGTGAAACCTAAAAATACTGGTACATATGAATTAATATGTCGATACCATCTTCTTAAAGGAATGGCAGGCAAAGTAATCGTCAAATAACATGCCCTGCCAACTCGACGGAAGATATTTTGAAATGAACTTTAAATATGAAAAAAATTTATTATCATGTTACAAATTCAACTCAAAACTATTGAAATAAAAAGAAGTTCCAAAAGAGGAACTTCTTTTACTTAATTTCAATATCTGCAGAATGAATATGATGTACTTTCCCCTCATGATCCTCCAGAAGTAATACACCATCCTCTGTGATTCCTTTTGCTAACCCCGTAATTGTCTCTCTCATCGTTCGAGCGGTAATTTCTTTCCCGATGCTCACAGCGTAACTTTCCCAAAGAATTTTAATGACAGAGAAACCATTTTGTAAATACTCTTCATATAATTTTTCTAGTTGTAAATAGATTTGTTGCATAAGTTCTGCACGAACAATCGGCTTACCTGATTCAATCGCTAATGAAGTAGCAATGTGCTGAATTTCTTCATCAAAATGTTCTTGCTTTTGATTCGCATTAATACCAATGCCCATAATGACAGCATTAATTTTATCAGGATCCGCTTGCATTTCTGTTAATATACCTACAGCCTTTTTACCTTGAATTAAAATATCATTTGGCCATTTTATTCCTACGTTTACACCCGTGCATTTTTCAATTGCCTGTGCAACACTAACGGCCGCTAACAAAGTAAGTTGCGGTGCATGATGAACTGGGATTGATGGGCGTAAAATAATACTCATCCAAATCCCTGTTCCTTTCGGTGAATGCCATTTTCTGCTTAAACGACCTCTTCCCGCTGTTTGTTCTTCTGCTACAACGACAGTTCCTTCTTCTGCACCTTCATAAGCAAGTTTTGCTGCAATGTGCTGCGTTGATTCAACAGTTTCTTCAAAATACACTGTTCTACCAATCCGCTTCGTTTGTAGCCCTAACTGAATTTCATTAGCGGTCACTTTGTCTGGCTTACTTGCAATTCGGTAACCTAATCGACGCACAGCTTCAAGTTCATATCCCTCACTCCGCAGATCCTCCATATGTTTCCACACAGCAGTTCTTGAACAACCAAGTTTATCACTAATTGTTTGGCCGGATACAAACTCGCCATCCGCTTCAGAAAAAACTTGCAATAACTGCTTTCTTATAGTAGATTGCATCCTTGTAGCCACTCCCTTATACGCTCTTTCTCATTAACTACGTTTCCTTGTACGATTGCTTCTTCGATTTTCTGAAGCATCTCAGCAACCCACGGACCAGGCTTTTTGTTTGCCCAGTTTAATAAATCATTACCAGTCACATTCATTTCTTGACGCTCCTGGATTGGCAATGCATGAAACATTGATTGTACTCGTTCAACAGATGTAGGGTCATAGCGTTCAATCATCGCTTCATATACTCTCTCTGCCATTTCAGCGATATGAATTCCCGTTTTATAAAGAAGGACTGTATCCCAATCCTTCTCCTTTCTAGTACGGATTGTCAATAAAACTGCAACAATATCTTTTATTTTTTTATTCGAAAACTTCCATTGACGTAAAAAGACAGATGGATGTTCTTCTCCGATACAATATAAGAAAAATGCCCACGCCTCAATATCCGTTTCGAAAGAATCCCATTTATACTGCGTAGCTTTTAACAGTCTCTCTTCTGACATTTGTAAATATGGCAAATGAGAAAATAGCTTCGTCTCTACTAATTCTTTGAGACCTTTCACACAATATGTACCAGTTAACAGTTTCTCAAACTCTACTGTAATACGCTCAATTGCTATATGTTCTAGCAAATGCCCATACGTTTCAATCGCTTGCTTCGTTTTCATTTCTAATGAAAAACCTAACGTGCTTACAAACCGAATACCACGCATCATTCGCAGGGCATCTTCTTGAAAACGATCCGCAGCATTTCCAACTGTCACAATTTCTCTCTGTTGAATGGCTTCCTGTCCAGCAAATAAATCGACCATTTTGCCTTCTTCTGTCATAGCAATTGCATTCATCGTGAAATCACGACGTTTTAAATCCTCTTCTAATGAACGAACAAATTGAACACTACTAGGTCTTCGAAAATCTTCATATTCGCTTTCTGTTCGAAAAGTAGTTACCTCATAGGGCTCACCATTTTCTACAACAATTACAGTTCCATGCTCAAGACCAACAGGAACATTTCTTGGGAATATAGCCATCACTTCTTCTGGTAGAGCAGATGTCGCAATATCAATATCTCCAATCGGCCTATCGATAATAAGATCTCGTACGCTCCCACCAACAAAATAAGCCTCATGTCCTTGTTGCTTTAATGTCTCAATAATAGAACTAGCTTTTTTAAATCTTTCCATTTTTGTCATCCCTTAGTACGTCATAGTAAATCGTTTCATATTGTGAAACAATTTTTTCTGAGCGAAATTGCTCATAAACACTTTCTCTTGCTCGTTCTCCCATATTACGGTGAAGTTCCTCGTCCTTTAATAGCTGAATAGCTTGATTTGCCACTCCTGTTGTATCGCCAACTTCACATAAATATCCTGTTTCCCCGTGTTGAATAACCTCTGGAATACCTCCAACCCGCGTTCCGATACAAGGTACACCACACGCCATTGCTTCTAATAAAACAAGACCAAAACTTTCCTTCTCTGATAGAAGCAACATTAAATCACTCATCGCAAGTAGTTCTGCAACATTATCTTGCTTCCCTAGGAATAAAACGCGATCTTCAATATGTAAATTCTTCACTATCTGTAAAATCGTACAGAATTCTGGTCCGTCTCCAACAAGAAGCAACTTCGCATCTACTTCTTTAACAATTTTAGCAAATGCGTGAACAACATCCTGCACACGTTTCACTTTACGGAAATTCGAAATATGAATAAGTACTTTTTCACTCTCACTTATACCATATTCTTTCTTTAATTGAGACATATTACGCTTGAAATATACACGTTCGTCTATAAAGTTATATACTGTTTGAATTTCTTTACTTGGTTTTACAAGCTCATGTGTTTCGTTAATTAATGAATGCGAGACAGCAGTAACAACATCCGATTGCTCAATACCAAAACGAATTAAATTATTTAACGAAGGGTCGGAACCTAACACAGTAATATCTGTTCCATGTAAGGTTGTAACAATTTTAATACGCTCTCCGATCATTTGTTTTGCTAAATATGCACAAATTGCATGTGGTATTGCGTAATGCACATGTAAAATGTCTAAGTTTTCTCTTTGTGCAACCTCGGCCATTTTACTTGCTAACGCTAAATCGTATGGTGGATATTGAAATACAGAGTATTGATTTACCGTCACTTCATGAAAATAAATGTTTGGATATACTTTATTTAACCGGAATGGTAAACCCGATGTAATAAAGTGAATTTCATGCCCACGTTCCGCCAATTGCTTTCCTAATTCTGTTCCAACAACTCCAGAACCACCTACAGAAGGATAACATGTAATACCTATTTTTAATTTCATTTACATCCCCCTAATAAATCAGCATGTAATAAAACCGGTTTCTTACTCATAAATCCCTCGGCATACAAGACTCCAACTTCTTTTCCAAACATCTTCTCACGAGCAATCACAGTTTCAACGTAACCTTCTGTTAACGGTGTCTTAACACCATCACTCCCTGTTGAAAACTGACTTTCATACGCTTCTAATGCTTCCACCTTTATAGAGAGGTACTCACTTATATCTATACAAAAATTCGGTTTATGAAAACCATTAATCATATAATTATAAAAAGACTCCACACGATGTGGTGAAAGTTCCGGCATATATTTACGGATTCCTGCTGAAAAAATAGCCTCTTCCACAAGCTTTGCACAATTTGCATGATCTGGATGGCGATCTTCATAGTACGGCGCAAAAACTAGTTTTGGTTTATATGTACGGATCACCTTGACAATTTCACGTATATACTCTTCTTTCATATACAAACCACGGTCTGGCATCGCTAAATTCAGCCTCGTTTTTACTCCCATTATACGAGCTGCGACCTTCGCTTCTTCTTTTCTCAACTCTATCGTTCCATTTGAAGAAAGATCAGCTTCTGTTAAATCACAAATACCTACTTCATACCCTTGCTTTGTATATTTAGCGATGGTACCAGCCATGCCGATTTCAACATCATCGGCATGAGCACCAAACGCTAATATATGTAATCCACTCATAATTGTTCCCCTCATTTTCTTAACTTACGATAATCTAAATCTCCTCGCTCTAATGCGTGCATTAACATTTCAGCACTTGCCATATTCGTTGCAAGTGGAATCGCATATACATCACATAAACGAAGTAATGCATTCACATCCGGTTCATGCGGCTGTGCTGTTAATGGATCGCGGAAGAAAATCACCATATCTAAATCGTTCTTTGCAATCATTGCACCAATTTCTTGATCTCCACCAAGAGGGCCAGATTGATATCTTGTTACAACTAATCCAGTCGCTTCCATAATGCGAAGCCCTGTCGTTCCTGTTGCAAATAATTCATGTTGTTCAAAAATTGGTTTATATGCGTATGCAAACGAAACCATATCATTTTTCTTTTTGTCATGTGCGATTAAGGCAATTTTCATCCGTTGTCTCCCCTTTAGTCGATAATATTTTCTAAACCGTACACAAGATGATCAAGGTTCATTACTGTCTCAATTGATAGTTTTACACCTGACATAAATGATGCACGATTGAATGAATCATGACGAACTGTTAACATTTGTCCATCTCCACCAAACATTACTTCTTGGTGTGCAATAAGCCCTGGCAAACGTACACTATGAATGTGAATACCGTCTACATTTGCACCTCGTGCACCTGCTAGTTGCTCTACTTCATTTGGATGACCTTGCTGCTTTGATTCACGATTTTGACGAATTAACTCTACCGTTTTTACAGCTGTACCAGATGGTGCGTCTAATTTTTGATCATGATGTAATTCAATTACCTCAACATCTTGGAAATATTTCGCTGCCATTTGTGAGAATTTCATCATAAGAACTGCACCAATTGCAAAGTTTGGAGCAATAATTGTTCCTACTGCTTTTTCTTTTGCATTCTCTGTTAAACGTGCCAATTCTTCTTCTGTAAATCCAGTTGTACCAATAACCGAACGAAGTCCACGCTCAACTGCAAGTGTAACGTGTTGTTTCCCCACTTCTGGTGTTGTTAAATCTAACAACACATCTGCTTCTACTTCATCTAAACAAGTATGTAAATCAGCGTAAATCGGCGCATGTAATGCTGGCATGCCAGGTAAATCAGAAATCTTCTCACCACCATGCTTATAATCCACTGCTGCTACTAAATTAAAATGTTCCGTTCTTTCCATAAGAAGGACTGCTTCATGTCCCATACGTCCTCTTGGTCCGGCGATAATTACTTTAATTTCTTTCATTATTCTTTCTCTCCCTCATCAATACGTGTCCAGCGATCTTTATCACGTGTATTAAATTTATTCATTACAATGTTATGTGCTGTCTCTAAATCAATATTTAAACTATTTGCCATACAAATCATAACAAATAATACATCTCCAAGCTCTTCTTCAATACTTCTTTCTTTTTCAGTTGTTTTCTTCGGTTTCTCACCATAATAATGATTTACCTCTCTTGCAAGCTCTCCCATTTCTTCCGTTAAACGAGCCATCATTGCAAGCGGACTGAAATAACCTTCTTTAAACTGCCCAATATATGCATCTACTTCTTTCTGCATATCTTTCATCGTTTTTGCTTCCATACTATTCACCTCTAATCCTTCCTCTTTCATGTTAGCCAATTCATCGCAATTTGACAAATATTATTCCCCGCCAAACACCTATTTGCGACCCATTTTTGGATAGACTATAATAAAGTGAAACTTCTTTTGCGATTTTTTTGCAAAAGATTAGTTGAACTAATCGGGTTCCTACGGCTGGTTTGCCTTTCTTCAGAGCTTTATCTCCTACCAGCCGTTGGTACGGGGTAAAGTGAAACTTCTTTTGCGATTTTTGCAAAAGATTAGTTGAACTAATCAGGTTCCTACGGCTAGTTTGCTTCTCTTCTTTGCTTCATCTCCTATCAGCCGTTAGAACCGGATAAAGTGAAACTTTCTTTTGCGATTTTCACAAAAAATCAGCCCGCATCAATCAGGTTCTTACTATTTTCACTAGCAACTAGAAATTACTTATTATTATGTTTTACCGTTTCAGCGGAGCAATGCAATCATTACATAATTAGGGGGATTTCTATATGACATCAAAATTGAAGATGCGAAATATTATTTTTATTTTAATTGGTTCCGCTATATTTTCTTTCGGTATTGTCAATATCAATATTGAAAACCACCTTGCAGAGGGTGGGTTTACTGGTATTACACTATTATTGTATTTTTTATTTAAGTTTGATCCTTCCTACTCAAACTTAATTTTAAATATCCCTATATTTTTTATTGGTTGGAGGTTACTTGGCAGAACGACATTTTTATATACATTAATTGGCACCTTTAGCGTATCTTTATTTCTATGGATTTTCCAGCGTTACGAAGTACTCAACTTACATTTAAACTTGCAAAATGATATGACACTCGCAGCTTTATTCGCCGGGGCATTTATCGGTATCGGCCTTGGAATAATATTTAAATATGGCGGGACTACTGGCGGTGTAGATATTATCGCACGACTAGCTCACAAATATGTTGGCTGGAGTATGGGGAAAACAATGTTTATGTTTGATGCTGTCGTTATCGTCGTCTCTATTCTTACCTATTTATCATACCGCGAGGGCATGTATACGCTAGTTGCTGTTTTTATCGGTGCTAAAGTCATTGATTTTATGCAAGAAGGAGCTTATGCTGCCAAAGGAGCGACTATTATCTCAGAGAAAAACGATGAAATTGCTGCCAAAATTTTATCTGAAATGGAACGCGGAGCAACCTTTTTAAAAGCTGTTGGATCGTATACAAAAGTGGAACGTAATGTATTGTATTGCGTTGTTGCTAAAAATGAAATCGTGAAATTAAAGAATATCATTACTTCTGTAGATCCTCATGCTTTTGTCGCCGTAAGTGATGTACATGATGTAGTTGGTGAAGGATTTACGTTAGATGAAAATAAAAACCCTTTACATAATTAAATGTAACTAGAAAAGCGCCTTAGCTTTTCTAGTTTTTTATTACAAGTCTTTTAAGCTTCTCTAAATCCTCATGAATAAGCTCCAATAAACTCCGATTATAAAAAATGGAAGCTGGATGAAAAGTCGGAAAAACATGATATTCTTTCTCTGACCATGTAAACTCTGCACTTTGCATATCCTTTAATTTTTGAATGGGCTGTTTTAATAATTGCCCGTGTACATCTGTGATTTTTTTATTTTTTCCTGTTAAACGTTGAAGACCGATATTTCCAAGCGTGACGATAAGCTTCGGATGTATTTTCTCTAATTCATAATCTAACAAAGGCGCATGGGCAACTATTTCTCCCTGATTTGGCGTTCTATTATACTTTTTTTGTATGATTTCACCATTTCGTTCTTTTTTCTCTCGCCATTTATAAGGTCTACTCCGAACAGCGCTCGTAATATATACTTCTTCCCTTGTAACGTGAATTCGCTCTAAAAAAACCATTAATTGTTTTCCCGCCCTCCCGCTAAACGGAATCCCATTATGAATTTCTGTTTCACCAGGTGCTTCTCCTAACAACATAAATTTGGGATTTTCAGGACCTTGTCCACTTAAAAAACCTTCTAGTTGATAAGGAGCACTACGCTTTTGCACTTGTTTTACTAAATGGTCTGGATATTTCATTTCCCCCACCACCTTTCCGCATTACTTCTATTATTTCTATTTGCAATACATTATATAATTCAATCCACACAACAAAAAAAGACTATCAAAATTGATAGTCTTTAGTCGTCGCTACGCTGCATACCAGTATACATTAATACGAGACGTAATAATTCAAATACCGCTACAGCTGCAGCTGCTACATATGTTAATGCTGCCGCATTTAATACTTTACGAGCTTGCCCATATTCATCTGTTGATACAATACCTAACGCTTCAATTTGTTGCATTGCGCGCTTTGACGCATCAAACTCAACTGGCAATGTAACGAGCTGGAACACAACACCTGCTGCCATTAAAATGATACCTAATAACAATAGTTTTGACATTGTCGCAAATATACCAATCATAATAAATACCCATGATATATTCGATCCAAAATTAGCCACAGGAACTAACGAATGACGAATACGCATAAAGTTATAATCTTGTGCATCTTGAATTGCGTGTCCTACTTCGTGTGCTGCAACTGCTGTACCAGCAACTGAATGTCCATAATAGTTATCTGTTGATAATCGAACCGTCTTAGCGGTTGGATCATAATGGTCTGATAAATGACCTGGTGTTTCTTCTACAGCTACGTTGTATAATCCATTTTCATCTAAAATTTTTCGAGCCACTTCCGCTCCTGTCATACCTGATGTTGAATAAACTTGTGAATACTTGCTATAGGCACTACGTACTCTTGACTGTGCATACAACGGTATGATCATTATGATCGCGAAGTAAATTAAATAAAACATCATGAACCTCCATTGAAGTTTTAATTATAGTACTTCTCATTCTATTTTCTTCTGCCACTATTGTCAATGAATAAACCTTACAATCCATATCTTTATTTATTGCATTATCTATTTTTAGAATGTACATTACTTTTTCTTTTTTCTCTCTCTCCTTTATACTTTCTCCATCCAACATAAGTTAATGTGAATAAAATAAGTCCCCCAGTAATTGTCATAAACCAAATGAGAGAGGGTGCAATTTCATCTTTTTTTACTGTGTGAAATATCTTTTGCAAATCCCCTTTAATAATCCCTAATTGCATTTGGCCGCCTTTCGTTTTTAACATAACGTTACGAAATTCATCTAAATAAGATAAATGAACATTTACACGCTGGACCTCGTTTTCTGGCAAAGCAATCATTAAGCTTGGATAAATAATATTGAATTCATTTAAAAACGTATTTAACGTTTGTTGAAACTGCCCAGCATCTTCTTTTTCCATCGCTTTTTCCATTTGAGAAAAGGCATCCATTACTTTCCTTTCTCTTTCCATCCAAAGTGGTTGATATTTCGATACTTGTGCATCAACAGCAAGTTGTAATGCCAGCACATTATCAATTTTAGCTTGCTTACCTAAACCTTCTTCAGAGAGCGATTGTTGCGCCTTATCGTAAGCTAAAGAAATAACTCTAACTTGATCTGGTGTTACTTCCTGCTTCTTTTCATTCCCCTTTATTAAAAACTGCTCCGAGAAATGTTGTAATACTTGTACCGCTTTTTCATCTTCATTACGCTTCACTAACTGTAACGAGTCGTCTAACAACCCTGTTAGCTCATTCCACTCTTCAGCATATATACGTAACGGAAACATTATAATTAGAAATGCTATCAATCCAATTAATGTTCTCTTCATCCCGGTCCCCCCTATAACTACTAGTACAAAATATGTTAATTTGGACAAGAATAGAACAGAACTAGACCGAAAAATATATTATCGTTTTACAAAGAAAAAAATTCTCTTTAAGCAGAGAATTTTTTCTGTGACATCCTTTTCTTTTTTACGAAATATCTATATAAGCTGTAACAAAGTATACTCCCACCTAAGATGAATAATAAAATAGCACACGCAGCATGCATAAAGAACTCTTCTGGTAACATTAATATAATTGGATCCTTTTCAGGATCAAAAACCCAATAATCATTACTAAATAAAAGTTTATGGAATAATACAAAACTCTTTTCAAAATTAATAGCAATTGGTAACATAAGCGCTATCGGAAAAATGATTGTTAAAATCGATCCGTGCAGTAAAAACTTTTCATTTTTCTTTTTTAATAAATAAATTCCGCCTATCACTGCAATCATAATTGTCGCATACATCACATATTGAATCTTTACTAAAATATTTTTAACATCTACAAAATGAATACGGCCATTTGTGGACATATCTAATGTGGGCAAATGTAATGCTCCGTCATAAAACGGGGATAAATATGTAATAAGCACATCGTAATTTCTTTTAATTTCATCCTTCGTCATATCCGCTAAATCAGGAATATTTAAAAAATCAATTTCAAAATAATACAACCATTTTCCATACACAACTGCCGTTGTTGCGAGTGCAAAAATAGAAAATGCTATGCTATATGAAACAACTAAAGTAATCAATCGATCCAATATTTTTGTACCACTCTTATTTTTCTCCATGTTCTCCCCCTAAATGTTCTAACCATCATAAAGAAAATTGTTTCCTTTGCTCACGTAAGCAACAATAATATGTAATACATAGTACAGCAATACTTAACCAAAACGTAAAATAACCAATTTCCTCTACAAACAAATGCATAATTCCATATCGCGGCATTTGCCAAAATAAATAATCAATTGCATCGTTATGCAACGTCCACACAGCTGCTACTATAAAATGCCATTTTTTTATACGATAGAATGGAGCATATAAAAATCCTTGCATTGCCATCGCGAAGTGCGAAAGCATTAACATGTAGCCCATAAGGCCTATAGGCCCTTTTACGTAAATCATAATCGCGTTTACAACAACAGCCCAAATACCATATTTTATTAAAGTTACAATCGCTAACGCTTCTATTAATCCCCAGTTTCTCTTTGCCAAAAAAGAAATTAAAACAAAGACAAAAAAGAGAGTCGCCATAGGACTATCTGGTACAAACGGCCAAAATATAGGTGACGTTTCTTTCAATTGATTTCCGTACCATATAAATCCATAAATTGTACCTAATATGTTAACAATTAATAAAAATAATAATACCGAGCGTTGTCTTAACATTGCATACAAGTACACCAATCCGTATGTCCAACACCTTTCAAGCAAAGTAATTCATTCACTAAATCCTACTCTATTATAACAAACTTCATCCAACTAAATAGAAAAGCTGACTACAAATTTTGTAGTCAGCTTTTTTATTATTTTTTATTATACTTTGCAACGAATTCCGAAAGCTTCTTCAGTTCCTCATCCGTACCTTTAAATACACCTTTAGGCATTGAACCTTTTCCCTCTTTCGCAATTTTAGCAATTTCTTCTGGCTTTAAAGTTAAGTTTTGCAGTGCCGGTGCTGCTGCCCCGCCTTGTAAATTGTCACCATGACATGTTAAACAAGTATTTTTTTGCATTAATTTATAGCCATCATCATTTTTATCAACTGGCGCTGTTTTTACAATTGCTCCTTGTTTTTTTGCAGCTTCCCAGTCATGGTGTGCTACAGATTCCCAAGTTAAAAAGATAATCGATGCAATTGCTAAAAGCATAAATCCAGTTGCCACAGGACGCTTCAATGGACGTCTTTCTGGACCTCGATCAAGAAATGGAGCTAACAGTAATGCTCCAAACGCAATCCCTGGCATAATAAATGCTCCAATTACAGTAAATGAACCGGAAGCATACGAATACTTTAATAACTGATACAAGAATAAGAAATACCAATCTGGAAGTGGTATATATCCAGCATCTGTTGGGTCCGCCATTCTCTCAAGCGGCGACGGATGCGCCACTGTTAAACATAAATAACCGATTAAAAAAACTGCACCAACCATCCATTCTTTTAACAAGAAGTTCGGCCAAAATGCTTCTGTTTTCCCTGGGTATTCAGAATAGTCTTTTGGAATATTTGGTTTCCGAGCTACTGGTACCCGAGAATCTCCTACAAACTTCATCCCTTTGCCGCGATGCATAATCTCCCTCCTTTAGTTCTTTCCCCTTTAATTTAGCAATCTCTTATAGTGGACCGGAAATACCTTGTTTGCGAATCATGATGAAGTGGAAGGCCATTAAACCTAGAAGTGCTGCTGGTAAGAAGAAGACGTGAATAGCAAAGAAGCGAGTTAATGTTTGAGCGCCAACAATTTCGGAATGACCAGCGAGTAATGTTTTAATATAAGGACCAATGAGCGGTGTTTGCTCTGCAATTTGAATCCCTACTTTTGTAGCAAATAAAGCTTTCATATCCCACGGTAATAAATATCCGGTAAAACCAAGACCTAACATAACAAAGAAAATAAGAACACCAACAATCCAGTTTAACTCACGGGGCTTTTTATACGCACCTTGGAAGAAAACTCTGAGTGTATGTAAAAACATCATTACAATTACGAGACTAGCACCCCAGTGGTGCATACCACGAACAATTTGCCCATAAGCAACTTCATTTTGTAAATAGTAAACTGATTCCCAAGCATTTTTAATATCAGGCACATAATACATCGTCAAAAACATTCCAGATAAAATTTGAATTACAGTAACGAAAAAGGTAAGTCCTCCAAAGCAATAGACGAATGCAGAAAAGTGATGTGCCGGGTTTACATGTTCAGGTACTTCATGATCAGCGATATCACGCCATATTGGTGTAATATCTAATCTTTCATCCACCCAATCATAAATTTTATTTAACATCTACTTTGCACCCCCTCTTGGCTTCGCTTTTCCTAGATACAGCGTTCCATCTTTCACTTTAGACTCGTACACATCAAGCGGAGCAAGGGGTGGCGTACCTTTAATGTTAATCCCATCTTTTGTATAACGACCCCCGTGACATGGGCAAAAGAATTGATTCGGATGTGCTTTGTCCGAATTCCAGTTAACTGTACATCCTAAATGTTTACATACTGGAGAGAACGCAACAATGTCTCCGCTTTCATCTTTATGAACCCAAGCTGATTTTGGTTCTTCAGACTTGTACCAACCATCAACCTGCTTCACTTTAAAATCGAAACGCTTCGGCTCTGTTGTAATATCCTTTACTTGCGCAACAGCAACCATATCTGTTCCCGCTTCTTTTCTTAACACCGGATCAAGCGCAAATCGCGTCATCGGCATTAAAATACCGGCAGCCATAAAGCCTCCTACCCCTGTGAGTGTGTAATTTAAAAATTGTCTTCTTGACACGCGATGTTCTTTCTCGCTCACGAAAATTTCCCCCCTCTATCAGAAATTGTCCCCTCGTGATAAATTATATAAAAAATAAAAACTAGGACACTATCATGATATAATACGCTCATGCACAGGTCAATATCATACTACTCATAATAATAAGAACTTTCTGTTTATTATGAGTTTCCCCATTTCTCTTCCAACATCACCATTATATTTTTTATATGTGCATGAATAACTTCTCTTTTTGCTTGATCACTAAATTGTTCTAATGCTAATGAAGGAAACCAAAACAAATCTCCCTGTAACTCTTGCATATCCTCTTTCCATGAAAAATCACTTGTAACATAAGCAATATGCTTAAAACCTTCACTTCGTAAATGATTTGTCCATTCTTGCAAACGACCTTTTTCATTCTTTTGACTTTCTACCAAATACGTAAACGCAGGCAGTAAAAGCACTCTTCCTTTATACTCTCTTTCCAATTCCGTGCTCAACAATTCGATAAATTCACCTTGTTCTACAACCATTTTCATTTCTTTTGCTGCCGAAATTGATAACAGCGGTATTACTCCTGTATCAACATACTCTCTTGCTTGCTCAAACTGTTCCACATCTTTTACAATCCACTTCAAATTCCTTCCCTCCTTCACTTACAAATGACAGAACTTTCACTTTATATATATTAAACCATACTAAAAGAGGTAAAAAAAGAAAAACTACCCAATATAGGTAGTTTTTCTTGATGAAAGTCTGAAATTTGTAAAAATTTATTAATCCAAATAAATTCTATAAAGTTTTTAACTCTGCGGTTAATCTATGAAACGCTTCCTTATCTTGCTTATCTAACGCTTCATCAATTTGTTTCAAAAGGCGTTCTCTCCTAAACGAAAATACACTTTCTTCCAAAAACCTTTCTGCAAGTAAACGATCTTTTTCATTTACTTCAATATGCTTTGGTAGATATGGGTTTTCTTCTAATACAGCTACATAATTCGCATTTTGAAACGATGATTTAAAGTTGAGTTGAATATAAATATCCTCATCTCGATTTAAACGAATATCATGAAACGATTTTTCAGCATCTGTTGTCATAACATTTTGTTTAAAAAAGTGAAACGGTGTGTCTTTCACACAATTCGCTGACATCACTAAGCCACGCGGACAATATTTTGCATGCTCTACGAAGTGGACTTTATGCATCAATTGGTCGTGACTCATTAAATAATTCAGAATCCATACACATTCACGCTGTTTCAGTTGGTAATTATTCAAAAACCATTTTACAAAATCCTTCTTCTCGTTTACAGAAACAGGGGTATTCATAGCAATTAAGTCCCTCCTCTGTCTTTCTCTTTTCTTTTTAGATTCAAGAAGCGGCATTCAGTTTCCTTCCAACTTATGAAAAATCCTCTAAATTATATAACAACTCTTCAATATGAATTTGTGTCGGGTCTAGTTGTAATAACTGGGTAAATACTTCTTTCGCCTCTTTTCGTTTTCCTTCTTCCAATAAGAAATAACCGTACTCTTCTAAGAAGTCTGGATGATTCTTAAAAGAAGTATATGCACTTTCATAGTGTTTTAATGCATCCGAATACATTTCTAATTGTTTTTTTGCATACGCAAGATCCCAAAGTAGTTGTGTATCTGGTTCTCCACTATCAATAGCACGCTCTACAATTGCAATTAACTCTTCGTACTTTTCTTGTTCTTTTAAGATATATGCATATTTTAATGTTGCACCTAAATGCCCTGGATCTAACTCAAGCGCTTTTTGAAGAACTTCCTCTGCTTCTACTATTTTTCCTAATTTCGCCGCAATGTTCGCTAACTCTACATAAAATGGAACTGAAAGCTCATCTACTTTAATTCCTTCATGAAGCGTTTCATAGCTTTCTTGAAGCATTCCTTCTTTTTCATAGCTTTTCGCTAAATACATGTACAGTGATGCGTACTCAGGGTCTAATTCTTTTAGTTCTTGCCAAGCACCAATTGCTCTCTGATATTCTTCACCTTGGTATAATGTGAAGGCATATCCAAATAATGAGTGAATATCTTTTTGTTCCTCTAGGCCTGCTTCATAATAAGAAATCGCTTCTTCCCAGTTTCCGATCGCGCTTAACGTTTCTGCGAGGCGAAGTGCGATCACAACACCACCCATTACTTTATGTTCCGCTAATAGCGATTCATAATAAGTAATTGCCTTTTGTTCTTCACCTTTACTACTATATAATTCTGCTAACCCAAACGTAATAACAGGTTCATCAGGCATCATTTCTTTCGCCTTTAATAGTTTTTGCTCTGCTACATCATCAAAACCTTGCATTTGGAATAAATCTGCAACAAGTAATAACGATTGAACATATAAATCGTCATTTTCTGGAATATCATGAAGCACTTCAATCGCTTCATCTTCTTTATCTAGATCAATATATAATTCTGCTAAAAATACAGTGAATTCACTTTCTTCTGGATACAGTAAACGTAAGTCTTCAGTAATTGCTAATGCCTCATCTGTAAATCCAAGTGTATGATAGTAACGAGCGATATCATACTTCTCTTCATCATTCGCAATTTTTAATTGTTCTTTTAATAATTGTAATCCTTTTTCCGCTTCACCATTTTCAATATATGAAACAGCTTGTTCAAACTTTTGCATAAACGTCTCCTTTAATTCTAAAAAATATTCTCTTCTGTTCATTTATCATAAGCAACTCACTGTTAGAACGCAACCTTTAGAATGAGCATGCTTCTTCTTATACTTCTTCTTACAGAGTAATTAATTGTTCAAAAGGTTCGGATATGACACCGATACCTTATCATCATCTTCTATTGTACCGCTTTCTTTTATGACCGTGCAAATAACTTCTCTCACTAATTATCGAGCCATACAAACCGTGGTTTACAGAATAACTTAATTAGCAGTCTTCAACCTTTATTTTGAATGCGATAAAAAAGGCTCCTATAATAGGAGCCTTCACAATCTCTTAAGAATATGTTTCTTCTTTCTGTACTTGCTCATTTACAAGCTCTTTCAGTAACTCTATAATTTCATCATTTTCTTCCTTCAAACCGACAGTAATACGAATACCATCATCGATACCAAATGCAGCACCAGAACGAACGATATATCCTTTTTTCATTAATCGTTCGAAAGCTTCATTACCTGGTATACCGAGTTTTAAGAAAATGAAATTTGTTTGAGATGGATAATAGAATACGTTATATTCTTTACAAAATGCATAATACTGATTTAAACCTTCAGCATTCTTTTGCACACAATCTTGTAAAAAAGCTTGATCTTCTAATGCAGCGAGTGCTACAGATTGGGCTACAGTTGATGTATTGAATGGTAACCTAGCTACTTCTAGCTGTCCGATTAACTTCGCATCCCCAATCGCATATCCGATACGAAAAGCAGCTAAACCATATGCTTTTGAAAACGTGCGTAAAACCATAAGATTTTCATACTTTTCAAGAAGTGGTAATGTTTGCGGATAGTCTTCTGCTTCCGCGTATTCATAATATGCTTCGTCCATAATAACGAGAGCCGACTTAGGAACTGATTCTAAAAATGAAAGTAATTTTTGTTTCTCAACATATGTACCTGTTGGATTATTCGGATTACAAATCCATACAATTTTCGTTTTCTCATCTACTTGCTCTAGCATTGCATCTAAATCGTGAATACCATCTTTAAGTGATACTTCACGAACTTCTGCTCCTTCAATAACAGCATGGTGATGATATTGTGAAAACGTAGGATTCGCCATTACAACGTTTGTTCCTTCATGTAGTAACGCTCGGCTAATCATTTGAATGACTTCATCTAATCCACTACCAAATAGTAGTTGTTCTGCTTTTACACCTAAATGTTCCGCTACTTTTGTCCGAAGTTCAAAGGCATATCCATCTGGATAAAGGGCATATTGGCTCGCTAAAGAAGTTAATGCTTCCGTCACACGTGCTGAGCAACCGAATGGATTTTCGTTGGATGCTAATTTCACAATTTTTGATAAACCATATTCTCTTTTTACTTCTTCAATGTTTTTCCCAGGCACATACGCTCTCAAAGTTAACAATTGCTCTTTCACTCTCATTTTTCTTCCCCCAGTCATTTCATTCAATTTGATTACAATACGGTTATAGCCCCTTACTGTAATCTTTTGTCATAACCGTCACTATTACGAGAATACCTCTAAATGAGCACTTCACTGCACTTCGCTATCATTTTAAACCATATCTTTTTGAAATGCCTCTAACGCAATATGAACAGTCTCATCTGAAATAGATACGACATTCACTACCCCATATTCCTGCATAAGCACCATATGAATTGCTCCTTCATTTGCTTTCTTATCTTGTTTCATCAATTGAACGAGGCGCTCTACATTCAAATCTCTTGGCATTTTTGGATAGCCGTATTTCAAGAACCACTGCTTCATATCTTCATAAGCAAGATCAACCTTGTACACTTGCTCACTTAAAAATATGGCGAATAACATTCCAACCGCTACACCGTCACCGTGAGTAATATTTCCATACCCTAGCTCTTTTTCAAGAGCATGTCCTAACGTATGTCCAAAGTTCAAATGAGCACGTACACCCTTCTCTGTTTCATCTTGTGACACAACATTTGCCTTTACAGGAATCGCCTTCGTTAATATATGGATTAACTTCTCATCATGAAGATCCGCTAATGTTTGCACTTCTTCTTTTAACCAATGGTATAGCTCCACATCACCGATAAGAGCATGCTTTATCACCTCTGCATAACCTGAACGCCACTCTTTTTCAGGAAGAGACTGTAAAAAAGGGGTATGATATACAACTGCTTCTGGCTGATGGAATGCACCAATCATATTTTTACCTAACGGATGGTTAATCGCTACTTTCCCACCCACTGCGCTATCGTGCGCTAATAAAGTTGTCGGAACCTGCACAAAGCGAATACCACGCATAAACGATGCAGCAACAAAACCAGCTAAATCTCCAATCATTCCGCCTCCAAGTGCAAGAATTAAAGAATTTCTATCTAATTTATTTTCAAGAGCTGACGTATGAGCCGCATAGAAATTTTCGAAAGACTTCTCTTTTTCGCCACTTGGTACAACAAACGAAAACACGTGCTGCTCTACTTGTAATGCATCGATAACTGTCTGTAAATGTAGTGATGCAACAGCTTCATCTGAAATGATCATTACGTTAGATACCGCTGGCTGCATATTTTGAACGATCGTTGTTAAGTTTGACAACACTTCTTTACCAACATGTACATCATATTCTTTTGATTTCGTTTGAATATGTATGTTTCCCATTAAAATCCCCTCGCATATTCATTATGTTTCTCAATATTTTCACGAATTAGTTCCATACGATCTAATCCGAATTGTTCTATTAAAGCTGTCGCTAATTCCCAAGCCACAACCGCTTCTGCAACGACACTAGCTGCTGGCACTGCACAACTATCTGAACGTTCAATGCTCGCTGTAAAAGGCTCTTTCGTATCAATATCTACACTTTGAAGAGGTTTATAAAGTGTAGGTATCGGTTTCATCACACCGCGCACAACAATTGGCATTCCAGTCGTCATACCGCCTTCTAATCCCCCTGCATTATTTGTTCTTCGTGTATATCCATGCTCCTCATTCCACAGAATTTCATCATGAACTTCACTTCCTGGTCTATGCGCTGCTTCAAAACCAATTCCAATTTCGACACCTTTAAAAGCATTAATACTCATAATTGCAGCTGCTAATTTCGCATCCAGTTTTCGATCATAATGCACGTAGCTACCTACTCCAATTGGCATCCCTTCCACAATTACTTCAACGATTCCACCAATTGAATC
Source organism: Bacillus sp. PK6-16 (assembly GCF_056530295.1). NCBI lineage: Bacteria > Bacillati > Bacillota > Bacilli > Caryophanales > Bacillaceae > Bacillus > Bacillus sp. PK6-16. Next base: position 3,785,848 of record NZ_CP096511.1, read on the forward strand.
ACCATTTGCTTTCGCATCATCAATCGCTTTCATCATTTGGTTACCAGCTTCGTCATCTAAGCAACGTACAGGAGATGCTTCGGTAATACTCTTTAATTCTTCAATTGAACTATACGTAATCTCCTTAGCTTGTACACCGCCAATTTCAATTACATGGCCCGCTACTTTAATACCAAGTTCTGCTAACACCTTTTTAGCAACCGCACCAGCAGCAACACGCACCGTCGTTTCGCGCGCTGACGAACGTTCCAGTACATTCCTCATATCTCTATGACCATATTTAATCGCACCATTTAAATCAGCATGCCCAGGCCTTGGTTTTGTCACTTTCCTTTTCATCTCTTTTTCTTCTTGCTCAGTTAAAGGCTCCGCCCCCATAATTTTTGTCCAGTGTGCAAAATCACGATTTTCAACAACAAGTGCAATAGGGGAACCTAATGTTTCTCCATGTCTAACACCACTTAAAATTTGCACTTGATCCGTTTCAATTTGCATGCGTCTACCGCGCCCATATCCCTTTTGCCTTCTAGCTAACTCTTCGTTTATATCATCTGCTACTAAAGACAATCCTGCCGGAACACCTTCTATAATCGTTGTAAGTTGTGGACCATGAGATTCACCAGCTGTAATATATCGCATACGTTATTCCTCTTTTCGTATATGTATTTATCTCACTATATTAACTTTTATCATTCTAAAAATATTAAAGAAATTATATCATAAATCGACCATTTTCTTATTCTATATTTCCGATAGTCCTAATTTAAATATCAACATATCATAACAGTTCAAACTTCGTAACTAACTGAAAATAAAAAAAGTGCAAGAAGAATACCCCTATTCTCCTTGCACTTTTTACTATTATCACAGTGATTAAAGCGTTTACAAATTATTTCAAAATAATTAGTAAATCCATTCATTCATTAATTTTGAGTAGTCAACTAATTCTTCTTCTTTAAAGAAAATAGCAATCTCGCGCTCTGCGCTTTCTAAAGAATCAGAACCATGGATAATGTTTTTCGCAACAGTTACACCGAAATCTCCACGAATTGTTCCAGGAGCTGCTTCATGTGGTCTTGTTTTCCCCATCATGTTACGAGCTGTATCTACTACACCTTCACCTTGCCATACCATTGCGAATACAGGTCCAGATGTAATAAAGTCTACTAACTCACCAAAGAAAGGTTTTTCCTTATGCTCAGCGTAGTGTTGTCCAGCAATTTCTGGAGTGACTTGCATTAATTTTGCACCAACTAATTGAAAGCCTTTTTTCTCAAAACGAGCTACAATTTCCCCAATGAAGGCACGTTGTACACCGTCTGGTTTTACCATTAGAAATGTTTTTTCCATAAAAAATCTCTCCACTTCTGAATTATGTATGTAATTGTATATCCCCACACACATATTATCACCCTTATCACAATTGTGCAATAGTTTTGAAATAGAGAGATTATTTTATTTTTTAGAATAAACCTTAAAATTTTCGTTTTCCAATATACTTTGCAACATTTTGTAATGCGTACTTTGCTTTTCCACGTGGGAGTGGTTTTATTATTTCTAAAGCTTTATGTAAATAACGTTCACTAAACGCAAATGCTTGATCAATTGCTGTACTATTTTTTACAGCATCAATAATTTCTTGCATTTCACTTGCTGTTGAATTTTCATGTACAGATGTGATTTTCTGACGAAGTACGGGATCTTCCATCGCATATAAAGCAGGAAGTGTAATATTCCCTTGTAGTAAATCTCCACCAGCAGGTTTTCCAAGTTTCTCTTCTGTAGAAACGAAGTCTAAAATGTCATCAATAATTTGATAAGACATTCCTACAAAATACCCATACCAAAATAGACGATTTACCGTATCACGATTAGCACCAGCAGCAATCGCTCCCAATTGACAACTCGCGGCAATTAATAATGCTGTTTTTCGCTTTATTCTTCTTAAATACGTTCTTAAATTTTGGTCATAATTGTATTTATCTTTAATTTGTTCAATTTCACCTTTACAGACTTCTAAAATAGTATGTGATAACGCTTGATGTGCCTCTGGAATTTCGATATTGGTTATACATTCAAGAGACTTAGCGAACAGATAGTCCCCTGTATACATCGCAATACGATCTCCCCATTTCGCATTCACAGTCGCACTGCCGCGTCGTAAAAATGCAGCATCAATAACATCATCGTGAACAAGAGAAGCCATATGAATAAGTTCTAACGCAACAGCAACATGCTTAATCGCATCTAACTTATAATCTCCAAATTTCCCTGCAAGCAACACAAATACAGGACGAATTCGTTTCCCACCAGCTTCAATAAGCTGTAATGCTGCCTCTTCTACTAATGGCTGTTCAGAAGCGACTGTCTTTTTTAATTCTTTTTCTATCACATTAATATCCGATCGTAAAAAAGAGTACATAAGTTGTAACTTCATATTGTTCACCTTAACCTAAAACTTCTTTTTTCTATTTTGATTCTGGTTTAATACCTAAATGCATTGCTGCTACCCCAAAAGTAAATGGTTTCACTTGCACACGTTCAAGTCCAGCTTGCTCAAACATTTGAGCCAATTCTTTCATCCCTGGGAACGTACTAGCAGATTCTTGAAGCCATGAATATTCTTTATAACTTTTCGCAAACATCTTTCCAAATAATGGCATGATATATTTAAAGTATAAAATATACCCTTGTCGAAAACCAATCATTGTTGGTTGAGATGTTTCTAAACAGATTACTTTTCCACCTGGTTTTACTACACGCGTCATTTCTTTTAATACGTGCATATAATCCGGTACGTTACGTAAACCAAACCCAATCGTCACATAATCAAACGTATTATCTTCAAACGGAAGTTCCATTGCATTCCCATGTAGAAGTTCTACTTGTTTTAATTGTAACGCCTCTACCTTTTGCTTACCGACAGATAACATATTTTCACTGAAGTCTAAGCCAACAACCTTTCCTTGCTCACCTACGGCTCCAGCTAGCGCAATTGTCCAATCTGCGGTTCCACAGCATACATCAAGCGCTTGACTGCCTGGTTGTACATCCATAATTCGCATCGTTTCTTTCCGCCACGCTTTATGTCTTTGAAAACTAATTACAGAATTCATCACATCGTATTTATCAGAAATCTTTTCAAATACGTCATGTACTCTTTCTTCTTTTGATTGTTGCATGCTCGTACCTTCTTCCAATGTAAAATTGCTTATGTCTTCTATTTATTCCTTAACACAGAATTTATTTCATTTATGTCTGTGTGATTTTCTAAAAATTGTTTTTCTTTCTTTCTCAATTCCTTCATCCAACCATTAATCACTACTTCTGCTTTATCCCCTAAAGCATCTTGCATAGCTTGAAAAACAGGTGAATGTTGCTTATCAGCATACAATTGAATTTCTTTTTGAAGGCGATTTCCACCTAATACGTATGTGATAAATGGCTTCCAATGTGATAACTGAAAATGATCACATGTTTTTTGAAGGAGCGCAGACTCAATCGTTACTATGCTTTTCATTATGTCATCCGTCGTTTCATGCGCTTTTTGGTATAACATAATTTTGTGTTCATTTATCTCTTTAATTCCTTCAGCAAGTGCACGAATTAAAACAATATCACGATTCATAGACAATAAATAATAATATAGTCCACTATAGTAATCGCCTGCAAGTACTGTTAATTGACGACATTTATGGAATCCAATCTCTTCCTCGCCTGCTTTATTTGATACCCTTTCATGCGTATCAAGCGCAATTTGTACAAGCATAATTGTTACTACGTAATGCTCAATTTGTTCTATATGTAAGTTTGCACTCTTTAAAGCACCATATAACAATGCTATCTTTTCTTCATCAATAAATGGTTCTTCAATATAGTTTATAAAATAAGGATGGCGTAATTTCTCCATCAATTTTTCTTTTATACCCGCATACCCTCCGTAGATGTCACACACAAAAAATCACCCTTGTTTTCTAATTCATAAAACTTATTATAACACATACACTCTATTTTCTATAACCAAAACTTGGCTACACCTACCATTCATGTAAGCAATCTTTCTAATCTCACTCTGTCTAGTTAAAACTATATCATTTATTTACTAAAAAAAAAAAAGAAAAGCAGTTTCCCGCTTTTCTTTACTTCGTTTTAATAAACGATAAAATTTCACTGCGCGCTGCAGCATCATTTTCAAGCACACCACGCACTGCTGTCGTTACTGTTTTCGCACCTGGTTTTTTCACACCACGCATCGTCATACACATATGTTCTGCTTCTACTACTACCATTACACCATGAGGCTCTAGTACTTCCATAATAGAGTTCGCTACTGTTGATGTAATACGTTCTTGCAGTTGTGGGCGACGTGCAATTGTATCTACGGTACGAGCTAATTTACTTAACCCTGTTACCTTTCCACCTTGCGGAATATATGCAACGTGAGCAACTCCATAGAATGGTACTAAATGATGCTCACACATCGAATAAAATGGTATATCTTTTACTAGTACAAGCTCTTCGTGATCTTCTCCGAATACTTTATGCAAATGCTCTTTCGGATCTTCATGCATACCTGAGAACACTTCTGCGTACATTTTTGCAACACGCTTTGGTGTATCAAGTACTCCCTCACGATTTGGGTCATCCCCAATCGCCTCTAAAATAAGGCGTACTGCATGTTCAATTTGTTCTAAATTAACTTTTGCCATCCGCTAGCCCTCCCGAAAACCTAAAAGTGATACGAACACATTCTAGCATATTTATGTTTTTAAAAGCAAAAAGAAGAGTTCCCAAAAAGGAAACTCTTCTTCCCTGTTAATATGTAAGGATTATTTAACCGCATCTTTTAACGCTTTACCAGGTTTGAATGCAGGTACTTTACTTGCAGCGATTTCAATCTCCTCACCTGTTTGTGGGTTACGACCTTTACGAGCCGCACGCTCACGAACTTCGAAGTTACCGAATCCGATCAGTTGTACTTTATCACCTTGTTTTAAAGCTTCTAAGATAGAATCAAAAACAGCGTCTACTGCTTTTGTTGCGTCCTTTTTAGAAAGGGAACTTGCTTCTGCAACAGCATTGATTAAATCTGTCTTGTTCATGCCATTCACCTCCTCCCAAAGATAAGACTGTATAATGATCATAAAATGAGTCTTACTTTCATTTGTAGGCAATTTTTGCAAATTCTATACTACAAAGATGTAGATAAATCATTATCAACGCCTATATTATACGATTCTCCTTTATAATTCAATATTTTTAAGGAAATTGTTACTCTTAAAATGTGAAAATCTGATGAAACTTGACAATTTACAACAATGTATTAGATAATGACTGTTTATTTTTCTATTTTATAATCAAAAAAAACAAAAAATCCCTCTACAATGAGAGGGATTTTTTCTTATAGTATAATCGCAATTAATCCGCCAGATCCTTCATTAATAATTCTTTCTAGCGTTTCTTTTAATTTATATCTAGCATTTTCTGGCATTAAAGATAATTTCGCCTGAATTCCTTCTCGAACAATCGAGCTAAGTGAACGTCCAAATATATCAGAATTCCAAATTGATAACGGGTCATCTTCAAAATCTTGCATTAAATAACGAACTAATTCTTCACTTTGCTTTTCAGTACCAATAATCGGCTCAAACGTTGACTCTACATCTACTTTAATCATATGAATAGATGGCGCTACCGCTTTTAACTTCACACCAAACCTTGAACCGTGACGAATAATTTCTGGCTCATCTAAGCTCATATCCGCTAATGCAGGTGCTGCTACACCATATCCTGTTTGCTTAACCATACGCAATGCATCCGCCACTTGATCGTACTCTATTTTCGCATGAGATAAATCGAGCATAAGCTTTAATAAATGATCTTTCCCTCGAATTTCTACTCCTACTACTTCTTTTAAAATCTGATCATATAATTCATCTGGCGCATATAAATCAATCTCCGCCACACCTTGCCCCATATCAATGCCAGCTAGGCTCGCTCGATCAATAAATTCATATTGACTAAACTGCCAAACAACGCGATCCACATCACGAAGACGTTTTATATCCTTCACAGTTTCTTGAACTGCTTCTTGATAACTTTGACGCAACCAATGCCCTTCATTTAGCACCATTACCCAACTCGGAAGGTTTACATTCACTTCTAATACAGGGAATTCAAATAGCGCTTCACGAAGTACATTATATACATCTGTTTCTCTTAAACTCTCCACACTCATTGCAATAACCGGGATATCATATTCTTCTGATAAACTTTGGCGTAATTGCTCTGTATCTGGATGATACGGCTGTACCGTATTAATTATCATAATGAAAGGTTTTCCTACTTCTTTCAACTCATTTACAACGCGTTCTTCTGCCTCTATATAATCTCTTCTTGGAATTTCACCAATTGTTCCATCTGTTGTAATTACAACACCAATTGTTGAATGTTCTTGAATTACTTTACGCGTGCCGATTTCTGCAGCTTCATGGAATGGAATAGGTTCTTCATACCAAGGGGTATTAATCATACGCGGGCCATTCTCATCTTCATAGCCCTTCGCTCCAGGAACCGTATATCCAACACAATCTACTAATCGAATATTCACTTCAAGTCCTTCATCTACTTCGATAGAAACCGCTTGGTTTGGAACAAACTTCGGTTCCGTCGTCATAATTGTACGACCCGCAGCACTTTGAGGCAATTCATCCTGCGCTCTTTGACGGTCAGACTCATTCTCAATATTTGGAATAACCACAAGTTCCATAAATTTTTTAATGAATGTTGATTTCCCTGTTCGAACAGCTCCTACAACTCCAAAATAAATATCACCGCCTGTTCGTTCTGCAATATCTTTAAAAATATCTACCTTTTCCAAGTGATTCCCTCCCTCAAAATTTTTGGGAATAATTCCGCGTTTATAGTCAACTAATACCTTCTCTAACGTTGCCTATAATATCTGATATAATATAATGGTATTCTAGAAGTTCGGACAATATATCATATAATTTTGTCCAATTTCATATGACTATTAAAAAATATCTTTTGTTTGCATCGTAAGTTGTATAACATAAAAAACCTTTCTTCTAGAACTTATTCACTAAAAGAAAGGTTCATGACTTATCATTTTAAAAAAATTGGTTCTCCGTCCTTTACTGTGTACGGTAAAGAATAAGCTGGTACAAATGGGGAACCTTTCGAAAGTATATTTCGAATATCTTCTCCCTCTGTAAACTGCCCTTCATTTTTTTTCAAAGCGTCATATAAGTCGATTCTATAATCAACAAAAACTTCTCCTTTTTCATTAATTACAAAAGGAAGTCCTTTACCAGAATATGGACTTGTCACTTGTGGCACATCTTTATATCCTAGTTTTTTGAAATCCAATTCATATACACCATCTGAAATTACTTTTTTAAAAGGTGGATATTGATGTTCATCACGATACATCCTAAGCTTTAAAGATAGTTCCTGAATTTGTTCAGCCATCCTAACATCAATTAACTTTACTGTCGGATTTGTTTCAACGTCTATTAATACGTATTGATATACTCCTCCACTTTCATACGCATTCCCTGGCGCTTCTTGTATGTAACGCGGGGCAATCTGTTGAAAATCGATTGGATACTTTTGATAAATAGGTGTACTCATATCCCTCGTCTTAATTGGCAATATCCCATCATTTTGCTCCTTAAATGTCACAACAGCTTTTTGAACAACCTGTAGCTGATCTTCATAAGGAACCGCATTTTGCTTCATATTTTCTTTCGGATACAGACACCCCGTTAAAAGGCTCATACAACAAAATATTAAAATAATATGGAATTTTTTCACTAGCATCACCTTTTCATACTAATCTAATTTGCTCCGTATGTAGTATTTTCGAGACCATTCCATTTACTGCTGTACAGGTCCACTAAATACAACAAGAAAAATAACAATTCCTGACACAATCATAAGGGTGTACGCTACTAACGCTGTAATCCCTTTCAAAAATTTATTCTTTATTCTATGTCTACTTAATAAAATAAAACTTACTGCAAAAAACATAAATCCAATTGCCCCTAAAGCCAACCACATTTTCATAAGCCCTTCTGACATATACACACCCCTTTTTATTAATCTATTTTTATACTATTTTAACAAATTAAAATCTTTAAACAAATACAAAAAGAACATTTTACTACAAATCGCGAGTATGTAACTTTAATCAATAGGTTTTCCAGCATTTCTCACCAATCTAGGCAAAAATAAAACCGAAGCGATTGTATCTCTCGCTTCGGTTGACCAAATATGCCCAAAAACAGCTCTATTCCCATTCTTTCATGGCTATCATATGCAATCTCCAAACTCTTTGTTTCTCATAATTTATTTTTTAAACATTTTGCTTAACGAGCCAAAATCTGTTGGCATATTATTATTAATAATCGCTTTTACAATTTGATCCTCTTGCTCTTTCGGCACTTCACGTCCCGCCATAAGAGCCACTTGATGAATTAATTGACGAAGTACAGTTTCATCACGTAAATTCGCATTTTGCACGGATGATGCTAATTTAAAAATATCCTCTTTATTTACTTTCGCTTCCTTCTCAATATTATTAAAAATATTATTATCCATTCTTTTCACCCTCTCCTCAAGTTACTCTTCATCCTATGCAAAAATGAAAAAATGGTGAAAAGACCCAAAAAATAAAAAAGCGACAGAAGTACAAATGTACTTCTGTCGCTTTTCTTTACAGTAAATCAGGTATAGCTTCCACTTCATGTTTTCGAACACGTCCCATCAATGAGCCTACTGCATCTTTTACGTTATTCCCATTGAACAGCACGTCATATAAAGCAGCTGTAATCGGCATTTCAACTTCCATTTTCTCTGCCAATTCATGAGCAGCTTTCGTTGTTCTTACACCTTCCACAACCATACCCATGCTTTCTAACACTTCTTCTAAAGAGTGTCCTTTTCCAAGCATATTTCCAGCGCGCCAATTTCGGCTATGAACACTTGTACAAGTTACAATTAAGTCTCCCATACCAGTTAGACCAGCAAACGTTAACGGATTCCCGCCCATTTTTCTTCCTAAACGAGCAATCTCTGTTAAACCACGTGTCATCAATGCCGCCTTTGCATTATCACCTAATCCAAGACCATCAGTTATACCAGCAGCTAATGCGATAATATTTTTTAACGCACCACCAAGTTCAACTCCAACGATATCTGGATTTGTGTATACACGAAAATAACTATTCATAAATAAATCTTGTACTTCCTCAGCCGCTTCCATACGCTTTGCTGCAGACGTAACTGTTGTCGCTTGTCGTAAACCGACTTCTTCAGCATGACTCGGTCCAGACAGTACAACAACATCTTTAATTAAGTGCTCTGGAATTTCTTCCTCAATCACTTCCGAAATACGTTTTGACGTACCAGGTTCAATTCCTTTGCTCGCATGAATCCAAGTAATTGGTTCAGTAACAATTTCTTTCATCTCTTGTAATACATCTCTGTACGCTTTCGTTGGTACTACTAGCAGTACTGTATTTACATCTACTAATGCTTCTTCTAAAGAAGAGTAGGCTACGATTGTGCTTGGCAATGTAATGCCTGGGAGATATCGACTATTCTCATGTTTCGTATTAATTTCATCCATAAGTTCTGGGCGATTTCCCCAAATACGTACATCATGTCCATTGTCAGCTAATACCATCGCTAACGCTGTTCCCCAGCTACCTGCTCCTACTACTGTGATTTTTGTCATAAAATCACATCCTCTCCATTAGTCTCTTGCTCTAGCGATAATGTGAATCGGCGTTCCTACGAAGCCAAATGATTCACGTAAGCGATTCTTTAAGAAACGCTCATATGAGAAGTGCAATAATTCTGGATCGTTTACAAACACAACAAATGTCGGTGGTTTTACCGCAACTTGTGTTGCATAGAAAATTTTCAGACGGCTACCATTATGAGTTGGCGTCGGATTCATCGCTACCGCATCCATAATTACATCGTTTAATACGTTCGTTTGAATACGGATACTATGACTTTCATTTACCTCATCGATAACCGGTATTAATGTTTGTGTACGTTTTCTCGTTTTTGCAGATAAGAAAACAATTGGTGCGTATTCTAAGAATTGGAAATGAGCACGGATATTTTCTTCAAATGCTTTCATTGTTTTTTCGTCTTTTTTCACTGCATCCCATTTATTTACAACGATAACAACAGCTCGCCCTGAATCATGAGCATATCCAGCGATTTTTTTATCTTGCTCAATAATTCCTTCTTCACCATCTAAAACAACTAAAACAACGTCAGAACGTTCAATCGCTCTTAGCGCACGAAGTACACTATATTTTTCTGTACTTTCATACACTTTTCCTTTTTTACGCATACCAGCTGTATCAATAATTACATAATCTTTTCCATCTTTACTATATGGTGTATCGACAGCATCACGAGTTGTTCCTGCTACATTACTAACAATTACACGCTCTTGACCAAGAAGAGCATTTACAAGTGATGATTTCCCTACGTTTGGACGTCCAATTAAAGAGAAACGAATTGTGTCTTCATCATATCCGTCTTCTTCAATCTTTGGAAAATGTTGTGCAGCTTCGTCTAGTAAGTCACCTAACCCTAATCCGTGTGTACCTGAAATTGGGAATGGTTCGCCAAATCCTAATGCATAAAAGTCATAAATGTCACTGCGCATTTCCGGATTGTCCACTTTATTTACTGCAAGTACAACCGGTTTATTTGAACGATATAAAATTTTTGCAACTTCTTCATCAGCTGCTGTTACACCGTCACGACCGTTTGTCATAAAAATGATAACATCCGCTTCATCAATTGCTACTTCAGCTTGTTGACGAATTTGTGTCAAAAACGGCTCGTCTCCAATATCAATTCCGCCCGTATCAATAATGTTAAATTCATGATTTAACCATTCTCCAGCGCTATAAATACGATCGCGCGTTACACCTGGAATATCTTCTACGATTGAAACTCTTTCTCCAACAATTCTATTGAAAATAGTAGATTTCCCTACGTTCGGGCGACCTACTATCGCTATTACTGGTTTCGGCATATACTTTCATCCTTTCAACTTGCTTCTGTTTATTATGTAAAAAACCCTTCTTTGTGCAAGAAGGGATTTGCATTCCAGAATATTTCTCAACGTATCAAAACACCTCACATTATAACACACGTTGCTAATGTTTCACAATAATATATACATTCTCTTGTAAGCGATGTGCAATACCATCTAAAATTGCTTCTAAATTATTTGCAACAAATTCTAGTTCCTCCGTCGATTCGCAAACGAATAAAGGAGCACCACCTGCAAATTTTTCTGGAGTCGTTGTTATAACTGCCAGAATAACACTTTCTAACATCATCTCTTATCTCCCCTTCCTTTTGGGGCTTCCGATGACATATGGACAGCACTTTCTAACGTTGGTACATTTCCTATGACACCTATCGCTTTCTCTGCATCTTGATCTTGCGGCAGGACAAAAATCCCAACCCTGCCATCCTCTAAATCACGCTTTGCTAACGGTACAAGCGCTGGTGTACCAGAATCTCTATAAATCCCTAACGCTACTGAAACATCGTGTAAAATAGCTTGTCGTTGCCCTAAATTTGAGATTGTAACCATCGCATCAATTGATTTCGGCTTTAAAATAAAACCCATACCATATTTCATAATTTCTTCTTGTCTTGCTGGCAATCCAATATTCATAATGTAAATATTGTCAATATAAAGCCCTGCTCCTTCAAAACGAAGCGGAACGTGCTCAATTTCAACAAGATCATGTAGCCTTTTACCAGACATTAATTTTTTCGCGATAAAAAATGCGATTATAGCCATAATTACTCCTGCAATCCATGAACGGAATCCTATATACGCAAACGTCGTTGCAAACGACGTTAACATTGCCAAATAGTTGCGACTTTCAAAAACCAATGCAATTCCTTCAATGTATGTATTTCCACGCGGTACGAGCTCATACCCATCTAATTGTTGAAGCGTATTTCTTTCCATATTACGTACATCACGAAATTGTGTCGCTGCTAATGTAAGAAATGTAATGGCAGAAAAATCTTTTTTCAAAATAGACGGGATTGCAATCGCTCCTAAAGCAGCTGCAATTAACCCCATTGCAATATGAATAATTTTCCCATGTAGCCTCGTCGGATATTGCCGCGTATCCGTCCGAAGCATTAGCACCCTTGTAACTGTCCCCGCTATTACGCCGCATAAAATGGCTGGTGTATATTCAGTCATGTATTACCCTCGCCTTTCTTTTACGTGTTTTTCTCTTAAACCGTTCCATGTATACTGATGCTTTTGCAATCCAAAACAATATTGCCATGAATAATGTAGAAATGGCGACGATATCAAAAAATGCTAAACTACCGTAATCATATGGAAAATTCAATTTCCTAAAAATAAATGTCACTAGCAGCTCTCCTTGTAACATCCCTACATATAGAGAACATAATCGTAATATGCGATCCCCATGCAATAACACCGATGCATACACAAGAGCACTACTTAGCAGAAACACTCTATCCACCACAATCCAAATCGGATCATATATTTCTAACAGATGAAAACTTGTATATAACATTGCAATAATAAGTGCCGAAAGTAAGCTATACAATTTTTTCCAGACGGAATATAGCGTGATCCCTATAAAAGAAATAATACAAAGTAAAAGAGCATTTACTGATACCACGAATGAGGCAATCGTTACATGTAACGGAGAGCAAATTATAAAAATCAGTATACAAGCGCCTAACTTCCACCGGATAGAGTCCTTTTTCATAAAAAAGGTTACAATGATCCACCCTATCCAAGCTACAAAATAAAAAGTACTTCCATCCATCAACTTCACCTCCTATGTTTTCCATTATGGGAACTTTTTATGAAAGTTAATCCACTTTATTTACGCATAGTTTTTTCTTATAACAGCAACACTTTTAACAAGGAGGTGTTATTCATTATGGGTAAAGATCGCCAAGAACGAAAACTACGAGAATCACGCCGCGTTGAATCCGATCGTGATCAATCACTACAATATCCAGGTGCAACTGGACTTGATACACCAGAACAGGCTCGAAAACAAAACCAGCACTAATTAATACAAAAAGACGGTTTCTATATTGTACGAAACCGTCTTTTACATAATCAGTTTAATGATTTCTATTTATATTGAAATAATATTTCGCACACTATATCCTCCCATTACTTCTTTTTACCTTCACCTATTCCCATTAAAAATTAAGTTCTCTCCAGTAATTCGACAACACACCATCTACATTTTTCAACCCTTTTTCAATTACAATTTTTACGAAATGATATTTTTATATAATGCTAATTCCATTCTCCACTTTATATTACGAAAAAGAATAGAACAAAAAAAAATCAACCGAACGGTTGATTTTTTATCTCCTACTATAATGCGCAGTATCAATACCACGCTGCATTAACCAATGATATGTTTCACCCTTTACAACAAGAGGTACAGATTGCAACTCTTCTATCGTCTTCGCACCAAGAGCTGTCATTATAAATTTCAAATCTGTATGTAGAAGCTCAATTTCATCCAATAACTTCTCAATACCATCTTGCATTAAAATACGTAAAAAGTAACCAGCAAACGCAGTTGTATTCGCCCCTAATGCGATCGCTTTCGCTACGTCAAGCGCTGTTTGTATACCCCCAGATGCAATAAAAGAGAGGTTATTATTTGTAGAGGTTGCTTCAATAATCGAGGTTGCTGTTTGTATGCCCCAGTTATTAAAATAAGAAAGCATTCGCTGCCTTCTTTCGTTTTCAACAGCAGCAAAATTCGTACCACCTTGCCCACCAATATCAATTGCTGTTACACCTACGTTCACTAACTGTTGCATTGTTTCCTTACTCATCCCAAATCCAACTTCTTTTACAATGATAGGAACTTTACTATTTAAAACAATTTTCTCAATACGCTGAAGTACTCCAGTAAAATCACGGTCTCCTTCTGGCATCGTTAACTCTTGTATGACATTTAAATGAATTTGTAATGCATTCGCTTCAATCATATCAACGGCGCGCTCTGCCTGCTCGATAGTTGCCTCACTACCTAAATTAGCAAAGAAAATACCATTTGGGTTTACCTTTCTAATCACCTTATAAGAAGCAGCTTCACTTTCATCTTTTAACGCCGCCATTTGCGAACCTACAGCCATAGCAAGGTTATGATGTTTCGCTACATATGCTAATTGCTCATTAATATGTAACGTTTTCTCTCCTCCACCACCAGTCATCGCATTGATAAAAATCGGCGAACTTAGTGAAAGTTCGCCGATTTTTGTTTCACATGTTATTGTGTCATAATTTGAATTTGGCAAGCTTTGATGCACAAAATCAATATCATGAAAGCCATGCGTACGAGACTGACCAGTAGAAAGAGCATATTCAATATGATCTAATTTACGTTTTGCCCTTACCACTTGTACCCCTCATTATTTCTTTAATTTTTTCAGTTGTTCACCAATAATATCACTTAATTGGAAAGTAGCAGAATCAGCATTTGGCTCATACTGACTATAATCTTCAGTTACATTATTTTCCTCAAGCGCTTCTTTTATACTTAAAGAAATACGTTTCTCTGCTACGTGAACTTCAAGTACTTTCACTTTTACTTCTTGTCCCATTTCCAATACTTCATTCGGATTTTTCACGTGACGATTTGCAATTTGAGATACGTGTACAAGCCCTTCAACGCCCGGTAAAATCTCAACGAATGCACCAAATGTAACAAGGCGTTTCACTACTCCCTCACGAATATCTCCAGCTTTTATTTCGCCAGCAACGTTTTCCCAAGGTCCTGGTTGAGCTGCTTTAATTGATAAAGAAATACGTTGTGTATCAGCATCAACAGATAACACCTTTACCTTAACCTTTTGACCTTGCTCTAACACTTCAGAAGGTTGCTCTACACGTTCGTGTGAAATTTGTGAAATGTGAACTAAACCGTCCACTCCACCAACGTTAACGAATGCGCCAAAGTCAGTTAATCGTTGTACTGTTCCTTCAACAACGTCCCCTTCTTTTAATGAAGAAATTGCTTCTTTTTTCTTAGAATCTAGTTCTAATTCTACTACCGCTTTATGCGAAAGGATTACACGATTTTTTTCACGGTCTAATTCAACAATTTTCACCGCTAATGTTTTACCTTTATAGTCAGTAAAGTCTTCTACATAATGTACTTCTACAAGTGAAGCTGGAATAAAACCGCGAACACCAAGGTCCACAACTAATCCGCCATTCACAATATCTTTTACAGTAACATCAAATACATGACCAGAAGTAAATTTCTCTTGTAGTTCTACCCATGCTTTTTCTGCATCAACAGCACGTTTAGATAAGACAAGATCATCTTCTTCTAATTTAATAATTTTCAACTCTAGTGTTTGATCTAATTCTACAACATCGCTTGCTTTTTCAATATGAACGTTAGCTAATTCACTAATTGGAATTACGCCATCTGTTTTGTATCCAACATTTACAAGCACTTGTTTCTCTTCAACCTTCGTTACAGAACCTGTAACAACGTCACCAACTTGTAATTCTTTTGAATCCATAACTTCTTCATTCATTTTCTCTACCATGGAAATACCTCCCTACAGAATTGACAAAGCATTTTTTATGTATATACGAAATGAAAACAAAGTTTTCATTTGCATGTTTAAGAATTTCTCATCACATACTCTTTTTCAATAACATTCACAAGAAAATATATTAAACCTATATAAATAGTATACAGCAAAACCAGCTTGAAAAAAGTATGTTTTGAAATATAATAGCGAATATATTCTGACAGTTTTATTCCTCTTTAACTAACTTCTTACAAATCAGCTCATTTGTCAAGGAAAGAGACTCACAATTCACGTATCCTTTACATTTCTATTTAAACAAAAAAAGAAAGAGGATTATCCCCTTTCTTTATTTCGCAAACACTCCAGAAACAATGCTCATAATTTTTTGGACAACTTCTTCAATTGATAAAGAAGTCGTATCTAATTCCAATGCATCATCAGCCTTTTTTAGTGGAGAAACTTCGCGTTCTGAATCTAATTTATCACGCTGAGCAATTTCTTCTTTTAGCTGCTCTAAATTAGAATCGAAACCTTTATTTAAATTTTCTAAATGTCTTCTTTCCGCTCTTTCTTCAACAGAAGCAAGCATAAAGATTTTCACTTCAGCATCCGGTAATACATGTGTACCAATATCACGGCCGTCCATTACAACGCCGCCTTTTTTCGCTAACTCTTGCTGACGACGTACCATTTCTTCACGAACAAGGCGATGTTTCGCTACAATAGATACTCGATTCGTCACATCAGGTGTACGAATTACTTCAGAAACATCTTGTCCATTTAAAAATACAAGCTGTGTATTTTCTCCTTGCTGAAACTCAATATTTACATTCTTTACAACTTCCATTAACTGCTCTTCATTTTCAATGTCTACTTTTTGTTCAAGGGCTGCATATGTAAGCGTACGGTACATTGCGCCTGTATCAATATAAACGTAAGAAAGTTCCTTCGCAACAACTTTTGCCACTGTACTTTTCCCAGCAGCTGCTGGACCATCTATAGCAATTGAAATTCGTTTATCCATTGTAACACCTCATTTTTTCACTTATAAAACAAAACGAAAAGCAGGTGTTCACCCTGCTTCTTCTCATTTGCTTCACGTCATTAAATCCTCAATTATTGTAGCATAATCCTTCATAGAAGAAAATGAAAACTACCTATTCACCTGCAAGATTTCCACTTTGTTTTTTACCATGACACCCTCATAATAAACAATTTTAGATAAATATTTCACTGATGACTTATGTATAAATAACAATTGCACAATAGAAAGACAAATGAATTGTATTATTAATATACGAATAAAAATTCTCTCCATCTTTTTCACCAGAATTCTTCCCTCCTATACTATATTTGCACATTTCGTTTCATAATTTTATACATCGTACATATAGCAGTTAATTTTATTGTCATTTTCGAGGCATACTTTTATACATTTCCATTGTCGAATTTACTCAAAACATGTTATGTTCTAAATGTATTTTTTTACTTGAAAGGGGTATAAGCATTGAAAAGAATCCTAGTTTTACACACAGGTGGAACAATTGCAATGGAGGAAGATAAAGAAACTGGGGTCGTACAACCAGGTGAAAAAAATCCTCTTTTAAAATTCATTCCTGATTTAGAAGGCGATGTTGATTTAATCGTTGAAGATGTGTTCCACCTACCATCTCCTCATATGACACCGAGCGAAATGTTACAATTACAAGTCATCATTGATGAAAGAGTAAAACAAGACAACATTCATGGCGTAGTCATTACGCATGGCACGGATACATTAGAAGAAACAGCTTATTTCTTAGATTTAACAGTACAAGCAACTATTCCGATCGTAGTGACAGGTGCAATGCGCTCTAGCAATGAGTTAGGTGCTGATGGTCTATATAACTTCTTATCAGCTGTAAAAGTTGCTAGTTGTGATGAAGCTGCAGAAAAAGGTGTTTTAGTCGTATTAAACGACGAAATTCATTGCGCTACAAATGTAACGAAAACACATACAAGTAATGTTGCAACATTCCAAAGCCCACAATACGGACCAATTGGAATGGTAACAAAACGCGGGTTGTCTTCCATCACGCTTTAGTACATCACGAAACATATACGATAAACAAAGTGTCTAAAAATGTAGTTGTTCTAAAAGCATATGCTGGCATGGATGATACATTATTAGCAGCAATCGAAAATCTTCCTGTAGACGGCATTGTTATCGAAGCTCTTGGACAAGGTAATCTCCCTCCAAGAACACTACCTAGTCTAGAAAGATTATTAAATAGAGGTATTCCTGTCGTATTAGTTTCTCGCTGTTTCAACGGTATCGTTCAAGACGTATATTCGTATGAAGGTGGCGGTAAACACTTAAAAGATATGGGCATTGTATTCACATACGGCTTAAATGCACAAAAAGCACGCATTAAATTACTTGTTGCATTAGAGAATACAAATTCTCATGAATCCATTCAAAATATGTTTATGCACGAATAAAAAGGAGCTGTCGAGGTTTTCCCGACAGCTCCTTTTTATTTTTCTCTTGATGCAATGGTTTGCGCAATCGCATCTCCATGAAATCTTCCGTTCTCGATAAATATTTCATTTGCATTATTTCCAGCAGCAATGACACCTGCAATGAAAATATTTTCAGCATTCGTTTCCATTCTATCCTCTGTATAAATTGGACGTCCTGTTTCTTCATCAATCTGAACACCCATCTTCGTTAAGAAGCTATGATCAGGATGATAACCAGTCATCGCAAATACAAAATCGTTTTTGATTGTAAGAGCTTCACCATCAACTGTAAACGTTAATGTATGCTCAGTAATTTCTTTCACATGAGCCCCAAAATGCATTTGAATTGTACCATTTCGTACTAACGCCTCAAATTCCGGCAAAATCCAAGGCTTTATGCTTGGTGAATACTCACTTCCACGATACAGTACCGTTACACGTGCACCAGATTTAACAAGTTCTAACGCGGCATCTACACTCGAGTTTTTCCCACCTATAACTACTACATCTCGATCAAAATAAGGATGCCCCTCTTTAAAATAGTGAGCTACTTTCTTCAATTCCTCACCTGGAACATTCATATAATTTGGATTATCATAATATCCAGTTGCTACAACAATATATTTCGCTATATATATTTCCTTACTTCCGTCACGCTTTGTCGTCTCAACCTGAAAAGCTTCTCCATCTTTTTGAACTTTCTCCACTCGCTCAAAAGCATTTACACGTACAGATTTACGTCTTACTACTTCACGATAATACGCAAGCGCTTGATTTCGAACTGGCTTACGATTTTCTGTAATAAAAGCTACATCACCAATTTCTAATTTTTCACTAGAAGAGAAAAATGTTTGATGAGTTGGATAATTATAAATGGCATTTACAATGTTTCCTTTTTCAATTACTAACGGATTTATCCCTATCTTTTGCAACGAAATTGCAGCCGCTAATCCGCACGGACCGCCTCCGATTATAATAACTGTTTCTTTCTGCATACTCGTCCACTCCTAGTCTTCTACCAATACACTATTTATAAAAACAAGAAAAAACCTACTTACAGCAGTAGGCACCTATCTTTATTGTATTCATTTTTCATATATTTGTCATCTAAACGAAACGTACATCCGATAGACATCTGCTAAAAACTGCTGAAATTTAATACCTTGTTTCCCTAATACATTCTCAGGATCAATCTTTCTAGCTGGATCAAGCGTTTTATGTGACACGATATCTTTTTTCGGATTTAAGCCAAAGTTTTGGCATAAATACGCATGATACCATGTAAAACGATTATATGCTTCCCAAAAGTTAACATCACCACCATAACAAAGTTCCACTCCAATGGCCGCCTTATTCGCGTCATAGCCATATAAGTCATTATCCGTCGGCACACCATATCGAACATGATACGCAACTTCATTTATAGGAATAATCTCCAATATTGTTTTATCATCTATAAATGTATGCGCCGAAGCTTTCGGTTGTAATTCATTAAAGTAATCTCGATTCCCTATCGCATTGCTTCCAGGATTCCCCGTATCATGGCTTACAATAAATCTCACTTTAGTCAGAGGAATCCCCGGTCGTGAACTTCCATATCCAATATAGTTGCGCTCTATAGGAAACATCGCCATTGCTACCAACTCCCGCTCTAGAAGATTACCTTACTTCCTTATATATGTATTCGGTAGCAATGTCCTTATCGCATATTTCTTACGCGAAGAGAAAATCGAAAATATTTGAAGTGAACACCATAAACAACAAGATACTTACAGCCACTCCATAAAAACCGTAAAACCAAACACAATCTTCTTTCGTATCTAAACCGAAAAATTTATTTACCGATTGTAATAATGTGCCACGCTTGCTTTGTTTGTTTCGTAATACTTCCACTCGCTCTACAACATCTGCTGGCATCATAAATCTTTGGTCTACTGTCATTTTCATCATTTATCTCTCCTTAAAATCATTTCCGTTTTGTTTATCTAAGGAGAGTATAGCACGTTTGTTCGTATAGAACAAGCGTTCTTTTTATTTTTATTTTATTTTTCAGCAAGCCAAGTAAAAATCGAGATTACAACGGCAATAATCGGCCCTACTACAACCACACCAAATACCAAAAACAGTAACCCTTCCCCGAACATCCGAACGGTACTTATTTTTCGAGCTTTCATCGTTCTTGCAAGTTCTCCCTCTAACCTCTTAACCTTCTCTTCTAATTGTTCTACTCGTTCCAGCATTTCATTCTCCATATACAACACCTCATTTAATACTTCAACAAAAAAACGTGATGCCCTCGAAAGGAAATCACGTTTTCTCAAGATATAATATTTTATACCCAACCTCTGAAGCGGCTTGCTTCAGCCATTTTACGAACACCAACCATGTACGCCGCTAAGCGCATGTTCACTTTACGAACTTGTGCTGTTTCATAAATAGAATCAAATGATCTTACCATTACTTTTTCTAAACGTTGTTCTACTTCTTCTTCAGTCCAGTAGTAACCTTGGTTGTTTTGTACCCACTCAAAGTAAGATACTGTTACACCACCAGCACTTGCTAACACGTCTGGAACAAGCAAAATTCCGCGATCTGTTAAAATTTTAGTCGCTTCTAATGTTGTTGGACCATTTGCAGCTTCAACAACGATTTTCGCTTTAATATCATTAGCATTTTCTTCTGTAATTTGGTTCTCAATTGCAGCTGGTACTAAAATATCGCAATCAAGTTCTAACAATTCTTTGTTTGAAATTGTATTGTTAAATAGCTTTGTTACTGTACCGAAGCTATCACGACGGTCTAATAAATAATCAATATCTAATCCGTTTGGATCATGTAACGCGCCGTAAGCATCTGAGATTGCAATAACTTTCGCACCTGCATCATGCATAAATTTAGCTAAGAAGCTACCAGCATTACCGAATCCTTGAACAACAACGCGTGCACCCTTAATATCAATGCCACGTTTTTTAGCAGCTTCGCGAATACAAATTGTTACACCTTTCGCTGTTGCTGTTTCACGTCCATGTGATCCACCTAATACAAGCGGTTTACCTGTAATAAATCCTGGTGAATTAAATTCATCAATACGGCTATACTCATCCATCATCCACGCCATAATTTGAGAGTTTGTGAATACATCTGGAGCTGGAATATCTTTCGTCGGACCTACGATTTGGCTAATTGCTCGTACATAACCGCGGCTTAATCTTTCTAACTCACGGAATGACATTTCACGTGGATCACAGATAATTCCACCCTTACCTCCACCATATGGTAAATCAACAATACCACATTTTAAACTCATCCAGATTGAAAGTGCTTTCACTTCATTTTCTGTTACATTCGGATGGAAGCGAATTCCACCTTTCGTTGGACCAACAGCATCATTATGTTGCGCACGATATCCTGTAAATATTTTAACAGTCCCGTCATCCATACGAACTGGTATTTTCACTGTCATCATACGAATTGGTTCTTTTAATAATTCATATACTTCGTTTGGATAACCCAATTTTTCTAACGCTTCACTAATAACAATTTGTGTTGAATTCAATAGTTCAAAATGTTGTTCCCTTTGTTGTTGTGTTTTTGTTTGAGTTCCCTTTTCGGCTACCATAGTAAGTAAACCCCCTGTAATTTCACTTGTTTAGTAAACCTTCATTGCCTAGTATACACCCTTAAATTTGGAATGCAATAGAAAACGCTAACAAATATATACAAACTATTTTCTGTTGCAAGCGTTTTCACTATTATTATAGTCCTTTTATTACTTTTAGAAAAGTAAAATACTTAAATATTTAAATATTTTTTATTTTCATCAACCACCCTCCCATAAAACTGCATATTTTATTTTCAAAAAGTATGTTCGAGTATTTACAATCATCCCTTCCCTTCTCCAAATAAAAACAAAACCTCAGCTGTGTTGTATTAGCTGAGGTTTTGTTTTTTCACAAAGTAATTGTGTATTTGTTCTATCGCGTTAACATCCATTAATTCTTTACCGTACTCCATGATGCGATAAATGGTTGCTGTAGACGGATTACCGTATTCCGCTAAAATAGCTATAAAATCCGCCTTTAACAATTGAATTTGTTCCTCTTCTTCCACCCAAAGATAGAAGCGCTCATCCCACGTATATAGCTTTCCGCCAGTTACACCAAGGTTATATAAGCGATTCGACAGGTTAATTACGTCATCTAGCGTAGCAAACTCATATAATATATGCTCACTTTCATCTAGAGTCACTTGCATTTCAATAAACTCGTCACGGAACTCATCATCTGTATCCATTTCTTGATTTTCTTTCGTTACAATTACAACCATCCCTTGTGCTTGTAGAGAAAACACTTCAACTGCAATCGGACCATCTGCTTCAAACCCTAATTCCTTATTTGCTTCTTGCATCATATCACGAAATAATTGCTGTACTTTCGGTGCATTTCTCCATAAATCTTCTTTCGTTAATCCTCGTTCAGATAAATCATCAAATGTTAGAAAAATTTTTATCTTATTGTAATTTAATCGTTCCAGCCTCATCTCATACCCTCCCTACGTAACCAATGCATCTAATTTTTATTATATGAAATAGAAAATAGATGGTTCTTTTCGAACAACTATTCCGACATTTTTAACCATCCATCCCATTCTTCTTTCGTATCACCAATTAAGATTGTTTCAATGTCCAACTGGTTTAGAACGCCTAGCTTTCCGATAAATCCAACAGAAAGAGATTCCCTTTTTTCTTGTAATAAATTTATAAAGTTCATCGTCTTTTTCATTTCTTGTTCGTCAGCAAAAGATATAAATACATATTTCGGCTGTATTTCCTCTACCGCTGATAACATACCATCTTCAGCTAAGCTTGTCCTAATATATATCGCCTCATATCCTTTTAAGCGTAAATAAGTTGAAAAAATAAATCCTTTCAATGCATCCTTTTCTAACACAATAACTTTGTGTAAAGAGGAAAACATTGAGGCATTGTGATACACCATCCCTAGACGCGTTTGTAAAAATGATAGTGCATATTGAAATTGCACCATTGAAATCTCATTATTATTTTTTGACGTTAATAATTTGTCTGTCACTCGAAGAACGATACTGGCAACAACCTTTTCTGTTGAATATATACTAAAAGCTTCGTTTAATAATGCAGCAATTGTAATTTCATCAAATTTTAACAAAGCTTGTAGCAAATCGTCCACTAAAACAACTTCTTTATCGAAATGTATCTCTTTTTGAACTGTACTCTGCAAACGATTCTCTTCTAATAACTGAACTGCTTGTCCAATCATCATACCGGAAGAAACTTTTTCCGTTAACCATTTTAAAATTTGAATATGCTCTTCTGTATATAAGCGATGCCCAGCTTGATTCCGCTTTGGGGCAATAATTTGATATCGTCTTTCCCATGCACGAAGCGTACTCGGCTGAACTCCAATTATATTCGAAACGGCTTTTATATTATATTTCCCACTAAGAGTTGGCATCATTTCCCTCCGCACAATGTAATGATATGTGTTTGAGCAGGTGCTCGGAAACGAAGTGGTATCAATGTTGTTCCATACCCATTACTAACAAAGAGAATCGTATTCAAATGGTTATATACGCCACCTTTTAAATATTTTTTAGATGGGAATAATCGGATTTGTCCTCCATGCGTATGTCCACTTAACACAAGTGAAATCTGTTCATTTCCAGACATTTTTTTTA
The DNA here is from genome assembly GCF_056530295.1 of Bacillus sp. PK6-16. NCBI lineage: Bacteria > Bacillati > Bacillota > Bacilli > Caryophanales > Bacillaceae > Bacillus > Bacillus sp. PK6-16. The sequence goes on from NZ_CP096511.1 coordinate 3,809,716, forward strand.
TTATATCAGGGTTGTGACTAACTAGGATACGAAAACCATCTTCTTTACAATCCGCCAATGCCAAATCTAGACGATCACGGTGCAATCCAACATCATCTATACCGAGCAAACAAATTTTCTCTCCTAATTCAGACTCAAATACCACTCTTGTATTATCTAAAACTTTTACGTTATTTTCTAATAATAACGCATCTAATTCATGATATTCTATCTCATAATCATTGTTTCCCCACACAAAATATACAGGACCTATCTCTCTTAACTTTTGAATATTCGCAGAGATTTTTGATAAAGAGACACCTTTCTCTGCTAAATCTCCTCCGATAATTACGAGATCTACTTTTCCTTTTACTTGTTCAATTAACAAATTCGAAATGACCCTTCTATGAATATCAGAAATAAAAAACACATTTACTTTTTGAAAACTTTTCGGAAATTCTTTAAATACTAAAGTATGTTCCAACACCGTATTACGCATCGCTTCTTTATACATCACAAAAAGTAATAAAATCCCCATGCCTATGAGAGTACTGAATAATATAATCCATATCATATTTTTGACTCCCTCCTCATAAAGATAATCCTAGGCTTTTATAACAAACTGTGATCGCTTAACTCGCTAGCTTTCTTGCTTTGTGGACTTATCTTTTATCGGAATTTTTAATTCTTGACCTGCACTCACTTCATCTTCCTGCAAGTTATTATACTTTTTAATTACTTCAATTCCATTTCCATCTGAAAAATATTGCTTCGCTATACTTTCTAAAGTTTCTCCCTCTTTCACAGTATGCGTTATTACTTTTTCAGAATGTTTCTGCGACTCAGATTTAGCTGAATCAAAGAAGATTACTTCAAACGCACTTTTTCCAGCATTATTACTATCACCCTTCACCTGAATATATTTATCCGTGTACCACAAAATACTAATCGGCAGAAGAATGAATAGAAATGTTAAAACCCGGACGAAAATGTGATTTATTTTAAACTTTTGTTTTTTCTCTTTATTTCTATGAATTTCACTACGCGGCGGTAAACTTTCTTTTTCTTCCACTCGCTCAACTTCTAATTCCTCTTCAAAATCAGGAATTCGTTTCCTCATGTTGTTCACCACCACCTTCCATTTATTTTCTTAATTGGAGTCCCATTATAAAATCAACAAGAAAGTGTGCAAAGATTGTTATAAACAAATTTCCTGTCCATTCAAATACATAACCAAAGACAAAACTAATAAAACAGACGAAACAAAATAAAAATGGCTTTGTTATATAACGAATATGTAACACTGCAAATACGAAGCTCGCAATTACAATTCCAAAATGAGTCTGTACTACACCTCTAAATAAAAATTCTTCTGCAAAACCAATCAAGAACGTAATAACGAGTAAGTGTAGAACGGACATTCCTCGAAACATCTTATCGTTAATACCACCATCATCAAACCATGACTCCGGAAACACTCGCATTGCAACATAATCTAATAACACAATACCAATCGCTAACAAACCACCTATAATAAGTATAGATACTGGTTCCCATTTCCATAAATTAAAGACTTCTTTTACATCTTGAAATAATATATATGCCAGTAAACAGCCAATACCGATAATAATTAACTGTGTTATATATAGATTCAGCCTTATTTCCTGCGGACTCATATCTTCAACATTATGCCTTTGAATGTTCATCATTCCTCCATCTTTTCTAGGCCGAAAAGCTTTTGTAACTCTGTTTCCCAATTATAGTCGAAATCCGATTGTTGCGCTCGTCTTTTTTTATAATCTTCTTTGGTAATACCGCAATAATCGCAGCAATTCATTAACTCTTGCTCTTTCCTATAACCGAACTGTTGCAGCACATATTCACGTCTACACCCTTTAACTTGTATCCATGACTTCATATTTTCTAGCTCACTATATTTATTACGCAACCTTATTTCTACTTCAGTTATTAATCGGTTCATGATTTCATCTGACAAACCTTCTAATAATAATCTTCGTTGTTGTATAATTCCAACCTGTTCGAGATGATAACGAACGAAACGCCAATATTGCTCATTAAATCTTGCTGCATTATAACAAATTTCTTCTACATCTTCTATTGGTAATTCTTTCGTTTGAAACATTCTTTCTTGTAGTAAAGAAAATAAAAATTGTATTTGTGACTTACTTGGCAATTCATCCTCAATGATTGAAATTGGTAAATCATGATCCAACGGACTACATAATAAAATAGCTATACTCGGTTCGCCATCTCTTCCAGCTCTTCCGATTTCTTGTAAGTAAGAAGCTATATTAGTTGGATAATGAAAATGAATAATATATCGCGTATTCGCCTTATTTACCCCCATACCAAATGCACTTGTGCATATTACAAGTTGCAATTGATTGTTCATAAACTGCTGTTGAATTAACATACGCTCTTCATGTTCCATACCACCATGATAAAAAGCTACACCAGTAACACCTTTCCCTCTCAAGTATTCCGTTAACCTTTCTGTCCACGCTCTACTTGAGCAATAAACAATCCCCGGCCCTTGTAAATACATCACCTGCTCTAAAAGCGCCTCTTTCTTTTCTTCTATCGTCTCTACAAATTGCACATCCATTGCAATATTAGGACGATCAATAGAGTATACATGTTCCGCGGCACCCTTTAAATTTAAACTATCTGCGATATCCTGCAGTACCCCTTTTGTCGCTGTGGCTGTCAATGCTAATACTGTAGGAGAACCAATATTTTCAATAACTACATTTAGTTTTTTATAGTCCGGTCTAAAATCATAACCCCATTGAGAAATACAATGAGCCTCATCAACAACAAATAATGAAATATGAATTTTCTTCAATTCCCTAATTAATAACTCCGACTGCAACATCTCTGGTGAAACAAAAATAAATTTATATGAAGATAATTTTTTCATCGCTTCTCTTTTTTCATTTAATGTCCGAAAACTATTAAATGCTATCACTCGGTCTTTCACAACGTACTTTAATTGTGTCACTTGATCTTCCATTAAAGATAATAACGGTGATACAACAAGCACGGTTCCTTCTCGCATAAGCCCCGGAAACTGATAGCACATAGATTTCCCTCTTCCAGTCGGAAGCATTGCTATCACATCTTTTCCTTCTAATAAATCTGTAATTACTCCTTTTTGACCTGGACGAAATTCAGAATATCCAAACCACTTATATAAATATTCTTCAAGTTTCATTTACACCCTCCATCCGCGCTAATACAAGACGAACTTCAAAATAAGAGATATCTTCTCCAACCGCTTGTTTCAAAACACGTAACTTCCGCGTTTGCAATGCTTCAATTACTTTTATTACTTTGTCTATCTTTTCTTTTTCCATAAACATTTCAATAGAAAAATCTTTTTCTCGCAAAGCAATTTCAACAAAATGATCTTCTATCGTTGCAACCTTTAAATTCCGAATCGTCGCTATTTCTTCTAAAGAACGTCCTTGTCTCCAAAAATTATATGTTTTTTTCGTGGATAAACTAAATAATTCAGCTCTCTCATTTGGATAAGATATAATTTCAGCTAATAGTGGAAATTCATTTTCTTTATCACGAACTTCTTGTATAAAGAAATGTATTGTACCCCAAAATAAAAAATACACCCTGAATATATCTTGTTTCGTAATTTCTGCTAATTGTTGCAATGTACAACCAATGCGTTCATAACCTGTTAATCGATATGTTACAATCGTCGCTTCTATTGCATTACTCTTTTCTAAAAGATTATGTACTTCCGTCCATAGTTTTTTCGCCAACTCACTTCTCTTATATGGCCTTCCTGTTAGAAAACGTTTCACCCACATCATTATTTCTGTATCTTGCTGAATTGGAATAAACCTCGTATTATTCTGTTGTAAATTTGATATGGTTTGAATAATTAATGATAATCTTTTCCAAAATGTTTCACCTAATTCACCATAATGTAAACCATGCAAATGCGCCGGAAAAGCATAAACTTCCTCCCATTTATGTAACTGCATTTTACCCGTAGGTGTTAACACATATGTATTTTCATGTATTTCTTGAATAAAATCCGCTTGCAACAACTTTGCAACTTCACCATCATAGTCATTTCTATTTAATGATTTATATATTCCGAACAAAAAAGAAATTCGGAACATATTTCCATCTTGTAAAGTTTGCGAAGAACGTTTGCCCTTTAGTAAATAATAAATAGAAGAAACGGTTCTTTCACCATTCAATTGTTTTAAACAATGCAACAAAGTATATTGTATTTGCATGACCGCTTCCACCTTCCAATCTTAACTTCATTCTTTTCAGTACAATTACACTATCTACTGTCGCTCATTAAACTTATCATATAAGAACTATATACTTGTATATATTCTATTGTATCAAACGAAATCATATTTACGTATTTTGAAAATCTTATGACATAATTCAAAAATAAGTTGACACTCTAATTGATAAGCATTATCATTATAATTTTATGTTGAAAAGTTTTACAAACCGTTTTACAATAAGGTTATAATTTTTATGGCGAGCTTTTCACATACATATTATCAGGAGGGAAAAAAGATGGCAAAATATACAATCGTTGATAAAGATACTTGTATTGCATGTGGTGCTTGCGGCGCTGCTGCACCAGACATTTATGACTATGATGATGAAGGTATTGCATTTGTAACATTAGATGATAACCAAGGTATCGTTGAAATTCCAGATGTATTAATTGAAGATATGATGGATGCATTCGAAGGCTGTCCAACTGACTCAATTAAAGTTGCTGACGAATCATTCGACGGAGACGCTTTAAAATTCGAATAGTCTTTTATTAACTTCAAAAAACGCCCCTCCTATTGATGAGGGGCGTTTTTTGTATCTAAATTTTATTTTCCTTAATAAAAAACCATTAGTAGTTTCACACTACTAATGGTTTTAGTATATATTATGCATTTTTCATTTTTGCAAACACCCATACTTTCAGGCGTGAGAATAATGCTACAAATACAATTGTTACAACAATCCCTTTAATTAAATTAAATGGTAAGATTGCCGTTACAACCGTTGTTTTTATAGCTTCGCTAGACATAGCTGGTGAATTTAAAAACCAAGTGTACGCCGGGAATATGATGATGTAGTTTAATACACTCATAATAAGTGCCATTGTAATTGTCCCTAGCATTAATCCTGTAGTTAAACTCTTCACAGTACGATACTTTCTAAATAAGAAAGCTGCTGGCCCAATAAATAAACATCCTGCAATAAAGTTTGCAATTTCTCCAACTGGTACTCCCGTTAAACTTCCTTGAATCCCGTAATGTAAAATGTTCTTTATCGCCTCTACAATCACTCCTGCTACTGGTCCAAAGATAATTGCCGCAATTAGAGCTGGTACATCACTAAAATCAATTTTCAAAAATGGCGGAAGCCCTGGGAACGGGAAATCCAACATCATTAGTAAATATGCAATACTACTTAGCATCGCTACACTCACCATCTGCACTACACTGTTTTTTTGTTTCATCTTTCTCTCTCCTTTTCCATCGATCATCTCATGGAAAGTGGAAAGGTTCTGCTATGCCTATTTTTTCATAGAACGAAAAAACCCTTTGTGTTTTACACAAAGGGAGAATTTAAGGCACATCAAACAGACGTTCAAATCCATATCTTTTTTGAACGCTTGAACCTCCATCTTCTCCCATCCAGACTATACTGTCGGCTTTGGAATCACACCAAATCCTGCCTTAACGGCTCGCGGGCTTAGAACAAAATCATAAATAGTTCATCACCGCCGGTCGGGATTTTCACCCTGCCCCGAAGATAGACCGATATTCTATTTTCCCCTCCATTATACAACAACCTCATAACATTGTGAACTAAAAAATTGTAACTTATTTAAAATTAGTTATTTATTTTTCGTAAAAACAAATAAATTGCGAGATATTTTACAATACAATCCATATTTTTTATTATTCGGCATTTCTCTTTTGAATTACCTAGTCATATATAATTAAAAGTGATAAGATATTGAATTGTTAAGATAAGAACATTTTCTGAGTTATGGAGGAAATGTCATGAAAAAAGACAAGAGACATTCTATTCGAGAAGCAATGAAAAAAAACTTAAGAAAAGAATACTTTTACTTAAAAAAAGAATTACTTTTCTACTGCCCAATTGATTTAGGCACATTCTCAAACGAGACATACTATGCTACTTTCGATGAAGATGGCATCAGTATTTATCAGTATGATAAAAAAACAGAAAGTAAATTAAAATTGTGTGAGCGTCATCCGTGGAAGAGTTGGAATAAAGTGAAGATTGATCACTATTTGACAACTTCTCAATTTATTTTTCAGGGTGAGCGAAATTGGATCTTATCTCTTTTTCAAAAAGGAAAAGAAGCTCAAAAAATTATTGAAGAGCATACATCTTTACAAACAGAAGTTGTTTCCCGCTCTTTCTTAAAAAAACTTCCTGGTTTTCGTTCTAATACACCACTGAATAAATACATCGGTAGTATTTGTTACACTGCACTTATTGCATTTTTATTAAAATGGATGATTCCATTTCAAGCACCACAAATCGCCCTGTATTCTATCTCGATTGGTTGTATGCTTCTTGGCCTACTTTGTTTGACAATCGGTTTAATTGAACCGACTATCGTACTGTTTCGAACAAAAGAGAAAACAAGAACAAAAGTTTTTTACTTATATAGCTATTTAGCTATTTCTGGATTTATATGTGTCTTTATTTTTTGGTAAAAGAAGCCGTCCCAAAATAAATTTTGGGACGGCTTTCTTTTAGATATAGATGCTCTGATTCACTCAATAGTTCTAGCAAAAGCGCCCATATAATTTCATTTACATTGAATCTTATTTAAGAAGAACATAAATTTGTTCAAAGTTTAATTTTCGAAGCGTTTCCTTTACTTAACATATAATTGTTGATTAGGATAAATTAGCTCTTGCTGCAATCCATTTTTTTCTTTAATTTCCTTAAGTGTCATACTAAATTTCCGTGCAATACTAACTAAAGTATCCCCTTTTTGTACGACATATAATGACGAAGAAACAACTTCATTTCTTTGTTCACTTAAAACAAGCAATGGGTTCATCGCATTCTTTTTCGCCATCGTCCATCTTCCTTGATGAAGTTCTAGATGTAAGTGCGCACCTCGCGATTCTCCCGTGTTCCCTACTTCTCCAATTTTTTCTCCTTTGGAAATATAATCTCCTTGATCCACATATCTCTTATTTAAATGTGCATATACAGCCTCATATTCTCCGTGTTTAATAAATACAACATTTCCATAACTACTTGAATAATAAGACCTCGTTACCTTACCATCTTGGATAGCTGCCACAGGCGTTCCAATCGGCGCAGCTACATCAATACCATAATGTTTTCCATGCCTTGTCCCAAAATAATCACTTATCTGACCTTCAACAGGCCATGTCCATCGATTTTCTTCTGCATAAACATGTAATTGAGATACAAACAGTATACTCAATAACATGACACCGCATTTTAAAACTTTCATATACATCCTCCGTTTTCTAATTACCACCATACCTTCTCTATTTTGGTATATTACAGAAAAAAGTATACAAAAAAAGAAAGTGAATTACTCCACTTCCTTCTCTTTTTTATCACGAAAAACTAATGCACTACGGTTATACTCCACATCTTTCACTTGTAATCGGGCATTTATTACTCGAGCTATCGCAAACAAATAATCAGATAATCTATTTACATACTTTAATACAACTTCATTTATTTTCACTTCTTTTTGCAATGATACTATAGAGCGTTCTGCTCTCCTTACAACAGTACGTGCAATATGAATAGTAGCCGCCGCCTCGCTACCACCTGGCAAAATAAAGCGTTCTAGTGGCGGGGCTTCTTCTATATATAAATCAATCTTTTTTTCTAAACTTTCAACCATCTCAATTGTCACTTTATAAGGAATTTTTTGTTCCACTATTGCCAAGTCTCCTCCACAATCAAATAGTTCATGTTGAATATTTTCGAGCTCATTGTAAATATCTATAAAAGCCCCACCTTGAAGCTTAGTCATTGCATATCCAATATGAGAATTTGCCTCGTCTATTGTTCCATACGCTTCCACACGGATATCATCTTTATCAACCCTGCCACCTATTACACTTGTCGTTCCTTTATCTCCTGTTTTTGTATATAATTTCATTTCTTCACAGCACCTCTCTTGTTATTTTTAATTCGACCAAGATAGAAAAAGTTCTACCATTCTTTATTTAATTGAGTTTACAAAAAAATAAAAAACAGCAGAACTTTATTCATTATCAACTTTAAAAACGCATATCTAAATTATACGATTCGGTAAATATACAGAGAATGTAGTTCCTTCTCCAACAACACTTGATACAGAAATTTTACCATCATGGCCTTGAACAATATTTTTCGCAATCGCAAGCCCGAGTCCTGTTCCACCCTTTTTCCCACGTGTTCTTGCTTTATCAGCTTTATAGAAACGATCAAATAAAAATGGAATATCTTCTTCTGGAATGCCTGCACCCGAATCTTGTACTTCAAAAATAAGACCGTTATTTTTCGTATCAATTACAAGCGTTACATGTCCGCCTGCATTCGTATGACGTATTGCGTTATCAATTAAATTCGTCAATACTTGTTCCATACGATCTGCATCAAACGGGTATTGTTCAATTGGATCTTTGAAATCAACCGTTAACGCGACCTCTTTATCCTTTGCAATCCCTTGGAATTTACGACCAATTTTTTCAACAAACGGATGTATATCCACTTCACCAATATGTAACTCTACATGACCGCTTTCCATACGAGCTAAATCTAACAATTCATTTACAAGTTTACCTAAACGAACAGATTCATCATAAATAATTTGAACAAACTCATCTATTTCCTCTTTCGTTTGCACAATATCATCTAAAATCGCTTCACTATACCCTTGCAGCATTACCATTGGTGTACGAAGTTCATGCGATACATTCGCAATAAAATCTTGACGCATCTTTTCAAGACGACGTTCTTCCGTCATATCTCGCAGCACTGCTACAGCTCCACGAATTTTCGTTTGATTGTAAAGCGGCGTCATAAGAACTACATAGTTCCCTTTTTGTAAATTAATTTCAACAACTTGTTGTTGTTCGCTTTCTACAACGAGATGGAATAGTTCCACAAGTTCAGAAGGTAATTTTTTACTTAACTCTATCTCTTTTTCTTCTTGCCAAACTTGTAAGAAATGTTCGGCCGGTGGATTAATAACTACGACTTCCCCTTCTTGATTTAACGTAATAACCCCATCTGCCATACTACTCAAAATACTTGCTAACTGTTCTTTTTCTTGTTGCAAGGCGTTCATATTAAACTTCAACTGTTTTCCCATTTGATTTAAGGCCGTTGCAAGCTCACCAATCTCATCCTGAGATACCATAGGAGCCTTTGCATCAAACTTCCCACGTGACACTTCAAAAGCAACCTCACGCATTTTACGAAGCGGTGCTGTAATCCGAGTAGATAAGAAGAACGCAAAGAAAGTTGTTAATATAATCGCAATTCCAGCCGATAAGAAAATAAAATCAGTTGTTCTTTCCATACCTTGTATCGGTACTTGTAAAGATTCATATACGAACACTGCACTTTGATTTTTTGATTGCACTGGTTTTCCGACGATCATAATATCATTTTCGGTGTTTTTATTCTTCCTACTATTAGACGCTTTTCTAATATTATTCTTAATTTCTTTTTTGTCTGTAAACACAGCCGCTAATTCTTTATCTTCTTTTAAGTCATCCATTGTAAGAGTGACTAACCCTTCTTGTTTCGGTGAAGAAGAGATTTCTTTACCGTCTTCTACAATAATAATCCTTGAAAGTGGATCAGAGAATTTGTAAGCGATATTCTCAATCGTTTTTACATCGGCACCTTCTTCAATTAACTCTGAAACACTTGTTGCAACTTTTTGAAGCCTAGCTTCACTCATATCAACATAATACGTTCTAAAAAACTGTGAAAGTAAAATCGCAACAAATCCAAGAACAAACGAAACGAGAAGTAATATGGTCATCCATAACTTCCCTACTACACTTCTCCAAAGCATCAGTCGTTCACAACCTCAAATTTGTAACCTACACCCCAAACAGTAACGATCATTTTCGCTGCATCTGGTGATTTTTTGCTTAACTTCTCACGTAAACGCTTTACATGTGTATCAACTGTACGTAAATCTCCGAAGAACTCATATTGCCATACTTCTTTTAACAGTTGCTCACGATCGAATACTTTATCAGGAGCTTTCGCTAAAAATAATAGTAACTCATATTCTTTCGGCGTTAAGTTTACTTCATTACCATCTGCAGTAACACGGTGTGCATCGTTATCAATTGTTAAGTGCGGGAATACAGTAACATCTTTTGTCGTTGTATCTTGTGTAAAGAATGTTGTTGGTACAGCACGACGTAATACCGCTTTCACACGTAGTACGACCTCACGTGGACTAAATGGCTTTACAATATAATCATCTGTTCCAACTTCAAATCCTTGTACTCTATTTACTTCTTCACCTTTTGCTGTCAGCATAATAATTGGTGTCGCTTTCTTCTCACGAACCCCTTTACATACTTCAATGCCATCTTTACCAGGCATCATAAGATCTAATAAGATTAAATCGTAATCATTTTGCAACGCCATTTCTAAAGCTGTATCACCATTATCTGCTTCTTCAATCGTATATTGTTCTCTTTCTAAGTACATTTTCAATAAACGACGAATACGATCCTCATCATCTACAATTAAAATTCTTGATTCATTTTCCATCTCTACCCGCTGCGCACTCTCACCTCAGCGGTTCACACCTACCCTTCTTTAACTATTATGTTGCGCTATTCTTGTTTATTTAAGCAATCTTCTAAATGTTTCACTTCCCATATTATGCTTCACAAGAATAATAAATTTTGTTCAATTTTTTTCCAAAACTATGTATTTTTTTTGAACAGTATATAATGTCCTCGACATCATTTTACAAAATCAACCGCTACTTTGTCATGTTTTTCTCAAAAAAGAAGAAAAGTTGACAAAAATAAAATAGGAAAGTGACATGCACTCCCCTATTTTATTTCTCTATGCATATGAATGTAAACCGGCAATAATTAAGTTTACTACAATAAAGTTAAACATAATGATTGCAAAACCAATTACTGCAAGCCAAGCTGATTTCTCTCCATGCCACCCTTTAGATAATCGTAAATGTAGTACTGCAGCATAAAAGAGCCACGTTATAAGTGCCCAAACCTCTTTCGGATCCCAGCCCCAAAAGCGCGTCCACGCTATTTGAGCCCAAATCATCGCAAAAATTAACGCTCCTAATGTGAACACTGGGAATCCAATTGCAATAGATCGATATCCGATTTCATCTAGTAGATCACTATTCGTATTCTTTACTAACGGCTGAAGTGCCGCCGATACTCGCTTCCGTAAAACAAGTCTTAATACAATATACAGTAATGTTCCAACTAACACTGACCAAATAACAGTATTTAATTTTTTCGCATTTACAATTGCTGGAACTTCAACTGCCGGTTCTAATTTATTTTCTGTCAGTAACTTCCCTTCATGCGGTCCAACTAAAGCCGGAAGATTGTACTTCATTTCCGCTTGCTGTTCATTTTTGTCAATCCATTGAAACTTCGCTTCATATTTCATACTAGAAAATACTGTTGTTACCCCAATAAATCCAACTGTACAAACAAGTGTAAATACTACCGTCTCTAGCCAAAATGTACGTTTACTTCTCGTCGATTGATCTACATTTTTCAATAAATACATAACGCCTGTAATAAAACTAATCGCTAAAATGGCTTGTCCTGCTGCTGCAGTCGTCACGTGAATATGTAACCAATTACTTTTTAAAGATGGAATAAGCGGAGATATTTCCCTCGGAAACATACTTGCATAGGCAATTAATAAAAGCGCAACTGGTAATGCAAATAGTCCGATTATGCTTACACGGTACATAAAATACATAACAATAAATGCTCCTACAAGCATCATGCCGAAAAATGTACCGAATTCAAAAAAGTTACTAACTGGCGCATGCCCTGATGCAATCCACCTTGTAACAAAATATACTGTTTGTGCTATAAACCCTAAAATTGTAATCGTTATTCCTACATTTGCCCATTTATGACCCTTTTCTTTAATGGCTCCCCCAAAAAATAGAGTCGCAATTAAATATAAAATAAATGCGGTAAAGAGAAAGTTACTACTTATTTGCACCATATCGTTTCCCCACCTTAACTAATTTTTTTATCAATTACTTTATCATTTGGCTGTGGAATTGCTGTACCTTCTATTACTCTTTCAATATCTTTCTTTAAACCGAACCAATTTTTATTTGTATGCCCTGCAATCCACCATTCATCATTAACACGTTGTATCCAAATACGGCGATGATTCCAATACATACCTTGAATGACACCAACCATAAATATAAATCCTCCAATGCCGAGAATCCAAAGCGTTAAATCTTTTCTTACAGTAAGTGCTGTTGCATTTTGCATTTCAACACCTGCAAACGACATTTTATATTTGTTGTTTCCATCTGGTTCTATATTTTGCTGAATACCAACAAAACTCACTTCACCATCTGGTGTTTCAGGTGTAAACATTTTAAATACAAATGCAGGATTGTTTGGTAATTTCGTTTTTGTATTTGGTTTTCCATTCTCATCAAAATAAAAATCAGGAAAATAGCTTAATAGTTCTAGAGAATAACCATTTCCTAAATCATATTTTTCCTTAGGATTCGTTAAATCTACTTTAATTGGTCCCCACTTTTGATTATTTTCTTTATTTTGCAAGTTAAAGGACATACTTTTAAATTCACTTTCTTTATAAGAAACTTGATACACTGCAAATTGATCAAATTTCAGTGGTTCATTCACTCGAATTTCCGCTTCTTTTACTTTTTCTAATTTCGGTTTTTGTCCTGCTATATTTTCTCCTACCGCTTTATATAATACGGCATTCGTTTGGAAGTTTTTCGCAATCATTTTATCGCCTACACGATCAATCGCTTCATCAAAAACTTCCTTGTCCTTACTTTTATCATAAACTTCTTTTATAAATTTCTCGTTTTTTAAGTAGTATTGTCCATCCGTCCCTGGTATTTCTTTCGTTTCACCGTCACGTAACCAAAGTGCTTCGTCTACGTACATACTCGGTAAAAAACGAAGCATCGCACCGAATAAAAAGATAATAAGACCGATATGATTTACATATGGACCCCAACGCGAGAAGCGTCCCTTTTCTGCTAAAACGTTTCCGTCTTCCACTTTCACGTTATAGTTTCTTTTCTTTAAATTCTCTTGCACTCTTTCCAGGTCACCTTCTTGCGGTGTACCAGTCCCATATAATCTCTGTCTCTTTAAAAAACTAGGATGTCTTTTTACGCCTTGCTTTTTTAAAGCTTTATAAAGTGGAATAACGCGGTCTAAACTACATATCACAAGTGAAATACCGATAGAAGCAATCAAAATCATATACCACCATGAACCGTATAAATTATTAAACCCTAATTGATAGTATAATTGTCCTAAAAATCCGTATTCTTGTTTATAATATTCAGCTGGTGCAATACCTGGAGTTATGTACATTTCTTGCGGAAAAATAGTTCCTATCGCTGATGCAGCTAAAGTTATTACGATTAGCCATACACCTACTTTTACAGAAGAGAAAAAGCTCCAAATTTTATCGACTATCGTTTTTGTCTGCGTGAGAGATCTCCGTGCACTCCCCTCATAGCGCATATCCAATAGTTTTGCATTTTCATTGCTTTCAAATGGTTTCCCGCAAGCTTCACAAAAAACGGTTCCTATCGGATTAACATGTCCACATTCACATTTAATTTCTTTCAACACTCTCACCGCCCCTGTATCTATATGTACTATTGTATATTCTAACCTCAAGTTACCGCAATACTCAGAATTTTTAAACCAGAGGCACTATAAACACGCACCCCTTATGTAAAGGCTTTCTTTATTACGGAGTAATTTTCTTTAAATACCCTTCTAACTGTTCTTTCGTTTGTTCCCCTATAATTTGCTCCACTACTTTTCCATCTTTATCAATCAAAAAGCTTGTCGGTAAAGGACCTACTCCATATGTTCCTATAATCTTTTGTCCTTTATCAATGGCAACTGGGAATTTCAAACCATATTGGTTCACAAAGTTCTTTACTGCAATATCCGTTTCATCTGCATCTAACGCTATGATTTCAACGCCTTTTTCTTTATACTTTGGATATAATTCATTCATATAAGGCATTTCTTTTTCACAAGGTTTACACCACGTGCCCCAAAAGTTTAAAAATACACCTTTTCCCTTTAAATCTTTTAGTTCAATTTTCTTTCCTTCTAAATCCGTCACAATAAAGTTAGGTGCTTCTTTTCCGATTTGCATTTTCTCTTTATTAGCAAAGAATCCTTGATAAAGGGTAAATCCTACAGCACCACATAAAATGAGTAGAATAATAACGCGAAATAATAAACGATTTTTCTTCATATTACCTCTCCTCTCCTCGGTAAATGTTATGTATTATCTTCTGTAAATGTTGTATTGAATAAATCACCAGCAGAGCACTCCACTGGTGAATTTTTAACTCTATAGCTTATCTTGGCTTTGTAGAAGCAAGCGCGCGTAATTGTTTCACCTCATGTGGTGTCAATTCTCTCGCATCACCAGGTCGCAGGCTTCCTACTTCTAAGAAAGCATAACGTTCACGTTTTAATTTCACTACTTTACAGTCTAACGCTTCAAACATACGACGTACTTGACGATTACGTCCTTCATGAATTGTTAATTGTACAATAGCCATCTCTTTACGCTTGTCCCAAGAAATAATTTTCACACGTGCTGGTGCTGTTTTACCGTCTTCTAACGTAACACCGCGTTCTAACATGCGAATTTTCTCACCTGTTAATGGCCCTTTTATTTTTGCAACATATGTTTTTTCAACTTTATATCTAGGATGCATTAATACGTTTGCGAAGTCCCCATCGTTTGTCATTAATAATACGCCAGACGTATCATAATCTAAGCGTCCGATTGGGAATAAACGTTGTGTAATTTCCGGGAAAAAGTCCGTTACAACACTTCTTCCTTTATCGTCTGATACACTTGAAATTACGCCAGTTGGTTTATATAGTAAAAAATAAACAGGTTCTTCTTTTTCAAGAGGGATATTATTTACTTCTACTTTATCTTGAGGAGTTACTTTTGTCCCTAACTCTTTCACTATTTTTCCATTAACTTTCACTTTTCCTTGCTGAATTAATTCCTCAGCCTTTCTTCTCGATGCAATACCTGCTTGCGCAATCACTTTTTGTAATCGTTCCATTTCTTTTTTTCACCTCGAATTTATCTTACCTTACATTAGAAAGACTTGGCAACCGCATACGCTTTACGGCTATTCGCTTCATCTTACTTAAACAACATAGCGATGATAATAAACATATAAAGGTCAAATCATGTTTTTACCCTTTATTATTGTCCATATTTTTCATATTTCTCACAATAAAAGTTCATCATTTTGTCAAAAATACCACATAAAAAAACCACTATTAAGCTACGCCTTAATAGTGGTCGTATACGTATTATAAGCGAAATAGCGTAAAAAATGAATAGTATTACTGAAACAATAAAGAAACGAACACAATTGAGCATATAATCCCGATTAAATCTGCAAAAAGTCCTACTTTTAGTGCATCCCCCATTTTTCTAATCCCAACCGCTCCAAAATATACAGTTAAAATATAGAAAGTCGTATCTGTGCTCCCTTGCATCGTAGAAGCCAATCTCCCAATAAACGAATCTGGCCCATATGTTGCAATTAAATCGGTCGTAATACTTAAACCAGCAGAGCCTGAAATAGGGCGTATAAGTGCTAAGGGTACAATTTCTGCTGGAACATGGATCAAATCTAACATTGGCTTCATTACCGATATCATTGCATCTAACGCACCTGAAGACCGGAATATAGAAATAGACACAAGCATTCCAACCATAAACGGTAAGATGGAAATTGCAATTTGAATCCCTTCTTTTCCTCCCTCAACGAACGATTCATACGTCGGCACTTTCTTTATTGTGCCATATAAAAGGATAAAACCAATTACACAAGGGATTACCCATAAGGAAATTGTATTTACAATGCTCATTTTTTCCGCCCCTTTCTACTCCTTCTTCGGTAAAAATAGCGGTCAATCCAAATTGCCCCAATCATAGAAAGTACTTGTGCAATAAATGTTACCCCAACAATTTCAGTAGGATTCGCTGATTCATACGTCATTCGAATGGAAATGACTGTCGTAGGAATTAATGTAATAGCTGATGTATTTAATGCTAGAAACGTCACCATAGAACGGCTCGCCGAATCCTTTCCTCCATTTAACTCTTTCAGTTGTTCCATCGCTTTAATACCAAGAGGGGTCGCTGCATTACCTAGACCAAAAAAGTTTGCCATCATATTTGATAGAATAAATCCCATAGACGGATGATCCTTTGGTATTTCTGGAAACAACCTTTTTACTATCGGCATAAAAAGTGTAACTAATTTTTTTAACAATCCGGCTTCCTCTGCAATTTTCATTAAACCGAGCCAAAATACTAAAACACTAATAAGTCCTATACAAATCGTTACCGCATCTTTTGCTCCGTCAAATACAGCTTTATTCACTTCTTCCATCGTTCCATTTATCATGGCGTATACAATCCCAATGACAGCCATCGCTACCCATACGAGATTAACCATCGTTCCCAACACCTATCATGTAAGAAAAAATTTCTTTCACATTATTCCAGTAAAGTCCCGTTGTAGCTACTAACTTTCGTTTACTATAAAATAAATTCCGTTCTCCAACTTTTTCATTACCAACATAAATGTCTGTCTTCCCAACCTTTACTCCATCCGTAAGTTTTGTACTTTTATCAAGTTCAACTTTTAATACTACGTTCTTTTTTTCTTCTTCAGTTAACGGTACCGAAAAACTATTTTTCGTATAAACATGGTTGGCATACTTCTTTTCATTTATTTCAGCAATTGCTCCTTGTCCTAAAACTTTCGTTTGTTTGAAACGGTCAAAACCTTTATCAAACAAATTCATATGATCATCCCAATCACTAGAGGCACTCAAAGTTACGACAATTAAATCTAGTCCACCTTTTGATGCCGTTGTAACAAGCGTTCGCCCAGCTTTCTTCGTAAAGCCTGTTTTTCCCCCTGTTGCAAATTCATAATAAGACGTTACCAGCTTATGTTTATTTTTCCACGGGTAATCCCAAGAATCTGATTTATATGTTTTGGTTCCAAAGATTTTCTTAAATGTCTCGTTTCCCATTGCATATTTCGTTAATAATGCCATATCGTAAGCCGACGAATAATGTGATCCATCTCCATCTAAGCCATGAGGGTTTGAGAAGTGCGTATCTTTCATTCCAATTTCTTTCGCTTTTTGATTCATTAAATATACGAATCCATCTATACTCCCACCCACACTTTCAGCAATTACTTGCGCTGCGTCATTACCAGATCTAAGCATGAGTCCGTATACTAAATCTTCTAACTTCACTTTTTGTCCAGGCTTTAAATAGATTGCCGATCCTTCCACCCTCACCGCTTCATTACTAACTGATACCATTTCTTTCATCTTCCCTGATTCAGCAGCTAATAAGGCGGTCATAATTTTTGTTATACTAGCAATTTTTTGAGGCTCATGTTCTGCCTTTCCGTATAATACACGACCAGACTGTTGCTCCATTAATACAGCATTTCGAGCACTAACATTGCTGTTCATCTTTGCATATGTAGGAATCGGCATAACGCTTGCATACATCATAAGAAGCGTTATGATTACACAAATTCGTCTCATATTTCCCCCCACGTCCTTTTGGCACTTTTTGTACAAGTGTATGCTTGGCCTTTTAAAATATGAACGAAATCTTCCTTCTACTTCCATTAAAAAAGACGCAGAGAATTTGCGTCTAATATGGTGTCCATTCAATTTGTTTCGCAGTTTCAAACCTTTTTTCTACATCAGGCCAATTTACAACATTCCACCAGTTTTTAATATATTCATCTTTTCGATTTTGGTATTGTAAATAATACGCATGTTCCCAGACATCTAGTACAAGGAGCGGTATCGTATCCCATTGTGTAAATAATTGATGAAGTGTACTTTGCAAAATTTCTAACCTTCCAGACCGGGGTACCCAAACGAGAATTGCCCAGCCTGAACCTTCTACTTTAGAGGCTGCTTCTGTAAAATGTTTTTGGAAACGTAAAAAGCTCCCAAAATCTTGTTCAATTTGTTGTGAAAAAGTTCCTCTTGGACTTCCACCACCGTCTTTTTTCATGTTATTCCAAAATATCGTGTGTAAGTAATGACCTGACCCATGAAAAGCCGCTTCCCTTTCCCAATGCTTAATTAAATCAAATTTATTTGTTTTTCTCGCTTCTTCCATCATCTTCTCTGCTTTATTTAATCCTTCCACGTAACTCCGATGATGTTTATCATGATGTAACATCATAATTTCTTTAGAAATATACGGTTCTAATGCATTATACGGATAAGGTAATGGCGGGAGTGTATGTCCTCCAATTGGGACAGCTCGTTCACTATCCCCTCTTTCATATAATTCATATTCCTCTTCTTCTTGCATAAATACTTCCTGCAAGTGATGCTGAATATGTTCTACATCATCGCTTATTTCATACATAAACTCTGCATCTGTTTCATACTCATGCTCTTTCATACGCTCTAATAACGTCTGAATTTTATAAGCAAGCATATGGACATCATACACTTCCATTGCGCGACTATCTAATACGTGAAGAACACTTTCACACCAATTTTCTACTTCATGAAAGTAATCTGTAAATACACCTTGCTGATTCATGTTGCACCTCCCTAATGCTATCCACTTAACTATATTCAATGAAAATCCCTTATATAACTGTACAAAAGGAAAAGAAGCTAAGTCACCTTAGCTTCTTTTCCTCAATCAATATTTGTGTAACATCTTTGTCTGATAATCCGTCTCATAATATTCTAGTTCTTCACGCATCAATTGAAATTTACCTTCTAAACTCTTCATCACTTGCTCTAAAGATGCAGGTGGTGTTTGTTGAAAAACGATAGAATTTTTCCCTGTATATGCAGACCGACTATTTTCATACCAATGATCACTCTTCGGTGAAAAAAACTCTGCAATTACTTGATGGTAAATCTTATATAAAATTTTTTCAGCTGCTGTTTTTCGAAATGGCTGGCTATTCAACAAAACAAAACATGCATCCTGTCCTTCTTCGCAAAAAACGAGAAGTCGTCTCATTGATGCTAATAACCCTTTATAATATCGCTCATTCCCTGCTGGTGTTTCCTCTAATAAAGAAGGTAACGTATGATAATTTACATAATTGGTTATCAAATTAATAGCATCTTCTAAAAATATAGAAACTTGTTCTGTTTGATTTTCAACCATCAAATTAGACATTTTTTCTCTCTCCTTTGCCATTTCACGCTATTTCTACTCTTTTATTTTTATGTAATTCAGCCAATATTTCTTGTACTTTCGACACCGTTCCCTCATCAAAATATTGTTGAAATTCTTCCATATTATTTAAATACAAACGTTTTTGCGCACGAAGCTCCTTATCTTTCATTAAACAACATATCGCTACAATATCGCGCAAATATATGTTTTGTTCTTCTACTTTATACACTGGATTTCCTTCAAAAGGAGTAATTTCTTGTAAAACTTCTTCAAAATATCGAACGTATAAAACCGAAAAAGTTTTCTCTTTACCATTTAATATATATGTCACTTCAGATCTGTTAAAAAAATCCTCTGATGTATTAGGTTTCTCTTTTTCTAACTCATATCCTACGTAACCTTTTATAATCATATACTCCCCCCTCACCCTTCTTTCACCTTATTCTAACTTAATTTTCTGATAAACGAAATATTCTTTTAAATATACCTATATAAAAAATAGCTCCCCTATACAGGAAATTACCTTTTTATTTTTCTTGAAGTTTGTCATAATAATATTATTGTCTCAGTTTTCTTATACAAGGAGAGTTGTATTTATGTCGTTTTCATGGAAACGTTTCTTACAAATCGGGAAAATTATCTTCCCATTTGTTGTATTAACAATTGTATTCTTTCAAGCAAAAAAAGAATTAGCGGGCATTTCTTTTTTAGAAGCGATTGATACAATTAAAAACATTCCAACTGGAGGAGTCTTTTTAGCAATTACACTTGGTGCATTCGCTGTATCAACAATGTTCTTTTATGACTATGTTATGCTTCGTTACTTAAAAGCTGATATTCCTGTCCAAAAGATTTTCCGTATCTCGTGGATTGCTAATACTTTAAATGGATTTATCGGGTTTGGTGGTCTTGTTGGAGCCGGCGTACGCACAATGCTTTATCGTCCATATATAAAAGAAAATGGAAAACTTATTAAAAGTATCGCTTGGATGACAACTGCCTTTATTAATGGATTAGCCATTCTTTCATTTCTTGGTCTTATCGGAATATTAGACACGAGATTTATTTTGCATGAAAAACCATGGCTATGGCCTGTTCTTATCTTCTTCGCTCTTTTCGTCCCTATATATATCGGATTTTCTAAATTAAAAAATAGAAAAGCGACGCAAACAGAGGAACAAGAAGAAGAGGAGAAAAACCCAACTGTTTTATACTCATTAGTTTCATTAGTCGAATGGGTATCTGCTGGTATTGTTATGTACGTCATATTACTATTATTTGGCATTGAAATCGAATTCCAAAAGTTTTTAGGCGTATATGTTATTGCTGCTTTAGCTGGTGTCGTTAGCCTTGTTCCTGGTGGCCTTGGATCATTTGATCTTGTCTTCTTAACTGGGCTTGGGCAATACGGCATCGATACAGGTGTTTTACTCCCTGCTATGTTATTATATCGTCTCGTCTATTACATCTTGCCCTTCTGCCTTGGTCTCATTTTTGCAGCTTTTGAAATGACAGGAGTAGCCATTAAAAAGTTTGAAGATAAACCTTTTATTGCGCCTGCATTAGAGACAACTGGTGTTATATGGACTTTGCAGCGTGACTTTCTAGGAAAGTTAGGTTCTTGGGCATCTGCTGCTTTAACAGTATTTGCTGGCTTAATGGTTATTTTATCAACCATTCTACCGACAAGTATAAATCGGGCACACGCCTTACATATTCTAGCTCCAAAACATCTTATTCAATTTTCTTTTAGCTTATCCCTAACATTCGGTATTCTCCTCCTCATTCTTTCGCGGGGGATATATTACGGAACAAAACGTTCTTATTATATGACGATTGTTTCTTTAATTGGAGCGGCTATTTTTAACACACTAAAAGGAATTGATGTTGAAGAAACTTTTATTTTATTAATCGTACTCGCTGTATTGTATATGCTTCGTAAAAGGTTTGTACGTGAGAAAATGGAAGTCTCACTTTCCGATATCGTAAAAGTTTTTATATTCCTACTTGTAACGTTATATTTATATAAAAACTTAGGTATTTTATTTGCAGGTGCAAAAGAAGCTTTCAAACCTGATTTTGTCGTTCGTAATATTACACAAGTAAAACGAAGTGCATTAGCAGCTGCCTTTTTTGTTCCTACTTTTTTACTAATTGGTTCACTCATTGCAAATCGTTATCGAAATGAATTTCCTGGGCAACCAGCTAATGATAAACGATTACAAAACTTCTTAGATGAACATGGTGGAAATGTGCTTAGTCATTTAGGTTTTTTAGGAGATAAACAGTTCTTTTTCAGTAGTGATGGAAAAGCACTCATTCTCTTCTCAATAACTGGAAAACGGCTTATTGTACTAGGTGATCCAATTGGGGACCCTTCCTCCTATCGTACTGTATTGCAAGAGTTTTTAGCTGAGGCTGATCGATTTGGATACATTTGTGTATTCTATCAAATTGAAAGTAAATGGATGAGTTTATACCACGATTTTGGTTATAACTTCTTTAAGCTTGGTGAAGAAGCTGTTGTTGATTTAAATACCTTTACAATAACAGGAAAGAAACGCGCTGGCATGCGAGCTACTTTCAACCGTTTTGAAAGAGAAGGCTATACATTCTCTATTCATGAGCCACCTTTCTCCGACGAATTATATGAAGAGTTAAGAAAAGTTTCAGATGCATGGCTTGGTGGAAAAAAAGAGAAAGGTTTTTCACTCGGATACTTCGATCGTGAATATATTAGTCGCGCTCCTATCGCAACATTATCTGATGCGGATGGAAAAATTATTGCATTCACAACATTCATGCCTGTATATCAAAACGGATCATTATCTGTCGATTTAATGCGATATTATCCAGATGCGCCTAGCGGCATTATGGACGCAATTTTCATCCACTTATTCCAGTGGGCAAAAGAAAATGAATACCACTCCTTTAATATCGGTATGGCACCACTTTCAAATGTTGGTTTATCCACACAGTCTTTCTGGTCTGAACGAGTGGCTGCTGCAATCTTTAATAACGTTCGTTATACGTATAGTTTCAGCGGATTACGACATTTTAAAGAAAAATATAAACCAGCATGGAGCGGTAAATATTTAGCATTTAGGAAGAATCATTCTTTACCAATTACAATGCTCTCTGTAACAAAATTAATAGGAAAAAGAAAAAACAGCTAAATTCTTAGCTGTTTTTTCTTTTTTGAACTTGTACAATAAATTCTTTTTCATACTTCTTACCATTTATATAGAAATTCCCCCACATTTTATACGTGCCCTCGGCAGGAAATGTAATTCGGTATTGTAATTGCTCATCCGTATCTACAGGCATAGCGTATAAAAAATTCTCCTTCGTTTCATCCACTATATAGAGTGACTCTACTTCTCCTCTCTCTGAATGCAATTTCAATTTTTCACCCTTTTTCGCTTGAAACTGAAATGTTAACGTAACTGGTTCATTCGGATGTAATGCGCCAAATAAAAGAGAAACTTCATACTCTCCTATTTTTTTTGTAAGTACACTGTCGATTGGAAATTTCACTTTTTTCTTATTGTTCTCCTCTTTCGTTCTACCAAAATCTTTCTTAGCGAATGACTCTACGGACTTATTTTTGTCTTCGTATAAAAATATTGTATATTCTTCGTCTTTCGCTATTTTGGAAGATAACTTATATGACCCGTTCCCTGCAAATGTGGGTTTAATTTGTTGTATGTTTTTTAACTGTCCATCTACAATCACTGCCCGCATTTGATCATTTACACCACGAATTTCATTATTCTTGTTGTTTAACAACTGAAATACAATATCTACTTTCTCATTTCCCTTTCCATTTGAAACATCCCACTTTACTTCCTGAACATCTCCTACAGTCTCTTCGTTTTCTTGATATTTTTTTATGTAAAATCCTCCTGCCACAATAAGTACTAACGCAATAAGCCCAATGACAAGATTTTTCAAAACATCACCTACCATTTTTATTGTCTCTATTCATACAAAACTTCTTAAGATATATATTCTAGATTATGATTTATGAAATCCTCCTATTTTGCACATATTACAAATAATAAAAAGATTTTAATTGAAAGGATTCGTAGTGTATAATGCAAATGATATTGATTTCTATCAATACATTATAAGGAGGACTTTTTTATGAGTGTACATATCGAAGCAAAACAAGGCGAAATCGCTGAATCTATTCTATTACCTGGTGATCCATTACGTGCAAAATATATCGCTGAAACATTTCTAGAGGACGTTACTTGCTATAATAATGTGCGTGGTATGTTAGGTTTCACTGGAACTTATAAAGGAAAACGTGTATCTGTTCAAGGTACAGGTATGGGTGTTCCTTCTATTTCTATTTATGTAAACGAATTAATCCAAAGCTACGGAGTTAAAAATTTAATTCGCGTTGGAACTTGCGGTGCAATTCAAAAAGATGTAAAAGTTCGTGATGTTATTATCGCAATGACGGCTTGTACTGATTCTAATATGAACCGTTTAACATTCCCAGGATTTGATTTTGCACCAACTGCAAACTTTGACCTTTTAAAGAAAGCTTATGATGCTGGAACTGAAAAAGGATTACACGTTCGTGTCGGTAACGTTTTAACAGCAGATGTGTTTTATCGTGAAAGCATGGACATGGTTAAAAAACTTGGAGATTACGGTGTATTAGCAGTAGAAATGGAAACAACTGCTCTTTACACATTAGCAGCGAAATACGGTGTAAATGCATTATCTGTATTAACAGTTAGCGATCACATCTTCACTGGCGAAGAAACAACATCTGAAGAGCGTCAAACTACATTTAACGAAATGATTGAAATCGCTTTAGATGCAGCAATTCAACAATAATACACTAAAGAACTTGTCATACGTCTGGCGAGTTCTTTTTATGTGACTTTTTATAAATAACTACTTTATAAAGAGACAGATTTCTCCCCTCTACTTTCTTGTAACGTTTGTTATAATGAAGTGAAACTTTAATCAGTGGAGGTTTTTTCCATCCCCCACTGATTATTAGTTGAACCAATCGGATTTTACGGGCAATTGATCTCCCGCCTAACTCCCTTGTATTCGCCGAATTTTGAAGTGGGAGTCTTATTGCCCGTTAAAGCGGGATAAAGAAATCATTTACAGTATTTCTCATAAGAGGTGACGCAGTGAAAAACAGAAGTATCGTCTTTAAACTATTTTTATTAACATCCACTTTATTTACAATCATATTCCTACTTTTTTTCCTAGGACAATCTCTATTTTTAGAGAAATTTTATATTAATAAGAAAGTAAAAACAGTCCAAACTGCTTTTGAAAAATTCGTAGATAATTATGATAAAAGTGATAAAAGTTATGAGCAGGTTAGAAAACTAAAACAAGAATTTCATGATAAAACAAATGCCGATATGCAGTTTTTGGATTCTAACGGTATTATTAAAAGTGATAACAATTACTATATCGATGTATTTAATCCCAACAATAATAAACAGTATTCCATTCCACTCAATAATCTTTTAACACCAGAAGAATATAATAAATTCGAAAATTTAGGTTTAAAAAAAGATGTAATAATCAATGTTGATGGAGTCGTACAAGAGAATAATATAATCACACCACAAAAATTAGGAACGAATTATAATCAATGGCAGAACGAACATTTCTATTCGGATTTTCAGTCAATTAATGGTAACCCTTCTAAGAACAGACTTGCAAGCCGATACAAATCTACAACTCGAATCGTCTTTACAGGTGTTATAACTAAGTTACAGCTCCCATCCAAAGCGGAGGTTCGTCTTGCAAATGATATTGAAACATTACAAGCCGTTCAATATTTTGCAGATATGATTAGAGAGGGAACTTCTAACTCGAACCAATTAAGTACTTTCATATTAGATGGTGGAGAAAATATAAAAAATAGTATCTTTGTAAAACCGATTATAGAAAATGGAAGGATTACAGAATACGCTTTTGCGATAGCATCTTTGCAGCCTGTTAATGAAGCGATGCTCGTTTTAAAAGATTATTATGTCTATGCCTTAATCATCGTGTTTCTCGTAATTATTTTGTTATCCTTCTACTACTCAAAAATCATTGTTAAGCCATTAATTAAAATAAATCGTGTTACAAAAAAAATGGCTAATTTTGATTTCAGCGAGAAATTACCTGTTACAGCTGACGATGAAATTGGCGGGCTTTCTGGCAGTATCAATACATTATCTGTAAATTTAAAAGATCGCATCGATCGATTAAATGTTGCTAATACAAAGTTACAACAAGATATTGAACGTGAACGTCAATTAGAAAAAACAAGAAAAGAATTCATTTCTGGCGTATCACACGAATTAAAAACACCGCTAAGTGTAATTAGAAGTTTTGCAGAAGGAATTAAAGATGGTGTTAGTAAGGATACTTCGTATTATACTGATGTTATTTTAGAAGAAACAGAAAATATGAACAGGCTGATTGTTGAAATGTTAGAATTAGCAAAGTTGGAATCTGGTACTTACAAACTAGATATGACGACGTTCTCAATCGGTGAATTAACGCAACAAGTCTACACAAAATTATTATTTAGCATGGAAGAAAAACATTTACAAGTGAACATCGATGCAGACCCTTCTATACTTGTTAAAGCAAATCGCAGTCGCATTGAGCAAGTAGTTGTGAACTTACTAAGTAATGCAATCCGTTATACGCCAGAGGGAGAAAAAATACAAGTCTCCATTATAGAAGCAGAAGATACCGTAAAAGTCGAAATCGAGAATACAGGAAACCCTATCCCTGAAGAAAGTCTTGAAAAAATTTGGGATCGCTTCTATCGTCTAGATGCATCACGTAGCCGTCACACTGGAGGTACCGGTCTCGGATTATCTATTGTAAAAAACATTTTAGACCTCCATCATGCCGAGTATGGTGTGTATAATACGAGTAACAGTGTTGTATTCTATTTCAATTTACAAAAAGTAAAAGAAGTCAAATAATTTGTCTTAATTTCACTAGGAGTTCACATGAAATTCACACTCTCCCTTTATAGTAAGAAACAAGTTAATCCTTTCCTTTACACATATAAAAGAGGAGAGTGCGTGAAATGAAACAAGCAGGACAACCTATTCAAAATGAAAAACAATTAGAAACTATCAAAAATATACTTTTACAATCTTCGAAACGTGATGGCTTATTATTCGTATTAGCTGTAAATTCTGGCTTAAAAGTAAGTGAAATCTTACAATTAAAAGTTAGTGATGTAATCGATGAAAATGAAAATGTTCGCCATTCCATTTTATTTTACAATGAAAAAGTGAAGAAACATAAATGGTTTGCTGTAAATGAAGACTTACAGCACGCAATCGAAGACTACATGAAAGAACGTAAAACTTGGAAACGTAATGAACCATTGCTAAAATCTCAAAAAGGAACAAAATCTATTACGAGACAACATGCATGGTACATTTTAAACAAAGCTGCAAAAGAAGTTGGATTAGAAGGGATTAGCTCACATACACTTCGAAAAACTTGGGGTTATTGTGCATACAAATCAGGTGTTGATATTGCGTTTTTACAACACTTCTTTGATCACAGTACTCCATCAAAAACTTTAAAGTATATCGGTATTGCTTAATAACTCTTATACATAAAAAAGGTTACCATTTGAAAATTTGGTAACCTTTTTTATATTTCATATTCTCTTTTCTTGTCTCTCCTATACTGTAGTGGTACTCTAATAATAAGGGGGAGAAATTATGAACACACTTACAATTGAATTACCAAAAGAAACGGCTGAAAAACTTGATTTATTAAAACAAGCTTATGAAAAGAAAACAGGTGCTTCTATCTCTGAGAGCACTCTCGTTCAAACACTTATCTCAAAAGAATTTATCCAAGCGATAACTCCTTTTGATTTACAACAATTCGTCAACGGAAAAGAACAGCATTAATGCTGTTCTTTTTTTATCTCTCTTTAAAATATACAAAGTTTTTAATATATTTTTAGAAAAACCATTGACAATGATAATGATAACCATTATCATTTATTATGAAGCCAACAATTGATGAATCAACCAAACGCTCAGTAACATTGTTACCCCTCTTTTTCATATAGAAAGGCACTGTACATTCCCCCTGTTTGTACAGTGCCTTTCTTGTTTATTATCATTCAAAAAAATTTAATTGCTCCGGCTTCGGCTCACCATATGTAATGTTCATCATTTTCATAAGCTGTTTCGCATTATCTGCTGCATCCCCACCTGAATTGTTGTTAAACAGTACGTATATATCCTTTGTTTTCTTTTTTAATTGCTCTAGTCGTTCAACCCATTCTTCCAGTTCTTTATTGTTGTAGCGATATAAACAGCGAACCGCTCTCCAATTTTCCCCTTTATCAAGCCAACCATGAACATTTCGACCGTGAAAACGTATTAATGCCATGTCTGAATTCGTAACCTCTAACACGAGTGGCACAGAACCTATCCCAGCCTGTGGTTCATCACAAATTGTATGAACCCATTTCTCCTGTTCTAGAAACTGTAACGTCTTATCTCTCATTTCTGGATAAAACCATGTTTGATTTCGAAATTCTATCGCACACGGCAAACCTTCCATTTTTTCTTTTGTATATCGGAGAAAATCTACATTTTTCTTTTTACAATCAAACCATGGTGGATATTGAAATAAAATCGTTTTTAATTTACCAGCTTCAATTAAAGGAAGAATAGATTGTTTATATACATCAAACATCTCATCGAACGTAGAAAAAGGAATTTCACCTTTCATATGTCCTGTCATTCCTTGATATGCTTTTACGATAAAAGAAAAATCTTTCGGTGTTTCCATTGCCCATTTTGTATAGTTTCGTGCAGGTTGCATCGCATAAAATGAGCTATCCACTTCTACTATAGGAAAATACTCGCTGTATGTTCGTAATTTATTTCTATTTTCATAGGGATTTATGTATAAAGAATCATGATCTCCCCATCCTGTCACTCCAATAAACAGCACATATACCCCTCCCTTTTTAACTTCATCTTCTATTCACTTTCCAAACACTTTGCATCATGTAGCCTTTTCTTTAAGAGTATCCTTATAAAAATATGATATACTATATGGAAGAATTTTTAAAATGAGGGGTTATTTATTTATGCTTCCAAACGATGCTACTGTATCTCATGAAAAACGAATTGAAGAACTAGAAAATAAAGTACGTTTTTATGAAGAACTTGTGAATCAATTACCACATCATTTCACATACAAAAATCCACATATTGGTTTACGAATAAAGAAAACTAGAACAACCCATTCCATTCAAGAAATACCAAAAGAAAATAAAGAGGCTCATTTTCAACTTACTTGTGATTCATTATTTTTATTTGAACAACTCGAAAAACACTTTGTACATATTTTTGATGCCTTTTCACATCATGTAACCTTTGTCGATAGTAAAGGGAATATTACTTTATGTAATCAAGTTGCTGCAGATGATTTCGGTGTAATACGAAATGATATTATCGGAAAACCGATTCAACAATTACTAAACTTGCCGGAAGAAAAAATTAAAGCGATTGAAACATTAAAAACGGGAACAGAAATATATAATGAAGAAGTTTTAGACAAAAACTATGGCATTATAAATAACCGAATTATTCGTGATTATAACGGGGAGATTTTTAGAGTTATTAGTGTCTTTCATTATTTAAATACAGAACGTGATGCAGAGAAGTTTTCGTTAGCAGGGCGAATCGCAGCTGGAATTGCACACGAAGTACGAAATCCTCTTACAACAGTACGAGGATACTTACAATTTTTACAAGAAAGCGTTTCTCCATCAAATAAAGAGTTATTTAAAAATTTGCTTATCCCTGAATTAGATCGTGCAAATAATATTATTACAAAATTTTTAGCCATTTCAAAAACACGGGAATTTACAAGAGAACCGTTTCCCATTAATACATTTTTACGTGACTATATTCAACAGTTACTAGTTAGTGAAGTTTCCTTGCATAATATTTCAATTGATTATAACTTCTCTAATGAATTAGATGATATTTTAGTCAATATTGATCGACATGAACTTGTTCAAGTGTTTTTAAATCTATTTCAAAATGCCGTCGATGCTCAAGGCGACAAACCTCTTTCTATTCAAATTACTAGTTATCGCCTTGATAACTTCGTTCGGATTACTTTCACAGATAATGGAATTGGTATTCCTCCAGCTATTCAAGAATATATCTTTGATCCATTCTTCTCAACGAAGGATTCGGGAACAGGACTAGGCTTGTCAGTAACAAAAAAAATCATCCAAAATCATAACGGCACGCTCAAAATGACTAGTGCTTCAAACGGTACAACTTTCACTATTTCTATTCCAATCTTACCTAAAACAACCCTTGAAAAATTAAATCAATGTAAATAAAGGACTAATCCACGAACTACATGCCAATTGTTAAACACTCCCAACAATTAGCATGTAGTTTTTTATGTTGCACTTTTCTTCTTTACATTATATAAACCTTTCTCTATATCTTACTTACTTATTTCTTTCTAGGTGGGCCAATTTCTTATTTTTTTAGAAATGGTAGTTTGTCCATCACGAATTTAGTATAAATTTCATTTTAATATATAGTAATGACTAATGATTCTATGAAAGAAAAGAATGAAAAGATGAACAATAAAAATAAAGGAAAAGTATTTTATGGTAATGATTGTTGCGAAGTAAGAGCATGTAGCCATATTAACATCCCTAAGTCAGAACTTACAGAATTTGTTAGACTTCTTCAAACTCTTGGTCAAGCTATTCTAGTTCAATATGGATCTGGTTGCCTAGGCGGAGGAACTACGGGGACTACTGGTGCTCAAGGGCCTCAACAAGGACCTGCGGGCGATACAACTGCGACACTATCTGTCTTCCGAATTTACTAACCACAATTTCCGAAAATATTTTGGGAGGACTAAGCACATTTATAAGTAATAGATGTGATTTTGATTGACTATTAAATCTCTCTTTTAATAAAAAGGAGCACTTGTTTGGGAGGATAAGTGCTCCTTCTTTACGTTTCTTTACCTCAAATTTACTCTATCTTAATCCTCATTTTGTATGATAAATAATGAAGTCAAAGATATGAAAGAGGGATGAAAAATGAGAGTTATGTCACCGATACGCATTTGGATTGCTCTTATGATATGCATTATTTTATGTGTAGGATTTTTTTTAACTCTAAAATATTCCACTATTTCAAAAGCAGAGAGAAAAACAGTTCCATACACACTTTTGTATACGAAACAAAACAACATCCTTTATTCCAATTCCACAAATAATGAAAAAAAAGTTATAAAAGGAATGCTTATTACGGAAGCTCCTAGTTACGAAACTCTACTTCAAATTGCTGAAACGATTAAAAATCAATATACAAATAAAGGAATTGATGAAATCACGCTGTCTATCCATAATGAAAATAATGGTAGTTATGAAGAAGAATTACTATACGAACCGATTAGTAAAGGAACAATAATCATCACATACGATTCCCAATCCTTTGGCAGTACGAACATTACTCTTAATGAATAGTAGCATTTACCTCACAAATTATGAGCAAACTTTATTTTTCACATGAGAAAGAGGCGAATAACGAAATTCGCCTCTTTTTTTACCATAATGATGGAATCCACTCTTTCACTTTATTAAACCACTCTTGCTGTTCTTTTTTCCTTTGTTGTTCTTCTTCTTGCCTTTTCTTTTCTTCTTCTTTTCTTCGCTTTTCTTCTTCAATTGTTTGCAATTGTTTTTTATAGTCCGCTTCAGATATTAACGACAATTGGAACGCTTTTTGGGCTGGGTTTGCATTTGCTTTTTTCATGATATCCCGGAACATCGTCGTTGTAATTTGACTACCACCTGGAACATAATGCTCGCTATCTGTTTTGTCATATCCTACCCAAATCGCACCTACTAAATCTGGTGTGTATCCTACAAACCACGAGTCCTTTGCCCCTACGCTCGGACCATTTACAAGTTGAGTAGTCCCTGTCTTTCCTGCTGTATCAACATTAGTAACTTTCGCTTTTCCACCTGTTCCCTTTTCTACAACACCTTTTAATAAATACGTCATCTTTTGAGCAATTTTCTCACTCGTCACTCGTGTCTCTTTCTTATACCATTTCCCTATTATTTCTCCTTCAGCATTTTGAACTTCTCTAATTGCATGAGCCTCTACTTGAACCCCATCATTAGCAAATGTACTATATGCTTGGGCCATTACAAATGGTGATGTCCCTACATGCATCCCACCTAAAGCAATTGGATACGTACGGTCTTCTGGTACTAATGGAATACCAAATCGCTCTAAAGATTTCAATCCTTTATCTAATCCTATTTGTTCTAATAGCCACACAGCGGAAACATTATACGACTTTGCTACCGCTTCATACATTGTCACATTACCATGAAAAGCCTGATCACTATTTTTCGGTTCATATTCTTTAATATGAAATGGTTCATCCTTTAATATATCGTATACTTCATACCCTTGTTCTAAAGCGGGTACATATACAGCTAGAGGCTTTAACGTTGAACCTGGTTGTCTTTTTAATTGCGTAGCATGATTAAATTGTAAAAACTGATATGGTCCTCTACCACCAACTAAAGCTGGAACACCGCCTGTTTTGGGATTTATAAGGACTACACCCGTTTGCATAAGTTGATCTGAGCCACTATCTTTGAAATAACTATCATTATTCACAACATCTTCTACAGCTTGTTGCTTTTTCGGGTCAAGCTCTGTATAAATACGATAACCACCTGCTAAAATTTCATTTTGTGTTAATTCATACTTATCCATCGCTTCCCTAACTATATAGTCTACATATTGGGAGTATTTACCTTTGTATTTATCATCAACCCCACGTTTTAATACAAGGCCTGACTCTTTTTCTTTATTATACTGTTCGTCAGAAATATACCCTTGCTCTTTCATTAAACTTAATACGACATTACGTCGTTCAATTGATTTATTAAAGTTTTTATAAGGCGAATACGCAGACGGCGCTTTAATTAATCCCGCAATCGTTGCAGCTTCTGAAATTGATAAATCTTTTACCTCTTTATCAAAATAAGATTTAGCTGCCCTCTTTATCCCCCAAGCACCTTCCCCAAAATAAATTTGATTCATATACATTTCAATAATTTCATCTTTTGTATAAGTACGTTCTATTTTTTTTGTTAAAAAGTATTCCTTTATTTTACGAGAAAATGTACGATCTTGTGTCAGAAATACATTCTTCGCAAGCTGCTGTGTAATTGTACTTCCCCCAGCTACAACTTCTCCTGCTGTAATATTTTTAAAAACCGCACTTATAATTCCACTATAATAAATACCATGATGGTTAAAAAATTCCTTATCTTCTACTGCAACAATTGCCTGAACCATAATATCAGGAATATCTTTTCTTTTAACGCCTTCTGTTTTCGAAGAAGCTAATTTAGTTGCGACCTCATTATTTGCATCATAAATTAAAGTCGGTTGTGGAACAGCTTGTTTTAATTCAGATATGTCTTGAATGGAAATTATTATATTTACAGCAATAAATAGAGTAACGAATACACTTCCCAATACAATTAATGAATTACGAAGTTTCTTCCTCTTATTGAACCACTCAAGCATTTTTTTAAAATGAGTGTTCTTCAATTTCATTCGTTCACTTCCTTCATTTATTTACACTCTTCTTTTTAAAAAGAAGAATATACCGCCTTTTAAATTTATTATAATAACGTAGTCATTCCTATAGTGTAAAGCTTTTCTTTTGCATTCATACTTTTTGCAAGAAAAGGACATTCTACAAGTAAGATATTCACTATTGGATATTAATATTATTAATAGAACAACGAGAGTTATGTTAAGTTTTTGTAAACTTTTCGATAAAATGTTTTAAAAAACGACAGTTTTTTGTTAGAATTGATTAGCCAATATATTTTACATATATTACTTTTGTGGGGGTAACAATAATGGTCTTTAAATCAAAAAAAGATAAATTTTCTGAAATGTTAATGAATGTTTCCGAAAATTTAAAAGAAGGCGCGCAGTTTTTCGTGGAGTATAAAATTAAAAATGCTAGCGATTTAAAAGAGTTTTCTATGCGCATGAAAGAGTATGAGTCAAAAGGTGACTCATTTATTCACGAAATCATTATGGAGTTAAACAAAGCGTTTATCACTCCGATTGAGCGTGAGGACATCCTACAACTTGCAATGAGTATGGATGATGTATTAGACGGATTAGATCACAGTGCTGGTCTGTTCGAAATGTATTCTATTACAGAAGCTGATGAATACATGATTAAATTCGTAGAAGCAATTAATCAATGTGCGATTGAGATTGCAAACTCTGTTGAATTAATGTCTAACAAAAAATTAGTCGACATTCGTACAAATGCGATTAAGATTAAGGATTATGAATCACAGTGTGATGATATTCGCCGTCATGCGATTAAGAACTTATTCTCTCGTGAAAAAGATCCGATTAAGATTATTCAATTTAAAGAGATTTACGAAGAGCTTGAAGAAGTAGCTGATAGCTGTCAAAGCGTTGCAAACGTATTAGAAACAATTATTATGAAGAACGCGTAAGGAGTTTGATCATGGATACACTCTTGATACTAACCGTTTTAGTAGTCATTTGCGCTTTAGCTTTTGACTTTATCAATGGATTTCACGATACAGCAAACGCTATTGCAACGGCTGTTTCAACGAAAGCTCTAAAGCCTAGACATGCCATTATTATGGCGGCTATTATGAACTTTTTAGGCGCAATGACATTTACAGGTGTAGCAAAAACGATTACAAAAGATATCGTTGATCCATTCGCCTTACAAAATGGTTCTCTTGTAATTTTAGCTGCTTTGCTTGCGGCGATAGCTTGGAACTTAATTACTTGGTACTACGGTATTCCAAGTAGTTCTTCGCATGCAATTATCGGCTCAATCGCAGGTGCAGCAATTGCGGCCGCTGGGATTAGCTCGCTAAATCTTAAAGGATTTATTAAAATTATTGAAGCTTTAATCATTTCACCGATTATCGCTTTCGTTATTGGTTATACCGTATACAGTATTTTTAAAGTAGTATTTAAAAACTTTAACTTAACAAAAACGAATAAGAACTTCCGTATATTCCAGATTTTCACTGCAGCATTACAAGCCTACACACACGGTACGAATGATGCACAAAAAGCAATGGGAATCATTACGATGGCTCTTATGGCTAATAACTATCATACTTCTAGCGATATCCCGTTCTGGGTACAATTATCTTGTGCTATCGCAATGGGGCTTGGTACTTCTGTCGGCGGATGGAAAATTATTAAAACTGTCGGTGGACAAATTATGAAAATTCGTCCTGTAAATGGTGTAGCTGCCGATTTATCATCATCACTTGTTATTTTCGGTGCAACATTCATTCACTTACCGGTTAGTACGACGCACGTTATCTCTTCTTCTATTTTAGGGGTTGGTGCTTCTCACCGTGTGAAAGGGGTAAAATGGGGAACTGCAAAACGCATGTTAATTACATGGGTTATTACACTTCCTATTTCAGCTTCTTTAGCTGCTCTGTTTTACTACCTATTACATTTTGTTTTCTAATCAAAAGTCGTCTTCCTTATTTTTCTAGGAAGACGACTTTTTTGTGAACAAGCCTATTTCTCATTAAAAAGCGTGTATAATAATTGGTGGATAAGTTATTTAGAGGAGTTGGCAATTTTGGAATACATCATGTTACTTTTCATCGGACTAATCGCCGGAACAGTCGGCAGCCTAGTTGGGCTTGGAGGCGGAATTATTATTGTTCCGTTATTAATTGGATTACACAGTTTATCACCACAACTTGCAGTAGGGACTTCTATGGTAACAGTCGTTTTCACAGGACTATCTTCCACCCTTACTTACATGAAGCATAAGCGAGTAGATTATAAAAGTGGACTTATTTTATTTATCGGAAGCGGCCCTGGTGGTATTATCGGATCATGGGCAAATAAATTTTTAAACCAAGACACATTTTCTTTATACTTTGGGATTTTCCTTATATTCGTCTCAATTCTACTTATGCTTCGAGACAAATTAAAACCTCTTTCCCTCTCAAATACGTCTGTAATTAAGCGTTCTTTTACAGATAATGACGGAAATACTGTACACTACCAATTCCCACCGTTTCTTGCTATCTTTATCGCCTTTATAGTTGGGTTTATATCTGGATTATTTGGAATTGGTGGCGGTGCCTTACTTGTTCCAGCAATGATGCTTCTTTTTGCATTCCCAGCACATATTGCAGTAGCAACTTCAATGTTCATCGTATTTCTATCAGCAATTGTAAGTTCTGCAACTCACATCTCACTTGGAAATGTCAGCTGGATTTATGC
Source organism: Bacillus sp. PK6-16 (assembly GCF_056530295.1). Taxonomy (NCBI): domain Bacteria; kingdom Bacillati; phylum Bacillota; class Bacilli; order Caryophanales; family Bacillaceae; genus Bacillus; species Bacillus sp. PK6-16. The sequence continues at coordinate 3,845,661 of NZ_CP096511.1, forward strand.
ATTAATCCTGATTCCGGGTGCATGGATTGGCGGAAAAATCGGGGCTTACATTAATACAAAACTAAGTGGTAACGCCGTAATTAATTTATTACGTATTACGTTGATTATTCTTGGAACTAGATTAATCATTATTTCCCTTTTATAACGTATTCTTTTTAGAATGCGTTTTTCTTATACACATGAATATAAAAATCCTCCGAGGAGAACAAATAAAATTAAACAAACACATAATAACATATAATTTGAAATATGTACTTTCTTCAAGTTGACCACTCCTATAACTGCGACTGTTATCTTTATGATAGCGAAAAAATAGTTCACTTGCAGTTACAGAGTGCTAACAATGCAAAATCAATTATTACAAATTTTATCCTTATATTTCATTTCTTTGTATATTCTATCGATTTAATAAAAAAAGATGTCATATTGACATCTTTTTTAATGAAGAAGTGACCACCCCATGAAGTCTTCATGTACTTGGCACGCCCTCTTATCGTTTCGATCATATAATTCAGCATAGCTATCTGTTTCTTCATCATAAGCCATCGTATAAATAATTTGGCCGTCTACTTCAACGGATAAAACGACTCCACCTTTCATCTCTTCTACATGAATGATAGCATTCGCCGGAATTCTCATATCCGTCATTCTCATCGCATCTAACAATATACTAAACCCCCTACAGCGTATTCATTGCTAGTACTATTACACACTAAATAGTATACTACTGTAATAGCATACATTTCGTCAATGAAATTGCTGTTGAAATAGCATATTGTCTATATACATATACGCTAAAATAGAAGAAATAGAAACATATTAATGGGGGGCTAACATTGATTCTACACAAAGGAGATGTACTATTCCGTCAAGGCGAGGACGGTCCTTTATACTTTATAAAAACAGGCTTATTAAAAGTAGTTCGGCTAGAAGAAGACGGAACACCATTTTTATTCAACATTATCGTTCCAGGTGAAACGATACCTCATCATTCTTTAATTTCACCGAAAGAATATCACGGTACAGCTATCGCTTTAATAAAAACAGAAGTGGAACCGATCACTAGTAGTGAATGGTACGAGAGACTTCAAGCAAATCCCGAATCGTATGCTAACATCGCTATGCAATTGCAATCTAAATTAAGAATGATGCAACAACGAATTGATCAATTGACAACCGTCTCTCCGAAAGAACGTCTTCATCGTTTACAAGAATGGTTCACCCTATATTTAGGTGACATTCCTATATATGAAATATTAACACAAACCGAAATTGGTCAACTGATAGGTATACGTCGTGAAACAGTAAACCGTTTATTACGAGAACAAATAAAAAACGAGGTAAAATAAATACCTCGTTTTTTTGCTTATTGTAAGCTTGTTGCTGGGCCGAAAAATTCATAATGAATATGCTCTTGTTTCACACTTAAATCAGTTAGTGCAGCATTTATATGCTTCATAAATGCTACTGGACCACAGAAATAAAACTCTGCTTCAGTTGTCGGAATAATAGTTTTTAACCATTCACTTTCAATGAAACCTTCTTTATCAAAGTTCTTCATTTCTAAATCTTTTTCAGTCGGTGCAGAATAACAAGTATATGCTTTAACTTGTTCATATTCATTTTCTACTGTCTTAACGTGTTCTTTCATTGCATGTGTATTACTATTTATTGCTGCATGAACAAAATATACATTACGTTTTGAATCTTGTTCAATTAACGTATTTAACATACTCATCATCGGTGTAATCCCTACTCCACCACTAATTAGTACAACTGGTAATGTTGAATCCATATTTAACACGAAATCTCCCGCTGGTGCACTTACTGGTAAAACATCTCCTTCTTTTACATGTTCATGTAAGTAATTAGACACTTTACCGTCTGGTGTATCTACACCTTTTTCTTTTTTTACACTAATACGATAATATTCTTTCCCAGGAGCATCGGATAAACTATATTGACGATTATGTGTATATGTCTCACCTTCAATATTGATTTGAATCGTTACATATTGACCTGGGATGAATGAAGAAACTTTCCCTCCATCTTCAGGTTTCAAATAAAATGACGTAATAACATCGCTTTCCTTCACTTTTTTAACAATCACAAAGTTGCGGAAGTCTTTCCATCCACCTTCTTTATGTGCAGCTTCTTCATACATCTCTGCTTCAATGCTAATGAATGCATCAGCAATGACACCATATGCTTCTCCCCATGCATTTAAAACTTCATCAGGTGCACCTGCGATCTCTTTAATGGCACGTAGTAAACATGTACCTACAATCGGGTAATGCTCTGCTTTAATACCTAAACTTCTATGCTTATGACCAATTTGTTTTACAACTGGAATAATAGCTTCTAAATTATCAATGTACGTTGCAGCTGCATAAACAGCATTCGCTAACGCTTGTTGTTGTCTTCCCTTTTTCTGATTTGTATGGTTGAAAATATTCAATAACTCCGGATGTTCCGAAAATAAAATTTCATAAAATCTCGTTGTAATTTCAACGCCTTTTTCTTGTAATAATGGTACTGTTGACTTTACGATTTCAATTGTTTTTGCACTTAACATTGTATCCCACTCCTCTATTTCCTTAACTGTTTTTAGTTTAACTGAATCTTATAATGCAGATTGTGATTTTAATCACTATTAACACGGTGTTTTTGTGAATAATATATGAACATTATATTTACAAAAGAAAATAAGCTAACTAGAATTCTAGCTAGCTTATTATTTTGTTTGTATAGCTTGTTCAATTACTTTTATATCTTTCCCATCGCCAAACTCCGTATATCCCCAGATATTCGTTTCACCTCTATATTTATTTACGATAATATCCAAGTCATGATATACACGGTGGGCATACACTACATACTCAATATTTTGAAGTTCCACACCTTTTTTTACAATTTCATAGCTTCTATTTACATCGCGTTTTATTTTTTCATTCTTTATTTCTGTATGTATATTTTTTAACGATGATTCTTGTTGTTGAAACCATTGCTTAAATTGATTCCAATCCCCGTCTGTATAATTCTCTGCTTTACCGTAATTTAAGAAATTATTATAGCTTTCATGTGTCATTCGAATAAAATTTAGCACTTTTGTCTCTTCTTGCACATCTTCTATTTGAGCTATTGTATTTACCTCAGCAGGCTTATTCGCATAATGTAACAGCACTTTCATAAGACTATAACTCGCAATGATCATCACGATAATAATCCCGAATACACTTAACAATTTCTTCATATACAGAACTCCTTCTCTACTAAAAATATTACAATGTATGACTATACTTGTAACTTTCTCTCGTAGAAATATAATTCCTGTATAAATTCTTCCTATCATTTCGACAATATTTTTCTATACATTTCTCGTTGGCAAATGTTCTTGTAAAACAATATATCCTTCATAAGCTGTGTAACCGAGTATAGCCATTAATCCGATATAACAAGCAAATACTGTCCATTTCGTTTTCGCATCCACTTTATAATAGTTTTCTTGTTGTTCCTTTTCTGTTTTCCATTCATTTAATTTTCTTTCTGACGCTTCAAATGCTTCCCTTATGTGAATTGTATACTCATCTTTTTCATCTTCATATGGAACATAATCTAACGGTTCGAACTTCGGTAAAAGATACTCTAACACTTCCATTTTTTGAAGTTCACCTATTTGTAACTCTTTTTCCCGTTCTCTTTGTCTTAATGCATTCATCTCATGATGCATCACGTATATAGTCCGATGTACAGCACCCGTTTCTTTTAATTCCTCTTCAAGCCTAGTAACATATTCTTTCATCCCATCAATTTTATGCCCTAATTCCTTAATCGGCTCATCTCTCTTTATTACTCTATATAACTCCATACAACCGATAATAACAATAAATCCTCCCAAAATACTTTTAAAGTAAATTGAATAGCCAAGTAATAAAATAAGGCCTGCTCCCCAAATTTTAGTACTGACAACTGAAATAATTCTCCCACCATCTAGCGGCGAAACGGGAATTAAATTAAAGAAATTAATCATACTTCCAAGCAAAATAACAAGCGCCCAAAATGGCTCTTTCGTCATTATATAAAGCGGTATCGCCGGTAAAAATGACAGAAGTCCGAAAAGCGGCCCCATATAGGCAATGTAAGCTTCATCTTTCGCATTTTTCGGCACCTCTTTCATTCCAATAAGGGCCCCCATAAATGGAATAAAGATTGCTGGCGATGTCGGGATCCCCTTTCTTTTCGCAGCCCATAAATGGCCCATTTCATGAACAAACAACAAATAAATGAGCGCTACTCCAAATTTCCAACCATATAGAACTGCGTATGCGCCAAGCGATAGAAACATACTAAATACCGTTGAAAACTTTGCTAATTTAAAAATTGCAAATACCCACTTTAACTTAGACAGTAAAAATAGACCTATCGCAACAATAATTCCCCATAATCCTTTTTTATTATTTTTCATATTCCTCTCCTTTATCTCTCCTTAATGAATCATATCATTCATCAAAGCTTGTTCTTTTCTCTATTATGACATATTTTTTTCTATTGTTAGAAATAATGTTTATATAATCCATTTTCAGCCAAAAATATAAATAAAAGGAGGTGTACACAAATGAATTTACAATCTCTTATAATAGGTGCTCTATCGTTTTTAGCTTCAACTCTTATTTTTTATACCGTTAGTTACGTATTATTATTAGATTTGTTGCCCAATCACGTATTTATTGCCCTTGTCATCCTTTCCGCTCTTATGATTTCTTTTCTTATTACACGAAAATCAATGAATGAGCCATCTACAAAAGCAAAGTAATAGAGAGGGGTGCTTTCCCCTCTCTATTATCATTTCCTAGGAAAGGCCATATAGATTTGACGAGTTTACATTCATTCCAATCCGTAAGGGCTAATTAAAGTCTCACTTTATCTTTGAAAATTCATTTTTTCACCATAATCTTTAACAATCTGAATTATATTTTGAAACACACCTATTTTTTCTTTTTCACTGTTTAATATTTTCAAATCATAATTTTCGTAATATGTTTCTAATGATTTTAATTGTGATTCTGAAGCGCTTTTTATCGGAACAGTAGCATGTAATTCATATTGCTTATACCCTTCCTTTACTTTTTCACCTAAAATCATTTCACTCTCTTTTGCTCCAATTAATTTTTGAACTTTTTCTGGAAAATTGAGTTGCAAATAATATTCTTGCTCCTTCACTAACTTATTGTATAGTGATTGTGAAATCGTATACCGTACCGTATAATTCACGTTTTGATCGCCTGTTTTAATATGAAACGCGGTAATCTGCAAATCTTTTTTTGTTACTTCCGTTAAAGGGCTTACCTGCATCTCATCTTCTTTTTGTTCTGAGACATTTGGAAATATATCCAAAAGCTTTTCCGTATCTTTTTCATTCAACATATACATAGCTTTCTTATATTGCACCCATCCTCGTCTATCTTCTCCCCTTAACCATGCATAATAAGTTTCTTTTTTCCCATCTCTACTAATTTGTATTTCATATTCAGGTTCACCGAAGCTTCCTGTTATTTCTTGTTTCTCAGCTTTATTCAAAATGTCTATTACTAACTTCGCTTCTGATTCCTGCAACTTTTTCTCTTTATGTTTTTTTTGTATAACGGTTACCCCTATTGTTTCTTTCACTTCATTCACCGTCTCTTCTACTTTTTTTGTTTCTTTTTTCGGCTCAACTTGACCACAAGCTGCTAGTAACATAACAAACAACAACACCAATACATATTTCCCTTTCAAATTAATCCTCCTCTTACGATAAGAAATCCTTATAATCTTCATACATAAAACAAAAACGTGACATCCTATTAAATACGCTATACTAATCATTGAAAGGAGGTCTTTATCATGTCCATTAATTTTCATGATGAAAATAATAAGTACACATATGCAACAAGAAACGCTCATATTTCTTGGGCTGAAATGGTAAAAAACATTACAGAAATACAAAACAAGCAAATAATTGATATCGGCTGTGGTGGTGGGATTTATACGAAAGAACTCGCTCTTATGGGAGCCAAAAATGTTGTGGGACTTGATTTTTCAAAAGAAATATTACAAGCTGCAAAAGAAAATTGTAACAACTTTTCAAACATTTCATTCATCCACGGTGATGCACATAATATCCCATACCCTAATGAAACATTCGACATAGTTATTTCGCGTGCAGTTATTCATCATTTACAAGACATTCCTACATTTTTACGTGAAGCTTCTCGTATATTAAATAAAAACGGTGTACTTATTTTACAAGATCGAACAATTGAAGATTGTACAATTCCAGGAAGTCCCGAACACATTCGCGGATATTTTTTCTCTCTATTTCCAAAACTTATTGAAATAGAGTCAAAAAGACGTCCAAAAACCAACACTATACAGACAGAATTACAAAAACATTCTTTTCATGTACTTCCCACACAAACACAATGGGAAATACGAAAAATACATGATTCTGTAGAAGCATTATTGCAAGATTTATCTCCTCGAACAGGTCGATCTATTCTATATGAGTTAACAGATGATGAACTTTCTCAACTTCTACAACATATACAGACCGCATTACAAAACGTCTCTCCTATTATTGAAAGAGATCGATGGACAATTTGGAGCGCCATGAAGTTGTAAGGAAGGAAGCCTCACAAAATAATGTGAGGCTTCCTTTCTTTCATAATCTAATTTTGCAACACTCTTGATATCCTCCACTTCTGGCCTGTGCACTTCCACACTTCGGACATACTAAATATCTAGACTGATTTGTCAATAAACTACCTTTTTGAAAGAGTAAAACTTCTGCTTGTTTAAACGAACGCGAATAATATAACCACATAAAACCAATTATAGCAATAATGCCAAATAATACTCCCATCGCAAGCATTTCAGTCACCTCTTTTGGTTTGTTCTTTCCAGCAAGTGGATTGTTGTATTATTCTCTATAAATTCAAACAATCCCTTCTTCACTCCTATAAATATCAATTTTCTCTATAAAATTTACAATTCATCATTTCCTTTACAACAACGAATATCACTTTCGATATTTCCGTATATAAATATATCTTTCAAAAAACATATTGACTTTCTAAAAAAAACATGCAACAATACTGTCAGAATACTTGAATAAAAATTCATTGACGAGAACGAGTACGTTATAGAACTGTTCCCCAGAGAGTTGGCGATTTGCTGAAAGCCAACGTTCAGCGCGTAACCGAAAATCATCTCCGAGAAGTAGAACCGAATGTTACAGTAAGTTCTTACCGGCCGTCCCCCGTTACAAGGAACACGTATCATGTTGTACGTTGCAAAGCCGTATACATATAGATTTATTTCTACATGTGTAAATTAGGGTGGTATCGCGGGTAAATATAACTCGTCCCTTTCTTTAGGGACGAGTTTTTTGTGTTCTTACAAATGAATTTAAAAAAGGAGGAAAAACAATGAACACTGTATCAAAAAAACATATTTTTTTCACGGGTCTTATGCTATTTTCTTTATTTTTTGGGGCAGGTAATTTAATTTTCCCTCCCATGCTTGGCCAAAATGCAGGTGAAAACTTTTGGCCAGCAATGATTGGATTTTTACTAACAGGAGTTGGCTTACCACTACTAACTGTTATCGCAATTTCTCTATCTGGAAATGGAATGCAGCAACTTGCAAGTCATGTTCATCCATTATTCGGAATTTTCTTTACAGTAATTGTATACATTGCTATCGGTCCATCTATGGGCATCCCACGTGTTGCAAATGTCGCTTATGAAATGGGTGTTAGTTCTTTCTTACCAGAAACAATCCGCTCTAGCAGCCTAGTGCTATTTGTATATACAATCATCTTCTTTACTATCGTATTTTGGCTCAGTTTGAATCCATCTAAACTTGTTGATCGTATTGGAAATGTATTAACACCTATTTTATTACTCTCTATTTTCTTATTGTTTGTTAAAAGTGTATTTACACCACTTGGGCAATCAGGACCAGCAATGCAAGAGTATCAAACTTCTCCAATCTTCAAAGGCTTTATGGAAGGCTACTTAACAATGGACACTATTTCAGCACTTGCATTCGGAATTATCGTTGTAAATGCAATTCGCTCTAAAGGTGTGAATGATCGTAAGTCCATTGCCATCGCCACAGCAAAAGCAGGGCTTATTGCCGCTACAGGGCTCGTACTTGTATACGGTGCACTCGGCTGGCTTGGGGCAACTAGCGTCTCGCTCGGATATGCAAAAAATGGCGGACAGCTACTTACTGTTATCGTACAACAATTATTCGGTCCATACGGTTTGCTCCTATTATCTCTTATCGTTACACTCGCTTGTTTAACGACATGCGTTGGACTCGTATCTGCGTGCAGCCAATATTTTTCAACATTATTGACTACATTTTCATACAAAACGTTCGCGAGTATCATTTGCGCATTAGGATTACTAGTTGCCAACTTAGGTTTAACGAAAATTATCGCAATCTCTGTTCCAATTCTACTTGTTGTGTATCCAATTGCGATTGTACTCGTACTACTATCATTACTTCATAAATACTTCGGTGGATATCGCTCTGTTTATGTAGGTGCTTTAATTGGAGCAGCTGTAGTGAGCGTATTTGATGGATTAAAACAAGGTGATATTTCAGTTTCATTTATCACACCATATTTTGAATTTATCCCTTTATATAATGAAGGAATCGGCTGGCTAATACCAGCATTAGTAGGAGGTCTTATTGGTCTTGCAATGGCTAAGTTAAGCGGTACGAAAAAAGTTCCATTAGTAACCGAATCTCACGAAGTAAAAGCCTCCTAAAAAAACTCCCAAAAGGGAGTTTTTTTACATTTGATACGCAGCATGATTAAAACTGCTTATTTTATAAGCCTTCGTATAATATTCAATATTCGTATCAACTGTTTCTACCTTGACAACATCATAGCGCTCTTCTTGCTTTACTAAAAATAAATAGTATTCCTCTGTTGCCTCAATAATCGCAATTTTATCTGTTTCAACATTATATTGTTCACAAAGCGCTTGTAATGCGTTCACATAATCCCCTAATTTTTTAGACTTATCCATTCCGAATATAGTTTGAACTAACATATACATTCTCCCCTTTATATGTACTGTTAACACCTCAATGATAACGCTTACATTATTTGTCGTCAATAAAAACATTCAATTGTTTTAACGCCAAATCTATATTGTATCGAGCCAATAATCAGCGAGGAATTCCCCGCCAATTAAAGTTTTACTTTATCCCGCATTAACTGCCCGTAAAAGTCCGATTGGTGAGGGCTGATAATCAGTGGGAGAGGAACAACCTCCCCACTGATTAAAGTTTCACTTTATCACTTCGTTAATTGATGCCTAAATGCATAAATAACCGCCTGAGTACGGTCACTTACATTCAATTTATTTAATATATTACTCACATGTGTCTTTACCGTTTTCAGTGCAATAAATAACTCGTCCGCAATCTCTTGATTACTTTTTCCCTCTGCAATTAATAACAAAATCTCAAACTCTCTTTCCGTTAAATCATCATGCAAAGGTTGCTCTTTCTTTTGACGCATACGGGACATCATTTTCCCGGTAACTTTCGGCTCTAATACTGTTTCTCCATCATAAGTAGCTCGTACAGCATCAGCAATATCACTTGCTCTTGATGTTTTTAATAAGTAACTGGTCGCCCCAGCCTCAATAACAGGATACAATTTTTCGTCATCTAAAAAGCTTGTTACAACTACAATTTTTGCTTCTGGCCATTCTTGAATAATAGCACGTGTTGCTTCGACACCATCCATCTCATCCATAACAAGGTCCATTAAAATAATATCCGGCCTTAATTGCAATGCTAATTTTGATCCTTTTCTTCCATTCTCAGCTTCCCCTACTACTTCAATATCTGGCTGTGTCGATAAATATGCCGATACACCCATACGAACCATTTCATGATCATCGACAAGCAATACTTTTATCATACTTCTCCCCCTCTCTCAATCATAATCGGTACTTTTACTTCTATTTGTGTACCTTTGGCCGGGAAACTAAGTACCTTAAGTGTCCCACCAATTTCATGAACACGCTCTTGCATCGATCTTAGGCCATATGAACCAGCCTTATTAACCCCTACTTCAAACCCAACGCCGTCATCAATGATTTTTAAAATCGCATATTGATCAATTTTTCGAAGGCGCACTTCTGTTTTCTTTGCCTTCGCGTGTCGCAACGTGTTTGATAGCGCTTCTTGCACAATACGGAATAAATGATCTTCTACACCTTTTTTTAATTCTATTGGCTCAATAAGCCATTCAATTTTCATATGTTGTTTTCGCGATAATTCCGTTAATAATTCCTCTATACCTTCTGTCAGTTTCTTACCTTCCAATTGTACAGGACGTAAATGAAGGAGCAATGCTCTCATTTCTGATTGAGCATTTACAACCATATTTTCAACAAGTTGCAATTGTTTTTTTGTCACATCTGGAAATTCAGTTATTTGTTCATTAATCGCTGACATCATCATCGACATTGCGAAAAGCTGCTGACTTACTGAATCATGCAACTCCCTTGCTAAACGATGCCTTTCTTGAGAAATCGCTTCTTGTCTCATCTCTTCATTCCAATGAGCTCGTTCATTCGTTACTTTTTGAAAGAGTCCAGCTTGCTCCTCTAATCGACGAGCCAGAACGATTACTTTTCGTTCCACTTCATGAAATTCATCATCTGCAGTAAACGAAACATCGCTCGGAAAATTCCCTCGCTCTACTTCAAATAGAAAAGTATTTAATCCTTGTATACGCTGCTCTATATAATAACCGATTGCATATCCTACAATTCCCCCGATAAGTAAACTTGTAGTCATAATAAACAAGCCAATTGGAACAGAAGCGATGGATTCCTTCCATAATAAATCATACACTTGTTGCTCGCTTTTCCATACATATACAATTGTACAAATGAGTGCGATACTAACAGAGGACAACATAGAATAACGAATATACATCCACGAAATATTTTTTTGTTTCTTCATTATACTTTCCTCACTTCCGTGTCGCCTACGACAAGCGAAGAAATAATTTTAATACGTCGAGGAGCCTCTTTATACTGCTCTGTTCTAAATGTAACATTGCGGTTAAACCCTGTCTCTTCATGACCTGGCAAGAGCACACGTCCGACAATAACAGAATGATTTAAAGAAAGTTCAATATCATACGGCACATATAAACGAATATTACCAACGACACCCCGAATAACAATTACCGTTTCCCCTTCTGGAATCATAGCAGTTGTTAAATCTATTTCCACATCACAAGCACCATATTGAACATTAATATCCTCAAGTTCATAAATATGATCCATCATTCGCACATTGCCTACAAACATATTTTTCAAATATGTTTCTGTACGATATATTTGCTTCTCTTCGTCTATAATCCCTTTTTCTTTAATTTCAACCTTCATTGCTTTTTGCTGATGCCCTTGTTGAATCAATTGATAACCAATTAAAGCTAAACAAGCAAATACGACAAGAACAAATGCTGCTGATGAAAATAAGAAAAATAAAAATACGATACCACCAACAAATAAAAATACATTTCCCCGTACATAACGATTCTTTTTACGATAATGCCTTCCAAACATAAGCATAATAAATGCAAAAATGAGACCACCTGGTTCAAAATGTCCAAGTATCATATCAAGAAAAAGACCGAATCCAAATATGATGAGGAGCATCCCCATTAATTGTGTCTTTGAAAAATGTTTCTTCATTTCAGCTCCCCCCTTCTTGTCACATATACATAGAAGAAAAGGCATTGCTTTCCAACACCTTTTCTCCTATCACTATATCATAAGCTTGTTTTATAATATACTACTATTATTTTGTTAACTCTTTCGTTAACGATACATCATTCTTTTCTTTCATTTCACGCTCAAGTTTTGCAATTTTCATATCAAATGTATCACGCTCATGCTCTTCATTCATACGAGTTTCTAAGTCACGAATGTGATCTTCAATTTCTTCAAATCGTAAGAACGGATGATTTTCATCCATTTTATGCATCGCAGTATTCATACGACGATTTGCATGTGCCATATTTTCACGTGCCATTAGTTCCATACGCTTTGCGTGCATTTCTTTTAATTTATTTTTCATTTCAGAAAGACGACGCTCTAACTCATCAATTTGCTCTACAACACCTGCATACATTTCTTCTAATCGAGTTACTTGACCTTCATAATAAGCTACCTCTTCTAACGCACGTTCGTGCAATTGCAATTCGCCTGCTTCTTGAGCAATGATAGCTTGCTTTGATCTTTTATTAACGAAATAACGTGCTTGCTCAAGCTCACGAGCAAAGTTAGATTTTAATGTTTTATGACGCTCAATTAACTTCTCAATTTTTGTTATTTCACGCTCACTATCACGTAAATATTGGTTTAACATCGCAATTGGATTTTTTCTTTCCTTCTCATCTAACACGTTATGAAAATCAGCTAAAATTGCATCGCGTACACGTCCGAATAAAGATTGTTTCATTATAAATCTTCCTCTCTTCTACTTTTTTTATAATTTGATTTATTGTTTTAGTTTTTCATTAATTTGTTCCACTCATCTTCAAAGTTGCTATATGGTTTAGAACTTTCTGGAGCAGATTCAACAACTACATCTTTTTCTTTTTTCCACTCACGGTATCCGTAGTATAAAACCACTAAAGCAGCGATACCGATTAATGCTGGCGAATGAGAAAGTGCAATGGATAAACCGATTAAACCAACAATCCCCCAAGCTAACTTTCCAAAAAATGATTTAGCTCGCACAAATGATTTATAGCTCCAATATACAACTCCTGCTCCGATTGCAAATCCTACAATACCAGCAAGACTACCAAGAGCAATTAAAGCCAAAATACCGGCTGCGATAAACGCTAGAAATTGTTTCATCTTGTGCTTGCCTCCCTTCGATTTGATACTCTTATCTTAACTATTTTTTCATCTTTCCATAACGAGCTTAAGAACCGTTTTTAACTCAGACTTAAGACCGAGTCATATTCAGCCCTTTACGCAAAAAAACGTGCAGAGTCTATCCTCTGCACGTTTTTTAATTACTAACATTCATATTAAATTAAGCTGTTTTATGATACTCTTTTTTCTCAGCTACTTTCGAAAACCTTGGAAACCCAATTAAAATAGAAGCAATCCCACATATTCCAACTAAGATTGGATAAAATGCATATGGCAACAATTCAACCGGAGATAACGCTGCAAATCCTGCTGCCGTTAACATTTGGGCACCGTACGGAATTAATCCTTGCACACAACATGAGAAAAGATCTAATACACTCGCTGATTTACGAGGGTCTATTTCATATTGATCTGCAATATTTTTTGCAAGCGGGCCTGTAAAGATAATTGAAATCGTATTATTCGCTGTACACATATTCGTCATACTCACTAAACCAGCAATACCAAATTCCGCTCCTTTTTTCGAACGAATATTACGTGTTAATACATTCATTAAATATTGAATACCACCATTATATTGGATTAATTCAACCATACCGCCAATTAATATAGCAAGTAATACTAACTCCATCATACCGCCCATTCCAGTCGTTACACTTTTAAAGAAACTTTCTAACGTGTAACTTCCATCTATAAGGCCGATAACACCAGATAGTACAGTTCCACCAGTTAATACAATAAGTACATTCCAGCCAAGTAGCGCTGTAATAAGTACTCCTGCGTACGGTAAAATCTTTATCCAATCAAAGCTATGTGCTTTAATCTGCGTGTCACTTCCTGAAGTAACTATTACTAATAGTACAATTGTAATAATAGCCGCTGGTAACACAATTAAAAAGTTCGTTTTAAACTTATCTTTCATTTCTGTTCCTTGTGAACGAACAGCTGCGATTGTTGTATCTGAAATAAATGATAAATTATCACCAAACATCGCTCCGCCAACAACAGTAGCCATTGCAAGCGCAATTGAGATATCGGTTTGACCACTAATACCTACAGCAATCGGCGCTAATGCTGCAATTGTTCCCATTGAAGTTCCCATCGCTAATGAAATAAATGCACCAATAACAAAGATTCCAGCTACGATAAATCCTGGCGGTAAAATAGTTAACGCTAAATTAACAGTTGAGTCTACTCCGCCCATTCCTTTAGCAGTTTCAGAAAATGCACCTGCAAGCACAAAAATTAATACCATAATCATGATATCCGGATTTCCTGCACCTTTAGCGAACCGCTCTACTTTCACATTAAAACTTTCTTTACGATTCATCACTAAAGCGACTCCTACAGCAATTGAAATCGCTACAAGTATCGGCAATTTATAGAAATCACCTGTAATAATTCCAGAACCAATAAATAGCGCCAAAAATAGCCCAAGTGGTAATAAAGCTAAACCATTTCCTCTCGTTTCTTTCAAAGTACCATCTCTCCCTAGTTTCAACCTTTTTCTAATGAATAACAAAAGACCTCTTCCGATGAGAAGAGGTCTTATACATCTATAAGAAACGCTCTTCTCATCTTTCAAGCACATGCTTGCTGGATTTGGCACAGCACTCTGAAATCGAGTCCGCTGCCGAGGCATCGTAGGGCCAGTCCCTCCGCCTCTCTTTATAAGAAGGTTTCATATTTATTTTTTAATAATAATTTCTTCCCTAACTTTACTCGCTTACAAAACAAAAGTCAATTATTTTTTGTATAGATTTTTTTGGTAATTATACAAAAATTCGAATACAACAATCATTTTAACTTTTCGATTTCTTCTTCCAATATTGAAATCCAATAAAATTCACTATTTTTTATTGCTGCTAATATCCATTTCGTAGTGTACCAAGCTAACTCATACTCTTCCTTCGTGACATCGCCACTTTTATAAGCATCCTCTAGCTCTTCTTCATCTAATATATACACCTTACCGCTGGGTAATAATACTACATCTAAATATAAATCATCAAAATACGGTAAACCACGATCGTCTATTTCATATTCTTTCGTCACATCAATATAATATTGCACTAAATTGTGCCTATCATCTAACATAGCTGTAATCGCAAAGTTCTTTCCATTAATGAAATATTGAACCCACGTATACCCATCACTTGCAATACAAATTTCTTTACCATCATATTCTTTACAACTAGGCTCTCTCACCTTTTTTATATCCAGTATTCCGAGCATTCCCTCTTCCACTTGCTTAACCGTATAACTCTTTTCTATTAGTCTCTTCCACGAAGAACCGTCACCATATTTTCGTTTCATTATGTCTGCTCCTCTTCTATATACAGAAAAGCTCCCACATATTATGTGAGAGCTTGTTCATATTATAATTAAGCCGCTTGACCCTTTTCAGAAATCTCTTTTAAATAAGCTTGTCCTTTTTCAGCGTCATATTGACCTTCCCACTTAGACATAACTACAGCTGCTAAAGAGTTTCCTACAACGTTAACTGCTGTACGAGCCATATCTAAAATACGGTCAATACCAGCAATGAACGCTAAGCCTTCAGGTGGAATACCTACTGTACCAAGTGTCGCTAATAATACAACGAATGATACGCCCGGTACACCTGCGATACCTTTTGATGTAACCATTAATACAAGCAACAATGTAATTTGTTGTGTAATAGATAAATCAATACCGTACATTTGCGCTAAGAAAATAGCCGCAATTGCTTGATATAAAGTTGATCCATCTAAGTTAAATGAATAACCTGTCGGAATAACGAAAGATGTAATTGCTTTCGGGCAACCGAATTTCTCCATTTTCTCCATGATTTTTGGTAAAACTGTTTCTGAGCTTGCTGTAGAATACGCTAAGATCAGCTCGTCTTTTAAAATCTTAAAGAATTGGAAAATGTTAATTCCAAATATTTTCGCTGTAAGTCCTAAGACAACTACGACGAAGAAAATCATTGCTCCATATACGACAATTAGTAATTTCCCTAACGGAATTAATGAAGCAAGACCAAATGTAGAAACTGTAACACCAATTAGTGCAAACACACCAAATGGTGCAAATTTCATAACTTGGTTTGTTACGTAAAACATTGCATCAGCTACACCTTGGAAAAATTGAAGAACTGGTCTTCCTCTTTCACCAATCGCTGCTACACCTAAACCAAATAGTACAGAGAAGAAGATAATAGCAAGCATATCTCCGTCAGCTAACGACTTCATAATGTTCGTTGGAACAATATTTACAAATGTATCTGCAAATGAATGACTTTGTACTTGCTCTGTCGTATGTGTATATTTCGAAATATCTGTCTTTGTTAACTGCTCCATATTTACGCCTTTTCCTGGTTGGAAAATATTCGCTATTAATAGACCAACAATAATTGCAATTGTTGTAATAATTTCAAAGTAAAGAATTGTTTTTCCGCCTAGTCGACCTAGTTTTTTAACATCGCCAACACCAGCAACCCCAACAACAATACTTGCTACAACAATCGGTACAACGATCATTTTAATTAATCGGATGAAAATATCACCAATTGGTTGTAAGTACTTCACAACAGCTGGATTATCAAAGAAAATCGCACCAACCGCAATACCAAGCGCAAGTCCTATTAATATTTGCCATGCAAGTCCTATTCTTTTCATATTTGTTGTAACCCCCTCTTCGATGTGTCACTCTATCTCTCATTCTATCTCTATAAAACTAAGAAATTAAGAGTATTACATATTATTCGACAATTCACTACATTTTGTCCCTGTTAAAAATCATAAATCAAAAATTTAAATCTGACAACAAAATAACTTTGCCCGAACACAAATAATTTTCTTGACAAAAAGCAGACCCATGTTAGAAAACCTAACATGAGAACGATTCCTTACTAGTGTTTTATTAGCTTTCAAAGTAATATTTCACCTCATAAAAACGATTACTTTCCTCCTTCATTTCACAGATAAATCCCAAAATTTACCTTTGTTACACATATGAATAAAATGTAAGCACTATGACAATTACAGTTGAAAAATGATAAATTCCGACAAAACTTAGCAATTTTATAAAATTTTCTTTACATTATGATTACAACGATAGACACCCTTCTTCTTATGATATATAACATTCATAGGGAAAGGAGTCAGACAACAATGAAAAAGAAATTTGCAGCGTTTAGCGTTTTAGCAGCAGGAACGATTTTTGCTTCCCCGTTACTTTCACCCGTATACGCTGAAACGAATCAAGATAAATTATCTAACATTCAATCTGAATTAGAAGGCAAACAAAGTGACTTACAAAATAAATCAGTCGAGAAAGAACAAATAGAAAAAGAAATTCAAGAATTACAGAAGAAAATCGATGAATTAACTACTTCCATTAATAAAAATGAGACTGAATTAAACGATACAAAAAAAGAAATTAGCAAAACACAACAAGTAATTACTGACAAAAAGAAACATATAGAACAATTACAAACAAACATAGATACACGTCAGGAAGTTATTAAACAACGATTACAATCTATGCAAGAAAAACCGCGTACAAATATCATTACAGAAGTATTAACAAACTCTACAAACATTGCTGATCTTGTTGATAATATGTACTCCGTAAGTTTAATATTAAACAACGATACAGATATTGTAAAAAAACAAACATCTGATCAAAATGCTGTAACGACAGAAAAAGAGGCTGTTGAGAAAAAAGAACAACAACTGAAAGACTCTGAACAAAAACTAGAACAAAAACAACAAGAATTACAAAATAATCAACAACAGCAACAAACTCTTATTAACGATCTACATACGAAAGTAGCAAAAGTAGATTCAGAGATTGAAGGATTAGAAGAATCCAAGGGCATTTTAGAAAATCAACGTCAAGCTGTTCAAAAAGCAATTGAAGAAGAAAAACGGGCGGAAGAAGCTCGTAAAGCGGAAGAAGTCCGCCAGGCAGAAGAGGCTCGCAAACAACAAGCTACTAAATCTGCTCAAGCGGCCCCAACACCACATGATACAAATATCGGTGGTTTTATCAAACCAGCAGCTGGATCAAAAACTTCCGGATTTGGTGTACGTTCTTTAGATAACCATAAAGGAATTGACATCGCTGCTTCGGGAACGGTTCCAATTATCGCTGCTGCAGATGGCGTTGTTATTCGCTCAGAATTATCATCTAGTTACGGAAACGTAGTGTATTTATCTCACCGTATAAACGGAAAAACATATACGACAGTATATGCTCATATGAATAGTCGTTCTGTATCGAATGGACAAACTGTAAAACAAGGCGATCAGCTTGGATTTATGGGGAATACGGGCCAATCATACGGACAACATTTACACTTCGAACTTCATCTTGGAGAATGGAATGTCGGCAAGACAAACGCAGTTGACCCATCTCCTTATATCGGATTATAAAAAACCTCGGTGCCTACCGAGGTTTTTCATTTACACTTCACACAATATAGGCATTCTACATAGACTATAACTAAATGCCTATAGTTTACGAGGTGATCCATATGAATACGCAATTACAACAAAAAATAGAAGAAGCTAGAGAAACGTATATTGGCCGGATATTTACATTTGGCGGCTCAGTTTTATTTTTAATCGGTTCATTCCTCGCAGTCACCACAGCCTATAAAGCGTATAATCGTCTATTACATTCATCAACATAAAAAAAGACGGGAAATCCCCGCCTTTTTTTATGCAAACATTTTAAATACACCTATCGCATTTAAAAATACAATTATTACAGTTACCGGAATAACATAACGAAGTAAGAAGAACCAAATGTTAAATAACGTTTTCCCTTTCGTTTCCGTCACTTCTAATTCTTTCATCAACAATTCTTTACTCATTTTATTTGGTACAAATAATGAAATAGCTAGTACTCCTAACGGTAGCAATACGTTACTTACCGAAAAGTCGACTAAATCAAAGAACGTTTTCCCAAATATTTTCACGTCACTCATAATCCCAAATGATAACGCTGATGGAATACCGACTGCAAAAATAAGAATACCAATTAATAATGATGCTGACGGACGCTTCTTCTCATTACCTTTCGCAACAGATGCTACTACAATTTCAAGCATTGAAATTGCTGATGTTAAAGTCGCAAAGAAGAATAAAATTAAAAACATAATAAAGAAAAATTGACCAAATGGTATTTTTGCAAATACTGCCGGAAGGACGATAAACAGTAATCCTGGTCCTTCAGTCGGTTTAACTCCTAATGCGAAAATCGCTGGGAAAATTGCTAATCCTGCAAGTACTGTAACAAAAACAGTTAAACTTACAATAGATGTTGCTGATTTCGTTAAATGTTCCTCTTTCTTTAAATACGAACTATACGTTACCATTACTGAGGCACCTACTGTTAGCGAGAAGAAAGATTGTCCCATTGCATATAAAATCGTATCTGCTGTAAGCTTTGAAAAATCTGGCTTTAAGAAGAACTCTACTCCAGCAAAAGCACCATCGAGTGTTAGCGCACGAACAATAATCGCAATAAATAAAATAAATAATAGCGGCATCATGTACTTACTTGCCTTTTCTATACCTTTCTCTACACCTTTACTTACAACAAAAATCGTACAAAGCATAAAGATAAATTGTGCTCCAATCGCACTTAATGGATTTGAAATCGTTTCACCGAACAATTGTCCATAATCAGCTGCACCATTCCAGAAACTTCCTGTCACACTATAATATAAATAAAGTAAAATCCATCCACCTACAACACTATAAAAAGATAGTACACTAAAACAAGTAACAACTCCCATACGACCAATCCAAGGATATAATTTGCTATTTGGCACTAGTACTTTATAAGCTGTAACCGCCTCTTTTTGCGTGCTACGTCCAATAACAAACTCCGCTATTAGAAGGGGCATACCTATAAATAAAGTTAATAGTAAAAATACAAGGAAGAATGCGCCTCCCCCTCCATTACCTGCAACATATGGAAATTTCCATATCGCACCAAGACCTACTGCGGCTCCGGCTGCTGCGAGTACAAAGCCTATTTTCGACGTCCATTGCTGTGTTTCTTTCATCATAAATTCTCCTTTTCTGAATATTTAAACTTTTGTTAATTATACACTTTCATTTCATACTCGCACACCTCCTTTAGAAAATAAAAAAGTCCCCTACACGCAAATATGCATGTAGAGGACGATATATGTAATGTAAATACCGTGGTACCACCTCAATTGGATTGATAAATCCCACTTGTTCAAGTACAGGAATAATTCCGATACTCTATCCTTTTAACGGCGGAACCCGGGTTGCCTACTACAATGTTCAACATACCTCTCGCAAGCCCATTCTGTATATTTTATCGTACCGGGCTCCCACCTAACCCCAGCTCTCTGAACGCATCAAATATACGTACTCTTCTTGCTCATCGATTTCATCTATTGAAGTTACTTGTGATTATAAATTATATTTTTATATTTGTAAAGCGCACTTTATCTTTTATTATTTTAAAACCTTTTCCTCTAATTCTCGTAAAAAACTTTCTCTTTTCCCCTCATTTTGCACATATACTGATTTCAACACTTCTTGGAGCAATATATTTCGTTCCCTCTTTTCTAACTGTAAATCTTTTAACTTCAACCTTACTTCATATAAAAAATCTAAATACGATTCATATGTCTCATCATATTTATTTGCAATATCATCTCGAATTTTTTTTGCGAGCTTCGGGCTCGCTCCCCCAGTAGAAACTGCTATATTAAGTAAACCACGATGAATCGCTGCCGGAAAATGAACATTACCACTTTCCGGATTTGTAATAACATTTACTAATTGATTCTCAGCGGCATCTTCAGCAACTTGTTCATTTAATATTGAATCACTACTCGCTGCAACAACTAAAAAAGCACTTTTAATATCACTTTTTTCATATTCTCTTTGATACCAACGAATTTTCTTTTCTTCCACAAGTTTTACTAAATTCGCATCTAATTCTGGACTTATCACAACTATATCCGCACCCTGTTTGAGTAAAGGAATAATTTTAAATCCTGCAACTTTTCCCCCGCCAATAACAACAACGCGTTTCTCATTAACTCGCACTGTAAGTGGATACATACTGATCTCCTTTCAATAACTCCGTCGTTTTCTGAATTAACATATCTTGAAACGCTTCATTCTTCCCTAAATATGGACTGATTTTTATCTCTTCCACTTCATATTGGCGCACTTCTTTCTCAATATGTTTCATAAGTAAACCTGTAAATAACAAGTAAGGCAGTACAACGATGTTCTTTTCTTTTCGTTCTACAACTTCCTTTAACTTCTCCTCAAATTTTGGCTCTGCAGCCGCTAAATAACAAACTTCTACTTTTTTAACCTTCTCTTTTGTTTGAAATAAAGAAGCAATCCAGTTTATATCTCTTAATACTTCAGGATCACTGCTCCCTCTTGCAACAAGAAGTAACGTCACTTCATTTTTATCTTCCTGTTCGATGCCACTTCCGCTATACACCGATTTAACAAGTGTTTCTGATACACCAAACGGATTACCATAGGTCACTTTAACATCCGAAAATTGATTAGTTAACTTTTCCAATTCAAAAGGGATATCTTTTTTTACATGACCTGCCGCTAATAAAAAAACAGGGATAGCAATAATCTCAGTGGCCCCACGCTTCACACATGTACGAAAACCATCTTCAATAGAAGGATTCGCTAACTCTAAAAAACAAACTTCTTGAATAGTCGCTTCTATACGGCTCATGCACGATGTAATAAATTGAATCGCCTCTTCTTTCGCTGTCTTCAAACGACTTCCATGACATATATATAAGACGGCTTTCATTTTACAACACTCCACTTACTTGATAAGCATTTTCTGTCTGCTTCTCAAACCAATGAATTTTTTCTCTAAAACGGACAACCTCTCCAATTACAATCATACTCGGATTTTGAATTTGCTCTTTTTTCGCAACATCTACAATTGTCCCTAACGTTCCAACAACTGTGCGTTGCATAGACGTCGTCCCCTGCTCAATAATAGCAGCTGGCGTACTTTTATCTTTTCCATGCTTCATAAGTTGCTCACATATGTAGGGCAAATTACTAACCCCCATATATACCGCTAAAGTCTCTACACCTTTCGCTAAACTTTCCCATTTCACTTCTTCTTCAGCACCTTCTTTCCTATGCCCAGTCACAATAGCAAAACTTGCACTTGCATCACGGTGTGTCACTGGAATGCCCGCATAAGCAGGAGCAGCTATTCCAGCTGAAATACCAGGAATGATTTCAAATGGTACACCTTGCTTTGCTAATGCTTCAGCTTCTTCTCCCCCTCTACCAAACACAAATGGATCGCCGCCCTTAAGCCTCGTTACAACTTTTCCTTTTTTCGCATACTTAATAAGAAACGTGTTAATTGTCTCTTGCTTCATCGTGTGATAATTCGGGAGTTTTCCGCAATAAATTAAATCCGCGTCAGGCTTTGCGTATGAAAGCAGCTCTTTATTCACAAGTCGGTCGTATAAAATAACATCTGCCTTCTCAATACATTTCAACCCTTTAACAGTAATTAAATCTGGATCGCCAGGACCCGCTCCAACAATATAAACCTTTCCCATCATCTCTCCTCATTTCTTCTATTAAAATGAAACTTCCATTCGTATATAAGAATGGAAGTTTTTATTTTTTCGTATTACTGATCTCTACTCATGGATAACAAATGCCCCACCTTTTCGAATCTTCTTTTTTTCAAACAAAGAAATCTCTTTTACCTCTGGCAACGGTAAAAAATGCTTTTCAAGCTCAATCTCCGCAAGCTTAAATGCCTGTTCTTCACTTTGAGCAACAACAACAATCGGAACAATACTATTTACTAACACAGCTTCAAATCGATATAAATCCATATCGTCCCTCCTAAGACGCTATTACTTCTTCTAGCACGTTATTTAACGCTATTTGTAATGTATCTACACCAACACGACCTACAAAATCATAAAATGTTTCGGCTGGTAATTTATTCTCTTTGAAATAACTTATAAATGATGCGAGTACATCAGGTAGATCCTCGCCATCTATTTTTCCTTTTAACTTTTGATTGTAGGCACCGCCATCTAACAATGTTCCACCTACGTATATTTCAAACGCTTCAACAATACCTTTTTCCTTCGTTTTCATTTTCACCCCTTGTAACCCAATGTCAGCAATTTGACGTTGACCACATGAATTCGGGCAGCCTACCATATGAATTCGAACTGGAACATCGAGTGCAATTTGTGTATCTAAGTATTCTGCAATTTTTCGTAATCTTTCTTTCGTTTCTACTAGTGCAAGATTACAATATTCAATACCGGTACATGAAACCGCATGACCAATAAATGATTTCGGGCTAGCAGATATCGCTTCAAACAGCGGTTCACTAAGTAATCCTTTTACATTTTCTGGAGGAACGTTCGGAATAATGAAGTTTTGCGAGTTACATGTACGAATTTGTCCATTTCCATATTGCTTTGCGATTCTTGCAATCTCAAACATTTCTTCTGCATGTAAACGACCTACCGGTACATTAAAACCTACATATTTTAATCCCTTTTGTTTTTGGTCTTGAACACCATAAAAATAGCCTGCATTCCATCCTTTGAGTGCACTTTCCCCTTTACTTTGTAAAGGCCCTGTATACTCTATTAGTTTCTCTTTAAATTTCTCTGCTCCCCAGTCCGCAACAAGAAATTTCAACCGAGCTAAATGACGTTTTTCACGATATCCAAAATCACGGAATATAGTAGCAATCGCAATCGCCACCGCCTTCACTTCTTCTGGTAAAACGAATACATCTAATTCATCAGCTAAATACGGTCGAGCTGATAATCCTCCACCTACTTTTATATGAAAACCAACTTTTTTCTCACCATCTATTTCTTTCGTTGCAGGCGTAAATGCAACACAGTTAATTTCTGCGTTTGCTGAATTATAAATATTAGAACTAATAGACATTTTAAATTTACGTGGCAAGTTAGAAAACTCTTCATTATGTTGGAAGTAATCATATACTTCTTTTACAATATGCGTTGTATCGAATAGTTCATTTGCATCAATGCCAGCAAGCGGATTACCTGTAATATTCCGCGTTATATCACCACAAGCCCCCGCTGAAGATAACCCAACTCTTGCTAATCTTTTAAAAATATCTGGAATTTGCTGAATTTCTAACCAGTGAAACTGAATCGCCTGTCTCGTCGTAATATCTATTACATTACGTCCATAATCTTCAGCGATAGAAGCAAGTACTTCTGCCTGTGCATTTGTAATAATCCCTGACGGAATATTTACCCGCATCATAAAATAACCAGCTTCTTTCGGTCTTTGTAAATACAAGCCTGCCCATTTAAAGGCATCCCACTCTTCTTTCGGAATAGATTCGAAACCATTTTCCGCATAGTAAGGAATATCATTAAAAATTTCTAAGCCATCTTTTTCTAATTTATTTTTCTCGGTCTGATTTAATTTTTCATTGTTAGCCCACACTTTTTCATAACTCATTGTTTATCCCCCTATATAAAACTACGCTCTTGTAAGTACTTCACGATTTGTTCTGCACATTCTTCAATAGAATATTTGTGCGTTTCTACAATTAATTCCGCTTGCTCTGGCTCTTCATAAGGCGAATCAATACCTGTGAAATCCTTAATATCACCTTTTCTTGCCTTTTTATAAAGTCCTTTCGGATCACGTTTCTCACACTCTTCAATCGGACACTTCACAAAAATTTCAATAAATTCATCTGCCGCTAATAAATCTCTTACTTGTTTGCGGTCTACTCGAAATGGTGAAATAAATGCTGTAAGGACAACTGCTCCTTGGTCTACAAATAACTTTGCCACTTCGCCAATACGTCTTATATTTTCCATGCGATCACTTTCAGAAAATCCTAAGTCCTTATTTAAACCGTGGCGAATGTTATCCCCATCCAGCACATAATTTCCAATATTCTTTTCAAACAGTTTACGAGCGACCGCATTCGCTACTGTAGATTTACCCGAAGCTGATAAACCAGTAAACCAAATTACAAAACTATGATGTCCATTCTTCACTCTTCTCTCATCTTTTGAAACCGAAGCTGTATGCCAAGTAATATTCGTATCCATCTCGTTCTCTCCCTATTCTGTTACTACTTCTTTTTTCAAGCCTTTAATTAGCACTTCCACTACTTCTTTACGACTAAATGTACTTGGCGGAATCTCACCGTTTCTTAATAATTCTCTTACTTTCGTACCCGATAAAATAACATGATCTTCTTTTCCGTGCGGACATGTTTTCGTTGAAGCCATCGCTTCACATTTCGTGCAGTAAAAACTATGCTCAAAGAATAGTGGTGTAATTCCTAACTCTTCTATCGTAAAATTTGTGAAGATTTCTTGCGCTTCATACGTTCCGTAATAATCTCCTACTCCAGCATGATCACGCCCTACTATAAAGTGGGTACATCCAAAATTCTTTCTTACTAACGCATGAAATATCGCTTCCCTTGGTCCTGCGTAACGCATGGCAGCAGGAAATACACTTAAAAAGACACGATTTTTCGGATAATAGTTTTGAAGAAGTACTTCATAGCTTTCCATTCTTACATCAGCAGGAATATCATCCGATTTCGTTTCTCCAACGAGCGGATTTAAAAAGAGACCATCTACAATTTCAAGAGCAGATTTTTGAATATACTCATGGGCACGATGTACCGGGTTTCTCGTTTGAAATCCGACCACTGTTTTCCACCCACGTTTTTTAAATGCTTCCCTCGTTTTAATTGGGTCTAAATGATAAGAAGGAAATTGATTATTTTCAAAGCGTTTTGTTAGAATAATAGTTCCTCCAACGTAAACGTTTGGTCGTTCATATAATTTTTTCACTCCTGGATGAGCCTCATCCGTTGTTTTATATACAAGTAACGCTTCTTTTTCTTTATCTGGTACAAAAATATCTTCTATTTGAATGACACCGTATATATTTCCATTGTTGACAAGCTTTACTTCCTCTCCAACCTTCAGGCTTTCTGCGACTTTTTCTGTTACCGGTAATGTAATCGGTATACTCCACACACTACCATTTGCTAAACGAAGCGTTTCTACAACAGAATCATAATCTTCCTTCCCTAAAAAACCAGTAAGGGGGCTATATCCACCTGTCGCCAATAGTTCTAAATCACTTAACGCAATATTGTCTAATTTAATTTCTTTTTCAATTTGTGATACGTCATATGTCTCATCTATACGGTTTACTAATTCGTTTACTATGCTCATTTTTCTATATCCTCTCTTAGCTTTATTTCAAGATTCATCTTATTGGTAATGAAGACCACATTCAGTTTTCACTTTTCCAGCCCATCTACCATCTCTTGAATCGCCACCATCCCCTACAGGTAACGTACATTTCTCACACCCAATACTTGGATAGCCAACATCATGCAACGGGTTATACGGCAAGCTATGTTTGTATACATATCGCCAAACTTCTTTCCACGTCCAATGAATGAGTGGACAAACTTTAATAGATTGAAAACGATGATCTTGATTTATAAACTTTGTATGCTTACGTGTTTCTGATTGTTCCCTTCTTAAGCCCGATATCCATGCTTTTTCCACGACTAATGATTTTTCTAAAGGTAAAATTTTTCTAATCTTACAACAAAGATTCGGATTGCTCTCCCACAGTTTTTCACCATGCAACTTCGCCTGTTCATCAAGTGTAAGTTCTGGCTGTTTTTCTATAATATTCAATGAAGGAAATCGTTCCCGCACTTTTTGAATTAATTCATACGTTTCTTGAAAATGAACATTTGTATCCAAAAATACAACTTTAGCAGATGGATTTACTTGGTTTATAATGTGCAGCAATACCATACCTTCCACCCCAAAGCTACATGCGTAGACAACCTCATCTTTATATTCTTTATAAGCCCAATTTAATACTGATAACGCACCTTTTGTTTCATCTTCTTCCGAAAACGAAACAACATTTTCTTCCCACGTTTCATACGTCAACATGTTTTTTCCCCCTGTAAAAGCAAAAAGACGGTTTTAACCTAATGAAAATAGGTTAAAACCGCCTCTAGTTTCTCTAGTCAGCGCTTTTCACTTTAAACGTACTTTTTCACTTTTCTCTAACTGAATTACTTTTCCATCTTGCACAACAATTGTAATTGAACCATATTTCATATCAGCAAGCATCGCTTCAATCTTCTCGGATACTTCATCAAAATGTTCCCGTACACTCACGCGAACAGCCCCCCCTTTTTATTCATAAAAAAAATCTTTCCCATTTCGAAAAGACTGTTCGGTAATATATTTTACCTTATCTTTCAAAATGGATCCCATTTTGCTGGATTTAGCACCTTGCTTTCTATAAGCAGGTTGCCGAGCTTCTTCGGGCCAGTTCCCTCCGCTTCTCTTGATAAGCTTTGTATTTGTATTTTATCACAATTCTGATTTTTTTCAATCCTAGTTTTCCGATATATTTTAATTATTTTATTTTATAAAAAAGGAATTGCCCATTCGAACAACTCCTTTTCCTATTTAGACAAGCTCTTTAATACGTATGCGATCGTTCCCAATAATATTTTCATATGTTTCGCGTTCCACAACTACTTGCGATGTTCCGCCTTTTGCAAAGACAACGGCTGGTCTTCGAATCCGATTGTAATTATTCGCCATCGAGTACCCGTATGCTCCTGTACAGGAAACTGCTAGTAAATCAGAAGCAGCGACTTTCGGTAAATGAATATCCCAAATCAACATGTCTCCACTCTCACAGCATTTCCCAGCAATCGAAACGAGTTCCTCATTCTCATCATTCCCTCGATTCGCTAACATCGCTTCATAACGCGCACTATATAAAGCAGGTCTTAAATTATCTGTCATTCCACCATCGACTGATACATATTTCCGAATACCAGGAATATCTTTCACAGATCCAACTGTATAAATTGTTGTCCCAGCATCACCTACAATGCTACGGCCTGGCTCAATCCATATTTCTGGCAATGGATATTCACATACAGTAAATTGTTCTCTCACTGCACTTGTTACAGCTCGCACATATGCCTCAAGAGTTAATGGTGTATCTGACTCCGTGTAACGTATTCCAAATCCCCCGCCTACATTTAACACTTTTACTACATAGTTTGTTTGCTCTCTCACTTCTTCTAAAAATTGGCGAAGAACTTCAATTGCTCGAACAAAACCAGCTGTTTCAAATATTTGCGACCCAATATGTGAATGGATCCCTAGCACATTATAATTTGATTTTTGTAAAGCAAATCCAATTGCCTGCATCGCTTGACCGTTTGAAACACCAAATCCAAATTTCGAATCATCTTGACCTGTTGTAATATATTCATGTGTGTGCGCCTCTACTCCAGGCGTTACACGAATTAATATGTTCACAAATTTCCCATGTTGCATCGCTAAATCGTGTAAAACTTCTAATTCAAAGAAATTATCTACAACAAAACAACCGATATTCGCCTGAAGAGCCATCACTATTTCTTCTTCTGTTTTATTATTTCCATGAAAATGAATACGTGATGCCGGAAATCCTGCTTGGAGCGCAGTATATAATTCTCCCCCAGAAACAACGTCTAATGACATACTCTCTTCACGAGCTACTCGGCACATCTCCATGCACAAGAACGCCTTGCTTGCATATGCTACTTGATAAGAGAAACCACTTTCTTTAAAAGCACGATGAAATGCTCGGCATTTTCCTCGAATAGACTCTTCATCGTATACATAAAGTGGTGTTCCGTATTGCTTTGCTAGCTGCGTCGTATCGCACCCTCCAATTTCTAAGTGTCCTTGCCCATTAATTCGGCTTGTGCCGTGTAAATACATTTAAATTCCTCCCTTATTTCCTCTAAAACTCATAACCCCAATCTTCTATTCATTGCAGCACGCTTTTAGATAGACAAAAAACGCGCGGAACAATGTTCACACGCGTTTCTTATTAGGAAAAATATATATTGAAAAAATAAACGAGTTGTTATCTCCTCAAAATAAGAAACCGCATCAACATCTCCAAATAGCTCTCCATAAAATAAATCTTATGACAGTACTACATTTATTCAATGCAGTCCCAATATATGAATAAGATGGTTATTCTTATATTTCGGCAATAGTCCCTTTCAACCTATGATCACAGATTCCATTAAATCTCCCATAGCTTACTCTTTCCTATCGCGGCCTCTACCTTTGAGAGTAGATGAGGTAAGTCTATTTAATTTTCAAACATCTAATTGTTGCTATTAACAATACCAAAGGACCATTTTATTTGTCAAACAATTTTTTATATTGTTTTTTTACAGTTTAGTTTCGTATCATTTGGTAAGCGCTTTACTGAAATCTTTGTCACTTCCCATTCGCCTTCTTCGTTATTAAATGTAATCGTTACCTTCTCAAATGGTGGAGCAATTTTCCCAGCAACACGTTCATACTTTGTCACTTCAATACTTGCTTGAAATAAATATGTACCGCTATACACTTTTTTTAAACTAATAATTTTAGGACATTGATAAGGTTTCAAACTTCCATATTGTTTTTCAATTGCTTTATTTATTTTTGGAAATAAAACAGAATAAAGTGCATCTTCCATAAGAGGTGCATCATATTGGGCTACCGACACACTCGGTGAAGTAAAAAGTATAACACTACTGCATGCTATAAAATATAATAATTTTCGCATTATAACCTCCGTATTATCACGCGATTCTTTCTGCGTACGATAATTATCATACATAGAAATTCTGTTTTATTGTCTCCCACCACTCTTTTTCTACTCGATTATTATAAAAAAGCCCACAACCTTCTTTTATTTTCGTATAATGATACTCATAGTATAATAATCATAATAACAAAGGACTGTTCGTATATATAAAATGAGTCGTTAAGCAAACTGACTCACAAGAACTGTCATGCTTTTTTAGGAGAGGAGTATATTATGCTACAACATCTGTTTCCAAAACTGCGATTTGCACTCGTTGCAGTCGTTTTACTATGGATTAAAACATATATTGTGTACAAGCTAGCATTTGATATTAAAATTGATAATTTCTTTGAAGAATTCATGCTTTTTATCAATCCACTAGCTGCGTTACTTTTATTTTTCGGCTTAGCTTTACTTGCATCTAAGCACCGAAACCGAATTATAATTGGAATCAGTTTTATACTGTCATTTATTTTATTTGGAAACGCAATGTTTTATGGGTTCTATAACGATTTCGTTACTTTCCCGGTTTTATTCCAAACAAACAATATGGCTGATTTAGGGACAAGTATAAAAGAACTCTTTACGTACAAAACATTACTTTTATTTGCAGATGCAATTATTTTAATGTTTATTTCACGTAAATTCCCATCATTTGGCGACAAAACACCACTTTCCCGCTCAGAGAAGCGAACTTTCTTTAGCGGTGTAACAGCTTTATTAGCACTACAAATTGTTGTATCAGTTATTTATAAACCACAAATGTTCTCGCGCTCATTTGACCGTCAAACTGTCGTGAAGAATTTAGGTTTATACACATACCATCTATTTGACATTACGCTTCAATCCAAGTCTTCAGCTGAGCGTGTATTTGCAAGTGGGGATGGGTTTTCTGAAATTAAAAACTATACAGACTCAAAAGACAAACAAGTTGATAAAAACTTATTTGGAGCTGCAAAAGGTAAAAATGTAATTTTAATTTCAATGGAATCTACACAAAACTTTGTTATTAATAAAAAAATAAATGGAAAAGAAATTACACCATTTTTAAATGAATTTATTAAGGATAGTTTCTATTTCGATAACTTCTATCATCAAACTGGACAAGGCAAAACTTCTGATGCTGAATTTATCGTTGAAAACTCACTTTATCCGCTAGATCGTGGTTCTGTATTCTTTACTCATGCAACAAATGAATACACAGCGACACCAGAACAATTAAAGAAATACGGATATTCTTCTGCCGTCTTCCATTCAAACGATAAAACGTTTTGGAATCGGGATGTAATGTATCCTGCGCTTGGATATGATCGTTATTTTAATTTAAATGATTACGCAGGAACGGAGCAAATGTCTGTCGGTTGGGGATTAAAAGATAAAGAGTTCTTTGAACAATCTATTCCAAAGTTAAAATCTTTACCGCAACCGTTCTATACAAAATTTATTACATTAACAAATCATTTTCCGTTTCTTCTAAATCCGGAAGATCAATATGTTGATGAATTCAACTCGGAAAGTGGTGTTGTAAACCGCTACTTCCCAACTGTTCGTTACACAGATGAAGCTCTTAAATTATTTATTCAACAATTAAAAGAAGAAGGATTATATGATAATTCCGTTATTGTCATTTATGGTGATCATTACGGTATTTCCGAAAACCATAATGCAGCTATGGCACAGTTCCTAGGAAAAGATACTATTACACCATTCGATTCTATGCAATTACAACGAGTCCCTCTTATTATTCATGTGCCTGGCCAAGAAGGAAAAGTTGTTTCTAAAGTATCCGGTCAAATTGATATTAAGCCAACGCTCCTTCATTTACTTGGTATTAAAACAAATAAATCCGTTGAATTTGGAACTGACTTATTTATTAAAGAGAAAGACCCGCTTATGGTAATGCGTGATGGTAGCTTTGTTTCTGAAGAGTATGTTTATACAAAAAATATGTGCTACAAAAGAAGTACGGGTGAAGAAGCTGACATGACGTTATGTCAGCCGTATATTGAAAAAGCAAAAACAGAATTAAAACTCTCCGATAAATTAATTTATGGAGATTTATTACGCTTCGATCCTAATAATCGATATAAAACCGGAACGATGACAACGAAATTTGAATAGTAAAGGAAGCAACTTTATACAAGTTGCTTCCTCTTTTTATTTTCACTTAATTTTCGAACCATCCTTCTATGAAATCTTTCACAAATTGGTAATTTCTTTCGTATGAGGAATAAATTTATGGTATGATAAAATAAGTAAACTTTCATACACTAATTAAGAATTTATTACAGAAAGCAAGGGATCAGATTTTGTATAGAGCAGCTATTCCAAACTTATTTACGCTCGGAAATTTATATAGCGGATTTTTATCAATCGGCTATGCATCTTTAGGATATTATAAATCAGCTGCTATTTTAGTACTTATCGGGATGATGTTAGATAGTCTTGATGGTCGTGTTGCTCGTTTATTACGTGTTGATTCACAAATGGGAAAAGAGCTCGACTCGCTTGCAGATGTCGTAACATTTGGTGCAGCACCAGCTGTTTTAATGTATTACACATCTTTCTCAAACTACGGAATCATCGGATTATACATAGCGGGATTATTCCCTCTTTTCGGAGCATATCGTTTAGCACGATTTAATGTAACACCATCTTCTACTTCAATGAAATATTTCACTGGAGTACCGATTACAGCAGCGGGAGGGCTTGTTGCTTTCTTAACATTATTTTCACATACCATTCCAAAAATCGTTCTTATTACCGTATTTGTAACGTTCGCATTTTTAATGGTGAGCCGCATTCGTATCCCAAGTTTAAAAGATGTACCAATTCCACGATATAGCATCATTATTACACTATTTTTAGTTGGAATCATTATTACAATGTATCAAACAGGATTTGGAAATTTTTCTGTTTTCTTATTCATTGCCATTCCACTATATATTTTGTACATGTTATCTCAATTCATTAGACAAAGACCGTCTAAAAAAGCGAATAAAGAAAAATAAGAAAACCTTCCGAGTCCGGAAGGTTTCTTTTTATTTTGTAACTAATACCTTTTGATTTACAGGCGTTACTGGCTCTTCGCCGTTTAATACAGCTAAAATATTTCTGACAGCCATTTCAGCCATCGCATCACGAGTTTCAAATGTTGCATTCCCTACATGTGGAGCAAGTACTACATTCTTTAATTCTTTTAGCTCTTCTGTAATTTTCGGTTCAAATTCAAACACGTCAAGAGCTGCTCCTTCAATTTCATTTGTTTTTAATGCATGAGCAAGTGCTGCTTCATTCATAATTGGTCCACGTGAAGCATTTACAATATACGCTGTTTTCTTCATCATTTTAAACTGCTCTTCATCAATCATATGATGTAATTTTGGATTATAAGCACAGTTAATTGTAATAAAGTCTGCTGTTTGTAATAATTCTTCCAACGTCACATACGTTGCTCCCAGTTCACTTTCAGCTTCAAGCTTACGATTTGGCCCTGTATATAAAACATCCATTCCAAATGCTTTCGCACGTTTTGCAACAGCCTTCCCGATTTCTCCAAGACCTATAATTCCGATTGTCTTACCATGGACTTCTCGTCCTAAGAAAAATAACGGTGCCCATCCGTTAAATCCAGTCGTACGACATAACGTATCCCCTTCAGGAATTCTACGCGCCGCTGCTAAAAGAAGTGCAAATGTTAATTCTGCAGTCGCTTCCGTTGATACTTTCGGTGTATTCGTAACTGCAATTCCTTTTTCGCCCGCATACGTGTAATCAATATTGTCGTAACCAGCACCATAGTTTGCAACAATCTTTAACTGAGGCGCTGCATCAATAACTTCTTTTGGCACCTTTGTCGAAAGTAAACTTAACAATGCATCTTTATCTTTTACACGCTCTGTTAATTCATCTATAGAAATTAACTCCTCTTTATTGTACATTTCTACATTATGATCTTTTAATAGTTCTAATCCAATTTCCGGAATTTTTCCCGCTACTAATATTTTTGCCACTACTAACACCTCTTCTATAGAAAATAAGACATCTCTTATATTTCATTGTAAGAAATCCACATATAAAAACCAAGGAATTTGATTATAGTTTTGAAAATCGACACTTTTCCATGAAAAAAGAGGAGATGCAACTCTCCCCTTTTCTTACGCTTTTTCCTGCGATTCTTTTCCGAGCTTCACATCAATAGTTCCTTCTGCAACCGTATCGCTAATTTGCTCCTCAATAACCGATTGAGATGCAGCATTCGTTTCAGAAGTATAAGCTTGTTGCTGTGCACCTTGTACATTTTGTTTATTTTGTTGTTTCGCCATTTCTTACCCTCCTTTTCATTCTTTCTTATTTTGAACAAAAAGGACAGTTTTCATCAAAAAATTGCGTTTCATTTTGAATTTGTTACTTCTTCTTCAAGCGACCTCATTATTCTTGCTCGCTTCGTAAATGTTGCAACCTGAGTAACACCGTGAGCTCGTAATGTTTGTACATTTTCTTGTACATAATTCCCTAAATCATTTGGGTAATGGGCATCCGAAGAAATCGTAATTGGAACACCATACTTAGCTAATACTTGTAAATATAGTGGACTTGGGCACATTTCACGAACAGGATAACGATAGTATAATCCTGCATTTATTTCTGTTGCCGTATTCGTTTCTACTAATGCACAGGCAATTTCCTCATAATAAGAAAGCTGTTCATTCTCATCCAATCGATAATTAAATACCTTTATATTATCAAGATGAGCGATAATATCAAATAACTCGGTACGAATCGCACTCTCAACTGTTTTAAAAAACATATCATATAATGCGCGTAGGTCATGCACCTCAAAATATTCTTTCGTATCTGGATTATCAAATCCCCAGCCATTTAGAAAATGAACGGAGCCAATTACATAATCAAAGTCTCCTAGCGCTAATAATTCTTTTAACTCTCCTTCACAACCAATAAAATAATCCGCTTCAATTCCAAGTTTAAGTGTGACACCTCTTTTACTCCATCGTTCTTTCGCCTCTTCAATTGCCTTTGTAAAATCATACAGTGAAACTACCCTTACTTGATCTAACCATTCTTTCTGTATACGACCGAGCTTAGAATCACTAATATCTACATATTTTTCATAATATCCTTTCGCTTCATGAAAACGATATAGATGATCAACAATTCCCACTTCTTTTATTCCTTTTCGCACAGCTTCTTCTAAATATAGATCTATCCATTCTGTTGTAAATGGCCCTTCCTTCACACGTTTTTGCAAACGCTCTTGTGTTTTCATAAGCCAATCCATAGAATGCCTTTCTTGAAGCGGTTCATAACATTCCAACGCTTCATTTATTTTAGCAAGCCATCCTATTGAATACGGTCCTTCTTCTAAGTGAAGGTGATAATCTACTTTCATATACATTCCCCCTTATAATGTATCTATTTCCCTTCTATCCCCAACTCTCGAAAGCTTTCCATTTCGTTCTTTCACCTCTCGCATGACATCTTCCAATGCAATATTTTTTTCAGCTAATAAAACGAAACAGTGATAAAATACATCAACCATTTCTTTCACTACTTCTTCTTTATCATTATTTTTACATGCGATAATTACTTCAGCACACTCTTCACCAATCTTCTTTAAAATTTTATCTTCTCCTTTTGAAAATAAATAATTTGTATACGATTCAGGAAGTGGGCTTCCCTTTCGTTCTTCAATTGTTTTATACAGCAACTTAAAGGCATTTTCCATATGTATCCCCCTATATAATTTGATAGTGAAAACATGTCTTCTCTCCCGTATGACAAGCAGGTCCTACTTGTTTCACATTCACAACAATTGAATCTTGATCACAATCTAAATATAAAGATTGTACATATTGAACATTCCCTGATGTTTCCCCCTTATTCCATAACGACTGCCTAGAACGAGAATAAAACCATGTTCTTTTCGTCTCTAACGTTTTTTCATATGCTTCTTCATTCATATAAGCTAGCATTAAAACGTCTTTCGTACCTTCTTCGATGACAATTGCCGGTATTAATCCTTTTGAAAAATTAGGTTTCATAACCGCACCTCAATATTTGCATCTCTTAATTTTCGCTTTACACTCTGCACTGTCGCCTCACCATAATGAAAGATGGATGCCGCTAACGCTGCATCAACTGTTGTCTTTTGAAAAACTTCTATAATATGATCCGTATGACCACAGCCCCCTGATGCGATGACTGGAATAGAAACACTTTTTGAAATTTCTTCTGTTAAACGAAGGTCATATCCGCTTTTCGTTCCATCTGCATCCATACTCGTTAACAAAATTTCACCTGCCCCAAGTTTAACAACACGCTTCGCCCATTCTATGGCATCCATTCCTGTGTCAACTCTTCCGCCGTTGACATATACGTTCCATTTACCTTCTGCTACTTTTCTAGCATCAATTGCCACGACAATACATTGTGATCCAAAGTGTTCTGCCCCTTCTTCTATTAACTTCGGGTTTCGCACTGCCGCTGAGTTTATTGAAACTTTGTCTGCCCCAGCTCTTAGTAAATTGTACATATCTTTCACACTTGATATCCCCCCGCCAACCGTAAGAGGAATAAATACTTTTGCTGCTGTTTTTTCTACAACATCTATAATCGTTTTTCTTCCTTCATGAGTCGCCGTAATATCTAAAAATACGATTTCATCTGCCCCTGCCTCGTTATATGCTTCAGCTATTTCAACCGGATCACCGACATCTTGTAATCCTATAAAATTTACACCCTTTACGACTCGCCCTTCTTTCACATCTAGACATGGAATAATTCGTTTCGCTAACATAACTTCGTTACCTGTAACACTTCTTCTAAATCAATCGTTTTCTCGTAAAGCGCCTTTCCAATTATGACACCATATATATTCATATCATTTAACTTTTTCACCTCTTGAATAGATGCCACTCCTCCAGAGGCGATGAGACGAATGCCCACACTTTTTTGAAGTATCGCTAATTGTTCAAAATTTGGACCTGTAAGCGTCCCGTCTTTCGAAATGTCTGTAAACACAATCGTTTGAACACCTAAACTTTCCATTTGTTTCGCTAAACTAACGTAAGAAATTTCAGACAGATCAAGCCAACCTCTCGTTGCTACGAAACCATTTTTCGCATCAATTCCAACAATGATTTTCTCTTTATATAGACGAACTGCTTCCTCTAAAAATGACTTATCATAAAGAGCTGCTGTTCCTAAAATCACTTTTTCTACACCTGCTGACAATAACTTCTCCACCGTTACAAGTGAACGAATTCCTCCTCCCACTTGCACAGGAATACGTACCGCCTTGCAGATTTTTTCAATGACGGGCAAATTTAAAGACTCGCCAGCAATTGCACCGTCTAAATCAACAATGTGTAGTATTTCCGCTCCAAGCTTTTCAAATATGATCGCCTGCGCTACTGGATCTTCATTCATCACCGTTTCTTTACTAAACTCTCCTTGATAAAGTCTAACGCATCGTCCTTCTTTTAAATCGATAGCTGGGAAGATTTCCATGCTTCTACCACCCCTTGAAAATTTTTTAATATTTGCATGCCAATTTCGCCACTTTTTTCTGGATGAAACTGTGCACCAAATACATTTCCTTTCGCGACAAACCCTGGTACTTGCATTCCATAATCACTTACTCCGCATACAATTTCATCTGGACAATCCGCGTAATATGAGTGAACATAATACACGAAAGAACCATCCACTAATCCATTCCAAAGCGGAAATTCTCTTTCCTTCCTTAATTCATTCCATCCCATATGAGGAATTTTATACGAAACTTTTAACTTACGAATTTCCCCTGGTAGTAAACCTAACCCGCTACAATCTTTTAGTTCCTCACTTCGTTCAAATAAAAGTTGCATACCCAAACATATACCGAGGAGTGGTTTTCCTATGTCACAAACTTCTTTTAGTACACACACTAAATCTCTTTCTTCTAATACGTCCATCGCTTTCGGAAATGCACCTACTCCCGGTAAAATCACGCCATCGCTTCTCAATATCTCTTTTTTATCACTCGTTACAATGTACTCTGCGCCAATATATTTTAATGCTTGCTCTACACTGCGAATATTCCCCATTCCATAATCTATAATGGCAATCAATTACAACATTCCTTTCGTTGAATTTACACCAGTAATGTTGGCATTTTTTTCGACCGCTTCTCTAAGCGCTCTACCAAAAGCTTTAAATAATGCTTCAATTTTGTGATGTGTATTACTTCCGTATAGAACGCGCGCATGTAATGTAATATTGGCAGCATGTGCAACTGCTCTAAAAAATTCTTCCGTCAATTCTGTATCAAAATCCCCGAGCTTCGGATTTGTTAATTCCCCTTGAAATACACAATATGAGCGTCCACTTATATCAATTGCGACAAATCCTAAAGATTCATCCATCGGTACATACGCAGAACCGTAACGATTAATTCCCTCTTTGTTTTGCAATGCTTCTTTCAAGCAATTTCCGAGTACAATTCCAACATCTTCAACGGTGTGATGTGCATCGACAAATACATCACCTTCTGCTTCAACTTGCAATCCAAATCTTCCATGTCTAGCAAATAAAGTAAGCATATGATCGAAAAAACCAACCCTCGTTTGAATAGATACATTTGTACTTTCATCAAGCTGCAAACTTAATTTAATTTTTGTTTCTGTCGTCTCACGTACTTGACTGGACTGACGCATTATTGTTCCTCCTCAAACCTTATTTGGATTGCTCTCGCATGTGCATGTAACCCTTCTTTATTTGCAAGCTCTACAATATGATGCTGTACATTTTTTAATGCTTCCTCCGTATAAGAAATAAAACTTGATTTTTTCACGAAATCATCGACTGATAACGGAGAAAAAAATCTTGCCGTTCCGCTCGTTGGTAATACATGATTCGGTCCCGCTAAATAATCCCCGAGCGGTTCAGGTGAATATGACCCAAGGAAAATAGAGCCTGCATGTTTCACATAATCTAGAGCATTCATTGGTTCTTTTATATGTAACTCTAAATGTTCTGGAGCAATTTCATTTGATAACTTTAGTGCCTCCTCTAAAGAAGGAACGATAAAGATGGCTCCATTTCTATTTATTGATTCACGTGCAATTTCACTTCTTGGTAACGTTTCTAACTGTCTTTCTACCTCTTTTTCTACTTCTTTAGCTAGTTCTATATTCGTTGTAATACAAATCGCCGTTGCTCTCTCATCATGCTCTGCTTGCGATAATAAATCCGCTGCGATATATTTTGCATTACCTGTTTCATCCGCGACAACTACAATTTCTGATGGACCAGCAATCATATCGATATTTACTATTCCGTATACTTCTCGTTTCGCTAGAGCGACGTACAAATTTCCCGGTCCAACTATTTTATCCACTTTCGGAATCGATTCCGTCCCGTATGCTAAAGCAGCAATTGCTTGTGCGCCACCTATCGTATAAATTTCATCTACTCCCGCAAGATCTGCAGCAGCTAATATATGCGGATCAATTCCTCCTTTCCTCGGCGGTGTTACCATTACAATCTTTTTCACACCTGCGAGTTTCGCCGGCAATACATTCATTAATACTGAAGAAGGATATGAGGCTGTCCCACCCGGTACATATACACCTACATTTTCTAACGGCCGAATGAGTTGCCCTCTAATTATCCCTTTACTTTCACAATCGAATATTGAGTGCTTCTTTTGCTTTTCGTGATACGAAACAACGTTTTTCTTCGCCTCTTTTAAAGCTTCTAAAAATGAATTCTCTACAAACATACTCGCTTGCTGTATTTCTTCTTCACTTACACGAAAATCTTTCATCTCTACACCATCAAACTTTTTTGTATAGAAAGATAAAGCCTCATCTTTCCCTTCCCTTACATGTCTAATGATTTCTCTTACACTTCTTTGAACAGTTTCTTCTATTATATTAGCGTTTTCTCTTAGCACTTTTATTTTAGATAATGCCTCCTTAAATTCTTCATAAATGATTTCCATTTTAAATCCTCCTATTTCCTTGATAAGATTTCTTGCTCCATCATATTTATAATGCTGAATATTTCGTCTTTTTTAGTTTTTAAGGCTGCCTTATTTACAATCATCCGAGCCGATATACAGTACATTTCCTCAAATACAATGAGTCCATTCTCTTGTAATGTTTTTCCTGTTTCAACAATATCTACAATCGCATCTGCCAATCCAAGAAGAGGAGCGATTTCTACAGAACCTTCTATCTTAATAATTTCTACATCCTCTCCCTTATCATGATAATAAGTAGAAGTAATATGGGGGTATTTCGTAGCGATTCTTTTCTTCCGGTAACTCTTCGGATTATACGTAGGAATAGAAGCAACACAAAACTTACAAATCCCCACTCCTAAATCCAGCATTTCATAAATATCTTTCTCGTTTTCCATTAAAATATCTTTTCCAACGATGCCAATATCAGCTACCCCATGTTCTACATAAGTAGCAACATCAATCGCTTTTACTAAAATAAATGAAACATTTGTATTTTTACTTTGAAATACAAGCTTCCGACCTTTATTTTTGAGCTCGGAACAATCAATTCCAATCTGCTCAAAAAGTGGAATGACATGTTTTTCTAATCTTCCTTTCGTTAACGCAATTTGAATGTTACGCATGAAGCCTCTCCTTCTTTCTGGACTACCCATTTCTCATTCCATACATATTCCACTAAGTATTCATTCTTTGCCTCAACGACCGTTCCTATTTTATTTTTTCTTGCAAATTGAAAGGTATCGCTTAAATTAGAGAATAGAGATAACCAAGCATTTTTCCCATCCTTTCGAAGTAAATTTCGTAGCCTTTCTGCTTCCGCTAATCTATTTAACTCATAATGAATCACAATATCAATTTGATTTCGTTCATATGGTTCTTGCTGCTCTTGCAGCGCCTTCACAATTTGATTTACTTGTACCGCGAGTCCAACAGCTGGCAGCATTTCTCCAAAATTCCCAATTAGCTCATCGTACCTTCCGCCACTAACGATTTCTTCTCCAATTTCATATATATATCCTTTGAAAATAACACCCGTATAGTAATCTAAGTGTTGAATCATGCCCAAATCAATTGATATGTAAGAACCATATCCTAACATTTCAATTGTTTCATACATTTCTTTTACTCTTGCAATTGCCATTTTCATTTCATTACTTGAAGCAAGCTTTTCTGCTTCCTCAATAACTTCTAAATTTCCAAATAGCCTTGGCAATTTCTCAAGTAATCTTACTGTCTCATCGCATCGATCTAATTTCTTTTCTCCGATAAAATTTGAGAGGGCTGCATAATTTTTACTTTCTATATACGTTCTAAGTACCCTTTCTTCTTCATCCTGGATGGAGAGTTTTTTTACAATACATTTATATAACTGTACTTGCCCAATCTCAATTGTAAAAGATTGCACCTTCAACTTTTGAAGTGCTTGAATGACACTTATTACACATTCAATTTCAGCTCTTACATTATCAATACCGATAACTTCAATACCACTTTGTACGATTTCATTATATTTTCCAGAATGGGATTCATTCGCTCGAAATACATTCCCGCTATACGTCACTTTAAGTGGCGTATCCCATCTCTGTGTTCCAATAACTCTCGCTAAAGGAATTGTCATATCTGGACGTAAAACGATAATCCTTCCCTTTTCATCAAAAAATTTATACATCTTCTCTTCATCTATCGGTCTATTTTGAAATGCAAAAACATCATAAAATTCAATTGTAGGTGTTCTTATTTCCTCATAACCTCTCTCTAAAAAAGTAAGCCTTAATTTTTGTTCTACTTCTTCAATTAACGTACATTCTTCGAATAAATAATCTCTCGTTCCATTCGGGTTTGCTCGTTTCCATTTTGTCATCTAAATTTTCACACCTTTCCCCTTCTAATGTATGCCTATTTCATTCCCCTAAGCCGAAAATAAAAAGAGCCTTGTAGACAAAATACCTACAAGGCTCTTCAGTAGAGTGTAGGTACAACGGGAATAACCCTTGTACCTACACGTTTTCACGCTAGGTTCAAGGGTTTCATGTATGATGATGTAGTTGTGTAAGCATTGTAATAGATTGCACGATATTCATAATACTTACTCCCTTTCTCCTCTGATTTTCACATAGTATATAACAGTTAATTTTGAATGTAAATACTTTTTTAATATTCCGTCATTTTTTAATGTAAAGCCACTTTTCTTTCATACTCTTTTATTTCTTGTTCATATTGCATTGTAATACTAATTTCATCTAAACCATTTAATAACTTCTCTTTCCACATTTTCTCGATCGTAAAATGGAATCTATGCGTATTCGTTGTCATTATTTCATTTTCTAAATCAACTGTAATTTGTTCCCTCGCATCTGTTTTAGCAAGTTGTTCACGCATATCTTTATCCATTACAATCGGTAACATGCCATTCTTCATACAATTCATATAAAAGATATCGGCAAATCCTCCAGCGATAATAACGCGGAAACCATAATCAGCAAGTGCCCATGGAGCATGTTCTCTTGACGAGCCACATCCAAAATTATCACCTGTGATTAATATGCTGGCTCCTTTTCTTTCTTGTGCATTAAGCGGGAAATTAGGGTTTTCTTGGCGATTATTATCATATCGCCACTCATCAAATAAAAACTTCCCAAACCCAGTTCTTTCAATTCTCTTTAAATATTGCTTCGGAATAATTTGATCTGTATCAATGTTATCATTCATCAGTACTGCGGCAGTACCTTTATGAATACGAAATGGCTCCATCATAACTCTCCTTTCTAATATCAACAAAATGACCATATAACGCAGCGGCTGCCGCCATTGCCGGGCTAACTAAATGCGTTCGTGCTCCCTTTCCTTGCCTTCCTTCAAAATTGCGATTGGACGTAGAGGCACAATGTTCTCCTTCAGGCACTTGATCTGGATTCATACCTAGACACATTGAGCATCCGGGCTCTCTCCATTCAAATCCAGCTTCTTCAAATATGCGATGTAATCCTTTATGCATCGCTGCTTCTCTTACCCTTTGAGATCCAGGTACAACAAGTGCTCGCACACCTTCTTTTACTTTTTTACCTTTCACGACAGATGCAGCAATTTCTAAGTCAGAAAGCCTGGAATTTGTACAAGATCCAATGAAAACATGTTGAACTGGAATGTCATACGTACTTTGTCCGGGACTCAATCCCATATAAGAAAACGCTCTTTCATCATTTGCATCATGCTTTTCTGGCAATTTCTCATCGATCCGAACACCCATACTAGGATTTGTTCCCCACGTAACGTACGGCGCTAAATCCGTAACATCTACTAGAATATGTAAATCATAAACTACATCTAAATCTGTATAAAGTTCTGACCATTTTTTCTTAATAGATTCATAGTCTTTCGGTGCATATTTACGCCCTTTTACGTAAGCAAACGTTTTTTCATCTGGTGCAATAATGCCAGCCTTTGCTCCCCCTTCAATTGCCATATTGCAAAGCGTCATCCTCTCTTCCATATCCATAGCATGAATGGCCTCTCCGTAAAATTCCATTACGTAACCTGTTCCAACTGCTACTCCGTACTTTGAAAGAAGGTGTAAAATAATATCTTTCGCATAGACACCTTGCGGTAACTTTCCTTTTAACTCAATGCCCATCGCTTTCGGCTTTCGTTGCCATAACGTTTGCGTTGCCAATACATGTTCCACTTCACTCGTACCAATACCAAACGCTAGTGCGCCAAAAGCACCGTGTGTTGCTGTATGACTATCACCACAAACAATCGTTTTTCCTGGCTGTGTGAGTCCAAGTTCTGGTCCTATTACATGAACGATCCCTTGCTCTTCATCTCCGATATCCGCTAATGGCACCTGAAATTGTTTACAGTTTTCCCGAAGTGTATCTAGTTGCTGCTTCGCAATGCGGTCGGTAATATTCCAAACATCTTTCGTTGGAATATTATGATCCATCGTTGCAAATGTTAAATCTGGTCTGCGGACTGTTCGATTTGTAAGCCGCAAGCCTTCAAAGGCTTGCGGTGACGTTACTTCATGAACAAGATGTAGATCGATATATAATAAATCCAATCCATTTTCATTAGTCGCAACTACATGTCTTTCCCAAAGCTTATCTAGTAACCTTTTCCCCATTATCTCCCTCTCCCTACTAACGCTTGCTCTTCCATTTCTTGAATAACTGCCTTTGTAAATGAAGTTGTCGTTTCAGTCCCCCCGATATCTGCTGTACATTTTCCTGATTTAAGGACTGCAGAAACTGCTTCTTCAATTGCATATCCTTCTCTCGTTAATCCGAACGATTGCCCAAGCATCATTGCAACAGAACGCATCATCGCAATTGGATTTGCCTTATTTTTCCCCGCAATATCCGGTGCCGATCCGTGAATAGGCTCGTATAATGAAGGGCCCTTTTCAGCGTGACTTGCTGATGGAAGCATTCCTAATGATCCAGCTAATACTGAGGCCTCATCACTTAAAATATCACCAAATAAATTTTCCGTTACAATAACGTCAAATCTTCCTGGATTCCGAATTAATTCCATAGCCGCTGCATCTACTAAAATGTGTTCTACTTCCACATTTGGGTAGCGAAGTGCTACCTCTTCTGTCACAGTTCTCCATAATTTACTAGACTCTAAAACATTTGCTTTATCAATAGATGTTACTTTTTTCTTCCGCTTATTTGCTAATTGAAAAGCATACGAAACGATACGTTCAATTTCATGGCGATGATACGTAAGTGTATCTGTCGCCACTTCTTCCGTTCGCTCTTTCGGATAAGAAAAATAAATTCCGCCTGTTAATTCACGAACGACAACGAAATCAATTTCATCAGCGTTTTTTAATGGTGATAAATGTGCAGTTGCACTTTCTACCGTTACAGGGCGAACATTCGCAAATACACCGAGTCCTTTTCTTAATGCTAATAATCCTTTCTCAGGCCTTTCTTTCGCACTATCCCACCTTGGTCCACCTACTGCTCCAAGTAAAACCGC
This sequence comes from Bacillus sp. PK6-16, assembly GCF_056530295.1. Classification (NCBI taxonomy): domain Bacteria; kingdom Bacillati; phylum Bacillota; class Bacilli; order Caryophanales; family Bacillaceae; genus Bacillus; species Bacillus sp. PK6-16. The sequence goes on from NZ_CP096511.1 coordinate 3,890,393, forward strand.
ATCACTCGCTAAACAGGCGGCAAGTGTTCGCTGTGGTAATGGTTGCCCAGTTAAATCGATAGCAACACCACCAAAGTACTCATCTTGCAAATGAAAATGATGTCCATATAGCCTTTCTACCATATGCAATACTTCCTTCGCACTCCCCATTACTTCTGGACCGACACCATCACCAGCTAAACAAACGATACGTTTTTCCATTTTTAACACTCCTTTTAACCGAATTTTCAGAACTTTAATTTGATAGGTGAGGAAAGCTTCTCTCACCTATCAATTATTTATTTCACAAGCGCTATAAGAGATTTTAATTTCCCTGCTGCATGGACATAAGCTCTCGCCGACGCTTCCAATACGTCTTGCGCAACTCCGAAACCTGATATTTGGTGACTACCTTCTTTTAATTCAACATGAACGTGAGCAAGTGCATCTTGACCTTGTGTAATAGATTGTATGCGATAATCTGCCAATTCACATTCTAATCCTAAAATCCTTTGAATCGCATTGTATATCGCTTCAATACTACCAGAACCAGTGGCTGCATCTTCATATACATTTCCTTCCTCATCCTTCAGCACAACTGTTGCGCATTGTGTACTATTTGATACGAAATGCACTTGTAATTGCGTAATGTTATATTGCTGAGCTGCAAATGCTGCTTCACCAAGCATAAGTGCGCGTAAATCTTCTTCAGTAATTTCCTTTTTACGATCAGCCAATTTTTTAAATGCTTCGAATGCCGCATCTCGCTCTTCATTTGTAAATTCATAACCAAGCTCTTTCATTTTTTCCGTAAACGCATGACGGCCAGAGTGTTTCCCAAGTACAAAGAGATTTTGAGATTCTCCTATAAGCGCTGGTTCGATAATTTCATAAGTTGTTACTTCTTTTAAAACCCCGTCTTGGTGGATGCCCGATTCATGAGCAAATGCATTCGCTCCAACGATTGCTTTATTTTTCGGTACAACCATACCCGTTAACCTGCTTACTAATATACTCGTCGCCTTAATTTCTTTTAAAGTCATCGAAGGCTCTGCTTTATAAAAATCTTTTCTAATATGAAGAGCTACCGCAACTTCTTCTAACGCTGCATTCCCTGCTCTTTCTCCAATGCCATTAATCGTTCCTTCTACTTGCAATGCTCCCCCTTCAACCGCAGCTAACGAATTTGCTACTGCCATACCAAGATCATCGTGACAATGACAAGAAAAAATCGCTTTTTCATATGATGGAACGGATTCTTGTAAGTATTTAAAAAGAGAATAATACTCTTCCGGATTTGTATATCCAACTGTATCGGGAATATTAATTACATTCGCTCCTGCTCGAATCGCAATTTCTACTGCTTCAGCTAAAAATGCTCTCGATGTTCTTGTCGCATCTTCTGCAGAAAATTGTACTGTCGGAAATAATGATTTTCCGAGCGTAACCGAGCGATGAATACTATTTAACACATCTTCTTTTGACATACAAAGTTTATATTTCATATGAATATCACTCGTAGCTAAAAATACGTGTAGACGAGGAGATACAGCGCCTTTCACAGCTTCATATGCTCTTCGAATGTCACTTTCTTTCGCTCTAGCTAAACTCATAACCGTAGCATTTTGAATTGTATTCGCAATACGTTTTACCGATTGGAAGTCGCCTTCGGAAGCTGCCGCGAATCCAGCTTCCATTACATGAATACCAAGCCTCTCTAATTGTCTAGCAATTTGTAATTTCTCTTGTTCATTTAAATTTACTCCTGGTGATTGTTCGCCATCACGAAGCGTTGTATCCATGAACAAAACCTGCTTCATATTATTTAACCCCTACCTTTACTCGCGGCTGTACGAAAGGCATCATTTCACGTAATTTACGTCCAACTACTTCGATTTCATGTTTATTCTCTTTCTCATTTGTCGCATGGAAATTTGGTCTTCCTGCTTTATGTTCTGCAATCCACCCTCTTGCAAATGTACCATCTTGAATTTCTGCTAATACTGCCCCCATCGCTTTCTTCGTATCTTCAGTCACAACGCGTGGTCCTGATACGAAGTCTCCCCACTGCGCTGTATCTGAAACTGAATATCTCATATTTTCAAGTCCACCTTCGTACATAAGGTCAACGATTAGCTTCAGTTCATGTAAACATTCAAAATATGCAAGTTCAGGCTGATATCCCGCATCAACTAACGTTTCAAACCCTGCTTTTACAAGTGCAGTCACTCCGCCGCAAAGTACAGCTTGCTCTCCAAACAAATCTGTTTCTGTTTCTTCTTTAAACGTCGTTTCTAGTACACCAGCTCTCGTTGCTCCAATTCCGTCAGCATAAGAAAGTGCTTTTTCAGTCGCAACTCCTGTTGCATCTTGATATACTGCAAATAATGCAGGAACAGCCCCGCCCTCGGCGAACGTACGGCGTACGAGATGCCCTGGTCCTTTTGGCGCTACTAGAAATACATCTACATTAGCTGGTGGTTTTACTTGATCAAAGTGAACATTAAATCCATGTGCGAACACGAGAGAGTTTCCAGCCTGTAAATTTGGTGCAATTTCAGCTTCATATACTTCTGGTTGTAATTCATCAGGCAATAGAATCATTACTACATCAGCTTTTTCCGCAGCTTCTGCTACTGTATATACAGAAAACCCATCTTCATTCGCTTTATCCCAAGACTTACCTTTTCTTAAACCTACTACTACATCAAATCCGTTATCACGTAAATTTTGCGCATGCGCATGACCTTGCGAGCCATATCCGATGATTGCTACTTTCTTTTCCTTTAATACATTTACTGTTACATCTTTCTCATAATAAACTTTTGCCATTTTCATTTCCCCCTATATTTAAATGATTATTGAATTAACATAACTTGCTTATCTTGTTTTTTCATACTACGTGTAAATGCTGTTACACCTGTTCTAGCAATTTCTTTCAAACCGTATGGACGAAGTAATTCAATTAACGCTTCTACTTTGTCTTGCGTACCTGTTACTTGCACAACTATGGAATCCTTCCCAACATCTATTACAGCGGCTCGAAACGGTTCAATTAAACTATATAATTCTGCCCTCGCTACAGAAGTTGCTACTTTAATAAGAGCAAGCTCTCTAGCAATCATCGCTTCTTCTGTAATATCTGATACTTTCAGAACATCAATTTGCTTATGCAGTTGTTTAATTAACTGCTCCACTTGCTGTTCACTTTCAACGTGTACAACAATCGTCATTCGCGATATATCTGATGATTCTGTATGACCTACTGAAATACTTTCAATATTAAAATGTCTTCGTGTCATAACCCCTGTAATTCGGTTTAACACACCACTTTGATTTCGAACTGTCGCTGTAACAATTCTCTTCACCCTTTTTCCACTCCCTCCATTTGGTGAACACCTTTTCCTGGCGCAACCATCGGCATAACCTTCTCTGATTGAAGTACACGACAATCAATTACGACTGGCTCTTGTAATTCGATCGCATGCTGGATTTGCTTCTTTGCAAGAAGTGGATCGTCAATACGAACACCTTTTATGCCATATGCATTTGCAAGAGCGACGAAATCTGGTTGGCATGGTAATAAAGAATGTGAATATCTTTGATTGTAAAATTCATCTTGCCATTGTCTTACCATTCCTAAAGCTTCATTATTTAAAATAAATACTTTAACGGGTAAAGCGTGTTCTTTTAATACACTTAATTCTTGCAGAGTCATTTGAAACCCAGCATCACCAACAATTGCAATAACTAATTCTTCAGGCTTTGCAATTTGCGCACCGATTGCTGCTGGAAATCCGAACCCCATCGTTCCTAATCCACCAGAAGTTACCCATTTATCTGGATTTTTCAGTGGATAATATTGCGCTGCCCACATTTGGTGTTGCCCAACGTCTGTTGTTACAATCGCTTCTCCCTTCGTAATTTCATATAGCATATCAATCGCATATTGAGGTTTAATACTTTCAGAATTTCTTTTATAAGAGAATGGATATTTTTCTTTTCTATTCTTTAATAAAAAGAGCCATTCATGATGATTTTCTTTCTTTCCTTCTGATTGAAGCAATACTTCTAACGCCTGCTTAGCACTTGCAACAATAGGAATCTCTGTTGGCACATTTTTCCCGATTTCTGCTGGATCAATATCGATATGTGCAACAGTCGCCCCTTTAGCAAAAAAAGCTAAATTTCCAGTAAGACGATCATCAAATCTCGCGCCTATATTAATGAGTAAGTCGCATTCATATAATGCCATATTGGCTGTATAAGAACCGTGCATTCCCCCCATCCCTAGAAATAGTTCATCATCTGGTGGAAAACCACCAAGTCCAAGTAATGTATGCACAACAGGGATTTCATATTTACGAGCAAAACTTGTCAATTCTTTCGAAGCTTTCGCATGCAATATACCCGCTCCAGCTAAAATTAATGGTTTTTTTGCGGTTTCAATTACTTTGAGTAATTTGTTTATTTGAAGTAGATTCGGTTCATAATTAGGGTTATATCCTGGTAAATCCATTTGTACATTGCTACATCGCTCACCTTTCTCGACTACCATATCTTTCGGAAGGTCAATAACGACTGGTCCTGGTCTTCCTGTTTTAGCAATATGAAATGCTTCTTTAATAATTCGAGGTAAATCTGAGGCCTTTCGCACTTGATAGTTATGTTTTGTCACTGGCATCGTAAGTCCCATAATATCTGCCTCTTGAAAAGCATCGCTCCCAATTAACGTTGTTGCTACTTGGCCTGTAAATACTACAAGTGGCAATGAATCAATCATCGCATCAGCTAGACCCGTAATTACATTTGTAGCACCTGGTCCACTCGTTGCAATTACAACCCCTGGATTCCCTGTAATTCTGGCATACCCTTCAGCAGCGTGAATTGCCCCTTGCTCATGCCTTGTTAAAATATGCGGAATTTCACAATCATACAATGCATCATAGAGAGGTAGAACGGCACCACCCGGATAACCGAAAATCACTTCTACGCCTTCCGTTTCTAGCGCTTCTAACAATAGCTGTGCACCAGTTTCCAGTTTCTCTTCCGTTTTTGAAGACATTGTTCTTATAAGCCCCCTTTTTCAACCTTTTATACAATAAAAAAATCCTACGTCCACACTCCAGCTATGTGCTGAAGGGACGAAAGATTTCGCGGTACCACCCTTCTTTGCAAGAATACTCTTGCCTCAGTGATCCATAAATGGATCTAGCTAATAACGGAGCTACCGTCTAAGCCTAGACAAATGCTTTAGCTTAGCACTCAAGGGCGATGTTCGTCGACGTGAACCATCGGTTTTCAGCAACCACCGACTCTCTGTGAGGCTTCACAATCAACTACTCCTCCCTATCAACGCTTTCTTATGTTAAAAAAGTTGTTATCCAACTTTATTTTCTTCGTAAATTTTCTCTCCATCTTCTACAACTAACTTACGAAACACTTCTAATAAACGGTTCGTATGTGGACCTGTTCGCCCTAAGCCAATCGTTCTACCATCTACTGTCGTAACAGCAATCACTTCAGCAGCTGTTCCTGTTAAAAACACTTCATCAGCTACATATACATCATGTCTTGTAAATAACTCTTCTCTTACGTCATACCCAAGTTTTTCGCCGATTTCTAAAATGGCGTTTCGTGTAATACCTTCTAATGCTCCAGCAGAACTTGGTGGTGTAATTAATTTATTTCCTTTAACAATAAACACGTTATCTCCTGATCCTTCAGCTACATATCCTTGATCATTTAACATAAGCGCTTCTTGTACTCCAGCTAATTTCGCTTCAATACGAACTAAAATATTGTTTAAGTAATTTAAAGATTTTACTTGAGGGGATAAAACATCGGGACGATTTCGGCGCGTTGCAACTGTTACAACTGGAATCCCTTTCTCATAATATTCTTGTGGGAATAAAGATAATTGTTCTGCAATTACTACTACATTCGGCTTCTTACATGAATCGGGATCCAATCCAAGATTTCCTGCTCCTCTTGATACAACAAGGCGAATGTATCCATTAGATAATTTATTTTGTCGAATCGTCTCAACAACAATATTTGTTACTTCATCTAATGAATATGGAATTTCTAAAAGGATTGATTTTGCTGATTCATACAACCGGACAAGATGCTCTCTCAAACGGAAAACATTACCGCTATAAACTCTAATTCCTTCAAACACTCCATCGCCATATAAATAGCCATGATCATATACTGAAACTTTTGCCTCATCTTTTGGAACAAATTCTCCATTTAAGAAAATCCATTGCTCATTCACTAGAAGCGCCTCCTATGTTCTATGAATTTTTTATTGTTTCCTAGTTTACTCTCCTTTCTAAATAAATCAAGTGAATTTTTAGAAAATTTATAATTTTTAATCATACGTACTTCTTTACTTATACTGATTTAACAACATTGTTAACGTTTACAAAAAGTCAAAAAATTTTTTTCGCCAATTTCCACTAAAAAAATATTTGTTTAAAAGAAGGATTTTCATCAATTGATACGAATCTATTGTATTCAATAAACGGACGTCCGATTTTATAAATCCGGAAATATATAACGACTTTTGCTGAAAAAGGGGGAAAATAACAAAAATAGCGCTGTCTAAAAATAACATTCATATTTTTCATTTCGTAATCATAATCCTATTTTTAAAAAACAATTTGTCAAAATAAAGGAGGAAATAAATATGGCGTGTGTACAAATTAAAGGAACGAGACAAGAGGTAGTAGAAATGCTGCAATTATTTGATCTAATGGATACGAAAGGTTTTTGTAAATTCGATAATTACGTAGAGGTAGAACCAAATATGAAAGAACATAATCATTTTATTGCTTCAATCGACATCCATTCAAATACTTCTTCAACACAAGATACATTAAACGATCAATTCGTTAGTCAAATGCTTACTGGCGTATATAACGACTAAACAAAGATTTACTTCCTACCGTCTTTTCATAAATATATGCAGTGAACTTGAGCATACTAGCAATTAGATGGTAGGGAGGTGAGAATTATGGCTAGAATTGGCGTTGAAAACTCATTAACAGACGTTCAACAAGCTCTTCAGCAACAAGGTCATGAAGTTGTTACACTTAACTCAGAACAGGATGCACAAGGGTGTGATTGTTGCGTTGTAACTGGGCAAGATTCTAATGTGATGGGCATTGCAGATACATCAATTAAAGGATCAGTCATTACAGCTCACGGTTTAACAACGGATGAAATTTGTCAACAAGTTGAAAGTCGCACTTAAAAAATGAAAGAGGACTCCTTTTAAAAGGAGTCCTCTTTTTTATATTCACCTAACGGGAAAGTAACATATACTGGATGAAAGCCCTACCTCTCTCTCATCATTACGGTTCCACTGACCGCTCCTTGATTCACTAGTATACATATATAGCTTACAAATACAATTTATAGGGTTTGTTCACAAAAGTTGTTGATAAAATTACCCGATCTTTCGCAAACTTTTCGTATTGCATTCATAAGAGATATTTACTTTACACTAGCTGTAACCGAGACACGAATTAAAATTCTAACACCAATACAATAACTTGTCAACTTTTTTCCGCAAATTAAAAACAGACATTAACGGTTTGTCTGTTTTAGAATGGAGCTTTTTCTTTTATTACATATACAACAAAGCCGCTTACTAACATAAATAAGCCAACTACTAAGTTTTTGATATTAATCATAAATTCCTCTCCCTTATTCCACACATCATATATATTTACATTTCAATTATTCCGATCATCCTAAAGCGCACTTTTTCTAATATATCATAATTCCTAAAAAATGCAAGTTCACTTTTGACGACCATTCACAAATTTATCTACAGTGCTTGGTACAGTATTTAAAGCCTTTTCAATTAAATGTGTACTGCTGTTGAGATGTAATACTTGCACCCCATTAGAACCAACTACTAAAAAAGCTACTGGACTAATGGAAACCCCAGCCCCGCTTCCTCCTCCAAATGGATGCCCTTGTTTGTTCTCTTTATGCTGATTTTGCCCACCGTTATGTTTTTCAGTAATGAAATCCCCTTTAAAATCACTTCCACCAGCTCCAAAACCAAAAGCCACTTGAGATACTGTTAATACTACATTTCCGTCAGCTGTTGAAACCGGGCTCCCAACAATTGTATTTACATCTACCATCTCTTTTAAATTTGTCATTGCCGTTTTCATTAAATTTTCAATTGGATGTTCCATTATGTATTGCACCCTTTCCTCATTATTCCTTTTTATATTTTCCAAAATAGAGGAAGTCATACTAACTTTTCCTATTTCAAGAAAACATTTTCCTCCTTTTAAAAGATACTACTCCCTGTAATGCTCCGGTATAGTGAAACTTTAATCAGTGGGATGTGCACGTTTCTCGACTCCCACAAATAGCGGGATAAAAAAGAAAAAGAGATACATACTACTATTGAACCTTGTTATGAAAGGAGTCATGACTTTGACTGAGAAATTTGATGATTATAAAAGAAGAGATAGAATAGATAGTGATTATAGTGACTATAAAGAAGAGTACGCCGCTGAGGTTGCACCACAACGCATTGATTATGATTACGATGATAAAGACGATAAAGATGTTGTAAAATCGTCCGCTGCTGGATCAACTGCTGGTTTTATCGCTCTTGCGCTATCTATCTTATCGCTATTTACATTTCCAACACTATTTGGTCTTGTTTCTGTTTTACTCGGTATTTACGCTTATAATCGCGGAGCTACTGTAACTGGCGGTATCGCTGCAGTTGTCGGTGGAATTGCTGCACTTATCGCAATTTTATTCCGAGTAGCACTTATTGGTCTATTGTTCTCCCTGTTCTAAAAAAGAAAAAGGTATCTCGCTTAACGCGGGATACCTTATCCTGTAAACACATCTTCCGATGGATATTTTATTTTTTGTTTTGCTGGTCGCGCTAAAGAGAACACAAGTGTTAATGGTCCAATTAATCCGCAGAACATAACAAACATAATAATACATTTTCCGAATGCCGATAGCTTTGCAGTAATTCCCATCGTTAATCCGACTGTGCCAAACGCTGATATTGTCTCAAATAATAATTGAATAAAGCTGAAGTTTTCTGTAAGCATTAATATGAATACCGCTGCTAAAATAAGTATTTGACTGGCAACAGCAATCGCTAAGGCCCTCGTTACTGTCGACATTTTAATTGTACGCTGAAATAAAACAATTTCCTCCTTTTTTCTAAAGAAAGAAAGGACAGATGTAATTAAGATAACAAACGTCGTTAATTTAATTCCTCCACCTGTCGATACACTTCCTGCACCAATAAACATTAAAATCATCGTAAATAATATAGATGATTCTTCCATACCTCCATAGTCAACCGTATTAAATCCAGCTGTCCGCGGAGTAATACCTTGAAAGAAGGAAGCCCATAGTTTTTCATTTAAAGATAAATTCCCTAACGTCTTCACATTATTATATTCCAATACAAAAATTACAATCATTGCTATAACATTTAGCACTACTGTTCCAATAATCATTATTTTTGAGTGAAGTGATAATTTTCGAAAACTGCGGCTATACCATATATCAATTAATACGGTAAAACCGAGTCCCCCAATTACAATTAAAGAGCAAATCCCAATATTAATAATGGGATCCCCTACATATCTTGTTAAATTATCTGGCCATAAAGCAAATCCTGCATTATTATAAGATGCAATTACATGAAAAATACTATAATATAAACCTTTTCCAAAACCAAACTCTGGAATAAAGCGAAACGATAAAAAGATGACCCCAATAAGTTCAATACAAATCGAAAATATAAAGACACGCTTTACTAATTTTACAAGACCACCTATATTTGTTTGATTAAATGCTTCTCCAATTAATAAACGATGGCGTAATCCGATTTTTTTACCTAGTACCCAAACAATTAAAATGGCAATTGTCATAAGGCCTAGACCACCTGTTTGAATTAAAAACATAATAACAATTTCGCCAAACATCGTAAATGTACTTGCTGTATCCACTACTCCCAAACCAGTTACGGTCGCTGCTGACGTTGCTGTAAAGAAAGCATCTACCCAACTAATATGTACTTTCGTTGCGAATGGTAATTTTAATAACAAACCGCCAACCACAATTAAGCAGAAAAAGCCTAATGCTAATATTTGTGGTGGGTTTAATCGTATAAGACGATTATACAGCCCTTGTTTTTTTGTTACGTCCATATCACTAACTCCCTTATTAAAGTGAAGCTTTCCCCTCATACAATAAAAAGCTTTTTAAAAGCCCTTAAATAATTGGGACAAACCTTATATTCTCATAATATAGTTGAGCATAATCCTTTTTTTCATAGATTACAACTTTTATTTATATTCAGATTCCTTTTCGTTTTATGCTGGAAAACTCTATATCCTAACTCAATATTGCTAGCAATAACAATTTCATATGTACTATTTTTCAAATCCCCATATCTTTCACTCTATGTTCACATAGAGGTCACATCCACCTTTTATAGTATGTGTATCGAAGCTGTTCCTCCCTAATTTATAAGACATTCCCCAGTGTCTTTGAATAGCTTCCATCCCTAATTAAATTGACATAAATTGTCCCCTTCCTTGACCATCTTATATATGATGGTCTTATTTTTTTGTTTTCTCTATCTTTTATTCCGCTATTTGTGGGCAATAAACGCCCGATTGGTTAAGGCTAATAATCAACAGGGGATGAACAAAAAACACTCATTAAATTTTCATTTTATTTAAAACTCCCTCTCTCTTTCACTCTATATTCACACAGAGGTCACATCCACCTTTTATAGTATATGTATCGAAGTTGTTCCTCCCTAATTTATAAGACATTCCCCAGTGTCTTTGAACAGCTTCCATCCCTAATTAAATTGACATAAATTGTCCCCTTCCTTGACCATCTTATATATGATGGTCTTATTTTTTTGTCTTTCTATCTTTTATTTAAAACTCCCTCTCTCTTTCACTCTATGTTCACACAGAGGTCACATCTACCTTTTATAGTATATGTATCGAAGTTGTTCCTCCCTAATTTATAAGGCATTCCCCAGTGTCTTTGAACAGCTTCCATCCCTAATTAAATTGACATAAATTGTCCCCTTCCTTGACCATCTTATATATGATGGTCTTATTTTTTTGTCTTTCTATCTTTTATTTAAAACTCCCCCTCTCTTTCACCCTATGTTCACATGAGAGTCACACCTATCTTTTATAGTATATGTATCGAAGTTGTTCCTCCCTAATTTATAAGACATTCCCCAGTGTCTTAAAGCAACTTCCATCCCTAATTAAATTGACATAAATTGTCCCCTTCCCTTGACCATCCTATGTGATGGTCTATTTTATTTTCCAAACACAAAATCGGTCTATCTACACTTAAACAAAAATGAAAAATTCAGAAAATATTGTCAAATTAGGTATTTTTTCGGTATAATTACTTTAGAAAGAAATTTCGCAAAAACAAAAGGGGGGATTTTATTGAAACAAACAAAAGCAATCTTAATCGCATTATTTCTAGGTCTAGTTGTTGGACTCACTCTAAATTTAGCTGCTCCATCTATCTTTGAGCCACTAAATCAATATGTGTTCAACCCAATTGGTCAATTGTTTATTCGACTTATTAAAATGCTAGTTGTTCCTGTTGTGTTCATTTCTATCGTACTTGGTGCTGCCGGCCTTGGAGATCCGAAACAACTTGGAAGAATCGGTTTAAAATCAATTTCATTCTTTCTCGTAACAACTGCGGTTGCCATCTCTATAGCGGTTACATTTGCACTTATTATAAAACCAGGAGCTGGCGGTAGTTTTAAAACAGAAGGTCTTAAGTATGAAGGTGCAAAAACTGAAACATCTTTCGTCGACACATTGCTAAATATCGTACCAGATAACCCAGCAAAAGCGATGGCTGACGGAAACATGTTACAAATCATTGCCTTTGCCGTATTGATTGGACTCGGTATAGCTATTTTAGGAAAACGAGTTCAAGGTATCCATTCATTACTTGAACAGGGCAACGAATTAATGATGTATCTTGTTAATCTCGTTATGAAATTAGCCCCAATTGGAACATTCGGTTTGCTCGCTTCATCCGTTGGTAAAATGGGGCTTGCAGGCGTCGCTGCGATGTTCAAGTATATGATTGTCGTTATGTTAGTACTCATTATTCACGGGGTCTTTGTATATGGCGGCTTATTAAAGGTATTAGCAAAAGAAAGTATTGTTCGTTTCTTTAAACATTTCGGACCAGTAATGGCAATTGGATTTAGTACATCTAGCTCTAATGCATCGCTTCCATTTGCAATGAAAACAGCACAAGATAAGCTTGGCGTTCCAAAAGCGATAAGCTCATTTGTACAACCACTAGGGGCAACTATTAATATGGATGGTACTGCCATTATGCAAGGGGTAGCAACTGTATTTATCGCTCAAGTATACGGAGTTGAACTTACATTACCGCAATTAGCTATGGTCGTATTAACCGCTGTACTAGCTAGTATCGGTACTGCTGGTGTACCTGGTGTTGGACTTGTAATGCTTACAATGGTTTTAAATCAAGTAAATCTACCAGTAGAAGGTATCGCTTTAATTATCGGTATTGACCGTATTTTAGATATGTCTAGAACAGCTGTAAACATTTCTGGTGATGCAATTTGCGCAATGATTGTCGCAAAATCAGAAGAAAAATATAATACGGATCAATCGGCAGCATCGTAAATCAAAAAAGGAGTGAATTATTTCACTCCTTTTTTGATTTACTCCCTTTTTTAGAACGATATTCTTTCCCTTTATTATCATTACCAGTTTCAAATTCAGTGCTAAATTCCTGATTAAACTGGCCGGACTTTGGTGATCCTTGATTACCGCTCCCTTTACTACCGTTACGATTCGTCATATTTCTCCCTCCTTCCTTGTATTAGTAGTATGGCGCTCTATCTTTTTTCATACACATTTTATTTATTAACATCTATTACACACGAAAGAAGATCTCCCATCTATAAGGAAGACCTTCTATTTTATCACGTAAGCGTTTTCTTGTTTATAATCACTTAAATAAGTTTTTTGGAAATTGAAATCATTACATTCATTTCATCTTCTGAAAGTGCAGAGAATCTTTCTTGTAAATATTGTTTTTTCGCATCTTCCATTTTCGCAACTAAATCTTTCCCTTGTTCTGTAATCTCTAAATACACAACTCGGCGATCTGATGTAGAACGTGAACGAGTTACAAAACCCTTATTAATTAATTTTTCTGTAACAGCTGTAATATGACTATTCGACACATTTAATTCATTTGCTACACGCGATACCATTTCTTTATTCGTACGATTTAATATTCTTAGGACGATGAATTCATTCCACGGTATGTAACCACCAAATATTTTTCCGATATCATTACGCAACGTGCGAAACATAGCAAACACATTTGTCGATAGTTCTTCCATTAATTGCTCTCGATTTTGAGACAACATTGACAGCTCCTTTTATTTCATTTAGTTAAATAAAAACCTTATTAATAATTTTACATGAAATCTTACTTTTTGTCACCTTATTTTCCCATAATTCGTAGTTTTTTAATATGTATTTCATGATAAAATGAAGTCAACTTCCAGAAAAAGGGGTATTTTAATGCATGAGGAGGATAGGTTCTCAAATCTCAGCCTAAAAGATAAAACAATTATCATTAGTATTATTGCTCTTTTTCTCATTATAGTTTTTACATTTATATTTTTTGTATATGTAGGAATCTTTCAAATTACAGGTATAGCGTATAGTTCACGTACTGCTTTACTTCTCTTTTTTTTATTAATCACTTTCTTAGATGGTATTACATTATTTATTTTCAGTTTCTTCAAAGCGCTGCTATATCCATTGACTCAAAACATGCCAAATTGGATTTCTCTCACTCTTTTCTCATTCATTGAAATTACACTAGATTGGTTCGTCATTCATACTGCTGATGATTGGATAGAAAGCGTACAAATGTCCAACTTAACTGAATTATGTGTCGTACTATTCTTTTTTCTATTAAATAAATTATTAAGTGACAAGAAAGAGTAAGAATACAAGCTTTTCTATATAAAAATTGGTACAATGAAAGCAAATCTTACTAAAGAGGTGTTAATTATGAACTTACAACAATGGGCTGATAAAGGTATGTCCTTTGATACATATGTGAATGAAATGCAAGTAAACCAATACGAGCTACTACACATTTACAATAATTTTTTAATTCCAAATGAATTACTTCCTGTATTAGAAGAACGTCAAAATGATGGCTGGCGTGTTATCGTATTAACTGCTGATTGGTGTGGCGATGCTCTTTTATGCGTACCTGTTATGAAACGAATTTCTGAAGTTGCAAATATTGATATGAGTTTATTAATTCGCGATGAAAACTTAGAATTAATGGATCAATATTTAACAAATGGAACAGCACGTGCGATTCCAATCTTTATTTTCATTGATAAAGATGGAAATGAACAAGCTGTTTGGGGACCACGCGCTCCAAAAGTACAAGAATTAGTAACTTCAATGCGCGCTACATTACCTGAAAAAGAAGATCCAACTTTCGAAGAAAAACAAAAAGAAATGTATGCTAATTTCCGTGCTACATTAGCTGATGATACTTCTCTTTGGGAACATGTAATGGAAAACATGATGGAAAAAGTAGTAAAATAAAAACCTGCCGAACTCGGCAGGTTTTTATTTTACATAATGAAGAAATAGAATACCGCAGCTAAAATGAAACGATAATAAGCGAACGGTGTTAGTTTTACACGAGATAATAATTTCAAGAATGAAACAATTGCAAGCATCGCAACAACGAATGCAGTTACAAATCCTGTTACAAATAGCGTTATATCTGCTGAGCTTAATACATCCCAGCTTTTAATTAAATCTAAGCCACTTGCAGCTACCATCATCGGTACCGCTAAAATGAACGTATATTCAGCTGCCGCTGTATGCGACACGCGAGCTAATAAACCACCACTGATTGTAGAACCAGAACGAGAAAATCCTGGCCAAAGAGCTAAACATTGGAACATTCCAATTGTAAATGCCTGTTTATATGTGATTTCATCTAACGTTCTTGCTGTACTTGGTTTCGAAAACTTCTCAGCAACAATCATTAAAATACCACCGGCTACTAAGCTAATAACAACTGGTCCTGGACCAAATAAAACCTCTTTAATAGTGCTATGGAATAATACGCCAAGTACCCCGGCAGGAATCATCCCGATAATAATATGTAATAAATTTAACGATGGTCCGTCTGTTACTTTACCTATTCCAACTAACGACCATAGACGCTTCCAAAATATAACAACAACTGCTAAAATCGATCCCAATTGGATAACAACTTCAAAAACTTTCGCTCTCTCATCGTCAAATCCAATTAAATGTCCTGTTAAAATCATATGTCCTGTTGATGATACTGGTAGAAACTCTGTTAACCCTTCAACAGCACCCATGATTAAACCAATTAACCAATCAGCCACAAGTAGTGCCTCCTTAATAACAAATAATATGTAATTTTTTCACACCTTATCATAATACCTTATCCCTTTTCAAAGTGCATCCTTTTTTTATTGGCTTCATATGTTATAGGCGCGTATTTCTTTTCTAATCTTTGATTAAATTGTATGATAGTAAGAGTTTGTTTTTTTATACGGAAAGGGGATTTTATGAAAGAAACTACTTCATTCTCACAAAAGTTAAAGCAATTTGTATTACTATTTTTTCCGATTTTCGTAACGCAAATGTCATTATTTGCGATGAGTTTTTTTGATACAACGATGTCAGGACATGCAAGTCCAACTGATTTAGCAGGTGTTGCAATTGGAACAAGTATATGGATTCCAGTTAGTACGGGGTTAACAGGAATTTTAATGGCTACTACTCCCATTGTTGCACAGCTCGTTGGATCCAAGAAAAAAGAGGACGTTCCCCACGTTGTCATACAAGCAGTTTATTTAGCAATTTGTGCTAGCTTCGTTGTTATCCTCATCGGTTTTTTCGTCGTTTCACCTATTTTAAATGGCATGCGCTTAGAAGAACCTGTGGAACGTATTGCAGCGCAATTTTTAAGTATTATTGCAATAGGAATTATACCTTTATTCACTTACACTGTTTTACGTGGATTTATTGATGCATTAGGAAAAACTCGAACAACGATGATTATTACATTATTATCATTACCAATTAACGTAATATTAAATTACCTATTAATTTTTGGTAACTTCGGTTTCCCAAAGCTTGGTGGTGTCGGAGCAGCAATTGCTTCCACTGCAACATATTGGTGCATTTTAATTATTACAGTCATTATTATTCAGACGAAAGAGCCTTTTGCCTCTTTCAACATTTTCAAACAATTATACCGACCTTCTCTTTCGAGTTGGATAGCATTCTTAAAACTTGGCGTTCCTATCGGATTTGCTATCTTTTTTGAAACGAGTATTTTCGCTGCGGTAACGCTCATGATGAGTAATTTTAGTACGACAACTATTGCAGCTCACCAAGCAGCTATGAACTTTGCTTCCTTGTTATATATGACTCCGCTAAGTTTAGCAATGGCAATGACTATTGCGGTTGGATTCGAAGTTGGAGCAAAACGTTACGATAATGCAAAACAATACGGACTGATTGGAATTGGATTAGCCCTTGCCTTTGCTTTATTATATTCGATTCTTCTCTACTTCTTTGATGATCAAATTGCTTCTATTTATACGATAGATGCAAAAGTTCATCATTTAGCAAAAGAATTTCTTATCTTTGCAATTTTATTTCAAATTTCAGATGCAATTGCAACCCCTGTACAAGGAGCTTTGCGTGGTTATAAAGATGTAAATGTTGCTCTAATTATGACTTTAATTGCTTATTGGATAATAGGTCTACCACTAGGTTACATATTAGCGACGTATACAGAATGGGCCGCGAAAGGCTATTGGATCGGTCTTATTATCGGTCTAGCATTTGGCGCTGCCTTCCTACTTATCCGTCTCTTTCAAGTACAACGAAAATATACAACACAAAACAGCCGCTAATAATAAAGCGGCTGTTTTCTTTATGCATATTTTTTCTTGTAACGTATAATATAATGAAAAAGAAAGGTGGGTACATATGGACGACAAAGAAAAAAAGCAATCATTCGATGAAGAATTTGCTCCTGAAATTTCACCTGGATATCGGCAAGATGTACATAAGCCACCTAAATATAAAAACACTTCGTTTTTAATGGGCATTACCATTTTCGCTGCTGTATTACTCATACTTATCATTTTCGTTTATTTTTGATGAAAGGTGGCCTATTATATGAAGAAACAAGATTCCAATCGTTCAAAAAGAACTGTTAAAACACAAAAAGGATATGCAGGAGATTCTGTTCATACTCTTAAACAAGTCGAGCAAGGGAATTTATATATTGCTCAAAAAGAACTTGGTCAACAAAATGAAAATCTTTAAAGGCCCTTTATTCCTTGAGGGCCTTTTTATTCCGCATTAAGTAATACACCCTCAAATGTTCTATTGAGCAATGAATTTCCTTTATTGTACACGCTGCTTTTGTTCTAGCACCATAAATATATTATTAACCTTTACAATTTTCACTTCATAATTCAATTTCATTTCGCTTCTCTTACTCTTACCATTTTCAATACCCGCAACGTACGCTACAGCTTGATAAAGAAAACTCTCATTGGTCTCTTCATGTATCTCCTCGTTTGTAAATTTATACTCTAAATCTTGAAAACGATTTGGATAATAATTTCCCATTAATTGTTCATACCCTCTATTTAAAAATAGTTCTTCACCTTTTCGTTTCACATCTTCTTTATTAGTAGACCCAAACACTGATAGTTGCTCGGTCACAAAATGCTCTCCTACCTTTTTCATTTCATTATGAGTTAAGTTTTCTATACTTTTGTTCTTTAACTCCTTATTTAATTCGTACTGATCAATCGGTTTAAAGGTAGCAAAAACCTCCTCTTTATATGACCAAAACAATACAAAAGCGATACATAGAGAAATGATTAACAGTCTTTTTTTCGTAATACTCCCGCCCTTCTTCATAATAATAGATATATTTTAACATATAGAAAGAAAATTCTGATATCATAAAATAGAATAACTTAACTCAGAAACGAGGAACAATTATGGACTCTTACAAACATTATATAAAAGAAGCTTTGCCTAATCTTTCTATACATTCATATAAACAAAATGAAGAAGGATGGGATAATGTAGCAGTTATAGTAAATGATGAGCTACTGTTTCGTTTCCCGCGAAAACAGGAATATGCGATGCGAATTCCGTTAGAAAAAGAACTATGCGCAATTCTCACTCAATCACTACAAGAAATCGAAGTTCCACAATATCACCTAATTTATAAAAATGAATCTGATGAGGTTCCTCTTTGTAGTTACTATACTCTCATTCATGGTGAACCATTAAAAACAGAAACAGTTGCCACGCTGGAGGATCCAGAGCTGAAAGCAATTATTACACAATTAGCTACTTTCCTTGCGGTACTACACAGTATTCCTTTACACCAAGTTACAACGCTATGTTTCCCTATTGAAAAAACATGTACCTACTGGAAAGAGCTACAAACAAAATTAAACCAATATCTCACTACTAGCCTTACTTCATTACAGAAACTAGCCTTAAATCGCTTATTTGAAAATTTCTTTGCATGTTTAGCTACATCCACTTTTCAAAACACAATCATTCACGCTGATTTTACTCATCATCACATTTTATTTAACAAGCATAACAAAAGCATTTCAGGTGTTATCGATTTTGGTGATGCGCAAATTGGCGATCCTGCTTTTGATTTTGCAGGACTATATTATGATTTCGGAGATGAGTTTACTACATCTGTATATGAACAGTACAGTACACTTATTTCTCATCATGATCCATTACTCATTCATCGTATTACTACCTTTTATCAATACAGTCCTTTACTACATAATATTATTTATAATTTTGAGTCAGAGAATGAACTCGAATTCATTACAGGCACAGAACAGCTAAAAACGATATTACAGGGATGAGATTACATTCTCTCCCTATATACTCTCTCCTCATACATCATTAACTTTTTATCCATTTCAACAATAACTTTATACAATTGAAACGCCTGTAAAATTTGCAGTTGAATTTCAAAAGGAGCATTTTGTTCTTTTAACCATTGAAATACTTTTGTTTCATCTTTCATTGATTATTCCTCCCTTTATTCTGCTATTTGTGGGTAGCCCGATTAATGAGGGCTGATAATCAGTGGGTGATTGACAAAACCCCCACTGATTAAAGTTTCACTTTATTAAAATCTGCTACAAATATACCGTAAATGATGAAAAGCTTTTCATGTCAATAACAAAAAAGGATGCAAAGTTGCATCCTTTAATGAACTATATTTTTCTTCTGTTTCGCTTCTGTCTTTACTTCTTCCCCTTGGCATTCACTACGAAACGCACAACTTATACACTCAGAACGAAAATGACGCTCTGTATAATGCTCAGGTTGCTCTAACATTTCTTTCATTCTAGATAAATCAGCCATTCCAGTTATAATATCTTCCTGTTTCGGAATGTACTCATACTTAGTTCCTTCTATTAAATTAATAACTTCAATTTTTCCTGGAAGAACTCCGAAAGCTTTATAACTGAATACTGTCATTAGCTTCTGACAAAGAGCAAGCATTTCCTCATCTGCATCGACAACATACTTTTTAATTACAAACGACTCAGCACTCCACTCACCAACTTCAAATGTCAATGACATGTGGACACCTAACTCTTCCATATATGTTTGAAACTTCTCGTATAAAAATAATGGTGGTGTCTGACTATCATCCTTTTCAACGAACTGTAATAAGTGATCCGTTAGCTTCGCTAATACAATATAGTATTCCGTCTTCGAAGCAAACATATTAATCCTTACTTTTTTCCAATACTTTTCTATTAATATTAAAAGTACAATTTTCGTTTGTTGACCCGCAGGTAGCGTGTAATACTCGTTAATAATTTGATTGACAATCATTTGTGCTATTTGTTGCCATTCAAATGAAGAAGGTTCTCTTCTTTTTATGTGACGAAAATAAAATTTATGCGGACAACGCATAAAATCATACAAATGATAATCTGTCATCGTTTTGATTGAGATTTTCTCATGCACTTGCTCTTCATCTCCCTTCTGCCATTAAGAAAGGTGTTTTACAAATTCAGCTCCAAACTGTAAACATTTTTCTACATCTTCATCTTCTGGCGTTAATTCTACTTTTAGTCCTTCTAACACAACTGCTGCCCCGCGCTCTTGTAGCTTTTCTATTAAAATGTCAACTGCCACTCCGTATTTCGGATAAGCCGAATCACATGATCCGAATACTGCCGCTTTTTTCCCAGTTAAATCAATAGAATCCATTGCATCATAAAAATCTAAGAAATCATCAGGAAGATCGCCATCTCCCCAAGTGTATGCACCTAAAATAATTCCATCATACTGTTCTAATATAGAAGCTTCTGGTGAATCCATAATATCAATAACTTCAATTTCATTTTCTGTTTCACGAATTACGCCGGCAATATGGTCAGCCATTTCCTCTGTATTTCCACTCATACTTGCAAAAATCATTACTAACTTACTCAACTGAACCTCTCCCTTTACTTTGTATCTCTTTTTCTGTTTGAATGCTCTTCTTCTCATCTACATATTCAGACCGAATTACATTTCTTTGCCATTCCATATGCTGATCAACATCTTTATTTTTATCTTTTAATCCCCTCCGCAGAAGGTGAAAATTCTTTCTCATTAACATGTCGCATCCATCCTATTGATAATAATTATCAATTTCAACTATATTTAGATTAATTGACATTGATTATCAATGTCAATAACTATTTTTAAAAAAATGATTAAAATGTACAAGCTTGTCCGTTAGCTATTCATATACTATGAATGAGCATAGTTCTTTCTCAGCCCTCTCTGACGGAAAGAAATAAAAGCAACTGCAATAGAGTGCAGTTGCCTTTTTTTGTTTTTCTATGATTTTAGTAATCTTATAGTCGTCTCTAAAAATAGCTCCACTCCACAAATTAATGCTGATTCATCCACGTCAAATTTCGGATGATGATGTGGATAACAAGTATATATATTTTCATTACCTGTTCCTAATTTAATGAAACAACCAGGTGCTTTTCTTAAATATGCTGAAAAATCTTCTCCACCCATAGAAGGTTCAAGCTTCACAACACGCTCATTCCCAAACAAATGTAGTGCACTTTCTTCTACTATTTTCGTAATATATTCATCATTAATAACCGGATCATATCCATATCGATACGTATATGTATACGATCCTCCATGTGCTTCTGTAATTCCTTTCACAATTTTCTCGATTTTCCCTTCTGCTTCCACCCTCAATGCTTGATTAAATGAACGAACAGTTCCCATTAAAGTTGCTGTACTAGGAATAATATTGTCAGCCGTTCCCCCATGAAATTGTGTAACTGAAACAACCCTTTGCATAAAAGCACTTGTATTTCTTGATACGATATGTTGTAGATTTGTAATAATCTGTGCTCCGATAGCAATAGGATCTATCGTTTCTTCTGGTCGCGCCGCATGTCCTCCTTTGCCTTGAATCTCAACTGTAAATACGTCTGGAGCTGCCATCATCGGTCCATATGCAATTCCTATCTTTCCACTCTCAAGTCCTGACATAACATGTAAACCTATTACATAATCAACACCGTCCATTACACCTGCCTCAACCATTTCTTGTCCCCCACCGGGATACACCTCTTCTGCGTGCTGAAAGAATAGACGAATCTCACCTGCAAAATCTTCCTTTATATTTGATAACACCTCTGCTGTACTTAATAAAATAGCTGCGTGAGCATCGTGCCCACATGCATGCATCATTCCTTTATTCACAGATGTATAAGATTTACTTGTCTCCTCTTGAATTGGCAAAGCGTCTATATCAGCTCGAATCGCAATTACTTTCCCTTGCTTCACACCTCTTTTAATTGCTAGTACACTATACTTCGTCGGTCTCGTTACTTCAAAAGAAGAAAATGAGCATAATGTATCATATATAAATTGCGAAGTTTCTTTTTCATGAAATGATAATTCCGGATACTTATGGAAATGCCTTCTCCATTTCACGATATTTTCTTCCGAAATTAGATTCTTCCACACTCTATTCATGATAATTTCCTCCTTTTCAAAAGAACTAGAAATTTAAAAGTTTACTCCGTCTTAAATGATTAATAAAAACAAACACTGTATTTTTACGTATTCTTATAGTCCACTTTTATGTATTCACACAATCCACTTTCTATTTACATGTCAAACCCATTACAAATTCATGCTGAATGTAATATAATTGCTAAGTTAGGGATTTTCTTTTTTAGTATTTAGTGCTAATATCAAAAAAGAGCCTTTTGACTTATTTTTACCTAAAATGTGGGATTTTGTTTTTTTCACAATAATGTAGGACATGATACCTACAAAGAGCTATTATTTCATTAAGAGAGGGAAAGACATGGAAAGATTAAAAGAGATATGGTCTCGACCACTCACACAATGGGTTGCAAAGACGGTTTATTATCTTGCAATTTTATTTGCATTACTTTGGTTGTATGGATTCCATGATACAAACACAAGTACATTTATTTACAATGAATTCTAGGGTGGGAACGTTATGAAGTTATTAGAACAAATTGAAAAGTGGGCTGCAGAAACGCCTGATCAAACCGCTTTTGTTTGGCGAGATGCGAAAATTACGTACAAACAATTAAAGGAAGATTCTGATGCGTTGGCACATTGGATTTCTTCTGAGTATCCAGACGATCGTTCACCAATTATGGTGTATGGCCATATGCAACCTGAAATGATTATTAACTTTTTAGGATGTGTAAAAGCTGGACATGCTTACATTCCTGTAGATTTATCTATCCCAGCTGATCGTGTACAACGTATTGCTGAAAATTCTGGTGCGAAATTACTTTTATCGGCAACAGCAGTAACTGTAACTGATTTACCAGTTCGCATCGTAAGTGAAGACAACTTAAAAGATATTTTCTTTACTCATAAAGGGAACACTCCAAATCCTGAACATGCGGTAAAAGGTGATGAGAACTTCTACATTATTTACACATCAGGAAGCACAGGTAATCCGAAAGGGGTTCAGATTACTTATAACTGCCTTGTTAGCTTTACAAAATGGGCTGTAGAAGATTTCAACTTACAAACAGGGCAAGTATTCTTAAACCAAGCACCTTTCTCATTTGATTTATCTGTAATGGATATTTACCCATCATTAGTAACAGGTGGTACACTTTGGGCAATCGATAAAGATATGATTGCGCGTCCAAAAGACTTGTTTGCTTCTTTAGAGCAATCGGATATTCAAGTATGGACTTCCACACCTTCTTTCGCTGAAATGTGTTTAATGGAAGCATCTTTCTCTGAGAGTATGCTACCGAACATGAAAACATTCTTATTCTGCGGTGAAGTGTTACCAAATGAAGTAGCTAGAAAATTAATTGAGCGTTTCCCTAAAGCAACAATTATGAATACGTATGGTCCAACAGAAGCTACTGTCGCTGTAACAGGTATTCACGTTACAGAAGAAGTGCTTGATCAATACAAATCACTTCCAGTTGGCTATTGTAAATCAGACTGTCGCCTTCTTATTATGAAAGAAGATGGCACGATCGCACCTGATGGTGAAAAAGGTGAAATCGTAATTGTCGGTCCAAGCGTAAGCGTTGGATATTTAGGAAGCCCTGAATTAACAGAAAAAGCATTTACTATGATTGACGGTGAGCGCGCCTATAAAACAGGCGATGCTGGCTATGTTGAAAATGGTCTTCTATTCTATAATGGTCGTCTTGATTTCCAAATTAAGCTGCATGGTTATCGAATGGAATTAGAAGAAATTGAGCATCACCTTCGTGCGTGTTCTTACGTAGAAGGAGCAGTTATCGTTCCAATTAAAAAAGGTGAGAAATACGATTATTTATTAGCGGTTGTTGTTCCTGGGGAGCATTCGTTTGAAAAAGAATTCAAATTAACATCTGCAATCAAAAAAGAACTCAATGAGCGATTACCAAACTACATGATTCCACGTAAATTCATGTATCAATCTTCTATTCCAATGACACCAAATGGAAAGGTAGATCGCAAAAAATTATTGAGTGAGGTTACAGCATGACCGCATATGGATCATTTTATTTTTTCGCTATAGTGGGCATTTTATTAATACCTACTATCATAGCTGGATTAAAAGGTAAAATGTTGCGCAAATATAATGCCGTTTTAACATTAGTCATGATTGCTATTATCTTCTCAGATAAACCAAAGCAAGCAATGATGCTAGCTGCATTTATTATTTGGCAATATGTCCTTATTAAAGGCTATTTAATTTTAAGAAAACAAAATAATAGTACATTCACATTTTGCATAGCTGTTATTTTATCGATTTTGCCTCTTATTTTGGCAAAAATCGCGCCGTTTGCATCGTTTTTACCTGAGTTAAAACTTGTTGTTTTCCTAGGTATATCTTACGTAACATTCAGAGCAGTTCAAATGGTATTTGAAGTTCGTGATGGTTTAATTAAAGAGCTTTCTTTCTTTAACTTCTGGGAATTCGTTTTATTCTTCCCTGCGATTTCAACAGGACCTATCGATCGTTACCGAAGATTCCAAAAAGATATTCAAAAGCCACCTAGCGCTGAAGAATATCAAAATTTACTATATACAGGACTAAATCGTATTTTCCAAGGTTTCTTGTATAAATTTATTATTGCTTACTTAATAAAGCAATATTGTATGGATCCAGCATTCGCTCAACACGATACAATATTTTCAAATATGATTTACATGTATAGCTATAGCTTATATCTATTCTTTGATTTTGCTGGTTATAGCTCTTTTGTAATTGGTGTAAGTTACATGATGGGAATTAAAACGCCAGAAAACTTCAATAAGCCATTCCTTAGTCGTAATATTAAAGACTTCTGGAACCGCTGGCACATGAGTTTATCATTCTGGTTCCGTGATTTTATTTACATGCGTTTCGTCTTTTTTGCAACGAAGAAAAAGTTAATTAAGAACCGTTACACTATTTCGTATATCGGGGCATTTTTAAACTTCTTCATTATGGGAATTTGGCACATCCAAGGAAGCGCTGTTGCGCAGTATGTTATTTATGGTCTATACCATGCCGCACTGTTTATTTTATTCGATATTTTCGAACGAAAAAACAAGAAGCATAAGTTTTGGCCAAACAATAAATTTACACACGCCCTTGCGATTGTAATTACGTTCCACGTTGTATGTTTCGGTTTCCTAATCTTCTCTGGACACCTTAACAGATACTTTTAATGCACCCTTCTTATTCCATTAAGAAGTTGCACATATAATATATTTCGGATATAAAGGAGATTTTAAAAATGGCAGAATTCAAAGAGCAAGTATTAGATATTTTAGAAGAAGTATGTGAAAACGATATTGTGAAAGAAAACTTAGATGTTCAATTATTTGAAGAAGGTATTCTTGATTCTTTTGCTGTAGTATCTTTATTAGTTGAATTCCAAGAGCGTTTAGATATTGAAGTTTCTATTTCTGATTTTGACCGTGACGAGTGGGCTACACCAAACATGGTTATTAAAAAGTTGGAAGAAATCCGATGAACAAAGCAAAATTTGGTCCGATGCTTTTAGCATTGGCCCTTTTTGCTGTATTCTTACTTATTCCAACGCGCTTCCTACTTCCACTTTTAAGTGATGAAAAAGTAGAACAAGCTGCTACTTCTTTAAAAGAAGAAAAAATTCAAAGTATGATTTTACAGCAAAAGATGTTAGCAGATCCAAAATATCTTCCGATGTACGGTTCATCGGAATTCGCACGTATGGATGCTTTCCATCCATCTAATTATTTTAAAGTAAAGCCTGAAGGATTTACGCCATTCCTTCTTGGACGCGGCGGAACACAAGACCTTGTACATGTATTAAACTTCGCATCTACAATGGATCAATTGAAAGATAAGAAAATGGTATTCGTTCTTTCTCCGCAATGGTTTGTACCACAAGGTATTGACGAAACGCACTTTGCACCTAACTTTTCAAAACAACAAGGTTACCACTTCATTTTCAACAATGATTTAAAACCTGAAATGAAAAAACAAATTGCAAAGCGTTTATTAAACTTTGAGATTGTAAAAAAAGAAACTTTATTAAAAATTTCGCTTGAAGGTATCGCTTATGATGATACGAAGTATAAAGTAAAAGCACTTGCTGCTAAACCTTTCGCTTATATTTACCGTAACATTTTAGATCGTAAAGATTTATTTACAGCTATGTTTAATATTAAACCGCATAAAGAGAAGCTCGATCCTTCATTAAAACAAATGAACTGGGAAGAGGCTCGTAAACATGCGGATCAAACAGGTGCAGCAGAATCTGGATCTAATGAATATGGTATCGAAGATGGTTACTTCAATAGCAAAATTAAGAAAAAATTAAAGCAACGTGAAGGTTACTTAAAAAATGATGCTTATGACCAATCGCCAGAATATGAAGATTTACAAATTGTACTTGATTTATTAAAACAATCTGGTGCAAAACCACTCTTCATTTCTGTTCCTGTCAAAGGTCCTTGGTACGACTACGCTGGCTTCCCGAAAGAACGCCGCGAAGCATACTATAAGAAAGTTCATGAGCAAATTGAAAAAGCTGGTTATCCAATTGCCGACTTCTCAAATCATGAATACGATAAATACTTCTTAAAAGATCATATGCACTTAGGTTGGAAAGGCTGGGTTTACATCGACGAAGCCATCCAACAATTTTATAAAGCAAACTAACGAAAAGACCGCTTGAATTACTCAAGTGGTCTTTTTGTATATATTTTGTAATTGCTCGATTGCATTAGCCGCTTCTTTCATAACTCGCTCCACTACATGCTGAGCTGATTCGATTCGTGCCAATGATGCTGCCTGTCCTGCCCAAAGTGACATATATTCTTCCTTATTTTGCTTCGCTGCCTCTTGGCGTATTTTAGAAGTTAATACGTTTTGCACTGGATATACCGGAAGCCCTTCTTCTTTTCCTTCATGTCTCTCTATAAATTCATTCCGAATACCGCGTGCATATTTCCCGGAAAACGCACGAGTTACAGTTGTGCTCGTATCTGTACTATGTAAAACCGCTTCTTTATACACATCGTGCGTAATACTCTCTTCACTTGTTAAAAAGGCTGATCCCATTTGAACACCTTCTGCTCCTAGTGCCAATGCCGCAACAAGCCCTTGTCCGTTCATTACACCACCTGCTGCGACAATTGGGATATGCGGAACAGCCCCTACTAACTGAGGTATTAACGCAAACGTACCAATCATAGCATCTCGTTCTTTCCCAATAAACGTTCCTCTATGCCCTCCTGCTTCGCTACCTTGCCCAATAATAATATCTACTCCTAGCTCAGCAAGTACTTTCGCTTCCTTCACATGGGTAGCTGTTCCGATAACTTTTATTCCACTTCTTTTTAAATCATTTATTTCTTCTTTTTCTAACGTTTGAAATGCAAAGCTAACGACCGGTACTTTTTCATCTAATAGCACTTGTAATTGTTCCTTATAGCTTTTTGGAAGCTTTAACGTTCCTTCTACTTCTATACCTAATTCTCTATTCACTCCGCTTAGTAATACTTTCGCCTCATCTACCTTCTCTTCTTCTATTTCTATCTCTTTCGTTACAAGTAAATTAACACCGAAAGGCTTATCTGTTAGTTCTCTTATTCTATAAATCGCTTCACGAATTTGTTCTGGGCTCATATAGCCCGCTCCAAGCGTCCCTAATCCTCCACTATTACTTACTGCTGCAACAAGTTCTGGCGTCGTAATCGCGCCTGCCATACCGGCTTGAACAACGGGATACTCAATTTTTAATATGTCTGTTACTCGACTTGTAAACATCATTTTCCCTCCTATTTCCTTTATATCTTCTTTATTTGATAAGCTTTCCCCTGCTTTTGCAAGGGTTGCACTTCATATGAAGCGAATATATTGAAAGAGAAGGAGGCTGAGCTTAATGATTTATCCAAATGCATTAAAACAAGGTGATACAGTAATGATTATTGCACCATCTGGTCCACCTACAATCGAAAATGTATTAAAAGGTGTGAATGTATTACAAGAGATGGGGTTATCCGTAATAATCGGGAAGAGTGTTTACGAGAAATATGGATTTTTAGCCGGAAGTGATCAAGTTCGGCTTGACGATATACATGAAGCATTTACAAATAATGAAGTGAAGGCAATTTTTTGTGCACGAGGTGGTTATGGAAGTGCTCGTCTTCTTCCTCACATTCAATATGAAGTTATTAGGCAGAATCCAAAAATCTTTTGGGGATATAGCGATATTACAGCTTTACATACTGCTGTTTCACGTTATGCAAAGCTTATAACATTTCATGGTCCGATGATTGAAGAACTAGGAAAAGGCATTGATTCCCTATCTTTATCCTCTTTTAATCAGCTATTCCATCCGTATTCAACCATTTTATCTGCATCAGAATGTATCGTACCTAGCTCTCACAGTACAGTTACAGGTACGTTAGTTGGAGGAAATTTAGCTGTGTTAACAAGTATAATTGGCTCGCCCTACGAGATAATTACGAACAATACACTTTTATTACTT
The DNA here is from genome assembly GCF_056530295.1 of Bacillus sp. PK6-16. Classification (NCBI taxonomy): domain Bacteria; kingdom Bacillati; phylum Bacillota; class Bacilli; order Caryophanales; family Bacillaceae; genus Bacillus; species Bacillus sp. PK6-16. The sequence goes on from NZ_CP096511.1 coordinate 3,919,098, forward strand.
GAAGACATTGGTGAAGAACCGTACCGCATTGACCGTATGTTAAATCAGCTACTTTTATCTGGAAAGTTTAATGAATGCAGGGGCATTATTTTCACAAGTTGTCACGACTGCACTCCTTCAAAGCCCTCTCAATCATTGCAAACAATATTATATGAATATTTCGCGCCATATCATATACCTGTCCTATTCGATTTACCAATTGGACATATAAGTCCAAACATCGGTATTCCACTTGGAGCTACAGCAACAATAAACACGAATAATAAAACAGTCTCTATTTCTTCTGGTATAGCCACTCCATATTCAAATTAAAAAGTAAAAGGAAAAGCGATTACGCTTTTCCTTTTACTTATAATAATTAAAAATTCGTCCAGATGCGATATCTGCAATTTCTTCTGGAATAAATGTTTTACTTATATCAGTGCCAACATTTAATACAGCTGTAGCATCTTTCTCAATGCTACCAAATAACTCTTTCCCACGTATCGTAATAAGGGGCGTTCCTTCTGGCAACACATCTTTTACAAATTCCATTTGTGTAAAGAACGGAACGATCCATCTACCTTCTCCTTGGAAATGACGCAAACGAAGTATTCCTTCTGTTGCCCCGTCCTCTGCTTCTAGTGAACCAGCAACATAAAACTCAGTAGATAAGAGCAATTCATAAAATTCCTTTTGCTTCTGTTTATCATCCCCTGCTACAACAAGTACCTCTTCTAATTTCTTTACTGAAATTTGCTCCATATGATGCCACCCCTATTTTCAAAATGATTGTACTTAGATTATACGAAATATTCTTATTTTTTTCTACATAATTCGCAATTATTTTCTTAAAATAATTTTAACACTTCTTTTGTCGTCACAATCGTAGCAAACTCTTCATGTAAATTTACAAGTGTCATATTGTGAATATCTTCTGCACTATACTCTTTACCATCTAAACCTATACGGTTAAAAGTAGCCGTTGCATCACTCACTAAATATGTTGTAAATCCTAAATTCCCTGCCATTCGTGTCGTAGTTTCCACGCAATGATTTGTCGTTAATCCTACAACCACTACTGCATTACATTTGTTCTTTCTTAATTGCTCTTCTAAATTTGTCCCAATGAACGCGCTGTTAACGAATTTCTGAATAACCACTTCACCAAGTAGTGGTTGCACTTCTTCTTTAAAGTTTACCGTTTCCGCTCTCTCATAAAACATTGACTGAGCATTTTCTTTATTTACATGTTGAATATGAAAAACTGGTCGTTCCCTTTTTCTCCATTCTTCTAACAAAATTCTCATGTTTTCTTCAGCAAAAATATTATTTCTCTCGCCCCAATCTGGTAATTGAAATGCCTTTTGTACATCGATTATGATAAGTGCTATTTGATTTGTCATCATTTCCCCCTTAATTTGGCTGTAATTGAAATAGAAAACCAAGTTGTTGTGACGCAGTAATAAAGCAAACATAGGCGCAAAGCTCTACAATTTCTTTTTCTGTCCAATATTGTTTTAATACGTGAAACATAGTATCATCTATTGCTTTTCGGTTATGAACAAATGTATGCGCAAAAGTAACGGCTACACCAATCTCCTCTGCCTTTTGCACATCATCAGGTCTTCCCTTTGCCATACAGTACGGACATTCATTCCCATACGCTAATGTTCTTCTCACTTGCTCCTTCAACTCTGCTGAAAGAGTTCCTTTATTGTACAGTGTATCTTCTAACTTACTCCACGAGTGTAATATATCCGAATTATGCCCTAATAACTTTTGAAACTTTGTATCTCCTACATTTGATAATGAAATTCTCTCCATCATTTTCCCTCCTATTTCCTTCTGTTTTATTGTAAAATAAATAACGTTCACTTTACATTTCATATGAATCTTAATTTATATTTTTCCTTTACAAAAATCATTATTTTAATGGAGGTATATTTACAAATGCAACTAGACCGTGTTGATCGAAAAATTTTAAATGAATTATATAATGATAGTCGCCTTTCTATGCGTGAATTGGCGAAACGAGTAAACTTATCTGCTCCGTCTACTGCAGAACGTGTTCGTAAACTTGAAAGTGAAGGCGTTATTCAAAAATATACAATCGATATCGACTATAAAAAAGCAGGACTAGTTTTAGATTGTATTTTAGAAATCACTTTAAAAAATGGTGATACAACACGTATGCAACAGTTTATTCAGTCTTATCCATCTGCAAGTTTTTGTTACCGAGTGACAGGAAGCTTATGCTACATTGTAAAAATTTCTGTTCCTTCACTCGTTGAACTTGAAGAATTTATCAATGATGTTTCTTCATATGCAACGACAGTTTCTCATATCGTATTATCAGAAGTATCTCTTACTCCTGATATAGAACATATCTTCCCAGAAGATTAATTTATTTTTATTCATAAATTATAAAAAAACCCCTTACAATAAGAATAAAAATAATATATTATGTATTAAAATACATAAAATTCAAGAAAGGGGCTTTACATTGAAAATCTGGTTTTATGAAAAAACGGCACAATTAGATGACTTGCTTGGTATTTGGGACAATGTTCCGACCATCCCGCGAATTGGTGAAAAAGTGGAGATTTTAAAGACAGTCCGCACTGTTACAGATATTAAATATGTAAAGAATGGTAATAATTTTCGTGTAGAAATTATTACAAATTAAAAAGTAGCTCCTAAGAGCTACTTTTTAATTATCTATTATGTGCTTTCTTTATAACGATTTTATCTTCTTCTACAGCTACTGTTACATAATCATTTTCTTCTAACCGAAGCTTATTTACAGCCTCATCTGGTAACTCTATGGCCATCAATCTATCGGTTACGATCACTTGACTATACACTTCATTTTCTTGTGATGAATTCACTACTTTTTGCTCATTTATAAAACGTACTGGTGGCACGCCAACTTCTTTTACTGTACGCCATTGTTTCCAAACATACGGAATTAACCATAGTAATCCAACAACTGTAAGACCGATACCAATCCATAAATTACTTTGCGCTTGTAATTCAGTAATTGAGATTGTACCACTTTCTTCTCCACCGAAAAATTGCATACTTGTTGCAATCAAATTATTTAGAGCGTGCACAGCTATATTCGTCCATATATTTTTTGTCTTTATGTATAAAAGACACATAACGACACCAAACATGAACGCACCAATAACATCAAAATGTCCTAGGCCAAAAATAATTGAAGATATAATTACAGCTTTTTTAATTCCCCATTTATGAGCCATTCGCTGTAAGAAAAATCCCCTAAAAATAACCTCTTCCATAATAGGTGCTAACACACATGCTGAAATGAAAGTAAATATCGTCATATATACGTTACTCGTATTAATAACATTTCCGTCTTCTAGCATAGTAACTAAGAAATTCGGTAACGTATGTGCTAATATGTAAAATTGAATCTGAGATATGCCAACTGAAAAAATCATCCCCATTATCGTTGCTAATACAATTAATCCCCAAGATAAACGTCCTGGCTTATCAAAAAAACTGTTAAATACAACATTATTTTTATTTGTTTTTACGTATAGCCAAAGTAACGGAAATACAAAAAATACAGTTATTTGTGAAATAACCTCCATCGTATTCTCAGAAACATTTGCTAGACCTAATGGTATCATTATAAGGAACACCCCTATAATCATCCATCCAAAAAAGCTACGTAGCCTTATACGTGAAAATGCATAGTGCATATAGAACACCCCCAAAGATAGTAAAAATAAAATAAAACTTTAATCAGTACTTTATAGGCAATCCTTTCCCTATAAATAGCAGGATAACTAAATCATAATATGAATATAGTTGAAATCCCGCCTATTTTTCTCAAATCATTTCAAACAGCATAGCTCTTAAAATACCATATCGTTGTTCTTCAAGTTGCAATCCAAGTGAAATTTATGTAATAAAAATCCCCGTTTTTACAAGCGGGGATTTCTTTTATTATAATACGTCACGTTTTTGGAATAATGCACTTGATGCTACAAGTAACACAACAAAGTATGCAACTACAAGTAATAATGAAGTTGTAAACGTAAATTCTGTAAATGTTGGTTCCATTCCACCATTAATTAATTTATTACTATCGTAAGCTCTTAAATCCAAATGGTTGAATACTACAAACTTCGCTACACCTTTTGCAAACATTATTAATACCATGTTAATTGCACCTTGTAAGAAGAATAGGAACATCGTAATAATTAATGGTAATACAGACTTTCTAAAGACATTTGCTAGGAAAAATGCAAGTGTTGCAAAAAAGAACGGTGAAAGTAGTTGATATAAAGTGGACTTCATTACGATTCCTAACGTTAATTCTGTTTTACTACCATCCATTACAATACCGCCAATAATCATTGCAATTAGCATACCAGCTAATACGATAAATAACATTGCTAATAACACTGTAATATATTTAGAAAATAAAACTGCAAGTCTTTTTCTTGGACGGATTAACAATTGTTTAATTGTACCTTTTTGGAACTCATCAGTAAGAGTACGGGCAGCAAGTGTAATCCCAAAAATCGTTGTAAATAAAACAATTAAGCCAATCTCTGAGTTTGCATAATCTAAATATGATCCCTTAAACTCATCACCTTTTCCCCACTTCAACATTGCTAAAGTACCTAAAATTTCGAGTGCCGCAATGACACCAATTAAAATATACATACCTTTTTTCGCATGCAACTTTAAAAATTCATTTTGAATTAATTTAAACATTACGCTTTCACTCCCCCAGTAATCGCTAAGAACTCATCCTCTAACGTTTTATTTTGAACAGTAACTCCGTATACAAGCACATCAGCATGAACAAGCTTTTTCACAAGTTGCGGAATGTTGTCTTTTGTTACAGATGCTACAATTACATTCCCTTTTGCTTTACCTTTAATGATTTCATTTGCTTTCTGAACTTCATCTACTTCAAACGCTACAACGACTGCCTCATCATGTTTCACTTTTTCATGTAAGTTGTACTCTTGTACAAACTCACCTTGTTTAATAATAACGACGCGATCACACATTAATTCAATTTCACTCAATAAGTGACTTGATACGATTACAGCAATATTCTCTTCTTTCGCTAAACTTTGTAAATAATCACGAATTTGGCGAATACCAGCTGGATCTAATCCATTTGTCGGTTCATCTAAAATTAAGATTTTCGGCTGATGCAGTAATGCCTGTGCAATTCCTAAACGTTGTTTCATGCCAAGTGAATATGTTTTCACCTTTTTATGAATCGCATGCTCTAACTCAACAAGCTTTACAATCTCAGCAATGCGCTCTTTACTAATTGGTGTAATGGCCATGTTCGCAAAATGCTTTAAGTTTTGCATTCCTGTCATATAATCATATAGTTCAGGATTTTCTACAATCGCTCCAATTTGCTCTAGTGCCTTTTCACGCTCCGAGCGAATACTATGTCCACAAATTGTAATATCGCCCTCTGTCATTGAAATAAGACCTGTCATCATACGGATTGTCGTCGTCTTACCGCTACCGTTCGGTCCAAGGAATCCGTATACTTCTCCTTCACGAACCTCAAATGATAAACCACGAATAATTTCCGTTCCACCAATCTTTTTTCGAACATTCTCTAACTTTACTACTACGTTTCCCAATGCTGATTCCTCCTTTAGACTTCTAGTTTTTTATCGACTATGTGACCTGTAACTACTAGTAATATAATTGTTAATAAACAATTAAAAAATAGATTTAAAATTGTAACCTCTGTACCAGAATAAAATGATGTATTTAAAAAACCATTTTGATCTATAAATCCAATATTATTTATAGCAAACACATACTTTTCTATTTGCTGAAAAATATACGTTATTCCTCCATTAAATGCGGTAAAAATGACGAATAAAACTAAACAAGCAACTTTATTCATCGATGATTTCACATTTAATAGTTTTACAATTACTATAATGAAATAAATAGAAACTAGCATATTAAGAAAATCTAGTCCCCATAAGAAAATAGATAACATATGATGTAATATTCCATAATTATATAAACTGTGTATTGCTTGCTGAATACCTAAATTAGTTTTTCCATTGTAAATATTTAAAGAAAAATAGTATAGAAAAATGAGTCCTATTCCTAGCAAAATCATAAAGAGTAGTACACAGAATAAACTATTTGCACATATATACTTTTTTGCTGAAATAGAAGTATAACGTAGCATAGAGTTTTTTAACATTTTCCGAAAAGACGATATACCTGTTAAAAGAATTGCAAATCCATTTATACCTAGTACGATAAAGAATATAATAATAATTATATCTTGCCTACCTGAAATTCTAACTCCTGAAACTCCTTTCATATTAAATAAAAGAATTAATGAAACTGTAATAAAACCAAAGTAAATAATGGCTATCTTTCTCTTATTACAATTATATAGATAAAGAAAAAGCTGACTCATTTCTCATAGGCCTCCTTAAACAGCTCATGTACTGCTTTACCTTTTTGAAATCGTAGTTCTTCCACATTTTCATGCAATATTATTTCTCCATCTTTCAAAAAGATTACTTCATCGAATATATTTTCGATTTCTCTTATTAAATGAGTCGATATAAGTAGCGTACAATCTTCACGATAAAATTTAAGTATTAACTCAAGTACATGTTCTCTAGAAACAAGATCAATCCCGCCCAATGGCTCATCCAGTACATATAGCTTCGCTTTTCGAGAAAACGTTAAAATAATCTGCAGCTTCTCAACCATACCTTTTGACAATGCTGTAATTTTTTCTTCTAACGGTATTTTAAATTCTGCAATCGTATCTACCGCTTTTTGAATATCGAAGTCTTTATAAAAATCTCGATAGAAAAATAAAGCGTTTTTTACAGTCATCCAATCATCAAAGATTGGCTTATCGGACATAAATGAAACAATTTCTTTCGTCTGTAACCCTACCTTTTTACCGTCTATTGTAATACTACCTTCAGAAGGGTGTTGCAAGCCTGCAATCATTTTCAATAACGTCGTTTTCCCGCTCCCGTTATCTCCAACAAGCCCAACGATTTTCCCTTCCGTAATCTCTATGTTTAATTCACGGATCACTGCTTTTAATCCGTATCTCTTCCATAAGTTTTCTATTTTCAATAGCTCTGTCATTGGCTCTCCTCCCTCTTATCATGTAATGAAGAACGAAGAATTGTAAGAATTTCTTCTTCTGAAAAACCTAAATTGTCCATTCCATCTATAAAAGAATGAAGTAATTCTTTCGCCATCTCTTTTCGCAGCTCCATAATTTTCTCCCCTTCATTCGTTACATACCGTCCCATTCCTCTACGTGTGACAACAACTCCATCCCGTTCTAGCTCTTGAAATGTACGCTGAATCGTATTTGGATTCACTTGTAATTCACTCGCTAATTCACGGACAGAGGGAATTTTATCACCAGGTAATAAATGTCCTGTTACGATCTCTTTTTTTATGTATTCCATTACCTGAATGTAAATTGGTGTATTTGGAGAAAACTCTATTTTCATTTCTTCCCTCCTTTTGTATCAGTGTACTAGTTAAATAATACACCGATACAAAAATTTTGTAAATACCCATTTAATTACAAAAAAGTTCTATCCGTTAAACGAATAGAACTTCCCAAATATAAATCGCTATACAAAAATAATAGTGTTATGTAAACAAAATTATAAAGAAAAACTGTCTTATCAATGAATAAGACAGTTTTTCTTTATAATCCTATATTAAAAGTTAAACACGAAGTCATCGTCAGCTAACTTTTCAACGTTCGTTGCTTTTACGTAACCATTTCCTTTTACAGAGAAGAAATCATGGTTTTTCGTATCTGTACGTAAACCATTTAAAACGATTGGGTTAATTTCTTCTTCTTCAAACTTCGGCTCAAGTCCTAAGTTCATAAGCCCTTTATTCGCATTGTAACGAACGAAACGATTTACATCTTCTACAAGACCGATAGAAGTGTAAATTTCTTCTGTATAGGCCATTTCAATTTCATATAGTTCCATTAATAAATCTTGTGTTTCTTTTTGCACTTCTTGTTGCTCTTCTGCAGAAAGTTCTGCGAAGATTTGTTGTGCTAAAATACCGACGAATACGCCGTGAATTGACTCATCACGAATTATCAAGTTGATAATCTCACCACTTGCTGTTAGTTTTCCTTGACCAGCTAAGTAAAGTGGATAGAAGAATCCGCTATAGAATAAGTAACTTTCTAAGAACACACTTGCTACCATTGCCATGTATAACTCTTTTTTTGTTACTTCAGGCTTTAATAAACGACGATAGTAACTAGTAATAATACCAGCTTTTTTCTCAAGTAACGGATGATTGTCTACCCAGTCAAAAATATCATCAATCTCTTCTTCTGTAGCTAATGTTGTGAAAATGTGACTATAACTTTTCGCATGTACTTCTTCCATAGCTCCCATGAAAGCTAATACACTTTTCGCTTGTAAATTTTCAAGATGAACAAGTACAAGTGGCATTCCTTCGCCACCTTGTTTCGTATCTAAAAGTGTTAAACCACCTAATACACGCTTATAAGCAATTTGCTCTTCTTTCGATAATTGCACCCAAGTATTTTTGTCAGACGAAACCGCAATTTCTTCTTCTGTCCAAAACTGAGCGATGTTTTGCTTCCAAAACATTAAACTAAAATCATCTTCTTTTTTGTTCCAGTTTACCGCACGCATTAAATCGCCCCTTCTCTAAATATGATAACTAAGCATGAGCAGGGTTCAGAAAACCCTGCTCATCATGTCTCACTTTTTATATTAAACGGTACAAGCCACACACTCTTCCACGCTTAATTTACGTGTTCTCGTATAATACAGACTCTTTAAGCCTTTTTTATGTGCATAGATGTAGTAACGTGCTAATTCACGTGTTGAAATATCACTATTAACGTAAAGAATTGTACTAATTCCTTGGTCAATATGTTCTTGAATTTCTGCGATTAAATCAATTAATTTAAACTGATTCATATCGTAAGAAGATTTATAGTACCAGAACGTATCTTTTGATAAATACGGCATTGGATAATATGTTGTCGCATTCGCATATGTTCTTGATTCGATTTGACTTACGATCGGCATTACGCTTGAAGTTGCATTTTGAACGTAACTGATTGATTGTGTTGGAGCAATGGCAAGACGATATGAGTTGTATAAACCATTCTTCTGTACTTGCTCTTTTAAACTTGTCCAATCTTCTTTTGTTGGAATATGAATTCCTTCAAATAGTTGCTGAACTTTTTCAGTTACTGGGCTGTAATCTGTCGTTTCATACTTTTCGAAGTATGTGCCATTCGCATAATCAGATTTATCGAAGTCCTTAAATGTCTCGCCTTTTTCTGTAGCGATTTCCATACTTTTCTCAATAGAGTAGTAATTTAACATCATAAAGAATGTACGAGCGAATTCTTTCGCTTCTGCACTTTCATAAGCGATTTTATTTTTTGCTAAATATCCGTGTAAGTTCATTGCTCCAAGTCCAACTGAATGAAGCTCGTCATTTGCTTTTTTCACAGTTGGTGCATTCGGAATAATCGTCATATCAGAAACAGCTGTTAAAGCTTCCATTCCCGCATGAACTGCTTCACGAATTTCTTTATTTTCCATTACGTTTACGATATTTAACGATCCTAAGTTACAGTTAATATCACGACGGATAATGTCATCTGTACCGTAATCATTTATTTCTGAAGTTTCTTGAAGCTGGAAGATTTCTGTACATAAGTTCGACATCTTCACAGTTCCAATATCCTTCAATGGATGTTGATTATTTGCATTTGATTTAAACATTAAGTATGGGTAACCAGACTCAAGCTGAATCATAGCGATTTTAATAAGCATATCACGTGCACTAATATCTAGTGGCTTCTTCTTCACTTTCGGATTGCTCATTAATTCATCGTACATTTCATCAATGTCAATATCATCTAAATGCTTGCCATATTCTTTATAAACCGTATAAGGCGCGAAAACATGGAAAGGTTCGTTTTTCTCAGCAAGCTCAAAGAACTTACTTGGAACGATAATTCCGATTGATAGAGACTGAATACGGCTCTTCTCATCGGCATTTATTTTTTTTGTATCAAGGAATTCAATAATATCCCAATGGAAAATGTTTAAATATACTGCACCGGCACCTTTTCGTTGGCCAAGCTGATTCGCATATGAAAACGAATCTTCAAGCAATTTCATAACAGGTACTACACCACTTGCAGCGTTGTCGATACCTTTAATTTGCTCACCGCGTGCGCGTAGCTTAGATAAGTTTAAAGCTACTCCCCCGCCGATTTTCGATAATTGCATCGCAGTATTAATGTTAAAGCCGATCGAATTTAAGCTATCGTCCATCTCTAACAAGAAACAAGACACCATTTCTCCTCTTCTGCTTCTTCCCGCATTTAAAAAGGTTGGTGTCGCTGGTTGGTAGTTTTGTTTTACAATCATGCTTGCGAATTGTCTTGCCTTCGAAACATCACCGCGTCCTAAGTATAATGAAACAATTGCTACACGATCTTCATAGCTTTCTAAGTATTGTTTTTGATCATTCGTTTTTAACGCATAATCTTTGTAGAACTTAGATGCTGCCATATAAGATTGGAACTCGAAGTTTTCACCATAAGCGATGTTATATACTTCCTCTACTTCCTCCAAGCTATACTCGTCCAGAACGTTGTAATAGTAATCATGTTCTTTCATATACTCCATTCGCTCTGCCACGCTATTAAAAGGAACGGTATTCTCTCTAGCTTCTTCCATAAAGACTTCTAATGCCTCTTTATCTTTATGAAGCTGATAAAAACCGTCCTGCATTTGCGTGATTTCATTATTCAGTTCAATGTGTCGCAATCTCCCGCACCCTTTCCTTAAAATATTCTACATCGTTATTTGTTCCAGATAACTCAAATTTTGATACAATAGGCACTTCATATTTAGTAGAAATCTTGTCAGCACTTGCACCGAACATGTCTCCCCAGTTACGATTGCCGCTTGCAGATACGCCTTTTAATTTTTCATTATTGCGCTCTAAAAAGTCTAAAACACGTTCTGGTACATTGCCAAAACCTGTTGTATACGTAATAAGAATAAAGTCTTCATCTATTACTAGATCTTCATCAATTTGAACGGCCGGCATATTTAATTTGTGAATGAAACGCTTCACGTTTCCTGTCATAGAATCATATGCAACTAACATTTCCGACCCTCCCTCTCAAATCTATATTCTCTATATGTTGTTCTTGATTTCTCTATATATTGTATTACGTTTCAAAATAAGACACAAGATATATGTATAAATTCTTTCTTTTTTTAACTTTTACTTTTCGACATGATAGCCGTTTTTTTTCAATACAATGACTATGAAACAACATTCTAAAACTCATGTCAATAAAGTGCTTTTCAAAAAAGTTGTCAACGAATTTAACCTTATTTTTAAAAAAGTTAACAATATATTTTGTCATAAAACGGTAGATGCTGAAGAAATATATTTCTCCAGCATCACGCAAAAAAGAACAGATATGAAACTATAATCTGCTCTAAAAAACGATTACATTTATCAAATTTACCTTATTAAATATATTATACATATACTTTCGTTTCTCGTTACATACTAAAAGATAACTATTATAGAAAAAGATTATTATTATGGAACTTCAATTTATTTATGAAAGGTTTATTCAGAGTGCTCAATGCGCAAAATATCTTTTACAAATATATGATGCGGATTTTCATCTTTATCAATCATTGTACATACCGGAGCCTCTTCATCAAAGTATACAATCATTCCTTCTACGTACTGATATGTATGTCGAACTTGTACAGTTACTTTAATTTCTACTGCTTCTTCATATGCTCTTTTTATTTTCTGAAGCATTTTTGCTGAACATTTTCGTTTCTCTGGATACATAACCATTCCCATAAATCGATTGCCGGCTCTATCTTTCCACATATAATCCCAATGTGGTAAAATGCCTTGTTTAAAATCGCCCATAATTCCCCTCTCCTTTATCTTTTATTTATCCCGCATTAAACGTCCGATTGGTGAAAGGCTACTAATCAGTGAGAGATGCCCTGCTGATCAAAATTCCCCTTTATGAACGTGGCGTTTCTGAATATGTATAAATCACTTGCCCGCCTCGCTGTGCGTTACCAATGAAATGCTTAAAGTCTTCTCTATTTACAACAACTTCTCTGAACGTATAAAATACATCTTTCGTAACAACATACTCCTTTATTTCACCATTTTTTAGCTGATCTAAAATTGTATTTGCTAATTCTTTATCCATGTATTTCACCTCTCTGCAATATTTTATTTTATCGTATATTCTATAGGTCAACAACTGTAAATTTATCCCGCTATTTGCAGGTAGTGCGATTGGTGTTGACTACTAATCAGTCGTGGAATGAACAAAAAATCTTACTGATTAACGTTTCACTTTATCTCGTTGTTATGCCATGATTTTATTTTCGTTATTTCGCAAACAATATCGTTTTACTATATGTCCACTAAATATCATATACTAACATAGCTACTTCTCTATATCAAACATTTCGGCATTCAATTATGCAAAGTTCCATACCACTATGCTACAATATACAAATAGAACTAGGAGGGATACTATGATTCGGAAAGCAAAAAAGACAGATGCAATGGCAATAGCTCCTTTATTGTATAATGCTCTGCATGAAATTGCTGAAAAAATCACAGGTAGCACAGATGAAGCAGAAGTATTACTAGGACTTGAGACATGGTTCTCAAAAGAAAATAACCGTCTGAGCTACGAAAACTGTTTTGTCTATGAACAAGACGAGAGTGCAGTTGGAGTTATTGTCGCTTATCACGGTAGTGAAGCAACACAGCTTGACGCACCAATTGTACATCACTTAAGAGAATTACATAAAGATGAATCAATTACGTTAGAAAAAGAAGCTGAGCTTGATGAGTATTACATTGATACACTATCAGTTTCAAGTGCACACGGCGGAAAAGGTATCGGTTCTAAATTAATTGAAGCTGCCGAAATCTATGCAACTGAAAAAGGGCATGAAAAAATCGCTTTACTTGTTAATTTAGAAAACACACGCGCCTATTCACTTTACGAAAAGTTAGGTTATAAAAAAGATGAAATTGTTATGCTAGTAGGCGAACCTTATGCTCATCTCGTAAAACCATTAAACGTCAAAATTTCTGTATCTTAAAAAGAAAGCACACGATTTATATAAATCGTGTGCTTTTATGTTAAATTCGTATTTAATATATTTCCATCCATCGCCTCGTGAAACGTATATGTTGTACATCCCCATGGCTTTCTATGCAAAATAGGCGAACCAGACCATCCTATTGCCCTCAGTTCCGTTCCAATCATCGAATTAAAATAATTATGACCTACAAGAGCAATACTTCCATGTACGAGAGCATAACGATGTAATACGTAAGCTGCTTGCCTTGCCCTCTCTCTTACTTCCTTATAAGATTCAACATTTTTATGGTAACCAAGTATCCATAATGCTCGTCCAATACACATCCATACGTTAAGTTTACACTTCAACCATTTTGGCGCATAAAAGCTCGCCGGAACTGCCGCTTCCCTAAAAAGAGAATTTTGTATAAAACATAAAGAATCCATTAATTCAGCTGCTGACTGTACAGCACACTTTTGATCACTCGTTACAATCAATTTCGCTACTTCAACCGCTTCTCTTGTTTCCAATGGTATAGGTTGTTTTTCTGTTATAGTATGTAAGTCATATCCTTTTATCCATTCATGAAAGGATGTAACCGTCATTGGTTCTATAGTACAATCTAAGCGACCATGACGAATAAAAGAAATCTTCATTCTTTTCACTCTCCATTCATCACTTATGAACTCTATTATGCACTAGTTCTAAACATCATGCCACGCAAGAAAATAAAGTTATATACCTTTACATCTCCCCACCACTATCATGTGTTATCGAAGCATGGATACCATCCATCCCATCAAAATATGTACTCGTATCATATTGACGAATCTTTTTTAAATGCATATAAGAAAATAAAAATAAAATTAAAGCTATAACACTCCCCACAAATTCAAACATCATTTTACCGCCTCTAATTTCTCCCACTTCAGCAGGTTATTCTACTTTTTCATTATACCTCGATATAAAGATTCTCGCATTTTTGCTATTTTTTTCAAAAAACATGGATTTTCTACATATTTTCTTACAAAAAGTGAATATTTTTCGAATTTTTACTTTGGAAACATTTACAAAGTAGGAAATATGGTTCAAAATAGGAGGAAATAAAAAAACCCAAATTTATTCTTTTTTTGGGAAAACTGTAACAAGGAGAGTTGCTTATGCAGATCGCAGAAACTGGAGATATCATCGAATTTAAAGGTGGAATGCAAGGCCGTGTTCAAAAAGTAAATCAAAACTCTGTTATTGTTGATATAACAATTATGAAGAATTTTAGAGAACTAGATATGGAACCTCTTACAGTTGTAAGTCATAAAAACTATACTGTCATTAATCAAAATGCATAATATAATAGAAAGAAAGGGCCTGTATACTATACAGGCCCTTTCTTTCTATTAACGATTATCAATTGTTTCCGGATATAGATCGTGGTTCATCATGCGGTAATCAGCCATTTGTTCATACTTCGTCCCTGGGCGCCCGTAGTTGCAGTATGGATCAATTGAAATGCCACCACGTGGTGTGAATTTCCCCCATACCTCAATATAACGTGGATCCATTAATTTAATTAAATCGTTCATAATAACGTTCATGCAATCTTCATGGAAATCACCATGATTGCGGAAACTAAATAAATACAACTTTAAAGATTTACTCTCTACCATTTTTTGCTCTGGAATATAGCTAATATAAATTGTTGCAAAATCTGGTTGTCCTGTTTTCGGGCATAAACTTGTAAATTCAGGACAATTGAATTTTACAAAATAATCACGGTTTGGATGATTATTATCAAATACCTCTAATATTTCTGGGCTATATTCAAATAAATATTTTGTATTTTGATTCCCTAGTAATGTTACATCTTTTAAATCTTCATCTAATCTTCCTGTCATTTTAAACATCCCTTCTCGTTATACGCCGCGCTTATTTCCCCATACTAACGCATGAAGCTGAGGCAATACTTTTGCATCATTCATCGCTTTACAATTTACAGCTTTATCAATCAGCCATTCATACTTATCTAATAATTTTTTTATAAGCATCGCATCATCCACTGTTTTTGTATCATCGTTTCCTACTTGTAAGAAAAATGGTACCTTTGGATAACGTTCGTGCATCTTAACTGCATATTCAAAATCATGATCATCGAATACTACTACTTTTAAACTAATATCTTTTCCTGCTAGTTTCTGAATAATAGCATCTAACCTCTGAAAATCTGTTTTCATCGTTGAACTTGGTGGTTTTGGAGAAATTGTTATCTCATCAATTTGAAGTAACCAATCTTGCCATTTACTCCCTTGCGTTTCAATTGCCGTTCGCATTCCATTTTCTTTTAATACAGAAAGAAGAAACTCAATATTTTTTAGTAATGCCGGATTTCCACCTGAAATCGTAACATGAGAAAAATTTTCTCCTCCAATTGCAACAAGCTCATCCCAAATATCTTCTGGTGTCATCTGTCTAATTTGATCTTTAGCTGATCCATCCCACGTAAAAGCAGAATCACACCAAGCACAGCTATAATCACAACCAGCTGTACGGATAAACATTGTCTTTTGCCCTACAACCATTCCTTCACCTTGAATAGTCGGACCGAATATTTCTAAGACAGGGATTTTACTCATCAAGCATCCACTCCCGTCTTACTTCCGCATAACTAGTCGGCGTCTCAAATAGACGAACAAATTCAACGCGAGCTCCTTTATATTCGTTCACTCGATTCTCTTTTGTTAGTGCTTCTGCCATCTTTTCATAAATCCAAACGACCATATTTTCAGCAGTCGTATTCATTGCAGGTAACGTTTCGTTTAAATAACGATGATCTAGATAAATTTCTATTTCATTCTTCCAAATTTCTTTTATATCTCCAAAGTCAATTGCAAGACCTATTTCATTTACATATCCACTAATTCCAAATACAACTTTATATGTGTGACCATGTAAGTTTTTACATTTCCCTTCATAACAGTGTAAATGGTGTGCTGCATCAAATGTAAATTCCTTGCTGACCATTACTCTTTTATTATGGTATTTGAGTTGTTTACGCCGAATATCCTTTTCCATTTTTTGCAAATTCTCTACGATGCGAAATCCAAAAAAGTTATCCATTAGTTGTTCGCTCCTTCGCGTTCTTGTAGGTACGTATCTAATCCTGCTTTACGAAGTTGACATGCTGGACATTCACCGCAACCATCACCAATGATTCCGTTATAACATGTTAATGTTTTTTCTCGAACAAACTCAAATGCTCCAAGTTCATCTGATAATTTCCATGTTTCAGCCTTATCAATCCACATAAGTGGCGTGTGAATGACAAACGGGTAATCCATAGATAAATTTAAAGTAACATTTAACGATTTCACAAACACGTCACGGCAGTCTGGATAACCACTGAAATCAGTTTCACATACACCCGTTACAATATGACGTGCTCCAACTTGTTTTGCTAATACAGCAGCAAATGATAAGAAGAGTAAATTTCGTCCATCTACAAATGTCGATGGCAATTCACCTTCTTCATGTGTAATCTCCATATCCTTTCTCGTTAACGCATTTGGAGCAAGTTGATTTAATAGACTCATATCTAGTACCGTATGCTTTATTCCTAGTTCTTTTGCAATTTCCGCTGCACAATCAATTTCTAGCTTATGACGTTGATTGTAATTAAACGTTACAGCTTCTACCTCTGCAAACTGCTCTATTGCCCAAAATAAACATGTCGTACTATCTTGTCCTCCACTAAAAACAACAACTGCTTTTTCTTTTTTCATTTCACTCATTCTCCTTCTCTACTATAAATAAGAAGAAAGAACGTTCTTGAACTGTCACAATAAAAAAACAAAACAATACCTAAGGATATTGTTGTTTCCATAGTTTTTTATAGAGGGAGTTCGCGAACCTCTCCCGCGCGGTGCACGGAATTTCTTCTTTCATTGACACAGCTTATTGTAACATATTGTATACTAGCGTAAAAATTTCTGATTTTTCAGCTATTTATTATTTCATTTCTTTCATTTTATAGTATGATTAATTTAATATAAGAAGAGAGGAGGCATCCCACTGAAATCCTTTATTATTTATCTCTTTTTAAATATATTATTCATCCTGATTACAATGCTCGTATATCATTTATTTTGGAATCAAAAAGGGAAACGCTCTCCTAAATTAAATTCAGCTATATTCATTGTACTCTGTTGCCTTGCTACCGTACTCTGTATTACATTTGCAGCAAAAACAAATAATGGTTTTCAATTTGATATGCGCCATATTGTATTAATTGTCGGTACATTAACGGGAGGGCCTATTGCTGGTGGTTCTATCTTAGTTGTATTAAACATATATCGCTTATTATTAGGTGGGGTAGGTGTTTTCCCATCTCTTATCGGTTCTGTTCTTCTATTTATTGTTCTATTATTAACATATAAATTTTTCAATCGAACTTCTAATCGTATAAAAATAACACTTGCTATTATCTACAGTCTCACATACGGATTTAGTTGGATACCCTTCTTCCTTTCAAAGGTTACAAATAAGACTGATTATATACCGCATATTATTGTGTATGAATTATGTTCAATGCTTGGTACGATTCTAATTTTATATTTACTACACATATTACAAACTCAAGTTCGTCTCCAAAATGAACTTATAAATGCTGAAAAGTTTCATTTAATTGGTGAAATGGCAGCGTCTATCTCTCATGAAATTCGCAATCCATTAACTTCAACGAAAGGTTTTTTACAACTATTACAATCAGATACATGCACTGAGCAGGAACGAAAATTATATATCGACATTGCCATTAATGGCATCGAACAAGCAAATCATGTTCTTACAGATTATTTAACCTTTGCTAAACCAAGCATTGAAAAAGAACAAACATTACAGTTAGAAGAAGAATTACTACATGCATTGTCGTTAATTACACCGCTTGCTAATTTAACAAATGTACGTACTCATTATATAAAGCAAAGCACTTCTTTTTTTATCGCTGGAGAAAAGCAAAAACTAAATCAATGTTTATTAAATATTTTAAAAAATTGCATTGAGGCTATGCCAAAAGGCGGTGATCTTTATTTCACATTAGTTCCTGATCATAAGCATATTCAGTTATATATAAAAGATACAGGAGTCGGTATGGATTCAGAACAAGTAAAACGTCTTGGTTCGCCCTTTTATTCAACGAAAGAAAAAGGTACTGGACTTGGAATGATGGTCGTATTCAGTGTTGTTCAAGCTATGAATGGAAAAATTGATATTATAAGTGAAAAAGGAATCGGTACAACCTTTTTATTAACTTTTCCACTCATACAAAAAACGTGATGAAATACTCATCACGTTTTTTCTGTTCCTTCAACTAATTCAGCAAAAGCTTTCACTTTTCCGTGCGGTTGTTGATTTTCTTTACGTGCTTTCCAGGCGCGCTCTTCTTCTCGCTTCTTCTTAGACATGTTTTTTCAACTCCTTCTTTTCTTTCTCCATGTAGTATTCCAAAATAAGAAAGAAAACTATGCACGTATCAAAAAAGAAGTGGTTTCCCACTTCTTCCACTTTAGCGTTGCAAAATTGCATGTTTCGCCTCTTTTAACTGCGTAAGATGTCTTTGTTCATGCAAATCAAGAAAT
Source organism: Bacillus sp. PK6-16 (assembly GCF_056530295.1). Classification (NCBI taxonomy): domain Bacteria; kingdom Bacillati; phylum Bacillota; class Bacilli; order Caryophanales; family Bacillaceae; genus Bacillus; species Bacillus sp. PK6-16. The sequence continues at coordinate 3,937,921 of NZ_CP096511.1, forward strand.
TGAACCCATTGATACAAATTCAGATCATTAAAAACAGGATGCTTTAATCCATTTTCAAATAAATCTTTTTCATCTATAACACTATGAAGCGCGTGTAATAGTTCTTGGCGTGAATGTTCTAGCAATTGAATTCCTTGCTGTTTTTTCATTAAAGTTTCTGTTGGTTGCATTTGCTGAGGAGCTTCTCGTTTATGTGTGCGATCAAGCGTAAGTTGGAGGTCTTTAAATGGAGTCATGTTTCTTTCATTTTTTTGTAAAGCATATACAAGGGCAGACGTGACAGATTGTTCAACTAAATGCAAGTGGTGTAAAATTTGAATAATACTCCATTTATCACGGCGTGGCTTTACATTCACTTCTGTGTCATTTAACATTTCAATTTCTGATAATAGCGTGCTTCGAGTAGCCTGTAATGAATTTACTAAACTTTCTAAACTTACATCCATATTAGATTGAAGCATACTTGTTCCCCCCTTTTGTTGGTGAAAAGAGGTGCTCCTTATTAGAAACACCCCTTTAGTATTCTGAATTTTCTTTTATTATCTCATCATTTTCCCATTATGTCGATGTTAAACATGTGAAAAAAATCGCATGTTTTTTACAATTTTGTGTCGTCAATCGCATGTAACCATGCTTCAATTTCTGTAATAACACTTTTCACACAGCCTTCAGCAAATGGTGATGTTAAATTTGCAACCTCTACTAATTCTAAGAACGATTTACTTCCACCTTGTTGGCACAGATTCACATAATCTTCCCACGCCTCTTGTCTATTATCTCTTGCACGTTTCCAAAATTGTAGCGCACAAATTTGAGCAAGCGTGTAATCAATATAATAGAACGGTGAGCTATAAATATGCCCTTGACGTTGCCAAAAACCACCGCGCTCTAAATAATCATTCTCCTCATAATCACGATGTGGTAAATATTTCTTCTCTATGTTACGCCATGCTGTCTTACGCTCTTCAGGTGATGCTTCAGGATTTTCATATACATAATGTTGATATTCATCAACAGATACACCATAAGGTAAAAACAGAAGTGCTGAACTTAAGTGAGAGAAGTAATATTTATCTGCATCTTCTTCAAAGAATAGCTTCATCCATGGCCATGTAAAGAATTCCATACTCATAGAGTGGATTTCACACGCCTCATATGTTGGCCAATTATATTCTGGAATTTCAAATTTACGACTTTCATATACTTGGAAAGCATGACCTGCTTCATGTGTTAATACATCAATGTCACCAGATGTTCCATTGAAGTTTGAGAAAATAAATGGCGCTTTATAATTCTCAATATATGTACAATATCCGCCACCAGCTTTTCCTTTTTTCGCAACTAAATCTAATAAATCATTATCTAGCATGAAATTGAAAAATTCATCTGTTTCAGCCGATAACTCTTTATACATTGTCTTTCCATGATCAACAATCCAATCCGCATCTCCTTTTGGAGTTGGGTTACCTGTAGCAAACTCAAAGTTTTCGTCGTAATAAGCTAACTTCTCTACACCGATACGTGCTTGTTGTCGCTTTCTTAATTCCGTTGTAACGGGAACGATATAATCTAGCACTTGCTGACGGTAATTAGCCACCATCTCCGCATTATAATCTGTACGGTACATTCTTGCATATCCAAGTTCAACAAAGTTTTTGAAACCTAAAGATTTTGCGATTTTCGTTCTCACTTTAACAAGCTCATCATAAATACGATCTAGTTCTTCCTCATTTCCAGCTAAAAATCCGTAGTATGCTTCACTTGATGCTTTACGTTCGCTTCTTTCTTTTCCTTGCATAAACGGAATCAGTTGCGATAACGTTCTTTCTTCTCCAGCAAAGTCAATTTTTGCAGATGCTAATAACTGTGTATATTGCGATGATAATTTATTTTCTAATTGTAAATCTTTCACGACTTCATCTGAATATGTTTTTAAATCACATTCTGCTAGAGCAAATAATTGTTTTCCATAATACGCCTCTAATTCTTCACGAAATGGAGAATTAATGAGTGCCTTATAATATTTTGTACCATATCCTTGTACAACTGGAGAGAATTCATCAAAGAAATCCTGCTCCTCCTTATAAAAAGTATCCGTCGTATCAACAGAATGGCGAATGTAACAAAGGTTTCCCATTGTACCAAAATCGTTGCGAATCTCATTAATTGAATGAATGACTTGTTTTTGTTCTTCTACAGTTTTTGCGTTATCAAACTTCTCTAAAGCAACAGTAAATTTCTCTTTTAACTCTTCAATATTTGGGCGTTTATATTCATAGTCTTTAAATGACATGAACGAGCCTCCTCTCCATTACATACCTTTATTATAATTCAATACGTATTCTTGAATTCCCTCTTAATTTTCAACAAATTTCGGCAGTGATTGCCCTGAGTTCATTACAAATAAAAAAGCCTTGGATTTATTTATCCAAAGCTCCTTTGGAACATATTATTTTTCATACTTCCCAATTTTTTTTAATAAATCAAGTAATTCATCTTTTTCATCTTTCGTTAACATTTCAAAAGACTGATGTATAACTTTCTCATGCCCCGGAAAAATAGAAGCAATAAAGTTCTCGCCAGACTCAGTTAATTGCGCGTAAATAACACGTCTGTCATTCGGACATGGAATTCTCTTTACTAATCCCTTTTTCTCCAGCTTATCTACAACATATGTAATGCTGCCACTAGCTATTAAAATACGCTCACCAATTTGCTGAAGTGGTTGACCGCCTTTATGATATAGCAGTTCTAATACAGCAAATTCAGTTGGATTTAACCCGTTACTTTGTATAGATTTATTTGTAGTATCCATAACAGAACGATGTACACGAGATAATGCAATAAATACTTTTAAAGATTGAGAAATATCTTCTCGTTCATTATTTGATGTCATACAACTTTCAACCCTTCACTTAAATTCTCAGCAATAAAAAGAAAATGCCAGTTCATACTTCCTGTGAATTCCGAATGAGCATTCACTCATCCATTTCCTCTCCCCTAATATATTAAGGATCATTCTTGAATAAAAACATGACAATTTTAACATAGTTTATATATAATGATAATAAAAAAAGAAGGAGTACCACATTTGAAAGTCAAATTCCAAAGCATAATTGTATATATATTGCTTGTTATCCTACCGACAATAGGGATTGGTGCTACATTTTATTCGTATCATACATATAAAATGAAACAGGAAAACAAATTATCTGCTCATACAGTTCTCTTTTTATATAGAGATTATTTGGATCATCATCTTGGTGAAGCAATTTCTGCTTTAGACATGCTTGCAAAAGTTGTAGGCACCGAGACTGGTAATATAAATGGTATTAAACAAATTGTACATGATACAGATGGAAACGATGCACGCTTTTCTGGTCTATATTACGCTACACCAGAAGGAGTCATTACAATCGCATCTGAAGATGAATCAAAGCCTATAGATGTTTCAGACCGTAAATATATTCAAGACGCGCTCCAAACTAAAAAAACCACTGTATCATCAGTCATTACTGATCGCGTTCTTGGACATAAAGCTATTATGATTGCTGCCCCCATATTTAATAAACAGAAGGAGCTCTCAGGATTATTATTAGCTAGTTTACGCTTTGATTACATTTCATCTTCTTTAAATGCCATTAAACCACAATACCATTTTGAGGTAACTGATAAACATGATGTAGTTTTTCTAACCGATGATAATAACGACACAAGTGATACGCATTCTAATATGCTTACTACCCCACTCCAAAGATTAAATTGGAAGGTCTCTGTTTCTCCATTACCTATTCATCAAAAAACCTTATACCAGTGGGTTGCAATAGAGTGTATAGCTACTTTATTTTTAATGTCTATTTTATTTTTACTTGCTCAATATATGTTGTTAAAACGTCAAACAAAACTTGAAAGGCAACAAAATGAACTACAAAAAATTGAATTAGTTGGAACTTTTGCAGCGAGTACAGCACATGAAATCCGTAATCCTCTTACTGGAATTAAAGGGCTCGTCGCTCTATTAAAAGAGAAATATAAAGATGAGCAAGATCAGTTCTACTTTTCCGTAATTGAACAAGAAATAGAGCGAATCAATGAAATTGTAAGTGAATTTCTTATTCTCGGAAAGCCAACCGCTATCATCGAGCAAACGTATGATGTAAGAAAAATTCTAAATGAGGTAGCATTAATTATTCAATCTGAGGCGAATTTACATAACATTGTATTCTATTTACATTTGCCAGACCATCCTGTTCATATCCGTTGTTCGAAAGACCATATGAAACAAGTGGTTTTAAACATTACAAAAAATGCAATTGAGGCCATGACTTCTAGTGATACACTAACCATTGTAGTAAAAAACAATGAAACACACGCACAATTGCAGATTATAGATACTGGAAAAGGGATTCCGCAACATATTCAAAAACACCTCTTTCATCCGTTCTTTACTAATAAAGATACTGGAACAGGTCTTGGACTTGTCATATGTAAACGAATTGTAGAGATGTATAATGGGCATATTTTTATTGACAGTACAGAAAACGAAGGAACAACAGTTCATATCGAAATTCCGTTACACATAGTATAATTATCCTTATCCTATAAGGGTAATTATACTTATTTCATAAAACCAGCGACAAGCATTCGCCAAAAATTATTTGATTTTCCTTCATACCCGATTTGGAAAATAGGTATTTTTATAATTGAAAACCATTTCGGTGTTTGTTTTTCTTTATAACATTGATATTGTAAAATAAGCTTGTCCAATTCTTGACTAACTTGAATTGTCTCCCTACTATTTAGCCCACTTGTTAATCCTAGTTGAATCATTTCTTCACGTTTCATATGAATATCACGTGAAAGCTTTTCTAATGTGTACTTCCTTTTTACAGTAAACATCCATATCCCCCTTATTATACTTCCATGCTCTTAACTTCACTTCTCCATTGACTTTTTTAACTACTTAATCATATGCAAATTTGAAGAATCAGAAATTTTAACATTTTCTCCCTGTAATTTACAAATCTTTACCCTCACTTTGAGAATTATTACAAATTATTCTATCTTTGTAAATACATTCGCAATAATAGACATTTTTTTCATCTTGTTTTTTTATAAATGCTACGTAAACCGGTGATTCTTAATTTTCCACCTACTTTTCTTCGACATTTTTTGTTTAATTTATATAAAAAAGCAAAACATAATGATGATTGATAAAGTGAAACTTTAATCAGTGTTTTTTGTTCAGCCCCCACTGATTATTAGTATTCACCAATCGGGTAGGCAGTGAATCTCCCACCTATCCAGCCCAATGTTGAGGTGGGAGTCTTACTCCCCACAAATAGCGGGATAACAATAGAAAGGAAATATTTATATGCGAAAATATACGATTGCATTATTCATCATTGTTTTGTTTTTACCGTCCTTCTTATTTCCTATTCAAGCAAATGCTCATACGAATAAAGTTGCTATTGTCATTGATGATTTCGGAAATAATATGAAGGGGACTAATCAAATGTTATCACTTCCCATTCCACTCACTGTTGCTGTTATGCCTTTTCTTCCTTCCACAAAAGAAGATGCAATAGCTGCCCATAAGAAAGGCCATGAAGTTATTATACATATGCCAATGGAACCTATAAAAGGTAAAAAAGAATGGCTTGGGCCGAAAGCAATTACAACTGATTTAAGCGATGAAGAAATAAACAACCGACTTGAACAAGCGATTCAAGAAGTACCGCATGCAATTGGAATGAACAATCATATGGGGTCAAAAGTAACAGCGGATGAAAGAATTGTTCGCCTTATACTTGCTGCTTGTAAAAAACACGGTTTATTTTACTTAGATAGTAAAACGAATCCTAATAGTGTCGTCCCAAAAATTGGAAAAGAATTAGGAGTTCCTATTATTGAAAACCAACTATTTTTTGATGATGTGTATACAGCAGGACATATTTCAAAACAAGCCCAATTACTCATCAAAAAAATTCAAGAAAAACCTATTATGGTAGCTATCGGGCATGTGGGCCCTCCAGGTGAAATTACATCACGCGTTATTGAAACTTCTATCCCTAAAATTCGTGAGCATGCAGACTTTATTTTCTTATCTGATCTAGCATTATCCCCGCCTCCTGTTTCAAAATAAAGTTCATTACTCACATATAATCAGCCCTCACCAATTGGGCTTTTATGGGCAATCCGTCCCCCCACTTAACTTCTTTACTTGCGCTGAATTTTGAGGCTCGGATTTCACTGCCCACAAATGGCGGGACAAAAAAGTACCTATCTATATATAACAGATAGGTACTTTTTTTAACTTAAATATAATCTACATGACTCACTCTGAATCCTTTTTTCTCTATTTTTCCGATTAATTGCTTTAATCTTGTTTCATCTAACTCATCTGATATATTTACAATAACGCGGCGGATATATTGATCACCGTTATCTAACGTAAATAGGCCACCGATATTATATGCTTTTAACAATGTCCCAAGCTCTTTAATCGTTCCCTTACAATCTTGTGTTGCAATTGTTAATATATAACCACCTGTTCGCATACCAAATGAATCTTCAATAACATCAAATATATTCGAATGCGTTAACATACCGACAAATTCATTATAATCATTTAGCACGGCTAAAAACGGAAGCCGACGAATTACATAAAAAGCTCTGAAGAATGAATCCTTTTCAAAAATAAATGCATTGGAATCATCAAGCATATCCCCTGCACTTACATGCTCTAATCCGCTATTGCATTTTTTTTCTAATAAATCTACTTTATAAATAATCCCCGTGAATTTCTTCTCATCTTCTGCTAATACCGGGATGGCTCGAAATCCCGTTTCGTTCATCATTTGCAGTGCCTCTTCACCAGAATCATTTATCTTGCAAAATGTTACTTGCTGCTTTGGCAGAAAATGATATTTAACTCGCAAAATATGTTCCTCCTTACATGTCAACATGTAATCTATATATAATAAGGAGACCTATATTTTATGAGTGAAATTATTTTTAAAACGCTTTCATTTGTTTATTAACTTGTATCCATATCACATCCATTTTTATATAACAGAGCTCCTTGCACCCTTAATCATTAATAACTTTACATGATAGTTCATTAAATATTCTATACCCTCTAGCCATTTTTTCGCTTCTTCTGGCGTTTTTCCCCACACAATCATGCCGTAATTATGAACAAGAACTACTCCTCCACCTTCAATGAAATTCGGAACATTGCTTTCTAATAAATCAGCGAATTTTTTTTCATCTTCTACAATTGGAATTGTCATTTCTGTTATACCTTCTTTTCCGAAAACACGCTCCACACTGCGTTTATCGAACGTTACTTCTCCTTCTTCCCCATATAACTCTGATATTAAATGACTATCTACAGTCTGCACTTGTAAAATACATCCTGCACTACTTTTTTTATAAATATCCGCATGCATAAATGACTCTGCAGCTGGTTTTTCTTCATTTTCAAATACTGACTCGCACATGCAATTTACGACAATAAAATCTTCTTCCGAAAATAGCCCTTTATCTCTTCCCTCAACATTTACTAAAAATGTTAACGGCTCTTTTGACGTACATAGCGATAAGCTAATTTTGGTACCATAAAACCAATCACGAAGTGCCAATTCAGATTTCACATCTTTTAATTCATTCCATTTCTTCAGAAAAAATAACATTTCGTCACCCCCGGCATAATATTCATATAAGGTTCGAATCCTTTCTATGTAAAAGGAATATTTTTTGATTATTCTAAAAATTTAATTGAATTATCACATGAGAACGCTTTTTTGTCAATATAGTTTCGTGGTTCTTCTTTAAAATAGGCTATTCATATGTCTATACTCCTATCTATTTCCTATTTCATTTTGCACATAAAAAATACGCTATTCTTTAATTAAAGAATAGCGTATTTTCCTCATTTTTTATTCCGCATTAACGGGCAGCCCGATTGGTGAGGGCTACTAATCAGTGGGGAATGAACAAAACCCCCACTGATTAAAGTTTCACTTTATTTCTTTATTGCATTATACAAAAACTGTGCGTATTGTTCACGTGTTACGAAATTATCTCCTAAAAAATTCCCTTCCCCGTCGCCTTTTGATATTTTATTATCCACTAAAGCTTTCACATATCCTTTCGCCCAATGGCCATTTGGTACATCTTTAAAATTCTCTGCACTATTTTCATTTTCTTTTAACTGAAATACTCTTTGTAGTACTACTGACATTTCATATCGAGTTAATACTCCATCCGGACGGAACATACCATTTCCATAGCCTGTCATAATTCCAGCTTGAACCACTGCATCAATAGCCGTTTCATACATATTTCCTTTCGTATCTGTAAATGCCGTTTTTTGTTCTAGATTATTTTCTAATTTTAAATATCTTTGTATTAGAAGTGCTACTTGTCCACGAGTAATGTTATCACCAAATCCAAATTCACCATTTCCATAGCCTATAAATAATTTTTCTTTCGCTAAGTAATTAATTGCTTCTTCTGACCAATGTCCCTTTGGTACATCTTTAAATTCTACCACTTCTGTTTTCTCATCTTCTTTAGATGTATTACCGTCTTTACTTTCTACTACATTTTGAATAACAGATCCTGTAAAGAAGATTCCTGTATCCGCGAATGGATCTTTCACACCAAATTCATATACTTTCTCACCTGGTGTACTCCATTTCACTACACCATTACTATACGTACCATTATCGCTCTTCAGACGGATTTTCGTAGAAATCTCACCATCTTTTTCATATATAGGTACTTTTACTTCTTTATTTACTTCTGTTTCCTCTAAAAATACTTTTTGATTTTGGACATTAATATAAGCCGTCTTACTTAGTTCTATAACTGGTCGGACATCACGGATTTCATTTGCAACAAAACTTAGAAATACTAATTTTTTTAAATTACTAACTGGTGATAAGTCTGAAATATAATTCGCTTCTAAATCAAGCTTTTGTAAGTTTACTAAACTTGATAATGGAGTAATATCTTTTAACTCGTTGTTGGGTAAGTTTAAAATTTTCAACTGTGTCATCTTACTTAGAGGAGTAACATCTGTTATTTCATTTTTCCCTATCCATAGCTCTTGTAATTGATTCAATTGATCAATGCCTGATAAATCTTTCACTTTATTACGTGTTAATACTAAATCTTTTAACGGTAACGTATAAAGCGGTTTAATATCTTCAATTTGATTACCTGCTAAAGTTAAGTATGTTACATTTTTCAAATTGCTTAATGGAGCAACGTTCGTAATTTTATTATTTGCTAAATTCAAGTAATCTAGTTGTTCCATTTTCGCTAATGCTGTTACATCTTCTATTTGGTTGCCTGATAGAAATAAACTTTTTACATTTTTCATTTCAGTTAGTGGTGCAACGTTTGTAATTTTATTATTACTTAAATCAAGGGATTCTAAATTATCCATCTTAACAAGTGGCGTTACATCTGCAAATTCATTACCACGCAAAGCTAAATGATTTAATTGCTTTAAGTTCGCAAAGAACGACGGATCCTTTATCTTCGCATTCGCAACTGTTAAAGATTTTAAATTTGGCATATATTTTAATGCACTATAATCAAGTATCTCATTTGTATTTAAAAACAAATCCTTTACTTGTAATAAATCTTCTTTCGTAATTGGTGTATTTAAATCTTTTCTATTAAATACTTTTTTATTAACAAGCTCTCTTAATTTGTTATCTGTTATCATATTTTGATTATCAACTGGATTATCCGTTTCCGTATTTCCTGAATTAGAGTTATCATCTGGTTTCTCTGTTTCTTTGTTACCTACAGTTGGATCTTTAATTTCAAATTGAACTTGATATTTGTGATCATATCCAATAGCTGGAATAAGTATATGCATTTGCATATTGTGCTTCTTCTCAAACTCGCCAATTTCAAATTGAACTACCTTCGTTCCATTCTTCCTCTTATCTTCTGACAAAACCTTCACATCATGAAATACACCAGGCTGGTTTTTATCTTCTATTCTAAGATATTGAAAATAATCGCTATCTTGCATTGTTACAGTGACAATTTTTTTGCCAGCTGCAATCGTTACTTTAGGATTTTTTATATATTGAGAAACCATAGATGGCTCATCTTTTTGGTCCTTATATATTTTAATCTCAGTATCATACGTGCGATCACTCGCTGCTGCTACCGATTGATTTGCTTCAACTTTTAATGCCGCTAATGCTGGAGTAGAGTACGTAGCAAATGGAATCGCTAATGTTGTCGCTACTACTAGCGCCTTCATATAATTTTTTTTCAAAATAATATCCCCTATCATATATAATTTTCACAATTGATAACATTTATCAATTAATCACAAATAAATGATAATGAATATCATTATCATTGTCAATGAGAATATTACATTAAATTTATATTTTTAAAGATAAAAAATAAAAAAGCCCTTTATTCAAAGGGCTTTTTTACCTATCGTATGAAGAATTTCACTTTTTTCCTTCTCATTGATGACACCTATTTTTTGCAAAATATTCGCGTACAATACAAGTTTATTATATATTCGTTCTGACATGTTCTCCCTTCTTTCCTTCGACCAACTTTTTTTGTATTGGTAAATTATATGAAAGAGGTGAGAAAATGTGTCCACTTTTTGCATAACTGCAAATCTTTTATTTTACGATTTACAGATAATAAAACTCCCTCCTAAAAATTAGGTGGGAGTTTATGTGCTTTCACTGTATTTAACAAACTGTCCACCGAATATTATGCTTCATAAGTTCTTCTTCAAAGCTATATGGCATTTTTTTATCACAAATTACGTGTTGAATACGCGAAATTGCTGCTATACGATAATTCCCTTTCACGCCTACCTTCGTATGATCACATAAAATATATGTTTTCTCAGCTAATTTCATCATCGCCTCTGACAATTTCGCTTTCTCTAATTCAAAGCTGGAAACTCCAAAACTAGGTAATAACCCATCAATCGAAACAAACGCTTTATGAAAATGGAATTGCTGTATGACTTGCTGAGAAATAGACCCTGATACACGCGAATGCTTTGGAGATACTTTTCCACCTATAAATAAAACTTCACCATGAAACATCTTTTTATTAATAGAAGAAATTAATTGTGTTGCGACTGGAAATGAACTTGTTACAATTGTTAAGTTTTTACGATGAACAAGGTATGGAACCATTTGAAGCGGTGTACTTCCATCATCAATTACAATGACATCACCATCTTCTACAAATGTCGCTGCTTTATAACCAATTCTTTTCTTCTCTTCTATATGTAGCATTTCTCTTTCTAACATTGGTGCCTCTACTCCAGCGCCTGGAAGTTGAACAGCTCCACCATACACTTTTTTCAGCTTCTTTTCACGATCTAATTCTTCTAAATATCGACGAATCGTTTCTGTTGATACAGCAAATTCTCTCGCTAATTCTGAGACCTTTACTTTCCCTTTAAATTCTACCTTTTCAAGAATGGTTCGCTTTCTTTCTTCTCCTACTACAGACATAGCTTCACCTCATTTATATCTCCCTTATAAACTTCCTTACTTATACAAAGTTATAATTTTCTTTATAAGTAGAAACTTCTTCATGAATATGAATACCGCGCTTTGCTAGCTCATCAAAAATCAATTGTGGATTTTCAAAGGCTTCTTCAGGCGTAACAACACCCACCCTATTTACATTTCCATTTGCAATTAACTCTGTAGCAACCCCAAATGGAATACCGACGTTTCTCGTATACGCTCTTAATTTTTCCCATCCTACAACAGAACCATCAGATAACGGATGTGTATGATATAACACATGTCTTTGCTTCTCATTATTTTTCATACCTATTACTTCTACATGAAGTGCATAACCATAAAGCTCTGTTTCTTGACCTTCTTTCGATTGCAATAAATACTGCGAAATACAATCCATAATTCCTATTTCTTTCCCGTTTATTTCAATCTGATCATTACGCAATATGCCGTAATCATATAAAGCACGTACAAGTTGCATATTTTGCTTTGGCCAAGTTCCTCTCGTCTCTATCAGTTTGACACCTTTATTTTCTAGTGCCTTTGCTAACGTAATCGTTTCAGAATGCGGAATGATATACTGCGTTTCCTTACCATAAGGCGCTGGCAATTCTATTTCTCTCGGACGCGCAAACGGAAGTACTTGTTTAAATTCACCATCTTCATACACTGTACGCGATGGTAAATGTGGATCATATTCATATGTCGTTGTCTCTGTAATTGAAGCAGAAAAAGCAATCGGACGATACGAACCGTGACTTACGCGGACAGACTCTACAGTATCCAGTTGATTTGCTGCATGCATTGCCATCATTTGCGTTACACCTGGCGTCATGCCAAACCCAGGCAAACATGTTTTTTCATTTTGAACAAATATAGCATGCGATTCATTTTCTTCACCAAATCCATTTAGGTTCACACCGTGGCAGCCTGCTTCTGCAATACAGCGAGTCGACAATCCGTTTAGCTTTATCGTCGTACCGTCCATTACAATGTCATAACCTTTCATTTTTGCAACCGTATCCTCGTGATTCGTTACATCTACTTTTACAAAATCAACACGAGGATCGTTGAGCCATTCCACTACTTTACGGCCTGCTTCCTCGTTAAAGTCGGCTACAGTAATCGTCTCAAAAGATGAAAATTGAACTAAATCCAAAATAGCTTCACGACAAATTTTACCTGCTCCACCTAAACAAAATACTTTCACCCAATAACAGCTCCTTTAGCAATACTATCAACTAAGCGATTAATATCTTCTTCATGTACATCACCTATATTTCCAATCCGGAACGTATCTACTTTCGAAATTTTACCAGGATAAATAACAAATCCATAACGCTTTAATTCGTTATATAACTGTTGAAACTCGAACTCCTCTTTTGGATAAATGAAAGATGTAATAATAGGAGATTGATATTTCTCATCTACTAGTGGCTTAAATCCGATTTCTCCCATTCTATTCACTAGTAGTTTTTGATTGTTATAATATCGATTGTAACGCGCTCTTACTCCACCCTCTTTTTCTAGTTCAAGTAGTGCTTGATAAAAAGCATGTACAACATGTGTAGGTGAAGTAAAACGCCATTTCCCATTTTGTTTTTCCATCGTTTCCCATTGATCATATAAATCAAGAGATAAAGAGCGTCCTTGCCCTTTACACTTCAATAATTCATCACGTTTTGCGATTACAAATCCGAATCCAGGAACCCCTTGAATACACTTATTCGCACTACTAATTAAAAAATCAATTTGTAAATCAGCAATGTCTATTTCAATCCCGCCGAAACTACTCATCGCATCAACAATTGTAACCTTTCCATACTGTTGTCCTAATTTACATACATCTACAATTGGATTTATAATTCCTGTCGTTGTTTCACAATGAACAACTGCAATATGCGTAATCTCTTTATCTTCTTGCAATAACTTTTCTACTTCTACAATATTAGTAGGTTCCCACTCTTCTGTTTGACTGATCACTACATCAATCTGTAACATCTCTGCCATTTGCACAATTCGCTTACCGTACGCACCATTTGTACAAACGAGAAGCTTCCCATTTGCCGGAATAACAGAACCAATTACTGCTTCAACTGAAAACGTACCGCTTCCTTGCATTAACACTGTTGTATATTTCTCTTCTTCCTTCGTCGCTAACGATACAAGTTTAGCTCTTACTTCTTGCACCATCGTATTATATTCATCATCCCACGTACACCAATCGTATAGCATAACTTCTTTTACTGATTTTGTTGTCGTTAATGGTCCTGGTGTTAATAATAAGTAGTGATTTTCATTCATGATCCCGTGCCCCTTTTATGAAATAATAAGTTCTTGTTTCTCGATATGTTCCATTACGTTTTCGAGCTCCTGCATCGTTTCAATCGTAAAATGAGCCCCATTTTCAACAAACCGATTACGAACTATTTCTATTTTTTCACGAAGCTCTACCGAATCCATACTCTCCACTTCCTCTTCCGTTAAACCGAGCTCACTACTTCCAAGAATTACACCAACTGTCCACATTCCAGCATTTCTACCTTCTTTCATATCTGATACTGTGTCCCCTACTTTTATCATATGGTTCATCGGATACACACCAAGTTCCATTGCATTTTTATAGCACATCCATGGATATGGACGGCCTGCTGGAACATCATCTGGCGTAACAAGAAAATCAGGTTTATATCCTTGTAACGCTGCTTCCTTTGCTACAATTTCCATCATTTCTCTCGTATAGCCCGTTGTTGAACCGATTTTAATGCCTCTCTCACGTAAAGAAGCGATTACTTCTTTTACCCCATCAATCGGCGTAGCATAACTTGGTAAAATAGAAAAGAGAATTTCTTCAAACTCTTCATACATCTCATGAATGTCTGCTTCTGTTGGTAATTGACCGAAGACACGCTTCCACTCATCCGCAATACGAGGCATTTCTGTTAGTGCCCTTACATGATCTATTTTTAATAATCCCATTGGCTTACGTGCTTCTTCTGCTGTAATTTCAACGCCGCGTTTATGAAAAATCTTCATGAATACTTCTAGTGGTGCAAAGCATCCGTAATCAACCGTCGTACCTGCCCAATCAAAAATAACTGCTTCAATTTTCATTCTGTCCATCACCCTTCTTACTTATCTTTTTTGCCATTGTGAAGTTCGGTTACGAAGTGCTTTCGTTCCCCATTCATATACAACTCTCACTACAATATTTGTAACAACAATAAGTACACTCATTGCAGCTGCTGACGCTACATTTCCTGCATCATCCATATTTACGATTGATACGGCAGCTAGTTTAAAATCAGCTGCATATAGGAACACAACTGCCGATACAGTTACCATTGAATTTACGAAGTAGTACATTACCATTTCTAAAATTGCTGGTAAACACATTGGTACTGTTACTCGGAAGAATGTTTTATAAAACGGAATACCCATCGACTGCGAAACAAGCTCAAACTCTCGGTCTAATTTCTTTAAGGCAGTCGTTGCCGTGACAAATGTTACAGAATAAAAATGAATGATATTTACTAGTACTAATACAGCGATTGTTCCGTATAAAGAATGAAACGGATTCGTTACTGATAGTCCAAGAATTTGAATCGTTGGTTGACTAAAGAAAAAGACATATCCTAATCCGAGTACTAAACCTGGTATCGCTAACGGCACTATAGAGAAAAAGTAACCTGTTTTTCTAAAAAATTGTAGCTGGTCTATTTTCTCAATTGCATATGCGAATACAAATGTTAAGATCGCCCCAATAACTGCTGTAACTGCTGAAACAATTACGCTATTTTTAAATGCTTCAAGTCCATCTCCTGTTAAACTTGAAAAATTAAAATGCTCAAATGTAAAACTCATATTATATGGCCATACTTTCACACTTGCAGCAATAGCAACTGCAACAAATAATAGAATGATCATAAGGGTAATCACACTACAATATATGAATGAGATTACATCTCTTTTCTTATTAGCTATTATTCTGTATGGTACTGCTTTTGAAGATAAGAAATTCGCCTGCTTTCTTTGCGTAATACGATCAACTACAAATGCGAATATAGCTGGGATTAATAAAATCATTCCGACAGTTGCACCCATCGGCATATTTTGCTGTCCAATTACTTGTTTGTATACGTCAGTAGCAAGCACATTATATTGCCCACCAACAATTTTTGGTGCCCCAAAATCAGTAAAACTAAGTGTAAACACAACAAACATTGCACTAATTAATCCGTACTTTACACTAGGTAAAGTAACCGTGAAAAATTGCTTTGTTTTACTGGCTCCTAACATATTAGAAGCTTCATATAAACGATAATCAGATCCTTGAAAGGCAATTAGCAATATGAGAAAGGCTTGCGGAAATGTATACATAACTTCAGCTATTACAATTCCTACTGGTCCATATAAAGGGATTTGTATACCTTCAAATAAACCAAACATTCCTTTCGTTACTAGCCCTTGATTACCAAATAAATATGTAAGTGCTATACCGTGCATCATCGTTGGTGCAAACAATGGTAATAACGCTACATACTGAAATACGCGCTTTCCAAAAACATTCGTACGGGCAATTGCATATGCGTAAACGAATGCGATTGCAACTGAAATAATTGTTGTTGCGCCCGAAATCCATACTGTATTTTGTAAAGACTGAACTAAAGTTGGTGTTGTGAAATATTTACTGAAATTCGATAAACCAACGAAAACTCCATCTTTATTATAAAAAGCTTGTGTAAATAGTTGTAATAGCGGTAATACAAGTATGATAAGGAAAGAAAAAATCATACCGATAATTACGAGCCTTTGGATCCATTCCTCTTTCCCTATACTTCTCTTAATCTTTTTTTTCGTACTTTCTACCTTATAGTTTTCTAACATCTCCATCTATACAATGACCTTCTTTCCATATGACAACATATGATTTTCTGAGAAAGAGATTTGAATCGGCTTTCCTTTTCTAATAGCCGTTGCTTCTACTTCTGATGCTAATATATCCACTACAATTTTCTCATTATAAAGGTGTGTGTTTTCTTCTAAGACTCGCACTTCCGTCCGATATACAGATCCGCGAAATTCCATACTTTCCACAACTGATTTAATACCGTCCTTTTGTACAATTGTTACATGTTCAGGACGAATTGCATGTTCTTCGTTATTTTTCGAAAAGAAATTAATAGAACCAATAAAATCTGCCACAAACGGATTGGCTGGTCTTTGATAAATCTCCTCTGGTGTTCCAATCTGCATAATTTCCGCATGATTCATTACAACAATTTTATCAGCCATCGTTAATGCCTCTTCTTGATCATGCGTTACCATAATCGTCGTTACTCCTATTTTCTCTTGCAAATCACGCATTTCCCTACGTAATTTTTCACGCACTTTTGCATCTAAAGCTGATAACGGCTCATCGAGTAACAAAATATCTGGAGACAGAGCGAGCGCACGTGCAAGTGCTACTCGCTGCTGTTGTCCACCAGACATTTGAGCAGGATATTTATCTTTTACATTCAGCAAATCTACAAGTTTTAACGCATCTAGCGCTTTCTCTTTCACTTCTGCTTTCCCATATTTTTTTGTCTTTAAGCCGTATTCAATATTTTCAAGTGCTGTTAAATTCGGAAATAAAGCATACGATTGGAAAACCATTCCGAAGTTTCTCTTTCCAGGAGGCAATGCTGTAATATCTTTTCCATTCACAGCTATACTGCCAGTCGTTGGTTCCTCTAGTCCCGCTAAAATGCGAAGCAACGTCGTTTTCCCACAGCCACTTGGGCCTAATAAACAAACAAACTCATTTTTTTTCACAGTAAAAGAAATATCTTTTAACGCTGTAAATGCATCAAACTGTTTTTGAATGTGTTGAATTGATAAATATTCGCTCATTTTTCTCTCTCCCACTCACTTACTTTTTCGGTTCTGCTTTTTGGCCAAACTCTTTTTCCCATTTTTCTAAAATTTTGTCACGATTTTCTGCTGCCCATTTAAAGTCATTCTTTTTATATAATTTTTCCGTAACATCTTTCGGGAATCCCTCTGGAAGTTTATAGTCATTTTTAATTGTCGCAAATCCATTTTTCTCAAAGTATAACTTCATTACATCATCAGTAATTGCCCAATCTAAAAATGCTTGCGCTAATTTATCATTTTTCGCATTATCTTTCTTAATAAGTGCGTTCGCTTCTACTTCCCATCCTAATCCTTCTTTCGGCAGTACAACTTCAACTGGTGCACCTTTTTGTTTCTCTTTTAAAGCACTATAAACCATTGATACACCGACTGGATATTCACCTGCTCCTGCTAATTTCGCTGGTTTTGAACCTGAATGCGTATAACTTGCCATATTATCATGAAGTTTCTTCATGTAATCCCAGCCTTTATCTTCACCCATAATTTGTAGCCATGCAGAAACTGTTAAAAATCCTGTTCCAGATGATGCTGGATGTGGCATAACAAGTGTTCCTTTATACTCTGGTTTCGTTAAATCTTCATATGATTCTGGCATCGGTAAATTTTTCTTCTTTAACTCTTCTTTATTTACAGCAATCCCCGTCATAAATGCAGTATTTCCTACCCATTTTTCAGGTTGCTTATCATCTTTAAATTGTGGAAGAACACGATCTGCTCCTTTTGGAGAGTATCCTTTTAACATATCTTTTTTATCTAAAGCTAATAGACTTGATGCCGCAGTTCCCCATACAACATCTGCTTGTGTATTTTTCCCTTCAGCTAGTAATTTCGCAGTAATAACTCCTGTTGAATCACGTACAATGTTCAATTTCACATCAGGATATTTCTTTTTAAAGGAATCAAGATAAATTGGTACAAGCTCTTCTTCAATGGCTGTGTAAACAGTTAATGATCCAGATAATTTGTCATCTTTCACTTTCGCTCCAGCACTTTCTTCTTTCTTTGCACCACACCCCATTAATAACGAAAATACCATTCCAGTCGCTACAGCTTTAAAGATTGTTTTTTTCACTGTTTCTCTCTCCTTTTACAAATCTTATGTACAACTCAAATATAAACAACTAGTGTAAAAGCAGTATTAAACCAACATTAATCTTTTGTTTGTTGTTTGTTTTTGTGTAATACGTTGCTACTTCTATGTTTTTTCGCATTTTTCTGCTAATAGAAAACACTAAATTTACAAATAATTAAAAAAACCTTTATAATCCCACAAAAAAATGAGGCGTTTGTAAAAAACGCCTCATTTTTGTTTCCCTTTTTTTGAATTACGATTAGCATACTTTGCGCTATTTTCTCCTTCATACTCTAATGCAAATTCTGCATCTGGTAAGCTTTCTTTCGGAGTTTTATTATTATTGATTGCCGCATTTTGTTTCACTTTTCTTTTTACCAATACATTCACCTGCTCTCAAGAAATCACTTTCCACTCTAGTTTGAAACAACTTAAAATAATTATTACTGGCAAGTGTTAACAAGTACATAAGAGGCGTTCGATGGAAATACTACATATGAAGAAACCATTATAAAAAGGAGCGATGATTTTGAAGAAAAAAGAAAAGATTCAATCACCGATTTTAGACGAAACGCTCCCGCATCAAATGAATTTTCCATCTTTTAAAGGAACAGGAAAAACGATGCAACAACCTTTTGTGAATCAATATGATGTTGTAATTGGAGACAGTAAATATAATTCCGAGAACAGTCCGCTTAACAATTGGAGTGATGAAGTAGATCCTGCCATTATGGCTGGTGATGAGTGGATCCATCCTACAAATGATATTGGCTGGATTTCAGAAGAAAATCAAGAATTGCTAAAAAACGAAGCGGATAATAAAAATGAAGCTTTTATGCATCCACAATTTGGCATTAACGACTAAAAAACCATTCTACCTAACGTAGGTAGAATGGTTTCATACTATCCAATAATAATCCGCTCTTTCGGGTATTTATAGCGAGGTGGTTGTTCCCTTCCACCACTAGCTAAAATAAATGTTAAAATGCCAACGCGTCCGATAAACATAAGCACAATAAGTACAAGTTTCCCAACAGTTGTTAAATCAGGCGTAACACCTGTTGATAGTCCCGTCGTTCCGAAAGCAGAACAAACTTCAACAATTAAGCTCATAAGCGGTACATTTTCCGTAATAGATAAAATGAATAGCGCAGTAGCACATAACAAAATCCCCATCGTCATAACGACAGATGCTTTCAGTACATCCTCTTCATGTAGCTGACGTTTGAAGACTCTAACTGTTCTACCACCCCTTGCAAAGGTGTATAGTGACAATATACTAACAGCAAATGTTGTTGTACGTATTCCGCCCCCAACCGAACTTGGAGATGCCCCTATAAACATTAATATACTCATAAATAAAAGCGTCGGTTGTGACAATTCACGTATATCCATCGTAGCAAGTCCACCACTTCGCGTCGTCACAGATTGGAATAATGTATAAAAGACAGTTTCATGCCATGACTTTCCTACTAAAAAATGATTTCTCTCCAGTAAAAAAATCATAATTGTACCAACAACAACGAGTGCAAAAAATGTTGTTGTCGTCAATTTTGTAAATAATGAAAAACGGAATAATTGTTGTCTCCTTTTACTAAGGAATTGTTTCACTTCCATTAGCACAGGGAAACCAATCGCTCCTAAAATAATTAGTAACATATGAATCATTTGAACAATATAATCTTTTTTATAAGGAATTAATGATTGTCCTGTTAAATCAAATCCGCCGTTCGTAGTCGCACTAACAGCTGCAAAGAAACCGTGAAAATAAGCTTCTTGCCAAGTCGGAAAGTAAAGTAAAAATCTTGTACCTAATAGGATTGCTCCAATAAGTTCTATTGAAATAATTACAATCAAAATAGAACGCATCAATTCTACAAGACCCGATAAATTCCCTTGATTATGGTCTGCCATAATTAATCTTCTTCTTTGCAAACCAATCTTTTTCCCCGTAATGATCCAAACAAATGTACCAAGCGCCATAATTCCTAAGCCGCCTAATTGTAGAATAAGGGCTAAAACAATAATTCCTGCTGTAGTAAACGTATCTGAAATCGTAATAACAGACAGTCCCGTAACGCTTACCGCACTAACCGATGTAAAAAGCGCATCTATAAATGTCCATTTCACACCAGGCTTCGTAACAAACGGTAAACTAAGCAATATCACCGATACAACTACTGCTAACAAATAAAACAAAACGATGAGTTGTACAGGACGTAATTTTTGTAAAAACTTTTTTATATCTCTCATTCCATCACTTCGCTACCTTTTTTCTATCGATTAAATAAAGAAAAATCTTTACTTTCTTTATTTGTAAGTAACTGCTCAAATAATTTGGCAAAGACCATTCCATATACAGTTCCATTACCTCCATACGGCAATGCGTAAAACAAATTATGTATCTTTTCGTCTTCTTTTAAAATGGGGAGACCATCATGAGTACCACCAAATGCAGCTGCCCAATAGTAGTCTGCCTGTATATTTTTATACTGCGGGAACATCTCTTTTACAATATTAATAAGGATATCACGCTTATGCAATAATTTCGTATCACCAATTGTTTGAATTTGCAGCGCTTCATCTAATCCGCCTACAATAATGCGGTTTCGATACGTTCGAAAATATAAGTAGGGCCGTGCCGTTTCCCAAATTAACGATCGCTCATGCCAGCCTTCAAACTGATTTATTTCATTTGTTACAATTGCATAAGAGGTGTCTACTGTTGTATTTTTTCTTTCTTTCTTTCTTTCTTTCTTTCTTTCTTTCCAAAAAGCGCTTCATAACCTGTCGCCATAATAATATTCTTTGCTACAATTTGATTTCCTGTTTTCGTGTAACAAATTAAATCATTTTTGCGTTTCTTTATATGTATTGCCTCTGTATGTTCATATATATTAGCTCCCATTTGATTTGCTTTATGCAAAAGACTGTGCGCTAATAAATACGGATTCACCTCGGCATCACCGTGTGTATATAATGCCGCTTGTTTTATGAAAGGATAACGTTTCTTAATATCAGATTCTGTAAAATACTCAACAGGAAATCCATAATTCTGTAACGTATTGTACTCCTCTTGTAAAAATGAAACATCCTCACTTTTACTTGCATAATATAAACTACTTCTCGGAATAAAATAGGGATCAATATCGAGAGTAGGTACCACTTTCTCCATTGTCCGTAACGCTTCGTAACACAGTTTATATGCTCGTACCCCTTTTTCTTCACCAAATATATGGATAAGTGAGGTTAACGATTTATCATGAAGAAACTGTAATACACCTACATTTGCAAATGTACTACCACATGCAATTTCTCTTTTTTCAATAAGCATTACACTCATACCTATTTTCGCTAAAGAATACGCTATATGGGCACCTGCTTCGCCACTTCCGACTACAAGCACATCACATATCATATCATTTCCTAACGGTGGATAACAAGGTACTGAAACTCCTGTATTCCAAAACAACTTACCTGTCATAAGTTTCATAATTATACTCCTAAAATATAAATTTCTCCTTTCTATGTTTTGTTATTTTTCATAAAAAAATCCAACTAACATAGGCTAGTTGGATTTTTTATTTTTAATTAGAACGCTCTTCAAGCCAATTTCCAATCGTCGGATATGTTTGTTTTACAGCTGTTCCACCGTAAACGATAGACATATGCCCTGTCGGTAAACATACATATTGTTTATCTGTGCTAGAAATATGGTCTAGTAATGCTTCTACTTGACATGGCAAAGCGATATGATCACGTTTCCCGGAAATATTTAAGACATTCGCCTTAATATTTGCAAGATCTACCTTTTGTCCGCGAATAACGAGTTCACCCTTAACCAATTTATTATTTTGATAAAAATCACGAATCCACTGTCTGTATGATTCACCTGGGAACGGAATACCATCACCAACCCACTTTTGAACCAATCTCCAGCTTTCGACGAAGCGTTCATTCTCTGAACGATCTACTAGAGCAACATATGGACCAACAAAGTTCGTAATTGGCTTTAACATTTTGTTTCCGAAATCAATCATTTCTGGCGGAATATTTCCAAATGTATCAACCGCTTTATCTAAATTGAAGTATTTCTCATCTAATAAAGGACCATACAATCCTGTTTCAGAGAAATCAAAAGGACTTGTCATGAAAATTAAATTACGAATTGGCATGTGCGGATGAAGCGCTGCATAAATAGAAGTTAGCGTTCCACCCATGCAATAACCAAGTAAAGAAATCTCGTCCGATTTTGCAGTTCGCATTACTTTTTTTACTGCTTTTGCAATATAATCAAACACGAAATCATCAAATTTCAAATGACTATCTTCTAAACCAAATGTGCCCCAATCAAGCATATATACATCAAAACCACGATCCACTAGATATTCCACTAAACTATTTCCAGGAGTTAAATCCATAATATATGGTTTATTAATAAGAGCATATATTAACAGAATTGGAACTCTTTGTGTTTTTTCTTGTTTTGGAATGTAGCGATAAAGCTTCGTCTTATTCTTCGTCCAAATAACCTCTTTCGGCGTTAATCCGACTTGCGGCTCTGGTTCACGTAATAAAATTTCACTCGCCCTTTTCACTCGGCGGTATGCTTTTCGGTACTCTTCTGGGTATAGCTCTAATTGCTTTTCCCATTCTGTTGCGAATGTAGTCATTTTTCTATCTCCTTTTTGGTCGATTTCCTTCTTAAAAAAAAGAAGTGCATTCCTGCTATGGATATGCACTTTTTTCTTACTTCATTACATATATAATCCGCCGTTAATGTTTAATTGTTGACCTGTGATATACGCACCGTCACGGCATAGGTATACTACACCTTTTGCAATTTCATCAGCTTGACCAAAACGTTTTTTCGGGATTTTTGCAACGATTTTTTGACGTACTTCTTCTGGTACTTCTGCTACCATTTCAGTATCAATAAATCCTGGGCAAATAGCATTTACAGTGACATTTGTTTTTGCAAGTTCTAACGCTAATGATTTTGTAAATCCTAACATCCCCGCTTTTGCTGCTGAGTAGTTTGTTTGGCCAAATCCACCTGCTTGACCAATAATAGAAGAAATGCTAATAATTCTTCCTTCTTCTGCTTCCGTTATGTATGGAAGAACCGCACTTGTCGTATTAAATACGCTGCTTAAATTCACGTCAATTACGCGCTCCCAATCTTCACGATTTAACTTTTTGAATGTACGGTCTCTTGTAATACCAGCATTATTAACAAGAATATCAACTTTACCAAAATGATTCACAGCTTCTTCTACAAGTCGGTTTGCATCTTCTACTTTAGAAACATCCGCTTGCACTGCATAAACGTCATGTCCGTCTTTTACTAATTCATTTACTAAATTTTCAGCTGCTTCTTTACTGCTATTATAGTTAATAACTACTTTCGCTCCCTCTTGTGCTAATGCTACTGTAATTGCTTTTCCAATTCCTTTTGCTCCACCTGTTACGATTGCTACTTTTCCATTTAATTGAACCATTTCTTTTCCCCCTTAAATGAATTTGTGAACGATTGTTATGAATCATTTTGGTACTCATACTATAGAGTCCATATATAATTATGTTTCGCTGTTTATACGTGAAAAGAGATTCTCCCTCTCTCTTTTATCTGTTATAAACAAGCGCTTTTATCATTTTTTATTTTCTGGTTTATTCGCAGGCTTTACCTCTTCTTTTACAGGTACTTGTAGTTTAGCTAGTACTGCATTTTGCTTTTCTAGCAATTCTAAAATTTGATCTACTTTTGTTTCAAGCGTACGAATATCTTGTTTTACTTTCGTCACATCACGCTTTAATGTAGGAGCTTGCCCTAAAGAATCTACTTTCTCCTCTAGAAACTCCTCAATGTTATCTACTTTATTTTCTAAGTTAATAACAAGCGTAGCCACTCTTGCGATATCCTCTTTCGTCGGCACATTTACTTGTTCTAAATAGTTTTTTGTCGTATCATTTAATGCTTTTTGATAAAACAAATTCAAATCTAGAACGCTGCCCATCCAAGCAGAATATTCTTCTGTTTTAATTGTTTCATTGAGCGCTTTTCCCCAAAATGTTTCGGTTTGTTCATAAGCATTTTTCCATGCTTGTAGTGGATCGAATTTTTGATCAATCACTTTACCTACACTCCTTTTTTCGTTTTTGAAACAATTCAACCTATTCACTATTTTCTAATATTCTGAATAAAACTTCAAGTCTATATTTTATTTTTTTCTATTTTCTAACAAATGTGTTGACTTTAAAAACAGATAGGTGTAAATTGCACTTATAAGCAAAAAATTCCATCTAACTGATTCATGAGGTGATGCACAATCATGCTACAAAATGAACCAGAACAACGCGAAAGTTTGGAGAGCAACCAAGCGAAACAACCAAACTCCATGCCAAAAAACTTCTTAGTTCCCTTCTTACTTCTCTGTCTAAAAGACTGGAGTCTTCATGGTTACAAACTTATTCAAATGCTAATGGATATCGGCTTTTCTTCTGTTGACCAAGGTAATGTTTATAGAACACTACGCAAACTAGAAAAAGAAAACCTTATTTCTTCTACTTGGGATACAAGCGATGGAGGGCCAGCAAAAAGAATTTATTCTTTAACTGAATATGGAGAGCAATATTTAACAACATGTGCGACTTCTTTTGAACATTATCAAAATATGTTGCGAACGTTTTTCACGTTATACACCAATGCATTCTTTCCATTTTCTACTTCTCCAGAAAAGGATGAAACGGATTCTTCATCTTCACCTGGTGGTACAGCAGAGTAATCTGCGTTCACAATATGCAAAAAAACATTTGGGGGTCAAACAATGGAAACTAAACCATACGAATTAGTCGATGCATTTTGGAAAAACTGGTCTCAATCACTTTCCCTTTTCTCTTCAGCTGGGAAGCAATTAGAGCAACTTACTTTAGAAACATTAAAACAACAACAAGACGCTTTGCATAAATTAACATCAGGAGTAGATGAACTAGAAAAAGAACTACAACAACTCACTGCTCAGTTCAATAACCAATATACAGATTACGTGAAACAATTAACTGGAAACTCCTTAAATGATCAAATTAACGAGTGGCAGGACAAATGGAAGGAACTTTCTGCTCATATGCATCAGCTTACTGTTTCTCCTACAAAAACATCATTGTCAATTCTTACCCAAACAAGCGGCCAATTTGAAGAAACAACAAAACAATTTATTGAGCAACAACAATTACAACGTGAAGAGGCTCAAAAACAGTTAGAGGGTTTTTTGGAAGAGTTCAAGTCAAAACAGTTGGAACTCGCAAAAAAGTTCGAGGAAAACTCAAAAAATCTATTTACTTCCATCAAGTAAGAAAAATGTGGGAGCTAACCGCAGCACAAACAAAACTCTTTCTTCCTCCTACTACATCAAGATGGCTAACATTTTTCGATATGGAAAAGAAGGAGGACAAAATGAATCCATTTCAAGAAGCACAAACTGTTCCGGAGCTTCGCTATGATGAGATTCAAGTCGGTGATCAAGCATCCCTTACAAAAACAATTACAGATGAAGATGTTATCAATTTTGCAAAATTGACTGGGGATGTGAATCCTATTCACATTTTAGATTCTTTTGCAAAAACGACAATGTTTAAAGAACGTATTGCTCACGGTATGCTCGTTTCGAGTTTTATTTCTACCATCCTTGGAACGAAACTCCCAGGCAAAAATACGATTTATTTATCTCAAAATGTTTCATTCCGTGCCCCTGTCAAAATCGGTGATACACTTCGCGTTGTGGCAGAGGTTATTAAGAAGCGTGATGATAAAAAAATCATTACGCTACAAACAAACATATATAATCAATCAGATGATATTGTCGTGGAAGGAACAGCGACAATACTAAAAAAAGAGTAGCAAATTTGCTACTCTTTTTTCTATCCAAGAACTTCTAATCGCACCGATTACTTCCGCGTATGAGTACGTCGTTTCCACATAAAATAACGTTACCAGTTTAGATAAGAACTTAGCTGAACTGGACTACTCATAAGGATGTGTATCAACATGGTAAAAACAAACAAATTATTAGTTCCAGGTGCAGAACAAGCACTTGAACAATTTAAATATGAAATTGCACAAGAATTTGGTGTAAGCTTAGGATCTAATACAGCATCTCGTTCTAACGGTTCAGTTGGCGGTGAAGTAACAAAACGCCTTGTTGCTTTAGCTCAACAACAATTACGTGGATAATAATATAACATATGGCTTAGAGGCAGATATTCTCTGCCTCTTTCTATTTTCAACATACATAATGGTGCTTTTTCACATACTAATCAAAACGAAAGGAGCGATCTGTAAAATGAAACGGATTAATATTAGCATGAGCCCTCCCCGCGTTCTTACTTTGTCTTTTCTTGTATTATCAGTTGTCGGCACATGTTTATTAAAACTACCCATTGCTACGACAACGTCCATTTCATGGCTCGATGCCTTATTTACAACCGTTTCCGCTTGTACTGTTACTGGGCTTGGTGTTGTAGATACTGGAAAAGTATTTACTTTGTTTGGACAATGTGTCATTTTAACGCTTATACAAGTTGGCGGGCTTGGCATTATGAGCTTTGCTGTCTTAATTGCGATTATGCTCGGAAGAAAAATCGGTCTTCAAAATCGAATTTTACTGCAACAAGCATTAAATCAAACGAATATCGGCGGCATCATCCGTCTTGCCAAAGCATTATTTTTATTCTCTTTTACAGTCGAATGTATCGCTACTATAATTCTTTCTTTTGAATGGGTACCAAAATATGGGGTTATGAAAGGGATCTATTATAGTTTTTTCCATTCAATCTCAGCCTTTAACAATGCTGGCTTTTCTGTGTGGAGCGATAATTTAATGTCCCATTCTCATAGCATTCTTGTCAATCTCGTCATTTCCTCTCTCATCATTTTAGGTGGAATTGGTTTTACAGTAATCGTAGACATAAAAAGAAAGAAAAACTTTAAAAACCTTACACTACATTCAAAACTTATGCTCTCTTCTACTCTAATCGTCAACATTATTGCTACCCTTTTTATTTTTATATTCGAGTTCCATAACTCCCTTTCTATGAGAGGTTTTACCCCATTTGAAGAAGGATTGGCCTCTTATTTTCAAGCAATTTCAACGCGAACTGCCGGGTTTAATACTGTTGATATTTCTACATTGTCAAAACCTTCTCTCCTATTAATGATGCTCCTTATGTTTATTGGTGCTGGTAGCGCTTCAACTGGTGGTGGGATTAAGTTAACAACATTTTTAATCATATTTTTTGGCGTATTTAAATTTTTACAACAACAAGAGGATATTGTCGTATTTAAAAAATCCATTAAAGATACTCTCATTGTCAAATCATTAACCATTACTATTATTTCAATTTCATTTATCTTTTTTGCTATTTTAATTTTGAGTATTACTGAGCGAGTTCCTCTATTGATGAGTGCTTTCGAAGTATTTTCAGCATTTGGGACTGTTGGCCTCAGTATGAATTTAACACCCCACTTAACTATAATCGGAAAAGCTATTATTATCTTTATGATGTTTTTCGGGAAAATGGGTCCTTTAACATTGGCTTTTTCATTTGCTCGTAAAAAGAACCTGAAAATAAAATATCCGAATGAAGATATTTTAACAGGTTGACAACCGTATAAATTATCCATATAATGAGAATACAATAACATATCTCCAAAGGGGAGTAGCGTCCAAGAATATTTCTTGGAAACAAAGTCGTCATTACGTAGAACTTAGTTCTTCCGGCTTTGTTGGCATTTTTTATTACATATGTCTAGCAAGACCTTTGCCTATTAACGGCAGAGGTCTTTTTTGCATTCACTTCCAGATTCTTCCAAAGTTAATAGGCAGGAGTATGGGGAAACTAAATAGTGGGGAAATTCTTCACTTATTTAGAACTTATAGAAATGAGAGGAGAATGTACATGGATGTATCATTATTATTGGAGTATGGTTGGGTATTACTCATCCTAATTGCACTTGAAGGGATTTTAGCAGCTGATAACGCTCTTGTTCTTGCAATTATGGTAAAACATTTACCAGAAGAAAAACGAAAGAAAGCACTATTTTATGGATTAGCGGGGGCATTTGTTTTCCGATTTGGATCGTTATTTATGATTTCGTTCTTAGTCGATGTATGGCAAGTGCAAGCAATCGGTGCCATCTACCTTATGTTTATCGCTGGTAATCACTTATTTAAAACATATGTTAAAAAGAACACAGATGAAGAAACAGAAGAAAAAGAAGCAAAGAAAAAACAAGAGAACTTTTGGTGGACTGTATTTAAAGTTGAGGTTGCTGATATCGCCTTCGCAGTTGATTCAATTTTAGCTGCTGTTGCACTAGCAATGACTTTACCAAAAACAGGATTAGGTACAATTGGTAGTCTTGATACTGGACAATTCGCTGTTATCTTTGTAGGTGGACTTATCGGATTAATCATTATGCGATTTGCAGCAACTGCTTTCGTACAAATCTTAAAACGTAAACCAGGACTTGAAACCGCAGCATTCTTAATTGTAGGTTGGGTTGGTGTGAAGCTAGCAGTTTATACATTAGCACACCCTGCATTAAATGTAATTCCACATTCATTCCCAGAATCCACTCCGTGGAAGCTTACATTCTGGATTGTATTAGTCGGAATCGCAGTTGGTGGTTGGTTCTTCTCAAAAGAAGTAGAAGTAAAAGTAGAAAAGAATTTAGACGAAAAAGCGCTGTAATTACAGCGCTTTTTCTTTTTCTTTCTTCCTCCCAATGTCCAGAAAAAATTCCATTATACTACCTTTTGTAAACGCTTTCTTAATGTATGTATGTCCTTTTTGTGAAACATTGCACAAACTTATTGAAAGTGAGAACAATTCCATGTACTTTATTTATATAAGGAGTATTTATAGAAGATTTACTAAAGGAGCGTATTACTCATGCTAGAACAAGGACTAGATTATGTTGTCAAACTGGCTAAAAGCAAAAAGAAAATACTAGATACAAACCCAATGCAATATTTCATTCGTGCTGCACTTGCGGGTATTTATATCGGTTTTATTATTGTACTATGTTTTAAATTAGGTAACTTTTTTCACATTGCAGATTCACCAGCAACTTATTTAGCTGCTTCTATGTTTTTCGGGATTGCTCTCGTACTTATTATATATGGCGGTGCTGAATTGTTTACTGGGAACACAATGTACTTTACTGTAGCAACTTTAAGAAAAGAAACAACGATTTCTGATACACTACGTAACTGGGTTGCTTGT
This sequence comes from Bacillus sp. PK6-16, assembly GCF_056530295.1. Lineage (NCBI taxonomy): Bacteria > Bacillati > Bacillota > Bacilli > Caryophanales > Bacillaceae > Bacillus > Bacillus sp. PK6-16. The sequence goes on from NZ_CP096511.1 coordinate 3,967,744, forward strand.
TATGCAGGTAACTTAGCCGGCGCGTTATTCTTTGCCTTACTATTTTACGCAACTGGAATTTTTGAAGCAATTGATCACGGTCACTTAATGAGTAAAGTCGTTGAAGGAAAGATGAACACACCTACAATGCAGTTATTCTTTAAAGCCATTTTATGTAACTGGCTCGTATGTCTTGCTTGTTTCTTACCTTCTCAGGTTAAAGGTGACACAGCAAAAATAATAGTCATGATGCTACTTGTTTTCACATTCTTCTTATCTGGTTACGAACATAGTATTGCAAACTTATCACTCTTTGCTTTATCTTTAGTTTCACCGCATCCTGAGACAATTTCTTTTTCAGGTGCTATTCATAACTTAATTCCTGTTACAATCGGTAACATTATTGGCGGATCAGTATTTGTCGGTATGGTATACCACTACTTAACAAAGAAAACACCTGAAGTTCAACAGGAAGAAACTGAAATCGCAGCAGCTCAACAAGAAGAGATTATTCCTTTACAAGCACATATGAAACATTAAAAACTCCAAAGTTTTACTTTGGAGTTTTTAGCTTCCCACGTATTTAACAACAAGGTGAGGATTAATTTCTCCTTCTTCTTTTCCCTTATCCATTCTCTGTTTCATCTTGTGCATACCGATGACATCATTCGTATGAAGGTGAATTTCATTCACATATAATCCCTCTGTACAAAAAGCTTCTACAAAATCTAGTCCATTTTTTGCTCTCCACCCCATATTAAAATCAAGGGAAAGAATATTCACATCATAATTCCGAACCATTTGCAAGGCACATTCTACCGTAGTTGCGGACACATACCCGAACGGGCAACTTCTTTGATCATCCATATATACGTTCATTTTTGACTCCCTCTCTAATTTGAATATGCGGCCAATACATAACACATTGCCCCAAGACTAATAAAAGGACCAAATGGAATTGGCTTTCCTACTTCTATACGTTTTAATACGATACCAATCCCGAAAAAACAAAGACTAAAACAAGATGCTAAAAATAAAACGATAAAAACTCCCTTCACTCCTACTATAAAACCAAGTAACGAAAGTAGTTTTATATCTCCTCCGCCAAGCCCTTCTGGATATATCTTTTGCATGCAATATAACAAAAGGAATATAACACCACTACCAACTATACTATCTGTCCAAGTAACTAATTGTACAAAAATACTTTCGAGAATGAGTAAAACGGCAAACGAAATTAAAATACAATCAGGAATTAACATATATAAGTAATCTGTAACTGAAATAATAAGAAGTAGCGAAAAAAGGGATAAAATGATAATAAGTTCTCGTTCTATTCCAATCATATACACGGTAAGAAGAAATATACTTCCTGTTATACATTCAAATGCTACATATATAATTGGAATTTTCCTCTTACAATTCGTACAACAGCCTCTTTGTATATAAAATGAAATGATGGGGATTAGTTCTTTTGGCCTTAGCACATATTTGCAATAATAACAATGTGAACGCGGGGTAATAATAGACGCACCTAATGGAACCCTCACCGCAACTAACATAAAAAAAGAACCAAACACCATCCCTGCTAACAGTGCATATAAATAAGTGAACATCCCTTCCTCTCCTTTCCAAAAAAACATAGCAAAAAAAGGAGAGAACTTCTACTTCATATTATCCTTTATTCTACTAAAAAAGCAGGCCATTTTCCGGCCTGCTTTCCCCTCTTTTATACGATGAAATATACTGCTTTTAATGGTCCATGTACTCCGACAACAAGATTCATCTCAATGTCAGCCGAGTTACTTGGCCCTGTAATAAAGTTAATACAAGATGCCGCTGTCTCCCCATTTTCTACGCGTGAGTTCATATCCTGAACTGCTTGTGTAATACGAGGCACAAGTGTTTCACGTGGAATAATAGCAAAATATACAGTCGGTAAAAAGTGTAAAGAACGTCCCTGCCCTTTATGACTTTGTACAACAATTGTACCAGATTCGGCTAATGTATAATCACTAAATGCAATACCAATATTCGCTTTTTCAGCTAAACGCATATTTTCGTCTTTTCTCTCTGGATCCCATACGTTTACTTCAACGTCTCGCTTTGGAAGTTCTTCTTTAAATAAAGATGTTAAACCATATGCATCAAAACGATCATCTGCTGATAATAAAATAGGTCCCCCGCCGTTTTCCATGATTACTTTTTGAAGGTCTTCACCTAAACGGTCATTTGTCGTTTCTACTACAGTTGTATGAATGTTTGTACATTGCTTTTTAAACACTTCTAGTAATTCTTCTTGTGAATAATCTTTTAACGTTTCTATATTCACATTACTTTTCCATACTGGACGCTCTACACCTTCTGTTTTACGTGCGCGCCCAAGTTCTTTTGCAATGTTATCTAGAAAGGCATCACGGTTTTGAATTAATCCTGTCATTATTTATCCCCGCCTTTCTTATGATCTTTATACCAATCACGGAATCGTTCTTTACTTGGAGCTGGGAATTCACGAATATCCGTCCAGTTTTTAAGTGGTCCAACACCTTTTGATACACGATTACCAGATGTAAATGGACTCATTGCCGCTGGTGCCATTTTTGAACCCATTTTATATAAAGCAGCTGAAGAAGCACCCATACTAAACATTTTCATCGCTAGTTTTTCTGCAAGTGGTGCACGACCTTCTTGCTCAACGATGACTTGACGATGTTTTAATAATAAATCATGCAATGGAATTTTTACTGGACAAGCTTCTGTACATGCTCCGCATAAACTAGATGCATAAGGAAGCTCTTTGTAATCATCATATCCACCTAGAAGCGGTGTTAATACCGCACCGATTGGTCCTGAGTAAATCGATCCATATGAATGTCCACCAACGTGACGATATACAGGACATACGTTAACACAAGCAGCGCAACGAATACATTGTAATACGGAACGGAATTCAGATCCAAGAATTTGAGAGCGACCATTATCAACAACCACTAAATGGAATTCTTCAGGTCCATCAACTTCCTCTTCTTGAATTGGTCCTGCTACTGTTACATAACTTGTTAATTTTTGACCTACTGCACTACGACATAGTAAACCAACTAAAACATCTAATTCTTCCATTGTCGGAACCATACGTTCCATACCCATTACCGCAATTTGTGTTTTAGGAATTGACATAACAAGATCTGCATTACCTTCATTCGTTACTAAACAAAGAGATCCAGTATTTGCAACAGCAAAGTTACAACCAGTTACACCAATTTCTGCATCCATAAATTTCTCACGAAGTTGTTTACGAACAAACTTTGTCATTTCATATGGGTCATCAGAATTTTCATAGCCTAGCTTTTCTTTAAATACATCGCGAATTTGCGTTCTATTTTTATGAAGTGCAGGTGCAATAATATGTGAAGGTGGATCGTTATCTACTTGCAAGATATACTCTCCTAAGTCACTCTCTAACACTTCACAGCCAATCTCTTCAAGCGCATGGTTCATACTAATTTCTTCTGTTACCATCGACTTTGATTTTACTACTTTTTTCGCTTGTTTCTTTTTGGCAACGTCTTGAATATACTTTGCAGCTTCCTCTTTCGTCTTCGCAAAGTACACGTGTCCGCCTCTTTTTGATACATTTTCACTTAACTGCATTAAGTAATAATCCAGATTTTCTAACGTATGTTGACGAATTTGTTCACCTAGTTCACGCCACTCTTCCCAGTTTCCTAATTCATCTGCAGCTTTTAAGCGATTCGTATATAAACGCGTTTGTGCAGAAGATACTGCTCCGCGCATAAACGAATCTTGAATTCCATCACCAACGCGATCATTAAATTTTTTCTCACTGATTTTCATAGACATAGCTTATGTTCCCCCTTCATGAGCGACTATTCAGTACCTCAGCAATATGCATTACTTTTACTTCTTTTCCTAAACGCTCAATACGTCCGCCAATGTTTAACAAACACCCACAATCTGCACCGATTAAATAATCTGCACCTGTTTCCATGACACTATCTACTTTTTCGTCTACCATTTGCTCAGAAATTGGAGTCATCTTAACTGAAAACGTTCCCCCAAACCCGCAACAATTTTGCACGTTTGGCAAATCTCTCACAGTTAATCCTTTTACATTTGATAATAAAATTCCTGGTGCTTCTTTTACTCCAAGCATACGCGTCATATGACATGATTTATGAATAGTAGCTATCCCTGGTAAACTTGCACCAACATCTGTAACTTTTAAAACATCTACAATAAACTGTGTAAATTCATAAGTTTTATCAGCAACTTTTTGTGCACGTTTAGCCCACTTTGGATCATCTTTGAAAACATGCGGATACTCATGAAACATTGTCGCACAAGAACCAGATGGCGTAACAATATATTCTGCATCTTCGAAAGTTTCAATCATATGTTTCATCGCTTCTTTTGCTGCTTCTACATGGCCGCTATTATAAGCAGGCTGACCACAACAAACTTGTGCTTCTGGAAATTCAATTTCACAACCTAAACGCTCCAACACTTCAACTGTTGCTTTGCCGACATTTGTTTCAAACATATCGACTAAACAAGTAACAAATAAAGTAACTTTCATAACTATTACTCCCCCTTTTTACAACTTCACCAACAAACATATGGTCATCAGATGACTTAGTAGAGAAGAAATAGGCTCAACCATGGCCTATCCTCTCCCTCTTCTAAAGAAAACGCTTACTTAATCTTTCTCTATTTTATCAGAAAATTAAATTTTTAAAAGATTAAATTACGAATTTATATCGTTTTTACCTGTGACAATATGTTCTACATTTGTTAAATGATCTAGCATTGCTTGCTGCGCTAATTCTACATCTTGTTTTAACACCGCATCATATATAACTTGATGCTCTTCTATAAGTCGTTCTGATGTCGTTTGTTCACCATATAAAATAATGCGTCTTGATTCACCAATTGTTTCAGCAATCATCTCTGAAACATGATTCATGAGTTCAAGCAAAATGTTATTATGCGAAGACTCTGCAATTCCCATATGAAATTGAAAATCGGCTTTTTCGCCAGCCTTTTCATCTCCAATGCTCTTTGCCATTTCATCTAACCAATGTTTCATATTTTGTAAATTATCTTCCGTACGTTTTGCCGCCGCTACTCGAACTGCCCCCACTTCAAGCACCTTTCGTACTTCTAATAAATTCAAAATATCTTCTTTCTTCATTAATAATCTATTGTTTAATGATTTCGTTAATGAAGAAGAATCGAAGTTCTTCACATATGTACCTTCTCCTTGTTTCATCTCAATTAAGCCCATCGCTCTTAGCGCACTTAGCGCTTCACGAACAGCAGATCTGCCAACTTGAAACTGCTCAGCTAATTGATGCACAGGGAGTAGTTTGTCACCAGGTTTTAACGTACCATTTTTAATCATTGTTAAAATAGCTTCAGATACTTCTTCGTAAATTTTTTTCGGTTTAATAGATTTGTACTCCAGTTAAATCACCTCAGTATCTTCCAAACAACAATTGAAACGATTTATAAGAACTTTGCATCATAACTATTTTAGACCGAATTGATAAGAAGTACAAATGTTTTGTTCATAAAATAGTCAAATTTTCGATATTTATTACATATTAATTTATATTTTTACGTATAAAGTGAAACTTTAATCAGTGGGGGTTTTGTTCATCGCCCACTGATTATTAGCCCTCACGAATCGGACTTTTACGGGCAGCAGGGCCTCCACCTAACTTCTTTGCTTCCGTTGAATTTTGAGGTGAGGGTCTTACTGCCCGGCGAATATCGGGATAAATATTTTCTTCAATATAAAGAACATGTCCTAAAAATTAGAACATGCTCCCCTCATCCTGTACATTCAGTTTAATAATAACCGTTGTTCCCTTATCTTTTTCACTTTCAATTTTCCACTGTCCACCATGTATATGAACAATTTGTTTCACAATAGCAAGGCCTAAACCTGTTCCACCATGTTGACGACTTCTCGCTTTATCAACTCGGTAAAAGCGTTCTCCAAGATTCTCCAAATGTTCTATATCAATACCAATTCCTGTATCTTTTATTTTTAATTCACAGTAATCATCGATTTGCTCTAAAGTTATAACGATATTTCCTTTTTGATTTGTATACCGTATCGCATTATCTAACACATTATGAAGCACTTGTTGCATACGATCTTCATCAATCATGACAATGACCTCTGGATTTAAATTAGTTGAAATATGAATTTCCTTTTCTATAAACTTAATCTCATACGTATCTAATACGTCTTCAATCAGCTGTGAAAAAACGATAGGTTGCTTCTTTAACGGAAAGTGCTCACCTTCTAATTGTGCTAAGTCTAACAAGTCATGAACGAGACGCTGCATACGACCTGCTTCTTTATGAATTAGCTGCGTTACTTTTTCCTGTTGCGGTCCCTTTGCAACACCATCTAAAATAGCCTCGCTATACCCTTTTATATAACTAAGTGGTGTTCTAAGTTCATGCGAAACATTTGCTAAAAATTCCTTACGCTTTACATCTTCTGTTTCTAATGAATTTGCCATTTTATTAAATGCTTTTCCTAATCGTCCAATTTCATCCTCTGAAGAAACTGTAATCCGCTCCGAAAAATCTCCCGTAGCCAAATGATTTGCAACCCGCTCCATTTGCGAAAGTGGCTTCGTAATTGCAATTATAATTTTCCTTCCAACCCATATCGTAATTAAAATCATAGCAATTGCTAACGGTGCTAAAATAAGACCCATATCATAGATTAAATCTTTTATACTTTTTAAAGGAATATACGAATAGACAATTCCGACTAATTTTTTATTTTCCAATACAGGGATGACAACCCCCATAATATTACGGTCAAAATGTTCTTCATATCCTATTTTTGTCACAGTTTTCCCGTCTAATAGCGTTTGCCTATCTCCTTCACTTATAAGAGAATGATGATGCACATCAAAAGGCAAACATGCGCTTAAATCACGCGGATTAGACACGAAAATAACGTCTGAACTAGATATTTGATCAAACGATCTTACTTTCTCTTCAAAAGTTGATATTCCTTCACTCTTATCATATTGAGCAGCAAGACTTTTTCCTTCCATTACTAACGAAGCTTTTAAATTATCAACGTATAATTTTTCATACGAGTATAAAGATACGAAATAAAGAAAGGACACTGTTACACATACTGCACATACTACTGTAAGCCAAAGTTTTTGTACCATCGTAAACATACGTTACACCTCAAATTTATAGCCTACACCCCAAACAGTTTGAATGTAGTTTCCACTTTCTCCAAGCTTCAAGCGCATCGTTTTCACATGCGTATCTACCGTTCTTGTACTTCCGGCATAATCATATCCCCATACCTTTTCAAGTAATTGCTCCCGGCTAAATACTTGTCCTGTATGTTGGCAAAGAAAATATAATAAATCAAACTCTTTTACAGTAAGAGAAATCGACTCACCATCCGCCTCTATTCGTCTACTTTTTTCATTGATAAGAATTGGTCCAAATTGAATCTCTTCTTGCTGTTCTTGCTTTGTATATCTTCTTAGCACAGCTTCCATACGGGCAACCAATTCACCAGGACTAAACGGTTTTACAATATAGTCATCTGCTCCCATACGTAAGCCGTTCACCCTATTCCACTCTTCACCTTTTGCCGTTAAAAATATAATCGGCACATCTGACGTTTTTCTAATTTCTTTACAAACTGAAAGTCCATCCATTTCTGGCATCATTATATCTAATACAACGAAATCATAATGATCCGTTTCTAGTTTTTTAAGAGCCTCTTTTCCATTCTCAGCTTCTCCCCACTCATATCCAAAGTTATCCAAATACATTCCAACAAGCTGTCTCATATCACTTTCATCATCTACAACTAGCACTCTATATTTATTCATTGTCCTTCCCTTCCCTCTCTATGAGTTGAAACGGTCCTTTTCCGACTTTAATTGTTTGTTTTATTTTCAAATTCTTCATATCTATAACGCACACTTCATCACTATCATAACTGGCTACATACCCTTCTGCTCCGCTCTCAAAAAATGCAAATGGATTCGACCCTACTTCTACAGAAGCTATTTCTTTATATGTTCTAATATCAAACTTTCTAAGTGTATTCGACCCATGACTGAGTGCATATACGTACTTACTATCCCTCGTTATATTCACAGGCATAAATGGAGCGTGTAAAGAACGCACCATTTCTCCACTCTGTAAAGAATACACTAACACTTTCTCATTTACTTGATTTCCATCACCATGTCCGCCAATCCATATTTCTTTCCCATCAGGACTAATCGTCGCTCCTGTTGATGCTGGCGGAATCATAAAGGATTGAATAACTTCTTTTTTCTTCGTATCAATTGTCGTTAGTTTCGTATCATAAAAGTTTAGTACAGATAACCGATTCTGATACTCTACCATCGTTATAGGCCCTTTTCCTGTTGAAACATTTCCTGTCTCTTTCCCATTTATCGTAAAGAACCTTACCTTTTGAACATTTTGATCAGCAGCAAATAATTGTTTTTTATCTGCTGATACGACCACATTTACAATGCCCTTTCCAGTTTTATATTTTCCCACTTGCCTTCCTTCCGCTAGTGAATATACATACATATATTCTAATTGCTTACCGTATACAAGTATTTCATCGCCATTTGGAAGCAGTGTGATTCCGGCCATTGGCTCATTTAGTTCCCATGTCGTAATTAACTTTTTATCTTTTTTATCAATAAAACTAATGCTGCCTTCTTTTATATTCGTAGTTATAATAACATTTTTATCTTTAGCAATTGGTGTATATGAACTTCCTTGACACCCTACTAGTAGAAATAAAAAACAGAGAAGAAAAACATACTTTCTCAAAAGATTCCCTCCATCTTCGGATGATTTCGTTATAATTGTAAAATAACAAATAAATGTGTGGAAAGTGTGAAATTTCCCTTTCTTACTCAATTTACATATATAATGTACAACAAATAGAATTTGAGGTGTGTCAATTATGCTATTTCCTGATTTAGCGAATAAAATTGTACGAGAAGTACGCAGACTAATTACAGAAAATATTATTATCATTAATATAGAAGGCGTTATTATCGCAAGTACAGATACAGAAAGAATTGGTCAATTTCATGAAGGTGCACTCCGCTGTGCCAAACAAAAGAAAACCGTCATCATTACAAAAGAAGATGAAAGGCGATTGCAAGGTGTAAAGGCTGGGATGAATCTTCCTTTATTATTTCATGATGAAGTAATTGGTGTCATTGGAATTACAGGAGAACCTGAAAATATTTCACGCTACGGAGAAATATTGCGTAAGATGACCGAATTATTAATTCATGAAAACTACTTTTTAGAGCAACTAGAACTTGAGCACCGTTCTTATGAAGCTTTTGTCTTTGATTGGCTTCAAAATACAGAGTGGTCTCCAAGTTTTCTTGATCGCGCCAAAACACTTGGCATTGATTTATATAAGAAAAAACAACTTATTTTGTTTTCTATTGGCAAAAATGACACGATGCTCCAGCGTAAAATATGGCAACACATACGTAATATTTTAACAAAAGAGCATCTATTTGTTCGCTGGGGAAATGATCGTTTTATTTTATTTACAGCGATGAGCTCCAAAGAACAAACTTATCAATTTTTAAAACGGTTAAAACAAGACTGCGAAACTTTATTTTCTATTCCTTTATATATAGGGATTGGACAAACAGTTACCCCAAACAATATGAGCATATGTTACGAACAAGCATTACGCGCCCTTTCTGTATCATTGGAGACGAAAAAAATTGTATTTAATGAAGATTTACGTTTAGAAATGTGTTTACAAGATATTTCTGTCGAAACGCGTGAACAATTTCTAGAGCGTACCATCGAAAACTTATTATCATTTCCTGAGCTTATGCAAACTTTACGCTTATTTATCGATTATAACCAATCTTATAAACAGACGGCTAAACAATTACATATACACATTAACACATTACATTACAGGCTAAAAAAGATTGAAGAACATACAGGACTTGATCCAAAACAATTCAAAGACTTAAACGTTTTGTACTTCGCACTTCTCCTATTAGATAATTATACAAAAAAGAATGATAAAACAGATTAATCTTTAGATGATTATACATAGAAAGAATCCCTCGACTTTTTTATCATTATAATGAAAGCACTGTTACCACGTTGTTTATTATAACTAAACACGTTAACAGTTTGAGGGGGATTTCCAATGTTAGACAAACAAATTATTCATTCATTCGTATCTATTGTTGGCGAAGATAATGTAGATACATCCAATATGGGGCGTTTAACTTATAGTTATGATGCCACTCCAAACTTCCAAGCAATGCCTGATGCAGTCATTGCTCCTCGTAATACAAATGAAGTAGCTGAAGTGTTAAAAGTATGTAACACTCACAAAATCCCTGTGTATGTGCGCGGGTCTGGAACAAATCTTTGCGCAGGAACATGTCCACTTGAAGGCGGTATCGTCCTTATTTTCCGCCATATGAACAATATTTTAGAAATTGATGAAGAAAACTTAACAATTACTGTACAAGCTGGTGTCATTACACTTGATATTATTAAAGCGGTAGAAGAAAAAGGTTTATTTTATCCACCAGATCCAAGCTCGATGAAAATTTCTACAATCGGCGGTAATATTAATGAAAACTCAGGTGGATTACGCGGTTTGAAATATGGCGTAACACGTGATTATGTAATGGGGCTTGAACTTGTCTTACCAAATGGCGATATTATTCGCACTGGTGGTAAATTAGCAAAAGATGTAGCTGGTTACGATTTAACTCGTTTATTTATCGGTTCTGAAGGAACACTTGGCGTGGTAACAGAAGCTATATTAAAACTTGTTCCTATGCCTGAAACAAAGAAAACAATGCTTGCACTATATGAAGATATTAATGAAGCTGCACGTGCTGTTTCTTCTATTATTGCAAATAAAATCATTCCAGCAACACTGGAGTTTTTAGACCAACCGACAATTGAAGTAGTAGAAGCGTTTGCACAAATCGGTTTACCTACAGATGTAAAAGCAATTTTATTAATCGAGCAAGACGGTCCGCCCGAAGTAGTCAATCGAGATATTGAAAAAATGGCTAACGTTTGTCACTCTATGAATGCGGTTGATGTTCGCGTTGCAAAAGGTGAAACAGAAGCAGATGCGCTTCGTACCGCTCGTCGTAGTGCTCTATCAGCGCTCGCACGATTAAAACCTACTACAATATTAGAAGATGCGACTGTACCACGTTCACAAATCGCTCCGATGGTTGAAGCTATTAATGCCATTGCAAAAAAATATAATATTCCTATTTGTACGTTTGGACATGCTGGTGATGGTAATTTACATCCAACTTGTATGACAGACGCTCGTAATGCAGAAGAAATGCACCGAGCTGAGCAAGCTTTTGCCGAAATATTTGCGAAAGCAATTGAACTTGGTGGCACAATTACTGGTGAACATGGTGTTGGTGCAATGAAAGCTCCATATTTAGAAATGAAATTAGGTAAAGAAGGTATTGCAGCTATGCAAGGAATAAAGCAAGCTTTCGATCCAAATAACATTATGAATCCTGGAAAAATGTTCGCGAAAGACACTCGAAAAAGAGTGGTGGTTGAGCGATGACCACATTAAATAAAGAAAATATTCAAAAAGAATTTAAAGAACGATTAAGTGAAGATGAATTACTAAACTGTATGCGATGCGGTTTTTGTTTACCTACTTGTCCTACCTACATTCAATCCGGATATAAAGAGTCACATTCACCGCGCGGACGTATTGCATTAATGAAAGCAGTCGTTGATGGTTTAATCGAACCAGATGAAGATGTTGAAAATACATTAAACGTTTGTCTTGGTTGCCGTGCTTGTGAGCCTGTTTGTCCATCTGGTGTAAATTATGGACATTTATTAGAAGAAGCTCGTGATATTATTAATCAAAATAAAAAATTCTCAGTGCCAGTGAAAGCTGTTCGAAAAGTCGTTTTTGAAGGATTATTCCCCCATCAAAATCGAATGAGAACATTAACTGGACTAATCGGATTTTATCAACGTTCTGGTTTACAAACGCTAACACATAAAACAGGGATTATGAAGTTATTCCCTGAAACCCTTGCAACGATGGATCTCGTTTTACCAAAAGTCCCTAAAATGAAAGCGATGAAAGATCGTCCTTCATTTTTACCTGCAGAAAGTACAAAGAAAAAACAAGTTGCATTCTTTACAGGCTGCTTAATGGATACGATGTTTTTAGAAACAAATAATGCAACGATGAAACTTCTTCAATTAGCTGGTTGTGATATCGTTATTCCGAAAACACAAAGTTGCTGCGGTGCATTGCATGGACATGCTGGTGAAAAGAGTGGAGCAAAAGAATTAGCAAAGCGAAATATAAAAGCATTCGAAAATTTAAACATCGATTATATTATTACGAATGCAGGTGGTTGCGGGGCTTATCTTGTAGACTATGATTATCTTTTAAAGGATGATCCGGATTGGGCTGAACGTGCTAAGCAGTTTGTTTCTAAAATTAAAGATATTACTGCTATACTAGTAGAACTAGACTTCCATAAGCGAACTGACTTACGACTCACGCCGCAGGTTATTACGTATCAAGACTCTTGTCATTTACGCAATGTTATGCGCACATCTTCTGAACCTCGTATGTTACTAGAGGCTATCCAAGGTGCAACATATCGAGAAATGAAAGATGCCGACCGCTGCTGTGGCTCTGCTGGTATTTACAATATTGTTCATTCAGAGTTATCAATGGAATTTCTAGATTACAAAATGGACCGTGTGCATGAAACAGAAGCAGCAACCATTGTTACTGCAAATCCAGGTTGTTTATTACAAATGAAATTGGGCATTGAGCGAGAAGGGCTTTCTCATAAAATGAGAGGAATTCACATTGTGGATTTATTATTAGAAGCAATTGAAACTAACTCGTAACATACGTAATAATAGGAAAACGGCTATCTCCTTCGTCTATGTAAAGAGATAGCCGCTTTTTTGTCTGCTACAACATTAAAAATATGTTACTTTATTATAAAAAAGAACAACAGAAACATTACAGTTTTGTAAAAATCAATCCATTATATTCCTCAAAAAATCGTTCAAACCATTGATACAATAGGATTCTTCATTTTCTATTTAGGTAACTTTATCCAAAAATCCCCTCTTAAAACCAAGTATAAAAACACTATAAATTCCTTTTATACTCTATATTTCTCTTATTTTTACTCCCTTCTTCTCTTAGGATAAATTAGGTAATTTTAAAGTCTATGAATTTTTTTCCATCTTTTTTCTCGCAAATTGTATGCTACGATGAATTTGTCAGTCAGACAGGCTGTCAAAAACAAATCGTGTGAAAACAAATTAAAACTTTATATAGGGGGACACACATCATGAAAAAGCGTGTTTTATTATCTGTAGCTGCTGCAACAGCTCTTACTTTAGGAGTATCTTCTCTAGATGCACAAGCTGCAACAGTACAACCATCTAACGTAAAGGTTCAAAATATTCAGCATTCAAAAGTAATGATGAAACAAATGAGCCAACAAGAATTACAAGCATTCTTACAATCTATGGGAGTTGAATCATTAGCACAATGGCAACAAGGAAACTTCCAACCAAACTGCTTCATTCCTGGTCAACAACCTACTGAAAATGTTGTAACTGAGCAACCAACAGCTAAGCCAGAAACTCAAAAGCCAGTTGAGCAAAAACCTGTCGAGCAAAAGCCTGCTGAAGAAGTTCAAAAACCAGAAGCTCAAAAGCCTGCTGAAAACAACAATACTCAAAAACCAGCTGAGCAAAAACCAGCTGAGCAAAAGCCTGCTGAAGAAGCAAAATCTTTAAGCGAGTTTGAACAACGTGTTGTTGAATTAACAAACGCTGAGCGTGCAAAACAAGGCTTACCAGCACTAAAAATCGATACTGAATTAAGCAAAGTAGCACGTATTAAGTCTGAAGATATGCAAAAAAACAACTACTTTGATCATAACAGCCCTACATACGGGTCTCCGTTTGACATGATGAAGAAATTTGGTATTTCTTATACATCTGCAGGTGAAAACATCGCTCAAGGTCAACGTACACCTGAAGAAGTAGTACAAGCTTGGATGAACAGCGCTGGACACCGTGCAAACATCTTAAATAACGGCTTCACTCACATCGGTGTTGGTTATGTAGAAAGCGGCAACTACTGGACACAACAATTTATTACGAAGTAAATAGATTAAAAGAGTCTTCTCATAATGAGAAGACTCTTTTTTAAGTTTCATAGCTTTCTATTATGTATGAATAGAAAATATATAACATAAACAACATAGATCCACAGCTTATTACACTAAGCAATACATAAAATCCCCACTCTAAGTTCAAAAACAATGAAAACAATATGCCACATGCCATCACTTGAAAAATCCGTCTACTCACTAAACAAATTTTTTGTAATTTAATTGGATCTTTTTCTTTTTCTTTGCCTTTTATTTTCTTAAATTCTTTACTCAGCATAAAAAGAAACATACTAATCCCAATCGTTAATCCTGTTTGAAAGGATATCAAATCCCCAAAATTAATAAAGAGGATAAGCGTATGAATAAACAACATAAATAACGTAATTTTCTTTATAAATCCGCCTATAATACCATGCTCTCTTTCATTAAACTTAAATATATTATGTGAAATAATATACAAAAATCCATATGAAAAAATAATAAAACAGGGAATAAATGCTACAACGACTTGTTTACTCATAAACTCGTTTGGCTGACCATTTACATTCCAATGTACTGCCATACGATTTGGTAAATAGGGATAGAGAAATAGAGTAAGTAAAAGACAAGCGAAAAATATTCCCAGTACATACTTATATTTAATCAAGTGATTCTCACCTCTCTTTTCTCTTAACGGCTTCGCTTCTTTTAGAGAAATCCCTGCAAAAATCTACTTTTTTCAAGTTAAAACTTATACTTTACGCATTTTCTTTTTGAAATTCTTTTATTTTATTATTTAACTTTGTAGGAAACGGCACATCAACTTCAATCGCTTCTTTCGTAATTGGATGCAAGAAATTTATCTTCATCGCATGCAATGCTTGACTGGACATATATTTTGTTTGTCCACCATATAATACATCCCCAACTAATGGATTACCATTATGACTCATATGAACACGAATTTGATGTGTTCTACCCGTTTCTAATTGTAACGTTACGAAAGTCGTGTTTTGCTTCTTAAAATACTTTTCTACTTTATAATATGTGATAGCTTGGTCACCTTTTGGAGAAATACGACGCCTTGTAGCATGATGGCGATCCCTTCCGATAGCAGCATCAATCTTTCCTTTTTTCTTCTTTACTTTCCCTTCAACGAGCGCTGCGTACGTTCTTTTAATTTTTCTTTCCATTAATAAGCGATCCATAATTGAACCAGCAATTCTATGCTTAGCAAACACGACACCACCTGTCGTATCTTTATCTAGACGATGAATATGACGCACCTTGGTCTCTAAACCTTGCATTTGAAAATGAAAAGCAACAAGATTTGCAAGCGTCCCGGTTCCACCTTTTTCAGCAGGGTGCGTGTCCATTTGCTCTGGTTTATTTACGATAAGTACGTGATCATCTTCGTATACTACATGTAATTCACCATATTCTGGATCTACACCGTACTCTTCCTCCGCAAACATATGGACTTGTAACTTATCGTTCTCTTTTAAAAGCTCATTCCATCTTCTTTGTTCCCCGTTAACCGTAACACCTTTTTCCATACGAAGCTGATGTAATAGCTTTTTCGGTATTTCCCATTCTACTTTTAATACCGATTCAATACTTATACCATTCCATTTAGCTGGAACGGTAATTTCACACCATTCACCCTTTTTCTTTGTTTCCATACTGTTTATCACCTTATTTCTATTGATTCTCTCATTGTAACGGAAAACACACTTTGATGCACCGTCAAAAATAGAGGACAGTCTTATAATAGACTGCCCCTCAAGCTCTAAGTCTTTTCATTTCTAACAATACTTCTTCAGCTTTTTGTTCATACGATAAATCTTTAAAGAAATCCGCCAACCTTTTATAATCATTGTAAGCATCTAATAAATCGTCCATCTTTTCTATTTTCATCACTTGTTGTTTTTGTTTCATTTTTACTGGATAGCGATAACCTGATACTTCTTGTATTTTGTAATACTCATCCTCTACTTGAACGACCTTTACAAGTTCTTCCTCTTCTGCATCCATCGTATACCCGTCAAATTCTCTAAGTAGTTCATAAATGATATGAGTCCATTCATCTTTTGGATAAAACCCTTTTTCTAACCGATAACCGACAATGCGATACATATGCCCATCGTTCTCGGCAAACTGTACTGTATCATTTAACTTAAACTTAAAATAACGAAACATTGCCTTCACCTACTCATTATGTAATGTTCTTATCACATACTATTTGCAAAATGTAGGCTTTGCTATTCATAAAAAATGCTCATCATATTGATGAGCATTTTTTATGATGCTTTTTCTCTTTTTTTTCGAAATGGTAACCACCAGTTCCAGTCTCCAAATAACTTCATTAAGCTTGGTACGAGCATAAGACGAATAATTGTTGCATCAAGAAATATTGCTAATGCAACGCCAAGACCCATCTGCTTTACTGGTAAAATATCAGTAAATGCGAATGCACCAGTTACGACAATCATTATTAAAGCAGCTGATGTAATAATTCTACTTGTTGAAACGAGCCCTTCTAACGTTGCTTGATCGTTATCTCCTGTTTCTTCATAGAGCTCATGAATACGTGAAATAAGAAATACTTCATAATCCATACTAAGCCCAAATACGAGGCCAAAAATGAAGATTGGTAAGACAAACAGAACCGGACTTGCTTCTAAACCGAAATGACCACCTTCAAATAACCAAACAACAATTCCAATGGTTGCACTTAAACTAAGTATATTCATAACAATTGCCTTAATTGGAATGAGTATAGATCGGAATGCAAATAATAATATAACAAAGGTCGATCCAAATATAACAGACATACCAATTACAACTTTATCTTTAATTTCATCTTCTAATTCTTGTTGAAACGTCGTCATTCCGCCTAGATAATACGTAACATCCGTTTCTTTATAGTTCTTTTTAAAGTCACGTACCCACTGTTTTGCAGTCTCTGTACGTGGTTTTGTTTTCAAAAAGATTTCTATCGTCGTCTTATTCCCTTGCGTGTATGCTTCAAATACAGGAGTTAGTTTCGCTGATTCTGGCGACTGCAACATTCCAACAACTTGATCTGCTTTCATTCCAGTTAACCCGTCGTATAAACTTCTTACTTCATGTACTTTCTTATCATCTTTTAACTTTTGAACGACTTCTTCTATCTTTTGTAGACTTTCTTTTTCTTTCATATCTTTTTTCGTCTCTACAACTAATGTAACATCAGCGTGTGTTTTGACAGTTTCATTAAATGCTTCTTCATACTTTTCATATGCAATCCTTGTATCACTCTTTTCAGGTAAAGCTTCAACACCAGGGAACTGCAAATTAGCTGTACGTAACGGTAATAAGCAAATAACAATAAATGTTGTAACAACAATAATCATTGCAATTGGATGTTTCATCACAAATTGTGCAAATTTACGCCATGCTTTTGCCGGCGTATGTGCTACTTGATTCTTTTTTAATATTCTTTTACCGATTAACGATAATAGTGCTGGAAGAAGTGTGAGTGAGAATAAAATACTCATAATGACAACAATCATTCCGCTAATCGCGACAGATTGAATATAATCTATCTTAAAGAAAAACAAACCGGATAACCCAACAAATACGCATAATCCTGAAAATACAATCGCACGTCCTGCCGTTTGATATGTAATTGCTATCGCTTCTTTTACCGTTCGTTTAGCAACTTCCTCTCGAAAACGGTTCACAAATAATAGCGCAAAATCAATAGATAATGCAAGTCCAATCATCGGTGCAACGTTTAACACGAAAATAGATAGTTCTTTATCAACACCGATGAAATACAATATACCCATCGTACTAATAACACTAAGCGCCCCATTCAAAATCGGTAAAATTGATGCCAAAAGACTACCAAACGAAAATAGTAATACAAGAAACGCAATTGGTAATCCAATCATCTCTGCTACTTTTAAATCATTTTGCGTTCTTTCATTAATCTCTTGATTAATTTTCGGAAACCCTGTAGGTGTTACTTTTAATGCTATATTACTTTCTTTCTCAATCTCATCAGCAAATTGTAATGTCTTTTCCATTCGTTCCTTATTTGTTTTCCCGGAAAATAAAATTGTCGCATAGCCGATGTCATCTTGTAGCATTTCTTTATTTTGGATTGGGTGATGGAAAGA
Organism: Bacillus sp. PK6-16; assembly: GCF_056530295.1. Taxonomy (NCBI): domain Bacteria; kingdom Bacillati; phylum Bacillota; class Bacilli; order Caryophanales; family Bacillaceae; genus Bacillus; species Bacillus sp. PK6-16. The sequence continues at coordinate 3,986,144 of NZ_CP096511.1, forward strand.
TTCATAGTTCTCTTTCTCTTGAACATTCTTTACAATTTCATTTATTCGCTTTTTAAATTCCTCATGCGAAGCATCTTTATTTTTCTCAAAAACGAGCAGCAGCGTATCTTGAGACTTCTTAAAATCTTTATCTAAAATTTCTTTCGTTTTTTGATAGTCGCCTTCCGTTTGGAAACCGTCACCACCTAATACTCCCGGTAGCTTTGGAGCAAAAATCCCAAGTGCGATTGCGAGCAACAGTAACGCTACAATTACTGTATAACGAAACTGATACAAAAAGGCTCCTAACTTCCCCCACTTATCAACTTTATGTACATTTGTCTTCACACATTTTCACCTACTTTACATAATTCAATTGTCACTTATACTGTATCACATCTTGATATAAACAAAAAACGTCTGGAAAAACTATAATAATAGTTTTTCCAGACGTTTTTCTATCTCTCTTTATTAAGCCCTAATCTCTCAGTAAGTAAACGATGGTAGTAAATCGCGATAATTAACAAAATACCACCTACGCAGTAACCAGCTAAAATATCAGTTGGGTAATGTACATTTAAAATGACTCTACTTAATCCAATCGATAGAATTACTATACCCATCAAAATCGTTGTGACACATTTCCCAGCTACGCTTTTCAAATTAGCAGCAATGATATAAGTAAGAAATCCAAATGTCATAATCGATAACATTGCATGTCCACTAGGAAAACTATATCCAAGTGCATCTAGCGCTTCATTTAATGACGGACGTTCTCTCTTTACAATCTCTTTTATCCCTTTATTCACAAGATGTGTTATTAAAATTCCCATTGGATATACAATCATCGCAGCATAATAACGCTTCTTCCAAAAAACAAGCAAACTTATAACGAGCGTAGCGACTATCCCAATTGCTGATCCCAATTTTGTAAAGTACGAGAAAAATGTAAGAGAACTTTCCGTTTGTAGCCCTCTTACTAATCCACGGACATATGTATCCATCACTGTAACGCCACCTGCATGTACGCGCCAAGCAACAATACCAAATACAGCAAATAACAAACCGATACACATTACCTCATACTGATGTAACTTCTTCTTCAAACGATTTCCTCCTACTATGAAAAAATGCGATTTCTACTTTAGAAACCGCATTTCCTTGCTTATTTACCTTTTGTTTTTAGCTCTGTCCAGTAACGATCATAGTCTTTTAACTTATCGTCTACATCAACAAGCCATTCTGTACGATCTAACTCTTCTTTCGTTAAGAAAATCATGTGATTATCACGGTATTCTTTACTATGAAGAGGATGAGCTTTTTCATTTGGATTACTGTAACCAATTGACTCGTAGTTTTTCACACTTACTTTTTCATCTAGTAAGTAGTTCATAAATTTCTCAGCAAGCTCTTTATGTTTTGCACCTTTTGGAATTGCTAACGTATCAGCCCAAATTGTACCGCCTTCTTTTGGTACAACATATTCTACATCTTTATTATCTTTTGCGATAAATGCTGCATCTCCAGACCAAACTGTTCCGATCCAAGCATCTTCTGTAATGAATTTTTGTTTAATGTTATCTGTATCAAATGCTAATAAGTTTGGAAGCAGCTTCTTTAAATCATCTGCTGCTGTCTTTAATTGTGCATCGTCTTTCGTACTGTTTGAGAACCCATGCTTCTTAAGACCCACTCCTAATACTTCACGAGAATCGTTCAGTAACGTTATATGTCCTTTATATTTCTCATTCCATAAGTCCGCCCAGCTTGTAGGTGCTTCTTTCACATACTTTTTATTGTATGCAATCCCTGTTACACCCCAAGTGTACACTAAAGAATATTTATTCTCTGGATCAAACGCAGGTGTTTTAAAATTAGAAACCATATTTTCGATATTCGGGATATTCTTTTTATCTAACGGAGCTAATAAGTCCATTTTCGCCATTGTTTTAACCATGTAATCCGACGGCTGAATTAAGTCATACTTTGCGCCACCAGCTTGTAATTTCGCAAGCATTTCTTCATTACTTGCGTACTTGTCATAGTTAATTTTCACATTATACTTCTTTTCAAAATCTTTTAGCACTTGCTCATCAAAATTGTCAGCCCAACTATAAATATTTAATTCTTCTTTCTTTTCACCACAACCAGCAAGCACACCAGCAACAAGGCTAAAGCTAATTGCTGCGCCAGCTATTCTTTTCATTAATTTCATCGGTTTATTACCCCCTTGTACTTTCTATATCGTTCGTATTATAAAGGAAGGTGTCCTCCAGAGTTTTCTTCACCATCTGCACCTTTGTTCCGGAAGATTTCAGATAGAACCATTAATCCTACGATAGCAACAATTAAAATTGTAGAAAGAGCATTAATTTCTGGTGATACTCCGCGCTTAACCATACTGTAAATGTATAGTGGCAATGTTGTTGATCCTGGTCCTGATACGAAGAAACTAATTACAAAATCATCAATTGATAATGTGAATGTTAATAATGCTGCCGAAATAACTCCCGGTGCAATTGCTGGGAACGTTACATAACGAAACGTTTGCCAAGGTGTTGCTCCTAGATCATTTGCAGCTTCTTCTAAGTCACGTCCCATACTTGAAAGACGCGCAGCTAAAATAACAACAACAAACGAAATACTAAATGTAATATATGCAATAATAATCGTTGTTTGTCCAAGTTCCATTCCTAACTGACTGAAAAGAATTAGTAAAGATAATCCCATTAAAATATCAGGAATTAAAATTGGTAAATATACAAGGCCATTAATAGCCCCTTCGAAACGATATTTATAACGATGTAAAGCAATTGCAAAGAATACACCAAGTACCGTTGTCACAATCGTTGTTATAACTGCAATCGTAATACTATTTACAAATGCATCAATAACATCTTGTTTTTGAAATAAATCTGTATACCAATGGAATGTAAAACCTTCCCACTCCGCATTAATGCGAGAGTCGTTGAAAGAATAGACCATTAAAACCATCATTGGAAAATACAAGAATAACAAAATTAACCAAGAATAAGAAACTAAAAACTTCTTCATCTTTGCCTATTCCCCTCCGTTCTCATTATATTTATATACTTTCGTTGCACGATAATATAAGTAAATTAACAGAACAGAGAATAGAACAACGATAATCGATAACGCAGATCCAAACGGCCAGTCACGTGCACCTAAGAATTGATTTTGAATAACGTTTCCGATTAATGCTACTTTCGATCCGCCCATCACGTCTGATACAACAAACATTCCGATAGAAGAAACGAATACTAAAATAGAACCAGTCGCAATTCCTGACATCGTCATCGGCACTGTTATATTCCAAAATGCCTTTATTGGTGTTGCTCCTAAATCATAAGCCGCTTCTAGCTTACGCTTATCCAGCTGCTCAATTGCTGCATACACTGGTAAAATCATAAATGGTAATAAAGAATAGACCATTCCGAGTATTACAGAAGGAGTATTATATAATAAATTTAACGGTTCACTAATAATGCCAAGCTTTAATAACAACGTATTCACAAGACCTTGTGAACGTAAAATAACAATCCATGCGTATGAACGAACAAGAAAGTTAATCCAAAACGGGATCGTTGCCAATAATAAAAGAATAGAGCGGTATTTGCGGTCAACAATTGTAATTGTATACGCAAACGGATAACCAATTAATAAACATATTACTGTTGTAATAACTGCGATCTTAACAGTTTCCCATAACGTTCCTAAGTACAATGGATCAAATACACGGGATATATTCTCCAGCGTAAATTGCATTTCTACTGTCCCGTAAGCTCCGCGCTGCATGAAGGCGAATCCTAATACGAATACGAGCGGGATTAGGAAGAAAATTAACAGCCACGCGACTGTAGGTAGTGCGAGTAATTTCCCTTTTTTCAATTTAAGGTCACCTCGTCCTCTTGCTCCCAGCCTACATATACATTATCTCCAATGCTCCACTGCGCTGCCTCTTCAGCAGTTTGATATGCCATTAGTAATTCTGATGTTTTCTCATCACGTACATAAAGCTTCTCCATATTTCCGACAAACTCAATATCTTCAATATGTCCAAGATGGTATTCTTTTAAAATTGGTTCTTCAACCGAACGTACTTTTACATTTTCAGGGCGAATTGCTACATAGCCTTCCCCGTTCTTCACAATATTATTTTCACCGATGAATGTCGCAACGAACAATGTTTTCGGCTTATTATAAATTTCTTTCGGCGTTCCGATTTGTTCGATATGTCCTTTATTCATAACGACAATACGATCGCTCATGCTCATTGCTTCTTCTTGATCGTGCGTTACGTATATGAACGTAATTCCTAAATTACGTTGTAAGTTTTTCAATTCACGTTGCAAGTCTTTTCGTAACTTAAAGTCAAGCGCTCCAAGTGGCTCATCTAATAGTAATACACGCGGATTATTTACAATCGCTCTTGCAATTGCAACACGCTGCTGTTGTCCACCAGAAAGCTTCGCAGGTTTACGATTACGGAACTCAAGTAACTGCGTTAAACGCATTGCCTCTTCAGCACGCTCTTTCTGCTCTGCTGCTGATACTTTCTGCATTTTCATACCAAAACAAATATTCTTCTCTACTGTCATATGTGGGAATAGTGCGTAATGTTGGAACACTAGGTTCATATGACGCTTATATGGCGGCAAATCGTTAATTCTTTCATCATCTAATAAAAGATTCCCTTTAGTTGGAGTTTCAAATCCTGCGATCATACGAAGTAAAGTCGTTTTCCCGCAGCCACTCGGCCCTAAAATTGTTAAAAACTCTCCCTCTTTAATATCTAAAGAAAGAGGTGGGATAATCACTTGATTTCCAAAATGTTTTTCAACTGCTTCAACTTTAATAATCTTTTTCATTTTCCCGTCCTATCTACCTTAAATTTTAAATTTTTATATTCATGAATAAATATTTATGTTCTATAGACTATTTTTTGTTTCGATCCAAACAAAAATGGTTATTTAACAAGCGTTCGTTTCTATTCTTTATGTAGTATGTTTGATTCATTTTCGCATGATACATAACGTCGAACAGAAAAACCCCTTCCATTGCGAAGGGGCTATTATCATACGGCTACGCCTACTGATAAACACCATCATCATTTTAACAACTTTCGTATGAATTTTAAAGCACTTTTTGTAGAAGAGTAACGAATTTTCATGTCGAATGCTGTAGATTGGGCTAAAATGCTTTTATAATGTGAAAAAGTCCGAAAACTTTCTTTCCCATGATACCCCCCTAATCCACTACTTCCAACACCCCCAAAAGGTAAATATGGCGTGGCAAGATGATAGACAACATCATTAATACAGCCTCCACCATATGAAATATTACTCGTCACTTTCTTTTGTACTTCTTTATCTTCAGAAAATACATATAACGCTAACGGCTTCGGATGTTGCTGGATTGTGCCAATTACATCTTCTATGTTGTCGTACTCTATGATTGGTAAAATCGGACCAAAAATTTCATCTTCCATAACAGTATCTTTCCATGTAATATCCGCTAGTACTGTCGGTTCAATATGTAATGTATCTTTCTTATAGTTTCCACCAATTACGACTTGACCATCTTGTAAAAATCCACATAATCGTTCAAAATGACGCTCACTTACAATACGCACATAATTTTCATTTTGCAAAGGTTCTTTACTATACTGCTCTATAATTTCATGTCGCAGTGCCTCAATTAGCTTTTCTTTCACGGAAGAATGCACATACATATAATCAGGCGCTACACACGTCTGCCCCGCATTTAAAAACTTACCCCAAACAATTCTTCTTGCTGTCATCTCTATCTTTGCATCTTTATGTACAATACAAGGACTTTTCCCGCCAAGTTCTAAAGTGAGCGGCGTCAACTGCTTCGCTGCTGCTTCCATTACAACTTTTCCAACGCCAACACTACCAGTAAAGAAAATATAATCAAACGGTTCCCTCAGCAAAGATGTACTCTCTTCAACGCCACCTTCTACTACCGCTACAAGCTCTTCTGGGAATAATTCATCTAACATTCTCTTAAGCACTTTTGAAACGCTTGGTGTTAACTCTGACGGCTTTAAAACGATTGTATTTCCAGCTGCCAGTGCTCCTACAAGTGGTGCAATTGCTAATTGAAAAGGATAGTTCCACGGTGCAATAATAAGCGTCACACCATACGGTTCTGGCACTACTTTTCCTTTTGATCCAAAATGAGTAAGTGCTGTTCGAACTCGTTTCGGTTTACTCCACGATGAAATATGTTTCAATTGAAAGGAAATTTCTTTTAATACATATCCAACTTCCGTTGTAAACGACTCGTGAACTGACTTATTTAAATCTAATTTCAATGCCTGAAATATTTCTTCTTCAAAATGCTGAATGCCTTCATAAAGCTTCTTCAAATTATTCTTTCGCATTTCGATGCTTCTCGTATGCCCTTTTAAAAAATATTCCTTTTGCCTACTTACAATAGAGGAAATACTCATTCACTCACCTTCTCCCACTATTTTTATCCAATTCTTTCATTATTTATATAGACTTCATATATAACAAATTTCTATTCTTAAGGTTACATTATATATGACTTTTTCAGCTATATAAAATTCATTGCTCACAAAAAAACTACCGAAAGAAAATCTCTCGGTAGTTTTACAGTATTAACGATATAAACGAACAGCACCTGCAGAATTATCATCAGCTTGTCCTACTACTTCAAACTTCAGACCAAGCTTCGGTAAAATACGTCCTGCATCTGGAATCTGTTGATTAATATACGTTTTAGAATCATCAAACTTCGGTACGCCTGCTAAGCCATCATACGTAAATGTTCCACGCGTTGGAGATACGACTTTCCAAGCTGGCGTTTTGTCGAATGAGAACGCTGCATCAGCGATTTGGAATCGTGTACTACTCTTAACTGTCGGTTTACCATTTAAAGTACCAACAATTGCTTCTGGATGAGAATCAACTACACCAAGGAAACCGTGTCCTGGATGTACACCAACCCAGTTATCTGTATAAGCTGAATCTGCATACCATACAACCATACCAGTGTTAAATACTGGACCACGCGCAAATTTCAACGCGTTATCTGCCCCAGCATAGTTTCTCCACTCAACATAGTAGTTATGGCTTTTCTTCTCTGTTCCGTTAGAAACAGCGAAACCATCTAATTTGAATTGTGGTGTACCTTCTGCGTCATCAGAGAATACCACTTTACCATCTACTGTTAATGAAGCATTATCAAGAGCGAATCCATTTAATGCTAAACCACCATCAGTAATGTAATCAAATGTTAATTTTACTTTCTTGCCTTTGAATTGACTTAAATCATATGATTTGTCAATCCATTTTCCATTTGTCGAATCTGCATTTCCACTATTTGCTTTCTCACCAAGTCTTTCAATTAACGTTTGTTGACCATCTTCTGTTACAGCGTGTACTTCAAGAAAATCATAACCTGCTTCAATCTCATATAATGACTTGAAATCAAATTTTGCATTCGTTGCATTCGTTAAATCGAACAACGGTGTTTCCATCTTCGTATGAAGATCGTCACCTTTTGTGCTGTAATAATATTGTTTACCAAATGCTGGCTCAATTGTTTTAACATCTTTATCTGGTAAGTTAACACGGATCATACCTGGTCTTGCTGATTTCGTAACACTTTGATCCAAATATGTCGCTAGACCGATACCTTTATTTAATTTCTCGTAATCTACTTCTACGATATTTGCCCAGTTACCACCGATTGTTTTTTGGAAAAACTCTTTATTTTGTGGTGAGAAACTCGTTGGCGTCGTTCCAGCGATTTTACCAGCCCAGCTTCCGCCACTCATAATAGACCAAGCTTCAATCGGCTCACCTTGACCACTATATTGTGTATCGTACTCATCTGGAAGACCTAAATCATGACCATATTCATGTGCGAATACACCAACTGCTCCATCTTCTGGTTCAATTGTGTAGTCGAATGCTGCCATCTTTCCACCCCAATATGGTACTTTCGCTTGTGTACCTTCAATTGGGAATGGCTTTGGTCCAACTGTCCAACGGTGCGACCAAATTGCATCATCGCCTAATTTACCACCGCCTGCTTCTTGTCCAACACCCGCATGAATAATCATTAAGTGATCGATTAAACCGTCTGGTTGATTTTTATTTCCATCACCATTTACATCATATTGATCAAATTGGTCGAACTCTGATAAATCAATACCACTATCTACAGCTGCTTTTAATGCATCTTTTACTAAATCACGTGGCCCTTTTGGTCCTTTATTATCATGACCGCCGCTAGCAGCATCTGCACCGTAATCAGCAGCTTTACCAGGAACTGTTAACCATTTTGTAACTGTTCCGTCCACTGTGTAACTACCACCAGATTGCTCTTCGTAATATTGTTTAAACGTTTCAATTTTACTTCCATCATCTAATGTGAATGGCTCGTTGCCGAATAACATTTTTTCATAATGTTCTTTATTAAAATCGTTAGAATACATATATCCAGGCTCTTTGTCGATATTATTATGCTTAAAGTCAGCGTACTCTACAAGTAAAACGAGTACTTTATCTTTACGAACTTCACCGTTATAGTCTTTTTGTTTCGCTGGAGAAGTTGGTACTTTACCATTTAGACCGCCTTTAACTGGACCTGTCGCTGCAGGTGTGCCTGTTGCTGGTTGATTTAATTTTTCTTTCGTGTCTGCTTTCGCATCTTTCACTTTCTTTAAAAAGTCAGATGCATCTTTCGTAAGTTGGTCCCCATTCGCTGCTTCTTTTCCAGGATTTTCACCCTTTTTGTTCTCTACATACTTTTCGACTGCTTTCTTTGTTTCTGTCTCTGAAGCCTTCGAATCAATTACCCCACGTTTTTTTAGCGCATCTGCTAAACGCTCTTCCGGAATTAAATGATCATCAACTGGGCTCGTAGCTGTTTTATTCGCAGGCGTTTCAGCAAATGCAGATTGAGTGCCAGCTCCAAATGAAAGGCCTAATACAGCTGTCAAAGCGATTGATGACAAAACTTTGAACGGTTTCTTGTTCATCCCATATTTCCTCCCCTAATAACTAATATGTATTACAAATTGAATTTTATTAAAAATTCAATATTTTTTCAATATTTAGTCACATTCTGTAATTTTTTTAATATATTTGTAAAAATTTCATAGTTAGCATACGAATATATCACAATTCAACAATGTTTTCTGAAAATATTGAAAGTTTTTATCGAACAATTTATAATTTCCATAGAGGGAGTTTAATGGGGATTTTATCTTTGTTTCATCTACACAATATTTGATAATTCACTATATAAAACACAAAATCGGATTGCATTATCATGTATTCTGTAGCAGCAATTATGACCGATAATTAGGGAGGAATTACATTTGTACAAAGATAAGACAGACGCACTGGATCAAGAATGGATTGATTTAATACTTGAAGCTCTAGATGCTGGTATCGCCATGCAAGACATCGAGCAATTTTTCCAACGTATGAAGCCATCCAGTCAGGCTCAATAGATTTGTTCTTTTTAACGAAGTTTATGTTATAATAATGACATCATAAGACAACTACATATTGATAGAAAGGTGCGCAAATATGATTGGAGAACGTATAAAACGCCTTCGTTTACAAAAAGGGATTTCATTAACTGAACTTGCCGAAAAAGCTGGCGTTGCTAAATCTTACATTAGTTCTATAGAACGAAATTTACAAAAAAACCCTTCCATTCAGTTTCTTGAAAAGATCGCAGCAGTTCTACAAATTCCAGTTGATACTTTACTTCATGATGAAACAACAAAGGAAACTAACCTAGACTCCGAATGGACACAACTCGTTAAAGATGCAATGAACTCTGGTGTCTCCAAAGAACAATTTCGTGAATTTCTTGAATTTACAAAGTGGAAGCAAAATAATAAATAGAAAGAAGTGCTTACAAGTAGCACTTCTTTTTCTTTATAAAAAAAGCGGGGGATACCCGCTTTTTTTATTATTTTTCTTCCCCAGCTTCTTGGTTAGCATTGAATGTCCATTCTAAATTCAATGTATCACCTTGGAAGATATTTTGATCTTTTCCATTATCTACAAATTCAAATTGTACCCATAGATAATCCTCTGTACCAGCTGCTAATCCACCCTTTTCTCCCCACTCAGGAGCAAAAATGTCTTTAGCTAAAAGATCTGGATCAACTTTTTGTAAGTCTGCTAAAGTTGTTTCGTATACAGGCTCACTTTGTTTATCCCAGTTCCAAAGGAATTTTACTTTAACGTGCTTACCAAAGTCTTCACCAGCATTATCACCTTTTGCATCTTTAACAGTATACTTTGTTGCTAATTTAACATCTTTAATAGTTAACGAACCGCTGTTTTGTAATAAGAACTCTTTCTTAACAGAATCCCCTGGTTTTAAATCTTTAATATCTACAAGCGTCTTAGGGTTTAATGTAAGGTCTAACGTCCCAGCTGCAAATGTATTGTTTGATACTTCTTTATCGCTAAAGAATGCAAATGTTCCTCCACCAATTAAAGCTAACCCCAATGCTGCTGATGCAACTCCCATACCTAATTTCTTTTTCAGACTCACAATCAATTCCCCCTAGCTTTTTTTATATTTTTATCACTTATTTTTCAATAAGAGATGTAAAGAAAACTATATTAGCTTAGCTAATATGTGTTCTTTTTTAAAAACCTTATGTTCATTATAACGAACAACCCTATATAAACACAACACATATTTATTAATATTTTCAGTTATTTTTATTTCTCAATATTATTTAGACTTTTCAGAAAAAATGATGATAATTTATAACTTTTTTCACACTCAAATCATTTAATACTATAAGAAAAAAGAAAAACAAAGAGGTGAGGGCTAACGTTCCCTCACACTCGTATAAATATTACTAGTCTTGCTTATTCGTTCACTCTCTCTTACACCACATTCTTGTTTTCTAGCTGTTTCACTAAAGCAGTTCCTCCGCTTTCTTCTGCTCTTCTAGCTTTTTCTGTTCTTCCGCTTTCTTTTGCTCTTCTACTTTTTTCTGTTCTTCTACTTTCTTCTGTTCTTCTACTTTCTTCTGTTCTTCGGCTTTCTTTTGTTCTTCTACTTTCTTTTGTTCTTCGGCTTTCTTTTGTTCTTCTACTTTCTTTTGTTCTTCTACTTTCTTTTGTTCTTCGGCTTTCTTTTGTTCTTCTACTTTCTTTTGTCCTTCCGCTTCAATTGCAACGTTTAATTGTTGCTGAAGAGCCTGAATTTGCTCATCAATAGCTTTCAAGCTAATTTCTTTCTCAATATAGTCACGCTTCTCTTTGATACTGCGAAAGCCTTCATTTACATATATGGACACTTGCTGCATCGACTCATCTTTATTTACCTTTAATTCTTCTTGTATTTGATTGTAAGGAGCTTCTATTTCAGTATATACATTTTGCAGAGCTTCCTTCTCAGCAACAATTTTCTCACGCCCTTGTTGCCATACAGAAATCGCCTGTTTTATTTCTTCAATAGAAGTTGCTTTCGATTTCCCCTTCATCGTTCCATACTCACGCTCAATAAACTGTTTATGTTTCTCAGATTGCTCTTTTAACGTATTAACTGTTTTCGGAAATATAATTGCTGTAGAAAGCGTCGCTTCTACTTTCGTTTCATGAATGAACGCCGCTTCTGTATGCGTCATAATTTGAGATCCTAAATAAAACGTAATAGAACACATACACGGCAATATAAGCATCTTTTTAAAATTACGCGGTCTTTTCAGCATCTTAATCTCTCCCATCGAACATTACGTTCTTTATACAGAACATTATCTATATTATAGTAAAGAACTATTAAAATTGATAGACAAATACTAGAAAAATAGAAAAAGGGCTATCCATGTGATAGCCCTTTTTATTATTATCTTTCTTCACCTGCTGTTTGTTGTGCATCAAACGTCCAATTTAATTGTAACTTATCACCTTGGAATTGATTTTGATCTTTTCCATTATCAACGAACTCAAATTTCACTTTGAATTTATCAGATTTACCTGCTGAAATACCTTTTTCATCCCAGAACCAAGCCGATAAATCATTATCTACAGCTGTAAGTGTGTCACCTTTTAATTTATCTAAAGTAGTTTGTTTCACAATTGTCTCATGCTTATCTACATTTTTTAAGAATGTTACTTTAATATGTTTACCAAAATCATCTTTATTATCTTTCTTTACATCTTCTACATTATAATCTGTTTTCAGTAGAACCTTTTTAATATCTAAAGAGCCTTTATTTTCTAGTTTAAATTCTTTTTCAATTGTATCCCCAGGCTTTAAATTCGATACGTTAACAACTGTTGATGGATTTAATGCTAAATCTAGTGTTCCAGCCGCAAATGTATTGTTTGACACTTCTTTATCACTGAAAAATGCAAATGTTCCTCCACCAACTAAAGCTGCTCCTAATACTGCTGATGTAATACCCATTCCTAATTTTTTCTTTAAAGTCATGTCCATATCCCCTTAATATATATTTGTTAACTTCCTAAACGGAAAGTATAACCAAACGAACTAGACGGATTGTTCTACTTTTTTATCTTTCTTTTCTCCGTCAATGCTACGAATAGCACCAAAAATAGAAATAGCGGAATAACCAAGCAAAAAGACTCCTGGAATAATAAGAAGTAATGCTGCTCCTGCTTTCGAATTCGCATAATTCAGTAAATAACCAACATATGGAACTGTAATATCTGCATACTTTCCAACAACATTTTCTGCAAGTACTGGCTCTAAATCTGGTCCGTTGTTGTTATCCCCTTTTGTTTCATACATTACTTTTCCATTTGTATCTTTCACACCGATAATACGGTGAGTGATAATTTTTTGATCTTTCTCTTTAAAGGTAATAACATCACCTTTTTGATATTTAGAACCATCTTTGTTTGGTTCTATTGCAATGATTGATCCTGTTAAAAACGTCGGCTCCATTGATCCTGAAAGAACGCTCTTAAATTGATATCCCATCACTGTCGGATCACCACCGCTTGCTTTTGAAGAAATAACTACAAAAGCTAAAAAAACCATCAATGCAAATAAAACAAATGAGATCGCGTTGCTAATTATCTTCCATATTAATTTCATCGTATCTCTCCCTCTCCGTTGTTTTATATTATTTGAAGTATGCAATATCCATTGTGTTCTTTAACAAGAACACAAGTAAATGATATAACGAACTTTAAGTTATTGCAATAAGAAAATTTACAATTATTAGTTATTTAAGATATATAAAAAAGACTGTGCCAAAATTTTACACAGTCTTTTTATTAGTAATTTATTTACCTTCTGATTTCATTCCTTTTGTATTTCGGCGCAACACTACATATAAAATTGCTCCAAATAATACAATCGCACCTATCCCAACACTTATTACTTTCATATTTGAGTCTTTTACTTCAGGCATAGTTGTATCTTTTCTAGGCATCGCAAAAGTGACATCTTCTGTTGAAAGAACATTTACCGTCGCAATTGTTTGATTATTTTTCGTAATATCAACTGCACCAACTACCTCACCACGATGTATTCCTTTATGATATAAAGATTCTTTATCTAATGAAGCCGCCCGGAAAATAGTTTTCACATTTTTCCCTTCATCTTTCTTAAGCATAAGCTCTGCACTTTGTTCCAACTCAGAATTAACATCTTTATTTAAATATGTTGTTTTTTGATGCCAATTATGTTTATCAAGCACCATTTGCTTCGTAAATTGACCGAAAGAATAGTCCGCCATCTGCTTCAAATCTTCATAAATTTCAGGTCTTTGAGAAGCCATTACTACGCTTATAATACGATTTCCATCTTTCTCATTTAATAAAACAAGTGTATTACGCGCTTCATTCGTAAACCCTGTTTTACCGCCAATGCTATATGGATTTTCAAAAAAATTAGATTTATTAAAAATAGACACCGTCTGCCTAGACGTCGTAACTGTCGTTCTTTTAGTATTCATCGCTTGTAAAATTTCAGGATACTTTTGCACACCCTTCGTAATCATAGCCATATCATACGGCGTCGTATAATGGTTCGGATCATGTAATCCATTCGGTGTTACAAAGTGGCTATCTTTCGCCCCTAATTGCTTCGCTTTCTCATTCATCATATTAGCGAAATTCTCAACACTCCCGCCAATCCGCTCCGCAATCGCATACGACACATCATTCGCACTCAGCACCATTAAAATCATAAGCGCAGTATTTCTATTAATTGTCTCTCCAGGTTGAAACTCAATTTGATAATTACTCTTCTCTTGATCTAATGCTAATTGTGAAAATGTAAATTGATCCTCTGGCTTTGTATGCTCCATGAGTAAAATCGCTGTTAACACCTTCGTCGTACTAGCAGGATATGCACGGTGATATGCGTTTTTGTCATACAAAACATCTCCTGTTTTTGCATCAATTGTCGTTGCAAACTGACTAAAAACATTCGGTCCTTCTGCAGGTGGTGGTGCAACTTGTTCTGGATTTACTCCAATATTCGTCTCAGCACGCAATGTCATAGGTGTCAACAAAAACAAACAAATAACTGTAATAAAAACCAAAATCTTCTTAAAATTTACCATATGACTCTCCCTTTTCTATTTACTCCTCTAACAAAATAATAAATCTACCAATCATATGTAATTTGTATTAAACTGGAAGAATTTTCACTATTTTTTACTATATCATATTTTTACGATAAAGAACATAAATATACAATAAAAATAAGAAGGAATTACTCTTTCTTATCCTTCTCATCAATCAACGAATCTATTAACTTTTGACTAGCTTCCTCGGGTGTAATCTCATCCGTTATCCCCATAAACGACCAACCTTTAGAATCGACCCACTCAACAAACTCTTGTAAAAATTCATCATGTGTAACATCTACATCAAGAATCGAACCATTAATCGAAATCGTTCTATTTTTAGACACGCGCATCTTGAACGTTTTTCTTACCATTACAACTTTTCTCCCTCTACTTCTGAATATTTATAAAGTGAAACTTTAATCAACCCTCACGAATCGGACTTTTACGGCCATCCCGACCCCAACCTAACTTCTTTGCTTTTGCTGAATTTCGAGGTAAGGGGTCTTACTACCCGCAAATAGCGAGATAAAATAATCATGTATCTCTGTTATACATGATTTTCAGTAAATTGTAAAAAGGATATATTGGCCAATTTAAATAGCAAAAATAAAAATCTCTTACCTACGTAAACGTAATACGACATACAATCGCTCATAAATTATTAAATAAATTCATAAAAATATACACTTTAAAACATAATTGAGTAAGCCATTCTAGTCTTTTGGAAGATATTATCTAAAATAGTATACTAAACGGATAAAGGATATTTGAATAAAGAAACTGAGGCCCTCTATTTAGCTGGATTCTTAAGTTGTAGACTTAAAGATTGATGTCGGAATTCATATTTAATTTCTATTTCTGTACATCATATAGTAAGAAAGAAGGTAGTGCTGTGAAAACAACAGAAAATTTTACTGACAGGGCCGATATATATGCAAAATATCGCCCTAGTTATCCTAATGAATATATTGATTACTTGCTTTCAGCTAACCAACTGAAAGGGAATCGGATTGTGGCTGATATTGGTTCAGGTACGGGGATATTTAGCCACCAACTGCTTGAAAGTGGTTTACATGTTATTGGAGTTGAACCAAATGATGATATGAGGAAGATCGCTGAGCAATCGTTAAAACTATATTCTCGTTTTCAATCCATAAAAGCAACTGCTGAACATACCACTTTAAAAGAAAATAGTGTAGATTTAGTAACTGTTGCCCAAGCATTTCATTGGTTTGATAAAGAGGCTTTCAAAATCGAATGCCAACGAATTTTAAAACAAAAAGCAAATGTTGCACTTGTTTGGAATAGTAGAGATTTAACTAGTCCACTTATTAAAGAGAATGCAGAAATTTTCCAGAAAACCTGTCCAAACTTTAAAGGCTTTAGCGGTGGAATAGATGAAACTCCAGAAGTATTTAACAACTTTTTTAAAGATGGAAAGTATGATTTTAAAGAATATCAAAATGATTTACTTTTTGATTATGAAGGGTTTTTGGGAAGGAATTTATCAGCATCTTATGCTCCGAAAGAAAATGACGAACAGTATAAAAATTTTATTTTTCTCCTATCAGAGCTATTCGAAAAATACAGTAAAGATGGAAAAATTATTCTCCCGAATTTAACACGAAGCTATCTAGGCAATGTATAAACAGCCTAATACAAAGAGACTTTGAACGGAATTAAAACAAGCTTAACCCCTCCCTGAATGTAGAACGAGGTTAGGCTTGTTTTGCATTTTACCACATCAAATTCAAATGACTTTCGTACAATAAAGTAGAATATATTAGAAAACACCTTAAACTGAGGAGGAACTCAATGGCGCATTGTACGTATTGTAAAACGAAATGGAAAGTAAAAGATGTATGGTCAATACTCGTGACATTTGAAAAAGATTGTCCGTATTGTTTTGGGAGGCAATATCTATCAAAGAAAACAGTGAACGCTATGCCAGAACTTATAAGCTTACCTTTACACTTCTTGTTCCCTTTTCTTGTTGATTTGAGTGATGAAGGTCCTTTGGATTGGTATCGGAAATAATATAACCTCTACATCCAAAGACTACTTTCTACTAAATTCGCTTCTCATCATTATCCCTTCATACATTACTCTCATAATCGCTTATACTTTCCCTTTTAAAGATCCCATAGCTCAACAGGAAGAGCGTCCCCTGAACAAATTTTATCAATTATGACTAAAAAAACAGTGATATATGTATACTGTTAAACATAAAAAATTAGCATTAGGTTCCAATTAAATATTAATTGAAACCCAACACTACTTGTATTCTGTAATTCAGAATACAAGTAGTGTTTTTTATTATGCATTTTTGCATACAGTATTGTTTTCTCTTGTAAATAGATAATAATGGTATATAATAAAATCAACGTTTTACCAATAAAAGGTAATAAAGAGTAGTGGGATAAGCAAATAACCAAAACGTATTAACAGATTTGCTCTATGTAAATCATGATACATATATGGAATCAAAACTATGAAATTATATGTAGAGGTTAGATTACTACAAGATGAAAGATTCATAGCGAATACACTTAAGGAAAAAACGTTCCATTAGATTAATGTGATATCTATCGAACGAATTGAGAATATACTTAGGGGGAATTTCAAGTGAAAACATTTAGTAAAGTATTATTAACAGGAGCTTTAGCTTTAGGCGGTTTAACAGCTATGAACATTGAAACACCAAAAGCACATGCTGACGGAGCAAGCGAGTTCTGTCGTTATATTTGTGGTCCTAGCGAAACGTTGAACGGTGTTACAGTTCAAGTACACGCTACAGAGTACAGCTACGGCCAAAATATGATTGCAAAAATCACAAATGATAGAGCTGAAGATGTGCGCTATCGTGTAACTATTGAAAAGAAATGGGCAAGTGGCTGGGGTTACTATGAAACTGACTTCAATTTCGGCTCCGAATTACCAGCTGGAACAAACGAAGAATTTTACAATACAACTGGTTGGGGTGGACAACTTTCAGAAAACGGGGAATATCGTTACAAAGTTAAAATTACAAATGCTGACGGTTCTGTAGATACAATTTATACAGCTTCAATGACACTTACAGGAAGATAGCTCATGAACGAGCTCCATTATTTATACTTGTATTTTTGATGATATCATTGATAATTGCGGTGATATTATTATTATTATTATTGAAATAAGCTCTTCGGGGCTTATTTTTTATATACAAATTGGAATGATAATATTCAGAAAATTAAATCTTTACACTATTAAAGTTTGTTGCTATTATAGAAATACATCAAATGTTACAGTATTCAACAGATTATACAAATCCTCCGATTACACGAATGAAATGAAAACACATTGCTGTTGGTAACATTTATAGTTGGGATCCCGTAGCTCAGCAGGGAGAGCGCCACCTTGACAGGGTGGAGGTCGTGAGTTCGAGCCTCTCCGGGGTCATACAGTTAGTTATATCAAGGGTTTGAGTACGTTTCTTAACAATTAAAAATGTTATGGTCATTACCAAACTGGTACGACTAAACGAAAACCACTTCGCAAAAAAATGCGGGGTGGTTTTTTGTTGTTAAAATTTGCTGTCCTTGATTTTTTGGACGATAGAGAGTTTAAGAATGTTACACCGAAAACGCTACAAAGCTATCGGGATATTCTGAAACAGTTTGAAAATTTCTGTTTAGAACATGATGTTATCAATGTCGAGGATATTACTACAAGTATTATGAAGCGATATATCTTGCATTATCAAAAGAAAGGAAACAACGCAACCACTACAAACTCTAAGTTGCAACGTATTCGTGCTTTTCTTAATTATATGATTGAATGTGAAGTCATTAAGAATAATCCTGCTAAGAAAATACAGAAAGCACGAGAAGATGTACGTATTGATGTATTTACGGATTATCACATTAAACAAATGCTTAACTACTATAGAAGGATTAAACAGCGTGAAAAAACCTTTTACGCATATCGTGACTATTCCATTATCGTTGTTTTACTTGGTACAGGGTTGAGACAATCTGAATTATGTTCCCTAAAGTGGACTGATATTGACTTCAAATATCAAACTTTATCTGTATTTGGGAAAAGTCGTAAAAGAGAATCTATTCCTGTTGCCGATAAGGTAATTATGGAGTTAGCGACATACAAAACATTTTGCGAACAGATCTTTGTAGAAAAAGGACTTTCAGAATACGTTTTTTCAAACCGTACTAATAAACAACTAACTCCTAATGCAGTACAAAACGTCTTTAAACGTCTAGCTAAGATTATGAATTTTAAAGATGTACGTCTTTCCAGTCATACATTTAGACATACATTCTGTCAACGCTGTATCCAATCGGGAATGAGTACATTTGCGGTTCAAAGGTTAATGAGACATTCGTCCATATTAGTAACAGAAAGATACGCAGCTATGTGGGGAAATGACTTGAAAGAACAAAACGACAAGTTTAATCCTTTAAATACGATAGATATATAAATAGGAAAAAAGCCACCTACGGCAATAGGTGACCAAAATTCAAATTCAAAACTAAATAACGGAAATTCCGTACATTCAGCACCTCCATTATAAATTTTTCAAAAATATAATGCAAGAGGTCTAGTTTCCTATTGTCTTTTTTAGCTAGTGTACAGAGATTTCCGAATGTGGGAATGACCTAACACCACACTAAACACTTGAACAGGTTAGCTAAGCCAATGTCATAAAATTAAGCGTCCTAACAGATAACGGTTCCTTGTTTACGTTGTTAGGAGTCTAGGTGAGAACGACCACTAACGGTTCGGCTGGTTGTTTGGTGTACTACGGTACAGGTAGCAACGAATAAGAAAGATCATATTAGGTTACGAGTAATTAAGGTTATGTCAGTAGTACAATTCCTTCCCTAAGTTTTTTCAGCATGTAGGACAAGCATGACATGTTAAAAGTTCGTTGCAGATGAAAATCTAGCGTTCAAACAGGGTGATACGATGGAAACCTCAGCAAACTCAGTTCAATTCAGTATTAAAGAACGTCTACTTTTATAGCACTTTGTTTTTTTCAAAATGTTATAAAGGTAGTCATTCTTTTGTCCATGTTTCCTAGACAAATCTAGTTAATTCAGTGAAAAGTAAAACCAAAAGTCAAGTGATTTAAAGGATTTTAACTACCACTAATTACGGATAGTTGTAAAACAAAACAACCACTACTAACAAGTGGTGATAACAGCCATAGAGCAATATATTTGTGTGACCTGTTTAATAACTGATAGAAAAATAATTACTACTGATCAAATTTATTTGTCCTATTTTATTCTTTTCCTGCAAGTAAGTGTATGTAAGACAAATCTTACAGGACTATACAGGAAAAGGAGTTTAGATATGTTATTAAAACATTCAGTACAAACAAAAATTAACATCATTGATTCAATTATGGGTAGCGGTAAAACTAGTTGGGCGATTCAATATATCAATGAAAGTCCAACAGGAACAAAGTTTATCTTTATTACACCGTATCTAACAGAAATTAAACGGATTATTGAATATACAACCAAGCCTTTTGTTCAACCAGAACAGAACGGTAGACGAAACAAATTGGATTCACTTAAACAAGCAATTGCTAATGGTGAGAATATTGTTTCTACTCATGCATTATTTAAAAGATGTGACTCGGAACTTATTCAGCTAATTGAAGCGGAAAACTATGTACTAATCTTAGATGAGGTATTAGATACCATTGATGAAATTAACATGACAAAAGATGATATTAAAATTCTATTGAATTCTACTGATGATAAAGGCACTCCAATTGTATCAATCGGAACGAAAGGTGAAGTGAAATGGAATAACGTGGAATATGATTCAGGGAACTATCAAACTATCAGAAACTTAGCTAATGCGGGGAATTTAGTTTTATTTGATGAAAGTAAAATGTATTGGCTATTTCCTACAGAACTATTTAGTGTGTTCAGCGAGGTATTTATTTTAACTTATATGTTCGAGGGACAAATTCAGTGTTACTATTACCGTTTATTTAACATGAAGTTTACGTATCAATCCGTAGGGTACGATGCTAAACTCGGTTATTATCTAACAAAATATAAGGGAACAAAAGGTGAAAACCGTCAGCGTTTCAAATCACTAATTAACATTTATTATTCCTCTCCTAGTGATAATCGAGATATAAACAAAGTAGGTGAAAAACATAACGCTTTTAGTAAAAGCCATTTAAACATCAATCTCAAAAATAAATACTATAAAGATATGATCAAGAAGAATAGCTATAACTTTTATCGTCACAAAATAAACTGTTCTACAAAACATGTTATTTGGACAACTTTCAAAGATAATAAAAAGATTTTAACACCAATTGGACTAAGTAAAAGGTTTGTTCCTATAAATGCCAGGGCTACAAATGAATATGTAACGGCTAATACTTGTATTTATTTAGCGAACAGGTATATGAATCCAATGATTAAACGCTTCTTTCATTCACATGATATTAAAGTAAATGAGGATTTATTTGCACTATCAGAATTACTCCAGTGGTTATTTAGAAGTGCTATTCGCAATGACGAATCTATCAATGTTTATATTCCTTCTGAAAGAATGCGGACATTATTAGAAATGTACTTAAATAATGAGATTTAATTTGCATAAAAAAACTAGCAAATAACTCTACAAACGCTGATATATCAAGCTTTTAAAACCATTTCCTTAAAGAAAGAAAAAATACACGATACACACTCCGAGGGATATAAACTATCCCTCTCCATGTGATTAGTGCGGTTTAAAAAATAATATTCTATATTAGTCATAAATAGTGTGGGAGTGGAACGACCACATACGTAGCGTAGCGGAGTATAGAGAAACGAGTAATTGAATGGAAGATAATTGTGATGTAGTGAGTCATACGATTCGATTGGACGTGAGACAGTAAATAGTTATTAGAGGAATGATGAAATCAATAGTATTTTCATTGTTTGATATAAATAACAGGAGGAAATGGTGTGGAACTAGAACGATATTTTTTCAATCCATATAAAAAGAAATACAAAGGTCATTGGTATTATCGCTGTATGCAATGCAACAAGGTTATATACGTTCCTAAAGAACCTGAAGGTGTTTTTTACACTTGGTGCTACTGCGACGAGTATAGTGGTGATTTGGTGGGCGTATGGTTTGTTCAAAGGAATGTATAGAAGAAGTTGACCAAGAATATAGGAAAGGACGAGGATGGGTATAGTAGCCGATCCTTTTATTTTTTATCATTATATCTTCCCACGAGAATAGCATTGGCAAAACATTAAAAATTTGAATCATAAAAGGAGATTTATTAGTAAAGTTATTTCAAGGTCTGGCATTTTTGTGTAAGTAATATAACCTTTTTGGTGTTCTTATAAATTTTTTTCAAATTGATGTCCTATTATAAAACGAAATTGCAAGTACCTCTTTGTAAGGGGCAATAACAAGCCCTAAAAAACAATCACTTGGAGGTACTAACAATGAAAACAAACGTTAAGAATGGCACTATTTATTTAGGGGAGTTTGCTACAGACACAGAAACTATTCGATTAGGGGACTGTGATATTTTAGGACTACAAATAGAGACAGAAAGTGATGGAGGTTGGTTTTCTGTACTTGGTGAAACAGATGAAAAAGGAATTGTTAAGCGTTTAATTATAGACCTAGAACCAATTGATGAGAATCCACATGAAGAAAATTATGATAATTGAATAAGAAAAGTGAATGAAAAGGCTAAATTATTTGGAAAGGAAAGGTGTTTATGAATGGTATTGGATTTAACAACATAAAATTGACAGATAAGGATGTATATAAAATACTGTATCTAAACAAGGTGAAAGGTTATCAGCCTTACCAGTTAGAAACAATGTTTCCTGTCACTAAGGCAACTATTAGAAGTATTGTAAATGGTAAGAGTAGAAAAGATTGTTATAACTTGTTCATGAAATACAAAGATAGCCACAGTGACGAGTTTATGAAACTAGCTAAATAGTGACTAACATAATCTTAATAGTATATGAAACCTCTCAGGTTATTTCTGAGGGGTTTTACTATATATCGTAATTTCATGTGTGAATTCAGTTATGGAATGCACAATCGGTGAAATGTTAAAAAATAGTATTCAGCCCTTGATACGACCGCATTCATTAGAATGGATTAGTTGTTCTTTTCTGTGCAATTGTCACTTTTCCCACCTCTCCGCCCTCTTTATATAGCCGACTCAGAAATGTTTTTTCTGCACAATAAAAGACCACACTATTAAAGTGTAGCCTCGTATTCTTTCACTTTCTTATAGAAGGTCGCTTTCTTCATTCCGATAACATACATAAATGTCACTGCTGTGATCTGTCCAGCTTTCCATTCTTTGTACAGATTATCCCACTCTTTAGGCAATTCCATTACTGGACGCCCTAAATGTTTTCCTTTAGCTTTAGCAACAGCGATGCCCTCTTTTTGACGTTGTTTAATAGTTTCTCTTTCCTGCTGGGCTAATGTAGTGTAAACCTCGATTAAAATGTTATTTACCATATCTAAAATGCCTTCTTGACCTTCTTGTATATCTATCATAGTAGTTGGTAGATCAATTACTTTAACTCTGATACCCTTGTTTTTAAAGTATTGTAGGTACTCTTTGATTTGCTGTTTATTACGTCCTAAGCGGTCAATAGATTTTATGTAAAGCGTGTCGCCACTCCTCATTGCTTTAAGCATGTTCTGAAAATCCTCACGTTCCATATCCTTTCCACTTGCTTTATCACTGTATATGTATTTCTTGTCAGTTACATAAGACTTTAACGCCTCATATTGTCTATCTAAATTCTGTTCTTTAGTTGATACACGCATGTAGATAAAGTTGACTCCCATAATTAAAACCACCGTTTCCTTTAGTTGATAGATTTAATATACAACCATAGTACATAAAGATCAATTATTTTATAGACGTACATAAAGGTTTATTTTCTTCATAAGTAGACGTCGTTTTTGGCTGTTTTTTCACCATCTATAATGGTGTACCTTTTTAGACGACAATATAAGATTAAGTTAAGTTAAGTTAAGTTAAGTTAACTTGCCTTGCTATGAATTAAGTTAAAAACTTTTAAATATAACACATTATAATTGTTTTTGTAAATAATTTTGTTGTGATTTCAAATGAAATTTGATATATTAACTCATGAAATGGAGGAGGATATTATGAAAGAAGAGTATACGATAAGTTGCAATTTTAAATGTGATGAGACTTTTTATAATGATTTTGAGAAATATAAACAAAAATTAAATAACCTTAACCCTGTTAGTAAACCTTTACATAATTCAGAAGTGCTTAAGTATGTTTTAAAAAAGTCTATGGATAACTTTGATAATGATTACATAGCAGAGAAGAAAATAGAATGGATTAAAGAAATACTCAATAAGTAGATAGAAACGACAATGGTAGTCAGTTCCATCAATATACACACCAGCACTATCATACTACTCTCACATGTGAACACATATGAGAGAGGCAATGACACAACGTAGGAAAGCGGAACGAAAGCCAATCAAAAAGAACAATCAAAAGTGAATGAAGAAAAAGAAAACAAATGAAAGAAAAGAAGAAAGAAAAGAGAGAGACAATAGCACCCACACCCCAGCACCAGCACCAGCACCAGCACCAGCACCCTCATAATAGAATGATATATTTCTTTTTTATGTGTATAGGCACACCCCACCATATGGGGAGGCGGTATTGTTTTATGGCTGGTCTGGTCACCGCAAAATATACACCATATTTTTGAAACCTTTTTGGGCTGATAAGTCACCGAGATTCGCATTCTGAGGCGATTATCTTTTGGTTAATGTACTAATACCTTACTAGCGAGGCTGTACAGCGATACAAAGGAGGGGTGGTTCAAGTTTTTGCTATAATTGAATAGTCGATTCTTGAAAAAAATTTCTGCGACGGATTTTAGAAAACATTTTAGGGGGTCTTGCTGCCATGACAGAAAATGAGAAGAAAATGTTTGAACAGATGTATGAAATGTTATGTGAAATGGAGAAGAAGGTGGAAAGATTAGATAATAGTTTAGGTGAGTTAAATGGTAGGGAAACCTCTACCTCAGTAGAAGGTAAGTTGGACGATGTAAAAAGTGTGCATAAGGGATTACAATCCACATTCGAACAGGGCTTTGCTGATATGCATAAGGGGTTAGATGAAATAAACAAGAATATAAAACAGATAAAAGGAAAAGCAGAAAGACAGTTAAATTAGTCCTTCCGCTTTAAAATGATCTTTTATTATATTTGGATTAACTTGTAATTCTTTTGCTATTTGCTGGGGCGTGTAGTCCTCTATAATCATTTGATATAGTCGCTTTACTACTTTATCAGGGTTTAACTGTTTCTTTCGTTTTTTGGGGTCTATCTTACCTTTCCCAACATTAGATAACCTAGTACCAAAACTATCACCATAAGGCATAGTACAAATATGTTTTTGATGGTCTTTCTCTATCATATATCTAGCCTTATTATAAAAGTCAGTACCACACTTATCACAGTGAAATAGCATTGTAGCATTCTTATTGGTGTAACGTGTCACAGGCGTTACACCACCGTTATATGTTTTGTTTAATCTTGCCTCAAATTCTAATTTATCCATAATAGTTCCTCCTTGTTTACTTGTTAAAAATGTAGCTAGATGGTAGTTTTTCTGCCTTTAAACGTATAGCAATGGTTTTACCTTCAGAATCTCTCTCACTATGAAAAACTGAAGCTATATAGTCGTTTTTTAGCCTCTTAATGTGCTTAGGAACGTTTGTATATATGTTCCATAAGTTTGTAACTGGTTCAAATACAATCACTGTTTCTTGTTCTTCTTTATCGTAGTAAGCCACTTAATTTCCCCCATAAAAAAGAGACCACCGATAATTAACCAGTGATCTCATTTGTAATTTGCTTTGCTAGTTCCACTCTTTCAGCGTATGCCTTTTCTTCTGCCTCAATCTCTTTGATAAGACGTTCTTTGACACCACTATCTTTTAAGCGATGAAGCATAGCTTTATTAAGTTCATTATCGTTTACTTTTGATTCCTCAATATAGCCACCAGCCTCATTTTGTAACGCCAGTCCATATTGCATAGCTAAAACTGGTGGTAGTCCTTTTAAAACATCCGTATTCCCTTTTCTCAGTTCTGCTAAAATATCTTGTTTTACAATGCTAGATAAGTTCATTTATTCTGCCTCCTTAGGTGCTTGTAAATGGTCAGGTAAATTACCACGTGTAGCGGAAAATACTTCATTCCTAGAAACAATAGCTGTTTCAAACCATGTAAAGAATGGTGTATATTGATCTTGATTAAATGAGTATTCTATTCTTGGAAATTCTTCTTTAACTTTTGGATCTTCAAACACTTCATAAATATCAGGTGCAATCGTATGGTATTGCTTTTGGAATTGCTTACCTACACCAGCGATCTCAGTTAATAACTCGTAACGGTGACGGATAGCGAGTTCTGTCATGTTATATTCATGAGAAGCAGAACGATCTTTTCTTAGTACATCTTGTAACACTGGTACATATGCCAGTTTTAAGGCTGTTCTCTTCTCTTCTAGTTCTTCTAACATAGTGTTAATGATCTCTACTTTAGAATTGATTCCCTTTGCCTGTGCCTTTAAATAAATACGTTCTGAGAGGTTAGCCCCTTCCTGATCTAAAAGAATGGCTGTCATTTCCTCTTGCAGTGCCACAAGTTCCTTTTGTAGTTCTTGTTCTTCTTGATCTAATACCCCTGCTTTTTCCTTGTAATCAGCTACAACCTTTTTAGTCTCAACAAATAAATCTTTTACTTCCATTTCCTATTCCTCCAATAATTATTTATACCCTCGTTGTTGTTTCATTTCTAAGATTTTGCGAATACTAGCTAGTTCCACATTAGAAACCCTCAAACGTTTAATAGCATCCTTTAATTTCTCATGATAATACGGTGTGAAGTCTAAACGACCCTGTTCTAATTTACAGATAGTAGCAGGATCAACTCCCATAAAACGACTAAACTCTTGCAACGTCTTATTACGACTATGCCTAATTGGTTTTATGAATCTGCAATCATATTCCATTTTGTATGGTACACGTGAATTAACTGTATACATTTTTTTCACCTCACTTGTTATAAATAAGTTCAAAAATATTGAATTAGAAACCCAAAGAAAAAAGCATGTCATAAGACACGCTTTAAGCAATAGGAGAGATCAAATCCAAATTCCGGTAACAAGGAATACCTTTCCCTATTACTATGTTTAAGAAAACATATGGTAGTACAGGTAGTTTTCTTAAGTTTTTATTAGTAGTTCTGTAAATCTTTAACTACTTTTTTAATATTTTTTGCCTCCCCCCTATTTTGGTAAATGTTATTTATCTTATAATATAATTAAATTAGTGCTTACACTAAAAGATGAACAAGTTACTTAATTTATTATTTTGGCAAGGCAAAGAATACAAATAACTAAAAGTAAGGGGATAATTAACAAAATGAAAGTTTATTTTGTAGCAAGTATTTATAACCTAAAAGTAGATAGAGTACTCAATAGAGGTATTAGCGTTATTGAAGGTATAAGATTATCTAACAGTAAAGCGAGGTTAGATACCTTTATTGATGAGTACTTCAAGAAACTTGCAGGTACATTGGAAGTAGATGAATTATATGATAAACCTTTCGTGTATTATGAAGGTACTATAAATGAAGAAATAGATGTTGATAATGGTGATGAAAGATTAAACCTTCTAGACTATTATCTTAGATTGACACAGATATTTTCTAATTTTTTATGGTTAGCAAAAGATAACAGCGTTACAGTTCAACAAGGATTTTTATACATAAAGTATCCTAATGGGAAACCTCATTCAATGACTTCTAATATGAGAACGCCTCTCTTCTTTAATTCCAAGGGTGAAAGAGAACAAATTGTATTTACTAGTGAAGAATTAAAGGAATTAGCATCATGGTTCAAAACTTTAAACCATGAAAATATAGAAAAAGAAACACATGAAATTTCATTAGTAGTGAGTACCATATCAAATAGAATAGAAAGGTTTAATTATTTTCTACAATCAACAAGAACTCAGACACATCTCCCAAGTAGAATAGGTATGTATTGTACACTACTAGAAATACTTTTATCCACTGATAAGGATGAGATCACTCATAAGATTGCTGAGAGATTAGCAAAAATATTAGGTGAAACCTATGAGGAACGGTTAGAGATATTTACATTTATTAAAACTGCATATGCAATTAGATCCTCGACATTCCATGGTGATAAATTACCTAGAAAATTGAGAGATACAGATAAATTAAAAGAGATGGCAAGCAAGTTCGATGAGTATTTAAGAAAGCTTTTTTCCTTTATACTTAGTAAGAAAAATGTAATTGAACTCTATAGTAAGGATAACAACGACGATTTAAATGCGTGGTTTAAAGAGTTAATTCTTAAATAGCGAATTATATATGTGTATTACATCATAAATTATAGTTGGGGGAACTTGAATGAACTTATATAAAAAAAGTGAAATAAAAAAGCTTTTAAAATCAATATCAGAAGATGACCTTGCTGAATTCATAATGAGATCTTTAAATCCAATACAAATAAATCGGTTAAAGCAGTTTGAAAACAGCGGTATAAGCAAAAGTACAAATTATGATGAATTTTTAATTGATATGTTGCCCTGGTATCATTCAAAAATTAAAGAATTAAGTTTAATGACTGCTGAGGATAATGACTACATGCCAGATGAAACTATTTCGTGTAAGCTACCTAAAGATTTAGAACCATTTAAAGGTGAAATATATTTTATTTATATGCAAAATGGACAAGTTGAAGCACGGTATAAGTTACCTGAAAAAGCTAATCGTGTTTATTATAATAACCGTACTTGGAATGAAACGAATGGCTTTAAGATAAAATATAGGCAACAATCATTATTATATTATTTTGAAGTCGATAAAAAAATATATTTAGTATTAAGAGGCTATGGTAGCAAAGAGTTTAATAGATATGCTGTTTCGATTTACAATCCAACTGACCAAAAATTATGGCTAATACCCGATTATGAGGAAATATTACGCCTGTATAAAGAAATAATAGAGAATCCTAAACTAAAAGAATTAGAAGATGGCATTGAGAAGATTATAAATGGATTACACCCATTTAATCTTTTTTCAGGCGTTCACGATGAATCACTTTCATTAAAAGAAGGGAAGTTAGAAATCGACAGTGGAGATGAACTTACCCCAAAAGAGAAAGTAAAGATCGGAAAATATCAGCTATTTTTATATTTCTTGCATTATTTAATGTATGCTGAGGATTCTGGTTTTTTTTCAAGGGAAGTTACCAAGTTAGGATTTCAGGTAATTAAACAGGGAAAGAGTATTTCACAAGCGAGAACAGCACAAAATCAGTTTCAAAGAGATTTATATGAAAAATTAGCTGATAAAGAAATAGAAAAAATATTAAATACATATAGGAATATGATGGAATACGTAGGAGATAGTGATGGAGTTATTTCAACCATTATGGGTCACCTATATGAAACAGAAGATTCAATACTAAACCAAATATATAAGCGAATGAATTTTAGGTTACACAAGCCCTACACAGAAGGTCTATCTTATGAAGAGAGGATAGGAAATATTATTAAATTGATTCCAATTATGGCTTAATAATAAAAAGGCGTCTTATCTAGCAGAGATAAAATGCCTTTTTATTATTTATTCAAATACTTCTTAAACGCATATCAATTTGGATATTGAGAACCTAGTCAGTATAAATGAAGTAGATAATGAAGGTGAGTTAAGACTGGTAACATTTTAATATTGCCCTCATGAAAACTAAAGTATAACCCAAGTATATTATTATTTGTACTTAATTAGAGAAATATTCTTTCAGTTAATACGTCTATAAAAAGTTTGTTCTCATATTCGCTATCATTTAAGCAAATATAATCATACCAACTGTAATCTTTTTTTATTTTATTTAGTAAATCTATATTAGTATTGTTGGGTTTAGAAAAAAAGATAGTTACAGCCTTAAAATTTTCATGTTTACCATGCCTTACGTTTTCTATTCGATTAAAATCCTGTAATGTTAAAAGAATTTCAGTATCTTTATCTAAAGTGCCTTTAAAATAATTAGATACAATATTACTATTTAAGTCTCCAGCATCTACTTTTACCTTTTGATGTATCTTAATTGCTTTGACCGAAAAATAATATTCAATAATATTACCATTCATTATTTTAATATCTGATTGCTGTGTTTTAATCTTCTCATTTCCATACTTATCAAAGTATGTTCTTTTTCCGCTTAAAGTACCCCCAGCAGAAACTTCAAGGCAACTATCATTTGATAAAAGCCACCCCTCAAGAACTTTAAGAAGTAGTAACTCGGTAAAACCAGAGTAATTACTTTTACTACCAAAATACGCTTTAAAGTTATCCGTTAAGTACATATAGGTGTTACGTATTTCTTTGCATGTAAATTTTTTATGATCTCTTAATAATGTGGTATTTAAATCATTTATGAAGTTATTGATAATTGAATTTATCATGTTACTCTTTTCCTTCTTATTTAGAATAACGTGCTAGCAGGTCTTTACAGGCGTTATCGACCATTTCATAGTCTTGAAATAAGATATGTGCTGGATTGTCAAATACAATCTCTCTATTTTTGCAAGCTATTTTCCAATCTTCAGAATTACCATGTTGAATGAACACAATACAAGCTAACCTTTCAATACCATCTTTCCATGTAACATCACCGACGAAAACCCTATAATATCTGTTATTACCCTCACTTGATTTCAATATTCTTCTATCCCACTCATTATGCACTTTAAAGTCATTTTTAAAATTCACTTATAACCTCTCCTTCTAAATAGATTTATAGTAATTTTTTTAATTCTTCTATAGAATAAGCAGGTTTCTTCTTATACAACATAGTATGGTAATTAGGGCATGCTGGTCTTAAATCTTCTATTGGGTTAATTTCATATTCCTCACTAAGTTGACTTAATTTTTTTAGATGATAAACATGAATAAAATCTTTTCCGCTTCAATTTCCAAGACAAAGTTATTATGTGTATTCTCTAGTAACTTTACATTTCCATAATGTAATAGTCTGTGATGATTAAGCAATTATAGCCCAATTGGGCTATCCTTTTTTTCCTTGTGTTCGGATTTCTCTGTCTTTGCTTGTTGCTTAGTTAATATTATTTGCACTAAGGTATCAATTGCTACAAAAGTAACGAATACTTCCTTGATAACATTTAACATTTCGGAGGGAATAAAATTTAGATTGATTTTTGAAAAAGCAAGGAAGTTATATGAAATATAAATAATTATCATCATGATGTATGTGAACATTCTTGTGAAAGCTGTGCTTGTATATCTATTAAGATAATTCCTAAACAGCTTAGTTTTGAAAGTATCAATAATAAATCTCATCACTAAGTTACTCTGATATGCAAAGAAGAGAACTGATAACAAACTTAAAATGTATATAATTCCTTGACTATATTGTTCAATAATAGCATGTGTTTCTCCCAACTTCAGAATCCACATGGAGGGTAAAAAATAGATACCTAAAAACATAATTACTGTTATTATAGGTGTAATTATATATTGAAAATAAATAAAACCAATGGCAGGTACAACTAAAACCTTTTTATAAATAAATGAAAGTACTTTACTTTTTTCAAGTATTCCAAAAAATAATAAACCCACACCAATGTAGGCTATAAAGTATCCTAACCATCCTTGTAAAATAATGTTGAAGATATTATCAACTGGAAATGATAACTCTTTTACAAGAAAGTATCCCATAGCTATAAAAATAATGCCGACAAATTTCCCTATAACCTTTTTAACCATCAAAAAATCACTTCCTAAAAGATAAAAAATTTACTGATTAAGACTAGTTAATTTATTGTCAAAAAGCCTTTTAATTCTTCAATTGAGTAAGCAGGCTTTCTTTTGTGTAACATTGCATGGCAATTTGGACATACTGGTCTTAAATCAGCAATAGGATTAACTTCATATTCTTCACCAATAGTATGTAATTCTTTAAGATGGTGAATATGTATAAAGTCCTTCCCTAACTCACCATATGTCTTTTCAAAATTAAAATTACAAACTACACAGCTACACCCATAGTGTTCTATACATCTCCTTCTAGCTATAGGGTTACGTTCATATATGTTTACAAATATTTGTTTGGTAGCCCCTTCTTTTAATATTGTTGAATTTGTTATCTCTTGCGTTGTATACATATTGTCAAGAATTTTTATTATATCATCGTATGTTGCTTTATTTAATGGAATAGTTGATCCTTGAAAGCCATCAATTAAAAATTTATCATTTGTAACATTTAGTTCATTCAGTGTATCTAAAAGAATAGGTTCTTCATGAAGGTTATGTATATATTTTATTGGGACTCTATATCTAGGTTTCTGCCTATCACTTTCTTCATACCAGTACCCTTTTTTATCAGTAGCCATTAACTTTGGTTTACCTTGCACTTCAACAATTGCATAAATACCAGGATCAAGTTTTTGTTTACCGTTAAGCTGTTTTATAGTCCTATTATCTTTCCCCACTCTAACTATACCTAGATCGCCTATTGCAAAAGAATCTCTATCACTATCCCTAATAGAGAATGTATCGAAGGTTTCACCTGACATTAAGAAGTCATCAATAGCCCATTTCTTTGGATTACAAATAAATGTCCAAAAACCTGTAGGTTCAATTTTATTTTTGTTTTCTGTTTCCATACCCACCTCTTTTAATTCTGATCCATTTTTATTTTTCAACTTATTAACCGCAATAGGTTGTCTTAGTGCCACCATGTCTCCCCCTTAAGTTTCCTTACTTAAGCATTCATTTTCACTATTCTTAAAGTACTGCGTAAAACTATAGTACCATAAATTACTAAAATGATTTTATTAGATGAATTTCATATATAATTTCGTTTTAATTCTTATTGTTGTTTAGATATGAAGCAAAGTCGAATACATTTAATTACATAGTTAACGCTTGATAATCTCAGATAATAATTAAGACATTAAAAATACGTATATAATAAGTAACATTGAAATATTAACCACTTTACAACAGTAAATGACCCTTTTATAATAAAATTAGTAAATAATTCATGTGAAGTGGTTTTTCGTTAAAAACGTAATAACAATACTTGATATACATAAACCCCAAACTTCCAAACCTTGACAGGGTGGAGGTCGTGAGTTCGAGCCTCTCCGGGGTCATATAAAAAAGAGACACCATATCAACCTTCTACGTGATATAGTGTCTCTTTTCTATCTAATTCAATTACTTCCCACCAAACATCTTCTCCAAAGACTTTGCATTGGCAAACAATACTTCTTTCAAGTTATCGTCAGCAACGATTTTATAGTCGCCATCTTTGTCTTTCTTTAAGTTCAATGTAACTTCGCGAGTTGCCATTGCTGCATCTTTATCCGTTAAGTTTTTGATGATAGTTGAGGTCATTGTTTTTTCGATCGCTTTTTCAGATTGTTCTTTGTCTTCGCTAAATGCGCTAGCGAAGGCCATTGGCATAACTTCTCCCACTGCTTTTGTTACAGCAACGGATAGATCAGCAGATGTAATTTTCACTTTCACTTCTGCTTTGTCATCCTTTTTCGATACTTCTTCTAGCTTTTCAAATTTAAAGTTCTTTGTAATTGCACTTAGCATTGCTTTTGCCTCAGCATCATCTGTTTTTTCATTTAGTTTATTAAATTCCTTGTCACTCTCAACAAATGTACGAGCTTTTTCTATATCACCTTTTTGTATCGCTGTTAAAAATTCTTCTGTAGTATCTTTCGGATTTGCACACCCTGCTAAAACACCTGCTGTTAATCCTACTACCATCATTAATAGCAATAATTTCTTTATCTTTTGCACGCTCATTCTCCTCTTATCTTTTCTAGTAAGTCAGCATCATACAATATTATGAAACTGACATTACAAACATTTTTTAGTATAGCATTTATATGATTCGTTTTCTATTAATTCCCAAAAGATAAAGGGCCTTGCAGCATTCCTACAAGGCCCTCTTCTATCAATCTGTATCCGTAGCACAAATGAACCACATTTTCTGTTCCCTACTATCTAACACCATCCAAGTAACATCCCACGCAACATCGTAAAACCAATCTGTCCAAGGGCGATAGCTTTCGAACACTTTAATATCTTCGTATCGATCTTGGAACATATATTGACATACATTGACTGCTAATTGTTTTGCGATAACTGGTCGTTCCTTAAACCCTTCATATGCTCCGCCCCACAAAATTTGCGCAGCAATGCTACCATCAAGCATAACTGCCAGCTGCTCTTTAAAACGCAACTTATATTTGTCTGATGTATGTATTTTTAACTCTTCTAAGTTATTGATTATGTCTAAAGAGTTGAAGATTCTTCTAAAGAAGTGCTCATGTCCATCTTTCGAATGTGGTATTTCTTTAAAAAAATTTTCGTTATGCACTTTAAAACAGCTTATTATTGTTCCACCAATTAAGTTTTGTTCCTTAAACGTGTTTATAAGTTGCTCAACAGATGAGTCATTCGTGTCTATTTTTTCAAACGTTCCCTCTTTCCATCTCATAACGCCCACTACTCTCTATTAAAAATTTGTTTCTTCATTATAAATAGCAAAATAAAAACCAGCAACTTTAAGGTTGCTGGCTTAGCTCTTATTCATATTCGAAAAAACAATAACAACTGCTCCAAACAAATAATGCCCTACTACCATCCACATACTCCAATCAAAAATCATAAACGATAACCAAAGCGATATATTAATAGCAGTAAATAATAAATATAAAATGAAATCTCTCTTTTGCATTGCTCCTCTATTCATCAAAATGTAAACGGCACCGATAGGAGGAAAAGACAAATATTTTTCTTAACGACCACGAATACTAAATTACTGTCTACAAAAGATTCTCCTTTTCATCACAATACCTGCTTCGACATCGACCTCACTACCCTATATTCATCACTATAAGCTTCCTTTATGATTAAAGGCGGATATTCACTTTTTTCTTCCTCAATCATTGTGAATACTTCTGTTTTCTCTTGTAATGTATTAGATTCTCTATTTTTAGTAGGTTTTTTACTTGTTTTAATTTCCCTTGTTACTTCGCCAAGTTTTCGCCCAACTTCTTCTACTTTGGCAGGTTCATTCGTAACATAATATTCTTGTTCGTCCCATACTAATATAGGTGGCACTTGTTCTCTTTTGTTACATATTATATAAGTAGTACTAGCTACAAGTAGTAGACAAGTTAATAAATAGAAGATAGTTTTTTATTCATATACTACACTCCTTATCTATCATTTCATTGGATTATATAATATAAGTTATTTACAGTAAATGGATTTAACGGTATTTTTTAGGTTGAATAATAAAAAAAACCTTACCGAAGTAAGGTTCCGTTTTTACATTCTATAGTGACTGACTTATTAAAACAATCATTACAATAATCGCTATAAGCATAACAACTAAACAGGCGATTAATTTATAAAATCCTCGTTTCGTTAACGTCCCGCCTTGAACGTCTTTACGAATAAATAAGAATACGGCTAAAAATAATACAAGCCCAATGCCAAAAGCATACATCATTTGCATATGTTAATCTTCCTTTCTCTCTTCCATCTTAATATCTTTTTGCCAAAACAACAAATGAGATAAAGACGGTACTCATCGTAAGTGCCATAAGTATATTCAATAATTCAGTAGCAGATAGTGTAAATATTTTTAAGTTTAAGCCGATAGAGAAAAGAAGATAATATGCCGTTAACGCAAAAAAGGTTACAAATATTCCTTTATAACGAATAAGTTTCATTCGCTCATCTTTTTCTTTAAATTGCGGGTGCAAGTAGCTTAGACAGAAACTCATAATCATCATCCCAAGCAATGGATACGTTATGGCTGGCGGTGCAGAATGCGTCATTATACCTGTTAATATCATAAATCCACTCATAAATAGAAAAATAATCCCCATAATTACAAAGTACTTTTGTGAATAATTCATCCCTATTCCCCCTCTTCTTTTCCTTCATAAATAAATACATGTTCTATCGTTGTCTGAAATGTTTTCGCTATTTCAAATGCTAGCGGAAGTGATGGATCGTATTTCCCTTTTTCAATTGAGATAATGGTTTGTCTGGAAACTCCAAGTTTCTCAGCCAACTTTTCTTGAGATAGTCCAAATTTTTTTCGGTATTCGACCATTTTATTTTCCAAGGAAATTTCTCCCTCCTTCCATATACCGAGTATATATGTAAAGGAAACTTTACGTCAAGTTCCCTTTACATATATTTTGATTATTATTCACGCTATTTATATAGAAGAAACTTTTTTCAATTTCAGCACGTCTATTTTGAAGCGAAACACGGAACACTGTAAATAACTGTTACTATATCTCCTCACTTCTTTTTTTAAAATTTAATATCTCCATATTTGTTTTATCCTTTTAAAATATTTCATTTATTTCTTTATTTCACGAAATACGTTATTTGTTTTACGGTGTTTTTCGTCATATTTATAGAAACTAACTGTTTATGGAGCATTTTTTATGTTTAGCAACTTTTTTTGTAGAAATCCTTCACTTTCCTTTCAATATTTAACACTATCTAAATAAAGTTTACGATAAATTCATAATTTTTTATTTTTTATACTATATTCCGTTATATTGTTGTATAATATCTATGAAAGCGCTTATTATTTCAATATACATAATTCAAACTGATTTTATCGAAACATTCTAACTATTATACCTATATTTAAATGCAACAATTATAGCTATTAGTATAGGCATACCAAATATATCCACCCCATTTTTCTGTAAAATTACTTTATAACATGAAAGATTAACTTGGGTGATAAGTTATTGTGAATGTTTTTTTACAAAACAGATAAGTAATAGTGTTTGGTATTATGTAAATTATTGTAATAACATAAGAGTAAAGAAAACATTTACATTGATTATTGATTCATTACTTATTGAAAAAGAGCAAAATGCACCTTTGTATGGAAAAGGATTATATGCATTGGGAGGTTTAAACAAATGACGAGGAAGAATACAACGACAAACCCTTGGGCCAAGTTCCACGGTCCGAACCTTGGTTATGTTATTGAACAGTATGATCTTTACGTAACTGGAGCAGGTTCTGTTGATCCGGAATTACAAGAGCTTTTTGAAATTTTTGGAGCTCCTTCGTTTCAAGATGATGTCGTAACAGGGGACAACACAGCAACACATTTTTCTCCTCAAAACACAGGTAACATTGAAAAAATTCTTAAAGTCGTTCAACTTGTTGAGCAGATTCGTTCTTTCGGGCACACGTTGGCTCACATCAACCCGATGGAAGATGCTGCAAATGGACAATCTCTTCTTGAGAAAGCAATGAGCGAACTGAGCGATGCTGACTTGAAAGCGATTCCAGCGAAAACAGTATGGCCAGATGCACCAGAAGGTATTCACACTGCACTTGATGTAATTCATAGATTAAAAGACGTTTATACAAAATCTTTAGCTTATGAATTTTCTCATATACAAGATAGTGAAGAACGCGCGTGGTTGCATCAAATGGTGGAATCAAATTCATTGCGTCAACCACTATCAAATAAAAAACGAACTGCTCTTTTAAAACGTTTAACAGCTGTTGAAGGTTTCGAGCAATTCTTGCATAAAACATTCGTTGGGCAAAAACGTTTCTCTATCGAGGGCGTTGATATGCTTGTACCTGTTTTAGATGAAATTGTTCTAGAAGGTGCTAAAAACGGCGTTGAGGATGTCATGATTGGTATGGCTCACCGCGGTCGCCTAAGCGTACTTGCTCACGTATTAGAAAAACCATATAGCCACATGTTTGCTGAGTTCAAACATGCAAAAATAGAAGGCGCAGTGGCTAATTCTGGCTGGACTGGCGATGTGAAATACCACCTAGGTAGAGAACAAGTCGTTAGTAACGAGGAAGTTAGCACTCGCGTGACATTAGCAAATAACCCGAGTCATCTTGAGTTCGTGAATCCTGTAGTAGAAGGTTTCGCACGTGCTGCTCAAGAGAATCGTAAAAAATCTGGCCTTCCAGATCAAGATACTTCAAAATCATTCGTAATTTTAGTTCATGGTGATGCTGCATTCCCTGGTCAAGGTATTGTATCTGAGACACTCAACTTAAGCAGATTGAACGCGTATCAAACAGGCGGAACGATTCATGTTATCGCAAACAATGCAGTTGGTTTTACGACTGATAGCTATGATTCTCGTTCTACGAAATATTCTAGTGACCTTGCAAAAGGTTTCGATATTCCGATTGTTCACGTGAACGCTGATGATCCGGAAGCTTGTCTTGCAGCTGCTAACCTTGCGATTCAATATCGCATGTTGTTCAAAAAAGATTTCTTAATCGATTTAATTGGTTACCGCCGCTACGGTCATAACGAAATGGATGATCCAGCAGTTACGCAACCACAAGTGTACAAAAAAATTAAAAACCATCCAACTGTAAGAGCAATTTATGCAGATCAATTACAAGCTGCTGGTGTTCTAAATGCAGATGAGGTTGAAACAATTACACAGTTTACACAAGAGCAATTAAAATCCGACTATGCACAAGTACCACCAGCTGATACGAGCGACGCAACAATTCACGTTAAAGTACCAGATGTTGTTGCAAAAGGTATTCAGTCAATTGATACTGGTGTTGAGATTGACTCACTTCGTGCAATTAATGAAGGTCTACTATCTTGGCCGGAAGGATTTAACGTATATCCGAAAGTGAAGAAAATTCTTGAGCGCCGTAAAGATGCTCTTGAAGAGAACGGTAAAATTGAATGGGCACTTGCTGAATCGTTAGCATTCGCTTCTATTTTACAAGAAGGTACGCCAATTCGTTTAACTGGTCAAGATTCACAGCGTGGTACATTCGCACACCGTCATATCGTATTACACGATACTGATACAAACGAAACATATTCACCATTGCATCGCTTACCAAACATTAATGCATCGTTCTCTGTTCATAACAGTCCGTTATCAGAGGCTGCTGTTGTTGGTTACGAATATGGTTATAACGTATTCGCTCCAGAAACTCTTGTTATGTGGGAAGCGCAATATGGTGACTTCTCAAATACTGCGCAAGCATTATTTGATCAATATGTTTCAGCTGGAAGAGCAAAATGGGGTCAAAAATCTGGCTTAGTTCTTCTATTACCACACGGTTATGAAGGTCAAGGACCAGAGCACTCTAGTGCACGTCCAGAGCGTTTCTTACAGTTAGCTGCTGAGAATAACTGGACAGTTGCAAACTTAACGAGCGCGGCTCAATACTTCCATATCCTGCGTCGTCAAGCATCTATCTTAGGAACAGAAGCTGTTCGACCATTAGTATTGATGACGCCGAAGAGTTTATTACGTCACCCACTTACGCTTTCAACTGCTAGTCAGTTAAGCGAAGGACGTTTCCAACCTGCTTTAGAACAAGAAAACCTTGGCATGAAACCAAATAAAGTAAAACGTCTTGTTTTAAGCACAGGTAAAATGGCGATTGACTTAGCAGCAGAAATCGAGTCGGGTAAACATGAGTACAACTTAGACGAAGTTCATGTCGTTCGTATTGAGCAATTGTACCCATTCCCTGCTGAGAAAGTTCAATCTATTATTAAACGCTTTAAAAACTTAGAAGAAATCATTTGGGTTCAAGAAGAACCTCGTAATATGGGCGCATGGCATTACATGGCTCCAATTCTGTTCGAACTTGCTGGAGATAAAGTGAAAACGGGCTACATTGGACGTCCTGATCGCTCTAGTCCATCTGGCGGCGATCCATTCGCTCACAAAGCTGAGCAAGAGCTAATTGTTGCACATGCTTTAGATGTAAAGTATAACTTCCGTCAAGATAAACAAGAAATTGAAGTTTACAGCAACTAAAAAGTAACAATGAAGGTTTCTAGCTTGTTCCTTGGGCAGATATTCTGCCCAAGGCCAGGCTAACAAATGGAGATTACCGAAGACAAAAGAAGAAAAAACACACCGTTAGGCAAATAAGGGGAGGACATTTAAAATGATCGAAATTAAAGTACCTGAGCTTGCAGAATCTATTACTGAAGGAACTATTTCACAATGGCTTATCAACGTAGGCGACAAAGTTGAGAAAGGTGGCAGCGTTGTTGAGCTTGAAACTGATAAAGTCAATGTAGAAATCATTGCAGAAGATTCAGGTATTGTATCGAAGTTACTAGGCGAACCTGGGGATACAGTTGAAGTTGGCGCAACTATCGCAATTTTAGATGCTAATGGAGCACCAGTTGCAGTAAGTACACCTGCACCGGCTGCTGAGCAACCAAAACAAGAAACAGCTGAAGCACCGAAAGCTGCGGCACCAAGTGCTGAGCAAACTGCAACACTACAAGGGTTACCAAATACAAACCGTCCTATCGCATCACCAGCTGCTAGAAAGATGGCTCGTGAATTAGGAATCGACTTAAACGACGTACGTAGTACAGATCCACTTGGACGCGTGAGACCACATGATGTACAAGCTCATGCTGCAGCACCAAAAGAAGCACCAGCTGCTCCAAAGAGTCCAGCTCCTGCTCCAGTTGCAAAAACGGAATTCGAAAAACCAGTTGAGCGCGTGAAAATGTCCCGCCGCCGTCAAACAATTGCAAAACGTCTTGTAGAAGTTCAACAAACATCTGCAATGTTAACAACATTTAACGAAGTTGATATGAGTGCGATCATGGAATTACGTAAAGAACGCAAAGATGCTTTCGAGAAAAAACATGATGTACGTCTTGGCTTCATGTCATTCTTCACAAAAGCAGTTGTTGCAGCATTAAAACAATTCCCATTATTAAATGCTGAAATTCAAGGTGACGAGCTTATCATTAAAAAATTCTATGATATCGGTATTGCAGTAGCAGCTCCAGATGGATTAGTTGTTCCAGTTGTACGCGATGCTAACCAATTAAACTTCGCTGAAATCGAAAGCGAAATTCGTGAATTAGGTAAAAAAGCACGCGATAACAAACTTTCATTAAAAGAACTACAAGGTGGTACATTTACAATTACAAACGGTGGTGTATTCGGTTCTCTAATGTCAACACCAATCCTAAATAGCCCTCAAGTTGGTATTTTAGGAATGCATAAAATCCAAGTACGCCCAGTTGCAATTGATAACGAGCGTATGGAAAACCGCCCAATGATGTACATTGCTTTATCTTACGATCACCGTATTGTTGATGGTAAAGAAGCAGTTAGCTTCCTTGTTGCTGTTAAAGATATGCTTGAAGATCCAAAGTCATTATTATTAGAAGGTTGATAGATTAAAAATCTATTAAAGGCTGTAGAATGAATCATTCTACAGCCTTTTTTTATTGTGTTCATACGGGACAAATTTCATGACATAAAGTAATAATGTATGCCTAAACGTAAGGAGGATTAAAATGAATAACCTTCCAATTCATGCAAAACTTAAAGTAAATAAGGATACTTTCTTCCTTCCCGATTCAAACGGGGGTGTCTATTTTCGAAATAACGCCAGTTCATTTCGCATGGACGGTGATGGAATTTATGACTGGATTGAAAAATTAATGCCAATGTTTAACGGAAATTATTCTTTAGCAGAAATAACCGATGGCCTCCCTCTCCCCTATCAAAATCGGGTATTTGAAATTGGAGAGATTTTATATGAAAATGGTTTCGTTCGCGATGCAAATCAAGATGCACCTCATGAATTAAACAGTACATTACTCGACAGATATGCTTCGCAAATTGAATTTTTAGAAGCCGATTCTCATTCAGGTGCTTTAAAATTCGAAACGTACCGCGGAGCAAATGTCCTTGTACTTGGTTCTGGGGATATGCTCACTTCCTTAGTTTCTTCTTTATTAGAATCTGGTTTACCTACATTTCATTACCTCGTTACAGATCGAGATGAAACAAACTATGACAGAATACATGAGCTAATAGAACGTGCATATGAAGTTGATAACAGTGTACTCCTTCAAGAAATCGATACTACAATTGACCGTCCTTTACATGAAGTATTCGAACCTTTTGATTGGATTTTATATGTTTCTCAAAACGGAGACATTGACGGTTTAAAAACAGTTCACACTATTTGTAGAGAAACGAAAAAGAATTTCATACCAGCTATTTGTTTATCAACACTCGGTATAGCTGGACCTGTCGTAACAGAAAATCGTGATGAATGCTGGGAATCCGCATGGCATCGGCTACATGAAACGACTTTGCAAAATGAAAATTCATCGGATTCCTTCTCACCAATTACATCTGCCATGTTAGCAAATGTAATCGTTTTTGAATTGTTTAAACATGTCGCGGATGATTCATATCGTGAAAAAGAATCACAATTCTTTTTATTAAACTATGAAACACTTGAAGGAACGTGGCATCCTTTTATAAAACACCCTCTTGCAACTGATGAAAGTTTTACAATTGATACGATAGAAAATCTTTCTGAAAAACTTGAGCATCGGTATGGCCAACATACTTCAACTGATGTATTCCGCTTTTTCGACTCATTAACTTCTAAAGAAGCCGGTATATTCCATGTATGGGATGAACAAGATTCATATCAATTACCGTTATCACAGTGCTATATTCAAGTAGCCACTCCACTATCAGATGGCCCAGCTCCCCTTCTGCCTCTTATGACTTGCAGTGGATTGACTCATAATGAAGCACGCCGAGAAGCCGGTTTAACAGGAATTGAAACATATGTAGCAGAAATCATTCACCGCCTTATTCCTGAACATAACGATATCGGTATCGGTGCTGGAGAAACGATGACAGAAGGATTTTACCGGGCACTACAACAACATTTAAACAATAAACTGTATGAGCGGCAGTCACATATGCTAGAAGAACTTACAACGATTGATTTAACTGATATTCACGATAAACATTGTAGATTTTATTACGATGCTCTTGCTACAATTCATGAAACACCTAAAATCGCAATGAGTGAAGAGATTCTCAGTTTTCCAGTCATTTGGGTTGGTATAAATGATAGATGGTACGGTGCATCTAATATTAATATGACGTTAGCCTTAAGGAACGCACTACAACTATCACTGCTCCACATTCAAAGTGAAGAGACTCCTTACAGAGCTAATATCTTGCCTGAATCATCTATTATTTTATATGACACGGATTCTTTTAGAGTGGAAATACAAGCGGAAGAAGAAATTCCAAGTGTGCAATCTTTACAGCTTGCCTTACAGCATTTAGAAGAACATAATTTTTATCCCTTCGTGTTTGATTTAGCAATCGAACCATTTTTGAAAGAAAACTTAGACGGTGTGTATGGGGTATTAATTGCAAAGGAGGACGGTCTATGACTCAAAATATATTGCTTATAGGAGATGGCCTTCTTGCAGACTATGTACATGATCAATTATGCAAACAATATTCCATCATTCGTCAGCATACTCTTCCAGAAGTACTTCCTGAAAATATTCATCTCGCTCTCGTATTACATGACGGATCTCCTTCTACTATTCATCATGACGCTGAGCTAATTTTTCGGTCAAATCATATTCCATGGCTACGTGGTTTTACTTCATTTGGCGAAGGTATTATCGGTCCTTACATTCATCCTCTTACGCCCGGATGTTCTCATTGTTCTGATGGACGCCGTTTTATCGCTGGCTTTGACCAAAAAGAAATGTGGGAACTACAGCGGAAATATGCCTTTAAAGCAGATGATGTAACGAGGCGTGATGTACGTGCCACCCAAAATGGAATGTTACAAATGTGCCATCTTATTTGCGCAGAAACAGAAAAAATATTAACTCATAACCATTCTTCTTTAGAAAATGAACTTATTTTACTAAACTTACAAACATTACAATGTACGCGACATTCTTTTCTTCCAGATCCTCTCTGTCCTGTATGTAGTAATTTACCTAATGATACTGCGGATGCGGCGGAAATTTCTTTACAACCGAGTTTAAAAGTAAGCAACGAAACGTACCGCTGCCGTTCCATTCATGAATTAAACACATTTTTAACGAGAGACTATTTAGATTATCGGGTCGGTATGTTGAACGGCAAAATGCAGCATTCATTATTACCATTCGCTGACGTCATTATAAACATGCCATTAATGTTCGGAAATGAAGGTGTTGCAGGCCGAACTCTTTCATTTGCAGTGAGTGAAGCAACTGCTATTTTAGAAGGTTTAGAACGATATTGCGGTATGTCGCCTCGCGGGAAAAAGACAAATGTGCATGGTAGTTTTCATGATTTAGAGGAACATGCACTAAATCCCCTCACACTCGGTGTACATACAA
Source organism: Bacillus sp. PK6-16 (assembly GCF_056530295.1). Lineage (NCBI taxonomy): Bacteria > Bacillati > Bacillota > Bacilli > Caryophanales > Bacillaceae > Bacillus > Bacillus sp. PK6-16. The sequence continues at coordinate 4,030,113 of NZ_CP096511.1, forward strand.
ATGAACATTACAATCGTGATAATTTTCCATTTAAGCCGTTTGATCCTGATTATGAGCAAAACTGGGTATGGGGATATTCTTTATCACAAAACAGACCGCTTTTAGTTCCTGAATCAATTGCTTATTATAGCCTCGGTCATCGAGATGCTTTCGTGTATGAAACATCAAATGGATGTGCAATTGGCGGTAGTTTAGAAGAAGCGATTTTTCACGGTATTTTAGAAATTGTAGAGCGTGATGCCTTCTTACTCACTTGGTATGCAGAATTACCTCTTCCCCGCCTTGATCTGAGTTCAGCAAATGATACAGAATTACAATTAATGATCCAGCGGTTACGTACGATTACCGGGTATGAATTACACGCTTTTAACGCGACGATGGAACACGGCATCCCGAGCTTATGGGTAATTGCAAAAAATACGCGTGAAAATGGAATGAACGTTGTTTGTGCGGGAGGCGCTCATTTAGATCCTATTCGAGCCTTAAAAAGCGCCATTCAAGAAATAGCAGGCATGTTACTTATAACAGACGATGAGCTCGAGCACAAAAGAGAATACTACGAAAAGTGCTTACAAGATCCTTATTTCGTTAATAAAATGGAAGACCATAGTATGCTGTACGGATTGAAAGAAACGGAAGAACGTCTTTACTTCCTTTTACGAGAAGATGCACCGGTGCAAACGTTCCAAGAAATGAATGTGTTACAATCATTCGATCTAGATTTAACATCCGATCTTCATCAACTTTTAAACCGTCTAGGGCAAACTGGACTTGACGTAATCGTTGTAGATCAAACCGTACCTCTTATAGAAAAAAACGGATTACATTGTGTAAAAGTCATTGTTCCAGGCATGCTACCGATGACGTTCGGTCACCATCTCACCCGGATTACAGGGTTAGACCGAGTTTATACTGTACCGATGACACTTGGATATACAACCGAACCTTTAACGAATGAACAATTAAACCCACATCCGCATCCGTTTCCATAGTAAAGGAGAGATTTCATGCAGCTAGATACTTTTTTACATCATCTCCATTTCTCTATTGATGAAATTATGCCGAATCATGAGGTGGACTGGAAAGACGCACCGCTTCCTTATAAATTATATCGAAATGTACCTACCATCCCGCTCTCCTTAGAAATCCCGTTATCTTTATCGAACTCTTCTACTACACCTACTCTAAATGAGATTGGTCACTACCTTTGGTATTCATTTGGTGTAACACAATTATGTCAGCTAAATAGCGAGAGAAATGTATTACGCAGATCCATTCCTTCAGGCGGTGCTTTATATCCGAATGAATTGTATATCTATTTAAAGATTGACGATTCTCCAGACGGCATTTACCATTATGACGCCGCGCATCACCGGCTTATTTTACTTCGCGAAGGAAATTTCGATTCTTATCTTACTGAAGCACTCGGCAATCGTTGTAACATACAGTCTTGTTTTGGTGCTGCATTCGTATCTACTATGTTTTGGAAAAACTACTTTAAATACAATAATTTTTCATATCGACTTCAAGGATTAGATAGCGGTGTTCTCATTGGACAATTACTAGAATGTGCAAAACAGTTCGGTTATACGAACGGCGTATACTTTCAATTTCTAGACCGTGCACTGAACCATTTACTCGGATTATCAGAAGGCGAAGAAAGTGTGTATGCCGTTATTCCTTTAAGTACAGAGCTAGAAACTAATTGGTTTCACAATGATTACCGTGAAAATAAAACAGTTACTTCTCATGAGTTGTTGCAACAAATTCCGCCGCTCGCACATGAACATTTCGTTCGCTCAAAACATGTAGATGAATATCCGATGATAACAAAAATAAATGAAGCTTCTATGATCGAATCGACAGCACACTTCCAAACACTAGCTCATGAAGAGCACTATCAATATCATGAGCATGCTGTACAACTGCCGAAAGTAGAGCGTTTATCTTATGATTTCTTGCAACTTTGCAGAAAACGGTATTCCCCTGATGCTGACTTTACTTTAACGAAATGGGATGCAGCTGAGCTCGCTACTTTACTACAGGAAGCGAGTCTCTCCTTCCCCTATTACAACGACCTTGACGGTAAGTATACAAATGAAAATACACGCGTCTCCGTATACGGATGTTTTTATAACGTGAAAAATATTAAAAACGGGGCTTACGCTTATAACAGTAAAACACATTCCATACAACCAATTCGATATGGAGACCTTCGCTACCCACTTCAGTCTAGTATGACGATGGATAACGTAAACCTTTTTCAAGTACCACTTTGCCTACATGTAGTCGGAAAGAAAGATTATTATACAAATGCATTAGGCTATAGAGGGTACCGTATTCATCAAATGGAAGCAGGTATACTCGTTCATAAACTCGTTTTTGCAGCGACCGCGATGGGGATGGGCGGGCATCCTTTACTTAGTTTTGATACAAATTCATGTGATCAATTGTACGGAATAGATGCTGGGAATGAAACATCTCTTATTCAAGTTCCAGTTGGGGCATATCGAGCGCGGAATTGGTTAAAAGGGGCTTTGCATTGTTAGAAGCACGCCGTCTATCGGCGTGCTTTTTTACTAGATTAACTTAAAAATACTCTTAATTTGTCTAGCAAATAACCAATTTTTCGTACCGTAGTTATCATTTAAACTATCTAAATTGATAGATTGTCCGTTAGCAAACTTTAATTCTAACGTAGTATTTTTGTCATTTGTTTTTAAGTTACTATTTGTAATGTCATCATACTTTAATTTTTCAATCTCAATATATTCGTCTTTTTCTTGTCCAATCACGACATGGTCTTGGAAGAAGAAAAATACTTCTACTTTTTTACCGAAACAAAATACATTTTTCGTATAAATTAATGTCGCGTTATCAAGTCCGACACATACTTCTTTCATTTCTTCCACAACGTGTCCAAAGTCTTCTTCATGTCTTGTATTTGATTCAACAATCCATTCTTCGATTGTTTTCATATTAATTGCCATACTGCGCCCCCTGGTTCGTTCATTGCTTTGTTTAAAAAATAAATACTATATGACAATATAAGCGATACGTACTATGTTTTCAAGGGTGAACGGTATATTCAAAATAAAGTTAAATTTCAAAGTAATATACTAGGAGCACCCATCTCATTGTATTTTAAACGTTTGAACGAGGCATTCTTCATCATCGATTAACTGTATTTTCTCATCAAATTCGATGTTTAGCTCCCTATATACTTTCTTCCAAAAAGAAACAGCTGGTATATTTTTCACAAGCTCGATAACGAAATATTGCCCCCGTTTCTCTTTTAGTACATTCTCAATAACTTGTTTACCGATTCCTTTCCCCTTGTGTTGATTCAATATGAAAATGTCATTTATACCAAAGTCGTTTTCCTTCTTCAAAAAAGGACGTTCCAGTAGTAATAAAAATCCTACAATATCATTATCACTTTTAATAAAATACGGAGTGATTCCGTCATTTTCCCAAAACATGTGCAAATCTTCGTATTCAAAAAATCCATTTTCCCCAATCGTTATATTAGGAGTGAATGTAGAGAGGTCATGAAGATATAGTGCGTACAAATTACGTAATATTTCTTTTTCTGATTCTTGAACGGTTTGAAGTGTTACAAACATTTTTAATGATCCCTCTTCCCTATTTGTAATTATTTCCCCCTTTTTTATTCGGCAAAAAGGCTTATTCCCCTTTAACGAAAAAAATAGCACTTAAAAAGTGCTATTCTGCTCTCCTTGCCGCTTGCTGTATTGGATCCCAAACGCTGTTATATGGTGGTGCATAACTTAAGTCTACATCTTCTAAATCATGAATGCTCATTTTATTGAAAAGTGCCATCGCGATCACATCAATCCGTTTATCTACGCCTTCTTCTCCAATTACTTGCCCGCCTAATAATTGTTTCGTATCGGAACGGTATAGTAATTTCAAGTAAAGTGGTTTCGCATTTGGATAATAGCCCGCCATATTAGTGGAATCTACTTTGACTGTTTTATACGGGATGTGTAGCCCTTTCGCTTCTTTTTCATTTAATCCTGTTCTTGCAAGCGTCAAATCCATAAATTTAATAATACCTGTACCTAACGTACCTTTAAAGGCTCTTCGTTTATCAAGCATATTCAGTCCAGCAAGTCGCCCTTGTTTATTGGCAGTCGTTCCGAGCGGGATATGATCATGAATTTCCTTTATAACGTGGTAATGTGTTGCGCAATCACCAGCTGCATATACGTCTTGCACATTCGTTTGCATATATGCATTTACTTCAATTGCCCCTTTATGATTCTTACGTATATTTGTCCCTTCAAGAAAATCAGTATTTGGCTTCACTCCGACAGATACTAAAACAAGATCCGCTTTATACGTACCTTTATCCGTTTCAACTGCTTCTACCCGTTCATTCCCTTTAAACGCTTTTACATTTTCATTCGTTAAAATTTCAATATGATGCTTATCTGCTTCTTTATGTATGTACTCTGCCATATCTGCATCATAAATCGTACCGATATGATCATTTCGCTCAATCATTCTTACTTTCTTACCAAGTTCGACGAATGTTTCTGCCATCTCAAGTCCAATGGCACCACCGCCAATAATCGTTACATCTTCAACTTTATTCGTTTCTAGCGTTTTTAATATGCGCTCAGCATCAGGAATTGTTTTTAAAAGATGAACGCCTTGTAATTCCCGTCCTTCCCATTCTGGCATAACAGGACGCACTCCAGTCGCAATTAATAATCGATCGTACGGAAATTCAAAGACATCTTTCGTCTTCGTATGCTCTGCGTACACCATTTTCTTTTCCGTATCTACTTTCGTTACTTCATGACGCACTTTCGCATCAATTCCATATTTCTCACGAAACGTCTTTACGTTACGCGCGATTAACTTTTCAGTTGAAGCGATAGCACCACTAATGACATACGGTAATCCACACTGAGCGTATGAATAAATTTCACCTTTTTCTAAAGTTACAACATTTGCATTTTCATCGTTTCTAACAATTTGCATCGCTGCACTCATACCAGCTGCATCTCCGCCAATAATGACATAGTTCACTTTACCACTCCTTCTTTTTTACATACTCTTTACGTTTTCCATATTTTATAGAAATAACACCTACTTCCATTGTAAAGAAAGAGAATTTCATCTTCAAATTTTGTGCACAAACCTATGCTTGAATAGGTAACTGTCGTGTCTTATAAACAATATGTTTAATATGCTATAACAGTAACAATTGAAAGTAGGTGAAACATACATGTGCGCCGGCCTTCTCGCTCAAACTCCAGAGGAACCGAAAGAACCAAAACCCGCCTTGTCGCTTGATCAAGAATTCTCTATTAACGCAACCATCTATAGTGCTCGTGCTTGGTTATCTAATGATGAGACTTTCCCACAAACGATTTGGAAAGGCTCTCGCTTCGCTTCAGCATCACACGCTGGCAAGTCCATCTTACCAATCGGCACTGTAAAAATTTTGAACTTATCTGATGATACAATAACAGTTACTGCATCATCAGAATCAGATGATAATCTCAAAATAGTCGTACCCCCTCATTCTGAAGGTGTTTTAACATCTAATGGTTTATCTCATGTGCAAGCAAGTACATCAGGAGGAGCAAGTAAAGTCACATTTCTCTTTCATATCTTTTTCTCAAGGGATCCTGGTTCAGATAAAAAACCATAAAAAAGGTACAGTTATGCACTGTACCTTTTTTCCTGTGTTCTATTCTCTTGATTTGATTAGTTCAATATTATAAGTTTCGATATCTGTTAACTTTCCTTTAAAATAAGGATTTTCTCTATACCAAGACTGTTTTGCAAAATACGCTTGCATATCTTTCGTTTGAAAAATATGTCCATGCCTTGCATATATTTCATTTCTAGCAATTTTCAACTGCTCTTTCGATAAATATGTTAAATCTGCGCTCGTTAATTTTCGAATATCACTATCAGGAAAGATGAAACCATTATATACATACCCAGTCGCGGGCGTTGGAGTAACATTATAAACAACTGTTTTTTCTGTACTTTTCTTTTGGAATGGAAGATTATAAGACGAAAGTGCCGTTACCGTCTCTACTTGTGTCGTTTCCCGTCCGCTTTCTCCATTTCGTTCTAAATAAATCGTCGCACTTCCATCAGTCGCTACTGGCCCCCATGTAATTTCTTCTCCTGCCAGCGCTGTAACCGGTTTTTGATTTACATACAATGTTGCACCCGGCGCGTTCGTTTGAACTGTAATATATTGACCTTGCAACGTTAAATCTATCGTTACGTTATTTTGGCTCTGTTTCATAAGTACAACCTTTTCCTCACGAGATAATTTTACATAGTCATTTTTATAATCTGATTGAAACACTTGATTTCCCGGAAGAAATGGCCCATATTGCTTCTCAAACTTTTTGTCATCTGTCTTATCAATTTCTTTTCCGTTCATTTTTAACGATACGCCTTTTTCATTTGTAAGCAAAGTTGTATAGTACGTCTTCGCTTTCAATTTATATCGATCAAATATAAAGAAATACTTTCCGTCTTTCGTTAATGAAAAATCAGCTCTTTCTATTCCGTCCCGTTGTTTTTCACCTTGTCTCAAATATCCTTTTAATTCATTTACGTAAGATGGATTTTCTTTTATATATGAAAATAGGGGCTTTACACTCTCTCTCGTTATCATAACCGATGGATCATCTGCCGTAACGATCTCAGCTAATTTCTCTCCGTCCCTCTCTTGTAAAATCGTAATCATCCGGTCTACTTGTGCCAGCTGCGTATAATACGACGATCCGTACAAATACAATCCAATAATCACTATAACAAATAGCGCTAACAGTGTAATACCAACTTTTGCACCACCGCTCATGTTCTTCTTTACTACAGGACGTCCCCTCTTCGACCCGCAGTTTTGACAAAATTGCAAACCATCTTCAAACTGAGCTCCGCACTTTGTACATACATTCATTCAGTCAACCACCTTTTCATTAGAAGCCAGTTATTCCCTGTGTTAAGGCTTGAATTATCGTGCTAATGTAAGACCAAAGTACAATGAACGTTGCAATTCCAATTAAAACATTTGCAATAATAAGTGTGTAAACGAGATCTAATCCGCCATTGTCTAGCTTTAATACGGCTACAGTTATACTAATCCCTATATAAGTTGCGGCTACGGATAATAATATAGGTAAGAAAAAGATTAATAAGAAACTAAAAAGAAAAGAAAGGACTAATATGACAATAGCCGGCGTCGCTATCGTTCCCCATATACCAAATACTTCAAGAAACGAAAAAGATGATTTCATCATCTTACCACTTACAAAAATAATAAATCCGACAAATAAAGTTAAAATTAATAAAAAGAAAAAGACCGTTATAGATTCTCCAAAAAACGTGGGAGTAGATATATCTGGTGCAAATGTTCTCGTAACTGCTGATGCTGCACTCATCATTCTATAAAAAATACATGCTCCTAAAAAACAAATAAGAACAAGACTTACAATTCCATTTCGTACTTCAATAGCGCCGCTTTGCATAATCGCTGTCGGTGCTTGTAATGCATGTTTAAAAAATTGAAAATAGCCGCTCGCAAACCGCTTTGCTTGCTCTACCGTTTCATTTTGCCGAGCTTCCTTTGCTTGTGCCGCACGTGCTTGTTCCGGTCCTTCTTCTTGGCCACTACTTGCCACTACTTCTTCCGTTAACGAATGTCCACAATTCCCGCAAAATTTTGCCTCCGCTGCATTTTCTGTATGACATGACGGACATTTCATTCTCTTATCCCTCCTTAAGGATATACCGTATAGGGTGTTACAAATTCAATATATGAATTTGTACATAAAACATGACTACAAGAAAAAGATTCTGAAATCCTTCTTCCGAAAGAAAATATATGTGCTAGTAATCTTGAAAAAAAATGCTATTATGAAACAGAATAAATAATATTTTTAACAGATTGGATGACTGGCAATGGAATTGGTAACCTCAATTTTTCAAATACTCCTTACAAGCGTAATCCAATTATTATCTTTAATTGGCGTTATCATTGTAATTGGATTTTTATTAGGATATTTAGAATCTCTCACACGCATGTATTGGTCGAGAGCTTTCGGAAGAAAAGGATTCCTATTAACGGCTTGGATTGGTGTTCCGATTCACGAACTTGGACATGCCATTATGTGTGTGCTATTTCGTCATAAAATTGTAGGAACGCAGTTTTTCCCAACAGATACAAGTCAAGGTGCTTTAGGATACGTACAACATCAATACAATCAAAAAAGTGTATATCAACGAATTGGGAACTTCTTCATTGGAATTGGTCCTATTATTTCTGGTATTACTGCGTTAATCCTTTTAATGCGCTATTTCGTACCGAATTCATATTTCTTATTTAATACAACTCTCGAAAAAACAATCGCTTCTACTTCTATTAATATAGAAATGGTTCAAAACATGCTCTTGTCGACGTTTGTATTATTGAAAAGCTTATTTACAATAAGTAATTTATTGAATCCTTCCTTTTGGCTATTTTTATTTATCGCCATTTGTATTTCTGCACATATCGCTTTAAGTAAACCAGATATTAAAGGATCAATAGACGGTGTGATCGTCATGTTTATCGTATTATTTTTATTCAACATAATCGCAGGACTATTTCAATACGACAGTAACCAGCTAATTGGACAGGTTATGAAATATAATATGTATCTCATTGCGTTTTCTAGTGTAGCACTGCTGTTCTCTTGCCTTTCTACACTTGTTAGTTTTGGGTTTTATAAAATAAGAGGAGGGCGTTCGTTTTGAACGCCCTCTTCTTATTGATTTGAATCTATAATTATATCCTTTGTTTTTAAAATCATTAATTTTCTCTCAGTTGTTGATATATAATACGTATCATTTTGACTAGAAATAATATTCCCCTTTATACGTTTCAATTTTCCATCCCATATATACTCTATTGTCTGATAATTATTTGGTTGAAGAATTAAATACATATATTTTCCTCCTTGAACCAAAGAATATAGAGTTAAATTACTTATAATAAAAAACACCACTAACATATATAATATTACCGTGAACGGTTTCGTAATATATAGTGGCTTTGTAACTCCCCTACGCCCTTCATCTGCTAATATTTTTGTCGTCTTATCTTCTCCCCTCCGTACTCTTATATAAATCATAGTATTAATAATAAATACAGTGAAAATTGCTTTAGCCCATGCGTCTACATAAATATGTAACCCTAGCATTAAAAGTATCGGAATTATCACAATGGATTTCAATATTTTTTTCACTGTAAATAAAATCATTTGATTTTTTATCTGATTTATTAGAAATATCGTTGGTGCACCAATAATAAACATTAATATAAAAAATTCAAATCTGGATAATAAATCCCCTAGCGATGTTAAATTAAAGTATTTGGATATTATTATAAAACTAATATATGTAGTGTAACAATATACCTCATAACTTATAAAAGTATAAAAATCTTTAAAACAAAAATAAAAATTTGCACTTATAAGTACAAGAAGTAAAGGTAACACCCAAAGTAATAACGTCTGAATATATGCCATAAATGTTATTTCTGCTGCAAAAAAATATACAATCGCTATGTTTGTTAAACCTAATGCCAACGCTATTAAAAAAGCTGAGTCAAAACTATCTTTATTTTTTAATATAGCTACAAAAAACAAAACAATAATTCCAATTAAGATGATGTAAAAGAAGCCCACAGAAAAAGCTATCACACGATCAATAGGCACTAAATTAACTGCAACTGATAACAGTGATTGGTCCTTTTCACCTCCAAAATAGTATCCCCATAAAAACAGATATCCGGAAAAATATGCCACTGACGATGATATTAAAATGATTATAATTGAAATAATCCGCTTACCAAAGAATCCTACTTTTATAAAAGAGAAATTCTTTTGTAAAAATTCTTTTGTCCTTCGCAAAATTTCTAAATATTCAGTTTTATCCAAGAAAAAATCTCCTCCTAGCATTTTTAAACAATACATATAACATTATATTAATATATAATGTTTAAAAATTCAAATCATCTCCCTATTATTTAGTATTGCAAATTAACAACAATTTTTTTAGAACAGAATGTACTCCAACTAGAAGAGCTAGTCCATTTCAGACTAGCTCTTCTCCTCACTTATTCCCCTTATAATCACAATGCTCAACAGGCACACGAGCATGCCCTTCTTCATCGGTACACCATGACTGTGATTGGAATGCCAGAAAGATACCAATCCATTCTTCTTCCTTCTCGAAGTGAATGAGTATTCCTCCGTCATGCCATATGCCATTATCAGCTTTCCATTTCTCTACATTCCCTTGATTCATGTGAATATCATGTATACCGTTTCCTGGTTTGAAATGAAAATAGGAATCTGGTGTATTTTCTTCTGGTCCCCATCTTTCGCCAAATGCATAAATAATTGCTTTTTCTTCTATCGCTCGTTTTATATAACGTTCTATTTTTTCATTTAAATCATTATCTGCTCCTGCTTTTTCGGGAGGCAAAGGAATCATTTGATTTGAGTCAAATAGATTTCCTCTTACATAATCTAAAGCTACTTTCGGTTCATTGTTTTTTATTTCTGTAAAACCGAATGGTAATGTCGGTAAAATATGAATCGCCTCTGACTTAATATTGTTACTCGCAAAATATAAAACTTCTGATGGATAACTTTGCGATTTTACGTTAATTGCAATACGATAATCTACTCCTGTCTCGCCCTGTAAATGAACTTGATAATGAGGTGTTTTCCCTTTTCCCATCTTTGATTGTATAACTGTACCTTTTAACACACCGTAGTTTTTTAGGGGCATACATTTCATCTCCTATTCATTTAGTAGCAGCTATTCATATTTAAATCATTATCCACTCATAAAAAAAATCCTCCTATGTTAGGAGGATTTTTAATTTCTCAACATATACCAAACAATAACCTCTACCACTACAAGTAAAACCGCACCAAAGATCATTAACGTCGTCTTCTTTAATAGTTCATTTTCACGGTAAGGGATATTACATAAGTAAGCACCTAATGTAATCCGTGATGGACAAGCGATTGTCGCTACTGATGATGCGGTGTTTTGAAGGGTTGTGACATATTGCCACGGGAGTGCTACGTTTTGTGCGGTTTGCATTTGGAGTTTTATAAACATTGCATTTGATCCTGCGTTACTACCTGTTAAAAATCCACCAATAGCGCCAATAAACGGAGCAACGAAAACGAAAAAGGTTCCAAATGTATCACCAGCTGTCTTTGCGAGTAATGAATGCATGCCTGATGCACCCATTAGTTCTGAAATGGCGATAAACATTGTCGTCGTAATCGCAAAAGGAATCCATTGTTTGATCGTTTGTGAGAGTGATTGTTTAATAATATTAGACGGGATGCGGAAGAAAATAATAGTAAATAAGCAAGTCATACCGAGCCAAAATCCTGGTGAATACAGCATTTCTAATTTGTAAGAGTATGATTTCAAATCAAGGACTGCATATGATCTGAACAAGTCATGTAATGCAGGAACGAGGCGAGAAAGTAAAATACAAACTGTTAGAAATATATAAGGGCTAATAATTTTTAGAATGGATACTTCTCTCTCCGTTGCAGCCGCATGTTCTGTTATAAGATTTTGCCCACTTTTTCCTTTTAATTTAATGATAAGAAAGCCAAATGTAATCGTAACGATAGAACTTAATATCCCAGCTAGTTCAACACTTACGTACGCATTAGAAAGATAGATTCCGAGAGAAAATAATAGAAAGAATCCTACTCCTTCTTTCCACTTTTCTATAACCGCTTGCCAGCCGCCAACAACATGTAAAGAAAGAATGACGAAATAAGCAAACATCGGGATACTTAATAGCGCTGTATTTGTACCAAGTGTTGTAAGAGGCATATTGATTAGCTGCGAACCGATAATCGTACCAGTTGCCATTGCGCCCCATGAACTAGCTAGTAAGCCGATGAATGAGAGCAGTACAGCTTGAAATGGTTTATATCCTAGTGAAAGAAAAATAGGTGCTGCAACCATGAAGCCAATACCGAATCCACTTACTGATTCAATAAGCGGGCAAATGCCAAAACACATAAGCAGCATTTGTAATAAACGATCCTGAGTAACTGCTTCTAGAAAACGTGCTACTTGATCGATGTACCCCATTTTGTTCATGAGGTGAAATAAAAAAATACCGAAAAATAAAACGTATCCGACAATAAAACAAATTAACCATCCTTTAATCGTTGCGTGCACAGTTTCACTTATCCCTAATTGAAACGTTGGCGAGAGTAAAACGATTCCAACAGACACAGCATAAGAAATTAACGAGGACCTTAATGACGTTTGTTTAAATAAAAATAAACAAATGAAAATCATCATAATTGGGATAAGTGCCAACAATATGGCCATGTTATCATCTCATTTCTTTTAAAATACAATTTTTAACTATTATATAACAGATGCTATAATTTTCAATTGTTTTTACAACAGATTCAAAAAAGGAACCAAACGGCTCCTTTTCATTCACTCCCATTTTCTATTATCCTGAAAAACTGTCTGCTTTCCGACTATTTCTTTCAACACAACAAACACAATGTAAGTACATATTGCTTGCAATATAATATTCCAAAATTTCATTAATGTAAATGAATGAATCCGTAGAAATAATTCGTTTAATAATACAATCGAAACGATACTAAATAATTCTATACTAATCGAAAATAGACATATTTCTAAAATAGACTGTTCTTGAATGCGATTTAAGTTAGAAAAGATGAATACATACCCTAAAAATAGAGCCATTAACTCTATTTTCGTCATGCTAATAAGCCAAGCGTATAATGGTACAGTTAAAAATAGATATAGTAATTTACGTCTTAGCATGCCTTCTCCTCCTCTGAATTATATGTATTTTCTGTATATTTTAACATTTATTACGCAAAACAAAAAGAAGAGACTACGCCTCTTCTTTTTGTTTTGTTGCATATATTAATTCACATATTTCTTCTCGCTTTTCATTTTCTAAAAGCTCAATGACCTTACTTCCAACGACAACTCCGTCGCATATTGTAACCATTTCTTCTACATGTTCTTTTGTTGAGATGCCGAATCCAGCGACTACTGGTAAGTTGACGTGTGATTTTACTTTTTCTAAGTAACTATGAATCTCCTCTTTAAAGTTTTGACGTACTCCCGTTACGCCCGCTACTGTAACAGCATAAACGAACCCTTCTGATTCACTCGTAATTTTTTCAATTCTTTCAATAGGACTCGTTACGGTAACGAGTGGAATGAGCGCAATGTTTACCTCTCGAAGTAACGACGCAATAATATTTTGTTCTTCATACGGTAAGTCTGGAACGATGATGCCGTCTACACCTGCTTCTATACAGTTCTCAATGAATCTCTCTTTTCCGAATGCAAGTACTGGATTTAAATATGTCATGAGTACAAACGGAATTTGCACTTCTTTCCTTACCTCTATTAATGCTTGAAAAATACCTTTTACTGTTACGCCGCTATCTAGCGCTCGTTTCCCTGCTCTTTGAATCGTTGGACCGTCTGCGACTGGATCCGAAAAAGGAATGCCGATTTCAACGATGCTCGCTCCTGCTTCATCAAGAAAACGAATTCTTTCTTTTAATTTTTCAAAGCCGCCATCTCCGCCCATTACGTACGGAATAAATGCTTTCTTTCCATTTTCAAACGCTGCTTTAATTTTTTCTACTCCCATTTTTTACACCTCTTCCATATAACGTTTTATACTCTCTACATCTTTATCACCGCGGCCAGATAAACAAATGACAAGCCCTTCATCTTTCTTCATTTGCGGCGCTAATTTTAATGCGTATGCGACAGCATGCGAGCTTTCTAACGCCGGGATAATGCCTTCTTTTTTCGTTAATAATTGAAATGCTTCTAATGCTTCTTCGTCTGTTATCGAATGATAAGAAACGCGGCCAATATCTTTTAGCAAGCTATGTTCTGGACCAACACCTGGATAATCAAGTCCTGCTGAAATAGAGTGTGCTTCTTGAATTTGTCCTTCTTCGTTTTGCAGAAGATACATCATTGATCCGTGGAGAACGCCAACGCTTCCTTTCGTTAAAGTTGCTGCATGCTTTTCTGTATGAACGCCTTTTCCAGCTGCTTCTACGCCGTAAAGAGCAACTTCTCCATCGTGTACGAACGGATAAAACATCCCCATCGCATTACTGCCACCGCCAATACAAGCAACGACTGCTTCTGGTAACTTTCCTTCTAACGTCTCATATTGTTTTTTCGTTTCATTTCCAATTACACTTTGGAAATCACGTACAATTTGCGGGAATGGATGTGGTCCGAGAACAGATCCCATAATGTAGTGCGTATCATGCACATGTGAAACCCAGTAACGAAGCGCCTCGTTTACCGCATCTTTTAATGTACCGCTACCTGCCGCTACACTTTCTACTTTCGCTCCGAGTAATTCCATTCGGAACACATTTAATTTTTGACGTCTTACATCTTCTTCTCCCATAAAAATGACGCATTCTAATCCGAGAAGAGCACATACAGTAGCTGTTGCAACTCCGTGTTGTCCAGCTCCTGTTTCAGCGACAACTTTTTTCTTGCCCATTCGCACTGCAAGTAGTGCCTGACCGATTGTATTGTTAATTTTATGAGCTCCTGTATGGTTCAAATCTTCACGTTTTAAATAAATCTTTGCACCTCCGCAATACTTCGTCAGATTTTCAGCGAAATAAAGCGGTGTTTCTCTTCCGACGTACGTTTTTAAATAATGATTTAATTCCTTTTGAAATGCTTCATCTTGCATCGCTTCTTTATATGCTTCTTCTAGTTCTAGTACAGATTGCATTAACGTTTCTGGAACGTATCGTCCTCCGTATATACCGTAATGTCCTTTTTCATCTGGATATGCGTAGTTCATTTGGAACACTCCTTTGCTTTTATAATAAATTGTTTTATTTTCTCTACATCTTTCTTTCCTTCTGTCTCTACTCCGCTGCTCACATCGACCATATAAGGCCGAACAGTTCGAATTGCTTCTTCTATATTAAGAGCGTTTAATCCACCAGCTAATATCGTTTTCTTTCGCAATTCTTTTGGCATATGCCCAAGTAGTTCCCATGAAAATGTCTTTCCATTTCCTCCATGAAACTTTTCTTTCGGGCTATCAAATAATATATAATCCGTTTCATACCTTTGAGCGTTTTTCATATCACTCTCTGAAGTTACTCCTAGCGACTTTATAGACGGAATATTCAATCTTCTAATTTGATGATTGTCTTCATCCCCATGTAGTTGTACATGTGTTAACCCACACTCATCTGCAATTTTCCGGATCACTTCTACTGATTCATTTACGAAAACACCAATTTTTAACACGTTGGCTGGAAGCTCCTGAATGATTTCTTTCGCTCTCTTTGGAGTGATTTTCCGTTTACTTTCTGCAAAAACAAATCCGAGTGCATCTGCGCCGTATTCGCACACACTTTTCGCTGTTTCCACATCAGTGATGCCGCAAATTTTCACTTTCATATATTCACCTTACAATCTTCAAAAAAACTACTAATAGAAGATGATGTCATAAGCGCCTCTCCAACTAATACACCTTTGGCCCCAGCTCTTTTAACACGAATAATATCTTCTTTTGAATGAATGCCACTTTCACTAATCCAAAGTAGTTTCTCCTCATTCAATCTTTTTCCAATCTTTTCCGTTTGGCTTAAATCTACTTCGAACGTTTTTAAATTACGATTATTAATGCCAATAACGTGCGGATTTAATACAATCGCAGTTTCTAATTCCTGTTCATCATGAACTTCAACAATCGCTTCCAATCCTTTTTCTAACACGTAGCTATACAACTCTTTTAACTTCTCTTTCGTTAACGCTGCTACAATTAGTAAGATAATATCTGCTCCCGCTTCATATGCTCTATCAATTTGAATCTTATCGATTATGAAATCTTTACATAAAAGCGGAATGTTACTTTCTTCTCTCGCTGTTTGTAAATCGTGAAACGACCCTTTAAAAAATTGACCATCTGTTAAAACAGATACTGCTCCTGCACCACATTTCTCATATGTTCCCACTTGTTTTCGTACGTCAACGTGTAAATTGATATCTCCTTTTGATGGTGATGCTCGCTTTACTTCTGCAATGACAGTAAACTGCTGTAACGCTTCTACAAGTGAATGTGTCTTTCTTTTTGTTTTTACTGGTGTATATATTTTATACAACTCCGCAACTTCCCTTTGCTTCTGTTCTACAATTTCATCTAAAATCGTCCCCACTTTAGTTCACCCTTTCTAATTTTTCATTGCTTGCTGCAATTAATAAGTTTAATTTGGTTAATGCTTTTCCAGAGTCAATGCTATGTGCCGCGAGTTTAATTCCTTCTTCAATCGTTTCCGTTTTTCCATTTGCGAAAAGAGCTAGACCTGCATTTAATAAAACTGTATCACGATAAACACTCTTTTCTCCGCTCAATACTTCAAGCGTAATCTTTGCATTTTCTTTTGAATTCCCCCCTCTAATTTCTTCATTTTTCACTCTTGAAAAACCATACTTTTCTGGATCAATACTCATTTCTACTATTTCATTATCTTTTAAAAGGACTACGTGATTTTCCCCTTGTAATGACGCTTCATCTAAAAAACCACTTCCATTTACGACAAGCGCTTGTTTCCGGCCTAACTTTTGTAATACTTCTGCAACTGGTAATAACATATCTCGTTTATAAATACCGACAAATTGTGTTTCTAAATTCACTGGATTTGTTAAAGGACCAATTAAATTAAAGATCGTCGGCACGTTTAACTCTTTTCTTATTTTCATAATGCGCCTTAGTGCTGGATGCATCACTGGTGCAAATAAAAATGCAATGCCCACATGCTCTAGTAAATAATCAATTTCGTTTGGCGTACTACTAATATTTACACCTAGTTCTTCTAATAAGTCTGCACTTCCTGTTTTACTAGAAACAGCACGATTACCATGTTTTGCAACCTTTACACCTGCTCCTGCCAGTACGAATGCTGATGTTGTGCTAATATTAAACGTTTGAGCACCGTCACCACCCGTCCCGCAATTGTCCATTACTCCTTGTATATGGTTCGAAAACGGCAATGCCTTTTCGCGAAGAGCTCGAACGAGACCGTATATTTCTTCTGCAGTTTCACCTTTCGCTTTCAGTAAGACTAAGAAAGCTGCAATTTCACTTTCTAATATGTTTTCACTTAATAAAAGTAGTCCTGCTTTATACATTTCCTCTTCTGTTAAATGTTGACCCTCCACTAATTTACGAAGATAGTTATTCATACTCTTTCCTCCTCTTTTATTTCTGTTAAAAAGGCACGTATTAACTTTCCGCCTTCTTCTGTTGCGATTGATTCCGGATGAAACTGTAATCCGAAGAGCGGATAATAATTGTGACGGACTGCCATTATCTCTCCGTCGTCCATCGCTGTCGCTAATATGTCAAAACACTCTGGCAAGCTCGTTTGCTCTGCAACAAGGGAATGATAGCGCATTGCCGTTAGCGGCTGTGTAGCGTATGAAAAGATTGACGTTCCGTTATGTTTCACACGCGATGTTTTTCCATGTTTAATACATTCTGCTCTAACAATGTCTCCTCCAAATGCAGCTATGATCGCTTGGTGGCCAAGACAAATCCCTAATATGGGAACGTTCTTATAAAAATGACGGATGACGTCGATACAAATGCCAGCATCCTCTGGTTTTCCTGGTCCTGGTGAAAGTACAATTCCTCTTGGATTCACCTCTTCTAACTGTTCTATCGTTATTTCATCATTTCTTACAACTACAATTTCTTCTTTATGTTCGCCTAACAGTTGATACAAGTTATATGTGAACGAATCGTAATTATCGATAAGTACAATCATTTCATTACCTCCAAAAGCGCTCTCGCTTTATTTAATGTTTCTTCATATTCAGCTACTGGATCTGAATCGTAAACGACTCCTGCTCCTGCCTGAACATATGCTTTTTCATCCTTTACGACCATCGTTCGAATGGCGAGCGCCATATCAAGATTTCCTGAAAAACTAACGTATCCAACTGCACCAGCGTATACATTTCTTTTTTCATTCTCTAGTTCATTTATAATTTCCATCGCTCTAATTTTCGGAGCTCCAGAAACCGTCCCTGCTGGTAAGCAATACGCTAACGCATCAAATCCACCCATTTGTTTTCTCAATGTTCCGTAAACTTCAGATACAATGTGCATAACGTGAGAATATTTTTCTACTTTCATATATTTATCTATCGTAACCGAGCCGATTTCACTCACTCTACCAATATCGTTTCGCCCAAGATCTACAAGCATCATATGCTCTGCTCGCTCTTTCTCATTGCCTAACAGTTCTTTTGCGATTTCCTCATCTTCCCTCTTCGTTTTCCCCCTCGGCCTTGTACCAGCAATTGGATTCGTCATCACTTTATCCTCCCTTACTGATAGTAAACTTTCTGGCGAAGAACCGAGTACAACATAATCTTGAAAATCGATATAGAACATATATGGTGATGGATTTGCAATTCGAAGTTTTCGATATAACGCGAATGGATCACCAATACATTCACTTTGTAAACGCTGTGACAGTACAACTTGGAATATGTCTCCCGCTCTTATATATTCTTTCGCCATTTCTACCATCTCACAAAACTCTTTTTCCGTTATAGAAGAAGTGAATGATAATGGGGATTGTATTGCATTTACTTCAGCTTCTTCTCCTTGTATCACTTCCTCTTTGTATACTCGTAGCCTTTCGTATACTTCTTCATAATCTGCTGAATCATCTTGCCTGCATACATATACAAACGACAACTTTTGGCGTAAATGATCGTAAACGATAAACTCACGATATAGTAAAAGGTGTACTTCCGGAATATTTAATGGGTCGTGTAAATCCGCTCCAATGTTTTCATACTGCCGAATGACGTCATATCCAATATAACCAACTGCTCCCCCGCAAAATGGAAATGGACTCTCTACTTGAGCTGACGCGATCACTTCTTCTAACACTTGAAGTACGTTACTTTGCAACTTTTCTGACCGGCCGTAAATCGTTCGTTCCACTTCTGTACCAACGCTTTTCACTTCTCCATAAGGATTACATCCTAAGTAAGAATAACGCCCTTTATCTTGATGAAGCTGTGAACTTTCTAATAAGAATTTCTTCTTTCCTTTCATACGTCTATATAAAGAAATTGGCGTAATGCTATCTCCTTCTTCTTCAGTGATTACTAAAAATGTCGTTCTCTCTCTTTTTTGTTTTATAAATTCTTCTTTCGTCATCATGTCCTTCACCTCGCCCTGAAAAATAAAAAAGTCCTCTACATATCGAAAATATGTAGAGGACGATAAATATACCGCGGTACCACCTCGTGTTGGATGCAAAAGCATCCCGCTTTGTTCAGGTACAAAATTTATACCTTATCCTTGTAACGGCGGAACCCGGGTTGCCTACTGAAAATAATTGTTCAGCATACCTCTCGTAAGCCCATTCCGTATATGGCACCGTACCGGGCTCCCACCTATTCCCGGCTCTCTGTAACGTCTCCAATATACGTACTCTTCTTACTTAAACGATTTCACTTATTTAATTTTTTATACACAAAAAGGGAGTACTCATCCTATAGAAAGGACGGGTACTCCCGTGGTGCCACCTTAATTCGTTACAAATGTAACGCACTTTACCGTATCAAAAACAATACGTGTCTCTTGTATCGATGAGATCATGTCGCCAAAGCCTACTTCTTTCGTTTCGGTTTGGAAGCTCCGAAGCCCATTCCACATCAATTCCATACTGATTCGCACCAACCATCAGCTCTCTGACATGTTCATCATGTGTACTCTTCTTCATCAACGCTTGCATTTTTTTAAGTTGCACTCATTATAGACCTAACTTTTTTCACAAGTCAATACTTTTCCAAAAATTTTATTTTTCTTTCCTTTCAATATTATATTGACAAAACAACCTCTTTTTATGTAAATATAATAAATACTCTATTAAAAATAAGGTTTTTTGTATGAATATTATATATTAAAAAAGTAAAATGACATCAAAAAACGCTTACATTTCTGAAAATTCGTATTTCTATATGGATTTTTCAGAATAATCATGATAGATTATAAAGTGAAACTTTAATCAGTGAGGGTTTTGTTCTCTCCACTGATTATTAGTTGAACCAATCGGGCATTTACGGGCAGTTGATCTCCCACCTAATTTCCTTGCCCAGCCAATTTTAAGGTGGGAGTTTTACTGCCCGTTTATGCGGGATAAATATGCATAACGCATCAAAAGACATGACAAAAGGAAGGGGAACTACATGAGTACGCAGATGTTAACTTTAACTTCTATCTCAATTTACATGCTCGGGACGTTAGTCATTGGCTATTTCGCCTATAAACGAACGTCCAACTTAACAGAT
This sequence comes from Bacillus sp. PK6-16, assembly GCF_056530295.1. NCBI lineage: Bacteria > Bacillati > Bacillota > Bacilli > Caryophanales > Bacillaceae > Bacillus > Bacillus sp. PK6-16. The sequence goes on from NZ_CP096511.1 coordinate 4,050,594, forward strand.
TATATGCTTGGCGGGCGTACACTAGGCCCCGCAGTAACAGCATTAAGTGCTGGAGCATCCGATATGAGTGGTTGGCTTTTAATGGGGTTACCCGGTGCAATGTTTAGCGTTGGATTAAGTAGTAGTTGGATTGCGATCGGCCTAACACTAGGCGCATACGCAAACTGGCTTTATGTCGCTCCTCGCTTACGTACCTACTCAGAAATTGCAAATAACTCTATTACTATCCCAGAATTTTTGGAACACCGTTTCCACGACAAGTCTCATATGCTACGTTTAGTATCTGGACTTGTTATTATGATTTTCTTTACTTTCTATGTAGCTTCAGGATTAGTTTCAGGCGCTGTATTATTTGAAAATTCATTTGGCATGAACTATCATGTTGGATTATTCATTGTAGCTGGCGTTGTTGTCGCTTACACATTATTTGGTGGTTTCTTAGCAGTAAGTTGGACAGACTTCGTGCAAGGAATCATTATGGTAGTTGCTCTTATTCTTGTTCCTATCGTAACAATTATGAATTCGAACGGACTTGGACCTGCATTTGATACAATTCGATCTGTAGATCCAACACGTCTAGATATTTTTAAAGGTGCCTCTACTTTAGGAATGATTTCTCTATTCGCATGGGGCCTTGGTTATGTCGGACAACCTCATATTATCGTACGCTTTATGGCAATTTCTTCTGTAAAAGAACTTAAAAGCGCACGAAGAATTGGTATGAGCTGGATGATTTTCTCTGTTGTTGGAGCTATGTTTACTGGTCTTATTGGTATTGCTTACTATTCACAACAAGAGTTAACATTATCTAACCCAGAAACAATTTTCCTTGAACTTGGGAAAATTTTATTCCACCCACTTATTACTGGATTTTTATTAGCCGCTATTTTAGCAGCAATTATGAGTACAATCTCATCTCAGTTACTCGTTACTTCTAGTGCCGTAACGGAAGACTTATATCGTACATTCTTCAAACGTTCTGCATCTGATAAAGAACTTGTATTTGTCGGTCGTATGGCTGTACTTGTTATTGCATTAGTTGGGTGCGCTTTAGCGTTTAAACAAAATGATACGATTTTAGCTCTTGTTGGATACGCTTGGGCTGGTTTTGGTTCTTCATTCGGACCTGCTATTTTATTAAGCTTATATTGGAAACGTATGACGAAATGGGGCGCGCTTGCTGGTATGATTTCTGGTGCCGCTACTGTTATTATCTGGACTCAATTCAAATTCTTAAAAGATTTCTTATATGAAATGATTCCAGGTTTCGCTATTAGTTTACTAGCCATCGTAATTGTTAGTTTACTAACACAACCTTCAAAAGAAGTTGAAGAGCAATTTGAGGATTTCGAAAAACAACATCGTCATAATTTATAAAAAAATCTCTGCTGTTATCGTAACAGCAGAGATTTTTTTACAGTTCGACAATCTTCTTATCAAATTTAACAAATTCTTTATGTTTCGTTAAATTTAACATAACACTACTCCTTTATAGTATGAATATCAGCACTTATACAGAAAGGGGACTCCAACATGTTAGCAGCTTTCCAGCAACAACAAACACGAAAATTTTCACCTATCACAAATACTTCTGCATCTTGTTTAAACATGCAACCTAACCCGCCTAAAATTTCAATTGCTCCTTCTGTTATTTCAGTCATCGGTGTTCATATGGAAAAACATAAATTAAAAATAAAAACGGGACAAAACATTGTGTTAGCAGCTTCCATTTTGCCAATACAAGCAACGAATAAAGAGCTTATTTGGTCAAATATGAATTCTGATATCATCACCATATATCCAAAAGGTGACACCGTGACGATTACTGGAAAAAGTGCAGGTAAAGCAGTCGTAATTGTCACAACTGCTGAAGGCAAATTCCGTGACCTATGTGTCATTCACGTACAACCTTATATGACAAACCCAAAGTAAAAGAGTGGCTTCGTAGCCACTCTTTTACTTTGTTTCAATATTTGAGTTTTTACTTTTTACAAGGTTAATAAAAAACTTGGATATAACCATACATCTTTTTTTGATGGAAATTCCACTAAACTTTCCCTCTCTTGATTTAAGTCAATGAATCTCCTCCTCTTCCCTATTACAATGAAAACAATATTAGAAAAGGAGGACGTATTATGACTGAACGAAAGTACGCCTTATTTGCTAGCACATCTCTTCTTGTTATGGCATTCATTGCATTTTTCTCTTACGGTTTTGTTCATGGAAACCTCGTTATACAAGGAGATGCGAATACAACATTCCATAATATCCAAACTTCAAATTCACTTTTCAAAGCGGAAGTTTTTGGGTGGATTATCGTTTTTATCACTGATATTGTCGCCGCGTGGGCTCTTTATTTCTTTCTAAAACCAATTCATACTAGCCTCTCATTACTAGCCGCTTTACTTCGTCTTATGTATACAGCTATACTTGGGATTGCTATATTCAATCTAATATTGGCATTATTGCTTTCAAAAAATACAATTACAAATCCAGAAACATATACAATGTTGTTTCTCAGTGCATTCGAATACATTTGGTCTGTAGGATTGATCATTTTTGGATTGCATCTTTTCGTTTTAGGCTATGTAGCTTTTCTCTCTAAACAGATACCAAAGTTTATTAGTATACTGCTGTTCATTGCTGCTACCGGTTATATGCTAATTCACGTCATGAATACAATGTTTACACAATACGATACAATGATTTCAATCATACAATCACTATTCCAATTACCTATGATTGCAGGTGAATTAGGACTTGCGATATGGCTATTATTGAAAGGTGGTAAACACTCTAATTAAGCCGTTTCTTAATTCTACTTAATGATTCTGGTGTCATGCCAAGATAGCTTGCTAGCTGATATTGTGGAACGCGATGAATTAAATACGGGCGTTTTCGTAACAATGTTTTATATCGCTCTTCTGGTGTCGATGAGATAAATACAGCAAGTTCATCTTGTACTTCACCGAAATTGTACTCGATCATTTTACGCGTCATTTCTTCTAATTGTGAATACTTATTATACATGTCCTTTTCACTATGTAGATCACCAACAACTACAGTACAATCTTCTAAACACGTTAACGTATATGATGAAGATTTATCTTGTTTATGATGGTTGAAATTCGAAATTGCCTGTTCTTCTGTATAAAAATTTGATGTAACTTCTTTCCCTGCTTCATCTATACTATGTTGCCTAACGCATCCTTTTAATACAAAATAACATTTTAACGGAACATTTCCTTGTCTTAGGAGCACTGTTCCTTTTTTATATTCTTCAATTTGTAATTCACTGAGGATCATTTGCTGCTCTTCTTCACTTAGTGTTGTAAATCCATTCATATACTTCTTTAATATCTCTTCCATTTTCCTCCCCCTTCTACACCCGTATTTCTATAAAACAAAAAGAGAAGTATCACAACTTCTCTTTTCTCCCCTAACACTATAATTCCTGTGTATACACCGGCTCGTTTACGACATTTTTTGCTGTTCGCTTTTGTTGCTGTAGTAAGAAAACAGATACACCAAACAATACGAGCATGCTACCGATTATTTGCATTGCATTTAATTTTTCTCCAAGTAAGAAGAACGCAAGTATAGATGCTCCAACAGGTTCTCCTAAAATACTCATTGAAATTGTCGTTGCATTTACATAATTTAATAGCCAGTTATTAATTACATGTGACACTGTCGGCACAACCGCAAGTAAAAGAAAAACAGTCCAATCCCACTTCGTATAACCTGTAAAGGGTACTTGTAATATGACATTATAAATCCCCATAAAAAGACCTGCGAACGCAAAGACTGTAAAGCTATAAATCCAGTGCGATACTTTCTTCACTGTCGTTTGCCCGATAAATAAATAACCGACAACCGCTATTACACTTAGAAAGGATAATATGTCACCATAAATTGCTTGCTTACTTAAACCTAAATCTCCCCAACCAATGCACATTACTCCTAAAATAGCGATTCCCATCGTTGCAATGGCTGAATATGTTGTTCTTTCTTTAAATAGAAAAAAACCTCCAACTAAAGATACGATTGGTTGAAGCGCCAAAATAATTGTTGAACTAGCAACTGTTGTATGCTTTAAAGATTCAAACCATAAAAGAAAATGAAGTGCTAAAAAGAAACCAGATCCAATTAAAAAGCCCCAATCTTTCATTTGAATCCTATTAAATTCCTCTCTTTTTTTCCATACGATAGGCAGCATAATAAGTACGATAATCCATAAGCGGTACATACTTAATATTGAAGATGGTGCTGAGGACATCTTTACAAAAACTGCTGCAAAGGAAATGGCAATTATAGAAATAGCCAATGGTAGTGCGATTGATTTTTCTTGTTTCAAATCCTGTCTCCCCTCTCACCTGTCAAAAATCCCACTTCATTATATCCGTTTTCTTTCGTAACTTAAATACTAATTTTTTAGATTCTTCGTACCATTATGGTAAAATAGAAATTAAGGCACCAATTAGTGAATATTTCTTTCCTTTTCACTACAAGCGTCGCTCTTACAATCGTTACAGTAAATTTTTATTTAGGGGGATCTACATGAGTCAAACAATAGGGAGAATTGAAGAAATTTCATTTTATAGCGCATCACTTCAAGAAGATGTTACACTTCTCGTTTATTTACCAGTAAATTACACACCACTGCACAAACATACAGTTGTAATTGCACAAGATGGTAGAGATTATTTTCAGCTCGGTAAAGCGCACCGTGTAATTGAGCGCCTTCGTGAAACCGAAGAAATTGACCGTACAATTATTGTCGGTATTCCATATAAAAATGTACATGATCGTAAAGAAAAATATTTCCCAAATGAAGTGAAAAATGCTGCATATATTCGTTTCCTTGCTCATGAACTTGCACCATATATTGATGAAAATTATCCAACGTATCAAATGGGAAAAGGTCGTGTTTTAATTGGTGATTCTCTTGGCGGAACAGTTTCCTTTATGACTGCACTTATGTATCCGCATACATTCGGTAAAGTCGTTATGCAATCACCATTTGTGGATGAGACAGTGATGAACTTAGCAAAAGAATTCAAAGATCCACAGGCGTTAGAACTGTATCACGTCATCGGTACAGAAGAAACGGCTGTAAAGCGTACTGATGGACAAGTATCTGATTTCGTAGGGCCGAACCGTGAGTTAAATACGCTTCTTACAGATAGAAACTTCATCACGCATTACGAGGAATTTGAAGGCAATCATACTTGGAAATATTGGCAGACTGATTTACCGAAAGCCTTCTCTCATATTCTATCAATGAAATAATAGAGAGCAGTATTCAGAATAATTTGATATAATAGATAAAGAGATTTATTTATCTCAAAATCTAACTAGACTTACAAAGGGAGGAATTGGAACATGAAATTAGGCATTGTAATTTTTCCATCTAAAATGATTCAAGATAAAGCGAACGGATTGCGTAAACGTTATGACCCGCACTACGCATTAGTTCCGCCACATATTACATTGAAAACACCCTTTGAGGCGCAAGATGAACAATTAGAGTCGATTGTAAACGAGTTACATACAATCGCAAGTAAAACGAACCCTTTCACCCTTCATGTTGGGAAAGTTGGTTCATTCGCACCTGTTAATAACGTCCTTTACTTTAAAGTAGAAAAAACACCTGAACTTACTTTCTTAAATGAAGAAATGCATGGCGGGTTATTCACGCAAGAACGCGAATATGCTTTCGTACCTCATTTAACAATCGGACAAGGCTTATCAGACGCAGAGCATGCTGATGTATTGGGCCGACTACGTATGAAAGATTTCTATTATGAACAACCAATTGATCGTTTCCATCTTCTATATCAATTAGAAAATGGAACATGGACTGTACACGAAACATTCCGTCTTGGAAAGGGGAACAACTAATTTGCACGCACAGATTGTACAAACGGACGAACAACTAAGAGATGCATTCTCTGTACGTAAACAAGTGTTTGTAAATGAACAACGTGTCTCTGCTGAAGAAGAGTACGATGAGTTTGAAGAAACTTCAACACACGTTGTTATATATGACAATGATGTTCCAGTTGGTGCTGGACGTTTTCGCACCCTTGATGGTATAGGAAAAATGGAACGCATTTGCGTGCTAAATTCCCATCGCAAAAAAGGGATTGGAAAAATTGTTATGGATTCGCTTGAAGCGTATGCAAAAGAAAATTCGCTACCAAAATTGAAACTTCACGCTCAAACACATGCTGAAGATTTCTATAAAAAACTTGGATATGTAACAAGTTCTGATGTATTTATGGAAGCAAATATCCCGCACGTCGTAATGATAAAAGAATTGTAATTTGAAAGCAGGAGGTGACCCCTCCTGTTTTTTTACATTGCTATTTTCTTTTTCTTCCGCTAAAGTTAAATGTTGATGCTATAGTTTTGAAGGTGAACATATGACACAAGAAAAATTTTCACAAAAATCGTTAACACACGCTGATATTCCGCGTGCGACATATCATATTCCGAAAACATCTACCCATTTAATTATGGAAGAAGATGTAGATGCGGCTTATTTCCGCGCTCTTGAACAACAAAATGTTTTTTTAAACGAAAAACAATTAGAAGCCGTGCGCACAACAGAAGGTCCTGTTCTTACACTAGCTGGTGCCGGAAGCGGGAAAACATCTGTTTTAACAACTCGCGTTGGTTATTTAGTAAATGTAAAACAAGTTCATCCACGAAATATTTTATTACTTACATTTACACAAAAAGCAGCTGAAGAAATACGAAGTCGTGTTGCGAAGTTACCAGGCATGAATCATGCAGCAAGTAGCTACGTAGTTGCTGGTACATTCCACTCTGTTTTCTTAAAATTGCTTCGTAGCCAAGGGTATAATCAGCAAATTTTAGCAAATGAAAAACATAAACAAATTATGATAAAGAAAATCTTAAAAGAATTGCGTTTAAAAGACGATTATGATGCGGAAACGATGCTCGCGATGATTTCACTTGAGAAAAACAAATTAAATCGTCCGAAAGATGTAAAAGCGAAAACACCAGTCGAACAAGAATTTAAAGAAGTATACGAACGTTTTGAAGAGGTAAAACAAAGATACAATTATATTGATTTCGATGACATCTTATTGGAAACATATTATATGTTAGAAAATAATGCTCCTTTACTAACTCAATTACAACAACGGTTTCACTACATTGAAGTAGATGAGTTTCAAGATACATCGTATGCACAATATGAAATCGTAAAATTGTTAGCCACGCCAAGAAATAATTTATTTATCGCAGGTGATGACGACCAGGCGATATACGGCTGGCGAGGAGCAAGTCACCAAATTATTTTATCTTTTCCCAAAGAATTTGATAACACAACAATCATTGCACTAAATACGAATTATCGATCCAATCCCTTTATCGTCGGGCTTGGAAATGAAGTTATAAAATTAAATCAAGAACGTTTTGATAAAGAGCTATACTCTGTTCGTGAGGAAGGTGTACAACCTTTTTATGCAAGACCTGCTACGACTCTTGACGAAGCAAATCAAATTTTGCAGCTTATTCAAGAAAAAGTAGAGAGTGGTGAACGTAACTTTAAAGATTTTTGTTTACTGTATCGCACACATTCTGTAAGTCGTTCGTTACTTGATCAGCTTACCATTCATAAAATCCCGTTTATTAAACACGGGGCGAGCCAATCATTTTATGAACATTCTTTAATCAAGCCTGTATTAGATCATTTAAGACTCGTGATTGAGCCGTTTCGACTAGAATCACTTTCAAACATATTGCCGACGATGTATATCGGACGTGATGATTGTATTTCATTTATTGAACGTGAACAATGGAAATATGGTGAGGGACGCTTCCCTTCTCTTCTTCATTTCTTACTATTAAATCCAAGCTTAAAACCTTTTCAAGTGAAAAAGGTAAATGAGCGCATCGATTTTATTAAGTTTATTAAAGAATTAGAACCGAAAAAAGCATTAAAAGAAATCATTCATGGTAAAGGAAAATATTTAGAGTACTTACAAAGTAACGATCGTTCTTCCTTTACGATGCATAAAGACATACAAGAAGAAATGTTGGAAGAATTAATGGAGTCTGCAACTCGTTTCACCGATATTCCAGCTTATTTACAATTTATCGACGAGGCGATTCAAGGTCAAAAAGAAATGGAAGCATTAAAAACAATGCCGCAAAAAGATGCCGTTTCACTTATGTCAATCCATAACGCAAAAGGCCTTGAATTTCCATGTGTCTTTTTACTTGGAGCAAGTGATGGAATCCTGCCTCATACTTCTTCTTTAAAAGATGCAAATGATCGTGTTACGGAAACTTCTGAAGCGTTAGAAGAAGAACGCCGATTACTGTATGTCGCCATTACACGTGCGAAAGAAGAACTTTATATTTCTTCTCCGCAATTTTTCAGAGGAAAGAAATTAGATATATCTCGTTTTTTATATACTGTGCGAAAAGATTTACCTGAAAAGACATCCACTAAATAAGGATGTCTTTTTTTATATCACGTTATGTACATCCCTCCTATATAAATTCCTTGTTTTTATCGTGAGAATTAACGTAATATCAGCCATATTCCACTCATATTGTAATAGTGTATGTCAGAACTCACGAGAAGGAGTGAACATAATGAGCTGCAATTGTAATGAAGATCATCAACATGAGTGTGATTTCAACTGTGTATCGAATGTTGTTCGTTTTATACATGAACTACAAGAATGTGCAACGACAACATGTGGATCTGGTTGCGAAGTTCCATTTTTAGGTGCACATAACAATGCATCAGTAGCGAATACACGTCCTTTTATTTTATACACAAAAACTGGAGAACCTTTTGAAGCATTTGCACCATCTTCAAGCCTTACTAGCTGCCGTTCTCCCATTTTCCGCGTAGAAAGTATAGATGATGATGACTGTGCTGTATTGCGTGTATTAACTGTAGTTTTAGGTGATGGTACCGCTGTACCACCTGGTGACGACCCAATCTGTACGTTTTTAGCTGTACCAAATGCAAGACTAATATCAACCTCCACTTGCATTACTGTTGATTTAAGTTGCTTCTGCGCTATTCAATGCTTACGCGATGTTTCTATTTAAAACTAAATAATGAGTTAAGCATGGATTGGGTGGCAGATAATTCTGCCACCCAATCCATGCTTAAAGAGTATTCTTATGTAAATTTCTTAAAATTGGGAACTTGTCTAGAACATAGAACCTGTCCTTTTCATTAACTGAAAGTAGAAACAGATAAAGGAGTGAAAAACATGTTCTCTTCTGATTGCGAATTTACTAAAATCGATTGCGAGGCGAAGCCAGCTAGTACACTACCTGCCTTTGGTTTTGCTTTCAACGCGTCTGCACCTCAGTTTGCTTCACTATTTACACCACTATTATTACCTAGCGTAAGTCCAAACCCAAATATTACTGTTCCTGTAATAAATGATACAGTAAGTGTCGGAGATGGCATTCGAATTCTACGAGCTGGTATTTATCAAATCAGTTATACATTAACAATTAGTCTTGATAACTCACCTGTTGCACCAGAAGCTGGTCGTTTCTTCTTATCATTAAATACACCAGCTAATATTATTCCTGGATCAGGTACAGCAGTTCGTTCTAACGTTATTGGTACTGGTGAAGTAGACGTATCCAGCGGTGTTATTCTTATTAACTTAAATCCTGGTGACTTAATTCAAATTGTGCCAGTTCAGTTAATTGGAACTGTAGACATTCGTGCTGCAGCATTAACAGTTGCACAAATTAGCTAGTAAAAAGCGGTATTTCTAATACAGAAATACCGCTTTTTATATATAATAAAAAACACTCACAGTAGCATGAGTGTTTCATTCTTCATATTGTTTTATTGTGTTCTTCTTTTTCCCACAATTGCATCCCTTTTTCTTCACAAATCCTTGTTGTTGTAATTGTTCTTGATATGCCTGTTGTTGTGCTTGGTGTTGTTGCTGTATATGATACCACTGCTGCAGGTCATATGAATTTTGCCTTGGATTATTGCTCACAGCAAACATCTCCTCTACTGTCAATTCTGTCTATTTACTATATGAACAACTCTTTATTTCCGTTCCCTCATTCTTTTAAACTCCGCTTTTTCTCTTATTATGAAAATATATTATTCTCCCATAAAATATCCTGTAATCGTTTCAATGATTGCTGCTGCTCCTGCAATGGCTAATAATGCAAGTAACGGTTCTGCAACGATAGGAATCCAATTATATAAGACTAATAAAAAAGCACTAACCCATACACCTGTACACCAATAACAGCTTAACAATTCGCCAATCCACTTTCTTAATCCTTTACCTTTCACTTTTGTAAACGTTGATACACTTCCATCCGGCTCCGTAATCTCTAATTCATCAATAAATGGTCTTCGCAAAAAGGCTGTAATTTTATCATAAACAATTAAACGAGTGAGCCTAAAAGCAGCTAACGCAAAAATAAAAAATAAAAGCCAGCTTGTAAACAGCATGATTCCACCTTCCCTTATCCTCTTTCGCCTATTTAAAAAAAAAGGTCTTGAGATTGTGACCAAATCTCCTCGACTCCAATATCTTATTAATGTAAATACAAACAAGAAGATAAGGAGTGACATTAATGAGTTGTAACGAAAATAAACACCATGGCTCTTCTCATTGTGTAGTTGACGTTGTAAAATTCATCAATGAATTACAAGATTGTTCTACAACAACATGTGGATCTGGTTGTGAAATCCCATTCTTAGGTGCACACAATACTGCATCAGTAGCTAATACACGCCCTTTTATTTTATACACAAAAACTGGAGAACCTTTTGAAGCATTTGCACCATCATCAAGCCTTACTAGCTGCCGTTCTCCAATTTTCCGTGTGGAAAGTGTAGATGACGATAGCTGTGCTGTACTACGTGTATTAACTGTAGTTTTAGGTGACAGTTCTCCGGTACCACCTGGTGACGATCCAATTTGTACGTTTTTAGCTGTACCAAATGCAAGATTAATATCTACAACTACTTGCATTACTGTTGATTTAAGCTGTTTCTGTGCGATTCAATGCTTACGCGACGTTTCTATCGTAAAGTAAACTAAAAAACTATTGGGGTGGTAGAAGCTTTCTACCACCTTTACATATTTAAAAACCGGCCATACTAATCGATTGGATATCATCTATAGACAGCCTAATATCTCTCATACTATTTTGCGGCATAATAGATACAATGCCATTTCGATACGATATGATCGATCCAACATATGAGACTGTAGCTGTTTTTATTCTGCACCTTACTTTCGGAATGTAATGAGGGCGGTTTAGTAAAAAATGAATTTTTTCATCATTATTCATATCCTTAAATGATTTATTATACGGGACAGTTCTTACTGGTTCTGGTTCTTGCTCTTCTTGCTCTTCTTGTTCTGCGTGTTCTTCTTTTTCTTCTATTTTTTCTTCCACTTGCTGCTCTTCTTGTTGTTCTTGTTCTATTACCTCTTCCACAGCACTACTTACAATATTTTCTTGTCTATTACTTTTCTCTTTTTGATCTTCATTTTCAAAGTTTGTCAGGATAATCCTTTTTATTTTCGGTGCAGCAAGTTCTAAACTTACTTGCGTGATATATAACAACGGTTTTCCAACTGTTGAACTTTTATTTTTATTCTTCACACTCGTCCCTCCCACTTCCATACGTAGCTAAATAAATCGTGTACTATTATAGTTATATTCATCACCTGATAAGAACTTTCGTTAAAAATCGTTCTTTCTCAGAACAAATAAAAAGGACAATCTCATCATTTAGAGATTGTCCTTTAAAATTTAATATTATATTTATCCTAGGATATGATACCCTGAATCAACGTGAATGTTTTCTCCTGTTACACCTCGAGCTAAATCACTGAATAGGAATACTGCTGTATCGCCAACTTCTTCTTGCGTTGTTGTGCGACGAAGTGGTGCGCGCTCCTCAATTTCTCTTAAGATTGAGTTGAAATCGCCTACACCTTTTGCAGATAACGTACGAATTGGTCCTGCAGAAATAGCGTTAACACGAATACCGTGTTGACCTAAATCGTTCGCTAAATATTTCACGCTCGCTTCTAATGAAGCTTTCGCAACACCCATAACGTTATAATTTTTCACAACGCGCTCGCCGCCAAGGTATGTTAACGTTAAAATATTTCCGCCTTCTGTCATTACTTTTTTTGCTTCTCTTGCTACAGCTGTTAAAGAGAATGCACTAATATTTTGTGCAAGTAAAAATCCATCGCGAGAAGTATCTACAAATTCACCTTTTAAGTCATCGCGATTTGCAAAAGCAATACAATGTGCTACACCGTGAATAGTACCTACTTCTTGTTTAATTGTTTCAAAGCAAGCTGTAAGTTCCTCATCATTCGTTACATCACAAGGTAATACAAGTGATTCTTGTCCTTCTAATGTGTCCGCTAATTCACGAACGTTTCTTTCTAAACGTTCTCCTGCATATGTGAATATTAATTTTGCACCTGCATTATGCAAAGAGCGAGCTATTCCCCATGCAATACTTCTTTGGTTCGCAACGCCCATAACAACAAATGTTTTCCCTTGTAATAGTTCCATGATATATCCTCCCAGAAATACTTATACTTGTTATTAGTACCTGATACTATAATTATAGTACCATAAAACCGCTTAAAGGCAAACAAAAAAGTCATTAACAGAAATTTGTTAATGACTTTTGGTTTCTATAAAAAACCGCTCTAATCCTTCTTCCCAAGACGGCATTTGTGAAAAACCATTTAATCTTAGCATGTTATGTTGAAAAATAGAATATTTGGGCCTCGCAGCCGCAGCCCCGAATTCTTCCGTTGAAACAGGTAATACATGCACTTTCATATTGGCGTACGAAAATATCTTTTGTGCAAATTCAAACCAAGAGCATGAGCCTCTGTTTGATACGTGGTATGTACCGTATAAAGAAGTATGAATGAGCTTATTAATAACCATATTCAAATCCGCCACATACGTAGGAGAGCCAACTTGATCCGCTACAACAGATATTTCATCTCTTTCTTTTCCTAATCGCATCATCGTTTTCACAAAATTATTCCCATATTTACCATATAGCCACGATGTGCGAACGATAAAATATTTATTATGTAACTCTTTGACGAACTGCTCCCCCGCATACTTAGAGGCCCCATATATATTTATCGGTGCTGGACTATGAAATTCGTCGTATCCATCTGGTCTGGCGCCTTGAAATACATAATCAGTACTAATATAAACTAGCTTCGCCCCTACTAATTGTGAAGCAACCGCTACATTTCGAGCTCCGATTGCATTTATTCTATATGCAAGATCCTGTTCTTTCTCCGCATGATCTACTTTCGTATAGGCAGCACAATGAATAATTATATGTGGTTTTATTTCTTGTACCACTTGTTGTATTCGGGATATATTTGTCACATCTAATAACTTTTTATCAAATGGATATATATCATATTCTTCAGAGTCTAACTCTTCAAATAGTTGCTTTCCTAATTGACCGTTTGCTCCTGTTATGATAACCCTCTCTTTCATTTAACATGCCCCTTACTGGTCTTTTAGTGGTTTCCACCATTCCTTATTCTTTTCATACCATTTCACCGTCTCTTGTAATCCTTGTTCAAACGTATATTTCGGTTCCCAATCAAATTCATTCTTCATTTTCTCTGCATCAATCGCATAACGACGATCGTGCCCTAAACGATCTGTAACATATTCAATGTCTTTTTTTGTTTTTCCTAAAAGAGTAATAATTTGTTCCACAACTTCTACATTTGTTTTTTCATTATTTCCACCTATATTATATACTTCTCCGACACGTCCCTTATGCAAAACAACGTCAATCGCACTGCAATGATCCGTTACATGTAACCAATCTCTTACATTTAAACCATCACCATATAACGGTAGTTTTTTTCCTTCTAGTGCATTCGTAACCATTAATGGAATTAATTTTTCAGGATACTGGTACGGTCCATAATTGTTAGAACAACGCGTTACTATAACCGGTAATTGATATGTTTTATAGTAAGATAGAGCTATCATGTCCGCGCTCGCCTTACTTGAAGAATATGGACTATTTGGAGCTAACGGCGTTTTCTCTGTGAACTTCCCTGTTTTTCCTAAAGAGCCATACACTTCATCCGTTGATACTTGCACAAGTTTTATATGCGAATATTTTTTAACTAGTTCTAATAAAGTGACCGTCCCAATTACATTTGTATCATAAAAAGGAATCGGATTTTCAATACTACGGTCCACATGTGATTCAGCTGCAAAATTTACAATCACTTGTACGTCCCGCTCTTTTATAACGTGTTCTAATAGCTCTCCATTTTGAATTTCTCCCTTTACAAAAAAGTAATTCGGGTGATCCTGAAGAGATTTTACGTTATTTAAATTCCCGCTATATGTTAATGCATCGTAATTAATAATTTTATATGTTTCATAACTTTGTAGCATGTAATGAACGAAATTACTTCCAATAAATCCAGCCCCACCTGTTACTAATATATTCATAAACAACGCTCCTACTTAAAAACTATCTTCATATTCCTCTAATAATGGTAATATCTGATCCTTATCGGACAATATAGGATCGGTTACTGGCCAAGGAATTGCTAAATCTTTATCTTCCCAAAGTAATCCTGAGTCATGCTCTGCGCTATAATATTCATCTACTTTATACATAACGATAGTATGCGGAACAAGCGTGCAAAATCCATGCGCAAACCCTTTTGGCACTAGTAATTGCCGATGGTTATCTCCACTTAAAATATATCCTTTCCATTGTTTAAATGTTGGTGATTTTTTTCGCAAATCAACGATAACATCATAAATTGCCCCTTGCATAACTTGAATGAGTTTCGTTTGTGCTTTCGGTTTTTTTTGAAAGTGTAGTCCCCGAATCGTTCCTGCCTTAGCCGAATAAGATACGTTATCCTGTACAAATGAATACGTTATCCCTAATGTTTCTAGCACCTGCTTATTATAACTCTCTGAAAAAAAGCCACGCTCGTCTCCAAACAACCTCGGTTCTAACAATTTTGCATCGGTAAAATTTGTTTCTACAACTTTCATATTCTCACCTATTCTCCGTTAAACTGTTTCCCAAAATTAATATCACGCGCTAACGTATTCGCCTTTTGAAGCGAAGCATGAGTTCCCGCATCAGTCCACCAGCCGTTCATTTCATTATAAGTAAGTACCCCTCGTTTTAAATACCAATTATTTATATCTGTAATTTCAAGTTCTCCCCGTGCAGAAGGTTTTAATTCTTTAATATAAGAAAAGACTTTCGAATCATACAAATAAATTCCCGTAACCGCATAAGAACTTTTCGGCTCTTTCGGCTTTTCTTCAATTTCAACTATTTTTCGGTTTTGAATATGTGCTACGCCAAATCTTTCGGGATCTTCTACAGATTGCAATAGCACTTTCGCACCTTCTTTTTGATTTGCAAACTCTTCAACATACGGAAGAATATCATCTGAAAAAATATTATCACCTAATATAACTACCATACGATCATTCCCGACGAAATCTTCACAAAGCCCTAACGCCTGTGCGATCCCGCCCGCTTTATCTTGCACACGATACGTAAAGGACACTCCAAATTCATGACCACTCCCTAAAAAGCTAACAACATCCCCCATATGCTCTTTACCTGTAATAATCATAATATCTGTAATATCGCATTGTTTTAGCTTATATACCGCATGATAAATCATTGGATACCGACCAACAGGAAGTAAATGTTTATTCGTTACTTTCGTTATTGGATATAATCTCGATCCAGTACCACCTGCTAAAATAATTCCTTTCACTTTGCATCTCTCCTTTATGATGGAGATAATATATCTTTGTAATGTTCTACAAACACTTTCCGGTACTTCTCATATGTATCCGCATCAAACTCATCCCCGTTGTAATGAATACACCATAAATTTGCTTGATTTGGGATACCGATTAAATAACCAGCCCTTTGAAACTCTAAAGACTGTGACACATCATAAAAGTGAAACCCTTGAAACAAATCTTCTCGCCACGGAATATCATACTGCGTTGCCATGAATAAACCATCAATTGCCTGAACTGACAAAAATGGTTGATTACCATAAAAAACCTGATCTAAATTTAATAATTGATAATTCCGTCTTCTATACTCAATCACTTTCCCTACTAAATTTTTTCCTTCCCACCATATCCCGTTATTCGGTAAAAACTGAGCTCCAGCGACTCCTATTAAACCAAGCTTTTCATTTTCTTTAAAAAGAGATATAAGTGTAGAAAACATGTCTCGATTAATAAGATATGTATCTTGATGTATATACACTTTGTATTTCGCTGGATATGAAAGGGCTCGGTTGTATGCACTCGCCATACTTTGTGCATCTCGTATCGGAAAAATTTGTACGACATAACCAGGGGGAACAAAAATGTTTCTTATTTGGCTCTCACATTGTTTGAAAAGCTCCTCATTATTTACACAAACAACGACTAATATTGTATGATCTTTCATTTTTGTCCCCCCTTTTATTCTTCCTTATTTATATCTGACATATAGTGTTCCACAAATATTTTTCGATACTTTTCATAGTTCGTCATATTCACATCAAAATGATAATGGATACACCAAGCATCGCGCTGTACAGGTACACCAACTGTATATCCTGCTTTTTTAAATTCAAACGATTGAGATACATCATAAAAATCAAATCCGTCAAATAAGTCTTCTCGCCACGGAACATCATATTGTGTCGCCATTAATAAACCATCAATACATTCTACAGGAATAAATGTTTTTGATTCATGATACGGTTGTTCTAAACTTGCCATATAAAACAAATCATTCATATAACCAATGACCTTTCCTACAATTCCACGCCCTTCGTTCCATACACCAGTTGGAGGAACATATTGCGCTCCAACCATCCCAATCATACCAAGATGTTCATGTTCCTCAAATAATTGAAGTAATCCGTATAAAAAGGCTCTATTTATAATAAAAACATCTTGATGTATATACACTTTATACTTTGCTGGATGCGAAATGGCTTGATTGTATCCACTCGTCATACTTTTCGCATTTCGAATCGGCATAAATTGGACAATATATCCTGGCGGTACTAACAATTGCAATATATGTCGCACGCAGTTTGCATACAATTTCCGATCATTTATACATGTAACAAATAATATTGTTTTGTCTGCAGCACTCATAATTGTGATTTTTCAGCTTCAATAATATACTGAAATACAACTGTCTCAGCCATGAAGCCACTTCCAAGACGATATTTTTTACAAATTCCATATAACTCCTCAATAAGCGGCTCATACATTTTATGATCAACATATACACGATCTACTTTACTAATTGAATATCCTGCTTTTAAAAACATTCTTAGCATTTCATTGAATGTAAAGAAACGAATATGTGTTTTATCTAATAAACCATATTCTGTATACGTCCAATTTCCAGCAAGCAAGGGAGCTAATACTGAAATATGAGCAACGTTTGGTATACTTGCTAAAATCACACCATTTTGCTTTATATATGGCTTTACTTTTTCTATTACAGCCCATGGATTAAATAAATGCTCTAATACATCCCCAAATAGGACGCAATCAAATTGCCCCTCCTCATAAGGAAGATCTATTTTTTCTATATCCCCTAAAATAACATGATCTAGTCTTTCCTTCGCTTTTTCTGCCGCCTCTGGAAATGCCTCAATTCCTGATACACGTGTACCGTTTTCTTTAATAGCTGCTCCCAATGCACCGCTCGAGCAACCAATATCAAGAACTTCTTTCCATTCCTTTTTTATATGCTTTAATAAATTCGGATTCGCTGCATTATAATAATGCTCGGATTTTTCTTCATATAAAGAACTTTTTTCGCGACTCATTTCACACACTCCTTATGCAAATTGAATTAGAAATATAAATCTCATATGAATTCTATAAAGTGCAGATTTTGTTCATCCCCCACTGATTATTAGCCCACAAATAGTAGTATAAAACCTTTTATTTATATTGGTTACGTTACTGATACTCTAATATATAACCAATCTATTAGAGTTAGAATAACGATACATCATTTCTAAAAAACGAAACCTATTACACTTTATATGGTTTATCAAAAACTCCCCGAAAATATTTACGGTTATATTCAATTGCAGCATTATTCGGAACATAAGAAGCTGCTAATTCATTGTAATAATACGCTTTATCCTGCTCCCCTAACCTGCTATAACAAATACACATTTGTAAATAGGGTAGCCATGTGTAGCTAGCTGGACTATGGAAAGGACTCTCCGTTGCCATTGGTACTTCCGTTGCAAGTTTAAACCAAAATATCGCTTCATTATATTTTTCTTGTTCCATATATATATATCCTATTCTTGTACAATTCTCTCCTCTAGGGACGCCATACCGAAACGACTTCACACAAGATTCGATTGCCTTCTCCCACATTCCGAGCTTTGCATAGCAATCTCCTAACTTACCACATGCATAAATTTTCTCTTCATACCATCCTTCGTCTTGATTAAGAAATGTTTCATATAGAAGAACTGCATCATCATATTTTTGGTTATCCGTAGATTCATTTGCGTAATAAAATAAATCTCTCGGACTTAATTCTTCACCTGCCGCTACAGTATTTTGAAAAATTTTCAAATTACGATTTGTTACTTTTTTTTCTTTTTTATGTGTAATAGCAACATTACTACTAAAAACCTCACCAGAAATAGCTAAATACTCATGAACCTTTCCAAACCATTGGAATTGTTTTTCACGCTTTACAAGTCGATTTCTTTTTGTACAATATAAAGGTTTCCCGTTAGAATCCATCGCAAGATGATAAGGCATCGAAACAGCATCAATTTTAGGATCTAATTCTCTTTTTAAAAGTTTCAATGCTTCTTGAGCATCTTCTAATAATACGTCATCTGCATCTAGCCACAATATATACTCTTGCGTCGCTTTTGAAAAAGAAAAATTTCTTGCTGCTGCAAAATCATCAATCCACTGGAAATCATATATGTTAGAAGTGTATTTCTCTACGATTTCTTTCGTTCGATCGACGGAGCCTGTATCAACCACTATAATTTCATCCACAATTTTTTCAACTGTGTCTAAACAACGGGCTATTGTCTCCTCCTCATCTCGAACAATCATACATAAACTAATTGTAATTCCTTGCTTGTTCAACATAATCACCCTCTTCCAAATCAATCATATGTTATACATATACTAAACTTTCCATTTTTTTAAATTGTTCAAGTAGTTTAAGATTTCTTTTCAATAATTCAAATGTCCGTGTCATTTTCTTTCGGTTTTGCATCTACTATATAATGAACGCTTTATGGAGGTGAATTTATGTCAAATAATAATTATTCAAATGGATTAAATCCCGATGAATCTTTATCAGCTAGTGCATTTGACCCTAATCTTGTAGGACCTACATTACCACCGATACCACCGTTTACCCTTCCGACTGGGCCGACCGGGCCGACTGGACCTACGGGACCTACGGGGCCGACTGTACCTACCGGGCCTACGGGACCTACGGGGCCGACGGGACCTACGGGACCTACGGGTGGCACTGGGACTACTGGACCTACGGGGCCGACTGGTGACACTGGGGCTACTGGACCTACGGGGCCGACTGGTGACACTGGAGCTACTGGACCTACGGGGCCGACTGGTGACACTGGGGCTACTGGACCTACGGGGCCGACTGGTGACACTGGGGCTACTGGACCTACGGGGCCGACTGGTGACACTGGAGCTACTGGACCTACGGGGCCGACTGGGGCTACTGGACCGACTGGACCGACTGGACCATCCGGACTAGGACTTCCAGCAGGATTGTATGCATTTAACTCCGCTGGGATTTCTTTGGATATTGGACTTAATGCTCCAGTACCATTTAATACTGTTGGATCTCAGTTTGGTACAGCAATTTCTCAATTAGATCCTGATACTTTTGTAATTAGTCAAACTGGATTCTATAAAATTACCGTTATCGTATACACTGCAGCAGTAAGTCTATTAGGAGGACTTACAATCCAAGTAAATGGGGTATCTGTTCCAGG
The DNA here is from genome assembly GCF_056530295.1 of Bacillus sp. PK6-16. Lineage (NCBI taxonomy): Bacteria > Bacillati > Bacillota > Bacilli > Caryophanales > Bacillaceae > Bacillus > Bacillus sp. PK6-16. Next base: position 4,070,720 of record NZ_CP096511.1, read on the forward strand.
TACTGGGGCCACTTTAATCTCAGTTGGAGCACCTATCGTTGTTCAAGCAATTACGCAAATTACGACAACTCCATCATTAGTTGAAGTAATCGTTACAGGGCTTGGGCTATCATTAGCTGTTGGTACAAATGCATCTATTATTATTGAAAAAATCGCTTAATTTTTTACTTAGCAGTAAAACTGATATCAGTTTTACTGCTTTTTCAATTTCAAATTCAATCATGAAACATTCGCTATCTACATAATCATATTGTTGTATGACATTTTGCAGGAGGCACAAATATGGAAAGTAAATCTGCTGTTCAGCTTTATCTCGAATTGCTAAAGAAGACCATTTTATTTGAAATATGGTTAGAATATGAGGCATACTTACCCGCATCTCTACATATTTCGAAAGAACTAGAATTCGAGCCAGTTACAGTCCCCCTCCCTTTATTCATTAAGCAATATGCTGAAAACCATAACTTAAAAATTGTAAAACCAAATGTTTCAAAAAGTGAACGCCATGATGGAATGGATTGGCCAAGAGCAGCACATAGTATGATTGGTCGAGAACGTATGAACCAATTACAAGAGGCGATGGAAACCGTTGTTCGTGAAAATATAGAAGGTGATTTTATTGAAACAGGTGTATGGCGCGGAGGTTCATGCATTTTTATGAATGGTTTTTTACAAGCAAACAACATTACGAATCGTAATGTGTGGGTTGCAGATTCATTTGAAGGTTTGCCAGCACCGAATCTAGAACAATATCCAAAAGATTACGGTGATTATTTACACACATTCGATTACTTACGCGTCTCTTTAGAACAAGTACAAGAGAATTTCAAAAAATATGATTTGCTAAATGATCAAGTGAAATTTTTAAAAGGCTGGTTTAAAGATACTTTACCAACAGCACCAATCGAAAAAATTGCAATTGCACGGCTTGATGGTGATATGTACGAATCCACAATGGATGGTCTCGTGAACTTATATGATAAAGTTTCTAAAGGTGGCTATATAATTATCGATGACTACGGGCTACCGCCATGCGCTGAGGCTGTGACAGACTTTAGAAACCAACGAAATTTAAAAGCCCCTATTACTAAAATTGATGTATTTGGCGTTTATTGGAGAAAAGAATAAAAAAGATTTAATCTATAGGAGATTCCATTTTCACTCATTCTTCTCTTACTTCTAATCCAATTAAGTATTCTTTTTCGGAATCTCCCTACATATAACAATTGTTTTCCTGTGTTCTCTCACTACAAATTGAAAATTTTATTAATAGATTTACTGCATCTTCTCATACAAGAAAGGGGTATACTCATGAGCGAAATTAACAAAGAAATGACTTTACTCCCCCCTCCTGAACTCGTCCAATATGTAGGTGGCGACTTCAAAAGAGTTGGAAAAGAGTTCCTAAAGCATTTTATTCAAATTGGCGCTTTAAAACCAAATGAAAAAGTATTAGATGTAGGCTGCGGCGTCGGCCGAATGGCTGTACCATTATTGAATTACTTAAATGATGATGGGGCGTATTATGGATTTGATTTGTTTAAAGATGGAATTGCTTGGTGTCAAAATAACATTTCAACTATGCGTAATAATTTTCACTTTGAACATGTTGACATATACAATCAATTCTATAATCCAGAAGGAAAAGAAGATGCCTCTCAATATCGTTTTCCCTATGAAGACGGGACATTCGATTTTATCTTTTTAACTTCTGTATTTACGCATCTTCTTCCAAAAGAATTAGAACATTACGTATCTGAAATTGTACGTGTATTAAAAAAAGACGGGAGATGTTTCATTACATTCTTTCTTATAAATCCTGAATCGTCCTATTATTTAAATGCAGGACAAAGTACATTAGGTTTTTATCATCGAATCGAAAATTGCTACGTTGTAAATAAAGATATTCCGAATTTCGCAGTTGCTTATCCTGAGACAGATATTTGCAATCTATTGAATAAGTACGGCCTAGAAATAACCAATAAGCCGCATTACGGTTTATGGTGCGGCAGACATGAATATACAAGTTACCAAGATATTGTTCTTACAAAAAAAAGCTTCTGAAAGGAAGTTATGTATGATGAATGAAAAAAATCTACCTCTCGTTTCCATCCTTATTCCTACTTATAATCGGCCTCATTATTTCAAAATTGCTCTAGAAAGTGCATTGGCACAAACTTATTCTAATATTGAAATCATCATTGGAGATGACAGCACAAATGATGAAACAGCAACTTTAATACGCGAACAATACTTACCAAATTATAAAAATATAACATACATTCGAAATACCCCTACTCTAGGACAATTTCACAATGACCTTATGCTCATAGAAAAATCAAATGGTGAGTATATAAATTTTTTAATGGACGATGACGTGTTTTATAAGCATAAAATACAAAAAATGATGACCTATTTTGAGCAAGATCCCAATAAAAATCTTGCTCTTGTTACTTCTTATCGAGTACGCATTGATGATCATGGAAATCTAATAGGTGATTCCCATCCAACACAAAGGTTATATAGTGAAGACACCCCATTAAACGGGATATTTTTAGGTAATTGGATGTTAAAGGGCGGACACAACATTATCGGTGAGCCTACAACTACTTTGTTCCGAAAGGAATTGCTCACTGAACCTTTTGGCACCCTTAAAGAGCGACAATATTCTTGTAGTGTTGATATGGCCTCATGGATTTCTTTACTTTCTAAAGGAAATGCAATATACATTTCTGAGCCTTTAAGTCAATTTCGCTACCATGCTGGACAACAAATACACAATAAGCTCCTTCAAGGTTGTGAAGATTTCACACACCTTGTTATAACAGCAAAAGAATATGGCTTTTTACAAAATACTACGGACTATAGAGCAGCTCTACTTAGTGCTTACCAATGGTGTAAAAGTTCCTTAAAATACTATCTTCATCAACTAGATATTTTTCCTGACGCACATGTACGTCTCTCCCATTGTTTGGATATAATTATTAAAGAGCTAAACAATTAAACTACTCTGCAAAATTAAAAGTGTATGGACTATATGTGAATCATTCGTATAGTTCATACATTCTTTCTCATACTATAAAGTGAAACTTTAATCAGCTCTCACCAATCGGGCTTTTACGGGCAGTTGATCCCCCACCTAACTTCTTCGCTTTCGCTGAATTTTGAGGTGGGGGTCTTACTGCCCATTAATGCGGGATAAAATCCATTACTATAAAGAGCAGTAGAAAGGAATACCTACATTGAAAGATCCAAATTCTCAATATCAAATAGACTACGTATTACTATTTATTTTATTTGCCATTGGGATTGTTAGTTGTTGTGCTATTGCAAGTGCGCAAGCCTCTTTACCGCCATTTTTACAAAACGTCAATTTTGTACTAAAGCAAATCCAATGGTACTTCATTGGATTTATAGCCATTGGTGTTATTATGATTATCGATTTCGATCGTTATCAAAAAATTGCTTGGTATTTGTATAGCTTTGCAATGGTACTACTTATTGGACTAGAACTTCAAGTACCAGGTGCCGTTACAATTAAAGGCGCTACCGCTTGGTACAGGCTCCCAGGCATTGGAAATTTTCAGCCTTCTGAAATTATGAAATTGTTTTTAATTATCGTCATTGGAAGAATTATAGCAAATCATAATGAGAAATATTTTTCCCAAACGATACATGACGATTTTTTACTACTTGGAAAAATATTTGCGACAAGCTTGCCACCACTACTACTTATTGCAAAAGAACCAGATTTAGGAAACACAATGGTCATTTCAGCGATGCTTGCAGCAATGATACTAGTTTCTGGCATCCGATGGCGTTTTATTTTCGGATTAGTTTCAGGTACTTTCGTTGCTGGATCTACATTAATATATATTTTTTTTACTCACACAGATTTCTTTAAAGCACACATTTTAAAAGAATATCAATTAAATCGCTTCTACGGATGGTTAGCACCTTACAAATATGATGCACAAGGCTATCAATTAAGACAAGCATTCTTAGCGACTGGATCCGGAGAAATGCAAGGAAAAGGGTGGGAAAATGGACAAGTATATTTTCCAGAACCACATACAGATTTTATTTTCACTAATGTCGCTGAACAATTTGGATTTCTAGGCGCAAGTGTCATTATTTCTCTTTTTTTCTTACTCATTTTTCGAATGATTCATATTGCTTTAGAAAGTAATGACCCTTTCGGTAGTTACATTTGCGCTGGTACAATCGGAATGTTTACTTTCCAAGTATTCCAAAATATCGGGATGACAATCGGATTACTTCCCATTACAGGGATAACATTACCTCTTATGAGTTATGGAGGAAGTTCACTGCTTACATACATGATTGCGATTGGATTCATTTTAAATGTTCGCTCAAGAACGAAAATCTTTATGTTTAAATGAACAACACAAAAACGCTATATTTTTATCTCTATCCTTTTTTAGATATACTAATGAAAAATACGATGGAGGTTTAAATATGAAATATGACATTATAGGAGATATTCATGGATGCTTCCAAGAGTTTCAAAATTTAACAGAGAAGCTAGGATATAACTGGAGTAGCGGTCTACCGGTTCACCCTGACCAACGTAAACTTGCATTCGTTGGCGATATTACAGACCGTGGTCCTCATTCATTACGTATGATTGAAATTGTATGGGAACTTGTCATACATAAAAAAGAAGCTTATTACGCTCCTGGAAATCACTGTAATAAACTATATCGATTTTTCCTTGGGCGTAATGTAACAGTCGCTCACGGACTTGAAACAACTGTTGCTGAATATGAGGCACTTCCTTCTCATAAGCAAAACATTATAAAAGAAAAGTTTATCACTCTTTATGAACAATCACCGCTCTACCACATACTAGATGAAAAAAGAGTAATCGTATGTCACGCTGGGATTCGGCAAGATTACATAGGAAGACGAGATAAAAAAGTACAAACCTTTGTATTATATGGCGATATTACAGGAGAAAAGCATGCCGATGGCTCACCTGTCCGTCGCGATTGGGCGCAAGAGTACAAGGGGCAAGCTTGGATTGTATATGGACATACGCCAGTAGCAGAACCTCGATTCATCAATCAGACAGTCAATATTGATACTGGTGCTGTATTTGGTGGCAAATTAACCGGATTACGTTATCCTGAAATGGAGACTATCTCTGTTCCTTCTTCTTTACCTTTTGTCGCTGAGAAATTCCGTCCAATTTCATAACTACCTTACTTAGCGAAAGATTACTGTATTATTTAGGCAGATCTCATATAAAACTAGGTAAAGTAATTAAAAAAAGATGCAATAAAGTGCATCTTTTTTTAATTACACTACATATAATGTCGCAGGAGGTGACAGAATGAAGAAAAAATCTTCTAAACAAAAAAGAAAATTTCCCCCTTTATATCTGCCCATGTACGGAATTAACAACTGGTGTAGTATTCGGGCTGCAGCGATAGAAGAACTGGAAGAACAAGAGTCATCAAAAAAAAGCAAAGTAAAACCAACATATGTCTCTTTAGAAAATGCTGTGATGAGCCGCATAATCGATCGCAGAAAAATAAAGATGCAACAAAAAAATAAACAGCTCTCAAATCAAGATGAACAGGTAATACATTCTAATCAAACAGAAGAAAAGACGGAAGAAAATATTTCTGTAGCAATAAATAAAAAAGTGGAACCAGAAATTCCAGCTGCTATTATAAACAAAGTAAAAAAAATAAAAGAGGCATTGGCTTCATCGAATGATATACAAACTGAAAAACCACTCATAATTGAGACACCTACACCTGAAAATACAAAAGTTAAAAGGGGCGGCCGATATGCATATGCGGAAGGGCTTCACTCTCATGCGGAGGGCATGGCAGCACATGCGGAAGGCTTATTAACACACGCAAAAGGTTCTTTCTCTCATGCAGAAGGATCAAACTCAAAAGCAACCGGACATAGTTCCCATAGTGAGGGAAGTGAAACGACAGCAGGCGGAGCTTATTCTCATGCAGAGGGTAAACAGACGATTGCTTTAGGCGAAGCAGCACACGCAGAAGGAACCGCAACTATCGCTAACGGATCCTCTTCTCATGCGGAAGGTCATCATACATCAACAGCTCATTTTGCAGGTAGCCATATTATGGGGCGCTTCGGCACTGCAGAAGAAGCTTATTCTTGGTTTATTGCAAATGGTGTAAGCGACACCGACCATAATATCGGGGCTAAATGGCTTGCCCATAATGGAGAAATGTACATTGAGGGTGCGTCTTACAATGCAAGTGGAACGGATTTTGCACAAATGTTTGAAACCGAAGATCATAAACCTATTGATGTCGGTTATTTCGTTACATTTAGTAGCGAAGAAAAAATTCGGATAGCTACTTCACACGACTCGTTCATTTTAGGAATATCTAGTGCAACCCCTGCCCTTATAGGAAATAGCGGGGCTTTAAGTTGGCAAAAACGTTATAAAACAGATAACTTTGGAAAACGCCAATATGTATGGACGGAAGCCGAAGAAATACAACCTCTTTTAAATACAGAATGGGATCCAACTTGCAAATATGTAGCAAGAAAAGATCGCGCCGAGTGGCTTCCTGTCGGATTAATTGGACAAATGTTAGTACGTGATGACAGCACTTGCGAAGCACATGGATATTGTCGTCCAAATGACAATGGCATTGCTACAAAAGCCGAAAGTGGATTTTTCGTTATAAAGCGTACGGGTGAAAACCAAATTTTAATATTATTCCGCTAAGAAAAAAGGGAACAAAATTCTTTATAATATAAGAATTTTGTCCCCTTTTTAAGTATGCCGCAACACTTCTTGCATATCGCTTGGAAGCTTTATAGTGAAAGACATCTCTTTCTCTAAAATAGGATGATAAAACGTCAAAGATTTACTATGAAGTGCTTGCCGTTTCATTTCATCCCTTCTCCCTCCATATAAGCTATCACCAAGTAACGGATGTCCTATATGAGCCATATGCACACGAATTTGATGCGTTCTTCCTGTCTCAAGCTCAAGCGCTACATGTGTCTTATGATATGTACTATCAATTACCTTAAAATGAGTAACTGCCCTTTGTCCATCCTCACAAACCGTTCGCTCAATAATGCTATCAGATTTTCGACCAATTGGTGCATCAATCATTCCTTCTCGTTCTACAATCTTTCCGTGAACAATTGCTTCATACGTTCGTTTCACAGCTTTTTGTTGATGCTGCTTCGATAAAAGATGATGCACGAAACGATTTTTTGCAATAAGCATAAGCCCCGAAGTATCACGATCTAAACGTGTTACGATGTGCACTGTACTTGCAAGATGCTGCTTATCATAATGAGATAACAGCGCATTGGCAACACTTCCTGCCGGATGTTCTCTAGACGGAATCGTTGACATATTCGCCTCTTTATTAATGATAAGAACCGCGTCATCTTCATATATAATGCATAAAGGAATATCTTCTGCCATCATCCCTTCACTTCTTTCCTCCACTGGAAAAAAGACACGTAATTCTTCACCAGCACGCAACTGATGACGAACACTCGCATGTTGACCATTTACTTCAATTGCTCCGCCATGAAACTTTATATCCGTTAAAGCGGCTTTAGAAATACCTTTCGTTTTCAAAAATTCCCTAACTAAAGTTCCCTCTTCAGCCGGCCCTATATCCCATTTCAATGTAAATCTGTTCAAATATATAACCCTTTCTATTTATCTGCAACAAACGAGTCACGAACTCGTTTCCAGAACGGGAATGGGCGGAAACGAACAAATCGTACTTTCTCGTTTGCGACGCGATACTGGATTGATTTCACATCTTGATGAACCATCGTTAAGTGATCCACTGTAATTTGTAAGTTCATTCCTGCAGCTGGCTTTAACACACATGTATGATGCTTCGGCAATACGAGTGGCGATCCTACAGTACGAAATACACGATTGTTAATGGACGCCATTTCTGCAATTTGAATCGCTTCAATAGATGGGTGAATAATTGCTCCGCCAAGCGCTTTATTATATGCGGTACTTCCTGAAGGAGTAGAGATACAAAGGCCATCTCCGCGGAATGTTTCAAAATATTCTCCGCGTATTTCTACTTCTGTTACTAATGTACCTTCTGCACTTTTTACAGTCGCCTCATTCATCGCTAAATACTGTGACTCTTTACTTCCATTCACATAGCGAATAATAACTTCTAAAAGCGGATATTCCACCACTTGGAATGGTGTTTTCGCAATCGCAATTACTAATTTCTCTACTTCTGTCGGTAACCAATCTGCATAGAAACCTAGATGTCCTGTATGTACACCAACAAATGCTGTTTCATCCAATCGATTATAATAACGATGAAACGCATATAAAAGCGTTCCATCTCCCCCAACAGAAATTACAATATCGGGTTCCTTTTCATCCATTATAAATCCAAAATCTAGCAAGTACTCTTTCATCGTGCTTGCCAGTGTATCTGATGATTGATCTCCCTTTGACATAATTGTAAATTTCATCGCCCAACACCCTTTAGTTTATGATTCGGAATCTTTCGTTTCTTGCTTTCTTGAAAAAGCCTTTTGCGCTTCTTGAATTTCAAGACGAATAGAAGACATTTCTTCATCTAATAAAAACGCCGCTTCAGCTGCACGTTGCAATCGTATTTTAATATCTTCAGGAAAACGTCCACTATATTTATAATTTAAAGAATGCTCAATTGTTGCCCAAAAGTTCATTGCTAGCGTGCGTATTTGGATTTCTACCAATACTTTTTGTTCACCTTGAATCGTTTGAACAGGATAACTAATGACAACATGATAAGAACGATAACCGCTATCTTTCTTTTGCGTGACATAATCACGTTCTTCCACGATTTCAAAGTCATTTCGTTTTCGAAGATATTCTACAACAGGCTTAATCTCATCAACAAATTGACACATCATTCTAAGCCCAGCAATATCCTGCATATCTTCTCTCAATCGGTCTAGCGGTACATTTCTCTTCTCCGCTTTATCAATAATACTTGCAACCGACTTTACCCTTCCTGTTACAAACTCAATTGGAGAATGCTCTGTTAACATTGCAAATTGAGTACGCATTCCTTTTAGTTTCACTTTTAGCTCTGCCACCGCTTGGTGGTAAGGTGCTAAAAATTCTTCCCAATTTCGATTCATTTCAACCACCACCAAAATCAATCCATTTGCTTATAGAAATACTTTTTCTACAGCAGTTACTAATTCTTCTCCGTAATTTGCATTACCTTCAATATTTTCAACTAAATATTCTACTTCTTCTTTTAATCCTTCTAATTCCATTTCAATGTCATTCACGCGAACGAACATAACCACATCGTTATTCATCGCTTCATGCATTGCTTCCCAGCATGTGTGCGGAATACTTACATAAATGAAAGATGATTCATTTTCTAAGATATATAAAAATGATAAATTGTCTGAGTCTACAAGTACGTGATTACGCGCACTTAACTCCTTTACCTCTATTTCACTATTTTCCGCACAAAAAATAAGAGCATTCTCTCTCTTTTCTACGCTCTTAACTTGGATTTTATTTTGCATGCTCTAACTCCTCCATCTCAACTTCCTGTCTTACTTAACAGTATTATTGTATCATAACATGGACGCAAACAAATAAAACATTGAACCAAATTTATGAAAAAGCGATAATGTGTAAAGAATTATTTTTCAAAAGGAGATTATACAATGACACAAGAAATTGAAATTGAATTCAAAAATATCGTTACAAAAGAAGAATTCGATACATTATGTAAATCGTTTTCTATTGAAGCATTTACAAAACAAGTGAATCACTACTTTGAAACACCTGACTTCTCGTTAAAAGAAGCTGGCTCTGCACTTCGTATTCGTCATAAAGGAGAAACTTATACGTTAACGTTGAAACAACCTGCAGAAATCGGTTTATTAGAAACGCATCAAGTCGTAACAGAAGACGAAGCAAAAATGATGATGGAAACAAACACAATCATTCAAGGAGCAGTAGTAGATCAATTACACAAATTACAAATTCCTGTTTCTGCTTTAACATATATGGGTAGTTTAACAACAGAAAGAGCAGAAACATTATTTAAAGGCGGAACGCTTGTCTTTGATCATAGTTTCTATTACAATCACGATGATTATGAAATTGAATTTGAAGTGCAAGATGAAGAAACAGGAAAAGCTGCATTTATTCATTTATTAACGCAACATAACATACCTGTTCGCCATACAAATAACAAAGTAAAACGCTTTTTCCTTGCCAAACAAAAAAAAGCACGCTAAAGTGAAAATTCCACTAGTGAATATGTTTCACTAGTGGATACATCTCACTAAAAAAGTTTACACCCGTAGAATAAGCAAAGAATCTTTGAGAAAGCTGTTTATTTGCCCTCTCGAACATTCCATTGCTACAATAGATATACATTTCATGGAAAAAGGAGTTTATAAAGGATGAGCAAGCAACCGATGACACCATTTGAAGCAATTGGCGGTGAACAATGCATTGCAATATTAGTAGATACATTTTATTCCTATGTCAGTAAACACCCTGACTTATCTCCCATCTTCCCGGAAGATTTAACAGAAACCGCTAGGAAGCAGAAGCAATTTTTAACACAATATTTAGGTGGTCCTAATTTGTACACTGAAGAACATGGTCATCCTATGTTAAGGGCACGCCATCTTCCGTTTGAGATTACTCCAAAACGAGCAGAGGCTTGGCTATCATGTATGGAGCAAGCAATGGATGATACTGGAGTTCATGGTCATATAAGAGAGTTTGTTTTTGAACGTTTAGCATTAACCGCTCAGCATATGGTTAATACTCCAAACGAAACAGGTGAAGTGTAATGGATAAGCAGGAAGCAAAGCATATAAATATGCCATCTCCTTCCGCATGCGAGCATAAGTCTGTAGAAGCATATTTATTTATTGATCCACTTTGTAAAGATTGCTGGGAAATTGAGCCTTTTATTATTAAACTATGGCTTGAATACGGGAAATACTTCTCTATTCGTCATATCGTAACAGGAAAAGTGGATGGAACGAACGCTTCCTCACACAAATGGAATAAACCTGCTAATATTCGATTTGTGTGGGAAAAGACAACCAGTTTACAAGGTTTTTCATGTGATGGAAAGGTACATATGCAAGAAGCATCGTCAACACCATATTTAGTTTCGATGGCAATTAAGGCAGCGGAGTTGCAAGGCCGAAAAGCAGGTTCGAAGTTTTTGCGAAAACTCCAAGAATACATTTTCCTTGAAAATGTATCAAACCCTGACTGCGAACTATTACTTGCATGTGCGAAAGATAGCAATATTGATGTAGAAGAATTTAAAAAAGATCTACATTCTGCTAGTGCAAAAAAAGCTTTCCAATGTGACTTGAAATTCACAAATGAAATGCATATTACAGAAATACCTTCCCTCGTCTTTTTTCATGCGAACTCAGATGAAGAAGGTATTAAAATCGCTGGAAATTATTCCTACGATGTATACGTACAATTATTGAAAGAACTTGTAAAATGTGAAATTGAGCCAGAACCATTACCACCTTTAGAAGTGCTACTAGAAGCAACACAATTTATATCTTCAAAAGAAGTAGCATTTATTTATGATTGTCCGCAACAAGAAATTGAACGCGAACTAAAAAAATTACAACTGAAACGAAAAGTACAAATGATAGAAGTAAAATGCGAACGTTATTGGAAATGGATAGCAAAAGAAAAAGACCTGGTGTAAACACCAGGTCTTCTTCTTTACGGCTTATAAAAATATTAAAGGGGATGGGAGAAATTTTCACGTTCAAACAAAGGGGTATATGTTTGTATGTGAATTCGTTCACGCTTATTATATTACAAGATTCGACGTCAGATGACAACCCCTTTTGTCGAATTTCACACTTTTGTCACATTCTAAACGTTTTCATTTTTGAATAAGCTATAAAAAAGGTCATTTAGGGGGTTTATTTATGAAAAAATCTTATATTGCTCTTCTCTTTCTAGCTGTCATCGTTTCTTTTTTCTTGTACATCCTCTCTCTACTACAAGCTTTTCCTAAAATTATTGCCTTACCTCTTTTATTCGGAATCATCGTTATCACTCTCTCTTATTTCAATTATAAAAAACGATTCAAAGGGTTTTAATTTTAAAAATCAGTCGTAAAACTATCCTTTCAGTTAGAAAAACAAAGAAATTCACCTTTCTCTCCGACAAATATCGACATTGAATCTATTCAACAAAAAGACGAGGATACAATCCCTCGTCTTTTTTCATTACTTTTCTTCAAATAATAATGCTTCTAATTCATTTAATTTCTCTTCAAATACTTGTAGCGCCTCTTTTACTGGTTCAGGAGATGCCATATCTACTCCTGCTTTTTTCAGCACTTCAATTGGATAATCAGAGCTTCCTGCTTTTAAGAACTCGTTAATATAACGTTCTACTGCTGGTTGTCCTTCTTCTAAAATCTGTTTAGATAGAGCTGTCGCTGCACTAAATCCTGTTGCGTATTGATATACGTAATAGTTGTAGTAGAAGTGTGGGATACGAGACCATTCTAAACCAATCTCTTCGTCGATTACTAAAGCGTCACCGAAATATTTCTTATTTAAATCATAGTAAATTTCCGTTAACATGTCTGGCGTAACAGCATGTCCTTCTTGTACTTTCTTATGAATAATATGTTCAAACTCTGCAAACATCGTTTGACGGAACACAGTACCACGGAACCCTTCTAAATAATGATTTAATAAATATAGACGCTCTTTCTTATCTTCTGTCGTTTTTAATAAATAATCATTTAGAAGTGCTTCATTACAAGTAGATGCCACTTCTGCTACGAAGATGGAATAATCACCATATACGTGCGGTTGTGTTTTTCTTGTATAGTAACTATGCACCGAATGACCAAACTCATGAGCAAGTGTAAATAAATTATTTACATTATCATGCCAGTTCATTAAAATATACGGATTTGTTCCATATGCACCAGATGAATATGCCCCGCTTCGTTTTCCTTTATTCTCATACACATCTACCCAGCGATTTTCATATGCCTCTTTCAAAATATCAACATATTCATCACCAAGTACGTTTAAAGATTTTAATAAAAGGTCTTGCGCTTCTTCGTATTTCACATTCATTTTCACTTCTGGTACAAGTGGTGTATATAAATCATACATATGAAGCTCATCAAGTCCTAGTGCACGCTTACGAATATCGATGTAACGGTGTAATAAATGTAAGTTGTCATTTACTGTTTCAACGAGTTGATCGTATACTGCTTCCGGAATATTATTATTGCTCAGTGCAGCTTGGCGAGCAGAATCATATTTACGAACACGCGCATTGAAATTATTACGTTTTACTGCTCCGCTTAACGTACTTGCGAATGTGTTTTTAAATTTTCCATACGTTTCATATACAGCTTTAAATGCATCTTTGCGAACACGAGGATCATCACTTTCTAAAAACTGAATGTAACGGCCATGTGTAATTTCTATTTCTTCTCCGTCTTCCCCTTTAATAGATGGGAATTTTAAATCCGCGTTATTCAACATACCGAATGTATTGCTTGATGAACTCATTACTTCAGATGCTTCCGCTAATAAAGCTTCCTCAGCTTCTGATAATACGTGCGGGCGTTGACGTGTAATTTCTTCTAATGCATGTTCATATACACTTAAATCTCTATTTTCCTTCAAGAATGTTTGCAGTGTATCTTCTGAAATCGATAAAATTTCAGGCACAATATACGCTGTGCTACTAGATACTTGTGAATATAAATTTGTTGCACGATCATTTAATGCTTGATATACAGAGTTTGTTGTATCTTGATCGTAACGCATATGAGCATATGTATATAACTTACCTAATCGCATTGATATTTCATCTTCATATTGCAATGCCTCAAGTAAATTGTCCGCAGAGTCACCAAGTTTCCCTTTAAATTCAGTTAACTTCGGTAATAGCTCTTTAATAGCTTGGAATTCTTTTTCCCATTCTGCATCCGTTTGGAAAATATCTTCTAATCGCCACGTACTTGCTTCTTCAATCTCGTTGCGATCTGGTAATGCTTTCGCTTTGTTTTGTTCAGACATTCTTTAAGTCCTCCTTTAAATATCTCTACTTAAGTACAATTCGTTTTTTTCTTATGTAATTCCTTCACAATCATTCTTTATTATATCCGCTTTTCCTCCTCTCATGTTAAAATTTGCCTCAAATAAAGTTAGCGCATGTATTAAGCAAATCTCATCATGTTTCATAATTTCCTCCTCTGTTTTTAACATCACGGCATCCCTTATTTTTCGGTACGTATAAGTTCCCACTTTACGTAAAACACCTATATAGCATAAAAATGTCATATATTCAGTAACTGCCATTTTCCATATGTGCTGCGAAAAGTACGGAAGTGTCCGCCTTTTCGTATACCTTTTTACATAACTACACACGTATTGAAGAGAAATACACTCTCCCACTGCAAGCTCCCCTATACACTTCATATATAGAAAAGCTTGCCATATAAATGGGTTTGTTTGAAAAGCAAATGCAGAAGGGAGTGGAACACCAATTTCAGAAGGAAAGCTCGCTGGGGTACATTTAAATTGATATAAGAGGCGTAATAATGACTTATAATTATAATTCCAAATCGGTAAGGCATTTTGGCGAAAGTTCTTCTTTCTCTTCTTCCACTCTTCACCCAATCTTTCTTTCCCGAAAGGAACAGGAGAAAAAAGCATTTCAAAAGTAGTCGCATCAGTTGGTAAATATATAGTATGTGAGAAAAAAACATTTGTAGAAAAGGGAGTGACAAATGCACATTTCATAAATGATTTTTGTTTCGGACAGAAGAAAATAAGAAGTGGCTGAGGATAAGATTGTAAGGAGAAAGCCATAAGTGAGGAAAATTTCATCCAATATGCAGATTGCTTTTTCAATTGATTTCCACCAACGATCCAAATGACCTGTATACCAGTTTGCCAATACGAATATGTTCTTTTGTACAGCTGCTCTATAGCGAGGTTTGCACATTGGTATTCAATTGCAATTTTTCTACCCGCCCTCTCTACAAAAACATCTGGTCGTTGCTTAATTTCTGGGAGGTAGTACTCTATATCCACCTGAAAGTTTTGACGTTTGAACCATCTATATAACAATTCTTTACCATGCATATGATACTTTGATTCCGCTTCATAAAAGGCAAGACATGAATCCACTTTTTTATGAGCAAAATGCCAACTTTTTTGTTTCCCTAATTTCATTTGCACTTCCTTTCCGCAAGCTACACAAAAGAATCGTTCTTGTTGACGCATACGGCGCAAAAGCTCTTCATTACAATTATAGAGTAAATGAATTTTTTCACCGTTTTCTCTTTTAGCGATAAATATCGTAATCACACCCTTTCAGCTCCTTATATTCTACAATTTGTTACAAATTCCTTTTAAAAAAGAGATGTCCCAATTTCGGACATCTCTTTTTATAATAAAGGTGATAATAATCGGTACGTTGATTCAACAATTCGTCTATGAAGACGTCTTTTATGAAAATGATCACCATGAATTTCACTTGATTCTTCTAAATCATCTTTAAAGTCTTGAACAAGTTTTCGAATGCTATCTGTATCATATAAAAAGGCATTTACTTCAAAATTCAAATGAAAACTTCTCATATCCATATTAGCTGTCCCAATTGAAGCTAAATCAGAATCAACGATGACAATTTTACTATGAAGAAAACCTTTTTCGTATTCATATATCTTTACTCCTGCATCTAAAAGCTCTGGGAAGTACGATCTCGATGCGTAAAAGACAGTACGCTTATCCGGTTTACTCGGCATTAATAAACGAACATCAATACCAGCAAGTGCAGCAACCTTTAATGCGGATAAAATATCATCATCCGGAATAAAATACGGCGTTGCAATCCAAATTGATTTCCGAGCAGAAGCGATCATTGCGAAATATAAATGCTTAATCGTTTCCCACTTATTATCGGGGCCACCTGCAACTAGCTGCACTCCTCCCCAATGATCACCCTCAACTGCTTTTGCTTGTAAATATTCTGGGGCTAGCACAGCCTCTCCAGTCATATAAAACCAGTCTTGAAGGAAAATAAGTTGTAAACTTTGAACCGCTTCACCACGTAAATACAAATGCGTATCTCGCCAAAAGCCAAAATATTTATTTTTCCCTAAATACTCATCACCGATATTTAATCCGCCTACAAACCCTTCGTTCCCATCAATCACAACAATTTTCCTATGATTTCGATAATTAATCTTATCGTTTAAAATCGGAAAGCGCACAGGAAAGAATGGAATCATTTCTACACCTGCATCGTTTAATTCTTCAATATACGATTTCGATAACTTAAAACTTCCAACCGCATCATATAAAAAGCGAACAACAACGCCTTCTTTCGATTTTTGTATTAAAATATCTTTAATTTCTGTTCCTAATTTATCATCACGCACAATGTAATATTCCATATGAATGTGATGTTTCGCTCGTTTTAACCCATTTAAAATAGCCCGAAACGTTTCATCTCCATTTGTTAATGTCCTCGTTTCAGTTTGAAATGAAATATTTAAAGCTCCTAATCGATCCGCTAAACGAAATAACAGTTCTTGATGCTTATGATTGCGTAAAATTCGTTCTTCGTAATCTTCATGCCCTTTATATTGTAAAAACGCCTGTTCATCAAGTAACGCCTTCTTTTGGAACATTCTTTTTCTTCGAAAATTTTGTCCAAATAATAAATAAGCAAAGAAACCAAATACCGGAAAAATTCCTAAAACAATTAACCATGTAAGTGTTTTAGATGGATGTCGATTTTCTAAGAAAATAACGCAACCAATTAAAAACGCAGATACTGTAAATAAAATACTAATAATACCTAAAATCGAAACATCTTTTATCCCAATCACATCTGAATAAAATGCTACATCAATAAACATACGTAACGAAACAAATAATGCGAACAATAGCAGTATAAAGAAAATCAGCTTTAACGTATTTTTCATCTCTTACCTCCTAACTAAGAAAGCTTTCCTATTCTTCATATAAAAAGCCGATTTCATACTACAGAAATCGGCCTACGTTTTAGCAGGAAAATTATTGCGAATCGTTTCAAGCGCATGCTCTTTCACAATTTGTTTTCCATACTCACTTACACGATGAATTGTTAAAGTTGATTCTTCTCCATATTCTAAAATAATACTTAAAATACGATCGATTTCTTCTTCATCATGTAGCACTTCATCGAATTCCACATATACATAATAGCGGTCCTCAAATGAATACAGCTCATCTTTTATATCTTCAAAGATAAGACGATGACTTAATGAAATGACATCTTCAAAATCATTAAATTTAATTAAAAAGCCAAACGTACCATCTTCATTAAAGTTTGTTCCTGTTTGTTCTTCTACCTCTTCGACTAATTCTTGTTGGAATAATGATTCGATGCCTTCATCTAGAGGAATATCTATAATTTTGTCTACCCCTATCGGTAGTTCCAGCTTTTGTCCGTCCTTTGAAAGCTCTGCTTTCGTGACAAGTACTTCAATCCCTTTATCGACTGCTTGCACTTGAATCCATAACGGTCCATCAATAAAGAAATCGTCATGATCACGAGCTTCGTCCATCATCTCCCAAAAGAGCTCTTCACTTCGTTCGCGATCATACCAAATTTCTTCACGATTAAATCCTCTATCCTCTATATCAATGTACGTAATAAAAAATTTCATCGTATGATCATTAATTCTTTCAATATCCAAAATACAACTCTCCCTTCCTGCTTAGAATTGTTATGAAGGGATTCCCCACTCATATGACAAATCAATAGATTCTTGTACTCTCATTTTATGATAAGATTCTCCAGAATGGAAATAAAATCGATTTATTTTACAAAAATAGTTATATGCCTATCTTTACTCGATAAACTACATAAATATATTATTATAGCGATTTCTTACTTACAAAAAATTTGGACATACATTTCCACATTCCCCCGTACACTGTAATAAAGTGAAACTTCTATTAGAAGAGATTATCTAACAACAACTTTCTTCATCACATACATATAGTTCGCTTATTAAAACATCATAAATGGAGGCAGACGAATGGACTTAGAGTTTTTAACATCCGTACTAATGATTGTCGGTATCGATGTTGTATTAGGTGGTGACAATGCAATCGTCATCGCACTAGCTAGCCGAAATTTACCTGAATCGAAACGAAATAAGGCTATTTTGATCGGTACT
The DNA here is from genome assembly GCF_056530295.1 of Bacillus sp. PK6-16. Lineage (NCBI taxonomy): Bacteria > Bacillati > Bacillota > Bacilli > Caryophanales > Bacillaceae > Bacillus > Bacillus sp. PK6-16. The sequence continues at coordinate 4,088,983 of NZ_CP096511.1, forward strand.
CTTTTAGCGATTGTACTAAGAATCATCCTTACTATACTAGCTGTCTATTTACTCGACATTCCATTTCTACAATTGATTGGCGGGGTTTTACTTACATTAATTGCAGTCAATTTATTAACCGATAATAGCAACGATCTTTCTTCTATTCAAGGAAAAACAACTTTATTTCAAGCTGTGCGGACAATTGTTTTCGCGGATCTCGTTATGGGGTTTGATAATGTTATTGCCATTGCAGGTGCAGCTCACGGGAGATTTTTACTCGTCATAATCGGCTTACTCATTTCTATCCCGATTATTATTTGGGGCAGCAAACTTATTTTAATACTTATGGAACGATTTCCATTCCTCATTTATTGCGGTGCAGCGATTCTTGCCTATACTGCAGGAAAAATGGTTACACATGAAGACAGACTTGCAACCTTTTTTCATAACAATCCAAGTTTCACTACAAGCATTCCTTATTTGTTCATTTTCACTATTTTATGCATCGGCTTTATCGTACAACAAGTTCGATTACGCAATGTGAAACATTAAAAAAAACCTTCTACTATATAATAGGTAGAAGGTTTTCATATTATTATAATTAATTTACAAGACGTTGTGCTTCACGTAATTGGAACGTTCTTACTGTACGTGGTAAGAAACGACGAATTTCGTCTTCGTTGTAACCAACTTGAAGGCGTTTTTCGTCAATCATAATTGGACGACGTAAAATCCCTGGATAGTCACGAATCATCTTATATAAATCTTGAAGTGGTAAAGACTCTAAGTTTACATTCAATTCTTGGAAAACTTTCGAACGAGTAGAAATAATCTCATCCGTTCCGCTTTCTGTCATACGTAAAATCTCTTTAATTTCCTCAATCGTTAATGGATCTGAGAAAATATTACGTTCTGTATAGGGAATATGATTTTCCTCTAGCCATAATTTCGCCTTTCTACAAGACGTACAGCTTGGAGAACTATATAATGTTACCATACAAAGCTCACTCTCCTTAAAGAGTACAAATTCTGTACTAAATACAGTTTTAATTTCTAACTTCAGCAATTTTTCGCGATAACTTGTCTTATTGAAAAGTACAAAAATCGCATTTCATGTAAGCAACAACTTATAATAAACAACAATTACTTTTAATAAGTAACTTCTATAATCATTATACAATAGATTTTGCAAGAAATATACAGTAAATTTCCTGCTAGTTGAGAAAACTCTTCCGTGCATTTCACTGCTATGTAACATGATTACGCTCACTTCAGCTGTACTTTAACAATAACTTTCAATCCTTTTACTACTCACTTCTCATAGATTTTTCATATAATATATAGTTATTTATCTATAATCTTCCCTATGAAAAGGAGAACGTTTTCTTACTTTTTCTTGATAAATCAATTAAGAAATGTAAGACTATACAAATGAGAATAAAAAGGAACGTTTGTTCTCATTTTAACAAATATCCTCCCTCCTGTCTACACGATTTCTAAAGTAAATTAAATATTTTTCTGACATTTCTTTCTTTTTTATTTTTTATCTCATACAATAAACATACAGACAGGCAAAGGGGGAGTTTTCAAATGATTGCTTTTTTTATTGATTTTATTACGGTTGCTGCCCTCATCATCGGAATAACAGCATTGATTGGTGTCATTACAAATAGCATCGGCGAAAAGCTCTTTGGTGGAAAAGAAAAAATGAAGTTTGTTAACAAAAGTTTGGGTGTACAATCTGGCTGGAACCAAGTTGGCGGAAAAGGCATTTATAAGAAACGAACGTATTAAAAAAAAAGCAGGCGATCACCTGCTTTTTTTCTTATTTCTCTACTGACGCCCATTTAAAGCTTAAATCGCCGCCATATTTATGGTTATACATATTTTTAATTGAATCTCTTTGTAAATATGCTCTACCACGTTGATATACTGGAACGATCGCAGCATCATCAAGTAACATTTTTTCAGCTTCTAATAAGTTCTTCCAACGAGCATTTACATCGCTTCCATCTTTTTTCGCCTTCATAATGATTTCATCGTATTTTGGATTAGAGTACTTCATCTTATTTTGTGACCCATCTGTTACAAACATATCAAGATATGTAATTGGATCTGGGAAGTCCGCACTCCATCCAGAGAATGACATGACATAATCGCCCGCATCTTCTAATTTTAGTTTTTGTGCGAATGGTTGTTGTTTAATTTTTACTGTTAAACCTGGTAAATTCTTTTCTAATTCACCTTTTAAATATTCACCAGTTTTCTTTGATAACTCTACATCTTCATTTAATAATTCTAATTCGATTTCATTTTTACCAAGTTCTTTTTTACCAGCTTCCCAATATTTCTTCGCTTCTTTCACGTTTGGTTTTACAATATCCCCGTTTACAGCACGGAAATCTTTTTTATCTGGTCCTTTAATGAAGTTATCAGGAATTAATCCTGTTGCTGGCTTAGAACCGTTATTTAATAATGTATCCACGAATGGCTTACGGTCAAAAGCAAGTGAAATTGCTTTACGAATATTTTTATTTGCTAAAGCTGGATCTTTTTGATTTAAACGAAGGAAGAATACAGATGTATCTTCTACTGTTTGGAAATCTGGTTTTCCTTTATATTTATCAATAAACTCCGCTAATAACGACGCTCGATCAATTGCATTTGTTTCATATAAGTTAATTGGCGTAGATGTATCTTTTACAATATTAAAGTTTACTTCTTCAATCTTCACTTCTTTATTGTCCCAATATGACGCGCTCTTTGTCATTTTAAAGCTACGTTCATGTTGCCAATCACTTAATGTAAATGGTCCGTTATAAAGCGTTGTATTCGCTTCTAAACCAAACTTCGTACCTTGCTCTTTCACAAACTTTTCATTCACAGGATAGAAGATTGGATATACCATTAAATCTACAAGGTATGGAATTGAATTATCTAATTCCACTTCTAATGTATAATCATCAATCGCCTTTACCCCTAATTGATCCGGACTCATCTCTTTTTTATTAATTTTCTCTGCATTTTTTATATCATACATAATGTACGCTGATTTCGCAGCTGTATCTGGGTTAATCGCTCTTTGCCATGCGTATACGAAATCTTTTGCCGTCACAGGATCACCATTTGACCATTTTGCGTCTTCACGTAATTTAAATGTATATTTTTTACCATCTTCTGATTTTTGGAATTCCTTCGCTACACCAGGAACTAGCTTATCATCTTTTCCTAAACTGTATAAGCCTTCCATCGTATTACCCATTACTCTTGAAGAAACTGCATCAGCTGATAACGCTGGATCCATCGTTGGAATTTCTTGCGTTTCAATTAAGTTAATAACTTGCTTCGCACCGCTTTTCCCGCTATCCCCTTTTGCGTTCGCTTGCGGTTCATCTTTTTGGTAGCTACATGCCCCTAACATCATGCTCATTGCTACTGTTGATACTACAAAAACTGGCATCTTTTTTTTCATACTTCCACCCTCCACAAAAATGTTAGCCCTTTCATTTTCAAACAGAAAGAAATATATATATGTTCTAATAATTCATATTATACACACAAATATATTTTTTGTATATTTATATTTCTATTTCATTAAAATTTCCTGTTAAAAAATAAATCTTTGTAAACGTTTCATATTGCTGATTATTCTTACTAAAGTGTTAAAAACAATATTTTTTATACTTTTCTAAATTATCAGAGAAAAATGAATTTTATATCTCATAATACTTTATGTATAATTATCCTTTTGTTTTTATCATAAAATAGCACTCTCTTCATAATAAAAATATGTAGGCTAAAATGAGTGCAAAGGTTAAGAAAGTATGTTACGATACATTTTGCTAAAAATAGATATCGGTAAAGAGGGGACGGACATGGCAGCAATTCAGGCAAAAAACGGGCCTACTGAGAAATTAAGTTTATTCTTATTAACATGGCCTATTTTTCTAGAAGTTTTTCTTTTTATGTTAATGGGGATCGCTGATACTTTCATGTTAAGTGCATTATCAGACGATGCTGTATCTGGGGTTGGTGCAGCGAATCAATACCTCCATATCGCTATTTTGGTACTAGAAGTCATCGGGAACGGCGCAGCTATCGTCGTATCTCAATACCTCGGTTCCAAACGCTTTATGGAAGCATCTAAAATATCAGCATTAGCCGTCACATTAAATTTAATAGTTGGGCTCGTTATAAGCGCTGGTTTTCTTTTATTTTCGAAACATATGATGCTCGCAATGAACTTACAAGGCGATGTACTAACGTATGCGCAAAACTACTTATCTATCGTCGGAGGAGCCATCTTCCTACAAGCTATTATTAACTCATTAGCCGCAATTATCCGTGTACACGGTTTTACAAAGCAAGCGATGTTTATTTCACTCGGAATGAATATGATTCATATCGCTGGAAACTACGTACTCATTTTCGGGAAATTTGGTTTCCCTGAGCTCGGTGTACAAGGGGCTGCCATTTCTTCTGCTGTCAGCCGACTTATAGCGCTTATTGTTTTCTTCTGGTTACTATACCGCGTTATGGAATATCGTGTAAAATTACAATATTATTTCACCCTATCAAAAGAATATATCGGGAAAATTTTAAAAATCGGGATTCCATCTGCTTTTGAGCAAGTTATGTATCAAGCTTGTCAAATTGTCTTCTTATACTATGCAACATATTTAGGAACGGAATCGTTAGCGGCTAGACAATACGCTACGAACATTTCTATGTTCACTTATTTATTCGCTATTGCAATTGGTATGGGAACAGCCATTATTATTGGCCGCCTCGTTGGTGGTGGCGAAAAAGATGAAGCATACGAACGCTTGTGGAAAAGTGTAAAATGGGCGATTGGTGTAACTTTATGTATGGTCGCTCTCGTTATTACATTCCGTACACAATTAATGGGACTGTTTACAGATAATCCGTACATTATCGGGTTAGGCGCAAGTGTTCTTTTACTAAGTGTACTACTTGAAACGGGACGTACGATGAACATCGTCATCATCAATTCACTTCGTGCAGCTGGTGATGCAAAATATCCTGTTTTAATCGGTGCATTCTCTATGGTGTTAATGAGTTTACCACTAGGTTACTTTTTCGCCTTTCATTTAGATATGGGGCTCGTTGGTATTTGGCTAGCAATCGCCATCGACGAATGGACACGTGCCATTATTATGTTCTTCCGCTGGAAAAGTAGAGCATGGGAGCGTTATGCACTTGTTAAACCTGAAGAACAAGAGGAGAATGTTTCTGTTCAAGTTCAGTAATTTTGCATATGGATATCACTAACGATACATGAGATTTATATCGGCGATTCTTTAAATATATCGACTGACCGACAAATGTATACAATTCTTTTATATAGTAGAAAAAGAGCCATCCTTCCATAACAGAAGAATGGCTCTTTTTTTTATTGATAAATCTCTTTATATTTCTTGTACTCCGCTTCCGAACATAGTACGAAATGTCCTGGGCGAATTTCACGCATTGTTGGTGCTTCACTACCATAATTATGCTGTGATGGATCATATACGATACGTTTACGATTGCGCTCATAATCTGGATCTGGAAGTGGAATCGCTGATAATAGTGATTTCGTATATGGATGAATTGGATTCGCATATAATTCATCACTTGTTGTTAACTCAACGATTTGGCCACGGTACATTACACCAATACGGTCACTAATGTATTTTACCATTGATAAATCATGGGCGATGAATAAGTATGTTAAACCTTTTTCTTTTTGTAACTTTTTCAGTAAGTTTACAACTTGCGCCTGAATCGATACGTCAAGTGCTGAGATCGGCTCATCGGCAATGATAAATTCTGGGTCTACAGCAAGCGCTCGAGCGATACCGATACGCTGACGTTGTCCACCTGAGAATTCGTGTGGGAAACGGTTTGCGTGCTCTTTATTTAAACCAACTGTGTTTAATAGTTCATGAACACGGTCCATGCGCTCTTTTTTACTTTTCGCTAATCCGTGAATATCAATACCTTCTGCGATAATATCCCCTACTGTCATACGAGGATTTAATGATGCGTATGGATCTTGGAAAATCATTTGCATTTTACGGTTGAATTTCTTCAGTTCTGCGCGTGATTTCTTACCATGTACGTTTTCACCATCGAACAATACTTCACCAGCAGTTGCATCATATAAACGAATAATTGTTCTTCCAGTTGTCGATTTACCACAACCTGATTCTCCTACAAGACCAAATGTTTCTCCGCGGTAAATATCAAATGAAATATCATTAACCGCTTTGACAACACCACCACTCACGTCGAAGTGCTGCTTTACATTTTTTACTTCAATTAATTTCTCACGTTGTTTAGTCATGTTGTTCACCTGCTTTCATTTGAAGAATGCGTTTTTCAACGACTGCCGGCGGTTTTACTTCTGGAGCTTGCTCGTGAAGTAACCAAGTTGCCGCATAGTGCGTATCACTTACTTTAAATAAAGGTGGGTCCATTTCAAAATCAATTTTCAGTGCCTGCGGGTTACGTGGTGCAAAAGCATCCCCCTTTGGCGGCTTCAATAAATCTGGAGGCGTTCCAGGGATTGCATATAACTCTTCCTCTGAACCATCTAAACTTGGCATAGATGCGATTAAGCCCCAAGTATATGGATGTTTCGGATTGTAGAAAATTTCATCTACAGTTCCAATTTCAACAACTTTACCAGCGTACATAACTGCCACTCGGTCCGCAACGTTTGCTACTACACCTAAGTCATGCGTAATGAAAATGATTGCTGCTTCTGTTTTTTGCTGAATGTCTTTCATAAGTTCTAAAATTTGCGCCTGAATCGTAACGTCTAGCGCTGTTGTCGGCTCATCGGCAATTAATAATTTCGGGTTACAAGCTAACGCCATCGCAATAACTACACGCTGTCTCATACCACCTGAGAATTGGTGAGGATATTGTTTTAAACGAGCTTCTGGATTTGGAATACCTACAAGGTCAATTAATTCTAAAGCAACTTTACGTGCATCTGCTTTACTCATCCCTTGGTGTTTAATTAGACCTTCCATAATTTGATTTCCAATTGTCATCGTTGGGTTTAATGATGTCATTGGATCTTGGAAAATCATCGCGATATCTTTACCGCGTACTTGCTGCATTTCTTTTTCTGTTAATTTCGTTAAGTCACGACCTTCAAATACGATTTCACCATTTTTAATGCGTCCAGGAGGATTCGGAATTAATCCCATTAACGCTTTAGAAGTAACTGATTTCCCTGAACCAGATTCTCCTACAATCGCCAATGTTTCTCCTTTTTTCAAATCAAAAGTAACGCCGCGTACAGCTTGTACTTCACCTGCATGTGTATCAAAGGAGACTTGTAAATCTTTTACCTCTAACAATGTTTTCATCTTTGCCTCTCCCCTCTTTTACTTACGCATTTTTGGATCTAACGCGTCGCGTAATCCGTCTGCCATTAAGTTAAACGCTAAAATTAATATACTGATGACAACCGCAGGGATGAACATCATATGCGGATACGTTTGAATAGATTTATAACCATCATTTACAAGAGAACCTAGTGACGCAAATGGCGGCTGAATTCCTAAACCGATGAAACTTAAGAACGCTTCACCAAACACCGCTGATGGAATTGTAAACATTGTCATTACGATAATAGGTCCCATTACGTTTGGAATTAAATGTTTCACAATTAATTGTGTATTTGTTGCACCTAATGTACGAGATGCTAATACATATTCTTGGTTTTTTAACTTTAAGATTTGTCCACGAACAATACGCGACATCCCTATCCAACCTGTAATCGCCATCGCGAGTGTAATTGACCAAATACCAGATCCCATAATGATTACCATTAAAATAACGATGATTAAGTATGGAATACCGTTAATAATCTCCATAATACGTTGCATAATGTTATCTACTCTACCGCCGTAGAATGCTGAAATACCTCCGTATGCAACCCCAATTACTAAGTCAATTGCTGCTGCTAAAAGAGCGATATATAATGATACGCGTGTACCTTCCCATGTTCTTGTCCATAAGTCACGGCCAAGATCATCTGTACCAAACCAGAAGTACTCTTTAATATCACGTTTTTCATATTGGTCAACACCATATTGATCTGTACCGTCAAATGGTAACCAATGAACATTTTCAATAACTGGAATTTTTGGTGGTAATTTCGCTCGACCTAAATCTTGCTCTTTATACGAGTGTTTACTTACCATCGGTCCAAAAATCGCTAATAGTGCAATGATAACTAATAATACAAGGCCAAGCATCGCACCTTTATGTTGGAATAAACGTCTTCTTACATCTTGCCAAAACGTTAGGCTTGGACGGGCAATGACTTCATTATCAACATTATTTTGATTGGCTTGTTGAAATAAATCTGGAGATAATTTTTGTACATCTTTCATCATTTTTTCCCTCCCGCTAAACGAATACGAGGATCAATAATTCCGTATAAAATATCGACAATGAAAATAACTAAAATGAAGATTGCACTATAGAAAATCGTAGTTCCCATAATAACTGTATAGTCATTTAAAGTAATCGATTTAACGAATTGTTCCCCAAGTCCTGGTACAGCATAAATTTGCTCGATAACAAGTGTTCCTGTAATTAATGCCGCAACCATTGGTCCTAAAATTGTTACAACTGGAATTAACGCGTTACGAAGTGCATGTTTGACAATAATAACGCCTTGGCTAATTCCTTTCGCTTTCGCTGTTAAAATGTAATCGGCTTGCATAACTTCAATTAATTCTGCACGAGAGAAACGTGCGATTGTTGCGATAACTCCCATCGATAATGCAATTGTAGGCATTACAGTAAACTCTGGTCCTTTCCAGAATGCTACTGGGAACCAGCCAAGTTTTACCCCTACGAAATATTGCAGTAATGCGGCGAATACGAATGATGGTACCGACATTCCGAGTACCGAAATAACTGTTGCACTATAATCTACCCACGTATTATTACGAAGTGCGGCAACAATACCTAAAATTAAACCGATAAATGTTCCTAATATAATCGCTTGTAAACCTAATTGGGCTGATGGTCCAATACGATCCACAATCATGTCTGTTACTGGGCGGTTATCATATTGGAATGATACCCCTAAATCACCTTTTGCTAGGTTACCTAAGTAACGTGCGTATTGAACTGGTACCGGATCATTCAATCCGTATTTTTCAAGAATGATTTCTTTTTGTGCCGGTGATAGCTTCTCCTGGTTTTTAAGCGGAGAACCCGGAAGTAATTTCATCAAAAAGAAAGTCAGTGTAGTAATTAAAAATAATGTCAAAGCCATGTACACGAAACGTTTTAATACATAACGTCCCATATCAAGCACCTCCCCGTTTTTCTCAAAAGCAATAAGATAGTTTAAAATATTCTTACTTTTATTTTTTTAAAATAAGAGCATATGCCCATCATAGGCATATACCCTTGTAAACGATGGAAAAAAAAGATTATTTTTGTTCAACAGATGCCCATTTGTAAGTTAATTTACCACCATAGTTAATTGGGATAATATCTTTTACGGCACCTTTTACTACATACGCTGAACCTTTTTGGAAGATTGGAGTGATAACTGCATCCTCTTTAATTAACATCTTCTCTACTTCTAGAAGGTTGTCCCAGCGAGCTTGTAAATCTTTTGTATCTGTTTTAGCTTTTAGGATTAACTCATCATATTTCTGATTAGAATACCCTGTTTTATTTTGAGAACCATTCGTAACAAACATATCTAAATATGAGATTGGATCTGGGAAATCTGGTCCCCAAATACCAAACGCAATATCATATTGCTGAGAATCTTCTAATTTATTTTTTTGTGCGAATGGTTGCTGTTTAATTTTAATTGATAAACCTGGTAAGTTCTTTTCCATCTCACCTTTTAAGAATTCCCCAACTTTTTTAGCATCTTCATTATCAAAGTTTAAGAATTCTAGTTCGATTTTATCAGTTCCAAGCTCTTTCTTCGCTGTTTCCCAAAGCTTTTTCGCTTCTTTTGGATTTGTTTCAACTAGCTTTCCATTTTCAGCTCGGAAATCTTTTTTATTCGGACCTTCAGCGAAATCTTTTCCAACAAATCCGTAAGCTCCAATTGCACCGTTATTTAAAATAACTTTTGCAATGTTATCACGGTCAAAGGACATTGAAATTGCTTTTCTTAAGTTTTTATTACTTAAGTACTGATTACTTTGATTAAATCTTAAGTAAGCAACCCCTGCTTCTTTTCTTGTTTGGAACTCTGGGCTTTTTCTAAACTTATCAACAAATTCAGACGTTAAAGCCGCTCGGTCAATCGCGTTTGTCTCATATAAATTTACATCAGTTGCTGTATTTTTTACAATATTAAAGTTGATTTCTTCGATTTTAACCGTTTTATTATCCCAATATGAAGGATTCTTCTTGAATTGGAAACTTTGTTCATGTTTCCAATCACTCATAACGAATGGACCGTTATATAATGTTGTATTTGCCTCTAAACCAAATTTATCACCTTGTGCTTTTACAAAGTTTTCATTTAGTGGGTAAAATACTGGATAAACTGTTAAATCGATAAAGTAAGGAACGGGATTGTCTAATTCTACTTCTAATGTATAATCATCAATCGCTTTTACACCTAATTGGTCAGCAGGTAATTCTTTTTTATGAATTTTCTCTGCATTTTTAATATCGAACATAATGTATGAATACGTTGCTTTTGTATCTGGATTTACTGCTCTTTTCCATGAATACACAAAGTCTTTAGCTGTTACAGGTTCCCCATTCGACCATTTCGCATCTTTTCTTAATTTAAATATGTATTTCTTCCCATCATCTAGCTTTTCGACATCTTCTGCAACTCCAGGCATTCTCTTTTGATCTTTGCCAATACGATATAAACCTTCCATCGTATTATTTAATGCTGTAGAAGATGAAGAATCAGATGCTAATGATGCATCCATTGACGGAATTTCAGATAACTCTGTTAAATTAAGAATCTGTTTTCCGTTACTACTACTCGTAGCGTTCTCTTTCCCTTTTGCTTTTGCGTCATCTTTTTGGTAGCTACACGCGCTAAGCAACATACTTGCAGTTAAAGTTGATGCAAGTAATAACGGTATCTTTTTCTTCATGTTGTGTTGCCTCCCCTAATTGCACTTCCTGTACCCTCACTTGTTAAAAAGTAGAATTGAAAGAATAATCTCCAAGTTTCTACAATTTTCATTATACATATAATATAACAATTGTGAATATAGTTTTTTGTTTTTTTGTTAAAATTTTTAATAAAATATTTATATTTTTAATTTTTCGTAAAGGGATACATTAACATTGCTACCATCATCTTAAAATCAGACCTTTAATTGCGTATAATTTTCAAAAAATTAATCCTAGTACTTATTATAGCTTTTATAGTATAATAATTCTAGTAATATTTTGACGGAGGGGAATATTTTGAATAAAGTTTTTTTTCATACTTGTATACTAATTTTTATAGCGATGATTGCTTCTAGTATTGGTGCATTCCTCATTTCATCTCAATTTTTGTTGAACTTTGTCAACATTTTGTTTTATATTGCACTGTTTTTTATTCTTATCGGCGGTTTTTTATACATATTTCAAAATGGTTTTTTCAATGTAACCATTTACGCATTCCAAAGAGTATTTGGTACGAACAAAAAGATTGACTCTTTAATTGAAGAAGTCGAGGAACCTACAGATAAGAAAGAACGTATTTATAAAACATATTCATTCAAATGGACATATCCAATTTGTATTACAGGTATCTTCCTTGGGTTGTTCTCGACCCTCATTAGCTTTACTATTTTGATGTAGTTTGCAAACACTATCCCATATGATATAATAATCAGCAAAACATTTTGTTATAAAACTTTAGTTCTTTCATATTAAAAGAGCTCAAGTAACAATAAATAAATTTATATGTATGCGATGATAAAGAAGAGTACATATTGAGGCAATTTCAGAGAGCTTGTGGTTGGTGTGAACAAGTAATTGTACAGTATGGAATGGGCTTTTGAGCACCAAACCGAACCGAAAGTAGTAGGCTTTGGCGTTATATCCTAACGTTATTATGGATTAGAGAGATTTCACAGTAGTGAAATAATTAGGGTGGTACCGCGGTCCATTCGTCCCTATAGTTTTTGGGATGAATGGGCTTTTTTGTTTGCCTTCTCTTCCCCCCATCACGCATTCAATTTTAGGAGGAATTACTTATGTCAGTTATCTTTTCTGGTATTCAGCCAAGTGGAACGATTACACTTGGAAACTATTTAGGCGCAATGAAGCAGTTTACAGAGCTTCAAAATGAACACGACTGTTATTTCTGTATTGTAAACCAACATGCGATTACAGTACCTCAAGATCCCGTCGGACTTCGTAAAAACATCCGCAGTCTTGCTGCACTTTATGTAGCATGCGGCATCGATCCTGAAAAAGCTACTTTATTTGTACAATCAGAAGTACCAGCACACGCTCAATTAGGATGGATCATGCAATCTGTTGCTTACGTTGGAGAATTAGAACGTATGACGCAATATAAAGATAAAGCTTCGGGTAGAGATTCAGTTCCAGCTGGATTACTTACGTATCCACCATTAATGGCTGCTGATATTTTACTTTACAACACTGAAATCGTACCAGTTGGTGATGACCAAAAGCAACATATGGAATTAACACGCGACCTAGCAGAGCGTTTCAACAAACGCTTCCGTGAAGTGTTCACAATTCCTGAAATTCGTATTCCAAAAGTAGGCGCTCGCGTTATGTCATTAACAGAACCTACGAAGAAAATGAGTAAATCTGATCCGAATCCAAAATCAATGATCAGTATGCTTGATGAACCAAAAACAATTGAAAAGAAAATTAAGAGTGCTGTAACTGATTCTGAAGGTATTGTGAAATTCGATAAAGAAAACAAACCTGGAATCTCTAACTTATTAACAATCTACTCTTCATTCTCTGGAAAAACAGTAGAAGAAATTGAAGCGATGTACGAAGGAAAAGGATACGGCGACTTCAAAGGCGACTTAGCACAAGTAGTCGTAGAAGCAATTCGTCCAATCCAAGACAAATATAACGAACTAATCAACTCACCAGAACTAGACGAAATCCTAGACAAAGGTGCAGAAAAAGCAAACCGCGTCGCATTCAAACAACTACGCAAAGTAGAAAACGCAATGGGACTAAGCAGAAAACGTAGGTAACATATAAAGCGGAGGCGACTGCTTAGCCCTGACGGCTAAGGTTCTTTCCCACAGAAGGTGCTTTTTACCTTCTTGTGGGGAAGGTTCTTAGACGCGAAGGGTTAGGAGCCGGAGCTAGATTACATATAAAGCGGAGGCGGCTCGTTTAGCTCTGACTGGCTAAGGTTCTTTCGCATAGAAGACGCTTTTTGTCTTCTTATGCGAAAGGTTCTTAGACACGAAGAGCTCGCTGCCGGAGCTGGATTTCTACAAAAAGCGGAGGCAGCTCGTTTAGAATGTGAGAGGGATGGAGCTCCTGACGTAGAGACGCTTTTTGCCTCGCAGGAAGGCGCGAAGCCACCGAACATTCTTGCCGCTGGAGCTAGATTTCTACAAAATTAAAAAACCGCCAATTGGCGGTTTTTTAATTTACCTTTTGCTCATTTTCCATTTCCCATAACTTTTCAAAAAATGGCTGTCCTTTTACGAGACGCTCGCATAATTGTTCGTGCTTATCAGACCAGCCTGTTTTCGCTTCATCATACAGCTTAGCCCAAATATCTTCAAATTCCATATGTTGAACCATTCCATATGCTGATGGATCCCACTCTGTGAACCAATAGCGAATTTCTGCTGTGTTTTTCGTTGTATGTAATTGATCTAACGCCATAAATAATAATTGTTTTAGCTGTCTTTCTTTACGAGTCAAGCCATTCATAATGAAAGGCGATGGTGATAAAATATGATGTTCTTTTTCTGTTTCTTCTACTTGGAACTCATACTTTTCTGCTTGTACGTTTTCTACCATCTCATATACCATCTGCTCTTGGCGTGGTATAAGTCTACTTTTGCGAATTGGTACATTGTAACCAATTGTGTCAATCGCAATAATTCCTTTTCCATCTGTAACAACAAAGCAATACTCTTGCTGCAAACGTTCATGATTTTTACGAATATAAGCCTTATGATGTACGTCTTCCAGCATTTTTTGCGGAAGCTCTAACAATTCGTTCTCGATGTAATGATATAATGTGGCATCTACTTTTAATAATGGCACTTGATCTAATAGCTCAATCGTATCATCTTTCCGCCATTCGTAAAAATGACAAACGTTATACCCATTCTCTTCACCTTCAAACCAATTTACCCATACATCATGTAGATATAACATTCACTACCCCTCACTTCACTACTGTTTGTACCAATCATTATGTTCATTTTTGCTTAACTTTATTCCACTTGAGGAAATATATTCTAATTATTATTTTTTCTTCTATTAATACTAAAAAAACAGGAAATAGAACTCCTGTTTTTTTATATATGAAATGTACTTGCTTTATTCAATATTTCTTTTGCATCTATAGATAATAAAGAAAGTGTATCTTCTCCTTCCAAAGTTACACAATCTTTGACAATATGAAATCCAAGCGCATAGCCAAGCATCTTCGGATAAGAGTGAAAGCCATTTAATAAGATGTCATGTTCCCTTGTTCCTCGTTTTATACTTATTCTTTCATGTACAACATTTTTCCAATAATAAACAGCCTCTTCTTTTGAAAGATACGCCGTCCACGGTGCATTGTTTTTTTCTGTATACCTTTCTGTTACTGCTTGTTCCGCTAGCCCTTCCATAATCATCGTATCAAGTAATGTATATTCTGTTTCTTTCGTCTCAATTTGATGTAACCTGCATATGTGATGATATTCATGCGCCAATAACACTTTTAATTCTTCTACCGAATTCCGCCCACATACGAATAAGAAAATAACATGACGCATAGATAATCCAGCCCTACCGTTATACTCTTCTTGTACAGTTCGATTATAGGAATCTGATAATAAAATAAAGACAGGGACATCTGGGCCTTTTAACCAATTTTTCAGTTTATCATACTCCAGGCTCAATTCTTTCCAAATTTCCTTTTCCTCTAATTCTTTAATTTCCTTTTCTCCGCGCATGATCGGGCGATACATCCCTTTTGAAATTAAAAAGCGATACAACCTTTCTTTTGGCAACGGAATATACTTCGTAAATTTCTCACAAAGTTTTTCTGGCCGTCCATAATATAAATGTAGCCATTCAGCTGTTTCAACAATCCCCATCTTTATCCCTCCTTTTTCTTATGTATATGCTACAGGAGAAAAAGGCGTAAAAATAAATAAGGAGTTTTTTCGCAATAGATTGCGAAAAAACTCCTTATTTCATCGATTATTTATACGATTTAAATACTAACACTGCGTTATGACCACCGAATCCTAATGAGTTACTTAATACTGCATTTACTTCTTGGTGTCTCGCTTGATTTGGTACGTAATCTAAGTCACATTCTGGATCTGGTGTCTCATAGTTAATTGTTGGAGGAATTACTCCGTCTGTAATTGATTTAATAGAGAAAATCGCTTCAACAGCACCAGCTGCTCCTAATAAGTGACCTGTCATTGATTTCGTTGAGCTAATTGCTACTTTATACGCGTGCTCGCCGAAAGTTTCTTTAATTGCCATCGTTTCATATTTTTCATTCGCATCCGTACTTGTACCGTGCGCATTAATGTAATCAATATCTTCTGGCTGTAGGCCTGCATCAGCTAAAGCTTGACGCATTGCACGCACTCCGCCTTCCCCACCAGGAGCAGGCATTGTAATATGGAATGCATCTCCAGTTGCACCATAACCAGCAATTTCCGCGTAAATGTGAGCACCGCGTGCTAATGCATGCTCTAATTCTTCAAGAATTAGAATACCTGAACCTTCACCCATTACGAAACCGCTACGGTTTTTATCAAATGGACGGCAAGCCGTTGCTGGGTCTTCATTAAATGTTAATGCTTTCGCTGAGCTAAATCCTGCGAATGCCATACTTGTTAGCGGCGCTTCTGCTCCGCCTGTAATCATTGCATCAGCATCACCACGCTGAATTGCTTTAAATGCATCACCAATTGAGTTTGCACCAGATGCACAAGCCGTTACAGAACAAGTGTTAATTCCTTTTGCTCCTGTTGCGATTGATACTTGACCTGCTGCCATATCTGGAATCATCATCGGCACGAAGAATGGGCTCACGCGGCGTGGGCCTTTCTCAGTAAAAATCTTAAATTGTTCTTCGTATGTTTCCATACCGCCAATACCAGATCCAATCCATACACCAATTCGAGGTCCGTTTTCTTCTGTAATTTCAAGCTTTGCATCTGCAACTGCCATTTTCGCTGCTGCTACTGCATATTGTGTAAAGCGATCCATACGGCGCGCTTCTTTTTTATCAATATATTTCTCGACTTCAAAGTCGTTAATTTCCGCTGCTACTTTTGCTGGAAATAGTTCTGGATCAATTCTTGTAAGTCGCCCGATTCCAGATACACCCTTTTTAATGTTTTCCCACGCTGTTTCAACATCTGTTCCGACCGGTGTAACAGCTCCTAGTCCTGTAATTACGACCCTCTTTTTTTCCATACAAAATACACTCCTTTTTTTCTCTCAGTCCTTATTTACCCCAACGAAGAGCGACTGCTCCCCATGTTAATCCGCCGCCAAAACCAACAAGTATAATTAAATCACCGTCTTGAATACGTCCGTTTTGCAATTCCTCTACCATTGCAATCGGAATGGAAGAAGCTGATGTATTACCGAACTTCTCAATTGTCATACTCATTTTTTCTTGTGGTAAATTTAACCTCTCTCTTGCAGATTCCATAATACGAATGTTTGCTTGATGCGGTACTAAGAAATCCACATCTTCTTTTGTAAGACCAGCTTTATCTAAAACGCGAAGACAAGAATCACCAAGTTGACGAACGGCAAATTTAAACACTTCTCTGCCATTCATCATAACATACTCGTCTTGATAAAGGTGCTTGCCGCCACTTCCGTCTGCTCCTAATTCAAAAGATAGAACACCTTTACCTTCTGAAACAGCTCCCATTACGATAGCACCGGCTCCGTCTCCAAATAGTACTGCTGTATTTCGATCGTTCCAGTCTACAATTTTAGATAATTTATCACTACCAACTACTAATACATTTTTATACGTTCCTGTTTGAATAAATTGCTGCGCTGTAATCATTCCGTACATAAAACCGGCACATGCTGCACTTAAATCCATTGCAGCTGCATGTTTCGCTCCTATTGCTTCTTGAATTACACAAGCAACTGCTGGAAAAGCACGATCTGGTGTTACTGTTGCTACTAAAATAAGATCGATATCCTCTCCGCTAATTCCTGCATCTTCAAGTGCTTTTTTAGAAGCCTCTACGGCCATATATGAAGTATCTATTGTATCATCGGCAATGCGTCTTTCTGCAATTCCCGTTCTCGTACGAATCCATTCATCGGATGTTTCCATTATTTTCTCTAAATCGTGATTTGTGACTACTTTTTCTGGCACATATCTTCCGATCCCTAAAATGCCCACGTTCACATCGCAGCCCTCCGTTTTATATCAATTATTATGACTTGGTACTAATTTTAAAACATAAATGTATTTTTGTCTAGAATATATTTCGCATAAAACAGAAAGCTAACGCATTATTCACGTTATTTTTCATTAAAAGAAACAGAAACATACCTCTCAAATATAAAAAGACTCAAACCGCTTCTATTTACGGTTCGATCCTCTCTTTCATCTAAAAAGATGCTTTTTTATTCTTTATCTGTTTTCCTTCTAAACTAGAGAGTTCTCCTCACTACTTTTCCTTTATCCTCTTCATATCTCTAGTTTTCCCCCAGGCGAGAATAAAAAAGGCCCTGACCGCTTCTATCCACGGTTCGGGCCTCTCTTCCATCTTAAGAAGATGCTTTTTATTCTTGATCTGCTTTCCTTCTAAACTAGAGAGTTCTCCTCACTACTTTTCCTTTATCCTCTTCATATCTCTGGTTTTCTCCCAGGCAAGAATAAAAAAGGCCCTGACCGCTTCTATCCACGGTTCGGGCCTCTCTTCCATCTTAAAAAGATGCTTTTTATTCTTTTTATTCTTTATCTGCTTTCCCGAGCTCATAGGCCTCGTTCATAACTTTCATTAACAACTCTAACACCGGCTGTGCCTTCTCCATATCAAGTGGAATTCCATTATCATCTAAAATTGCCTTTGCTTCCGGTAAATGCTTCATTGCGATTTGTAAAAACTGCATGCTTTTTTCGTTCATATTATGCTCTTCCTCTCCATTAAAACTTTCACATACAATAGTGTAACACGCGTACTACCCTTCGTATAACTCTTTATATTTTTTCATGTGTGCCAGTTGTTTATTTAAACCGTATTCTAACGGAGTATTTCTTTTTATTGAAATTACCTCGATAGCCTCATCTCTTACTTCGTTATTATTTTTATTTACTTTATCATCCGCGCGTAAAAGATTCATACCTTTTTCCCATAATGACTGTTTACCACTAAGTAAATTGTATATACCAAGCTGCTCCCCGTTCGTTCCATTTTCCCATAAGTATTCACATACATCTTCAACGTAAAGTAAATCATTCCCCTTTTCCTCAATCGTACAACGGCACTCTTTTTCACCTAATTCTGATAAAATAAGCTGATGAAACATCATAAAGGACGGTTGCCACGGTCCATATAATGTTGGAACTCGAAATACACTATATTGTAAATTCCCTTTTTTCAATCCTTCTTCTACTTTCAAAAATAGTCGCTTATTTTCGGATTCATCTGTACTGCCTACTTCAATAGAAGAAATTAAATTTAACTTCACTTTTTGTTCTTCACACATTCTTATAATTCGCTTTAAATATTGTAATATGACTCTTTCATTCCGAAATCCACTTTGCTGATTTGGCTCATATAAGCAAAAGTAAACAGTATCGAATCTCTCTTCCTCAACCAATCTCCATCCATCTTCATCTCTTATCGAATAATACGTAAATAATGCATTTCTCCCAATTAATAATAACTTCTCTTCATTAATTTTCGTCATACTATCGAATTCATCAAAATCAAGACCATATACTTCCACTTCTTCTGCAATCATTTTATTTACAAGGTGATAACCTACAAACGTAAGTGCACCTACAATTAGCACGCGTTCCATACCACCAACCCTTTCCCTCTGAAACAAATAGCTCCTCATTTATGTATATGGGAGCTTCATAATTCTTCTTCATATTTTTTAAAGAAATCGGTCGTTTGCCTAACCATTTTATATTTCACATCTTGCAGATGGAACAAGACAGAAGTATCACATTGATTTAGTTGCCTCATTTTCTCATATCTACGCAACTGCTGTTTTCTTCCTCTTTTTTCTTGTGTTGATACGAAAATTTTAACAGGTACACAAGATGGAAGAAGCGTAAATGATTTCTTATTTATTTTTAATTCTAATTCTTCTTCTTTGGCATCATACGCCAAACTTAATTCCTTCACGAGTCTCTTGTAAAAAAACTTATGCTCTTTCTCAAACTCCACATATTCTGGTAAATCTAAACACGGATTTAACATAATGACAGAGCGTATACACTCAGGGTATTTGTTCATCATTTCGAGTGCTACAAGTGCTCCCATACCATCTGCCATAATGTGCATTTTCGCATTCAATGTCTCTTTTCTCAACACAACGTCATATAAACGTTTTGCTAGACGAACAGATTGGTCGTTTCCCCAATGTCTTCCGTATAAATTAGAAGAAAAGACTGTGTAGCCTTGCTCAATAAGGCCATGTAAAAAATAAGATCTACCCGCATGCTGTGTCCATAAACTTGTACCATTCTCAATAAAGTAGTTATAATCACCGAGGAGCATAACAGAAAATCCATTTGGCTTCTCCGGTAAATAAATGACACATGGTTCTTTTTCTAAGTAAAAAAAACGTTCCGTAATACTCATTTTTCCCCCGCCTTATTTTCTAAACATATAAAACCACTCTTTTATAATGTATGAACGGAATGCAAATTTGCGTTGAAAAATCTACAAATATTTTTCTATATTCTTTTTTCAATTGTGTTACAATAAGGACAGATTGAACGAATAGAGGTGTAAAATATGCGTTTCATTTGGGCATTAATTTGGTCGTTCTTACTTGTACATATGATGAGCTATGTAATCGGCTCTATGACTGGCGGTACATACGACTTTAACCAAGCGTCTATTTTCTCAGTTGTTCTTGCTGTGTTAGTACTAGCAATTTCAGCTGCAATTCCAAACGAGCCAGTAGAACAACACTAAAAAAAGAGTCCGGATTTTATCCGAACTCTTTTTTATTTTTATTTCACATGAACGACTAATTCGTTATTTTCTACATCAACAACTACGTGACTATTACCAGTAATTGTTCCTGCAATTAATTCTCGTGCTAATTTCGTTTCCACTTGACGCTGTACGTATCGTTTTAATGGACGAGCTCCGTACATTGGGTCGAAACCGGCTTCCACAACAAATTCTTTTGCTGCATCTGTTAATTCTACTGTAATGTGACGGTCAGCTAGACGACCTTGTAGTTCTTTTACAATTTTATCAACAATGCCTTTAATTTCATTCGTTGTAAGAGGTTTGAATAAAATAATTTCATCCACACGGTTTAAAAATTCAGGGCGGAAATGTCCTCTTAATTGCCCCATTACAAGGTCTCTTGATTCCTCTTTAATCGAACCATCTTCTTCTAATCCATCTAGTAAATGAGCAGATCCAATATTTGAAGTCATAATAATAACTGTATTTTTAAAGTCCACTGTACGACCTTGCGAATCTGTAATGCGTCCATCATCTAACATTTGTAATAAAATGTTGAATACTTCTGGATGTGCTTTTTCAATTTCATCTAATAAAACAACGGAATATGGTTTACGTCTTACCGCTTCTGTTAATTGACCGCCTTCTTCATATCCTACATATCCAGGAGGTGCACCAATTAAGCGAGACACGGCGTGTTTTTCCATATACTCAGACATGTCAATGCGAATCATTTGCTCTTCACTATCGAATAAAGACTGGGCTAACGTTTTTGCAAGTTCTGTTTTACCAACACCTGTTGGCCCTAAGAAGATGAAAGAACCAATCGGGCGGTTCGGATCTTTAATACCAGCGCGAGCACGAAGAACCGCGTCTGACACTAAGCTTACTGCTTCCTCTTGTCCGATGACACGCTCTGATAAGATTTGCTCTAAGCGTAATAATTTCTCGCGTTCACCTTCCACGAGTTTCGCAACAGGAATACCAGTCCAGCGTGAAACAATATCTGCAATTTCTTCTTCACTTACTTCCTCACGTAATAAACGATTTTCTTGTTTATTATGCGCGCCCATTTCTTCCGCTTCTTTTAACTCTTTTTCAATTGCGGGAATTTTCCCGTGACGAAGTTCGGCTGCTTTATTTAAATCGTAATTGCCTTCTGCTTCTTCTAATTCACGACGCAAACGTTCTAAATGCTCACGTAAGTCACGAACTTTGTGAATGTCTTCTTTTTCTTTCTCCCATTTTGCTCTCATGCCACTGGCAACTTCTTTTAAATCCGATAATTCACGTTGCAATGTTTTTAGACGCTCTTGGCTACCACGATCCGTTTCTTTCCCAAGAGCCGCTTCTTCAATTTCCAGCTGCATAATGCGGCGCGTTACTTCATCTAATTCTGTTGGCATAGAATCAATTTCTGTACGAATTGTTGCACACGCTTCGTCAACAAGATCAATTGCTTTATCTGGTAAGAAGCGATCTGAAATATATCGATCTGATAAAACAGATGCTGCTACAATCGCACGGTCATGAATATTTACACCGTGATAAATTTCAAAGCGTTCTTTTAATCCACGTAAAATGGAAATCGTATCTTCAACAGTTGGCTCTTCTGCTAATACTTGTTGGAAACGTCTTTCTAGCGCTGGATCTTTCTCAATATATTTGCGATATTCATCTAGTGTTGTGGCTCCAATACAATGCAGTTCACCACGTGCAAGCATCGGTTTTAACATATTTCCTGCATCCATGGCTCCTTCTGTTTTACCAGCTCCAACTATTGTATGAAGTTCATCAATGAATAATAAAATGCGTCCTTCACTCTTTTTAATTTCATTTAATACAGCTTGCAGACGCTCTTCGAACTCACCACGGAATTTCGCACCAGCTACGAGTGCACTCATATCTAACGCAAAAATCGTTCTATCTTTCAATCCTTCAGGTACATCCTTTTTCACAATACGCTGGGCTAGCCCTTCAACGATTGCTGTTTTACCAACACCTGGCTCCCCAATTAAAACCGGATTGTTTTTCGTTTTACGTGAAAGAATACGGATTACACGTCGTATTTCACTATCACGGCCGATTACAGGATCAATTTTCCCTGCTCTCACTTCCGCCACTAAATCACGACCATATTTTTCTAACGCTTCATAAGTTGCTTCTGGATTTTGACTCGTCACTCTTTGATTCCCCCGAACTGTCATTAAAGACTGTAATAAGTTATCTTTCGTAATATGCAATCTTGTAAATAATTGATTTATATCGCCTTTTTCTTCAGAAAAAGCAAGCAATACATGTTCTACTGAAATGTAATCATCCTGCAGTTTTTCTGCTTCTTTCCCTGCTCTTACAAGCAGTTGTTGCAGAGCGCTCGTTACATACAATTTTCCAACTTCTGCACCGCTCCCCGTTACAGAAGGTTTCTTTTTAATTAAACTTTCAGCACCTTGCTTTAATGCTTCTATATCAACATTCATTTTTTGAAATATACGTACCGCTAACCCATCTTGCTCTTCTAATAATGCAAGTAATAGATGAACAGTATCCACCTCTTGGTGATGATGAGATACCGCTAAAGATTGGGCACTCATAATCGCCTCTTGTGTTTTTGTTGTCATTTGATTTAAGTCCATCTTTACAGCCCTCCAAAAGTTCGACTTTCTTTGACCTTTGATTTGATTATACGCCAACTGACTTTTTTATACAATAATTTTGCCTATGTATTTTCAAACTTATTATTTGAAAAAGAAAAAGAGAGCATTCATTATACTGCTAAAAAATACGGTAAATGAAATTACAATGTGTAACGACAAAAAAGCCGCAATAATGATTGCGGCTTCTGTTACGGTTTTCTTTTATATGTCCACTGGCGGTTATGATTCGTGTTATCCGGAAACTTTTCACCGGCAGTTAATTTCACCATTTGCGGATCTTTCACCATACTTCCCGTTTCACCAATTTCTACGTAAATGCCATCATTCGGCGCTTTTTGTCCAGAACGAAACCTGCGATTTTGTCCCATCTTCATTCTCCTTCCATGACGTCTTGCCTCATTAGTATATCCATTTTAAAAGAAAGCTTTTCTGTCATGTTTAGGAAACAGTACTACATCTCATTCTTGTACATATATATGAATGACACAAGCGTAAGCAGGGATTTCTTTCCTACTTGTAGAAAAAAAAAGAAACCAACCTACTCTAGGCTAGTTTCAAAGGAGAGTCAAACATATACGAGAAGATTACATGTTCATTATATGCCTCATCACACGAGCAATGTAACCCTTTTCACAATTTGTACATAATGAAAGAAACATTGTTTGAACTTTCTAAAAAGATGTTGACTTTTCTTAATTTCCAACGATAAATAGTAGACACCACAGCACTTTGAGACGTAAGATGGATATATAGTGAAATTTCCATCTATGGTGATTCCACCGAGTCTAACCTCTTATTTCTGCATATTAAAAACGGAAATACAGATAGATACAAAAAAATTATTATAAGAGGTGAAATTATGAACAAACAACATTTAATCGCATTAGACTTAGACGGCACTTTATTAACAGACAACAAAATAATTTCCACTCGAACGAAACATACAATTGCAAAAGCAAAGGAACAGGGACATATTGTCGTTATTTCAACAGGACGTCCATTCCGTGCTAGTTATGATTACTATAAAGAACTTGATCTTAACACACCTATCGTAAACTTTAACGGCGCTTACGTACATCATCCTCTTGATTCAAACTGGGGAACACATCACTCTCCTCTTGAGCTAGCAACAGCGCAAGAAATTGTCCGAGCTTGCTTTGATTTTGGCGTAAAAAATATATACGCGGAAGTAATGGACGATGTGTATGTTCGTGAAATTGATGAAGATAAAAAACATATTTTCGAATTCGGCTCTCCTAAGATTTTTACGGGAGACTTATTAAATATTTTAAACGATCATCCAACTTGCTTATTAATTGACGCCCATGACGAGCATTCTACTGCAATTCGTCAACATTTAACCGATATGCATGCGGAAGTAATCGACCATAGAAAATGGGGCGCACCTTGGCCGATTATTGAAATTGTGAAAAGCGGATTAAATAAAGCAGTTGGATTACAAAAAATTTCTAGTCATTACAACATTCCACAAGAGCGAATTATCGCTTTCGGTGATGAAGATAATGATTTTGAAATGATTGAATTTGCTGGTCACGGCATCGCAATGGGAAATGCCATCCCTGAATTAAAATCACTCGCAAACCATACGACGTTAACGAACGAAGAAGATGGTATTGCTTTATATTTAGAAGAGGTTCTTGGGTTGTAATCTAAAAATTTCCTACTTATAGTTTCCTGCCAAATGTCCATACTATAAGTAGACGCATGAGACATTGCGTCGATTGTTTTCAGCTAAATAAAGGGGGTTTTTCGAATGGGTAAAAAGAACAAATCAAAACGTTTTATCCAACAAGGAGCCGATGCTGTTATGAAGCATGATGCAAGATTCCCGTACAGAGGTACATTAGCTGAGGCAGAAAAAGCAAGAAGTAACTCTTCTTTTGGAGGGGTTTAAATGGGGAACTTACTATTCCAACAAGCTAGAGATGCTGTTGAAAATGCCGTATCTTGTTCAAGCGGTACTGAGCAACAAGATCTCGTGTATAGAGCAAAAAATGCTTTGCAATCCGCTTACGCAAACTCTTCAACTGCTGAAAAAGTTCAGCTCCGTGAAATGCAAGAGCAATTGCAAAACATTACGAATTTACATTAAAAAAGAGGACCAACTTCGGTCCTCTTTAATCTTTCCGAAACAATCCGAACACCCCAACTGTTTGCAGTATATTTGTAAATGCACCTGGGTCCACTTGTTTAATAATCCTCTCTAATTCGTATAACTCATAACGAGTAATAACCATCATTAACATTTCTTTATTTTCATTCGTATAAGCACCTGTTGCTGGTATCGTTGTAATCCCTCTTACTAATCGCGAGTGAATCGCCTTTCTTACATCTGCCCCATTCTTCGTAACAATTAATGCTGTAATCTTTACATGACGAGTATGAATTGCATCAATAATTCTCGTTGATACATATAAAGTCACTAACGTATATAACGCTTTTTCCCATCCATATACATAGCCAGCAGCGATAATGATAATTGCATTAAAAAAGAAAAAGTATGTACCGACAGGCTTATCTTTTATTTTTGATAAAATCATGGCGATAATATCTAATCCACCTGTAGAAGCACCCCACTTTAAAGCAATCCCTACTCCAATCGCCGAAATAATCCCGCCAAAAATCGCATTTAATATGATATCATTCGAAACCGCTCTAACAGGGATGACTTCTAGAAACAAAGTCATAAATATAACACAAAGAAAACTGAAAAAGGTGAAGGCCTTTCCAACCTTTTTCCACGCTAAAATAACGACAGGAATATTAAATAAGCTAAACAATACTCCCGTAGATATGTGAATCGATAAAAAATCACCTAATATTTGTGATAATAATTGAGACAATCCAGCAAAGCCGCTCGCATACACTTTTGCTGGCGTTAAAAATAAATTCATCCCAATCGCATTTAATAAACCTGCGATGATTACAACGATTAACTTCTTTATAAGTTCAGTATAATTCAACTTCAAATCCATTTCGAATCCACCTTTACCCTTCATAAATGCACCGCTATACATAGTCTTTACGAAAAAGGAAATGATAAACGTACAACGTTTAGAAATGGAGTTGATACATATGCCACATACGAGTGATAACGACAAAAAAGCACGCGATAATAACGCAAAACGCACACAAAAAAATGAGCAAGAGCAAAAAAATATTCAGCAAGGTAAACGTGCATACTCTAAAAAGACCGATCACCTTTGATTCCATCGTACATCAACAATTATGTTGATGTACTTTTTTACATTTTAAAGGAAAAAAACATTAAAAATTCACTTCATGTTCACTTCTATATTCTACAATAGCGATAACATATTCGGATGAGGTGTTGGCATGAGAGGGAAACATA
This sequence comes from Bacillus sp. PK6-16, assembly GCF_056530295.1. Taxonomy (NCBI): domain Bacteria; kingdom Bacillati; phylum Bacillota; class Bacilli; order Caryophanales; family Bacillaceae; genus Bacillus; species Bacillus sp. PK6-16. The sequence continues at coordinate 4,115,361 of NZ_CP096511.1, forward strand.
TTTTCATTATTACTGCACTAATAAGTATATTGATGCTATCTGCTTGCGAACAAAAGAATGGCTCAGCTACAGTCGCTACAGCAACAGACTCCACCATTACAAAGGATAACTTCGAAAAACAATTGAAAGATCGTTACGGAAAAGACATGCTATACGAAATGATGGCACAAGACGTCATCACAAAAAAATATAAAGTACCTGATGAAGAGGTAAATAAAGAAGTAGAAAAAGTAAAAAAACAATATGGAGATCAATTCAAAAAAGTATTAGAAAATTATGGTTTAAAAGATGAAGAGGATTTCAAAAATCAAATTAAGTTCAAACTTGCTATGAATGAAGCGATTAAGAAAAGCATTACAGAAAAAGACATAAAAGACCACTATAAGCCAGAAATTAAAGCGAGTCACATTTTAGTAAGTGACGAAAATGAAGCGAAAGAAATAAAGAGTAAACTAGATGCTGGTGCTTCATTTGAAGAATTAGCAAAACAAGAATCACAAGATCTACTATCAAAAGATAAAGGCGGAGACCTTGGATACTTCAATTCAGGTACAATGGCTCCTGAATTCGAAACGGCTGCCTACAAACTAAATGTTGGACAAATTAGCAATCCCGTAAAATCATCAAACGGTTATCACGTTATTAAATTAACTGATAAAAAAGATTTAAAACCTTACGATGAAGTAAAAAACTCTATTCGCAAAAACTTAGAGGAAGAACGTACTGCTGATCCTGTATTCAGCAAAAAATTGTTACAAGAGGAATTAAAAAAGGCAAATATTAAAATAAATGATAGTGATTTGAAAGATACATTTACTCTTATTTCTCCGCAAGGAAATTAAAAAAAGCACACCCTTATCTTTTTAGATAAGGGTGTGCTTTTTAATCTTTCATCAATATTTTCAACTTTTTCTTCAAGCTTTTATAATGCCAATTGATGTGATCTAATTCTATCTCCACTTCAATTAGCGCATCTATTAAGTCTTCTTTAGATTGCCGAGAGTTTATAATATTTTCAAGCAATTTTTCAAAACTTTTACTACTTTCATATATATCATTTAAATCCACCGCTAATATTTCACGTTCTTTTTCAGTGGATAATACGGAAAGTCGTTTTATTAATTTTTCTAGTACATTATCTTGCATTATCATAACTCCCTTTTCCTCATGGATTGCTTCTATTACCGTCATAGAAGAATAATTAATTTAAAATAAAAAAGTGTATCTCAAAATCAAACTATTTGTTTAGGTTTTGAAATACACCGAATAGACTTTACTTTTCTTTTTCAAAAATACCAGCCAAGATAAAACTAATCCCCAGAAAAATTACAATTATCACGTTAATTGTATAACCCAAGAACGACATATACGAGGTAAAACTTACTAGAATTGTATATATGAGACCTACTACTAACACCATTGTAGCTCGATAGTTTTTCCTTTTTAACATAATCACCAATAATGCTACAATAAAAACAACATTATATATACCAATCATTGTATGTATCGTCTTCATTTTACTAATCTATCTTCTTCTTTTCTTAGAATTAGTTTTTTTCGGCTTATAATCTTTATATCCTTTTTATATCCCTTATAATATCCATCTACAAAAACCGCCGCGTCCGGAATCAGCCCTATCCCTCCAACAGCTTTACTACCAGTGAATAACGCTCCTTTAGCCCTTGACTTCACTGCATTTTTTAGTATTTGCTGCTTTTGAACGCGCTGTCCTGGCGATAAATTTGCGATTTCTTTTTTCGAGTTACTTCTAGATGATTTCCATTCATTGTAATCGGATCATCTTCATCACCCAGATCCGGATCCACCGATAAGAACACACCATGCTCTGGTTGATAATATCTTGCAATCAAGTAATACATGCCAATTTCTTTATCATACATGTATCCTGCATATCCAAATGGATTGTCCGCTGCGATACCTTTTACGTCGCTCTTTAGTACGTTACCCCACGAATCATATTCATACGTTGCTACAACTTCTCTATTTTGATCTGTCATCGCAACGACATTACCATGAAGAAGTTGTAGTATACTATTTGTCTTCGTGATTTCATTGCTCAACGTACACCATTTATTAAATGCATATATTGACGAAGGGCAGTCCCATTTCCATCTATCCCATATAACGGTGGGATACTACCTCTGCCTTAAGAATAATAGATTATTTAAAATAAAAAGTGCATCTCAAAAATTACCTGTTTAATTTTCGAGATGCACTGAATCTACAAAACTTTATATTCCACTCATCATTAAAAATGAATATTATCAATGAATTAATTTTATAATCCTAGAACGACATGTATAAAATATTACTACTTTCAATATTTGCATTGTCATTCCTTTATTGCAGACCAGCATAGTTTTCAACTAAAGCTTTCCTATACCTTTTTCCTCCATCGCGAAAAATTTCTTTATGGTACTCCTCCGTTTCAATAAGAAAATCAGAAAGAGTCTTCCATATCATGGAATCAATCATCTGCTCTCTATAAATATCTTTTTCACTAATTAACAATGCCACTTCATTATGAACATCGATCACCAATAACACCTTTCCAGAAGAAAATAGTATATACAGTACATAATGATCACGCAGTGATAATCCGAACTCTTTTCCATCCTTTTCTTCCCGCCATGTGATTATGTCCCAATAGTCTTCTGATGATATATTTACATCAAACTTTGCTGCCTTTTTTACATCTTCATCATAATATCCACTCTTAGTAAAAAATAGAAAGGTTCGATATTGAAAGGTTTGTTTTGTACATATATATGCCGTACGCTCTCCTAAAACTTCGCCTATTTGTTTTAACGAATCAAGAAATTCATCTTCATCAAATTCATAGTCACTAAATAACAATACATATTTATCAAGATCACCTCTTACTACATACTCTGGTAAACTTTTTTCCATATCTACTATCTCGGCAATCCTTGTATAAACAGAACTATACTCGTTCTCGGTAAGCTGAAATAAGCTATCTATTTTTTTCAACCTTTTTCCCCTTTCCCTTTAACCTAAACTTAATAACATTATTCTTTTTCTTCTTCCCTCTTGGATAATAATCAGCAGTATTAAAACCACCACTAGATCCATCGCGAGTAGTTATTTTCCTTCCATTTTTAGTGAAATTCCTAATTTGCAAACCATTTTTGTAAAATGTTTCTTGATTCCATCCTGCTTTTCACAATCTATTGTGTAATTGGCGTAGACTTATATTCGCCTGAAAATTAGGCTTGGATTTCTTTGTCGTAATATTAGTAAACTTAAGCTTTGTACCATATTTAAATGTGTTATATGCTAATTTTGCACCTTTATAAGCTGCCCCACCAACTAATCCAGCACCAACAGCTACTGCAGCTGCTTTCCAGCCATTCTTTTTATACGCTTTATAACCATCATAAGCCGCAAAACCTGCGTTCAATGCCATCCAAGCAAAATGACCATCTGGATCGGTCAGCATGACTGGATTATTATCCGCATACGTATACCCATTCATTGTAACCGGGTCATCCTCATCGCCCGGATCAGGATCCACCGATAAAAACACACCATGTTCTGGATTATAGTATCTCGCAATCAGGTAATACATGCCAATCTCTTTATCATACATGTATCCGGCATATCCAAATGGATTGTCTGCTGCGATACCTTTTGCATCACTCTTTAATACGTTACCCCATGAATCATATTCATAGCTTGCGACTATTTGTCCATCTTTGTTGGTCATTGCTAGGCGGACACCGTCTTTGTTGTAAACGTATATGCCCCATCCTAACTTTCTATCTGTAAAAAACTTTGCAACAGAGCCATCTGCTTCATTCCATGTGTATAGAAAAGGAAGAAGACATTTTCTCGCCTCTTCCCTTAATTTTATAATCTATTAATGTTTCAATTTACTCTGTTTCCATTCGTGTTAATCCATAGGCCAATAATAAATTCAAGAGAAAACTATTTACTTACGCAAAAGCACATCAATATCTTCCTTGAATTTCAAAATACAAATTATTAATAAAACAAGTAAAGTAGCTATATTAAGAACATTAAAGATATACCAAAAAAACAACACTCCTATCAGTACATCAGATATAAATCTTTCCCTGACATTTTTTAAATATTGATTGAATTTTTTTGAAGACAGCATAACTTTCTCTAGTATAAATATGGTAATGCCAGCAAGAAAGAAGACTATCTTTTTCAAATCCGAAGGCTGATCTACTAAAACATAAGCTACTATATATATAAATAGCAAATCAATAATTCTGAACCGTTTAAGCATATTATTCACTTTTACCATTTGGCTTTCTTCCATTTCCCTTTTGATTTACCTTCGTCATATTTTAAATACCACTGTTTAGAATTCAATTTTTTTCTATAAGTTAAAGTAATTTTAGTACCCGGTTCTGGGACTGGCTTTATAAATTTTTCCCCAACATAATAGCCCCCTACTATCTCTAAACTCTTCTGTCGACTTGGAGCTTTTATATATTTTAAACCAATGTTTTTAACTACATTACCAGCATTAAAACTGACAACTGCTCTCGCAATTTGTCCTGAATAATAATTAAATTTAGTTTGCTTATAACTTCTTTGGTAATATTCATGCTTACCTTTTTTCCAATATTTATATCCACTTACAACTTTTTTTGCCTTATACCCATCCGGATCCACCATCATCACCGGATTATTATCACCATACGTATACCCATTCATTGTAATCGGATCGTCTTCATCACCCGGATCTGGATCCACCGATAAGAACACACCATGCTCTGGGTTATAGTATCTTGCAATCAAGTAATACATCCCAATTTCTTTATCATACATGTATCCCGCATATCCAAATGGATTGTCCGCTGCGATTCCTTTTGCTTCACTCTTTAATACGTTCCCCCATGTATCGTATTCATAGCTTGCGACTATTTGTCCGTCCTTGTCGGTCATTGCTATTACGTCACCGCGCGGGTTGTAATGGTAGTATACCGATTGATCTTGTATTTTCATTGCTAGGCGGACGCCGTCTTTGTTGTAAACGTATTGTCGGAGGACTTTTCCGTTCCCGTCTGTTTCGTATAGCGGGTTGATGCTGTCACCATCGTAGAAGTAACGGGTTTCTTGTCCGTTTACGTTCTTTTCAATACGACGGTTTTCGTTGTCGTATTTATATGTTGCGAACGGTTTGCCTTCCCCTTTTTTCGTTACAGCAACAAGTTGGTCTGCTTCGTTCCATGTGTAGGTGTATTTCCCATCAGATGTACGGTTACCATTTGCGTCATACGTTAACGATTCGTTTCCGAATTTTAGAAGTTGATTTCCTTCGTTAAATGTTGCGATTACTGATTTTGTTTCTTTTCCATTTTCTGTTACTTTCATACTCGTACGATTGCCAAATCCATCATACGTGTAGTCTCTAACTGTTCCATTTGGTGTAGATTCTTTTAATAATTGATTAATTGGATCATATACATAATTTGTTTCCGTTATTTTCCCATCAGGACTTTCATGTTTAATCTTCGTACGGTTTCCTGTTTTGTCATACTCATATTTCTCTAATAGTAGCATTTGCTTTGGTGTTGCAATAGCTAAATCCGATAGTTTCCCTGTTTGGTCATAATTATACGTTGCACTAGCATCATTCGGTGCGATATACGTACGTACATGGCCGTTCTCATCATAATGGAAATTATAATGTGCCCACATTTCATCCCAAACAGATGTGTTTTGATCTAAAGCATTATATTCATATTTTATTTTACTGTTATACCCACCGTGTGTAATTGACTGTTCTTTTAACTTTTCGGTTTTGCTATTTGCTTTATCATGATATGCCCAATCAATTTTCCCACCTCGGCTATCCGTTATACTCGTGATCCGATCTGCTGTATCATATGTTTTGCTTTTTTCAACCCCATTTACATGATCTTTCACTTTCGTTTCTTGTCCATTAGCATCGCGTTCGAATGTAAAGGCATCTTTTCCATTTCGCTTTTCACCTATAATGCGATCCGCTGTATCATAACCCCATTCAATCAGTGAGCCATTTGGCATTTTCGTTTTTGTCTTATTTGCATTTGCATCATATTCATATTCAATGCGACGATTTAACGCATCGATATACGTTGTAATTTTATTATCTACATCATACTCATATTTGTGTGTTTGTGTTTTCCCACCAAACATTATAGATTTTTCAGTTGTATTGCCATTATGATCATAATTATAACCAACAGAAGTTCCATTTTTTAATGTCACTTTTTTAAGTTGATTATCTTTATTGTAATCGAAAGATTTTGTATTCCCTCTCTCATCGGTTTCTGACTTTTTATTTCCGACTCCATCATAAGAAAAGGCTATTTTATTTCCTTCTTCATCATACGAAGCTGTTACATTTCCATCGTTGTCATATTCATTTTTGACAAGCACATTCCCTTCTAATAACCGAATATCATCAAACCATACTTTTCCTTTGTTTTCATTTCTAAATAACAAATAAGTATCGATATGTTTAATCGGCTTTGTCGCTGGAATGAATACCGCACTACGATTCCAATCATTCGTTCCATTCGGAAACATAGCTGTAAAATTGGCAGTACTACCATCTTGATACGTTACATCTGCTCGTACTGCATAATCTTTCGATAATTTTTCTCCTGCACTATTCTCTACTTTCTCGGATTTTGACATAGCAGTTAAAGTTAAGTTTTGTGCTTCTTTTTGATTTAGTACAACACGACTTTGGTAACTAATGTCCTTCTGATTATATTGTAAGTTTTCTAATACAATAGAAGAGCCACCATGGAATCCTTCTGTTGCTATATCTTTTCGATTACAATTTTCCGGACAATTTCTAGTCCAATTCGGAACAGATCCAGTTTCCGAATACTCTTCAAAACTACTATTTACAATTGGATTAAAACTAGATGATACATCTCCTTTTTCAAGCTGCAACTTATCAAACCAAGCTGCTCCACTTACAGATTCTCTTTCATGTTCAATGACTAAATGTATTTTTGCTTTACTTGCCTTATCTGTCGTTTTAAACGTCAATTGACGATTCGACCATCCATTTTCTGATTTTAAATTATTTGAGCGATTGTCGGACCAATCCGTTCCACCAGTCGGATTTCCATTTTCATCTAAGAACATGACATTAAAATAGGCATCTGCATTTTTCAGTGTAGTTTTCACCATACCCGTTAATGTATAGTTCGTACTAGGTTCTACTTCTACTTCCTGTGCTATTGCTGTATATCCCCAAGAACTAGCACCAGTTATTTGCGCAGTTAACTTCAATGAACCTGAGCCACCAAGCCCTCCCGGTGCTCCTTCCGCCTCCTTTGTCATAGAGCCCTTACTATCTTTATTCACCATTGCCCAATTTTGTAATGTGTCCATTTCAAAGCTTGGATTTTTTAGAAGGTTTCCTCCTACACCAATATTTTTACTCGTTTGAATGATATTCCCAAATTTATCATACTGTTTTACTTCAGCTGTTTCGGAGGCATGATTTGTTTCTGAAACAGCTGCATTTGCTTGTTGATACGCTATGGTAGTTTTCCGATCTTCTACATCTGTCGCTTTAATAACATCATTATTTTTATTATATTCAAACTTTTCAGTCCCTTTTGGATCTGTTACAGAAGTCACATTACCATTGTTATCATATGTGACTGTTTCCACTTGATTTTTAGGCGTTGTCGTTTTCTCCAAGTGATTCGCTTTATATTCATATGTTGTCGTTAACTTTAAATGCTCTGCATCCACAACTATTTTTGCTGGATTACCAGCTTGATTATAGCTATGCACCGTTTTACGAGCTTTAGCATCCGTCAACGTTACCTCTTTAGCTGCATCGTTATAAGATAATACAGATTCCTTTCCTAGCGGGTCTGTTACCTTTACTAATTTATTATTTTCATACGTATATGTCGTTTTATATGGTTTTGTTTCCGTATGTTTCGGATCAAACGTATAACGTAGTTTTCCATTCTCATAGCCATAACGATACTTCTTTCCTTCTGGTGTCGTAGATCCTACTAACTGATCATTTTCGTATTCGAACGTTACAGTGCTATTTTCTGGCCCTATAAATTGAGAAACAAATTTCCCTGTATACGTAATAGTAATAGTACGTCCTGATGCATCTGTAATCTTAATCGGCCTTTGATTTGTATCATATTCATACTTCACAACATTTCCAAAGCTATCTTTCTCTTGTTGTACTTTTCCTTGCTTTGAAAATGTTATAACAGATTGATCTTTATCTTTTAATTCAAATCCATCAGCTATTTTCTTTACTTCTAAATGAATACCATTTGGTGCTTGATATTGATTATCACCTGTTTTAGTAAATAGTAATGTGGATTTGTCTCTCGTTGTATATAAAATATTTCCAGAAGATTCTTCTTTAATCACTTCTTCTAATGAACTATGCCAGCCTTTCCCGAATAAACCAGTTCCGGTATCTTGACTATTATACGTTCGATCAATAGATACATTCGGGCCTTTTCCAGACAGATTAAAATCCGTCTCATCCATAACAAAATTCCCATTAATAGCAGTAACCTTTCCGCCAATTACATTCACTGCTGCCCAATAATCTTTCGTGCCAAGCCAAGAAACGTCATTCGAAAAAGTTGGTGTAAACTCTTGTGAAATTTCACTTTCTGCATGACCCGCTTTACTATACGCTGTTACCCGGAACCAATAGTTTTTGGAACCACCATATATACCACCAGAATTGCGGTAGACTGGAGATGGATCTAGCGAAAGCTCATTTCCTTTTTGGTCATGATGAAGTTGATATTTCCCACTAGAAATTTCCGCTTCTGTCGGCCAAATATTTTGTCCTTGCGTTGTCCATGTTGTTGTATTACCAACATCAAATGCTTCATAGTCTTTCCCGTTATAAATCCATACTTTATAACCACTTGCCTCTGGTACAGGATCCCACTTTACTGATACATATCCTGTATTACTACCCGGCCCATTTGTATAAGCTGATCCAGCTGGCCTCTTTACTTGCTCTAGCGGAACATAGGAAACTGTTTCATCTGACAACGGACTATCACCGTATGGATATTCCGCTACGATTCGAATCCAGTACCCACGAGCTGAACTATAATCCCCATATGGGCTACCTGCCAAATAAGCATTTTTGTACATTGGGCCAGGGCTTACGGAAAAATCCGTCCCCTTTCCATCTTTATGAAACTCAAATTTCCCTGCATTTATTTCATCTTGTGTAGGGAAGATTTTCTTATCTTTCGTACTCCAACTTGTTACATTTCCGACAGGAATATATTCATAGTCATATCCATTAAAAATGGCAACTTTATATCCTTTTGCACCTTGAACTGCGTCCCATTGTATATTGAAATGCCCTGCTTCACTTCCAGTTCCATTCGAATACGCTTGTACCCTCGGTTTATTCAATTTTTCATATGAATAATTAACCGCTAAATATGGCGCATTCGAACCATTTTGAGCTGCGACAAACTTCTTCCAATGCGTCTGTCCATTTCCGTTAGCATGTAATTTGAAGCCGTAATTCGGTCTCGTTCCATCTACCCACGCTTTTACTGTATTTGTTACATTAAATTGCGCCCACTTCCCGCGACCTACATTTGCTTGAGCAATATTATTTGATCCTGGCTTATTACTCCAATTAATATTAGAAACATTCCAATTTCCCGTTACTTCATCAAGCCATACACCATTTGGGCTATCTCCGTAATAATGCCATATAGCATACGTATGAAATGTTGCACTTTGAATTGTTGCACCTTTTAAATTAGAAATATCAGATTTAATAAAAGCATCATTTGTGCCTGTTCCTGCATTAAAATAACCGACTTTTAACGTATATGCCTTTTGTCCTTCATCCCATAAACTACCGCCTGAATAATTAATATTAGGATCTGCACTTGATGCATACGCATTTTCAAATCCCCTTACCGTAACCGAAGGATCTATAAAAACAGGATACTTACGTTCGGCTGATTCTAACCATTTTGGATCTGCAGTAACTGTTAAATTGTATTTCTTCCCCCCAGCAGGAGTTATCTCATATTTCACATCTTGAGATGTAACAGCTTCTCCGGATTCTTGATTAATATTTGAGTCAGCCATATAAGGCTTTGGTAGTACAAATACATTCTCCTTTTTTTCATTTTGAAAAATAATAGAACCATCTTCTTTTAAACTCGGCTGTAAATCTGTCTGTAATTCGAATGAAAAAATGTGATGCCCTGTATATTGATGGAGTACAAAGTCTTCCTTTACATTTTCATTAAATGTTGTACTTTTTAAATCAATACTTGGAAAAATCCCTTTATACCATACTGTATTCTCTTCATGCGACGCTGTAACAGCTGTCGGTTTTAATTCACCCTTTTCACCACGTGCGCCTGTCAATTCATACTGAATCGTATGTCCATCCACTTCGAATTGAACATACTTTCCATCCTTTACTACTTTCTCAAACTTCGGCTTTAATGCTGTATTTTCTGTTACGATTTTTTTATCTGGTGATTCTACTAAATTAGTAGAAACCTCTTCTAATTTCCCATTCTTTTCTGCATGAATTGGTTCAGTATATATTTTTTTAGTAAACGTACCATCTTGATTATCAAAAACCTTTTCTGTCTCCGTCCGTTCTTCTACAACTTCAGTCGGCTTAGCTTTTGCATTGGCATTTTTTTGTTTTATCTGATCTGGATGTGGAGCTGGTAATTCCTTCTCGTCTTTCTGTTCTACTTGTGGACTTGGTTCTGAATTTGGCGACGGTGTAAACGGCGGTGCCGTTTCCGCCAGTCCATTCATCGGTATAGAAGTAACAATTAATGCAACTACCATAAGCTGTATGAAGTACCTATACCATTTTTTCTTAACTTGCTTCTTTTCCATACATTCACCCCTAATTCGCATCGGTTTTATTCTTACAATTAACAATTTAAAGAATTTTCCGAGGGGCTTCAACACAAAAATGACAATATTGCGACATTTTTTCTAAAAATGTATATTTTTCGACGATTTACCATTTTATATTCCTTTTTCCTTATAAATACAGTAAAATATTTGTAGATTAAACGTTTTATTACACTTTATTTACTTTTTATCTACTTTATAATAAAAAAGAACTATCTCTTCTCTTAAAAATTCAGAGAAAGAATAGTTCTTTTTTCATTTACTTTATTTCTTAAAGTACGTCCAACCTTCTTCTTGGTAAACCTTTTCTTCTTTCATCAACTTACCAAGTGCACGCTTAAATGCAGCTTTACTCATGTTAAAGCGTTCTTTAATATCTTCTGGATGGCTCTTATCCCAAAACGGCATTGCTCCGCCTCGTTCTTCCATATATGCATAAATTACTGCAGCATCGTCTTCCATTCCTTCTTCTTTACGAGGAAGAAGTGAAATGTTAATTGTACCGTCATCTTTTACGTCAATAATACGTCCTGTTACACGCTGACCGATGCGGACTTGTTCTTTTCTTTCTGTATGGTGTAAGAAAGCACGGAAATGTTCATCTGTTAAAACGAATGAACCTACTTGAAGCGAACGATACACACGTCCGTTTACGTTTTTATTACGCATAGATGGTGTCGCATCTACAACGATTTCTTGCATATCACTATCTCTTGCTGGAAGAGCAATTAAACGATCACGATTCGTTAATTTTAACGTACAATATAATTCGTCTCCAACTTCTGGCCATACCGGCATATAAATTGGGAATTCATCAGCTGGAATTAGTATATCTTTTGATACACCAATATCAACAAACACACCTAAACTCGGAATAACTTCTACAACCTTTACCCAGTTCCAATCATACGTTGTAATAATTGGCTCCTTCATTGTTGCTGAAATACGATTTTGGTGATCAAGGTATAAGAATACGTCAATCGTATCGCCTTCTTCAATTTCTCCAGCTACTTCATTTTTATGTAGGAAAATTTCTTCTTCTTCATTCCCAACCATATATCCGATTTCCGTTTCGCGTAAAACAGTTACCTGTTCAATCGATCCTATTTGCAAATACATATTTTTTAATTCCCTTCTATATATATAAAATTATCTTTTTTATCATTCCAAACAAAAGTTAATTATAACATGATTTTTCCTATATTTGTCCAACTGCCCAAAATTCACTATAATAAAATGAGGTTACATGAATATAAATACGAAAACACTTAAGTCTAGACTCGTTTTCAGCTATACTTTAGTATGTACAGTACATAACAAGATTAGAAATTTATTTGGAGGTGCTAACTATGGCAAAAGATAGTTCTTTTGACATCGTTTCGAAAGTAGAATTACCTGAAGTAACAAACGCAATTAATATCGCATTAAAAGAAATCCAAAACCGATATGACTTTAAAGGAAGTAAAAGTGATATTAAATTAGAAAAAGAAGTACTTGTTTTAACTTCTGATGACGAGTTTAAATTAGAGCAAGTAAAAGACGTTCTTATCTCTAAACTTGTAAAACGTAACGTTCCAATTAAGAACTTAGATTACGGAAAAGTTGAAGCTGCAACTGGCAACACTGTTCGCCAACGCGCAACACTTCAACAAGGTATCGATAAAGATAACGCGAAAAAAATTAACAACATCATTAAAGAAATGAAATTAAAAGTAAAAACACAAGTACAAGATGATCAAGTACGTGTTACAGCGAAAAGCCGTGATGACTTACAAGCAGTAATTGCAGCTGTTCGTAGCGCTGATTTACCAATCGACGTACAGTTCATTAACTACCGCTAAAAAGAAAACTCCTCTTAATTAGAGGAGTTTTCTTTTTAGTCTTGTAGAGACAATATTACGAGAACAAACTATAGAAAAAAGGGTATGTGCGGTAAAAATCGCTAAGTAAATTGAAAATAAGGAAAAGACACCTTAAGACGTTTTCCCTTCGATTTGAATTACTTTTCTTAGCAATTACATCCTAGGCCAAAGTCATCTTAAAAATTGCTATAACTCATAATTCCTCTCCTCGCCGAAACGTAACAATTTATGAGTATAAGAATATTTTCCAACCTTTAATGTAATGTAAAATTAATAAGTATTTTAAAAAATGTTAATTAAAAAAGAGTTAGAAGTGGTTATTTGAAGAAATTAATATTATGGTTTTTATTGGCCACATTCTCCTTAAATACTGTAGGATGTTCTAATAATACGAATACACTAACGGATAAGTCTAACTGTATCAACAAAGCTTGGTACAAAAAAAATATGTCATGTAATCATTTAAAAAAACATTAAATAGTTAATGATAAAGGTCATAAAAAAAGACACCTCAAAGTGCCTTCCTCCGACTTGAATCATCTCAATCTTAACAATATTTGGATGTGATTAAAAAGAAGCATAAATTGTTAATAATGATGCAGACTTCAAAATAAAAAGTACACTAAGTAAACTCTTATTCAAAAATTTATATTAAACACTAATATTTTAGAAACAAGTTTATAAGTATAAAACCTACAGAGATTTTCCCTGTAGGTTTTATTATATTTCAAGTGATTTCCAAATGAATTATAAGTGACTTTTTTCAGTTTGGTTTTCTAAATATTTTTCTTTAACCATTTTTATCAGATTTTCTTTTTCTGTTAGTTCAAATATAAATAATGCTTTTTTCATGTTATTTGCAATATCTTCTTCATTCTGTTGTTTAAATCTTAATAAATTCCATCCCTTTAAATAGTAAAGTTCACCTAATAAGTATAAAGTATTTAGATTAATAGCTAATTTGATTCCTTTATCAATGTATTTTACCGCCTCTTCATATTGATAGGTCATACCTAAACATTTCGCTAAATTAAAAATGATTTTTAATTTAATCGCTTTATCTCTCGGGAAATCTAACTTATTAAAATTAGTTAAACACCTTCTTAATATAGTAATACTTTTATCATATTCTTTATTTTCCGCATAAAATATAGACATTGTCTGCATAATATCTATTTCTCTTTCTGATAAAAAATCAACATTGGTTAAAGTTAGTTTTAATGCATTATTTAAAAGCTTTAAAGCAGTTTTTATAGATCTGTTCACCTCAAATATAGCAATCGCTTCATGCCATAGGAGAAATTGTTTATCTTCTTTTGCCTGGAAATTCTTTTCATCTTTCTCTTTTTTCACGATTTCATAAAGTTCATTATATTGTTTTTGCTTTAAGCAATCTTTTATTACGCATTTTACATTTTCTACATATTTTAATTTTTTGTTTTGAGTTAATGCAAATATATTATTTGGGTCAATACCAAGTCTTTCTGATAATTGATATAATAATATACTAGATGGATAAATCACACCTTTTTCTATTTTGCTAATTTGACTTTGTGAACATATTCCATGACATAATTCGGATTGTGATATATTTTTTTTAATTCTAAGCTCTTTAATGGTAATACCCAAATCGTAAAACTCCATTTTCCCACCTACTATTTAGCACTATATTAGTATAAGAGTATTCTCTAACTTTTAATGTAATGTAAAATTAATATAGTTGCAATTATTGTTTCAAAGGTCTTTCTCTATCCGTATGGACACAAAAACAGGCTAGGAAGAAGACTTTCTCCCTAACCTGGCCCCACCGAACAAACTTACAAATCCAATAAGAAGACATGAACATAGAGTGAGTAACTTCTCATCTCATCTACGTTTCCTTTTAACTGCAATTAGAAACGCAATAAATAATACATTCACACCAACGATTAAGGAGATAAATAACCAATTCACACCTGTTTCTCCGTTAACTTTATACACGTTTGATTCTTCACGCTTTAAAACGAGATAAAATTTTCCGTTTTCCTCTCTTATAATTTCATCCTGCAACAATCCTCTTAACTCTTGTTTTTCACCAATTTCACTTGCAGGTAAGGAGACTTTTTGTGTTTCTTTCGTATTATTAATTGCTACTAAAGTTACTTCATCTTTATATTTTCGTTTTAGTATACTCATCCCGCTCTTATCATACAGAAGCTCAAACGTACCGCGTCGTAAAGACGGTCTCGCCTGCCTAAGTTCACCTAGTTTTGTTATGTGTTGCATAAACTTTTCGTCTGACTTAAAATCCATTAATCGTCTATTATCGGGTACACTTCCTCCATCTAATGCAATTTCAGTTCCGTAATAAAAATTCGGAATCCCAGGTGATGTTAACAAATAAGTAAGCGCCAACTTTAAACGTGATGGCGGATAATACATATTTTCTTTTGCAATACGCGCATATCTTTTTGTTTCTTGATCATCTAAAAACGTAACAAAGTCCCCTTCTTTTTTACTCACATCGTATAACGATTTCACCGATACATCCGCTTCGGAAAACGATTCTACTATTTTTTCGTTGTATTCGCTATCCTCCTTTGTCATAATACGAAAATCTTTCTTTATCACTTGCATATCTTTTTGCGCGTTATCCCAAAAGGAACGCGGCTTTTTTTCACTATGTATAACATAACTTCCGTCTAAATCAACTTCTTTTATCCACCATTTCATTGCGTCAATTACCTGTCGTTCGTTTTCTCCAAGCGGAATTTGAAATACAACTTTCATTCCTTTTGCATGAGCTTCTTTTACAAGTTCTTTCACATCATTGTCTGTCCCGAAATGTTCATTTACCTTTTTTAAATTTCGCACGTCTAATCCATCGTACTTTCCACTTTCAAAAAGCGGCGAAAGCATAACGGTAGTAAAACCCATTTCTTTTATGTAATCCAACCTTTTTATAATTCCTCTTATATCCCCGCCTTGATACCCTTCTAAATTACCAACTTCTAATTGTTTGTCATTTTTCGGTTCTCCATTATTGAAGCGATCAATCATAATGGAGTATATAACTTCATCTTTCCACTCTCTTTTTTCGTCTGCAAAAGTATGTATTGGTACAAACAAAACAAAAGCTAAGCAAAAACAAATGAATAGTTTCCTAGTCCGTATTTTTCCCACACGCATCCCCCAAGTTTTTAATTGTAAGAATATTATACCAATTATTCAAGAGAAACGCATATGTCGATTTCAATCCTCACAAAATAATCTATGTTACATTTTCTAACATCATGTATATAATTTTCTGAATTTTTAGTTGATTTTTAGTTTAATTTCGAATATGATATGAAACATAACAAAATGATGTTATTTTTTCTAACATTATAGGAGGAGAGATCATGGATATGGGAGATACAGTTTTTATGTTTGTAACGACAGTAATGGTCATGTTAATGACACCAGGATTGGCACTTTTTTATGGAGGTATGGTTCGCAGCAAAAATGTACTCAGCACAACGATGCATAGTTATAGCGCAATGGCTATCGTTTCGATTCAATGGATTGTTATCGGCTATTCTTTATCATTCGGACCAGATTGGCACGGGATTATCGGTACACTTGATTGGTTCGGGCTAAACGGAGTTACCTACGCACCAAATCCAGACTACTCATCTACTATTCCTCACAATTTATTCATGATGTTTCAACTCATGTTCGCCATTTTAACTCCAGCTTTAATTTCAGGTGCATTTGCTGAAAGAATGCGATTTTCTGCCTTTCTTATTTTTATCCTTCTATGGACAACGATCGTTTACAATCCTGTCGCTCATTGGGTATGGGGCGTCGGCGGTTGGCTAAGGGAACTTGGGGCACTAGACTTTGCTGGCGGAAACGTCGTTCACATCACTTCCGGAGTCGCTGGTCTTGTATTAGCTATTTTCCTCGGAAAACGAAAAAACATAAATGGTTCTTCTCCTCACCATTTGCCATTTACAATGTTAGGCGCAGGATTATTATGGTTTGGCTGGTTCGGTTTTAACGTCGGAAGCGCATTATCTTTAAATGATGTAGCTTTAACTGCATTTATTAATACAAATATAGCTGCTGCTGCCTCAGCATTAACTTGGATGCTTTCAGAGTGGTTCTTCCAATCAAAACCGACTGCGATGGGAGCTGCTTGTGGCGCCGTTTCCGGTCTAGTCGCTATTACACCAGCTTGCGGGTTCGTTACACCTTTCTCAGCTCTTCTTATCGGAGCAATTGGCGGCGTATTATGCTTCGGAGCGGTCTTTTTCTTAAAAACAAAATTCGGATACGACGATACACTCGATGCATTCGGATGTCACGGCATCGGTGGAACTTGGGGCGGTATTGCGACAGGATTATTTGCAACTACTGCCGTAAACGGCGATGGCGCTAACGGATTATTTTACGGAAACGCCTCGCTGCTGTTGAAACAACTTGTAGCGATCGGCGCAACATATGCGTTCACAATTATAATGACGTATGCCATTATTAAAGCAATCAACTTCTTCCTCCCTGTCCGGGTAGATGAGCACGAGGAACATATGGGACTTGATATTTCGATGCATGGGGAGAAAGCTTATGAGTATACTGAGCGAGTGAACTAAAAAAGAGATGCAATCTATCGATGATAGATTGCATCTCTTTTTTGCGCACCGGGTAACATACCCCACCTAGTATAACTGGAAATATATTAACGGTTTTTTGGATATATCAACGATTTTTCAAATATATCGATTGTTTCTTTCAATATATCAACGTTTCGACACAAGATATTGATTTACCAACAAATTCCGACATAACGAAACTGAAGAATACCCGCGTGTAACTTTACACATAAAAAAGACGACCGAAACCCAGTCGTCTTTTCCTATTTATTTCGGAGCATTTCCTACATATTGCGTAATATCAACATTTAATGCCTGCGCTAAACGCATACCGTATTCTTGATCTGCACGGAAGAAGTTACAAACAGCTAATAATTTTGTGCGTTCATTTACGTCTTTCAAGTCATTTGTTAAGTTTGCAATTAAGTTATCTTGCTCTTCTTTAGAGAATGAACGGTAACGCTCACCTGCTTGTTTAAAGTCATTTGGTTTCTCAATTTTTTCACGAGATACATAGCCTTCTACTTTCATAGTTGAATCGCGGTAAGCTGGGTCTTCAACTGGATTTTCAGCATGACGGCTCGGTTCGTAGTTGATTGTAGATGGGTTTTGATTTACTTGCATCGCACCATCACGTTGTTGATTATGAACAGCTGCGTATGGGCAGTTTACAGGAATTTGTAAGTAATTTGCACCAAGACGATAACGTTGTGTATCTGGGTAAGAGAATAAACGACCTTGTAATAATTTATCTTCCGATGGCTCAATACCATTTACAGTTGCACTTGGAGAGAACGCTACTTGTTCTACTTCTGCAAAGAAGTTTTTCGGATTACGATTTAACGTCATTGTCCCTACTTCCATTAATGGGAAGCGATCTTCTGGCCACACTTTCGTTGGATCTAGTGGATCAAAGTCTAAAGAGTCCATTTCATCTAATTGCATAACTTGTACGTGTAAATCCCATTTTGGGTAATTTCCTTTTTCGATTGCATCGAACAAGTCACGAGTTGCATGATTGAAGTCTTTCCCTTGTACTTCTTGCACTTCTTTCGCATTTAGGTTACGTACACCTTGCTGTGGTTTCCAGTGGTATTTTATATAAACAATTTTACCTTCTTCATTAATCCATTTAAATGAATGGACGCCGAAACCCTCCATTTCACGATAGCTTGCTGGTGTACCGTAATCAGAAAATACCCATGTCATCATATGTGTAGATTCTGGACTTAACGTCATGAAATCCCAATAACGATCTGGCGTTTGAATATTCGTATCAGGTGCTGGTTTTAAGGAATGTACCATATCTGGGAATTTAATTGCATCACGAATGAAGAAAACTGGTAAATGATTACCTACGATATCGTAGTTTCCTTCTTCTGTATAAAATTTAACAGCGAACCCACGTGGGTCACGTGCTGTTTCAGGAGAACCTTGACCATGAATAACCGTTGAAAAACGAACAAATACAGGCGTTTCAGTTCCTTCATTTTGTAAAAATGCCGCTTTCGTATATTGCTTCATACTATTTTTCGTTACGAATACACCGTGAGCACCTGCACCACGTGCATGCACAACGCGCTCTGGAATACGTTCACGATCAAAGTGTGCAAGTTTTTCTACTAAATGATAGTCTTCTAATAATACTGGTCCACGACGACCAGCTGTACGAGAATTTTGGTTGTCTCCAACTGGAGCACCTTGGTTTGTTGTTAAGCGATTATTTGGATTCATCTAAGGGGATCCTCCTCTTTCTTTCATAGTAATTATTATTTATTTAAAATTATTATAAATTAATTATTATTCAAAACTAAATCTTTGTCAACTATTTCCTTCACTTTTTTGGAAACAATTTCAGCCAAACAGTCGATAAATGCAGATTGTGCATTCGGCATATTTGGTCTAAAATATTTGGCATTTAATTCATCAGTTACAACTTTACATTCATAATCGTTGTCATATAAAACTTCTAAATGCTCCGCTACAAAACCAACTGGGCAATATATGAAAGATTCGTACCCATGCTCTTCATATAAATCTTTCGTTAAATCTTGCACATCTGGACCAATCCACGGATCTGGAGTATTCCCAGCACTTTGCCAACCGATTGTATAGTTTTGAATATTTGCAGCTTCTGCAATTAAATCTGCCGTATGCTTTAGTTGTTCTACATAAGGGTCTCCTGCTGCAATAATTTTTTCTGGCAAACTATGCGCTGAAAAAATTACGACTGCTTTCTCTTTATTTATAATATTAGTAAACGTCTCTTTTATTTGGTCTGCCCAATACGAAATAAACTTCGGTTCATCGTACCATTGTTCAATTGGTTCAATAACAGGACCACCGATTTCTTTTGAAAGACGAATAGCACGGTCATTATACGCTTTAATGCTAAATGTAGAATAGTGCGGTGCTAATACGATACTAATCGCTTGCTCGATCCCATCACGCTTCATTTCTTCTACCGCATCTTCTATAAATGGTGCAATATGTTTTAAACCTAAGTAACAAGTAAATTGATACTCTGTAAATATGTTATTCATTGAATCTGTTAATTTATGCGCCTGTTCTTTCGTAATTTTTGCAAGCGGCGAAATTCCACCAATCGCTTTATAGCGCCCAATTAAATCTTCAAGCGCTTCTTCTGATGGCGTACGCCCGTGACGGATATGTGTATAATATGCCTCTACATCGTCTAATGATTCTGGTGTTCCATACGCCATTACGAGTAAACCTATTTTTTTCTTTGTCATCTATATAACACCTCAATTTTATAAATGAGAATCTTTTTCAGAACGTTTGTTTCCAATTATAACAAGTAATAATAAGTACGTCAAAATAATAATTCTAATTAAGTATTATTTATAAGGTGATTTTGAATTTTATATGACAATTTCTTTAATAAAAAGCGACTTACATAATTGTAAGCCGCTTTTCCCTTATTCCTTAATATTTACCCCATATTCTTTAAACCAAACATGAATTTGTGCTAAATGAGCTAAAAGCTGTGGCCCAGTCATCAATTGACCAAACCATGGTGTTTGAAATGCACTGCCGCCAGACTGAATTAATCCGCTCAACTGCTCTTTATCAAACAGT
This sequence comes from Bacillus sp. PK6-16, assembly GCF_056530295.1. Taxonomy (NCBI): domain Bacteria; kingdom Bacillati; phylum Bacillota; class Bacilli; order Caryophanales; family Bacillaceae; genus Bacillus; species Bacillus sp. PK6-16. The sequence continues at coordinate 4,135,882 of NZ_CP096511.1, forward strand.
TCGTGTAAAATTGAACCTTTATCCGTTAATAGATTTTGAAGCCATACTGTTACTGCTTTTGTATAGTGCGGATTGTGCGTTTTCGGATAAGGACTCTTCTTTCTATATAAGATGTCATGTGGAAGTACACCTTCTAACGCTTTACGTAATAGACCTTTTTCGCGGTTTTTATACATTTTCATTTCCCAAGGAATATTCCACGCATATTCGACAAGACGATGATCTGCAAATGGAACACGTACTTCTAAGCTCGCTCCCATACTCATGCGGTCTTTTCTGTCTAATAATGTTGTCATAAACCATACCATATTTAAATAAAATAATTGGCGTCTTTTTGCTTCTAGCGGACTTTCCCCCTCTAAAATAGGAACTTCTTGAATCGACTCTTCATAGCGCCTTTGTACATATTGTTGTAAATTTAATTTATTTCTCCATTCTTTTTTTAGAAGTTGTTCACGTGCCTCTGTAGAACGCATCCACGGAAATGCACTCGATTGTAAATCATCTTCTCTATAAAACCACGGATATCCACCAAATATTTCATCTGCACATTCTCCAGATAAGCCAACGACAAAATCTTGTTTAATTTCTCGGCAAAACCATAATAATGACGAATCGATATCTGCCATACCAGGCAAATCACGAACGAGTACTGCTTCAGTTAAATACTCTGCTAATTTTTCATTCGAAATGACGCAGCGATGATGGGTTGTTTGAAATGTCTCAGTCATTAAATTAATAAACGGAGCATCTGAATTTGGCTGGAATGCATTCGCTTTAAAGTATTTGTCATTATCTTCGTAATCAATAGAATACGTGTGTAATTGCCCTTTTCCCGATCTCTCATATTCTTTCGCTGCAATAGCTGTAATAGCGCTCGAATCTACACCACCCGATAAAAAAGTACATAGTGGTACATCAGAAACAAGCTGTCTTGTAATCGCATCTTGTAATAAAAAGCGCGTTTTCTCTACTGTTTCTTCAAAAGAGTCTTCATGTTTTTTACTTTCTACATTCCAATATCTCCATATACATAAACCGTTTTTTGAAAATGTCATCGCATGACCTGGACGCAATTCTTTTATACCAGCATAAATACCGTGGCCAGGCGTTCTTGACGGTCCGAGCCCGAATATTTCTGATAATCCTTCTAACGTTACTTCCGCCTTCACATCTGGATGCGACAATATCGCTTTTAACTCCGAACCAAATAGTAAGCGTCCGCTATCATATTTATAAAAAAGTGGCTTTACACCTAATCGATCTCTCGCAATAAATACTTGTTCTTTCTGTTCGTCCCATACTGCAAACGCATATATACCGTTTAAATGATCGACACATTCTTCTTTCCATTCAATATAAGAAGCTAATAATACTTCTGTATCAGAATGACCTTTGAACGTATATCCTCTTCTTAATAATTCCTTTCGAATGTCTTCTGTGTTATAAAGTTCACCGTTATAGCAAATGGCGTAATTCGTTTCATCTTTTAAACAAGTCATCGGCTGTTTACCGCCCTCAGGATCCACAACGATTAACCGCTTATGCCCAAATGCGACATTTCCTTTAATCCAAACTTTATTATCATCCGGCCCCCGTTTCGCTAACGTCTCAGCCATCTTCGTAACGACATCTCTTTCTCCTTCTAATGAGCGTTTATAATCCACCCATCCTGTAATCCCGCACATATAAATCATCCTTCCATCTTATTTCTTTTCTTGAACGTGCAGTAATCCCCACCCTAAGAGTGCGGATCAAAAAAATGAAAAACTTGACGATAACCTACTATCCACATATGGAATAGCATTTTCACTCAGTAAAACGTGTTTTATTGTATGCCCACCTATGTCTATATGTGTCTAGTTATAAAGAATGCACGAACTGTCTATAACAGGAATAACTACTTTTCATAAAGGAGAAATCGTGTATGATACAACGTAAACATATTTTATATAATCAGCCCCGTGCTCATACAGTCGGTAATGTAGAATATATAAACAATGAGTGGGTATTCTTTGATGATGAAAATGATGAAGCGTTTTTATTAGAAGATATTGCCGAAGATGGGTTTGAAATTTTGTATAATAACAATTGGCTACCAGCCCGTTTCTATGAACAAGATGTATTACAAATCGCCAACGAGCAACACCATTTGCAAAATGGTGAAATGATACGTATTCGAAAAAAGTTACTTCTTAGCTATAATGAATGGCTGGAGGAATTACCTGACTCTGTCTTCACATTATTAACCGAATCATTACAATCACTTCACTACTCTTTATATGATTGCATGTATTGTCATAATTATTTATCTTTCTTACCGCAAGAGGAGTCACGCGAAGGAGTAAATATTCTTTTGTTTGATAACGAAGAAATGATCTGTACACTGCAGCACCATTTCGTCCGTCACACTACGTCAAATAAAAATATGTTCCGTTTTACGAAAGTAAATGGAGAAGAGTTGCATATCGATGCGACATAAAGTGAAACTTTAATCAGTGGGGTAGCCCACTGATTATTAGCCTTCACCAATCTGATGTTTACGGGATAAAGTAAAAAACCACCTTATAATCTCCCAAGTCTTTGAGATTATAAGGTGGCTTTATTTTTTATTAGAATACTTTCCAGCCAATCGGTAATTTCAGCCCAAGATAAAATACTGCTACTAGCGCAACAATAAATAAGCCCCAAACCGCCCCTGTTGGTTTGTTTTTGCTCATTTTCACAAGAACCATTTCCATTCCACCGATAACTAAAATACCAGCTAACATTTTTAAGCCATACCACATGTGCATGCTACCTGTTGCTGTCTTCACAATACTCATGTACAACATGAAGCCTGTCACAATAATAATGATATACATTAGGCGAAGCCCCATATGTACACCTTTCCCTTTTCTTCCTGCTGAATAAAGTGAATACGCAACGAAGAATAAAATTAAACCTAACGCCCATGCTGTAATATGCATATGTACCATCGTATCCCTTACCTCCTCTTTTCACACTTTTTCACTCTATATGATAACATGTTCATTTATTTTCAGGAAATGTTTCGCTTTTTTACATTTAAATGCTATAATATTTAGAGTATTTACAAACTTCTTGTAATAACAAAAGGGGGAACAATCATGATTCAAACTAAGGATATTATCGAACTTACAGACACATACGGAGCAAATAACTATCACCCACTTCCAATCGTTATTTCTAAAGCAGAAGGTGTTTGGGTAGAAGATCCTGAAGGAAACCGCTATATGGACTTATTAAGTGCATATTCTGCAGTAAACCAAGGTCATCGTCACCCGAAAATTATTAACGCTTTAATTGACCAAGCTAATCGTGTTACGTTAACTTCTCGTGCTTTCCATAGCGATCAATTAGGTCCTTGGTACGAAAAAGTTGCGAAACTAACTAATAAAGAAATGGTACTTCCAATGAATACAGGTGCTGAAGCTGTTGAAACTGCAATTAAAACAGTTCGTCGCTGGGCTTATGATGTGAAGAAAGTGGAAGCAAACCGTGCTGAAATCATCGTTTGTGAAGATAACTTCCACGGACGTACAATGGGTTCTGTTTCTATGTCTTCAAATGAAGAGTACAAGCGTGGATTCGGTCCAATGCTTCCTGGCATCGTTGTAATTCCTTACGGTGATTTAGAAGCATTAAAAGCCGCAATTACACCAAACACAGCAGCATTCATTTTAGAGCCAATTCAAGGTGAAGCAGGAATTAATATCCCACCAGCTGGTTACTTAAAAGAAGCTTTTGAAGTATGTAAAAAAGAAAACGTTTTATTTGTAGCAGATGAAATCCAAACTGGCTTAGGCCGTACTGGTAAAGTATTTGCTTGTGACTGGGACAATGTAACTCCTGACATGTACATACTTGGTAAAGCACTTGGCGGCGGTGTGTTCCCAATCTCTTGCGTAGCAGCAAACCGCGACATTTTAGGTGTATTTGAGCCAGGTTCTCACGGTTCTACATTCGGTGGTAATCCACTTGCATGTGCTGTTTCTATCGCGGCTCTTGAAGTGTTAGAAGAAGAAAAATTAACAGAGCGTTCTCTTCAATTAGGTGAAAAATTAGTTGGGCAATTAAAAGAGATTGATAACCCAATGATCACTGAAGTTCGTGGTAAAGGTTTATTCATCGGTATCGAATTAAACGAGCCAGCTCGTCCTTACTGTGAACAACTAAAAGCAGCTGGTCTATTATGTAAAGAAACACACGAAAATGTAATTCGTATCGCACCACCTCTAGTAATCTCTGAAGAAGATTTAGAGTGGGCATTCCAAAAAATTAAAGCTGTATTATCGTAATGATAGAGAGGTTGTCCGACATGTTGGGACAACCTCTTTCTTTTTATATTCATTTATATTAAGATAAAATTGTAATTTTCTGTATTTTAAAATCGTAAAGGAGGTGCGACATGCTATTAAGATATGGTAAACATATTAACTATTTAGCTACAGCTTTTATTTTAGTTACATTCTTTGGTTTCCTACTTTCCACAACATGGCTTCATTACTCAACTCCTACTACACTCACACTACTGAAAGCATCATTTTGGACTGCTGTTATTCTTACTATCATTGGTTTTGGACGAGAAAAAAGCGCACTTACGGTTATACTATTTGGCATTTGTACACTTGCATTCATTGGTCTTTACACTTTTGCCGTTATCGATTACCTCTATAACCCAAGGCCATAAAAAAGAGCTATCTTTTAACAAGATAGCTCTTTTCTTTATTTCACTACATTTCGTAAAGTACCAATTCCTTCTACTGTAATGACCACTTCATCACCAGCATGTAAAAACTTCGGTGGTGTAAAACCTTTTCCGACACCAGCCGGCGTTCCTGTTGCGATAATATCGCCTGGTTCTAAAGTCATTCCTTTACTTATCGTTGAAATAATTTCTTCTATTGAAAAAATCATTTTATTTGTGTTAGAAGTTTGCCTTACTTCTCCATTTACTACCGTTTCAATGTGTAATGCATTCGGCGCATTAACCACCGATTTATGAATTAAATACGGTCCCATCGGACAAAATGTATCGAAGCTTTTCCCAAGGAAAAACTGTTTATGTTTTCTTTGAATGTCTCGAGCTGTTACATCATTTATAATCGTATAACCAAAAACATGCTCAAGCGCTTTTTCTTTTTTTATTTGCTTCCCTCGCTTACCAATAATGATAGCTAATTCTCCTTCGTAATCTAGTTCGTCCGTTGCATGAGGGTGACCATTAATTTGCTCATTTATGCCAATAACTGTTGTTGGCGCTTTCGTAAAGATCATTATATTTTCTGGAATAGACTCTACTCCGCCCATTTCTACCGCATGCTCACGATAGTTTTTTCCAACACACAAAATATTCTTTCTTGGCCTTGGAATCGGCGCTAATATTTTCACCTCTGTTAACGGATAATACGCCGCTTCCCCGTTCTCTTTTGCCCAATTTACAATTTCACATACTTTCTCAAAGCATTCAGTCCCTCTTTCAATACACTCTAACATTGTAATAGGGATTGTAACCTTTTCCCCTTTTTGTCTTTGCGCTTCTCTTAAGTGTAATACCTTTTCTTCTTCTTCATCTACAATACCTACAAATACCTTTTCTTCTTTCTTCGCCGTTACAAAACGCAATATTTCCACTCTCCATCCTAAAACTCATACCCTTTAATTGTATTCGCATCCGCAAGAAAAAAACCTTCTCATGCACGCTAATTTTTACAATATTCTTCTCATCCCCTATTCGTTACCCCTTTATCATTTGGCATAAAATGTAGAAATTTTACTTTTTTTAGCGAATGCATTTCTTTTTTATGAAGTTTTTGTATAATATGTACTACATATATACTAAAAATTTCATTTAGAGATGGAGCCGATTTCAATGTTTGAGCAAGCGATTGAAAAAAAACGTGAAAAAATGATTTATTTTGCTGAACGCTATGGAATGACTTCTCAAAAAACAGTGGATTGTAGCCAAGAACTGGACAGGCTCTTAAATGTAATTTGTCATGTACATACGGATTTACACCCTAATCAAACGTTCAACACACACACGCAATAATGCGTGTGTTTCTTTTATTTCAAAAAAATACACATTTTATTGGAAACGCCCATACAATAGTAGAAAAGAAAATTTTAAAAACGAAGGGTGTTTTGTATGCCAGCTATGGTCGGACATATTCGTATCGTCAATATTGGATCAAGTGGTATTTTTCATATTGGAGATGTATTTGCGATTAGGCCTATTAGTTACTCACGTGCTTTCGCCGGGGCCGGCTCTTTCAACGTTGGAGATAATGTTTCTGTCTACAATTATCAAAGTGCAACGACTGTCAACGATTCAGATGTAATCGATCAAGCGATAATTGGCTCAACTTAAAGGAGGCAATTGCATTGAATTTTTATGTAAACCAAAGTATCATCATCAACAGTATTAAAATTGATAGCATTACAACCTCTTCTGTGTTCCAAATTGGTACTGCCGGAAGTATTAAAGCCCTATCTAAATTTTCAAATACGGGCGGATTTACGGAACCGCTTCGCCCATTACAGGCAAAAGGACAAATTATTTCTATCAAACCATCAACTAGTTCTTCTTAAGACATCCTTGTCATAAATATATAGCAGGAATATTTTTACCCTCCCTATTGAAAAGGAGGTTTCACAAATGAATCAAGATATATATACTTACTTACACCAACTTCAACAAGCTCTTCAAACACAACAAGCATCCATCCTGAATTTAGAAGATCAAGTGCGCCAACTCCAAGAAGAGCTTAACGAATTAAAAAATCGCCCCTCCTCTTCTGTAGGAAAAGTGGAATACAAATTCGATCAATTAAAAGTCGAAAATTTAAATGGTACTTTAAATATTGGTTTAAACCCATTTTCAGCAAAAGGACAACAAATTGAAGATTTTCAAGTGGATACAGAAACATTGAAGGTAAACCCTGAAACCGAAACAAACCCAGACTTTTATCAAGGTATCCTCCAAGAAATGCATCGATACTTAGATGAAGAAGCATATAATCGTATTCTCCATTTTGAACAAGAAGAGAGAACACCGCTTGATGAAATGTATCGACAAATGATGGTGGATGACATAAAAAAACAGATGGAGCATCGACTCCCTTATTATTTATCACAAGCGCAATCATATGAAGGTATTTCAACAGATCCAGATTATTTACGAGATATCATTATTCAGGCAATGAAACAAGATATTGACAAAGCCTTTCTCTCCTTTATTCAGCACATACCGGGAAATTTCCGAAAGGAGTAAGTAGGTATGAACCTTAACGTTGTAAACCGTGAATTAAAAGTCGGACAGATTAAAATGAACGGTGTATCGTCGTCCGCACTCTTTTTAATTGGAGATGCAAATCTCCTCATTCTATCTTCTATTCTCGATACACCATTTGAAACAGTTACAGAGGGTCCATTTGTACCATTAGTAACAGATGTCCCTCCTACTCCAGGTTAAGGAGACTGAAAAATTATGTTGCATCATGTGTCTATTGTCCAAAATGTTTCTATTGTTTCGTTAGGGATTGCTGCCGTATTTCAAGTTGGAGATGCCAATCAAATGGAATTAAAAAGTAGAGCTATTGCCGTCCACCGTGAAATTCCTTGTTATATAAGGGGAGAAGGTAGCTTTGATGCTTTTGAAATCTTTACAGATGAACACATTACAATTCCAAAACGAACGACAGATGTAAAATTAAATATTGTAAATGAATGCCCTTTTATTGAAGTGAATAACGTTGAATTGCGGACACTTTTAAATTCTGGTTGCTTTCAAATTGGAAATGTTGATTATGGTTTTAATAACTCTCGTATTATACAAATCCGCCAATATATTACGGATGAACCTTCCGCACAATAATTCATATAGTAATTAAAAAGCTTAGTAAAGTAGGTGGATGGTATGCCTTCGGTTGTAGGAAATCTCGTCGTGCAAAACAGTAACGGCTCTTTCAACTTAGGAGATTTTTATAACGTATCTCCGAAAGAAAACACGAAAGCCTATAACGGATCTGGAGCTTCCAATGTTGGGTTTGTCGTGAATACGTTTAACGGTGTTAGCGCAACGAATACATTTGATTCTGATGTGGCAGATCAAGATCAGATTGGAACAGCGTAAAAAAAGTAGGAGATATTCTCCTACTTTTTTCTTTTATCTAATTCAAAATTATTAAAATGAAATTTTAATAAGCAAGAGCTTTACAGTCCACAAATAGTGGTATAAACAAGTAAGTAGTGAAGAGGCACTATTTCATTTTATTTAAATGATAACCCACTCTCCTCCAAAGCCTTCCTAAGCTTCGGCAAAGACGCAGGTCCCATACCATGCAGTTTTAAAATTTCTTTTTCACTATATTTTGAGAGTTCTTCTACAGTTTGAATTCCACGGTGCTCTAATGCCCTTCTTGCTGGCGCTGAAAGAAGAGAGAGAAAACCTTCTTTTGGTTTTCTCTCTTTCTCACAGACTGGGCAAGTTGGACAATCGCTACTTTTATAGTACTCGTGTCCCTGTTCACAAGTTCTTAACGTTTTTTCCGTTACCATTTTCAAGCCCCTCTATTCTTCAATATTTACAACGTGATTCCCATCAAAGAAGTATAAACATTTCTCTTTTACAGGATGTTGTAAGCTTTTCTCCAATGCTTTTGCATATAACGAAAGCTGCACTTTATATCGATCTTCTAAAATTGGTTTCGCTTGTTCGAATCCGCCTGGGAATTTCCCTTCAATCGTATCTGTTTTAAAGTCGATTAACGTAATGCCATCTTCCTCTTCAATCATGCAGTCGATAACCCCTTGGACAAGAATCATTTCCCCGCTCTTCCCTTGCCAATCTTGATATGCTTCTTCTGCTGCAAGCATCATCGTAAATGGTACTTCACGCTCAACACTTTTCGCCGCTAATACCCTTTTACCTAAGTCACTGTCAAAGAATGAAATTACTTTTTCAATCGCTATTTCTTCCGCCTGCTCGAATGTTAATAATTCCTTATTTACCATTCCAGCAATTTGCTCTTGAAGAACCTCAATCGTAATCGGCTTCTTCAAATCAACATGCTGCATAACGGCATGCACTGCTGTTCCGCGCTCTGCGTACGTTAACCCTTTTTTCTCCATAAATCGCGGGCGTGTTTTAATTGGTGCACGTAGTTTTTTAATAAAGGCGTTATCGCTACCTTCTTCAGATTGATAATTTCTCTTTATTTCTGTAACAGATTGCTTCGCACGATGAGATGTCGCATCCTCATATCCGTACTTCCACATTAATCTGTCGTACACTTCTTCTTTCCGTTCACTTTGCAGGGGAACAGCCTTTTTCTCACGAAGCGCTTCTAACAATTCTTGTTTCTCTTCTTGAACTGGCTCTGGTGCAAGTAGCGTGTTACCGTCCACAACTTCTACTTTCCAGCTAGTGTCATACCCGTAAATTTCATCTGGAATACTTCCTTGTCCTAATTCAAGAAGCATTTCACTATCACGGTGTCTATATAATGAAGGTGCAATCCAGTCTAAATAACAAGACGCTCCGGCACGTATGTGATCTGGTAATAACCATTCACTATGTTCCCTCGCATCAAGCCATTTTTCCATTTCCTTATTTGCATCCTTAACTGTGCCGATTAAAATTAACTTCTCTTTCGCACGCGTCAATGCTACGTATAGTACGCGCATTTCTTCCGCAATTAATTCCATTTTCATTTTACGCTTAATCGCAAGCTGTGATAATGTTGTATATTTAATTCGTTTACGCGGATCGATAAATTGCGAACCGAAACCGAAATCTTTATGCAATAAGAAACGTTTCATTAAGTCTTGTGTATTAAAACGACGACCGAGTCCAGCTACAAATACAACTGGGAACTCTAACCCTTTACTTTTATGAATTGTCATAATGCGAACAACGTCTTCTTGTTCACCGAGAGCCCTCGCCGTACCCATATCATCACCGCGTTCTAAAATACGTTCAATAAAACGTAAGAAGCGGAATAATCCTCTAAATGATGTTGCTTCATATTGTCTTGCGCGGTCATATAGTACGCGTAAGTTTGCCTGCCTTTGCTTTCCAGCTGGTAAACCGCCAACGAAGTCGTAATAACCTGTCTCACCGTACACTTTCCAAATTAAATCAGAAAGTGATTGTTGACGTGCAAATTCACGCCATCCTTGCAGTAAGTTATAAAACCACTCTAATTTATCATGAAGTTCTTGCTCCTCTTCAAGCGGTGCCCCTTTTAAGAATGAGCTCATTACTTCATAAAACGAGCCTTTCTTTCCATGAGCACGAAGCGTTGCAAGTTCTTCATCGCTCAATCCAACGATTGGGGAACGAAGTACAGCGGCAAGCGGAATATCTTGCATCGGATTATCAATAACGCGGAATACATTCATCATAATATTTACTTCCGTCGCTTCAAAATAACCAGTCGCGAGGTCAGCGTATACTGGAATTCCTTGTAATTTTAACTCTTCCATAATTTGCGGGGCCCACGGCATGGAGCGAAGTAAAATAACGAAATCGCGGTATTGCACCGGACGCATACTATCATTTTTACGGTCATACACTTCATAACCGGAATCAACCATCGCTTTAATGCGCTGCGCCATAAGGCGAGCTTCAAGCTGTGCTTTTTCGACTTCTGCACCTTCTTCACCGTCTATTACTTCTTCTTCCGTTTGCTGAATACATAATAATTCTGCTGCTACATCTTCACCTTCTGGATAGGTCGCACCTAGCTTTAGTTCGGCGTCAGCATCGTAGTCAATTTCCCCAACTTCTTCGCCCATAATTTGTTTGAAAATAAAGTTCGTACCTGCTAGTACTTCATGACGACTACGGAAGTTTTTCGCTAAGTCAATCTTCATTCCGCCGCCTAATCCTTCTTGTGTGAAGCGTTTATACTTTCCTAGGAATAATCCTGGTTCTGCTAGTCGGAAACGATAGATCGACTGCTTCACGTCACCTACCATGAACAAGTTTCCTTCACTCTCAGAATCTTTCGTTACGAATTTAATAATTGATTCTTGTACGAAGTTCGTATCTTGATATTCATCGACTAATACTTCAGCAAATTTATTACGATATTGGAGCGCCACTGCTGACGGATTCATTTCACCATTTTCACTTTGTTCACTTAAAATTTGTAAACAGAAATGCTCTAAATCTGTGAAATCGACCATTCCTTTATCTCGCTTCATCGCTTGGAAACGCTCTGTAAATACTTTTACAAGTTGAACAAGCTTTTCTAATACTGGGTGCATATCTTGAAAATCTCGTAAGAAACTTTCAGGTTTGCGGCTAAATAACTCTTCTTGTAATTTCTTCACTTCATCTTTCGCTTTATTACGAAGAGAGTCTACTTGTTTTACAACATCTTCATTGTAATCACTTTTCTTAATACGCTTTAACGTTTGCCACGATACGTTTTGCATCGCTTCATACACACTTGTCCACGATTCACGAGCAGCTGATGATAGCGTTCCAAGTAATGCTACATCTGCTTGCAGGGTTTCAATGCGAGGCGCTGGACCATCAGGAAGCATTGCGAGTTCAGTTGCCTTACGAATATGCTGTTCCGCTGTTTCAAGCTGGAATTTCACGTCTTCTAATAAATAAGAAGCATATACTAAATCTTCAATTGTCTTTCCTTCTACGTCATATGCTTCTACTAATTTATCAAGCCATTTTTCCGGATTTGGATGCGCCCTTGATTCTGTATGAAGCGCTAAAATCATACGTTGCAAGTCATCATCACTACGGTCACTCGTATAACGATCAACAAGTTCAAAGAAGATTGTATTATCTTCGATTCCGTACTCTTCTTCTAATATGTCATCTAGCACTTCTTCTTTTAACAATTCATTTTCTGTTTGATTCGCAATACGGAAACGAGGATCAACATCAAGCATGTAGTAATATCCTCTAATTACTTGTAAACAAAATGAGTGAATTGTTGAAATGGAAGCTTTATTTAATAGGCTCAGCTGCTTTCTTACGTGTTGAGAGCCTGGTTCATCAATTAATACCTTTTCTAACGCTTCCCCGATTCGGTTTTTCATCTCTTGCGCTGCTGCATTCGTAAATGTTACAACGAGCAGGCGGTCGACATCGACTGGATTCTCTTCATTAATAATCTTTTTAATAATACGTTCAACTAATACTGCTGTTTTACCTGATCCAGCTGCAGCCGCAACTAAAATATCACGCCCGTTCGCTACAACAGCTTTCCACTGGTCATCTGTCCATTGACTACCTTCTGGTTTTTTAGGCCAATTTTCTATCATTCTCCGCCAACCTCCTCTCTTATTTTCTCCATCGCTTCGCTATCTTTCATATCTTTTAACGATCGGAACTGATTATCTTCCAGTGACTCATCAAATTGACAAACAGACTTGAAGTTACAGAACGTACATGCTGCTTTATTTCCCATTTTATAAGGAGCAATATCGATAACACCTTCTGTAATATCTTTTCCGATATTTTCAAACGTATGGTGTACATATTTTTGCAGTACGTTAAACTCTTGCTCACTTGCAATACTTGAACGCGCACTAAAGCTACCGTCTTTTTTCAGGCCAGCAGAAATAATATCTGAGCTCCCTGTTGAAAGTTTGTTATCCATTAAACGAACAACGTCAGCATCTCCTAATACGAGTCCTTTCATTTTAAATTTCTTTAAAATTTCTTTTTCAATTTCAGCTTCAGATGCGTCACCTTTCATCTCAACGATTGGGTTATGAATATGGAAATACAATACACCAGCTGGTGATGCTGCGTGGCCTTTTTTCATCCACGTCTGTGCATTCGAAGTAACGACATCTAAATACGTTAACATTTGAAGTGCTAATCCGTAATACACTTCCGTTAAATCTAACGCTTTTGAACTTGATTTATAATCAATAATACGTAAGAACGTCCCGTTTTCATCTTCTGCCTTATCAACACGGTCAATACGGCCGACTACTTCCATCTTCACACCATTTGGTAATGAGAATTCCATCGGCGGAAGTGATCCTGTACCACCCATACCGAACGGCACTTCTAAATCAACTGGTACGAATCCGCTTGACTTCGCATGTTCACGAAGAATGATTGAAGTACGGAAAATGATTTGTTGTAGTTTTTGTTTTAAATAGAAATGACGGTTTGAACTTAATAAGATTTGTCGTTGTAATAACGGTGCGATTTCTTCTATTACTAAAACAGAAAGATGCTCACACTCTTTTATGGATAAATCCGCCCAAGTACGGTTTTCACGCAATAACTTGTCCGCAATTTTCTTTAATGCCGCATGGAATAATTCGCCGATGTCCGGCGCATCAAGCTTAAAAATATCACGCTCTCTAAGCGATAAACCGTGCTGCGCAAAATGAGCGTATGCACAACGGTTAAATAGTTCCATACGAGAGACGCTTCCTTTAATTATATCTCCGTATAAATCTCTACTTACTGCTGTACTTAGTTTCTTCGCACGATTTCGATAGAATAAACTTGATAAGACGCGGCTGCTTTTTTGTTTCCATTCATCTGAAGTTACGTAGAAATTATATACGTCCCACCAAAAGTCTAAATTCCCTTCAAATCCGTATCGCTTCCACGTTTGTAGTTGCTGCATAACGTAAGATAACGTTACTTCTGGCGTTGCTACGTATGCAATTTGTTCTGAACGTGATAAATCGTTTACATCATTCGTAATAAATGAATCTTTCACATTAGGGAACATTCTTTTTATTTTCTTAATAAAGCTAGACGCAAGTAACGTCTTTCCTTCTTCATCTGCAAGCGGGCATGAAATGTATAGCTTCTCAGATGCTCTCGTTACCATTTGATACATAACGAACTGTTCTTCTAACAAAGTTTGTCTCGTCGTTGGCGCTAATTCAATCCCTGCTGCACCAAGAACTTCTCTTTCTTCATCAGAAAGCATACCTTCGTCCATAGGTGCTGCTGGAATAACACCCTCATTTACACCTATAATAAACGTTGCTTTCACGTCAGATAACCTGGAGTGATCAATATTAGCAATTAACACTTGGTCTAATGACGGCGGAATGTTAGCAAATTGAAGCGCCTCAAGACCAGTCGACATAACGTCCGTAAACATAGAAAGAGACATTTTCTCTTCACCAAGCATCTCTACAAACGTATCAAGAAGGCTCATTACTTCTTCCCATACTTGTTCATGATCTGTCGCAAATAAGAAATCTCCACTTTCTTCTGCACGTATACGTAATTCTTCTAGTTTTTTCGGAACATCCAGTTCTTCTAAAAATAAGTAAACTGCTTCACACATTTGCATAACTGTTCCTGCACGCTTTAACCTTTTTTGCATGCGAATAACAGGTGTTCTTACAACGTCACGTAACCTATTTATTTTCTCTTCCATTTCACGTTCACTGTCTGTGATCATCCCGTTCGTATCATCAAGAGAACGATAACGGCGATACATCCATGGATCCTCTGAAGTCCATCTCTTTCCTTGTACACCGTACGCTAAACAGTAATTTTCAAATTCATCCATTTCTTCACGCATCGTTTCTTTTCTTACGTCTAATGGATATAAAAGCTCTGTTTTCACGCAACGGAACACCGCATCATAACGCCAATTCCCACTAATAATCTCGAGTGCAGAACGAATACATTCTACTAATGGGTGGTGTGACATCGGGCGCTTTTCATCGATGAAGTGCGGGATATTATAATCTGTAAATAACGTTCGCATCACATCGTAATAACTTTCCCCATTACGAAGAAGCACTGCAATATCCCGGTAACGATATTTTTCATTCGCAACAAGTTTACGAATTTCACGAGCAACACCTTCTACCTCCGCTCGTAAATTCGCAGCTGTACTAATCGTTACACTCGCTTCACCGTTAAATTTTTCATTCGGACGCGCTTCATAATGCGCTTCTAAATGCGCTAATGCTGGAGAATGAAAACGCGGCTGTTCCATAAGTGGAATTGTTTTTTCAATTTCTATTTTCTCTTCACGCGCTACTTGTTTTATTTTTTCATACGTTAACGTCGTTTCATAAAATAAATCGAGTTCATTTACTGGCTGCGCTAACGTTTTTTCATCTATCGTTAACGTGATCGTAACTCTCGCTCCGCAAATCATAAGCTGTCTTACAATCTCTAACTCTTGCGGGGAGAATGAATGAAATCCATCTATATAAATTTCCGCACCATTTACATATTCAGACTGCGGAAGCTTTTCCACTAGCAATTGCAGGTAGTCTTCTGAATCTAAGTATTTTCCAATTAAAGCACGTTCAAAATCATCGTATAATAGCTGTAAATCATACACTTTATTCGCTAGTAACTTTTGTTCGGCACTGCTACTATGCGCATCTAATTGTTGCCACATTTCATATACGTTAGATGGCGTTACATTGTAACGTTTAAACTCTGCAATCATACTGCCAAGATGTTCAAAGAAACCGTTTTGCTCCGCTGCTTTTTGGAACACCGATAATCCATCTTTACGAGACTCTACAATTTTACGGAGTAACATATGTACACCAGCTTCATCAATATGAAGACGACTCGCTCCGCCAACTTCTTGCAGTACCTTCCACGCTAATCGTGAAAAACTAAAAACTTGTGCCCGAATAGAACCTCTTACATCCTCACTTCCAATTAACGCCTGCTGCGTCTGGAATGTCATCTGTTCTGGCACAAGATATAATATTGTTTTCCCTCTCGGGCGTTGTTTTAACTCTTCTTGCACTTCGCGTAAACAAAGTGTACTTTTTCCACTTCCCGCTCTACCAATCACAAATCGAAGTGACATGTAACCCCACCTTTCACTTACATAACGAACGTTAGTTTGCTACTATAATTGTATTATAGTACACGAAAAAAGACAAACTGAGTTGTTTGTCTTTTCTATACTTCTACTTCATTATATCAACCTTTTGAAAAATTCGTTTGCACCTCTTGAATTGGCCAATATCGCAAATCAACTTTACCGACAACTGTATCAGCTTTTACAAAGCCAAAGTGTCTACTATCCCAGCTCCCGAGCCGGTTATCACCTACTACAAAAATAAACCCGGGTGGCACCAGCTTTTCTTTCGTTAACTCTTCTAATGTAAAGTCGCCTGTTAGTTGCCTTCCATTTATCTCTTTCTTATACTTCTCTAAATAAGGCTCATCAATAAATTGACCATTTATATATAACTTATCCTGCTTATATTCAATATGATCTCCAGGTAAACCGATAATCCGCTTTACATAGTCCTCTTTTTTATTCGCATGAAATACCACAACGTCAAATCTGTTCAAGTCCCCAACTTGATAACTCACCTTATTTACAACTAGCATATTGCCATCTTGCAATGTCGGCATCATTGACTTCCCCTCTACAACATACGTTGAAAAGAAAAACGTTCGAAAAAATACAGCTAATAATACACCAATTAAAATTGTTCGTATCCACTCTATGCCTTCTTTTTTCAAAGTTTTCTTCATCTGCTTCTCCCCTTATCCTTTAATACTGAAGCTTTCCTTTACAAAGAAGACTATTCTTAATGTAGTTCTAACTTTACTTCGATTTTCTTACCGACATACCATAAAATAAAAATACCAATCGCTACAATGACTGATTTCACCGGGTTATGAATAAATGACATTAAATCATGACCGATATACGTTAAAATAAAAATCATCACAAGTTTTCCGAATGCTAACGCTAGACCAAACTGTTTTACACTAATTCGGGATAAACCAGCGACAACATTTATGAGCGCTGACGGTGTAAACGGAAAACAAAATATAACAAAAATCGGTGCGAATCCTTTCCTTTCAATCCACCCCATTGCTTTTCGTACTCTCTCATGCTTATTTACAAACGAAAAGAAACGACTGCGACCAAAATGGCGGATGATGAAAAAGACAAGTAACGCACCCATTACTGATCCAAGCCATGAATAAAGAAAACCGAGCCAAAAGCCAAATGCAACAGCATTCGCCAGTACAAATACAATAAGCGGTAATGCTGGAATCAACGCCTCTATCATCGGTAAACCAATACCAAGAAGTGGTCCGAACGCTTTATAACTCTCAACAATATGATCCATATTTTCTGGTGAAAAATACTCTTTGATTGTCTGAAAATCCATTCTACACTTTACCCCTTTACTCTAAATACTATCCCTACTGTATCATTGCTTATATGAAAGAGGAAATGGTAGATACGACATATGGAGATGTATTTATTAAAGTTTCCATATCTTTCATAAGAATTCCTTCATTATTTAGCTATGATAATCTATCAATATTCGACAGGACGTGTCATTCGTTTTGTTATTTAGATTGTTTTTTTGATTTTTTCGGTAAATGAAATTACAATGGGGATTTTCTAAATATAACAATTACAACTCGGTTTTTCTAATATATCGCCTTACCTACAAAGACTGATAAAGTGAAACTTTAATCAGTGGGGATTTTGTTGATACCCCGCTTAACTTCTTTGCTTTCGCTGAATTTTGAGGCGGGGGTCTTACTGCCCACAAATAACAGGATAAACAAAAAAAGAATGGGGATTCCCCCATCCTTTCACACTTCGCCTTCCTTCACAAAATACACACTCTCATAAGCGGGTCTTAATGTTGATTCCTCTTTTTTATCAACCTCTTTAAAACAAGGACTCCCTTGTTTTTTCCTACGATCTTCATATTCAGTACGTAATTTTGCTGTACGATTTTGTTGATTTTCAAAACTAGTTTTTGATATTTCTAATTTCACAGCAAAGCCATTTATAAATCTAATAATAAGATTTCCATCTTTTAATTCTTTATTACTTTCAATATAAAAATGAGACAACCAAGCGCACTCTTTTCTAGAGTAAGAATAGGTAGGGAAAAAATAAAGTTGATCTGCTGGACTAATCGCAATCGGTGCTTTATGTGTAATATGAGTTAACTCTTTCGTTCCTTCTTTTCTGCCTAAGAAACTAGAGCCATGCTTGCGGCAACTTCTTTCTATAATATCTAGAGGTTTTTGAAATACGAAAAAAGAATCATTCATTTCAACGACTCGCGTAACAATTTTCTTTTCACTTAGAACGACAGGAAGTAAGGCCATCGTATTTTTCGTTACAACATAATTTTCGACATAGCGTTCCACTTTACTTTCCATACTCCATTATCTCCTTTTTTCCATTTATATTAGCAGCTGCATATATAATTTTAGCATCTATGAAAAGGAAATAGCTTACAAGTTCCGCTTTTTTACAATTTTTTATCATTTATCAAACATTTGTTAAATAAAAAAATCACGATATAGTAATGATTTAATTTTAAAGTTATAAAAACAGCATTTATACTACCTATAAATATTTATTATCCCTTCCTATTTTCACATCATGAAAACAATTAACTTTGCTATAATTAAAATGTAAATCCAATATATGGAGGGCCATTATGGAAGAAAAAGAGATCCAACCATCGATTCAAATGAAAAATAGTAGCGTCATTATCGTGAAAAACTCAGCTAGTATTATATTTGGTTTATTTTTCATTCTGCTATTCTTTGCTAAACCGTTTCGTAAATCAAGATGTCCAGAATGTAAAAAACGTGAGAAGAAAAAATCAGGACAAGAACAATAAAAGGCCTTCCTTTATGGAATGCCTTTTTACATTTGTAGTATCATTTTATTTATTCTTCTCCCTAAAAAAAACAACTATATTTTCTCCCAAGGTTCTCTACATCTTTTTTGATTTGTAATATGATCCTTATATAAAACATGAGAAAGAGTATTACTTGTTACCCGCTTTTAATTTTTATTAAACACTTCAAATTTGTACATCTTTATCCATCACTAACAATTCGTTAATTAGTTAACTTTGTAATATAAGTTTTGTATATAATGTCATTCAAAAACACAATATATATAAGTAGCTATTTATAATTACATTGCTTTTTATCGAATTCCAAAAAGGAGCTGTATACTATGGACAAAGAAAATCTATTAAGCCAGCAGGTTAATAGCATCCCCTCAGATGCTCTGAATACCCCTAGTAAGGAACAAGAACAACTGTTAGAAACATCATCTCAAAACGTACAAAATTCCAACAACAATGCTAACAAAAAAGATGTTACTCAAGGTCTATCTGGAAAAGATTCCCCTATTTCAATAGAGAATACAAATTTATAGTTATTTACTATCATACGCAGCAAATGCTCTTGCTGAACTAATTCTTCTACAGAAACTAATAAGCATTCCAGATAATTTTTCACCCGTTGTAACATAGAAAAAGAGATTTAGATATAAAAACAGGCTCTGAAAAAACTTTCCCCACAACAAAAAAAGGATGGCATTAGCCATCCTTTTTTCCATCATCAACTATAAAATTATAGTTTGATTACGTTTTTAGCTTGAGGTCCACGGTTACCTTCTTCGATTTCGAAGCTAACTTTTTGGCCTTCTTCTAGAGATTTGAAACCTTCAGTTTCGATTGCAGAGAAGTGTACGAATACGTCGTTTTCGCCTGGAACTTCGATGAAACCGAAGCCTTTTTCGTTGTTAAACCATTTTACTTGTCCTGTTACTGCCATGATTATTTCCTCCTAAGAAAATACAAATTTTTAATTTTTTAGTCTTCCTGTCTAAAAAAAGAATCCACACATTATCAAATACGAAACATAAACTAGTTCTCACATACTTTTTCTCGTTCGTTTCCAGCACTTGATAACATATGGATTGCTTAATTTAACTATTCAACTGACATCATCATAGCACATTAAAATAAAATGTACAATCTTTTTCGAAAATAGAATTTCTAATTTTTAGTATTTCTTATAAAATATAATTATCTCTATTCTAAATAAGGAGGAGTTTATGGCAAATAAAATTTCTAGAAAAACATTAAAAAGAATTGAAGAGGATATTGAAAATAATAATCTTGGAAAAGCAAGGGATAGATTGCATGGCCTCATCTTTACATACCCAAATGAATTACATCTTCGAAAACAACTCGGAGATATTTATTATACATTACAATATCCAGAAATGGCTGGACGTTACTGGTATCTAGAGGAGCATAAAGTGAAACTTTAATCAGTGGGGGTTTTGTTCATTCCCCACTGATTATTAGTTGAACCAATCGGGCTTTTACGGGCAGTTGATCCCTCACCTAACTTCTTCGCTTTCGCTAAATTTTGAGGTGGGGGTCTTACTGCCCGTTAATGCGGGATAAAACAGACATTATGCATGAATCATGTTTATTATTTGAAAAATCAATGGGAAATAATCCTCATCATATTGCACGTGCTTTAAAGTTTAAAGGCGATTCTAACCATATAAAAGGTTTGTATAAAGATCAACCTTTATCTTCAGTGCAGAAGAAAGTAGCAGAGGAGTTAATTTATGAGTATAAAGAAACATGGCAAGATAAGCTAGTTCCTTTTTGCTGTCTAGCATTGCTTGCTTCCCTTCTCTTTTCTGCCGTTGTTGGTCTATTTACTATTTGGAATTGGATTTTTTAATTATAGGGGGAATTTTTACATGTCAAACTACGATAACGAAGAAAAGCTAACAGGCGGAAACGTTTCGAACGTATATCGTTCTAAAAATACTGTTCGTCGAGAGTTAAAGCCAGATAGTGCAAAGATCCATAAGCTATTACAACACTTAGAAAACAAGGGATTTCATCATGCGCCAAAGTTTTTAGGTGTAGATGAAAAAGATAGAGAGATTTTATCCTTTATTGAAGGAGAAGCTGGCAATTATCCTTTAAAAGAATATATGCGATCTAATAATGTATTAAAAGAAATAGCAAAGATGCTCCGCCTTTACCATGATGCTGTAAGTGATTTTCCGTTATTAAATGATTGGAAACCGATGGATCACACGCCAAATAACATTGAGGTTTTATGTCACAATGATTTTGCCATATATAACATTATTTTTAATAATGAGAAGCCAGTAGGGATTATTGATTTCGATGTTGCTGCTCCTGGTCCAAGACTATGGGATATCGCTTATACACTTTATACTTGTGTGCCTTTAAGTAGAGTGTATTATACAGAATCCGGTGAAGCCGTTCATTATGACTCATCGCAACATGCAGATCGTATTAAAGAGAGAATGAATTTGTTCGTTCAGTCCTATGGTAAAAATATGAATGAAGATTACTTAGGAATGGTGTTGCTTCGATTAGAAGGGTTATGTACATATATGAAACGAAAAGCGCAAGAAGGCGACTTGAATTTCCAAAGAATGATTGATGAAGGACATCTAGAGCATTATGAGAAAGATATAAAGTTTATTCGTGATCATAGGGCTGAGTGGAGTTGATTTAGTAATAAAGAAAAGGAAGTATCGTTTTTTGCCGACAACTCCCTCTCTCTTTTCGAATCGTTTAGAAAATAACAAGGGGCACCTTTTATTTCGTAAACTGTGCTTCTTCTGTAGATCCTTTTAACGCTGTCGTTGATGAAGTTCCGCCTGTAATCACTTGTGCCACTTCATCAAAGTAACCTGTTCCTACTTCGCGTTGATGACGTGTTGCAGAGTAGCCGTGTTTTTCAGCTGCGAATTCTGCTTGTTGTAGTTCAGAGTATGCTGCCATGCCGCGCTCTTTATAGCCACGTGCTAGTTCAAACATACCGTAATTTAATGAATGGAATCCAGCAAGTGTTACGAATTGGAACTTGTAACCGTAAGATGCGATTTCCTTTTGGAAGCTTGCAATTGTTTTTTCATCTAGTTTTTGTTTCCAGTTGAATGAAGGTGAGCAGTTATATGCAAGTAGCTTCCCTGGATGCTCCTTATGAATTGCGTCCGCAAATCGTTTTGCATCTTCTAAATTTGGTTCTGACGTTTCACACCAAACGAGGTCTGCGTACGGTGCATACGCTAAACCGCGCGCAATTGCTTGATCAAGACCTGCATTCGTACGGTAAAATCCTTCTGGTGTTCTTTCTCCTGTAATAAATGCTTTATCAACAGGATCGATATCGCTCGTAATTAAATCAGCTGCATCCGCATCTGTTCTTGCAACGATAATTGTCGGCACTCCCATTACATCTGCTGCAAGGCGTGCAGAAATTAAATTGCGTACTGCTGTTTGCGTTGGTAGTAGTACTTTTCCACCTAAATGGCCACATTTTTTCTCTGAAGATAATTGATCTTCAAAATGCACACCTGATGCACCTGCTTCAATCATACCTTTCATCAGTTCGAATACATTTAATTGCCCACCAAATCCAGCTTCTGCATCTGCTACAATCGGTACGAAATAGTCTGTATCATCGCTTCCTTCCATATGCTGAATTTGATCCGCACGTTGAAGCGTTTGATTAATTCGTTTTACTACAGCAGGTACGCTGTTCGCTGGATATAAACTTTGGTCTGGATACATATGTCCAGAAAGGTTTGCATCAGCTGCTACTTGCCAACCACTTAAGTAAATCGCTTTTAACCCAGCTTTTACTTGTTGCATCGCTTGGTTTCCTGTTAATGCGCCAAGTGCGTTAATATAGTCTTCTGTATGAAGCGATGTCCAAAGCTTCTCAGCACCGCGACGCGCTAACGTATGTTCAATGTCAATTGACCCGCGCAGGCGAATTACATCTTCTGCCGAATATGGACGTGTGATCCCTTTCCAACGCTCATCTAATTCCCAGCTTTCTTGCAACTTCTCGATTCTTTCGTTTTTCATTTGTTCCATCCCCTTTTCGTTTTTTATAAAATTTCATAACCCGGTAATGTTAAAAATGGTACGAATTCATCATTTCGAACGAGATTTGTAAACAACGTTGTCGCCTCTTGGAATCTCCCTTTCTTAAAGGCTTCCTTACCAATCTCTCTTTCTATTTTTGCTAATTCTTCTTCTTTTAGCTCTTCCATTAATTCAAGCGTAATATTACGACCATCATTTAGTTTTCCACCTTCATGACGAATCCATTGCCATACTTGTGCTCTTGAAATTTCAGCTGTTGCCGCATCTTCCATTAAATTATAAATGGGTGCTGCTCCCCGTCCGCTTAACCAAGATGCAATATATTGAATACCTACGCTAATATTCATGCGAAGGCCCTCTTCTGTAATCGTTCCCACCGGTACCTCTAGTAAATCGTTTTCTGTTACACATATTTCTTCACGTTTTCTAAAAATTTGATTTGGTGTTTTCATAATGTGATTAAACACTTCCATTGCAACCGGTACAAGTCCAGGGTGGGCGACCCAAGTCCCGTCATGACCGTCTAAAGCTTCGCGTTCCTTATCAGCACGCACTTTTTCAAAAGCTGCTTCATTTGCTTCTGGATTATTTTTAATCGGAATTTGTGCCGCCATCCCTCCAATTGCTGGTGCATTACGGCGGTGACATGTTTGAATTACTTTCAAAGAATACGAACGCATAAATGGCGCCGTCATCGTGACTTGTGCTCTATCTGGTAGTAAGAATTTATTATGATTACGGAAACTCTTTAAAAAGCTAAAAATATAATCCCATCTTCCGCAATTTAAGCCAGCAGAATGATCTTTTAGCTCATATAAAATTTCATCCATTTCAAACGAAGCGTGAATCGTTTCTAGTAACACAGTTGCTTTAATCGTTCCATTTGGAATGCCGATATATTTTTGAGCAAATACGAATACATCATTCCATAATCTCGCTTCTAAATAACTTTCCATTTTCGGTAAGTAAAAGTATGGGCCGCTCCCTTTTGCTAAAAGAGCTTTCGCATTATGGAAAAAATACAAGCCGAAATCTACTAAACTACCCGACATATTTTTCCCATCAACTTGCATATGCTTTTCCTCTAAATGCCATCCTCTTGGACGTACAATGAGTACAGCTGTTTTCTCATTTAATCTATATTCTTTCCCTTTATCATTTTTATGTGAAATCGTTCCCTTTACTGCATCTCGTAAATTGATTTGCCCTTCAACTGCGTTTTCCCAAGTTGGTGAATTCGAATCTTCAAAATCCGCCATAAAAAGATGCGCTCCTGAATTTAAAGCGTTAATGACCATCTTTCTATCTACCGGTCCAGTAATCTCTACGCGGCGATCCTCTAAGTCTTTTGGCAGCTTGGCAATTGTCCAATCCGCTTCACGTATATGTTTTGTTTCTTCTAGAAACTTCGGAAACTCCCCTGCATCAATTCTCTTTTGTTTTTCTACACGTTTTTGTAAAAGTTCTATGCGGCGCTCATTAAAATTCTCATGTAGTTCCTTCAAAAAACTAAGCACCTCAGGTGTCAATATTTCGTTGTACGCTGGTAACATTTCTCCGGGCAATGTAACCCGTGAAGTTTGCGTCGACATATTAGCATCCCCTTCTTAAACTGTTTTATAACAGATTTGATTTCATGTTTTATATTATATAACAAATCTTCAGAAAAGGAAGTTTTTTTTGAAAATTCATTTCATTTTTTTTCAAAACGCCATTCTTTCGCGCTTTATTTCATACAAAAAAGGCCGCTGTTATACAACAACGACCTTTTTGTATTATTTTTAAATTTCACTTTGACTAGTTAAACTTTATTACTGCCCTTGTTCCATATCATGCAATATTGCTCTATGTAAAAACTGTGCGTATTGTTCTCTCGTTACCTTCATAGACGGACCGAATTTACCTTCTCCGATTCCCATTGTAATACCATTTGTTTGTACTGCACTAATTGCATTCGTTGCCCATGAATTTGCTGAAACATCATTAAAGTTATGAGATCCCTTTGCCTGTAAGTCAAAAGCATTCGTAAGAACTTGTGCCATTTCCGCACGCGTTAACGTCGCCTTCGGTCTAAAGTTTCCATTCTCGTCTCCCTGGAAAATTCCCATTTCCGTTAAAGCCAATATCTCCTCGATAAAGCTTGTTGAATTTTCATCAATATCTCCATATGGGTTTTCATATTCATCTTGTTCTTCCATATCAAACACACGGTAAATTAAAGCTGCAACTTGCTCACGTGTTACATTATCCCCAAAACCGAATATTCCATCGCCATATCCTAAAATAATTTCTTGTTCCGCTAATTCATGAATTGCCTCATATGCCCAATGTCCTTTTGGTACATCTTTAAATACAATTGTATTTGTTTTTTGCAACAGTGCACTTTCCGCTTTTACACTGTTACTCTCTGCTGAGAATAACACCCCACCCATAATTGTTAATGCTGTAGCTGTTTTTAATAATTTTTTGCTCATCTAATTATCTCCCCAATATGTATATGTTTTTTTAAAAATATACAGAATAAATAGTATAGTGACAATATATTTTTCGACACATTTCGTGACGGTTTTGTGAATCATATTACACATCATGTCTTTTTCATCGGGTTGATTATAAAGCTTGTGTATAACCATAAAAATACATAAATTCGAATAATAATTCTTTTTTAAACAAACAAAAAAGCACAAATATTTCTATTTGTGCTTTCATATTTCACTCTACTTCCAATCCTCTTTCAAATGATAATTAATAATCGCATTATTAATAAACTGAGCATATTGTTCTCTAGGTACAGGGCGATTTAATTCATACATGTCATTCCCAGTTCCTCTCACAACATTATTAGATTGTAACGCACTAATTGCGTCTTCTGCCCAGTGGCCTTTTGGAATATCTTTAAATGTATGTTTTTGTTTCGTTTCAAAATGAAATGCTCGTTTTAAAATGACAGCCATTTCCGCTCTAGAGATTGGTGCTTTCGGCCTAAAATTCCCTTGGCCATCCCCTGAAAAAACACCACGTTTTGTTAACGCCAAAATTTCCTTTTTAAAAGTTGTTGTACTATCAGAAACATCTTTATACGGATTCGCTACTGGCCCTTCTTCTTTTATCTCAAGTGTTCTGTAAATAGTCCCAGCTACTTGTTCACGTGTTATAAGATCGCCAACACCATACTTCCCGTTTCCATACCCTAATATAATTTTATGATATGCTAAATCCATAATAGCATCATATGCCCAAAATCCGTATGGAACATCTTCAAACACAATCATTTGTGGATACTCTTCCGCTTTTACAGGCGTCACATTCGTCCCTGCAAATATACCTCCTGCCATTGTCGCAATCATCATTACACCCAATATTTTTTTCTTCATTGTCCTCTCTCCCTATTTCATTCAAATAAAATGAACTTCATTGTTTCAGGAGTATTATTTTTTGGTGAATGTAAGATAAAATGTAAATCTTCTAGAAGAAATATTTCCACTACCTTTCTGCTTTATACTCCCTTCTTTCTTTTTCAAAAAGGAAGTTGTCACATCTAAGGTGTTATATACTAAAACATTCTACAATCTCTTTATAAACTCCTTTTCACTTTATAACTTCCCTTTATTGGCACCTAAAGGAGATACATAGTGGAGGCTACTATATTCATGGTTTATATTTCAGAGGTAGCATTCCCCTTCACTGATAACTCGTTTTCGCTGATTTTTGAGGTGGGGTCTTACTGCCCAGCAAATAGCGGGATAAAAAAATCATCCTTTTTTCTTAAAAGAGGATGATTTTTTTATCTTTATTAACACTCAAATATGCTACTACTTTTGAAGAGTAAATTGGGCAACTATTTGTTTTAGTTTTCCTGCTGCGTTATGCATATGTTCAATTGAAACCGAAATCTCTTGAACAGATTTTTCTTGCTGTTGAATAGACTCTTTTACCCTATCAGTTCGGTCAGATGATCTTTGGGAAATTTGAGCCATGTCTTCTGCAGAAGCCGAGATTTCCTCACTACTCGCTGCAATTTCATCTGTAGACATAGATACCGTTTGAATTTGCTCAGATACTTGCTGTACTTTTTCTGTAATTGTTCCAAATACTTTTTCTGTATGCATTACTACTTGTGTACCTGCCTGTACCTCATTATCTACTTTCCCCATCATATGTACCGTATGGTTCGTTGTTCCCATAACTTGAGTAATAAGATTCTCAATTTGTTTTGCAGAATCACTAGATTGTTCTGCTAATTTCCGCACTTCATCTGCCACAATTGCAAATCCTCTACCACTTTCACCAGCACGTGCAGCCTCAATTGCGGCGTTTAATGCTAATAAGTTAATCTGGGAGGTAATACCTTGCATAACATCAATGATTTTAACAATTTCTTCTGATTGTTCTTTCATAGTCTCTACTTGTTTCACACCGCTATGTACCGAATTTTGGATTGTATCCATCTGTTGAATCATTTGTTTCATTAATTTGTTACCACTCTCTGCATCTAATGCTGATTGAGCAGATAATTCATTTACAGAGGATGATGTATTGACTATACTCTGCATTCCTTGTGTCAACTCTTCCATCGCACCCGCAGTTTGTTCCATTGCTTGCATTTGACTCTCTGCGCCATTTGCGACTTCTTCAATATCCATAGTGATTTTTTTGGCTGCACTACTAGATACTTCTGACGCAGATGCTACTCCGTCTGCATATTGGAATAGAAGCTGAATATTATTCTCTACTTCTTGCATATTTGTTCTTAGCCCTGCAATCATCTCATTAAAATTACTTACTAATACACCTAATTCATCCTTAGCAGTATAATCACCATGTACAGTTAAATCTCCTTCTTTCGCTCTTTCCATCATACGACTAACCGTTTGTAAAGGAGCAACTATAAGCTTGCTAATAATATAACTTACTATACATATAACGATTGTAGTAACTACTACAAGAATGATAAAGGTAATAACGGAACGATCAATCATTTTTTGCGACTCTTTAAATACTTGGTCAGCTAAATTTGAAACATACGATTCTAGATCCACTGCATAACCGGCTAACTCTATTCCCTTCGGTTTTAATTCCTTCTGAAATTCATTTACCATTTGCGGCTCGTTTGTTGCCTTTGCCTTTTCAAATAATTTCTTATATGTATCTTTATAACTTGGTAAAGATTTCTTCATCTTCTGAAACAGTTCATCCTCTTGCTTACTTAAATTAAAACCATCATCATATTCTTTTAATAAAGAATCATATTTTTTAAGATCCTTTTCAATATTATTAATTATTCCCTCTTTATTTGCCACTTCATTTTGTGATGCCGTAATTAACTCTAATAAGTTATATTCTAGTGAATTTTGTGTGCGAAGCATTCCTTCTAATAAAATTGCAGAATATTGATAATCATCTACTACAACCTCTGTATCGTGCTTAATCTTATTAATAGAATGAATTGCTACACTGCTTATAATTACCATACCTAAAACTGCTAATGAAATAAGCGCTAATAATTTATATTTCACTTTTAAATTTTGTAAAAAATACATTTTTTCACCTTTATTCCTTTATATATAGATTTTTAGAATTTTATAGCTTATTATTTACAAAATCGCAATAAAAAGCAATGATAAATATTCCCAATATGAAACTTATATCTCTATAAAAAAAAGTAGCATAATAGCTACTCCTTTTTTCTTTGTTTCTCATATTGTTCAAACGTATGAATTCTTTCAAAAATTGGTGGGTGCGTATATAAGAAAAATTTCACTAACGCAGGCGGATTCACTTGGCTTAAACTTGTTTTTGATAAATATTGAAAAGTTTTCACACCAGATTTTCCGTCCTTCGTCATATTTAAAGCATATTGATCTGCCGCTCTTTCTTCTATACGTGAAACATAGTTTGTTGCTGGTTGTACTGCAAATGAGAGTATAGAAGAAATTAAGAAAAATAAAGGTAAAATGGAGAAACATGCCACTTTTGAAATTTGCAATGTATCTCCCCATTTGCGAATACACATATTTATAATACGACTAATTAAAAACATACCTATAAACGATAGCAATACATAACTTGCAACGCCAAAATATATATGTTTCATAACGTAATGCCCCATTTCATGGGCCATTATAAATAAAATCTCTTTATCTTTTAACTGCTTAAGTGTTGTATCCCACATTACAATACGGGCGTTAGGGCCAATTCCTGTTACGTAAGCATTTAATGCATTCGTTTTTTCTGACATATTTACTTCATATACGTGTTTAGCAGGAATGTCCGCTTTGTCTGCTATCGCTAAAATTTTCGTTTCTAATTCTTTATTTTTCAGCGTCGAGAAGTCGTTATAAAGCGGATCAATAACGACAGGCTGTATGAATGTTAAAAAGATTGTAAATGGAACAGAGAGCGCCCATCCTGCTAGCCACCATCTCTTCGGAAATTTACGGATAAGCCATAATAGAACGGTAACTACGATTAACATAGTCGCATAACTTTCCCAAAAACCGATAACATGATCTTTTATCCAGCTTTGTGTACTTTGCGTTGAAATGCCGTAATCAACGGACACTTTCCGGCCAATCCATTGCATCGGTAAGGCAAGCACTGTTGTCAATAATGATAAGTAAAAGAAATAAATCGCAACTTGCAAAACACTTATTTTAGTCGTTTCCTTCGACCATTTCTCAAACTTTCTTGAAATACCTAGCACAAGTACAAATAATAAAATAATCCATTCAAGAGGCGTCGCTAAAAAGTATAGTAAATTTTTCACGCGCGAATAATCTTGGCTTAGCGTAAGCTCTCTAGCACTCATAAACGTTTCTGGATCTGCACTCGTTCCCTTATACATGTCCGGAATAAGTTCATGATTCCATCCAAATAAATACCAATATATAAGTAACGCAAATCCAACGTACAAAAAAAGCGACCAACCGATAACCTTCCTCACGCTATTCCCTCCTCTATGCTGCCTGTCTATTATTATTGTAAGTTCGTACACGCTAAATTAGAACAAGCTTATTATGTGAATTGCTCTGAATCTTTTTATTTACATAAAAAAACTCTTCTACATAAGAAGAGTTTTACCTATCTTTAAACATTTTCTTCGGTTCACAATCCGTAATAAGGATCACACTTACAAACCAGCACGTACCCTACTTGCTTTTTAGATAACATAAAAAGCCTCTTTAAGGAAGTACATCTATTAATAAACTAAAATCTTGTAAAGAGAAAGAACTATATTTCATAATACCCTGTACAGCTAAAAGTAAAACAAGACCGATCACACACATATAGTTAACGCTTTCTTCATTCTTTTTTTCAGTAACGACTCCACCACTTATACATAAAATCCCCAACAAATGGAGCGCTAAATACATGAAAAAATAAGCTTCCTCCCAGCGCAAAATAACATTCACTGTCGTTATTAACACTAGACTAAGTAAAATCAAATAAAAAAACTTATTTGATGATATCGTTTCATTCATATAATTTTATACATCCCTTTCAAATTTCGAATTAATGATGTTTCAAAGCTATAAAGTAAATGATTGTTTTTATACCATAAAACAAAAGGAAAGCCACCATTACTTTCTCGAATACTTTATGAACCCACACATACTTCTCTCCATTCTTTTTGAAGATGCGCTTCATCATTTCTTCTACAATTAGACCAAATATTAGTAAAACCCCGAACACAAGTAAGAAGAGAAATAATATTTTCTTTTAAATGAGTACTAGAAAATACGTAATACTCTGGAAACACAATCGTATCTACTACAGGTTGAAGCCAATGACAAACGCTTTTATCACACATATCTGTAATAGACGTAGAATCTATAATGTCTTTTAATATTTTTTCAACCGTCTTCTTCATCTTATTTACTCCCGACTACATCTGAAAAGCTCTTTTCCTGCTCTGCATATATAACCGGCACTTCTTTACTCCAATATTTGCGATTAACAAATAAAAAGATAAGTACTAAGTTTAATCCTGTTATAAAAATAATAAGTCCAGGAAAGAATGTCGTATAATTTGAGAAATCGGCAAAACTAATAATTTTTTCTCTACTTATTAGAAAAGACGCACCTATTACAAATGCATTGTTTAACATATGTATTGCAATTGGCATGAGTAAACTTTTCGTACGAATATATACGATTGACAATACGATGCTGAATATGGCTGCACCGAGGAAATCAACATGTAACAACGCAAACAATATTGCTACAACGATGGTCGCTATGCTCGTTCCCCATTTTGTTGCAAAACGTTGAAGTAAAAATCCGCGAAAAACAAATTCCCCGATAATTGGTGCGATGAATACGACCCTAATGACTTGAGATACATATCCCCCAGTACTATCTACAATTGGTTCATGCAGGGCGTTCATAATAAAGTCCGGTGTAATCCATGCAAAACTATACATATACAAAATAAGATACCCGTAACTAAACATGCATAACATAACCGTAATGTATAAAACTTGTACCAAGTTAAATGTTTCATTTTTATTAACAAATAATGAAAATGAAATGTGGTGCTTTCTATACTCATAAGAAATCCATACCATTGGAAGGATATAGAATATAAGAATATTTATAAAAGAAGAATTTTGTATATGAAATATACTTGTTAGCAAATCGCCACTACTTCTCGCTATTAAAATTAATAGTGCAAATACAATTAAAAAATATCTAGCTCGCATCACTTGAAACGGGTTCACACTCATCTCCTCCCCTATGTTACTTTTATCATATCATTTGATTCTTAATTTTTTGCGAAAGAAAACCTTAAAATTTCCTTAAAAATTCCATAAGTTACAAAATGATGATATGATATTCGAGGAAATTAGGAGGGATGTTTATGTACCAAGCAAATATTTTACTCGTTGATGATGAAACAGCAATTTTACAATTACTAACTACCATTCTTGAAAAAGAAGGCTTTTCTCATATTACAACTGCAACATCAGCTGAAATGGCTTTATCTCTAACTAAGCAAAACAATTACGATTTAATTATTTTAGATGTAATGCTTCCTGGACAATCTGGTTTTGATATTTGTCCAATCATTCGCCAACAAACAGATTGTCCAATTTTCTTCCTATCAGCAAAAGCATCTGATTTAGATAAAATATCCGGATTTTCATACGGTGCAGATGATTATATTACGAAACCATTTAATCCATTAGAAGTAGTAGCACGTATGAAAGCACAGCTTCGGAGACATATGAAACAAACCGTACCACACGAACAAAAATCACACTCGATTTCATTTGGAAGATTTGAAATTGATCAGCACTCTGCAGAACTAACAGTAGATGGGCACATTGTCGAATGCTCCGCTCAACTCTTTCAACTACTACTCTTCTTTTGCGAGAATCCGAACTACGTATTTTCGAAAGAGGAAATATACGAAAAAGTTTGGGGAGCACCTGCCTATAATGGCGATGACAACACTGTTATGGTCCACATTCGAAAACTACGTGAAAAAATTGAACATGATCCAAGTAAACCAGAATATATAAAAACCGTTCGCGGGCTTGGTTATAAGTTCGTTACAAAGTAGGGTGACGATATGAATTTTAATAAACGACTTATTATTCAATTTATCATGCAACACGTTTTTGTTTTAGTTACATTACTTATCGCTGTAGTTGCTGCTTTTACTTATTTAATTTTTCTTCTTACTAGTACTTTATACGAACCTAACATTCCGGATTCTGATAGTTTTACAATTTCAAGATACATCTCTTCAGAGGATGGGCATATTTCGTTACAATCTGAAGTGCAAGATTTAATAAAGGAGAAAAATGATTGGCTCCAAGTTGTAGATGAAAACGGAAAGATCCTCTACCACTTTAATACACCAAATGATGTTCCGGATGCTTATACGAAGACATCTTTAGTCGCATATATACAACATCATATCGAAAGCAATTATAAATTTACATATTGGGAAATTGAATTAGAAGAAAAGAAAGCACTTGTTATTTATGGTGGTATGTTAAAAAGCAATGCGTTACTGACAGCAATTCAAAAGGATCACTCCTCTTTAATGATGGATTCGTTCGCATTAACAGATCAAGAAAAACAGTTACTGTCTAAAGAAAAAGCAACACTTCAAATATTTAATCAAAATGGCGAAGAGGTTTTTTCCTATCCAACTGGAAAGAAAAAAACATTTTCAGCAATACAAATTACCCTTAATGAAAAAGAACCGTGGAATCATAAAGAAAACACGTCTAGCTTTTACGATGCAAATAGTGGCAACCTTCTCGTTGTAACTGCAAAAAATGAGCACTATTATCCAGATGACGAAATTGAAGATGTATTTACTAAGAAGTTTCTCATCGGATGCGGATTAATCCTTCTTATCGTATTTGTTTATTTAGTCATTCTTTCTATTTGGTACGGTAATAAATTCGGGAAACCGTTATTACATGCGATGCGCTGGCTTAAAAATATCGCTGGTGGAAAGTATGAAGAACCTATTAGTAAAAAAGGAAAACCTGTCAGGTTCCGGCGATCTGGTAAAGAAAAATGGTCATTTCGTTTGTTTAGAGATGTAACAAGTTCACTAGAACACCTTTCTATTACACTCAAAAAAAATGATGCGATGAGGCAAGTACTCCAGCAAACACGAGAAGAATGGATTACCGGTCTAACGCATGATTTAAAAACACCACTTAGCTCTATATATGGCTACGCATTATTACTCGAATCGAATCAATATAACTGGACTGATCGTGATATTCAGCAATTTGGTAGTGTTATGAAAGAGAAATCTCAATATATGACGACATTAATTGATGATTTAAGCTTAACGTATCAATTAAAAAATAACAGCCTTCCTGCCCAACACGTAAACGTTGAAATCAATCAGTTCGTTCAAAAAGTGTTATTGCAATTTATTAACAATCCAACACTCCAAAATCAAAATATTGAATTCGTACCGAGCTCAAATAAAATTCAATATTTTATTGAAGAAAAATGGTTCCAGCGTATTATCGAAAACTTACTCGTAAATGCTGTAAAACATAATAACGAAACAACTACTGTCATCGTAAAATTATCACAAAACGCTAATTCCTTTACACTCTCCATTTCAGATGACGGAAAAGGAATGGATGAAAAAACGAAAGAACTTCTATTTGAACGATATTACCGCGGAACAAACACAGAAGAAAGCAACATCGGAACTGGACTTGGCCTAGCCATTACAAAACAGCTCGTTCATGCTCATAACGGAACAATTTCCGTTGATAGTGCACTCGGAAAAGGAACGACGATTATTCTTGTATTTCCGTTTCGTTCGTAGGAAAGACGCTATGTGGCGTCTTTTTTCTTCCCTGGAATAATTTTACTGTAATTAAAATTATGTGGATCGTTTTTTTTGAGGTGTTTTATCGGTATATGAAATTATATCGGCGCAATTCGAATTATATCAGCGATTTTCTAGATATATCGACTTACCGACAAAAACCGACAATACTAACCTGCTTCCCTACTATACAAAGTAAAAGTAAAAGTAAAACTATTAACAAATACATTTCTAAACTGTTATACTATAAATAGAAGTATAAACTAACTAAGTTTTGCATAAAATGAAGTAGACGAGGTGCTTCCAACACCCCGTCACTGCAACTAATTACCGCAAGGTGGAAGGTTGCAACTAAAGCTTATTTGCGCTTAGAAGACTTCCCACGCTTCGCAGGCAGACGGGTGGTCTTCTTTTTGCGCTTTTTTTGCCGTTAATTTCTTAAATCCAAAAACTATACCTTCTCTAGCTATAGTTTTTGTAATTTCCAACAAAATTTGCAAAAGAAATTCCATACGATTACACCTCCTTTCTTCACAAAATGAAGAAAGGGCATAACCTTCCACCCGCAATATTTAATTGCTATTTTATTTTACCATTTTCATATGTATTACAGATAAAACAATACAAATTTAACAATCCACTTATAAAGTGAAACTTTAATCAGTGGAGGTTTTGTTCATCCCCCATTGATTATTAGCCCTCACCAATCGCGCTGCCCGGCAAATAGCGGGATAAAAATAACCTTTCATAACTCACTATGAAAGGTCACTCCATATTTCAGCTATTTCCCTACTAACACAAACACATTCTCATCAGGTGCTTCCATTACTGCAACATGTCCTGATTCTGTTGGAAATGGTTCGCGAATCCACTTTACATCTTTATTATCTTTTAAACTTTCATACGTTTGTTGTACATCTTCTACTAATACTTCGACTTCCGTAAAATTAATATCCGGATGATTGCTTATTACTAACTCTGAACTTTTCTCATCTGGAAACTTCAATCCTATTAACGTCCAAATACCCCCTTCTTCTAGTTCTCTTTCTATCATCCAGTTTTGCTTCATTCCCATTTCTTTATAGAAAGAAACTGATTTTTCTATATCTTTCGTATGTATAGATACACATTCTAGTTTTTTGAACATTTTCCTATTTCCCCTTTTATGAAAAAGCGAACCATCTCCCAATGATTCGCTCTTACCCTATTATTTTTTCTTCACCGGTATCCAAAGCTCTACTTGTGCAAACTCACTCTTATCTTCGTGGCAACGCTCATCGTACAGTTCAAACTCTGTAACTCCGCAATGTTCATACCCTGAATGCGGAAACCATTCTGAGAATACTGCATTCCAAGTTTGGTGAATAGACGATACCATTTCTTTATGAGGAACTTTCGGCGTTGTAAATACTGCATATGTTGCTGCCGGGAAAGTACGCTTTGCAATTTCATTTGGTACATTTTCAAAGTCTGTAACTTCCATTCCGATAATGTAAGTGAAGTCCCCTGTTTCTAAATTAAAATCAGTACATAATCCAAGCTCTACCCATTGGCTCGTATCTTTACGATTCGGAATTGTTGTCCCAAGATCTTTTTGTAAATATTCTTGCCAAAATGCTGGAATGTCTTGATGGTTTTTCCCTTCTTTACTTGTCGTCTTCAATTCATAACCCGCCACTAAAAATTCTGGTTTATTTACAATACGATATTCCATTTGTATGCCCCCTAAATACGGATTTAATTTTCTTTGCTTTACATTCACTCTGTAATACATCGGTGTTTCGATTTCTTGTTTTCGATATTCACTCGGTGTCATTTTAAATAATTTTTTAAAGGCTCTCGTGAACGTTTCGTGAGATTGAAAGCCATGTTCAAACGCGATATCAATAACTTTTTCATCCGTATGAGAAAGTTGATAAGCTGCCCGGGCTAACCTCCTCTTTCGAACATACTCCATTACTGTATCACCTACTAACGCCTGAAATACACGATGAAAATGCGACTCAGAAAAACCTGCAACCCTCGCTAAATTACGCAGCGTTTGTTTTTCCATTACATCTTCCTCAATATAATCAATTGACCTTTGAATTTGTGTTTCATAGCTTTCCATCTCTGTTCACCCGCCTTATATGTATTATGATAAAAGAGAACGCAATCCAATTCTTGACGTTTTTTACTATAATTCCATAAAAAATTGTAACTTTTTTATATGTATTTCGTTGTTATATATGAAGGGAGGGAAATGTAGTGAAACGCAAACAATCATTAGAAGAAATTTACTCAGAGCATATGCAAGATTTATTTCGCTATCTTCTCTCCCTAACCGGAGATTCCCACTATGCGGAAGATCTCATGCAAGAAACATTTTACCGAATGCTCGTCCATATTGACTATTATAAAGGAGAAGAAATTAGGCCGTGGTTATTTACAATTGCCTACAATGCCTTTATCGATTGGTATCGAAAAGAAAAAAAGTATAAAACAACTACAGTGGAAGAATTCCATTTACCAAACGTGCCAAGTACAGAACATGAATATTTCGTAAAACATGAGATTGCTAGTTGGTTAGACAGTTTATACGCTCTTCCGCTCGAAAGACGAAATGTCCTACTACTACGAGATTACTATGGATTCTCCTATAAGGAAATAGCAGAAATGACTGGTCTCTCATTAGCGAAAGTGAAAATTGAATTACACAGGGGACGGAAAGACACGAAAAGCATAAAGGAGTGATACGGATGGGTTGTACAGAATTTAAAAAACTATGGAAGAAGTATGAAAATGGAACGCTCACGCATGATGAACAAGAACTGTTAGAAAGTCATATTGAGTCATGTGAAGAGTGTGAAGCTTACTTAGATGAGCTGTTAACAAAAACAGAACCAATTAAGAAAAAGTTACCTCCAAAAAATCTTAAAATTCCTTTTTGGAGAATTAAGTGGAAACATCGTTTACAAACGTTTGGTTTTATATTATCAATTTGCATCGTTATCTATATAATCGGCGGGGTATTATCAGCCTTTTATTTTCAAGCTAATAATGATAAAAGGCTAGAAGAAATTAGAGAGGTTCCTTCGCTTGCACTTGAAGCAACGATCCCAAATAGCCGTGTTATGGGAGGCGGAACAAGTGTAGAAGCTTTTTTCCGTACGAATAGCCAATTTGATTTAGTACGAACCGTCGGTAAAAAAGAAATGCCCCTCGGTACAATAGAAACAAAAAGCTTCTTATCATCTGTAGATGTTACGAAGCGAACTTGGATGAATCCGTTCTATCAACCAAAACTCTTCTTTGTTCATCCAAAAACAGAGCAGGGTGATTATTTAAAGGATTCATCAAAAAAAGTATGGGATACACTTGCAAAAGTACATGATGGAACCGTTGCAGAAGTAGCAATTTCTTTTGATAAAGCTTACACTTTAAAAGAATTAGAACCGCTTTTATATAGCACATTCGAGGCACAAGAACTCCCACCAACTCCTTTATGGTACGCTTTAGATACAGGACAAGAAAGAAAAAATGTAGATGACTATATCCTACATGGCGGAGAAGCTATAGGGTTTCCAGAACATGTAAGATTCCTCGATAATGAAACTGACGGGCAGAAAACGCAAGAAGACAAAGTAACCGAAATGATGCGCGTCCTTTCTATCCATAAAAAAACGGTAAGCAAAATAGCAGCGCTTTCTGAGAAAGAACTAAACTTAGATAAACGTTATGAATATGTAAAAGAGAATGGCGTAAAAGTATACGGCATTGTCATTACTGGCCCGTCGAAAGAGTTATTAAAATTACAAAACTCCCCGCACGTACGTTATGCGACTCTTGGAGATATTGAGATTTGGAATTGGTTTGATCATTAATAAAAAAGAAGTAGCGCTCTAAAAACGATGCGCTACTTCTTTTTTAATTCGAAATCACTTTCACATACATCCCTCTCACCGCTTTTTCATAAGCAATATCACTCATCTGTCTTATGTTTTCTGACACAACAGATGCTGGAATAACTTCACCTTCACGAAGTAACGGAGGATCAATAAGACGGACTTTATTTTTCTGATACAAATCGTAATCGTCTCTATCTTCTTTTACTTTTACATTGGGATGAACTTTTCTTAATAAAGCATGGACTTCTGAATCATTACATTGCTGCAATTTCGAAATAAGCTCAGCATCTTCAAGAAGGAAATCATCTGCATGAATAACCTTTTTATGAAGAGATAACTTTAACGTTTTCGCTAACATATCGTTTCCGTAAATATTCATTGGTTTCATAAAGAAATCAATTACTTCTTTGTAATACGTTTCTGTAAACCATTCTGCCATTTCGACACTTTGAACAACCATTTTCCCCTCTACTGCGATAATATCCTCTAAAAATCTATGAACCTCTTCTAAAGAAATATATCCGTATGTATACATATCTCGTAACGTATAATCTACTCGATCTGCGCATAATTCGGGCGCTAACCTTTCCAGTAATGTCCACTTCGAATCATCTAATAAAATATCTTCATAGTTATAACCATGCTTCGCAAGGATCGCTGGAATTTCTGAGTTTTTCACAACAGAACTAAATATCTCTTCATGATAACTTTCATCTTCATTATCAAAAACGTAATCAATCACGTGGGAAAAGGCAGTATGCGATACGTCATGCAGTAAACTAGCGATCTGTTCTTCTACTGAACCACCTAGTTTTTTAACTAATAACATAACACCAACTGAATGATCAAAGCGCGTTACATTCCATTTCTCGTTCACTAAGTAACTTGCGCCATTTTGATGAATTCCCTTTAGTCTTTGCATAGACTTACTTGAAATTAATTCTTCTACTACTTGATCCACTTCAAATTCTCCG
The DNA here is from genome assembly GCF_056530295.1 of Bacillus sp. PK6-16. NCBI lineage: Bacteria > Bacillati > Bacillota > Bacilli > Caryophanales > Bacillaceae > Bacillus > Bacillus sp. PK6-16. The sequence continues at coordinate 4,174,788 of NZ_CP096511.1, forward strand.
TATAGTACATCTGATATGATCACTTACAATCCCCCTTTATTTTAATCGAGTCTTATAATCGTATCTCTTTTATGAAATTAGCACCAACATAAATATTTATTTTTATTTGTTTTTATTAAAAAAAATAGAGAGCCATCAACTCTCTATTTCATAACCCCTATTCAAACGTAACTTCTACCTGCACAATCTCCGACCTACTACCAAGTCTAAGCGGGGGTCCCCAAAATCCAAATCCAGAAGAAACAATTGCGTGGAACGCACCTTTTTGTGCGTATCCCCAGTCTAGCTCGTACATTCTTCTCGTTACAATATGATTGGGCGCCATTTGTCCGCGGTGCGTATGACCGGATAATAATAAATCTACACCTGCCGCTGCTGCTTGTTTCAATTCAAATGGCTGGTGATCCATTGCGATAACAGGCATCGATTTATCTACCGTACTCATTAATTGTTCAAAGCTTTGGCGATCTCGCTCTGTTTTATCTCTTCTTCCAATGAGATAAAAGTCATCTTCAATTGTAATCACTTCATCTAAAAGAATACGAATATCAATCTTATCCATCTCTTGTAAAAACTCTGGAACTGCTCTGCCGTAATATTCATGGTTTCCTAAAACGCCATATACGCCTAATGGAGCTTTCATTTGTTTCATGATTGGTCCCATATTCTTTTGAATGAACACACCTGGATGATCATCGATAATATCACCTGGCAGTAAAATAATATCAGGTTCCATCTCATTTACATGACGAACAAGTCTTTTTAAATGCGAAACGCCAGACAGTTTACCGAAATGCATATCAGAAGCCATCGCAATGCGTAAACTTTTACGCCCCTCTACCTTTTTCGGTATGTGCACCTCGTACTTTCTTACTACCGGACTATACGCATTAAATACTCCATACGCAAAGATAAAGATAAATGCAACTATCACAGCCGCCCCTGTCCAAATAATTGCCGCTTCTTTCTCTACTGAAAACTGTAAAAGAAAGACCATAATATCAGCTAATGGCAACAACATAAGCGCATATTGTATGACCGCAAACCAAATCGAACCTATCGTTCGCAGAAATGGCAAAAACTTAAACACTTGCACGAGAATGTACGCATATGAAATAAATGCGACTATGAAAGCATAATATCCCCAAGATTCCCAGCCAAATACCGCATGAAGCCAAACCCATCCGTTCCAGCCGATGTAAAACATAAGTAGTGTGTATATAATTAATATGGTAAATATATTGAGATAACGAAGATTCTTCACAGCCAGCCTCCTTATTGATTTCTTTTATTATAACTTGTTATGCACTTATAACGTAAATATTAAGCGCTTCAATCTTCAGAATAAGAACATTGATAAACATATTGTCTTAAAATTTTTAAGAACGGCTGTAATGGACATTTTCGAGTCTTAAGTGTTGGATGAAATTCTATTATCTTTATCCTTCAAAACTCATCTATGCAATTATGCATAACCATCCATTCCGCTTTATTTTCATGTTACGATATAAATGTAATACGACATATATCGACAAAGATAAAAGGAAGTGATTGTATGAAACGTTCTAAAACCTACTTAAAATGTTTAGCATTATCCGCTGTTTTTGCTAGTAGCGCTGTAACTCTTTCAACACCTGCTGCTTACGCTCAAACGACGTCACAAGTTGTAACAGATATCGGGCAAAATGCAAAAACACATACGAGCTATAATACATTTAATAATGATCAAGCTGATAATATGACAATGTCTTTAAAGGTAACTTTTATCGATGACCCGAGCGCTGATAAACAGATTGCCGTTATTAATACAACTGGTAGTTTTCTAAAAGCAAATCCTACTATAAGTGATGCACCTATTGATAACTACCCAATCCCTGGCGCTAGTGCAACATTACGTTATCCTTCACAATATGATGTTGCATTTAACCTTCAAGATAACAGCGCTCGTTTCTTTAACGTAGCACCTACAAATGCTGTAGAAGAAACGACTGTAACATCTAGCGTATCTTATCAACTTGGTGGCTCTGTTAAAGCTTCTGTAACGCCTAATGGCCCTAGCGGTGAAGCTGGTGCAACTGGTCAAGTCACTTGGTCTGACTCTGTAAGCTATAAACAAACTAGTTATAAAACAAATTTAATTGACCAAACAAACAAAAACGTAAAATGGAACGTATTCTTTAACGGATATAACAATCAAAACTGGGGTATTTACACACGTGACTCCTATCATTCTTTATATGGAAACCAACTTTTCATGTACTCTCGCACATACCTATATGAATCTGATGCAAAAGGTAATTTAATACCGATGGATCAACTTCCAGCATTAACAAATAGCGGTTTCTCTCCTGGTATGATTGCTGTTGTTATCTCTGAAAAAAATACAGATCAATCTAACTTACAAGTCGCTTATACAAAACACGCCGACGACTACCAACTTCGTCCAGGCTACACATTCGGAACTGCAAACTGGGTTGGAAACAACGTAAAAGACGTTGATCAAAAAACATTTAATAAATTGTTCACACTAGATTGGAAGAATAAAAAATTAGTAGAGAAAAAATAAAGTAAAAAAAAACGAAGGGCTATTTAAACTCTTCGTTTTTTTACTTATTCATAATAAGATCCCGCGAGTAATACCGTCGCTATGAAATTCCATGATATATTTTTAGGCATCTCTTTACCTTTATTTTGAAAAGCACCATCACAATCATTTAGCCATGCTTCCAATGATTCTAAGTAATCTTCTAACGTTATATTCTCCCACTCATCTTTATTTTCTTTAAAATCTTTTTGAAGATAAAACAGGAATTCTACTAATTTTTCTTTTGAATCTACACCAGTAGCTAGCTCATACATATCCATATTATTACTCCTTTCAAATACAAGTAAAATCCGCTATCTCTTCAACACAAAAACATTCTTTTTTATAAAACGCTATATTTCTCTTCCAACCAATCTTCTATAACATATTGTCCTGCTATCCCTGAAGGATTTTTAATTTTCTTACCTTCTTCTTCACTAACCATTTCAAAATCGATTAAAGGACCATCTGCTCTCCCTCGGCTCACAAAATAAGTCCCCTGATTCTTATTCTCAAACACAAAATCTGGAAGATTATACTCCCCCGGATCAAACAATTCCATTGGTAATCCACCAATAATTTTCCAATCACCCTCTAACCAACCAGACCAGGCAGTATACCCCGTAAATAATACTTCTTTTTGATTCTTGTAATAGTTTTTAAACTCGCTTATCCGTATTTTTTCATCTGTAAATAAAGAAAAATATTCTACATATGTTTCCCCATCATATGGCCTCGTAACATTTTGTCCTTTCACTAACATTCCGTACCCATACTTATTAATATTTTTAAGATTTATCGCAAAAACTATCCCTGGCTTAAATGATTTTTTGCGACGTTTCTTTAATTTAAACTTACAATCTACTACTTCTTGTTCCTCTAAAGAAAAACTATCACTCTGCATTTCTAATGCATTTTTCAACATAATCTCTAACTCATTTATATGTGGTAATCTGCGAGGCCCTTCATTATATATCTTTTCAATCTCTTGAAAAGCATCCATTAAAATATCAATGCTTTCATCACTTATAATCAATTTATCCCCTTTTATTTCCTCTTTATAAAAAGACATATTTTCTCTCCTTTACTCTCTTATACATATCCCTTGAAGACTCTCTTTTTCTTTCTATCACACTAAACCACGCACCACTTCTTCTAATAATAAATTCAACCATTCATCCAATTTGTTTTAAAACACTCTAATACATTCAGCCTTCTTTCCATAGTACTATTTCAACATTATACTCATTTTTTTAAATTGATAGGCTTCAACAATAGACTTAAGACTTATTAATTCTTTACATACAATATCTTTCATATATATCAAAAACCTCTCGTTTATTCTAAACATAAAAAATAAGCATCAAACTTCCTTAATATTAATAAGTTTGATACTTACTCACAATTATTATTTAAAATATTTTTATCAAACCGTAGATAAACGATGTGGATCACAGAAAGTTTCTGTATCAATCTCTTTTTCCAGCCAAAGGTCAAAGAGCGCACTAATATCTCCATCTCCTTGTTCCATCATATACTCTTTTTCTGCTTGATGAATAGGTAATAACCAAAATAAATCAAGCTCCTTTTCTTCAAAAAACTCCATTAGCTCTGGAGACTCTCCTGCCTCAATAACTGCCGGGCTTACTAAAAGCACATTCATTGAAAAATCAGATTCAACATCCGCATTAGAAATTGTATCCCCATAATCAAACGAGGTTTCATCTATAAATGGATAATGTGCTAATCCAGCAAGCAAATCAATTATTTTCTCATTTTGATTTGCATTTAACCAAATTAATTCTCCTTTAGCACCATTGGTCATATATTCAGCTGACATCCCTAATGTCACATATGTCCATACTGGCCTATCTTCATTTTTCGGGAATTCTAAAACGTATAGCATTCCTTTTTTTAGAGCGGTATTATCTAATTCTACTCTTTTAGCTCCTCTTTCACCCCAGGTATATTCAAGAATCTGACTAGGCTCTCCAAAATGTTCATAGTATTTTTTCTGAATGTCACTTAATTTATTTTTTCGAAAAAAATTCATTTATGCTCTACAACCCTCTTTCTACTATACAACCTTGTTATTAAAGATAGATTTCTTCTTTCCAACTACTGGATTTAGATTGAACTACTATTAGATTTTCACTTTCCCATTTTAATGTCCCTAAGAATCTAGAATATACCATTTCATTCCCTACCTCTTCCACCAATAATTGATCTCGAATCTTTAATCCCTTTTCATCATACACTTCACATCGTAGCTGGAAACCTTTAACACGATGAATTCCTTTTAATATCGCTATCTTCTTACGGCTTGGGCTTTTCTTAGGTGTCTTCCCAACTAAAAATATTCCTTCATAGTTTTGCTTCACAATTTCATCTAAAGATTCCTCTATATACCCTTTAACAACAGATGATGAAAGAGTAGAGTTTTCTTCAAGTCCAGGGACAACATATTGGCGTACTAATTTGCAAAACTCTTTGTATTTCTCTTCAACTGAATTTAATGCTAAAAAGTCCATAAAATTATATGGAACATATATACGAATTTCACCCAAAGCTCTATTCACTTCATATGAAATATCAGTGTTTTCGTTAGCTAAACAAAAGACAGTTACTTTTTCAATCTCTCTTAATCCCATCTCAAACTCGCTAACTTTCTTTGAGAAAATTAGCTCAAAAATTCTAATTTCATGTACAAGCAAATAATGTTTTTTAGGACGTTTTTTTTTCCAATCGTAAAACTTTACTTCAAGCAATATAATTCACTCCTTTAAATTTATCACCATGCATCGGGGACCTATGATACCTTTTAATAATTTATTAAACTGTACTCCTTATTCATTTTACCTTATCTATATTTTTCATATGCTCTACTCACAACGCATGCGGTGACATAACAGCCATAAACACATCACTTCTCTCACCTGGTGCCATATACATTCCTTCTGCATCTAAATATTCAATGGAAAAGGCTGCTAGCTCATACGCCATTTCTTGATCGCATTCAAAAAGTGGATTTATAAAAACCTCACTTCCTGTAATCTTTTGTAAATCTTTCAAACAGTTAGACTTACTTCTTGCATAATCAGCCACATTCTCATTAGCCCAAGACCACATCCAACTGTTACTCTTTCCAGACCAAGACCCTATAAAAACAACACTAAATTCAAGTAACACTTGACCATTTTTTTTAAACTGTAATATACATGGATCTTGATCATAACAATACTCATCAAAGTTATAGATATTATAATCCGAAATGAATTTTTGCTGTTTACTTTCTAATTTGTCATAACACATAACAAGATAATTCTCGAATTGTTCATCCATCATTGCCAATTATCACACGCTCCCTTCATTCAAGATTTCCGCTACAAACAATATATCTTATATCTTACTCTCTCAAAACCTATATAAAGTGAAACTTTAATTAGTCCTTACCAATCGGGCTTTTACCGGTAGCCCCCCGCCCACATATCATATACCTTTCTACCACTAAGATATATTAATATATACAAAGAAAGAAGAACTTATATAAGCCCTTCTTTCCATAAATAGTTTCTTTACTCCATCTAATTTATTTTATCACGATAATTAAATTCACTATTACACAAATGCACCCCAACCATCTGTATATCCACCAAACGCATCACTTAGGGTACTCAATTCCTTTTGCATCTTTACAATATCCTCATAAATTAAGAACATTTCTTTAGAACAAGTACATGTCCAATCTTCAAATTCTTCATTATAATCTAATTCATAATTTAAGCCCAGCTCTTGTAGTCTGCCAATTATTTTTTCTCCATTACCTTGATCAGGAATTGCAATAAAGAAATCTACTATATGTTTTTCATTAAAATCTATACCTTGCTTGTATAACATATTTAATACTTGTCCATCTTCATCTTTTGGATTTCATTATAATAACCTCCTATTTACCATTAAAACTCTTATTTTTATGCGAATAATGCCTCTTATCCATAAAGCTACCAAATTCTATCCCTTTACAGACACTAAAATTATCATCTACAACATTACTTTCTGTAAAAGAGAACTACTTTAATCTACACAATGTTTCTATAAAACTTATTGTAGGTACATCCCCACAACTAAAAATATTTAGGACCTCTAAATATTACATAGCAGAAAAATCTTCAATTAGACCTTGCAGTAGCTTTAATTTTAATTCTTTTTTGTTCATATAATTCCTTCCGCTCTCTATTTTGATTTATCCAACGAGGATTAGATACATGTCCTATCCTATATATAAAGAAAAAAGAGCCTATATTTGCTCTTCCTTCATATACACATTTAACAAATGCATCTTTCTAACCACTAACTTTTCTGATGATATATTAATAGCCTCTAAAAGCAAACTGAATATACATGTATGTACCAACACCATAAATAACAAAAGCAACTATAGTGATTAGCCAATTTTCACGAGTTTTTTGTACATACTTCGAGCATGCCCAGAAAAGAAGTAAAATAATTAATTGAATTGCAGTCACTTTTGAGACAGCAATTATAGTAGTTTCTGTAACAAATACTACCCATGTCCCGAACAACATCCGAATACAAAAAATAATCGCCCCAATACGTGTTTCAGTATATTGTTTATTTATATTTATAAAAAATATATCTTGCAACATAACAGTTAATGTTAATACAACTACTAAAGCCAAGATAGAAATGAATTCTAAAAATTCTATAAGCACTTTTAGTCTCCCTTTTGACATCATTTTATTATAATTTTCATTAAAGATTCTTACTATCATGTAACTAGGTCTACAAATACCCTCTCATTATCTATACAGTTTTCGCATACATAATATGAAAATAACAGCTAAGACCATAAATAATAAGTGCAATCATTGTAATATACCACTTTCCTCTGTACTTCTTTACACACTGCATAAGCCCCCAAAGGAAAAGTAATATAATTGATTGAATCACTAAAATATTTAGCGTCCCTAACAGAGTAGCTGTCATAGGGTAAATGATCCATATACTCACCAATGAACGTATAGCCATGACCGTAGCAAAGATTCTCCTATAATGAGACAGTCTTATACTACCTATGCAGTACTCTTGTAAAAATACGATAGATGCTACTAGCATATTTAAACCCAAAATTAATAAACATTCAAAAAACTCTACCAACTCTAAATTCTCCTTCATAAATTTATTTACGATTTCCTATCGCATCAAAAGTTAACAATTCACTCCGAAATTTTACAAGTTACTTTTTCAAAAATACTAGCTAATATTCCAATAATCATCAAAGAGATTATTATTCATACATTCATTTTATTACTCAAGGACGACCTATTTAACAATCCAATTTTTTAGCGGACTTGAAATAGTCTTGAAATTTATCATCGATGTCCTCATCTTTACTAAAAAAAAGCGTTATATGCGAATCCCAACAAACAATCTCAAGTGTTGCTTGGGGATGCTTAATATTTGGACTTGGTACCCAGAGTTCTTCGTTTCCATTTGCATAGGGTTCTACAAGCAAGTTATGAATATCAATGTTTATAGACTTATCAAAAGCAGATAATACGCCCCAAATAAATTGAGGATTATATTTCTTTACGAGATCTGAGAGATCTTCACCTGCTATTTAGACTCTTCGCTTTTATTTTAAATTAGACCTCAATAAATTAATCTATTTAAATTTATTCATAGTGGGTTGCCGCCAATAACACCTGTGCAATAAAGCCCCATGATATATTTTTAGGCATCTCTTCACCTCTGTTTTGGTAGGATCCCTCACAATCATTTACCCATGCTTCCATTGATTCTAAGTAATCCTCTAATGTTATATTCTCCCACTCATCCTGATTTTCTTTGAAATCTTTTTGAAGATGAAACAAAAACTCTAATAATTTTTCTTTTGAATCTACATCACTAATTAACTCATAAACATCCATATCATTACTCCTTCCACATGCCCCTTATTTAGGGACTACATTCATTTCATTCCATCTCTAAATTCTTCCTGCACCGTCTTAAATTCTTGCTCATATTTCCTTATTTTTTCAGCATCTGTCTTCGAATTAAGGAAAGGTCTTTTTCTACCAATCATCATAATATCTTTTCCTTCTGTGGACTCCATACGTACATATGGTTTAAAAAATTCACATTCTGTATTTTGTAATACTACCGATAATTTAGCGTATTCTTCCATAGGGAATTGATTAGATACATTTAATTTCTTAAGTCTTTTCAAATTCATTAATGGCTCTAAAGAACGATCTTTAACTTTAATATTCATTAAAGTTAACTCATTTAATTCTACTAAATCACCGATTGGATCTAATGTTTTTACATTAAGAGTTTTCATTATTGCTCCTCCCAAAAAAAGACCTTCTAACTTCTTTCCATCTTTTATTGGCGATAAATCTTCTAATTTAGAGAAACCTTGTATTAGTAGATAAGAAAGGTTGTTATTATAACTCAAATCCCATAAATCTGTATTCTTAGGATTCCAACCTAAATATAATCTTCTTAAATTAGACATTTTTTGTAGTTTCGATAAATTCTCCACCCTCATTTCATCGATATAGAGTATCTCTGGATTAACATACTCCATAATTTTATCAAACTGCGTTTGATTTACTGTGAAAATCCATAAATCCCTAATTTTCAATTCTCCTAATAGTTCTATATTCTTTGTTTTACCGCTAATAGCTAACTCTTGTACATCTTCATTTATTCCAGCCAAATCTTTAAGAATGCGTGGCTGTTCACCTATTGGAAACATTAAATTCTCTCCTTCACAGACTATTTACATCCAACATCACTTCATTCTTTCCTGAAGGGAAAAACTAACAATTGTTAAAAGTGCACTATCATATTGGACCTTTTCGAATGTAAACTCCATAATACACCTTCTTTTCTCTCAAGGTCATAATTATTTTATTCCCATTTCATCTTACTATTTTCATTTAATACTTCGATATGAGTATCTACTATATCCCCTCTTTCATATCAAAAACTTGTAAAATGTCTTGCTCTAACTTTATTGCATTAAAGTCCGACGTAGCCTTTCCCCTAACAGTCTAATAGATTGAACAATATTTTCAATTATCAATATTTTCCTCGTAGCGTAATCTGCAGATAAAAATGTCTCATAGTCAATCCTTAATCGAAAGTCTGCTACTTTACTCTTCTTTTTAAAAAGCTTTCTTTCTTTAAAGAAACCCGCAGCTTCATATTCCGGAGTTATGTTAACTACTATAGGAATTATAGCTATTTCTTCTACTTCGCTACCATAATTATTACTATTTAATTTTTCAAGGTCACTACCGATTTCTGAAATTATATTTATAAATTCCTCAGCAATGTCACCTTCTAATTCACCACTCAAAAAAAACCTCATAATTACTCATCCTTTTCAATTATTACTTTTATTTAGCGGGGGACGCTTTCTATCTGTTTCATATAATGGATTGATGGTGCCACTCTTTCTCCTACCTTATATATCTTTTTATAGGAATATACTTTTAAATTTTACGTAGAATATATCTTTCAGGCGGGCCGCTCCCCTGCTCAGCTTGAAAATATAATAATTTACTCGGTATGCATGAAATTAAACAAGGTAAACCACACCAAATAACTTTTTCTATTGCACATTCTAATCCCATAAAACTCCCATCAATTTCACTAATAAGGGACATTACGTAACAAGAATCCTTTGCTCCATATTTTTTGGGATAGATTCAAAATACATAGAATTTAAGATAGTGTCATGGTTATGCGCCAAACGCCCTAATGCCTTCACTCTTTTTTTAGGTGAAGTTAGTTCAAAAATAATTCTATCCTGGATTTTTTTTTTAAAAAAACTCCTAACTATGAGTTCTTCATATTCTTTATCCATGTATCTTTTGTCCTCCTATATTCTTAAAGTTACCTTTTCTGAAAAATATAAGTGGTGCGACATATATATATTAATTAACTTTGGACATCTCCAGTATCTCCTTGCGCTAAAAAAATCATTTAATTACCTCTTATTATTTTCATGTTGCATAAATATCGAAATTATTACTAGCAATTGTTAAAAGCGCACCATCATATTGAATAAATGCACACGCCGATGATGGAACTAATTCGATTTGTGGTACAACACATTCTCCCATTAAACACTTCATCAATTTACTTTGATTTATTTCCTCTAGTTTAATACCAACGCTATTTCCTAAACTGATAATAGCAAAAGTATTTTCTATACTTACACCATAAAAATACTTGATTATATATGATACTTCTGTCCTTGGTATAGAATCAAAAACAAAGAAAATGTTCCTTCTTCCCGAATCAAAAACTGTGTAGGAAATGTTTTTAGACTCTATTTCTTCTTTCACATTTTTTTCCTCAGATTTATCTACATGTACAATAAACTGATTAATCCTCTCTTGAACAAGTAAACTTAAATTATCAACATTACGATTATAATCATCAAATAAATCTGTTTCATAAATATCAGTTATATTACTAACACGGTATATATTTGCATCTTCAATACGTTGAACCTTTTCGAATGTAAACTCCATAGTACACCTTCTTTTCTCTCAAAGTTATATTTATCCCTATTCCATCCTACTATTCTCATTTAATAATATTAAGTTTATTATTCCTAATTGTTTTTATAAATTAATAATAATCTAATTCTCCTCACAGAGAATCCGCTTTTCACCTTATAATACGCTACTTGTAGAGTATGCATACCGTTCCCTTTTTCATATCTCTTTCGTATAACGGATTAATGTTGTCTCCATTAAAATCAAAATTCCGAATTATAGGCATTTAAATCCCTAGCTTCTTTAAAGTAATTTCTAAATTTATCATCAATATTTATATCGTTACTTAATAACAACATCAAACTGGAATCCCAACAAACAATTTCAAGTTTTGCTTGAGGGTGCTGAATATTTGGACTTGGTACCCAGAGCCCTTCGTTTCCATTTGCATAGGGCTCTACAAGCAAATTATGAATATCAATGTTTATAGATTTATCAAACGCAGATAGTACGCCCCAAATAAATTGAGGATTATATTTTTTTACGAGATTTGAAAGATCTTCACCTGCTATCCAAACTATTGGATACGACATTTTAGGATAATCTCGGATAAGTTTCTCTTCCTGATGTGCGACAATCTCCATGTCTGTTATAAGCCAATCAAACTCTTTTTCCCTACCTTGAAATGAGTCAAAAACGGAAGCTAAAACTGTATGTTTAGATCCATGTAAAATGAAGTTCATCCAATCCCTCCAATTAGTAACAATCGATAAGTTAGCCTTCTTGAACTTATTATGTGTAGATAATTAAACAAATACCAATGAATACTGTTACTATACACAATATAATAGTTGTTGCAGTATCTAGCAAAATGCTTACGGCTAAGAAAATTATTGATTTAAGAGCAAAAGAAGGCCCTTTTTCTTTCCATTGCCGATAGATTTGTATCATTGCATAAATTAATGGAATCATACCACCTATAATCAGAATAATCCCTATTATTTTCTCCATGTTTCCTCTCCTTTTAAATATTCGAATCAATAAATATACTATATAATCATACGCCCTCAGAATATATCCTTATATTTTTAGAGTTATTTTACACATACAAAACTCTCTAATCATAGCTACACTCGTATTAAGCGCATTGTTAAAAGTTATATAATCTTTCATTCTGTAATTAACGGAACTTTCCATCTGCTAAAAACATTGCCATACAGCTTAACATTTTCTAAGGTATTAAATTTCCTAAGATATCAATTAGCTCTTCTAATGCTCTTCCCAAATCGTTTATATTGTCTCGTTCATCAAAACCTTTTTCCATTAATTCATCTACTATAATATCTCTCAATTTATTTATTTTTTCAGTTTCTATCATACTTAAGTCTTCATAAACATTTAACCATAGTAAATGTTTATTTTGTGATTCTAATGTCTGTTTCAATAAAATCTGCATCTCTTTATTTAATTTAAACAACCTTATCTTCTCCTTTCCCAGTTTATTTTGAACCCTTAGCAAAAGTTGTAATTACTTTACCTTTTTTATTTAAAACTACTACAGCCTGTTTACTAGTAGATTTAGTTCTACCGCCGCTTTGTATAACTTTTTCGCCAGTTTTAACAGCATTTAAAATCACCTTAGATGATACTCCTACAGCTTTATTACTACCTCTTACTATAGCAGCCTTTATTGCTTGTTTACCTGCACTTTTCAGCACACTTTGCATCGCTTTTCGATTTCCAACTTTTACTTGGGACGCCTTTACCTTACATTTTGTTTTAGATTGTTTCCACCCTTTAGATGCTCCCGTTATAAACGATCCCAATTTACTAATAAAATTCCCTCCACCCATAAAATTAAAACTATAGCTCTCTGCCCAACCCTTTATTCCCGCTTTTACTCCCCTAGAGTTAGCATAAGCTGTTCTGTCATCATAAATCCACAATTGTGTCGTCACCCAAAGACGATATGCCCAATGTCCATCCGGATCCACCATCATCACCATACGTATATCCATTCTTCATCACCTGGATCAGGATCCACCGATAAGAACACACCATGCTCTGGATTATAATAACGCGCAACTAGATAATACATGCCAATCTCTTTATCATACATGTATCCCGCATATCCAAATGGATTGTCTGCTGCTATTCCTTTTGCGTCGCCCTTTAGGACATTTCCCCAAGCATCATATTCACAGTTTGCTACCACTTGTCCATTTTGATCTGTTATCGCTACTACATCACCACGTGCACGGTAGTGGTAGAATAATAAGACTAATTTATATCTTATATAAACAAAGGCGAAGCCTTCCAAGAGACTCCGCCTTTTCAATGTACACTGAACTTCAACAATTACTAGCTATTACCTAAACATTGTTCTGCTTATGCTTTTTTCAAACCTTACCACCGAACTTATTCTATTACTTGGGTTTCCCATCCGTCATAACTATCACATGTTCCACTATATAAAATCGCTAACTCAGCCATTTGCTTTGTTTCTTCCCAAACATTTTCTTTTGTTGGTATACAATTTTTCCCCACTATAAATACATAGTAACGTAACCCATCTTCTGAAAGTTGTTCAGATGGTTCATAAATATCATAACCTTTTACATGTAGTACCTCTGCAATTCTCTCTGCAGTCTCTATTGTATCTACTAAAAAGTAATGTTCTAGATAGTGCACTTTCGTTAAATTAGATCCTGCATCCTCCAAAGCTGCTAATGTTTCTATATCCTGATTTTCTCTTTCTTGTCTTTCATGAATTTTTTCTGTCATTTATAAATCTCCCTTAAATCGCTTTATAGTACGGATAAAAGTTGCTATCCTCAGTTATACTCAATTATAAAATTTCTATTAGCGGATATCTCTTCTACAAACTTTTGTTTCTTTTCTAACTTGTATTCCATGCAGAAATCTATTAAATGAGACGTAGACCAAGTCACATTTCGAACTGGATTTCTCCTAGTGTTTTCATTTATTTCTCCCATTATTTCCATATCAAAAATAACCTTAAGAGTATAATCGTCAAATACCATTCCATTAAGCATCAAAGCTGTTAAAATGTTAGCATTATCGATCTCCTCTTTAGTAGGTACCGTTTTCAAATGTAAATCGAATATAACACATAGAGGAAACACGTCTTCCATCAATTCAACAATTTGTCCGAAAAAATATGTTTCATTTGGTAAAGAGATAGAAAATACATCCCCAACTTTCCATTTTTGTTTTTTAGGTCGTTTCCAAGATTCAATGAATTGTTCATACTCTCTTTTATTCTCAAATGTAAATTCTTCGTCTATAAGCTTATTCACCAAAATCGCCACTTGTAACATTGTCTTTCCATTTGTTGAATATATCTCTACACAATCGCTCTCTGAATCAAAACGGACTTTACCTTTTATTCCCGCTTCTTTAACTTGATTTCGTATGAAAACCATTGCATCATAATTTGTCTCTAAATCTAAAAGCCCGGCTAAATCCTCAAAAAGGATATATTCTTTTGAACTAAAATCCGGTATAAACATACGAATTTTTCCGACCTGTAACGTGTAATTTAATTTATTAAATAATACTGATTGCATTTATTCACTCCTTCACTAATTAAACATAGTATTGTTTCCATTTTTTCTTAGCGATTTCATGACGTGCATTTTCCAGTTTCCCACCATATTTTTGCGGGCCGCCGAATTTATTAATCATTTTTTGTTCATATCTTCTTGCTTGTCGCCCTGGTTTCGTTCTAAGTAAAATCTGAAAATCATATTTGGCATTATTTTTCTTTGCATGTTCTTTTTGGCGCTTTTCATACCTTTGCATATTCTTCGCTCTACCAACATATTGTTTTCCTGTTGCTTTATTTGTCCTTAGATAAATAGCAGCTGTTTTTGCCACTTTACCTGCAACTTTAAGTTTACCACCACCAATTGCACCTTTGGCAGCCGCTTTAGCAATTCCCTTTGCGCCTTTTCCTGATTTATATGCCCCATATCCATCATAAAGCGCAAAACCAGCATTAACAACTAACCAAGCAGCATGCCCATCTGGATCCGTCATCATCGCCGGATTATTATCCGCATAAGTATACCCATTCATCGTAACCGGATCATCTTCATCGCCCGGATCAGGATCCACCGATAAGAACACACCATGTTCTGGATTATAATAACGCGCAATCCCTATCTTCAAATTCTTCATTAAAACTAATTCACACTTTAAATCCAATGCTTGTAATCTGCCAATTACTTTTCCCTATTGTCTTGATCAGGAATTACAATAAAGAAATACACTATGTGTGTTTTATTAAAGTCTATACCTTGTTTATATAACATATTTAATACTTGTCCATCTTCATATTTTAGGAATTTCATTATCATCCCCTCCTTGCTATCAATAAATACAAGCAGTCTTTAATAACTATACCCTTTTATTAGATTCATAGCCTTTGTAATAAATACCATAAGAAATCATTTTATCAAACCCTCCACCAAAAAAGTGATTATTTCGAAAAAAGGAGTTCATCCCCTGTAAATAGTAGGGGATGAACTCCTTTTTCTTTTTCTTTTTCTTTTTAAGTGGACTTTTTCAATGACCTCCTAATTAAC
Organism: Bacillus sp. PK6-16; assembly: GCF_056530295.1. Classification (NCBI taxonomy): domain Bacteria; kingdom Bacillati; phylum Bacillota; class Bacilli; order Caryophanales; family Bacillaceae; genus Bacillus; species Bacillus sp. PK6-16. The sequence continues at coordinate 4,190,522 of NZ_CP096511.1, forward strand.
TATATATTTTTTTTATTTTACAACACATCTCTTCTACAACTTTTACTTCCATCCCGAATGATGTTTCATACTCCCATTTTTCATTAATCAAATCATTTTTAACAAAAGTAAAGTATACTAAAAATCGATTTTTTTTTAGCTTCACTTTAAATTCTATTTCCTCTTCATCAGCACTTAATACAGCTTCCTTAATATCTTTTCGTAGTAATGCTTCTAGTTCTTCCCCAAATTTAATTATTTCACTCGTCAAAAACATTGGCCCTTTACACTCATAATGAATATTATTCGAGGATACAGCTAAGAAATTCAGTTGTAAATCACGTAAATACAGCTCATCATCATTTGGATACATAGACCCAAATGATACAATGGTTATCTTTTTTTCATCCCCTAAAAACACCAACTCAATTTCTTTTTTTATTTCCACCATTTCACCTTCTTCCAATTTTTATCCTTCTTCGAGCGATGCCCTAGACTAATAATGTTATTTTTTTTAGTTTTTGATACAACAATATGTTTTTTACCTAACGTTTGCACAAATCGGTCATGTGGATTTCTTTTATCTATATGCTTTCTACCAAAACTTCGAACTAATACTGTAGTAGCTTTAGACATTTGACGCGCTGGGTTCGCTAAGTGCTCTGTCGCATGAATACTATATTTTAATTTTGCTGCGAAATAGCCAACTCTTCCAACTCCACCTAGTGCAACTCCTGCCACCGCTCCTCTTAGTGCTGATTTCCCTACTCCTTTCCAAGAATACCCTTTTTTTCGATTATTCCATAAGTAAGTACCAACATCCCAAGCAGCTCCACCTAACGCACCAGCTATCCACCAAGCGACATGCCCATCTGGGTCAATCTTCATCACCGGATTATTATCACCATACGTATACCCATTCATGGTAATCGGATCATCTTCATCACCCGGATCTGGATCCACCGATAAGAACACACCATGCTCTGGGTTATAGTATCTTGCAATCAAGTAATACATGCCAATTTCTTTATCATACATGTATCCCGCATATCCAAACGGATTATCTGCTGCAATACCTTTTGTATCACTCTTTAATACATTACCCCACGCATCGTATTCATAGTTTGCTACAACCTCTTTATTTTGGTCCGTCATCGCAATGACATCACCACGTGGATTATAGTGATAATATAATGTTTGTCCATTTGATTTCATCGCTAAGCGTACACCATCTGCTGAATACACATAATGACGAAGAACTTTTCCACTTCCATCTGTTTCATATAATGGATTAATACTATCTCCATCATAGAAGTAACGTGTTACTTTTCCATCTATATTCTTTTCAATACGACGATCATCATCATCATATTTGTATGTTGCGAATGCATTGCTCTCACCTTGTTTTGTGATCGCTACAAGTTGGTCATCTTCATTCCATGTATACTTATACTTCCCATCAGATGTACGATTTCCATTCGCATCATACGTTAACGATTCGTTTCCGAATTTTACAAGCTGATTTCCGTCATTAAAGGTTGCCGCTATAGACTTTGTTTCTTTTCCATTCTCTACAACTTTCACACTTGTACGGTTTCCAAATCCATCATATGTGTAAGATTTACTTGTTCCGTTTGGTAATGCTTCATTTAATAATTGGTTAATCGGGTCATATACAAAGTTTGTCTATCATGATTCTTTTTGCATCACTTTTTAATAAGATTATCCCACACACCATATATGTTTTTACCACTAAGCTACCTTAATATATACAAAGAAAGAAGAGCTTATATAAGCTCTTCTTTCTAAAAATAGTTCTCAAAAAGACATGAATCTTTTTCTATCCCTTCAAAACATCTGGATAATCACTTGATTTCCCATTAAAAAGGTTCAATCCAATGAGCTCCTTCGTTCGCTGTTCTAACAGTAAAAATTCTTCTTCCTTCTTATCATTTAAAACTGTTAGTAGTCCTTCGTTTAGCGGAAAAGAATTAGACCATGGAAGAGATTGAAGCTTATCCTTCCCTATAAAATCAACAAATGATTTCCCGAAATAATTATATTCAAATATTCCAGGTATTCTATTCTTTATTGTTCCTGTTATATGTTGTCTATCTACCATTTTTTCATCACTGATATATCCGTATATAGCATTAAACTCAACCAATGCTCCTTCAAAAAAACTTAGTATTTCTTTTTGGTATTTAGTAAAAATTTTCTTTGTGAACGATATAGTTAAGTAATTGATACTCTTCCCCCTAGAATCTTTCCACCACGCTACATTAAACCAAAAGCCATTTCCTCTCCCAAGCATTCCACCGGCTGTACCCATCATCTCATCTAACTCAAAATCATAGCAACCTGGTTCTTCATGCATCCACATCTTCAAAGCCTGTTCAATTGTAAATACTTTATTAATTGGTTCATATTGTGCCATTTTTGTAAATTTCAATCCCATTTTTTCGATTGCTTCAAAGAAAAATTTTGCATATTCATGCGAAGAAATATCTTCCTTCGTATAAATATCTAATTGTATAGACATAAAAACCTCCATTTTTTAAATTTATAAATATTATCTATAAGTATAATATTTATTTTTTCCATAGCGTACTTTTATTTTCCCACCAGATTTGTTAATCGCATTTATTAACGGCTTGGAAACTTTAGAATGTTTAGAAACTATCAAATCAATCCGCTTACCTGACTTCGCATATTGTTTAAACTGCTTGGAATATGATATCTTTCGGACATCTTTAATTTCTGTAATTCTCCCTTTAGATAAACTATCAGGAATCCGGCCCATTACCTTTTTAGTATTTTTCGCTAATCCAAGCTCTTTTAATACTTTCTTTTCAAAACCTCGACCTCTAGCATATCTATATACATAGTGTCCACCTTTTTTACCTAATTTTTTAGCTGCATAGCGAGCTACATGAGGGGCAGCCATTCTCGCTCCAGCTACTACAAGTGGAGCAACAGGTATATTACCATCTGGATCGATTAACATTACTGGATTATTATCTACATACGTATATCCATTTTGTGTCACAGGATCATCTTCGTCACCCGGCTCTGGATCTATCGATAAGAACACACCATGCTCCGGATTATAGTATCTCGCAATTAGATAATACATGCCGATCTCTTTATCATACATGTATCCCGCATATCCAAATGGATTATCTGCTGCGATACCTTTTGCGTCGCTCTTTAATACGTTACCCCATGAATCATATTCATACGTTGCTACAACTTCTCTATTTTGATCTGTCATCGCAACGACATCACCACGAGGATTGTAGTGGTAATATAATGTTTGTCCTTTTGATTTCATTGCTAGGCGCGCGCCACTTGTAGAGTATACATATTGACGAAGGACATTCCCATTTCCATCTGTCTCATATAATGGGTTAATGCTGTCTCCATCATAGAAATAACGTGTTACTTGACCATTTACACTCTTTTCAATACGACGATTATCCTCGTCATACTTATAAGTTGCGAATGCATTGCTCTCGCCTTGTTTTGTGATAGCTACAATTTGATCGTCTTCATTCCATGTATACTTGTACTTTCCATCAGACGTACGATTACCATTCGCATCATACGTTAACGATTCGTTCCCGAATTTTACAAGCTGATTTCCTTCATTGAATGTTGCCGCTATAGATTTTGTTTCTTTTCCATTCTCTACAACTTTCACACTTGTACGGTTTCCAAATCCATCGTATGTGTAAGATTTAGTTGTTCCGTTTGGTAGTGCTTCATTTAATAATTGGTTAATCGGGTCATATACAAAGTTTGTTTCTGTTACTTTTCCGCCCGCGCCTTCATGCTTAATTTTCGTACGGTTACCGGCTTGATCGTATTCATATCGTTCTGATAAAAGAATACTATTTGACGTACCTACTACTAAATCTTTAATTTTGTTCGCATGGTCGTAGTTAAAGGTAGAACCTGAACCATTTCCAGCTGTATACGTACGAACATTTCCTTGATCGTCATAATCAAAGCGATACGTTTGAGAACCGTCTGTCACACGAATGTTTTGATCTAGCGTGTTGTAGTCATACGATACTTTATTTGTGTATCCGCCTTGCGTTACTGTTTGTTCTTTTAATTTTTCTGTCTTACTGTTTGCTTTGTCGTGATATGCCCAGTCAACTTTTCCGCCTCGGCTATCTGTTGCGCTTGTGACACGGTCAGCTTTGTCGTATGTTTTCGTACGTTCTACACCATTGACATGGTCTTTCACTTTCGTAACTTGTCCATTTTGATCACGTTCAAAAGTAAATGAATCTTTTCCATTGCGTTTTTCACCAATGACACGGTCTGCTGTATCATAAATTGATTCTAAAATGGATCCATTTGGCATTTTTGTTTTAATCTTGTTTGCATTTTCATCGTACGTATGTTCAATACGACGGTTTAACGCATCGATATACACTGTATTTTTATTATCTACATCATATTCATATTTGTGTGTTTGCGTTTTTCCGCCAAACATGACAGATTTCTCTGTTGTGTTTCCATTATGATCATAACGATAATTTACAGAGGTACCATTTTTTAATGTAACCTTTGTTAATAGATTATCTTTGTTATAATCATATAGTTTTGTATTTCCTTTTTCATCTGTCTCGCTCTTTTTATTTCCTGATGCATCGTATGCGAATGTATTTTTCTGTCCTTCTTCATCATACGTCGCAACAACATTTCCATCGTTGTCGTACTCATTTTTTATAAGAGCATTTCCTTCTAATAGGCGTATATCATCAAACCAAACTTTTCCTTTATTCTCTCTTCTAAAGAGCAGATAAACTTCCATACGTTTAATTGGTTTAGTGGCAGGGATTACAACCGCACTACGATTCCAATCATTTGTCCCACTTGGGAATTTCGCTTGGAAATTTTCCCCACTACCATCTTGATAATGTACATCTGCCCAAATAGAGTAATCTCGAGAGAGTTTATCTGGTGCAGTATTTTCTACATTTACTGATTTAGACATTCCTGTTAGCGTAATTGGTTCTGCTTTTTTCTGATTTATAGTGATATGCTTGCCATATCCTACATCTGAACCACCATATTGGCTACGCTCTAATACAATAGATGAATGTCCCGTAAAGCTCTCTTGCTGAGAAACATCTTTCGGATCACAGCTTGTTCCATCTCCTCTAATCCAACCTGGCATACAGCCATTTCCTGCCATATTTTCTAAACTACTATTTTCAATTGGGTTAAAGCTAGAAGAAACTTCACCTTTTTCTAGTTGAATCTTATCAAACCAGACAGAACCACTCGTAGCAGAACCGCCATTTTCTACTTGTAAATAGATTTTTACTTTTCTCGTTTGTTCTGTTGTTTTAAAAGTAACTTGACGGTTAACCCATTCCCTCGTTCCTTGAACTTTATTGTGACGAGTATCATGCCATCCACCATCTATACCAGCACCGTTTTCATTTAATAACTGTACATTGAAGAAACCAGCACCATTGGCTAAATCCGTTTTTATCATACCACTTAACGTATACGTTGTATTTGGTTCTAACGTTACTTCTTGAATTGCAGCAATATAGCCCCAATCATTATTCGTTGCTTTTGTTGAAATTTTAAGTGATGATTCTCCGCCCAGACCACCTGGTGCCGGTGTTGCATCTTTTATAATAGATCCAGAATTATTCGCATTTACTGGTACCCATTTTTCCGTACCATTCATTTCAAAGCTTGGATTTTGAATCAGGTTTTCTCCTGTTCCTAGTTCTTTACTTGTTTCAATTGGGTTTCCATGTTTATCATGGAAGGTGACGGACGACGTGTGTGCAGCTTGGTCAGTTTCAGATACTTCTGTATTTGCTGCTTTATAAGCAACTGTTGTTTTACGATCTTCGTTATCTGTCGCTTTTATAAGCCCGTTGTCTTTATTGTACTCAAACTTTTCTGTTCCCATTTCATCAGTAACAGAAGTTACATTCCCATTACCATCATAGGTCGCTGTTTCTGTTTGATTTTTAGGAGTTGTTGTTTTTACTAGGTTATTTGCATTATATTCATACGTCGTTGTTAAATTTAGACGTCCAGAATCTTCAACTGTTTTGACTGGATTTCCAGCATCGTTATACGTATAAACAGTCTTACGTCCTTTAGGATTCGTTAACGTAACTTCTTTCGCATCTGTATTATATGCTAATGTTGTAGCTTTCCCTAATGGGTCCGTTACTTTTACTAACCTATTATTCTCGTATGCATATGATGTTTTATATGGTTTTGCATCTGTATGTTGCGGATCATAAATAGATGTTAATAATCCATTATCATATCCGTATTTATATGCTTTTCCTTCTGGTGTTGTAGAAGAAACAAGTAAATCTCCATCATATTTAAATGTAATCGTTTTGCTATCTGGGCCGATTACTCTTGCTGCTTTTTTATTATTTCCGTCATATTGTACGACTAACTCTTTGCCAGAAGCATTTTTCACTTTTGATAAACGCGATTCACCATCATACTCATATGTCGTCGTATTTCCATATTTATCTTTTGTATACTGGATACGCCCTTGTGCATCGCCAGATTTATAGAAAGTAACCGTTTGGTCTTTATCTTTTATTTCATATCCGCCTGATACTTGTTTAATTTCTAAATATATACCAGTAGGAGCTTGATACGTATTATCTCCCGTTCTAGTAAAAGTAATATTTGCGCCATCGGCAGAAATTAATAGTAAGTTTCCATTTCCTTCAGCCAAAATTCTTTCTTCTAATCCACTAGACCAACCTGTACCAAATAAACCTACTTTTTTACTTTGGCTATTATACGTTCTTTCTACTGATACATCCGGTCCGCGCCCTGATAACGTAATATCTTTCTCACTCATGATAAAGTTACCATTTGTAGCATTCACTGTACCATTTAGTACCGGAACTGATGCCCAGTAATCAAACATCCCTATAAACCCAAAGTCTTGAGCAAATTTAGGTACAAACTCATGCGAAATTTCGCTTTCAGCATGTCCGGCTTTACTATACGCTGTTACACGGAACCAATAATTTTTAAAGCCAGCATAAATTCCGCCAGAATTCTTATACACAGGTGATGGATCAACTGCTAATTCTGCACCTTTTTTATCATGATGAAGTAAATATTGGCCTTTTGCAATTTCATCTTTCGTTGGCCAAATTTTCTCATTTTGCGTTGTCCAATTTGTTTTATTTCCTACATCGAACGCTTCGTAATCTTTTCCGTTATAAATCCAAACTTTATAGCCTGCAGCCGCTGGAACTGCATCCCATTTTAATGTGACATATCCTGTTTCCTTATCTGTCGCATTAATGTAGGCCGATCCGTCTGGCTTTTTCACTTGTTCTAATGGAATAAATGGAACTATTTCATCTGAAAGTGGACTATCCCCAAACGGATACTCTGCTACAATACGAATCCAGTAGCTACTTCTTCCGCTATAATCCCCGTACGGACCTCCTGACTCGTAAGCATTTTTATATATTTGTCCTGGGTTAGTAGGCGCTTCTGCACCTTTTCCGTCATCATGTATCCAGTAACGCCCTTGTGCAATTTCTTCTGGCGTCGGGAATATTTTTTTATCTTTCGTCGTCCAGCTTGTCACATTCCCAACAGGAATATATTCATAGTCATATCCATTAAAAATGGCAACTTTATAACCTGTTGCTCCTGGAACTGCGTCCCATTGTACATTGAAGTGACCTGAACCACTCCCACTCCCATTTGAGTAAGCTTGTACTCTTGGCTTATTTGGTTTTGCGTAGGAATATTTCACTTCCAAGAATGGTGCATTCGTTCCATTTTCAGCTGCAATGAATTTCTTCCAATGGTTTTGACCATTACCATTTGCATGTAGCTTAAAGCCATTGTTTTGTCTCGCGCCTTCTACCCATGCTTTCACTGTATTCGTTACATTGAACTGGGCCCATTTTCCGCGGCCCACATCAGCGTGTGCAATGTTGTTAGAACCTGGTTTGTTATTCCAGTTTACACTTCCAACATTCCATCCACTTGTTACTTCATCTAACCAAACACCATTGGGTTGATTCGCATAATAATGCCAAACTGCATAGGCATGGAATGTTGCACTTTCAATCTTTGCACCCTTTAAGTTTGAAACATCTGGTTTAATAAATGAAAAATTAGTTCCAGATGCTCCATCATAATATCCAACTTTTAACGTATAAGCATTTTGACCTGAATCCCAAAGTTTTCCCCCTGAATAATTGACAGTTGGATACGCACTTGAAGCGTAAGCATTTTCAAAATTATCCAATTCAATTGAAGGATCTACATATACCGGATATTTTCGCTCTGGTGCTTGTAACCACTGCGGATCTGCAGTAACAGTTAATGTATATGTTTTTTCATCTTTCTTCTCAATATTGTAGCGAACTGCATCTGACGTTACAGCCTCGCCTGATTGCTGGTCCACATTGGAATCATTCATATATGGTTTCGGCAATGTGAATACTTTTTCTTTTTTCTCATCTTGGAAGTCGATTGAACCATCTTCCTGTAAGCTAGGTGTTAAATCTGTTTCTAATGCAAATGTAAAAATGTGGTGTCCTGTATACTCACGTAATACAAAATCTTCTTTTACATTTTCATTGAATGTCGTACTCTTTAAATCAATATTTGGGAAGACCCCTTTATACCATACTGTATTATTTTCATGTGTTGCAGTGACTGGTGATGGCTTCATTTCACCTTTTTCACCATTTGCACTTATTAGTTTATACTGAATCGTATGATCTTTTACTTTAAATTGAACGTACTTTCCATCTTGTGTCGCTTTCTCGAACTCTGGTTCTAATGTTGTATTTTCCGTTACAATTTTTTCATTTGGTGCTTCTACTAATTTTGGCGAAACCTCTTCTAGCTTTCCATCTTTCTCTGCATGAATCGGTTCCGTATATACCCTCTTTGTAAAAGTACCATCATTGTTATCAAAAACCTTTTCGGTTTCCGTTCTTTCTTCTACAATCTCAGTCGGACTCGCCTGTGCTTTAGCCTTATCCTTCTTTAATTGATCCGGATGTGGAGCTGGTAATTCCTGCTCCTCTTTCTTTTCCACTTCTGGACTTTGTTCTGAATTTGGAGATGGTGTAAACGGTGGTGCCGTTTCTGCCAACCCATTCAGTGGTATAGAAGTAACAATTAATGCAACTACGATAAGTTGTATTAAATACTGATACCACTTCCTTTGTTTCTTACCTTCCATAAACTCACCTCACTGAAATATTTTTAACATATATAATGTTACATATCACAATTTATATAAACCAAAGAGTAAAGTAAATACAGTTTTAAAGTTTTGAAGATTTTGTGCACAAAATACGACAATTTAATAACAATTTTTAAAATATCATTTCAGATAATTAATTCTGTTATATAATTTAAGATTAAAGATAAATACATCTATCATAAAAAAGAAAAGACGATTTCTTTTCTCATTAATGCTTGTAGTATCCCAATCCATTTAACGATTGATAAAATAAGACAAGGGCTTTTTTGGAATCATCGGTTAAACTTGCAATTTAGTTGAAGAAGGAACAAACTGATGATGCGGAAAAACGTAGTATATAGAAGACTATGTAAGGAGTTTGTCATATGATTGATAACAGAATTTCGAAAGATTATGATCATGAAATAGATGATTCTTTAAAAGAAATTACAGATACAACCATCTTACTTAATTTTCAAAAAGCGATTGTAAGTTTATATCCTCATCTAATACCAATTCATGCTTTTGCCTATGACGCATGGGATGATATTGTAATGCCATTGTTTTATGAAATGGTATATAAAACCTTTGCTTTTAAATACGGGATAGATATTAACTTTAAAGAAACTCATACCTATATGTTTTCGCTTAATAGTTATAAAGGGATACATCACATCGAGTGTGTTCCAAAGTGCACGACATTTAAGATTTATATTAACGAAGAATGGATTGAAATGGATAATAAAAGTTTGAAAGAAAATGTATTTGTATTTAAGTCATTTGGGGATGGATTACATTTTCTAACTGGTGGAATTGAAATTGAAGATGCTTATCGTGTAGGATTTGACCTTGTTGAGGTTGATATTGTTTCTACCATAACAGGTCTTCCATCTAAAACAAGTATTTTTATTGATAAAGAGCATGTAGACTTTGTGTTTGTCGCAGAAACATATGATACAAATATCCAAAATTAAAAATTTTATGTAAGAAAGTAGGAAGAATATCTTCTTTACTACTCGTATCAAATAGTTGTTTGAACACGCTCCGCTATTATATATACAAACTTCCGACTACATTTCATATGAGAAAAAGTTATTACGATAAACAAAGAAAAGTTCTCCTAAAATATCTTTTAGGAGAACTTTTCTTATTAATAGATTTTGTAATTTAAGAGTAAACACTCTTAAATTACAAAATCCTCCGGAATAAACACTTTCACTTCTTTCGGCTGTACGTATACGAAATCACCCGCTTGAATGTTCAACTGCTTGAACTGTTCTTTCGTAATTTCTGCTTCTAAATATTCATCTGTTCCGTCTCGTTTTAATTCTACATATACGATATTTCCGACTGCGTGAGAATAGGATACTTTTGCCGGGATTGCATCTATGCTTTGTTTCGTACGAGAGATTGATAAGTCATGTGGCCTTACGTAGGCTATTCCGTCTACGTTGGAAACGTGCTTATGCTCTGGTGCTTCTAGTTCGACCGATCCTACATTTAGCTTTCCTTTATGAACGCGGCCGTGAAATAAATTTACATTTCCTAAAAAGTCATATACAAACGGACTTGCTGGGTTTTCATATACTTCTTCCGGTGTTCCCATTTGTTCAATGCAGCCTTCATTCATTACAACGATGCGGTCTGCAACGTCTAACGCCTCTTCTTGATCATGTGTTACGAATACGCTCGTAATTTGAAATTCGTCATGTAATTTTCGGAGCCATCTGCGTAATTCTTTTCTCACCTTCGCATCGAGTGCACCGAACGGTTCATCGAGTAATAAAATTTTTGGTTCGACTGCAAGTGCCCGGGCTAGTGCAATACGTTGACGTTGTCCACCAGATAATTGCGCTGGATAACGTTTAGCAAAGCCATCCATTTTTACGAGCTTTAATAATTCTGTTACCTTTTCTTCTATCGCTTCTGCTGACGGTCTTAAGCTTTTCTTTCTTACTTTTAAACCGAAAGCGACATTCTCAAATACATTCATATGCTTAAAGAGCGCATAGTGCTGAAAGACGAAACCGACTTGCCTGTTTTTCACGTGAATGTCTGTTAAATCTTCTCCATCAAATGAAATAGAGCCTCCATCCGCTTCTTCTAATCCTGCAATAATGCGTAATAACGTCGTTTTCCCAGAACCTGACGGGCCTAATAAGGCAACAAGTTCGCCTTTTGGAATATCCAAATGAATGTCTGTTAGTGCTTGAAATGTACCATATTGCTTTGATACACCTTGAATTTGAATACTCACCGTAATCCCCCTCTTATTGTCGTTTTTCCATTCGCCATTCAATCCAGTTTTTTATAACGAGTGTAAACACTGCAATTAATGACATTAACGTCGCTACTGCAAATGCTGCTGAAAATTGATATTCATTGTACAAAATTTCAATATGGAGCGGCATCGTGTTCGTAATACCGCGCACGTGACCTGATACGACAGAAACGGCTCCAAACTCACCGATAGCACGGGCATTACATAGAATCATGCCGTATAAAAGACCCCATTTGATATTCGGAAGCGTAACGCGCCAAAACATTTTCCAGCCACTTGCGCCAAGTGATAAAGCTGCCTCTTCTTCACTTTTCCCTTGCGCCTGCATAATCGGAATTAATTCACGTGCAACGAACGGGAAGGTTACAAAGATTGTTGCGATAATAATGCCTGGTACAGAGAAAATGAGTTTCACTCCATGTTCAAGTAACCATTCGCCAAGAGCACCCCTCGGTGTGAAAAGTAAAACGAATACTAATCCTGCGATAACTGGCGACACAGCAAACGGCAGTTCAATAAGAGAGAGTAATACTTGTTTTCCTTTAAACTGAAACTTTGTAATAAGCCACGCGGCCGCTATCCCAAATATCGTATTAAGCGGCACAACGATTAACGCAACGAGAAGCGTTAACCTAATTGCTGAAAATGCTTCTTGATCAGTGATAGCGGCAAAGTATACATCCATCCCTCTTTCAAAGGCTTTTAGAAAAATAGTTATGAGTGGCAGTAATAGAAAGAGAGATAAAAATAAAACTGTAATCGTAATTAATACGCCTGGTACAAGCTTAGATTCTTTTTTAGCTGATACGCTTTTTACTATTTTCTTTTCTAATACTGTTGGTTCCATTTTCTCTCCCCCTATTCACTTTTTAGTTCATGCCTTCTACTCCAGCTTTGAATCATATTAATAAGAAGAAGGAAAAGGAGAGAAATAATAAGCATCACGGTCGCTACAGCTGTTGCCCCCGCGTAATCATATTGTTCTAGTTTCGTCATAATCATCAGTGGTGCAATTTCTGTTTTCATCGGCATATTACCTGCGATGAAAACGACAGATCCGTATTCTCCTAATGCTCTTGCAAATGCAAGTGAAAAACCGGCAAGAAGAGCGGGAAAGATTTCTGGTAAAATGATTTTCACAAATATTTGCAAGCGGGATGCACCTAAACTCGAAGCCGCCTCTTCTACTTCTTTATCAATATTTTGCAGCACTGGTTGCACCATTCGAACGACAAATGGTAAACCGATAAAAGTAAGCGCAACGATAATTCCGAGTGGTGTAAAAGCTACTTTTATATGAAACAGACTAAATATTTTCCCAATCCATCCATTTTCCGCATAAAGCGTTGTAAGTGTAATACCAGCTACAGCTGTCGGAAGTGCAAACGGTAAATCAATGAGTCCATCTAATAGTCGTTTCCCTGGAAATTTGTAGCGTACGAGCACCCATGCTATTAATAAACCAAAAATGGCATTTACAATAGCAGCTGCAAATGAAGTTGTAAAACTAACTTGATAGGAATGCAACACACGCTCGTTCGTTATAACCCCAGCGAACTTCTTCCAACCTAACTGTGAAGTTTGAATGAATACGATAGAAAGTGGTATAAGTACGAATAAACTCATGTACAACATTGTAAATCCAAGCGATAATCCAAACCCTGGTAAAACACGTTTCTTCCTCATCCTCTTTCACCTCATCCCCCTTTAGCAGTACGCATTATTTTTGATAAATTTTATCGAACACGCCGCCGTCATTAAAGTGTTTCTCTTGTGCTTTTTTCCAGCCACCAAATAGTTCATCTACCGTAAATAATTGAACTTTCGGAAATTGGGATGTGTATTTTTCTGCTACTTTTTCATTACGCGGACGATAAAAGTTTTTTGCCGCAATTTCCTGTCCTTTTTCTGAGTACAAATATTCAAGATACCCTTCTGCTACTTTTTTCGTTCCTTTTTTATCAACGACTTTATCTACAACCGCTACTGGTGGTTCTGCAAGTACACTAATAGAAGGAGTTACAATTTCAAATTTATCTTTTCCAAGCTCTTTTTGGGATAATAGCGCTTCATTTTCCCATGCGATTAATACGTCACCAATTCCTTTTTCAACAAATGTTGTCGTTGCTCCGCGCGCTCCTGAATCTAATACTTCTACGTTTTTATAAATTTGGCTAACAAACTCTTTCGCCTTATCTTCACTATTATTATATTTTTTCAATGCGTATCCCCACGCCGCTAAATAGTTCCAACGTGCTCCGCCTGATGTTTTTGGATTTGGTGTAATGACAGACACACCTTTTTTCGTTAAATCATCCCAGTCTTTAATTCCTTTCGGGTTTCCTTTTCGAACAAGAAATACAATTGTTGACGTGTATGGAGTGGAATTATTCGCAAGTCGCTTCTGCCAATCTTCTGCTAGTTGTTTTTTCTTGCTAATGGCATCAATATCATAAGCAAGTGCTAGTGTAACAACGTCTGCTTCTAAGCCATCAATAACAGAGCGTGCTTGACTTCCAGATCCCCCGTGTGATTGTTTTACATTTACTGTTTGCCCATGCTTCTCTTTCCAATACTTCGCAAAATCTTTATTGAAATCTTGATATAACTCCCTCGTTGGATCATAAGAAACATTTAAAAGCTCAACTGTTTTTTTATCTCCACTTCCTTCAGAATTACTAGTGGATGTTGCCGAACCACACCCTGATAAAAGTACAACTGCTGATAATAAAACACCTGTACTTTTCATAAACGCTGTCTTACCCCACTTTTTCATTGTTAAGCCCCCTTAGTTTATACAATAGAAAAAGGCACACAATATATTCACAAATGTGAACATTGTGCGCCTTCAGTTTATCTGATTAGCTTCTAATGTATTGTATTCGATTTCTTTTCATTTTAATTCTGTAATTCATATGTGTCAACTTGGAATTTGAATTTTCTTACTAAACTAAAATATTGGCATACTTCGAGCCCAATGATTTTTCAAATCAGCAAATTCTTTTGGTAACTTACTATTTTCATTCCATTCTAATTTATATGCATTTACTAACACCGTAGCCATTGATTCACAGTCCACTACTCCATTTTGATTAAAATTACCGTTCTTATCACTTTCAGAGTTCATTTCATCCATAATATCACAAATAAGATATTGCACTCGCCGTAAGCGTTAATTCCTTCTGTTCTACGTATATCTCCTCCTTGTTGGTCATATGAAGGTTTAAATATATGGCACCACCGCTTAATCAATACATAAAAATGAGGCAACCACCTTCAAAGATGGTTGCCTCATTTTTACACTTGCATCGCTTTCTCTCTCAATGCTCTTCTTAACAACTTACCAGTCGTATTCTTCGGTAATTCTATTAAAAACTCAATACTTTTCGGCACTTTATATTTCGCTAAATGTAATGTACAGTAATGCATTAGTTCTTCTTCTGTTACGTTCGTTTGTTTCAGAACGACGTAAGCTCGCACTGCTTCTCCTAAGTTTTCATCAGGAACACCGATTACAACAACTTCCGCTACTGATTCGTGCGTATATAATACTTCTTCTACTTCACGAGGGTATACGTTATAACCGCCAACTAAGACGATATCTTTTTTACGATCAACGATATAGAAGTAACCTTCTTCATCCATTTTCGCCAAGTCACCTGTATATAGCCAGCCGTCTTTCAATGTCGCAGCTGTATCTTCTGGTGCATTATAGTATCCTTTCATAACGTTAGGTCCGCGAACGATTAATTCGCCGACTGCGCCGACAGGTACTTCTTCTCCAAGTTCATTTACAATTTTATTTTCTACATGCCAAATATTTGTGCCAATCGACCCTGGTTTACGAGGACGATCTAGCGGATTGAAACAAGTAACTGGTGATGCTTCTGATAAACCGTATCCTTCTGAAACAATAACGTTAAAACGTTTTTCAAAGTTTTGTAGAAGAGCAACAGGCATCGATGCGCCACCGGAAATACAAAGACGAAGCGTCTTCACATCTTCTGCACTTGCTTCTTCAAATAAATATAAATAATTGTACATCGTCGGTACGCCAGCAAAGATCGTTGGTTCATACGTACGACAAATACGGAATACTTCTTTCGGACTAAATTTCGGTAACATTAAAATCGTTGCCCCGTTCACAATCGGTGCATTTACCGCAACTGTTAAACAGAATACATGGAACATAGGCAGTGCCGCAACAACACGGTCATCAGCCGTATATTGTAAATACGAAGCCACATCGCTCGCATTACTATATAAATTTTTATGTGTAAGCATAGCGCCTTTCGGTTTTCCAGTTGTGCCCGAAGTGTATAGGATAACCGCTACATCTTCTTCATCTAGTTCAGGACCTTCGTAAGTTGTATCTCCAGTCCCCACAAAACTAGTAAACGTTTTCATTTTTTCGGTTTCTGTATGGTTAAAATCTGATGAGGTTTCGCATATGATGATGTTTTCTAATGAAGGAAGTCTTGTTGTAAGAGATTGTATAACAGGTAGAAGGACGTCGAGTACGATGATTGTTTTTACATCTCCATTTTGTAAAATATAATGCATTTCGTCTGCTGTATAAATTGGATTAACTGGAATAACAGTTGCTCCGGCTTTCATTGTTCCGTATAAACCGACCAAAAAATGTGGTGAGTTCCCAACAACTAATGCGACATTGTCCCCTTTTCCAATGCCCATTTCTGCTAAATTGCCAGAAAACCTTGTGACCATTTTGTTTAATTGGTCATATGAGACCGACTGATCCATAAATATATAAGCCGGTTTATCCCCCTTCTTTTTTGCCGTTTCAGCCAAAGATTGAACGAGATTCACAAAAACCCCACCTTTATAAAATTTAGAATATTTAAAAATTCTAAATTAATTATATTAAAAGAAAATTAAAGTGGCAAGTGATATTCTATTAACTGCATATAGACAGACTACCTACTCTTAGTTTACTTTGGAAGAATAAGGGGATTTTATTTGTAAGTAATTTATGAAACTAGACCAGAAATCATTTTAGGATAATATGCATTCATCTTTTCTCTAAGTTTATTAAATTCCTCTTTATTTAACGTCGTATGCTCGCCGTGCAAGTTAAGAGCTTCCGCTCCATCTTCATGAAAATACACCGTAACATATAACGTCGGTAACCCTGTATTGTCTTCATCTATTGATAAGATGACATCTGGTGTTTTATTAACAGTGCTGAATGTTTCATTTCTTTTCCACTTCTTATTTTGAAACATGTCTTGTATATCATGTATCTTTCGTTTGTTATCTGTATGCGTAAAATATATAACATTATCCTCCGCTGGTTTTCCGATAGACAAAATTGTACGACTTGAGGGCGATCCACTGCTACACGCTGTCATTCCGACGACGAAGCTGAGTAATAATACAACGTACATTACCCTTTTCATTTCGATTCGCCTCCTTTTGAATATATATATTCCTTTACGAGGGGCAAATGTCCTGTGATTTTATGTTTTTTGGTAAATGAAATTATATGAGCGATTTTTCAGTTATATCAGCGCAACTCAATTTATATCGGCGATTTTCTAAATATATCAGCGCAACTCGGTTTATATCGGCGATTTTTCAAATATATCGACTTACCGACAAAACCTGACAATCTACGCAAAAAGAAAGAGGCTGCCCGTTATGGAAGCCTCCCTCATTTTTAGAAGAATAAATGTAAGAAATCTTCTGTTGTAATGTTACCGAAGTAGCGTGCAATATCTACGCCTTCTAAAGCTGCAGTGAATGCATCTTTATCGAACTGAACGCCTGTTAGACGCTCTTCGATATCATGAACATCTAATGAACCGAAGAAGTCGCCGTAAATTTTACATTCTGTTACTGTTCCTTTTTTCACTTCAAGACGAACATCAACTTGTCCAACTGGGAAGCGGTGTGAATGTTGTAAGTTGAACTTCGGTGATTTTCCGTAGTTCCAATCCCAATTTTGGTAACGTTCTTCAGAAAGTTTGTGGATCTCTTTCCAATCATTTTCTGTTAATTCATACGTTGGGATTTCTGTTTCTCCTTCGAAAATTGTTTCTAGAAGAAGTTGTCTAAACTCCTCTGTCGTCATTTCTTCGTTTAGGAACTCTGTAATGTTCGCAACGCGGCTACGGATTGACTTAATTCCTTTTGATTGAATCTTATCCATTTTTACTTTTAACGCTGATACGACGTGATCGATTTCAGAGTCAAATAGTAACGTACCGTGGCTGAACATACGACCTTTCGTTGCGAACTGTGCGTTACCTGAAATTTTTCTACCTTCAGCTAAAATGTCGTTACGACCACTTAGTTCTGCATTTACGCCTAATTTACTAAGCGCTTTCGTTACAGGCTCTGTGAATTTTTTGAAGTTGCTGAAACTGTCTCCATCATCTTTCGTAATAAAACTGAAGTTTAAGTTTCCTAAATCATGATATACTGCGCCTCCGCCTGATAGACGACGAACGACATGAATACCTTTTTCTTTTACGTAATCTGCATTAATTTCTTCTACTGTGTTTTGGTTTTTACCAATGATAATCGAAGGCTCATTAATGTAAAACAGTAAATATGTTTCGTTAATATCTAAATTTTTCACACAATATTCTTCAATCGCTAAGTTTATTCTAGGGTCTGTAATTCCTTTATTATCAATAAATAACATCGTATCACCTCATGAGTTCCATACGTAGCCACTATGCGCTAGCGTAATGTGACCACTGAAAATTTGTTTTGCTTCTGTTACTAAATCAGATGGGTTGCCTGTATGCGGTAAGTGCGTTAATAAAAGTTCTTTTACATTCGCATCTTTTGCAATACTTGCTACTTCTGTACTATTCATATGCCCTGCTTTTGCAGCCTCTTGATGTGCATACATATTACACTCACAAATGAAAAGATCAGCATCTTTTGTGAATGGAATGAATTCAGGAATATAACTTGAATCAGCGCTGTATACTACAGCATCATCTCCAGCTGTAATACGCATCGCAAAGCATGTAACAGGATGAACAGTTTTTAAGAATGAAATCGAGAACGGTCCAATTTGAAGTGTTTCTTCTGGATTGTACGGGATTCCTTTCGTATGCGGTTCATGCGTTAAAGAATGGAATCCATTCTCATCAAATGTATGACCGTATATTGGTAGTTCTGGTAGTTGCCTTGTTGTCGCACTCGTAATTAGTCTCGCATATTGCAATACCCCAATGTCTGCAACATGATCATGATGATAGTGCGACAGTACAACTGCATCTATATCAGACGGTGTTATATATTTTTGAAGCTGTGCTAGTACACCACTACCACAGTCTACAAGTAAACGAAAACCATCGTGTTCAAACAAATACCCCGACGTTGCTTCTCCCGCTTCTGGAAAGCCGCCCCAAAAGCCGACAACAGTCATTTTCATATGTATCCATCCTTTCTAAAACCGAGTAGAAATGCATGTTTTGCTTACATCCTACATTGTTAACTATAATCCATTTCCTAAACTTTTTCATTAATTTTCAATTTTGTTATAAAACAGTTGTTGACTTTTATTTTTTGTACTAATACAATGATAGTAAGAAATGGAAATGGAGGGATTGACATGATCGATCAACCAATGGAGTTTTTCAGAAATTTACCGACGAAAACTTGTGCGCACTGCGGGAAAGAAATTGATGAGCAGCACGAAGCATACCATAACAAATGTGATGATTGCGTTCACGAAGAATAGTAGTTTGTGAACATAAAAAAAACCTAGCAGACATAGTCTACTAGGCTAATAACATCTTATCCTTCATCGTTGAACCTTTCACCAAGAGCTCCAGTTCAAACTCATACAATTCTTTTTTTCGATAATTTTTCGTATGGATTTTATCCATCATTAGGTCGACAACTTTTCGGGCCATTTCATCAATTGGCTGTTCAATTGTCGTAATACCTGGTTCTGTAATCTGCGATAATATTTGATTATCAAAACCGATAACAGCGAGATCATCTGGAATGCTCCAGTTATGGCGTTTCGCCTCTGAGATAATTCCAGCTGCTACCTCATCGCCTCCTGCCAAAATCGCGGTAGGATTTTTTTTGTCCTTTAATACTTCATGGAATATTCGTTTTCCATCTTCCCAAGAGAAAGCGTTTTCAAGAAAGTCAATCGCTTCTACTTGGCGGCTCTTCTCAGTTATTGCACGTAAAAAGCCCATTTTTCGCTGCTGGCTAACGACTTTGGTTTCGTTACCACGGCAAAAAATAAGATTACGATATCCTTGATCTAACACATGCTTCGCAGCTATGTATGCTCCTTGCGCATGATCAAATTTCACTGTTGGAATATTTGCTTCCTCAATATATTCATTACACAACACGATTGGACCGTGCTGTAAGTATGGCTCTACATCTTCCCACGGATTTTCTAGTGAACATAGAATAATCCCATCTACTTGTTTCGTAGATAATAATTGTAAATACTCCATCTCTTTTTCCGGTAAATACCTTGTTTGACAAATAATCAGTTTATATTTATGTTCAGAAGCAGCAATCTCGATTGCTTCGATAAATCTACTGAAGAAAGGATTTGTAATCCTTGGAACGAGCACCGCAATTGTTTCCGTTTTTTGTTTACGAAGCCTTCTCGCCGCAGAATTAGGAACGAAGCCTAAATGCTTCATTGCTAATTGAACCCTTTTTTTCTTCTCATCTGAAACATATGGATGATTATTAATCACCCTAGAAACCGTTGTCCTTGATAACCCCGCTAATTTCGCCACGTCCTCTATAGTCGACACGAAATTCTCCCCCTTTGAATGAAAACGTTTTCTTAAATTGATTATATAGTATATTATTGGAAACTGCAATATCGGTTGTTATGATTTTACTATATTAATATTATACATAGGTAAAAGTCTGTTAATGCAGGGGAATTTATACTGCTTTTAGAAGTTTACAGTAGGTATATTTATAAAAATTTGAAGGTGATATTCCATGAATCGGACAGATCGTTTATTAGCTATATTAATTGAATTACAAAGAAGACAAACTGTTACAGCACAAAGCTTGGCTAAAAAATTCGAAACTAGTATAAGAACTATTTATCGAGATATGGATGCACTTAACGAATCGGGTGTTCCTATTTATTCAATGCCTGGCTAGGGCTATTCATTAATGGATGGTTATTTCTTACCACCCATTCAGCTTACGCCTGAAGAGGCTGTTACTCTTTTATTAGGCGGTGATTATATCGAGAAAACTTTCACTTCTTCTTTTTCTGTACATGCACGATCAGCAAAAGAGAAACTTGAAATTGTTCTCCCTGCTGATCAACAAAAGAAAGCCCGGGAATTACGAGGAACTTTTCGTTTTCTTTCTCCTATATTTTCGCAGCAACAACCTGAACAAAAAAAACTTGAAAACCAACTGATTCTGTTGCAAGAATCTATACAAAAAGAACAAGCTGTCTCTTTTTCTTATCGTAAACCGAGGGAAAATACAAAAATGCAGCGGACCGTCCATCCTTACGGCTTAGTCAATATTTCAGGAATTTGGTACATCGTTGCACATTGCTTACTTCGAAAACAAATACGCAATTTTCGTTTAGATCGTATGGATACGTTACAGCAAGAACAAGAATTCTTTACAAAGCCAAAAGACTTTTCTTTACAAAACTATAAACCTGAAAGCAATCGGACTGTTACGGTTCATTTACTATTTCCATCACATATTGCGCATAAGATTATTGAATCCCGCTACTTTTTTATAGATTCATACGAGCATAGAGATAGCAGTTTTCACGTTTTTTTGAAATCAAGAAACATAGACGAAGTATTTCAGTGGGTATTGAGCTGGGGAAGCCAAGTGAAAGTACTTGAGCCAAAAATTCTTTCTGAGAAAATTCGTGATGAAGCAAAAAAAATGTTAAAACTTTAATTTCACTACTGACATAATGTTGTCAGTAGCCATCCTTTATATTAGGTATTAACAAATACATTTTTATAAAAAGGAGTTAACACTATGAAGAAATTTGAGGAGTTAGCAACGTATTACATAGAGGAATTAGAAAAGTACTCTATAGAGCAATTTAGGATGAAGCCTTCTAGTGAGGAATGGTCTCTTGGTCAAATGTATAATCATTTAATTGCCTCCACATACATGCAGTTAAATGCAATCACAAAATGTAAAATAGAAACACCATCAATAACTAACATAAAAACAGAGATGGGTGAAAAAGTATATAAACTTGGTGCTTTCCCAAATATACAAATTAAAGTACCAAATCATCCTGGATATACACCTGGAAATCCAGCCACCAAAGAAGAAATGCAGAAACAATTTCTAGAATTAATTACAATTGTAAAAAATACAGAGCTAACACTTTCTTCTATTCCAAGTGATTGTAAAGTCGAACATCCTGGGCTTGGTTACTTAAATGCAATAGAATGGTTTCAACTTATTTCTATGCATTTTGCTCATCATCTTCGTCAGAAAGAAAGATTGGAACTTAAGATTCGCTAAATTTTAACATTTTCACTAAAAAGAGACTGCCAATATTGGCAGTCTCTTCACTAAAATATGTACCGCCTATACAATTACTCATAAATTCCCACTTTCTATCAATAGAATACTTCTCTTTTTTATTCAATATAAAACCCCATCAATACGTCATCTCCATATGATCCATCTTCATATTTAATTTGCTTTCGTTGTCTACCTTCTTCTACAAAGCCCATACGTTTGTACACTTTAATTGCCCGATCATTAACAGAAACTACACCTAAACAAATTTTCTCTAAACCTTTCTGCCCTTTCGCCCATCTAATAAGAAATTCAATTAATTTCGTGCCTATGCCTTGATTACAATACGCCTCTTTAATCCCCATTCCCATTGTGCCTGCATGTTGTAACCGTTCTAGTTCATATCGGTTGAAAATTAAAAAGCCAACTACCTTCCCATCTACTTCATACACGATATAAAGATTACCTTTCTCATTACTTTTCCGTATCTTTTCTCTTTCTGCATTCATATCATTCGGTAACTTCTTTGGGGATACTATGAAAAATTTTGTAGTAGTTTCCGATAATATAATTTCTTTTCTAATATTCATAATTGCTTCTGCATCAGTCTCTTTTACTAACCGTATCATTGAATCACCTCGTACTTTTTCTTTTTAAAAATAATATTACAACTATAAAACGGCCAATATGCAATATTACATATTGAGAATCTTTTTACTCTTGATACAATATTCATATATCAAAATAAAAGGGATGTATACAATGAATCCAATCTTAACAGCTGCAAAACAACTATTACATAAAGAAGAAAAAATTTTATCTACTTTAAAATGTTCACTTACTGGCTATATGATTACGCATAAAGTCCCGTATCCTGGCATGTTACTTGCTACTAATCAAAGACTTCTCTTTTTTAGCCAATATAAAAACACATTCATTGCCGAATTTGATTATGAAAAAATTCTATCCATAGAAACGAAGAGAAGAATCTTTGACAAAAAAATAATATTTTACTATGAAGATGAATATATAACGCTTGGATACATTACAAGTTCGAATGTTGAAGCGTTCATAGACTTACTACATAGAACGTAAGTATTCCAAATGCATCTTTCATACTTGTATATACTTCTTTATCAAACAATATAGGTGAAAGGGCATAAACAAGAAAGATTATTAGCGGATTTACGATAAAATAATAAGTAAGATTGCCTTTCATCATATCAACTCCCCCACCCTATGTTTCTCTGTAAATTGTTGTAATTCCTTTTCTTTCGTTTCTATAGCTTTTAGAAAGATTTATAGATGAACTAAGGAAAAGATGTGCCCTCTATTAAAATAAAAAAGCACCAAAAAGGTGCTTTTTTCTACGCTTCAACCGATTGATTTTCAGCAACATTTTTTAATTGTCGTTTGTGCATCAAAGTTAAGGAAGCGATCGTTCCAAGTGATAATACAACGATGAAGATCATGAGCATTCCAATGTTTTGCCACATGAAGTTAAAGTCTCCGCTTGATACGACTGCCTTCAATCCAGATACAGAGTATGTCATCGGTAACCAAGCATTGAATGGTTGTAAAAACTTCGGAATCAATTCTAGTGGGAATGTTCCGGCACTCGTTGTAAGCTGAATAATTAATGTGATGATGGCGATGAAACGTCCTGCATCACCAAATGCTGTTACTAAACATTGAATTAATGCGATAAACGCTAAGCTTGTAACGATGCTAAAGAGTATGAAATACGGAATACTTTGTACTTCTACACCTAATCCGAACAGTAATATAACATCTGCTACTATCGCTTGAATAATACCAACTGATAGTAGTACGCCGAACTTACTAATAAACCAACTAAACCCTGATTTCGGAACGCCGACTGTATCACGTAATGGATATACGATTGATAATAGTAATGCCCCAACGAATAAACCGAGTGATAAGAAGTACGGCGTAAATCCAGTTCCGTAGTTTGGAACTTCCGCCATTTTCTCCGTCTTCACTTTTACAGGACTTGCAAACATATCATACGTTTTATCTGTTCCTTTCACTTCACCAGTTTTCTCTGCCCCTTCGCCAAGTTTCTCAGCAAGTTCACCTGAACCATCGTTTACTTTTACGAGGCCATCTGTTACTTTTCCTGATCCGTCTGCTAGTTTATTTACCCCGTCGATTAGCTGGGTTGAGCCATTTGATAATGTACCTAAGCCTGTTGTTACTTGACCGGAGCCATCTGCTAATTGATTTACTCCACCTGCCATTTGATTTGCTCCTACAGATAATGTTCCTAAACCGCCTGTTACTTGGCTTGAGCCATCCGTTAATTGATTTACTCCTGCAGATAATGTTCCTAAACCACCTGTTACTTGGCTTGAGCCATCTGCTAATTGATTTACTCCTGCAGATAATTGACCTAATCCATCTGTTACTTTTCCAGAGCCGCTTTGTAATTGCGTTACTCCATCAATTAATTGAACTGATCCATCTTTTAATTTATCAGCACCTATTTTTGCATTATCTAATCCCTCACCAAATCCATGAAACTTACTAACAAATTCATTTTGTGCGTTCGTTAGTTTCTCAACACCATCTGCCAGAGCTTTCATCCCTGCTGGATTTGGTAATTTATTTTGCAATCCATTTGTTGTTTGATGTATTTCGCCCTTTAATTGTTTTACTTCTTCATTTAGTTTATTTGTTCCACCTGCTACTCCGGCAGCCTTTTGCTGAACTGTTGCTGTACTTTTTACAGCACTTGTTATGAACGGTTGTAACTGCTCTTGATATTCTTTTGGTAAACTTTCAATTTGCTTTTGTAAATTCGCTACATCTTGCGCTGCATTTTTTGCATCTCCTACTGTTGATTGCGTAAGTTCATTTAACTGATTTATATTCGCCCCAGCCCCATCTATTTTTTCATTTACTGTATTCAATATAGAAGGAACTTGCGACTGCATTTCCTCTAAGCCTGCAGCAGACTTTTGTACGTTACTATTTAAATCTTGCAATCCCTTTTGAATTTCTTGAGACCCTTTTTCTAATTGACTTCGCCCTTCAACAAGTTTTCCCATACCATTTGATAGATCAGTTGTTCCTGTTTTTAAATCACCGGATTTACTTACTAATTTGTTCAAGCCACCGGTCACTTTCTCAGATCCATCACGCAATTCACCCGTTTTGCTATTTAATGTATTTAAACCTGCTGTTACTTTTCCTGACCCATCTACTAATTTTCCGATACCTGCATTGCTATTTAATACATGTAAACCATCTGTTACTTTTCCTGATCCATCTACTAATTTCCCGATACCTATTTGCATTTCACCGGTTTTGCTATTTAACGTATTTAAACCTGCTGTCACTTTCCCAGATCCATCAAATAGTTTCCCAACTCCATCCTTCATCTCCCCAGACTTCCCTTGAAGTGTATGAAGGCCATCCGTCACTTTACTTGAACCATCATGCAATTCACTTGATCCGTCGTGTAGTTTACTTGCCCCTTCCGCTCCATCTGCTAATCCTTTTGAGACGTCTTTAATAGAATCAAACATTTTCTCTGCATATGTCTTCGTTAACGTACTTGCTACTTCACCTTTAATTTTTTCAATGGCTGTTCCACCAATTTGTGAAGATAAGAAGTTTAAACTTTCGTTTGGAATGTACTCTAAGTTTAATGGCTTTGGATTGTCTTTTAGTAACGTTGTAGCGTTACTTGAGAAGTCATCTGGAATGCGCACTAACATGTAATACTTTCTGCCTTCCATTCCTTTCTTTGCTTCTTTTTCACTTACGAACTCCCATTTAAAACTTTTATTATCTTTTAAATTATCAACGAGCCCTTTTCCGACCTCAATTGGTTTCCCATCAAATACTGCGCCTTTATCTAAATTGACTACTGCAACTGGTAAGTCATCTAACTGTTTATACGGATCCCAAAAGGCCCACAAAAACATCCCTGCATATAAAATCGGTACGAATAAGACCGCAATAATTGGAATTAATATTTTTTTACTTTTTATAATTTCCGTGAACTCTTTCCGAAGTAACTGATTACCTTTCATAATTTCTCCCCCTTTTATAAAATGACCAAAATGTTCATATAGTCATTTTTACCCAAACAAAAAGGCTATACTTGTTCATACATATGCCTTATCCCCGAATTTATTACTATGCAACTTTTTCTCATTATGATTATATTTTTTCTATATCCCCCCTTAACTTAAATATATGACCATATTGTTCATTCGGTCATTTTTTATAAAATTAAAAGGATTATCTTAGTTTGACAATCCTTTTAGTAAATAAAGTTCAAATAACTCTGCAATTTTTTCTTTTTCTAGCGGTTCATGATTTTTTTCCCAATCAAAAATAAGCGATACATATAGACGAAGCATAATAAATGCTGTAATTTCTGGATCACATTTGCTAATTTCACCTTTTTCAATCGCAATCTTTAAATACGATTGAATAACAGAAACGATTTCCACATCAACTTGCTGCATAACTTCTTGTACTTCTTTCGTTCCCATATCGCGCTCTTCTTGAATTAATTTAATCATGAGCTGATGTTCTTTTCTAAATTCCAAGATGCTATATAATGCTCTATGTACATTTTCAAAAAATGAAACATCTGAACGAATTGCACTTTCTGCAACTTGCTTCATTTCTGTAATTAAATTAGAAATAATTTCACCAAATAGCTCTTCTTTATTTTTGAAAAAAGTATAAATCGTTCCTTTTCCTACATTCGCTAACTTCGCTACTTGATCCATCGTTGTTGCTTTATAACCGAACGCTGAAAAAGACTTTGTTGCAGCTTCAATAATAGAACGTTTTCGATCTATCGCCACATTGTCACCTCCAAAAATGACCAATTGGATAATATAGTCAATCAGTACATCTTTGATATTACCACACGCTTACATTCTATACAAGTTCTCTTTTTATTATTTCCAGTATAAAAAAATTCCAGTCAGTGTATATCATACTGTCCATAGTTTATCAAAAAGTATACTTGTATGGAAAGCTAGAATATATTCGTAAATAATTGCTGACTAGATCCCACTAGAAATTTAATAAAATAGACAGTGTTCTTAAAACCAAAGGTTTAAGAACACTGTCTATTATTTTGACATAGAAAGTAATATTTTCTCCATTTCTTTCTTAGTTAGCTCATCATCGATTATCTCTTCGTATATCTTTGTATCTCTTGTAAAAATATCATTCACTATGACAATTTGATAATCACTATTCTTACCTTGTGCTGGTACAAACATTTTAAGGCCTCTTAACTTCCCCTCTCCATGAGAAGATTTATTATAGACCATTCCTTTCCCGTCTAAACTATAACTTTCTAAATTCTCTTCTCCAGGCATCATATAGTGTAGTGGATCCTTACCACCATTAACATTACCATCCATATACATCCTTGACTGATAAATCGTAAAACCATATTTCCCTTTTGTATATTCTGATTTAATAACTAATTCTACATCTCTTCCAAAATATGAGTCAGCCCATTCTCTCTTTAGCTCATAACCTTCTGGTATATAAGTCGGCTGCTTAATTTGATACGGTACATGTTCTTTTGCTTCTTCTATAGTATATGTTAAAGACTTCTCCAACTTATCTTCAAGCGGCTTTAATGTCTTCTCAATAGTAGCTAATCTTTCTTGATCAGCTTTCTTCAAGCGTTCAGGTTTATATTCCTTTGTATCTCCATCATAATTCTCAGGCACATTTTTCTTAACCATTGCTTTCTTATGAATTTCTTGCGCTTCCTTAAATAATTGAACATACTGCTCAAATTCTTCTTTCGTAAAATTCTTTTCTGCCAAATACAAAAAATCTGTATTCATTTTATATGACTTTATCGACATACCCCATTCTCTACTTGCATTCTCTGGTGTACCTAATACTGTTTCTATCGCTTCTTCAAAAGCCGCTTTATGTTGCTTTTTTCCTACAATTTTTTCTTCCTGTCTTTCATCTCCCTCAGTTATCCTTGCATTTAATAAAAATCCGCCTGCTATAGCTGCTATCGCAATCACTCCAAGTAAAGAAAGGCGATACGATTTCTTTTGGAATTTTTTAATCATAACGATTCTCCTTTTTAGTGTTCGTTTATTTCTACTTAAATTTGCTAGGCTTGGTACTTGATAGGAATAATGTTCTAGAAGGGTAATAATTGTATGTCCGTATGC
The DNA here is from genome assembly GCF_056530295.1 of Bacillus sp. PK6-16. Lineage (NCBI taxonomy): Bacteria > Bacillati > Bacillota > Bacilli > Caryophanales > Bacillaceae > Bacillus > Bacillus sp. PK6-16. The sequence continues at coordinate 4,218,732 of NZ_CP096511.1, forward strand.
AATTTGTTCCTCTTTATCTATAAAAGTAAGTGCATATGCATCGCAGGCTAATTCTTGATCTTCTCGCATACAAAAATAGGCGTACCAAAGAATTGGATTGAACCAATTTAATATGATTAAACTGTACATAATCCAATTTACAGCTACATCGTTTCTCTTAATATGAGCTAACTCATGGTAAAAGACATATTGTAATTGTTGCTCATTTAATACTTTCATATGTTTTTTTGATAGTAATACTTTCGGACGAAAGAAACTAAACACAGTTGGGCTCGCAATCTTTCCCGCTAGACGTAACGAAACTGCCTTCTTCATTTTCATAGATTGCTTACAGCAATTAAACACTGTAGCGACCTGTTCGTCCGTAATATTCGGTTGTTTCTTTATGTAAGAATATAAACGTCTATTTGTAAGAAACGTGATGGCTGCTAATATGATTACCCCAGCTAGCCACACATACAAAGCAAGTTTGTATAAAGAAAATGTAGTCTGTTTTTCCGAACTGACTTTTACTTCCGGTTCGCTAGTTTTTGTCACCATTTTAGAATTTGATTCCAATTCCACTTTTCGGTCGCTTTCTATGTTCACTATATTCTCAGTAGCCGGCATATTTTTTGGAATAACTTCCGATACGCTAGAACTATAAGAAAGTAATGAGTAAATGCTATAAGAGCTATCTGGCGACCACGGTAAAAGGAGTCTTATCATTAATACGATCCACAGCATATATTGCCACCGGGGGGGTAATTTATTTCGAAATAGAACTTTTATACATAAAATAAATCCGACTAATATGCTAGCCATAAGTGACGTTTCTATAAGCCAATCAAAAAAATGAGGAAGGTATACATTTATAAGCGTGTTTATCATTTTTATCGATCCTTCCTCTTATTCTCCTCTGTCTTCTCATCTAAAATGCGTTTTAATTCATTAATATCTTCTGAAGATAATTTCTCCTCTTTTAAGAAATTAACAAGTAATGGCTTAAACGCTGCACCGCAAAAACGTTTTAGTAAAGATTTCGTTTCCACTTGCAAATAATTATGTTGTGATACTAACGGGTAATAAGCGTACATACGCCCTTTATCTTGATGGTAAGAAACGGCTTCCTTTTGTACTAACCGATTAATTAATGTGCGGATTGTTTTCGGTTTCCAGTCCATTGCATCTTCCAGTTCTTCTATAATTTCATTCGCTGTTTGCGGAGAACTCGACCAAAGTACTTTCATAATTTCTAATTCCGCTTCAGATATTTTAGGTAATTGATTTGTCATCGTATGTTTCACTCCTAAGTATTACATTTGTAATCTATAATTAAGATTACAAATGTAATACTTAATTGTCAACCATATTTTAGAAAAATTAATTTCAGCTAAACCTTACTTCACAACAACAAAATTCCTCTTTTTCAAATAATCAAATAAAAAAACAAGAAAATCTTTACAATTAATAGTAATATAGAAAATAGACAAGTTTATCAAAATAGTGGAGGCTTTTTCAGTCATGATGCGTGCGCTTCGTTTAAATATAAAGCAAGCTTTTTGTAATCGTGTTTCTTTAATTATTATGTTTAGTGGATTTGTTCTTATTTGTATTTATCATTATTATTATGTAATTCGTTATTTAGGAGACGCTGCGAATGGACCTATATCGACGGATATTAAATGGATTGGATTTCGTGGAAATGAAATGGATGTTTATTTATTATTAATGCCAGTTATTGCAAGTCTTCCCTTTAGTACAAGTTATAACTCGGATAAGTCCGATGGTTTTAAACCGTTTGTCAGTAAAGAAATTTCTTTATTTTCTTATTTAGTAACGAAATATATCGTTACATTTTTTTGCGGCGGACTTCTTTATACATTTCCATTCATCTTATCGTTATTATTTTGCAAATTAACCATTCCAGACGGAGTACCAACGGCTGGTTCAGGCATTATAAATGATAACGGGATGTTCGCAAACTTATATGAAACTTCTCCCATCACTTACATTGCTGTATATATCGGAATTAATTTTTTATTTGCAGGTTTGATGGCTCTTTTAGGACTTGCTGCATCTGCATGGTCCCAAAAGGACTATATGGCGCTTCTATTTCCATTTGCAACTACCTCTATTCCTTACGTCCTGCTAAATACGGTACTCCCTACAATAGGCGGAGCGCCTATTCATTTATATGATCCAAGGCAGCCACTGCATGGCATGTCACCATATATTTTGACAATACAATGTGCCTTCTTCCTCCTCGTTAGCTTAATCATGTATATACAAGGAGTAAAACGTGATAGAAAAAAATATAGAAGAAGGTTGCAAAAAAGAGAGCGGTGTAGAAAGGCGTTTCAAGTATAATAAAACCCTAATTTCCTTACTATATTGGAAATTAGGGTTTTATTTACTATTCACTTACGGTGTACCTGCCAATCCCCATAAAATAACAACCGCTACAAAATAAATCGCTTTAATCACTACTACTAAACATAATGAAACAATTGCATATTTACTTAATTCTCTTCTTGCACCTATTAAAGTGAAAATAACCGCCAAACTAAATGTTATATAAGAAGCTGCTGTATGTATTAAGTTATACGTAATATCTAGATTGCTTATAAGTCCTGTTATATCAGCTACAAACTGAAGCATGACGATCGTACTAAAAAAAATTGCAAACTGATTCATTACCTTTCCATTTATTTGTAACTGCATTGTTGTCCTCCTTTTTAAAAACTAAATATTCAATCAATTTTATCATTAGATTACAAAAAAAGGAATCATCTCTTTATACTATTCTATAACGATGCAAAAAAAGAACGCTTAGTCACCTAAGCGTTCCTTTCTTTAAGAAGCTTTCTTCAAATCAATTTGAGCAAGTACTGGGTCATGGTCGCTTACACGTCCGTGCTCTTTCATTATATTTGAGTTTAAGTGCACTGGATCTACAATTGTGTGTGGTGCGATATTATTTGTTACTAAAATATGATCTAACACTTGTGCATTTCCTTCGTGAATGTACGTGTAACGATTCTCTTTTGGCACTGTGTTTAACATATCTTTTAAGATTGTTCCCTCTAGTGTTTTTAGTGGTTTAGAGAATTCGAAATCGTTCATATCACCTAACACGACAACTGGTGCATTCGTATTCTTTTTCTGAATTCCTTGCACGAAATGATTTACTTCTTGTGCTAACTGAATTCGTTTGTCTTCACTTTTTAATACGAGCGGCTGCACTTTTCCAAATGGCGTTGCATCTCCTAGTTTTGAGTTTAAGTGATTTGCAACGACAACAATGTTTTGTCCTTGGAACGTAAATTCTGCCGCTAACGGTTTACGTGTACTTTCAAATAATGGATTTTCGTCTCCAATACGAACAACATTTTTATCAAGTAACTTCGGTACCGTCGCTAATTTCACGCGTGATGGATTATAGAAGAAGCCGACGCGAATATTCGCTCCTGGTGCTCCTCCGTCTTGATTATTGTTTGGAGCGATTTCTACATACTCATACTTCGGTCCACGAATTTCTAGCACTGCATCAATGATACGTTTTGCGCTTAATGACGCATCTGTTGTACCGTCATTAATTGATCCGTTATTATCTTGCATTTCCTCTACACCGATAATATCTGGCATTTTTAAGTTGTATTTAATAGAATACGCTAACGCTTTTACCTTTTCATCTGTTGTTTCTTTTTTATTCGCTGAGAAGTTTTCAATGTTATATGTAGCAACCGTTAACTTATCAAGACGTGGCTGAATATTTGCGCCTACTTGCTTAAATCCACCATCCACTACAGCTGGCAGTTCTGTTATTGGCGAAATACGGAAAGAACCGTAATCATATCCTACTACCCCTGTTATATCTCCAGTAAAAATATCTCCTACTTTTGCTACATAATCACGAGGTACTTTCACAGAAAGACGCTCTGGGTTTAATTGGTTTTCATCTAATAGAGGTGTGCCATATTGTGTTACTATTTTATCTCCACCATTTTTTACTGTTACATATAAATTTCCATTTTTCTGAGGTGCAATAATTTTTGGTGTTGGCATCGTAACACGCATGCCTTCTATACTTTCATAAAAGTCGATTGCATCTTCATTTGGATCAAATAAACCGAATGCATCATTATCGATAATTTGATCAGGAATTTTCACACCATTTTCTCCAAGTACAATCGGTGCTGGTAAAACTTGATCTTTTGCGATTACAGCAACGCGACTCGCCTTAATTTCTGTCGTCGTTAAGTCTGTTTCAAATCGCTCTGCATATCCTGGTCCAACATATTCTTCTACTACTCCATCAACTTGAATAAGATCTCCTACTGCTACATTCGCATCTTTTTTATATACGTACATACCTTCTGAAGTAGCTGGATCATTATCTGGCTGATTATCTTCTATATAAAAGCCGTTTTTATCAAGCGCTGTGACAACGCCTTCCACATTGTTTACTTTCTTCCCGTTGTAAGGAGACATATGTGATTTTCCTTGAATGTCATGAATACGAACCTGTTCATTATTTACGATAATAAATGAAAATGTCGAAATTGCTGAAGAAGTAAGTCCTTCTTTTTCTGCGATTGCTTTCACTACACTATTTTCATTCACTATAATTTGTCCATTATAACGAACACTTTTATTAGTAGGATTAGAGCCATCTAACGTATAGTAAATCGTTGCACCTTCTGTATTCGTCGTTAATGTTACCGCTGTTCCTTTAGCAACTTCTCCACCGTTCGGTGAAGCCACTACATCGCTAACACGGTTTTGTCCTTCACCTTGAAACTTATAAGCTGTTACTGATTTTAAACCTGGGTTACTAAAATATAATTCAAGAGTCCCAGTCAAACTAACTTTCTTCCCGATATTTTCAGGGTGATCTTTTACATTCACTGCCGTTCTCACATCACCTTTTGGCAACTGAACGGGCATGATTTTGTCTGGATTCGTTTCGTTTGGCGAATCTGCAATTGCTACGTTTGTATCATCAAACTTAGCTGGATCCTTCGTATATTTAGAAGAACTTTGCGTATATCCGACAATATATCCTTCCACAATCCCCTTCGTTTTCCCTTGCTGCTTAAATACTTGAATTGCTTTTTCTACTGACATAGAAGCAGTTTCTTCTGCTTGCGCTAAAGTTCCAGTAAATGAAAGCAATAGCAAGAATGATAAAAAGACGCTTAACAATTTCTTCACAGCCATTTTCCTCTCCCTATTTCATATTTTCTCAGCATTTCTATCATAACAAATGATTCGTTATATAGAACTATTTTTCGACAAATTTTACAAAAGATTTATTTAATTTACAAGCTTTCAAACTATAATACAAAATAATAATTTTACACCTTCTACAAATGCACTCTATAATGTTAGAGAGAGAAAACAGAAAATATCGACATTTGATTGGCATGTAAAATGGATTCATTTGAATAGGAGTGATTGGATGGAAGTGCAAACAGAAACATACCGCGCAGCTATGAATGGAACATTAGAACGTCATTTTTCAGATATGATTGCTGTTATACCAACTAGAATTACAATTGAGCAGTTAAAACAACGGCTAGAAAATATCGCTACTAAAGTTGATGAGTTAAAAATTGTTTATAGTGATGAGACAAGCCTTATTGTTGAGTTACATATGGATGAAACAATCATACCGTATGAACTGCATATTGATGAGGCGAATGACCCAGAAGAATATAAAATGTACAATAGACAAGATTCTACAATTGTAGATCGTAATTTTGAAGATGCGGCTTTCGGTACTGAAATTTTCACTCGTACGCTATTTGTAGGCGATGTACTCGACTGCTTTTTCCAGCAAATACAATTTTTATGGAACCTCGCCCCAGATTTGTTATTTGTAATCGATTCAAGTGCAGCAATGAAAGTGATATCTAGAAACTATATTGAATATCACGTTGAAAATGAATTATTACCTGACATTCCTGACTTATACGTTATTCATTCCGTTTATGAAGACAATAAAGAAGGCGAGCCTACGCAATATTGGTTTCATACACACGGCCTTTTAAGAGCGGGCGTAACTGAAATAGAGTTAATTATTCCAAATCGCATTTCTTCCTACTACGGCATTGGCGATCTCTTTCAAACATTTGCTAATAATGCCGTTGAGAATGGACAAGTCCCTATGAATGAGCCTATCGTTATCGCGCATAGTCAGCAAGGTTCTATACATACAGTCGCTGTTCCGTGGGAGAAAGGATTATCTTATATAGGGCATAAAACGAGTATGGACCAATTATCTTCAATCGAGGATGAAGAAGTGAAATTACAGCCAATAGATGCACAAAATACATTCTTAGGCGGAATGGATGCCCGAGATGAATACCATCAGTCTCCATCCGTTCTCTTATTCAAATTTAATACTTCAGAAGAATATATTGAAAGTTTTTTCAAAGAACACGAGGAAGCTACAGGGCTCATGTTCTATAAAACAAATAGTGAAACCGATCGTATGGCTTATAATGCGAAAAATACTTTCGGGTATTTCAGCAACATTTTTCACATTGAAAAATCAAATGAAGAGTTTCGTTTTCTCGCTAAGTTTGGTGTTTCCTATGAAGAGGGTAAAAGCGAACATATGTGGTTTGAAATGCAAAACATTACGGAAGATTTCATTCAAGGAATACTCATTAATGAACCATATTTTATAGAAGATATGAGTGAAGGAAATAGTTATCATTTAGATTTTGATAACTTAACAGATTGGGTTATTTATGCAGGAGATGCTGTTATAAAGCCAAATAACTTATATATGTTTATTGGCGAATAAGTATTTTATATAATAAACGAAACGCCTTCAATATGATTGAAGGCGTTTCTTATAATTTATTGTGCGATTAATTCAGCATCTATTACTTTCTCCAAATGAGATAATACACGCTTTGCAGCTTCCTCACCTTGATTCATACAGTCTGGAAGTCCAGCACCAGCATAGGAGCTACCTGCCAAGTATATACCTGGCAACTCTTTCTCCATAAATGTTGTGAGCTTTTTCATTCGCTCGTTATGGCCCACTGTATATTGAGGCATCGCTTCTTTCCAGCGACTTACGATTGTAAACTCTGGATCCTCTGTAATATCCATCGTCTTCCTTAAATCTTCTAGGACGAGCTGAACGAGTTCTTCTTCAGTTTGTTCTACAACCGCTTCATCACCAGCACGTCCAACGTAACAGCGAAGGAGTGTTTTTCCTTCTGGCGTTGTATGTGGCCATTTTTTATGCGTCCACGTACATGCTGTAATGGTGTAATCGCTATTTCGTGATACGACAAATCCTGTACCATTAATATCGCGCTGGATTGCAGACTTTTGGAAAGCAAGTGCCACATTCGCAACGGATGTGGCTGGAATATTACGGAAGAAACGAAACTGCTTGTACTGAGCAAACATGGACGGCAATACTTTATGCGAAGTTGCCACTACGATGGCGTCCGCTTCTATTTCTTTTCCGTTACTAAGAGTAATCGTATAACCATCACCCTGTTTCGCAACTTTTTCAATACGAGTTCCCTTTATTATCGTACCTTCATGCATCTTTGCTTCGAGAGATTTTACGATAGATTCTAAACCTGTTTTCACTGTTTGGAACATTCCCTTTTTCGGTTCAGCTTTCTCTTCTTTCGGAGCGAGCGTACGCATACCGAGTGAAATACTGCGATGTTTCTGCTCAATTTGATACATTTGCGGGAATGTTGACATTAAGCTCATTTCATCAATATCCCCTGCATAAATACCCGATAGTAACGGCTCTATTAAGTTTTCAACCACTTCGTTTCCAAGACGATGTCTGAAAAATTGTCCGAGTGATTGGTCAGATACTGGCTTTGACCTCGGCATTAATAGATCAAAGCCAGCTCTTAGTTTACCAATTGGGGAGAACAGCCCGGAAAATAGAAACGGCGTAATTTGCGTTGGAATTCCCATCATTGATCCATTCGGCATTTTATGTAACCGATTGTTTACAAGGATAAATGATTGACCGGCTTGATTATTTACAAGTTCATCGCCAAGACCTAATTCTTTCACTAATCTAGCTGCACTTTCTTTTCGTGCTAAGAAAGAATCTGGTCCGCGCTCAATTGTAAATCCATCTTTTCGAACGGTTTGAATTTTTCCGCCAAGTTTACCCGATGCTTCTATAAGTAATGTATCAATCGGCAAGTTTTTTTCATGAATATTTTTTTGTAAGTTATACATTGCTGTTAATCCAGTGATGCCTCCGCCGACGATCACAACTTTTTTCCTCAAGCAGGCTCCTCCTTTCTTCTTACAGTACAGATCCTTTTTTCTTTAATACAACATCTGTTAAACAATCAATAAATGCCTCCGATGCATTTGGCATTTCTGGACGATAATATTTTGCACCAATTTCATCCGTTACAACTTTACATTCAAAGTCGTTGTCATATAAAACTTCTAAATGTTCCGCAACAAATCCAACTGGTGCATATACGAATGAAGTATAACCATACTTTTCATTTAGTTCTCTCGTTAAATCTTGTACATCTGGACCAATCCAAGGATCTGGTGTGTTTCCTGCACTTTGCCAGCCTACTGCATAGTTTGCTACTTCAGCTCCGCGCGCGATATAATCCGCTGTTTCATTTAATTGATCTGGATATGGATCGCCCATTGCAATAATTTTCTCTGGTAAGCTATGTGCAGATACGATTAATACTGCTTTTTCACGCTCTGCATCTGACATACCGTTATATATACCTTTCACTGCATCAACCCAGTACTGGATGAATTTCGGCTCTTTATACCAGCTATCAATGCCGTGAATTGTTAAGTTTCCAAGTTTCTCAGCTTCTTCTTGTGCTCGTCCAACGTACGATTTCACGCTAAACGTAGAATAGTGAGGTGCAAGAACAAGTGCGATTGCATCTTGTATTCCGTCGTTATGCATATCTTTCACCGCATCTTCAATAAACGGTTCAATATGTTTTAAGCCAAGATACATATGGTACTCTACTTCATCTTGTACTTCATTTAAACGCTTCTCTAACTTCTTAGCTTGCTCTAATGTAATAGTAGCTAAAGGAGAAATACCACCAATTGCACGGTAACGCTCTGTTAAATCTTCCAGCATTTCAGGACTTGGCTTTCTTCCTCTGCGAATATGTGTATAGTAACGTTCAATATCTTCTTCTTTATATGGCGTTCCGTATGCCATTACAAGCAAACCAATTTTCTTTTTCATACAGCAATGCTCCTTTACTTCGCTAACTGCCCTTTAGAGTATTCATGAATAAATGTAGTTAAACGTTTTAATGTATCTGGATTTACCTCTGGGAATACACCGTGACCTAGGTTAAAGATATAACCCGGCTGTTTCATCCCTTGATCTAAAATACCTTTTACATGTTCTTCAATAACAGACCATGGTGCAAGTAAGAATGAAGGGTCCATATTACCTTGTACCGCCTTATGAACGCCCCTTGCACGTGCTTCTTCAATCGGTAAGCGCCAGTCTAAGCCGACTACATCAAGCGGTAAGTCGTGCCACTCATTCACTAAGTGTGCAGCTCCTACGCCGTGCATAATCATTGGAACACCCATCTTACGAACTTCTGCAAAAATACGCTCCATTGCTGGTTTAATAAATACGCGATAATCTGCTACATTTACTGTTCCAACCCAAGAATCGAAAATTTGAACTGCTTTTGCCCCTGCGTTAATTTGCGCTTTTAAATATGTAATAACCATATCTGCTAGTTTATCCATTAAAGCAAACCAAGCTTTCGGCTCTGCATACATGAACGCTTTCGTATTATGGTAGTTACGAGATGGACCGCCTTCAATCATATAGCTCGCTAATGTAAATGGAGCTCCTGAAAAACCGATTAACGGTACGTCTAACATTTCTGTCGTTAATAAACGAATTGTATCTAGTATGTACGGTACGTCATCTTCTGGATTGATTTCCCCTAGTTTTTCTACATCTTGTAAAGAACGGATTGGGTTATCGATAACTGGGCCAATACCTGATTTAATTTCTACATCCACACCAATTGCAGGTAGTGGTGACATAATATCTTTATAAAGAATTGCTGCGTCTACGTTATATTGATCAACCGGCAACTTTGTCACGTAAGCACACAACTCTGGATTGTGTGTAATTTCAAATAAAGAATACTTTTCTTTTATCTTTCTATATTCCGGCTGCGAACGACCTGCCTGACGCATATACCATGCTGGTACATAATCAGTACGTTCCCCCCTACATGCTTTTAAAAATGTCTCATTTATAGTTCTTACCAAGACCCTTGCTCCCTTCCTTACCAATGCTTCGAATACGTTCGATATTTATCTTTTTTTACTATACAGCTTGTAAAAACAAAATGCATAATATTATGTACGTTGTTCATTAAATTGACACAAACATTCTTAAAAACGCTTACTATTTTCACAACATTCTTATTATAACACAGAGAAAAACTATGGTTTAGCTACTTTTGACTTTTCTCCTTCACGATTCGTTTGTGTATTATATGGTACAACGTAAAAGCTCGGTTTTGAAAATATGTTAATGAACTTTTCCTCATATTCTCCAGCACCATTTACAGTGCTAACATGCGTATGAATTCCGTTCTCCACTCTATAGATTCGGTACATAATTCTGTTATCTGGAAGTGGCGTCCAGCTTAATTTTGCTTTAAATAAACCGAAAGGGCTAAATGATAATTTCATTTTTACATCTTCAATTTTGCGCAGCCGAATCGGAGCGCCGATTGTTTCCACACCTTCAGGCTTCATAAACTTCTCTTTATGTTCTACATTAGCCTTCGTTAAAATTTTCTTAAACAATTTTGTCGCAGATGCACTTTCTCCTTGCAACTGATGCTCCTTATCCGTACGGTCATAACCAATCCAAACAGCGCCTACTAAGTTCGGTGTATAACCAACGAACCACATATCTCTTGCTCCCTTATCGTCATTTGGCAATGAAGTTGTACCCGTTTTTCCAGCTAACGCACCGTTATATACACCAACTCTTGCTGTTCCTTCCTTCACAACTCCTTCTAACATTTTCGTCATATACCATGCTGTCTGCTTCGAGAAGATTTTTGTCTCTACTTTTGGAGATTCCCCAATGACTGCACCGTGTCTATTTAATACTTTATCAATAACGTGCGGCTCGATAATATTTCCATTTGCTAAAAATGAACGATACATTTTTACAAGATCAAATGTTGAAACGCCATTTTTCAATCCGCCAAGCGCTGTACTTAAACCAGCATCTGCAATATGAACATTTCCTTTTTCTAAATATTGCTTTCCTTCTTCTACCCCTAACTCATTTAATAAAGAAACTGCCGGTACATTTGCCGACTCTAAAATCGCATCATACATCGTCATTTCTTTTGAATACTCATGATTATAATTTCGAGGTTCATACCCTTCAAAAGAATTTCTTTCATTCGTTAATAAAGAATACGGATTATACTTTTTCGTTTCTAGTGCTGGTGCATAAACGATAAGTGGTTTTAAAACAGATCCAGGCTGCCTTTTGGCAAAAACACGATTAAATCCTCTCGGGACGTACTTTCTTCCCCCAATCGCCGCTTTAATCCCTCCCGTACGATTATCCATTAATAAGAAAGCACCTTGCGCCCCCTCTTCTTTCCCAGGGAAATTCCTTGCATCTTGAAACTGGTTATATGCTACCTTTTGAATCTTTTCATCCATAGGTACGACAAACGTATATCCTCCGCGAAGTACTTCTTGATGAGACAATCCGTATAAACGAGCGGCTTCATCTATGACCATATCAATATACGGCATATATGCAAGCTCATTCTCATCTAAATTTTTATATAGAGCAATTGTCTTCCCTTGATAACGAACGCTTTCTTCTGCAGTCAAATAGCCTTGTTTATGCATAAGTGACAACACTAGATCACGGCGTTCCTTACTCTTCTCTGCAGAATAGTACGGTGAATATCCGTTTGGTGACTTCGGAAGGCCTGCAAGCATTGCCCCTTCCTCTACTGTTAAATCCTCAACATTTTTATTAAAATACAACTTTGCTGCCGCTTGAATGCCGTAAGCCCCATGACCAAAATAAATATGATTCATATACATTTCAAGAATTTGTTGCTTCGTATATTTTTGCTCTAATTGAAGAGAAATTGCGACTTCCTTCAATTTGCGCGTAAATGTTTTTTCACGAGTTAAAAAGACGTTTTTAGCGAGTTGCTGCGTAATGGTACTACCGCCCTCTACCTTCTCTCTAGCTAACGTATCTTTATAAAGAGCACGGAATATAGACGGATAATCAATCCCTTGATGCTCATAAAAACGAGAATCTTCCACCGCAACAAACGCCTGCTGCACATACTTCGGAATTTGCTCGATTGGTACGAGCTCTCTATTTTCTACGTATAATTTCGTAATTTCTTTCCCTTTCTGGTCAACGATACGTGATGAAGAGTGGAAAACGAGCTGCTTTTCATCCATCATATAGCCACCAGCTAACACGATAAGTTTATAGATTACAATCGCTACTACGAACGTTGCGACGCCGCCTAATAAAGTCCACTTTACTTTCTTCATACATCGTCCTTCTTTCCAAATGATGGTACATTTATTATTTGAAAAAGAAGTATCTTTATGTATATAATCTTCGAAGTTTTTTAAGAGAGTTGATATAATAGAAACAAACTATTAAGGGGGCATTAAAATGAAGGCTATTATTTCGTACGAAACACCTCTAGAACAAGCACATTTCACTGCAAAAAATGATGAAAAAAATATGTTTTATAAAGAAAATACAGAAGAATCTGTAGAAGGCTCACTTCAGTATGACGTACTAGATGCTGTCGGTGAATTTAAAGGACAACCTGGCTATATCGTTTGTAACAACATTTCTGTCACAGACGAAGGTCGCCCAGTATTCGAAAACCGCTTTAAAAACCGCGCAGGCCTTATTGAAAACGAACCAGGATTCCAAGCGATCCGTGTTCTACGCCCATTAAGTAACGATACATACGTCATCTTAACGATGTGGGAAACAGAGCAAAACTTTAAAGACTGGACAGAATCACGTTCATTCGAAAACGCTCATAAAAAACGTCCCACGCAAGCAGAAGGACAAGCTCCAGCGCATCCACATGCGGAACAGCAAAAGAGTATTTTCTCTCGTCCATCTTTTGTGACTACTTTTGATGTGTTAGTTTAATTAAAACATAATACAACACTAACAGTACGTGAAATTATATTAACGATTTTCCGAATATATCTATCATATCTTTGAATATATCAACGATTTTCCGAATATATCTATCACATCTTGAAATATATCAACGATTTTCCGAATATATCTATCATATCTTGAAATATATCAACGATTTTCCGAATATATCTATCATATCTTGAAATATATCAACGATTTTCCGAATATATCTATCATATCTTGAAATATATCAACGATTCGACTAAAGATATCAATTTAATGACAAAAAGGAAACACCATTACACACCGGTGTTTCCTTTTTCTTTGTACCAATTATATATACGAAGTGAATCTTTTTTTCTCATATGCTTTACTTCATAACCGCGCCCGGCTACCGCTACAAGAGTTGTACATAATTCATCTTTTCTTTGAAAATACGATTGATTATAACCTACTGCTTGAACATGTCTTCTTCGCATTATTCCTGTATATTTCGAAAAATTACGATATACAACCGTTAGTTGATTTTCTCTTAATTCATAACCGCCACTTTTATATCTAGCATACGCAAGTAACGAAAACACGATAAATAACGGTAAAATAACAAACAACGCAATATATTGTTTAAAATATATACTCACGCTGGCAATTAGAACTGTGAGTATGATACTTATTAACCAGCCCATAATGAAATAACGACGCAACGCTGTTTTTGGTAAGTGAACGATCTCTGCTTCGATTTCATATGGTAACTCTAAATATGTGATCAGGTGCTGTACATCTTTTTTCTTCATAAATGGATGCAACATTACTTCGTTACTTGCTGCTCCAATACTTTGAATTGCTTCCACTTCAACAGCACAATAGCCAAACGGCTGGCGAAGCATACCTTCTTTTACAGTAATCGCTTGAATGCGGTGCAATTTTAAGACAAACTCTTTCTTTTCAAATAATCCTTGAACGATACGAATCTCTTCCCCTTTTCGCTCAATTTTAAAGTTTGCATATTTCAACACATATCCAGCTGTGGAAATAATCCACGAAATTGCCATTAAAATTAATGCAATTACAATTAGTTTATAAACACCGTTTCCCATCACATACGCTTCTACTTTACTTGTGAATCCTTCAGGAAGAACAAAATCAAACTTTGTGTAAAGAAGTACTAGTCCAGAGAACACTAGTCCGAACCGACCAGATGTAATCGCTGCGGCTAAAACCTCTTTCGCTGTTAACTGATAAACCGTCTTGCTTTCTTCCTCTTCTATTTCTTCTTTTACAGTAGTTTCTTTCTTATGTAATAAAGAAATTAAATGTTTTGCCTCGTCTTCTTTAATACCAGCCAACATCACTTCTGGTTCATTACCACCACCGGCTACTTCTATATTTAACTTCATAAGTCCGAGCATTTGATAAATGATGTTAGAAGACGTACTAATATTTTGTACACGCTCTTTATTTAAATAGCTTTCCTTCTTTACAAAAACACCGTGCTTTATATGTAAAATATTATTCTCAATCCAGTACACTTTAAAATACCATTTAATTGCTGAAAAAATAGCCATGATGAATAAAACAACCAGAAGAAAAAGATAAAATAAATACCAAGGTTCCACTTGTTCATCAGGTTTAAATAAAACAAGAATAATAAGTGGCAACAAACTCGCAATCCTAATACCTAACAATATCGTAATCGGATGTTGCCTCTTATACATCCTCATCACTCACTTTCGCAAGTTCTCCAATTTGTCTTTTCAGCTGTTCTGCTTCTTCTTTCGTTAAACCTGGAATACTATGAGAAGTTGCGGCTGTTGAAATATGTAATTCTGCTAAATTATACTTTCTCATAATTGGCCCTTGCTCAATCGTTACGTGCTGCACACGGATCATCGGAATAAGTACGCGTTTTACAACGAACATTCCCTTTTGAATCTCAATCTCTTCTTCATTTAATCTGTAACTATAATAGCGCTGACGTAAATTTGGAAACACAAAATAATCAAGTGGAATAAATGTAATAGCTCCTGTTACTAATAGTCCAAACAACCAGCCCCACCAGTTAAAGTTAATCATAAAAAAGAAATACGCAATTACGACTGTTAGTATAACTGCCGTCCCAATTAAAGCGTGAATTCGCCACACTTTCAGCATATTAGAATGAATCTCCCTTTCTAACGGCTGCATCTCATCACTCCAATTCTATGAATTTATTACTTATATATTATCAAAAAATAAGGTTTTATATACATTTTTGTAAATTTATAGTCAAATGAAAATAGTTGAATCAAAAGCATATTAAAGAAACACATACCTCAGTTTTGAAAATTATGTATTATAAATATGAATTATATTGAACTAAAATAAACCTTACATGATTCATGTAAGGTTTATCGTTTTATACACAATATATTTCATTATTGTTGAGATATACTAGCATCGCTTTCAATTCGCTTTTCTTTTTGGCTCAGTTTTTTATCTTTAGATTTTTTTAATGTTAAAGTCATGCCAATAAAAATAAAAAGAATTCCTGTTATTTGCATTAAAGTTGGACGGAACCCAGTAAGTACAGTATCTAATAATATTGCCACTGCCGGATCTAAAAAAACTAATATTGAGATTGTTTTTGTAGATAAATAGCGTAAACTATCAAAAAACAGATAATATACTATCCCTGTGTGAATAAAACCAGTAGCTATAATATATGTCCAATTACTTTGAGTGAGGCCACTAAAAGCATCTAAATCTATAAATGGTATTAAAAGAAATATCCCCAAGAATGTTTGTAAAAATGTCATTGCATACGCACTCATTTTGTTAATCCCTTTACCAAATAAAGTTGTAAATGCATAAAAGAGAGCTGCAAGAAATCCCCATATCATACCTGAAGACATTAATGAACCGAAAGAGAAGCTTCCATCGATACCAGCAATTAATAAAGCTCCTGCAAAACACACAATTATTGAAATGATAGATATGAATGTTAATTTTTCTTTAAAGACGATACTTCCAATTAACAGTACAATTACTGGTGCAAGATGATAAACTGAGATAGCAATGGTAACTGACATATTTTCAAAGGCTTTAAATAAGAAAACCCAATTAAATACTAAGAAAAAACCACATATTAAAACTTGAATAACTTCTTTTCGTTCCCATTTATCTTGTTTATATTGCCCTGTAAGCAACCAGCATACACTTAAAAATATTGTCGCAAAAATACACCTTACAAACACTAATTCAAACGAAGGTAAGTTTGTTTGAACCGAAAAAAATCCAACTGATCCAAAGATAACCATTGATGCTATCATCTTTAAGGCCGGTACCGTTTTCTCTTGCTTAAAACTCTTTTGAAGCAAATTAATCCCCCTCCAATAAAAACTCGGTTTATAGTGAGAAAAACACCAGCCTAAAAAAAGGACAGGTGCTTTTCCTCAAAAACACTCAATTATAAATTTTTTCCAGCAGTCCAACCACCATCAATTACAAAATTAGAACCAGTAATAAAGCGGGCCTGATCAGAAATCAAGTACTCAATACATGAAACAATATCCTGCGGCAACCCCCAAGTATCTAAAGATTGATTACTTTTTATCATAGACATCAAGGCTTTATTACTAAAGTATTCTTCTGTAAGTTCAGTTCTAATAACACCGGGAGAAATACTATTTACCCTTATATTTTGCTTCCCAAATTCCATAGCCATCTGTTTAGTCAATCCGATTAAAGCATGTTTTGATGCAACATAAGCAGCTCGCTCTGGTTCAGCCATTAATCCAGAAACCGATGCTATATTCACAATACAACCTTTTATTTTCGATTCACACCATCGCTTAGCTACTTCCCTAGAAAGGATAAATGGGGCTACTAAATTTACATCAATTACTTTTTTAAACATATCATCGGATAAATGTAAAACAGGTGTTATCTCTCGAATACCAGCTGCATTTATTAATATATCAGGAGAAAGCTTTTCTAAATCTAATTGAGTAAAAAGATTATGAATCGCTTCGCTATTACTTAAATCAATTTGCACTACTTTCAAAGGCATATCTGTTTTCATATAATCTATTAAATTATTATTATGAATATCAAGCGCTATTACATAAAATGATTTTTCTAAAAAGTATTTTATACAAGCATGACCTATACCGCTATTGGCTCCAGAAATCATAATTATTTTATTCTCTCTCATTTTGTCTCCTTATAAGAAAATGTTACTAATAAAATATCACGAAAAGCCTCCGTACTACATTCTGTTCCAAGTGGCGTTACGGCATGGAAGACCTTTTGTCCAAATACTAAAGTTTCTAAAGGCTCCTTCAAACTTATAAACTGATTAATTTCCCGAGGAGAATTAGCTATTAAATTATCTCCACCAATAGCTGTATTACTTAAATTCATAAGGTGTAAAAATACTACTGGTTCATCATCTTTATGTAACCAAATAGGTGAACTAAAAGATGGTCTTTCTTTAGTAGCTTTATATCTTACTTGATGTAAACCTATAATTAAGTCTTTACTTGTATCTATTATATTTGTTTTAAATGCAAATTCAGTATCGAAACGCACGATATTTTGAATTAAAGGATTGCATAAAAAGCTATCATTTATGCTATTGAACTGTCTAACTTTCCCGCCATCGTCATAGTTATATTCTTTAGATTGGAAGTAATCATTACTATTATCTAAAATATAATCTGGTGAATCAACATACTTTATATACCTTGAATAAGATCTAGCACGGCATTCACCGTACGCATCATCTTCCAAATTATAATAATCTAACTGTGCTTGTGTTAATAAACGATGATTCTCTTCCTCTTGTAAAAAGATTTCATTTGAGATTTCAAGGAATCCTTTAGATTCAAATTCATGTACCTTTTCTTCTATGCTAAACCCATTCATTTTACTAAGAACAAACGTCATTATAAAAACCTCCACACTATTGTATTTTTCTATCTCATCCTATGTTAGAAATGCAATAAGTAACCGAGATTCTTGCTTAATAAAATTTTAAATTATGATATTCAATTAATACACCAAATGAAATATATGTAATTCATTAAAATTATTTATTAAGCAATATTATATATCCTTTTGGTTATTTTTTCCAATTATCTGAAGATTTATCAACATTAGTCTTAATATTCGAAATTAAAGAAATAGATTTTTCAGAAAGATAAAACTGCGCGTATTGCAATTATTTATGTATATAACTTTTTTAAAAATTATATTTTAAATATAGCTAGTTTTTTATAAATTTTTTGATATAATTACATACGGGAAAAGGGAAGAATTTTGTCTTCCCTTGTGTTTTTATTTGCATCTAGTACTTTTGCTAGATGCTTTTTTTTATGCTAAAAAAGGTATCCTCAAATACTTTGAGGATACCTTTTCACCTTTATTATCTCTGCTGTTTTCTACCTAATACGAGTAACCCAAAACTCATCATTACAAGAAGTGCTCCCATATATGGTTCCACAGGCATTTTCTGCCCTGTCTTCGGTAATTCTTTTTCAGGTTTCTCTGGATTCGGTGTCCCTGGCTTTTCTGGATCTGGTGTTCCAGGTTTTTCTGGATCTGGTGTTCCAGGCTTTTCTGGATTCGGTGTTCCAGGTTTTTCTGGATCTGGTGTTCCAGGCTTTTCTGGATCTGGTGTTCCAGGCTTTTCTGGATTCGGTGTTCCAGGTTTCTCCGGATCTGGTGTTCCAGGCTTTTCTGGATTCGGTGTTTCTGGACCTGGTGGTGCTAAATGATTCAATTTGTTTAATACTTCTAATTGAACTGCATTTATCATTCCATTTGTAATTTCAAATGGAATTGGATTAGTTAATTTTTCATATCCCTTTGGTGCTTCTACTTCTACTAGTGTGTAGTTACCTACAGATAGATCTGTGATTTTTGCCTTTCCATCTTTATCTGTTGTTACTTTCACTACTACTTTTCCCTTTTCATCATGAACTTCAAACACAGCTCCTGATAAGACTTCCTTGCTTTCAGCGGCCATTTTTGTAATCTCCACTGAACCTTTGTCTAACTGTTCGTTCTCTACTTTCAATGATAAGACTTTTGTCATACCTTTTGTAATTTCGAATGATACTGGTTCCGTTAACTTTTTGTAACCTGGTAAGCTCTTCGTCTCTACTAATTTGTATTTTCCTACTGATAGATCTGAAACGTTTGCTTTTCCTTCTTTATCCGTCGTTACTTTCGCAACTACTTTGCCTTTTGAGTCACGTACTTCAAATACAACATTTTCTAATGGTGCTTTACTGTCTTTATCTATTTTTGTGATTTCTACATTCCCCGTATCTACCATTTCATTTTCTACAGTGAACGCTAAAGATTTTGTCATACCTTTTGTAATTTCAAATGGTACAGGCTTTTCTAATTTTTTGTAGCCTGGTAAACTCTCTACTTCTACTAGCTTGTACTTTCCTACTGATAAATCTGAAACTGTTGCTTTTCCAGCTTTATCTGTCGTTACTTTCGTTACTACCTTGCCTTTGTCGTCTTGTACTTCAAAGACTACACCTGCTAACGGTGCCTTATTATCTTTATCTATTTTTGTAATTTCTACATTTCCCGTATCTACCATTTCATTTTCTATTTTTAATGATAGAACTTCTGTCATACCTTTTGTAATTTCAAACGATACTGGTTCTGTTAATTGTTTGTAACCTGGTAAGCTTTCTTTCTCTACTAATTTGTACTTTCCTACAGATAAGTCTGAGATTTTTGCTTTACCATTTTTATCTGTTTGTACTTCTGTTACTACTTTTCCTTTGTCGTCTTGTACTTCGAAGACTACGCCTTCTAATACTTTTTGACTATCTTTATCTACTTTTGTGATTTCTACTGAACCTTTGTCTAACTGTTCATTCTCTACTTTTAATGATAAGACTTCTGTCATACCCTTTTTAATTTCGAATGATACTGGCTCTGTTAGCTTTTTGTAGCCTGGTAAGCTTTCTTTCTCTACTAATTTGTACTTTCCTACAGATAAGTCTGAGATTTTTGCTTTACCATTTTTATCTGTTTTTACTTCTGTTACTACTTTTCCTTTGTCGTCTTGTACTTCGAAGACTACGCCTTCTAATACTTTTTGACTATCTTTATCTACTTTTGTAATTTCTACTGAGCCTTTATCTACTAATTCATTCTCTACTTTTAGTGATAAAACTTCTGTCATACCTTTTTTGATTTCGAATGATACTGGTTTCACTAGTTTTTTATATCCTGGTAAGCTTTCTACCTCTACTAGCTTATATTTTCCTACTGGTAAATCTGAAATTGTTGCTTGTCCTTCTTTATCTGTCGTTACTTTTGTTACTACTTTTCCTTTTTCATCTTGCACTTCGAATGTTACGCCCGCTAATACTGCGCCACTTTCTTTGTCCACTTTTGTAATCTCTACTGAACCTTTATCTAACTGTTCGTTCTCTACTTTCAATGATAAAACTTTCGTCATACCTTTTTTAATTTCGAATGATACCGGTTCCGTTAACTTTTTGTAACCTGGTAAGCTCTTCGTCTCTACTAATTTGTACTTTCCTACAGATAAGTCTGAGATTTTTGCTTTACCATTTTTATCTGTTTTTACTTCTGTTACTACTTTGCCTTGCTCATCTTGCACTTCGAAGACTACGCCTTCTAATACTTTTTGATTATCTTTATCTACTTTTGTTACTTCCACATTTCCCTTGTCTAACATTTCGTTTTCTACTGTTAAAGCAAGAGATTTTGTCATGCCTTTTTCAATTTGGAAAGTAATCGGATCTACTAATTGTTTATATCCTTTTGGTGCTTTTACTTCTACTAACTTGTATGTGCCGACTGATAAATTAGTAACTTGTGCTTGTCCTTTTTTATCTGTCGTTATTTTAGCGACTACTTGTCCTGCTTCATCTTGAATTTCAAAGACTGCATCAGCTAAAGCATCTTTATTTTCTTTATCTACTTTTGTAATTTCTACATTTCCTGTATCCACTAATTCATTTTCTACAGTCAATTGTAATGCTGTTACTCTACCCTTTTCAATTTCGAATGAAATTGGCTTTTCTAGTGGTTTGTATCCTGCCGGTGTTTCTACTTCTACCAACTCATACTTTCCAATAGATAAATCTGAAACGTTTGCTTTTCCTTCTTTATCCGTTTTTACTTTCGCAACTACTTTTCCTTTTGAATCACGTACTTCAAATACAACATTTTCTAATGGAGCTTTACTATCTTTATCTATTTTTGTTATCTCTACATTCCCTGTATCCACCATTTCATTTTCTACTTTCAATGATAGGACCTCGGTCATGCCTTTTTTAATTTCAAATGATACTGGTTTTTCTAACTTTTTATAACCAGGTAAACTTTCTACCTCTACTAATTCATACTTTCCTACAGGTAAATCTGAAACATTTGCTTTTCCTTCTTTATCTGTCGTTACTTTCGTAACTTCCTTACCCTTTTCATCTTGTACGATGAATGTTACTCCCGCTAACGGTGCTTTATTATCTTTATCTATCTTTGTTATCTCTATATTTCCCGTATCTACCATTTCATTTTCTATTTTTAATGATAAGATCTCGGTCATACCTTTTGTAATTTCAAACGATACTGGCTCTGTTAATTTCTTATAGCCTGGTAAACTTTCTTTCTCTACTAATTTGTACTTCCCTACTGATAGATCTGAGATTTTTGCTTTACCATCTTTATCTGTTTTTACTTCCTTTACTACTGTTCCAGCTTCATCTTGCACTTCAAAGACTACGCCTTTTAATGCTTTTTTGCTGCCTTTATCTATTTTTGTAATTTCTACTGAACCTTTATCTAACTGTTCATTTTCTACTTTCAACGATAGGACTGTTGTCATACCTTTTGTAATTTCGAATGATACTGAATCTGTTAGCTTTTTGTAGCCTGGTAAACTTTTCGTCTCTACTAATTTGTACTTCCCTACTGATAAATCAGAGATTTTTGCTTTACCATCTTTATCTGTTTTTACTTCTGTTACTACTTTGCCTTGCTCATCTTGCACTTCGAAGACTACGCCTTCTAGTACTTTTTGGCTATCTTTATCTATTTTTGTAATTTCTACTGAGCCTTTGTCTAACTGCTCATTTTCTACTTTTATTGCTAAAGCTTTTGTCATACCTTTTTTTATTTCAAATGGTACTGGTTCTGTTAGCTTTTTATAACCTGGTAAGCTTTTCGTCTCTACTAATTTGTACTTTCCTACTGATAGATCTGAAACGTTTGCTTTTCCATCTTTATCTGTTACTACTTTTCTTACTACTTCATCTTTCTCATCTTGGACTTCAAATTCGACACCCGCTAATACTGCCCCGTTTTCTTTGTCCACTTTTGTAATTTCTATATTACCTTTGTCTACCATTGCATTTTCCACTTGTATTGGGAATATGCCGTCCCCTGTTACATTTACTTCGAACTCTGCTTCTTTTAATTGGTAGCCTTCAGGCGCTTTCGTTTCTTTTAAAATATATTTCCCTGGTGCTAACGGTTTAGAGATTGCCTTACCATCTTTATCTGTAACAATATGTTCGACTACTACACCGTCTTTTACTATATCAAACTCTGCATTTGCTAATGGTTTTTCACCATTTTCCGAATCAATTTTCTTTACTTCAATTTGACCCTTTTGCATAGTATTTTTAATTTCAATTGTTTTTGTTTCTCCAGCTTGAAGTGTAACCTCTACTGGACTTGTTAATTTTTGATATCCTTCTGGTGCTACTGTTTCATATACTTTATACGTCCCAGGAGCTAAAGGTTGAGGTACTGAAAAACCTTTTTCGTCCGTTTTCAGTTTTGCAACAACTTCATTTGCACTATTTCGGACTTCAAATTCGGCACCTTTTAACCCTTTGTTCGGATTCTCAGAATCTATTTTATGAAGCGATACTGTACCATCTTTTGGAGCTTCAGGCGGCGTAATAGTTACTTCTTTTGATGTTAATGTTTTATCATCAAAATGTAATTCCGCTTTATTAGGAATCTTCTTATCTACGTAAGAAGATAAGTCTGCATCATTTTTAATTTTCGCCTTGATACTAAGATTAATTATCTGGTCTTCATATGACTTATAGTCAAAATTCTCACCAAACGTAAATGTTACTTCACTTCTTTGCTTATCTATCTTTAACGTCCCTTTAGAAGTAATATCTTGGCCATTTTGATCATATACTTTTGCCTCTAATACTTCTAAAACATCTTCTAAATCATCACGAATTACCATTGATGTGTATTTAGGAGGATCGTTCGGTATATGTGTACCAACTTGGTATTGAATCACTTGATCCATTTGTGTTAGCTGCTCATTCTCTACAAGCTTGCCATTCTCATCAACTATATTTTTTTCAATACTAGGTGGATTATCGTCACCTGAACCGGTTCCCCCTCCACCACTTACGAATACTTGTCCTACTTTTTCTTCAGTTTTAATATTTTTACCTTCTAATTTCACAGTATTTTTATGAGGCTTTGCAGAAGGATTAGTAATCTTTGTTTTATATCTTAAAATATAACCTTTTGAACTGTCTGGAAACTCAATTGTAAATCCAGCCTTTGTTGTATTAATTTTAATGTTAGATAAATCTGCTGGCTTAATATTTGTTGGTGCATAACCATCTTCAAATACAGCCTCTTCTAATACTACGCTGTCTGTAATTAACTCATGCCCAGGTCCTAATGTATCTGTTAATTTAAGATCTTGCATTTCTGTTCCAGTTGCATTTACATATACAAGCCAATCAGCAATCGAAGGATCTTCTTGATTATAAGAACCCCATTTCAATAGATTATCTGTATTGGGCTGTGGCTTCGGTCTCTCTGTCGTATTACTTACATTTACTTCTTTATTGACGATTTGACCATCAACGTTAAATTCTAATGGAATTTCTTTAACACCATCATATGCTTCTAGACCAAAGTAGAATTCTACGAATAAAGAACCTTTAATGTTATTCTTTCCTTCTACGTAATCACCCATAGTACACGTTAATAGACCCTTTTTCATCTCACATGTACCAACTGTTTTTCCTTCAGCATCTTTTAAAGGAAAACTCATATTCATAAGGTCTTTTCGAAACTCTTTTGGCATATCAATTGTGAATTGATCTCCACTTTTTATTTTTTCTTTAGCTGACCACTTCACTTCTACTTTCATACCATCTGAGGCTTGATACGGTTCAGATGTCGTGCCATCAGTACGGGAAATATTAATTTCGTCCACTGGACTTTTCATCACAGCAGCTTGAATAACTGGAGCCCACACATTCAGCACTGAAAATAATACTAGAAAAACTAATGAAACCATTGAAATATGTCTTTTAGTACTTTTCATTTGCATAGTTCCCTCCTATTTTTTATATTTATATAACAAAAAAAGACCGTCCGGTTGCATCAAAAATGTGCAACCAGACGATCTTAGTAACCAATATGTATTACCGTAGACTCTAAGCTTTGCGGCCTATCCTTTCGAATAGTGTGCTAAAAATATCTTTTATTCTTTTTTTGTTTCATTTTCCTCTTAAACCAAATATTACTATACCGTCTGGACGGTTATAATTCAATACTCTATAAAATTGTTCTATTTTTCTAATAAAAAAAATAATTCACCACTACATTAAAGAAGCAACGGTGAATTATTTTCACATTATATAGTTCGTATATTCTATTTATATGAATTTCTAATAAGAGCTTGAATCACTTTTTCTCTTAACTCGGGGCTTAGTCTTCCAACCCCTAAATATTCCGAATACCATAATCCATCTGCTGCTAATCTAATAATTGTTGCACAAACTGCATCTATCTCATCGTTTTCTATATTCTTTTGCAGTTGCTGAAATGATTGTTGTAATGGCTCAAGTAATTCAGGTTTTAACATGAATGCTGCCATCATACTACTAGATAACTCTTCTGTTCTTCTCTCATTATTTAATCTTTCCTCTACAAAAGAGCGAACCCATCTCCCTTTCTTCTCTGCGTCTTCCGCTACTTTATTGTAAATGGCTCCCTCATAATCCTCTACCCCTCTGACTATCATACCTTCTATTAAAGCTTCTTTATTTGAAAAGTGATACAATAATCCACCTTTACTTACACCCGCCTCTTTTGCCACTGCTTCTAAGGTTAATTTAGCAACCCCTTTACATTGCACAATTTGAGAAGCGGCCGCCAAAATCTTTTGCCGCGTTATGCTTATACTCATTCCTTTTTAAAACCCCATTTCTACTAAATTTATATAAATACGAATCTTATTTTTAATATTGTTGATTACTACTAAGTATTTTCTTTATACAACAAAAGCTTCATTACCTTTGAATTTTTAGTTACTTATTCTATTAAAAATTTCCATATCATTCAATATGATAACATTAAACACACAAAGCTGACTATACATCTATACTTTTGTATTTATTGAAAATATATCCATTAATAAAATTTACCAATTTAGTCCTTCTTATTACCTTATAAGACGGCAGTAATTCTTTCAGCACTAAATAAAAAATGTTATTACTCCCATTGAATTGAGTAATAACATTTCACTTAACAAATTCGCTGCCAACTAGCATCCTTCACATCTTCACTAGTCGGTTTTCTAACTAATCCAATAAAACATTCCTCGCAAGCACCAAATGCAATAAAATTTTTCTGTGCTTGTCTTAACGAGACTTCATTTGCACCACCTTCAAAGTCAGGATTGTTAAACTGTACCTCATCATCTTCCCAGTAACATATATTACAAATTTCATATGTACCTGGTGGTTCTTCTTCTATTGTTCTATACCCGCAGCACGGACATGTATATTTCATTCTGTTACTCCATTATTCATTTCTTTTTTCTCCCATATATTCCGGCCCATAAAGAATGTCACAGCACAAATCATAGTTATCCCCATGAAAAATGTATTAGAATCTTCATATGTAGTTGGAATGCCTACCGTTACGAAAACAATACTAAAAGCTAAAAGTAGATATAATAATAAAGATATAATATAGCTGAGTTTAAATCGTAAAATGATACCTCTAAACAATAGCTCACCAAGTAGACAGCCACCTAAAATAATAGGTACTCCGAAATACAATGTAAGGACTCCCATTTGCGCAGTAGATTGAATTATCTTTGCAATTATGTTCGGCGAAACCAGCTCACTATTGTTTCCCATCCTATCATATAAATCAAGTGCTGTTGCTGAAATAAAGAAACTTAATATAGAAAATGAATACGGTATTAAAAATTTGCTCACTCTCATTCACCTCGCTTGTTTCTTTACATATATTATTCATTATTTCCTATCATTTTTACATAAAAAAATAACCCTCTATGATAAAACATAGAGGGTAGCATTTCTATATAAAAATCTATACCTTATCCTGAAGTGAATCCCGAAAATAGGACAAATATCAAAACACCTAAACCATCTGCTATCTGCTCCCTACATTCTTTAGGGTAGATAGTTTATATGTTTTATTAGAAAGTAGTGCCTTCTTTTTTATAATATTCTTTTGAAATCTCTTCATAAAATGCGGCTGATGTCGCGTAGAAATACGGTGCTAACCATAAGAAACCGATTCCTACAGTAAGAATACTTAAAATGAACCAACCTAAGAAACTTAAGCATAGTAAAAAGTAATCCATTTTATGTCCATTCATCATATGACGACTCTCAGTAATCGCTTGATTCGCTGTATATTCTGGATGATCATTCAAAATAAAATATGTCATAGAATAAGAAAATGATTTAATAATACCTGGAATAATAAGAAGTAATGTCCATAGAGTCAAGTATACATACATTAGTAAATATGTTAAAAACGACTTCATCAACTTACTTCCATCGCTAAACCATCTAAATATATGACCAATGCGAGCATCAGTCCCACGAATTGCATTTAAAACAAGATAATAGGCACCTATTGTTAATGGACCAATAACAAGCATTACTATAATACTTACTGTAAGTGAATCACTTGCTTCTTCCCAACCCCAAAATATCGAGAAAATACCTGTTGTTAGCATTTCAACAGCTCCAATAAGGATTCCAATTAATAAGGTTGCCCCTACCGCTAGTCCCCATCTTCCTTTTAATGCATCAAGTGCTTCTCTTTTCAACTGACTTATCATATATAACCTCCTAATACTATTTCCATTTTATTATACCATTTATATCAAAAATCCCACATATTTTCCTAAAACAGAAGCATATTACCTTTTTTCATACGTATTGATACATGTGTGCTGTAGTTGTACTAATATATGGATTAAACGACTCTTTTCCCTATAACAAAAAAGCCTGCCTTTCATAATAGGCAAGCTTTCTCAAGTTACATCTCATTTATTTTCTTCTTATACCAATCCTGCATTCTCTCCGCATCTTCTACTCTCGTATGCTCTATTTTATAACTAGATGATGCACTCGAAAACTTATACGTACATAAATCCGCACGGCGCTGGAAATATGATTGTGTCTTCTCCATTGATTGGACGTGTCTTCTTCTAATAAGTCCTGTATATTTTCCGACGCTACGATAGACAAGTGTAATTTGTTCTCCGTTAACACTGTAACCATTTGTTTTAAATGTTGCGTATCCAAGTGTAAAGATAAGGATTGCGAGCGGAATTAATGCCCACATGATGAAGTGCTTTTCAGAGTATATACTTATTCCAAGAAGCGGGATTGCTAGCATTGCGAAGAAAATGAAACTATCAATGAGATAGCGGCGTAATGCTGCTTTTGGTAATGCAATAATGTTTGCATTCAGTTCGTATGGTAATTGTAAATGGGCGAGTAACTGTTGTACTCGATCTTTTCGAATGATTGGGTGCAGTGTAACCTTTTCTTTTTCGTCACCCATTCCTTTACTTTGAATGACTTCTACTTGCACAGCACAATAACCGAATGGTTGGCGTAAAATACTTTCTTTTATCGTAATACCTTGAATACGATGCAATTTTAGTACGAGTTCTTTTTTCTCCAGTAATCCTTGCGAAATACGGACTTCGTCATTTCTTCGATTCACTGTGAAATCGCCATGTTTTAACGCGTAACCGATTGTAGATATAATCCAAGAAAGAACGAGTAACATGGCTACCATGAAAATCCAGCCATATATATCATGTTCCATTACATACGACTTTACACCATTCTCTATCCATTTCGGAATGTACTCATCTACTTGGTGATAGACGAAAAAGATTAAAGAGAATAATAGTCCAAATTGACCAGATGTAACAGATGCTAATAAAATCTCTTTCCAAGTTAATTTATATTCTGTCGTTTGTTTTTCCTCTGTAACAATTGCTTTTTCTACTACATTTTCTGCTACTTCGTCTAACGTTTTTTCTGCTTTCACTTCTGGAGTTGGCTCATTTAGCAAAGTAATAAGCTCCGCCGCTTCTTCTACCGTAATTCCAGCTAAGCTAACTTCTGCTTCATCGCCTCCGCCAGCTGTTTCAATCTGAATTTTTTTCAAACCGAGCATTTGATATAGTACGTTAGAACTTGTATTAATCGTTTGAACACGTTCTTTATTTAAGTAGCTCTCCTTTTTCACAAAGAGACCTTGTTTCACATGCAATACGTTATTTTCAACCCAGTATGTTGTGTAATACCATTTTTCAAACGCTGAAAAAACGGTGAGTAAACCAAATGCAGCGGGAATTAAATACCAAAACGGGAACTTTCCGTTTAAGCTAAACATGAAAATAATGAGTGGTATAAAGTCTGTTATTTTTAACTCTAATAACATCGTGATTGGATGCTGCCTTTTATACATCCTCATCACTCACTTTCGCTAATTCTGCGATTTTCGTTTTCAACATTTCAGCTTCATACATCGTTAAACCTGGGATGCTATGAGAAGTTGCTGCTGTTGAAATGTGTAATTCTGCTAATCCGTATTTTCTCATAATTGGCCCTTGTTCAATCGTTACGTGCTGTACACGAATCATCGGCACTAATACGCGCTTAACAACGAAAAGGCCATGCTGAATTTCAAGTTCTTCTTCATTTAGTTGGTAGCTGTAATAACGTTGACGTAGTTTCGGAAACGTAAAGTAATCAAACGGTGTATATACAATTGTTAATCCGATGAGCACATAGAAAATCCAAGCCCACCAATTAAACTTAATCATAAAGAAAAGATATGCAAAAATGACTATAATACTGATTCCTAGCTCAATTAAAGAACGCGCTTTCCACACCTTGACCATGTCAGGGTGAATTTCATTTTTCAATGGATCCATGTAACCACTCCAAATCTAGTAATCTAATATATGAATACTCTCAATCTATATTTTACGTAACTTTACAGAAAATTGGAATTTAATCTTCTTTCTTCTCAGGAATAAAATATCCGAACCAAAGTAGCCAAATGAAACCGATTAACTTCATCCAATTTCCATCCGCTTGAAAAGCTTCAATCATACCTGGTATTTTATAAACCCCAATAAATCCAAGAAAACCGAGCCACCAGTTTTTTTGCATTTTCATTTTTACTCCTCCTTCATTACGTTTTTCACATTTCGAATCCAAATTTCTTTATACTTTAACTGGAATCCCATGAGCATATAGTTGCTCATATTATCGATCACGAGCGCTAGCGTATGAGCATTTTCTTCCGTTTCATGTTGTGACACAACGCCCAGTCTCGCGCCTTTCTTCAATAAATCATGGAAACCATGCAAAAAATCCTCTTGTATTTCAAATAAACGTTTCTGATACTTTTCATTTCGCGATGCAGTTACGATAAATTCATTGATAACGCGTAGTATTCCTTCTTGCCCTTCATACTCAGAGAGCATATGTAAACCATCTGCGATTAGCTTTTCTGCAAAGTTTTCTTTCGTATACCGCTCTTCATTAAAGTATTTTGTAAAATGATAATCAGAAAAAATCTCTTCAAATAAAAAATCAACTAACGCTTCTTTAGAAGAAAAATGATAGTAAATAGCCGGTTTTGAAATACCTACCTCTTTCGCAATCATGGAAAGACTCATCTTCTCAATGCCGTGTTCTGCCATAAGTTTAAATGATGCCTCTACAATGTTCTGCGATGTTTGTAAATTCTTCGTCATACTGTACCTCACTTATTTTTACTTACCGGTCGGTAAGTAAATTATAAAACAAAACGAAATGATTTTCAATTTAGTTAGCACTACAGAAGGTATTTATTGGAAAATACAGAAAGTTATAAAGTAAAAGCAACATATAAGAATAAGGAGGATATCATATGGGACTTGGTGGTAATGGCGGTAGTGGTGGTAATGGCGGCGGTGAAGCGGGACAAGCTGGTAAGAGCGGATTTTCATTAATCATTGTACTTTTTATCGTATTGATTATAGTTGGAATTAGCTATATCGGACTTAGCTTCTAAGAAAAGGCGTCCTACATTACATATGTAGGACGCCTTGTTTTTAATCCCTATTCAGCAATCGCATACGATAACAATTCATCGTCACTTCTCCAAGCCTTTGCAGTAATTGATAGTTCGCATACGCGCCGACTGGGGCGCCGATTACTGGGACGAGCTGAAGCATTTTTGCTAAATCAATATAGTCTCGGTACTCTGTTTGGAACTTTTCCCAGTCCATATGATTTTCTTTTTCTGTATCCCACGTTTCGATTGCTTTCCATATTTCTTTTCTGTGATCGTCACTTGAAAAGGCAAGTTGGAAAACGTGAAGGATAAAAAGACGCTCTTCTTGTTTACTCGTATCAAATCCGTACAATGTCGCTGCATCGAATAAAAATTTAATTTTAATTGTAAGTAAAAGCGGAAAGTCAGCAAGACCGAGGAGAATACCACCAGCTCCAGTCCCTGCTCCTTCTGCCGCTGCTATTTTTTTGTACTCATCCATTTTTTTACGAACTTCATCGTCACGTCTTTGCAGTGACCATGTCGTCTCTTTTAGTTTCGGCTTTATAAAGTTTGACCCGGCGCTAATCGTTTGCACCATCATACGAATCGTCTCTGTTAGTACCTTTTGTACTTTCGCCGGAATGAGCTGTTGCACCTTCGTCTGCACTTTTTTGGAGAACCGTGTCATCATAGAAGAATCTTTCATGAATGTAGCTTTCCACTGCTCCAATTCTTTTATAACCTTCTCTTCGTATGTAATCATAGGTTCATTCCTTTCAATTTAAACGCTCAATGCGCTTCGCCCCGTATTGGTAAACGAAACCGATACTAAATAATATGCTTACGATAAGTAAAATTCCTGTCATCATGAAATCTTTCGTTGCTAGTGCAAATATAACTGTAAAGATTACGCTTCCGATGATTAGAATCGCGTTTAATAAAGCAAGAAAATCTTTCTTCTTCTCTTCTCCCCCTACTGGATACAAATCAAGCCAAATTTTCATGCGATGATGTTTCCATAAAGTTAATAGCTGATAACCGATTAAGTATAGGAAGATAAGGCTTACGATAAATCGTCCATATAAAAATGGAATGAAGTAAAGAATTACTCCGCCAAGAGCGAGCAGACGCACATATAATCCAAAATAATTACCAGATCTTAAAAATGTTCTCGTATATAAGTATAAATATGTACGCTTTTCGCCTATCATCGACAGAATGAAATCTAGCCATTTTCTGCGGGCTACTCTTTCTTTTAATGCTGGTACATCAACGAACATGTTCGCAATGCGGTACAGTAGCATCATCTTCTTACCTTCTTCGGAAATTAAATACTCCCAGTTTAGTGGCTTTCCTTTGACCATTTGATGCATGATAGCAAGGTATAACACCATGAGAAGGACGATTCCACCAATGAAAAGAACTGAAGTACGTTCTACAAGGAAATATACAAATAAACCGTTTAGGATAAAACGAATAAACCAATCAGCCCTTTGTATATTTTGATCTGTTAAAAATGACTTTTCCCACGCTACAAATAAATTCCACGCTTTTACAATGACAAATGCGAGTACGATCCATATGTAGCCAGCTCCTGTTTGCTTCATTTGTTGGAAGTATAACGGAGCAAGCGCGGCTGCTACGATTGCGATTATGTATAACTGAATCATAAATGTAAAAAGAAATGCCTTTGTGAAGTAAGGTTTTAACTTTTCTTCAACTGGAAGTAAGTAAACGAGATCCGCTTCTTTTAATAACGTTTGAATGGATCCAGCCGTTAACACGAGTCCAATTAATACTGCCATTACGAGCGCAGTTGGAAACGAAGTTGTTAACGTTTGTAACCATTGCTGGTAATAATACGCTCCCGCACCGATGATGAACACGAAAATAAATTTCAAATGATCATTAAATACGTATTTACTATATGTACGAACTTCTTTTAGAAAGTGACGAAATCGTTCTTTCCATAACGCTGTGCTATTCATAATCTTCTTCCTTTGTTAGCGCGATGTAAATATCATCTAACGTTGCACCTGGCATATTAAACTGTGATTGCAGTTCAGATAGCGTTCCCTTCGCTCTTACTTCACCTTGATGCAAAATAATGAACGAATCACAATAACGCTCTGCCGTCGCTAAAATATGTGTGCTCATTAAAATACCGGCACCACTCTTTTTCATTTGGTCCATCATTTGAAGAAGGGATTGAATCGCTAACGGGTCTAATCCAACGAAAGGTTCATCTACTATGTAAAGAGATGGCTCCACTAAAAATGCGCTCATAATCATTACTTTTTGTTTCATCCCTTTTGAGAAATGAGATGGAAACCATTTTAAACGATTTTTCATACGAAATTCTTGTAGTAGTTGTCCTACACGTTCTTCATATTGTTTTTCATCCACGCCATACGCCATAGCTGTTAATTTCAAATGCTCTTCTAACGTTAATTCATCATATAATACCGGCGTTTCCGGAATAAATGAAAAGCTAGAACGGTACGCTGTCATATCATCACGAATTGTTTTCCCATTAATTGTGACAGTTCCTTTTTTCGGTTCCATTAAACCGATAATATGTTTAATCGTCGTACTTTTACCAGCTCCATTTAAACCGATTAAGCCGACAAGTTCGCCTTTATTAACAGAGAACGAAACGTCTTTTAATACAGGTCGTTTCGTATATCCTCCTGTAACATTTTCCACACGCAATAACTCGCTCATACGACACCACTTTCTTCATTAGTATTCATTCTATATTCATCTTACCAAAAATTATGCTGTACTACATAGTATCCATGTACTCAAAAAAAATTTTTAAATTTATTAGCATATAATTTCCCGAAAGCGGACATCATAATTATTGAAGAAGGAACATATTGAAAAAGCAACCACCAATTGATGAGTACAACAACATAGTGAAGTCATCATGAAATGGGGTGTCCAAGTTGGACAATGAAATTTACACATAACCAGATCATTTGTTTCATTTTCGAAACGGGGTGTCTCTGAAAGAGCATATACTGTTTTAAAAAATAAACAATTTCATTTAAAAAAAGATTGCAATTCATTTCACTTGAAAATGGGGTGTCTGCGGCAGAAACTTTAGCCGATTTACCGTGCATTTCTTAAATAAATGAGGTGTCTGCGAAACGTAAATTACGATAATGCTTTTTCAATCCCTCTTCAGAAAACAGGAAGCTGAGTCAGCTTCCTGTTTTTCGTGTTTGTTCTCTTATGTAATTATGGTAAAATACGGCTAAGGATATTTGAAAGGATGAGATCAATGAATCATACAGCAGACAATTGTATTTTTTGTAAAATCATTGACGGGCAAATCCCTTGCTCAAAAGTATACGAAGATGAACATGTGCTTGCATTTTTAGATATTAGTCAAGTAACAAAAGGACATACTCTTGTTATTCCGAAAGTTCACAAACAAGACATTTTTGCGTTAACGCCAGAAATCGCATCACACATTTTTTCTGTCGTTCCAAAAATCGCAAATGCGATTAAAGCAGAGTTTAATCCAGTTGGCTTTAACCTACTTAACAATAACGGTGAAAAAGCTGGACAAACTGTGTTCCACTTCCACCTTCATTTAATTCCACGCTACGGTGAAAAAGATGGTTTCGGTGCTGTTTGGAAATCACACCAAAATGAATACACTATGGAAAATTTACAAAACATCGCAAGTACAATTGCAAATAGTGTGAAATAATGACACTATAAGAAGGCGTAATACATAACAAGCCACTTCCCTGAAGTCATCAAATTCCGCATGGCTTGTTTCTTTACTTAAAATGCTCAGGGATGATTGTTTGTGCATAGCACATATAAGAAAGATATGCATATTTTCCCATCATGAATACGAACAAAAAATAAGGAGGTCTCCTTTTATGTCAAAAGCTAAATCCTTTATTACAGGTGTTATTTGCGGCGGAGCAGTTGCTGGACTAGCTGTTCTTTTCTCAACTCCTTCTTCTGGTAAAGACATGCGCGGCAAGTTAAAAGAAAAAGGAAATGATATTAAAAAGACTTTAGCTGATATTACAGCTGATACGAAATTATTAAAACGTCAAATCGTTGAAACTGCTTCAGAAGGTAAAGAAGTGTTCCAAGAATTAAAAGACGATATGCACGATACACTTTCTAACTGGAAGCAAGATATTTCTCAAAACAAGCGCCATATTGAGAAAGAAATTTTGGACATCCAAAAGTCAATTGAGAAACTACAAGAAGCTGTTCCAGAAAAAGCGTAAACAAATTCCTGCTTAGTTTTTTGCATATAACAAATATTTTTTATATAAATTGACCTTGACACGGCATGTCGTATAGATATGCCGTGTTTTTATGCATTTACAATATATGTTATCACTTAACATGTAAGGACAACGTATGTATTCACGACTCATAAAACGCTTCCATAGTTATGCATGATTTGTATAGAATGTCATTTTTCCGAAAAATTTTCACAATTCTCACAAAAAGACTTTATTAATTTTTATTTTACTGGCATAATAGATAGTAATGAAAAAAGAATGTTAAAGTGGGTGAGTAAATGAAAAGTGGAGAAAAAGATTACTCGGTAAAAGAAGCGATGATTTTCAGCCAACGCATTGCTCAATTATCGAAAGCGTTATGGAAATGTGTAGAGAAAGATTGGCAGCAGTGGATTAAACCTTACGATTTAAATATTAATGAACATCATATTTTAACAATCGCTTATCATTTAAAAGGGGCTTCTATTTCTGAGATTGCTAAGTTTGGAGTTATGCACGTATCAACGGCGTTTAACTTCTCTAAAAAGCTGGAAGAACGCGGCTATCTTGTATTCTCAAAAAAGGAAGATGATAAACGAAATACGTACATTGAAATTACAGACAAAGGGGAAGAATTACTACTTCGCTTAATGGAGGAGTATGATCCTGAAAATAATTCAGTGTTTAATGGAGCTCTTGCACTTCGTAATTTTTATGGGAAGTTCCCAGAAAATATCGAACTGATTGCAATCCTGCGTAATATTTACGGACAAGACTTTATCGATATTTTTGAGAAATCATTAGAAGATATTGAAGAGAACTTTACAGAATCCGATCAAAAGTTAGTTAAGAAATAATCTATTTATTTTTTCGCAATCATGCTTAAGAATTCATTCATAAGCGGCTTAAATAAACCTTGTTTTGCTAGCGCTTCCGCAGTTTCGTGTACTTCGAGCTGATGTGGAAGCGCTTTTTCAAATTGATCTAACAGCGCATCGAACAAAAGAAGCCCTTCTGCTTTCTCCACTACATATTGCTCGTTCAGTTTTTCACAAAGATTTAGTATACGTTCAATATCTTTTTTACGAGCTTTTTTCTTTATGATCAAAGAATAAAATGGACACTTCTCTTCATCAATCATTTTAAATAGTAGGTCTACATAGTATTCAGCTTGTTCTAATCTTCTAACAACGTCCATTTTCTCCCTCACTTTCTAACACAAAGTCTTCTATTTCTGAATTTTGTAACACGAACAAAATATCGTGTGATACAATATATGTATATGTATTTTAGCCAAAAGGAGGTCTCGCCTCATGACACTTATAACAGTTGTTTTTGTCGCATTCGCACTTCTTGTTATATTTTACACGAATTTCATGACACATACACTGTGTGAACGAAAACAAATAGCTGCGAGCCGCCAGCCCGGTGTCTTTCGGGTTATTAATGTATGTATAACAATTTTATTAATTTCTAGTTATATAGAAATTATATTTCATGGAAAGTGAGGAAGGAAAGCCCCTTCCTCACTTTTTTCCTCTATAAGCAAATTATACCTACAATAACCAATAAAATAAACAGTACAAGTAATAAAATAAGTTGAGAATTCATCCCCATCCCCTCCTCTATTCTGTATATGCGGCATACGCCCAATATGGCACACTTTCAAAATCTGACACGTGCTGGTTAATTTTTCTTTATCAATATGAAAACGGTTCGAAATATGATATATTAAATTTTGTACATATTGCTTATACTATAGAACAAAACATTCATCAAAACTTTATCCTCAGCCTCGGTAAGCCCTGTTAAGCGCGCTTTACCAATATAAAAAAGCAAAAGTATCAGTGAGACTTAATCGGGCTCTTATGAATCAAAATTCATTGGTGTAGGATAAATTAAAAATACATAATAGTAGGAGTGTTTATCGAATGAAGAAAGCTATGCTTGCCTTAGCCGCAACAAGTGTAATCGCATTATCAGCATGTGGAACATCATCATCAGACAAAATTGTTACATCTAAAGCTGGTGACATTACAAAAGAAGAATTTTACAATCAAATGAAGACACAAGCTGGTAAACAAGTACTAAACAACATGGTTATGGAAAAAGTACTTATTAAAAACTACAAAGTAGACGACAAAGAAGTAGATAAAAAGTTCGATGAAACGAAAAAACAAGTTGGTGATCAATTCGATACACTGTTAAAACAACAAGGTCTGAAAGAAGAAACATTTAAAAATATGTTACGTGCTCAATTAGCTCAAGAAAAAGCAATTGAAAAAACAATCACTGATAAAGAATTAAAAGACAACTACAAGCCTGAAATTAAAGCAAGCCACATTCTTGTAAAAGATGAAGCTACTGCGAAAAAGGTAAAAGAAGAACTTGGACAAGGTAAATCTTTCGAAGAGTTAGCGAAACAATACTCTGAAGATACTGGCTCAAAAGAAAAAGGTGGAGACTTAGGATTCTTCGGACCTGGTAAAATGGTTAAAGAATTCGAAGATGCTGCTTATAAACTGAAAAAAGATGAAGTAAGTGAGCCTGTAAAATCACAATTCGGTTACCACATCATTAAAGTTACAGACATTAAAGAGCCAGAAAAATCATTCGAACAATCTAAAGCTGACATCAAAAAAGAACTTGTTGCGAAGAAAGTGCAAGATGGCGCATTCATGAACGATCTTATGATGAAAGAAATCAAAAAAGCTGACGTAAAAGTTGACGATAAAGATTTAAAAGATCTTTTCGAAGAGAAAAAAGCTGACGATAAAAAAGAAGAAAAGAAATAATGAAATAAAAAAAAGCTTGGGCTTCGGCCCGAGCTTTTTTATGTATCCTCTTCGTTAATGAAAGTTTATTTTTTCATTCGTTTAACTAAAACCATCTTTTATGCATTTCACTTAAAAACATTTCTGTAATTTTAAATCCAGAATTTTCTCCTATAATAGAGTCAATCCCGCAATGCGGACAAACTGCTGTGTTATCATCATCCCACCACTCTGTAATTTTTTCTGGATGAAAAATTTCTAAACAATAGAAACAACCACATATAACATCCTTTTCTAAGTGCTTTCTATTACGAGAACAAAAACGATGCGCTTCCTCAAAATATTTTTGCATCAGTATCCCCCTATTCCTGATTTTCTTCTTTGCTTTACTTACATTCTCCTCAATAAAATTGCAATTCTTCCTTAAAGAAAAACACAAAAAAACCTTGATCCACGCCATGCAGAACCAAGGTTTATCTTATTATCATTGATTAAATTCAAAAACTATGTTAAATTAGTACAGAAACACGTTTTCTAAAACGAAATGAACGTATTTATCCGTATCTTAATTGTACACCAAAACACATCTTCAGTCAACCTCTATTTTTCACTTTTAAAGGAGTGCTACCGTATGAACAAAAAACTTGATTTAGAGCAAAAAAGATTGGATACCGTAATCGAAACGATTAAGGAGCAAATTGATAAACTGGAAAACGAAACTGGCAGACGCCGGGCAGAAGTAATCAATATTCGTAAACACTTTTGGGATGATGTGAAAGTGAACACGGATACTTTTGATGATTATCTTGAAACAGTTATCAACTTAAGACAACAAGCTCAGTCACTAGCTGTCACACAAATTACTCATAAGCACACCTTTAATCGACTTGCCGCACTAAAACGCATGCATAAAGCACCTTATTTTGGACGAATTGATTTCAAAGAAGAAGGAGAATCTGCTGCGGATCAAATTTATATCGGTGTTGCTACACTTACGGATGCTAGCGGAGAAAACTTTCTTATATATGACTGGCGCGCACCTATTTCGAGTGTATACTACGATTATCCACCAGGACCGGCTGAATACAGTACACCAGGCGGCGTAATCCACGGTAATGTGGAGAAAAAATTACAATACATTATTCAAAATGGCGAGATTGATTCTATGTTCGATACGAGCCTGACAATTGGTGATGAAATCTTGCAACAAGCGCTCGGAAAAGGTACAAACAAACATATGCAAAGCATCGTTGCTACGATTCAGCGCGAGCAAAATGAAATTATCCGTCACGATGAAGGCCGACTCCTTATCGTGCAAGGAGCTGCTGGTAGCGGTAAAACATCAGCTGCCCTTCAGCGAATCGCCTACTTACTATATAAATATCGCGAATGGCTAAAAGCAGATCAAATTATTCTCTTCTCCCCTAACTCTATGTTCAATAGCTACGTTTCTAACGTACTACCTGAACTCGGTGAAGAAAATATGCAGCAAGTGACATTCCAAGAATATTTAAATCATAGACTGAGTAAGTCATTTGACGTTGAAGACCCTTATGAGCAATTAGAGTATATGCTAACTGAAACAAATAGCCCTACCTATAAAACGAGAAATGCTAGCATCCGATTTAAAGCATCTACTCAATTTTTCGAGATGATTAGAGCTTACAGACAGTCTCTTGAATCTTCAGGCATGCTATTTAGAGGAATGAAATTTAGAGGGAAACTAATTGCCTCAGCTAAAGAAATCACAGAGCAATTTTATAATACTGACTCCTCTCTCCGCTTCCATAGCCGAATTGAGAAGTTAACGGATTGGCTAAATAAGCAAATAGATGCACTTGAAAAAGCAGAACTGAAAAAGCCTTGGGTAGAAGAAGAAATCGAACTACTTAGTAAAGATGAATATCAAAAAGCTTATAAATATTTACAGAAAAAAGGCGAGTTTGACGACAACTCCTTTAACGATTTTGAGAAAGAGGCGAAAGTACTTGGACGTATGATTGTCCGTAAAAAATTGAAGCCTCTTCGTAAAGGCGTTCAAACATTGCGCTTTATCAATTTTACAGGTATATATAAACAGCTTTTCACAGATGCATCATGGGTTACTGGAGAAAAACCGAAAGAGTGGGATGATATTTGCTCATTAACAGTAAATATGCTTGATGAAGGAAAGCTATATTACGAGGATGCGACTCCATTTTTACTTTTAAAAGAATTAATTGAAGGCTTCCAAACGAACAGATCGATTAAACACGTACTCGTAGACGAAGCACAGGATTACTCGCCGTTTCAGTTCGAGTTTTTAAAACGTCTCTTCCCTGCTGCAAGAATGACGGTACTCGGAGACTTTAACCAAGCGATATTTGCCCATGCGAGTGAAACGGTGAATTTCGATACACTTACGAAGTTATACGGGCCAGACGAAACAAACGGCATTAACTTAACTCGTAGCTATCGCTCAACAAAACCGATTATTGAATTTACACGTGCTCTCGTACCGGAAGGGAAGAACATTCACGCCTTTGAACGTGACGGCGAGAAACCTACAGTGACGAAAGTATCAAATGAAAGCGAACTGCACGAACATATTACTGCCAAAGTTGCTGAACTACAAAAAGAGCAGCACAATACGATCGCAATTATATGTAAATCTGCAGCTGAGAGCGCCGCTGCCTACGAAGCACTTAATCATATCGAGAATATTAAACTTGTGAAAAGTAACTCAGCCGAGTATGAGCAAGGCATTGTCGTGATCCCCGCTTACTTAGCGAAAGGTATCGAATTTGATGCTGTTATTATTTACGATGCTTCTAAAGATGTGTACAGCGATGAGAGCGTTCGTAGATTGTTCTACACTGCTTGTACGCGCGCAATGCACGAATTACAACTTTATAGCGTTGGCGAAGTTAGTCCTTTTATACTTGGGGCTGATTCGGAGAGTTTTGAGCTTATTACAACACCTTGATAACAATCAAGGTGTTTTCTTTTTTATGCAGGACTTACACCTTTAAAGTAGAATATATGAGTTTAGAAAAAAGTTAAGGAGTGAAAAGATGAACCATTATTTTATTGCTATTTATGACGGTGAATTTCCTACCGAAAAATTACATACCATTTTACAATCTAATCAAACTTTTACTAACCTAAACGTCCGTACCATTTCAATCTCCTCACCAAGACCTTTCACATTATTAGT
This sequence comes from Bacillus sp. PK6-16, assembly GCF_056530295.1. NCBI lineage: Bacteria > Bacillati > Bacillota > Bacilli > Caryophanales > Bacillaceae > Bacillus > Bacillus sp. PK6-16. The sequence continues at coordinate 4,259,544 of NZ_CP096511.1, forward strand.
TGGCGAAGAACACGATGTACTTACAATTGGACTTACAGACAAATACCACTTATTAACGAAAGAGTTGCAAACACTTGAGCAGCAAGAAAAGTACTACTATGTATACGATTATAAAATTAGAAAGACCATCGAGAATCCTACCCAAAAATGCTTTCCATTCGCACAAATCCATATAAGTGTTACGAAATTCCACCAGATGATTCAAAAAGTAAAAGACTTAAAACAACCTGTATTTGCAGGTTATAACATCATTTCTCATGATGCAGACATACTTACGATTGATGTACTTCTTTCTTCACCTTTACTAGATCCTAACACTTCTGAAAAAAATGCGGAAGAATACTCTTATTTACAGCAACTAACTGAATCAATCTCTCGTTCTGAATTATGTATTTCTGTTAAAGAGAGTGCACTTATTTAAACACGAAAAGAGGGTTATTTATCATAACCCTCTACATACTATCTATTTATGTTTTTGAAACAAAACGTACTAAGTGTGCTAGTGTAAAAAATACAGATTGCGATGTCCATACCGTTTTTTTATGAATATTTATTTACTTCTTGTCCCCTGACACTAATGTTCTGCTTAAAAACAGGAATTTTCATCCATATATCTTGTTCCCTATTTTAAAACATAATACAATGAATACGTAACTTAATAAGCTATAACTAGTAGGTGTGGCAGTCATCTCTTCCATTTTGAAAAAAGGGGGAGGTGATAATATAATCGCGATGTTTGTAATTAAATTAGTGTATGGTATCCTAACCGGAGCTGGCGTTGTCATCGGTAGAAGATACGTCGGTCCGTGGCTAATTTCTGTATACAAAAAAGCGAGAACCACCCTGCTTCGTGGAAAAGGTAAGGGCGGTTCTCGGCTAAAACGTTAATGTAATTGTCTTATAACCGCACCTACTACCACCACAATAGCAAGTTAGGTTACACAAGGCAGAAGTTTCTCAGGCTTCTGTCTTCTTTATTTTATGCAAAATCCATACTACATACTCTATCATTATTGTAACACATTCTAATTATTTTTAGTCAAGAGAAAAAACACCTAAAGGGCTCTCCTTTAGGTGTTTCTCTTTTTATGCTAACGCAGCTGCCTGTTCTTGTTGATCTACAGGAATGACAGCGTCTGTTAGTGCTTTTTCTAGTTCAGCTGTATATTTCATTTGTTCTTCTTTGCTCCAGCCTAGTTTCGCAGCCATGTAGTTGATTACTGCTTCTTTCCACTCGTATACCCAGTGGATGTTGAAGAATACAGCGCCTCTGCGGCGTACGAAGAAGTCAACTGGTTTTGCTGTCATTTCGTAATCCATTGCGTATACAAGCGGGATTAGAACGTCTAGTGGCATGTTGTATTCTTTCGCTTCGTCTTTATGTTTTTTCGCTAAGTCAAATAGTACGTCAACGTTAGAGCCGTAGAATTTCGCGAATTCTTCTGCTTGTGCTGTCGTTAAACCATATTTCGTACCTTCCCCAGCTTTTTTCGCAACGAATGCTGGGAATCCGTGTGAACCATCTACATGTCCACCAGAGATTGGCATATGTTTCGTTGTACTCTTCGGATATGCACTATGGCCTTCTTTTTGTAGTAAGTTCGTTACGTAATCTACTACCATTTCAGCCATTTTGCGGTATCCTGTTAATTTACCACCTGCGATTGTAATTAAACCAGATTCAGAAGTCCAAATTTCATCTTTACGAGAAATTTCAGATGCACTCTTACCTTCTTCATAAATTAACGGACGTACACCAGCCCAGCTTGATTCGATGTCTTTTTCCGTAATTTTTACGCTTGGGAACATGTAGTTAATCGCATTAATGATGTATGTGCGATCTTCTGTTGTCATTTGTGGTACAGCTGCGTCTTTATCGTAGAACGTATCTGTTGTACCTACATATGTTTTTCCGCCGCGAGGAATCGCGAACACCATACGTTTATCTGGTGTATCGAAGTAAATCGCTTGACCTAATGGGAAACGTTTTTGGTCAATTACTAAGTGAACACCTTTTGATAACTGAAGTACTTTTCCTTTTTTCGAGTTATCTTTTTCACGAAGTGTATCTACCCAAGGGCCAGCTGCGTTTACAATTTTCTTACCGTAAACTTCATATACTTCACCGTCTAGTAAATCGATTACACGTACACCGCATACTTTTCCATCTTTATATAAGAAACTGTCTACTTTTGCATAGTTAACAGCTTTTGCGCCGTGCTCAATTGCTTCTTTCATTACTTCAATTGTAAGACGCGCATCATCTGTACGATATTCTACGTAGTAACCGCCGCCTTTTAATCCTTCTTTTTTTACAAGAGGCTCTTTGTTTAGCGTTTCTTCACGGTTAAACATCTTTCTGCGCTCGCTTCGTTTTACACCTGCTAAGAAGTCGTATACACGAAGACCAATTGATGTACTAAATGATCCGAACGTACCGCCTGTATGGAACGGAAGTAACATCCACTCTGGTGTTGTTACATGGGGACCGTTCTCATATACGATCGCACGCTCTTTACCCACCTCTGCTACCATTTTCACTTCAAGTTGTTTTAAATAACGTAGACCACCGTGTACAAGCTTCGTTGAACGACTTGATGTACCTGCTGCAAAGTCCTGCATTTCAAACACAATTGTTGATAATCCGCGTGTTGCTCCATCTAATGCAATACCAGAACCAGTAATACCTCCACCAATTACGATCACATCTAACTCTTGTTTATTTACTCCGTTTAATACGTCTTTACGTTGTTTACTTGAAAATTTCATGGTAATTCCTCCCTTTGATAACGAAAAAAGAGACCACAAACTCCGCTATAGATTTCGCCTCTATAGCGCGTTGTGGTCTCTCCAAATCTCCTACCGAATTATTAACTTGTCACCATTATAACACTGTTTATGATTATTTGAAAGCTTTTGTTGCTTCAATTGCTTTTTTCCATCCAGCATATAGCTCTTCGCTTGTTTTCGCTTCCATCGTTGGCTCAAAGCGTTTGTCCATATGCCACTGTTCTTTAATTTCATCTTGGTTTTTCCAATATCCAACCGCAAGACCAGCTAAGTATGCTGCACCTAAAGCTGTTGTTTCATTGATCACCGGACGCTCTACAGGAACATCTAAAATATCACTTTGGAACTTCATTAAGAAGTTATTTTTAACTGCTCCGCCATCAACGCGTAATGTTTTCAGTTCAATACCTGAATCTGCTTCCATTGCGCATAATACATCTTTCGTTTGGTAAGCTAAAGATTCTAGCGTTGCACGAATGAAGTGCTCTTTCGTCGTACCGCGTGTTACACCAAACATAGCGCCGCGTACTTCACTATCCCAATAAGGTGTTCCTAGTCCAACGAATGCTGGTACAACGTATACACCGTCAGTTGATTCAACGCGAGAAGCATATACTTCACTCTCACTTGCATCTTTAAACATGCGCATTCCGTCGCGTAACCACTGAATTGCAGAACCTGCTACGAAAATACTTCCTTCTAATGCGTAGTTTACTTTACCATCTATTCCCCATGCAATTGTTGTTAATAGGCCGTGCTCAGAAGCTACTGCTTTTTCACCAGTGTTCATTAACATGAAACAACCAGTTCCGTAAGTATTTTTCGCCATACCTTCACCGAAACAAGCTTGTCCAAATAATGCCGCTTGTTGGTCACCAGCTACACCTGCAATTGGTACATTTTGACCGAAGAAGTGATAGTCAATTGTTTCCCCATATATTTCAGATGATGGACGTACTTCTGGAAGCATGCTCTTTGGTACTGTTAACATATCTAGAAGCTCATCATCCCATTGTAAGTCGTGAATGTTAAACATTAACGTACGTGATGCGTTTGAGTAATCTGTTACGTGCGCTTTACCACCAGATAGTTTCCATACAAGCCACGAATCAATTGTTCCGAATAATAGATCGCCGTTTTCTGCTTTCTCTCTTGCACCTTCAACGTTATCTAAAATCCATTTTACTTTCGTACCAGAGAAGTATGCATCAATTAAAAGACCTGTTTTTTCGCGAACCATTTCGCTATAACCTTTTTCTTTTAACTCATCACAAATTTCAGCTGTTTGGCGAGATTGCCATACGATTGCGTTGTAAATTGGTTTACTAGTTGTTTTATCCCATACAACCGTTGTTTCACGTTGGTTCGTAATACCGATACCAGCGATTTGTTCTGGTTTTACATCCGCTTCGCTTAAGCAAGTTGCGATAACTGCTAAAATAGATCCCCAAATTTCTTGTGCATTATGCTCTACCCAGCCTGGCTTTGGAAAATGTTGTGTAAACTCTTTTTGAGCTGAATGAACAATTTCACCTTTTTTATTGAATAAAATTGCACGTGAGCTTGTTGTTCCTTGGTCTAATGAAAGAATATATTTTTTCATATCGGTTTCCCCCTTATGCTACTTTTCTACTATTTGTATTGCTTCCGCTTTTTTTACTTGTCATATAAGAGATTGCTAGTACAATCACAGTTGCGATAATCACATAAATAAGTGCTGAATTTTGTTTTCCTTCAAATACAACTTGATGGAATAAACCTGCAAGTGATCCACCTAAAATTGGACCAACTACTGGAATCCATGCATACTTCCAGTTTGAACCGCCTTTTCCTGCAATCGGAAGGAAGAAGTGTGCGATACGCGGACCTAAATCACGAGCCGGGTTGATTGCGTATCCTGTTGTTCCACCTAATGATAAACCAATACTTACGATTAAGAAACCTACGATAAATGGATTTAATCCATCTGCAAATTTATTTGCTCCAATTGCTAATATACCAAATACTAAAACGAATGTTCCAATCATTTCACTTAAAAGGTTTGCAAATGTGTTCGGAATTGCTGGACCTGTTGCAAATACACCTAACTTTGTTCCTGGATCTTCTGTTTCTTTCCAGTGTGGTAAGTAATGTAAATATACGATAACTGCCCCGATAATTGCCCCAATCATTTGTGCTACGATATAACCTGGTACGTCACTCCATGGGAACGCTCCCTTAAATGCTAATCCTATCGTTAAAGCTGGATTCAAATGTGCCCCACTAATTGATCCAACCGCATACGCTGCAACCGCTACTGCTAAGCCCCAGCCCATTGTAATAACAATCCAACCTGAATCTTTCGCAAACGATTTCTTTAAACTTACACCAGCACAAACGCCGCCACCAAGTACGATTAACAACGCAGTCCCTATTAACTCTCCTAAAAATGCTGACATAGTATCCCTCCACAATCAATTTAAACGCTTCCAAATGTGATAGAGGTAAAATGAATGGCCATTCGTTTTTGTCAAAAGAAAAAGACCCACAGCTTTGCACGCTTCTATATAAATTTATATAGAAACAATGAAATGTGGATCTCTACTTTTCTCCGTCACGTTTATTAACTTGTCTATAATGTTAACCTCTTATGAAAGCGGTGTCAACAGAATTTTTTCACATTTTCGTCACTTTTTTTGGTAATGTTTCCATAGTTCACGTTTTGATGTCGTAATTGCTGTCGCACCAGCGTTTAAAGCTCTTTCCACATCTTCTACAGTACGAATAAAACCACCTGCTAAAATCGGTACACCAGTACGCTCTTTCACTTCAGCGATAACATCCGTTAATGCTCCAGGAAGTACCTCAATATAATCCGGTTTCGTCTTATCTAAAAGATTGCAGCTCTTCTCCATCGCACTCGAATCGATTAAAAAGATGCGTTGTATTGCCACAACACCTTTTTGCTTCGCCTTCATAATAACGCTCGCCTTTGTTGAAAGTAACCCGTACGGTCTAAACTCCTGACATAAATATTCCGTCGCATGCCCATCACTCTGCAAACCATGAATTAAATCCACATGTAAAAACACCTTCTTACAATATTGCTTCGCAAGCGATATAACACTCTTCAATTGACCGACATGAATATCTAAAATAACGATATATTCATACGAACTATGTAATAGCTTTTCCAAATCTTTAATTTGCCTCACTGCCGGCAAAATCTTCTGTTCATGAAATTCCATTCTAAATGTCCCCTTCTTTATGTCATCCTATCCTTTATAGTACACAATTTAAGTGAAAAGAACAGCCAGTGTTGGGGATTTCTTTCAAATCTTTCCTCTATTTATATATTTTCTTCAACTTATCGGAACCTATACCACCTATAATCATGAATACAAGGGGCAAAAGATTCATTACATATGGCGCATCTACTACAATTGTAATACTTGCTCCAGCAAACTTATTTAGCATCCATACAACGATTTTTGTAATAAATAAAAATACTCCTATCATAAATAGACTATCAAAAAACACCTTCCATTTTGGATACGCCAATTGCTTACTATCTTCAATTATTTTCTGCGTCAATTCTTCATCACTCCTTAGCAGTTCATCAATTGTAATACCGAACAGATCACTTAAATGAATAATAATTTCAATGCTCGGATAGTTCTGTCCCGTCTCCCATTTCGAAACCGACTGCCTACTTACATGAATTTTTTCAGCCAAATCATGTTGCGACCAATTTCGTTTTTCTCGTTCTTCTTTTAAACGTTCGCTAAAAATCATACTGTGTTTATCACCTCTCTATGCCCCTTATGTTCAAATAATGATGAAGAGTAAAGCGAGTTATCGTTGCATTTCCTGCGCAACTTATGCGTTACAGCTTATAATGGCGCTATTTTATATGTATCTTCCCTATACTATGCTCCAATAATAATTTCCCGAACAATAATACAAAGAATGGATACTAATAAAGTGAAACTTTAATCAGCCCTCACCAATCGGGCTTTTACGGACAGCCCCCCCCACCTAACTTCTTTACTTCAGCTGAATTTTGAGGTAGGGGGCTTACTCCCCGGCAAATAGCGGGATAAAGACTAGATTAGGCATAAAAAATACGCCATCCCTTCTTATCAGTCTCCAGAAAGAATAACGCAAATTTTCATTTTTACTCATCACTTTTCGGACTATATGAAAACCCCGGATATTTCACAACAGGCCACTTCTCCTTACGCAGAGAATCCATTACTTGCGGGCCAACATGTATATTACTCTCCACTATTTCTTTAGGAGTCAGTGCCATCCATTGATTTAACGATACATCTTCAAAACGATTGCTTCTGAACATCTCTAAAAACCATAATGTTTCGGTACCTGTATTTTGAATATAATGCCCCGTCGCAAACGGTACATATCCGACATCGCCAGCTCTATAATCAAATGTACGAGCGGTACCATTTCCAAGAAACACAGTCATTCTCGCTTCCCCTGTCAAATAATATTGCCATTCATCATTATTCGGGTGCCAATGAAGTTCTCTCATTCCACCAGGCTCAACCTCAACGAGCGCTGCTGCGATTGTTTTGGAAATAGGGAAATTTGTGGAATCTACAATTCGAACGCTACCACCAGGCGTCTTAATCGGCTTTTGTTTTAACAATTCATGTTTAAATGTTAAAGAAACTTCTCCTTTCGGTGATTGAACTTCCTGACTTTCAAGGGAACCTGGCACCTCTCCTTGATAAATATAAACTTGATCTGAAGGGATAGAACGAAAAGCACTCTCAGGTACTCCAAAATTAGCCGACAACACCTCTTTTGGCGTATGCGCAAACCAATCAGAAATAGCTAAAGTAGATAAATCAGAAAAATGTCCATCATCGAAAACGAGTAGAAATTCACAATGTTCCAATCCTTGAATGGAATGCGGAATACCAGGCGGAAAATACCAAAGATCACCTGGTCCAACATCAGCAATAAAATTCCGTCCATTTTGATCAACAGCCGTTATGCGTGCCCGTCCTAAAAGCATATACGCCCATTCCGCTTCTTTATGCCAATGTAGTTCTCGTACTCCACCGGCCGTTAAACTCATATTTACTCCTGCAATCGTCGTCGAAACCGGTAGTTCTCGAACAGTAATCTCCCGAGACCACCCCCCTTGTTTCAAAATCATAGAAGTGTCCGAGAATGAAAACTTCAAGTTAGGAACTAACCCTGCATCCGTTATAGGCGGAACAAGCATATTCGGATTTTGAATATCCCGCATAACATTACGAGGTCCAGAATCAATCGCACCTGCTCCGTCGCTGCGGATTGGTTGTGGCACATTCCCTCCTGCTTCATTAACAGTACGTTTCTTCATGATTACACTCCTTTTTCATCCGGTTATGAAGTAAAAAGCCTCCATCATAGTGTATGGATTGGGCTTTAGATGGTTACAGTTACTATGGAGTTACATCATCTGCCTATCATTATCGTTTTGTTCATTTCTCAACTTATACTAGTATGCTTAGCGCTTAGGAAGACAAAAAAATAAACTAGAACTAACAAAAAACCCTGTAAAATTTATTACAGAGTTTTTCACCAATTATTTATTGTTTTACATATCGAATACGAACATTATCGTCCATTTGATAAATTTGTAATGTGTTTCCATAACTAATTCCTAACTCTTCACTTGCACCAACTGCACTTACAAATACCCCTTTAAATACTTTATTCTTAGTTGGTTTTACTACCAATACTCTTCGCTGCTTCTTCAAACAGTTTTGAACCTTCTTGTGCTTTACTTAATGATTGATGCATTTTACTCTCGTCTTCTTGGTCCAATGCATCAAAAAGAAGTTGAAAACAATCCGCATATAGTTCCATCGACTGCTTTATCTTCGCCTGTTCTCCCTGTAACTCAGGGGGTGCTTGTAAATTCTTCAGTTTCTTCGTTGTTGCCTTTGCTCCACCTAAACTTAGTTGTACTTCACTTTTCTTTTGTTTGTATGATTTTACGTCTGAATTTGCTATTCCTTCAATTAATTTCATTGTATCTTCAATTTGAGTAGCACTGTTTATGATATCTGCCTTATACCTTTCAACATCAGAATCAGTTACCTTACCAGTTGAAGAATTAGAAGAGGAACTTTGTTGACTACTTGATGAACTACTGTTTGTACCTTCACCTTTCGCTACAGATAAGCTATCTTCTTTCTTGCTATCAGTTGACTTACTCTCTTTTTCAGAAGCCTTATTCTCTTTCTCTACCTGTTGTGTTTCTTCTTTCTTTGGTTCATCAGCTTTCTTACCATCCGTTTCAATTGTAATACAACCGCTCAATAACATAACTGGTAATGCTAAACTTACTAATTTCTTTGCTTTCATGATTACTAATACCCCTTTATTTGTAAAATGTAGTGCAAACAAGTTAATATACTTAACTAATAAATTTCCCCCGAGTAATTTATCAAAATTTACTATCCATATATTTCCTATATATTCATAATCTTTCCATATATATCATTTTACAAAGAATTACATATTTGGTCAAAGGGATTTATGTAGTTCTTAAAAGGAAATTTTAATCGCAAAGAAAAGAAGCTAACAATAAATTGTTAACTTCTCAGCTTAAGGAAAAAATAGTATCTTTCCTTATCTTCTAATATCTAGGTTGTGATTGAATATTTGTAAGATGAACATCATACATATCAATGATTTCAAGAAATCTATCAGCTTCACGGAAAACATGGTCTGCCAATAATGGATGAATGATACTCTTTATTTTACATTGCTCAATTAAATCACGTGCTGTTTTCTTAAAATCCCGAAGAGATGCAACCGACACACGATTTTGATCTAAAAATTGATCTAAAAGAGGGGCTGTTTGGGATTGTGGTTTCATAGATTCTAAGTCAATTGCTTGATACATCAATTCATCAAAATCATTGCTAAAATTCCGTGCTGTATCTACAAGCTTTCTTTCCGATGGATCAAGAAGATGACCAATAAATTTAGCATGGTCTGCCATAATCCGTAAAAAGAAAACATTTTCTTTAATAATAGCATCAGGAAGGGCGTCTAATTTACCTTCATTTAATTGTATTAAACGTTTTCTAAAATAATCCGCTTCCCTGCTCGTATGATCAACTAAAAGTGGAAAATTATTTTGTCCTGGCAATTTACATGTGAGAATTAACCCTAAAATTTTTCGCTTAAATCCCCAAATATTAGTTGCGGCTTGTTGTACTTCTGCATTAAATCTTTTTATTTGCTCAGGATCTGTTTCATTTGTATAGGAATGCGCTATTTGTTCAATATGTTCAAACAACCGATAAAATTGATTCGCCTCTTCAATTAATTGAGTATCCTCACATCTAAATCCCAATCGAAGAAAAAAAGAATGCTCTTTCATGATTCTAGACCAAAAACGAATTTCATTTAATGAACGCTCAACAAACATTACAGACGTAACGCCTGTATCAGGATGTAATGAAGTTTCATCCCTATGCATTGTTAATCCCCCCCAGTAAAATCCCCGCTAGTTCCATTCTTATGAGGAAAAATATATATAAATGCCATCAATAAAAGTTTATGATGACTCTCTTATACATGTAAAATTAAACTAATATAACCTTAGCTTGATGAACATATACTGCTCCCCCAGAAGAAAAAAGCTACCACCTAGATGTAAAATCCTACTAGGTGGTAGCCTTTCAAAATTTCTATTAAAGCAATACCGAATCTTTATCACTATCCTGATTACGTTTCTCGCGCTCTTCTTCTAAGCGCTTCATATACACTTCGCCTTCTTTTTCGATAAACTCATTATCCATATCTTGCTCTTTTTTCGAAGTATATAAAACCATGTAGCCACTTAGTACAATCCCGACAATTACAAGATAAACCCACCATGGTAAAGTTTCCAAATCACTTCATTCCTTTCCTTAGACAAGCCTTATTAGTTTCACTTTATGAGGAAAGAAGTGGATTTATGCTTAAAATTTTTATTGTGGATGCTTCGCGAAAAATGCTTGTACATATTCCATAAACTCAATTGGTTCCTGACGAAACGGTGCGTGGTATCCTTTTTCAATAATATGAAACGTACTATTTGCAAATAACCCATGATACAGTTCACCATTTTTCCAAGAAACACTTTTATCATGTCGTCCCCATATAATTAAAGTCGGTACCTTAATTTTATCAGCTTCCATCGCAATGCGGCGCTCTCTCATTTTCGTAAGCTGATCATAATGCTCTTTATCATCACGACTATTTTTTACTTCATTTTTATTATACTTCGTAATCTCAGTTACAGTTTGTAAGTCCGTCGATAGCGGTGGTACTTCATAACTTTCTTTTTGTTGGAAAGACTCTATCCCTGTAGCATCCGCCAAGATGAGATGCGTGACTGCATCCGGATATAAATACGCTAAATTAAGGGACATCTCTCCGCCCATCGAATGGCCGAGCACCGCAAACTGATCGTATCCGAGCTTCTTCATTAACTTATAATATAAATTCACTTGCGCAGGAAACGAATACTGAAAATCAACCGGCTTAGAAGAACGCCCAAACCCTAAAATATCAACCGCAATAATCGTATGATCTCGCACTAGTTCCGGATAAATATCACTAAACCCATCAGAAGAACCACCAAACCCATGCAACATAAGTAAAGGAGGTTTTCCCTCACCAATTTGTTTAAAATAAATCGTCTGTCCATCAATTTGCGCCATACTCTCTTTCGTATTCAGCTTCATCATAACAGTATCTTTCACTTCTCCAACCTTCGCAATCGGCTTCTCAACGAAGTTACAAACAATTAACAAAACGAGCACAATACCGCTAATCATATAAAACTTAAACCTTTTCAAAGTTCCCGTCTCCTTTCTCTTGTTGCTATTTAAAGTTTTTACATTTTTTGGTTATTTTATGTTCTCTTTTTAATTGTAACTAAAACAGTTACAATTATACTAAAAAAATATAACTCATTTCTGTTACTAATGGTTATTCTGTAACCATTATAGTTACATATTTAAAGTAAGTCAATTCTTTTCTCTACATGACCTGAAAATAGAAAAAGGGACTTCATGTTGAAGTCCCTTTCTTTGTTATTATAGTTGGCTTACTCCGCCGTCGCCTTTATTATCTGCTGGTGCTCCGCCTGTGTCACCAATGTTAACGTAGTCTGGTCTTGCTGGTGCTCCGCCACCATCCCCTTTATTAAGTGCAACTGAATTAAAATCATGAAATCCTAGAGATAAAGTAAATGCGAACCCTATTACCGTTAATACAATTTTTTTCATTATTTTAACGCTCCTTTTATCATTTGTTTTTTTCTTGCTTCTTTACTCATATGATAATATTCGCTAGATTTTTCATGATTTTTTTCATAATAAAATTTATCTGCTAAGCGTTCCGTATACTCTTGAATACAATCAAATAATTCTTCTTTTTCAAAATAAGAAATCGCATCTAAAATAACATTTTCAAACTCACCAGTAGTCGCATTCATTTTATTTAAAATCATGAATCGGTATTGATACTCTTGATTTTTTAACTGATTACAAATACGTAACCCTTTATTTATTAACGACTCTGCTTTTTCTAATTCATTTAGTTTTAGGTATTCGTCTGATTCCAAGTATAGTGCTCGAAAATGATTAGGAGATTTCTTTGTTACTTCTGATAAGTGACGGATAGCTAACTCAGATAAATTTTGATTCGCGTACAATAAACCTAAATTATTTCTAACCATTAATATATATTTTTCATGATTAACTTGTTGGAAAACATTCAATGCTGTATTAAACGTTTCTTCAGCGAACTCGAATTGTTGTAAATCAATATAACACAACCCTAACATATTGTCGCACAACGCAAGATTAATTTCATAACCTGGTTGTTTTAAAAAAACCTCTTTTGCTGTTTTTATTTGATCAATCGCTAACATTTGTTGATATGATTGGTTATAAAGATATCCATAACGATAATTAAACTCCGCATGTTCTATCGGATCGGCAATATATTTCAATAACTTCTCAGCTTGCTCATACTGTTCTTTCGCTTCGTTATAATTTGAAATTAATGTGCAATGAAACCCTTTAAAGAAGTGATAATAATAAGCTAAAAAGCCCTCTGTTGGAATTTCGAAAGATTCCACTTTATCAAAACTATCTTCTCTAACTGAAATCCAATCAACTAATGCATCATATCTAAAATTCAACAACGCATGATAAAGCAATACCTCCTGATCCACATCCAACCCACTAATCTTACTTTCAATCTCCTCTTTCATTTCTGTGGCCTTCTCTATGTTTTGCTGCAACATTACACGATACCAATCATCTAAAGAATGTTTCATTTGCTCCCGCGTTACTACATCTGCTCCCATACACTCGCATCCCCTTTTCTCCAAAATTACAAAATTAGGATTTTTATACAATTATCAAAATTGTATATTACCACTCCTTTTCTATGCATTGAAAAACAATTATCAGAAAATTAAATATTCAAATTAATTATACCAAAGTTTTCCTTTTTGATAACTTGAGAAACAATTGTCAGAAAACTTACTAGAATAAATAAAAAAGCAAGTACTTCCAGCAATCCGCTAAAACTACTTGCTCTATTTTTACTCTTTAATAAATTCCTTCGTACTTCTCACTGTATCAATTGGACGAACTAATTTTTCAATTTCTTCACGTTTTGGCTCTAGGAATGGAGGTAAAGATAATTTTTCGCCAAGTGTTTCGTATGGCTCATCTCCCATAAATCCTGGGCCATCTGTTGCAAATTCAAATAAGATTTGTGGTGCAACTCTTGCGTATAATGATTCAAAGAAATGACGGTCTACATAACCAGATGAAGGAAGTCCAACGCTACTGATTCTCTCAATCCATTCTTCTAATACAGCGCGATCTTCTACGCGGAATGCAGCATGGTGAACCGTACCAAAACCTTGTCGTGCTTCTGGAAGAACCGTATTATGTTCTACAATGACAGAAGCACCATTTCCACCTTTATTCACTTCAAATAAATAGAATTCTCCTTCTTGCGCAACCTCTTTAAATAATAAAACTTTTTCTAGCACTTCTTTGAAGAAACTAAAGTTTGCAATACGGATGAATACAGGGCCTAAACCAGTAATTGCATATTCTAATGGAACTGGTCCGTTTTGCCATGGTGTACCTGATTCGATCCCTTTATCAAGTTCATCTGAGATTAATTGATAGTGTTGGTCATCAAAGTCAACGAAAGAAAGAGTTTTCTTACCAAATTGCTCTTTAATTCCTGTATGTTCTACTTCAAGACGGTCAAAGCGTTTCACCCAATACTCTAGTGCTGCATCAGTTGGAACACGGAATGAAGTTTTTGAAATTTCATTTGTACCGTGTACTCCTTTTGGAATACCTGGGAAGTCAAAGAATGTCATATCTGTTCCGGCACTACCTTTATCATCTGCAAAGAATAGATGATACGTTTGAATGTCATCTTGGTTTACTGTTTTCTTAACTAAACGCATCCCTAAAACGTGAGTGAAAAACTCATAGTTCTTTTCTGCACTACTTGTAATTGCTGTAACGTGGTGAATTCCTTTTAATTGGTTCATTTTATATTCCTCCAATAGTTTTAAATTTTATTTTATCTTTTCTCTACTATTACTTCTCTTCAATAGGTGCTAAATTCGCTTCAATTTCTGCTCGCTGACCTTCTAAGAATGGTGGTAAATCAAGTTTTTCTCCTAAATGTTCCACATCTCCATCAACTGTAAATCCTGGGCCATCTGTCGCAATTTCAAATAGGATTCCGTTTGATTCGCGGAAATATAAGCTTTTAAAATAGAAACGGTCGATGATTCCTGAAGAATGGAAGCCTCTTTGTTTCACCTGTTCTTCCCAATAGGCAAGCTCTACATCGTTTTTCACGCGAATTGCTAAATGGTGAATGCTGCCTCGGCCCGGCTTTTCAGTAGGACCATCTAAATATTTCACAACGATTTCTCCAAAAGCCTCTCCTTTAATGGACTGGAAAATTGCTTCTTCATCATTTCGGCTAACCTCTGTATAACCGAACATCTCTGTAAGTGTACTCGCCATTTTATCAAGTCTACGCACTGTCATTTCTACAGAACCCATTCCTTGAATTTGATGCTTTGCAGGAACTTCTGATTTCTCCCAAGTTTCCCAGTGCTCTACTTTTTCTCCGTTTGAAACGAGTAGTACTAAGCGAAGACCTTCAGCATCCTCAAATTGTAAAGCAGGACGATTTGCATATGTTGTCATTTCACTATGTTTCACATCAAATTTCTCAAATCGTTCTTTCCAGTAATGTAAGCTTTCCTCTGAAGGAACGAGTAATCCAATTCGAGTAATCGCATTCGTACCGCGATATGTTCTTCCTACTAATGGAATTTCAAAAAATGATAATTCCGTACCTGGACTTCCTGTTTTATCTCCATAAAATAAGTGGTACATTGACGGATCATCTTGGTTTACTGTCATTTTCACACGACGTAAGCCAAGCACGTTTTTATAAAAGTGATTATTTTCATTTGCATTTTTCGTAACCATTGAAATGTGATGATGCCCTTTAATTTCATACATTGGTTATTCCTCCGTTTCGTTTTACTAGTCAAGTGATAACTAAAAAAATAACATTTCCCACAACTAATATGGTTTTTAGCTTTTCAATTTATTCTTAATTATATTTTTGTAAATTCATCTTAGTTTTTACTGTATAAGTTACTTTGTTTTTTAATCGAAAACAACTGAGTGTATGTTTTTCATATGACTCAATCGCTTTCGTTACTATCACTTTACACCTCAAGTGATTAAAAAGCAAGTGATTTATCTCAAATTCGAGATGTTTTTTATAAAGTCTTATGTACTTCCTATAAAAACAGCTGTGCAGAAATAATATAGTTGTTTAAAAATCCTTATTCCACGAACGGAGCAGGTTCGTGGAATCTATGGTAATTAGGTTTGGCTGGGAATTTTGTCGATGATATTAAAAAAGACACCGAAGTGTCTTTTTTTTTTCAAATTAAGCATACCGATAAATTAAAATTTAATTACTTAACATTATGCTTATCTTAGGAGCAAGGTATTTTATCGGTGAGTGTATACAAACCATGTAATGCTTGCTGTTAATAATGCTGACGAAATCAAAGCTGTAAGAACACTATATGTTTGCCACATAAGTATTGTTGACCAATCGAAAGCGCAGCACAGTATACCCAGAGCAATCGTAGCGATCAGGAAAATAACTGTTACGGTTATTCTCTTTTTTGTCATTGGCTGTCGCTCATTCGTTCTCCTTCTGCGTAATCCTAAGAGAAATAGCAAAACGGCCAATAGGCAAAAAATAATTGTGATAGACGACAAAATGATATCCAAAAGCTGTGTGCCGCTTATTTCATATGACTGAGTTAGATTGCCTTCTAATATATCTTTAACTTTTAGTACCATGTTTGTATTGGTATTTGTGCCGTTGCTCAGCAAGGAGACGGCTGTTCGTTCATTTGGCAGTATGACTACTTCGGTTCTGAAATTTGGATTGCTCCCAGTGTGTTCTATAATCGTTTGTTCGGCATTTACGGACCAACCTGCCGCATAATACATACCGTTGACAGCCGAAACAGACATATCACCCCTATGTGATTTTTCGATAACCGTGTGAAATATTTCGGGTATGTCCTGCACGATCCCCATCTGTATGCCCAGCCAACGAGCCATATCTTTTGTATTAGAAATGATGTAGCCTGCGGGTTTATTCCCGGCATAATCCGGAGCTTTAAATGGAGTTGTCATAAAAAAGGAAGAACGGTAGCCCTGTGCCAACTGTCCAGTAGCTTGAGCATCTTCTTTATAAACATACGTCTGGTGAAGACCTAGCGGCTGAAATACCTGTTCCTTCATAAAGTCTTCATAGCTTTGTCGCGACACAATCTCAATAACCAAACCCAATACGTCATAATTAACGGTTCCATAGTTATACTGTTCACCGGGAGGGAACGCCAATTCAGCATCAACGAGCATTTCCACAGTCTTTTGCAACATATCCGGTGTATTGCCTTGTGGAATATTTTGAAGATGCCTAATATTTGTTAGACCACTGGTATGGTGAAGAAAGTTATTTAGTGTAAGACTTTGCATATCAACAGGTTTCCCTTGATACTTTAATGTAAACCAAGGTAAATATTTTTGGACAGGGTCAGTCATTGAGAGCAGCCCTTGCTCTTCCAATAGCATAATACCCATACCGGTAAAAGCTTTACTGACCGAGGCTAACTCATAGAGTGTATTTTCACTTGCAGACACCCCCTTTTCACGGTCTGCATACCCTGAAGAAAAGTAGAACACTTCATCATCAGCAAGTATTGAGATTGACATTCCCGGCACACCTGATATACGACAGGCATCATCTAGCAACGCTTGTATTGCCGCAGATTGCGAATCTGACAACGCATAACTTTGTGTTGCAAATCCTGAGAATAATATAAATATCGTTAATACAAAAACAATAATCTTTTTCATAAACTCTCCTTTTTGGAAAATTATAAGAGAATAATATAAATAACCTCCTTTTACAACTACGAAACTAAATTTTAATTTATCTTTCTATTCACCTGTATAATATCAAATGATTGCGAATAGTTACAATTGAACGAACAGATAGATGTAATTTGAAACAACTTTAAAGAGCCTTGCTACGTAGAATGTAGTAAGGCTCTTAGCTTTTTAATAATCAAAATTCAATAACTTTATTATCATTATACAACAGCCCCACTAAGCGTATTAAAACTTAATGAGGCCACTTTATTCACACTATTAATTATGGAACGTCGGCTTATAGAACGAACGATTATCAAGTGCGAAGACACGCTCTGTGTATTCGCCTGGTTTTGTGCGTCCTAATGCGCGGTCCATCATGTTCATTTTTGCATCTAAGTTATCGATGTAGTGCAGAATTTCTGCTTCTTTTACTAATGGTGGTTTTGGGCTACCCCATTCTGCTTTTCCGTGGTGAGAAAGGACGATGTGTTGAAGAATTAATACTTCTTCTGCATCGATTTGCAATTCATCTGCTGCTTTACCAATTTCGTTTACCATAATAGAAATGTGGCCTAGTAAGTTTCCTTCTAACGTATACGTTGTAGAAATTGGGCCAGATAATTCAATTACTTTACCAAGGTCATGTAAAATAACACCTGCATATAGTAAGTCTTTATCTAATGATGGGTATAGATTTGAGATAGCTTTCGCTAAATCAAGCATTGATACGACGTGATAAGCTAGTCCAGATACGAACTCGTGATGGTTTTTTGTCGCTGCTGGATAGTCTAAAAATTCATTTTGATGCTTATTTAATAAATGTCTTGTTAGACGCTGAATGTTCGGGTTTCTCATTTCAAATATGTATTGCGTAATTTTCTCAACCATATCTTCTTTTTTCACTGGTGCTTTTTCTACGAAGTCTGAGATGTCTGTTACTTCATTTTCATTCGCAACACGGATTTGTTTCACACGTAATTGAATACGTCCTTTGTAGTTTAAAATATCTCCAGCTACTTTCACGATTGTTTCCGCTACATATTGTTTCTCAACTTCTGGTGATACGTCCCATAGCTTCGCTTCAATATCTCCACTTGGATCTTGTAAGATTACTGTTAAAAATGGCTTTCCATTGCTTGCGATACCTTTTGTCGCTGTTTTAATTAACAAGAAAATATCGACTTGTTCACCAACTTCATACTCTGCAATTTTCTTTTTCATTCGAATTCCTCCACCAAATCAGTTACTTTTAGTATAGCACACTACAACTCATTTTCTTTACGCATATGTGTTAATTTTATAATCTGTTTTTCTGTAAAATACGCGAGTAAATGCGCATGACATGTAAAGAATATGACTTGTCTATCCTTTGCAATTTCCTTTATAAGTTCAATCGTTCGATTCGTCCTTACCGCGTCAAAGTGCACGAAACTATCATCAATAATAAATGGATAATCATGCTCAAATGTTTTTGCTAGTGCAAATCTCAGCGATAAATACAACTGCTCCGCTGTCGCTTGGCTTAGTTCATGACTGTAAAAACGCATACCATCGTTACGCTCTACAATAAACGGCTCTGACTCTGACGGTGAAAAGATTTTACTATATCGTCCGCCTGTTAAATAGACGAAATACTCTTCTGACTTTTGTAAAATACGAGGAAGATGTACTTCATGATAATATTGCTTCGTTTTCGTTAACACCGTTTTTGCGGCCGCATAAGCAGCCCACTTCTTCACTTGTTCACGCACTTGCGCTTTTTTCATTTCCCATTCATGCATTAAATCGCCGTACGTACTACCTTCTTCTAAATTCGCAATTTCCATACGATGTTTCGCAATACGCTCTGTCAGTTCTTTCTCTTGCGCCAGACAGTTTTGCACGACTGTCAGTTCTTGCTTTAATTTTCCGTCATAACCGTCAGCTTCGTAATGTTCAGCTAATGATAAACTCGTTAAACGTTGTTCTAACAGATCAATTTGCGGTAATAAACGCCCCACTTGTTTCTCTGCATCTTCACGTTTTTCCGCTAGTTTACCCGCTTCTAAAAACATCTCTTCATCTGTAGACGCTGCAATATGCCATAAACCATCTCGTTCTATTAGTAATTGCTTTAATTGTTCTTGCATAAACTCATATTCTTCTTGCCATTCCGCCAGTTTTTCTTTTAACTGCTTACAAGTTTGGCGCTTCTCTTTCTCATTTTGCATACGGCTTTGTGCCTCATGTAGCTTACTATACTCCGCACTACCGATAACAGTTTCTAGTTTATGTTCAAATTGCGAAATCATTTCATATAATGAAGATTTTCGCGTGCCTTGTTTCTCTAATTCACGATATAATTGCTGCATTTTTTCAATACGCTCAAACGCCGGCAATATGTGTGCATACGTATAAAATTCAGGAAACATATAGCGCGTTTTATATGCATCGACTTGTTCTCCCGCCTGGAACGTTTCTCTCTCCCATTCCTCATACGATGAAACGACTTTATCATACGCTCGTTCCAACTGCTGTAACTTATAAGACTCACGCTCAAATAACTTCCGAATCTCTTCATCTTTTTCTAACTGATAGCGAACAGACATCGCTTCTTCACTTTGTCTCCCGCCAGCACTTTGCTGAAGTGTAAGGAGCTCTTCTTGTAATCCATTTGATGGATTTTTATATAAAACAAGGGCGAGAACAATCCCTACAAAAACAATGACACTAATAAATAAGAGCGCTCGGTTATCTATAAATAAGCTTGTGAATAAAACGCCTGTGTTAATAAGAAGTAACAGAAGACAAACTCTTTGCCACTGCTTTTTCTTTTGCTTAGCTGCTTCTGCTTTCTCTTCATACTTGCGCTTCATTCTCTCTGCGCCCATACCGATAAACGCCGCATCTTGGAACGATTTCTCTTTCTCAACTAACACATTTCTCTCTTCATCCACTAACATTTGTTTCTTAATCTGTCTTATATTTTCTTCTTGTTCTTCTAATTGCTCTTGCGCTACTTTAAAACGATCATCGAGCTGTGCTTTTTGCGTTTCTAATTCGCGCGCCTTTTGCACTGTTTGCGTAATTAACTCTTTCGTTGCCAAACTCATATCAAATGAAAGAACTGTTTCCTTTTCAAAAGTAGTACCAATTTGTTGTTCTAGTTCTGCGATTTCTTCTTTTATATTCGTAATATTCCCGCTCATATCACGCATTTCTTGGCGTGCATTTTCGTAAGACATATGCTGCATACGAAGTTCTTCTACATAACTTTCTTTTTGTAAAAACTCTTCATCTATTTGAATCGAGGCAATTTCCGATTGCACTGTCTCAATTTTCTTGTGGAGCGAATCAATTTGTAATTGAAGCGGCTCCATTTTCGCCTTAATTGCTTCATAACGCGCCATTCCGTTTACAGGAAACTGCCCGCTCTCGTTCTCTAACACTTTCTCATGCGCACGCTTTTCAATAACGAGTGGCTCAAGCGCTGCTAATATTTCATAATCTTGCTTTCGCTTTTCTGCACTCTCTTTTTCCCCGCGAACAGAAGCAAGCTTCTCTTCACTTTCTTTTAACTGCTCCACTTGTTTTTCATACGTGCCAATTTTCCCTTGCCACTCTTTCATCTTCTCTTCAAGTTTCTTCATCTCTTGCAATGACACGTTAATTTCTGGTTTACGACCACTCGGCTTGAAGCGCTGGTCCATTTCTTTTTCTAGCTTTTTATCTAACTGCAATAGCGCATCACTTCCGACTGCACTTGCCGAAAATAAATAATTGCCAATATCCGCTTCGCCAAGCTGATGAATGTTTTGAAGGCCATGCATATCAAATGAAAAGACAGATTCAAATAAACTTTCATTCATCCCGCTTAATATATCGTTTAAAATTTCTTCTCCGCCCGTTTTCCCGTCTTCAAAATAAACGGTCACCTCGCCAGCTGCCGTCTTTGGCAATCGCTCAATTTTCAAACGACCGTACTGCTCTGTTTGCACAGTCATCGCGCCGCCATACTTCCCACCTTCTTTCGGCTCATAACGGCGCTGTCCTCTCGTCGGAAAACCGAATAAAATGCTTTTCATAAATGAGCGAATTGTCGATTTCCCCGCTTCATTTTCACCATATAACACCGTCAGCAAGGAAAGATCCATTTCCACATTTTCTAATTTTCCGTACCCATAAATATGGAGTTTTTCAATTCTCATTTTTTATCCCTCTCTTGCTGGAATAATTGCTCTAAAATAATATTTTCTGCTTCCTTTTGAATCTCTTTCTTCTCTTCTTCTGTAAAAGATTCAATACTATTACGCGCTACAGGAGATGTCCAAATAGTGCGCAATACGCCGTCCATATTGCTGAAAGCTTCTAACTCCTTTAGCACACTACCTACGAAATGATTTTCCGCTTTCAAACGTTCGATTTCCGCAAAAGAAACTGTCTCATTTTTCCACTTCATCGCATATACAAAATCTTTTCGCTCTTCGCTAGATGCTAAAATGTGAAAAATCTCTTCCACACGCTTTTCGTCACGCAAATAAGGAGAAAGTGGGCCCTGCCCTGTGAATACGACAGTTAAAAGCGTCCCTTCCTCTTCTCTTCTGCATTCATTCATCGCAGCAGATAGGCTCGTCATAAGTTCATCAACAGTTTCAAGTCCATCAATACAAACTTCAATCTCATCCCATACAACATCTGCCGTATGGAAAAATGAACACTGCGTTCCTTGTTTCGTAAGTTCAATAAGGTACGCACCCTTCTCGCCTGTTTCCTTACGATGACGACCTTGTATGTTCCCTGGATAAATAATGTATGGCTCTTCTGATAAAATTTCACGTTTATGTATATGGCCAAGAGCCCAATAGTCAAACTGTTTTTCTTTCAACTCACGAATTTGAAACGGTGCATAGCGATTATGCTCTGCATCTCCTTCCACACTTCCGTGAAGCATACCAATATGAAAAGGCGCATCACTCATTTTCGTATACTGCGCTGTCATATTATCCGTTACCGCTTGCTGCAAATAACTAAACCCATAAATAGAAGCTAATAGCTCACCATTTTTATAAAATGATTTCTCTTCTACATAAGGCTCAGTAAATACATGAACATTTTCCGGAAACTCAATCGCTGCCCAGCTTCCCCCTAAATGATCATGGTTACCGTGAATAATAAAAACAGGGATATCGTACTGCGAAAGTCTCTTCATTTGCTCACGCACAAACACTTGCGCCCTCAAACTTCTCGTCTCCGCATCATACAAATCCCCAGCTAGTAATACGAAATCAACGCGCTCTTGAATCGCTTTATCAACAATACGCTCAAATGATTCAAACGTACTTTGCTTCATTCTCTCCCAAACAGACTGCGCAACATTCATCTCCATCCCTTTAAACGGACTATCCAAATGCAAATCAGCCGCATGTATAAACTTTACTTGTTTCACAAATAACGATCCTTCCTATCTTTCAAAAGTTTCATTTTATTAAAATTAAAATCGCTGAAAACTAATATTCATCGAGAATAAAAATATTCTCGATGATTAAAGTTTCATTCTATTTTACCACGCAATGTCATATATTTCTTTGCATATTGTAGCGTTTTATGTCAAAATAATTATAAGATTCTGATTTTAATTATTGGAGGGAATTTTCATGGGAGTATACGTTCTAACAGTCTTTGAAAAAGATGGTTCAAAAGCATTAGACGAATCATTCGAGGCGGCAACTGAAAAAGAAGCAAAAGCAAAAGGTGAATCTATCTTACAAGAAAAAGGATTGTATGAAAAAACACATCGCTGTACATCTACTGCAGGTAAGCTCGTTTTATTCCAGCGCTAAAAAAAAGAAGCGTCATCCGCTTCTTTTTCACTCTACTATATCTTCGTCACACCACGTAAACACCACATCTAGAATGCGATTACCGATACGTACGCGTTTATTCCATTTACCTGTTTGGATCTGATGTTGCAATTCAGCTTTCATCTTTTCCGTCCAGTCGTGAATCGTTTCACTACCGTCGTACGGATATACGCTCGGAAACTCTTTCTGCAGTAGATGCAAGCTCTCTGCATCAAAATGAAAATGGAAGAAGTAGTTTGCTGTAAGCGATGGTTCTTGCAATCGTAAAAAATGATCATCAATTTGCTTTCTATTTCTATAGAAAGTAAAGATATTCACTTTACCGCTAGTAATTTGGTCAATTTGAATTTCGTGCTTCTCTATAATCACGTCTTGTCCACCTCGTTGTATACTATCTTTAGTATATATGTCTTTTGCAACAAAGTTAACCATTTTCGCGCGAAATTCATTTCCTTCATTAATAATTCCTGTACCTCCATATGCAATCAGAATAAATAAAAACAAAGTTGAAGGGGAGCGATCACATGTATTTCGGAAGCAAAGGTTGGTATGTAAAAGAACTTAAAAAATTAGGTATCCGTACTTATGAAGGTAAAAAACTAGAATCTTATCGTACGCATGTGTTGTCTAGTTTACTTGAGAGAATGAAGAGAGCTTCGGCTTAATAGAATAGCAAGAGGTAAACCTGAATATTGGTAAATGATAAAAAACACCTCCTAAATTCGCATACTAAGTATGCAAATTAAATGGAGGTGTTTTTATTAGTCTCACTTTTTCAAGGGCGCTTCAGTTTTCATAAAATATTTTTTGTTTCCGCTGAAACGGATAAGTTTTAATCTCAGCTGTATCTAAATTTTCATGGAATAAATGAATAGCTATAATTTGTCTACAATCGTAAGTATGGTAATAATATGTTCCAGACTCCATACACATTGCACTCGTATAGATCGTATTATCTAATATACCGTCTTCTGTTATTACTGCCCCCTTAGGAACCTCACAATTCGATAAGATATGAAAAATAGCCGATATCCCCTCTTCTTCGTTCTCTATACCTTGAATGTTTTGTTTGCCATACGCTGCCCGCACAAATCTTGATGGCGGTGTGAAATCTCCAGGAAGTCCCATCGATCCTGAACCTTGGCCAAAAGCACTTAATGGTACATCGCCCCACTCCGTTGGCGCAAATGGCTGCGATTTAAGACCAATATATTGTCTTAAATTTTGTAAATGCCAACTAAACTCCGGACTATTAGTCATCACTCCTATTGGATTGTCATACACTTTTATTCCATCAGCTGTCGGCTCAAGTACAATACACGCTCCCGATTTATCTGCTAAAATCCAATGTAGCGGTGGCGTAATTCCTAAAACTGGTAATGGCACATCTATAAAGGCAATGTTATCAATAGATTTTCTTACCTCTTCAACAGAATTGAACTGCGTGAGGCTCCAAGTCACAAAATCAAATGGCGCTACATTCGTTTTATTGCTATCTATATGATTACTATAAGTAGCGAATCCTGGGAAATAGAGAGTTGCACATGTCATACCAGTTTCATTTACTCCGTCCGCCATCATGACCCTTCCTCCAAAATTAATTCCCATTCCGACAACAGCCTTTTTCGCTCGGATCGTTTCACCAGTTATATTGTTCCACTGATAACGCCGAGGAATGATTATTACTTCCTGATTCATATCTAATGTGAAATCCATTGTTCTCCCAAAAAGATGCTGGAAATTTTTTGTTTGTAACGTCAAACTAGTACACATGAAGAAATCCCCCCCATTTCATATTTATATACACATTTTATAAAATTCTGATAAATACGTAAATTAAAATCTATTTTACTTACCATTGTACAAACCCTATTTATCATTAACAAAATAACCACCCAAACTAAAAATGCTATAATAAACCCAATGAAACTAAGGGGGCAAATTACTTTGCTTGGAACATGCATTCAATTTCATAAGTTTGGCAATCCAAAAGACGTATTACAAGTTGAATATAAAAATATAGAACCACTGAAAGATAATGAAGTTTTCGTCCGTATGCTAGTTAGACCGATTAATCCATCTGACTTAATTCCAATAACCGGAGCGTACGCACATAGAATCCCTTTACCTAACATACCTGGTTATGAAGGTGTTGGTATTGTAGAAGATGTGGGAGCTTTTGTTTCTAGAGACCTTATCGGCAAACGTGTTTTACCGTTACGCGGTGAAGGTACTTGGCAAGAATATGTGAAAACATCGGCTGATTTTGTAGTCCCTATTCCCGATTCTATTGATGATTTTACCGCGGCACAAATGTATATTAATCCCCTTACGGCTTGGGTTACATGTACGGAAACGCTAAACTTACAACGGAATGATGTTTTGTTAGTGAATGCTTGTGGATCCGCTATCGGGCATCTTTTTGCGCAGTTATCGCAAATTTTAAATTTCCAACTCATTGCCGTGACAAGAAATAGTAAACATACAGACGAATTACTTCAGCTTGGCGCTCATCATGTAATTGATACTTCGACTGCCCCGCTTTATGAAACAGTTATGACATTAACAAACGGCAGAGGTGCAGACGCTGCGATTGATTCTATTGGGGGACCGGATGGAAATGAATTAGCTTTCTCCTTACGTCCCAATGGGCACTTTTTAACTATAGGACTTTTGTCGGGAATACAAGTAAACTGGGCAGAGATTGTCACGAAAGCAAAAGTGCACGCGAACATATTTCATTTACGACATTGGAATAAAGAAGTGTCACCTTATAAATGGCAAGAAACGTTTCGTCATTTAATTCGCTTAGTAGAAAATGAGCAATTACGTTTTATGAAAGTACATTCTACATATGACTTAGTGGATGTAAGAGCTGCGGTTGATATTGTGCAGTCTGCTGAAAAAACGAAAGGGAAAGTTTTTTTAACGAATTATTAAATTGAGTACATTCAACTATCAATCCATTTAGTAGCATAGAATTTTAAGTAGCTTATGTAATTTAATTAAAAAAGCGAAAGGAGATTCTAACATGTGGTTACTCAAAGCAATTGCGCCTGTTGTAATAGCCGGAGGAATTGTAGTATATGTGATTGGTAGCCTTAAACATAAATATAACAACGGTAACTTAGGTAAGAAAAAATCAAAAAACGCTCAAATTTTATTAGACAGTTTAATACCTATAGGAATGCTTGTTGGCTGTATGATCGGTTTGATTTTCGGTATATTTTTCCCGAACTTCGCCCTGCTTTCAGTTAGTTTAGGAGCTGGAATAGGCTATTTATTTGGATATTTCGCCTATGAATTTTACAGCAAGACAGGAAACAATTTTTCCTAATCCAAAAGGAATAAGCGGAACAGTACATAGTAGTCATATACAATATGTACTGTCCTTTATTTTTGCATCAATGTTATCACCTTACCTTTCGCCTACTATACACCTCTTTTATTGATTTTTCTCTCCTCCCCTTTTTGCATATCCGCTTTTTTATTTTCATTGGATCTATATCCAAAGTAAAGTAGCGCACATGTAATAATAGAACCTACAATGTATCCTAAAAAACATCC
Organism: Bacillus sp. PK6-16; assembly: GCF_056530295.1. Lineage (NCBI taxonomy): Bacteria > Bacillati > Bacillota > Bacilli > Caryophanales > Bacillaceae > Bacillus > Bacillus sp. PK6-16. The sequence goes on from NZ_CP096511.1 coordinate 4,286,278, forward strand.
TAACCAAAACATAGTGTAACCGCCTCCATTCATAATAAATTTTATGTAATATAACTCTTTACATACTCCATCGTTTATTTCTATTAACTATACACTTTCTAAAATTATTCATACCACTAATTCTCTTCGTACCTCAAATAGCAATTTTATTATTTGTCATAAAATTAACACCTTCTTTAAATACAAAAACTTCCATTTACTTGCTTTTTCTTAAGAAATAATATACTACATTTGAAATAAGCGAGCTAGTACATCGGCCCTTCTCTATTTTAACTTTAGTCATGAACAAAAGAAAAACAAAAAACCCCCTCAAAGCATAAACTTCAAGGGGTGAGCCTGTTTTTTATTTACTTATATACGTACAGCTGTACCACTTACAGCAACCATTAACATTCCATCACGAACTACTTCGTAATCTACGTCAACACCAACGATAGCGTTCGCACCTTTTTGTTTTGCAAGTTCTTTCATTTCGTCCATTGCGATATCACGAGCTTCTTTTAGCTTACTTTCATAAGAACCAGCACGACCACCGACAACATCACGAACAGAAGCGAATAAATCGCGGACAATATTTGCACCCATAATAGCTTCACCATTTACAATATCGATATACTCAATAATTTCTTTACCTTGAATTCCAGACGTTGTTGTTACAATCATGACTGACACTCTCCTAATAAGTTGTAGTTTTAATTAGCTTTCTTATGTCTTTATTATGACACGGAACAAACAACTAATCTATTGAATTACCTTACAGGAATGTGACAGTTTTGTAAGAATGAAACGCGCATTATGTTTCATTCTAATAAAGCGCTTTAACATTGGGATACATAAACGACTCTTTATTTTCTTTCCAGTCCTTTTCTACTTCTTTGAAAGTTGGTCGTCCTAATTTTTCATTGTTCTCATGTTTACGAAACCATTTCTTCACATACTGGTCTCCATTTTTATTTTGAACTGTACAAAGGAAACTATTACTGCTATCCTTTAATATTTTTACAATCACGAAAAGGCACCTCTTCCCTTTTAAATAACAGAATAGAACTTGATCTTTTACTATAAGCCCTTCCTCTCTTATAGTCATACGACTCCTCGGCCGCGCCAAAGTTGTAAGATCAAAAAATGATATTCACTTTGTTTACATTTTATTTAAAGAAATCAGAGTTATAGGCATTATGCTTATCAAATATTTTATAGATTTCTAACTTATCATCTAATTTTGCATCTACTAAAATTAATATATTGCCATCGTAAATATATTCTTCATACTTTTTAGCATGTTCTTCTGGAATTCCTAACCCTATAAATGCTCCTATTAAACTTCCAGCTCCTCCGCCAATACCGGCTCCTCCAATAGCTGCTGCGATCGGTCCTGCTGCTACGATTGGACCCATTCCAGAAACGGCAAGTATACCAAGACCTGTTAATAAACCACCGAGTCCGCCTGCTACTCCTCCTGCCACAAGCCCTGTTGCTGAAAAGATATCTGCTTTATGTGCAGTTTCATGATTTACTTTTTCACCCGATTTTTCTTCAAGGTGTTCAATTTCCTTCTGATCTTTTGCAATAGCTGAAATGTTATCTGCTGAGTATCCTTTATCATTTAATTCATTAATAACGAGTGCCGCATCATCAATTGTTCTAAAAACACCTACTATTTTTCTATCTACATTCATAACTATTAACCTCCTAAAGTTTTATATAATATATTTTTATTTTTCTTCATTTCTGTATACACTAATTTTCTTATTAACATAACCATTTATGAAAAAAGCGAATAGTAAAAGCACTACAAGTGAACTACTTAACAAGTAAATTAAATCAAATGTAATATTAATCATCATTTCATTCATGTATACCAGGCTCCTTTTTATTTAAAGTAAAAGTATATTTTGATAGACTAATCTACTAAACATAGACATCTTACAATTCATCTTCAGTCAATCTCTTTGTAGTATATGTATACCCTTCCTAACCTTTTCTAAACGTAAAAAACTATACTTATATTTTTTCTTATTTATATGTTTAACATTTTTTAAAACGGGTATGTTTATATTGTTATGCTTACTATATGGAAAGGAATATTACGATGAACGCCATTCACTCTACTACTATTTCTTATAATGAAACACCTACAATAACTCAGATTCATCATTTTTATGCTTTAATGACAACATTTCAAGCTAATTTATTTATAAGTAAACATGGAACAATAACATCAATCAAAAATTTAAGCACTCTAGTATCCTTTTTCCTTACTGTAAAAAAGAGAGATCTTGTATTATTTATTTTTGAAGGAATAGATGCAAAAAGAGCTTTAAGAACACTCTTCCCTTCTTAGAATGTTTGTTATCCTCTATTCCCTCGTCTACTACCTTTCATATATGTTTTTATATTTCAAAATGATTTCCTCTATTAAAAAAGAACCCCCTAATACAATAGGGGGATTTCTAGTTTGACCTTATGAAAACTGATATAATATATATTACGTTTTTCATTCTTTAAAATAGAAAAGTTTTAATAACCTTGAAGGTAGGAATTTTTAATGAACTCGAAAGCAAAATTTAGTATTCGCTACAAAATTATGGCTGGTTATTTAGTTATCATTTTGTTCTTACTTGTTTCTTTCATTATGTTAAACAATGAGATTTCCAGCTTACAAAAATCTCGTAATTTTATTATTGATCACGATTTTAAAGTTCTCAATTTAACGAATCAAGTGGAGAAAGAGTTACTAACAATTGAAAATAAAGCGAAAGGGTTTATCATTTCTAATAACCCTACTTACGTGCAATCCCTTAACTCTGCGGAAAAGGATTACGAAAAACATTATCATGATCTTTTTGCTTTATTAGAGGATAACCCCTCTCAGCAAGAAAAATTAAAACAGATTAACGAAAACATTACTAGTTGGATTAATAAAGAGATTCACCCACTCATTGCAAATAATAATAGTAATAATGTACAAACAATCGACACGACTCAAATTCAGTCATTACAATCACAGCTAACTAACTTCCGGAGCACTGAGGAGCAACTAACGAAAAAAAGAGCTGCACAATTAGATACTGAAAATAATAAATTAGAGATTTGGTTATACAGTTTATTGTTCTTACTTTCTTGTATTTCTATTATCGTTTCACTCTATATTTCGAATTCCATTACAAAAACGATTAAAAATGTAATTCAAGCTATTAAATCCATTTCTTCTAAAGAAAAAATTACGGAAAGAATTCATGTAAATACACATGATGAAATAAAAGATCTTGCTCATACAACAAATCACCTACTAGACGAAATATCAAAAAGAGAGTGGTTACAAACTGAGCTTGCAGAATTAATTTTACTGTATCAAGGTGTATCTTCTATTGAGATGTTAGGTAAAAAACTTCTTAGTGGAATTATACAAAAAACGCAAACTTCTTGCGGTGCATTTTATGTACGTGAAGAATATGAAGAAACTGTCTACTATGTGAAAAAAGCTTCTTTCGCCGATCAAGGTGCTGATATTGGAAAACAATCCATTAAAATGGGTGAAGGTTTCATTGGACAGTCTGCCTTAGAAAAGAAAAGTTTTATTCTCAGTGACATACCCGAAGAGTTTCGTTATGTCACTAGTGGCGTATTAGAAATACGTCCTAAAAATTTACTAGTCATCCCTATCTTATTTGAGGATGAAGTGATCGCAGTAATGGAGTTAGTAAGTGTAACTGAGATTTCAGATTTACATCAAGATTTAATTCAACAAACCGTTGATAATCTAGGTTTAACAATTCATAGCATTATGGGACGTATGCGAATTCAAACTCTTTTACATGAATCACAAGCAATGACAGAAGAGTTGCAAGTTCAATCAGAAGAATTACAAACGCAAGCGGAAGAACTACAAATGCAAGCAGAAGAATTACGAACAACGAATGAACAATTAGAGTCTAGAACTGAAGAGGCTGAGCAGAAGACAGCTGACTTACAAATTACCAAATCAGAATTAGAAGAAAAAGCAAGCGAGTTGTTACGCAGCTCAAAATACAAATCTGAGTTCCTAGCAAATATGTCACATGAATTACGCACACCGTTAAATAGTATTTTACTATTATCTGAAATGTTAAGAGAAAATCATGATAACAATTTATCCGACGATGAAATTGAATTAGCAACTGTCATTCATTCATCAGGGAAAGACTTACTTACTTTAATTAATGACATACTAGATTTATCTAAAGTAGAAGCAGGCAAACTAGACATCATTTTTGAGGCAACGAACATAAGTGACATGGCAGCCAATATGCATCAAAACTTTTTACATATAGCTGCACAAAAAAATGTCGAATTTACTATTGAAGACAGTGATACGATTCCTGATCTGTTTTATACAGATGCAAAACGGATTGAGCAAATTATTAAAAACTTATTATCCAATGCATTTAAATTCACAGAAAAAGGATCCGTTTCTTTACATTTTGATTCGATAGAAACAAGTAATTTAAGTCATGATATGCAGTCTATAAGTAAAGATTGGATTACAATTTCAGTAAAAGATACTGGTATTGGTATCGCTAAAGAACAGCATCAGCTTATTTTCGAAGCCTTTCAACAGGCAGATGGAGCAACGATTCGAAAGTATGGTGGTACAGGATTAGGTTTATCTATTTGTAAAGAGTTTGCGAGATTATTAGGTGGTTGGATTACGTTAGAGAGTAATGTAGGAGAAGGTAGTACTTTCACGGTATATATTCCTAACCTTCCAAATGGATTACATGATATACAGTTATCCAATTTAGAAGTCGCAGCAACGATAGAAGATGTTATTCCTGCTGAAGTTGTTGAAGAAACTATCGTTACTCCAGAAACAAATAACGTCTTCCAAGAGAAAACAATTTTAATTGTCGATGATGATCATCGAAATATATTTGCGTTACAAAATGCATTAAAAAAACAAAATGCCAACATTATTACTGCCCAAAACGGCATAGAGTGTTTAGAAATACTACAAAGTAATACAAATATTGACCTTATTTTAATGGATATTATGATGCCTAATATGGACGGTTATGAAACGATGGAAAATATCCGAATGAACTTAGGGTTACATGAAATACCTATTATCGCATTAACTGCTAAAGCAATGCCAAATGATAAGGAAAAATGTTTATCTGCTGGCGCTTCAGATTATATAAGTAAACCATTAAATCTACATCAACTCTATTCGGTAATGAGTGTATGGTTAATAAAATAAGTGAGGTTTAGTTGGAGTGGAAAATAAGTATTATAATTTTGATCCATCAGTAGATACAGATGAGCGCACGAACTTAGAAATTGAATTACTATTGGAAGCGGTATTTAAACTATCAGGATTTGATTTTCGCCAATATGCTCGCACATCTATTTATAGAAGGATTTGTAATCGAATGCAGCTCTCTAATATCCCAACCATTTCAAAATTAATTGAAAAAGTAATTCACGAGGAAGGAGTTTTAGAACAGTTATTAAATGATTTCTCAATTAATGTAACTGAGATGTTCCGTAACCCTGCCTTTTTTAAAGCGCTTAGAGAGCATGTTATTCCTGAATTAAAAAAGCATCCCGAAATTAGAATTTGGCATGCTGGATGCGCAACTGGTGAAGAAGTATTATCAATGTCCATCTTACTTCACGAAGAAGGATTAAGTGAAAAGTCGGTTATTTACGCAACAGATATGAATACAAATGTGTTAGAAAAAGCAAAACAAGGTATCCTCCCGTTAAATAAAATGCAAACTTATACGAAAAACTATTTACAAGCTGGCGGTACACAAGCGTTTTCTAACTATTATTCAACAGATAATCGTTTTGCTTATTTTAATCCATCACTTTTACAAAACATTATTTTTGCACAGCATAATTTAGTAACCGATCAATCTTTTAACGAGTTTCATATTATACTTTGTCGTAACGTTTTAATTTACTTTACAAGTAAACTTCAAAATCAAGTGCAGCAACTATTTTATGAAAGCTTAGGTCACAATGGTTTTCTATGTTTAGGGAATAAAGAAACTCTTCGTTTTTCAAATATAATGCCGCATTATACTCAATTTAATCCTAGCGAACAAATTTATCAAAAAATACAATAAAAAGCGTATGAAATCCTCTGTTTGGATTTCATACGCTTTTTATTTCGCATTCGTTTGTATCATAATGAGACACATATCATCTGATTGCGCTTTCTTTTGTTCTTCCTTGTAAAACCCTTCTATCTCGCCTTCTAAATCTCCCCATTTTCTTTCTGTAAAAGTACGTAATTTCTCTTCAGCTTCAAATTCATCATTTGCAATTGCTTCAAGAACACCATCTGTAAACAATAGTATTTGAGCGTTCTTCTCAAAAGGTATAACTGTCTTTTTAACTTTTATTTCATCAAAAAATCCTACCGCACAACTCCCGCGATCTAGTTCAACTACATTTGTTTCATCAACTAAAACATATCCAGAAGGATGCCCTGCATTTACATATTCAACTGTTCTATCTTCTGTATTAACAACTAAGTATATGGCCGTAAAATAATAGGGAATATTATCATTTTCATTATGTAAAAGGGTCATATATTTATTTAATTCTTTAATAACAAGTTCTGGATCAATTAAACATTTAATCGTTTCACGTAATACAGACGAAATAAACATGCAAACTAATGAAGCAGATACACCATGTCCCATCACATCTAATAATATAATACCGTAGCGATTTTCATCGATTTTATACCAATAATACATATCTCCAGCTAGTTTAAATGAAGGTAAGTAACTTGCTTCAATTTTTATATGATCTTCTCGTAATGGGCTACTTAATAAGTTTCTTTGTACTTGCGTAGCTAAATCTAGTTCATTCCGAAGATTTTCTTCTTGTTCTTTATGCCAATTTAATTCCGATTTCAAGCGTAACGCTACACGCATACGTGCTAATAGTTCAACTTTATTTATAGGTTTCGTAATATAATCCATTGCCCCCATATCAAGAGCTTCGGCCAATTTATTTGCATCCTCTAAAGCTGTAACAAAAATAATAGGGATATCTTTAAACTTCTCCTCTTTTTGTAATCGCCTACAAACTTCAAGTCCATCAATTTCAGGCATCATAATATCTAATAATATTAAATCAATTTCATTATGCCTGGAAGAATCTTTTCCAAACTGTATGTATTCGAAGAGCTCTTGTGCAGAATTGAGCGATACAAGATCATGATATCCGGCTTGTTTTAAAATCTTCTCAATTACAAATATGTTAACCGGATTATCATCAACAATTAAAATGGACACAAGTTATTTCCCCTTTTCTTATTTAAAATGTAAATCTATTATTATTTTCTATTTTTCTAGTATTACATACTCAGTTACAAAATGAAAATTTCTTACTCAAACATATTTATACAACAAAAGAACAAACCCCCAGAAATAGGAATTTGTTCTTTCACTCTATAAATTTCTACTTTTAATTTAACACCATTGCTTTATCATTTAAAAGACGATCTAATTCTTCCATATGATTAGTTTCATCTGCAATCATATCTTCTAGCTTTACAACTAACTCTGTCATATTTAATTTCGCTGCCTGTTCTTTTCTCGTTTCATAACGCTTAATTGTTTCATATTCTGATTGTCTAGCGTATTCTAACATTTCTCTAACATCTTCTACTTGTTTCACTGATAAAGGGATCGTAGTAGGTGTACCACCTAGCGTCTTAATTTTCTCCGCTAAATATAGGGCATGTCCTTGTTCATCACTAATTTCAGATTCAAAGAAAGGCTTTAACACTTGTCTATATATACCAGAAACTGTAGCTGCATTATGGTTATACATAATGATTGCTGCGTATTCTCCTGCTAAATCTTCATTCAATCCTTCGATTAGTTCTTTCACATCGTGTGACATTTTCATATCTCCTCCTATACTTAATAAGTACCCCTTTTCTCATGTTTTAAACATCATTATTTTTAATTTTTATGTATCTAAAAATGCGGCTTGCTTCAATTTACTTATCGCTTGTCTTTTAATACGAGAAACGTGCATTTGTGAAATACCTAACCGTTCCCCTGTATCTTTTTGATTTAAATTTTCTCCAAATATATAATGAATAACACTCTTTTCCGTGTCATTTAATACGTTAAAAATATCCTTTAAAACGAGACGCCTTTCTGTCTCTTCATATCCTTGCTCTACTTCACCTACAGATTCAATTCTCGCTACCGAACTACCATCAGATGCATTTTCAACTACATCATCTAAGGAAGATACTCGATAATTATTTTTAGCATCCATAATCTCTAGAACTTCCTCTTCCGATAGTCCTAAATGATTTGCGATTTCTATAATCTTCGGCGAACGTTGCAGGTGATCTGTTAACTCCTCTATCGCAAGTTTAATTTTTCCGCCTAAATCTTTAATTCGCCTTGGAACGTGAATGCCCCAAGTTTTATCGCGTAAATACTTCTTTATTTCCCCTACTATCGTAGGTATTGCAAAAGGCTCAAAAGCATTCCCTATCGAATAATCATACCTTCTTATTGCACCTAAGAGCCCTAACATGCCTACTTGTATAATATCCTCATGCATCGGCCCGCCTTTTGAATAGCGATATGCAATGGAATATACGAGATTTTTATAATGATCAACTAACCTTTCCTGCGCTTCATTACATTGGTTTTGTTGGAAGTCTGCAATTAGTTTAATAACGTCTTCTTTAGTAAGATTCGTAGGTTGAGATTGGATTTCCATCATTCTCCACCTGCTCTCTTTGTATATATTTTGTCATTAAAACCGTCATGCCCTCATCATGCATGATTTGTATATCATCCATTAACGTATTGATTAAATATAAACCTAAACCATTTTCCGGCAAATGTTCTACTGGTTTACTAATATCATACGGACCAACTTTTCTTTTTAAGTTATTAAAATCAAAGCTAACCCCATTATCCGCAACCATAATTTCTAATCGATCTTCATATAGCCCAAAGACAATTGTAATTTCTCCAACGTCTTCTTTGTATGCATGTTGTACAATGTTTGTACACGCCTCACTAATAGCAATTTTCATATCTTCTATATCGTCATAAGCAAAGCCTATTCGATTCGCAACACCAGCCATTGTTAAACGAATAATAGCCACATATTCTGCCTTTGCAGGAATTTTCATTTCTATCTTTTCAAATCTCTCCATCATCCCTAGTCACCTTCTTTCTACTTTTTCAAAATCGGAATTCAAATTTAATATTTCTGTTAACCCTGTAATATCAAATAATCTTTTTAACCTTTTAGATACACCGATAAACTCTAGTTTTCCATCATTTTTCTTAACCGCTTTTAATAGCGCTATAAAAACACCTAAACCGGTGCTATCCATATAATCTACGTTATGAAAATCTACTACAATATGAACCTCTTTTTCGCTTGTAATAGGCATTACCTTATTTTTCAAATCTGATGCCGTATACGCATCAATTTCACCATTAAGTTGTACCGTATAACCTACATCATTTTGCAAAATATTTATTTCCAAATTCATCATTTCCGCCCCCTTATCTCGAACTTTTACTATTTAATTACCCATAAAAATTAGTTTTAAACATATTTTTTTATTTTTATTATAAATAAAGTGAAACTTTAATCAGTGGGGGTTTTCTTCATCCCCCACTGATTATTAGTTGAACCAATCGGACTTTTATGGGCAGTAAGACCCCCACCTAATTTCTTTGCTCTGCTAAATTTTGAGGTGGGGGTCTTACTGCCCGTTAAAGCGGGATAAATTTTCTACACCTTTCTCAGCTTAACACGTAAAAAATACTACCAAATGTTTAAACCTTATAAATTTGTGTATATATAATGTATAAACATTATTTTTAGGGGGATCTATCTATGGAAGAGCACAGCTTTAAAAAGGGAGATTTTGTTCAATTTTCTTATCGACACGATCATGCTACAAAATTAGTTGGTTCCATTATTAATATACTAACGAATACAATTGTAGTGGATATAGGTAATAACGAGGACTTATCTCATATAGAACCAAGGCAGGTCGTAAGAATAAATAATTGTCAAAAAGTAACGATGGTTTAATACATAATAGAAATTGTAATTTCAATGAGTGGGGGCCTTCATCCCCCGCTTATTCCTATGTAGATTACATTAAAAAAGCATCCAAATTAGTTTAATTGGATGCTTTTTTATGTATATTTATCAGTTCATTCACTTTATAGTTATATATAATAAACTTAAGATTACTATTCATTATCATACTTACGCTTTCCGCAACATTCTAGAGAAGAATGTAACGATTAAAATAAAGACGATTGCACCTAATAACGCTGGAAGAACAAAAATGCCTCCCCATTCAGGACCCCAATGACCAAATAACGCACTACCTACCCAAGATCCAATTAAACCAGCAATCACATTACCAACTATACCTAAAGGAAAGTCTTTTCCCGTAATCATTCCAGCTAACGCACCAATAAGTCCACCTACAATACACGTAATAATAAGTCCCACAATTAAACCTCCTATATTGTTTTTATATTTGATTTATCAAGCTTTGGTATGTAACCAAAGCTTGATAAACATGTATTATTCTTTATTATCCAATCCATCACTTATCTTTTGTTTCACTTTTCCGACTTTTTCTTTTATCGTTCCCTTCGTCTTCTCCCACTTCCCCTCATTTTTCAACTCTCTATCTTCTGTTATTTCACCAATTCCTTCTTTTACTTGTCCTTTTTTCTTTTCAACTTTACCCGTAATTTGTTCTTTTAGACCGCTCTCACTCATATTTCCAATCTCCTTTTCGTAATAGATTTATAGATGTAAAGGATATAAATTTAAATAGAATACATGCATCTTCTTTCGTGTAGCCATTCACCGACTCTTTCTAAATCCTTAACGAATAACAAGATTTTTCCTTCATCCAGCTTTTCTTCATAAAAGTTAGCTTCTTCCTCATTAAGCCCTAACTCCTGCATCTTATTTCTTAACTGATCTCCCGTTTTTTGAAAGACATTAATAATGCTTGTCCCAAGTCCTTCCTCTTTTATTCCAATCGTGTTCACGTCTGCATTATCTGCGATTCTATCTGTCCTCTCTTTCTCATGTGTTAACACGTAAATATCTTTTTGTTCTATTCCTTTCTTCACTAGATCATTCGCCGCATTCATGACCTCTTTCTCCGTAATAAATTCATATACAAAAGGTTTACTATACTTCGTTTCCATCTTTAACTTCCTCCTTTAAAATGAATTATTTGTTATATTATATGTAGTACACCTATTTTCGAAATGTTAAACATAAAATATGAAAAAAGTTATGTGAATTTTAATTTTAATAGAAAATGAACAACATCATTTACCACTTTAAAACATCTTCTCCTTACAATAACTACCTAAATTAACAGAAAATTGTTATAATTAAATTTAAGGAGGGATACTATGAAAAAAATCATATCTATATGCGCTCTAACCGCTCTATCTTTCAATTTAATAGGTTGTACAAGCACCTCGGCTACAGATAAAGCTTCACAAGTTAAGCAAGAACATACACAATATACCTTTCAATTAAACTCCGCAAATATTTCAGACATTGAAATACTAAAAACAACAAATCATACTACTTCCAAATCTCAAACAGATAATAAAGAAATGATAAAATCTATCGTTTCAGCCGTTCAAAATGGAACACCTAAAACTATCACTTTAGATCAAAAAAAGAGAGAATCTGCACATTCTACTATTACCGTTACATATAAAGATGACGCAAAAGAAGAATTTCTTGTTTGGGTGGATAATAAGGAACAAATTACAATTGCTAAAGATGAGAAGAAAGATAAGGTAGAAGGTGTGATAGTAAATATTAAAGATGCTAAAATGATGAAGGATTTCTTTTAAAATTCTAGTTAACGTTAAAAAAAGAGTAGGATTACACCCTACTCTTTTGTTTAATCATGCTCAATAAATAGACCTTTATAAAATCTATTTAAGGTCTAATTTTGCTAAATCATGTTGTAAAACATTATTTCCTTCTTGTGGGTTAAATACGATTGCACTAAGACCAAAAACATTCGTAACAACATCTCTATCTTTCGGACGAATGATTCTTACTTCATAAGCAAAAAGTGCTGGAGGAAGAGCTGCTGAACGAAAAGTAACATATCGATTAGGTGGCAATGTTTGTGTTGAAGGGTCTATTAATGGTAATAATACCGGAGAACCTGATGACCAATCAAACATTTCAACTGTTACTCTACGAGTATCATCTGGATCAACATTCATAGCTTCAACAGTAAGAAATAACGTAGCGGAATGTCTACGTAATACACCCGTTGATAAAGTTTCATTATGATGTTCAAAGCATTTTTTTGGAGGGTGACCATAGCCATAACTCATACCAATTCCCCCCTTTCATTTACAATTAAGGACAAGTATTCCTTATAATATATAATGCTATTATTCTTTTATTGAAAGGTATAAAAGCGGATTTCTATCTATATTATTAGATATTTTATTTTTCATTTATTCGCTCTTAAATAATAAAGTGAAACTTTATTCCAAACAATATTGCTATTGCACCAAAGTAAAACAAACTGGACAACCTAGATTTCAAACTGTAAGATTAGATGTTGGTGAAATCGGGCAGCAAAGCATATATAGAAAATAGGTGTTAATGTTGAAAATCAATAAAAAATTTGAACCATTAATTTTTAATATCTTTATGATTTTAGGCATATCTAGCATTATCTCTTTCGTCATGGTTTCAATGAATGTTGGATATACAGCTTTATTTCTCAAATCATGGATGAAAACATGGGGAATTGCTTTCGTACTTGCATTTTTAGCTTCTAAATTATTACCCTTTGTAGTTAAAAAGATAATGAAAATCTTCACTTTTGTTGAGAATGATGCTTAAGAATAAAGTGATGTACTGCGTAGGTTCATTCCAATTAAAAGAGTTTATTATCACAAAAACTTAACCTAGTAAAATGTTTCAAATCGAAGGAAGACACCTTAAAGGTTGTCTTTTCTTTATAAGTAAAAAAAGCCCGCCTATTTCCGTAGGCGGGCTTTATCTTTATTACACAATACGAAAGTATACTCTCTTTTTCACTGAAATTTCATGTAATTATACATATTCATGAAAATAGCAGAATTAAAATATGCCAAAATAAAAAATGAGCTAAATCCCCTAAATAGCTATATAGAGATGAAGTTGTTATGACAACATATTTTCCACTTTCAACTTAGTTATCATTAGAATGTTTTTCTACAAAATCAAGGATCCTAGCATTAACTTCGTTAGAGAACTCACCATTGATTGCGTGAGATGCATTTTTCCAATTAACTATATCAATATCTTTAACGTATTTTTTTCCAGTTTCAACTGCTTTTACCGAATTGTGCATTGTACTTTTTTCAGCTATAAGTGCAAGCACTGGAATATCAATATTTTTTAAGTCTTCTTTACTAAATAAATCAGGCGCTGGCGTTTTCAGTTTATAGTTACGCATACCCGACTCGATTAACTTAGCGATAGGCTCATCGTCACTTGCTTCTGCTCCTCCAGCAACATAGCTTAACATCTTTTCTCTTAAAAACTTAGGGACAATAGGAACGGAAGCTGGAATAGATGCCAGAATCATTTTTATGGATATTTGCGCAAATACAAAGACTGGATCTAATAAACTAGCCGTAGCAATATGCTCAGGATTATATCTGGCCAAGTTCATTGTTGTCCACCCTCCAATGGAGACACCTACGATATGCACTCTTTCTAAACCTAATCCTTCAATTACTTCATTTAACCATTCTGCTTGTTGTTTTTGGTTTTCAATCACCTTCGTTTGCACACTCATCCCAGGTTCACCTAGTAAATCTATCGTATAAACAGGCCTTTTTTCTCTTAGACCTTCTAAATTAGGTACCCACATTGGAGTAGATGCACCACGTCCAGGGAGTAAGAGTATTGGTTCCTTATGTTTGTTTTCCTCTTTAGTAAAATAATAAGCACGAATTGTGCCATATTTCGTTTTTATATTTTTCGTATCGTTAGGTTTTGGAAGGAGTGCCATTGATTCATCGTAGGCAATTTGAAAGTCTTCCTTTCCTTTTTCAGATGTAAAGTGACCAACCTTATTATCATGTCTCTTCATTTGAATGCCTCCTTTCTACAAATATATGGATGAACTTTATCTATATATTCATGGTAATTATCCATTGAATTTTTATCTTCTTTAAGACAAGACTCTCATTTAGAAAAAAGAAAATCGTACGTTTAGATACAATTTGGCAACAAACTAACTGTTTTTTGTACATTAATAGACAACTACTGCAAGAATTATAGTTTTTATGTTTTCACTTATCTTTTTAATCAGATGAATGCTTTTTTAGTACATAATAAAGTGAAACTTTAATCAGTGGGGGGTTCATCGACCACTGATTATTAGCTCACACCAATCGGGCTTTTACGGTCAGCCCGCCCCCCACCTAACTTCTTTGCTTCCGCTGAATTTTGAGGTGGGGGTCTTACTACCCGTTAATGCGAGATAAAAAATATCCAGAAAAACTGTCACAAAATCCGTTTTTCTGGTTTCTCTATAATACAGGTATCAAATTGAAAGTGAGGTTTAAACGAACATGTTAACCATAGAAAATGAAGAAAGTCATGCTTCTAATATGACCTTTGAAGATTTATTTAAGCAGTACTATGCTTATGCTGTGAAACAGATTATATGGATTGTTAAAGATCAATCTATCGCTGAAGAGTTAGCACAAGAAGTATTTTTACAATTATATCGTAGCGATTGGAAAGGAATTAAAAATATACCTGGATGGTTGATTAAATCTTCTACTTATGTAGCTTATAACCATTTTCGATTTGAAAAAAGGCAGCAAGCGAAGATTGATAAGGAAATACAATACCATGAAGTACAAAATGTATCATCATTAGACGATGATTGGATAAGAAAAGAAGAAATTACAAAGGTCCAAACGACACTAAATAAAATGAATGATCGAGAACGAACCCTTTTACTAATGAAATTCTCTGGTTTTCAATATAAAGAAATTGCAGAAGTACTTCAAATTGAAATATCTTCTATAGGAACATTATTAGTCCGAGCCAAAATGAAATTCCGCAAGATTTATAAACAAATAGAGGAGGCATAACAAATGAAATGTTATGATATCGGGTTTATTCAAACATATATTGATGGAGAACTTTCTCATGATATAAGAAAGGAATTTACAAAGCACCTAGATACATGTGAAGCATGCCAAGATTTATTAGTAGAAATTAGTAAATTAAATCAATGGGAAAACGTAATGCTAGATGAAGAATCTGCAAATTCACCACAAGAAATCAAAATTGATATAGAACAAGCATGGAAAACATTTGAAAGTCGTTCCAAGTTAGACAACGTTTCTAATATAAATTACAAAAAACAACAAAAGAAAGGCATCTTTACAAACATGAGTAAAAAATCAAAATGTTTCATTTATACAGCAGTAGCTGCAGCTGCACTTTTCATAACAGCAATGATTCCACAAGTACAAGTGGCGGCTACAAATGTCGCTTCATATTTTTCTGATGCAATTACAAATGATAAAGTTGTAAATGAAGGAATAAAAGATGCAAATGGTATCACACAAGATATGATGAAGAATGGTAAATATATTCCTATTGATGAAAAAATTACAGATCAAGGTATTACTGTACATCTCAAAGAATTATTTATCGCAGATTCACGTATATCAGTTCATTATAGAATGGAAAAAGCTGACGGAAGTTTAGTACCATTTGAATTTGATACATCAGGATTAGATCTCCAAAGTGATGGTATAATTAATGGACAACAAGAGGAAAACCCTGAGATTAAACATGATGGGAGACTATCATTTATCCATGATTCAGATGATCGTCTTCCTTTTGAACTTATGGCAGCAGGTAAAAAATTAAATGAAGTGGGCATTCGTGATAATGATAAACCCGAAGGTGTCGCTACATTTGTTATAGTTCCTGGAGGAAAAGACGATTTTAAACAGCCCCTTACTTTAGATGTAAATATAACTAGAATTGGAAAAGTAATTGGATCTTGGAAAGCTCAAATTCCAATTGATACTTCACATTTGAAAAATAATACGAATTAACATGAAAAAAAGAATAGAACAATATGTATCTAATTCTCAGTTTATATGTTTTCTTGTTTTCGTTACATTTATTTCGTATATAGTTTTTACTCTATCTTTTATTTATGATTTAAGACCATTATAAGAAAAAGCCCTCTAAAAAAGTAGGAAAATAAATAACCGGTTTCTTAACGTATAAGGAATCGGTTATTTTGTATTTAAAATGCGTCTAAACGTACAATTTTCTTTTTATAAAAAAGAATAGACACCCTAAGGTGCCTTCCTCCGACTTGAACCATCTTAATTTTAATAATATGTATTGGACTCCCGTCCAACTATTATTTTACCACGTTAAGTTGTTTTGTTTATTGAGAAATACAATGTTTTATTTATGCTAATCTTCTGTATTAGTTCATTTTGTAGTCTGTGCAGCGGTTAACAAGAAAATAATAGCATTGATGACACCTAAAAGTCCCTGCTTAATCCACATAGATAATGCAGCATTTGTGCCAATGGCTAGAAAAATAAGCATTACTGTGTATCTATTGAATCTCAGTATAGACAACCTCCCGATGGGACTATATTTAAGGAAATTTCATTATTTTTTTGTTCCGTAAAACATTGTACTTCCTAGTGAAGAGAAATTCAGTTTTACTTCTATAACTGGCCCTGTTTCCACTCTTTATTATGGATATCTAATCCTTCTTGACCAAAGAAATGGAGAATAAATTCTTTTTCATCACTATCAATTTTTTTAGCTAGTTTAGATCCCTCCATACTTTGCTTTTTTCCTGAACGTAAATAATGAATTTCTTCAAAGTCTTTAACTACAGATTCGAACTCTCCATCATACCATTTGTTCAGAATAGATTCATATTTTGGTCTTTCATCATTATTAATAACATTTAAGTTGTTTTTTAAGTATTGAATGTTTTCTTTCGTCATTTGAAATCGCCCTACATCACGGGTACCGGAAACATGAAGATTATTCCCATTGAATTTGAGTTTTTGTAAAGACATATGTATCATCATATCATTTATAGTTTGCTCGTTTTGAATTTCACCAATCGACTGTGCCGCTTTAGAGAGTTCATCTTCACTTACTATATAACTATCTTTTTGCTGCTTTTGAATGGTTTGAACTTTCGGTTTTTCCTGAACCTTTTCTTCTTGTTTAGGTTTTGATTCAGTTGTAGTCTTCTCATTTGAGCTACAAGCAGCCATTCCCATAAGCAATGTACCGCATGTTAAAGCCATTAGTAACTTTCGGTTCATTTTTTTCCGCCTATCTGCATTAGTTATTTTAAACAGTTTTTTAATGTAAGATTTCTCATCTCATAGTAGCAAAGAATGTATCTATATATTGTCATGTTTTGTCGAAGAATAATAAAAAAACAACCTAGATCCTATAGGATCTAGGTTGCTTTTAATATGTAAACGTAATCGTCACTAAAGAATACCCTTCTTTCGCATTATAAGGCTCCGCTTTATAAGAAACTCGATTTGCCCCTTGCGGATAATCGATTTCGCCAATTGCCTTTTTCACATCTTGCAGTGCACCATTCATTGATTGCTTGTATAGCACTTCAATTTTCTCTGGTTTTGCACTATAGCGTTGCTGCATTTTATTTTTTAATTCGGTATAGTTATTTGCGATATATTCATTTCCTAAATAGTTTAACTTTGTATCTTTTAATATTTGTTGATATGCAGGCGTTTTCGTACTACCTGCCGCAATTTTGTTTGTCAGTGTACTATAATAATTCGTTGTAGCTTGCGGGTAGTCTCCGCGGTTCCACTCATGATTTCTTGCGATTTGTTCATCTGATAAATTGAAATACGAATACGTGACGCGGCCCTGCTCATCTGGCACTGGATCATCGAATGTTGTATCAAGGTGATACCATTTGTTTTCGATTTTCACTAAATTCCAAGCATGAGGTTGTCCGTCCCCAGTTCCTGTCACAAAATGATTTTCAATTCCTGCTTCTTTTAATAATTGATAAGTTAATAGTGCGTAACCTTGGCAAACCGCAGAACGATTTACAAGTGCTTCATATGCTGTGTAAGCTTTATAAGACGTATCATAAGAAACATGCTTTACTACGTAATCATGAATCGCCTTCACTTTTTCGTGATCATCCATTCCAACTTGAGTAATAGAAGAAACGATTGCTTTCGCTTGTTTCATGACATATTCCGTCTGTTCTTTCGTTTCACGATATGTAATCTTAAGCGTAAACGTATAATTTCCAGGTGATCCAGAAAGTCCATATGAAACATTCGATCTATTATTATTTGTATACTCATTTTTACTTGCAACTTCTTTATATGCGTTAAAAAGTGTATTCATCACTTCTTCTGTATTATTATTTTTCGTTTTATATGGAAGTGTAATATTTGTCTCGTATGTATTAATACGCTTTTGTACTTCCTCTTTAAAAGCTGTTAATAATGCCGCATCTCCTGTGTCTTTCACATCGGCATTTTTATATTTCAAAGTTTTATATAAAAACTGCGCATACTGTTCACGTGTTACTGTGCCATACGGTTCAAAATTCCCGTTCCCTGTGCCATCTGCGATTCCATTTGACTGCACCGCACTAATTGCATTTTCTGCCCAAAATGGATTTGGAACATCCTTAAAGGTATGTTTTTGTTTTGCCACAAGACGGAAAGCATTTGTAAGAATTTGTGCCATTTCCGCACGACTCACAGAAGCTTTCGGTCTAAATTGGCCATTTTCATCACCTTTAAAAACTCCTAAATTCGTTAAAGTTAACACCTCTTCTGGGAACATTGTAGAACTTTGATTAATATCACCGTAAGGATTTTTAAACGTAGATCCATCCTTTAATATGTAACGAGTTCCACCATTACTAAACGAACCGCCTTGTTTATTTGGTACTAACACTCGATAAATTAAAGCCGCAACTTGCTCCCTTGTCGCAACATCTCCAAAACCAAATATCCCATTTCCATAACCGGAAATAATATTCTTACTCGCTAAATCTTTAATCGCAGGATATGACCAATGTGATGTCGGCACATCAGAAAAAACACCCACTTCAGCAGCTTTTACATCGCTGCCATTTGTATATAACAACGCACCACCAATCAGTGATAATGATGTAATTGATTTTAATAGTTTTGTATACATAATGTCTTCTCCCAATACGCTCTCTATTTTTGTTGGTTTATGTCGAAAAATCTAAAAATATGACAAAATATATTATACAATTAAAAGTTTTTGAGGGATATATTGAATTTTAAAATATGCAAAAATTCATATTAATATATTTTTCCGTATTAATATTATGTTGTTTTGCTTGTGAATATATATAAGTAGTCAAGTCAACACAAATAATAAAAAGACAGCTATCCATAGATAGCTGTCTTTTTATTGAATCCAATTTAATTATTTTGAAAATCTAGCATACCCCAAGAAGTGCTTTTGAGTGTATGAACTATTTATCTTACTTTTAATTACACCTGTTGTTTCGTCAGCAGCATGAATATATTCACCATTCCCTAAATATATTCCTAAATGAGAAGGACCCGCTTTATATGTATTCTGTAAGAATACTAAATCTCCTGGTTGAGGATCACTTATTTTTGTAACCATTCCCCAGTATCCTGCAACACTTGTTCTCACAATGTTATATCCATTATTTTTAAATACGTAATAAATAAAGCCACTACAATCAAATCCATTTGGTCCTGTCCCAGCTTCAACATACGGCTTTCCAAGTTGTTTTAAAGCTAAATCAATTACTCCAGAAGAACCAGAATCTGTTTGGTTTAGGTTCATCCACTTGTCGCCTTCCCATGTTTTAATCTTCAACCATCCACTAGTTGTCCCATCTATTACTCTAAAATTCTGCGGACTATATAATGCTCCAGCGTTTGCTTTGCCTGAACTAAATGAAGGCTCGTTATACGCATAGAATGCTTTTTCTATGAACCTTTCTTCTCCATCTAGATTCAGCCATTTCTCGCCTTCCCATGTTTTAACCTTTAACCATCCATTAGGTGTCCCATCCACAACTCTAAAATTCTGCGGATTATATAATGCTCCAGCGTTTGCTTTTCCTGCATTAAATGAAGCTTCGTTATACGCATAGAATGCTTTGTTTATGAATCTTTCTTCTCCATCTGGATTGATCCACTTATAACCTTCATAAGTACTTACCTTCATCCAGCCATTTTCTTTTTTTTCTACTACTCCCCAATTTTGTGGGTTAAATGGTGCTCCATAATTTGCTTTCTGTGCATTAAATGAAGGCTCATTATATGCATAAATCGTTTTGTTGACGGTAATTTGTTCAGCCGCAGGATTCATCCATTTTTCGCCTTCCCACGTCTTAAATTTAAGCCAACCATCTGTTGTTCCATCTACTATTCTAAATGTTTGTCGCCCGTACTTCGCTCCAGCATTCGCAACCTTTGATGAGAGAGAAGGTTCATCATATGCATAGAAATCTCCCATGACACGTTCTTCCCCATTCAAGTTAATCCAAACTGGACCTTCCCATGTTTCAATCTTCCACCACCCATTATCTCTTTTTTCCATGACTCCTACATTTTGAGCACCATACTCTGATCCGCCATTTGTTTTAGCTGAATTAAAAGATGGTTCTTTATACCCATAGAATGATTGATTCACGTATTCTGAACTATTAGCAGCGTGAGTTACCATACTGAATGTCGAGATAGATAGAATAAAAAACAATAAGATTCCTATACTTTTCTTAAACATAAAAATATCCTCCCTTTTATTTTGTCTAATATATAATTTTCGAAGCAAAGAATAGATATATCCTATTTCATTATTTTAATTCTCACTTTTTTACGTCCCCATTCACGTGCTTGCTTTTCTGTAGGAAACAGAACATCAATTTTATTGCCTTTAATAGCCCCACCTGTATCTCCAGCAATTGCATCACCGTATCCTTCAACCCAAACTTTCGTTCCTAGTTTAATAACTTTAGGATCAACTGCAATTAACTTGATGTTAGGATTTTTTCCTATGTCTATTCCAGACGCCGTAATCCTTTCATTTGGTGGACTACCTTCTACACTATATGCAGTAGCTTCCACGTAGAATTCTACGCCTGTATCTTCCGCATTTAAATTCATCCACTTGTCGCCTTCCCATGTTTTAATCTTCAACCATCCACTAGGTGTCCCATCTATTACTCTAAAATTCTGCGGACTATATAATGCTCCAGCGTTTGCTTTGCCTGAACTAAATGAAGGCTCGTTATACGCATAGAATGATTTGTTTATGAATCTTTCTTCTCCATCTAGATTCAGCCATTTCTCGCCTTCCCATGTTTTAACCTTCAACCATCCACTAGGTGTTCCATCCACAACTCTAAAATTTTGTGGACTATATAATGCTCCAGCGTTTGCTTTAGCTGCATTAAATGAAGCTTCGTTATACGCATAGAATGATTTGTTTATGAACCTTTCTTCTCCATCTGGATTGATCCACTTATAACCTTCATAAGTACTTACTTTCATCCAGCCATTTTCTTTTTTTTCTACTACTCCCCAATTTTGCGGGTTAAATGGTGCTTCATAATTTGCTTTCTTTGCATTAAATGAAGGTTCATTATACGCATAGATTGTTTTGTTGACAGTAATTTGTTCAGCCGTAGGATTCATCCACTTGTCGCCTTCCCACGTCTTAAATTTTAGCCAACCATCTGTTGTTCCATCTACTATTCTAAATGTTTGTCGCCCGTACTTCGCTCCAGCATTCGCAACCTTTGCTGAAAAAGAAGGTTCATCATATGCATAGAAATCTCCCATGACACGTTCTTCCCCATTTAAGTTAATCCAAACTGGACCTTCCCATGTTTCAATCTTCCACCAACCATTATCTCTTTTTTCCACGACTCCTACATTTTGAGCACCATACTCTGATCCGCCATTTGTTTTAGCTGAATTAAAAGATGGCTCCTTATACCCATAGAATGATTGATTCACATATTCTGAACTACTAGCAGCGTGAGTTACTATACTAAATGTAGAAATAGATAAAATGAAAATTAATAGCAATGATACGCCTTTTTTAAACATATAAACTTTTCACCTCTTCCTTTTTTTAACAGTATATTACCATAAGTACATTAACATAAATTTCTTTATTTATCTATAATTTACCATACTAATTGGTAAACAATTTAGATTATTATATTTCTTTTAAACCCTCTCTATTCAAGGCATAATTGAGTTCAATGTAATATGAAATACAAGATATGCAATATTGCATATCTTGTATTCTTTATATTAAATTATTAATCTATTCCTTTCTTATACAAAAGTATCTAATTTTTGCTAGTTTCTCTTCTTTTTAAAATAACTATTTAAAGATAGTTTTATTAAATTTTTCACTACTAGCCACAAAAATATCTTATAATCTTTATATAATAAATTAATGTATTAGGGGTAGATAAAATGCCAGTTACACTCGAACTTATTCTTTTCATTCTTATAGCAATTAGTGCTGTTGGCTATTTAATAAAAGAATTTCAAAAAACTAGGAAACGAACACTTGGAATTTCACTAGAATTTTTAGTTCTTTTCTGGTCAATATGGAGAATATCAACTATCATAATCTAATTTATAAAACATGAATTCCTTCGAATGAAGTGAAACTCTAATCAGCGGGGTTATAGGATAAATTTACCAGTATTTTTACCACAACATCCATGTTAAAATCCCTTGTGAGTACGACATAACTCGACCTTATGAAGCTCCGCAGCTTTTATCGCGGAGCTTTTTTTATTTAAAATAACTATTTTGTTCACTTTTTTGATACATTTACGAAACATTCATATGTTACGTTATATAAGTCCTTTTTTAAATCTTATTCATTCTAGCAAAAAGTCCTAGTCCCCCTAGGGCTTTTTGCATTCAAACAATGAGTTGTATTTTTTCTCAATAACCGAAACTACTTAAGGTGGTAAAATAATAATTGGACTGGCATCCAATACCATATTACAATGGAGCAAATCGCAAGAAGGCACCTTAGGGTGTCTTTTTTATAGAGAATCGGTTTAAAAACTACAAATAAAAGAACCTCAATAAATGAGGTTCAAAAAATCTACTATTTTAAATTACCTTCGTAAAAAGCAACTCCATTTTGAACATGTTTTAAGTACCACGTAATCGTCCCGCCACAAACATTTTCATTAAAACTATTAGCATATACTCCATTTGAGTAATAAAGAGTTCTTTTGAATTTACCATTAGAATACTCATAAGGAATTGAGCATGTGGCTTGCTTCGGAGAGCTCACAGCTTTTTGTGTATCAGCTGAAGCTGCACCAATTCCTCCTGTTAATGCAATACCTGTTGCTAACGCTCCTACTACTAATTTCTTGAACATAATAAATCCCCCTTTAATAGTTTTTATAGCTTACAACTTAAATGTATCACTTTTATAATTTATGTAAATATCTTGAATATGTAGAAATATTTATTTAATTATTGGTAATATTGGAATTTCATTTTATCAAATGGAAAATAGAGGAATTGGAAAGGCATGTGAAAATACAGCTAGGTTTATATTAAATGAAAGTGGTTCAAGTCGGCGGAAGGCACCTTAGGGTGTCTTTTTTGTACATAAAAAAATCTCACCATCTTATAGAAACGATAAGCCCTTTAAAACAATAATTGCAACTATATTAATTTTACATTACATTAAGGTTAGAGAATGTTCTTATTTTAATAAAGTGCTAAATAGTAGGTGGAAAAATGGAATTTAACGATTTGGGTATTACCATTAAAGAACTTAGAATCAAAAAAAATATATCACAATCCGAATTATGTCATGGAATATGTTCACAAAGTCAAATTAGCAAGATTGAAAAAGGTATGATTTATCCATCTAGTATATTGTTATATCAATTATCAGAAAGACTTGGTATTGACCCAAATAATATATTTGCACTAACTCAAAACAAAAGATTAAAATATGTAGAAAATGTAAAATACGTAATAAAAGATTGCTTAAAGCAAAAACAATATAAAGAACTTTATGAAATAGTAAAAAAAGAGAAAAACTTAAATAATTTTCAAACAAAAGATGAGAAACAATTTCTAATGTGGCATGAAGCAATTGCTGTATTTATGGTGGATAAATCAATAAAAACTGCTTTAGATTTTTTAAATCATGCATTAAAACTGACTTTAACTAATTCTGATTTTTTATCAGAAAGAGAAATAGATATTATGCAAACAATGGCTATATTTTATGCAGAAAGTAAAGAATATGAAAAAAGTATTAATATATTCAAAAGATGTTTAACTAATTTTAATAAATTAGATTTTCCTAGAGATAAAGAAATTAAATTAAAACTCATGTTAAATTTAGCAAAATGTTTCGACTTCACATATCAATATGAAGAGGCAATAAAGTACATTGATAAGGGTATCAAATTAGCAATTAATCTACATACTTTATACCTACTAGGTGAACTATTCTATTTAAAAGGTCAGTGTTTATTAAAAATGAAACAACATAATGTAGAAGATGTTATTTATAACTGGAAAAAAGCATTATTTATATTTGAACTAACAGAAAAAGAATATTATACAAAAGTGATACCAGATGAACTTATTGAATTACAAAATAAAAAACACTCATAATTTCATAAAAACTACTTACAAATCCTATAGAAAAAATCCTTATAGCTTTTAAACTTAGATCGATAATATTAAAATAATTTAAGCCGGCGGAAGGCACCTTTAGGTGTCTTTTTTTTATTTTTACAAGGACCTGCTCAATTAATTCTTAAAAACATAATAGGGAATATTGTTTTATTTATCTCATTTTCATTCATGCTATATATAAAATTCTTTAATAAATCCACCTCAAATACTAGTTCCTTTTATAAGCCGTTTGTTTTGATGTAGATGACATTATTTTCCATACAATAGAATGAATTATTGGAACATATTTAGCAATATATATCAAAAAAACATAAAAAAAACCCTTCACCTTAAGGTAGAAGGGATCTTCAAATTTCCGTAAAGATAACCCAAAGCGTATGTGCACCTGCATCTGGATATCCTAAACTTCTTTCGCCAACTACCGCTCCTCTGCCGAACAATCTTTCACCGATAGATTGTATGCCGTGAAGTGCTACTTGTAACATTTCAATTCAGATATACGACAGTAAAGAATACATCATTACAGTGTCAGCAAGAAAAAGTGTATTCTGCATTTCTGAAAACAGTAGATGGCAGATTATGACCTACTGAATCTGCTAAGAAAGAATATACAAGAACATCCTTAACATCCTCTCTATTTCCACTAATGATGACATCAAGGAAATCTTCTACTTGGAATTCTGGAGTAAACAACACAATCTTAGTTGTTCTGTTTGGTTCTAAAGAAACAAAAGTACGAGAGATTTCAACTAATTCATTTTGAGTTGGGAAAAAGGTGTTTCGACTTCTCTTAACAGTTACCGTTACATTACTAGTATGACAGCGTGAATCATTGTTTAACATAATGTTGAGAGCAGTTGGAATAATCCCATTTTCAGAAACTGGAACTCGAAACACTCCAGTAGATTTATGAGCCATATAATCACATCCTTCCAAAATAAAATATATTTACAATATATTAAATGCAAAAAACGTTCATTTTGATATGGACAAATTACATGATTAATATATCTATAATAACCCTCGGTATTACTAAGCCAATGTTTTAAAAGATTAACAAATATCGCGAGAACCAATCGAATGTATATTAAAAGTAAAAAGAATAAGTTGTCTAAAAGATCCCCTATTTTGAGCCAATAATGAGACATTATGTTAATCTTATATGTATAGCTGCACAAAATTGAGAAACTTAAGGAGACAGATAAATTTTATGAGAAAATTATCTATATTACTTACTTTCATTCTAGTATTAGTCAGTATTACGGCTGCTTGCACACAAGATAAAACAGATAGTGCCGTTGAAAATGGTCCAATAGAAGAACCAACCGCAAAAAATGAAAATGAAGAATTAATAAATTTTGAAGAAAAAGAAGAGATAAGCCGCTTGGAACAAGGTATTTTATTAGTTGGTGAGAGTGTTAAGGGAGGCTATTACTTGACCGCTGTTCAAAGTGCATATTTAAATGCTAGCAACGATTCCGTCATTGTTAATGTCTCTGTAAAAAATGTACGAGGTCAAACGATTGGATTATCAGAATTAAAATATAACTTAAAAGATGAAAAAGACGGAAAGATCTATAAAGGAAAGGTGCTTGATCAAAACCCTTCTGATATACAAGTTAAACCAAATGAAACGGTAGAATTGAAAATAGCTTTTGAAGTACCAGGTACCGTAGATGAATATATGTTTTATATTGAAAGCTCTTTAGACCCTCTACAAACATACTGGAAAATTGATAAGCTGCAATCACAAACAAACTAAGTCTAAAATAAGCAAAAAACAATGAAAAATTTAATATAGATACAAATGAATACTATATAAACGTAAGACCATCGATTTAATGAATCGTTGGTCTTTTTCAAAAAATGCCCCATTAAAAACTAAGAGATAAAAAAGAACTAATCTCTAGAAGAGATTAGCTCAATATATCCAAAGCTATTATGGTACATAGTTTTATGAGCAAACGTTATATAATGTTGTATGGGATACATAACCTGTCATCCCTTTATATGTAACTTTTAACCACTGTTTAGAATTACTGTAATGACCTTGAACATATTCACCAGTTACCCATGTTCCAGTAATTTTCGTACCATCATTAAATGTATGTAAGACAGGTGAATCGACAGTATAACCACTGCGCATTTTTGCACCATATACACCTACCGTACCTCCCTTTGCAC
Source organism: Bacillus sp. PK6-16 (assembly GCF_056530295.1). Taxonomy (NCBI): domain Bacteria; kingdom Bacillati; phylum Bacillota; class Bacilli; order Caryophanales; family Bacillaceae; genus Bacillus; species Bacillus sp. PK6-16. The sequence goes on from NZ_CP096511.1 coordinate 4,313,289, forward strand.
AAGCTGCTACTACATTTTGATTTTCAGTAGCATTCGTAGCCGCGAAAGCAGAGCCGTTAAATGTAAATAAAGTAAATATAAAAGCTGTTAGTACTGTACAAATAGATAAACGACGTAACAAAATAAATTCCCCCTTTTTTTATAATTTACTTCTTCACAAATGATTATCTTAAATATTCTAACTATTTTCAATATATTAATGTTGAGAAATATTAGTTGTATTTTTGAAATAAGATTTTATCAAAAATAGTAACAAACTCATATTTTACTGAGAAAGAACCGAAAGAAGTCTTCTACATATCAACTATATAAAAACCCCTCTACCTTAAGGCAGAGGGACTTTCCAATTCCTATTTCAAACTACCCGCAATCTCCGTAAAGATAACCCCAAGTGCATGTGCACCTGCATCTGGATATCCTAAGCTTCTTTCGCCAACTGTACCAGCGCGGCCCATGCGAGCTACGATTTCTTTCGTGTACTCTGCTCCTTTGACCGCTGCTTCTGCTCCTTTTTCAAAGGCAGTTTTTACGTCTACTTCGTTTGAGGCGCTATCTAACCAAGAATCTACACATGGAGCAAGTGCGTCAACTAATGTTTTGTCACCAACTACTGCTCCTCTACCGAATGATCTTTCACCGATAGATTGTATGCCTTGCAATGCTGCTTGCAGCATTTCAGCGAATTCTTTCACTGTTAACTCACGCTTCTCGCCTGCTGCTTTACTAGCTGCGCGGAATGCACCGCCCCAAATTGGACCAGATGCGCCGCCACAATGTTCCATAATAATCATGGAACAACCGTCAAGGAATGATCCGATCGTTACATTTTCTTGTTCTACAATAGAATGCCACTCACGTTTTAACTGCTTAAATCCTTTTGCCACACTCATTCCGAAGTCGCCATCACCAGCATGCGTATCTAGCTCACAGAACGGTACTTCATTTTTAATAATAACGTCGCTCATTTTATCAACGAGATAAATCATGTTGTTTAATGTAATAACATTATCTTTAATAACAGCGTGCTCTTCCGCTGTTTCTAGTTCAAAGGAAACTTCCTTCTCTTCTGTCTCTTCAAGTACATTTACGTACTCTACACTTTCAACTGGACCGTCTACTTTAAACGCTGGTGTATTACATTCTTTTGATAGTAATGTTTTTAGCTCTTCATCTAACTTCATTACCGTTAAAGACATACCAGCCATATCAATACTTGTCATATAGTTACCGACGAATACTCTATTAATTTTAATGTTTCTAGCTGCTAGTTCTCTCGTAACGGCGTTGTTAAATAAGTAAAGTTCTTGCAGTGGTGTTCCGCCAAAACCGTTAACTAGAAGCGCAATTTCTTCTCCATCTTTTACTCCTAAATCTTTTACAAGATCATTTGTCATACGGTTCGCTAGTTCATCTGCTGACAGCATTTTTTCACGCTTAATTCCTGGTTCGCCGTGAATACCTACGCCGTATTCCATTTCATCTTCCGCAAGTGTGAAAGTAGGTGATCCGCTCGCTGGAACTGTACAAGACGTTAATGCTAAACCGATTGTGCGCACGTTAGCCGCTGCTTTTTCTGCTACAGCTTTCACCGCTCCTAAATTCATACCTGCTTCCGCTGCTGCGCCAGCAATTTTATGAACTAAAATAACGCCTGCAACGCCGCGGCGTCCTACTGTGTACAGACTATCTTCTACCGCAATATCATCGTCCACTTTTACGTAGTCGACTTCAATTCCATCTTCCGTCGCTAAATGCGCACCGTTTTTGAAATTCATAATATCGCCGCTATAATTTTTAATAATTAATAACGTACCTTTTTTACTAGCTGTCTCTTTAATCGCTTGGTAAACTTGAATTTGCGAAGGAGAAGCAAACACATCTCCGCACACTGCCGCATCTAACATTCCTTTTCCAACTAATCCTGCATGTGCCGGCTCGTGACCACTACCGCCTCCACTAATTAACGTTACTTTATTTTCGTTCATTTCTTTCTTCTTAATTACTTTATATTTTTTCAAAAGCTCAAGCTCTGGATGAGCCATAACCATTCCGTTACACATTTCCATTACTAATGTTTCTGGTTTGTTTATAATCTTTTTCATTGTAGTTCTCCCTCAATTCCTTTAATATATTGTGATATATTTGAAATCTTCTTCTTACTACTCATGTTAAAATGAAAGCGTTTTATAGTAAACGGACAAAATGGACAATCTGTCTAAAGACACCGCTCTCATTTATAGATAGGATTTTTATATTACTAACATTCTAGGGATGATTCAGATGACCTCTTCTATAATTTCTAAAAAGATAATCGCGAACTCATTGAAGTATTTAATGGAAACAGAGTCGTTTCATAAAATATCAGTGAGCGATATTATGTTACACTGTCAAATGCGTAGGCAAACTTTTTATTATCATTTTAAAGATAAATTTGAACTATTAAGCTGGATTTATAGAGAAGAAACGAAAGAAAATATTATAGACTTTCTCGATTATGAAAAATGGGAAAACATTTTCGATTTATTATTTGATTACTTTTATGAAAATCAAAAATTTTACCGAAATGCTTTTAAAGTCATTGAGCAAAACTCGTTTAATCACTATTTATTTGAGCATACGAAAAACTTATATATGAAGATTATTGATGAACTATCTATGAGCTGTGGATTCAGCCTTTCTAATGAGACAAAAAATACGATTGCCTCCTTTTATAGTCACGGCTTCGTTGGAACGATAAAAGATTGGATTGAAAGCAAGTGCGAAGTAGATCCATCCGTTATGTCTTCTCTTATGAAAAATATGATAAACAATCAATTACTACTATTACTTGAGCAATCAGCAAAGTAATTAAAGGGTGGCAAAAGCAATGAAAAAGATTATGAATGATGTACAAAATATCGTTCAAGATATGCTGCATGGCTTTTATTTTGAACATAACGACAAAGTAAATTATGACGAAACAAATAACATCATTTATGTAAAAGATATTGAAAAACTAAAGCAAAACGTCGCGATTATAAGCGGCGGTGGTAGCGGACATGAACCCGCTGATATTGGCTATGTAGGAAAAGGAATGCTTACGGCGGCAGTAAACGGCAGTATTTTCACTCCGCCTACAGTGGAACAAATTATAATGGCAACTCGCCTTATGCCGAAAGATAAAAGTATACTATTCATCATTAAAAACTTTAAAGATGACGTTGAAAACTTTCTAGCGGCTGAGCAGATCGCTAAAGAAGAAGGAAGAAAAATTGACCACATCATCGTAAATGACGACGTTTCAATTGAAGATGATGCTTCTTTTAATAAAAGAAGACGCGGCGTCGCTGGTACTGTTTTCGTTCAAAAATTATTAGGTGCGGCCGCTCTTGAGGGCCATTCTCTAGAAGAACTAACAACACTTGGCCACTCTATAACTGAAAACTTACACACATTAGGAGTTGCCCTTTCCCCTGCCAACGATCCAGTAAAAGGAAAAGCTTCATTCACATTAAATGACGATGAAGTGTTTTATGGCGTCGGCATCCATGGCGAAAAAGGTTACCGTAAAGAAGCACTATCCTCTTCTGAAATATTAGCAATCGAACTAATGAACAAACTAAAAAGCATTTATCGCTGGAGAAAAGGAGACAACTTCGCTATCCTCATTAATGGACTCGGCGCAACTCCATTAATGGAACAATACATTTTCGCAAACGACATTCGCCGTTTATGTGAACTTGAAGGATTGCAAGTGGCATTCGTAAAGATTGGTACGCTGTTAACTTCTTTAGATATGAAGGGTGTTTCACTCAGTTTGCTTAAGGTAGAAGATTTGGATTGGGTGAAGTGGTTGAAGGCGGATGTTAGAGTGGGTAATTGGTAAGTAAAAATTATGATGATAAAAGCCTTTAACTATAACAAGTTAAAGGCTTTTTGCAAATTGAAATATCGCTCGAGCGTTCAAAAGAAATTCGTAATTACCTCACTGAATGATTACAGGTCTTCCAAATAAAGCTGGATGATAAATTAACATCGCCCCTACAAATGAACACACTAAACAAAAAATAGCCTCGTATTTTATAACTAGAGAAGAGTTTGTATCCAGCTTTTTTTCCTCTCTTTTATATATCATTTTAAATAATGCTTTATATAATAAATACCCAATAATCGCCCCGAGAGTGTTCGTAAATAAATCATCAATATCTGTAATTCTATTATTTAGTAATTGATTTAACTCAATAGCCAATGAAAAAAAGAATCCCGCGCATACCGTGTTTTTCATTTTTCTAAACTGAGGCCAAATAGTCGGTAATAAAAAACCTAATGGCATAAACAGTACAATATTTAAAAGATACGTCGTACTACCTGCCGTATCAAATAGAGTCAAGTTGATTTGATTTACACGAATCCACGTTTCATATCTACTTATATCCCATACAGTCGCGATTTGCGTCACCTTATACACTAACGAAAGGTAAAATAGAAAAACATACACCCACAAAAAATGCAGAATAGATATAGTTCTTTTCGCTTTAAAATAAAATCCAATTTGAAACACAACACAAAACATAATAGTAAAAAAATAAGTATACAAATAACTCATCAAAACTCCTGTATGCATGTGGAATCCCCTAACTTTACATTTTCATCTATTATTTAGAACATAGTTTAAGAATCGTTACTTTGTTCATATATTTAATCTTCTACTTTGTCTTCGAACATAGGGAATATATTAAAAATAAAAAATCCCCACTTCTTCATTTTCAGTCTCCTCCTTGATGTAACTTGTTTATAGGATAGGAAAAACTTTTAAAATAAAAAGTGGGGTAAATATAAAATTTTTCTTAAATTTTATGTTAGTTTTTATTATTACTCTAATTACTAATCCGCTATTCGTTGTTAGGCAACAGTATGCTTAAACTTAGTTTTCACTTTACTCCTTCTCATCCCTCATACTGTAATACCCCAAATTAATAATAACCAAGAAATACCCACTCATAATTCCAGCAGCAAATGTCCACATGAATTCATGGTGTTCAATTTCATACATAATAATTGCGCCGAGAATTGCGGCTGCGAACCGGTTCATCATTCCGAGCATCGGTGCTTTTTCTTTTTTTACAATGCTATCTCCGAACTTTTCAATACGTCTTCCTAAAATCCAGGCGCAGTACATACTTACTAAAAGGCCAATGCTTATCCCTACGAACTGTGCTGAAAAAGGTGTCACAAGCCATCCCAATAACATTACGCCTAGCAAACAATACATTTGTATGTTGAATGATCTTAATGCCATACGAATCATGTTATACTCCTTTATCTTTCTCATTGTAATCCCGTATCATCAATCCAATCTTCCAGGCTTCAAGCTTTCAGCTATATCTTTTTTAAAATGAGGGAATTTGATTTTGCTCACCATTAAATAAGCGAGTACGCATGTACCAAACGCCACAGAAACTGGATTCTTTAAAAAACATAAAATGAGGAGACACATTGCCGCGAATGGGATTGGCATGCCGATAAAGGTTGGGAGTTTGCTTTGCTGCGTGTTAAATCTCGCAAGCCGAAGCATTCCGCAAATACTATAAGCAAGCGCACATATCATCCCGATAGACTGCAAATCTTTTAACGCGACACTATATGCAAGAATAGACGGTGCCACACCAAAAGTAACTAAATCCGCAAATGAATCCAACTCTCCACCAATTTCCGAAACAGAATCAAGTTTCCGAGCAACCATGCCATCAAAAAAATCAAACAACATACCCGTAATAATAAAAACTGCTCCCAAATAAATATCGTGAACGAAAACAGCGTAAATAGCTAAAAGTCCACATACAAAATTTGCTATCGTAATCATATTTGGTATGTAACTCATAACACGCTTCTCCTCCTTTCTACTAATTGCTTCATCTACGTTCTTACTCATTACAATTAAGATCCTTCTGTTTTTCTTCCAATATCACTTTATTTATTTTCGTTAACGTATCTGTCATTTGCTCTAGGGCGTTTATATCGATTTTAGAAAAATATTTCTCAATTAATACATCATCTAACTCCGACAACCGCTCTATATACTTACTACCGTTTGGACCAAGTGTAAGAAAATACTCCCGTTTATTATTAGGGTTTACTTGTTTTGAAATCATCTTCTGTTTCTCCAATTTAGATAAAACTTGGCTAACGGCACTTTTTGATATATTAAAAGTAGTCGCAATGTGATTTGCTGTCGTGTTTTCATTTAAATTAATATGAAATAGCATGCTCTCTTGCTGTCCTGTAAGACCGAACTCATCTTTTAACTCCTGGAATAGTAAAATGTAGAATTCATTATAAGCTCGGTTCATTTCATTAATTACTTCTTTATACGTTCTAGTCATAGCGTTATTCCTCCATGCTTTTATTTCGTTCCGTTTGATAGTTAAGTTTACTTAACTTAACTATAGTATACCGTTATGTTCGTGTAAAGAGAAACATAACGCTACACTTTACTCACAATGATACAAAAAAGAAGACACTCTTCTAAAACAAGTTAAGTCCCTTCTTCCTCACTGCTTCCTTCATCCAAATACCCAATTAATCGTTCTGAATAATCAAAAAGAAAATCAATTAAATTCCATATAGACCCATTACTGGTTAAAATGTTATAATGGAATTACCCTACATAGTTACTCATAGCCAGACTGAGGAACTAGCGTCTTATTAAGTAATGCGCATAACTAAAATAAAAAAGACACTTTACGGTGTCTTTTTTATTTATATTCATTGCAATTATCTCTTTTATAAACAAACTCTATCAAACAGTAAAGGAGACTAACAGATGGAACATCCTGTTGCAAGAGAATTACGTTTTATACGGGTATGTCTTATCATTTTGATTATTGTCATTGCATTCTGGGATCGTGAGAAAACTGTGGAAATTACTGATCACGGTAGCGATCCTATCTTAAACACCAGCAATATGACCCAAGTTGGTGAGAATACATTTGCATACAAAGACGAATCGAATCAAATTAAAATATTTAAGTTTAATCCAGATACAAATGAAATAAAATTAATAAAAGAGTTTTATGCTAACGAATATTAATTACATGAATTAAATAATTCAAATCTGTAGAAGACACTTTAAAGTGTCTTTCCTTTATGAACTACAAAGTATGAGGCCCCAAGCCATTAGCTGCAATTACGACTAAGGCTTTTACTATATAAAAAATAAAACATAGTAAGAATAGAATACTCACTTAAATTATTTTTCACTTCACAAACTACATCCAAAAAGTTGGATAACTTCTTTTACTACTCATATTATTAATGAATAAAGCAATAACTACAATAACAACGGAGCCAATTAAAACTGGTGTTACTAAATAACTCCAACTATTTGCCCCTAAAATAACGATAATCGGATCGGCGCCTGCCGGAGGGTGCGTCGTTCTCGTTAACATCATAACGGCTATTGCCATCCCCACCGCTAAAGCAATTGTCCAATATTCATTCCCAAACAAATGATATATTGATAGACCAATGAAAGTTGAAATCAAATGTCCTCCAATAATATTACGCGGCTGAGATAATGGCGCATTCCAAACTCCAAACGCTAATACACAACTCGCACCAAATGGAGCCATTAATAATTCTGTAGAGGTTATGCTCGTTAAATATGTTAAGGTAAGAATTGTTAAAAATCCCCCTAGTAGTCCCGTTAAAGAGTCCTTTACATTTACTTGTAATGGACTTCTTCCTTTCCCTTTCATTTTTGTAAAATATCGTACACTTATTGGTTGAGGGTCTTTTTGCTTAGTTGCTGTTATATGATTCATCGTTCTCCTCCTTTATTTACCAACCATTATAACTCGGCAATAAATAACCTGTAAATATTAATTTTAGGGGTTAGTTAGAGAATACAAAAAAAGAATCAACTATTATAAGTTGATTCTCTAAACTTCCTCAAATTTTCGATCCTGAAATTTTGCTACCTTTTTCCGGTTCCCACATATTTTCATAGAACACCATTTTCGTTTCCCACTCTTATCTATAAATAATAAAACACATTCAGGATTTGAACACCTTTTAAGGAAAATCAGCTTATTTTCTGCTATTAAGGTTAAAGCATCAAATGCAATTAACGATGCGAGTACATCCTCGATTTCTCCAACCGGGATAGATACTAGCTGTTGTTCAATGATTTTATATGTAAATGGTGCCTTCTCAATTTGTTTTTCTAAATACGTAATAAAATCATTAGAAATTTTTTGCTGATCAGCAATTGCCTCAAACTGTTTTCTCAGTACTTTTCTTATTTCTAATATACTAGATGTAACTTGATTCATTCGCTTCTGAATTCCTATAAGTGTTTTTTCATTCCAAAAAGGAAGATTAACCTTTATTACATGTAACCATTCTAATACATCTTCATCTGTTATTAATAAATCATAACGTTGTCCACGCCTAACTAGCTCTGTATTTACTAAATCTAATGAGAGATTTCCAGATATAAGCGGGAATTGTTTTTTGTCCTGCATGTACTCATCACCTTCTCTTTAAATAATCATATTCCAAATTAATACAGCAGTGCAACTTTTTTATAAACTAAAAAGTATGAAGATCAAAGCCTTTAGCCATAATTACGACTAAAGGCTTTTTGTATGTAAGTAAATGAAAAAGGAGCTAATTTTATGGAACATAATAAAAATGGAATACTTGCTTTAATTGTTTTATTTGTAGGACTAGCATTTTTTGTCAGTGGAATGGTTTATCATTTATGGGGAACGGTTTAAAAATAAATAATAATTCATTTAAGAAAAAGTACTCGTATGAGTACTTTTTTAAATGTCATATAAAAACATTCTAAACTTACTTACATGCATACAATTATCAAAGATAGTTATATAATTGAGAAGGTTTTAAATTATCAATCTATATTTATATTGATTAGGAAAGGAGCTAAAAATGTTAGAAATCATTTTTGTTGCTGTATTACTTTTATCTAGTATCATTCCCATCTTTATCAAACGGGGTTTGACGAAAAAAAATGGAGTCATTTTACTAATAAATTATGCATTATTATTTGTCACCATCATTGTAATTGGTGCAAACTGGCGTATGATTCCCGCCTATTTCTTATTGTTCGTTTTAACATTACAAGTTTTTTTGAAACCAAAAACTACAGCCGTTTCTAAAAAGTTAGTGATGAAAGTTTTAAAAGGTTTAGGAATTATCGTAACTGCTATCGCAATGTTTACATTACCTTTACTTTTTCCGATCATAACACTCCCAGAGCCTACTGGAAAATATACAGTAGGCACGAAAGCTTTTCATTTAATTGATACAAATCGAAAAGAAACAACTGTACCAAATAATCATGGAAATCGTGAGTTAATGATACAAGTATACTATCCTGCCGCAAAAGGATCAGGGAATCCTTCTGCCTATTTTGAGAACATAAACGAACTGGGTGAACAATTTGCAGTAACAAACGGTGCTCCGTATATCGTAACGACACATTTAGGGCTGACAAAAACACATTCTTATCAAAATGCTAAGCCACTTCAAGCTAAAGAAAAATTCCCCCTCCTTTTATTCGGCCATGGGATGGGATTATATAGTCAACAAAATACATTCCAGTTAGAGGAATTAGCTAGTCAAGGCTATGTAGTAATCGCTCTTAATTTCACAGGATATGCAGCAACAACGATTTTCCCTAACGGAAACCGTGTAGACTCTATACCAATTGAAAATACACCTACGGCCTTAAATACCATAGTTCAAAAATGGGAACAGGATACTACTTTTGTTTTAAACGAAGTAATAAAAGGTAATTTCGATAAAAGTTTTAAAACGATTGCAGACTTAATTAACTATGACAAAATTGGAATGTTCGGTCACTCTTTTGGCGGAGCAACTGCCGCACAGATGCTAGTAAAGGATACGCGTATTAAAGCTGCAATTGATATGGATGGCGGATTGTTTGGCGACCCAATGCCTAAAGACGGTCCTCAGAAACCATTCATGTTGATGAATGCTGAGGCGACGATTCATTATATGAAAGAAGCGGAGAATCAAAAGACAACCGGAATCCAAAATGAATTATTGGAAATATCCTATTTAAGAAATAAAACGATTGAAAAACCGGGCGTGTACACAGTGGTAATTCCAAAAACAAACCATACCAGTTTTACAGATTTAGCAGCATTTTCACCTATTATTAATGAACCAGACGAAGATGTAGCCGCAAATTATACACTCATTAATAAACTAGTAACTAGCTTCTTTGATCAAAATTTAAAAGGGATAAACGAAAATCATTTAGAAGAAATTCAGAAGCAATATCCTGAACTTCAGCTCATTAAACACTAATAACCATTCATTTCCCTAGTCATGTAACCCCTCACTATGCTTGAGGGGTTTCTACTTTAACACAATTATAAAAAAGGCCTCATTACTGGGGCTCTCAAAAAATAATACGAATAAATGAATTAAAACAAATAATAGATAACTAAAATAGGAGTCGACAATCGTTATTTTCTTCTTATTTCTAAAGCAATATGGATATATCTTCTTAACTTCATTTGGATTGTACAAGCAAAAGAAGACATCTTAATTGATGTCTTCTTTTTTTATAGTTTTATGAATTTTTTTGAGCAGCTGCTCTCCAATCACGAAAAGATGTTGGGCGTCCAGAAAAAGCTCTTTGCTTTGTAACAGATGGTTTTTCTTCAGGAGTCATTGTTTTTTCTTTAAGAGTCGCTGGTTTTTCTTTAAGCGTCACTGATTTTTCTTCAAGAATAGTCACAGTTGTTTGCATTTTCTCTAACTGTTCTTTCAACAATTGTTGTTCAATCTTTAAATCCGTAAGTAAACGTAAAATCATCTCAGAATTAGCCATAAGATCCTCCTTCCCCCAATACACAGAATAAAATACAATATGTAGAAGACAAAATTCCGGTGACAAAAATAAGATCGTCAACTCTTTTTAACTTCCAAAATCCTTTTATTTTTTTAAGGACCTGCTCCATTCACCCTTAAAAACATAAATTAAATTAAATCCATTAATAAATGGTCTTTATGGAAGGAGGAGTTAATATGGGCTATGGAGGTAGTTGTGGTGGAGGCTGTGGTTTCGGCGGCGGATTTGCCTTACTTGTTGTGCTCTTCATCTTATTAATCATCGTTGGCGCTAGCTGTTGGGGCGGCGGATTCGGCTGCTAAGGAGAGGCACTCTTGAGAGTGTCTTTTTTTTGATATGTGACTCATATACATATTGCTCATAATTTCCGTTCTGGGGATAGTATACAGCATCCCCCTAATTAATAGTTGGTTCAAATCGATATAATTCTTTTAAATATAGGTTAACACTATATTTCTCAAGGAATAAAACAACTTAACATGGTAAAATAATAGTTGGATGGGAGTCCAATATATTATTAAAATTAAGATGGTTCAAGTCGAAGGAAGGCACCTTAGGGTGTCTTTTCTTTATGACTTCTAACATCAACAAAGGGTGATACAAACTATTACATATGTTTGTACCACCCTTTATTGATGCGTTTAGACTTCACAGTTGTTGAAGTTGTTGAAGTTTTAGACTTCTCCCTTAGTGTACCCATATTATTAGAACATCCTGTAATCTGTAGACAAAATGTAGCTAATAAAAACAATATTAATAATTTCTTCAATAAATCCTCCTACATGCATAAAACACCATATGTTACAAAACAAACATAACATCAACTCTTTATAAAAACAATATAATCCTCGGTCCTTAAGCTATCTCTTAACATAGGAGTACCGCCACAAATCCATTTTTAAAATATCCCCTACTTAAGGAATTTGTAAGTATCAAGTAAGAAAAACGAGAGCTTTGCTTCGTATAATCAAAATATAAAGTGAAGGAAGAAAGATTATTTCTGGGATTAATATGCATGTGACAAGAGAAGAAAGCTACGTTTTTTTAGAATAATAATATGAGTATGTCCAAGTTTTGGAGATTGCTTGCAAATGTTTTGAAGTTTTCGCACCAGAATTCTAATTACCATACCTGTTTTTTACCATCACATATTGGAGGTTAAAACATGAATAAAAAAAAGAAAATACAAAGATCAATACTTACCTTTCCCCTACTCTTTTCTTTAGGCGTTTTATCTTTCCCGCTTACAACAACTATTCACGCAGATACACGCGAGGAACAATCTGCTGAAAAGAAACTAGTCTCTTTAACGGAGCGTACATCATTATTTTTTGAATATCTCCAGCAAGGTAAGTATGCAGAGGCACTACAGTTGACGTCTACTGCTTTTCAATCCAAGTTTACAGCAACCACATTACAAAACTGGTGGACACAAAGTGGCTGGAGCGGGATAAAAAGCATGGGAACCCCTGTGATAAAAGAACGAAACTTGGTCCATCAGACGGTAGAAATTCCAGCAGCTACCGAAGGAACTACCATACCACTACTCCTTAAATTCACACCTGGCGGGAAAGTAGATGAAATTGGAGAAAGGCCACCCGAGGAATCTTTTACCATCCCCCATCCTAGCTATGATCAACCTAACTCCTATCAAGAACGTGAAATCGTCATTGGAAATTCTACCTATCCGTTACCAGCGACATTAACAGTTCCGAAACATAAGCGTGGTGAAAAGCTGCCCGTAGTTGTTCTTGTTCATGGTGCTGGCATCCATGATCGCGATAGCACATATATGGGAACAAAAATCTTACGAGACATTGCGGTGGGCCTTTCATCCAAAGGAATTGCAGTGTTGCGCTATGAAAAACGCACCTTAGAACATGCATTAAAGATGAGTGCAGAACCCATTACGTTAGACCGTGATACTACAGATGATGCCATATATGCAGCAAAATCAGCAGCGCAGCAGGAAGGCATTGATCCAAATAATATTTTCATTCTTGGACATAGCCTAGGAGCTGGCACAATGCCGCGTATACTGAGCAAAGCGCCTTCCTCACTTATCCGAGGAAGCATCTTACTCGCACCACCTGCACGCCCTTTGACTGAAATTGCCATTAATCAGTATGAATACCTTGGGGCATCAAAGGAAGAAATCGATGAACTAAAAAGACAGGCTGCTTTTATTCAGGACCCTACTTTCAATCCTGACCATCCTCCAGCTGGCTATAATTTTGGGTCACCTCATTTTATGTATGATGTTTCTAGGTGGCGTCCAGTTGAAGAGGCAAAATCACGAAAAGAGCCTTTACTCATTCTGCAAGGAGCACGCGATTATCAAGTAACAGTAAAAAACGAATATACAAAATGGCAGAAAGGACTTTCAAACCGCGGGAATGTTCAGTTCAAAAAATATCCGAAATTGAATCATTTCTTCACGGAGGGTGACGGGGAATTAAGTCTTCCTAGTGAATACGAAATCCCTGCTAACGTTCCCGAATACGTCATCCAGGACATTATTACATGGGTTAACGAGACAAAAAAATAAGAAAACATCAAAAGCCTTCATGCAATCATCATTGCGTGAAGGCTTTTTGAAACTGGTGATTCAGACATATCTATTATAATTATATTTTTCTACGCACTAAATAAAAAACTAAGGACCCCATCATAACAGGTGCAACGAAATAAAAGAAATGTGAAAAAGAAAAAGTAAAAAGAAAAAGAAATGGTATAAGTGTATAGATAACTGCTAGTCCTATAAATAAAGGAATTCCAAATTGAAACTCTCTACATCGTTTAATTTTCCTATATAAGACTTCCCCAAGTAAACAAGCTATAAGAGCTGGTATACTACCATAAGTGACGATAGTTTTTATGAATCCCTGTAAAACGTCCGGGTGAATAAAGCTAGGATTAAAAATATATGAAATTAAAAACCATCCAAAAATAAAAGCAAATAGACTTGCAGCATAACTAACTACAAATTTTATCAAAGTAAGCAACGTAATCATCCTCACAATTCCCTAATATTATCTTCATTTTATCATTTTCTCTTAAAAAGATTCCAAAAGGGTATACTTGCCCTTCAGCTTTCTTTTTTAACGCTTGTTCAAGACGTATTTTTTGATGTTATTTTGTATAAAAAACTTTTGGGAGCAACCTGTTCGAAAAATTGATAAAGAATAAGCGATTGAAGGATGAAAACAGAAGACTACAAGGAAAACTGTATGAACAAATATAATGAAACAAGGCTCTTACTTTGTAGCGGTATCCACGAAGTAAGAGCCTTGTTTTTTCTACTCATTTTTTATATCAGTCTTGATTTTCCGATGGAAAGGCACAGAAAATCTACTACAGAAGTTGTGATACCTCTAGGATTAACAAATTCTTTAAATTTCTGTGTACTACGTACAAGCCCTCTACTTTTGGCATGTGCCTCTAATTCAGCTCGAACTTGTATTGTATCCGGAGCCATTCTTTCTAAAGCATGCGCAGAATATTTACGATCATTAATTTCGAGTTTTTAAAACTCATTTATTGTAACTGTAAAATGTGGTTTGAATTTTACTTCGATTTTTTTCTTTTCTTCTGTACCTAGAATGTATAGTGAATCATTACGAGTATATATTTCTTTCACTGATTCCATCTTGGTTTCTATGATACGTTTGTCTTCGTATAGCATTATTAATTCAACTGTTGCATCATAATAGAACATATTCATAACCAGTTCAAATCCAAGTTTATCAATTTTACTATATCGATACGCACCTGCACCTGGAATATAGTAATCTTCTGGTTCGCTTTCGAAAATTTCTAGTAACTCATACTTATCATGTTTAATATCCAATATTCCTCAACCTTTTTGTCATAGATTACTTACTATGCTATTCATTCTATTCTTTTTTCTTTGCGGGAACAACTGTGATAACATCACCTTTATCATTTATAACTACGTAGCCTTCGTCTCTAACGTATTTCCAAGTACCAGGAGTGTCTCCTGGTTTGCGAGTGCCTGTTTTTATAATATCTTCAACTACATTTGGAGTCATTCCCCGAGGATCAACTTTTTTTAATTCTTCCATGTATTTATCTGATCCGAATGCATACCCTTTTCTTTCAGCTCGCTCACGTGCTCGTTTTGTAAGCTCCGCTCAAACTTGAACGGTATCAGGTGCCATTCTTTCAAGTGCATGTTCAGAGTACTTACGTCCATCAATGACGCCGCCAGCATTCCGAAAAAATCACGCTAAGCAAAAAATATAATAAGCTGTCGATATAGACAGCCCTTTACATAATTATCGTTATTGGAATCAAAATAAGCTTACACATCCAAACTGTTGATAATAGCTAATATTTGATGATCTGTCCATTTGCCATTAATCCTTATATTTTCTTTCGCTATACCTTCTTTTTTAAATCCCACTTTTTCTAATACACGAATAGATGCAATATTATCAAGCATCGCTCCTGCTTCAATTCTATGTAGCTTTAATTCCCTAAAAGCAAAATCTACAACAAGTTGAAGAGCCTCTGTTGTATAGCCCTTTGCATTATGCTCCTTATCTAAAGTAAATCCCGTATAACAGCTTTGGAGGTCTCCCCTAACAATTTGAGTTAATGAAATGTCTCCAATCAGTTTATCATTTTCTCTTAAAAAGATTCCAAAAGGGTATACTTGCCCTTCAGCTGTCTTTTTTAGAGCTTGTTCAAGACGTATTTTTTGATGTTCTTCTGTATAAAAAACTTCTGGGAGCAACGGGCAAACTCGTTGAAAAAATTCGCGATTTCTAATATGTAAGTTAGCTAACTCGTTAGCATCATCAGTTTTATAAAGCCGGATATAAATGTGCTTCCCTACTAGTCTCATAACATCCCTCCAACATTTTTATATGTCTAATGAGGAAAAAATATACCGTATACTATATACAGTTGGATAATATCAGGAAGCATTTTGCACGAAAGAAAAGACACTCTATATGAGTGTCTTTTCCAATAGTTTTTAGCAGAAGCAAGAAGCTCCAACGATGATTAATAAAATGAATAACACGACTAATAAAGCAAAGCCTCCCGAGAAGCCACAACCGCCACAACTACCACCATAACCCATAATAGTTCCTCCTTTAGATAAGAGGGGAAAACTAAGGTTCACTCATGTATTTTAATGGATTCGTTTCATCTTATGTTTTTCCGCATTGATTGAGCAGGTCCTTTCGAAAAGTATTCACATATTAACTATATTTTTAAAAATGAATAATTTAACTATATCAATAAATAGATTAATTAATATAATGTATTAATTCTAAAAGAAGGGAGGAATAGCCATGCAAGTAGTTTGTTTTAAAATAGTAAGTGGTCAGTATTTCTTGTTTGTAGAAGGCATTCAAATTCCTGTACCAATTCCAGCAGTTGCTGCAGCTTTATTAATTGGTTTAGGAGTAATTCCACTTTGTTCTTAATGTAAGGAATTCGGATCATTCCTATCTTTCCATTAGAAAAGCCTCAAGTATATGAATACTTGAGGCTTTCTTTATATTAAAGAAAAAACACCTTACAACGCTTGAAGATCTCCTGATTTAACTAATGCAGCCGTTACATCATCACCGAAAGTATTGAGACAGAATACTTGCTCGTCTACCGTATCCATTACTGTAGCTTCACCTATCTTGCCACCTTTTGCAAGTACTACTCCCCCTATAATAGATGCTAGCCAATACGTTAGCTTCTTGTCCATCTTCATTTCCCCTGTCTTCGTTTAAATATCTTAACTAAAGAATACCATATTTAATTCCTTTTTATTGAAGAGTCTCTAATTTTTACTATAAAAAACGCGCAAATCGTTTAATGTAAATATAATAACTTCATAATCATGACTATGCCTATTCTCATAACAGAATCTATATACGATGTCACTAAATCATCTGGTGAACTATTAGCGGCAGAACTTATTATAAGAACACACTCTCTCATTATTGGACTTTTAGTTATTAGCACAGCTTTGCATCGTTATTCTCAAAAAGGATAAATATTGTACATACCAATTCTTATGTATGAAGACAACCAAAACAAGTGTTACGAAAAAAATATGAAAAAGACATCTTTGCTAGGGAAAGATGTCTTTTTTATATAAACCTTAATGTTCGTTCTGTAAAACTCTCGCTTCCTTTACTCCTTCTTTCTCTTCTTTTAAGAATAACGATACGATAAATGCAACAATGATAAAGACTAACCCAAGTGCAAATGCACCTTGGAATCCTGAAGTTAAACCGTTTAACTTCTCTACCGGATCCAGTGGATTTGCGGAGCTTTCCATATACTTAGTTGTTCCTGAAGACATTTTCGAAATAAAGATAGCTGTACCAATTGCACCAGCTACTTGTTGCAACGTATTAAACAGTGCTGTTCCATGCGGATATAAATCTGGTGTTAATTGATTTAAACCGTATGTTTGTGCTGTCATGACAAACATAAGTCCAACCATTAATACGCTATGCATAATAATAATTTGTAACATTGATGTATCAGGAGTAATGCCTTTAAATAAGAACATTGCAATCCCTACTAACACAATGCCGGGAACGATAATAACTTTCGGACTAAATTTATCAAATAGTTTACCTGCAATTGGTCCCATTATAGCGCTAATAATACTTCCTGGAAGCATGATGATTCCTGACTTAAAAGCTGTAACGAGTAAAACTGTTTGCAGGAACATCGGTAATAAAGTCATCGTTGAAAATAACGACATCATCACAATGACAATTAATCCAACTGATAATGTAAACATCGGAACTTTAAATGCGCGTAATTCTAAAATTGGATTCTCAATTTTTAATTGTCGAACGACAAAAATACATAATGAGATAAGCCCAACAATTAAAGCGCCATATACTTTCGCATCGGACCATCCTAAATCACCTGATGCACTAAAGCTATACACAAATCCGCCAAATCCTAATGTCGATAAAAGGATTGATGGGTAATCTACTTTTGGCCTTGTTAACTCTGAAACATTTTGAATGTACTTCATCCCAATCATAATGGAAATAATCACGATAGGAATAACAATATAGAATAACCAGCGCCAATTTAATGAATCCACAATTACTCCAGATAATGTAGGACCAATTGCCGGAGCTGCCATCATCACAAGTGCGATTAATCCCATTGTCGCACCACGTTTTTCAGGCGGACAAATAATTAAAATCGTATTCATTAATAACGGTGAAATTAACCCTGTCGCTATAGCTTGGACGATACGGCCGATTAATAAAACAGAAAATGTTGGTGCAAATCCCGCAATTAATGTACCAGCTAAAAACGTTACCATAGCGATCAAAAACATTTGTCTCGTTGTGAGCCATTGCTGAAGTAACGCTGTAATTGGGACTAAAACCCCAACCACCAACATGTAAGCTGTAGAAAGCCATTGAATCGTTGAAGCTGTTACGTCAAATTCTTTCATTAATACTGTTAACGCATTACCAAGTAATGTTTCATTTAATAATGCAACCATTGCTCCTAAAAGTAACGCAATTAAAATGGGGGTATGTTTCAAATTAGAAGTATCAACTTTGCCACTTGCAGGGCTCTTAGTTGTCATATTCATTTACAGATTCTCCTCCTGTTTCTTACTTAAAAAACTTTAAATATACCTAAACACATGTAATATAATATACATATGTAGATTAAAAAGGGAGAATCAATTTTCAACCACTGTATATTTAATCTACAAAAAAGGAGAATTGTAGATGAATGATAACGAAAAACAACTTGATTTACGTATTAGACGTACACATAAATTACTGTGGGATTCCTTATTTGAATTAATGACGCAATCAAAACAGAAATATAGTACGATTACGATTAACCAAATATGTGACCGCGCTATGGTACACCGAACAACCTTTTATAAACACTTTGAAGATAAAGATGCTTTATTAACATTTGGATTTAAACGATACGGCAAGATGATTGCTGAAATACCGGTTTCAGATCGATTAAGTAAACCATTTCAAGTAATGGAACAATTCCTACATCATGAAGAACTCGGTAAAATATTAGAAACGCAAATGTCTGATGAACAATTTATTACCCGTACACATTATTTAAGTCACGAAACGAGAAAACAAGAAATAGAAGCATTAAATCAACTTTGCAAAAACCATACGATACCAAATGATTTAATCATTGAGTTTTATTCAGGGGCAATCACCTCATTAAGCACATGGTGGTTTAAAAATAAAAAAAGCGTTTCTGCTGCTGAAATGGATAGGTACCTCCACCAACTCATTAATCGGGATATTTTTCAGTTTGAAGAGGAATAAGACTACACCTTTTCAATCATTCAATCAAATTGACCACAAAATAGGAATATGATATATTTTCCGTAGAATACTATATAAGTATGACATCAAATAAAATGGCATATAATAAAAAGAAGAGATGCGCTCACATCTCTTCCCTAACTGCTACCGCTTAGGGTGGTGGTTATTATAAGCTATTTCTTTTTGCGGAACCCCCCCCTTTGCTTGTGACGGCGCGGAGTGGGTTTTTTGTTGTCCTTATCCAGAAGTTGATTCCGCAAAAAATACGCTGAAGCTTCGCGCACAGTCGCTTTGACAAACTCTTTTACAAGGTCAAACAAAACTCCATATTATCACCTCCTTTTCTTCCGAATAGAAAGAAGGGATAACCACCCTCACAATATGCAGTTGACTTTATTTTATCAAATTATTGTAAAGATATTATGTAAACAAAACAAATGAAATTTTACATAGAAAAAATCCCCTCCAAACTGGGCTTTTTTTTTATACATACTATTACTTCCCAATTGTTCTGAAAAAACCGTCGATAAATTTAAGTTACAAATATTCAGAATTAATATTAAAATTTAAAATGGGGATAGGGGTATGGGCTTATAAAATTTATACATAACGAGGGAATAGAAATGAAACTACAATTAAAAGCGGATTTAATGTTACTACTAGTTACATTTTTTTGGGGTGCATCCATCCTACTTACAAAGCTTGGACTTGATGGCATAGAAGAATATAATTTAATTGCATTACGATTTATTATCGCTTTTCTTTTATCAGGTTTAATATTTTACAAACATTTATTCAAAGTTGATTTTAAAACTGTAAAATATGCATTTATACTTGCTTCTGTCTTATTTATCGTTTATATTTTCGCGACTTTCGGTACAAAGTATACGAGTGTTTCTAATGCTGGTTTCTTACTATGTCTCACAGTCATTTTCATTCCAATATTATCAGCTATATTTTTAAAACACATTCCGGAAAAGAAAGTTATAGTAGGAATCATTTTAACGATAATAGGAATCGGCTTATTAACATTAACGAGCGAATTCAAAATCGGTAACGGCGATATATTTTGCATACTGTCTGCCCTATTTTATGCGATCCACGTCATCATTACTGGAAGCGTAACGAAACATGTGAATTCCATTGCACTTGGAGTAGTGCAACTAGGTTTCGTCGGTCTATTTAGTCTTATTTTTTCATTCATTATAGAAACGCCAAAGCTTCCTAGCACAATCAACTCATGGCTCATCATATTAGCTTTAAGCATATTTTGCACCGCAGTCGCATTCATCGTGCAAGTAATTGCCCAGCAATACACTACACCTACCCATACAGGTCTTATTTTTTCATTAGAACCTGTCTTTTCCGCAGGCTTTGCTTTCGTCTTCACAGGTGAAACACTTACCGGGAAAGGATATTTAGGAGCGACACTTATATTAGTCAGTGTGTTGATTGCTGAAGTGGATTTTAAGAGTTTATTACGAGTTAATTATAAAAAGAATATGGAATAGATAAACATACCCCGAGAAAATATTTGTTACTATTATTTTCATTCTCTTTTAAATGAGACTTTTTTAGATGCTATCTTCGAATAAGATAGCATCTAAAACATGTTAAAAGGAATTATTATATTAATGTAGCCTGCATAGTTCACCGTTTCTACATTACTTACTGCACATAGTCATACAGATTTTTCGCTAACAATAAACAAGTTACTGTAATGAAAAGAGCACGAACATACCCGCTCCCTTTTTTTATAGCAAATTTGGAGCCAACAATCCCTCCAGCAATTTGAGCAATTCCCATTATAAAACCATACGCATAGTTAACTTGCCCTACATACATAAACATCAACAATGCACCAACATTACTTCCTAAATTAAGAAGCTTCGCATTACCTGCTGCTTTTAAAAAATCATACCCAATAAATAAAAGAGCAAACATTAAAAATGAACCTGTACCAGGACCTAGAAATCCATCATAAAAACCAATAATAAAAATAAAAAAGGTAAAAATAATGACGTGTCGACCAGACAATTTTTTATGAGTGGAAATACTTCCCCAATCCTTTTTGAATATCGTATAAATAGCGACCACACCGAGCATGATCAGCATTAATGGCTTTAATACTTCTGGATTCATTAAATGAACGGTCCATGCCCCTATTATGGAACCTATGAAAGTGATTGGAAATAATTTAAACGCCGATTTCAAATCAAGATTACCAGAACGATAAAACACAATATTACTAGTTGCACTTCCCATCGTCGATGCTAGCTTATTTGTGGCTACTGCATTTGCTGGATTCAGTCCTGTAAATAATAAAGCTGGTAAGGCGATGAGTCCGCCACCACCTACAACTGAATCAATAAATGCAGCTACAAATCCAAAAACAATCAAAATCATTAATACAGATGGGTCTAAATAAAAATCCATATTAGTAGCCTCCCCTTTAGTCACTATTGTAATAGTAACTACTGATTTGCTAAATGTAAAGAGTTATTGTAACGTTGAAATATAACAGCAAACATCGGAGGACAAAAAAGTGGACTACATAGTGCAACAGCTTAAAAAAATTGGTTTTAATGAATATGAAGCTAAATCTTATGTATCTCTTGTGAAACAAGGGCCTGTCACAGCCTATCAAGTAAGTAAAGATTCGGGTGTCCCAAGAGCACGAATTTATGAGATTTTAGGTAACCTTGTAGAAAAAGGAATTGTCATGAAGGAAGAAATAAATGACACCACTCGCTATTCACCTCTACCTGTTGAAATCTTTTTACAGAAGGCGCAATCAGAATGGCAGTCTACTTATGAAGGAATTAGTGATTCATTAAAGAAACTAGAAACTTCCGAAGAAAAAACGGATAATCGAGTCATTACTTTAAAAGACAATCAAACCATCATTAGCTATTGTCAGGCATTAATAAAAAAAGCTGAACGACGTATTGTCATTTCGATGTGGGATGAAATGTATGAAGCGTTAAAAGAAGATCTAGCTGAGGTAGCTGATAAAATCACAGTACAAGGCATTACCTTGCATGTTGAAAATCCTATTAAAAATCTAGAAGCCCATCGTATAACAGCTTATACAGAAACCCTCTCTACAGAACATTGGTTTATTTTATCGATAGATTCTAAAGAGATGATTTATGGCCCATCACTTGAAGAGCGTAATGTTGCTTTTTATACAGATGACCCCGTTCATATATACTTATTAGAGGATTATGTATGGCATGATGTTTTAGTAAATCGACTTGTCCGACGTAGCCAAGATGACTTGGAGCAATGGATTACTGCAGAGAGAAGAGCTTTCTTTATGGGGAAATAAGAAGCATATTCAAAAAATAAAGCATAAGTGAATACAATGGAAAACTTATGCTTTATTTTATATGCAAAGCGATACCCAAATCTTTTCACTATTTCTCCTCCACAAACCGCCCAAACTCCTTCAAAAATCGCAGCTTAAAACTCCCCACAGGCCCATTGCGATGCTTCGCCACATGAATCTCCGTCATCTCTTTCTGCTTCGTTTCCTTATCATAATAATCCTCGCGATACATAAGCATAATGACATCCGCGTCTTGCTCAATTTGTCCTGTCTCTCTTAAATCAGATAAAAGAGGGCGCTTATCTTGACGCGACTCTACAGAACGAGACAATTGCGATAATGCTACTACACAAACATTTAACTCACGTGCTAATAACTTAAGTTTACGAGAAATCTCACTAATCTCTTGAAAACGATTGCCCTTATGCTTCGGATCGCCCGTAATAAGCTGCAAATAATCTACAATAATTAAAATCTTTTTATCACCGTGCTTCCTCTTTAACTTACGAGTTTGCATCCAAATATCTTGCACCGTAACCCCTGCATTGTCGTAAATCTCAAGAGGTAACTCACCAATCTCCGCAAACGCCTTACTCACCTTTTCCCAGTCTTCCATCGCAAAACGATGCTTCGGATTTTTCAGCCTACCTCCTGACACTGCACCTACGCAAGAAGCCACCCTTTTCAATAATTGCTTACTACTCATCTCTAACGAAAACAACCCAACCGCCGCGCCAGACTTCGCCGCATGCAGTCCAACATTTAGCGCAAACGCTGTCTTCCCCATCGAAGGACGAGCACCGAGAACGACAAAATCTCCTTCCTGCAATCCGCACGTCATTTTATTTAGCGATGTATAACCCGTCTCAATACCAGTAATCTCTTTCGCATCTTGATGAAGCTCTTCATATAAATCAACTAGCGCATCCTTCAAATCAAACTCACATACACAGTCCTTCTCCTCTAACTCACAAAGTGCCGTAATCGTCTCACCAATAATTTTCTCACTCTTCTCTGCAATAAGACGCTCTCCCATCTTGTGCCCAAGAACACCCGCCTGATACATTTTCCAGGCACCTCGAACAAGCCCCTCATAATAAGAGAAGTTGGCAGTTGTAGGCACACCATCCATTAACCCTATAAAATACTCCATTCCCCCGATCCCCTTCAAAAACTTCGGATCCACTCTAGAAGTGAACGTCACAAGATCAATCGGTTGCCCCTCATCTTCCATCTTTCGCATTAACTGAAATATAGACTTATGCACCGGCATAGAAAAATACTGCTCCGTCAAACGGCACTCCTTAATAAGCTCTCCATCAAGTAATAGAGAGCCTAACACCGTCTTTTCCGCCTCCACATTTTGAATACTCATGGACGCCACCCGCGCTCCGCTAAAAAGCGCTGCAACTCTTCCTCAGACGGCGTATTCTTCTCCCACTCCTCACACCTCGCCAAAAACTCCTCCGTCTCCCCCGTACTAACAGACGACCCCTTCTTCCGGAAATTCGCAGCATCCGCCTCAACCTCAGACACTTTCGTAAACCCTTTCCCGTACCAACCACGCAAAATCCCCTTCACATAAGCCATCTTCCGATTTTTATTCTCATACGAAATTTGAAGAGCCTTCAGCACAAGCTCCTCTGACAAATCATTCATCCATGCATTCAATTCCTCCACCGTAAAAGGAGACAAACTACCAAAATGTTGCTCATAAAACGTGAACACCTTACTTCCCGTCTCTTCCTGAACAACCTCTTCTTCCTCTTCTTCCTCTGCCTCCTCACAAGCCGGCTCTACATCATCCATAGCCAAATCACCAGGCATACCGAAATGCGCTAACAGCATCGGAACATTCATCTCCTCCTCCGCACACTTCTGAAGAAACATATGTACAAACTCCTTATTCTTCACACCCTTAAGCTCACGAAGCACACACTTCTCCACATTCGTATTTGTTACCGGATTATAACGAAGCCAATTCAAAACGAATAACTCCCGCGTATCCGCATCATAAAGAATCTTTCCATAATCAACAAAGCGCTGCACAAGCTTATCAACAGTCTCCCGATTATAACCAGTCTCCATCTCAGCTAACCGCTTCGGAAAAGGAAAAATCCCACACTGCGTCGTCTTCGAACAAGTCAACAAATACACATAAAAATACCGCTCCTCCGGCGTCAAATCCAAAACAAAATCATCCTGCCAAAAATTCACCTGCACAGTACGATACACCGCCATCCTAATTCCTCCCGTCTCCGTTCAAAATGAAAACCTCTTCATAATATATATGGGAGGATGGCCGGGTTTTTGGCGTGTTATTTCAAAATTTTTTTCGACTCCTACTACGGTGTTTGTTATAGTTTTTGTTATGGTTTTGTTTTTTCTTAGTGATTTATTACTTGATAGAGGCTTGTAAGGGGCTTAGGAGGGGCTAGTTATCGGTTACTTCGATTAGGAAGACTCGATTTGAGAAGCCACCTCGTTCTCCTGCTTTCTTTTTACGGATGTTGTTGATTTCTTTTAGTGTTGTGCCTTCGTGTTCGGCTAGGGCGTTGATTAGTTCTAGTAGGTCGGATAGTTCTTCTAGTTTATGTTCTTTAGTATTTGCTTCTAGATATTCAGTTAGTTCTTCTTCTGTTTTTTTGCAGAGTTCTTTTATGTATTCGTCTTTGGGTAGGATTCTTGTTGTGGGTATTTTTCCGTTAGCTTTTATGATTTGTGGGATTTTGTTTCGGATTAGTTTGTTGTAAGTTGGCATGTGGTTTTCCTCCGTTTGGTTTTTCTTCTATTATAATGGAAAAGCAGTTTAACTAGTTGTTAAACTGCTGCATTGCTTCTTTTATATAGTTTTCTTCTTCGGTTGTGAAGAGAGCTGGGAATTCGGATAGTGGGAGGTTTGATTTTTGGATTATATCCTCTATATCACTTTGAGGTATATCAAGATAGTTCGTTACTCCTTCTATTAAATTGAAAAATTCCTTCAAATTAACTTGAACGTCATGATGACTCGGATCCTTCTCTTCTTCCTTATACTTTTTCAACTTCCCTATCACATCCATAAAACGCCGATCAAACTTTTCTTTTAATTCCTTATTATTATAAAACGCTTGAATACTCTCCGTTGAAAAGTGTTCCTCTAACCATTCTTTATTTTCTTTCTCCCATATGAAGGTTTGCAAAAACGAAGAAAACAAAGCGACATCCACTCGTTCTTCCTTTTGAAACTTCTTCGTCATCTCATCCATATGCGAAAGCACCTTCGCAATTCTTTCTTGCTCTGCCAGAAGCACTTCTCTTTGAAAATGCATCTGTCTTAAAAAGACTTCTGTCTCTATATCACGCTGCAATATAATATTTTGAATTTCTCCAAGCGAAAAACCAAGATGCTTAAACGATTGAATTTGTTGCAGCACATACAGATCATCTTTCGTATATAACCGATGCCCACCCTCAGTATAATCGCTCGGTTTTAATAAATTAATCTTGTCATAATAACGAAGCGCCCGCACCGTAACATCCCCAACACTTGCGAACTCACTAATCATCCAAGCCATGTCATCACCTACTCCGATAACTTCTCTTTCACATACTGAAGCATATGAGAAAAACTCATCTCATTCTGCCTACAATATTGAAACAAACCTACAACAAGTAATAAAAAAGGAACATTCCCTCTATAACGATTTTCATACTCGCTAATACCATCATAAAAGTACTCATACTTTCTTTTTCGTAAAACAATATAAATCGCAATAAACAACACTGCAACCATAACAAAAAATTGCTTTCCCTTTACCTCCACTTCTTGTTTCATCACCTATTCTCCTTCCAACGCGTACTTATCTTCTTTAAATAACGGAATTCGAATGAAATAACGATACGGTTCATCACGTATTACTTTCCACGCAACAATGATCACTTGAACTACCTCAAAGATAAATACAATCCAAAACAAAACATCACTAATACGCGAACTAATATTAAATAGAAGAAAGATTAACAAATGAAAGTTGAACGCCTTTCGGCAATGGTACTTGTACACCTCATTTTTACGTGCCAGTGTGATGTACATGAGTAGTGGTGAAAAGATTCCTATTACGGCTGAGAGTAGTAGCATAATGATGGTGTTTCTTTTTTCTTTTGTGGTGGTTTTCATGAGTGGTTTGGTCCCCCCTTTTTTATTTTGTCTTCTTTAGATTAGGGGGTAACGTTGGGGGAGGTGCAAGGAAAATATATAGAAAATTGGTATCACCAATAAATGAAATGTAGTTTA
This sequence comes from Bacillus sp. PK6-16, assembly GCF_056530295.1. Classification (NCBI taxonomy): domain Bacteria; kingdom Bacillati; phylum Bacillota; class Bacilli; order Caryophanales; family Bacillaceae; genus Bacillus; species Bacillus sp. PK6-16. Next base: position 4,340,111 of record NZ_CP096511.1, read on the forward strand.
AAAAAGCTTATATTATAACTATGTAATGAATAACAATTACTGATTAAATACCTAGAAAAAAGAACAAGCCATGAATGAAATCACGGCTTGTTAAGTTAATTAACAATTATTTTCCACATGACCTGTAGTATTAGTTTCAATGGTACTAGATGTTTTTAGTTGATTAGTATTAATGTCCGTTCCACTCAGCTTAATACATTTCATGTAGAGTTTTAAAGAAGAGTCATATATATACGAAGTCTTTTCTTCGGATTCTCCTGTATAAAAAACTATCCTGTTCTCATCCATTTGGTAATCAAATTTTAGATTTTTGATATTTTTAAATTCTTCTTCCTTAATGGGGTAAATATCATATTTGAATTTCTGCTTCTTTTCACTATTAGATTTTATAAGCATAGGAAAATGGACTATACTTAATAAAAAAGCTATTGTTCCTGTATTCCATAAAAAGTTTAAATAATTGTCTTTTTCGAGATATTCATATGAAAGAGAAGCAACCATTAATACACTGGAAATTATATGGATTAAAAACAACATGAAATGCCACTTCGTTTTAATAATTTTTTGAAACAATTTGATTGGTAATAAAGTGATAATAAAATAAATAAACATAAAAAAACAAACAATAACATTTAAAATCAAGGCAAAAGAATAAAGATACCCATGCAAACATTGATAAAGAACTATAGCATAAATTAAATAAAATATAGTTCCTAACAATATACCTGTAGCATAAAACCAAAATTTAAGTTTAACTTGATTAGATTTATCTTTGAATCGTCCATCAAGTGCATTAGTTGTTACTACGTTTATAAATTGACCACAAATATACATGAAAGCCCCTGTAACCAATGTTATAATAATAGCAATAATTGGAGAAAATTTACTTATTGTTTCAATTGTTAATCCTGCAAACATTTTTATACATTCCTTTCTTTTTTACTTATTTCAGCAATATTTGTTTTAACTTAGGATCATTTATATTCTTTCTATCCTTATTTCATTATATCACGTTATAACAATAATAAGAAAAAAAGTAATTCCTATATATGTACAGGTTTTAATTCTGGAAGCAAAGAACAATTTATAAAAAAATGCTATACACTATTTGAGTTCACCTATTTTACTTAACTAAACCTTTTACAACATATTTATTCATATTTATAAAAGATAAGTTAGCAAAAAACTCCATCATATCATTTCTAAAAAACGAACCTAAATTACAATCCTTAAACTCCATTATCACTTGTATTTTTTAACACCTTGTCATCATTAAAAATATACAATCCTCTTCCAAATACTATTCTCAATCATATCTTTCAGACCGCTACCCCCCCTTCCATTGTTGAAAGACAGTATCAATTCCTTATCCTTCCCACATTGGAATGACACTATTGGTACTCTCTTTCTTCTGAAAGCCCCGTACACATGTTATAGATGGTAACAATAAGCATTTCTATAACATCTAATATAACTACTTATTCACAAAATAAATCTCTATTTCATTGTTACTATTTAATAATACAAAAGGCAAATGGAATTTCCCCATTTGCCTTTTATATTATTCTACCCCTAAAGCTTTAAACACCGCATCTTCTGCACTTTGATAAAAACCTATTTGAAATTTAGCAAACAATTCGGGTGGTACGGTTGGTATATCTACAGCCGATACCATCGGTAAAAGTATTTTTTTTGCCCCTGAATCAAAACAAACTTGTAATACATTGGCTAATTCTTCTACTTTATTAATTGTTCCACTTATACTAATAGATCCTAATACAACCATTTGACTTTGTACTGGTTTATTCAATGCACCTGAACATAATGCGATAAATGCTGCAAGCGATAACTCACCAGTTAATCCAACACCATGAATATCTTGAATATGCATTAAGTAGTCTTTTGTTGTTGTACTAATAGCACCACTTATATTTTTATTATTTGCTTTAAAGAATCGAAAGGCGGTATCTATACTTTCTTTAGCATCTCGATCTGAATTTAATCCCGTTTTTTCAAACTTACCATTACCACTCACAACTTCTGTTTCCAATTTATAAGTACCAATCATTCCAGTCTTTCCACGAGCAACTGTATAAATATGCCCTGGTTTGTTCATCCCCTCTGGAATTAAAGTTCCTCCACCTTGTTCTGGAACCGATACAAACTCTTCATTCATTGATTCATTATCAATATAAGAGAAATTGACATCATAAAACTCCATGCCACCAATTTTCTTTAATTGTTCCTTCACACGTCTGCGCCCTATTAGAGCGTAACGTAGTACTTCTTCCACATCTTCTTTTATATATTCACCGTTCGGATATAACAACTTAATCAAACCCGAAACAGTTTTACGCACTGCGATTACATCTCGTTGATTTAAATTATTCCCTAATCTAAAATATTTATCGATCGCATCTGAGAAAGAACGTTTTCGCATTTCCCTTAAAAACTCTGCTAAATAATCTGTTATGAAGCCATATTCATTTGTGAAAAACTCGGGCCTCATTTTAGGAATTTCCCACCCAGGTAAATAGTAATGCATTCGATCGAAAAATGCCGAATCATATGCCATTGCTTCTGGGAACGGGTCAAACAAGTGTGAGGTTTTCAATAATACATCTACACTTTGATTAATATTTCCTACAAAAACCATAGAAGCGCTAGCATTTTTTTCTTCACGGCCTCGGGCAAAAGAACCTGAAGCCATATAATCTTTCATAATCTGGATACCATCTTTATCTTTAAATGTAATTCCTGCAACTTCATCAAATGCTACCGTATCCCACATGCCAACTAATCCTATTTTTCTAGTCGACATATTATAAAATAAATTCGCAACCGTTGTTTGACCACCCGATACTAGAATCGAATTAGGTGAAATCTCCTTATAGATATGTGATTTCCCTGTCCCCCTCGGCCCAAGTTCACATAAATTATAATTATTCTCTACGAGTGGTACCATTCTTTCAAGCAAATGCCACTTTACTGTTTCTTCTAATTGAGTTGGTTCCATACCAGTTGAACGAATAAGAACATCGATCCATTCTTCTTTGGAAAATTGCCTTCTTTGTTCAAACATCTCTTCTAAATCCATATTAGGCATTTGAATTGGTGTAACGCTCTCAATGCTAAATGGGCTTTTACCTTTTGATTCTTCATCAAAATAATATTCCATTTTCACAATACACCATATGCCACCTGCAAGGAGCTTATCAAATTCTTTTACATAATGTGAAGAAATGGGAACCCCATTTAATCCAAGATTAGAAAACTCAGCTTCATATATGTCTTTTTTATCATTTAATTTTACGCCAATTTTATCAATGACAGTATACTTGCCAAGCTCCTTAACTTTCGACTTTACTTTCTCTGCTTCATCTGGACGTACGAAATTATCCGATAAAATCTTTTTGACCATTTGTACGCCATCATTCATACTCTTTTCATCGTCCGTTGCACAATACATACCAAGCAAGTACTCAAGTACATATACTGGTACATTCGCACCTTCTTTAATTTTTTTTGTTAAATCTTTACGTACTACTTTTCCTGCAAAATGTGCGTTTAACTTTATATTTAAATCCTCCATCTCCACTCAACCCCACATTTCTTTTAGAAACCAAAATCATTTGTAATGGCTATATCAATCGTAAATGCTACTTTCTCATAAATATTTTCAACAGCCTCTTCTTCATCCTCTAACACTAAATAATATTTCTTCGTTTTATCATAAGTCATGCTTTTTAGCACAAACTTTTCTTTAAACGTACGATCCTCTGGCTTAGAAGACTGACTATCTGCAATAATAATATTTTCATTAGAAATTCGATTTCCGTCTTCATCAGTGAAATAAACCTTTAAGCGCAATGGTGTTTTCTTATCTTCAATTTTTTCCGTTTGGAAGAACTCCAGATATGTAATACTGTTTGTAATCTTTCTTGTTAAACTTGTTAATTTCACTTCTACCTTTCTCACATCATTCTTACTAGACTTACTACGATCATTTTTAAACTTAATTACTGGCACTACTATTTCTTGTAACATCGCACCACCGTGTACATAGTTTGCTCCTGTACCTTGAACAGCGAAACGATTCGCCCCTCGTGGCACTTTTACATACTTTCCAGAACCTTCACCTAACACATAGTCCATTGAAAAATTCATTGTACCTTCTATAGAATTGGATTCACTAGAGATAACAAATCGTCTTTTTTCAATATCTGTATTCAGCACATCTTTTTTCACTTTATCACTAGCTTGCAATGTATCTCGATTATAAATAAATCCGTGATCCGCCGTAATAACAATATTAGATGCGCTAACAGTATTAATAAGCTGATTTACTAAAGAACGAATATCTTTCAATGTTTGTTCCACCGCATGAAACACTTCATGTTCTGTTGTTGCATGATCACCTCGTGCATCAATTACATTATGATAAATATAACTTACTTTTTTTCCAGAAAAGACATCGCGAAATTGTTGACGATTCATTGCGGCTAAATCCTTATATTGAATAGCTGTAGAATCTTTATAATGATTTGAAAGAATCATTGCTCTATTTTCTGTACTTGATGCTTTGTAATCATTTACATATATTTCAGCATTTTCATTAAAAGTGATTGACTTATATGGAAGTAGTGTCGCCATCCCTAAGTCCGTATACGAAGGCAGAACACCTTGCATCGCGACAATATCAGTCGATGCTTTTCGTTCTAAATTCAAAACATTAGACAACTCTTTTGCAGCTTCATAACGGAGTGCATCTGATATAATTACAAACACTCTTTCCTCTTTATTAACGAATGGTTGTACAAATGATCGATAAAATGTATGTTGTGACTCTAGACCTGCAATTGGCCAATATTTTTCTTGTTCCCCCACAAGCGCATCTGACCATTTTATTGCTAAATCATTTATATATACATTTGTATATGTGTTTTCTACTTTATCTCGAAGTGCCCTAAAACCATCTTTATCTTCAATCTGATCGAATGCTACATAAAATTTTCTATACGCCGTGTCTATATTGTGATATTTACTCTCGTATGCTTTAAATAAATCAAATGGCTGTGATTCAGTAATCGCATTACCCATTTCATATATTTGTTGAAATAACTGAATCGCTTGATACAGTGCTTCGTACTCATTACGGAATACACTAAACCAATGTAACTTTCTTCTTGCCGCAATTATTTCTATATATGACGTGTAATCATGAATTGCATCCATTAATTGTTTTGTAATATAAGTAATAATGCTTGTGTCAAAACAACGGAACGTATCTGACGTTATATAATCTTTTATTTCTTTACTTTGCAGATGCTCCGTGACTTTAACTTGTTTTTCCACCGTATTTGCGAGCTCATTGTAAATTACTTCATCCGCACTATGATTCATAAATTGATTCATAAATACAATAGCGTTCATTGGCATAGCTGAAATGTATGGGTGCCATGTTTTTGGTATATCTCCACCCAATGTTTCACTAACATTTGTTAATAAGAAGAAAATAAGGAGTGAATTAATTGACTTATCTTGTAAATTATAGCCATATGTTTTCTCTACAAGGCTCCAAAATGTCTCTTCATCACCAAACTTTTGAATGTTCTCCCAATACTTATTCGTTTCTTTTAGTTGTTCTCTAAATAACGCCTTTATTACTTCATCTAAATTCACAATACTACATTTACATAAAGATGCTAATACAGTAAGATCAATTTGCTCTTCTGTATATTCAGGAACTGAAAACGATTTAAACAATGCTTCACGTTCTTTACTCTTAAAGAACTTTGTGTATTTCTTAAATACATCTCGCAAAGCAGCATCATTTGTTATGCCTAACTCTCGCATCATGACAGTCATTTTATCTGTTGCAAACTCTTGACTATATTTATACACATCAAGTAACCAATCTTCCCTTGCTGAAGGCTTAGCCATATTTGCATAAATTAAAAAGTTAGAATTCACATCATTTTTTTCTACTTCTAACTTAGTAGCGAACATATTATGCGGGGTTAATTTCCAAACACGAACACCCTCTAAATTTAGCTCATCAATATCTTCAAGAAATTCTCCTGGCTCATCATACCAAAAAACAATGTGACGCTTCTTTCCTTCTGTTAACTCTTTATTGAACGTATCTTGTAGGACACGATTTATTTCTTTTGTATTCATACCTCACCAACTCTCAATAGTAAGAAATAGACTCAGCGTTACCGCTGAATCTATTGTAGTTTTCACATATTATAACACGTTAAATCTTTGCTAATAAATTAGCCTTAAGTGGCTTTTTGCCTTCTCCTTGCGGAAGCTCAACATTTTGGAACTTCGCATAGTTCACTTTTACACCATCATCTAAATCAAACGTAACCTTTTGGTTTGCAATATGAGCAATTACTTGATCATAGTGTTGGCACTCAAGGAGTTGTTTTTGCAATTTTTCTTTTTCTTTTTTTGCACGCGTCTTATCCTTTGTTGAAGCATCAGACTCAAGTAATACATCACGACGTGCAATTTCCGCCTCATACTTACGTTGAAGCGTATGAAGATAATCAGTACGAACCTCCGCAACTGTACCAGCATCATAACGATGCATATAAATGAGAGCTTTAAACCCATCATTTTTACCACTATCAAACAACCAATAAATTGGACGTTTTTGATACATCTTCACATGATCCTTAAAGAAATCTTTCAAGAAATAACGACGAATACATTGACGAGATGTTTCATTCGCCTTCTTATTTAATGCTTCTGCAATAAAATCAAGATTCTCTTCTAGCGTCTCTTCACTAAACGTAACACGAACAAACTCAATAAAACGACTTACAATATCATCTTCAAAATACTCATCATCCGTAATTGGAATGATATTATCTGCATCTGCTTTAAATGTTTTATACTTTGTTTCATCAAAATCGCCACCAGCAAATACTAATCCTTCTTGATCTAATGAATAGCGACCAAACATGCAGCCTACTGCGTAGGAGATGAAGGATTTGATGTCACGAGTCAAATCCACCTTTCGAATAGTTATTTCTTTATCAAGCACTTCAGGAGATAATTCCTCCCTCAGTCCATAGAGGTCAATAAATATTTCGTTTAACTTTTCTTCATTTTCTTTCACAGTAATAAAACGACGCTCTAATTCTCGTTCCCAATAAAAGTAAGTCTGTCTAATAGTATTTCTCTCTTCTTTCATTTGAAACAAAGGATGTTTTTTGAAATCCCACGATGTTTCGAAAGAATTCCAGTCTTCTTTGGAAATTACAATGTTTGATTTAGCATTTTTTTCAATCTGCTCCTTGTTTAAATTAATAATAGGTATATTACTTATAGTATCTATTGGATAACTAACTGTTGGATTTATAAGGTTAATTATTGCGTTTGCCGGTTTTGAATTTAAAAAAGCAATAAGATTAAAATCAATTTCACCCTCAAAATAAATTGCATTAGCAGTAACGTCATTTAAGGTATCAGAATCTGATAATTTACAGCTAAATTTATGTTCGCCAATTAACGGCCAAGTAATATTAGCTTTAAAGTAGTTTTCAGGATTTCGTAACCGGTAAGTACTTTTATTAACTCTACTTTTGATTTCTTGAGCATTATTTTCAAGGTTTATTACGTACTCACATGTTCCATACCACTTCTTATTCCCTCCTCCTTTATTATACTTGAACCATTTCCCCTCATAAATATCTTCATATTTTTTTGGGGAAAGATTAATCTTTAACCAACTAACCTCATGCCATAATCTTAAAAATTCTTCATTATTTCCTGTTTTGATTCCGCTATCTAATTTATAATAATCTTTTATTTTTTTATTATTAAAAGCTAATGTAAGCTTTTCAGAACACCAATAAGCAAATATAGTATTTGGGTATAGTTTGAATCTGTCAATTTGAACTTTTTTGTTTCTGATATTCTTTGTAGGAAAACGACTTGGATAATCATTATGGATATCCGAATCAGTAATATACATAAATTCACTTTTAGAATTCAGAACATTATTTCTCCAAACAGTAGCAACTGTTGAAAAAGAAATCATTTGTGATATATCCATATGCATTAAACAAACAACATGCTTATTATTAATGATAAAATTTCTTAATTTTGAAAAGGAACCCAAGAACATCCACGACTCTGTTGTTATCATACTATTAAATCCATTGTCTTTTAAATACCTGAAACCTACCTCAATGAAAACAGAAAGAAAATCTTCTGGAGATAAAAAATTATCGCTAACATATCTATTCAATCGTGCATTCATGTTCTTTCGCCCCATATAAGGGGGATTTGTGACTACAACATCATACTTCCGACACATAATCATCGCTTGTCTGATCAAAATCGGGAATTTTTTCAATAAAACTTCTTTATCCTGTTCTACAAACAAGTTATTGAAGTCCGTGTTTCGAACATATTCAATCCAGTTACTGAGCAATTCAAAATTCACTGCTTCTATATTAATAATCGCCCCATATTCTTTGGCATCTTCAAACATATGTATAATATACTCAGCCGCTCCCAACAAGGCGTCTTTATTCTCTAAAAATTTACTGTTCTCTATTAAATTTCTAATCATTTCTTTGGTGATTGGATTACTCTCTTGAATCGAGCACACATTCACTTCAACCGGTCTCCGAAAAATACGTCTATTATAACTACGCGCCTTCATCATTAATGCAAAGTAAGCAAGTTGGGCTGCACGATCATCAATATCAAGTCCATATAAGTTCTTCTCTAAAATTAATTGAGGAATTTCTCGTTCAGAGTAGCCTGCATGTTGATAAATACTATATAGTACGTCAAATGCATAAACAAGAATATGGCCAGATCCCATACATGGATCTAATACTGTAATATCTTCTGGGCTGAGTTCTTTATTTTTCAACTTTTCTAGTTGCTCTTGTACATCAGGTTCCTGCTCTGCTTCTTCTAAGTAATATTTCCATTGTTGTTGTAAATCTTCATTGGGATGAGATTCGAGCCATAAACGTCCTAATGAGTTTTCCACCATGTATTTTACGATCCATTTTGGTGTAAAGAGCTGTGTTGCTGCCGGAATGTTTTCTTTTGTAATTTTTTTATTTTTCTTCAAATCGGCAAATACTTCATCTTTCTTCTCAGAAATATAGTATTGATATAACCATCCAATAATCTCTACTTGCTCTTTCCAATCATCTTCTTCAATCATGGAAACTAACTCTCGAACAACGGAACCTTCCGCAAGTAAGTTATCCGGTAGTAGTAATTCGGTATAATCTTGAATTTCCTCAAACATCATCGGCATAATTTCACCGAGTTTGTTACATTGCTTGACTAATATGTATTTAAACAAATCTTCTGTTTTGTTCTCATCTTGTAATTGATACACGATGTCTAAGTTTAAGTCTAAATCATCAGCGATATTCGTTACTTCACCGATAACATCCGGTTCGTTTTTCCCCTCTTGCGCTGAAGAAAGAATCCGTACACCTGTTGGTAGATATTCGTTTACTTCCATGAAACGTATTGCAATAAAACGGTTAAACCACGTATAAGAAACTTCTTCAATTACTTGTTTATAGTCTTTTTCTTCGATTTTCTGAATTAGTTTTCTACGTTGTTCTAATTCATAACTTTTAAAGAATTTATTATTAATTCGGAATCCATCTTCATATGTTTCTGGTTCTTTAATTTCAGCTTCTGTAATACCAAGCTCATACGCTTTTTGCTTTACAGCGTCCATTAAATTCGTACGAGCTGATACTGCAAAATTTTTAATTGCAGTTTTATTCATTATGTATTCCTCCATTTTACTTATAGAAAGGGAGGATAGCACCTCCCTTTTCGTTACTTTATACTAATTTAATAACTGAAGCGTCTTCTAATTCTTTTTGTAATTGTTTTCGAATTTCATCTAGTACTGCTTCAATATCTTCTGTATTTTCAATTGTTTTCGTTCCACGAAGAATTGTATTTTTACTAATTGTTTTCGTTTTAGCTTTATATTCAACTATCGGATCAATAACAGTCGCGCCGCCAGTACCAGTAGGTACTGTAGGTGGTGGTGTGACAGGTGGTTTACGTCTTTCAACTTCATTTGCAATGTCATCAATACATCTTACTTTCAATCGATCGCTTTCTGTTTGCATTGCAATTGCTTCATAGAAATTATTTACACGGTTCAATCTATCCTTTATACCGTCAAAATTATTTTTAAATTTGTTAAAGAGCGTACCTTTAATCTCTTCATGCTTATTAAGTTCTTCTAAAACAGTTTGATAATCAGCTTCAATTAAATTCTTAATTGGTTCACATTCTTTTTCTAACAATTCTACAAATAGTTCATCAAACTCTTTAATAAGCCCTGGCAATTGATGAATATTTTTATACGGTTCTTTATGTTTCACAATCTTCGATATACTCTCAATGAAACCAGTTACCTTTTGGTCAGTTACATATGTTTGGTTCTTCTCAAAGATGTTTAATCGTTTCACTGCATCGTCATAAATATCTCGCTGTGTTTCAAAGAAAGCTTTTACAAGTTCTACATCTTCTGCATAATCTAAGAAATCATCTTGTAATTGTTTAGCTTTGTTATAGAAGCTTGCAGTATCTGAAATAGTTACTAATTGTTCAATTATATCTTGGCCATCTTGTAATACATCTTTGCCCGGATAAAATCCATGTTGATAATGAGCTAATAGTTCATTAATTTTGTTTTTTTCTGTTGCTAACATTGCTTTAAATCGATTCATTAATCCGTCTTCATCATCCGGTAAAGCAGTAACTTCAAACACTTCTTTTGAAAGATCTTTAACAACTTTCATTAGTGCAGGTGAAATACGTTCCCTCTTTTTCACAACGACACGTTCTACATAATCACGCTTCGTTATGTAATTTACTAAATCGCGCTCACTTGTTGTTAAATTACTACTATTCAATTGTAATTTAATTTCTTGTCCTTTAAACAATTTAATAATAAATGAAGCAATATCAAGATCTTTCCATCCATATGGTTGTTTTGTAAAGTGGGTTGTGATGCCCTTAATCGTAATCTGTTGGTTGCGGGTTGTTAAACGAGCGATATAGTCATTTACCTCTTTAACCGCTAACTGATTAACATCTTCATTATCGCCTGACAGCGTTAACTGCGTTGTATTTTCAACTAACAATTCATTTAATTGCTTTGCTGTGTCAATAAATTTCTTCACATAATGCAACTTATTATATAAATTATCAATCAATACTTTGAAAGCATCATTAATTCTCTCAACAGGATTTTTCTCTTTCACATCTAACTGCTGCGAGTTAACAAAGATTTCCGCATGTTTTAATGCTTCTGTTACATACGTATGAACGCGATCTTTTCGTTCGTTCGCTTCTCTTGATTTACGCACTTTAATATCTTCGATCGCTTGGGAAGCTGCTGTGCCACTTTTGATTTTCAAGTATGCTTGTATTCTTAATATCTCTGTCATTTCATCTAAATAAGAAGTGTCTTGAGGTAATTTTAATATTACATTACTCTCACGCATAGACATCATTTTCAATTCAGAGTCATTTAATTCAGTCGTTGCATCGAAATATGGCGTGATGATCTTCAAGCCAATATCATTCGTCTGCATACCAATCGGACGATCGTCAATAATTGTATTAAAACTAAAATGATATTTAGGAGAATAACGATATTTTTTATCTTGATAGACTACATTAAAAATGACATCACCAATTTTTTGGATAACTTCCGCTGAGTCAACATGCATATTTTTAATTTCACGGTTAACATCTTGTTCATCATTTGTTAAGAAAATATACTCTTGTCCATTTTTTTGAATTAATGTTTCTTTACTTAATCGAATTAATGAACTTTCAATTTTCTTCTTCAGCTCAATTTTATCGTCACTTATGTTTTGAATCATTAACGTTGCTAAATTTTCTAGGTTTGCAGGTAGTTCTTTTACATATTTAATTAAGAATAATAATTTCAATACTTCTACATCATATTCATTTAAGCGTGAATTGTTTTGAGCATGGATGATTACAGTACGAATACTCGAATCTAAAAATGCTTCAATTGTTTGATAGAACGCCGAAAATGGGATAAGAGCTCCAGTCTCACTTTCAGCATATTTCATTGCTGATTCTTGGAATGCACTCAATAAAGAGCGCTCCCCTTCTGCTAAATGCTTTCCTGATGCCCCATGAATTCGAATACCTGTAAATACTTTTTGTAGTAAATTAAATTGGTATGGAATAAACGGATAAACATCTACGAAATCTTCCTCATTATTAAATATTTTCATTTCTGCTGTATCACCAGAGAATGTAATTAAATTCTTTAAGATGGAACTGTTATCACCATAAAGGAGTCGTAAAGTTTGTTTACCAACTTCGTTTTTTAATAAAATACGTTTTTTAATTACTTCATCTACGTGAGCACTAGACAGGCTTAATCTTGTATCAAAACGACCTTGAATTTTCGAAAAGTCGTTTCCGTTAACTTTAACAACAGAGTCAATATCTTGCTGACTTGTTACCAATACCCATACTTTTCCTCCACACTGCGTTCCGATATCTTCTACTACTGTTTGCAGATTCAACATCAGTTGTGAATCATTACCGATATATTGTCCTAGTTCATCTATAAGGAAAACAACATGATGGTTATTTCCTTTCGCTTCTACATATTCACGCACACGTTTAGCAAAACGATCGATACTAATGAAATAATCCTCTTCCGCACGTTCATACCAATTACGTGCTGCATCTTCACTCATTTTCGTTGTTTTTGACAACGCTTCTATAATCGAATCTTCTTCATAATAAAAATCTTCTCGAGCTTCTTCCCATGTATTCCCCGAAATCTTTTCAAATTCCGCCTTAAATTCCTCATAGCACCCGTCTTTCACCATTTGACGTTCTAAATCGGCTATCCAAGGGATCGAACCACAAAATCCTTGCATTTCATTAAATACTTTATTAAACACTTTTACAATTGCATTTTTATCCGACTTCGAATCCGATTCACTTTTAGAATCAATATTAAAAAGAATTACATCTGTTGTTGTATTTCCGGCCAGCTTCATATCTGCGAGAACCATCGGATCTAATATTTTATTATTAAAAAATGAAATGGCATCCTTATCGATTTCTTTTTCATCCATTACATGTTTATTCTCTAATAAATAAGAAAGGATTTTTAAGAAGTGTGATTTACCAGATCCGAAGAAACCTGAAATCCAAACACCCATTTTATCCGTGTGTCCAGTAATACCTTTTTTATATGATTTAAAGAATTCACCCATATGATGTAACAACTCATTGGTTACGACATACTCATCTAATTCTTGATAAATGTTTTTATCATCATCTTGTCCAACTTTAATAACACCCTTAATATCACGGTTAATCTCTTTTTCAAACATTTTTTGAATTTGCATATACTACCTCTCCTCCAATTCTCTCTATTATTTATCAATCAATTGAAATGCTCTATAGTAATTATCATCTTTGATTTCACCAAATAATACGAGCTCCAGTCCATCATATGTGCCTGGGAAAAACATCACTAACGGTACATTGTCGACTACTTTATGTAAGCTATTTAATATCGTATGCGAGCGAATGATTGGAAACACTTTTCCTACTCCTGTCAAAAAAACAATATCATTAGGTTGTACTCTATCTGTAATATACTGCACAACTAAATCATTGTTACTTGTTAGACGCAAAGCTTTTCGTGTCGCATTTAAAATAAAGTCGCTCCCCTTTTTTTGTTCCATATCGATATTTTTTTGCAAGTAGCCTTTTTCCTCTAATATTTCTAGCATCACTTCATATAAATCGAATTCTCTTATATGTAGAGAACTATCATTTTTTAATCGTTCTTGCATATAAACAATATGTTCTCTCACAAGCATCTCGTATTTCGGATCATAATCAAAAATATAAAACCCTATCTCATTGCCTAATCCTTTATTTTCACGAAAGGATGCATCTGTAATTTTCGGTAAAATTTCATCTAGACGTTCATTTATTCTTCTCACACTATTCACCTACTAAAATATCCATATATATGCCGTCACCTAATGCGCGTATATGTTCTACTACATCAATATTTAATAACGGTCTTTCAATTTCTCGATTACCTTTTTGATTCTTTAAATAACCAGCTTCAAATAATATTCTAATGTACACTTGTTTCAATTTATAAAATGTATAATCATTCCATGATGCAACCTTTTCACTTTGCTGCTGTTTATTTTCAAAGAATATATTAAAATCAGCATCTGTCAGAAAAGTTTCACCAAAAACAAACTTCTCTTTAAAGACTTCATTCATAAATTCAAAAAACAAACGGTCTGTTTTCATAATGGCGTATAATACAATCGCCTTGCTAGATTCTATATCTCCATGTCCAATTCCCCTAATTAAATACTCATCTAATATTTTCAATCGGGCCAAAACACTTGATGCAATTTCCTTTTTTCTCGATTCTGTATTAACTTGAAAAATATTTTCTAAAACCGCCTTTTCTTTCACTTCAAACTCTTTAAACCCTTGATTTAATAGGATTGAAACTTTCTTCATCTCTAAAAACAGAAGTGGACGGGACTTAATAGTTGACTTATAAACCTGCTCTTTTACCATTTTTTCACATTCCTTCGGGCCACTTTTTTGATATTTCTATTGTAACCTTTTAAGCGCATGAATAAAAGGTATTTCTATATTAAAATAAAATCCAGCACTATTTACGTCGCATATATCATCACTTACAAATAAACCAATAAAAGAGTATTAATCACTAAACTTAACCATTCCCCCATACCACCCACTACTCTCCTCCAAAAACCCCCGACTCTCCCCACTATCCTTATAATAAGAATTCCAACCCCGCTCTCTCAAAATCCCCTTCCAACTATCACTCTCCACCATCCTCTTAATCACACCATCCCAATAAGCAACCTCTTCCTCCGTCATATCTTTTGGGCCCATAATTCCTTTCCAGTGCTGGAATATGACGTTGATTCCTTGTTCTTTCCAGGTTGGGATTTCTGGTAGTCGGTCTAGTCGTTTTGGTGCGGATACGGCTAGTATTTTTATTTTGCCGGCTTTGTATTGTTTTTCGGCTTCGGATAGGGTCATGGTTGCGGCGCCTATTTGTTTGTTCGTTAGAGCATTTATGATTTTTTCTTTGTTTTCGTAGACGAAGAATTGTAGTTCGGCAGGGTTTATGCCGAATGCTTTGCTTACTTGTACGAAGGATAGGTGATCGTCGTTCCCTAGGCCGGGGGCAACGCCAATTTTGAAGTTTTTCTTGTTTTGTTTTAGTTGTTCCATTAGTTCGTTTGCGTTTTCTATGTTTGAGTCTTTTGAGACGACAACGACCTCCCAATCCGATGCGAGAGTTGCGAGCGACGTAAAGTCTTTATATGTTAGTTTACTGTGGCCTAGTAGGTTGTTCGTTATGAGTAAGCTTGAGTTAATCGCCAGTACGTGACCACCTTTTTGTTTCGTATATTTCCATCCGACATCACCGCTGCCGCCTACTTTGTTTGTGACAGTGATTGGTTTTGTGAAGATTTTTTCTTCTGTTAGTGTTTTTTGCATCGCCCGTGCTGTTAAGTCCCATCCTGCTCCTTGAACGTTTGGTGCAACGATTTCTAATTTGTCGATGTTCACTTTATTCGTATGGGATTTTTCCGAGGAACAACCAGCTATTACTCCTGTCATGATCCATATACATAGTAATAATCGTTTTTTCATAGTCCTCTTCCTATTCGGTACTTTCGTTCTGGTCGTCCGATAATGCCGTATGTGTATTCTACTGTGCATTCGTTTGTCGCTACTAAGTATTCTAAATATCTTCTTGCGGTTGTTCTGGAGGCCCCCATTTGTTCTCCCATTTCTTCTATTGTAATGCCCTCTTCGAATCCTTTTATAATGTCTTTCACTTTTTGCAGTGTTAACGGATCAACACCAGTCGGTAAGTTTTTTATGTCTTGTGTTTGTGAAATACCGAAGAAGTTATCGATGAGTGCTTGATTTACTTCATTGTTACTATGTAATAGTTGCTTCTTTCTTTTATAGTCTTCAATTGTGCGAACAAATTTTTCTAACGTGACCGGTTTTATAAGGTAGTTGCTTACGCCGTTTCGAATTGCTTTTTCTAGCATATGGTTTTCATTTGCCGCAGTAACCATAATGACGTCAACGTTTGGAAAGTCAGCGTGGATTTGTGGCAATAAGTCTGTTCCAATTCCATCTGGCAAGTAATTATCTAATAGAAGTAAATCGATTTCTTCCTTTTGTAGTAGTTCCATCGTTTCTTTCGCGTTCAATGATTTTCCGATTACTTTTACATCCTTTATTTTTAATAAAAACTCCTCTTGAATTTGCGCGACGCGGAAATCATCTTCTGCAATTGCAACCTTCAACATATGTCCATCCCCCTGTTTGTCATGTACTTTCTTTCAATGTTTTCGGAAGGTAAATTGTAAAAATAGCTCCCCCATTTTTCTCGTTTTGAATTTCAATTGTTCCCTCTAGTAGATCTACCATTTCTTTCACGTTTGCTAGTCCGTAACCACGATCAGTTCCTTTCGTTGAAAATCCTTTTTGAAAAATGATCGTAATTTTTTCTACCGGTATCCCTATCCCGCTATCTATCACTTCAAATACAATATCGTGCCCAATATCCGTAACAAAGAAGGAAACACTCTTTTCCTCTCGTTCGCTCACCGCATCAAATGCATTATCGATTATGTTGCCAAGAATCGTAATAAGGTGCGAAACTTTTATATGGTCTGGTAACGGATGAAGCGCACTATCTCCTTCAATATGAAAATCAATTTTCTTCTCAGACGCTGTTCCGAGTTTTCCTAATAAAATAGCTTGTACTTTTGCATCATGAATTTGATGGAATAAAATATGATTTTGGCTTTGATGAATATTAGATTCTTGCTGGATAAATTCAATCGCCTCTTTGTAATGTCCTAACTGAAGTAATCCTGATAAAACGAAAAGCTTATTTGTAAATTCATGTGTTTGAGCGCGTAAGTCCTCGGAATACTTTCTTACCTCAGATATTGTGTTCACAAGGTTTTGCAGTTCTGTTTTATCTCTAAAACTACATACAACACCTACCGTACTGTTATTTTCGAGTATCGGCGTCATATTTAAAATAAACACCTTATCTTGAAACGCGATTTCTTGATCGTTTTCTAGCACTCTCTCCATATTAAATTCCGGTAAAACTTTTGAAATGTGCTGCTGCATATAATCATCATTCACATGCAGCATCTCTTCTGCCGACGTGTTCATCATCGTAATAAAACCGTTTTGATCGATGGCGATAATTCCTTCTTTTATAGATAGTAGTATCGCACTTCTTTCACGGTATAACGCTGCAATTTCATTCGGCTCTAAACCGAGTGTATCTTTCCTGATGCTACGCGCTAAAAGAATGCCACCAACAATGCCGACTAATAATACTGCTAATGAAAAGAGCATAATTTCTTTCGTTCTGCTCAGTATGTTAGATTCAATACCTTTTATTAAAAACTCTACTGTCACAACGCCTACTACTTGATCGTAATCTCCGTTATGAACAATAATAGGTGCCTTCGCCATTAAAGCCGGGCCACTTGAACCCTTTCCTTCGAGCGTATAGTATCCGCCAAAAGTGAGCGCTTCATAGTTATACGGGTTGTTACTCTTTGTGCCAATTAACTCCGAATTAGAATGGGAATACATAACCCCAAAGCGATCTTCTATAATGACATAATCCGCACCAGCTTGCTCACGAACTTGTTCCGCAATAGATTGAATCGTACTTTTATGCTCGTTATTTTGAAAAGCATCTTTTATAGCAGGCATAAAAGAAAGCGACTTCGCTGTTTGCAGTGCTAACTGTTCTACTTGGCGCTTCGTATCAACGGACTGAATGTAAACAAATATTCCCGCTAATAGGAGAACGACAAATAAAATTAACGTGATAATTAAGCTTACTATTTTCGTTTGCAATGACACTTTGCGTGATTTTTTCATGCTTCATACCCTTTGATAAAATATTCAAAACTATCAATCTCCTTTTTCTATTATTATGACAAAACTAAAAATGAAGCAACTATTAAAAATATCCATGTACATAAAGTACAAAAAGAATAAAATTGTCATAATATTGAGATTTTAAATAAAGAACAGTACAATTCAAATACAATGAACACGCTTTCATATATACCTTTTATTACTAAGCAAGAGGAGGAATTAGTATGGCTCAAGCAAAATCTAACCGAGTCGCCGGCAATATCTTTAAAGGTTCTGTCGGTAATTTAATTGAATGGTACGACTGGTACGTTTACTCTGCTTTCGCCGTTTATTTTTCAGCAGAGTTCTTTCCTAAAGGAGATCCAACGAGTCAGTTACTGAACACAGCAGCTATTTTTGCAGTTGGATTTTTAATGCGCCCTATTGGGAGTTTATTAATGGGACGTTATGCGGATCGGCATGGACGCCGGGCGGCATTAACGCTTTCCATTACGGTTATGGCCGGTGGTTCTTTAATTATTGCCTGTACACCGAGTTACGAAAGTATCGGTATTATGGCACCAATTATTTTAGTTCTTGCTCGTTTACTTCAAGGATTATCACTTGGCGGAGAGTACGGAACTTCCGCAACGTATTTATCTGAAATGGCTAGTAGTGGACGCCGCGGTTTTTATTCAAGCTTCCAATATGTAACGCTCGTTGCTGGACAGATGGTTGCGTTAGGCGTTCAAATTGTTCTTCAGCAATTACTAAGCGAACCAGATATGAAAGCTTGGGGATGGCGTATTCCATTCATTATTGGAGCGATGGGTGCAGTAGCTGTATTATGGCTTCGCCGCACGATGGATGAATCGGAGCAATTCGCAAACATAAAATCACAAAAACTTGAAAGCGCAGGAACCATTCGCGCTCTTATGAAACATCCGAAAGCAGTATTAACAGTAGTCGGCCTAACATTAGGAGGCACTGTTGCATTTTATACGTACACAACATATTTACAAAAGTTCATGGTAAACACAGTCGGCCTTCCGAAAGAAGTTGTAAGCTGGATTAACTTTGTCGCACTACTTATATTCGTCGTACTTCAGCCAATTGCAGGGCTATTATCCGATAAAATTGGACGCCGCCCACTATTAATGGCATTCGGTATTCTCGGAACATTACTAACAGCACCGATCTTCTTCTTCATGGAAAAAACGACAGAACCAATCGTAGCATTTTTACTCATGATGGTCGGTCTCATTATCGTTACTGGTTACACATCGATTAACGCAATTGTAAAAGCAGAACTCTTCCCAACTGAAATTCGCGCACTCGGCGTAGGTTTACCATATGCTCTAACAGTTGCGATATTCGGCGGAACAGCTGAGTTCATCGCATTATGGCTAAAGAGTATCGGAATGGAATCACTCTTCTACTTCTACGTAGCTGGATGTATCGCGATCAGCTTTATTACGTATTGGCGTATGGATGAGTCATCGAAAACTTCGCAGATTGAGGCGGAGCTTGGTGGTGGGGATAGTTTAGTTAATAATAAATCTAGCTAAAATTATGTATTCTATGTTCTTCGTTTATCTGAACTCGATTTGCTTTATCTAAGAAAGCATAATTCATTAAGATATAATTTAAAAACCTCTAATTATATGTAGAGGTTTTTGTATGACGAAAAAACACGTATTATCGACAATTGCAAAAAGCCAGAGATTTTGCCGATGTAGAATTCATTGGTACTCACACCATGCGAAAAACCTTCGGCTATTGGTTCTATAAACAAACAAAAGATGTTGCTATGTTACAAGAAATTCTTAACCATAGCACACCACACATCCCCCTGAAATATATTGGAATTAATAAAGAAGAAAAAGATAATATTCTTGATACATTTCAAATTTAATTTACTTAAAATTACTATTTCAATCATCATAAAAAAGACCTTTTATTTTAAAATAAAAGGTCTTTTTTATAAACATATATGTATTAAGATTTATATTTTTTTACTGTACAAGGAATAGTTACAATGTACAAATCTATAGCATAGATTGTAACCCAGATACCTTTACCTTCAGCTTCTAACTTTTTATCTAGTTGAGACAAATGCTCTGAAACTTTTCTTTTTCCCCATCTTCTAGGAAACCATTGAAAAACCTTAGGAACATTATATTTTTTATTATACCAAGTATTCAATCTCCAAAAAATGAAAAAAAACAAAACAATAATTATAATACGAAAAATATCAGAATATGAAATTCCTAAAACCATATTATATTTTCTCCATTTCCACCAAAACTCAGATAATTTACTTCTTAATTCTAATTCATCCTCTGTTTCGAAACCCTTAAATAATAAATGGATTATTTGATTATGATTAAAAAAAACATTATATTCTTTTGATAAATTACCATGAGGATATGGACAAGAAACATAATCGCATAATTTATTATCAGCTTGTTGTTGCTTTCTTCCATAAATCATAAGAGGTTGATTAATTTCTTCTATAAGAGCTACAGAACCAATTGGTAATAATTAGCCTCCAATTGGAAAATAAGGGACAAACAAAGACAATCTACTCAGCTACCCTAAGATTTTAATGGTTTAATATTTTGATTTTCAAGTTTGCCTTCACAAATTCCTGTTAACACTAATAATAAGAAGAACAGGCCGTAAAACGGGCGATCAATTTGATCATATAGGTCATACGCTTCGCCAAGTAGAAAACGTTTGGATAAATACGAAGCAAATAAATTATTAAAAGATTGTAACCCCTACTATAAGAAATACTATTATTACCAAAGGAAGAATGATAATCATAAAGGATATTATTATTGTTAATAATGCTTTCCATGCTGAAAATTGGTGTGCTTCTCCTAAACATTTTAAAGAAATAATGATTGTCCAAATTGCAATAACTATATCAATTATGGCAAAAATAATAAACAAAATCGTTAAAGTTATGCTACTATCCATTTTCGGTGTCTCACTCGTAAAGTTTTCTATCCCAAACAAGAAAAATGAAGGCAACCAAACTAATATAAGAGAATAAACGTAAGGGATATAAGAATAGGCAACTGAGTAACGTGTTTTTTCAAAGGTACCTTGTCCACCAAGTTTTTTTGCTACCCAATTAAATAACGCTGGTAGCAAAAAATAATAAATTAAGAAAGCAACGAAGGTACCGAATATAACTATTGAAATTATTGAAAATGGACTACTTATTGAATCCGCCACATTTTTAGAAGATGCTCGATCTAAAGTCTGTACGAATGAGCCTAATAAAATGAGTAAAAACACATTCTTAGGTTTGGATATAAAAATTTCTTTCATTGTATCACGTGGTTTTGTCCAAATGGAGAACCAAGGATTAAGTGCACGTTTAAATTGATTTTCTGAAGTTTCCATAAAAAACATTCCCCTTTCTTAAAACATATTAAATATAAATCCCTAATTATCCCATTTATCTATATAGAAATATTAAAGCATAAATAGTCGATTATTTAAATATAAATATTCAATTATTTAATTTCATCTGAAACTCAGGCGGAGTGCTTCTTAGCAATTACCTCTATATTTTCTTGTATTTTTAACTATAGGCTGAGTAGTTACTTTCATTTTGAGTACCTCATATTCTTTAATACATTGGATAAACAGTTATAATTTTATCATCCTATTAAAGAAGGGTTATTTTTAACGCTTCCTCAAGCATTGTATTAAAATCATTATATGTGTTCATTACCGTACCAGATGGTTTATCAAGTTCTAAATAAGTACCTTCAGATATGTTTTTACAAAACCATGCTATATTTGAATCTCCAAGGAAAAGATACTCTTTTTGAAATTCATTTTCATACCAAATCTCATTGGTTTCTATAAGCCCGCAAATTGATTCGTCCCTTTCTGTATCTAACAAATAAGAGTCAACTCCATAAAGTACTAGCCCGTTAAAATCTAATCCATTTACAGTTTTAAGAAACTCCTCATATTCACTCGGTAGGCCAACATTAAAACTCTCTTTCATGCGTTCTCTTAATTTCTGAACTTCACTATCCGTTGCGGGTGTATTCAGTTTATCATTAAAACTTTTCTCTATTTTTTCAATTTCTAAAATTAGATTTTTCCACATATAAAAAACTTCTTTCTAAGAGTATTTATTCTCCTTTAGGATAGGTATTATATTTGGGTATAGACCAAGTTATATCTGCACTATCTCCATCTTGTAAGTGTCTAGTTAATGTAAGCCATTGCTTCAACTTCTATCAGTTATTTTAGGACTTTCTTTTACATGTTTGCTTCTGAATCCCATACCTCTATAAATTCAAAACCTTTTAAATCACTTTCTAACACTGTATTTCTAAATTCATCTGATACAAAAACGGAAGGAATATGTAATATTTCATTTAAGTAAACTTTAAATATTGTTTGGTTCTTAACCATATTAGGTAAGAATGCGTATTTTTTGAAATCTATTACTAAGCCAGAACGTAATTTCTTTAGTATAGCTTTCTCATAGTCAATGACATCTATTGCATTTAGAACGTTAATTATAGAATACACTTCTCCCGTCACATCATGAATTAGGGGAAGAAATTCTACATTATCACCAAGCATAGACTCTAAGAATTTTTTAGCTTCCCCACTAACCATTGGTGTACCAACTTCTCCCCAAAAATGAGGAAAATTACTTTGATTTCCTTCTTCTACACATTTAATACGTATTTCTCCCCATGAATCAGATGCTTTTACTGCCGAGTCAATTTTTCCTTCAAAATACTTTTTAGAATCTTCTTCTAAATTCAATAGTTGAAAGGATTCATAGTCATCAAATGAACTCTTTAATTCCCAAATCTTCATTTTTACTCTCCTTTGTTATTTTTCTATCCTTCCTTTATCTAAATGTAATTCTATATTCATGATGTTGCTTCTCTCTTTTCCATAGTCTTTACTGACTATAGGAGAACCGCGATTATA
Source organism: Bacillus sp. PK6-16 (assembly GCF_056530295.1). Lineage (NCBI taxonomy): Bacteria > Bacillati > Bacillota > Bacilli > Caryophanales > Bacillaceae > Bacillus > Bacillus sp. PK6-16. Next base: position 4,363,118 of record NZ_CP096511.1, read on the forward strand.
TACTTAATATTCAATACAGACTCTTTAAAAGGTTTCCTGTGTTCTACCTCAACCTTCAAATAAAGAATATATGTATGATTAAAACTAATTATATTTTTTTACCTTTAAAGGAATAGATATAAAATACAAATCTATAGCATAAATAGTAATCAAAATACCTTTACCTTCATCAGCAAACTTTGATTGATGAAACTGTTCTGAAACTTTTCTTTTTCCCCATTTTTTAGGAAACCATTGAAATCCTGAAAACATATAATTAATCTACCTTTTCATTAAAATTTTGCTAGTTTATTTCTTAACTCTAGCTCTTCAACTGTTTCAAAACCTTTAAAAAATAAACTATCGATTTAATTATGATTAAAAAATACATTGTATTCTTTAGATGCCTTTTTCAATCCAAAAACTATTTTTCTTTTTTCCATGATATTCGAAATTCCCCACCATGTTCTTCCGTTTTAATTTTAACCTTATATGTATCATCCTTAGGCACTTTAATATTTTTTTCGCCTTCGCCACTATTAAACTCTAGTATTGTATTATCATTTGAATCCACAACATAAGCAATTATAGTTCCTTGTTTAGTTTTATCATCAAAAGAAAAAATCCAATTCTCACCTTTTTTAACTTTCCTATCTTGAGTTGCAGATCCAGTAAATTTTCTATAATCTCCAGATATACTACCTGATACACTATCTGAAGAACCATGAACTTTACCACCAACAATAGTTCCCTCTCTTGTAAAACAACCACTAAGAATTACTAAACACAAAACAAATAAAATTGTATTTTTAAAAATTTTCACTATCATTACCCCTTCTATTCCCAATAAAATTTTCACCATTAAACTTATAAAAATAACTATAATAAAAAATTATATCCATTAAGATATATATATTTTATTATAGTTATAAATTTCAAATTATTATTTCAAATCTTCACGCAACTTAATTTCATCCTCATTTATGTAACCAGTAAAAATAACTTCTGATATGTATTCATGGTTAAAAAACATATTATATTCAGTTGAAACATTTCCAATAGGATAATAACAAGCCACATAATCCCAAGTTTCCTTAGTTTTTGAATCTTCCTGTTTTCTACCATATATCATCAAAGGTTGCTCCCATGTTTTAAATTACTACAGTCTTATATTAATCCCGTTTTTTTGTAAATTTATCATAAAATTTCTCTTGCGCCCACCGTCCGAATTTTAAAAAACATATTAAACCTGCTCCCAAAAGAATGAGAACGATAGTTCCTAACAATTTTTCCCACAAATTGTTAGATGGAGTAATCATTAATCCTATAATAGATACAGATATTACGACATAAACTAAAATATATAATGGTTTATACGATGGAGTTTTCATATCATTTTTTCTCCTCAGGTTTTTCAAATTTTAAACTACTTCCCACAGTAAAACCCTCTAAAGCAGGAACCGTTATACCAGTTTCTTTTCCAAAGCTACCTTTCAAACCTATTGCGCCTAATCCCAAATCACCTTTAATTTTTAGGTCTTTATCTCCAATAATTGGCAACTATTCTGAAAAATGTAGCATACTTACTTCTACTTCATACTTAAGTGTAGAAGCTTCCGATGCTGCCTTTAAGGAGTAATCGTCAATACCCGCTATAACTTCTCCTGAAAAAATTTTTTGAGTAACTGTAACCTCTCTATCTTTTAATTGTATGATACCTAAAGGTGTCATTAAAGAAATTGTGGATTTAAATTTATATGAGTTATCTCAAATACCTGCTGCCCCTTTTACGCCAATAACTTTACTAACAAATACATCTTCTTTTAAACTCTTCCAATCATAGGGTATATTCACATCCAATTTCCCAGCTATAGCCTTTGTTGAAAGCTCATCACCATTAGAGAAGCTGCTCTTTTTTTCCATTTAAAAGCCTATACGTATTTTCCCTCCATCTTCTATATGCTTCCGTAAATAATAATACTTATGGAGTTCTATAATCATATAAAACAAACCAAACGAAAACACTGTGCATGCACACATAAATACAATCGCACCCATCTGTTGTGTTGCAATGCTAAGAATTATATTAGCAATTAACTGCCCCGATCCAGCTGCAATAGCTGCTACTTTTACACCACCAGTTCCTTTCGATGATTTTGATTTTTTTCTTGGTTCCTGAAGTTTTTCAATATGATTTTTATAAAAATAATACAAAGCAAAACCATACAAACCAAATGAAAGAATAAAATAGATGGGAGTTTGTAATTGTAACACTTCATAAGCATATTTTTGAGTTATAACCAATAATCCGACTGAACATATGGCGCCATATACTCCTCGAAATAGAGTGTATTGTAACTGTCGTTTCCGAGGATTGATAGCAATCCATATCGCCCACAAATTTAAAAAAACAACTGGAGGAGTTACTATATATACATAAAGTAATCGAAAAGGATTCGCAAACGCAGGCAAAAGAACAAACACGTCTGCCCCCAAAAGGACAAGGACAATTACTTGGAGCTTTATTTCATCTACAGGATAAAGAGCCATATAATGTGCAAAAGCTTTCTTATTAAAATCCATATTTTTTTTCATGTTAATTAAACCACCCTGCTATTGTTGACCAAGCTTTTTTCGAACCTGTTTTCACCATATCCTTAATACTTTCATCTTCATCATCACCATCTAAATCAGCATCCCATTTTACACCTTTTGTGAAATATTATTCCCTTCTCGAAAAGAAGATCAACCCATTAATAAGATCTAGACTTATCAAAAATCTCAAAACCCTGGAGACTTTTCCGGTATCGAATCTATTAGGACTCACACCATGCGCAAAACCTTCGGCTATTGGTTCTATGAACAAAAGACATTGCAATGTTGCAAGAAATCTTGAATCATAGCACACCACAGATTTTTACTTAAATATATTGGTATCACTAAATAAGAAAAAAGTAATATCTTAGTTACATTTCAAATTTTCAAAATAAAAAGGGCATATCCCTTTCGGAATTGCCCTTTACCTTAAGAGTATATGTCAGCTTATTATTTATTTCTTTTCACAAAATGATGAATCCCTTCAAAGATTACTTCTTTTAGAGCTTCTGCATAATCCGAATAACCTTGTTTCCCTGCAATTATTTCCAATAATCCCCTTACATTCCCATCAAGTATTATAGTAACTCCTGGCGTCAGTTCACCAGTTCCTTCATTCTTAAATGTTTCTTTTATCATAATTAATTTATTTTCTTCAATGACCTAATCCTCTCTAACTAAATAGCTTTTATTCTTATCTTCCCAGTATCTATATTCATAGGGTACTTGTTCATCAAATCGCTGTAAATAACCTCTCCAGTTATTCGGAATATATTCTTCAAAAGATATTGATTCCGGATAATTAGAATAAAAAATTAAACGCTCAAAATTTATTAGGAAACATGGATTATAATCATAATAGGCTTCTTCTCTATTAGTTCTTAGTTCTCTTAAAAATTCTAACCTAATATCTTCTGTAAATCTTTTATATTTTTCTATTCTTTCTAAAAAGTTAGCTATTGTAGTCTCATTTAAAATACTAATGCCTTTTCTTTCCTCTGGATATTCACTAGGAGAATATCCAGCTTGATTATAATCTAAATACCATAAATCCGATTCAGTTATATACCAATTGAGCTTATTTTTATATTTTACACCTACTATAATATTTTCGGCGTATAAAGGCTTAATCATTTAACACGCTCTCCTCTCTTACTTAATAAGTTTAGCATTCCGTCCGTATTCTACCAACCACCGACTAGTGAGGTCAGGTAATTCGTATGCAATACCTTCAAATCCATATTTATCAAAAGTACCCTTGTCAACAATCTTAGGAGCTGTTCTACCTTCGTTAAGTGGATTAGTTTTATAATCCTTCTGAATAAAAACAGCCTATGTAGTTATACAGGTTCTTCAACCATAAGCAGTTGTTTTCTTCCGTAAATTACAACCTTTTTTGTCCCTCCTTTTAAGAGAACAATAGAACCATTTGGTAAAAACTTTTCTTTAGAAAATTGCATAATTCCCCATCCTTGCTTTATCTAAATGTAATTCTATATTCATGATGTTGCTTCTCCCTTTTCTTTTCCGCATTCTTTACTGACTATAGGAGAACCACGATTATATACTTAAAATTCAATACAGACTCTTTAAATGGTTTCATGTGTTCTACCCCCATCTTCTATATGCTTCCTTAAATAATAATACCTATGGAGTTCCATAATGAAATGAAACAACATAAACGAAAGCATGGAATATACACACATTAATACAATTGCTACCATCTTTTGTGTTGCAAAACCAAGACTGATATTAGCAATGAGTTGACCCAATCCTACAAAAGCCAATACTCCGAAACCAGAGTTTTTTTTCGATGACTTTGATTTTTTGATTGATCCCTGAAGTTTTTTAATATGATTTTTATAATAATAATTCAAAGCAAAAATATATAAACTAACCGAAAAAATAAAATAGATGGGAGTTTGTAATCCTAACATTCCATATGCAAACTTTTGGGTTATAACTAATAATCCTACTGAACATACGATGCCAAATACCCCACGAAATAGAGTGTATTGTAATTGCCGCTTCCTAGGATTTATAACAATCTATATCGCCCACAATTTACACTTAAATACATTGGTATCAATAAAGAAGAAAAGGATAATATCCTTGATACATTTCTCCTTTAATTTCTTTAAAATATATATCAACCTATTAAAAAGCAAATATTAGTCTTCTTTTTTAATTAAAATATTAAAAGCAAAAAAACTTTAATACAAATTCAAACCCATAAATAAAATTTAATTATTTTTCTTACATTATTCTTTTAACATACTTAAAAACTCACTAAAATTATCTGCAACTTCACTAGTTACCGGATTCAACTCTTCTGATTCTTCATGATACCATACCACAACAGATGGTATTTCCTTTTCTCTAAAATCTAAACAAAGAAAATCACCTGCGAATAAAACAGCAAATGGAATAACATTTATCCCTGTTAAATCTTCATCATCCGTTAAACGAGTATCGATATCAGATAATACAACCTCTATATCATACCAACCATTTTCATCATCATCTTCTGGGTCCTCCAACAAACATAAGAAACGTTCAATTAAAAGTTCGTTTTTTTCATGTGAAAAAACATTAGTAATTGGAATAGAGCCATTATATTTTTTCAAAAAATCTATAAAATCATTTGGTAATTTTATCTCACAATATTCCTCAAATGATTCAATTAATTCATCATTTGGTGATTGAAGTTCACTACCATTTTTAATCTTCATTTTAATTCCTCCATTTCTTTACCTACCTTTAGATCTATAAGACCAATGTCCTTCACTCCGCCCACCTTTATGAAATATGCTATTATGTATTCCAAATGGTACTAATTCCATTTTACCTGGCATCTAACCATTTAAATTGTTGTTTGTCACTTGCCAACCACATTTCCTCTGGTAACTCATCCGATTTAATAATTAAACCAGCTTTCTTAAAATCAGGATATTGTGTACCTAATTTCATAGGAACATCAGGTATTAAACCTTTCTCAATAGCAACCTGCTTAATAATAGCTTTTTGGGGAGCTGTTAATTTTTCTCCACCACTAATCTACCTCCATTTCCACGGACTATTAGAATTTACTACTGCAGCATTATATTCTAATTCAAAATCGAGATATTTCCCTTCTACAGCATCGTCTAAAATCTTTATATATTCATCCACTTCATATAAATTTTCTATAAAATCAGATACAATAGCAATCTCTTCCTGTAAACGAATTCTTAATCCACTAAATGGATCACACCAAAATTCATGCGAACTATCTCTCCACCCATCATCATATCTAAATACCTTTAGATTCTTTTGCAATGACTATTGCTGATAATTATTTAGGAAAAAAGACTTTAAAACCTGAGATAATGGAGAAATATGAAATAATAGATAGAGCTGACCTCTATAAGAAGTCAGCTCTATCTATTATTTCAATTCTTTATTTTTTCCTTTTTTAAATTCTTTTTGTTTATCTTGCCAAATATGAATTAAATCTACTAATTCAATCGTTTCTATCTCACAAAAATCTCCCTTACCATCTTCAGCCAAATTGTCTAGGACAGTAGTTGTATCTTTCCGAATTTCTAAACCACAAATGTTTCCATTTACTACTACGTAATTTTCTTTCCCATTTAAAACACTATGTATTTCTTCTAAAATCCAATCTCCAAACGCAGAAACTTCAACGCCTAAAAAAGTCTCCATAAGTTTAATTTCTTGAGGAAGCCTCATAACTAGTTTTCCATTGGTAAGTACTTCAAAGCTATATGGATATTTCATTACTATTGTACTCCTTTATACTAAAGATAAAATTTATTCCGCTGGGAAAGCAGAGATAATTTTCCCATTCCCATCTATATACATGCTAATCCTTATACCCTCTGAACCTATTCCAGAATATGTGTTACCAAATTCATACGTTCTATTATTATATGCTTCATTTATATTATCTACAATCTTTTGCGGGCTCCAATCTTTAGGAAAAAATGTAGAAAATCCTCTATTTCCAGTTTTAGGGGTTCCATTCACTTCTACCCTAGCTTTATAAATGCCTTGATCATTTAATATCTCTTCTGTTCCGCTAATTATTTTTCCAGGTGTATTCTCCAATACTTCAGTATGATAACCCATTGCGTCACCACGCCAATTTATTTCACCCTCTAGGATATGTTTGAGTGTATTTGGTCTAAATTTTTCTGTATGTTGTAAATTAGATATAATTTCCCTATTAGAAAGTGAAGATCTATGATTTTCATTAACAAAATTACTCCCACCATAATTACTTTCACCTCTAGCAAACTGATAGGTCGACAGCTTTTCTTCAGCTTTTTTAAAATCAGGTGTATCAAATCTAAATCGCAAACTATTTCCACCAGCAAAAGCAAAGCGATCTCCCATTTGTAAATTACTTGTAATATGTGAAACAGCTTGCGGAATCTTATTTTTTGCTAGTTTGGTCACTTTACCTGCCTGACCTAATTTACTTGCTTTACTTAATCCTTTATCACCAATAAGTCCTAATCCAACTTGTGTTAAAGCATAACTTCCCCATTTAGCACGACTTTCAGCATCTCCATTTATTACATCATTAATAAATGAATCTGACAATGTATTATACATGGTACTAAGGGTATCAATAGGGTGCAAAGCAGCGTTCCCCATGTTTTCCCACGTTTCCCAATCTCCTAAAGCTTTTATTCCGTCTATTGTATCGCTAACTGCTTGTCCCGTACCCTCTACAATACCGTCCCAAATTTTTTCACCAGTAGATTTTTCAGGTAGCTTACCACACATTTCACCCTCTTCAATTGAATTGGCAGCTTGTCGTGCCCTCTCTTCTGTAATCGCCTGAATAGAAGTTGTCCATTCCATATTCAACCCTTGCGTACTAAATGTACCACTTGCAGGACTAAAGCCTTTTCCACTTTGAACTTCCGCAAGACCTGCAGCAATACTAGCTGCTAATTGAAGGGCTGTACTATAATTATTACTAGAGGTCTGATTGAATTGATACAAATGATCCAGCTTTTCTTGCAGTTTTTTCCTCATCACAGTAAAAAGATTCGCCATAGCGTCCATACCTGGGATTGGCATAGCTTGACTGATGGCTTCCATACTTGCTTTCATTCGGTCAATTTCTCGAATTTGTTCTAATATTTCTTGTTCAATTACATCTGTGGAAGCGACTTGTGATTGAAATTGACTTGGAAAAGCATCGTTCTGGCGAATTAACTCTTCACACAGATAAATGATTCCTTGCGCTAAAGGACGAAAGGTTTGTACAAAAAATGATTTTGCACTGCTATAAGTTTGTCCTTGTAGAACAGTATCAATTGCAAAGGCATCAATTGACTGAATGACTTGTTCCATACCTTGAATAGTAGCGTTACATACAGCATTCATACTTTGAGTTTGGCCTTGTACTTCTCCTAAATACATATTTAAGCTCATGCATTGACCTCCCTCGCTAATTGTTGTTGTTGATAGGAAAGGTCGTTTTCTAAATCACTAAGGTTTCGTCTTTCTTTAAGCAACGTTTCTTTTTGGTTTTCTAATTCAAATGTGACTTTTCGTTCAATATGTTGTGCCTCTTGATATGTCTTCATAAAAAACTGAGACATTTCTCTATCACCATGCCAAGTTCCTAAAATTCGATCAAACAAACGATGGTTTCGACCTCTCCATTCATAAAAATCTGCTTCCGCTTGCTCCTGAATGTGAATCGCGGATTGATTTCGGTCTTGTTCTTCAAATACACTTCTTAACTTTTGATTTACTTGATTGATTTGTTTTTCAATATCTTGACTCATCATATTCCTCCTACTATTTTACCTTTACGTAGGTTGTCACATTAGCGGAAAGTGTTGTGAAGTTCGTTATCCATTCTCTCAAACTCTTGGGCTACTGAATGAATATTATCGACCGCTTGTTGAAAGGCAGTGGAAAATTGTTTCGTAAAATCTAACATTTGTTGATTCGCTTCTTGTGCTTTGGAATTAACAGATAGTGTTGTACGCGTCGCCTTTGTTATAGAACGATTTGTTGCACTTTGGATTATATTCGAAGCTGTTCTCATCTGCGTAGCAATTTGTTGTGCCGTTTGAAAATTACTTTGAAATTGTCCCATCACTCAAATCCTTTCTCTAATTTTCAGAACATGCCAAAGAAATCCCAATAAATATATGAAAATTCCCTATCAATATCACTCTTTTTAAACGTGTGTCCAGCTAAGTTGGGCATGCAATCAAATGAGCCATACACTATAAGCTGTATGGCTCATTTGAAATGCTTGTTATATAGAGTATGACAATTTTTATTTCAAACCGAAATTACGTGATAATTCTTCATCATGAGAAGCAACAGCTTCTGCAGTTTTATTAAGCTGCATATTAATTTCTTGTAATAGCTGTGCGAAGTTTTGTACTTTTGGCTTTAATTGATTGAACTGTTGATCAAAACCTTCGAAAGCACGACCTTCCCATTCTCCTCTTAATTCATTTTGTAAATTTTGTAGTTGACTTAAAATGTCCTCAATTTGATTTGCACCTTGTCCATATCGAGCTGCTTTCGATTTAAGCTCCTCTGGTGACATACGAATTTGTCCAGCCATTTTCATTTCCCCTTTAATACATAATGAGTAAAATATAAATTGGTTAATTTTACTAAATATATTATAATGTATTATTTTGAACTTTAAAACATTTTATCTTTCTATTGAATATTAGAATATTAATATTCAACTTTTTCTTACTTTACAAGATTTCATGCGAAAAAGACCACCAAAAGGCAGTCCCTCAAAACCCAATTCCATCCCGCGCTCCACTGCTTTCTCATACAAATAATTCGCAACAATAATATCTACTACAGCCAAACCAACTGATTTGAAAATAGTAATCTCTTCATCATTTTCGTGACCAGCTTTTCCCCCTTATAATTTAAACAATTTCGGCGTGGAGATTGCTAGTTTTATCAAAATTTGAAGATCACCTGTTTCTAGATCCTATTCAATTAAGCAATCCTACAAATGCCTCTTCTTCCTCATCTATAAAACCTACAAATATAATTTCTTCGATATCCTCATGATTAAATACAAATGTATACTCAGGATTAATATATCCTTCTGAATAAAAACAGCCAATATAGTCATACATCACAAGTTCTTTAATCCTAAGTTTTTGTTTTCTTCCATAGTTATTTATGTGAATTCAGCTCGTTTTTTTGTTTTGGGTGAAAAAATTTTTTAACTTGATAGCAATGTGGTGCTGCCCCTATTAGGCAAATTCGACAAAGAAAAAACACCCAAAGGTGCCTTCCTCCGACTTGAACCATCTTAATTTTATTGTGTTGTTATTATATAAGAAAAGAAGACATCGCTTAAGATGTCTTCTTTTACTTGTACACTTGGTGTTAAGAAGGTATTTATTGCTTAAAAACCATAAAAAAAATATAACAATCATCGAGTAAACCTATTATAGCATCAATAAATAGAGTTTTTATATGCATTTTTACATATATATAGATTTATTTATGTTTTATCTATATAGTTAAATTGTCTGTTTCTTGTTTTAATTCGTTTGTTTATTTTGAGTGCTCCAGCAATGGAGCCTTTTTTTATGCAATAAAACATTTTCTTAGCATTACTTAGTTGATCTATATTAACTTTACCCTCTTAAATTATATCTATATTTTACCAAATAATTATGTAGATAACCAGTTTTTTCTAATAATTTAGTGGGTTGATAATTTTAATGTTAGTTGTTAATACTTATAGGAAAATTCATCATGCAATGAAAATTGAGAAATCAAGAATTATAAAAAACTTATAGTATCTTTTGTAAAAGTATATTTATAATTTGTATATTAATATGTTATAATTTAATTTCTAAAACTACCAAAAAAGGACTGCCAGTAATGGTGGTCCTTTTTTATATTGGTGAGATTGTACTAGTATAATAAAATAGGATTAACTGTTTATTGTGAGGGTGATTGGTTATCCCTTCTTTCCATTTGGAAGGAAAATGGATCGTTGTCAGTTTTGGATTTAAGTAAGCAAACAAGAATTACAGAGGATTTGATTGTACAACATTTGCGTAAATTAGCCTTTGGAAATATTGTAATTAGTGAACGTATAGGGAAAAGACTTCATTTTAAAATAAAAGATAATAAAACAATGGAGATTAATAGGGTTACAAAGTTAATTTTAATTACTTTCGATATAAATGCTTTTGCTATAACTTAATTGTGTAAAATCACGAGTAGTCCACCTACGGAAATAGGTGGGGTTGAAATTCATAAAAAAAAGACACCTAAAGGTGCCTTCTGCCGACTTGAACTATCTTAATTTTAATAATATGTATTGAATTCTGTCCCAAATATTATTGTGCCATGTTAAGTTATTGTATTTTATTTTTGCACCAGAACTGTTTTCTTTTCATAGGGTAATTTGTCCAATTAAAAAATACTTCCACTACAAAGATCAACTCTTTAATAGAGTTGATTTTTTTAATTTTGAATATTTTAATTTTTAATAACAATACAATCCTATATTATGTTAACATATAATTATATCCCAATATTACCAATAATCATTAAATTTTCCATAGTAATATTTGTTACTAGAAACGTCTATTTCACTGCTTTTTTCGCTGTTGTTCTCTCATAAAATAATAATAAAACCTCTTAACTTATTTGAAAGGCGTTATTATTTCAACTACCATTTAAATCTTAAAATACCCTTTCTTGATCCCGCAAAAATAATAAAGATGAATATATGAACAATGAATTAAAAACAATTATTATAAACCGAAAATTTACTTTTTATTTACAAAAAAATAAGGATATGGTAAATTTAAATTGTAAGATTTTCCATTAGTGTAAAATCTTAACAAAATATAAAATGATAGAAATGGGGAATTAGTATGAAAAAAGCTATTATCGGTGCAATTGCTGCAGGTGTTTTAGTAGTTCCAGCTTCAATGAATGTATTTGCCGCAGAAAAAACAGTTGGAAAGTCCGAAATTGTGACAGCGGATAGCACAATAACTGAAGGATTTGTAGCAGATGAAAACAATTCTGGCAATAAACCTCAGTTATACGCAGGTGTAACGTCTGGTAAAGCAGACGGTGGGTATTGGATTAGAGGAAAAAGAGATGGAAACGTTATTTCCGAATATAAACATTATACAAAACAAGGTAGAGCAACAGTTACAAATGGAAAAGGCGTCTACAATGATGGAAAATGGCAGAAGAAAGATGTATTTAGCAAAGCAAAAGCTACATGGACATCTAGTGGTACAAATAAAGCGAATTACGATAATAAATAATATTCAAAAACAAGAGAAGTTTAAAAACTTCTCTTGTTTTTGAATATAGATAATTAGTGATATTAGATTTTTCTAAGAGGTGTTTGCATGAAAAAAATCATTTTTATTTTAATGGCAGCAACGCTGGCATTAACTGCATTTTTATCTTTAAATATTTTTAAAGAATATAAAACACAACAATTATTCTATAAAAATACAACTAGTATTACTTTAAATTTTGAAGAAGAGAAAAGTTACACTAAGAATTACATTGAATTTTTACAAAGTTTAGCAAAGAAATATAATGTGAATATTTCAAAATACATATACCCGGGAGAAAATGATTTACATATTTTCACAACTGATACTAGTTTAAATAACCATATCAAGTTAAAATCAGGGAAGTTTCCAGAAGTAAATTCAAACAAATTTATAAGTACTTCTGAAATTGAGAGCACAGATCAAATTGGTATTATAAAAAGAATAGATTCGAAAACTAAAATAACTATCCAACCTTTAAGTGCAGATGAAAATTTTGATGGAAGTGGTATGTACTATATCTCGACTCAAGATAAAGAAAAAATAAATGCCATGTTAAAAGAACTAAATGAAAATGTAGCTAAAACAGAAATTTTTGGCGAAAATAAAGCCGATTTTATATATTTACTTGAGAGCAATGGGTTTCAAATATTTTGTATATTTTTGATTGTATTATGCATCTTTGTTGCGATTATTCACTATATCATTCGTAGATTGAAAGATATAGCTATCATGCAAACATTGGGCTATACAAGAAAAAAAATAGTTAGCTTCTTTATCTTTAATTTAGGGAAAATCATGATACTATCAAGTCTTATGATTTATGTATTATTTATTATGTATTGTATATTTACAGATAGTACAGATTTTTATTTTGAATTATCATGTATTTTTTGGATTATAGCAATTACATTGAGTTTTATTTTAATTATACCTATCACAATAATTACGATAGTAGCCTTTACTAGAAATATAAATGTTTCAAAAATAAAAGGTAACAAGCCATATATATTAGTTAGCACATTAAATTTCACTTTAAAATTTCTATTTATAGTCGTAATGTTATTGTCCACGTATCATTGGAAAATCCTATCGAATGAACTCAATCAAAAGATAGATAATTTATCTAATTGGTCAAAAACTAAACATATTTATAAAACTCAAGTTACTTTCGCTAAGGGCGACGATTTAGGTGCGGAAGAAAAAATTAGCAAAAAAATGAAAGACCTTTACTTGGATATGGAAAAACAACATGGTGGCTTTCTAATTAGTACGTCAAATTATGACAAAATAGATGGAAAGTATATCTATGATTTAAATAATGAAAATGGGGATCCGAAGTTAGAACCTTCCGGAAATAGTGTTACTATAAATTCAAACTATTTATCTTATAATCCTATTAAATCAGTTAAAAAAACAATCAAAGAGCAAATTATTCATGATTCGAATACTATGAATATATTAGTGCCTGAAAAATTAAAGGAATATGAGAAGGAGATATATAAGAATTATAGAAAACATTTTTATTTCCAAAAAGTTGAAGTTGATAACATTTATAATGAGGAACTAGGAAGAGAGAAAAATAACACTAAAGAACAAGAGTTAAATATAAATATTATATATGTAAAAAATAATCAAGATTATTTTACTTATGATTCAACTATAAAAGCGGAAGATAAAAATCTCATTAGAGATCCTATTGCAATTATTGATACAGGTATCTTCAATCAATCCTTTTATTTGTCATATGTTGCATCTGAATTTTATTTTAAAACTAATAGTGAGCAACCATACGATAGTATAAGGGCTACCATTACTAAAAATGAGGCTCAATCAACTATACAAAATATCACCTCAGTATATGATCGTTTAGCGTTTGAAATTCAAAACCTAAAAACAGAAAAAGAAAATTTATTGATCGCAATGATCATATTAATCGTCTCGAATTTTCTAATAACTTATAACACTATTTCTAGTTACTATGAAAAAAACAAGTTCAATTTGTATATTAAACAGTTATTTGGATTTAGCGCTATAAAGCGCAATAAAATTATGATTACTTTATTGTTATTAGTAAATATTATACCTATTATATCTGTATCTATATATGTTATTGATACTTATGTGATTTCTATAGGTATTTTGATCCTAATCTTAGAAATTTTAATAAGCTATTTCTTTGATAAGAAATTAAGCAATCAAACATTCAATGCTATCATAAAAGGAGAACATTAGTAATGATTGAATTAGTGAATATAAATAAGAAATTTGGTAATAAAGTTGTATTAAAAGACTTCTCATTGAAGATTGAAGATACAGACTTCATCGCAATCGTTGGGGAAAGTGGAAAAGGAAAAACGACGTTATTAAATATTATTGGTTTATTAGAACAAAGCGACTCTGGAGATATAATTATAGAAGAACAAATGAATCCAAACAAAAAGCAAACCTTACTATTGCAACGTGAAAAATTAGCTTATCTATTTCAAAATTACGCTTTAATGGAAAACGAAACGGTAGAGAAAAATTTATTAATAGCCCTAGAATATCAAAAAAATATCGATAAAAGAAAAATAATAAAAGAAGCTTTACAAAAAGTGAATTTGCCTAATTATGAGAAGAAAAAAATTTTTGAGCTTAGTGGTGGAGAACAACAAAGAATCGCTTTAGCAAGAATACTTATTAAAAAATGCGACTACATTTTAGCTGATGAGCCAACTGGTAATTTAGATAACAATAATCGAGATTTAGTGTTTAACATATTAAAAGACCTTAATGAAGATGGAAAAACGATAATATTTGTTACACATGATATGGAATTGGCCTCTAGAGCAAAAAAAATTATAACAATTTAGCGTAGGTTAAAAAGAAACTATTTTTACCCATACCATTAAAATAGTATGAGACTGATATTAATGCATCATTTGCAAAACGAAAGGACGATTCTTATGTATTTATAGAATCGTCTCTTCGTTACTATACGTATCCTTATTAAAGTCATTAAAATGGGTCCTATTGCAAAAAATCGAGAAGCTGATATTGTGTATGAAATATTGTATAAAAGAAGCTTATAACGATTTAATAGTGATGAATTATTAAATCAGTTGGAATCTGTTCGTAAAAAAGTAAGGTATGTAGAAAACAGCGCTAGTAATTGGGCTAGGATTAATCCCACTCTGTTCTTAATTTAAGGAATTCCAAAACGTTCTAACTTCAATGGAAGACCGCCTGCACCACAAGCTTAATTGTTCCGCAAAGAAAGTCATACTACTTGTATGGCTTTTTCTTTATTTTAGTTACTTAAGCCCTACATTTTTATCTGATTTGCTTTTGCTGGTGTAGAAGAGGGAAAATATAGAAGCATAAAGTGAAACTTTGCCCTCACCAATTGGGCTTTTACGGGCAGCCCGCCCCCACCTAATTTCTTTGCTTTCGCTGAATTTTGAGGTGGGGATCTTACTGCCCGTTAATGCGGGATAAAAGAAAACCGCCTGAAATGATATGTACTTGAATAGTAGTACATAAAAAATACAAATAACAATAAATTAAATATCGTTAAAACAAAAAGGAGATGTCCCAGGCATAGTACTAGGACATCTCCTTTACTTATCTAAATTCTACAAAGCACTATCAATTAAACAATTATTAAATATATCTTCTATCTAAAACATCGTATTATCATTAGCTGCTTCACTTGGAATCTCTTGAATTACATCCCAGTGTTCGACAATCTTTCCATCCTTGATACGAAATATATCCACTATAGCAACTCCCTTATCTTGAGAATTAGTACGAGAATGTACATGAAGAGCAACTGTATCCCCTTCAGCTACTACACGTTTAATCTCTGCAGAGGAATTAGGATTTTTAACAAAATCCTCCTTAAAGAAATCCATGAAGGCTTTTCGTCCATCAGCAACAAAAGGATTATGTTGCTGATAATCTTCGCTAACATATTTAGGGATAATATCGATATTATGTTTGTTAAAAACTTCATTATAGAAATCAACTACCATCTTTTTATTCTTTTCATTTTCTTTTACTTCTTTTGATACAGAAGCGACATTTTCGCTCTTAATTGAGTTCCCTTTGTTATTACCAGTGGAAGCTTGATATACCAAAGTCGAAACTACTCCTAAAATAAATACAGAAATAATTGTTATGATTAAACTTTTCTCTAATTTCATATATACCTACCTCTTCTACTTAAATAAGTTTTCTTCTATTGTTAAAGTTATTAACTAATTATCATATTTTTATCTTGTTCCGATAAAGTGAAACTTTAATCAGTGGGGGTTTTGTTCATCCCCCACTGATTATTAGCCCACACCAATCGGACTTTTACGGACAGTTGATCCCCTACCTAACTTCTTTGCTTCCACTGAATTTTGAGGTGGGGGTCTTACTGCCCGTTAAAGCGGGATACAATCTTCCACTCCCATTCATCTGAAAGTGTAATAGTACTGGCGAATATTCCGGAGATGAATGTCAGGTGGCCTAAGATAACATGTTTGCTACTATATCCTAAATTTTCTTAATATAAATTTTTAAAACGCGCTTCAATTTTATCCGGCGTCATTACGCCACCACCAATAGGAATAATTTGATTATCCTTTTGTAAAAGTAAGGAAGGATAGCTATTAACACCAAGCTGTCGAACTTTATTAAAATCATTTTGGACATCTATTATTGTTTCTTGAGCGTTTAAACGTTCTAATACTTGTTCAGGGTCCAAACCATGCTCGATTGCAATTTTACGATATGTTTCAGGATCACTCAGACTTTGGCCCTCATAATAAAACGCTTTTTGCATAGCCGAAGTGAATTCTAATAAACGGTCTGGCGCTAATGAGCGTAAAGCTGAAAAACCAATTGCAGCATCTTTCGAATTCATTTTAAAAGTCCCTTCCTCCACCAATTTTTGATAGGAAGGACCAAATTCAGCACCTGTAAGTTGATTAATTCTTTTATTTCCTTCTTCTATATATGAGAAGTTTTTCATTGGTAAATTATCCAAAAATAACCCTCCACATAAAACCGTTAATGGTACTTCAGTGTGGTTTTTGTAAAATCCTTTAATACTTTCTGAAAAACCATAGCACCATCCACAATATGCATCCCATACGTAAATAAGATTATCTTGTTTCGTCTCCATTTAAATCTCCTACCTTTTTTTTATTATCCAGCTCAACTAAATTTTTGGTTTATATAAGTACATCTTTTTATACCTTATTCTTTTTTAGATACCTTACTATATTTCCCCAAAACTAATATTTCCAAAGAAAGATCCACCAAGGTTTTTAACAAAAGATAACGTTTTACCTTATTGCCCCGTAACAGAAAATACTAAAGCTTAGAATATGCATTGATTTGAATGTGTTAGTAACTTTCTACACCGGGTGGCAACGTATGAACTACCATCCTTAATTAAATATATAAATCATATTTTTAGCAGATATTAGTTGTAACTAAATTAATTACATCTTTATGTAACTATTTTAGTTACAACAAATATAGAAGTCAATTCTTTTTTTCGAAAACATTAAATTTCTACATTAATCTACAACTAATCCCACTCTTTACAAAAATATATCAACGATTATTCGATTCTATCGATCGTAACTCCGAATATATCAACGTTTCGACACAACATATCGATTTACCGACAAATTTCGAGCGCGTTATCTCCTAAACTAACAACCAATCCCACACCCCAACACAAAAGAAAAAAGCACCAGGTTCCCCCTAGTGCTTTCTCCCTAAAACAAATGACAAGCCACCTCATGCCCTTTCGCAATCTCAACCATCTTCGGTACTTCCTGTGCGCATTTTTCAGTGGCGAATTTGCAGCGCGTTCTAAATTTGCAGCCGGATGGTGAGTTGAGTGGGCTTGGAACTTCCCCCTCTAGGATGATCCGTTCTTTGCCTGTGTTTGTTGGATCTGGTTCTGGCATGGATGAGAGTAGTGCTTGTGTGTATGGATGTGCCGGTTTTGCGTATAGGTCTTCACTATCGGCAATTTCTACTATGTTTCCTAAGTACATGACTCCGATTCGGTCTGATATGTGTCTTACCATGGATAGGTCATGTGCGATGAATAAGTATGTGACGCCTGTTTCTTCTTGGATGTCTTGCAGCATGTTTACGACTTGTGCTTGGACTGAGACATCGAGTGCTGAGATTGGTTCGTCACATAGGATAAAGTCTGGTTTTACAGATAGTGCGCGCGCGATGCTAATGCGCTGGCGCTGGCCCCCGCTAAATTCGTGCGGGTAGCGATATAAATGTTCTTCTTTTAAGCCTACCTTTTTAAGCAGGTCTAATATGATTTCTTTTTGTTCTTCTTTTTCATAAAATCCATGAATGTTCATTGGCTCACTAATAATTTGGAATACGTTCATTGCCGGGTTTAATGATGCATATGGATCTTGGAAAATGATTTGCATTCTTTTTCGATATTCTTTTAGTTCACTTTCCTTTAAACTTGCGATATCTTTTCCGTCGAATAAAACGTTACCTGAAGTGACGTCGTGTAAACGAATGATGCTTCTTCCTGTCGTTGATTTTCCGCAGCCAGATTCTCCTACTAACCCGAATGTTTCACCTTTTTTAATTGTAAAGCTTAAGTCATCGACTGCTTTTAATTGCTCTGTTTTTCTGCCAAATAGTCCTTTTTTAATAGGAAAATACTTTTTTAAGTTCCGAACTTCAATTAAGTTTTCTTCATGCATGAAAATCACCTACCGCCCTATCGTTTAGCCAGCACATGGAACGTCTTTCGTTTCCGATTTCAAAATATGGTGGACGTTCTTTTTCACAAATGTCCATCGCATGCGGGCAACGCTCTGCGAACGGGCAACCTTGTGGTGGGTTTAATAAGTTTGGCGTTACACCTTGAATGGGAGCAAGTCTTTCTTTTACGCCGTTTGCGATTTTTGGCAGAGAGTTTAATAACCCTTTCGTATATGGATGATTCGGCGATTGGAAAATATCAAGTACAGGTCCTTCTTCCATAACAAGTCCGCCATACATAACGATAACGCGTGTACAGTTTTGTGCGACTATTCCTAAGTCGTGCGTAATAAGAAGTAACGCCATGTTCGTTTCGTTTTTTAAGTTTTTCATTAAATCTAGTATTTGTGCTTGTATCGTTACATCAAGTGCTGTCGTCGGTTCGTCCGCAATGAGAAGGTCTGGGTTACAAGACATCGCCATTGCGATCATAACCCGCTGCTTCATACCTCCGCTTAGTTCATGCGGATATTGTTTCACCCTTTCTTCTGGCGACGAAAGGCCGACTTGTTTTAACAAGTTGATCGCGATTTGCTCTGCTTCTTTCTTTTTCACTTTTTGATGACGTATAATTACTTCCGTCATTTGTTTTCCAATTTTCACGACCGGATTTAGCGCTGACATTGGGTCTTGAGAGATAAGTGAAATTTGATTTCCTCTAATAGAACGCAATTCTTTTTCAGATTTAGAAAGTATGTTTTCATTATGAAAAAGGATTTCCCCTTCTTTCACTTTTCCTGGTGACGTAACGAGAGACATAACAGACTTCGCCATTACACTCTTCCCGCTTCCAGATTCCCCAACGATACCGACTACTTCTCCTTTATTTAAGCGAAATGTAACGCCGCGAACCGCTTCAACTTCGCCACTTTCTATGAAAAAAGAAGTCTTTAAATTTTTCACTTCTAGTAGTTTTTCAGACACGCTTCTCACTCCTTTCACTTAACACTTTAGTTTTCATGTCCGGCTCCTTTTGGTGCGAAAGCTTTCTTCAATGCTTCACCAATTACGTTAAAACTAAGTACCGTTAAAAGGATAAGGAATCCTGGGAAGAGTGTTAAATACCAAGCTTCACCAATATATCCTTGCGCATTGTTTAGCATGCTGCCCCAAGAAGAATCTGGTTCTCTAATACCTAATCCTAAGAAACTAAGTGATGATTCCATTAAAATCGATGTCGCAATTGTTAATGTCGCAGCGATAATAATGGTTGATAAAATGTTAGGAATGATATGTCTTACAATAATCATAAGTGATTTTTGTCCTGATACTTTTGCGTATAAAACGTACTCACGCTCTTTTACAGATAACGTTTCTGCCCTTACAATACGGGCGGTGTCCATCCATGTTAGTAATCCGATAATAAGAACTAACGTCGTAATTCCTGGTTTTAAATACGCATTTAATAGTAGCATTAAAAAGAATGATGGAATTGACATAAGCACTTCAACAACTCTCATTAAAAAGTTGTCTAACTTTCCGCCAAAATACCCGCTAATTGTTCCAACTGCAGTACCGATTGTAATAGAAACAACCATCGCAAGGAAACCGACCGCAAGCGAAACTCGTCCGCCATATAACGCTCTCGTTAAGTAATCCCTTCCGTAATCATCCGTTCCGAAAGGATGACTCATACTTGGTTCTTGTAAGCGATCTGGAATCGACATTTTGCTAGGATCGTACGGCGATACGAATGCGAAAATTGATGCGACCGTTAAAATCGCAAGTATTATAACTCCCATTAGTACAAACTTATTTTTCGTAAAACTACTTTTTATCGTTTGAAATCTCCTATTATTCATTCCAAATCACCCCCTCATTCGAATGCGCGGATCTACTACGCCATATAAAATATCAGCAATTAAGTTACCGAGAATTAACATGAATGATGATAGTAATGTAATTGCCATGATAATCGGATAATCAAATCTAAAAATAGCATTTACTCCAAGTGAACCAAGACCCGGCCATGAAAATACTGTTTCCGTAATAAACGCTCCGCCTACTAAACTTGGAATCGATAATCCGAAAATTGTAATGATTGGTATTAATACATTTCGAAGTACGTGATTAAATAACACCGTTTTCTTTGAAGCGCCGTACGCATATTGAATTTGTACATATTCTTCTTCTAATTGCTGAATCGTACTTGAACGAATATATCTCATATAAACAGATACGTTTTGGAATGCTAACACCATACAAGGTAAAATGCCGTGTTGCACAATATCCCAGACAGAATCTTTACCTACGGTGCGCATACCCATACTCGGAAGTAGGTTCAATTTTAAAGAGAATAAGTAGACTAATAGTAGTGCAAACCAGAAAACCGGCATAGAAATACCAACGTATGAAATAAAGTTTACAATGCGGTCAAAGAATGAATTCTTTTTCACACCTGTAAATAGTCCAAGTGGTATTGCGATTACGAATGAGACGAGTAAAGATGATCCCATTAACCCAATTGTTGCAGGTAATCTTTCTGTGATAAGTTCCAAAACAGGACGATGATTTTGAAGTGAGTAACCAAAATTTCCTGTTAAAATGTTTTTTAACCATAAAAAATACTGCACGTAAATTGGTTGATCTAGTCCTAAACTTTTGCGAATACGCTCCACATCAATTGGACTCATGTTTGGCGTTACAAAGTTTCGAACGGGATCCCCCGGCGCTAGCTTTATTAATAGAAAAGAAATAATAGAAATAACAAATAAAAGCGGAATTGCATTTAAAAGCCTCTTCGCAATTACTTTATACACAAACTTCCCCCCTCAAGCTAAAGAAGCTGATTTCCACCAGCTTCTTTATTGTTTCTTATTTCACTTCATAAATCTTAGATAGATCTTCAAACATTGTGACAGGAATTGCTTTCGCTTCTTTTAATCCATCAAACTTTTTATCTACTGCAATAACTGCTTTCGGATACGCGATTGGTAGATAAGGTACGTCTTCTCTAGCTGTCTCTTGAATTTTATGGTATAGCTCTGCGCGTTTTGTTTTATCTGTTTCAACTGCAGCTTCTTCCCATAACTTATCGAAATCAGCGTTTTTATATCGTGCATAATTGTATTCAGCATTACTTAAGAATAAGCTCTTATATGAATCTGGCTCAGGTCCCATTATGTAACCACCAAATGTAATGTCATATTCTTTATTCTCTTTATCTAAGCCTTTTTCACTTGCTGCACTAGCATCTAATGCATTTAGTTCAACTTCTAAGCCAACTTCTTTTAATTTTTGTTGTGTATATAACGCTAAGCTTTCCATGATTTTATTATTCGTTACATACATCACACGTACTTTTTCGTTATCTTTCACGCCAGCTTTTGCTAATAAATCTTTCGCTTCTTTTTTATCATACTTATAGTCTTTAATATCTTTCGCATAATACATAGCGTCTGGCGTTAAGATTGAATTTGCTGGTTCTGCAAATTCACCTGAAACGAATGCTGAGTTAATCATTTCTTTTTTATCTAACGCATGCGCAATTGCTTGGCGCACTTCTTTTTTCTTCATCAAATCTGTATTCATGTTATAAGATAAGTAGAATAATCTACCTTCAGGGAATGTCACCATTGAGAAGTTCCCAGTACTATCTAGTTTCTTAAAGTCTTGCGGCTCAATCATCTTCATGTTGATTTGACCATTTTGCAGTGAAACATTTGCTGTATTACGGTCTTTTACAACGCGGTATACGATAGAGTCTAATTTAGCTTTCCCACCTACATAATCATCAAATCGATCTAATGCAACGTACTCATCTGATTTATACTCTTTAAACTTAAACGGTCCTGAACCTACAGGCTGTAAGTTTTTCTTACTCTTCGCTAAATCTGCTTCCCCTTCAAATACATGTTTCGGAATTGGGAAGAAATCATTCATCACACCTTCGAAAGATGCGCTTACTTGTGGTAAAACGAATTGAGTAGTTAACTCATCTACCTTTTTCACCTCAAGCGGCTTTCCTTTAAAAATAAAGTTTTCACGGCTTGAACTATTTTGCTTCTCATCTAAAATAGATTGGAATGTAAATGCAATATCGTCTGATGTAATTTTCTTACCATCATGCCATTTCAAATTATCTTTTAGTTTCAATGTCCACGTTAATTGATCTTCTGAAGGCGTAAAGCTCTCAGCAAGAACAAACTTTTTCTTACCGTCTTCCATATGATATAGCGGCGCATATAAAGCTTGCTGCACAGTTAATGACACACGATCATTCGCATAAAGCGGATTCATCGTATCTGGATTATCGCTAACACCAATCGTTAACGCCCCTCCATCTTTCGGAGTCCCTGATTTACTAGTGCCCGCTTGCTTCGAATCTTTTTCCCCTGAACAAGCAGCTAATGCAATAAATAATAGTAGGACAAATGGTAATACAAACAACTTCTTCTTCATATTTCGACCCCTCTCGACTATTTACACCTATAAGAAAACTCGGAATTAATACCGAGTTTTCTTATAGGTTTTAAATTACCACTACCGGTATGTATTGTCAAACTTTTTCGCAAAGGTAGAAAGTTTGTAATCTATTAATGCATTCTTGCGATAAACTATATTTATGCGGAGGAGAAAATAAAAAGACCACGAATAAGTAGCCTCATAAAATGAGTTAAAAAACTAGCAGCTTACAGAAAACCCCTCTAAAATGATTGTTTTATATGATCGAAAATGTAGAATGGGATTAAAGACAAAAAACACATTTAGGCGGTTATCATGACATTTGATGAATTGAAAAAAAGACCACCAAAAGGCAGTCTCAAAACTCAATCTTATTCCCCATCCCTTGCTCCACCGCTTTCTCATACAAATACTTCGCAACGATAATATCTACTACCGCCAAACCAACTGATTTGAAAATAGTAATCTCTTCATCATTTTCGCGTCCAGCTTTTTCTTTGCTTATAATTTGACCAAGTTCAGCGTGAATGGCGTTTGCTTTGAATAGACCTTCTTTTATCGGAACTTGAAGGTCTCCTGTTTCGTCTAGTGCTGCTTCTTTTGATTCGACTACTACTTTGTTTGCGCTTGTGATGGCGTGTGAGGGTAGTTCTTGCATGCTCGGTCTGAATGAGCCGACGGCGTTTACGTGGACGCCTTTTTGTAGTTTTTCTGAGAAGACTGGTGTGGTTGCGTTCGTAGTTGTGACTATGATGTCTGCTTCACGTACTGCTTCATTTGGATCCCTGTGAACGTAAGCAGGTTTACCAAATTTCTCTTGTATATATTGCGCAAATGCATACGCTTTTTCTTCTGTGCGATTGTATAAGATGACTTTTTCGATATCTCTAACCGCAAATATTGCTTCGGCAATTCCTTTCGCTTGTTCACCCGTGCCGATAATGCATAAAGTTCTTGCGTTATGACGAGCTAAATATTTTGTCGCTACTCCTGATAAGGCGCCTGTTCGGATCATCGTTAAGTACGATCCTTCTAGAAGTGCGAGCGGTTCTCCCGTTTGAAAGTCTGATAGCATCACAATCCCATTGATCGTTTTCTTTCCTATCTGTTTATTTTGCGGGACTACCGTTACTATTTTTACTCCAAGTGCCTCAAGTCCTTCCGCTACTGAAGGCATAATTAATGCCGTATTTTGCTCGTTCGCAAATGGTAATGAGCCTCTTATTGGTGTAATGGTTCTTTCTGCGGAAAATTCTTTTAAAGCAAGCGCCGCGTATTCAATAACTTCATTCATATTTACTAAGTTTCTTTGTTCGTTCGCGCTTATGACTAGCATATCTTTCCACCCCCTCCTCTTATCCTAACAAAAATCCTCGATTCAAATCATCTCTCGGGTCTACAACGAACTGATGAAATCCTGTAATAAAGGCATTCCCCGTTACTTTTGGAACGACAGCTTCATATGTATCTACTGCGGTTACCGACAATACTTCCCCCTCGAATTTCCCGTCAGTAATGCATTCATGGACGAAAATTTCTCCCTTTTGTAAAGCATCTTTTCCAAAAAGAGTTGCGATTCTTGCGGAAGTTCCTGTACCGCAAGGAGAACGATCTACTTGCCCATCAGCAAAAATCGTTACATTTCGTAGCGTAGCACCTTTGTCTTTCGGTTCATCTGAAAAGATAACGCCGTATATTCCTTTCAATCCTTCTTCAAGTGGATGTTTCACTTCCATTTTGCTCTCTATATAATGTTTAATTTTACCGCCCCACGTTTGAATAGCGGGCAAGTCTTTAAAATCAACTTTCAAACCAAATTCTTTACAGTCTACAACAGCGTAAAATGCTCCTCCAAACGCGATATCTACTTGAAATTCATAGTTATCTATTTTAATAGGAACGTCTTTTTTGTATACAAATGAAGGGACATTTTCAAATGATACAGATTCTACTTCACTCCCGTTATATGTTGCATACGCAATGACTTCCCCAGCCGGGCTATCAATAATGAACTTTTGTTTTTCCCCCTTCACTTCAAACATGCCTGTTTCAATTCCAACTGTAATGACAGCAATAATGCCATGACCACACATCGTACTCCATCCTTCATTGTGCATAAATAAAACACCAAAATCAGCGTGGGCACTTGCTGGCGGTGTAATGATACAACCGTACATTCCGTGATGTCCTCTCGGCTCATACATAAGAACTTCACGAAGGTAATCCAAATGTTCCATACAGTATGCGCGTCTTTCCAGCTGCGTTTTCCCTTTTATTTCTGGCACGCCGCCCGTAATAATTCGAAGCGGCTCCCCAGCTACGTGTGCATCAATCGTTGTATATATTTTACTAACCTTCATTTCTATCTCTCCCCTATACGTTGATACTATTTCCAACGCAAGTATCATGCCAAATCGTATAGCATTACTTTTTTCAAATCCCCTCAGTAATGTGTATTCTTTTTTCAACAAATTCATATACAACTGTCTACTTTTTTATACACAGCTTGGATGTTACGTTATAAAACATCTCGATAACTTTGCAATTCCTCTCGTACACACATGTAGGATTCCTTTTACCATTAATATTTTCAATGTAAAGTTACTTCGCCCCCCAACATATACTGTTCAAAAGCAAAAAGGAAGTGATCCCATGTATTACGGAACAAAGGGCTGGTACGTAGCTGAACTAAAAAAATTAGGCGTACGCTATCATGAAGGACGAAAACTAGAAAGTTACCGCGGACACGTATTACGCAATTTATTAATCGCACAACAAGAAAAATTAAAAGAACAGTAATATTCTAATGTAACGATATCGGCGATTCGCCATGGAATATCGACTTACCGACAAATTCCGCTAATTCATCTATCTACACCACCAATCAATCACACATCAAACTACACTAAAAAGGTCACCCAAACGGGTGACCTTCCTTTCTTATTCACAAACAAGAATTTGTCTAGTAAATGATCCTTTTCTTGTAATACAGCGATCCTTAATTTCAAATCCTGCTTCATGGATCATGTCGTCCATTGTTTCCATCGTGACAACGACTACCTTTTTAGCGATGCGGCGTGCACTTGAAAGAATGGAGAGCTGGTCTTCTGGTGTGGCATGCGTAAATAGGTCGTACGGCATATCGATAATGGCAACGTCGTAGTTCTCAGTAATTTCCTCGATTGGTCCTTTTGTTACTGTTCCTTCAAATCCGAAATGTGCGATATTTTTTCTTGTTCCAAGAACTACAAGTGGATTTATATCTCTACCAACGATGTTAATCCCCATAGAAAGTGCTTCTACTACTACTGTTCCAATACCGCAGCACGGGTCAATTGCTCGTACTCCCTCTGGATTTGGTACAGCGATATTTGCAACCGATCTCGCAACACGTGTGCTAAGTGATGTCGAATAACTATGCGGTTTTTTTATGTGATGATACCAAACTGGTTCGCTTTCTACATAGTGCCCGAAGTACCAGCGTCCTCCAAGAGGAACAATCCCGAATACACGCTCTGGATTACGAACATCCGCTTCTCCTTCAATATGCATGCCAAGGTCTCGTTCAATAAGACGTCTTTCTCCATATTCAATTTTATTTTCTCCAACGAGGTCATTGATTTTAACGAAGATAACTTTAAACGACGCCCCCGCTAAATCAATTTGTTCCACTTGTTTTAAAATGCTTTCTAAGTCGTCCCCTTCATACATAACCTCAACGCGCTCTTTCATAAACGCACTTCTACTCGGGTCAATTTTTACATCACTTTTTAAAATATTAACGTGGGACTCCATTCCAAAGAACGAGCGCATTTCCAAGTAACATAAAGCACGCTCCTCCTCACGAAATGCATACGTATATATACAGGCAGGTGTTTTACTATGATTATTCAATCTATTATCATCCTCTATCGTTTAAAATTGTTATGATTACAATTACTCAAATACTTTTTTGTATATAAAATTAAATGATATCATATGCCGGAAATAAAGAGAAACGTTAATAAATAAAAGAGACTGCCAATGGCAATCTCTTATTATTTATTAACGGAAAGAAGACACGTTGTTACCCATTTCTTCATAGTAATCTAAAATACCTTGATAAATAGCTTCCGCTGCATTTTGTCTTTGCGCTGGTGTAGCTATTTTATCTGCATCACTTTTATTATCTACAAATGCTAATTCTGCTAATACAGCTGGCATTGTATTTTCTCTAATTACGTATAAATCGCCTTTTTTCACACCACGATCTTTTGTTCCCAGTGCATCTACAAGACGCTCTTGAATTTTTTCTGCTAATAAACGACTTTCTGATACGTTAGGATTTGTTCCTCTTGCTGTCGCTGATTCATAGTAGAATGTTTCTGTACCTTGTCCATTTTTCTCTTCCGTGCCATTACCATGAATACTTACAAAAATATCCCCATTATTTTTTTGAGCAAATTCTACACGTTTCTTTAAAGAATCAGAAGCACTTGTTCCTGGACGTGTATCATCTGTACGAGTGAATAACACAGTAAATGGTGTCTTTTTCTCAAATATTTTCTGTAATCGTAATGATACATCTAATACAGTTTCACTTTCTTTCTCATAATAACCTGGATTACCTGAATCTGCTCCACCATGACCTGGATCAATGATAATCGCTTTTCCTTCTAAGAAGTTACCTTGCTTCACTGGATTTAATTGATTTTTATTAACCCATTGGAAACCAGCGCCCATGCGGATACGAATCCAACTGCCGCTCTCTTCAATAACAGTTACTTGCTGTGCGTTATGTGTTCCCATTACTTTTGACGAAGAAGAAGCTTCTGCATAAGTAGTGAATCCTTCATTAATAACTTCTGTTTTCTCTACTAAAGGTGTCCATTTATCACCGTTACTTGTTGCAATTTTGATCCATCCATCTCGTTCTTCTTTAATTTCAACCATTTGTGGATTATGCTGATTTGCACTAATCCCAGAACTTAATGATGGTGCGTGATATGTAATGAATTTTCTATCTATGTACATTTTCTTTGTTTCTACTGGACGATCACTATTCTTGCTAAATTTATCTGTTTGCGCAGTAAGCTGAGCTGCTTGTTCACGCGTAATAGAATCATTCGGTTTCCAGCCATTCTCTGTACCTAAAGAAAGTTTTAATTCTACTAAAATATTAACTTCTTCTTTACCCCAATGATTCTCTAAATCAGCAAATTTTGTAGGAACTGGTCCTGTTACTTTGCTCTTCAGATTATATGCTCTTACAAGCATAGCTGCCATTTCAGCACGAGTTACTTTTCCTTCTGGATCAAATACTCCTGGTTCTCGTCCCTTAATAATATTCTCTTTTTCCATGGCTGCAATAAATGAAGCTGCCCAACTATTTTTTGCATCATTATAAGACGGCTTTGCATTTGGATCTACTTTAGCACCAATTGCTGTTGCGATAATCTTTGCTGCCTGGGCACGTGTTAAATTTCCGTATGGCATAAAGTTACCATCTGGCATACCGTTAATTACATTTCTCTCCACTAAATAATAAATTGCGTCTTTCGACCACGCACTATCTGAAACATCAGGAAATTTCTTCGTTTCTGCTAAACTACTAATTGGATGTGCTAGTAAATTTGCTGCTAATAAACCTGCGGCTATTGCTTTGTACTTCATGAAAAATAAATCTCCTCTCAAAACTTCATATTCATACAATTTTTTTAATCAAGCTAACTAAAAAATATTAACTATTAATTAATTCCTTTCATAGTGTATAACATTATATATCTATAGTAAATACGTTTCCGGTCGTATAACAAAAATCGCATATATATAACTTATAATGAATGTATATAAAAAACTTTAATCAGCCCTCACCAATCGGGCTTTTACAGGCAGCCTGGTCCCCATCTAACTTTTTTGCTTTCGCTAAATTTTGAGGTAGGGGTCTTACTACTCGGCAAATAGCGGGATAAAAAAGCGATTAGAACATGTCTCCTAATCGCTTTGCCAAATAAAAAGCTGATTAAAAATAATATCTTTAATCAGCTCTCTATTATCTATGAAATTATTCTTCAATTAAATTAGACATTACATATGCATACACTAATGCTTCTGTATGCGCAATAGAACTTTCATGTGTACGTTCAAATGCGTGAGAAGAATCAATACCCGCTCCAATTAAAGCATGTTTCACATCAAATCCCGCACGGATCGCAGCTGATGCATCAGATCCGTAGTATGGATAAATATCTACTTTATATTCAATATGATTCGTTTTCGCAAGCTCTACTAAATGTTTACGCAGTGCGTAATGATACGGGCCGCTAGAGTCTTTTGCACAAATAGATACTGTATATTCATCAGATGCTTGTCCATCACCTAACGCTCCCATATCAACTGCTAAGTATTCAACAGTTTCTTCAGGAATGTTAGAATTACCACCGTATCCAATCTCTTCATTATTAGAAATTAAGAAATGCGTCGTATATGGTAATGTTACGTTTTCATCTTGTAATCTTTTAATTAATTTTAATAAAATCGCAACACTTACTTTGTCATCTAAATGACGGGATTTTATGTATCCACTCTCTGTAATTTGAACACGCGGATCAAATGAAACGAAGTCTCCTACTTCAATTCCTAATTCGCGTACTTCATCAGCTGAAAATACGCGTTCATCAATACGAACTTCAATATTTTTCTCATCGCGTTTTGCTTCACCTGCATCTTTATATACATGTACAGATGTTTGATGCATTAAAATCGTTCCTGTATACGTCTTGCCACTTGATGTTTCAATTTCGCAATATTCGCCTTCTACAGAGTTCCAGCGAAATCCACCAATCATAGAAAGACTCAGGCGACCGTCAGGCTTAATTTCTTTCACCATCGCACCTAACGTATCAACGTGTGCCGTTAATAAGCGGTGCTGCGCATCATTCTTCCCTTTTACCGTTAAAATAAGAGCTCCCTTATTATTACGTTTCGTTTCTACGTTCCACTCACTGACATAGTTTTCAATGAAATTAATAATTTTTGCTGTATTTCCAGATGGACTCGGAATAGAGACAAGCTCCTTAATCAGTTCCATCGTTTCTTTCGTATGGTGTGCCATTGTCGTTTCCTCCTCATTTTCTCTACTATTCAGTATACAAAATTCGCCAGAAAACCTCTACTTATATGGCCTAATTTTCTAAATTGTAGTAAAATTCTTTTTAGTATACAAAAGGAGTCCTGAAATATGAATATATCAAAAAAATATATACACATTGCACTCATTTGGTTTTTAGCATCATTATTTTGTTTACAAATCTCTTATGCCATTCATACTACTACTTCTATTACAATCGGCTGGATATTAACAGCTATCTTCTTCATTATTAGCTTCATTGCAACAAGAAAGCATAGCGTTACTCAGTAACGCTATGCTTTTCCTATAAAACTATTCTTCTGAAACATCTAATAAATAAATACCTCTTTCAAATCCACCGCGCTCTATCTCTTTTTGCTTACGAAGGCGTTCCACATCTTCAATCGATGCACCTTCTGCACGTGCTAATGAAATGATAACCTCTAGCGCATCTGCAAGAGAATCTAGTGCATGTTCGCGTTCTTTCATAGAAGCAAATTCACGAATTTCTTCCGTTCCAATTTTCGCTAAAGCTTGTATGTAGGCTTGACCTGTTAATTTTTGTGCTGTATATGTTTTTCCAGACATTAAAATCTTCTCTGGAACACGATCTCTTACTAACTTGTTATATGCTGACATCATTCATCCTCCTATATTTAATAACATCCCAGCTCTGCTTTATAGAAAAACCATTTTTTCTTCACGCATGCACTTAACATATCAATTCCTGATCCATGTGCTCTTACATGCGGAAAGAAATAGTGCTCTAAGTCTTCGTCCTTACCATATAGAGTTTGATACTCATCTGGAATCGCTTCTTTTTTCACATCTTTTTCTTTCGTCACCCCGTCAGAAAATGCAACACTTGGATGTCCCTCAAAAAATAACGCAGTCCGAACTGCCAAAGATGGTGTACTATGCAAAGCAGAATATGTAAGCAAAATAATAGTGATAACACCAATCATTCTCTTCATGTATTACTCCTAAAAAAAAGTGCTAACACAATTATACTAAAATGTGTTAGCACTTTCTCCCCTTTATCCCGAATTAACGAGCTAATAATCAGTGAGGAATGGACAAACTTTATTCCCCTTTAAATGCTGGTAAACGTTTCTCTAAAAACGCAGCAATACCTTCTTTATGATCCGCTGTTTGTCTCATTGCATATTGACCACGCTTTTCTAATTGCAATGTTTGCTCTAAATTAGAGCGATTTACTTCACACAAAATTTGCTTCGTTTGAATCATTGCTTTAATCGGTTTTTGTGACCATTCATTAATCTTCTGCTTCACAGCCGTTTGGAAATCTTCGCCGATTACTTCATCAATTAAGCCGATATCAAGCGCTTCTGTCGCTGATAATTTCTTGCCTTCCCAAATAATTTGCTTCGTCATATTTTCACCGACGCGCTTTTGAAGGAAGAAATGACCGCCTCCATCTGGAATTAAAGCGATTCCAATAAAGTTCATCGCAATAACAGATGATATATCCGCCATTACATAATCAGCTGTTAACGCAATACTTAATCCAAGACCTGCAGTTGGTCCATGAATTGCACTAATAACAAGCTTTGGCATCGTATATAATGTCACGACAACTTCAGAAATGGTATTCATAATACCATCAAACTTACTTTCATCATTACTTGAAAGCATCGATTTAATATCCCCACCCGCAGAAAAACCACGACCGTTCCCGCATAACACAACGATATGCGCAGAACTTTCCGCTACTTCTTTCAACTTTTGTAATAACTCTTTTAAGGTCGGCTCATCTAACGCATTTAACACCTCTGGGCGGTTGACCATAACCGTTGCAACGTGCCCTTCATATTTCACAACGACAGATTCTGTTTTACTTGTTATTTCCATTATATATACCCCTCTTTTCTCCATAAAGATTATACTTATATAATTATAGAAAACCACTGAAAAATCCTTCTTTTTTCTCAATTTTCTGTCTAATAATCTCGCAATTTGTACATATACCGTATAAAACATACAATTCCGTTGAAAAATATAGAAATTAAAGTCGGTTTATCCATGCTTTTCATCTATTTACCATTACAATGAAATGGTGTATTCTTAAGTTTGATAAAAAAACAAATATTGAAATTCATTCGCCTTACTATGTAAAAAAGGCTTTATACCCATCTTTTGGGTGTTGTAATAAAGGAATGAAGAACTGGAGGAACATATGGTTAATAAGTTGAAACAAACGGATAACTACTTCCCACATTTCCTATTGCTATTCATTGTGTTTCAACCAATTTTAGATTTATTAACATCTTTTTCAATCTATATACTACACATGAGCGCAACAGTTGGAGTTGTAGTCCGTTTCGCCTTTATGCTTCTTGCATTAGGATACCTACTTCTTCATCACAAACAACAAGATGCGAAAAAGTACATCTTCTATTTATGTTTACTCGGAATCGCACTCGCAATCGGTCTTGTAAATAATATGATGGTTAAATCTCCAGTTTCATTTGGAGAAGAAGTTAAATTTATCTTAAAGAGCGTATATCCAATTGTGCTACTGTTTGGATATATTATCGCCTTTAAAGAGCTAAAAAATAAAGAGTATGTATTTCATAAAATCATTACATATTTCTTATATGCAACTTTAATTTTAAGCATCACAATGATTGTCGCAATGCAAACTGGAACGGATTTCCCAAGCTATCCGCACTCAAAAATCGGTTCAAGAGGTTGGTTCTTCGCTGGAAATGATTTAAGTTCTCTTTTCGCCATTATGTTCCCAATCATTGTCTTATATTCGATTCATAAAACAACTTCTTTCTCAAAAATATATTACTGGATTCCAACAATACTTGCGATGTATGCAAGTATTATGGTCGGAACGAAAGTCGGATATGGCGCAATTGTTATTACATTAGGCGTAGCACTTTTCTTCTCATTCATTGAATATATGATAAATCGTAAAAAAGAAGGAAAAGGATTCACACATATTGTAAATACCGTTGTTGCCGCTGTTATACTAGGAGGTTTAATTGCTCTTACACCACATACTCCTATCGCAAAAAATATGGGCATTCACATGCAAATATACGAATACAAAAAATCAGTACAAGAAGAGAAAGATCGAAAAGAAGGAAAAGTAATTAAAGAAGATCCAGAAGATGCAAAAAAACATGCAAAAGGTGAACTTACAGATTCTGAAGTAAAAAGTTTAATTTACAGCGATCGCGACAAATTCTTAAAAACATACAAACAGTACTATAAAGACGCACCGCTTTCACAAAAACTATTCGGAATGGGTTATGCTGGTAACTACACAGATAAAATTAAATTAATTGAAATGGACTTCCATGACCTATTTTTCGCATTTGGAATTGTCGGTTTCCTTATTTATTTAATACCGTTTCTATACTTTGGTATTAAATTATTCATCCGCATGATCACAAACTTTAAGAAAATCATGAGCGTAAAGTATATGCTATTAGCGAGCACACTCATTCTATCACTTGGCATTGGCTTTATGTCTGGCCACGTATTAACAGCACCAGCCGTTAGTATTTTCTTCGTTGTGATACTCGCTTATATCATTGTTGATTTTGAAATTGAATAAAAAGAAGGTGCTACGAAATATTAGTAGCACCTTCTTTTTTATTTAATTAATGTTTTACGTACTCTAAGCTTTCTTTTGCAATATACGCTTCTGTTACAGTAGGATTATCTGAAATAACTTTAACCCACGCTTTTCCATTTATTATTTCTTCACCAGTAACTGTGACAACTACATTTGTATTTAAACGATACAGTCGCTCATTTGATATACTAGGATTCTTTTTCACTTCCACGTTATTCATCACACGTGCAAGTTTGTACTTGTTGTATTCTTTTTTACCTAAATAAGAATCAAAACGGTTCATATGCCCCGCTACTTTTTTACCCCAGTTCGCATCAGATGCATATTTCGCATTTAAACCAGCAGCTTTATCACCTGTATATGTTGCTGTATAACGCCAATGTCCTGGATTTAAATATCCTTCATTCATGTATAATTTTGCTGCATGTTCAATACAATCTTCTTTTGAATTGAATGCTTCCCCGTTACCATATGGACTATCGTCTGTTGCTTTTAAACCAAATAAATTATTTTTGTCTTTTGCAAGAGCGCTTGTTCCATAATAACTTTCATGAATTGCTAATGAATATAAGAATAATGCATTTACATTATACTTGCTTTCTACTTCTTTAAATTTCTTTCCTAAACCAATTAATGGAGAGTCTGGCTTAATCGATTTCACATAACTATCTAGTTGTTCAGCTGTATAATCTGTTTTCGAACGTAATGATAAATAATTGAAATATTGATAGAAAGTTTCGTCTCCAAATGTCTTTCCATCTACACTATACATTTGCTGTCCTTG
Source organism: Bacillus sp. PK6-16 (assembly GCF_056530295.1). Classification (NCBI taxonomy): domain Bacteria; kingdom Bacillati; phylum Bacillota; class Bacilli; order Caryophanales; family Bacillaceae; genus Bacillus; species Bacillus sp. PK6-16. The sequence goes on from NZ_CP096511.1 coordinate 4,397,734, forward strand.
CTTCATGAAAGAAGGTGCCACACCATATCTAAATTCTGTATATCCAGGTGAACTTGTATTATATGTATAATATTTATGGTATAAATATCCATCTGATTTCACATAATAAGACGACTGTTTCATTTCATTGGTAGGAATTAAAGTGATTTCATTCTTCTTCACATAACCTGTCAAACCAGAAAGTTGAACTTTCACACGATCTTCGCCAACTTCTAACACTTTCAATTCTGTTCCATACTGAATATACGTATATACTGTTGATAAATTCTCATCATAAATATTAATGATGTTTTGCCCAGTTATTCTTTTCGCACTTGCAAAACCATCTTTAATCCATAAAAATTCGTTCTCGTATTTTACCGCATTCATACCTTTATTTTGAGCAGCGGTAACCGCTTCTTTATACGTATTATAGCGCTCTACTTCTTGCTCTGTTCCGTTTTCTCTTACATTTGTCACGACATATTTCTTAGTTTCTACAGGATTGCTATTTCCGTTTTTTTCAATCGTCTGAAGCATGCGATCCAACATAGCTGAAGCCATCCCTCTTGTAGCTGATAAATGTGGTCTAAATGTATTATCTTCTGGATACCCTTTAATAATTTGAGTAGCCACCATAACTTGCACATGCTCTTTATAGTTAATACTATCTTTATCAGTAAAGGTAAGCGGACTTACAGCTACTTTAATATTTTTATAGTCTAACGCTCGCTTTACCATTATCGACATTTCTTCACGTGTAATCACATCATTTGGTGAGAACGTCTCGTTCGTACGACCATTAATAATTTTCGCTCCATATGCTCTACTTACACCATCATATAAACCGTAAGTCTTCGGCACATCCTCGAAATTCGAATCAGCTTTCGGTAAATTTAAAGCCCTCGCTATGAATGTAGCAAACTCTGCTCTTGTTACTAATTTATCAGGCGCATATACATTGTCTCCATACCCCATTAAAACTCCTTTAGTAATAAGTGAGCGCATATTCGTCTCAAACATATGTCCTGTAATATCATCATTTGCCGCATAACTTGAAATAGGAGTTAAAAGTAATGATCCCGTTAATGCCACTGCTGTTATACCTTTTGAAAAAGTCTTCAAGGTTATCCTCCTCGTAATCTACGAATTTATTATCACAAATTTGATTATATAATAATCACAATCATTTTAGCATAATAAATAGGAATTAAAATAAAACGTTTTTTAATTTGAATTTTCATTACATTCAAAACAAAATAAAAGACACTTTACTTTTTTAATAAAGTGCCTTTTTCCATATGATCAATGAGTTTCTTTGTTGCCTGTTTGCCTTGCAACCGAAGCTCATCTATTGTCAATTGTAACTCTTGCTGCACAGTTCCTTGTTGCATTAATTGCTTTTTCGCAATTTCATATAAATATTCAGCACTCCATTCGCCATCCACACTTCCTATAACTGGCTGATTCACTTGACTTAAAAACGAATCAATTTTCGGATCGTATGAAATCCCGACCATTGGAGTTTTGGCTACAGCAGAAAAAACTAGTGCATGAAGCCGCATACCAATTAGTAATGAACATTGTGATAAAATGAATATTTTCTCGTCGATATCCATTTTATATGGAAGCATATACGTCTCTTCTCCCATTAAGTCTACTACTTCACGCGAAGCTTTTTGATCAAATGGCTCATGCATTGGAACAAATAGAATTTGGTATCCTTCTTGCTTTAATTTTTTTAATGCCGCAGCTAATTTTTTTATATAATCTTCTTTCGCATTCCAATAACGCACACTAACCGCAATTACTTTTCCATGTATCGAATGCTTTTGCAACCAATCCGATTGTTTTGTCCGTTTCCATGTTAAAACAGGGTCTGGAACAATTTCAATATCGTTTTTTATGCCAAGTTCTTTTAAATATAAAAACGAATCCTCATCTCGAACTGATACATAGGAAGCTTTTGACAAGTTCCATTTTACTAATAGACGATTATATCCTTTTGTAATTGGACCTATTCCTTGTGAATAAATATAATACGGCTTTTTTAATAATCGAGCGAGTCCCATAACACCCGTATAATATAGAATACTCTTCGTACTTGTCTGATCTTGAAGAAGGCTCCCGCCACCGCTAATAACTCCATCACTGTTTTTGATTGCATGATAAACAGCTTTTATATCCCAGCGATCTACCGATTCTACACCATACATTTCCTTTGTATATTTAGAATCATTTGATAGTACTACTAGTTCTATATCCGGGTTCTCTTTACTTAACGATTCAATAATTGATTGTAGAATCGCCTCGTCTCCAACATTATAAAAACCATAATATCCTGATAAGACTAAACGCACCCTAAATCTCCTCCAAAACTAGGTAACCGTTTATTTCATCTAACATAAACTAGTACCCATTCCTTACCTAAACACTTGATACCCTACATAGTTTCCTCTTTATCAGTTCATATGAATTATAATAAAAAATTAAATTTCTATATTTATCTTTTTAAAAATGGTATTTTGTTTATTGATATCCATTTTAATTTCAAAGCACATACACCATACAAAATGGTTGTAATACTTAATGCTATACCACTGAATAATAACGTCATAATTCTTGAAGATGTAATATTTATCACATTACATAATTCATACAATCCTAGTCCCAAAATACATGCTATTGCTAGCACACCAAAAAAGCTTTTTAAATGAATAGAATAGGCAATATAGCTTCGAATATACAAATGATTTACAATACAAATCAATACGTAAGTAATTAATGTACTATACGCCGCTCCATCTATGCCAAACTTCTGCACGAACATTATGTTTAACACGACTTTCACACAACTCGCACCAATAACAATCCATGCAGCTTGTGCAGAACGGTTAATGCCCTGTAAAACACCTATTGATAATACCATAACCGCAGTAAAATACGAACTGCCAATCATAACTGTTAACATACTACTGCCTTTTACATCTGTGAACAATCCGACATTTAACGGTACTGTTAATGCCATCAACCATATTGTTAACGGTGCTGTCAAAACATGCGCTAGTCGATTTGTATTTTGAATTGTTATTTTCGCCAAATTTATATCTCTTTTGGCCAATGCGGAAGTTAAGAGTGGTATTAACGGAAATACAATTGCGCTTGCAAAAATAACAATTATTTGCGTGAATGCAAAACCGCGACTGTATATTCCAAATTGTTCTTGAATTTCTGTTGATGATCCTTGTAATACATGCGGTATTGTAAGCGAGTCTACTAAATTTAAAAGTGGCATTGATAAAGCTCCAATAGCAATTGGGATCGATACCCGCAATATCTTTTTGCCGTTTTCTCTTAAATCTCGGAGCGAATAGGAATTGCTTTTATTGTAGTATGGACTTCTATTATATTTTATACGCAAATATATAAGCGAACTAATGACTCCAAGAAAAGAGCCAACCATCGCACCACTAGTAATAACAGTATTACTCTTATCCCATGATACTAGTATGTAAGCAATTATTAACATAAAAAACACACGTACAAATTGCTCAATGACCTGTGATACCCCTGTTGGTTTCATATCACCGAAACCTTGAAAATACCCTCTATACACCGCCATGTATGGCGCAATGAGTAACGCTAATGAAGTAATAAGCAACGGCATTCTAGTTTCTTGTCCACCAAGCATATTTGCAATTTCAATAGAAAATAATACAATGACTAAACAGCCGAAAACGCCAAATGCTATCCCAATAATTGACGCTGATTTAAATAATTTCGCAATTTCCTTTTGCTTATTTTTTTCGTTCAACTCTGCAATTAGTTTCGAAATTGCAAGTGGAACTCCGGCTACCGATAATGTAAGAGCAATCATATATACAGGAAAAACAAGGCGGAAAATACCGAGCACTTCATCTCCTGCAATATTTTGTAATGGAATTTGAAAAAAACTACCCAGCAATTTCGACAAAAAAGTTGTAATGGTTAAAATTGCTGCTCCTTTTACAAATGTTTTATTCATATTTTTTCTCTTTTCTTTTATACATATACTCTCAAACATATTGTTTTAAACGATAGGAATTCACTTTATCCCATTGGTTATCATAACAAATTTATTATAGGTTGAATACTTGGTTTTTTTTTCAAAATAGAAAAGAGAACCCATTTAAGCCTGTCTCTTCACAATATTTTTTCTAATTCCTTCCATTATATATGTACACACTATAACCGTTTCTGTTACGCAAAAAGAGCCCTTCCTCTCTATCACTGCGATACATATTACTAAAAACATTATAAAAATATCCCACAACTCTACATTATAATTTATGTAAGATTGTGAGATATTCTAATTACCATCTAAACACTTAAAATTTTCAATTGCTCTTTCTGTTCATCGCTTGCCATTACTGCGATTGTTTTTTCAATACTCGGATGTACTTGCTCAAGCTTTACACTTGCTCCTACTTTATTTGATTGCTCAACAAAATTTAATAATGCCATAGCTCCTGATACATCCATATAACGCACATCTTTCATACGTAAAACAACCGGTGACTTCACATCTTGTAAAGTAGAGAAAATACGATCTACTGATAGGAAAGAGAGCGGTCCTTGAATTGTGTACGTTTCTTCTTTTTCTTTTACGATAGAAGTTTTGCGTTCTTTACATTTCACCATATATATGATGAACGAAAGAATAATACCGAATGCAACAGCAATCATTAAATCGAACTTCACCGTTACAATCATCGTTACGAGCATAACAACGACATCACCTTTAGGAGCGACATGCATCTTTTTCATGCTTCCCCAATCGAACATTCCAATACCAGTTAAAATTAAAATACCTGATAATACAGCAAGTGGAATATATTGTACGACCGAACCAAGACCCATAATAAAAATAAATAAGATAACACTATGCATACATGCCGAAAGTGCCGTTTTACCGCCACTTCTTATATTCACGATAGACCTTACAGTCGCACCTGCACCTGCTAATCCGCCAAACAATCCGCTCATCATATTACCGATACCTTGTCCAACGAGCTCTTTATTACTTTTATGACGTGTACCTGTCACATTATCCATTACGACCGATGTTAACAACGAGTCAATCGATCCTAATAAAGCAATACTAAGCGCTGGTAAAATAAGTGCTGCTATTCCTGTTCCACCTAAAGATGGAATATGAAGCGTAGGTATCGCTTCTGGAATGGTTCCAATCTTTTCAATTACTTTATTTAGTGAAAGATTTCCGATAATCGGTAACTTTACTGTAAGTCCTTCGAGTAAGGAAGAAAATAAAGGAAGCAAAGCTGTCACACCGACTAGTGCTACTAAACTAGACGGAATCGCCTTAATCCATTTGCCAGAAACAATCATTACAATAATCGTTAACACAACAAGTAAAAAACTATTTTGTACGTGCTTTATTTCGCCTAAAATAATGATTAATGCAATACCATTCATAAATCCCGAAACGACAGGATACGGAATATATCGAACGTAAGAACCGAGCTTACATACACCGAATAAAATTTGAAATAACCCTGCCATCATAAAGGCAATAAAACTTGCCTCTAACCCGTGCGTCGCAATAACTCCTGTTGCAATAACGGTAATTGGTCCAGTTGGTCCTGTTACTTGCCCAGGTGTCCCGCCAAATAACGCTGCGAATAAACCTGCAAAAATCGCACCATACAATCCAACAAGCGCTCCCTCAGACGTTCCTGTCGCGGCAATACCAAATGCAATCGCAAGTGGTAACGCAACAATCGCAACAGTAAATCCTGCCAAACATTCCTTTGCTATTTTTTGAAACATAAAAAAAACACCTTTGTATAAAGTCCATGTTCCATTGTACACCTAAAAAGATACATTCGTTAGCTCACTTTTTACATTCTCGTGACGTAAACGTATTCAACGAAAAGTTTTCCCCTTATCTTTGGAAACAATTGCAACTATGCTATAATGAACAAATTAAATCTTTTACTATATACTTGGAGGCACTATGCTAACTTTTGAAGAAAAATTATCGATTATTGAATCTTTCCCAGAACTAGAAAGAAAGAACGTATCATTAAAACGTGTAAACTTCCACTTTGAAGAAAGTCGTTTAGATAAAAAGAACGTTGTATTTCATTTACACCCAAATGGAAATGGATTTGTATATGCAAGCGGTATTAAAGGTTATAAAACAGATGATAAAGGCATGGTTAACATCCGTGAGTTTTCAGCAGAGGAGTTACGTTCAGTAATTGAGAAATCAATTGACCTTCTATCACAAGAAGAAGTAGTAGCACCTGTAGAACCTGCGAAAGAAGAAGAATGGCAGAACGAAGATGGTCATATTCTTACTCTTATTTCAGAGGATGACATGTGGAACGTGTACGCTGGTGTAAACTTAGACGGTACATTCAACTCTTATCCAGAAGCTGCGGAATACCTTGATGAAGAAGGCTTTTCACGCAAATAAAAATAGAAACCTATTTCATTCAACGACTTTTATAGTAATCAAAGAAGACACTTAAGGTGTCTTTTTTTGTTATATAAACTCCTTTCTCACACTATCTCTATTAATTTTCATAAAATGATTCAGAGGAGGTTTATATGAATACAACTGCTAAATTAATAACTTGGAAAGAACATGGCGATATGATTATTCTAGAATGTGAATTAAATGGAAAACGCTTCGAGATATCAACATATAAACAACGAATATATAATGCACACCTTTTATCAGCTGACGTTTATATTCGTTTAGACTCATCTGATAATATAATTGGAATAAATATTTATAAAAAGTAAGAAAAGCCCCCTATTCGTAGGCGGGCTTCATCTTTATTACACAATATTAGAGTATACTCTCTTTTTTTTCATACAATTTATGTAATTATACATATTCATCAAAAAATACACTAAATGAATATTACATGTAGTAAAATATAACTTGTGGGCACGTTCTATAAAGCAGATTCTTTTAAAAGGCGTAACATATCAATTAATATAGGGGATGTGGCGTCACTTCGATATTGATCTCAAATCTCTTGTCTTTTGTGAACTAACAATCTAGTGTATATAGACGATTCTGCTTTATAGTGTGTGTTTACACTCATAACAAAGGGGTAATGGTAATACGGATAGATTCCGATTCGTATGAAATGAAATGGTTCAAGTCGGAGAAAGGCACCTTAGGGTGTCTTTTCTTTTTGTATTACATCCACTTTGTGTTTCCACCTTATTTCAAATGCGCTAATTAACCTTCACCAAGAAGAAATGAGAATTAACAAAGATATTGTTTCTTCTGTTTAATACAGAAAAATGAAGGATACCCCATAGATATGGGGCATCCTTCATTTTCTATTTTTTCGCACCTTTCAACGACTCCCTCAGTACAAACTTCTGCAACTTCCCGCTCGCATTACGAGGGAGTTCATCTACAAATAAATAATGACGCGGACGTTTATAATCTGCTAGTTCATCACTTTCTTTGCAATACGTTTCTAAATCAGCTTCTGTTATTGTTTCATCTTTCTTCACAATAACTGCCACAACACGCTCTCCCCATAATTCATCTGGCTCGCCAAGTACCGCCACATCTAATATACCTGGATGACTATGAAGGAAATCTTCAATTTCACGAGGATAAATATTTACGCCACCGCTAATTACCATATCATCAACACGATCAGCAACGAATAAATAACCGTCTTTATCAAAATAGCCTAGATCACCAGAATGATACCATCCTTTATACATCGATTTTTTATTCGCTTCTTCACGATTATGATAGCCGGCCATCATAGTTGGGCCGCGTAAAATAATTTCTCCCACTTCATAAGGAGGTAATACATCATCTGGTTCTGCCGGTGCATCCTCGTTCGATTTCACAATACGAACTTCATGGCTAAAACATGGCGTGCCTGCTGAACCAGCTTTGGTAATTTGATCCTCCTCTACGAGAAATGCAATAACTGGCCCCATTTCTGTCATTCCGTATATTTGAACAAGATCAATATAAAGACGTTCTTTACATTCTTTCACTAACGCCGGTGCCATTGCTGCTCCGCCATATATACCGATTTTCATTGACGTTAAATCATACTGAGCTAAATCTTTTTGCAACAACATATTCCACATCGTCGGCGCTGCAAAGAACGTCGTAATCTTTTCTTCTTGAATCGTATGTAATACTGTTTCTGTATCAAAATGATGCAAAATAACATTCTTTCCGCCAACTTGAATGCGTGGTATGATTCCGGCATTTAATTCACCACAGTGATATAAAGGTGCAACAACAAGCCCAACGCTATCTCTATTATATTTTAGGAAATACGTACAAATCATACTATGCTCAGCCATTTCACGATGGCGGTGTAACACGCCTTTCGGATGACCTGTCGTACCGCTCGTATACAGCATAGAACAATAATCCATTTCATCAATTTCGATATTTACTTTCTCAGAAGATGCTTCATTCACTTTTTCATGGTAGGAACTTGCATAGGAAGGTTTATCGTTTTCTATAGACCAAAAAGATGTATTTGGAAAATCTCTTTCAATTATAGCAACAGTTGACTCAACTGCTTTTTCAAAGACAACGACTTTCGAGGATGCGTCCTGAAGAATATAAGATACTTCTTTTGCTTTTAAGCGGAAATTAATCGGGTTAAAGATCGCTCCAATTTTCGCACAGGCTAAGTAAACGTTTACAAATTCATGGCAATTATATAAGTAAACAGATACCGTATCTCCCTTTCTTACCCCTTCTTCTAATAGAGCGTGCGCTGTTTTATTTATTTGTTCATCCCACTGTTTATACGTCCAGCGAATATTTTTTTCAGGTTCCACTAACGCCTCTTTATTTGGATACTTACCAACTGATAAATCAAAAATTCTCCCTATCGTCATATACATGCCAACAATTTCCCCCTTTTCTCTTTCATAAATCTATCATTTCGTCCATAAGTAGACATTGTCCTCTAATGATTTGACTAATTTTTCTGATTATTATCGACATAGTTTTACATACGGTACCGCTAGACGGTAAATGAAATTATATCGGCGATTTTCCAGATATATCGACCGTAACTTGAAATATATCAACCACAACTCAATTTATATCAGCGATTTTTCAAATATATCGACTTACCGACAAAAACTGATAAGATATAATCGGACCGCCTACAGGATAAAAAAGAGGTTGTTCCGAGTCGGAACAACCTCTTTCTTCTTATGCAAATAGCTCTTCTAAAATTTTCAGTTTATCTTCTGTATATTTCACAAAGCCATCGTTATATGATTTTGGATCTTTCGGATTCGCAAAGTGCGTAATTGCTCCCGTCTTCGGGTGAACAAATTTACTTGATGCACCACAACCAAGTCCGATAATTGATTGTACTTCTTCCATAATGACAATGTTGTAAATACTTTCTTGCGTCGGCATTGCATAACCAACGTTCTCTAAGTTACCTAAAATATTCTTTTGACGATATAGGTAATATGGTACGTAATTATGCTTTTGCGTCCACTCTTCTGCTTCATGCATCATCGCTGTAATTTCTTCGCGACCTGCTACTTTATATTTACGTTTGTTTTGCGTCATTTCAGAAGCACGTTTAAATGATAACGTATGAACTGTTAATGATTCTGGCATTAACTTTTCTGTTTCATCTAACGTATGCTTGAAGATATCTAACCCTTCACCAGGAAGACCAATAATTAAGTCCATATTAATATTGTTCATTCCCATTTCACGAGCTAAATGGTATTTCTCAATTGTTTCTTCTACAGTATGATGACGTCCAATTGCTTTTAGTGTCTCTTGATGGTATGACTGCGGATTAATACTAATACGGTCAATATTCCATTTATTTAACACTTCTAGCTTTGCTGGCGTAATTGTATCTGGGCGACCTGCCTCAACTGTTACTTCACGCACATTTTTCACATCTGGGAACGCTTCATACATTTCTTCATACAGCATATCCATCTCTTCTGCTGTAATACTTGTAGGTGTACCGCCGCCGTAATAAATCGTCGTAACTTTTACACCTTTTTCTTTTAAAAACTTACCAATTTCACGAACTTCATAATGTAAACCACCTAAGAACGAATCAACAGATCCTTGGCGTCCATTAATTGCATAGGCCGGGAATGTACAATATGCACATTTCGTTGGGCAGAACGGAATACCGATATAAATACTTACTTCTTCTTTCAAACGGTATAAATCCGGAACAACTGCTAATTGGCAATCAACAATGCGCTGAAGAAGTTCAATTTTCTCTTCATGAATTAAATAACTTTCACGAAGTTCTTGATGCGCTTCTTCTTTTGACATACCATTTTGAAGCATTTTGTGAAGAAGTTTCGTCGGACGTACTCCCGTTAAAATACCCCAGCTTTGTTCAATACCAGTTAACTGCTGAAGAACAGAAAGATATACATAAGAAACAACGTGTTTCACTTGCTTCATACGCTCTTTTTCATCTGTGAAAGCAGATAAATCTTTCGAGAATGTTTCTTCATACACATTTCCTGTGCTAACATCCGTCAATTGAGCAGATGCTTTCACATTATCCTCAATGTGTATATCAACGATCAGATTTGCTTCCTCTTGTTCAAATCCAATCGTACTATCTTCAAAAAATAAGCCGCCAATATTTTGTAGCGGACGTAAAAAACGATCATCTTGTAACGTTTTAATTGAAATTAACAACATTATCACCTTTTCATTTGCAAACTCTCTTTAGTTTACTTGAAGGGCGTTTACAGGTCAATACAGAAGGTTTTACCTGTTTCTCTTACATTTTTTCAAATAATTCTTTTTATGAATATTGCTCATGTATATAGACATCATGATTTTCTCTTGTTAAAATTTATTAGTGTTAAAATCGATACATAGTGAAAATACAATATAAAAAGGAGGACTGTTAACACTAGATTCCATAATCTAATGTGTTAAAAACAAATATGAAAAAGAAATTTTATAGTGTTTTAACTCTCTCTCTTGCATTACAAACTGTTCTTGCACCTACTTATTCATTTGCAGAGAGTGCTGAAAAATCCGCCGAAGTATATACGGAGGATCAAGTTTTTAAAAGTATTAAAGAACATGTTAATGAGCATAGTACTCATGAAGAAGATATCGAGGTTACTGGCCAATTCCTACTATACACTTCAAAAAAACATTCATTATATACCGCGAATGATTTAAAAAACAAATCGAATATCGAGATTACAGAACAAGTCGTAACGGCGACAAAGAAAAAAGGAAATGCTTATTACATAACGACGTCAACTGGCGCTGGATGGATAGATAACAATGATAATAGCTTAGAAGTTCAAGAGATTCATAAACTATCTAACCAAAAATTAATCGTAAAAGAAGAAGCTTCCATACATGCACTTCCGTTCCAATCGTTTAAAGAAGAAGGAAAACTAGCGCCACAAGTCATAACTCCTACTGAACAAGCTGGAAATTGGTTTAAAGTCCAAATAAATGAAACAGCAAAATGGATTTATGCACCTTCTGCTACATTTGAAGGTACAAAAGCTTCATTATTAAAAAACAGTCGTACTGCTAAAAATAGTTTATTGAGATCGCCAGAAGCTCTACAAACAAACAATATTTATGGCGTTACATTTAAAGAAATGATTGTCCCAAAAGGAAATGACGATATTCGCCCTGGCTACCCGATGGTGCCTAAATATATTACGATTCACGAAACGGCTAATACAGCGAAGGGTGCTAATGCTCTGAATCATGCAAAATTCTTAGATAATCAAGCACGCGGAACAGCTGATCGCGCTGCATCTTGGCATTTCACAGTAGATGATAAAGAAATTTATCAACATCTTCCAGTAAATGAAGTTGGATGGCATGCTGGAAATAAAACTGGAAACTATGAATCTATCGGAATTGAAATTGCCGTTAATCAAGATGGAAACTATGAAAAAGCGGTAGAAAATGCACGTAAATTGGCAGCTTATTTAATGAACGACTTAAATATTTCTCTAGATAAGGTCCAAAAACACCAATTTTGGTCAGGAAAAAACTGCCCTGCGTTTATGATTCAACGCGGACAATGGGATGCTTTCTTAAAAGGAACTGAAACATACTATAAGGAAAACCAAAAAAATCCCGTAACTGATGACATTACAGGTGGATGGTATGAACAAGACATTCGTCAATTAGCAGCTAGAGGCATTATGCAAGGAGAAGGGAACGGCAAGTACTTCCCAGAACGTCTTGTAACGCGCGCTGAATTTGCTACATTAATTACTCGTGCTTTACAATTACCAAGTGGAAATGCTAATTTCACAGACTTAGAACAAGTACACCCATCTTTAAGAGACGGTATTAATCGTGCAGCAAGCGCAGGCATAATCCGCGGACGTGGTGATAATACATTTGATCCAAATACTACAATTACACGCGAAGAAGCTGTTATTATGATCGATCGTTCTCTAAAACACGCTGGTATTTTTGCAAAACAAGTTGAACTACCATTCGTAGACCAAAACTTAATTTACGCTAAAGAAGAAGTACAAAGAGTGTATGGATATGGAATTGTAAAAGGTAATGAATTTAATCAATTCGTACCAAAAGGACCATCACAACGTGCTCACGCAGCTGCATTTATAAACAGAATGCTTAGCGTAATTGAAGCTTAACATATTTATCATTCCATATAGATATTTTCATTTTATCTGTATTCACTTAAAAGGCATCAGAGATTATATATCTCTGATGCCTTTTATACATTCGTTAACTATTTTTAGCCATGAATCTTAAACGTATTCCTAGTAACAGAAGCATAAAACCGATGAATGGAACGTAATTCGTATTGTGTCCTGTAGCTGGGAGTTGTTGATTATTAGAAGAACCTTGTCCTTGTTCTGGTAAATTAGGTTTTTCTACTCCCTCACCTGGTTTTTCTACTCCCTCACCTGGCTTTTCTGTTCCTTCACCTGGCTTCTCTGTTCCTTCACCTGGTTTTCCTGTTCCTTCACCTGGTTTTCCTGTTCCTTCACCTGGTTTTCCTGTTCCTTCACCTGGTTTTCCTGTTCCTTCACCTGGTTTTCCTGTTCCTTCACCTGGTTTTCCTGTTCCTTCACCTGGTTTTCCTGTTCCTTCACCTGGTTTTCCTGTTCCTTCATCAGGCTTCTCTGTTCCTTCACCTGGTTTTTCCGGATCTTTATCTGTATCTTTTTTATTTGTAATTTGAAGCTTTACAACTTCAATTTTTTCATTAGAAATCGTAAATTTCATTTCCTTATCGGATAAAGTATATCCTTCTGGCGCTTGGATTTCTTTTAAAGTGTAATCTCCTGGTTCTAACTTCTTAGAAGTCGCTTTACCGCTCTTATTTGTTGTTAATGTGTCGATTTTTATTCCGTCTTTCCAAATTTCAAACACTGCGCCTGCTAATGTTTTATTTGTATTATTAGTATCTACCTTTGTAATTTCTAATTGACCTGTAATTTCTTCTTTTACTTTTTCATTCATAACTTCTTGTTTTACTACTTCGTTCGCTACAACATTTACTTCTACTGTTACTTCTAACGCCTTATAACCTTCCGGCGCTTTCGTTTCTTCTAACGTATACTTTCCTGGCACTAAGCTTTCGAATTTCACAACGCCGTCTTTATTCGTTGTTTTCGCTTCTCCAACTACTTGATCAGCTTCGTTCTTTAATTTAAATTCCGCACCTGCTAGAACTTTTCCACTCTCTGCATCCTTTTTGATTACTTGTAAGCTTCCTAGTTCTTTTGCGTTTTCTATTTGTACTTCTACTACTTTGTCTGCTTCCACAACGACTTCAATTTCTTCTTTTAACAACTTATATCCTTGTGGTGCTTTCGTTTCTTTTAATTTGTATGTTCCTGGCTCTAATTTCTGAGAAATTACTTTACCAGTTTTATCTGTTCGTAACGTATCTACTTTTTTACCATCCTTATACACTTCGAATTCTGCATCTGATAATACTTTCGTTTTATCTTCCGCATCTACTTTTACAATTTCGAATTGACCAAGGCTCTTACCGTTCGTTACTTTTACATCAATAACTTTTTCACCGTCAACTGTTACATGAATTATTTGTTTTGTTAACTCATAACCTTCTGGTGCTTTTGTTTCTTCTAACGTATATTCACCTGGCACAAGTCCGTCTACTTTAACCGTTCCAGACTTATCTGTTGTAATTCCTTCTTTTACAACATTTCCTTTCGCATCTTTCAATGTAAATTCTGCGCCTACTAAGCGTTTCGTTTGATCTTTATCATCCATTTTAATAATTTGTAGAGAACCTAAGATTTTTTCGTTTTCTGCCTCTACTTTTACTACTTCTTTCTCATTTTGAATTGTTACTTTCCATTCTTTATTTGAAAGTTTGTAGCCCGCTGGTGCTTTCGTTTCTTTCACTGTGTATTCACCTAGCGGTAATTTCGGTGACATCACTTTTCCACTCTCATCTGTTTTCAGTTCCGCTACCTTTTTACCATCTTTATACACTTCGAATTCTGCACCTGATAACAATTTCGTTTTATCATTCGCATCTACTTTCACGATTTCGAATTGACCCATTACTTTTTCATTCATGACTTCTTGTTTTACTACTTCGTTCGCTACAACGTTCACTTCTACTGTCACTTCTAGCGCTTTATAACCTTCCGGCGCTTTCGTTTCCTCTAACGTGTACTTTCCTGGCACTAAGCTTTCGAATTTCACAACACCGTCTTTATTCGTTGTTTTCGCTTCTCCAACTACTTGACCAGCTTCATTTTTCAGTTTAAATTCTGCACCTGCTAGAACTTTTCCACTCTCCGAATCCTTTTTGATTACTTGTAAGCTTCCTAGTTCTTTTGCGTTTTCTACTTGTACTTCTACTACTTTGTTTGCTTCCACAACGACTTCAATTTCTTCTTTTAGCAATTTATATCCTTGTGGTGCTTTCGTTTCTTTTAATGTGTATGTTCCTGGTTCTAATTTCTGAGAAATTACTTTACCAGTTTTATCTGTTCGTAACGTATCTACTTTCTTGCTGTCTTTATACACTTCGAATTCTGCGTCTGATAATACTTTCGTTTTATCTTCCGCATCTACTTTCACAATTTCGAATTGACCTGTTACTTTTTCGGGGATCTTTTTATTCACCACATCTACAGTCACTACTTTATTAGCCTTTACATCAACAGAAACTGAACTAGATGATAATTCATATCCTTTCGGTGCTTCTACTTCTTTTAATGTATAGCTTCCAACTGGAAGTTGTTTCGATAAGGCTTCGCCTTTATCACCTGTAACAATTGTTTCCACAACATTACCATCTTTATCGATAACATCAAATTTTGCACCTGGCAGAAGTTGACCAGATTCACTATCTTTTTTCAATAATTTAAATTGGCCATTCTCTACTTTTTTCGTATTCTTCATAACAAGTTCAATTACGTTTGTATTATCAATTGTTACTTTGACTGGTGTATCAACTTTTATATATCCTTCTGGTGCATTTATTTCTTTTACAAAATAGTCACCAAGTGTTAAATCTTTAACTTCCGCAATACCCTTTTCGTTTGTTGTAACAGTAGTCACAACGTTATTATCTTTGTCTATAACATCAAATTTTGCGTCTTTTAAAACAATATTTTCATCGTTTTCATCAACTTTTTTAATTTGTAAATGTCCTTTTTCAGCTGCTGGTTTATTCCATTTTGGCCAGTTAAATTTAAAGTTATGAACCTCAAAACCATCTCTTTGGTGTAATCCTCCAACATAGGCTTGTCCATTAATAGAACCACCTTTTGTTTCTACAACTGCATTAGGTGCAAACACACTACCTACTACACCATAACCTTTAGTTGTTATCTTTGTAGCATTAGGAAATACCCAAATTACCTTACTAGCTAACTCAGTAAAAGATGAATTAGGGTCATATGCTTGAGATGTATTAATTAAATCCGTCGCCATCCCAGTATTTCTTGTATCATACAAAATTGCACCGCCACCAAAACTCACTTCTTCTGCATCTGAATAAATAACAATAAAATCTTTATTCTCTACATTCGGAAGAAAAACGTCTTTTACATCGAATGCTTTCTTTCCCGTCTGACCTGAAGAGACATAAATATTAGGGTTGTTTGCATCTTCACCGATTCCAAAGCTCATATTAGGTTTTGGCTTATCAGTGTGTAGTTTACTTGCATCCCCAATTACACCATCAACGTCTTTTCTAAATTCTTTAAACTTAGCATCAATCTCCGCTTGCTCTTTATAAGAGATACGGTCATACGATGTTTTCATTGCGCCATCTGGGTCACCGTCTTTTGTCATCGCCACTGTTCCATCTTGAATAATTACCTGTCCTGCTCCAGCTTTCGTAAATTGACCGCCTAGTAATAATGATGGATATCCTTCATCTACCCAAGTTGCTCCAGCTAAGTTATTTGCTCCAGTTGCAGCCGCTACGACTGTATAACTTGATGCGTTCATATTTTTCTGAACAGCCATCGCACCTTCAATATCCGCACTCGTTGCACTATGATCTCCAAAAATGATGGCGTTGTAATAAGATACATCACCTAAACCTTTTAATTCTGTTGTAGCTGCCTCTGCTTTAAATGGTAAATGGATTAAAAAATTCATACATATTAGTAATACAACTATTAAACTACTACTTAACTTTTTAATTTTTTGATTAAATGATTTCCTCAAGAAATTCATTCCCCCTTTTAAACTTCCTAAAACCACAAAAAGAAGTACATTTCATATGTACCAGGTCTTACTCACATTAACTTAAAATAATCCATTTAAATACAACAAAGGAACGCTACAACTACTTAATAAAATTACTACAATTCATTTTTGAAATAATACGTGAACTAAACTGTCATGCGGAAATACTTTTACGTATGGGAGCCCAATAAAATTAATCTGAAGAATATTTCATGTGGTGTAACTATTTTGACAACATCATCCACTTTACATTAGTTTTCTGAAGGATTCAAGTGAATTGTATGAATCCCATACACAATTCACAATTTAAAACGTTTCCATTCCTTTTAATAAGCTCAACAAAAAAACGTAGCCAAAAAGCTACGTTTTTCTTTCATCGTTTCGGTGTATTTTTATGATTCTTCAAAAACGGAAGCGGGAATTGCTTACGGAAATGCTCTTTAATCATATACTCTACACCGTTTTCGCTATTTGAACGTGTAATCCAATCTGCTGCTTGCTTTAATTCTACAGGCGAGTTCCCCATCGCTACCCCAAGTCCCACGTTTTCAATAACCTCTAAATCTTCCATACTATCTCCAATCGCAACCATTTCATTTAGCGAAATATTTAAATGCTCTCCAAGCAATTGTAATCCACGTAATTTTGATACATTTTGCGGTAAAATTTCTATTCGTTTTGAATCACATTCAACATACTCTACATCTTGGAACGCTTTTCTTAATGTGTTCAGTCCTCTTTCTTTTTCACCTTTACTTTGGAAAATAACATCAATTTTTGGCGCTGCTACCGGATGGTCACGAAGCGCGTCACCTAACGAATCTACAAATTGAACTGGATAAAATAACGGATCTGCGCTTGATAATACAGTGCGCGCAATTAAGTTTGGTGTATTTCTCTCACGATTTCCTATCGAAAACCGTTCATGAGAAATGCGTACGTTACAATCAAAGTGCTCTAACACTTGCACAATGTTAAAAGTCTTCTCTTCAGATAATCTTCTTTGAACGTACGGCTTATCTAACGTTGCTGAAACGAAAGCACCACCATGTGTCACTAATATAGAATCTAATTTTAACGCCTTTGCTACTTTATGAGCGGATTGAAAATTACGACTCGTAAATAATGTAACGTATACATCTTTTCTTTTCACAAATTCAATTGTTTCTCTTAATCCTTTTGCAATTTTTCCATTGTTGTATAGTAGTGTCCCATCTATATTAAGAGCTAGTAAGCGATAAATCATGTCGCACTCCCCCTCTTCGCTGTTGTACTCTATCCATAATTTATGAAATAAATGTAGCAAATAGAACGAGTTAGAATTACTACTGAAAATTTGGTTTACTATATACATATACACTTAGCAAAGGAGATAGTACAATGCAGGCACCTCCTTCTTTTTATGAAGGCGATACGTTAGAAGTCGCAAAAAAATTACTCGGGCAAAAACTTGTTCATATTGTAGACGGAATAAAGCGAAGCGGAATCATTGTAGAAGTAGAAGCATATAAAGGCCCGGATGATAAGGCCGCACATAGTTACGGAGGCAGACGGACAGATCGCACAGAAGTTATGTTTGGTGCACCAGGGCATGCTTACGTATATTTAATTTACGGTATGTATCATTGCTTTAACGTTATTACAGCGCCAGTGGGCACCCCGCAAGGTGTTCTCATTCGAGCCCTTGAGCCAGTAGATGGAATAGCAGAAATAAAACTAGCGCGCTACAATAAGACCGAAATTACAAAAGCGCAATATAAAAACTTAACAAACGGTCCTGGCAAACTATGCCGTGCACTCGGAATTACTTTAAAAGAACGCGGCGTATCGTTACAAAATGATACGTTACATATTGAATTAGTTCCAAAAGAAGAACACATATCATCACAATATAATATAACAGCAGGACCTCGTATTAATATCGACTATGCAGAAGAAGCTGTACATTATCCGTGGCGTTTTTATTATGAGGGGCATCCGTTTGTTTCAAAAAAATAAGCGATATCAACGATTTTTCAAATATATCTATCGTAAATTACAATATATCAACGATTTTTCGAATATATCTATCGTAACTTACAATATATCAACGGTTCGACAAGAAATATCGATTTATCGACAAATAATAACATTACGAATAAAAGAAGACTGTTCCAAAATGGAACAGTCTTTCCCTCTTACTCTGCACCTTCCGCAGTTGCAATATTATCCTCTAAATTTTCTCTTGATAATTCAGCCGCCATAAAATCAGCTGTTTCTGGAAGTGCTAAATGCATATGAGCTTTTTGACAAATTTGGATCGTACAGTTTTCTATAACATAGTCGAAAACATGTCCGCCCCCGCTTCTTTCATCATCAATGTAATGTAAGTGGAATCCAGCTACCCCAATACCTTGTGCGTAATCTGGTGTCCAAAATCCAGCAAGCGTACCTTCTGTATTTTCAAATGAAAAGATTGGTTGTGATTTCGTCACTTCAACGAGCGGTGTATACGGTTTTTCTTGTCTTGGAACAGTTCTCGTCCTTACTTCACGGAACGTACCGTCCATTCGAATACCGTAAAACAAGTTTTTACTTGGCATTAATTCATGTAATAACGCTTCAACTTCTTCACGATTCATCGGACGCTCTACCGTATAACTCATTTCTTTTTCAAAAAACGTTACAGTCGCAAATGGCGTTGTTTCTTCTGGCTCTACTTTTTCTGCTGAACCGTCTGAACGTAAATGATAAAATTCATTATCAAATGCAATCATTTCACCATCTAATTGATCAAATGTGCCGATGCCGAAATCACCATGTTTTTTCAAATCTTCAAAGCTAATTACACCATCATATATACCATCTAATAGCGCAAGCATTGTAGATGTTTGATATACTTCATTACTCGTTTTCGTTTTTTTCGCATCAATATCAATTAATTGCGCAACAGTCATCTCAAATCTGCCTCCATTAGTTTAATTGGTTTGGTAATAATTTTTCGCTTAATTTAATGTTGTCACGATAGTCAATTGGAATATCAATAATGACAGGACCATCTGCTGCTAGCGCGGATTTTAACACACCTTCTAATTCATCAGGCGTGTTAACACGAAGACCTAACGCCCCGAAACTTTCCGCATATTTCACAAGATCAACATCGCCAAACTCTGTAGCGGATGTTCTGCCGTATTTCATCATTTGTTGGAATGCAACCATATCATATGTGCCGTCTCTCCAAACAAGATGGACGATTGGAGAATTTAAACGTACCGCCGTTTCTAACTCCATCGCTGAGAATAAGAAACCACCGTCACCTGATACGGAAACTACTTTTTTACCTGGTTCTACTAAAGTAGCTGCGATTGCCCAAGGAAGTGCAACACCTAACGTTTGCATGCCGTTACTAAATAATAATCTACGTGGTTCATAAGAACGGAAACATCTCGCCATCCAAATAGAATGGGAACCGATGTCACATGTAACAGTTGTATCGTCACTAATTAAAGAACGAAGTGTACGAATCACTTGAAGTGGATGCGTAACACCTTCTGAAGGACGATTTGGAACTTCTGCTTGTTCTGATAATTTTGCGCGTAATCGTTCTAATACCGCTTCTGATTTCGTACTTAATACAAGTTTCGGTAATTTCTCCGCGATGCTATTTACCGTTAAGGCAATATCACCAATTAATTCACGCTCTGGTTGGTAATCATGGTCGATATCTGCTTGATGGTCGTCAAGATGAATAATCGTTCTGTCGCCAAGTTTATTCCAGAACTTTGGATCATACTCGATTGGATCATAACCGATAGAAATCACAAGGTCTGCTTCTTCTAGTAAAATATCACCTGGTTGGTTACGGAATAATCCAACGCGGCCGAAGAAATGATCTTCTAACTCACGTGAAATCGCACCAGCTGCTTGATATGTTTCAACGACAGGAAGTTCTGTATCCGCAATTAATTTACGAACAGCTTTCGTCACTTCATTTGTGCTCGCTCTCATACCGAGTAAAATAACTGGTAATTTCGCTGATTTTATTTTGTCTACTACATATGTAATATCATTTGTGGGAGCGATTCCAAGCTGTGGCTTAGAAAGCGCACCGATAGACTCTACAGTTGTTTCCGCAGTCATAACGTCTTGCGGAAGACTTACTAAAGTAGCTCCCGGATTTGTGGAAGTCGCACTTCGAAATGCATTACTAAGTGCTTCTGGCACATTATCAGGATGCTCTACTTCTACGCTATATTTTGTGATTGGTTCGAATAGTGCAGCATTATCCATAGATTGATGTGTACGTTTTAATCGATCCGTACGCGGTACTGCACCAGCTAAAGCAACAACGGGATCACTCTCCGCATTCGCAGTAACAAGACCTGTCGCTAAATTTGATGTCCCTGGCCCTGAAGTTACAAGACATACGCCCGGTTTCCCTGTTAATCTACCAATAGCAGCTGCCATAAATGCTGCATTTTGTTCATGACGACAAACAATTAACTCTGGTCCTCTTTCTTGCAATACATCAAATACAGAGTCAATCTTTGCTCCTGGAATACCGAAAACATGTGTAACACCTTGTTTAATTAAACAATCAACAACAAGATCTGCTCCTTTTGTTTTTGTCTTCACGTCGTTTGCATTTACACCTGTACTCAAACTAATCATTCCTTTGTTTCATAATGTGTGTAATAAAGATTTTAATTTCACCTAGTTAATTAAGCTGGTGAAGTATCTTTATCATTATATTACAAATGCATTATTTTTCCAACAATATGAATTCGAAATTATTTTGACAAGATTTAAAGAATGCGCTTACAACCTTTTGTTTATCTTAAAATAACATTTTTATATCTCTTCTAAAAATGTACAAAAATACTTCCACCTATTCACATTATTAATAATTTTATAGTACCTTGCTATTAGTATACCCCTTTCAAAATAACCAATAAGAAATGGCTATTTTGAAAGGGAGTTTTAATGTCTGAGGATGCACTTCATCCGTTTCCTATAAAAAAAAAGCCTCCTTAAAGGAGGCCCAAGCAAAAACAACAAACGCAAAATAACAACAAATAATAGACGATAAAATCACTATATTGACAAAGTATAGGATTTTTATCAATTGGAGTAACTCAACCCTAAATTACTCTTTTAACAATGCAATACTAATAACTGATTACAGCAATTTTTTACCGTGTCTTAAAATAATTGACTGTCTTTCAAATAATTATATTTATATTAATTGTTATTAATTAGTATATACTTGAATACGACTATACATCCTAATAAAAGGCAATATATTAAGCTGTTAGTCCTCGCGAGTTTATTTTGCCTTTAATGTAACTATACTATATTCTTCCATTTATATCACCGAACATTCCTCTCGTATTCACGCATTTTTCTTGCGTGAATACCGCAACTTAATAAAGAGCTACATTAAAAATTTATAGTTGGAATAAACCATAGTTCTTTCGCCTTTTGTACTGCTTCCATTCTTGATGAAACTTGTAACTTATGAAATATGTCGGTCAATTTATATTCTACCGATCTTTGACTTAAGTTTAATATTTCGGCAAGCTCTCTATTTGTTTTTCCTTTACCAACTTCAACTAGAATCATCTTCTCTTCATCATTTAAAGAAATTATATTTTTCATTTCGCCTTCTACATTTATATTAGATGCATTTTCTACTATCCTTAACTGTCTTACAAGTTGATGAGAAAGAACTACTTCTTTTTTCACTGCATGGCGGATTGCGTTTACCACTTCTTTCTCAGAAGAAGTTTTACTTAATACACCAAGTACTCCGTTATCTATTAATAAATTATAATGTGCAAGCACATCAAATCCTGTAAAAATAAGAATAGCTGCTTCTGGTTGCACACTAAGTATATATTTAGAAAGCTCTAAACCATTTATTTTTGGCATTTGTAAATCTATTAAATATACATCATACTGTTTATTATGCATAACTTCTCTTATTTCTTTACTATCATGGAAAACATCAGCCTCTATATCATCATATCTTTCAATTAATGCTTTAGTCCCTAGGCCAACTGCAACGTGATCATCTACAACAAGAACAGAAATCATTTTTTCATCCCTTCCACATCTAAAGATTGAATCAATTAATCAATTTTCATACTAACTTTAATCTTTAATCCATTATTCACCTTTGAATCTATTGATATTTCTCCACCTAAACTATGAATTCTAGCTACAATCCCGGATAAACCTAAACTACTATAAGAATGATTTAACTCGTCTAAATCTATCCCCATTCCTATCCCATCATCATCATAAATTAAATTCAAATATCCATTTTGCTCATATAATCGAATTGTAACTTTAGAAGCTTTTGAATGCTTTAGTGCATTATTTAATAACTCCTGAATAATTCTATAAATTGCTTGTTCATATTCTACATTAGGTAGAATAATATTATCTTGAATTTCATAATAGAAGAAAAATGTAGCTTTAAGATTTACTTGTTTAAATAAATCTAATAATGCTTTTTTCAAACCTAATTCATATAGAAATGGAGGACGTAAGTTATTACATGTTTCACGAATGACATAAATATG
Source organism: Bacillus sp. PK6-16 (assembly GCF_056530295.1). Lineage (NCBI taxonomy): Bacteria > Bacillati > Bacillota > Bacilli > Caryophanales > Bacillaceae > Bacillus > Bacillus sp. PK6-16. Next base: position 4,421,023 of record NZ_CP096511.1, read on the forward strand.
ATCTAAGACATCTTCATATACTTCGTTAATTATTTTTTTCATATCGACATCTGGAATATCTTTATGATATTCCTCTAATTTCCTAGACAAGCGTATTTGGTCTTGTAATACACCATCATGAATATCACTCGCCAAATTTGTCCGCTCTTTTTCAGACAAATTAAATAGTAACTTTGAAAGCCAAATTGGAGGCTGTTTCGGTTCATTTATCGTTTGCAACTGATTCACTAATTCTTCCACTTGATATGAGCATTCTAATAATAAATCAGCATAACTACACAATGTCTCTAACCATCCAATTTCTTGAATGTTCAAACCTCTCCTATTATTAGATTTACATAACAATATAATCATTGTTTTTGCTGAAATGGACAAAACAAACACAAAATGATCTTCTAATTGTATAATGGAACCAACAGTATATGTCTCTAACTGATATCCATTCAATTGCTTTAGCACATCTTCAGAAACATATCCATCCCCAATAATTTGGAGCGAATTATCCCCTTTACTCACTTCAATACAGCATATTTCTTCTATTCTTAATACATCATTGATTTCTCTCTTTATGCTAACAATTAAGTTTGAAAACTTATATTCATTTTTTGCCTGATGTAAAAATCTATGTAAACTAAACTGATAATTTTTCTGAGAATGATATAATTTTTTCCTTAATTTAAAATCCAAATAATCCTTTATAAAGCAAGAAAGCATTAACGAAACAAACAAGATACCAGCAAATCGAATAACATCTAATATGTTATCGCTAGTATTGTGGAAAATTAAAATCCCTAGTATAACGATGAAACCCGTTAGACATATCGACAGTAAAGCATAATATTGAACTCTATGAATAACAAAATTATAATCAAATATTTTCCCTTCAATAATCATATAAAAAATACAAATTGGAACCAATAAAAAAAAGATCGCTGTCGTCTCGACACTTATTATTTCTTTGTAATTTATCAAATTAGGAATTAAAAATAAGAATATAAATGGCATGGCTGATATGATTGTGCTCATAATAATAACTCTTATAAACTTAAAATAATAACTTTTTCTACTTTTAAAATAAAATCTAAACAATACATATACTGTTAATAAAAACAAAACAGAACTTAACAATATAATATAACTCGTCGATAAATCATTATATTTTAAATAAATAAAAATGGTTAAACAAACTAAAATAAACGCTATTATATTTATGTAGATTAATTTTGTTTTTGTTATAAACCTTATCTTCAAGTTTTTCGTAAACATGTCCATAAATTTTATAAAAAAGACAACTGAGTACGTTAAAGAAATAGCAACTACAATATACGCTATTGAATCTTTTCGTAACCCCGCCATAATACTAATGTAACTCATTCCTAAACAATGCAGAAAATAGATTAAATCTTTCGTTCCTGCATTCAAGTATGGAGCACGTATTAAAATATATGTAGCCACAAAAAAACACGTTAGATAAAACACAGTTGGTAAAAAAAGATGATAAACCAATTGCTTATCGTACGGATTATACTCTACTTTATATTCTTCTATTGTTCCCCCTTTCTTCATTGTAATTTTCTTTACCCTTTCAGTAGCACCATATAATGAAATATTAGAGTTATCATCAGGGAGAATCCCATCTATTTTTTCAATAATATCCCCGACTGCTAGATCTTGTTCTGCTGCCCAGCTATTTTTCACAATATTATTAATCACCAAATTATTTTCTTGATGCTCTATCTCAATCCCTACCCTAGGATATAACATAATTTCGATTGCAAAATAACTAAATAAACTAAGCGATAGTAACGTTACAATCAATTGATATTCATACTTAAATACTCGAATCACTTTTGTACAAAACTCCTTTTTAACTACAGCAATAACTCCATTTTCTACATTTTGTCATCATAAATTAAAGCATACACATTTCATTTAACGGTTATAAGCACAAAAATATAGTTATCCTCTAATATAGAATAACTTTCACATTATCATTCACATTTGTTAGATAGAATTCATCATTCATTTTATAAATCTCTACTTTGTTAGTTTTAATACTAATAGTATTTATCCTAATTTCCGACTCATTTATAAGTAAAATTCCTACTAGCTCAGAATTTTGATAAAAAATCACTTTCCATCATCACATGTACCAACTTTTTTAATGCTATTTCATATTTAAAATGATTTAACTCGATACAATGCCTCACAGTTCACCTTCCTCCTTGTCCTAATATGTAATTTTAAAGAAAAACCTTAGTTAATACTAATGAAAGTTTATTCGTATTTCATCAAAAATTGATTGCGCTTTATCGAACATGAAATATACGGATATATAATATAAAACGTACAATTTCCCTTATTCCAAATATAAGCCTTTTTCTACAACAAAAAAGACGCCCCTATAGGAGCGTCTTCCACTATTACGCTTGTTGTTGCGCGCTATATAATTCTTCAAGTGGCTTCATGATAATTTTGTTAACGTCACCGATTACAACGTTTAGGCGTTGCTCAGTTTCCATTAATTTTGTAATTTTAGCATCTTGTTGAATGCGAGCTACAACTTCTTGTGCTTGTTGGTTGTCTTCTTCAGTGATTTCTTGGCCTTGCATCATTTTCTGTTGTAGGCTAAGTTGCATTGTACGGAACTCATCGAATAAGTTCTTTGAAGCTGTGTCAGCTTGAACTGCTGCGTAGCTCTCTTTTAAAGTTTTGAAGTCTTCGTTTTCAGCGATTGCTTTTTGTAATTCATATGCAACATCATGAATGTTCTTTGTCATTTTATTTTTCCTCCTTTAGAAGGCTAGCGCTTTTCACTCGCACTGCCTTTTACGTGCATTTACATACGCACCTCTTCTTACCATATCAAACTATGCAAGAGATGTGAAGAAATTTCACTTTTATTTCTATGTACTCACCTTATTATCTAAGAAACAATAGTAACAATCCTTGTACGAGCCCAATCATTCCGCCTAATAACGCTCCTAAATACGTAATCATTTTCAATTCGTTTTTCGTAATAGACAGAACTAAGTCTTCTAATCTTTCTGTTGAGAATGTAGATACTTCTTGCTGGACAATTTCCGCAAGGTGTAGATTATTTAGTATACTCTCCACATTTTCTGTTCCCCACTTTAAGCCTTTCGCTACTGCACTTGGAACCACTTTTTCAATAATTGTTTCTCGAACTGGTTCACATACCTGCTGAACAGATTGATTTAAAAACTTACTCACTGTTTCCTCTACTTTAACTGCTGACAGCACGGAGCTTACAATCATTTCTTTCTCTACAAATGCTTCTAATTCTTTTACATCTCTTCCTTTTAACTTTTCCCACTCTTTTTGTAGTACGTCAGTTAAAAGCTGCTTTGTAGCATCTTGCCCTAAAAACTTAATAACTTCTGGCTGCACACGATCCACAACACTTACATTTCCTAAAAACATTCCGACTAAGTTAAGTAGCGTTCCGCGAGAAGCAAAAAAATCATCAATCATTTTTGAAAGACGCGCTTTCCCTTCTTCACTTTCAAAAAAGCTAATTCCTCGCTCTAAAATAAACGCAGAGGCATTCGGAATCGCATTCTCTATCTTTTCATGTACAGAATGAGGTAAAGCCTGTTCCCATGTATATGTATAATACTCTGCTAAAAATGCATGAATTTTTTCTGTAATCACATATTCGATTTTTCGAGTCGCTTCTTCTTCTACATGCGCTACATTCCATTTTTCTAACATATATCGCAGTGATTGTTCATTCGTAATTACTTTATCCACTTCCACTTGCGCCCAGTGGATTAAACCTTTTTGAAACTCTTCATTTGTTAGCTTTTTTCCGATTCCTTCTGGTGTTAACAAATGTTCTACAACCATTTTTCCTAATTGAACAGCAAGTTCATCACGACGCTTCGGAATTAACCCTGGTGTAAATGGAACTTGAAACTTTCCGATATAAATAGGACGATGAGGACGAAATAACATTTTTATCGCTAAATGATTCGTGTATCCCCCAATAATTGCTCCGAGTCCTGTCGTCGTTAACATATTTAACCATATATTCATTACAATCAACCTTTCACTTCTCCAAAACTATAGCATATCATCATACGGACAAAAGTATAATGGTATAAAAACGTATTTGCAATATATAGCTTCGCCTATTATGCAAATAGTAGTAAAGGAGTGATTTCGTTGGTTCTCGGCCTTTTAACTTCTAAACTTCATTATGAGCAAACGTATTACACCGAAATCGCTAAACGCGCTCGGCTTTATCATAATGTCGTTGCCCAGTTTACGCCATTTTGTATTGATTCTAAAACAGACCTTGTTTCTGGTCTTATTTACGATACAGATACAGGAAAATGGAAAGAGCAAACATTCCCTATTCCTTCTTATATATATGATCGTTATTCTTTTCACGAGGAAACAGACTTTGAAAAAGCAAAATCAATTATTCACTCTTTGCACAACCGTCCTTCCACTACCTTTTTAAATAACACACTTATTAACTTAAGTGAACTACATGATTTATTTCTCACTAATAAAAAACTGTCTCCTTATATACCCAAATTTGAAGTGGCAACGATACAAAACATTTTCAAACTTTTGTTAAAATCTAAAGATATTATTATACGCCCCACTAATATACATTCTAAAGATAACTTATATCGAGTCACTTACAAAAATAAAACGTTTCATATCGATACAGTAAATGAAAAATACCATACTTCTCTTTCAATCAAGCGGACAGATGAATTTATATCTTGGTGTAAATCTAACATACGTTCATCACGCTACATAGTGCATACCATGCTACAACCACCAAATCAATTAACATACCCACTCCACATTCGAACCATTTTGCAAAAAAACAAAGAACAAACTTGGAATATTATCGGTCAATTTATACAAAAAAGTTCATTTCCTAATCAACTTTTACCCTCAGCAACAGACGATGATTCATTGCATTCATTTTCAAAAATTAAATACGTACTATCTAGTACAGGTGTGCAACTATTGCAAGACGCTTTACACGACATTATAAATGAAGTATTCCAAACACTAGATCAGTCTTATTCTTCATTATTCGAACTAGAACTTTCCACAATTATGGATCAAAAAGGCGCAATTTGGCTTATGTATGTCAACACGATCCCTCCTTACGAACAATACATTCGTCATAGTGATTCATTAGCTGAAAAGATATTTCACGGACCACTTAAATTCAGTCGCTTTACACCATAATGAAAGGAGGTAAACCTATTTTGAAAGAGCATATATATACATTAAATATTTCAGATGACCATCCAAATAGCATTACTTTACCTTACGTTTTTTCTATTACACCGCCTATTACATCTCTCTCCTTCGGCATACGTCATATTGCAAGTGAAGAGGTGAAAATTCATTATTCCTTTACTCGCGAAATTATTATCGGAAAGCATATTGCCGAAAAACTTTTACTGCCTCAATCAACTACTATTCATGCATTTACACAAAACCAAACAATTATTTTCGGACCATTAATCGGCATTTTTACAACTGGCTTTAACGATGATTCTTCTAACCCTTTAGGAAATCGTTCAATTGCTCTGAGTGAGTTGTTAACACCACCATTCTCATTACGACCGTTCGTATTCGTCTTTGGCGTTCAACATATACACTGGGAAGAAGAAACGATTGAAGGATATTTCTTTCAAGAGAAACAATGGATAAAGAAAAAAGTCCCTTTACCAAATGTCATTTACGATCGCTTACCGAATCGGCAAGCGGAAAATTATAAACCAATTGTCAGGGCAAAAAGAAAATTAGAACAAGACTACTGCATTCCATGGTTTAACCCAGGTTTTTTCAATAAATGGGAAGTTCATCAACTTCTTACGAAAGACGAGTCAATTAAACCCTTATTACCAAATACAGAAGCATTTCAGCATTTTGAACAAGTAGAACGGTTTCTTGGCACGTATAAATCAGTGTACATGAAACCAATACACGGGAGCTTTGGTAGAAATATTCATCAAATATTTTATTCTCAAACAGAGAATTGCTACTACTGTCGTTATCGCGAAAATGAAGAAAATAAACTGAGAAAGTATCAATCATTAGAAACGCTTCTAAACCATGTATTAAAAGGACATGATTTAAAAAAGTTTATCGTACAGCAAGGTATTTCGTTACTTCGCTTCGATGGGCAACCTGTTGATTTCCGCATTCATACAAATAAAAACCATTTCGGTAATTGGATAGTTAGTGCAATCGTCGCCAAAATCGCCGGCAAAGGCAGTTTAACAACGCACGTAAATAGTGGCGGTGATACAAAATTATTACAAGAGCTTTTTCCAGATTCAACGAAACAAGTTCAAATTGAAAATAAATTAAAACATACTGCCTTACAAATAAGTTACGCGCTCGATGAACAAGTAACTGGAAATATTGGAGAAATCGGTTTTGATATCGGTTTAGACACAAAGGAAAATCCGTGGCTCTTTGAAGCCAACTCTAAACCTGGGCGAACTGTATTCCAAGATAAAAAATTAAAAGAGCAAAGTGAACTGACGCGCCAGTTATTTTACGAATATGCCGTCTACTTAACTGAACATTCTTTACGTGATACAAAAGAAAAAATGTCTCAAATAAAATCAGGGGCTTCATCAAACACCGAACATATCCCTTCTCCTATGATTCACTCACAAATACAAAAACAAAAACTTCCACCTAGATAATAAGGTGGAAGTTTTCTATTTACACAAGTTTTACTACAACCTCAGTTTCCACGTTACATACTCCGCAATAAAAAATATGATTGCAATATTCATTTGAATTATTATGCGTTAAACCATCTACTGCACTTAATAATTCTTGATCCATATAGGCACTATAATCGTCTATATAATCTACAGACTTCCCATAATCTTGGAGTATACTTTGGCAATTTTGACAAGAATATGTTTGTGATTCTAATGCGTTGCAAAGCGGGCAAATCCCCATCATGATTCCTCCATACGTTATCGTTTAAAGCCTCTCTTTTTTAGAGTGAAGAGAGCGACCTATCCAGACATAGGAGCGCCCACTCCATCCCTACTTAAAAATAGAACTATGAAGTTGCTACCGATTTCATTTTTATTTCAATAAATCATAAATAAGAAGCTAATAATTAGCCTACAAGTAGCAGGCCACAATGAAAAAATTATATTTAATATCCTCCTTAGTTTGGCCTGTTTTCTTAAAAATACAACGATTACTCTTATTTCATAATTTACGAAATCAATGCGTTTTTTTGACAAAATTTACAAATTATTATTTTGTATATCTTTCTAGGTAACATCCATACTATGAGTACAAACTTAATTACCGATGGATTAGCGCCAACCGGGGCGATAATCTGGTTCAACTCCAGCTAGTCCAACCAAAAAAACTTTTATAACTCTAAGGAGGATATATTCCTATGGCAAACCAAAATTCTTCAAATCAATTAGTAGTACCAGGTGCAACAGCTGCAATCGATCAAATGAAGTACGAAATCGCTCAAGAATTTGGTGTACAATTAGGAGCAGATTCTACGGCTCGCGCTAACGGTTCAGTTGGTGGAGAAATCACAAAACGTCTAGTTGCAATGGCTGAGCAAAGCCTTGGCGGATTCCACAAATAAATATATATGGCAAAAAGGTCTCAAGGCATATGCCTTGAGACCTTCCTTAATTTATTGCAACATTTGTAAAAACTTCTTCGTGCGTTCTTCTTTTGGATTTGTAAATACTTCTTCTGGTGTACCTTGTTCGACAACGACACCACCATCCATGAAAATAACACGGTTCGCAATTTGATGTGCAAAACGCATTTCGTGCGTTACAATAACCATCGTCATGCCCTCTTTAGCAAGTTCTTTCATTACTTTCAGAACTTCTTGAACGAGTTCAGGATCAAGCGCTGACGTCGGCTCATCAAATAGTAACACTTCCGGCTCCATCGCAAGTGCGCGCGCAATTCCAACGCGCTGTTGTTGTCCGCCTGATAATTGGAACGGATATAAATCCACTTTATCTGCTAAACCAACTTTTTCAAGGAAATAGTTTGCTTTTTTCTTCGCTTCTTCTTTCCCCATCTTTTTCACTGTAACGAGCCCTTCCATTACATTTTGAAGTGCTGTTAAATGCGGGAATAAATTATGGTGCTGGAATACCATACCTGTTTGCGTACGAAGATTAACAATATCTTTCTTCGTTACTTTTTGAGAGAAGTTAAGCTCTTTATTACCGATACGAATATTACCAGCATTTGGCGTTTCTAATACATTGAGACAACGTAAGAATGTCGTTTTACCAGATCCAGACGGCCCAATAATAACAACAACCTCGCCCTTCTCAACTGTTAAATCTATATGCTTTAGTACGGTATTATCTCCGAAACTTTTTTGTAAGTGCTGAATTGAAATCATAAAAACAAAAACTCCTTTTGTAAAAGGATTATTTTAATGTGTAGCGTTCTGAACGCTTTTCTAACATCTGTTGTACGATTGATAATAAGAAACAAATAACCCAATAAATAAGACCTGCTTCAAAATAAACAATTAAAAACTCGTAGTTCATCGCCGCAATTTCCTGCGCTTTTCGGAACATTTCTGTTACTAAAATTAACGATGCTAATGAAGTATCCTTCACTAAGCTAATAAATGTATTCGAAAGCGGCGGGATTGATACGCGCGTTGCTTGTGGTAAAATAACACGTTTTAATGCTTGTGGATATGTCATCCCAATTGTATAAGCTGCTTCCCACTGCCCTTTCGGAATGGAAAGGATAGAAGCACGAATAATTTCAGATGCATATGCACCGACATTTAATGAAAATCCAACAACTGCTGCTGTATATGGCTCAACTTCAATATTAAGAGTTGGAAGACCATAGAAAATAATAAATAACTGTACAAGAAGTGGCGTTCCGCGAATGATAGATACATAGATACGAGCAATCCATTGTAAAATACGACTACCTGAAATACGTGCGAGCGCTGTTAACGTTGCAAGTATAAGACCGATAATAAATGTAATAAGCGTTAATGGAATTGTTGTAAAAACAGCTTCCTTCAGCATAGGCATGAAGGAAGACTGCATAATATCTATCCAAGTAGACAATCGATCTGAAACTAATGCACTACTTAGATACATTTTCACCGAACCATTTTTTCGTTATTTTGTCATACGTACCGTCTTTTTTCATATCTTCTAACGCTTTATCTACTTCTTGTACAAGCTTATCGCTACCTTTACGGAATAAGAATCCACTTTGTGAAGCTTCTTTTTCTGTATCTACAATTTTAATTTTTGCATCTTTTTTCGTTTCTAAATAATTTAATACTGATAACTTATCATTAATTGTAAAATCAACGCGTCCTGAAGCTAATAATTCTGCCGCTTGGCTAAATCCTTCTACACCTTCGATTTCTGCACCGTTTTTCTTAGCAATATCTGCATAGTTACTCGTTAAAGATTGTGCTCCTTTTAACCCTTTTACATCAGCAAATGTAGCAGGCTTATCTTTATCTTTTGCGATAACTAATGCCGCTGAAGATGAAATGTATGGTTTAGAGAAATCGTATTTCTTTTGACGATCTTCACGAATACCAACTTCGTTTGCAACCATATCGAAACGTTTTGCATCTAGGCCAGCAAGTAAGCTATCCCATTGTGTTTCTTTAAATACAGGTTTTACACCTAAACGTTTTGCAACTTCTTCTGCTAATTCAACATCGAATCCAGTTAATTTATTGCTTGAATCGTGGAACGTAAATGGTGGATATGTACCTTCTGTACCAATTACAAGTTCACCGCTTTGTTTAATCTTTTGTAACGCGTCTTGACTAGCTGTATCTTTTTTCTCTTCTTTACCGCAGCCGGCTACAATCCCGATCGCTAATGTAGTTACTGCAAGCACTGAAAATAATTTCTTCATGATAGTAATCCTCCAAGTATTCTGATAGGAATTTAAAAACTATATTGATTGTATGCAATCTTGAACAATTTTTCAATGAAAATGTTCTTATTTAGTTTATCCTTTTTCTTCATAATCAAACAAAAGGAAAAAATAACGCTACATACAAAAAATAAGTAACATTTTTTAATATAGCATTTATGGAGAAAAAGGTAAAACAATACTTCTTATTTAACTGTCGTAATTCGCTAAAGAGTCGACATGTTCATCAATAAAAAAGAACTTGTGAAAATCACAAGTTCTCCTCCATACATATTAAGCACTCTGATTGCCTTCCATTTGCGTTTTATACATATCGTAATAACGCCCGCGCTTTTTCATGAGTTCATCATGAGACCCTTTTTCTAAAATGGTTCCTCTATCGAGCACAATAATTTGATCTGCGCTTTTAATCGTTGAAAGGCGGTGAGCGATAATAAATGTCGTTCTTCCTTTTTTTACAACTTCTAGTGCTTGTTGAATCATCGCCTCTGTTTCTGTATCAATACTAGACGTTGCTTCATCTAAAATTAAAATAGCCGGATCAAAAGCGAGCGCCCTAGCAAACGAAATAAGCTGACGTTCTCCAGTGGAAAGCGTACTTCCCTTTTCTGTAATTTCTTCATTTATATTGTTCGCAAACCTGTCAGCACCAACATCACGTAACGCCTTTACAATGCGCTCTTTTGAAATTTTTTCGTTTTCTAAGCTTACATTGGAAGCGACCGTCCCGCTAAAAAGAAACGGGTCTTGCAGTACGATTCCCATATGTTCACGAGTTGCTTGTTTCGGCATCTCTTTTACATCATGACCGTCAATCGTAAGCTTTCCTTTTTCAAACTCATAAAATTGAAAGAGTACATTCATGATAGAACTTTTTCCTGATCCAGTATGACCGACAAGTGCCACTGTCTCTCCTTGTTTCGCTTCAAAAGAAATATTTTTTAACACTTCATCTTTTCCATTATAAGAAAATGAGACATTATCAAATTTTACATTTCCTTTTAAACGAGGCATACGTTCTTCTTCTACCACTTCCCCTTTTTCCTCTAACAATTCAAAGACACGTTCTGATGCAACGCGCGCTTGCTCTAAGTTTGCAAGCTGGTTCACCATATTCGTAATTGGTGAGAATAATCGTGTTAAATAATCGACGAACGCATACAGTACCCCAAGTGAAATAATACCTGTAGCACTTAATGACGCACCGCCGAAATACCAAATTACTCCTGTGAAAGCGATATTTCTTAATACGGCTACTAAGTTATGCGAAGTTGCTGCATTTAAATTTAAAATTTTATTTTGATACTTAAAATAATCGCCATTTAATTCTTCAAATTCTTTTTTCGTTTCACGCTCTTGACGGAACGCTTGAATAATTGGCATCCCTTGAATGGATTCATTCACTGTTCCGTTAATATCAGATAAACGAGAGCGCATTTTATGATTGTATACAGACGCGTATTTTCTATAAAGAATCGCCCAAACAATTAAAATTGGGATAATTAATAAACATAATGAAGCGAGCTTCACATCTAATAAAAATAACGCAGCGAATATCCCAATAATATAGATGATACTAGAAACGAATGTTGCCAGCACCGTTACATATAAATCACGAATGGCCTCTGTATCATTCGTCACACGCGAAACAATTTTCCCCGCCGGTAAATGATCAAAGTACCGAATTGGCAACGTTTGAATATGAGAAAAAACATCTTCCCTCATAATTTGAATAATTTTGTTCGCTGCCTTTTGCAAGAAGAACTGCTTTCCGTATGCAAATAATGACACGACTACTAATAAAGCGAAATAGCCACCACCAAGTAATAATAGACGGTTTATTTCTGGCTTATAAAATGCAAATACTTCTTCCTTTGTTAATGCTTTCGCTTTATAAACTTGCACCGCCTTACCATTTTGAACGGTAATCATATCCCCTTTTACAGTCCGTGACCCTTCCGCATTTACTTTATTCGGTACAAAATAATATTGAAAACCGACTTGCATCACACGTACTTCTTTACCTTTTGTCTCGCCTTGTTCAAAGCGATCACTTCGCTTATAAAAAGCGCCATTATACGAAACAGCTTCTTCACTCTGTTCTGTTTCATACCAAGGTTTCTCTATCCCGACGATATGATCATCAATCATCGTTTTAGCAACGAAAGGACCAGCAAGCTCTGCGATGACGAAAATAAATAACATTAACATCGCAGCAAAAATCGTCCCTTTCACTTTCATCGCGTATTGAAACAACCGTTTTGAAACGCTCATATTTTCACCCCACTATCCGCACTTTCACTTTCACCTTGTTGTCTTTCAAACTGTTCAGCATACCAGCCTCCGCTCTGGATAAGCTGAGCATGCGTACCTTCTTCTATAACTGCGCCTTCATCCATAACGAGAATCCAATCCGCATGTTGCACTGCAGATAAACGATGCGTCGTAATAATCGTCGTCTTTCCACTTCTTTCCGTTCTTATATTTTCAATGATCGCTGCTTCCGTACGAGCATCTACAGCTGATAAAGAATCATCCAAAATTAAAATTTCTGGATTTTGAATAACAGCTCGTGCAATCGAGATCCTTTGTTTTTGCCCTCCTGATAAAGAAACACCTTTCTCTCCAACGAGCGTTTCTAACCCTTCTGGTAAAAACTCTAAATCCTTTTTAAACGCAGCAATTTCAATTGCTTTCTCTAATTCTTCTTCAGTCGCTTCCCTATTTCCGAATAAAATATTTTCTCGCGCTGTTTTTGAGAACAAAATATGCTCCTGCGGTACATAACCAATCCAGCCGAGTACATTTTCATTCGTCATTTTATCTAATGTCACATCAGAAACTGCAATATCTCCATCTCCAAGCGGATATTGGCGAAGAAGCTGACGTACAAGCGTCGTTTTCCCGCTTCCTGTTTTTCCGACAACCCCTAGCGTTTCTCCTTGCTTTAATGTGAAAGAAACCTTTTTTAAATTTTCTTCAGTTGATGAAGGATATGAGAAAGACACATCATCAAACTGAATATAATCCGGCTCTTGCACAAGCTTTGGATGTTTCGGATTCTTTACATCTGGCTCATACGCTAACGTTTCATTCACACGGTCAAGCGAAGCATTTCCTCTTTGCATAACATTAATTAATTCACCAATTGCAAACATCGGCCAAATCATCATCCCTAAATACACGTTAAAAGAAACGAGTTCACCAAGCGTCACCTTTGACTGGAACACAAGGTATGCACCGTACACTAAGCCGATTAAATAACTAAGACCGACAAGCATTTTCACAGTTGGTTGGAATAATGCATCAATCTTTGCTACCTTCATATTTTTTTCGTAGACGTCATCTCCTAAATGATGAAATCTTTCCTCGTCTGCATTCTCTTGTACATATGCACGAATAACACGCACACCAGCGATTGATTCAAGCACTTTATCGTTCATATCACCAAACGCATCTTGCGCAACGGTAAATCTTTCATGCAATTTCTTTCCATATATATTCATCGCATACGCCATAATTGGAAGCGGAATAAGCGCTGCAAATGTAAGCTCCCAACTAATTGTAAACCCCATCATAAAGACAATCGTAAGCATATATAAACTAGAATCCACAAGCGTTAATATACCAAAACCAGCTGTCATAGCGATTGCTTTCAAATCATTTGTCGCTCTCGCCATTAAATCACCAGTACGATTTTTTTGATAAAAAGTCGGCGTCATCTTAAGTAAATGCCCCATAAATTTAGAGCGCATCGTTTTCTCAAGTACGAATGCACCACCAAACAATTGATGTTGCCATACGAAAGTGAGGCCATATCCAACGATCGTAACCCCTATTAAAATAAGAATAGACTGTATAATAGCTTCGTTCGATAACGTTCCTGTTTTTATATTATCTATCGTAACCCCTAACACTTTCGGGGGAATCACTTCAACTATATTCACAATTAAAAGAGCTCCAATGGCAATACTATATCTCTTCCAGTGCTCCCTAAAAAACCATTTTAGCTTTAGTAATACTGATAACAATGTAACCTCTCCCTTCTCGTTCTCGTTTACCTCTCATTTCTTTATCCACTATCCAGACCTATCACATTTACATTTCGTAACCCATACAATCTCATCACATTTTTCCACCTTCCAAAGTTTTTTATCGGAACTAAACAAGGGAAAATAAACAAAAAAAAGCATACCGCCGCTTGACGATATGCACAGGAATGCATAAAAGCGTACGTTACGATATACGCAACGTACGCTTTTTATAAGACAAAGATGCCCTATATATCCGTACGGGTTGCGTAATGATATGAATGTTTTCTGCCATTTAACAGAGCTAAGCCCATTACATTTACGATTACAATCATTACGCACACCCCTTTCATTTATTTTCCATTTATAATCTTACAACTTTATTGAGTATTCTGTCAATTATTTTTTCACACTTTAAATAAAAATATATGATACACCATTTTGAAATAAGGGAATGTTCTGTAAGAAAGGGCATACAAAATAAAAAAAGAATAAGAAATCGTTTTCACAAACATTTCATTTGAAAAATGTTATCAAACCCCCTACAATCACCTTATACTCACTCTTACAAGTTGCTATTTTAGGAGGACTAATCATGACAACTAGCAATACGTACAAATTTTATTTAAACGGAGAATGGAGAGAAAGCTCTTCAGGAGAAACAATCGAAATTCCATCTCCATACTTACACGAAGTAATTGGACAAGTACAAGCAATTACTCGCGGAGAAGTAGATGAAGCAATTGCATCTGCAAAAGAAGCTCAAAAATCATGGGCCGAAGCTTCCCTACAGGATCGCGCAAAATACTTATATAAATGGGCTGATGAGCTCGTAAATATGCAGGATGAAATTGCCGATATCATTATGAAAGAAGTCGGTAAAGGATATAAAGATGCGAAGAAAGAAGTTGTTCGTACAGCTGACTTCATTCGTTACACGATCGAAGAAGCTTTACATATGCACGGAGAAAGCATGATGGGCGATAGCTTCCCGGGCGGTACAAAATCTAAGCTTGCGATTATCCAACGCGCACCACTTGGTGTTGTATTAGCAATCGCACCATTTAACTACCCAGTAAACTTATCTGCTGCAAAACTTGCACCAGCATTAATTATGGGTAACGCTGTTATTTTCAAACCAGCAACTCAAGGTGCAATTAGTGGTATTAAAATGGTTGAAGCACTTCATAAAGCTGGCCTTCCAAAAGGTCTTGTAAACGTAGCTACAGGACGCGGTTCTGTAATTGGTGACTACTTAGTAGAACACGAAGGCATCAATATGGTATCGTTCACAGGTGGTACAAACACAGGTAAACATTTAGCGAAAAAAGCTTCAATGATTCCACTTGTATTAGAACTTGGTGGTAAAGATCCTGGTATCGTTCGTGAAGATGCTGACTTACAAGATGCTGCAAACCATATCGTAAGCGGTGCATTCTCTTACTCTGGTCAACGTTGTACAGCTATTAAACGTGTACTTGTACACGAAAACGTAGCGGACGAGCTTGTTAGCTTATTAAAAGCACAAGTAGCTGAACTATCAGTTGGATCTCCAGAACAAGATAGCACAATCGTTCCATTAATCGACGACAAGTCTGCTGACTTCGTTCAAGGTTTAGTTGACGACGCTGTAGAAAAAGGTGCTACAATCGTTATCGGTAACAAACGTGAGCGTAACTTAATTTACCCAACATTAATCGATCACGTAACAGAAGAGATGAAAGTTGCTTGGGAAGAGCCATTCGGCCCAATCCTTCCAATCATCCGTGTTTCTTCAGATGAACAAGCAATTGAAATTGCTAACAAATCAGAGTTCGGTCTGCAAGCAAGTGTCTTCACTAAAGACATTAACAAAGCATTTGCAATTGCTAACAAAATCGAAACTGGTTCTGTTCAAATTAATGGACGCACAGAGCGCGGCCCTGACCACTTCCCATTCATCGGTGTAAAAGGTTCAGGTATGGGCGCACAAGGTATTCGTAAGAGCCTTGAGTCTATGACACGTGAAAAAGTAACTGTATTAAACTTAGTTTAATCTTATAAAAAGAAGCTGATCTATAAATAGATCAGCTTCTTTTCTATATAAATACTTCCAAAAATGGAGTATTTCATTCTACTTCCGATTTGGTTTTCCAAATCGAACTAAAACATGCCATAATAATTTTAATTCCTGAAGCACTTCTTCATAAGTTCCACGATCACTCCAAGATAATGGATTGCACTTCAAATCCACTACAGCAGAGCCAATTATATTTGCATCGATACAATGATTCCGTGCAATGCGTCTTGCTAAAGATGGCATTTTTGAACCTCTAAAATCCATCGGAACTTCGTCTACCGCAAGTACAAAACCGATGTGCCAATACAAATCAATAGCATACTTCAGGCAAATTTCTTCTAGAACGTTTCCTACATCCGTACCCTTAAATGAAGGATCTGCGACAAGCGCTTCCACGTCTTCTTTTAGAGAAATCTCTCCATGAATCTGCGCTTCAATATAATGATTAAGGTTACGGGCTGGCTCTTTGCTTACTACATCTATAAACGGCCTTTTCAGGTTAGCCAGTAAATGATTAATTAATATTGTTGGCGTCAAATTTCCTTCACCAATTGCAAAATCTCTTACGAATGTCTCTTCCAAAAGAGCAGCTAAAATCATATCAAACTCCTCGTAAGTCCCCTTTTCTTTCGGATCTTGATGCGAATCTAAATATGTATATGTAGAACGCGAAGAAACTTTTGGAGATAAGAGAAAATAACAGGAACCAAAACGCGGAGCCGGCCCATCTGGATGTAACATTAAATTTAGCGCTCCGTATTTTGGACGTTGATCATTCGTTACGCCTTCTAATTGATATGCCCCTCCAAATATTCTCTTTTCCCAAAGGTCACGTTCACCACCAGGATAAGCAGATACGCTTCCATTAGATAGCAATGTTTCAAACTGACTTTTATATACCCCTTGCTCAAATAGTGCTTCAGCAACACTTTTCTTACTCGAATCTAGTCTGTCTGGATGAAAGTGTAAAGCAATCCTTGCGTGAGATTTTAAATTAGCGACAGCCTCTTCAAATATTTCATCTGTAATATTAGACATTTTAAGTATATGATTAATCGTTGCTTTAGCCTCACGTTTTTCGTTCTCTGCATATTTTGAAATATACTCTAAAGCAAATAATTGAGATCTTGATAATTCCATAATCAAACCTCTCCTTTAATTAAAATGACCTTAATCATTTCAATTAAAAGCTTATTCTTTCCTTCTTATGAAACGAACCTGATTTATTTAAAAACGTAATTTACTAAATCTTAATTATGCATACACGCATTTTTCATGGGTAAATGTACACATTCTACAGAAATTTGATACCCTAGCCATCGCTCAGCAATATGTTCAAATGATAAAACAGATCCCGTCGTAAAAAAACGATGCTTCGGATTCAGATTGTCAGACAAAATTCCTTTGTGCTGTAAAATGGTACTTAGCTCTATCGCTGTTTCTTCTGCCGAACTAATAATCTTTATGTCTTCTCCTAGTTCCTTTTTTATATAAGACTCTAAAAGTGGATAATGCGTACACCCAAGAATTAACGTATCTATATCTTCTTTCGTTAATGGAAGTAAAGCTTGTTTCACTTGCTGCGTGACATATGCTGTATCTTCTAATTGATTTTCTACAACTGTGGCTAAAGTCGGGCAAGCATAGCTATGCACTTCCAAATATGTATCCAGCTCGTGTAATGCTTTTTCATACATATTAGATTTTATTGTACCTACAGTTCCAATTACCCCGATTCCTCCTTTCTTTGTCACTTTAATTGCCGCTCTTGCTCCTGGATGTATAACGCCAATAACTGGAATGGAAAGTGCTTCTTGCAGCGCAGTCAATGCAGCAGCTGCAGCAGTATTACATGCTACGACTAGCGCTTTTAATGGAAACTGTTTGAGGAACTCAACCATTTCAAATACGAAAGATTGCACCTCCTCTACACTTCTTGGCCCATACGGGCAACGCTTATTATCACCAATATAATAAATGCTTTCTTTAGGCAATTGTCTTATAATTTCGCTCGCAACTGTTAATCCTCCAACTCCCGAATCTAGCACACCTATTACTGAATGTTTATGACATACAGACATTTACTTCATCCCCTTTTCAATCATCTAGCGCTAATAACATGTATTATATTACGAAAATTCAAATATCACATAACAATCCCTCTTACTTTTAATCACAAACTCTTCTCTATAATCTGATTATTACTATATCCATTGACGTATAAAAATACATTTGTTACTCTTAAAGACGTTAATTTAATATTTAAATCCTCATTCGTATCTCGGTGAGGTAGAGGTTGCAATCATTAAGAGTATCATTTCAGGAGATGTAGTGGCATTGATGAAGGAATGAGAAAGGAATGGTTGCCGAAGTAAGTCGTGTCCACCATGCACGCTTGCTGGGTCTGCATTTAATAAGTGCAGAACTGTCACAAACGTTTCGTTTGTGGAGAGCTATCGAGAGGTATGTCGTGGGTTTCTTATAAGATAGAAAGCATGTAGCGGCAAATTACGTGCTTTTTTTGTTTTGTTTGGGACTTCTCTTCCTGACTCAGGAAGACATACATATCTCCTCGCTTGACTTGGTTATACTAACTTTGGAGGTATTTTCTATGCAACAAAAAAAATGGGGCTTTTGGGTACTAACAGCTTTCGTTGTCGGTAACATGGTTGGCGCTGGTATTTTCATGGTGCCAAGTACGTTGGCACAAACAGCAAGCCCACTCGGTGTCACTTTAGCTTGGTTAACTACAGGGTTTGGTGTTTTAATGCTAGCTCTTGTTTTCGGTAATTTAGCAATTCGTCGTCCTGATTTAACGACAGGGCCACAAAGTCATGCATATGCTTTATTCTCAACACCAAAAAAGAAAAAAATGGCTGGCTTCAGTATGGTATGGGGATATTGGGTTGCAAACTGGGCAAGTAACGTTGCCATCATTACATCATTTGCGGGATATTTATCACTCTTCTTCCCAATTATGAAAGATACGCGACTACTATTTTCAATCGGTTCGTTTAACGTAGAAGTCGGAAAACTAATTACATTTACGATTTGTTCCATCTTACTTTGGGGAACTCATATTATATTAACAAACGGTGTAAGCGGAGCTGGAAAACTAAACTTCTTAGCAACAACAACGAAAGTAACTGGATTCCTTTTATTCATCGTCGTTACGTTATTTGCATTCGAAGCTTCTAAATTTGGACAATGGTACACACCGATGATTGATAAATCAGGGGCATCACACGGTCTTCTTTCACAAGTGAATTTAGCTGCTCTTACAACACTTTGGGCGTTTATCGGAATTGAATCAGCCGTTCTTTTATCAAACCGTGCTGTTTCTCCAAAAACGGTAAAACGCGCAACAGTTGCGGGATTACTTATTACAGTTGCCATCTACTTAGGAATCACAATTTTAACAATGGGTGTACTTCACGTTGATAAATTACAAGCTTCTGAACGTCCATTAGCAGATGCACTAAACGCTGCAATGGGTCACGGCGGCGGGAAACTGATGGCATTACTTGCTCTTACTTCCCTGTTCGGTTCTATCTTAGGCTGGATTTTATTAAGCTCAGAAGTACCTTATCAAGCAGCAAAAGAAGGTTTCTTCCCTTCCTTCTTCACAAAAACAAATAAAAAAGGAAGTCCAATTTACTCATTACGATTAACAAACATTATGTCGCAAGTATTCCTATTCTCAACATTATCAGGAACCATTGCGGAAGCTTATACATTCGTTATTACCGTATCAACACTGGCCTACCTCATTCCATATCTCGTTTCACCAATCTTCCAGTTAAAACTAGTCGCAACTGGTGAAACATATAAAAATGAAATGCGGGCAAGAATTACAGATGGCATAGTCGCAGTTATCGCACTTTGCTACGCACTATGGGTTATTAAAACGGGCGCATCCGATATAAAAACGTTCCTTCTCGGAATTGGTTTATTCGTAATCGGATTTGCTTTCTATCCATTAATGAATCGTGATCAGAAAAAAAATAACGAAAAGAAAAACGGGCAAGTTGCATAACGCAATTTGCTCGTTTTTTCTTTTGTAAAACATATATAATAGAACAAAGAGGTGAAAAACATGTCAATCGAATCGCTATGGAGCAGTCGCTTCCAACAACATATTCAAAATATCATTACATACTTTGCACGTATGATTAACGGTTTACTATATAGCTTTATCTTTATTTCATGCGTTGGTGCATATTATTATGCTCAGTTTCTAAAAGCATCTCCTTCTAAAGGAATATCTTTAATAATTATAACGATTGTACTTACATTCATTATAACGAGATGCCCTATCCGTACATTTATTCAAAAACCTGATGCTGTCTATTTACTAGCACTAGAAGAGAAATTAACATCTTATTTCAAAAAATCTCTTCTATACAATTACATCATTCAGCTTTTCCCATTGTTATTTACGTTCCTTATTCTCGTTCCACTTGCTATGCAATCATTGCAATTAACTGTACCTTTTTTATGTACAATCTTTATCGTGTTAATGATTACGAAAGCCTGGAACATGTACATACATTGGATGTGGCGTGATAGTCACGAAAAAAATATATGGCTAATCATTCGTATTACTTGTAACGCCCTAATCATTTACATGCTGTTTTATTCCGCAAATGTTCTCATATTGGGCGGACTACTCTTACTACTTGCTTTCCTACTTCTATATACGAAAAAACAGCCTACAAAACGAATACCGTGGGATTACATAATCAAGCAAGAAGAAAAAATGAACGTTCGTTTTTATCAATTTGCTAGCATTTTCACAGATGTTCCGCAACTGAATAAACAAGTAAATAAAAGAAAATGGCTTACAAATTGGATTGAACCTTTATTACATAAAAAACGAGCAACTTTCTTCTACTTACATACATTAGCATTTTTACGTGGAAATGATTATTTCGGTATATATATTCGCTTAGGATTGATCGGTGCTTTCGCCTTATATTTCATACCAAATATATACGTAAAAGGTGCTATCGCTTATATCGTCCTATATATGATTTCTATGCAACTTCGCTCTCTGTGGAAATATTTTTCGGGAAATATTATTGTAGCATTATATCCAACCCATACTGAAGAAAGGATGAAGCAATTTCTTAGCTTAATCTTTATATTGCTAAGTATTCAACTCATTGTATTTTCAATTGTTATACTCATTGCTACAGGTCAATTTTTACATAGCCTTATCATTATGATTGTCGGGTTACTCTGGATCAAATTTATTATTGTACCAAAAACGAAGCAAAGAATTTCCGCATTTTAACGAAAAGAATTATCTTAAAAGCCAAGGAGCAAATAAATTTTCTCCTTGGCTTTTTTATTTTTTAATGTTAAACCTATCGTTCATACTTAATTAAAAACTTTAGGTATGTTACTCCTGTTTTTCTTAAACATAGAGTGCTATACAAACCCCCTTTCTTCCCCTTGATGTTTTAGGGTTTAATTATGATTTTTACATACAAAAATCATAATACATGTTTACGTCCTAATAAAAAGGGTATCTATTAAATTAACAAAGTAAAGGAGGGGCCTATATTGTGAATAAAAAAATGGAGCAATTGAAGCACCATGTTACGGATAATCAACGCAAACATGCTTTAACAACAAACCAAGGAGTAAAAATAGCCGAGGATGAATTTTCTTTAAAGATGGGCTTAAGAGGCCCAACCTTAATGGAGGATTTCCACTTTCGCGAGAAAATGACCCACTTTGATCATGAACGAATTCCTGAAAGAATTGTTCATGCGCGCGGAGTTGGCGTACATGGTTATTTTCAGCTTTATGAATCGTTAGAAGCCTATACAAAAGCAGATTTCCTT
This sequence comes from Bacillus sp. PK6-16, assembly GCF_056530295.1. NCBI lineage: Bacteria > Bacillati > Bacillota > Bacilli > Caryophanales > Bacillaceae > Bacillus > Bacillus sp. PK6-16. The sequence goes on from NZ_CP096511.1 coordinate 4,442,928, forward strand.
ACTAATCCTTCAAAGAAAACACCTGTATTTGTACGGTTCTCAACCGTTCAAGGTTCTAAAGGATCCAACGACACAGTAAGAGATGTACGTGGATTCGCCACAAAATTTTATACAGATGAAGGAAACTATGATTTAGTGGGTAATAATATGCCAGTATTCTTTATCCAAGATGCTATTAAATTTCCTGATTTTGTCCATGCAGTTAAACCAGAACCACATAATGATATTCCTCAAGGAGCTAGCGCTCATGATACCTTTTGGGACTTTGTTGCGCATAATCCTGAGTCCACTCATATGGTCATGTGGCAAATGAGCGACCGAGCTATTCCGCGTAGTTTACGAATGATGGAAGGTTTTGGAGTTCACACATTTCGACTCATTAACGCAGCAGGAAAAGCCCATTTCGTAAAGTTTCACTGGAAACCTACCCTCGGGGTTCATTCATTAGTATGGGATGAAGCTCAAAGGATTGCTGGGAAAAATCCTGATTTTCATCGTCAAGATTTATACGAAGCAATTGAAAAAGGGGATTATCCTGAATGGGAGCTTGGATTACAATTAATTCCAGAAGAAGATGAACATAAATTTGATTTTGATATTTTAGATCCAACGAAATTATGGCCAGAAGAAGAAGTTCCCGTAAAATTAGTTGGTAAAATGACATTGAACAAAAATGTTGATAACTTCTTTGCTGAAACAGAGCAGGTAGCTTTTCACCCTGGTCATGTCGTACCAGGTATTGATTTTTCAAATGACCCTCTTCTGCAAGGAAGATTATTCTCCTATACAGATACACAATTATCTCGTTTAGGGGGCCCTAATTTCCATCAAATCCCTATCAATCAGCCCGTATGTCCTTTTCATAATAATCAACGTGATGGTATGCATCAAATGCAGATTCATCGCGGTCAAACAAGCTATCATCCTAATGGATTAAATAACAATCAACCTGCAACCGTCCAAGCCGAACAAGGAGGATATGAACATTATCAAGAAAAGATTGATGGGCATAAAATTAGAGGTCGCAGTAAAAGCTTTCTTAACTTTTATTCTCAGGCTAAACTTTTCTACAATAGTATGAGCCCTATTGAAAAGCAGCACATAAAAGAAGCTTTTTGCTTTGAAGTTGGGAAGTGTAAATCAGACATGGTGAAGGCAAATGTAATTGCTCTCCTAAACCACGTCGATCGTCAATTAGCACAAGAAGTCGCTAACATTATTGGAGCTCCTTTACCTAAGGAAAATCAGGAAGTAAATTCAGATGCAAAATCACCTGCACTAAGTATGTCCAATACTATTTTTAAATCTGATTCCAAAAATGTTGCAATTCTATTAAATGGTGACCCAAGCGTCTCACTTCTGTCCGAATGGATTCAAGCTTTTGTACAACACCGAATTAACTATAGCATCATAGATAATAAAATTTATCAGTTCAATGATTCCATTAAAGTAACTGATACTTATACAACAACAGACTCCTCCCTTTTTGATGCAGTATTAGTGTTTAGTAGTGAGTCTGTCATTCAACCCCCTGTTTTAGAATTTGCAGAAACTACTTTTAAATATTTTAAACCGATAGCTCATGTCCTTAGTAATCCTCATGCTTTGGACCATAGTAAGATTAAACTGGATGGAGCAGGAGTTTACAACTTAACAAACACTTCAATTGAATCATTTATAGAAGGCATTGCCCAAGGAAGATTCTGGAACCGACAATATAATGTAAGGAGCGGATTAGAATGAGTAAAAAAATTGCTATTTTAATAACGGATTATTTCGAGGATACAGAATACACAGAGCCAGTAGGAACTTTTAAACAAAAGGGATATGAATTAACAACTATTGAAATGGAAAAAGGGAAAACAGTACACGGTAAACAAGGAAAAAGTGAAGTCGTAATCGATAAAAGTATTAATGATGTTTCTCCAGAGAACTTTGATGCCCTCTTCATACCAGGCGGGTTCTCCCCAGATATACTTCGTGCAGATGAACGTTTTGTTCGCTTTAGTAAAGCATTTATGGATGCGGAAAAGCCTGTTTTCGCTATTTGTCACGGACCTCAGCTACTCATCACTGCACAAACACTTGAAGGACGTGATGTAACTGGATATAAATCTATTGAAGTCGATTTAAAAAATGCCAGCGGGAACTTTCATGACAAAGAGGTTGTCGTATGTCAAAATCAGCTAGTAACAAGTAGACAGCCAGAGGACATCCCAGCGTTTATTGAAGAATCGTTGCGTATATTAGGATAACTAACCTCCCTTTATTTACATGAAAATAGTTAATCAGTGAGGTTTTATTCATCCCCCCACTGATTAATTAGCCCCCACCAACTGGTCGTTTACAGGCAATCCGACCACCACAAATAGCAAGATAAATAAAAAGAGGGGAATCCAAAAGTTCAGTTTTAATAATCTTTTAGATTCCCCCCTTTTCTCGCCCAAAAATTCCTTATCACTTTTCATAGGCAGTTCTCATATAGTGAAAATGACTATATAATTCCTATCCATAAGTTAAATAATGATTTCGCACATATATAAATACAAAAGATGGGAGCCTTATTTATGAATAACAATCCACCTTCAACGCCCCCAAATCCAACGGAAACAAATAATAATGAAGTGAGCTTACAAACGTTACGCGTTATTGGGCTAATTGTACTGATTAGTGGCTACATATTAGTAGCGCTTTCTGAAGTAGGCACATTAAAAAATCTTTTGCTACAGCCGAATACCACTCCAAATTTAGCTGAAGTTGATCCGTTCTAAAAATTATATAAAAAGCGAATCCCAGTATAGCTGGTTCGCTTTTATATAGTTTCATCCAATTTGAGAAACATTTCTCTCATCCTCATACTTCTCTTTCCCTATCGCTTTCATAAATAGTAAAATACTGCTCATACCAACGATAAAGTACAGAGCACTCATGCCCCAAGATGCAATAAATGAACCTAGCATAACACCTAATGCCCCGTTCATTTTTGCCACTTGAAAGACCATTCCGTTAATCGCCATATAAGAACCTCTTGCCTCATTTGGCACCATATCTGCCATAATAGATTGACGCACTGGCACATACATCATCTCACCTACCGTTTGGAAAAGCCCTGCAATTAATAAAATCCATAAGCTATTGCTCGTTCCGAGTATTGTAAATCCAATTGTATAAATGAATAAACCTACATATAAGATTTTCAAATCGTTGAAACTTTTCAGCATTTTAATAAGAAGTGCTGAACATAACACAACTAAAATTGTATTCTCTGCAGAAATCCAGCTCAGCATGCGAATCCCTGTTAAATCCAACGTAACACCATTCCCGAATAAAAAGTGCACCGTTTCAAATTCCTTCTGCAAGCGAACACCTAAATAATTATTAATTTGAAACTCTAAAGACAATGTACATATACTCGCTGCACAAAAAATTAAAAATGCTTTATCTTTCATCACGACTTTATAACTATCTGCCATATCTTTTAATACATTTTTCTTCTCCACCGTTTTTCGTGCTACATACACTTCTTCCATATACACAGCCATCACATATAAAGTAATAATTGCAACAAGCGTTAATACGATAAACAATTGCAATCTATAGTTTTCAAATAGTAACCCACCAAATATTGCTCCAATCGCAATGGATAAATTAATAGCCCAATAATTAATGCTATACATTACTTTTCGATTTTCAGGTGTACTCACATCAATTAACATCGCCTCTGTCGCAGGATTCATAAGTCCAGATCCTAAACTATTCACTAGCATAAAGATAAATGTTAACCACGGTGAATCTACATAATCCGAATTCGCAACTCCCATACAAGCAATGGAAATGACTTGTATACTTTGACCGATAATCATAACCTTTTTACGCCCAAGCCGATCCCCAACATATCCACCGTATAAACCAATTACTAATGAAGCTACGACATTAATGAGTAGTAAAGCACCAGCAATCGCACTACCTAACTTTATTGAAAAATAAATCGCCATAAATGGAAAAATCATCGTGGACACAGTACGTGTTAAAAACGAAGTTATAATTCTAATTTTTATATTTCGATGCATACTCCAAAATCCCATTGTTTCCCCCTCCTTATGCTTACTTATTTTACTTTGAAAAAAAGGAAGAAAAAGGTTAGAATATTCTAAAGAGTTTCCCCTTTTATAGATAGAAGGAAGTGTATATATGAAAATTATGGACTATTACATTAGACTAAGACTACATGCACAAGATCAACAACATATGCGAAATAGCTTACAAGAATTAGCTGATGTTTTATATTGCAGTACGAAAAACGTAAAGATTTTATTAAAGAAAATGAGCGAGGAACAATTAATTCGCTGGACTCCAGGACGAGGCCGCGGAAATAAAACGGAAATTCTATTTATACATAATTTCGTAGAAGCGATTGAGTCCTATACAGATGAACTGTTAGCGCAAGAAAAATTAAAAGATATCTTTCTTCTTTTAAAAGAATCCCTCCCCCTCGCACTTCAAAAAAAGATAGAAAATAAACTACATCATCATTTTGGATACGAACCTTCAAATGATATGTACGACGTATTAAAGATTCCTATATCAAGAAAGATATTCCCATTAGATCCGGCTTTTGTAGCTGTAACTACAGAGAGCCATCTTACGAGTCAAATTTTTGATACGTTAGTCGTCTATAACGATGTTACTGAAAAAATGGAACCACACATTGCGCATACGTGGGAATTAAGTGAAGACGGGCTTACGTGGACTTTTTATTTACGAAAGGATGTATATTTTCATAACGAAACAGTTTTAACTTCTAAAGATGTACAATTTTCATTTAAAAGACTAAAAGAGGTTCACTCTCCTTTCGAATGGTTAACAGAAGAAATTGTTCAAATTGAAACGCCATCACCACTGCAAATTCGATTCCATTTAGCAAAACCAAATTTATTTTTCTTATACTATGTCAGTTCAATGCAGCTCGCAATTTTACCGCGTGATACGAGTATTCAAAATCATCATTATATAGGTACTGGACCTTTCAAACTTGCTTATTACTCTGAAGATAATATCGTACTCGAAGCATTCACTCATTATTTTAAAGAGCGCGCATTATTAGACCGTATTGAATTTTGGGGTATTCCTGACCATGTGCAAATAGATGCTGATTATGAACTACCAAACGAAGAGGAAAATGAAAGGCATGATATACAAATAGAAGAAATAGGTTGTATTTATGCTAGCTTCAACTTTACAAAACCTGGTCCTCATCACGACATTTACTTTCGAAAGGCTTGGAGAGAACTATATGATGTTGAAATGATACTTCGTAACATAGAGGGTAGACGGACAATTGCTGCATCAAGCTTTTTCCCTGATAGAAGCCGCCTTGCAACAAGAAGATCCTACTCTTTAGAAAAGGCAAAAGAGTATTTGAAAAAGAGTACATATAATGGAGAAACGATACATATTTACTTCTTCGCATTTAAAGATAGTGCAAATGATGCATATTTCTTAAAAGAACGATGTGCAAGTTTAGGTATACAAGTAGAGCTTCACCCATTTCCCGTTTCAGATTATATGAATCGCTCTATTGATAAACATGCTGATATTATTTTCATGGGAGAAGTATTTGCTGCCAATCATGAAATTGCATTCTTAAATGTATTTAAAAATAAAAGTTGCTTCGTAAATCGGTTCATGGACCCGCACTACGAAAAACAAATTAATTGTTTACTAGATACATTTTTACTAGAAGAAAATAAAGAAAAGCGCTATGAACTCATGTATGAGATTGAAGAGTTTTTACAAGCAGAACACATCATTTTATTTAACTATCACGTTTTAAAAAGAAAAACATACCCTTCTTCTTTAAAAAACGTAACAATTGATTCATTCGGTTGGGCAAATTTTGCGAAGTTATGGATACAGCCATCCATGTCTTAAAATATGAGTCATTATAAAAGGAGAAGGTACTACATCCTTAGCAGTACCTTCTTCACATACTATTATTTAATTACTCCATCTAAGTGATCTTTCAAGTTCAATAAATACTTCTCTATATTCGGATTCTTCACCACATCATAACAAGCAAAACTCTTTAACGGACTCATACCGAGAAACTTTTGCACGCGGTGTAAATGACTAAGCGCTGATTCTAAACTTTCTCCTTCAAAGAACTTCGTCTTATCTCCAAATGCTTTTTCAGGTGCATTCCAAGTTGTAGAGAACATATACTCTTTCTCTTTTAATAAACCACCTGTTCCATATTCATCTGCACCTTTAAAGAACAAACCGTATTCATATACTTCATCCATATACGTTTTAAATAAGCCTGGTACACTAAACCAGTAAATTGGCGTTTGATAAATCACAACATCGGCCCATAAAAACTTATCTTGTTCTTCTTTAATATTGTAACCATCTTGAATCGTCGTTTTTTTCACATGATGATTCTCGCCTAATACAGTAACCATATAATCTACTAACGTTTTATTTAATCGTCCTTCCTTTGTACCGTATTTTTCATGTCCATTTATAATAAATATATTTTTCATCGTTTTTCTCTCCCCTACTCTATTCCTCGCTTATTAACCCAAGTTGCTGTTTCAACGTAAGATTATCTTCTAAATGCCAATCTTCCGTTATTTTTCCGTCTTTCACATGTAAAATATCAATTGCAAAAAAATTGATTTTCTTACCATTATGCGTTCCTGTAAAAGAAAGACGGGCTGTTACTTTATCACCAATAACTAATAAGTCTTCAATCTCGCAATGTATATCAGGCACAACTTTACGAAAATTTTGCGCTGCAAACTTTAATCCTTCAATGCCTTGTGGTCGCCCTTTCGGCAATGTATTATCGAAGAAATCTTTAATAACAGTCTGCGGAATAAGTTCCTCCTTACCTGTATCCCAAAATGCATAAAAACGCTGCGCCGCATGAACCATTTCTGTCGCTTCTTTTTTACTTAGTGAGGGATCAATTGTCATTGCTTTTGGCTTTGGCATTTCTTTTAATAACTGAACTTCAGTTTTTTGTTCTACACCACATGCTACAAGCACAATACAAATAACAAACAAACTAAGAAATCCAAGTAACTTTTTTATCCCCATGGAAATCACCACCTCCTTATATAAATCCTTTTTGTTTCGTATTGCTATTGTATATGCACTAACTTCCTTTATGGAAGTAGTGATATTTTTTTCATATAGTTACCAAAAGTATAGTTTTGTGATACTATAAAGCAAATTCATCAAAAAAAATTTTATGGAGGCTAGTTCCATGAACAATATAGATCCAGTTGAATTAACGAAAGGTTTACCTGGCATACCTTGTCCTATCGCTAAAACGCTTGATGTAATTCGTACAAAATGGACATTTTTAATCATTCGTGATCTTCTTATCGAAGGAACATTACGCTTTAGTGATTTACAAAAATCAATGGATGGGATTAGTCCAAAAACATTATCGCTTCGACTAAAGGAATTAGAATCTCAAGGCATTATAACGAGAAAAGTATATCCAGAAGTTCCGCCTCGTGTAGAGTACACATTAACGGATAAAGGAAAGCAATTAGAGGGGATTTTTATTGAATTAAAACGGTTTGGATTAAGTTTATAAAGCAAAAAATCCTTACCATCGTTAAACAGGCTATAATTAGAAGTAATTATAGCCTCATTGAAACGTATGATTAAGAAGTTAGAAAAAGAGAAGAAACAATTACGTGAGCAATTGAAGATTGCTTATGCAGATATATACAAAAAAATTTAGAATATGGGGAAACCTTGTCCGCCTTTATTCTGTTACTAAGTAAAGTATAAACTTATATTTTATTAGTTTATCTTCACGCTATTAGACCTCTCCATATGTGTGCATCAACTTAAGAATTTTATAATACCCCCACAAGAAAAAAATCTATATTTTTTCTTGTGGGGGTATACACGCAAAGCAACTACATCTTTGGTTTGTTATTTATCGGTTCGTTGCACAAAGCCTATATTTCTAGCAGGATTTCGTAAAACATTAGAGGATAAAAGGCTTGAATTTCTTGAGTAAATAGTTAAGAGTTCTCTATATTTTTAATTATTTCTTTTCCACTCTCTTTTAAAAGACATTTCAATTACATTCTAATATTCTCGACTACTTTTACAAATTTTTAATCTTCTCAAGTTATTTATCTAAAATATGTTTAATGTGCGCCACTTAATTTAACTAAAATTTTTGCTTGCGCTTTGTCATGAATTAACGCTTCAAAACCTTGTTCAGCGATATTATCTATACCAACTTTACTTGTAATAATGGATTGCGCAGGTAATCTTCCATTAGCAAGTAATTGAATGACCTCATTATAAGTTTCATTACTGTATCCCACAGATCCCATTAATTTTACGCCACTAAAAAGTAAGGAAGCAGGAGCATTAAATTGGATATCTTGCGTGTGGAAACTGATAACCATCATTGTGCCACGAACTTTAGTCGATTGAATGGCTTGATTAAATGTTGACTCAACACCTGCAGCTTCAATTGTCACATCTGCTCCATCTGGGAATAATTTACGAATTTCTTCTACAGGGTTTACTTCTTTAGCATTAAAAGTATGCGTCGCACCTACTTCGGTTGCTTTGCCAAGTCGACTATCCAATAAATCAACAACAATAATATTAGAAGCACCTGCAGCTTTTGCACCTAAAACAGCAAATAGCCCAATAGGACCTGCGCCATAGACAACAACAGTATCTCCTTCTTCTACATTTGAATCCTTAATTGATTGGAATGATACAGCTGCTGGTTCTACCATTGCTGCTACTTCTAGTGGTAAAGTATCTGGAATTTTAAAAATCGTTTTTTGTGGAAGTATCACGTATTCAGCAAATCCTCCATCAATTTGTGCACCAACCGCATCTAAAGTGATAAAACGTTCAGTTTCAGCATTTGAAGGATTTTTAAGCATCATTGGATAGATGCACACTCTGTCCCCTTCTTTAAATTTTGTTACATGAGACCCAACTTCTACAATTTCACCAGAAAATTCATGTCCGAGTACCGTATTCTTATTCATTGGTACTGAATCCGGATGCAAGTATGCATGCAAATCAGAACCACAAATACCAGCCCATGCCACTTTAACTTTTACATCATTGGGTTGTAACTCTTTTGTTTCTCTTTCCTCGATACGAATATCTTTTTCACCATACCACACTGCGGCTTTCATAAAAAATCCTCCCTCAAATAATTGGAATATTATATATAATTTTTATTTAATATTAGATCGTAATTCGTTTTTTAGCATAACAGCAATATTTTTTGCTCTTTAACCTTACTCATTCCTCCTTTGCTATGTTCAATAATCTATCATAGGTTTTTGAGGAAAACGATGAGCAAAAAATAATATACGTCTCGAATTGAGACATTTGTTTTAATTTGGTTCATTTATCAATAAATTCTTAGAAATCTGAATTAATTCTTCTTTTGTATAGGAATATTCATTGCTTAACCATTTTTTTATAATCTCAAAAAAACCACTACAGTAGAAATCACATAGTACCATTGGATAATCTGAGTTTTGGATTTTTTTCGAAAGCGGATCATTATATTCCATTGAGTTTTCATATAAATTTTCTGCACCAAATCGAATCAATTTTTCGTATAACTCAAGGCTATTATTTTTACTAGTAATATTAAAAAACAATGCACGATTAACATCTATGTATTCAATTATTTCCTCAAACAATGTATGTTCTAAATCCAATCCTTCTTTTGTTTGTTCAAAAAGATTGATTGCGATGGAATTTGAAACATCGCTAAATAATTCATATTTATCCTCATAATGACGGTAAAATGTGCTTCTATGAATCATTGCTTTTTCACAAATATGATTAATTGTGATGGATGAAAATGTTTTTTCTTTTAATAAATCCATAAACGCATCTTTTATTATGGTTTGTGTGCGTAAACGTGTGAAATTACTCAATTTTAGTATCCTCCTATATTGAATCTAAGTACTGCATGAATTTGTAATTGTTTTCCTAGTCCTTATCTCCTTTTAGTATGCCTAAATTAGTGATAATCTGGCATTCCCCCCGAATATAATCCTTTTATGAAACTGAGATGGATCATATAAATTTGGCTCTGGCGTGAATATACCAGAGCCAAAATGTTTAATTTAGTTCACTTTTTACAGGGAAAGAATGTAATCCATATATAGAACTACTATTTGAGATAGGAGTGGGAAGGTTCTGGTCAATAAATGAAAATGATTTATATCTTTTTATTAATTCCGTTAATACAATTTTAGCTTCTAATCTAGCTAGAGGAGCACCTAAGCAAAAATGGATGCCATGTCCAAATGTAAGATGAGGATTACGTCTACGATATATGTTAAAACTATCGGCATCTTTGAATTGATGCGGGTCACGGTTAGCTGATCCAACCCAAGCTGAAATGATTTGATCTACTTGTAAAGTTTGCCCTTTTAATTGAATCTCTTTTTTTACTCTGCGTACAATTCTTTGAACTGGTGAACGATACCGTAATACTTCTTCAATTGCTTTCGGAACAAGAGATATATCCTGTTGTAATTGATCATAAACATTTGGATGTTCTATGAAGCAATATAAAGCGTTTCCAAGTAAATTGGTTGTTGTTTCATTTCCCGCTACTAAAAGTAGTTTACAAAACGGTACTATTTCTTTTCCTGAAATGTTTTTGTCCGCTTCACTTTGAACTAATAAAGAAATAATGTTATTTGAATCTTTTTTGGATTTCCCTCGATTGGATTGTATGATTTCTTCAAAAAACTCTCCTAATTCATTTTCTGCTTGTAAACGTGTATTAAAAAATCCTTCCAAATAATCCGAATCATCATGACTCGGTGAACTTACGATAATATCAGACCATCTCTTAAACCTTTCCATATCCTTAGCAGAAACACCTAACATTTCAGCAATTACTATAACTGGTAACGGATAAAATAACTCTCTAACAATATCAAAAGTTTCACGATTAGATAATTGATTGAGTATATCGTTTGTAATTTGTTGAATTCTAGGTTCCCATTCCCTTAATGCTTTAGGAGTGAAAGACCGATTTACAATAGACCGAATTTGCGTATGCTTTGGCGGATCCATCCCAAGAATACTTTGTGGAAATGGAGACTTTTTCTTCTCAGGCATAATACTAGAAAAGTACTCTTTATCCTCTAAGACAGTTTTTACATCTTCGTACAAAAAAACATTCCACATGTCTGCCTGATGATTAAAACAAATAGGCTCCTTTTCTCGCATCTCTTTATACCATGCAAATGGTTTATACGGATCTTCTAAAGCCTTTTTTCCCATCAACTTATTTGTAGGAATCATAACAACTGATTGATAAGGTGTTTTCATATATAACAATCTCCTCTCAACAAAAATTTCATTACACCGAATAATATTCACCGAATGTTATTCGGTGTAATGAGGATTATACAACAAGAACCAAAATATTCAAACTACTTTTTCAGTTTTAAAATATCCGTTAATATATAAATAAGGGGGAATAGACATTGCATAAAAAAACTCTGACAAATAGAAAACAACAAGCTCTACTAACACAGAACAATATATTTCATGTGTTTTTAAATTTAATGAGAGAAAAGAAATTTGAAAATATAACAATTGAAGATATTTGTAAAAAAGCAAATGTATCAGTAGGAACTTTTTATCATTATTTCACTTCCAAAGAGGATATTTATAAAAAATTATTTCAACAAATTGAAGAAAACCTACATATTGAATTAGAAAATATCGATCAACATACAACAATGCAAACAACTATTTTAACTTTCTTCCAATGCATAGCTGAATATACAACTAAATTAGAGTTACATATAAATCTTCTTAACGATTTCAACAAAAGGTCATTTATATATGAGCCTTCACTCATTTACGAAGCTCTAAATGGCTTTGTTTACAAAGGACAACTTGAAAAAGAATTAACAAACGATATGAGTGTAGAAGAAATAACAACGTATCTTTTTACAATTGCTAGAGGACTTATATTAGATTGGTGTCTTTTAGATGGAAAATACTCACTAGAACAGAGAATGAATACTTATATGAATTTAGCATTGAAATCTTTAAAGCCTTAAATTTTAATCAAGCCCTACGCTTTGTTGCTTCATTTTGTACATTTCATTCAGTTTTATTTTTTCTAGGTGTTAAAGCAGCTGGAATAAAAGAAAAAGCATGCCCTTCTTTATACTGCGAGAAGGGCATGCTTTTTCTTTTTTTACAATACAACTTATAAATCCCACATCAATCCATTTCAAGATAGTTAATTTCCCTTTTCCTATCCCCTCGGAAAAGGAGAATAACAGTCAAAATACATATGAAAAATCAAGAAAATGAATATTTCATACAGGCTAGTTTTAGCACTGTGTATACTTTATATCGTTAAAAATCCATTAAAAAATGAACCACTTTGAGATATATGTCGCATTTTGAAACACATAAACATTTTTGATTATCGTTTTCCTCTAATGCCTATGATAAATTGCTATACATAGCTAGCTTACAATTATATTTCTAAAAATAATATTTCACCTTTCATAAAAAATAAAAAGGAGTTTTTAAAATGAAGAACCGAGTAAACCCAGCATTATTACCAGGCTTAGAAATGTATCCAGATCAAGATTTACGCCCAGAGTGTTTGCCAGTAATGAGAGAAGAAGCATCAAAAGTCTTCCCTCCTACCATTGTTGATGAAACTCTTTCTGTAACAAATGGAGTCATTGAGGGACCTGATGCAAATCCATTACGATTAAAAATTTATCGTCCAAAATCAACTAATGAATCCTTACCTGCTCTGTTGTGGATACATGGTGGCGGATATATATTGGGATCTATAAATGATAATGATGATCTTGCTGTAAAAATTGCAAAAGAGGCTAACTGTATGGTCGTTTCTGTAGATTACCGTTTAGCTCCTGAACATCCTTATCCAGCTCCAATTGAAGATTGTTATGCAGCATTAAAATGGATTGCTGATAACGCGGAGACATTGAACATTGATTCGAATCGAATTGGTGTTGCAGGAGTGAGCGCTGGTGGCGGACTAACAGCTGCATTAACATTATTAGCCCGTGATCGCCAATATCCTTCTATTTGTTTCCAAATGCCGCTTTATCCAATGATTGATGATCGTAATAACACACCTTCTGCCAATGAAATTAAAGAAGGATTTGTTTGGAATCAAAAATCAAATGAAGCTGGCTGGAAAATGTATTTAGGAGAATTACATGGAACGGATCATATTCCCGCTTATGCAGCCGCTGCTCGAGCAGAAGATTATCGTAATTTACCACGTACCTACACATGCGTTGGTCAATTGGACCCATTCCGTAGTGAAACATTAACCTATGTAACCAAACTTGCAGAAGCTGGTGTTGATGTCGAGTTCCATTTATATCCTGGAGCTTATCATGGGTTCGAAATGATGCATCCGGATACTGATATATCTATTCACGCTTGGAATGATTATGTGCGAGCAGTTAAAACTGGTTTCGCAAGAAAGTAACTAAGGTAGCGACAAAAAATTTCATAATAAAGGAGAATTCTTAATGAAGAATAGAGTTCATCCAGAATTAAGAGAAATGTTTTCTGTATTACCAGAAGTAGATTAAAGAACCCACCATAAGAAATCTCTCTTTTCCCTCTTTTTATCAGTGTTGACACATAAAAAGAAGCTCAGACACAAAAACAGACTGTGGAGAAGACTTTCTCCATAGCCTGAAAAAAGTACTGGCAATGCCAGTACTTTTTTATTATTATGCTCGCTGTTCAACATTGACTCTTTTAATAAAGAACGAGATTATTAATCCAACAATTACTACAATGATAGCAAAGATAAAGGTATTTTGAACACCGTTTGTAAAGGCCAGAACTTGGTTTAATGGATTTTCTTTATCAGATACTGTCTGAAGGAAGCTTCTTGAACCTGAGGAAAGAATTGAAATTCCAACAGCTGTTCCAATAGCACCAGCAACTTGTTGTAAGGTGTTCATAATCGCTGTTCCATGAGGGTATAGTTCAGGTGGCAGCTGATTTAATCCGTTTGTTTGAGCTGGCATCATAATCATTGAAATTCCAACCATAAGTGCAATGTGTAGTGCAACAATAAATCCTGTAGATGTTTCCAATGTTAAGGTTGAGAAACCATACAGTGCACATGCTACAATGACAAGTCCAGGAATAACTAACCATTTAGGACCAAAACGGTCAAATAATCCCCCCATAACAGGCGAAAGAATTCCGTTAATAATTCCTCCCGGTAGAAGCATAAGACCCGCTGCAAACGTTGATAACGCTAATGATGTTTGTAAGTATAATGGTAAAATCATCATCGTACAAAGCAGCACCATCATGCATACTAAAATTAAGAGAAGTCCAATAACGAACATTGGATATTTAAAAGCCTTAAGGTCTAACATTGGCTCATCCATCTTCATTTGACGAAGGGAAAATGCAATTAATCCAACGACTCCAATAACAAGAGAAAGAATAACGTGTAAGCTTCCCCAGCCTCCACTTTCTCCAGCGCTACTGAAACCAAATACGATACCGCCAAAACCAATTGTTGAAAGAATGATTGAGAAAATATCGATTCTTGGCTTTGTTAGTTTTGTTACGTTTTGCATGAAGAATATACCAAATACTAATGCGATAATCAATAATGGGAGTGAAATCCAAAAAATCCAGTGCCACGTTAACGTTTTTAGAATCAACCCTGAGACGGTTGGTCCAACAGCTGGAGCGAACATAATGACAAGCCCGATAATTCCCATAGCTCTTCCACGCTTATGTGGTGGAATAATAACAAGAATGGTGTTAAACATAAGTGGTAGAAGTAAAGCTGTTCCTACTGCTTGTACAATACGGGCAATCATTAGTACGCTAAATGTTGGTGCAATAGCTCCGATTAATGTTCCGATAATGGAGAATACAAGAGATGCGATAAAAAGCTGTCTTGTTGTAAACCATTGAAGAATTAAACCTGAAATTGGCACAAGAATTCCTAATGTTAATAAGTAGCCGGTTGTCAGCCACTGTGCTGTTGTCTCTAGAATACCAAAACCTGTAATTAAATCTTTTAACGCCATATTTAAGGCTGTTTCACTAAACAAGCCGATAAATCCAGCAATAAGAAATGACGTAATAATCGGCAGAGCTCTGATATTAGAGTTTTCTGCTGTTGTTTGTTGATTCCCCATATTAAATTGTCTTCCTCTCTCTTACCTAATTCTCTTATTTGAATTTTCGATTTTAATAATCTTCCCTTAACACCTCGTGGCACTCCCAAATCAGCTCTTCTATTCCCGTCTGGCCTTTCAGCCTACGGCGGAGGATTTCTGAGGATAGATTCTGGACTTTGAGTGCTCTTGGTGCTCTTCTTTCGAAGTATGCCTGAAATGCCGCTTCAATGTCATTATTGTTTTTGAGCTCTTCGGCGAGAACGATTGCATCCTCAATAGCCATGGCTCCTCCTTGCGCAAGAGTCGGAGCTCCGACGTGGGCGGCGTCCCCTCCAATGACGACGCGGCCTTTGTACCATGGCTCTTGCACTGCGACTTGCTCCAATTTGTTAAAAATAACAGGGTAATCTTTTGACATATGCTTTGTAATAAAATCAAGTCCCGGAAAGCCTAAGAGAATCTCTTTGACTCTATTAAACCGTGTATCTTCCTCATCCCAGTAATCGCTGGCGCAAGGCTGGAGCACAAAGACATAGCCGGCGCGTTCGGCTAATGGTACGACGCCGATTTGCGTTTCTCCGCTTATATACATCAATGACGAATCCTCGAATTTGTAATCAGGAAGCTCGAAATAAAATCGCCACGCCCCCATACCGAGATGCTCTTTTTCTATTTCCTTTTGCAACATCATATTCCTTACAGTTGAATGAATGCCGTCAAAACCTACTAAAATATCAGCCTTTATCTTTTCTCCGTCGTCAAATATGGCAGAGACCGATTCAGCCGTTTCTTCATAAGCAACAACCTTTTTCCCCCACTTGATGTCTACACCCGCTGCATCAGCATGCTTGATGAGAATATCACTTAATGTTTTTCGCGGGATATTATTGCGCCCTGGAAGTGTTTCGTCTAAAAAGGATTCACTGACTTGAAACTGCAGATTCCCCTGTGCATCAAATGTTTTAAGCCATTTTGTTTGAAAGCCATGTTCACAACACTCTTCGAATACGTCCAATTCTTTCAAGACAGCCAGTGCGTTTTGCGGCATGAGAATCCCCGCACCGGTTTTGCGATTTTCTAAAGCCGCTTCGCACAAGGTAACAGAAAATCCTACTTTACTAAGGGAAATAGACGCTGACAATCCGCCAATTCCCCCACCAGCTATCAAAATATGTTTCATATAAATAACCCCTTTTAGTTCTTTAAATATAGTTAGGCGCCTAACTATATTACTTTACTATATCCTCAGAAAAATTGTCAATCATCTTTAAGTCAGGTTGTATTATGATATTAACTCCTTTATAATCGTGTCATAACGAACGAACGGGAGCTTATTTTAATGGAATTAAAACATTTACCTAAATATAAGTATTTAACAGAACACACCGAGACGTATTCCAATATAGATGCTAGTTCTCTTGAATTGTTTTTATCTCTATTTGATATATCAAAAAAAATGAATCATGTGATGGAGCGTTACTTTGCAGGCAGAGGGCTGTCTGAAGGAAAATTCAAAATCCTGATGCTACTCTTCGACGCAAAAGACCACTCGTTAAGTCCGACAGAACTTGCAAAGCAATCAAACGTTACGAAAGCAACGATTACAGGTTTGCTGGACGGGCTGGTGAGGGACGGTTTTGTCAGCCGCACGCATCAAAATAAGGATAAACGAAAAATCAGCATTGAACTGACAAAAGAGGGAAAAGAACAACTGAAACAATTTCTACCCGGTCATTTCAGTAAAATCTCTGCGGTAATGGAAAACTACAGCGATGAGGAAAAAGAAATGTTTATCAATATCCTGGGAGATCTATTTGAAAAACTGAGCGTGTTTAAAGACTAAAACGCATTTTTTGGTCCCACCACATCGTTATTCAGCTAAAATTTTATAGTACCCCCAGAACGAAATTTTGTACTAACTTGTAATAAAATATTCATTTTTCGTTTTGAGGGTATTTGCATTTCTTAGGTTGATGGCGGTGAGGCTAGTTCCATGAACGATATAAATCCGGTTGAATTAACGAAAGGTTTACCTGACATACCTTGTCCCATCGCTAAAACGCTTGATGTAATTCGTACAAAATGGACGTTTTTAATCATTCGCGACCTTCTTATCGAAGGAACCTTACGCTTTAGTGATTTACAAAAATCAATGGACGGGATTAG
This sequence comes from Bacillus sp. PK6-16, assembly GCF_056530295.1. Classification (NCBI taxonomy): domain Bacteria; kingdom Bacillati; phylum Bacillota; class Bacilli; order Caryophanales; family Bacillaceae; genus Bacillus; species Bacillus sp. PK6-16. Next base: position 4,460,312 of record NZ_CP096511.1, read on the forward strand.
CCCGAAAACATTATCGCTTCGACTAAAAGAATTAGAGTCTCAAGGCATTATAACGAGAAAAGTATATCCAGAAGTTCCGCCTCGTGTAGAGTACACATTAACGGATAAAGGAAAGCAATTAGAGAGGATTTTTATTGAATTACAACGATTTGGATTAAGTTTATAAAACAAAAACCCCTTACCGTTGTAAGGGGTTTGATTACTTCGCAAAACTTTCAGCTAACTGTTTCTCTCTCCACATAAATGTAATAGCGAGACCAACTATTAAGACAACTCCTGAAAATGCATATGGATAATGAATATTCATATCAAATAATATTCCGCCCATCGCTGGTCCTGCTATATTTCCTAAACTCGTATAAGTCGAGTTCATACCAGCAACGAATCCTTGCTCTTTTCCAGCTGCTTTTGATAAAAACGTCGTTAAAGCTGGGCGAAGCAAATCAAATGCAAGGAAAATAAAGCAAGTAACGAGAAGTACAATCCAATAATTAAAGACTACAGTTGAAACGAACGCTAATACTGCACCTACAATTAAACAGATTTGAATTAACACTTTTTCACCGAACATATCAACCAATTTACCAAACATAAATACTTGCACAACTACCCCAAAGATTGAACTGATTGTAATAATTGCTGCAATATCTTTCGGCGAGAAACCAAATTTATGATCTGAGAATAAGCTAAACACAGTTTCATACGCCGATAATCCGAATGCGAGTACAAATACGATAATAAATGCAATTGCATACATTGGATGTAATGATTTCTTTAAATCACCAATAAAACTTGATTCTTTCGTATTAGAAGAAATCTCTGCAAGTTCTTCTTTCGTTAACGGTTCTTTTAAAATAAAGATTGAAATCACACATGCTATAAAAGCAATTGCTGCTGCAACGAAAAACGGCACACGTATACCGTATTCTGCAATAAATCCGCCGATTCCAGGCCCTATAATGAATCCAGTACTAATAGCCGCAGATAAGTATCCCATCGCCTTTGGACGTTCCTGAATAGATGTAATATCCGCAACATATGCCGTAACACCAGGCATAATAAAAGCAGCACTAATTCCGCCTAATACCCTTGCTACATAAAGCATCCATACATCTTTTCCTAATCCAAAAAGAAGCTCTGAAACACCAAAAATAAATAATCCAATGATTATCATTTTCTTTCTACCGTAAAGATCAACCCACCGGCCTGTAATAGGTGAAGTAATGAGCTGTGCCATTGCAAACACTGCAACGAGATATCCCATCGTCTTCCCTGTTAAATGCATATCATTCATAAAGGACGGCATAACCGGAATGATTAATCCAATCCCTAAAAAAGCGATAAATATATTACTCAAAAGAATGACCAATACCATCTTTTGTTCTTTTATCGGTTTCTTCACTTTCTAACACCTCTTCCCGTAAGTTCCTCTCAAAAAATAATGCCCAAGAAGCTTTTTCTTTATCCTGCTCTTTGCGGGCTAGTAATGAGTGAGGATGCCTCCACTCATTAGAATTTCACTCTATCCTTCCACACATACATAAGCATTAGGTGAATGACTATCATTCAGTTTTCCTCAAAAATGAACCTACCTTTTCAGACAGGTTCATCTTACTACTTCTTTATATGTAGTGCATGTGTTAAAAAATCTAGTACTTCTGCCTTTTGCAAATCCACTTGCTCATCATCTTTATGATCATATAAATAAACTTGTTCCGCTGCTGATTCAACTAGAGCGATAAATAACTTCGCTGTTCGCTCTGCGTGAACCGAATCACGAATTTCACCAGCTTCTTTCGCCTCACTTAAAAATTCGCTTAACCACATATAAAGAGGCTCATACACAGCTTCCCACTCTTTTATATGTTCTGTAGATGCAAGACCTGCATACATTAAAGCTTGTATTTCACGGTATTCCTCTATAAATTGAAACACCGCATCGATTACTTGTGCCACTTTATTTGAAAAAGGTACATCTTTTTGTACTTTCTCTTTCACTGCAAGTATCATCTTTTCAACCATCACTTCTGCTATTGCAGGCATAACAGATAGCTTAGAAGGAAAATATAAATAGAAAGTTCCTTGCGCAATGCCAGCTAATTTCACGATATCAGAAATCTTCGTTTTTTCGACGCCCTTTTCCTGAAACACTTCAATAGCTGCATAGACAATTTTCTCTTTTTTATTCATCATCTAAACCCTTTCACACGCATATTGAATGACTGTCACTCATTTTATAAGATAATTGATTGTACTGTCAATGATAGTGAACTCTAAGAGGACGTCATTTTTTTATAATAAAATCTCCTAATAAACAATTAGGAGATAAAAATACAATATATCTTTAAGAAAGTGCCTTTAATCCTGTCACTCCACATACAATAAGAAACACACTAATAATACGCGCTTTACTTTTCGACTCACCAAACAAGAACATGTTTAACAAAACTGCACCTGCTGTTCCAATACCGATCCAAACCGCATACGCGACACTGACTTGTAAAAATAAGAAAGATGTATACAAGAATGCGAAGGATGTAGCAAACCCACCTATATAAATTGCACCATTGGCTAATGTTTTATCTTTACTATACATTTTAAGTCCTATCACACCGACTATTTCACTAATTGCAGCACAAAATACGAAAAACCAACCCATCTTTAAGCAGCTCCTTCCACAGTTTCTTCTTTATTATCAGCAAGCTTTAAACCGATAACGCCAGCTACAACCATCACGATAAAAAATAACTTCCCTACACTGAAACTTCCGCCGAAAAGAAATACATCCATCAAGAAAGTACCTACCGTACCAGCTCCGGCGAAAACAGCATATACAGTCCCTGTTGCAAGATGTTCACACGCTTTAGAAAGGAAGTGAAAATCAACAGCGATAACTCCTAAAATAATAATCCAATGCCACCAAGTATTAGCCGTATTAAAACCAAACACCCAAAAAATTTCAAAGATACATGTTAATATGACATATAACCAAGCTTTATTTTTCATACCTCTCACCTCTTATGACTGACTATCAGTCATTTTTGTTTTAAAAAAATATACTCTTTCATCAATACTATATAAAAACAACTATCATCCTCATTTACCATTTTATTTGTTCCATTTCTAAGCTAACTGCATCCTGTCACATAAAAATGACTGAATGTCATTCATATATATATTGTACATGAACATTTTAAAAACTGTCAATGGCGAAAGTTTATTTAAAATTTCTTTCATCTGATTTGTATATTTCTCAATAATCTGTCAATACTGCTAGTAACATAATATTTTCTCCACTCCCCCTTGGAGAGATCCCTTGAATAGAGCAGTTAGCTTTTGCTAGCTGCTCTTCTTTATTTACCAACACACTATGAGATCAAATCCATGTTTATCCTATAACTAAGGAGCGAATTTTGTTTTCTATTTATTTTCCAATGAGCTTTTGTAAGCACGAATTTTATTCTCGAGCATCTTCTCTGTAACTTCTAAGTTTTCTCTTTGAATCTGAATAGATTTCCTATGATCTTCTAGGAGCTGTAAACGAGCTTCTGTTGTATGCTCCCCTTCTGTATATAATCTAGCGTATTCTCTTATTTTCGCTATTGGCATTTGCGTTTGTTTTAATTTCATTACAAACTGCAACCACTTTATATGTGACTCTTCGTAAAGTCGATTTCCATTTGTATCTCGATTTGCAATTAATATATTTTCCTTTTCATAATAACGTAGTGTATGTGTGCTCACGCCTAATAATTTTGCTACCTCGCTAATTGTGTACATACTAAAACTCCCTCCACATGCTTACCCTCATATATTTTATGACCGTATCAAATTTATAAAAAACATTTGACTTAGAGTATACTCTAACAAATACAATCTAACCATAATAAATTCATTTGAACTTAGGGGGATTTTATATGAAATACACTGTTATTACTGGCGCAAGTTCCGGAATTGGTTATGAAGCAGCTTTAGCATTTGCATCTCGCGGAAAAAATTTAGTACTTGTAGCTCGAAGACAAGAAGAATTAAACGAATTAAAATTGAAAATTAACGAAATGCATCCAGAATTGGATGTTGTCATTCGAAGAACTGATTTATCTGTTACTGAAGATGTTTATAAACTTTATGAAAGCCTACAATCTTTTCAAATTGAAACGTGGATTAACAACGCAGGTTTTGGTAATTTCGCCTCAATTGCTGAACAAAATTTAAATAAAATCGAGACGATGTTGCATGTCAATATAGAAGCACTAACAATACTCTCTTCTCTTTTCGTTCGAGATTATTCAAAGGTTGACGGAACACAGCTTATTAACGTTTCATCGGGCGGCGGATACACGATTGTTGCTGATGCTGTTACGTATTGCGCTACGAAATTCTATGTAAGTGCATTTACAGAAGGGCTGTCTCACGAACTGAAAGAACAAGGCGCAAAACTGCAAGCAAAAGTTTTAGCTCCTGCTGCAACTGAAACAGAATTTGCGAAGCGTTCATTTGATATTGATGAATTCCAATACGATAATGTTGTACCAAAATTCCACACTGCAAAACAAATGGCACAATTTATGCTCGATCTTTATGATAGCGATAAAGTTGTAGGGCTTGTCGATGGTTCTACTTATAACTATGAACTTAAAAACCCCATTTTTAAGTTTGCAGTAAGAAAAACGAATTCAAGTTCTTAATTTCCCCTAAAACATAGATGCCCACTATTACGTAAATAATAGTGGGACTTTTTCTGTCTGAAAAATTCACCCAACATACCGAATCATCGCCACCTCATCACAATAATCAACCTTTGGACAATGCCTACAATCAATCCATACTTTCTCTGGCAATGCATCTCTATTCACAAAATCAAACCCGCACTTTTGAAAAAATTCCGTTTCATATGTTAAAGAAATAACTCTACTCACTTTTATTTTCGCAGCTTCATTCATGACATGATTCACTAACATACGTCCAATCCCTTTTCCTGCATATGTATGCGAAACGACTAACGACCGGACTTCTGCTAGGTCCTCCCCTAATACATGTAAACCAGCAACTCCAACAATTCTCTCGTCTTCTTTCATAACATATAAACATTGCAAATATTGATAAAGAGACAAAAGAGAACGTGGTAAAACAACTCCCTCTTTTGCATAAACCTCAATAAGACTATAAATTTCTTTCACATCACTCGTCACCGCATTACAGATTTTCATATTACATCCCCTTGCCCCTCAATATTAATATTTATAACTTAAAATGAATTTTAATTCATAATTTTATATAATAATACATCTCTCTTTTCTCCTCGTCAATCACTTTATGCAAACAAAAAACCAAGCAATCTAATTGATGCTCGGTTCCTCATCTCGTATCGGCAATACTGTTGAATATTTAATTTCACGAAGTGCTAAACTTGTCTGTATCCTTGTAATACCAAGCTTATTCAGCTTTCTAATAAACTGCTCTAGTTCTTTACGATCACGATTTGCAACCTTTAATAAATAATCGTACTCCCCTGTTAAACAGTGACATTCTAACACTTCCGGCATCGATTCTAATTCTTTCTCCAACACTTCCAACTTGTCAAATTGATGAATATTCGTACTCATAAAAATAAAGCATAATAAATCAAACCCAAGCTTTTCTTGATTTAAAATCGCAACTTGCTTATCGATGAAACCTTCCCCATCTAACCTTTTTATTCTTGCATGCATCGCAGCTGGTGATAAATTAACGCGACGTGCCAACTCTGCATTACTTACTTGTGACTCCTTCTGCAATATATCTAAAATTTGTACATCCAAATCATCCAACACTTTAATAACAGACGACTCCATTACAATTCCCCCTTTTTTCTTACCGATGATTATTCGAAAAAACACCTTATAATTTATCCGAAACTGAATATCATTCTGTAAATATCATTCACAGATAAATATTTTATCGAGTTTTCACCATTATACAAAAGAATATATTATACAATAAAGAAAAATGCTAAAATTATTTACAATTCGTATTGATTATAAAAAAGGGGATTTTAGCATGCCTTATTTTTACGTCTTTTTACTATTACTAACGAGCTTATTATGGGGAGGAAATTTTGTCGTTGGAAAATCACTCGTCGATCATGCATCGCCGATGACACTGACAAATTTAAGATGGATGATTGCGATTGTTTGTTTATTACCGATGGTATGGTTTAAAGAAAAGAAAATCCTTCCACCACGTACCGCAATACTTCCTTTAATATTGATGGGAATTTCAGGGGTCGCTCTTTTTAACATCTTTCAATTTTTAGCATTAGAAAAAACATCCGCTACGAATGTAGGTCTTATCTCTACATTGAATGCAATTTCAATCGCATTATTTTCAGTATTATTTCTAAAAGAAAAAGTAAATACACTTCAAATCCTATCCATGATTCTTTCATTCTTCGGGGTTATCCTCGTCCTATTAAAAGGTAATTTCTCGCTTTTATTTTCACTACATTTTAATAGCGGCGATTTATGGATGATTGCAGCAGTTTGTATTTGGGGAATCTATTCTGTTTGTAGTAAATGGGCAACAAAAACAACTACACCACTTATGGCAACGTTGTACTCTGGTATTTTCGGCGTTATTTTATTACTACCGTTTAACATAGGTAGCTTCACTGTTTCAAATATAAATACTTCTTTCATCACATCACTTTTATATACTGGGCTTATTTCGACAGTTCTTTGTATGGTATTTTGGAATATTGGTGTACAAAAATTAGGCGCAACTACATCAGGTATTTTTCTAAACTTCAATCCAATTTTCACAGCCATTTTGGCATTCATATTCCTCGGAGAAGAATTAACGTGGATACAAATTTTAGGGACAATTGTCGTTGTAACAGGATGTTATTTATTTTCTCATTTTAAAACTGTTGCCGTTCAGCCTGTTAGACCTTTAATGCGAAAACATTCTTAATGAAAAAACATCGTCATCTGGGTTGGCGATGTTTTTATTTTCTCTTCATTTCTTTTATATACTGCTTTTCCTCTTCTGGCGATAAACGTTCCGTCGCCTTGCCAGTATCTCCACCTTGAAGGCTCCATAAAAAGTTATGCTCCTCAACAGTTTGAGAAAAATCTCCTTTTTCCCATCTATTTATAATAGAAAATAACTTCATTTTATATTGAAAACCTGTACTATTTTCAATATCTCTTTTTACATTAGAAATTTCCTTTTTTGTCATCTCTACAAATCCCCATTTTTCAGAGGATTTTACCTTTTGATGCACCATTTTATGCATAGTAGAAATAATTTCACCTTCACTAAATTGCGGGGCTTCTTCTGCAGCTTTTTTCTCTTTTTCGTTTGCCGCTCGCTCGGTTTGAATATTTTCATTTTCTTTTTCCACATATGCAAGCAATTTCTTTCCGCCAACTATAGACGAGAAAATTACTATAATTGTAATGCATATACCTACGATCCATTTAAAAAGCATTATCTCTTCATCGCTTCCCTAACAATATGACTATCTACATATTGCTTAAACTTCACGATTTTTCCGTTCTCAAGTTGCCATACATGAACAAATTCTGCTTCAAATGATTTTCCTGTTTCTTTATAAACTCCAGAATACATACCTTCAGCAACAATTACATCTTTTCCGTTTACTTCATGATATGTATTTACACTTGCTTTATAAGCATCCCATTCTGATCCTAAACGGCTAAATACATTTTTCATTATAGCTTCCACGCCTTTATATGTTCCGCCGTACGGGAAACCTTCTGCCTCTGTCCATTCCACTTTTTCAGAGAGGGCTTCTGCTAAATGCTTTGCATTCGAAGAAGCTGATCCTTCATACGTGCTTTGAATAATTTCTAAATTTGATTTAGGCATATTACTTCCTCCCGTTTATTTATTTTTACACAAGACGTAACCAATCTAGTTACATCTTGTGTAAAAAAATATTTAAATTGTTTCATTCGTAATTCATTAGTTGTAATCATTATAGTTACAATGATTATTCAAGTCAACAATTTATAAATAAAATTTACTTCGTTTTCATTACTTTCTCTTTTAAGAAACGATCTACATATCCTTCTGCTTTTACTACGAATAAATACGCACCCATTGATAATAATGCAAGATCTAATTCATATCCTGGATTCTTTCCATCTCCTAATAAACCTGCTGCTCCATTTACCTTTACGATAGCTCCAGCTAAAATAAGAGCGAATAACAATCCTACATATCGTACACCTAAACCGATAATTAATAATATACCACCAACTAATTCAACTGTTGCTACGCCGTATGCAAGACCACCTGGTAAACCGATGCTTGTAAACCATCCTGCTACGTTATCGATACCTGATTGAAACTTTGCTAAACCGTGTGCAAAGAACGTAACTCCTAACACGATACGAATAATTAAATTCCCAATATATTGATTCATTTTGAACTCTCCTTTTTTGTTTTGTTATGGTGAACTTTTATTTACAAGTCAAAACAATACGGTATTTTATTTCATTCGTCAAATACTTTTTTAAAGAAAACAAAAAACATTATCCGTTTTACAGATAATGTTTTCTTACAAAATAGCGCTAATTCAAGCTTTTATTCTATCGCATAGAAAAAGTTGAAACATTTTTCCAGCGCCAATATAAGGCAGTAAAGAAACGTCCTCTTCCACAACTATTCCAACAACATTCACTTTCTCATCTACAGGTAAATCATGTGTAGCAACTTGCATCTCCCCTGCATATCTACCGTACAATTCATTATCAATTGTAATGCTGCCTTTCTTTCTTACAATTGTATGCATCGGCTGTAAAACCACTCTATTTCCTTCCCTTGATTCTACAGATCGAATAACATCACGAGCCGGATCTAGTCTATTTGTATGCACTTGCTCCACCACTTTTAATACTTCTTTATCAGTTATAAATGATTTGTAACGCAATGGAATAATCCCTCTACTCGCACTAGCTACTTCTTGCATACTTTCCAAACTTGCGCTTATATCTCCAATCAATACTTTATCAACACCACAATCTTGAACAAGTTCTAAGTACGCTTCAAGCGGGCGCATATTGCGATGTTTTTCTAACGTTGGTAACCCTTCATATAACGGACCACGTTTTTCCGCATCTCCTGGAATAAATGCCATCGTTTTTATTCCGCACTTCTGTAAATATTGATTTTGTTTTTGTAAGAAGGACTTTGCTAGTCCCGTCTCTGGACGTGGATAAAAATTATGCCACGCTTCTACATTCTCTACTCTTATATGTTCTGCAAGTAATTCTTTCCAAAATGGCTTTGTAATCGTACTCGCATTTAAAGCTACTTTCATCTTATGAGATACGCTTGCAATTTCTTTTGGCGCAATGCCGTAATCCATTCTTAAACCGGTAATGCCCCAGTCCAATAGTTCTTCCACATTTTCATATGTTAGCCCTAAATGATGTAACGATTTTGGAGAAACATCAACCATTAACTCCATTTCATGTGCAAGAGCTTGTTTCCCTAATATTTGAATTAACTCTTTATACGTATTTGGATCATCTTCTGGAATGTGCAGTGATGTAAAAATAGATGTAAACCCATTTTCCTTCGCTACTTTTAGCCACTCTTCTTGTTTCTCTACTCGTTCTTTTGAAAGATAAATGGAAACTCCGATCATATAAATCTCCCTTTCTATTAATAGAAAAAGAGAAAGGAATCCCTTTCTCTATATGTTTTCTGCCATTTCTTCTTTAAATCCGAAGAAGTACGTAAAGATAAATCCAAAAGCATATGCAATTACTAAACCTAAGAAATATAGTAAATATTTATTGTCAGCAATTAATGGAATTAAAGATAGCCCTGATACGCCAATTCCAAGAGAAGCTGTTTGCATAACTGCTTGGAATGCACCACCGACAGCCGCTCCTAAACAAGCAGTAATAAACGGTTTCCCAAGTGGTAATGTCACCCCGTATAATAACGGCTCACCAATTCCTAAAAAGCCAACTGGCAATCCACCTTTAATTACGTTACGAAGTCGTTTGTTTTTTGTTTTCACATAAATCGCAATTGCTGCGCCCACTTGGCCAGCACCAGCCATTGCGAGTACTGGTAATAAAGGTGTTACGTGTGTTTGATTAATAAATTCCATATGAATTGGTGTTAAACCGTGATGCAATCCGACCATAACGAGAGGTAAAAATGTTCCCGCAAGTACTGCGCCAGCAAATGCTCCGCCAATATTTAAAATAGCATTAATTCCGCTCGTAATACCATCTGATAAGAAACCTGCTAATGGCTGAATGGCTAACATCGTTACGATACTTACAACTAATACAGTAATGAGTGGCGTCACGATTATATCAACTGCATTCGGCACTGCTTTTCGAACTTGTCTTTCCACTACAACCATAAGCCATGCTGCAAAAATAACTGCAAACAATCCGCCTCTTCCAGGCACTAATGCTTCACCAAACAATTTTACGTTTGCCATCGCTGGATTGAAAATTAAAATACCAGCAATTGCCCCAAGAACCGGTGTCCCGCCGAACTCTTTCGCTGTATTCCAGCCGACTAAAATTCCTAGGAATGTAAAGATACCGCCGCCAATGAGTAGTAACATTTGTAACCACGTTGCATTTGGATCAGCACCAGCGTTTTTCGCAAAGTTAGCAACCCCGTTTATAATTCCTGACGCAACAAGACCTGGAATTAATGGGATGAAAATACTTCCTATTTTTCGTAAAAAGTTTTTCACCGGTGTATTATTTTTCTTCTTAATCTCTGATTTCATCTCTTGCCCAATATCTTCAAGGTGATGATCTGCTACCTCACCAATTCGTAGTCCTGTCAAACCTTCCATTTCAGCTGCCACTTTATTTACTGTTCCCGGACCAACGACAACTTGAAGCGTCTCATCTTCTATAACACCCATAACGCCTTCAACTTTTTTCAAAAGGTCCATGTTTACTTTACTTTCATCATGAAGCGTTAATCGCAGTCTCGTCATACAATGAGCAATACTACGAATATTTTTTATTCCTCCAAGTTGCTCCGAAATTTCCTTGGCCATTCTCTCTTCTTTCTTCATAATAGAATCCCCCTCCCTATTATTTTATAGTGCTTTCTTCACAAACCCTTTAGCGTATTTTAATTTCTCCAGTGCTTCCCCATATTCGCACTGCAACAACACCATAACAATTGCAGCTTTTACGTTACGTTCTGCCTTTTCATAATACTCTGTCGCTACTTCATAACTAGCGCCTGTTGCTTCCACAATAATTCGTTTTGACCGTTCTACTAACTTTTCATTTGTGGATTGAACATCTACCATTAAGTTTTTATATACTTTTCCTACACCAATCATCGAAGCTGTTGAAATCATATTCAGCACTAATTTTTGTGCTGTACCAGCTTTTAAACGCGTTGATCCTGTTAATATTTCTGCACCTGTCTCTACTTCCACATTTAACTTTGCATATTTACTTATTTCAGCATTTTTATTACAAGAAATACTCGCTGTACTCGCTCCTACGCTCTGTGCGTATTTCAAGCCGCCGATTACGTAAGGAGTTCTGCCACTTGCAGCAATTCCAATCACTGTATCTTTCTCATTTAATCCAATACTTTTTAAATCTTCTTCCGCTAACTCTTCGCGATCTTCGGCACCTTCCACCGCTTTAGTAAACGCTTTCAATCCACCTGCTATAAACCCTTGCACCATTTTATCATCCGTGCCAAATGTCGGCGGACATTCCACTGCATCTAGAATACCTAAACGACCACTCGTACCAGCACCAATGTAAATTAAGCGTCCCTCTTCTTCAAAAGATTTAATAACAGTCTGTACAACCTTTTCAATTTGTTCTATCTCTTTTTCAACTGCTAACGCAACAGTTCGATCTTCTTCATTCATACTTTGCAACACTTCTTTTATACTCATTTCATCCAGATTCATTGTTTTCTCATTACGATGTTCTGTCGATAAATTTTCTAACATATTGCCACCCTCTTTGAAATTATATTTCACACTTTTATTATAACTTTAAGAAACTAAAAATCAATAACTCTTTCTTATTTTATGAAATAAAATTTCACGACATGACATATTTTTGTCAAAGATAATAAAGTGAAACTTTAATCAGTGGGGGTTTTGTTCATCCCCACTGATTATTAGCCCGCACCACTCGGGCTTTTACGGGCAGTTAATCCCCCACCTAACTTTCTTTGCTTCCGCTGAATTTTGAAGTGGGGGGCTTACTGCCCGTTAACGGGATAAAAAAAAGATGAGTCTCCTCATCTTTTCTTCTACTTTAACTTCCGTAACCGCAACGCTTCTTCTCGCGTCTCCATAAATTGATCCAATACTTTATTACCAATTCGATTGAAAGTAATAACATATAAAGCATCGATCATATTCAATTGTGTCATTCTCGAAGCAATACTCGCAATACGATGATCTTGTTCTACATCTGGCATACAAAGGCGTATATCCGCTTCTTTATATAGGGGTGATGATTGATCTAATTTCGTAATTCCAATAACAGTTGCACCTTGTCTCTTTGCATACTGCGCCATTTCAAGCACATCTTTCGTTCGACCAGATGTTGAAATCGCAACAAATATATCGCCTTCTTTTAAATTTGTCACAAGCGGCAACATCATATGAAAATCAGATAGCATCATCGCTGTAAATCCGAGCCGCGTAAATTTATAAGCCCCGTCCATTGCTGGCGTAGCTGATCCGCCTACGCCGTAAAATATAATTTTATTCGCATTTACAATAAGATCTGCAGCTTTCTCAAGTTCCCTCTTATCTATTGCAGTAACACTCGCCTCAATTGCAGCTTTATTCACATAAGTAACTTTATTAAATAAATCATACGGTCCATCTTCTGTATTCATCACTGAAAAATCGTTAATATTATAATCAGCAATCGTTAATTCACGAACGAGTGCTATCTTAAATGCTTTAAAACTTCCGATTCCAATCGATTTACAAAAGCGAACGACACTCGCTTCACTTGCGCCTGCATTCGTTGACACTTCTTTCGTCGTTAAATTCGGTACAATCTCTGCATTCTCCATTATGTACATGGCAACCTTCTTCTCAGCTGGTGAAAATTGATCCATATTACTTTCAATTTTAAATAGTAATGTTGAAGCTTTCACTATTTAACCTCCACTTCTTACGGTTGCGTTCACTTATTTTCTCTTGCTTCAAGAAGGTAATAACCATCATCGCCAGGAGGATGAAACACATTTACAATGCGATTCCCTTTTTGATAAACAGTTCTTTCCCCTTCTGTCCACTTCTTTTCCCAACCGTTCATCCAAATCGCAACATCAGGTAAAAAAGCAGTATATTTCAGCTTCTGACCGTACTCACCATCTGCTTCTTCCGAAAAAATAGAAACCGGAAAATCTTTCACTTTTGATTCTTTCCATGCAGTAAATGGTATACATACTGCAATAAGTACGATTACACCGATAACCTTCTCCTTCGTAATCTTCACACTTCCCTCTCCTTGTCATATCACATACATAGATTTTACCATAATTACAAACCCTTCATGCTATATGACTATTGCTTTTGGGAATAAAAAAGAGCTTACCTACATCAGATAAGCCCTTCCCGTCTATACAAAATATTTCTTCAAAAGTGGCGGTGTAATAATCGTCGTCAATATAACAACAATAACAATCGCTGTGAAATTTTCTTTCGCTAATAAATTCGCCGTAAGTCCATTTGCAGCGATGATAAGCGCTACTTCACCACGTGATACCATCCCCGCGCCAATACTAATAGAAGATTGGAGATTAAACCCTGTCAGCCTTGCTCCTAAACCTGATCCGATTAACTTTGTGAAAATCGCAATGAGAGTCATAATAATAATGAACCAAAGCTGGCTTCCAATGCCTTGAAATGTAATTTCCATTCCGATACTTACGAAGAATACTGGAACAAATATTGCATAAGCGATCGGTTCAATTTTATGTTCCACTTCATGCTTATACTCTGTTTGAGAAATAGCAATTCCTGCTGCGAATGCTCCAATAATGCCTGCAATTCCCATCATTTCACTGTAATAAGAAAAAGAGAAGCAAATAATAAGAGCTGCACTAATTAACGCTTCTGTTACACGAAGCGGGACAAGCATTTTCATAATCCAAGGAACGACTTTCCAAGCAATAAAAACAATACTTACAAAGAAAATAATTTTCTTTACAATGACCAGTGTTATATTCACATCTTGTGTTCCTAAAAAACTCATTACAAATGCTAATAAAATAACGACAATGACATCATCAAATACGGCAGCACCTAAAATTGTTGTACTTTCTCTCGTATTCATTTTTCCTAGATCACGTAGCGTCTGCACCGTAATACTAACCGATGTTGCGCAAAGTAATAACCCTAAAAAAATGGCATGGGATTGTATTAATCCAAACAGCAATCCTGTTACATAACCACCGATGAAAGGAAAAATAATTCCACCGGCCGCTACTGCAAACGACGATTTCAAATTCCGATTTAACTCTTCTAAATCTGTTTCAAGTCCCGCCATAAACATAAGTAACAAAACACCAATCTCACTCAATTCATCAATCAGTTCAGAACTATTAATAATACCAAGTACAGCCGGACCGATAATAATACCGACAATTAACTTACCAAGTACAGAAGGCTGACCAAGTCTTACACTAATGTCACCAGCTAATTTCGTACAAAGTAAAATGACGACAAGTTCAAAATAAAATAACATAGCATCTGCTCCTACTTTAACTTTAATCAGTGGGTCGTTAAACCCCGTCCATTTCTGCAAGTAGTTTCCCCTATTGATCCGCATTTTATTTGTCATATTTTTATTTGACAAAATATTCTGAATTATATTAAGATTAATCCAGCAATTTTAAAAAACTACATACCATAACTGCACCTCCACTTCCTTACTTACTCTTTTTTAATGGGCTCATACTATAGTCGCAGTTATGGAAATGAAAAAACGGGGGGAGAGTCCAAAGTGAAGTCATTATTACGAAAAAAAGCGCTTAGTACTGAATCACCAAAGCAGCTAGCTAGAACATTAACTGCACTCGATTTAACATTTTTAGGAATCGGCGCCGTAATTGGGACAGGGATCTTTGTATTAACAGGTATTGTTGCAGCAAAACATTCTGGTCCTGGTATTATGCTATCATTCCTTATTGCTGCATTTACTTGTGCTTGTGTAGCCTTTTGTTACGCTGAATTTGCTTCTTCTATTCCTGTCTCAGGAAGTGTGTATACTTACGCATACATGACAGTCGGAGAAGTCGTCGCCTTCATCGTCGGATGGTGTTTAATGCTCGAATATTTACTTGCCGTTGCAGCAGTAGCTGTCGGTTGGTCTGGTTATTTGCAATCATTACTACAAGGGTTCAATATACACCTGCCCGCCATAATCGCCTCGGCCCCCGGCGTAGGAAAAGGTGGTCTCATCGATTTACCTGCTGTCTGTATTTTACTTCTTATTACTGGCCTTTTAAGTTTTGGTATACGTGAAAGTGCACGCATTAATAATATTATGGTTCTTATTAAACTAGCTGTTATCATTGCCTTTATCGTAGCAGGTGCAAAATATGTAAAACCTGAAAACTGGACACCGTTCATCCCATTCGGATACGACGGTATTATTACTGGGGCTGCCACTGTGTTCTTCGCCTTCTTAGGATTTGATGCAATCGCAACAGCTGCAGAAGAAACGAAAAAACCGCAGCGTGACTTACCAATTGGTATTATCGGTTCTCTTCTTATTTGTACTGTTTTATATATGATCGTATCTTTCGTTTTAACAGGTATGGTTCCTTATACGCAATTAGACGTTTCTGATCCAGTTGCATTTGCATTGCATTTCGTTGGTGAGGATACAATTGCAGGACTACTCGCTGTTGGAGCGATGACTGGAATGACAACCGTTCTCTTAGTCGTTATGTATGGACAAGTTCGCGTTTCGTATGCGATGAGCCGTGACGGTTTACTTCCAAAAGCGTTAGCACGTGTAAATAAAAAAGTAAAAATCCCTTTATTAAATACGTGGATTACTGGCGTTGTTGCTGCTTTATTAGCAGGCCTTTTAGACTTACATTTGCTAGCGAATTTAGTAAACATCGGCACGTTAACAGCCTTTACATTCGTTTGCTGCGCAGTACTTATTTTACGAAAAACACACCCTGATTTAAAACGTGGATTCCGTACACCTTTCGTACCTGTATTACCAGTTGTCGCGATTCTTTGCTGCTTATATTTAATGATCAATTTGTCTAAAACAACATGGATTAGCTTTGCAGTTTGGCTTATAGTCGGCTTATGCTTCTATTTCTTCTACTCTAGGAAACATAGTCATTTAGCTATTGAAAAAACAAATGATGAAAAGAAAAAAGCATAACAAAATAGCTCGCCGTTTTAGCGGCGAGCTATCTTTCTGTACTATTATATTTTTTCGTCAACGATTGTAAAATGAAAAACATGCCGATGCAAGCTGTAAACCATGCCCAATTTCCTATTGATGTCGAGTATTTAACCATTCCAATACCTACAAGCAATAGAAAAATAATCACCTGATATATGAGCTTCCACTTTTGCATATATTCCCTCCTTTACTTCGTTCCCTTCTTTTTATTCTTCCAGGCATTCAAACTATCAAAGAAAAAGTTAATAAATAACGTTCCTAGTCCTGCTAATAAGAAAGTCATTAAAAATAAAACCCAAATACTTTTCTCTTTTAAGAGATAATATCCTACAAGGAGCACAACCGCGATCCATACATATTCAAGAATTCTTTTTAGCTTTTTCTGTTCCAAATTATTCGCTCCTTTTTTCTATGCTATTTTTAGTATAACAAAAAAGAAGCCTATCATGATAAGCTTCTTTTCTTCTCTCTTACTTGTTTATGCTTTTTTCAACGAGTGAAATTGCATATTCCATCGTACGATTCATTGTTTCTACCTGTGTATCTTTTACTTTTACATCTTTCACTACAGCTTCTGCCACTGTAATTTTTTGACTCAGTGCTTTCACTGAACCGTCCGTTACGTTTGCAGCTTGCGCCTTTTTCACTACTACTTTTGCAGATTCAATATGAATTTGTAATTTTTCTTTCAATGTTTTCGGTTGTTCTACTACTTTAGATTGTATAAATGTTTGATTTGCAGTTTTTAATTCATTATACGCTTGAACAATTTGCTCTCCATTACTTGCTACATTTTCAAACACTTGTTTTGCATTATTATAGCTTTTCTCTAGTTCTTGAAATGCTTCCTTTGAATATTGACCTGGCTTATCACCAAATTCATACGTACCAGCTAACACTTCTTTTACTTTTCCAAGTTCTTCAAATAACGCATTTACTTGCTCTAACTTCGTACGGTTAGAAAACTCATTGTACGCTGCTAATACTTCTGAAGAACTTAACGCTTTACTATATAATTTCGCAAGCGCGATTTTACCGTTTAACGGAATACCACCATTGCCGTTACTATCAGGATCAGCTCCAAGTGCAAATGGTACATTTGGATGATACACTTTTCCTGTAGCTGGTTGGCTATTTACTTTTTTACCATCGACATAAATAGCTACTTCACTTCCGTTATACGTTCCTGTTAAGTGATATGTTTTGTTTGCTTCTAATTGAACTCCAACACGTTTATAACTGCCGCCAATGTGAGCCCATAATTCAACATAGCCGCTTCCTGTAGACTCAAATCCAATTCCACCGCTCTCTGTATTTTGCAAAATACCTTGTCCACGGATTTGATTCATTGAAAATACCGTTTCTAACGTAAATGTATTTGCTACTTTCTCTTTTTGTGCTGCTGAAAATGGAAGGTATCCAAATGTATTAGATTGTCCGTTTAACTTCATAACATTCTTTTTCAATGCTTTATCATATTCAATAGTCACATTGCCCTTCACATCACCTTTTGTTCCAAATGGTGAATTGTCTTTAAATGTACCATCTGCAAAATTCACATCAAAAACATCAGCCTTTGGCACTTTTACATTCGGATCAATATCATCTTTTTTCGTAATAATTTCTGCCGTTAACGGTTGCGCACTTTCATTACCAAACGAATCAATTGCAACGACTTCAAGTGTATATGTTTTCCCGCCATCTAACCCTGCAAGCGTAAACGTAAGATCTTTCGGCACTGGATCACGATAAAACTCTGAGAATGCTAACAATTTATTCTTTATTTCTCCCGTTTGCTTATCTCTAGCTTGTACACGGTAAGAATGAACAAGAAGGTTGTCCAACGCTTGTGGGAATGTTACTGTTGCTGCATTTGCTGTTACATTTGATACAGCAAGCTTTGCATCCTTAGCAAAGTAAGGCTTTTCTTTATCACGATCTTCTACATGTGTAAATGTTTCTTTCTTTGCTGGTAATTTAATTTTCCAAGGCTCGCCTGTCCAAGAATTTGTATGGAAATCACGGCGATTAATCGTCACTTCTTCTTCATCTACTTCTACTAATAAACCTTGGCTTAACGTACTAGCTCCTGGCGGGATATTCCCTTGTACTTTACCACCTTCAACTTCCATATAACTTACTGAAGATGTACCAACTGATGTAAAGTCTTTTTGATGTATCGATCTCGGATCATCTAACGGATAATGTGAATGACCTGAAAACGTAATAACTTGTGGATATTCTTTTAATACTGCATTAATTTTTGCGCTATCTTGCGTTCCCCATTCTTGGCTACCGTATACTGTATCTTTAATGTGCTGATGTAAAAATACAAAAATCGGTTTTTCTGGATCATCTTTTTGTGCTTTTACCATTTCTTCTTTTAACCAATTAATTTGCTTGTCCGAATAATAGCCATGAGTTGTTCCATTCTCGGGAGACATAACAAGGAAGTGATAACCTTTTACCACTTTATGATAATAAATTGATTCCATACCTGTTTTTTCTAAGAAACGCTTCTGTGCGCCCTCTACAGATAAACCGTTCCAATAATCATGGTTACCAAGAGAATTCATTCTCACGGCATCTTTATTTGCATTTTCATTATACACTTGCATGAAACGATCATATTGCTGCACTGACCCTGTATCCGTGAAATCACCTACAATAACAAATGCATCTTGCTTTGGTGCTAGTGTATTAAATTGTTCAATCGCTCTTTTCCAGCGAAATGTATCATCTGTTCCACTGTTTTTAATATGCACATCACTTACAACTGGAAAAACTATCTTCTTCTCACTTGATGCCCTTTCTTGCTTTTTCTCTTCCGCCTTGACTGATGTACTCCACGGAAATGATACGGATGCTAATACAAAAACCATTAATAATCCAATAAGGCCTTTTACTTTTCTTAAAGCATTTCTGTCCACTTGAATCCTCCTCATAATAATTGATTCATTACAAGGGCTATTTTATCTAATACATGTTAATGTCGTTTAAATAACAAATGAACTTTATTAGATTTTTGTAAATATACAGTTAATTAGAAATTAAGTCCAACATTCCTCGTACTATTGTATACAACCACCTTTTGTCTAAAAGAGTCTGATCATTCTTTTCCTATGACTATTCACATATAATCTTTTCTATAACACTAATGATAAGTTAAAGTTTAAGCCTATTAGACAATCTTAATTTTTAATATTTCCTTCTTTTTTTAACACATCGGCCATGCTTTTACATTTAATAGTAATAAAAGACAACTTAAAAGGAGGGGGTATATTGAAGAATAAAAAAAATATCGGCTGTTTCGCTCCTTTATCTATTATTTGTCCAGACCCTTGTCCACCGCCCCCTCCTCCAAATCCAAATTGCGAGCGAGTAACAAATGAATTTGCAGGGAACTTCCTCATAACTAATAACACCATCCCATCTGCCAAAGATGCATCACAATCAATGATACTATGGCAAAGTGATGGGATACTACTTATATCAGGTACTGTCTCGGTTTACAATAGTACTAGCAGCACCGAAGCAATTACAATTCAAATTGTTGGAACAGTAACCAATATTTTCACTGTGTTTCCTGGTAATACAATATCGTACACAGGAAAAGACCTACAGTCGGTCAATATTATCAATATAACAAGTAATCCTTCACTATATTTAGAAGGCAAGTACTGTTGTGAATTTACATGTTGCTTATAGAATACCAATTTCATTATTTCCTTAATATAAAAAGCATACCGTTTACGGTATGCTTTTTATGAGATTGGATAACGTACTGTAATACAAAACTCACCTTGATTAACAGTCGTTCCTGTCGTAGTAATTCGGACAGTAGTAAAATATCGGACAGTGAAAGTACCACTACTTTGTGGTTGTACAGTAATTGTATCAACTACTGTTGCACCTACTAAAAAATCAACTGTAATCGGGTTGGCACCTACATCATATTTCACGTAACCTGAACCATATACTTCTTGCGTGATATTATTTGTATATACAATTTGAGTACCAGCACCTGTAATAGACCAGTCTGTACATACTTGGTCTTGCACAAGTGTTTTATTAGAACAACAAGACAAACTGGAACTTCTCATTCCCATTTCGATCCTCTCCTATTCTGCTATGAAAGTGGATAACGTGTTGTAATACAAAATTCTCCCTGATACGTTCCAGCAGGTGTTGCAGGTAACACAACTTGTATACTATCAAAGCGACGATACGTAAAAGCAATACTCGTTCCTGGGTTTAATGTTTGTGTATCAATTGTACCCCCAGCAGAATCAAGCGCTTCTACAGTAATTGGGCCCGGTCCAACATCATATTTAACAAAACCAGTACCAACTACGTTTTGGTTGATATTATTTGTATAGAGAACATTATCAATTGCTGTTGCAACTACAGTAGCAGACCACGGACTACACACTTTATCTTGCACATAATTTTTATCTGGACAACAAGTTAATGCTGACCCTGAGCACTCACAAGACATAGTTGTTTCCCCTCTCTCTTTTATATTCCCTATATGTGTATGTCCTTTAGAGTCTTTTGCCTGTACTATTCATCTATTTTCAAAAAATATTCAAATGACTAAATAGATTCCGTTTTATTTCTTTTCTTCATATATTTATAGACAAAGATACTAGCAACGATAAGAATAACGCCTCCTAATATTGGTAGCATATATTGCCCAACAACATCCGCTGCTTTTTCCCAATGTGGACCTAATTTCATTCCAAAATAAACATACAAAGTCGTTAACGGGAACATTGCTACAAATGTATATATGCTAAATTTCCATATGTTCATTTTCGCCATACCACATGGAACAGAAATAAGCGTTCGAACTCCTGGCACAAAGCGTCCAACAAATGCTACAACCGGTCCATATTTCTCAAAGAAATCATCTGCTTTTTGAATTTGTTCTTCTTTAATGAAGAAGTATTTCCCGTATTTTATTAATAGAGGACGACCACCGTAATAACCGAGTGCATATAACGTTAAAGGTCCTGTCGTTCCGCCGAGGGTTCCGGCTAATACAGCAAGCCAAAAATTCATATCTCCCTCGTACACCCAATAACCAACCATGGGCAAAACTACTTCTGCTGGAATAAATTCAAACGTTAATGCTAACACAACTCCAAAATAAGAAAATTGCTTTAAAAACTCGATTATATCTAAAATAATTTGCTCCATATTTTCTACCCCAACTCCTATCCTACGTTTACGTTATGCTTTTCTTGTAATTGAACTGGCGCCATTTTTACAATTCGGTTCAAAATAAATAATACAATTCCAATATCATCTAAAATACCGATAAACGGTAAGAAGTCTGGAATTAAATCGAGCGGCATCGCAACATAACCAACTAAAAACGCAATAGATAAAATTTTCTTCTTTATTGAAACCTCTTTTGAAGTGAAAAAGTCAAATAGGAATGGAACAAATCGGCGAACATGAAATACAACTCTTAATCTACTAATAAGTTTTTTCATTTTTATATCTCCTCTCTTTGTATACAAAAAGGACCCTACCAAACATGGTAAGGGTCCTAAAAAAGACAATAAGGGGCCTTTACCATTGCTGGTAAAGGTCTCACTAACAACGAAACGTTGCCAATAAAGCCGAGGGTTTCTCCCTGTAATGACGACTTTACTGTAATAAGTTACTCCCCTTTATATACACAATTTTATACAATCACATTAAAATATTTTGGAGGGCTTGTCAATATATTTTATATCCCACATCCTCCTGCTTAACATTCCGTAAAAACAAAAAACGTATAGGAAATTTCTTACTATCTCATAATATACATAATCATTTTTGAATGAAAGGAGAGGCTTCATTTGCATACCGTATGGAAAGGTGCCCTTTCACTTGGACTATTAAATATAGGAATCAAACTATACAGTGCCGTAGAAGAAAACGATATAAAATTTTTAAGTCTTCATAAAGAATGCTTAACACCTATTAAATATAAAAAATTTGCTCCTGATTGTACGGATGAAGAAATTGATGATAAAGATATTGTAAAAGCCTATGAATACGCACCTCATAAGTACATTATTATGGATGAAAAAGAATTAGCTGAATTGCAAAAAGCTCACGAACCAAGATCTATTCGTATTATATCTTTTATCCAAAATAACGAAATTGATTCTGTTCTCTACGATCGTTCTTATTTTATAGGCCCTACCCCTGGACATGAAAAATCGTATTTATTATTAAAAGAAGCACTTGAACGTACGAATAAACTTGGTCTTATCCATATTTCCATTAGAAAAAAACAACATTTAGCTATTATCCGTAACTTTGAAGATGGGCTTATATTACAAACTATTCACTACCCTAATGAAATTCGCGATATAACAAATACACCTAACTTACCAAGTAACGAAAATTATCCGATTCAAAAACAAGAACTCACAGCAGCAATCAATTTAATCCACCATCTTACAAATCCTTTTGAACAAGAGATGTATACAGATGAATATAAAGAAGCCCTTACCGAACTAATCGAAAACAAAATTGAACAACAGGAAAAAACCGAAACAATCTCTCCAACTCCAAACATCATCAATATTATGGAGACATTACAGGCAAGTATTGAACAAGCAAAAATAAAAAGAGAAAATAAAGCAGAAAAAGAGGCCAAATAAAATTGACCTCTTTTTTCTTTAAAGCGGATTACATTTTGGCATCTCAAGTCCAGACGATTGTGCTAATTTTAATAAGTAATAACATTCTTCTCTTGCCATATGATCCGCCATTCTAGCAGATAATGCACTTAATATTTCATTCGATAACTCCAGCTCTTCAACCTCATGGAGAAAATGCGAAAATAAGTTTAACTCAAGTGAAACATCTTTTGTAAACTTCTTTAATGCAGGAAAATGATGAAGCTCTGTCCGTAAATACCCCGTCATTTCAACTGCCTTTAAGTAAAATTGTTCAAAGTGCTTCGTAAATTCTTCGCTTTTCTCTTTTAATCTTTTTTCAACAAGATCTAATCCACCAGAAATAGACCCTGCATGGCCAGCCGCATCCGTTAACCAAACGAGATGATAATGTAATTCATGAAAAACAGGCGGAACTTCTCCTTTCTTTAAAAATTCTAACACTGTTATATACTCTTCTACTTCGTTTACCATATGATTGATGAAAGTTGGTGTAAAATGAATAGTGATTTTTCCCTCGAGTTGTTTCTGTATAATACTTAATTTAAACGTTCGTATTTCCTTTGCTGCTCGTTCTGCCTCTTTTGAAAACGCAATGAGATTCACATTACGAACTTTATTTAACAGATTCGTAAATGTTTCAACAAAATAAGTGGCCTTTTTTATATCCTCTTTTTCCTTTGGAGCTAATGCATCAAGTAAAAATTGCGAATGATCAGTAAGCACCTTTAGCCAAAATTGATGCTCAAACAATGCACTTTCTTCATAATTCCTCTCCACTAAATCCCCTCCGTTTATTCGTCCTTCTCTATCACTTGAATTTTATATCCATCTGGGTCTTGTACTACAATACTCTTCTCACTTTTGTTTTCTGTATATGCAATTTTATAAAACACTAACCTCTTCTTTAAGTTCTCTATGTTAGAAATTGAAAACATTAGTACATCAATCGAATCCGTAATACTCTTCTCACGCCCACCCAAACTACGATTCATTACAAAACTAACTCTCATTGAATCAGCATCATACCAAACCCCTGTTACATCTAATTGGGGTCTTTCTAAACTAGGCTTGATTCCTAAAATCCCTTCATAAAAATACAAAGTTTCCTTTAAGTTTTTCACTTCCAATACAATGAATTGTTTCACATTCTCCACATTCATTCCCCCCGTACCTATTACTTTTTTATATGTGTCATAAAGGCCTATTATGTCTGAATACAATACGTAGTAATGAACATTTAAGGAGGTTTATCCATGAATAAATATATGCGATCATTCGTGCCCTATCATAGTCCTCTCGATCCTTGTCCTCCTATTGGAAAGAAATATTATTCTACTCCTCCTAATTTATTTTTAGGTTTTCAACCGCCAAACTTACCACAATTCACACCAAAAGAAGCGCTACAAAAAGGGACTTTATGGCCAGTTTTTTATGACTATTATGAGAATCCTTATAAAAAAGGGCGGTGACTACTGACGTGACTCAATCGCTACCAGAAGAATATTATCAGCTGTTACTGGAGCTTCAAGAACTAGACTTTGTACTAGTTGAACTAACTCTTTATTTAGATACACATCCAGATGACACCGCTGCTATTAATCAATTTAATGATTTCTCCTATAAACGAAGAGTATTAAAACAAAAGATGGAAGAAAAATACGGACCACTCCAACAGTTTGGGAACAGTTATTCTAATGCCCCTTGGGAATGGAGTAAAGGTCCTTGGCCATGGCAAATATAAAGGAGAGAAACTATGTGGATTTATGAAAAAAAATTACAATACCCTGTTAAAGTAGGAACTTGTAATCCAGCACTTGCAAAATTATTAATTGAGCAATACGGTGGTGCAGATGGAGAATTAGCTGCTGCACTACGTTACTTAAATCAGCGTTATACAATCCCGGATAAAGTCATTGGCCTCCTTACCGATATTGGTACAGAAGAATTTGCGCATCTTGAAATGATTGCTACGATGGTTTATAAGCTGACAAAAGATGCGACTCCTGAACAGATGAAGGCAGCTGGTCTCGACCCTCATTACGTCGATCATGACAGCGCACTTCATTACCATAACGCAGCTGGTGTTCCATTTACTGCAACCTATATACAAGCTAAAGGTGATCCAATTGCCGACCTATACGAAGATATTGCGGCTGAAGAAAAAGCGCGTGCCACATATCAATGGCTTATCAACCAATCTGACGATCCCGACATAAATGACAGCTTACGCTTTTTACGCGAACGAGAAATTGTCCATTCACAACGCTTCCGAGAAGCCGTTGAAATTTTAAAAGAAGAACGCGATAGAAAAATATATTTTTAATACACATATCCTAGCGATATGTGTTTTTTTGCGTTAAAAGTTAAATCTTCCCTATTAAACATACAAATAGTATATTTATTCGATTTAATGCATTATTTTTTAATTTTTTCAAAATTCCCTATTGCTTTCTAGTCATCAGACCTTTAAAATAATAACAGTTACTCGACAAATTATTTGAATTTTCGACAAAAATACTCATTAGGAGGATTTTCTTTATATGCGTACAACTTTGAAACCAGCGCAAATACTTTCGATTAGTTTATTACTATTCGCAGTTTTCTTCGGTGCTGGTAATATGATTTTCCCGCCCCTTCTTGGTCTTTCTTCCGGAGAAAATATGTGGGTTTCCATTACAGGGTTTATTATTACAGACGTCGGTTTATCTTTACTTGCTATCGTTGCTGTTGCCCTTGCTGGTGGTAGTTTTAACACTTTAGCGAGCCGTGTTCATCCAAAATTCGCAGCAGTATTCGCTATCATTATTTATCTTTCAATCGGCCCACTATTTGTTATTCCACGAACTGGATCTGTATCTTATGAAATTGGGATTGCACCACTTTTCCCAGATCAATGGTATTCTATGTTAGTTTTTAGTGCGATTTTCTTTACAGTCGTTTACTTCTTATCATTAAATCCATCCAAGCTAGTAGATCATATCGGTAAAATATTAACGCCAATTTTACTTGTAATTATTGCAATTATGGCAACAAAAGCGATTCTTTCACCAGGAACGTTTGCAGAGCCTATCGGTGACTATAAAGACATCCCGTTTTTCAAAGGATTTCTTGAAGGATTTTTAACGTTAGATGCAATTGGCGCTCTCGTACTATCAACAATTGTTGTAAATGCAATTCGTCAAAACGGTATACAAGAGAAGAAATCTATCGCGAAATATACAATCATTTGCGGAAGTATCGCTGCTCTATTCTTAACAATTGTTTACTTCTTACTCGGTTATATCGGAGCTTCAAACGGAAACTTGGGACAATTCGAGAACGGTGGTCAACTATTAGCAACTGTTATGTACCAATTCTTTGGGACAAGCGGTAATGTTTTATTAAGTATCGCCATTATCTTCGCTTGTTTAACAACAGCAATTGGTGTTGTAAGTGCATTCGCCAACTATTTCGCAACAGTATTAACAAATGTTTCTTACAAAAAGCTCGTACTATACGTTTGTATCTTTAGTTTCGTTATTTCAAACTTAGGATTAAGCTTATTAATTAAAATCACACTACCTGTATTAATTATTTTGTACCCAATTACAATCATTTTAATTTTCGTATCATTTATCGATAAATATACGAAACGTAAACCTTCTGTCTACATCGGAGCAATGATCGCAGCATTCATTATTAGCTGTATTCATGCACTTGATAATGTGGGAATGATACCAAGTTTTATCGCTAATATCGTACACACGATTCCTTTTTATAACTTAGGAATCGGCTGGATCGTTCCAGCAATAATTGGTGGTATAATCGGATACTTTATTCCGCAAACAGAAGCTGAAGGTGAAGTTTCTGCAAAGTAAAAAGAAGCAAGCATGAAATCCATGCTTGCTTCTTTTTCTCTTCACATCGTATGTTTAAACGTAAACAACTCTTCCTTTGACTGTACAGCAGATTGTTCCTCTTCTACAACTTCCTTCTTTTTCTCTCCCCCTAATCGAACTTTCAACATCGCCTCTTCTAGACTTTTTACAATCATATTTCCTGAAAAAATAGTAAGTCCAAAAAATGTAATCGGAACGAGAGGGATCCACGGATTCACTGTTAATGACCTAAAGTATACTCCAATTAAACCTGACCATTCATGCGTATAAGATTCCACCTCTTTTATAGGTCCACCAAACATTACAGTCCCACCAAAGAACACTTCAAGTAATCCTAAGTGCAGTAAAATAGTAAGAGTCTGCGTAAACTGCTGAAAAAATACAAGTATAAACGTCATATAAAGGTGCGGGAAAAGATGCTTTATAACAATATGTCTTCTCGATCCACCTAATATGCGTGCGGCATCAACAAATTCCTCCGTTCGCAATTTACGAACTTCCTTCGCAACATACAGTGCAATAACTGGCATTACAAGCATTACAAGTAAGACAACTTGAAACGAAGCCCTTTCAAAAAAGGTTGTTGTCTCCTCTCCGCTTCCAAATGCATTTGCAGATTGAAGAAAAAAATACGCAATCATAACTGTCGGAATAACTGTAAAACTATCAAAGAAAGCCTCAATTTTTGAAAATCCTCTTTTTATATACGTTCCGAGTACGACACCGAAAAACACACCTATTACCATTCTAAGTGCCGCAATTAAAATAGATATACCAATCGTCCACTTCGCGCCCTCAATGACTAAATGTAACAGGTCATACCCTTTCCGGTCTGTCCCGAGTAAAAATTGTAATGAAGGTGGAAACGGTGGCACTTGTGGATTTTCATCCGCATCATATTGCAATGTAACTTGTCTAATATGTCCATCATTCCATAACGTATTTCCGATGCTCAAAAGAACTAATAGGAGAAGAAACCCAATGCTTATCCAAAATCTTTTATCACGTTTTATATACGTCCACATATTATAATCTCTCCTTCATCGCAGCCGGAATGAGATAATGAAATAATTTAAATAAAATAAAAATCGGAATATATATAAGAAGCACACTAACGATGAAAACCTCAACTCTAATACCAAAATACGATTTCAAAAACATAAAAATACCACCCGTATTAAAAATCCATTCTATAATATATAAATTAGATAACATAAAAAAGATATTCGTTTTCGCAAAGAATAATGTACTAAGCAACACATTTCGTAAAATATGACGATTTAAAATATGAAAGCGCCCCAGCCCTTTCGCCTTAGCAAATAGTACATAATCTTTTTCTAGTTCATTTTCAAAACGAAGCACGACCATTTTTACAAACATAATCGTAGTCGGGATGCTCAAACAAAGTATCGGCAATCCTCTAATTGACTCGCCTCCAATTGAAGCAATTTGAAAAGGTAAAAAACCTGTTTGTTTAAAAAACCATATAACTAAAATTTGTGATACTAAAATAAGAAGGATATCTGGAATAGATTCTAGGAAGATAAGAAATGATTTAATTCGATGTTGTATACGCGGTGAACTACTCATAATTACATAAACAATACAAAATGCTACAAATAATGAAATAAAAAAAGCAGCTAAAAAAATAATAATCGTTTCTTTATAATGGACGAACAGCTGCGGAAATAAAAATTTACCTTTTACATATTGCAAATTGGAAATATCCATTAAGTTCACAAACACTTCTTTTAAACTCTGTATGTACTTTGATACATCCAGCTTAAATCCATAGAACAATTTCGGCAGAGCCCCTAACATAATAATCCCCAAAATCGAAATAATAAATTGAATTGTCACTTCCATCCCATTCAGAAAAACTTTTTTGACCACGTTTTCCCTTCTCTCTCTTTATATTTTACTCTCTAATTTTATTCTTAATTTTCTGAATTGTAAATATTCAAACATAAAAAATCACTAGGTTATGATCCTAGTGATTCTTTATGCGCATGCCTTTCTCTTTTTGCAAACGCCATATACAAAATAAAACACCCAATAAGTGCTGCGAGTTCTAATGAAATAATATAGTAAGGATGCGGTCCTAACATATCGAGTAGTGAAGCTGTTTCTGGCTTATGAGCTAAAAACATATAATTACCGCCTGTTTTATAATTCACAAACGAAACAAGCGGAATCAATATGTTTAAAAATATCATCGTACGCTTAATAGATTGCAAGGTCGGTCTATAGCCTTCCACCCAAGTCATAAAGAGTGGTGCCCAAATGAGCAATATATGCGCGATAAAATATTCAATGAAACGAAAATGCGGAAAAGCATACTGCAAGTTTGGCGTTAAAATAGCTTGTGAGGCACCAATAATTCCCGTGAAAAATACAATCTCATATATGCGGTAACTTTTCGTTACGATCATAATCGACGCTAATAATAAACTAATCGTACATAATTCAAACGGTAATGAAGTAGCTAGCTCAAAAATCCCCGCTTTCCACTCCCACATATGAAGCCCAATTTCACTACCTATAAATAAAAATGCAATTGCATATCGAACCGTTATATTCCACTCATTTTGACGTAATACATCTTGGTATTGATACAGAAAAAATATCCCCACCAACATAATAAATAATATAAGGGCATGTTGCCTTGAGTATGGAATAAATGGTTTTAATGGGTGTGCGCTAAAATAAGCTTCCATCTTCCTTCCTCCTTTCCTCCATACAATATTATTGTAAGAAAGAAACGACGAGTCAATTCATTTGCTTACACTAGGACAACCTCTACCTTACATTTACATATTCATACCTTACAAAACTGTAAGGTTATTGTAAGCTAAAACGATTTGTCAGATTCTTCACCTCTTCTATACTTAATGTAGATACTAAAACGAACGAAAAGGTGATAAATAGATGAAAAAGAAAAATAAAGTGTTAATTACTAGTGTAGTAGCAATCGGAATTGCAGCTGGATCATACTTTGCATTTGCTGGAGGCGGTTCAGAAGTAGCAATGGCATATAGCGGATATAAAGTAACTGAAAAACAAATCCAAAACGCGCAAAAATTTGGTGGCGAAGTTATTCCAAACGGAATTGAAACTATTTCATTCGATCCAACAAAAGGAACATATGAATTAGCTGTAAAAAAAGGCGATGAAGTGAAAAAAGGTCAGCTTCTATTTAAATACAATGACCCGACTGCTAAACAAGGTGTAACAGAAGCAGAAATGCAAAAGAAAATCGCACAAAAAGAAGTAACGTTGTTCCAAAAACAACTTGATGCAGCGAAACAAAAGTTACAAAAAGATAAAAATGCAGGCCTTCCCGCTGAAGCATTAAAAGCATCAGAAGCTGAAGTTGGGCAATTAGAATCACAACTTGAAATGAAAAAGTTTGATGTTGAAAAATTTGATGAAATGATTAAAACAGCAAAAGAGAAAGTAAACAATCTTTCTGTAACAAGTCCTGCTGATGGCGTAATTGATGATATCGTGAAAACTGCTGACGAAAAAACAGGTATGAGCGGCGTTACTCTTCGTCACGCTGGTCAATTTAAGGTAAAAGGTCAACTTTCTGAATATGAGCTTGCTAGTATGAAAGTTGGGCAAGAAGTAACTGTTTCATCAAAAACTGTCGCTGGTAAGACTTGGACAGGAAAAGTAACAGAAATCGGTTCTACACCATTAAAGAGCATGGATGAAAATAAAACTGTTTCTAACTATCAATTCACTGTCACATTAGATAATAGTGACGAATTACAAAACGGCTTCCACGTTTACGTAACAAGTAAATCTGGCGAAGCAACTGGTACAATTGTTCCGAAAAGCAGTATCGTGAAAAAAGGTGACAAAAATGTTGTCTTCGTTGTAAAAGACGGTAAGGCGAAAGAACAAGCAGTTACTGTTGAATTTGAGACTGATAGCGAAGCAAAAGTTTCTGGAGTGAAAAAAGGAGAGGAAATTATCTCTAAACCTGAAAAAGACTTAAAAGATGGTATGGAGGTTGTCGCCCAGTGATTAACTTAAAAGGCATCACGAAATCCTTCCAAAATGGTGCAGAGTCCGTTCAAATATTACACGGAATTGACGTAACATTGAACCAAGGAGAATTCACTTCAATTATGGGACCTTCTGGTTCTGGTAAATCAACATTAATGAACATTATCGGTTGCTTAGATAAACCGACGACAGGTACGTACGAACTAGCCGGTCAAAATATTTCAAACATGTCTGAAACAGAACTTGCACACGTACGTAATAAAGAGATTGGATTCGTATTCCAAAACTTCATGTTATTACCGAGACTTACAGCACTTCAAAATGTAGAACTACCTCTTATTTACGCTGGAGTCGATAAAAAAGAAAGACGCGAGCGCTCATTAGCTGCTTTAACAAAAGTCGGTTTAGCTGATCGCGCTACTCACTTACCAAACGAATTATCAGGTGGACAAAAGCAGCGTGTCGCCGTTGCACGTGCAATCGTAAATAACCCAAAATTCATTTTAGCCGATGAACCGACGGGAGCACTTGATACGAAAACAAGCACACAAATTATGGACCTCTTTTACGAATTAAATAAACAAGGCTCAACAATCATTATGATTACCCATGACCGTGAAATCGGGGAAGCTGCAGCACGTCAAATTGTAATTCGTGACGGAAATATCGTCCAAGATTGGAGAGGTTAATTTTGAATACGAGTGAAAATATACGCATGGCCCTTTCCTCTATCTTTGCTCATAAAATGCGTTCTATCTTAACGATGTTAGGTATTATTATCGGTATTAGTGCCATTATTACTATTATTTCAATGGGTGATGGTACAAACGCAAAGTTTAAAAAAGAATTAGGCCAAGGAAAAGATAACGAAGTAACGATTTACTACAACAATCCTGATTACGGAACAGATAGTGCCAAAATCACACCTGATATGCTAAACCGTCTGCAAACTGTACCAGGCGTTAAAGATGTGTACCCAGACGTAAGTATGAAAGTAAAAGCATCTGCTGGTTCAAAAGATGTAAATCTTGATTTAAAAGGTGGAACAGGCGCCTTTATGACAGATTCGAAAATAAAATTAGTTCACGGTCGTGAATTAAATGACAGTGAACTAAATCAAGCAATCCCTGCTGTTATATTAAATGAAGAAGCTTTCAACAAATTATTTAGTAGTGGTTGGGAATCAAATCAATACACAGATATAAAAGGAAAGCCGTATAAAATAGTTGGTGTATACGAAACGAAAAATGACTTTGGAATGCCTATGCCTGAAGGTTATACATCACTTGAAAATGCGCCTGTCATTTCAGGAGTAAATGAGTATGACTCTGTAAGATTAACAATGACCTCTCCGACAGAACGTAAAAGTGTAGAAAAACAAGCTGTTTCTGTCTTAAACGAAATGAAAGCTCCTAAATTTGAGCACAAATTCGAAGCACAAGATTTAGGTGAATTTACGAAACAACTAGACGAATCAATTGGTATGATGAAAATGGTATTCGGTGGTATTGCCGCTATCTCCTTACTTGTTGGTGGTATCGGTGTAATGAACATCATGCTCGTATCTGTAACAGAACGTACACGTGAGATTGGTATTCGTAAAGCACTTGGTGCAACACGTGGTAAAGTATTAACACAATTCTTAATCGAATCTTGTATATTAACAGGACTTGGTGGTTTCATCGGATTCATGCTCGGTATTTTCTTCGCTTGGATCGTCTCAATCTTTGCTGGATGGCCACTCGTTGTCTCAAAAGAACTTGGACTTCTTGCAGTAGGTATCTCAATGTTAATCGGTATTATATTCGGTTTACTGCCAGCTAACAAAGCTGCCAAACTGGATCCAATTGAATGTTTACGATATGAATAAACAAAAACGTAGGAGTTTACACTCCTGCGTTTTTTATTTATCTACTAAATTGAGTTTCTTCTATTATATATGTTTCACGTTACAACTATCATTCTAATACTCTTCATTATTTATAGGTACTAAGGCTATTATCTAATTCTATTATTGCAAAAATACTATGTAACAGACGAAAATCAAGGCGTAATTTTTTCCATACTTCGACTGATTTTGTAACAATTATATCGATATTTCATTAAATTTCACCTCATTTATATATTTTCACGCCTAAAAAGATTATCGTTTCATAACTAAATTTCCATTCAAACAGTAAAATAAGCTATTTTTGTAACGCTATAGATATCATCAAGAAATATTACTGTAACATTATTAACGTTATAGTAATTGAAATACTACTCATTTTGTGTTTCATATGCCCTAATACGCCAAAAAACAACAAGGAAGCGCTATCAGGAAATTTATGTAATTGTTACAGAATATTAATGCCCCATTACGAAAGCTTTGTAATTTTATGTTTTTCGCAAATAAGAAAATAATGGTTGCTATAATGAGGTCAACGAAAACAAATGCAATGGAGGCTATTATGAAAAAATTTATGGGTATAGCAACAGCAGCGGTTTTTGGTCTTGGGATTTTCACAACATCTGCTAAAGCAGAAACAATCGTAACGACTGACGTACTAAACGTACGAGAAAACCCAACTACTGAATCAAAAGTTGTAGGAAAATTATTAGATGGATATAAAGTAAATGTTTTACATACAGAAAATGGTTGGTCAAAAGTTCAATTGAATAGCGGTAAAGAAGCTTTCATAAGCGCTGACTATACAAAAGACACTTACTACGTAACAGCAAACGTATTAAACGTACGTGCTGGAGCAAACACAGACTCAGAGATTCTTGGTAAGTTGAAAAAAGATGATGTAATTGAAACAACACACCAAGTACAAAATGATTGGATTCAATTTGAATATAACGGAAAAACAGCTTATGTTCATGTTCCTTACTTAACAGGTAAAGCACCAGTTAAAGTTCAACCAGTAGCTAAAGTTGAAAAAACGACTACAGTTCAAGATACAGCTAAAGTTCGTGAAGCAGCTAAAGCTCAGGAAGTAGCTGAAACTCAAGCAAAAGCTAAAGCAGTGGAAGCAACTAAAGCTCGCGAAGCAGCTGAAGCTCAAGCAGAAGTTAAAGCTCAAGAAGCGGCTAAAGCTCGTGAAGCAGCTAAGGCTCAAGAAGCAGCTAAAGCTCAGGCAGATGCTGAAGCTCAAGCAGAAGTTAAAGCTCAAGAGGCAGCTAAAGCTCGTGAAGCAGCTAAAGCTCAAGCAGATGCTGAAGCTCAAGCAGCGGCTAAGGCTCAAGAAGCAGCTAAAGCTCGTGAAGCAGCTAAAGCTCAAGAGGCAGCTAAAGCTCGTGAAGCAGCTAAGGCTCAAGAAGCAGCTGAAGCTCGTGAAGCGGCTAAGGCTCAAGAAGCGGCTAAAGCTCAAAAACCAGCTACACAACAACCTGTTGCAAAAGAAACTGAAACAAGTGCACCATCATCTTCTCGTGAGTTACGTGTTGTAGCAACAGCTTACACAGCAGATCCACTTGAAAATGGTTATAAAGCAGGCGACCAAGTAAAATCAGCTTTAGGCCACAACTTAACAGCTAATCCAAACATGAAACTAATTGCAGTTGATCCAAGTGTCATTCCATTAGGTTCAAAAGTATGGGTTGAAGGTTACGGAGTAGCAATCGCTGGTGATACTGGTGGAGCTATTAAAGGTAATAAAATCGACGTTTTAATGCCAGATAAAGGTTCATCAAGTAGCTGGGGACGTAAAACAGTTACAGTTAAAGTATTAAACTAGTTAGTAAAAAAAGGAGCCAGTCTCAACGATGAGACTGGCTCTTTTTCTATAATTATTACATTCTTTCTTTCTCTTGAAAGTAAGCAATATTGTCTCGAAGCCATTCCCTCTCTGATATAAATAAGTTCCCTCGTTTTTTATATACTTTAAAATATCAGTCATGTCTCTATACCTCATGACATCATAATCGATAAAAAACCAGATTATCCAATAGCCGTAGAAAGTCCGGCTATGTGAAATACTCTCTAATATCGTTTTAAACAACAAAGAGGAAATAGATAACGCCCTGCTGTTGTCAACTGAGTTACTATCAAAATACAAAGTACTAAAAAAAGTGAAGCAAGCAAACAAAAAATTATTAAGATACGTTGTTGTCATTTAACTTGTATTTCATTTAAGCTGAAGTATTATGTTTTTTGTAAATTAATTTGAATACAGTTCGTTTAACATAGCATGTGGGTTCTTATTCCAAAATCTATCTAATGGAGTTCTTAATCCTTGATTAATTATCCATCTTCTACTATACACCCTTATAAGTTCTTCATTTGTTAACTTTTCTTTTTCCTCTATCATCCATTTCAATGCTTCTAATGCCTTCTCCTTTGTCCAAAATCCCCGAGAAACTCTATTTAATTCCCATTCTTTAAACTTCCCTGGATACAAATCGTGCAGCATAGCATATGGACTATTTTTCCAAAATATATTTAAAGGTGTTCTTAACCCCTGACTGATTATCCATTTTTTACTATACACCTTTATTAGTTCTTCATTAGGCAACTTTTCTTTTTCCTCTATCGTCCATTTTAATGCTTCTAGTGCCTTTTTCTTTGTCCAGTAGTTTTTAGGTGTTTTCTGGAATTCCCACTCTTTAAAACATCCAGGATATAACTCATTTATCATGCGAAATGGACTATCATACCAGTATCTCTCAAGTGGAGTCCTTAAGCCTATTTCAGTAAACCAACTTACACTAATTTTTTTCCTGATTCCCTCAGCATCCATTTGTTTTCTTTCCTCTATGGTCCATTTTAATGCTTCCAACGCTTTTTTCCTTGTCCACGAATGACTACGAGTTTTTTTAAACTCCCACTCCTTAAAATGGGCTGGATATAATTCATTTATCATTATGTAAGGACTATTTCCCCAAAAAATTTGGCAAGGCGAACTCAAATTATGATTAGATAACCACTGAACATTATAAACCTCCAATAACTTATTATCTGTTAACCTTTCTTTTTCTTCTATCGTCCATTTTAATGCTTCCAATGCCTTTTCCTTTGTCCAATAGTTTCTAGGTGTCATTTGAAAATCCCATTCTTTAAAACAATTCGGATAAACATCATTTATCATTGCATATGGGCTATCATGATATTTAGCACTAAGTAAACCACCTAATTTATATTGAATGATTAATTGTGACTTCCAACACTTAAGAATAGTTTTTTTATCCCACTGTAAAACTTGTTCTATAAGATATATAATTACACGTCTCGCTAGCGTATTATCCTGATCTTCACTCCATGTATTTTTAGGAAATCGCCTTCTTCTACCTTCTAAAATTTCCTGATATATATGTTCAATGGTAAACAAATCATTTGCTCCTTTTTATGTACAAACAAAAAATCGTAAAATTCGCCAAATATGATGATTTTTTAACAACAAACAGAGTATTTAACAAAGGAACAAAATACATCCACTTGTTTGCAATTCTAACCTTCATAAATCCCCCGGATTTTAAAACTTTCCCGAATACCAACTGATACAAAGTATAGTAAGAAAAACATAAGAGATCCTTAAGTTAAATCTAAAGAAAATCTTAAGTTTTAAGACTGTAGCCCACTCCCAAATTCATTTCGAAATATTCAGCATGAGAAAACTTACTTCTTATTACTTTTTTCATTCCAATAGAAAAAACAGGATGAATTCAAACATTCATCCTGTTTTTTTATTACACCAAATAAGGATTTTTTATTTTTTTATGATTGAAACTGTATCGAATGAGTTTACTTGTTCCTTCATATCTTTAGTAAACTTTTCCCATTCATTCCATGCTTGCTTAGCTTCTGCGTCGTCCCCATTAAATGATTTATTTTCTCCATAAGACTTGTTGAAATGTAATACTTCCATATAAGTTTCTGTTCCCGGTAAATCTTTAAATGTTGTAGCATCTACAATCAAAACTATGTCTTCATAAGCTGTATTACGACCACGTCCTAGCGAGATATCATCTTCGTATTGTACGTTGATTTTTTTATCATTTACTTTAATTTCTTTTATTTCTTTATTTTCATTGTTGGTAAACATCAAAACTTTCCCTTTTGGAATGGTTGGTAAAGAAGTAATTGGACCTCCACTAGTAGGCACTCCATTATTAGTCTCTCTTAATAGCCCTTTCTTCATAACACCTTCAGCTGTTTTTTGATCTATAATTAATACTTGCTGCTTCTCGATTTTTTCTTTATCTTCCCTTTTCACCTTAATATTGGTTTCTGCTCTTTTTACCTGATATAAATCATTGGATATAATATCACTTTTATGTTGATTTACTATATCTTTTAATTGTTGTTCTTCTCCAATAAGTACAGCCCCATTCCTTGGTTCTTCTGTCTTTCCAAAAGAACATGCTCCTAACATCGAAATAGAAACGATTCCTACCATACATAATTTAATTACTTTTCTCATGTTTTATACTCTCCTCTTTGTTTAACAAATAAACTACATAATTTTCTTGTATAACTTTTGTAAATAACGCCATCTGACCGTGAAGAAGTATACGCTTTGAATGAATAGAAAGGCTAAGAAAATTATGATAGACGTTTTTAAAACCGAAAAATCCACTAGTCTCTGTAATGCCATAAAAGCGACACCACTATGAATAATCGCTAAAAGTATTGGTAAAAAGAACATCAATATAAGCTGACGCGTTACTATTTTCTTTAGCTCTTTTCTGCTCAGGCCAACTTTTGCAATCATTTCATATTGTTTTTGCTCTCTTTCTAAATCTGCATATAGACGGAAATATAGCAAACTAGCTGCAAAGGTAAAGAATACGATACCTACCAATACACTCACAATAAGTAATACACCATTCTTTTGTTTTGAAGAAATCCATTCAGAGTATAACGATTCAAAAGAATGAGTAGGATTAACCATTTCTGTATTCTCTAATTGCGCCTCTAAATTCTTCGTAATCATTTTTGTTTTTTCCCAATTTTCCACTACAAATCCGTATCTCTTTTTAACAATGGGACCATATTCCGTGTCTATGTTCGGGAATTTGTCGTATAAGGAGTCCGACACTACTATCGTAGCACTCTTCTGAATAGGTAAAGTTAGGTGTGGTATAGCTTTTTTTACTTTCAAAGTCAAATCAGAGTTCCCTTGAGCTACATCTAGTTGCGGAGGAATCCCTTTTCCTTTCGCATATTTTTCTTTTTGTGTAACTGATGTTGGTACTAATATAATTTCTTGATCATTATCCAACGTTTCTGCTTCATGCCCAAAGAGCTTCGCAAAACGGTTATACTCTGTTAACTTAATAAGTGTGTAATTATTTTCAGTAAATTTCGGACTTATAGCTTCAACATGATAAGAAAATTTTGATGTAGTTAACTGTTTTTTGATTTCTGCAACGTGCTCTTCTTCATGCTGATCTTCATTTGTGGAAGTATAAGTAAATGCAAATGGATTCGTCATCTCGATTAATCCTTTATTCCCCATCGCTAAGCATGTACCAATTCCTGTGAAGGCCACAGCAGAAATAATTGCTAGCATAAAGAACATAGTTGCATTATCCTTCATGCGATAGGCTAATTCTGAAATCGTAAGAAGGTTTGTTTTATTGAAAAATACAGAGTCTTTCTTCTTTAAAACACGTAGTACGTACACACTTAACTGTGAAAATAAAAAATAGGTTCCTACAATTACACAACCAACCCCCATAAATAGATATTGAGGCTTATCAAAGTCCCTACCTATGGTGAAATAGAATACAAATCCATATCCTAACCCAATTAATACAAGAGAAAGTAACGCTAGTCCTTTAGATGCTCTTGGTTCTGGTTTAGGTTTTTCCTCTGATCTCATTAGTTCAATCAAATTATTTACTTTTACCATTTTGGAAGTAAACAACGAAATGAATAGAAATAAAATCAAAAATGCACCAGCTGTCATGAAAATTGCTTTAATTGGAATATAAAAAGGCAATCCATTATCAATTGCTAATATATTTGCACTTAGTAATAACAATAGCTTTGAAAAAATCAATCCGATTAGGATACCGAAAGCAACAGATGAGATTCCAATCAACATATTTTCTAAAAATATTAATTTATTTAATTGAGAAGGAGTCATTCCATGCATCATTAATATCCCAAATTCTTTTTTTCTTGTCTTCAAAAAAGAACTTACAGAATACAGCAGAAAGAAGAAAGAAAAAATAAAAATGAGATACTGAGAGATTTGCAT
Organism: Bacillus sp. PK6-16; assembly: GCF_056530295.1. NCBI lineage: Bacteria > Bacillati > Bacillota > Bacilli > Caryophanales > Bacillaceae > Bacillus > Bacillus sp. PK6-16. The sequence continues at coordinate 4,499,509 of NZ_CP096511.1, forward strand.
CCCCGTCGTCGCTAATTTACTCATGGTTTTACTGGTAGAAGCCAGTTCCCCTTGTAAACTAGGATGAAAAAGTAATAGTGCATATATGAAAAATACCATTACCGAAAATGTACTACTTAGAAAGTGTGCAGCATAAGTCCGTTTACTGCGCATGATATTATTAAACGCGAACTGTTGAAAAGTCATGCTTACGTCCTCCTAATAATGCAAGTACATCCATAATTTTTTGATAAAACGCTTGGCGACTGTCTCCACAATACACTTCGTTATAAAGTTCCCCATCCTTAATAAATATAACGCGGTCACAATAACTGGCAGCCATTGGATCATGCGTAACAAGCATCATTGTCGCTTCTTGTTCCTTGTTTAATCGTTGTAATAGCTCCATTACATCATTAGCTGCCTTTGAATCTAAATTACCTGTGGGCTCATCCGCAAGTATTAATTTCGGGTTATGAATTAGTGCACGTGCGATAGCAGTTCTTTGTGCTTGTCCTCCCGATATTTCATATGTTCGTTTATCTAATATAGATTGGATTCCTAATTTCTCTGCGATAACATCAACACGATTGTTCATGTCCTCGACTTTCGTTCCATCTAGTGTCAGAGGAAGAACAATATTTTCTTTCACGGTTAACGTGTTCAGAAGATTAAACGCCTGAAACACAAACCCTAATTCACGTCTTCGAAATAATGCTAAGTCATTATGAGATAACTTGTGTGGGTTTTCTCCGTTAATTACAACCTCTCCTGATGTTGGAGAATCAATAGTAGAAACCATGTTCAACAAAGTTGTTTTCCCACTTCCTGATGGCCCCATTACCCCTACAAATTCTCCTTTCTTCACATTCAAATTAATATTGGAAAGTGCTTCATAAGAAACTTTTCCAGTATAAATTTTACTTAGCTCCGAAACCTTTAAAATGTCCATTTCGTTTTTCTCCTTATTCTCTTTTGATATAACTTAGTTTAGCGAAGATGCCACCTTTCTCATATCGATTAACCTTTCATTTCCCTAACAGACCTGTAAGTTTTCTGAAAAATCATTTCAAATTAAACTAGGAACGAATTGCATAAGGGAAAATGATACGGACTTTCGTTCCTCTTCCTACTTCCGATTCAATTTCAATTTTGTGTTCCAATCGCTCGATAATATTTTCCACAAGATATAACCCCATACCAGTTGATTCTTTAAATTTCCGCCCGTTTTCTCCCGTATAAAACGGACGAAACACTCTAGGAAGATCTTCCCTTGGAATCCCTACCCCATGGTCTTGAATTTCTAAAATTACAGAGCGCCCTTCCTCAAATGCAGCCAGTGTCACGTTCTTTCTACTTCCTGCAGAATATTTAATGGCATTAGATATAACTTGATTAATTACAAACCGAAGCCACTTTCTATCCGTCTCCACCATAAGATTTTGCTTTATTTTCACTTCTGGATATACATAACTACGAATAAAAAGACGCTTATTCTCAACAATCACTTCTTGCACAATATTTTGTAAAGATACTCTTTCTACATAAAAATCTTGCTCAAATGTTTCTAAACGTGCCATGTATAATACCATTTCTAATCCATACTGCATTCGCTCTACTTCTTCTACAATACTTTCAAAACTTTCCCCGTCTTCTTCTTGTGTAATGAGTTCAATAACTGATAAAGGAGTTTTCATCTGATGTACCCACTGATTTAAAAACGTGAGATGCTCTCTCTGTTTATATTCCCATGTTTTTAGTTGTTGTTGATAATGGTTATACTGCGTTACTAATACATCCTGAAAAGCTACTGATAATGGAGTGGAATCCATTTCTTGTATGGATTCATGTAAGGTTTTAAAAGGAGTGGATAATTTGTTATACAATCTACGGTTACTAAAGTAACGATATATTAAATATCCCATTAATAAACAAATCCCTAAAAATACACTGTATAGTGCTGTAGGTAAATTACGATATCCATCCAGCCAATACACAGTAAGTGTGACGCATAGTTGCATAACAGAAAAAATAATAAAAGGTATTTGCTCACGTAAAAATAACTTCATCACAATACCTCATCATTCTTCCATGTTATTTTCAAACGGTATCCTGCACCGCGAACTGTTTCAAGCGCATTTTTTATTCCGATTCCTTCTAATTTTTTACGAACACGTGTAATATTTACGCTTAATGTATTATCATCTACATACGTGTAATCATCCCAAAGCTTTTCAAGAATTTTCCCACGGCTGACAATATTGGGAGCTCGTTGCATGAGAAGCTCCAATAGAACTGCTTCCTTTTTTGAGACTGTACAAGTAGTATTATTTAGCTTTAATTCCATTCTTTCTGGATAAAGTGTTAAACCTGATTGTTCTATAACCCTCGCTTCTACCTTTGGAGCGTATTCACCATATATGCGTCGAAGATGGCTTCGGATTTTAGCCATAACAACTTCATAGTGAAACGGTTTAGTAATATAATCATCTGCCCCATGTTCAAGTGCCATAACTTGTTCCATCTCTCCACTACGTGCAGATATAAAAATGATAGGGCAAGTGGATATTGTTCGAATTTGGCGACACCAGTAATAACCATCAAAGCTGGGTAAATTTATATCTAATAAAACTAAATCAGGTTTAATATCTTCGAATTGAATCAAGACATGTTCAAAATCTTCCGTAATAACACCTTCATAACCATATTTACTAATATGAGATTGAAGTAATTTTGAAATTTTTTGGTCATCTTCTACAATCATAATTTTGTGCATACACTTCTCTTCCTTTACTTACAATAATTATTGTTTACTCTGAAATCACATAATATATCCTGCATTATTATAAGGGATACACTTGTTGTTTAATATTGAATAACCTTACTACTAACTAACAGATTTGTAATGTTTCTGAAAATAATAATAGACAGAATTTTCTACTTTTATAACAAACAGAACTCTTATTGTTGGAATTATGTATATCGATATGTATTTTATGTACAGTATTATCATGTACTTTAAAACGAAACAAACAACACATTATGTTAAAATAATGTGTTGTTTGTTTCAAAATAGATAAGTTTCACAGTAAAAGGGGCGTGCCGATGATGTCACAAGTAATCAATATATTAGTTGTTGAGGATGATAATGATATAAATCAATTATTATGTAGTATCGTAGAAAAAAGTGGGTATGTTTCTCAATCAGCTTTCTCAGGTACAGAAGCTATGATTTATCTAGAGAGGCAAGAATGGGATATGGTATTACTCGATTTAATGCTTCCTGGTATGAATGGAGAAGAGATTCTTTCAAAAATAACCGATCAAAGTGACACACCTGTTCTTATTATTTCAGCAAAGATTGAGCAGCAAGCTAAAATTGATGCGCTCAGATCAGGTGCGGATGATTATATTACGAAGCCGTTTGATATTGAGGAAGTTTCCGCGAGAATTGACTCGCATTTGAGGAGATATCGACGGTTACATACAGCTCCAACAAATAAGGAATTAAGGCACAAAAATTTAGTAATAGATACAGAAGCAAAAAAAGTTTTTGTTGAAGGGAATGCACTCAATTTTACAGCTCGTGAATACGAACTTTTAGTTATGCTTGTGTCATCCCCTAACAAAATTTTCACGAAAGAAAATTTGTTTGAAAGTGTCTGGAATGAAAAGTTTTATGGTGATAATAATATTATGAACGTTCATATGAGCAATATAAGAAGTAAGCTATCTAAGGCTGATCCAAATGCTGAATATATCGAAACGATTTGGGGAATGGGCTATCGTCTTAAAACTTAAGGTTTTCTTTAGATTTAACTTAAGCTTCTCTTATGTTCTTCTTACTATACTAAATGTATCACGTAAGGGAGGTAAATGAATGAATAGTTATGTACTTAAGACAAATCAATTATCAAAGCAATATAAAAATCATATTGCTTTAAATAAAGTGAACATTTCAATTGAACAGGGTTCAATTTACGGTTTTATCGGACAAAATGGTGCGGGTAAATCTACACTAACTCGTTTGGTGACTGGATTAGCAATGCCAACATCAGGTACGATTGAGCTATTTGGAGAATCACGTGAAAAAGAATTAGTTCAAGCTAGAAAGCGCATTGGTTCTATGATTGAGATGCCCGCAATTTATCCACATATGACAGCTGCTGAAAATTTAGAAGCGCATAGGCTTTTAAAAGGTGTCCCAGGAAAAGACTGTATCCAAAAGACACTCTCACTCGTAGGGCTTCTTGATACGAAAGAAAAGAAAGCCAAGAATTTTTCATTAGGTATGAAACAAAGGCTTAGTCTTGCGATTGCCCTTTTAGGAGATCCAGAATTTTTAATTCTCGATGAACCGATTAACGGCTTAGACCCTATGGGCGTTGTAGAAATAAGGGAGTTATTGAAAAAGCTCAATAAGGAAAAAGGAATTACTATACTCATATCTAGTCATATTTTAAGCGAAATGCATTTGTTAGCCACTCATTATGGTTTCATTCATAATGGAAAATTAATTGAGCAAATGACCGTGAAACAGCTAGAAGAGAAATGTCAGCAATATTTGCATATCAAAGTAGATAATACAGAGAAGGCTACAACCATAATTGAAACGATACTTTCTACGACTGACTACGAGGTTATGCCTGACGGTGTAATTCGACTATATACCCATCTTGATCAACCAGGAATGGTTTCTAAAGTATTAGCTACAGAAGGATTGATTATTGAACAATTTAAATCCATGGGACAAGATTTGGAAAGTTATTTTACGAAGCTTATTGGGGGTATTCAGCATGGATAATCTATTAAAATCAGAAGTGTTTAAGTTAAAAAAGGACAGATCGTTTAAAACACTGATTCTAATATTGATTGCTATCGCTGTCCTTATTCCCACTATCATGTTTATGTTTGGAACAGAGCCGTTTAGAGTAGACGACTTATTTACAAGTATTATTGGTAAGAACCATTATGTGTTAAAGTTACTTCCATGTCTTTTAGCAGGCTATTTTATTTCTAGTGAATATTCTCTTGGTACAATGAAAAGTATTGCATCATCAGGAAATAGTAGAATTAGAATTTATATATCTAAACTACTTGTATTCACATTTGGAGCAATCATTCTCTCAGTTATATTACCAATCGCTCTGACAGGAATTGGCGCTATATATGCTCAATTTAATGGTATGCCTGATTTAAAGTACTTTATGCAAACAATGATTTTCATCATATTGTATGCAGCTGCATTTGCTTCTATTATGATGGTGTTTGCAACACTATTTACGGATAGCGGGAAAACAATTGGCATTCTATTTGCTATATTCCTTCTATTTGATCCTATTATGTTTCTATTAGCTAGCAAATCTACAGTAATTGAATATATTTACAATCATTCAATTTTCCATTTGGTATATAAAATTATTATGGTAAACACAATGGATAGCATTGAAATTTTCAAATTAACGATTATACCTATTTTAGTCTATTTGGCATTTGGTATATTAGGAATATTTGTATTCCTAAAAAAAGAAATTAAATAAATCATAAAGGAAGGCGAATGAAATGATGATTTTTATAGTAATTCTATCTGTAATAGCTATATTTATTTTCTTCGTTCGCTTTTACTTATTAAAAAAAGAGCTAAAACATGTTTCTCAACAACTCAAACAAATAAACAAAAAAGTAATCTCAAAAAAAATAGATCTTACTTTTTATGATAAAGATCTTGAGAATTTAGCAGCACATATAAATAAACAAATTGATTTAACGAACGAGGCTGTTGCCGAGACATTAAGAACGAAAAAGGAATTTAAGCAGGCTATTGCGAGTATGTCGCATGATATACGCACCCCCATGACATCTATTTTAGGTTATATACAATTTTTAGACTCCGAAGATATAACACCAGAAAAAAGAGAGCAGTATTTAACAAATACAAAAACTGGAGCACTGCGATTAAAGGATTTATTAGATGATTTTTTTGAACTATCCGTTATAGAGTCACCTGATCATCCATTAAAAATAGAAAGCGTCAAATTAAATACATTGTTATTAAACTCTTTATTCAATTTTTATGATGATTTCCAAAAAGCTCAAATAAAGCCTACTATCCTGATTCCTGAGGAAGAAATTTATATTATGGCGGATTCATCAGCTGTTAAACGTGTAATTGAAAACTTAATTACCAATGCAATTAAGCATTCATATAAAGAGGTTACCATTCAACTCGTTAAACATTCATCAGCTGTTCAACTCAATATAATAAATCCAGCAAATCAATTAAAAGAAAAAGATCTCCCTTTTCTGTTTGATCGATTTTATAAAGTAGATCAAGCAAGAAAAGAAAAAGGTACAGGTTTAGGTTTGTTTATTGCAAAAAGCCTAATGACAAAGATGAATGGTAATTTATCCGCAGAATTAAATGGTGATCAATTACAGATAAAGTGTGAATGGAAAAGGAATGATAGTTAATCTCTAATCCCTTGCTTATATTAAAAAAAACAACATAGGAGAACAAACCTCTAGCCATATTACCAAGCTATCAACTTTTTTAATAGTTATCTCCCCCCTAACCACAGGGCGCGGTGCTTTTTGAAAAATGGTATACGTAATAGACATTAAAAAAAGAGGATGCCACAGCATCCTCTCCTTCTCTTCTCTATTCCACACAAGTAAACTGCGTCCAAGCTCCTACATAATCTAGTAAGAATAACTCTTCTTCCGCAATTGTACCGACGATATTTTTCCGTTCATCTATCGGCATTTCTTTCAAGATGATTTGCAGTTCACCTTTATACTTTCCGAATGAGTTATTACCAATTACAACTTGCCCTCTTTCCTGTAGCACGCTTTCACGCACTGGGAAGTCATAATCTTTATATTTTTTACGCACTTCTGTAGAACGTACCATATACTCTGTTATGTCGCCGCGCCTTACGTGTAATTCTTGCAGCGTAGCTCTCTTCTCTACTTCAGTCGCTTCGTCTACAAAGTGCACTTTTAGCTGTAACATGTAGCGATTTAAGTTTCCTAGTTTCTCTAACTCTTCCTCACTCGCATAAGCATTTCCGATAATGACATCATCAATTAACCCTGTTGCCCATAAATGCTTCGCTTGTACTTCAATTGGTAAATTACGATGCTCTTCTAATGTACATAATCCATCGTTAATATCCCATGGACCGATGTTTGCGACATGTGATGTAATAAAGGCTGCACTGCGAATACCATGCTTTTTAAAGCGTTCACTGCAGCGAATGAAATAATCGTACGGAAGACCAGTGAATTTTTGCGGATAAAAATTATGGCAACCAATTAAAGCTGATTTATTCGCTTGATGCGAAAGAATATTTTCTAAGTACGCAATATCGTTACTTACATTTAACTCAATTTTTAAACCGTACGGATTATTCGTCATTTTCGCTTCAGTTAACCCGTCGAAGCCTACATCTAAACGAATACCGTCTGCGCCTAACTCCGCGAAGAATGATAAATCGCTATAACTAATACCAAGCTGATCAAACACAGCCGGAGCTACATCTAAAATAACTTCCATATTGTTATCTTTTGCGTGATTGATAATCTCTTTAAATTCAGCTACAATTTCTTCTTTCGGACGATTCACAGATAACAAACAAGTAAATATTCTTGAAAAACCGTGTCGTGCCGCTGCGGAAATATAAGCCATATCTTTTTCTTTCGTTGAATGTTCTGGATAAAGTGAAATTCCTAATTTACGCTCCATGCTTTTGCATCTCCTTCACACGTTGTATTAATGCCATGCTCGTAAATCTATATTTTGCAGATAAACACGTTGCACATAAAATTGTCGGTACAATAATTACGTACGGTGATTGCAATCCTAACATTACATATGCACCCATTGAACAACCGATAAATAAAACTGATACTAGTAGTAACACTAATAAAGATTTACTTTGTACCCATTTCGAATAATGGGCAATACACTGTCCGACCACGAATGTAATTAAGATGATAATTGCTCCGAGCATTCTGTTTTCTCCTCTCCTGCTAATTGTTGTTTCTCATACATTTTGAAGAATGGATAGTAAATAACGAACGAGATAACAAAGTTAACAAGTACAAGTACACCAGCCATAATTGTCCAGTCCGTACTAATCACCGCTGCAATTGGTGCTAACATCGTAAATGGCAGTTTCGCCATCATAAGTGGAATCATACCTGAAACAACTGCGAAATATGATACTGTCGTTGTCACTAACGGTGTAATAACGAACGGAATAATTAAGATTGGGTTCATTACAATTGGTGCACCGAAAATAATTGGTTCGTTAATATTGAATAAACCTGGTACGAATGATAATCTACCTAACTCTTTTAGGAACTTAGATTTAGAGAACATAAACATAATTACTAAAGCTAACGTTGAACCTGATCCGCCAATCCATACGAACCATTGAATGAATTGCTCTGTAAATAAGTTTGGTAACTGATGTGCATTTCCTGTAGCCGTGAATACTTCCATATTTTCAAGAATTGCTGAATCCCACATCGGACGAATAATTGGTCCTAAAATCGCTGGTCCATGTATACCGAATGACCAGAAAAACACGATTAAGAATACTGTTAATAAACCACCGAATAAATTATTTCCTACTAATACTGATTTTAATGGTGCGATTAAATATGTGATCGTTGTATTCACATCGAATTTCAAACCGTAGCGAATACCCCAGAATAAAAGAATAACTGCTAATGTTGGAATTAATGCTGCAAACGAATTTGAAACTGCGGGTGGTACACTATCTGGTAATTTAATCGAGATATTATGCTTAATCATAAAATGATAAATTTCTACTGCAATTAATGCTGTAACAATTGCGCCAAATAAAGACGTTGCACTTAATGTTCCTACTGAAATATATCTACCTGCATCAATAACACCTGGTACAGCTTTCGTAATTTGAATTGGTTCCACTGATGCTAGTAAAAAGGCGAGTACAGATAATAACCCTGCACTTAACTGATTGAGCTGATAAAAGTTCGCGAGCGAAGCCCCTACACCAAACGCCGCGTATAATGCCATTAGTCCTACTGTAAATCGGAATGGAATATCTAAAATATGGCGAAACGGTGCAATCCATTCCATATATGCATCAATTGGTAAATTTAAAAAGATAACGAAAAATGATCCGACGATCGTTAACGGCAATGTAGAAATAACCCCGTTTCGAATTGCTAATAAATGTCGTTGTCCTGCAATCTTTTGCGTTGTTGGCATAATCTTTTGTTCCATAAAACTCATAAACCCATTCATCAATAGCCCTCCTCTTTCTCTCTACTATAAAAGAATGAAATAAACTTTATAACATTATAATGTTTATATTTAAAAAGATATAATTATGCTAAAACTAATTGTTCTGCTTGCTTAAGCACCTTCAAACCATCACACATGCCATAATCTCGTTGGTCTATAATCGCAACTGGTATATTGTATGAATTTGCAAGAAACTCTACAGCTGGAAATAAGTATTTCACCTGTGGGCCAATTAAAACGACATCGGCTTCCTTAATCTCAAGCTTCACTAGTTCTGAATCAACCGCCTTAATTTTATAATTCTTCCCCTGTTTTTTTGCCTCTTCTTGCATTTTTCTTACGACCATACTCGTTGACATACCTGCTGCACAACATAATAAAATGTACATCTTATACGGTCACTTTCTCTTCTACTCGTTTATGAAGAGCAATAAATTCTTCAGCCAGTTCTTTCACTGTAATTGCATTCATTAAATGATCTTGTGCGTGCACTAACAGTAAACTGATTTCTGCATGATTTCCTCTTGCCTCTTCTTGAATTAAATCCGTTTGAATACGATGCGCTGCTGAAATTTCCTCACTAGCAAGTTTCATCTTTTCACCGGCATTCCCGAAATCTCCTTGTCTTGCAAAAGCAATTGCTTCAAGCGCCGCACTTCTCGCATTGCCACCATGTAAAATTAACGCAAATGGAGTTTGCATATCAGACATTTTAAATTCCCCCAAGCTATATGTTTTCTATATTTTCATCTTATTATGAAAACGCATACAATTAAACATAAAAAACTTCCGTTATGTAACGGAAGTTTTTATATACTTTTTCAAAATGATAATAAAATCTCTTGAAAATCTTCAATTACCTCGGTCTGAGTAAGTTTCTCTATCGTAGTTTGACTAGACATAATATCATATAAAAAATCATAAAGCCTTTGCAAATCTTCATTATTATTGCGCTTTACACTAAATAAAATAATTACTTGTACTTTTTTATCTCCCCAATCAACAGCCTTTTCAAGTGTGCAAAACATCAAAAAAGTTTCCTCACTTAATAACTGCATCGGATGCGGGATTGCAACTGAATTCCCAACCGCTGTCGGAGACGTATTTTCTCTTTCCATAACAGAAGCATAAAAGTTTTCTGGTACATAGCGTTTCTCAGCAGCTTTCTCACATAAAAACTGAATAACATCCTCTTTCGTAGAAGCACTATGATTTAAAAAGATTAAATCTTCCTTAATATAAGGCTGCACACTAGTATTCACATGCGTAAACAACCGCTGACCAATCGATTTAATCTCTTTATCATCAAATATTGAATTCACTTTTATAACTGGAACAGGCAAGCCACTCGGTATATGAATCGTACTAATAATACAATCTATTTTTTCTTTATAAAGATCTTCTACTTTCAATTGATAATAGCCTGTAATACCTACAATCTCTAATTTATCTCGGAACTGTGATAAAATTTTATATTTTAATAGTTGTGCACTTCCTTGACCAGTCGCACAAACTAATAAGCATCTTTTCTTTTGATTTTGCTCCTGCAAACGGCTCATAGCTCCGCCGAAGTGAATTGCAATATAACCAATTTCACTTTCAGGGATCGATTCACCCGTATATTCACCAATGATATCTCCAACGAGAACCGCAATTTCAAAAGCATACGGATAATTCTTTTTCACTTCTGCCAAAAGAGGATTTCTCGTATTTAACTTATACTTCAAACGATTTAATAACGTTTTTAAATGAATACCAAATCCAAATAATAATTCCTCATCATAATAAAAAATAAGATTCCGTTCTTCCGCTACTTTAAAAAGAATATGTTGCATAAATGCATATATATCTTTTCCTAATAGCTCTTCTACATTTTCATAGCGATTTCTCGTTGTAACAGCAGTACTTAATAAATGCATCGTCACATATAATACTTCTTCTTCTGGAAATGAAAATTTTAACTCTTTCTCTAAATCTCCTAAAATTTGCTTCGCAATTGTATATTCTTTCTTTATTATAAGTTCTGATTGCTCCACATGCAGTCCTTTCATATAATGTTGACTTTGACAACGCTTTAATGCGATTGCAATATGAATGACTAAATTATCAATTTCTATATCAGATAAATATATTGTTCCGCCTTCAATATACTTTAATATAATTGAACGAATGAGTGATATATGCGGTAGCGATAAATATGTCTCCGTCTGCTCAAATTGCTCATGAAACGGAGTATGATCATAACGCGGTAAACCATATTGTGATAAACAAGAACGAATATTAAATTCCTCTCCAACAATACGTATACCATAATACGGTCTCTTCTCAATTTGTAATTCATAGCGACCACATATATCTGTAACATCTTTCATAATTAAATTGACCGTTGATTTGCTCACATACATCTCTTCCGCTAATTCTGAAAGCTTCACATATCCCTCTGTCATTAAAACACGCTGCAGAATGTACGCTATTCTTTCTTCATAAGAAGTTGGGATCTTTTCCGTCTGTTTTTGAAATAGACTCACACAAAAGTCTTCAAATTTCTTCTTTTTTATAATTTCTAATTCGTACCCATTCCCTCTTTGCGATTCGATTTTCGCTCCGTTTTCTTCCAATATATCATTTAATAATTTTATATCCTTTTGAATCGTCTTCGTTGATACATGTAAACGGCCTGCTAAAAAAGCTCGATTTAACATCGATTTCTCTTCTAAAAATTCCTCTAAAATAGAAATTAATCGCTGATGCACCTTTGTCATAGCTCTTCCTCTCGCTCTTTATATATAAAGGGGGAAAAGCTGCTGAAATCAGTAGTTTTTCCCCTTTATATTCTCTCTATTTCTTTAATGTAAATCCGAATTTATCCCATGCTTGTAAATAGTCTAGTAAGAAAATCTCTTCTTCTACAATTCGACCAACTACATTTGTTTTTCCTGTATTAACCATATCTTTTAATGCAATTTGTAATTCGCCTTTATACTGACCATATTGTTCATTATCAATTAATAAATCTCCACGCTTAATTTCACGCGTATTATGAGGTTTAAACTCTTCTTTTTTATATTTCACACGACTTTGTGTAGAACGAATCATATATTCAGATACATCTCCGCGATAAAAATGTGGTTCGTCTAATACGATAATTCTTTCTAGTTCTGTCGTTGTATCATATATTTCTATATCAAATGTTTGTTTCTCTTTATTTAATGCACCTAGTGCTTGTAATTCTTTTTCTGACGCATATGCGTTTGCAATAATAACATCATCAATTAATTCCGTCGCGAATAAATGTTTCGCCTGTGTTGTCATCGGTAATTCACGATGCTGCTCTAATGTACATAACCCTTCTGTTACTGGCCAAGGTCCGTATGTTGCATCAAATGATGAAATAAAAGCAGCCGTTCTCATACCGTAATCTTTAAATTGTTTCGAGCATTTAATGAAATGATCGTATGATAACCCTGAATAACGATGCGGATAAAAATTATGACAACCAATTAAATTTTCACGATTTGGTCTGTGACTCATAATGTTATCTACATACTTCGTACCATTGCTCATATTAATCTCAATTTTCAAACCATACGGATTATAAGTCATAATTGATTCTTCTAATCCTGAGAAACCGACATCTAAACGAATACCGTACGCACCTAATTCATGGAAGAATGATAAATCATTATACGAAATACCTAATTGTTCAAAAACAGATGGACTAATATCAACTAATACTTGGAACCCTAATGCGTTCGCATGAGAGATCGTTTCTTTAAATTCTTCTATAATTTTCTCTTTTTCTCCATCCACAGATAATAAACATGTGAACACACGTGTAAATCCATATTTACTTGCTAATGTTAAATACTCCTTATCTTTCTCTACTGTTGAATGTTCTGGATAAATAGAAATACCTAATCGTCTCATATGTACACGCCTCTTTCTTCATCATATTGTAAACCTTTTCAAATATATGTAGTGAAAAGTATATATCCCCTTCTTGTTCACTACTCTTTTGAATCCGCTTTCTTTAAAGAAAAAACAATTTCTATCATTCTTAACACCTACAAGTCTATACATCTATACTTTACATCTTTTTTTCATAGTTGTGTAGCTTTTACACAAATTTGTCAGTTTTTCACCTTAAAAATTGTTATCCGTTTTCAAGACACCTTCCTTGACTGTTGCATTGGCCAATACATATACTCGAAAGAAAAGAGAAAATTTTATATAGGGGATGAATATATGGGAGAAGCAATACTCGTAAAACGAGAACCGTTATGGACAAAAGAGTTTGTTGCTTTAATTTTTGCAAACTTATGTATGTTTTTAGGGTTTCAAATGTTAATTCCAACCTTACCTGTTTATGTGAAAGAAATTGGTGGCACAAGTTCAAATATCGGATTTGTTGTCGGTATGTTTACCGTTGCGGCACTTTTTGTTAGACCGCTAACGGGGAACGCCTTGCAAAAATTCAATAAAAAAATCATTTTAATGATCGGTACTGCTATCTGTTTACTCGCTATGGGCAGTTACCTTTTCGCCTCAACTATTTTTCTCTTGCTTGCTGTTCGTATTTTGCACGGAGCTGGTTTCGGTATTACAACGACTACATATGGAACTGTCGTTTCTGATTTAATTCCCTCAGCTCGCCGCGGAGAAGGCATGGGATATTTTGGCCTTTCTGGAACAATTGCAATGGCCCTCGGTCCACTTATCGGACTATGGCTTATGCAAACATATAACTTCACAATTCTTTTTTTATGTGCATTATCGTGCACAATTGTTTCATTAATATTAACGAAACTACTTCAAATCCAAAAAACGAAACAGCCTCCACAACAATCATCTAGTACTTTTCTCGATGGATTTATTGAGCGTAAAGCTTTACTTCCTTCATTATTAATATTATGTATTACATTAATGTACGGAGGAATCGGAAGTTTTATCACACTATTTGCTACAGAAGTCGGCATAGCTGATATTAGTCTCTTCTTTTTATGTAACGCACTAGCAATCGCTGTGACTCGTCCATTCTCTGGAAAGCTATATGATGCGAAAGGCCATACATTCGTCATCATTCCGGGAGTTATTATAACGTTTACAGGTATTATTTTATTGTCGTATACGACGACAATTCCGAGCTTAATTATTGCTGCAGCATGTTACGGAAGTGGTTTTGGAGCGATCCAACCTGCACTACAAGCATGGATGATTGACCGCGTAGCACCGCATCGACGCGGCGTAGCAACTGCTACATTCTTCTCCGCATTTGACCTTGGAATCGGCGCTGGAGCGATTATCTTTGGATTTATTGCTCACTTTACAAACTATGCAACTGTATATCGTTACTCCTCTCTATTACTTATTGCTTTTCTCTTCATTTACATTACAAGCATAAGAAAACAAAAGCATGGCGATAAAAACACGGAAAAAGCTGCTGGATAATTCAGTGGCTTTTTTATCATGTTAAAAGAATTGTTTTTCCTCATTTTGCTGTTCTAAAACTACATGCATTTCCCTACATATTTTCTTAACTTTCATCAAAAAATATACGATGAACTCGCAGATACTTTCCTTGATATTCGACTGAACAATATTATTCTAAAAAGTGTGATTTCTTTACAAGATTAAGATTTATACAAGGTAAAAACCAATGAAATGCAGTTGTTTCTTTAAGGGATTGTAAACTTTTCTTTCCTTTGTAAATTTAGTGTAAATTTTACTAGCAAACCGTTTACAGTGACTCAAGGTTCAGTTAATAATTACATCGTACATGAAATTTAAGGAGTGGAATGCGTGGAATATAATGTTCAAGATATGATCTTCCAGTTCATTGGTGGATTAGGTATTTTCTTATTCGGGATTAAATACATGGGCGATGGACTGCAACAAGCAGCTGGAGATCGTCTTCGCGATATTCTAGATCGTTTTACAACAAACCCACTTATGGGTGTACTAGCAGGTATGTTAGTTACTGTATTAATCCAATCCAGTTCAGGAACAACCGCTTTAACAGTCGGACTTGTAAGTGCCGGATTTATGACATTAAGACAAGCAATCGGTGTTATTATGGGTGCAAACATCGGTACGACAGTTACTGCATTTATTATCGGAATTAAAATCGGAGAATATGCTCTCCCAGTTATGGCAATTGGAGCAATCTTACTATTCTTCTTTAAAAATAAAAAAGTACATTCTGTAGGTCAAGTTGTATTCGGTTTTGGTATGTTATTCTTCGGTTTAGAGTTAATGAGTGCAGGTATGAAACCTCTTCGTTCTTTAGAATCATTCCAAGAATTAACAGTTAGCATGAGTGATAATCCAATTTTAGGAATTGTTGTCGGTACAGTCTTTACTTTAATTGTACAAAGCTCAAGTGCAACTATCGGTATTTTACAAGAACTATTCGGTCAAGGTGCAATCGATTTACAAGCAGCTCTTCCTGTATTATTCGGTGATAACATCGGTACAACAATTACAGCTGTATTAGCAGCAATCGGTACTTCAATTGCAGCAAGACGTGCAGCATTAGTTCACGTTATCTTTAATATTATCGGTACAATTATCTTTACAATTTTATTAATACCATTTACAAGTTTAATTCAATATTTCCAAACATCATTAAACTTGAATCCAGAAATGACTATTGCATTTGCACACGGAACATTTAACGTAACAAATACAATCATTCAATTCCCGTTCATTGCAGTGTTAGCATGGATCGTAACAAAAATTATTCGTGGTGAAGATGCAGCGATTGACTTCAAACCACAACATTTAAATCCAATCTTTATTGAACAATCTCCAGCTATCGCTTTAACCGAAGCTCAAAAAGAGATTATCCGTATGGCTGAGTTCTCATTACATGGATTAAAAGAAGCAAATCAATTTTTAAATACACAAGACAAAAAACACGCAAACATGGCTACTCAATTAGAAGGAGCTATTAACAATTTAGATAAAAAAATTACCGAGTATTTAGTTTTACTATCAGAAAAGCCACTTTCACCTACAGATTCTGAAAAACATTCTGTTTTAGCAGGTGTTGTTGGAGATATTGAACGTGTCGGTGATCATGTAGAAAACCTTGTAGAACTTGTAGATTTCCAAATTTCAAACCGTGTTTCACTATCAGATGAAGCATTAGCTGAATTAAATGAAATGCTTGAGTTAACAATTTCAACACTACAAGACTCAGTTGAAGCTTTAACAAACTTCGATACTGAACTAGCTCAAACTGTTATTGCCAAAGAACGCAAAATCGACCAAATGGAACGTGTTCTTCGTAAACGTCACGTATTACGTCTAAACGAACGCAGCTGTTCAGGTGATGCAAGTATCATCTTCGTCGATATGGTAAGTAACTTAGAGCGCATTGGCGACCACGCTGTAAATATCGCTGACGGTGTTTTAGGTGAACAAGGAAAAATCAATCTAAAACAATCATTATAATAAGAAAGAGACGCTAACTTAAGCGTCTCTTTTTTCATTATATTTTAACAACTGTTCTTCCTTTTAACTTTCCTTGCAATATAAGTGCAAACTTCTTCTCTAATTCTTCTAATATACATTCTTCTGTATAAGATAGTAACTCTTTATTTCCCCATTCTTTCGCTAAAAGCGTCCAAACATCTCTTCTCACATCTACTGGGCATTGCACGGAATCTATCCCTAAAAGGCTTATACCTCGTAAAATAAACGGATATACCGTTGTTTGTAGTTCCTGGCCTGCCACATTACCGCATGTCGTTACACAACCACCATACTTTACTGTTTTTAAAGCTGTTTCTAGCATATGTCCACCTACAGTATCGATAACTCCCGCGTATATCCCTTTTAACATCGGTCTTCCTGATTCATCATTCAATTCCGCGCGATGAATCACCTTTTTCGCTCCTAGACGTAGTAGCATATCTTCCTCTTCCATTTTTCCTGTCGCTCCTACTACGTTAAACCCTAGCTTACTTAATATACTAACAGCTACACTCCCTACGCCGCCTGTAGCACCCGTTACTAAAACATCTCCCATACTAGGCTTGACTCCTGCTCCAATAAGCTTATATACCGACAAAGCCGCAGTAAAACCTGCTGTCCCATACATCATACTTTCCTTTAATGACATTCCTTCCGGTAAAGGCACGACCCAAGATGATGGCACGCGAATATATTCTCCGAAACCACCAGAGGTATTCATACCTAAGTCATATCCCGTTACAATAACTTGATCTCCTGCTTTAATGGTAGCATCTTCACTACTCACAACCACTCCTGCAGCATCAATTCCTGGCGTATGAGGATATGTTCTCGTAACCCCCTTATTACCAGTAGCTGAAAGAGCATCTTTATAATTTAATGAAGAATAATGAACTTGTATGAATACGTCTCCCTCAGGTAAACTACTTACTTCTCTCTCAACAACTTTTCTTACAAACTGATGATTTTCCGTTTCGTTCACAACGATTGCTCGGAATGATGTATGATTCATTATGCTCTCTCCTTTATCCGTCAAATTCTTCTTTATTATATAGAAGAAATAAGTAAGCTTACTCATTTCTTCTTGGCTATATTTCAACAAATCTTACTTCTCTATCACTTTCTCACAATACATATTTTCATTTCTACTAAAACAACTTATACTTATTCTACATCTAAAAAAGATAATATAGAAAATCTGACTTTTTATAAATATATTGAATTTTTACGAAATGTAAATGTTTTGTAATGTTTTTTTTCGCTAAATTTCATTATAATAAGTGGATATGAGTGTCGTATTTCAATCCAAATGAAGGAGTACAGGAAATGGAGCAAAACCCATCTTTGCAAGAAAATACACGCAATAAACCGAAAAAAAATAAGAAAAAAATAAAAATTATTATAAGCGCTATACTATTCGTTTTATTAATAGGCGGCGGTTATACTTGGTTTTTAGTAAATAAAGCATCTTCTGCTGTTCGAAATGCCGCACACGATTTAGCACGCGGTGATAAATCTGATTTACGTGATAAGGCTGTAAAACCTATTACAAACAATGTCTCTGTTTTAATAATGGGTGTTGATGAAAGCGATGTCCGTGGAAAAGAATATGGTGAAGCTATAAGAACAGACGCGCTTTTACTTGCAACATTTAATAAAGATAGCAAAACTGTTAAACTATTAAGTATCCCACGTGACACATATACTTATATTCCAATAGAAAAGAAAAAAGATAAAATTACACACGCTCATGCATTCGGTTCTGCTAAAAACGGAAAAAATGGTGGACCACAAGCAAGCATTGATGCAGTTGAAAAATTAATGAATGTTCCTGTCGATTATTTTGTAAAATTCAACTTTAAATCATTTATAAAAATCGTCGATGACTTGGGCGGTGTTGAAGTTGATGTACCAGTTGAATTTACTGAGCAAGATAGCAATGATAATGCTGAGGCTATTCACCTAGAAAAAGGTGTTCAAAAGCTAAATGGCGAAGAAGCTCTTGCTCTTGCTAGAACAAGACACATCGATAGTGATGCAATGCGTGGACAACGTCAACAACTCGTTATCGAGGCTATTTTAAAGAAACTAACAAGTGTTGGTTCTGTAACAAAAGTTGGCAACATCATTGATGATATTAACGGCCAATTCGTTACAAACTTAACATTTGATGATATGCTTTCATTCTATAAATATGGATCGGATTCGGAAATTGAGAAATTACAAATCCAAGGTGATGATTGCTATATGGCAAAAGGTGACGATACTTGTAGCAAATCTGCTGGTGGTGGTCGAACTTACTACTACAATCCAGATAAAAAAGAATTAGCTAATGTTACAAATGAACTTCGTACTCATCTTGGACTACCTGCATATACAAAGTTTGACTCAGACTCTGATTCGAAAAAGACAAAAGAATCTAAGTCTGAAAATTCAAGTGAACGCGAATCAAGTAACAATGAAGTGAAAAATAAGAACAAGAATAGCAGTGAAGATACAGAAACATCGTCTAACGACAATGAATAGTAAAGAAGCCGTACTCTATGGAGGTAGAGTACGGCTTCTTTTTATTTCTTCAGAATTAAAAATCAGAACTTTCTAACTATCTTTTTTAATATTTTTAAATTATAATAAATAGTAGCAATCTATTCCAATTATCAGGGGGCTCATACATATGAAAGCTGCAGTAAAACATAACATCTCAGATTTTAAAGACTACTTAAAATCCAACGATATATACATGGAAGAAAATATAGATGAAAATGATGGCTCTGTTCATTTTTCAGTAGGATTAGAGACTGAAGCTGGCGCAAAAATTCAACTTATCGCTGCTTTCCAAAACGAACATCCTACGGTGGATATATACTGCTTCAATGTTGCTCACGTACCTGATGCAACATCAACAAATGATATTTTACATGTCATCAATGAATTAAATACATCTTATCGCTTTGCAAAATTCACATTAAATAAGCAAAATGCAATTGATATTTCAACATCTCTTGCATTCTCAGAACCAAACTTTAATCCAGCACTTGTCTTTGAACATACGAGAATGCTATATAAATTAGCGAATGACGAATATAAAAACTTAATGAAAGTTATTTGGGCATAAATAAAAGGATGGGCTGCAAGCAGCCCATCCTTTTATTTCGATATCATATCAATCCACATCTTAATAGCAGTGCCGACAATTAAAATCGATAACATATATTGTAGTACTTTTTGATTTATCCTCTTCCCGACTCGCGCTCCAAGTGGCGCAGCAAATATACTTGCAACCGCAATAATTAGAGCTGGAATGATAACTACTTGTCCAGTAATCACTTTTCCAGTCGTAATCCCTACTGAGGAAATAAACGTAATAGCGATAGATGTCGCTATCGTCATGCGCAATGGTAATTTTAAAATAACTAGCATAATAGGAACTAAAAGAAACGCACCTCCAGCTCCAATAATGCCCGAAACACCTCCTACAATAAACGCTAACACACTTGCTAACCATTTATTATACTTAACTGCTCCACTATTATTTTTCTTCGGTACAAACATCATCATAGCTGCAATGGTCGCCAATACTGTATAAACAACATTTACAGCGTGTTCATCTAATAGATTTGCACTAAAACTTCCTATAAAACTTCCTATTAATATACTAGCTCCCATATACACAACTAACATTTTATTCATATCAGTACTTTTCCGATATGCCCAGGCACCTGCAAAAGTTGCAAAGAATACTTGTACCGCTGTAATACCGCTCACTTCATGTGACGTATAGCCAGTAAATCCTAACAATACCGGAATATATAAGATCATCGGATAATTAATAATTGCACCGCCAATTCCAACCATTCCTGATATAAACGATCCTATAAACCCAATTATAAAAAGTAATAATACTCCACTCACCTTACATCCCCCTCCTTCTAAAAAGAAGGTGATTAAATGAATAAGTTTACATTCCCATCCGAAGCATCTGCTAAATATGCCCCTACACCTGCAAACTCTACGCCTTCCATAATCTCTTCCTCTTTTAACCCTAATAAATCTACTGTCATTTGACAAGCTACAAGTTTAATCCCCTGTTCTTTTGCCAAATCAATTAAATCTGGCAAAGGCATTGCATTATGTTTTTTCATAATGCCTTTAATCATCTTTGGTCCCATACCAGCAAAATTCATTTTGGATAACCCCATCTTATCAGCACCGCGTGGCATCATTTTTCCAAATACTTTTTCTATAAATGTTTTCTTTACATTCACATGTTCATCTTTCCTTAAAGCATTTAATCCCCAGAAAGTATGAAAAATAGTAACCTCTTGATCATACGCCGCTGCACCATTTGCAATAATATAAGCAGCCATTGCTTTATCGTAATCTCCGCTAAATAAAACGATTGTTGTTTTCTTCTGTTGTTCCATATTGTTCTCCCTCCAATTACCTATAGGGGTATTTTTTCATTTATAAAAAATTGTTTCTCCCTATTCTACTTTTCCTTCCCAAGCTAACATACCACCTACCACATTGATTACTTGAAAACCGTAACTTTCTAAAAATTGAACAGCTCTTGCACTTCTCCCGCCTGAACGACAAACGATAATATATTCCTGATTTTTATTTAATTCATGCATACGAAACTCTAATAGTCCTAGTGGAATATTACATGCTTCTGGAATTTTCCCTTCAGCTACTTCTTCTACTTCACGTACATCCACAATATTTACCGCTTCTTTACGCAACAATTTTTCTTCTAATTCTTTTGTAGTCATTTCTTTCATTTTACATTTCCTCCTCACAAACCATTCATACCACCTGAAACGTTTATTACTTGCTGAAACCCTAGTTTTTTCAATACCTTTGCTGCTTGCTTACTTCTCATTCCACTTTGGCAAATAACGATTACTTCCTTATTCTTATCTAATTGATTCGCCTTACTTGCTAGATCATTTAGGGGGATATTTTGAAAGCCTTTCATATGATTCCCTCTATATTCACCTACTGTACGGACATCAATAAAATACTTCCCCTTTTTCCCCACTATACTTTTCAATTCTTTGCCATTTATATTTTGAACACCTTTCACTGGTAAAAATCGTGAAATAACAAACCATGCAGCAAGTACAATGAAAAGTGTACTTAATATTGTGTTCATATAACCAACCTCTCTATATTTACAAAACTATTGCTTCACTACGCCTTCATAATCCAAAACTTCAGCACATCGCCTTCTTCTTCAAGCTTTACGATGTCATGGCCACATTTATTTGCCCACGCTGGAATATCCTTAACTGACCCTTTATCCGTTACATGTATTTCTAACACTTCTCCAGTTTGTAGAGCATCCATTGCTCTCTTTGTTCTTACAATCGGCATTGGACATGCTAAACTTTTCGCATCTAACACTTGTTTTATATTCATCATCAATTCCTCCATTTTTTATTTATTTCATTATTCGTGCACTGCACAACGATTTGGACCAATCTCCATTTCACGCTCTTTATCCACACTTGGGTGAATTTTACCCATATTGGTTTGACGAATTTCTTCATATGCATTTGGCTGAGGTGGTAAGTTTTCTGTTACAACTTTACGGAACTCTCCCTCATCCTCAATATTTAATCCTGCATTATGCTCAAATAAATCTTTTAATTTTGCACTAACAATACCACTTTCGTTCATTTCACTTATTTTTGAATAATGAGCCGGTAACACAACTAAATTTTGAGATAGCTCTTTATATCGGCTATACAAAGTATTACGTAAATCACTTACCCAATCTTCAGCCTTACCAGCAAGATCAGGACGCCCAATTGAATCTACAAATAAAATATCGCCTGATAATAAATAAGAATCATCTACAATGAATGACGTACTTCCAATCGTATGCCCTGGTGAGTATAATGCGTCAATTACAATTTTAGTACCCCCCACCGTAATAACAGATCCTTCAACAAGCGGTTCGTATGAGAAAACAACTTCCTCTGCATCTTTTGGTGGTAACCAATACGTACCACCTACCTTTTCCGCTAACTTACGTCCTCCGGAAATATGGTCTGCATGTAAATGTGTATCCATTACATTCGTAATCGTAACGCCATGCTCTTTCGCAAATTCTTCATATGCCTCGGCTGTTCTTACTGCATCAATAACTGCTGCTTCACCATTTGAAACGACCATATAAGATAAACAGCCTTTTCCAAGGCGGTTAAACTGATACATACTTCCACCATTTTTTAAATCTCCAACTTTTATAGGCTTTACATATTCACTCCAAGCCTTCATGCCACCAGCTAAATAATAAATATTTTCTAATCCAGCCTCTGTTAATTGCTCTGCCACAAATATAGAAGACCCTTCTTTTGCACATACTACTAAAACATCTTTATCTTTAGGTAATTCACTTACAATATGATCTACACCATCTAACAAGTCAAAGTAAGGTCTATTAATAGAAGAAACTTGTTTCCCTTCAATTTTCCAATCTTCATAATCCGCCTCATTACGAACATCTAAAATGAATAACTCTCCGAATAAAACTTTCTCTGCAACATCTTTTGCTTGTAACGGTTTAACATTCATCTTATTACCCCCATAGGTATATTTTTATTCAAAAAAATTTATTTCTCTATATTCCCTTGCCACTCTAACATGCCTGGAATGACATTTTTCACATTTGCATAACCTTTCTCTTTCAACATGTGGCAAGCTACATCACTACGGTTACCAGTTCGACAAACAACATAAATTTGCTTCGTCTCATCTAACACTGCACTGTCTAACTCTCCTAACGGCATCGAAATGGCCGATGGAATATGACCAAAAGCGAATTCCGCTGCTTCTCGAACATCTAATACAATACACTCTTCCTCACTTAATAATATCTCTTCCAACTCTGCATTCGTAATTGTATGAGGATACTTTGCTACTTCATTCACTTCATGCTCATGCGCTTTCCTAATGTAATGCATCAAAACATCGCCCTCTTGTTTCGTCCCGATATATTGATGCCCTACTTTATTTGCCCAGCTTTGTATATCTACCGTAGATCCTTTATCTGTTGCCTTAATTTCAATCACTTGTCCTGATGCCAATCCTTCTATCGCCTTCTTCGTTTTCACAATCGGCATCGGACAAGCTAACCCTTTACAATCTAAACTCATATTCACTTTTATACTCATAGTCGATTCCTCCATAATTTATATACACATACCTGTAGGGGTATGTTAAAATGTTTTTGAAAATCTGTCAATACTTACGTTTGACAGATTATCGGCTTTTTACAAGTAATTGAACAGCTTCTTTAATTAACTCTTCATTTGAACCATTACCACTTTCAAACTGTTCACGCAAACATTGCTCTAAATTCGTTCCAACAACGAGCCCAATTGTACGATCAAGGGCAGAACGAGATGCCGTTAACTGTGTAATAACTTCTCGGCAATCCTTTCCTTCTTCCATCATACGAAGCACACCACGAACTTGACCTTCAATACGTTTCAATCTATTTTTCATATCTTGATTATATTCCATCCTATAATCACCTCATTACCATTATGTCACTATTTATAACCTATGACAATATATTATACCCTATAGGGTATTTTGTAAACCCCTATTTTAAATTTTCACCTTATATGTTCGCAAAACAAAAAATAAAACCTTAATCTATAAGTTTTTATCTTCCACTAAATCTTGAAGTAGAAGATGAAAAATATCAATATACAACACGTTCTGGCAGTACTGTCCCATACAATTTAAAACCACCATCTACATTCTTTACCTTATATCCTTTTTCCATTAACATGCGCGCTGCAACATACCCTCTCATACCAAGTTGACAAGTGATATATATTTCTTTGTCCATTGGCACTTCATCCAATCGATCACGTAATTCATCTAACGGAATATTAATAGAGCCTTTAATCATTCCTTGTTTTAGTTCATTGGGCTCCCGAACATCTATAAGATATCCACCATTGTCAACAATACGATCTATTTCATGCCATTGTACCGTTTCCACAAAACCATCTACTATATTACTTGCGGCATACCCCACCATGTTTACTGGATCTTTTGCAGAAGAATACGGCGGGGCATATGATAATTCTAAATCTGGTAAATCGATTACAGCTAAGTTTGCCTTCATTGCCGTCGCGATAACATCTATACGCTTATCTACCCCGTCACGCCCTAAAGCCTGTGTTCCGTAAATCTTTCCGCTATCTTTATTAAAAATTAATTTTATTAGCACTGGCGTAGCATTCGGATAGTATCCTGCATGAGAATTTGCCTGTACATGTACTACCTCATAGGGTATATTTAATCGTTTTAATATTTTCTCATTTACTCCAGTCGAAGCAACTGTTAAATCAAAAACTTTAGCCACAGAAGTTCCCATCGTACCTTTATATAAAGACTCCGTATGGCCATGAATAATATCTGCTAACATACGACCTTGACGATTAGCGGGCCACGCTAAAGGAATCATCGTTTCTGTTTCTGTAACAAAATCTTTCACTTCAATCGCATCACCAATTGCATATACATATGGGTCAGATGTTTGAAATTTCTCATTTACCTTTATCGTTCCTCTAACTCCTAATGATAATCCTGCATCTTTCGCTAAACTACTCTCTGGTTGTACACCAATTGCTAAAATAATCATATCTGTTTTTATAACTGAGCCACTTTTTAAACGTACAACAGTCCCATTCTCTTCTAACGCATCTACACCATCTTCAAAAACAAGCTCAACATTGTGCACCTTCATATGCTCATGTACATATGCCGCCATTTCGTAATCAATTGGTGGCATCACTTGATTTGCCATCTCTACAAGAGTAACCTCAATCCCGCGTTCTCTTAAATTCTCAACCATTTCCACTCCAATAAATCCTCCACCAATAACCGTCGCATAACGTGGTTTCTTCTCATCAATATACGCTTTTATACGATCAGTATCAGGTACATTTCGTAACGTAAACAACGCCTTCGCTTCTTCAATGCCCGGAATAGGTGGAACAATTGGTTTCGCCCCTGGTGAAAGAATCAAAACATCATATTCCTCGTTATATGTTTCATCTGTAGTTACATTCTTTATCGTAATTGTTTTCTCTTCTTTATTAATCTTTACAACTTCACTCAATACACGTATATCTAAATTAAAACGTTTTGACATCCTTTCAACAGTTTGTACTAATAACTTTTGTCTTTCTGTAATGACACCGCCAATATAATATGGCAATCCACAGTTTGCGAACGAAATGTATTCACCGCGTTCAACCATAATAATTTCATCTTCCTCACTTAAACGACGAAGCCTTGCAGCTACTGATGCCCCGCCAGCAACTCCGCCTACTACAACAATTTTTCTAAACATATTTCGAACCTCCATATTATTTAATTTTCTCATGCATCACACAGAAAAACCTATACCTGTATGGGTATATGATAGAGTATAAAAAATTTATTTTCAATCAATATGTCTTTCTTTCACAAATTTGAAACAAAAAAAGAACTTAGATATTTCCAAGTTCTTTACGAATGAAGCAATCCATCGTTCTATCGTCATACTTCCTATAATCTCTTTGTAAAACTATACTCCATGTTCCCGCCTAGGGCTGCCGCTGTATCACCAGTTTCTCTAAAATCATGTGTATATATTTTTTCAAATGAACCGAAATCTACTTGCTTATAAAATTCAAAACAAGGGAATCCATCATGCTCCCCTTGAATATCAATACTACCATCCTGTTTCACACATACATTTAATACATAATCCACAGGAGGTGCATATACATTTAATGGATTACTTGCACTCGCACTCATTTTGAATTGCACACCTTCAGAATTCCATGTGATATCAGTGCACACAATATTTTCTGTACTTGCTTTCCCTGTTCTTTTACTCACAGAACCATCTGGACTTGTAATCTTCTCGGTCGTAATACCCGTGTTCGCATATGAAAACACTTCTTCTTTATAGAAATCAACTACTACCTCTTGCTCAACTCTAGAGCGCATCGCATTTACCGCATACGGTGTGAATTCACGTGAATCACCTTCGAATTGAATTACTTTTCCTGTTTCCATATTCTTCTTAGCCTCAGTCCAAGACATTGGAATAAATACACTGGCTCTAATTTTCACGATATTAGTCATAAGAAACACCTCTATAATTTTATTTTAGATGCTGAATGCTTATTAAATAAAACAGACCATAATTTCAATCCTAAAACCAATAGATTTCTCTTTTACTTTTCTATTTCCTTCTAAAAAATAACGCTATATTTATGTTTAGACTTTCGTTTTAAAGCTATATTCCATCTCTCCAGCTAGTGCTGCTGGGGTATCATCCGTTTTTCTGAAATCATGTGTGTATATCAATTCAAACGAACCAAAATCTACTTGTTTATAAAATTCATAGCAAGGGAAACCATCATGTACACCTTCAATATTCACAGTACCACTTTCATTAGCTCGTATAGTCAAAAAATAATCAGCTGCAGGTGCTGCTGCGTTTAAAGGATTACTTGCACTTGCTCTCATTTCAAATGAAACTTCATCTTCACTCCATACAATATTTGTACATACAATGTTTTCTGTACTTGTTTCTCCCTTTTGATACTCAATTGAGCCATCTGAATTTGTAATCTTCACGGTGACGATACAAGCATCTGCATATGTGAAAATTTCTCTTTTATAAAAATCAATATTCACTTCTTGTTCTAACCTTGAACGCTTTGTGTTCACAGCTTGTGGTGTAAACTCACGTGCATCTCCAGCATATTCAAACACTCTTCCTGTTGCAGGGTCCTTAATAGGTTCCAGCGATGCATACGGTGCAAATACACTCCCTCTAATTTTCACGATATTAACCATGTGAAACCTCCATTGATTCTATATTATATAAATCATTATTTGTACTATACATAATATAGTCAATTTGATTGACTATATTATGTATAGTACAATAGGTATTACATATAGTCAACTTAATTGACTACAAGTACGGAGGTTATATATATGGATCAAACATTTAACGAGTTAGATCTTACATCGCTTTTATCATTATCATTTAGCACATTAATTACTGAGCTACATGACAAATTAAGTGAATTAGGATTTGAAGATATTAGGCCAGCACATGGTTTTATGTTCAAACGCATCCTTCCGAATGGGGCAACTGGTATAGAGCTAGCTGAGTATTTGGGGATTTCCAAACAAGCTGTAAGTAAAATGGTGGATTCTCTTGAGAGTAATGGCTACGTTACACGCAAAACACATCCTACTGATAAAAGAGGTAAAATCATCGTTTTAACCGAACGTGGTTTGTCAGTAATGAAAGCAAAAGAAGAAATAGTAGCTGAAATAGAACAGCGATGGATTGAAAACATAGGTACAGAACGAATGCAAATGCTAAAAGAAGATTTAACAACATTCGTTACTAAAGAAAATACAGAGAAATTATCATCAAATATACGACCTGTCTGGTAAACAAAAAACGAATCCATTTTGATTCATCTTCTTCAAAATGGATTCGTTTTCTACAGATGTATTAAAAATCATGAATTTCTTTAAATTTTATTCTACTGAATATATTTTTTACGCGTTATATAATTCCATAACTCTCTTCACAACCAACTCCGCAGTATTCTCCTCCGGTGGTATCAATAAATTCGTAACCGGTCCATACAGAACAGGGCTTAATTCCACTTCATACCCACCATATGAGAATTCTTCCTTCGTTGGTAAATAACCAATATATCCATTCGTATATCCACCAAAGAAAGCTAATTCATTTTGAAGATTCTCTTTCACTTCTAATGCCGTTTCAGAAAAAGGTTCCATCGGTAAACCTGAAAACATACCATCATTAACTTGAAACAACTGCACTTCTAAATCAATACTTAACCGCCGAATACCTTGCTCATATTTCTCTAAAACGATAGCAAGCCATTCATCCGTATTCACGCCCCACTGCTTCTCGGCTAATCGAGCCATACTTCGTATCTCATCAATTTCAGGAATATCCTTCAACTTCATTTGCATCGTACTTGAAACTGTCCTTAATTTTACAATTGGACTATATGTAACTGTTAGTAACATCGTTAATACATGTCCACTAAGTATGTAAGCCATTTGTTTTAACGCTTCACTTGAACCGCGATATTTCGCATTCACATTTCCAGCGGCACCTTGAACGATAATAACAGGGCAGTTCACTATCTGCTCTAAAATCTCTCTCGTCATTCCAGGATAATCCGCTGATAATTCATCACTATTTCCTTTTAAAACATTCGGATGCGCAGTACAAAATACTAAAATCCCAGATAACTCCTTCGTTTCAGCGTCTCTTATTGCTAACATACCAATTCGCTTATCTACAACACCATCTATATTTGTTCCCATCTTCGCTCTTCCATCAGATGTTCTCTCTCTTCGATTTACCCCAATATCACCTGTCGTAACACCCCAGCCAACTTCACATAGCTTCAAATTGTTATTCGCAGTAACAGCACCATGTACTACATTATTTACTAAAATCATTTTATACGACTGTACGAGCGGATTATCACCGACCGTTTCTGGACCAGAGTGGGTATGTGTATAAACAACTGTTATTTGCTCAAATGGAACATGAAGTTCTCTTGCTACTCGCTCACGAATCATATTCGTATCTTCTATTAACATTCCAATATTATCAATGCTTATAAACACAGTTTTCATTTCATCTTTTTCAAATACAAAAACCGTTCCATAAATACGTTCTTCAATATTATTTATTCCTGTCTCTCTATGGTATCCGACAAAATCAATACCTATAGGCGGCGTAATATCCACCTTACCTACCCCTACTTTGCCCATTTGAACCTCTCCATTTCTCTATGTAACTCCCTTTTTTCAAGAATAACATATTTAACTTAGTTCCAAATAAAAAGAACGGACACAGTATCCTATGTCCATTCTTCCCCTCACACATACTTCCGATGCACCATCTTCCCATCATAAGAAAACACAACGCCCTTACTCTCCACAATAGACTCCATATGCACCGTTCTTCCCCATAGCTGATGAAGATATGGTAATACCTTTTCTAAGTATTTTAAATCGAGCTCGATTCCTTCGTAACTATGTTTAATGTATAATTCTCCGTTCTTTAAGTAGTCTCCATCTTCTACTACTAAGTACGGGAACCCACCATTTGTCCGCATATTTACAAGTTGATCACGCACATTTTCCCATTCTTTATCTATTACTTTATATTCTTTTCCTTGGCGCTGGAATAAGTACATATCTTCTCGCATAACAAGATCTTTATTTAAGTAGTTTCTTAGGAACGATACGTCCCATTCAATTTCGCGTACTTCAAACATTTTGTCACGGCCAGATCCTGGTTTTACGCCTCGTCGCTTCATTTCTTCTGTTGGATTGTTGTACCGTTCTTCAATATCTTCAAAGATTTTAATACCTAGGTAGTATGGATTAATACTTGTTTTTGATGGCTGTACAACACCTGCATTTAATTTCGCAAATTCAATAGCTTCATCAGAGGTTAAGTCCATTTCACGAAGTATGCGTTGATGCCAGTAGGATGCCCAGCCTTCGTTCATGATTTTCGTTTCAAGCTGTGGCCAAAAATATAACATTTCTTCGCGCATCATCGTTAATATATCACGCTGCCAATCTTCTAACTCACGGCTATATTCTTCAATAAAGAGCAGTAAATCTTTCTCTGGTTGTGGTGGAATTTTCTTCTTTTTACGCACATTAGAACGTTCCTGCTTTTTATTGCGATTATCTAAATTCCATAAATCATCGTATTGCGACACCTTTTTCTTTTCTACTTCTTCATCTTCTAAATCATCAATACTCCATGCGAGCTTCGGACGCATAAGCGACGGATCAATATGCTCTTGAATGGCAAGTACGGCATCTAAAAATGTTTCTACCTCTGCCTTTCCGTACTTATGCTCATACGCTTTCACACGGTCCGCTGTTGCCGCCATACTCTCTACCATATCTCGCTTCGTATTTGAAAAACGAATATTATTTTTGAAGAAATCACAGTGTGCTAAAACGTGCGCTACAATTAATTTGTTTTGAATTAAAGAGTTCGTATCTAATAAAAAGGCGTAACATGGATCAGAGTTAATAACGAGTTCGTATATTTTACTAAGTCCTAAATCGTATTGTAATTTCATTCTGAAAAATTGTTTTCCAAAACTCCAATGTGAAAACCTTGTCGGCATCCCATATGCACCAAATGTATAAATAATTTCCGCTGGACATATTTCATAACGCATCGGATAAAAATCAAGCCCAAATCCAGTCGCAATTTCCGTAATTTCCGCAATCGCATATTGCAGTGCTTTATCGTCACTTGCTCTCATTATTTTCCCTCCTTACACTTTCCCTTAAGAAAGTGTATGATGAAGAACAAGCTTTCATGAGGATTGATTGCATAATAAAAAGACACCCCCGCAAAAACGAGAATGTCTCATCTATTAACCTTCAATAATCTCCATCTTCTCCGTAATCGGAGTACGAGCTTTTCCTTCTGGTGCTTTATCGAAATAGCCGATATGAAGAATTCCAACGATACGTTGGCCTCTTGTTAAACCGATTCCTTCTATAAATAATGGATTGTAGTTTAATCCGCCTGATTTCCAAACACAACCTAATCCACGTTCCCAAGCAAGAAGTTGGAAGTTTTGCATAAATGCACATGTTGCAGCGTAATCTTCGTCACGCTGAATTTGACGTGGATCTTCATTCATATATACAACGATTTGTGCAGGTGTGCTTAAAAAACGATCTGATAAAATTTTACCGCGTTTCGCTCTTTCTTCTTCTGTGAAAGAGTTTAATACTGCGTCTACTAATTTCTTGCGGCCTTCTCCGATGTATAGTTTACAATTCCATGGTTCACGGTGCTTATGATTAGGTGCCCATGTTGCGTCGTTTAATAGTTCAATTAATAAATCTTTTTCTACTGCTTTATCTGTAAATGTACGTACAGAACGTCTTTCTTTAATCACATTTGCGATGGAAGTATATGTAGTCATATTTATCTCTCCCTTATTTTTATCTATATGTATAAGTTTATCGTTAGTATTGATATTGATTTTCAATTTCGATTATACCTTAGTTTTTTACTATTAATCAATGTTTTATGTTGGAAAACTTCTAAAAACGTCATTTCATGCTGTGAATAAAAAAACTTAGCTTGTTCACAAGTATTTCACATTTTATGGAAATGATATGTGTACAGTTTTCTACATTATCCATCTAGGAGGAGTTTACATGTACAAAAAAATCGCTGTTTGTATGACTATGGCAGCATTATTATGCGGGATATCCACCTTCCCTATATCCGCTGCCACGCCAAAAGAAGTAACACTGCATCACCATAACCCAATTTCAGAAGAAGAAATGCAATCGCTAGAAAAACTCGGCTATAACAAACATGAAATTTGGAAAGCTGCTCATATTGCAAGAATTAGTAATAAAGAAATAAAAGATGTTTTAGCTTACTATAAGCAAAATAAATCTTGGGAGAAAACAGCCGAGCATTTCGGTATAGATCCAAGTAAGCTGAAAAAGCATCATATGAATAAAGAAACAAAGCAAGCACTGCTACAACAGTTAGCAACTATGCAAAAATCCACACCGGATCAGCTAAAGCAAAAAATGAAAGAATATAACATCAAATTGCGTCATCTTACTGTGTTAACAATCATCTCTCAAAAAAGCAATACTCCTCTTGATGATGTATTAAAGATGAAAAAAGATGGAATGGACATTAAACAAATTGCCGAAAAATTAAATGTAAAAAGAGAAGATATACGAGCGGAAATGATGAAATTAGTGAAGTCTATTAAAGAACAAAAAACAAATTAAAATGCTAAAAAGGAAGAGCCATTCACCACTCTTCCTTTTCTTTATGAACTTTCAATTTTTAAGTATAAATTCCCGTCTTTCCCAAAAACTAACACAAGTAAATGATATATGTTAGGGGTGAGAAAATGTTCGGTTTATCATCTAAAAAATCAAAAAAGACTAATACAAAAACACTTTGTTCTATCCCAGAATTTATACAAACCATGAAAGAATCAAGCGATTTTGTCTCTTATAACATACTTAAAGATGAAACGTTGTGCTTGTTTTATTATAAATCTGTCGTGGAAGCACTTATTATTAAACAATTCATTTTAACTCCTCTAAAAAAGGAATCGGACCAAATCCAAAACATCTCTGATTTATGTAATATCATCTCTATTGAAGACATTATTACCTCCCCTTCTATTGATGATATTCGTGAAAAATTATTAGGTGGATATATTTTAATACGCTTAAAAAACAATTCGAATCCTGATCAATATGCTTTAATTCGTGCCGAAAGTACTGTTTTAGGAAAACGATTATATAACGATACAGAAAATGAGTATAGCGTAATCGGACCTAAAATCGGTTTCGTTGAAAACCTTGATACAAATATCCACTTATTACGCCGAAATATCGTAACGGAGCAACTCATTTTTAAAGAAGTTACCGTCGGATCTATATCAAAAACGAAAGTAGCAGTTGCTTATATAGAAGGAATTACAAATGAACAATTTGTCAACACAGCAATTCAACGGCTAGAAGACATTGACTTTGATGTCCCATTTGATTCAACTATGATTGAGCAATTTATTAGTGATAATAGCAATTCACCTTTTCCTGTTCTATTACCTACAGAACGATTAGATCGAGCTGTATTTGCATTAATTAACGGGGAAGTTTTAATCTTAACAGATGGCTCTCCATATGCTTTATCAGGACCAACAACGTTACTGGATTTTTTCATTTCACCAGAAGATTATTATTTACCGTGGATGATTGGATCGTTCTTTCGTATTATTCGTTTTTTCGGAGCTATATTTTCTCTTTTTTCCTCCGCTATTTATACAGCGGCTTTAACATATCATTATCAAATGATCCCTGCCGATTTACTAGGTCCTATTATTTTCTCGAGAGCTAACGTACCTTTCCCTCCTATTCTAGAAGCACTCTTTTTAGAAATTACAATTGAATTGCTCCGTGAAGCTGGAGCGCGTTTACCGACAAAAGTCGGACAAACAATCGGGATTGTTGGGGGGATTGTAATTGGCCAAGCATCCGTGGAGGCAGCTTTGACAAGTACAATTTTATTAATTGCAGTTGCTTTATCCGCTCTTGCATCTTTCACAACACCAACAGTAAAGATGTCTTCTACTATCCGGTTGTTACGCTTTCCGCTTATTCTTTTAGCCGGTGCATTCGGAGGATTAGGCCTCGCTGTCGGATTTGTATTTATTTTAGCTCATTTAATTAAATTAAAATCGCTTGGATCACCTTATTTGTTACCTTTATATCCATTTCGTGGTTTAGGTACAGCAGAAGGTTTTCTTCGATTACCATTTAGTCAAACGGCACAAAGACCTTCTTTTCTTAGACCAAAATCAAAATGGCGCTACAATCCAAACAAATCGAAGCAAAAACGTGATGGTGAGAATGAATGAAGAAAATTTTATTGCACCTTATTATCATTATCTTCTTCATTTTACAAACTGGCTGTACACAAACGTATATAGTGGATACGCAGCGTATTATTCATGTCGCTGGATTTGACATCACTAAAAACAAAAGATTCCAAGGAACTATTCTCTTCCCAGAGTACACACATGGTGTAAAGTCTAAACCAGAAACTCAATCAACATCTGCCCGTTCACTTGAGACAATCGCTTCACGATTAAATGCAAAATCACCGCACAATGTCGTTGTAGGTCAAATGCGTGTCGTCCTATTTGGAAAGGCTCTAGGAGAACGCGGAATGGGAGAGATTATTACTAACTTACAACGTGACCCAAATATCGGGCGCGATGTACAACTAGCAATTGTAGATGGATCAGCTGAGGAACTTTTAAATTACGGAAAAAAAAATGGATCTTTATACATTGCTGATTTACTTGAACAAAATATCCGAAATGAGAACATTCCACAAACCGCATTAGACATTTTTTTATATAATTACTACTCTTCTGTATGTGATGCCTATGTCCCTTATCTTAAAATGGACGATAATCATTCCGTCGCTGTCAAAGGACTTGCTTTTTTAAAAGGCGATAAAGTCGTTATGTATACGGATAAAAGACATTCTGTTTTAGCAAAATTACTTATTAATCCTACGAAAAATGGACGTTACGAAGCAGCGATAACAAAGGATAAACATAAAGGTATGGTTGTTATACAAAACTTAGCTGGGGAAAATAAGTATGATATAGATCAAACTGGCGACATACCAAAAGTAAAAATCCATTTAAAATTAAATGGATTAATTAAAAACTCTCCAAATTGGATTGATCTAAGAAAAAAAACAAATATCAACTATATAAAAAAACAAATTGAACGAAATGTTGAAAAAGACTGTGAAGATTTAATAAAACAATTTCAAGAAAAGAAAATTGATCCTTTAGGAATACGAGATGAAATTAGAAGCCATACGAGAAAATGGAATATAAAACAAATTCGAAATATGTATCAAAATGTAGCGGTGGATATAAATTTAGATCTTAATATTGTACAATCTGGAATCGGGGAATAGTGAGGTGAAATGAGCAATGAATACAATGAATAAAACAAAAACTGTCTCTCCATATTTTGCATTTATTTTATTGCATTCTCTCCAAATCGGAATAGGAATTCTCGGATATCAACGTGTAATTTTGAAAAATGCAGGTTATGATGCTTGGATTTCTCTTATTATTGCAGGTATTGCAACTCATATTGTACTGTTTTGTATGTTAAAAATGCTTGAAAAAGACGGAGATTTAATTAGCATTCATACAACAACCTTTGGAAAATGGATTGGCTCTATATTTTCGGTAATTTTCACTCTCTATTGCTTATTATTTTGCCTTACTGTTCTTCGTACATATATGGAAGTAATACAAGTTTGGATCTTTCCTACCATTAAGTTATGGAAACTTACCCTAATGTTTTTATTGGTCACTTACTACATTATAAAAGGTGGCTTCCGTTCTGTGACAGGGATATGTTTTTGGGGTATTGTTCTTCCTATGTTCGTTGTATTCTTTTTAGTCTATCCGATGAAGTATGCACATTTCCGTAATATTTTACCTATTTTTACGCATTCCCCTTTCGACATACTTGTGTCAGCAAAACAATCTGCATTAGAATTTCTCGGATTTGAAACAATTCTTATCTTCTATCCCTTTATTGAAAAAGGAAAATCTTTAAAAAGATGGGCTCACGCAGGGATTGTTTTTAGCACTCTAATTTATGTAGTTTTAGCTATTGTATCATTTATGTATTATAGTGAAGGACAATTGAATCACACTATTTGGCCTACTTTAACGATGTTAAAAATAATTAAAGTTCCTTTTATTCAACGGTTCGAATATATTATTATTTTTGTTTGGTTTTTAATAATTTTGCCGAATCTTTGTTTAACTATTTGGTCATCATGTCAAACGATGAAGCGTTCCTTTCATATTTCATTTAAATTTACACTACCATTTTTTATTTTCATCGTTTTTACAGCTTCTTTATTTTTTAAAAATCGGGAAAGTATCAACGCATTAAATACTGTACTATCTCAAGCGGGATTGTATATTGTATACGCTTATATCCCAATTTTATTTCTAGTTCATTCGCTAAGATGGCGCTTCAAAAATCAGTCAAAAAAATCTTCAACCGATACACCTTAATCTCTGATACAATTTGATTAATACATTTGTAAAGGGGACAAGCGAATGAAAAAGTATGTATTTTCTTTACTTGCAGTACTAAGCTTAATTCTTGCTGGATGCGGAAGTACTGGTACAAATGACCAAAAATCTTCTGAATCAAAAAAAGAAGAACATGACCACGCATCGCACACTCAGCAAGCTGACATTCAAGAGAAAACAAAAGGAGTCGACACACTTCCGACCTTCCTAGATAAGCTTGATCCACAAATGAAAGATATCTACACCGTCGCTGGACAAAATGCAGAGCTATTAGATTGGATTCCATGCTATTGTGGTTGCGGCGAAAGTGTAGGACATAAAAATAATAAAAACTGCTTTATCCGTGAAATTAAAAAGAATGGTGAAGTTGTTTGGGATTCCCACGCAACGACTTGCGTCAATTGCCTAGAAATCGCAGTTGAATCTGCTTCCATGAAACAAAAAGGAAAATCAACGCTAGAAATTCGTAACTATATTGATAATAAATATAAAGAAGGCTATGGCAAACCAACACCTACGCCAATGCCAAAAGCTTAAAAAACGAGGAAACTCCTCGTTTTTTCTTTTCATTCACTTTTTTTCTTAACAAATTCTTTCAAGTGTATTTCCCCTTACTTATCACACACTATATATAACTCTCGGTAAGGAGGGTACACAGTGCAAACATATAACGACTATGATAAAGCTCTCTATTACACGTATTGCTGTAATTGGGATAAATTACTCGTTCTCATGGTTCAAACGAACGATCAATTATTTTCTAAGCGTATTGAGCATTTTTTACACGCTTATCAATACAGCAAGGAACTACCAGAAGTTGATAAACAATTGCAGCTCCTATTTCAATATATTGACCACGCATCCCAAAAGTCGCATGTAGAAGAAGTAGAACAAATTCAAATGTAAAATATAGCGCTATTCTCTTCCGGAGAATGGCGCTTTTTTAAAATGTTTATATCAATAAAAGTTTCTCCTTATAAAACTTTTATTGATAAACATATTTTTTCTTTCTTTTCCATACCACTTCATACTATAATTTAGTATGTAACTATTATAAGAGAGGTATAAAATATGGGACGAGAAAAAAAGCAAGAATATGCTTTACTTACCGCATGGGGAGCTTCTTTTATCGCTACACTAGGAAGTCTGTACTTTTCCGAAATCATGAAATTTGAGCCTTGTGTTCTTTGTTGGTATCAACGTATTTTTATGTATCCATTCGTTTTATGGCTTGGTATCGCTGTAGCAAAGAAAGATTATCGCATTGCAAGTTATTCTTTACCAATTGCAAGTATTGGTGCTTGTATTTCTTTATATCACTATGCAATTCAAAAAGTCGCAGCATTTTCAGCTGCTGGGGCAGCTTGTGGACGTGTACCATGTACGGGAGAATACATAAACTGGTTCGGCTTTGTGACAATCCCGTTTTTAGCACTTATCGGCTTTATTACAATCGCTGTTTGTAGCTTTATTGTCATCAAAAACAAATAAGGAGATGAAAGAATGAAAAAAATGCTTATATTTGGTGGTATTATTATCGCCTTGTTCGTGGCAATTTTCGCTGTAACACAAATGGAAGAAAAAAACGCTTCAACTAGCCAAAAAATTGATAATGCTACTGGTAGTCAAACAGATGGTCCTGACTACTACACAAATAAAATTTCTCTTTCAGATCTTCAAAAGAACTTAAAAGAGAAAAAAGAAGAAACAGTATACTTTTATCAAACATCTTGCGTTCATTGCCAAAAATTATCTCCTGTCGTAGTGCCAATGGCTAAAGACTTGAACGTTGATATGAAAGTTATGGATATTGAAAAATTAGATGCTCCTTGGGATGAATATAAAATTCAAGGTACACCAACAATCATTCATTTTAAAGATGGCAAAGAAGTGAGCCGTATTAGCGGTGAACAGCCGAAAGACAAATTAAAAGAATGGCTTGAACAAACGAAAAAGTAATTAGAAAAGGAAACTCCTTCTACACATGAAATGGGCGTAAAATCCCACACTAATGTATAAGGAGGGGGTTTTATGCCAGAAGTAAGATGTTCTGTTTCCAACTGTTCTTTTTGGGGACAAGGTAACTTTTGTCAAGCAAGTGCGATCATCGTTCAGCCTGATGCAGATGAAACTGGTCAAACTGAAAATGATTCATATACAGCTGCTGTTTTAACAAACGAGACGCTAGAAAGTTCTGTAGCAACGAGTGTAGAGACTTGTTGTCATACATTTAAGCCTAGATATTAACAATTATTCCACCTCATATACGTGAGGTGGTCTTTTCTTTCCCTCTTCTTGTTTACGTCATCTCTAATTCTCCCTATAATAAAGTTAACATTTTTATGAATACGAAGGTGAAATACTATGGCTAAAACAATTGCAGATATCGCCAAATTGGCTGGAGTTGCAAAAAGCACAGTCTCTCGTTACTTAAACGGCGGATATGTAAGTGATAAAACAAAACTTAAAATCGAAGGTATTATTCAAGAAACAAATTTCTCTCCCAATACATTTGCTCAAAGTTTAAAAGCAAAAACAACAAATTTAATTGGTGTCATCATCCCCCGATTAGACTCCTTCGCTACAATGAAAACACTTATCGGGATCGATAAAACATTACAGGAAAATAACTATCAAATGCTTGTAGCAAATGCAAATCAAACAACCGGAACTGAAATACAAGCAATTGAAAACTTTATAAAACAAAAGGTAGCTGGCATTATTTTATTAACAAAAACATTAACGAATGAACATCAAAAAATTATGGCTAATTCAAACATCCCTATTTTATTCGTCGGGCAAGAATATAAAGATCAATATTGCCTCGTTCACGATGATTATGATGCAGCTTATGAGTTAGGGGCATACGTTTTATCGCAAGGCCATCGACATATTGCCTATTTAGGGATAGAAAAAGATGATATTTCTGTTGGAATAAATCGAAAAAATGGTTTTCAAAAAGCAATTGAAAATTTAGAACCGACTTGCAACGTTTCATATTACGAAACAACTTTCCGCATAGAAGATGCCATGAAACAAGTACAACATATTTTAGATAATAATCGCCCAACTCTTATCGTATGTGCTACAGATAACATCGCTCTTGGCGCAATGAAAGTCATTCACTCCCACTCTCTTTCTGTACCAGGTGATATTTCTGTAACAGGATTCGGTGGATATGATATTTCAGAAATGGTACACCCTAGTTTAACGACAATTGCGTTTGACTATGAGTATGCTGGAAAGCTTGCTGCCACTTCTCTTTCACAGCTTGTTGAAAACAAAACTATACCAAAAATATTACACTCTCGTTATACATTAAAAATCCAAGAAAGCGTTGACAAAATATAAAGGCGCTCTATAATAAAATTAAAACCGGTTCCATATTTTAAAAACAGGATTTTCAACATCATTTCCCTGTTTTTTATTTTAACTTTTTGCGGAACCGGTTCCACAAAAAAGAAATTTATAGTAAGGGGGAATTTTTATGGATATGAAACAAATTGCAACTCAAGTAATACAGAATATTGGTGGAAAGGAAAACATTGTTCGTGCCACACATTGCGCGACTCGCCTTCGTCTTATATTAAAGGATGATACGAAAATAAACGCTGCAGAAATCGAAAACATCGATGGAGTAAAAGGTGCTTTTGCAACGACCGAGCAATATCAAATTATTTTTGGAACTGGCATAGTAAACAAAGTATATGATGAATTCTCAAAACTAATTGGAATAGCCGAACTAGATTCTACAACATCAAACGATATACCTAAGAAAAAAATGAATCCTATCGCCCGCCTAGCAAAGACACTATCTAATATTTTTGTTCCAATTATTCCAGCTATCGTCGCAAGCGGTTTACTTATGGGTCTACTCGGAATGTTGAAAGCGTTTAAATTAGTTCCTGGAGATCACTCACTTATCCAATTACTTGATATGTTCTCAAGTGCAGCTTTCATCATTTTACCTATTTTAATTGGAGTTAGTGCCGCTAAAGAATTTGGTGGAAACATTTTCTTAGGTGCAGTTGTTGGTGGTATATTAACTCACCCAAACTTAACAAATCCTTGGACTCTTTCAAATGCAAAACCCACTGTTTTACATTTCCTTGGTATGGATATTGATATGATTGGCTATCAAGGTACTGTTTTACCTATTTTATTATGTGTATATGTTATGAGTACAATTGAAAAAGAACTTCGAAAACGTGTTCCGAACTCTTTAGATTTATTAGTTACACCATTCTTAACAATTATTATAACTGGCTTTTTATCACTTATTATTATCGGACCAATTGGATATAAAATCGGTGACGGCATTACGTACCTTTTAAATACAATTTATCAATTTGCAGGACCAGTAGCTGGACTTATATTCGGTGGATTGTATTCAACAATCGTTCTTACTGGCTTACATCATAGCTTCCATGCTATTGAAGCGGGCTTACTCGCAAATAAAGATATCGGTGTCAATTTCTTACTCCCTATTTGGTCAATGGCGAACGTTGCACAGGGCGGTGCTACTTTAGCTGTCTATTTCAAAACAAAAAACAAAAAAACGAAAGAAATTGCAATTCCAGCAGCAGCTTCAGCATTTTTAGGAATTACAGAACCAGCTATCTTTGGTGTCAATTTAAAACTTGGTAAACCATTTATTGCAGCAGCTATTGGCGGCGCAATTGGAGGCGCTTACGTTGTTTGGATGCAAGTAGCGGCTAATGCATACGGTTTAACAGGTATTCCGATGCTTACAATTGTTGCACCTCTTGGCATGATGAACATGATTCACTATATAATTGGTTTCGCTATTGCAGTTATCACTGCTTTTGTTGCCACATTCATTTTATATAAAGAAAGTAAATAATAACGGGGTGAAAACCTATGTCAAAATATAAAACAATACTGCAATCTAATAAAGACGAATTACATTCTTTATATGAAATTGCAAACCAAGATTCATGGAAACCAATTTATCATATCCACCCACCATTTGGATTAATGAATGATCCTAACGGTGTATCATACTACAATGATGAATATCACGTTTTTTATCAGTGGTATCCATTTGGTCCCATTCATGGAATGAAGCATTGGGGGCATGTGAGGTCAAAAGACCTTATTAACTGGGAGCGTATGCCTGTAGCCATCATCCCTACTGAAAGCTATGAATCACACGGTGCATATTCTGGTAGTGCTATCGTAAAAGATGGCCTTCTTCATCTACTTTATACAGGGAATATAAAAAAGCCTGATGATTCCCGTGATGCAAAACAATGTATGGCAACAATGGATTCACAATATACGATGACGAAATATAGTAATAATCCTGTTATTGATATAATTCCTGACGGATATACAAAACATGTACGTGATCCAAAAGTCTGGAAACATAATGATATGTACTATATGTTACTCGGTGCCCAACGTGAAAATAAAACAGGAACTCTATTACTATACAAATCACAAGACCTATACAATTGGCATTTCCAAGGCGAAATTACAACAAACTTAAAAGAATTCGGATTTATGTGGGAATGCCCCGATTACTTCCAATTATCAGGGAAAGATGTACTTCTCTTTTCACCGCAAGGAATTGAAAAAGACGGAGAAAACTTTCACAATGTATACAATGTCGTTTATGCTATAGGCCATTTCGATATTAAAAATTTATATTTCCATGTTGATTCCTATTACGAAGCTGATAAAGGATTCGATTTTTATGCCCCTCAAACTTTAGAAGACTCTACTAGTCGTCGCCTATTGTTTGCTTGGGCAGGATCAAGTGAAATCACATATCCTTCTGATGATTATATGTGGGCTCATTGCCTAACACTTCCACGTGAATTAACATTAGAAGATAACATCTTAAAACAAAAACCAGTTTCAGAATTAACAAAACTACGAACAACAAAAAAAGACATTTCAGGAGATATAACAGCTGGATTAAATGTATTATCAACGCTTGATGATGAAGACTCCTATGAATTAATTGTTACACTTAAAACAGAAGATGCAAAGCGTTTTGGTCTTTCTCTCTTCCACAATGAGGAGGAATGTTTCCCCATTACATTTAATCGGGAACAAGGTACTATTTCTATAGACAGGGGCAACTTCTACCATCAATTTGGCGGAGAATATGGATTTGAACGCTGTAAAAAAATCAATATTCAAGATACGATAGAACTACAAATATTTGTAGATAAAAGCATCGTGGAAATTTTCTTATACGATGGTTCAACAGTCTTTACGTCCCGAGTTTTTCCCCGAAAAGACATGAAACATCATATCGCAATCTTTTCAGATGCAAAACTAAGCTTTACCATCACACAATATAAGCTGAAAAGAGGGATTGTATGAGAAATATCTTTTGTATAGGTGAACTATTAATTGATTTTGTGTGCCGAAATACTAACGTTTCTTTAGTAAACGGTTCAGATTTCGAAAAAAAAGCTGGTGGAGCACCCGCTAACGTTGCTGCTGCGATTACAAAATTAGGTGGACACGCTACATTTATGGGGCAAGTAGGAAACGACCCATTTGGTGAGTTTCTTGAACAAACTTTACAGCGTGCGCAAGTCGATACATCCATGCTCATAAAAGATAAACAAACAACACTTGCATTCGTATCCATCGATCAAGATGGCGAACGTGATTTTACTTTTATGCGTGGTGCAGATGGTGAATATCAATTCAATAGCATTGATTTATCAAAAATACAAACGAATGATTTAATACATTTCGGTTCAGCGACAGCTTTACTATCAAGCCCATTAAAAGAAACGTATTTTCA
This sequence comes from Bacillus sp. PK6-16, assembly GCF_056530295.1. Classification (NCBI taxonomy): domain Bacteria; kingdom Bacillati; phylum Bacillota; class Bacilli; order Caryophanales; family Bacillaceae; genus Bacillus; species Bacillus sp. PK6-16. Next base: position 4,542,830 of record NZ_CP096511.1, read on the forward strand.
GTTGTTACAATATGCGAAAGATAAAGGCCATTTTATTTCTTTTGATCCAAATTATCGAAGTGCACTCATTACAAATACAGAACAATTCTCTCAAGATTGTCTAACCTTTATAAAACATGCACACTTCGTAAAAGTAAGTCAAGAGGAAGCTACTATGCTCTCTAAAGAGAGTGATTTACAACAAGCTGCACTCAAATTATTAAATTATGGCGCAAAAGTAGTAGCTATTACCCTTGGAAAAGACGGTACCCTTCTTGCGACAAATGAAGGTCAAACTATTGTCTCTTCTATTTCCATTCAACAAGTCGATACAACTGGTGCTGGTGACGCTTTCGTTGGAGCAATGTTATATCAGATTGCCCAAAGTGAACATACACTTTCGTATCATTTCAAAGACTTAACAGCATTTATCTCCTTTGCAAATAAAGTAGGCGCTATCACATGTACAAATTACGGTGCAATTGCCTCTCTTCCATCATTAACAGATATAAAAGCATACGATTAATCGTATGCTTTTTTACATCCCTCTCCAAAAATCATGCATAATAAAAAAGTACAAAATAACGAGAACGGCCGTCCCGCATAAGGTAATGCGCCGATATATACTCTTCTCTCCTTCCCTCGCTTTCACAAACGCCCAAATAAATCCGAAGAACAATATTAAATCAACATATGGAACATAAAAAGAAAAGACGAGAAACGCATATAAATACACGATAAATAAACAGGTCGTTACTAAGAAAACTTTAAACGCAAATTCACTTTTCATAATATAACCGCCCCCTATCTGTACTGTATTATATTCAGCAAAATACAATAGTTGCAGTTAAACTCCAAGTATAAATAAGCTACCGTCTATAATACGGTAGCCATTACGGAACATTGTATTTCCGTTTATATATATTACTTAAAATCGAAGAAGGAATTTGCTCGTAACGAACTTTCTCTCCTGTTTCATCTATAATATACGAATTGTTTCCTATATAATATATTCCATCTTTTCGTTTTGAGTACACTGGATATCTTTCATTTGGCAATACCGTTTTCACTTTCGTTAACTGTCCATTTGGTTCTTGCCAATATATATCCGCGCGGTCTACTAACGTAAGTACTCCAATTTGTTCTTTTTCTATTTTTCGACCATTCCAGCTCACAACGCGATAACCAAGTTTATTCGCTTCATATTCGGGGCTCGTATGAAAACGAGAAATGATTACTTTTGTTTGTAATTGTACTCGGTCATATAACCATTGTATATCCCTGTCATGCATACGAATACAGCCATTTGATTCCCTACTTCCAATCGTCCATTCCCGGTTCGTCCCGTGAATTGCATATTCATTCTTATCTAGTCCAAGCCACCTCGTACCAAGAGGGTTATTCGGTGCACCCCCAGGTATTTTTTTTCGATGGTATTCTTTATTTTTAAATTTAGTTATAATACAAAAATTACCTTCAGGCGTAGGTGTACGATCTCTTCCAGTCGTTACTGGAAATGTTTTTTTGTAATTTCCATTTTCAAAAAAAGACAACTGGTTCGTCGTAAGATTTACTAATATTAAATGATCTGTATTAGCAAAAGCACTAACCGGTAGGATGAAAAATAATAGTATGATGAAACATAACTTTTTCAGCTATATCCCCCCTAGCGCTCCCTATAATAAGTGGAATTAACATTACTTTGCTCTTATAAATGAAAACTATCCATTTACAATAACGCCCCCATTTACATGTATCATTTGCCCAGTAACATAGGATGAATCACCAGATGCCAAGTATACGTATGCCGGCGCTAATTCATATGGTTGACCAGGTCTTTGCATCGGAACATTGCTCCCAAACTGAGAGACTTTCTTCTCATCAAAGCTCGATGGAATAAGCGGTGTCCAAATCGGGCCTGGTGCAACACCATTTACCCGAATCCCTTTTTGCACTAACGATTGAGAAAGTGATCTTGTAAAAGCTACGATTGCTCCTTTCGTTGCGGAATAATCAATTAACGTTTCATTTCCTTCATATGCAACGATAGATGCCGTATTTATAATGACATCCCCTTTCTTCAAATGAGAAAGGGCTGCTTTCGTAACGTGAAAATAAGAAAAAATATTAATACGAAATGTTTTTTCTAGCTGTTCTGCTGTAATATAATCTAGCCCTTGCTGCGGATATTGCTGTGCAACGTTATTCACTAAAATATTTAAACTACCTAACTGCCGGGCGGTCTCTTCCACAATATCTTTACAATGCTGTTCATTACTCAAATCCCCCGGCAACAATACACACTTTACACCTTCTTTTTCAACACGTTGTTTCGTCTCATTTGCATCTTCTTCCTCATCTAAGTAAGCAATCGCAACATTTGCTCCCTCTTTTGCAAAAGCGATGGAAACTGCTCGTCCAATTCCGCTATCTCCGCCCGTAATTAATACATTCTTTCCTTTTAACTTTTCACTTCCTTTATAATTTGGATCTTCAAACTGCGGAAGGGGGCTCATTAATGATTCAATACCAGGCTGCTTATTTTGATGTTGCGCAGGCATTGTTATAAAGTTTTTTTGCTGTGGCATAGCTGCTTTCAACTCCTTTTCCTTAGCATGTGCACAATAAAAAGCTGAAATTCACACATCGGTTTACGATTAATATTCGAATTTAAGACACAAAATATGAATTGTTATAAACTTTTTATGTAAAACTATTGCAAAATAGATAAAAAACGAATATTATATATAACTGTTGTGAAAATTATTCGTAAACAGAAAGGATGTTTATATGTTTAACCTTTCAAAACATAAAACTTCTATTAAAACTGAAATTATGGCAGGTATTATTACCTTCTTAACAATGGCATATATCATTGTCGTAAACCCTGTTATCCTTGGAGATGCAGGTGTTCCATTTGAACAAGCATTTACAGCAACAATTATCGCTGCTGTTGTCGGAACATTATTTATGGCAATCTTTACAAACTTACCAATCGCAATCGCGCCAGGTATGGGATTAAATGCTTACTTCTCTTACTCTGTTGTAAAAGCGCATGAAGGCATGACTTTCGCAATTGCATTCTCTGCTGTATTCGTAGCAGGTATGATTTTAATTTTGCTATCATTTACATCTTTCCGTACAAAATTAATGGAAGCAATTCCTGAAAACTTAAAACATGCAATTACTGCTGGTATCGGGCTATTTATCGCCTTTATCGGTTTACGTTTAACAGGTATCGTTACAAAAAATGATGCAAACTTAGTTGGACTTGGTGATCTTCACTCTGCTCCAGTACTACTAGCATTAGCTGGACTTGGAATTACAATTGTCCTTATGTCTTTAAATGTAAATGGCGCACTATTTATCGGGATGCTATTAACTGGTATTATCGCTTTCTTCACGGGACAATTATCATTCTCAAACGGTGTTACATCAATGCCTGGTTTACCAGAAGGAATTATCGTTTCAAATCCAATTACTGCTGTATCTGACGTAATTAACTACGGATTATACGGCGTTGTATTCTCATTCTTCCTTGTTACACTATTCGATACAACAGGTACATTACTTGGCGTTGCACAACAAGGTGGATTTATGAAAGACGGAAAGCTTCCAAAAGCAGGACGAGCTCTTCTATCTGACTCATTCTCAGCAACTATCGGTTCTATGTTCGGAACGACACCATCAACAGCTTACATTGAATCATCTGCTGGTGTTGCAGCTGGTGGTCGTACTGGTTTAACAACTGTTACAGTAGCGGTTCTATTCGCACTAGCAGCATTCTTCGGACCATTAGTAAGTGCCGTTTCTGGTGTATCAGCTATTACTGCTCCATCATTAATTATCGTTGGTAGTCTTATGATGGGTTCAGTTCGCCACATCGATTGGGACGCATTTGATGAAGCATTCCCAGCATTTTTAGTAATCTTAAGCATGCCACTTACATCAAGTATCGCAACAGGTATCGCACTTGGATTTATTTCATACCCACTTATGAAAGTGGCAAAAGGTAAATTCCGTGCTGTTCACCCACTTGTGTATGTATTTGGAATTTTGTTTGCTTATCAATTGATATTCTTACCACATTAAAATCCCTCATAAAGAGGGATTTTTTTATACATAAAAAGTAGAGCATCGAAATTCGATGCTCTATTTTCCTTTTTTAAAAGCAATATAAAAAGGCTACAGAGAAATTCTTCTCCGCAGCCTAATACTTATTTTTGCAAGAACGCCTTTAAATCTGCAAATTGTCTCTTTGCGTCTTCATAGCCTTGCTCGTATAAATTTTGTAGTTTTGCTGTATCTTTTTCCATACGATCTACTTGAAGCGGCACTTCTGGGCGAATAACAAATAAATTCCCGGCTTGTTCTTCTTTTTCAATATAGTGAAGTGTTTCATTATACACTTCATAACGATTCAGCATCGTGTTAACAAGGTTCGGATATTTTTTATAAGCTTTCGCTGCAACCCATCCAAACTTTGATTTTTTCTTCGCGTAGCCATGATTTCTCGTTAAAATAACGACTGATTTTTTAAATCCATCCTCTTGCGCTTTACGAACTGGAATCGGATCAGAAATCCCGCCATCTAATAACTGCTTACCACGATAATTTACTACCGGTGCAATGAAAGGCAATGAACTAGACGCTTGTAATAAATTTAGTGCATCATCATTCGTTCCTTCTTTTTCAAAGTAAACAGATTTTCCTGTTTCACAATCCGTCGTTCCTACAAGGAAACGTTCTGGGCTATTAAAGTATGTTTCAAAATCAAACGGCACATGCTTTTCTGGAATTTCGTGGAAAATGAAATCCATATCAAATAGCTGACGTTTTCTCCATAAGTTTTTATACGATAAATATTTCGGATGTGATGCATACTCAATATTGACCGTTTTATTTCTATTTCTTTGTCTGGAAAGATACGACGCTGCATGACAAGCACCAGCTGATACACCGATTACATATGGAAAATATAAATCTTGTTCCATAAAGTATTCTAATATCCCGCCCGTGTATACACCACGCATACCGCCGCCTTCTAATACTAACCCCGTATTTTCAAGCATGTTACTCTCTCCTCTATATATATTGACTCTTTAATTATTCACCATGTTAAGTATCTTTTTCTATTATATATGAGTTCTTTCAGAAATTATATTTAAAAGCCTTGAGAAAAAGGAGTTTTTTCTTCCAATTATATTTCCAAATGACCGGAGACATCCTTTATAAACCTTTGAATAAAGTCTTGCTCTTCTTTCGTATATCCATCTAAAAGTAACAACCACTTTTCTTCAGCTTGCTTATGCAATTTTTCATGAGCTTTATATATTTCATTCCCACTCTCCGTTAAGCTGAAGAAGATTTCTTTTTGATTATCTAACATTTGCATCTTCTCAACGAATTGCTTTTGAAACAACTTTGTACAAATTTTAGAGATTGCTCCCTTCGTCATGCCCATTTCTGTCGTAATTGCCGTTACATTCATCAAACCATTTTTTCCGATACATTCGATTACATGTAACTCAGATAAAGACATACTACTTACGCCTGTCTCACGAAGAAACTTCTCATTTTGTCGTTTTAAATGTTCTTCTTTTTTATGCAAAAGTGTACGAATGTCCGAAAGTATTTCCATTTGCTTCGTTGCATGCTTCAATCCGTTCGCCTCCTAAGTTTCCAAAGAAACAATTTAACTATATACCATTTTAAAACCATTTTTTCATCTTTACAAGTAAGAAAATCATGTTAAAATAAATTTAGTTTCCTAGGAAACCAAATCACAAGGAGGTTAACATGATGAAAAACTCTAAACTAACTTTTATTTTATATGTTGTCTGTATTAGTGCCTTATTCGGTTCCTTCACGCAAAATATTTACACACCTATCTTACCGATGATTCAAAATTCTTTTCACACTTCTCTTTATCTTGTAAATATAACCGTTTCACTTTTCACATTCGTTCTTGCAATTATGCAGCTCGTATATGGACCTTTAATTGATACAAAAGGAAGAAAATCTGTCCTTATTCCTAGTTTAGTCATTAGTACAATTGGTTCAATCGGATGTGCTTTTTCGGCAAACATTTATTTATTTCTCTTTTTTAGAGCTGTTCAAGCTATAGGAATAGCGGCTATACCTGTAGTTTCAGCAACGATTATCGGCGATTTATTTGAAGGAAAAGAACGCGGAGAAGCGATGAGCCTATACCAAATGTTACTTGCCCTCGCACCTGCAATGGCTCCTCTCATAGGTGGTTATCTTGGCAGTATACATGGTCACTTATCTGTATTTCTCTTTTTATCTACACTTGGCATTATCTTATTAATTATAAACATTTCACTACTCCCAGAAACAAAGCCAAATATAATTAAACAAGCTAAAGCACAAAAGAATTACTCTCTTATCTTAAAAAATAAAACTGGATTTTCTATTACTCTTATTGGCTTCATTCAATTTTGTATTTACTTTTGCTTTCTCGTTTTTTTACCGAGTATTTTAACAAATTCATTTCATTTAACTGTAAATAAAATTGGTCTTATGTTTGTACCAATGTCTCTTTCTATCATGCTAGGAAGTTTTTGCTACAAATTTTTGCAAAAACGCCTCACAACAAAGCAAGCTTTATTTATTACGAGTTTCTTCAATATTATATGTGTCGTTTTATTCTCTTTCATATATAACATCAATATCCCATTCATCATTATCGTTACATCTTTGTACGGTTTTAGTATGGGACTTTCTATGCCAACTCACACCACTTTATTAACAGAAGAATTCGTACAAGAACGCGCAACAGCTATCGGTATGTACAACTTCATCCGCTATCTTGGTATGGGCACAGGGCCACTTATAGGTGGATTTCTTTTATTTAACCAAAATTACTTTTGGATTTTCTTCCTAGGCGCAATTATGTTTTTACTTGTAATCTTATATACAATGAAAATGCTAAGCCTTCATGCTGTACAAAAAGCAAAATAGAGCCCCAAAAATGTCGGCTCTATTTTACCCTCTTTGATCCGCAACAATATGAATATCAATATACTTTGTTTGTCTCATAATTTCATTTACAATAGAACCTTTTCGAATTTCTTCCCACCGCGTTCTCGCTGATTGCCCAAGTAAAATTTGTGTTACTTGCAATCTTTTCGCGACTTCAATAATAACATCCGCTGGCTTTCTTCCCTTTGCTTCTTCTAATACAAAACTTGCATCAAATTGATTCGTGAGCGCCTTCCACTCTTCAATCGTCTGCTTTTTTCCAGCTGAAATAGAATCTATATTTTCCCTCTCAACGTTTAATACGTACAATTCAGCATTTAACCGATCAGCCATGCGCCATCCCCGTCGTATTAATTTCTCCGCTGTTGAACTGTATTGTACACAAACAAGAATTTTTTCTTTTACGCCAATCGGTTCTATTACTGTTTGGCTAATTTTCTCGTCCATATCATCCGCAACTTCTCGAAGTGATAATTCCCTAAGTGCTCCTAAATTATTAAGTGTAAAGAAGTTTTGTAAGCTTTGCTGAATTTTTTCTTCTTTATATATCTTTCCGTCTATTAGTCTCTTCCTTAATACCTCGGGCGTTGCATCAACGAGCTGAATTTCATTTGCTTTTTGTAAAATAAAATCTGGAATTCGTTCTCTTACTTTTACATTCGTAATTTGAGCTACAATATCATGAACACTTTCTAAATGTTGAATATTAAAAGCTGATAATACCGATATACCAGCCTCTAACAATTCCTGCACATCCATATAACGTTTCTTATGTTTAGAACCAGGAACATTACTATGCGCAAGTTCATCCACTACAACTACTTGCGGCGCGCGTTTTTTTATTCCTTCCACATCAAGCTCATAAAATACCTTTCCTTTATACTGTATTTCTTTCAAAGGAACTTTTTCTAAATCAGCAATTGCTTCTTCCGTCTCTTTTCTTCCATGCGTTTCAATTAAACCAATTACAATATCAATTCCATCTTTTTTCATTTCCCTTGCATCAAAGAGCATTTTATAACTTTTTCCTACGCCTGGAGCTGCTCCTACATATAGCTTTAACTTTCCGCGATTTTGCTGACGAATATATTCTAAATATTCCTCTGGCGTTCGCCTTTGAAACTTCGGTTCATAATCATCTGCATACAAAATAAACACTACCTTTCATTCGAAACAACGCTACCTCAATCCGTTAGATTGAGGTAGCACTGTTACTATTTCATTAATTTCTGTAATGCCAAATTTAGCTTTAAGACGTTTACGCGGGTCTCTCCAAATAAACCAAGCGCAGCACCTTCTGTTTGATCTTTAATCAATTGATTAAGTTTTTCTTTCGGAATATTCGTTAATTTCGAGATGCGATCCACCTGCACCGAGGCCGCCTTTGGACTAATATCAGGATCAAGCCCTGAACCTGAATTTGTCACTAAATCTATTGGTATTTCTGTAACCGGAACAGCTGGATTTTTTTCCTTCCAGTCCGCAATACTTTTCTCTACTCGCTTTGCTAAATCTGGATTAGATGGTGCATAGTTATTTGAACCAGATGCTTCAGCCTTATATTCAATACTAGAAACACGCCCTTGAAAATAACGTGGATCCGTGAAGTTTTGACCAATTAATTTAGAACCAATCACTTCATTTTTATCATTATATATTAGACTTCCATCCGCGTTATCCTTCATTACTGCTTGTGCAATACCAGTAACAATAAGTGGGTATACAAGTCCACACAACACTAGAAATGTAAAAGTAATACGGATAATTGGTGATAGTATACTTTGTTTCTTCTCCATCTTTTTCCCCTCTTCCTTATATAAACAAGCCGACAATCATATCAATTACCTTAATTCCAATGAACGGAACGATAACTCCGCCAAGCCCATAAATAAGTAAGTTTCGGCTAAGCAATGCATTAGAACTCATCGGTTTATATGCAATACCTTTCATCGCTAACGGAATGAGTAATGGAATAATAACAGCGTTAAATATTAATGCTGATAAAATTGCTGACAGTGGTGATGTTAGTTTCATAATGTTTAATGCTTCCATTTGCGGAATCGCAAGTGTAAACATTGCTGGAATGATTGCAAAATATTTCGCTATATCATTCGCAATACTAAACGTCGTTAAAGCACCTCGCGTCATTAACAATTGCTTACCGATTCCTACAACCTCAATAATTTTCGTTGGATTTGAGTCTAGATCAATCATGTTCGCCGCTTCTTTCGCTGCTGTCGTACCACTGTTCATCGCTAATCCAACGTCCGCCTGTGCTAATGCTGGAGCATCATTTGTACCATCACCTGTCATCGCTACAAGTTTCCCTTTATCTTGCTCTGCTTTAATAACAGCAATTTTATCTTCCGGTTTACACTCGGCAACGAATTCATCTACTCCAGCTTCTTTTGCAATCGTTGCTGCTGTTAACGGATTATCACCTGTACACATAACCGTTTTAATCCCCATTTGGCGCAACTGTTCAAAACGATCACGCATACCCGGTTTTACTGTATCCTTTAAATAAATTAAGCCATAAATACGATTATCTACTGCAACTACAAGTGGTGTTCCGCCCTCTTTTGAAATTAAGTCAGCTTTTTGATTTACATCTTTCGGAATTGTTCCGCCTTGTGACTCAACCCATTCAATAACGGCACCTACAGCACCTTTTCTCACTTTCGTTCCGTCTTGTAAATCAACACCACTCATTCTCGTTTCTGCTTTAAACGGAACAAACTCACCTTGTTCTGCAAGTTCTCTATTATATGATATAGATTTTCCCTGCACATACTCGATAACAGATCGACCTTCTGGTGTTTCATCTAAAACAGAACTAATAGCGGCCCACTTTCCAACTTGCTCAATCGTTTCATTTCCTACAGGTAATAATGTATGAGCCATTCGGTTCCCAAAAGTAATTGTACCTGTTTTATCTAAAATAATTGTATTAATATCGCCAGCAGCTTCTACTGCTTTCCCTGACATCGCTAATACGTTAAATTTTGTTACCCGGTCCATCCCAGCAATACCAATCGCTGATAGCAAACCACCAATTGTCGTTGGAATTAAACATACTAACAACGCTACAAGTACAGCAGTATCAATTTGAAAACCTAAATAATTTGTAAAAATCGGCAACGTCACAACGACGATCAAGAAAATAAGAGTTAAGCTCGTTAATACTGTATTTAAAGCAATCTCATTCGGCGTTTTTTGACGAGCAGCTCCTTCTACTAAAGAAATCATTTTATCGATAAATGATTCACCAGGATTACTCGTAATGACAATTGTAATTTCATCACTTACGACCATCGTTCCACCTGTTACGGAACAAAAATCACCGCCTGCTTCTTTTATAACAGGAGCTGATTCACCTGTAATTGCAGATTCATCTACAGATGCTAATCCTTTGATTACTTCGCCATCACTTGGAATCATTTCTCCTTGTTTTACGATAACAACATCACCTTTTCTAAGATCAGTTGCTGAAACTTGGACAATGTCTCCATTTTCTTTTACTACATTTGCAAACACATCTTTCTTCGACTGCTTTAAAGAATCGGCTTGCGCTTTACCACGACCTTCTGCTAATGCTTCTGCAAAATTCGCAAATAAAACTGTAAATAATAGAATGAGAGAAACTGTTATATTAAACCATCCTGGTATACTACTAGAACTGCTTGGAAGAAAAGATAAAATGAACGTAATGATAAATCCAATTTCCACAACGAACATAATCGGATTCTTTATCATGACCTTCGGATTCAATTTCGCAACGGATTGCTTCATCGCATGTGTTACGATATCACGATCCATCGTTTTCGCTTGTCTAACTTCATCTTCTACAGCATGTATTTGGGACTCATTTAATTGTTTTTCTTTTACTACTACCGGTCTCATCATTTACCCTCCATTACTTCAATGTAAGAAATTCTGCAATTGGACCGAGTACTAACATTGGGAAGAATGTTAATGCACCGACAATTACAATTGTTCCGATGAAGATGCCACCAAATAAACTATTATCCGTACGGAACGTTCCGACTGTTTCTGGCACTACCGTTTTTTCTTTCAATGAAGCTGCCACAGCTAGCATCGTAATTAAACTGAAGTAACGTCCTAAAAACATAACTAAACCAGTCGTAATATTCCAAAACGGTGTATTATCTCCTAATCCTTCAAATCCAGATCCGTTATTCGCAGCTGACGATGTATATTCATATACCACTTGCGTCAAACCGTGGAAACCGGAATGAGAAATAGCATCCGTCCCTAAATTTGTTGAAAGAGCTAATGCCGAAAATCCTAAAATGAGCAATGGATGAAATAAAATCGTGACCGCGATTAATTTCATTTCCTTACCTTCAATCTTTTTACCTAAAAACTCTGGTGTCCGTCCAACCATTAACCCAGATATAAACACCGCGATAATTGCATACATAATAATGTTTACAAAACCTGCTCCAACGCCGCCATACACAGTATTTAACATCATATTTACAAGCGGAACTAAACCGCCAATTGGTGTTAACGTATCATGCATCGTATTAACAGCGCCTGTTTCAGCAGCTGTCGTTACCGTTGCGTATAGTGAAGAAAATACTGTTCCAAATCGTACTTCTTTCCCTTCTGTACTTCCTTGTACATGTTCGATACCCATTCCATTTAATGCCGGATTCCCATTTAGTTCAGATGTCGTAATCGTTATAAATCCTAGTAAAAACACCATAAAAAGTGATACGAAAAGGATGCGACCTTGTTTTTTATTTCCTACCATTCGTCCGTACGTAAATGGAAGTGCTGTTGGTAATAACATCATAAGCATCATTTGCAAAATATTACTCATTTGTCCTGGATTTTCAAAAGGATGCGTAGAGTTCGCTCCGAAAAATCCACCGCCGTTATTTCCAAGTTCCTTTATGGAAACGAATGATGCAACAGGTCCACGTAATATACTTTGCTTTGCCCCATCAATCGTTTGTGCTGTAACCGCCCCATCTAACGTTTGCGGTACGCCAAGTGCGACAAAAACTAGTGCCGCAATAAATGCGATAGGAAGAAACACTCTCGTTAACGCTCTCGTAAAATCAACGAAAAAGTTACCGAGTTCTTTTCCAGCAAGTCCTCTTATAAAAGCCATAACGAGCGCTAATGTCGTTGCTGGTGCCGCAAACATTAAAAATGTAATCCCGATTAATTGTGATAAATAGGATAAACCATTTTCACCGCTATAATGCTGTAAATTTGTATCAGCCATAAAACTAATCGCTGTATTAAAAGCGAGCGTAGGCTCCATCCCTTCAATATGCGCTGGATTTAGCGGCAGCACACCTTGTAATCTGAAAATGAAATATACAACAACAATCATAAATCCGTTGAGTAAAACTAATGATAATGCGTACTGTTTCCACGTTTGATTGTATTCTTTTACACCCGTAATTTTAAAAATAAGTTTTTCAAAAGGCCCAAATACTTTATCTAGCGTTTTGCTACCTTGAAAAGCTTTTTCTAAATAAACCCCCGTTGGCTTTGCTACTAAAATAAACAAGAGCATTGTAATAATGACTGCAACCCAAATCATAATGAATGATTCCCCCTAATTAAAACTTCTCTGGATTTAATAATGCATACACTAAATACACTGTAATTGCTGCGACAATAACCGATAAGACAATCATCATGATTGCTTTCCTTCTTTCACAACTTTATCTGACCAACTTGCAAGACTTGCCATTGATGCAACTAATAAAATAAAAATCCCGACCATTACAACATCTAACATAGCTATCCCTCGCTTTGTTTTTGTTAAAATTTACCATTTAAATATTAAAAAAGAACACTGAGCTCTACTCAGTGTTCAAAAAATGAACAACAAAAAGTAAACCTCCTCTCTAAACGCTTACGAGGTTAGCTGTCGGATTCGGGCCTAAAGAGTAGCCCTACTTTCAAAACTGAAAGATTCACCCCAAGTGACGATGCACAAAATTGGTTCCCCCGCTCCATTTCTGGAACTCAGCGATTTTAGGTTTTTTTGGAAATTTTATGAATGATTTATGAGAGTAAATATACTCCTCTATATTTCACTTGTAAAGGAGTAAATTACTGAAAATAATAATATTTATATTCATTTAAACGCTTACATTGAAGGTTATTACTATTATTTCATCTATTTTCTTTATTTCTCTTCTCTTTTCTTAAAAATGACCTTTTAAATATGAAATAAAAAGAGCGAATGACATGAAGTGCATAGCTTGTTGCACTCAGCATTCGCTCTTTTTTATTCAACCTTTATTCTCCTCGTAAAAATGCACGTAAATTTCTCCCGCGAATATAAACTTGTGTCAATTCTGCATGTAGCTGCTCATACTCGGTAATATCTACCTCTAAATACAAAGCATCTTTTGATGGTAATATAATATACGGCCCTGGAAAAAGGGGATCGATCTGAACCAATTCTTGAACTCGCTCTACCGATACTGCCCAACGATTTGCTATATCTCCAAGTAATAGTACCTTCATCATTTCTTCCCCCACCCTATTCAAAAAATAAAAAAGAAATATTATCACAATTTGTAAACACGACAAACTTAGCTCCAATTGTTTCATAGAGCCTCGCTGGATATCGTTTATTCCTTGTAACAACAGTAATAGGTGCTTGAAAAGAAAAGCGAATGTGTTCTGTTAAAAAACTAACGATTGGAAGCTCATCCCCTAGTAAAATCACCTTCTTAATACACTCACAAATACTAGTAAAGTCCTGCTCCTTACTGCAGCTATAAGTCCAATCAAACCCACAATTCCTAACTTCAGCCGCTATCTCTTCATTTGCTGTAAAAATAATTAACTCATGTTGAAATGATACTAAATCTCTTAAACTATTTACCTTACTTTCTTCTCCAACACAAATAAGTGTTAGTTCCATGTACCTCATCCTCCTTAGTATAAAAGAAATCAAACATAGATTGATATTCCCCTATACTAATCAGATCGATGAAGTGATGTATCCATCATGGCACCGTCCTCTCTCAAGACGCTTACGAAGTTAGCTGTCGGATTCGGACTTTGAGAGTAGCCCTACTTTCAAACTTGAAAGATTCACCCCTAGTGACACTGCACAAATTGGTTCCTCCGCTCCATATAATTGGACTCAGCGTTTACAAAAAAATGTATTCTGGCTGATATATTACTCCTGTATTTTGAAAAAGTAAACAGAAAAAAAGCCAGTTATAAAACTGGCTTTTCACTTATCTATCACGCGTTCTATTCACTTTATACGCAAAATGATTCGTCGGTCCATGACCACTACCAATATTCAATGGCTCTTCAATTGCTATACTAATAAATCGTTTTGCTTCTTGAACAGCATCTTCAATTGAGTATCCTTTCGCAAGTCCTGCTGTAACCGCTGAAGCAAATGTACACCCACTTCCATGCGTTTGCTTTGAAGGAATTCGCTCGCTTCTAAACTCAATAAATTTTTCTCCATCAAAGAGGAAATCAATTACTTCATTCCCTTGATATTCTGCATGTCCGCCCTTCATAAGCACATATTTAGCACCTAATTCATGCAATATTTTTGCAGCTACCTTACTATCTTCAACATTATGAATCTCCATCCCAGTTAACACTTCTGCTTCTGGGACATTCGGTGTTATAACAGTTGCTACTGGTAATAAATATTCTTTTAATGCTTGAACTGCTTCTTGCTGTAATAATGATGCACCGCCTTTTGCAATCATAACGGGATCTAGCACAATATTATTCCAGCCAAACTTTTTAATTTGTTCTGCAACAATTTGAATTATTTCACTACTAAATAACATTCCTAGTTTCACTGCATCTGGTGTTACATCCGTACCAATTGAATTCAGCTGTTCTGTAATACCTTCTAATGGAACAGGATATACCCCTTGAACGCCAAGCGTGTTTTGAGCAGTAATTGCCGTAATAGCCGTCATTCCGTATACACCAAGCTCTTGGAATGTTTTTAAATCTGCCTGAATTCCAGCACCGCCGCCGCTATCAGACCCTGCAATTGTTAAAGCTTTATTCACTTTCATCCCACTCATCCTTTTCTATCCAAAATAGCGATGATAAATCGTTTTTGCTTCGCTTATATCTTTCGTTCCATGTACGAGCACACGGCCATCTTTAAAGGCTACTAACCTCTTGTCTTCAACAGAAAATGATAGTAAATATGGATTTATATTTAAATCATTTACACGACCTTCCAACAACTCTTTATATTGTTCAAAATTCATTTCATCTTTATGAGGTGGTCTAATTTGAACTGTATTTCGCCCGCATAAAACTGCTGTTTTTGATGTGTTTTCTTTATTTAAATACGGATATAATGCATTCTCTCCGCATGAAGGACAATTATGCTGGCGAAGTTTTTGTACATTCATACATGAATACTCATTCTTCCACATATCAAACGATACCAGCCCATCTCGAAGTGATTCGTAATCTTCTACTAACAGTTTAAGAGCTTCTGTTACTTGATGAGAAACGACAAGAGATACAGCAGGTGATATAATACCCACTGTATCACATGTTGCCCCGCCAAGCGGAATCGACTGTAATAAACATGATAAACATGGTGTTTTACTAGGAAGGATTGTGTAAGAAAGACCGTAACTACCTACACATGCACCGTAAATCCATGGAATAGAATATTTTTGTGATATATCATTTACAATAAAGCGCGTTTCGAAATTATCAGTCGCATCAATAATTACATCAACATTTATAACAAGTTCTTCTAGCTCTTCAGCTGTTACATCTTGAACGAGAGCTTCTATTGTTACATCACTATTAATCTCTTCTAAACGTTTTTTAGCCGCTATAGCTTTTGGAAGATTATTCTTTACGTCGCTCTCTGCATACAATTGTTGTCTTTGTAAATTACTCCAATCTACATAATCACGGTCAACAATTGTTATCTTGCCAACACCTGCTCTTACAAACATCTCTGCATTTGCACTACCTAATGCACCTGCACCGATAATAAGCACATGCTTTTCTCTTATCTTTTGCTGTCCTTCTTCTCCAATTGGAGAAAATAGTTCTTGGCGAGAATATCGATTATTCAACTACGCTCATTCCTTCTAAAGGACTACTTGCAGTTGCACAACGTTTACGTGCAATACGACCTGCTTCAAATCCTAAACGGCCTGCTTCAATACTTAATTTCATTGCTTGTGCCATTTTAATAGGATCTTTTGCTCCTGATACAGCTGTATTTAATAACACGCCATCTGCTCCTAATTCCATTGCAAATGCCGCATCAGCTGGGCTACCAATACCGGCATCAACGATAACTGGTACTGTCGCTTGTTCAATAATGAAGCTCAAATTTAATGGATTTACAATACCAAGTCCTGATCCGATTGGAGATGCTCCTGGCATAATCGCATGCACGCCAAGCTCTTGTAATTTACGTGCTAATACAACATCATCAGATGTATACGGAAGTACGATAAATCCTTCTTCCAGTAACATTTCAGATGCCTTTAACGTTTCTACCGGATCAGGTAATAGCGTTCTATCATCACCAATAACTTCTACCTTTATCATGTCACAAAGCCCAGAAGCTTTTGCTAATTTTGCAATACGAACAGCCTCTTCAGCGTTTTTTGCTCCTGCTGTATTTGGTAATAACGTATATTTTTTCACATCAAGTTTCTCTAATAAATTAGGTTGCTTTGCATCAAAGATATCCATACGACGTACTGCAAACGTTAAAATTTCAGCTTCAGAAACGTCAATTGCCTTTTGCTGTACGTCAAAATCAGGGAATTTACCTGTTCCTAATAAAAGTCTAGAATGAAATGAAAATGGTCCAATGTTTAACATAATCAACCGCCTCCTACGAAAGTTACAATCTCAATTTGGTCTCCATCAAAAACAGATGTATCTGTATGATCATCTTTTTGTAAAATATCTTTATTACGCTCTACTACAACAATTCTGTTATCTAGCTCTAAATGTGTAAGTAGCTCAGCTACTGTTTTTACACTCGCTGGCACTTCAATTTGGTTACCATTAATTTTTAAATTCAAACTTCCATCCCCTTTCTAAACTCTTCTAGAAAGCAATGAATCTAGCAAATGATTCTCTTGCTTTCCTTCTATTAAATCAGCCATATATTGGCCAGAAATAGGACTTAATAAAATACCGTTTCGATAATGGCCCGTGCAAGCATATAAACCTTTTATTTCTTCATGCTCTCCCATATAAGGAGCTTCATGATTCGATTGTGGTCTTAATCCTGCCCACGTGCTTTCCCATTCTGCTTCTTTTAAAGCTGGCAATATTGTATAAGCACGCTCTAATATAGAAGTTATACTTTCTGGCTGCACAGTTTTATTGAACGTATGTGGCTTCATTGTTGCCCCAATTACGTAACGTCCACCACGCTTTGGAGTAATGTAAAACCTTTCTTGAAAAATAGGTGCTTTTAAAAGTTGTTTTCTACTTCTTACCGCAACCACTTCTCCTTTAACTGGATATGTACCCCAATCGCGGTGAAAATAACTGAGTAACTTCGTGCTCCATGAACCTCCTGCAATAACGACTTTCTCACATGTGACAATACCTTCACTTGTAATAACTCCAGTCACTTTATTATTTTCAATACGGATATCAAATACTTCTGTCTGTTCATATATATCAGCACCGGAAATCGCTGCAGAATGTGCGAATGCTTTCGTAAGCTCTGGTGCAATAACATGACCGTCTTTCGGATAATATACTGCTCCTATAATAGATTCGGATAGATATGGCTCTTTTTCCCGCACATGGTCTCCCGTTAGAAAATAAGAATCTTCACCTGTTTTCTGCTGCCAATCCATAATGTGAAGAATTCTTTCCTTCTCATCTTCATTTTGAGCAATACGATAAATTCCTTTTTCTTCATATCCAATATCAACACCCGTTTTTTCGCGTAAAACTGCTGCAAGTTGTGGAAATATAGCTCGGCTTTCTCTAGCAAGTTCAAATAGCGGATCATACGCATCCCATTCTGCCTGAACACCAAGTAAACCAGCAGCTGCTTTTGAAGCTTCCGATGCAATACTTTGCTTCTCCACAATCGCTACTTTATGTCCTCTTTCTGCTAGAAAATGTGCAATTGAACTACCAATTACACCACCACCAATAATCGCTACATCATACTTCTCACACATGTTTCTCCGCCCACTTTCTTATTGATTCCTTATAAGATTTCGCTTTGCTATACGGGTTACTACTACTTACAATTCCAGACATAACTGCTATACCGCTTACACCGTTAGTAAGAACATCCACTGTGTTTTCTGGGGTAATTCCTCCAATTGCTGTAATCGGTATAGATAAACACCTTGCAATGTCTGAAATTTCTTCAAGCCCTCTCGCTGGCACACCTTTTTTACAATCTGTCGGAAATACATGGCCATAAACGAGTGAATCCGCTCCATTTTTAAAAGCTACTATTGCTTCATCTAGCGAATGCACAGAATAACCGACATGCAAATACGAAAACTTTTCTTTCACTGACTTTACATCTGTACTTCGATACCCTAGTTGAACACGAGGAATATTTAATAAAATTGCAATATCAATTCGATCGTTTATGACAATTTTAGAAGCCGGAAAGCCCTCCATTAATAGACTTTCCACACCTTCATATAATTCCTTCGTACTCTTCTCACGCTCACGAATATGCAAATAATCAATCTCACTCTCAATTTGCATCGCTACATTCACTAACTCTTCGAATGGCATATGGCCATTTGAGATTACGTGGAGCTCATTTTTCATATTCATTCGCCTACTTTAAAATATTTTCGAATAATTCATCGGCTGGGACGGTTTCTTTCGTCATTCCTTTGTCCTTCAGCCACTTATTTTGTTTCTCCCAAGATTCTTTTGAATCTGATAAGAATGGCTCATCTTTCGTTTCCATCTTCTCTAATAAAATTTTCATACTTTCCTTTTCGACTTCTGGCACAAGTGGGAAGTTTTCTTTTTCTTGATGATTTAATAAAATATTCAATGCTTCATCTGGGTTTTTCTTCATGAAATCATAGCCTTTTTTCGTACCACGTAAGAAAGCTTGCAACGCCTCTTTATCTTTTTTCAACGTTTTATCACCTGTTACAAACACAAGCTCATGATAGTTTGGTACTCCGTAATCAGCTGGATTAAAGTACGCTGGTTCATGGCCTTCATGACGCATAACAGGTACTTCATGGTTAATGTATGCCCCTGTTACCGCATCTACTTTCTTCGTAATTAATGCTGGTACTAAATCAAAGCCAACATCTACTACTTTCACTGTATCAGGATTACCACCAGCTTCTTTTACCATCGTTTTTAAATACATCTCACTTAATGGTGTTCCAGAGTATCCTACTGTTTTTCCTTCTAAATCTTTCGGTGATTGAATGCCCGCTGATTTCAGTGATACAACATGATTTAATGGTGAACGTACGACAGCCCCAATTGATTTCACTGGAATTTGCTCATTCGCTCTCGCCATAACAACATCTGGCTGATAATACAAGCCAACTGTCACCTTCCCTGCTGCTGCCAGCGTTAATGGATCAGTCGGATTAGAAGGGAATTTAATATTTACCTTTACACCTTCTTCTTTAAAGTATCCTTTTTCAATTGCTGCATAGATAAAGCTATGTACCGCATTTGGATACCAATCTAACATGACTGTTATTTCTTTCTCTTTTTTACTTTTGTCTGATGCTGAATTACTCGAACATCCTGCAATTATTGCAATTAATAATGTAAACACAAAGATGCGCTTTAAAAATTTCATGAATGCTTCCTCCAACTAATG
Organism: Bacillus sp. PK6-16; assembly: GCF_056530295.1. Lineage (NCBI taxonomy): Bacteria > Bacillati > Bacillota > Bacilli > Caryophanales > Bacillaceae > Bacillus > Bacillus sp. PK6-16. The sequence goes on from NZ_CP096511.1 coordinate 4,562,652, forward strand.
AATTTCTTTTCTAATATGGAAATAATTACGACGAAGAAAATAGCTAATAATGATAACAATACAATAGGTGCAAATACGCCAGCTCCATCTAACTGCGTCATCATTCTCTTACTGAAATATCCAAGCCCAGCTTGTGCACCGAGCCATTCTCCAATTGCTGCTCCGATAACACTAAGCGGAACTGCAATTTTTAAAGCTGAGAAAAAATAAGGAAGAGCAGACGGCAACTTTAATTTAAGAAAAATATCTCTTTTTGTTGCTCCATATGTAACTAAGAGCTCCTCCCATTCTTTTTTCGTACTACGCAGTCCATCATACGTATTGACCGCAATTGGGAAAAACGTAATTAAAACTGTGACAACAACCTTACTCCAAATTGTATATCCAAACCATAAAACAAATAGCGGAGCAAGCGCAGTAATCGGAATCGTTTGTGAAGCAACTAATAATGGATAAAATGCTCTCTCCATCCATGTACTCGCATTCATTAACATCGCTAGCCCTACACCTAATACGATAGAGATAACAACACCTATTAAAACGACGTATAACGTTGCAGGTAAATGAACTGTAAATAATATGTCTTTTAGTTTCCATATCTTCATTAAAATCGCAGAAGGTGACGGTAAAATGTACATCTCATCTACAATTCTTGCTCCTATTTCCCACACAGCTAGTAAAATACTAGAAAGTGTAATAGCAGGAACTAATTCTTTCAATCGGTTCATCACACAAGTACCTGCCTTTGTAACATACTAAGAAGCTCATCTTTTAGCGCTAATACTTCCGGTTTATATAAATCTTTTCGTGTTCTGTTATGATCAAGCGGTACAGTCCGTTCAGTCAAAGTCGTTATCGGCTGCTGTTCCACTACTAGAACTCGGTTTGAAAGAAATAACGCTTCTTCAACATCATGAGTAATGAATAAAATTGTTTTTTCCCACTCTTGCCATTGTTCAAACAACCATTCTTGCAAAGAGGTCTTCGTTAAAGCATCCAACGCACTAAACGGTTCATCTAACAGCAATATCTCCCCGCCTGTTAATAAAGTTCGAATAAAAGATACACGTTGTCTCATACCACCAGATAAATCTTTCGGATATTTTGTCTCATACCCTTGCAAACCAAATTTATGTAACAGTTCCTTTGCCTTTACTTCTGCTTCTTTCTTCTGTACACCTTGGCACTCTAACGGCAGGGCAGCATTCTCAATAATTGTTCTCCACGGCAAAAGCATATCTTTTTGCGGCATATATCCTACAGGATGGTGCTTTGTTTCTGTCAGTTCTATCTGTCCAATACTTACCTTTTCTAGACCTGTAATAAGGCGAAATAAAGTACTTTTCCCACATCCACTCGGTCCGATAATACTGACAAACTCTTTCTCATGTATAGAAGCATTTAATTCATGGATGATTGGTTTCTCATCGTAATGAAAAGAAACATTATGAAACTGTAGTATGTTCTTGCTCCTCAAATCCCCACATCTCCTTACGATAGGACATATCCCAGAATAAATATTCAAATCGACTGGAATATAAGAAGATCTCCTCTAATCTTTCTAGTTCTTTCTCAGACTTTCCAACTGCCATTTCATTTAATAAATCTATTAACCAAATACAAAGATTACCGTATTCTTCCGAACTATATCCTTGAATCCACTCACCAAAAAACTCATGATCTCTTGCTCCAGGAATATCATTTAAACGCTTTCCAATTTCCCAATAGCTCCACATACATGGAAGAAGCGCTGCTATTAATTCCGCAAGTGTGCCATTTTGAGATACAGACATCATGTAATTTGTATAAGCTAAATTTTTAGCAGATGGTTTCGCAGACTCTATCTCCTCTATAGAAATTCCAAGTCTTTTTGCATATTGTTTATGGATTGTCATTTCGCCATTTAATATTCCATCAATTTGTTCAGCGAACTTTCCCATTACTTGTGGATTCGTTGCTTTTACAACACCAATCGCATATAACTTTGCATAATCTAGCAGATATAAATAATCTTGAATAATATAATACTGGAATTTATCTTTTTCTAACGTGCCATCTCCCATCCCCACTACAAACGGATGATTATGACTCATCTCCCAAACCGGTTGCACAGTTTCTAATAATCTATCGCAAAATTTCATTTCTCTATCCCCTTTCAATATATGTATCTAAATAAAAAACCACTTCTATATATAAGAAGTGGTTACAGCAAATAAAGTTATACATTTATTCGATGTTCCACTTCCCTTCGCTAGTATTACCTAGATCAGGTGTTGTAAGGGTTAAGGATTATTCCTCTCTCAGCAAGTCAAGCACCCCTAGTGGTTTCAATATGAAATTTTCAAATAAAAAAGCCCCGTTTCTATACGCAAAGAAACGGGGACTCATTGTTAGTGTCCGAATTGCTTCCCTACGCTAGCATAATCTAGATCAGGTAATAAAAAGGATCAAAGGCTTACGGCCTACTCTCAGCTGGCAACACCAGCTCTCCTAGCAAACTATAAAATTATCACTGTTAGTATAACACCCTAATAAGACATCATCAACTTTTTTAATTTTCTTAATTATCAACATAATATCAAAATTATATAATACATACATTCTATTTTAGAAAATAAAACCCCGATTAATTGTATAAAAAGGAATCATTATCCTCAAAAAATTTATTTTTATATTGATTTCATATTACATTTATGTGAATACCCCCACTATATCATATCTTTATACTATAATAAAATTACAACTATACAACTAGAGGAGGTCTCTATTCCATGAATATGAAAGCTACTGCTTTAACAGCAACTACTGTAGCGATTGCTTCTTTACTTCCTTCTATGGGTGAAACAAATGTACAAAAAGCAAACGCTGAACAATTATCTAATATTAAAACTGGGTATGTCAAAGTCAATCAAGTAGCATTACATACAGAAGATAACGTAAAAAGCACATCAATTGATACAATTCGCTTTAATACAAAAGTGAACATCCTTGAAACAACTAATGGTTGGTATAAAGTATCTGTTCATAATAAAGTAGGTTATGTACAAAAAGATGCTATTTTACTAAAAAACAAACTTCAATCTAATGATCAATACATCGTTAATGCTAATGCATTAAACGTTCGCTCTGAACCTAATTTAGAATCTTCCATTTTAGATGTATTACCAAATGGTAAGTTTATTACCGTTCAAGAAGATCAAGGCGAATGGTATAAAATATCACATAATGGCCAAACAGGTTACGTACAAAAAGCATTCATCTCTAATGGTTCACAACCCTTAGTAAAAGGAATCACCGTTCAAAATAATACAAAATATACTGTTGCAACACCTAATCTAAATGTACGTAGCACCGCTAGTACAAGTAGCGCTCTACTCGGTTCATTACAAAACGGTACACAAGTACAAGTAGTAGAAACTGTAGGTACTTGGTATAAAATTCGTTTTGGCACAGGATACGGATATGTAGCAAAACACTATGTAGTACAAAATCAACCACAAGCTAAAACAGATCAGCCTTCATCAATTCCAGCTGCTTTCAAATTCCCCGCTCAAGGAAGAATTAGCTCAACCTTTGATATACGCTGGGAACAAATGCATTATGGTATAGATATTGCCGCTCCAGGAAACGTCTCTATCCAAGCTGCTGCTGCAGGTAAAGTTGTGAAATCTTATTATTCAGCTAGCTATGGCAATGTTGTTTTCATTGCGCATCAAATCAATGGGAAATTATATACAACTGTTTATGCTCATATGAAGGATCGCACTGTACAAGCTGGTGATCAAGTACAAACTGGACAATTAATAGGTCATATGGGAAACACAGGTCATTCATACGGGCAACATCTTCATTTTGAATTACATAATGGAGAATGGAATTTTGAAAAAACAAATGCAGTAAATCCACTGCCATATTTAGTTAGGTAAATTGTATGCCACGCAATATACCTCTTATAATTGAATACGTAGCCTTTTTAGGTTTAATCTGTTGTTTAATCATTTACAATACAAACATTGTATTTTTATCTATTATTATTGCTTTTGTTGCATTAGAAATTATGATGGAATCATTTCAAGTGCAACTAAAACAAAAAATTGCCCATATTTATAATGCTATTTTTCTTTTGAGTGCTCTCATAACAAATATAATTAGTAATGGCTTTTATTTATCTACTGTATTTCCAGTATTCTTTATGGCTGTTTTATTATTTGTAGCTAGATATATTAATGTCCCTTATAACCAAAAACAAAAACAAGAAGCTTAGAAAGAGGAGACACTGTGTACCAATCTTTCAAAGATACTCCAATAAAATACATATTGAATTTGTATAAGAAAGCCAATACTTTTTTTGGTATACAAGGAAGTTATACTGCACAACTTCTCCTATATGGAATGTTGTTTCTTGTCTTAATCACTTTCTCCTTGTTTTACTAACAAAAAAGGATCTCACATAAACTGGAGATCCTTTTTAATTTATATTAATTTTTCATATCGAAAATATTGTTTATCCACAAGCATATTTTTCATAAATAAAGCTCAGATTATATTTTTTCTCTAAGCTCATTCGTTGTTCGTCATCGCACCAATAGAAAAGAATATCATGAATCGTTGCGTAACGCTTATTTTTAAGAAATAGCCTAAAGAATGATGGTAAACAATCATGTAATTGTATAAATATATAATTGCGTAGTGTTTCTTCTTTATATTCAATGCCCTTACAAATATACAGTAATTCTTCACAATAATATGCATGCTGTGGAACTTGTATCATTTCGAAAAATGGCACATAAGATAGTAGCTTTCCAATAAAATGACCATATCGATCCATTACTCCTATCGTCATATGCTCCATCATTTCTTTCATCACATATAAATAATCATCTACATGCGTTGTCTTTAATGGGTCTAAGCGATCGGAAATTTGAGATAATACAGCTCTTTGACATGCTAAAACTGCCTGACTAGGTCCATAATATGATAGGAAATCTGTACACTTACGATATTTCCGTAATAAATCATGTGTATACAAATCATATACAAAAGTATTACAATACATTGCTAAACTCATCATATCACTATTTAATTGCTCTTTTGATAATGATTTCGCTCTCTTGCACATATAAAAGAATGTAAATTCCAATACTTCTTTATGAGATAATAAATGTTTACAATCGGTTATACACTTCTCATTAAATTTAACTCTATCCCAAATTTCAATATCCCTATCTGTCAATTCACCTATACGATATTTAATAATTAAATAATTTAAAGCAACTGATTGCGTCAAAAGATCCCATGTTTCATATTCCAATGAAGTATGAACAAACTCAGCTAATCCTTGCGCTATCATAAAATCATTTGCCTCTTCATACCAACCAATCTCTTGGCATAAGCGAAGAATACGCACTAAAGTTGGAATTTCATCTTTATGAAACTGCGGTAATTTCTTTGCTTTATTCATGCCATATACGATAAATGCCGCTAAATTTTCTTCTTTATAAAATTCTTTCTCTTTCCATACTAATATAGTTCGTTCTTTCCCCTCACCTTTTGGGTGACAAGGTACAAGCAAAGAAAATAATTCAGCGAAATTATTTGGTTCTATATATGTATCTGTAACCAAATTCCAATTTGGATCGCCCTGTACAGCCTTCATATAATTCCCCTTCCCTTTTCATCTATGTAGGAAATATTAATTTATTATCGCACCACTAAAAATTAATATTGTTATATTCAAAATCTCTCATAATACTTATATCTATCAGTATATCATCTTTTCTCTTATTAAAAATTAAGAATAACAAATTTTAAAAAAATGTCGAAATTATTAACCACATACTTATTATATAATGTCTCAGATACATCACGCTAACATATTAGTTTAATCCATATATACTAGAATAATGTATCTGAAATTTATATATAATTTAGCTCTTTATGAGTGACCATTAAACTCTCGGTTAATGAAAGCTTCAATTTACTCTGTACGCTCTGAGATTTCGCTCAAGGCAAATCCAGCTTGATCATCTGCTGATTCCCTTATAGCTAAATCTCCTAGTGCTAACATGCCAATAAGTTGACCACTATCAACTACTGGTAATCGTCTAATTTGATGCTGTGCCATTAGCTCTGTAGCTTTTTCAATAGAATCATTTGGAGAAACTGAGATAATATTTGTTGTCATTACATTTGTAATCTTATTAGATCCAGGATGTTTTTCAGCAATCCCTCGAACGACTAAATCACGATCAGTAACAAGCCCAACAACTTGCTCATTTTCAACAACAGGAATTAATCCAACCGATTCTTCCTTCATTTTTACAGCTGCCTCATATACATTGTCTAGCGGTGTACAATGTACAATATGGGTACTCATTAAGTCTCTCACTCGTGTCATTATTATTTCCTCCTTTTTATACATACCATAGCTTTTCCAAAATTCCTTTATTTATTTCTGGAAAGTAACGTAATAAAAAGGATTAACAAAATAAAAAAGAGCCAGCATAATGCTGACTCTTTTTGTATGACCCGTACGGGATTCGAACCCGTGTTACCGCCGTGAAAGGGCGGTGTCTTAACCACTTGACCAACGGGCCATGGCTCCGCAGGTAGGACTCGAACCTACGACCGATCGGTTAACAGCCGATAGCTCTACCACTGAGCTACTGCGGAATAATATATGGTGGGCCTAAATGGACTCGAACCATCGACCTCACGCTTATCAGGCGTGCGCTCTAACCAGCTGAGCTATAGGCCCATATACTTTACAGGGGCAGTAGGAATCGAACCCACACTGGAGGTTTTGGAGACCTCAGTTCTACCTTTAAACTATGCCCCTAAATGATGCCGGCTAGAGGACTTGAACCCCCAACCTACTGATTACAAGTCAGTTGCTCTACCAATTGAGCTAAGCCGGCATAAAAAAATGGTGGCTCGGGACGGAATCGAACCGCCGACACGAGGATTTTCAGTCCTCTGCTCTACCGACTGAGCTACCGAGCCAACATAAATGGCGGTCCCGACCGGGGTCGAACCGGCGATCTCCTGCGTGACAGGCAGGCATGTTAACCACTACACCACGGGACCATTTGGTTGCGGGGACAGGATTTGAACCTGCGACCTTCGGGTTATGAGCCCGACGAGCTACCGTGCTGCTCCACCCCGCGACAATATAAAATTTTAAAAAATGGAGGAGGTAGAGGGATTCGAACCCCCGCGCGACTCTCGCCGCCTGTCGGTTTTCAAGACCGATCCCTTCAGCCGAACTTGGGTATACCTCCATAAAGGAAAAAATAAATATTTTATTATTATATGTCTACACCATTAAAGAAAAAATGGAGGAGGTAGAGGGATTCGAACCCCCGCGCGATTCTCACCGCCTGTCGGTTTTCAAGACCGATCCCTTCAGCCGAACTTGGGTATACCTCCGAGACATATATTAAATAAAGTGGAGCCTAGCGGGATCGAACCGCTGACCTCCTGCGTGCAAGGCAGGCGCTCTCCCAGCTGAGCTAAGGCCCCATGTTTTTTGGGAATATCGGGAAGACAGGATTTGAACCTGCGACCCCCTGGTCCCAAACCAGGTGCTCTACCAAGCTGAGCCACTTCCCGTTAATAAAAGCGCGCCCGAGAGGAGTCGAACCCCTAACCTCTTGATCCGTAGTCAAACGCTCTATCCAATTGAGCTACGGGCGCATATGGTGCCGAGGGCGGGGGTCGAACCCGCACGGTGGTCACCCACCGCAGGATTTTAAGTCCTGTGCGTCTGCCTGTTCCGCCACCCCGGCATGTCATATTGAAAATTGGAGCGGAAGACGGGATTCGAACCCGCGACCCCAACCTTGGCAAGGTTGTATTCTACCACTGAACTACTTCCGCAAGACATGTATGAGTTATTTTATTAAAAGTGCGGGTGAAGGGAGTCGAACCCCCACGCCAAAGGCGCTAGATCCTAAGTCTAGTGCGTCTGCCAATTCCGCCACACCCGCATATTTCATTAAAATGGTGAGCCATGAAGGACTCGAACCTTCGACCCTCTGATTAAAAGTCAGATGCTCTACCAACTGAGCTAATGGCTCTTAATGGCTGGGCTAGCTGGATTCGAACCAGCGCATGACGGAGTCAAAGTCCGTTGCCTTACCGCTTGGCTATAGCCCATTAATTAAGAATGGTGGAGGGGGGCAGATTCGAACTGCCGAACCCGAAGGAGCGGATTTACAGTCCGCCGCGTTTAGCCACTTCGCTACCCCTCCGACATATATGGTGGAGGATGACGGGATCGAACCGCCGACCCCCTGCTTGTAAGGCAGGTGCTCTCCCAGCTGAGCTAATCCTCCATTTTGCCTGGCAACGTCCTACTCTCACAGGGACAAGGTCCCAACTACCATCGGCGCTAGAGAGCTTAACTTCCGTGTTCGGTATGGGAACGGGTGTGACCTCTCTGCCATCATTACCAGACTGTATTCATTTAAGACAAGAATCATTTTAACTCATTTGACCTCGAAAGTCAATAAGTTTTTTATATTCTTTCAAAACTAGATAACATTTGCTACATATTATATGGTTAAGTCCTCGATCTATTAGTATTCGTCAGCTCCACATGTCACCATGCTTCCACCTCGAACCTATCAACCTGATCATCTTTCAGGGATCTTACTAGCTTACGCTATGGGAAATCTCATCTTGAGGGGGGCTTCATGCTTAGATGCTTTCAGCACTTATCCCTTCCGCACATAGCTACCCAGCTATGCCCTTGGCAGAACAACTGGTACACCAGCGGTGCGTCCATCCCGGTCCTCTCGTACTAAGGACAGCTCCTCTCAAATTTCCTACGCCCACGACGGATAGGGACCGAACTGTCTCACGACGTTCTGAACCCAGCTCGCGTACCGCTTTAATGGGCGAACAGCCCAACCCTTGGGACCGACTACAGCCCCAGGATGCGATGAGCCGACATCGAGGTGCCAAACCTCCCCGTCGATGTGGACTCTTGGGGGAGATAAGCCTGTTATCCCCGGGGTAGCTTTTATCCGTTGAGCGATGGCCCTTCCATGCGGAACCACCGGATCACTAAGCCCGACTTTCGTCCCTGCTCGACTTGTAGGTCTCGCAGTCAAGCTCCCTTATGCCTTTGCACTCTACGAATGATTTCCAACCATTCTGAGGGAACCTTTGGGCGCCTCCGTTACACTTTAGGAGGCGACCGCCCCAGTCAAACTGCCCACCTGACACTGTCTCCCGGGTCGATAAGACCCGTAGGTTAGAATTTCAATACAGTCAGGGCGGTATCCCACCAGCGCCTCCACCGAAGCTAGCGCTCCGGTTTCAATGGCTCCCGCCTATCCTGTACAAACTGTACCAAAATTCAATATCAGGCTACAGTAAAGCTCCACGGGGTCTTTCCGTCCTGTCGCGGGTAACCTGCATCTTCACAGGTACTATAATTTCACCGAGTCTCTGGTTGAGACAGTGCCCAAATCGTTACACCTTTCGTGCGGGTCGGAACTTACCCGACAAGGAATTTCGCTACCTTAGGACCGTTATAGTTACGGCCGCCGTTTACTGGGGCTTCAGTTCAGAGCTTCGCTTACGCTAACCCCTCTCCTTAACCTTCCAGCACCGGGCAGGTGTCACCCCCTATACTTCGCCTTACGGCTTCGCAGAGAGCTGTGTTTTTGCTAAACAGTCGCTTGGGCCTATTCACTGCGGCTTTCCGTTAAGAAAGCACCCCTTCTCCCGAAGTTACGGGGTCATTTTGCCGAGTTCCTTAACCAGAGTTCTCTCGCACACCTTAGGATTCTCTCCTCGCCTACCTGTGTCGGTTTGCGGTACAGGCACCTTTTATCTCGC